>NZ_BDCI01000017.1 GCF_001613425.1 Nocardia vulneris | reverse complement strand
AGCGCGGGTGGTGGAGTTTTGACCGGTGCCGTCGGTGACGCGGTGGGCGGTGCGGGGGCTGAGGGTCGGACCGGTGGTGGTCGGGCTGGGGTGACTCGCATAGGCAATGGAGTTTTGGCCGGTGCCGCCGGTGGCGTAGAGGCTGGTGCGGGAGTTGAGGGTTTGGCAGATGCCGGTCGGGCTGGGGTGGCTTGTGCGGGCGGTGGGACTTTGACTGGTGCGGCTGGTGACGTGGTGGGCGGGGCGGGAGTTGAGGGTTTGGCCGATGGTGGTCGGGCTGGGGTGACCAGTGGGGGTGGTGGGGCTTTGGCTGCTGTGGGTGCGGGTGGGGGCGGCGCGGCCGGGGTGGGGGAGAGTGCTGCGGGGGGTGGGGAGAATCCGGGGCCTTTGTTGCGGGTGGTGCGGCGGCAGGAGTTGGCGTTCGCGGTGGTGGGCGGGTTCAATACTGCGCTCGGTATCGGGATGACCGTGGTGTGGCTGGCGGTGCTCGGCGACAATGTGCCGCCCTCGGTGGCGGTGGCGGCGGCGTACGCGGTGAGTATCGCGGTCGCGTTCGTGTTGCATCGGACTTTGGTGTTCCGGGTGCGCGGGCATCTGCTGCGTGATTTCCTGCGGTTCGTCGCGGTGAATTCCGGTGGGCTGCTGCTGAATATGGTGTTGCTGGAGCTGGCCGTGTCGGTGTGGCACTTCCCGGACAAACCCGCAGCGGTCGTGGTGATGGGTTTGGTAGCCGTCGCCAGCTACTTCGGCCACCGCCACATCTCGTTCCGCCGCCGACCGGCGGTCGAATCGCGCGACGTCGTCGGGTAGGTTTTCGGTCATGCCGGAGCACACCACCTTGGACGCCACGCTGTTGAGCCTGCTGGCCTGCCCGCAGGACAAGGGCCCGCTACTGCTGGTCCGCGCGACCGAGGGCACCGTCCTCTACAACCCGCGCCTGCGCCGCGCCTACCCCATCGACAACGGCATCCCCGTCCTCCTCATCGACGAAGCCCGCGACGCCACCGAAGCCGAACACGCCGACTTCATCGCCCAGCCCGTCGAAAGCTGAGCCCGCTCCCTCCCGCCTGAGCGTGCTCCTTCCGCCCGAGCGTGTTCGGCCGCAACGGCTCGCACGACGAATCGGCTGAAGCCCAATGCTGTTGGAGCCCAAACCAGTCGGCTGCGAACCGGCCCGCCGCGACTCGATCGCGTTGCCCCTCGACAAGCACACGTATCGCGGCCGCTCCAGCGGAAACTGTCCTGGACACCTGATCACCAGGTAATGGTGGCGTGGGCCTCTCGACCGATGCCGCCACCATTACCTGGTGATCAACTGTCCAGCTCGCGGCTGCCGTCGGATCGCCCGTCCTGGGCGAAGACCTCGGCCACGGTCGTCGCAACGATGCTGCGCTCGAACCAGCGGTCTAGTTCATCGGAGTCCCAGCAGGCCAGGATCCGCTCACGGTCGGCTTCGGACAGGTGGACTTTGCGATGCTCCAAGATGTGCACGATGATCTCGGCGCGCCCTTCGGCCTTGCTTTCAGCCAATCCCTCGGCGAAGCCTTCTGTATACCCCTCGGCGTAGCTGGGTGTATCGAGGAAGACTTCATGCAACGTGCTGGCAACGAGGCTGCGGTCGAACCAGGAGTCCAGATAGTCCGCCTCTCGGCAAGACAGAATGAGAGCGCGGACGCTGTCAGCTACGGGTATACCGCGATGCTCCAGGATCCGGACGATGTCCTCGGCCCGCCCCTTGGCTTCTCCGTCGGCGCGGATGCGTTGCGACGTCTCGGACCGGAAGAACCACAGCGGTATGGAATTCGCCTCAGTGGTCATCGGCGAGGACTTCCTCGGCAGTGGTGGCGGAAATGCTGCGGTCGAACCAGCGGTCGAGGACCTCGATGTTCAGGCAGGTCAGAATTCGGTTCCGGTCCATGTCGGACAACGGGATACCGCGTCGGTCCAACATGCGAATGATGCACTCAGCGCGTCCCTCCGCCTGCCCCTTGATCAGTCCTCTCGCCTCTCCTTTCGCTTCTCCACGCACTTCTCCTTGCGCGCGCAGATCTTCGGAAGTCTGGGAACGGAAGAAGTCAAGGTCCATGGACATCAGTTTCCTCCACATCTGTTGGGTTTCGCCAGCACCGAGGCCGAGTTCGGTGAGTTCGCGGTACATGTGGGCTGCTTCGGTGGGGCCGGTTTTGCTGAGCGCCTTGGCCAGCGTTTCGAGGATCTCGGTGATATCGGGTTGTTTGGCGTGGGTGATGGCGGACAGGGTGGCGAGCGCGAGGTCGGAGACGGCGGTGTCGATATCGGTCACCGGCCGCACGTTGTGCGGGCCGAGGACGAGTGGGCGCAGGATCAGGCTCGGCCACCGGTCATGGCCGACCGGCAGCGAACCCTCGGCCCACGACGCGACCGCGTGGTCCTGGCAGATGACGACGAGCACGGGTAGTAGTTCGTATCTGGCCTGTAGATAAGACAGGTAGTAGGCCCAGGCGGGCGGTCGGGTCGGATCCCGCTTGCCCTGTGCCTCTACCAGCAACAGGAATGGTCCTTCGGTGGTGTCGATTTGCAGGATCGTGTCGGCGCGGCGCTCGACGGGGCGGCATTCGGTGAGGTCGACCGAGAGTTGAATCACCTCCAGGGGGTCGGGGAACGGCAGGTCCAGGGCGCGGAAGGCGCGGGCGAACGTGCCGGGGTCGTATTGGAAGATGCGGTGCATCGCTTCGTGTTGCGAGCTGACCATGCGGCAAACATAGAGGCATGGCTCGAAAATTCATTCGAAAAGTGTCTGTGGGACAGGTTTGCGCGGTGTGTTGCTGGAAACACGCAAGCGGTGTCGCGCAACTCACCGGCAATCTGGACGGGAGTACAGGAACGGTTCGTGAAGTGTTGGGGGAGAAGGGGTTCAGGAGACGAAGGTGGCGGAGGTGACGAGAACCTCGGCGTAGCTGAAGTACCAGCCGTTCCAGGTGTCGGCGGTGTGGATGTGGAGGGCATGGCCGGTGGCGGGCCCGGCGGTGATCGACCACAGCCCATTGCCGTAACCGGTTGCCGTGCTGACACTTCCGTCGGACCAGGCGAATTCGGCGGAGCTGGTCGCGCCCGGCGCGTTGAACGGGATGGTCACGCTCATCCGCGCGGCGTCCACACCGGGCAGCAGGGCGCTGGCGCATTCGCGCAGGTTTACTTCCCGATGGATGTTCTGGCCTGCGCTGCCCGTCCCGGGCACCAACCGCCCGCTCATCACGCTGCCGACCTGGCAGCCGCCGTACCCCTGCGCGGTCGCCTGACCCGAACCGGCAAGTGACGCCGCGCACAACAGCACGGGCAGCACAGCGATGGCACGAACCGACATGGCACTACCTTTCCGCACCGGCCCGCCCCCGAGACCGACGACTCGAGCAGCAGTTTAACTCTCCGGCCACCCTCTCAGCCGGTTTCCGGGACTCGTCGCACGCTTTCCCTCGTCACCAATCGTGGGGCCATCCGCCGACGAATCGGCACCCCTTCGCCGTGGCGCTCGAACCCACCGAGCCGCGATTCGTGTCGGCGCCTTGGCGTAATGTGTGGGTGTCTCGGAGCTGCCTTGGGCGCGGCGGGGCCGGTTCGGGCATCCGCGGGGATGCGAAGTTCGGTGACACGGAGAGTGGTGTGAAGCGGCTACGAGATCGCTACGAAGCCTTGCTGCTTGACCTGGACGGCACCCTGTACCGGGGTCCCGTGGTGATCGAGGGTGCGCCGGCGGCACTGGCGGCCGAGGGCACGCAGCGACTGGTGTACGTCACCAACAATGCGAGCCGTTCGCCGGCGACGGTCGCCGCGCATCTGGTGGACCTCGGCTTCCCCGCGACCACCGACGACGTGGTGACCAGCGCGCAGGCGGCGGCCCGGCTGCTGGCCGAGCGCCTCGCTCCCGGCGCGGAGGTGCTGGTGGTCGGCACCGACGATCTGGCCGCCGAGGTGACGGCGGTCGGCTTGCGCCCGGTGCGCCGCTTCGACGGCGCCGCGCCCGCCGCTGTGGTGCAAGGACATTCACCGCAGACCGGCTGGCCCGAACTCGCCGAGGCCGCGTACGCGTTACGCGCCGACGCCCTGTGGATTGCCGCGAACACCGACAAGACGCTGCCGAACGAGCGCGGTCTCGCCCCGGGCAACGGCGCGATGGTCGCCGCCTTGCGTACCGCGACCGAGCTCGAGCCGATGGTGGCGGGCAAACCGTTCGCCCCGCTGATGGAGGACGCGCTGGCGCGCGCGGGCACCCGTAGCGCGCTGGTGGTGGGTGACCGATTGGACACCGATATCGAGGGCGCGAACGCCGTGGGCCTGGAATCGCTGCTGGTGCTCACCGGTGTCAGCACCCTGGACGAGCTGAAAGACGCGGCGGCCGAATTCATTCCGACCTATGTGGCCGATTCGCTGGACGCGCTGAACCACCCGCCGATTCCGGCCGAATCGGACATCGATCCGAGCGACCTCGCCGCGGCGTTGGCCGACCGGTTGCGGCGCAACCCGGGACGGGCCGTGACGGTGCGCGCGTCCGGTTCGGAAATCCGATAGCGTTGACCGCACGATGACTACTCCCATGCCCCGCCCAGGAATGCCGACGCCAGGTGCCAGCGGACCCCGCCCCGGGGTTCCGCTGCCGGGCCAGCATCTGCCGGGTGCACCCGGGCGTCCGGAGCCCGCCGATCCGGAGCGCATCCGCACCGAGATCGATGGCCTGCTCACCGAACTCGTCACCCGCACCGGCTGGCCGGGCGCGAACGCGACGGCCGAGAGCGCGGAGACCGGTGCGGACATCACCCGCCGCGCCCGGATCCTGGAGCAGGCGCACGACGTGCTCGTGCAGGCCCTGGCCACGGTGGACAAGATCTGAGGTGGCCAGACGCGCGCGCGTGGACGCCGAACTGGTTCGCCGCGGGTTGGCGAGATCGCGAGAACACGCGGTCGAGCTGATCGGTGCCGGTCGCGTCCTGATAGCCGGAACGGTCGCGGTGAAGCCGGCGACCGCCGTCGAGGCGGGGACGCCGCTGCTGGTCCGGGAGCAGGCCGACGAGGTGTCGTGGGCCTCGCGCGGCGCGCACAAACTACTCGGCGCGCTCGCGGCGTTCGAACCGGCGGGGCTCACCATCGCGGGGAAGCGCTGCCTCGATGCGGGCGCGTCCACCGGCGGTTTCACCGATGTGCTGCTCTCGCGCGCGGCGCGCGAGGTGGTCGCGGTGGATGTCGGCTACGGCCAGTTGATCTGGCGGTTGCAGAACGACGACCGGGTGCGGGTGGTCGATCGCACGAACGTGCGTCACCTCACGCCCGAAATGATCGACGGCCCAGTCGAGTTGGTGGTCGGTGACCTGTCTTTCATCTCGCTCGCCCTGGTGCTGCCCGCGCTGGCCGCGTGCACCGCGCCGGGCGCGGATCTGCTGCCGATGGTGAAGCCGCAGTTCGAGGTCGGCAAGGAACGGGTCGGTGCCGGCGGTGTGGTGCGCGATCCGGCGTTGCGCGCCGCGGCGGTGCGCGAGGTCGCGACGGTCGCGGCGGCGCTCGGCCTGCACACCGAGGGCGTGACCGCCAGCCCGTTGCCGGGCCCGTCGGGCAATGTCGAATACTTCCTGTGGCTGCGCAAGTCCGTTACCGCGGACGGCAGGCTGGAAGACGACGAGGCGCGAGTGGCTGCCCTCGTCGAGCGTGCGGTTGAGGAGGGTCCACAGTGAACGCGCCGACGAGGGCCGATAGCCGGGAGATCCTGCTGGTGTCGCATCCCGGCCGGGCGGAGATCATCGAGACCGCGCACCGGCTGGCGAAGATCTTCGCCGACGCGGGTATCTGCCTGCGGGTGCTCGACGACGAGGCGGACAGCACCCGGTTCGAGGCCGAGCCGGGCGGCTATCCGGTGCGGGTGGTCGCGCACGGGCCCGAGGCCGCGGTCGGTTGCGAGATGGTGCTGGTGCTCGGTGGCGACGGCACGTTCCTGCGGGCCGCCGAGCTGGCGCGCCCGGCCGGGGTGCCGGTGCTGGGAATCAATCTGGGCCGCATCGGTTTTCTGACCGAGGCCGAGGCCGAGCATCTCGACGACGCGCTCGCGCATGTGGTGCGCCGGGATTACCGCATCGAGCACCGGATGACCATCGACGTCAACGTCCGGGTGGACGACGAGGTGGTGGAAACCGGCTGGGCCTTGAACGAGGCGAGCATCGAAAACGCCTCGCGGATGGGCGTGTTGGAGCTGGTGCTGGAGGTGGACGGCAGGCCGGTGTCGGCGTTCGGCTGCGACGGCATCCTGATCGCCACCCCGACCGGCTCCACCGCGTACGCGTTCTCCGCGGGCGGCCCGGTGGTGTGGCCGGAACTCGAAGCGCTGCTGGTGATTCCGAGCAACGCGCATGCCCTGTTCGCCCGGCCGCTGGTGACCAGCCCGGAGTCGCGGATCGCGGTCGAGGCGGCCGCCGAGGGGCACGATGCGATAGTTTTCCTGGATGGCAGGCGCACGCTCGACCTGCCGCGCGGCGGCCGGTTGGAAGCGGTCCGCGGCGCGCAGCCGGTGCGCTGGGTGCGGCTGGATTCCGCGCCCTTCGCGGACCGGATGGTGCGCAAGTTCCAATTGCCCGTGACAGGCTGGCGTGGCCGACGGCGAACGGAGAGCACACATGCTGACAGAGATCAGGATTGACGGGCTTGGCGTTATCTCGACGGCCACCGCGCAATTCCACGAGGGTCTCACGGTTCTCACCGGTGAGACGGGTGCGGGCAAGACCATGGTGGTCACCAGCCTGCACCTGCTGAGCGGTGCGCGCGCCGATCCGGGGCGGGTCCGGCTGGGTGCCGCGCGGGCGGTGGTCGAGGGCCGTTTCACCGTCGACGACGTGAACGACGGCGCCCGCGCCGAAGTGGCGCAGGTGCTGGAATCGGCTGCGGCCGAACAGGATGACGACGGCAGCATCATCGCGATCCGCACCGTGGGCAGCGACGGCCGTTCCCGCGCGCACCTGGGCGGGCGGGGCGTGCCCGCCGCGGTCCTCGCCGATTTCACCGCGCCGTTGCTGACCGTGCACGGGCAGAACGATCAGTTGCGCTTGCAGCGTCCCGACCAGCAATTGGCGGCGCTGGACCAGTTCGCGGCCGACACCGTAGGGCCGCTGTTGCGCAAATACGGTGTGCAGCGGCGCTCTTGGCTGGACGCGCGCAACGAATTGCTCGAACGTACCGCGCGCAGCCGGGAATTGGCGCAGGAGGCCGACCGGTTGCAGCATTCGCTGACCGAGATCGATGCCATCGCACCGGAACCCGGCGAGGACGTGCGCATCGTCGAGGACGTGCGCAGGCTCAGCGACCTGGATTCGCTGCGCGAGGCCGCCGCGACCGCGCACGACGCGCTGGCCGGCTCGCCGGAGACGCCTGAAGACGGTTCCGGCGCACTGGAATTGCTCGGTGCCGCGCGCTCGCGCATCGAGTCGGCCGACGATCCGAAGCTCACCGCGCTGGCGCCGCGGCTCGGCGAGGCGATCGCGGTGGTGGTCGACCTGACTACCGAACTCAGCGGCTATCTTTCGGACCTGCCGTCGGATCCCGGCGCGCTCGATTCGCTGCTCACCCGCCAGGCCGAACTGAAGTCGCTGACCCGCAAGTACGCCCCCGACATCGACGGCGTGCTCGCCTGGGCCGATGAGGCGCGCACCAAGCTCGGCTCGCTCGACGTGTCCGAGGAGGCGCTCACCGCCTTGGCGGCCGAGGTCGATATCGCGGCCGAACGGGTGCGGGAGGCGGCGGGCAAGCTGAGTGCCGCGCGCAAGAAAGCGGCCGGCAAGCTCGCGTCCGCGGTGAGCGCCGAGCTGGGCGGACTGGCCATGGGCAAGGCGAAACTGGAGGTCGAGGTCCGGCCGGTGCCCGCGGGTCCGCAGGATTCCGCGCCGCTGCTCGTCGGCGGCAAGGAACTGCACGCCGGGTCCTCGGGGGTGGACGAGGTGGAGTTCCGGTTGTCCGCGCACTCGGGCGCGCAGTCACTGCCGTTGAGCAAGAGCGCTTCCGGTGGTGAGCTCTCCCGGGTGATGCTCGCGCTCGAGGTGGTGCTCGCCCGCTCGGATCACGGCGCCACCATGGTTTTCGACGAGGTGGACGCGGGCGTCGGCGGCCGGGCCGCGGTGGAGATCGGGCGCAGGCTGGCCCGGCTCGCCCGCACCCATCAGGTCATCGTGGTGACGCACCTGCCGCAGGTCGCGGCCTTCGCCGACACCCACCTGGTGGTCGACAAGTCCGACGACGGCAAGGGCAAGGTGAACAGCGGCGTGCGGGCGCTGACCAAGGACGAACGGGTCATCGAATTGGCGCGCATGCTGGCCGGTCTGGACGACACCGAAACCGGCCGGGCACACGCGGAGGAACTGCTGGAGACGGCGCGCTCGGAGAAGTCCGGCGCGACCGTCTGAGGGCGTTAGCGCGCGGCCTTCTGTGCGGCCTTGATGAACTGGCCGATCAGGTTCTTCAACCCGAACTCCAGCACTTTCGCGGGCACGGGCAGGCTCGGCTCGGATTCCATCGTGTAGGACACCAGGGTGCCCTTGTCGGCATCGGCGAAGGTGATGACGCCGACGTGGCGCTTCACCGGCGCCCCCTTGACGATCTTGTATTCCATCCGCTCGCCCGGCACCAGCTTGGTGATCTCCTCGGTGACGCCGAGCGGTCCGACGCCGAGCAGGTGCTGCGCGCCGACGCCTTCGCGCTCGGTCAGTCCGGGCTTGGTCAGTTTGATGGTGATCGGCAGGTACGGGCTGACGCTCTCGCGATCGGCGAAGAGCCGGTACACGACCTCGCGCGGGGCGGCGATGACGGCGTCGACGGTGGTGCTGGCCATGGGGGTCTCCTCTTCGAGTTACCTGTGACCCGCAGCATATAGGTACCACCGGTACCCGCCGGGGGTCCGGGTGTTCGGTGTCACAGACAGTGTCTTCCACGCATCATGGACCAGGCCGGTCCGGCAGGGCGACCGTCGCGCGATAGGCGGGGCAGTTCTCCAGTTCACCGTCGTATCGGCAGGTGAGCAGATAGTCCAGATAGTCGCGGGCGGTTTCGAGTTCGGCCATGTTCCGATTGATCGCGGCGATGTGCGCGTCGACCGTGGTGCGCCAGTCCGGATCGGTGGCCCGCGCGGTGAGCAGCGCGCCGATCTCGTCGAGGCTCATCAATCCGGTGGTCCGCCACTGCTTGATCAGCGCGATCCGATAGAGCTGATCGTCGTCGTAGTAGCGGCGACCGCCGCGGCGATGCGGCGTCAGCAGGCCGCGGCGTTCCCAGTAGTGCAGCGTCGACAGGGGGAGTGCGAAGTGGTCGACGACGGTGGAGATATCCGTGAGCTCCGGCATTGCTCTAGTTGACCTCAACTCGGGTTGAACGGGCAAGGTAACCCTAACTTGCTGGATCACTCCGAAGGGACGGCCGATGTACTCCATTGCCGAGGCCGCCCGCGCGCTACGCGCGGGCGAAACGACGAGCGTCGCGCTGATCGAGTCCGCGATCGCGCTCGCCGACCGGCACGACACCGAACTCGGGGTCTATCTCACCCGCTTCGACGAAACCGCCAGGCAGCAGGCGTGGCAGGCCGACGCCGAGCGCGCGGCCGGGCTCGTGCGCGGGCCCCTGCACGGCATTCCGGTCGCGGTGAAGGACACCATGGCGGTGGCCGAAGGCCCGACCACCGCACAGAGTCTGGTGCACGATCGGGCGTGGGGCGCGGGACGCGACGCACCGGTCGTGGCCCGGCTGAAGGCGGCCGGTGCGATCATCATCGGCAAGACCACGACAATGGAGTTCGCCTGCGGCATACCGGATTCCGGCAAGCCGTTCCCGCTGCCGCGCAATCCGTGGCGGGCCGACCGCTGGGCCGGCGGCTCCAGTTCCGGCACGGCGAACGGGATCGCCGCGGGCCTGTTTGCGGCCGGGCTCGGCTCCGACACCGCGGGCAGTATTCGCATGCCCGCCGCGTTCTGCGGGGTCACCGGATTGCTGCCGACCTTCGGGCGGGTGCCGAAATCCGGGTGTGTGCCACTGGGTTACAGCGTGGACCGGGTGGGCCCGCTGGCCCGCACCTCGGCCGACTGCGCGGCACTGCTCGCGGTACTCGCCGGCCCGCACCCGAGCGACCCGGACAGCACGCATCCCGGGGTGGACACAGTCTTCACCGTCGGGCCACCGGAGACCGACCTGAGCGGTGTGCGGATCGGCGTGGTTCGCGATCTCGCCGGGGGCGGCGACCCTGAGCTACCGGCCGTATTCGACCGTGCGATAGCGGTTCTGGGTGCGCGGGGTGCCCAGACGGCCGAGATCGCGCTGCCGTTCTACCGGGAAGCCACCACCGCCGCGATCGTCACTGCGGTCTCGGAAGGCCTGGCGTACCACCGCAACGACCTGATCCGAAGCTGGGACGACTATTTCGTCGCCGCCCGCGGCCTGCTCGCCCAGGGCGCGTTGGTATCCGGTGCGGATTACGTTCAGGCGCAACGGGTCCGGCGGGTCGCGCAGGTGGCGATCGGTGCGCTGTTCGAGCAGGTGGACGTGGTGGTGTGCCCGACGGCCTCGGTCACTGCGCCGCGCTTGGACCAATTGGCCGATGCGGCAGGACATCAGGACGATGCCGCGCTGTTCCGGATGATCCACACCCCGTACTGGAACGCCCTCGGCAATCCGGTGCTGGCCGTGCCCATGGGCTTCGGTGCGGACGGCCTGCCGCTGTCCTGTCAGATCGCCGGCCCGGCCTTCGGTGAGGCCATGATCCTGCGGGTCGGCGAGGCGTTCCAGCAGGACACCGCATGGCACCGGCAGCTGCCGCCGACCTGGACGGCGGCGGCATGAGCGGCCTTGTCGAAGCACTGCTCGCCGCAGCCGGTTTGCCTGCGAACCCGGCCGAGATCCGCGGTCATGCGGTGAAATATCCGGGCCTGCGCGCGGCGGTCGATGCGCTCTACGCGGTACCCGAGGCTCGATACGCGGTTCCCGCAACCCGATTCGACGCGCGGCCCGGGGAGCCGGGGTGGGAGCAGTGAGCGTCGGTGCGGCCGTGCGCGCCGAGCAGCCCACGCGGCAGCAGGTGCTGGTGCTGGCGCTGGCCTGCCTCGGTTCGTTCAGCGTGGTCATGGACGCCACCATCGTCTCGATCACGCTGCCCGACCTGCGCGCCGACCTCGGCTTCACGCCCGCCGCGCTGCCGTGGGCGGTGAACGCCTACACCCTGGCCTTCGCGGGCTGCCTGCTGTTCGGCGGGCGCTGTGCGGACGTGTTCGGCCGCCGCCGAATCCTGTTGGCGGGGTTGGGGATATTCACCGTCGCCCGGGTCGCGGCCGGTTTCGCCGACACTCCGGGGTTCCTGCTGGCGGCCCGTGCGGTGCAGGGATTCGGGGGTGCGCTGCTGATGCCGGTGACGCTGTCGATGCTGACGACGACATTTCTGGAGCCGGCCGGGCGGGCCCGGGCGCTCGCCATCTGGAGTGCGGTCGCGGCGGCGGGCGCCGCGGCGGGGCCGGTGCTCGGCGGGTTGCTCACCGAATTGGCCGGATGGCGTTGGGTTTTCTTCGTCCTGGCGCCGGTCGGGGTGGTCGGGATGATCGGCGCACTCGTGGTGCTGCCGCGTCAGGTGACGGCCGTCGCACGGCCGCGGCTCGATGTGGTGGGCGCGGTGCTGGTCACCACGGGCATCACCGGTGTCGTACTGGCGATCATGCGGTCGGCGGCCGCGGGCTGGACCGATCCGGGTGTGCTCGTCGCGGTGCTCGGCGGCGCGGCGTTGATCGCCATTTTCGCGGTGCACCAGGCATTTTGGTCGGCCGAGCCGTTGCTGCCGCTGACCATTTTCCGGTTGCGCTCGGTGACCAGCGCCAACGTCGTGATCTTCCTGCTCGGCGTCGGCTTCCTGGGCAGTCCCATCCTGCTGTCGCTGTATATGCAAGACGTGTACGGGTATTCGCCGTTCCTGGCCGGGATCGGTTATCTCCCTTCGGGTGTCGCGATGGTCGTCGGTTCCCGTTCCGCGGGTTGGCTCACCGTGCGGCTCGGCGCCCGCCGGGCCGCCATGCTGTGCTGCGCGATCGGCGGAGCGGGCTTTCTCGGCACCGCGCTCGGGATCGCCCTCGGTGCCGCGTACTTCTGGTCGGTCCTGGTGTCGGGCATGATCTTCGGCTACGGCACGGCCGCCGCGTTCACCCCCCTCACCGTCGCCGCGACCGACGGCGTGCCGCCGGAACGCAACGGCCTCGCCGCCGGTGTGCTCAACACAGTGCGCCAGACCAGCGGCGCGGTCGGGCTCGCGGCATTGAGCGCGATCGCCCTGAGCGCGGGCTACGGCCCCGCCTTCGCCGCCTGCGGCATCTGCCTCGCCGCGGCCTGCCTGGCCGCCGCAGTCCTGATGCCAGGTCGGCCCGCGCGCGGAGCGTGAGCCGAGCCCCCTGCACCAGAATTCGCGTGCGGTGGGATCGGGATCGGCACCGCGGGGCGCAGGCCGGGAGACTCTCGCTACCGGTGTTCTGATGGCGAAGTTGCTTGTGCCGCAGCGCCTTCAGTGCCCGGTGGCCGAGTCGAAGTAGTCTTCGGCGAGGCCGTTGAGATAGTTGTCGGCGGCGCCGCTCAGATAGGTGGCCAAGCCTGGACCGACCCGGCCGATGTCCATCAGTTCGAATCGCACGCCATCGGCGGTTCGGTGATAGCGGGCAGGTGCGCCGGTCTGGTTGTCGTACTGGGTGCTGAGGAGCGGGATGCCCGCGTCGGTGAGGCGTTCGGATTCCGCGGCGACATCGTCGGCCCAGACGCCGAAATGATGTAGGCCCGTCTCGGCCCAGATCGTGCCGGGCATCTGCTCGAGCAGTTCGACGTAGGGCGGGCCCTGTTTCGAGTAGGCCAGCCACGGCCTGATGTTGACCGGTGCGTTGTCGATGAGCACGTCGCTGTCGTTGCGGATCGGGGCGTGCCATTCGAAGCCGATCGCGCTCAGTTCGGCCATCGCCTGCCGGAGATCGGCGACGACGATCCCCACGTGGTAGCTCGGGAGCATGGTAGGCATCGCGTTTCCTCTCGGTCGGGATCGCGGCCTGGTCGAGCTGACGCTTCGCGGCCTCATAGTGTGCGCAGATCGCCAGGTCTGGTACCCAAAGGCTATAGTACGATCGATCGGTCGTAAATAACGGGGACATGCTGACCGGCCGTGATTCCGATCTCGATAATTCAGCCGGGCTCGGTTGCGCTGGTCGGAAGGTCAGTCGCGCTCGGGGCCGAGGCCGATGCCGCGCGTGGCGAGCCAGGGGAGGGGGTCGATGCGGTCGGTGCCGTTCAGCCAGACCTCGAAGTGGCAGTGCGGGCCGGTGGTCTCGCCGCGGTTGCCGACCGTGGCGATCTCGTCGCCCGCGGTGACGTGCTGGCCCACCGAGACCAGCGCGGTGTTGATGTGGCCGTACACGGTGACGGTGCCGTCGTCGCCGAGTACACGCACCCACATGCCGAAGCCGCTGGCCGGGCCCGCGCTGATGACGGTGCCGTCCTCCACCGCGACGATCGGGGTGCCGATCGGTGCGGCCACGTCGACGCCGGGATGCAGGGTGCCCCAGCGCATTCCGTAGCCGGAGGTGAAGGTGCCGGAGGTGAACTTGACGAACAGGGGACGAAGTTTGGCCTGGACATCGGCGGCGATCTCGTCCGCGACCTTGCTGCCGTTCTGCAGCATGTCGGCGAACTGGCCGAGCGTGGCCGGACCTTCCGCGAGCAAACCGGGATCCGTGCTGTGCGGCGCCGCCTCGGTGGCCGCCACCTCCACCGCCTGCGGCTGCCCCAGCGCCATCGGCGCCACCGACTGCGCGGGTGCCTTCGCGCTCCCGGTCTCGAGATTCTGTCCCGCCGCCACGATCGCCCCCGCGGCCACCGCGACGATCGCGGCCCGCCCCTTCAGCGCCGTCGGTGGCGGTGGCATCCGATGCCGCCCGCCCCGGCGCTTGCGCGGTTCGGCAGCGGCGGGCGTCGCCGGCTGGTCGCGCCGCGGCGCCCCCAGCGTGGTCTCAGCACCCCGGGCCGAGCCGTTGCCGCCTACGTCGGACTGGCCCCTTCCGATGTAGGCGGCTGAATCGCGATCAATGCCGAGACCCTGGGCAACGACGGTGCTGCGGTCGCCCCTGCTGCGGTCGACTCCGGTTCGCGGCACGCGACTGGTGTCGGATCGGTTCTCGCGTCGGCTTGCCCGGGATTGATCGTCCGGAACCCGCGCGGCGGGTGCCGCCCACGGTTCGTTCGGGGACTGCCAGCGGTCGTTCGCCCACGTCCACTGATCGGTCGGTGTCGGATCACTGGGCGGCTCATCGGTCGCGGTCGGCCAGTCCTCGGCCCACTGTTCCTCGGCGGGTGGCCAATAGCTCTCGGACCAGCGGTTTTCGGTGGGCCACGGCGCTGCGGCGTGCTCGGGGACGGCCCACCGATCGTTGTCGCCGGACCAGCGGTCCTCGGTGGTAGGCCACCGGTTGGCCGTGGGCCGATGATCGTCCCGCGCCACCCGGGATTCGTCTCGTCGCAAGGAATTGCTGAAGCCTTGCTGGATGTCGTCCGGGTTGCGCAGCCGGGAGGTGTTGCGCTGCTCGAAACCTCGCGGACCGTAGCCGCTCATCGCATCGACCGTTTTTGTCTGGATTGTCCAGAACGCGCCGGTATGCGAGAAACGTCTGGTATTCGGTGTGTCGCACCGATATTCGCGGTTGTTTCGAAGCGCATCCAGCCGGTGTCCTTTGCTGCGTCACGTCGAGCGGTCATCGATGTCGGCCGACGGTAACGAAACGGTAGCGACCTCGCTAGTTAGACGCGCGAAATAGTTTGCTTCCTGTGACGGTAGACACAGTTTGAGCGGGCGATTGTCCGTAATGCCTTGAATGCTCGGGTGATTCGCGGGTCAGGGTTTCGGCGGGGCCGCGTTCTGCTTGGACAGCGCGTCACCGAGCAGGAAGCCGCCGATGACGACCGCGGGGATGCCGAAGCCGATGGTGCCGATGACCCCGCCGATCGCGGCGACGGGGATGGCGGTTACCAGGCATCCGCCGAGAAATCCGGGAATGGTCAGCACGCCGATGGTCGGGATGGTCGCCGCGCCGCCGACGAGCGCCCCGCCGACCACGCAGCCGAGGCCCGCGCCGACGACGGTCCCGATGAGGGTGCCCAGCGCGGTGCCCACGCCGACGACGGCGGTGAAGTTCTCCAAAGCCTTGGTGAACTCGGGGGATTCGGGGTCGAGGGCGACCTCGCGCAGCGGATCGGTGACGCCGGGCGCGGGTGTCGCGGTGGCCGGGTCGAGGCTCGGGGTCAGGGTCGCGGTGGTGCCGTCGACGCGGGCGGCGATGGGCCGGCGCCGATTGTCCTGGTAGTAGCCGAGAGGCAAGGACGCCCGCAGGACGCCCGCGTCGTCCCGGATCTCCAGTTGGTCACCCGCGGTGTCGAGTGATCCGGAGTCGGTGGTCAGTATTACGGCGTCGCCGACCGCCTGCGCGGTGTATCGAATGCCGGGGGCCGGTGGCTCGGCATGGGCGGTGAGGGTCGATGCGGCGCCGATCGCCGCCGTACTCGCCGAAACGATAAGGAATCTCGTCAATCTGTGCACGGTGCGTACCGCCTTCGATTCGACCCGGTGGCCGGTGCGGGTGCCGCGCTCGGCCTGCGGGTCGGAGATGCCATGGGAGTTCTGTCGGTACGCAGCGCCGCGGACGAAAGCCATCCCAGATGGAAATATGGGGTCAAGGTATGCCGGACGGTTGCCGACGCACAAGACGCGCCGAATGTTAGCTAGGGCACACGCCGACTGGGTTCGACAGCCCACCACCGGTCCGAGGCGGCGTTTTCGCCTCTGACCACAACGGATCCGGCAGAAGTTCCGCGTGTCGTGGGTCGAGTCGCTGTTTTAGCAGTGACCCATGTGGTAGGTGATACGGCGCGCCTCCACCAAAGGTTGAGGGTTAGCGGGCAGCATCGGAGCCATGAAGATGCTGGCGTTGTTGTCGAGGAACACCGAAACGCTGCCCGGCCGCACCGGGATCGCCCGGGTGGACCGCAATACCCGGCGTCTGCTGAAGCGGGTGGGGCCGGGGGATGTCGTCGTGCTCGACGAGATGGACCTGGACCGGCTCACCGCCGACCGGCTGGTCGAGGCGGGGGTGGTCGCCGTGATCAACACCTCGCCGTCGATCTCCGGCCGCTATCCCAATCTCGGCCCCGAAGTGCTGGTGGCCAACGGGATCCTGCTGCTGGACACGGTGAGTTCGGACGCCTTCAGCAAGATCAAGGACGGCATCAAGGTCCGGATCGATGGCGGCGTCGTCTATCTCGACAAGGTCACCAAGAAGGAGCCGGAGGTGCTCGTCGAGGGCATCGAGCTCACCGACGCCGATATCGCCGAGCGGATGATCGAGGCCCGCAACGGGCTGGCCGATCATCTGGAGGCCTTCGCGGGCAACACGATCGAGTTCATCCGCACCGAGAGCGCGTTGCTCATCGACGGTATCGGCGTGCCCGAACTGGAACTGTCGATGAAGCACCGGCACGTCGTCGTGGTCGCCGACGGACCGGATCACGCCGAGGATCTCAAGCGGCTCAAGCCGTTCATCAAGGAGTACGTGCCGATCATGGTCGGCGTCGGCCGCGGCGCGGACACGCTGATGAAGCAGGGGTACAAGCCGGACCTCGTCGTCGGCGATCCGGACGAGATCACCACCGCCACACTGAAATGCGGCGCCGAGGTGATCCTGCCCGCCGACACCGACGGACATGCCAAGGGCCTCGAGCGGATCCAGGATCTGGGCATCGGTGCCACCACGTTCCCGTCCTCGGGGTCGCCCGCCGACCTGGCGCTGCTGCTGGCCCACCATCACGGTGCGGCGCTGATCGTCACCGCGGGCGCGGCCGCCACGCTCGACGACTTCTTCGATCGCAGCCGGCGTGAGAGCAATCCGGCGACCTTCCTGACCCGGCTCAAGCTCGGCACCAAGCTGATGGACGCCAAAGCCGTTGCCACGCTGTACCGCAACCGGGTGTCCGGCATCGGGGTCGCGCTGGTGGTGCTCGCCGCGCTGGTCGCGGTGATCGTCGTGCTGCTCGCGTCCAACACCGGTACCGACGCGTTGACCTGGGCCACCGACACCTGGCACCGGTTCGCGCTCTGGGCGCAGGGCTTAGTCGGCGCAGGCGGCCAGTGACCGGCCTGCGCTCCATGACCAAGGGAGAACGATGATCTCGCTACGCCAGCACGCCGTCTCTATCGTGGCGATCTTCTTGGCACTCGCCATCGGCGTCGTGCTCGGCTCGCAGACCCTCGCGGCGGATCTGCTGTCGGGGCTGCGCGCGGACAAATCCGATCTACGCCAGCAGGTCGACACCGTGTCCGAACAGAATCGGCAGTTGACCGATCAGCTCAACGCCGCCGATCGCTTCATCGCGGGCTCCGCCGGACGCATCCTCGGCGGCACGCTGGCCGACCGCAGCGTGGTCGTGTTCACCACGCCGGACGCCGATCCCGCCGATATCGAGGGTGTCACCAAGTCGCTGGAAACCTCGGGGGCCGCGATCACCGGCCGGATCGCGCTCACCGACGCGTTCGCCGACGCCACCGAGGGCGACCGAATGCGCACCGCCGTCACCAACGTCATCCCGGCCGGGGCCCAATTGCGCACCGGCGCAGTCGATCAGGGCAGCATGGCGGGCGACCTGCTCGGCCTGGTGCTGCTGCTCGATCCGGCCAACGGGCAAACCCGCGGCACCCCGCAGGAACTCGGCCTCGTCCTGGAGACCCTGCGCGGCGGCGGCTTCCTCGCCTACGGCGACACCCCGGTGCACCCGGCGCAACTGGCCGTCGTGATCACCGGCAACGGCGCCAAGTCCGCGGAGAACAGCCAGGGCGCGAACCTCGCCAGGTTCACCGGCGCCCTGCGCGGCCGCGGCGCCGGCGTCGTCCTCGCCGGCCGCGCCGGCGCCGCCGAGAACCCCGGCCCGATCGCCGTCGTCCGCACCGACGGCGCCCTCGCCACCTCCGTCACCACCGTCGACAACCTGGACCGCGAGATCGGCCGCGTCACCACCGTCCTAGCCCTCACCGAACAGCTCAACGGCGTCGCAGGCCGATACGGCACCGGCGACAAGGCGACGTCCCTCACACTCGCCTCGGCCCCCCGCTAGACAGCATCAACCCGGCGGGCAGCGAGGAAGCGGAGGTCCGCCGCCCCCGCGCGGATCGACCGCCTGTCGAACACGGCAAGCACTCCGCCAATGCGGCACGCGCCCCCACCGAATACCGGTAGCAGGCTCCGCCGAACACCACCGAACCCCCAAATCCCCACGCACCCACCACGGAGCGAGTCTTACGAGCGCCCGGTTCGCGGCCGTCTCGCTTCTCAGCTGTCGAAGCGCATGCGCCGAAGGCGCGAGTCTCGACAGCTGAGAAGCGAGACAAAGGGGCCGCGAACCCCACCGCGCCCGCGCGGCACATACACAGCAAACGTGCGTGGCGTTACTTCTGGACAGTTGATCCGTGTTACCGTGAAGACCCGTGGGTCAAACACGGATTCAGGCGCGAACAGCTACGAAGCACATCTTCGTGAGCGGTGGAGTCGCCTCCTCATTGGGTAAAGGTCTTACCGCCTCCAGCCTCGGTCAGCTGCTGACGGCGCGTGGGCTGCGCGTCACGATGCAGAAACTCGACCCGTATCTGAATGTCGATCCCGGCACCATGAACCCGTTCCAGCACGGTGAGGTGTTCGTGACCGAGGACGGTGCCGAGACCGATCTGGATGTCGGTCACTACGAGCGGTTCCTGGACCGGGATCTCACCCGGGACGCGAATGTGACGACCGGGCAAATCTATTCGACGGTCATCGCCAAGGAGCGGCGCGGCGAGTACCTGGGCGATACCGTCCAGGTGATTCCGCATATCACCGACGAGATCAAGAGCCGGGTGCTCGCGATGAGCGCGCCGGACGCGCAGGGGCAGACCCCGGATGTGGTGATCACCGAGATCGGCGGCACCGTCGGCGACATCGAATCGCAGCCTTTCCTGGAGGCGGCGCGCCAGATCCGGCACGATGTCGGCCGGGACAACGTCTTCTTCCTGCACGTCTCGCTGGTGCCGTATCTGGCGCCCTCGGGCGAGCTGAAGACCAAGCCGACACAGCATTCGGTGGCGGCGTTGCGCAACATCGGTATTCAGCCCGACGCGCTGATCCTGCGGTGTGACCGCGAGGTGCCGCAGGCGCTCAAGAGCAAGATCGCGCTGATGTGTGACGTCGATGTCGACGCCTGCATCTCCACCCCGGACGCGCCGTCGATCTACGACATCCCGCGCGTGCTGCATCGCGAGGGCTTGGACGCCTACGTGGTGCGCAAGCTCGGGCTGCCGTTCCGCGATGTGGACTGGACGGTGTGGGGCGATCTGCTCGACCGGGTGCATTCGCCGCGCGAGACGGTCGAGGTCGCGCTCGTCGGCAAGTACGTCGACCTGCCCGACGCCTACCTTTCGGTCACCGAGGCGTTGCGCGCGGGCGGTTTCGCCTCGCGGGCCAAGGTGCAGATCCGCTGGGTGCCGTCCGATGAATGCGAGACGCCCGCGGGTGCGCAGGCTGCGCTGCGGGACGTGGACGCGGTGCTGATTCCCGGCGGGTTCGGTATCCGCGGCATCGAGGGCAAGGTCGGCGCGATCGCTTACGCCCGCAAGCGCGGTATTCCGCTGCTCGGGTTGTGCCTCGGCCTGCAGTGCGTGGTCATCGAAGCGGCCAGGTCGGTCGGTCTGGACGAGGCGAATTCGGCCGAGTTCGAGCCGGACACGCCGCATCCCGTCATTTCCACGATGGCCGATCAGGAACAGGCCGTCGCCGGTGAGGCCGATCTCGGCGGCACCATGCGTCTCGGCGCCTACCCGGCGACCCTGGCCAAGGGGTCGGTGGTGGCGCAGGCGTACGGCGCCGAGCAGGTGTCCGAGCGGCACCGGCATCGCTACGAGGTGAACAACGCCTACCGCGACCGGATCGCGAAGAGCGGGCTGCGGTTCAGCGGTACCTCGCCGGACGGGCATCTGGTCGAGTTCGTCGAACTGCCCGCCGACGTGCATCCGTTCTTCGTCGCCACGCAGGCGCATCCGGAGCTGAAGAGCAGGCCGACCCGGCCGCATCCGCTGTTCGCGGCGTTGGTCGCGGCGGCCCTGACCTACAAGCTGGCCGAGCGGCTGCCGGTGGACATCCCGGACGAAGAGTTCGTGAGCGCGGCGGAGCAGGCGTAGCGCGATGACGGTGGACGGGGGCGCTGCCGCACCGGGCAGCCACGATTTCGAGACGGTGTCGAGCGAAACGGTCTACAGCGGCGCGATTCTCGCGCTGCGGCTGGACCAGGTGCGGATGCCGGGCGGCAAGGTCGTCGAGCGGGAGGTGATCGAGCACCACGGTGCCGTCGCGGTCGCCGCGATCGATGACGACGACAATGTCGTGCTGATCAACCAGTACCGGCATCCGATCGGCAGGCGGCTGCTCGAGCTGCCCGCCGGTCTGCTCGATCTGCCGGGCGAGGATCCGCTCGTCGCCGCGCGGCGCGAGCTCGCCGAGGAGACCGGGCTGGCCGCGCGGGATTGGTCGGTGCTGGTGGACGTGGCGCTGTCGCCGGGTTTCACCGACGAGGCGCTGCGCGTGTACGTCGCGCGCGACCTCTACGACACCGACCAGCCCGAGCCGGAATTCGAGGAGGCCGATCTGGCGATCGTGCGCATGCCGGTCGCCGACGCGGTGCGCGCGGCACTGGCCGGGGAGATCGTCAACGCGACCGCGGTGGCCGGTGTGCTCGCGCTCGCCGCGGCGCGGGCCGGCGACACCGAGCTACGTCCGGCGGACGCGCCGTGGCCCGGTCAGCCCACGGCGTTCCTGCGCCGCAAGGCGGCGCAGAAGTCCGCGGACTGACGGGGGCGCCGGGTGCTCGCGCGGGAACTGGACGCCTACCTCGACCATCTCGCGGTCGAACGCGGCGCCGCGCGCAACACCCTCGGCGCCTACCGGCGTGACCTCGGGCGCTATCTCGACTTCCTGAGCGGGCGCGGCATCACCGCGCTCGATCAGGTCGCCGAGGGCGACGTCGCCGAATTCACCATGGCGTTGCGCGCGGGCGGCGCCGATCATCCGCCGCTGGCCGCGAGTTCGGTGGCGCGCGCCCTGATCGCGGTGCGCGGGCTGCACCGGTTCGCCGCTGCCGAAGGCCTCACCGTCACCGATGTCGCGCACGCGGTGAAACCGCCCGCGCCCGGTCGCCGGTTGCCCAAAGCCCTGCCCTACGACCAGGTGCTGAAGCTGCTCGAAGCCGCGGGCGGTGGGGCCGTGGACGATCCGGACGCCGCGCCCGGCACCGACGGTGGACCACGCGGGCTGCGCGACCGCGCGCTGCTGGAACTGCTCTACTCCACCGGCGCGCGCATCTCCGAGATGGTCGGACTGGATGTCGACGATCTCGATATCGCCGAACGCGCGGTCGTATTGCACGGCAAGGGCGGTAAGCAACGCATGGTGCCGATCGGCCGGCCAGCCCTCGCCGCGGTGGACGCCTATCTGGTGCGGGGGCGTCCGATGCTGGCCGCCGCCGGCAAAGCGAACGCGGGCGCGCTGTTCCTGAACGCGCGCGGCGGCAGGCTGTCGCGCCAGACCGCGTGGCAGGTGTTGCAGACCGCGGCCGAACGCGCGGGCATCGGCGCCGCCGTCTCACCGCATACGCTGCGCCACTCCTTCGCCACCCATCTGCTCGACGGCGGCGCGGATGTCCGTGTGGTGCAAGAACTCCTGGGCCACGCCTCGGTCACCACCACCCAGATCTACACCCTCGTCACGGTGAACACCCTGCGCGAGGTGTGGGCCACCGCGCATCCCCGCGCCCGCTAGACCGGCGCGATCGCGGCGCCGGGTATCGTTCGTTACGAGCACATCCGGACACCCGCGGGGAGGCGGAAACGGGACAGCGAGGCGGAAACGGGACAGCTCGGACGAGTCACCCGGCCGCTTCGACGTGCGTTTCAACGGTGACCCGGAGTGGCGCAGAGCGATACGGGGTAGCGTTTTGCTGTTCGTGGCCCGGCGTGGTGCCGCGAACACGCCGCGCGCGTCGCGGCTCTTGCACGCTCATAAGCGGTAGCGTCTATCGAGAGCTGGACCGTACGAAAGCGAGGTCGGGCCTGATCGGCTTCGCTACGCTCGGCGAGGCAACGGGCAGGAACGTATAAGGAGCAGCGGATCGTGACATCAGCCGGAGCGGCAGAGCCGCCGATGGGTGCTGGGGCGGAGCCGCATCCGGGTCCCGCCTCGGCGGCGGCGGCCGAAACCCTGTGGGGCACCGGGGCCGATCTCCCTGTCGCGGAGGACGCGGCACTCGGCCCGACCGGGCGCCCCCTGCGACTCGTGCCGGACCCGCCGCCGCTGGAACGGCACGGCGACGCCCTCATCATCGCCATGTGCAACCAGAAGGGCGGCGTCGGCAAGACCACCTCCACCATCAATCTCGGCGCCTCGCTCGCCGAATACGGGCGCCGGGTGCTGCTGGTCGATCTGGACCCGCAGGGCGCGCTGTCCGCGGGCTTGGGGGTGGCCCACCACGATCTCGAGCTGACCGTGCACGACCTGCTGGTCGGCTCCAAAGGTTCGATCGACGACGTGCTGATGCAGACCCGGGTCGAGAACATGGATCTGCTGCCCAGCAACATCGACCTCTCGGCCGCGGAAATTCAGCTGGTCAACGAGGTCGGGCGGGAGCATTCGCTCGGCCGCGCACTGCATTCCATCCGCGACCGGTACGACTACATCATCATCGACTGCCAGCCGTCGCTCGGGTTGCTCACCGTCAACGCGCTCGCCTGCGCCGACGGCGTCATCATTCCGATGGAATGCGAATACTTCTCGCTGCGCGGGCTCGCGCTGCTCAACGACACCGTGGAAAAGGTGCGCGACCGCCTCAACCCCAGGCTCAGCCTGTACGGGATAGTGGTCACCATGTTCGACGCCCGACTACTGCATTCGCGTCAGGTGATGGCGCGGGTCGTCGAAGTGTTCGGTGACCTGGTCTACGACGCGGCGATCTCGCGTACCGTGCGGTTCCCCGACGCCAGCGTCGCAGGTGAGCCGATCACCACGTGGGCGCCGAAATCCAGTGGAGCCGAAGCATATCGGGCGATGGCGCGGGAAGTCATCCACCGGTCCGGCCGGTGATCGGCAGCAACGACCCCGCACCACCCGCTACCACCCACACGCCCGGCCACGGAGTCGTCCACGGCGACGACCACCCGTCGGGCGACCTCCTGGAGCGGGCTGCGGCGCGCGCCGACGCACCGGACCGTGCGGCGGACGAGGTCACGTCGACCCCGGACCTGCACACATCGGACCACTCCGGTGTGCCCCATGATGTCCAGATGCCCGAGCAGCCCGCCGCGAACCCCGAGCCCCCCGCGGAGTCGAGCGCTGCCGAGCAGACGGTGCCGGCGCATCCGCAGGGCGGGAACGATGGTGTGGCCGGGGGCGGGGATGCCTCGGTGGCGGACGGGGCGGAGCAGAAGTCCGGGTTTCATCTGCGGTTGAGCAACTTTCAGGGGCCGTTCGATCTGCTGCTGACCCTGATCAGCTCGCGGAAGCTCGATGTCACCGAGGTGGCGTTGCACAAGGTGACCGACGAGTTCATCGCCTACACCAAGGCGTTGACCGCGGCGCTGTCCGACGACGCCACGACGACGCTGCGGGCCGACAAGATCCTCGACCAGACCACCGAATTCCTGGTCGTCGCCGCCACGCTGCTCGACCTCAAGGCGGCACGACTGCTGCCCTCTGGGGAGATGACCGACGCCGAGGACCTCGAACTGCTGGAGGCGCGCGACCTGCTGTTCGCGCGGCTGCTGCAATACCGGGCGTTCAAGCAGGTGGCCGAGCTGCTCGGCGAACTGGAAGCGGTCGCGCTGCGGCGGTACCCGCGCGCCGTCGGCCTGGAGGAGCGCTTCGCCGACCTGCTGCCCGAGGTTACGCTGGGAGTTGACGCGCACGAATTCGCCGCGATCGCCGCGGCGGCGTTCCGGCCGCGCCCGGTGCCCAAGGTGGGGCTCGACCACCTGCACAACCACGCCGTGTCGATCGCCGAACAGGCCGCGCTGGTGCTCGAACGGCTGAAGCTGGCAGGCAAAGGTGGCTGGACGACCTTCACCGAACTGGTCGCCGACTGCACCGTGCCGGTCGAGATCGTCGCCCGCTTCCTCGCGCTGCTCGAGCTGTACCGGGGCAAGACGATCGAGTTCGACCAGCCCGACCCGCTCGGCCCACTGTCGATCAGCTGGATCGGTGACGACGTCGAGACCAGCACTGTGACCATCGAGGAGGACTACGGGTGACCGAGCACACCGACACCCCGGTCTCGGACCAGCCGCAGTCGGCGCCCACCCCAGCCGCGGACCCCCCGGTGTCCACCGCCGACAGTTCGGCTTCGGCCACGAGTCGCCCCGAGGACCTTGGCTCCGCAGGGGACGCCGCTGTCCCAACGTCTGCTTTCGCCAGCTCGCCCCCTGCGGCGGCTGGCAAGGAAGCCCCCGCCGCCGCGCCCCCCGCGCCCTCGGCCGCCCGTGACTCGGCTGCCGCAGACGAGGAGGCGATGCGCGACGGCGTGGACGCCGCCCGCGCGAAGGGCTCCGCCAGTGGCTCGGCTGCAGCCGGTGCAGTGACCGCTGTGGCCGGTCGCCTGCGTCCCGTCGCGACGGTGCCCGCGGCCCGGGCGGTCGAGGCGACTGCGGGTGTTGCGGGCGGGACTGTCGATGGCAGGGCGGAGGGGGCGACCGACGGGGGCGATGCTGTCGAAGGCTCGGCGGATCGCTCTGTTTCTGCGTCCGACGTGTCCCATGCATCCGTCGCGTCCGAGGCATCCGACGCGTCCGATGCGTCCGCCGAAAACGTGCCCACGCACGACGCGATACCAGTCGCCGACAACACCGTGTCGGAGTTCACGCCGGAGTTTTTGGAGGATGCGGAGTTTCGGTCGGCGTTGGAGGCGATGTTGCTCGTGGTGGACGCTCCGGCCCCGGTAGAGCAGTTGGCGGCGGCGTTGGACGACACCACCGAGCGGGTGGAGGGGGTGTTGCGTGAGCTGTCGGCGGAGTTGTCGGCGCGGGGGAGCGGGATCGATCTGCGTTTCGTCGGAGACGGGTGGCGCTTCTATACTCGCAGCGAGTACGCGCCCTATGTGGAACGGGTGCTGCTCGACGGCGCTCGCACCAAACTGACGCGGGCGGCCTTGGAAACTCTGGCGGTGGTGGCATACCGTCAACCGGTGACCCGGACCAGGGTCAGCGCGGTGCGCGGCGTGAACGTCGATGGGGTGATGCGCACGCTGCTGGCTCGGGGCTTGATCGCCGAGGCCGGCGTCGACCCGGAAACGAACGGGACGACGTACAGCACGACCGAGCTGTTCCTGGAGCGGATCGGGCTCGCGTCGCTGACCGACCTGCCGCCGCTGGCGCCCCTGCTCCCGGGCGTCGACCTGATCGATGAGATCAACGAGAGCTTGGACACGGACCCCCGTTACACCAAGCTGAAGAAACCCGCCGAGGCCGACTTGGACCTCGGCAGCGAGGATTGACAGGACAAAATGAATACGCCCGCTCGCCGAGATGGCACACCGGATCGTAGGAAACGCAGCGACCAGCCCAGCAGGGGTGGCGCGACGCGAGACGCACGCAGTGCGGCTCGCGGGGGAACAGACCGCGGCAGCGCCCGCGGCGACGGGGGATATCGCGGTACCGCGTCCCGCGGCAACGCTCAGGGCGGAAACGCTCAGGGTGGCAACGCTTATCGCGGCAACGCCGGCGGCGGCTCGTACCGGGACCGCCAGGACGGCGGCTCGTACCGCGGCGGCGCCGCGCAAGGCGGCTCGTACCGCGACCGCACCGAAGGCGGCTCCTACCGCGGCCGCTCCGACGGCGACGGCCCCTACCGCGGCCGTAACGACGGCGGAAATACCCAGGGCGGCAACGGATATCGCGGCACCCGCAACGGAACTACGCAGGGCGGCAACGGCTACCGCGGCCGCACGGACGGTCCCGCCCAGGGCGGCAACGGCTACCGCGGTCGCACCGACGGCCCCGCGCAGGGCGCTTCCTACCGCCCCCGGACCGAAAACGGCTCCGCGCAAGGCAATTCGGGACGTGGCCCGAGCCAGGGCGGCACCGCCCAGTGGGGCACCCCGCCGAACGGCATCCCGGTGCGCCGGGCCGCCCAGCCCGCGCCGACCGGCAAGAAGAAGAACCCGAAGCCGCAGAAGCAGACGCAGTCCGCTCCGCTGCTCAGCAACGCCAAGCCCGCGAAGCGCCAGCACGTGGAACCCGCGGCCGCCGAGGGCCACGTCAAGATGCCGTGGGGCGAGGGCGAGCGTTTGCAGAAGGTGCTGGCCAAGGCGGGTGTGGCGTCGCGCCGCGCCGCCGAGGAGATGATCGCGCAGGGCCGGGTCGAGGTCGACGGCGCGATCGTGCGTGAACAGGGTCTGCGGATCGATCCGCAGGTCGCGGTGGTCCGGGTGGACGGTACCCGCGTGATGGTGCGCGAGGAGCTCGTGCACATCGCGTTGAACAAGCCCAAGGGCTGGCAGTCCACCATGTCCGACGATCTGGGTCGTCCCTGTGTCGGTGACATCGTCGCCGAGCGGGTGGCGGCGGGTCAGCGCCTGTTCCATGTCGGGCGTCTCGACGCCGACACCGAGGGCCTGCTGCTGCTCACCAACGACGGTGATCTGGCGCACCGGCTCATGCATCCGTCGTTCCAGGTGTCGAAGACCTATCTGGCCACGGTCAACGGCGAGGTGCACAAGTCGGTCGGCAAACGCCTCAAGGACGGCATCGAGCTGGAGGACGGTCCCGCCAAGGTGGACAGTTTCCAGGTGCTCGAGCTGGGCGAGGGACGTTCTCTGGTGAAACTGGTGTTGCACGAAGGGCGCAAACACATCGTGCGACGGCTGCTGGACGCGGTCGGCCATCCGGTGACCCGGCTGGTGCGCACCAATATCGGTCCGGTCGCGCTCGGCGACCAGCGGCCGGGCACGCTGCGGGTGCTCGGTCGCGCGGAAATCGGCAAACTCTACGAGGCGGTGTCGTTGTGATGGGTGTGGAGATTCCGGTCGAGGCCCCTCGGCAGATGTCGGGGACCGGTCCACTCGTGGTGGCGATGGACGGCCCGTCCGGTACCGGCAAGTCCAGCGTCTCGCGGCGCCTGGCGACCCGGCTCGGTGCCCGCTATCTCGACACCGGTGCGATGTACCGGGTGGCGACGCTGCGGGTGTTGCGCGCGGGTGTCGAGCTGACCGATGCCGCCGCGATCGGCGCCGCGGTGAAGGAGCTGCCGCTCTCGATCGGTACCGATCCGAGCCGTGAGGTGATCCGGCTCGACGGCGAGGACGTGTCCTCGGAGATCCGCGGCGACGCCGTCACCAAGGCGGTTTCCGCGGTGTCGGCCGTGCCCGAGGTCCGGGATCTGCTGGTCGCGTTGCAGCGCGAGATCACCACGGACGCACAGCGAATCGTGGTGGAGGGCCGGGATATCGGCACCGTCGTGTTGCCGGACGCGGACGCCAAGATCTATCTGACCGCGTCGGCGGAGGCGCGCGCGCATCGGCGCAATCAGCAGAACATCGCCGAGGGCCGCGGCGACGACTACGAGGCCGTGCTCGCCGATGTGCAGCGACGCGACAACCTCGATTCCACCCGCAAGGTGTCCCCACTGCGTCCGGCCGACGACGCCGTGCTGGTCGACACCAGCGACCTGAACATGGATGAGGTCATCGACGAGCTGTACCGCGTTGTCGCGCAGCAGATTTCGGTAGGCCGGACGGGAGGTTCGCAGTGACCGAAGACGTGATGGCCGGCGACGGCATCTGGAGTGACGAAACCGAGTGGGAGCTCACCGATCTCGACGGCGAGTTCGACGGTGAAGAGCTGCTCGCGATGCCGACGCTCGCGGTGGTGGGCCGCCCGAATGTCGGCAAGTCGACGCTGGTGAACCGGATCCTCGGCCGCCGCGAGGCGGTCGTCGAGGACATTCCCGGCGTCACCCGGGACCGGATTTCCTACGAGGCGAACTGGGCGGGCCGCCGCTTCCTGGTGCAGGACACCGGCGGCTGGGAGCCTGACGCCAAGGGCCTGCAGCAGTCGGTGGCGCGCCAGGCCGAGGTGGCGATGCAGACCGCCGACGCGATCCTGCTGGTGGTCGATGCCGTGGTCGGCGCGACCGCCACCGACGAGGCCGCGGTGAAGAAGCTGCGCCGCTCCAAGATTCCGGTGATCCTGGTCGCCAACAAGGTCGACGATCAGCGCATCGAGTCCGAGGCCGCCGCGCTGTGGTCGCTCGGTCTCGGCGAGCCGCGGATGGTGAGTGCGGCGCACGGCCGCGGCACCGGCGATCTGCTCGACGACGTGCTCGCCGTCCTGCCGGAGACGCCGCGGGAGGGCACCGGCGGGGTCGGTCCGCGCCGGGTGGCCCTGGTCGGCAAGCCGAATGTCGGCAAGTCCAGCCTCTTGAACAAGCTGGCCGGCGACGAGCGTTCGGTGGTGCACGATGTCGCGGGCACCACGGTCGACCCGGTCGACTCGCTGGTCGAATTGGGCGGCAAGGTCTGGAAATTCGTCGATACCGCGGGTCTGCGCCGCAAGGTCTCGCATTCCAGCGGCACCGAGTTCTACGCGTCGCTGCGCACCAAGGCGGCGCTGGAGGCGTCCGAGGTCGCGATCATGCTGATCGATGCCTCGCAGCCGATGACCGAGCAGGACCTGCGGGTGATCAGCATGGTCGCGGACTCCGGTCGCGCGCTCGTGCTGGCCTTCAACAAGTGGGATCTGGTCGACGAGGACCGGCGCCTGCAACTGGAACGCGAGATCGACCGGGATCTGGTCCGGGTGCCGTGGGCGCAGCGGGTCAATATTTCGGCGCACACCGGTCGCGCGGTGCAGAAGCTGGTGCCGCAGATGGAGACCGCGCTCGAGTCGTGGGACAAGCGCATCTCCACCGGTCGCCTGAACAACTGGTTGAAGGAAGTGGTCGCGGCGACGCCGCCGCCGATGCGTGGCGGTCGCCTGCCCCGCATCCTGTTCGCCACCCAGGCGTCCACCCGTCCGCCGACGTTCGTCCTGTTCACCACCGGCTTCCTGGAGGCGGGCTACCGCCGTTTCCTGGAGCGCAGGCTGCGTGAGGAGTTCAACTTCGACGGTTCGCCGGTGCGCATCTCGGTGCGTGTCCGCGAGAAGCGCGAGCGCGGCAAGAAGTAGCACACCCGCACCCTTTCTGGCTTCCCGCACCCGCTCTGGCATGGCACAGCGGGTGCGGGAAAGCGGAAGGGGTGCGTGGGTTTTCAGGCGAGGGCTGCGCGCAGCCGGTCGTAGCCGGGGGCGAGGTCGCGCAGGGTGGCGGCGACCGCGCTGTCGTCGCCCGCCACCAGCGGGTACTGGAGGCTGCCGATCAGGCGGGCCTGCGTCGCGGCGAGTTCCGCCGCGGCGGTGCGCCCGAGCAGGGTCAGGCTCGTAGCGGCGTCGATCAACCGACGGCTGCCCACACGGAGACCGAAGTCGGCCAGCAAGCCCCGGATCTCCGGCGGCAGTCCCCGCGTGACCAGATCGGCGATCGCCGCCGCGGCGTCGGACGCGCCCGCCGTCCACCGGATCGCTTGCGGCATGGACGATGCCAACGCTTCCACCGGGGACACCTCCCGTTCCCGGACGAAATCCGAGCGCAGCACGAAGGGCGTATCGCGGTAGCTCACCCGCTCGCCCCGCCACGACTCGAGAAACTCCTCGGTCGGCAGGGTCGCGAACGGATGCCCCTGCGGATCGTGCAGCAACACCGTGTCGTGCGCCACCGCCAGCACCACCACGTAATGGTCCGCTCCGAGCGCGGCTTCGGCACCGGGCCGATACCTGAGCAACCCGAGATCGAGCGGACCGGCCAGCACCGGCCCCCGCGTGGTCGCGTCCCGCAACCGCTCGAGCGCCGCCGGGGCCGGCCCGCCCGCGCTGCGGGTGCACGACCAACCGAGCAGCTCGAGCGCGGCACTCACGCCGATCTCCGGGTGCCAGCCGACCGGATCGAAGAACGGCACGGTGCCGCCCTCGAGTTGAACGCCGAACGGCGATCCGGTCAGCGTCTCGATCACCGCGGTCGACGGCGCGTGCGCACCGAGCAGCATCGCCAGGGAATTGCTGTAGCAGTAGGGAACCGAACCGATATAAGCGTGCATGACGTCGAGTCAACGAGCTGACACCGTGTGAGGGTCAACCCCGCGGTGTGACGCCCGTTGTCGCGATGCGCAGATGTGAGATGCACGACGCGCCGACCGTGCCGCTGCGCGCGCACGCGGCACGACCTGGCAGTATCCCTGCATGGTCATTCCCAGCGTGCTGCCGGAACGTCCGACCACCGGAACCCCGTTCGAGACGGGATGGCCGGTCCGTCTCGCCGACACCGACGGCGAGCAACACCTGCGGCTCGACGCCATCGCCCGCTACCTGCAGGACATCGGGTTCGAGCACCTGGACGCGGTGGACGACGGCGACGCCCATCCCGGCTGGGTGGTGCGCCGGACCGTGATCGACGTGCTGAAGCCGATTCTGTTCGGCGAGCGGGTCACGCTGCGCCGCTGGTGTTCCGGACTGTCCAACCGCTGGTGCAACATGCGGGTCCAGATCGTCGGCAGCGGCGGCGGCCTGGTCGAGACCGAGGCCTTTTTGATCCATTTCGGCACCGAATCCGGGCTCCCGGCGCGGATGAGCGATCGCTTCATGGCACCGATGCTGGCCGCCACCACCGAGCACCGGCTGCGCTGGAAGGCGGCGCTCACCGAGCCCGCGCCCCGCATCGACGCCGCCGATATCCAGGTGCGACCTTTCCCACTGCGGATCACCGATATCGACATGCTCGACCACGTCAACAACAGCGTCTACCTCAGCGGCGTGGAGGAGGTCCTCGCCGAGCACCACGACCTGAAGTCGGGCGCCCACCGCACCGTCATCGAGTACGCGAAGCCGCTGAAGTCCGGTGATCAGGTCGCGCTGGTCGCGCAGCGCACGGGCACCGACCTCGACATCTGGTTCACCGTCGGCGGCGAGACCCACGCCGTCACCCGGGTGCTCCCGCTCTGACTCCGGGCGGCCCGGGCGCTCTGGTGCTGGCGGTGGCAGCGGCACCAGAACTCGGGGGCCAGCAATTGGGGGCGTTGGGTGATCGCGTTACCGCATTAGTTTGAGGTCATGCAGAAACTGATGGGTACGGTCTCGCTTCGCACGTTCGCCGTCTGCGCCACGATCGGCGCCGGCGTGGCCCTGGGGCATGGCACCGCGGCCGCGCAGACGCCCGACGCACCGTCGATCGCCAGTGGCGCGGACCGGGTCGCCGACCCGCACGCACTGGCCGGTCAGTTCGTCCGGGCGCTGAACACCGGCTCCTCCGGGCTGTGCCTGCCGATCGCGACCGGTAGCAACGCCGGGACGCCGGGCTGCGGTTAACCGTCCCGCTAGCCCGCGAGTTCGGCGACCGTCGCGCGAGCGCCCTTGGCGTACAGCGAATCCAGCGCCGCGACGTACTCGCGCACGAACCGTGGCTCGTCGATCAGATCGCCGAAAACCTCGCGGTCGCTGAGGAATGCGGTGCGGTCCGTGCGCTGGCGGCGGGCCAGTGGGCCGAGGCGCTCGCGCAGCCGATCCACGATCTCGATCGGTTCACCCTGTTCGTCGGTGCCTTCCGCGTACCGCGCCCAGCTGGCCACAAGTGCTGCCGCGCAGGTGATCTCGCCGCCGTCGGCGAGGCGGCGGCGGATCACCGGCAGCACCCACTTGGGGATGCGGTCCGATGATTCCGCGCAGAGCCGGGCGATGGTGTCACCGATCGCCGGGTTGGCGAACCGCTCGATCAGCGTCTGCTTGTAATCGGCCAGATCGACACCGGGCACCGGCAGCAGGGTGGGGGTGGCCTCGGCGTCCATGTAGCGCAACAGGAATCGGCGGAACACCGGATCCAGCGCCGCGTCGTGCACGAGCCGGTAGCCGCTGAGATAGCCGAAGTAGGCCAGCGCTTGATGGCTCGCGTTCAACAGGCGCAGCTTCATCAGCTCGTACGGCGCGACATCGTCGACGAGTTGCACGCCGACCGCGCCGTAGTCCGGCCGGCCCAGCGTGAACGAATTCTCCAGCACCCACTGGGTGAACGGTTCGGTGACCACCGGCCACCCGTCCCGCACGCCGAAGCGCCGCTCGACCTCGGCCGCCGCGTCCGGCGGCGTGACCGGGGTGATCCGGTCGACCATGGAATTCGGGAAACGCACCTCGGCGGCCACCCAGTCGCCGAATTCGGCGTCGCGCAGCCGGGCGAACGCGCTGAAGGTTTTGCGGGCGACCTCGCCGTTGCCCTCGATGTTGTCGCACGACAGCACGGTGAACGGCGCGATACCGCGGGCCCGCCGCCGGGCCAGCCCCTCGGTGATCAGTCCGAAGATGGTGGCGGGCACCGCATCCGGGGCGAGATCGGCCTGGATGGCCGGATCCTCGGCGGCGAACTCGCCGGTGGTCGCCGAGATGTGATAGCCGCCCTCGGTCACGGTGAGCGAGACGATGCGGGTGCTCGGCGCCGCCAGTTTCGCCAGCACGGCCTCGGGATCGTCCGGGGCGTAGAGGTATTCGACGATCGAGCCGATCACCCGGGCGGTCCAGCCGCCGTCCGGGGCGAGCACCGACAGCGTGTAAAGCCCGTCCTGCGCGGTCAATACGTCGCGCATCCGGCGGTCGCCGGGCAGCACGCCCACCCCGCAGATGCCCCATTCGCGCGCCTCGCCGCGCGCCAGTAATCGGTCCAGGTACATCGCCTGGTGCGCGCGGTGAAAGCCACCGACACCGAAATGCACTATGCCGGTGGTGATCTCCGACCGATCGTAGGCCGGTGTCGCGATACCCGAGCCGAGGTTCCGTAGCGTCGCGGCATCGAGCGGCACGCCTGTGTCCCAAGTCATAACTACCCCACCACTGTTGTGTACGTCACATATCGGATGGTACCCTCTGTGAGCAGGAGATCACATGCTGAGCATATGCTCAGACTCATGGAGGAGGCCATGTGGCCACCGTCCCATCCCGGCCGGGTATGCCGGATGACGTCAGGCTCGCGCTCCGCGCCGCGCAGCTTTATCACTTGGAAGGCGCTACTCAAGCCGAAATCGCGGCCAAACTCGGTGTTTCGCGACCGACCGCGGGCCGGCTCATCGCCCGGGCCCGCGCCCAGGGCTTGGTGCGCATCGAGATCAGCCTCCCGGACGATTTGCGCGACACCGTGCACACCGAGCTCGAGCGCGAACTCGAAGCGGCGTTCGGCCTGACCGAGGCGGTGGTGCTGCGTGATGTGCCCGATGGTTCGCCGTCCGGCCTGCAGCCGCTGGCGCGCGCCGCGGTCGCCGTGCTCACCCGCCGGTTGCAGCCGCGCGACACCCTCGGATTCACTTGGGGCCCAGAGACGATCGCGGTGGCGCACGAGTTGCACACCAAGACGACCCGCTGCACGTTCGTCGTCCAGCTGGACGGGTCGATGACCTCGGGCGACTATCAGACCGGCGTCGAGTACACCCTCGGCCGCTGCGCGACCTATTTGCAGGCCACCCCGGTCCGGCTGCACGCTCCGCTCTACGCTGACCCGGCGACTGTCACTGCGCTGGAACAGGATTCGGTGCTCGGCAAGCCGATGGCGCTCGGCCGGCACGCCGAGGTGATGATGTTCGGCGTCGGCACGGTGTCCACCGCGACCACGCTGTTCGAGGGCAGCTACCTCGATACCGCGATCCTCGACGAATTGCGCGGGCTCGGCGCGGTGGGGGAGATCGGCGGCAGATTCTTCCGTGCCGATGGCGGCGATGTCATGGGATCGCTTGCCGCGCGGACGGTCTCGGTCGCCCTCGACGCGGTGCGCGCCTGTCCCGCCACGTTGCTGATCGCCGGCGGCGCGGCCAAGCACGAAGCCACCCTCGGCGCACTGCGCGGCGGGCTGGCCAAGATTCTCGTCACCGATATCGAGTGCGCGCGGTGGCTGCTGGAGCAGAAAGAGGGTGCGGCCTGATGCGAAGGCACAGCCCGATCCGGAGAAATATACTGGCGCTGGGGATTTCGGCCGTGCTGGCCGCGTCGGGCTGTGCGGGTGCCGGCTCGTTCGGCGCCGGCGGCGATACGGTCACCATCGCCATGGTCTCGAATTCGCAGATGCGCGACGCGATCGCGCTGTCCGGGGAGTTCGAACGCGAGAACCCCGGAACCAAGCTGAAATTCGTCTCGCTGTCGGAGAACGAGGCCCGGGCGAAGATAACCGCCTCCGTCGCCACCGGCGGCGCCGAGTTCGACGTGGTGATGATCAGCAACTACGAGACCCCGCAGTGGGCCGAGAACGGTTGGCTGACCGACCTTTCCAGCTACGCGCGCAACACGCCGGGCTACGACGAGGAGGATTTCATCCCGTCGCTGCGTAAGTCGCTGTCGTATCAGGGCTCGATGTACTCGGTGCCGTTCTACGGCGAGTCGTCGTTCCTGATGTACCGCAAGGATCTGGTCGAGCAAGCCGGTCTCAGCATCCCGGCCGAACCCACCTGGGAGCAGGTCGCCGCCGCGGCCGCGAAACTGGACGATCCGGCGGCCGGGCGGTCCGGCATCTGCCTGCGCGGCAAGCCCGGCTGGGGTGAGTCCCTGGCCCCGCTCAACACGGTGATCAACACCTTCGGCGGCCGCTGGTTCGACGAGAACTGGCACGCCCAGCTCACCAGCCCCGAGGTGGTGCGGGCCGTCGAGTTCTACATCGACCTGGTCCGCACGCACGGCGAACCCGGTGCGGCCACCAGTGGTTTCGGTGAGTGCGCCACGCAGCTCGCGCAGGGCAACACCGCGATGTGGTACGACGCCACCTCGGCCGTTTCGGTGCTGGAGGACCCCGCGTCGAGCAAAGTGGTCGGCAAGATCGGCTATGCGCTCGCGCCGATCATGCAGAAGCCGAACGCGGGCTGGCTCTACACCTGGTCGCTCGGCATCCCGAAGACGACCGACAAGCCCGACGCGGCATGGAAATTCGTGTCCTGGATGACCAGCAAGCCCTACATCCGGATGGTGGGGGAGAAGCTCGGTTGGTCGCATGTGCCACCGGGCAGCCGTCTTTCGACCTACCAGATACCCGAGTACCGCGAGGCGTCCAAGGCGTACGGACCGCTCACCTTGTCGGCCATGGCCGGTGTCGACCCGGAGCATCCCGGCGTGCGACCGGTGCCGTACACCGGCATCCAATTCCTGACCATTCCGGAATTCCAGGACCTGGGCACCAGGGTGAGTCAGCAGATCAGCGCCGCGGTCGCCGGCCGGATCAGCGTCCGTGCCGCCCTCGACCAGGCGCAGCAGTACGCCGACGTGGTCGGGCGGTCGTATCGAGAAAGTCAGTGACAATGTCGGAAACCACCACCGCACCAGCAGCTTCCGCGCCGCCCGCGCCTGAGTCGGCGCCCCCGCTGGTCTCCCGCCGCGATCGGATCTCCAGGGCCGAGGGCTGGCGGCGGCGCGGACCGCTGTTGCCCGCGCTGATCTTCATGATCGTCGTCACCCAGCTGCCGTTCGTGTTCACCCTGTACTACTCGACCCAGTCGTGGAACCTGGTCCGTCCGGGTTCGCGGCATTTCACCGGCCTCGACAATTACGCGGAAGTGTTCCGCGACAGTCAGTTTCGTCAGGTCGCGCTGAACACCGTGATCATGATCGTCGGCACGGTCATCATCTCGGTGGTCCTCGGCCTGCTGCTGGCGCTGCTGCTGGATCGGGCGTTCTTCGGGCGCGGTATCGTGCGCACGCTGCTCATCACCCCGTTCCTGGTGACACCCGTTGCGGCCGCGCTGATCTGGAAGACGACCATGCTGGACCCGGTGTTCGGTCTGGTGAACGTGGTGCTGAAACCGTTCGGCGCCGGACAGATCGACTGGGTGAGCCGCTATCCGCTGCCCGCGGTGATGGCCGACCTGGTGTGGCAGTGGACCCCGTTCATGATGCTGCTGATCCTGGCCGGACTGCAGTCCATGCCGCGCGACATCGTGGAGGCCGCCCGGGTCGACGGCGCGAGCTCGTTCGCGGTCTTCCGCGAGCTCACCCTGCCGCACCTGCGCCGGTTCATCGAACTCGGCGCGGTGCTCGGGGCCATCTACCTCGTCAACACCTTCGACGCGGTGTACATGATGACCTCCGGCGGTCCGGGTATCGCCAGCTCCAACCTGCCGTTCTACATCTATCAGCGCGCGTTCCTCGGTTTCGATATCGGTCAGGCGGCCGCGATGGGCGTCATCACCGTCATCGCGACCACCGTGGTCGCCACCCTGGCCCTGCGCCTGCTGTTCAAGTCCTTCACCGGAAAAGAGGAGGCGGCATGACCGCGCAACAGGTTCCGGTCCGCCGCAGGCGCAGCCGCAGCGGCCTGCTCTGGACGGTGCTCGCCTGGGTGGTCGGCATCGGGTTCTTCTTTCCCGTGCTGTGGATGGTGCTCACCGCGTTCAAGCAGGAGGCCGACGCCTATACCGATCCGCCGAAGCTGTTCTTCACCCCGACGCTCGACCAATTCGCGGCTGTACTGGACAGCGGTATCGGCACCACGTTGCTGAATTCCGCCTTCGCCACCGCGATGTCGACGATCCTGGTGCTGCTGCTCGGCCTGCCCGCCGCCTTCGCGCTGTCGCTGCGGCCGGTGCGGCGCACCCAGGACGCGCTGTTCTTCTTCATCGGCACCAAGATGCTGCCGGTGGTCGCGGCGATCGTGCCGCTGTACGTGATCGTCGGCGATATCGGTCTGCTGGACAATATCTGGGCGCTGGTCGTGCTCTACACCGCGATGAACCTGCCGATCGCGGTCTGGATGATGCGCTCGTTCTTCCTCGAGGTGCCGAGCGAGCTGCTCGAGGCCGCGAGCATGGACGGCGCGAGCCTGTGGACCGCGGTGCGCGAGGTGATCCTGCCGCTCGTCTCGCCCGGTATCGCCGCGACCGCGCTGATCTGTGTCATCTTCTCGTGGAACGAATTCTTCTTCGCGGTGAACCTGACCGCCGTTCAGGCACAGACAATTCCGGTCTTCCTCGTCGGATTCATCACCGGCGAGGGGTTGTACTGGGCCCGGTTGTCCGCCGCCGCGGTGCTCTCTGCGCTCCCTGTCGTCCTTGCCGGTTGGATCGCGCAGAACAAGCTCGTGCGCGGCCTGTCCTTCGGCGCCATCAAGTAAGGAACACCACTCATGGCCACCATTCGTTACGACTCGGCGTCCTGTGTCTACGCCGGGGCCGACAGTCTCGCGGTCGACTCGCTGGATCTCGATATCGCCGACGGCGAATTCATCGTCCTGGTCGGGCCTTCGGGCTCGGGCAAGTCCACCGCGCTGCGCATGCTCGCCGGGCTGGAGGAGATCGACGCCGGTTCCATCCGCATCGACGGCGCGGACATGGTCGGCGTGCCGTCCAAGGATCGCGATATCGCGATGGTCTTCCAGAACTACGCGCTGTACCCGAACAAGACCGTGGGCGAGAACATGGGTTTCGCGCTCAAGATGATGAAAGTGCCGCTGGCCGAACGGAAACGACGGGTGGCCGAGGCCGCCGAGCTGCTCGGCCTCACCCCGTTCCTGGATCGCAAACCGGCGAAACTGTCCGGCGGGCAACGACAGCGGGTGGCGATGGGCCGGGCGATCGTGCGGGAGCCGCGGGTGTTCTGCATGGACGAGCCGCTGAGCAACCTCGATGCCAAGCTCCGGGTGCAGACCCGCACCCAGATCGCCGCGCTGCAACGGCGGCTGGGCACCACCACCGTCTATGTCACGCACGATCAGGTCGAGGCGATGACCATGGGCGACCGGGTCGCGGTCCTGCGCGACGGCCGGTTGCAGCAGTTCAGCACTCCGGCCGAGTTGTACGACCGGCCGGCCACCGCGTTCGTGGCGGGCTTCATCGGCTCGCCGTCGATGAATCTGTGCACGGTGGCGCTGGTGCCCGGCGGGGTCGAGATCGCGGGCAGCACACTGGAACTGCCGCGCGAACGGCTGGCCCGCCTGGCCGAGCTGGGCCTGTCTCGGGTGACCGTGGGCATCCGGCCCGAACAGCTCGAATTGCGCAGGGATGCCGAGGGTTTCGAGGTCACGGTGGAGTTGATCGAGGAACTCGGCAGTGAGTCCTACGTCTACGCCCGACCGTCGGGCGGCGCGGTGACGGGTTTGGACGGCGAGTCGTTCCTGTTCGTCGCGCGCTCGGCGATGCGGGCGCCCGCTCGGCTCGCCGAATCGGTGCGGCTCGCGGTAACCGATGCTGCCGCAGTGCATCTCTTCCATCCGGAGACCGGTGCCCGGCTGGCCGACTAGCGCGATTCGATCATGCGCAAGGTGTTACCACTTCGTGTGCGGACAAATGGGTTGACGGCTACTAACGTTCCATGCTGAGCGGTTGCATCCCGCCGCTGACGACTACCGCACCGGAGGTCCGCGTGACTGTCGAAGCCCCAGCGAACGGGAAAACCGCCCTGCGCAACGTTCGGGTCTTCGACGGGCACAGACTCACCGAGCCGACGACGGTGGTGATCGACGGGGCGGTGATCGGCACCGACCCGGCCGGGGCCGAGGAGGTCGACGGCCACGGGGCGGTGCTGCTACCGGGTCTGATCGACGCGCACGTACACCTATCCGGTGGTGAATCGCTGGACCAGTTGGCCGCGCACGGCGTGACCACCGCGCTCGACATGGCCACCTGGCCCGCCGAGCGCTTGGACGCGCTCCGAAATCGACCGGGTACCACCGACATTCGCAGCGCGGGCGTGCCGATCATCGGCCCGGGCGGGGTGCATGCGCACTTGCCCGGCTTGGCCGAGCAGGCGGTCATCCGCGGCGTCGAGGATGCCGAGAGCTTCGTCGCCGAGCGCGCCGCCGCCGGATCGGACTACATCAAGCTGATGCTGGAAGCTCCGGGCGCGGGCGGTCCCGACGCGGCGACGGCGAAAGCGGTGGTGGCGGCCGCGACCGCCCGGCAGCTGCGCACCGTCGTGCACGCCACGTCCCTGGCCGCCTACGCCCTGGCGCTGGATATCGGCGCCGACATCATCACGCACGTGCCGACGGACGGGCAGGTCCCCGCCGCGGACGTGCACCGGATGGCGACCGAGGGACGGGTGGCCACGCCCACGCTCACGATGATGCAGGGCATCGCCAAGGCGCAGGGCGTCCTCGGCTTCGCCGACTGCCTCGCCACCGTCGCCGCGCTGCACACCGCGGGCGTCGCGGTGCTCGCCAGTACCGACGCGAACAGCACCCCGGGCGTGCCGTGTCAGCCGCCGCATGGCGACTCGCTGCACCGCGAACTGGAACTGCTGGTCACCGCCGGCCTGTCCACCGCCGAGGCGTTGCAGGCCGCGACCAGCTTGCCCGCCGAGCATTTCGGGCTCACCGATCGTGGCGCCGTCGTCCCGGGCAAGCGGGCCGATCTCGTGCTGATCGACGGCGACCCCCTCGCCGACATCCACGCGACCCGCACCATCACCAAGGTCTGGTGCGCGGGCATCGCGCACGACTGACCGCGCCGGTCGGCGTCCGGACCGCGCCGGACGCCAACCGGTTTCACAGTGACATCGCCCCGGTCGACCTGAGCAGCCTGGTGAGGTTCGCGCTCACCAGGCCCGCCGCCCGCAGCACCGCCTCCGCGACCGCGGGCACCCGGGGCAGGTCTGCCACTGTCGCCGCCAGCGCGGCGACCACCTCCCCGGACGGCCCGCGGACCGGCGCCGCCACACACGCCAGCCCGAACCGGGTCATGTCGGTGTCGTAGGCGAGTCCCCGCTCCCGGGTCACCGCCAGTTGCCTGCTCCATTCCCGCTGGGAATAGCCGGTCGGCGGGGTGGTGACGGTGCGCCCGATGGCGAGCGCCTGCTCGGCCGCCGTGCCCGGCGGCAGCAGCACGCCCGCGCGCAGCGGGAAGATCTCATCGATCTCGCGCCCGATGCCGCCGATCAACATCGTGTGCCCCCGATCGGTCACCGCGAGACTGAAACCTCCGCGATCCGAGGCCGCGGTCAACTGCCCGAGTGGCCGCGCCGAGGCCGCCCTGAGCAACCGCGCGGGCTGCCAGGTCTGCCCGAGCCGATACACCCGGGGGCCGATTTGATAACGGCCGCTGCGCCGTTGCACCGCGCCCTCCACGACCAACTGGTTGAGCAGCCGGTAGGCCGTGGCCTTCGGCAGTCCCGCGGCCGAGGCCAGCTGTGTCAAGCCGACCTCGTCCCCTTCCGCGAGGACCTCCAACAGGGCGAATGCGCCCTCCAATACGCCGCGGCCCCCCATAGCCGCCCGTTCGATCGTCGCTTCGCTCACTCTCTGTCCTCCCATGCAGATAACGCAACGAACCGAGCACGTCGTTCTTATCGCTCGTGGTCCAACAAATGGAACGCCCGGTTCGCTCATCCGACCGTTCGCTTCCGAACCGCGGCCGACCAGCGACAACATTGGTCCGTCGCACCGCATGGGCGCCGGGACATTCCAACTGACGAACAACAGTCTCCGGCGCAGGCCCTTCACCCACGTTTCATCGGCGTCTCACGACGTCGCGAGGGGTGTTCGGCGGCGGCGGCCACTACTCGGGGGAAATTTCGGCAGACGAAATCGAGGGAGAACAAATGGTCGACAGCCTCTTCGCGGATGTGTCATATTTTCAGGTGCCGGTGGACGATTCCTACCCGTTCGGCATCCTGAGCTTCCGCTCCAACGACGGTACATTTCGCGATTCGAACTTCGCCGCGAACTACGACTGGGCTTGTCGTGCAGTCGATTCCGGTCGGTTGGCGTGCTTCGTCGTGTACTTCTACTGGCGCCCGAACTGGGCCGAGACGGTGCAGGTCCACCGGGACATGGTGGCTGGGGTAGGCGGTCCGCACCCGCGGATGATCACCATGATCGATGTCGAATCCGGGGGTAATCCCGGCGGGGATCATTCCGACGCGCTCAACGCGACCTATTGGAGCGTCGCCGACTGGCTCGGCGACACCCGCCGGGTCATCGGCTACGCGAACAGCGGCGATTTCTTCGGCATGTGGTCACATCGGCCCGCCGGCCTGCGCATGGTCGGGGCCGGGTATGGCCGCAATCCGAACCTGCCGGGTCAGATCGCGCACCAATACACCGACGGCCAGGGCTACGGCGGCGGCCTGCCCGAGGGCTGCCCGCCGTTCGGCGACTGCGACATGAACATCGCCTACGGCATGTCGCCCCAGGATTTCGCCGCGGCCTGCGGCGTCGGAATAGAGGAGGAATTCATGTCCGCACTGAACGAGTTCGAGCAGCGCGAGCTGCTGGACAAGACCCGCGACATCTGGACCCAGCTGCGGGGGCCGGACGGCCAGGGCTGGGCGCAGCTCGGCAAGAACGAGAAGGGCCAGAACCGCACGCCGGTCGACGCGCTCGCGGCGGTCGAGGAGGCGTTGCAGCAGCCGCGCACCTAGTGCGGACGCGCGCGGCCGGTCAGGCCTTGTGCGGCAGGATGCTCAGCACGAGCACCAGCCCGCCCACGATGCTGGCACCGGCCGCGACCGTCGCGCCGAGCGAATGCGTCAGCGCCGCGACGGCGATGGTCAGCGCGAGCGAGGTCGCCGCGGCGAGCACCGCGGTGCCCTGTTCGATGCCCGCGATCCGGGCCGGTCGTTGTTCGGTCACTGTCTTACCTCTGTTCGAACCGGAGACGGTGTGCGGCCGGGCAAACCGGCCGCACACCGCGGCGCGGGCTACTTGCCCAGTGCGCTCTTGGTCTTGTCCACCGCGTCACCGATGGCGTCCTTGACGTTTTCCACCGCGCCCTTGACGGCCGCCCCGACCTGATCCGCCTTACCCTCGGCAGCCAGGTCCTCGTCACCGGTCGCGTTGCCCGCGGCCTCCTTGGCCTTACCGCCGAATTCGTCGACCTTGTTGCCGATCTTGTCGCTCAGAGACATCGAAACCTCCTGCTGCGTTGGCGCGCATCCCGATCGGATGCGCATGTCCTAGAGACACGGCGCGCGGGGGAAAGCGCACGCAGCAACCACTGAGACAACGATCACGTCATACTGGGCCGTGACGGTTTCCGATCCGCGGTGTCTTTACGGACAAGCGGTGGAGGAGGTGCTGTGACCACGACCGAAACGGTTGCCGAGACCACGCCGGACGATGCGACCCTGGTGAGCAGGGCGCGCGACGGCGATATGCGGTCCTATGAGCAGCTGGTGGTGCGCTATCAGGCGCAGATGTTTCGGCTCGCGGTCAAGATGCTCGCCGACCGGGCCGACGCCGAAGATGTGGTGCAGGAGGTGTTTCTGGGTGCTTGGCGCCGCCTTCCGCAACTCAACGAGGACGCCGCGTTCGTCGGCTGGCTCTATCGCATGACGACCAACCGCTGTCTGAACGTGATCCGGGCCCGCCGGCCGACGGTCGAGGTGGATCCGGAGACGACCGAATCGCCGCGCTCGGACACCCAACCCGAGCACGCGGTGCAGGTGAGCACGCAATTGGCAGCGCTGAACGCGGCGCTGCAACTGCTCACGCCCGAACAGCGCGCCTGCTGGCTGCTGCGCGAGGTACACGGGCTTTCCTACGAGGAGATAGGCGACATCGTCGAGGTGAACACGACGGCGGTGCGTGGCCGGATAGCCAGGGCGCGAGCCCACTTGTCCGAGGTGATGAAACCATGGCGGTGAACGGCACGACCGAACAGGACTACCTGCTGCCTTGCGGCCGCGAGATCGAACAGGTCTGGGACCGGCTGGACACGGTCGAGGCCGGGCTCGGCGACGAACACGACAACACCTGCCCGCACTGCGCGGCGGCCAGGGACAGTCTGCTGGCCCTGCGCGCGGCGACCAAGGAGCTGATCGACGAACCGGATCCGGCGCCGCCCGATCTCACCGGGCGCATCATGTCCGCGGTCCGCGCCGAGGCCCGGCGCGGCCGGACGCTGAGCCTGCCGACGACCATGCCCGGTGTGGTGGAGGTGAGCGAACAGGCCGTCGCCGCGGTGCTGCGCTACGCCGCCGATTCGGTGCCGGGCGTGCGCGCCAGGCACTGCCGGGTGCGTCGCGTGGGTTCGGGCACGGACGGGGCGAACCTGCTGGCGGTCGAACTCGCGGTCGCGATCCGCTTCGGTCACACCACCGTCGGCGCCGCGCTGCCGGTGGTGCGCGAGCGGGTGCGCGCGGCGCTGGCCGCACAGGTCGGTCTCGAGCTGGCGACGCTGGACCTGGTGGTCGCCGATATCTACGAGGACACAGGGGACGCGCCGCGATGACCGACGTAGTTTCCGAGGTGGTGATCGAGACACCGGTCATCGCCGCGGTGGCCGCGCATGCGGCCCGCGCGACGCCGGGTGTGATCCGGCTGGAACCCGGTGTGCGCGGCCTGGTCTCGTCCCTGCTCCGGGTGAGCAAACAGCGGCTCACCAGTGCCGATCCCGCCCCGTCGGAGGGCGTGCGGGTGCGCCGGAGCGCGTCGGGCGCGCTGAGTGTGCAAGTGGATCTGGTGATTTCGGCCGAACGCGCCGCGGCGGTGATCGGTCAGGCAGTGCAACAGGAGGTTTCGCGGGTGGTGTTCGAGCAGACCGGTCAGGCGGTCGACGAGGTGTCGGTGTCCATTCTCGATATCGAACCGGAGCGGCAGTGAATTCTTCCGGCGACGTCATCGCGGCGATTCTCGCCGCGCTGGACACCATCGACGGCCTGCGCCCCGCGACCACCCTCGGCACCGAGCCGCCCGCCTGGTGGCCATGGGACGCAAGGGGATTCGCGGTGGACCTGACCCAGACCCGGGTCGAGATCCGGGTCACCGCGGCCGAGCTACCGCTGACGCCGCTGCTGGACAAGGCGACCGAGGCCGTGCGTGCGGCGTTGGCCGAGACGCCGTGGTCGGAGGCCCGATTGCGGCTGGTGGTCACCGATCTCGACGCCGTGGCCTTCGGCGGAGAAGGGAGAGTTACCTAGCTCACAGCAGCGCACCCGTGACGATCGGACCGCGCAGGTGTCCATCCATAGCAAGCGAATCCGCTGTACCCCAAGGGAAATCAGGAGGAATTGGCATGACCGCGACGACGAGCACCGATAAGAACACCGAGAACAAGACGGCCGCGGACACCAAGAACCAGCCGAGCCGGACCGCCGCCGCGGCCGACAAGGACAGCAAGCTCGCCAGCGACCAGGGCACCACCACCATCGCCGATATCGTGGTGCAGAAGGTCGCGGGCCTGGCCGCGCGCGAAGTGCGCGGCGTACACGATCTCGGCGGTGGCGCCGCCCGCGCGTTCGGCGCGATCCGCGACCGGATCCCCGGCGCGTCGGCCAGTATCGGCCAGGGCGTCTCGGTGGAGGTCGGCGAGACGCAGGCGGCCGTCGATCTCGAGCTCGTCGTCGAATACGGGGTCGCCATCGCGGAATTGGCGCGCGCGGTGCGGCGCAACGTGATCACCGCGATCGAGCAGATGACCGGCCTGATCGTGGTCGAGGTGAACATCAACGTCAACGACGTGTTCATCCCCGGCGACGACGAGGAACCCGCGCCGAGCAGCCGGGTGCAGTAGATGAATGCCACAGCGATCTGCCTCGCGGTCGGTCTGGCGCTCGGATTCGCGGGTGCCTTCGGCGGATTCGGCGCGTTCACCATCGTCCTGCTGTTCGCCGTGCTCGGCCTGCTGATCGGCCGCTGGCTCGACGGTGAACTCGATCTGCCGGGCCTGTTGCAGTCGGCGCAGCGCAAGGGCAGGCGATGACCCTCGCGGTCGGTGCGGCGGAGGTGGAGTTGCCCGGCCGCACCACCGTCGCGCCCCGCGCGGTGCGCCGGATCGTCGCGCAGGCCGCCCGTGAGGTGGCCGGGGTAGGGCAGGACGTGCGGGTCGAGGCGGAGGTGTTCGCGGATCGGACCGCGCTCGATGTGCGGCTGCCGATCGCCTATCCGTCGCCGGTGGGCAAGGTGACCGAGGCCTGTCGCGGCCATCTGGCCCGCCGGACCCGCGAGTTGACCGGGCTCGCGGTCTCCGCGATCGATATCGAGGTGGCCGAGCTGACCACCGAAACCGGTGCGGGAAGGAGGGTTCGGTGATACGCAGGCCTCGTCGGGTGGGACCGGCCATCGTGGTCGCGGTGGTGCTGATCGCCGGGTGCGCGGCCGTGGCGGTCTCGCTGATCCAACGGCTGGTCGGCGCAAGGGAATTCGTTTCCTACGATACGGTCGCGACCGATCTGCACGGCCTGACCTGGAACGAACTGCCGGTGCTCGTCGCCGGCGCCGCGGCGGCGGTGCTCGGCTTCGTGCTGCTCGGCTTGGCGTTGTGGCCGGGGCGGCCCGCGGTCCTGCCGCTCGCCGACGAGGACGGACTCAGCGCGGGCGTGACCCGCGGCGGCCTGCGCACCGCGCTGCGCAGTGCCGCGGGCGCCGTGGACGGCGTCGACTCGGCGCGGATCCGGTTGCGGCGCAAGGGCGTACAGGTGTCCGCGCGAACCGATCGGACCGGCACCGACGCGCTGCCCGCAGCGATCTGCGCCACGCTCACCCGCCGGGTGCAGGAGATCGGGCCGCAACCGGTGCGCCGGGTGCGGGCCAAGGTACGGGGACCGAAGACAGGAGCGGCCCGATGAGCCGGATCAATCGTCCCGCCACGCTGAACCGCAGCGTGCTCGGGCTGGTCGGGGTGTTGTTGCTGGCGGCGGGCGGGCTCGCGGTGGCCGCACACTTCGGCCGGTTGCGCTGGGTTCGCTCGGACGACACCCTGGTGCCCGGCACCGCGGCCCCGCCGACCTGGGTGCTGTGGGCCGCGGTCGCGGCCGCCGTGCTGATCGGATTGCTGTGCCTGCGCTGGTTGCTGGCACAGGTGTTCCGGATGCCCAAGTCGGTCACCTGGCGCACCGGCGGCAGCGAGTGGCCCGGCACCACCGTGCTCGAATCCTCCGTCGCGGCCGCACCGGTGGCCACCGATGTCGAGAGCTACGAGGGCGTGCGCGCCGCCTCGGCCTGGCTCTCCGGTGACCGCACCGCGCCTGAGCTGCATCTGGTGGTGACCGCGGAGCCCAGCGCCGACATCGCCGAACTGCGTCGCCGAATTCTCGGGCACGCCGTCACCCGGCTGCGCGAGGCGCTCGAAGTGGAGATCATCCCCGTGACATTGGAGATCGACTTCGCCGAGGATCGCCGTCCCGCCCGCGTGCGCTGATCGATTGCCCCGGCTGTCCGGCCGCATTCGAGCCGGGCGCGGCGATCGGGTCCGTCCTACGGTAGTTTTACCCGATGGATCATCTCCGCACCGTGCTCGGCGGGCGGAGGGTCGACGCGTCGGAGGTAGCGAAGTGGCGATGCCAGGCAACCGGTTTGGTGTAGCGAGCTCGGATTCGAGCCGGGTGGAAACAGTGCTCGGCGGTTCTCGCATGCGCGCAGGTGCCCGATGAGTGCGGACGGTAAAGCCAGGGAACTGGAAGCGGTAGCGCGGTCGGTGGATTCGACCAGGGTGCTGTCCATCACCGGTGAGATCGATATGGCCTCGGCGCCGAGATTTCAGGCCGTGGTGGAGGAAGCGCTGCAGGGACAGCCGGCGGCGCTCGTGATCGATCTGTCCCAGGTGGAGTTCTTCGGCTCCGCCGGGCTGAGCGTGCTGCTGGTGGCCGCGGAGTCGGTGCCGCAGGGCAAGCTGCGGGTGGTGGCCTCGCCGCCGGTGCGCCGCCCGATCGAGGTCACCGGCCTGGACAAGCTGCTCAGCGTGTTCAACACCGTCGACGACGCCTTGGCCGCCTAGCCGAGGCAACCGGAAACATCGATACTGCTCGAGTCGCGCCGACCGCCCGGTCGGCGCGACTTCGAGTTCGGCCTCAGGACTGCCGGGGCAGCCGGACCACCTGGACGAAGAAATCGTCGATGTGTTTGATCGCGGCCACGAACTGGTCGAGATCGACCGGTTTGGTCACGTAGGCGTTGGCGTGCAGCTTGTAGCTGCGCAGAATGTCTTCCTCGGCCGCGGAGGTGGTCAGTACTACCACCGGGATGTGCGCGAGGTCCGGATCCGCCTTGATCCGCTCGAGCACTTGGCGGCCATCGTATTTGGGCAGATTCAGGTCGAGCAGGATCAGGTCCGGCAGTGGCGCGTCCGCGTGCTCGCCCTGCCGGTAGAGGAAGTCGAGCGCTTCTTGCCCGTCGTGGGCGACGTGCAGGGTGTTGCCGATCTTGTTGTCCTCGAACGCCTCCCTGGTCATCAATTCGTCGCCGGGATCATCCTCGATGAGCAGGATGTCGATGGGCTGGCCTGGGTCGGTCAAGACGGATCTCCTTGCGGGGTGGGTGCCGTGGGGGCGCTGAGGGTGAAGACGAAGCGGGTGCCGCCGGTGTATTCGGTGTCGAGCCAGATCTTGCCGCCGTGGTGTTCGACGATCTTCTTGCACAGGGCGAGCCCGATCCCGGTGCCGGTGTACTCCTCCCGGCTGTGCAACCGCTGGAAGATCACGAAAACTTTCTCCGCGAACTCGGGCGCGATGCCGATTCCGTTGTCGGACACCGAGAATCGCCAGCCACCTGCGTCCTCGTCCGGCTCGCAGCCGATCCGCACCACGGGTGCGCGCTCGACGTCGCGGAACTTGATCGCGTTGCCGATCAGGTTCTGCCACAGCATGGTCAGCAGCGTCGGGTCGCCGGTGATCTTGGGCAGTTCGGCGGGGCGTTCCAGCTTCAGGTCGGTGTCCTCGGCGGCGGACGACAGGTTGGCCAGCGCCTTGTCCATCGTCTGATCGAGATCGATCTGCACATTGCTGTCGATCACCCGGCCCACCCGGGAGAAGGTGAGCAGATCGTTGATCAGCACCTGCATCCGCTTCGCGCCGTCCACCGCGTAGGCGATGTATTGTCCTGCGCGCTCGTCGAGTTGGTCGCCGTAGCGCTTCTCCAGCAGCTGACAGAACGCGGCGACCTTGCGCAGCGGTTCCTGTAGATCGTGCGACGCGACGTAGGCGAACTGCTCCAGTTCCGCGTTCGAGCGGCGTAGTTCGGCGGTCTGCGCGTCGAGTTCGGCGGCCTGCCGTTCGAGTACGGCCTCCTGGTCGCGCGAGGATTCCAGTTCCGCGACGACACGGCGGCGCATGGCCTCCACCGCCGCCGCGACGGTGGTCAGGTCGGCCGGACCGTGCGCGCTGATGTGATGGTCGAAATCGCCGTCGGCCACCCGCTGCGAGGCGGCTTCCAGTTCGTCCAGCGGCTTGGCCACGAGCCGGCGCACCAGGATGGTCAGTACCACCGCGGCCACCAGGAAGGCGGCCACCATGCCGCCGAGCACGGTGTCGCGTACGTGCCGGGCCGTCGCCAATTCGTCGTCGTTGCGGTCGATTTCGGTGACGAGGTCGCCGGACTGGGTGGCGAAGCGCTGGCGCAGATCGTCGAACGCCTTCTTGCCGCGCTGCACCGGGACCTCGCCGACCGCGGTGGATCCTCGGGCCGCGACGCCGGTGATCAACGGCTCGGCGTAGTCGGTGCGCCATTCGTCGGCGGCCTGTTCCACCGCATCGAGGTCGGCCAGCAGCTGCGGGCGATCGGCGAGCAGTTCGCGAATGCGCGCCGCGGCCTTCGCCTCCTCCTGCTTACCGTCGAAATACGGTGTGAGGAACTGCGGATCGGCGCCGATGGCATAGCCGCGGATGCCGGTCTCCTGGTTCAGCAGCGCCCCCTGCAGCCGATAGGTCTCCGCCGCGGCGGGCTGTAGCCGATCGACCAGGCGATCGGAGTAGTGGTTGGTCTTCGAGAGCTGGACGGCGCCGACCCCGGTGCCGATGAGGACCAGCAGCACCATCAGCGCCAGCACCACGAGGAACCAACCCTGCACCGTCAGTCGCCCGGCCAGTGATCGAGCGGTTGTCGTCATCGATTGTCCTGGTTCGTGTCTCGGTGATTCCATTGCAGATACATGACCGCCACGTCGTCTTCGAGGCCGCCGTGCGCCTCCGCCAGTGCCTCGGCGCGGCCGATCAACTCGTCGACGAACACATCCGGTTCCGGGGCGGTCACCGTGCGCGCCAATGCGAGCAGGCCCTCCTCGCCGAGGCGATCCGAGCCCGCGCCGTTGTAGCCCTCGAACAGGCCGTCGGTGAACAGCATCAGACCACAGCCGAGCGGGAGGGTGAGTTCGTGGGTGCGCCAATCGGCGCGTCCGGGAAAGAAGCCGAGCGCGGGGCCGCCGGGCACCTCGACCCAGTCGACGCGGGTGTCGGCTCGCAGCAGCATCCCGGGATGTCCGGCCCGGGTGATCAGCACCCTGCGGTCGGACGGGCGCAGGATCAGGCTGGTCAGGGTCGCGAAGGTGTGGTTGCCGGTGCGTTCGGCCAGCAGCAGTTCCTCCAGCAGTTGCAGCTGCCGGACCCCGGAGACGTCGCTGAGCACCAGCGTGCGCCAGGCCAGCCGCAACGCCACCCCGGTCGCCGCCTCGTCGGGACCGTGGCCCGCGACGTCGCCGATCAGGGCGTGCACGGTGCCGTCGCTCTGCTGCACCACGTCGTAGAAATCGCCGCCCAGCAGCGCGTTGGCCCGGCCCGGCCGATAGCGCGCCACGACGTCGACCACGCGGTCGCCGCGCAGCAGCGGAGTCGGCAGCAGTCCGCGTTCGAGGCGCGAATTCTCCTGTGCCCGCATCTGACTGGTGCGCAGCGCGGCCGCCTGCCGTTCGGCTTGCTTGCGCTGGATCGCGTAACGCACTGCCCGGCTGAACAATTCGGGTTCGACCCGGCCTTTGACCAGATAGTCCTGGGCACCCGCGGCGACCGCGGCCAGGCCGATCTGCTCCTGGTCGAGTCCGGTGAGCACGATCACGGCGACCTGGTCGGTGTACTCGCGCACCGCGGCCAGCGCTTCGAGCCCCTGCGCGTCCGGCAGGTGCAGGTCGAGCAGCACGCAGTCGGGGAGTTCGGCGGCCAATTGCGTGCGCGCCTCGGCGGCCGAGCGCACCCAGCGCACCGGAAGTCCCGGTGCGCCATCCGCGATCAGCTCTTCGACCAGCAGTGCGTCGGCTTGATCGTCCTCGATCAGCAATACCGACAGTTCCGGCCAGTTCCAGACACCACGGTGCGGGAGGCGCTGTGAAACAGGAGTCGCATCGCGGTCCTTGCCGTCGCTACTGCCGAGAAGGCCTATCTGCCCGCTCTGCCCCGAGAGCATCGACACCGGTCTCCTTCCAAATCCGCGTTTACTGCACGGTTGTCGCGAACGACGAACGCGGAGTAGCCCAGCGTCGGCGGCACGCCTTTCGGCCCTGTACCGCGCAACGCGTCAACGTTACCGTCCCGGCGCGGTCGGCTTTGCACTACGGCCAGCACGGGGTGTCCCCCCGCCGAAAACCGGTTGCCGTCCAGCTGTATAGTTTGCAATAGCAACTAGTTGCAACAGTCAAGTAAGTCTGCTGGGATCAAAGGTGAAGCCCATGCCCGCTGCCGACGGACACCACCGTGTCACCGCGGCCGAACTCGAGATCGCCGATCAGGTCGGCGTCGAACTGGTTCGGTTCATGCGAGCGATCACCCGTGCCAAAGCGCGGATGGCCCAACCCGGTCCGGACGGGATCGAGCGCCTGGCCTACTCGGTGCTGTTCTGCCTCGTGCACGAGGGGCCGCAGCGCACCGGTAAGCTCGCCGAACTGTTGCACGCAGAGATCTCCACCATCAGTAGACAGAGCAGATCGCTTGTGGCACATGGCTTGGTCGAGCGCCGGGCCGACCCGATCGACGGCCGCGCCTGTGTGCTCGCGGCCACCGACGAGGGGGTGCGGGTGTTCGAGGTGAACCGTCAGCAGCGCAACCTTTGGCTGGCAGGCATTTTGGCCGATTGGCCTGCCGGGGACCGGACCACCCTGACCGATCTGCTCGCCCGGCTCAACGAAGGCATCGAGTCGACCCCACGAGAGACAGCCGACCAGAATTAGGGCGCAAATGACGAACTCCACCACCCAGGCAGCGCCGCCGGGCCTGGCAGCCGACGCGGCGACCGCCTTGTCGCACCGGCAGATCCTGACCATCCTGTCCGGGCTGATGCTCGGCATGTTCCTGTCCGCGCTCGACCAGAACATCGTGAGCGTCGCGATCGTGAAGATCGCCAACGATCTACACGGCTTCGACGAACAGGCATGGGCCACAACCGCATACCTGATCACCGCGACGATCACCACACCGCTGTACGGCAAGCTGGCCGATATCTACGGCCGCAAGCCGTTCTATCTCTTCGCGATCGGCCTGTTCATCATCGGCTCGATCGCGTGCACCTTCGCCACCTCGATGTATCAGCTGGCCGGCTTCCGCGCGTTCCAGGGACTCGGTGCGGGCGGCCTGATGTCGTTGGCGTTCACCATCATCGGCGATATCGTGCCCACTCGGGAGCGGGTGCGCTACCAGGGCTACTTCATGATGGTGTTCGGCACCGCCACCGTGCTCGGGCCGGTACTGGGCGGTTTCTTCTCCGACTACGAGACGCTGGCCGGCATCGACGGCTGGCGCTGGGTGTTCCTGGTGAACGTGCCGGTCGGCGTGCTCGCGCTCGCGGTGGTGGCGAAGGTGCTGAACGTGCCGCATCAACGCCAGGACCATCGGATCGACTGGTTCGGCGCGATCGCCCTGGCGATCTGTGTGGTGCCGCTGCTGATCGTCGCCGAGCAGGGCAGGCAGTGGGGCTGGGACTCGCAGAAGGCGTTGCTCTGCTACGGCATCGGCGCCGTCGGACTGCTGCTGTTCCTGATCGTCGAACTGCTGATGAAGGACGCGGCGTTGATTCCGCTGCGGCTGTTCCGCAGCTCCACCTTCAGCGTGACCATCGCGGGCGGTTTCATCGTCGGCATCGCCATGTTCGGCGCGATCACCATGGTGCCGCAGTACTTCCAGGTGGTGCGCGGTTTCTCGCCGACCAAGGCGGGTCTGCTCATGCTGCCGCTGGTGCTCGGCATCACGGTCGGCTCGCAGCTCGCGGGCCGGATCACCAAGCGCACCGGGCGCTACAAGATCCTGCCTGTCGCAGGCTGTTTCATCATCGCGGTCGGTTCGGCGCTGTACGGGCAGGTGCATTTCGACAGCCCGCTGTGGCAGCCGCTGGTGTACGGCGGGGTGATCGGGCTCGGTCTCGGCGGCTGCATGCAGACGCTGATCATCGCGGCGCAGAACGCCGGACCGCGATCGGACATGGGCGTGTCCACCGCCTCGGCGACGTTCTTCCGGCAGATGGGCGGCACCCTCGGCGTCGCGGTGTTCCTCACCATCCTGTTCAACCTCTTGCCGCACCGGATCATCGACGCGTTCGGCGGTCAGCTGCCGGCCGGATTCGGCCCCGACCAGCTCAGCGCCATGCAGAGCAACACCAGCGGTATCGCGGCACTGCCCGACGAGCTGCGGGTGCCGATCCTGACCGGCTTCACCAATGCCATGCACGGGGTGTTCCTGGTCGCCGCCGGGGTGGCGCTGCTCGCCTGCCTCGTGCTGATGTTCATGAAAGAGATTCCGCTGCAGGATGATCCGGTGCCCGCCACGCCGAAGGCGACCCCGCGGGTCGCGGCCTCGAGCTGGGACGAGGACCAGGTGTGGGAAGGCGCCGCGCAGGCGCTGTCCGAGCCCGAACCGGTGCTCGCCGGAGCGGTGGGCAGGCATGCCTCACCGGAACACAACGGCAACGGTGCATACCAGTTCGCCACGGCCACAGCGGGTGCGGCGACCACCGTGCTCGACGCCGCGGACGGCTATGCGGCGCACGGGGAACGGTCGATCGCCGGATACGTCCGCCGGGAAGACGGGCACCCGGTACCCGGCGCGGCCTTGACCCTGATCGATCAGCGCGGGCATCAGGTGTCGCGGGCAGGCGGCGACGCCGACGGCCACTATGTGATCGGTGCGCCGGAAGGCGGCAGCTTCGTGCTGATCGTCTCGGCGCCCGGGCATCAACCGGCGGCCGTCACCGTGTCGATCGGGCAGCAGCCGCAGGAAATAGACCTCACGCTGCTCGGTTCCGGCGAGCTGTCCGGGGTGGTGCGGTCGGCCGGTCGCGGGACGCCGCTGCCCGGCGCCACCATCACGCTGACCGACCTCGGCGGCGAGGTGGTCGGTGCGGCGGTGACCGTGGCCGACGGCTCGTACGTCTGCCATGGGATCGTCTCGGGCACCTACACTTTGGTCGCGGTCGCCGAGCACATGCGGCCGAGCGCCACCACGCTCACCGTGCCCGACACCGGATTGCTGCGCCACGACATCGAATTGGCGCCGATGGCGGTGCTGGCCGGGGCCGCATGGGCCGAAGACGGCCGGGTGGTGCCGGACGCGCAGATCAGCGTGCTGGACGCGACCGGCGATCTGACCGCGACAGCGCGCACCGACGAGAACGGCCGCTACGTCGTCACCGATCTGCCGGAGGGCCGCTACACCATCGTCGCGCGCGGCTATCCGCCGGTCACCAGCCAGGTCACCGTCGCGGGCGGCGAGGTCAACCACGACGTGAAACTCGGCTACCAGCTCGATGATTCGCCGGAACAGCGATGAGCGCCGGGATCGGTTTGACCGCGCGGATCCGCACCAGTGAGGGCTGGCCGGTGCCGGATGCCGTCCTGACCGTGACGGATCTGAGCGGGCGGCAGGTCGCGCGCGCGGTGGCCGACGCGACCGGGGCGGTGGCGACCGAGCCGCTGCCCCCGGGCACGCTGACCGCGGTGCTGACCGCCGTCGGCTACCAGCCCGTCGCGCGCACCGCGCAGATCTCCGCCGCGGGTGCGGGGCGGCTCGGTGATGTCGCGCTGCAACCGACCGTGGGCAACGTCGCGGTGCCGCCGCCCGGGGTGTGGACGATCGATCCGGTGCACTCCACCGTGATCGCCACCGCCCGCCACCTCGGCATCGCCAGTATCAAGGCGCGGTTCGCCGGGGTGCGCGGCCGGCTCGTCGTCGCGGAACCGTTCGAGCAGACCACCGGCCATGCCGAGATCGAGGCCGCGTCCATCGACACCGGTATCACGCAGCGCGACGATCACCTGCGCTCGGCTGAATTCCTCGACACCGCAATGTATCCGACGATCGCCTTCACCAGTGGGGCGCTGCGCCGCACCGGTCCCGACACCTGGGTCATGTCCGGTGAACTGTCCCTGCACGGCCAGCGCCGCTCGGTGGATCTCGACCTCACCTACGGTGGTTTCGGTCCCGACCCGTGGGGTGGTGTCCGCGCCGCCTTCCATGCCGAAACCCTCTTGCACCGCAACGATTTCGCGATCGACTACAACGCAGTGGTGCGGGCCGGCATCGCCGCCGTCGGCACCACCGTCCAACTGGCGCTCGACATCGAGGTCGTCCAGGAGCCGACCCACTAGCGACCTACGCGTACCCGGATACGTGCTAACGGCAAGTGGGCGTGCGGAGTTCACTCGGAGAAGTAGATTCCGCTGTCCCGGGGCGGGCCGGTGGTGGCGTAGCGGACCCGGCTGCTGTGCGGGTGGACGCGGCGCCAGTGCGGGAAGCGCTGGACGAGGACGGCCACGGCGAGGATGCCGGTGAGCCGGGCCAGCGGCTCGCCGACGCATTTCCGTTTGCCGACGCCGAAGGGGTGGCCGCCGGGCCCGAGAGCGAGAAACAGTTGGTCGCCGGGACGCAGCTGCCTGCCGCCCAGCGTGGTGTCGACGGCGACGTGGCGGAAGATGAGCGGGAACGACGGCCGCCGCCAGATCCGCGGATCGTCCACCGCGAACAAACCCTCGTCCCCGGTGGCCTTGCGGATGATCCGGTAGATCGGCCCGCCCTTGTCGAAATCGCCCGCGCCCGTGCGCAATACCTGATCGACGAGTGTCCCGTCGGCGACCAGCCAGGCCCGTCCCGGCATCGGCACCCGGACCCGCATGATCCCGCCCCGCCGCCGCGCCCGCGCGATGAGCGCCGACGGCCAGTCCCGATCGGCGACCGCTCGTCGCCCGCCTATCTCGCTCGGCACGACCATGATGCTCCTAGACGTGACCCGACCGATCTCAGGCTAACCCCGCCGGCGCCGCACGGAAGCACCTGCGGGTTTCCGCGCCCCAACCGATACCCGGCATGGTCATACGTGACCCGACTCCGCCAACGCACGGAGCGCGGCGAGATCGCGAATCAGGTTGCGCCGCAGCATATACGCGAGCAGCGGGCCGACGGCCCGCTCGAGCCCGTGCGGGGTGAGGCGCAGCTCGAGGCGGACCAGGCAACGGCCGGGGGCTGTCGCGCGCACCGTGCGCGCTCCTGCCGCGTCGGCGCCGGAATCGGTCCGCCAGGTGAAGCGGACCCCCGGCTCGACGGTGCCGACCTCACCGAGATTGCGCCAGGTCCGGCCCGCGAACCGGAGTTCCTCGACGGTGCGGGTGCCCGGTGCGGCGAGCCCGGGCGGCGCTGCGGTCATCGTCACCACGCCGGTACGCCACGCGCTGTCGTTGGCATAGTCGGCGACGAGTTCCCAGACGTGCGCGGCGGGCCGGTCGATTGTCGTCTCCGCGGTCAGCTCATAGGTTTTCATCGGCGCGCCGCCAGTGCGGTCAGCATGGCCGGGGTGTCGAGGTAGGCGTCGTAGTTGACGACCAGGCCGTTGCGTAGACGCCAGATGTGCACTTCGGGGACGTCGAAGGGGGCACCGCCGGGCATCGTCGTCCCCGTGGTGCGGCCGATCTGGACGATGTCGGGGCCGGCCGCGAACAGGTGCTCGGAAAGCACCGTGCTGTCGATGTGCGAGAGCAGCGTGGTGAAGAACCGCACCGCGCCCGCGTGCCCGCGGTAGCAGCCGCCCCAGGGCAGTTCCGCGGCCTGATTGATCTCGATGTCGGGATCGAACAGGCGCGCGATGACGCCGAAGTCACGGGTTTCGAAGGCCTGATACACCTGCGCGATGAGCTCGAGGTTGGTAGGTGGCATGGTTGCGTCCCTTGGTCGCGATGACTGGAGCGACCCGCGTGCCGGCCGCTGCCGCCACTGTCACGCCGAGGTGTTTCAATCCCGCTTCACCGGGTCGGCGGTGTGGATCAGCGCCATCATCTGCGCCCAGGTCAGCTGCCTGCCCGCCGCCTCGGCGCGGCGCAGGTCGGCCGCGGACAGCGAGCGATCCATGCGCTCGAGCAGCCCGGGATCGGCGAACTGCAGATAGCGGCGCGGATCGGCGCCGACCCGGGCCGAATGATGCAGCGCCGCGGCCCGCAGCTGCACCGCGACCTGCGGGGAGGCCAGCACCCGCAAGCCGTGCGCCCCGGCATGGACGGCGCCGAGGGCGTCGGCGATATTCGATTGCTCGGTGAACGCGGCCAGCGCCCGGTCGATGGCGGCGATCGCCTCCGCGGCCGCGTCGGCATCGTCCGCGGCTGCCAGCAGCGTCCAGGCCAGCACCACATCGGCCATGCCTTGGCACCACAGATGACCGCATTCGGCGCTCAGCTCACGCGCGGCCCGCAACCACCCGATCCCCTCGCTGTGCTTACCTTCCAGCAGCAGCACGATCCCTTCGCCGAACTGTGCGCACCCGCGGATCCAATCCGGTGTCGGCAGGCGGTCCACCTCGGCGGTGAGCCGGTCCATGGTGGCCCTGGTCGCCGTCAGGTCGTCGAGCGCGGTCTGCGCGAGTCCCCGGAACATCAGCATGTGCAGCAACAACTCTCGCTCGCCGCCGGCCGCGTCGAGCAGGGCCGCCGCGGCGTCCGCGTTGGCCAGCGCGTCGCGGGGATCGCCCGCGTGGAAGGACACGATCGACAGCGCGAGCAAGCCACGCACCCGGTCCGCCGCGGTCGCGTCCGTGGCGGCGGCGAGCGATTTCCGGATGAGGTTGCGGCCGTCCACCAGCAGACCGAGCGAGCTCCAGGCGAACTGCAAGGCGGCCGTGGTCCGCAAGGCCGCCACCGGTTCTCGCGCGAGGTCGTGTTCGATACCGGCGCGGATATTGGGCAACTCCGCGGCCAGCGCGCGATAGGCCGGGCCCGCACCGTGCCCGGTGAGCACCGCGGTCTGTGCGGCGACGAATTCGCGCACCCACACGGCGTGCGCTGTCCGGGTGGCCGCCGGATCGGGATCGTGATCCCGGCAGTAGCGGCGCATGGTCTCCAGCAGCCGGTAGCGCGGCCCGCCGGGGCCGAGATCGGCGGTGACGACCGAGCGGTCGAGCAGTGCCGCGAGGGTGGCGAGCACGCCCGCCTCGGTCTCGCCCGGACGCACGGCCTCGGCGGCCTGCCACGTGAATCCACCCTCGAAAGGCCACAGCCGCAACAGCATTGCCCGATCGGCGGCCGACAGATGATCGACACTCCAGCCGATCGCGGCCTCGAGACCCGTATGCCGCGAGAGCGATCCGCGCGGGGTCGCGCCGAGCACGTCCAGCCGATCGTGGATGTGGGCGGCGATGCCGTGCAATCCCAGGGTGCGTTCCCGGGCGGCCGCCAGCTCGATCGCCAGGGGCAGACCGTCGACCGTCGTGCAGATCTCGCGGGCGGCCGCCAGATCGGCGTCGCCGGGCGACCAGTCGGGGCGCGCGGCCCGGACGCGGTCGAGCAGCAGGCGCACCGCGGGACCGTCCGTGCCGTCCGCGGCCCGGATCGCCAGCGGCTCGAGCGTCAGCACCTGTTCGCCGTCGATGCCGAGCGACTGCCTGCTGGTCGCCAGCACCCGCAGTTCCGGACAGCTGTCGAGCAACTGGAGGGTGAGCGCGGCGACCGGCTCGATCAGGTGCTCGCAGTTGTCCAGCACGAGCAGGCCGGGTTGCAAGGTCAACGCCCGGCGCACCAGCGCGGCGGGATCGCCGGCGAGGTGAACCAGGCCCAGCGCGGTGGCGATGGCGAGCACCACGGCGTCCGGGTCGTGCACGTCGCCGAGCCGCACCAGCCACCGATCCGCGGTCGAATCGGTTGTGGCGCAATACTCTACGGCCAGCCGCGTCTTGCCGATCCCCGCCGCGCCGACCAGGCTGACCAGCCGTCCGGCGGCGACCAGCGCACCGATGCGCCGCAACTCGTCCTGCCGTCCGACGAACGACGAGAGCGGCCGCCCGATCACCTGGCGCACCGGCCGCTCCGGGGCGCTGGCCTGCACCGCGGGCGGCTGCGGTGGCGTCGCGAGCAGCAGCCCCGGCTCCTGGTCGAGCATGCGGCGCTCCAACGCACGCAGCTCCGGTCCCGGTTCGACGCCGAGTTCCTCGATCAGCAATTCCCGGACCCGGCGCAGTTCGGCCAGCGCCTGCGCTTGGCGGCCACTGCGATACAGGCCCAGGGCGAGCAACTCCCAGCGCCGCTCCCGGAAAGGTGCGGCGGTGACCGCCTCGATGAGATCGGCCACCGCCGCGGCGGTCTGCCCACCGGCCAGGCGGGCCGCCTGCAACTCCTCGACCGCGCCGTCGCGCAGCTCCGTCAGCCGCGCGCGCTCGGCCGAAAGTATCGGTGCGTCATCCAATTCGAGCCAGGGCAGGCCCCGCCACAGCTCGAGCGCCGCGGCGAAGCAGCGCGCCGCGCCGTCGGCGTCCACGGCGGCGAGCAGACGCATGCCGTTGGCGATCAGCTCGGTGAACCGGCTGAGGTCGGTCCACTCCGGCCGCATCGCGAGTTGATAGCCGAAAGCCGTGCGCGGTAGGCACTCTCGATGCTCGGGGCCGAGCACCGTGCGCAGCCGGGAGGCGAGCACCCGCATCGTCGCGACGGCCTGCTGCGGCTGGTCGGCACCCCACACCAGCTCGGCGAGCACGTCGTCGGGGACCGGTGTGCCGATGCTGGTCGCCAGCGCCGCGAAAAATCGCCGCGGCACCCGGCCACCCACGTCCACGACCCGGCCGTCCACCTCGACCACGATCGGGCCGAGCACCCGAACAAACAGCACGTCCAGAGCGTAGCCGCCGCGCCGGGTGCCCGGACACGGGTTATCCGGTCCCGGGCGTCGCCGAGTTCGCGCGGAAATCCAGCAGGTCCTGCCGGAGCCGGGCATCGGGTTCACGGGCGGCGGCCGCGGCGATCCAGTCGGCGGTGTCGGCTGGGCGAGCGTGCGGCGGCCAGGATCGCAAGGTGAGCAGCGCGGCCCGGCGACAGCGGCTCACGCGATTGGTCAGGGCGGTCGAGACCAGCTGCGGACCTTTGCCGGGGTGGTCGCGCAACTCCCGGACGATGATCTCCAACGCCAGATCCGTTTCGTACTCCGGGGTGAGCCCGAGGGATTCGGTCGGTCCGGACGCCGGCTCGGCAAGGGGCAGGACGTCCTCGGCGAGTTCGAGCAGCGCGTCGATGGTGTCGTCCCCGGCCCGGCGCATGGCCCACTGCCAGACGAAGACGTTGTCGCGGTGGGTACGCAGATGGGCGATCGCGTACGGCAGCGCCGCCAGCCCCAGCCGCCCCGCACAGGAGAGCGCGGTCCGGAACGTGCCCGGCGGCTGTTGCGTAACCAGCAGCTCCGTGACGAGCTCGCGCCAGCGCGGCTGCGCCAGCAAGGCCGAGTAGCGCGCCGCGAGGCGGCCGGGTTCGCCTTCGGGCCAAGCGAATTCGCCACGGCGCACCAGGTCGTCGAGCATGAGCGCCGCATCCAGCCGGCCGATGGTGGGCGCGGCGTGGACGAGGAGTTCGGCGAAACGGTGCATGGCCGGTACGGCATCGTCGTAGTCGTGGATGTCCTGGGCCGGTCCACCGAGCGCGAGGGCGCGCAGGATATCCGCCGCGCCGTCGAGCAGGGCGTCGTCGACCTCCGGTTCGAGCAACGCCTCGTTGAGGCCGCCGGTGGTGGCGGCGAGGTGTGCGAGGTACTCGTACATCACGTCGTTGCGGAAGCCCTCGCGCAGCAGCCAGGCCTGCACCTCGGGGTCGCGGCAGCCGGCGAGGCGTTCCACCGCGTGGATCCGGCCCCAGCCGGAAAGCTGTTGCGCCAGTGCGAAAACCGCGCGCTGTGGGTCGGGCTGGGTGTTCATGAGGGCGACGACGGCGAAGAGCGCGAACTCCTCCAGCGTGCCGAGCAGCTGGAGCAGTTCGGCGTCGCGTTCGTCGCCGCTGACGCCGAGCAGCACGATGCCCAGTTTCGCGACTTCCCGGCGGGTGGCCTGCTCGGTGACCAATCGTGCTGCCGTGCGCAGCTTTTCACGCGAGATATCGCGGGAACGCAGCTCCCGCACCAGGTCGTCGGCCACCCGCACGGCCTGTTCCTCGGCGAGCAATTCCAGCAGCCGGGCCGAATCGTGCAGGTGGCCGAGAATCCGATCGGCCAGCTCGGCGACCGGTGGCGCTTCGGCGACGAGATGGTGCGTCACCACGCCGTCGAAGACCACACTCGGCATGGCGAATCCGTGCGAACCGCGGGGTTTTTCGTCTGGTAGCGGATGTCCGTCGTCCGGCCAGGGGCCGGGGCCGTGCAGTGCGGCGAGTGATAGCGCGTGGGCCACGAAGGTGGCCTCGCGGGGGCTCATCGGCCCGGGCGCAGCACGCCCTTTCCATCGGAGATCATGGGGACGAGGATGACATCTCGTCCCGCGCTCCGCAAGGCATGCGCTGAAACATACTGTGCGCCAAGCGGTTTCAAACCTCTCGGCGGAGCAGATCGGTGAGTGATCGAGGCGTCCACGCCAGATCCGCGCCGGGACGCGTGGCGAGATAGGTCGCGGTGGCTTCGACCGACCACCCGTGCGCCTCGATCAGGCCGGCGGCGAGGTGGCGCAGGTAGGTCGGCGCGGGTGCGTTGCCGGGGAGCGCGTCGTGCCGCCACGGCGCGGTGCACGTGAGAATCGGGTGGCCCTCGAATGTTCCTGCGTACGAAAGGGTTTCATAGCGTCCCGGACCCAGTGGATCCCGGCCGCGGCGGATCGCCGTGGTCAGATCCAGGTCGGTGCCGGGTGTCCGGTACATCTCCTGGGCGGCGATATCGGAGAACTGGGCGGCGGTGAGCAGGTAGGCCCGGACAGCGGTCTCGCCCGGCCCGTCCGGGTCGTAGAAGGCGCGCCCGCCGGTCCACACCAGCGATTCGGTGGCGAAATACAGCAGCCCGGGCAGCATCATCGGCAGCGACCGCGCGGGCTCGGCGGCGTCGCGGCACCCCGGCACGGCCCGCAGCCCGCCCGCCGGCGTGCCGCCGCGCAGATAGCACCGCAGCCTGCTCAGGTGCATGTTCGATCCGTAGGCCGCGTACCAGACCCACCCCGGTGCCGCGCCGTTCGCCGTCACCGCACCATTGTGCCGCCGCTGCCTGCCGCCTGCAGCCTGCCGCCTGCTGCCTGCTGCCTGCTGCCTGCCGCCAGCCGTGCCGCGGGCCGCCCGCCCCGCGAGTCGTCGCCTCGGGCCGTTTCGTCAGTCGTCGCTGCGGGCCGCCAGCCGCCAGCCGCTTCGTCAGTCGTTGCCGCGGGCCCCCAGCCGGCAGCCGTTGCCGCGGGCCGCTCCGTCAGTCGTCGCCGGGGCCGCCCGCCCTGCCTGTCGCTGTCGCGGGCGGCTCGCCCTGCCTGTCGTTGCCGCGGGCCGCCCGCGCCGCCTGTCGTCGCCGCGGGCCTGTCGCCGCGGCCGCTGCGTCAGTCGCGCCGGAACACCGCACGCCATCGGACGAAATCCGGCCGCCCGGCGGGCGCCACCTGCTCGACCTTCACCGAGCGCAGGCCGGCACCGGCGAAGGCGTCGATCTCGGCGCGGGTGAGCGGCCAGGGCGGACCGTCCACCACTTCGTCGTCGGCCCGGATTCCGGCGATCACCAGCAGATCACCGCCGGGCGCCACCATCGCCGCGACGTTCGCGGTCGCCGCGGCGCGCACCGACACCGGCATCGACTGCACCGTGATCGATTCGACGACCAGGTCGAACGCGCCCGCCCAGGCCGCGGGCGGCGTTAGCAGGTCGGCCACCGCGTAGTCCACCTGCGACGCCGGAAATCGTTCGCGCGCAGTCTTTATCGCGGTGGCGGAGATATCGAAGGCGGTGGTCCGGAAACCGAGCCCGGCCAGGTGTTCGGCGTCGCGGCCCAATCCGCAGCCGACCACCAGGGCCCGCATCCCGCCGTCGGCCCGCTCGTGCCGCTCCAGCCAGTCGACCAGCAGCGCGTTCGGGTCCGCCGCGTCCCACGGCACGATCGCGGCACCGTCCGCGGCCGCGACGTACAGCTGCTCGAACCAGCCCGTCGGGTCGTCCTGCGCCAGCGAGGCCGCGGCCAGCCGTTTCGTATCCACATCACGAGAATCGGTCACCCGGCGAGTCTCTCAGTCGCCCCCGCGCGCCGCACGGTGAGTCTCGCCGCACCGGCCGGTCGCGGCGTACGACCCGGCACCGGGCATGATCGGCGCATGACCGCACTGCACAGGCCGATCGCCGTCTTCGACGCCGGGCTCGGCAGCTATTCGGCGGTGGCTCTGCTGCATCAGCGGCTGCCCGACCGCGACATCGTCTACCTCGCCGACCGGGCCAGCTTTCCCTACGGCGCGAAGGACCGGGCGGAGCTGCTCGCGGTGGTCGACCGGGCGGTGCGCTTCCTCGGCACCTACGACCCGAGCGCCATCCTGCTGGCCTCCAACGCCCCCTCGGTGACCATCCTCGACGAGCTGCGCAGTACGGTGCCGATCTTCGGTGTGCGCCCGCCGGTGCGCGCGGCGCTGGCGGCGGGCGGTGCGGTCGCGGTGCTCGGCGTGCGTTCGCTGGTGCAGAGCGCCGAGCTCGCGGAATTCCTTCGCGCGGAAGCGGGTCCGGCATTGTCGCGGGTGCATGCGGTGAACGCGTCGGCGCTGGTCGAGTTGGTGGAGAGCGGCGACTTCCTGTTCCGGCGCGAGCACACCGCGACGGTGATCGGCGCGTTCCTGGACGAGTTGCTCGCCGCGCACCCCGGGATCGAGGCGATCACCCTCTCCAGCACGCACCTGCCGTGGTTGCGCGACTACTTCGAGCGCGCACGGCCCGAGCTGCGCCTGTTCGATCCGATCGAGGGCGTGGTGGATCGCATCCGCCCGCTCACCACCCCGGGCGCCGGTACCGTGCGCGGCCTGGTCACCGAGAGTGCGCAGTATCCGGCCGAGGAGTTCCGGGCCATGCTCGCGCGTTTGGCGATCGAACTCGAGCTGGAGTCGGTCGTCATTCCCTGAGCCCGGAGCGCATCGACTACAGTTAACGAAGTGCACCTCGGCGACCGGGAAGGGAATGCAGATGGCTGTGGACCCGAGCGAGGCGGCATCGCCCGCCGTGCATCCCGTCGCTGCCACCTTCGACCTGCTCGGCGACCGGTTGACGCTGACCGTCCTGCGTCACGCCTTCGTCGACCACACCCGCCGTTTCAACCAGTGGATCGAACACACCGGTGCGGCGCCCGCGGTGCTCACCGCGCGGCTCGGCGCGCTCGTCGACGCCGGTGTGTTCGTGCGCGAGCCGCAGCCGGGCGCGCCGGACCGGTTCGACTACCTGCTGACCGACCTCGGCCTGGCGACCTGGGAGATCCTGGTCTCGGTGTGGGGCTGGCAGCGCGAATGGACCGCCGCGGGGGCGCTGCATCCCGAGCTGGTGCACGACGAGTGCGGGCATCGCGGGCCGCCGGTATTGCTGTGCCGCGGCTGCGGGCACACGGTGAGCGCGCGTGACACCGAGGTGACACTCGGTGACGATGCGCTGTGGCGCTTCACTTCCAGCGGCCGTCGCCGCGGGCGCGCGCCGCTGCCGGACCGGCCGGATATGCGGTTCGACGAGGTGATGGTCGCCATCGGGGACCGCTGGAGTGCCACGGTGACCGGTCTCGCGCTCGCCGGTGTGCGGCGGTTCGGCGATTTCCGCGCGGCCATGAACATGTCGCCGACCACCTTGACCGAGCGTTTGTCGCGGCTGTGCGCAGCCGAGATCCTGCGCCGATCCGGCGACGGGAGCGGCCGCGAGTACCGGCTGACACCGCGTGGCCGGGCGCTGTTCCCGGTCTTCGCCTTCCTGCTCGCCTGGTCGGAGTCGGCGCATCCCGGCGCGGCCGAACCGGGGCTGCGGATCCGGCATCGCGGGTGCGGTGCGCGGCTGCGTCCCGCGCTGCGCTGCCGCGGCTGCGACGCCACGCTCACGCGCACCGATGTGCGCTTCGAGCCGGTGCCGCCGCCGGTGCTCGACCTCTTCGCGTGAGGCAGGCCCCAGCCGCTCTTGACACCTGACGATGAGACGCGTATCACTTCAATAACTGTAGTGAAGGGATACGCGCCTCATGACGCTGAACGAAGAACTCATCGCACCGGCGGCCCAGGCGCTGACCAATCCCTATCTCGAGGGGCCGTACGCGCCCACCGCGGACGAGATCACCGCGACCGAGCTCACGGTCCTGCACGGCGAACTCCCGGCCGACCTCGACGGCGTGTACGTGCGCAACGGGCCCAACCCGCAATTCGCGCCGCTCGGCCGCTACCACTGGTTCGACGGCGACGGCATGCTGCACGCGGTGCATTTCGAGCACGGCAGGGCCACCTACCGCAACCGCTACATCCGCACCGGCGAGTTCGAGGCCGAGCGGGCGGCGGGAACGGCGTTGTGGCGGGGCGTGATCGAGCCATGGGACGACAACCCGCCCGGCGATCGCCGCGAACGCAATTCCGCCAACACCGATGTGGTCTTCCATCACGGCAACCTGCTGTCGCTCTGGTACCGCGCCGGCAAACCCTATGCGCTGGACCCGATCAGCCTCGAGACCCGCGGCGCCGACACCTTCGGCGGCACGCTGCCCGGTGAGGTCTCCGCACACGCGAAAGTCGATGAGCGCACTGAAGAATTCATCTTCTTCGACTACGGCATCCACGCGCCGTACCTGCGCTACGGCGTCGCCGATCCGTCCGGTGTGGTCACCCATTACACCGGACTGGAGCTGCCGGGCCCACGGCTGCCGCATGACATGGCGATCACCGAAAACTATTCGATCCTCATGGATTTGCCGCTCTACAACGATCCCCGGGCCGCCGCGGCGGGGCGGTTCAAACTCTTCTTCGATCGCACGCTGCCGAGCCGCTTCGCGGTGCTGCCCCGGCGCGGCGACGGGGCGCGGGCGCGGTGGTTCGAGGCCGCGCCGGGCTACATCTATCACACGGTCAACGCATGGGAGGAGGGCGAGGAAATCGTCCTGGTGGTCTGCCGCGTGTCGAAGCCGAGCCCCGTCTCCGACCGGGCGAACCCGCTGGCCCAGTTGCTCGCGTACCTGCGTCCCGAGGCGAAACTGCATCGCTACCGGTTCGATCTGCGCACCGGCGCCACCGTCGAAGAGCCGATGGACGACGTCAACACCGAGTTCCCGGCCATCGAGCAGGGCCGCACCGGTCAGCGCGGCCGCTGGTCGTATCAGATGCGGCTCTCGGTGGACCGCACCATGCTGTTCGACGCCGTCATCAAGTACGACGTACGCACCGGCGCCAAGCAGACCCAGCCGTTCGGCGACGGGTGCTTCGGCAGCGAACTCACCGTGGTGCCCCGGGCGGGCGCCGTCGACGAGGACGACGCCTGGCTGACGATGTTCGCGTTCAACAGCCATACCCGGCTGTCCGAGGTATGGATCTACCACGCCGCCGATCTCGCCGCCGGTCCGGTGTGCCGCCTGGGCCTGCCGGTCCGGGTGCCGTTGGGTTTCCATGCCACATGGGTCAGTGGCGAGCGTATGCGTGCGGCCGCACAGCCGGTCGAGTGAGCGCGGTGCGCTCCGAGGCGGGTGCGGCGATGAGCGCGCCTGATCGCCCGGAATTGAGTGTGAGCCTGCCGTATTGGCAGGATCGGGATCCGCTGGACGCACTCGCCGTCGCCGCGGCCGCCGAACATCTCGGCTTCGACCGGTTGTGGGTCGGGGAGATGGCGACGTTCGACGCGTTCGCGCTGGCCACCGCGATCGGCCGTGCGTCGGGCCGGATGCCGCTGTGCATCGGACCGCTCGCCGTCGACGTGCGCACCCCCGCGACGATCGCCATGGGTGTCGCGAGCGTGGCCGCGCTCACCGGCCGTGTGGTCGACGTCGCCATCGGCAGTTCCAGCACTGTCGTGGTGCGCGGCTGGCACGGCCGGGAAAGACGGGGCACCGCAATGCATCTGGCGGAGTCGGCGCAGATCCTGCGCGGCCTGCTCGCGGGAAAGAAGGTCGACTTCACCGGCACGGTCGAGCGCACGTCGGGATACCGGCTGCGCCTGGGCGCACCGTCCTCGTCGATCACCGTCGCCGCCTTCGGACCCCGCGCACTGGCCGCCGCGGCCCGCACCGCCGACCGGGTCGTACTGAATCTCGTGACACCGGAACAGGTCTCGCGCTGCGCCGAATCCGTGCAGGCCGCCGCGCGCCGGGCGGGCCTGCCCGATCCGGCGATCTCGGTGTGGGTCACCGCCGCCGCGGATCCGTCCGCGGACATCCTCGCCACCGTCCGCCGCGGTGTCGTGGGCTACCTGCGCGCACCCGGCTACGACGCGATGTTCGCCGAAGCGGGTTTCGGCGATCTGGTCCGGCTCGCGCACACCGGTGCGCACCCCCGCGACGTGTTCGCGGCCGTCCCGGACGAATTACCGGCCGCCGTGGGCATCTTCGGCGACGAGACCGCACTGCACCACCGTGTCGCCGCCTATCGCGCCGCGGGCGCGGACGAAATCGTCATCGTTCCCGCCACGTCGGCGGCAGACCCCGCCGCCCAGCACACGCTGGCCACCCTCGCAAGGATCGACCATGCCTGACACACCGTCCGGCGCTTATATTTACGACGCTGTCCGCCTGCCGCGCGGTCGGGTGCGCAAAGGCGGGGGCACGCTCGCGGAGGTGCCGCCCTATGAGCTGTTCGGTCAGCTGTTGAGCGCACTCGAAAGCCGTTCGCTGCCACCGGATTCCGTGGACGACATCGTGGTCGGGATCAGCACGGTGCTGGGGGAGCAGGGTGGCGACCTCGCGCGGGCCGCCGCGCTGTGGGCGGGTTGGCCGGACCGCGTGCCCGGCGGGGTGGTGTCGCGGCTGTGCTGCTCCGGGCTGGACGCGGTCGAGACGGCCGCCGCCCGCGTGGCCGCCGGGTACGCGGACCTCATCGTCGCGGGTGGTGTCGAATCGATGTCCCGGGTGCCGATGCTCACGGACCGGCCCGCCATCGCCACCGATGCCGACCTCGGGGAGCGCACGGGCTTCGTGACGATCGGCGTCTCGGCCGATCTCACCGCGGCCGCCGCGGGCATCACCCGCACCGAACTCGACGAGTACGCGGTGTCGTCGCATCAACGTGCGACGGCCGCAACAACTTCCGGATCGGTGGTGCCGGTACGCAAAGGCGGGACGGTGTTGCTCGCCGCCGACGAGGGCGCGCGGGCCGACGCGAGTACCGCGGCCTTCGCGGCACTGCCCACTCTGTTCGGCGATGATCCGGCGTGGCAGCGGGTGGCGCGCCGCCTGCCCGGCGCGCCACGTCCGGCCGACGGCCTGCACACGATCGCGACCGCGCCGCAGCTGGCCGACGGCGCGTCCGCGCTGGTCCTCGGCAGCAGGCGGGCGGAGCAACGGCTCGGCAGCCCGCCGCGCGCCCAGATCGTCGGCAGCGCGCAGACGGCCGTGCGTTCGCCGCTGCTCACCGCGCCGAGCACCGCCGCCCGGCTGGCGCTCGACCGGGCCGGGCTCGCCGCCGCTGATCTCGACGTGCTCGAGATCAGCGAATCCTTCGCTGTCACACCGATTCTGCTCACCCGGGAGCTAGGCGTGGATCCGGCCCGGGTCAATCCGGCCGGTGGCGCCCTCGCGGTCGGGCATCCGCTCGGCGCGACGGGCGGCAACCTGATCGTCCAAGCGCTCGACGCGCTCACTCGTACGGGTGGCGAACACGCACTCGTCGCCATTCCCGCCGCACTGGGGCTCGGCTCCGCGCTGGTGCTGCGGCTTCTCCGCTGAAGGAACGCCCATGTCCGAGTCGTCCACCACCGCAACCGATACCGGCGCCCGCACGCAGGTGCCCACCTGTCATCCCGCGGATACGGTCCGCGAGTATCTGGCCCGGGGTTGGTGGCAGCCGGAAACACTGCCCGACCTGCTCCGGCAGCGGGTCCAGGCGGCACCGGAGGCGCCGGCGATCTCCGATCCGGCCAACCTCGCGGCGCTGACCGGCGCGGCGCCGCGCACCCTCGCGTGGCGCGCAATGGACGAGCACAGCGCCGATCTGGCGGCACTGCTGTACCGCAACGGGATTCGGCAGGGCGACACCGTGGCGGTGCAACTCCCGAATTCGATCGCGTTGACCGCCACGTATTTCGCGCTGTGGCGCCTCGGCGCGATCGCGACACCGATGCCCGCCTCGTTCCGCCGCCACGAGCTGTCCGGCATCGTCGCCGCATCCGGCGCCACCGCGGTGATCACGGTGGGCACGTTGTCCGGTCGCGAACTGGCCGGGGACGCACTGGAAGTGGCGAACACCGTGTTCGCCTTCGGCCCCGGCGTACCGGACGGGGCGATCCCGCTGGACGGCCCGGTGGCCGCGGCGGACCGCGAACGGCTGCGGTTCTATGAGCGCGGGCTGACGGTCTCGGTCAACGATCGGGTCACCGTCTGCTGGACCAGTGGCACCGAGGCCGCGCCGAAGGGGGTGCCGCGCTGTCACGGCGACTGGCTCGCCATGGCGTGGGGCGTGCAGGACGGGCTGTGCCTCACCCCGGAATCGGTGCTGCTCAACCCCTTTCCGATGGTCAACATGGCCGGTTTCGCGGCGGCGTTCCTGCCGTGGCTGCTCGTCGGCGGGCACCTGGTGCAGCATCAGCCACTGGACTTGCCCGTGTTCCTCGCTCAGATCGCGCGGCATCGGGTGACGCACACCAGCATGCCGCCCGCGTTGCTGACGATGCTGCTGCACAACGAGAGCCTGCGCGCGTCCGCCGACCTCAGCTCGTTGCAGCGGGTCGGCTCGGGCGGCGCACCGTTGCCGCCGAGCGTGGTCCGCGGCTGGCAGGACGACCTCGGCATCGAGGTGCTGAATTTCTTCGGCTCCAACGAGGGCGTCTGTTTGCTGGGCGCGCCCGTGGACATCCCCGATCCGCTCACTCGCGCACAGCATCTGCCGCATTACGGCGCGCCCGGCGTGCGCTGGGCCACCCGGCTCGCGCGGAGCACGACGGTGAAACTCGTCGAGGTCGGTACCGGCGCCGCGGTGACCGCCATCGGCGGCACCGGGGAACTGCGGCTGGCCGGGCCCGCGGTGTTCGGCGGCTACCTGCCCGGCACCGCGACGAGCGAGCCGTTCGACGCGGACGGATTCCTGTGCAGCGGAGACGTCTTCGAGCTGTGCGGCGTCGACGGCCGGTATCTGCGGTTCGTGGACCGGATCAAGGAGATCATCATCCGCGGCGGAATGAACATCGCGCCCGCCGAGATCGAGGGCCTGCTGGCCGATCACCCGGCCGTCGCCGATGTCGCGGTCGTCGGCTACCCCGACGCGGTACTCGGCGAGAAGTGCTGCGTCTTCGTGGTTCCGGCGCCCGGTACCACGGTCACGCTGGCCGAGCTGGTCGAGCAGCTGCGCGAGCGCGAGGTGGCCTCGTTCAAGCTGCCCGAGCGGCTGGAGCTGGTCGAGGCGCTGCCGCGCAACCCGGTCGGCAAGCTGCTGCGGCGCGAGCTGCGAGAAACGCTGCGGGGCAACGGCGTCGAGACCTGACCGGGTGCCCGCCGCACCCGAGACCCGCACGAGAGACCGGAGTACTCATGTCCACCAGCACCATTCACCTACTCGGCGGCAGCCAGACCGATTTCGCGGTCAACTGGCATCGGTCCGGCCTCGGCTTCGACGCGCTCGTCGCGGCCGTGCTCGCCCCGACCTTCGAGGCCACCGGCGTGGCACCGGACGAGATCGAGGTGATCCACGTCGGTAATGCCTTCGGGCAGTTGTTCACCGGGCAGGGGCAGCTCGGCGCCATGCCCGCCACCGTCTGCCCCGAGCTGTGGGGGGTACCGGCGAGCAGGCACGAAGCCGCCTGTGCCTCGGGCAGTATGGCGCTGCTGGCCGCGATGGCAGACCTGGCGGCGGGCCGCTACGACTGCGCGCTGGTGCTCGGCGCCGAGCTGGAGAAGACCGTGCCGGGGGAGCAGGCGGCGGGTTACCTGGGGGCCGCGGCCTGGGTGGGACACGAGGCGCCGGACGTGAAGTTCGTGTGGCCGACCATGTTTGCCGCCCTCGCCGACGAATACGACCGCCGCTACGGCCTCGACGACGCGCATCTGCGCGCGATCAGCGAACTCAACATCACCAATGCCCGCGCCAACCCGGCCGCGCAGACCAGGAACTGGACCTACTCCCGGGACAGCTTCGCCGCCGACGACACCGCGAACCCGCGGGTGGCGGGCCGGTTGCGCCGCCAGGATTGCAGCCAGATGACCGACGGAGCCGCGGCCGTCGTCGTGGTGTCGGACCGATTCCTGGCGCGGCGCACCGAGTTACGGCCGGAACGCCGCGCGGTGATCAGCGGCTGGGGGCATCGCACGGCCGGGCTGTCGCTGGCGGGGAAACTGCGGGTCGCGGCGGACGACCCCTATGTCTTCCCGCATGTGCGCGCGACCGTCCTGGACGCGCTGGGCCGCGCCGGCTTGCCCGCGATCGACGCCGTGGACGGCGTCGAGGTACACGACTGCTTCGCCATGTCGGAGTACATGGCGATCGATCATCTCGGTATCACGGGGCCCGGGGAGAGCTGGAAAGCGGTGGAAACGGGCGAAATCGGGCGAAACGGCAGGCTTGCTGTCAACCCGGGTGGCGGATTGATCGGGGGTGGCCATCCCGTGGGGGCGACCGGGGTGCGTATGGTGCTCGACGCGTACAAGCAGGTGACCGGGCAGGCAGGAGATTATCAAGTGCCGGACGCGCGTCGATTCGCCACCCTCAACATCGGCGGGAGCGCCACGACCGCAGCGAGTTTCGTGGTCGAGGCCGCGACGCGCCCGAACGAGTGAGGCTTTGCCCGGCCGCGTCCGCGCGGCCCAGAAACCCCGTAGCGAACATCGGGCGTTTCGGCGCGTCGTGCCCGCGACACGGTCATCGTGAACCGTTCAGTCTGGTACGGGCACCGGCGAAAACCGTGTCGCGGCACGCCGCATTCACCCGGCAAATCGACACTTTTCGCTGGCAACGGTGCGTCGTCCGGAAATGCGATGTAGCCTTCTCCCGCGTGATCACTTGTCTGCCATCGAATCTCCTCCTGGAGCCTAAATGACCATCCAGCATCCCATCGAGGACGAGGTCACGCAGCTGGCGAAGCGGGTCGAAAAGGCTCGTGGCCGGCTGGCATACCAATTCGATCCCGCGTTGACCGAAGCGCTGTCCGAGGACGAGCTGCAGGCGGAACGCGAGCTAGCCGAGCGGATTCGCGGCCAGGATCGTGGTCAGCGCTGGAAAGAGGCTCAGGCCGCCGCGTCGGCGGCCGACCGCGCCAGGCAGACCACCGAAGCCATCGAAAAGGCCGACATGCGAGATCTCCTGATGGCCCGCAAGGCCATTGCGTCACAGCGCCGTGAGTCGAGCCCGCATGCCAAACTGGCCTCGTTGTACCGGCATCGGTCCTGGTCGTTGCGCGCCCTGGCGGGCGTCGTCGGCGCGGGCATGCTGTGGTCGGCAGTGAACGTGCAGCAGAACATCGCGCCCGGCGGGGCCGACGATCCGCTGTTCTGGTTCAGCTATCTGCTGGAGGCGATGATCAGCGTCTGCTTGATCATCATCATGATCGGCACCAACAAGGTGGCCGAATGGGGCATCGTCGACAACCGCAAGCAGGTCGTCGCCGCCGAGGTCGCGCTGCTGTCGCTGACCGTCACCCTGAACACCTACCCGTACGTGCGCGCGGAGCAGTGGTACGACGCCGCCGTGCACGCCGTCGCGCCCGTGATGATCGGTGTGGCACTGCTGATTCACGACGCGGCCAGCGCCCGCTACGGTCTCGCGATCCACCGGGCCACCGAGCAGGTGCGCGACCTGCCCGATCCGGCCGAGCAGATCCGGCGCACGCTGCCGCCGATCGCCAGCTACCGGATGGACCGCCGGACCTCGGATGTGATGGCGGCGAGCGCGATCGCCGAACTCACCGTCGAGCCGGAGCCGGATCCGCTGGCGGAGTTGGGCGCCGGCCCGAGTACCGCCGTCGTCGATCCGGAGATCGATGTCGTGGTGCAGGACGACGACGCCGTCACCGAGAAGAAGCCCGCGGTGTCGGGCTCGGCGTTCCGCGGCGCGACCGCGTTCGAGGCGACCTCGACCTACGAGAAGCTCGCCGCGCTGGACAAGCTCGTCGAGGCCGACAGCGCCACCGCGTTCGCGGCCACCGCCGAGAACGGGCGCACCGCAGGCGATTCCGAGCTCCGCACGGTGCCGAACGGCACCGAGGTCGCCGCCACGGCGCCGGCCAGGAACGGGAAGTCCGCCGAGCTGCCCGCCGCGAAGAGCAAGCCCGCCGCGGCGAGCACCGAGAAGCGTACGGCCGAGCCCAAGCCGGCCGCGGCGAGCCCGGCGGCCAAGAACGGCGCCGTCAAGCCCGCTGCACCGGAGGTGACCCCGGCCAAGCCGGCCACCCCGGTGACGAAGCCGGCCGCCGCGGCACAGTCGGCCGCCGCGACGACGGCGGCGATCAAGCGTCCGGACACCGAAAAGCCCGGCGGGGCAGCCGATGCCAAGGATGCGCTGCCGACCCCGGAGATCCACGACACCGGCCAGTTCCGCATCGCCGAGATCCTCGAGCAGGAACTCGCCGAACTGCAGGCGGCACGTCGGCGGGCCCGCACCAACCGCAAGACCTCGCCCGCCGCGGGACGCGATCGCTGAGCGCGGAACGGGAAACCGGATCGTCCGGCCCGCTTCGTTACTCGGTGCGCACCGAGCAGCGCAACGCGTCGAACATCCAGTGGTGGATCGCGCCGATCGTGGCGGTGACGCCCGTGACCTGCGCGGTGAGTCGCCAGTAGCGCTGTAGCCGGGGATCCGGGTCCGTCGCGTCGACGAGCAGTTCCCGGCGGAATCGCGGCGTGTCTCGGCGCCCGCGGGCCGCCGCGTGCGCGGCCACGTACTGGTCGAGTACGGTTCCGGCGCGCGGCTGTTCCGCCGCGGCGACGAGCGGTGCCGCCGCTTCGCAGACCTGTGCCACCGCCGTCACCAGCTGTCGCTGATCGCCGACGTCCGCTCGGTTGGATCGCCAGATCTGGTGTGCCATTGCGGTTTTGACGTGCGCGTCGGTCGCGAGAGCGCTGAGTTCGGCATATGCGAGCACGTGTCCCGGCTCCGGTTCCCCCGGTAGCGGCGCGTGCATATCGATGAACGAATCGAACAGTCCGCCGGGCAGGGTGCCGAGGATGGGACGCCACAGCGCGACCAGCGTATCGAGCACGGTGTCCCGATCATGCGCTGCCGCAAGCAGAGCCACGCGCTCGGTGCGTGCGTCAGGGGATGCGTGCTCGATGGCGAGCAATGCCGCCCGGCGCCACCGCAACGCGTCGAGCTCGGCTTCGACGGCCGCCCGCTCTACCGCGACCGCCGTGCCGAGGGATTCGGCGCCGCCGAGCACCCGCACGATCGTGGGCAGCGGCACATCGAGTGCCCGCAGCCTGCGCACCAGCAGCACTTGATCGATCGCGGCCGGCAGGTCGAAGACCCGGTGGCCGGCCCCGGTCCGGCGGTGGTCGAGAACGCCACTGTCGCAATAGAACCGGATGGTGCGCACGGAAACGCCGGTCCGCTCGGCCACTTCGCCGATGCCGGCCACCCGGGTGGATGTGTCCTCGGTCACAGCAGCTTGCACCTCCACTCGGCTGGAGTTCCTAAGGTAGTGCAACCATGAGCGAGAGGGACTTACCGATGCGACACACCGGATCCATGACCACCGAGGACATTTGGCGGGCGACCGCCGCCGAACGAGCCGCACTCGCGGACCTGCTGGCGGGACTCACCGAGGAGCAATGGGATCACCCGTCTCTCTGCTCGCAGTGGCGGGTCCGCGACGTGGTCGCGCACACCGTGCAGACCACCCGCGCCCATCTCGGCTGGATCCTGGTGAATCTGGCCCGGGCGCGTGGCAATGTCGACCGGGCGCTGTGTGAGGTCGCGATCCGGCACGCGGACCGGGTCGGGACACGGGAGTTGCTCGCGCAACTGCGCGCGAGCGTGCCCGCGCGGTTCGTCCCGATCGGCACCGTACCCGCCGACCGGCTGCTGGACGTGCTGGTGCACGCTCAGGACGTCGCCGTACCGCTGGGCCTCGAGCACCCGATGCCCGCGGCGGCGGCAAAGGTTGCGCTGCAACGGGTCTGGGCGACGGCGGGCCGGTTCGGGATCGCCGAGCGGTTGGCGGGCGTGCAGCTGGTCGCCACCGACGCCGAGTGGTCCGCGGGTGCGGGAGCGCAGGTGCACGGTACCGCGGGGGCGCTGCTGCTGCTCGCTACCGGCCGCCCCGCGGACGCACTGCTCACCGGGCCGGGGGCCGCGGTGCTGGCCGACCGGCGATGAACGGGCCGCCCGCGCACGGCTGGTGACTACTCAAGCGGGTTTGCGGGCGCTCAGGTATCGGATGCCGTCCATCATCCGACTGAACGGTTCCGGGAGCACCGGAGCGGCTCGGTGGTAGATCTCGGTCAGCTGCTCGGGCCGGAGTGCGCTGGCGGTCCACCCCTGCGCGATGAGCCAGCTTTCGGCGTCGGCGCGGTCGTCGGTGTAGAAGAGAGCGCCGAAGTCGACCTTGTCATAAACCGTGTCGCGCAGGTGTTCGGCTTGGTATGCGGTGACCTGATGCAGATCGACCGAGTTGTCGAAGGTGTCGGTGGCCAGACTGCTGCCCGGTGCGGACAGGTGATCGATGCGGTGGAACAGGGCGTCCTGCGCCGCCCCCGGCAGATAGGGGAGCAGCCCCTCGGCCGACCAGACCGTGGGGACGGCCGGATCGAACCCGGCGGCCAGGAGTGCGGCGGGCCAATCGTCGCGGAGATCGACGGCGACTTCCCGGCGATCCGCGCGGGGGACGGCGCCGGCCGCGGTGAGCACCTGGCGTTTGAAGTCGAGTACCTGCGGTTGGTCGATCTCGTAGACGGTCGAACCTTGCGGCCAGTCCAGCCGGTAGGCGCGCGCGTCCAGCCCCGCGGCCAGGATCACCGCCTGCCGGACGCCCGACTGTCCCGCGGACAGGAACAGATCGTCGAAGAACTTGCTGCGTAAGCCGAGGTAACCGTCCATCAGCGGCGTGCCCTGCGACCGTTGGGCGTCTCGGATCAACGCTATCGTGGCCGGGTCGCCGGCCGCCTCGACGAACAGCGCGGCGTATTCGTCGCGGATCAGGGCGTCGGGCCGTCCGGTCTCGATCGCGCGGGCGGCCGCGACCTGCAGCGCGGTCATCCCCACGCTGCTGACGATGTCCCAGGTATCACCTTCGGTACGCATGATGCTCTCCTCGAAGTCCTCGAATAGCCGGCGCGACAAGCACTTCGGACGTCCCCATCCGGCGAATTCGCTTGTCGGCGTGGCAATTACATTGCTGTCTACAGGGCCGAGCGGGAAACGAGTTCGATCATACGACTGACTGGGACGGTCGTGCTAGAGCTGTGCTGCGGGGAAACCGGGGGATCAGCAGGTGGTCGGGCCGGGATCGGCGCCCGCGACGACCGCGGTGAGCCACAGCAACGAGGGTTCGTAGCCGAGGAGTTCGGCCGAAATATGTTCCGAGGCGGGGACTCTGAAGAAGCGCAGGTTGGCGCCCGCGGCGCAGTAACGCTGCACGACCGGTTCGATCGAGGGGATCGGGATGATCGGATCGGTGGTGGAGTGCCACATGGCGATCGGCACATCCGGTGTGTCCCCGTAGCCGAGGCTGTCGCGTTGCAACACCGACTGGACATCCGGGTCGAGGAAGGCCTGCGGGTCCTTCAGGTAGTTCTTCAGTGGTCGCCACGCTCCGGTGGCCGCCGCGGTGTAGAGGCAGCGGTGCGAGATGTCGTTGGCGACGGTCATGCCGTCGGGGGTGAGGAACTTTTCCAGCGGCAGCTCGTCCGGGAACTCTCTGGACAGCCCGATCAGCCAGATCCAGCCGACGAAATCGGACTGTCCCGCGATGCCGGGGCCCGCGTCCATGGCGAACTGCGTCATCGCGTGCTTGTCTCCGGGCACACCGCCCTGGGCGCTGCCCTTGACCGGCAGTTCCGGGGCGTAGCTGCGATGCAGCTCGGCCGCCCAGGCCGTGGCGCTGCCACCACCGGAGTAGCCCCACAGCCCCACCGGCGCGTCGGCCAGCCCGAGTCCGGCCCGGCGGACCGCCCGAGCGCCGTCGAGCACCATCCGGCCCTCGCTCGGCGCGAGCGTGGTGCTGGTCTTGCCATTGAAGTCGGGCACCGACACCGCCATGCCTTCGGCGAGGAACTGCAGCAGCAGCTGGGTTTCCTTCATCGTGCCCGCGCGCAGCGTGTGCGAGGGATTGCACGCCGGATCGAGGCCGTCGATCGCTTCCTGGTAAGAGATGACCGGCCGCGGCGTGGGCCCGAGCCAGGGGATGCCCGGGATCAGCACGGTGGTCGCGGTGGTGATCGGCCGATCGTGGCTGTCGGTGCTGCGGTAGAGGATCTGTTCGGTGTGCACCGGCGGCCACGGCACGCCGAGCAGATAGCTCGTCACCACCCGTTTGCGGATGACATCGCCGTTCGCGTAGGCGCCGAGGTCGGCCGGATCGTCGTACCACCGGTCCTCGCCCGGCATGGGCACCGGGATGAACCGGTAGATATCGGTTTCGCTGGGCAGCGGCGGGAATTGGTTCTCGTCCGGCCGGTTCGGCCAGGTGGGCGCCGGATTTCCGGGCGCATCCGGGGCGGCGGTCGCCGTCCCGGTCACGGTGAGCGCGGCAGCGAGGGTGAGACCGACGGCGAAGGTCGCAGAACGAAAGCAGGGCAGCATTGCGTCTTCCTCATGAGCTTTGATGGGCACCTGAGCCAGGGGCCGCGCGCGGCGGCCGCCAACCGGGACTCAGGGGGAGTGCCCGACCGACCGAACGAGCACTCATTCCACCCGACCCGTTACCTGGGTGTCACTACGCACTCGCTCAGTATTTGCCCATCCTCCGCTGTGCACTGTGCATATATGTAACCGTAAATGCACAGATATTGCCCCGAGTGTCCGAGCGCGCCGACGCGCGTGCGGGCGGTTCTCAGGGCGCGACGAGCCGGAACCGCAACTGCTGGCCCGGCCGCAACTGGGCCAGTAGGTCCACATCGGCGCTGACGACCGTGCCGACGACCGGATAGCCGCCGGTGATCGGGTGGTCGGCGAGGAAGACGACGGGTTCACCGCTCGGCTGTACCTGGATGGCGCCGAGTGCCATGCCCTCGGTGGGCAGTTCCTTGTCGTTGATCCGGGTCAGCGGGGGATGCTCGCCCACCCGGGTCAGCCGCACACCGACGCGATCGGCGCGGTCGGTCATCGCCCAGGTGCCGGTGCACAGCGCCCGCGGATCGGTGAACCAGTCGTCGCGCGGGCCGAGTAGCACGCGGACCTCGACGGTCGCGGTGTCGGGCGAAGGCACCGGTGCCACAGCGACATTCGGCCACGGGTAGGTCCGCGCGGATCCCACCGCGAGCTCGGCCCCGTCCGCCAGTGCCGCCGGCCCCAGCCCGGCCAGCGTGTCCGTACTGCACGAGCCGAGCACCGGTTCGGCCGCGATGCCGCCGCGCACCCCCACGTAGGCCCGCAGGCCCGCCGCGGCCATGCCGAGCTTCAGCTGCTCACCGGCCGCCAGCGCGAGCACGGCGGCGCGCGCCTGCGGGACGCCGTCCACCGTGATCGGCGCGTCGGCGCCGGTGACCGTCAGCAGGATCGGCGCGAGAGCCGTCAATTCCAGTCCGCCGAGCAGTGTTTCGATGCCCGCCGCGTGCTCGGGGTTACCGACCAGCCGATTGGCCAGCTTCAGCGCACCGCGGTCGGCCGCACCGGACACGCCGACGCCGATGGCGAACCAGCCGGGCCGGCCCAGATCCTGGATGGTGCTCAATGCCCCGGCGGCGTCGACCCGTAACGCGGCATGTCCCGCACTCACGCGGCGGCCTCCTCGGTGAAACGGACTCGGGTGCCCGGACGTAACAGGGACGGTTCGGTCCGGGTGAGGTCCCACAGGCGAAAGTCGGTGGTGCCGATGATCTGCCAGCCGCCGGGTGAGCGCCGCGGATAGACGGCGCTGTACCCGTCGGCCAATGCTACCGAGCCCGCGGGCACCGAGGTGCGGGACTCGGCTCGCCGCGGCACCGCGAGCCCGGTGTCCGTGCTCTCCAGATAACCGAAGCCCGGCGCGAATCCCACGAAGGCGCACCGCCATTGCGCCTTCGTGTGGGCCTCGACGACCGCGCGGGTGTCGGTGCCGAGCAGTGCCGCGACGGCGGCCAGGTCCGGTCCGTCGTAGCGGACCGGGATGATGATCGCGGCGGGCACCGGCGCTTCGGATGTCGCCCGCTCGGGTGACTGCGCGCGCCGGAACAGTTGGCGCAGGCCGTTTTCCACGGCCCGGCCGTCCGCGGTGTCGGTCAGGGTGACCAGCACCGTCTGCGCCGCGGGCAGCACATCGTGCACCCCGTCGGGCAATTCGCACCGCAACAGGTCGACGAAGGCGACGAGATCGGCGTGGTCCGCGGGGGCGACCAGCAGCGAACGGTCACCCGCGGGCAGTATCCGCAGCGGCACGGTGATCACCGGCATCCCTTCTCGCTCAAGCCAGTTCGCGGCCACGGGTCTCCGGCAGGCCGAACAGTGCCAGCACGGCGATCAGGTAGCCGAGTGCGCCGAACATCATCGCGCCGGTCAGACCGAACGCGGTGGACGCCAGAAACCCGACGGCCGTGGGGAAGATCGCGCCGACGCCGCGCCCGAAGTTGTAGGTGAAGCCCTGTCCGGTGCCGCGCGACGCGGTCGGATACAGCTCGGACAGGAACGACCCGAAGCTGGAGAAGATGGCCGCGGTGCAGAATCCGAGTGGGAAGCCCAGGATCAGCACCAGGGTGTTCGCCCCCTCGGGGACCTGGATGTAGGCGATCATGAAGGCCAGGGACAGCACGGCGAACAACTGGATCGTGCGCTTGCGCCCGAGCCGGTCGGCGAGGATACCGCCGGTGACGTAGCCGAGGAACGCGCCGCCGATCAGCAGGAACAGATAACCGCCCGTGCCAACGACATTCAGGTGCCTGCTCTTCTTCAGATAGGTCGGCAGCCAGGTCGCGAGGGTGTAGTAGCCGCCCTGCACGCCGGTGGCCAGCAGCGAGGCGAACAGGGTGGTCCGCAGCAGGTCGCGCCGGAAGATCGCGGAGAACGATCCGGCCTGCTTGCCCGCCGATTCGCGGCGCTGGGTCACGGCTTCGGAATCGGTCAGATTGCGCCGCACCCAGACGATCAGCAGCGCGGGCAATGCGCCGGTCCAGAACAGCACCCGCCAGGCCAGATCCTCGTCGACGAAGTGGAAGACCAAGGTGTAGACGAGCACCGCCAGACCCCAGCCCGCGGCCCACGCGCTCTGCACATAGGCCACCGCCCGCCCCCGGTATTTGGACTGGGCGTACTCGGCGACCAGGATGGCGCCGGCCGCCCATTCACCGCCGAAGCCGAGGCCCTGAAACGCCCGGAACACCAGCAACGTCTCGAAATTCGGTGCGAAACCGCACAATACGGTGAACAGGGTGTAGGTCGCGACGGTGAGCTGCAGCGTCCGCACCCGTCCGATCTTGTCGGCCAGCACACCCGCCAGCGCGCCGCCGAGTGCGGACACCAGCAGCGTCACGGTGGTGAGCAGCCCGGCCTTGCCGGAGCTGATGGCGAAGTACGACGTGATCGCGCCGAGCGCCAGCGGCAGCACCTGGAAGTCGTAGGCGTCCAAGCCATATCCGCCGAAAGCGCCGAGGAAGGCGCGTTTGCCCTTGGCGCTCATGGTGCGGAACCAGTCGAACGGCTGCGAGGTCCCGGCGGAGTCCGCCGGAGTGTCGGTGGAAATGGTCATGCTGCCTCACAAATCTCTAGCTCAGGAGAGCGACCTACGTCACAGCAGCGTACGGATCGTTGAACGATTCTGCAATCCTAAAGTCGGATCGTCGGCTGGCGGTGCGATCTGAGCTATGCTCGAACGGCAAAGCCACAGGTCCGCGGAGGTTTGGATGACGACACCGGTAGATCGGCCCGATCCCGTCTACACGGCCCTTTCCGAACACAAAGGTCTGCTGACCCGGTCCAGCCGCAGCTCACAGACCGCCGATATCGTCCGCGCGAGCATCCTGGACGGCTCGCTGCGGCCCGGTTCCCGCCTTTCCGAGCCCGATATCTGTGCGGCGCTCGGTGTTTCGCGCAATACCCTGCGCGAGGCCTTCCGCTCGCTGATCGAAGAGCGACTGGTGACCCACGAACTCAACCGCGGCGCCTTCGTCCGGGTGCCCACCTCCGACGATGTCGCCGAGCTGTACCAGTGCCGGCGGATCGTCGAGTGCGCGGCGATCCGCGGATTCGACCGCGCGGCAACCGAATCCGACGAGCTCGCGGCCGCGCTCGCGCGCGCCGACGCCTGCGCCGCGGAACAGGATTGGACCGGGGTCGGCACCGCGGACATCGATTTCCACAAGGCGATCGCCGCCCTCAATCGCAGTAAGCGCCTCGACCAGATGATGTCGAGCGTGTGGAACGAACTGCGCCTGGTCTTCCACGTGATGGCCGATCCGCTCACCTTCCACGAGCCCTATCTGGCCCGCAATCACGAGATCCACCGCGCGCTGCTCGACGGTCGCGGTGCGGTGGCCGAACAGATGCTGGCCGAGTATCTCACCGACGCCGAAACGCATATCCGGTCCGCCTACACGCGCGTGGTCGCCTGAGCGGTCAGCGCAGATACCATCCGGTGCTGCCGACCGGTATCTCCTGCTGCATGCGCGGCACATGCTGGTCGAAGAACAGTTTGGCGGTCAGCTCGGCCCGGCTGCGCACCTCGAGCTTGCCGAAGATCCGTTTGACGTGATCGTCGACGGTGTGCGCGGACAACGTGAGCAACTTGGCGATCTCGCTCCGGGCATAGCCGCGGGCGAGCAGCCCGACCACGTCCCGCTCGCGCGGGGTGAGCCGGTAGGTGTCGGCGACCAGCGCCGCGATCTCCACCGGGCGAGTGGCCTCGATGATCACCGAGAGCTGATCGGCGGCGTCTGGTAGCCGCTCCGCGTGCAAGGTCGTCCAGCGCCCGCTCCTGGTCCGGGTCCTGGCCCGCGCCGGGCCGGGGCGAGACCAGGCTTGATGCGCCAATGTCATGACGCAGAAAGGGATTTCGCGGTCCGGGTCGACGCCGTCGTCGATCTGCGCCAGCCAATGCGCGGCCGCCGCGGTCATGGTGACCGGGTGCAGCTCGGGCGTCAGCAGCAACAGTCCCGGCCCGGTGACCGCGTCCTCGGTGGCGATCTCGGTGAGCACCATCTCGCGGCGGATGGCGGCGGCCACCGAGGTGGTGGCCGCGCCGGCGAGTTCGGCGTCGGCCGTGGCGAAGTCCGGGACGTCCGCGCCGCGGAACAGCACCAGCGCACCCCACACGTTGCCCTTGTCGCCGAAGAGGATGCGCATCTCGCGGGTCATTCCGCTCGGCACCAGAATCTCCCGGTAGTGCCTGCTGCGCTCCGGATGCCCGTCGGTGGCCGCGCTCAAGGTCATCGCCCGGTGCGGCCCGCGAGCCAGGATCGGCAATGCGAGCGCGTCCTGACCGCCCGCCTCGATCGCGAGCATCGCATCCATGTACTCGAGCGGCAGGCCGTTGCGATGGCAGCCACCGGTCGGCAGCACCGAACCGGGGTCGACGGTCAGCACGCACCACGCGTCGAAGGGCACGGCCTCGCGCAGCACCGCGGTCACGGCGCGCTCCAGTTCGACCGCGCCGGACACGGTCCGGCAGACGCGCTCGACGCCCGCGGTCACCCAGTCCAGGGATTTCTCCGGCATGGGTCTCAGTATCGTCCGCCGTGCGCCCGTGCCGAACCCCCGGAATCGGGGATGGCCGCGCCCGGCCTTGCTGGCGAGGCTTTTTCGCATGACCAGTTACGCCGCCGGGCTGTCCGGCTTCACCGGCACCCTCATCCGGCCCGATGACCCGGACTATCACGCCGCGCGCCGGCTCTGGAACGGCGCCATCGATCGATACCCGGCCGTCATCGCGCGCTGCCGGAGCGCGGCCGATGTCGCGCTGGCGGTGCAGTTCGGCCGCAGGCACGAACTGGCCATTGCGGTGCGCGGCGGCGGGCACAGCTTTTCCGGGCTGTCCATGTGCGAGGGCGGCCTGGTCATCGACCTGAGTGCGATGCGCGCGGTCGAGATCGATCCGCGTGCCCGGGTCGCCCGGGTGCAGCCCGGGGTGCTGTGGCAGCAGCTGGACGCGGCGGCCGAGGCGGTCGGGCTGGCGGTGCCCGGCGGCGAGGTCTCGCACACCGGCGTCGCCGGCCTGACCCTCGGCGGCGGAATCGGCTGGCTGTCCCGTCGTTACGGTCTCAGCTGCGACAACCTGATCGCCGCTCAGCTCGTCACGGCGGACGGTGAGATCGTGGAGATGACCGCGGAAACTCACCCGGAACTGCTGTGGGGGCTGCGCGGGGGCGGCGGGAACTTCGGGGTCGTCACCCGGTTCACGCTGCGGCTGCATCCGATCCCGGTGCCGATGTTCGCCGGGGCGGTGCTGTATCCGCTCGCGGCGGAACCACTTTCGGTGTTCCTGGACGTGGCCCGGACCGCCCCGCCCGAACTCGGATTGAACGCCGCGCTGATCACCGCGCCGCCGGCGCCGTTCGTGCCGCCGCAGTTCCACGGAAAGCCGGTGGTGGCGCTGGCAGCCTGTCACACCGGCGATTTCGCGACCGCGCAGGAGCTGGTCCGGCCGCTGCGCACGGCGGGAACACCGCTCGCCGATCTGTTCGGGCCGATGCCCTACACCGCGCTGCAAGCCATGGTGGACGACGCCGCCGTACCGGGACGCTGTGCCTACGGTCGCTCGGAATGGCTGGGCCCGCTGGATGATACGGCGGTCGACTGCTTGGTCGCGGCAGCCGAACACAGCACTTCGCCGATGTCGCAGCTGCTGGTGCGCATCGCGGGTGGCGCGATCGCGGACACGCCCGCCGAGTCCGCAGCCTTCCGCTTCCGCACCGCCACCGCGCTGCTCACCGTCGCCGCCGTCTGGCCGGACGCGACCGACGACAGTGCGGCCCATCGCAATTGGACCCGGGCGACGTGGGAAGCGATGCGCCCGTGGTCGGCGGGCGGCGGCTATGTCAACCACCTGGGCGACGAAGGCGAGCACCGCATCCGGGAGGCCTACGGCGAACCCGCCTGGCAGCGGCTGGTGCGGCTCAAGCGCGCGGTCGATCCGGACAATGTATTCCATCTCAACCAGAACATCCCGCCCGAGAACCGTTGAGGCGCAATGGTCGCCGCGTGGGGTGCCAAAGCCCTGGGTGGTCTCGACAAGCTGGGCGGCGCGCGGGCCTCAGGACACCATCGATTTCACCCAGCGCCGGCTCGGTGCCAGGCAGCGGTGCTGCGCGTCGGCGAAGAGCCGGACCGCCGCCGGGCCCGGCCACGCCGCGGGCAGCATCCGCTGCGGCAGACCGGGATCGAGATAGGGGATCACGCGCCATTCGTCGAGCGCGGGCACGAACCGTTCGAAGGCGTCCCGGTCGCCGAGCTCGGCCGGATCGAGCAGACCGCGATGCCGGGCGAGGAAGGCGCGGTACCGCGCGGCGAGGGCGGGCAGGTCCCACCACTGCGCCGCCACCGCTGCCAGTGGGCCGGGCACCGAAAGATCCACCGCGCGAAAGGTGGTCACGTACGCGTCGAGCCCGAGCGCGCGCACGATGGCGGTGACCTCGTCGGCCAGGTACTCCGGGCAGATCCACAGCCCGGGCGAGACGGTGCCGCAACCGATCGAGGTCAGCCGCCGCCGCAGCTGGTGCCGGGCGGCGCGCTCGGCTTCCGGGATACCGAACGAGATCAGGTGCCACGCATCGGTGTCGGCCATCTGCCGGAAGCCGAAGATGCGCGGATCGCCGCGCAGGTACATCGCCTCGGCGGCCGCGGTGACGCGGTAACCGCTACGCCCGCCACGGGATTCGGCCGCCAGCACACCTTTGTTCTTGAGGCGGGCGACCGCCGTCCTGGTACTCGGCTCCGGCACGCCGAGCCGGGTGAGCAGCGCGCCGAAATCGGCGATCGCGATCCAGCCGCCGAGATCACGGACGTAGGCGCCGAGTACCGTCCGGGCGAGCGAGGTGGCGCTGCCCGGCCGCGAGTCGATGTCGTCGAGGACGGCACCGGCGGTCGCGGGATCAGGATGCGGTGAGTTCATCGCGAATGGCCGATACCCCGGTGAGCACTTCGGCGAAGGTGGTGCTGAGCGGGCTCAAGCCGATCCGGATACCGTGCGGCGGACGGAAATCGGGAATGACGCCGCGCTCCCAGAGTCGTGCCGTGACCTGCTGGAATCGGGGATGATCGATGGTCACGTGGCTGCCGCGGCGGGCCGGATCTGCTGGCGAGGACACCGTTACACCCAACGGCACCAGCCACGCATGCGCAAGGTCGAGCGCGAAATCGGTGAGTGCCAGCGATTTCGCGCGCACCGCCGGCATACCGGCCGCCGCGATCAGGTCGAGCATGTCCTGGACCGGCAGCATGCCGACGATCGCGGGCGTCCCGCTGATCAACCGCCGGATACCGGGTGCGGGCCGGTAGCCCTGCGCCATCGCGAAGGGATCTTCGCGGCCCATCCAACCCCAGATGGGCTGGCTGAAATCGGCGAGATGCGTGCTGTGGATATAGCCGAACGCCGGTGCGCCGGGGCCGCCGTTGAGGTACTTGTAGGTGCAGCCGACGGCGAAATCGATGCCCCACGAGTCGAGTTCGAGCGGCACCGCGCCCACCGAGTGGCACAGGTCGAGCAGCAGCAGGGCGCCCGCGTCGTGGGTGACGGCCGCGATCGCGGGCGCGTCCAGCAGATAGCCGGATCGATAGGCGACGTGACTGAGCACGACCAGTGCGGTGCGTTCGGAAACGGCCTGTGCCAGTTCGCCGGCGGTGACCCCGCCGGTGAATTCCGGTTCTATCCAGCGCAAGCGCAGTCCGAGGTCGGCCGCGATCGATTCGAGCAGGTACCGATCGGTGGGGAAGTTGTCGCGGTCCAGCACGATCTCGGTGCGGCCGGGCCGCAGTGCGAGCGCGCCCCGGGCCAGCTTGTAGAGCAGCACGGTGGTGGAATCGCCGATGGTGGTCTGCCCGGCGGCCGCGCCCAGCACCGTGGCGCCGATCCGATCGCCGATCGTCAACGGCAGCTCGTACCACTGTTCGTCCCAGCCCCGGATGAGCCTGCCGCCCCAGGCCTCGGTGACGAACTCGGCGAGGCGGTCGGCGCTCGCCCTGGTCGGCCTGCCCAGCGAGTTGCCGTCGAGGTAGGCGACGATCTCGGGATCGTCGCTGCCGAGGAAGCGGTTCGGGTACTCGCGCAGCGGGTCGGCTTGGTCGAGGGCTTTCGCGCGCGTGGCGAAGTCGTCGGTGGTCATGGCGTCGGTGGTCATGGCTCAGCCTCCGAGCTCGGTACGAACGGCGAACAGCTCCGGGAAGAAGGTGAGGTCGAGCGCGCGCTGCAGGAAGCCGACGCCGCTGGAACCGCCGGTGCCGCGCTTGGTGCCGATGGTGCGCAGCACGGTGCGCATGTGCCGGAACCGCCAGAGCTGGAAGTTCTCCTCGAGATCGACCAGTTCCTCGAACGTCTCATAGATCGACCAGTGCTGCTGTGGGGCTTGATAAATGGATTTCACCAGCGGAACGAGTTCGGGGTCGAGCACGTAGGCCTTCGTCACGTCCCGGTCCAGCGTCGAGCGCGGCACGGCCAGGCCGCTGCGCGCGACATGGCGCCAGAACGAATCGTAGAGGCTCGGTTCGTGCAGCAGGGTGTCCAATTCTTTGTGCGCCACCGGATCTGCCTCGAAGACGCGCAGCATGGACGCGTTCTTGTTGCCGAGAATGAACTCGATCGCCCGGTACTGATAGGACTGGAAGCCCGACGAGTTGCCGAGCACGCCGCGGAACTGGGCGTATTCGGTGGGCGTCAGGGTGGCCAGCACAGACCACTGCTCGGTCAGCGTCTTCTGGATATGTTTCACCCGCGCAATGCATTTGAGCGCCACGCCGGTGTCGTCGGCGTCGAACGCGGCCCGGGCCGCCCTGGTCTCGTGCAGCACGAGTTTGAGCCACAGCTCAGTGGTCTGGTGCTGGATGATGAACAGCAACTCGTCGTGATGCTCGGGCCTGCTCACCGGATGCTGCGCGCTGAGCAGGGTGGGCAGATCGAGGTATCCGCCGTAGCTCATGCGGGAGCTGAAGTCGGTGACGATGTCGTGTTCGAGTGCCCGGGTGTTGTGCTCGACGGTCATGCGAAATCCCCACTGATCGGGTACTACCTGGTGCCGCCAGGGTATGACATTATCGTGACGTTCGCTAGATCGATGTCATGGGAGGCGCGCGATGAGCGACCTGCGGATCGTCTTCGGGCCGGACGCCGTCACGCACTGGGCGACCGCCGCCGAACTGCTGGTCGCGGCCTGCGCCGCCTACGACGTCACGGCGGTGCCGGTACGCACCGCCGATCCGGCCGAGTTCGCCGCGGCCTGCCGTGCCGCCGCCCCGGACGAGGAGTTCGTGGTGGTACCGGGTGCGGCCGCGCTGCCACGGGAGGTCCCGCGGCGGATGATCCGGGTGGACTTCGAGCGATGCGCCGCCGACCGGTCCGCCGGTGTGCGCACGCATATCCGTGGCCGGGGCCTGGCCGGTCTCCGGTACGCCGTGGCCGACTGGTATTTCCACCGGCGCCACCCCGCGACGATGCTGACCTACGGCACGCATCCGTATCAACGGGTCTACCTGCGGACACCGGCGGGCCCCGGCCCGTTCCCGGTGGCCGTGCTGCTCCACGGCGGGTACTGGAAGCCGTGGTGGGACAGCGACCTCATGCACGCCCTGGCGGTCGATCTCACCGCCCGCGGCTGTGCGACGTGGAACGTCGAATATCGGCGACCGGCCGAATCGGGCTGGGACGCAACCGTTGCCGATGTCGCCGACGCCTTCGCCGCGCTGGCGCCGGCGGCCGAGGCGCATCGGCTCGACCTCGATCGGATTGCCGTGCTCGGCCATTCGGCCGGCGCGCAGCTGGCGTTGCGCCTGGCCGCCGACGCACGGGGCGGCGACTTGCGGGGCGGCGACTTGCGGCCTGCTGCGGCGGTGAGTCTCGCGGGCGTGCTCGATCTGCGGACGGCGGATCGCCGCGAACTCGGCGACGGGGCGGTGGCGCTCGCGCTCGGCCACCGCTACTCGCCGGACTCGGCCGTCTACCGCTCGGCCGCACCGATCGACCGATTGCCGCTCGGTATCCCGCAACTGATCGTGTGCGGCCTCGACGACGAACCCGATCTGCTGGAGTTCAGCAGGAACTATACGGATCTGGCTCGGACGAAACAGGATTCGGTGGAGCTACTCGAGCTGCCCGCCGATCACTTCGCCGTGATCGATCCGGGCAGCGCGATCTGGCGTCGCACGGCGCAGTGGTTGATGCACACTCTGTGAATCCTCGGGGTGAAATCCTCGGCCCCGAAAACTATGGCTATCGGCGACCTTCCGAAGCTGCCTAGGCTGTGCCGCACATCATCCACGCGTCCGCTGTCCGCGGGTGCGTGGATCCGGACAAAATCCGGACGATGCGGACACCCACGGTTATCCTGCCGGTACCACCGGCGGGTCACCGGATAGATAGCGCAAGGTGGGACAACAGAATGAAGGTCGGGGTCACGGGCGGGTCGGGATTCATCGGCTCCTATGTCTGCGAAGAACTGGTGCGGCGCAACCACGAGCCGGTGATCTTCGACCATCGACGACGGGCGGGTGCGCAGCCCTACGAGGTGATGCTCGGCGATATCCGGGACGCCACCGCGATGGCCGAGCTCGCCGCACACTGTGAGGGCATCATCCATCTCGCCGCGGTGCTCGGCACGCAGGAGACGATCAGCCGGCCCCGGCCCGCCGCGGAGACGAATCTGGTTGGCGGACTGAACTTCCTGGAGTCGGTGGCGCAGTACGATCTGCCCGGCGTGTACATCTGCGTCGGCAACCACTGGATGAACAACAGCTACTCGATCTCCAAGACCGCGGTCGAGCGATTCGTGCACATGTTCAACGCGTATCGCGGTACCCGGGTGACGAACGTGCGGGTGGTCAACGCCTACGGTCCGCGCCAGCTGGCGGCCGCGCCGTTCGGGGCGGGCAAGGTACGCAAGTTCACGCCCGCGGTGATCTGCCGGGCGCTGGCCGGTCAACCCGTCGAGCTCTACGGCGGCGGGGTGCAGCTGTCCGACATGGTCTGGGTGGGTGATGTTGCGCGCGTGCTGGTTTCGGCGTTGGAGTCGGCCGAACAGGGCCTCGTCCCGGAGGTCGTGCTCGAGGTCGGTCCGGCCCGCTCCCAGTCGATCCGCTCCGTCGCCGAGCTGATCATCGACCAGTGCGCCGAATTCGGGTATCCGCGGGTGCCGATCGTCGGTCTGCCCATGCGGCCGGGCGAGGAGCCCGGCGCGGTCGTGCGGGCCGATCCGGCGACGCTGTCCGCCGTCGGCGTCGACCCCGAATCGCTGCTGCCGCTCGACGACGGTATGCGGCGCACCATCGAATGGTTCATCGAGACCCGCGGCACGCATTGGGGTGTGCCGGAGCCCTGCGAGACGGCCACGGCGTGATGGCCCCCGCCGGGTTCGGCCTCACCGTCGTGGTGCCGTGCCGCGACGAAGAGGTCAATGTCGTCGCGGCGCACGCGGCCGTCGTCGCCGAGCTCGGCGAGCACGATATCGAGCTGCTGTTCGTCGACGACGGCAGCACCGATGCCACGCTGGCGCTGGTGACCGGGCTGGCCGCGGAAGACGCACGGGTGCACTACATCTCGTTCGCGCGCAATTTCGGTTTCGAGGCGGCCTTCGCCGCGGGCTATAAATACGCGAGCAAGCCGTGGATCCTGCACCTGGACGCTGATCTGCAGAGTCATCCGAGTCAGGCGCACAAGTTGATCGCCGCCGCATCGGACCGGGTGGACGCGGTGTTCGGGGTGCGCGACGAGCGCGCCGATCCGGCGCTGCGGCGGTGGGGCTCCGCGCTGTCGGAGCTGATCGCGCGTCGCCTGCTCGGGATCGAAATGCCCCGGGGCGCCACGACATTCCGTCTGGTGCGCACCGGCGTCGCCCGCCGGGTCGTCGAATTGCGCCGTCCTGCACCGTACTTCATGGCGTCGCTGCCCGCCGTCACGAATCGCTACACCACTGTGCGGACGGCCCACCGGGCCCGGGCGGCGGGAGCGTCCAAGTTCACCGTCGCGGGACTGGCCCGGCACGCGCTGGACCTGTACATCGGGCATTCCGGCGCACCGGCGGCCGGCGCGGCACTGCTGCTGGTGGCGATCGCGTTGGGCGCGTGCGCGGTGCTCGTCCTGTTCGGCGCGGGCGTGGTGGGTGGCGGTGCGGTACTCGCCGCGCTGCTGTGCGCCGTGCTCGCGACCATGCCGGCCTTGGCTCTGCTGCTGCGTTATTCGGTGCTCACGGCCGGTCGTGGCGTGCGCGCGCTGTATTACATACGAGAGTCCGACCTGCCCATCGACGCGGCCGACCGGCTGCAGCTGGGGCGGTCCGTGGTGGGTGGAGGTGCGTTGTGACGGGCACGGTGGTCATCCTCGGTGGTGCGGACGGCTCGACGTCCACCTATCGCCGAGCCCGCGAACTCGGCTACCGCACCGTCTGCGTCGACCGGTGCGCCGATGCGGTGGCGCGGTCGCTGGCCGACGAATTCGTGCACGTCAGTATTCGGGACCCCGTCGCGATCGCCGCCGCGCTGGACGGGCGCGCCGATATCGTCGGCGTGCTGTCGCCGGCCAGCGATACCGGGCTGTCCGCGCAACGCTGGCTGGCGCGGCACTGGGAGCTGCCGGATCCGCTTGCCGCGCAGGTCGTGCACGCCTCGCAGGACAAGTCCTCCTTCCGGGCGGTGTGCCGCCGGCTCGGTTTCGACAGCTACGGGTACGTCGCGGGGCGGGCCGACGCGGAGCTCGCGTTGCGCGCGGCGACACTGCGGTTCCCCGTGCTGGTGAAACCGCTGGACGCGCAGAGCAGTCGGGGGATCCAGGTGTGCGCGGAGGTGTCCGAGGTCGCGGCGGCGGCGCGGGAGGCGGCCCGGTTCGCCAGCGACGGCGGCGTGATCGTGGAGGAGCAGATCGCCGGAAAGCATTACAGCGCAGAGGTGTTCGTCGATCGTGGACGGATCGTGTTCATCGGGGTCAGTGGCCGCACGCTCACCCCCGCGCCGCATTTCGTGACCGTCGAGCACCGGGTGCCCGCCGACCTCGCCGTCGAACAACGGTGGGAGCTGACCGACATGCTGAACGAGCTGATCACCGAACTCGGCTATCGGCGCGGCCCGTTGACCGTCGATCTGATCGTCGACTCGTTCGGCACCCTGCATCTGATCGAGATGGGCGCCCGGGTCGGTGGCAACGGGCTCGGCGAATTGTTCCGGCACGCTTACGGAGTGGACACCGTCGGGGCATCGATCGCCGCCGCGACGGGCGGCGCGGTCGATGTCATGCCGACCCGGTCCCGCGCCACCGTGTCCGGCGTCCTCTACACCGACGACGCCGGGGTGATCGCCGAGGTGCGCGGCGCCGACGACGCGGCCGCGGCGATCCCCGAGCTGGCGGAGCTGGTGCTCTTCGTCCGGCCGGGCCAGGAGGTGCGGCCCTATCACAACGCGGCGAACAAGCTGGGCCACTTCATCGTCGTCGCCGATCTGCCGGACCGGGCGGCCGCGGCGGCGGACGCGGTGCGGGCCAGGTTGCGGTTCGACCTGAGCGGGGCGGCATGAGTCCGGCGGTGCGCAGCGCGCTGCTCGGCGGCGCGGCCGTGGTCGCGGCCGGGCTGGTCTGGGGGACGACCGGCCGGGAGCACGGTGTGCCTAGTGTGTGGGCGCTGCTGGCCTCGCTGATCCCGTTCGTCTTGGCGACCGAGACGATCGCGAGCCTGCGACCCGACTGGTTCCGGCGCGGACGGGTGGTCGAGATGTGTGCACTCGCCGCGTTTCTCGTCGTATTCTGCTTCCTGGTCCCGAAGATCTTCGCCGCCGCACTGGACGACGATTTCAGCCGGTTGTATTCGTGGATGCGGATATTGGTGCCGCTGCTGATCCTGTGTCTGGCACTCATGCTGCGACTGGGCGGCGCGGGCCCGGCCGTGGCCCGCCGGGTCGGCTACGTGGGCATCCTCGTCATGCTCTCCGGCATCGAGGACCTCGCGTTCCAGCTGCTGCGCGGTAAACCACTGGCCGCGCAGTGGGATTGGGCCGACCACATGACGGTTCGGCTCGGCCATGTGGCGAGCCGGAACGAGGCGCTGGCCTTCATCGTGGTGCATCTGGTCCTGGCCGCGGTGGTGCTGGTGCTGCCCGACCGGTACTGGCAGCGGATCGGCGACGGCCTGCGGCGGCGCGGCGGCGATGTGCGGCGGCGCGCGGTCGCGGTCCGGCAACGAGCGGGCGCGCGTCACCGCTGATGGTGTCCCCGCCCGCCACGTTGCCCGCACCGGCCACCGTGCTGTCGCTGCTCGCCGGGCGGGGCGGGTTTCGGCTCGCCTATCACGGCATAGCGCTTGTGCTGCTGGCGATCTGGGGCCCGGACCAGTTCGCGGTGTACGCCAGCGCGGTCGGCGCCACGGCCTGGATCGCGCTGCTCAGCTCCGGTCCGGAGAAGTCCGTGCTGAAACTGGTGCCGCGACTGCGGCACACGGGCGCGGTCGTGGTGCGGACCGCGGTGCTGACCGCGGCCGTGCCGCTGGTGCTCGCCCTGCTCGTGAGTGCGGTGACCGCGGGCTCGGCGTTCGTGGTCTACCCGCTGGCCGCTGCCTGGAGCGCCGGTCTCGGGCTGTTGACGGTCGTGGTGGCGGTACATCGCGGGGCCGGGCGCCCGGAACGCGACAGCCACGGCTTCCTGCTGCTCGCCGCGGCCATCATCGCGGCGGTGGGAGTCGGTGCGGTAGTCGGGCTTTCACCCGCCGGGCAGCTCGCCGTGCTCTTGGTGGTGACGCTGGGGGTGGCCGGCTGGTCGGCCCGCGGCCTCCCGTCGCTGACGGTGCGGCCGCGACGGGGAACCGCCACGGCGATCGTGCGAGCCCAACTGCTGCTCGGCCTGTACGAGCCGCTGGGCAGCGCGGCCGTCGGCGTGCTGTACGCGGCCTTGGCGCTGAGCGGTCAGCGCGACAGCAGCACGACACTCTATGTGGCGCTGCTGATATCGAGCGTGGTCGGCTCGGGCACGCTGTACCTGCTGCGGATCTATCAGCCCGTGTCGTCGCTGCGGCTGCGCGGTGCAGGCGCGCGGGCCGGGATCGGACTGGCCCGCCGACTGCTCGTCGCCGCCCTCGGCGCCGGCCTGCTCGGCAGCGTGCTCGCGGTCGCGCTGGCCGGGAAGGTCACGGCCGCAGTGCTTGTCGCGGTGCTGCTGGGTTTCGAGATCCCGGTGCACGCGCTGGTGAGTCTGGCGCTGTTCCTGCTGGAGAACACGGGTCGGCGCGAGCTGACGGTCGCCGCCGCCGGTGCCGCAACGCAATTCGCCGCGGTCGCGCTGGGTGCGGCGGTGCTGGTGCCCGCGCACGGTCCGCCCGGCGCGCTCACCGCACTGGTCGCTTCCTATGCTGTGCTCGCGGCGTCGACCCTGCCACGGCTCAGCCGAGCGTCCCGTGTGGTAGCGCGACGTCGCGGTCCCGGAAAGCGGTGATGGGTGTGCGCGTCGATGTCTTCGATCCCTTCCGCGACGCCGAGCCGCCGTGGTGGGACACGGTGCGGCGCACCGCGGGGCTGCGCGCGACCTGGTCCTGGGAGGTGCTCGCCGCGGCCGGACCCCGGCTCGGCATCGCGGTGGTGTTCGACGGCGTGGACGTCGTCGCGCTGGCCGCCGCGCGGTGGACGGCAGGCGTGCTGAACGTCGCTGCGCCGGGCAGCACCGGCCAGCCGGGATGGTGGGTGGCCGACGCCGCACGGGCGCACGAGCTGTTCGGCGTGCTCGCCGCAGGCCTGCGGGCGCGCTTCCGGTACGCCGTGCTCGGCACGCTGTGGCGGGAACTGTCCCGCGAGCAGGTGGCGGCCTTCGGGGGCCCGCGTATCACCAGGGAGGTCAACCCGACCGCGATCCTGCCGGTGGCGTGGCCGGACGAAGACGGCTGGCTGGGCACGCTGTCCTCGAATCGCCGGCGCAGCCTGCGCGCCGAAGCCCGGTGGCTGGCCCGCGATCACGATCTGATCGCCGGTTTCGGGCCCGCGAGCGAGTTGGACGTCGATCAGCTGGTCGGACTGTTCCGGCGGACCGAGGAGAAGTACGACGGGCTCGGCCGCGCACCGCGCATGCCCGACGAATGGCTCTATCGCGTGCTGGTGCACCCCGACGTGCACGCGATGCACTACCACGACACCGACCGAAACCTGTTGGCCGCGTTCACCATTCTGGACCACCCCAGCTGGCCTCTGGTACACCGCTGGGGCGCGCTCCCGGTCGACGAGGGCGGCCGCAAACACCTCTACTTCGACGCCTTCCGCCGCACCGTCGCCTGGGCGGCGGCCGTCGAAAAGCAAGGCCTCGTCTGGGGTAAAGGGCTCCCCGACGTCAAAGCCCGCCTCGGCTGCCAACTGATCCCGCGCTACGCCGTAGCCCTGGCCGGTAGATAGTGCGCGGCCGGTCAATCCACGAGGGCGCCGCAGGAGAGGTTGAGGATCGCGCCGGTCATCGCGCCTGCCGCGTCGGAGACGGCGTAGACGGCGGTTTCGGCGACCTCGGCCAGGCGGGGAAGACGGGCGAGCTTGGTGTCGTCGAGCAGGGCGGTGATAGATTCGTCGTCGGAGGCGAGACCGGGCACCGTGTCGGGGGTGAAATTGGCGCGCAGGCAGAGCACCCGGACACCGTGCCTGCCCACCTCACCGGCCAAACTGCGATTGAGCGCTTCGATTCCGGCGCAGGCGAGGTTGAATCCGCCCATCCGATACCGGGATTCGGCGGCGGCGGTGGCCGACAGCAGCAGGATGACGCCGCTGCCCTGCGCGGTCATCCGCCGGGCGGCGGCGGTCGTGGTGATGAAATGCGAGCGGGCGGCCTCGACGATCGGGGTCATGAAGTCGTCCAAGGTCAGATCGATGAGCGGCACGTCCTGGACCGCGTGCATGCCCACCGCGTTGAACGAGATGTCGAGCGTGCCGTCCTGCGCGACCACGCGGTCGGCATGCGCCTCGACAGCCGCCTGATCGAAGACATCGACCGGCGCGACGGTGGCCCGGCCGCCGCGGCCGATGATCTCCGCGGCCACCGCCGCCAAGGTCGGCTCGGTCCGGCCCACCAGATGCACGTGTGCCCCCGCCGCGGCGAAGGCTCTGGCGACGGCCCCGCCCATACTCCCCGCTGCCCCGTAGACCACCGCGTTCTTGTTGTTCAGTCGCATGTCTCTACAGACGGTCCTGGTCGCCGGAATTCATCACCCGCCCCGGCGGGCGCATTGCCCGGGTCCGGCTCGCAAGGGAGGATGGAGAGGTGGCCATCGGATCCAGCGCTCGGGTGAATCCCTGGGTGGCGCTGGGCCCGGAAGACGACGCGGAGCGGGTGAGCCACCACGTTTCGGCCGCACACGAATTGTTCGTCGCGCGCGGCGAGGCGCCCCGCAGCGTGCGCCGGGTGATCGAGGCGTCCTGGTTGCGCAGTCGCGGCAACGGCATCGACCCGGACTGTCAGATCGGCCGGACCTCGCTCACCGGCCTCGAATTGGAGCGCTATCGGCGCGCGCATCCGATGGCGGCGGTGCGCCCGGTGGTGCAGAAGCTGTTGGTCGAGGACGCACAGGACACCGGACTGCTGGTCGCGCTGAGCGATGCGCGGGGCCGGCTGCTGTGGGTGGAGGGCGACGCGGCGGCCAAGGACCGCGCCGCGCAGATGAACTTCGCCGACGGCGCGGACTGGAGCGAGGCCGCGGTCGGTACCAACGCCCCGGGAACCGCACTGGCACTTGATCATTGCGTGCAGATCTTCGGCGCCGAGCACTACAGCCGGGTGGTGCATCCGTGGAGCTGCGCGGCGGGCCCGGTGCACGATCCCGCGACGGGACGGGTGCTGGGCACGATCGACATCACCGGCGGGCCGCGGGTCGCCGTCCCCGAAGTGCTCTCGCTGATCAAGGCGACCGTCGCCGTCGCCGAATCCGAGCTGCGCGCCCATCCGGCCCCGGCACCGGCCACGCCGCGGGTCGAACTGCTCGGCGCCGGTCCCGCGCTGCGGTTCGGCCACGAGCGAATCGCGCTGTCGCGCAGGCACTCGGAGATCCTGCTCCTGCTGCTGGAACATCCCGAGGGGCTCTCGACCGAGCACATCGCGGTGCTGCTGGACGAGCGTGACCTCGACGCGGTGACCGTCCGCGCCGAAATCTCGCGCCTGCGCCGCATTCTCGGCGGCGCCACGCTGGGATCACGACCGTATCGCTTGCTGACCGAACTCGATTCGGATGTCGCAGAGTTGCGTCGCGCGCTGCGCCGCGGCGATATCGCCGCGGCCGTCGCGGGGTACCGCGGGCAACTGCTGCCCGCCTCGCGCGCGCCCGGCGTCGGCCGGGTGCGGGAGGCGCTGCGGGCCCGAATGCGTGCCGCAGTGCTCAAGTCTCGCGATCCGGCAATACTCGGTTGGTGGATCGGCTCCGTCGACGGCCGCGAGGACCGCGGCGCGTGGGCCGCCTATCTCGCCTCGCTGGACCGGGATTCGTCGTTGTACGCGCAGGTGGCGGCGCAGCTGCGGATGCTCGATCGCGAGTTGGGCGGCTGCTGAACGGTTCCCAACGGTGATGCAACGTTGGCGTTCTAGTGTCGTGGATCACATGTCGTGTCCCACGACAGTGCCGTCTCGACCGCGAGGAGCTTCGATGACTGTGTACGCCCGGCCCGGTGCACCGGATGCCCTGATGAGTTACCAATCCCGCTACGACAATTGGATCGGCGGCCAGTGGGTGGCACCGGTCAAGGGGCAGTATTTCGAGAATCCGACGCCGGTTACCGGCGAAAACTTCTGCGAGGTAGCGCGTTCCACGGCGGAGGACATCGAACTCGCGCTCGACGCGGCGCATGCCGCCGCCCCGGCCTGGGGCAAGACCTCGGCGGCCGAGCGTGCAGCCATCCTGAACAAGATCGCCGATCGGATCGAGGCGAACCTGGACGCGATCGCCCTGGCCGAGGCGTGGGACAACGGCAAGCCGATCCGCGAGACGCTGGCCGCCGACATCCCGCTGGCCGTCGACCACTTCCGCTACTTCGCGGGAGCGATTCGCGCGCAAGAGGGTTCACTGTCGGAGATCGATGCCGAGACCGTCGCCTACCACTTCCACGAGCCGCTCGGCGTGGTCGGCCAGATCATCCCGTGGAACTTCCCGATCCTGATGGCGACCTGGAAGCTGGCGCCCGCGCTGGCCGCCGGCAATGCGGTGGTGCTCAAGCCCGCGGAGCAGACTCCGGCCTCGATCATGTTCCTGTGGAGCATCATCGGCGATCTGCTGCCGCCCGGTGTGGTCAATATCGTCAACGGCTTCGGTGTCGAGGCGGGTAAGCCGCTGGCCTCCAGCAACCGGATCGCGAAGATCGCGTTCACCGGCGAGACCACCACCGGCCGGCTGATCATGCAGTACGCGTCGCAGAACCTGATCCCGGTGACGCTCGAGCTCGGCGGCAAGAGCCCGAACATCTTCTTCTCCGATGTCATGGGCGCCGACGACGACTTCCTGGACAAGGCCCTGGAAGGCTTCACGATGTTCGCGCTGAACCAGGGCGAGGTGTGCACCTGTCCGTCGCGCTCGCTGATCCAGGCCGATATCTTCGACCGCTTCCTCGAGCTGGCCGCGCTGCGGACCAAGGCGGTGCGCCAGGGCGATCCGCTCGATTCGGAGACGATGATCGGCGCGCAGGCGTCCAACGACCAGCTGGAAAAGGTGTTGTCCTACATCGAGATCGGCAAGGGCGAGGGCGCGCAGCTGGTCACCGGTGGCGAACGCGCGCTGCTCGGCGGCGACCTGAACGGCGGCTACTACGTGCAGCCGACCATCTTCACCGGCCGCAACGCGATGCGGATCTTCCAGGAGGAGATCTTCGGACCGGTGGTGTCGGTGACCTCGTTCACCGACTACGACGACGCCATCTCGATCGCCAACGACACCCTCTACGGTCTCGGCGCGGGAGTGTGGTCCCGCGACGGCGGCACCGCGTACCGGGCGGGCCGGGATATCCAGGCGGGCCGGGTGTGGACCAACACCTATCACCAGTATCCGGCGCACGCGGCGTTCGGCGGCTACAAGCAGTCCGGGGTCGGCCGGGAGAATCACAAGATGATGCTCGACCACTACCAGCAGACCAAGAATCTGCTGGTCAGTTACGCGCCGAAGGCCATGGGATTCTTCTGATGGCACAGCCCGCCCCGCCCCGGCTGGTGGCGACCACGGCGGCGGCGCAGCTGCTGCGCCGCCTCCGTACCGCGCACGGCGCGCTGATGATGCACCAGTCCGGCGGCTGCTGCGACGGGTCCTCGCCGATGTGTTATCCGCTGGGGGAGTTCATCATCGGCGACCGCGACGTGCTGGTCGGCATCATCGATCTGCGCCTCGCGGTGGGCGAGGTGCCGACGACGCTGCCCGGCGACGAACTGGACGCGGTGCCGGTATGGATCTCCGGCTCCCAGTTCCAGGCGTGGAAGCACACGCAACTCGTCATCGACGTGGTGCCCGGCCGCGGGTCCGGCTTCAGCCTGGAAGCGCCGGAGGGCTGGCGCTTCCTCAGCCGGGCAAGGGCATTCACGGCCGCGGAGAACGAGGCGCTGGCGGCCGTCGCGCCGGTGGTCGGCGCCGAGTACGAATCCGGCGCCCGCCCACCGGTTCCCGACACGCCCCAGGTGGTCGCCGCGGCGGTGGACGCGTGCCCGGTGCCACGGTGACGCGGCAGGCGGGCATTCTCCGGAACTTCCCCTATTCGGACATCAACCCAGCGGGGTAGACCGGATCCCCTCAGCAGGTGATGATCTCGCGGCGCGGTGTCCCTAGGGTTGCGGAAGTGCCCGTCGCCCGTGCTGCTCGATATCGCGTCCTGTTGTTCGCGGGATGGCTCCTGCTGCTGGGCGCCGGGGCGGCGCCCGCGCTCGCTGATTCGGCCGCCGCGGGCGCGGATCTCTCGATCGCCCAATCCCTCGGCGACCGGGAACTGACCGTGATCCTGCGCCGGGTGACCAGTGTGCCGGGGCCGCTGCGGGTCGACGTCGTCACCCACACCGGTACCGCCGCGGGGAGACTCGCCCTCGCCGCCGTCCCCGCGGGTGCGGTCGACGTCGATTCCACGCTGTCCGCGCCCGGTGTTCCCGTGGCGGAGACCAGCATCGAGCTCGGTGCGACGCCGGGGATGTACTCCGCGACCCTCGACATGGACCGGCCCGGGCCGTGGGAACTGACCATCGGTGACGGCACCCGGGTCGCCCGGATCCCGTTCGTCGTGCCCGCACAGGTCACCTCGCCGCCGGAACGCCTGGTCTATCGCGGCTTTCTGGTGGCCGGTGTGCTGTTGCCGGTTGCCGTGCTGATCGCCGTGCGCGCCAAGCGTCCCGCGTGGGCTCTGCTCCCCGCGGGCGGAATGGTCGCGGGCATCACGGTCTCGGTGACCGCGGCGCTGCTCTCGGCCTCGCTCCCGCTGCCGCCGCAACCGGGTGGCCAGCTCGATCCCACCCTGGACAACGTCACCGATCCCTACGCGGTGAATCAGCCCACGATCGCGGACTTCTCGCGCCCGCCGGTGCTGCTGACCGTGGCGAGCGGACCGTTGACCGCGGGGCAGCCCGGCGATATCGACCTGGCCCTGCTCGACGCCGCCACCGGTGCGCCCGTCGACGACCTCGTGGTGCACGACAGCGCGCTGGTGCATCTGCTCATGGTCGGGCCGTCGGGCGGCCTGTCCCATCTGCATCCGATCCGGACCGGCCCCGGGCGCTACCAGGTGCGTTCGACGGCAACCGAACCCGGGCGCTACGCGCTGTCCGCGGAACTCGCGCGTCGCGGCGGTGGTGTGCAGATGGCTCGCGCCGCCACCGGTGTCACCGTTCTGCCGGGCGCGCCCGGCCGCGCCGCGCCGCCACCCGCCCCGGTATCGCTCGGCGGTCCGGTGACGTCCGCGTCGCTGGTGCTCGACGGCACTCCCATCGAGGTCGAGACGACCGCCACCGTGGCCGGGCAGCCGACCACGATCACCGCCGAGGTCGGCGACGCCGCCGAACTGCAACCGTGGCTCGGCATGGTCGGTCACCTGATCATGGCGGGGCCGATACCGGACGGCAGCACCGATATCGCGGCGGCCGTGCACGATTCGGCCATCTGGGGGCACGGCCACTCGATGGGGCCGACATCGATGCAGGGTATGGCGGACCTGCCTGAAATGGACCATGCGTCAGGAGCACACCACATGCCGGGCATGGAGCACGCAGGGCCGCACGGCATGCCGGGCGCGGTCACCGAGCCCGCGGGCAGTCGCGGCGTGATGCTCATGCCACCTGCCAACGGACAGAGCCCACCCGACGAAACCGTGGCCGCCTACGGACCGGACGTGCCCTTCACCTACACCTTTCCGGCCGCAGGCCGATACCGGCTCTGGATTCAGGTCGAACGACGCTTCACCGTACTGACCATTCCGGTGGAGCTCGAGGTCGCGGAGGCGCGGCGATGAACGAAACGAGCACGCGCACGACTCGCTCGCGCCGTCCGCTGATCATCGCCGCCGCATTGGTCGTCGTGCTCGCGGTACTCGGCTGGCTGCTCTGGCCGGGTTCGGCGCAAGCGGTGGCCCTGCGCTCGGGCACCGAACGCCACCTGGTGACGCTCACCCTCGAGCGAGTCCGACTGGGCGACACCGCCGTCGACGTCGCGGTCACCGATCGAGCCGGAGCGCCTACCGCGCATGCCACCGTCACCCTGCAGGCGACCCAGCTGCTGATGGGCCACGCCGGCCCACCTGTCGCGCTGACCGCCGCGGGCGACGGTCGCTTCCACGCCGACTCGGTGTCGCTGATGATGACCGGTCCGTGGGAACTGCGCCTGACGATCGACGCGCACGGCGGCGTCGACCAGATCACCGTGCCGCTGTGGGTGGGCAACTGAAACAGACACGCGGCACACAAGATTCGACGAGGCACCGAGGAGGGCAGCGGATGGACAGCTCGGCAGCGTTCGACGCGAGCGAAGGGCGAGCCGGACCGGCGGTGGACACCGTCGCGGCCCGGCCCGCGCCGGACCACACGGCATCGGACAGCAGCGCCGCCGCGCGGGCGGGCGCCTGGGGCGTACTGGCGGGCACCGCCGTCACGTTGGTCGGGTTGAGCTGGGACATCCAGTGGCACAACGATGTCGGGCCGGATACGTTCTTCACGCTGCCGCACCTGTTCCTGTATTCCGGCAGTGCCATCTCCGGGTTCGTCAGTCTGGCGATGGTGTTCCTGGCCACCGCCGCGCAGCGGGCCGGGCGACCCGTGCCACGGCTGGGCGGCACGCCCATTCGTGTCTTCGGCAGCGCCCTGACCGCGCCGCTCGGCTACATGATCGCCGGGGCGGGCGCGGCCCTGTTTCTGCTCTACGGTCTGCTCGATCTGGAATGGCATTCGATCTACGGCTTCGACGCGGTGCTGAACACGCCGTCGCATGTGGCGCTGTTCCTGTCGATCACGGTGACCATGATCGGCAGCATCATCGTGTTCGCGGCGCATCGCGACCACCGGTGGGGCCGGCTCGGCATCGTCGCGGCGGTCCCGATCCTGATCACCTTCGCGCCGATCCTCGCGCAGGCCCTGGACAACCTGGACCTGCCGGTGGATTCGACCATTCTCGGCGTGCTGTTCTTCGGCCCGCTGCTGCTCGTCCTGGGCGCGGCCGTGCTGGCGCGGCCCGGCGCCGCGCTGGCCATCGCGGTGGCCCTCGGTGTGCTGCAAGGGATTCTGTGGTGGTTCTCGCCCTGGGCCGCCGAGGCGTACGCCGATTCGATCGGCCTGCCGCTGCGCGACGGGCTCGGCGCGCGCCCGCCCTCGCTGCCCGCGATCATGCCGATGTTCCTGCTCCTCGCAGCGGCCGGGATCGAGGCCCTGTTCTGGTCGGTGCGCACCCGCGGCTTCGACGCGCGAAAGGTCGTCGTGCTGGCCGGTGGCTTCGCCGGAATCGTGGTCGGCGTGACGTTCCCGCTACAACTGCAGCTCACCCACTTCTTCTCGGGTGTCGGGCCCGGTGACGTCCTGATCTCGACCGCGCTGGGACTGCCACTGGGGCTGCTGGCGGGTTTCCTCGCCGGCCGATTCGTCCGCATGCTGCCCACACCGGGAGATCTCCGATGACCATCCTGCGCAGATTCGCGCTCACCGTGCTGGCGGCGATCACGCTGTCGCTGGTCGCGATCAGCCCCGCGTCCGCGTACGCGCCGGTCGACATCGTGCACACCGAGCGCGTGCAGGCCGGACCGTACGGCCTGACCGTCGGCTTCTCCACCTGGCCGATCCGGGCGATGCAGTCGCTGGACTTCACCTTCATGCCCGACGGCGGCATCGCGGACAAGTCCGGGACGCTGAAACTCACCGGGCCCGGGCTGAATTGGCGGCGGCCCGCGAAGTTCGTCCGGCACCCGCGCAAGCGCGACTCGTGGGGCCTGGACATCTTCGCGGTCGACGATCCCGGCAGCTACCGCTTCGCCTTCACCATCGATGGCCCGCTCGGGCACGGCGAAGGCACCCTGGATGGGCTGCAGGTGCTGGACCAGCCCGGCCCGCCGCTGCCGCTGAGCTGGTCGATCGCCGCCTTGCCGCTGCTCGGGCTGCTCGGTTTCCTCACGATCGCCTGGCGGCGCACCCGGCCCGGCGGCAAGCCGTTATCGGTGTGAGTCTCAGTAGATGTGGCTGGGCAGCGGCACCTCTGCCGCCTGCGCACCCGCCGAACGGTCCAACGTGGCGGTAACCGTTCCGGCGCAGTCGATTTCGGTCCGGCGGTTGCGGTCGTCCGCGTCCACGAGCACGGTGGCCAGATTGCGGCGTCCCGGGGGCAGCACCCGGACCGTGACATGGCCGCGGTCGGTGTTGTCCAGTTCCTGAACGGCGATGTCGCGCACCAGATCACGCAGCGCGAGGGATGCGGTTTCCAAACCGCCGTCGTCGAGCAGCATCACCTCGACGCCACGGCGGCGCGCGGCGCGGGCCGCGGCGAGCACCTCGCTCGTCGACAATTGCGGTGCGCGCAACTCGTCCCGGAGTTCGGCTTCGAGCAGCCGGCATTCCTCGCGTTCCTCGGGCTGGAACGGGACCGCGCTGGCGATGCGTTCGAGCATCGGACGCGCGCGCAGGTCGAGCCGGTCGAGCTGGCGTTTACGCTCGGCCTTCTGCGCGTCGAGCCGGGCCCGATTCGCGGCGCGCGTGGTCGATTCGGCCTCGAGTTCGTGCAGTGAGCGCAGGGTGGGACGCATGATCGCGGCGAACGCGGCGGCGATGACGACATTGACCAGCGGCACCACCCCCTGCACGAACGCGGTCGACGCACCGCCCGCGGCGGCGACGACGGCGAGCCAGGTGGCCACGGTTCCCGCCCAGGCCAACAGGTTCCGGCCGCGCAGCACCAGCAGGGCGAGCGTGATGCCCGCGGTATATGCGGTCCACATGCTGGTGTGCGCGGCCAACTGCGCGGTGACCTGATCGCGCACGATCAGGGTGGCGACCGGCCCGGCGGCGGCGACCAGCAGGGCCGAGGAGGTGCGGATCGGCACGCCGGGGTCGAGCACGACGAGGACGGTACTCGCGGCGAGCAGTGCCGCGGCCAGGAAAAGCGTGAGGGACAGCGGTATTCCGGCCAGCCGCACGGAACGGATCATCACCGCGGCATCGGTGGCCAGCGCCACCACGATGATCGTCATCATGGTGGAGCGCTGCCCGCTGAGTAGCCGGCTCAGGTCGCCGTGGTCAGGCGTCATCAGGTGCGTCCCATTCCAATATGATCCGGGTTCCGGCGCCGGGTGCGGCGTCGATGACGGCGCGGCCGCCGACCTCACGCATCCGCTGCACGATGCTGACCGTGAGGCCGAGGCGGTTGGGCGCGACCGCGGCCGGATCGAATCCGGCGCCGTCGTCGGCGACGACCACGGTGAGGCCGCATTCCCGCGCCGCGATCGTGACGTCGCGGGTGATCGTGCGCTCCGGCACGTCCGCGTGCCGCACGCTGTTGCGCACGGCTTCCGCGGCGGCCTGCGCGAGGGCGCTCACCGCGGCCGAGTCGATGCGCAGTTCGCTCGCGCGCCGATCGTGGCGGACCTGCACGCGCAGTGAGGTTTCGGTGGCCGTGGTGACCTCGGTGGTGATCGTCTCGATAGCCTCGGCGCCGGTGCACAATTCGTTGATCCGCCCGATCGCGGCGAACTGGCCGAGCGCCTGTTCGGCCTGCCTGGCCAGCATCGTCGGGCAGCCGCCGCGGGAGGTGTCGAGCAGCGTGGCGAGCACCTTGTCGTGGATCACGCCCGCGAACAGCGCGCGCTCGCCGGCCCGCGCCTCCGCGGCCGCCGCGAGCGTGGCTTGCTGCTGGGCCCGCGTCCGCTCCAGGTCCAGCAGTTGGGCGGCGCGCCGCGTCATCCTGGTGATGTACACGAAGCCCACCGATATGCCGAAGATGCGCAGCCAGGTGAGGAAGAACTCGATCGAGCCGAGATCGTTCTTGACCTGACCGTTGGACCACGCGGCCAGCACCGCGACCACGAGCAGGTAGAGCGCCGTCACCGGGGTGCGCCAGACGACTGTGGCCGCGACCCCGCCCAGCGGCACCAGCCGATAGATCCATTCCACGTCGTTGGTGATCTGCCCGGAGGTCACCGCGAAACCGGACAGCCCGATCACCACGGCGAAAACCGTTGCGTGCGTGGCCGCGAGCACCCGGACCGCGGGGAACGGCACGAACAGCGTGGTGGCCGCCAGCACCAGCGCGGTGCCGAACACCCCGCACATGGCCACCACGGTCCACCACGGCGCGTAATGACGCGACTGCTCGGCGATCTCGGCGGCGTCCCCGATGCCGAAAATCCACGTGCCCGCGCCCAATGCGAAGGCGATGATGCGATCCACCCGTTCCCCCGCGGCCCGTGCGGGCGCGGTTCGTTGCCGCCAGCAATTCGGCAACAGGGCGCTCGCGCGGTACCGCAGGGCTTGCCGCAGCGAAGTCATCTGGAGTCTCTGGCTTCGGCCCCGGACAGCTGCCGGTTCGGCGCGGTAGTGCGAGGCAGATACGTGGTGCGGAGCCGGCGCTTGGGACGCAGATTGATGGTCAGCTTCATCCCGGGGTCGCCCGCTGTTCGCACGGTGCCGCCGTCGAGCAGCAGCGCGGTGAAGATCTGTCCCTCCAGCAGGGCGAGCGCGGAACCGACGCAGACGTGCTCACCCGCGCCGAAGGGCAAGTAGGACAGGCGTTCCCAGCTGCGGTCGGCCTCGGCGGCGAAGCGGTCCGGCCGGAACGCTTCGGGATCGGGATAGCGCGCGGCGGATCGGTGCATGACGTAGGGCGCGACGAAAACGATGGTGCCCGCGGCGATCTCGTGTGTGCCGAGGCGCGTGTCGCGCGCGGCTTCGCGCAGGAACGCGGGGGAGGGCGGATACAGCCGCATCGACTCCTTGAACACCTGCAGGCAGTACGGCAGCAGCGCGAGATCTTCCGCCGTCGGCAACGCGCCGCCGAGGACCCGGTCCACCTCGCCGCGTGCCCGGTCGGCGGCGACCGGATGGCGCGACAGCGCGTACGCGGTCCAGAACATGGCGTCGGCGCTGGTCTCGTGTGCCGCGGCCCAGAGGTTGATCACCTCGTCGATCACTCGCTCGGTGGGCATCGGTGCGCCGTCGCGGTCGCGCTGGGCGAGCAGCGCGGACACGATGTCCGCGCCCGGCTTGCGGCGCCGCGCGTCGACCATGGCGGTGGCCCAGTCGCGGACCACGCCGAGGTCGCGGATGAACGTGCGGTTGCGTTTCGTCGGAATGTTGAGCGGGGCCACGATCGGGCGCGACATCGCGCGCATCTCCCAGTCGAAGATGCGGTTGGCCGCGTCGAGCACCTCCCGGTAGGCCTCGATCGGCTCGTCCACCAGCAGTCCGGCGATGACGTCGTGCATCATCTCCTGCACGGCGGGCAGCAGATCCACCTCGCCCGCGGCCTGCCAGCGGCGCAGGTGCGGCTGCATGCGGGCGGCGATCACGTCGACGTATTTCGGTACGCGCCGCGCGGTGAACAGCGGCCCGACCAGCGCACGCTGGCTGCGATGTACCTCGCCCTCGGAAATGATCAAGCCTTCGCGCAATGCGGGCCACAGTGTGCCGGTCACCGCCCGCGCCCGGCGGTAGTCCGCGGCGCGCGAGACCAGCACCTCGTGGATCTCGGCGGGCCCGGTCACCAGCGCCGCGGGCCACAGGCCGATCTGGAAGCCCGCGACCGGGCCGTGCTCGTCCGCGAGCCGCCGCATCACGCCCAGCGGATCGCGGAACCATCGGATCGTGGTGCCCAGCCCGAGTACCCCGCCACGTCCGTGGTGCAGTCTTGCAGTTTCCCCTGTTTCCCCCGCCCGATCGTCATTCAACTGACGATTCCTCCCTGGCTCGTCACCGAAGTCTGACTCGATGGTCAGTCGATCGTTCGTTGTTCAGTTGTGGCTGCCTCTGCGCAGTCCTCTCTGCCGCATGTTATCGGCATCACGGCACGCCGTCGCGCCCGCAGAATTGGGGTCTGCCATAGCCGGGGCCGATGCTAGGATGACTTCACTTAGTTTAGCTAAGCATTTGCTGGTCTGCGTGTTGTGCCTCACCTGATGAAGGAAAAAACAACTCCATGGCTGTCGTCCTGCACACGGAAGAACAGCGCGGTACCGGTGTGGTCGAGGTGGTGAAACCTCGTGCCCCGCACACGTTCACGGTGCTCGCCGCTGCGCTCGTCTTCGCCTGCTGCTCTGTCGGTGCCTGGTTGGCCTTCGTGCGGCCGAACTGGGAGATGTACTGGCACCAGGTCGATCTTCAGGTCTACATGTGGGGCGGCTCGATGGCCGCGCTGCACCCCGAACTGCTGTACGACGGGCGCGGTCCGCTGGGCCTGCCCTTCCTCTATCCCGTCTTCGCCGCGTGGATCTGCGCGGAGCTGGCGCGCTTCCCGATCAACTATGTCGGGACCGGCATCACGCTGCTGACGCTGGGATCGCTCTGGGTCAGCGTGTGGAGCGCCGGTTTACTCCAGCGACGGCGACCCGGTGTCCGTTCGGTCGCGCTGGCGACCGCCGTGGCCGCCGCGGCGCTCTGGTTGGAGCCGGTCCAGCAGACGCTGCAGTTCGGTCAGCTCAGTGTGCTGCTCATGGCGTTCGTGCTCGCCGACCTGGCAATGCCCAAGAATCGTTGGTACCGCGGCATTCTCATCGGCCTGGCGACTGGGCTGAAGCTCACCCCCGCCGTCTTCGTCGTCTACCTGCTGATCACCCGGCAGTTCCGGGCGGCGGCCACCGCGTGCGCGGCCTTCGCCGCGACGGTCGCCATCGGGTTCTGGTATCGGCCCGCCCAGGCGTGGGAGTTCTGGACGACGACGATGACCTCGCAGAACCGCATCGGGTTCGCCTATGTGCAGAACCAATCGATCAACGGACTGTTCGGCCGGTTGCAATGGTCCACCTGGGACGACAGCACCGGTTCGCTGGTCTGTGCGGGGCTGCTGGGGCTGGCCGGCATCGCCGCCGCCCGCAGCGCCTACCTGCGCGGGGACGAACTGCTCGGCGCGCTGCTCGCGGCCACCGTGATGCTGCTGGCCTCGCCGATCTCGTGGACGCACTACTGGGTCTGGATCGTGCCCGCGCTGCTGTGGATCGGGCACGCGCTGCGGCATCGTCGCCGTGCCGTGCGGATCGCGGTGCCCGCGCTGATCTATCTGTTCGCCTTCGCCTGGCCGATGCGCGTCGACCGGGTCGGCTGGTGGGATCCGGATCTGCCGCTGCTCCCGCAGGGACTGGTCTGGTATGTCCCGCAGACCAACGGGCGCGAATTCCATTGGACGCTCACGCAATTCCTGCTCGGCGATTCGTACACCATCCTTGCCGTCGGCGCGCTGCTCGCGGCGATCGTCTGGCTGTACCGGCCGCGCGGCGCCCGATCGCGGGTGGTGGACAAGGACAGTGGGTAGTACGGCGGTACTGCGCGGGGCTCGCCCCGTGGCGTGAGGACCATCGGCGCGGTGCTGGATAGCGTCGCGGATATGCGTTCACTGCTCGTGCCTCTGTTCGGTGTCGTCCTTCTGTTCGGTGTCGTCGTCGTCGCGTCCGGCTGTACCGCGGCGACCGAATCGGGTGGGGGAGTGCGGAGTTCGGCGCTGTCGATCTCGTTCGGCGATTTCGTCGCCGACGCGGAGCTGATGGTCCCCGGCACGGAACCGGCGCCGTTGGTGGTGCTCGTCGGCGGTTCCGGGCCGGAGGACAGGAACGGCGACGATGCCGGCGAGGGCGGCACCTCGCGCGGACACCTGTTCGCCGATATCGCGCGCGCCCTGGCCGATCAGGGGTTCGCGACGTTGCGCTACAACAAGCACTACGTGCACGGCATCGGCGATATCGACCCGCGTTTCGGCACCGAGCTCACGATGCCGCAGCTGGTGACCGATGTGCACAGCGCGGTCGCGGCCGGGATACGCGATCCGCGGATCGACCCGGAGCGGATCTATCTCCTCGGCTGGAGCGAAGGCACCACCGTGGTGGCCGCCGCCGCGCCCGGCCTGCCGAACGTGCGCGGAGTGATACTGCTGGGGGCAGTGGGCATTCCGTGGCGGGACGGGCTGATCGCACAGTGGGAGCGCGTGGTGATTCCCTACCTGCGCGACTACGCGGTCGACGGATCGGTCGGCGTCGCGGAACTCGACCGGGCCTGGCGCGCCGGCCCCGGAGTCGTCGTGCACGAATTGCTCGGCCTGCTCGGCGCGGGTACACCGGCCATCGAATCGGCCTTCGACCCGGACGGCAACGGCCGAATCGACCTCACCACCGAACTGCCCTCCGCCGCAGTATCTTTCATCGACGCCCAACTCGACGGCGGCATCTTCCGCCTCTACGGCTCCGCCTCCACCCTGCCCGACGTCGCCGCACAGGCCGCCGCGCTACGCAACATCCCCGTACTCACCATGCACGGCGAACAAGACAGCAACATCCCACTGTCCGCCGCCACCCGAATCGACCAGGCCCTCGCCGCCCACGCCAACCCCGACCACACCCTGCTCACCTACCCCGCCACCGGCCATTCCCTGGGCCCCGCCCCAGATCCAGCCCACGACCCTCTCGCCCCCATCCACTCCCGCCCCCTGACCGACCTCACCAATTGGCTACGGGCGCACCAGCCCACCACGTGATCGCGCCGCGTGTGCGGGTCGAAGCGGCGCCCTCGACGCCGACCTATGACGGCGCGGAGTACGCCGACCTCGCATGGGTTGCGGGGCGCGAGCCCGTTGCGGGGGCGGGCCGGGCGGCATCCTCGGCGCTACTCTGGGGTCGGCCTACTGCGGGGCGGATCGTGCGGAGTTGCCGTGCCCGGGTCGGTCGGGCTGATTACCGAGCGTGTGAAGGGAAGTCGTAGATGCTGTTGCCATCGACCGAACGGGCGTTGCTGCATCGGGTTGCCGTCGAGCAGGCCGAGTACCGGGTGCCCTCGCTGATCGCCGCCGTCGTGCGAGACGGGCAACTGGTGTGGTCGGGGGCCAGGGGGCGGGTCGGTGCGAGCGCGCCGACCATCGACACCCAGTACCGCATCGGCTCGATCACCAAGTCGATGGTGGCCACCATGGTGCTGCGTCTGCGCGACGAGGGCAAGCTCGACCTGGCCGACCCGGTGGCCAAGCATGTGCCCGGCGCGCCGGTCGGGGATCGAACTGTGGCCCAACTGCTTTCGCATACCGCAGGACTGCGCGCCGAATCGCCCGGCGACTGGTGGGAGCGCACCGCGGGCCCGCAATGGGCCGAACTCGCGGACAGCTTGGACGTCGACGCGGGCAGCAAGGCGCTGCTGCATCGCGCCGGCCGGCGGTTCCACTACTCGAACGTCGGCTTCGCCGCGCTCGGCGAACTGGTCGCCCGGGTGCGCGGGCAGAGCTGGTTCGCGGCCTTGCGCGCCGAAGTCCTTGCCCCGCTGGGCATGGACCGCACCACCGCCGCACCCGTGGCCCCGCACGCCACCGGCGCGGCCGTGCACCCGTGGGCCGACGTGGTGCTGACCGAGCCGTCCCACGACAACGGAGCGATGGGCGCGGCCGGCCAACTGTGGTCCACGGTAAGCGATCTGGCGCGCTGGGCCGCGTTCGTCGGCGGCGACACCGGCGACGTGCTCGCCGCCGACACGCTCGAGGAGATGCGTGCCCCCGCCACGGTCGAGGACGGCGACGAATGGAATTCCGGCTACGGACTCGGCTTCCAGTTGCAGCGCCACGACGGCCGCCGGCTGGCCGGGCACACCGGAGCCATGCCCGGCTTCATCTCCACCGTCTGGGCCGACCCCAAAGACCGCACAGGCGTGCTGTTCCTGTGCAACACCACCTACGGCGGCATCCGGGGCAAACTGGCCACCGGCCTGCTCGACATCCTGGCCGAGCACGAACCCACGTTGCCCGAAGAATGGCTCCCCGCCACCGCAGTGGACCCGAACCTGTTGGCGCTCACCGGAACCTGGTACTGGGGCACCGCCTCCCTCGCCCTGCGCCTGCGCGCCGACGGCCACCTCGAACTCACCGCCCTCGCCCACGGCGGCCGCGAATCCCGCTTCCGCCCCGAACCCGACGGCTCCTGGACCGGCCTGGACGGCTACTACGCCGGCGAACGCCTCGACATCATCCGCGACCCCCAAGGCACCCCCCAACGCCTCGAACTCGTCAGCTACATCCTCACCCGCGCCCCCTACGAACCCGCCGCCCCCATCCCCGGCGGCGTCGACCCAGCAGGCTGGCAAACCCGGGACTAGCCCGAACGGAAGGAATCCCAGGAAACACGGCGGCTAGTCGTGCTTGTGCCTGCGAGTGTAGGTGGCACCGGTGCGGACGGTGCCGATGACGACGACCAGCATGACCGTGACGAGTTGCAGCATGTTCCAGGCGACCGGGTCGCCGGCGGGGGGGACCGCTTCGCGGTGAAGTGAGGGCGGGGATAGGACCGGCTGCTGGCGGGGGAGGGGTGGGGAGATCGGTGGGGCTTCGAGGATGTCGGGGAACTGGGTCGGCAGAATCGGGGCCGCGACGGCGGGCGGAGTGAGATCCAAGGGGAGGCCGGGGAACGGCGGCAACTCCTGTGGCCAGAGCAGGCAGGCCAGCCCACTGCCGGTCATGGCGCTGCCGACCGCCGCGCTGCCCACCGCGGCGCTCCCGACCGCGGCACTGCCCACGCCGGCGCTACCCACGGCGCTGCCGAGTCCGGACAAACTGGAGCCGAGGCTGGAGCCGACGCCGCGACCGCTGCCGGTGAGGATGCCCGCCACGATCAACGACAGCCCCGCCACAGCGCTGCCCGCGCACGCGGTTCGCACCGTGTCGGAATCCAGATCCGGTGGCACGAGCGGAGTCTCGGCGACCGGAGGCGCCGCGGCCGGTTCCGGAAGCGCGAGTTCCATACCGACGGCGGGTTCGACCTCGCTACCGGAAACCTCCGTTCCGGCACTGCCCGTTCCGGCACTGCCGCTATGCGGCAATCCTGCAGCCGGTGCCGGTCCGAGACTCAATTCGGTACCGACAGAGGCGCTTCCGGTCGCGATGCCGTCAGGGCTCGCACTGCCCGGTCCCTGGCTCGGAGACGAACTGCCGGTGTCCCACCCGGGAGACGCACTGTTCGAGTCCGGCCCCGACGACGCAGTGCTCGAGTCCGGCTCGGAGGGGATGCTGTCAGCTCCTGGAACGGACGACGCACTGCCCGTGACGATCTCGCCGAGTGGCGGCCAAATATCGGTGTGCGGGTCGGCGGACACTACAGGGTGTCCGGTCAGTAGGGCGAAGGCAACCGGCACTACGGCGAGTCCTTTTGTAGCCCTGCGTGTTCGAGGTACATCAGGATCCAGCGACATATGCAGACATCCATCTTTCGTGACTGGCCGGGGCCGCTAGGTGATGTGCTGGAAGCGGGCCAGCGCCAGTTCGAAAGCGTCCTTGGAGACGACGTTTCCGCCGGCGAACGGCCGGTCGAGCCGGTAGATCGCCAGGATCGCCGCGCCGATCACGACGCCCAGCAGCGCCGTCATCGCCACGCTGCGCGCGCTCACCTCGACGCCGGCCAGCACCGAACTGCACAGCAGCAGGATCGTGCCGAACCACAATGCGCCGTAGAGGAATCCGGGCATGCCCAGCTGTGCATCGAGAGCACGGTCGTGCCGTGCCTGGCCCGCCGCGTCCAGTGCCGCCAACGCGATCTCGCGCTGATCGGTGACCGCGGTATCCTCGGACTGGACGGCGAGCACGGTATCGCGCAGGGTGTCGAGGATGTCCTGGGTGCCCTGATCGAGGCGACGGTCCCGGTCCATCACCGCCCATTCGGTGGTGACCACCTGTTCGGTGTATTCGCGCACCAGCCCTTGGATTTCGCTGTGTGCGGGTTCGGGCATCGCGTGCGCCGCCGAGTACACGTCGACCAGCGACTTCGATTCGGCGACGGTGTGATTGTGCGCGTTGTCGAATTGCTGCCAGCAGATCACCACCACGAACGCGGCGACCGCCATGAACAGCGTGCTGATCAGCTCGAGCGTCACCGACCCGGAGTCCCCGTTCTCCGGCTTGCGCCACACCAGCGCGCGCAATCGTGCGCCGACGACGAAGACGAGTACCGCGATCACCCCGACGGCGAGCGGTACGCCGATCTCTTCGATCATGACAGGGCTCCGATTCTTCTGGGCACCAACGGTGCGCGGCATTCTGTGGGCATGACGCGCCCTATCCGGTGCGGGCGATCGCGTCGTCCGCGAGGTGCTGCAATGTCCGGATCACCGCGAGGGGGATCGGTGCCTGCTCGAGCGCCTGATACGCCTGCTCGGACCTGGTGCGGATCATGCCCTCGACCCGCGCGAGCGCTGTCGCGCAGAGGATTTCGCGACATTCGGCAGCCTGCTGCTCGTCGAGCGACGGATCACCGAGCATCGCGGACAACCGTGCGGACTGCTCGGGGTCCGCGTGCGTGAACGCCAGCGCGACCAGCGCGGTGTGCTTGCCCTCGCGCAGATCCTCGATATTGGATTTGCCGGTCCGCGCCGGATCGCCGTAGACGCCGAGCAGATCGTCCCGGAGCTGGAACGCCTCGCCGAGCGGCCGGGCGTACGCGGCCAGCGCCGCGGGAATGCCGGGCGCGGGATCGGCGAGCAGCGCGCCCAGGACCAGTGGGCGCTCGCAGGTGTAGGACGCCGTCTTGTACCGGATGATGTCGAGCGCGCGGTCGAGGTCGCCGGAGGGGCACGCGGTGGTGAGCAGATCGAGATACTGGCCGTACATGACGTCGGCGCGCATCCCGTCGAGCACCTCGAGCGCGGTGCGCAGTTGCCGCCCGGTCAGTCGCGCGGTGTGCAGCAGCTCCGCGGACCAGACCATGGCCAGATCGCCGAGGACGATCGCGGCGTGCCTGCCGAACCGTGCCGGGTCGCGGCGCTCGGGATGCAGCGCGGTCAGCGCGCGGTGCACCGTGGGGTGGTCGCGACGGGTATCGCTGTTGTCGATGATGTCGTCGTGGATCAGCACCGCCGCATGGAACAGTTCGAGCGCGGCGGCGACCTGGATCACCGGCTGTGGCACCGGTGTCGCGCCGTGCGCGGCATGCCAGCCGAGCACGCAGAGCAGCGGGCGAATCCGCTTGCCGCCCGCGAACAGGAACGCGCGCAGCGTGTCGGTGATCTCCCCGGGCAGCGTCGGATCGGCGCTCGCCTTGCCGCGCAGGAATCGGTCCAGCACACCGTCGACTCTGATCCGGGTCGCGGCCAGATCGACGGGTGCCTGCTCGACCCGGGTGGTCGTCATGAGATCCCTTCCGCCGGTGTGTGTTCGAGGTGCTGGGTGAGCGCGACCGCCTCGGCCACCAGCGTTTCGACGATCTGACTCTCCGGAACCGTGCGAATGACCTTGCCCCGCACGAAGATCTGCCCTTTCCCATTGCCGGAGGAGACGCCGAGGTCGGCCTCGCGCGCCTCGCCCGGCCCGTTCACGACGCAGCCCATCACCGCGACGCGCAGCGGGTGCGGGAAACCGTCGAAGGCCGCCTCCACCTCGGCGGCCAGCCGATGGATATCGACCTGCAATCGGCCGCAGCCCGGGCAGGAGACGATCTCGAGCTTGCGCGGCCGCAGCCCGAGCGATTGCAGGATGTGACAGCCCGCCTTCACCTGCTCGACCGGCGGCGCGGAGATCGAGACCCGGATGGTGTCGCCGATCCCCTCGCCGAGCAGGATCGCGAAGGCGACCGCCGACTTGATGGTGCCCTGGAACAGCGGCCCCGCCTCGGTGACCCCGAGGTGCAGCGGATAGTCACAGCGTTGCGCGAGTAGCCGATTCGCCGCGATCATGGTGCGCGGATCGTGGTGTTTGACCGCGATCTTGAGATCGGTGAATCCGTGCTCCTCGAACAGCGCCGCCTCGTGCAGCGCGGATTCCGCGAGCGCGGCCGCGGTCGCCGAGCCGTGTTTGGCGAGCACCCGCGGGTCGAGCGAGCCCGCGTTCACGCCGACCCGGATCGGAATGCCCGCCGCGCTCGCGGCGGTGGCGATCTCACCGACCCGATCGTCGAATTGCTTGATATTGCCGGGATTCACGCGCACCGCGGCACATCCCGCGTCGATCGCGGCGAAGACGTAGCGCGGCTGGAAGTGGATGTCGGCGATCACCGGCAGCGGCGAGCGGGCGACGATGGCGGGTAGCGCGGCCGCGTCGTCCGGGGTGGGCACGGCGACCCGGACGATATCGCAGCCCGCCGCCGTCACGGCCGCGATCTGCTGCAGGGTGGCGTCGACGTCCGCGGTGCGCGTGGTGGTCATGGTCTGCACGGAGACGGGTGCACCGCCGCCGACCGGGACGCCGCCGATGTTCAACCGGCGGCTGCGCGCACGCGTGCGCACAGCGGGCAGGCCGAGTTCCTCGATCGTCATGGCTGTCCCTCCGGCACGGCGAGATGGCGGACGGTGGCGGGCACGGCGAAGAAGAGATCCTCGGTCGCGGTGACGTTTTCCTGCACCGTGACCGGTCCCCAGGCGCACAGTGCCGCGATCACCGCGGTGACCAGCGCGGCCGGGGCGGACGCTCCGGCGGACAGGCCGATCGTGGTCGCCGTGGCGAGCCATTCGGACGAGATCTTCGAAGCGTCCTCGATGAGATAGGCGGGGACGCCGCGGCGGCGGGCCACGTCGACCATGCGCTGCGAATTGGACGAGTTGGCCGAGCCGACGACGAGCACCAGGTCGCTGCGTTCGGCGATCGCCTCCACCGCGTGCTGGCGATTGGTGCTCGCGTAACAGATATCGGCCGCGGCCGGGCCGTGCAGCTGAGGAAACCGTTGGCGCAGTGCGTTGATCGTCTGCTGCGTCTCCTCGACCGACAGCGTGGTCTGGGTCAGATAGGCGACCTTGCTCTCGTCCGGCACCTGCAGCGCCGCAGCCTGCTCGGGGCTTTCGATCACCACGGTGGAACCGGGGGACTCGCCCGCGGTGCCCTCGACCTCCTCGTGGCCGGCGTGCCCGATCAGCACGATGGTGTACCCGCGTGCCGCGAAACGCCGTGCCTCGGCGTGCACCTTGGTCACCAACGGACACGTCGCGTCGACCACCCGCAGATCACGTCGCGCGGCCTGGGTGCGGACGGCGGGCGAGACGCCGTGCGCGGAGAACACGACCGTCGCGCCGATCGGCACCTCGTCCAGCTCTTCGACGAAAATCGCACCGCGAGAGGCCAATTCGGCAACAACGTGAGTGTTGTGCACGATCTGCTTGCGCACGTAGATCGGCCCCTGCCGGTCGGGATCGGCGAGCAGTCGTTCCACGGTGTCGATGGCCCGATCGACACCGGCGCAGAAGGACCGTGGCGCGGCGAGCAGTATCGTCCGCGGCCGCCAGCAACTTTCGGCGGTCATGGCGTCACCTGCAACGCGCGGTCGAGCCGGGTGGCACTGGTGCCGAGGCCGGTCGGCCGTAGATAGCCCGGGTCGGGCCGGACCTCGTCGACTGCCTCGTCCAGAGCCGCTGCCCCATAGCGTTCTTCGAGCTGCTGCTCCCGATAGCGGGGAGATGCCGCATGCCAGTTCAGGATTCCGGCCATCCAGTCCTGGAGTTCCTCCGCGCGCCGGTCGATGGCGGCACGGATCTCGGGCGCGAGGTCGTATTCCGCGTACAGGGCGGGCAATTCGCTGCCGACGATCCGCTCGAACTGGTGCAACCGCGCGGTCAAGAGATCGTGCACGGCCGTGACGGCGGTCCCGGTGTCGCAGTCGAGGAAGTTCCGCAGCACCCGCACGGCGTTGTGGAAATCGCCCTCGTACCGGGTTTCCTTGTGATACGAGTACAGATCGTTCAGCAGCGTGCAGACATCGGTCGCGGTGTGCTCCAGATCCATCAGGGTCTGCGTCCGATAGACCTCGGGCGCGATCAGTTCCGCGCGCGAGATCCGGGCCAGCGCGATCGTGAGATCGGCACCGAAGGTGCGCCTGCGCATCTCCACGTAATCGACCGGATCGGGTATCCGATTGGTGATGTCGTTGACCACCTCCCATTCCGACGCATCGAGGAAAACCTCGACCGCACGGCGGAATTCGGCCTTCTGGTCGTCGGGCAACTTCGCCGTGGCGCGGGTCCACAGCGCCGCGAGCCCGCGTTCCATCGCATTGGTCGCCGGTGTCGGCGTGTCGTCGTCGGCCGGCATGCACGCCCGCAGCCGGGCACTTTGCTCCTTTGCTCCGGCGAGGTCTTTGCGCTGCGCGAAAACCTGTGGGTAGTAGTCGTCCACGAAGGTCCCCCAGGCCAGCCACGAGGCCGACATATCCACTTCCGCGGCGGTCGCATCGGGGTCGATGCCCGCCGCGCACAGCGCGAAGTCGAACTCCGCCAGGTCTTTCGGGCGCCAGAGCGGACGCCCGCCGAACTCGGGCAGCGGGTCGTGGAAGCCGATCCCCGCGCCCCAGTCGAGCAGATTCGCCTGTGCGCCCGCCAGATGCGGACTCAGCTGGAGCTGATACGGCATCGGGATCTCCGGAAACTCGAGCGGTTCGGTCAATTCCTGCCGTGGGTGCACGAAGCTGCGCAGCCGCCCCGGCTCCAGCACCACGGTGGGGGCGAACAGATACACCGCGGCACTGCCGAGACCGGCGGGTTTGAACAGCCTGCGCAGCGGATCGCCGTCCGCGGCCGGGCCTTTGTTCATGTACCGGCTCGATCGCATGTGCCATTCGTGGCCGCCCGATTGCCAGTCCTGCAAGCCTTTCGCGTAGGCCAGCACGGCGGCCTGCTCGTCCGCGCCCACGGCCTGCTCGGCGAACAGCACGGGCAGCTCGGTCACCGCGGTGTGCTCGAACTGTTGCAGGCGGGAGGTCAGCAGGTTGTTCACGACCTCGGCGCTGCGCTGGGTCTCGTAGCCGAAGAACTGTTCCACCACCAGGATTCCGTTGGCGTTCTCGCCTTCCTGCCGCACCTCCCGCTCATAGGAGAAGATGTCGTTGCGCAGGTGCACGGCGTCGGCGAAGGTGTCGCGCAACACCTCCAGCGGCCGGGTGGTGGCCAGCTCGGCCGGGATCTGCGCGCCGACGGCGTGCTCGACCAGATTGGCCGACCACGGCGCGCCGCCGACTTTGCGCCGCATCTCGATGTATTCGATCGGGTTCGCGATCCGCCCCTCGGCGATGTTGGCCAGTTCCCACCGCGATTCCTCCAGCAGCGCGGTGGTGGTCGCGGCGAACCGGGTCCGCCAGTCCATCGACATCGCGGGCACCGTGCGCGCCCACAGGTCGGCCAAGCCGCGCTCGACCGGATTGGTCGGCTCCGGCAGCGGCCCGCCGGCCAGCGGCATGAAGTCCCGCAGCCGATCCAGGTATTCTTTGGCGCCCTTGGTGTCTCGGGTGCGCTTGAACAGTTCGAGAAAGTGGTCGTCGAAATAGAACACCCACACGTACCAGTCGGTGATGAGATCCAGTTCCCGGCTGTCGCAATCGGGGTGGGTGTACGCGCACAGCAGGCCGTAGTCGTGCCGTTCGAGATCGCTCTCACTCCAGATGTGATGTCCCGCTGCGTCTTCGAAGAAGCCCATCGACTCGGCCCACACCCTGGTGTGCGCGCGGGCGCCGTCGACGTGCGGGTTGAGCCGGGCCGGATACGGCATGTAGAAGTCGGGGAGTTCGAAGGGCTGCACGTCGCTTCCTTTCAGCGGTCTCGATGGGAAACCAGGTGCGCCAACGCCATCAGGTCCGCGGCGGCGGCCGGGTCGGCCAGGGCCGCGATGGCGGCCCGCATCCGGCGCTCGGCCAGCCGCTGGGTCCAGCGCCGGCCGCCGGCCGATTCGACCAGCGCCGCGGCCCTGGCGGTGTCCATCGCTGCGGTGGCAGGGGAGGGCCGGTACATGCGCGCCAGCTCGGCGGCCGCCGCGGTGCCCGAGCCGAGCGCCGAGACCACCGGCAGCGACATGCTGTGGCGGGCAAGGTCGCTCGCGGGTTTCCCGGTGACCGCCGGGTCACCCCAGATGCCGATCAGATCGTCGACGAACTGGAAGGCCATCCCGAGTTCGCGGCCGAACGTCTCCATGGCCGCCACCGTCGTCCGATCGGCCTGTGCGCACAGTGCCCCGAGCACGCAGGCGCACCCCATGAGGGCGCCGGTTTTCCCCATGACCATGCGGGTGTACTCGTCCAACCCCGCCCGGCCGCCCGCGCCCAGACGACAGTCCTCGTGCTGGCCACGGCACATCTCGATAATCGCCATTTCGAGTGCGGCGAGCGCCGCCGTTGCCGTGGCCCCGGGTAGCCCGGCCACCAGAACCCTTGCCGCGAGGGCGTGTAGCGCGTCGCCGAGCAGGATCGCATCGGCGTTGCCCCACACCTTCCAGACGGCGGGCCGCCCACGCCTGACTTCGTCGCCATCCATGACGTCGTCGTGCAGGAGCGTGAAATTGTGCACGAGTTCCACCGCCGCGGCCGCGGCCAGCGCGGCGTGCGCGGTGCTGCCGCACGCGATCGCCGTACAGACCGTGAGCGCGGGCCGCAGCGCCTTTCCGAGGGGCTGCGGCGTCGGGCTGCCGTCGGCGTCCCACCAGCCGAAGTGATAGCCGCCCATGTGATCCAGCGGTGCGGGCAGGGTGCCCACCGCCTCGCGCAGCAGTGGCTCGCACAGCCCGCGGACATTCGTCAGAATCTCCGTGGCCGTGCGACCCGCCGCCGACGTGCTCTCGACCATCGGTCCACCCACCTCCCCCTATCGGGTCGTGACGCGGGGGACGGCTGGTCCACCCGCCGGGAACGGTGCTGTGCGACGGTCAGTCGGTGGGCCGGGCGACCAGGACGTTGTCCAGCGCGCCGAGCGCGTCGGGCACCAGCACGGCAGCGGAGTAGTAGCAGCTGACCAGGTACGAGATGATCGATTGATCATCGATCCCCTTGAACCGGACGTTGAGGCTGGGCTCGTATTCGTCCGGCAGCCCGGTCTGGTGCAGGCCGATGACACCCTGGTCTTTCTCGCCGGTGCGCATGGCCAGGATCGAGGTGGTGGCGGTGTCGCTGACCGGGATCTTGCTGCACGGGAAGATCGGCACCCCGCGCCAGGCGGGTACGCGGTGGCCGTCCACGTCGACGGGGTCGGGATACAGGCCGCGTTTGCTGCATTCGCGTCCGAAGGCGGCGATGGCTTTCGGGTGTGCGAGAAAGAGTTTCGTGCTGCGGCGCATGCTGAGCAGTTCGTCCATGTCGTCCGGGGTGGGCGGGCCGGATTCGGTGTAGATGCGCTGTTTGAGATCGCAGTTGTGCAGCAGGCCGAAGTCGGCGTTGTTGAGCAGATCGTATTCGCGGCGTTCGTAGAGCGCCTCGATGGTGAGCCGCAACTGCTGCTGGGTCTGGTTCATCGGATCGTTGAACAGGTCGGCGACCCTGGTGTGCACGCGCAGCACGCTCTGCGCCAGGCTCAGTTCGTATTCGCGGGGGCTGGCGTCGTAATCGACGAAGGTGCCGAGCAATTCGGGCTCACCGCTGTGCCCGGACGAGATCTCGATCGCGGCCTCGCCCTGTTTGTTCTGCGGCCGTGACGAGGCGTCGGCGACCCGGGCGAGGTGTTCGCGCAGCGCGGGCGCGTTGTCGAGTATTTCCTCCAGCGCCGGCCGGCTCAGCACCAGCATCGTGGTTTTGGTTTGCGTCTTGACGGTGACCGGCCAAATGGCGGAAGAGTCCGTGAGGCTCTGATCGCCGAAGAAATTGCCACCGGCCAGCATACCGAGGAGTGTGTTTTCACCGTATTCGCCGGAGCCGAGCTTGCTCAATTTTCCGTGCACGATCAGCATGACCTGATTCATCGGATTGCCGAATTCGGCTACCACGCTGCCGGGTTCGAATTCGCGCTGTTCGAACCGGCGGGCCAGTGCGCGCAGCACGTCCTCATCGGTGAAGTCGTGCAGTGCGGGCAGTTCACACAGTTCCAGCGGGATCACCTTGGCGGTGGAGCCGTCCACGGCGAACTCGACCTCGCCGTTGCCCACGGTGTGCGTGAGGCGCCGGTTGACCCGGTACACACCGCCGTTGACCTGCGTCCATGGCAGCATGCGGGTGAGCCAGCGCGAGGTGATACCCTGCATCTGGGGTTCGGACTTGGTGGTGGTCGACAACTGGTGTGCGGCAGTGGTACTGAGACTCCTGCGCACGGTCGTCTCGGTATGTGCGGACATTTCCATTGTCATGGCTGATCCTCACCTAGAAATTGTCCCGGGACGTTCGATAGTGGAGCGTTCGAGTCCTCGGATTATTCACAACGGACCGGCAACCGGCGTGCGAGCCGGTCACGAACTGGGTTTGAACACAGGTGAATCTGGTTACCCGACAGTGTGTTTCGAACAGCTCAGATCGTATGCCCGCTAACTCCCCGCGCGCAGCAGAATTATCAATATTTACCTTTTAATTCGGATGGTAACGACACGAATTCGATTGGGCAACAAGGAATAACGTTCCGCTGCCCAGTCGGTGAAAGTGCGACGGGCGGCCCGCGCGTGGGTTATATTCCCCGCGGTTACGGCAGCGCGAGATAGGTGGTTTCGAGGTACTCCTCGATGCCTTCGGTGCCCGCTTCCCGGCCGAGGCCGGATTCCTTGACGCCGCCGAACGGCGCGGCCACATCGGAGACGACGCCGCGATTGATGCCGACCATGCCGGCTTCGAGACGCTCGGCGACCCGCAGCGCACGATCCAGGTCGGTGGTGTAAAGGTATGCGGCCAAGCCATATTCGGTGTCATTGGCGGCGGCGATCGCGGCGTCCTCGTCGGCGAATCCGGTGATCGCGGCGACCGGGCCGAACACCTCCTCGCGCAGGATGCGGGCGGTGGGCGGCACTTCGGACAGTACGGTCGGCGCGTAGAAGTAGCCTGCGCCGGGCAGGCTCGCGCCCCCGGTCGCCACCTGCGCGCCCTTGTCCGTCGCGTCCTGGACCAGCTCGGACACGGTGCCGCGCTGTTTCGCGCTGATCAACGGCCCGACTTGGACTCCGTCCGAGTCGCCCGCGCCGATCTTCAATGCCCGCATGCGGTCGGTCAGCTTCGCGGTGAACTCCGCGCGCACCGCGTCCGCGACCAGGAAGCGATTGGCTGCTGTGCAGGCCTCGCCGGTGTTGCGCATTTTCGCGGCCATGGCGCCGGCCACCGCGGCGTCGATATCGGCGTCGGCGAACACCAGGAACGGCGCGTTGCCACCGAGCTCCATCGAGGTGCGCAGCACGCGCGAAGATGATTGCGCCAGTAGGCGTTTGCCGACAGCCGTGGATCCGGTGAAGGTCACTTTGCGGAGCCGGTCGTCGCGGAACATCGGATCGGTGAGCCGGGCCGCGTCGCTCGTCGGCACGATCGACAGCACGCCCGCGGGCAACCCCGCGTCGGCGAAGACCTGCCCGAGCAGCAGCATGGTCAGCGGTGTCTCCGCGGCCGGTTTGAGCACCATCGTGCAGCCCGCGGCGAGCGCGGGCGCGATCTTCCGGGTACCCATCGCCAGCGGGAAGTTCCACGGGGTGATGGCCAGGGTCGGGCCGACCGGCCGCTTGGTGACCAGGATGCGTCCGGTGCCGGTGGGGGAGTGCGTGTATCGGCCGTGTACGCGCACGGCCTCCTCGGCGAACCAGCGCAGGAACTCCGCGCCGTAGGTGAGCTCGCCGTAGCTCTCGGCCAGCGGTTTGCCCATCTCCAGGGTCATCACCAGGGCGAAGTCGTCACGTCGTGCGATCACGAGTTCCCAAGCGCGGCGCAAGATCTCGGCCCGCTCGCGTGACGGTGTGCGGGCCCACCCCGCCTGCGCGGCGGCGGCCGCATCGAGCGCGCGGGCGCCGTCGGCGGCCGTGGCGTCGGCGACCTCGAGCAGGGTCGCGCCGGTGGCCGGATTCTCGACGGAAAAGGTGCGGCCGTCGCTCGCGGGTTCCGCGGTGCCGCCGATCCACAGTCCGGTCGGCAGCGCGGCGAGCAGGTCGGGCACGGCACGCATCGTCGGGTACTCCTCGTTCTCGGCCTTCGAGCACCCGAAACCGGCTGATCGGCAACCGGTTTCGGGTGCCGGATATCAGGGACGGCGTTCGTCCGCCACCGCCGCCAGCGTCTTGTCCAGGCGCTCCACCAGTTCCTCGATGATTCCCGGGGAACTGTTCAACGGCGGTGCGACGAGCACCGAGTCGGTCGTCTCGCCGATGCCCGCGGAGCACAGCACCAGCCCGTTTTCCTTGGCGGCGGCCACAATTCGCTTGTTGGTGTCCACCGACTGCCCGGGCCGGACGTGCAGCGCGCGCATCAGGCCGATACCCGATTGGTCGGAGAGCAACTCCGGGTAGTGCCCGCACAGCTTGGTCAGCTCGGCGCCGAGCAGTGCGCCTACCTCGGCGGCATTGTCCAGCAGCGACTCGTCTTCGAGCACGCTGAGCACCGCGTTGGCCGCCGCGCAGGCGAGCGGATTCGCGGACATGGTGTGGCCCAGCGCGATCGGGCCGAGCGGTTCGGCGATCGCGGTGGTCACCGTGCTGGAGACCATGGTCACGGCCAGGCTGGTGTAGCCGCCGGTGACGCCCTTGCCGGAGGTGAGGATGTCGGGGGCGATAGTGGCATGGTCGCAGGCCCACCACTTTCCGGTGCGCCCGAAGCCGGACATGACCTCGTCCGCGATGAGCACGATGCCGTTGTTCTGCGTCTCCCGGCGCAGCCAGTGCATCGTCTCCACGTCGATCGGGGCCGCGCCGGAGGAGGCGCCGCCGAGCGGTTCGATGACGATCGCCGCGACCTTCGACGGCCCGACACCGAGAATGGCCTGCGCCCACTCCTCATGGGTCGCCCGGCGCCGTCCGGGCTTGGGACGCACCAGCACTCGGTTCGCGCTGGGGGTGCCGAGCAGGGCCTCGACCGAGGCGTCGCGCTTGTTCGGGCTGCCGGTGATGGACAGCGCGGCCGCCGTCATCCCGTGGTAGCTGGGTTCTTCGGACAGGATCACGGTGCGCTGGGTATCGCCGCGCCGATGCTGGCAGGCGAAGGCCAGCCGCAGCGCGCACTCGTTGGCCTCGGAGCCGGAATTGCTGTACTCGATGGCGGCGGTGCCCGCGGGCGCGATGGCGAGCAGCCGCTCGGTGAGCTGGCGGGCGGGTTCGTTGCGGAACTGCGTGCGATGCACGAAAGTCAGTTGCTGGAGCTGGTTTTCGACGGCGCGCAGCACGGTGGGATGGGCGTGGCCGACATTGACGTTGAGCACCCCGGAGGAGCCGTCGAGATAGTCCTTGCCGTCGGCGTCGTAGATGTAGGGGCCCAGGGCCCACGCGGCAACGGGGAGGGCGGCCCGGTTCGGGGCCACCGCGGCGGAGGCGGGAATCATGCTGGCTGACGTTCCTTTCGAAGGAGTGCGAGCAGAACGGCCGATACCACGGCCGCGACGAGGCCGAACACCGCGGTACAACCGGCGAAGACCGCGCCGCCGACCGTGAGAGCGCCCAGCAGCGTGGTGCCGATGGCGATGCCCGCGTTCATCATCGAGTTGTTCCAGGCGACGACGGAGGCGCGCTGGGTCGGGTCGGCGGAGGACAGGTAAGCCTGCTGGCTGGAGTAGAAGGCCCCGCCGAAAACGCACCAGAGGGTCAAGGCGACCAGCGCGACGATCACCTGGTTATTGGTCAACGCGACCACGGCACAGGGGATGAACGCCACCGCGGCGACTACGGAGACCCACACACCGCTGACCCCGCGCCGGTGCAGCCGATCGAGAATCGTTCCGGCACTGAGCGATCCGACCAGCGATCCGGCGCCGACGAGCAGGCCGACCAGGCCGAGCGCGCTGAGGCCGAAGCCGAAGCGCTGCGCATAGATCACCCCCACGAAGGTGTAGGCACCGAGCCGGGCGGCCTGCAGGAACAGAGTGGCGATGAGCCCCAAGCTGATTCGGGGCCGGCGCCAGGGCGCGAGCAGCGCGCGGAAACCGCGCGACTGCCCGGTGACCGGTACGTGCTCGAGCCGGACATACAGCACCGCGGACGTCACGATCATCAGCAGGCCGACGGCCAGGAACGGCCACCGCCAGCTGGTGAGCGCGGCGAGCGCCGCACCGAGCGGGACGCCCAGGACCTGCCCGAGCGAATAGACGCTCGCACCGAGCGAGATCACCCGCCCGCGCTGGTGCTGCGGGGTACGTTCGGCGAGGTAGGCCCAGATCGCGGGCGCGGCGATCGCGGCGCCGAGGCCGGTGATGCCGCGGCCCGCGACCAGCATGGTCAGCGAATCCGCCACGGCGCAGGCCAGATTGCCGAGCATGAACACCAGCGAGCCGAGCAGGATCGACCAGCGCCGCGGATAGCGGTCGGCGAGGATGCCGAACGGCGGCCCGGCGACGGCGTAGACGAGCACGTAGGCGGTGACGATGGTGGCCGTGGCGGCCACCGAGGCGTGCAGCGACTCGGCGATATCCGGCAGCATCGGTGCGACCAGATACATCTCCGCGCCCATCAGGAAGAACGCCGCATACAGGAGGACGTGCTGAGCCCACGGCGTTGTGGGCTCAGCGTCCGCCACCGGATGCAGGTTCCGGAGTCGGGTGGGCCGCGCCTCGACGGTCATACCGAGACCTTCTCCAGCGTGTCGAGGGCGGCGACCGGTCGGGCCGGGCGGCGGGGCAGGTTCAGCTGGGACCAGACGGAATCGATGATCTCGGCGAACTTGTGTACCGCGGCGGGGCTGTGCACCGGTGAGGGGTTGATCCGCAGGCGTTCGGTGCCGCGCGCGACCGAAGGGAAGTTGATCGGTTGCGCGTATTGGTGGTGTTCTTCGAGCAGGATGTCGGCCAGTTGTTTGCATTTGTGTGGATCGCCTACGAGCACGGGAACGATGTGACTTTCGGTGGACACCAGCGGAATCTGGGCGTCCATCAGCAGGCCCTGCAGCAGCTGAGCGCGGTGGTACAGCAGGATGCGCTCGTTGTCGGACTCGCGCAGGTGCCGCACGCTGGCCAGCGCGGCGGCCGCGAGGGCGGGCGGCATGGCGAGGGTGAAGATGAACGCGGGCGCGAAACTGCGCACCGCGTCGAGGATCGCCGCCGGACCGGTCAGGTAGCCGCCGAGGGTGCCGTAACCCTTGGCGAAGGTGCCCATCAGCAGATCGACCTGGTCCGCACAGCCCAGCTGCGCCGCCATGCCCGAGCCCTCGGGACCGTACATGCCGACCGAATGCGCCTCGTCGACGTACACCAGCGCGCCGTGTTTCTTTGCCACGGCACATAATTCGGGCATCGGCGCGATATCGCCGTCCATCGAGTAGATGGATTCGAACGCGACCACCTTGGGCCGGTCCGGATCGGCGGCGGCGAGCAGTTCGTCGAGATGGGCGGCATCGTTGTGCCGGAAGATCTGCCGCTCGGCCCGCGAGGCCCGCATGCCGAGAATCATCGACGCGTGGTTCTGCTCGTCGGAGAAGAAGATCACGCCGGGCAGGTGCTTGCCGAGCACGCCGAGCACGGCGTCGTTGACCGCGTACCCGGTGATGAACGTCAGGCCGGCTTCTTTCCGATGTAGTTGGGCCACTTCCCGTTCCAGCAGAATGTGGGTGTGGTTGTTGCCGGAGATGTTGCGCGATCCGCCCGCCGCGACACCGGAGCGATTGATCGAGCGGTGCATGGCCTCGACGACCTTCGGGAACTGACCCATGCCGAGGTGATCGTTGCTGCACCACACCGTGATCTCGCGCAGGCCGTCCCGATGATGGTGCACCGCTTGGGGAAACCGCCCGGCCAGGCGTTCGATTTCCACAAAGGTCCGGTACTGGCCCGAGGACCGGATGTCGTCGATCTTTCTCTCGAAATGGGCTGTGTAGTCGAAAGCCATGGGAATCTCCGTTGTCTCGAAGGGTGTTGCGTTTTCTTCAGTGGGACTGTTGATGCGCGAGGTGAGTCGTCAACGCCTGGGCGGTATCCCAGCCCGTGATGGGTGGATAGGCGTCGGGATCGGTGTAGACGTCCAGAACGGTGGTCGTCGGATCGACGATCGCCTTGGACAGGGCCTCGCGCAGTTCCACGTCGTTGTGGATGGTTTGACCGCGTGCACCGCACGCGGTCGCGATTTGGGCGTGATCGACATGACCCAGTTCGACGGCCGAGGTCGGCCTGCCGAACTGGACGATCTCGGCGTGTTTCTGGAAGCCGAGGATGGCGTTGTTCAGCACCACCACCACGACATCGAGGTTCTCCCGCACCGCCGTCTCGAGCTCGGACCAGCAGTGCGCGAAGCCGCCGTCGCCGACCACGCACAGCACGGGCGCGGACGGCCGCGCGGCCTTGGCGCCGAGCGCCAGCGGCAGCCCCCAGCCCAGCCCGGCCATGCCGCGCGGCAGCAGGAAGCGCTGGCTGTGCGTGGTGGCGCGGATGTAGTTGGCCACCCAGATGGAGGAGTAGCTGGCGTCGGCGACCACGATGGCGTCGTCCGGCAGCAGCGCGCTGATCTCGTCCGCGATGCGTTCGGGACGCAGCGGCTCGCTGGTCGCGGTGCGCACGGCGGCGGTCGTGGTCTCGAACGCGGCCCGGGACCGGGCGATCTGCGCGGTGACCGCAGCGCGGCTCGCGCTCCGTTCGCTCAGATCGAGCTCGCGCAGCGCCGCGGTGAGCTCGTCGAGGCCCGCACGCACGTCGCCGACCAGACGCAGCGACGGATAGTTGCGGCCGATCTCGGCCGGATCGATATCGAGGTGGATGAACGTGGCGTCGTCCGGGAACAGGGTCCAGCCGTCGGTGCCGTTCTCGTTGGTGCGCGACCCCGCGAACAGCACCACGTCGACACCGGCGATCCAGTCCCGCATCCCGTGCGAAACCCCGTGCGGGCCCATGTAATTGCCGACCACGCCGACGCTCAGCTCGGCGGTGTCCGGGAGCGCGCCCTTGCCCATCGGTGTGGTCGCGACGGGCAGCGAGGCCAGCTCGCTCAACCGGGCCAGCGCCGCACTTGCATCGGAGGCGATCGTGCCGCCGCCGGCGACCACGAGCGGGCGCCGGGCCCGGGCCAGCAGTTCGGCCGCGCCGCGCACGGCGTCCGCGGGCGGGCGGATCCGGTCGAGGGGGAACTCGGGCGGTCCCGGGTAGTGGCTCGTCGGCACCGGGGGAGCGGGCTGATCGAGGATGTCCTTCGGCAGCATCAGGACGGCGGGCCCGGGCCGGCCGCTGGTCGCCGCGCGGAAGGCCGCGTCGAGGTACTCGTGCACCCGATCCGGATCGTCGAGCCGGTCGAACCACTTGGCGCAGCCGGAGAACAGACTTTGGTGATCAATTTCCTGAAACGCATTTTTGTTGCGAATCGGACTCGGTACATCCTGGATGAACGCGACCACCGGAATGGACACCTTGGCGGCCTCGGTCAGCGGCGGCACGAGAAGCGTTGCGGCGGGACCGTTCTGCGCCACGACCACCGAGCAATGTCGCGATACCCGAGCGAAACCGTCGGCCATCGTGCCCCCCGCGTTCTCGGTGCGATAGACGATCTGACGGATGCCGAGATCCTCGGCGGCCAAAACCAGCAGCGAGGGCAGGCTCTGCCCGAAGAATTCGGCTATTCCCCTGGCGCGCAGACTCTCGGCTATGGCGGTGGCGACTGTCGTAGGCATCGGAACACCTTTTCGCGGTAGCGGGCGTGGACTGATCGGTAGCTACAGTCTTGGGCCACGGAGACCGGCCGGTCCAATACGTTTTTACTTCCGATTGATAAGGTCTCCTTATCTGGCTAGGCTGACCCGCGTGGACGATCTGCGCCGGGTTCGTTACTTTCTGGCAGTCGCCGAGCATCGGCATTTCGGGCGGGCGGCCGACGCGTTGCACATCACCCAGCCCGCACTGTCGCAGCAGGTCAAGGCGCTGGAGCGGGAGTTGGGGGTGGAGCTTTTGACGCGCAACGGCCGCTCCTTCGTGCTGACCCCGGCCGGTGTCGCGTTACAGGCAGGCGCGCAGCAACTGCTCGACGCGGCCGCCGAGTTGGAACGTGGCGTGCGGGCGCGCGCCTCCGGCACCACCGGTGAGCTGAAGGTCGCGTTCACCCGTTCGGGCTCCGACAGCGATATTTCCCAGCGCATCAGGGCATTTCGCAAAGAATTTCCCGATATCACGGTGTCCACGATTACCGGCTGGACTTCCTGGAATCTGGACCTGCTCGAGTCGGGTGAGATCGACGTCGCATTCGTGCGCGGAAATATCGCGCATCCGCGAATCCACACGCATCTGATCGGGATGCAGGAGGCCGCGGTGGTCGTCTCGCGCGACCATCCGCTGGCCGGACGCGCCACCGTGGAAAACGCGGACATCATCGATGAGCCGATCGTGCTCTGGTCCCGGCATACCGGGCCGGAATTCTATGACGAACTCGTCACGCACATCTGGGGCGATCGCGCCCCCAATCTGGTCGCCGAGGAATCCGACGCCGAACAGGTCCTCGATTCGGTGTCCACCGGCACCGGAATCAGCGTGCTCGACCGGAAACGGGCCACTCGGATCGCGCACGAGAACATCTGCGTCATCCCGTTCGGCGCGAATCCGCCGCAGATCTCCATCCGGCTGGCGTGGATGGGCGACGCCGACACTCCGGCGCTCGCGCAGTTCCTGGCGTGGTGGCGGCGCCCGAGCGACTAATTGCGGCCGGGGGTTCGGGCGCGCGTGTGAATACGCTCGCCGTGTTTGCCGAAGAGACTGAGGATTTCGACGGCGGCGGTGCCGGTGGAGCCGAACCAGTGCGGGATCTGGCAGTCGAATTCGGCGGCTTCGCCCGGGCCCATGAGGAAGTCGTGCTCGGCGAGGCGGACCCGGAGCCGCCCGTGCAGCACGTAGAGCCACTCGTATCCGTCGTGCGTGCGCAGGTAGGGGTCGTGATCGTCGGCGGGGATGATCATCTTGTAGGCGCGCGGTTCGGCTTGGTGCCGCGACAGCGGGACGAGCACCCGGCCGTCGCGCTGGGTGGGTTGCTGCGGGACGCGGGGATCGACGACGCGCGGCGTCACGACGATCTCGTCGAGCGGGATGCCGAGTGCGACGGTCACCGGGACGATCAGTTCGAGGCTGGGTTTGCGCTGGCCGGATTCCAGCCGCGAGAGCGTGCTGGTGGACAGGCCGGTGGCGCGGGCCAGGTCGGCCAGGCTGAAGCCCTGCCGTTCCCGCGCCCGGCGCAGGCGCGGTGCGATCTGCTCGAGCACGGCGCCGACGCTCGGTTGATCATCCATGGGGCCGAGTAAACCAATCCGTCCCGATATCGGCAACATCCTTTGCCGATATCGGGCGGCGGGGCCGATGCTCGGCTCGGAGGTGATCCGACATGAATCGAACAACGGATACGGCAACGCAATTCGCGCGGGACGCGCTTATCGAGGGAGTCCGGCGATGAGCGCCACCGCACAGCTCACCGAGCGCCGGACCGACCGGCTGCCCCTGGGCGTCTATCTACTGGGCTTCAGCCTGTTCGCGATGGGGACCGCGGAGTTCCTTCTGGCCGGGGTCCTGCCGGAAGCGGCCGTCGACCTGGACGTGTCGCTGTCCGCGGCGGGGTTGCTCATCACCGCGTTCGCGCTGGGCGTCGTCTGCGGCGGTCCGCCGTTCGCGGTGCTGAGTCTGCGGTGGCCGCGGCGCACCGCGCTGGTGGTGACCCAGGGCGTGTTCGCCGCGAGCATCGCGGTGGGCCTGCTGGGCGGGTACGAGGTGCTGCTCGTCTCCCGGGTGGTGGCCGGCATCGCGTACGCGGGCTTCTTCGCGGTCGCGTCGGTGACCGCGATCGGGCTGGTCACCCCGGACCGCAACGCCCGGGCGTCCGGGGTGGTGGTGAGCGGGCTCAGCGTCGCGATGGTGGCGGGTGGTCCCGCGGGCACGCTGCTGAGTCATTTCACCGAATGGCGCGGTGGGTTCTGGGCCGTCGTGCTGCTGACGGTCGCGGGGATCCTCGGCTGCCTGCTCGGAATACCCAGTGCCACAACGGGAGCCGGGACCGTGCCGAGTGTGCGACGGGAGCTGGCTACGATGCGCAGGCCGCGGCTGTGGCTCGTCTACGCGATCACCATCCTGACCACGGCGGCGTACATGATCACGTTCAACTACCTGGCGGCCATGCTCGCCGCGGACACCGGCATCGCGCCCGTCTGGATTCCCGCGGTGCTCGCGCTGTTCGGCGTCGGGGCCTTCCTCGGCCTGTCGATCGGCGGCCGGATCTCCGATCGGCGCCCGCACCTGGCCCTCGGCGCGGGCGCGGCGGCGATCGTGCTGCTGTCGGTGCTCCTCGCGCTCGCGATGACCCGGGTCTGGATCGTGGTGCCGGTGGTGTTCCTGCTCGGCGTCGCGGCGTTCGTGCTCAATCCGGCGCTGTACGGCCGGGTGTTCGCGATCGCGGGGGACGCGCCCACCCTCGCGGGCGCCACCACCGTCTCGGCGTTCCAGCTGGGCATCAGCGGCACCCCGGTGCTGGCCGCGCTCACCCTCGGCGGCGGCGCCGCCCTCACCTCGGTGTGCGTGATCGGTGCGGTGCTGGCGGTGCTCGCGTTGCCGCTGATCCGGTTCGATCGAGCGCGCGCGGGTTCCCGGCCCTGACCCGCCTGGCCGGCGGCGACCCTACCCGTAGGACCAGCGGCCGCCGCCGGCCAGCTCCAGCCGGGTGTCGTGATGCTGATCGACCGTGCTGCGATGCGCGGTGCTCACCAGGATCAGCTCGGGCAGCTCGGCGCGGAGCAGGGTGTAGAGCGCGAACTCCAAGCCCTCGTCCATCGCCGAGGTCGCCTCGTCCAGGAACGCGGCCCGCGGCCGGATCAGCAGCAGTCGCGCGAAGGCCAGCCGCTGCTGCTCACCGGGGGACAGGATGTTCGACCAGTCGGCGTCCTCGTCCAATCTTGTTGCCAGATGGCCGAGTTGGACCTTGTGCAGGGCGTCGGCGACAGCCTTGCCGGGCGCACTGTCCGGCGCCGCGGGATAGGTGACGGCCGCGCGCAAGGGGCCCAGCGGCAGGTACGGCAGCTGGGCGATGAACAGTGTGCCGGGGGTTTCCGGCTTTCCGACGAGACCGTCTGTGTAGGGCCACATTTCGGCCAGCGCGCGCATCAGGGTGGTCTTGCCGCTGCCGGACAGTCCTTTGACGACCACCGCGTCACCGGCGCGCAGGCGCAGATTCAAGCCCTCGATCAGGATGGTGCCGTCCGGTTTGCGCACCTCGATATCGGTGAGTTCCACTGTGTCGTCGGTGATCTGGACCGGCAGCGTCGGCAGTTTCCGGGCCTGCTCGCTCGCCGTCACGAGACCGTCGAGCCGCAGCAACGTGGCCCGCAGCACCGCGAACTCGCTGTAACTGTTGCGGAAATACGACAGTGCGCCTTGGATCTGGCCGAAGGCCGTTCCGGTCTGCTGCACGTCGCCGAGTGTCAGTGTCCCGCTGAAGAAATGCGGGGCCTGCAGCAGCCAGGGGAACACCACGGCCACCTCGCTGGCGGCCTGGTTCCAGCCGATGAACTGGGTGGTCAGCCGGACCAGGCGGCGATAGACCAGCAGTACTTCGGCGAAAAGCGCGCGCAGGCCCCGCTGTTCGGTCTGCTCGCCGCGATAGAACGCCACCCGTTCGGCGTTGTCGCGCAGCCGGACCAGGGCGTAGCGGAAGTTCGCGGTCACCGCCTGGTAGCGGAAGCCGAGGCCGATCAGCGGGCGGCCGATCCAGAAGGCGACCGCGGTGACCACCAGCACGTACAGGTAGACCAGAAACACCATGGCCTTGGGGATCTCGACGCCGAAGAGGGTCAGCGTCCCCGACAGATCCCACAGGATTCTGGTGAACGACACCACCGACACCACCGAGGTGACCGCCCCGAGCGACAACGACCGCGCGCGGCCGGTCATCTCGGTCACGTCGTGCTGGATCCGCTGATCCGGGTTGTCGATCGGCGCATCGATGAACCGGGTGCGGTAATAGGCCCGGCCGTCGATCCATTCGCTGGTCATCCGTTCGGTCAGCCAGCGGCGCCACCGGATTTCGAAGCGTTGCCCGAGGTAGAAGTCCAGCTGGGTGCGGACCACGTCGAGGATGCCGAGCACGGCGAAGACGAGCAGCGAATGCCAGAACGCGTGCTCGGCGTCGGCCAAGGCGGCGCTGTCGCCGCGGCCGAGCGCCCCGGCGGCGTTCTGCAGGGCCGAGAACATGTCGTTGCCCTGATAGGAGAGCAGCACCTTCACCCGGACCGAGAGCACGGCGATGATCAGCAACACCCCGGCGAGCGGGATCGTGCGCCAGGCGGTCCGACCGCGGAAGAACCCGCCGGTGGTCCGCCGGAAGTGCCGTCCCCAAGTGGTGATCCGCAGCAGCACGGTCACGACGATCAGGAAGACCAGGCCGGTGAGCGCGGACGCGAGGAGCACCCACTGCGTGGACGCGACCAGTTCGTCGCTCCAGTCTCGTGACGCGTTCAGCTCGGCCTCCGATCGGGTCCGGCGAGGTCGGGTGCGTGCGTCGGTCACACTACTGCCCACCTGCGCTTATTCCGGGGATCCCGGCGATCGACGCGTTCGGGCCGCGCGGTGTCGGTGGGGCGGATTAGCCTCGGGGTATGTGTCGAAACATCACCGCCCTCCGGGGGCTGGAACCTGCCGCGACACCGGAGGAGATCCAGGCCGCGGCATTGCAGTACGTGCGTAAGGTCGGCGGACTGTCCAGCATCTCCGCCACGACGAAACCCGCGGTCGACGCGGCCGTCGCCGAGATCGCGGCGATCACCACCCGGCTGCTGGATCAACTGCCCGATCGCAAGGTCCCGCCGAAGTCGGTGCCGCCGCTGCGCAGGCCCGAGGTGCAGGCGCGGATCCGCGCGCGCGGCTGAGTCGGCGACCGCGCGCGGCTGAGTCGGCGACCGCGCGGGGCTGAGTCGGCGACTGCGAGCAGCTGAGCCCGGGCCGCCTGGCCTGCGACCGCGGGCGGAGTGGGGTCCGGAAGCGATGCGGCGCCTGCTATCTTGAACGTCGTTCAAGTCGCTAGCGGAGGAAATCGTGGACGGTGTCGAGGACCCTCGGAGGTCGAGGGTCGGAATTTCCGCGCGGGACATGGCGCAGATCGCGGTCTTCGCGGCGCTGATCGCGGCGATGGGTCTGCCCGGCGCCATCACGGTCGGCTTCAGCGGTGTGCCGATCACGGTACAGACGCTGGGCGTGATCCTGGCGGGCGCGGTGCTCGGGGCACGCAAGGGCACCGCCGCGGTGGTGGTCTTCCTCGCGCTGACCATGATCGGACTGCCGCTGCTGTCCGGTGGGCGCACCGGACTGACCGCGCTGGCGGGGCCGAGCGCCGGATACCTGGTCGGCTGGATTCCCGCCGCACTGGTCATCGGCCTGCTGACCGCGCGCATTCTGCCGAAGTACCCGCTCGTGCTCGGGCTGCTGATCAACGCGCTCGGCGGCCTCGTGGTGATCTACCTGTTCGGCACCCTCGGCCTGCTGCTGCGGACCGACCTCGACATCCGGCACGCGATCACGACCAACTTCGCGTTCATCCCCGGCGACCTGGCCAAGGTCGTCGTCGCCTCGATCGTCGCGAAGGGCGTGCACCGCGCGTACCCCGGGCTGATCCGTGCGTGATCCGGAGCTCGGTGGCTCCGGTGCTCGGCCCGCCATCGAATTCGACGGCCGCACTTACACGTACGCCGAACTGGACCGGGCGATCGAGCAGTGGATCGAGCGGCATCCGGGCGCGACGAGCTACGACGCGTCGGCGCTCGACGTGCCGGACGCGCTGATCTGTGTCTGCGCGGCCGCACGGCGGGGCGTGCCGGTGTTCGTCGAGAATCCCGCCGCCCGCCCGGCGCGCACCGATCTTCCGGCCTCGGCTTTTCTGCTGGTGACCACCTCCGGGTCCACCGGCCGGCCGCGGCCGCTCGCCAGGACCGCCGCGTCCTGGTACGACAGCTTCCCTGAGTTCACCGCGATCACCGGCGTCACCGCCGCGGACCGGGTGCTGCTCACCGGCCCGCTGTACGCGACCATGCACCTGTTCGCCGCGTTGCACGCGCTGTGGCTGGGGGCCTGCGTGACCGACGATCCGGCGCGCGCCACGGTGGTGCACGCGGTGCCCGCGGTGTTGCGCGAGGTGGTGGGCCGCGCGCCCGCGCTACGGACGGCGATCGTCGCGGGTATCGCCCTGGACGACGGTGCCCGTGCCGCGGCGGCGGGCCGCACGCTGATCGAGTACTACGGCTCCGCCGAGGTGTCGCTCGTCGCGGCCCGCCGGGTGCCGGAGCCGCTGCGCCTGCTCGACGGTGTCGAGGCCGAGATCCGTGCCGGACTGCTGTACGTGCGCACGCCGTATCGGGTGCTCGGCGCGCCGGAGTGGTTCGGCGTCGGCGATCTCGCGGAGCTCGGACCCGAGCGCGAGCTCACCGTGCGGGGCCGGGGCGAGTCCGCGATCAACGTGGGCGGCACCACCGTGCTCGCGGAGGACGTCGAGCGGGTGCTCGGCGCGATCGACGGGGTGGCCGCCGTCGCGGTGATCGGCTCACCGCATGCCGTGCTCGGCGAGATCGTCACGGCCGCAGTGCAACTCGACGGCGATGTGGGCATCGGCGCGGTGCGCGCGCACGCCCGCCGGGTGCTGCTGAAAGAGGCGATGCCGCGGCGCTGGGTGCCGCTGCCCGCGCTGCCGCGCACGGCTAGTGGCAAGGTGGCTCGGGGTGAGCTGAAAGACTTGCTGGCATGAACCCCCGACCCGTCCTCGTCGCGCCGCGGCGCACACCGATCGGCAACGCCGGGCACGGGTTCGCCACCCTGACCACGACCGAGCTCGCCGCGCCCGTACTGCGGGCGGTGCACTCGACCTTGCGCGCGGCCGGGATCGACGCCGAGATCGACGACGTCGTGCTCGGCAATTGCCTCGGGCCGGGCGGCGATCCGGCCCGGATCGCGGCGCTGGCGGCCGGCTTCGGTACCGAGGTCCCCGGCGTCACCGTCGACCGGCAGTGCGGGTCCGGGCTGGACGCGGTGATGCAGGCGGCGTTGCGGGTGCAGAGCGGGGCCGACGAGCTGATCCTGGCCGGCGGTGTCGAGTCGGCGAGCACCGCGCCGTGGCGGTTCTGGCCGCCGGACGGGGCCGCCGAACCGGTGCGCTACACCCGTGCTCCCTTTGCGCCGCAGGGCTTTCCCGACCCTGACATGGGGGCCGCGGCCGACGACCTCGCGCGCGTGCGCGGGATCAGCCGCGAGCGGCAGGACGCCTACGCGGCGCGGTCGCACAGCGCCGCCGCGGCCGCGGACTTCTCGGCCGAACTCGTACCGATCGGCGACGTCCGGCGCGACGAGCGGATTCGGGCGGGCCTGACCGAGGCGCGACTCGCGCGGCTGCGCCCCAGTTTCGGCGCCGACGGCACGGCCACCGCGGGCAACTCGTGCGGGATCTCCGACGGGGCCGCGGTGGTCGCGGTGACCACCGCGGCGGGTGCGGCGGGACTGCCCGCGCTGCGGATCCTCGGGTCCGCGGTGGCGGGGTCCGATCCGGCCCATCCGGGGCTCGGGCCGGTGCCCGCGATCCGGAAGCTGTTGCGGCGCACCGGTGTCGGCATCGCCGATCTCGGGATCGTCGAGATCACCGAGGCGTTCGCGTCGGTCGTGCTGGCGGTGTCGGACGAGCTCGGCCTCGACGAATCGACGATCTGCCCGCAGGGCGGGGCGATCGCGATGGGTCATCCCTGGGGCGCGTCCGGCGCGATCCTGCTGGTGCGGTTGGCGAGTCAGATGCTGTGCCCGGATGGTCCGGCGCTCGGCCTGGCGGCCTGCGCCATCGGCGGCGGGCAGGGGATCGCGATGCTGGTGGAGCGGGTGGCGTGAGTGAGGCGCAGTCGTGAGTGAGGCGCAGTCGTGAGTGAGATCCGGTTCGACAAGGTCGGGCATGCGTTCGGCGAGCGAAAAGTGTTGCGCGGCATCGATCTGCGCATCACCGAGCGCCGGGTCGGCATCATCGGGGCGAACGGGTCCGGTAAATCGACGCTGGCCCGCATGATCAACGGCCTGCTCACGCCGACCTCGGGCACGGTGACGGTGGATGGCGTCGATGTCGCGCGCAAGGGCGCGCAGGTGCGGCGCAAGGTCGGCTTCGTGTTCACCGATCCGGACACTCAGATCGTGATGCCCACGGTGGCCGAGGATCTCGCGTTCTCGCTGCGCCGATCCGGCCTGAACAAGGCGGAGGTGGCGGCGCGCGTCCAGGAGATGCTGGTGCGCTTCCGGCTCGATCAGCATGCCGATCATCCCTCGCACCTGTTGTCCGGCGGGCAGAAACAACTGCTCGCGCTGGGCGCGGTGCTGATCCGCAGGCCGGAGGTGATCATCGCCGACGAACCGACCACGCTGCTCGACCTGCGCAATGCGCGGGTGGTCGCCGCCGCGCTGGACGCGATGGACCAGCAGGTGATCGTGGTGACCCATCAGCTCGCGCTGCTGGAGGGTTTCGAGCGGGTCATCGTGATCGACGACGGTCTGGTGGCGTTCGACGGAACACCCGCGGCCGCGGTGCCCGCCTATCGGGCGCTGGTCGAATGATCGGGCTGTACCGGCCGGGGGACTCGCTGCTGCACCGGCTGCCCGCGGGCGCGAAGCTGCTGCTGCTGATCGCGGCGATCGTCGCGGCAACGGTGTTGCTGCGCAGTCCGATTCAGGTCGGTCTGGCCGCGCTGGCGGTGGCCGGGTTGTTCGCGCTGGCGCGCATTCCGTGGCGCGTCGCGGTGGCGCAGCTGCGACCGGTGGTGTGGATGCTGTTGATCATCGCCGTCTTCCAGGTGCTGATCACCGCACCGGCGCGGGCGGTGGTGGTGTGCGGCGTGCTGCTGATCTCGGTGGCGCTCGCGGCGCTCGTCACCCTCACCACCCGCGTGACCGACCTGCTCGACACCGTGACCCGCGCGCTCGGGCCGCTGCGCCGGATCGGCGTCGACCCGGAACGGATCGGGCTGCTGCTGGCGCTGGCCATCCGCTGCGTGCCGTTGCTGGCCGGGATCGTGCACGAGGTGGCCGAGGCACGCCGGGCCAGGGGCCTGCAATGGTCGATGACGGCGCTGGCCACACCGGTGCTGGTGCGGGCGTTGCGCACCGCCGACGCCATGGGCGAGGCACTGGCGGCGAGAGGAGTGGACGATGAGTGAGTTGCTCGCCGCGCGGATCGAGCGCCGCGCCGCCGCGGCCCCGGCGACCATCGCCGTCGAATCCGGCCAGGAGCGCGTCGGTTACGGCGAGTTCTGGGAGCGGGTCACCCGCACCGCGGCCGGACTGCACGGCATGGACCGGGTTGCCGTCCTGCCGACGTCGGATGTCGAATCGCTGGTGGTCGTGACGGCCGCCTGTCACTGCGGCGTGAGTGTGGTGCTGCTGCACCGGCACCTGATGCCCGGCCAACTGGCGACGGTGCTCGAACTCGCGCGGCCCGGCGCGGTGGTCGCCGCGGCCGGGCAGCACCGGCGATTGCGGAAGATGGGCTTCGACGGTCCCGTGCGGACGGCCGCCGAGCTGGCGGGAACGGGCCCGTCGGGCCGGGCGCGCCCGGACGCGGAATTGCTGGTCGGCATCACCTCCGGCACCACCGGCGCGCCGAAACTGTTCGTCCGCGACCAGAACTCGTGGGCCACCACCCTCGACCGCTCCGACGCCACCTTCGACATCGGCGCCGGAGACCGGGTCGCCGCGCCCGGCGTGCTCGACCACACGCACTTCCTGTACGGGGCGCTGCACGCGCTCACCCGGGGCGCGACCGTGGACCTGCGGCCGGTCATGACCGCGCTGAACGACGGTGCGACCCATCTGTATTCGGTGCCGACCATCGCCTGGGACGTGGTGCGCTCCGGTACCGGGCCGCTGCCCGGTGTCCGGGAGGTGCTGTCCTCCGCGGCACGCTGGCCGCGTCCCGGCAGGCAGGCGCTGCAGGCGGTGCTGCCGAACGCGGAACTCGTGCACTTCTACGGCGCGTCCGAGCTGAGCTTCGTCTCGTTCGATCGCGGACTCGGTGACACCGACGAGAATTCGGCCGGTGAGCTGTTCGACGGCGTCGACGCGGAGATCCGGGACGGCCTGGTGTTCGTGCGCAGCGACATGCTCTTCGACGGCTATCTCACCGCGGACGGCATCGCCGGTGGTCCGGTGGACGGCTGGATGACGGTGGGCGACCGCGGCGCCGTGCGGGGGAATCGCCTGCGGCTCTTCGGTCGCGACAGCGAGATGCTGATCCGGGCGGGACTCAATGTGGAGCCCGCCGCCATCGAGGCGGCGCTCACCGCGCTGCCCGGGGTCGCCGAGGCCGCCTGTATCGGTATCCCCGACGCCCGGATGGGGGAGGCGCCCGCCGCCGCGATCGTCGTGGGCGCGAGCGCCCCGAGCCTGGACGAAATCTGGCGGCATCTGCGCACGACGTTGCCCAGCCCCAGCATTCCGGTGCAGGTTCGGGTGCTCGACAGTTTGCCGCGCACGCCCCGCGGCAAACTCGACCGGCAGGTTCTCGCGAAAATCTTTGTGCCGCAAGGTGATGCCGACTAGCTCGCCCACTCGGTAAGCGCCAGTACGAGTACCGCCACGGCGAGCAGGGCCACCGCGAACACGTCGATCCGGAAGACGCGTTTGGTCGCGGCGGTCAGCTCGCGCAGCCCGATGCTCAGGGCCAGTGCGAGAAAGCTGGTCATGCTGATGCCGACCGCGATCATGGCGGCGACCTGGATCGACGCCAGGAACGCCGCGGCGATGGTGCCCGCCCCGATCATCGCCAGCAGCAGCGCGCGATGCCGCAGCAGCAGCTCCAGGTCGCGGGAACCGGCGCGCGTCCCGTACATCGCGGCGGCCCGGCGCGGGGCGAACGCCACGGTGCCGGGCAGCAGGTGGATCACCCCGATCAGCACCAGCGCCGCCCGCGCGACATCCTCGAATCCCATTTCCGGCCCGCCTTTCCCGACGTTGTCGTAGTCGTGCAAGCATGGCGATCATGGACGGTGCGCCACTTCCAGAAACGAGCTGTCTTGCGCCCGCGACCGTGTGGTTGTGGCCCGGCCACGCGGTCTATCGCGGCCCCTCGTTACAGCTCGACGCGCACAGCGGCTCGGTGCACTGTCTCGCGGTCGGCCTCGACGCGCCGTTCACCCTGCACGTCGACGGAATCTCGAAAGCCGTTCGCACCGCGTTGATTCCGCCGCGGCGGGCGCATCGGCTGGTCGCGGGCGGCGCGCGAATGCTGTTCTGCTACATCGATCCGACGTCGCCGCACGCGAAGTCGTGCTGGGACCGGATGACCGCGAGCGCGGCCGGGATCGGCCTGGCACACAGCAACGAACACGACCTGCTCGCTCTCGCCGCGCACGCGGAGTTCGACCCCGTCGCCGCGATCGAACTGGCCTGTGGTTCCCGTAGATCCGCGGTGGACCCCAGGATCGCGGGTGCCGCCGCGGCGCTGCTGGCGCATCCGGCCGGCGCGAACTCGGCGGGCGAACTGGCCGCGGCGGCCCACCTTTCGACCTCTCGTTTCCTGCACCTGTTCGCCGCCCAGTCCGGTACCAGCTTCCGCCGCTACCGGCTCTGGGCGCGCGTCCTCTCGGTCGGGCGCGCCGTGTCCAAGGGCGCGGATCTGACCACCGCCGCCGTCGAAGCCGGCTTCGCCAGCCCGTCGCACCTCACCGACACGTTCCACACCATGTTCGGTCTCCCGCCGTCGCGTCTGCTGCCCGGGACGCGACTCGTCGTGCTCGACTGAGCGTCAGCGGAAGCGGACGTCCGCCGTGGCGAGGCCGAAGATCTTGCGGCCCGCGGACTTCGCGGTGATGGCGATGACGGCGCTGCGGGCTTCGGCGTCGAGCGACTTGACCCGGCCGGTGAACTCGATGGTGCCGACAGTGCGGGCCTCGACGACGGTGTAGTTCGAGAGGCGAACGCCGTAGCGGGTCATCGCACCCGGGTCGCCGAGCCAGCCGGTGATGAACCCCGCGCCCAGCCCCATGGTGAGCATGCCGTGCGCGATCACGTCGGGGAGCCCGGTGAGCGCGGCCACGTCGTCGTGCCAGTGGATCGGGTTGGCGTCACCGGCCACGCCCGCGTAGTTCACCAGATCGCCGCGGGTGAGCCGGGTGGTCCGGGCCGGGAGTTCGGTGCCGACGGTGAGGTCTTCGAAACGAACCGCGGTGTGCGGCAGGCGGGTTCGGCTCACCTCGGAGGGGATCGAAGCGACCGGGACGCCGGCCGGATCGACCTGCGGCGCGGCGTCGGCGGGGCTGATCCGGGTGAACACCTCGATGCCGTGCATGATCACCCGCTCGATCGCCGCGCCGATGCCCTCGGCGACGTCCTCGGCGGTGAGGCCGACCACGGTGGTGTGCATGACCTGCATGACCCGCCCCGACTGGTCGGAGAAGATGTTCTTGACGGTGAGCAGATCCTTGCCCGCCACCCGGCGCACGGCCTCGAGTTCGACGTCGCCGATCAGGCGGTCGCCGGTGACCACCGGCTGATACATCTCGAAGACCTGATCGGTCTGCACGAATCCGTCGTATCCGGTGATGACGGTCTCGAAGAGCCGGCGATTGGCCAGCATGGCCGCGATCGAGATGAACGTGGTCGGTGCGACGAGACCGGTGTAGCCGAGTTCGTCGGCCGCGTCCTCGCTCCAGTGCGCGGGATGGAAATCCTGTACCGCCCGCGCGTATTCGCGGATTTTCTCCCGGCCGACCTCGTAGTAGTCGTCGGCCCGGTAGTGGTGCCCGACCAACCCGGCCACGTCGAACGCTGCTTCTGTCACGCCGCTCCTCGTCTCAGACCTCTCAGGCTTCCCGATCGGCGCACCGCATCGCGGGCCGATGCGGTCGGCTCCGTCGCCTGAACATGTGTCGGGGGAGCGTATCCGACCGGTCGCGATGCGCCCGACCCAGCTCCACCGGTCGGATCGATCCGGGCCGGTGTGTGCAGAGTTCCGGCGTCCGGAAATTCGTCCGGGCCGGTCGGAATTCCCCAGTTGATCTCCAGTCGAGCGGACCGAAACGATGTGTTTCTCTGGTATCGAAAGATCTTGGGCGAGACGCGAATCCGCGTGCACGACACATTGGAGTTCTTTTATGACGAGGCGTTTTCCCGTGTTGCACTCTGTTTCGGTGCGAGCCGTTCCGCTGCTGGTGGCGGCGGCTTTGATCTCGAGTACAGGCACGGCCGCCGCGGCACCGCTGACCGGGATAGGTGACCCCAATTTCCCGAATATCGGCAGCGCCGCCTACGACGTTTCCAATTACAGCATCGACCTGAAGTTCGATCCGTCCTCGGGCCGGCTGTCCGGGTCGACGACGATCACGGCGAAAGCCAAGCAGGATTTGAAGGCCGGGTCCGCGATCGGGTTCGACTTCCTTTTGCAGACCCAGTCCGTGCTGGTGAACAACAAGGCCGCCAAATACACCCTGGGCAAGGACAAGCTGGCGGTGACGCTGCCCGCCAACCTGGCCGTGGGCGCCGAGTTCACCACGGTGGTCGCCTACAACGACATCCCGTCGCGGGTGGCGAACGCGGCCGGCGCGCGCAACTGGGTGGAGAACCCCAACGGCGCGCTGATCTCCAACGAGCCCTTCTCCGCCGAATGGTGGTACCCGAGCAACGATCACCCGACCGACAAGGCGACCTATGCGGTGTCGGTGCTCGCGCCGGAGAATATGGACGTCCTGTCCAACGGTGTGGAAACCAGTGTGACGCAGAACATTCCGGGCTGGAAGCGGCACAACTGGCTCAGCAAGAACCCGCAGATGACCTACGCGACCTACCTGGCGATCGGCAAGTACGAGCGCGGCGGACAGGGGGCGGGCACTCCGGCCCGGCCCAACCTGACCGCCTACGCGACGGATCTGGATCCGACCGTGCGGGCCAACGCCAAGGCCAGCATCGAGCGGACACCCGAGATCGTCGATTGGCTGGCGAGCCAGCTCACGCCGTACCCGTTCGAATCCACCGGTGGTGTGGTGGACGCGAAGATGGGTGGCTTCGCGCTGGAAACCCAGACCATGCCCACCTATACCGACGGCTTCTTCAAGCGCGGTAAGAACGATTCGGTGGTGGTGCACGAGAACGCGCACCAGTGGTTCGGCGATTCGACCTCGGTGGCGACTTGGAAAGACGGCTGGCTGAACGAAGGTTTCGCCAGTTACATGGAATACCTCTGGTCGGAGAAGAACGGCACCGGCACCGCGGCGGAAATCGCCGATTACGCCTATGCCACCTCGACCCGGATCAATTGGGATGTCGTGCTGACCGATCCGGGGCCGGCCAATGTGCTGCCCGCCGAGTTGTACAGCCGCGGCGCGCTGGCGATCCAGGCCTTCCGCAGCGCGATCGGTGACGACGACGTCTTCTATCGGATGCTGCGCGAATGGCTGACCAAATACCAGTTCGGCAATGCCAAGGTCGCGGACTTCATCGAGATGGCCAACGCGGTCACCGGGCGCAGCACCAACGCCTTGTTCAAGACCTGGCTGACCGATAAGGGCAAGCCCGCGTACAAGCCCTCCGACGCGACCTTCGACGGCGGCAAGCGGGGCGGCGCACCGCGTTCGGCCGTCCCGGCGCCGCCGAAGCCGAAGGCGTGGGACGACCTGTACTCGGTCGTGACCGCCAAGCAGTAACCGGCACAACAGCAGAGCCGGGCCGCGTGTCACGCGGTCCGGCTCCGCCGTGTGCGGGTGTCACATCCGTTCCGGAGCGGCGATACCGAGCAGGTCCAGACCGTGGGCGAGGGTCTGGGCCGTGAGGTCGCACAGGGCCAGGCGGTTACCACGTTGCGGCTTATCGGCTTTGAGCACCGGGCAGGCGTCGTAGAACGTCGTGAAATCGCGGGCCAGCCGGTAGAGGTAGCCACACAGGCGATGGGGTTCGAGCGTGCTGCCGACCTCGGCGACGGTGGTGCCGTACGCGTCCAACGTCAAGACGAGGGCGCGTTCGGCCGTTTCGAGTGGGCCGTCGGTGGCGACCGCAGGCGCGGGGGCACCGGCCTTGCCGAGGAGGGACCGGATGCGCGCGTGCGCGTATTGCAGATAGACGGCGGTATTACCGGTGAAGGCGACCATCCGGTCGAGGTCGAAGGTGTAGTCCTTGACCCGTGCGGTCGACAGGTCCGCGTACTTGACCGCGCCGATGCCGGATTGCGTTGCGATGGCGTCCAATTCGGTGGCCGTCAGCCCGGGATTCTTCGCCGCGACCACCGCGCGGGCCCGCGCCACGGCGGCGTCGAGCAGATCGCCCAGCCGCACGGTGCCGCCCGCCCTGGTCTTGAACGGTGTGCCGTCCGGGCCGAGCACCGTGCCGAACGGGACGTGCTCGGCCTCGATGCCGTCGTGCAACCACCCTGCGCGCCTGGCTGTTTCGAAGATCAGCCGGAAATGCAGTGCCTGCCGGGCATCGGTCACGTACAGCAGCCGCTGCGCGTGCAGGGTGTCGATGCGGTAGCGGATCGTCGCCAGATCCGTGGTGTCGTAGCCGTATCCGCCGTCGCTCTTGCGGACCATCAGTGGCACCGGCGCACCGTCGGGGCCGGTGACCTCGGCGGAGAACACCACCGTCGCGCCGTTGCTGTCCACCGCGACGCCCTGTTCGAGTAATTCCGCGACGATGCCGGAAAGCATGGGGTTGTAGAACGATTCGCCCACCGAGTCGTCCGGCGTGAGCAGGACGCCCAACTGCGCGTAGATATCGGCGAATGCGCGCTCCGATTCGGCGACGATGTCGTGCCAGCGATCCAGGGTCGGCGAATCGCCCGCCTGCAAGGCGACCACCCGCGCGCGCGACCGGTCGGCGAAGTTCGGATCGGCGTCGAAGGCGGCCCGCGCCGCGCGATACAACCGGTCGAGCGCGGACACCGCGGCGCCGTCGGCGACGTCGTCGTGGCGCCAACGCGCGTCGGGGTGCTCGTCGAGATACTGGATGAGCATGCCGAACTGAGTTCCCCAGTCGCCCAGGTGGTTCTGGCGGATGACGGCGGCGCCGAGGAAGCCGAGCACCCGCGCCAGGCTGTCGCCGATGATCGTCGTCCGCAGGTGCCCGACGTGCATCTCCTTGGCGATATTGGGCGCGGAGTAATCGAGCACCGTGCGCCGACCGTGCTCGGTCGCGGGCACCCCGAGCCGGGTATCCGACAGCCGGGCCGCGACCTGCGCCCACAGCACCCGGTCCGGCACGGTGATGTTCACGAATCCCGGGCCGGACACCGCCGCCGTCGCCACCGGCCGACCCGGCCCGGGTGCCAACGCCGCGACGAGCTCGGCCGCGTACTCGGCCGGCCTGACCCCGAGCCGTTCGGCCAGGGCGAGTGCGGCGTTGGACTGGAAGTCGGCGCGTTCGGAAGGTCGGAGCACCGGGTCCGCCCCCGCCAGTTCCGGGCGGGTGCGGCCGATCGCGTCGGAGACGGCGTCGGCAACACGGTCGAGCAGCGGCACAACCCCTGGATGGGTCACGAGAGGTCCCTTCTCGGTTGTCGGGACGTGCAGTATTCCAGTCCGACCGCCGCCACCGACAGCGAGTTTCGCTAGCGGAACAGGGCGCAGGTGGCGGCCGGGAACTCGGCGGCGATCGTGGCGGCGCCGGGCAGGCCGGTGAAAGGGTCGAGTGGCAGCGTGGTGATCGTGTGGGACTTCTGGTTCGCGGCGTAGAGCCGCCGGCCGTCGGGGCCGAGGGTGAGCGCGCGCGGGAACTTGCCGCCGCAGGGGGTGGTGGTCACCGGGATCAGCAGTCCGTCGCCGATGATCGCAAAGGTGGCGATGTTGTCGTGGCCGCGGTTGGCCAGATAGAGGAAGCGGCCGTCACGGGAGACGACCGGCGCGGACGGGTAGTTGCGCGCACCGCCGGTGGCGGTGTCCGCGGGCACGGACTGCCCGGGCCGCAGCTCGCCCCGCTCGGCGTGCCAATCGCACACGGTCACCGTGGAATCGAGTTCGTTGGCGAGAAAGGCGGTGCGGCCGTTGGGATGGAAGGTCAGGTGCCGCGGTCCGCTGCCCGGTGTCAGCGTGACCTGTGCGTGCTCGGTCAACTCACCCGCGGCGAGCCGGTAGACGTAGACGGAGTCGACGCCGAGGTCGACCGCGAGCACCCAGCGTCCGGACGGGTCGAACACCACCTGGTGGGCGTGCGGACCGGCCTGCCGTTCGGGATCGGGTCCGGTGCCACGGTGCCGGGCGACGTCGGTCACCGCGCCGAGACGACCGTCCCCGGCGACCGCCAGCGCGCTGACACTGCCCGAGGTGTAGTTCGCGGTCAGCACCGTGCGCCCGTCCGGCGAGACGCACAGGTGCGTGGGACCTTCGCCCTGTACCGCAACGGTATTCAGCACCTTCGGCACCGCGGCGCGCAGGTCCACGGCGGTGGCGGTGCCCGCGCCCGATCCCTCGTTCACCGCGTACAGGTAGCGTCCGTCCGGGGAAGCTGCCAAGAACGACGGGTCTGCGACCTCGGCGGTGCGCTCGACGGTCAGCCTGCCGGAGCGCTCGTCCACCGCGGCGACTCCGATCCCGGCGCCGCCCGCGTCGCCGGAGGTATAGCAACCGAGGAAGGCGCGACGACCGTTCGCCGCACTCGCCGATGCCGGCCACAGCGCCCCGGTCGCGAATGCCGCGCCGACACCCGCTGCCGCGCCCAGTATTCCGAGTAACCGCCGCCGATCGATATCGTCATCGCGCACGGGACTGTCCTTTCCTCGTGCGGGAATTCCCCGCGTTCGGGAAAGGATGTCCCATTTGTCGAGCCCCCGCAAGGGGTGCAATCCAAATTGCAAGCAGTGCAATGAAAATGGTGGGCCGTTGCGTATTTCGTATTGCGCCGCAGTGGTTCTCAATCGCGGGGAAATAGCGCGGGGCGGCCCGTGGCGCGGTGCGGCGGCAGCCCGGTGTGGAGTGGGGAGAACAGTTTTCGGCCCGGCACCGCCTCTTGCCTGGACCTGCGGGGTAGGCGCAACTTCCCCAGTTGAACCGGTCTGGACGCGAACATGGTTGCGGGGGAGTCTGGTTGCTGCAAACACCGGTAAAAGACAGGCGGTTCTAGACATGTCGGCTTTCATCAGCATCATGGATTCGGTCAATATCATTGCCGCTGGCTCGGGTTCGAGTGACGATTCGAGTTCGCTCAGCAGCAGCACCGGTTCGTCCGGCGGCGGGTCGATCGGGGACAGCATCGATTTGCTCAAATTGAGCCTCAAACTGCTTTCCTCCATTGTCGGTCATTTGTCCTGACCTGGAATTCGCGACAGTCAGCGCGGCGACCACGGTTGTCGCGCTGAAAGTCGTACGCCCTCTTGCCTGCCCGCCTGTGTGGCGGCGGGTGCCCGATCGATATCGGTGAGGTTCTGATGCCTGTCCTGCCTTCGTCCAAGCGCTGTGTGGTGGTGGCCACGATGGTGGCCGTCGGTGTCACTCTCGGTGCCACCGGAATCGCCTCCCCGGCCAGCGTGCACACCCGAACATCCGGCTGTGCGGACACCTTCAATCTCTTCATCCCCGGCACCTGGGAGACCAACGAGGCGGCCGACCCGGCCCAGCCGATCGGCATGCTCAGGCCGATCGCCGAGGCGATCCAGCGCGAGCACGGCGCCACGTCGGCCATCTACTTCACGCCCTACATGGCACGGGCCTTCGACAACGGCCACACCTACGCCGACAGCAAGAACACCGCGCTCACCAACGCGCGCAAAGCGCTGCGCGACTACGGAACCCGCTGCGCCGGCGCGAAGTTCACCATCACCGGTTACAGCCAGGGCGCGGACGCCGCGGGGGACATCGCTTCCGATATCGGCAACGGGCGCGGCCCGATCTCGGCCGACCGGGTGCTCGGCGTGGGGCTGCTGTCCGATCCGGCCGCCGGTACCACCGGCGAAACCGCGGTCGGCCCGCGCACCCCGGGCAAGGGGATCGCCGACCCGCGACCGCGCGGCATGGGCGCGCTGTCCGGCCGGGTCACCTCGATCTGCGACCCGAACGACCTCTACTGCTCGATCCAGAAGAACGCCAATCCGCTACTCGGACAGCTGGGTTCGCTGCTGAGCAAGCTGCCCAGCGACTCCCGGCTGGCCGGCGCCCTGACCTCGGACTTCTCCAAGGCGGATCTGCCGGGCCTGGCCGCGGCGGTGCGTGAGCTGGCGGCGAGCCTGGTCGACCCGCGTGGTGTCGATCTCAGCCGGGTGCGCGAACAGGCGGATACGGTCGAGCACACCGTCCGCCCGCTGGCCGAACTGGTCGGCTCCGGCGCGGCCGCGAAGCAATTGGCCGCCGCCCCGGCGGGTTCGGCCGAACACAACGCCGGCAAGGTGCTCAGCGGCGCCGCGGAGTCGGATCTGCCCGGCGCCGTGTCGGCGGCCAACAGGATCTCGGGCAACGCCACCGACCTACTGAACAACGGTGTCGAGACGTTGCCGGCCGGATCACCCGAAGTGGCGGCGCTGAGTGGTCTGTCCGATTCGCTCAACGGGCAGATCGAAGTGCTGATCACCTTGCCCGCGGGCGTCCTGGAATCCGCGGCGGGCATCCTGGCGCTGCTCAAACCGAGCGAAATGGTCAACCAGGCACTGGATGTCGTCGCCAAGGTCACCACCCTCGACTTCCGCGGCATCCTGGACAACCTGGCGCTGCTCCCGCAGAAGGTGCTGGCGCGCGACGCCGCGGGCGCGCACGCCATCGCGGGCACCTTGAACAATCAGTTGCGACCCCTGGTCGACCTGCTCGCCGCGGTCGACGTGAAATGGGTGTCGCAGGTGCTGTCGATGGTGCCCAATTCGCAAGGCCTCCTGCAGATCGCGACGATCGCGGCCGCGGTGCTCTCGACCATCGACATCCCCAAACTCGCCGAGATCGCGGGCCGGATCCAGGAAGTCGCGTGGTCGGTGCTGGAGAAGCTGGCGCCGCCACCCGGTCAGCAGCCCGATCCCGCCGGTGCCGCGGCCGCGCTCTCGGCGCTGCTGCCGATCGGGCAGGACCTGGCCGGTGTCGCGATGGGCATGCTGACGGCCGAACGCAAGGACGCCGGACTCGACGACCTGACCGCCGCGCTCGCCACCTCGAAATCGTCGCCCGGGATCAACCTGTTCGACCTCATCGGCGACGGCATCAGCGCGGCAATGTTTTTCGCGTCCAACGCGCACGTCAACTACGGCGCGCTGATCGTCGACGAGACGGGCCGCAACGCCATCGGCTGGCTCGGCGACTGGTTGAACTCGCGTATCGGACCGCGGTGACGCAGTAAGGTGACGGACTCGGGCTCAGGAGACGTCCTTGTCGGGAGCGTTGCCCGGAGCCCAGAGTCCGCGCACATGCCCGATGTGATTGCGCAGGAAGGACTCCACCTGCGCGTCCTGCCGCTGTTCGATCAGATCGAGGATGGTGTGGTGCTCCTGGGCCGAGTTGTCCAGCTCGCCGCGCGCGACCAGCGCGGCGAGACCGAGCAACCGGGTCTGGGCCCGCAGATCGCTGACGATCTGCGAAAGCCGTGGATTGCGGCAGTAGGCGAGCAGCATGAGGTGGAACCGGCGATCGGCGTCGACGTATTCGACCAGATCGCCGCGCTTGGCCGCATCGACGATCTTGTCGGCCGCCGCGCGCAGCCCCGGCATATCCGCCTGCGGAATGCGGTCCACGATGGCGCGCACGCTCGGCGGCTCCAACAGCAGGCGGATCTCGGCGATCGCGTCGAGATCCTCGTCGGAGGCCTCGGTGACCCGGAAGCCCTTGTTCGGCACCGAGATCACCAGTCCCTGTTTCACCAGGTCCAGCATCGCCTCGCGGACCGGCGTGGCGGAGACGCCGAAGCGCTCCGACAGCCAGGGCGCGGAGTAGAGCACACCGGGTTCGAGTTCGCCGGAGATGATCGCGGCGCGCAAGGCGTCGGACACGTGGTCGCGCAGCGTCGGGCGCTTGCGGGTATCCAATCGTTCGATCATCTGTGTGCTCCGGTTATCTGCTGGTGGGCCAGGCCCCGTCGGTATCAGAATAGTTAGCCGTCAACGGCGTTCAGCTTGGCGTTGCGGTAGCTGAAGCCGAAGTACAGCGCCACCCCGAGCAGCAGCCAGAGCACGAACCGCAGCCAGGTGACCCAGGTGAGGTGACTGATCAGCCACACCGAGAAGCCGATACCGAGCAGCGGCACCACCGGCACCCACGGGGTACGGAAGGTGCGCTCGGCCTCGGGGCGTGTCCGGCGCAGCCACACCACACCGATCGCGACGACGATGAAGGCCATCAGAATACCCACGTTGGTCAGCTCGGCGGCCTCCCGGATCGGCAGAAACCCGGCGATCAACGCGGAAACGACGCCGACCGGCCAGATCACCCGGGTGGGCACCTTGCGGCGCGGATCGGACTTGCCGAAGTAGGCGGGCAGCAGGCCGTCCCGGCTCATCGCGAAACCGACCCGGGTCACGGCGAGCATGTTGGCGAAGGCCGAGGTGGTGACGCCGACGACCGCGCCGACCGCGATGACCAGGCCGAGAATGCCCATCCCGATGCTGTCGAACGCGCTGGAGAACGGTGCGGCCACATCGATGTCGGTGTAGTCGACCATGCCGACGATGACCAGGCAGACCAGCAGGTAGACCACCGAGGCGATGCCGAGGCTGATCATGATCGCCTTGGGCAGCAGCTTCTTGCCGTCGGTGGACTCCTCGGCCGCGGCGCTCATCGCGTCGTAGCCGTAGACGGCGAAGAACGCCAGCGCCGCACCCGATACCGCACCGCCGACGCCGAGCGGGAAGAACGGCGTGTAGTTGCCCGCCTTGATGTGGAAAGCACCGGCGACGACCACGATCGCGACGATCGCCATCTTCAGCATGACGAGTCCGGTTTGCACGCGCGCCGATTCGCGGGTGCCGCGGGAGAGCAGGAATGCCAGCAGTAGGCACAGCAGCACCGCGAACAGGTCGACCTTGTGCCCGGCACCGGTGCCCGGCGCACCCAATGCCCAAGTGGGCAGGTCGAATCCGAAGTAGTGGGTGATGTAGTTCAGGTATCCGGAGACCGCGATCGCCACCACCGACACGATGGCCGTGTACTCCAGCAGCAGGTCCCAGCCGATCAAGAAGCCGATGATCTCACCGAGTGACACGTAAGCGTAGGTGTAGGCAGAGCCCGCGCGCGGCACCATCCCGGCGAATTCGGCGTAGCAGAGCCCCGCCGCGCCGGAGGCGACGATGGCGATGCCGAACGAGAGCAGCACGCCGGGCCCGGCCACCTCCTTGGCCACCACACCGGCCAGGGAGAACACGCCCGCGCCGACCAAGCCGCCGAGACTGAGCGCGACCAGCTGCCACAGGCCCATGCTCTTGGCGAAATCGCCGGTGTCGCTGTCGGTTACGGGCATGCGGCGCAGGATCGTCGCGCGGCTGAGCGGCGGTCGTTGGGGTCGAGTGGTGACAGGCTTCATTGCCGGGCCTTTCGAGGGGTGCAGCGGTGAATCAGAAAACGAAGCCCTCGGGGAAGGGATCCGACGGGTCGAGCAGGTAGTTGGCGGTGCCGGTGAGCCAGGCGCGGCCGGTGATGGCGGGCACGATCGCGGGGCGCGTACCCACGCTGGTCGATTCGACGGCACGGGCATAGAACGTGGTACCGATGAACGAATCGTTCTGCAGCACTTGGTCGTCGGTGAGCAGGCCGCGGGCGTGCTGCCGGGCCAGCAGCGCGGAGGTGCCGGTGCCGCACGGGGACCGGTCGAACCACCCGGGGTGGATGGCCATCGCGTGCCGGGTATGGGTCGGGGTCGACGCGGGATCGAGGAACAGGACGTGTTTGCAGCCCGTGATCTGCTCGTCCTCCGGATGCACCGGGCGCCGGGACTCGTTGATCGCCTGCATGATCCGGAGTCCGGCGGCGAGAATGCGGTCCTTGTGCGCGCGATCGAACGGCAGGCCGACCTCGGCGAGATCGACTATGGCATAGAAGTTTCCGCCATAGGCCAGGTCGTAGCGCACCGTGCCCAGCTCGGGCACCTCGACCTTGTTGTCCAGGCTGTCGCAGTAGGCGGGCACGTTGCGCAGCGTCACCGAATCGGCGTGCCCGCCGCTGACCGCGACCTCGGCGATCACCCGGCCGGCCGGGGTGTCGAGCCGGATCTCGGTGACCGGTTCGGTGACCGCCACCATGCCCGCCTCGATCAGGGCGGTCGCGACCCCGATGGTGCCGTGGCCGCACATCGGCAGCAGACCGCTGACCTCGATGAACAGCACGCCGTAGTGACCGTCGGCGGTGGTGGCCGGTTGCAGGATCGCCCCGCTCATCGAGGCGTGCCCCCGCGGCTCGTTGACCAGCAGTCTGCGCAGGCCGTCCAGGTGCTCGGCGAAGTAGGCGCGCCGGGCCGCCATGGTGTCGCCGGGAATCGTGCCGACACCGCCGGTGATCACCCTGGTCGGCATGCCCTCGGTGTGGGTGTCGATCGCGGAGATGATCGTCTTGCTTCGCATCAGGATCCTTCGTTGTCGAGATCGGCCAGTTCGCGCAGCCGCACGGGCGCGGCCAGCGGACGCCAGGCCGGGGAGGCCGCCGCGAGGCCGGGCACCGCCGTGCCGTCGGGGCATGAACGACTGCGCAGCGCTTCGATATTCGCCGCGCACATCCGGCCCTGGCACGGGCCGAGACCAGCGCGGGTGGCCAGCTTCGTCGGGCGATAACCGCCGCCGGTGGTGCGCGACCACGCGGCGGTCAGTTCGGCGTGTGTGGTGCCCTCGCAGCGGCAGCACACGGTGTCCGGCCGCGCCCAGCTCAGCACGCCGGGGCGGATCGGATGCGCGGCGGCGAGCCGGGCGACGAACTGCCCGGCGGTGCGCTGCCGCGCGCGCAGCCCGCGGCCGAGGGGGGCGTCCACGGCGGCCAGCCCGGCGACGGTGCCTTCGATCGCCGCCACCTGAGCGCCGCCGATGCCCGTGAGTTCGCCTGCCGCCCAAACGCTGTCGGCGCTGGTGCGTTGCTGTTCGTCCACCTGGACGAAGCCGTCCGCGGTGAGCGCCGCACCGGCGGCCACCGCCAGTTCGTGCTGCGGGGTGAAACCGTGCGAGACGGCCACCGCGTCCACCGGCACAGTGTGCCGGGTGCCGGGGATCGGTGCCCAGTTCTCGTCCAGGCGAGCGATCGTCGCTTCTTCGGCGCGACCGGCACCGGCGACCGCCACCACGGCGTGCGCCGTGCGCAGCGGGACGCGGTGCCGGATCCCGGCGACGGCGTACTCGATCAACTCGGTCGCTTTGCCCGCGCTGTGGCGCAGTTCCCAAGGGCGGGTGAGCCATTCGCGTGCGATATGGGATGCCGGGTTGGCCTCGAGGATCGCCTGCACCTGCGCGCCGCCCGCGACCAGTGACTGCGCGACCGGAAGGAGGAAGGGGCCGGTGCCGGACAGTAATACGGACTTGCCGACCAGCAGGCGCTGTGTCTTCGCGAGGGTCTGCGCGGCGCCCGCGGTGTACACGCCGGGAAGATCCCAGCCGGGGAACGGGCATACACGGTCGTACGCGCCGGTGGCGAGAATCAGTGCGTCGCCGTGGATTTCGCGATGCGTGCGCCGCTCACCCTCGATACCCTGCCACAGCCGCACGATCGGGCAGCCACCGTCCGGTGCGCGCTCGATCTGATAGACCGCTGCCCACGAAAGATATTCGCACCGCGGATGCTCGCTCAGCTGCCACCCCAGGCGCTGCGCCGCGACGTAGCCGTGCCCGATCCGTAGCGGATTCCGCACGCCGTAGGCGGCAGGAATACGCCGGTTGTACTGACCGCCGAGTGTCTCGTTCGCATCGATCAGCGTCACGGTCGCACCTGACCGCAGGGCAGCCGCCGCGGCCGCCGTTCCCGCCGGCCCACCGCCGATCACGACTACGTGCTTGGTCATCGGGTGCCTCCTTGCGGCCGGTCGTGTCGTTCATCGGTGCTGCGCACGTCGCCCGTGGTCTCGCGGTCTGCCGAACGCTCCGGGTCGCAGCCGTCCGCCGCTGCGATCTCGCCGTCGACCGATGTGCATTGCGCGCTATCGGATTTCGCGTCGTCGATCAGCGCCGTTGAGCGTTCGGTGTGGGTGTCGAACGCGCGAGACTGCGTGTGTGCGATGTGGCTGCCGATCGGAGCTGGCTGCTCGCCATGGGAATTCGGGTCACCGAGCAGAGCCGTGGCGTGCTCGGTGTGGGCGGTCGACGTGCGGGATTGGGTGTGCACGGTGTCGCCGTCGCGGGCGGGGCGGCGGCACAGGCGGATGTCGGGGATGCCGTTGACGGTGGCGACACAGTCGAAGCAGACGCCTATGCCGCAGAAGACGCCGCGCCCACCGCCGGTCGGTGCGGTGCGCCAGTGATCGTGACCGTCGGCCAGTAGGACCGTGGCGAGCGTTTGCCCGTGCACGCCGCGCACCGGCACACCGTCGACGGTGACGGTCAGCGGGCGGTCGTCGCGGCCGAGGGGATCGCTGCCCGCGGGAATCAGTTGTGCGCTCACGTGGTTACCTCGCAGTGTGGTTGCTCATCGGTGCACTTCCTCGATGACTTCCGCCGCGCGTACGGCCGGACGGTCCACGGCGAACGCCGCCAGGTCGGGATGATCCGGACCGCCGGTCAATGCCGCACAGATCAATTCGGCGGTGCCGACGGACAGGCCGATGCCCGCCCCTTCGTGTCCGGTCGCATGCCAGAGGCCGGGTAGGCGCGGGTCGGGACCGATCACGGGCAGATGGTCGTCGACGTAAGGGCGAAAGCCGCCGTAGGCGCGCATGATCGCGACATCGGCCAGCGCGGGATAGAGCCGAATCGCTTTGCGGGCGATGGCGGCCAGGCTGTCCGGGCGCAGGCGGTTGTCGAAACCGCATTGCCGGCGGGAGGAGCCGAGCAGCAGCGGGCCGCCGCGCGTCGACTCCACCACCGCCGACGATTGCAAGGCCGTGTCCGAACTGCCGACGGCGCCAACGTAATCCGCGTCGTAGACCTTGTGGAAGACGGTCGGGGGCAGGGGTGCCGTGATGAGCACGTCCCCGCGCCGCGGCCGCACCGCGATCGGTGCGCCGAGCAGCCCGCCGACCGCCGCCGACCACGGGCCCGCAGCATTGATCACGATATCGGCGTGGCGTGGTCCGCGGGTGGTGTGCACGCCGATCAGTCGTTCGCCACGGTGCAGCGGAGCAACCACCTCGCAGTCGGTCTCCACCAGAGTTCCTGCGGCGATGGCGGATTCGAGCAGCGCGGTCGCCGCACCGGCGGGCTGCACCTGCGCGTCCTCGGGGTAGTGCACGGCGGCACGCACATCCCGGGTCAACGCCGGTTCCGCCGCTGCGAGCTGGTCCGCGTCGAGGTGCTCGCAACGCACGCCCGCGCTCCGCTGACCCGCGGCGAACTCGGCCAGTGCGGCCGCGCCGGGCTCGGTGGTGGCAACGACGATGCCGCCCTTGGCTTCCCACTCGACGGCCGCCGCATCCGCCGGGTACCGTGCGCCGATCCGCGCGAGCACCTCGGGCCACAGTCGCCGGGACAGTTGGGCCAGGCGCAGTTCCGGCCCGGGCCCCTTGTCGGAGACGAGAACATTGCCTTCGCCGTGTGCCGTGGTGCCCGAAGCGATCCCACCCCGCTCGCACACCCGCACCGAGGCGCCTGCCAGCGCGAGCCGGTCGGCGAGGGCGCAGCCGATCATGCCGCCACCGATGATGAGCACGTCGGTTCCCCGCAGGGCGGGGGAGCGGGGCGGGAACTCGGTCATCGGGCCGGCGCTCCGTTCACCGACTGCGGCACGGAAAGCGGGTTGCCGGTGCGCAATTCGAGCGGCAGCAGGTCCTCCGGCACGGACTGATAGACCACCGGTCGCAGGAAGCGGGAGATCGACGCGGTGCCGACGGAAGTCGACGACGGCGCGGTGGTCGCCGGGTAGGGGCCGCCGTGCTGCTGCGCGTAGGTCACCGACAGGCCGGTGGGCCAGCTGTTCCACAGCACCCGTCCGGCCACGTCGACGGCCGCCGCGATGAGCGCGCGGGTCGTCTCGTCCGCCTGCTCGCCGAACACCGTCGCGGTGAGCTGACCGCCCACTGCCCGGGCCAGATCGAGCAATTCGGCGGTGTCCCGGTAGGTGACCAGAAGTGTTGCCGGGCCGAACATTTCGTGCAGCAGGACGTCGGGATCGGCCAGCACGGCGCGTGCCGTGGTGGCGAGCAGCAAGGCCTCGTCCGGGCCGCCACCCGCCAGCGGTTCGACGTCCGCATGGTCGCGCACCCGCCGTACGGCGGCGGCGAAACCCGCCGCGATCTCGTCGTTCAACAGCTCGCCGGTCGGCACGGGCCGGGTGCGGATCAGATCGGCCAGTGCGCCGAGGACCGGCGCGTCCACGGGAACCGCGACCAGACCCGGTTTGGTGCACAGCTGACCCGCGCTCGAACTCACCGCGGTCAGCAGTCCCGTGGCGATCTCTGCGGCCCGGGTGCGCGCCGCCTGCTCGGTGACGAAGACCGGGTTGATCGAGCCGAGTTCGCCGTAGAACGGGATCGGCACCGGGCGACGGCAGGCCAGGTCGTAGAGCGCACGCCCACCCGCCGTCGATCCGGTGAACGCCGCCGCGGCGATCGCGGGATGGGTGAGGACCTGCACGCCGGCTTCGCGCCCGAGCACCAGACCGAAAGTGCCACTCGGCGCGCCACATTCGAGCAGCGCCTGCTCGATCAGGTCGGCGACGGCGCGGGACAGCAACGGATGCCCGGGACTGGCTTTGACGATCACCGGGCACCCCGCGGCGAGCGCGGCCGCGGTGTCCCCGCCAGCGACGGAGAAGGCGAACGGGAAGTTGCTCGCCGCGAAGTTGAGCACCGGTCCCAGCGGAATATTCATCCGGCGCAGGTCCGGGCGCGGCGCACCCATCGGCCAGTCCGGGTCCGCGGTGTCGATGCGCACGTCCAGGTAGCCGCCGTCGAGCACGGTGCGAGCGAACAGTCGCAGTTGGAAGCCGGTGCGCTGCAACTCCGCGGTCAGCCTCGGCTCGGACAGGTGTGTCTCCCGCATCGCCAGGGGGATGAGTGCGGCGGCGTGCGCGTCCAGCCGATCCGCGATGCCGTGCAGCACCCCGGCCCGGTCCGCCGATCCGACTGCGGCCCAGGGCTTGGCCGCCGCCGCGGCTGCCGCGACGATCGCGTCCACCGTGGTCTCGTCCATCGCTTCCTCCTCACTTGCCGTGTGCATCATGCAACCTTTCCGACCGCCGGTCGGTTATCGGTAGCCCTTGGCCAGCACGTCCTGGGTCGCGGCCGTGATCTTCGCCGTCAGTTCCGGTGCGAGCGGGACCCGCGGCGGCCGGCACTGCCCGCCGCGCCGGCCGGCCAGATCCATCGACAGCTTGATCGCGTGCACGAACTCGGTCTTGGAGTCCCAGCGCAGCAGCTTGTGCAGGTCGCGGTACAGCGGAAGCGCCTTGTCCAGATCGCGGTTCACGGCGGCGTTGTAGAGCTCGACCGTCGCCTTCGGGATGGCGTTCGGGTAACCGGCCACCCAGCCGACGGCACCGGCGATACCGAGTTCGAGCACCACGTCGTCGGAGCCGACGAGGACATCGAGTTCCGGTGCCAGTTCCTTGATCTCGTAGCAGCGCCGCACGTCGCCGGTGAACTCCTTGACGCCGACGATCAGGCCTTCGGCGTGCAACTCGGCCAGGAGGTCCGGGGTCAGGTCGATGCGGGTATCGATCGGGTTGTTGTACGCGACGATCGGGAGCCCGACCTCGGCGACCGTGCGGTAGTGATCGAGCACCGAATCGCGGCCGCCGCGATAGGTGTTGGGCGGCAACAGCATTACCGCCTGGGCGCCGGCGGACGCGGCCTGCACCGCCCACTTGCGCGCCTGCAACGCGCCGTAGGCGGCGATGCCCGGCATCACGGTGAACCCGGCCGGGGCGGCCGCGACGGCCGTGGCCACCACACGGGCCCGCTCGTCGTCGTCGAGGGTCTGGTACTCACCGAGCGATCCGTTCGGGCTGACCCCGTGGCATCCGTTCGCCGCCAGCCACGCGACGTGTGCGCCGTACGCGTCGTAATCGACCGAGTAGTCCGCCGTGAACGGCAGCGTCGTGGCCACCAGGACCCCGTGCCACGGCTTGGTGACAGCCGACGAGATCGATCCGGTCATAAGAGCCTCCCTCTGCGCGCCGAGTCACGACCTTCGCCGCGATTCGCGTCATGTGACGTGTGACATTGCACAAGGTAGCGGAGTGACCTCAGTCACGCAACAGAAGTTTTGTGGTGGGGGTCACGCGTGGGAGGCGGGCCCGGCTACGACTCGGCCCCGCGTCCGCGCGACGCGGGGCCGAGTCTTCAGCGGTTTATCAGAGTCCGCCGAGCAGGAGGTGCAGGAGATTTCCGACAATTTCGACCAAACCGGCGACCAAGCCCATTGTTCTCTCCTTGTGGATCTGCGATTCGAAGAAGGGGGTTCCGCTCTTCGAAATGAGAGCTTACGGAGGTCGATATTTCCGAGTGGTTACATATTGCTACGGCAAAGTTTCCGCATAAAAATAACGACCGGTACTTGTGCTCCGGTACGACCGGGATGCCCGTCTTGTGTGCATTGTGGCAAAAGTGCTGATGCGCAACGGGTTTGGCAGGATACGCTGAAGGGTTGCCGACGCGGAGCGGTCGCCGTCCCGGCCCGTGGGTGCGAGTTTGTTCGTCGGCATCAATCCGGTTTGCCTGATGATCGAATCGGGTTTATGTCCTTTCTGTGTCTCCGGGATCTCCCATCCGCTGTTTACGAAATGGGCGGTGGTATAAGCCGGTGTCGGTAGCTACCGAATGCGTTTCGTCCGCTAGGTTTCGAGCGGCGGTCGCCTTGCTGTTGAGACATAGCTGCGAGAGTGTCTCGGATGGGACATAGGGTCAATGGTGTCTCACGTGGAGGAACTGGAGAAGGGGAGTCTCATGCGGAGGAAGTTTGTGGCGACGGTTGTTGCGGCGGCGCGGGTCGCGGAAAGCCCGGAGGGTGACATGTGGATCGACGTCTACGGACCGCTCGACTCGCCGGACTCGGTCGCGGTCACTACGCGCACCGCCGGACGGTAAGCGGCCCGTCCTGGACGCGCCGGTGTCGTCGATACTTCGTGAATTCCTCTGACGACCGGCGAATGTTGGCACTACCCTTGGTGGCAGCGAACGGCTCCGCGCGCGACAGGATCGTGACAGGCCCAATTTCCGGTGCGAACCCGGGTGGGCCACCATTCGAGTGAGTTCTCCCAATGACGAGGAACCACGATGGCCGCATGGGTCTGGTAAACGAGTCGGCCCAGGCGGGCAATTGCTGTACCGATCGAAAACGCTTCCATCCGTGACAGTGCTTGGGAGGAAACCGTGATGCGCCGACCTCAATCGCAATTCGCCACCCCGTCCGGATTGGGGACCTCGGCGTTCCGAATCCCGGGTGCGGTGTTGCCGGCCGCCGTCGAAGCCGACGAAAACGCCGACGTCGCTTGCGCTCTCGCCGAACCACCATCGATTCCCTTGGTGGAGCGCGGAATCGGTGCCACCCTGTTGCGCCCGGAACACGTTCGCCACGACACCCACGCGCCGCTGCCGTATATCGAGCGGGAATGGGGCGACGGTTCGCATTCGCCGCTGTATTGTCCGGCGACCGCGCGGATCGATGAGGAGCTGGGTGCGGAGGTCAATCGGCGGTTGGTGGCGTGGGCCGAAGACGTCGGTATCCACGAGGGGCACATGGACCGGTTCCGCGACACCGGATTCGGGCGGTTGGCGATGCTCACCCATCCCGACAGCGACGATCCGGACCTGCTGCTCGTCGCGGCGCAGATGAACGCGGCCTGGTGGGCGGCCGACGACTACTACGCCGACGAGACGCCGCTGGGCGCGACTCCGACGGAACTGCCGCCACGGCTGGCGTTGGTGATGTCGGCGATGGACCCGCCGCCGGACGCGGGACGCTTCACCGAACAGCTCGACGAGGCGGTGGCCGCCGATCCTGTTCTCGTGGCGTTGAAGTCGGCCACCGCGCACCTGTCCCGACATGCGACGCCGTCCCAGGTGATGCGCGCGTGCAACACCACGTTCCAGATGTACGTGAGCTGGACCGCCTACGCGGCGTGGCGCTACCTCGAAACGCCGCCGCCCGCATGGCGTTACCTCGCGGCCCGCCAGCACGACAGCTTCTATACGTCGATGACGCTGATCGACGTCGTCGGGGGCTACGAACTCACCGGAAATCTCTTCTACGCACCACTTTTCCACCGCACGCTGATGCAGGCGGGAACGGCGTCGGTGCTCGTCAACGATCTCTACTCGGCCGAAAAAGAGGCGGCCGACGAACTTCCGGACTCCAATCTGGTCCTGCTGATCCAGGCCGAAGAGAACTGTTCGCTCGACGACGCGATCGAACGCACCGTGGCACTGCACAACGATTTCGTCCGCGGATTCGAGGCGAGCCAGCGCGAGCTCACCGCGATCCCGTCCCCGGAACTGCATCGGTTCCTGCGCGGCGCGCAGGCGTGGATGGCCGGTGGCTTCGAATGGCACAGCGCGAGTAGCCGTTACAAGCACGACCCCACTGAACGGTAGACACAGCGAAGGATGCCAAAGGCTCTCCCGTCTGGTGCACGGTTGTTCAGCCTGCAATGACGACGGGAAGGTTCAACGATGTCCATCGACACCCGCACACCCCGAGCTACAACGCAGCCTCAGTACCGCGGCGGCCCGAAATCTGGCGTCCACCGCGAAGTCCGAACCGCAGATGCAGGGCATCACCTCCCGGTGGCTGACGCGGATGCTGCCCTGGACCGAGATCAGCGGTGGTGTCTACCGCGTCAACCGGCGGTTGAGCTATACCGTCGGCAACGGTGAGGTCGAATACGTCACCGAGGGGGCGACGGTCCGGGTGATCCCGCAAGAACTGCGGGAACTGCTGGCCCTCCGTGATTTCGATGACGACGAGGTGCTGCGCGCTCTCGCATCGGTTCGAGCCCTTCGATATCGGGCCCGGCGAAGTGGTCGTCGGGTTCGGCAACCCGATGGACCAGATATTTCTCGTCGTGCACGGCAAGCTGAGCCGCATCGGCACCGGCGAGTACAACGAACCGCAGATCGTCGGAAGGCTCACGGGGGAAGACTATTTCGGCGACGCGGCGTTGACCGAGTCGCTGCCGATCTGGCCGGAGACCATCAAAACCCTCACTCCGGGCACTCGGGTGAGCCGATGCTGCTGGGCGCCTTCGTGGATTACGACCAGGATCCGCGCGAATACGAGCTGAGCCTGGCTCAGAGCGTGCTGCGGGTGCACACCAGGGTCGCGGATCTGTTCAACGATCCGATGAACCAGGTGGAGCAGCAGCTGCACAATGCCGACCTCAAACAGCGGATCGATACCTACACCGGGCCGGCATGATCGAACATGGTGGATATCGCCGCGCGCAGAGCGGCCATCGGGTCGCCGTTCTCGCCACTTGCGGCGATAGCCGAGCTGATGCGCACACGGAGTTCATTGGCGGCATTCTCGAAGACGCGAAGATATAGCTGGGTAAGCGTGACTTCCGGCGGCAGTCGATCAGCAGGCAATTGTTTCACCGTGGTCGCGATCGGCGTGTCGATGTGGTTGACAATTTGCCGCTCCGGCGAGGTCGGCGGGGAATCTCGCCGGAGCGGCAAATGTCGTCCACTAGCGGAGCAGCCGGTTGATGATAATGGCCGCGGCAGTATTGTCCGCGGGCTCGCCGGTGATGTAGTCGCGATAGTAAAAGGATTCGCCGACTCGGACGATCGCATAGGCGAGGGTGTGCACATCGATATCGGCGGGCTCACCGATTTCGGCGACGATCAACTCGGCGATGGCGTCGATGAATCGTTCCTGGACCACACCGTGTTTCGAGGTCAGTACGCGCATCGCCACGTCGGTGTGTTCGGCCAGAAAGGTCCGCATCGAGGAGCGGGCGGCGCTGATCTGCAGCAGGCCCTGCACCGTGTCCGCGATGCCGACGGCGCCTCGGCCTCGGTTCTTCTTCCGCAGTTTCGCGAGATCCGCGGCGGCGTGTCGCCAGACGACCTCGCCGAGGAGCCGGTCGCGATCGCGATAGTGGCGATACAGCGTCGCGCGACTCACCCCGGTGACGGTCGCCAGTTTGCGGACATCGATCCAGCCCTCGCTGACGAACATCTCCGACGCGGCGATCAGTACCGGATCATCGGGCGCGATCGCGAGCGCCTCCGCCGGTTCGTGCAACACCATGGGCAAAGTGTCGCACACAAGGTCTGCGACGTCGCATGACTCTGCGACATGCGCAGCCGGGCCTAGCTGGATTGGCCTACGTCTGTTGCCCGCAACTCGTCCGCCACGGCGACGAGCAGATCCATCGATTCGGCAGAGAGTCCCGCCGTGGTCCGCAGCAGCCGCTGGACACCTGGGGTGAGCACGCGGGTGATCACCGCACTGTCACCCGGTGCCATCGGCGACGCCCCGACCTCGAAATAGTCCTCGTGCACACCGAAGAACGTCACCAGCGCGGCGACCAGGGATGGTGCGGGATTGCGGCGCAAACCGCGCCGCAACTGCGACATATAGGGCTCCGAGACCTGCTCGCCCGCCGCGACCAGTCGCTGGGTCAGTTCCCGATTCGACAGTGGTGCACCGTGTTCGCGGGCCCACCGGTCGAACAGTGCTGCCAACTGTGCAGCGAAGCCATCGCCTGCCGCGACCTGGTTCTGTAATCCGTGCATGACGAAAGCCCCCGCTTGTTGAAACATGCCGGGGCCAGTGTCTCACGTGGGACACGTTTTGTCGAGTGTCTCAACCTCGGCGAGGCTCGCCGGCGCGGGTCCGGTGCAGGTAATCCGGTTTTCGGCAGGGCCGTCGATCGGTACTCTCGTCCAGGATTCGACCGGACGTGACAAGGAGTAATGGGTGCCCATCGCGCGCAGTAACGGACACAAGATCGCCTTCGAGGTGGTCGGCGACGGTCCGCCGGTGGTGTTGCACCCGGGCATGTTCCAGGTCGGGACGCACTGGGCGACGGCGGGCTACACCGCGGTCCTCGCGGCCGGTCACACCGTGATCACCGTGGATCCGCTGGGCCTCGGCGCGAGCGATGCCCCCGGCGACACGGCCGACTACGCGCTGGCGCGCCGGGTCGACTACATCACCGCCGTGCTCGACGAGGTCGGCGCGGACCGTGCGGCCTTCTGGGGCTACTCGCTGGGCGCGCTGACCGGTTACGCCGTGGCCGTGCACGCGCCCGAGCGGCTCACCCGGCTGGTCGCGGGCGCATTCGATCCGATCGACGGGTTCGGCTCGGCGCTCGCGCTGATGCGCGGTCAGCTCGGGCTGCCCGACGATGCGGACCTGTACCCGCTGATCGAGCAGGGTTCGCTGGCCGATCCGGGCCTCGCGGCGGTGATCGAGGCGGCGGACCCGGCGGCGCTGCGCGCCAACTACGCCGCGTTCTCCCGCGAGCCCGGCCTGAAGGACCGGCTCGCGGAGTCGGACGTGCCGATGCTGATGTACGCGGGCACCGAGGACATCTGGTTCGAGCCGATGCGCATCTTCGCCGCCCAGACCGGCACGCCGTTCTGGGCACTGCCCGCGCACGATCACGTGGCGTGCTGGAACAACGCGGCCGAGGTGCTGGGCCAGGTGGCGCCCTTCCTGGCCGGAGATCGCCGAGTCTGACGGCTCGTCCGGGCGTGCCCGGCGCGGGATCGGCGCCGGGCGGAGGATGATGGACCATCGTGCCCACTGATCCGAACACGCCCGATATCAAGCCCCGCAGCCGCGACGTCACCGACGGCCTCGAGAAAACCGCCGCGCGCGGCATGCTGCGCGCGGTCGGCATGGGGGACGCGGACTGGGGGAAATCCCAGATCGGCGTCGCCTCCTCGTGGAACGAGATCACGCCGTGCAACCTCTCGCTGGACCGGCTGGCCAAGGCGAGCAAGGAAGGCGTCTTCGCGGGTGGCGGTTACCCGATGGAGTTCGGCACCATCTCGGTGTCCGACGGCATCTCGATGGGCCACGAGGGCATGCACTTCTCGCTGGTGTCGCGGGAGGTGATCGCCGACAGCGTCGAGACGGTGATGCAGGCCGAGCGCCTCGATGGCTCGGTACTGCTGGCCGGCTGCGACAAATCGCTGCCCGGCATGCTGATGGCGGCCGCGCGGTTGAACCTGGCGAGTGTGTTCCTGTACGCGGGCTCGATCCTGCCCGGTATCGCCAAGCTGTCCGACGGCAGCGAGCGCGAGGTGACGATCATCGACGCGTTCGAGGCGGTCGGCGCGTGCTCGCGCGGGTTGATGAGCCGGGCCGACGTGGACGCCATCGAGCGGGCCATCTGCCCGGGCGAGGGGGCGTGCGGCGGGATGTACACCGCGAACACCATGGCCAGTGCCGCCGAGGCGATGGGCATGTCGCTGCCCGGCAGTGCCGCCCCGCCCGCGACCGACCGGCGCCGCGACGGCTACGCGCGGCGCAGCGGGGAAGCGGTCGTCGAGTTGCTCCGGCGCGGCATCACCACCGCCGACATTCTCACCAAAGAGGCGTTCGAGAACGCGATCGCCGTGGTGATGGCGTTCGGCGGTTCCACCAATGCCGTGCTGCATCTGCTGGCGATCGCGCACGACGCGCGGGTCGAGCTGACCCTGGCGGATTTCGCCCGGGTCGGCCGCCGGGTGCCGCATCTGGCGGACGTGAAACCGTTCGGTAAGCATGTGATGACCGACGTGGACCGGATCGGCGGCGTGCCGGTGATGATGAAGGCGTTGCTGGATGCCGGTCTGCTGCACGGGGATTGCCTCACCGTGACCGGCCGGACCGTGGCGCAGAACCTGGCCGAGATCGCGCCGCCGGACCCGGACGGCAAGGTGGTGCGGGCGATGCGCGCCCCGATCCACCCGACCGGCGGCATCACCATCCTGCACGGCTCGCTCGCGCCCGGCGGCGCCGTGGTGAAGTCGGCGGGTTTCGACTCCGACGTGTTCACCGGCACCGCAAGGGTTTTCGACCGGGAGCGGGCGGCGATGGACGCGCTCGAGGACGGCACGATCACCGCGGGCGATGTGGTGGTCATCCGCTACGAGGGGCCCAAGGGCGGGCCGGGCATGCGCGAGATGCTCGCCATCACCGCCGCGATCAAAGGCGCGGGGCTCGGCAAAGACGTGCTGCTGCTCACCGACGGCCGATTCTCCGGCGGTACCACCGGTTTGTGTGTGGGCCACGTCGCGCCGGAAGCAGTGGACGGCGGGCCGATCGCGTACGTCCGGGACGGGGATCAGATCCGCCTCGACGTCGGCGCGGGCACGCTCGATCTGCTGGTCGACGCCGCGGACCTCGAACAACGCCAGGTCGGGTGGGAACCGTTGCCGCCCCGCTATACCCGCGGTGTGCTCGCCAAGTACTCGAAGCTGGTCGGGTCGGCGTCGTTCGGCGCGGTCTGCGACTGAGGCCTTGCGCTCGGCGCGGGAATACCGCGCCGAGCGTGCCGGGCTCAGCGAATAACGTTGTCCGCCAACTGTTCTCGATCGCCGGCGAACCAGGTCGTGTAGAACGTGTACACCACCGCGGCGAACGCGGCGAGCACGGCCAGGCCGAACGGGACCGGATGCGTCGCCATCGGCAGGGCCAGGTAGCGGATGCACAGCAGGAGCATGGTGAAGGTGCCGACGCCCAGCGCCACCATGCGGACGCGGTACCGGTCCCAGCCGCGATCCGGTTCGCGCAGTACCGATTCGATGGTCAGGCACAGCGTCGCACCGACGATCAGATCGATGCCGTAGTGCGCGCCGAGGCCCAGGGTCGCGATCAGCGTGCACACCAGCCAGAAGGTGCCGCCCCAGCGCAGCCAGCGCGGGCCGCGGCGCGAATGGATGAACAGCGACAGCGCCCACGCCGTGTGCAGTGACGGCATGCAGTTGCGCGGCGTGATCCCGTCGAACGGCATGGACCCGACCGAAGCGGGCACCGGCGGCACGACATCGGGCCAGACGTTCGCCAATTCCAGGCCGTGGCCCCAGGATCCGAATGCGAGGATCGGGCCGACGACGGGGAACACCACATAGAAGATCGGCCCGATCAACCCGAGCGCCAAGAACGTACGCACCAGATGGTGCCGCGGCCACGCGCCGGTGGTCACTCCGCGCAACTGCCAGATGGCGACGACGATGGCCGCGGCGGGCAGTTCGAAGTACACCCAGCGCACGATGCCGAGCGGGATCGGGCCCGCCACCTCGAGGGCGTGGCCGACCAACCAGGACGGGCTGCCGAGCGCCCGATCCGCAAGTTGCACATAGGGATCGAGCACCTGCGGGCAGGCCCACGCGGTGACGTCCAGCCAGATCTCGCCGACCTTGGTCGCGAGGATGAGCAGCGCGCCGAGCGCGATGGTGCGCAGGGCGACCTGTCGCGTCGCGCCGGTCCACCGCCAGGCGGCGATGACCGCGAGCGCGGTGAGCACAATGGTCGGGCCGTTGCCCACCGTGAACGCGCGGCCCTCGACCGCCCGGATGAGCACGAACACCACATCGATGCCGACCGCCGCGGCGAGCGCGTTGAGCCGGACCCGGGTCGTGACGCCGACGAGCGCGAGCAGGAAACCGGCCCACGGTGTGGTCGCCGATTTCGGCCTGCCGACGTAGTCCCACGCCAGACTGGTCAGCGGGCCCAGCGCGTTGATGTGCACGGCCACGACCTGGCCGAGGACCAGCACGAGCGTCGCGGCGGCCAGCGCGCACCAGACCAGCGCCGGTCGCAGCCGGCGCGGCGCGAGCTGCTCGGTATCGGGCGAAGCTCGTTGCGGGTCGTGGATAAGCATTCGGACATCGTAAACACGGTGTGAACATGGCTACGCAGGCCGGTTAACAGCCGCCGCGTATTGTCAGGTTCGTGCCGGGCGTCCGGCCTGGCTCAGCCGCGCTTGCTGCGGAAGGCGTCGAGCCCGTTGCGGCTCAACATCGTGACGGTGGTCTTCCACCACGGCCTGGCCGGGTCGGGGTCGTTGCCCGCGCCGAGCAGGTGCAGTTGGTCGGTGTGCCACTGCAGGTCCAGGGCGCCGTCGAAGGAGCGCAGGCTACCGACCTTGGCGAGCCGGCCGCGCACCCCGATCGGCACCGTGCGCAGTCGATCGTCGCGTTCGGTGATCAGTCCGGTGGCCGCGTCCGGGGTCAGGCAGGTGGGGCGGCCGAGCCCGATCACGTCGCAGTCCGCGGCCGCGAGCGCCGCCACCATGACCGACCGGGAACGGAAACCGCCGGTGACCGCGATCGGCACGCCGGCCGCCGCGGTGCGCACAGTCTGCGCGTAGTCGAGGAAGTAGGCCTCGCGGGCGCGGGTACTGTCGGAGCGAGTGTCGTTGCGCCCCATCATCGCCGGGGATTCGTAACTGCCGCCGCTGATCTCGATGAGGTCCAGGTGTTCATGCGCCAATTGCTCGACCACCGCCCGCGACTCGTCCTCGGTGAAGCCGCCGCGCTGAAAGTCCGCCGAGTTCAGCTTGATACCGACCGCGAAACCCGGGCTCACCGCGGACCGGATGCGCCGCACCACCTCGAGCACGAACCGGCGTCGCCGCTCGGCATCGCCACCCCAGCGATCGGTGCGCTGGTTGGCCAGGGGTGAGAGGAACTGTGAGACGAGATAGCCATGCGCGCCGTGGATCTGGACGCCGTCGAAGCCTGCGGTCTCCGCGACCTGCGCGGTGGTGGCGTAGCGGTCGATGATCGCCTCGATCTCGGCGTCGGTGAGCGCGCGCGGCGTCGGCATGCCGGGGATCTTCGGTGCGATCGCCGACGGCGCCACCGGCCGGGTGCGGGTGGCCAGTGGATTCGCCTGTCTGCCCGGATGATTGAGCTGCATCCAGATGGGCGCCCCGCCGTCTTTGGTGGCCTTCGCCCAGCGGCTCAGGCCGTCCAGGTCACGGTCGTCGTCGATCACCACGTTGCCCGGCTCACCCAGATGCCCGCGATCGACCATTACGTTGCCCGTCACGACCAGCCCGAAACCGCCTGTGCCCCAGCGGGTGTAGAGGCGTTCGAGGCGCTGGCCGGGACTGCCGCCCGGATCGGCCAGGCCCTCGCTGAGTGCCGATTTCATCAGCCGGTTGGGCAGCACCTGGCCGCACGGCAGGGTGAGTTGATCGGACAGAGTCACGGTGGCGGGCATGGGCGGTCCTTTGGTAGCCGTAACTGGGTGTAATAGCCATCACGGTAGTAGTATGGTCGTACTACCGCAAGGCCCTCGGATACCGCCGGACATGTCCTAGGCTGGGTATCGGAGCTGGAACCCAGAAGAGATCAGGAGGTCCGCGGTGACCATCCGTCCACGCGAGCGGCTGATCGCCGGCACGATCGACTTGATCAGACGCCGCGGAGTCGCGGGCACCGGGATCACCGAACTGGTGACCTACAGCAACACCGCGCGCCGCTCGATCTATCAGAACTTCCCGCGCGGGAAACAAGAACTGGTCGAGGAAGCCACCCGGGCGGCGGGCAAGATCATGGCGGCCGGTATCGCCGCGACCGCGGGCAAGGGCAGCGCGTCCGTCCGGCTCGCCGCGTTCGTGAAGATGTGGAAGGAACTGCTCGTCACCTCGGACTTCACCGCGGGCTGCCCGGTCGTCGCCGCGGCACTGGCCGGATCGGAAGTACCCGCGGCCCCGGCCATCGCGGCCGAATCCTTCGCCGCGTGGGAGGGCCTGCTCACCGATCAGCTGGCCGCCGAGGGCATCGCGGACGAACCCGCCGCGTCGCTGGCGACCATGGCCGTCGCCGCGATCGAGGGCGCGGTCATCATGGCGATCGCGGGTCGCACGGTCACCCCGCTGGATCGGGTGGCCACCCAGCTCGACCGGCTGCTGGCCCTCGAACCCCGCGCGCAGCGGTGATCATGCCCACCCGCTCGCGTGGGTAGCGAGCGCGCCGGGCGCGGTTCTGCCATCGTGTGGTGATGCGCATGTGGGATCGGTTCGCGGCCGTCGTCACCGCCGGCAAATCATGGCTGCTGTTGCTCGCGCTCGTTGCCGTGTCGTTCGGCGTGATCGCCGGGATCGGTGACAACGACGCCGCTGGGCAGGCCCCGAACTCGTTGCCCGGCAGCGCGGAATCGGCCCGCGTCAAAGAACTGCTCACCCAGTTTCCGGACGCGGGAACAGCCCCCGCGGTCGTCGTCGTGACCCGCACCGACGGCGCGGAACTGCGCCCCGGAGATCTGGCGTGGCTGTCCGGGAAGCTCGGGCAACCACTCGTCGCGCCCGACCGGAAAGCCGCGATCGGGCGGCTGCCCGTCGACTCGAAGCTGAGCGGCTTCGCGCTCACCGATCGCATCGGCGCACTGCGTGACGAGGTCAAGGACTGGCAGCCGGCCGAGCTGCGCATCCAGGTGACCGGTGGTCCCGCGTTCGGTGGCGATATCGCCGATTCCTTTGCCGGTGCCAACATCACCCTGCTCGCGGTGACTGCGGCGGTGGTCGCGTTGCTGCTCATCGCCACCTATCGCTCACCTGTGCTTTGGCTGGTGCCGTTGCTCGTCGTCGGCTCGGCGGACCGGGTCGCCGCCGCGGTCGGCACCGGACTGGCGCGCTGGACCGGGCTGTCCTTCGACGGTTCGACCTCCGGCATCACCAGCGTGCTGGTCTTCGGCGCCGGGACGAACTATGCGCTGCTGCTGGTTTCGCGCTACCGCGACGAATTGCATCGGCATCCCGATCATCGGACCGCGCTCCGGCATGCGGTGCGCCACGCCGGGCCCGCGATCCTGGCCAGCAACGTCACCGTCGTCGCCGCGCTGCTGACCCTGTTGTTCGCCTCGCTGCCCAATACGCGCAGTCTGGGCGTGGGTGCGGCGGCCGGACTGCTGGTCGCCCTGCTGTTCGTGCTCGTCGCGCTGCCCGCCGCGCTCGCGCTGTGCGGACGGAATGTGTTCTGGCCGTTCGTGCCCCGCGCCGACGACCGGGTTGCGGCGGAAACGGGGATCTGGCATGCGATCGCGGCGCGGGTGGTGCGCAGGCCGGTGCTGGTGGCGGGTGCGGCGCTGGTCGCGCTCGGCGCGTGCGCGGCGGGGCTGATCGGTGCCGACGTAGGGCTTTCCCAGACTGATCAGTTCCGCGTCCGCGCCGAATCCGTCGAGGGATTCGACACCCTCGCCGCGCACTTCCCGGCCGGGGCGGCGAATCCGACCACCGTGCTCGCCCGCAGCGATGCGGCTGCCGCGGTGGAACAGACACTGCGCGCCGTGCCCGGGGTCACCGACGCGCGGCCGACCGGGACATCGCCGACCGGCCTGACCCGTTTCTCGGTCGTGCTGAACGCCGAACCCGGTTCACCGCAAGCCTTCTCGACCATCGAGGCGATGCGCGGTGAGCTGGCCGACGTGCCCGGCGCGCTCGTCGGCGGTGGCGACGCGGAGGGGCTGGACACCCGCACGGCCGCCGAACACGATCAGCGCGTGGTGATTCCGACGATCCTGGCCATCGTGTCGGTGATCCTGCTGGCCCTGTTGCGGGCGGTGCCCGCCGCGGTGCTGCTGGTGGGCGTCTCGGTGTTGAGCGCATTGGCCGCGCTGGGTCTCGGGGCGTGGATCAGCCTGCACCTCTTGGGTTTTCCGGCGCTCGACACCAGTGCGCCGCTGTACGCCTTCCTGTTCCTCGTGGCCCTCGGCATCGACTACACCATCTTCCTGGTCACCCGGGCGCAGGAAGAGACACCCGAGCACGGCAGCACCCAGGGCATCGTCCGCGCGGTCGCCGCCACCGGCTCGGTCATCACCAGCGCGGGCATCGTCCTGGCCGCCGTCTTCTGCGTCCTGGGCGTCCTGCCGCTGATCATCCTCACCCAACTGGGCATCATCGTCGGCCTGGGCATCCTGCTCGACACCTTCCTGGTCCGAACCGTGGTGATCCCAGCCCTTTTCAGCATCGTCGGCCCCAAAATCTGGTGGCCCAACGCCCTCTCCCGAACGCCCGAACCGGGGCGTCAGCGAGAGTCGCCGATGAGGGAGGGTTCGGGCCAGCCGTAGACGCCGAAGTGTTCGCCACGGCGGTAGAGGTCCAGGCCGGCGCGGGTGCTCTGGATGGTGTTGTCGGGGAGTTCGTCGAGGGGGAACCAGCGCAGCTCCGAGCAGGAGTCGGGTTCGCGGTTGTAAGGTTCGCCGGACCAGGCCTGCGCGCGGAAGACGAACACGATCCGGGTCTGGCCGGGCGGATGCTGGATGTGGATCGAGGCGACCAGATCGACGTCGTCCCGCTCGACCTGGACGCCGATCTCCTCGTCGGCCTCGCGGATGATGGCGGTGAGCAGATCCTCGCCCTCGTCGAGCTTGCCGCCCGGGGCGTTCCACTGCCCGTCGGCGAACCCGGTGTTGCGCCGGCGCGCGAGCAGTACCCGCCCGTTCTCGATCAGCAGTAGTTGCACGCCGACGATGGTGCGGAAGATGGTCACCAGGCCTCCTGATCGGGTATGGGCACCGAGCATGCCATGTCCGGCACGTCCACTAGTGCTGGGTCCAGTCGGGTTGGGTGAAATGGGAGACGCGGGCACTGTCGTGGTCCCGCCCGAGCAGGATGATCTCGCGGAACTGCCAGAGCAGCGCGCCGGTGGGCGCGTGGATCGTCATATCGGCCCCCAGCCGCATCTGCAGCAGGCGCACATCGTCGGGGGCGGCGACCGGCTCGGGTTCGTCGCGCAGTTCCGGTTGCGGGACCGCCTGCTGCCGCGACACCCAGTGCGGCACGTCGTCGGCGGCGAGCCGGTCGAGGCGCACCAGGTGCACCGAGTGCACCTCACTCGGGTTCGGGGTCAGTTCGGCGGCGTCGGGCAGCGCCGCGATGAACGGCGTGATCACGAAGCCGGACGAGGCGGGGAAGTCGTCGAGCAGGCCGACCAGATCGGTGGACGCGGCCGTCATGCCGAGTTCTTCGTGCAGTTCCCGCAGGACGGCCTGTTCGGCGGTCTCGCCCGGATCGATCCGGCCGCCGGGCAGCCCCCACTGTCCCGCGTTGCGTCCCTGATAGGCCCGCCGGATGACGATCACCGCGGGGGAGCCGTCGGCCTGCCCGACCACACACAGCAGTACCGCGGCGCGACGCAGACCCGGCTCGTCGGGTACCTCGGTCCGGACGAACCGACGCAACCGGGTGCGGGCGAGGACGCGGAATTCGTCGACGCTCTCGGGCAGGAACGGTCCGGGAGTCATGCCTTCGATCTTGCCGCACGCCGGCCATAATCGTTCGCCGAGTTCACTTTCCCGGCCCGACCTGTACCGGCACGTCGTCGGCCCAGGGCTGGCGGGTGACCATATCGGCGACGTGGACCACGCCGTGCTCGAACTCGCCGGTGGCGGCGTCGACGAGCCGATAGGCCTGGGTGCCCCGGTGGATCGGCTGCGCGTCCAGCAGCACCACGCGGACCTCGCCGGGCTCGAAGTGGCAGCGCTGCTGCAGCGCGGCGATGAGTTGCTCGTTGTGCAGGTGCCCGTCGCCGAAGTTCCAGCCGAGGGCGGTGCTGGCGATCCGTTCGCCGTCGGTGAGGACGTAGTCGGCCTCGTGCCCGGCGGGCATCGCCCGATGCACCAGCGTGAACAGCGCGCGTCCGTGGGTGTTCATGGCGCGGAAGGCATATCCCATGTACAGGGGGATCTCCGCGCGGTCCTTCCCGTAGAACCGTTCCAGTTGGGCCTGCGGCATGGCGGCGATCGCGACGATGTGCCGGCTGATCTTCGCCGCCGCGGACGGCTTGACGCACCACATCGTGGTGTCCCAGTTGCCCGCGTAGTACCGCATGCCGGGCAGGAAGGAAATCTTGCGCGGGAACAGGTTTCCGGCGACGACGATGCCCGCGATCACCAGGAACAGCACCGCCACCGGCGCCGGCTGGGTGAGCGCGGCCAGGCCGAGATCGGCGTGCGCCACGAACAGCACCAGCACCCCGAAGATCATGAAGACGTTCCACTCCAGCGGCACGCCCATCGGCACCGCCGTCAAAATGGACAGATGGAACCCGATCATGAGGATTGCGGCCACCGCCGTCACCGGACCGCCGTGTGAAAAGAACAGCACCACCGGCACACTCATCTCGACGACGGTGCCGCCGTGCGCGAACAGCCGGGAGAGGCGGCCCGGCCGCAGATCGTCCGGGAAGTCCTCGAAGAACCGGCGTTTGAGCGATTTGCGCCGGAATACCGGGCTGTTCGACATCATCGTGGACACCACGAACGGAAAGTGCTTGTTCAGCTTCGAGGTCGCGGCGCCCATCCAGATCACCACGAACACCACCTTCGCGGCGACGATCGGATCGGCGGCCGTGAACAGGAAGGTGACCGTCAGCGTTCCGTACACCTCGCCGCGGGCCGCCAGGAATATCACCTTGTCGCGCAACCCGATTGCGGCGAGCAGTCCGAGGATCACCGCGATCTCCCATACCGGCAGCAACCCTATGGAGGTGCTCAACTCCGGCACGGGTCCGGTGCCGTCGGAGCACAGCGCGACCGAAATCGCCACCAGCAGTGCCGCATACAGCGCGATATCGATGACCGTGCGATCGGTGCCCTTGGTCAGCGGCACGCGGCCCGGCCATGGTGGCAGCCGAATCGTTTTGGGCCGCAACCAATACAGGATCGAGCCGAGCGGCGGGAAGTATCTGTTGTTCAGCGGTCCGAACCCGCAACCGAGGCCGACCACCTCGAACAAGAGGGTGTAGAGCACCACCTTCTGGAAGACGATCGGCTCCGACCACCAGTCGCCCACCGCGGTGAATCCGTCGATGCCCGCGGTGGCGAGCGCGATCAGCCAGCCGCCGAGGAGATAGAGGCAGATCTTGCCGACGTAGAACAGGTGCAGTGCGACCGGAGTGCCGAAACCCACTTCGGCCCAATGCCGGGCCATCGGCCGAATCCGTTCGGCGCGTGTGCCTTTACGCCATTCCGGCAGATCGACCACTGGCAGGTCGGGCTCGAGAAAACCCATCAGCACGCTCCGCTCGACAACGCCGGGGCCCACCGGATCAGGACCTCGCGGTCCCTGGATACGTTGGCAGTCGCGACATTTGCTGTCAATCAACTGCCCGGGCAGGTGCACCCACCGGGACAGTTGATTGACATCGACACGGCTCGTGTGGTTGCCGCGGATGCGCTACTCCTTGGCGTAGTCCGTGCTCAGCCACTTCTCCGGGCGCAGGCTGACCAGCAGCGAGGATTCGGAGAGGTTCTGCTCGGCGAAGGCCTTGCCCTCGTCGGGGCCGAGGTAGCGCACGGCGATGGCCAGCACGTCGTCCACGGTGGCGCGCTCGATGCTGGTCACCGTGCCCTCCACGGTGACGTACCGGTACGGCGGCTGCTCCACCTGCGCGGTCAGCGAGAACCGCCCCGCGGCCCGGATCAGGCGCTCTTTCACCGAGCCGTTGTCGGTCCAGATCTTCACCTCGCCGCCCGGCTCGTAGCCGTACCAGATCGGTACCGCGAGCGGCGCGCGATCGGCGCGTTCGATCGCGATCACCCCCACGTGCAACTCGGCCAGGAACTTCTCGCGTTCATCGCTGGTCATCTTCGCCATCGGGGATCCTTTCGGTCGGCGGACTTCCCTACGACGAACCTTGCGACATCGCGATCTATTCCGAGTGCCGGAAGATCGAAATTCGCTATTGCATGATGAGCAATGAAACGGAAATGATCTTCGGCTGAATCGCGGTGAATACCGTTCGGCTCGAGTCTATTTCGTTATTTACGGTCCCCAGTTGCCTCCCCACTCCTGTGCACTCGACCAATTATATGGCGGCGCTTTAAGGTTCGAATACCTACCGCATCGAGCCGAATATTCGGCCGACTATTGCCCATTCCGGGCACAGGGAGTCACCCATGTTCAACAGAAGAATGCTGTCCATCGTCACGGCGGCAGGTCTGGCACCGTTCGTCGTCGCCGTGCTGCCCGCGGGGCCCGCCAACGCGCACGGCTATATTTCCTCGCCGGCCAGCCGGCAGGCGCAGTGCGCGCAGAACCAATTGCCCTGCGGTCCCATCAAATGGGAGCCGCAGAGCGTCGAGGGCCCCAAGGGACAGCGCAATTGCAGCGCCGGTGACCGGCGCTGGGCCGACCTCGACGACGACAGCAAGCCGTGGAAGGTCCACCAGGTCGGCAGCACGGTGACCTTCACCTGGACCTTCACCGCCCGGCACCGGACCACGAACTACGAGTACTGGATCGGGAACACCAAGGTCGCCGACATCAGTGGCAACAATCGGCCGCCGGGTGCGACCGAAACGCACACGGTGAATCTCGGCAGTTTCACCGGTAAGCAGAAGCTGCGCAGCGTATGGAATATCGCCGATACGCCGAACGCTTTCTACTCCTGCGTCGATCTGCAGATCGGCCGGTAACGGCTCAGGCCAACTGACCCATCTCGCTGGCGAACCCGGACCGGCCCTCCGGCGGCTCCTGCGCAGCCGGATATGCAGCGCGGAGCCGCCGCTGTGCCGCCGGGCTCGCCGCGAGATGGTCCAGCCCGAGCAGCGCCGCACCGAGAACCGGTGGGGCGACCACGATTCGAGGTTCCGCCAGCGGCGCGGCGGCGGCCAGCCGAGCCCGGACGTTGTCGATCAGCAACGGTTGCCGCGCGGCCAGCACACCACCGCCGAGTACCACGGGCGTCGGCTCGTCGAGCAGTTCGAGCTTGCGCAGGGCGACGAGCGCGAGGCGGGTGATCTCGTCGGCTTGCCGATCGATCAGCCGCAGCGCGGTCGGGTCGCCCGCTTCCGCGGTGGCGAACAGCACCCGGACCAGCTCGTGTAGCCGGTGTTCGGCCAGCTGGCCGAGGTGGATCGCCTCGGCGACCGCGTTGGCCCCGGTCATCCCGAAATACGCGCCGATGGCGGCGGACAGCGCCGTCGGCTCGCCCCGGCCGTCCTCGGCCCGCGCGGCGTACCACATTGCGGCGGCGGCCATTCCGCCGCCACCACCCCAGTCTCCGGTGAGCACGCCGAGCGCCGGGAAGCGCGCGGTCCGGCCGTCCGGTCGCAGTCCGGCGCAGTTGATTCCGGCGCCGCAGACCACCGCGACGCCGCACGGACCGTCGGTACCGGCCCGCAGCAGGCCGAAGGTGTCGTTGGCGACGCCCACCGAGAGCCCCCACGGCCGGCCCGCGATGGCGGCGTGGAAGCGTCGCTCCTCGATGGGCAGATCGACATTGGCCATGCAGGCGCTCACCCGGGTGGTGAGCACCCGCGCGCGGGTGAGCCCGGCCTGTTCGGCCACCGCGTCGACCAGCGGAGTGAGCCCCGCGATCGCCTGCTCGGCCCCGTCCCGATAGGGCTGATAGCCGCCGCCGCGGGCCGCGGCCAGGACCGTTCCGTCGAGCGCGACCAGGGCGACGTCGGTCTTGCTGTTGCCCGCGTCGATCGCGAGGACGCCCGGAACCTGCTCGTTCTGTGGGAGTTTCATCAAACGCTTCCCCCGCCAGCAATGCACGGTGTTGGTCGGCATGGTCACGCCCAGCTCAGGTGCGCGCGGTTGTGCGCGATCAGCCGGTCGGTGAGCTGGTCGGCCAGTTCGAACTGGCCGACCAGCGGATGGGCCAGCAGCGCGTCGAAGACGAGTTCGCGCCCGCCTTCGACGGCGGCCCGCAACGCCAGTTGTTCGTACGCGGTGACGTGCGCGATCAGTCCGCCGAAGCGCGGGTCGAGTGGCGGCTGCGGTAGTGGACGGACGCCTGCCGCGTCCACCCGCGCGGGCACCTCGATCACCGCGTCGTCGGGCAGCGACGGGAGGGTGCCGTCGTTGCGGGTGTTGACCACTTGCACGCCCGCGGCCGCGCCGGTGCCGAGCAGCGCGGCGATCAGCTGCACCGCGGCCTCGGAATAGAAAGCGCCACCGCGTTTTCCGAGCAGTTCGGGTTTGGTGTCCAACGCCGGGTCGGCGTACATGGTGAGCAACTGCCGTTCCAGCTCGGCCACCTCGGCGGCCCGGGAACCCTTCGCGCGCAACTCCTCGACGACCGTGTCGTGCTGATAGAAGTACCGCAGGTAGTACGACGGAACGACGCCGAGGTGCCGCAGCAGCTCGACCGGCAGCCGGGTATCGGCCGCGATGTCGGCGCCGAAATCGGCGAGCAGCTTGGGTAGCGCTTCGTAACCTGTTGCCGCGCCGGGACTGTCGAGCACGGTGACGCCGCGCTCCCAGGTGAGGTGATTGAGGCCGACGTGGTCGAGCTGGACCAGCTCCGGCTCGACGCCCAAGTGCCGGGCGAACTTTCGCTGGAAATCGATGGCCACGTTGCACAGGCCGACCGCCTTGTGCCCGGCGGTCTGCAACGCCCGGGTGACGATCCCGACCGGGTTGGTGAAATCGATGATCCAGGCGTCCGGGTTGGCCCGGCGAATCTGTTCGGCGAGTTCGAGCACCACCGGAACCGTGCGCAGCGCCTTGGCCAGACCGCCCGCGCCGGTGGTTTCCTGTCCGACACAACCGCATTCGAGCGGCCAGGTCTCGTCTTCGTTGCGGGCGGCCTGTCCGCCGACGCGCAGCTGGAGCAGCACGGCATCGGCACCGTCGGCGCCTGCCGCGACGGACGAGGCGGTGGACACCCGCACCGGATTGCCCTGTTTCTCGAACATCCGGCGGGCCAGTCCGGCGATCAGCGCCAGCCGTTGCGCCGCCGGGTCGATCAACACGATCTCGTCGATCGGCAGGGTGTCGCGCAGCCGCGCGAACCCGTCGATCAGCTCGGGTGTGTAGGTGGAACCGCCGCCGACGACGGCCAATTTCAGTGCGGGCATCAGCCTTTCACCCCTGTCAGTGTCACGCCTTCGATGAAAGCCTTCTGCGCGAAGAAGAAGATGATGATCACCGGCGCCATCACCAGTACGGTGGCGGCCATGGTGAGATTCCAATTGGTGTGGTGTGCGGCCTTGAAGGACTCCAGTCCATAACTGAGCGTCCACGCGCCGGGGTTCTCGCTGGCATAGATCTGCGGACCGAAATAGTCGTTCCAGCAATAGAAGAACTGGAACAGCGTGACGGCCGCGATGGCGGGCCGCGCCATCGGCAGCACGATACGCAACAGAATGCGTAGTTCGCCGCAGCCGTCGATCCGCGCGGCCTCGAGATAGTCGTCGGGAATGGTCAGCAGGAACTGGCGCAGCAGGAATATCGAGAACGCCTCGCCGAAGGCCAGCGGAATGATCAGCGGCCACAGCGAGCCGGTGAGATGAAACTGCTTGGACCACACCAGATACATCGGGATGACGGTGACCTGCGGGGGCAGCATCATCATCGAGATGACCGCCATCAACGCCAGATTGCGGCCGCGGAACCGGAATTTCGCCAGCGCGTAGGCCGCCGGAATGCTGGACAGCAGGGTCAGCGCGGTGCCTGCCCCGGCGTACAGCAGGGTGTTGCGCCACCAGCCGAGGAAGCCGGGCGTCTGCCACACCTCGACGTAGTTGCGCCACTGCCACTGCGCGGGCCACAGATCCGAGGTGAGGGCCTGCCGATCCGTCATCACCGAGGTGAGGAAGACGAACACGAACGGCAGGATGAACAGCAGCGCGACGGCGATCGCGAGCGAGTGCAGCGCCACCCAGTTCAGGACGCCTTTGCGACGTGCGCCCCTGGCCTCGATCGGATCGGCGCGCACGGGCACCGGCAGCGTCGTGGTCATGGTCATCGCTCAGTCCTCCTGCAGGAAGCCGGATCTGCGCCGCAACAGCAGCGAGGTGAAGGCCATCGACAGGCCGAACAGGATCACCGCGACCACGCACGCCGAGCCGATGTCGAAGCGCTGGAACCCCAGGTTGTAGACCATCTGCGGCAGCGTCCAGGTGGAGCCGTGCGGGTAGCCGGGCTCGAACGGCTCACCGGCGCTGCCGATCTTGCCGCTGGCCACCTTCCCGGCGACGATGGCCTGGGTGTAGTACTGCATGGTCTGGATCACCCCGGTCACCACCGCGAACAGGATGATCGGCGTGATGTTGGGCAGGGTGACGTACCGGAACCGGTGCCACGGCCCCGCGCCGTCCAGTTCCGCCGCCTCGTACTGCTCGCGGGAGACGTCGAGCAGTGCGGCGGTGAAGATGACCATCAGATCGCCGATGCCCCACAGCGCGAGCATGGTCAGCGCGGGTTTGGACCAGGTGGGATCGGTGAACCAACCCGGTTGCGGCAGGCCGATACTCCCGAGCAGGTGGTTGACCGGTCCGGTGCCGGGGTTGAGCAGGAACGCGAACGCCATCGTCGCGGCCACCGGCGGTGCCAGATACGGCAGGTAGAGCACCGTGCGCAGCAACCCCGCCCCGGTCTTGAGCTTGGTGACCAGCAGGCCGATCCCGAGCCCGAAAACCACACGCAGCGAGACCATCACCACGATCAGCCACAGCGTGTTGCCGAGCCCTTTCCAGAAGTACGGGTACTTGTCCAGGACGTAGTTCCAGTTCTTCAGGCCCGCGAAGGTCGGCGCGGCGAAGCCGTCGTACCGCATGAACGAGAAGTAGACCGTGGACAGCAGCGGGTAGGCGAAGAAGCAGGCGAAGCCGATCAACGCGGGGGACAGGAACGCGAGGGTGCGGACAGTGTCCCTGCGGCGCTTGCGTTTCAGCGCCGCGGGGACGGTCCGGTGCCGGAGTGCCATCGCCCGGTCACTTCGCCTGGTCGATCGCCTCGTCGATCTCCTTCGCGGTGGCGGTCAAGCCCGCGCGCAGGTCGGGCTGTTTGCCCGCCTCGTACTCGTAACCGAAGTTGCGCAGCGAAAGCTGGTACGCGCCACCGTTGATGCTCGACGGGGTGGTGGACGAGTGCGGGTTCTTCGCGATGTCGAGAAAGGTCTGGAAGTTGGCGTCGACCTTCAGTTGGGGCGAGCTGAGCGCGGCAAGGGTGCTGGGCACGTTGTGGATGGCGTTGGCGAAGTTGACCACCGCGTCCGTGTCGGTGGTCAGGAACTTGACCAATTGCCAGGCAGCGGTTTGCTTTCGGCTGGAATTGGCGACGCCGATGATGGTGCCGGTCTGATAGCCGCGCCCGTAGGTGGCGGCTTGATCGTCGGGGACCGGGAAGGGCGCGGTGGCCCACTCGAAGCTCACCGGGTCGACGGCGAGCGAGGCGGTCCGCCACTCGCCGTCGAAGGACATCGCCACCTGGCCGGTGTGGAAGGGGTTGTTGGCGCTGAACTCGTCCCCGAAACCGGTGCGGTACTTCTCCAGCTTGTCGAAGCCGCCGAGTGCCGCGATCATCCGTTTCTGCCACTCGAACATCGCGGCCACCCGGGGATCGGTGGCGATATTGGACTTGCCGTCGGGGCCGAAGTAGTCCGCGCCGTACTGGCCCAGGTAGTGCATCACCGAGGTCTCGTAGCCGTGATAGTTCGGCATGAAGCCGAGCTGCCGGAAGGTATCCCCTTCGGGGATGGTCAATTTCACGGCGGCGGCCTCGAACTCGCTGAACGTCTTGGGTGGCGCGGTGATACCGGCGGCGGCGAAGGCGGTCTTGTTGTAGAACAGGCCGTAGGTGTCACCGAGCAGCGGCAACGCGCACTGATTGCCTTGGAAGCGGGTGTATTCGAGCATTGTCGCCGGGAAGGTGGCCACCGGGTCGATGTCGTCCTTGCGCAGGAACGGTGTGAGGTCGGCCCACACCTTCGCCGAACAGAACTTGCCGACCTGGTCGGTGGTGAAGGAGGACACCACATCCGGCGCCTCCGGGCCGCCCGCCCGCAGCGCCTGTTCGCTCTTGTCGTCGGCGATGTTGCCGACCACCTTCACGTCGATGTTGGGGTGCAGTTTCTCGAACGCGGCGACGTTGGCCTCGATGGCCTGCACCTCGTTGTCCTGGCTCCAGCCGTGCCAGAAAGTGATGGTCACGTCCTTGCCCTCGGCCGAACCATCGTCGCCGCCACCGGAATTGGTGCCGGTACAGGCGCTGACCAGCAGGGCGACGGTGGTGCATGCGGTGAGCGCTGCGAGTGTTGTTCTACGCATGGGGCGGTACTCCTGGCGTCGATCAATGAGTCGAGAAGACGGCGTCTCTCGTAGTGGCCAAGGCGCGCTGGAGCGCTCCGTGCAGCACCGGCGAGCCCGGCACGGTGCTGGAGCGCACCTCGGTGCGCGGCATAGTGAGTTCGTCGAGTGCGTCCTGTACGAGTGCGCGCAACCGTTCGCCGCCCGCGCTCGGCATCGCGCCGGCCAGGATCAGCACCTCCGGGTCGACGACCGAGACGATGCTGGCGAGGCCGAGCGCGAGCCGGTCGGCGAGCTCGCGCAAGAAGGCGTCGCCGGCGTCCGGCGTCTCCAGCGCCTCGGCCACGACCAGTGCGGCGGTCGGCGCCGTGAGTCCGTGCCGGCGGGCGAGCGCCAGCACGCCGGGCGCCCCGGCGAGTTTCTGGAATCCGCCCGAGTTCTTCCGGCGGACATCGTGCACCACCGGTGCGCCGGGCAGCGGCATGTAGCCGACTTCGCCTGCGCCGCTGTGGAAACCGCGATGCAGCCGACCGGCGATCACGATCGCCGCGCCGACGCCCTCGCCGGTCCAGAGCAGCGCGAAATCCTCGCACCCCTGCGCTGCGCCGTGCGCCTGCTCGGCCATGGCGGCGAGGTTCACGTCGTTCTCGATCGAGACCGTGGTGCCGATCGCGGCTGCAAGTTCGGCGACGAGCCTGGGGGAGTGCCAGCCCGGCAGGTGGGTGGCGTAGCGCAGCTTGCCGGTGGCGGGGTCGAGCGCGCCGCCGATCCCGATCACCACCTCGCGCACCGCGCCCGCGGCGAGTCCGGCCAGTCCGATCGTCTCGGCGACGGCCTCGGCCACCTTGGTGAGCGTCTGCGCGGCCTGCCAGCCCTTGGTGCTGACCTCGTGCTCGGCCAGGGTGGCGCCGGTGATGTCGGCGACCGCCAGTCGGATCGCGGTGTTGGTGACGTCGACCCCTGCCACGTATGCCGCGGCTGGATTCACTTGGTAGAGCTGCGCGTTCGGGCCCGGCCCACCCGCCGCGGTGCCCACCGGCACGACCAGTCCGGCGGCCTCCAGGCGGCCGAGCAGTTGGGAGGCGGTCGGTTTGGACAACCCCGTCAGCGTGCCGATCTGGGTGCGCGAGAGCGGGCCGTTGTCGAGCAGCAACTCCAGGGCGGCCCGGTCGTTGATCGCGCGCAGCAGGCTCGGCGTCCCGGCGAGGGGGTGTCGGGGATAGGTCATGCGATACACCCCATTCCGGATCCGGCGGCGACGCCCGGATGAACTATTAGGAAAGTTTCCAATTGATGTGAGCTAGGACACTAAACCAGGCTCGACCGCATGTCAATCGCTGTGCGTGTCGAATGGCCAAGTACTGGAGGCCGACTCGTCAACTGCGCAGTCCGGAACGTTCAACTCGCGGTTATATCGTTCGGCTGTAACCGATGCGCAGCAGACGGAGACCCCATGCTCGACCCGCGACTTCGGACCGCCTGGCTGGCGAATGTGGCAGTCGGCGCGGCGACGGTGTCCGTGCGGACCCCGATCTATCTGCGGCCCGCCGCCCGGCGCACGGATTCGGTACGCAGGCACCGTGATTCGATCGTCGCGTCGGACCTGGAGGTGGTGACGGTCACCGCGGACTCGGTGATCCTCACCTGGACCACCCGCAGGCGCGACGGCGCCGGTCGGCTGCGCCCCGTCCCCGCCGACACCGAGGTACGGCTGGCCCCGGTGGACGGGCGGGGCCGGCCGCGCACCCGCTACCTCGACGCGACGCCGACTCCCTATCACTATGCCGAGGTGACCGGACTGGAGCCGGGACGCGGCTACCGGTTCGAGGCGTACTCGAACGGCCACCGCGCCGGACCGGCCCGGACGCTGGTGACCCGCCAGTCCGGAACCCCGGAATCCACCGGTGTTTTCACCACCGCGCCGCCGCCCCCGGGCCGGCTGCTGCGCACCCTCGCGCTGGCCAACGACGTGCACTACGGCGAGCAGGTCAGCGGTCTCGTGCTCAGCGGGTTGCCCACCGGCCTGCGCCACGACACCGGCCGGTATCCGGAGGTCATGCTCGATGCCCTGCTCGACGACGTGCGCAGGCCCGACCGCGCGGCCGATCACCTGATCCTGGCGGGTGACCTCACCGACAGCGGCACCCTCGAGCAGTCGCGGGGAGTCCGGGCCCGGTTGGATTCCTGGGGTGTGCTCGGCGCGGACTACTTCGTCTGCCGGGGCAATCACGACAAGCCGCAGGAGCGGCGCGGAGTACGAACCGACCACTGGGGCAACGTGTTTCACGCCCGGCAACAGCTGGTCGAGTATCGACTGGGCGGCCTGCGCCTGATCGGGCTGGACACCACCCGGCTGCGCGGGTCCGGTGGCACCATCGTGGCGCCGCAGCTCGATCGGCTCCGCGACATCCTGTTCGCCGACCCGGACTGTCCCACCGTGGTTTTCGGCCACCACCCGGTGACTTCGCATGCGGCGGTGAGCAACCCGGGTGGCCCGGGGTTCGTGCTCGACCGCGCCAATGCCGGTGCGCTGCAGGCCGTCTACCGCGCCGCACCGGGAGTGTTCATGCAGCACAGCGGCCACACGCATCGCAACCGGGTGAACCGCCCGGATGCCGGGACCGGTGTCGAATTCCTCGAAGTCGCTGCGGTGAAGGAGTATCCGGGCGGGTACATGCTGCTGCGCCTCTACACGGGCGGCTACACGCTGAACTTCTACAAGACCCGCTCGACCGCCGCCCGCAGCTGGAGCACCCGCACCCGCCGGCAGTACTTCGGGCTGCATCCCGACCACGCCCTCGGCAGCTGTGCCGACCGCAACCACGGCGCTCGCCGCGACTTCTCCGGTGTGGACCCGCGCTGAACAGCGGATTCGCCGAGCCCGGGACACGGTGAAACGCCACTGGGTATGATCCGTCGAACAGTGGTGGCGGGCATGTTCATCCGGATCGGGAGGGACTGTGGTGGGGGATTACGCGACGATCTTCGATCGGGTGCGCGGCTCGTTACTCGGTGGCGCCGTCGGTGACGCGCTCGGCTGGCCCATCGAATTCCTGCGGCTCGAACAGATCCGGGCACAGCACGGCTCCGACGGCGTGACCGGTTTTCTGCCCGCGTATGTCCGCGACGAGGCGCAGCAGATCACCGACGACACCCAGATGACGTTGTTCACCGCGGAGGGACTGCTGCGCGCGACGCCCGGCGTGGACGCGCTGCCCGCGCTGCGCCGGTCCTACCTGCGCTGGTTGCAGACCCAGCGGCAGGAGGAACCGGCGGCGCACCCCGACGGCTGGCTGGCGAGCCTGCCCTTCCTGTACGCGGTGCGTGCGCCGGGGAACGCGTGCATGTCGGGGCTCGGCAAGCAGGCCCGCGGGTACATCGCGCCGAGCCCGCTGGGCGAGTCCGGTCCGGTGAATCCCGAGTCGAAGGGCTGTGGCACGGTCATGCGCTCCGCGCCGTTCGGCTTGGCCGGAATGGGTTCGGAGCGCGCGTTTTCGCTCGCCGCCCAAGCGGCCCAGCTGACCCACGGCCATCCCACCGGCTACTTCGCCGCGGGTGCGTTCGCGGCGCTGATCGACCGGGTGGTGAGCGGTATCGAATTGCCGATCGCCCTGCAGCAGACCCTTGCTCAGCTGGCGGAGTTCCCGAAGGCCGCGGAAACCGTCGGCGCGCTGGAACGCGCCATCGAGGCGGCCGAAACTCCCGCCACCGCCGAACAACTCGAAACCGTGGGCGCGGGTTGGATCGCCGAGGAATGTCTGGCGATCGCGGTCTATTGTGCGTTGCATGCGGCCAAGACGGGCGATCCGCGTGCGGCACTGCTGCTTTCGGTCAACCACTCCGGCGACTCCGACTCCACCGGCGCGGTCGCGGGCAACCTGATCGGCGCCGTGCACGGGCTGTCGCAGCTGCCGATGGATCTGGTCGCCGCGGTCGAGGGCCGTGACGTGCTGATCCAGGTCGCCGACGATCTCGTGATGAACTACGGGCTGGGCGACCGAGCCGCGGTCGCCATCCGATACCCGATCGACGAGGGTCTCTGAGTTTCCACCGCGCCCGCAGCCCCGCACACCGGGTCGGCGTGCAGGGCTGCGGGGGAGTGGTCGCTGTCCGGTGTGCCGGTCAGCGCACCGGGTCAGGACAGCTCGAAGCGATCCAGGTTCATCACCTTCACCCAGGCGGCGATGAAGTCGCGCGCGAACTTCTCCTTCGCGTCGTCGGTGGCGTAGACCTCGGCGAGCGCGCGCAGTTGCGAGTTCGAGCCGAAGACCAGATCGACCCGGCTGCCGGTCCAGCGCACCGCGCCGCTGTCGCGATCGGTGCCGTCGTAGCTGCCCTCGTCGCCCGCCGGCGCCCACCGGGTGCCCATGTCGAGCAGATGCACGAAGAAATCGTTGCTCAGCACACCCGGGTTCGCGGTGAACACGCCCGCCGCGGACTGTCCGTGGTTCGCGCCGAGCACGCGCAGTCCGCCCACGAGGACCGTCATCTCGGGCGCGCTGAGGGTCAGCAGGTTCGCCCGATCGATGAGCAGATACTCGGCAGGCAACCGATTGCCCTTGCCCAGGTAGTTGCGGAAGCCGTCGGCCGCGGGTTCCATCGCGGCGAAGGACTCCACGTCGGTCTGCTCCTGCGTGGCGTCGGTGCGTCCCGGCGTGAACGGCACCTCGAGCTTGTAGCCCGCGCTCTCGGCCGCCTGCTCGACCGCTGCCGAACCGGCCAGCACCACCAAATCGGCGAACGACACCCGGGTGTTGCCGGTCTGGGCCGCGTTGAACGACTCCTGGATGCCCTCGAGCACCGGCAGCACCAGCGTGAGCTGGTCGGGTTCGTTGACCTCCCAGCCACGTTGCGGCTGCAGCCGGATGCGTCCGCCGTTCGCGCCGCCGCGCTTGTCACTGCCGCGGAACGACGCCGCCGCCGACCAGGCGGTCGAAACGAGCTGTGCGACAGTCAGGCCCGAGGCCAGGATCTGGCTCTTGAGCGCGGCGATATCGGCCGCGCCGATCAGGTCGTGGGTGACGGCCGGAATCGGGTCCTGCCACAGCAGCGTCTCCTGCGGCACCAGCGGACCGAGGTAGCGCACGACCGGTCCCATGTCGCGGTGGGTGAGTTTGAACCAGGCCTTGGCGAACTCCTGCGCCAGTTCCTCGGGGTGTTCGAGCCAGCGGCGGGTGATCCGCTCGTAGCTCGGGTCGAAGCGCATCGAGAGGTCGGTGGTCAGCATGCCCGGCTGCTGGGTCTTCGCCGGGTCGTGCGCGTCGGGCACCAGGCCCGCGCCGCCGCCGTCCTTGGGAATCCACTGGTGCGCGCCCGCCGGGCTCTTGGTCAACTCCCACTCGTAACCGTAGAGCGTCTCCAGGAAGCTGTTGTCCCAGGCGATCGGGGTCGGCGTCCAGGTGACCTCGAGACCGCTGGTGATCGCGTCCTTGCCCGCGCCGGTGCCGAACGAGCTCTGCCAGCCCAGGCCCTGCTCTTCCAGTGGTGCGGCCTCCGGTTCGGGACCGACGTGCTCGGCCGGGCCCGCGCCGTGCGCCTTGCCGAAGGTGTGCCCGCCGACGATCAGTGCCGCGGTCTCGATGTCGTTCATCGCCATCCGGGCGAACGTCTCGCGGATATCGATGGCGGCCGCGAGCGGATCCGGATTACCGTTGGGGCCTTCCGGATTCACGTAGATCAGACCCATTTGCACTGCGGCCAGCGGCTTTTCGAGATCGCGGTGGCCGCTGTAGCGGCCGTCGCCGCCGAGCCAGGTGTGCTCGGGACCCCAGTAGACGTCCTCCTCCGGCTCCCACTGATCGACCCGGCCGCCGCCGAACCCGAAGGTCTCGAAGCCCATCGACTCCAGCGCGACGTTGCCGGCGTAGACGATCAGGTCCGCCCACGAGAGCTTCTTGCCGTACTTCTGCTTCACCGGCCACAGCAGACGGCGGGCCTTGTCCAGGCTCGCGTTGTCGGGCCAGCTGTTCAGCGGCGCGAACCGCTGCATGCCCGCGCCCGCGCCGCCGCGTCCGTCGCTGACCCGGTAGGTGCCCGCCGAGTGCCAGGCCATCCGGATGAAGAACGGCCCGTAGTGCCCGAAATCGGCCGGCCACCAGTCCTGCGAGGTGGTCATCACCGCTTCGATATCGCGCTTCACCTCGGCCAGGTCGAGGGTCGCGAACTCCGCGGCGTAGTCGAAGTCCGGGTCCATCGGGTTGGCGACAGCCGGGTTCTTCTGCAGGATCTTCAGGTTGAGCTGGTTCGGCCACCAGTCACGGTTGCCACCGCCCTCGGCCGGGTACTTGAGACGACCGGCCACCGGGCAACCGCCTGCGGCGGGTTCCGTGTTCGCCTCGGCGATGGGCGGGTGTTCTTCGGGCACGGATATTCCTTTCGCGATGCCTCGGGCTGCGGGTCTCGCGCACGAGACACCCCGAAGTTGTGGATATGTTCAGAAGTATGAATCATTCCAGTCTTGGCCGGGTGGTTTTCTCCGGATTGCTCGAAGAGCGCACGTCGATCGGGTGCCGGGGGTGTCGCACGGCCGCGTTCCGGCGAATAATGACCGAAGTGTGACGCCCGGCTGCACGGGGACTTTCCGGATCGGACCGTTCGTTGTACGGGAAGCCGATATGAGGAGGTCATGTGGCACAGGAATACAACCGGAACCCTGCGGCGGTCTCCGCGCTGTCGCCGGAGCAGTACCACGTCACCCAGGAGAACGGGACCGAGCGCGCGTTCACCGGCGAGTACTGGGACAACCACGAGCCGGGGATCTATGTGGACGTGGTGTCGGGCGAGCCGCTGTTCGCCTCGGTCGACAAGTTCGACAGCGGCTCCGGCTGGCCGAGCTTCACCAAGCCGATCGATGCCGCGAACGTGGTCGAGAAACGGGACTTCAGTCATCTGATGATCCGGACCGAGGCCCGCTCGGCGCATGGCGACAGCCATCTCGGGCATGTGTTCAAGGACGGCCCGCGCGCCGCAGGCGGCCTCCGGTACTGCATCAACTCGGCGGCACTGCGGTTCATCCACCTCGACGACCTCGAGGCGCAAGGGTACGGACAGTACAAGGCACTTTTCACGAAGGAGGACGCGTGAGCGACACGCGAAAGGCGATTCTGGCCGGCGGCTGCTTCTGGGGCATGCAGGAATTGATCCGCAGGCAGCCCGGGGTGGTGTCGACGCGCGTCGGCTACACCGGCGGCAGCAACGACCACCCGACCTATCGCAATCACCCGGGTCACGCGGAGGCCGTGGAGATCGTCTACGACCCGGCGCAGACCGATTACCGGGCGCTGTTGGAGTTCCTCTTCCAGATCCATGATCCGACGACGAAGGACCGGCAGGGCAACGACATCGGCAGCAGCTACCGCTCGGCGATCTTCTACCTGGACGACGAGCAGAAGCGCGTCGCGCTGGACACCATCGCCGACGTCGACGCGTCGGGCCTGTGGCCGGGCAAGGTCGTCACCGAGGTGACCCCGGCGAGTGAGTTCTGGGAGGCCGAGGCCGACCACCAGGACTACTTGCAGAAGTACCCGAACGGCTACACCTGCCACTTCCCCCGTCCGGGCTGGAAGCTGCCGAAGCGGGCGGCTGCCACGCAGTAACCGCGGTCGAACGAGTTCCGGCCGGTACCCCTGTCCCTGGGGTACCGGCCGGAGTCGTTGTACGGCAGGGAACTCCGGTCAGCCGACCGCGGGCGCACCGGCCATGGCGGCCGCGGTCAGCTCGACCGAGCGCACCCGGTCGGCGAGGCCGGTGGCGTGATGGGCGGTGATGAGTTCGTCGGCGTCGATGGACGCGGCGAAATCGTCCAGGTAGGCCCGGACCTCGGCGGGCGTGCCGACCGCGGTGTACTTCGTCATCGCGGTGAGTTGCCCGCCGTTGGGCGAGGCGAGGAACGCGTCGATGTCCGCGTCGGAGAAGTCGGCGCCCGCCGCGCCCCGCTTGATCATCATCCGGGCGCGCGCCCGGTAGGCGACGGTCTTCTGCTGCGCCGCGTCGTCGGCGTCCGCGGCGGCGAACACGTTGACCCCGGCCATCACGTACGGCTCGGCCAACTGCTCGGACGGACGGAACACGTCGCGGTAGACCGAAACAGCCTGGTGCAGCGCGTCGGGCGCGAAGTGCGACGCGAACGCGTACGGCAGGCCGAGCTGTCCGGCGAGCTGCGCGCCGAACAGTGACGAACCCAGGATGTACAGCGGCACAACACCTTCCGCGCGCGGTACGGCGCGCACGCCCGGCACCCGGGTGTTTCCGGTCAGGTAGCCCTGCAACTCCAGCACGTCCTGCGGGAAGGAGTCCGCCGACGACGGATCGCGGCGCAGCGCGTACATCGTCTTCTGATCGCTGCCGGGCGCGCGGCCCAGCCCGAGATCGATCCGGCCGGGGAACAGCGTCTCCAGCGTGCCGAACTGTTCGGCGATCACCAGCGGGGAATGGTTGGGCAGCATGATGCCGCCCGCGCCGAGCCGGATGGTCGCGGTGTGTTCGGCGACATGGCCGATGAGCACGCTGGTCGCGCTCGACGCGATGGATCCCATGTTGTGGTGCTCCGCGTACCAGACGCGGCGATAGCCGCTGCGTTCGGCGGCCTGCGCCAGCGCGACACTGTTGGCGAAGCTGTCGCGCGCGGTCTGGCCGGGCGCGATCGATGCCAGGTCGAGGATGGACAGGGCGATGGGCATAGGGACGCCGCCTTTCGAGATCAGAGAACGCGCTGCAGTTGTGCGGTGAAGGCCCGGATGCGGGCGTCGTCGCGGCGGTAGTAGATCCATTGACCGCGCCGGGTGCCGGTGACGAACCCCGCGCGCTGCAGGATCGCCAGGTGTGTCGAGATGGTCGAGGCCGAGGTGCCGGCCTTCTGCTGGATCAGGCCCGCGCAGACGCCGAGTTCGGCGGTGTCGCAGGCCCGTCCGGGGAAGTGCACGTCGGGCTCCTTGAGCCACTCCAGCACCCGCAGCCGGGTCTCGTTCGCCAGCGCCTTGCATTCGTCCAGCACGCGCACCATCCTTCGATATTTCGCTAATTAACGAAACTACGCCGGGTTCCGATGCTCGGCACCATGATGCAGGTCACTCCGGGCGGCGCTGGCGCACTGCGCAACCGTGCCTTGTGCAACGCAGCAGCGTTCGGCCTTGTGCAACGCAGCCGCGCTCGGCCTTATATAACGCAGCCGCGCTCGATTCCATGCCCGCGCGCCAGGCGCGATTCAGCCCACGGACGGACCGCCGACCACGGTCGGTTGCGGTCGCGCGGACAGGGCGGTGGGCGCGATGGTGTCGAACAGCCGCAGGACGTCGCGCACGAATTCGATGCGGCCGACGCCGAGCCGGGCCAGCGCGGGTCCGTGGTCCGCGGCGACCACCACCGTCGAGCCGACCAGGAACAGCCACCACAGCGCCACGATCACCCGGCGCGCGCCGGGCGTGGTCGTGGCGAACGCGACGCGCAGGCGCTGGCAGTGGAACGGCACGTGCCGGAGCTCGTCGTTCAGGATCAATCCGGCGACCTGTGTGGTCAGCGGATCGTCGGTGCCGTCGCGCAACGCGCGGTAATAGCGCAGCGCGACGATCTCCGCGACCATCAGCACGGTCAATTCCAGCCGCAGCCCGAGCATGCGGCGTAGTCGCACGAAAACCAGGTCGCTCCAATGGCTTCCGATAGTCCGCCAGCCGCCGGCCCGCAGCAGCAATCCCAGCATCCGCGCGTGATTGATCTCCTCGGCGATGAACAGTCGTACCGCCGCGGCGTACTCCGGATCGCCCGCGCGCTCGGCCTTGGCGATGAGATTCGCGCCGTCGCCGCTCTCGCCGACCTGGAAGCGCTGCACACTGCGCGCGACAGCCGGATGCAGCCGCGCTCCGCTCGCCCACGCCGGATCGCCGAGCGCGGCCCTGGCCACTGCCTTCGCCTCGAATTCGGTTGTCCACCGCGAGAACTCGTGCACATCCACCTGCCGACCTCCATACTCGTCGAGCGCGCCCCCGCAGTGGCGAACCCGTTGTTCCGGCAAACCTAAACAGCCGGTGTGGAGCTCGGAAGCGCACTTCGTGGAGATCCTGTGCAGGTAGGGTCGCGGCAATGGCGAAGATTGCTTTTCTGGGGACCGGCCGGATGGGCACGGGGATGGCGGCGCGGCTGATCGCCGCCGGGCACGACGTCGCGGTGTTCAACAGATCGGCGGCGAAGGTCGCGGACCTGGTGGCCGCGGGCGCGGTCCGGGCACAGACACCGCGGGCGGCGGCCGAGCAGGCCGACGCCGTCTTCGCGATGGTCGCCGACGATGCCGCCTCGCACGCGGTGTGGCTCGGCGCGGAGGGTGCCCTCGCGGCGGCGGGCGCGCCCGGCCGATTCGCGATCGAGTGCTCGACCCTGTCCCGGCCCTGGGTGCTCGAGCTCGCGAAACAGGCCGCGGCCCAGGGCTTCCGGTACATCGACTCGCCGGTCACCGGGCTGCCCACGGCCGCGGCGGCCGGAGCGTTGCGCCTGCTGATCGGGGCCGCGCCCGCGGATCTCGACGCGGTGCGCCCGCTGCTGGAACCGTTGTGCGACAGCATCGTTCACTTCGGTGATGTCGGCGCGGGCACCGCGTACAAGCTGGTGCAGAACCTGCTGGGCTCGGTGCAGATCGCGGCGACCGCGGAGGCGCTGCGGATCGCCGAACTCAGCGGACTCGACCTGACGACGGTGGTCGACACCCTCGCGCTGAGCGTCGCGGCGAGTCCGACGGTGACGCGGGTCAGCCGGTTGATGCTGGACGGCGTGCACGACCGCGATATCGCGTTCACGGCCGCGCTGCGGTGCAAGGACACCCGGATCGGGGTGGAACTGGCCGAGGCCGTGCACGCGCCCGCCGCGCTGGGGCACGCCGCCTACGACCTGTTCGGGCGGCTCGTCGAGGCGGGCCACGGCGAGCTCGACGAAACCAAGGTCATCGACCTTTTACGGGAATGATCGCGCCGAGCGCCTAGACTTCGTTTCGAAAAGGAAGGACAGCTCATGAAGCGGAACCTGAACTGCCCGTGCGGCGAGGCGATCGTCGGCGTGGACGAGGACGATCTCGTCGAGAAGACCCAGGCCCACCTCGCCGCGAATCATCCGGGGCACGAGTACTCGCGCGACGAGATCCTGTTCATCGCTTACTGATCGAAGCGTGCGCAGCGGTCGCTGCACCGGCGCGGTCGAACTGGGGAGGAGTGGGGACACGCCACTCCTCGTCCGGTTGCGCTCTCAGTTCCACTGGCGCACAGGCTATTTCATAATCACGCTCACTTCTGCCGGGCGCGCGGGTCGCGGCCGGGTGAGTCGCGCCGTCGACTGCTTCGTTTGCGCGACATATTGTCTCGAATACATTCGAGCTCGAGTGACCTCGCCGCAGCGCGAGTCGGCTCCCCACACCGTGTGAAACGGCAAATCCATTGCCGCGCAGCCGTGCCGGCCGTTCGCGCTGTATCCCGCCGCCGTCGCGCCCGCCGCGCGGCTCCTCCGAAGTGGGGTCCCTGTGAACCGCAAACTCTCTGTGCCCATCGTCGCCGCCTGCCTCGTCCTCGCCCTCGGACCCGGTTCACTGGCCGTCGCGACGCCCCTGTCCGGTCTTCCCGAATCGGCCCCGGCCGCGCCCTACTGTTATGAGGAGCCGTCGCAGCCGCAAGCCGATATCAGCGACCTGAAAGCTCGCTTCAATCGGTCCAATTGGATGCCGACGCTGCAGGCCATGTACAAGCGGCGCTGGCCGAGCGGGGAGAAACTCGCGATCGCTCAGGCCAAGGACAAGTACTGGAATCAGTTCGTGGACACCAGTAGTTTCGAGGCGTTCGCGGAATCGATGATGGTGGCGATCCACGAGGAGACCCACATGTGGGATCTGGACGGAGCGCGCACCGTGTGGGATGTGCGCACCGCGTCGTGGGTCAACGCCACCCAGCAGATCCTGGACATTCCGCTGCACGGCGGCTTCCCGCGCAAGGAGATCCTGCCGCTGATCAAGGACAAGCTCAGCGACGACATGGACGGCATCTACCTGCGCGACCGGCAGCAGGGCGACTATCACCTGCAAGGCGTCCTCGCCGAGTTGAACGCGGGGCTGACCGGTCTGCCCGCGGTCACCGTGGTGCAGGAGTACATCAAGGGGATCGGCGCGAGCAATGCCCGCGACATCGCCGCGACCAACCTGCGGTACCTGCTGTTGTACCTGCGTGTCGCCAAGGACAAGCACCCGGACTACTGGGCGAAGATCAAGAACGAACCCAAGGTGCGTGAGCTGGTGCTGACCCAATTCCTGCGCACCGCTTACTGGTTGGAGAAGTCCGCGCCCTACACCGGCAAACTCGGCAGCCCGGACGCGGACAAGATCACCGCGAAGAACTATGCCCCGGAGAACATCTCGATTCTGGAGGAGTTCACCGGTCGCAAGGTGCGCACCGACGCGCAGAAGAATTGCACCGTCTCCTGACCGGCCCGGCCGGGATCGCCGACGGTGATCCCGGCCGTTCGGATCAGCGGTGTTCCGCCGCCACCTCGCTCGGCACGGCGTCGACGGCCGGGGTGCGGGCCGCATCGGTCAGCTCGCCGCGGCGCACGACCACCACGCCGGTGAGAATCAGGACGCCGCCGAGCAATTGGATCGCCCGGGGCGCCTCGCCGAGCAGCACCCAGGCGAAGGCCAGCGCGGCGAGCACCTCGAACAGAGCGACGAACGAGGCCAGCCGGGAGCCGAGCAGGCGGGTGGCGACGATGCCGGAGACGTAGGCCAGCGCCGCGGTCACCGTGCCCAGGATCAGCAGCACCGGCCACGGTGATGCGGTGAAGTCCTGGAAGACAACGGGATTCGTGGTGGCGTGCAGCGGGACGAGCCCGATCGCGCCCGCGGCGAGCAGCGTGAGCCCGCCGATGAGCAGCGCGCCTGCCGCCAGCACGGTGCCCGGCAGCGTGCCCTCGCCCTGCGCCGAGAGCACGAAGTACGCGGCGGCGCCGATCATGGCGGCCAGCGCCCAGGCGATGCCGACCCAGCTGGTGGACAGTCCGGACCGCAGATCGATCACGAGGGCGAGGCCGATGATGCCGAGCAGACCGCCCGCGACGGTGGCGACGCCGGGACGCTGCCGATGGCGCAGCCAGAGCCAGCCGACCACCGCGATCGGGGCGGTGTATTCGATGAGCAGCGCCACCCCGACTTCCATCTCGGCGACCGCGTTGAAGTAGGCCAGCTGCGTGCCCGCCACGGCCAGCAGACCGTAGGTGATGATCAGGGATGCGTTGCGGCGCAGCAGCTGCCAGTCGCCGCGCAGCTGGACGAGGGCGATCGGCAGCAAGACGACGGCGGCGATGAGCACCCGGACCGCCACCACCGACGCGGCGCTCCAGCCGGCGTTCATCAAGCCGCGCGCCAGGGAGCCGGAGAGGCCGAACGACGACGCGGACAGCAGCGCGAAGAGCAGCCCGGATCGCACACGCCGCTGAACGGCACTGTCATGAGCAATGGTCGTCATGGGTAATGACGCTAAGGCGGTGTGTGTAAGATGTCAACATGACTTTTGCTCATGACACCGAGGCGTCGCTGCTGGCCGCGGTCGAGCTGGTCAATTCGGCCGAAGAACCCGATACGCTGACCGAAATCGCCCAGCTGGAAGAGTTTTTCGTCAGGCACGTGTACACCGGCGTGCGGACCGGCGACGCCGCCGAGCTCGCGGCGGTGCGCGCGCAACGCGCCCCGCTGCGTACGCTGCTGACCAGCGATCGGGACACCGCGGTGCGGTTGGTCAACGAGACCCTCGCCAAGCATCGGGCGACGCCGCAACTGGTGCGCCACGACGGGTTCGACTATCACATCCACGCCGTCTCGCCGGACGCGCCGCTGCCCGTGCGCATCGCTGTCGAGACCGCGATGGCGATGATCGACCTGATCCGCTCCGACGAGCTGAGCAGGCTCTCGCTCTGTGCCGACAGCGCGTGCGAGGGCATCGTGCTCGATCTGTCCCGCAATCGATCCCGGCGCTACTGCAGTACTGCGTGCGGCAACCGCAACGCGGTCGCCGCTTATCGGGCAAGGCGGCGCTAGGGCTGCCCGATGGAGTGTTCCTCGACCGACGTGCTGAATCCGGTGCCGTTCAGGTCGAGATAGAGCGAGCGTTCGGTGACCGACAGGGTGACGGTGTTGCGGCGTTCGACGGCGGCGACGGCCGTGTCGATGAAGTCCCGGTCGAAGCTGTAGAGCGGGATCTCCGCGGCGCGGTGGATGCGTTTTCCGGCGAGCTGTGCGAGCACCTTCGCCGGATCGCGATGGGTGTAGACGGCGGTGCGTTCGGCCGCCTTGCTGCCGCGGTGCAGCCGTTCGGCGTCCGGTGCGCCGACCTCGATCCAGGCGAGGAGCCGGCCGGTGAGGTCGCGCACCAGCACCGCGGGTTCGTCGGTGGAGGACACGCCACCGTCGCTGAACGCGATGCCCTCCTGGTATTCGAGGCAGTAGGCCAGCAGCCGGGTGAGCATGAACTCCGCGGTTTCGGACGGATGCCGCGCCAACCGCAGGTCCAGTTCCTGGTAGACGTCGCGATCGACGTCGGCCAGTTGGACGGTGAAGTTGTGCAGGGTTGCGCTGAGGGCCATAGGAGCAGGAGCTTAGTTCGGCGGCCAGAGCACCGGCTCGGCCGGGCAGAGGCCGGCCGAGCGGGTGGTCGGCACCGGTCCGGTCCCGGGGGCGAACATCCACTGGCTGATCGGCCCGGCCGCTTGCCAGCGCAGCGTGCCCGCCCCGTCCGCGACCACCTGATACACCGCCTCGCTGCCGTCGATCAGCTGACTGCCCACGCAGTAGTCGTTGTATTCGGTGCCCGGTTGCTGCGCACCGAGGCTGAACGTGCCGGTGGGGCGGGTGCGCGAACCGGGATTCGCGACGGTGCTCGGCGCGCCGGACACTGCGCCGCGCACCCAGACCGGCGTTCCGCGATCGGCCGCACAGGTGAAGATCCGGCCGCCGGCCGTCACAGCCCTACCTTGCGCGTAATCCGTCCCGGCCCACAGGCATGCGGTGGCGGGCGCGGCCGTCGCGCTGCCCGCCGCGGCCCCGACCAACCCGAGTGCGGCGAGCGCCGCCACGGACGCGGCCATACCCCGACGCCACCGCGACGACGCGGCCTGACCCATGACTTCACCAGCGAGAGAATCGTTTTCCACGTTGCCCATGCCTCGAAGGTAGGAATCGAACGGCCCCGCCCGAATCCCACCGCAGCGCCATTCCGGGCTGATACTGCGGTGGTAGGGGTGCAACCCGGATATCACCCCTGACCGAAACCCGGAGCGGCGCGGGCGTTCCCGCGCGCTCGACGACGAAAGGACCAGCTGACGACTCGGCCCGCGGTCGCACGGACCCTGACCGCGATTCCGGGACCGGCGGCCGATCCCGAGGCGGTACGGGAAAATTCAGGGCGGCAGGACGCGAGTCCGCGGCTAGTGCAATGCCTGTAACACGCCGTCGGCCACCGCGTAGGTGCCGATGAACAGCTTCAGCATCCAGTGCGCACCGTGCAGCGCGGCGATGGCCCGGGGCACGCGTGCTTCCCGCCCGAGGAAGACCGCGACCGGCACCCCGGCGATGAGGCCGAGGACCGCGCCGAGCACCGCCGCGCCGGGCAGGTCGCCGACGCCGCTCACCGCGACGATGCCCGCGAGCGCCACGGCCAGCACAGTATGTCCGGCCGAGCTGAGCAGCACAGTCCGGGTGGACCAGGTTTCGCCGGTGCGATACCCGAGCGGCCTCGCGACCTCCGCCAGGAACGCGCGAAACATCGCGTCCAGCAAGAACATCAGCAGGACGGCGACCGGAAAGGTCCAGAGCGAATCGGCGGCGATCGCCGGTCCCGCGATGGCGAGCATGGATAACGCTGTCGGTCGAAGCTACTGGGCGAGCTGTTTCACCAGGCGATAGAGGAACTCGCGGCTGGCCTCGAGCCCGGCGATCGGCGCGCGTTCGTTGATGCCGTGAATCCGCCCGGCGTCGGCGGGCACCATGAACAGCCCGCTCACCCCGTACATCGGAATGCCTTTGCTCCGCGCGTATTTGCTGTCGGTCGCGCCGGTGGACATGAAGGAGCTGACGGCCGCGGTAGGGAACAGTTCCTTGGTCAGCGAGGTGACCGCGGCCAGCACGTCGCCGTTGATCGGCGAGATGCCGCCCGCCGGATCGAGATTGCGGGTGATGGTCAGCTTGCCGCCGTCGGCGAACGCCGCGCGCAACTGCTTGTCGATGTCGTCGGGGTTGTCCTGCGGGAGGATCCGGCAGTTGACCGTCGCTTTGGCCTTCTGCGGCAACGCGTTCTCCGCCTCGCCCGCGGTGAGCATGGTCGCCACACAGGTGGTCCGCAACTGGGCGTTGTACTCGGGCAGGGCTGAAAGCCGTTCGATCGCCTCCGGACTCGGGTTGCCGGCGGCGACCGCGCGCATGTCCTCGGCTTCCGGCCCGCTGCGACTGGCGGCCAGCGCGCCGAAATTGTCCCGCGTCGCGTCGCTGAGCGAGGCCGGGAACCGATAGGCGGCAAGGCGATTCAGCGCGGCGCCGAGGGTGTAGATGGCGTTGTCCGGCGTCGGCACCGAACTGTGCCCGCCGTTCTCCTTGGCCTCGACCTGGTAGGTCACATAGGTCTTTTCGGCCACCTGCACGCCCTGCAGGGTGGGTTTGCCGTCGACCAGCAAGGCCCGGCCGCCCTCGTTGAGCCCGTACTCCGCGCTCATCAGGTCGGCTTTGTTCTCCATCAGCCATTTCGCGCCGTTGTCTTTACCGGCCTCTTCGTCCGCGGTGAGCGCGAGCACGATGTCCCGATTCGGCTTGAACCCCTCGCGCTTCAGCTGCACCAGGCCGGATACCAGCGCCGAGACCATGGCCTTGTCGTCGATCGAGCCGCGCGCCGCGTAGAAGCCGTCCACCTCCGTGAGCTTGGACGGATCGGTGGTCCAGCCGTCCTCGCGCTTGGCCTCGACCACGTCGAGGTGCCCGAGCAGTAGCAGCGGTTTGCGCTGGCCGGTACCGGTGAAACGGAGCACCAGGTTGCCCTTGCGGGCGACCGGCTCGAAGATCTGGATATCGGACTCGGCGAATCCGGCGTCGAGCAGCCGCCGCTCGACCGCTTCCGCGGCCACGGTGGTGCTGCCGGTGGAATGCGAGGTATCCGTCTCCACCAACTGCTTGTAGATCTCGTGGAAGAGTTTCGTATTGTCCTGCGTCGTCGCGCTCGACGCAGAGCTCGTCTCGTTCTTCGCGGCGGAATCGGAATCCGAGCTGCAGGCGGATGCGGTGAGCGCCGCGACAAGTCCCAGTGCGGCCACCGAAATCAACGGGGTACGGCGACTGAATACAGACACGTGCTGAAGCTAGCACGGCCCCAGGTGCTTCGCGTGGGGAACGACTACCCCGCCTGCGTGCTCGGTTCCAGCTGGTAGGCGGCGGCTTGCAGGGCGAACAGTTGCGCGTAGCCGCCGTCCGCGGCCATGAGTTCGCAGTGCGTCCCCACCTCGGCGACGCGGCCGTGGTCGAGCACGACGATCTTGTCGGCGTGCCGGATATTGGCCAGGCGGTGCGTGATCAGGATGGTGGTGCGGTTGCCCGGCTCCCGTCCGGTGCCGCGGCTGAGTTCCTGCAGGGACTCGAACACCGCGTGCTCGGCGCGCGCGTCCATGGCCGCCGTCGGCTCGTCCGCCACCAGCACCGGCGCGTCGCGAAAAAGACCGCGCGCCACACTGATTCGCTGCCATTGACCGCCGGACAGATCCCGGCCCCTGGCGAAGCGCCGGGAAAGGACGGTCGCTTCGCCTGAAGGTAATTCATCGATCACCGCGTCCGCGCCGGACTTGCGCGCCGCTTCGCCTAGCGCCGCCTTCGGATTCGCGCGCTCGATCCGCCCGATGCGGATGTTGTCGCGCGCGCTCATCGGCCAGCGCGCCGGATCCTGCATGACCACCGCGACATTGCGGTAGATCGACTGTTCGTCGACGGTGGCGAGGTCGACGCCGTCCCAGCACACCCGCCCGGCCGTCGGTAGGTACAGGCCGGTGATCAGACGCGCCAAAGTGCTTTTGCCCGAGCCGTTCTCGCCGACCAGGGCGACGACCTCGCCGCGCCTGATGGACAGATCCACCGTCCGCAACGCGGGTTCGTCCTGGCCCGGGTAGGTGAAGGAGACCGCGTGAAGGGTGATTTCGTGCGGGTCGGCCGGGGCGATGCGGTGCGAGGCCGGCCGCGTGCGCCGCTCGGTCTGTTCCAGCAGGTTCGAATAGAAGTCGAGATAGAGGATGTTCTCGTACAGGCTGTTCACGCCGATCATGGTCTGCGACAGGGCAGTAGTCGCCATCCGCATCGCGACGACCGCGGTGCCGGCCAGCGCCAGGGGCAGTGCGTCGAGATAGAGCAGCAGTCCGAGTACCGCGTAGGCGGCGCCGGTGCCGAGACCGGCGATCGCGCGCCCGGCCAGCCGCACCCGCGCCTTCGCCAGTTCGACCCGGCTGGTCTCCGCGGTGATCTGGGTGCTGATCCGGCGATACTCGCCGAGCAGGGCCGGGCCGGCGGTACACGCGCGCAGTTCGGCGGCGGTCTCCCGATCGGAGAGCAGTTCGCTCGCGAGCGCCGTGCGCAGATGCCGGGTCACCAGGCGCACATACGACTGATAGGAGAGCTTCGCGGCGCGGGCCGAGGCCCACACGTCGGGCAGCACCGCCAGCAGGACCAGCGGGGCGAGCGCGGGATGCAGCACCGTGGCCGTGCCTACCGCCGCGCACACGTGGACGAACGCGCCGGACAGATCGGTGATCGCCTCGACGCAGCGGGCGATGCTGCCCATGCCGCGTTGCAGTCCCTGCCGGACCAGGTCGGCATACTCGCTGTCCTCGAAGGCGATCAGGTCGACGCGGGCGATGGCGGTGTGCGCCCGGTCCCGCGCCCGCTGTTCGACCCGCGGCTTCAGCAGGGCTTCGGCTGTGGCGGTGCCGCTTTCGATGAGCGCGCGGGCCGAGAGCGCGGCGACGACCGCGCCGACCGCGGGCAGCGCGGACAACACCCGGTGCGATGTCGGCCCCTGTGCGAGCAAGGTGGTCAGGACATCGGCGGTGGCCAGCAACCCGAACGCGGTCGCTGCGCCGCTCGCCACCGCGAGCACCGCTGTGAGCAGGGTCCAGCGCCGGGACGCCTGCCAGGCCAGGCCGAGCACCACGCGGGCGCCGGCGGGCAAGGCGAGCAGCGTGCGCCCCAGCCCTGCCTCGGCCACCTGCTTGTCCACCGTCATCCAGCTCGGTGTGCTCAGCTCGTCCACGCCGACCAGCGGGGCAACCGCGGATTCGGTTGTGCCCATGCGGTTCTCCGTGTTCGCCGCGTCGCCCCGTAGTCGCACCACCGATCCAGGGTCACCCGTCGGCGCTCCCGTCCGGCAGAGGTCGCGGCCGGGAAAGATCGGGAAATCGTCCCGGCTCGCCGGGATCACCTGCTCTGTCGCCCAGGGATGCCCGTGCCGCACGGTGAGAGGCGTGTATTCCACGGCGGTACTCGGGCCGACGCGAAAGGAAACCAGATGAGCGCTCCGGTAGACGAATTCGATCTCGATATCCGCCTCGGCGAGGTGCCGGCACCGACGCCGCACGCTGTGCCGATGGTGATGCGCACGGCGGAAGGGGCCTGTCCCTCCGACGACTGCAGTAGTTACCCGATGTGCAAGACCACCGAACGGACTTGCTGAAAGAAGGAACCATGTCCGCACCAGTTGATGATTTCGATCTCGATATCCGGATCGGCGACCCGAGCCGATTGCTCGACCCGGCCATGGCCGCGCGAACCTCGGATTTCGAGACGTGTGCCGATTCGCATTGCGCGACCTGCGGCTCCGCCTGCAATACCGAGCATCCGCCGCGCTGTACCAAGTACTGCTGACGCAGAGGAGAACGAAATGTCCCTGCCGGTAGACGAATTCGATCTCGACATCCGCATCGGCGACCCCACTCGCGTGGTCGAGCCCGGGATGGTGACGAAAACGACCGACGCCGAGTGGTGCAGCGATTCGCACTGCCCGACCTGCGGTACGACCTGTCCGACGCACCACGGCCCGCGGTGCACGGCCGACTGCTGACTTCGAGGAGGCGAGATGTCTTACCCGGTAGACGAATTCGATCTCGACGTGCGGCTCGGTGAGCTTTCCGGTGCGGTGCCGGAATACGGGACGACGGCGGCCTATCCGCCGCCCACCACGGTGCACTGCCCGACCGACCGCAGCAGGTGTTGTCCGCTGCCCGGTGTCGATTTCGAGTACTGAGAGGAACCGCCGGAATGAACGCGGACCGTGCGTCGGTGATCGTCGATGAACTCCACCCGGCCGGGCGGCCGTGGCGCAGCCTGGTGCCCGCCGACCTGGCGGCGTCGGCGATCGCGGTATCCGTGGAAGTCGGGAAGCGGCTGCGGGATACGGCATCGGCGCCGGAGTCGGGCAATGCGGGGTGCGCCGTGTTGTTCGACCAGCTGGACCGGCTGCGGCCGGACCACGGTTGGGCGGTGCATTCGCATGCCTGCCTGACCGCTGCCGCGCGCACCGCCGAACGGGCCGAGCGCGGACGGCTCGGCCTGTTCGGCGGGTTGTGCGAGGTGGCCTTCGCCGCTGACGCGTTGTCCCGCGACGGCACCCGCTATCGACGGCTGCTCGATGACCTGGACGAGGTCATCGCCCGGGCGGCGGCCGCGCTCGGCGCGACGATCGCCGCGCAGCCCACCGGCCTGCCGTCGGCGGCGTTCGATGTGATCGCCGGATTGGCCGGTGCCGGCGCCTATCTGTTGCGCCGCACGGGACGCCCGCGCATCGATGACGCGCTGTGCGAGGTGCTGGCGGGATTGACAGCTCTGTGCGGCATCATCGATGGTGTCCCGAACTGGCACACGCTGCCCGCCGCGGTGGTGCCGAACAGCCCGATGGCGCGGGCCTATCCCACCGGCGTGTTCAATTGCGGCCTGGCGCACGGTGTCCCGGGTCCACTGGCGGTGTTGGCGCTCGCCGAGTCGATGGGTATCTCGGTCTCCGGCCAGCGGGCGGCGGTCGCACGGGTCGCGCACTGGTTGGCCGCGCAGCGCCGCGACGACGCGTGGGGACCGAACTGGCCGACCGGGGTGGCGCTGCCGGACTCGACCGGCACGACGCCGACCGCCTACGGCCCCACGCACAACGCGTGGTGCTACGGCAGTCCAGGCGTGGCGCGAGCGCTCTGGTCGGCGGGCGCGGCGCTGGCCGATCCGCAGCTCGGCGAGCTGGCGGTGGCCACCATGCGCGCGGTGTACCGCCGCACGCCGGACGCGCGACGGATCGACGGGTCGCCCGGCCTGTGCCACGGCGTCGCCGGTCTGTTGCAGATCACCTTGCGTTTCGCCGCCGACACCGGGGATCCGGACTGTGTCGCCGCGGTGCCCGTCTTGACCGCTCAGCTGCTCTCGATGTTCCAGCCGGAGCGGCGGTACGGCTATGTCTCGTTCGCTGAAAACGGCCCCACCGCAGACGATCCCGGCCTGCTGGACGGTGCGGCGGGCGTCGCGCTCGCGCTGCTGGCCGCCGCCACCGACCTCCCACCGACGTGGGACCGAACCCTGCTGCTGTCTTGACCCGGGCCTCGACGATGACGTGGCGGAGCGTGCTGTCCGCGGCGACGGCGGAGCGGGCGGTCACGGTGGCGCGGGCGGTCGCGCGCCGCCTCGCGCCGCCGGAAAGCCTGCCTGCATTGCCGGGCCGGCCGGGTCTGCTGCGCGACGGCGCATCCGGTGCCGCCGGATGCGCGGTGCTGCTGAGCCGATTCGACGGCCGCGACTGGGATCGCGCCGCCCACCGCTGCCTCACGGCGGCCGTGCGCGAGATGGCGGACGCCGAGGTCCGGCTGCCCGGCATGTTCGACGGGCTGACCGGCTTGGCGTTCAGCGCACTGCTGTTGTCCCGCAACGGCACTCGCTATCAGCGCCTGCTCGCCGAGCTGGACCGCGGCATCGTGCGTGACGCGACGAGTCGTGCGGCGGTGCTGGCGCACGCCCGGCACGGTCTGCCGTTCGAATCGTTCGATCTCGTCTCCGGTATCACCGGTACGGGCGCATACCTGTTGCGGCGCAACGCCTATACCGCCGCGCTGCGGGCGGCGCTGACCGGTCTGGTGGCGGTGTGCCGCTGGGAGAACGACCTCCCCAACTGGCACACGCCGGCCTGGAGCATCGCGCCGAAAACCCCGATGGCAGAGTCTTTTCCCGGTGGCGTGCTGAACTGCGGTCTCGCCCACGGCGTGCCGGGACCGTTGGCGCTGCTCTCGCTGGCCGAGCTGTCGGGCATTTCCGTGGCCGGACAGCGGGAAGCGATCGCGATGGTCGGGCGCTGGCTGACCGCGCACCGCGCCGACGACGCGCACGGACCCAACTGGCCGACCGGTATCCCGCTGCCGGGTACCGCCGCGGTCGGGACACGACCGCGCAATGCCTGGTGTTACGGCGGGCCCGGCGTTGCCCGCGCACTCTGGTTGGCGGGCAACGCGATCGACGACGCCGAGCTGCGGTCCCTCGCCGTCGACACGATGGTCGCGGCATCGAGCCGGTTCGCGGCGACGGCCGAGCCGGACCCGGCACCCGCCCTCTGTCACGGCGTCGCGGGCCTGCTGCAGATCACGCTGCGCTTCGCGCACGATACGGGCGATCCGCGATTCGCCCGTGCCGCAGTCGAACTGACCGACCGGCTGCTCGCTGGGTACGACCCGGCGCACCGGTTCGGTTTCCGCTGCCCCGGCGAGCTGCCCGCGGATCGGCCCGGCCTGCTCGACGGCGCCGCGGGGATCGCGCTCGCCCTGCTCGCGGCGAGCACCGGCGCAGCGCCGGACTGGGATCGAGTGCTGTTGCTGGCGTGAGGAGATGAGATGACGACGACCGGCTCGAACATGTATCGGCCACTGGACTGGCTGGTGGTCCGCACCCCGCTGCTGCCCCTCGGGGAGTACCTCGCGCTCGGTGCCGACCCGGCCGCCGAGTGGCCGGCCCGCACCGCCCCCGGCACGCTGGTGCCCGCCGATCCCCGGGTCCAGCGGGCGCTCGCGGTGGGCGGCGCGGAGCTGCTGCGGGCTTTGGAACGTCCCTGCACCGACGTTCGCGCGCGGCAGCGCCTGGCCGGGAAGTTACAGCGGTACCTCATCCGGATGTCCAGTCGGCCCACCCCGTTCGGCATGTTCGCCGGAGTCGGTCTCGCGGGGTGGGGTCCGGCCACCGACCTCGAGCTGGCCGACGCGCCCGCCGTGCTGCGGACCAGGCCGGACATGGGTTGGCTGCTCGACTTCGTGCAGACCCTGGAGCAGCGCGACGAGATCCGCGCGCAGCTGCGCCTGTGCACCAACCCGGCCGCCTTCGTGCAGGCGGATCGGGTGTTTCTCAGCGAGCGCACCCCCATCGGCGAGGCTGCCGAATCGGGGCGCGCGATGTCGTTGCGCGCCACCACGCCGGTCCGCCGGGTGCTGGAACGCGCGCGGATCCCGACGCGTTATGGCGATCTCGTGGATGAACTGGCTGGGGAACTCGACGCGGGCGCCGACCGAGTACGCGGTCTGCTGGACCAGCTGTGCGAACAGACCCTCTTGCTCACGGATCTGCGGCCACCGGTCACCGCTGCCGATCCGGCAGGCTATGTCGCCCGGCGCCTCGCGGCGATACCCGCCGCGGGCGCGGCCGCGACCGCCCTCGGCGAGCTGCTCGAACAGCTCGGTGACTGGGATCGGCTCGACCACGATCAGGCCGCCGCCGGGTACCCGAAGCTGCTGGATCGAGCACATTCGGTGCATGCGGTGGCGACGCCGAAGGGACCGTTCCAAACCGACATGAGCAGACCGTTCACCGGGCGACAGGTGAATTCGGCGGTCGCGACCGAAGCCGTCCGTGCGGCCGAACTGACGATCCGGCTGAGTTCCTGGCCGGCCGGAACGGCCGAATTGGACAGTTACCGAGCGGCTTTCATCGAGCGGTACGGTCCGGACCGGGAGGTGGGGCTGCTCGAACTGCTCGATCCCGAGATCGGACTCGGCGCGCCGCGCAAGGCCGAAAAGGGTGGGGCCGACGACGAGCGACGGCAGGTGCGCCACCGCACGCTGACCGATCTGGCGCTCGACGCGATCAGAGAGCGCAGGTCCGTCGTCGAACTCGACGCCGCGACCATCGCGAAACTCGAGATACAGTCGGCCGACCCGGCGAAAGTGCCTGCCTCGCTCGATCTTTCGCTGTTCGTGATCGCGGATTCGGCGGCGGCGGTGGACGCGGGCGAGTTCCAGTTGGTGGTCGGTCCCAACCTCGGGGCCTCGACCGCGGGCCGGGTGCTCGGCCGCTTCGCCGACCTGATCGGACCGTCGGCCGAACAGGCGTTGCACGAGGCGGCGGCGGCCGAAGCGCGGGCCCGGCCCGGGCGGCTGTGGGCCGAGGTCAGCTATCTGCCGCGACCCGGCCGGCTGGCGAATGTCACGATTCGCCCGCTGGCCCGCGAGTGGGAATTGCCCTTCGACACCACGCCCGGTGCGCGGGCGGAGCGGGTGATTCCGTTGTCCGAGTTGGTGGTCGGGCTGCGGGACGGGCGATTCGTGGTGCGCTGGCCGCGCACCGGACAGGAGGTCGTCACCTGTGCCGGGCACATGCTCAACGCCCAGGTGGCGCCCGCGGTGGTGCGGTTTCTCGACGAGATCAACCGGGACGGCAGGCCGGTGCCGATGACCTTCGATTGGGGCCCGGCGACCGGTTTCCCGTTTCTGCCGCGGGTGCAGGCCGGCCGGGTCGTGCTGGCGCCGGCGCGGTGGCGTTTGCCCGCCGACGACCTGGCGCCGAAATCGGCGACCTCGTTCGCGGCCGCCTTCGCCGCGTGGCGGCAGCGCTGGCAGCCACCACGCCAGCTGTATCTTGCGATGGCAGACCATCGTCTGCTGCTCGACCTGGACGCCCCGGATCAGGTCGAGCAGATCCGGGACGAGGCCCGGCGGACACCCGGTGGCAAGCTGTATCTGGAGGAAGCACTACCCGGGCCCGGGCACGCGTGGCTGCCCGGCCCCGACGGGCACTACCTCAGTGAGCTGGTGGTGCCGCTGGTGCGCACCGCCATCGAACCCGAACCCGTTCGCGGGCAGGCGCGTTCGGCGCCGTCGGCCACCTCGGCGGCGCGGTTGCGGCCGCCGGGCAGCGATTGGCTGTTCGCCAAGCTGTATCACGTGCCGACGTTCGAGGAGGATCTGCTCGCGCAGCAGATCCGGGACTTCTGCGCGCAGGCCGTCGCGGACGGTGCGGCCGACAACTGGTTCTTCCTGCGCTACACCGATCCCGACCCGCACCTGCGGATCCGCTGGCACGGTGACCCGGATCGGCTGACCGATCGGCTGGCGCCCGCGCTGTTGCGCTGGGGGGCGCGATTGGTCGCCGACGGGTTCTGCCGCCGCGTGTCGGTGGACACCTACGACCAGGAGGTGGAACGCTACGGCGGCCCGGCGGGGACCGCGGTGGCCGAGGACCTGTTCGCCGCCGACAGCGCGGCGGTGCTGGAGCTGCTCGCGCTGGTCGATCGGCGCATCGTCACGCTGGACCGCACGCTGCTGGGGATGGTCACGGTGGACGACCTGGTCACCGCGTTCGGCCTGAGCGAGGCCGAGCACATCGACCTGTATCGGCACGGCGTGCTCGAGCGGCGCGCCACCGCGGACGAATACCGAAGAGAGAATGCGACATTCAGATCACTGCTCGGCGATCGGCGTTGGCTGGCGAGTCAGCCAGGCGGTTCCGCTGTCGCCGAGATACTGGATCGTCGCCGAATTCTGCTGCAGGCAGCGGTATCCCGGCTCGACCTGCTCGCGGACCGGGGTGAACTCACCAGGTCGCGACCGGAACTGGTGCGCAGTTTCGTGCACATGCACTGCAACAGGCTGCTCGGCTGCGGGCATCCGCCGGAGCAGCGGGTGCTCGGATTGCTGTGGCGGACCAGGGAAAGCCTGCGGCACGCACCGATAGCGCTCAGCTGAGCGCGACCCCGAAGCCGGCCTCCCGCGCGCGCAGGATCGCGTTCGCGCGATCGCACACCCCGAGCTTGAGGAAGATCGCCGACAGGTAGTTGCTCACCGTCTTGGAGGCCAGATGCAGCCGGCCCGCGATCGCCGCGTTGGACAGACCGGCCGCGACCAGCTCGAGCACCTCGCGTTCACGGACGGTGAGATCGGCGAACGCGACGACCTCCACCGTGGCCGGCTGCGCGGTGATCCGCGCCAGCGCCGCCGCGCTACCCGGGCTGAACACCGCCCATCCGGCGGCCGCGCCGGCCACGGCCCGGACGATGCCTTCCGCGGTGCTCGACTTGTCGACATAACCGCGCGCGCCCGCGTTGATCGCGGCCCGCACGGCGCCGTCGTCCTCGTCCATACCGAACACCAGCACCGCCAGTCCCGGACAGGAGCGCAGGATGTCGGCGATCACCCGGTGGGTGCGCTCCTGTGACAACAGCAGGCCGAGCACCACCACGTCCGGTCGCTCGCGCAGCGCCTGCCGGGTCAGTTCGCTGACCGTCGCCGCCTCCCCGACAATGGTGAATTCGGCGACCGTGGCCAGCATCGAACGCAGACCCGCACGGACCACGGCGTGCTGGTCGGCCAGCACCACGGTGATCTGCGGAACCGGTGCATCGGTCACCGAATCCTCTTGCGTCACATGCCATCCGGCGCTCTGCGCCGACCGGAGCCGCCGGTGACCATTTCTCGTGTTCACGCCACCCCCGGACGGGTTCGAACGTCGGATGTCTCAACTGACTGAGAATGGCCGACGCCGCCGCGCAGGGGAAGATCTCGGACCGTTGGTCGAACCTTGTCGCGCCGATCCGCCGGTGCGCGGCGCTCAGGTCAGGACTTTGACGCCCCGGACCGCGCGTAGCTCACCGAGCAGCGCCGGGCTGACGGTGACCGGATAGTCGTCGATCGCCAGCATGGTCCGCCGCTGCCGGTAGCACAGCGCGAGATGTACCGGCGTGCCGCCGGGATGGGCCAGCAGTACCGACTTCAGTTCCCGCACGCTGTCGCGATCGGTGTTGCGGGCGTTGATCTCCAGCGTCAGGGGTGCCTGCCGCCGGTGCTCGTCCAGGTGGGCCACGTCCAGTGCGGCCAGGTGCGCGCCGAACAGCGCCAGTTTGTCCTCTCGCCAGTTCACCCGTCCCTCGACGACCACCACCGCGTCCACCATCAGATCCGCGGCGAACACGCTGTAGCTCTTCGGGAAGAACAGCACCTCCACGGCGGCATCGAGGTCCTCGATCACCGCGATCGCCCAGCTCTCGCCCTTCTTGTTGACGCGTCGCTCCAGCGCCGAGATCATGCCCGCGATGGTGACGGTCCCGTCCCGCGGCGGATTGGCGAGCAGCGCCGCGATCGGCTTCGGGGCGTGCTTGCGCAGCAGGTGATCGGCACCGTCGAGCGGGTGGCCCGAGACATACAGGCCCAGCATTTCGCGTTCCAGCCCGAGCAATTCGTCGCGCGGCCATTCCGGTGCGTCGAAACTCAGATGCGCCAGGGGAGAAGATGATTCGGACTCTGCGTCGCCATCGCCGAACAGATCGAACTGGCCCATCGCCTGCCGGCGCTTCAGTCCGGTGACGGCGTCCACCGCGTCCTCGTGGATATCGGCGAGCGCCCTGCGGGGGTGGCCGAACGAATCGAACGCACCCGCCTTGATCAGCGATTCCAGCACGCGCTTGTTGCAGCAGACCAGCTCGGACTTCTCGACGAAATCCGCGAACGACGCGTATTGCCCTTTCTGCGTGCGGGTTTCGATGATCGACTCGACCACATTGGCGCCCACGTTGCGGACGCCGCCGAGCCCGAACCGGATGTCGGTGCCGACCGCGGCGAACCGCAGCGAGGACTCGTTGACGTCCGGCGCCAGCACCTTGATGCCGAGCTGACGGCACTCGGACAGATAGACGGCCGACTTGTCCTTGTTGTCGGCGACCGAAGTCAGCAGTGCCGCCATGTATTCGGCGGGATAGTTGGCCTTGAGGTAGGCCGTCCAATAGCCGACCAGTGCGTAGCCTGCCGCGTGCGATTTGTTGAACGCGTACCCGGCGAACGGAAGCACGGTATCCCACAGAGCCTGCACCGCCTCGTCGGAGAATCCGTTGTCCCGCATGCCCGCTCGGAAGCCTTCGAACTCCTTCTCCAGCACGTCGAGCTTCTTCTTGCCCATCGCCCGGCGCAGCACGTCCGCGCGGCCCATCGAGAATCCGGCGACGCGCTGCGCGATCTGCATGATCTGCTCCTGATACACCACCAGGCCATAGGTTTCGGCGAGGATGTCGCGCAGCGGCTCGGCGAGTTCGGCATGGATCGGCACGATCGGTTGGCGGTCGTTCTTGCGGTCGGCGTAGTTGTTGTGCGTGTTCATCGCCATCGGTCCCGGCCGATACAGCGCGTTGACCGCGACGATGTCCTCGAATCCGGTGGGGATCAACCGCCGGAGCAGATCGCGCATCGCGGCGCCGTCGAGCTGGAACACACCCAGGCTCTCGCCGCGGCCCAGCAGCGCATAGGTTTTCGCGTCGTCGGCGCCCAGCGTGTCGAGATCGACCGTCTCGCCGCGATTGGCCCGGATGTTGTCGATCGCGTCGCCGATCACGGTGAGATTGCGCAGTCCGAGGAAGTCCATCTTCAACAGCCCGACGGCCTCGCAGGACGGGTAGTCCCAGCCGGTGATCATCGCGCCGTCCTCGCGCCGCCACAGCGGCACCACGTGCAGCAGCGGCTCCGCGGACATGATCACCGCGCACGCGTGCACGCCCGCATTGCGGATCAGCCCCTCGAGGCCGCGCGCGGTGTCCATGATGGTGGCGACATCGCGATCGGTGTCGAGCAGCGCGCGCACCTCCGCCGCCTCCGGGTAGCGCTCGTGCGCCGGATCGGTGATACCGGACAGCGGAATATCTTTGGCGGCGACCGGCGGCGGCAGGGCCTTGGAGATGCGGTCCGCGATCGCGAAACCGGCTTGGCCGTAGTGCACGCGCGCCGAATCCTTGATGGCCGCTTTGGTTTTGATCTTGCCGAAGGTGATCACCTGGGCCACCCGGTCGGCGCCGTACTTCTCGGTCGCGTAGCGCACCATCTCGCCGCGCCGGCGATCATCGAAGTCCATGTCGATATCGGGCATGGACATGCGCTCGGGATTCAGGAACCGTTCGAACAGCAGTCCGTGCACGATCGGATCGAGGTTGGTGATGCCCATCGCGTACGCCACCAGCGATCCGGCCGCCGAACCACGGCCCGGTCCCACCCGAATGCCCTCGGCGCGTGCGTGTTCCATCAGATCGGCGGTGATCAGGAAGTACGCGGGAAAGCCCTTCTCGACGATGATGCCGATCTCGAATTCCGCCCGGTGCCGGTACTCCTCGGTGACCCCGCCGGGTAATCGCCGGGCCAGACCGCGCATGACCTCCGCGTGGAACCACGAGTTCACCTCGTGGCCAGGAGGCGGCGCGTAGACCGGCATCCGATCTCGGTGTTGCCACACCTCGGCATAGGATTCGACCCGCTCGGCGATCACGACGGTGTTGTCCGCCGCGCCGGGTACCTGCACGTCCCAGTAGGCGCGCATTTCTTCGGCCGAACGCAGGTGGTAACCGTCGCCGTCGAATTTGAACCGGGTCGGATCGTTCAGGGTCTTCCCGGCTTGTACGCACAGCAGCGCGGCGTGGGCCTCGGCCTGATCCTTACGCACGTAGTGCGAATCATTGGTGGCCAGCGGCGGTAGATCGAGTTTGCGGCTGATCTCCAGGAGTCCGTCGCGCACCGATCGCTCGATCGGCAGGCCGTGATCCATCAACTCCACGAAAAAGCTGTCCCTGCCGAAGATATCGCGATAGTCGGCGGCGGCCTGCAGCGCCTCCGCGTGCTGTCCCAGGCGCAGCCGGGTCTGCACTTCGCCCGAGGGGCATCCGGTCGTGGCGATGATTCCGGCGGCGTGCCGGGCGATCAGCTCGCGGTCCATCCGCGGTTTGCGGTAGTGGCCCTCCATGCTCGCCAGCGAGGACAACGCGAACAGGTTGCGCAGGCCCTGCGCGGTGCGCGCGAGCATCGTCATGTGGGTGTACGCGCCGCCGCCCGAGACATCGCCGCCGATGCCTTCTCCGTTGGCGCCGCGCTGGCCCGACTGACCCCAGAACACCGGCTTCTTGTGCAGTCTGCTGCCGGGCGCGACATAGGCCTCGATGCCGATGACCGGCTTGATGCCGACTTTCGTGGCGTGCTGATAGAACTCGTCCGCGCCGAACATGTTGCCGTGGTCGGTCATGCCCACCGCGGTCATGCCGAGTCGGTCCGCCTCGTCGAACAGTGGCTTGATCTTCGCCGCGCCGTCGAGCATCGAGTACTCGGTGTGCACGTGCAGGTGAACGAACGAAGACAACAGACGCCCTCCAAGGCTGCGACCCGGGTTCGGATCGCCCTATTCGAGCCGAGGGGGTGCGGGGCGTCAAACAATCGACAGGCGTTGCGGGACAACCATCAGTTGTCGGCCCAGCGTCCGCCGCCGGCTTCGGCCGGCGGCAGCCACTGGGTTCGCGGATCGAAGGGGCGGAACCCGGCCGCGACGTAGTCGGCGAGGTGCCGCAGCGCGGGCCGATGGTTGTCGCGATGCCACAGCATCGAATGGGGGTAGCCGGGTGCGGGATCGACGACGGGAAGCTGCACGATCTCCGGATGCCAAGGGGCGCGCAGACGTTCGCCGGTGAACACGTAACTGTCCGTGGTGCGGGCGATGTCGTCGAGCAGATGATCCAAGCCGAAGTCGGGGCCGGTGGTATCGATGGTGAGGCCGAAAGCCCCGGCGAGATCGTCGTAGAACCGGGCCCATTCGCTGCCCGGCACGTTGCTCGGCATCCGGGCGATCGAATCCGCCAGCTCGCGCAGGCGGACCTGACGGCGGGTCGCGAGCGGGTGCTTGCGGCCGACGAGGATGTGCAGCGGCTCGAAATAGGCGGGAATATGGGTGATCACGGGGTCCAGCGGACCGATCGCGCGGGCGAACGCGACATCGATCGTGCCGTTGACGAGGGCGGGTAATCCGCTGCGCAGACCGCTGGAGGTGATGATGTCGATCTCGAAATCGGGCTGGTCCGCATGGAAGGATCGGATCAATTCCGTTGCCGCGAGCCGAGTTCCGAGCACGTCCACGCGCAGCGGGCGCTCCCGTTCGCGCACCGCCGCGGTGGCCTGGTCGGCGAGCGCGAGCAGGGCCCGGGCCTGGGGCAGGAAGGCCGCGCCGACCTCGGTCAGGCCGGTCCCGGTGCGGGTGCGTCGCAGCAGCGTGGTGCCCAGGCTCGCTTCGAGTTTCGCGATGCGCTTGGAGATCGCCTGCTGGGTCAGTTTCAGTTGGTCCGCGGCGTCGCCGAAATGCTGGTGATCGGCGATCGCGAGGAAGGCGCGCACCGCACCGAGGTCCAGTTCCACCCGGGCTGTCCTTTCACAACTGTCAGTTGTCGACAGCGGGCACGGTACGGCATGCGGCGGCAGCGGCGCTCAATACCCGCGCCAGACCGGTGTGCGCTTCTCGAGGAACGCGTGCATGCCCTCCTGCGCGTCGCAGGTCATGGCATTGGTCGCCATCACCTCGCCCATCTGCTCGTAGGCCTGGGGTTGCGGCAGGTCGATCTGGTGGTAGAAGGCTTGTTTGCCGATGCGCAGGGTGGACGGGCTGGCCTGCGCGATCGACTCGGCGAGTTCGGTGGTGCGCGCGGCCAGGGCGTCGGCCGGGACCACGTCGTTGATCAGGCCCCAGTCCGCGGCGGTCGGCGCATCGATCACGGCGCCGGTCAGCAGCAGTTGCATGGCTCGTTTGCGGCCGATGGCCCGGCTCACCGCGACCATCGGCGTCGAGCAGAACAGGCCGATCCGAACCCCGGGCGTCCCGAAAACGGCGTCGGGAGTGGCCAGGGCGAGATCGCAGGTGGCGACGAGCTGACATCCGGCGGCGACGGCGGGCCCTTGCACGGACGCGAGCACCGGCTGCGGGATCTGCTGGATCGTCTGCATCAATTCGATACAGGCGGCGAAGAGGGCGCGTTCGTCGTCGAGCGAACGGTCCACCAGCTCGCCGAGATCGTGACCCGCGCAGAAGGCGCGGCCCGCCGCCCGGATCACCACCACGGCGACTTCGCTACTGCCGCCGAATTCCCGCAACGCGGCAGTGAGCTCGGCCATCATGTTGGCGGACAACGGGTTCCGCTGATCGGGACGGTTCAGCGTGAGATACCCGATCCGAGCTCGCTGCTCGGTCACAACGTAGCTGCTCATATCGGCATGTCTACCAGTCGGGCCGTCCGTCGGCGGCGCTTTCGCGGCGGCGGTCCCGGCCTGACCCGTGCCGCTGCGCCGGAGTCGTCGTCCGGTCCGAACACGCCGACAGCCGGGGGGCTCCCTTCCGGCCGCCGGTCTTGCACAATCGGTGCATGGCCAAGCCTTTCCTGCTGCTGCAACTGCGGCCCGAGCGGGCCGCCGCGGATGACGAATACCACGCCATCCTGCGGGCCGGTGAACTCGACGCCGGTGCGGTGGTGCGCGTGCGGATGGAGGAGGGCTTCCCCGACCTCACCCTCGACGACTACGCCGCGGTCATCGTCGGCGGTGGGCCCAGCAATGTCGGTAGTTCCGACGCCGAAAAGTACGACTATCAACGGCGCTTCGAGCCCGCGTTGAAGAAGCTGCTCACCGAGGTGGTCAGCCGTGACTTCCCCTACCTCGGGGCCTGCTACGGGCTCAGCGTGCTCGCGGATGTGCTGGGCGGCACGGTCAGCACCGAGAACTACGGCGAGACCGCGGGCGCGCAGACCATCGAACTGACCGGCGAGGCCCGCGAAGACATACTGCTCCAAGGGATTCCGCAGACCTTCCGGGCCTTCGTCGGGCACAAGGAGGCGTGCCAGGCGGTGCCGCCCGAGGCGGTCCTGCTCGCCGGTTCGGCCGACTGCCCGGTCCAGATGATCCGTGTCGGGCGCAATGTCTATGCCACCCAGTTCCACCCCGAACTGGATGGCGACGGCCTTGCCCTGCGCATCGAGATATACCGCCACGCAGGCTATTTCGACCCGGATGAGGCCGACTATCTCACCCGCCTCGGCCACCAGGAATCCATCACCGCACCCAAACAGATCCTGCGCCGCTTCGTTCTGCGCTACGGCGGTTCGGGCTACGGCGGTTCGGCGAGCTGACCTGGCGAGCTATCCGGTTGCTGGGCGTCGCTCGTAGCGGGACCGTGCGCGGTCGTAGGCGGTGCGCAGGAACCGGCGGGCCGAATCGCTGGTCCGGGCAGCGGGATCGACGACGCAGATCCAGGCCGCGGCGGCGTAGGTGGGGTGTGGGAGGAAGATGTCGGTGCTGCTGTAGTCGAGGTCGGCGGGCACCTCGCGGGGCGGGTAGCCGAGGGTCTCGGTGAAGGTGTCCTTACCGACGGAGATGTTGAGGCGGAAGGCGTTCGGGCGGTTCAGGCGAGAATTCTGATCGTCGGGATAGTCCTTGGTGACGACGGTGGCGAACGGCTGGGTGTTGGTCGGGACGACGCCGTCGGGGGAGTAGTAGAAGAACTTGTCGCCCCAGGCGATCTCCGGGGTGCCGTCGCCCGGACCCGGGGCCAGGACAAGGATGCCGTCGAGGTCGGTGAGCAGGTCGATGATCTCGTCTATCGTCATAGGTTCGAGCGTCTCATTGAAGTGCTTGTGTGGACCTGGGTCGCAGTAACGAGGAGTTCTGCGTGAAAAACCTCAACTCGCCGGTCATGCGCACCGTCGACGTCGCCCGTCGGGCGGGGTACTCGGTACAGCAGATCCGCAATCTCGAACGCGACGGTGTGCTGCCGCCTGCCGAGCGCACCCCGACGGGGCATCGGATCTATCGCGAGGCGCACCTGCACGCCGCACTGGCCTATCGTGCACTCGCCGCGGGCGCGGGGCCGGTGGCGGCCAAACAGGTTCTCCGCACTGTGCACACCGGTTCCTTCGCCGAAGCCCTCGCCCAGCTCGACGCCGCACACGCCCGGCTGCACACCGAACGCATCGAACTCGCGCACGCCAAAGCGGCCGCCGACGATATCGCCGCCGAACCGATTGCGGCCGTGCGCGATTCCGATTCGATGACGGTGTCGGAGCTGGCCGGTGCACTCGGCGTCCGCGCGTCGACGCTACGGTATTGGGACGCTGCAGGTCTCGTCGTCCCCGACCGTGACCGAACCGCGCGCCGCTACACCCCGAGCCAGGTCCGTGACGCGCGCATCGTCCACCAGCTCCGGCGCGCCGGCTATCGAATCCCGCAGTTACGCAACGTTCTTCCGGAACTACGCCGGGCCCACGACGCTGCCGACGTGCACGCTGCGCTCGCCGCCCGCGACGCCGCGCTCACCTCCCGCTCCCACGCCCTCCTCACCGCCGCAGCCTCCCTGCATCTGCTCCTTGCCGAGTCCTGAGGGGGTGTGGGCGAGTTTGGTTGGGGTTCCTTGCGTTTGGGCTTGTTGGCTGGCTGCCGAAGTGTGACGAGCCCAGTTCGGTGTCCCTGCCGCGGGAGTTACCTGGATAGTGCTGGGCGCGTCGTGTGCCGTACCCGGCTGTAGGCGCAGGTCAGGTGCGCGGGGTCGTGTCCCGGCGTGGTCATCCGGCTGTGGTTGCGTCTCGAGCGGCTCGGGCGAAGAGAGCGGTCGGGTAGCAGCCCGGTTGGTCTGTACCAAGCCACAGATAGGTGGGGTTGGGCAGGATTTACACCAGCTCTCGGGATTTACACCCTTTCTGGGCTGCTAGAAGCGGTGCGGATTCCGAGAAGTGGTGTGGATCTTTAGCGGTCGGCCAAGCGACGGAAGGTCTGTGAGCCTGGATTCACCCGCGCACAACTGCGGGTGCGCGCCACCAGAGATCGCTGAAGAGTGGGCACCGTTCGCGCCCGCCCCAGTCGACTCCGGCCAAACACCCCGAGCCCCAACGACACCCACGCGACACCGCAGATCCCTCGTCAAGAACCGCTCGAGAACAGCACCACAGCCAGACGACCACGCCGGAACACGACGCCACGCACCTGACCTGCACCTGAAGCCGGGAACCCCACCTAACGTGCTCAGCATCATCCACATAATGCCCGCAGCAGGGACACCGAACTGGGCTCGCCGAACTTCGGTAGCCAGCCAACAAGCCCAAACGCAAGGAAACCAAGCGACAGATAGGTCTGTGACCCTCCGACTCGCCCAGCGAAACACGCCGAAGCAGCGCCCCTAGCAGGCCTAGCTGTGGACGGCGGCGAGCATGCGGTCTTTGCCGGAGAGGATGTGGGCTTCCATCAGGTGGGCGGTGGTGGTGGTGTCGCCGGCGGCGAGGGTGTCGAGGATGGCGGCGTGTTGGTCGTTGGAGAGGTGGCGGGCGGCGTCGGTTTCCAGGCCGTGACGGCGGAACAGGTGGAGTTCTTTGGAGACGTCGTCGTAGAGGCTGACGAGGCGGGGGTTGCCGGACAAGGCGACGAGGGCGCGGTGCAGGTCGACGTTGCGGGGGTAGTAGTCGTCGACAGTGGGGACGGCGGCTTGGAGCCGATCCACTTTGGTGCGTAACTCGCGCACTTGCTCGGGGGTGACCTGTTCGGCGGCCAAACGGCCGGCCAGGCCGAACAGGCTGGCCCGGATGTCGTAGAGCTGGGCGGCCTCGGTCACCGAGACCTCGCGCACGAACATGCCTCGGTTGGTGCGGAATTCGACCAGCTTGCCGTATTCGAGCTGACGCAGTGCCTCGCGCACCGGGCCGCGGCTGACCCCGAGCCGCGCGGCGAGGGACGACTCGTTGATCCGGTCGCCGCCGGAGAGCGCGCCGGTGATGATCATCTGCTCTAGTTCGTCGGCGATCAACTGCAGCAGGGAACTGGCCTGATGTTCGGCCACCCGGCGCTGCAGCGCCGATATCGCCTGCGTCTCTTCCGGCATCGTCACCCGGCCCCTTCGCTCACCGCACACACAACAACACGGCAGTCTCGCAGAGCCGATCGCAAATTGCAAATCGTTGACAGTTGACGATTTGCGCGCGCAGACTCGGTGCACCGTCCGAGCGAACTGAAGGAGGACGGAATGAAAATCAAAGACATCCGGGCCAGCGTGCACACCACCACGATCGAGGTGCCGTTGCTGACCGAGCGAGTGCAGGGCTACGGCCGCGAGGAACAGCGCGAGTTCGTCTTCTGCGAGGTCGAAACCGATGACGGGGTGACCGGGGTGGCCCTGACCGGTCACTTCCTGTCCCGGGCCGTGGTCGTGGCCCTGGAGCAACACTTCCTACCGGTCGTGGTCGATATGGACCCGCGTGAACTGGAGGCGATCCATCAGCGGGTGTGGCGCAGTCTCAATCCCCGTGCCATGACCGGCGTGGTGTCCAGCGCCCTGTCACTGCTCGACATCGCGCTCTGGGATATCAAAGGCAAGGCGGCGGGGCGTTCGGTCGCGAGCCTGCTCGGCGGCGCACGCACCGATGTCCCGGTCTACGTGACCTTCGGCTTCCCGCAGTACGATCGCGAAACACTCACCGCCGCAGCACAACTGCAACTCGATCAAGGTTTCACCGCGCTGAAACTCGTGGTGGCGGTGGACAAGGGTGGCTGGCGCGAGGACGCCGCACGGATCAACGCGGTGCGCGCGGCCGTCGGCGACGACATCGACCTGATGATCGACGCCAACTACCTTTTCACCCCCGCCGAGGCCGGATACCTTTGCCGCGCGGTCGAAGACGCGCACCTGACCTGGTTCGAGGAACCGCTGCACCAGAACGATGCCCGCGCCATGGCGGATCTGCGCGCGCACACCCGAATTCCGCTGGCCGCCGGGCAGATGGAGGGACATCGGTGGCGGCTGCGCGAACTCGTCGAGCGCCAGGCCGTGGACATCCTGCAACCGAATGTCTGTTACTGCGGCGGTTTCACCGAGGCGCGCAAGGCAGCGCACCTGGCGCAGATCTACAACCTGCCGATCGCGCACGGCGGCGGCTGGCCGCTGTTCAACCTGCACACCCTGGCCGGACTGATGAACGGCTGGATTCTCGAATGGCACCTGGGCATGGTCCAGGTCGGTGAACTCCTGTTCCCCGACGCGCCGAAGCCGGTCGACGGCCGGCTTTCGGTGCCGGATCGGCCCGGCCTCGGCCTGACGGTCGACCGGGCCGCGCTGCGTGCCACCCGCGTCCCGTGATGCGCGGCGATTCCCATGAGCAACACGGCAATCGAGGCCGCGCCGGAATCGACCGGGCGTCCGCCGCGGTGGCGCAGGCTGGCCACCAACACCAGTTTTCAGGTGCTCGTCGCGGCCATCGTCGCGGCGATCTTCGGGATCGTCACGCCGGATGCGGCGGCAGCTATGCAGCCGATCGCGAAGGCGTTCATCGCGCTGATCCAAATGCTCATCGCCCCGATCGTCTTCCTGGTGATGGTCACCGGGATCGTCGCGACCGGCGGCATGAAAGCGGTCGGGAGGATCGCGGCCCGCGCGCTGATCTACTTCGAGATCGTCACGACGATCGGCATGCTGATCGGGTTGGCGGCGGTGAATCTACTGCGGCCCGGTGCGGGCGTCGCACCGCCCGCGCACGCGTCCAGCGAGCTGTCCAGCTATGTCGCGGGCGGGGAGAAGGACAACTCGTTCGGCGCCTTTCTGCTGAACATGGTGCCGGACAACGCCGTCAACGCGTTCGCCACCGGCAGCATCATCCAGGTGCTGATCTTCGCGGTGCTGTTCGCGATCGCACTGATCCGCATGCCGGACAAGATCTCCCGGCCCATCATGGACGGCTGCGTGAAACTGACCGAGGTCTTCTTCCGGATGATCGGCATGATCATGCTGCTCGCCCCGATCGGCACGTTCGGCGCGGTGGCGGCGACGGTGGGCAAGTACGGACCGGAAACCTTGACCGCGTTGATGAAGCTGGTCGCGGTGTCGGCGCTGGCCTTGGTGATCTTCATCGTCGTCGTGCTCGGCGGTGTCTCGGTGCTGGCCGGTTTCTCGCTGCTCCGGTTGATCACGGTGTTGCGCAAGGAACTCGCGGTCGTGCTCGGCACCTCGTCCTCGGAAGCGGTGCTGCCGCAACTGATGGAGCGGCTGGAACAGGTCGGCTGCCGGCGCAGCGTGGTGGGTCTGGTGGTGCCGACCGGATTCTCGTTCAACTTGGACGGAGTCGCGGTGGTCATCCCCATCTGCGTGGTCTTCATCGGCCAGGTCTACGGCATCCCGCTCACCTTCGGCGATCAGCTCGGTCTGTTCCTCGTCTTCCTGGTGCTGTCGAAAGGCACTGCGGGGATCAGCGGTTCGGCGTTCATCACGCTGGCGAACACGGTCGCCGCGACGAGCCTGGTGCCGATCGCGGGTCTGGCGCTGGTCCTTTCGGTCGATCGCTTCCTTTCGCTCATCAGAGCGCTCACCAATGTGCTCGGCAACGCGGTCGCGACCGTCGTCATCGCCCGCTGGGAACCGGGCGGCCTCGATCGTGAACTGGCCGCTCGCACCATCGGGTGGTCGCGCCCGAAAACTACGGTAGGAGAGAAGTAATGCCCCGAATCGTCGCCATCCACGAGGGTGTCGTACCGATCAGTTCTTCGATGAGCAACGCGTTCATCGATTTCAGCGCCATGGATTGTTCTGTCGTCGCGGTGGTCAGCGACGTGATCCGGGACGGCGAACCGGTCGTCGGATACGGATTCAATTCCAACGGCCGCTACAGCGCGGGCGAAATCCTGCGCCGCAGGATCATTCCCCGTCTGCTGCGGGCCGAACCGGACGACCTGCGCACCGCCGACGGACAGGCGATCGACCCGGCCAAGGCGTGGGAGGTGATGCTGCGCAACGAGAAACCGGGCGGCCACGGTGAACGGTCGGTCGCCGTCGGCGTGATCGACATGGCACTGTTCGATCTCGCCGCGAAACTGGCCGGGCTACCGCTCTATCAATGGCTAGTCCGGCATTACGGACTCGGTGCTCCGGACGCGGACGTATTCGTCTATGCCGCAGGCGGATACTACGCGCCGGGCAAGGGCCTGACGCAGCTGCAAGACGAGATGCGCGGCTTCCTGGACCAGGGTTACGACGTGGTGAAGATGAAGATCGGCGGTGCGAGCCTGGCCGACGACGTCAAGCGGGTCGAGGCGGTGCTCGAGGTGCTCGACGGCGACGGGTCGCGGCTGGCCGTCGACGCGAACGGCCGATTCGATCTCGACACCGCGCTGGCGTACGGCCGTGCCCTCGCGCCCTACGGTCTGTTCTGGTACGAGGAGCCGGGTGATCCACTCGACTTCGATTTGCACGCAAGGCTTTCCGAGCAGTACCGGGAGCCGCTGGCGACCGGGGAAAACCTCTTCTCGCTCGCGGACGCCCGCAACCTCATCCGGTACGCGGGGATGCGACCCGATCGGGACTACCTCCAGTTCGACCCGGTGCTCGGCTACGGTCTGGTCGAATACCTGCGCATCCAGGACCTGCTCCGCGCGCACGGCTGGTCGCCCCGGCGGTGCATTCCCCATGGCGGGCACCAGTTCTCGCTGCACATCGCCGCCGCCCTGGGGCTCGGCGGCAACGAGTCCTATCCCGGTGAGTTCCAACCCACCGGCGGTTTCGCCGACTCCGCCGTGATCGAACACAGCCGGATCCGGCTCACCGACACACCGGGTATCGGCTTCGAGGACAAAGCCGAACTGTATCGCGTCTTCCGCGCGCTACATCGCTAGATCCTGGTCGCGAGCAACTCGCGCACCAGCGGTACCGCTTCGGCGGGGTGCTCCGCTCGCATCGTCTCGCCGATCGATTCGAACTGCCACACCCCGTCGCTGCGGTAGACCTTGCACATCACCAGGCCGGTGTGCGAGCCACCGGCGCTCAGGTCGAAGCGGGCGAGTTCGATGCCGGACACGCTGTCGATCAGGCGGCAGAACGCATTCTCGATCTGCTCGAAGGTCTGGCCCGTGTAGCAGGTCACGATGAAGACCGCGGCGGTGATCTCGGGCGTCATCCTGGTCAGATCGACGGTGATGATCTCGTTGTCGCCCTTGCCCTCGCCGGTCGTGCTGTCGCCGAGATGGCGCACCGCGCCGTCGCGCGAGCTCAACTGTTCGTGGTAGACGACATCGGCGATTTGATCGCCGGCGAAGAGCAGCGCCGATGCGTTGAGGTCGATGTCTTTGCCGGGGGCGCCGAACCAGCGGCCCGCGCGGACCGGATCCCAGCCGAGCGCCATCGTCACGTAATCGAGGGCGGCGCCGTTTTCGTCGCGAAGCGTGGTGAACATCGGTGTCTCCCAACGTCGATCGACCCGCCCCGCGTGCGCGGGCCGGGTTTGCCGACCAGACTTCCCGGCGCACCTACCCGTAAAGATGCCGTAAATATGCCCGTAAAGCAAATGAGTTAGGTGATATAAGCGGCTGATCACCGACGATGAGCGAGGGGGCATCGATGTCTCGATTCGGCAGCATCCTGTGGCCTGCGGGCAGCCGGGCGGCCCTGGCCGTCGACGCGCAGACCGTGCGGGACCTGAATCTCGAGGAAATCTTCAGCATCGTGACCCGCGGGGATCCGATATTGGCGCGCTATGTCCGCGCGCCGGTGACCGATCTGGACACCGTGACGTTCCGGCAGGAGATATTTCGCGATCTCGGTCGCGCGGAGCTGCGCGAACTCTTCGAAGCATTCGCGACGCGGCTGCGTATCGTGCACGCGTTCGCGACCGCGTCGGCCGAACAGCCGCATCGCCGCACCGAACACCGGCTGTATCTCGATGCGGTGGTCGGCTACGGCAGCGCATTGCGGGCGCTGAGTGCGGCGCTTTCGACCGTGCCCGGCACCTCACGGGGATTGCGGAGTTGGCAGGCCTATCTCGAAACATACTTGGCCACTGACCAATTCGAGAAGCTGATGGCCGCTGCGACGCGTGTCCAGACCCGGCTCGACGCCGTCCGCTACACCATCTCCATCGACGGCCAGCAGGTCGCGGTGGCTCGGGACGACAACGCGCAGGACTACAGTGCGACCGTCGAGCAGGCCTTCGCGCCGCTCGTGCAGGGGTTCCGTCCCGATCCCGCTCCGCCGGAAATCCTTTCCACCACAGTGCATTACGTGGAAGAACAGATCACCGACCGTGTCGCTGAACTGTTCCCGGCCGAATTCACCGAGCTGGCGCAGTTCTGCGCCGCGCACCCCGAGTTCCTGGACCCCTCCGTCGAATCGTTCTATCAGGAGCTGCGGTTCTATCTCTCCTTCCTCGAATTCGTGGATCATTTGACCGGCGAAGGGTTCACGTTCAGCAGTCCGCGGCTGACCGAGCGGTTCGAGGAGATCGCGGTGACCGGGGGATACGATCTCGCGTTGGCGGTGCAACTGCGTGGCGCCGAGCAATCCGTGGTGCCCAATGATTTCCGGCTCGTCGGCAGCGAGCGAGTGCTGGTGGTCACCGGGCCGAACCAGGGCGGCAAGAGCACCTTCGCCCGCATGTTCGGTCAGCTCGCCTATCTGGCGGCGCTCGGTTGTCCGGTGCCCGCGGCCGGTGCCACGCTCTTGCTCGCCGACCGCCTGTCCACCCATTTCGAGCGCACCGAAAGCGTCGAGCACTCGGCGGGCAAGCTGCACGACGAACTCACCGAGGTGCACGGCGCGATCCGGGCCTGCACCGCGCGCTCGCTGATCATCATGAACGAGACGTTCAGCTCGACCACCACGGCCGACGCGCTGCAGATCGGCGGTGCGGTACTGCGCCGGATCATCGAGCGAGGCGCGGTCGCGGTGTATGTCACGTTCCTCGACGAGCTGGCGAACCTGCACCCGGCCGTGGTCAGCATGGTGGCCGGTGTCGGTGCCGATCCCACCACGCGCACCTTCCGGATCGTACGCAGACCAGCGGACGGCAAGGCGCACGCGGCCGCGATCGCGGATCTGTTCGGACTCGGTTACACCGCGATAGCGGAACGGATCGCGCGATGAGAGTCGGGCTGCTGGAACCGGATTCCGCTCGGGCCCACACGGTGCGGCACGGCCCGACGGTGGTGCGGGATCTCGAGCTGGCCATCGTGTTCGACGCGATGGCGGCCGGTGATCCGTTCCTGCGCGAGAGCGTCGAGTCGGTCATGGTGCACGCGTCGACCGATCCGGCGTCGATCAGGTATCGCCAGGAAGTGCTCGCCGACTGCCTCGCCGACCCGGCCGCGGTCCGCCGCCTGTACGCGCTGGTGGGCGCGAGCGAGAGCGTGCGCCGCTGGACGATCGGCCGTGCTGGTGCGCCGCGAGCCAAGCTGAATCTCTCACTGGAACCGCTCGCCGAACTGATCGGCCACCTCCGGCAGGTGCGTGCGGCATGCACGGCCCTCGGCCTGCGGTCGGCGGGTTTCGCGCGACTGTCGGCGCTGGTCACCTCGTCGTTCCGGGACGAAGTGCTCGATGCGGTCGAATCGCACATCGACGCACTGCATTTCGAGCACGGCACAGCACTGGGCGCCGGGCTCGGTACGGGGAACCGGCCGGTCGGCATCGTGCTGCGCGAGCCACCGCGACCGGCGCGGCGTGGCCTGTTCGGCGGCGATCGGCGAGCGCGGCACGGCTTCACCATCCCCGGCCAGGACGAGAAGGGGGCGGAGTACCTGGCCCGGCTGATCGGGCGCGGCCTGTATCCGGTGGCCGAAATCGTTTCGCACGCCACGGATCTGATCGCCGATTTCCTCCGGTCGCTGCGCACCGAGCTGGCGTTCTATCTCGGCTGTGTGAACCTGCACGAGCGGTTGACGGCCTCGGGGTATCCGCTGTGCTTCCCCGAGCCGCTGCCGGTCGGCCGAGCTGAGCTGCGCTGCCGGGAATTACGCGATCCCACCCTGGTCCTGTCCTCGGATACGCCGGTCGGTGCGAACACGGTCGACGGATCGGGGCGTTCGCTGATCCTCGTCACGGGCGCGAACAGCGGTGGCAAATCGACCTTTCTGCGCAGCGTCGGCCTCGCCCAGGTGCTGCTGCAAGCCGGAATGTTCGTGCTCGCGGACAGTTTCGCGGCGGATGTGCGCTCCGGCATCTTCACCCACTTCCGGACCCAGGACGACGCCACCATGACCTACGGGAGGCTGAAAGAGGAGCTGGCGCGGATCCGGGAGATCACCGATGCGATCCGGCCCACCGCCCTGCTGCTGTGCAACGAGCCCTTCGCGTCGACGAACGAGCGGGAAGGAACCCAGATCGGCGGGCCGATCCTGCGTGCGCTGCACGATGCCGGCGTGAAAATCGTTTGTGTGACCCATCTTTACGATCTGGCCCGGGAGTTCCACGACGGGCAGACCGGGGCCGAGCTGTTCTTGCGGGCCGAGCGGTTGCCGGACGGTACCCGCACCTTCCGCGTGGTCGAAGGCGAGCCGGTGGCCACGAGTCACGGCGGTGACGTGTTCCGCAGCGTCTTCGGCGACGACCGGATGTCGGTGTAGCGCACTATGGACGGGGAGGCGTCACGGATTCCCCGCGACGCGGATGGAGGCGGTCTCATGTCGGACACCAACAAGCGCAATCTCCTCTACTTCGAAAGTCCGTCCATGCGTGGGCTGTACGAGGCGATCGACGAGTGGCAGCAGTCCGCCGAGCGGCGGCTGCTCTCGCTCAGCATCCAGCGCGACGGTGACAACTACTGCTGCCTCGCGCTGACCAATCCGTCCGAGGTCGTGATCACCAGTCCCGACGGGCACAATCACGCCAACGTCAGTCGGTTCGGGACGCTGGCCGTCGACGCGGTTTAGCCGCAGCCCCTTCGGTTTCCCTGAACGCACCCGCGCGCGCGGCCAGCGCGGCGGCCGCCGCGGCGTGGGCGGGCAGGCCCGGATCGGGTGGGGTGCGCAGCAATATCAGCTGGTGGTAGAGCGGCGCGGTCGCGGCGATCAGCAAGGCGCGGGCGTCGATACCGGGCTCGAGTTCGCCGCGCCGGACCGCGCGTTCGACCACGATCTCCGATTGCGTGTACCGGCCTTCCCATAGTTGCCGCAGGGCGTCGGCCGCCGCCGCGGAGCGGAACGAGACCGCGATCAGCGCCTCCGCGATGGAGGATTCCTCGGTCAGCGAGTCCTGGATCTCCTGGTTGAGTGCGGTCAGGTCACCGTGCAGGGTGCCGGTGTCGCGCGGCTGCCAGTCGAGATCGCTCGCCGCGGCGAAGACGTCGGTGATCAGTCCGGCCACATCGCGCCAGCGGCGATACACCGTGGTGCGATGCACGCCCGCGCGCGCGGCGACGGTGTCGACCGTGAGCGCGTCATAGCCGTGCTCGGTCAGTTCCGCGCGTACCGCGTCGAGGACCTGATCCCGGATGCGCGCGGTGCGGCCGCCCGGGCGCGGCCGCGGGGGTGAATCAGCTGATGGAGGAGGCAATGTCGACGACCCGGTTGCTCTGGAGGGACAGGCTGTGGCACCATATTAACGCAACATTCGTCGCACTAGTGAGGTAGGCCGATGGTCATTCGAAGTGTTCACCCGGTCCTGCGGTGCTCGGTCACCGCGTCCTCGAATGCTTCGGAGTGTGCCCATGCCAACCCAGATCACCGCGCACGCGGTCACCAAGTCCTTCCACGGCCGTCGCGTACTCGATGAGGTGACCTGTGTGCTCGCCGCGGGCGAGCGCACCGGGATCATCGGCGAGAACGGCTCCGGCAAGACCACCTTGCTGCGGCTGCTCGCCGGCCGGGAACAGCCCGACGAGGGCGAGATCGTCGTCCACGCCGACGGCGGCGTCGGCTACCTCGCGCAGGACGAGTACCTGCCACCACAGCTGACCGTGCAACAGGTCATCGACCGCGCCCTGGGTGAACTCCGTGCGATCGAGCACCGGATGCGCCGGCTCGAGTCCGCGATGGGCTCCGGCGACGAATCGGGGCTGGCCGAATACGGCGAGCTGACCACGGTTTTCGAACTGCGCGGCGGCTACGACGCGGACGCGCGGGTGGAACGGGCGCTGCACGGCCTCGGTCTCGGACTGGTCCGGCGCGAGCGCACTGTCGGCGCACTGTCCGGCGGCGAACAGGTCCGGTTGCGCCTGGCCGCGGTGCTGGCCGCCGGATCGGAAGTACTGCTGCTGGACGAGCCGACGAACCACCTCGACGACGACGCCCTGACCTGGCTGGAAGACCATCTGCGCACCCGGCGCGGGACCACCGTGACGGTGTCGCACGACCGAACCTTCCTGGAGCGGGTCGCGACCACCCTGCTCGAGGTCGATGCGGACCGGCGGCGCGTCGTCCGCTACGGCAACGGCTACGCGGGCTACCTGGCCGAGAAAGCGGCGGCGCGGGAACGCTGGGTGCAAGCCCACGCGCAGTGGCAGGCCGATGTCGATCGGCTGCGCGAGTTCGCCGCCACCACCGCGCGTCGCGTCGCCCCGGGCCGGGCGATGAAGGACAACAACAAGATGAGCTACGACCGCGCCGGCGGCCGGGTCCAGCAATCACTGGCGAGCCGGGTCCGCAACGCCGAGGAACGGTTGCGCCGGCACCTCGCCGAACCGGTACCGGCGCCGCCGGAACCGTTGCGCTTCCGGCCCGCACTGCATGCGGGACGAACCCAGGGCGCGGTGCTCGAGGCCACGGACGTCGCGGTCGAGGGCCGACTGGAACGGACCAGTGGCACGGTGGCGGCGGGCGAGCGTCTGCTGATCACCGGGCCGAACGGGGCGGGCAAGTCCACGCTGCTGCGGGTGCTGGCCGGCACTCTCGCGCCGGATCGCGGCACGGTGCTGCGGCGCGGCCGGGTCGGATATCTCGCGCAGGAACCGCCGCCCGCCGCGCCCGGCGAGACACTGCTGTCCGCCTTCGGCCGGGGCCGCGGCGGTGGGGCCGATCAGCACGCCGAGGTGTTGATGTCGCTCGGCCTGTTCGACCGCACCCGGCTCACCGCGCGGGTGGCGGATCTGTCCACGGGGCAGCGGCAGCGACTCGCGTTGGCGCGCTTGGTCACCGAGCCCGTCGACGTGCTGCTGCTCGACGAACCCACCAACCACCTCTCACCCGGCCTGGTCGAGGAGTTGGAGACAGCCTTGGCCGACTACCGTGGCGCGCTCGTGATCGTCAGCCACGATCGGCGGCTGCGCGCGCGCTGGCAGGGCGCGCATCTCGCCCTGCGGACCTGCGTCTCCGTCTGATCGACCGATTACCCACGCACCGAAGGAGTTCCACCGTGCCCGACAGTCCCGTGCGGCTGCCCGCCGACCCGACCGTGCTGCATCCCATGCCCGGCCAGCCGCGCGTGGTGCAACTGCGGCCCCTGCTCACCTCGCCGTTGATCGAGGTCGGGGACTATTCCTATTACGACGACCCGGACGACGCGACCGCGTTCGAAACCCGCAATGTGCTGTACCACTACGGGCCGGAGAAGCTGATCATCGGAAAGTTCTGCGCGCTGGGCACCGGCACGCGGTTCATCATGAACGGCGCCAACCACCGGATGGACGGCCCGTCGACGTTTCCCTTTCCCACCATGGGCGGGTCCTGGGCGGAGCACTTCGACCTGCTCACCGACCTGCCGAATCGTGGTGACACCGTGGTCGGCAACGACGTGTGGTTCGGCAACGGCGTCACCGTGATGCCCGGTGCGCGGATCGGGCACGGCGCGATCATCAGCACCGGCTCCGTGGTCACCGGCGCGGTGCCCGACTACGGCATCGTCGGCGGCAATCCGGCCCGCCTGATCCGAACCCGCTACAGCGACAACGACATCGCGCGTCTGCTCGCCGTCGCGTGGTGGGACTGGCCCACCGACCACCTCACCGCGCACATCCGGACCATCATGTCCGGCACCATCGACGACCTGGAGGCCGCCGCCGCATCCTTGACCTGACGAGAAAGGCCTTATGCGACAGGAGCTTTGCTCGCGATAGGAACGCCAAGGGGGGTGAAGGCCGGGCGGCGGTCCAGGCGCGCCCGGTCGACCGGCGCGGCGAAATGGTAGTCCAGGCGGCGGGCCGCTTCGGCCCAGTCGCGCATGGTGCGGACGGAGGCGAGGGTCCGGACGACGAAAGGATCGGACCAGCGCGCGAGTGCGCGCTCCCACAGGACCATCGGAGGTTCATCGAGGACGCTGCCGACGGTGCCCTCGTAGATCGGCATCGCGTGCACTTCCCCGTCGGGCCGCACGTGCATGATGGGCAGGACGCTGCCCGCGGCGACATGGTCCGGGTGGATCATGTCGTGCCAGTGGTCGTCGATCCGGATATCCAGTCCCGCGGGCGCGATACTGCGCAGGTGCGCGAGATACTCAGAGCTGAGCAGGCGTTGGGATTCGGTGTCGTCCAGCAGTTCGTGCTCGACGAACCCGGCACGATTGGCGAGCCCGGCGGGCATGGTCACGGTGAACACCAGATGCCGCAGTTCGGGGAAACGGGGCGCGATGGTCGTGCAGAACTCCTCGACCTGATGCAGGTTGCTGCGCATGATCGACACCTCGATGCCGAGCGTGCCGGGGGTCTGCCCCTCGGCTTTCATCCGGCGCGCGGTGTCGTCGAGGAGTTGCACCGCGGCCAGGCCCCGCTCGAACGCGCGCGCCCGGCCCCGGATGCGGTCGTGCACGTCGGCGGTGGCGCCGTCCATACTGACCGCGACGGTACTGAAGTGCCGCAACGATTCCTCGGCCTTGTGCGCGTCCACGGGTAGCCCGCTCGTGTAGAGGATGACGGAGATGCCCGCCTGTGCGAAGCGTTCGGCGATCTCGAAGACGCCGTCCACCAGCAACGGTTCGCCACCGGCGATCGCCACCTCCTGCGGATGCAGGGAAAGGAACGCCGCTGCCATGCGGAAGAGTTGGTCGCGCGCCGGATGCAGGGTCGGCCGCCGGCCCGATTCGGAATAGCAGTGCACACAGCGCAGCGGGCACGCGTAGGTGATATCCCAGATTATTCCTACCGGACCTTGACTGACGTCCACGGGAAACCCCTTCCCCCAGAATAATTCGGTTGAGTGCCGTTCACGGTAGTGCGGTGCCGGAGCCACAGCGACCCGCTGGTTCGGTGAGCGGACCGGCGCATGGCAATTCGGCTACCGCTCGCCGAACAATGATGGCGCGTCCGGTAATTCAACCGGTTGCTGTCGGGCCTGCATCGACCCGATTCGAGAAAGGAAGCGACGATGGAGCGAGAAATCGAGCAGCTGAGCACGGATGTGGCTGCGCTGCAGACGCTGCCGGAACGGGATCACGGCGCCGGCGCGGTCATCTGGCCGGACCCCACCCGGGGCTCGGCCTGCCACGGCGATCAGTGATCCAGCGGTTTTCCGTGTGACGTCGCGGAGGGGAGTGCTGTCCCCTCCGCACGCACAGTGAAAGGTGCCACCGCGCACAGGAATCGGGGACGGATGGTGGATTCGGTAGCCGGGGCGACGCTCGCCGATCTGGCGCAGCGCCACCTTGCCGGGCGCTCCGATCGTCGAATCCGGACCGACAGCGTCTGGTGCCATCTGAGCCCGGTAAATTACCACCCGCCCCGGCAGGGGTGGAAGCTGCATATTTCGGCCACGGTCGGTTCGGCCGCCACCGTACTCGACCGCACGCTCGACATTGTGCTGCGCACCGAATGTTCGGGTAAATTCGCCGCCTCGCTAGAGCAGGTGCGCCGATTGAATTCGGCCGACTATCCGCGCGGTGGCGCAGGCAAATTCATCACCGTCTATCCCCGCGACGACGCACAGCTCCGCGTCCTGGCTGCGCTGCTGCACGAAGCCACCGCCGGGCTCGCCGGTCCGGCGATTCTGTCGGACCGGCCCTATGCGGCAGGCAGTCTGGTGCATTACCGCTACGGGGAGTTCCTCGGCGAGGACGTCATCGGCGGTGCCGGCGACTACCTGCCGGTGCTGACCGCGCCGGACGGCAGCAAGGTCGAGGACCGGCGCGACGCGTGGTTCGCGCCGCCGGCATGGGCGGACGATCCCTTCGGCCGGCCCCGCGCGACGGGCAACGCGACGGGCGGTGTGCTGCTGGCGAATCGGTTCGAGGTGCGCCGGGCGATCGTGCACGCCAACAAGGGCGGCGTCTTCGAGGCCACCGATCGGCTCACCGGCGCGGAGGTGGTAGTCAAACAGGCGCGGGCCGGCGTCGGCGACGGTCCGCACGGCTGGAACGTGCAGGACGCGCTGCGCAACGAAGCCGAGATGCTGGAGTTGCTGAGTCCGCTGGCACCGCGCCGACTCGCCCTCTTCGAGCAGCAGCACGACCTTTTCCTGGTGCAGGAGATGATCGCGGGCACCACCTTTTTCGAGTGGCGCAGCCGCAGGCACGGTGCACCGGACTGGCGCTCGACGGCGCTGCGGCTCACCGAGTTGCTGGCCGCGGTACACGCCCGCGGTGTCGTCCTGCAGGACTTCTCGGCCTCGAATGTGATGGTGCGCCCGGACGATTCGCTGGTGCTGGTGGACCTGGAGTTCGCGAGCCGGTCCGGCGCGACCCGGATGACCGGCTGGACCCCGGATTACGCGGCACCGGAGCAGATCGCGGGTGCCGCGGCCGATTTCGCGGCGGATCGTCATGCGCTGGGCGCACTGCTGTTCCTGCTGTGCCTGGGCGCCGAGCCGAAATTCGCGCCCGACGATCCGCCGGCCAGGAGCAAAGCCGCACGCATCGCGCGATTACTGGCGCTGGCCGCCGAGACCGACCGCGAGATCGCCACGGCGCGTCCGCTGTTGCTCGGCCTGCTCGCGGACGACCCGGCCGAGCGCTGGCCGCTCGACCGCGTCCGCGACTTTCTCACCTGCGACCGACAAGACCCGCCGCGACCCCGGCCCCGGACGACCGATATCGATCGGTTGCTGGACGACGGCGTCGACTATCTCCTGGACACGATGACGCCCGCGGGGGACCGGCTGTGGCCGGTCAGCAACGGCGGCAAACGCAGTGATCCGTGCAACGTCTACCACGGGGCGGCCGGTGTCCTCGCCACCTTGACCCGCGTCGCCGAGATCCGCGGCGACGCGCGAGTGCTCGCGGCGTTGCCGATCGCCGCCGACTGGATCGCCGACCGGACGACCGCACGAAACCCGGTGCCCGGACTGTATATCGGCCGCTCCGGTACCGCGGTCGCGCTGTGCGCGGCAGGCCGGATCCTGGATTCCGAACGTCTGGTCCGCGCAGGTACGCAGCTGTTCGACGAGGTTCCGCGCGACTGGCCGAACAACGATGTCACCCACGGTCTCGCCGGTGCCGGAGGCGCGGCGCTGTTGCTCTGGTCGGCAACCGGCCGGGCCGAATTCCGCGACCGCGCAGCCGAGTACGCGGCAGTGCTCACCGAACGCGCCGAGCGCCGCGACGGTGTGCTGGTCTGGCCGGTGCCCCGCGACTACGACTCCCGCTACGCGGGCTCCGTCGACTACGGATTCGCGCACGGCACCGCGGGAATCGGCGCGTTCCTCCTTGCCGCGGGCAGTCGGCTGGACGAGCCGCGGTGGCTGGAGCTCGCCGCCGAAGCGGCCGAAAGTCTGTGTGGCGCAGTCGTGCACACGGATACGGGCGCGCTGTGGCCGATCGGGCCGCGGGATCCGACGCGCCTGCTCGATCATTGGTGCAGTGGATCGGCGGGCATCGGCACGTTCCTGCTGCAGTACTGGCGGGCGAGCGGCGACCGGCAGGCACTGTCCTGGGCCGAGCGCGCCGCCGACGCGGTGTGGGCGCGCCGCTGGCGGGCCGGGCCCACGCTGTGCCACGGTCTCGCGGGCAGCGGTGAATTGCTGCTCGATCTGTTCGCGGCGACCGGTGACGAGCGCGCGCGAGTGCGGGCCGAGGGGGTCGCCGCCGCGCTCGCGGTGCGGGCCGGAAGGCATCGGGGACAGCTGCTGGCCGCGGACGAGACGGGGAGCGCCTACGGTGCCGACTACGCCGTCGGCGTGGCAGGCTGGGTCGATTTCCTGCTGCGGCTAAAGCACGGCAACCCGCGGGCGTGGCTGGTCGGACCGCGCTGACCACACCGGGCATCGCCGAGTACTTCGCGTGGCGAAACGAAATGCGGAACAATCGCTGTGCACAGCGAAGGGTTCGCCATGAACGTAGCCGATTCTGATCGACCCGAGACGCCCGGCCGACGCCTGGATCGGCGCCGCGTACTCGGCATGATGGCCGCCGCGCCCGTTGCGGTGCCGTTGCTCCGCGCGGCCGCGGCGCGGGCGGCGCCCCGGTCGCGGCCGAACATCCTCGTGCTCATGACCGATCAGGAGCGAGCGGAGGTGGTACTGCCGCCGGGGTTCGAGCTGCCGACGCGGGCTCGGCTGGCGGCGAACGGCGTGCGCTTCGCCATGCATCACACACCCACCGCGCCTTGCTCGCCCGCGCGGTCGACCCTCTTCACCGGACTGCACGCCCCGGTGAGCGGCATGCTCGACAACGTGCAGGGCAACGATCTGATGGGGACGGTGCTGGGCGCGATCCAGACCTGGAGTCCCGACCTCGACACCGCCGTCCCGACCCTCGGCACCGTGTTGCGGGCTTCCGGTTACCACACCACCTACATCGGCAAATGGCATCTGTCCGACTCGGTGGCCGCCGATCCGATGGCGCTGTCGGGGTACGGGTTCGACGAGGCCTACGACATCCTGGCCGCGGGTGGCCCGAACGAGGGCACCCAGCAGGACCCGGGCGTGGTCGGCCGCGCCGTCGACTGGCTGCAACGCCACGGCGGCGATCCCGAACCGTGGTTGTGTGTGGTGAGCATGGTGAATCCGCACGACATGATGTTCTGCCCGCGCCTCTACCGGTTCGAGGACGTGCCGGAGTACGGCGCCGACGTGCCGCCGAATTTCGAATCCGATCTGACCACCAAGCCGCGGGTGCAGAGCCGGTGGCGCACCATCAACGGCATCGTCGGCGGGCCGATGCCGACCGAACTCGATTCGCCGGATGCTCGTCGGCAGTGGCAGCGCTGGGGCAACTGGTATCTCGAATTGCTGCGCCGCACCGACGAATTGAGCGGTCTGGTGCTGGCCGCCCTCGAGCGCAGCGGAGCCGCGGACAACACCGTGGTGGTGCAGGTCGCCGATCACGGCGAACTCGGTGGCGCCCACGGCCTGCGGCAGAAGGGGGCGATGATCTACCGGGAGAACAACCGGGTACCGCTGGTCATCGCCGATCCCCGGGCGCCCGCCGGGCACGGCAGAACCGCGAATGCGCTGACCTCTCATATCGATCTGGTGCCGACGCTGGCGGCGCTGGCCGGGATCGACGGTGCCGCAGCGAGTTCGGGGCCGGGCCGGAATCTGGTTCCGGTGCTCGCCGATCCGGCGCGCACGGTCCGGGACGCGATCCTGCTCACCTCGGATGCGAAATCCAGTGGGGGACAGCTGCCGGGCAGCCGGTACTGTCTGCGCGGCGCGATCACCGCCCGCTACAGCTTCGGCCGATACTCCACTCCGGAGCAGCTCGACGGGCCGCGCGACGGGTTCGAATACGAACTCTACGATCGCCAGGTCGACCCGCTGGAGCTGCACAATCTCGCGCACGGTGGCGGCGCGGCCGGACTGGTCGAGGACCTCAACGATCTGGTCGATTCGCTGCTCGCCCGGGAACTGCGCCGACCCGACATCGAAACCCGTTGAGCCGCAGCGATCTCGGACCGTCAGGTCGCTGAGGTGCGCAGCGCGCGGCGGGCGGCGATGGAGCCGAACGTTTCCCGGTCGGCGAGAAATCCGTCGAGGGCGAAGGTGGCGGCACCGAGACTGGCCGGATTGTGCGGCAGCGCCGAGAGTTGCAGTGTCACCGCGTCGAACGGGTCGGTCATCGCGTGATGGGCGGCCACCCGCCGGGTCACCTCGAGCAGCGGCGGGCCGAGATGATCGGCGATCAGATCGCCGAAGACCATGGTGCGCGGATTGAACAGGTTGACCAGATTGGCCACGGCGACACCGAGATAGTGGCCGGTCCGGTCGATCACCGCCAGGGCGACCGGGTCCTCGCGGCCGGCCGCCGCGGCGATCGCCGCGATGGTGGCGGCATCGTCGGGCGCGAGCATCGGGCTGGCCGGGTCGAGTTCGCGCAGGGTGCGCACGATCCCGGGCGCGCCGACGTAGGCCTCCACGCAACCTTTTCGCCCGCAACGGCATTCGCGCCCGTCGAGCACGAGATTGGTGTGGCCCCACTCGCCCGCGCTGTTGCTGACACCGCGATAGAGCATCCCGTCGACCACCACGCCGATGCCGACACCCGCGCGCAGCGTCACCACGATCAGATCGTCCACATCGCGGCCCGCGCCGAACCAGAGATGCGCCGCGGTACTGGCTTTGAGCGGATTGTCGAGATAGAGCGGATGCGGGAGCTGATCGTCGAGCAGCTCCTTGAGCGGCACATCGTGCCAGTGCCAGTACGGCGAGAAGACCGAGATCCCGCCCTCGGGCTCGACCAGGCCCGGCACGCTCAAGCCGGCGCCGAGCACCTTGTCGGCGTCGCCGGCGGTGAGTTCGCGGATGCCGCGAATGATGAGCGCGGCGACATCGTGCGGTTCGGTGGCGGCCGGGTCGACGGGGATCTCCACCGCGCGCAACGCTGTCATAGCCAGGTCGAAAAGGTCGAAGTGGATGGCTGTTTCGGCGATGTCGACGCCGACCAGCAGGCCGCGGTCGGGATTGATCGCAAGCCGGGCCCGGGGCCTGCCGATACCCGGCGCGTCGTGACCGAGCTCCACGAGCACGCCGACGTCGAGCAGTTCGGCGATCATATTGCCGACCGTGGCGAACGAGAGCCCGGTCGCGCGGGCGATGTCCTGCCTGCTGATATGGCCGTCGGCGGCGTACACCGCCTGTAGTACGCCGAACCTGTTGCGGCGCCGGATGTCGCGCGCGGTCAGCTGGTACACGGTCGGGTCTCCTCCTGCGCTGGTGGCGTCAACATACCGAACTACTTCGACCAACAGTATTTACAACAGTTAGTGGAAGTCTTACTGTAACCCGCATCACTATGCGACGCGAGTATGCGTCAGATCACTAGGAGTGCCCATGTCCTGGACCCATCGACGACGTTGGACCAGTGCCGTGCTGTGCGGAATCTCGCTCGCCCTGGCTGCTACCGCCTGTTCGTCGGGCAAGGAAAGTGCGTCGCCCGCCGCGGGGCCGCAGCAGCAAACGGGCGCGATCAGCCTGGTCTACGCCCAGAAGCAGGGCGATCAGGAGTACTTCATCGGCGAGGCCGAGGGTGCCAAGGCCAAGGCGAAGGAACTCGGCATCGATCTCAAGGTGGTCAACCTGGGCAACGACGCGAACAAGGCGGTCACCGAGGTCAACAACGCGATCAACCAGAAGGCCAGTGGCGTGATCGTGGTGGTCCCCGACCCGTCGGTCGGCCCGCAGGTCGCCCAGCTGACCAAGACCGGCGGCGTCGCGCTGCTGACCTCCGACGACCAGGTCTGCACGACCGGGCCCGATCCGTCGAAATGCGCCAAGGACCAGCTGGTACCCCGGGTCGGCTTCAGTGGGGCGCAGATGGGCACCGAGGTCGGCCGCCGGGCGGGGCAGGACTTCAAGAAGGCGGGCTGGAAGCCGGAGGAGACCGCGATCGTCGAGGCCTGGAAGCAGGACGTGACCGTGTGCACTGACCGGGTCGAGGCGAACAAGAAGGCGTTCCGCGAGGCTGCGGGCGTGGACGTCCGAGTGATCGAGGTCGGCACCGACAACACCCCGTCGGACGCGCAGAACAAGATCTCCGCGACCGTCGCGGGCAACCGGTCGGTCAAGAACTGGATCGTCATGGGCTGCAACGACGAGAACGTCAGCGGCGGCGTCGCCGCCATCCAGAACGCCGGATACGCCGCGGACAACGTGCTCGGCGTCGGGCTCGGTGCCTACCTGGCCTGCAAGGAGTGGCGCGGCGGCAAGCCGACCGGTTTCAAGGCGGCCCTGTTCATCAACGGTAAGGACGTCGGCGCGCTGGCGGTGCAGACCATGCACGACTACCTGAAGAACGGCAAGGCCATGCCCGCCGAGGCCTTCGCCCCGACCACCATGGTCGACGCGAGCAACTGGCAGCAGGCGGGCGTCACATGCAGCTGAGCGGCCTGCGCGCCACCGGCCTCAGCAAGAGCTTCGCCGGGGTGCCCGCCCTGCGCGAGGTGAGCCTGGACTTCCCGGCCGGCGCGGTGACCGCGCTGATGGGGGAGAACGGTGCGGGTAAATCGACCCTGATCCGGATTCTCGGTGGCGATCACCGCCCGGACAGCGGCCGGCTCGAACTCGACGGCGTGCTGCTCGATCAGGCCACCCCGGCCGCCGCACGGGCGGCCGGGATCCGGGTGATCGGCCAGGAACCTGAGATCGTGCCGCATGTCTCGGTCGCCGAGAACGTCTACCTCGGCGCGCTGCCGCGCCGGGCGGGCCGGCTGCTCGACCGGGCGGCCCTGCACGAGCGGATGCGCACCGATCTGGCCAGGCTGGGCTTCGACCGGGATCTGGATCCGAGCACGGTGGGCTCGAAACTGACTGCGGCACAGCGGCAATTGGTCGAGATCATGCGCGCGCTGACCACCGATGCCAAGGTGATCGCTTTCGACGAGCCGACCTCCTCGCTGTCGGATCACGAGACCGAGTCACTGTTCGCGCTGATCGGGCGGCTGCGCGAGCGCGGGCTCGCGGTGATCTACGTGTCCCATCGGATGCGGGAGATCTTCCGCCTCGCCGACCGGGTCGCGGTGCTGCGCGACGGTGCGCTGGTCGGGGTGCGCGCGACCGCGGAGACCACCGATCAGGAGATCGTCCGCATGATGGTCGGCCGGGATCTGTCCACGCTGTTCGCGCGCGGTCCGGCCACGCCCGGCCGGGTCGTGCTCGACGTGGACGCGGTCACCACCGACGACGTGTCCGACGTGAGCCTGCAGGTGCGGGCCGGGGAAGTGGTGGCGCTGGCCGGGTTGGTCGGCGCGGGCCGCTCCGAGCTGGCCGGTGCGCTGGCCGGGGATCTGCCGATCCGCTCCGGCACGGTGCGGATCGACGGCAAGCCGGTGCGGTTGCGCCAGCCGCGCGACGCGGTGCGGGCCGGGGTCGGCTACGCACCGGAGGAGCGCAAGGCACAGGCGCTGCTGCTGCATCGCGGTGTGCGCGACAACATTTCGCTCGCGATGCTGGATCGGTTGCGGCGGCTGCGGTTCGTCAAGGCGGGGGCGGAGCGCCGGCTCGCGCAGCAATACGTGGCATCGTTGCGGGTGCGCACGCCCTCGATCGAGCAGGAGGTGCGCAAACTCTCGGGCGGCAACCAGCAGAAGGTGGTGCTGGCCCGGTGGCTCGCGCGTAAACCCAAGGTGCTGATCCTGGACGAGCCGACCCGTGGCGTCGATGTCGGCGCCAAGGCCGAGATCTACCGCATCATCGAGGAATTGGCCGAGGCGGGCGTCGCCGTGCTGGTGATCTCCTCGGAACTACCCGAAGTGCTCGGCCTCGCCGACCGGATCGTCGTCATGCAGCAGGGGCGCGTCACCGGCGAACTGGACCGCGGCGCGGCCAGTGAAGAGGCGGTGCTGGCGCTGGCCATGGCCGCGGACCTGACATCTCTAGGAAACCAATGACGGAGCAACAACTCACAGCGGTGCCGGTGGCACCGGCCAATGCCCAAGTGCCCGAGCGTAATCGCTATGTCGCCGCGTTCACACCGCGGCGCATTCTGCACGCGATCGGTCCGGGAAACCTCAGCCTGATCGGCGCGCTCGTGGTCATCGTCGCGATCTTCGGCTCACTCAACGACGGCTACCTCGATCCGGCAAACCTCGCCGGAATCGGTGACGCGGTAACGGTTTTCGGCCTGCTCGCGGTGGTGCAGACGGTGGTGATCATCTGCGGCGCCCTGGACATCTCGGTGGGCTCGCAGGCCGGGGTCGCCTCGGTGCTCAGCGCGATGGCGTTCACCGCGACCTCGGGCAACGCCTTCCTCGGCATCCTGGCCGCGATCGGCATCGGGCTGGTGCTCGGGCTGGTGAACGGATTGATCATCGTGTACGGCCGGGTGAATCCGGTGATCGCGACCCTGGCCACCTTGGCCGCGTACAAGGGTCTGGCCCAATTGATCTCGGGCGGCAAGGCGCAGGGCTTCGTGCTCGACAACGACGTCTTCATCTTCCTGGCCCGCGGCAAGATCATCGGATTACCGGTGCCGGTGATCATCCTCGCGATCGTCGCGGTGGCGGTGCACGTGCTGCTGAAGTACACCGATATCGGCCGCAACATCTACGCGATCGGCGGCAACGACACCGCCGCAAGGCTTTCCGGCATCAATATCAACAAGTACCTGATCGCGGTATTCGTGCTGGCCGGGGTGGTGGCCGCGATCGCGGGCATCATCCTGACCGCGCGCACTGGATCGGGGCAGCCGGTCTCGGGCAGCGAAGGGCTCGAGCTCAAGGCGATCACCGCGGCGGCGCTGGGCGGCTGCGCTCTCAAGGGCGGCAAGGGCACGGTCGGCGGCACGCTGCTCGCCGTCGTCCTGCTCGGCGCGCTGGACAACGGCCTGAACGTGGTGGGCGTCAACACTTTCTGGCAGAACGTCGCGCAGGGTTCGCTGCTCGTCGCCGCCGTGGTGATCCAGCAGCGGCGCAGCGGTGAGCGCGCCGTCGGATTGCCGACCTGACGCCCGTCACCGAGTCGACCTCTCAGGAGTGGATCATGATCAATTTGCGCGCGCAACCGTGCACCCCGGCGGCTGGACACCTGTGCGAAAGTCCGGTGTGGGACAGCCGGACTCAGGAATTGCTCTGGGTGGACATCCGGGGCGGGCACATCCATCGCGCGACCCTCGACCGGGCGACGCTCGATCTCACGCACCGGTCGACCGTGAGTTTGGCGCCGCCGGTGAGCGCGGTGGTGCCGTGCCTGTCCGGTGCACTGCTCGCGACCGCGAAGGACACCATCTACCGGATCGACCACGGCGAGGTCAGCCGGGTCGCGGGAATTCCGTTGCCGGACGACGGGAACCGGCGGCGGTTCAACGACGCGAAGGTGGATCCGCGCGGGCGGTTGCTCGCGGGCACGATGTCGGAGGACGGTATCGCGCGCAGCGCCGCGCTGTACCGGCTCGATCCCGACGGTGCGATGAGCATCCTGCGCGAGGGCGTCACGATCTCCAACGGCCTCGGCTGGAGTCCCGACGGTGCGACCTTCTACTACGCCGACAGCCCCACCCAGCGGGTCGATGCCTTCGACTACGACCTGGACACCGGAACCTTCACCGGCAGAAGGACCTTCGCCCGATTCGCGGACGGCGACCCGGACGGGCTGACCGTCGATGCCGCGGGCTGGGTCTGGGTAGCGGTCTGGGGTGCGGGACAGGTTCGTGCCTTCGATCCGGACGGCGAGCCGCGCGCGGTCGTCGACGTCGGCCCCTCGCAGGTCTCCAGCTGTGTTTTCGCCGGTCCCGATCTGGACGTGCTGGTGATCACCACCGCCGCGGAGGGGCCCGCGGTGCTCGAGCCCGACTCCGGGCGGCTGTTCGCCTGCGTGCCGGGCGCGGTCGGTCTGCCCGGCGTCCGGTACGCCGACACCGCACTGGTGCGTAATCATGGCTGAGGATCCCCTGGAGTTGGCAACGCCGGTCATCGCGATCCTGCGCGCACCCACGGCGCAGCGGTTCGCCGAGGTCACCGCCGTGCTGCACGAATCAGGCATCACCGCAGTGGAATTCACGCTCACCAGCGCCGGGGCCCTGGACGCGATCCGTGCGTGCGCGGGCTTCGCGTACCGCATCGGCGCGGGTACGGTACGCACCGCCGCGGACGCGGCCCGGGCGGTCGAGGCCGGCGCCGCGTACCTGATCACCCCGATCGTGAGCGAGGAGGTGATCGCGGCGGGACTCGACCTGGGCGTCCCGGTGATCTCGGGTGCGTTCACCCCCACCGAGATCCAGCGCGCGTGGACCGCGGGCAGCACCATGGTCAAGCTCTTTCCGGCCTCGTCGGGCGGGCCCGAATACCTCCGGGCGGTCCGGGCGCCGCTGCCGGAGATTCCGTTGGTCCCCACCGGGGGCGTGGGACTCGACGAGGCGCAGGCATATCTGGATGCCGGGGCCACGGCGCTGGGCATCGGCTCACCGCTGATCGGCGACGCCTGCGCCGGTGGCGATCTGGACGCACTGCGGGAACGCGTGTCCGTACTGCGCGCGGGGTTGTCGTGATGTGCGCGGCAGTTCGGGAGCGGAATGTCATGAGGGGCACTCTGGTAACTCTCGGCGAGGCGGTGGGGGTGGTGGCCGCGGTCGAGCCGGGGCCGCTCGCACCCGGTGCGGCGCTGCGGATGGACTTCGCGGGCGCGGAGGCGACCGTCGCGATCGGGGTGAGCAGGCTTGGGCACCACAGTGTTTGGGTGGGCAGCGTCGGCGACGACGCCGTGGGCACGATGGTGCTGGACCGATTGCGGGCCGAACGCGTCGACGTCTCCCGCTGCCGGATCGACCCGGAGCTGCCGAGCGGTCTGATGGTGCGGGAACGCCGCACCGCCGACCACATCCGGGCCACCTACTATCGGCGCGGATTGGCTGGGTCGAAACTGTCGGTCGCACAGGTGGACACCGAACAGATCGCCGCCGCGGGCGTCCTGCATCTGACCGGGATAACCCCGGCGCTGAGCGCGAGTGCGCGCGACGCGGTGCATGCCGCGCTGGACGCGGCCGTCGAAGCGGGCGTGCCGGTTTCGCTCGACATCAACTATCGCAGTGCGCTGTGGTCCAGGGCGGATGCCGCCGCGGAACTGGCAAAGCTGGTGTCGCACTGCGACATCGTCTTCGCCGGCCTCGACGAGGCCGCGCTGCTGGTGCCTACCGCGAGCGCGTCGGCGATGGCCGAATCGCTTGCCGCGCTGGGCCCCTCGCAGGTCGTACTCAAACTCGGCGGCGACGGCGCGCTGGCGCTGCACCGCGGCCGGGTGATCCGGCAGCAGGCGATTCCGGTGACCATGGTCGATCCGGTGGGCGCGGGCGACGCATTCGTGGCCGGCTACCTCGCGGGCGTGCTGGACGGCACGTCGGTGCGGCACAGCCTGCGACTGGCCGCCACCTGCGGCGCGTTCGCGGTGTCCGTGCCCGGCGACTGGGCGGGCCTGCCGTCGCGCCGGGAATTGGACCTGCTGAGCGGCACCGACATTCAACGATGAAAGGAAGGCCTGTGAGTCGTCTGGCAGAACGCGTCGCGGTGGTCACCGGGGGCGCCTCGGGGATCGGTGCCGCCACCGCCTCGCGGTTGGCCGCCGAGGGCGCCGCCGTGGTGATCGCGGACATCGCCGAACCGGCGGGCGAGGAGGTGGCCGCGAAGATCCGGGCCGCGGGTCAGCGCGCCGAATTCGTCTGGTGCGACGTGTCGCAGGAGCAATCGTGGGTGTGGTTGCGCAATCGGGTCAACGAGGTGTTCGGGCCGCTGGATGTGCTGTGCAGCAATGCATCCCGGCAGGCCACCATCCCCGCCGACGAACTGTCCCGGCGGCAGTGGGACGACGGGCTCGCGATCAATCTGACGCCGCTGTTCCTCGGCGTGCACACCTTCATCGACGATCTGCGTGCGCGGGCCGGGAACGTGGTCGCGATCTCCAGTGTGCACGCGCAATTCGGGTTGCCCGGCTACCCGGTCTATGCCGCGGCGAAAGGCGGCCTGACCGCGTTGGTCCGGCAGCTCGCCGTCGAATACGGCGGTGCGCGAGTGCGTTTCAACGCGATCCTGCCGGGGCCGGTCCTCACCCCGGTGTGGGACGACGTGGACGAGGAAGGCCGCAGGCTGTCCGCCCGCGCCACCGTCCTGGATCGGCTCGGTGCGCCCGAAGAGGTCGCCGCCGCGGTGGCCTTCCTCGCCTCCGACGACGCCTCCTTCATCACCGGCGCGAACCTGGTGGTCGACGGCGGCTGGAGCGTACGAAAGGAATCCCGGTGAAGATCACCGCATTGACCACATATCTGGTCGCACCGCGCTGGTGTTTCCTGCGCATCGATACCGACGAGGGCATCACCGGGTGGGGTGAGCCGGTGATCGAGGGGCGGGCGCACACCGTCGCCGCCGCGGTCGGCGAACTCGCCGACTATCTCGTCGGCAAGGATCCGATGGCGATCGAAGCGCACTGGCAGGTGCTCACCAAGGGCGGCTTCTATCGGGGCGGTCCGATCCTGTCGAGTGCGGTCGCCGGTATCGATCAGGCCCTGTGGGACATCACGGGCAAGGCACTCGGCGTGCCGGTGTGGCAGCTGCTCGGCGGGGCGGTGCGCGATCGGATCCGGGTGTACAGCTGGATCGGCGGCGACCGGCCCGACGACGTCGCGGCGGCCGCGGTCGAACGAAAAGAGCAGGGCTTCACCGCGATCAAGATGAACGGCTCGGCCGAACTCGACGCGATCGACACCCCGCGCGCCACCACCGCCATCGTCGACCGGGTGGCCGCGGTGCGCGCGGCCACCGGCGACGAGTTCGATATCGCGGTGGACTTCCACGGCCGTTTGTCGGTCGCGATGGCGCGACGGGTGCTGCCGCTGCTGGAGCCGTATCTCCCGTTCTTCGTGGAAGAGCCGCTGGTGCCGGAGGTCAGCGAGCGGATCGGCGAGGTCACCGCCGCGACGAGCATTCCCATCGCCACCGGCGAACGGTTGTTCTCCCGCTGGGATTTCCGGACCGTGCTCGATCAGGGCGTCGCCGTGGTGCAACCCGATCTCTCGCACGCGGGCGGTATCTCCGAGGTCCGCCGCATCGCCGCGCTGGCCGAGAGCCGCGACGTGGCCCTGGCTCCGCATTGCCCGCTCGGTCCGATCGCCTTGGCCGCCAGTCTGCAGGTCGGCTTCGCTACGCCCAACCTGCTCATCCAGGAGCAGAGCCTCGGCATCCACTACAACGAGGGTTCGGACCTGCTGGACTACTTGGTCGATCCCGCGGTGTTCGCCTACCGCGACGGGTACGTCGACCTGCTGCGGGCACCGGGCCTCGGCATCCAGGTCGACGAGACCGCCGTGGCCCGCGCCGCGGAACTGGGTCATCGCTGGCGCAACCCGATCTGGCACCGCAAGGACGGGTCGTTCGCCGAATGGTGAGGTCGGTGACCGGCTAGCCGCGGCGGCCCGCGGCCCGCCGCTCGGGCATGTCGAGGCGATATTGCCGGCGCTCGGCTATAGGCTCCGCTCGGGTGGTGCGGCATGTCCGCGCAATCTGCCAGCAACGGACTGCCGACCGGGACCGACTCGCAGGAGGCCGCGCGTGACTTTCGGGGCATGCTTACAGCTTGGGCGCCGCGCACGCAGGATGTGCCTGCTCGGGGTGGGCGTGGCACTGGCCGTGGTGGCCGTCGCGCCACCGGTCGCAGTGGGTCAACCAGCGCCTGCACCGCCGGTCCCGGCCGAGGCTCCTTCGGCGCCCGCGGCCGGGGACATGAGCTTGCCGCTGTCCGATCTCGGCATGGGCACCGCCCTGACCTTCCCCGGGCAGCAGTTCGAGCGCAGCATCGCCCTGCCGCTGCTGCCCGGTATGGCACCCACCGCGTTGACAGGCACGATCCAGCTACCGCCGCATGTGGCGCGCGGCACGCTCGAGGTGCACTCCGGTACGCGCCTGCTCGACCGGGTGGAGGTGCCGCAGGACCCGCGGGCCCCGGTTCGGCTCTCGCTGGCGGGGGCCGAACCGGAGAACAACGCGATCTCGGTGACGCTCACCTCGTCGCTGGTCTCGGAACCGGGCACCTGCGTGACGGATTGGCTCGGACGTCCGATGACGCTCTCGGACGCGGCGGTCGGATACTTCGGCGCGGAGGCGCAACCGGCGACCGTCGCCGAATTCCTGCCGCCGGTCCTGCGGCAGTTGACGGTGTACGTCCCGGCCACGCCGTCGGAGACGGAAAGCGCCGCGGTGCTCACGTTGACGACCGCGCTGATCGCGCGCTACCACGGGCAACCGCTGACGGTGGACGTGCGACCGGTGCAGGCCGGCGCGGCGGTTCCCGATCACGCACCGGGGTTGCTGGAGCGGCAGATCGAGATCGCGGAGTCGCCCGAGGCGGGGCTGCGGGTGACCGCGGGCGCCCAGCCGGTCCTGCGGATCACCGGGAACGGGTCCGCCCTCGATGACCAAATCCGTTTGCTCACCAGTGCTTTGACGAAGATCGCGATCACCTCGGGCGCGACCGCCGTCGCCCTGCCGCAGGCGCCGCAGCTCGCGCCGGACTCCACGACGCTGCTCGCGCTCGGCGAGACTCAGCTCAGTGCGACCGCGATCGGCGCGGTGAGCGTGGATATCGGCATCGACCAGACCCGCCTCGGTCGCGCGTCCCGCGACATCCGAATTCGCCTGCTGGGCAACTACACTCCGCTGCCCAGCACGCTGAGCGGCAATATCACCGTGACAGCGGGCAGCAGGTATATCGACAGCTGGCCGGTGGACGCGAGCGGGCGCATCGAACGCTGGATCGATCTTCCCGACGAGGTGCTCGGCCGCTACACGACGCTGACCGTCACCTTCCATCAGACCGGGCTCACGCACGGCTGTGGTCTCGAACAACCGGTCACGCTGACGATCGATCCCGACAGCGAGGTCACCAGCGCCGCGGCCGCGCCGCCGGTACCCGGGGGCTTCGGCGCGCTGCCCCAGGCGCTGCTGCCCGGCTTCCAAGTCGGTTTGCGCACACCGGGATTCACCGACACCCTGCGCGCGGTCAAGATCCTCACCGGATTGCAGCGGCTGACCGCGGTGCCGCTGCGGCCCGAACTGGTCGGCTTCGACGCCGCCGCACGCGGCAAACAGCCCGCCGTGCTGATCACGGCCACCGGCGATCTGCCCGACTCGATCCGGCTGCCGCTCAGCCAGGACGACGACACGCTGACCGTGACCGACGACAGCACCCGGGCCGCCGTGCGGATCGATCCGACGGTTCCGTTCGGGTCGCTGCAGACGACCTGGTCCGGCGGGCGCACGGTGGTGGTCGCCACCTCGACCGAGGCGCCGGAGCACCTCGACCGGGCCCTGGATTGGCTGAACGCGGATTCGCGCCGCTGGTACCGGCTTTCGGGGTCGGTGCTGTTCCAGACGGGCGACCGGGAACCGGAGTTCTTCGACCCCGCGGCGGTAGCACCGGCCGCGACCGGCGCGGCGATCTCGAGCGATTCCGTCGCCCGGATGCTGGCGATCGCCGCGGGCGTGCTGCTGGCCGTCGGCGTACTCGTCGCGGCGGTGGTGCTGCTGATGCTGCGTCGCCGCAGGCGCTGAGATGGCACGCTCGGCGGGGCCCCGGCACGCACGCGCGACCGTCGCAGGCGTCGTCCTGCGGTGGGCGTTGCTGATCGGTGTGGCCACCGCCGCCGCCTTCTGGTTCACCTGGGCCGAATTGGTGCAGGACATCCGGGAAGGTTCCTACCTCGGTTACATCTATGTCCTGCCGGTGCTCGCGGGTTTCGCCGCCATCGGCATCGCGCTGCGCCGCGGCCCGGAACTGCCGATCCACGATCGGCAGACCGACATCATCGTCGGACTGATCGGGCTGGGCACGAGCGCCGCGGTGCTCGGTCTGCTGGTGCCCCGCTACCGCTATCAGTACGAACTGCTGCACCTGGATGTGCTGGCCGCGTGGTTGTTCCTGATCTCGGCGTGCGTGCTGCTGTTCGGCCTGCGACCGGTGTTCCGGTTCTGGCCCGCCTGGCTGCTGTTGCTCGCGGCCTTTCCGCCGCCGTACGCGATGCTCATGGTCGCGCTGGGCGGCGACCGAGTCGCCGCCGGGGTCGGCACCGTGCTGCTTGCGGCCTTCGCGGCGGGCATCGGGTCGGCCCGCACCCGCACGCGCGCCGCGGTCGCCGCGGCGGGTGTGCTCGGGCTCGGCGGGGTGCTCCTCGCGGTGCTGCGAGTGTGGTTTCCGGCCGCGCCGATCCTGACGTATCAGGCGGTGCCCTCGGTGGTGGCGGTGTTCACGGTCTGCCTCGTGATGTATGTCGACGTGCGTCGCGGCCGATCGATGAAACCGCTGGATCGGCAGCTGGAACCGCTCACCGCGGCCCAGTCGCGCAGTGCCGCACTGACCGTCGTGATCGTCGCGGTGCTGCTCGCCATCATCCCGCTACCCGCCGACTACGACCGGAGCTTTCCCCGGGTGCCGGGTCTGGTGATCGCCCGACCGGACGCGGCCCCGCCAGGTTGGCAATTACTGAAAGAACAGGAATACCCGTGGGCGCGACGGTATCTCGGACAGGACGCGGTGTTCACCCGCAGGATGATCCGGGCCGAGCGCGGTAATCCCGACTGGGACAAGGAATCCCGGCGCCGCCGGGTGGCGATCGACACGGTGCGTTCCAGCGACGGCGACGCGATCGACCGCTACCCGGAATTCGTGCTCTATCGACTGGTGCAGCCGCGGATCAGCCCACCGGCGCTGATCGACCTCGGGCACGGCATCACCGCACGCCTCAACACCGTGCTCGACGACCGCAGGCTGCTGAGCTGGACCTGGTTGAGCTGGAACTGGAGTGGCGCGGGCGGTGCGGAACGGATCAGCCTGATCGCGGCCGACAACCATCTGCCCGAAGCCGAGTTCCCGGTGCCGCAACGCTCGATCACGGCGAACTTCGACAATCTGATGAACCAGTTCCTGCGGGGCAACGCCATCGTCTTGGACTCGCAATCCAGTTCGGTGGCAGCCGATTCCGAGCACAAGGACCGGGAGATGCTGACGACACTCGCCCAGAACATCGTGCGCGCCAGGACCGAACCGTCGTGACGGCCGCACTCGATCCCGAATCCGAGCCGTTCAAGGCCCGCGCGCTGCATTCGGCGGTGCACGGGTTGCGCGAGTCCGATCCACTGGCCTCGGCGTCGGTCGCGTTTCTGCCGTGGCAGCGCAATACGTTGCTGTTCGCGCTGCTGGTGGTCCTCATTTGCGCGGGGTTGTTTCCGTTGGAGACGCTCACCGTGCTCGTCGCGGTGTGCACGCTCGGCTATCTGGCGGTGCTGGGCGATCGCATCCTGATCTTCGCCCGCGGCATGGACCGCGACGCCATCATGACCGTGGCCGACGACCGCGCCCGCGCGCTCGCCGACGCCGAACTGCCGCCCTACACCATTCTGGTTCCGGCCTATGGTGAGCCCGAGGTGGTGGGCGATCTCATCGGTGCGCTGAGCGCCATCGACTATCCCCGCGACCGGCTCCAGGTGCTGTTGCTGCTGGAGGAGGACGACGCACCGACCATCGACGCGGCGCGCGCCGCCGGAATAGGCACGGGCGGCAACGAACACATCACCGTGGTGCTGGTCCCGGCGGCCGATCCGCGTACCAAACCCAAGGCGTGCAACTACGGGCTGCACCGGGCCACCGGCGATATCGTCACGATCTACGACGCCGAGGACATCCCCGATCCGCTCCAATTGCGCAGGGTGGTCGCGGCTTTCGCCGAACTGCCGCCGTCGGTGGTCTGCATCCAGGCCAAGCTCGCGTTCCACAACGCCAAGCAGAATCTGCTCACCGCCTGGTTCACCATGGACTACGGGTTGTGGTTCGGGTTCCTGCTGCCCGGCCTGATGCGCAGCCGCGCGCCGATTCCGTTGGGCGGCACCTCGAATCACTTCAATCGCGAGGTGGTGACCGCGATCGGCGCCTGGGATCCGTACAACGTCACCGAGGACGCCGACCTGGGCGTGCGCATCGCCGCCTCGGGATACTCGACCGCGGTCATCGACTCGGTCACGCTGGAGGAGGCCAATCCCGATCCGATCAACTGGGTCCGGCAACGGTCGCGCTGGTACAAGGGTTACCTGCAGAGCTGGCTGGTGCACACCCGGCGCCCGATCCGGTTGTGGCGCAGCATCGGTACGGTCAGCTTCGTCCGGTTCACCCTGATCCTCGCGGGCACGCCGATCATCGCCTGCCTGAATCTGGTGTTCTGGTTCATCAGCATCGCCTGGATCCTCGGTCAGCCCAGCGTGATCGGCCGGCTGTTCCCCGCCGTCGTCTATTTCCCCGCCTTGATCGCGCTGGTCATCGGGAACGCCGCGACGATCTACATGAACCTGCTGGCCTGCCGGGAGAACAACCGGCCCGACCTGCTGGTGGCCTGCCTCACCTCGCCGCTGTACTGGCTGCTGATGAGCATCGCCGCGACCAAGGGCTGCTGGCAGCTGCTGCGCAATCCGTCATACTGGGAGAAGACTTTTCACGGCCTCGGCACGTCGTCGGAGGCGGCGAAATGAACGCCGGACGGGTGCGCCGGCCGGTCCTGATCTTCGGCGTGGTCACGGCCCTGTATCTGGTGACCGGGACCTGGTTGACCGCGGGCCGCGGCTTCCTGATGGGCGATGCGCTGAGCCGGGTTTCGGCCACCCAGGCGGCCCTGTTCAGCCGGGATCCGCACCTGTCCGCCATCGGCTTCGTCTTCACCCCGCTGACATCGCTGGCCCAGCTGCCGATGGTCGCGTTCGAGCCGCTGGCACCGGCGATCACCACCTGGGGACTGTCCGGCGTGCTGATGTCGGCACTGTTCATGGGCGGCGCGGCCACCATGATCCACGGCATCGGCGCGGATCGGGCGGCGCCGCCGTGGCTGACCCTCTGCGTCACAGCGCTTTTCACGCTGAACCCGATGATCGTGTTCTACGGTGGCAACGGCATGAGCGAGGCCCCGTTCCTGTTCTGCCTGTGCTGGGCGGTGCGCAGGCTGATGCGCTGGGTGCACACCGACGGCGCGCACGATCTCACCGCCTGCGGTATCGCGCTCGGGCTCGCCTATCTGACCCGCTACGACGCGGTCGCGCCCGCGGCGGCCGCCGCGCTGCTCGTCGGTGTGCTGAGTGGCCGGCGCAGGCGCGGCACCGAGTACCGATGGTCCGGTGTCGCCATGGATCTGGTGGTGCTGCTCGCCCCGATCGCGCTGGCGTTCGTGGTGTGGGCGGGGACGAGCTGGTTGATCACCGGCCAGGCGTTCCAGCAGTTCACCTCGCAATACGGCAACACCGCCATCCTCGCCCAGTCCGGTGCCACGTCGGCCGCGGAAAAGACCGCGGCGCTGTACTATTCGATCGCCTCGATGCTGGTCCTCGGTCCCGCGCTGCCGTTGCTGCTGCCGCTGGCCTGCGCGCTCGCGGCGCGCAGACGGGATCTGGCGGTGGCCGTCCCGATCCTGTTGTGCGGCGCGGTGCTCGCCTTCCAGACGATGAGCTACCTGGCCGGGTCGACGTTCGCGTTCTTGCGCTTCTATGTGGCCGCCATCCCGTTGGCGGCGGTGCTCGCCCTGTGTATCGCACCGGCGCGGGATCGGCCGCCGAGCCATCGTCTGGGCCCGCACGCCCTCGCCCCGCCGCCGCGGCGCAACGCGCCGGTGGCGGCGTTGGTCGCGACCGTGGCGCTGCTGGGGGCGGGACTGCCGGTGACTGTGGCGGGGATGAACAACCATGACCTGGCGGTGCAGGAGTACGCCCTCGGGGCCGTCGTGTTTCCGCAGCGGGACAACGCCTCTGCGCGCTACGCCGACAAACGCCGGATCGCCGCGACCTTCGGCACCGGACGTAAGGTCGCCGACTATCTCGATGCGCTGAACCTGCCGCGCGGGTCGGTGCTGATGGACACCGTCTACGGGTTCTCGGTGGTGATCGCCTCGGCGCGCCCCGACCAGTTCGTGGTGCCCTCGGACCGGGATTTCGTGCGGGTGCTCAACCGGCCGGCCGAACGCGGTGTGCGGTACATCCTCGCGGTGCCCGCCACCGGACGCGGCGTGTCGGACGCGGTCAACCGGCGTTATCCGACGCTCTACGAGAACGGCGCGGAGATCGCCACGTTGACCCTGGAGGTGCCCAACGATGGTGCGGGCGAGCCCGATTGGCGGTTGTACCGGGTGCTCGGCGCGTCCTGAACGGGCTCAGCCGACGGTGCTCCGTTCGGCGATCAGCGACCAGAGCGGATCCTCGGGGCCGACGTCGAAGGTGCACTGCTCGGGCCGAGGATCGGGCACGAATGCCCAGACCAGCGCGCCCGCCGAGCCCGCGGCGCGCTGACCCGCCATGCTCGTCGCGATGCTGTCGCGACGGGCCGACAGGCTGCGGCAGGATCCCGCGTGCTCGCCGATCTCGGCCACCAGCAACGGTTTTCCGAGTTCTCGCGCCTGCCGCAGCCTGGTCGCCAAGCCGTCGCGCTGGTCGCCGGGCAGCGCGACGTCGTCGTCGGAGTAGTCGTGGTACTCCAGCACATCGATCTGCGGCGACATCCCGACATCCGCGTATTCGGTACCGGCCGTGCCGCATTGGCCGCCGCCGATGAAACCCGCGAAGATCAGGCGCTGCGGATCGAGGGAGCGGATCAGCGCGCCGGAATCGTCCATGAACCGGCGTAGCACCACCGCGGCGTCGCGCGGACAGCTGCGGGCCCGTTCGGAGCAGTTACCCGCGCCGCACATGCTCGGCTCCGGCTCACCGACGACCTCCCAGCCCGCGAGCACCGGCGAACTGCGCCACCGGTGCACGGCGGCGGTGATCCAGTCGCGAGCGCTGAGCACGTTCCGCCCGGGTATCGGCGTCGTCTCGGTCCAGCCGTGCACATACCAGCTGCGCTGCTTGAACGTCTGGTCGTCACAGTCGCCGTTCTGCGGTGCGAGCACCGGCAGGATCAGCTGACCGTGCCGCTGTGCCGCCGCGAACACCGCGTCGGCGGCCGAAAAGTCCAGTTGCCCGGTCGATTTGCTGACGGCGAGGGCCTGGAAGATACCGACCCGGGTCAACGCGTTCGGCGGCAGCTTGCCGAAATAGTCGTCGAGATCGACCTGTGCGCCGCAGCCGACATTGATCGCCCAATTCGTGGCCAGCTGCGGGGCGTTGAAGCCCGCAGGCCACCAGGGCTGTCCGCGCAACAGCAGTGTGCTGCCGTCGCGGCCGACCACCGCCTCGGCCGACGGTGCGCTCACCATCGATTCGGTGGACGGCGTCAGCGGGACGGATTCCGGGCCGCGCTCGGCGCAGCCGGTGAGCGCGGTGCCGAGCAGCAGCGCCGCGACGAAGCGAGCGGTTGTCATGGCGGGTCCGCGCCCGCGGTCGGGTCCCACCCGGTCATTCCACCACAGCGGCCGCGGCCCGGGTCGTACCCCGCGTGCGGCCGCGCGTCGCTGGGCCGCGCCTCAGCTGCGGATGAGGGTGGCCAGGGTGCGCACGAGATGGTCGATGTCCCGGGGGGTGTTGTAGCCGTGCGGCGAGACGCGCAGCCCGCCCGCCCGGGCCGAGACGGCGATGCCTGCGGCTTGTAAGCGACTGGCCAGCAAGGGGATCGGGGCTCCGTCGAGATGTACCGAGACGATGCCGGAGCGGCCCTCGGGGGAACGATCCGTCAGCACCGTGGCGCCGATCGCGGTGAGTTCCGCGCACGCCTGCTCGCACAGCTGATCGACGTGCGCCCAGATGGCGTCGATGCCCGCGTCGAGCAGCAGGTCGATCGAGGCGCCCAGCGCGGCGATGCCGGTGACATTGGGCATGCCGCCTTCCAATCGTCGTGCGGTGTCGTCGAATACCAGCTCGAGGTTGTCCCAGTCCTCCCGGTGCGCGACCGAATTCCAGCCCGGTTCCAGGGGACGTAGCGAGTCCAGCCGGGAACCGCGGACGTAGAGCACGCCGCTGCCCTCCGGGCCGAGCAGCCATTTGTGTCCGTCCGCCATCGCGAAATCGACGCCCCAGCGGGCCAATTCGGCCGGTATCACGCCGAGGCCCTGGATCACGTCCGCGCACAGCAGGGTGCCGGCCGCCCGGCACACCCGGCCCAGCTCGGCCAGGTCGACGCGCCAGCCGCGGCCGAACTGCACCCAGCTGGTGACGACGAGTTTCGGCGGCGGTCCCGCCTGGATGCGTTCGGCGAATGCCTCGACCGGGAGTTTTCCGCCCGGTCCGACGGGCCGGACCCGATCCACCACCACGCCGCGATCGGCCAGCGCGAGCCAGGGATACAGGGTGGACGGGAATTCCAGATCCGGCACGACCACCCGGTCACCGGGCGACCAGTCGAGTCCGTTGGCGATCATGCCGAGCCCGGTCGTGGTGTTCTTCACGAACGCGACGTCGGTCCCCGGTACCCCCAGCAGCCGCGCCGCCGCCGACCGCACCCGTTCGATCTCCGCACTGTGTGCCGCGTAGGTGAATTCGCCGTCCAAGGACACCTCGGTCGCGCGCCGGTGCATCGCGTCGACCGACGGCTGCGGGAGCGGGCAGATGCCCGCGTGGTTGAGGTAGGTCCACCGCTGCGTCGCCGGAAAGTGGGCACGCGCGAGGGGAGTGCCGCCGTCTGCCGCGAATGATCCGGTCATCTCTTACCCTCCGATAAAGTGGACGGGATGTCCATTTGTGGCAGCATACGGCTAAGTGGTCGGTGTGTCCACATATCTCGTGACGGATTTCGGCATTGTGCACAACGGGTGCGCGGTCACGCTGGTGCGCCTGCCATTGCGGGAACGATCCGCAGATCGCAGCATGGTTGCCGGGCGGCCGCCCGCCGACCCGACGTGTTACGCGAGGATCTGCCGACCGGCGAGGGAGCGATGACCGTATGACCATCGATCGACACAGCACCGAACGCAGAACCGTGACGAGAGGCGGTGTGGTCGCACTCCTTTCGGCCGTCACACTCGCCGCGCCGACGCTCGCCGCCGCGCGCGAGCCCGCGCCGGACGCCACCATCACCTGCGACGACCACGTGACGTCCGAAGAGTCCTTCTACAACGGTCCACGTGCCTCCGACACCTACGACAAGCACTTCGCGGGCAGTCACACCGTGCCCGATCTCGACACCCATGTCCCGCAGGGCCTGGCCACCTGGTCCCGCTGGAACGGCACCGACGATCTGCTGCTGATCACCGCGTACGCGCCGAAAAGTCAGGACGACGCCTACATCATCGGTCTCGACGCGAAGACGGGCCGCCGGGGTCGGTGCCGCGCGGATCGACGCGACCCATGCGGGCGGTATCGCGGTCTTCGAGCAGCAGGGCTGGGCGTATGTGTCCGGCAGTCAGGGCAAGCGGGTCCGGAAGTACCCGTTGGGCCGGTTACGCGAGGCGATCAGCACCTCGGCCCATCTGGCGCAGGTGGGGGATGACATCGTCGTCGACGGTGGGTCCTCGTTTCTCGGCAAGCACGGCGACTCGCTGTGGACCGGGCAGTTCGAGACCGACACCAGGGGGGCGATGTATTCCTATCGGGTCGGCCCGAACGGTGAGTTGACCGGTCGCGAAGGTCCGTGGGAGGTGCCCGAGAAGACGCAGGGGCTGGCCGTCACCGACGATCTGTTCCTGTACAGCACGTCCTACGGCCGGCCCAATCGCAGCAATATCTACGTGGTCCGGCGCGGCGCCGGCGACCGCACGCTCGATACGGCGCGCCTGTCGTGCTTCCGGGCACCGAGCATGTCGGAGGGTATGTCGGTTTACGGTGGCGCGGCGTATGTCGTGTACGAGTCCGGCGCCGCGTACTACCGCAGTGATCCGAAGAACAAGCCGCGCAACATCATCGAGCATCTGCACCGCGGCGCGCTGGCGCAGCTGGGCGAGTTGCCGCCGAAATGACGTGAGCGGCACCGTGGCGGATCGTCCGCCACGGTGCCGCTGTCGTGCGACGATCAGGCGGGGGTGAGCCGGCCCATCGAATGGATCTCGTTCACATCGCTACCCGTGATGAAAGACCATGGGGCGGTGAAGAACCCGTTGTTGCCCCAGTTCGCACCCCAGGAGTTCTCGATCGTCACGCCTTTGGCGTCGTAGCCGACGATGGTGACCTCGTGTCCGCCGAGAATGCGCTCGCTGCGCGACGGATTGTAATTGCTGTTGGCGCCGTCCAGGCTTTCGAAGCTTTCCCTGACCTCGAAGCCGAACGGCACCGGCAGGCCCGCGGCGATCGCGCTCTTGATGTTCGCGACGATATCGCCCTTGGTGAGGTCTTTGGCGCCGGACAGCTTGTAGTGCGCGGCATTCGCGCGTTCCGCCGCGTCCGGCTGGGTCGTATAGTCGAAATCACCCTGCCAATAGTCGGATTTGGTGTCTATGCCCTGTTGCTGCTCCAACGGCAACGCGACACCGGCGTAGGTGCCTTCGTCATCGCCCTTCGCGATCTGGGAGTAGATGAACATCGGCGCCATCGGGCTGCCGGCGATCTGCTGTTCGTGCATCAGGATGCCGTAGCCGGTGTAACCGGTCGCCCAGGTGACGCACGAGCCGACCGGCCCCTGATCGCCGGGCGGTAAAGCGTACTGCCGCAACGAATACGAGGCGGGCGGCGCACCGATCGCGCCGACCTGGACCGGAAGTGCCAGGCCGACGGTGGTGTCCCGGCTGAGGCTGTCGCGTGCGGCCGTCCGATCGAGGCCGAAAGCATGATGGGCGATTTCGGGTTTCTCCGGCTCCGCGTGCGCGAGGGCGGGCAGGGCGAGACTGATCCCCACTGCGCAGACGACCGCAGTGGACAAGCGCGATTTTTGCAAGGTTCCTCCAGCCGATAAATGGACGGGAAGCGTCGAACAGAGCAGGGGAGTATGCGATCGACCGCTTCCAAATGGAACTAGCAGCGAACTGAACACGGAGTGTTTCACGTTGTTCGCGCGGCGGCAACGTATAACTCACGGTGATTCATTTAAGGAATCGTTAACGGCAATGTCTCGCAAGTAAATTCAGGCAACTCGCCCAATTTGCCGCTGCGGACCGGCACACATATTGCGGCCGGAAATGGGAATGTGTAGCGTGCCAGTACATTTCCGCCGGAAAGTAGCAGGGGGATTCGGAAGGACGGGCTGTGGCATCGAAATGGAAACTGCTGTGCGGCCCGGCCGCCCTGTGCCTGGCACTCACGGTGCACGGATCCGCGGCCGCCGATCCGGACCGGTCCGAATGGGCCGCGGGACGTTCCTACGGCCTGGTGGTGACGCCGGGCCTGCCGCCGGTACCGGAACCGCGCTCGGCCGTCTTCGGCGCGCAGACCCTGCCGTATCTGCAACAGACGCAGACCGCGGCGCAGTGGTGCTGGGCGGCCGACGGCTCGTCCATCGCGACGTACCTGCACAAGCCGATCAGCCAAAGTCGGTACTGCGCACTGGTGCACGGTGCCGACGCCGCCGGCAGCTGCCCCGACCAGCAGGCCTCGCTGGAAGAGATCGCGGCCGCGTTCCGGAAGATCGGCTTCGGCGCGGCCGTCGGCGCGCCGCTGTCGATGACGAAGGTGGTCGACGAGATCTCGGCCAACCGGCCGATTCTCACGGGTATCGCATGGACGGCAGGTGGCGGGCACGCGCAGGTCATCTACGGCTTCGACGCGGACGCGGGCACCATCACCTACGGCGATCCGTGGCCGAGCTCGCGCCGCAGCGTCACCCAGGCCCTCGATTCGTATACCCAGAACCCGGATTGGGTGTGGTTCGGCGAGGACTACGGCATCGCGGCCCGATGAACGGCCGACGCCTGGCCGGCCTGATCGCGGCCGGTCTGGTGCTCACTGGTTGCGCGAATCATGGAGCACCGGTACAGAATTGGGTGACCGAACCGGATCCGGCGGCGATCGACCGAGCGATCGACGCATCGGCGGCGCAGCGCCTCGCGGGCTCGTTCCTGCGCTCGCAGGACCCCGCCGCCGACGGTGCGACGGTGCGACTGCAACGGGTCGGCACGCCGGTCGTGGTGTACGCGACCAACTCGCGGGCCGACGACCTCGAACAGGCCGGCGTCGAATCGTATATCGCTGTGCCGGTGCGGGTTTCCGGCCGCGATGCCACCGACACCATGCAGCTGGAGCCGCGCCCGTCGTATCGGCCCCGCGCCATGGCGACCGGGGTGGAGGAAACGACCCTGGCGCGGCCCGCCGCGGCCCGGCTCCTGCTCGACTATCCGACCCACACGTGGTTCGCGTGGACGCCGGAGAAAGCCACGGTGCTGTCCTCCGGAGCGCTACCGGGCTTGGCGGGCAAGGAATTCGACGCCGCGGGATTACGCGCCGACTTCGGGCGCAGGGTTCCGTAGCAGCCGCCGCCCGCGGCATCGCGACGGTCGGTGCCGGGCAATCCCTCAGCAATGAATCTTGTTCCTGGGACAGTCGTATCGGAATTCGGTCACCCTTGAGGGGTGGAGCGCGAACAGTATCCAACGGTCACCTCGGCCGACGCCATGGCCGCGCGGCAGAGCGCGGCATCGCACCGGTCCGCCGGGGGAACCTGGTTCGACCGCATAGTGCCGCAGTTGGAGGAAATGGCGCACGAAGTGTGCGATCAGCAAGCGGCCCAGCAGATCCGCGAGATCAAGCGCCGCCACACCGGCACCCTGTTCCCGGACGACCTCGAGGCGTGTACCGGTGCCGACCTCGCGCAGTTGCGCGCCGTGCTCGGCGCGGTCCGCACCGAGCTCGACGAGGACGAGCCGGTCGAGCAGCCCGAATGACCGGTCACCCACGCGCTTGACCCTGACGCAGGGTCAATGCCGCACGCTGGTCGGCATGGACCTCGAGCACTGGACGGTACCCAACGGCGAAGTCGCGCTCTCCGTTTCCCGCGGCGGCCACGGGCGCCCTCTGGTCCTGTGTCCCGGGCTGCTGACAACCCGGCGCGACCTGCGGGAGTTGATCGCGTTGCTGCGGCAGGAGTACGACGTGGTGAGCTTCGACCTGCGCGGCCACGGCGCGAGTTCGCCCGGCGCGCGGTACAGATTCGAGGCGTTCCTCGGCGATCTCGTCGCGGTGCTCGCCCAACTGCCCGGTCGAGGTCTGCGGCCGCCGGTGCTGGTGGGGTATTCGCTGGGCGCTGATTCGGCCGTGCATTACGCCGCCCGGTATCCCGGTACCGTCGCCGAGCTGGTCCTCGTCGACGGGGCGAATCCGCTGCCCGAGCCGTTCATCGGACCGGCGGATATGGCGGAATTCCGGGCCATGGCAGCGGATTCCGTGACCGGATCGGCGCTGACCGCCGCGGAGGTCTTCGACCTGAACCTCGAGATCGATGCGATCCGCGCCGACATCCTGGACCGCTACCGCGCCATCGACTGCCCGATCAGCATGATCATGTCGACCACGATCGCGGGCGCGCGCGGTGTACGCCGGGCGGCGCGCCACAATCGGCTGTGGCGGGCGGGAATCGAGCGACTCGTGCGCGCCCGGCCGGACATCACCGTGTCCTGGCTGGACGCGGATCATCGCCTGGTCCGCACCCACCCTGCGGATATCGCCCGGCTCATCCGGAACGCGACAGCGACCGGATGACGCGATGCGCCCGGACCGAGAGACTGGTCCGATGCTGACCATTGGCGAACTGGCCGCGCACGCGGGTGTCACGGTGCGCGCGGTGCGGCACTATCACGCGAAAGGATTGCTGCCGGAACCCGGGCGCGACCACTCCGGCTACCGGCGCTACGACGCGGCCGCCGTGATCGCGTTGATCAAGATCCGGACCCTCGCCGCGGCCGGGGTGCCGCTGGCCCGCGTCGCGGAGCTGGTGCAGGCCGAACCCGCGGAGTTCGCCGCGGCCGTCGCGCAGATCGACGCGCGGTTGCGCGCGGAGATCCGGGAGCGTGAACGGCATCGGCGGCAGATCGCCCGCCTCGCCGCCGGGGACGGTTTGGCGCTGCCCGCCGAGGTGGTCGAGTACCTCGACCGGTTGCGGGCACTGGGCGTGGACGAACGGATCGTCGCGGTCGAACGAGACGGGTGGATTCCCCTGGCGGCCCAGGCGCCCGAGCGGATCCCGGAGTGGTTGGCGCGCAAGCAGGAACAACTCGACGACCCGGAGTTCCTCGACTTCTACCTGACTTTGGGCCGGGCGCTCGACGTGACCGACGATCCGGGGCTGATCGAATCGGCCGACGAGATGGCGGGATACCTCGCCCGGATCGCCGACACCCAGGGTGCGGCGCACGTCGACGACCTCGACATCGCGCCCGGTTTGGCCGAGCTACTGGACGCTTTCGCCTTCGCGGCCGCGCCGCCTGCGCGGCGACTGGTCGAGTTGCTTCGGGAGCGCGGCTGGACCGGGTGGACCAAGGTCGGCCGGGTCGATCCGCCCGCTCACCCCGCCTGACGCCGCAGGCGCGCCGCCAGCCACAGCACGACGCCGTAACCGAAGGCCGCGTCCGCGCCGGAAACCAAAGCGGCCGTGGGAAACACGATGGCATGTCGCAGACCCGCGTCGGACAGGGCGCGGATACGGCGCAGAATCTCCGGGGGAGTGCCGATCATGAGCCACTCGTGCAGCACCTCGTCCGGTACCTCCGCGATCGCCGCCTGGACCTCGGCCCGGGTCAGCTGGTGCGGCATCAGATCCAGGAGCCCGCGGAAACCTTCGCCGAATGGATGTTTCGCGCCGCAGCGCGCCCACACGGCGTCCGGCGCGAGCAAGCCGAGATAGCGGACCGCGGGTGCGCGCAGCAGCCGCTCGAGTCCCGAAGGAGTTCGCGCGGTGAGCATTTGGATCATCTGCGCGGGCACGATCGCCTCCGGGTCGCGTCCGGCGGCCCGGGCGGCGGCATGCACCAGTCGCAGCCTTCGCTCGTACTCCGGCGGGGACTGGGTCTCCCACGGATACCAGCCGTCGGCGTACCGTCCGGTCAGCTCGAGCATCCGGGGGCCGTGCGCGCCGATCCAGATCTGCGGCATCCGGCCCGGCGGCGGTTTCAGATCCATTGGGGCCCGGTCGATTCGGTAATACTTCCCGGCGAACTCGAGCGGGCCGGTCGAGGTGAGTGCCGCGCGGATCACCTGGAGCGCCTCCTCGAGGCGGTCGACCGGGCGATTCCAGGTGAACCCGTACGGGTCGAGGTTTTCCCGTTCGCCCGACCCGATGCCGAGGATGGGCGGGGCCTTGGTCATGTGCGCGAGCGTGGCGAAGGTCTGCGCCAGCAGCACGGGATGCCGGCGGTGCGGGTCCACCACCCCGACACCCAACTGCACCCGCCCGGCCCCGGCCGCCAGATGCGCCAGCAGCGGCGCGTAATCGAACTGCTCGTCCGGGCTGGCGATCGCCTTCGCCTGCGGGGTGAAGTCGGTATCCCAGATGGCCCGCGGGAAGATGCTGATCAGATGATCCGGGGTGAGCACCGAATCGAGCTTGCCCAGCCGGGCCATCCGCACCACGAAGCGCCCGGCGCTCAGCGGCGGATTGACCCCGGCCATCGTGCCCACTGCGAACGATCGTGCCTCCGCCACCGGCGTCCCCTCTCGACCAGCATGCCCGCACCAGGCATTCCCCCGATTATCCCGACCGCCGTTGCCCCCGTCCGGCGATTGCGCGGGTTGCCGAGGTCGCGCAGCCGCCCGCGGGGGTGAAGGGGTAGGTGAGTTGGGCGAGGTAGTCGATCGGGTAGTCGGGTTTGGCGGCCATGCCGAGGTGGGTGCTGGTGAAGCGGCGGTCCGGGTCGTAGGAGAACGTGCGGAACAGGTGGTCCCACAGCAGGGTGAACAGGCCGAAGTTGACGTCACCGATACCTGCCCATTTCAGATGGTGGAAGCGATGACCTTCGTTGAGCGCCAGCACATATTTGAATGGTCCGACTCGATAGTCCGCATTGGAGTGTTGCAGTAGCAACTGGATTGCGACGGCGAGGGCGAGCGCGGCGGCGACCTGGACCGGCAATCCGACGAGGAGCAAAGGCGCGACGCCGGCGGCCATTTCGACGGTCTGATGCAGCGGATGCTTCATCAGACCGTTCAACCCGTAGAAGCGGGTGACGCTGTGATGGACGGCGTGGAACCGCCAGAGCAGGCCGATCTTGTGGCTGGCCAGGTGCACCAGCGTGATGCCGAAATCGGCGATCAGCACCGCGAGGAGCACCTGCAGCACGAACGGCAGACCGCTCGGCCAGAGGTCGGGCGCGGGCACGATCGCCGCAAGCGCGGGAATCGCGGCGACACTGACGAGGAGCAGGCTTTCGTTGACCACGGTGTGGATGCGGTCACGACGACTGTCCCTCTGTTCACCGTTCCACTCAGGCTCGTACGGGATGATCCGTTCCACCAGGAACGAGGCGGCGACGGCCACCGCGAGTACCGACAGCAGCCAGTATTCGGGAGTGTGCGCGGCAGCGAGCGCAATGCCGACCCCGTTGAGGCCGAGCAACATGAAGGGGACGTAGGCGTATCGAGTGAGCTGTTGCCACGCGGTGGGCGTGCGGGTCGTGCTGGTCATGGTGACGATCGTGGCGGCGGCCGGCCGGTGCCGGCTTGAACGTTTCGGCTACGGCGTATACGCGATGTCCCAGCGCAGGTTCCGGCTCAGCGCCGACGGCGGCAGGCCGAAGATCTCGCGGCAGGTGCGCGTGAGATGGGCGCTGTCGGCGAACCCGGCGGCATGCGCGGCGGTGGTGAGGTCCGCGCCCGCCGCGGCCGTGGCGATGGCGCGGCCGAGCCGGAGCCAGAGAATGAAGCGGCGCAACGGAATTCCGACCTGCTCGGTGAACAGGTGGGTCAATCGGGTCGCGGAGAGACCGATGTGTCCGGCGAGGTCGCGGGTGCTGACCGTGCCGGCGGCGACCAGGTCGGGCAGCAGTGCCATCGCCGCCTCGACGGCGGGGTGGCGGTCGGTCCGGTGCTCGGCGGGCAGCAGTGCGGTCGTCACGGCGGTGACGAAGGTGTCGAGCCCGTGTTCGCCTACGGTGTGGGCGGGGAAGCCGAAACCCGCGTTCCAGCCGTCGATGCGGGCTCGCTGGTGCGCCGCGCGGCCGGGCTCGCTGTCGGGGTCCAGGAACACGGCGGTGCCGATGGCCGCGCCCGTTTCGATGCGGTGTACCGCATCGGCCGGGATGATGAAATGAGTTCCGCTGTGCTGCTTGCCGTTTCCGTCCACGACGAGCAACTCGGTCGGGGCGGTCATCAGCTGCACCGCGTGGTGCGCGTGCGCGGCGGTGGTCCCGATGGCACCGGCGAAGGCGAGGGTGCCGGGTCGGAGCAGCGCGGTGCCCTGCCACCGTCGCACCCCGGCCTCCTGCCGCCCGTGTCGCCGGGCTACCTCGCTTGTCCGACACCCCGTGCGGGGTGATCGCTACAAAGTAACCCGGCGTCGTTCGGCTGCTCCAGCGGGAGCGGTCAGTCGTTGTCCTCGTCGATGGAAACGATCGTGCCGGTGCGGGCGTCGACCGCCACCTCGTAGCCGCCGCCGTCCCGGGTCTTGACGTCGATCTCCCACTTGGGCGTGCCGTCCGAGGTGTCGAATTCGATGGACTGCACGGTCGCGCCCATCAGCGCGTTGCGAGCCGCGTCCAGCGCTTCCTGCTCGGTGACGGCGGGTTCCGCGCCGGCCACCGCGCCGCCGCCACCGATCAGCGCGACGGCCATGGCCGCACCGATGGTGAGTTTGCGCAGGACGGAGCCGGGACGGCGGGGTGCGTAGAGCATGGTGATCCTCCTCAGTCGGTGACGCCGATGGCGCGACCCGAGGCCGATGGCGACTGCCGCGCCCTTTGCGGAGGAACTACCACCTGCACTCCGTTGTATGCGTTCGGGCACTCAGCGCTGTCGGGCCAGACGGCGCTTGGCCCGGTACGGCTGGACGAACATGTACCAGCCGGTGCCCAAAAGCAGGAAAAGCGGCGGAAGCGGGAGGTAGAAAATCCATTCCGCGGATTCGGTCAAGCCGAGGGCGGCCGCGACGAATGCTATGACGACGGTCGCCGTGAAAGTCATCGACATCCAACGATGCAGCTGCCGGTTGTTCTTACTCCAGCTCATTACCTTCTCCTTGTGCGGACGGCGCGGTACGCCGCAGGTGTTGAACTGGATTATCGCGATACGGGAATCGGCCCGCCGTTTATTCGAGCGAATCAGCCGCAAATTCAGCGTGGCGGTTGATTCATGTCCCGATTCATCTGCGGTATTTCGATGCTGATCGGCAGCCGGAGTTCGGCCAGGTAGATCAGGGCCGCCTGGCGCAGGAATTCGTCGAAGAGCCAGTAGGCGTCCGGCGCGAGCGGCACCACCGGAAGCAACCCTTCGCGCACCGCGATGAACGGTCCCCAGCTCACCCGGAGCAGCGGATCCCAGACCGGTTCCCGGGGGATGGCCAAACCGTCGGCGATCTTGTCGCCGAGCAGGAATCGGGTGAACGCGCCGAGCACGGGCTTGCTGAGGATCGCGAGATCGAGGTTCACGCCCAGTCGCAACAGCCGGTCGGCCAGCGCCGCGCCTTCGGGAGTCGCCGCGATAATCGGGTCGAGTACCTGTGCCGCTTGGGAATTCGACTCCGCCCACGAGTTGGGTATGTACTCGTCGCGGACGCCGAGCATATGCGCACAGACCTGCCACGAATGCAGGAAGGCGTCCGATTCGTGCGCCGGTATGGGCACCTGCCATGCCCGCAGGTGTTTCATGACGGTGGTCGGCAGGCTGTGCCAGGTCACCATCAGGTCGTTCTGGCTGATCGGAATGTCTTCCTCGGCCGCATGCACCCAGTGCGGGGACTGCGGCAGCAGGTGCCGCACGGCGGCGTGCACCAGCCGGGTCTTGACACACGTCACGATCATTTCGCCGTCGGGCGCATAGGCATTCGCGGTGCCGATGTCGTAGCCGAGCTTCGCGGTCTTGGAGATCCGGTCCTTCAGATCGTGACCCCCCTTGGAGTAGTAGACCGCCCGCGCCTCTTTGGGAATGACGGTGCTCATCATGCCGCTGGCCAAGCCATACAGCACACCGAGATACAGCCCCCGCTTCTTGTTGAACTCGACCGCGGTGCCGAGCTTGCCCGGATCGGTCCACTGCGGGAGCCGGCGGGCGTACTCCATGAAATCGCGTAGCTCCGTGGGCAATCCGGCGGGCAGCGGCTGGCCGTTGCGAGTCCACGTCCGCAACAGCTCGTTCACCCGGCCCACCTCGTTGCGTTCCAGCAGTGCCGCGACCACCGGATCGGCCTCGGGATCCCACACGGTCAGGGGGTCCGCGCCGGCCCCGCTGCCCGCCACCGAGCCGTCCGGTGACCAGCTCCACGGTTGTGCCCGCGCCGGTGCCACCCGCGCGATCGCGCCGGCCGCGCCCAGCGTCGCACCGACCTTCAACGCGTTTCGCCTACTGATTCGACTCATGGCGATACTCCTCACTGAGCTGACGCCACCCTGCCGCGCAGGGCCGGTCGCGTCGCGCCGAGCCGCGCATCGAGTGGAAGAATAGTCATTAACTTAGCAAGGCTCGACCGATACTGGGTAGGCTTCCGGGACATTGGATAAAATCGATGCGAGAGTTGAACACTTGCCGAATGCCGACCATGGGCAGGGTGGTGGCGATGCAGTAGTAGCAGAGGAAGCATCGATAACTTAATGCCCCGTCGCGTGGTGCGGGCTGGGCAGTGGCCTAGGTTCTGTATCGAGGTGGTTAGGCGGGCCTGCGGCCCTCCTCACCGGTGCCGAATCCATTGGTTGATGACGGCGATATCGATCGTGGCTTGGTATCGGACGGCGAGTTTGCCGAAGCGGGTGGCCCGTACGCGACCGACGCTTCGCGCCACGGTGACCCCACTCGCGTGCGGCACCGGATCCCATCGATGAGCTGATGTTTTCCGTCCACTTCGGCGGGCGTCCCGCCTTCTTCCAACAGGGCACCGGCTCCGCCCGCTTCTTGGCATCTGCACCGCTTCTCGGGATTTACACCTTTTCTGGGCGGCCAGAAGGGGTGTGAATCCCGAGAAGTGGTGCAGGTGTGTGGCTTTCGCGTGTCGACACGGGGCTAACTGTCGCTTGGTTTGCTTGCGTTTGGGCTTGTTGGCTGGCTGCCGAAGTGTGACCTGCTCAGATTGGTGTGCCTGCCGCGGGAGTTGCAGGGATAATGCTGGGCGCGTCAGGTGGGGTTCCCGGCTTTAGGTGCACGTCAGGTGCGTGGAGGTGGGGTTCCGGCGTGGTCGTCTGGCTGTGGTGCTGTTTTCGAGAGTTCCTTGACGAAGTATCAGCGGTTTCGAGTGGGTCGGGTTGTGGCTCGGCGTGTTTGCTGGGCGAGTCGTGGGGCCACAGACCTTCTATACGGTTCACAGCAGCTATAGACCCTGTGAACCGTACGAAGCCTCTGTGACCCTCAACCTATCTGTCGCTTGGTCCAGACCAACCGGTCCGCTCCCCGAACCGTCCTCTTTTTCCCAAGCCGCTCGAGACGCAACCGCAGCCAGATGACCACGCCGGAAACCCACTCCGCGCACCTGACGTGCGCCTAAAGCCGGGTACGGCACACGACGTGCTCAGCACTATCCCGGTAACTCCTGCGGCAGGTATACCGAACTGGGCAGGCGCGGATGGGACTTCGAGACGGAACCTAACCGAGTACCGGGTAGTTCGCGCGGATCACCGAGTGCGGATCGCGCGTCTGCTTGATCTCGCGCAATCGGGCCAACGTGGATTCGTCGAAGGCCGCGGCGGCGGACTCGTCGGAGCCGAGGAAGGTGTAGGGCTTGCGTCCGCCGAGGTGCCCGCCGATCGCTGCCACGATTTCGGATCGTTTGGCGCGCACGGCATCCGCGAGGTGTGGCAGGCCGAGCCCGAGCAGATACAGCAGATACGGTTCGGCTACCGGCCCGCGCGCACCGTTCCCGGGGCGGGTGGTGGCGAGCGCGCCGCCGAGGTGGCGGACCTGGATGTTCACCAGTGGTGCGACGGGCTGGTCGAGCAGGGTCTTGACCACGGCGTCGCCCAGATCGGTGAGCAGTTCACCGTGTGACAGTGACGGGCTGGGATCGGTGGGCTCGGTGGTGATCTCGCCCAGTCGCGCCACCGGGAGCGGGCCGCGCTTGTCTGCCACGGCGCCGCCGATCGCGTCCAGCGGGGCGAGCAGGGCGCGACCGACCTCGGGGTCGCCGAGGTAGGCGGCATCGAGCGCGACCATGGGTGGTGCGTCGGGGAACTGGAAGCGGTGGAACCACACCGAGAGTTCGTCGGGCGCACCGGCGGTGAGTGTCTGGAACGCCTCGAAGACTTCGGCGGTGTGGGTGTCCGGCCACATTGTCCGGCCGCCGTAGAGGCCGGGTGCGGGGAACAGGTCGAATTCGAGTCCGGTCACGACGGCGAAATCGCCGCCGCCGCCGCGCAGTGCCCAGAACAGTGCGGGATCGGTGTCGGCGGTGATCCGGGCGCGGGTGCCCTCGGCGGTGACGATCTCGAAGGCGCGTACCGCATCCGAGGCCCAGCCGTGTTTGCGGCTGAACCAGCTGAGCCCGCCGCCGAGTGTGTAACCGGTGACCCCGACGACTGGGTTGCTGCCTGCGAGTCCGGTGAGTCCGTGTGCGCCGGCCGCGACCTGTACTTGGCCCCACTTCGCGCCCGCGCCGACGCGCGCGATGCGCTGCGTGGCGTCGATCACCACGCTGTCGAGGCGGCCGGTACGGATCAGGATTGCGTCCTCGGCGCCGCCGGTCGCGCTGTGGCCGGTGGGCTGGGTGAGGACGGGGATGTTCGCGGTGCGGGCGTGGCGCACCACTGCTGCGATATCGGCCGCGTCGGCGGCCTCGACCACCGCTGCTACCGGTTGGGTGACGGTGAGATTCCAGGGTTGTGCGGTAGCGGCGAAGTCCGCGTCACCGGGAACCAGTACCCGGCCCTGCACGGCGTTGCGAAGATCGGCGAATGTCATGTTGGGTCCTGACTTTCCGGAATGCGTTCGGTGGCGCGGTAGCGGTCCGCGCCGGGGAAACGGGCTGTTCGTTGCCCGGCACCGCATTGACGAATGAGCGCAGGAAAGTGTGACACGGCCGAGATCTCGCCCGGTCGGAGCGCGTCCGATGAGTGCTCAGGTCAAGGCCAGGGCGGCGAGGGCGCTGCGGTTGATCTTGCCGGTGGGCGTGCGGGGCAGATCCTCGACGAATCGGACGTCGCGGGGGACCTTGAAGCGGGCGAGGTGGTCCCGGACATAGGCACGGACCTCGTCGCCGCTGAGATCGCCGTGCGCGATCAGGAAGGCGGCCAGGCGCTGGCCGAATTCCTCGTCCGGCACGCCGATCACGGCCGCTTCGGTGATCTTCGGGTGCCGGTAGAGCAGATCCTCGACCTCACCGGGGAAGACGTTCTCGCCGCCGGAGACGATCATGTCGTCGTCGCGGCCGTCGATGAACAGCCGGCCGTCCGCGTCGAAATGCCCGACGTCGCCGGTGCTCATCAAGCCGTCGATGATGTTCTTGCCGCCGCCTCCGGAGTAACCGGTGAAGGCGATCGAATTGCCGACGTACACAGTGCCTTTGGCGCCCGGTTCGGTCACCGGCCGGCCGTTGTCGTACAACCGCACGACGATGCCGACCGGCGGTTTGCCGACGGTGCCCGGCGCCGCGATCCAGTCCTGCGGGGTCGCGATGGTCGCGGTTCCGGTCTCGGTGCAGCCGTAGAAGTTGTAGATCACCGGACCGAACAGCTCGATGGCCCGGGACCCGAGCGCCGAAGGCAGCGCGGCGCCGGCGGAGAAGACGATGCGCAGGCTGCTCGTGTCGTAGCCGCGGATCTCCTCGGCACCGAGATCGAGTATCCGGCGCAACATCGTCGGCACCAGAACGACTGCGGTACAGCGGTATTCCTGGATCTGCGCCAAAGCGCGACGGGCGTCGAACCGGCCGTGCAACACCACCGTGCAGCCCAGCGAGAGCGACATGATGAACTGCGTCAACGCCGTCCCGTGGAACAGGGGAGCGCACAGCAGGGTGACACCCCCGCTGCGATATGGCACCCGATCCAGGAATTGCGCTGCGGCCAAGGGGGTTTCGACCTTGCGCGGCACACCTTTGGGGGTACCCGTGGTGCCGCCGGTAAGGATCACGAAGCCGCCCTGCGTGGCCGGAGCAGGCGGCCGGGTGACGACGCTGTTCTTCGCGGCACGTAAGTCGAGACGCCGCACCTCAGGGCCGAGAGCCGCTGTGGCCGAGGCGAATTCATCGTCGGCGAGGATGGCCCCGACGCCCTCCCTGGCGACCACGTCCGCGAGCTGGGTCGCGCCGAAGCCGGTGTTCAGCAGCACGACCCGGGCACCGATCTTCGCCCCGGCGATCAACGCCTGCACCATGCCCCGGTGATCGCGGCACAGCACGCCGATCGGCGTGCGCGCGGACACGCCCTGGGTCAGCCAGGCCTGGGCCAGCGCGTTGGTGCTGTAGGCGAGTTCGCGATAGGTCAGCAGACCCGATTCATCGATGAGTGCGATCCGGTCCGGGTAGCGCAGCGCCGCGATCTCCACCGTCCCCGCGATCGGCCCCAGCGTCCGCACCGACCGGCTCGTCCGGACTATCTGATCGGGGCGGCGCAGGTCGATCACCCCGGCCCGCTGCAGCACCGCGACCTGCCGGAGCTGGGTCGGCAACGTGCGGGCGCCTCGGGAAAACGGCAGGTGCACTCGTTCCATGGGTCAATCCCAATGCATCGCGCACACACCGCGCTATTGACAATTGACTCAATGTGACTGTGCGAATTCTGGCAATACGTGAACCTGCCCGCTCACCGTCGTTCCCGCGTCTCCCGGCGCACCGGTTCCGGCCGCGGCACCGGTTCGGCGATCACGACCGCGTTACCGCCCAACTGTTTTGCGCGGTACATCGCCGAGTCGGCGGTGTGGAACACGGTGCGGTCGATCGGGACGCGCCGATGGTCTCCGGTGCGGACCGGATCGATCCGGGCGGCGCCCACACTGGCGGTGATGGTCTGCGGCAGCCGCGGCATGGACTCGACCGCCTGCCGCAGGCGTTCGGCGACGGCGCCGAGGTCGGCGCCGTGCAACCGGCCGACGACCACGAATTCCTCGCCGCCCGTGCGCACGACGACGGCGCCGGGCGGTGCGGCGGCGCGCAGGCATTCGGCCGTGCGCACCAGCACTTCGTCACCGAACGAATGACCGAAGGTGTCGTTGACGGACTTGAACCGATCGAGGTCCAGCGTCACGACGTAGACGCCGTGATCGCGGCCCCGCGCGCGGAACAACCTGGTCAGGTGCGAGTCGAGGCCGCGCCGGTTCAGCACCTTGGTCAGCGGATCGGACAGCGCGTCCAGGCGCAGCAGCCAGTTGCAGAACTGGACGACCGGCAGCACCACGCCGGTCACCACGAGAATGACCAGCACGACCACCGCGCCCAGGGCCAGATCGCCCCGGCCGTGCCCGCTGCCGCCCGGCCCGCCGGCGACCATCATGGCGGCCAGGGCAAGGATCGACAGCACGGCGAAGCCGACGTGCAGGGCCAGCACCGGTGGACCGTGGAAGATCGTGATGTACCCGCCGGTCGTCACCAGCAGCACGCAGCCCATCGCCCCGAGCAACCGGTCCTGGACCATCACATTGTTCGCGGTCACGGCGATATCGACCACGGCGACCCACATGAGCGATTCGGCTTCGCGCGGCCACGCGAACAGCCACCAGCGCAGGGTCCACAGTGCGGCGGTGATGGCGACGACCACGGCTTGGATATCACCCGCGACGCCGCGCTGGCCGCCCTGGGAGGCCAGCGCCAGCAGGGTGATCGACCCCATCACGATGCCGCCCCAGCCCATCATGAACTTCAACGGCCCGAGCGCCGAGTGCGCCTCGAACGTCTCGATCAGCCATCGGTAATCGACCCGGTACCGCCACCAGGAGCGCACCATCGATCGGCTGCTGGTCACCAAAGCCACCGCCCTCACGTCGGCAAGAGAGTCTCCGGTCTGTTTGTGCACCCCGACAAGATTCGTGCCCGTCTCCTGTCCTGCACAGTAACTGAGCATTTGCCGTGGATGGAACCGTTGATGCGGAGAGATGTGAGGACTGTCACCCGGGCCTCGAACCCGCTTCTGCGCGGCGTAAGCCGCTCAGCAGGCCACGGTGGTGAGCCGGCGCGCGCGGTGGGTGGCGCTGGCGCGGGCCGCGGCGGCGATCGCTACCACCGGCGGAACCCAGCGGGCCTCGTCGGGGGCGATCTTCCAGCACGCGGCGCCGTGGGCGAGCCGGGTCGGCGGCAGCGGGATGCTCGCGCCGTCGGTGTGCACGACGGCGCCGGCGTCGCGCAGCGCGGCGATGGCCAGCGCCGCCTTCGCGGCGCCGACGACCAGATGGAATTCGCGACGCTGCGCGCCCGGCAGTTCGACCACCGGGCCGAGCAGGTTGTTCGCGTGCAGGAAGCGGGAGACCTCACCGGCGAGCGCGCCGGTCAACTCGACGGCGGCGACGTGCTCGTCGGTGATCAGGCAGACGCCGTTGGCGGTTTCGGTGACGGTCCAGCCACGGTCGCAGTAGTCGTGCGCTGCGTTCACGGTGGCCACGGTGACGGGACTCTGGAACGTCGCAGGCACTGTCTTCTCCATTCATCAGGTGGCTCGAGAACTCTGGGGCGGGTCGTGGTGGGCACCCGCATCTGTCGCACCTGTATCAAATCCGCTGCGCCTAACAGTTTTCCTACAGAATGCTTGTGATCACGACCGGCACCACAGATTCTGCGTGGTCAGGCCCGCTCCGGACATCGCCCGCGGGTCGCTGGCGGGGTCGTCATTTGGGAGGACACGGCTGCGCGTGCGTCATACCTGACGGTGTACGGGACCCCGACACGAGTCCGGGGGTGTTCGGTAACGCCGCAGGTCGACGCGATCCGGGCGGCGGGTGTGCCGGCTCGGTCACCTCCGGTACGAATCAGGTTGAGCACCGGGCGCTTCCGGTGCGCGCACGATGCGTGCACGATGCGTGCGGTGCGCGCGCAACGGGTAGGGTCGATACCCGGGTTCGGCGTTGGGTATCGAGGAGGGCTGCGATGGCGGATTGGTTCGACGAAGGGCACGCATCGTCCTCGTTCTCCGAATACCTGCAGCGGAACGCACCGGAACTGTTGCCGTCGCACCGGTTCGGCCGCGCGAGCACGGCGCAGGACATCGCGCCGCACGGCACCACGATCGTCGCGGTCACCTATCGCGGCGGGGTGCTGCTCGCCGGCGACCGCCGGGGCACCATGGGCCACCTGCTGGCCACCCGGGACATGGAGAAGGTCTTCATCACCGACACCTATTCGGCGGCCGGCTTCGCGGGCACCGTCGGCACGGCCGTCGAGATGATCCGGTTGTTCGCGGTCGAGCTCGAACACTACGAGAAGATCGAGGGCGCGCCGCTGACCTTCGAGGGCAAGGCCAACCGGCTGTCGAAGATGGTGCGCGACAACCTGCCCGCGGCCATGCAGGATCTGGCGGTCGTCCCGCTGCTCGTCGGCTTCGACCTGGATGCCACCGACCCCGACCGGGCCGGCCGGATCTTCTCCTACGACGTCGTCGGCGGCCGCAGCGAGGAACGGTTCGGTTACGCCGCGGTCGGCTCCGGTTCGCTGTTCGCGAAGTCGTCGCTGAAGAAGACCCACACCCGCGACATCGATGCGGACCGCGCCCTGCACATCGCGGTCGAAGCCCTGTTCGACGCCGCCGATGACGACACCGCCACCGGTGGACCCGACGTGGTCCGCGGCATCTACCCTCGCGCGGTGATCGTCGACGCCGAAGGCGCCCAGGAGATTCCCGAATCGCGCCTCGTCGACATCACCCGTACGCTGCTGGCCACCCGCACCACCGAGCGAAGCGCGTCCTGAGCGCACTCACTCGTCTGTCCGTGTGGACGCGTACAGACCGAGGGCGATGGCGGCCAGGGCGGCGGTCGCCGAGAGTGTCCAGAAGGCCGGGCCGAAACGGAATCCGCCGCCGGTGGCGATCCGGTCCTGCCAGAAGTTGCGCAACCGCAGGACCAGGTACACCGAGGTCGCCGAACTGAACAGCAGTGCCGCCGCGACGATCGGCCCCGCGGCCCGCCCCACCGCCGTGGCTGCGAATCGCGTGAGCAGCGCCGGCGCGACGAGGACACCCGAGCCCCCGACGACGACCAGCACGACCCCTAGGTGATCGAGCCCGTACGGATAGCCGCTCGGCGCCCACCACGGAGTCACATCGACCTCCGGCAGCGTGCGACTGCTGTCGAATCGGAGCCGGTCACCGCCCCGCACCGAGTCGGCGACCGGCACCAACCAGGTGACTGCGAGCGTCGATTGCGCCGCAACCAAACTCAGCACCCCCGCGACCGCGACAACCCACCCCGCCCACCGCCGCGGCCGAAGATCTCTGGAAGGCAACGTCATCAGGTCGGTGTACGTACCGCAGGGAGGGCCGCGAGAACATCCATGGTCGATCACGCACCTTTCTGGTCGAACAGGCCGTCATGCCATGCGGTTCGCTGTCCGCGCGGTCGGTGCCCTCATGGCGCGGGCTGCGGGCGTCAGAGCCAGATGGGGTCGCCGTAGGCGGTGGTGACGACCCGGGATTTGTCGGTGATGGCGTCGGCTCCGGCGATCCCCTGCGCGCCGATGAGCAATCCGACTGCTATCGCACTCGTGCATGCCGCGGCGGCGGCGTGTCCGCGCCGGAAGGCAACCATTTTCATTCGTATTCAATCCTTGTCGGGTCGTAGTGTGGCTTCGAACCCGGCAAATATGGGTTCCCCTTCAGATAAAGGAAAACGCATAGGCAAACTTCTGGCAACATTTTCTGGGGCGCGGGCGATGCTCGTGACCTTCTGTTGACCGGTCCGATATCGGAGTCCTGCTGGCCGGAGAGGGTCGTCGAGGTTTCAACCGGTGAATTGTGGAGTGCGTCACGTCATCTCCGTGCCGGGCGACCGGAGTTCCGATCAGCGTGCGGCGGACCAGGGTCGGGGGGAACCGGCTGCTCTACTATCTCTGGTTTCGTACGGTGCGGCGGACGGGAGGCTTGGATGGGGCGCGCAGGTGCGGGCTGTGGGGCCCGGCTGAGCAGGCGGGCCGTGCTGGCGGCGGGGGTCGCCGCGACGTGGTTCGTCGCCGACGCGTCCGCCGCCGCGCCACGGCGTGCCGAGACCGATCCGGCCCACACCGACGTGCTGTTCATCGGTGCGCACCCCGACGACGAGTCGAGCAACCTGTCCACCTTCGGGCGCTGGCGCGAAGAACTGGGCTGGCGCACCGGCGTCGTGACGATCACCCGGGGCGAAGGCGGCGGCAACGCGGCAGGCCTCGAGGAGGGGCCCGAACTGGGTCTGCTCCGGGAAGTCGAGGAACGCCGGGCCACCGCGTCGGTCGGCATCGAGAACATCTTCTACCTCGACAAACCTGACTTCTGGTACACCCTCTCCGCGCCGCTGACCGCGCGCGTCTGGGATGCCGAGGACACTCTGGCGCGCCTCGTGCGACTGGTCCGCGCGACCACCCCGCACACCATCGTGGTGATGGACCCGCGGCCGTTCAACCAGCATGGCGGTCACCAGCTTTCGGCCCGCCTCGGCATCGAGGCGTTCCGCGCCGCCGGCGACCCGCGCGCCTTTCCGGGCCAGCTCGCCGCCGAAGGACTGCGCGTGTGGCAGCCGAGGAGCTTGCTGGCGCAGAACTATGGATTCGACACACTGCTCGGGCCGGACGCGGCCGAGCGTCGGCAGATCGATCCGGCCAGCGGCCTTCCGGTCCTGGGCGTCTGGTCCGGTGGGCTGTCGCGGGCGCACGGCACGAGCTGGGCGCAGGTCGAGCGCGATGCGGCCCGTCTTTATCTGACCCAGGGTTTCGCGGCGATGCCGCCGCGGGTGCCCGCGGATCCGCGGCAGCTCGGTTCGGATTGGTTCACCGTGCTGGCCGAGGACGGCCGTTTCGTCGAGGTGCCGGTGCTGCGGCAAACCGGACTGCGGCCGCTGTACGCCGAGTTCCGCGACTGGGCCGAGCGAATCGAGTTGCCCTGGTTGGCCAATCACGCCCAGCCCGGCTATCCGCCGAACCCGCGCACGGTCATCCCCGCGGTACCGGTCGCGCCCGTGCTGGACGGCGTCGAGGGTCCGGGCGAATACCCGGGTCCGGCACTGCCGCTGGCGGTCTGGCAGGGCGGCGGCGACAGCACGGCGACGGCGAAACTGTCCAGGCACGCCGACGACCTGTACGTGCTGGTCGAGGTCACCGACGACCGCAAGGGCGCGGAGTTGGCGGCCGACGACGTCAAGCGGCACTGGCGCACCGACGCGGTGGAAATCGCGCTCGATCCCCGGGGCGACTCCGACGACACGTCGACCACGTTCAAGACCGGCATCCTGCCCTACACCGCGAGCGGGGGTGGCCCGGCCGCCGAGCGCGACGCCGACAACGATCAGGGCGCGGCGGGCGCGACGGCACCGGGCATGCGGGTCGCCGCCCGGGTGAGCGAACCGTATCGCGGCTACACGGTGGAGGTGAAGATTCCGCTGGCCGAACTACCCGCGCCGGTCGATCCCGGCAAGTTCGCGCTGAACATCCTCGTCTACGACTCCGATACCGCGGACAAGACCGGGCACACGCGCTTGGCCTGGTCGCCGTTCGGCAGCCCGCAGGCCGACCCGTACGTGTGGGGGACCGCCGTGCTCGCCGATTATCAACCGCCGGACGGACTTTCCGTGGTCGAACGGCCGCCGGTGCTGCCGCGCACTGCCGCGCGCAGTGTGGATTCACCGGCCTCGGTGGCGCAGGCCGAGCGCAACGGGGTGCCGATCGCGGGAAATCCGCGCACCACCCGCTAGGACGCACCGGATACGCGCGTTCCGTATCGCGCCGCGGCGGGACGCGGTAGACAGGGTATTCATCGCCCGCAAGGGACGGCGACGTGCGCGACGCGAAGTGAGGAGTGACGATGGAACCTGTCGTCGCGGTGACGGGCGGCAAGATCAGCGGCCGGACTGTCAACGGGATCAGCGCTTTCCTGGGTGTGCCGTACGCGGCGCCGCCGGTGGGGGCGGCGCTGTTCCAGGCGCCACAGCCGCCGGTGCCGTGGGACGGGGTGCGCGAGGCGGTCGAATTCGGCGGCAGCTGCCCGCAGGCGCCGTACCCGCCGGCACTCGCCGCGATCTTCGGGATCCAGACGGTGCCGGGCGCGGAGGCGCTCAATGTCAATGTGTGGACACCGGATCCGGGCGGGTCCGGACTGCCGGTCATGGTGTGGATCCACGGCGGTGCGTTCACCCGTGGCTCGAATGCGTTGCCCGCCTACGACGGTGCCGCGTTCGCGCGCGACGGCGTGGTGCTGGTGTCGCTCAACTACCGGCTCGGCGCGGCGGGTTTCGCGGTGCTCGACGGCGCGCCGTCCAATCGGGGTCTGCTCGATCAGCAGTACGCGCTCGCCTGGGTGCAGGAGAACATCCGTGGTTTCGGCGGCGATCCGGACAACGTGACGGTCTTCGGCGAATCGGCCGGTGCGATGAGCATCGCCGCGCTGCTCGCGTCCCCCCGTTCGGCCGGACTGTTCGCCAAGGCGATCATGCAGAGCGGCAACGGCGAGGTCGTGGCGTCCGAGGCCGACGCGCGCAAGGTGTCCGCCGAGATCGCCGCGACGCTCGCGATCGCGCCCACCGCGGCGGACTTCGCGGCGGTGCAGCCGGAAGCCTTGATCGCCGCGCAGGAGAAGACGGTCGCGGACCTGATCGCGGATACCGATCCGGCGCGCTGGGGCGCATCGGTGATCACCGGTGGACTCGCCTCGATGAGCCTGTTCCCGGTGCTGGACGGCGTCGTGCTGCACGAGCGGCCGATCGACGCGGTCGCCGCCGGGTCGGCCCGCGGGATCCCGTTGCTCATCGGGCACACCAGCGAGGAGTTCCGGCTCTTCATCGTCCCGACCGGCGTCGCCGCCGCGCTGACCATGGACGCGCTGCCCTTCGTGCTGGCGCGGTATCGACTCGACGCGTCCTGCCTCGAGCCCTATATCGCGCGACAGCCCGGGGCTTCGGCGGGTGACCTGCTGGCCGCGGTCCTCACCGATCGCGCGTTCCGTTTCCCGGCAAGGCAATTGGCGCATGCCCAGGCAGCCACCGGCACGCCGGTGTTCGCCTTCGAATTCGCTTGGCGCCGAGTCGATCAGGATTTCGGCGCGTTCCACGCCCTGGAGCTCCCGTTCGTGTTCGACACGCTCGACGCGGTGCCCGCGCTGGTCGGGCCGAATCCCGCACAGTCGGTCGCGGACGAGATGCACGCCGCCTGGGTCGCTTTCGCGTGCACCGGCGACCCGGGCTGGCCGCAGGACAGTGCCGAACACCCGTCGGTGCGGGTGTTCGACGCACCGGCGCACCCCGGAGCGCGGGGCCCGGTCAGTCCGTGAGCCGGGAGGCGAGTGCGAGCAAGGTCCGCAAGGTCGAGAGTTGCTGTGCGTAGTCGCCGTCGAGCTTGGCCAGCAGGCCGGTGATGCCGGCGGCCCGGTAGCGCCGCAGCCGTTCGGTGATATCGGCGGGCGTGCCGATCAGGTTGGTCAGCGCGCCGAGCTCGCGGGGCACCGCGCGCCGGGCGGACTCCTTGTCGCTGGCCTGCCAGAGCCGGGCGACCTGCTCGATCTCCTTACCGAAGCCGAGCCGGGTGAAGGCGTCGTTGTAGAAGTTCCGGCCGCCGACGCCCATCGCGCCGATGGTGAACGCGTAACCTTCGGCGTGCTTGTCGACCATGCGCGCGGTCGCCTGCTCGTCCCCGGTGATCTCGACCGCGACCGGCGCCACCAGATCGAGGTCGGTCAGCTCGCGACCGCCTCGAATCGCGCCCTCGCGCAACGGCTCCAGGAACACCTCGGCGGCTTCGGGAATGAAGGCGTTGCCCAGCCAGCCATCGCCCAGTTCGCCGGTCAGTCGCAGGTTTTGTGGTCCCATGGCCGCGTTGTAGATCGGTACGTGCGCAGGGCGGACCATGGGCTGCAACGCCCGGCCGGGCCCGTCCGGCAACGGCAGCGGGTAGATCTCGCCGGTGTGCGCGAGCCGTTCGCCGCGGCTCACCGTCCGGATGATCTCGATGGTTTCGCGGGTGGTGCGCACGGGGCGGCGGAACCGGACGCCGTGCCACCCCTCCATCACCCGCGGCCCGGACACGCCGATGCCGAGGTCGAACCGGCCACCGGAGAGCTCGTGCAGGCTCAGTGCCGACGTCGCCAGGAGCGCGGGAGTGCGCGACCCGAGCTGAACGACGAACGTGCCCAGCCGGATCGAGGAGGTCCGGGCCGCGAGATAGGCCAACCCGGTCAACGCGTCGTAGCTCCATACCTCCGCGACCCACAGCGACGAGGCCCCTGCCGCCTCGGCCGCGACCGCGAACTCCACCGCACCGGGTAACCGCGGTTCGATCAGCACCCCGATACGCAATGCGCCTCCTCGGCTTGGTGGACCGGAGTCCGGTCCCTCCTCTATGTTCTATGCAATAGCGTATAAGGAAGCCGGCGCGGAGCAGGCGGGAAGGGGTGCGGTGCGGTATCGCGACTGTCCCACTATCGAAGTGGCGGAACGGATTTCCTGCGACGCGGCGACGGCGTGGGCCCTGGTCACCGACATCGAGCTGCCGGTGCGCTGCTCGCCCGAGTTGGAAGCGGTGCGCTGGGAAGGCGACGCCGACCGGGTCGCCCTCGGCGCGCGGTTCCGTGGACACAGCCGTCATCCCGCGCTAGGGGCCTGGGAAACCATGTGCGAGGTCGTCGAGGTCGAACCCGAACGCCGCTGGGTGTGGAACGTGGTCGGCCCGGACGGCATCAGTGCCACCTGGGGTTTCGAAATCGACTCCGCGCGGGAGGGCGTGATCGTGCGGCAGTGGGCGCGGATGGGGCCCGCGCCGTCCGGGCTGGTCGTGGCGATCACCGCGACGCCGCAGCTCGAGGGGCGCATCGTCGCGCGCCGGCTGGAGGAGTGGTCGGCGGGCATGCGTGCCAACCTGGCGGAGATCCAGGCTCGCGCGCAGCAGTGAGCGCGCTGCGCTCAGGGTGACCGGTTCGAGACCGGCGCGGGCGTGCCTCCCTCGACCAGCCGGAACACCCGCTCCAGCGCCATCCGTCCGGCGGCGATCTGTTCGGTCGCCTTGTCCTGCAGGCGATCACGCAATTCGGGCGCTGCCCGCCACAGTTCCCGGACGCCGTCGGTCAGCTGCTGCTTGAGGGCGCTGTCGTCGAGCCGGACGATGCGCAAGCCGGTGCCGAACATGCCCGCCAGACCGTGGAACTTGTCGTCGTAGTACTGCGACGCCGAGAGTGCGACGGCCGGAATCCCTTGGGACAGCGCGAAAACCGCGAGATGATAGGTGCTGGTCACCAGAACGCGGCACCCGGCGACCTGACGCACCACATCGGTGGCCGTCCCGGACCGGCGCACCGGGGGACGGACGCGATCGGCGCCGGTGAGCAGCGGCAGCGTGGCGCGACGGTCCTCGGAGTCGTACTCGCTGACGATCAACGGAGCCAGTGCCGCATCGAATTCTGTGGCACAAGAACGCAACACGGTGGTGAGCACGGCGCGGGCCGCATCGCCCACCCGCGAGTAGTCCGCCACCCGCAGGCACACACCGAGATCGGTGCCCAGACCGGCGCGTCGCAGCCCGTAACCGAATTCGACCGCGTCGTCACCGGTTACCAGGATGCGCCCAGGAGCAACGCCGAGGTCGGCGAGCAGGCCGGGGCCGCGCCGCCCCTCGCGCAGTGCGATGACGTCGACACCGGGAAGGACCGCGCCCGCGTGTTTCAGCAGCGCCGCATCCCGCATCGGGCCGATGCCCTGGCCGAGCATGACGGTGGGAATCCCCAGGGCGGCAGCCTGTTCCAGCAGATCCAGGGCGCGGTGGGCTTGGTACCGGTCGACATCGGTCAGGTAGCCGCCGCCCTGCGCGATCACCAGGGACGCGTCGGCGAGCGCCGCCGGGCGTTGCGCCGCTTCGAGATCCGGCGCAAGGGCGTCGCCGCGCCGGATCATCGGCATCGCCGCCGCGCGGAGCCGGCGCAGTCGTTCTTTCGGCACATCCGACGCCGCTCGCCAGTGCAATGCGGCGGGGCCGGTGAATTTCGTGCCCGTCGCTCGGCCGACCTCGCTCGCGAAACCCGAACGCGCCCACCGTCCGCCGGACGCGGCGCACACCGGTTCCGCCTCGGGCAGCAGCGCCCGCAGTACCCGCGGCTGGTCGGTCAGCATCCCGATGCGCGCGTCCGGCCAGCGTTCCCGCAGCCGCCGCACGGTGATCGCCATCATCGCGAGATCACCCCGATTGCGCAGGGCGTACTCGCCGTTCTCGACCAGCACCCGGATCGGGCCGCCGCCCGGCACGGTCAGTACGCTCCGTCGCCGCTGGCAACGGTGGTGATCGTTCTGGCGAGGATCGTCAGGTCGAGCCGCATCGACCAGTTGTCGACGTAACTGACGTCCAACCGCATGGACTGCTCGAGTGATAGATCGGACCGCCCGCTCACCTGCCACAGCCCGGTGATCCCGGGTTTGACCAGGAGCCTGCGCCGCATGGCGTCGTCGTAGGCGTCGACCTCGCGCTGCACCTGCGGGCGCGGACCGACCACGCTCATCTCCCGCCGCAGGACATTGAGGAACTGCGGCAGCTCGTCGAGGCTGTACTTGCGCAGGATCCGGCCGACCGGTGTCACGCGCGGGTCGTGTTCGAGCTTGAAGAACACCGGGTTGCCGCCCGCCTCATCGATCAGCGCCCCTACGTGGTCGTCGGCGTCGAGGTACATGCTGCGGAATTTGATCATGGCGAAAGGCTTGCCGTGCATGCCGATCCGCTCGGAACGGTAGAACACCGGGCCCGGGCTGGTGAGTTTGATCAGCAGCGCGATGACGAGCAGCGTCGGCGCGGTGGCCAGCAGTGCCAGGGACGCGAAGCACAGGTCGAAGGCGGCCTTGGACCGCGATCTGGCCAGGGGATGGCGGGGTTTCGCGATGTGCAGGACCGTCATGTTCGACACCGAGTGCCTGGTCACCCGGTCCGCGGCGACGTCGATCAAACCGGTCGCCAGCAGCAGTTCGGCGCCGAGCGCTTCGAGGTCCCAAGCGAGCCTGCGGAATTCGTCGGGCGCGCAGACGTCGCCGCCGGTCAGCACGACGGCGTCGGCGCGGGTCCGGTAGGCCGCCTCGGTCACCGATCGGAGGTCGCCGACGATCGGCGCCGGCCGACCGGCGGCGCCGATTCCGTGGGAACAGGCGCAGACCGGTGCCGGGGTGCACACGCCGATCACCCGGTAGTTCGAGGCCGGATCGGCGGTCAAGGCGGCGGTGACCGCCTGTGCGGCTGCGGGATTGCCGACCACGAGGACGGAAGTGGGGTGCGGGCGATCGGCGCCGGCGCGTTCGGCGCGGCGGCGCAACAGCGTCCGGCTGCCGAGCAGACCGAGCAGGCCGACCGGCAGCGCGAGCGCCAGCAAGTCGCGGGTGGTATCGAGTGGCAACAGCAGTGCGGCGAGCGCGACCAGGGCGAACAGGTAGAGCAACGCCGGCCAGACGGTCGCGAACTCTGTTGTGCCCGAGGCTCGGACCCGGCCGGCGCGCAGTCCTCGCCGCGCGGCCGACGGCGGATCCACAGCAACCCCTGACCCGCACATATCTAAACGCATGGAGACGTTCCTATTTCATCGACGAGCGTGGCGATAAACGCTGAAGCGATTCCCCTGAAACCGCCGGGGAATTGCTTCCGAACAGAACCGCGAAGCGAGTGTTGCAGATCGATCGCTGGATGAGAACGGGCGCACAATCCAGTGCGACGCACATCACAGGGAGAGATGATAGCTATATCTTTGCGAAAACTCGCTGGCCATTGGTTTATGGGTTCAGTGAAGCTGTGACTATTGAAGCGTTGATTTCAGGTGGGGCTTAACGGGGCGGAACGGCCCGCGCCCCGGTGCTACTGTCGGGTTCTAGCAGGTATGAAAGGTTCCTATTGCCTGCTGGTTTCGATGAGGTTATGGTTGCGCCGAGCTCGCGCGGTGTGCAGAAGCCCAAAAATACGCGAGCGTTGCTGTGAGTATGCTAGCTCGGGGAGAATGGCGGTTATTGGTATTGTTCCACCCGATTTGTTGTGGCGTTGCCGCCGCTTCAGGTGCTGGTCGATCCGAGTGGGAGCATGCGTGATTTGTCGGCTTTGTGAATCCCCGCTGGTAAGCGTGCTCGATCTGGGCGCTTGTCCACCTTGCGAGAAATTCTTGACCGCGGCGGAACTCGACCACCCCGAAGTGAACTATCCGCTGCATCTGCGATTGTGCGCGAACTGCCTGTTGTTGCAGATCCCCGCCCTGATCACGCCGCAGGACACCTTCACCGAGTACGCGTACTTCTCGTCCTACTCCGACAGCTGGGTGCGGCACGCGAAAGCCTTTGTGGATCAAGCGATCACCCGCTTCGAGCTCGGCTCGCGATCGTTCGTGGTCGAGGTGGCCAGCAACGACGGCTACCTGCTGCAGCACGCGGTCGCGGCCGGCGTGCCGTGCCTGGGCATCGAACCGTCGGTGAACGTCGGCGCGGCCGCGCTGGCCCGCGGCGTGCCGACGATGTCGGCGTTCCTGAACGAGGAGACGGCGGCGAAGGTCCGCGCCGAGTACGGTCCCGCGGACCTGGTGGTGGCCAACAATGTGTATGCCCACATCCCCGATCTGCTCGGCTTCACCCGCTCGCTGCGCGAGCTGCTGACCGACGACGGCTGGCTGGCCATCGAGGTGCACCACGCGTTGAACCTGGTGCGGCTCGGGCAGTTCGACACCATCTACCACGAGCATTTCCAGTACTACACGGTGCTCTCGGCGCAACGGGCGCTCGCCACCGCGGGATTGACGGTGGTCGACGTCGAACATCTGGCCACCCACGGGGGTTCGCTGCGGATCTGGGCCCGGCCCGATGCGGTCGCGGTTCCCGGCCGGCGGGTGGCCGAGGCGCTCGCGGTCGAAGCCGAGGCCGGCCTGCACGAGGTCGGCGGGTACGCCGCCCTGCGTCCGCGCACCGAGGCGGTCCGGCACGACCTGCTGCGCTATCTGCTCGACGCGCGCGGGCAGGGCAAACGGGTGGTCGGCTACGGTGCGCCGGGCAAGGGCAACACCCTGCTCAACTACTGCGGTATCCGGCCCGACCTGCTCGAGTACACCGTGGATCGAAACCCGTACAAACACGGGCGATTCACCCCGGGCACCCGGATCCCGATCCACCCGCCCGAGCGGATCGAGCACGACCGGCCCGATGTCGTGGTCGTCCTGCCCTGGAATCTCGAAACCGAGATCACCGCGCAGCTCCGCCATATCGGCGACTGGGGCGGCGAACTCGTCTACCCACTGCCCACCCTGCGTCGCGCGGAGCTCTCATGAAGGTTGTCCTGTTCTGTGGTGGCTACGGCATGCGCATGCGCAACGGCACCGACGATGTCATCCCCAAGCCCATGCAGATGGTCGGTCCACGCCCGCTGATCTGGCACGTCATGCGGTATTACGCGCACTACGGCCACAAGGACTTCATCCTGTGCCTCGGCTACGGCGCCAACCACATCAAGAACTACTTCCTGACCTATCAGGAGTCGGTGTCCAACGATTTCGTCATCCGGGACGGGCAGGTCGAACTGCTGCAGTCCGATATCAGCGACTGGACCATCACCTTCGTCGATACCGGCGTCGACTCGGCCATCGGCGAACGACTGCGCCGGGTCCGCGGGCACCTGGACGACGAGCGGTACTTCCTCGCCAACTACGCCGACGTGCTCACCGATGCGCCCCTGGACCAGATGATCGAGAAGTTCACCGCGTCCGGGGCCGCCGCGTCGATGCTGATCGTCCCGCCGCAGTCGTCGTTCCACTGCGTGGACATCAACGCCGCGGGCGAGATCAAGAACATCACACCGGTTGCGCGACTGCCCATCTGGGAGAACGGCGGCTACTTCGTGCTGACCAAGGAGGTGCTCGACCTGCTACCGCCGGGCGGCGATCTGGTCGAGGACGCCTGCGGCGCGTTGGCGAGCCAGGGCCGGCTGTTCGGCTATCAGCATCTCGGATTCTGGAAGCCCGCCGATACGTTCAAGGAACGCGCGGAACTAGACGAGGGCTACCACCGCGGCGATCGGCCGTGGATGATCTGGGAGGGCAGCGAGAGCCTCGAGGGCGTTTCGTGAATGTGCTACGCCCGCAGCGGATCACCGAGATCGCGGTGCTGGGAGCGCACTGCGACGATATCGCCATAGGCGTGGGTGGCACCTTGCTCACGCTGGTGAAAAACGCTCCCGGACTAGCGGTTCGGGCGCTGGTGCTCAGTGGCGGCGGCACCGTCAGAGAGGCCGAGGAGCGCGCCGCGCTCGCGGCGATCTGCGCGGGCGCGACGGTAGAGCTGACCGTGCTGGACGTGCCCGACGGACGCGCACCCGCGCATTGGGACCGGGTCAAAGACGCGGTGGCCGCGCTGCGCCGCCGTGGCGAGCCGGATCTCGTGTTCGCGCCCAATCGTGCCGATGCGCACCAGGATCACCGCCTGCTCGCCGAACTGGTGCCCACCGAATTCCGGGATCACCTGACGCTCGGCTACGAGATCCTCAAGTGGGAGACCGACACCCCGCGCCCCACCCTGTTCCATCCGCTGCCCGCCGGCGTCGCCGCGGAGAAGGCGCGACTGCTGGTGAAACATTATCCCTCGCAACATGATCGGGACTGGTTCGCCGAGGACGCCTTCCTCGCCGCGGCCCGGGTGCGCGGGGTGCAGTGCCATGCCGAATACGCCGAGGCCTTCGTGGCCGAGAAGACCGTCGTCAGTTTCGGAGGTATGTGAAGATGCGTGTGCTCGTCACCGGACATCAGGGCTATCTGGGCACGGTCATGGTGCCGGTCCTGCGCGCCGCGGGGCATGACGTGACCGGGCTGGACGTCGGCTATTTCGCCGATTGTGTGCTCGGCGCGGCACCGGCGGATCCGCCCGGGCTCGCGGTGGACCTGCGCGACGTCACGGTGGATCAGCTCACCGGGTTCGACGCGGTGGTGCATCTGGCCGCGCTGTCCAACGATCCCCTGGGCGCGCTCGCGCCCCGGATCACCCACGACATCAACCATCACGCCTCGGTGCGGCTCGCCCGCCTGGCCAAAGCGGCCGGGGTGCGCCGATTCCTGTATGCCTCGACCTGTTCGGTCTACGGTGCGGCGGGCGACGAACTGGTCACCGAGGACGCGCCGCTGCGGCCGTTGACGCCGTACGCCGAGAGCAAGGTCCGGGTAGAAGACGATCTGCTCGCGCTCGCCGACTCCGGATTCGCGCCGGTATTCCTGCGCAACGCAACGGCTTTCGGCTTCTCGCCGCGCCTGCGCGCGGATATCGTGCTGAACAACCTGGTCGGCTACGCGGTGCTGACCGGCGAGGTCAAGGTGCTCTCCGACGGGACGCCGTGGCGGCCGCTGGTGCACGCGCAGGACATCGCCCGCGCTTTCGCCCGCTGCCTGGTCGCCCCGCTCGAGGCGGTGCACGGCGCGGCCTACAACATCGGCACCGAGGTCAACAACCTGACCGTGGCCGAGATCGCCCGTGCCGTCGTCGAGGTGGTGCCCGGCGCCCGGCTGGTGATCGCCGGTACCTCCGGTTCCGACGCGCGGTCCTATCGCGTCGATTTCACGAAAGCGCGCGAGAAGCTGGCTTTCCAGGCCGAGTGGAGCGTTCCGGACGGCGCCGCGGAGCTGTACCGGGAGTACCTGGCCCGCGGCCTCACCGCGGACGGGTTCTTCCAGCGGTTCACCCGGCTCGCGCGGCTGACCGCGCTGAAAGACGATGGCGTGCTGGACGACTCGCTGTGCCGGGTCAGGATCGGGGCGTAGCGTGCGCCAGCGTCGCGAGCAACGCCTGCCAGCTGCCCGCGGCCGCGTCCCGGGCCGAGACCACCGTCACCGGGTGCGGCCACGCGATGGCCAGGTCCGGATCGTCGTGTGCCACCGCGAGGTCTTCGGCCGGATCGTGCGGACGGTCGATCCGGTAGCACACGTCGGCGACCGCGGTGAGCGCCTGGAAGCCGTGCAGGAACCCCGGCGGTACGTACAGGTGCCGGAAGTCGTTGTCGTCCAACAGGAACGCTTGCTGCTGTCCGAACGTCGGGGACTGCGGGCGGATGTCGACCAGCACGTCGTGCACCGCCCCGTGTGCGCAGCGCACCAGCTTGGCCTCGCCGCGCCCGGCGCGCCCGTGCATACCGCGGATCACGCCGTGCGCCGAGCGGGACTGCGAATCCTGGACGAACGTCGCGGCCTTGCCCGGCGTACCCAGGTGGTCGTCGAACTCGACGGCGTCGAAGGTCCGGGTGAACAGGCCCCGCTCGTCCCGGAACGGTTCCGGGACGAGCACCAGGACGTCGGCGAGGTCGCTCTGCTCGATGCGCACCAGGCCATGGTGCCCGACCGGTCGCACGGCGCGCCATCGCGCGCGCCGATTCGCCCGCCCGCCGGAGGACCGCGATGAACGAGTGCCGTGCGTGCGCGGGGACCGGGTTGCACCGGGTGCTGGACTTGGGACGCATGCCCGCCGCCGATCACTTCCCCCGCGCCGACGCACCGGTGCGGCCGGACGAGGCGGCGCACCCGCTCGCGATGCAGCTGTGCCCGAGCTGCGGCCTCGCCCAGCTCGCCGCGGACGACACGCGGACCGCCGAACCGCGCGGGGTGGAGCCGCAGGCGCTGCGGGACCAGGCGGCCGCGGCGGTCGCCCGGGTCCGGGCGGACGGCTGGTTGCGCGGTGCGACGGTGCGTGAGTTCGGCAGCCCGCACGGTGGCAGTTGGTTGCCGCACCTGGCGGCGCACGGCTTCGCACAGGTCGCGGACGAGGCCGAGGTGGTACTCGACTGCTTCGGCATCATGCACGAGGCCGACCAGCACGGTGCCTTCGTCGAACGCGCGAAAGCCACTGCGCCGGACGGGGTGCTGCTGGTGCAGTTCCATTCGCTGCGCACGATCGTCCGGCAGCACCAGTGGAATGCGCTGCGCCACGGCCACTTCGCCTACTACTCGCTGACCGCGCTGCGCGAGCTGCTGCGTCGCGCGGGGATGAGCGTGGCCACGGCGTGGGAATTCGCGCTGTACGGCGGCACCGTACTGGTGGCGGCCGTGCACGGGGTGCGTGCGCCGGATGCCACGGTGCGGGGCATGCTCGCCGCGGAGGCCGGGATCACCGATCCCGCGGTGGTCGGCGGGCTGCAGTCGGCGGCCGATGCGCACGCGCGGGCGCTGCACCGTCGCCTGACGGCCGAAATCGCCGCGGGCCGTGCCGTTTACGCCTACGGTGCGGCCTCGCGCGCGGTGGCGCTGTTCGGCCTGGCCGGGATTCATCGCGGCCTGGTGCGGGCGGTCGCGGACGCCTCGCCCGCCAAACAGGGCAGACGGATGCCGGGCACCGACGTGCCGATCATCTCGCCGGCGCAGCTGGTGCGCGCCGCGCCCGACCGGGTGCTGCTGACCCTGCCGGATCTGCGGCCCGAGCTGGAGGCCCGTTTCCCGGCCTTGGCCGGCCGCTGGATCGACGCCGAATACGCCCCGACGAATGAGGAAACCGAGTGATGACCGAGCTGTCCATCTGCGTACCCGCCTACAACGCGGGCCGGACCCTGGCGGCGACCATGCGGTCGATCCTGGCGCAGGACGTGGAGTGCGAACTCGTCGTGCTCGACAACGCGAGCTCGGACGAAACACCCGCTATCGCAAGGTCGTTCGATGACGCACGGGTTCGGGTGTTCCGCAACGAGCGGGTGCTGCCGATCGGTGCCAACTGGAACGCCGCCATCCGGCACTCCACCGGGCGGCTGGTGAAAGTGGTCTGCGCCGACGACGTGCTGCTGCCGGGATCGCTCGCGGCCCAGCTGGCGGTCATGGCCGATCCGGCGATCTCGATCAGCTCGGCCAAATTCCAGGTGATCGACGAGGGCGGCGCGGTCCTCGAGACGGGACTCGGACTGCCCGGCTTGCTGGGCCCGCATCCGGCGGGCCCGGTCCTGCGCACGATCGTGCGAGCAGGCCCGGCCGAATTCGGCCCGACGGCCGCGGCGATGTTCCGGCGGGCGCACTTCGATCAGGTCGGCGGCCTGCGCGGCGATCTGGTGTTCCCGATGGACGTCGATCTGTTCGGCCGGATCGCCTCGCTCGGTCACTTCTTCGGGATGCCGGGAGTGCTTGCCGCGTGGCGTAATTCGACGTTCAACCTGTGCAGCCAGACCTCGACGGTGAGCAAACTGGTGGAGCTGTTGCGCTTCCACCACCGGATCGCGGGCGAGTATCCCCAGCACGTGGGCCACCGGGACGTCCTGGCCGCCGACGGCCGGCTCGTGCGGACGGCCCTGCACCGGGCGCAGGTCCGTGCGCGAGCGGTGACCGGGGACCTGGTGGCCCGCGCGCGAAGGACGCGGACATGACCGCGCGCTCCGCACCGGTGACGGTGCATATGACCGGTGCCGAGTGGTTCGGTTCCGCGGCGGGTGGACTCAACCGGTACTTCACCGATCTGTTCGGCGCCCTTCGGCGGCATCCGGATACCGAGGTGTCGGCGGCCGCTTTCGGCGATCCGCCCGCGGGTGGCTGGTCCTGGGGCGGGCTCGGCGGCTCCACGCTGCACCGTGCGAGTCGCTCCGTCGCCGTGCGGCCCGCGCCGCGTCGTCCCGCCGTGCTCGATCGGCATTTCTGTTTGTACGGGCCGCCGGTGGTCGGTCGCGCCCGCGGTCCGCGACTCGTCGTGCACTTCCACGGGCCGTGGGCCGCGGAGAGCCGGGTCGCGGGTGCCTCCGAATTCACCGCGCGGGCAAAGTATCTCGTGGAGCGGATGCGCTATGCGGGCGCCGAGCGCTTCGTGGTGCTGTCCGAGCAGTTCCGGCAGGTACTGATGACCGACTATCGAGTGGCCGCCGACCGTGTCGAGGTCATCGCTCCCGGTGTCGATCTCGCGAGATTCGCGGTGACGCCGCCGCCGGGCGTGGCCGAAGCGCCTGTCGTGCTGTGCATTCGGCGGCTGGAACGCCGGATGGGTATCGACCGGTTGATTCGAGCCTGGCCCGCGGTGCTGTCCGCGCACCCCGGTACCCGGTTGGTGATCGTCGGAACCGGTAGCGCCGAGCGGGAATTGCGGGATCAGGTGGTGTCGAGCGGTCTGGCGCGCTCGGTCACTTTCACCGGGCAGCTCCCGGACGATCAGTTGGCGGCCCAATACGCACGGGCGCACTGCACCGTGGTGCCGTCGGTTGCGCTCGAAGGTTTCGGGCTGATCGCCCTCGAATCCCTGGCATGCGGGCGCGCCCCGATCGTCACCGACTGCGGCGGCCTGCCCGACGCGGTACGCGGGCTCGATCCGTCGTTGATCGTGGCCGCGGGCGATGCCGAGGCGCTCGCGGCGCGTATCGTCGCCGCTCTCGCGGGGGCGGTACCCGCGCCGCACCGCTGTCGCGCGCACGCGGAATCGTTCTCCTGGACGGTAGCCGCCGCCCGGCATCACGCGCTGTACACGGAGCTACGCGGATGATCCGGGCGCTGTTCCTCGCACACACCGCGGCGCCGTCGGGGGCCGAACTCGCCACCATGCGGTTGTTGTCCGCGCTGAGCGAGCGCACCGCCGTCGAACCGGTGATGCTGTTCACCGAGAACGGTCCCATGGTGCGCCGGGTCCGGTCCCGCGGCATCCGGACCCTGGTGCTGCCCAACGGATTCGACAGCCGATCGCTGACGATCGACGCGGCAGGCCTGCGCAAGGTGCTCGTCGGCGCGTTCGCCCTGATCCGGTTGGGGCGCAGGCTCGGGACGAAAACCCGGCGGCTCGACGTGCAGGTGCTGGTCGCCGGGAGCACCAAGGCCATGCTGATGGGTGCCGTCGCGGCGCGGCGCGCCCGCGTCCCCCTGATCTGGTCGGTGCACGACCGGGTGTCGAGCGAATATTTCGGCCGGTGGCTGGCCTGGGGTATTCGCCTGCTCGGCTGGGCAGTCAGCGACGGGTACCTGGTGAACAGCCGCTCGACCGCGAGTTCGCTGATCACCTGGCGCAGACCCGTGGCGGTGGTGTACCCCGGCATCGAACCCGATCCGGTGCCGTCGGCCGACCGGGCACCGCAGCGCGCGCCCGCCGAGGTGGTCGTCGCGATGGTCGGTCGCTTGACGCCGTGGAAGGGGCAGGACGTGCTGCTGCGGGCGCTGGCGGACGTGAAAGTGCCGCCGCGCCAGGTATTCCTGATCGGCGGCACGCTGTTCGACGAGGAGCCCTATCGGCGCGAACTCGAGCGCTCGGCGCGCGCACTGCGGCTGCCCGTGACCTTCACCGGGCATGTGGACGATCCGCGAAACCACCTGCGCCAGGCCGACATTCTGGTGCACTGCTCGGTGCTGGCCGAGCCGTTCGGACAGGTCGTCGTGGAGGGACTGCAGGCGGGCTGCGCGGTGATCGCGTCCCGGCCCGGCGGCCCCGCCGAGATCATCGAACCCGGCGTGAACGGCGTGCTGGTCGAGGGCGGTGACACCGCCCAGCTCACCTCCGCGCTGGACCTGCTGATGACCGATCCCGCGTTGCGCACCAAGCTCGCGGCCGCGGGCGTGCTGCGCGCCCGTGCGTTCGATATCGTCGAATCCGCCCACGTCGCAGCGGATTTCCTGACCACCGTGGCACGGGTGCGCCGTGGCTGAGACCGGTACCGCCGCACGAGCTGCGCCGCGCCGCTGGCGCGGGGCCGCCGTGGTGCTGCGCGATATCGGTTTCGTCAGCTTCGGCAAATACGGGCAGTACCTGATCACGGTGGTGACCCTGCCGATCATCGCCAGGGTGCTCGGCGCCGAGGGACTCGGCCTGCTGGCGATCGGTATGTCGGCCTATTTCATCGGCTCGCTGGTGGTGGATCTGGGGATCACGTCCTTCCTGGCTGCCCGGGTGCACGAAACACGCACGGACACAAGACGGATAGGACAGCTGCGCGGCGACTACCTGGCCATCAGGCTGACGATTCTCGGTTGCCTCGGCGTACTACTCATGATCGGCACAGCGGCCGGAGCACCCGCTCGCTTGCACATGGTCCTGCTGGGGTTGTTCGCCGGTGGTGTCTGGTCGATCTCGGAAGACTGGCTGCTGATCGGGCAGGGCCGGTTCGGGGCCTCGGCGGTGTACCAGGGCGCCGGGCGGATCGTCTATCTGCTGCTGCTCGTGCTGCTGTTGCCCCGCTGGCCCAGCGCGTCGGTGGCGCTGCTGTGCCTGCTGATCTCGGCCGTCGTCACGGTCGCGGGGACCTGGGCGGACGCGTGGCGTCGCTTCGGGCCGCCGGCCCGACCGCGCGCGGTCCGCGCGATCCTGCGGCTCGGCGCACCGGTTTTCGCGTCCCGGCTGCTGGTGACCGGCTACGGCCAGGGTGCGCCGGTGGTCTACGCGGCGGTGCTCGACGCCGCCTCCCTCGGGTTGTATTCGGCCGGCGACCGTTTGGTGCGCGCCATCCAATCACTGCTGGACACGGTCGGATTCGCGTTCCTGCCGCGGATGGCCCGGCGCAGCGCGCACGACCGGTTCTGGCGCAACGCGATACAGGTGCTGATCGGGTGCGCCGGTCTCGCGGGCGCGGCCGCGGCAGGCGTGTGGTTCTTGGCGCCGACGCTGATCCAGCTGATCTTCGGCAGCGGATTCGACGGCACGGTACCGCTGTTGCGGGTGGAGGTGCTGATCCTGCCCGCGATGACGGTGACCTCCTTCATCACCACCGCGCTGCTGCCGGTGCGACAGGACACGGTCGGCGTGCTGGTCGGCGCGCTCATCGGCACCTGTGTGGCGGCGTCCGCCCTGGCCGTCGCCTTCCGGAACAACTCGGTGTGGGCGCTCGTCTACGGCACCGTGCTCACCGAGATCGCGGTAGCGCTCTGGTATCTCGTCCGGGTCCGGCAGCTGATCGTGCGCGAGCGCGTCGCCGCGGTGCCCGTCGCGCAGGAGCCGGTGCGATGAAAATTCTGTACGTCGGCGACGACTGGATCGGCAGCAACGCGCGCTCGCTGGCCGACGGATTCCGCCAGGCCGGACACGAGGTGGTGGTGATCGATTCCACCCCGGTCACGCTGCCCGCGCGGCTGTCACCGAGCTGGCTGTACGCCAAGGCCGCCGGTCGGCGGGCCGGCTGGACGACCACCGCGTTGCACGACCGAATCGACCGTGCCGCCGCGGCATTCGGGCCGGACCTGCTGTTCGCGTTCAAAGCCGTGCATCTGGACCAGCAACGCCTGTTGAGCACGCCCGCCGACCTGCGGGTGCACTACAGCCCCGACGACGTCTCGAATCCGGCGAACACCAGCGCGGATTACCTGGCGTACGAGTCGGAGTGGGATCTGGTGGTCACCACCAAGCGCCACAATGTGCCAGAACTGCACGCGCGCGGCGCACGCGGCGTGCGGTTCGTGCGCAGCGCCTACGACCCGGCGTGGCACCATCCCTGCGCCCGCCGGGGCGCCCGGCGATTTCTGGCGGGGTTCATCGGCGCTCGCCGCCCCGACCGCACGCCGCTGCTCGTCGACCTGGCTCGGGAGTACGGTCCCGATTTCCTGGTGCACGGGCCGGGCTGGCGACGGGTGCGCCGATTGCGTGGCACCGCCGCCGAACTCGGCGGGGGAGTGTACGGCGAGCGCTTCGCCGCCGCCGTCGCCTCGATCACCGCGAACCTGGTGCTGCTCAATTCCGACAACCGGGACACCCACACCTGCCGGTCGTTCGAGATACCGGCCGCCGGCGGGCTTTTCGTCGGCGAGCGGACGGCCGAACATGCCGAGCTGCTCGACGAGGGCACCGAGTGCTTCCTGTTCTCCGATCGAAACGAGTTGCGCGAGATCCTCACTCGATGCGCGCGGCGACCGGAGGCGGTCGAGCGGGTCGCGGCGGCCGGCCACCGGCGGATCACCGCCGAGCGGCACCGCTACGTCGACCGGGCGGAGGAGATCATCGATGCGCTCACCTGAATTCCCCGGCCCCGGCGCGGCCGCCGGAGGCCACCGATGACCGCCGCCGGCACCGCACTGATCATGATCGCCGCTGCGCTCGCGACGATGGTGGTCGCGGCGCTGACCGTCCCCGGCGTGGCCAGGGTGCTGCTCATCGCGCAGGCCGTGTACTGGGCGATGTCCTATCTCGCCAGACCCGTTGTGCTGCTGTGGGTGCGGCCCGAACCGCGTTTCGGCGACAATGTGGCCGATCCGCGCCTCGCCGCCCTCGGATACGACCACGGCATCGCCATGGTGCTGCGTCCGGTGGTGTTCGGGTTGTGGGTATACGCGGGCCTGGTTGTCGCCTTCGCGATCTGGCTGCGCCGTCGCCGCGCGCCTCAGCGAGCGACGATCACCGACGATCCGAACTTCGTGCCGACCCTGTGCGTGCTGTATTTCCTGGGCGCCCTCGGACGCTCGGCGATGGTCGCCACGGGCACCGCGGGCAAGGCGGGCGAGGTCGAAACGTCCAGTCCGGCATTGACCTTCGTGACGATGCTGGGCACGATCGGCGCGATCGGGCTCATCGTCTTCGTGCGGTTGGCAAGCGCCCGGGCCACGGTGGCCGCGGTCGGCCTGCTGCTGGCCGGTGAACTGCTCTGGACCGTCGCCGTCGAATCCAAGACCCCGATCATGGGCGCCGCGCTGGCGATCGGCGTGCGCTTCGCGCTCGGCGGCTGGACGCGGCCGAAAATCGTTGCCATTCTGCTCGTCTCGATCCTCGGCATGGGCGGCTTCGGCTGGTTGCAGTCGCTCAAAGCCACCGGGCAGACGCAGGCCGATGCCGCGGTCACCGATGCCGCGTATCCCGCCGCGGTCCGGCCCGTGCTGAGCGTGCTGCGCCGGTTCGACCTGCTGGAGGCGGCGACCGACGTGTACTACACCCCGCCCGGGTCCTGGTTGTCCCCGGGCGAGGCGGCCGAAAACGCTGCGCGCAGTCTGATTCCCGCGCAACTGCTCGGCACGGAGAAGCTGCGCTCCGGCACCGCGTGGGCCGCCGACGTCCGTGGCGCCTCGGTGGACATGAGCCAGGTGTCGGTGTCGCTGGCCGAGGGCGGGATCAGCGAAGGCTATCTGCTCGGCGGATACACCGGAATCATGGTGGGCGCCGCATTCACATTCGCGCTGTTGGCCTCCTGGGCGCGGGCGCTGTACTCGCGGTATATCGCCCTCGTCGTGCTGGGGCTGGCGCTCATCGAGATACCGGTGATCTTCGAGCGCGGCATTCTCGGCAGCATGGAGATGCTCGGCAAATATCTCCAGGCCGTCGTACTGGTGTGGTTCATCTATCTGCTGGTGGGTTTGTACCGCGGTTCGCGCGGGCAGTTATCGGCGCGTCGATCGTGGGAGCGGGCCGAATCCGTTGTCCCCGTTACACAAAGGACTGGGCAATGGGTTTGATCGAGTACTGGCACGTCCTGCGGCGCCGTTGGCTCGTCGTCACCGCGGCGGTGCTGGTCTGCCTGCTCGCCGCCGCGGGTTACGCGCAGACGATTCCGGTGACGTACAAAGCCTCGAGCAGCATGTACGTGTCGATGTCCACGGGAACGTCGGTGAACGACTCATACCAGGGCGGTTTGGCGGCGCAACAGCGGGTCCGGTCGTATCTGGACCTGCTCGCCAGCGCCACCGTCGCCCAGCGCGTGATCGACGATCGCGGGTTACGGCTGAGCGTCGGCGAACTGCGCAGCCGGATCTCGGCGAGTTCGCCGCCCGCGACCGCCGTGCTCGTCGCCACCGTGTCCGCGCCCACAGCCGCGGAGGCGCGCGATCTCGCCGATGCCGTGGTGGCCCAATTCCGGCGGCTGGTGGACGAATTGGAGACCACCGAGCTCGGCGCGGCACCCGCCACCCGGGTCGCGGTGGTGGACCGGGCCGAGCTGCCCGCCGCGCCGAGCGGCCCGCGCCGAACGCGCCTGCTCGCACTCGGTCTGTGCGCCGGCCTCGCGCTGGGCTTCGCGGCGGCCCTGCTCCGCGATCGGCTGGACCGTCGGTTGCGCACCTCCAACGAGCTGGAATCGGCACTGGCGGAACCGGTTCGGGTCGGTGGGTCCGGCGCACCCGAGCGGCCGACTGTGCCGATTCTGGCGATACTCGACATCGGCCTACCGGGCGAGCTGGGGGAGACGCGGCGGCTACGGGCCCGCCTCGCCGACGCCGCCGCCGGGAAGAGTCCGAAAACGATTGTGCTGACCAGTCTTTCCGCGCGGTCGGCCCCTGACATCGCGGCGCGGCTGGCCCGATCGCTGGCCGCCACCGGTGCCCGGGTGGTGCTCGTGGACGCGGACACCACGGGTGCGGGCAGCTCCGGTCGACTGCTGGCGCACACCGGTCCCGGGCTCGCCGAAGTCCTGCGCGGCGGACCGAGACTGAGCGATGCGGTGGTGCGGCTACCCGACGACGGTATCGACCTGCTGCCACTCGGCGCGCCCGATCCCGGGACGCCGGATGCGTTGACCACCGAGCGTTTCGGGGCGCTGCTGGCCGACCTGCGATGCGATTTCGACCATGTGGTGGTCGAGGTGGCACCGGTCACCGCCGCCGCGGACGCGCTGTCGGTTGCCCCGCGCGGGGACACGACGATCGGCGTCGTGGAGCTCGGTACCACCGACGCGGCCCAGCTCCGCGGCGCGCTGGCGACCTTCGGCGCCGCGGGCGCGGCACTGGTGGGCGTCATCGCGGTATCCCGGCCCGGCGACCGGCCGCGCCTGAGTCAGAGGTTGCGCCTATGAGCGAAGACTCGGTGAATCGTCGTCGCCTGCTCGCCGGTTCGCTCGGCGCGGCCGCCGCACTGCCCTTGGCCGCGTGTGCGGCCCGGTCCGACGCCGACGAGGAGTTCCGCTCGCCGCGGGTCACCGACGCACCCGCCGCCCGCAACATCCGCGATTTCGGCGCGGTGGGCGACGGGAAGGCCGACGACACCGCCGCGCTCGCGCAAGCCGCCGCGGTGGGCGACGGACCGCTGGTGCTGTATCTGCCCGCCGGGCAGTACCGGGTGACGTCCTGGCCACCATTGCCCGACTATGCCACGGTGCTCGGCGACGGCGGCGACGTCAGCATGATCAACTACGAGGGCGGTGGCACGCTGATCGCCCTGCGCAAGCGGCAGCGCGTGCGCTTCGCCCGGCTCGGCATCTTCGTCTCCGACCCGGCGGTGACCGCCGTGTCGTTGTCCGAATGCTTCCGGTGTTCGTTCGAATCGGTGGTGCTGCGCGGTAATCACCTCAGCGAGAACTTTCCGCGCTATGCCGAACAGCGCGGCGTCGTGCTCGATCAGAACACGGGCGGCACCGCGTTCGTCAACTGCGATATCAACAATTTCGGGTACGGGCTGGTGACCTCGTGCATCCAGAATTACGTGACCTCGTCGAAATTCACCAACAACCGGATCAGCGTGCTCGGCACCGGCGGCGACCACAACGCCGGATTGGCCTTGAGCAACGTCGAATTCGTCTCCGATACCGACCCGCGCACCACCGACCGGCACCTGGTGGTGGACGGCGCGGCCAACGCCTGGTGGCTGACCAACGTCTGGTTCGAGGGCGCCGATACGGCACTGTCGATCGGGCACCGGGAGCGCGGCGGACCCGCACAGTTCGGACTCGTCAATTGCAAGATCGCGGCCCGGACCCTCTGCGTGGACCTGACCTATTGCCGCCAACCGTATCTGGCGAACGTGCAGTTCGACGCGGATCTGGACAAGCCGCCCACCGAACTGCGGATCGACTGGCAGGGGTGTCCGGAAGGCACTGCGGTGAGCCTCATTTCGAGCTCCGCCCGCGATATCGATCCCGCGACCTTCCCCACCGGATGGCATGTGATCGGCCGGGATCGGATGCTGGGGGCGCGGTTCGCCGGGACCACGGTCGCGCAGGCGGGCCGCCCGGACACCGACATCCTCCAGGTCCAAGCCGCCGACGGCGCGGTGGCGGCGGCGGTGCTGTCCAGCGGCGCTTGGCTTTCCGATCGCGCCGAGGGCGGCATCGTGCTCAAGGACGCGGACGGCGGGTACTGGCGGCTGGTGGTCGCACCCACCGGTGCGGTGAGCGCGGTGCCGCTCGGCCGGGACAGGCCGGCGAGGTGAGGCCGTGAACAACGCAGTCGCCGCCGCACCCGATGCGCTGCGGCCGCCGCGCCGGATCCGGCGTGCGCTGCTCGGCGTCGTCGCGCTGATCGCCGTCGTGGCCGCGATGGCGGCGCTGGGCCGGCCGGTGTACGTGCGACCGCAGGTGGATCCGCTGCGGCCCGCCGACGCCATCGTCGTGCTCGGCGGCACGCCGTACGAACGCTTCGACGTGGGACTGGATCTCGCGCGGCGTGGCTACGCCCGGCAACTGCTGATCTCGCGCTCCACCGGCGCCGACGACCCCGCCATGGACAAGTATTGCGCCGGGCACTTCGATTTCCAGGTCAGCTGTTTCGTCCCCGACCCGTGGACCACCCAGGGCGAAGCACAGGAAATCGGCCGCAGGGCACGGCAATACGGCTGGCGGCACATCATCGTGGTGACCTTCACCCCGCATGTGTCGCGCGCGCGGTACATCGTGCAGAAGTGCTTCGCCGGTGCAGTGACGATGGTTGCCAGCCCCAGTCCGTCGGGGCCGGTGTTCTGGTCGTGGATGTACCTGCGCCAATCGGCGGGCTATCTCAAAGCGTTCACCGAACGCGGGTGTTGAAGGAATGAGGAACGCGCGTGACGAGTCTCGACAGCCGACGTGATTTCGCTCGTAGCAACGGCATCCAAGCGCGGTTGCACGACCTGATACCCGGTGGCGCGCACACCTATGCGCGCGGCGCCGACCAGTACCCCGAACACATGGCCCCGATCCTGGTGCGCGGCAACGGCTGCCGGGTCTGGGACTGCGACGGAAACGAGTACGTCGAGTACGGCATGGGCCTGCGCTCGGTGACGCTCGGGCACGGCTATCGGCCGGTGGTCGAGGCGGTGACCGCCGCCATCGCCGACGGTGTGAACTTCTCCCGGCCCACCGAGCTGGAACTGCTTGCCGCCGAGGACTTCCTGTCCCTGGTCCCCGGGGCCGACATGGTCAAGTTCGCCAAAAACGGTTCGGACGCCACCACCGCGGCGGTCCGGCTGGCCCGCGCCGCCACCGGCCGGGTGGTGGTCGCGGTGTGCGATCAACCGTTCTTCTCGGTGGACGACTGGTTCATCGGCACCACCGAGATGGACAGCGGCACCGACGACACCGCCACGGTGAAGTTCCCGTACAACGATCTCGGCGCACTGGCCGACGTACTGGCCGCGGTGCCGGTGGCATGCGTGGTCATGGAGGCGGCGACCGCCCTGGCCGAGCCCGGCAGCGGGTATCTGAACGGTGTTCGCGCCCTGTGTGATCGGTACGGGGCGTTGCTGGTGTTCGACGAGATGATCACCGGGTTCCGCTGGGCGGCCGGTGGGGCGCAACAGGTGTACGGTGTGCGCCCGGATCTGTCCTGCTGGGGGAAGGCGATGGGCAACGGGTTCCCGATCTCGGCGTTGGCGGGCAAGCGCGACTACCTGGAGCTGGGCGGGCTGCGGACCGACCGGGACCGGGTGTTCCTGCTCTCGACCACGCACGGGCCGGAATCCGCGGGACTGGCCGCGTTCCGCGCGGTGGTCCGCGCCTACGCGGACACCGACCCGATCGGCCGGATGGAACGAGCCGGCCGACGGCTCGCCGACGCGGTGAATGCCATTGCCGCCGAGCTGGGTATCGCCGATTTCCTCCAGGTCGCCGGGCGGCCGTCGTGCCTGGTCTATCTCACCAGAGATCCGCGCGGCAGGCCGTCGCAAGCGTTCCGGACGCTGTTCCTGCAGGAACTGCTGGCCCGCGGGGTACTGGGGCAATCGTTCGTCACCTCGGCGGCGCACACCGACGACGCTATCGACGCGACGGTCTCCGCGTGCCGGGAGGCGGCGCTCGTCTACCGGCGCGCGCTCGAACAGGGCAGTGTCACAGGGCTTTTGGTGGGAAGGCCGGTCGCCCCGGCGCTCCGGCGGACCGCCGCGCCACGCCGGATCGCCGCCGCCTCGCCAGGCGGAGCGCAGCACTCGTGACCGCACCGCGCATCGGGCTCGTGCATGAGCGATTCACCGAATACGGCGGGTCCGAAGCGGTGGTCGCGGAGTTCCTCCGCACCTGGCCGGGAGCCGCGGTGTTCGCACCGATCGTCAGTCGTGCGGGGCAGGCCGCGCTCGCGGCGCAATGTGGTGCGGGAGAACTGGATTCGATTCAGGACAGCTGGCTCAGCGGGGTGCATGCCGCGCTGGGCACTCGCGCGCACGCCCCGTTGCTGCCTTTCGTGCCCCGGGCGCTGCGTCGCCTCCCGCTGGCCGGGCGGTTCGACGCGGTGATCGTCAGCCATCACGCGTTCGCCACCCAGGCCGTATTCGCCACGGACGCACCGGTGATCGCGTATGTGCACAGCCCGGCACGCTGGGCGTGGGACAGCGCTTTTCGTGCCCAGGAGGCCGGTGGGCGGTCCGGTCAGCTCGCCTTGGCAGCCCTCGGTCATGTCGCCCGCCGTGCCGAATTGCGGGCCGCGCCGCGGCTGGCACAGGTGATCGCCAACTCGCACGCGGTCGCGGCCCGCGTGCGTGATTGGTGGGGTCTGCCCGCCACCGTGATCAATCCGCCGGTGCGGATAGATCGGTTCACTCCCGACCCGGCGCTGCCGCGCGAGGATTTCTTCCTGTTCGCCGGCCGTCTCGTGCCCTACAAGCGGGCAGACCTCGCGATCAGGGCGGCGCAGCAGGCGGGTCGCCGGCTGGTCGTGCTCGGCGACGGTAGGCACCGCCCCTACCTCGAGTCCATCGCCGGACCGGAGACCACGTTTCTCGGCGCCGCCTCCGACGCGGTCCTGCTGGACAGCTATCGCCGCTGCCAGGCCCTGCTCATGCCCGGGGTCGAGGATTTCGGCATCGTCCCGGTGGAGGCGATGGCCTGCGGCACCCCGGTCCTCGCCGTCGGCGCGGGCGGCGCCCTCGACACCGTCCGCCCCGGCACCACCGGCGAGTATCTCGCCCCCGGCGACGACCAGTCCGTCATCGACAGCCTCGCCCGCCACCTGCGCGATTTCGATCCCACCACCTACGACCCCGCCACCATCCGCACCCACGCCACCACCTTCACCCCCACCGCCTTCCGCACCCGCCTATCCACCACAGTCACCCGAACCCTCACCCGAGGCGTCGGCGCCTGACACCCGTCGATCGCCACCCTTTCGTAGGAGGTGTGGTGGCGGGATCGGTGTGGTCGTTAGGGGAGCGGGTGCGGCTTGCGGGGAATCGTTGCCCTGAGCGATGGCGCTGAACGTCGCGGTTGTATGGATTGTCTGATTTATCCTGGGCGTGCGCGAAACCGCTTATATGTTCTTCTAATTCGATTGTCATCGCGTTAGCAAAATTACGGAATCCGAGCTGTAATCCGCGTCACATTGTCCGATTTGCTGGTAGTCGTCCGGTTGCCGCCATGTTCGAATGTGCTGAGCGGGGCTAAGTATCAGGTTTCAGTGGGATTTGCCGGAAGATCCAGGAGATTGGATGTTCGTCTCAACGCTCGGCAGACTGCAAGTCACCGTGGACGATGGTGAGATTACACCGACGGCGCCGAAGTTGCGCAGCCTGCTCGCGCTGCTCGCGGTGCGGCGAAACCGAATCGTGCCCACCGGAGTTCTGGTCGAAGAACTGTGGAACGACGAAGCGCCGATCAGTGCGCTCGCGACTTTGCAGACCTACGTCTATCAACTGCGGAAACTGTTGCAGGCGCACGGCGCCAACGGACGTGACGTGTTGCGCTGGCATCCGCTGGGTTATGAAATCCGGCTGGCCGACCACGAACTCGATATCGCCGCGTTCGAGCAGCTCGCCGAGCGGGCGCGCGATCAGCTGTCCGACGGCGCGGTGGTGGAAGCCTTGCAGTCCGCCTCGAACGCGGCCGCGCTGTGCACCGGCACGCCGCTGTACGACATCTGTGCCGGCCCGATTCTGGAACCGGAGATCAACCGGTTGCGTGAGTCGTTGTTGCAGGTCACGCAGTTGCGGGTGGAGGCGCGGATGCGTCTGGGCCATCACCGGGATCTGATCGGTGAGCTGAAACTCCTGTGTGGCGAGCACCCCTATCACGAAGGGCTGCACGGCAACCTGATGACGTGCCTGCATCGCTGCGGCCGCAGGTCCGAGGCGCTCGAGGTGTACCACCTGCTGCGGTCCAACCTGAGTGCCGAGCTGGGCATCGAACCGTCCTCGGCCATCCAGGAGTTGCAGCGCGGATTGCTCGACGGCGCACCGGAACAGGCCACCGCCGAGGTGCGCACCGCGGTGGCGCCCGCGCAATTGCCGCGGGACCTGTCCGATTTCTCCGGTCGCGCCGACGAAAAGAAACGACTCACCGAACTGCTGACCAGTGACGTGGCCGTCACGGCCGCCGTGGTCACCGTCACCGGCGGGCCCGGCGTCGGCAAATCGGCGTTGGCGATCCACGCGGGACATTCGGTACGCGGCCATTTCCCGGACGGTCAGCTCTATGTCGATTTTCGGGAAGGCACGCACGGTTCGTTCCGTATTCTCGGCCGGTTCCTGCGCGCGGTGGGTTTCGCCGCCGGACATTTGCCCGATGAACTCGACGAGCGGGCGGAATTGTTCCGCAGTTGGGCCGCGGGCCGCCGGGTGCTCATCGTGCTCGACAATGTCACCACCCGTGGCCAGGTGCGGCAACTGCTCGCGGGCGGTCCCGGGAGCGCGGTGCTGATCACCGGCACCTTCCGCGCGGTCGCGGGTATCGAAGGCGCGGCGCCGATCGAACTGGAAGCGCCGGACGCGGGCCAGAGCAACGAGATACTTTCCGCGATCATCGGTCCGGATCGGATGAGCGCGGAAACCGATGCCGCGGAACGCATCATCGCCTACTGCGATCGAAATCCGCTGGCATTGCGCATCGTCGGCGCGAAACTGGTGACCAATCGACTGCTGTCGTTGTCCATGCTCGCCGACCGGCTCGCGGATCCGCGGCGGCGGCTGCACCAGCTGGAGTTCCTCGACTGGAGCATGACCCGCACGGTGTCGGCGGGCTATCGCGAGCTGGCCGCGCCCGCGCGTGCACTGCTGAACGCCGCGGTCGCCGCGGGTTCGCGCACGCTGACCATGACCCGCGCGGAACAGCTGTGCGCGCCGGGGCAGTGGTCGGCGGACAACGCCATCGAGCAGCTGCTCCAGAACGGGCTGGTGCGCTGTAACTGGGGTGTCGTCGGGGTGGACAGCTTCGACATCCCGGACCTCGTCGCCTGCTATGTGGCCGAGGTGGCGGGCCCGAACACCGAGGCTTGTTGACCCGACTCGTGCAACGCGCCCGCCAGGGCGCCGAGTGTGGTTGCCGCGAAGAACATCTCATGCGGGATCGCGGTGTCGAGCGCGCCCTCCAGGCGGGCGTGTACCTGCACCATCTGTACCGAGGTGCGGCCCAGCGCGCTGAGGGGCGTGTGCGCCGACAGCGGCAGGCCGGTGAATCCGTCCAGCGCCCGGATCATGTGCCCGAGGGTCGTCACGGCCACCGGTGTCAGGTCCACCGGCGGTGCCGCCCCGGCCGGTTCGGTCAGCGCGAGGTCGCGGGCGTCGTCGACGAGGGCGCGCACATCGGTGCCGCGCCGGTCGATGCCGATCTGATAGTCGCCGGGCGGGCGGCCCAGCGTCTCCACGGTCAAGCGGACCGCGTCGTCGGGCCGCAGCGCGAGGAAACCCCGTGCGGCCGCGGCGGCTTCGTACCGGTTCCCGGCGTTGACGCCGGTCTCGCGCCAGAGGCTCCAGGCGAGCCGGGTGATCGGCGTGCCGTCGCGCCGGCGCAGTTCCGCGGTGAGCGCACGCGACAGCGCGTTCGTGGCGGCGTACGCCGCGCAGCCCGCCGCGGGGAACTCACCCATCAGTGAGGAGCCGACGATCAGTCGGGAGCCGGGGCGCTCCCGGACGAGTTCCGCGGCCACCAGCAGGCCGCGCAGGTGACCGGTGGCGGTGAGATCCCAGTCGGCGGGCCGCTCGGCACGCAGCGGGCGCAGCCGATACTCGCCTGCCAGGTGGATCACGCCGTCCAGCGGTGCACCCCACCGGTTTTCGGCGGTCGTCACCGCCGCGCGCACGGCGGCCTCGTCGCGAAGATCGACGGCCGCGTAATCGGCCTGTGCGGATGCGTCGCAGAGCCTGCGCCAATTATCCTGCAACGCTGTGCTGTCCGGTGCGTCGAGCGCCCGCCTGCCGATGATCAGGAACTGGGCGCGCGAGGTGGCGGCAAGATTACGCACCAGCTCGGTGCCGATACCGCCCGCGCCGCCCAGCACGACGTAGCGTCCATTCGCACGCAGCGGGCTCGGTTCGATGACGGGCGCGTCGACCGCGGTCAGGGCGGGGAGATGCGGACGCCCCTGCCGCCAGGCGACTTCCGGGTACGCGGTGCTGTGATCGGCGAGCGCGATGGCCAGATCCCGGGCGGTGCGTTGCGGTGCACTCTCGGCCAGATCGATGTGCACCGCCTCGCTACCGGGATACTCCTGCCGGTACACGGCGGTGACGGCCGCGGTGGCCGCGGCCGCGACGATGCCGGACTCGGTTCCGGTGAGCACGCGCGCACCCCGGCTCACCGTGATCAATCTCGGGCCGGCGCCGTCATGTGTGCAGCACTGGATGGCGCGGACGAGATGCTCTGCACACGAATCGGTTTCGGCGGCAAGACTCCACAGATAAACGACTGTCTGCGGTGTGCCGAGTGTCGGCCGGACCGCCGCCCAATGCTCATCGAGGTCCGGATCGATGACGTAGCCGTCCCCGGTACGCCGGAACCCGGCGCCCTTCCGGACAACCAGGTACTCACCCGGCACCTGCCTCATGAATTCCTCGGCGACACCGGACTTGTCGGCGAACAGCACGATGGGTCCACGCAAACCGCCGGCGTGCCGCGGCGACGGCGGGACCGGCTGCCACCGGGTGACATAGACGCAGTCGGGCGTCGTTCCGGACGCACCGCCGACCCCGCCGACGACGCGGTCCGCGAGTTCGCCGTCGGCCAGCCGTCGCGCCAGGACCGCCCGCTGGATCTTTCCGCCGGTGGTACGCGGGAATTCGGCCGCGGTGATCGCGGCGATCACGCCGACCGGCAGGCCGAGCCGCTCGCCGACCGTCGCGGTGATCCGCGCCGCGGTCCGCTGTTGGTCACCGGAATCTGTTGGTACATAACAAATCCCGAGCAGCTCGGTGCCCAGATCGGGATCGGCGATGCCCACCGCGGCGACGTACCCGCGCCGGACGCCCTCGATCTCGTGCACCAGCTCTTCGATGGTGTGGCTGTGATACTTGGCCCCGTTGACCACCACCACGTCCTTGGCGCGACCGGTGATCACGAGCTTGCCGTCGGCCAGGAACGCCAGGTCGCCGGTGTCGAGCCAGCCGTCGACGGTGAACGCGGCGGCGTTGGCCGCCGGACTGTCGAGATACCCGGGCGTCACTCGGCTGCCCCGCACCTGTAACCGGCCGATCGTGTATTCGTCCTGCGGAAGCAGGTTTTCGTCGACGATCCGCAACCGGCTGCCCGGCGCGGGTGCCCCCATGCTGATGTAGTCGATGCCGGCGTGGGTCACGATATTGTCCGCGGCGTCGAAGTACGCGCACGAGGCGGCCGTCGCGGTTTCCGCCATGCCCCACATGTGCACGAAGTTGGCCGCCGTGACGCCGAAACGCCCCAGTTCCCGGAGGAATCCCTCGACCACAGACGGGATGCACTGTTCCCCGGCATTGAGCAGGGTGCGCAGGGCCGAGAGATCCCACTGCCGCTGCGGCGCCTGTTCGAGGGCCGCGGTGAGCATCCGGTAGCCGAAGTTGGCCGACCAGGTGTGCGCCACTCGGTGCCGCTCCAGCAAGTCGAGCCAGCGCAGCGGTGCTGCGGTGATGTAGCTCGTGCTCGCGTGCACGCTCGTGCAGCCGAGCACCGCGTCCCGCAGCAGATACATCACCAGGGCCGGGGCATGGTCGAAGGGCAGCCAATTGAGGCTGGTCTCACCGGCGCGGATCAGGTCGACCTGGCGGGCCGCCAGCGCGTTCTCCACGATCGCGCGATGGGTGAGCTGAATCAGCTTGGGGCGCCCGGTGCTACCGGAGGAGAGCACGAGCACCGCGACATCGTCAGGGTCGGGCGCGTGCACGTCGGCCACGGGCAGCGCTGCCGCCGTGCACAATTCGCCGACGGTGACGGCCGGTTCCAGCGCTTCGGCGAGCGCGGGGGAGGTCAGTATCGGCGCATCCGACAACCGTTGCGACAGCGCGACGAGCACACCCACGTCGTCACGCTTCGGCTCGACCGTGGTGACCGGCACGAAGCCGCCCAGAAGACAACCCCAGACGGCCACCACGTAGTCGGCGAGATCACTCAGCGCCAGTACGACTTTCGCACCGGGCGGCAACCCCCGCCCGGACAGCCCGGCGGCGAGCCGCAGTCCGCGCTCGAGCAATCGGTCGTAGGGCATGCGGGTCTCGCCGTCCGGCCCGACGGTCACCACCGAGTGCGCGGTGGCCGACGCCGCGCGCAGCGCCTCCGGGAGAGTGCGCGGATCGGTCCGGGTGACAACGAGTTCGGGACCTGCCGCCTGCGCGAGGCGCCGGACCGTGGATGACGCATGGTGCTGCGCGGGGCGGTGGACCCCGACCCGGCGGTGGCCGAGCGGATAGCGCACCGACACCCAGTCCTCGGCCGCCTGCGCCTCCGGTAGGGCCGCGAGGTCGGGCGCGCCGTCGGGCCGCCGTGGAATCCGGCGCACTACGCGGACCGCGATCTTCGGTGTCCGGCTCAGCTCGCGCTGCACTTCGATCGGATCGGCGTCGGCCGAGGGCACGACGTAGACGCGGTATTCACCGGGTACCTCGGCGGGAATCGCAAGGCAGTCCAGCACATCCGGCCTGGCGAAGATCTGCTGGACGAAGGCGGTACTCATCGGGTCGCGTCGGCGTCGGCTCCGGCGCGGGCCGGCGCCCAGTCGTCCCGGAAGCGTTGCGCCGACCATTCGGTGACCACGCGCTGCCACAACGCTGCCCGCTCGGCGCGCGCCTCGGGGACTGTCAGCTGGAAGACGGTGGCCAGGATGTCGAAATAGTCGTCCTGGTCAGCGATTGTGCGGACAGCGCGGCCCGCCGCGGTGACCTTCGACAGCTGCGTGCCGATCAACTCGTCGAAACCGGACTCGTCGTGCCGCTTCACCCACCCGTAGCGGAAGAAGATCGCCATATCGGTCTCCGCCATCCGGGTATAGATCTCTACCAGTTCGGCGTAGGCCACCTCGGTCAGCGCGAAATCGACGCCGCGGCAGGACTCGTGCCGGTCGTAGTCGAAGCGCCACCAGTGCGGGTCGAGATCGGACGGACGCAGCCGATAGCGGAAGTCGCCGCGCGCGTACTCGCCCGGGATCAGCGGAATCGGTCGCGAAAAACCCTCGCCCGCACCGACATCGAGCAGCCAGCGCCCGGCCGGATTGTCCGCTGCGGGCAGGTTGTCGACGGTGAGCACGACGTGCGTGCCGGTGGGTGGCTGCGCGCTCGGGGCGAACCGGCTCTGGGTGGCCGCCGGACGCAGTCGTGCGTCGTAGCCGAGCTGGTCGAGCAACCAGCCGAACGCCCCGTTGAGGTGGTAGCAGATGCCGCCCAGGCCCTGGCCGACGATGCGCTCGACGGCGTCGCCGACCGCGATCGACGGTGTGTGCCAGAGTGTTTCGAACGGCACCCGGGCGGCGTGGGCGGCGTGCAGTTCGGCGAGCGCCGCGACCGACCGCTCGGGGACCCCGTCGAATCCGAGCCTGCGCAGGTAGGCGCCCACTCGTGGGTCGTCAGTGGCTGCGGACATGCTCCACCTCCCGTAACGCGCTCGTGCAGCGGGACAATTCGGTGAGCCACAGCTCGCGCAGCGACTCGACGCGATCGCGGGTCAGGATGTCGGTGCGGTACCAGAGGCGGCCCTTCGGCTCCGCGCCGGACCACACCTCGAGCGTCAACTCGTACGACGACTCCTGTTTGGGCCGGTGCAGGTACTCGACCTCGGTGCCGGCGAGCGCGAGGGTGACGCTCGCACCGGTCTGCACCACGAACCCGGCCTGGCAGAACGGCATCCGGCGCGGATCGCGCTGCGGGTCGAGCCGGATGATCTGTTCGAGCGGCATGAACTGGTAGTCCATCGCGTGCAGCAGACCGGTGGTCGCGGCGGCGAGGTCGATGCGCGGATCGTCGGCACCGGCGTGCCGGAACCGCAGCGCGATCGCCGAGGCGAAGCAGCCGACCGCGTTGATGCTCGACTCGGCCGCCCGGCCGTTCACCGGCACACCGATCGCGAAATCGGCTGCGCCGGTGAATGTTCGCAATGCTCGCGCCCACGCGGCGAGCATGATCATGCTCGGTGTGGTGCTGCCGATATTGCGAAACGCCGTGCTCGGCAAGGCGAACCACAACTCGTCCACGGCTCCGCTGCTGAGTTCGGTGCCCGGCGAGTCCGGGTGCGGGAGCGGCAGATCCGGCACCCCGACGAGCTGGCGCCCCCATCGCAACAGTTCCTCCTGTTCGTCCGGGCCCGCCGAGCGCTCCTGTTCGGCCCAACTGGCACGGAAGTCGGTGGGTGCCGGAACCGGATCAGGTTGTCCCGCGAGCGCACGGGCGTATGCCGCGCCGAGCGCGTCGAACAGGATGATCGCCGACCAGCCGTCGAACGCGGTGTGGTGCACGCTCACGACGAGCAGGTGCCGGTCCTTGTCGTCGGTGCACAGCAGTGCGCGGATCGGCAGTTCGGCATCCAGTCGGAAGGGCGTGGCCGCGAAGGCGCGCACGGCCGCCGAATCGGCTTCGGGTTCGCCCCGGCGCACCGTCAGCACCGAAGGCGTCGCTTCCGGTGCGATCACCTCGACCCGGGTGTCTCGAGCGCCGACCCGGATTATCTTGGTGCGCAACGCGCTATGGCTCGCGAGCACCCAGCGCAATGCCCGATCCAGTGCGTCGGCGGACACTGCGCCGCCGATCCGGAAGGCGAAGGTATCGATGCCGTCGCGATAGCCGGGCTGCTTCTGCTCGCGATACCAGAACCGCCACTGCGGCACGGGAAGCCCGGCCAGCCAGCGAATGCCCGAGGTGTCGGTCATCGAGGGGCGTCCGCTCGCTGAGGCGCACCCGCGCGCGCCAGCCGCTCGAGCCGCTCGACCACGGCCAGCGGTGTCGGGCGGGCCAGCATATCGTCGCGCAACTCGCCTGCCGCGGTGTGGAATTCGTCCTCGAACAGCCGATCCACCGCGGCCGCGATCTCGGCGTCGGTGAGATCACCGCCGGGCAGGTTCAACCCGGCCCCGCTGTCGCGCACGTGATGACCGTGGAAGACCTCGTCCGGCATCTGCGAAATGACCAGCTGCGGTAGACCGTTCACCAGTGCGGTCAGCACGCCGCCCGCGCCGCCCTGGTCGACCAGTATCGAACAGGTCGAGGCGAGCTGATGCAACGGTGCCGGGCCCAGGTGCACCACATTGTCGGGGATGTGGTCGAACAGCTTGCGCTGGTCCGCGGTGACCGCGACGGCCAGTTCGACGTCGTGCCGCGCGAGCGCCCGCACCACGCGGGGCGCGAGCACCATGTGGTCGAAACCGAGGCGGCTCTGCGAAGTACCCCACGTGATGCCCACCCGCGGCCGGGCGGGCGGTTCGAGCAGCCAGGGTTCGAGGACGGCGGGGCCGTTGTAGGGGACGAAGCGAATCGGTTCGCGCACTTGACGATCCGTGACCTGCAGGCGCGTCGGCGCGGGATCGAGGGTGCTGTCGCCGTTCACCCCGATGCGGGTCAGCCCGTAGGGTGCGGCGAGTTCGCCGATGAGGTCCTCTTCGAATTCCGCGATGGGCGCGGTGAAGTCGATGCTCCACAGGTGTCGCACGGTCGGCACGTCGAGCAAGGTCCCGATCAGCGGGCCGACGAAACCGGCGGGCTCGAAGACGATCAGATCCGGCTGCCAGCGCCGCGCGAACGCGACCGCTTCGGGCGCCTGCGCCTGCGCGGCGGCCGCGGCGAGCCGGAATCCGTTGAGCCGGCGGCGCCGGGCCCGCTCCGCGGCGGCGACCGGATCCGAGGTCGGCTCGGGCGCGGCGGGCTTCCAGGAGCGGCGTGCGAGTTCGTCCCGCAGCCGGGCGTAGGAGTCGAACTCCGGGCCCGCGCCCAGGGCGGGCAGACCGGCGCCGACGATCGCGGGCACCAGATCCGGGTTGCTCACCACCACGACGTCGTGACCGCTGGCGCGTAACGCCCAGCCGAGCGGCACCATCGGGTACAGATGGCCCGGCATGTTCCACGTCGCCAGCAGGACGCGCATCCTTCGCCTCCGTCCGAGAGAGAGTCGGTGCGCACAGCGTCCACGGGCCCGCTCGAAGATCACTCCAGCACCGCTGTGCGGGTGCGGCGGTACGAGACCGGCAGCGGCCTCGTCGAGTACGGCACGGTTGATCCTCGAGTGCCGCGGCGGATCGTTCGACCTCGCAGTACCCGGCACGACGAGGAGAAACGATGCGGCTCGCGGTGTTCCTGACCCCACGACACGCCCTTCGCCTCGCTCCCGCCGCCGAACGACTCGGGCTCGAGTACGCGCTCGCACCCGAAGGGTTTCGCGGTGACGGCGTGAGCGTGCTCGGCGCCGCCGCCGCGGTCACCTCGCGGCTCACCCTCGCCTCCGGGCTGCTCCAGGCGCCCGCCCGCAGCCCGGTGCTGACCGCGTTGACCGCGCTGACCCTCGACGAACTGTCCGGCGGGCGGTTCGAACTCGGGCTCGGCGTATCGGCCGCGGAGGTGGCGCGTGGCTGGTACGGGGCGGACATCCGCCGGCCTTTGGCCTGGCTGCGCGAATACGTGGAAGTGGTGCGCTGCGCGCTGTCCGGCGCACCGGTGCGCTACTCGGGTGCGCATTGGCGGCTGCCACCGGACGATCCGGACGGCACCGCGGCCGTCGCGCAGCTGCGCGCCTTCGAACCACGCCCCGACCTGCCCATACTTCTGGGCGGTGTCGGCCCGCGCGCGCTCGAGCTGGCCGGTGCGATCGCCGACGGCTGGATCGGCGCGTTCTGCGCACCCGAACGCGTCTCGTGGGCGCTCGACCACATCCGGATCGGCCGATCCCAGGCCGGCGTGAGCCTCGACGGCTTCCGGGTGCTGCCCTCGATCCCCATCGGCGTCGGACCCGATGCCGAATCCGCCGCGGTCGCGTTGCGGCCCTACTACGCGAATTTCCTTGCGCTCGGGCGTGGTACGGGCGTCTACGCGGGCGTGGCGACCGACATGGGTTACGGCGAGCAGGTCCAGCGGGTCCATCAGCTGGTGGCGGCCGGTGACCGGACCGGTGCCGCAGCGGCGGTACCGCTGGACCTGATCCGGCGCACCGCACTGCTCGGCGACGCGCACAGCATCGGCGCGCGAATGTCGGAGTACGCGGCGGCCGGGGTGACCACCCTCGGCTTGACCGTGCTCGCCGCCGATCTCGACGACCAGCTCGACGTACTGCGCACCGCCGCACAGGCACTGGATCTCGCACCGGGGGTCAGCCGGTGACCCGAACGAATCGCGCGTTGTTGATCGGTGCTTCGACCGAACCGCCCGCCGACTGGCCCCGCACTCTCCCCGCGGCGCTCGACCGAGCGGCGCAGGACCTCGGCCGGGGCATCACCTACGTCGACGACGAAGGGCTGGAACGGTTTCAGAACTATCGGCATCTGCGTCGCGCGGCCGGGACGCTGGGCGAATATCTGGCGGAGCAGCTGCCGCCCGGGACGCCGGTCTTGATCGCCGCCGTCGACGCCCGGGTGCAGCTGACCGCGTTCTGGGGTTGCGTGCTCGCGGGCGCGGTGCCGGTCCCGGTGGGGCGGACAGGCGCGCTGGGTACGGTGAGCGCGGTCGGCGAACGGATTCGCGCGGCACACGAATTGCTCGGTCAGCCAGTGGTTCTCGTGGACGACCCGGTGGCCGCCGTTCCGGTCGATTTTCAGATCACCGTCGGCGCGGATGGTACGGCGAGACCGCTCGGCGGTCGGCCTGCGGACCGGCCCGCCGCACCACCGATGGCAGCCGGCATCGCCCTCGGACTGTTGACCTCCGGCAGCACGGGACGGCCCAAATGCGTGCTGCTGACTCACGCCGCCCTGGCCCACCGTGCTTGGGCGGCAGCCGAATACAACGATCTGCGCGCCTCGGACGTGGCCTTGAACTGGATGCCCCTCGATCATGTCGGCGGCATCGTGATGTGGGCGACGCAGGCGGTCTTCCTCGGCTGCTCACTCGTGCAGGTGGACACCGCGCGGGTGCTCGCCGATCCGCTTGCGTGGCTGGACCTGCTCGAAGCGCACCGGGCCGGCACCACCTGGGCGCCGAATTTCGGTTTCGCGCTGGTCTGTTCGGCGCTGCGGCGCGCGCCGCAGCGGCGGTGGCGGCTGCACCGGCTGCGGCATGTGCTCGACGGTGGCGAGGCGGTGGTGGCGGCGGTCGCCGACGAGTTCATCGAACTGCTTGCGCCGCACGGGCTTTCCCGTGCCGTGTTCCGGCCCGCGTGGGGCATGTCGGAAACCGGTTCCGGCGTGGTCTATTCGCGACCGTCCCTGGATGATCCGGGTATCCCGGCGGTGCGGGTGCGGATGACGGCCGACGAACGCGTGCGGCACGAGGCACCGGGTGCGGCCGGGGCGCTGGAGCTGGCGGTGACCGGTGCGCCGGTGCCGGGCGTGCGGATTCGGGTGGTGCGGCCCGATGGTTCGGTCTGCGACGAAGATCAACTCGGCGCGGTACAGGTGGCCGGTGCGACGCTGTTCACGGGCTACCTCGGCGCGGACGCGGCGCTGCGCGACGGCTGGTTCACCACCGGTGACCAAGGTTTCGTCACCGGTGGTGCACTGGTCGTGACGGGACGCGACGACGATGTGGTGGTCATCAACGGCGGCAATATCCCGTGCCAGGAGATCGAAGCGGTGGTAGCGCAGGTCGAGGGCGTGCTGGACGGCTACGCGGCGTTCACCGTGCTCGAACACCCGGACGGGCCGCCACGGCGGGCGGTGTTCGTGAGTGTGCGCCCCGATGCCGAGGTGGCGGATGCGATTCGGGAACGGGTCGCGCTGCGGTTCGGCTTCGCCGTCGACGAGGTCCGCGTCCTGTCGACCGCCGATTTTCCGCGGACGGCGACCGGCAAGATCCAGCGGGCACGCCTGCGTGCCGGGCACCGGGCGCTGCATCCGGAAACGACGGTGCGCCGCCGTGTCTCGCTCGTGCGCCGCCGAGATCCACTGGCCGCGAAGGTATCCGAGGTGTGGACCGATCTGCTCGGCGACCCGCCCCGCCCGGCCACCTCGTTCTTCGCCGCGGGCGGCACCTCGATGGCGGCGGTGCGGTGTGTGGCCACCCTCGGCGCACTGCTCGGCCGCCGCGTGCCGGTCGGATTGCTCTACGAGCACCCGACTTTCGCGGAATTCATCGCGGCGCTCGAGCCGCTGCCACGTCGTGCCGGGCCGGTGTCCGCGCTGGTCGAGCAGGGGAGCCCCGGATGAACGCGGCGGATCCGGCATTCCCGATGCGCCGGCCGAACCCGTTCGATCTCCCCGCCGAATATCGCGCCCTGCGCGAAGAATGTCCGGTCGGGCGGGCCACCCTGCGCGACGGCAGGCCGGTCCGGCTGGTGACCCGCTACGCCGACGTCCGGGCCGTGCTCACCGACCCCGGCCTCAGCGCCGATCGCTGCGCTCCCGGCTTCCCGTTCTTGACCGCCGAGTCGGAATACCTGCGCCGGATAAAGGTTTTCGTGGGCATGGACGGCGCGGAGCACGGTGCGCACCGGCGGATGTTCACCCCCGAGTTCAGCGCACGGAAGGTGGCCGCGCTACGTCCCTACATCCAGCGCTGCGTGGACGAACGCCTGGACCGATTGCTCGACGCAGGGCCGCCCGCGGATCTGGTCCGCACGATCGCGCTGCCGGTACCGGCCCTGGCCATCGGCCGCATTCTCGGTGTGCCCGAAGCGGATACCGCGTCGTTCGAGGAACTCACCGTGCGCGTGATCACGCACGGCGGCGCGGCGCCTTTCGAAGCGCTGGTCGACTACGTGAAGCACCTGGTACGCGGTAAACACGGATCGACCGCGGACGACCTGATCTCCCGCGTGCTACGCGAGCACGTCGCGCCGGGCCACCTGGAACTGCGCGCGCTGACCATCGTGCTCATCCTGATCCTGCTGGCCGGATACGAGACGACGGCGAACACCATCTCGGTCGGCCTGCTCGCGCTGCTGCGTCATCCGGACCAGTTGGCCGCGCTGCGGGCCGACCCGGCCGCGATGCCGGGCGCCATCGCGGAACTGCTGCGCTACACCTCGGTCGCCGAGTTGGCCACCTGCCGCGCCGCCACCCGGGATATCGAGGTCGCGGGCACCACCATCCCGGCTGGTACGGGCGTCATCCCCTTGGCCGCCGCCGCCAACCGGGATCCCACGGTGTTCCCGAATCCCGAGGCGCTCGACATCCACCGAGACGCGCAGCGACACTTGGCTTTCGGCTACGGCGCGCACGCCTGCATGGGCGCGGCGCTGGCCCAGCTCGAGCTGGACATCGTGTTCAGCACCGTACTGGCTCGTTTACCCGAACTACGACTGGCCGGTGAATTACCCGATACGGCAGTCAAATACGACGCGGTGCTGTTCGGCCTGCACGAGCTACCGGTCACTTGGTGACGAACCCGTCCAGTCCGCCCGCGAACGGCAGGTCGCGCCACTGGTCGATGAGTGGTTGCAGGAACTCCACCAGGGTTGGCCGGCTGCCGCCACGCCGAGGTCGCGATGTCCGTGGTGGGCGACAGCACCACCGGTCTTCAGTGCGTGCGGACTTCGGGGGCGGGGGCGGGTGCCGGGATGCGCTGCTGGACCTGGTCGACGATCTTGGAGAGGCGGGGGATGAAGGCGACCATGATGACGATGACCAGGACGACCATGATGATGGCGGCGCCGTTGGAGACCAGGAAGGAACGGTCCAGGTCGCTGGCGGGGGAGCTGTAGACGATGCCGATGCGCAGACCCGAATCGAGGAACATGGTGAGGCCGACGCCGAGGGTCATCAGCCGTTCCAGTTTGCGGAACCGCGGTTCCTCGTCCCACGCGCGGTGGTAGGCCTCGGTGCGGCGGGGTTCGCCGCCATTGGTCGCCATCGGCGTGGCGAGTAGATACATGACCGGTTTGCCGACCACACAGGTGAAGAGGAAGAAACCACCGGTGGTCAGCATGTAGAGCGCGGGCCGGATCGCGGCGATGCGCGGATCGTCGGTGACGAAGGCCAGCCCGAGCGAGACGACGAGCTCCACCAGCACCAGCGCGCCGATGACGTCCAGCGAGCGCCGCCGGATGCTGCCGACCGTGGTGGTGACGGCGACCACGATGCCGGGGATGGCCAGCGACCAGATCTCGCTGAAGCCGATCGCGCGCAGCACGAAATACAGCACGGTCGACACGATCACGTTGCCGAACAGCGGCAACAGCGCCTTGAACCGGCTCGTCTTCTTCGGCGTCGGTGCCGTCATCGAGGTCTCCTGATCGGTGGGGTCGGTGGCGATTTCAGGCTATTGGCCGCCCTCGGCGCGCTGTAGAGACGAAACCGCCGATTCGGCCAGGAGTTATCTCCTGTGCGGGCGGTCTCAGACCAGCCAGCGACCACCCGACATCAGGGTGCGGTCGCCGATCTCGGCCATCGATTGCCACGCCTGGATTCGGTCGGGCCGCAGCCGCAGACCGACGCTGCCGGGCACCCGCCGGCCCATCGGCAGCGTGTCCAGCAGAGCCCCGAGCTGCCCGGTGACCGACTGCGGATCGAAGAGGGTGGTGGTGCCGTCGATGAGCACCACGTCCCGGGTGTCGCCGAGCGCGGCCCTGGCCCGGCCCGCGTCGCGCAGGCTGCGCACGGTCCTGGTGCCGGGTTTCGTCACCATCAGCAGGTCGCCCTCGCCATAGGCGAAGGCCAGCGGCACCAGGTGCGGGAGCGATTCGGCCGCGGTCGCGAGCCACAGGTGTCCCGGTCCGGCAAGCAACTCCAGGACATGCTCTTTGCGGTCGGTCAGTGCGCGCGGGGCTGCTTGTCTCACCGTGTTCCCTTTCCGAGTGCCAGCAGGTCGGGCGCGATCTGCGCGGGGGTCGGCTGGGCCCGTAGCTCGGCGCGCAGCACCTGCGTCGCGGCGCGTTCGGGGCTGTCTCCGACGAGGCGGACCACCAGGTCGCGCACCACGGCACGATCGAAGTCGGCGACCGGCAGCACCGCTGCCGCGCCGGTCCCGCGCAACTGCTCGGCGGGCAGCATGTGATGGGGGAACTGCGGCAGCAACAGTTGCGGCACACCGGCATCGACCGCGGTGAGCATGGTGCCGAAACCGCCCTGATGGATCACCAGCGCACACGAGGGCATTAGTAGGTGCAGGGCGAGCCCGGACACGGCTCGCACATTGCTCGGCAGCGGGCCGAGGTGTTCGATCTCGGCGGGCCGCACCGTGACGACCACGTCCAGCTCGAGCCCGTCCAGTGCGGCGAGTACCTCGGGCAGCAGGAATTCCCCGCCCTGCGCGGTCACCGTGGTGCCCCAGGTCAGGCAGATGCGGGGCACGGTGGGCGGTTCGGCGAGCCAGGCCGGAATGGTCGCGGGCCCGTTGTACGGGATGTAGCGCACGGCGGTCGAGGTGGTGTCGGTCGCGATCTGCAGCGACGGCGGGCACGGATCGACGGTGTGACTGCCGAGCAGGTTCGGCAGCGCGATGCCGAGTTGCTCGGCCAGCGGCGCCACCAAGGCCGGGGTCGCGCCCCTGGCCCGGTAGGTCATGTCCACGCCGTGGATGTGCCGGATCGCGGGCACCCCGAGCAGCGCGGCGACCAGCGGTCCCGCGAAACTGGTCGGCTCGAAGAAGACCAGATCGGGTTGCCAGCGTTCGGCGAGGGCCACGGTGTCGTCCAGCATCAGCCGGGCACGCTCGGCGAAGACCGCGAAAACCTGTGTCATTCTGGCGTTTTCGTCGACGTTCCAGATATCGGCCACCGGCGGCGCGGCGGCGGCCGTGCGAGCCCGGATCGCGGAGTGGTCGACGTCGGCGCCGGCCGGGGTGAAGGGCAACCCGGCGTCGGTGACGATCCGTTGCAGCAGCGGCTGACTCGCCACCCGGACCTCCGCGCCCGCGGCCCGCAGCGCCGACAGCACCGGCACCAGCGGCATGAAATGCGACGGCCACGCCCAGTTCACACAGAGAACGCGCATCTCACCACTCCACCGGGATACCGAGAAAGCCCTCCAGCAGCGCGCCCTCTTGTCTGCGTAACTCGGTGGCGGGCACCGCGAGTCGCAGCGTCGGGAAGCGGGCGAGCAGCCGGCCGATCGCCGTGGTGAGTTCGGCGCGGGCGAGTCCGGCGCCGATACAGAAGTGCGGGCCCCGGCTCAATGTGAGGTGGTCGTTGTCGGTGCGGGTGATGTCGAAGCGTTCGGGGTGATCGAACACCGCGGGGTCGAAGTTTCCGGCGTCGACGGCGGGAATCACGCTGGTGCCCGCCGCGATGGTGTAGCCGTCCAGGTCGATGTCGGCGGTGGTGTAGCGCAGCATCGACACCGAGGAGCCGACGAGTTTCCAGCGCAACGCCTCCTCGACCGCGCGCGGCACCAGGCTCGGATCGTCGCGCACCAGCGCGAGCTGATCGGGGCGCGAAAGCAGCAGCGCCACCGTGCCGCCCAGCTGACTCGCGGTGGTCTCGTAGCCGACGAGCAGCAGCAGCCGGCACCACCAGTGCAGTTCGTAACCGGTGAGCGTGCCGTCGTCGGCGTCGTGCGCGGCGATCATATCGCTGACCAGATCGTCGCCGGGCGCAACACGTTTGGCTTCGATCAACGCCACGATGTACTCGTTCAGCTCGCGCATCGCCGCGCCGATCTCGGGACCGCTGAATTGGCTGACCGACAGGAAATGCTCGGTCCAGCCGCGGAAGCGCGCCTGGTCCTGCTCCGGTACGCCGAGCAGCCGGCACAGCACCCGGATCGGCAGCGGGAACGCCAGCGCCTGATTGAGATCGACCGGCCCGCCGTGGTTTTCCATCGCGTCGAGCAGTTCGTCGACCACCTCGGCGACGAACGGTTCCAGCGCCGCGACCCGGGCCGGACTGAATGCCTGCATGACCAGCCGGCGCACCCGGGTGTGCTCGGGCGGGTCGGGATCCATTTTCGAATCCTGGAACATGCTGTTGTGCTTGCTGATGCGCGCGGCGTCGGGCCGGTTCAGGTTGCGGCTCACCGCCGGATGCACGAGCAGCGCGCGGATGTCGGCGTGCCGGGTGACCAGCACCGCGTCGTCGCCGCTCGGCAGCCGGACCGGCACCATCGGGCAGCCGGACAGGCCGAACAGCTCGCGCGGCGGTTCCAGCGCGGCTGGCCGGGTGAACGGATAGGGGACGGGTTCTGCGGCGGTCATGCGCACCTTCCTGCTGTTCACCAGCGCACGGGAACCGTGCGGAAGCCCTGGAAGAAATGGTCGTCGACGCGGTCGAGGCGCTCGGGCGCGACCGCGAGTCGCAGCGTCGGGAAGCGTTCGATCAATGCGCCGATACCGATCTGCAGCTGGGCGCGTGCCAGCGGCGCGCCGGGGCAGAAGTGCCGCCCGACGCTGAACGTGAGCTGCTGCGCGTCGCGCCGGGTGAGGTCGATCCGCCCTGGGTCGGCGAACACCGCCGGATCGTGATTGGCGCATTCGAGCGCGGGAATGATGCTGGTGCCCTGCGGAATAACACGATCGTCGACGGTGACGTCCTCGGTGACGTAGCGCAGCATGGACAGCGAGGTGCCGACCACCTGGCAGCGCAGCAGTTCCTCCACCGCACCGGTGATCAACGCCGGATCCGCTCGCAGCAGCGCCAATTGGTCGCGATGGTGCAGCAGCAGCACGACACCGCCCGCGAGCTGGTTCGCCGTCGTCTCGTAGCCGGCGAGCAGCAGCAGAGTCGACCAGAAGTGTAGTTCGTCGGGGGTGAGGCGGCCGTCCTCGGCGTCGGTCACCGCGATGAGGGCGCTGATCAGATCCGAATCGGGTTGCCGCCGTTTGCGTTCGATGAGTTCGCGGATGTAGTCCCACGGCGGATTGCTGGTGTCGCCGAAATGATGACGGTCCTGCGCGGGGACGCCGAGCAGCTCGCAGATCACCTGGATCGACAGCGGAAACGCGAAGGCGGTATTCAGATCCACCGGCTCCGCCGCGCCACCGGCCGCCATCCGGTCGAGCAACTCCGCGACGATGGCCGCGATCCGCGGGCGCAGGGTTTCGACTCGGGCGGCGGTGAATTCGCGCGCGATCAGCCGCCGCATCCGGGCATGCGCGGGCGGGGACATGTCGACCCGGCGCTGAAATACCTTCTGCGGCCGGGTGGTCATTTTCGCCACGCCGGACCGGTTGCGGTCCTTGCTGATTCGCGGGTCGGCGAGCAAGGCCCGGATGGTCTGGTAACGGGTGGCCAGCATCGCGTCGTCGCCGCTGGGCAGGGTGACCGTGCGGAACGGGTCGCGGTGTGCCTGCAGCAGCGCCTCCGGCTGGGCCGGGCCTGCGGGCCAGGCGAACGGGAACGGGCAGCCGCTCATCGCTGCGTCCGCGGTATCGGCCTGGCTTTGATCAACCAGTGCGGCGGTGCGGTGCGCACCGTGTCGACCAGCTCGAAATCGGCCTGCGCGAACAGGTCTCGCCACTCGGCGAGCTCGCGCTCCTTGCCGCCCAGGCTCACCGCCATGGCGATGTCCATCGCCTTGCTGAAATGCCATTCGCCGGCGCCGGGCACCACCGCCTCGATCACGTAGACCCGGGTGTCCGCGGTGCTGACCGCGCGGATGTTGCGCAGGATGCGGATCGAGTCGGCGTCGTTCCAATCGTGCAGGATCGCCTTGAGTAGGTACGCGTCCGCCCCGGCGGGCACGCTGTCGAAGAAATCGCCGACCACGCACTCGACCCGATCGCGCACCCCGAACTCGGTGAGCACGGAATCCGCGCCGCCGATGGCGGATTCGGTGTCGAAGAGCACGCCGCGCTGCTGCGGGTTGGCGGCGAGAATAGCCGAGAGCAGCCGGCCCTGCCCGCCGCCGATATCGGCGATCGTCCGGTACCGGCCGAAATCGTAGCTCGCGGCCACCTCCGGCGCCCGGTTGCTCACGCCGGTCATCGCGCGGTGGAAGACCTCCGCGTACTCGGGGCTGTCGGCCATGTACTCGAACCAGCCGCGCCCGCCGCGCAAGGCCGGGCCCGCGGGTTTGCCGGTGCGCAGGGTGTCGGCGGCGTAGGCGAAGCAGTTCCAGACGCTCTCCTCGCCGTAGAGGTAGGCCAGGTAGCGCAGCGAACCATCCACGTCCGAGCGCAGCAGCGCGCCGGTCTCGGTGAGTCCGAACGACCGGTCCGCGTGCTCGCTGAACAGGCCGACGCCGGCGGCGGTGCGCAGGAAGCGGTAGAGCATGTCCGGGTCGGTGCCGGTGGCCGTGGCCAGCTCGGACACCGGGCGGGGCCCCTCGGTGAGGTGATCGGCGAGGCCGATCCGCGCCAGCGTGCAGATGGTCGCGGAGACCATCTTCCCGGCCAGCAATCCGAGCAGCTGCTGCTGCGCCTGCCCACGCGCGGTGATCTCGGTCGACATGCGAGCGATCGTCGGTTCGCGCGCTCCACGATCACTGGTGCCGTCCTCGATCGCGCTGCGCACGGGGTGTCCTCGATCGCTCCCACAGTGCGCCTCGATCACGGGGTGCCAGAGTCCACGAATCTCATTGGGCCAGTTGAGCAACATGAGGAGAGGTCGAGATGTCGGAGCTCAGTCTGATCGTGGCGCGGATGCGACCGGGGGACAGCGAGCAGGTCGCCGAGTTGTTCGCGCGCTCGGACCAGACCGAACTCCCCGCCCTGGTGGGCGTGCGGCGGCGCACCCTGTTCACCTTCCACGACCTGTATTTCCATTTGATCGAGGCCGACGCGGCGGTGGCCGAGCGGGTCGCCGAGGTGCGGACCCATCCGCTGTTCCAGGAGATCAACGAGGGGCTGCTGCCCTTCATCCAGCCCTATTCACCGAGCTGGCGCAGCCCGGCCGATGCGATGGCCCGGTCCTTCTACCAGTGGACCCGGCCGTGACGCGGGTGGTGGCGGCGGCCGATATCGCGCCGAACGCCCGGCGCGGCGGCGACCTGCGGGTGCTGCTCAGCCCGCGCACGGTCGAGTCGACCTCCGGCTTTCTCGGGGTGCTGCGGCTCGCGCCGGGCGAGTTCGTCAGCGAGCACTATCACCCGTATTCGGAAGAGTTCCTCTATGTCGTCGCGGGTTCGCTGACCGTGCTGCTCGACGGCGCGCCGGTCGAGGTGGCCCAGGGCAGTGCGGTTTTCGTCCCGATCGGCGTCCGGCATCGGGTGCAGAACGACGGCTCGGCGCCGGCCGAGGCCGTGTTCCAGTTGGCGCCGCTGGCCCCGGAACCCGCACTCGGCCATGTCGATACCGAGCCGCTGCCGGATCCGGACGCCGCGCAGCCGAAAGTGTCCGGCTAGTCATGGACGAGCGCACGCCGGTGATCACCGGACTCGGGGTGGTGGCACCCGGCGGTATCGGCAGCAAGGACTTCTGGCAACTGCTGGTCGACGGGCGCACCGCGACCCGGCCGATCACCCTGTTCGACGCCTCGGGCTTCCGTTCGCGGATCGCGGCCGAGGTCGATTTCGATCCCGCGGCGCACGGCCTGGACCCGCGCCGGGCCGCGGAACTGGACCGGATGACCCAGTTCGCGCTGGTCAGTGCCGCGGAGGCGGTCGCGGACAGTGGACTGGAATTCGCCGAATGCGCGGCGGAGACCGCCGTGGTGATCGGCAGCGCGGTGGGCGCGACCACCAGCCTGGAACGTGAGTTCGTCGGGATCAGCGAGTCCGGCACGAGCTGGGTGGTCGATCCCCGGACGCTCTCCCCGCACGGCTATTCCTATCTCGTGCCGTCGGCGACGGTCGCCGAGGTCGCCCGCGCGGTCGGCGCGGGTGGACCGAGCGCGCTGATCTCGACCGGCTGCACCGCGGGTATCGACGCGGTCGCCCATGCCGCGGAACTGATCAGGGAGGGCTCGGCGGAGGTCGCGGTGGCCGGTGCGACCGAGGCCCCGATTTCGCCGATCTCGTCCGCATCGTTCGACGCGATCCTGGCCACCACCGCCGACGACGCCGATCCCGCGAGCGCCTCGCGGCCGTTCGATCGGCGCCGCAGCGGCTTCGTGCTGGCCGAGGGCGCGGCGATGTTCGTGCTGGAGACCGCCGGGCGGGCCCGGCGCCGCGGTGCCGGCATCTACTGTGCGTTGCCCGGAGAAGCGCGGCGGGCCAACGCTTTTCATATGACCGGGTTACGCCCGGACGGGCTGGAGCTGGCCGGCGCGATCCGCGCGGCGCTCGACGACGCCCGGTTGGACCCGACCGCCGTCGACTATGTGAGCGCGCACGGTTCGGGTACCCAGCAGAACGATCGGCACGAGACCATGGCGCTCAAGCGCGCGCTCGGGCCGCACGCGTACCGGGTACCGGTCAGCTCGATCAAATCGATGGTGGGGCATTCGCTCGGCGCCATCGGCTCGATCGAGATCGCCGCCTGCGCTTTGGCTTTGCGGCATCAGGTGGTGCCGCCGACGGCGAATCTGGCCGAACCGGACCCGTTCTGCGACCTGGACTATGTGCCGCGCACCGCGCGCGACGTACGGCTGCGCTCGGTGCTCACCGTCGGCAGCGGTTTCGGCGGCTTCCAGTCCGCGATGGTGCTCTCGGATGTGGCGGCGCTGGCATGAGTGTCGAACTGGCCGTTGCGCGCCCGCGTACCGCGGACGCGGTGGTGACCGGGATCGGTGTCATCGCGCCGACCGGGATCGGCGCGGACGCGCACTGGCGAGCCTGCTTGTCGGGCACCAGCGGGATCCAGGTCAGCGCACAGTATCGCGACGCCGGTTACCCCAGCGTGCTGCATGCACCGGTCCCCGAATTCATTGCCAAGCACCATATTCCACGACGACTGTCGGTGCAGACCGACCGCTGGACCGGCTTCGGGCTCGCCGCCACGGCGGCGGCCCTCGCCGACGCCGGTATCGAACCGGCCGCGGCGGCAGGCGAATCCGTCGGCGTGGTCACCGGAAGTTCCTCCGGCGGCAACGAATTCGGTCAGCGGGAGATCGCGAGCCTGTGGTCCGGCGGGCCCGCGGAGGTGAGTGCGTACCAGTCGATCGCTTGGTTCTACGCGGCCACCACCGGACAGGTCTCGATCCGCAACGGTGCGAAGGGACCGTGTTCGGTCGTGGTGACCGAGCAGGCGGCCGGGCTGGACGCGCTCGGTCAGGCCCGCCGGGAGTTGCGCCGCGGCACCGGGCTGATGCTCGCCGGCGGCACCGAGGCACCACTGTCCCCCTATGCCTATTCCTGCCAGCTCGCGAGCGGATTGCTCAGTACGGCAACCGATCCCGAGCGGGGCTATCTGCCGTTCGACGCGGCGGCCGCGGGATACGTCCCGGGTGAAGGCGGCGCGATGTTCACGGTGGAGCCCGCCGCCGCGGCCGCCGCGCGCGGCGCGAAAAGCTACGGCCGGATCGCCGGCTACGCCGCCGCCTTCGATACGACGCCCGCGACCGGTACCGGGCTGCATCGAGTGCTGGTGCGCGCCATGGCCGATGCCGGTTGCGCGCCGGACGAGGTGGACGTGGTGTTCGCCGACGCGATGGCCGTGCCGGAACTGGACGCGGCCGAGGCGGCGGTGCTCACCGCGGTGTTCGGCCGGCGCGCGGTGCCGGTGACCGCGCCCAAAACCCTGACCGGGCGGCTGTACGCGGGCGGTTCGGCGCTCGACGTGGCGACCGCGCTACTCGCCCTGCGGTACCAGACGATCCCGCCGACACCGGGGGCGATCAGTTCGGCCCATCCCGAACTCGACCTGGTGGTGGACGGACCACGATCGCGTCCGCTGCGGCACGCGGTGGTGCTCGCCCGCGGCCACGGTGGCTTCGCCGCCGCGCTCGTGCTGGCCGGGCCGTCATGAACGGCCCGGCCGCAACATATCTCGTTGCACAGGTAACAGGAGGGACGACGATGGCAGAGTTCACGATCGACGATCTGAGACCGATCCTGGTCCAGGCCTTCGGCGAACTGGACGAGGAGTTCGACACCACCGGCGACATCGCGGATATCGGGTTCGAGGAACTCGGCCTGGATTCGCTGGCGCTGATCGAAACCCAGGCGCTGATCCGGCGCCGGTTCGGGGTGCGGCTGGAGGACGGCCAGGTCGTCGGCACCAGCACCCCGGCGGACCTGGTGGCGGCGGTCAACGCCCAGCTCGCCGCCGAACTCGTCCCGGCGCGGCCGCAATGAGCGCCGACGGCGTCGAGATCGGCGCGGTCTTCGCGGACGCGGCCACCGGCGGTCTGGTCACCGAGAACGCGGTGGTGATCAACGCGCCGCTGGACCGGGTCTGGGCCGACACCAACGACGTGTCCGCGTGGCCCGGACTGTTCAGCGAGTACGCGGCGGTCGAAATACTGGAGCAGCGACCGGATTACGTGCGCTTCCGGCTCACCATGCACCCGGACCCGAACGGCGCGGTCTGGAGCTGGGTCTCCGAACGGCTGCTCGACGCCGACGGCGGTGTCGTACACGCCCGGCGGGTGGAGACCGGGCCGTTCGAATTCATGTACCTGCGTTGGGAGTACACGCCGGACGCGGAGGGTGTGCGGATGCGCTGGAGCCAGCGCTTCCGCCTGAAGCCGACCGCGCCGATCAGCGACGAGCAGATGGCCGAGCGGATCAACGTCAACTCGCCGCGGGAGATGCGCCGGATCAAGCAGATCCTGGAGGCACGCCATACCGCGGGCGGCGCGGGCTGATGTCCGCGGCCACGGGCCCGGCGGGGGCGTTGCTGCTGGCGGCGGGGCTCGCCGCGAACGGGCTGGGGACCGGGATCATGCTCGCCACGGTGATCGGTGTCGCGCCCTATCAGGGCGTGCAGTCCTACCGGGAGTACGTCAGCGGGGTGCGATTCATGTGGCCGCGTTTCGATCCGGCCATGCCGCTGCTGAACATCACCGCGTTGCTGGCGTATCTGGTGCACGCGGTCGTGCTGGACGAGTCCGCCACGGCGCGTTTCGGTTTCGCGACCTCCTCGGCACTGCTGTTGTGCACCGTCGGTATCTCCGTGACGAAGAACCTGCCGGTGAATCGCTATGTGGCGAGCCTGGATCCGGCGCATCAACCCGTGGACTGGGCCGATCGCGACCCGCGCAGGCGCTGGCGGCGCTGGAACGTCGTGCGTACCGGGTCGGCCCTGACCGCTTTCGTCGTCGCGGTGCTGACCACCGCGCTCGCCGGGTGAAACCGGCCCGAGTTCAAGAGGAGTCGAGATGGGGCAAGCACTGGCGAACAAGACCGCGCTGGTGACCGGCGGCGTGCGCGGTATCGGCGCGTCGATCACCAAGACCTTGGCCGAGGCCGGGGCGCAGGTCATCGCCTGCTATCACACGCCAGGCGACCACGTCGACCTGCTGGCCAAGGAACTCGCCGCGATCGGCGGTGACCATCACCTGGTGCTGACCGACGTGACCGATCCCGATCAGGTGGTCGCGCTGGCACAGACCTGCCGGGAGCGTTACGGCCGACTCGACGTGGTGGTCAACAACGCGGGCGCGATCAGCCACGTGCCGTTCGCGGAACTGCCGCTGGCGGAATGGCATCGGGTGCTCGACACGGGTCTGACCGCCGCCTTCCACGTCACCCAGCAGGTGCTGCCGCTGCTGGACCGGGGTGCGTCGGTGATCAATATCGGCTCCCGCGTCGCCACCGTCGGCATCCCGCTGCGCGCGCATTACACCGCGGCCAAGGCCGGGCTGATCGGGTTGACCCGGTCGCTGGCGAAAGAGCTGGGGCCGCAAGGTATCCGGGTGAACGTGGTGGCGCCCGGCGTCACCGCCACCGAGGTCGAACTACCTGCCGAGGTCACCGCGCGCTACGAAGGGATGACCGCCCTGCGCCGGCTCGGCACGACCGACGATATCGCGGCCGTGGTCGCCTTCCTCGCCGGTGACGGCGCCGCGTACGTCACGGGCGAGACCATCCACGTCGACGGAGGGATCTGATGACCGACACCATCGCGGGCACGGTGTTCCGGGTGATGCTGCGCATGGAGGTGATCCCCGGGCAGGAGGCCGCCTTCGAGCAGGCCTGGCTCGACGGCGCCTCGATCATCACCGATCAACCGGCCAACCTGGGGCAGTGGCTGTCCCGCAGCACCGAGGAGACGGCGGTGTACTACATCGTCAGCGACTGGGTGGACGAGGCCTCGTTCCGGGTCTACGAGCGCAGTGAACAGCACCTGCACCACCGCGCCCGGCTGCATCCGTACCGCAGCAAGGGTTCCATGGCGGTGGCCACGGTGCTGCACGCCCTGACCGGCGCCGCGTCCGCCCGGCAGGGGACCGCGCCGTGACCGGACACGTTCGAGTGCTGGTGTACCTCACCATCACCGAGGCCGACGCCGCGGCGGTCACCGACGCCTACCACCGGATCAGCACCGAATTGGCGGGCACGCCGGGGCTGCTCGGCAACGAACTGCTGCGCGGCGCGGGCGACAGCGGCGCGGTGCTGAGCGAGTGGGAGTCCTTCGCGGCCTTCCGCACCTGGGAGCTCGGGATGTCGCATCGCGGCGCCACCTCGCCGCTGCGGCCCTATCAGGATGGCTCGCGCGGCAAGGTGTTCGAGGTGTTCGAGGTGGCCGCCGCGCATCGCGCACCGGGAGCGGAGTAGCCGTGGGCCACGTCATCGCCTTCGCGCAGCTGGATCTCGGCGACACCGAGCGCGTCGGCCGGAAAGCCGCCGTGCTGGCCCGGTTACGGCGGGCGGGCTATCCGGTGCCGGATGGCTTCGCGATCGACTGGCAGGCGGCGACGGCAGGGGAGAGTGCCGCGGCGGTGCCCGAACTCGTCGCGGAGATCGCGACCGCGCTGGCGGAGCTGGACGCGAACGGGGTCGGCGTCGCCGTGCGGTCCTCCGGCATCGAAGAGGATCTCGCCGGTAAATCGTTTGCGGGACAGTACGAGTCGGTGCTCGGCGTCAAAGGGATCGATGCCGTGCTGGCCGCCGTGGACACCTGCTGGCGCTCGGCGCGCGCACAACGGGTCGCCGTGTACCGCGGGTCGGCCGCCGCCGACGCGCAGACACCGCGGATGGGCGTGCTGGTGCAGCGCATGGTCGAGGCGCGCGCGGCGGGCGCGGCGTTCAGCGTGAACCCGGTGACCGGTGATCCGGACGAGGCCGTGGTGAGCGCGGTGTCCGGTCTGGCCGAACAGTTGATGGACGGCTCCGCCGTCGCCGACGAATGGGCGGTGCGGGACGGACGGGCCACATTGCGTTCCGGCACCGGCGCAGCCGGTCTGACTCCCGACGCGGCCACCGAGGTCGCCGCGCTGGCCACCAGGGTGGCGGCCGAATTCGAAGCGCCCCAGGACATCGAATGGGCGCTCGACGAGACCGGGCTGTGGCTCGTGCAGGCGCGGCCGATCACCACCCTGGCCGCGGCGGTCGCACCGGTGCCGATCCCGGTGGTGGTGCCCGAGGGGTTCTCGGTGCGCGACGCGCGGGTGAGCGCGCCGTGGACGCCCGTGCAGGAGTCCGTCTTCCTGCCGGTGTTCGCCGCCGCCGCACCCGGTGTGTTCGCCTTCACCACCGGAAACCAGTTGTCGGTGCACGCGATCGGCGGCTGGATCTACACCACGACGCCGCCGGACACCATGCCCGCGTTGATCGAGCGGCTGGAACGCATCGCGGGCGATCTCGCCGCCGGTGCGCCGGAACAACTTGTCGCCCAGTGGCATTCGACGCAGCGACGCGAGTTCACCGAGCGGATCGCGGCACTGCGCGCGGTGTCGTTCACCCTGCCGGAGCTGGACGACGCCGCGTTCCGCACACATTTCGCCGCGCTCCTGGAGCTGTTCACCGAGTTGCACATGGCCTACTTCCGGCTCACCGGCGCGGGTGTCTGCCTCAACGGGCAGCTGGGCGTGCTCGCCGGGGAGCTGCTCGGCTGGTCGGCTGCCGAAACCCTGTCTCTGCGTGGCGGGTTGACCGGCGCGCATATGGCGGCGGCGGTGGGGCTCGGTGCGCTCGCTCGGCTGGCCGCCGCGAAACCCGCTGTGCGCGAAGCACTCACGGCGGGCACCCGGGAGGCTGCCGTCCGGCTGCCACAGATCGACAGCGAGTTCGCGGCGGCCTTCGCCGACTATGTCCGTGCGCACGGCCATCGCACGCTCGGCTTCGATCTCACCGAGCCGACCTTCGCCGAACAGCCCGAGATACTGCTGAACCTGGTACTCGCGCAGATCGACGCGCCGTTCGACCTCGAGCGCGAGCAGGCGGCTTTGCGCGCGCGGATCGACAAGACGCTGGACGCGGCAGCAGCGGGTCTCGCCGACGCCCCGGCCGAGCAGCGCGAGCAGTTCCACCGAGCCGTGGCGGCGGCCGAAGCGGTGGCGCCGGTGCGCGACGAGAAGGTCTATCTCGCGGTATCCGCGTGGGCGCTGGTCCGCTACGCCGTCTTGGACCTGGGCCGAAGATTAATCGCGCGCAGCGCGATCGAGTGTGTCGACGACGTCTTCTACTTGGACCACCACACCGCGCTGGCCTCGCTCACCGAGCCAGGCGATCGCATCGCGAGCGTGCGCGACGGACGCGGCAGGCACCTGTGGGCGGCCACGCACCCCGGGCCGGAACACTATGGGACGCCGCCACGCCCGCTCGTGCTCGAACCCGGGATGACGCCGCCCTCCGCGGCCGCGTCCCATGTCATGGACATCGCGACCTGGTCGATGAGCCTGTTCGGCGCGCAGCGCGGCGCCGCGGACGCCGCCGACGGCACGCTGGCCGGGGTCGCGGCCGCCGCGGGCAAGTATCGCGGACCGGCCCGAATAGTGCTGGGAGCCGCGGACTTCGGCAAGATTCGCGCCGGTGACGTGCTGGTTTGCCCGGAAACCACCGCCCAGTGGTCGGTGGTGTTCCCCAGCCTCGGCGCGTTGATCGCCGACAACGGCAGCCTGCTCTCGCATCCGGCGATCATCGCCCGCGAGTACGGCATTCCGGCCGTCGTGGCGGCTGCGGGCGCGACCGAGCGGCTGCGGGACGGACAACTGGTCGAGGTCGACGGCACCGCCGGAGTGGTGCGGGTGCTCGACGCCGACGGCGGAGTCGTGCGATGACACCGGGGCGCATCGACGTCCACCATCACGCCATCGTGCCGCGGGTCGCCGCGCTGATGCGCCGCATGGGTGCGCCGTTCAAGATTCCGTGGACTCTCGCCGAGACCTTCGAGGTGCTCGCCGAACAACGCATCGACTACGCCGTGATCTCCAATCCCATTCCGGTGGAGTACCTTCCGGACGCGGCCACCGCGAAGTTCTTCTGCCGGGAAGCCAACGAGGCCGTCGCCGAGTTCGCCGCCGCGCACCCCGGGCGGTTCGGTTTGCTTGCCGCGCTGCCGATCCCGCACATCGACGCCGCACTGGCCGAGATCGAGTACGCGCGCGAGACGCTGGGCGCCGACGGGTTCGTGCTGATCCCGCACTCCGGGTCCGACTACCTCGGGGACGCGCTGTTCGAGCCGGTGCTCGCCGAACTCGACCGCCGCGGTGCGGTGGTCCTCGTGCATCCGATGATGCCGCCGGACTCGGCCGGCTCGTCGGTGCCCGCTGTGCTCGCCGACTTCCTGCTCGACACGACGCGGGGCGCGATCGGGTTGGTGCTCTCGGAGGCCCTGGACCGCTATCCGAACATCTCGTTCGTGCTCGCGCACGCGGGCGGGTTCCTGCCGTACGCGGCGTTCCGGGTGGAAGCGCTGGCGCACGGCTTCTTCGGCGCCGATCCGGTCCGGATCCGCGAGCAGCTGGGGCGCTTCTATTACGACACCGCGCTGGCCGGTCCGTCGGCGCTGCCCGGCCTGTTCGCCACGGTGCCGCCCGACCGGATTCTGTTCGGGACCGACTGGTGCGCCGCGCCGCACGCCGCCGTCACCGCCGCGGGTCGCGCCCTGGAAGAGCAGTACGCGCGGTTGCCCGGCGCGGCGGCAGCGGGGGAGCGGACCGCCCGGCGGCTGTTCACCGGCTGGGCCGCCGGTGCGGCTCCGAGTCCGGATCCAGTGATGTCCGAACAGTAGCGGGCACCGTATGACCATGTCCGGCCGAGCGAAGGGAACTGGAAGCTGATGCATGTGGTGATCGCGGGCGCCGGCGTCGGCGGACTGTGCCTGGCCCAGGGGCTGCGCAAGAACGGGATCGAGGCCACCGTGCTCGAGCGCGACCCGTCCGCGCACGCGCGGTTCCAAGGCCTGCGGCTGCGCATCGACGCGCACGGGCGCGCGGCACTGGCGGCCTGCCTGCCCGATAATCTCTACGAGCTGGCCATGGCCACCGCCAACCCGCTCTACATGTCCCGCGGCATCGGCCTGGACGAGCAACTGCGCGAGATCTTCTCGGTGGCGCATCCCGGGGGGCCCGTCGATCCCGCGCGCGCCAGCACCGTCGTGAATCGCAAGACCTTGCGTCAGATCCTGCTGACCGGGCTCGGCGACCACGTCCACTTCGACACCGCCGTAATCGGATACGAGACCGGCGAGCGGGTGCGCGTGCACACTGCCGACGGAACCACCTGGGTGGCCGACGTGCTGGTCGGCGCGGACGGCATCGGATCCGCGGTGCGCGGGCAACTGCTCCCCGAGATCGGCTTGCTCGACACGGGGCTGCGCGCGATCTACGGCCAGATGAACCTGGACCTGGACAACCTTTCCTGGGTGCCGCCCGTGCTGTTCGGCGGATCGCGCCCGGTGCTGGCGCCGGGACCGAAGACGTTGGCGTGCGGCATCTTTCAACCGCAGACCGAGATCGGCGAGGCGGTGCGCCGGTTCGCGCCCGGCAGCGCGATCGATCCGGTGCGCAGCTACCTGAAGTGGACCTTGGTCGCACCGCGGGAAGTGTTCGGGGTCGACGAGCCGGCTTTCTTCGCGCTCACACCCGCACAGCTGCACGCGCTGGCGCTCGAACACACCACCGACTGGAGTCCGCTGCTGCGCCGGATCATGGCGGAATCGTTGGTGGAGGAGGTCTTTCCCCTCTCCATCCGGGTCACCGAGCCCGGCGTGCACTGGTCACCCAGCCGGGTGACCCTGCTCGGCGACGCCATCCACGCGACCGCACCGGTGGGCGGGATCGGCGCCAACACCGCGCTGCGCGACGCGGCGGGCTTGACCGAACATCTCGCGCTGGCACTCGTCGACGGGGTGGACCCGGTCGCCGCGATCGGCCGATACGAGGCGGAGATGCGGGACTACGGCTATGCGGCCGTGCGCAATTCGCTGCACGGATCCGAACAACTGTTCCGGACCGGACCTCTGGTGGAAGGCGGTGCCCGATGAGCCCGACAGTGAAGAAGCGCTACCCCGCGCTCGCCGCGGCCGCGCCGATGGCACTCGACATGGCCGCGCCCGTGGTCAGTTTCGTGGTGCTGCACCTCGTGTTCGGTGTCTCGCCGGTCATCGCGCTCTCGATCGGCGCGGTCGTGGCCGGATTGCGCACCGTGTGGCGGGTGCTCACCGAACGCCGGGTGAACGCGTTCTCGGTGATGATCCTGGTGATGCTGCTCGCCACGCTGCTGCTGGTGTTCATCACCGGCGATCCGCGGCTGGTGCTGGCCAAGTCGGCGGTGATGCCGTTCGTCGGCGGCGTGTACGGGCTGGTCACCAACTATGTCGGGCGCGCAGTGGTTTTCGATGTGGTGGCACCCTTCGTGACCAAGGGCGACCCGCGGCTGGTGGCGGCATGGGAAGGCGGCTGGGCGCACGACGCGCAGTTCCGCGGCCGGCTGCGGCTGATCAATCTGCTCTGGGGCGTCGGCTTCATCAGCTCGGCGATCGCCAGGGTGGTCATCATCTACAGCACGCCGCTGGATGTCGCCGTCTTCGCCGGGCAACTGCCGACGTTGATCACGCTGCCGGTCCTCATCTTCACGACGGTGCGGTTGTCCGGGCCGCTGCGTGCGGCGTTGCACCGGCAGCCGGTCGGCAGTGTCGACGCACCGGTGCGCGAACTCAGTTTCGCGCGGACTTCGGTTGCGGTGGAACGCGACTCGGTCGCCGAAGCCTGAAAGGGGAGTGGATGCGCGTCATCATCTGCACGTGGGCGTGGCGGTCCCATCTGACTCCGCTGGTGCAACTCGGCTGGGCGCTGCGTGCGAGCGGGCACGAGGTGGTGGTGGCCAGCTCCGCCGGATTGGCGACCGCGATCGGTGAGAGCGGGCTGACCGCTGTCGTCGTCGGCGAGGATGTCGACCTGCACGCCCAGGCCGGAAAGTACTTCAGCTGGCTGGTCGATCAGGACGGGCCGGTGCGCTGGCACGATATTCGGCACTGGGGGGCGGGCAACGTCGCTACCTACCGGGTGATCGCGCAGCGCGCGGTCGGGCCGCTGCTGGCCTTCGCCCGGCGCTGGCAGCCGGATCTGATCGTGTTCGATCCGACCACCTACGCGGGACCCCTGGTGGCCGCGGTGCTCGGCATCCCGGCCGTCCGGCATATCTGGGGGATCGACTACACCTATCGGACCCGGGAATTCGAGCCGGAGGCGCTGCGCGAACTGTGCGCCGAGCTCGGCCTGGACACCGTGGAGACGCTGGGCGCGGCCACCGTCGATCCGTGCCCGGCATCGCTGCAATACGACACCGGGGTGCGGACACTACCGATTCGGTTCGCCCCCTTCAACGGACCGGTCGCGGCCGCGGATGTCGGTCTGCCGCAACCTCGGCGGCCCCGAGTCTGTGTGCTGGGCAGCAGCGCGGTCGAACAGCTTGCCGGACGGGCAATTCCGTTCGTCGACCAGGTCTTGCCCGGGTTGACGGGACTCGGGGTGGAGACGTTGGTCTTGGCGAATCCCACTGCCGCACCGGCGTTCACCGAGGACGGCGAGACGGTCACCTTCCTCGGCCCCACCCCGCTGCATCTGCTGCTCGCCGACTGCGCCCTGGTCATCCATCAGGGTGGCGGCGGTGCGCTGATGACCACGCTGCACTACGGGCTGCCGCAACTGCTCACGCCGCTGTTCACCGACCATGTGGCCAATGCCGAGCAGCTCGCCGCGGCCGGGGCCTGCCGGTGGCTGTTCGGCGGCGCTCTCGAACCGGACGCGGTACGCAAGGAGGTGCGACAGTTGCTGGAGGACAAGGATTTCCGGGTGCGGTCCGAGCGGCTGCGCGACGAGATGCGGGCGCAGCCGCCGGTCGCGCACGTGGTCGACGCACTGGCCGAGCTGGCCGGAGTCCGCTGATGGCACGCATCGTCTTCACCACCCAACCGGCCAGTGGGCACCTGCGCCCCTTGGTGCCGATCGCCAGGGCCGCGCGCGTCCGGGGCCACGAGGTGGCCGTGCTCGCGCCGCAACCGCAGGCCGCCGAGATCGCCGCCTACGGGCTGCCCCAGCTGGTCGGCGGCTACGACTGGCGCGCGGAGGTGGCGAGCTGGCTGCCCGCGAACCTGAGCGAACTGGACTTCGCGGCAGCCGCCGACGTGTTCCGGGTCCTCGGCCGCCGCATGTCCGCGGGCTTCGCGGGCCATATGGGGCAGGCCACCTGTGCGGATCTGCTGTCCCTCGCCGAGCAGTGGAAACCGGATCTGGTGATCCGCGAATTGGACGAACTCGGCGGCTACCTGGCCGCGGAAGTACTGGGCATCCCCCATGTTTCGATCGCCTCGTTCGGCGGCGTCGAGGCGATGACCGGTGCCGAATCGGCCGCGCCGCTGGACGAGGGGCGGATTCGGTTCGGTCTGCCGCCCGACCCCGGCGGCGCGCGGCTCTACCACTACCTGCACGCCAACTTCCTGCCGCCGGAATACTCTGCCGCCGAGATGATCCTGCCCAACACCCGGTGCTATCGGCATCCCAATGCGGGATTCCAGAGCGACCGGCTGCCCGGCTGGCTCGCCGAACTCGACCTGGATCGCCCGTTCGTGTTCGCCGGGTTCGGCACCATCGTCTACGGCCTGCCCGGCGCGGATGCGTTCGTCCGCACGGTGATCGAGGCCCTGGGGCGGGTCGACTGCACCGCGGTCCTCGCCGTCGGCGCGGGCGGCAAGACCGAGGCCTTCGGTGCGCTGCCGTCGAACGTCCGGCTGGTGGAATTCGTGGATCAGCCGCTGATGCTCGAAGGCGCCGACCTGTTCGTCACGCACGGCGGACTGAACAGCATGAAAGAAGCGATGCGGCTCGGCGTGCCGATGGTGAACATCCCGGTGCTCGACGACCATCGCCACAATGCCGGGCAGGCGGCGGCCACGGGGACCACGACCGTGGTTCCCCTGGACCAACTCTCGGTCGACGCGATAGCGCTGGCCTGCACTCGAACACTGACCGAGCCGGGCTTTCGCCGCTCGGCGCGCCGCCTGCAACGTCAGATCCATGCCCTGCCCGGGGTCGACGTGTTGCTCGACGATCTGGAGGCCCTGCTGTGACGACCAAACAGCGCCGCGCCGACCTCGCGATATTCGGCGGCACACCGGCTTTCGAATCGCCCGTAGTGTTCGGCAGGCCCAATATCGGCAACCGGGCCGTGCTGTTCGATCGTTTCGATCGGATGCTCGACGCCAAATGGCTGTCCAACGGCGGCGAACTCAGCCGCGAATTCGAACGCCGCGTCGCCGAACTCGCCGGCACGCGCTACTGCGTCGCCACCTGCAACGCCACCTCCGCGCTCCAATTGGCCGTGCAGGCAGCGGGATTGCGCGGCGAGGTGATCGTGCCCGCCTTCACCTTCGCCGCCACCGCACATGCCGCCGCCTGGCTCGGGGTGACGCCGGTGTTCTGCGATGTGGACCCGTGGACCGGCAGCGCCGACGCGCGCAGCGTCGAAGAACTGATCACCGCGGACACCACCGGCATTCTGGGCGTGCACATCTGGGGCAGGCCCAGGGCGCTGGAGGCGATGCAGGACGTCGCCGACCGGCACGGGCTCGCGCTCATCTACGACTCGGCGCACGCGTTCGGCTGCGGTTACGCGGGCAAGCCGATCGGTGGTTTCGGCACCGCCGAGGTGTTCTCCTTCCATTCGACCAAGTTCGTGAACACCTTCGAGGGCGGGGCACTGGTCACCGATGATCCGGAGATAGCCGAAAAGGCGGGTCGTCTAAGGAATTTCGGTATCTCCAGTGGTGACAACGTGGTGTCGGTCGGCACCAACGCGAAGTTGAGCGAAGCGGCGGCGGCGATGGGGTTGACCTCGCTGGACTCGATGGACTACTTCGTCGCCCGGAACCGGGAGAACTACCACCGGTACCGGCAGGGGTTACACGGCGTCGACGGGCTGACCCTGCTGGACATCGACGAGTCGCAACGCAGCAACTACCAGTACCTCGTGGTCGACTGCGATACCGCACGCATCGGCGTGACCCGAGACGACATCCTGGCCCTCCTGGCCGCCGAAAACGTCTACACCAGAAGGTATTTCTACCCCGGCTGCCACCGCATGGCACCGTACCGAACCGACCGCGCCTTCCCCGGCACCGACCGCGTCGCCCGCGACACCTTCGTCCTCCCCACCGGCACCGACCTCGACCCCCACGACATCACCCGCATCTGCGACCTACTGAGTTTCATCGCCGCCAACGGTTCCGACATCCGCGCGGCGATGGGAAGCAGTGGGCAAGCGGCGTAGGTGCGCTCGGTCTGTGCGGCATCCGCCTCCGGTCCTTGACTGAAAGACCGGCGTTTCGGTACCGTCATTGGCAGGTGAAATCAACTGTCCGCGAGGGCGATTCGTTCCTTGCATGGTTGTGTGCCGAGTCTTAGGGGGTATTCGATGAAGAAGGTGCTGCGTGCTCTGGGAATCTTGGGGATCTCGATAGCGGCGGCCCTATCGGTCGGGACGCCTGTTGCACAGGCGGAGGTACAGGGGATCGAATTCTCGGACTTTGCGGGGAACGCGGTTGATCCCAACGACCTTCGAGTGGGTGGGAATTACATCGTCAGGGCGGTAATGGGTGGGCAGCTGACCACCTATGGGTTCGTGTTCTTCTTCAATATGTTCGACAGTACCTATGGGCAGGAAATCGGTGGCGGAGGCGCGCGGATCGGCCCTAATGGTGGGCGATATGTTGCGGATATCGTCTGGAGTCCACAGTATCCCGGGTCGACGAAGATCAAAGCCAAGCAGTGTGGTGAGTCGGCTTGTGAGTGGTTTGTCAACGAGCGTCTTGTTCCGATCACCGTGAAGAATTGATCGGCGAGGGTCGCACGTCAGTTCTTCTTCAGTTCCTCGGCGAGCATCACGATGATGCCGCTGGGGCCGCGGAGGTAGGTGAGTTTGTAGAGGTCCTCGTAGGTTGCTATGCCGCGGAGTGGATGGCAGCCGTGTTTTGCGGCAGTCTCGAGGGCTTTGTCGATGTCGTCTACCGAGAAGGCGACGCGGTGCATGCCGATTTCGTTGGGGCGGGTGGGCTGGGTTTCGATGGCTTCGGGGTGTAGGTACTCGAAGAGTTCGAGGCGGCCGTTGCCGTCGGGGGTTTGGAGCATGGCGATGTTGGCGTGGTTGTTGTCGAGGTCGACGGCGGTGTCGGTCCACTCGCCGCTGACGGTGTCGCGGTGGACGACCGTGAGGCCTAGGTCGGTGAAGAAGGCGATTGCTGCTTCGAGGTCGCGAACGGTGATGCCGATGTTCTCGAGTTTGATGGGCATGCGGTGCATGGTACTGAGTTGGGGGACGGCTCTGGTGGTGGGCCGGGGCTGGTGGGCCGGGCTCGATGGAAGGTGCTGAGTTACTTCGTCGGTATTTGTTGTGGCGCTGAAGAATACGTATGTGAGGATGTTTTGGAGGTGGGCGGATTTGGCAGAGATTTGGGATGAGGGGCAGGGTGGGATGGGGTAGAATTCGGTTATGAAATCGGAGGGGGAAGTTCCGGCGACGCGGGTGGTGCAGCCGCTGCTGGATGCCGTTTCCGATTTGCTTAGCGTGCGTTTTACGGCGTTGAGTGACAACGAGATTACTGATTTGCTGGGTGGTCTCGAGTGTGTGACGCGCAAGCTCGCGGCGGTGCAGAATCGGGTTATCGTCGAGACTACCGAGCGGTCGATACCCGCGAATGTCGGTGCGGGAGATACGAAGCGATTCTTGATGCAGACCCTACGGCTGTCCAGTCGAGAGGCTGCACGCCGTTACGCCGCGGCACGTAGCCTCGGCACTTGGCACGATCTCAATGGCGGTTCGTATGACCCGCAACTGTTCCATACTGCGGCAGCGCAATCCGACGGCGAGATTTCCAGTGAGCATGCCACGCGTATCGCAGCCGTGATGAAGCGTGTTCCCTACGGCGCTACGGGCACGGAACGGGAAGCGGCAGAAAAGATTCTGGCAGATTTCGCACGCACCGGTTCCCCCGACGATATCCCCGCAGTAGGTGAAGCGATTCTCGCGCACCTCGACCCCGACGGAAACCTTACCGCCGACCGCGACCGCCAGCGCATGCGCGGCCTCACCATAGGATCGCAGCGCCCAGACGGCATGTCCACCATCCACGGTGAAATCACACCGACCCTGCGCGGACTCCTCGACGCCGTCCTGGCCAAGTGTGCCCGCCCCGGCATGAACAACCCCGAAGATCCCGAAAGCCCGTTCGGTGACTGCGAATACGTCGACCGGAACGCGATGGTCGCCGCCGCGGCGCGGGACACCCGAACCGCCGCGCAACGCACCCACGACGGTCTGCTCGCCCTGCTCAGCCCCGGCGTGCGAGTCGACGCGCTCGGCGCGCACCGCGGTCTGCCCGTCGCGGCGATCCTGACCATGAGCGTCGACGACGTCGAAAAGGCCGCCGGAGTGGCGACCACGGCCACAGGCGGCATCGTTCCGATGTCGGAGGCGCTCGCACTGGCCGAACAAGCACAACCATTCCTGATGGTGTTCGACCACAAGGGAATGCCACTGCACGTGGGCCGCGCGAAACGCCTTGCGACACCGGCACAACGGATGGCCCTGATCGCGTCCGTACGCGGCTGCTCCCGCCCCGGCTGTGACGCGCCCGCCTCGCTGTGCGCCATCCACCACGTCACCGAATACGCCAAAGGCGGCGCGACCGACATCGAAAACCTCACGCTCGCCTGCGACCGCTGCCACGCCATGGTCAACGACGGCCCCAACGGCTGGAAAACTGTTGTCCTGGGCAGCGATTCGCCATACGCGGGCCGTACCGCCTGGATCGCCCCGGCCCACATCGACCCGACCCGCACCCCACGCGTCAACCACCGCCACCACCCCGGCGAACTCCTCGCCCAAGCCCTCGCCCACCTCCACGACCGCGACACCCGGCAACGCCGCGACCACCGCGCCTGGCTGTCCCGCCGAGAGCGCCCACTCCCACCTGCCCCATCACAGCACTCCCCGGGTCCGTCCATCGGGGCTCACCTGTGTGCCGAAATCGCTCGGTCCGCGTCTGCTGTACAGTGACGCGGAAGGGGGATCTGTTGCGCAGCAATCTGTTCTGTCAGGTGATGATCGGTATCGTCGCGGCACTGTTGAGTACCACCGTAGTTGCCGGAAGTACCACCGCCGAACCCGGACCGCTGGCGCGCTTCGCAGGGCAGGCGGTCGAGTGGCGAGGCTGCGACAGCAAGGTGCTCGATGCCGGCGGGGTGCAGTGCGCTGACATCACGGTGCCATTGGACTACTCGCGGCCCGCGGGACGCACGATCACAGTGGCGATCTCGCGGATGGCGGCCACCGATCCGGCCCGAAGGCGTGGCGTTCTGCTCACCAATCCGGGCGGCCCCGGCGGCACCGGCTTGATCCAGGGACTGGCGGTAGGCGCGGTGCTGTCGCCCGAGGTCCTTGCCCAGTACGACCTGATCGGCATGGACCCGCGCGGCGTCGGCCGTTCGTCACCGGTCGATTGTCGCTGGCCGGTCGATCGGTTCCGGCGGGCACCCGCACCCGGCATGGCGGGGTTCGCCGCCGAGGTAGTACTGCAGGCCGAGCTTGCGGCCCGGTGCGCCGCCGCGCTCGGCGACACGATATCCGCCTACACCACCCGCAACACCGCACGCGATATGGACATTATCCGTGCAGCGCTCGGCGAACCGTCCATCAACTACTACGGCATGTCTTATGGGACCTATCTCGGAGCGGTATTCGCGCAGATGTTCCCGGCACACATCGACCGGCTGGTATTGGACAGCGCCATCGATCCCGGCACCTACGGCTCCGGTCAATCACTCACACGGGGCGCGAGCAACGAAGCGGCGCTGGATGATTGGGCGGTGTGGGCCGCGGGGCAGGATGCCCGCTATCACCTCGGTACGACGGCATCCGAGGTGCGATCGCGCATCGAGCGCCTGGTGCGCCGAGTGGCCGAACAACCGATCGTCGTGGCCGGTCACACCATCGACGGCAGCCGGCTGCCCCTGCTGCTGTTCCTGCCACTGCACAGCTACTACGTCGACGACGCCTATGCGGTGCTGGTCCGGCAATTGCTCGACGCCGCGGACGGCCGCTCGGTCACCCTCGGGCCCGGCGATTGGCTGAGCGGGTATTTGGAGAACACCGACACGGAGGTGAACACCTCCGCCGAGGCGGTCATCGAATGCGGAGACGCACCGGTACCCCGCGATCCGCACTGGTACTGGGCCAATATCGAGCGCGCTCGACCTACCCAGCCAATCTTCGGTGCACTGGCGAACAACATCACGCCCTGCGCGTTCTGGCCCGCGCCGGCCGAGCCTCCGACGGTGGTGCACAACGCGATACCGGCATTGATCGTGCACTCGACCGGCGACCCACGCACCCCGTATGCGGGCGCCGAGGCGCTGCGTAAGGCGATGCCCGGCACCCGCTTGCTCACGGTGGCGGGTATGCGGGCGCACGTCCTCCTGAACGCAATCGTCACCGATCTGTTCGATAACGGCACCGTCGACAACGCCCAGCTTCGCTGCGTCCGGGATATCGCCGACGGATACCTCCGCGACGGTGTTCTCCCGGAGTCGGATCTCGGCTGCCGATAGCGATGGCTCGGCGAACGGATTGCTCATGCAGGTAGGCGGTCATGAGACCGTCAACGGGTGAGTAGCACGTCGCGCAGGCGCGATACCGTGGCGCCGGGCACGCCCAGTCCGTCGGTGACGTAGTTGTCGAAACTCTGGTAGGTGACGCGGATTTGGTCGAAGGCGGCGTCGAGGTATTCGGTGCGCGCGACGATCGCGCCGTATGCCTCGTTGGACAGCAGGAATTCGCTGTCGACGGCGGGGCGGGGGACACCGAGCAGGGTCATGAGGGTGGCGGTGGTCCAACCCGTGACGTAGGTGCCGGAATTGCAGTGGTAGAGGTAGCCGGACCGCCCGCCGGCCGCCAGCGTGTGCAGTACCCGGCCGAAGGCTGCCCGGTTGGACGCGACGGTCACGTAGCTCCGGAACTCCGCGAGGGTGTCCGAATCCGGTTGGGCGAGTTTGTTCTTCAGCGGTGCGGGATCGGGATCACCGACGGGTGCGAGAATCGGGACGGCGCCGGGTGGCAGCCGGTCGGGGCCGTGGATGGCGCGGGACTGGGTGGAGCGCAGATCGGCGACCGAATGCGGCCGCAGCTCGGTCAACACCGCGAACTGCTGATCGGTCACCTGGGACAGTGCGGCGGAACGGTACACCGCGCCGGTGACGATGCGCCTGCCGTCGGCACCCGAATAGCCGCCGATGTCACGGAGATTCAGCGAAATATCGAGGAACGATTCGGGGGCCGCCCGGGCGGGGGTGCGGGCGACCGCGGCGGCGAGTCCCGCGGCAGCGAAGAGCCGCAACGCTGTTCGCCGGTTCAGTAGCGGCCCGCCGCCGGTTTCGTTCATCGTTCGGTCTCCTTGTGCGCGATCACCAGTGTGTCCGCGCCACCGAGCGGCACCGCGGTATGGCTGGTGCATCCGGCGGCGGTGAGCCAGCCGACAGCCTCGGCGACCGGATATTCGGAACCGCCCTCGGTGACCAGCAGCATGTTGAGGCTCACCAGTACTCGCGCCAGATCGGCGGGCTCGCCGGTGTACATGGCGTCGTAGACGAGCAGCGCCCCGCCCGGCCGCACGGCCTGAAAAGCCTTGTCGACCAGCTTCGCTCGTTCGGCACTCGACCAGTTGTGCAGCACGTGACCGAGAATCAGCACGTCGGCGTCCGGCAGCGGATCGGCGAAGAAGTCACCGGCGACGAAGGTCGCGCGGTCGGCGACGCCCTGCGCGGACAGGTGGGCGTCGAGTTCCGGGCCCATCGGCGCGAGGTCGAAAACCGTTGCCCGCAAATGCGGATGGTGCGCGAGCAGGATGCCCGCGAGGTTGCCCCGGCAGCCACCGATATCGGCGACCGTCCGGTATCGCGACCAGTCCACCACCTCGGCGAGCCGGTGCGCGACCGGCGTAGACGCCGAATCCATCATGCGCAGGTATTGGGCCCGCTGTTTCGGATCGTCGAGCATGCGCAGGAAGGCTTCCGGTCCGGCACCGGCGGCCTGGGGCGCTCCGGTGCGCAGCGCGGCGTCGAGCGATCCCCAAGTCGGATACAGCATGTGGTCGGCGCGGCGCAGGAAGCCGCCGAGGTACTCGGGTGTGCCGGGCACCAGGGTGCGCGCGACGAGCGGCGAATTCCGGTATCCCGCAGGCTCTTCCACCAGCAAGCCGAGCAGGGTCAGGCCGCGGAGCAGGTCGCCGACGCCGCGCGGGTGCAGCGCGGTGCCCGCCGCGATCCGGTCCGCGTCGGCGGGCCCGTTGGTGGCCAGCCAGTCGAACACGCCGACCTCGTGCGCGGTGAGCAGCAGTTTGGCGTGGCAGAAGGCGTTGGCGAGTTGTTTGATGGCGGCGGCGTCGCGCAGTTCGGGCAGGCTCATCGCACGGCCACCGCGATCGCGTTGGCGAGCAGGGCGACGAGGGCGAGCACGGTGCGCAGCAGGTGCAGGGTGCGCCAGCGGGCCCGCGGATCGTCCCACCCGGGCGGGATGGCGGCCGGGTCGGTGGCGCGGGTCCGGTGATTCAGCGGCACGTTGCCGAACTGCGAGACGAGTGAGACGCCCAGCTGGGTCAGTGCGGCGCCGGCGAACAGCGGCCTGGCCGCGGCCGAGTCGGTGTCGACGGCGAGCAGGATGTCCGCCGCGATGCTGCACACCACCATCGGCGGCATGATCCGGTCGAAGTATCGTCCGGCGAGCGTGTGCACCCGCACGTAATCCGGCGCCGGTAACGCGGCGAACATCGGGACCAACCCGATCGCCACCGCCACGAGCACCCCGGCCAGTACTCCGTTGCCGAGCACCACCACGACAGTCGCCACAACCCTGACCACGGTTTCTCCTTTCGCAGACCACACCATGACAGGGGCGTCTCGAGCGCCACTGGATTCGCGCTCCGATCGTTCTCGATCGCGGGCGGCCACGATCACCGCACAGCAGGAGCGGAGGCGGCGGTGACGCGAACGGCGGTGGTGATCGGCGGCACGGGCTATCTCGGCCGGGGCATCGGTGCGTTTCTCGCCGCACACGAGTTCCGGGTGGTGCCGTTCGGGCGCACCGAATTCGATGTGGCGGCCCAGCCGATCGCGGCGCTGACCGAGTTGCTGTCCGGCGCGGACGTCGTCGTCAACGCCGCGGGAGCGCTGTGGCAGGTGACCGACGAGCAGATGGTGGCCGCCAATACCGTGCTGGTGCAACGGCTGCTGGAAGCCGTGAGCATGCTGGCGCGACCTGCCAGGGTCGTGCAGCTCGGCTCGGTGTACGAATACGGCCCGGGACATGCGGGCCCGGTGCTCGAGTCGTCGCCGGAGCGTCCGGAAACCACTTACGGCCGAACCAAACTCGCCGCTACCGAAGCCATGCGGCGGTGGCCGGGCTCCGGTGTCGTGTTGCGCTGCTCGACGGTGGTCGGCCCGGGGGCGCCGCGGGCCGGTCTGCTCGGCTCGGTGGCGCAGCGGCTGGCCACGCCGCCGACCGATCCGGCCGCGCCGCATGTGCTCGAACTGCCCGCGCTGCGTGGCACGGTCGACGTGCTGGATCTGCGCGATCTCGGCGCGGCGGTGCTCGCGGCCGCGAACGCCGCGGCCGAGGTGCCGGGCGTCGAGGTGGTCAATATCGCTTCGGGCGCTGCGGTGCCGGTCGAGTTCGCGGTACGCCGGTTGATCGAAGTCAGTGGCGTGGCGGTGCACGTGGTGCCGACCGGCGGCGGTGGCTCGCCGCGCGCGGCGGCCGGTGTGCCGCCGATCTCGATCGAGCAGGCCCGTCGGTGTCTGGGCTGGGCGCCGCGCTTCGGTCTCGACGACGCGCTGCGGGCGCTCTGGCGCTACACCAGTGAGGCTCGAACCGGTGCGAGTAACACATGAGCTGTGCCTAGTGAGCCGATACCGGCGGATGACGATGTCCTGGAACTGGTGCGCGCACTGCATCACCGGCGCAGGCCGCCGGCCTTCGAGCCGGGCGTGACCCCGATCTTCAGTTCAGGGGCGGTGCTGGACGCGGACGATCGGGTCGCACTGGTGGAACAGGCGCTGGAGCTGCGCATCGCGTCCGGGGCGACCGCGCTGCGTTTCGAGCGGTTGTTCGCGAAGGCCATCGGCGTGCGCCGGGCGCACCTGACGAACTCGGGGTCGTCGGCGAACCTGCTCGCCCTCGCGACGCTCACCACCCCGGAACTGGAGGAGCGCGCGCTCAAACCCGGCGACGAGGTGATCACCGTGGCGGCCAGCTTCCCGACCACCGTGAACCCGATCTTGCAACACGGCATGGTGCCGGTGTTCGTCGATATCGAACTGGGCACCTACAACACGACGGTGGACCGGGTGCGCGCCGCGATCGGCCCGCGCACCAAGGCGATCATGATGGCGCACACGCTCGGTAATCCGTTCCCGGTCGCGGAGATCGCCGAACTGGCCGCCGAGCACGAACTCTTCCTGATCGAGGACAATTGCGACGCGGTGCTGTCCACCTATCAGGGCCAGACCACCGGCACGTTCGGTGATTTCGCGACGGTCAGCTTTTATCCCGCCCACCACCTCACCATGGGCGAGGGCGGCTGTGTGCTCACCGACAGCCTGGTGCTGGCAAAACTCGTCGAATCACTGCGTGATTGGGGCCGGGACTGCTGGTGCGAGCCGGGGGAGGACAACCGGTGCCGCAAACGGTTCGACCAGGATTTCGGCGCGCTGCCCTCGGGGTACGACCACAAATATGTGTTCTCCCATATCGGCTACAACCTGAAGACCACCGATATCCAGGCGGGTCTCGGACTGAGTCAATTGCGTAAATTGCCGGAATTCGTGGCGGCGCGGCGGCGTAATTGGACCCGGTTGCGCGACGGGCTCGCCGGTGTCCCCTGGCTGTTGCTGCCGCACGCGACGCCGGGCAGCGAGCCGAGCTGGTTCGGGTTCGTGCTGACGGTGGCCGAGGACGCGCCGTTCGACCGGCGCGCGATCGTGGACCACCTGCTCGCCCGCAACATCCACACCAGATTCCTGTTCGCCGGAAACCTGTTGCGCCAACCTGCTTATCGGCACGCACCGCATCGCATCGCGGACCGCCTGACCAACAGCGACATCGTCACCGAGCGCACCTTCTGGGTCGGTGTCTATCCCGGGCTGACCGACGAGATGATCGACTACATGGTCACCGTCATCCGGGACTTCGCCACCCGCCCGGTCCATCGGGTCCGCTGACGCGGGGTCTGCGAGCTCAGTCCTTGCGGTTCTGCTTCCGCCGCCGCTGAATGATCTGGGAAATGACGAACAAGGTGATCAGAATAATGGCCAGAATCAGCCCCTGCATCGGCCCGCTCATATCCGTACCTCCTGCTGGACAACATGATCGACTCCGGAAAGTATCGGCGGCGCGAGCGGCGCTCGACAATGGAGGAAGGTCCGCAATCGGGGCGGAGTTTTCTCCTATCGGCGCTATCGGTCCCGCATCGGGGCGAACGCGGCCGGTAGATTCGCGGTATGCGACCGATTGATCGCGCGAAAGCAGTGGTCGTCCAGGTACGTCGCCGGATCTGGAACCTGGGTGTCGGCGTGGGCGACACCGGGCCCGGCGGCATGTATGTGCTGCTGATCGCGCTCGCGTTGCCGCTGTGGGAGGCGAGCACGTGGCCGGTGGGCCGCTTGGCGGCCTCCGGTGGCGCGGTCGCCGGGTTCGGCGCGCTGTTCGTCTGGAGTCAGTCGGATATGGCGGGGCGTCCGATGGGTTTCCGGGTGGGGCTGCTCGCGGCGCTGGCCGCGGTGGCGGGTGCGGGTACCGCCGCGTTCGGCACGTCCTGGGTGGTCGCGTTGATGCTCACCGCGGTCGCGTGCGTCAATCTGCTACCGCTGGTGTTCGGTTCGGTACTGGGCGTGGTCGCGGTCGGCAGCCTCACCTGGGCGATCCTCGGCCAGGGCGGGGCGGCGCTGGTGGTGTTCGGCGCGGGCATGATCGCGGTGCTGCGCGGCCGGCTGCTGCTGGAGATCGTGCAGTCGCGGGCGACCCGGCAGGCGATGGCGGCGGCCGCGGTCGGCGACGAACGGTTGCGGATCGCCCGGGATCTGCACGATCTGCTCGGCAACAGCCTGGCCACCATGCTGGTGAAAGCCGAACTGGCGCAACGGCTCGCGCATATCGATCCGGATGCTGCGGCGGCGGCCTCGGCGGAGGTGCAGCAGGTGGGCCGCCAGACCATGCTCGAGGTCCAGGAGGCGGTGCGCGGCTACCGGGCCACCACCCTCGCCGACGAGGTGGCGCGCGCCAAACAGAGCCTCGCCCTGCTGCGCGACGGGCTCACCGTGCGCATACCGGAACGGGTGTGGGACGAACGGGTGGACACGTTGCTCGGCTGGGTGGTGCGCGAGGCGGTGACCAATGTGTTGCGGCACGCCGACGCGAGCCGGTGCGCCATCACGGTCCGGGTGCGCGAGCAGCCGCGCGCGGTCGAGTTGACGGTGGACAACGACGAGTTGTTCGGCCGCGCCAGCACCGGCGGCGGGCACGGTTTGCTCGGCTTGGCCGAGCGGGCCCGCGGCCTGGGCGGCACGGTGACCGCGGGACCGACGGCGAACGGCGGCTTCCGGCTCGCGGTGTCGGTGCCGCTGCCCGCCACCCGACCGGCAGAATCGTCGGCATGATTCGTGTGGCGCTGGTCGAGGACCAGGCAACGTTGCGAGGGGCCATCCGCACGCTGCTCGAGCTGGAACCCGATCTCACGGTCGTCGCCGACCTCGGCTCGTCGGCAGGCGTGCCGGAGATGGTCGACGACACTCGGCCCGATGTCGTGCTGCTCGATATCGAGATGGGCGAGGAGAGCGGGCTCGCGCTCGCCGAAGAACTGGCCAGACGGCCCGCACCGCCGCTGCTGATGATCCTGACCACCTTCGAGCGTCCCGGTTATGTGCGCCGCGCGCTGGAGGCGGGCGTGCGGGCCTACCTCACCAAGAACACGCCGGTCGGGGATATCGCGCAGGCGATCCGCGAGGTCGTCGCGGGCCGCATGCTCATCGAGGATCAGCAGCTGCGCGCCGCCATGTCGGTGGGGCAGAACCCGCTGACCGAACGGGAACGCGACGTGCTGGTGGCCGCGCGCTCGCACGACACGGTCGCCGAGATCGCCGCGCATCTGCATCTGTCGGTCAGCACGGTCAGCAACTACATCACCGCGGCGATCTCGAAGACGGGCTCGCGCAACCGGATCGAGGCCATCCGGTTCGCCGAGGACAACGGCTGGCTGTGAGCCCGGCGCTCAGCGCGTGAGCGTGCGCCAATAGTCGTGCAGCGCTTGGTCGATGCTGCGGCTCACCCGCCAACCCAGGGTCCGCGCGGCGGTTTCGGTGGCCACCTCCAGCCAGATCGAGCTGGTGCCCGGCGCGGTCGGCGCGGCCGCGGACTCGACGATATCGACCGGCACCTCGCTGATCGTGACCAGCCGGTCGACCAGCTCCCGCACTGAGAGGGCTTGGCCGCGACCGATGTTCACCACCTCGACGGTGTCGCGGGTGCGCGCCGCGGCGAGGACCGCCTCGGCCAGGTCGCGCACGTCGATGTAGTCGCGGTGGGCGGCCAGCGGCGACAGTTCGATCCGGGCCCGTCCGTCCCGGTTCGCGGCCAGTGCCGAGCCGACCTTGCCGATCAGGCTGCCCGGGTGCACGCCGGGGCCGATGCTGTTGGTCGCGCGCAGCACGACGCCGTCCACCGTGCCCGCCGCGGTCGCCGCCCGGACCAGCTCGGTCGCCGCCAGTTTCGTCCGCCCGTAGGCGGATTCGGGGTCGGTCGGCACGGATTCGTCGACCGCGCCCAGCTCGGGTAGCGGACCGTACTCCATCACGCTGCCCAGGTGGACGTAGCGCGGGCGCCGGTCGGGCAGCGCGGCCAACGCGGTGAGCGCGGTCTCGGTGGCGGTCACGAACGATCGGCGCAACTGTGGTTCGTCCAGGCCCCAGTAGGATCCGGCCGCGTTCACCACGAGCGCCGGTTCGTGGGTGCGCAGCACCTCGATCAAAGGTTGCGCGTCACCCGTTTCGAGGTCGAGCGCGCAGTGCGGGGCACCGGCCGGCGCCGGTCGGCGCGATACCGTGACGGTCCGATAGCCGTTGTCCCGCAGCGTGTTCGCGATATGACCGCCGACGAAACCGGTGCCGCCGAGCACGAGGGCGGTGCGCCGCGGCGTGTACTCGCTCATCGCGAACCCACGCCGAGGACGGCCGCGGCGAGCTCCATCGTGCGCAATGTCGCTGCGGCGTCGGGCTGTTCGCCGTCATGGGCGGCAGTGAAATCGGTGAGGATATTGCCGAACTGGTCGTCGGGCGCCAGCTCGAGTTGCCGGATGTCACCGGCTCGATCCAGGAACACGCGCGGCGCGAGATCGTGCGGAAGGGTGAACGCGCGTTCCACCGACAGGGAGCCCGCGCTGCCCGCGAGGTGGTACTCGCAGCGGTAGGGCGCACCGATCGCGAACTCCAGATCGGCCTGTGCGCCCGCCGCGTCGCGTAACCGCGCCGAACCCGACAGATCGACACCGGGGAAGCGGTCGTCCCGCCGCATCCGCGAATGTTCCACGCGCAGCTCCGATCCCAGAAAGAACTGCGCGGCCCGCAGGGCGTAGCAGCCGAGATCGGCGAGCGCGCCGCCGCCGAGGTCCGCGCGATACCGGAAATCGTCCGGGGCGCGCTCCGGGATGGTGAAGCGCACGGTGAGCTGCCGCAGCTCGCCGATCGCGCCCGCCGCGACCAGCTCGCGCACCGCGGTGTGCTGGCGGTGCCGGGGAAAGGTCATGCACTCCATCAGCGTTCGGCCCTGGTCGGCGGCGAGCGCGAAAAGCCTGCGTGCCGTGGCGATCTCGGTCCCATCCAGCCGGGGCGGCAGCATCGGCTTCTCGACCAGGACGTCTTTGCCCGCCCGCAGGGACTGTTCGATCCAGTCGCCGTGCAGCGCGTTCGGTAGTGGCAGGTAGACCGCGTCGACCGCGTCGTCGTCGAGTACCTGCCGATAGCCACCGGAGATGCGCAACCCGTGCTGGGTGGCCCACTGCGCGGCGCGCAGCGGATCGCGGCTGCCGATCGCGACCAGCTCGGCGGCCGGGTGCCGGGACAGCGCGGGCATCATGCGCCGCTCGGCGATCTGTGCGGTACCCAGGATTCCCCAGCGCAGCATCGGGCTCACCAACTCGCCAGCAGACAGGCCATCAGGCTGCGCGCCTGCACATTCGCGTAGTTGCTGTGGATGAGCAGGTTCGTGATCTGCGCGGGCGTCATCCAGCGGAAGCCCGGCGGCTCGGCGATCGGGAAATCCGCAGGGAGCAAGCGGATCTGATAGAGATTGTCGGCGTGCTGGAAGCGGCCGCCTTCTTCGGACTGCAGTCCGCTGTAGCGCACCGTGCCGAGTCCGTCGTCGAGCACATCGCGCAGGAACGCGGGCTGCCGAGGCACGGGCAGGTCCTCATGATTGGCCGGTTGGCACTGCACCGACGGTGCGAGCTCCGCGACATCCAGCACGCCCGCTTCGAGTTTGGCGTTCACCAGCAGATGCAGCACGCCGCCGATCGCGGTGGCGAGGAAGACGGCGACGCCTTGGCCGACCGGGGCGAGCAGCGGCTGGGTCCACGAATCTACTTCGCGCTGACCGGCACTCACCCGGGCGGCGATCACCCGGAAGTATTTGCCGGTGGCGTGGGCGATCTCGTCCGCGCCGCGCTGCCAGTCGGCGACCGCGGCCAGCGGTATGAGGCGCTGGCGCAGCTCGTGCCTGGCCTTCAAATCGGTGAGCCAGTGCAGGATTTCGGCGGCGCCGTGCCGCGCGGCGGCCCCGGGATCGAGGCCGCGCGCCAACGCGCGGGTGAACTCGTCACCGGCGGCGGCCTGCGCCGGGCTGATGCGCCACGGCACACAGGACAGCACCGTGCGCGCGTCCATGTTGACGGTGTTGTCCTGGCGCAGCAGTTCGCGCAGCACGCCGAGGGTGAGCCAGCAGAAGCCGGGCAGCGTCTCGACCGGACCGGTCGCCTCCACCACGATGTTGCGATTGCGTTTGCGCAGGAACCACGCGCCCTGCTCGGATTGCAGCACGTCGACGAGGACCGCCTCGGGCTTCGCGTCGAGGAAATGCTCGAGGTAGGGCACCGCGCGCCCCTGGTGCACCCGCAGGTAGTTGCTCCGCGTCGCCTGCACGGTCGGCGAGAGCTGCACGCCGCCGATATTTCCCGGTTCGGCCTTGGCCTGCATCAGGAAATGCAGCACCCCGTCGAACTCCTTGACGACGATGCCGAGCACGCCGATCTCGGGTTGATTGATGATGGGCTGCTGCCAGTGCTCGACGAAACCGAAATCGGTGTGCACGTCCAGCCCTTCGATGGTGAAGAACCGGCCGCTGTCGTGGCGCAGATTCCCGTCCTCGTCGAACCGCCAGCCGACCAGGTCCGCGAACGGTATCGGCTCGACCGCCAGCTGATCGGCGCGGCGGCAGGCGGCGAACCAGTCCCGGAAGCCCTCGACCGAGCACAGCGGGGTCGCGGTGACCGCGGCCGAACGGGCGAACCGCCAGGCCAGCTCGTCGTCGAAGGCGGCCACCGACTGCTGCTCGACCTGTGCGGCATTCCCCATGCGGACAGGGTCCGGCCGGTCGTTCGAGAACCACTGGGACGCGGATGGGGCCCGGCGGCCTGCGGCGCGGCTGGAGCGCGCCCCGAAAGATCCTCGAGCGCGCCACCCTAGCCTCGCCGCCATGCCCCACCGAGACGGTGACACCGCGGCGCCGGACGCCGGGCCGCGCGGCGCCGTACGACCGGCGACGATCGTCGCGACCGCGCTCGGGCTGCCGGATGTCTATCTGCTGCGGTCGCGCCGGTTTCCGGACGAGCGCGGGCATTTTCAGGAGCTCAGCCGCACCGATGTGCTCGAAGAGATCACCGGTTACCCGGTCCGGCTGGAACAGGTGAACATCTCCGTCTCGCACCGCGGGGTGATCCGGGGTATCCACGTGGTGGCCAGTGCGCCGGGACAGTCGAAGCTGGTGACCTGTGTCCGCGGCTCGATCATCGATATCGCCGTCGATCTGCGCGTCGGTTCGCCGACCTTCGGGCAGTTCGAACTGGTCGCGCTGGACGAGCGGATGACCGCCGGGGTCTATCTCGGGCCCGGCGTCGGCCACGCGTTCGTCGCGACCGCCGAGGACACCCGCGTGCTGTACCAGTGTTCGACGCTGTACACGCCGGGCAGCGAACTCGCCGTGAACGTGCTCGATCCGGCCCTCGGTCTGCCGTTGACCACCGGGTTCGAACCCGTCCTTTCCGAGAACGACCGTGGCGCAGCGACGCTGGCCGAACTGCTGGACCAGGATCTGCTGCCGCACTACCGCCCACGCTGAGGCCGGAGGAGACCGCCGTGATGGACGCCGTCTATTGTCAGCGCCCCGACCCCGCCGACCCGCTGGCCGCGCTGCGATTCGGGGAACGCCCGCAGCCCGCGCAGCCGGTCGGGTGGACGACCGTGCGGATGCGCGCCGCGTCGCTGAACATGCGCGATATCGCGACGCTGCGCGGTATCGGCGTGCCGGCGCACGCCTATCCGCTCATCCTCGGCAACGACGGCGCGGGCGTCCTGGCGGACGGCTCGGAGGTGGTGGTGCACGCGTCGGTGGGGTCGGCGGGCTGGACCGGGCCCGAGGCTCGCGACCCGGACCGGATGGTGCTCGGCTCCTACCATCAGGGCACGTTCGCGGGCAGCGCCACGATTCCCCGCCGCAACGCGGTGCCCAAACCGCCCGAACTCTCCTTCGCCGAAGCCGCGTGCCTGCCGACCGCGTGGTTGACGGCCTATCGAATGTTGTTCGTCACCGCGGGGATTCGCGCGGGCCAGACGATCGTGGTGCGCGGCCGCCGCGGCCTGGGCAGCATCGCGACCGCGCTCATCGCGCTCGCCGCCGCGGCCGGCGTCGAGGTCTGCGTCCGGGCCGACGCCGCCGATCACGCGTTGGCGCGGCGCAGCGGCGCGGCCGTCGTGACGACCGCCGACCAGCCGCTGCCGAGTTGCTTGGACGCCGCGTTCGACGCGGGCATCGACGTCGCGGACTGGTGGTGGCCGATCGAGGTGCTGCGCCCCGGCGCGCCCATCGTGTGTTCCGGCTACCGGGCGGGCGCGATCACCGGCTTCGATACCGTGGCCGCCGCGCGAGCGTTGCACACCTTGATCTTCGCCGAACATCGCCTGGTCGGTTCCGGCATGGGTACCGCGGAGGATCTGGCGGCACTGATGGATTTTCTCGTGCGCACCGGCCTGCGCCCGAGCATCGCCCACGAGTTCACGCTGCGGGACGCCGCAACGGGTTTCCGGGCGATGCTCGGTGCGAGTGTCGCGGGCAAGATCGTCTTCCGGATTGCTTGACCGCGGCCGCTTTACGGCAGCAGGTCGGTGATCTCGCGGACGATGACCTCCGGCTCGGTGAGCGGGACGACGTGCGCCGAGCGCTCGGCGACGACGTAACGGCCGTGCCGCGCGCGAGCGGCGCGATGGGCGTGCGCGGCATTGGCCTCGGCGCGCCACGTCGCGTTCATGCCGTCGCCCGCCTGGCCGCCCGAGATGACGGTGACCGGGATACCGGCGTCGTCGGGCGGGTTGTCGCGCCAGGCGGCGAGTTCGTCCAGGAAGGTGCGGGCCTGCTGCCGCATGGTGCGCGCCACGCCGGGGCCGAAGCCCTCCCGCTGCAGGTCGCGCCCCACATCGGGCGGAGAGGCGCGGATCTGCTTGCGGTACAGCAATTTGAGCAGGCCGAGCCGGGCCAGCACGGCGGCGGTGGCGATCATCCGGCGTTCGGTGCGGCGGAAGCCGGCGCCGAACAGAGCTGTCGCGGCCTCGTCGGTCGGATCGACCAGCACCAGTCCGGCGATCCGATCGGGACGCCGGGCCGCGGCGAGCCGGACGATGGGTCCGCCCGCGCTGTGGCCGACGAGCAGGAACGGGCCGGGCGCGTAGTGGTCGAGCACGTCGTTCAGGTCGTCGGCCATGGTGCTCAAGGTGCGGGAGCCCGGGGTGGGTGCGCTGTTACCCAGCCCGGAACGGTCGTAGACGATTGCCCGGGCGTACCGGGCGACCGCCGGCTGCACCAGGGCCCAGCTGGATCGGCTGGCACCGGCGCCGGCCTCGAATACGACTGTCGGCGTGGTCCGGTCGGCGGTCTCCGGGCCGGGCAGCCACATGGCGTACAGCTGCCGCCCGTCCCGGGTGGTGACCCGGTCCGCGATCCCCTGCGTGTGTCGGTCGATGTCAGTCATCGAGTTGCATTCTCTCGGAAGAAGAGCCGTAGCGGGGCCCTACCTCGCCGGAGATCGCGATCGTGTCAGGAGATCTGGCAGTGCGTGCGCCGCCGGACGGCCCGGTGGATCACCGGTGTGCGTCGGCGAATTCGCCGAACCAGCGGGCTATCACGGCCGGACGTTGCGCGAGGACCCAGTGGTTTCCATCGATCTCATGGGTCCGCAGGTTCGCCGCGAACGGTCGCGGCGCCTCGGTCTGGCAGGCCACCGAGACGTGGATATCGTCGCGCGGCGCGAGGACCTGGACGGGGACGGTGATCGGGCGGGGCTTCGGAAACAGCACGCGCCGAGCCATATTGGCCCGATACAGCGCGATGCCGTCGAGGGTGTCGGCCAGCCCGATGGTGTGCGGGGTGGCGGTTTCCGGCTCGCCCCGCACGCTCGACGCCGCGACGATGCGCGACACGAGGCCACGTCGCACGGCGAACTCGGGTAGCGCGGGCAGCTGGAACGGCAGGGCGTAGAAGGAGTGCCGCATCTGGGTCAGCACGTCGCGCGGGTTACGGCGGATACCGCGCAGCCAGGTGCCGGTCATGTCCAGCGACGGACCCGAGATGCTGGTGAACGACTTTATCCGAGAGGCGATTTCAGGGTCGGCGAGTGCGTCCCAGGCGAAGATGGATCCCCAGTCGTGCGCGAGCAGGTGTGCGCCGTCGGGCGCGACCGCGTCGAGCACGGCGGCGAGATCGGCCACCAGCTGCGGAATGCGATAGGCGGCAGTCGAATTCGGCCGCCCGGAGTTGCCTGCGCCGCGCACGTCATAGGTGACCACCCGGAAGCGATCGGTGAGCAGTGCGACGACACCGTCCCATACCCGGTGATCGTCGGGCCAGCCGTGCACGAGCAGCGCAATGGGCAGGTCGGCGGGCCCGGATTCGTACACGGCTAGTTGCACACCGTCGGTGGCGGTGCAGATCCGGGACGGTCGGATGTTCGCGAACGTGGTCATGACGCGTTGCCTCCAGCTGCATTGCTCAGAAAGCTTCGATACGTGTGAGACAAAGTGCGTCTCCTTGTCTCCCGACGATATAGTGAGGTCGAGACCCAGACAAGGAGGCCGGTGCCGCGAGTGACCGAGGACACGCTGCTCAGCAAATTGACCGCGCCCGACGCGGCGGTGCTGCGCCTACTGGACGACGCGGATCAGATCACCGAGCGGATACTCGCCGCCGCGATCGAGCAGATGCGGGTCGCGGGCTGGCGCCGCTCGACCGTCGAGGACGTGGCCAAACGCGCGGGGCTGGGGCGCGCGACGGTCTATCGGCGGTTCCCGTCGAAAGCAGCGCTCACCGAGGCGGTGCTGCACAGCGAGTTCCGCGACTACCTCGCGGGCAGCACCGCAGCCGTCGCCGGGCGCACCGATATCGCCGAGCGGATGGCCGAAAGCACCGCCTACACAGTCGAATACCTGCGCAACCATCCGCTGGTGCGGCGGCTGCTCGAAACCGAGCCGGATGCCATCCTGCCCGCACTCACCACCGACGCGGGCCTGCTGCTCGAAGCCTTCCGTGAATTCTGCCTCGCTCTGTGGAAACGCGAACTCTACGGTGACGCACCGATTTCGGCAGACAAAGAACAGCATCTGCGGACCGTCGCGGAACTGCACATCCGGATCACGCTGTCGCTGCTGCTGACGCCGCAAACGGTCATCGAACTCGACACCGCGGAACAGGCCAGGGCTTTCGCGCGACGCTATCTCGCACCGATGCTCGAGTGGGACTGAATCGTCCCGGACTGTAGCCGCGCCTTAACAATTGCGCCGCTCTTTCTGAAAGTGCTTCTTAAGCACAGTAAGTGGGGCCATGCCCAGCCCTCGAACCGCTGCGAATTGTTTTACCGTGGTGCCGGTCCGGCCAGCGGAGAACAAGCACCGATCAGCACTGTAGTGAGGGGCAGACACCTGTCATGCGTTCGTCGAAACGGTATGTGACCACCACATTGGTGACCGTAGGCGTCGCCGTCGGTTCGGCTGTGGTCGCCGATCCCGGGCTCGCGCGGGCCGAGCCGATGCCCTGCGTGGCGACGATGAATCTGTTCATTCCGGGCACCTGGGAAACCGACGAGGACGCCGACCCGGCGCGACCCGTCGGCATGCTCGCGCCGATCGCGGAGGCCATCCGGCAACGACAGGGCGCGAATTCGGCGATCTATTTCACGCCCTATATGGCCCGGGCCTTCGATAACGGCTACACCTACGCCGACAGCAAGAGCACCGCCCTGAACAATGCGCGTTCGGTGTTACTGGACTATGGAACACGCTGCCCCGCCGCGCGATTCACCATCAACGGCTACAGCCAGGGGGCCGACGCGGCCGGTGATATCGCGGCCGATATCGGCAACGATCGTGGCCCGATCCCGGCCGATCGAGTGCTCGCGGTCGGCCTGCTCTCCGATCCCGGCGCGGGCACCAACGGTGAGCTCGCCGTCGGTCCCGGCGCGGCGGGCACGGGCATCGCCGACCCGCGGCCGCAGGGCATGGGCAAACTGACCGGGCGCGTCACCTCGATCTGCGATCCGAAGGACCTGTACTGCTCGATCCAGAAGGGGAACAACCCGCTGCTCGGCGCGTTGGGTTCGATCCTGAGCAAGGCGTTGAGCGGCACCCTGCCCGCCGACGCCGGTTTCCCGCTGGCCTCGGCGTTGACCGCGGACTTCTCGCGAGCCGATCTCCCAGGTCTGGCGCCGGCGATCGCCGGCCTGACCGCGGCGCTGAGCGCCCCGGCGGGTGTCGACGTGGCGCGGGTGCGCACCAGCGCGGGCACGGTGCTGCACACCCTCACTCCGCTCGTCGATCTGCTGGGCTCGGGTGCGGCGAATCCCGCTGCCACGGCCGCATTGTCGGCGGCGCCCGAGGGCACCGCGGACCGGCAGGCGGGCGAGGTGCTGTCCCGCGCGGCGCAGTCCAACCTGCCCGGTGTCGCCGCGGTGGTCGCGAAGGTCGCCGAGATCACGGACAAGATGCTGAGCCGCGGCGTGGGCGAACTCCGGCCGAGCGATCCGAAAGCGCGGGCACTGCGGGCCGCCGCCACGGCCGTGAGCGACCGCATCACGCCGCTGGCGGCCACGCCACCGGAGGTGCTCGGCGCGGCGACGCGACCGCTGTCGCTGCTCAAACCCACCGTGCTGGTCGATCAGGCCCTCGACGTCGCCGCCGCGGTCACCGGCTTCGATCTCCCCGCGATCATCGCCAACCTGGCACTGCTGCCCCAGCGGGTGATCGCGATGGACGCCGAGGGCGTGCACCAGGTCGCCGGCGCGTTGAGCGGACAGTTGCAGCCGCTGGTCCGGCTCGTCGGCACCGTCGATCTCGGCTGGATCTCGCAGGTCCTGGCGGTGCTGCCGGACGCGCTCGGCTTCACCGGCGTCGCCGCGACGGTGACCTCGATCCTGTCCGGGGTCGATATCGAACGGCTCGCGGAACTGGTGGGCCGGATCCAGGACGTCGCGTCGTCGGTGCTGCAACGGTTGGTCCCGGCACCCGGGCAGGCTCCCGACCTGGTGGGCGCGGGCGTCGCGCTGTCCGGCCTGCTGCCGATCGGGCAGGACTTGGCCGCCGCGGCCGCTGATCTGCTCAGGCCCAAGCCCCGGCAGCAACCGCCGAACGTGCTGGGCCGGCGCACCGATGTCCCGGCCCGCTCCATCGCCGCGCCGGACATTCCCGCCGACGACCCGATCGCGCCGTTCACCAGACTGCTGAGCTTCCGCGACCTGAACCTGGGCACGCTCATCCGCGACGGGCTCAGTGCCGCAAGCTTTGTCGCGTCCGGGGCGCACACCAATTACGGCGCGCTGATCGTCGACGACTCCGGCCGCAACGCCGTGCAGTGGCTCGGCGACTGGATGAACCAGCGCATCGGCCGGGTCGAGTAGCTCGCGGGTCAGTCCCGTACCGGCTCGATCCGTGCGGGCACGTTCTTGTGCCAGGGCGTGCCCGCGAACCGGTCACGTCGCTCGACGGAGGTCAATTCGTTTGCGGCGACACCGGTTCGGATCGGCTGCCCGCTGCCGTCGGTGGTGTCCAGGCCCATGCCGTTCGGCAGCGAGATATGGCCCGGCTGCATCATGGCGCTGATCTCGACGATCGCTGTCGCCCGGCCGGTTTCGGTGACGACGGCGACGCGCGCTCCGTCATCGAGAGCGAGTTGCTGTGCGTCGGCGGGACTTATCCGTAGTTCGCCCGCGCCGCCGCGCCGCCGCCATTCGGGGTTGCGGATGATGGTGTTGGCGGTGAAGGAGCGCCGCTCGCCCGCCGACAGCGTGAACGGATACTCCGCGGTGGTGAAATCCGGTGGCGTGGTGCGCAACTGATCGAGTTCGGCGAGCAACTCCGGAATGTGCACGGTGAACCTGCGGTCTCGCCGTTTGACGTAGGCCCAGACGTCGTCCCAGGTGTCGACGGTGAACGTGACGCCGGCGTGCTGGGTCAGGACGGCCTCGAACAGCTTCTCGCCGGGCTCGATTCCGGTGCCGGTGAACCCCGCGCGGCGGACCGCGGCGGGGTTGGCGAACGCGCACAGGTGCGCGGCTCCCCACAGTGTCGCCGCGTTGGCCGCGCCGGCGGGCAGGTGCGGGCCGAGCGCCTCGTGCAGCAGATAGGGCGCGAGGTTCATCAGGGCGGGGTCACCCGCGACGGCACTGAAGAAGGTCAGGGCGAATTCGTCCTTGCCGATCTGCCGCGCCCGGACGAGACGGTCGACCAGCGCCGGATCGACCAGTCCCAGTGCGCGAACCACACCGGTGTAGATATCGGATTCGGCCCGCGTGCCCGGCAGCGGGGTGAGCACCGGCGGGCGCAGCTGAAAAGTGTTGTGCGGGAACTCGACATTGAAGAAGGTCGACTCCCACTTCTCGAACTGACTGCTCGCGGGCAGCACGTAGTCGGCGGCCCGCGCGGTCTCCGTCATCGCCACATCGATCACCACCGACAGCTCGAGGCTGCGCATCGCCTCGCGCATCCGCTCCGAATCCGCCAGCGAATGCACTGGATTGGAGCTGTCGATCCAGATCGCCCGGAAGCGGTCCGGGTGATCGGTGAGGATCTCCTCGGTGATCGAGTTGGCGGGTACCAGTCCGGCGATGATGCGGGCGCCGGTGACCGGCGTGGTCTTGCCGCCTGCGGCGCTGCCACCGCCCAGCCCGCCGAGTCCGGCGGCGAGCGTCGGCACGGCGGTGCGCAGCAGCGTGCGCGTGAGCCGCCGGGTCGGTGCGGCCGTCCCGGGTGTCGACGCGAGGGTGGGCAGCAGCGCGGACAAAGCAGCCGCGCCGCGTGACATCGTTTCGGACGTAAACTTTTTCAGCTGCTTGCGGACACCCGAGGCGGGCTTGCCTTTCGGCGCACCGCCGGTGCCCGCGACCGCGGCGAAGGTCGAATGCAGATACATCGTGCCGGGGCGGCCGAAATTGCCGGTGAGGATCCAGAGCAGCTTGTTCAGATACGACACCAGGGTGCTGTGCGGGGCCTGCTGGATGCCGAGGTCCTCGTAGGTGGTGGCACTGCGGGCCGCGGCGAAGCGCCGAGTCGCGGTGCGCAGCAGGTCTTCCGGCACGCCGCAGTGCGCGGCGAACTCGGCCACCGGGATGGTGGCCAGCGCGGCGAGCACCGGCGCGACGTCGGCGGTGTGCTTGCGCAGGAATTCGTGATCGAGCAGATCCTCTTCGACCAGCACCGCCAGCATGGCCGAGACGCACCACGCGTCGGTGCCCGGCCGCACCTGGAGATGGAAATCCGCCATCTCCGCGGTTTCGCTGCGTCGCGGATCGATGACGATCATCGCCCGCTGCGGATCGGCGACGATGGCCTTCAGGGTGGGCCGCGCTCGCGGGAAGCTGTGCGACTGCCACGGATTCTTCCCGAGAAAGAGCACCACCTCGGAGTGCTCGAAGTCGCCTTTGGTGTGGCCGCCGTACAGCTTGCCGTCCACCCACATCTCGCCGGTCTTCTCCTGCGCCAGCGCGTTCGAGTAGTACTTCGCGCCGAGCGCCGCCATCAGCGACTTGCCGTAGGCGCCGCCGAGGTGATTGCCCTGTCCGCCACCGCCGTAGAAGAAGATCTTGTCGCCGCCGTGCTCGCGCCGGACCGCCAGCAGTTTCGCGGCGATCTCGGAAATCGCTGTCTCCCAGGTGATTTCCTCATACGTGCCGTTGTCGCGGCGGCGCAGGGGAGTGGTGATCCGGTGCCTGCCGTTCTGATAGAAGTCCAGGCGCAGGGCCTTTTCGCAGGTATAGCCGCCGGAGGCGGGGTGGTCCTTGTCGCCGCGGATCCGGCTCAGCTTGCGGTCGTCGAGTTTGATCTCGATGCCGCAGTTGCACTCGCACAGGATGCAGGCGGACTTGTGCCACTCCTGCGCGGCGGGACCGGCGGGCTGCTCGGGCTCTGGGCGACGCGTCTGCTCTGCGGACACGGATTCCTCCTGCGATGGGCCTCGTACACGATTGCTCGCTGCCGGAGCATGAATAGACCGATCGTACTACCAAGAATCTGATTGTTACAAGCGGTAACGCGTATGTGCGCGTGCGGTGCGCAAGAACTGATCGAGGCCGGGCAATTGCGCGCATCGTGCCCGGTGCCGTCGCGGCGATAGGTTCGAGCCGATGCCACACCTCGCGCAGGCGGAAGGAGTCCCATGAGGCAGAGCTACGATGCGGTCGCGACCGCGGCCGCGCCGCCCGCCGTGGTCTGGGCCCTGCTGATCGACGCCCGGACCTGGCCCGTCTGGTCGACCGTGGACCGTCTGGAGGTCGAACGTTCCCGCGGGCTCGACCGGGACGGCCACGATGCGGTCGGCGCGGTGCGGGCGTTCCGCACCGGGCGCGTGGTGACCGGGGAACGGCTGACCGGGCTCGTCGAGGAGCGACAGCTGACCTACGAGGACGCGTTCAACCCGGCCATCCGCGAGTACCGCGCGGTGATCGACCTGACCGGCACACCCGAGGGCCACACGGCCATCCACTGGCACGGCACTTACACCCCCAGATGGGGTATGGGTTGGCTGATGAAGAGCACCATGCAGCGCGTGATGCAGCAGATGGCCGACGGCCTCGCCGCGCACGCGGCGCGGCTCGCAACGAAGTGAGCGAGGCGACTACAGCCAGGGCACGCCCGCGCGGAACAGCACGTTGGCGTAGGGGAGGGCCTCGCCGGTGCGAACCACGAAGCGGCACTGCCCGATTCGTTGCTTGAACGTCGCGTGGTCGAGCAGTTCGGCGTCGAGCCGCTTCAGCAGATCCGCCGCCTCTCGGTTGGTCGCGGTGACCTCGGCACTGCCCCACGCCGCTTCGATGGTGACCTCGTCCAGGATCAGCTCGACCACCGGCGCGAAACGGGGCAACCCGTAGCTGATACCGAGATCGATGACGCGGACGCCGGGCGGCACCGGCAGTCCGGAGTCACTCACCGCGAAGGTGTCGGTGTGGCGTAGGGCGACCAGGGCCGAGATCAGCTCGGCGTGAACCAGACCGCTTGTGCGCATGAGGATTTCCTATCTCGGCTGGAGGGGGCTCGCGGCCGGGTCCGGCAGGTCGAGCGGAACGGGGCGTGGCACGGTGGCCAGTGTGGCGAGGATCTGCGGTCGGGTCGGATAGGACGCGTGCGTTCCGGGAGACCGGACCGACAGAGCCGCGGCGGCGGTGGCGTAGGTGACGGCGGCATCGAGGTCGAGTCCGTCGGCGAGGGCGGCGCAGAGGGCGCCGACGAAGGCGTCCCCGGCCCCGGTGGAATCCACCGAGTCCACCTGGGGTGCTTCGTGATACGTGAGGATCGAACCATCGCGTGCGGCGACGGAACCGGCCGCCCCCAAGGTCGCGACCACCGAGCGCGCGCCCCGCAGACACAGCGAGCGCGCGGCCCGGGCGGCCTGCTCCCGGTCGCCGATCGGCAGGCCACTGATCAGTGCCAGCTCGTGCTCGTTCACCACCAGTGGGTCGCACCGGCGCAGCACCGCATCGTCGAGTACCGCGGCCGGCGCGGCATTCAGCACGAATCGGCGCGCGCGGCTCGCCGCCCAGGCGACCACGGCGAGCGGGATCTCCAGTTGCGCCACCACGACATCGGCGCCGGCCAGCAGCGCGGCCTCCGGCATGGTGTCCAGGACGGCGGCGGGCTCCCAGTGGTAGTTCGCGGCGGGGTCCACCACGATCTGGTTCTCACCCGCCGCCACCGTGATGTAGGCCGTCCCGGTCCGGGCGCCCGGAACCTCGCGCAGCGTGGCCGATTCGATGCCAGTCAGGGCTTCGCGGCAGCGCGACAGCGTCGCATCACTGCCGATCCGCCCGATGAACTGCACCGTCGCGCCCGCCTTCGCCGCGGCCACCGCTTGGTTGGATCCCTTGCCGCCCAAGTTGGTTCGCGCGGCGACGGCCAAGACGGTCTCGCCGGGGCCCGGCAGCGCGGGCACTTCGCAGACGATGTCCTGATTGATCGAGCCGATCACGGCGACCTGACCCGTCACGACACCTCCGTCTTCGTGGCGGTGCTCGCCTCCAGATTGCCCGGTGCCGCACCGGTGATCAGCGCGACCAGCCGGTCGCCGTCGATCTCGCGCACCGGGTGCGCGGCCACCGAGCGGCCGCGGCGCAGCACGACGACGTTGTCGCAGATCCGCATGACCTGCGCGAGGTCGTGACTGATGATCAGCACGGTGACCCCGCGGTCGCGCAGTCCGCGCACCAGCTTCTCCACCGCGGCGGTCTCCCGCACGCCGAGCGCGGCCGTCGGCTCGTCCATGATCACCATGGCCTTACCCCAGGCGACCGCGCGCGCGATCGCGATGCTCTGGCGCTGACCGCCGCTCATCCGGCGCACCGTGGTCCGTACCGAGGGGACGTCCACGTCGAGATCACGCAGGATGTCCACGCTCTGCGCGATCATCGCCGTGCGGTTGAGGATCTTCAGCGGCCAGATCCGGTGCACGAGTTCGCGATTGAGAAACAGGTTCTGCCAGACCGCCAGATCGTCGATCAGTGCGAGGTCCTGGTAGACCGTCTCGATGCCCATCCTCCTGGCATCCTCCGGTGACCCGAGCCGCACCGGCACACCACGGAACAGGATCTCCCCGGTATCGGGCGGATGCACGCCGGTGAGGCAGCGCACCAGGGTGGACTTGCCCGCGCCGTTGTCCCCGACCAGCGCGGTCACCTCGCCCTCGGGGATGGTCAGGCTGACGCCGTCGAGGGCCCGGACGGAATCGAACGACTTGGTGAGGCCGTGCGCCTGCACCATCGGCTTGGTCATCACATCAACTACTTTCGGAAGCGCGAGATCGCCGCGGCGAGCAGCAGTACCGCGCCCACCGCGACCGGTTGGTAGTACTGCGAGATCCCGAGAATGGTGAACCCGTTGATCAGCGACGTGAAAAGGACCGCGCCGCAGACGGTGCCGAGGACCGAGGCCTTGCCGCCGCTGAGCGAAGAACCGCCGAGCACCACGGCCGCAATGGAACTCAGCAGATAGGTGGTCTGCAGCGAGGGGTCCGCGCCGCCGTTGCGCGCGACGAGCATGACGCCGGCGACGCCGCACAGCAGCCCGCACGCCAGGTAGGCGATCAACCGGATGCGTTGCACCGGAATACCGGTCTCGCGCGCGGAGTCGATATTGCCGCCGGTGGCGAGCAGGTGGGTGCCCAGCCGCGTCCGGAACAGGATGCCCGCCACGCCGAGCGCCGCGACCAGCGCCAGCAGCCAGAACCAGCGGAACGGGCCCGCCCCGTCGAGCGCGAGGCTTTGCAGGAAGGGCGAATTCACCGCGACGCTGTTGCCGCTGGTGAGCAGAAGGGTGCAGCCGCTGAGCACGCTCAGGGTGCCGAGCGTGACCACGAAATCGGTCATCTGGAACCGGCCGATCAGCACGCCGTTGACCACCCCGACGACCAGCCCGCCGGCGATCGCGGCCACGATGCCGACGCTCACCGGATACCCGTGGCTGGTCAGATAGCCGAGCAGCGCCGCCGACCACGGCAGCGTCGCGCCGACCGAAAGGTCGATGCCGCCGACGACCACGGCGAACTGCTGGCCGAGCGCGAGCACCGTCAGAATCGTCGAGGCGACGAGCAGATCGTCGATATTACTGGCGGTCAAGAAGTTCGGCGTGGCGATGAAGAACGCCACCCACACCAGGACCAGGGCGATGGGCGCCGCGAACTCGGCGAGGCGGGCGGAGACGCGCCGGTCGCCACCCCGATCGGCGGCGACGGCGGCGACACTGCTCACTTGTGCACCAGTCCGGCGAGCGGATTGTCGAACGCGGTGATCGGCTTGGGGAACGCGGCGATCTGCTGCTCGACGTTGTCCTTGCCGATGAACGCGATCGGGGCGACCACGCGCGCCGGAATGTCCTTCCCCTGGTGTTCGGCGAGGCACGCCTGCACCGCGAGTTCGCCCTCCGCGTAAGGATATTGGGTCACCGTGCCGTACAGCGTGCCCGCCTTGACCGCGTCGAGGGCGGCTTGGATGCCGTCCACCGAGATCACCTTGATCTGGCCGGTGCGGCCGGCGTTCTTGATCGCCTGGGCGGCGCCGAGGCCCATCGTGTCGTTGGCGGCGAAGATGCCGGTGATGTCGGGGTGCGCCTTCAGGATCGCCTCGGTGACCGTGAGACCCTTGTCCTGCTCGTAGTCGGCGGGGGTGCGCTGCACGATCTCCAGCTTGCCCGCGACCGCGTCGCTGAAGCCCTTGTCCCGGTTGATGCCGTTCTGTTCACCGGCGATGCCTTGCAGCACCACCACTTTCCCGGTGCCGCCCAGCGTCTCCAGCATCTTCTCCGCCGCGATCCGGCCCGCGGCCAGATTGTCGGAGCCGATGAAGCTCGCGTACTCGACGCCCGCCTGCTTCGAGGCTTCGGCATCGATCTGGGTGTCCAGGTTGAGGATCGGAATGTTCTTGCGGGCCACCGGAACCAGCGGCGTGATCACGTTGGTGCCGTTCACCGGAACGACCGCGAAGCAGTCGTAGCCCTGGGCCGCGAGGGTGGAGATCTGGGCGTTCTCGCCGTCGGCGTCGGTCTCGGATTGCCCGGCCTGCACCGCGACATCGACCCCGAGCCGCGCACCCTCGGCCTTCGCGCCGTCGCGCAGCGCGGCCCAGTAGGGGTTGGTGAAGTTGCGCGTGACGACCGCGATCTTGAAATCGGACGACGCGTGCTCGCCACGGCCGCAGCCTGCGGTGAGCGCGACCGCGCTGACGAGGGCCATGCCGGCGACCGCGTACCTGAATCGTGAGTTCATCTGGTGTTCGACCTATCCTGGGCTCATTCTCAACTCGTGTTGACAACACGTGTTGATGTGTAGTGTGTGACCTGTGTCACGAGCTGTCAAGGGTCTTCCGGCCAGTTCGCGAGAATGGCAAGGCAGACAGGAGAAATCGCGATGGCAGTCACCCGAGCCGATGTCGCCCGGCGCGCGGGCACCTCACCCGCCTTGGTCAGCTATGTGATCAACGGCGGTCCGCGCCAGGTCGCACCCGCCACCCGCGCGCGGATCGAGGCCGCCATCGAGGAACTCGGCTACCGGCCCAACCTGTCCGCGCGCAGCCTGCGGATGAACCGCGGGCACGCGCTCGGCATGGTCATCCCCGACGGCGCGAACCCGTTCTTCGCCGAATTGTCCGCCGTGATCGAGGCGGCGGCGTTCGCCCGGGGCTACCCGCTCATCGTCGGTAACGCCGCGGGCGACGAGGCGCGCGAGCGCGCGTACGTGAGCTCGTTCATCGACCGCAGAGTCGAAGGGCTGCTCGCGATTTCGTCGTCCTGGAAATCCGGTGTCGCCGAGGCGTGTGCGGCGGCGGACATGGCGCTGATCGCGGTGGACCGGATCATCGATCCGCTCCGGTGCGCGCATGTCATGTGCGATTCCGTCGCGGGCGCGCGCACCGCGGTCGAGCATCTGATCGCGCACGGGCACCGCGACATCGCCTGTCTCAGTGGACCGCACGTGTCCACCGCGGAGGAGCGCGTCGCGGGCTATCGGGAGGCCTTGCACCGGGCCGGGTTGCCCGAAAGTGTCATCGTGCGTACCGAATTCGGCGGCGCGGCGGGCTATCACGCGCTCGGCAGGCTGATGGCGGGCACGCCCGCGCCGACCGCGGTCTTCGTGACGAGCGATCTGCAGGCGATGGGCATGCTGCGGGCGGCCTACGACGCTGGTCTGCGCGTTCCGGACGATCTGGCCGTCGTCGCCTTCGACGGCATCGAGTACTCCCGATACACCAGGCCGGGCCTGACCACCATGGTGCAGCCGACCAGGAAGATGGGCGAACTCGCGGTCGAGCTGCTGCTGCGCCAGATCGACACCGGAGCGGCCGAACCCGGCGTCGTGAGTCTGGCCGCGGAACTCGAGACCCGCGGCTCGTGCGGCTGCCCTGACGCGTTTTAGCAGATCAGCCCGTGCGGACACGCCTAGCGTCCGGCGACAAAAGCGCGAACCGCCTTGCGCGCGGCCTTGTCGGACTACCGTGGTTGCGCATGGCAACCAGGGATATCACGGTGACCGTGGACAAGAGCGAGTGGCGCGCTCTGAAGTATGCGGCCGAGTGTGCGGGGATGAGCCTGGAGGCGTACGTCTGCTGGGGTGTGCGGCTGCTGGCGCTGGAGTCCAGGCCGGAAGGTGGTGCGCGGCACCACTCCGCGGTCCGCGCCCCGGCGGCGCGGCGCACGCCGCGCGTGGCCGACGAACTGGAATCGGTGGCATGGTCGGAAACATTCGCTGAACGGCTGTCGCATCGTGCGGAAGGCTTCCGCAACGACTGAACGTCCGTCGCTCGGCTCGAACGAGAGGGTGTGCGGATGCCATTGTCGCGGCGGCGATTCCTCGGTGCGGCAGGAGCCGGGGCCGGGGGAATCGTGGTCGGCGGCGCGCTGGCGGGTGCCGCGCACGCGGAGGTGGCCGGGCCTGAGATTGTCGTGCCCGGTGATGCGGAATACGCGCGGCTCACAATGCGCGGATACAACCGCAGATTCGTCGCCGCGCCACGCAAGATCTTCGTGCCGGTCGACGCGGGGCAGGTGCGCGACGCGGTACAACAGGCGGTCGCCGAAGGGCTGCGGATCGCGGTCCGCTCGGGCGGCCATTGCTTCGACGGCCTGGTCGACAATCCGGAAACCCAGGCGCTCATCGATCTGAGCCGGCTCGACGCCGTGACGTTCGACGAGCGGCACCGCGCTTATTCCGTCGGGGCCGGTGTGGAACTCGGCACGATGTACGAGCGCCTGGCGCGCGGCTGGGAGGTAACCGTGCCCGCCGGGATCTGCCTCGGCGTCGGCGCGGGCGGGTTTCTGTGCGGCGGCGGGTACGGTCCGCTGTCGCGGCGGCTCGGGCTCACCGCCGATCACCTCTACGGCATCGAGGTGGTGACGGTCGACGCGTCCGGGGCCGCGTCGGTGCACACCGCCACCGCGGACGGCCCGAACCCGGAGCTGTGGTGGGCGCACACCGGCGGCGGGGGCGGCAATTTCGGTGTGGTGACGCGGTTTCTGCTGCGCTCACCCGATGCGGAGCCGGGTCGGCCGCTGCCTCGCCCGCCGACGAGCATGCTGCACGCCCGGCTGGTGCTACCGATCACGAGCGAGGGGTCGTTCGTGCGGTTCGTCGGCAACTACCTGGACTTCTTCGCGCGAAACAGTGCGCCGGACAGTCCTTGCACCGGCCTCTACGCGCCGCTGCACGTCAAACCCGGTGGTGCGTGCGACATTCTGGTGCTGCTCGACGGCGCGCAGGCCGACGCCGCGACGCGCTACGACGAGTTCGTCGCGGCCGTCGGGAACGGCGTGTGGCCGCCGCCGCTCGTGCCGCCGCTCGAACGAAAGTCCTACTTGGACACGGTATCTCAGGTGTACTACGGCAAGGGTCCGCTGCCGCCGCGGGTGAAGGTGAAATCGGCGTACCTGCGTCGGCCGTACACCCCCGAGCAAGTGCGCACGCTGTACCGCTACCTGACCGACCTGCGCTTCCTGGGCGAATCCCAGCTGGAATTCCTGCCTTTCGGCGGCGCGATCAACGCCAGACCTGCCGCGGCGACCGCCATGCCGGTGCGTGACTCGTTCATGAAGATGCTCATCCACGCGGCCTGGCGCAACGCGGCCGACGATGCCGCCTACCTGCGCTGGGCCCGCGAAATGTACCGCGACGTCTACGCCGCGACCGGCGGCGTCCCCGTCCCCGGCGAAACCGACGGCGGCGCCTACCTCAACTACCCGGACCCGGACCTGCGCGACCCCCGCTGGAACACCTCCGGCACCCCCTGGCACACCCTCTACTACCGCGACAACTACCCCCGCCTCCAACGCGCCAAAGCACAGTGGGACCCCCGCAACATCTTCCACCACCCCTTGGCCATCGAGCCGTAGTGTGCGCTCATCGAGGCGGGCGCAGTAAGCGCATCGCGGCCTGGACTATCGGCTGGGGGACGCGGTCTTTCAGGTTCAGGGCCGCTGCCGCGGCTCTGGTTCTGGTGGCGGTGCCGCGGCCGAAGACCTTGCTGAGCGGTCCGCCGGAGGGGGCGAGGTCGACATGCAGCGGTGGTCGGCCTTCGGCGGCGCCGAGGGCGTGCGAGATCACGATCCGCTGGATCTCGCTGGTGCCCTCGAAGATGGTGTACAGCTTGGCATCTCGGTACCACTTCGCCACCGGATGATCGGTGATGTAGCCCCAGCCGCCGAGGGTCTGGATCGCGCGTTCGGTGGCGCGCACCGCGACCTCGCTGGCCGCCAGCTTCGACATCGACCCTTCGCCGCGGTCGAACGGCACCCCGTTGGCCGCCATCCAGGAGGCACGCCAGGTCAGCAGCCGCGCGGCGTCGAGCTGGGTGGCCAGATCGGCGATCGGGAAGGCGATGCCCTGATTGTCGATGATCGGCGCGCCGAACGCCTCCCGCTCTTTCGCGTACCCGGTCATGTATTCCACAGCCGCCCTGGCGATGCCCAGCGCCTGCGCCGCCACCATCGGGCGGGTCTGCTCGAACGTCCCCAGCGTGACCGAGCCGGAACGTCCGTCGCCGCGGGCCGCGGCCCGGCGCGCGGCCAACGTGTGTTCGAGCTTGTCCAGGCCGCCGAGCAGATGGTCTCCCGGTATCCGCACCCGATCGAATTTCAGCTCCGCCGTGTGCGAGGCCCGGCACCCGAGTTTGTCGAGCTTGCGGACCAGCTCCAATCCCGGTGTGCCGCCGGGGATCACGAACAGTGCCTGGCCGCGATGCCCGAGTTCCTCGTCCACCACCGCGTTGACGACGTGCACATCGGCGATGCCGCCGTTGCCGATCCACATCTTGTGGCCGTCGATGATCCAGTCGTCGCCGTCGCGGGTCGCCCGGGTGCGCAGATTGCGTACGTCGCTGCCGCCTTCCGGTTCCGAGATCGCGAGCGCGGCCAGCTTCAGATCCCCTGGCGTACCGAAACATTCGGGCGCCCACCGCAGCATCTGCGCGGGCGTGGCGGCCTTGCCGATCGCCGACAGGGCCAGTGCGGGCATCACCACCGCGAGCCCGATCCCGGCGCAACCCCAGAACACCTCCTCCATGAACATGGGCAGAGACAGTCCCGTGGGGTCGCCGATCAGGTCGCGGTAGAACAGCGGGCTGTAGAACCCGCGTTCGGCCGCCTCTTCGAGCACCGGCCACGGGAACTCTTGGGCTTCGTCATAGTGCGCGGCCACCGGCCTGATGCAGTCCCGCGCGAATTCGTGTGCACGTTTGGCCAGGTCGTGCTGTGCGGCCGTGGGCGTCAGGTCGAAGGTCACGAGTGGGTGATACCCAGCCGACGCCCGTCGACTCGCGCGGTTAGACCCCGGTGCGCTATCCGGCCGTCTTGAGTTGCCCGGTGTAGGCGTCGACCTGGACCTCGTAGTCCTCGTCGGTGTCGCCGGGGGCCTGGATGTCGAATTCGTACTGGGCCGCGTTGTCCTTGCCCTCGATCTTCCACTTCTCGACCCGGCCGGACCGAGCCTTCGTCGCGGTGGCCATCGCGTCGCGCAACGGCACGGCGGCGTCGAGGTTGATCGCCTCGCGCGTGCGTTCGGTGCGCTGCTCGTCCGCGTCGAGGTTCTCCCGGTGTTCGGTCACGACCGTGCCCGCGTCGGCGGTCAGCTGCACGGTGTATTTCTCGGTGTCGGAGGTCAGTTTCACCTTGTACACGTAGGTGTCGCGGGTGTTGACACCCTCGGGTTCCAGCTCCAGGCCGGTCAACGTGCCGTCGAACTTCTTGCGGGCCGCATCCAGGGCGTTCTGCGCGCTGATCGGGAACGTGTGGTTCGCGAGGTCCACGCGCGCGGTATCGGTGCCCCCGGGCGCCGAGCTGCTCGCGGCCGGTACGGCGGTCGTCGTACCGGTCGCGGCCGGCGACCCGTCGTCGTCGCAGGCCACGGTCGCCACGGCCACGGCGGCCGCGAACGGGATGATCAGTACTGCTTTCATGCGCTATTCCTCCTGCTCGAACAAGTCATCGGAATGCGTCGAGAATCGGTGGCGGTGGCGCCACGACAGAACTCGATTGCCCGGCATCTGCGGTGGTAAACCCGCCGGCGACGGATCCGGCACCCGCCGGTCGGCTGGTCGAAACACCCGGTCGACGGGTGTGGGGGCGGCCGCGCGGGCCCTACTGTGGGAACCGGTGATCGGCCGGGACCCTGCATATCAGGGCGGCGAAACCAGCTATCCCCCTCGGGTTTCGCCGTGCGCGGCACGGCTGATCACTTCCGTCCGCCGGCCTCGGATGCCACAGCGCTCCCTCGGTGGCGACGTACCGGGCCGACCGATACCGGTCGAGGCCGGCGGACGCCCTCCCGGACTCCGAAAGTGAGTTGTCATGGCATATCGCAGGTTCTTGCTGCTCGCCGGCGTCGCGGCGATGGCACTGTCCGGCTGCTCGGCGCCGACCGCGGATCGGCTCGTCGCGGAGATCCGGGCCGACAGCAATCGGGACGGGGTCGTCGACGACAAGGACGCCGGTGCCGAGTCGAACGGCGCGATCATCCTGCCGAATATCGGCGACGTCGCGCGGCGTTGCCCGTCGAGCGCGAGCGAGCTTTCCGATGCGGAGCTGGCGGCCTGCCACGACGCCGCCGACGACGTGGCGCGCGCACCGGAATACCTGGCGCCGCTGGTGACGAGGCCGATCGGCGCCACCGCCGACGCGACGGGGCAGGTGGCCGCAGTAGGCGCCGGGGCGGACAAGATCCGGATATTCGCCAAACGGCAGGACACGTGGGTACCGCTGCGACCCGACACGAACCTGACCGAGATCGAGCTGCGGGACGGGGCCACCCTCGGTGTCGACGCCCGAGATGTGGTGCGTGACAAGGCAATCTGGGACGGCTTGGTTACCGTGCGGTTCACCGTCCGGCGGGGCGCCCGCACGGAGACCGACGATGTCGTGCTCCGGGTCGCGCCGGTCGTCCTGCACAACCACACCCAGCCCGCGCAGTCGGTGCTGGTGCCCGAGAGCGGCGACGATCGATCGCACGAGCAGTTCGTGGGTGAATTCGGCGCGGCCGCAAAGGCTTCCGGGATCGATGCACCCCTGATCCGGCTGCGCACCACCGACACCTGGGGACAGGACTTCGTGGAGATCGGCTACGTGTCGATGCCCGGACCCGGCGGCAAGGACGTCTCGTTGCGCGTCGCGATCCGCTCGCCGCAGCCGGAGCGCGAGGGCGGCCGCGCCGTCTTCGACCTCAAAGGCCCCGGCGTGGGCGCGATTCAGCTCGGCGGCTTCGGTGACCGGCTGGTGGACGCGTTCGGAAACGTCGAAACGATACCGCCGCATAGCCACAACGGGCGCGAGTTCCGCACCGGCCGGGTGATCATCGGCACCGGCAACGCGGACGACCCTGCGGTACGCAGCGGGGAATTGGAGAAATTCTTTGCCGCGCAGCAGGTTCAGGCGCCGGTGCTGCTGGACGCCGGATGGCTGGTGGTGGGCCACGTCGACGAGTTCGTCCAGTTCCTGCCGGCAACCGGCGGTCGCGGTTGGCGGCCTGCTGTGTCCGATCCGCGGCGCGGGCTGGAGATTCTGCGCGAACAGCAGCGCGGTGGGCACGGCGGCGAACGGGCGCTGTCGCGCCCGGGTGTCTCCGATCGCACCATCGACGAGGTGCTGCTGGACGAAAAGTTCGTCGCACGAAACGAAGTCGCCGCCCGCAAGATCGACGAGAACGTCGAGCGCCTGGTCCGCGAGGTCGGCTTGCGGCCGGAGGAGTTCGTCCGGATCCCGGGACTCTACGAATCCGGTGGTGTCCCGGAAGCGCCGGAGGGTTTGGTTGCCTTCTACCCGGGTGCCGTCAACGGCGTGCTGATGAACGCCTCGAACTATGTCGCTCCCCGCCAGTGGGGCCCGATCGTCGACGGTCGCGATGTCTTCGAAGCGGCGGTCACCGAGGTCTACCGATCGGTGGGACTGACGGTGCGCTATGTGGACGACTGGGCGGCTCTGCACCTGGGCGGCGGCGAAATCCATTGCGGATCCAATGTTCTACGAGAGATCGAGCCGGTCAACCGCCCTGCCGCCGGACCATCTCGGTGATCCAGATCGGGGCGAACGGAGACGTGCAGTTCGGCGGCGTCGGGTAGTCCGCGAGCACCTGCAGGCGTTCGCCGATGTCGATCGCCCGGGCGCGATGTTCGGCGTGCTCGATGCCGATCTGGGCCAGGCAGTGGTTCATCGCCCACTGCAGGCGCTCGGGTGCGTCCTTCAGGTCCGCCTCGATCACGTCGAGTAGTCCCGAAAGGTCCAGGCCGTCGGGCTTTTTCGCGACGCGGTCGGTGGTCAGCGCCCAGCCGGCGCTCGCGACCACCGGATCCGGGTCGGCGAGCCAGGACCGGCGCAGTTCTTCGGCGTGCGGGTTCTTTTTCACCACGTAGTTCACCAGCCAGTCGTGCACCTTGGGGGTGCGCGCCGCACGCAGCATGCGGTCCAGCTCGTCGCGCTCGAACGCTTTGGGACGGCAGATCAGGGTCGCCAGCAGCCGGGCGGTGGTGTCGCCGGTGGCCCACAGCTCGCGGGCGAGCTCCTGCTGGGTCTTCAGCCGCTTCGCCACCGCGCGCAACTGGCTGAGATTCACCCCGTGCTCGTCGCCGTGCTTCTCGTTGACGGCCCGGATCTTCGGATCTTCCAGGCCGGCCAACTCGGCCAGCACGCCGGCCACCGTCGTCTCGCCCACCTCGGCCTCCCGTTCGTCCAAAGGATCAGTTCGGTTGTGCGCCGTCCGCGCCGCGCTGGTGGCCGCGTCGGGCGTCGCGGTCGAAGATACCCATGATCTCGCACGGGCCGCCCGGTGCCCGGTCTCCTCGCACTGCGTTGCCGCTCGGCGGCCGGAACCAATCCTTTCATCCAGAATTAACCTGGGGGAGGTGTGATTCAACTCCAGGTGTGCAGTGGGGTTTGCGGAAATGTCCAATTAGTCGCGAGGGTCCGGCATATCCGAATGAGCTGAAACATTGCTGAAAAATGGTTTCGAATGCGTTTCCGCAGGGCAAACGGGTGACGGGCATCACGCTGCTGGGCCGTCGGATCGTGCTATATCCTCATCGAGCGGTACCAAGAATTGCATTTCACGCGTGATCATCTCTGAATCTGCCACCCTCCTCGGCCCGGCGAAGTTGTCCGAGGATGATCGATAGATGAGGGCGAAATGGAATATACCTGCCTGTCCGATTTTCCCATCCGATCGGGAAATCTCACCCTGTGGCGTACCGAGGCGGAAACCGCCGAGGCCTGGGAATTGGATAATCGGCCGCTGACGAGTCAGCACGAGAAGTATTGCGGGGAATTCGATTCGCTCGACGAACGGCCCGGGCGCGGCAAGTGGATCGGGACGATATTCGAGATGGACGCGCCGTTGGATCGGCGGGCGGTCCGCGATCTCATCTGGGTCTGGCATGCCAGGCACGAGGGCCTGCGCACCACGGCGCGGGTGGCGGCGCCCGGTGCTCGCCCGGCGCGATTCACCTGCGCGGCGTTGGGGGTCAAGGTCATTCGGGAAGTGGTCGACGCGGTCTCCGACGGCGACCAGCTCGGCCCGTACCTGTCGGCCGAGTTCGAACGGCGGCTGTCCCCGGCGGCTTGGCCGCACTGCCTGGTCGCGACCATCGAGCACCACGACACCGACGATTTCACGGTGCTGGTCGCCGCCGACCACTCGGTCATGGACGCCTACGGGCAGGCACTGATCATCAACGAGTTCCGTGCGCTGTACCGGGCGCTGCTCGACGGCTCGCGCATCGAGGCGCTGACCACGTGCGCGAGTTCTGCGGATTACGCCGTGCTGGAGCGGCAGGCCGCGGCGACGGTCACCGCGGACTGCCCGGCGACGCTGGCATGGCGGAATTTCTTCGATTCCTGCGACGGAAAGTTCCCGAGTTTTCCGCCATTGCCTTCGACGGTGTACGACCCGGCCCGGGAATCCGAGCAGAACAGCTTTTCTCGCTGGTTGCTCGACAATTCCGAATCGGATCTGATCGAGGCGGCGGCGACCGCCCGCGGCTACCGGCTCACCGCTGTGATCTTCGCGGCGTTGGCCTATGCCTCCTATCGTGTCTCGGGCACCAGCGAATTCCGGACGATCATGCCGGTGGCCACCCGGCCGAGCGCCCAGTGGGCGGAGTCGATGGGCTGGTTCGTCAACATCGTGCCGCTCTCGGTCACGGTGGGCCCGGACCGGAGTTTCGACTCCGCACTGCACGATGCCGCGGCTGCGCTGAAGGCGGTCCGGCCGCTGACCATGGTGCCCGCGGGGCCGGTCTGTGAACTGCTGGAGATCGCCGATACCCCACGCTTCGGTGTGTCGTTCGTCGACATGCGCCGGGTGCCGGGTGTCGACACGATCGGCAGCCTGCGCCACCGCCTGCTGCGGGCCGAGTCGTATTCGCCGGACGAGGTCTACTTCTGGGTCGGGCGCACCGTGGACGGATTGAACATCTCGACGCGCTTCCCGGCCTCGTTCCCGCTCAGCGAGATGGACCGGTTCATCGGCGAATTCGTCGGCGGCTTACGCGAATTCGCCGGCGGCGCGGTCCCGGCACTCGAGGTGATCGACGCCGCGGTCGGCTGCGGGGCCGCGTGATCCGCATCGGCGGCGTGGATTTCGCGCTGCGGCCGACACGCCGCCCGATCATCGTCGCGCCCACCGCCGCGAGCGCCAGAGCCGCGAAATCCGCGCCGACCTCCGCGGTGCCGCCTTCGTTCTTGCAGCAGGACCACCTGGACGGTGTGCTCGGCGGTGTATCCGACGGTGTGTACCTGGGCATGGTCACGCGGATCTCCGGTGCGCTGGATCTGGCCGCGCTCACGGTGGTGATCACCGATTTCGTGCAGGCGCACGACGGTCTGCGCACCTGGTTCGAGCCGACCGCGCTGGGCTGTATCCGCCACATCCTCGCGCCCGAGGATGTGCAGTTCGGGACGCGGGAACTGGCTGGGGCCGAAGGGGACTGGGCCGTGGCGCTGACCGACTACTTCGATGCCGTGTCCTCGCCGCTGCAGTGGCCGAGCGCGGCCTTCGCGGTGCTGCCGGGTGCGGAGGGGTTCGAGGTGGTCTTCGCCGTCGATCACGCCTTCAGCGACGGCATGTCGCAGGCCCTGGCGGCACTCGAACTCACCGAGCGTTATCGGGCCAGGACGGCGGGTCGCGCCGCGTCCTGGCCTGGCCCTGGTGGGTCGAGTACCGACTACGCGGCCGACGAACGGGCCCGTGCCTCGGACGCGCTCGCGGCGGATCTGTATCCGTACTGGCAGGATGCGCTGGCCGAGAACGACTTTCGGCTGCCGGTGTCGCCCATCGAACGCGGTGGTCCCGCGCCGAAACGGCATCGCCGCCGGGTCGAGGGTTCGGTACTGCTCGACGCCGACCTGGTCCAGGCCTTCGATCAAGCACTCGCGCGCACCGGTGCGAGCGTCGCGGCGGCCATGTTCAGCGTGCTGGCGCTGGCCGATTTCGAAACGACCGGCAGCGAGTTCTATTGGTCGCTGAACGTGCTGTCCACCCGCTTCGGTGCGCGCTTCCGCACTGCGCAGGGCTGGTTCTGCAACTTCGTCCCGGTCTCGTTCGAGTTGCCGCCGGTGCCGAGCTTCGCCGCGACGCTGCCGATCGCGCGGGACGCGCTCGAGCGCGGCAGGCAGATGTCGCGGTTGCCCGCACACGGTGCGATCGCCCAGTTGTTCGCCCGCGGGTACGGCGCCGACCTGGTCACCCGGGAGCCGAGTTTCGTCACCCTGCTCGACCTGCGCACCGTGGACGAGGCGCTGGGCGCGGAGGCCGACACCCGCATCCTGACCGCCGACGGCACCACCTCGACGGTGTCGATCTGGTTGGGGCGCAACAACACCGAATACTTCGTCTGCATCGGCGCGCCGGATCTGCCGGAAACCTGGGAACAGGCCGGGGATTACGTGCAGCGGCTGCGCCGGATCCTGGTCTCGATCGCGGAGACCGGTGATTACCGCAGTGCGTGCCCGCTCGCCGCGATATCCGGCATCTGGCAGTGACGCGGGCACATCGATCGGAAGGAGGGCCGAGATGGTCGGAGTGATCGTGCCGCACCGCATGGCGGATCTGGACTGTGCGAGCGCACGCACGCAGGTGCGCTCGGACACCGTGTCGATCCATGCGATCTGGTTGTTCGACACCGCGCTCAGCGATGCGACGCTCGACCGTTTCCACCGGCTCTTGCAGCGCGGCGTGCTCGGCCGGGTCGCCGCGACACCGTTCATCGGCACCGCGGGTGACCGCTGGGTGCGCGCGCACGCGTTCGCGCCGGTGGAACGTTATGCGGGCGCGCTGCCCAGAGAGCACGTGACCGACTGGATCGCGGAGCGGGCCCGCGGCGAGCTGGACACCTACGGCGGTCCGGCTTGGCGGCTCTCGGTGACCACCCTGGACGACGGCGGATCCGCTGTGTCCCTGCTGGTTTCGCACACGCTGACCGACGGGCTGGCGCTGATCCGGGCGCTCGAGGAAGCCGCCGCGTCGTCACCGCGGGCGTGGTCGTTCGAAGCGGACCGGGTCGGCCGGTTCCGGCTCTTCGTCTCCGACCTGTTCGCCGCGGTACGGCGGGTGGCGGCCCTGGCGCCCGCCGTGCCCACGGTCACGCGGTTCATCCGGGAGTCCAGGCAGCAGCCGCACCACGGCTCGGTGGCGCCCCCGCCGGCGCCGCTGACCGCAACGCTGCCCACCGATTTCACCCTGCCGTTCGTGCTCGCAGTGGTGCCCGCCGACCAGTGGCGCAAACAGGCCGAGGCGCGCGGCGGCAACGACGCGTCGCTGGCGGTCGCGGTGATGGCCGAGCTGGCGACCCGGGTCGGTCGCACCGACGCGCAGGGGCGGGCCCGGATCGCGATGCCGGTCAGCATCCGGCAGCCGCAGCACGACACCCGGGGAAACGCGCTCGGCGCCATCGATCTCGTCGTCGACCGGACCGGCGCGAACGACGACCTCACCGAGATCAGGGCCGAGGTCAAACGAAAACTGCAACGCCGAGAGTCGGATGGGCGAGCCTACGCCGCGCTCCTGAAACTGGCCCTGGTGCTACCGCCTTCGGTGTTCCGGAAGCTGGCGCGTGACCTGACGAAGGATCAGGTCACCACCGGCTGTTCGTATGTCACCTGTCCGGATCCGTTGGTGCGCACCGTGGCCGGCGTCCCGGCGAGCATCTTCAGCCTCGGACTGATCACCCAGCGGCTCGAGGCGCTCGACGAGGTCTACCGGTGCGGCGGATACCTGTTCGGCGGGTTCGTCGCCTCGAACGACGCCATCTGCCTGCGGATCCAAGGGCTGCATCCGCCGCACCCGCTCGACCGGCAGCAGCTCTCGGCTGCGGTCGGATCGATTTTGGACGACTACGGGCTCGCCCCGGTCTTCCTGTAACGGGCTCTGTCCCAGAACACGAGGTGAGTCGATGAAAGCACTGCTGGCCTTCGGCGGCAGCCGGGGTGACGCACAGCCCGGTATCGCGTTGGCGCGCGAGCTGATCGGGCGCGGCCACGACGTGCGGCTCACCGTGTCGCCGAACCTGGTCCGGCTCGCGGCCGAGAGCGGAGTGCCCGCAACGCCTTTCGGTTTGGACACCGACGAGTTGCTGCGCGCCCAGTTCGAGAACGCCGGGCAGGGCGGGCCGATCGCCCGGGTGCGCGCGTTGCGCGCGGTGAATCGGCAGGGCTTCGCCGAGATGGCCGACGACCTGCTGGCGGCCGCGGCCGGTGTGGACGTGATCGTCGGGGCGATGGCGAACGAGGAGGTGGCGCGCGGTGTGGCCGCGCGCGCCGGTGTCCCGTTCGCGGCGGTGCACTACTTCCCGATCCGGCCCAACCGCGCGGTTCCCGTGGTGCCGAACGGGTTCGGCGCGAAGCTCTCCGGTGCACTGAACAGACGCTGCTGGTCGGTGTTGGGCGCGGCGCGGGCGTGGGCGATCGCGCCGGATGTCGAGCAGTTGTACGGCGCGACGCCGCGGGAATCGACGCTGCCCGATATCGCGATTCAGGCCTACGACGATCGGCTGTTCCCCGGGTTGCGCGACGAGTGGGGCCCGGACCGGCCGTTCACCGGCTTCTTCACCCAGCCGCCCGCCGCCGCGGCCGCGGAAGATCCGCACCTCACGAATTGGCTTGCGGCCGGGCCCGCGCCGGTTTACGTGGGTTTCGGTTCGATGCCGGTCCCGGATATCGACGCGACGATCGAACAGGTGCGGGTCGCGTGCCGCGCGGTCGGCCGGCGGCTGCTGTTCGTCTCCGGCGCCACCGCCGCCGAGAGCGAGTACTCCGCGGAGTACGCCCTGCTCCGCAGCGTCGACCATGCGACGGTGCTGCCGCGCTGCGCGGCCGTGGTGCACCACGGTGGGGCGGGCACCACCGCGGCGGCGCTGCGGGCGGGCGTGCCCGCGGTGGTGTGCTCGTTCATGGCCGATCAGCCGTACTGGGGACAGCAGGTGCAGGCTCTCGGCCTCGGTGTGGCACTGCCGTTTTCGCGTCTGTCCACCGCGAGGCTCGCGGCCGCGCTGGATCAGGTGACGGGTCCGGATGTCACAGCGCGCGCCGCTCGGTTCGCCACCGGATTCCAGGGGGCGGGCGTGCATAGGGCGGCAGCCCTGGTCGAGGCGCTACCCGTCCGATCGGCCGGCACCGCGAACGCAGGGGGACTCCGATGACCGCCGCCACCGATATCGCGATCGAAACACAGGGACTCGGCAAGTCTTTCGGTGGCGTGCGTGCGGTCGACGCGGTCGATCTGCGGGTGTCCAGTGGCACGGTGTTCGCGCTGCTCGGTCCCAACGGGGCGGGTAAGACGACCATCGTGCGAATGCTGGCCACCCAGCTGCGGCCCGACCGGGGCAGCGCCCGCATCTTCGGCTACGACGTGGCCGCGGACGCGACCGCGGTGCGGTCCATGATCGGGCTCACCGGGCAGTACGCCTCGGTGGACGAAAGCCTCTCCGCCACCGAGAATCTCCAGATATTCGGCCGGTTGCTCGGCCTGTCCCGGCGGGCGGCGAACGCGCGGGCCGCGGAACTGATCGAGCAGTTCCAGCTGACGGCGGCGCAGAATCGCCCCGCGCGCACGCTGTCCGGCGGTACCCGGCGCAGGCTGGATCTGGCTGCCTCCCTGATCATTCCGCCGCCGCTGCTGTTTCTCGACGAGCCCACCACCGGGCTCGACCCGCACACCAGGATGCGGATGTGGGACACCATCCGCGCGCTGGTCGCCGAGGGCGTGACGGTGCTGCTCACCACGCAGTACCTCGAGGAAGCCGACATGCTCTCGGACCGGATCGCCGTGATCGACAACGGCTCCGTGGTCGCCGAGGGCAGTGCCGACGATCTCAAGGCGGCAGTCGGTGCGGACGTGCTCCGGCTCGACCTGCTCGACCAGGCGGGCGTGCAGACCGCGGTCCTGATCGCGGAACGCCTGGCGGGGAACGCGGTACGGATCAGCCCGGAGGGTGCGACGATCTCGGTGCCGCTGCGCGATGTCGACACCGCGACCGTCGTACTGACCGAATTGCGCCGTGCGGGTGTCGGTTTGCGCGGCTTCGGGGTCGACCGGCCGGAACTCAACGAAGTGTTCCTCACGCTGACCAACCGGGCGCAGGCACCGCACGGAGCGCCGGTCTGATGGCGCGGGTACTGGACGCTCAGGAATCGAGGATGCGATGGCGGTAGTGACGGCAGGCGCGGCGGCCGACCAGGCGCGCGAGAAACCGGTGATCGATCGACGGCCACGGGTCCGCCACCTCAGCACCCGAGCGGCGGTGTATCAGTCGCTGATCATGGCATTGCGCGGTCTGCTGATCTTCCGGCGCAGCCCGCAACTGCTGTTCGATGCGGCGCTGCTGCCCATTCTCGGACCGGTGTTGTTCGGCAACATCTTCGGCATCGCGGTGGCGGGCAGTTTGCAGGCGTACCTGCCGACCCTTATTCCCGGCGTGCTGGTGCAGATCGTGCTCACCTCCTCGGTCGCGACCGGCGTCCAACTGTGTGAGGACATGAGTTCCGGTGTGCACGAGCGGTTTTCCGCGATGCCGCTGGCGCGGCTGGCGCCGATCATCGGCGCGCTGCTGGCCGGGATCGTCCGCTACGGCATGGCCGCGGTCATCGTGGTGCTCGTCGGGACGGTGATGGGCTACCGGCCCGAACACCCGATCGGCTGTGCGGTGGCGGTGCTGCTCGTCGTGCTGGTGACCGTGGCACTGAGCTGGATCTTCGCCTACGTGGGCGTGACCGTCGCCAGACCGACCGCGGTGCAGGGCATTTCGACACTGATCCTGCTCGGGCTTACCTTGGTCTCCAACGCGCTGGTGCCGACGGCGGCGATGCCGGAGTGGTTGCGCCGCGTCTCGGCGGTGAATCCGGTCTCGCGGCTGGTGTCGGCGGTGCGCACGCTGGCCGACACCGGCCGGTTCGGCGCCGACGCGTGGTGGTCGTTGATCGGGGCACTGATCGTGGTGACGGTGCTCGCGCCACTGACCTACAAAGCGCTGCGTCCACGTTGATCGCGGAAGGAATACCGATGCCCGCACCGATGAATCGTCTCACCCCGGACGACGACCTGTTTCGCCGAGTGGACCGGCTTTTCGGCTCCGTCATCGTCAACCAGTTCGCGTTGCTGTTCGATCGACCCCTGGATCGCGCGGTGGTGCAGGCCTTGCACGCCCACCTCGCCGCCGGATTCCTCGCGCGGCGCGTGGTCACCTCCCGCATTCCGCTGGCGCGGCCTTGGTGGCAGCCCGCCCACGGGTCGATTCCGCTTGTCTGGCAGCAAGATCCGGTCGGTGACGGTGCACTGGTCGATTGGCTGGCCGACCAGGCGGAGGTGGAGTTCGATCCGGCGACCGGCCGGCTCTGGCGGCTCTCGGTCGCGCCGTACGGCACCGGACACGTGCTGTCCCTGGTGATCTCGCATATCGCCGCGGACGGCAGCGGCGCGGTCGGCGCGATCGGGGACGCGCTCGCACGCGTCGCCGCCGAGCTGCCGGTGCGCCGGGCCGACAGCTCGGGCGCATTGGTCGGCGACGCACCCGAAAGCGGTGTGTGGCGGCACAATCTGGCCGATGCGGCAGGTCAACTGCGCGCCATCGGCACCGGCATCGTGCGCGCGTTCCGGGCACGTGGGATCACCGAGCCGCCCCGCCCGCCCCGGCCGGACGACCTCGTGGTACCGATGGGGGAGCGCTATCACCCGGCCGAGGTGATCCTGAATGTTCCACTCGCGCAATGGGAGAACGCCGCCGCCGCGCACGGTGGCACCGCGAACGGGTTGATGCTCGGCGCGGCCCTCGGGGTGCTCGGACGCAGCGGCCGGATCCGCGACGGCGACCTGGCGCGCATCGAGATCCCGCGGTCGCTGCGCGTGCCCGGCGATCCGCGCGGTAACGCGACGACCGGCATACCGATCAGCGTGCCCTATCGCAAGGGCGAACTCGCCGATCTGGGCGCGATCCGGTCCGCGACCAAGGCCGCGATCACCGCGTACGACGACCCTGATCGGATACCGCCGCTGCAGCACCTGCAACCGTTGCAGATGGTGATCCCGGACGCGATCGCCCGCAAACTCGCGCGCACCTCCAAAGCGCCGCTGTGCCTGTGCACCAACCTGGGTGGCGCGGCGGGACCGCTGCTGAACCTGGGCGCGCACCGGGCCCGCGCGGTGTTGCTGCGACCCATGCTGAAGGAAGCCGAGACCGAACTGTACCGGCGCACCGAGGCCGGGCTGAACATGTCCTGGTGCAGCGACGGCGAACAGGTGTTCCTCGCGGTCACCGCGGCCGACCCCGACCACTTTCCCACCCGGGAAGTGTTGCGCGGCTTCGTCGAGGAGGAGTTCGCCGCCTGGGGTCTACATCCGGACTTCTGGTAGGTCAGCCGCAGGTCGAGCCCTGCGCCGGGCGGTTCGCGAAGCGGTCGGCCAGCCAGGGCTGCCACTGGTCGCCGCCGGATTCGAAGCCGTTGTGGTCGCCGGGCAGTACCACGTCGCGCAGCGGAATTCCTTTGCGGCACATGTTCGCCGCCGCGGCATCGGACCAGGCCGTCTCGACGAGGACATCCCGGTTCGCGCGCAGCAGCAGCGTGGGCACCGTGCTCTGGGACTGCGGCAGCTCGGTGCGTTGCTGGAAGTCGGTGACGACGGCGCGCGCGGCGGCATCGGTGAACCGGGCCTGATCCGGGGTCAGTGTGGCGGCCACGTCGCTGTCGAGCACGTCGCCGGTGCAGCGGGTGGCCAAAGCCGGTGCGGCGGCCAGCAACTGGCCGTGCAGGATCTGATCGAAGCCGAAATCCGGTCGCTGCGCGCGGATGCCGGACACGACGTACGGCAGCACCAGGTACTGGTCCGTGCTCAAGGTTCCGGCATCGATGTTCGACGCGATCGACAGCCGCAGCGCGGGGGAGATCAGCACGTTGGCGACGAGTTGCAGCTCCGGTGCGTAGCGCGGGGCCGACTCCGCGGCCGCCTCGGTCGCGCGGCCGCCCTGCGAAACACCCAGCAGGGCAACCTTTTCCGAGAGCGGCAGCTTCAGGTGGCCTGCCGCGCGGATCGCGTCCAGCACGTTGTAGCCCGAACTCGCGGAGTCGAGATACGGTGCGGCGCCCGGACCGTCGAGGCCCTGGAAATTGGTCATGGCGACCGCGTAACCGGCCCGCAGCAGCTCCGCCACGGTGCCGGCGGCGCCGAACAGATTCGGCGACCCGGTCGGGGCACACCGCGCCGTGACGCCCGCCGTGCCGTGGCCGAAGCCGACCAGTGGCCAGCCGCCGCGCGGCGCCTGTCCCGCGGGCAGGAAGACCGCGCCGGACACCTCGATCGGCTGTCCCGAGGCCGCCGTCGAGACGTAGCGCAGATATGTCGCGGTACCGGCGGCGGCGAGCGCATCACCGACCATCAGCGGACGAGTCTCGATCACCTGCCCGGGTTCGCGCGCCGGGGGCTCGCTCTTCTCGCTCCCGCAGCCCGCGAGCAGCACCAGCGCCGTCAGCGCCAGCATGGCGATCGGTCGCGCACATCGAACGGTCATCCGAGCCCCTCGGGGGATTGCCGTCCGTGCCGGGACAACTCCGTCCCGGTCGCCGATCCGGCAGCTGCCTACAGGTCAGAAGATCACTGAGCTATCCGCAGGCTACCCGCTGTGCTCGTGTTCGGTCGGTCGACCCGCGTCCGGACACCGCCGGATCGGGTGGACTACGGCCGGGAGCCGGGGTGCCGGGTGTGTGGCCACTGCTGCTGCGGGACGGGGTCGTGGCGGCGACGGCGTTCGGCGCGGCTCTGCGGATCCATGGCCCGCGCGGTCGCGGCGAGCAGCAGCAGCACGATGAGCGCGCCGCCTGCGGTGGTTGCCCACAAGAGCATTGTCGTTTCCTCGAATTCTCGGCTGTACAACGATGCGGTCCCGGTCCCCGCACTCCGGCAGCCAACTGGCGCAGATGTTTTCACGGCACGCCCGGGTGCGCGAGCCGACAGTCCACAAAGTGGGAAACCTTTGGCGCCGGCACAACCCGGCCTTGCCGATGCTGGTGGTGGTCACAAAAAGGATTTGCCCACACTGACACACTCGGTGACATGGCTGCTGTCCACCTCGAACTCGGTAACCGGCAATGGATATTGCGACGTCGTCCCGTAGATGTGGTGCGCGACAGCGACTTCGAGCTGGTGCACGCACTCGTGCCGGAGATCGGCCCGGCCGAAGCGCTGGTGCGGGTGCACTGGCTCGGCATCGACCCCACCCAGCGGGGCTGGCTCAACGACGGCGACAACTACATCGATCCCGTGCCGCTCGACACGGTGATGCGCGGCAGCGGCGTCGGCGAGATCGTCGCGTCGAACCATCCGGACTATCCGGTCGGTGCGTGGGTCGCGGGCATGGTCGGCTGGCAGGACTACGCCGTGGCTTCGGGGCAGGGGCTGTTCGGGTTGAACATCGTGCCCGGCGGTGTCGACCCCACGCTGATGCTGAGCCTGTTCGGGGTCACCGGATTGACCGCGTACTTCGGCATGGTCGAGATCGGCCGGGTGGGCGCGGGCGACACCGTGGTGGTCAGCGCCGCGGCGGGGGCCACCGGCTCCGTTGCGGGGCAGCTCGCGAAAGCCTTGGGCTGCAAGGTGATCGGAATCGCGGGCGGGCCGCAGAAGTGTGCCTGGCTCACCGAGCGGGCCGGCTTCGACGTCGCCATCGACTACAAGCACGAGAATGTGCGGAAACGCTTGGCAGACACCGCTTCCGGGGGCATCGACGTGTTCTTCGACAGCGTCGGCGGCAGCATTCTGGACGACGGGCTGGCCAATCTCGCGCGGCAGGCCCGGGTGGTGCTGTGCGGTGGCATCGCCTCGGGCTACACCGCGGGCGGCGCGGCGTACGCGTTGCGCAACTACCCGGAGTTGATGATGCAGCGCGCGCGGATGGAAGGTTTCATCGTGCTGGACTACGTGGACCGCTACCCCGAGGCCTTCGGTGCACTGTCCGGGTGGCATGCGGCGGGGAAGATCGTGGTGGCCGAGCACATCGTCGACGGTCTCGAATCCGCGCCCGCGGCGCTGCGCGGTCTGTTCGAAGGGCGCAACATCGGCAAGCAACTCGTCCGGGTCGCATCGGCCTGAACCCGGACCTGCATGATGGGCGCATGCTTCCTACCGACGACCTGGCTCAGGTAGACCGTCGACCCGCTGTGGTCGACACGCCGCTCGGCACCGTCGAGTTCTCCGTCCGGATCGGGTCGGAAGCACTGCCCGCGGAATCGAATGCGCTGTGGCGCTTGCCCAATGGCACGCATCTACACAGATGGCAACAGCAGGCCGCGACGATCGATCTGTTGCTCGGCAGTGTCGACGTGACGCCGTGGGACGGTGGCGCGCCGATTCCGGTGTGGGCCGGCATCTGGCAGGTACAGGCGCACGCGAAAGTGCCGGGGTTGGTGGTCGTGGCCGAACTGACCGACCTGCCCGCCGACGCGTACGGCGGCCCGGACTCCGGCGAATGCCTTGCGGCGGTGAGTGTCGAGAACGAGCATTTCATGGTGTCGATCGGCGGTCCCGACACCGAGTTGCTCGCCATGCAGGCCAAGGACGGCCGGCTGTTTCCGTATCGCTGGGCGCGCCTGCTGCCCAAGGACGACAGCAGCGCCGACTACGGCGTACGGTACGCGGACCCGGCTCGCGTGGCCTGGCACCTCCCCGACCTGAGCCCCGCCGAAGCGGCCCGCCTGTGCATCGCCACCGCGTGGTGCGCCCGCGACGACGATCGTCCCGCCGCCTGGTTCGCCGTCGACATGCCGCTGGACACCGCCTACCTCCACCTGATCACCGACCCGGCCTGACACCGCGCAGGTCGGCTGTTCAGCAGTCCGGTTGGAAGGGGAAGCAGCCCTGCGGGGTACGGGGTGACGGCGGTCCGGTGGTGGGTTCCGAGGTGGTCGGCGGCACTTCGATGGGCAGTTGCGGCGGCGGCTCGGTCACGCTGTGATTGCCGGTGTCGGGCGGACCCACGGCCGGGCCGGATTTCGCGAAGAGCCAGATGGCACCGCCGAGGATCAGCACCGCCGCCACGGCCCCGATCGCCAGGAGCAGCGGGCCGCGGTTCGTGCGTGGTTTGGCGGAGCCGGTTTTGGTGGGTTTGGGTTTGTCGGCGGGGCGTTTGGCGCGCGCGGCACCGGTGGTCGACAGCGGCGCCGGGCTCGGTTCCGTGGGCGGCGGGGCGTCGGCGGGGCCGGGCAAGGTCGGCGGCGGGCCGGGGGAGACCGGGGGAGCGTGCGTCGGTGCGGGTGGTTTGTCGGCCTCCGCGCTGCGGAACCCCTCCGCGGCCAGCTGGGCGACGGTGACCGCATCGGCGAAGTGCAACGCCGCCAACGCGGCTCGCACCTGTTCGGCGGTCCACGCGATCTCGCGGCGGGCGGTGGTGCGGAACCAGCCGCGCAATTCCCGGAGTTCCCCGGCGAGCACTTCGATCCCCGCGGGCAGCGGTCCGCCCGGGTCCGCCGTGACGGCGGTACCGACCTGTGGCAGCACCAGCACCAGGCCGGTGACGTTCGTGTCGATGTCGGCCGCACTCGCCAAATGCTGTGCCAGGCTGTCCATCGCGGCGTGTACCCGCGGCAGCGGGTTCGGGTCGCCCGCCGGCACCCGCACCGGGTCACCGTCGAAACCTGTCAGCTGCCAGCGCTCTTCGGCGGGACAGCGCAGAGTGCCGCTCTCCTTCAGCAGCATTCCCTCGACCTGGATGACGATGCAGGCATTGGGTGTGATCACCAGCAGATCGGTCGCCGGGCCCTCGGGTAGCGAGTATCCCGAGATCGCCACGCCGGGAATCAGATACGGTCCGGTCCAGGTGTGCAGCCACTCGATGACGAGCCGTTGCGGCTCCGGCATGTCGTCCCGAGCGCCGTTGAGCACCAGCATGGCGTTGGATCTCCTCGTACCGAGCCCCGAATCACTACCGTCTGAACAGTAACCCGTCCAGCGGCTTTCAATCGGTCCGAGTCGATTCCGATCAGGCGAGTGCGGCGATTCCGCGCAGCACGAGGTCGATGCCGGTGCTGAATTGTTCCCGATCGTCGTGGTCGCGGGCCTGCTCGGCGATGGCGCGGGTGAACGGGTACTCGTCGGGATCGAGCGCTGCCCACGCCGTGGCCACGGCGTCGAGGAACTGGGCGCGGTCCGTGGCGGGCCCGAGGGTGCGGGCGCTGGCGGAGTTCTGGCCGAGCGCGCCGAGGATGTAGTGCACGAGCACCGAAGTCGCAGTGAACCAACTGCTTTCGGGTGTGCCGAGGGCGCGCACCGGGCGGCCGATGCGTTCGAAGAGGCGGGGCGTCACCGGTCCCATCGGGGCGCGGGACAGGTGGAGCGCGAGTTGGGTTGCCAGCCAGGGGTGTTCGTCGATCGCATCGAAAAGGCCGAGGGCCACGGCCCGGATCTCGTCCTGCGGTGTGCTCGCGGGGCCGCTCGGCTCGACGGCGAGGGCGGCGGCGACCACGGCCTCGGTGGCGGCGGCGAGCAGTTCGTCCTTGTTCGCGACGTGCCAGTAGATCGCGCCCGCGCCGGTGGCGAGGCGCTCGGCCAGGGCCCGGAAGGTCAGGCCGCTCTCGCCGGTGGCGTCGAGCAGCGCCACAGCCGTCTCGACGATCCGCTGCTTCGACAGTGCGTCCGTGCGTCGCTCGGCCCGCTGCTTCTTGGTCGCCACCAGCCCATCTTGACACGTCTGGAACGTTGTTCCAACATGGTCGTGTGGAACGGCGTTCCATAAAGCTCAGGAAAGGAATCATCATGACGACACCGGTCACGATCATCGGCGCGGGTCTGGGCGGCCTCACGCTGGCCCGCGTGCTGCACGTACACGGCATACCCGCCACGGTCTACGAGGCAGAGGCCTCGCCGACGGCACGCGCGCAAGGCGGGATGCTCGACATTCACGACTACAACGGGCAGATCGCGCTCGCGGCGGCCGGATTGCTGGACGAGTTCCGCGGTCTCGTGCTCGACGGCAGGCAGGCGATGCGAGTCCTCGACCCGAACGGGACCGTGCTGTTCGAGAAGCTCGACGACGGCTCGGGCGGACGTCCCGAAATCCAGCGCAGCGACCTGCGGCAGCTGTTGCTCGACTCGCTACCGCCCGGCACCGTGCGCTGGGCGCACAAGGTCACCGGCGTGCAAGCCGTCGGTTCGGGCGACTACGAGGTGAGCTTCGCGGCGGGTGACCCGATCCGCACGCGCCTGCTGGTCGGCGCGGACGGGGCGTGGTCGAAGGTCCGGTCGCTGGTGTCCGCGGCGGTGCCGGAATATGCCGGCGAGGCGTTCGTCGAGACGTACCTGTTCGAGGCGGACACCCGGCACCCGGCGGCGGCGCGGGCGGTCGGCGGCGGATCGCTGATCGCGCCGGGCCCGGAGCGGGAGATCCACGCACACCGGGAACGGGGCGACACGTTGCACACCTATGTGGTGCTGCGGGAGTCGCTGGAATGGTTCGCCGACATCGATTTCGCCGACGCCCCCGCGGCGATCGCCCGCGTCGCGCGCGAATTCGAAGGGTGGGCGCCGGAACTCACCGCGCTGATCACCGAGGCCGACAGCGCGCCCGTGTTCCGGCCGCACTACATGCTGCCCGAGAAGTTCCGCTGGGAACGGATGCCGGGAGTGACGCTGCTCGGTGACGCGGCGCATCTCGTGGCCCCCAATGGTGAAGGCGCGAATCTGGCGATGCTCGACGGCGCGGAGCTCGGCAATGCCCTGGCCGCACACCTCGGCGACGTCGAGGCCGCGTTCGCCGAGTATGAGCAGGCCATGTTCGCCCGCAGCACCGCGATCGCGGCCGAGGCCGTCGAATTCTTCGGCGGCATGGTCGGCGACAATCCGGCCGAGGCACTGCGCGATATGTTCCTCGAACAGGGATGACGGTTGACGGTCGACGCTATTCGGTGAACACTGATCGCACTGTGATTTCTGATTGCTATCAGTGGAAGGGGTGCCGGTCGTGCCGCAGCCGTTCGAGCAGGCCATCCGCGCGATTCTCAGCGAGTGGGAGTCCGACCTCGGTGCCGACCGGGTCGCCTACACCAACCACGTGTTGCGGGTGCTGTCGTTCTGCGACGGGTTGGCCGGCACCGCGGGGGCTGCGGCACCCAGCGCGCAGCCGCACTTCCAAGTCGCGGCCGCATTCCACGACCTGGGGGTGTGGACCCATCACACGTTCGACTACCTGCCGCCCTCGATCGAACTCGCCGCGCGCTGGCTGACCGACCATGGGCAGGACGCGTCGATCCCCTTGGTCGCCACCATGATCGACGAGCACCACAAGATCCGTCGCGCCCCCGGACATCCGGATGTGGAGGTGTTCCGCCGGGCGGACCTGGTCGACGTCTCGGCCGGGCTGCGCCGCTTCGGCCTGCCGCGCGCGGAGTACCGGACCATCGCCCGGCGCTTCCCCGACGCCGGGTTCCGCCGCAGGCTGGCCCAATTGGGCGTCCAGCGGATCCGCAGTCACCCGCTGTCGCCGCTGCCGATGCTCAAGTGGTAGCCGGTACGTCCAGCGGTATCGGTCGGATGGGCACCTGCGGATCGGCGGCGCGCGCGGCGCGTGCCGTGACGAGGACATAGGTGGCGGTTGCTATCAGGATGAGCGGGTAGCAACCGGAATAGAGCGGGACCAGGGCGTGGATCCACCATTCAGGGGCGTCGCGAGGGAGCATGAAGAATCCGATGCCGATGGGGTGCGGCGCTTCCAATTGGGCTGGGCCGCCCCAATAGTTCCACCACCAGCAGAAGCTGGGTATCAGCACCGCGACGGCCGGCAAGAAACGCCATTTCGTGTGCGCGGTGCGGGCGTGGTGCAAGGTCAGGACGAACAGCGGCACCAACCAGACCCAATGGTGTCCCCAGGAGAAAGGGGAAACGCAGGCCGAGGTCATTCCGGTCAGGGTGATCGCCAGGAGTTCGTGGCGCCGGCGGAAAGCGGCAACTGCCGCCGCCATTCCCAGGGCGGCCACCGGAACGGTCACCGCGAGCCACATCCACAGCGGCGGCTGATAGACCGTCGTGGTGCCCAGCGGCGACGAAAAACGTTGCACATCATAAAATCTCAGCATTTGCGCGAGAAAACCGTTGACGGATTGATTGGCCGGGGAATCGACCAGCCCGACGCGACCCGACCGGGTGAACTGCTGCCCCCAGTAACTCCACGAATCGGCCGGCCGCACGAGGAAGCCGATCGCGACGGTCGCGAGCAGGGTCGCGGCGGTGATCCGCCAGGTGCGCCACTGCCGGGTGCCCGCGAGGTAGACCAGGAAGAAGGCCGGGGTCAGCTTGATTCCGGCGGCGATGCCCACGCCGATGCCGCGCGCCGCCGAACGCGTTCGCGTGAGGTCCCAGAGGACCAGCAACACCAGGAAGACGTTGATCTGGCCGAGCCAGATGGTGGTTCGCACCGGCTCGAACGAGGTGCAGACCACCGCGAGCAGTACCGCGAAAATCCAGGTACGCCGGGTGTTCGGATAACCGAGGGTGCGCAGACAGCAGCGGACGATCCCGACCAGGGCCGCGAATATCGCGATCCACCAGAGAATTTCGGTCACGCCGAAACTCAAGAGCGTGAGCGGCACGAACGCGAGCGCGGCGAACGGGGTGTAGGTGAACTCCATTTCGAAGAACACCGGTCCGGCGTAGAGCCCGCTGCCGTGCAACAGGGCGTCACCGCCCGCTCGGTATACCCACAGGTCGACGTTGTTGCCGAAAAGTCCGTAATATCCGTTACCGATCGGCAGCGCGAATACATGCCAGACCAGAACGACAACGGCGGCAATCGCGCAGAGCGCCAGCGTCACGGTGCCGACGCCATTGTCCGCGCGGGAGACCTTCTCCTCGACGGCCAACGGTCTAGCGACGCGGAGTGCGGCGGAACGGATGCGCTATCGCGGGGAACTGACCTGCCTGCAACAATTCGAGCTCCTATTCCTACGGTGACACACGCTGGGGTATTCGTAGTAGAGCCCCGATACTTTAACCGCATCTTTCTCGAGCCGGCTGGACCGGTACTCGAGCAGCGCTCGGCCGTAGCGCGCCACACACCGAAAACAGCCCCCTCCGACGAGGTCGGAGGGGGCTGCTCGGCCGGCTACCCAGTCGCCGGCAGCGTGGGTCAGCGGGCGGACGCCGACCCTTCGCTCAGCGGTGTCAAGTCGGTGACCAATTGCTCGGTCAGCGGCGCGGGCACCGTGTGTCGTGCGGCGATACGCAGCAGTGCGCCGCCGATGGCGTCGAGTTCCAGTGCCCGCCCGGCCTCGGCGTCGCGCTGCATCGACGACTTGGCCTCCGGCGGGAAAGTGTCGTAGAACCGCAGGGCCGCTTCGACGTCGGCGGGCACGCCCGCCGACCGGCTCACCGCGGCGATCTCGGTGACGACATCGACCAGTTCGCCGCGATGCACGGTCCGCAGCTCGCCGACCGGACACCGGTGCCGCGTACTCAGCAGGGCGAACGGCGCGAGGAAGAACAACTTGCCCCAGAGCATCGCGGCCTCTTCCGGGCGGACCGTGGCCTTGACCCCGGCCTCGGCGAGCATGGCGGCGAGTGCGGCGAGGCGTTCGGACGGCGTTGCGGCACTTGCCAGATCGATCTCCACGAACGGGCTGCCGTGCTCGATGACACCGGGGGCCACCCGGGTCGAGGCCACTCGGATCACTCCGGGCACCACGAGTTCCGGCCGGTACCGCGCACGCAGGGCGGCCGGGTGTTCGATGCCGTTGAGCAGCGGCAGCACCAGGCCGTCGCCGAGCAGTGCGGGGGCGACCCGCTCGACGGCGTCGCCGAGCACATTCTGTTTCACCGTCACCAGGCACAGATCGACGGGTTCGCGCAGCTCGGTATCCGCCTCGGCTTTTACGGTGAAGTCGCCGAAGAGCTTGCTGCGCACCTGGATTCCGTGTTCGCGCACGGCGTCGGTGGTCGCCTCGCCGCCGAGGAAGAGCACGCGGTGACCGGCTCGCGCCAGCAGCGCGCCCACCAGCCCGCCGACACCGCCGGGGCCGAGTACCGCCACCCGCCATGGCGACATTGTGTTCATGGTGCCTGGCTGCACGGCGTTCATGGTGCCTGGCTGCACTGCGTTCATGGGATCCTTTCGTCGGTCGCGGAGAACCAGATGTCCTCGGCCGCCACGTCGGTGACCCGGTATTTCCCGAGGGCGCTGATCAGCAGCCGCAGTTCCAACTCGAACGCGGACAGCAGGTTCGTCAGTCCATGATCGGCGTTCTCGTCGGCGGCCACCAGGGCGGCCCGCCCCAGGCCGACGGCGGAGGCGCCGAGCGCCAGGCATTTGACGACTCGGGTTCCCTCCCAGCACCTTCCGGAGACCAGCAGGCTGCGGCCCTGCCGGTCGCGCCCCGCGACCCGGTGCAGGCATTCGGCCAAGGGCAGGCCGACATGGTCGAGGAAGCCGTGCGGCGCCCAGCCGGTGCCTGCTTCCGCGCCGTCGACCGTCACGGCGTCGGCGCCCGCCGCCCACGCGACCTCCGCCGCCTCACCCACGTCCCGGGCCGGCGGCAGCTTCACCCAGACGCGGCAGCGCGGATAGTTGTTGCGCATCAACCGGATCTGCTGCCGCAGTATCTCCGGCGTGAACGTGCCCGGGGTGGCACAGCGCAGCATCGGGGCGTCGGCGGTGTCGTAGATGTCCACGATGTCGTACTGGGCCGAAAGATCGGCGGCACGTGCTCTGGGGACGAGGGTCATGCCGCCGACGCCCGGTTTCGCGCCCTGCCCTACCTTCAATTCGAACGCCAAACGCCCACTGGCCAGCAATGGTTCGCTCGACGGGTCGCTGTACACCAGGTTCCACACTTCGGCGTCGGCGTCCTCGGTGCTCTGCTGCACGATCACGCCGCCGGCGTCGTCGGCCGCGCGTTTGGTGTATTCGGTCAGCCTGCGCAGCAGCGAGCTCGGCGCTTCCGCCACCATCCGTCCGTAACCCGATACGGGAACGATGTTTTCGCCGATCACCATCGGCACCCCGGCCGCACCGGCCTGCGCGGCCACCGCCACGCCCAGATCGCCGTCGGCCACCGCGGTCGAACCGAAGGCCGATACATACACCGGCAACGCCGAGCGCAGGCCGCCGATGGTGGTGCTCAGGTCGACGTCACCGGCCAGCGGCTCGCGGCCGAGGTCGAACAGTTTCTCCTCGCGCAGCGGCACGAAGACCGGCGGCACCAGCCGGGCCCGATCGATCGCATCGATGCTGCCCGCGTGCGGCGCCTCCGCTCGGCCTTGCCCGAACAGCCGGGAGCCGTAGTGCGCGTTGTCGGGAAACACCGCGCCCGCCGCCGCCCGCGCCCGCGCCCGCACCTCGTGTTCAGGAAAACCGGGCGCCGACAGCACGCTCATGGCCGGGGCTCCCCGGGCACCTTCGGGTAGGCGGTGGCTTGCCAGACCGCGTCCAGCCCGGCCAGGAAGCGAGTGAACCGCTCCACGCCGAGCCCGAAACCCGCACTGGGCGAAAGGCCTTCGCGGGCAAGGGTGAGGTACCACTCGTATTTGGCCGGATTCTCACCGGTTTCGCGCATCCGGGTGAGCAGCGTGCGGTAGTCGGACTCGCGCTCGCTACCGCTCATCATCTCGCCGAATCCACCCGGGAAGATCAGGTCGAAATTGCGCAGCATGCCGGGCTCGTCGGGGTTCTCGCTGTCGTAGAAGCCGCGCGAGCCCTTCGGGTAGTCGGTGATGAAGAACGGTCGGGGGGCCGCCGCGGAGATGATTTCCTCACCTGCCCAATCGATTTCGGTGTGCTCGCGCTGGTCGTAGCCGAGCTCGCGCAGTTGCTGCACCGCGGCGGTGTGGCGCGTGCGACCGTAGGGTGCCGCGATCACCTGCTTCAACTGTTCGAGATCGCGGCCGAGCACCTCCAGCTCGGTCTGGGCGTTGCTCAGGACGTATTCCACCGCGTACTTCGTCACGCGTTCGGCCACATCCATGGCGTCCTCGCGGGATCCGTTCGCGATCTCCACGTCGAGCTGGTGGAACTCCGCGAGGTGGCGGTGGGTCACCGCGGTCTCCAGTGGTTCCAGGCGTACGTTCGGCGCCACGTGGAAGATCTTCTCGAAGGCGAGCAATGACGACTGCTTGTAGAGGATGCCACTGGTCATCAGCTTGTAGCGATGACCGTAGTAGTCGATGTCGACCTGTTTCGCGCCGCGGGCGCCCGGATCGGTCACCGGACCGATGATGGGTGGCAGCAGTTCGGTGAAGCCCTCTGCGGTCAGGAATTCCCGCGCGGCCGCCAGGAATCGAGCCTGCACCGTCAATGCGGCGATGGTTCGTTTCGAGGTGAGATGCGCGCGCGGCAGTGGTAGAGCCGATCTCGCTGGTTCCGTCGTTTCAGGCAAAGTTCGATCCGTTCGATAGTCCGTGCGGGTGTAGCGGAATTATCGGAAAGCGTGCTCGAGCCCCAGCGTCGAGCCGCCGATCCGCGATTGCGCCTTTATTTACGCCCGTGCCCTCGTAGGCAATCGTCCCGCTCTGGGATAACGTTTATCCGAATACCCGGTAACTGGCGGGAAACTATTGCGTGGAAGCTTTCATAGAACCCCCCGTTCCCCGTGGACTGGCTACATATGCACTGGTCACTGGCCCATTCTCCCCCTGGGGGATCGTCCTGTCCACCCCCCGTCCGGGGGGTCTGACGCGCAAGATCTTTTTCACTCGAATTGCAGAATCCGAGGTGGCGGGGGTTTCTCGCTTCCCTTTGACAGCCGGTGTGGGCCGAGGTAACTTGGCTTTAACAGGGCCGGGGAGTTGGAATGGGGTGCGACTTCCCTTCGGGAGCATCTGGGGGGTGCAGCTCCGGGTGTGTGAATTCTGAGAGGGTGGACTTGGATCAGTCGTTGTCTGAATTGATGCTGAGCACCTTCTCCAGCCTCCGCTGCGATACCGGAAGTGAATCCCGATAAAAATGAACTACGACCGTACAACCTTTGCTCCGCTGTCTCATACACATGAGGCCGACCGCGGCGAGTTGAGGTTCCACTGGTGTGCGCCGCTGGACAGCGGGCAGCAAAAGGCCACCGAGAAGTATCGAGTCGGCGAACTCGACTTCGACGGGATGGTCTCCTTCGTGCAGGAGGCCGACGCGCTCGGCGTCGACTCCCTGCTGATGGGCATCGCCGACTACATGCCCGATCCGCTGCCGATGATCGGCGCGCTGGTCCGGGAGACCGAGAACGTCACCTTCATCCTCGCCTACCGGCCCGGCCTGCTGTCGCCGACGCTGTTCACCCAGGTGGTGAACACGATCTCGTGGATGTCGAACGGGCGGATCTCGCTGAACCTGGTCGCCGGCATCTCCCCGGCCGAGCAGGCGGGCTACGGCGACTTCGTCGCGCACGACGGGCGGTACGCCCGCACCCAGGAGTTCCTGGAGATCTGCCACCGGTTCTGGCGTGGCGAGAAGCCGCTGACCTACGAGGGCGACCACTACGTCATCAAAGAGGCGGCGCTCGGCCTCGGCTACAAGGACGGCGGCCGGCCCGAGATCTATCTGAGCGGCGCGTCGGGGGTCGCGCAGGAGACGGCCGCCATGTTCGGCGACTGCTGGTTGCGCTACGGCGATACCCCGGAGGGGATGGGCGCCGCGGCAAGGCCGGTGCTGGACAAAGGTATTCGGGTCGGCACCCGGATGCACGTGCTGGCCAGAGAGACCCGGGAGCAGGCGCTCACCGATCTCGCCGCCATGCAGGAGAACCCGGACGAGGCGCACAAGGCGTGGGTTGCCGAGGTCGTCGCGGCCTCGGACTCCGAGGCCGTCAAGACCTCCTTCCGGCTCGCCGAACAAGCCGACGGCGACTGGCTCTCGCCGATGATCTACTCCGGGTTCGTGCCGTATCGCGGCGGCCCCGCGCTGTGTGTGGTCGGCAGCTATCAGGAGGTCGCCGACTACCTCTACCAGTACAAGGCGCACGGGGTCAGCGAGTTCATCTTCTCCGGCTGGCCGACCAGGGACGAGATGCGGATCTTCTACACCCACGTGCTGCCCCTGATCCGGGAACACGAGAGACGGTTGGCATGACGCCGCGAGCGGTGCCGCGGCACAGCGCGCTGTTCGCCACCGGCGTTCTGCTCGGGCTGGTCGCCGAACAAGTGGTGCTGTTCGCGGTGCCGCTGTTGATCTTTCACGACACCAAGCAGGTGTCCACCCTCGGCTTCGCGTTCGCGCTGGAATGGGCGCCCGCCCTGATCGCCTACCCGTTCGCCGGTCTGCTCGCCGACCGCGACGGCGGGGCCAGGCTGTTCACCCGGGTCGCGGTGCTGCGGGCGCTGATCCTGCTGACCGTCGTGTTCGTCTGCGTCGTCCAGCCCGACTGGATGGTGCCCGCGCTGATGGCGGGCGGTGCGTTCCTGTCGCTGTGTGTGGCGCCGATCCGGATGTCGATCGAGCGGATGGTGCCCCAGCTGGCCAAGGACTCCCAGATCGCCACGGTGCAGTCGCTGGTGCAGAACATGGAGTTGCTCGCGATGGCGCTCGGGCCCGCGCTGGCGATCGTGGCCGCGGCATTCCTGGGCAAGCTGTGGCTGCTGCTCGTCGCGTCCGCCGCCTTCGGCATCAGCGCGCTGACCTGGCTGCCGCTGCCCCGCCCGCAGACCCGGCAGCGGGTGGAGTGGGCGGCCCGAAAAGTGCTGGCGGAGTTGGCCATCGGGTGGCAGCTCATGGTGCGCATCCGTCCGGTCCTGCTGCTCGGCATCCTCAACTTCACCATCAATCTGGTGGTGGGGGTGTTGATCGTGTCGAACGCGGCCCTGGTCACCGACGTCTTCAAAGCGCCCGACTCCGCGTACGGTCTGCTGAACGCGGCGGTCGGCGTCACCGGGCTGCTGAACCTGCTGCTGATGCCCGCGCTGCTGCGCCGTGTCGGCGTGGAACCCATTGGCGCCACCGGGTTCTGGCTGATGTGCGTCGCGTTCCTGATCGCGGCGCTGGCCCCGTCCTACTGGATCTACGCGCCCGCCTTCGTCGCGATGCTCGTCGGCGACGCGCTCTACAACATCTACAACCGCACCCAGCGGGTGAAGGTGATCCCCGGCCAACATCTCGGCAAGGTGATGGGGCCGTTCTATTTGCTCAACCTTTTGTCCTATCCGATCGCGGGTCTGCTGATCGGTGGCCTGGGCGCCACCATCGGCCCCCAACGACTTGCGCTGTGGCTGGGCTGCCTGCTCTGCCTGTTCGGCGCGGTATTCCTGCCGTTGACGATGGCCAGTTTCCGTAAAGCACTCCTGGCCCGCGAGAACGCTAACGTCGAGGTCGTGACATGAACGCCACTTTCCGGTGCGTGCTGAGCACCGTCGAATCCGATTCCCATCTCTGGAATCTGGTCTATCTGCAGAAGTTGCTCGAGGAGCACGGCGCCGAGGTGCGCAACCTCGGGACATGCACGCCGGTACAGAGCGTGGCCGAGGCCATCCGCGCGGATCGCCCCGATCTGCTGGTCGTGTCGAGCGTCAACGGGCACGGGTTCCACGGTGCCCAGGTGCTGCTGTCCGCACTGCGCGAGCGCGGACTCGAGGTGCCGTGCGCCATCGGCGGCAAGCTGACCACCGCGGTGTCCGACGACGACCGGGTGCGGCGCGCACTGCTCGAGCTGGGCTACACCGATGTGTTCCTCGGTGACGACGCCATCGATCGCTTCCGCGGTTTCCTGCGTTTCGGTATGGCCCAAGGGTTTTCGGCCTGGCGCGCGGATCGCGCCGTGATCACGCCGTGGGACAGCGAGAACGCGGAATCGCGAGAGGTCTTCTGATGCATATCGTCATCGTCAACCGGTGGCCACGGTTCTTCGACGGGATTCGCTGGGACAACGAACTCACCCGCTACGAGGAGTTCATCGACCACGACGCGAACCGGGTGAGCTACGTCGTGGATGGTCCCGGTGCCGATGGCGTGCTGATCGATCCGGGCAAGATCGCGTGGCAGGTACGGGTCGCCGACGTCAACGACGTGGCGGCGCTCGGTGCGGCCGTGCGGGAGATCATCGAGCGGGTCGGCCCGGTGGACGAGCTGATCGCGCTGTCGGAATTCACGCTGGAGATCGCGGCCGAAGTCCGTGCGCAACTGGATATTCCGGGGCCGTCGCTGGACGAGGTCGCGGTCTACCGGGACAAGGTCCGGATGAAGCAGGTGCTGGAGAAGGCGGGAATCCCGGTGCCGCGCTTCGCTTCCTGTGTGAGCGCCGAGCAGGTGCGCGCGTTCGCGGCCGACCGCGGCTTTCCGCTGATCCTCAAGCCGCTGGCCGCCGCCGCCAGCATCGGCGTGCGCCGGGTGGACGACGACGCGGAACTCGATGCGGCACTAGATGTTCTGGACCTGTCCGGCTACGAGGTCGAGGAGTTCGTCGCGGGCGAGATCTACCATATCGACGGTTTCGTCGACGACCACGCCCACGTCGTGTTCCAGGCCGTCTCCCGGTATATCAACGACTGCTTGTCCTTTGCCCAGGGCGAGCCGCTGGGCTCGGTCCTGCTGCGGTCCTCGCCGCGACGGACCATGCTCGAGGACTTCTGCCAGCAGGTGGTGTCCGCACTCGATCTGCGCCGCTTGCCTTTTCACCTCGAGGTGTTCATCACCCCGGCGGGTGATCCGGTGTTCCTCGAGATCGGCGGACGGGTGGGCGGCGCCGAGGTCCCGCACCTGCTGTACCGGGTGTTCGGGGTGAACCTGTACGAGATGTTCCTGCGGACGCTGGCCGGTGACCCGGTCCCGCAGGTTCCCGACTATGCCGACGCCTCCGGGGGTTGGTTGATCATGCCCAAATCCGAGGAGCACGCCGAGCGGGTGGTGCGCGCGTCCTCGATGCGGGAGCAGGTGCCGGCGCTCTGGCGGGAGCTGTTGCCCGCGCCGGGCCAGGTGCTGGCGCCCGGCGGCGCCTACGACGCATTGCATCGTGGGCGATTCATCTTGCTGCACGAGGACGAGCACGTCGTCGAGGCGGGCATCCGGAAGATCATCGAGAACTTCGACTTCGAGGCGGAATCGCTGTGAACAGTGCACATGGTATCGACGATCGGACGCGCTACGAGCAGCTGATCGGATTCCTCACCGAGGAGGAGAAACTCGGCGTCGCGGCGGTCGGCGACAAGCTGGTCGAGGCCGCGGGCGGGGTGGACCGCCTCGACGGCTACAAGGTCATGGTCGCCTACGGCGGCGGCAAGGACAGCACCTACGTCGTCGCGTTCGTGCGGGCCGTGCAGCTGCATCTGCAACTCGCGCACGGCAGTACGTTCCTGATGCGGGTGGCGAACATGCGCCATGCCGGCGTGGTCGGCGCGGTCATGGAGAACATCGATCGGGTGTACTCGGCGCTGGGTCTGCTGACCGACGAGCGCGCCGAACTGCTCACCATCGACCACACCGAGATCCGCCGCTTCCGGGTGGATCTGCCGCTGCCGGACCAGCTGGTGGCGATCAACCGGCTAGACGTGCTGATGAACGGGCACCGCTCGGCGGGCGACGGCCGCCCCACCTTCTGCAACAGTTGCAACCTGGCGGTTGCCGACTTCTACGGTCGCGCGGCCTGGTGGCAGGGCGGGGTCGACGCGATCATGACCGGCGACTCGCGCCGGGAACAGGCGTTGTACGCGGCGTGGATTCTGCGGCTGGCCAAGGGAATCGGCATCGACGTACAGCGCAAGGGCATGACCTTCCAGGATCTGCTGCAGGCGCTGCGCGGGGTCGGCGACGCCTACTTCCACGAGCTGTTCGGCGCCGCCGAACAAGAACCGGCCGAGCGTGAGGTCGCGGTGGGGGATCGCTCGGTGCAGCCGACCTTCGTCTCCATCTACGACCTGGTGAGCTATCGGGTGCACGACCATTGGGACCTGATCGTCGATTTCCTCGGTTTCCGGTTCGACGACCTGGCTTTCAGCTTCACCGAATCCGATTGCGCCAACCCGACTCTCATGGCGCACATCCGTGGTCTGCGGGTGCAGTACGTGGAGGGCCGCACCTACCAGGCGGGCATCACCGAGTACTTGGAATTCGCCGAGACGATGATGCGCAAGAAAGAGATGCCCGACCAGCTCATCGAGCTGGCCCTCGCCCGCTACGACTCGCCGGAGAAGATCGTGGCACGGCGGGAGGTGGCCGCGGCGTTCGCGGAGAAGGCCTTCGGGCTGGGCGAGGACGCGTTGGTCGCGCTGGTCTTCTCGCCGTTCACGAACGAGGGTGCGCGCCTTACGGAATTCGTCGAACGCTGTCATCCCGAGCGGCGCGGCGACCTGCCCGCGCTGCACGCCGTGCTGCGCGGCGAGTCCGGCGACGACCACGCCGCCGCGTGGCTGACCGAGGTGTCCGGGCTGTCCGTCACCCATCTGCGCACGCTCTATCGCAGTGCCCTGGTCGATTTCGCGGCCGGGGACACCGTGATGGCCAAGGTGCGCGCGGGCGATCCGCACAAGTCCCAGGTGCGCACGGTGGACCCGCGCTCCGGATTGCCGACGCTAGAGCTGATCTCGGGCCGGTGACGTGGCCGGGTACTTCGATCGTTTCGTGGCGGACCGGGCCGCGGCCGGGCAGCTGGTGGTCCAGCCGCGCATGGGGTTCGGCAGCCTGTCGGCGATGCGGTCCGGTCTCGCCCGGGTGGCCTACCTGGATTTTCCGGTGATAGGCACGCTCACGCTGGACAGCTACACCCGCGTCGGCGACTACCGGACGCCGCTGGAACGTCTGGCCGCGGGGGAGGAGCTGAACGGGTACCCGCTCGTCTCGCATCCGGTCGCGGAGACCAGGAAACTGCTCGCCGGACTGTACGGGCCGAACTTCCCGGTCCAGGTGCGCCACGGCACCGCCCTGCCGTTGCGGGTCTTCGAGCGGCTGGTCGAAGTGGGCCTGGACGCGACCGAGGGCGGGCCGGTCTCGTACTGCCTGCCCTACAGCAGGCTGCCGCTGCGGGAGGCCATCGACGCCTGGGCGGAAAGCACCCGGTTCCTCGCCGGCGCTACCGAATTCGGCCATATCGAGAGTTTCGGGGGTTGTCTGCTCGGCCAGCTCTGCCCACCTTCGCTGCTGGTCGCGATGGGCGTGCTGGAGGGCTGCTTCTTCCGGCAGCACGGGTTACGCTACATGTCGTTCAGCTACGCGCAGGGGACATTGGCCGAACAGGATCGCGGCGCGCTGCGGGCGTTGCGGACCCTGGCCGCCGAGTACCTCGGCGATGTGACCTGGCACGTCGTGTTCTACACCTATATGGGACTGTTCCCGCGCACACCCGACGGCGCGAGCCGGTTGATCCGCGACAGCGCCCGGCTGGCCATCGCCACCGGCTGTGAGCGGATGATCGTGAAGACGGTGTCGGAGGCCTGGCAGATTCCGTCCGTGCCGGAGAACATCGCGGCCTTGCGCATGGCCGCGGAAGAGGCTGCCGGACCGCTCGATCCGGCCTCCCCGGCCGCGGACATGTACTTCGCCGAGGTGCTCGCCGAGGCGCGCCTGCTGATCGACACGGTGCTCGATCTGCACGCCGACGTCGGGGAGGCACTGCTGCGGGCGTTCGCCACCGGGCTGCTCGACGTCCCGTTCTGCCTGCACAACGACAACCTCGGCGCCGCGACCACCGTGCTCGACGAACAGGGCGCGTTGCGCTGGGGCGAGCTGGGCCGACTTCCGTTGCCGCCCAGCGCCGGTCGTGCCGACCTGGCCCGGCTCGGCTCCGACGCGCTGTACGGGATGCTCGACCACGTCGCGAACAGCTATGACAGCCGCCTGATTCCGTGACAACCCAGATGGGAAGCTCGATGTCCGAAGACAATCCGTCCACTGTGGTCCTGGTGGACGCGTTCTCCACGGGCGCGCTGCTCGCCCTGCAAGCCTGGCACCGGTACCGGCTGATCCACGTCCGGTCCCGGGCTCGGCTGCCCGCGACCTTCTCGGCGAGCCTGCCCGCCGAGTTGTTCGCCGAGGACTTCGCCTACACCGACCACGCCGACGACGTCATGCGCCGGCTCGCCGAACTCGCCCCGATCGCGGTCATCGCGGCCAGCGAGTTCGGGGTGGAGGTGGCCGACGAGATCGCCGCGAAACTCGGCCTGCGCGGTAACGATCCGGCGCTGTCGCATGTGCGGCGGGACAAGTTCCACATGCTGGAGGCGGTCGGCGCCGCGGGACTGCGCACGGCGCGGCAGCGGCGCACCAGCGAGGTGGCCGACCTGCTGGCCTGGCGGCGCGCAGCCGGGCTCGAACGCATGGTGGTCAAGCCGCTCGACAGCGCGGGCTCCGACGACGTGTTCATCAGCGACTCCGAGGCGCAGGTGCGCACCGCGGTCCGCACGATCATCGGCAAGACGAACCTGATGCTGCGGACCAACGCGGCGGTGCTGGCCCAGGAGTTTCTGGTGGGGGAGGAGTACATCGTCAACTCCGTCAGCCGCGACGGCATGCACTGGTTCACCGATGCCTGGATCAGCCACAAGAAGACCGTCCGGGACAACCGCAGGATCTACGACTACGAGGACCTGCTCGCGCGGTCGGACCCGAGGTTCGACGAGATCCTCGACTACGTCGCCGGTGTGCTGGACGCGCTGGGCATCGTGAACGGACCCGCGCACACCGAATTGATCTATACCGCAGCAGGTCCGGTGCTGCTGGAGACCGGGGCCCGATTATCCGGACTGGCCAACCCGCGGGCCCTCGATCGGTGCACCGGGGTGAATCAGGTGGACCTGACGATGGACTGCTACCTCGGCGGCGGGAACGCGCTGGCCACCCAGCCGGCCGTGTACGCCCGCCACGAACACGCGCGCTGCGTGAATCTCATTGCGCATCGCGAGGTTCCGCTACCCGCACCCGTGCTCCGGGACGAACTCGAACGCCTGCCCGCCGTGGAAAGCGTGCGCTTCCGGATCGGTGATCAGACGCTGACCAGGCCGACGGTCGATCTCAACTCCTCGCCCGGTGTCGTGTTCCTCGTGCACGCGGACGCCGCCGAGATCGAGCGGTGCTATCAGGCACTACGACAACTCGAGCACGAGTTGCTGTAACCGCGTCGCCCCGACCAGGAAAGCCGCAGGTTTCGATGACGAATCCGCAACTCGGGCAGGTGCTGCTGGCCGTCCTGGTGCTGCTGCTGGCGGCCAATCTGCTCGGGCAGCTGTTCCGTAAGCTGCGTCAGCCCAAGGTCGTCGGCGAGATCCTGGCCGGAATCCTGCTCGGGCCAACGGTGCTCGGACAGCTCGCGCCCGGCTTCGCGACCGAGCTGTTCGGCACCGACGACGCGGCCAGCAGAGCGGTGCTGCTCGGCTTCCTGTACCACCTCGGCCTGCTCCTGCTGATGTTCGTATCGGGTTGTGCCGCAAAGCATCTGCTGGGGTCGCAGAACCGCAGGGCCACCGCCTGGATTCTGGGCATCGGCACCCCGCTGCCGTTCTTCCTCGCGCTCGGCGCCGCACCGCTGCTGCCGCTCGGCGCGTTCACCGGCACTGCGGGCAGTACGCACGCCGTGGTGCTCGTCTTCGCGGCCGCCACGGCGGTGACCTCGATTCCGGTGATCACCAAGATCTTCTACGACCTGGGCATCCTGCACACCCGCTTCGCCAGCCTGCAACTCGGCTCCGCCGTGCTCGAGGACATCGCCCTGTGGGGCGTGCTGTCGGTGGCCACTGCGATCGCCTCGGCGAGTTCGCTGTCCGCCGGCGGCGACCTGACCGCCACCATCGGCGAGCACATGGCGGTGAACGCCTGCTTCGTGGTGCTGGCGCTCACCGTCATGCCCGCGGTGTTGCGCAAACTCTCGCGCGCCGGATGGAATGTGGTGGCGCGCAATTCGCCCATCGCGTGGATGCTCGTCGTATTCCTGGGCTACGTCTCGCTTGCCGCGGCGCTGGACGTGACGCTCGCCTTCGCCGCCCTGCTGGCCGGTTTCGGCGTCATGGGCGGGATGAAAGGTACCGAGCAGGAACGGTTTCAGGCACCCATGCACGCGCTCGGTGAGGTGGCGGGGCACTTCTTCGTCCCGCTGTACTTCGCCATCGTCGGCTATCGGCTCGACCTGACCAAGACGTTCGACCCGCTCATGCTCGCGGGGTTCCTGCTCGGCACCTCACTGGTGGTGTTCCTGTCCGTCGGCCTCGGGGCCAAACTGGCTGGGATGAACCGGCTCGACATCGTCAATCTCGCGGTCACGCAGAACGCGCGCGGGGGCCCGGGCATCGTCATGGCCTCGGTCGCCTTCGACGCGGGCATCATCAACGCCACCTTTTACACGACGCTGGTCCTCACCGCCGTGCTCACCTCCCAGGCCTGCGGTTTCTGGCTGGACTACGTGCTGCGTAAAGGCTGGCCGCTGCTCTCGGGCGACGACCTGCGCCGCCGCGGCATCGAACCCGAACGTGAGGAACTGCCGCAGCGCGCTGCGGCCGGAGGCGGCTAACCGATCGCCATGACGACGAGGCCGATCGCCACCGCCGCGAAGACCACGACGATCAGTGCCCCCGCGACGATGGCCGCGATGCCGGTGATCGGGAACCGATTCCGGGTGCGTGGCTCAGGGGCCGACAGCCCGGAGGTCTGCGGTGTGTCCGGGGGTGTGGTGCCCGGCGCGACGCCGCCGCCCGGCTCCAGGCCGGGGGTCTTGGCGGGGTCGGGATCCATCGAAACCATGCTCGTTCCTTTCCTCAATCCGGCGGCTCCTGCGCGTCCTCGGGGACCGCGCCCGGGATATTGGCCGGAAGATCGTCGGTGCCGTCGTAACTGCCCGGACCGAGATCGGCGGCCGCGCGCCGGGGCGCCTCGGACGGTTGCGGGGCGGCACCGGTACCGGCGAGACCGCCGGCGTTCCCGTCGCCGGAATCGGTGTTGTCGAGTGCGTCGATCGCGTCGCTCAGTTCCGCGCGCAGGCGATCGGTGGCGGCTTGATCACCCGCGTTCTCCGCGGTCGTGATGTCCTGGCGAAGCTGGGCGATGACGTCGTGGCTGACCATGATCCTCCTCGCTTGTCGGGTGGGGCCTTGTCGGGTGGGGCACAGTCACGCGCTACCCGGCCTCGGTCCGCGCAATCAGTCGATCCGGCGACAGCCGTTGTGATTGCGATCATGCGCACGGCCACCGCACCCGCACCTGTTTGACGGCAGCCCACCGGGTAGTGCCGAAACAGGCGGCGGTGACGACCGGCCTTTCGGCACGGTGCCGTCGTCCGGCAGCGGCCTGTGGTCGCTGCGCGACCCGAGAAAGGACACGCAATGTCCACCGCGCAGGAAACCGGCCGGTTCACCGGCACCAAAGACAAGGACTACGACCTCATCTGGTTCACCGAGGCGTGCCTCAGCAACGCGCTGCGCATGGAGGAATACAGCCGCGACGCCGAGACGAACGGTGACAGCGAACTGGCCGAGTTCTTCCGGCGTGCCCAAGCGGAGAGCCGCAAGGGCGCCGAACAGGGCAAGACGCTGCTCGCCCGGCGACTGATCGGCGACGCGGCGAACACCACGCCGGAGTAGCCCCCGATCGCCACCGAGCACACCCGTCGTAGGCACAGGAGGATCGACAATGAAAGCGGTAGTTTGGCACGACGTCGGCGATATTCGCCTCGAGCAGGTCGACGACCCGAAACTGCACGAGCCCACCGATGCCGTCGTGCAGATCACGACCTCCGCGATCTGCGGCACCGATCTGCACCTGGTGCGCGGCACGATGCCCGGGATGGTGCCCGGCACGGTCCTCGGACACGAGGCGGTGGGTGTGGTCGTCGAGGTGGGCGCGGCGGTGCGCGGGTTCGCGCCGGGCGACCGTGTGGTGGTCTGTTCGACGATTTCCTGTGGGTACTGTGCCTACTGCCGCAGCGGCTATCCGGCTCAGTGCGACACCGCCAATCCGAATGGCCCGCAAGCCGGTACCAGCTTCTTCGGTGGTCCGGAGGGGACCGGGCCGATCGACGGGTTGCAGGCCGAGTACGCGCGCATCCCGCACGCGAGCAACACCCTGGTCAAAGTGCCCGATTCGGTGACCGACGACCAAGCGATCATGGTCTCGGATGTGCTGCCGACGGGCTGGTTCGGGGCGCGCCTCGCCCAGGTGGGCGAAGGTGACACGGTGCTGGTCCTCGGCGCGGGAGTGGTCGGGCAGTGTGCCATCGCCGCGGCCGAAAGACAGGGTGCCGCACGCATTCTCGTGATCGACGGGCTCCCGGACCGTCTCGCGACGGCGCGGGCACAGCACGCCGAGCCGATCGATTTCCACGCCGAGGACCCGGTGGCCACGGTGCGGGAACTGACCGGCGGCATCGGCGTCGATCGAGTGATCGATGCCGTCGGGGTCGACGCGCAGCGACCGCATTCGGGGCCGGCGGCGGCAAACCTGCCGGTCGATGCGGAGACTTTCGAAGCAGAACGCGAGCTGGCCGCGCCGGCGGGCAATACCGACGACGGGCAATGGCTCGTCGGCGACGCGCCCAGCCTGTCGGCGCGCTGGGCCGTACAAGCGGTCGCCAAAGCGGGTTCGATCGGAGTCATCGGTGTGTATCCCCCTGATTTCGATCGTTATCCGCTGGGGCTCGTCGTGAACCGCAACCTCACCGTGCAGGGCGGCAACTGCAATCACCACCGTTACGTGCCCGGACTGCTCGGCCGGGTCGCCCGCGGGGATATCGACCCGACCCGGTTCATCACTCAGCACGCCGATCCGCTGTCGATGATCGATGCCTACGAAACCTTCGATCGCCGCGAGACCGGCTGGTTGAAGACCGTCGTGCCGGTCGCGGACGTCGGCTAGCCGGAACGAAACGGAGGAGCCGACATGCGGACCGAGGACGTCGAGAAGCGCTGGACCGACGAAGGTACGTTCCGCCAAGCCGCGACCTATGTGCTGGCGGTGCTGGGTGTGGCCGCGGCGGTGTTCGTCGCGACCACGGTGTGGGCGGCGAATCGGGCGGCCTGTGCGGCCGCGGCGAGCACATTGTGTGACACCACCGCCAAGACCGCGGTGCTGGCCGGTCCCGCAGCGATAGTTCTGCTCGGCGGCATCGGCGCTTTCCTCCGGACGTATCAGCAGTGGCGGCGCGGCCGGAACTGGCCGATCTGGCAGGGCGCGGGATGGTTCCTGTTCGTGCTCATGACCGTCTTCCTGGGCATCGGCGGCGGCGCGGTCGCGAGCTGAGCGGCCCGCTCAGCAGTGCACCCGCGCCGCGACCGCGAGCCGGACATTCGCGCGCTGCAAGGCCGCTCGGGCTTCGTCGTCCGAGCGATCGTCGGTCAGCCGCTGGGCCGCGTCGGTCTGCGCGGTGCGCGCGCGGACCACATCGATGCGTTCCGCGAACTCCAATCCCTGTGCCGTCAAACGGATCTCGTCGTCGACCGCGCGTAGCTCGCCGCCGTGCAGCGCCGCCAGCCACTCGCGCGTGCCGGCCCGCACCGTGAGCACCCCGATGTCGAGGGCCACGTCCATCCGGTCGTGGCCCGGCTCGAGCACGTGGACGCCGTCGACGGTGGGCACCCGTACCCGGTCGGCACTGAAGACGAATTCCCGATAGCCGGGTACCTCCAGCACGACCGCCAGACCACGGGCGGTGCGCACCCGCGGGTCGCGGCCGGAACTCCGTTGCATTGCTGACCTCCTATCGATGTCCGACGGCAGTGCTGTCGACGGGTGTGCGGACCAGGTTCCAGCGCTGCGCCGCGTCGTCGTAGGCGATGTGCCCGGCGGCGGCGAAGCCGTCGAGCCAGCCCCGCATCGGCCAGCGCGACCAGCGACGATGGAAAGTTGTTGCGTTGCCGAGTATTTCGTCGAGGTGCTCGATCGGCGGGTCCGAGACCGGGTGGTATTGATGATAGGCGTCCGCGCCGCCCACCCAGCGCAGGCGCGCGCCCACGGCCGCCGCCTTGTAGGCGAAGTCGGTATCCTCGCCGCCGTAACCCCGGTAGCGGGTGCAGAAGCCGCCCACCCGGCGCCAGGTCTCCGCGGTGACGGCGAACGAGAGTGACCAGAAGAGGTCGAAATCCGTGCTGTCGGCGTGGGTCCGCGCCGGTGGGTCCGGTCGCGCCGGGTGCGGGTCGCGCTGCCGGTGCAGCGCGGACAGGTCGTAGCCGCCGGGCGGGGCGGGCGGGAGGTAGGTCACGGGCCCGCACAGCAGCCGCGGCTCGGCGTCCGCCGCGGCCTGGTAGCGGGCGAGCAGGCCGGGGCTCGGAATGCAGTCCACGTCGAGGAAGACCAGCAGTTCCGCGCCCCGCGCGAGCGCCGTCCTGGCCCCCAGATTGCGTGCCTGGGCCAGGGGTAGCCGGGGTGAGCGCGCGTCCAGCCAGACGCCGTGCGCGCCGTGCCGGCGGGCGAGGTCGAGGACGGCGGGATCGCCCATCGCCACCACGAGGTGCTCGTCCGGCGGGTACGCCACTCGCGGCGAGACCGCGAAACTGGTTGCGCAGGTGGCCGGTTCGTCCCGCCGCCACCGTGATGACGGTAGTCGGGGGCGTCATGCCGCAGCCCGGGTGGCGCTGCGGGCCACCCGATCGATGACGGCGGCCGCGCGCGCCGCCGCGCCGTCAGTGCGCCACTCCCGCCAGCGTCCGGCGTTCGTGCGCCGGGCCGCCTCGATCAGTGCGGGCCACCGGTCCGGTGCAGGCCACGCGTCGGCGACTACGGCCAGTCCGGCGGTGGCGAGCGCCGTCGCGGTGGCGTGCTGTTCGCCGAACGGGCGGTCCGCGGGAATGAGCACGGCGGGTTTGGCGGCGGCCGCGATATCGGCGACCGCACCCTGTCCGGCGTGCGCGACGACCACGTCCGCGTCGCACAGCAGCGGCCAGGGGTCGTCCACCCAGTCGCCCAAACCCGCTGTGCGCCAGCGATATTGCGGATGCATGGCGGCGCACTCGCGGATGGTCGCCGCGGTGAACCGGCTGCCGCCGGCGCCGGCGAGCACGAGCACGGTCGGGCGATCCGCGCTTCCGCGACGGGCGGGCGGCGGCTGCCCGGCGAAGCGGCTGACGCCGCCGACGTAATGGGTCTTGTCCGCGTAGGCCCGCAACCAGGGCGGGTCGTAGCGTGCCTGCGGCCAGGTGGCGAGGAGAGCGTCGGCCAGATCGTGCACCAGGTTGTGCGGTGCGTCGACGCGGGTGCCGGGTAGCACCATGGCGACTACGGGAACGCCGTGCAGCCTGGCCAGCAGCGCGACCTCGACGGAGACGTCGACCACGAGCGCCGCGGGCCGTTCGGTGGCGATCCAGTTCGCGATCCGCGCCATCCGATCGCGCAGTCCCGCATCGGTTTTGGGCACCCAGTGCAGGCGACCCGAAGCGGTGGGATCGAGCACGGCCGGGGCCGCGTCGTCCGGTGGCAGCCGCACACTGTCGGCGAACACCGGATCCGCGACCGACAGCGACGTGAGAGCGGTGACGGGCGTGGCGAGTTCGGCGCAGATGGTGCGCGCCCGGGTCAGGTGACCCGCGCCGTGATGATGAATGTAGTAGCCGATCATGCTGCCCCCTTCCGGGTTTCGGCGTAGGTCGCGCCGGCGATGAGGCGCCGGTAGTGCTGCAGGTAGTTGTCGACCATGGTGGTGATGCCGCACACCGCTACCGCCCTGGCCCGCGCGGCGGCTCGCGAGAGTGCCGCGGCCGGTGCTACCGCGGCGGCCATGGCGTCGATGTCACCGGGCGCGACGAGCCTGCCGCACGCCGGATCCACGATCTCCGGGATCCCGCCGCGCTCGAAGGCGACGACAGGCGTGCCACAGGCCAGGGCTTCCGCGACGACCAGGCCGTACGGTTCGTCCCACAGCGGGGTGATCAGCGCGGCCGTGCACGAGCCGACCAGGCCCGCGAGCGCGGTCTGATCGAGATGGCCGTGGTAGACGGTGTTTTCGCCGAGTCGTGGCGCGATGGTCTCGCGGAAGTAGCCGGCGTCGCTGATCGGGCCGGCCAGGTGCAGCCGCCGTCCGGCGCGCCGCGCGGCGGCGATCGCGAGATGCGCGCCCTTCTCGGGCGTCAGTCGCCCGAACCAGACCAGGTCGGTACCGCCGGGCCCCTGCGGCCACGCGCGCAGGTCGATCCCGTTGGCGACGACACCGACCCGGCGCACGACGTGTCGCCAGGACTGCGCGGTATGCCTGCTGACGGCGACGAAGGCCGACCCGAGCCCCTTGCTGACGTCGAGGGCCGATTCGAGCCAGGGCGTCGGCGGGGTGTGCAGTGTGGTCAGCATCGGGACGCCCAGCGCGGGCGCCATGGCGACCGGCAGGTAGTGCAGGCTGTGATTGTGGATCACGTCGAACGAGGTGGGCCCGATGGCGCCGAGGTCGGTCATCACGGTCAGGTAGGCGTGATGGTCGGCGAGGAATTGCCGCGGCTGCATCGAGGCGTCGGCGGCGGCCGCGGTGCTCGGGCTGAAGGCGCGCACCCGCAAGGCCGCACTCGCCGATGCGCGATCGCTGCCGTCGGCGGCGAACAGCGTCACCCGGTGGCCGCGCGCTTGCAGGGCGCGGGCCAGATGCCACACGTGCGCTTCGAGCCCGCCGGCGAAGGGTTGCCGGATCGGATGCCGGTTGGAGGCGAGTAATGCGATGGACAAACGACTTTCGTTCGTGATCATCGGGACAGCGCCTGCTCGTAGATGCCGCGGTGCGCCGCCGCCAGCGCGGTGCGCTCGACCCGGCGCGCGGTCCAGTCCGCGCGCTCGGCGCGACCCTCGTACACCGCGCGCACCGCGCGGTCCAGGGCAGCGGCGTCGAAGTGGGTCTCGTCGAAACCGAAGACGGCGCACCGGCGTTGCTCGGCGTAGCAGCCGCAACTCGGCGCGACGACCGCGGTACCCAGGTCGTAGCAGGCCTCCAGCCAGCCCGAATGGGTGCCGAAGCGGTACGGCAGCAGCGAGACCGTCAGCGACGAAAGGTACTGCCACAGTTGGTCGTCGGTGAAGTACTCGTGTACCCGGACCGACACACCGGGCCTGCGGCCGAAGTCCACCAGGGCCGCGCCCGCGGTCGGGTTGTACCAGTGGTTTTCGGGATCGAAGAGTTCGTCGTGCAGGTCGATGCGCAACCGGGCATCGGGCAGCGTCGCGATCGTCTCGGCCAGCACCTCGAGGATCGGCAGCGGATCCATGTTGGCGCGCAGGCTTTTCGCGTGCACGCCGAGCACGAACGGCCCGGTCCCGCGTGGCGCCTCGATCAGCTCGCGGGCCACCACATGCGGGTGGCTCAGCACGTGCGGCGTTCGGCCCCAGTGCCGCTCGATCTGTGCCGCCGCCGACGGGGTGAGCGTGATGATCTCGTCGGCGGCCGGTATCAGCACGTCCAGCTGTTCGCGATGTGGACGCGGATCGGGCTGGTGTGGATTGCGCAGATCGTGCGCGGTGTAGACCAGCGGCTTGCCGTGCGCGCGCAGTTCACCGACGATATCGGCGAGCACCTCGGTCGGTACCGAGTCGAAGCCGAAGTGCACGTGGAAGACGTCGAAGCGCCGGTGGTTGCGCCGGATCCACTGCGGATCGAGCATGACCGGCGGCCACCAACCGCCCGGCACCGTGCGGCCGTCGGCCGGTCGCGGATCCGGTAGCCGCACAACCCCGTCGGCCCCGTCGAGCGGGGACAGGTGCCGGACGTAGACGTGCGAGGCAGGCACCGACGCGACGCGCAATGTCGCGTTCCGTACCTGCGTTCGCGCATCGGCGACGGCGGTCATGCCGAGGTCCCGGCGTAGCGAACCGCTTCGAAGCCGAGCTGGACACCGATGCCGACATCGTGGTGAACGGGCGGCCTACCTGTGTCGATCTGCATGGCATTGCACCCCTTTTCCAAACGATCATGTGGCTGAGTCGATGCCGATCTACCCGGGGTTTTCTCGAGCAAACCGAGGTCGTCGGCGCGTACGGCGGTTGCCCGGACATCTCGTTTACCGACCGTTTGCGCGGGTAGCTCCGCGATGTCCCGCGTGCAGAGTTCCAATGCCCAGACCCCGGCATCGCGTGTCGACGGGGCCGGTCGCCGCCCGCACCGGTGCTGATTTGCCGACGCCGGTCGGGTAAGTTTGGCGGCCGGTTGACGGATTGGTAGGGGTGTTGAGAGCGCGGTTGCAAGCTTCGGTCGAATGGTGGGCAGGCTTGCGGCAACGAGGGGGCTGGTCGTGGTGGGCCGCGGTGGCGGCGATCGCGGGCGGTGCCCTGGTACTGGGCTGGCGGGCGAGCAAGTACGGCAGTTGGATGGTCGACGACGCGGGCATCACGTTCGCCTACGCCCGCAGTGTCGCCGCGGGTCTGGGGCCGGTGCTGCAGCCGGGCGCACCACCCGTCGAAGGGTTCTCCAATCCCACTTGGCTTTTCGTGCTCGTGGTGGGCTCCTGGTGTGGACTTTTCGATCGCGGCAGCATCTTCGGCGTGCCCGACTACGTGCTGTACCCGAAAGCGGTTGCGCTGCTGTGCTGTGCGGGCATTCTCGCCGCCTGCTACCTCGCGGCCCGGCGAGTCTCGCGCTGGCCGGCGCTGGTCACCTTCGCGGCGGGGGTGTTGCTGGCCGCGATCCCTTCCTTCGTGATCTGGTGCTTCTCCGGGCTGGAGAACTCGTTGTTCGCGTTGGCGGCGTGCGCGTTGGCGGTGCACCTGTTTCGCGCCGTGCTGGACGAGCGGTTGTGGACGCCCAAGGCGGCCGTGCTCGCCGGGGCGATAGCGGCGTTCGCCGCCTTGACCCGCCCGGACGGCCTCATCTATCTCGTTGCCTACCCGGCGATTTCGCTGCTGCTGGTGCGGCGCGCGACGTGGACCGCCGCGCTGCGCGGGGTGCTGTACTCGGGACTGGCGTTCGCGCTTCCGTTCGGGGCTTACCTGGCGTGGCGCTACAGCGAGTTCGGCAGGCTGGTGGCGAACACCGCGGTCGCGAAAAACCAGGAAATGCCCAGCGTGCAGGACCTCAGCAGGATCGGCGATCTGGTGCAGTACGCCGGCGCCCCCGCCGTCATCCTGGCGGTCGGTGTGGTCGGGCTCGCCTTGGCTTCGCCGGGGAAGTGGCGGGACGGCGCCGTCGCGCTACTGGTGCCGCTGGCCCTGGCGATGGTCGCTTACTGTGTGCTGGAACCGGATTGGATGGCTCAATTCCGCTTCGCCACCCCGGTGTGGGCGCTCGGAGCCCTCGTCTTCGCGATCTCGGCGGGCGAGCTGCTGGCGAAGCTGCACCTGTACCGCCGGGTGCTGGTCGTGCTCGCCCTGGTCGGCGCGCTGATCCCGTCGGGCGTCGCGTTCGCCGACGCGTCCGGCTCGTATCGCGCGAATTCCGATGTGCCGCTGTGCTGGATCGTCTTGCGCTTCGGGGAGGTCTTCAACGGCTACGCCGATATCCTGGAACTCGACCACGGGTCGTTGTTCACCCCCGACATGGGCGGCAGCTCGCTGACCTCGCGGTTGCGGCTGATCGATATGGCCGGGCTGGTCGAAGCCCGGATCGCGAATATCTATGCGGGCAAGGACCCCACCGATCTCAGCGACTACATCTTCGACGAGATCGAACCCACCTTCGTGCACACACACGGCGCCTGGATGGGCAATCAGATCACCATCGATCCGCGAATCGAGCGCGACTACTACCGAATTCATCGCTCCCCGGACCCGGACCGCCCGGACGAGGACTGGGTCCGCAAAGACGTGGTGCGTGACGAGAACCAACTGCAACAGCTGCGTGACTACGCGGGCCGCGTCTTGCCGCCGCTCTGGCCAGGCTTCCGCGCGTCCGATTCCTGCGGTCCGGCACTGCGTCCCGGGCAGACCCCGGGACGCTGATCGACCGGACCACGGCAGGCGATGCCGCTCACAACGTCCGGGCGATGATCTCCTTCATGATCTCGTTGGTGCCCGCGTAGATCATCTGCACCCGGTTGTCCACCCACATGCGCGAGATCGGGTACTCGGTCATGTACCCGTAACCGCCGTGCAGTTGCAGACATTCGCCGGCGACCGACATCGCCCGCTCGGTGGTCCACCACTTGGCCATCGCGACGGTGGCGATATCGAGTTCGCCCGCAATATGTTTGACGATGCAGTCGTCGGTGAACACACGCGCGATCTTGGTCTCGGTCGCGACCTCGGCGAGCTTGAACTTGGTGTTCTGGAAGCCGAAGATGGTGCGGCCGAACGCTTCGCGCTCCTTGGTGTAGCGGATCGTGTGCGCCAGCGCGGTTTCCATGCCTGCGACCGCGCCGACCGCGATGATCAGGCGCTCCTGCGGCAGCTGCTGCATCAGCTGGACGAAGCCCTGGCCTTCGGCGGTGCCCAGCAGATTGGTCACCGGTACCCGAACGTCCTCGAAGAACAGCTCCGAGGTGTCCTGGCCTTTCTGGCCGATCTTGTCGAGCACCCGGCCGCGCCGGAACCCGGCCCGTTCGGCCTCGACGAGTACCAGGCTGACGCCCGCGGCGCCCTGCGTGGCATCGGTCTTGACCACCACGATGATGAGGTCGGCCTGTGCGCCGTTGGTGATGAAGGTCTTGGATCCGTTGACGACGTACTCGTCGCCCTCGCGGACCGCTCTGGTCTTGATGTTCTGCAGGTCCGAGCCGGTGCCGGGCTCGGTCATCGCGATCGCGCCGACCACCTCGCCGGTGGCCATCTTGGGCAACCACTGTCGTTTCTGCTCCTCGGTGCCGTAGGCGAGCAGGTAGTGCGCGACGATGCCGTTGTGCAGGCTGGCGCCCCACGCGGTGTCGAGGGCCTTGGCCTGCTCCTCGATCAGCACCGCCTCGTGCGCGAATGTGCCACCGCCGCCGCCGTATTCCTCGGGAATGGACAGGCACAGCAGGCCGAGTTCGCCCGCCTTGGTCCACAGGTCGCGGTCGACATGGTGCTGGCCGATGAACTTCTCGATGTTCGGCGTGACCTCTTTCGCGAAGAAGGCTTGGGCGAGCTCGCGCAGCGCGTCGAGGTCGTCGTTCATCCAACTCGACCGGTAGGCGGCCATCGAGTCTCCTTTGGTTCGGGCGCCAACGCTGGATATATGTAACCAGTGTTTGCGGGTACAGCATGTACCCGGCGGGTACAGCATGTACCACCTACGCCGTGCGGGCAAGAGTTCCTGCCCGTCGAGCTGCCCGCATTCCGATACCGTGAGACCTCGTGGCAGAACGACGCTGGACCGACACCGCCGCGGCGCGGCGCTCGACGAGCCGGGCGCCGGGCCGGGACGAGCGGCGACGGGTCATCGTGGACGCGGCCATCGCGGCCATCGAAGAGCACGGGCCCGACGCGTTGACCGGCCAGATCGCGGATCGGGCCGGTTTGGCGCGCAGCCACGTCTACCGGCATTTCGCCAGCAAAGAAGAGCTGGATCTGGCCGTGGCCCGCCGTGCGTACGACGATCTGAAGCGGCAGATCCGGGCGGCGCTCGAGATCGAGGGCTCGCCCTACGCGATCATCCGGGCGCCGATCGCCGAGCACATCAGCTGGGCCGATGAACACCCGAACCTGTACCGGTTCCTGCTGGAGCGCAACTATCGGCACGGCAGTGACGAGCCGCGGGTCGGCGGCAGTGCGTTCGCCGCCGAGATCTCCGCCGCCGCAACCCGTTACATGCCGGAGTTCGGCGCCGATCCACTGGCGGCCGATCGTCTGGTCGTCGCCCTGCTCGGTCTCATCGATGCCTCGGTGCGCTGGTGGCTGGTGCATCGCGGCATGAGCAGGAACGAGCTGATCGAGCAGCTCGCCACCGAAGCGTGGCTGCTGATCGACCATCGGCTCCGCGGGCTCGGCATCGAGCTGAACTTGCACGCGGAGTTGCCCGACGGGGGCTGACCCCCGGTCTGGGCGCTCGCGTCCGGCAGTCGTTCCGACTCCAGCGAAATCCGCGCCGATTCGTCCGATCGAGTGCTAGGCTACCGATCAGCAACATTCGGTAATTTGGATTTTAGGATGTGAGTCCGATGAAGAAACTCGTCATGAGGGCGGTACCGGGCGCACTGCTCGCGATCCTGGCCTGCGCCGCGCCCGCGCACGCGGCACCCGTCAATGCGCAGCAAGCGCGGGATACCTGCCTCGACTATCTGTTGCAGACCATCCGGGCCATGCCCGAAGGCACCTACCTCGAGGCGGCACCTGACAGTTCGCTGCCGCCCGGGCATATCCTGCAGACCGGTACCGGCAGCGCCTTCTTGCCGCGCGCCGAGCACTATTCGCTGGGCTACCGGTTGCTGAGCGACAGCTCGTCGGCGGTCTACGCGGGCGCCGAAGCCGCGTGGGAATCCTTCGGCTGGGAACTCGTCCGCAAACCCCCATACCCCAACGGCGCCACCGAGACCCAGGTCCGCCCGGCCGACGGCTACCTGCTCGACGTGCTGCTCGGCGTAGGCGACGGATACACCGTCGTCACCCTCGCCTGCTCCACCACCGAACCCTTCCCCGGCGGCGGCCCCGCCCCCACCCCGGTCCCATCCACCCTCACCCGATAACGCGCGTCAGGGTTGTTGGAAGCCCATGCCGCGCATGACGGTGGTGACGTGGCTGTGCCACAGGGGGTCGGTGTCGGGGATCAGGGCGGTGAGGCTGCCGAAGATTTCGGCGGAGATGAAGCCGAGGATCGAGGCCCAGGCGTTGGCGACGATGCCGGGCAGGGGAGTGGCGGGCAGTGTTTCGCCGTCCAGCAGGGCGTTCATCAGCGGGCCGATCGCCAAGGGGGGCACCGCGGTTCGTTCGGGGTCGGCGGCCCCGGAGCTGACCGCGGACAGGTAGGCGGCGCCCAGGGCGATGACGGTCCGGCCGGCGGCGGGCCCGGTTTCCTCGGGCAGGGCCTGGTGGCCGGGGATCGGCGTGCCGTTGATCAGGGCGAAGTCGGCTCGGTTGTGCAGCGACCACTGCCGGGCGGCGTCGCAGCAGGCGCGCCACTGCGCCGCCGGTTCGGGGCCGGCGTCCTGCTGCGCGGCGATGATCGCATCGGCCATGCTGTCGTACGCGTCCACGCACAGCGCGGTGATCAGCGCCGACTGGTTGTCGAAGTAGCGGAAGATCGCCGCGGGGGACATGCGCATCGCCCGCGCGATGCCGCGCAGCGAAAGGCCGCCGGTGCCTTCGGTCTCCAGTTGCCCGCGGGCAAGGGATTTGATCTCGGCGATGGTCTCGGCGCGGCGTTCGCTCCGTCTGGTGGCCCGGCCCGGCGTAGCGGCGGGGGTGGTGGGCATCGGTGGTCCTTTCCGGAGGGCTCGCGGCTGCTGCGGAGCAGTCTAGCGTTGCCCGTACAAGCTGATCACACTGTGAACAGTGCCCACGCCGGCGTGCCATTGACAGCGACCTGTCGTCTGTGAATTATAGTAACAAAGTGATCGGCGATTACATTGTGGGTGGACGTCGACCTTCCGTGGATCAGGAGCTGCCATGACCGCAGTGCAGACCGGCACCAGGGCGATGCTGGCGCAGGAGTATCGGGACGTCGCCGACCTGCTGCGTACCCTCACGCCGCAGGAGTGGGAAACCGAGACCCTCTGCGCCGGGTGGCGGGTCCGTGATGTCGTGGCCCATGTGCTCTACGAGGCGACCCCACCGCTGCGGTACGTCTTCGAGATCGTCCGCAGCGGGGGGTCGATGGACCGGCTGAACGAGCTCTACATCCGCCGCGGCGCGACCAAGACGACCGGCGAACTGCTGGCCGCGTTCGAATCGATCCACGGGCAGGGCCTGGGCGCCCGGGTCGCACCGAGAAACGTGCTGGCGGACTTGATGATTCATCACCAGGACATCCGCCGCCCGCTCGCGCGCCCGCGCACCGTACCGGCCGATCGCCTGCTCACCCTGCTGCGCCACCCCGACCCGTTCCTGCGACCCGGCCCGCGCATGCGGGGATTGCGTTTCGCCGCAACGGATGTCGACTGGGAACACGGTACCGGGCCCGCGGTGACCGGCCCTGGCGAAGCCATCTTCATGGCCATCGCGGGCCGTGCCGCCGCGCTGGCGGATCTGCACGGCCCCGGTGTCGACACCCTGCGTGCTCGGCTGCGCTGACTTCAGGAGGTGGATCCGATGCCGAACATCGAACAACCCGAGGTGGTGGTCTACACGACCGCCTGGTGCCCGTACTGCTGGCGACTCAAACGTCAACTGCGGGGCGTCGGTGTCGTTTTCACCGAGATCGATGTCGAAAGCGACACCGCGGCAGCGGCTTACGTCTTGTCGGTGGCCGATGGGAACCGCACCGTGCCCACTGTGCTGATCCGTGAGCGCGTGCTGGTCGCGCCGGACTTCCACCAGGTGCTCGTCGCCTTGTCCGAGGCCACCGGGCGCGCGGTCTGAGCCGTAGCGCGGTGACCTTCGTTTTGTGGACCGCGACGGCTCGCCTGCTTCGTTCAGCGCACTGACGCCGCGCTTCGCGTCGAGCAGGATTGACGTACGGCGCATCGCGGACGCCTCGACATCGAGTCCACGGTGTCGCTGCGGTTCCGTGCGACGAACCGAAGCGAGGTCTCCGTAATGGCTGCTTTCTCGGCAACCCGAAAGACCGCCGACCGACGGCACGGCGCGGACAGTTACGACGACATCGAACCGGCACTGCTGGAACTGTCGGACCTGGATAGTGACGATCCGGGTCACCCGGAGCTGCGTGCCACGATCGTGCGCCGCTGCCTGCCGCTGGCCGATCACATCGCGCGGCGTTTCAGCGGTCGCGGCGAGACCTACGACGACCTCTATCAAATCGCGTCCGTGGGCGTCGTCCTGGCGGTCGATCGTTTGGATCCGTCCCGGGGCAGCCCGTTTCTCGCCTTCGCGGTGCCCACGATCATGGGCGAGGTACGGCGGCATTTCCGTGATCACACCTGGGCGGTCCGGGTGCCGCGCCGGGTGAAGGAAACTCAGCAGCGGATCGGGCCGACGGTGGAACTGCTGTCGCACCGGTTCGGCCGCCCGCCGACGGCGATGGAACTCGCGATCGAGCTGGACCTGGATCTGACCGAGGTGACCCAGGCGCTGATCGCCACCAACTGCTACCGGACCGATTCGCTGGATCCGGCGGCCGACGCCGGAAGTGATACGGGCGCTGCGGCATTCGCCGAGAACCTGGGTGGCGACGACGGGAACTACGAACTCACCGAGAATGCCCTCGCCGTCGCGCCGTTGCTGGCGGCCTTGCCCGAGGCGGAGCGTCGCATCCTGCACATGCGCTTCTTCGAGGGGCTCACCCAGGCGCAGATCGGTCAGCAGTGCGGGGTCTCCCAGATGCAGATCTCCCGAATCCTGTCGCGGACACTCGACGCGCTGCGCACCGAAGCCTTGGCCGACTGAGCGCGGCGCGATGTCACCCGCCGAGGTCGTGCTCGGCCAGCGCGGCCGGTCCGCCGACGGTCTCGGGTACGGCCGCGCCGCACGGCTTCGACGCCGTGGTGGTCGGCGCCGGGGCCGGACCGGTGCCGGGCTCGATGCGCCGGATGGCCGCGGCCGCGGTCTTGAACAGCGGCTGTTTCGAAGCCGGGTCGAGTTCGGTGCGGGTCAATTCGTTTGCGGCCCTGTCGTGTTCACCCTCATCGTCGAAGTAGCCGTAGTGGAACGGGAGGAACACCACCCCCGGACGGATCGCGGTGATGCGGGCACGGCCGCGCACCGCCCCGCGCGCCGAGTACACCTCGACCAGGTCCCCTTCGGTGATGCCGGCCGGGGCCACGTCGTCGGCGGACAACTCGACCCACACCTGCGGGGCGGCGTCCTGAAGCTGTGGTACGCGCGCGGTTTTGGTCCGGGTGTGGAAGTGGTAGAGCGTGCGGCCGGTGATCAGGACGAGCGGATAGCCCGCGGACGGGGGCTCGTTGGGCGGCTGGTAGTCGGCGGCCTTGATGATCCCGCGGCCGTGCGGATCGTGTGCGCGATAGTCGTTTTCGCCGACCGGCGCGCCGCTGACCAAGTCCTTGCCGAAGCTCTCGCAATAGTCGGGTTCGGTGGGGAAATGTCCGTCGGTGTAGAGCCGTTCGGTGCCGTCGGGTCGCGCCTCGGTGCACGGCCACTGCACGCCGCCCGCACGAAGTTTCGCGTAGCTCAGCGCCGTGTAGTCGCAAGGCCGCCCCGCACTGCATCGCTGCCACGCCGCGTAGGCGGTCTCGGCATCTGTCCACGGCGGCAACATGTTTCCCGAACGATCCCGGAAGTCCATGCGGCGCGCGTAGTCCAGGAAGATGTCCAGATCGGCGCGGGCCGCACCCGGCGGCACCACCGCCTGCTCCGAAAGATGCACGGTGCGATCGGCATTGGTGAACGTGCCGGTCTTCTCGCCCCAGGCCGCCGCGGGCAGCACGACATCGGCGAGTTCCGCGGTCTCGGTGCGGAAGATGTCCTGGACCACCAGGAACAGATCGGGCCGGGACAGAATGCGGCGGATCCGGGCCAACTGCGGCAGGGATACCGCGGGATTCGTCGCTGAGACCCACAGCAGGCGTAACGAGCCCTTTTCGGCCAGCTCGAACATCTGCATCGCGTGCGTCGGCGGACCGTCGTGCGGGATGTCCTCCGCCGCGACATCCCACAGCCGCGCCAGCTCCTCGACGTGCTCGGCGTTCGCGTAGTTGCGGAAGCCCGGCAGGTCCCCGTCGGCTCCGCATTCGCGGGTGTTCTGCGCGGTGGGCTGCCCGTTCATCTGCAACACACCGCACCCGGGTTTGCCCAGCATGCCGCGCAGCAGGTGCACATTGTTGACCTGCACGGCGGCCGCCGTGGCCTGATGAGACTGGTAGACGCCCTGCAGCACGGTCGAGAGCAGTCGCGGCGCGGTGCCGAGCAGTTGCGCCGCCCGCCGGATCTCGCGCGGCTCGAGGCGGCAGATGTGCCCGGCCCGTTCCGGCGTCCAGGACGCCACCAGTTCGGCGAGTGCGTCGAAGCCGACGGTGTGCGCGGCGAGATACTCGTGGTCTAGCTGATCGTGCGCAATCAACTCGTGCAGCAGCGCGTTCATCAGCGCCATATTCGTGCCCGGCAACGGCGCGAGATGGACGGTGGCGTGCTGGGCGACCAAGGTCGGCCGCGGGTCGACGCACAGCAGGGCGGGCGGGTCCGAGCCGGCGAGCCGATCCAGGATCCGCGCCCACAGCACGGTTTGGGTTTCGGCGACGTTGTGTCCGTAGAGCGCGATCGCGTCCGCATGGTCGACATCGGTGTAGGAACCCGGCTGGCCGTCGCTGCCGAACGACTCCTTGAGCGCCTCGGCCGCGGTCGCGGTGCACAGGCGGGTGTTCCCGTCGACGTGCGGGGTGCCGATGGCGCCGTGCGCGATCACCCCGAGCGTGTAGTACTCCTCGAGAAAGAGCTGGCCGCTGGTGTAGAACCCGATCGCCTCGGGCCCGGGCCCGGCGAGCAGTTCGCGGCTGTGTCGCACGATGCGATCCATCGCGGTGTCCCAGTCCGTCTCGACCAACTGCCCGTCGACCCGGACGAGCGGGCGGGTCAGCCGCTGCGCGGAACGATTGGCCTGCCAGCCGAACAAATCCTTGGGGCCGAGCCTGCCGTGGTTCACCCGGTCGTCCGCCCGTCCCCGGACGCCGACGACCCGGCCGTCGCGCACCGCGATATCCATCGCGTCGCCGTTCGAATGCAGTACCGACGCCGACGGCACCCATCGGTCGACCGTTTCCGCGCGGACCCCGTCTTCGAGGAACATGTCGGTCCGAACAGGCCACTTTTCACCGCGCCCGTACGGCGTCCGGACACCCCACGGCTCGGCAATTCGATCACTGCGCACCATTGCGGCGTCCTACCCCCGCGCACCGACCTCAAACACGCAGGTATTGCGCGAGGACCGCCGCGTTTTCGGTGATCGCGCCGATGTAGCCGTCGGGGCGGACGAGGACGTAGGTGCCGGGGGAGACGTCGTAGCCTTCGCACGGGGACAGGGTGAGCGTCGGCAGGCCGAGGTTCGGGGTGGGGGCGTCGAACGCGAGCAGGGTGTGGTGCGGTCCCTGGAAGGCGTCGAAAAGTGTTGTGCCGGAGGGCAGGAGACCGTCGGGTGCGCGGTCTCCGGCGCGGAGCGTGCCGGGGTCGGCGCGGTCGTCGAGGGCGAGCGGGCCGTCGCGGTAGGAGATATCGAGCTGGTGGATCGCGGGTGCGGTGCTGCCGCCGCGGAAATCCTGCTGATGCAGCAGCGAGCTCAGGCCCAGGACGTTCGCGGCGACCGGCATCCGCTCGGCCGCATAGGTTTCCAGGAGCCCGGGGTCGGTGCCGTCGACGGCGGCCGCGAGCTTCCAGCCGAGGTTGTACGCGTCCTGTATCCCGGTGTTGAGTCCCTGGCCGCCGGCCGAGGAATGGACATGCGCCGCGTCGCCCGCTAGGAGCACCCGCCCGACCCGATACCGGTCGACCATGCGAACGTTCAAGCGGTACAGCGAGATCCAGCGCAGGTCGAACAGCTCGAGATCGGTGCGGCCGCTGCGTTGCGCGCACAGCCGCCGTACCGCGTCCAACGTCAGCTCCGGAGTCTGCTCGGCCGGTAGCGACACGACGAACTGGTAATAGTCGCTGCCGGGCAGGTTCCACAGCGAAAATCGTTGGCCCACATCACCACCGCCGGTGAGGATATGGCAGTAGCGCCCGTTGAGACCGCGTACCCGGACGTCGCCGATCAGGGTGCGTTCGGATTCGGCGGCGTCGCCGATGAAGTCGACCCCGATCGCCTTGCGAACGGTGCTGTGCCCGCCGTCGGTGCCGACCAGATAGGCGGCCTCGATCGGGCCGTTCGCCGTGTGCGCGATGACGCTGTCGGCATCCTGGTCCACAGCGAGGACTTCGGTGTTCCACTCGACCTGCCCGCCCAGTTCGACCAAGCGGCGGTGCAGAATCTCCTCGGTCCGCCACTGCGGAATCAGCCAGGGATCCGGGAACGGCACGGTGACCGAGGCCGAAAGCTCTGGCGTGCCGAGCATTTCGGAGAGGGACCGTTCCCACAGCACCTCCCGTCCCCGGTACAGGCGGAACTCGGGGAAGGGTGCACCGCCGGCGCGGACGGCGTCGAGCACGCCGAGGTCGGCGCAGACCTCGAGCGTGCGCTGCTGCAATCCCTTCGCACGCGAGCCGGGAAACACGCCCGGCGCCTTGTCCAGCAGGCGGAACGGCACCTGACGACGCGCGAGATCGCACGCGAGGGTGAGTCCGGTCGGGCCTGCCCCGACGATCACTACCGTCACCGGGTTACTCCTTCGTGCCGGAGTAGAACGAGTAGGACGTCGTCGACGAGGCGGGCGATGAACGCGTCGTCGAATCCGGAACCGAGTTGGGTCTGGCGCAACATCATCGCCTCGGCGACGTCGTGGATCAGATCGACATCGGTGTCCGCGGGCAGGTCGCCGCGGTCCATCGCGCGCCGCAGTGCATCGTGGAAGGGAGACAGTTCCTCGTCTTCGATGTGCTCGCGCAGCGCGGCGGCGAGGTCCGTGTCGTACTGCATGGCGGCGACCAACCCGCCGATCATCGTGGTGTAGCGCTCGGAAGCCTTGGTGCACAACGCTTCCAGGACGGCCAGCAGATCCCCGCGCAAGGTGCCGGTGACCGGGATGGCGGCGTTGTGGTCGGCGTCGTAGGCGTCCAGTGCCGCCTTGACCAGTTCGGCCTTGTTGCGCCAACGGCGATAGATGGTGGCCTTACTGGCATTGGCCCGCGCCGCCACCGCGTCCATGGTCAGGGCCGGGTAGCCCTGTTCGGCGACCAGATCCAGCGTCGCCGCCAGGATCGCATCGACTCGTTGTTGCCCTCTGATCATGCCGTGAAGCGTACGAGACAGTTTCGTACACTTCAAGGGAATTATCGTTCGATCCGAACGCGCACTCGTGTTTTACCGGCGACGGCCCAGTGCGGCGTCCGCACTGAGGCGACCGGTTCCGGTCAGCACGATCGCCGCCAGGGCCAGAATCAACAGCCACTCCGAGGCGTAGAAGAAGTTGCCGAGAAAGCCGAAGGTCGTCGTCGCCTTCGCGGCGATGGCGGGCGCCACCGAGAACCAGAGCGCGCCGACCATCGTCAGGGTCAGTCCGGCGGCGGCCGGTCTGGTACGCGGGTCACCAATAGCCATGCATCGCCGAAGCGCCCGAGTTCCATGCTTCGAAGGTACCGACCGCGAACTTCCAGCATCAGCGACCGAGCCCCGCTCGAGCTCGCCTTACGATGGATCGCATGGTTCCGGTCGAGTTGGGCTCCAGCGGCAGAGTGCTGGATCTGCATCGGCTGCACCAGTTCCTGGCGGTCGCGGAGCTGGCCGGTTTCACTGCTGCGGCGGCGGAGCTGCACCTCACCCAGCAGGCGTTGAGCAGTTCCGTGCGCCAGCTGGAGAAGCAACTCCGGGTCGAGCTGTTCGATCGAAGCGGCAGGCAACTGGTACTCACCGAGGCGGGCCGGGTGTTGCGCGACGGGGCGCGGGCGCTGCTGGCGGCGTCGGACGCGCTGTCTCGCCGTACGCACGAGGCGGGCATCGCCGCGCCGCCGACCTTCGTAGTCGGGCACACCCCGGCGATCACCGCCGAGGAGGTGTACGACCTGCTGGCACCCGTGCGGACCGGCCGCCCGGACGTGTCGGTCACCGTGCGCCAGATGTACCCCGACGCCCTGGCCCAGGCCCTGCACGAGGGGACGATCGACGTCGCCTTGCGGCGGGCGGTAGCGAATCCGCCCGATCTGGCGGCCGCGGTGATCGCGTACCACCAGGTCCGCGTGGCGGTCGCCCGGACACATCGGCTGGCCGATCGTGCCGCGGTCACGGTGTGCGACCTCCAGGACGAGCAGATCGTCATCTGGGCGCCGCCGGGCGCGTCGTACTACACCGATTTCATCCTCAGCACCTGCCGCCGAGCCGGTTTCGAGCCGCGGTTCGTCGTCAATCACATCCAGGGCACACCCCCGGTGACGGCGGTGGTCGACACCGAGCACGTCGCCATCGTCACCGCCCCCGCCGGACCCGCGCTCGGGGGCCGGGTGCAGGTGATCGAACTGAAAGAGGGCCCGGTGGCGGCGACCCAGGCACTGTGGTTGCCGCACACCACCTCCGACGTGCGTGACCTGTTGCTCAGCGCACGGTCCGGCAACGACTGACCGGCCGCCCGTCGGGCAGCCGGTCAGTCGTCGGAGCGGCCTGGTCCAGGCGCGAATGGTGTCCTCGGTCTCGCCTCAGCGGGTGGTGTAGCCGCCGTTGGCGAGAATGGTCTGTCCGGTGATCCACCAGCCGTCGCCGACCAGGAATTCCACCAGCGGCGCGATGTCCTCGATCTTGGTCAGGCTATTGCCGAGCGCCTGCGACTTGTGGAACTCCACGCGCTCCGGCGTTTCCTGACCGTAGAAGAACGGGGTGTCCATCGGGCCGGGCGCGACGGTGTTCACCGAGATCAGGCGCGGTGCGAACTCCTTCGCCGCCGCCCGGGTGAAGTGCTCGACCGGCGCTTTGCCACCCGCATAGGTGGAGTAGCCGTCGGTGAACGCCGCGAGCAGCGAGGTGACCACGGTGACGACGCGACCGTTGTCGTTGAGCCGCTTGCCCGCCTCCTTGAGGAAGAAGTACGCCGATTTCGCGTTGATCGCGAACATCGAATCGTATTCCTGCTCGGTCGTCTCGATGATCGGCTTCCGCAATACCTTTCCGACGGTGTTCACCGCGATATCGACGCCACCGAATGCGTCGACGGCGACTTCGAAAAGCCGCTCCACATTCGCCGGAACCGTCAGGTCCGCTTGGAATTTCACGGCCTTGGCGCCCGCGGCCTCGATCGCGGCGACAGTTTTGTCGGCGTCCGGCTCGGTGCTGTCGCTGTTGTAGTGCACGACCACGTCGACGCCACGTTCGCCCAGCGTGCGGCTGATCAGCCCACCCAGATTCTTCGCGCCTGCCGCGACTACAGCGGACTTGCCCTGCAAACTCTGTGCCACTTTCGAACTCCGATCTGGTTGTACTCGTCAGTAGACTCCCGCAACGTTATGGCGAAAATTCGCATGGGGAAAACAGCCATTATTGGTGGGTCCACAAGAAACGTTTGTGCCTGCCGGAGAACTGGAATCGGGAATTTGCCGCCGGGGCGGCGGCAGGTCAGCCACGAAGCGGTGCGGGCGTGAGTGGCGCGGTGCCGAGCCGCTTTTCGACATCATCGAAGACCTGGAGCGGGCGGTTGAAGGCGATCCGGACGAAGGTGTCGCGACCGGTGGCGTTCAGGCGGAAGTAGCTGCCGGGGACGACGAGGACGCCGGGATGGCGGAGCAGGTGACGGCTGAAGGTTTCGCTGTCGGAATCGGTGACCGAGGTGATGTCGGCCATCACGTAGCAGCCGCCGTCGGGGGCGAGGCAACCGAAGCCGAAGGCGGCGAACACCTCGACGGCCCGATCCCGTTGCGCCTGAAGGTCGATGCTCGGCCGAGGGAAGTGCGGGTCGGCGGCGGCCGCCCGTGCCACCGCCTCTTGCAGGGGTGCTGCGGTGCCGCCACAGACGGCCGTGTGGACGCGTCGCGCCGCCGCGGTCAACGGTGCGGCAGCTCTGAGATAGCCGATGCGCCAGCCACATACAGCGTGACTCTTGGACAGTGAATCCACGATGAAGCTGCGGTCGCGCAGGGCGGGGATATCGGCGGCGCAGACGTGTCGCTTTCCGTCGTAGACGTAGCCGCGATAGATCTCGTCGGAGATCACGACGGCATTCCACCGCTGACACAACTCGGCGATCTCGGACCATTCGGCGGGCGAAAGCATATGGCCGGTGGGGTTGTTCGGAGTGGACACGATGATCGCGCGGGTGCGCGGGCCGAAGGCGGCGCGCAATTCGGCCGGATCGTGGCGCCATTGCGGCGCGCGCAGCCGCACCGGTCGAGGTATGCCGCCCGCGAGCACGATAGCGCTGAGGAAGTTGTCGTAGATCGGTTCGAACAGGATCACCTCGTCACCCGGGTCGACAACGGTGAGCACCGCGACGTGCAGGGCCTCGGTCGCGCCGACGGTGACGGTGATCTCTGTCTCGGGATCCGCCGGAGTGGCCGAACTCTCCGCGATCACTCTGCGCAGCAAAGGATTTCCGAAGGGGTTCGCGTACTGGTGGTGCTGTCCACCGCGTAGCACCGCACAGGCGGCATCGATCATGGCCGACGGCGTGGACGGCTCCTGCGGCACGCCGAGCGCGAGATCGATGGCCGCGCACGCCCGCGCCTCGCTCAGCAGCCGGAAGAGCTGGCCGGAGGCCAGGTTTGCGACTCTGGTGGCCGGCGGAGGGCCCGGCGGGGCCGTCATGTCCCGGTCCTCCGCTGCGCTCCGCTCAGCTGTGCGCGGATCGCCGCCCCGGCGTCCTTCGTCGACAGGTGCCCGCCGAGGTCGGGCGTCACCTGGCGGTCCGCGATCACCTGCCCGACAGCCGCCCGTATCGCGCGGGCGGCGTCATCGTGACCGAGGTGTTCGACGAGAAGCGCACCGGTCAGCACCGCGCCGATCGGATCGGCGCGGCCCTGCCCCGCGAGGTCGGGGGCGGAGCCGTGCACGGGTTCGAAGAGCCCGAAACCGTTGCTGCCGTTGATGTTCGCCGAACCGACGGTGCCGAGCCCGCCCGCCAGTTCGGCGGTGAGGTCGCTGAGGATGTCGCCGTAGGAGTTGTTGGTGACGATCACGTCGAACGCGGTCGGATCGTGCACCAGGTGCATGACCGCCGCGTCGACGTACAGATGCCGCGCCGGCATCGCGGGATACTTTTCGCGGGCCTCGGCCCAGCAGCGCTGCCACAGCGCGCCGCCGTGGCGGACCGCGTTCGACTTGTCCACCAGGCACACCGAGCGCCGCGCGACGGTGAACGCGAACTCGAGAATGCGCGAGACACCGTGGTAGGTACTGGTTTCCGCGTCGATCGCGATCTCGTAGGTGGTCGCCGGGCGCAATCGGCCGCCGATTCCCGCGTAGAGCCCCTCGGTGTTCTCCCGGATCACGAGGCAGTCGATCGCGCGCCGGGACGCTTCGCGTAGCGGGCTGAGCCGATCGTGACAGAGCGTGGCCGGACGATAATTCACATAGAGGTCGAGTTCGAAGCGCAGCCGCAGCAGCACGTCCCGCGCGTAGGCCAGATCGGCCCTGGGGTCGCCGACCGCGCCGAGCAAGACGGCGTCGCTTGTGGCTATCCGTTCGAAGTCGTTGTCCGACAGTGCGATACCGGTCTTCAGATAGTTGTCCGCGTTGACGTGCTCGAGCACGTCGAAATCGAACCCGAGGGCGAGCGCGTCCAGGGTCTGCACCGCTTCCGCGGTCACCTCCGGGCCGATACCGTCGCCGGGGAGCACCGCGATCCTGGTCATGACCGCGCCTCGCCGATGAGCACCGGGTCGCTCGGCCGGACGGTGGGCAGCCAGTAGGCGCGTGCCCGTTCGTAGGTGCTGATCGCGTCGTCGCGCTCGAGCGTCACCGCGATCTCGTCCAGGCCGTCGAGCAGCAACCGGCGGGCCCGCGCGTCGACGGAAAAGTCGTGCCGCACTCGGCCTGCCCGGATCTCGCAGTGCCGCAGGTCCACGGTGATCGGCAGGCGCGGGTCGTGATCGATCGCGGCGTAGAGACCACCCACGACATCGGCGGGTAGCTCTACGGCGAGCAACCCGTTCTTGAAGGCATTGCGGCGGAAGATGTCGCCGAAACTGGTCGCGACGACTACCGCGAAACCCCAGTCGCGCAATGCCCATACCGCGTGTTCGCGGGAGCTGCCCGTGCCGAAGTTGTGCTCGGCGACCAGGATGCTCGCTCCCGCGCTGCCGGGCCGATCGAGCACGAAGTCCGGATCGGATCGCCAGCCCGCGAACAGCACATCCGCGTATCCGCTCTTGGTGAGCCGCTTGCAGTACTCGGCGGGGATGATCTGGTCGGTATCGACGTTGCTGCGCCGCAACACGATCGCGCGGCCCACGTGTTCGGTCAGTGGTCTCATCGCTGCTCCCAGGTGCCCGGGTCGGTGAGCCGGCCGGTGACGGCGGTGGCGGCGGCCACCGCGGGCGACACCAGGTGAGTTCGGGCGTGCGTGCCCTGTCTGCCCTCGTAGTTCCGGTTCGACGTGGAGGCGCATCGGTGGACGCCGACGAGCCGGTCCTCGTTCATGCCGAGGCACATCGAACATCCGGACAGCCGCCACTGTGCGCCCGCCGCACGGAAAACGGCGTCCAGCCCTTCCTGTTCGGCCTGCTCGCGCACCGCGAGCGAGCCCGGCACCACCAGCATCCGCACCCCGGGGGAAACCTTGCGGCCGCGCAGGATCGCGGCCGCGGCACGCAGGTCCTCGATCCGGCTGTTGGTGCACGATCCGAGGAAGACGGTGTCGATCTCGACCGAGGTCATGGGTGTGCCCGGCGCGAGATCCATGTAGACCAGGCTGCGTTCGGCCGCGGCGCGCGCCACCGGGTCGGTGAGTTCGGCCGGGTCGGGCACCGATCCCGAAATCGGTACCGCCTGACCGGGATTGGTGCCCCAGGTGACGAACGAGGTCAAGCCGGAGACGTCGATGGTGACGGTGCGGTCGAACGCCGCGTCCGGATCGGTACGCAGCGTGCGCCAGCGCGCGACGGCCTCGTCCCACGCGTCCGCGTGCGGTGCGGCGGGGCGGTCGCTGAGATAGGCCAGGGTGTGCTCGTCCGGCGCGACCATCCCTGCTCGCGCCCCCGCTTCGATGCTCATGTTGCACATGGTCATTCGCGCCTCCATCGAGAGCTGCTCGACGGGCTGCCCGCGGAACTCGATGATGTGGCCGTGTGCGCCGTTCGCGCCGATGTGCGCGATGAGCGCCAGGACCATGTCCTTGGCCGTGACCGCATCGGGCAACTCGCCGGTGAATTCCACCGCCATGGTGCGCGGCCGAGCCAGCGGCAGGGTCTGGGTGGCGAGCACGTGCTCGACATCGGAGGTGCCGACGCCGAAGGCCAGCGCACCGAACGCGCCGTGGGTCGAGGTGTGGCTGTCACCGCAGATGACCGACATGCCCGGATGTACGAATCCGCGTTCGGGCGCGACGACGTGGACGATGCCTTGCCGGGCATCACCGAGCCGGAACAATTCGATGCCGTGCTCGGAACAGTTGCGCCGCAAGGTTTCCACCTGGCCGCGGCCCATGGCGTCGGTCAACAGCAGCGACCGGGTCGGCACGTTGTGGTCCTCGACGGCCAGGGTCAGATCGGGCCTGCGGACCCGGCGTTCGGCCAGCCGCAGCCCGTCGAACGCCTGCGGTGAACTGGCCTCGTGCACCAGATGCAGATCGATGTACAGCAGATCGGTCCGCTCGTCGATCGACTGGACCACGTGGTCGTCCCAGACCTTTTCGATCAGAGTGCGCGCGCCGCTCATGGAATCCGGACCTCCTTCGACGCGGGGTGAAGCCGCACGATCAACTCGCGGACGCCTTGCAGGTCGAGGCAATCGCCATTGGTGCGGTTGGCGACGTAATCCTGATAGAGGTGCTCCACGACCGACTCGTCCACGGGCAGGCCGATCTCGTGGTAGACGTAGCGCAGCACCGCACGCCCCGAGTTCCGGCCGACCAGCATGGAGCGGGTCCGGCCGAAGCGCGCGGGCTCGATGTACTCGTAGGTGATCGGCTCGCGCAACATACCCGCCTGGTGGATACCGGCTTGGGTCGCAAAGGCATTGACGCCGAAGATCGCCTTGTTGCGCGGCGCGGTCAAGCCGATCGCCCGGCTGAGCACCTCGAAAGCTTGGTACAGCCCTTCGGTTTTCGCCGTGGTGGTGGCCCCGATCTCGTGGCTCTTGTAGGTGAGCACCGCGATGAGTTCCTCGAGCGCGGTGTTGCCCGCCCGCTCGCCGATGCCTGCCAGGGTCGCCTGCACCTCGTCGGCGCCGGCCTGAATTCCGGCCAGCGCGTTGGCCAGTGACAGCCCGAGGTCCTCGTGGCAGTGCGTGCCGATCGCGATATCGGGCCCGACCCAGGACCGGATCTTCGCGATGAGCGCACCGTATTCGCCCGGTGTCAGGCATCCGGTGGTGTCCCCGACCGCGATGAGATCCGCGCCCGCCGTGAGAGATTCCTCGATCAACTCGCGCAGCAGCGCGTCCGAACCTCGGGTCGCGTCCTCGATGCCGAGCGTCAGGTGCTGCGCGCCGAGCGAGCGGGCGTAGCGCATCGTGTCGACGACCTCGCGCACCGCCTCGGCCTGATCGATGCCGCGCTTGTACTTCAGGTGCGTCTCGCTACCGGTGGCCAGGATCTGGAGGTGATGGTTCTCGGTGCCGCCCGCCTCGATGGCCAGCCGGACATCCTCGTGCACTGCCCGGCTGAGCGTCGCGATCCGCGCCGTCGTCAGTTCTTCGGCCAGCAGCGTCGTGGCCTCGTAGTCGCTCGGCGACGACGCCGGGAACCCGGCTTCGATCACGTCGACGCCGATGGCCTCCAGCGCGAGCGCGATCTCCAGTTTCTGGGCGGGGGACAGGGCGTTGCCGGGCGCCTGCTCTCCGTCTCGGAGGGTGGTGTCGAACAGTGAGATCCGTCTGAGTGGATTGTCGTCATGGGTGCTCATGACCTGCTCCTGCAGTCGTTGTAGTGGTCGGTTGTGCTGCTTTCTCTTCATTGCGGGACAGGGGCTTTGGTGGCCGCTACGGCGCGCGCCGCGCGGCGGCCGGAGGCGACGGCACTGCACGCGTGCTCACACGCCGGCTGCACGTGATTGCCGATGTAGTGGATATCGCGGACCGGGTCGTAGCCGTCGGGCTTGTCGAAGCCGAGCGGGATGATCACCGGGGTCGCGGTGCTGGATGTGCCGTGCAACACCGCGAACTCGCGCGGCGACACCAGCCGGTGGTATCGGATCCGCGCGGTGAAGCCGGGAATCATGGTCTCGATGTAGGTGAGCAGATAACGCTCGACCCGCGCCCGCTCGCGCCGATCCAGCTCGTCGATCCCACGGGGGAAGGCGAGATAGGCATTGAACGTGCGGACGTCCGGGCCGTCGGAACCGATTGCGGCACAGGGAAAGATGTTGAACGGGAAATCGGCGGGCAGCTCGCCGCGGTCGAGCCGGTCCAATATCTCCGGTACGCCGTGTGGTACGTGCGCGATCGTGTGCACATCGGCGGGGAACGGCACGTCCCGGTCCGTGGCGAGGTGCAGGGTGCCCACCGCCAGACCGGGCACCGCATCCGCCGGATAGAGGTCCATCCGGGGTTGGCTGGAGATCACCTGGTGCGCCAGGTACCGGCCGGTTGCCGTGGTGACCGTTTTTCCGTCTGTGCCGGTCGCGATGTCGAGCACGTCGGTGCTCAACTCCAGCTTTCCGCCGAGCTGGATGAAGCGGTCGGCGAGGGCATCGGCGATGGCCTGCGGGCCGTCGACCGGGACCACCATCCGGTCGTAGCCGTAGCCAGGGTCTTTGGCGAACAGCGCCGCGAACTTGTCGCTGCGGAACCGGCTCGGTGGGGTGCCGAACGCCCAGCACCAGATGCCGATCAAGTCGGCGACCGTGCGGCCTTTCACCTTTCGGAGCAGGTCTGCCACGAACACGGTGTGGTCGGATTCGAGGCTGCGGCGCAGGGCGCGCAGAAAGCGGACGATATCGGGTAATTCGCGGATCAACGGCCACACCGTCGCCGGGCCGATCGGCAGCCGATAGGTGCGCCCCGGCGTGCAGACGAGTGATCCGGGACCGGCGAAGTCGACGTGTACACCCAGCTCGGTCAGCACATCGACGAGGGAGTGCCCGAAATCGTTGCAGGCGATGGTGAACGGATAGCCGTCGAGGGTGAAGCTACCGCACAGCCCGCCGACCCGGTCCGCCCGTTCGATCAGCCTGACCTGCTGTCCGGCCAGCTGCAACGTGGTCGCGGCGGTCAGCCCCGCGAGCCCCGCGCCGACGACGATCACGTCGTGTTCGGATGCCATGGCTACTCCTCCCCGGTTCGATCCGGTCGATGCCGACGGGCGGTGACGATGAGCGCGTGCGGGATTCGGGTGTACGGCTCCCAGAACGCGGCGCCGAATTCGGCGAGCCCCGCGGCCGACGGCTGCGGCGACGACCACGTGATGTCGTCGAAACCCGCTGCCCGCAAAGCGGTCTCGTGCGCCTGCCGCGACCAGCGGCGCAACTCGACCGCCAGCGGGGGATCGAACATGCCCGAAACGAGGGTGGCCGGTTCGCCCTCCTGGCCGGTGTGCGCACAGCGCAACGCGAAGCCGTACGGTGCGTACCACGCCGGATCGGTGGCGAAATCGGGGTTCACGGCGAAGGTGACGAAGCGCCCGCCCGGCCGCAGCGCGTCGGCGGCACCGCGGCACATCGCCGCCAGGTGGGCGAGCGAGGTCGCGTAGGGCAGCACATAGACGGCGGTGACGATGTCCACCGGCCCGAGTCGCACGGCATCGGAGAGATCGCCGAGGACGTAGGTGATGCCGTAGGCGTCGGTCCGCTCGCGCTCCTCGGCGACCGCCAGCATGCCTTCGGACATGTCCAGCCCGGTCACCCGCGCCGCGCCCGACCGGGCGAAGGTGCGGGCGTAGAAACCGCTGCCGCAGCCCGCGTCGAGGACCGTGCGCCCGGTCAGGTCGCCGAGCACGGACAGGAAGCTCGGCGCTTCCAGATGTTTGCGCAACGGGAGTTCTTCGGATTCCGCGTACGTCGCACCGTAGGTGGCGAATCGGTCGCCGGTCGCTGGATTGTTCATGGCCTGCCTCGGTCCTCGCTGTGCTCGATGGGGTGCTTGTGGTGGTCGAGTGCCGTGGTCTCGGGCAGGCCGCCGGTCGCTCTGATCAGTTCGATCGTCTGGGCCAGGGTGAGCCCGCCGATCCGGATCCCGGACGGGGTGAGGGCATACAGGTCGGCCGGAGTGGGGGAAGCGGCTCCCGCCGAATCGGTGTCGTACACGGCGAGGGCGCGGCGGAGTTCCTGCGCCACCGCGGTGACATGCGGCCGATCCAGCACCGTGAAATGGTTCCCCGGGACGGTGTGCACCGTGGTCCGGCCCGAGAACAGCTGCCGCCATTCGGTTTCCGGGTGCGGATCGAACACCGCATTGGTCTGCGCCGCGCGCAGGTACAGCAGATCGGCCGCGACGGTGGCCGCCTCGTGTTCGCGGATCGCGGTATTGGTCGCGACAATGACGGCGCGGATATTCGCGTCGTCGTTCATCGCCGTCGTGAACGCGCGCCAGGCGTCGGGAGCGGTGTCGCGGAAGCTCTCGAATGCCGCCAGCACGTCCTCGGCGTTGCGCAGGTTGTACTTACGCGCGTCGGTGAACGTCGTCGTGTCGATGAGGGCGACCAGCCGGACGGGCTCACCGGTGTCGAGCAGTTGCCGGGCCATCTCGTGTGCCAGCACCCCGCCGGAGGAATGTCCGCCGAGCACGATCGGCCCGCCCGCGTGCACCGCGCGCAGCGCCCGGACGTTGCGGGTCGCGGCCTCGGCGATGGTCGCCGGGACCGGTTCGCCGGGCTCGATGCCGTAGGCACGGAACGCCTGCACCGGTCGGTCCGCGCCGAGACAGTCGACCAGGTCCCGGTAGGAGTACACGGTGCCGCCGATGGCTTGGACCAGGTAGAGCGGGACCCGGTCCGGACTGCCGTGCTGAAGCGTGATCAGCACCGGCGCCTCCGCAGGCCTCGGGGCCGGTGCCGGGCGCAGCTGATCCAGGAGCGCGCCGAAGGTCCGGTACTGCAAGAAGGCGTGCGCCGAAACCTGGACGCCCAGAGCATCTTTGATCCGACTGCGGAATACCACGGCCAGGTGCGAGTCGCCGCCTGCCTGGAAGAAGTCGTCGGTGGCGCGTACCTCGGGCACGCCGATCAACTCGCGCCACAGCTCGGCCAGCACCTGTTCGAAGTGATCGGGCGGGGAGTGCTTCGGCGCGGCAACAGGTTGCGTCACCAGTGGTGCGGGCGCGGTGCCTGCATCCGGCACGAAGGGGTAGGTGGGCAGGGGTACCCGGCGGCGGCGTGCGCCGTGTCGCACTGCGTCCCAGTCGATGTCGACGCCGCGTTCCCACAGTCGCGCGAGCAGCTCAGCGGCCGTGTCGGTTTCGGTCTGCTCGGCCACCACGGTCGGCAGCACCAGCCGGTCCGCGCCGCAGCGCGGATGCATGTGGGTGAGCTGGGCCAGCGCCTGCCCGGGGCCGACCTGGATCGCGATCAACCCGGGATCGGTGAGCACAGTGTCCAACCCGTCGGCGAATCGGATGGTCTCGCGCAGATGCCGGACCCAATAGTCCGGGGAGAACGGCTCGTCCGTGGGCGTCCAGTCGCCGCTCAGTCCGGAGATCAGCGGGATGACCGGTGCGCTATATCGATAGCGCGCGCATTCGCGGGCGAACTCGTCGGCGATGAGATCGGTGGCAGCGGAGTGCGCGCCCATGTCGATGGGTACGGACTTGACCTGAATGCCGTTGCGGTGCAGCCTTTCCCGCAATTCCGCGAGTTTGTCCACCGGCCCGGATATCGCACAGTGCCGGACGCTGTTCACGGTCGCGATCGACAACGCCGGGTCGAGCATCGGTCGCACTTCGTCCTCGCCGAGCGAGACCGAAACGACCGCCGTGGCCGGCAGCTTGTCGCACAGCAGACCGCGGGCAGCGACCAGGTCTACGACGTCCGGGAGCGTCAGGACGCCCGCGACATGGGCGGCGGTGAATTCGCCGAGGCTGTGACCGATCAGCGCCGCGGGCGTGATGCCGTAGGACGCGAGCAGCGCCGCGACGGCCACTTCGGTGGTGACGACGGCCGCGAAGTTGAGCGAGGGGCGGCGCAGCAATGTGGCTGTGCGATCACCGGTTTCGGCATGGAAGAGCAACGCGTGCAGGTCGCACCCGAGCCGCTTGCGGAACAGTTCGGAGCATTCGTCGAACGCGGCACGGTAGACAGGTTCTTCGGCGTAGAGGGTGCGGCCCATGGCGGGGAACTGGGAGCCGCCGCCGGGAAACAGGAAGGCCACCTTCGGCTTATCGCAGGCGGGTGCGACGGTGTAATTTTCGCCCAGCCGTTCGATCGCCTCGTCGACGGTGCGGCAGGCAACGGCGTGTCGATGGTCGAACGCGTGCCTGCCGCTCTGGAGCGTGAAAGCAAGGTCGGCCAGTGACTGGCCTGCCACGTCGCGCAGCTGGTCGGCGAGACGCGCGGATGCTTGCCGCAGCGCTACCGCATCCCTGGCGGAGATCGTCAGTATCTGCGGGCGTTCGGGTTCCGGGCGCGGGTCCGGTGCGGCTGCCTGCTCCACGATGACGTGCGCGTTCGTGCCACCCAGTCCGATGGCCGTGACACCAGCGCGTCTGGGCGCTCCCTCGGCGGTCTCCCAGGGGATCGTTCGAGCATTGACGTAGAACGGAGTCCGGTCCAAGTGCAGCTTCGGATTGGGTTGACGGTAATGCACCACGCCCGGGATGCGACCGTGCCGGACCGCCAGGATCGCCGCGATCAGCCCGATCACCCCGGCGGCCGAATCGGTGTGCCCGATATTGCTTTTCACCGAGCCCAGCGCGCAGCGTCGCGCCTGTCCGCCGGAGCGCCCGAGGACTCTGGCGAGCGCGCGCACCTCGACGACATCGCCGAGGGCCGTGGCGGTGCCGTGGGCTTGGACGTAGCCGATCGTGGCGGGATCGACATCCGCGCTCCGATAGGCGGCGTCGAGCAATTCGGCCTGGCCGTCGACACTGGGTGCGGTGAAGCCGACCTTGCGGTCGCCGTCGTTGTTCATCGCGGAGCCCCGGAGCACGGCGTGGATGGTGTCGCCGTCGGCCAGCGCGTCCGCGAGCCGCTTCAGCACGACGATTCCGGCACCGCCGGTGGATATCGTGCCCTGGGCGTCGGCGTCGAAGGGGCGGCACCGGCCGTCCGGGGACAGGATTCCGCCTTCCTGATAGACGTAGCCGGTTTCCCCGTCGGGTCGCAGGCTCACTCCGCCGGCCAGTGCCATCGTGCATTTCCCCGCGACCAGGCTCTCGCAGGCCAGGTGTACGGCCACCAGCGAGGTGGAGCATGCGGTGTTGACCGTGACCACCGGTCCGCGTAGCCCGAGCCGATAGGCGGTGTGGGCGCTCAAGAATTGCAGCGGATTTCCCAGTCCGATGCGTTGCAGCGCGGCCGGATCGGGTTGGCCGCGCCAATCATTGGCGCGTAGCCAGTCGTAGGGCAGGCCCGCACCGGCGAATACGCCGACCGGCCGGTCCAGTGCCCGCGGATCGTATCCGGCGTATTCCAGTGCCGCCCAGGCGAGAGGGAGGAACAACCGCTGCTGTGTGTCCAGCCGTTGTGCGTCGGCCGGTGAGTAGCCGAAGAATTCGGCATCGAAGACGCGAGCACCCGGTGGCACGCCGGTCGCGGCGACGAAGCCGTCGGTGTCGGCCGGGCCGTGCACGATTCCCTCGGCGCACTCGGTCAGCATCGTCCAGAACTGATCGATATCGGCTGCGCCCGGCACCCGGGTGGCCATACCGACCACGGCGATCCGTTGCTCGGTGGTCGCCCGATCGGCGCGAGAAGTAGGTTGCCGCAACGGTATCCGGCTGTGCTGCGCGGTGAAGGCGCGAATCGTGGGGTACTCGAACAGGTCCGCGATATCGACCTCGGCATCGAAGAGATCCGTCAAACGCTGTTGCAGCTGCGCCAGTAGCAGGGAAGTGCCACCGGCTTCGAAAAACGGCTCGTCGAGTCCCACCGCGTCCCGGCCGAGCACCTCGCACCACATGCGGCGTATCTCGGCGGCCAACTCGCTCGACTCGTCGAGTGACTCGGCGGATCGATCCGACTGTGGCTCCGGCAGCGCTGTGCGATCGATCTTGCCGTTCAGCGTGCGGGGCAGCTCGGTGACCGCGACGTAGCGTGAGGGAATCATGTTCGCGGGGAGCACCGGGCGCAGCTGCTCGCGCAATTGCGCCGGGGTGGGCGCAGTGCCGAGCGCGGCGACGAAATAGGCAGCCAGGTAGCGGATGCCGGGACGGTCCTCGCGGACCGTCACGGCGCAGGCGTGCACCGCGGGATGCGTGCCGAGCGCCGCCTCGATCTCGCCGAGCTCGATCCGGACTCCGTTGAGTTTGATCTGCTCGTCCGCGCGGCCGATGTAGGCGAGGTCGCCGGCGTCCTGCGCGCGAACCAGATCACCGGTCCGGTACATCCGCGCACCGGGCGGCTCGAACGGGTTCGCGACGAAGCGCCCGGCCGTGACCGCGGGACGCGCGACGTATCCCCGGGCCACGCCGGGGCCGGAGAGGTACAGCTCACCGATTTCGCCGCTCGCCGCGGGACGCAGGCTGTCGTCCAAGATGTGGCAGCTGACCCCGGGGAGCGGGCGGCCGATGGGCGGTACCACGCTGCCGTCGAGCGGCTCGCTGAGCGTCACGCACACCGTCGCCTCGGTGGGCCCGTAACCGTTGAGCATGATCCGGCCGGGCGCCCACTGGGCCGCGAGGGACTGCGGCACGGCCTCCGCACCGACGGCCAGGACTCGAACCGAGGGCAACGAATCGACGGGCAGCGCCGACAACGCGGTGGGCGCCAGCATCAAGTGCGTAACACGTTGTCGGGCACAGAGTTCGATGAGCGGCGCGCCGAGCCGCAGCTGTTCGGCGGGTGCGACCACGAGTGTGCCGCCGCAGAGCAGTGACGTACACAGCTCCATGATCCCGATGTCGAAACCGGGGGAGGACAATTGCAGCACTCTGCTGGATTCGTCGGCCCGGAACTGTGTTTCGGCGGTGCGAACCAGCCCGGCGATCCCGCCGTGGGTGATCAGGACGCCCTTGGGTGTCCCGGTGGAACCGGAGGTGTAGAGCACATATGCGGTTTGGTTCAGCGCGAGGGCGGCGCACCGCTCGTCGTCGGTCAGATCATGGCCCGGCCACCGATCCGCGCCCCCGGTTCGGTCGAGCACGATTTCCTCTGCGCCGCATTCGGTTCCCGTCCCCTCGTCCAGGCGCACAACCAGCCGCGGTCGAATGTCGTCGAGCACGAACCGGATTCGGTCCGGCGGCGAGTCCAGGTCGAGCGGCAGGAAGGCCGCTCCGGATTTCGCGACGGCCAGGATCGCGGTGATCAGCGTGCGTCCCCGCGGCAGCAGCAGCGCCACCACCCGCTCGGGACCGGCGCCCCGGGAAACCAGCAGGCGGGCAAGGTGGTTGGCCTGCTCGTTCAACGCCGCATAGGTGACCTCGCCGCCGCCGGAGATGCTCAGGGCGGTGCCGGTGGGGTGCTGTGCGACGCGGCTTTCGAAAAGCGTTGCGAGAGTTTCTGGTCGGGGTCGACGGCCGGTCGCGGCGCGCAGGGCGGCACGGTCGATCTTGGCGTGCGGTGTGAGCGGCAGTCGTTCGAGCCGGATCAACCGATCCGGCACCAGGTGCCGGGGTAGGCGGTCCGCCAGGTACGTCCGCAGTGTCGCGGTAGCGAGGTCACCGTCGGTGGTGAAGTAGCCGACGAGCCGCCGCTCGAGCGGTGAGTTGCCCTCGGCGACAACGGCCGACTGCCGGATCTCGGGGTGCCGGTTCATGGCGTGCTCGACTTCGCCGAGCTCGATCCGGCGTCCGCGCACCTTCACCTGTCCGTCGGCGCGGCCGGTGTACTCCAGGAGGCCATCGGTACCCGTCCGCACCAGATCGCCGGTGCGGTAGGCCCGCGTTCCCGGTGCGCCGGCGGGATCGGCGACGAATCGGGTGGCGGTGAGCCCGGGGCGATTGAGATAGCCCCGGGCGATCCGGGCCCCCGAGACGTACAGTTCGCCATTCGCGCCCGGCGCCACCGGTCGCAGGCGTTCGTCCAGCACGGCCGTTCCGACGCCGTCCATCGCGGTCCCGATCGGGACGGTCGCGCCGAGCCGGTCGGCCCGGTGCACGGCGTGACAGGTCACCAGCGTGCTCGCCTCGGTCGGTCCGTAGCCGTCGACCACGACGATCTCCGGGCAGGCGGCGAACACCTGCCGCACCGATTCGGGCGGAACCGCCTCGCCGCCGGCCCACACCTGCCGGACCTGCCGCAGGCAACCGGGCTCCTCGGCGGCGATCAGCTGGAACGTCGCGGCGGTGAGCCACAACGCGGTGACCCGCTCGCGTTCGATGGTGCGAGCCAGCGCGGGGGTGTCCGCGTCGCCGGGCGGCAACACCACCACCTGCCCGCCGTGCAGTAGCGGCACCCACATCTCGTAGGTGGACAGGTCGAACCCGAACGGGGAGTGCAGCAGCATCCGCTGGTGCGCGCTGGTGGCGAAGCGGCTGTCCAGCGCGAACGAAGCAATGCCGGCGTGGGTGAGCAGCACTCCTTTGGGGCGGCCCGTCGATCCCGAGGTGTACAGCACGCAGGCGAGATGCGCAGGCCGCGATCGGTGCTCGGCCGAGAATTCGCCGGACGGCTCGTCGGGCGGCCCGAGCGACTCGGCATTCCATGTCGCCGCCGTCGGTAAGAGATCCGACAATTTCTCGGCGCCGTCGTTGCCGACGATGATCAATAGCGGTGCGGCATCGCGCACGATATGCTCCAGCCGCTTTCTCGGATAGTCGAGATCCAGTGGGAGATAGGCACCGCCGGCGCGGAGCACCGCGAGCGTGGCGACGATCCGCTGGGCGGAGCGGGGGAGGGCCACGCCGACCAGTACGTCCGGGCCGACCCCGGCGGCAATCAGCCGATGAGCCAGATGTGCTGTTCGGCAATCGAGTTGGCGGTAGGTCAGTTCGGCGTCGGGCGCTTGGACCGCGACAGTGTCGGGATGTTCGGCCACTTCCCGCTCGAACAACTCGGCAAGTGTGGGGCCGCGGGCGGGCCGATGGCCGTTACCGGTGGCGGCCGAAACTTCCGGGAGCGCTTCGTCCAGCACCGCGCGCATTTCGACGAGCAGGTCCCGCACGGTCTGTTCGTCGTAGAGCTCCCGACTGTATTCGACCGTGCACGCGAGGCCGCTCGGCGCACCCGTCGCGTCCCGTTTCTCGCGGAATTCGAAATACAGGTCGAATTTTGCCCACCCGGTCGGTGGTAGCGCCACCTCCGCGGCGACGTCTGCCAAGTGTATTTCGGGCCAAGGGAATCCCTGCAACACCAAGCCGGTCTGGAATAGCGGATTCCGTCCGGCGGTACGGGCTGGAGCAGCCGCTTCGACGACCCGTTCGAACGGCACGTCCTGATTGTCGAAGGCCGCCGAAGTCACCCCGCGCACCCGGGTGAGCAATTCGGTGAAAGACGGTTCGCCCGAGGTATCGACGCGCAATGTCAGGGGATTGACGAAGAAGCCGACGACATCCTCGAAGATCCGGTCGGTACGTCCGGCGACCGCGGTACCCAGCGCGATATCGGTGCCGCCGCCGCGCCGGGTGAGGGCGGCGGCCAAGCCGGTGGCCAGCACCATGAACAGGGTCGCGCGTCGCGCTCGCGCGAGGGCGAGCAGCGGTGTGTGCAGCTCGGCCGGCCAGACCACCTGCACCGTCCCGGCAGGTCCGTTCGGGATCGGCGGCCGTGGCCGGTCGGCGAGCGTGCGAGGTTCCGGTGGCAGGCCGTGCAGCGTCGTGGTCCAGAAGTCGAGTCGGCGGGCAGCGCCGGGCCGGGTCGCGTCGCCGAACCGATCCTGTTGCCAGACGGCATAATCGGCGTAGTGGACGGGTAGTGGCGGAAACTCCGGCGCGTGCCCGTTCGCGCGAGCGGCGTAGGCGGCGGCGAGGTCGCGGCAGAACGGCGTCACCGACCAGCCGTCGAACGAAATATGGTGCAGCACCAGCAGCAGAACCGATTCCGTCGTGCTGGTACGCAGTAGTGTCGCACGCAGCGGGAGCTGCTCGGCCAGCTCGAACGGTGCCGAGGTCAGCTCAGTCACGACGCGGTCGTACTGTTCGGTCGCGACCGTGCGCACTGCGCACGGAACCCGGGCGTCGACGGCGGGAACGATGAGCTGGCAAGGCTTTCCGGCGACGAGTGGATACCGGGTCCGCAGGCTCTCGTGCCGTGTCACGCAGTCGTCGAGCGCGGCCTGCAGCACTGTGTGGTCGAGCACCGCGGGGACACGGATCGTCAGCGGAATGTGATACGCGGCCGAGGCCGGATTCAGTCTTTCGATATACCGCAATGCGGCCTGCCCCGAGGACAGCGGTAGTCGTTGCGGGCGCGGCAGCCGAACGAAAGTGTCTTCCGCGCAGGGCTGTTCGTCGGCGGGAGCGGCGCGGGTCAACGCTCGTGCGAGTCCGGCAATGGTCGACGCGTCGTACACGGTCTGCGTCGACAAGGTGGTGCCGAACTCCCGTCGAATCGCATAGATGAACCGGCTGATATCGAGTGAGCTGGCCCCGGTCGCCAGCAGATCGTCCTCGAGCGCTATCGCGGGCAGCTCGAGCAGACCCGTCCAGAGTTCGGCGAGTCGAGAGTACGTCGCGGTCATGGTCTACTCCAGGCCGAAGTTCTTACCGGGCAACCGAATCCATGGACAGCCGAACCATCGAACGGTCCGGGTCAATAGAAATGCACGCGCGCTGCCGCAACCTCGGCCGGTGCGTGCCGTTCGTGCTCGAACTCGGCTGTGGCACAGCCGGAATGGTGCGCGCAGAAGGGGTCGCCGTCGGTCGTGATCAGTACGCTCCATGGGTGTGTGGCACCGTCGGGGGGAATAGCGCTGCTGACACCGCTGCCGAATGCGGCAGTGCGGCCGTAGTGTTCTTCGAGAACGAGTTCGATGCGCCGGGGATCGTGGTATCTATTTGTCGCGGTACCGCAGACCACGGCCGCGTAACCATCGGGATCCACGCTGACGGCCGTGCCGATATGAATGGCCGCCGGAATCACCGTGACGGTGCTGGCGCCCTCGTCGACAGTCACATTTCCTCCATGCTGACGAACAGTTACCGCGAATAGACCCTGTTGCTCGAGCCTTCGCCTGGTTGTCCGCCGGAGACCGGATAAAAGAATTATGCCGATGGGTACTGAAGTATTCAGCGGTATGCGCATGTTGGACAACGCTTTCGCGCGTCGTACAGTGTCGGGCATTGCGGCTGTGCCCTCGGCGCGCTGCTCGGCGGCTACGATGTGCGTGGTACCCGGCGATCGCCCGACCTCGAGTTCGCCTGTCGCGCAATCGCTTCGTCTTTCGTATACTTCCCCGGTAGGTGTCGTGGCCAGGCCGACTGTTTCTCGTCGCAGCGAAACTTCGAGGTAGGGCTGATGGATATCCAAGACAGCTCGCTGGTGTGTTTCAGTGAGCTCCACATCACCGACGTCGATGCGGCCGAAGACTTCGTCGGTCGAGCCTACGGTGGGGGTGGCTCCTGCGCCTGCGATGATGCTGGACGGTTGGATTTCCGCGTTCGCACGGCAGCGTGTCCGGGATTTCGTATAGATCGAATAGCAAACACCGGGCGGCTGCAACTGGCCGCGCAGGATCTCCACGGATTGGCCGCATTTCACATTCTCTACGGACGCTGTCACTACACCGTCGGTGGTGCGTCACTGGAATTCGGTACGGGCAGCATCGGGCTGTGCGATCAACGGCAGGCACAGTCCGCCCTTTTCGACGACCTGCGCGCGGTCGTGGTGGTCATCGATCGGGAGTTGGCGGTGCGCGTCGCCGCCGAGATCGCCGAGGTGACGCTGGTGCCGGCGGAGCTGAGCTTCGCGCACCCGCGTTCGGCGCAGCAGGCGCGATATTGGGCATCCGTGGTGCGGTACATCAGCGACGAGGTGATCGGCAACGCGGCCGCGGCGACCAACGCCCTGTGTATGCACGAGGCGGCGCGCAATCTCGTGATCGCGCTGCTGGCAACCTTTCCCAATCCGACCGAGGACCGACTACGCCGGATCGATGAGCTCGCGGCACCCGCGGTGGTGCGGCGCGCCAAGGCCTATATCGATACCCACCTCGCCGATCCGATCGGGCTCACCGATATCGCCGCGGCCGCGCGGATCGGCACCCGCGCGCTGCAGGCGGCCTTCCGGCACCACCTCGACACCACGCCCACCGAGTATCTGCGGCGTGCGCGGCTGGCCGGCGCGCACGACGATCTCGTGCGCGCCGACCCGACCGCCGGAATCACGGTGGCGGTGATCGCGGCGCGCTGGGGCTTCACCAACCCGGGCCGATTCGCGGGCGAGTACCGCACCAGTTACGGCCGCAGCCCGCGTCAGACGCTGCATTCCTGATGTCGGTGCGGAAATGCTTGCGGCACTGTGGATCAGCGCGCCCAAGGCGCGGTGACCGGCGGCTGGCCGGGGATGAGTCCCTGCCCGCCGACCGGCAGCACCACGACGGCTTCGAACGGTTCGGCGTGCGGGTTGGCCATCGCGAACTGCTGGTGTGCGGGCACGATGAGGGCGTCTCCGGCTGCGACGGTGTGGGTTTCACCGTCGATGGTGACGGTCATCGCGCCGGAGACGGCGATGAAGATCTCCTCGCGGTCGAGGGCATGCGGCGGGGCGTCCACGCCCGGTTCGAGGGTGAGCCGCCAGGCGCAGTTCTCGGTGGCACCGCGGCTGGGTGCGGCCAGGCCGATGAAACTTGCGTGCTCGTTCTCGAAGCGCGGGGCTTCGGCGGCGGTGATGAAAGGCATGTTTCTCCTGTGAAAACTCTTGCTGGATGGGACTATTGAGCCCACGGCGGGCTGATCGGATCGCCGCCGGGTGCTTGGGCATACGCGCCGACGGGCAGGATCGCGACCGCCTCGAACGGTTCGTCGCCGGGGACCGAGACGCTGAATACGGTGTGCGCCGGGACGATCAGGGCGTCGCCCGCGTGCAATTCGCGCGTCTCGCCGTCGATTGTGACGCTGGCCTGCCCGGACAGCGCGACGAAGATCTCCTCGCGCGACACCGCATGGGCATGACCGGGATTGCCCGGGTGCATGACGAAGCGCCACACGCTGTTCTCGGTGGATCCCCGGCTCGGCGCGGCCAGGCCGACGGCGGTCATGAACGGGGCCTCGAAGGTGGGTGCGGTGGCGGATGTGACGACTGGCATGGTGTAACTCCGGATCTTCAACTAGGGTGTTCAACTAGAGTTGAACATATCGACGGCAGGAGCGTCAAGGATGGATTTCGGGATCATGCTCGGACAGGCCTACCAGGGGTTCGTGCGGGAGTTGCACGCCCATCTCGCCACGTTCGGCTACCACCTGACCGGCGCCTCCTACGGCTACGTGCTCCGCGCCCTGGCCGAAAGCCCGCTCACCGCAAGCCAATTGGCCGGGCAGCTGGGTATCACCGCGCAGGGCGCGGCCAAGGTGGTCGACGAGATGGTCCGGCACGGGTACGTCGAGCGCAGACCGGACCCGGCGGACAAACGCGCCAAGACCCTGCACCTGTCCGACCGGGGCCGCGATATTTTGCGGAAGGTGCGCGAGTTCCACGCCGACTACGAGCGGCGACTGGCTGCCCGGGTCGGCCCGGAACACATCGCCATGGTCCGGGCCGTGCTCACCGAAATCATCACCGCCGCCGCAGACCCCGACGCCGATCGCGCTTTCCGCCCCTTCTGAACGGACTCGCGGGACGGCAGGGTCGAAACCCGCCGCGTTGCGCGCCCGGCGAGCCGCGGCACGGTAGCTTCCGTCGAGAGCGTCACTGGCGGTGAACTGCGAGAACTCGGCTCAGTCGGAGGAGGCAGGCATGGTGCAGACCGTTCTCGGCGTGGTCGCGAGGTCGGTGGGCGCCGCGGTCGTGGTGGCCGAGATAGTAATTCCGGACCCTGGACCCGGCGAGGCGGTAGTCCGGATCCAGGCCTGCGGTGTGTGCCATACCGATGCGAATTACCGGGACGGGAGCGGCGGCGGCGATTTCCCGATGCTGCTGGGACACGAGGCGTCGGGCACGGTCGAGGCGGTCGGTGCGGGCGTGACCGAGATCGGGCCGGGCGATTTCGTGATCCTCAACTGGCGTGCGGTCTGCGGGGCCTGCCGGGCCTGCCGGCGCGGCAAGTCCTGGAACTGTGCCGCGCCCTTGACCGCCGGGCAGCGGCCGACCCTGGCCGATGGCACCGCGCTCACGCCGGTGCTCGGGCTCGGGGCGCTGGCCGAGAAAACGCTCGTGCACGCCAGGCAGTGCACGAAAGTCGACCCCGATGTCGTGCCCGCGGCGGCGGCGTTGATCGGATGCGGTATCGCGACGGGAGTGGGTGCCGCGCTGTGGACCGGCGCGGTCGATCGGGGCGACACCGTCGCGGTGATCGGTTGCGCCGGAATCGGCAGTGCCGCGGTCACCGGGGCCCGCATCGCCGGTGCCGAGCAGATCATCGCGGTCGATACCGACCGGCGCCGGCTCGGCTGGGCCCGGCAGTTCGGTGCCACGCACCTCGTCGACGCACGCACCACCGAACCGGTCGCCCGCATCCGCGAACTCACCGGCGGTCACGGCGCGGACGTGGTGATCGACGCGATCGGACGGCTCGACACCTGGAAGCAGGCCTTCTACAGCCGCGATACCGCGGGAACGGTCGTGCTGCTCGGTGTGCCCACCCCCGATATCGTGCTCGACATCCCGCTGCTCGACCTGCGGGTCGGCGGTGGAGCACTCAAATCCGCCTGGTACGGCAACTGCCTCCCCTCTCGCGACTTCCCGTTCCTGATCGGCCTGTACCGGCAGGGCTGCCTCGATCTGGATGCCTTCGTCACCGAGACCATCCCGCTCGACCAGGTAGAAGACGCGTTCCGAAAACTACGCAACGAGGAGGTGCTGCGCTCGGTCGTAGTGCTGTGAACCTGCCAGGCAGCTACGAAGGCACTCTTCACCGGTGCCTGGGTCGCACCGGCACTCCACCTCGGTGCTGCTGCCGGGGCGGCCGTGCTGGTCAGCGCTGCATCCGTGGGTCCTCGGTGGGGTCGGCATACGTTGCCGGACAACCGTATTCGACGGCTTCGGGGCGCAGTTCGTAGTGCCAGGGTTCGTTGTCGTAGATCTGGCACAGCCCGTAGGCGGCGCCGTGCCGGGCCAGCCACGCCGCGCTGTCGGTGGGCCCGATGTCCACCGCGTCGCCCGAGACGTGCGCGGACGTGTCGGGGGTGGCTACCCAGCGGGCGGCTTCCTGCGCGGAGCCGTACTTCGAGACCGCTTCGCGGAGCAGCTGCTGCTGGTCCTGTGCCGAACGCCAGCCGCTGTTGACGACGAACTCGATGCCGTCCGCCGCGGCGTCGCCGGCGGCCCGGCGCAGGGCATCGAGCAGGTCGGGGTCGAGGTTGGCGACGGACGGCGCTCGGTCGTCGAAAACCGTCGCGCCGGGCGAGGGCGCAGACCGGTGCGGGCCGTAGTGGTCACCGAGGGACCGCGCGGCCGAGAAGGTCAACGGTGCCAGCGAGTGGTAGACGGCGACGCCCGCGACGGGCGCGCCGACGAACAGGAGCGCGACGAGAACCCGCGATCGGGTCCGCCGGGCTGATCGATGGTGTTTCATGCCTTCAGTGAAGGCAGCGCGGTGTTGCCGGCGCGTATGTGGTTTTCGATATGCCCGCGATATGTCCCGGTTGGCAGAATCGAGAGTCTATGCGTGTATTGATCGTCGAGGACGAACCCTATTTGGCCGAAGCCATTCGCGACGGCCTGCGCTTGGCCGCGATCGCCGCCGATACCGCCGGCGACGGTGACACCGCGCTGGAATTGCTGAGCATCAACTCCTACGACATCGCCGTGCTCGACCGGGACATTCCGGGGCCCTCGGGCGACGAGATCGCGAAACGCATCGTCGCATCGGGCAGCGGTATGCCGATCCTGATGCTCACCGCCGCGGATCGGCTCGACGACAAGGCGAGCGGCTTCGGCCTCGGCGCCGACGACTACCTCACCAAACCGTTCGTGCTCCAGGAACTCGTGCTGCGGCTGCGCGCATTGGACCGGCGCCGCGCGCACAGCAGACCGCCCGTGCGCGAAATCGCGGGGTTGCGGCTGGATCCGTTCCGGCGGGAGGTCTACCGCGACGGCCGCTACGTCGCGCTGACCAGGAAACAGTTCGCGGTGCTCGAGGTGCTGGTCGCCGCCGAGGGCGGGGTCGTCAGCGCCGAGGAACTGCTGGAACGGGCCTGGGACGAGAACGCCGACCCGTTCACCAACGCCGTCCGCATCACGGTCTCGGCGCTGCGTAAACGCCTCGGCGAACCGTGGCTCATCACGACGGTGCCCGGCGTCGGCTACCGCATCGGCCCGGGCGCGGAGGGCGGGGAGGGTGGATAGGGCACCGGGTTTGAGCGTTCGTCTCAAACTCACCCTCAGCTACGCCGGTTTCCTCATGCTCACCGGCGTGCTGCTGCTCACGGCCCTGCTGGTCTTCTATTTGTATTTCATGCCCGCCGGCTGGATCGACACCGACGGCAACTTCTGGATCAACCGTTCGGTCCTCGTCCGTGCGTTCGCGCCGTTCGTGGTCGCCGTGCTCGGCTTCCTGCTGGTGTTCGGGCTCGCGGGCGGCTGGCTGCTCGCCGGCCGGATGCTCGCCCCCTTGACCCGCATCACCGATGCTGTGCGGCTGGCCGCCGACGCGTCGCTGTCGCACCGGATCCGGCTGCCGGGTCGCCGCGACGAATTCCGGGAACTCGCCGACGCTTTCGACACGATGCTCGCCCGGCTGGAAGCACACGTCGCCGAACAGCAGCGGTTCGCCGCGAACGCCTCACACGAACTACGCACCCCGCTCGCGATCACACAGACACTGCTCGACGTGGCCCGCACCGATCGCGGGCGCGACGCCGGCGAACTGGTCGATCGCCTGCACACGGTCAACGCGCGAGCCATCGATCTCACCGAAGCCCTGCTGCTGCTCAGCCGCGCCGACCGACGGTCGTTCACGCGCGAGCACGTCGATCTGTCGCTGCTCGCCGAGGAAGCCACCGAAACGCTGCTCGCCCTTGCCGAACAGCACGGTGTCACGCTGGAGACCTCGGGCGAGGTGACCCCCGTCGTCGGATCGCACGCCCTGCTGCTGCAGCTGACGACGAACCTCGTGCACAACGCCATCGTGCACAACCTGCCCGAACACGGCGTCGCGTGGATCACCACCTACGCGCAGCCCGGCGCGGTGGTGCTCGCGGTCGAGAACACAGGTGAAAAGCTCAGCCCGCCGATGGTTGCCACGCTGACCGAGCCGTTTCAACGCGGCACCCAACGCGTGCGCACGCATCACTCCGGTGTCGGCCTCGGCCTGGCGATCGTGCACAGCATCACCCAGGCCCACCACGGAATCCTCACCCTCACACCACGTCTCGACGGCGGGCTGATCGTGACGGTGCGGCTCCCCGGCACCGGTCCCGACGGGCACCGCGGCGTCTAGCCGTGCCTACCAGCGCACCGCGCCCGCCTTCAATCTGCGGAGGCTGCGGCTGAGCACCGGGGTGTCCCACAGGCTCGGTGGGGTGCGCTCGGGATCCATCAACTCGTTCTCGGCGAGCGGACTGTCTTCGTTCGCAACGGTTTCCGGTTCGAACCGCACCAGGGTGCGGCCGGAGCAGCGGAGCGTCTCGACGGTGCGCAGCAGGGACGAGGTCTCGGCGAGGGCGGCGTCGAACTTCGCGGGCTCGGCGTCGAGATGTTCGCAGATCAACTGGCGCCGGATCCCGAGAATGGTTTCCCGCAGCACCGGGCCGTCCGCGGTGCCGGGGGTGACCTCTACCGCCAGATCGCATTCGGTGTCGAAGCCCATCGACCGGTTGTTGAGGTTCGACGAGCCCACTCGCAGCAGCCGATCGTCCATCACGAGCACTTTGGCGTGCACGTAGATCGGCGCACCGGCCGCGGTCACCGGGTAGTAGACGCCCAGCCGGTGTTCGGTGTCGGCCTGCCACAGCAGGTGCAGGAGGCGACGGCGAGCCCCGTCCATCGTCTGCTGTTCGAGCCAGCCGTCCGCGTGCCGCGGCAGCACCAGCACGATCTCCGGACCGCCCGGCTCGCGCAGCCGCGCGGCGATCGCCTCGGCCAGGGTGCGCGAGGCCAGGTACTGGCTTTCGATGTACAGCGAGCGGGTGGCGCCCGCGATCGCCGCCAGATACAGCGCTTCGATTTCGCGCACCTCGGCGCGGTCGGCGAGTTCGGGCAGCGTCCGTGCGACGCCCACCGCCACCGAGCGCATGGTCGGCGCGAGTCCGTCCGGCCACGGTGTCTGCCCGGCGATCTCGTCGACGGGGGCCAGTTGTTCGCCCGTCGCCGCCTTCCAGCGGGCGCGGGCCAGTTCGCCGATCGCCTTCGCCGCCTCGCCGTCGACGGCGGTGGTCGCGTCGTGCCACGGTCCGTAGCGGTGGCCGTTCGGCTCGGTGCGATAGTGGTTGTCGTCCTGATGGTCGCTGGTGTCCCAGCGGTCGACGGTCATATCGATGCCGCCGCAGAACGCGAGCGCGTCATCGATCACCACGATCTTCTGATGATGGGCCGAGCCGATCGGATGCGCGCCGTCCATCTCGAGATGCAATCGGCGATCGGTCAGCCAGTTGACGACGAAGATCGGCGTCATGCCACGACCGATCGCCGCGAACGCGCCGACATTCCATTTCAGCAGGTAGATATCGAGATCCGGCCGCTGCTTCGGCAGCCAGGACAGGAACTTGCCCAGCCGGTTCGGTCCCTCGAGGGTCTGCTCCCGCGGCTCGAACTTGATCCGGGTGTCGAAGTCCCAGCCGATCAGCACGATGCGCTTGCGGGCCTGCAACATCGCGGACTTTGCGTGCCGGAAGTAGTCGGCCGCGTCGACGATGCACGCCAGCCGGTCGGCACGTGCGATCTGCCAGCAGGTTTCGCCGGGGGTGAGGATTTGACGCTCGTCGCCCATGGGTAGTCGGTTCTCCGTCCGGCCGTGCAAGATGGACGTTTCACATTACTGCCCGCCGGCGCGGCGGCGGCTCCCGCTCCGTCAGTCGTCGAAGATGGCTACGGCTCGGGTCCAGCCCGCGGAGGCGGCGTGGATTTTGACGGGGAAGCAGGAGATCTGGAAGCCGTTGGGCGGCAGGGATTCCAGGTTGTGCAGTTTCTCCAGGTGGCAGTAGCCGATGGTGCGGCCGGCGCGGTGGCCCTCCCAGATGACGGCGGGGTCGTGGTCGCGGGCATAGCGGGCGGCGGTGTGCACGAACGGCGCGTCCCAGCTCCAGGCGTCGGTGCCGGTGAGGCGCACGCCCTGGTTCAAGAGGTAGAGGGTGGCGTCGCGGCCCATCCCGCAGCCCGAGGAGACGTAATCGGCACTGCCGTAGCGGGTTCCGGCGGAGGTATTGACGACGACGATGTCGAGCGGGCGCAACTGGTGGCCGATGCGGCGCAATTCGGCGGCGACATCGTCGGCGGTCGCGACGTAGCCGTCCGCGAAGTGCCGGAAGTCCAGTTTCACCGCGGGTTGCAGGCACCAGTCCAGCGGCACCTCGTCGATGGTGATGGCGCGTGCGCCGCCGTCCATGGTGGCCGAATAGTGGTACGGCGCATCGAGATGCGTGCCGTTGTGGGTGCTGATGCGGACCCGTTCGATGGCCCAGCCCTCGCCGTCGGGCAGGTCGGCCCGGGTCGCTCCGGGAAAGAAGCCGAGCATGTCCGCGGCCGTCTCCGCGTGGGTGTAATAGTCGATCTCCGGCAGATGCCCGGGCGGGTCCGAGGCGATATCCGCCTGCAACGGCACAGAGATGTCCACCAACCGGCGCATGATCGGCCCTCCTCGGCTAGTACGCCCCCGGGTCACATTCTGCCGTCAGTCCCGGAAGGTCGGCCGGGGGATCACTCGACCGCCGGTGATCGGTCGAAGACGCGGGCCATCTGCTCCGACGATTTGAGTCCGGCGCCGGTGAGCACGACGACGGTGGTCTCATCGGCGGCGATGAGGCCTTCGGCGAGAAAGTGATCCAGTGCGGCGACGGCGACGCAGCTGGTGGGTTCGGCGTAGAGCCCACGGGCCGCGAGCTTGCGCACCGCGGCCCGGATCGCCGCATCGGGAACGGCGACGGCCGCGCCGCCGGATCGGCGGACCGCCGCGACTGCCTCGGGCAACCGGACCGGGTCGGCGATGGCGGCGCCCTCGGCGATCGTGGGTTCGCGTGGTGCACGGTCGGCCGGGTCGAGCCCGTTGCACGTGTCGGCGATGGTGGCCCAGTGTTCGGGCTGGCCGATCAGCAGCCGGGGCAGGCGTGCGATCCGGCCCGCCGCGAGCAATTCGCCGAACGCGATATCGCAGCCGAGCACGTTGCTGCCGGCTCCGGCGACGAGCACGACATTGTCCGGTGCGCGGAACCCGAGGTCCTCCCACATCTCATAGGCGATGGTCTTGGTGCCCTGCAAGAAGAACGGATGCCAGTTGTGGCTGGCGTAGGTGAGCTGTGCCGACTGGCGGATCGCCGCATCCGCCACCTCGTCGCGGGTGCCTGCCACGAGTTCGATCTCGGCGCCATAGGCCTTGGCCTGCAATATCTTCGCGGCCGAGGTCAGCTCGGGCACGAGGATCCTGGCGTCGAGTCCGGCGGCCGCGCAGTAGGCGGCGACCGCGGAACCGCCGTTGCCGGAACTGTCTTCGAGAACCTTCGTGACGCCCTGACCGGCCAGATGCGACATCATCACCGCGACCCCGCGGTCCTTGAAACTCGAAGTGGGGTTGAACCATTCGAGTTTGAAGTGCACCCGTCGGCCATCCCAGTCGAGCGGCACCATCGGCGTCGCACCCTCACCGAGGCTGATCCGATGCCGCGCCGGAACCGGGATCGCCGCCTGATACCGCCACAGTGAGCGTTCGGACGTCACGATCTGCTCAGGGGCGATACCCGGCATGGGGCTGACGGCCAGGGGCGTGCCGTCGTCACCGCGCCAGCGCGGGCTCGAGATCTCGTAGCGGCGACCCGAACGGTCGTAGAGGAACGGTTCGGCAGAGGAATTCACCTGTCCTTTCTAGCGCCCGCCAGACCTGCTTCGCCCCAAGGTGTCCGGATCTGTGGCAGAGCCGGGGTCAGGGTGTGGCGGGCCGGTGCGCCGGGGCGGCGAGAAGTTCGTCCAGGTGGGTGCGCGACCATCCGCACAACGCGTGAATCGTCGCGACAAGTTCCGCGCCCGCCGACTCCACCGTAGCGTCGCCGACGTGCAGATTCTGAAGACCTACGCCCGGCTGTTCGTCACCGATCTCGACACCGCCCTGCCGACCTACGAGAAACTCGTCGGCGCCCCAGCCGATCTCCGATTCGTCTTCGAACAGGCCGAACTCGCCGCGGTCGGTGACTTCCTGCTCATCGCGGGCGCGCCCGAACACACCGACCGCTACCGTGCCACCACCGGCCCGGTGATCGTCGACGACCTGGACGAGCTGATCACCGCACTCACCCCGACCGGGGCCACCATCACCGGCGGTCCCGCGCACAGCGCAACCGGCCGCTACGTCTACCTCCGCCACACCGACGGCGCAATCGTCGAATATGTGCAATGGTCCACAGAACTACGCGCTCGCATCCTCGGCCACTGAACCACCGGCGGCCGCGATAACTCCCACGCTGGTTGTCCGCGCGTGCCCGGTTCACGCGGGTGGGATGAGGTGGATCAGGAATTCTTGGTCGCGGGCGCCGGAGCAGCGGCCCTGGACGATTTCGGTGCCGTCGGCGGTGTCTTGATCGCGCAGGGCCAGGCAGTGGTTCGTGGCGGTGGTGCGGATGCGGAAGCGGGCGGCCGAGGCCGGGCCCGTCGGCTCGATCCGGAACTGCTGGGCGGGATTGTCGTCGGCGCAGTCGTCCCTGGGCTCGAGCAAGTTGTCGCCCGGCCCACCCGCCAGCACGGTGAGGCAGCCGATGCCGTATTTCGAGTGGTGCCATTGGATCTGGACCGTGCCCTCATCGATCGGATCGAGGTAGACCCGCGGCGACGCCGGCGTGCAGACGCGCTGCGCCGCGATGGCGGTGGGGTAGCGCTGGGTGCGGTCGCGTCCCTCGGCCAGGCACAGTTCCGGGGTGCGGGCCGGTTGGATACGCACCCAGCTGCCCACGTCCGCGAGCGCCAGCCCGGGCAGCGGTTGGCTCGCCGTGGGCAGCGTGTCGTCATGGGTGTGCAGCACCCAGCCTTGCACGGCCAGCGTCCCCACGATGCCGATCGCCGCGGCGACGGCGCAGCCGACCGGATACAGCCAGCGCGAAAGACGTTTTCGCCGTGCCGGTTTCGGCGTCTCGGCGACTGGTCCGGGCGCGTCGGCGGCCGCACTCTCGACGACGGCCCGAACCGGTACCTGGTCACGCATGGCGAGGCGACGACGCACCTCGAGCCACTTCTGCACCTGGGTGTCGTCGAGGCCGCAGGCGCGGGTGAACGCGATGACGAATCGCTCCCTGGGCAGGGTGTCGCGCCCGAGTGTGGTCGCGATCGTGCTGGACGGCAACACGTCACCGGAGGCCGCGGCCTTTCCTTCCAGCTGCCGGTAAGCCAACCCGGACCACGTTTTCAGCAGCCGCAGCACGGCGATGAATTCGACAGGAGAACCGGCCCCGCCCGGCTCAGGTAGGTCACCAGGCGATGGGGCGGCCCCACCCTCCTCCGCTCGCTCCATAGCTTCCAGCATGGCAGAAGTCGCGAAACGGTATCCCCCAGACGAACACCCCCTAAGGGGTCGAACTGCTTGGAGCGCAACGGATTGCGGCGAAACTCCCATGTAGTCGCTGCGGGGCTTGTCGCAAATGCGCTGCACGGCTTGTTCTTCCGGTGGCCGCTCGGCTCCGGCGGGCACGGCACCGGATGACGCGCCGCTTGTGCACGTGACGTGTGGGGAATGTGCGGCGCGGGTCGAACGCTCGTTCACGCTCTGCTTCGTACAGGCCGCGAATCGTTGTGCCGGTGCCGCGCATCACCGCTGGCAGCCGCCGCGACCGAAGCGATCGGTGCGCGTTCGAGTGTGTTCGCGAACGTGTCCTGCTTGTTTCGAACGCGGCCTGAACAGCGAAAACCCTTGGCGGACTGCACAGTCGAAGCAAGACTAGAACGACCAGTTTGCGATCACGGACCGGACACGCACGGTGCGGTCGGACGGGGTTTACCCACACGGGGGATTCGTATTCATCGTCGGCAGCCTGCTGCCCAGGGGGATTCGACATAGGAGGGTTCTGCATGAATGCCCGAGCAAGTATTCATCACGAATGGCAGGTCGTTGTCGTCGGCGCCGGCCATGCGGGTCTGTGCGCGGGAATCGCGGCGCGGCAGGCCGGTGCGGAGTCCGTGGTCGTCCTCGAAGCCGCGCCGAAGGACCTGCGCGGCGGTAACAGCGCCTTGACGAAAAGCGTGCGGTTCCCTTGGCACGAACGGTCGTACATCGCCGCGCTGCTCGACGAACCGGATGACCGTCGCGTCGGCACGTTGCTCGCGGGCCGGCGCGAGTACACCGAGGACGACTACCTCGACGATTGGCTCCGGGTTTCCGGCAGCCAGGTCGACGCCGCACTCATCGAGTCGATCATCCATCGCTCGAACAGCGCGATCACCTGGATGCACGGCCTCGGCCAGCGGTGGGTGCCGCGAAAGAATCCGCTGCCCGGCGACGTGCCGGTCGTGTTCGACGGCGGCGGGCAAGGCCTGCAGGACCGCAACTTCGATCAGTACGAACGCCTCGGCGGCGTCGTCTATTACGAGAATCCGGTAACCGGCATAGAGCCGGCGGCCGGTGGAAAGTACCGTGTGCTCGGGTCGGGACCGGCCTTCCCGCTCGTCTGCGACGCACTGATTCTCGCGTCCGGTGGATTCGAAGGCAACGCGCAGATGCGCGGGCACCACCTGGGCAGTCCCTGGCGCGAGGTGAAATTGCGCGGCGTGCCGTTCAACGACGGGCTGCCCTTGGCGGCGGCCATCGCGCTGGGCGCGGACACGGCCGGCAACTGGCGAAAATGCCACACCACCCCGCAGGGCACCGGGTTGCCCAGCTATATGTTGCCCGGCCAGATGTCCCGATCGCACGAGCTGACCCGATACGCCTTTCCGCGCGGCATCGTCGTCAACCGGTCCGGCCATCGATTCTTCGACGAACGCGCCGAGTACAGCAATCTCGCCTACGTCACGCTCGGGCAGAAGATCATGGAACAGCCCGGCAAGATCGCATTCCAGATCTTCGACAGCAAGGTGATCAATGCCGGGGGCCTGCCCGACAGCTATTTCAGCGACCCGGCGTCGATCATCGCCCCCTCTCTGGCGGACGGTGCTCGTCAGCTCGGCATCGATGCCGGCCAATTGCGTGCCGAGGTGGCGCGGCTGAACGGCGACAAAGACGCGGTAACCCATATCGACACGCCGCCTTATCTTTTCGCTCCGGTGGTCGCCGGACTGACGTTCACCTACGGCGGACTCTCGGTGACCGAGCACGCCGAGGTGCGCGGCGGTGGCGAGCCGATCGACGGACTCTATGCCGCGGGTGTGATCGTCGGCGGACTCTACGATCAGGGCTATCCGGCGGGCACCGGATTGATGGCGGGTGCGGTACTCGGTCGAGCGGCGGGCACGCACGCGGCCGCATACGCCCGGCGTGCCGGGGCGGTCTGACATGCGCATCGTTGTCATCGGCCGCGGCATGATCGGCGCGCGGCACGCCACGTACTTCGAAGAGGCCGGCCACGAGGTGGTCACCGTCGATCGGCGACCGGGCGCGGATTTCCCGCGGATCGCGCTGGTACCCGACCCGGCGCAGGTGGCGGCCTGGGTCGTCGCGACGCCGACGGCCACGCATCTGCCCGTGGTCACCGAGCTGCTGCGGGCTCGTCCGGACGCGCGCATCCTGCTCGAGAAGCCGGCCTGCTATCCCGCGGAGCTACCCGAACTGGCCCGGCTGCTCCGGCATAATCCGCAGGCACGGATCCTCGTCAACGATGTCTACACCTACAGCGCGGCGGTGCGGCAATTCGCCGAATCGGTCCGGCAATGCGGCCGAACGGATCAGCTCAGGAAAATAACGATCGAGTTCACCAAGAACCGGGAACTCGACGTCGCGCACGGCAGGTTCGTCGACACCCGTTACGGCGAGGCCGGTTACGAGTTCTTCCACATGCTGAGCATTCTGCGGTCGATCCTGCCGCGCGAGCGGTACCGGACCTATCTGCGCACGACTCCGCTGTCGATCACGCCCGAAATGCGGGTGCGCACCCTGGCGATGGATCTGCCCGAAATCGAACTCTACGCCTCGTCCCGCGGCGACATCGGGTTCGCCGAGCTGGCGGGGTTCGCCTTCCCCGGGGATCTCGCGCGGGATTGCCTGCGGCACTCGGTGATCCCCTACGGCGCCGAGATGCGCTATCGCTTCGCCGATGTGGAATTCGCCTCCGGCAGGCACGTGACGCTGGTGTTCGAGCCGCATTACGGCGTGGCGCTCGATTACAAGAACCAGCACGCCGTCTATGTCCGTGATGCCGCGGTGCGGCAGCAATTCACGATCTCCGGAAACCATTTCAAGGAGGCATTGCTCATTCAGCTGGACCTACTCTGCGGCACCACCGAACCCGTGCCGCCGATGCGACTTCCGGAGCATCGGTTCATGGCGGGTCTGGCCAGTCGCTTCATCAATATCTGAGAAATATCGCACGATCGAAAGAGGCACCGAAATGCACACCATCGAGGAAGTTTCGAAGCTCCTGCGCGTGGCGCCCGACATGCTGGCCGAAGTCACCGACGCGGAATCGGCCCGGACCCGGGTTGCCACCTGGATCAAGTCCGAAGACGCCGCGTACCAACTGTTTTCGCAGGTGTGTCGCTTCGAGAACCCGTTCGTCGTGAGCTGGGTCCACCAGCCGGGCGAACGATCTGCGTACCTCTCGCTGGAACTGGCCGCGGAATCGCTGGACGACGACCGGCACCGCGCCTTGGTGGCCGGGGTCGTGCTGTCCACCTCGACCGCGATTCCCTACGACTATCGCGCGTTCGCGGCGGAGGAACTGCGGCGGCTCGGCCCGGGGGAGTACGCCGGTGCGCTCGAGGAGGTGGTTGCTTCCTACCAGCCGCTGCCCGCACGCAGCCTGGAAGCGAAGATCAACGTGCCCACCGACGGCATCGATCACCTCTTCGATATCCCGGAAACCGCGTCGGAGCGGATCGATCTGCTGATCACCGCCAGCACCGCGAAGACGCTGGAGAGCAGGTACCTGCTCGCCGGGCGCGTCCTCGCGCCGGGCACCCCGGTCGCGCCCCCGAGCACCGACGCGGAGCGGCTGATCGTCGAGGACGCCGGAACGAGCATGATCGCGCCGTCGGACTACCTGGTGCCGTGGGATCAGGAGTTCCCCGGCCCGGACGGCGCCGGGATCACGCTCGCGGAACTCATGCGAATCGTGTTGCTGTGTCCCGAATTCAAGCTGCCGGACGCGCAGGTGCGACCGATCCTGGTCGACTTCTACAAGTCCGTGCTGCGGATCAGCGGCCGCTCCATCATCGGGCTCTCCGCCGGCGTCTTCCACGTCGAGCACGGCACGCTCGCCACGCCGTCCTACTACTACCAGGGCCGCGATGCCATCCTCGGCAAGGGTTTGGTGATCGACTGCGTCGGCGGCGCGATCCTGCAGAGCGGATCGTTCCTCGGCGGCGGATTCATGCCCATTCTGATCCACACGCACAAGCACATTCGCAAGAGCGGCGGCTCCGGCGCCTCGGAACGGAAGACGATCCAGCCGTGCCTCTTCGCGGCCGAGGCCGGCGCCCGCTTTCCGATGGACGCGGTCGGCTTGTTCGAGACCGTCGACTATCTCGGAAAAGACGCTCCGTTCAAGGGCATTCGGGCGATCCCGCTCTGATATCGCCCGTTCGCACGATCAAGGAGATGAATGCTGTGTTCAAAACTGATATCGCTGTCGTCGGCGCCGGCTACGTCGGACTGACGACGGCGGTGTGCTTGGCCTCGCTGGGCCATCGCGTGGTGTGCGCGGACGTCGACCCGGCGAAGATCGAAACCTTGTCCGGCGGTGCGTCGACCATCGCGGAACCGGGGATGTGTGAACTCGTCGTGGACGGATTGGCTTCGGGGCGACTGAGTTTCGTGCTCGGCGCCGGCGCGGCGGTGACCGCCGCCGAGTTCGTCATCCTGTGCGTCCCGACGCCGATGGGTGCCGACGGCGCGGCGGACCTGCGGACGTTGGAGGCCGTCATCGCGGAGGTGCGCGACGAATTGCGGCCCGGCTGTGTCGTCGTGAACAAGTCGACCGTGCCCGTCGGCACCGCGGTGCGCCTCGGCGGGGTGATCGGCCGAGACGACGTGGCGGTCGTCTCCAACCCGGAGTTCCTGCGGGAAGGGTCCGCGATCCGCGACTTCCTGAGCCCCGACCGGATCGTGGTCGGCTCGAACGATCCCGCAGCGGCCGAACGGGTCGCCGCGCTGTACGGCCCGCTCGACGCGCCCGTGCTGCTGACCGGTGCGGCAAGCGCGGAGCTGATCAAGTACGCGGCCAACTGCTATCTGGCCACGCGACTGTCCTACGTGAACGCCATCGCGGAGTTGTGCGAATGTCTCGGCGCGGATATTAGCGACGTGACCGCGGGCATGGGATACGACCAGCGAATCGGGAAGGAGTTTCTCCGTCCCGGCCCGGGGTGGGGCGGGTCTTGTCTGCCCAAAGACACACACGCACTGTTGCGTTCGGCGGAAACGGCCGGCTGCGATTTCCCGCTGCTGCGGGCGGCCATCGACACCAATGCCAGACAGCGCGACCTGGTGGTGGACAAGGTGCGCCAAGCGGTCGGCGGCAGCTTGGCGGGCGTACGAATCGGGTTGCTGGGCTTGACCTTCAAGGCAGGCACCGACGACCTGCGGGACTCACCGGCGCTGGCGATCGCGGATCGGCTGCTCGCCGAGGGTGCCGACGTGCGCGCCTACGATCCCAGCGTCCGCGCCGCGGTGCCCGGCACGCCGGATCGCTTGCGGGTCATGGAGACCGCCTACCACGTGGCACACGGTGCGGCGGCGATCATGCTGCTCACCGAATGGCCCGAATTCCGCGACCTGGACTGGAAGCGGATGGCCGGCCTGCTCAGCGGTCGTGCGGTGATCGACGCCCGAAATCACCTGGACCCCATCGTCCTGCACCTGGCAGGCCTGTCCTGTGACCGAGTCGGCCGAGCCGGCCCGAAGCTGACCGATCTAGGGCTCGCCGGCTGACCCGCACGGCCCGGAACTCAGGTTCCGGGCCGTGCTCGGCGGTGCGGGCCGTTCAGCATCGCCGGAGGAGTCTCGCTCGTTCGAAGAAGGCGAGCAGGTCCTGGGCGTCGGGCTTGGGGAGTTCGGGGAAGGCGGTGACGAGGTCGGCGACGTCGACCATGGTGCCCGTTTCGAGGGCGTTCAGCCAGCGACAGGGCGGTAGCAGTCGCCGGTCGACGCTGGTCGTCGAGGTGGACGTCGCACTGAAGCCGAAGGCGGTCACGGCTATTCGCGCGCTCGCCGCGTCTGCCGAGTCGATACTCAGGCACGATTGACCGGCCCGCACAAAGGTCGTGCCGAGCTGTACGGGATGGTCGGGCAGCGGCGCCCGGGTGAGATCCGCGATATCGATCCGGTCGACCGCGGTCGCGAAGGCGTCCCGCGCGGGGCCCAGCCAGTCGAATCCGCTGCAGTCGTACGCCGATTCACGCCAGTACGGGTCGCGCAGCAACTCGTTGCGCAGCGCGGCGAGCAGGAAATCGAGCCGCAACGGTGGGATCAGGAGGATGTGCAGGGAGATCGAATCCTGATCGGAGGCGGTCTCGTGCCAGTAGCCGCGCGGAACATGCAGTACCGCACCGGGTTCGAGGACGAACTCGGTCGCGTCGCCGGGAATGGCGGTGGGGCGCGGTCCATCGGCGTAGAGGCGCAGCACCGGCGGCACCGACTCCTTCGTCGACCACCCTTCCAACGGCGCGGGTGCGAACGAGTTCGGCGCGACGCGCCACGTCTTGCGGCCGCTCAGCTGTACCGTGACCACGTCGATCGGATCGAAATGCACGGCTGTCACCGCGCCGGGACGGTTGCAGAACAGTTGGCATTTCGCCGATTTGGCGGAAACGCCGAACGCGGCCGCCGCCTCGCGGGCGAACGGATCGAACTCGGCGACCTCCTGATAGAACAGGGTCGTTCCGGCGTCGTAGAAGCGTTTGGCGGTGTCGGGCTGGATGATCGCCGAGCTGATCGCGCCGTCGAGGCGCGGGAACCACGCCGAGACCTGCCGGACCCGTTTGTCGAACAGGTCCTGGGCAGTTCGGATCTCGAGTGCCTGGCTGAGCCGCTCTGCCAGTTCGGGACGTGGCGGGGTCACCAGGGTCCGGCGGCCGAGCACGTCGCGGTTGAACTCCGGCAGCGTGAGCGGTGCGAACCAGTCGGCGAAGCCGAACCCGGCCGCGACGGCGGTCATGCGTCGTCCCGCGCACTGCTGACGAGTTCTGCTGGGCGGTTGACGAATTCGTCGACCAGCCCCGCGGAGGCGACCGCGTCCGCGTCGGCGAGCACGTCCGGCGCGTCGTCGTCCGCGCCGGGACCGCTGCTGACCAGCCCGGCGGGACGATTCAGGAAATCGTCGGCGAGCCCGGCCGATATCGTCACCGACACCTCGCCGATCGGGCGGGCCGAGTAGTTCCGTTCCGCTTCCTGTTCCACGCGCACGTGGATCGCGGGTGGGACTTCCGGATTGTCCATCACGGCCATGAGCTTCCCTTTCCTCGGCTACAGGCAGGCTATCGGCCGCGACTTCCTGGGCATGCCAAGGTGATTCGGGAAGATTCGGGAAAGATTCCCGAGCGATCGGGAACGTCGCCGCAGTACACTGCCGCGCCGGTGTGGCCCGCTCGAGGGGCACTAGTGGGAGGCGAAGTTCACCACCGCGATCCATTTGGTGCCGCCGGGGTATAGCAGTCCGATACCGGCGTGGGTGTATTCGCAGGTTTCGATCTGCTCTCGGTGGTCGTCGCTTTGCATCCACCAGTCGATGGTGGCCTGCGGGGTATTTCCGGGTGGCCCGCCCGCCCAATAGATGATTTCGCCCCAGCGGATCAACGGTGCGTAGCCCGCCGCGGCGATGCGTGCGCCGCCGTCGGAATTATCGGTGCCGGTGTGGATATCGTGCAGCGGCGGGTCGGTGCCGGGCGGACCGTAATGATCCGGGTGCTCCCGGATATCGACGGCGTGCCGTTCGGCCGCGACGCGCAACTGGTCGTCACCCGACACCGGGTTGCAATGGTGAGCCGCCCGCTTCTGATTGATCAGATCGAGCAGGTTCGTGCCGGGCACACTGGAGGTGCCCGGGCAAGCGGTGAGCACAACGCTGGAGACTGCGGCCAGTCCCAGCGCGGTAATGATTCGATACTTCATACCCTCGATAGTTCGCCGAATAATCGCAGGTCACGCGAGTAGGGCACTACTCGATTCCACGATGGGCGGTGCCGCACCGACTGCGCGCGAGCGGTTGCCCGGAGGTGTCGGGGCGGCCACCGTCGCCCGGCCGGTTCGCGGGGGCGCGAGACAGCAGCGCGTAGCCGATCCGGCCGTGCGCGGACTTCGCGAGCAGGCTCGTGACGCCGGCCGCGACCGTCGAGTTTCTTGCCGCGTGGTTGCAGATGCTGAGTTTCCTCGCGGTCATCGTTTTCGGCATCGCCGCGGTATGGCGGCGGCGAGCGCCGACCCGGCGAAGTTCCTCGGCTTTCCGCCGGGCATAGCCGCCCTCGCGGCGATCGCCCTGCTGGTCTGCATCGGCGCCCGCTGGTGGTGGACTCCGTTGCTGGCCACCATGATCGCCTTGCTGATCATCGTCGCGGCCGTCGCAGCCCGCCGCGCCGCATAGCTCGAACCGCGGACGCGTAGGCACGCTGCGCGCGACCAATTGCCCGGATGTGTCGGGTACGCTGCGCCGGTGAGTGTGCGGGAAGAGGAGTACTCGGCGGCGCTGGCTCGGGCGATCGCCGCGGACCTGAAGGCGAATCCCCCCGCCGGCGCAGTGGTCCGCGTCGTGATCCGCTGGTTCGAGGAGTATCGCCCGTCCTATTTCACGGTCCATGCGCTCGGTGCGGACGAGCGCGCCGAGGTGCCGCCCGAAGAGGCCTGGAGCCCCTTGGAATGGGACAACCTGGACGAGGAGTTGGCGCGTACGGCTCGCGTGGAAGATCATCCGGACGTGCAGCGGACCGGCCGAGCGCTGGAGATCGAATACCGTGCCACTCCGCCGGACCGCGACGACGACACGTGGCGTCCTGCTCCCGCCATCAGCGGCACCCTCGGACTGCTGTCCGCGGAACTGCACGCGGCCGGAGTCGTGCTGGATGACGACTTCGCCGTCGCTGCAGCACATTTCGAGGGCATGGGCGCACTGGCCACGCTTCGCGACTACGTCCGTCCGGCCGTATTGTCCGCCCTGACAGCGCAGGGAGAGTTGCCCACCGACTGACCCGTTCCGCGGTTACCGGCGCCGCCGTCGCAGCTCGCTGCGCCGCTCGGCGCGAGCCCGCGAAGGCGTGGTCGCGCTCATCGGGCGTGGGCCGCCTCGGTCACCACGACGCCCGCGCGCAGGGTGAGACGGTGGTCCGCCCGGGCGGCTTCCGTGGCGTCGTGGGTGGCCTGCAGCACGGTTACCCCGTCGGCGCTGATCTCGCGCAGGATGCGTGAGATCTCTTGCTGGGTGGCCGAATCCAATCCGGCGGCCGGTTCGTCGAGCAGGAGCACCTCGGCTTCTTGCGCGAGCGCGCGGGCGAGCAGCACACGCTGCCGCTGGCCGCCGGAAAGGTCGTCCAGTCTGCGGGCTGCCAGTTCGGTGAGGTCGAGACGGCCGAGGCAGGTGTCGACGAGGTCGCGATCGGCGCGGGTCAACCGCCGCCACGGACCGCGATGCGCCCACCGTCCCATGGCCACGGTCTGGCGCACGGTGATCGGCAGCGTCGGCGGCACGCTGGTGTGCTGCACCACGAACGCGGGCCGGTGCCGGTAGGTGTGCGCGACGGTCCCCGCGGTCGGCGCGAGCACCCCGGCGAGCACCGCGAGCAGGGTCGACTTCCCGGACCCGTTCGGCCCGACGAGGGCGGTGACCTTGCCCCGGGGGATCTCGGCGGTCACGTCGTGCAGGACGGCACGGCCGCGGTAGCCCGCGAACAGCCCGGACAGCCGGATCGCGACGGGGTCGGGGGTAGGGGACATCACACCTCACTTGTAATGACAATCATTTTCATTCTACTGTATGTCCCATGGATTGGCTGTTCGCCCCGTTCGAGGTGGCTTTTGTGCAACGGGCGCTCTGGAGCGGCCTGCTCGTCTCGGGTATCTGCGCCCTGGCCGGCACGTGGGTCGTCGTGCGCGGCATGGCCTTTCTGGGGGATGCGATGGCGCACGGCATGCTGCCCGGCGTCGCGGTGGCGTCGCTGGTCGGTGGCAATCTGCTGATCGGTGCGGCAATTAGTTGTCTCGCAATGGCTTTGGGCGTCTCGGCGTTGGGTCGCAATCGGCGGCTGTCCGCGGATACCGGCATCGGATTGCTGTTCGTCGGCATGCTCGCGGTGGGCGTGGTCATCGTGTCGCGGTCGCGGTCGTTCGCCGCGGATCTGACCGGCTTCCTGTTCGGCGACGTATTCGCCGTGCGCACAACGGATCTGGTGTACCTCGTGGTGGCGTTGTTGCTCGCGGGCCTGCTCGCCGCGCTCGGTCATCGCGCGTTCGTCGCGTCGACCTTCGATGCGCGCACCGCACACACCCTCGGACTGCGGCCGCGGCTCGCGCATGTGACGCTGGTGGGCTTGGTGACGCTGGCCATCGTGGCGTCGTTCCACATCGTCGGCACCTTGCTGGTTTTCGGCCTGCTCATCGCGCCCCCGGCGGCCGCCACCTACTGGGCCGACCGGATTCCGACGGTGATGGCGCTCGCCGCGGTGCTCGGCGGCCTCGCCACGGTGACGGGCCTGCTGATTTCCTGGCATGCGGGCACGGCGGGTGGGGCCACCATCGCCGCGGTGGCGGTGGGGCTGTTCTTCCTTTCCGCGCTCGCGGCTTCGATCCGTGACCGGTTGCGTGGCAGGGGAGTTCGCACTGCCGCGGCGACCGCGAGCGCGTTGGCCGTGCTGCCGCTGGCCGGCTGCGGAACAGCCACGGAGCCGCCCGCCGTGGTCGAGACGCCGCATGGTTACGTGGCCGGCGCCGAGGAGACGGCCGAACCACAGTCGCGGCTGGTTCTCGCCGACCGGAGCACGGGGGCGATCCAGGTCCTGGATCTCACCACCGAGAAAGCCGAGGATGCGGGAAAGGCCGAGGGCCTGCGCGCCATCGCCGGTGACGGGCGCTACGGCTATGTGAGCGCGGCGAATTCGACGCGCATCGTGGACAGCGGCAGCTGGCTGGTCGATCACGGTGACCACGTGCACTACTACCGCGCGCCGATCCGCGACGTCGGTACGGTCGACGGACGGGTGAGCGTCGCGCACAGCGATCCCGTGGTGGCCGCGCTGCAACTCGACGGTGGTGGGACGCTGGTGCTGGATCGCGCCGCGCTCGATCAGGGCTCGATCGTCGAGCGGGTCCGGATCGCCGACGGCGCCGCGCTGCCCTACGCCGAGCACCTGCTGGTCGTCACGGGCGCCGGGGTGCAGGTACGCACGCGCGACAACGCCGCGGTCGAGGCGATCACCGAACCGTGCCCGGACCCGCGCGGACAATCGGTGACCCGCCGCGGTGTCGTATTCGGTTGTGCGGACGGTGCTCTCGTCGTAACGCGGCACGACGGCAAGTTCGTCGGCGAGAAGATCCGCTACCCGCAAGACGCCGCCGCCGAGCGGGCCACGGCGTTCACCCATCGTCCGGGCAGCGCGACGCTCACCGCACCCGCCGGGCAGCAGGGCCTCTGGCTGCTCGACGTGCGGAAGCGGCGATGGATACTGGCGCCGATCGGCCCGGTCGTCGCCGTGAACACGGCAGGGGAGGGCGCGGCGATCCTGGCGTTGACCCCGGACGGTGTGCTGCACGGTATCGATGCCGAAACCGGCAGGGAGACAAACCGGGTCGCATTGCTCGAGCCGCTCGCGCCGGACACCCCCGCCCCGGTGATTCTGGTCGACACCAACCGGGCCTATCTCAACGACGCGGCCCGGCGGCAGGTCTTCGAGATCGCCTACAACGACAATCTGCGCCTGGCCCGCACTTTCGGCGTCGGCCTGGCCCCGGCTCACATGGTGGCGGCAGGCGAATGAAAACCCTGATACGACTTCTCATCACGCTGTCGACGACCCTTCCCCTGGTCGCCGCGTGCACCGGGGGTGGCGGTGACCGTACCGGGATCGTGGTCACTACCAACATTCTGGGAGACCTCACCCGGGCCGTTGCCGGCGACGCCGCCGAGGTGACCGTGCTGATGCCGCCGAATGCCGACCCGCACTCGTTCGCGGTCTCGGCGCAGCAGGCCGCGAAGCTGGATCGGGCCGCGCTGGTGGTGCACAACGGCCTCGGCCTCGAGGAAGGGGTCGCGCGGCATGTGACGGCGGCGCAGAGCGCGGGGGTCTCCACGTTGGCGGTCGGTGAGCACGTCGACCCGATCAGCTACACCTCCGACGAATCCGCGGGCCGACCCGACCCGCATTTCTGGACCGACCCCGAGCGGGTGCGCGCGGCGGTGTCGGCGATTTCCGCGGCGATCCTCGCGCACGTCGACGGGGTAGACGCCGCGGCGATCCGCGCGAACACCGATCGCTATCTCGGCGAACTCGACCAGCTCGATCGGTGGGTCACCGAACAGTTCGCCGGCCTCCCCGCCGAACGCCGCAAGTTGGTCACCAACCATCACGTCTTCGGTTATCTGGCACAGCGTTTCGGCTTCCAGGTGGTCGGCGCGGTGATCCCCTCCGGTACCACCCTCGCCTCGCCGAGTTCCTCGGATCTCAGCGCACTGGCCGAGGCCATCCGCACCGCGGGCGTCGGCGCGATCTTCGCCGACTCGTCGCAGCCGGACAAGCTGGCCCGCGTACTGGCCGAGCACGCCGGTGTGCAGGTACAGGTCATCGCGCTGCACACCGAGTCGTTGACCGAACCCGGCGGCGGCGCCGGCACCTTCCTGGAGATGACCCGCGCCAACACCGCGGCCATCGTACGCGGCCTCGCCGCGCCGACAGCCTGACCTTTTTCACGAGAAACACGGAGTAGCAATGCATATATGGTCACGCACCGCCAAGCCGGTCGCCCTGTCCGGCATCGTCGCCGCACTCGTCGCGGTAAGTGGTTGCGGCACAGATGATTCGAAGGACGCCGCGGCGCCCGCACCGGGCGCCGAGCCGATCGCGATCACCTACGACGGCGGTATCTACGTCCTGGACGCGACGACGCTGGCGAAGACCGGCGAGACGCGCCTGGAGGGATTCAACCGGCTCAACCCGGCCGGGAACAACCGGCATCTGCTGGTGTCGGTCAAGGACGGATTCCGGGTGTTCGACGCGGTGACCGCCGAGTTCACCGGGACAGAATTCCCCGCCGCCAAGCCGGGACATGTCGTGCGGCACGCTGGTCGCACCGTGCTGTTCGCCGACGGCAGCGGCGAGGTCACCACCTTCGACCCCGCCGCACTGGGCGACGGCAAGCCGACCACCGAGAGTTATCGCGCCGCCGCACCGCATCACGGCGTGGCGGTGGAACTGGCGAACAAAAACCTGGTCGTCACGCTCGGTACCGAGGAGAAGCGGGTCGGCGCCGTGGCATTGGACCAGCAGCGCAAGGAAATCGCTCGCAACGAGGACTGCCCAGGCGTGCACGGTGAGGCGGCCGCCAAGGACGAGGCGGTCGTGATCGGTTGCCAGACAGGCGCTCTCGTGTTCCGCAACGGCGCCTTCACCAAGGTGGCCGGTCCCACCCCGTACGGCCGGATCGGCAACGCCGCGGGCAGCGATCTCTCGCCGATCGTGCTCGCCGACTACAAACAGGACAAGGACGCCGAATTGGAGCGGCCGCAACAGGTTTCGCTCATCGATACGGTGTCGGGCACGTTGCGGCTGGTCGACCTCGGCACCAGCTACACCTTCCGGTCCCTGGCGCGCGGACCCCTCGGCGAGGCGCTGGTCCTCGGCACCGACGGCCGCCTGCACGTCATCGATCCCGTCGCGGGCACCGTCACCCGGTCGATTCCGGTGCTTTCGCCCTGGCAGGAACCGCTGAAGTGGCAGGAGGCGCGTCCCGCCCTGTTCGCCCGCAACGGCATGGCCTACGTCTCGGACCCCGCGACCAAACAGGTCCATCGGGTCGATCTCGCCACCGGCTCGGTGGCGGCCACCGTCACGTTGCCCGTCGCCCCGAACGAACTGAGCGGAGTCGTCGGCCACTGACCCGGCGCGGACCTCGGCGCTAGGCGTCGCCGCCGGGTCCGTAGAGCCGGGCGACGTCGGGGGAGTCGAGCCACTTGGAATAGGTGGGTGACTGGGGCCAGCCGTCCGGGGAATCCTGCCATTCCTCCTGGCGGCCCCATGGCAGGATGTCGACCAGCGCGAAGGTGTAGCTGAGCTGTTCGGTGCCGCGGCCGTTGGTGTGCCAGGTGCGGAAGACCTTGTCGCCGTCGCGCAGGAAGACGTTCACCCCGAAGCCGCCGCCGGGCGGTGCGTCCACGTCGGCGCCGAACGAACTCTCCGCGGCGGAGTACCAGTCCATCTGGTTGCCCACCTTGGCCCTGTAGGCGAGTGCTTCCTCGATGGGTCCGTTGGTGACGACGACGAAGCGCGCGTCGTAGTTGTCCAGCAGATCCAGACGGACGTATTGCGAGGTGAGCCCGGTGCAGCCGCCGCACTGCCACTCCGCGCCGTCGGACCACATGTGGTTGTAGACGATCAGCTGGGAGCGCCCGTCGAACACGTCGACCAGCCGGATCGGGCCGTCCGGGCCGATCAGCGTGTAGTCCGGGAGTTCGACCATCGGCAGGCGGCGGCGCTGCGCGGCGATGGCGTCGAGTTCACGAGTGGCGGCTTTCTCCCGCGCTCGCAGGTCGTCGAGCGCGGCCTGCCAGGTCTGCCGGTCGACGACGGGAGGCAATGCGGTCTTTTCAGTCATGATGTGTAGACCGGAGACCGCTGTGAAATTCATCGCTCTGCGACGAGGGATGTCGGACGCACCGAGGGCAGCGCACATGATGTGGCTGCCCTCGGTGTGGGTCGTGGTGTGCTCAGCGCATGGCGCCGCGGCGGCCGGTCACGAGCCCGACCAGGAACAGCAGGATCACCGCGCCGCCGAGGCAGGTGAAGAAGCTGAACCACAGGCCGCCGCCCTCGACGTCGACCCCGAGCAGCTTCAGCAGGAAGCCGCCGAGCAGGCCACCGACGACGCCGACCACGATGTTCAGCAGGATGCCCTGCTGTGCGTCGGTTTTCATGAATTTGCTGGCGATCCAGCCGGCCAGTCCGCCGATGATGATCCAACCGATGATGCCGAGTCCGAGCATTGCGAAAGTCCCTTTCGTGTCCAGCGGCCCCGGTGCGCGGGCCCCGTTCGTCGCTGGACATACCCCGCAGGTTCGTCGTCAACCACCGATCTTCAGTCGGTCTGCCGACGGGCCGGTTCGAGGAAGTCGGCCAGCGCGGCGGTGTCGTGCAGATAGCTCTCGAAGGGAAAATCGGCGTCCAGTTCGGCGGTGCAGGGGTTGCGGGTGGCGCGGACGGTGTCGCGGCCCGCCTCGGTGGTGCTGACCAGGCGTCGTCGTTTGTGCGCGGGGTCGATGTCGACCCGCACGAGCCCGGCTGCCTGCAGCGGGCGCAGCGCTCGGCTGATCGCGGGATCGGACACTGCCAGCGCTTGCGCGAGCCGATGCTGGGTCACCGGCTCGATGTCCTGCAACGTCGTGAGCAGCCGCAGCTGGCGGTGACTCAACCCGTAGTCGTCCATGCGCCGTCGGGTCGCTTTGTCGACCAAGGCGGCGACGCGGTGCAGCAGGTCTGCGAGTCCGTCGTCCATGTTCACGACCGGGTCAGGCCGCGGACCCGGCTGATGATGCGGCCACCGAAGGTGGCGCCGAACGGTGCGAAGAGCCACACCACCCACACGTCGGCGGTGAGCCAGGCCAGCGCGGCGGTGACGGCGAAAATCGTTGCTACAGCGTATGACCCGTCCGCGTTCAGGCGGAGATCGGCGGCGGTGATCTGCTCGGCCAGAACGGCTTTGCGGGCCGCGATCTCCTTGACCACCGCCTCGCTGGCGGACAGCGCCGCGGCCACGCCCGCGAACAGGCAGACGGCGAGCGGATTGCCGGTAGCGCCGCCGAACACCGCGGTGACGAACGGCAGCAGCGTCGCGAACAGCAGCATCGGCGCGTGCGCGGCCAGCGTGTACCGATCCACGCGCTCGACCTGGTAGATCAGCACATGGTGACGCCGCCACACCGACCACAGCAGGAAGAACGCCATCAACAGCGCCACGAACGAGGACCGCTCGTGCCAGAGGAAGTCGGCCAGCGCGGCGGCATCGGTCACGTCCTCGTGCTTCGGCCGCTCCAGTTCGATCGCCAGTAGGGTGATCGCGATGGCGAGGACGGCGTCGACGAAGGCGCCGATCCGATGCGGCGGCCACCCGGGCTCGGGGACGCCCGCGCCCCTCTGCTTCTCCATGTTCCTACCCTTCGTTTCCCGGTCTCGTAGGTGCCTGCGACACAGTCTTGCATGGTTAATATTAACTACGCAAGACGTGGCGGGGTGGGACTTGCGCGCGAGTCGAGGCTGTGGACGTGGCACTCCGGTATGCCACTGCGGCGTGCCGGCTGGCTCTCCGGGGTGAGGCGTCGCTGGAGCGCGGCTGCCTAGCATGGGTGTCCTGCCGACCGAGGGAGGACGAAATGCGCAGGCCCACTGAGATTCTCGGCACTGTATGCGCGGTGTCCGCGCTGCTGCTGGGTGCGTGCGGAACCGCGGAGCATGCGGTGGCCGATGCGCCGGACTACGCCGGCGTGCAGCCGATCCTGGACCGTGTGACCACTGCGGACGGTGCGCCGGGCGTGCTGCTCGGCGTGCGCGACGCGCACGGCCGGACCACGCTGACGAGCGGTGTCGCGAACCTCGCGACCGCCGCGCCCATGGACGGCGCGAGCCGGTTTCGCATCGGCAGCATGACCAAGACGTTCGTCGCCGCCGTGGTGCTGCAACTCGTGGGCGAAGGGCGGGTGGCACTCGATGCGCCGGTCGAGACGTACTTGCCCGGCATCGTCCGGGGCAACGGCAACAACGGACAGGACATCACGGTGCGCCAGCTGCTCCAGCACACCAGTGGGCTGCCCGACTATCTGGACCACATACCCCTCGAGCAGGTTCTGAAAGATCCGCTGCGACATTACGATCCGCTGGAACTGGTGCATATCGGCCTGGCTCATCCACCCCTGTTTCCGCCGGGATCGGACTGGTCGTACTCGAACACGAATTACGTGCTGGCGGGGATGATCATCGAGCGGGTCACCGGCCGGGCTCCCCGAGAAGCGGTCGAGCAGCGCATCATTCAGCCGCTCGGCCTCGATGACACGACCGTCCCCGGCGACGGGCCGGGCATTCCGGGCACACATCCGCGCGGTTACGGTCGGCACGGCAGCGCCGATCCCCTCGATCTGACCGAGCTGAATCCCTCGATCGCGAGTTCGGCCGGCGGGATGATCTCCAGCGCAGCGGATCTGAACAAGTTCCTCGATGCCCTCGTCAACGGTCAGCTGCTGCCCCCGCCCGAACGCGCCGCGATGACGACGACCCGGCCGCTCGGCAACTCCCACCACGACGCCTACGGCCTTGGCCTGCAAAGCACCCCGTTGCCCTGCGGTGGCCTGTACTGGGGCCACGACGGCGCCATCTTCGGCTCCCAAACCTTCGGTGCCACCACCACCGCCGGCCGCACCGTGACCGTCATGGCCAACCTCTACCCCGGCGAAACCGACGCCCAGGAAGCAGACATCCGCACCGCCCTCGAAACGGCCCTCTGCACGACCGTCCCCACCAAACCCCAACCCTGACCGGGCCCTGTTGCCAACTTTCGTATTACGGTATTACGGTTGTTGGGTAGGCAAAGGCGAAGGAGGACCGGTGACCAGCGTGGTGAACCCGCAGGAATACATCGACGACATGGCTCGGGAGCGCGGGTATGTGCTCGACTATCACAAGGTGATGGCCAAGCAGGACTTCGAGGTGCTGAAGGCGGCCAACGGGCTGGTCGGGGCGGCCTACCTGGACCAGCGGGAGCTGGACCGGCAGACGAAGGAACTCATCTTCATCGTCAGTCTCACGGTGCTGCGGGCCTCGAAAGGCCATATCCAGAGCCATATCCGGGTCGCGCTCGAGCTGGGCGTCACGCCGCGTGCGATCCTCGAGGCGATCGAGATCAGCTTGCCGGAAGCGGGCATCGTCGCCTTCCAGGCCGGCTTCGACGCCTGGCGCGAGGTGGTCGGCGCGGAGGGTCTGGAGCCGACGGTCGCGGTCTTCCAGGGCGGCACGGGTTCTTAGGAGAATGATCATGGCCGATACCGTGGCCTTCATCGGCTTGGGCACGATGGGTCTGCCGATGGTGCGCAACCTTGCGCGATCCGTGCCGGTGGCGGTGTACGACTCGAACCCGGACGCGGTCGCGGCGGCGGCGGGCACCGAGCACGTGACGCCGCTGGCCGGTCCGGGCGACGGTGTCGGCGCCGACGTCGTGATTCTCATGCTGCCCAACAGTTCGATCGTCGAGCGGGTGCTCGGTGATCCGGGCGATCCCGCGAGTTTCACCGGTCGCCTGAGGCCGGGCACGCTGGTCATCGACATGGGCTCCTCGGCGCCCAGGGCGACCCAGCAGTTGTCCGAGGGGTTGGCGCGGCGGGCGATCGCGCTGGTCGACGCGCCGGTGTCCGGCGGTCCACGCAAGGCCGCGACCGCCGAGCTGACGATCATGGCCGGTGGCCGCGCGCAGGACTATCGGCGGGCGCTTCCGCTGCTGCGCGCGATGGGCACCTCGGTGACTCATGTCGGCGCCGTCGGTTCGGCGCACGCGCTGAAGGCGCTCAACAATCTCCTGTCGGCGATCGGACTGGTCGGCGCGCTCGAAGTGCTCACCGTGGGAACCAAATTCGGCCTGGATCCGCGGATCATGCTCGACGTGATCAACCGGTCGACCGGACGGAACCAGTCCACGGAGGTCAAGATCGGGCCCGAGGTGCTGGACGGGCGCTTCCAGGTGGGCTTCTCCCTGCCGCTGACCGTCAAGGACATCACCACGGCCCTCGATCTGGCCACCTCGCTGGATCTGTCGCCGGAGGTGTCGCAAGCGTGCGTGCGGTTCTGCCAGGCCGCGCTCGCGGGCCTGGGCGACGGGAATCCGGACCAATCCGAGATGGCGCGCTATCTCGCGGACCTGACCGGCGTCGACCTGACCGAGCGTCCGGTATTACCGTGATACGCTCGGGGTTCGATGGAGGGAGGCCAGGTGACAGGGCAACGGGTCCAGCGGGTCGCCGCACCGCTGCGCGCGCAGGTGCTCGACGCGCTGCGCCAGGATATTTTGGCGGCGGAGGACTTCAAGCCGGGTGACCGGCTGATCGAGGCGCGGTTGTGCGCGCGATACGAGGTCTCCCGGACGGTCGTCCGGGAAGTGCTGCGCCAGTTGGAGTCCGAAGGACTCGTGACCATGCTGCCCAACCGCGGCCCGGTCGTCACCGAGTTGACGGCCTTCGACGCCAAGGCGTTGTACGAGGTGCGCGGAGCGCTGGAAGGTCTGGCCGGGGCGCTGTTCGCCGAGCGGGCCACCCCGGAACAGCGCGAGCGGATGGGGCAGGTCGTAGACGAGCTCTCCCGTGCCTACGAGGGGGCCGATCTGGCCCGCCGCCTGGCGATGAAGGACGAGTTCTACGACGTCCTCATCGCCGGCGCGGTGAACCCGATCATCGATTCGACACTGCGCGGCATCCACGCGCGCGTGCAGATGCTGCGCGGACTCACCATGCAGACGCCGGGGCGCGGGCCCGAGACCGTCCGCGAGATCACCGCGATCTACGAGGCCGCCGCCCTGCGCGGTGATGCCGCGGCCGCTCGCGAGGCGTGTGAAGTCCATGTGCGCAATGCCGCGGCCACCGCGCTGCGCGAACTGGCCGCGCGACGGCAACGCGAAGTGCCCGCGGGCTGAGCCGAAAGCCCCTTGCTATCGGTCGTCGCTATCTGTCTACCGCGTCGGCCACCAGCCTGGCGGTGGCTTCGGGTGACTCGACGTGGAAGTGGTGACTGCCCAGATCGACGAGCACGATATCGATTCGGTCGCCGTAGCGATCGATGGCTTCCTGGGCGATGATCGAACGCACCGCGAACAGCGTGATCGGTTGTTCGGCCGCGCGTAGTGCCGCGTCCATGTCCCAGGCCAGCAAGCCCTCGAGGGCGTGCAGACCTGCCGGTTGCCGCACCGCCGACATCTTGGCGACGTAGCTGTCCTGCACCGCGGGATCGGTGCCGTCCGGCGAGCCGGCCGCCACCATGCCCACCATCGCCGCGGCGAAATCGGCACGGAACGGCTGCATTACGGCGGCGGCCTGTTCGTCGTCCTGTGCGGGAAACAGCGAAAGGTAATGCAGGGCTTCGAGAGCGATCACCCGCGAGACCGAATTCGGCAGTAGCCGTGCGGTTTCCACCGCCACCGCGCCGCCGAGCGAGTGTCCGACCACGACGCAGTCGTGCACCGACAGCGCCGCCAGCACGGCGGCGACATCGCGGGCGAACTCTTCGATGGTCCACACGTCACGGGTGGACCGGGATTCGCCGTGCTCGGCGAGGTCGATCGCCAGGACGCGCAGGTGGCCGGGGAGGAATTCGGTGATCTTGTCGAAATCCGAACGGTCACAACCCCATCCGTGGATGAAAGCAATCGTCGGGCCGTCGTCCGGGCCGGTCACCGTGTACCGGATCGTCGTATCGTCGCGGCGGTGGATCTCGGCGCGTACGGCAACAGGATTCGTCATCTCGTTCTTTCGTTCTCGGTGCGTGGATCTACAGGGCACGGTGGTATCGCTGCGGCCAGGCTGTTCGATCGTGCGGACGGCCGCGCAGCGCGAGATACGGATCGCGCAGCAGCGCGCGTCCCATCAGCACCGCCTCCGCGCGGCCGGTCGCGATGATCTCGCCGGCCAGCGCCAGATCGGCGATCTGTCCGACCGGGGCGACCGCTAGTCCGGACGCTTGCTGCAATGCGTGCGCGAAGGCGACGTTGACGCCGTCGTCCGCGGGCGGTCGCGCCTGCAGGTCGCGCACCAGCACGCCGGAGGTGACGTCGAGCAGGTCGATGCCCACCACCGCCAGTTCCTTGGCGAACGCGGTCGCCTCGTCGACGGAGATACCGCCCTCGATCCAGTCGGTAGCGGTGATGCGGACGAAGACGGGCTTGTCGGCGGGAAAGGCGGCCCGCACTGCGCGCGCGACCCGAAGCGGCAGTCGCATCCGGTTCGCCAGGCTGCCGCCGTATTCGTCGGTTCGCTGATTCGACAGCGGAGACAGGAATTGGTGCAGGATATAGCCGTGCGAGGCGTGGATCTCCACGACCTGGTACCCCGCCCGATCGGCCATCCGCGCCGCTCGAGCGAACGCCTCGACCACCTCGTCGATCTCGGCGGGCTCGGCTTCGCGCGGCATACTCAGGTCGCCGAACGGAATCGGCGACGGCGCGATCAGTTCCCAGCCACCCTCGGCCACGCCCACCGGGCCGTTCTGCCCCTCGCCGTCCCAGGGCACGCGGTGCGAGCCCTTCCGGCCCGCGGCCAGGAGCTGGATGCCGGGTATCGCGCCGCGTTCGGCGATGAACGAAGTCAGCCGCCGGTGTGCGGCCGCCTGCTCCTCGTTCCAGATGCCGAGATCCGCGGCGGTGGTGCGATGCAGCGGTCCCACGGCCGCGGACTCGACCATGATCAAACCGACGCCGCCGACGGCCCGTGCGCCGTAATGCACCAGGTGCCAGTCGGTGGGTTTGCCGTCCGCCCCGGCGGCGTACTGGGCCATCGGGGACATCCACAGCCGGTTGGGGATCGTGACTTCCCGGAGTCGCAGCGGGCGTAACTCCACCTCGGATCGCGTTCCGGACACTATCGAACTCACTTCGTGACGGCCTTCCTTCTCGTCTTCACGGTACTGCACGCCTTGACCAACAGTATGACGGTATTACGATAATCCCGACTGTGTGTGATGGTCGTCACGTCTCTGCCCGGAGCGCCCGGCCCGCCTTCCGACCGCCGGAGCCGGATTCCCCTACGCGACGGCCGAGATCAGCCGGCTGATCTCGGCCGCGGCCGCGGTCACCAGTGGCGCGAAAGTCTTCTCCCGGGTCCGGTTGTAGCGCATCTGCGGCACCGGCAGGGTGAGTCCGGCGATGGGGTGACCGGCCGCGTCCGTGATGGCCGCGCCGATCGAGGCCACGTGCGGGCGGTACCACGACGACGAACCATGCAGTGCGTACCCGCGTTTCGCGGTCTCGGCGATCTCCCGCCGGATTTCCGCGGCGGGCGCCACCTGGGCCTCGGCGAATTCCGTCAGCTCGGGCCGGAGCAGATCGTCGATCTCGCCGTCGTCGAGCAACGCCATGATCGCGACACCCGCCGAGGTCGCGCGCAGCGGCACTCGCGCGCCGATCTCTTGGAATACCCGCACGGGTTGGGTCGTGTCCTCGCGGGCCACGATGACGTACTCGTCGCCGTCGCGCACGCCGAGGAGCACGGTTTCGTCCGTTTCGGCGGCGAGTCGTTTGACGATGGGCGCGGCCACTTTCCGGAGATCCTGTTCGCCGGCACTGCGCAGCCCGAGGGTCAGGACCTTCGTCGTGACGCCCCAGCGGGCACGTTCGGGGTCCACGATTTTCAGCCAGCCGGCCTGCTGCAGCGTCACCAGGCACCGCTGCACGGAACTCTTCGGGATCTGCGTCGCACGGGCGAGTTCGGACACCCCGACGGGCTGGCGCTGCGCCACTTCTTCGAAGACGCGCAGGGTGCTGAGCACGCTGTTCATCGTCCGGACACTGCTGTTCGGCACGTCCTGTGCGGGGGCGTCGCGGGGGCCTTCGGTGCTGTCCATGGTGGGTGAGCGTACCAAGGGGCGCTCCACCGTTCCTCCTGTCGGCACGGTTTACGTGGACCGCAATCCGGTCTACGATGCGAAACGACGTACCACATTGAGGAACGGAGCGGCATGAAGCTGACGATGGTGGGGGCGTCGTCCCCGGGGCGTCGTGCGGCGAAAGCCGCAGCACCACACCAAGTTGGAGGAACCGTGACCGAGCAGCAGCCGTGGGAATGGGATGAGGCGGCCTGGCGTGGCCATGTCGACAAGGTGCGCGCCGGGCGCGTATTACGCCCGCGATCGTGGCCCGGCGGCGCGAAAGTAGCGGTGGCGCTGTCGTTCGACTCCGATCACGAGACGATTCCGCTGCGCGACGGAGAAGTGCTGCCGGGCAAGCTGTCTCAGGGCGAGTACGGGGCCCGCGTCGGGGTGCCCCGAGTTCTGCGGCTGCTCGAGCGGTTCGCCGCACCGTCGACCTTTTTCATGCCCGGTGTTTCGGCGCTGCTGCACGACGGTGAGGCGAAGTCCTATGTGTCCGCCGGGCACGAGGTCGCGCTGCACGGTTGGATCCACGAGCGCAACACGCAGCTGCCGCCCGGTGTCGAGCGCGAACTCGCGTTCCGGGCTGCGGACACGCTCGAACGGCTCACCGGTGTACGCCCGGTCGGCATTCGGACGCCGTCGTGGGATTTCTCCGCCCACTCGTTGCAGATCATCCGTGACCTGGGCCTGACCTACGACTCGTCGCTGATGGCGGACGACGACTGCTACGAGATCCTCGCCGACGGAGAACCCACCGGCATCGTCGAACTGCCCGTCGAATGGATTCGGGACGACCTGGCGTACTTCACGATGGACCGCTTCACCGCCCTGCGGCCCTATACGACACCCCGTGGGGTGCTGTCGATCTGGCGCGACGAGTTCGATATCGCCTACGCGGAGGGCGGCGTCTTCCAGCTCACCATGCACCCCCACTGCATCGGGCACCGGTCCCGTATCGCGGTCCTGGCGGAGTTGCTCGAATACATCACCGCACACGAGGGCGTCTGGTTCGCCACGCACGCCCAGATCGCCGACCACGTACTGAGCTGAAAGAGCTTGCCATCATGACAGATATCCACACCCGCATCCGTAATTCGTTCCAGGACAACCTGGACTCGGTCGTCGAGTTGTCGCATCGCATCAACGCTCATCCCGAACTGGCCTTCGAAGAGCACGAGACGTCGGCGGCGATCGTCGCCGCGCTCGTGAACGGCGGACAATTCACCGTGGAGAAGGGCGTGGCCGAGCTGCCGACGGCGTTCGTCGCCTCGACCGGCTCGGGCGAACTGGCGTTCGGCATCTGCGCGGAAATGGACGCGCTGCCCGATATCGGCCACGGCTGCGGGCACAACGTGATCGCCGCGGCGGCGGTGGGCGCCGCGCTCGCGCTGGCCCCCTACGCCGACGAACTCGGACTCACCGTGCGTGTGTTCGGCACGCCCGCCGAGGAGCAGGGCACCGGCAAGGAAATCATGGTCGACCGTGGCGTTTTCGACGATACGCACGCGGCCATGATGGTGCATCCGACGCTGAAGAACGTCGTGGTTCCGCAGCTGCGCGCCTCGCGTTCCTGGCGGGTGACCTATACCGGTCGTGGCGGGCACGCGTCGCGGCCGTGGAGTTCGTGGAACGCGGGCGATGCGACCGTCGTGGCGCAGACCGCGATCGGTCTGCTGCGCCAGCAACTGCGCGACGGCATCAGGGTGCATCACGTGGTCAAGGAAGCGGGCAAGGCCGTGAACGTCATCCCGGACCGCGCGGTGGTCGACTGCATGATCCGGTGCGACACCATCGCGGAGGTCGACGAGGTGTGGCAGCGGGTGCGCCCGTGCTTCGACGCGGGCGCCATCGCCACCGGCACCGCCGTCGAGTACACGTCCTTGCCGTCGATCTACCGGGAGTTCCGGCACGATCCCGACCTGGCTCCCGCGTTCGAGCGAAACGCGCAGGCGATCGGACGGACCTTCCCCGACTACCCCGACAAGATGTTCGGTTCGACCGACATGGGCAATGTGTCGCTGCGCATTCCGGCGATCCATCCGATGCTCGCCTTCGATCTGCCGCCGGAGGACGGCAATCACACGGCCGCGTTCGCCGTGGCGGCGGGCGGTCCCGAAGGCGACCGGTTCGTCCGGGACGCGGGGCTGGCCATGGCGCTCACCATTGCCGATATCGCGCAATCGGAATCGGTGCGCGCCCGGCTGATCGCCCGACGCTAGCGGGCGCGCTCGAGGATCTCGGCGAGCCGGATCGTGTCGCGCAGGTAGCGCTCGTAGGGAAAGCCCGCCGCGAGCAGGCCGTTGCGCAGTTCGTCGTAGAGCGGTCTACCGCTCGCGTGGAAGGCGTTGCGGCCTGCCTCGGTGGTGCTGACCAGTCGTCGTCGCCCGTGTTCGGGGTCGGGGGTGATCCGGATCAGCCCGGCTGCCTCCAGCGGGCGCAGGGCCCGGCTGATCGCCGGGTCGGACACCGAAAGCGCTTGCGCCAGTTGGTGCTGGGTCATCGGCTCGTTCTCTTCGAGGGTGCCGAGCAGCCGCATCTGGCTGTAGCTCAACCCGCCGGAACTGTCCACCCGCCGTCGCGTGGCTTCGCCGAGCAGGAACACCACGCGATGCAGTAGATCGCCGAGTCCATCGTCCATGGGGCGAGTTTACCAGTATCTTTACTGGTTAATATTAACCTCACAATTCTCGGGTGTCGATTCGCCGTGCGTGCTCGACGTCACCCGACGGTGCGGAAGCCCGCGTTGCCCATGGTGGCGTCGGGCATGTTCGAGGAGCGGGCGGCAGTGCGATACCTGGAGCAGTAGCTGTCGTGGCAGAGGTACGAACCGCCGCGCAGTACCCGTGACTGTCCGGCGGACGCGCCTTGCGGATCGCGCACGTGCCCCGTTCGGGCGTCGTGCCCATAGGTGTTCGGGGAGAACCGATCCGAGCACCACTCCCAGACATTGCCTGCCATCTGCCACAGTCCGTACCCGTTGGGCCGGTACGAGCGCACCGGCGCGGTGGTCAGATATCCGTCCTCCTGTGTGTTGTCGGTCGGGAACGTGCCCTGCCAGATGTTCGCGCGCCACTCGCCGCCGGCGCCCGGGGCCTCGTCGCCCCACGGATAGCGGGCCCCGGGCAGGCCGCCGCGCGCGGCGAATTCCCACTCCGCCTCGGTCGGGAGACGCCGTCCGGCCCACTCGCAATAGGCGACGGCGTCGAACCAGGACACCTGCACGACCGGGTGCTCGGCCCGGTCCGCGATGCTCGAATGCCGTCCCTCCGGATGCCGCCAGTCGGCGCCCCGCACATCGATCCACCACGGTGCCCGCGGATCACTCCCGAGGAGATCGCCCGGCTCGGCGGCCAGGACGAGGTGGAACACGGGGGAGCAGCCGAATCTTTCTGCGTCACTTACATATCCGGTCTCTTCCACGAAGGTCGCGAACGCGGCATTTGTGACGGTGGTCGTATCGATCGTGAACGGCGAGAGTGCCACGGTGTGTACGGGTGTCTCGCCGTCGGCGTGGAATCCGTCGCGGTGCGCATCGCCCATCTCGAAGATCCCGCCGGGCACGTGTGCCTGTTCGATCGGGTGCCGTGCGGAACTCATCCGGCCGCCGCGGTTCGGGCCCGTTCGGCCAGCAGGGCGCGTTGCCGTTCGACGTCACGCGGATAGGTGCGATAGAGCAGGGTGCAGAACGCGGCGTTGACGAGCATGAGAATGCCTGGGATCCACAGCATCACCCCGCGCAGGCCGATCACGTCGGTGAGCAGTCCGGCGGCGAGGTTGAACAGCGCGTAGGCGAGGGCCTCGAACACCGAGAGCAGCAATGCGAATGCGGCACCGCGCATTTCGGGCGGCACGACCGCGGCCACAATGGGCCGGTTCACCCCTGGGTTGAGACCCTGCAAGAATCCGAGGACCGCCCAGAAGCCGGCGAAGATCTCGATGCCGCCCCAGTCGTGCTGAGTGCCGACCAGGGCGACGGCCCCGAAGCCGAGCTGGGCGAACTGCAGGACGATGATGCGCCCGGTCCGGGGCAGCCGGTTCTGCAGGAAGTCGGTGGCCACACTGCCGCCGAAGGTGCCGAACAGGTAGCCGACACCGAAGGGCAGGGTGACGATCGAAGCGACCGCGGTGGTGAAGCCATAGGTGTGCACGAGGAAGACGATGCCGAAGCTCGCGATCAGCAGGTGGCCGGAGATCAGCCGCTGGATCAGCATGAGGACGAACGTCGGAATCTGCAGCATCAAACGTACTTTGGCCCAGGTGATCTGGTTGTCGTCGGTGGGCGGCGCGGTGGATTCGCTGGCGCCGACGGCGGGGTCGGTGAAGAACACGGCCAGCAGCACGGCGGTCAGTATGGTGATGGCGCCCCAAGCGAAGAACCCGTAGCGCCAGCCGTCGGGCACCCGCGACAACTGCCCGATCAGCGGCCCGAGCAGCGAGCCGAGCAGTGAGATCACGCCCCAGGTGTAACCATTGGCGCGACCGCGGGATTCGTCGTCGAACAGGTCGGCGGTGATCTCGCTGGCGATCGGCAGCGCCGCGGCGATGAATACGGCCGACAGTCCGTACAGCAGGATGAGCTGGGTGTAGTTCTGCGCGAGACCGGTTGCGGCAGTGGCGATTCCGGCGAGACCGGAGGCGATCGCGAAGGCGATTTTGCGGTTCGTCCGGCGGGCCACCCACGCCCACAGCGGTCCGCAGACGACGCTGATGAACTTCCCGATCGAAGTCAGATAGCCGACCGCCGCCGCGGGGGCGGCGACCGCGGTGACGATGACCGGGGCGAGGGTGCTGAGCACGCTGGACTCGTTGTTGTCGGCCCAGAGCGGTGCGACGACGAGGGCGAGTTTGCGCCAGCGATGCGGAACGGGCGTAGCGGTGTGGGCCGGGGTCGCCGGCGCGACGGTGTCTGTCATGGTGTGCCTCTGGTGGAGTGGAGCGAAGGCCGCTCAGCTTGCGGCCAGTGCCCGATCGAGCTGAAAGAGAATTCGCCTGGTCAGCATCGGGCTGAAGTCGGCGAGGTCGAGCAGGGTGGCCGAGCCGGTCTGTGCGGCGATGTCGGCGATCGCCGGACCGAGCGCGGCCTCGACGATCGCGCGGGTGCTCGCGGCCGCGAGCAGATCGGTGATCGGTGTGTTCACGCCTGGGCGCCCGGTCGGAAAGTCCGCCGGGACCGGTAGCGGCGCAACGGCTTCCAGATAGTTCTGCAGTTGCGCACGAGCCAGTAGATGCCGCGAATCGGCAGGCCCGTCGAGCGGCAGGCCGAGCCGGGTGAACTGGGAGTCCGGCGCGTCGTTGGCCCGCATGAGTTCCAGCAGGAGCGTGACCATGCGCAATTCGAGATCGTCGTCGACGATCGGATTCTCTTGGTGCGGGTCGGTTTCCAGGTCGAACAGGGCGGTACCGAAGGTGAACGGATCGCCGACGGCGAAGCCGGGCATCCGCAGCACCGGGGCATTCTTGGTGAACGGGAGCGGGTCGACGAGCTGTGCGTTCGCCAATTCCGCCGGGGTGAAACGGGATGCCATGTGCGTGGGCATCAGGGTGTGCTCGAAAAGCGGCGCGTTGCCCGGTGCGGCCGGGGCGCGCAGATACACATACCGACCGTCGGTGACGTTGACGTGTCCGCCGAAGATCCCGAACAGCGCGCCGGTGCGGTGGGTGCCCGGTACCGGTTCGCGCAGCAACGGCAGCAGGGACCGCCCGCGCATGTCCGCGGTCGGTTCCAGGTCGAAGAAATCCAGCAGCGTAGGGCCGAAGTCGATCGTCTGGACCAGTTCCGGGCAGATGCCCGCCTGCGTGCGGGCCACCGGATCCCAGACGAACAGCGGCGTATGGATGTTCTCGTCGTACCAGGGCTGCACGTTCTTGCCCCACCAGCCGTGCTCACCGAGCAGGAAGCCGTGGTCGGTGCACACGATCAGCAGCGTGTCGTCCCACAGGTTCAGCTCGTCGAAGAGGTCGAGGACCCGGCCCAGCGACGCGTCGCACATGGTCAACAGCGCCGCGTACTCGGCCTGCGTGCGCTGCACGGTGTCCGAATCCTCGGTCGCCCGTTTGTAATCGGGCCACGCCGGGGCCTCGCCGGGGGTGTTCAGGGCAGGGTAGTGGCGCCGGTGTTCGCGGTGGGAGAAGTACGGCTCGTGCGGGTCGAAGCACTCGATCTGCAAGAACCACGCGTCCTCGGAACGATTGGCGCGGATGAACTCGAGCCCGGCGTGCACGGTCCGGATCTGGGGGTGATCGGCCGCTTCGGTCAGGTACTGCCGGTTCACCAGATCCTGCCGCCACAGGTGGTGGCGGACCCGGCGCGGGCTCTGCGGTTGCGGCGGATCGGCGACCTGACCTTTCCACGCGTCGCCTTCTTGTCCGCGGAAGAACTCGAAGGTGCGGAACCGGGTGTGGTAGGTCGCTCCGCCGTCCTCCCAGTAGTGCGGATGATCGGTGACGAGGTGCGGATATATCCCAGCGGCGGAAAGCATTTCGGGCACCGAATCGTCGAAGGGTTCCAGCGGGCCCCAGGATCGGTGCAGGAAGTTGTGGCGGCCGGTGTGCATCTCCCGGCGGGCGGGCATGCACGGCATCGAACCGCCGTAGCAGTGCTCGAACCGCACGGTGTGGGCGGCGAGCCGGGTGAAGTTCGGGGCGTGCACCCAGTCCGCGCCGTAGGGCGGTAGGAACCGGAGGTTGAGACTGTCGAACAACATCAGAACCGCGCGCATCAGCTGCTCGCCTTCGAACGGCCGGAGCGCTCGGTCGCCGCGGCATCGGCGCGGGCTTGCATCACCTCCTGTAACTGCTCGAGCCACGCGATCCATGCGTCGATCTGCCGCTCGCCCTGGTGCCGGATCTGATGGGCGATGAAATCCAGTGCCTCGGCATCGATGTCGGCGCGGTCGGCGTCGGTCTCGGTGTCGTACGGGCGGTTTCGGTTGAGCCGCACCTGTTCCCGTCGCGCAGCCAGTTCTTCGCGCACGAGGTCGAGCATGCCGGGTTCGCGCAGCATCATGCCGACGCGGAGCCGGAATGCGAACTCGGGGTCCTGGAATCGGCGTGGCGGTACGTACGAGGAACGCACCCAGTGCCGTAGCCGTTGCATCCCGGCCTCGGTGACGGTGTAGATCTTCGCGTCCGGTCCGCCGTCGCGGGGATCGGTCCGCGACTCGACCGAGCCTTCGGCCTGCATCCGGTTCAGTTCGCGGTAGATCTGGCTGCCATGGCGGTCGAGGCCGACGAACTTGCCTTCCACCTCGCACCACCGCTTGATGTCGTAGCCGCTCATGGCCCGGGCTGCCACCAGACCCAGGAGCGGGAATTCGAGCTTCATCGCGCCCTCTCTGACTTAGGTGCTTTTGCATCTAGGTGCAAAAGCATATAGCGCCGTCGGTGGGTGCGCTACCGGAAGACGTTGGTGTGAAGGCGATTTCGGGCGTGTCGGCGAAAAGTCGAACTCTCGGCGTGTCTCGGCGACCTTGTCCTGCGGCAGCCGCGCGTCTGCGGCGGCTCGAATGCCGATGGCACCGATTCCGCCGCTGATCACGACCGGGCTGTTCAGACCCGCAGGCTGCCGACCTCCGGTGCGGAGTTGCTCGACGGGCCTGTGGCGGTTGCGGTTTCGTTGGTAGCAAGTCGCTGCGAGTACCAGGCGAGGGCGATCAGCACCCCCGGGAAGAGCAGGTCGCAGACCAGGACGCCGCCGGTGTTGCCCGGGGCGTGGTCGCCGTGTGCGAACCACTGGTAGACGTGGCCGATCAACGCGCCCCACAAGAACATTCCGGCGCCGAGGCCGACGGTGATGCGTTCGCGGGCAGTGGCCGAGGGCGAGGCCGCGCGGAAGGCCATCACGGCGAGTCCGAGGTTGGCGAAGGCGATTTCGAACTGGAACGGTGTGGCGGCGAAGCCGATGGTCGTCGCCATCTTTTCCGGGATGGTCAGGAACGCGACCGTCATCCACAGGCTGCCGCAGCCCAGGGCCGCGACGGCCCACCACCGCTGCCAGGTCTCCAGTGTGGCCTGCCGGGAGGTGCTGTGCCGAGTCCGGACGACGGCGCCGACGACCGCGATGAGCGGCCAGATCAGGGGGAAGGCGGTCTGCGTGAGGTAAGTCGGTGTGCTCATACGAAGAGTCTTGCATAGTTAATATTAACCGCGCAAGACTTGGCGAGAATCCACCCCGTCGGGTGGTAGTGGTGCCGTTCGGGATTGCCGACAATGGTGGGTGGTCTTGCGGTAGGGAGTCGGTCATGGACGAGCGGTCACCGAATCGGTGGATGGTAAAGACGGTTCGCCGGGTGACGGGCCGAGGGCCCGTCGTCGCGGTCGAAAGCGCTGCGAGACAGCGCGCGGCCGCGCCGATCGCGGTAGCGCCGGGCCGGCTGCCGGTGCTGGGGCACCTGGTGCCGCTGATGCGAGATCCGTTGGGGTTCATGACTTCTCTGCCTGCGCACGGTGACCTGGTCGGGATCGGACTGGGACCGATGACGGCGGTGGTGATCTGCGATCTCGAACTGACCAGGCAGGTGCTGCGTCAGGACCGCATCTTCGACAAGGGCGGACCGCTGTTCGACAGCGGACGCGAGCTGGTCGGGGAGGGCCTGGCGACGTGCCCGCACGCGAAGCATCGCCGGCAACGCCGGCTGCTGCAACCCGCGTTCCATGCCAAGCGCCTCACCGGGTACACACCCGTGATGGCCCAGAAGATCGCCGAGCTGGTCGACTCCTGGCCGGACGGGCAGGTCGTCGATGTGAAAGCCGAACTGCACACCTTCGCCGCCCGCGTGATCGCGGCGACGCTGTTCGATCAGGCGATCTCGGAGGCGACCCAGGCACGGCTCCTGCACGACGTCGAAGCGGTTTTCGCCGGTGCGATGCGGCACGCGATCGTGCCGGAGTGGATGCGCCGGTGGCCGATCGTGGGCAACCGGGCCTGCATCGACGCGGCGGCCGAGGCGCGGGCCATCCTCGGGGAGCTGGTGGCCGCGCGCCGCGCCGCGGGCGACGATCGCGGTGATCTGTTCTCGGCCTTGGTGTTTGCCCACGACAGTCAGGGCGGCGGGCAACTGACCGAAGGCGAGATCGTCGATCAGGTGCTCACATTCTTCTTCGCGGGCACCGACACCAGCGCCGCGACATTGGCCTGGGCGCTGATCCTGCTCGACCAGCACCCCGAGTTCGCCGCCCGCGTGCACGCCGAGGTCGACACCGTGCTGGCCGGCCGCCCCGCGGTCAGTGCGGACCTGCCGAGTCTGCAGTTCACCGGACAGGTGATCGACGAAGTCCTGCGCCTGCACCCGCCCGGCTGGCTGCAGACTCGCACGGTGACCGAGGACACCGAACTCGGCGGGTATTCGCTGGTCGCCGGCACCACCGTCATCTACAGCTCGTACCTGATCCAGCATCGAGCCGACCTGTACCCCGACCCCGAACGTTTCGACCCGGACCGCTTCGCGCCCGACCGCGGCACGCCACCCCCACGCGACGCGATGCTGCCGTTCGCGGCCGGCGCCCGCAAATGCATCGGCGACACCTTCGCCCTGGCCGAAGCCACCCTCGCATTGGCAACCATCGCCGCTCGATGGCAACTGCACACCGTCCCCGGCACCGACACCAGCCCCACCCTGGCCGTAGTGCCCCAACCGCGGCAGCTGCGAATGCAAGTCACCGCCCGCGCACCCCAAACCACCCGAACCACCAGTACCGCGTGAGCGGGCCAAGATAACTTTGGCTTTGGGCAAGCTCAGGTAGCCGAGGCGGGCAACGGGCGGGTCAGGGGTCGGGGAGGTGGGCGGTTGCTGCGGCGGCGCGCTCGGCCATTTCGCGCAGGTGCTGTGCGACCTCGGTGGGTTCGAGCAGGGTGTACGGCATCGGTAGGAGTGCGATGCTGTACGCGAGATACTGCGGTGTGTCGGGGAATGTGGTCAGCAGGCAACGGGATTCGTCGATGGATTCCAGTACGCCCTGCCGTGCCGCGAGCTGTGGACCGGCCTGCGCGATCGGTTGGTGCAGTAGCACCCGGGCGCGCACCGAGCCGGATTTGGCGGCCAGCGAACGGATCAACCAGGTTGCGGCGTCGAGGCCGCCCGGCAGGGACCGGGCCGGTACGCGGAGGCCGGTGCGGTGGATCGCGGTGACGCGGTCGAGGCGGAAGGTTCGCCAGTCGTCGCGGTCGCGGTCGAAACCGAGCAGGTACCAACGCCGTCCGGCCGCCACGACCTGGTGGGGTTCGGCGAACCGTTTCGTCGTCGTCCCGTCGGCTTTCGTATACGTGAAGCGGATCTTCTCGTGCGCGACACAGGCGCTCGCGAGCGCGGCCAGGATCTCTGGATCGGCGGTGGCCCCGCCGGTCGCCCCGGTCACGGCGGTCTGTGACACCGCGGTCACCCGGGTCCGCAACCGGCCGGGCAGCACCTGCTCCAGTTTGGCGAGCGCGCGAATCGACGCGTCGTCGATGCCGGTGACGGCCGCGGTCGTCGCCGCACGCATCCCGACCGCTATCGCGATGGCCTCTTCGTCGTCGAGCACCAGCGGCGGCATCGCCGTCCCCGCGGTGAGCCGGTAGCCGCCGGTGTTGCCGTGGCTGGCGTGCACCGGGTACCCGAGGTCCCGGAGCCGGTCCACGTCGCGCCGTATGGTGCGCACCGTCACGCCGAGCCGTTCGGCCAGCTCGCCGCCGGACCATTCGCGCGGCGACTGGAGCAGCGTCAGCAGTCGGAGCAGTCGACCGGAGGGATCACGCATGCCACGATTCTGTCCCGCTAAGAGGACACTGAACGTCCTATAGCCGTTCTACCTTCGCTTTTGTTCGTATCTGACGCACAGACGAGGAGAAGCGAGTGAGAAAGATCGGATTGCTGGGCACGGGTTTCGCGCAAGCGCACGCAGCGGTGTACGCCGCTCGCGACGACGTGAAGGTGATCGTCTTCGGCCGCAGAACCGAAGCGCTGCAGTGGTTCACCGACAGTTTCGGCTTCGCGACCACCACCGATCTCGATGTCGTGTTCGACGACTCGGACATCGACCTGATCGATATCTGCCTGCCGACGAGCCTGCACGCGGCGATGGTGCTGCGTGGCCTGGCCGCGGGCAAGCATGTGCTGACCGAGCTGCCGCTCGCGGCGGACCTGGATGCGGCCCGGGCGGTGACCGCCGCGGCCGCGGCCAGTGACCGGCAGGTGTTCGTGGACATGTTCGAACGCTTCCTCCCGTCGAACCGGCTGCTGTTCGACGCGGTCGCCGAAAAGACCTATGGGCCATTACGTCACCTGGCGATCGAGCTGAACACCGCGCCGCTCTGGCCGGGTGCGAATCTCGGCTTGTCCGCCGTCCCGATGGACATGATGCACAGCGATTTCGACCTGCTCATCTCCGTTCTGGGTATGCCCGACACTGTCGAAGTTGTTGCGGCAGCGGGTGGTACGGAGTCCGGGGTGGTGGATGTCGTATTCGGCTATCCGCATGCGAGCGCGCGGTGTTCGTCCTCGTCCATGATGCCGATGAGCTACGGCGCGCGCGGCGGCTATCGGGCCACCTTCGCCGACGCCATCCTCGAGTCCACCTCCACGCAGGGTTACGACGGCAAGCCCGATTCCGTGGTCACCGTGTACACCGCCGATGACGTGCAGCGTATCGACCTGCCCGGTGGCGACCCGTACACGAGCATGATCGAGCACGTCTTGGCCTGTCTGGGTGCCGAAGCCACGAACCTGATCACTCCGGCGTCGGCATTGGACGCGCTCGAGTTGACCGTGCAAATCGATCAGCACGTCAACGGCTGACAGGACTTCGCCGAAATGCCCTTCCCTGCAATGACTTTCATCCTGGCGTAGTCGGCTTCCCTGCGGGCGCCTGGCCTGGACCGCCTGTCGCCCCGGAAGCGTTGGGGCGAGCCGCTACCGTGCTCGGACGGCGTAGGTCAGGTGGGTTACCCGCTGCGTCGGCTCTGCGCGGATCTGCTGCAGGGCTACGCGGCTCGCGTCGACGCCCTCGAACAGGCGGATTCCGGAGCCGAACAGCACTGGTGAGACCGCGACGGTGAACTCGTCGATCAGTCCGGCGTTCACGTACGCCAGGATCGTTGCGCCGCCGCCCGCGATCCGGACGTCCCGGTCGCCCGCGGCCGCGCGGGCTTGGTCGAGGGCGGATTCGATGCCCTCGTTGATGAAATGGAAGGTGGTCCCGCCCAATCGTTTCCAGGGGTCGCGCTGCTCGTGGGTCACGACGAAGACCGGGGTATGGAACGGCGCGTCCTCAGGCCAGGCGGGTTCACCGGCGTCGAACATGCGCTTGCCCATGACACTCGCGCCGGTGCGCTCGTGGGTTTCGCGCGCGATGTCGTTGTCGCGGCCCTCCTCGCCGCCGGCGCCGAGCTTCAGGTTCTCCCGGGTGAACCGCAACGGAAACATCCACCGGTGCAGTTCCTGCCACTGCCGGCCCATCAATTCCTCGGGGGATTCGGGCGCGATGAACCCGTCCAGCGACATGGACACGCTGAAGAAGACCTTCCCGGCCATCAGCTCTGCGCTCCGGCCCTGACGAGTTCGGTGACGTAAGCCGCGAGCCCGTCGAGGGTCTGCCTGCCGCCCTCGATCGCGTGGTACTTCTCTACCGCCTCATCGCGTAACTGCTTGGTGGGGAAGACCGTTCGCATCTCGATCCGGGTCGCCGCACCATCCGGGGCGAACGTGAGGACCGATTCGAAGGCGTTCGGGTCGTCGCGGGACTCGCCGTGCAGCATCGCGATCCGCGACGGCGGGGTGATCTCGGTCCACGCGATCCACTCCTGGTAGTCCGTCCCGTCCGGCCCGTGCATCACGAAATCCCATGCCCCACCGACGCGGAACTCGAACGCCCGCGTGGTGGTGGAGAACCCCGCCGGCCCCCACCACCGCGACAGGTGCCGGACGGCGGTGAACGCCTCGAACACCAACTCCCTTGGGGCGTCGATGATCCGGCTGATCACGACCTCGCGCTCGGCGGTAGCCGACTGCGTTGTTCCGCCCGTTTCGCTCATCAATTCTCCTTGTGCCGTTCTTGTTTCAGGTCCTGCACGTACTCGTCCAGCCGATCGAAGCTCTCGTTCCAGAACCGCTCGAACCCGCCGGTCCATTCGTGCACCGGTCGCAGCCCGCGGGCGTTCAACCCGTACAGGCGTTGTTTGCCCGCCTTGCGATCCCGCACCAGCCCGACCTCCCGGAGCACCCGCAGGTGCTTGGACGCCCCCGGCTGGGTCATCCCCAACTCCTGTGCCAGCTCGCTCACCGGCCGCTCGCCCGCTCGTAACAGCACCAGGATGTCCCGGCGCTGCGGCTCGGCGATGGCATTGAAGACGTCCGACGTCGTAGCTGCTCGTGCCATGAGCGCAATCATATTCCGATATGGGTATACGTCAAGCGGTGCGCTCGCAAGGGCCCGATGGTGGGCGCGCCGAGGTCGAGGAAATTCGGCGCGGTGCAGCGCGTACGTCTCGTCAGTGCCGGGCGTAGCGGGTCTCGTACCACTGATCGCCGGCCGGTTCGCCGGTCAAGTTCCAGCTCCACGACTCGACAGGGGTGATTCGCAGATAGTGGCCGGGCCCCACCATGCCCACTCGTTCGACGGGCGGTTCGGCACGACCGTAAACACGAATGCCACGAGCAACGAAGGGGTCGAGGGAGACGAGATCGTCGATGACGAGCGCGATTTCGGCGTTGCCTGCGCTGACATTGCGTGCCTTGCGCGTCCCGGGGAAGGTCGCGCCACCGCCGACCCAGAAGGAGGCGCCATCGAATTCGAAGGCGACGGGAACGACGTCGGGCTGCCCGTTCGTGGCACGGGTGGCGAGGCGCGCGAGCGGCTGCGACCGGAGATATTCGACTTCTGCGTCGGTGAAGGTCATCGGCGGATTATGCCTCGCAACACGAAGTAGTCGGGGTTGTTCGAATCCAGCTCGCCACCCGGTGGTTGACTAGCGAGTAGCGGGCCGCCAGGCTCGCACTGCGCCACGTACACCCATCGAGCACGAGATATTCGGAGGTGGAGATGAAGGCGATCGTCGCGACCGATCAGACCGCGGAAGCTGCCGGGATCACGTTGGCCGAGCGGCCCGAGCCGACACCGGCGATCAACGATGTCGTCGTCGAAGTCCAGGCGTCGGGCTTCGTCCCTGCCGAGTGGGAGTGGCCCTCGACCTGGGTCGATCGCTCGGGTCGCGATCGAGCGGACGCGATCATCGGCCACGAGCTCGCGGGCGTGGTCACCGCCCTCGGTTACGGCACGACGGGGCTCTCGCTGGGCCAGCGAGTCATCGGCATCACCGACTGGCACCGTGACGGCACCCTGGCCGAGTACACAGCCGTCGAGGCACGCAACCTGGCGCCGCTGCCGGGCGACGTCGACTTCACGGTGGGTGCCGCCCTGCCGATCTCCGGGCTGACCGCCTGGCAGGGCCTGTTCCAGCACGGTCGTCTGCGGGCCGGGCAGACCGTCCTCGCACACGGCGCCGCCGGCGCGGTCGGGTCTGTGGTCACCCAGCTCGCCCGGGAGTTCGGGGCCTACGTCATCGGCACCGGACGCGCGGCGGACCGCCAGGCGGCGCTCGACTTCGGCGCGAACGAGTTCCTCGATCTCGACGGCGAGCAGCTCGAAGACGTCGGCGGCGTCGATCTGGTCTTCGATGTGATCGGCGGGGACGTGCAAAGGCGCTCGGCGAGCATCATCCGTCCCGGGGGGACGCTGGTGTCCGTCGTCGGCCCCGCCGAGCATCGCCCGGTCGACGGACTCGCGGTCGACTTCGTCGTCGAGTCCGTACCGGGTCAGCTGATAGAGATCGTCGACCGGGTGCGGGACGGACGGCTGCGCACCCACATCGGCACCGTCGCGACCCTCGATGACGCGATCCCGGCGCTGAACCCGACCACGCGGCGCAAAGGCAAAACCGTGATTCGCGTGCGGCCCTGAGCTTTTCGCGCGCCCAGCGCGTTACGGGCGGCTCGCTCGCAGTATGCGGACCGGCCGCAGTGCCCGGGGATCGTCCGCGAACTCCGCGGACCCACCGAGGTAACCGGCGATGAGGTCCGCGGCCGCGTGGTCCTCGACCTCGGTGAGGCCGAGCGCGCGCAATTGTGCTGCGATGTCGTCCGGGGTGAAGTAGCTGAACCAAGGTTCGCCGACAGCTGCCGCCCGCTCCGCGCGGGCCAGCAGCTCCGCACGATTCGCACCGTTGTCTGCCAGATAGTCGAAGACCACCTCGACCGGCGCTGTCTGACCGGCGATGTATTCGAGGGTGGCACTGGCGGCGTCGGGCGTCAGATAGAAGACGACACCGAGCCACACGAACACGGCCGGCTCGGACCGGTTGAACCCGGCATCCGCCAATTGCGTTGCCAGTAGGTCGGTTTCGAAGTCGACGGGTACGAAGGCCGACAGTTCAGGCAGGTCGATACCGGCCGCGGCGAGTCGTTGACGTTTCCACTCCTGGGTAGCGGGATGGTCGACCTCGAACACCCGCAGTCCGGAATGCGGGTTGCGATAGGCGAAGGTATCCAGGCCCGCCCCGAGGATCACGACCTGTCGCGCGCCCGCCGCGACGGCCTCGGCCACCCGATCCTCGGCGAATCGGGAACGAGCGGCGAAGAACAACCGCCGCGGCCGATCGCTGACACCGAGCCGCAGCACACCCAGACTGTCATCGCTATCGGAACGAGCCGCCGCGGGCCGCCCCGCTTCCGTCAGCTCATCCTCCCCGACACCCAGCAGGCGCACCGCCAAGGGATCCGTGAGAATCCTGGGCTGATCAGCGATTTGGTGATAGGCACGCGCGTAAGCAGTCGCGAGCGCGGTCCGGCTCGGTCCGTCATTCTCCATATTCGGAACCTACTCATGATTGCGGCCCGAGCACCATGAACTCGGCCACACCGAGCCTTGCCGACCCGTATCAGCTCGGTGTCAGGGCGATGTCAGGCCAGGCGCTGAGAGTTGTTGCGTGACCAACCGCCTGTGCCGAACACCAGCAGGCGACCTCGATTCGAAGTTTCACTCAGAAAAAGGAGTACAGCAATGGCCAGCGCAACGAACCAGAGCGGTGTCGAAGACGGATGGGGGAAGGTCGCCGACGCCTTCCGCGCGAACTTCGAGAACTTCGGTGAGCGCGGCGCGGCGTGCTGTGTGTACGTGGATGGTCGCCGCGTCGTCGACCTGTGGGACGGTGTCGCCGGTCGCGAGGTGGCCGGTCCCGACGATCGTGCGGCCGAGCAGCCGTGGGGTGCGGACACCATTGTGCGGGTCGCCTCCACGACGAAAGGCGCCACCGCGATCTGCGCCCACCTGCTGGCGCAGCGTGGTCAACTCGATCTCGACGCCCCGGTGGTCCAGTACTGGCCGGAGTTCGGCGCGCACGGTAAAGACCGGATTCCGGTGCGCTGGTTGCTGTCTCATCAGGCCGGCCTGCCGGTCGTCGACGGGCCGCTCACCTTCGAGCAGGCGTGTGCCTGGGAGCCGGTCATTCGCGCACTCGAGGCGCAGCCGCCGCTGTGGGAGCCGGGCACCGAACACCTCTATCACGCAGTCACCTACGGCCACCTGGTCGGCGAGGTGGTGCGGCGGATCTCCGGCAAATCGCTCGGCACGTTCTTCGCCGACGAGGTCGCGGCCCCGCTGGGGCTGAGTGCCTGGATCGGGCTGCCCGAGGAGCACGAGCACCGTATCGCCCGGATCGACTACGCCGACCCCTTCAGTGTCGAAGAACTGACCGCAGGGATGATCAAAAGCACTGGGCTGGAAGAGGATACGGTAACCGCCTGGATGAACGCGGGGTTCGGGCCCGACGCGGTCTCGCTCCGTGCCGGGGAACTCGGTGGCGCGCTGGACAATATGGCCGACCCCGCGACCGCGTACTACACGACACGGGCATGGCGGGCGGCGGAGTTCCCGGCCGCCAACATGATCGCGGACGCGCGTTCGGTCGCACGGATGTACGCTGCCACGGTCAGCGAGGTCGACGGCATGCGCCTGCTCGACTCGTCCACGGTCGCGAACGCGATCGAAGTCCAGACCGGGAAGTCCCGGATGCACGGGCTGCCAACGGGGTCGGACATCCCAGCGGACCGCAGTTTCTATATGTCCCTGGGTTTCTGGCGCGCCTGTCCGCCGCTACCGATGCTCGGGCCGTCCTCCTTCGGCCACCCCGGTTCCGGTGGCTCGATCGGCTTCGCCGACCCCGAGGCTCGCGTCGGCTTCGCCTACATCCCGAACCTGTGGAACTTCCGGCCCGACGACCCCCGCGCCACCAACTTGGCCCAAGCCGTCCGAACCTGCCTCGGATGAACGAGAACCCGCCTTCTCGACAGTCACCCGGCTCGGCCGGACGCCCATCACGACTCCGGATTGCCGGGGGATGTCATCACCAACACTTTTCGATTCGTCGGTTCATGCGGATGACTGCCCTACAAGCTACTTCGGGGCGAGGAGCTGGGACGGCACAGTAGTTGTGTGGCACCCGGTGGGCACCGGAGTGCCGGTGTCGAGGCGTTCCCGCAGCCAGGCGAACGCGGCAGGGGCGGCCGAGAGAATCGTGCTCATGTGCTCGGCGAATTCCTCCCGGATATAGGTGACCCGAGCCCCACGAGCACAGAGATCTTCGACCATCCGGTCGGTCGAAGCTACCGGAATCACTTCGTCGTGCACGGCTTGAAAGACATAGAGCGGCGCAGTGGCCGCATGGGTTCCCAGCCTGGCCTCGTTGATCGCCTCGGCGAGCGGTGGCAATGCCAGAACCTGGTCGAGCGGGATGTCGAAATACCGTTTCCAGTCGGACAGGAACTGCTGAACCAGGGTGACGGAAAGACATTGCGTCTGAATCTGTTCCATCATGGCTACACCCTCGGGGGTCAGGTGCGGTTGCATCGCCGCTTTGACCTCGGGATAGGTGGCGTAATAGGAGGACAGCCCGCTACCGACTATGGCCGAGAAGGGTCCGCCGTTAGTGGTGAACAATGCCGCGTTGATGTCCGGTCCGGGGCCGCCGTACGCGGCGCCCGCCAGGTCGAGTTCGGGTGCGTAACCGGGCTGCACCTCGGCCGTCCAGCCCGTCGCGAATCCGCCGCCCGAGTACCCGTACAGGCCGATGCGGGTTTCGGAGCCGAGACCCAATGGTGCGAACTGCTTGGCCGCGCGAATACCGTCCAGCACCATGTAACCGGGCTCTTCGCCAACCGGGAAATGGCCGGATCGTCCGCCGAAGTCGGGTACCGACACCACCCAGCCGTGCTGCAGCAAGGTCTGCAAATCGATCAGTTGCCCCGTGGTTTCCATCGAGGATCGGGCACCGGTCTGTAATCCGTAGGACGGGACGCACAGTGGGCCGGAGGCGTCCTCGAACATTTGCTGCGATATCAACGGCCGGTCCGGCCGGACGTTATCGGGCAGGAACACCGTGGTGACGGTGACATCCGGTTGTTCGAACAGGTCGGTGGTGCGATAAAGCAGTTGCCAAGCTTGCGCCGGCAACGGCACCACCGGTTGGATCGGCCGGGATCGCAGAATCGTGCCCGGCGCCGCGGACGCGAAATCGTCTGGCGGTTGGTAGAACTCATCTACCTGCGGCAGGGGTGGCGCAGCGCCCGCCGGATTCGCTGAAGCAAACACCGGCCCGGCCATTGTCACCATGACGGCCACTGCGGCCACGCCGAACCTGCGGACGCGTCGTTGCGCCTCTCTGGACATTTCGACCTCCATTGTTCGAAGACATCGACTTCGCGGAGCTGGAACCACCTGAAATGCACCTACTGAGACAAGTGCTAGCTTGTGTCTCAATGAGACATTAGCTCTTAGGTGTCTCAAAGGCAAGCGTCGAGGCTGGATGCCGTCGAGCCGTATAGGTCACATTGCCGATGAGACACGCCGGGCGTAGTGTCTCCAGTGAGACACCGTTTGCCATGTGTGTCAACCAGCTGGGGGATAGAGATTCATCGGGTCGAGCAGAGGAGTTTGCCGTGAACGTTCAGACGACACTATTGGCGCTTCCGGATACGACGCCGGCCCGGCGAAGTCTCGAGCTCGTGCTGCGCGAGGAATCGCCGGCAATCGCCAACCACAGCATCCGTAGTTTTCTGTTCGCGAAACTGTTCGCGGACCATGTCGAGGCGGCACCCGGTGCGGACTACGACCCTGAACTGCTGTTCCTCGCCTGCGTTCTGCACGATCTGGGGCTCGGCTCTGCCGCAGGCCGTGATTTACGCTTCGAGGTCGACGGCGCGAACATGGCTGCGACATTCCTGACCGATTTGAACGTGCCCGCTGCCGATGTGGACGCGGTGTGGGAAGCTATCGCGCTGCACACCTCGGCCCACATTGCCGAACAGCGAAACACGTTATGCTACCTCACCCGCTCCGGAATCAATCTCGATTTCGGGCCGCCGGCCGGATTCCTGTACGGGCCTTCCTCGGAATTCATCACCGACGAGCAAGGTGCGGCAATCCACGAAGCCTATCCACGCTATTCGATGGCGACGGCACTGGCGAACGCGGTGATCGAGCAGGCGACGACATGGCCGGCCACCGCGCCCCCCTTCTCCCCGGCCGCGGTCATGACGACAGAACGCCGGCAGGCGGCCGACCATCTCAGCTGGACCGAACGTGCCGCGAGCGCCGGACGGTGGGGAAACTGACGCGTCGAATCGACGCGTCGACCGACAAGGAATCGAGGTTCGACCATGGGTGCACAGGATGGGTTCGATTGGAGCTGGGCCAGCGGTACCGGCGGCAAGCTCGACCGGCGGCAGATGGGCAAGCTCTTGCTCGCCGCCGCCACATTGGTTCCGGGAGCGTTCAGTAGCCACGCGCTGTCATTTCTGGGCGTACAGGGTTCGGCCGCACTCGACGAGATCGGGATGCGCATTCCGGATACCGCCCTGGCCAAAGAGGCTGAATGGGAGGCTCGGCGGCGGCTGACCCCGTGGGTGCTGGAGCACTCCTATCGGGTCTATTACTTCGGTAAGGCTTTGGCGAAACTCGACGGGGTGCCGCTCGATGAAGAGTTGCACTTCACCACGGCCATCCTCCATGACATCGAGTTCGAACATCCAGTTCCCGGAAGGTGTTTCGCGGTGCGCGGCGCCGAAGATGCCGAACGCTTCCTCACCGGCCTCGGTGTCGCCCGGGACAAGGTGGTCCTCGTGCGCAACGGGATTTCCGGCCACATCACCTTCGGTGTGGAGAAGGATCTGTCGGATCTGGCCGGTGTCGTTTCGGCCGGCTGTGAGACCGACCTCGGCGGGACCCGCGTGGAAGAAATGAATCGCCAATGGGTGGATATGGTGGTGGCGCAACACCCTCGCCTCGATTTCAAACGGCGGGTGATCGAAGCTGTGCGCTTGGAATCCGAAGCCGTTCCGGACGGACGGACCGCCCTGATGCGCCAGATGGGTTTCGAAATGGGTGTGACGAACGCACCTTTCGCGGAGTGACGTCCGCGACGACCGGAAGCTTTCAGCGATACCACGGGGGTGGACCATGCACGTTCGCGTCAAATTCTCAGCATTCGCAGCCGTAGCATTCGCGGCATTGTCGCTGTCGACCACTGTCGCTTCGGCTGCTGAACTCATACCGCACCAACTGTCGGCGGTCGACGGCGACTACCCTCCCGAGCAACGCGCCGCCGACGAGAAGACCGCGGCAACACAAGGTCCCGGCCTGGAACAGCAACGTGCCGACGCTCAGCACCGACTGAAGCGGCACCCCGCCACAGCAGTCGCCCTGCACCGTCGGCCGACCGCACTGGGTCCGATAGCTACGCACTTTGCCGGCAACCCGAAGTCCGACTCGCCTACTGGCACTCCGATATCCCAAGTGCTGGCCGCGTTGCTGGGTGTCGAACAGAACAACCCGTCTCCCGGCGAACTCATCAGCGCCAACCCGCCGTCGGTCGGAGCCGCTGCCGCACGGACGACCGCCCGGACCGCCACGGATTTCGGGAATGGCCCTGTGCGATAGGCAGACAGCGCGCCCGGCTGGGCCGCGATCCCGCCGACTTCGCGCCAGTCGTCGATCAGGGTGGTCGGGATGCTGACCGGCGTTGATCCGGCACCGCGCTAGCACCCGACGTGGCCGCTCCCTCGCCGCCATGCTTCGTCCATGCGGCCGAGAAGGCAGATCGCACTGCGGCGGAGAAGCCGAATGCGGGTCCCACTGCCTGGACCGCGGCAACCGCGAATATCGCCTGGTGCCGCATGTTCGGTGAGCCGTCGCCTCGAGTCGACAGCGTCGAGGAGGTGGACCGGGAGCCACCGCAAGGTCTCGTGCGAGAAGTTGATAAACGTTGTGCACCAAGGGCCTTCGTGATTGGGCTCGACTCGGTGGCGCGAGGAGCGGTCGGCGGAAGAAGTTCACATGTCGATGCCGTATGCGCTCATCATTCCCGCTCGCAGTCGTTCGGAAGGGTGCCAGCGGCGGGCGAGGTCGTGTTGGGCGGCGATGCGGGCGGGGTCGATGATGAAGTCGGGGCGTTGCGGCTCGGCTCGGTCGAGGGCGGCGCGAACACCGGCGGGGTCGAGTTCGGCCAGGAAGACCGGGGTGTCCATGTGTTGCCGCCACGAGGTTTCGAGTTCGCCGGCGTCGACAGGGTCGAATCCCACTGCGTCCACCAAATCGAGCACCTGTTGTTTTTCGGTGCCCGCGGGGCCGGCGACGGGCAGGGCGATGCGGTCGGCGGCGCCGGCGGGCCGGCCCGCCTGTTCGAGCAGGAATGCGTGAATGGTGTTGAACGCCTTGTAGACCGGACGGCCGAGCTGGTGTGCCACCCAGACGCTGTCGACGGTGTCGGTGTCGAAGCCGGGCAGGGCGGCGTCGCGTTGCGGGAAATAGTTGCCCGTGTCGAGCACCGCGGGGCCGGTCGTGTCGGCGAAGACGGTGCGGGCGAGGCGTGGGATCGCCGCATAGGGGACGCTCACGATGGTCAGGTCGGTGTCGGCGGCCGCCGTCCGGGCCCAGACCGGCTCGATGCCCGGCAGGTCGGCGAACTCCTCGGCCAAGGCCGCCGGATCGCCGGAATTGGCGACAACGACGTCATATCCATTCGCCGCGAGCAGCCGTGCCAGCGTGCCGCCGATCATGCCGATACCGATTACGCCGATGGTCTTCATATCTCGCTCCCGTTGCGCTCCTGGGCCGCGAGCAACGCGTCCCCGTTCTCATGAATCCACCGACCCAGCTCCCGTACCGGCCCGTCGACGAGACTCCCGCCGAGCGTCGTCAACGCGTAATCGACCCGCGGCGGCCGTTCCCCGAACCGCTGCCGCTGGATCAGGCCCGCTTGTAACAGCCGCCGCAGCGTCTCGGTCAGCGATTTGTCGCTGAGCCCGCCGACCCGTTCGTGCAGCACGCCGCGCCGGTGCGGCCCGTCGTGCAGGGCGGCAAGCACCACCAGGTCCCAGCGGTGGGTGAACAGATCGACCACCGCGCGCAGCTGACAATCCGCCAGCAACTGTTCCGGCCCACCATTTCCGTTCATGCCGACCATGGTGCACCGCAGTTTCCTACCGATCGGTGCATATCGGTGCCGTGTCCGTTAAACCTCGGCTACCGACGGCGCTGTCATCGACGCCGTCGCCCAAGCGGGACGACTGCCTGCGAGGCGAAGCCGAACCGTCGGCGAAGGGCCTCGGTCCTGAGGCTGCTCGGCCCGGCAGTCCCGTGGCCGAATACGGCGTCCCTGCGCCAACCGGCTGCCGCAACCGGGACGTTCCGCTGCAGATCCTCGACTCAGGTGCTGCGAAGGTATTCATTTGTTTCCATCGGCGGAACATTTGGCCGCCGCACTCGGATTGCCCGGGTGCGTGATGGCCCTCGGCCGGGAACGGACTCGGGCGGGTTGTCGGAATGTGGAGGTGAACGGCATGACTACCCAGCACAAGTGGGCGACCGGCGAGGTGACTGTGCCGGTCGTACGGACGGCACTGGAGTTGATCGGCCGTCCTGGATCGCGTCGGATGATCCCGACGCCCGCGGCGGTGATCGATCTGGCTGCGTTGCGGCGCAACCTTTCTCGCGCGGCACAGCTGTGCGCGGACAGCGGTGTCGCGCTCCGGCCGCACGCCAAGACACACAAGTCGGCGGATCTGGCACGGCTGCAACTGGACTCCGGAGCTGTCGGGGTGTGTGTCGCCAAAACCGGTGAGGCCGAAGCGTTGTTCGCGGCGGGGATCACCGATCTGTTGATCACCTCGCCGATCATCGATCATCACGTGGCCGCACGAGTTGCCGATCTGGCTGCACAGGGCGCCTCGGTGCGGGTCACCGTCGACCATCTCGACGGTGTGGTCGCGCTCGCCGCGGCCGCGCGTACCCCGATCGACGTGCTCATCGACGTCGACGTGAACATGCACCGCACCGGCGTGCCCGATCCCGAGGCCGCGCTCGTGCTGGCCGCGCCCATCCAAGCCTCGCCGAACCTGCGGTTGCGGGGTGTGCAGGGATACGGCGGGCATTGGCAGCATGTGCGGGAACCAGATGCCCGGCGCGCGGCGGTGGCCGACGGTATGGAGTTGCTCACCGCCACGATCGACGCGCTGGACAAGGCCGGTTTCGACACCGGCATCCGCACCGGCGGCGGTACCGGCACCCTCGACGCCGACCTCGCGCTGGGGGTGCTCAACGAGGTGCAGCCCGGCTCCTACGCGGTGCTGGATCGGCAGTACGGCGAGGTCGAGAGCACCTGGTTGCGATCGCTCGAGCAGGCGTTGTTCGTCCAGTCAACGGTCATCAACACCGCTCAGCCGCAATGGGTTACGGTCGACGCCGGGTTGAAAGCGTTCGCCACCGACGCCGACGTGCCTGGCACCGACCTCGGCACCTATGTCTGGTACGGCGACGAGCACGGCGTTCTGGTCGTCGGTGAACCGGAGCGCCCGCCGCTCGGTTCTCGCGTCGAATTCGTTCCGCCGCACTGTGATCCGACCATTGATCGCTACGACTTCATCCACGTCGTCGAGAACGATGTGCTCGTCGACCTGTGGCCGGTGCACGCGCGCGGACGCTCGCAGTAGCGAGTGCGTTCGCGGGTTCGAAATTCTGCGTCGCCCGCCGGTGTGCGATCAGGTCGTTCCGCGAGCACCCCGGTCACGGTCCGGTGGCTGATATGCCACGGGGGTTGGCGAGGCGGAACCGCCGGCTCGCGCACGCTGCGTGCGGTGGGCCGTTCGGGTCCTGCTCAGCAGGTGCCGTTCTGTACCGGATAGTGGATGACGACCGCACCGCCGGTCGCGTAGTTGGCGACATCGGCTGCCACCTGTTGGCCCTGCGGAGACGTCCGAGCCGCGGTCATTGCCGCGATGTCAGCGAATTCGGCTTCGAAGACCGCGAAGTACGGCGTCTGTCCCTGCGCCGCTGCCACCTCGAAGCTGTAGCGCCACGCGAGCAGACCAGGCATGCGCGTGACCAGGGGGAGGTGGATGTTCACGTAGTAGTCGCGGAAGTGGTCGGGATCGGCGGGCTCGGGATACAGGACCATCAGCTTGTGCACAACAGACTCCGTTCAGCGGCGAGCGACGACGGTAGCGCACGGCGAGCGGACCGTGAATGGCAGGATCGAAACGATCGACGAGATGTACGGCGCGACCGACGACGCGGTCATCGCGAACCACGTGCGCTCTGCCCCGAACCAGGCACGGACCCACCCGAACACCCGGATGTCATTCGAGGAGATGCCGATGACCGAGGTCACCGAGCCGAAATACCAGCGCGGCACCGCCGAGCTGGACGCCCTGGCGGAGATCGAGCGTCGCACGCTGTGGCTGGCGGTTTCGATGATTCATCACGCCAACCGGGTGCGGCCGAATCCGTCGGGGTTGAAGGTGGGCGGTCATCAGGCGTCGTGCGCGTCGATGACCACCATCATGACTTCGCTGTGGTTCACCGCATTGCGCTCCGGTGACCGGGTTTCGGTCAAACCACATGCCTCGCCGGTGCTGCACGCCATCAACTATCTGCTGGGGGAGTTGGACGAGTCGTACCTGACCACCCTGCGTCAATTCGGTGGGCTGCAGTCCTATCCCAGCCGGTCCAAGGACCCTGACCCGGTCGACTATTCGACCGGATCGGTCGGGATCGGGGCGACCGCGCCGATCTGGGGTGCGATCGCGCGGCGCTATCTCAACGACGCACTGGGTGCCGAAACCGGTACCGGCCGGCAGTATTCGCTGGTCGGTGATGCGGAGCTGGACGAGGGCGCGGTGTGGGAGGCGGTGGTCGATCCCGGTAACGCCGATCTCGGTGAGATCGTATGGATCGTCGATCTGAACCGGCAGTCCCTGGACCGGGTGGTGCCCAATATCGCGGCCGGTCGGCTGGAGGCGATGTTCGCCGCCGCGGGTTGGCAGGTGCTCACGGTGAAGTTCGGCCGTCTACTGGAGTCGTTGTTCGCCCGGCCGGGCGGCGCGGCGCTGCGTACCCGGATCCTCGACATGCCCAACCCTGAGTACCAGCGCCTGCTGCGCTGCGACGCCGACGAACTTCGGCGCAGGCTGCCGGGCAGCGGGACCGATCACGCGGAATTGGCGGAATTGATTGCCGGTCTGGATGATTCGACGTTGCTGGCGGCGATCCGTAATTTGGGCGGGCACGATATGCAGGCTTTGATCGAGGCCTATGCGCAGATCGACGACACCCGCCCGACGGTGATCATCGCCTACACCATCAAAGGCTATGGGCTGCCGACGCAGGGGCACCCACAGAACCATTCGTCGCTGCTGTCGGTGGCCGAGTACGAGTCGCTCGCCGCCGAACTCGGCCGCGATCCGCAACAACCGTGGGCGCGGCTCGACGACGAGAGTGCCGCCGGGCGGTTGTGCGCGGATACCGCGCTGCGGTTGCGCCGTGAACCGGTGCCTACTGTCGAAGTACCCGAGGTACCAAAGGATTTCGGCCACACGCCGAAAAGTGTCGCGACCACGCAGGCGGCGCTGGGGCGCACCCTGCTGGACCTGAGCCGGGCGGCGCCGGAGATGGCGCGGCGGGTGATCACCGTGAGTCCCGACGTCAGCTCGACCACCAATCTGGCGGGCTGGATCAACAAGGTCGGCGTGTGGTCGAGCGCCGAACGGCACGACTGGTTCGCCGACGACGCCGAAACGCTCGTGCGCTGGCGTGAGCAACCCACCGGGCGGCACATGGAACTCGGCATCGCCGAAACGAATCTGGTGGGGCTGATCGGCGAACTCGGCGCGACCTGGAGCCGGTGGGGCCAACCCCTGTTCCCGATCGGTGTGCTCTACGACCCGTTCGTCGAACGCGCGCTCGAACCCTGGACGTACGGCATCTACGCCGGCGGGCAGTCGATCCTGATCGGCACGCCGTCGGGTGTCACGCTCGCCGCCGAAGGCGGTGCCCACCAATCGATTACGACGCCCTCGATCGGTATCGAGACCCCGGGCCTGATCTGTTACGAACCCGCGTTCGCCCTCGATGTGGAATGGACGCTGCTGGCCAGTATCGCCCGCCTCGGGCGACCGGACGGGACCTCGGCGTATCTGCGGTTGTCGACCCGGCCGGTCGAACAGCGGCTCGCCGAGGTGCCCGCCGACCCTGCCGCGCGGGAGCGCCGGCGCAAACAGGTTGTCGCAGGCGGATATCCGCTGCGCCGGCGCGAGGCCGCGGTCGTCACGATCGTCGCGATGGGCGCTGTGGTGACCGAGGCGGTGGCTGCGGCCGACCGGCTCGAATCGGGCGGGGTGGTCGCCGACGTCGTGTGCGTCACCAGTCCTGGTCTGCTCTTCGAGGCATTGCAGGCCAGGCAAGGTCGCGGCCGCGGTGAGAGCTGGATCCTGGATCAGTTGTTCCCGCCCGCCCGGGCCACGCCGATGGTGACCGTCCTGGACGGCCACCCGCACACCATGTCTTTCCTCTCCGGAATCAACCGGGTGCATCATATCGATCTCGGGGTGACACGTTACGGGCAGGTCGGCTCGCTGGAGGAGGTGTACCGGTACCACGGGTTGGACGCCGACAGCATTGTCGCCGCCGCTCTCGACGTTCTCGGTGCGGCCGGTTGAGTGCGCCACCTCCGCCGGTCCAGCGCGTTCTCGGTCACTGAAGTGTCCGGTCCGAGTTCGGCGGTCGGAGGTCGAGCATGAGCTGGGCACGTAGTTCCCGCGGCGTCACGGAGAGCTCGGTCAAGCAGTCGACCGCTGCTCGATTTATCGCCGCCCGCCAGGTGCTGATATCGGATTGTCCAGCGGCCTCGAGGAGTTTCGTGTCCAACTGCTCCTGAAATTCGGTGCGGGTCCGCCGCCGACGCGCAGCCAAGCGCTGGACCTCCAACGAAACCAGTTCGGCCCATGCGCTTTCCAGCGGTGGAGTCGATGTGGAGTCGGGCAGGCTCGCGTACCTCGATTCGAGTTTGCGCAGCACATCTGCGGCCACCGACACGGAATGGTTCTTGATGGTGGCCAGATTGAAACTGAAGGCCCCGAGCCGTCCATGCCGAACAATCTCGTCGCCTTCCCGGGGAGCCCCCACCGCGGAGACCGCTCCGGACTTGCGGCCATCAACCATGAGCAAGGCGCCGAATCGGTCTACCTCCACGCCTCTTCGGGTCTTCCGGTGCGGAACGGCCAGCCCACTGTCGAGGAGGCATTGCCACAGCCGAGACCGCACCGCGGCATAGTCGAACTCTCGGCCGAAATTGGAGATGACCAGGTCTGCTGCCAAGGTTCGGTGTGGTCCCTCGCCGGAGCGTGTCAGCAACAATCGGTCCTGCTCGAGCGGCTGCAAGTCCGTGACGCGGCCGGTCACCACCTGGACCTGCCCGCTGACGCGGAGCGCGGCATCCACGACGGCGGTGGTGTACGCCATCGCACTGACCCGTAGCGTGGCGAGACGGCTGCCGTACTTTTCCAAAAGGAACTGCAGGTCTTCGGCGGAGATGTTCTGGAATATGTCGGGCAGATATGCTTCCCAGGCTTTCGCGACTCGCTCCGAAATCACGGCGGTGTGTACCTCGGGATGCTGCTCGGCGACGAAAAGGCATGCCCTGATCCACTCGGCTTCGAGTTGGCCGGCGAGAGTCGCACGTCCCTGCTCGATGTCGACAATGGGTGGCGGGACGGCCAGTACGTCATGCCGGTGGTCGGCCGGGTAGGTTCCCGGCGTCAGGCTCGACGGCGAAATCATGTATATCGCGCCGGTGTGCCCTTGCCGTAGCAGCAGCGCAGCGAAATCGTAAGCGCTGAGCAGTGTTCCGATGATCGCGACGACAGCACGCGGCGGCAGGGCCTTGATTCGCTCCACTGCCTCGCCGGTGTACGGCAGCCGAATATAGGACGGGTGGTCGAGCACGGCCTGTGCGTAGCGCGGGTGACGCAGTTCAGGTCCCGTTGCGAGGATGATGTGGTCTGCGTCCACGGTCGTCGTTTCGAGTCCGGGGCCGCCCGACCAGGACAGGTTTTCGATCGCTGCGGAAATGCCGTCGGCAGACGGCGTCAGGCCGACCATTTCGCCGTCTGCCTCGAGCAGGACGACGCCGTCGCCGGCTTCCGCCGCGGCCTCGGCCAGCCGCTGACCGAGGTAATCCGCATAGATCCGGCGTGGTGCCGGATCCGATTCGAAGAAGGTGACTTCCCGCCATTCCGGCGGCCACGCCGATCGATCGGCTTCTCGGTTGGCCCAATTCAAGAAGTCGTCGACATCCTCCCGGAAAGCCGACATCCTGCCCGCTTGGATGTTGAAGATGTGGTGCCACGGATTTCCCGCCGCGTGATACGCGACTCCCGCGTGTCTGTGTTCCTTCTGACGTTCGAGCAGGACAATTTCAACAGGCTCGGTGGCGAACCGCAGCAGTCGTATGGCCGTGGCGGTGCCGGCCAGACCTGCACCGACCACGACGATTCGCCGGGACCTCGGTGGTGATCCCGCCTGATCGGCTGCTACCCGCACGATGACGGCGAGAGTTTCTGGACCGGAGGGTTCCCGAGCCTACCCTCGGCCCACCCGCGGATGGCATCCCCGAACGCCCGGCGCCACTGCTCGCTACTGGTCGCGTGCGCATTGAGCTGACGTACGGCATCTAGCTGCGCCGAGCTCGGTCTGGCCGAGAACCCTAGTGTCGCTGCGAAAGTCGCCGCGTGGGGCGGCACGACATCAGCGTGCGCCGCGGGAACCCCCGCCGGGTCCGGCTCAGAAACATCCGCAGCTGTCGCCAGCGCAAACATCATGCGCGCAGTATTCCTCATCGTCGATGATCTTGACCCTGCAATAGCCTCATTCTGTTCGACACGTACCCCTGAGCGGTATCGACCGAACGCATGACAACCGTTGTCACGTCCCGTGATTGACGCCGAGTCCTCGTGGATGAGTCCGGCTGCGCCTTACGTCGCGATAAGCTGTTCAGATCCAGTCCCGCCGCCGGTTACTCGTCAGCCCGGCTGACGCTGGGACCGGCGCCGCACGGCCCACGATGCGTTATCACCAAGCGACGGGCAAACTTTCGACGCCGTGCACGGCTGTCATGGTGCGGAACTGGATGTCCGCCGGATCGAGATCGAGCCGGAGTCCGGGGAAGCGTTGCAACAGGGCCGGGAGTGCGATCCGTAGTTCCATCCTGGCCAGGGGAGCGCCGACACAGTGGTGGATGCCGTGGCCGAACGCGACGTGCGGGACCGGCTTGCGTGCGATGTCGAAGTCGTCCGGTGCGGTGACCAGACGCGGGTCGCGGTTGGCCATGGGCAGCGAAACAACCACCAGGTCACCGGTTTTCATCGGCTGCCCGCCGATGACGGTGTCCGTCGTGACCGTCCGGACCAGGCCCGTGTGGACCGGTGTGCAGAAGCGGAGCAGTTCCTCGACCGCGCCGTCGACCCGGTGCGGCTCGTCGCGGATCGCGGCGAGTTGGCCGGGGTGTTCGAGAAGCAGGGCGGTGCCCGCGCCGAGGGTGTTGGCGGTCGTCTCATGCCCCGCGATCAACAGGACGAGGGCGACGCCGACCAACTCGTCGTGGCTGAGGTCGTCATCGTGTTCGCGGATGAGCATGCCGATCAGATCATCACCCGGAGCAGTGCGCTGCCGGTCGACGAGATCGCCCATATAAGAACGCAGCGCGAGGAAGGCTTCGGTCCGCTCTTCTTGCGCCGCTGTGGCCCGCAGCTGGACCGCCGTCAGACGTTGGAACATTTCCCGGTCGGCATAGGGGACGCCGAGGAGTTCGCAGATGACCAGGGACGGGACGGGGAGTGCGAAGCACTCGACGAGGTCGACCGGCGAGCCCGCGTCCTGCATGCCGTCGAGTACCGCTCCGACAACGGCGCGCACCCGAGGCGCCAGCTCGCGCATACGGCGCATCGTGAATTCGGGGGTGAGCAATCGGCGCAGGCGGGGGTGTTCGGGCGGATCCTGGCCGACCAAAAACGATGCCGCACTGGCGAACTGCTTACCGGCCGAGTCGGTATCGGTCGACGCGGCGGGCGGATTCGCGCGACGGCCAGGTGTCGCGCTGCTGAACCGGGCGGCGTCACCGAGTACGGCGCGTACGTCCTCATGGCGGGTGACCAGCCAACCCGGCACTCCGAAAGGCGTGTCCGTTCTGGTGAGGCCCTCTGTGTGCGCTCGCTCGGTCAGAGCGGGCCCCGGGCTGTATCGCTCACGCGCTGTGTGAACAAGGTGCAGTGGCGTCTGCGACGTCATGGCTTCTCCCATCGAACCGCGGTCGGCACCGGTACTCCGAACCTCCGCGCTGAAGTTAGGCTTACTCAGTAAGCTTATCAAGTAAGCTTATTTGGACAAGATGCCTGAGCGCCCCGGCCTCTGTGGCTCGTCCTTACCTGGTAAATTTACTTTGTAAAGCCCCGGTAGCAGGAGGGAGTTCCACGCGCATGCCGAACAAAGGGGACCGCGGCGGGGCGAAGACGCGAGCGCGCATCGCCGAGGTCGCGCAGGAACTGTTCGTCGGGCGCGGCTTCGACAACGTCACGATCGCCGATGTCGCCGCGACGGCGGGCGTGTCCAAGGTGACGGTGTTCTCGCATTTCGAACGGAAGGAAGATCTGCTGTTCGACCGTCTTCCGGACGTCGTCGAGATCGTCCGCAACGCGATCCGCGGGCGGGGCGACACCATCGATGCGGTCGAGGCGCTGCGCCGGGCCGCCGTCGCGCTCGGCGAGGAGCGGCACGTGCTCTCGGGCCTCGCCGGCGACATCGAACCGATGATGCGAACCATCACGGCGTCGCCCGCTTTGATCGCGCGGCTGCGCGCCTTCGCGTCCGAAATCGAGGCAGCACTGACCGCCGAACTCGACCAGGACCCCGCGTTCTCCGGTGACAGCGCGCTCGCGGCAGCCCTGCTCGTCGCCGCGTACCGGACAGTCGCCGTCGACACGGTACGGCGCCGGCTCGCCGGAGACGATCTCGCCCACCTCGCTACAACGCACCGTCAGCGCTTGAATCAGGCGTTCGACGCGGTGCAGCACGGTATCTCAGGCGGTCATCCCGCGACCTGAACGTGGTTGACAACGGTGCCCGGCAACCGTGACGTGCTCGGCCGGGGGACCCGGTTGCGTCAAGAGTCGAACTGCATCTGTTCCCACGAGAGCGCTTCTCGCCACCCCTCGCGTTGAAATGCCCAGTCCTGCACTACTTTCACCACGGTGTCGAAGGCCGGTGAGACGACGCTGTCCCACGGTGCGTCGTCTCTGGTCGTGGCACGGAAATGCGCGTCGGGTCCGCCGTCGCGGAATTCGATGATGTAGCTGTGACCGTCGGCGGGATCCACGTCTTCATCGAGGTGGACCTGGATGTAGAAGTCGCCGGGTTCGGGTCCGCCGAGCCGATCGACGATCACGAACGGCGCATTGAAGCTCATGTCCGCCAGGATGTCGTGCAGCTGGGTCCGAGACGGGTTCTCGACAGTCCGCAAACCGACATGCTTCCCGGCAGTGAAGAATGATCGCGGTTGCCTGGTCTTGGTGTGCGGCAATCTGGTTCATGTAGTAGCGGCGGACCCGAAGGCCGATGGCGAACATCTCGACGGAGTTCGTTCGGGTCGAATGAGTGAATAGGAGCGGGTATGACCGCCGATGTGGCCAGTCAAGTGATCGGGGCTGAGCGGGAGCGGATCCAATGCCTTCTCGACGTGGATCGCGGCGCCTACGACCGCTTGCACGCCGCGGAGTACCGGTTGTGCAACCCGACCGGCACGGTGTGGACCAAGGCCGCCTACCTCGATCTCCTCACCACAGGACGGGTCGTCTATCGGGAACTGGGGTTGATCGGCGATATGGACGCCATCGTCGGCACCGACGTCGTCGTCCTGCGCTACCAGTGCGTGATCGAACTCGCCGTCGACGGAGCGGGCATTCCGCGGCATGAGGCCTGGCACACCGATGTCTACACCAATGCCGGCGGCATATGGCGTTGTGTCTGGTCGCAAGCCACCGGCATCACGGACCTTCCGTTGGCCGCACCCTGATCCGGCACGGTGCGCCCGACGTGAACTCCGCACCGGTGGAGTCCTGCGGCAGCAGCTCGAGTTGCCCATCCAGGCTGAGCGATTCTCGACCGACCTGGCGCGGCTAGTGCGCGTTCAATACGTCGAGGATGGCGGGGCGGGCGGCGGCCAGGGAATTCTGCCAGTAGGGCCAGGTGTGGGTGCCGTCCGTGATGTCGATGCGGGCAGGAATGTTCAGAGTTGCCAAGCGGTCTCGGAAGATTCGGGTCGCGGCGACGGTCATGGCTTCGAGGGCGATGCCGTTGAATGTGTCGGTGATGGCGTTGGGGGCGTCCAGCGGACCGGGCAGGCCGTTGCCGGTGGAGACGTAGATCGGGAGGCCGCGCAGTAGTTCGGCCTGGACGGTCGCGTCGTTGCGGAACCAAGCGGGAGTGCCTGCGGGGCCCCACATGTCGTCCACGTTGAAGCGGCCCTCATCGAGCATTGCGGCGCGCATCGCCTCGTTCCACAGCGGGAAGGTGGGATGCACGAAACCGGAAAAGGACCCGGCGAATTTGAATTGGTCACGGTGGTGTCCGGCCAGGGTGAGGGCGGCGTTGCCGCCCATGGAGGCGCCGACGATCGCATTGTTGGTTCGCGAAACACCGTAGCCCGCAAGGAAAGCGGGCAGCTCTCTGGTGAGGAAGGTCTCCCAGCGGTAGGTAGTCGGCTGGCTGTTGGTGCTGCTCGGCCGGTACCAGTCGGTGTAGAAGCTCGAGTGGCCGCCGACCGGGAACACCAGTGTGACGTTGTCGCCGGCGAATTGGCGCAGGGCGTCGGTGTCGGAGGTCCACTGGCTGTGATCGGCCGGTGCACGTAGGCCGTCGAGGAAGTAGAGCGCGGAGCTGCCGCCCCGCGACGCCCACTGCACCTGCACCTTGATAGGGCCCATGCTGGACGGCACGACCAGCTCTTGATAGCCGCCCGCGGGTGCACGCAGCACCGGTCCACGCACCGGTGCTGCCGAGGCCGTCGCACCGATCCCCGACACGAGGACAGCCGCAGCCAAAACAACGCCGGCCCGTCGGCGCCAACCCGGCACCTTCCCCCGACCCACCGAAAACACCACTATGCGTATACCTTTCAACTTCCCGCCCGCGACCCGACCGGCGAGGGACCCGAATTGGCCTGTCGCCCAGGCTAACTGTGCACCTTGCCAAGTCGCCAATTCCCAGGTGGGGGAAGGTCGGATCGGGAACGCGTACTCGAACGCAAGGGGGGTGGCGGCGCGCGGGTCGCGGGGTCGTCGGTGATCGTGACGTATGGCCCCAAGCCGGCGTCAGACCACATTGAGGCTGCTGCCGTCGCTGCTAGGCGTTAGTGCCGGTCCATCGGCATCGAGTAGGATGAATCAAGTATGACGCCAGAAGCTGAGCTGCTAGATGTCATCGTGAGATTTCGTCAGCAGGTTGACAGGTTATCGGTGTGGAAGGCGGGGCACGATCGCCTTCACGCGTTGCTTCGTATGGCCCTACTCCCACGAGCTGAATCGGCGCGTCGTGGACTAGAAGTTATGGATTTTCCGTGGGAATCCCTCGTGGAACTAATGGTGCGTTGGCATTTCGATCATCCTTTGGGGGACGAAATATGCCATGAGGCCGATGTTTACAAGGCACTTGAGCTCGCGACTCAATTTATGAGGCTGGATCCGCTTGAAACTGCAATACGAGCTGGCACATATAGGATTCGAAAAAATTCTGGCGCGTTTAAATTGAGCTACCAATGGGATATGGCACCCGAGGTTGCGGACATGTATCTTGAACGTAAACTTAGACCCTTTGAGATGCAACGTCCGTCATCGGCCGAGGTGGATTGGGCGTCATCTCAGAGCCGTGAACACCTTAATCGCTTTGTGCCGCCGGTCGAATTGCTAAGCGCTGCCTCATCACGTGCACTGTCTGCCATGACCAATTTCCGGGCCTACCGCCCAGAGGGCACCCTGCCAAACGACTTCGATCTCGGTGAGGGACTGACGGTCGAGGCAATGACCGCGGTAATAGCTACTTTGATGGGGATGGCGGAATTAGGTGAATTGGCGCATCGCAGGGTCGCATATCCAGGAACGATGATGTTTCACGCACTACGGACGGTGATCGTCGACCTGGTGAGTCAAATAAACCCCTCGCTATCTGAACGGATCATTGAAGTAGCCTTAGACCGATTGATGGTCGGCCCCCGGCGTTCGCTGAGGACATCGTTGCTGATACCGAATGGGGATTTCATTTCAATCCTCCCATTGCTGATGTTTCCGCGCGTCTTGGATGCATCTATGTTGCGCACCGCTGCATCTGATACATCTTTGTTTGGTCCAATAGGGAAGCGGCAAGGCGAGCGGGCTACTGCGTTGGCAGGATGGCTTCGCCTCATACCTGGCGTAAAAGTTTTAGAAGGATTGAAAATAAAGGATGAAAATAGAAAATTGTTAGGCGATCTGGATGTCGTTGCCGTCGATCCATTGCTTGGAAAAGGTGTGATATTGGAGGTCAAATGGCCTATCGAAGCCGTCACGATTTCTGATGTAAGGAGTACTGATAACTGGATAGTCAAAGGTGCCGAGCAGTTAGATGGGCTTCGTGAACGCGTCAGAGCTCGGGGTGAATTGGTCAAATTCCCTCCAGGTTGGCCATCGTTCGATTCGGTTGAGTGGGAGTGGTGTGTTTGCACCTCGGATCAACTCTCTCCTCGTCCTTTGTCTCATTCGGACATGATGGCGACCTCATTTCGATATCTAGCGAGCTTGGGGGCGGCATCAGATCTGAATGAGGTTATCGGAATTCTGCATTCGCCCGATTATCCCAAGAGGGGGCTTCATTTTGAAATCCGACCGACTAATTTCCGATTCGGGCGACATATATTTAACGTCGATTCAATCATTCTGTTGGACGTCGAATGGTCACCTGCGTTTCGCAGTGTAGAATAACGTTCTCTGCCCCTCAGTGCCATCCGATCTCATCGACTGCGCATTCTGCACATGTTGCGTGGGGTTGTTGGATCCTGACACGGGTAGAATCCGCGCTCATAAAAGCTATGCTGGCAAATGGCATTTTAGGTATCGACAATCAGTAATCGTTCGTGAACAAAGACTCCTATCGACTGGCTGCCCCGAATCAGGGAGGCGGACGCCAGGGGGAGGTTTACTATCGGCTCCCTGGCAGCAGCCCCCTTTTTCCTCTGTCAAGGCCCGCGTTACCTGGGGCATGAACAAGCAGCTATGAGCTGCGATCGAGCTGTCGTTACCAACTTTGAGCGTCTCACAGCGATCCTCACCTCTCCACTATCCGGCGATATGCTATGGCAATAGGCGCGCGGATTGTTCATCATGTGGTTCCGGCCTTCGCTCATTCGGGTGCTGCACAACCATCGCAGGCGGCGTATGGCATCGACGTGGTCGATATTTCGCAAACCAAACGGCCCGTGGCCGATTCATTTTCGGTGTTCACGTCGAAGGGCGGGTGGGAAACCGAGGTAACGCTGTCTCATCGGAGGCCTCGATAAAACTAACAATGCTACTTACTGACGCGGCACAATCCGAGAGTGGAAAGTTGAGCGCGTCGGGCATGGGGCGGGGTGGCAATCTCGACGCCTACCCCCGCTAATGGCCCTAGTAGTATTCACCGAGACGAATCCTGCTGAGCCTGCACGGGCTCAGCATGTCGTAAGTTGTTCGATCAGCGACCTGGATGGTCAGCTTGTGTTTATTGGCGAGCGTGCCGGTCCGATTGAGTTTCAAGCGACCGTTCGCTCCAGTCATCGGACTGATTTGGATTTCCCTGTTTTGCGTTCCGCTTTCACTGTGGATATAAGCCCGGGTATTCCCCTTTCTCCGGGGTCCATGCAAATGGAACACAATCGTTGAGCAGGAGGGTGTGACAGCATCTTCGGCCTTTGTCGTAACGGCTCAGCCTGGCGATAACGTCGTCGTACAAATATAATCCGCCTAATCGGCTCCTGTCTGCTGCATGTTTCCGGATCGCCGATCTTATTCGTCACCTGTCACGGGGTGAGATTGAACTGCGCGCGGGGCCACCCGTTGTCGTCGCGGCGCCCAGTTGCCTTGGAGATCCTCTGCCGAATATTCATATCGAGTGACTGAAGGTCGATAAAGGTCTGGTTACCGGGCGCTGAATCGATCGTCCAGCCTTCCAGCCAGAGTTCGGTTACGGCACATTCCTCCGGCTGCATAGGAGAGTTCTCCTCGCCCTGATGGTACACGATGTGCTGCGTAGCTTCGTCCGATAGGAGTGGAATCCCGACCATTGCCATTGAATACGGGTCAAGTTCTTCTAGGAAAGTACTGACATTCTTACTAATCGATCTGCAGTACGGATCGAACAATAAGTCGTGATCGCAGTTCGACCCGCCGAGTACTTCTAAATTGAATGCGATTGATTTCGCATAATTTGCTGCGAGTATTGGTTGTTCGGTAACTCTGGCGATGCACAGATCTGAGTACTGCACGAACTCGACAGAGATTATTTCTCGACGCAACCAGCGTCGCATTCGAGTTTCCAGCTGGGGCAGAATCTGAACACTGCTTGAGTCTTCTTCCCCGGCGGGGAAGAGTGACGATATCTCGGAGACGGTTCGGATTGCTGTTCGAATGTCTGTCCGGAAGAATTCTCTTCGCTTATTTGGCCGGACGTTGTCGAGTCTCGCATGAACGAGTCTTTCGACCTGTTCGACATCGGAAACGATGACGTCAAATACGACCTCGAAATCTTCCGGAACCCCTGTAGCGCCAGAGAGTTGCCGAGCACGCTCGTCAGAGGTGTTGATCGTCCTGCCGATCTTCACGTAACCCGGCATCGCCTTGTTCATCAAGACGTAGACGACACCCCGTCGGCCTGCGCGCTGATCGGGGCACCCTTGTTCAGCCATGACTCCGGACGCTACCTTCTGCATCCGACATACTGGGGGCTGGCTGGGGTCTGCCTGGGCGTTGGTTCGTGCGTTCGCGATACCGGACTCCTGAGGGCGGACTGGGACCCGCCCCAGGAGTACGCACCTGTTTCCCTTCCGACTGGCATATTCGAGGTTTTGTCTGTCTGCTGCAGGGGAGGTATCGCCGGTCACAGCGACCCGAGAATCACCGAGCCGTACCTGCACCCGGACAACGAGGCGCTGCAAGCCGACCGAGTCAGGTTGTCTATCCACCTGAAGCCCCGTCTGGTCCCAAAGCTCCGAGTCGTCAAATGACGAAACCCCTTCCGACCGAGGTCGGAAGGGGTTTCTCTCTGTCGGGCTGACAGGATTTGAACCTGCGACCACCTGACCCCCAGTCAGGTGCGCTACCAAGCTGCGCCACAGCCCGTTTGCGCTCATTGCTGCGCGCTCGAAGAGATTACCTCAGGGGCGGGCGGTGGAGCTAATCGGCTGGTAGACGGCGTGGCGCGGGGGTCGGAGTGTGATGGGGGTCGTCGGATTCGGGCGATTGATGACGGGTTGTCGGGGCATTCGGGATTCGGCACGGTCCGTGACAGGCACGGGTGCCGGAAGCGCGAAGGAGGCGGCGGTCATGCGTCGGGAGCGGCGGCTGGTTGAGGCGTTTGTGCAGCTGGCGGACTCACTGGTGGAGGAGTACGACCCGGTGGACGTCGTGCAGGGGCTGCTGGATCGGGCGGTGGACCTGCTGGCGGTCGATACCGCGGCGGTGCTGTTGGCGCGCGAGGACGGCGAGTTGCGGGTGCTGGCTTCCACGAGTGAGGCGACTCGATGGCTGGAGCTGCTACAGATCCAGGCGCAGGACGGGCCGTGCCTGCAGTGCTATCGGGCCAGTGAACGGGTGATCGCCGAGGATTTGGAGGCGGCCCAGGATCGTTGGCCCGCGTTCGCGAAACAGGCTCTGGTGGAGGGGTTCCGGTCGGTGTACGCATTGCCGATGCGGTTGCGCGCGGACCGGGTGGGGGCACTGAATCTGTTCAGCTACGGGGAGACACGGCTGTCGGAGGACGATCTGGTGGTGGGGCAGGCGATGGCCGATATCGCGAGCATCGCGATCCTGCGGGCGCGCCAGCTCGCCGACCACAAGACGGTGAACGGGCAGCTGCAGTCGGCGCTGCAGACCAGGATCGTGATCGAGCAGGCGAAGGGGATACTGGCCGCGCAGGGCGATCTGGATCCGGAGACGGCGTTCCACGCGTTGCGGGGCTACGCGCGTCACTCTCGCGGCCGGCTGCCGGATCTGGCGCGGGCGGTGGTGGAGCGGACGATCGATGCGCGCGTGATCCTCGCGCACAGCAACCACAGACCGGGATGACACTCGCCCGGGTGAATTTCCGCGCCTGCGTGCAGGATCGGGCACCGCGTGATCGGAACCACCGTATCGCTGTCGGCCGTGTTGGCTGACTCGTTGCTTGCCGACTCTCGGGCACGGATACGCTCAGGCGTTGACGATTGCCGAATCGGAGGCGAGGTGATGTGGTGGGCGAGGAGGTCGGCGGGCGGGTTTATCGCGGGCGCAGCGCTGACGAGCGGGCGTCCGAGCGTCGGCGGCGGATGCTGGACGCGGCGGTGGAGCTGTTCGGCGGACGCGGCTATCCCGGCACGTCCATCGGCGAATTGTGCACGGCGGCACGGGTTTCGTATCGCTCCTTCTATGAAGAGTTCGGTGCGCTCGACCAGTTGCTGATCGCGGCGGTGGACGAGTTCGACGCGCGCGCGGCGGAACGGGTGGTCGCGGCCCTGGTCGAAACCGACGAGGCCGATTTCGCGACGCGCGCCGCGGTGACGTTCCGGGCGTTCTTGGCGGCGACGTGCCCGAATCGGAAGGCGGCGCGGATGTGTTTCGTCGAGATCGTGCGGGTCGCCGATACCGTCGAGATCTGGCGTAGGGAGCGGCGCAGGCGATTTGCCCGGTTGTTCGTGTCGCAGGCCGAGATCGCGGCCGAGCGCGGCGAGATCGCGTCACGGCCGTTCGCGTTCGCGGCGATCGCGACCATGGGTGCGGTGATCTACGCGATCCAGGAGTGGGTGAACGCCGAGCCGGTGTTCGCCGAATTCGTCGGCGCCGACACCGAGGAACTCGCCGACCAGCTCGCCCGGATCTACCTCGACGCGGTGGGCCCGCTGCTGCCGTGACTCAGGCGGCGCGCTGCCGTCGATCGATCGACCGTGCCCATCGGGTGATGGGCCGGTCGAGGTAGCGAAAGATGGCTGCCGCGAGCGTGATCGAGAGCACGAGACAGACCGCGGACCAGGCGAGCCAACCCCGGATGTCGTAGCGATGACCGCTCATCCAGGTCCGGGTGACGGTCACCATGATCGGATACTGCACCAGGTAGAAGGCGAACGAGAGATCGCCGAGCCAGACCAGTGGACGGCTCGCGTTGAGGCCGCGGTAGCCGGCCGTATCGCGGCAGCATGCGGTGGCGATGACGTACGCGGCGGGCAGGATGATCGGCACCGAAAGCTTGAAGTTCAACGGCACCACCCAGGTGAGCGCGTACCCGGCGGCCAACAGCAGCAAGGGGTATCGGTATCGAGTCGCGGTGAAGCGGCCGACCATGACGAGTTTGGCAGTGAGCGCACCGATGTAGAACTCGAGCAGGCGGCTGGGCGGGAAGTTGTAGCTCAGCCAGTACGACGGTGTGACGGGGATGGCATCCTGGGCGAACCATGCCGGCGCGGAATGTATCTCGTGCTCCGGTGTCACCTCGCCGGGCAGCAGGCGGGGCACGAAGATGTTCGTCACGCCTTTCGGCCCGTCCGCGAAAAGATAGAAGGCGCAGTGCAACGCGACGATCACCAGGAAGACCGCGATCAGGCCGGGCAGGATCTGGTTGTCGCGGAGCCGGTCGACGTACGGTGCGAGGACCGGAAAGGAAAGGTAGAACAGGACTTCCGCGACCAGCGACCACGAGGGCACATTGAGTCCGCCCAGTGCCGTCCAGCCGGGCACCCAGGTGTGGATCAGCAGGAGGTTCGGCAGCCAGACCACCGCTCTGGCGAGTGGCACCGGTGCCACGACGAGCAAGAACACCAGCGCGAGGACATGTGTCGGATAGATCTTCAGAAACCTGCGGCGCAGAAAGGATTTGGCGCTGTCGCCCGGTCGGCGGTTCCAGTAGAGGATGAACCCCGACAGCACGAAGAAGAACGTCACGCCCGCCGCGCCGAGCTGCATCGGCAGCACCGCATGGATGCGCCGGAAGGTCTCGCTGTGCTGGAACGGATACGCGGGCAGGAAAACCACGGCGTGCAGCGCGAACACCGCCGACGCCGCCCACCAGCGCATGCCGGTGAGGGAGGGGAGCTGGGCGGGTCGTCGCGCGGCAAGGCCTACGGGCGCGCGGGTCTCCTCGATCGTCACGTCAGCCCGAGCATCTGCCGTATCCCCGCGGCGGTCGCGGCGTCGCCGCGCCGGGAGGGATGGCCGGGGATGCCGAATAACTCGGCGCGGGGATCGCCGATTCCGTTGAGCCACGGCTCCGTTGCGCACATCCCGTGACCGCGATAGGCCGCCGCGGTATCGAAGTACTCGATGTCGAGCGCGGCCGCAGCACCCGCGGTGGCTGCGCGCAATGCCGCGAGATAGGCCGCGAGTCCCGCCGCCCGCGGTTGCGTCACCGTGCCGAGGCCGAACAGCCCGAGGCAGGCCGTTGTGCTGGTGGGCTCGAAGAATTCGGGGTAGCCGACCAGGGCGATACGCGCGTGCGGAGCGTAGTAGCGGACGTATTCGATGACCCGGGCGATGCGGGCGGCATAGCTCTCCGGAGTGATCCGGCTCAGGTCCGGTAGCCGGCCCTGTCCGGCGGCATCGGGCTCGCATCCCTGCAGCAGGTTGATCGCGCAGCGCAGCACCACGTTCAACGCGACGACGTCGTTGTCGCCCCAGATGTCGTTGAGTCCGAACTGAAGCAGGACGGCCTCGGTCCCGGTGCCGAAGGCCGCGGCATCGGCGGCTTTTCGCGCCTGGTGGGCGAGATTCCAGCCGGTGCCGGTATCGAGCGCGGCCCCGGCGCAAGACACGTCGACCATGGTCGCGCCGGTCGTCTGTGCCAGCTGATTGGGCCAGGACCGGGGGTTCCGGTCGCACTGGTTCGAGTGCTGGTCCGTCCCTATCGAATTCGAGGCGAACGAATCGCCGAGCACCACGATCCGTGCACCGCCGGGTACCGGCGCGGCACTGGCGGTGGCGGCGTGCGCGATTGCGCACAGCGTCGCGGTGGCGGCGATGCAGAGGCGGGCGATCATCGAGTTCGGTTGCACTGGTTCCTCTCCTGCTCGGGGCGGGGCCGGAGTCAGTACCCGGGCCGCGGGGCGAAACCCGGGTCCGGAAGTTCCGGCGGTGCTTGCGGTTGCGGCGGTCGCGGGGCCTCGCTGACCGGTGGCCGGTACGTCGGCGGCGTGACCGTGCTCGGAACCGGGAAAGTAGTGGTAGGCGACGGTATCGGCACGGTGCTGGGCGGGGGCGGCACCTCGGTTGACGGCGCGGGGACCGAGGTCGGCGCACCACGGCTGGTGGTCGCGGCAGGGGTGGGTGCGGACGTGTCGTTCGAACAAGCCGTGAGCAGCCAGCTGCTCGCGAGCAGGGTGCCCGCCGTCAGCGCGGCGGCGATCCGGGGTGCGTTCATCGAGAGATCCTTTCCGGCAGCGCGCCCATCCCCGAATGGGTTTTCGCGATTACCGAGTGTGGAGATTTGCCATCAAGCAACTGATAGGTGAAATTACCAGATATGTTACAACGCTGCCAGAAAGTAGCTGAGGAAGAGTGACTTGCGTCACAACCGATGTAGTTACTGTTCAACTATGCCGTGAGCGATGGTTGCGGATGGGTCACGAGAAGGCCATAGATCTGATAATCTGCCTTATCATTTCATTCTGGTCGCCGACGATCCGCCGGTGACCGCGAGAAAATGAGGTACCCATGTGGCGCAACGTTGCTACCCATGAACCCGGCTCCGGCCGTCGACGCATGACCCTGGCCGCGCTGCTCTGCGTGGCCGTCCTGGCGTCGGCACCGGCCCTCGGACACGCCGCCCCCGCGCTGCGGGACGTGCCGATCGCGCCGTTGCCGGTACTGGTCCTGCCTCCGGAGTTGGACCCCTTCTACAAGGCGCCGGCGAACGTCATCGCCGACACCCCGCCGGGCGGCATCATCAAGGCCAGGATGATCACGCCCGCTCTGCTGTCGCTCGTTCCGTTCAACATCGACGCGTGGCAATTGCTGTATCGCACCAACGACAGTCACGGAAATCCGATCGCGACGGTGACCACTGTCGTCAAGCCGCGTGGTCCGGCACCGGCGGAAGGCTTCAAGCTGCTGTCCTATCAGGTCGCCGAGGACTCCACGGCGCAGTACTGCGCGATGTCGTATGTGGTGCAACAGGGTTCGATACCCGTCGACTATGTGAACTCGGCGGAGGTGTCGCTGGCGATCGCCCTGGGGATCTCGCAGGGATGGGTGGTGTCGATCCCGGACTATCAGGGGCCGGGGTCCGCCTACGGCGCGGCGATTCTGGGTGGTCAGGCCACCCTCGACGGCATCAGGGCGACGCAGAACTTCATCCCCGCGCAGCTGACGCCGGACGCGCGAGTGGGAGTGATGGGCTACTCGGGTGGTTCGATCCCGACGGGCTGGGTCGCCGAGAACCACGGCGAGTACGCCCCGGAGATCAATATCGTCGGCGTCACCATGGGCGGCGTCGCGATGGCCGACCTACGAGCGGTGCTGCGCTCCAACAACTTCAACCTGGGTGCGGGACTGATCGGGGCCGCGCTGCGGGGTTTCGCGACGGAATATCCGGAGGTGCAGCATGTGCTCGACACCAGATACGACTGGTTCGGCCGCTTCATGACCTCGATCAAGGGAATGCTCTGTCACACACAGGGTTCCGCGTTCTTCCCGTGGTGGAACTATCTGGGGTCCTACACCGGCCCCGGTGACGTGCTGGACATCCCGGAGCTGAGCACCGCCATCACCGCGCAGGAATTGGGCAAACGCGATCCGGATGTGCCGATGTACATCTATCAAGCCCAGAACGACGAGTTCATCCCGAGCCCGGGCGTAGATCGGTTGGTGGACAAGTACTGCCGCAATCCCGAGGTCTCGCTCGGCTACACCCGGGAGTTCTTCGCCGAACACGTCGTCGGTATCCCGGGCTGGTTGCCGAAGGGCTACCAGTTCATCATCGACCGGCTGAACGACGTTCCGGTGCACCCGGGTTGCGCGATCGACAGCCCGTTCTCCACGTTCACCGACGGTGATTTCATCGCGCTGCTCGCCGAGACGTGGCCCGCCATCGCCGGTTTGGTCACGGGCCTGCCCGTCGGCGCGGGCACCCACCCGTAAGGTGTTCAGCTGTGCAGGGTTTGGCTCGGATGCTGCCCGTAGACGCGCTTGTACTCGATCGCGAATCGTCCCGAATGAGTGAAGCCCCACTGGTAGGCGACGGTGGTCACCGTGACGTGCTCGCCGGGGAGTGCGGCGCGCAGTTGCTCGTGTGCCGCGGCCAGGCGCAGCCGGCGCAGCAGCGCCAGCGGGGTGGTGTCGAGATGCTTGCGGAAGGCCAACTGCAGCGCGCGCACGGAGACGAATGCGGCCGTCGCGATATCGGCGACGGCGATGTCCTCGGCGAGATGCGTTTCGATATAGGCGACGGCGCGGCGCACCACATCCGGGTGGGCGTCACGCCGGTCCGTCGCGGTCGGATCGGTGACCACCGTGGTGGGCAGCGTGTCCAGCACGGTCGCGGCCAGATAGTCGGTGAGCGTGGCCGCGACGAGCGCGCTCGGGGGAGCGGCGGAGTCCGCGGCGACCTCTTGCAGATGTTCGATCGCGCGGTTCAGCCGCCGGGTCGCCGCCGCGCCGGTGGGCTTGTGGCCGGTGAAGCGGACGGGCTCGCCGAGCGGATCGCACACCCGGGACAGCAGCGCCGGGGCGAACATCGTGATGCTGTAGCGGGCGGTGCGGATCGTCCCGCGGTACGGCAGGTCCGGCGGGGTCAGCAGGCCGACCTCACCCGGTCGGAACACGTCCGTGCCCACGTCGCGATAGGTTTCCTCGATCGCGCCGGTCTGCACCGCGCACAGGCACACCCGCTCCAGCGGATCGGCGTCGTAGCTCATGTCGAAACCGAGATCCAGCTGATCCAGGCTCACGGCGCCGAGCATGTCGCGCCGGATCTGCGCCGACGCATCCTGCGGGCTGCCGTTGCCGATGCTCATGGTCGTGTAGGCGCTGTTCAGGAATTCCTCGATCGCGCCTAGGTTGTGGCTGTCGAAAGACAGAGTGCGCACGGTGCATCCTCGTTCCTTGTCGGCACTGCCTGGGAACGAACACCGTGGTCGAATCGAGGTGCCGCTCGTTCCGTCCGGCGTGTCGCCGTGACGTTCCGTCCGGCGTTACCCAGAAGTGGGCGGCTCAAACAGGAACTGGACATGCCCGGCGCGACCGCAGCGACCCGGACTTCGTCGGTGCGGTCGCGCCGGACAGGAGACGGACTAGGACTGGCTCGCGAGCACGTGACGGTTGTAGCCGGTGACCGGTTCGCGCAGCGCGTTCGCCGCCGCGGTGTGCAGGCACGATTTGATGTGTCCGAGCACCGGTCCGCTGGTGTGGGCCAGCCCTTCGGCGTACCGGATCGCGGCGGGCAGGACGGCGTCGTCATCGGCGACGGCGTCGACCAGACCGGCGGCGAGCGCGTCGGGTCCGTTGTAGCGCTGGCCGGAGACCAGCGCATGATGGGCCAGATGCGCGGGCAACCGTGACTGCACCAGCTCGACCGATGCCGGGGCGTAGTCGGCGCCGAGGGTCACGCCGGGGAAACAGAAATAGCCGCGGTCGCTGCGCATGATGCGCCGATCGTGGGCGACGGCGAAGAAGGCGCCGGCGCCGAAAACGTGGCCGTTCACCGCGGCAACCGTAGGAATGGGCAGCGTGAGGATGCGGGCGAGCAGGCGTTGCAGGTCGGTGAGATAGGCGTCGATCTCGTCGGGATGTGCCGCGGCCCAGGCCAGGTCGGCACCGGTCGAGTAGAACTTCCCGGTACCGGTGGTGACCAGGGCGGCGGGCCCGCCGGTGGTGGTGGCCTCGTCGAGGATCGCGTCCAGCGCCGCGATCCATTCGGGATTGAATCTGTTCTCCGTGTCCCGTTCATCCCTGTTGCCCAGATGCGCGATGAACACCGGTCCTTCTCGTCGCAGATACGGCATCCGGGCAACATAGCGCCTCACCTCGTGCGCACGACGCTGACACACCACGCGGCGCACTCGAGGCGCATCGCGGCGGGGGACAATCACAGCAGCGGGCCGGGTGCACTGCGAACATTGGTGACAGTCGGCGCCACGGTGACGGCGCACGCGCTGACCTGATTCCGAACAGCGAGGAGAATCCGATGAGTTTGCCCGCACCCACACCCACCGCTCGCGCGGTCGTCACGGGGGCGTCCTCCGGTATCGGCGAAGCGCTCGCGGAAGGTTTGGCCCGGCAAGGCCATTCGCTGATCCTGGTGGCGCGGCGTGCGGATCGGCTGCGTGCCCTCGCCGACCGGCTGTCGGGCAGCTATCGGGTCGAGGCCGAGATCCGCGCCGTCGACCTGTCCGACCGGGACGCCCGCGCGAAACTGTGCGCGGAGCTGTCCGAACGCGAGATCACGGTGCTGTGCAACAACGCCGGCTTCGCCACCTATGGTGAACTCGCGCAAGCCGATCCGGCCCGGGAGCGGCAGCAGGTGGAATTGAACTGCGTCGCGGTGCACGACCTCACGCTCGCCGTGCTGCCCGGCATGGTGCGCCGGGACGCGGGCGCGATCCTCATCACCGGATCCACCGCGGGTAACCAGCCCGGGCCCGGTAACGCCACCTACGCGGCGGGCAAAGCGTTCGCCAACACCCTGGCCGAATCGTTGCACGGTGAGCTGGCGGGCACCGGTGTGCGGTGCACACTGCTCGCGCCCGGCCCGGTCCGTACCGAGTACGCGGCGGTGGCGGAGGTGCCGAAGCTGGACACGATGCTGCCCGCGCTGTGCTGGGTGAGTGCGGAACAGGCTGCCGCCGAGGCGCTTTCGGGTATGGCCGACGGCCGACGCCGGGTCGTGCCAGGCGTCTTCGCGAAGGTGCAGACCATCGGTGGTCAGTACACGCCGCGCGCGTTGATCAGCCCGATCGTGCGCGCGGTCTACCGGAGGGTCCAGTGAGGTGAACTGAAACCTGCTGGCAGCTAGGCCGATACGGCTCCGCCCTAGGCGATGCCTTCGGCCAGCCGTATCCCGTTGAGGAACGAGCCTTGGTCGAAGTGCGCCTGCAGGTTGGGGTGGAAGGGAAAGAACGGTTCGCCGGGGTCGGCTAGTCCGGTCCAGTGGGTGGCGGGGGCACAGAGGTCGCGGCCGATGCCGACCGGTCGCAGGGACCAGAAACCGATGCCGATCTGATCGGCGGCCGCGCTCATCGCGTTCTCGATGTTGTCGGTCAGCTTGTGCGCGTACGCGGTTCGGTATTGCGGCCACTGGAAGCGCAGGCCGAAGACGGAGAAACAGGTGAACGGGACACCCGGCGGCGGGTTCTGGTCCTCGTAGCCGACCAGGCGGATCTGCGCGTGGGGTGCGGCGGCGCGGATGGCGCCGATCATGTCGCCGCGGCTGCCCGCGGTGAGCCGGTGGGCCAGGTTGGCTCCGGTGATCGCGTCGGCGTCGATGTAGTGGTCGGGATCGGTGCGGTAGTCGCAGCCGCGCACGATATCGGTGAGGCACATGGCGAGCGTGTAGGCGTAGTTGGATACCTGGCCGGGGTGCCAGACGTCGTTGGCCGAGATTTGAATGGTCACCAATCGCGTTGCGGGGCCGAGCATGCCGTCCTGCACGGATTGGTCGATCTGGGTGCGCAGGTTGTTCACGGGCTCGGTATCGGTGGTGGCGGACTGGCAGGCGTAGTCGGCCCAGTCTCCGGTCTGTGGTGCGCCGAGCCCCCACTGCGCGGCCATGATCGAGGGCCAGCCGAAGTTGCTGCGCGCACAGGCCAGCGGATTGGGCGCCGGCACGGTCTTCGGCTGCTGCTGGTACGCGGGCAGACCGAACACACCGCCGCCACCACCGTGCGGCGCCACGGTCATGCTGTCCCCGAAGGCCACATAGCGGACGCCGGGTTCGGTCGCGGTCGCGGCCGGCGCCAGGCACAACGTCGCCATCGCTATCGCGGTGGCGACAACCGAACTGATTCGCAAAACCTTCATCGGTGTCGTCCTCTTTCTCGAATGGTCCGGCCGAGCCGGATGTTTCGCGCGCAGGGTCAACAGCTCTGCTGATCGGGCCCGGCGCCTGGTAGCACCGTCACCGCGACCTGTCCGGCGCCAGGACAGGACGCGATCCGAAGCCGCGTCGCGTCCGGCTCGGAAACCTTTGTGCCACCGTCGATGCGCAAGTGGTAGCCCGTGCGGTATTGCCGCTGCGGCACCGCGATGACCGTTTCGGCGCCGTCGCCGAAGACCCCGCCGGTGACCCGCGCGGTGCGCCACGAGTAGGTGAACACGCCTGTGCCGCGGTCGAAGCGCCAGGGCCCGGGTGTGCCCGCGGTGAGTTGCGGGTAGGGGCGGGCCAGCACGTCGAGATTCGCTTCGCGAACGTTGCCGGGGGTGCGCGGGGCGTGACCGTTGGTCACGATGGCCTGTGCGTCAGCGTCTTTGGATACGGTGGCCGGGTCACCACCGAAATACGTCCAGTGCAGCCAGCTGTTCTGGTTGCGGTCGAAGATCTCCGCGGTCTCGCTCAGCGCGTCGGCCGCGCCTGTCGCACCGAACTCCGTGACGACCGTCGGCACGTCGGCTACCGCCGAATACTCCGCCGCGCGAGCGACGCTCGCCTCCCACTGCGGCGCGCAACCCAGTCCGCCGCCGCCCTGCAGTGCGGCGACCACGCAGTAGGAGTTGAAGCCGTACACGACGTTCGGGTCCGGCGGCGGGCCCAGGTCGGGCCGCGTGCCGTAGTTGGCGGTGATCAACGGTGCCACCCACACCGGAGTGGCGGGGTCGCCCTGCCGGATCGCAGCTGTGGCGTCCCGGTTGAGCGCGCGCACGTGTTCGACCGTCACCGCTGGGCAGGCATCGGCCAGGCACGGCAGGAACGCCGCGCCCGCGGGCGGCTGGTTCAGCGGGCCGTAGCCGATCAAACCCGGTGTGCCCGCGAAGAATCCGGCCACGTGGGTCCACATCCGCAGAAACCTGTCCCGGATGCCGATACCGCCGGGGCCGGGCCGATTGGCATAGAAATTGTCGGTGGCGCGCCAATAGGCGCTATTCGACAGGTTCGCGGCCACCAGATCGCTTGCACCGCTGGGCAATCCGTCGTCGATCGACGCCCAGTCCGGTGCGCCGTCCCCGCCGTATCGCGCCGACCAGATGTCCTGGTGGAACTCCAGTTCGGTCACGATGCCGTGCGCGTGCAGCAGATCGACGGTGCGCGCGATATCGGCGAGATAGGTGTCGTCGTACTGGCCGGCGACCGGCTCGACGGCGGCCCAGAAGAGGGCGAGCCGGACCGCGTCGAAGCCCTCGCGCGCGAGCAGTTCGGCATCTTCGGCACCGAACCCCGCGGCGGAAGGGAGATATGGCGCACGTTTGTCGGCAATGTTCTCGCCGTGCAGCACCACGACCCGCCCGGTGCTGTCGATCAGCCATTTGCCAGAAGATTGCGCCGGAAGTCCGATTTCTCCGGAATCCGAGCCGTTTGCCGAAGCTGGGGTTGCACCGATCGTCATGCTAAGGGCCATCAAAACTGTTGATGTGCACAAACTAATCGCGCTAAGCCGATGTTCTCCCCAGAAGCTCATGGTCCACAACGTAGCACTCGACCTAAGCTGCAATAGTGATAGCTATAGGTTAGCTTGAGTCATGACCAAGATCCTGGCATTCACTTCACCGGCCAAGGGCCACCTCTATCCGATAGCTCCGGTCCTGGCAGAACTGGTGAAGCGGGGACACGACGTCACCGTGATGACGCTCCCGGGAAGTGAGAAAGCTCTCGATCCGCTGGGTATCGACGTGATCGAGCTGCCCGCGCGGTTGGCGCAGGACACGCTCGATGATTGGGCGGCTACCTCCAAGATCGGCGCGTTGCGGGCCGCCGTGCGTGCCCTGGTGGCGCGGATCCCGGACGAGATCGCGGCCATTCGCGGCGCGGTGCGCGCCGAACGTCCGGACGCGCTGCTGGTCGATGTGACGACGGTGGGCGCGCAGACCTACGCCGCGGCGAGCGGGCTGCCGTGGGCCTCGTGGGCGCCGATGCTGCTGCCGATCCGGTCGCGGGAGGTGCCGCCGTTCGGGCCCGGGCTGCACCCCATGTCCGGACCACTCGGGCGGTTGCGTGACGGGGGTGTCCAGTGGGTGTTGAACCGGCTGTGGGACGACATGCTGCCCGCGCTCAACGACGCGCGGCGACAGTACGGATTGGCCGCGCTGGACCATGCGCTCGACTACCTGGAACAGCCGCCGCTGCTGTTGAACTTCACCGCGCCGCCGTTCGACGACGAGCGCAGCGACTGGCCCGCGTCGGTGCGGCAGATCGGTCCCGGCCTCTGGGCTCCCGCGGGTGAGCGTCCGGGGTGGCTCGACGAGATCGATCGGCCACTGGCCCTGGTCACCTGCTCCACCGAATTCCAGGACGACGGGCAACTGGCGCAGGCCGCGATGGACGCGCTCGCGGACAGCGAGGTGTTCACGGTGGTCACCACTGGCGCGATCGACCCGGGGACCTTTCGGGCGCCACCGAACGCGCGGGTCGAATCCTTTCTGCCGCATCACTTGTTGCTCGATCGCGCGGCCGTCGTCGTGTCGCACGGCGGGATGGGCATCACGCAGAAGGCGCTCGCCGCGGGCGTGCCGGTGTGCGTCGTGCCGTTCGGGCGGGATCAATCCGAAGTCGCGCGCCGCGTGGTGACGAACGCGGCAGGCACCTGGGTGCCGAAGAAGCGGATGAGCGTGTCGAATCTGCGGACCGCGATCGATCGGGCGCAGACCTGCCGGGCCGGGGCGGAACGGGTCGCGGCGGGTTTCGCGGCGGCGGGCGGCACCGCGCACGGCGCAGATCTGCTCGAACGGCAACTTTTCCGCGCCGGAAATCGAAGCGCCGCACCGCGATCCGTACCGCGAGTCGTGCGACGGACGGAAAGCGGGACGTTTCCGGCGATCACGCCCGGCGAGATGGCGCCGCTGGTGCGCGGTGACGGCGAGGACGCCCGCAGGCTCACCTAGCCGGGTTCAGCCGGATCTCGATATCGTCCGAGGATGGCTCCGGCACGGGTTCGGTGGTGATCCGGACCCGCAGGGGGCGGCCGGTCTCCGCATCGACGAAGGTCAGCGGCGGGCGGCCGTCTTGCAGGTACTTGTCGCCCCACTGCACCAGTGACAGGAACACCGGCAGCATGTCCTCACCGGACGTGGTCAGGCGGTACTCGTCGTGGATGCGTTTTCCGGGCTCCCGGTAGGGCACGCGGGCGACGATGCCCGCGCCCTCCAGCTGTTTGAGCGCCCGGGACACTGCCGGGGCGGAGGTGTCGATGCGGTGCACGAAATCCTCGAACCGCGTTGTGCCGTAGAAGCATTCGCGGATCACGAGGAACACCGTCCTGGTGCTGAGCAGGCGCAGGACGCGTTCGGCCGAACAGCCTGCGCCGATCGACCATGCGTCGCGGTCGCGCAACCGGGGTTCGAACTCCATCGCCACCCGGTCAGTATAACTAACGCTTGCGTTAGTCAGTGATGCTGTGCTTCCATCTAACTAACGACATCGTTACTGAGATGGAGGATGCATGGTGGCGATAGCAGGCAAGGTGGCTGTGGTGACCGGCGGCCGGCGCGGGCTCGGCGCGGCACTGGTCGACGAACTGCTGGCGCGTGGGGCGCGCAAGGTGTACTCCACCGCGCGCTCGGCGTACTCGGACGATCGTCCGCAGGTGGTCACCGCCGAACTCGAGGTTCGTTCCGCCGACTCGGTCGCGGCGCTGGCGGAACTCGCCGCCGATGCCGAGATCGTGTTCAACAACGCCGGGATCTTGCTCCCCGCCGCCTTGTCGACGGGCGAGTTCGACAGTGTCACCGAGACATTCGATGTCAACGTGTTCGGGCCGCTGCGCGTGGCGCGGGCGTTCGCGCCGATCCTGGCCGCGAACGGCGGTGGGGCGCTGGTGAACATGCACTCGGTGCTGTCCTGGCTGGCGGGCAGTGGTGCGTACGGGGCCTCCAAGGCGGCGGCGTGGTCGGTCACCAATTCGCTGCGAGTCGAGTTGGCGCGGCAGGGGACTCAGGTCGTCGGGGTGCACGTGGGCTTCATCGATACCGACATGGTCGCCGCCGTCGCGCAGCCCAAGGCCACGCCTGCCGAGATCGCCGCGCGGATCCTCGACGGCGTGGCGGCGGGGGACGCCGAAGTGCTCGCCGACGCCGTCACCGTGGAGGTCAAGGCGGCGCTGTCCGGTCCGGTCGAGCGGTTGACCTTCGCGGTCGCCCGCTGAACTCACCTAGGAGTACGAAAAGTCATGCCCCTGTGGACAATCCATCATACGCCCGGCGTTTTCGGTGACGACGAGAAACACCAGTTGGCCATGCGTATCGCCGACCACTACGAAAAGGTCGGCCTGCCGAGGTTCTACGTCGTCACCGTCTTCCAGGAAACCCGCCCTGAGAACTTCTACGTCGGCGGCGAACCCACCCCGGCCGGCGTGCGCGTCGTCATCGACCACATCGCCCGCCGCAACCCCGACCAGGAAAGCCGCCGCCGCACCGCCCAATGGATCAAGACGATCCTGCACCCCCACCTGACCCGGCACCCGAATCTGCACTGGGAGTTCCACGCCGACGAAACCAGCGAAGACCTCTGGATGATCAACGGCCTGGTCCCCCCACCCGGCGGCTCCGACACCGAAAAGCTCTGGGCCGAACAGAATTCAGCACTCCCATACTGAGCCGACCCCCGGGCACCCTGCCCCGAACCGCCTTCCGCCGGTGTCGACTCGGCTCGACGGTAGACGCCAGGTACCGTTCGTCTGCACGAACTTCAGGCCGTGACGGGGAGGGTGAGCGGTGACGCAGGAAGTCGGTGGGCGCCATTTCAGGCCGCCGGAGGACTCGCAGAAGATCAGCAAGGAAGATATCGCCAGAATGAAGGCGGGGTTCGCCGAGTTCGATCGACAGGCGGGCCGCCGGCACGGTTACTATCACGACGAGGATGTGCTTCCGCCCGGTGCCGGGGCGCTGACGGGGCTACCCCGCCGAGTGTACGGCGATCGGTCGGTGGCGCCGTGGCCGGGCAGTGCGGACGAGCGCGCGGCATCAGCCGCCCGAGCCGCGGCCGAGCGCAGGCATCAGGACCAGATTCGAATCGCGTTGCAATGGGCCGATATACCGGCGGCACTCCGGGCCGGGTACGACGAAACCGGGGTATGGGAGCTCGCGCGGAAGAACGCATCATCACTGTCGGACCTCGACGATTTGACCGAGTATCTCAATGCCGCAAGGCTTCCGGCGCGACCCGGCGTGGCCTGGGACCGACAGGCGGTGCACGAGGTCATCGGCCTGCTGTGGCCGCAGGAGCGAGCGGGCGCGTGGCCGCGCGCGGAGTGGGGCACCTATCCCGGGTATTTGGGGCCGTTGCGGGACAAGCCTGGGTTCGTCACCCAGTTCTCGGTTACCGCCGCCCAGCGGGCTCAGTTCCGTTGCCTGCGCTGCGGTGCGCGGTGGCCCGCCGGCTGGCCCGGTGCCGGCGACGGATTCAAGGACATGCGTTGTCCGGACTGTGCGGTCCCGGGCGGCGGCAGCTGTGCCCGCGACACCGAGCACAGCATCATCGACCTGCATTGGCTGACAGACCGTTTCGCGCCGCGGGCGGTGGGACCGTGCGCTGAGTGCGGCACGCCGCGCGAGCTGGTGCCGTGCGGCTACAGCGGTCCGGAGCGAGTGCTGTACTGGACTTGCCCGAACGGCGACGCTTTACGCCGCGACGAGCACTTCCGGACGGCACTCGAACGCGCGGAGTGGGAATCGACGGCTGCCCATCACGCCTACTGGCTGGCGGTCGACATGCTCCGGTTGGCGTACTACAGCGGAGAGGTCACGCACCTGCCGTTCGGTGCCACCTACGACACCCGTGACGGCAGCAACGAACGGTGGGTCTTCGGCCCGAGCGGTTGGAATCCGGCGCCCGGAAGCGTTCGCGGCCAGGACGATACGCGTCCGTAGGCATTCGCCGAGCGCGTGCGCGGGGGTTGATTTATGACTGACTGGTCATTCATAATAAGTCGGTGCCGAAGAGAGTTGATCGGGTTGCGCGGCAGGAGGAGATCCTCGACGCCGCTGTTCGGGTGTTCGCGCGCAAGGGGTTCGCGGCGGCGCGGATCGAGGATGTCGCGGCGGCGGCCGGCATCGCGAAGGGCAGTGTGTATCTGTACTTCGACAGCCGGGATGCGTTGCTGTCCGGCGTTTTCGAGAGTTATTCGGCGCGGGCCGCGAAGGTGCTCGGCGACCTCGGCGCGGGGAGCGGGCTGACGCGATTGGCGCGGTTGGTGCGCGGCATCGTGGAGCTGCTCGCCGCGCATCCGGAGCACGCGCGCGTGCTCCTGGACGTATGGGCCTCGAATCCGCCGCTCGACCTGGCCGCCATGTATCGCGAATACCGCGACGCCGTCGCCGATCTCCTCGCTCAGGCGCAGGCCGAAGGCGAGCTCCGCGACGGCATCGACACCCGGCACGCCGCGGTGATCGTCGGCGCGATCGAAGGCTGCCTGGTGCAGACGCTGGCCGACCCGCAAGTCGCGCTGCGTGAGCTGGCCGACCCGCTCGTGCAGCTCTGTGTGGAAGGAATCCGGAAATGACCACGCTCACCGATCGATTGATCGCACCGAACGCGACCCACGGCGAGGTCACCACCGCATTCGCGGCGGCATTCGCCGGTGCGGCAACAGCTTTCGCGCTGAGTCTGCACGCCGACCTGGCGGTGTGGCGAGCCGCGATCGTCGCCCTGGTCGCCTTCGACATGTTCGGCGGCGCCGTCGTCAATGCGACGGACTCGGCGAAACGCTGGTACCACCGGCCCGGCCGGACCACCGCCCACCACCTCGGCTTCGTCGCGATCCACCTCCAGCCATTCATCTTGGCCGCGGTGGTGCCGGGGTTCACCTGGCCGAGTGCGGTGGTGATCTACGCGCTCGCGCTGATCGGCGCGGTCGCGGTAACGATCTCGCCGGACGCGCTGCGTCGTCCGATCGCGTTCGGCGTCACGGCCTTCGCGATCGTCGGCGTCGCCAGTATGCTGACCGTGCCGCATGCGCTGGCGTGGTTCGCTCCGGTGCTGCTGATCAAGTTGCTGCTCGCGCATCTGCTGCCCGAAAAAGCCCGGTGAGGTCGCCGGCACGGACGGGTGCCACGGTAAGCTTCCCGGTCTGAGGTCGGTGGCGCGGCGCTTATCGCACCGCAGCGTAATTTCTCGATCATCTTCGCGTAAACTCGGATTGCCGTCCGGTCGGCACGCTTCTACCGTCGTTACATGGCCGACTTGCCATCAGTGGAGGTGACAGCGACCGGTGGTCGCGTAACTGCTCGCACATTCCGGTGAGTCCGCTGTACCGGCATGGTCTGCGCTGACGGGATGTGAGGGATTCGAGTGGCACCGCAGCAGTGTTCAGGGCTCGACGGAGCGGGGCCGGCCGCACTTCGGTTACGGATGTTGGGGCCGGTCGAGGTCTGGTTGGGCGACAAGCAGCTCGACCTCGCCGCCCCGCAGTTGCTGGCCGTCTTGGCCATGCTCGCGGCTGAGCCCGGCCGCACGCTCTCGACGACGCAATTGGTCGCGCGCCTGTGGTCCGCGCGCCCGCCCAAGACCGCGGGCAGTGTGCTCCGCAATCATGTCCTCGCCCTGCGCAGGCAGTTCGACGCGCACGGGCACCCCGGTGCGGGGACCGAGTGGCTCGATTCGACCCGCGGCGGCTACCGGCTCGGGGTGCCGGTGGAGTTCGACGTCATCGCGGTCGAAGACCTCATCGCGGGTGCGGAAGCCGATCGGCGCGCGGGTGCAGCCGACGAGGCGAACGCCAAACTGGCCGCGGCCCAGCAGCTGTGGCGCGGCGATCCGCTGATCGGGCTGCCCGGCCCGTGGGCCGAAGGCGAGCGGACGCGGCTGGATCGGTTGCGCCTGGCGATGTACGAGGTCGGGGTCTCGGTGGCGCTGGATCTCGGCCGGTACGCGACCGCCGTCGCGGAATCGGAGGCGCTGATCGCGGCCGATCCGCACTGCGAGCGGTGGTACGAACTGCTGATGATCGCGCTGCATCGCAGCGGCAGGCGGGTCGAGGCCCTGGAGGTCTACCGGACCGCGCGCCGGCTGCTCGCCGATGAACTCGGCCTGGAACCCGGGCCGGAGCTGGTGCGCCTGCATCAGCAGATCCTGTCGGCCGAGTCGATGGACACCGAGCCCGCCTACGAAGCGCCGCCCGCGCCGAAGAGTTTCGATCTGCCGCGGGTCCCGGCGCAGTTGCCGCCGGATATCGCCGACTTCGTCGGACGCACGGAGCTGGCCCAGGAGTTGGGCGGACTGCTCGACGCGGACTGCGCCGGCCGCCCCGTGATCGCGATCACCGGTCTCGGCGGTGTCGGAAAGACCACGCTGGCAGTGCATCTCGCGCATCGCGCGCGCAAACACTATCCGGACGGCGTGCTGTACCTCGATCTCGGTGGCATGGACGAACATCCGCGCTCGGCCGAGGTGCTGCTGGCGGTCGCGTTGCGCGCGTTCGGCATCGAGCCCGGTGAGCTGCCCGCGGAGCTGACCGAGCGCACCGCGCTGTGGCGCGACACCGTGGCGGACAAGCGAGCGCTGCTGGTGCTGGACAACGCGCGCGACGTCGAGCACCTCACCCCGCTGCTGCCCGGACCCGGCACGGCGGCGGTACTGGTGACCAGCCGTTCGAGCCTGGCGGAATTGTTCGGCGCGCGGCTGGTTCCGCTGGACGTGCTCACCCCGGACGAATCGCTGACGCTGTTGGAGCGCATGGCCTCGGTGCGGCGGGTATCGGACGAGCCGGACGCCGCGCGCGAAATCCTGCACGCGTGCGGGCATCTGCCGGTTTCGCTGCGGATCGTCGGTGCGCGGCTGGCGAGCCGACCGAACTGGCGGCTCGCCGCGGTGGCCGAGCGGCTGGCCGACGAGCGCGGCCGGCTCGCCGAACTCGCGGTCGGCAATACCAGTGTGGAACACGTGTTCCGGGACAGTTACCGGCAACTCGCGCCCGAGCTGGCGCGCGTGTTCGTCCTGGTCTCGTTCTCCGACGCGCCCGACCTGTCGGTCGCCGCGATCGCCGCGCTGATCGACCGGGAGCCGGCCGAGGCCGAGCGGCTCTGTGAAGCACTGGTCGATCTGGGCATGCTGCAGACCCCGGAATGGGGCCGCTACCGCTATCACGACCTGTTGCGGCTGTTCGCCCGCGGCGTGGCCGATCAGTTGCGGCAGCAGGAATGGCCGTTCGCCCTGCGCAGGCTGCTCGACTTCTATCTGGCGAGCGCGAAAAACATTGTGGAACTTCGTGATCCGGGTGTCGGCACGGAGTATTACGCCGTCACCGAGCGGGCCGGGCAGCGCTTCACCGACGAACGGCAATGTGCCGTCTGGGCGATGACCGAGCGATCCGGCCTGGTCGCGCTCTATCGGCAGGTCACCGAACTGCCCGGGGCGCAGACCCGCACGCTCGCAGTCGATCTCGCGCTGTCGCTGGCCGTCGGCGGGGACGCCGGCGAGCATCTGCCGCAGGTGGCCGAGGCGCTCGAATTGATGAGTCACGCCGCGGAGAACGACGGCGACCTGCGGACCACGGCGCGCGCCCAACTGGCCGCCGCCGTCGCCCGGTTGGTCGGCATGGGCGATCTGAGTGCCGGGCACATCCTGCGCCATGCCGGGGCGATGCTGCGCGAGGCGGGTGACCGCCCCGGCGCCATCCTCGCCGAACAGATGCTCGGTACGGCCATGGCCTACCAGGAGAAGGTGGACGTGGCCGTGGAGCACTTCCGGCGGGCCATCGAACTGGGCCGCCAGGACGGCAACCAGTGGAGCGAGGGGATGGGCTGGGCGACCCTGGCCCGGGCCTACTGCGATGCGCGGCGCTGGCCGGAAGCGGTCGAGGCCGCGGGCAAAGCCCTGTTCCTCGCGCGCATGGTGGGAAGCCTGCGGCTCGAGTCGATGGCGTTGCACGAGTTGGGTTTTGCGACGGCGCAGCGGGGTGATCCGGAGGAAGGCCGGGAACTGTGCGAGCGGGCGCTCGCGGTGGCCCGCCGTGACGGACGCCGGCATCAGGAGGGCTGGGCGCTGGCCCGGCTCGCCGAGGTGACCCTCTACAGTGGCGACGCCGAAGCCGCGGTGCCGATCGCGGCGGAGGCCGTGCGGGCGCTCACCGAGGTCTCGGCCACCGTGCGCCGCCTGCGGGCCATGCGGGTGTACAGCCGCGCGCTCACCGCTGCCGGGCGCGGCGACGAAGCCGAGTCGATCATGCGCAAAGTCGCGCAATCGCGCCGCCATATCGGCTTGCCCGTGCCCGGACGGCCGGCGCAGAACCCGGCGCCGGTTACGCTCACCGCCAGCTGAGGTCGAGCAGCTTCCGGCGCTTCAACAGAGATCATCTGGGTATCGGACCAGCATGAGCCTCGCGTTGAAGCGGACGGTGAGCACACCCCTGCTGTATTTCTTCATCCTCGGCGACACCCTCGGGGCCGGCGTCTATGTGCTGGTCGGTTCGGTGGCGGGGGAGACCGGCGGCGCGGTCTGGCTACCGCTGCTGGTCGCGCTCGCGCTCGCCACGCTCACCGCGGCCTCCTATGCCGAATTGGCGACCCGGTATCCGCGGGCGGGCGGGTCCGCGCACTACGTCACCACGGCATTCGGGCCCGCTGCCGGATCGTTCGTCGGATTCTGCATGCTGGCGGCCGGTTTGGTGTCGGTGGGCGCGCTGGCCCGGGCCTTCGCCGGGGACTACCTGCAGGCGCTGATCTCGGTGCCCGCGGCGGCGGTCGTGGTGGTCTTCCTGGCCGCGCTCGCCGCGCTCAACATTCGCGGGATCAAAGAGTCCCTGCGCGCCAATGTCGCGGCGACGCTGATCGAATTGGGCGGGCTGGTCCTGATCATCGGGCTCGGCGCGTGGATCATCGCGCGCGGCGACGGCGACCTGCACCGCGTCACCGAGGTCGGCACCGCCGAGCACGGGCCGTTCGGGGCGGTGCTCGCCGGGACCGTGCTCGCGTTCTACTCGTTCGTCGGGTTCGAGACGTCGGTGAATCTGGCCGAAGAGATCGAGAACCCGCGGCGCTCGTATCCGCGGGCGCTGTTCGGTGCTTTGCTCACCGCGGGCGTGGTCTATGTGCTGATCGGCTTCGTGGCCAGTGCCAGTGTGCCCACCGGACAACTGAGCGGGTCCAGTGGTCCGCTGCTCGAGGTGGTGCGGGCGGCCGGGGAGCTGCCGGACTGGCTGTTCAGCCTGATCGCGCTGGTCGCGGTGGCGAACGGGGCGCTGCTCACCGGCATCATGTCGTCCCGGCTGACCTACGGCATGGCCCGGGACGGCTTGCTGCCGCCGCTCTTCGCCCGGGTGCTGCCGGGGCGGCGGACGCCGTGGGTGGCGATCCTGGCGACCTCCGCGGTCTCCCTGGTGCTCGCCTCGACCGGCGAAGTCGATTCGCTCGCCGCCACTTTGGTGCTGTTGCTGCTCGTCGTGTTCGCCGCCGTCAACGCCGCGGTGCTGGTGCTGCGCCGCACCGCGGGCGGCGAACCGGACCATTTCCGGGTGCCGGTGTTCCTCCCGTGGCTGGGCCTGGCGTCGTGCCTGTTCCTGTTCACCCGGATCGAGGGTGAAGTGTGGTTGCGGGGCTTGATCCTGGTCGCCCTCGGCGTCGCGCTCGCCGCCGTCAACGCGGTCCGCGCCCGCAACGGCGGCGAACTACCGACCAGAGCGTCCGCCGACACCGAACCGGACGAACGTTTTGCCCGCGCCGAGGAGGGAAGGCGTAACGCGCCCGGCACCACCCGCACCGAGGACAAGTGACGCGCTCGGTGATCACATGCGTTCGTGGACGGTGAGCAGGAAATGGTCGAAGCGGGTGCGGAGTTCGACCATGGGGCCGTCGAGGGCGGTGAGCTCGGAGAGCAACTGGGTGGCCAGGACGCGCAGTTCGACGCCGGTCTCCTGGGAGCGCCAGACGAGCACCCGGAAGGCTTGGTCGGCACTGATTCCGTAGACCAGGCGCAGCGCGCCTTTGGCCTGTTCGATGGCGGCGCGGGCGGTGTACAGCTCGGGCAGGGCGCCGTCGAGGGCTTGCCTGCGGTCCTCGGCGAGGGTGTCGGTGATATCGACGTAATAGCCGGAGGTGCCGACCACTTTCGCCTTGGCGTCGTACATGTCGTCACCGACCACCAGCACGTGGCGCACCCGTCCGCTGGTGTCGATGATCCGGTGTCTGCTGCAGAATGGTTCACCGGTTTCGACGGTGCGCGCGATGGTGTTCGCGACCTGTTCCCGATCGTCCGGATGTTTGTGGGAGAGCAGCAGTTCGGTGGTCGGCTGGACCGAACCCGGGGCGTAGCCGTGGATCTGCGCGACCTCGTCGGACCATTCCCAGCGCTCGTCGGCCAGCCAGAACCGGAAGGTGCCCGCGTTCTGCCACGCGCCCGCGCCGAGGACTTCCTCGATCGGGTGACCCGGTTCGCTTTTGGGCGCGAGCAGTGGTGTCGCCGCGCCCTGGTTGTCGTTGCCGCCGCCCCGCGCGATGTCCGGCATATCGACAGGCTGATCCACGAACTGCCCCTTCCCACCTCGACCGATTTCGTTGCTGTGGTCGGCTGGCGGGGTCTGGGGCAGCGCGTTCCGAGCGACAAGATTACCGCGCGCCGCCGACAGCTCGGCGGCGAGGCACGCCGAGATTTCAGTCGCTGCGCGCGACGGTCAGTTGGTCCGGGACGAACGCCTCGGGGATGGGCCGGCGCACCGCGCGCTGCTCCACCACGCGAAAGCCCGCCGCTACGATCAGTTCCCGCATTTCGGCGGGCGGCGGAAAGTAGGCGACCCCCTGGATCGCGGTGGGTTGCAACAGCGGCGCGAACCGGCTGCGCGGGTTGATCACGACGATCGCGAGTAACCCACCGGGGGAGAGGATCCGGTGGAACTCGGCCAGCGCGCCGGGCTGGTCGAAGAAGTGAAAGGCGTGGGTGGAGACCACGGCGTCGACCGAACCCGCGGGCAGGCCGAGGTCCTCGGCCCGGCGATTGATCCAGTTGACCTGTCCGGAGCGGGTTTTCGCCTGCCGCAGCATGCCGGGGGAGGCGTCGCAGCCGTAGATCACATCAGGCTGCAACTCCTGCTGGATGCGGGCGGCGAGAATTCCGGTGCCGCAGCCGACGTCGGCGATCCGTCGGATGTCCGCGCGGCGCAACTGGTCGATGATCTCGTCCTGCGGCGGCCGATACAGGACCCGCTGCGCGAGCGGATTGTTGTAGATCGCGGCGAGCCGGTTCCAGCCGGAGGTCACCAGTCGGTTGTAGGCGCGGGCCGGTGGCGTGGTGGCTGACATCGTTGTCCCTTCGGCGGTGGCAGGCTCGAGTGTAGGTTGTCTGAGACAATTTTCCCAGGCTCAGGTCACCGAGCTTTTCGACGTGGCACTCAGCGGTGTGGCGATGTCCTCGAGCGAACGACCTTCCGCGCGCACGCCGTAGGCCAGCTCGACCAGGCCCGCCGCGAACATCGTGGCCGCGCCGATGGCGAAGGCGAGCGCGGTCTTGCCCGGGTCGCCGTCGGCGGACAATTTCGAGAACACCAGCGGACCGGCCACGCCGCCGGCGAAGGTGCCGATCGCGTAGAAGAACGCGATGGCCATCGCGCGCGTCTCCATCGGAAAGATCTCGCTCACCGTCAGATACGCCGCGCTCGCCCCGCAGGAGGCGACGAAGAGCACCACGGTCCAGCATGCGGTCAAGGTCACCGCGGAGAGCTGGCCCGCCGCGAAAAGCCATGCGGTGCCGAACAACAGCACCGCCGAGCCGAGATAACAGCCCGCGATCATCGGCTTGCGGCCGACGGTGTCGAACAACCGGCCCAGCAGCAGCGGCCCGAGGAAGTTGCCGAAGCAGATCACCGCGAAGTAGTAGCCGACCCGATCGTCGGGCACGTCGAACGATTTCGCCAGGATGAGCGCGTAATTGAAGGTGATGGCGTTGTACAGGAACGCCTGCCCGACGAACAGGGCGAGGCCGAGCGCGCTGCGGCGCGGATAGTGGCGCACCATCACCGCCGCGATCTCGCGGAAGCTGATGGTGCGCCGCTGCTCGATCTCGATCCGTTGCTCCGACACGTCTTCCAGCTCGGCACCGGTATCGGTGCGGACCTGCTTCTCGATATCGGCGACGATCCGGTCGGCGCCGTCCTCGCGCTCGTGGATGAACATCCAGCGCGGGCTTTCCGGCACATGCCTGCGCACCACCAGAATGATCAGTCCGAACACCGCGCCCAGCGCAAAGGTCAAGCGCCAGCCGATATTCGGTGCGAACCAATCGGTGTTCAGCGCGACGATGGACAGCAGCGCGCCGCCCACCGCGCCGAGCCAATAGGTCCCGTTGATCACGATGTCGATGCGGCCGCGGTACTTTCGCGGGATCAGCTCATCGATCGCGGAATTGATCGCCGCGTACTCGCCGCCGATGCCGAACCCGGTGAAGAACCGGAAGAGGATGAACCACCACATCGAGAACGAGACGGCGGTCAGCGCCGTCGCGATCAGATACACCGCGAGGGTGATCAGGAAGAGCGTCTTGCGGCCGAATCTGTCGGTGAGCCAACCGAAGAACAGCGCCCCGGTGCACGCGCCGGTGACGTACATCGCGGCCGCCACACCGGAAACCTCTGCGGCGGTGATGTCTATCCCGCTGCCCGGCTCGGACAATCGACTCGCCACGCTACCGACAACGGTGACCTCGAGGCCGTCCAGGATCCAGACCGACCCCAGCCCGATCACCACCATCCAGTGCCAGCGCGACCACGGCAATCGATCCAGGCGCGCCGGGATATCGGTCGATATCGTCCGCACAGGCCACCACCTCCCGGTTACTGACCGACGGTTACCCGGGGCCGCAACGGATAATCAGCGGTCCCGCGCAGCGCCCGCCGACCGGGGCGTCATCCGGCGTTCGCGGCCGCGACCAGCGCCGCCCGGGCCGCCCGGACCGCCGGGTGGTTGCCGGTGCCGCGCCGATACGCCAGGTGGGTGCGCCGCCGGGCGGGCAGCGGGGTCAGCGTCACCTCGGCCGGGCAGTCGAGCGCGCCGAGCTCCGGCACCAGCGCGACCCCCTGCCCGGCCGCGACGAGCGCGAGCACGGTGCCGAAATCGTCGGCGTGATGGCGGATCCGCGGCGTGAAACCCGCTGCCTGGCAGGCCCGGACGGTCATCGTGTAGCACAGCGTGTCGGGAATCCCTGCGATCCAAGCGGTTTCGCGGTACGCGACGAGCGGCTCGGCGGTCGGCGCGGCCAGATAGATCGTCTCTGCCAGCAGTGGCTCGGTGTCGAGGGCGGGGTCGGGTTCGACCGGCACGTAGTCGTATTCCTGTACGAGCGCGACGTCGAGCGCTTCCGCGCGCAACGCGGCGGGCGCGGTCGCCGGATCGATCTCGGTGACCATCAGTTCCAGGCGGGGATGATCCCGGCTCAGCGCGACGAGCGCCGGGGAGAGAATGGTGCGAATGGCGGTGGGAAAGGCGCCGATCCGCAGGGTTCCGGCGAGTTCGGTACGCGCCGTGGCCATGTCGGCGGCGGCCTGTTCGAGCACCGCGAGGATGGTCTCGGCGTGCTCGACCAGCGTGCGCGCCGCCGGGGTGAGTGTGACCCGCCGCCCGGTCCGTTCGAGCAGCGGCACGCCCGCTTCTCGTTCCAGCGCCGTGAGTTGCTGCGATACCGCAGACGGTGTGTAGGCCAGTGCCTCGGCGACCGCCGCGATGGTCTCCCGATGCGAGAGCTCGCGCAGCAGGCGCAGTTTGCGAATGTCGAGCATCAGGTCAGCTTATGCTCGAATGTAGAAATGTGAACTGGACCTGACGCTTTGCGCCCGTCACCCTCATAACCATGACGCTCGCAGGCCTTTTCGTCCCCCTTGTCACGCCGTTCACGGCCGAGAACGCCCTGGCCGCCGACGCGCTGGCCGGATTGGCCCACTCGGCGCTCGCCGAGGGCGCGACCGGCTTGGTCGCGCTCGGCACCACCGCCGAAGCCGCGACGCTGACCCCGGCCGAACGCGCCCGGGTCATCGACATCTGCGCGAGCGTGTGCCGGGAACACAACGCGCCCTTGATCGTCGGCGCCGGCTCCAACTCGACGGCCGACTCCGCCGACGCGCTGGCCGCGCTGTCGGGGCAGATCGCGGCCGCGCTCACGGTCGTGCCGTACTACACCCGGCCCACCGAGGCCGGGGTGCTCGCGCACTTCCGGGCGCTGGCCGGGGGCAGTCCGGTGCCGCTGGTGGTCTACAACATTCCGTATCGCACCGGCCGCACGCTATGCGCGGAGACCCTGCTCGATATCGCCGCGCACCCGAACATCATCGGCGTCAAACATGCCGTCGGCAGCATCGACGAGGCCACCATCGCGCTGATGGGCGCACGTCCCGCGGACTTCGCCGTGCTGGCGGGCGACGACCTGTTCGTCTCACCGCTGCTGGCACTCGGCGCCGAGGGTGGGATCCTGGCCTCCGGCATCGTGGCCACCGCGCCGTTCACCGCGCTCATCGCGGCCTGGCGCGACGGCCGGGTCGGGGCGGCGCGCGCACTCGGACACCGGCTGGCCGCGCTGTCGGCCGCCCTCTTCGCCGAGCCCAACCCCACCGTGATCAAGGCCGTTCTCGCGGCTCAGGGACGGATTCCGAGCCCGGCGGTGCGGCTGCCGCTGCTGCCGGCCGGCGAGGTCGCGACCGCGGCCGCCCTGGCCGAAATCGAACTTTTCTCGCGAATGGCAGGACAATTTGCTGGTGTAGCGGCTGAAGAAGTGCAACGCTGAAGCGGTGACACAACCTCCGGATACGCAGGCGACGACGCCTGATCCGACCGCCGACAAACTCGACGCGGCGGTCTTCAAGGTGGCGGGCGTCGTGGTACTCGGCGCGATCATGTCGATTCTCGACATCACCGTCGTCAACATCGCGTTGCCCACCTTCCAGGACACTTTCGACACGAGCTACGCCATCGCGGCGTGGACCGTGACCGGCTACACCCTCGCCCTGGCCACGGTCATTCCGCTCACCGGATGGGCCGCGGACCGCTTCGGCACCAAGCGCCTCTACATGGCGGCGCTCGCCTTCTTCGTGCTCGGGTCGGTGCTCTGCGCGCTGGCCTGGAACATCCAGTCGCTCATCGCCTTCCGCGTGGTGCAGGGCATCGGCGGCGGCATGCTGATGCCGCTCGGCATGACGATCATGACGCACGCGGCCGGTCCGCAGCGGGTCGGCCGGGTGATGGCGGTGCTCGGTGTGCCGATGCTGCTCGGCCCGATCTGCGGCCCCATCCTCGGCGGCTGGCTGATCGAATTCCATTGGCAGTGGATCTTCTTGATCAATCTGCCGATCGGCATCGTCGCGCTCATCCTGGCGCAGGTGGTGTTCCCCGCCGACAAGCCGGAACCGGCGGAGTCGTTCGACTTCGTCGGCATGCTGCTCGCCTCGCCGGGCCTGGCGTTGTTCCTGTTCGGCGTCTCGTCGATCCCCGGCGAGGGCACGGTGCTCGCGACCAAGGTGCTGCTGCCCGCGATCATCGGCTTGATCCTGTTGGTGGCGTTCGTCTTCCACGCGCTGCGCACCGAGCACCCGTTGATCGATCTGCACCTGTTCCGCAACCGGGCGCTGACCTTCTCGGTGCTCACCATGGTGCTGTTCGCGATCGCCTTCTTCGGCGGCAGCCTGCTGCTGTCGGCCTATCTGCAGCAGGTGCGCGGCGAATCGGCGTTGCAGACCGGATTGTTGCTGGTGCCACAGGGATTGGGCGCGATGCTCACCATGCCGGTGGCGGGCAAGCTGGTGGACAAGATCGGCCCGGGCAAGATCGTGCTGGTCGGCATCGCGTTGATCACGGTCAGCACCGCGTTCTTCGTGCAGCTGAAGGTGGACACGTCGTATCCGATGATGCTGGCCGCCCTGTTCGTGATGGGTCTCGGCATGGGCTGCACCATGATGCCGATCATGACCGCGGCGATCCAGACGCTGACCCACCAGCAGGTCGCCCGCGGCTCGACCCTGATGAACATCATCAACCAGACCGGCGGTTCGATCGGCACCGCGACGATCTCGGTGGTGCTGACCGCGCTGCTGAACGATCGGGAGTTCGCGCTGCCCGCGATCGCCGCGACCACCAAGCCCGAACTGGCGAGTCAGCTGCCGCCGGGTGTGCTGGAGGCCGGATTGGACCAGGCCGCAACGGCATTCAGCCACACCTACATCGTGGCGCTGGTGCTGATCGTGCTCACCCTGATACCGGCGTTCTTCCTGCCGCGGACCAAGCCGAAGAATCCCGACGCGGTCGATGCGGTGGCCGCGGTGCACGTCTAGTGCCTCGTGCCGAGATCGTCACTGCCGGTGGCGATCTCGGCACGCGTAGCGGCGCTCAGCTGGGCAGGTCGTCCACCGTGGCTTCGTTCCTGGACAGGTTGATGCCCAGGTTCGCCGCCGCGCGCTCCAGGTCCTCGTCGTCGCCGTCGCGCATCTCGATCGCGAGGCCTTCCGCGGAGAGGACTTCGACGTTGAGGCACAGCGACTGGAGTTCCTTGAGGAGCACCTTGAACGACTCCGGAATGCCCGGCTCCGGAATGTTCTCGCCCTTGACGATCGCCTCGTAGACCTTCACCCGGCCCACGATGTCGTCGGATTTGATCGTGAGCAGTTCCTGCAGCGTGTAGGCCGCGCCGTAGGCCTGCATCGCCCAGCACTCCATTTCACCGAAGCGCTGGCCACCGAACTGGGCCTTACCGCCGAGCGGCTGCTGGGTGATCATCGAGTACGGACCGGTCGAGCGGGCGTGGATCTTGTCGTCGACCAGGTGGTGCAGCTTCAGGATGTACATGTAGCCGACCGCCACCGGGTACGGGAACGGTTCACCCGAACGCCCGTCGAACAGCGTCGCTTTCCCGTCCGCGCCCACCAGCACGTCGCCGTCCCGATTGGGCAGTGTCGACCCGAGCAGTCCGGCCAACTCGGCATCCTGGGCGCCGTCGAAGACCGGCGTCGCGATATTGCTGTTCGGCGGCGCGGACCGCAGTGCTTCGGGCAGTGCCGCGGCCCACTCCGGTTCCCCCTGAATCTCCCAGCCGGCCTTGCCGATCCACCCGAGGTGGGTTTCCAGGATCTGGCCGATGTTCATACGCCGCGGCACGCCGTGGGTGTTGAGGATGATGTCGACCGGGGTGCCGTCGGGCAGGAAGGGCATGTCCTCGGTGGGCAGGATCTTGCCGATGACGCCCTTGTTGCCGTGGCGGCCGGCGAGCTTGTCACCGTCTTGGATCTTGCGCTTCTGCGCGACGTAGACGCGTACCAGCTCGTTGACACCGGGAGGCAGGTCGTCGTCGTCCTCGCGGGAGAACACCCGGATGCCGATGACCTTGCCGGACTCACCGTGGGGGACCTTGAGCGAGGTGTCGCGCACCTCGCGGGCCTTCTCCCCGAAGATCGCGCGCAGCAGCCGCTCTTCCGGGGTCAGCTCGGTCTCGCCCTTGGGGGTGACCTTGCCGACCAGGATGTCGCCGTCGCGGACCTCGGCGCCGATGCGCACGATGCCACGCTCGTCGAGGTCGGCCAGGACCTCGTCGGAGACGTTGGGGATATCGCGGGTGATCTCCTCGGCACCGAGCTTGGTGTCGCGGGCGTCGATCTCGTGCTCTTCGATGTGGATCGAGGTCAGCACGTCCTCTTCCACGAGGCGCTGCGACAGGATGATCGCGTCCTCGTAGTTGTGGCCCTCCCACGGCATGATCGCCACGAGCAGGTTCTTACCCAGCGCCATCTCACCGTTCTCGGTGCACGGCCCATCGGCGAGCACCTGACCGGTCTCGACCCGCTGCCCCTCGTCCACGATCGGCCGCTGGTTGTAGCAGTTGCCTTGATTCGAACGCGCGAACTTGCGCAGCCGGTAGCTGCGCCGGGTGCCGTCGTCGGCCATGACGGTGAGGTAGTCGGCCGAAACCTCTTCCACCACACCGGCTTTGTCATTGATGACCAGATCGCCCGCGTCGATGGACGCCCGCAATTCCATGCCGGTGCCGACGATCGGGGCCTCGGAACGGATCAGCGGCACGGCCTGGCGCTGCATGTTCGCGCCCATCAGGGCGCGGTTGGCGTCGTCGTGTTCCAGGAAGGGGATCATCGCCGAGGCGACCGACACCATCTGGCGCGGTGAGACATCCATGAAGTCGACCTCGGCGGGGGCGACGTATTCCACCTCCTCACCGAAACGTCGTGCCAGCACCTTGCTTTCGGACAGGCGCCGGTCGGCGTCGACCGGCGAGTTGGCCTGCGCGCGCACGTAGCGCTCTTCTTCGTCGGCGGTGAGGTAGACGATCTCGTCGGTGACCTTGCCGTCGATCACCCGGCGGTACGGCGTCTCGATGAAGCCGAACGGATTGACCCGCGCGTACACCGAAAGGTAGCCGATCAGGCCGATACTCGGGCCTTCCGGCGTTTCGATCGGGCACATCCGGCCGTAGTGGCTGAAGTGGATGTCGCGCACCTCGAGGCTGGCGCGTTCCCTGGTCAGGCCGCCGGGGCCGAGGGCGGACAGGCGGCGCTTGTGCGTGAGCCCGGCGAGCGGGTTGTCCTGCATCATGAACTGCGAGAGCTGGGAGGTGCCGAAGAACTCCTTGATCGACGCGCTCACCGGGCGGATGTTGATCAGGGTCTGCGGCGTGATCGCCTCGACGTCCTGGGTGGTCATCCGCTCGCGGACCACGCGCTCCAGCCGGGACAGGCCGATGCGGATCTGGTTCTGGATCAGCTCGCCGACGGTCCGGACGCGCCGGTTGCCGAAGTGGTCGATATCGTCGAGTTCGACCGGGATCTCGGTACCGCCGGGCCCTGTCATCGTCTTGTCGCCGGCGTGCAGGTGCGCCAGGTACTCGATGGTCGCGAGCAGGTCCGTCTCGGTGAGCGTGGTCGTCGTGCTGTCGGTGATGCCGAGTTTCTTGTTGGTCTTGTAGCGACCCACGCGGGCGAGGTCGTAGCGCTTCTCCTTGAAGAACAGGTTCTCCAGCAGGGTCTGCGCGGACTCCTTGGTCGGCGGTTCGCCCGGCCGCAGCTTGCGGTGGATGTCCAGCAGCGCTTCGTCGGCGCCGTTCGTGTGGTCCTTCGCCAGCGTCGACAGCATGACCTCGGAGAAACCGAACCGCTCGGCGATCTGTTCCGGACTCCAGCCGAGTGCCTTGAGCAGTACGGTCACCGGCTGACGGCGCTTGCGGTCGATGCGGACGCCGACGGTGTCGCGCTTGTCGATGTCGAACTCCAGCCACGCGCCACGCGACGGGATGATGCGCACGCTGTACAGATTCTTGTCGGTGGTCTTGTCCACCGATTGATCGAAATAAACTCCGGGCGAGCGGGTCAGCTGTGAGACGACGACGCGCTCGGTGCCGTTGATGATGAACGTGCCCTTGTCGGTCATCATCGGGAAATCACCCATGAAGACCGTCTGGCTCTTGATCTCACCGGTGTTGTTGTTGATGAACTCCGCGGTGACGAACAGCGGCGCCGCGTAGGTCATGTCCTTGTCTTTGCACTCGTCGATCGAGGCCTTGACCTCTTCGAACCGAGGATCGGAGAAAGACAGGGACATCGAGCCCGCGAAATCCTCGATCGGGGACAGTTCCGCGAGTATTTCCTCGAGTCCGCCGACCGGGTCGGTCTCGCCGCGGGCGAGTGCCCCGGCCCGCCAGTCCGGTGTGCCGATCAGCCAGCCGAACGAATCGGTTTGCAGGTCGAGCAGCTTGGGCACATCGATGGGTTCTTGCACTCTGGCGAAAGACACCCGGTGCGGCGCTCCGGGGATAGCGGCAACGGCCACGGCGTGATCGGCGTCGGTCTGGGGCGATACGGGCACGGTGCGTCCTTTCGGGACTTCGCTGCTGACGAATTGCACGTGCGCGCCTGCGGACAGAGCTCACGCATCAGCAAGAAAGTGAGCATCACGGCGAACGGTGATACTCACTGCTGTTTGATTCGAGAGTCCGGACAGGAGGCGGCCTGCGCAACGCTTCAAATTACTCGCAGATTTCCGGCAGCGCAACAGGCATTCGAAGTTATTTGCCCGGATCGAATCCGTTGCGAATGTTTCCCGCATTTATAGATTAACTCTGCGGCGCTGATGAAGTCAAGGTTTTGACAATTGGCCGATTAATTGGATACACTGAAAAGGGGAGCGGGGGTCGATACATCCGCGGTTCAGACCGCGTCGAGGAAATCCAGGACGAGCGGGCTCGCCACCGCGCGGAACTCGTCGAAGTAGGCGTGCCGAGCGCCGGGGATCAGCTGCATGCGCGCGTGCGGGATCCGCTCGGCCAGCAGCGGCGCATTCGCCACGGGGTTGAACCGGTCCTCGGTGCCGTGCACCACCAGCGTCGGCGCGCCGATCTCCGGCAGCACCTCCCACGCGTTGTGCTTGTTGCTCGCGACCAGGTGCCTGCGCTTGGCGTAGGCGGGCATCTCGGGGTCGCCGAGCGTAGTGAACGGGCCGGGCGTGCGCGCCAGCCACTCCGGTGTGTACATCAACTCGAGCAGCGCCCGCCGGGCCGCGGTCGCGTCGGGCTGGATGAGCGACTGCCTGATCTCAGGACCGCGTTCGACGCTGTGCCTGCCACCCGGTGACGTGCAGCCGAGCACCAGTGCGTGCACCCGATCCGGGTGCCGGGCCGCCAGCCATTGGCCGACCCGCCCGCCCATCGACGTGCCGTACACCGCCGCCCGCTCGATCCCGAGATCGTCGAGTACCGCGACCACATCCGCGGCGAAACCCACTGTGCTGTACGGCTCGTCGGGTTTGTCGCTGTCGCCGGTGCCGCGCCAGTCGAGAGTGACGGTGCGATACCGGGTTTCGAAGTCCGTGCGGATCCCGTCCCACCAGTGGTGGTTGTTGGCCTGTCCGGCGAGCAGGACCAGCGGTGTGCCGGCGCCTGCGGTCTGGTACGCGAGGCGAACGCCGTCGGCGGCCTTGGCATGCGGCACAGTACTGATCCTTTCGCGAGGGGTCGGTCTACTTGCTCGAACGCAGGCCGTCGAACACGAATTCCAGGCAGCGCCGCCAGGCGGGGGAGCCGGTGGCCTCGCCGAGCAACGACAGCGCCCACACCAGATTCGTCACGTCCTCGTCGCTCGCGTCCGCGCGGAGCACGCCCGCGCGCCGGGCCCGTTCCAGCAGGGTGGCCAGGTGCGACATGCCGCGATGGCAGGCCGCGGCCAGCTGGTCTGCGGCGGGGTGCTCGCGAGTGAGGGCCTCGAGCAGGCCGCGGTCGGTGGTCATCTGGCCGAGCAGATCTTCGAGGAATCCGGTGAGTGCCGTCCAGGCGTCCGGCTCGGCCTGCGCGCGGACGGCGAACTCGTCCAGCGCCGCCAAACGGGGCGGAAGCAGCGCTTCGATCAGCGCGTCCCGGTGCGGGAAGTGGTTGTAGAGCGTGCCGATGCTCACCCCGGCGCGGCGGGCGATCTCCTCGAGGGAACCGTCCAGACCCTGCTCGGTGAACACATCGGCGGCCTCGCGCAGCAATCTCTCGCGGTTGCGGGCCGCGTCACGGCGCAGCGGTTTGGTCATGGGGACCATCCTACAAAAGTCGAGGGCCTCCTCGATTTCGTGCTACCTTCTGAAAATGAGGAGCCCCTCAATATTTAGGAGGAGAGACAGATGTCCCCATCAACGGCGGTGATCGTCGGCGCCGGACCCGGCCTCGGCATGTCGACGGCCGCGCGCTTCGGCCGCGAAGGCTTCCGGGTCGCGCTGATCTCGCGCAGCCCGGCTCGGCACGAGCAGTATGTGAAAGACCTTGCCGCGCAGGGGATCGATGCCACGGCCCGGGCTGCCGACATCACCGATCCCGCCCAGCTGAAGTCCGCACTCGCCGAGATCGGCGGGGAGGTGGAAGTGGTCTACTACGGGCCTGCGACGACCCAGCCTGCCGCCCCGCTCGCCGACATCGCCGAAATAGACGTTGCGACCGCACAATCCGGCTTCGAACTGGTCTGGCCCGCGCTGGACCTGGTGCGCGAGGTCCTGCCCGGCATGCTCGAACGTGGTTCCGGCGGACTGCTGTTCGCGGGCGGGCTCTCCAGCGTGCGGCCCATGCCGATGCTCGGCCAGCTGGCCTTGGCCTCGGCCGCGCTGCGCAACTATGCCGTCACGTTGCATGCCGCCCTCGCCGACCGCGGTGTCTACGCGGGCACGCTGACCATCGGCGGCCTGATCGAGCGCGGCGACATCCACGCCATGGTCACCGCGGCTCCCGGGCATTTCGGCGACGCGGCGGGCCACACCCTCGACCCCGACGAACTCGCCGACAAGGCCTGGGACATGTACCGCGCCCGGGATCGGGCCGAAGAGGTGTTCGACGTGTTCGGCGGGTGAGCCCGGGCGGCAGATGGAGCCGTGACGCACTCCATCTGCCGTTGCGCGCCAAGCGGACTCAGGCGGGTGCCGCGCCCGCCATGTGGTACCGCACCGTCGGGCTCCAGAGGAAGAACCCGTGCACGCCCGCATCGCGGGACGCATCGATCTGCGCCTGCACCTCGTGCGGGCCGTAGTTCACGCCGAGACTGAAATCCTGCAGCCAGGGCACGATTTTCGCGCCGGTGCCCTGGGTCTGGGCGCGGAAATCCTGGAGTGAGCGGAACACGATGTCATAAGGCTGGGCGTTGGGGTTCGCGACGCCGTACTCACCCGCGTTCCAATGCGACGGATACAGCATCGGCGCGATGTAGTCGACGTGGCGGGCCATGCGCGGAATGTCCTGCGCGATCTGGTCCGGACGGGTCGAGGCGATGCCGAAGACGGCGGCGCTCTGATCGGCGCCCGCGTCGCGCACGGGATCGCGGCTCTCGCGCAGGAACTCGGCGATCGACATGCTCGGGGACTCGGTGGAACCGGGGAACACCATCTGCGAGAGGTCGCCGTCGGGGCGGCGGATGTAGTCGTACATGATGCCGTCGAAACCGAGTTTCGCCGCCTCGACGGCGAGATCGATGTTGTATCGGCGCATTTCGGGGCTGGCGAAATTGGTGAACGCGATCGGCCCGTACTTGCTCGCGTAGGGTCCGCCACCGGGGTTCTGGATGACCCAGTCCGGATGCCCGGCGTGCCAGGCCCATTCGGCCATCCGGCTGTCGCGGAACGCGACGATGCGGCCGACCACGCGCAGGCCCATGTCGTGCAGTTGCCGCAATGCGGCGGGTGCGTCGTAGATCGCCTCGACAGCGCCGGACTCGCGGGCGAGCGGCACCTGGGAGTCGTAGCCGACGACGCCGTCCTCGTCCTTGATATCGAGCTGGACGGTGTCGATCCGGCCGTCGCGGGCCAGGTTCAGTACGTCCTCGCGCAGCCCCTCGTGCGACCACGCGTGCGCGGTGACGTGGACCGCCCGGATCGGCGCCGTCTCCATGGCCGTGGTGATCGGCTGGGTGGTTTCGTTGCCCGCGAGATCGACCGCGACCACGCGCGCGCCGATCGGCGCGCGCGGGAGGGGGATCTCGAATGTTCCGTCGGCCGCGGGAGTCGCGGTCCGATCACCGATCGATACCCGGTCTGCGCCTTGGGCTTTGCCGCGCACCGTGACCGGCTGACGGTAGGACGTCACGTTCGCCGGTTGGCTCACCTCGAGCGCGGGTGCTTCGTTGTCCACGGTGAAGGTCTCGGTCGCCCCCGGGCCTGTCCGCAAGAAACCGAACGCGCCCCCGGCCGGGATCTCCGCGGTGAATCTGTGCCCCCCACTGGCTAGTCTCTCCGGTCTGTACACTACGGCATTGCCCTCGACCTGTCCGGTGACCGGCTCGCCGTCCAGCTCCAGTCGCATGGCGTGCGGATCGTGATCGCGCGCGTCCACCCGCAATGTCAAGGCGGACAACGCGGTCGCGCCGATCGGGCCGGCGGGTACACCGGTCACCGTCAAACCGGTGGGTTCGGCCCGGACCGAGCTGATGGTCACAGAAGCGACGAGAATCGATAAGGCTGCGGTAACAATTACTGCCGTCAACCGTCGGTGCCCTGGAAGGCGGACCCATTCGAGCAACGCGCACACCAACTTTCGTTCGAAGATGTTTCTACTATCCCGGCTGTGCCGCACTGTCGCGATTACTTTCGGTCAATGTCCTCCACGGGAAAATCGGCGAGTTCGCGTAGCGTTGGGCCGATGGCGAAGAGCACAACGATCGGTGTTCGAGTTATGTTGTCGGCATTGTTGTTCGCGGCCGGCACGGGATGTACCGCGGCGGAATCCACCGTCGGGGATCAGCGAGTGCGCGCGACGACGGACGCCGCGTCCGCGGTCGCACCGGCGCCCGATCCCGTTGCGGTGCAGGCGAACGAACTCGGCGTCGTGCCGATCCTGATGTATCACCAGCTGTCCGCGGCGCCGGTCAGCGACTACGACCAGACCCCGGCCAAGTTCCGCGCCGAGCTCGATCGGCTGTACCGGGAGAACTATCGGCCGGTGACCGCGTCGGCCTATGTCTCCGGTGCCATCGATATCCCCGCAGGCACCCATCCCGTGGTCCTCACCTTCGACGATTCGACCCTGAGTCAGGTCTCGTTCACCGACAACGGGCAGCCCGCACCCGACACCGCGCTCGGCCTCCTCGAACAGTTCCGCGCCGAGCATCCCGACTTCGCCCCTACCGCAACCTTTTATGTCAACAACGAGCCCTTCGCGGGCGACGAGCGCGCACTGTCCTGGCTCGCGGCGCACGGCTACGAGATCGGCGCCCACACCGCCGCCCACGCGAACCTCGGTCAGCTCGACGGTGCCGGCGTGCAGCGCGAACTGGCCGAGAACGTCCGCGCGATCACGGCCGCGACGCCCGGTCCGGTGCGCACCATGGCGTTGCCGCTCGGGATCTATCCGGCCGACCGCGCCCTGGCCGTCGCGGGCGACTGGGCCGGCACCCACTACGCCTTCGACTCCGTCATGCTGGTCGGCGCCGAGCCCGCTCCGTCCCCGTTCGGTTCGATCGACCGCACCGCGGTACCGCGAATCCGTTCGGGCAGAGAGCCGGTCGCCTTCGACTCGACGTATTGGCTCGACCGGCTTGCCGAGCACCCCGACCAGCGTTACACCTCGGACGGTAACCCGATCAAGATCATTTTTCCGGCAGGCGTGTCCGGCGAGTTGAACGCACATTGGTCAGATCGGGCGCAGTCCTACTGATCGCGGCCGGGCCTGCTCGACGCGAAAACACCGAGGCAGCCGGGAGATCATCCCTGCTGCCTCGGTGCGGCGGACGGCAGAACGCTCAGCGTGCGCGAGGTGTGCGCACTGCCATTTCTTCGAGCGCGGCGACCATCAGATCGATCTCCGCGCAAGTGTTGTAGAAGGCGAACGACGGGCGCACCGTCGCCTCCAGGCCGAGCCGTCGCAGGATGGGCTGAGCGCAGTGGTGCCCCGCCCGGACCGCGATGCCCTTCTCGTTCAAGGCTTTACCGACCTCGATCGGCTCGTAGCCGGCCATCACGAAGGAGAGCACGCTCGCCTTCTCCGCGGCGGTGCCCACCAGCCGCACGCCCGGCACCGCCGCGACCCGCGGCGTCGCGTACTCGAGCAGCCCGTGCTCGTAGCGAGCGATGGCGTCCATGCCGAGGCGCTCGACGTACTCGATCGCGGCACCGAGACCGACCGCGTCGGCGATGTTTCCGGTGCCCGCCTCGAATCGCCCGGGGGGCGGCTGGAACAGCGAACGTTCCAGGGTCACGTCGCTGATCATGTTGCCCCCGCCCTGCCACGGCGGTACGTCCTGCAGTACCTCGGATTTCCCGTAGACCACGCCGATTCCGGTGGGGCCGAACACCTTGTGGCCGGAGAACACGAAGAAATCCGCGCCGATCGAGCGCACATCGATGGCGGCGTGTGGCACCGATTGCGCGCCGTCGACGAGCGTGACCGCACCCGCGCGCTGTGCCTCGGCGACGATCTCGCGCACCGGCGTGATGGTGCCGAGCGCGTTCGAGACGTGGGTCACAGAAACGAGTTTGGTGCGATCGGAGAGCAACCGGGTGTATTCGCCGAGCAGCAGCTCACCGTTGTCGTCCACCGGGATGACCCGCAGCTGGGCGCCGGTCTCGGCCGCAAGCAGCTGCCAGGGCACGATATTCGCGTGGTGTTCGAGATGGGAGATGACGATCTCGTCACCCGCGCGCAGATTCTTGCGGCCCCAGGTCTGCGCGATCAGGTTGATGCCCTCGGTCGCGCCGCGGACGAAGATGATCTCCTCGGCCGAAGCCGCGCCGATGAACCGAGCCACGATATCGCGGGCCTGCTCGTAGGCATCGGTGGAGCGCGCCGCCAATTCGTGTGCGGCGCGGTGGATATTGGAGTTCTCGTGTTCGTAGAAGCGCGCGATACGCTCGATCACCGCCCGCGGCTTCTGCGTGGTCGCCGCGTTGTCGAACCAGACCAGCGGATGGCCGTTCACCCGCTCGCGCAGGATCGGGAAATCGTTACGCACCGCGTGCACGTCGAACGGGGGGTGCGCGGCGGGGAAACGGTTCGGCGCGATACCGCTCGAAACCGGCGCCGCCGCAGTGGGCTCCAGGAAATAGAAGCTCGGCGCCGTCGACGGTTGCTGCGTGGTCTCGGGAAAACGCTGCGGAGACAGCACTTCCCGGAGCGAGGGCAGCGCGGTGAGGAACGGATCGCGGTGGATGTCCGCGGGGTTCACCGCCGCGTTCGACGACCGCCCGGCCGCGTCCGACATCGGGACGTCGCTGCCCCAGGTCGGTACATAGGGGTCGGGGGTGGCTCCGCCGGGCGGTGCGGCGCCGGCGGATCTCGGTGTCGCCGCGGACGCCGCGCCCGGTACGGAGGGTTCCGGGGTGCGACCGCCCGGCGGTGCGCTACTCGAAACCTCCTGCGCCGTCTCCGATGTCGCTACGGACGCGACATCTCCGCCGACGGGAGTGCTCGACGGCACTTCGACGCCGGATACACCGAGGACGTAGGTACCCGGTGCTTCGCGTCCGGTGCCGGTCACGCCCGACGTTCCCACCGGCGGATGCGCACCCGGGTGCGCCGCCCCCGAAAAGCCCGTCCCACCAAGGGAAGTCGCCGACGGCAGCGGCGATGGTGCAGGCACATTCGGCGGCGACGCCGGGAGATCCGGCTGTGCCACGCTCACGCCCGCCGGTGCGGCGGGCAGGCCCGCCGACGCCGACGGCAGCGCCGAGAAGAATTCGCCGGCCAGACGATTCAGTGTCGCCTCGTCCGGCAGCAGCCACCCGGCACCACCGTCGTCCGCTGGGCGCGAGACGTCAGCTCCGGTAGGTCGGTGCGTAGTCATGGAACTTGCCCACCTCGGCTCCGTCGAGCACTGCCACCGCGTCGTCGGTCAGGACGGCCAACGAGCAGTACAGCGACACCAGATACGACGCGATCGCGCTGCGATCGATACCCATGAACTTCACCGAAAGCCCCGGTCCCTGTTCGCCGGCCAGCCCCGGCTGGTACAGGCCGACCACGCCTTGTCGGGCCTCGCCGGTGCGGATCAGCAGGAACTTGGTCTTACCGCGTTCCACCGGCACCTTGTCCGACGGAATGATCGGGATCCCGCGCCAGGTCAGGAACTGGGAGCCGAACATGCTCACCGTCGGTGGCGGCACACCGCGCCGGGTGCATTCCCGCCCGAACGCGGCGATGCCCTGCGGGTGGGTCAGGAAGAAGCCGGGCTCCTTCCAGACCCTGGTGATCAGATTGTCGAGGTCGTCGGGCGTCGGCGGGCCGGCGATCGTCGAGAGCCGTTGCTTCTTGGCTGTATTGGCGATCAGACCGTAGTCCGGGCTGTTGATCAGCTCGCCCTCTTGGTGTTCCTTGATCGCTTCGATGGTCAAGCGCAACTGCTGAGCTATCTGATCGTGCGGGCTCGAATACAGATCGGAGACGCGCGTGTGCACATCGAGGATGGTGTGCACGGCCTTGAGCCGATACTCGCGCGGGTCCCGCTCGTAGTCGATAAAGGTCTCCGGCAGCGGAGACTCGTCGAAGTTGTCGCACTGGATATCGACGGTTTGTTCGTGGGTAACCCGGTTACGTCGGTAGATACCGGCTTCGACGGGTACCCAGTTCAACAGATGGACCAACCACCGCGGAGTGATCGACTCCATCTGCGGCACGGTCTTTGTTGCGTTCGCCAGTGTGCGGGCCGCTTCATCGCCCAACGCCACCGGCTGTGGAACAGCTTTAGTCATCGAACCACCTTGGGATCGGCAAATCCACCGTTACCAGCCCGCTCATGCTAGACCCTGCCGCGCTCGTTGCCCGGATAGACCCTATTCGCCGCCTCGCTCCGCGCGCCGCGGTCGGCAGCCGCTCAGCGGCTCGTGCGCTCGCCGCCGTTGACCGCCAATACCTGACCGGTCAGTTGGCGTGCGCCCGGCGAAGCGAGATAGGTTGCCGCGGAAGCGATGTCCTCGGGGAGGCCGGGCCGCCCGGTGTGCGTGGCGGCGATGAGCGCATCGCGGCGCTGCTCGGTCAGCCGGTCGCGGAAGAATTCGGTGTCGGCGATGTAGCCGGGGGCGATGACGTTCGCGGTGACGCCGCGCGGGCCGAGTTCGGCGGACAGTTGCATATTCCACGAGGCGAGACCGGCCTTGGCCGCGCCGTATGCGCCCGCCCCCTTGTCCGCGGCGATGGACCCGATGTTGATCACGGTCCCGCCCGCGGCCAGGCGGTCGCGCAGTGCCGTGGTCATCAGCACCGCGCTGATCAGGTTCGCGTCCAGGTTTGCGCGCCAGGCGGCGGCCACGGCGGCCAGGTCGGTGGGGGAGTCCTGGTCGAAGTCGGTGTTGCCGCCCGCGTTGTTGACCAGGACATCGATCCGGTCGGGCAGCGCCGTGCGCAGCGCCTCGATCTGCGCCGGATCGGTGGCGTCGCAGACCTGATCGGTGACGCCTAGTTCGGTGGCCGTCGCGCGCAGCGCCTCGGCGCGTCGTCCGGTGATCACCACGGCGTCGCCCGCGGTCGCGAAGGCCGCGGCGATCGCCCGGCCGATGCCGGTCGCGCCACCGGTCACCACAATGTTGCGTGGCATGTCTACCTCTCGTATGGGGTACGTTTAGATCTAAACCGTAGCTCTCGTTCAGGGCTGAACGCAACCAGGAGGTGCGCATGGATCCCGACGATCCGGTCGACGCGATCGCGATGGCGTGGCAGCGGGAGCGGCCGGGCACTCCGGTCGACGGCATCGGCGTGGTGACCCGAATCTGGCAGCTGGCCAAGACATTCGGTGACGATCGCCGCCGGGTGCTGGCCGCCGAGGGAGTCGACACGGCCACCCTCGACCTGCTCAGCGTGCTGCGCCGCAGCGGCGCGCCCTACCGGCTGACCACCCGGCAGCTCAAGGAGCAGACGATGCTCACCGCGGGCGCGATCTCCCAGCGCGTCGCGCGGGCCGAAACCGAAGGCCTGGTGACCCGCGCCCCGCTCGGCGACGGCTCGCGCGGGGTGATCGTCGAATTGACCGGTGCCGGACACGCTGTGGTCGAACGGCTGGTCGACCAGGTCCTCGGCCGGGAGTCGGAGCTGCTCTCCGGTCTCACCCGCGCCCAGCAGTCCGACCTGACCGAACTGCTGCGTGTGCTGCACCAGGATCTGATGACCCGCCTCGGTACGCACAAGATCACCCAGGTCGGCGGACCTGACATTTGAGCTATCCGGGGAATTGGTAACGGCCGCAACATGATTCGAGCGCTTCGGCGACGCCGGTGCTCAGCGCAGCGCGAGCGCCAAGAAGAAGTCGACGCGGTCTTCCAGGCGGGAAAGATCACGCCCGGTGAGTTCTTCGATGCGCTGGATGCGGTAGCGCAGGGTGTTCACGTGTACGTGCAGGAGGTCGGCGCATTTGGTCCACGAGCCCGACACCTCGAGGAACGTCTCCAGTGTGTGCACGAGATCGGCGCGATTGTCCTGGTCGTAGGTGGTGAGCGGATCGAGCAGGCGCAGCCGGAACATGCGGCGGACCTCGTCGGGGACCGAGGCGAGCAACAGCATGTGTGTGGCCAGTTCGTCATGGCCCACGACGCTGGCCGGTTGCAGGCGACCCGCCGCCATCCGGCGCGCGTAGCGCGCCTCCTCCACCGCACCGCGCAGGCCCTCGCCGTCGACCACTCCGCTGACGCCGATGGATAGTCGGCTGCCACCCAGGCCCGGCTCCAAAGCCGTTACCGCGCGGTTGATCTCGTCGATGACCGGATTATCCGGCCCGGCGGGGATGAGCGCGATCGCCTCGCCGTCCACCACGCCCGCGGCAGGCCTTCTGCCGTAAAGTATTTCGCGCAACAAGACGCGTAATTCCCCGGGCCGCAAAGTGTCGTCGGCGGCCGCGGCGACGGCGATATAGGTCTCCGCCGGTCCGAGTCCGGTGAGTTCGAGGCGGGAGATGATCTCCGCGGGCTTGGCGTCGGAGACGATCAGCTCGATCAGTTCCTGGGCGAGCCGTCCCTCGGCGCTCTGGCGGTCGTCCTGGCGGGCGCGTTCGAGCGAGACGACCGCGGCCAGCTCGCCGGCCAGCGCGCGCCGCTCCTCGGGCCACTCGGTGTAGTCGCCCTCGAACACGAGGAACCAGTCGGCCGCTCGCGACGTGCGGTGCTCGTCGACCGCGAACAGGGAGAACCGGCCGGTCTCCGGCCGGAACGCCAACGGCAGGCGGCGGGCGCTGAGGAATGCGGTGGTCACCTCGGACGGTGGCGGGGTCGCGGGCCCGGCCACCGCCCGGCCGGTCGAGGAGATCACCCAGCAGCGCATGCCGAGATCGCGTTCGATCAGCTCGAGCACCGAGCCGAGCCCGGCGCCCGAAACGAGCTGGCGGTGCCGGTCCAGGATCGCGGTCAGGTCCGCGGCGCGCCCGGTCGACAGATTGCGCGTGATCTGCTCGGTGACCTGGGCGAACGCAATGTTCTCCGGGACCCGGAACAGCGGGATCCGATGCTTGCGACAGGCCTCGACCACGTCCGGGGGCGCACCGCCGTAGCGGGCATCGCCCGCGGCCAGCCCGGCCACGCCCGCCTGGGCCAGTGCGCGGACGAACACCTCGCTGTCGGCCGGATCGTGGCGCCACTGCATGCCGGTGAGGACGAGTTCCCCGCCGGACAGGTAGCGACCGGGATCGAGCATGTCGGTGGTCACCACCCAGCGGACGAACCGGTCCAGCTCGTCCTCGCCGGTGACGAGCTCGAGCCCGAGGTCCGCCATGGTCAGCAGGGATCGGAGGCGCACGGTGCGAAGGCTAACAGTCAACCCCCTGGTGAATGCCCTTGGACATTCACACAAAGACTTCGGTGTGAACTGGCGCACAGTTCAGATTTCTCGTTTCTGGCTGCGGCGTTCCCCGGCGGGTGTACTTGCGGAACAGATTGGCAACCCCCTACAGGAGGTCAGATGGCAGGCGACATCGGATGGCTCAACTCGTTGCCACCGGACCGGGTCGAACAGGAACTGCTGACCTGCTGTGCGTCCCGGCAGTGGGCGCAGAAGGTCGCGGCGGCCCGGCCCTACGCCGACACCGCGAGCCTCGTCGCCGCGGCTGTCACCACGGTGTGCGAGCTGAGTTGGCCGGATGTCGAGGAGGCGCTCGCGGCGCATCCGCGCATCGGTGACCGCGCCAAGGCCGAGCTGTCCGAGCGGGAGGCGAGCTGGTCGCGCGGGGAACAGTCCGGTGCCGCGACCGCCGACGCCGCCGTGCGGACCGAGCTCGCCGCCGGCAATCTCGCCTACGAAGAGCGCTTCGGTCACGTCTTCCTGATCCGTGCCACCGGCCGCACCGCCACCGAGATCCTCGCCGAATTGCGGCTGCGCCTGGACAATTCGGTGCTCGACGAGCGGATCAAGGTACAGAGCGAGCTCGCCGACATCACCCGGCTGCGGGTGCGAAAGCTGCTGGGGGAGCAGTGAGTCTGTCCACGCACGTGCTCAACGCGGTCACCGGCCGCCCTGCCGCGGGGATGCTGGTCCGGCTCTCGGACGCGCACGGCACGGTACTCGCCGAACGGCGTACCGACGACGACGGCCGCGTCAAAGACCTGCCCGCGCCCGGAACCGGCACGCACCGGCTGACTTTCGAGACGGGCGAGATCAGCCCGTTCTATCCCACGGTCGCGATCGATTTCACCGTCGCCGACCCGGCAGCGCACTACCACGTACCGCTGCTGCTCAGTCCGTATTCCTACTCCACTTATCGAGGTAGCTGAAACAATGTCGATCAAGCTCGGACCGAACCGATACGGCAAGGCGGAGACCCACGTCGTCGGCGTGACGAAAAACGGTGGCGTGCACGAGATCCGCGATCTCAATGTCGGTGTGGCGCTCTCCGGCGACATGGACGAGGTACACCTCACCGGCGACAACGGCGCGGTCCTGCCGACGGACACCCAGAAGAACACGGTCTTCGCCTTCGCCAAGGAGCACGGCATCACCTCGCCCGAGGCGTTCGGTGTCCTGCTGGCACAGCATTTCGTCGGCTCGCAGCCGACCATCCACCACGCGCGGGTCAGCGTCGAGGAATACGCCTGGGAGCGGATCGTGCTGAACCCCGGCGACGATCAGCACTCGTTCGTCCGCTCCGGTCAGGAGACCCGCATCGCGCGGGTGCACCACGACGGCGAAAAGACCTGGGTGGTAGCGGGTTTGCAGGGCCTGGTGGTGCTCAACTCCACCGGTTCGGAGTTCCACGGCTATATCAAGGACAAGTACACGACGCTGCAGGAAGCCTACGACCGCATCCTGGCCACCGAGGTCAACGCGGAGTGGCGCTTCATCGCCGAGCCGGGCGACTGGGACAAGGCATACCGCGCGGCGCGCGGCGCCCTGTTGGAGGCGTTCGCCGAGACCTACAGCTACTCGTTGCAGCAGACGCTGTACGCGATGGGTGAGCGGGTACTCGCCGCCTGCCCGGAGATCGGCGAGGTGCGGCTGTCGCTGCCGAACAAACATCACTTCGTGGTCGACCTGTCCGCGTTCGGCCTGACCAACGACAACGAGGTGTTCTACGCCGCCGACCGCCCGTACGGCCTGATCGAGGGCACGGTCCTGCGCGAGGACGCGCCGGCCGCAGGCCCGGCGTGGGAGTGACGATGGATTTCTTGCGACCGAGCAGCTGGGCGGATGCCCTGGCCATCAAGGCCGATCGACCGGATGCGGTGCCCATTCAGGGCGGCACCGACATGATGGTCGAACTCAATTTCGACAAGGGCAGGCCGGACGCCCTGCTGGATCTCAACCCGTGCCGGGAACTGTTCGACCACAAGGAGATCGACGGCAGGATCCGGATCGGTTCCGGTGTGCCGTACGTCAAGATCATCAACCGGCTCGGCAAGCAGTTGCCCGGCCTGGCGCAGGCCTCGCGCACCGTCGGTTCGCCGCAGATCCGCAATCGCGGCACGGTCGGCGGCAATCTGGGCGGGGCGTCCCCGGCCGGTGACGCCCATCCCGCGCTGCTCGCCGGGGACGCGGTCGTCGAGGTCGAGTCCGCGGCGCGCGGCACCCGGATGATCCCGATCGACGATTTCTACCTCTGGGTGCGCAAGACCGCGCTCGAACCGGACGAGCTGATCCGGGCGATCTGGTTGCCACCCGCCGAAGGGCCGCAATACTTTTCGAAGGTCGGCACGCGCAACGCGATGGTGATCGCGGTGTGCTCGTTCGCGATCGCGCTGTACCCCGGCAGCGGGACGGTCCGCACCGGCATCGGATCGTCCGGTCCGACACCGCTGCGCGCCGGGTCGGCCGAGGAATTCCTGGCGACCCAGTTGCCGTGGCAGCAGGCGACGCCGCTGAGCGACAGCGTGCTACGCGAATTCGGCGCGCTCGTCGCTGCCGCCGCGAAGCCGATCGACGACGTCCGCGGCACCGCGGACTACCGCAAACACGCCCTCTCGGTGCTGGCCCGCCGCACCCTGGGCTGGGCCTGGACGGACTATCTGACAGAAAGGAAGGCGGCCTGATGCGCGTGAGGTTCGATGTGAACGGCTCGCAGGAGACCGTGGACGACGTGTGGGAGGGCGAGAGCCTGCTCTACATGCTGCGCGAGCGGATGGGCCTGCCCGGCTCCAAGAATGCCTGTGAACAAGGCGAATGCGGTTCGTGCACGGTCTATTTGGACGGCACGCCGGTCTGCTCCTGCCTGGTGGCGGCCGGCCAGGCCGAAGGCCGCTCGGTGCGCACCGTGGAGGGGCTGGCCGAGGGGGCGAAGCTGGATCCGATGCAGCAGGCGTTCGTCGAGGCGGGCGCGGTGCAATGCGGTTTCTGCACACCGGGTCTCATCGTGCAGGCGCACGACCTGATCGAGCACAACCCGGACCCGTCCGATGTCGAGATCCGCGAGGCCCTGGCCGGAAACCTGTGCCGCTGCACCGGTTACGAGAAGATCCTGGACGCCGTGCGGCTCGCGGCGCAGCGGAAAGCGGCGGCCCGATGAAGACCATCATCGAAAACGCCTACATCGCACCGGTGGTCGGCCCGGAGATCCCGTCCGGCTACCTGGTGATCGCCGACGGCCGGATCGAAGCGCTCGGCGCCGGTCCCGCGCCGGTGGTGCCGGACGCACAGCGGGTCGACGGCACCGGTTGCCTGGTCACCCCCGGCCTGGTCAACACCCACCATCACCTCTACCAGTGGGCGACCCAGGGGCTGTACCAGGACGCCACGCTGTTCGAATGGCTCACCGGGCTCTACCGCACCTGGGCGGGCATGGACGCGGAGGTGGTCTACGGCGCGGCCGCGGCGGGGCTGGGCTGGCTCGCCCTGACCGGCTGCACCACCAGCAGCGACCACCACTACGTGTTCCCCAAGGGACGCGGTGACCTGTTCGACGCCGAGGTCCGCGCGGCACACGAGATCGGTCTGCGGTTCCATCCGTGCCGCGGCTCGATGGACCGGGGCCAGTCCGCGGGCGGCCTGCCGCCGGACGAGGTGGTGGAGGATCGCGACGAGATCCTGCTGAACACCGCGGAAACCATTGACAAGTACCACGATCCGTCGTTCGACTCGATGCTGCGGGTAGCAGTCGCGCCGTGCTCGCCGTTCTCGGTGAGCGAGGGCCTGATGACCGACGCCGCCCTGCTGGCCCGCACCAAGGGCGTGCGGCTGCACACCCACCTCGCCGAGACACTGGACGAGGAAGTGCACTGCCGCGAGCAGATGGGTTGCACGCCGGTGGAATACATGGACAAGCTCGGCTGGCTCGGTGATGACGTCTGGTTCGCGCACGCGGTGCACCTGCACGACGCGGATATCCGGCGCTTCGCCGAGACCGGTACCGGATCGGCGCACTGCCCCAGCTCCAATGCCCGGCTCGGCGCCGGAATCGCCCGCGTCTCCGAGCTTTTGCGCGCCGGCGCGACCGTCGGTCTAGGCGTGGACGGGGCGGCCTCCAGCGAACTGACCTCGATGGCGGGAGAGTTGCGCCAGGCCATGCTGTTCCAGCGCGCCGTGCACGGTCCCACCGCGCTCACCGCGCGCCAGGCCTTGGAGATCGGCACCCTGGGTGGTGCCCGCAATCTCGGGCGGCAGCAGGAGATCGGCAGCCTCGAGGTCGGCAAGCTCGCCGATATCGCGATGTGGCGAGTGGACGGCTTCCGCGCCGCGGTCACAGATCCCGTCTGCACCCTGGTGTTCGGCCCGATACCGCCGCTGGCGCGGTTGTTCGTCGGCGGCCGGACCGTCGTGGCCGACGACGAACTGCGCACCGTGTCGCACGACGCGGTCGGCCGGGCCGGTGCCGCCGCGCGCAAGCGGCTGTTGGAACGGGAGGAAGCACGATGACCGCGGTACGGAGCACTCGCTTCCCGGGTGAGGTCGCCGCACCCGGTAAGGGCGGTATCGGCGAGAGCCCGCTGCGGCCCGACGGCACGCTGAAGGTCAAGGGCGAGTTCGCCTATGCCTCGGACATGTGGATGGACGGCATGCTGTGGGGCGCCACGCTGCGCAGTCCGCACCCGCGGGCCCGCATCCTCGGCATGGACATCAGCGCGGCGCTCGCGTTGCCGGGCGTGCACGCGGTGCTCACCCACGAGGATGTGCCCGGCCGCAAGTGTTACGGCCTCGACATGACCTGGGACCAACCGGTTCTCGCCTTCGACGAGGTGCGCCACCACGGTGAGCCGATCGCGCTGGTCGCCGCGGATCATCCCGAGATCGCCCGGCGCGCAGTCGAAGTGATCGCCATCGAATGGGAGGTGCTGACCCCCATCATCGATCCGCTCGCGGTGGTCGCCGACCCGGAGGCCAACAAGGTGCAGGAGCGGGGCGGTATCGCCCGGCATCAGCCGGTCCGGGTCGGCGATATCGCGGTCGGGCGCGCCATGTCCGATGTCGTGGTGACCGGCGAATACGAGGTCGGCATCCAGGATCAGGCGTTCCTCGGCCCGGAGGCCGGGCTGGTCGCGCCGGGCGAGGACGGCGGGCTCGACTTCTACGTCGCCACCCAGTGGATGCACAACGATCTCGACCAGATCGGTCCCTGTCTCGACCTGTCCCCGGACCAGATCCGGATGACCATGGCCGGCGTCGGCGGCGCGTTCGGTGGGCGCGAGGACATTTCGATGCAGATCCACGCGGGCATGCTCGCGCTCTACACCGGCAAGCCGATCAAGATGGTGTACAACCGCGAGGAGTCGTTCTTCGGGCACGTGCACCGGCATCCGGCGCAGCTGAGCTACGAGTACGGCGCCACCCGCGCGGGCAAGATCGTCTTCGCCGAGGTGCGCATCGTGCTCGACGGCGGCGCCTACACCTCCGCCACGCTCAATGTCACCGGCAACGCGTCCTCACTGGCGTTGGGCCCCTACGAGGTTCCGCACATCAAGATCGACGCCTACGGCGTGTACACCAATAACCCGCCGTGCGGTGCGATGCGCGGATTCGGTGCGGTGCAAGCCTGTTTCGCGCACGAGTCGATGATGGACAAGCTGGCGCAGGCGCTCGATCTCGACCCGGTGTACGTCCGTCAGGTGAACGCGGTATCGCAGGGCTCCAAGCTGGCGACCGGTCAGGTGGTGCACGCGCCCATGCCGATGGCCGAGATGCTCGGGCAGTTGCGCGACATGCCGCTGCCCGCGCCGCTGGACGCGGCCGACATCCGGAACCTGCCCGGCGGCGCTTCGCAGACGACGCACGGTGAAGGCGTGGTGCGCGGCGTCGGCTACGGCGTCGGCATCAAGAACATCTGCTTCTCCGAGGGTTTCGACGACTACTCCACCGCGCGGGTGCGCCTCGAGGTGATCGGCGGCGAACCCGTCGCGCTGGTGCACACCGCCGCCGCCGAAGTGGGACAGGGACTGGTCACGGTCGAAGCGCAGATCGCGCGGACCGAACTCGGCATCGAGAGGGTGACCATTCACCCCGCCGACAACCAGATCGACAGCGCGGGTTCCTCGTCGGCCTCCCGGCAGACCTACATGACCGGTGGCGCGGTGAAGGCCGCGTGTGAAGCGGTGCGCATGCGTGTACTCGCCCTGGCCCAGGGACGTTTCGGCGCCACCCGCGGCCTGCGGCTGGTCGGCGGCAAGGTGGTGTCGGGCACCGGTGAGGTGTTCGCCGCGATCGTCGATCTGCTCGGCGACGAAATCATCGAGGAGACCAGGAAATACCACCACAAGCCGACCACCGGCATGGATCCGGTCACCGGTCAGGGGGACAGCCACACCCAGCTGGCCCTGTGCGTACACCGCGCGGTGGTGGATGTCGACACCGAACTCGGTCTGGTCAAAGTGGTTGCGCTGGACGCGGTTCAGGACGTCGGCAAGATCATGAACCGGCTCTCGCTGGAGGGCCAGATCCACGGCGGCTCCGCGCAGGGCCTGGGCCTCGCGGTCATGGAGGAGATCCAGGTCCGCGACGGCAAGGTACTCAACCCCTCGTTCACCGACTATCTGATTCCCACGATTCTCGACTCGCCGCCACAGCGGCTCGAGATTCTCGAAAACGCCGACCCGCACGCCCCATACGGGCTGCGCGGCGCCGGAGAGCCACCCACGCTCTCCTCGACTCCCGCGATCGTCGCCGCCATACGGGACGCGTGCCGCTCGGCGGGGGGAACCGTGCACATCAACCGAGTGCCGGTGCGTCCGGAAGACATCATCCGGAGCAGTTGATCAACAGGGGCGGTGCTCGTCCGCGCCGGTCACGGAGACCCGTTGCCGGCGTGGACAACACAGCACAGGTCCCACAACAGCAAACCGAACCACGCGATCCGGCGATGCAGCCGGATCGTAGGTCGGCCATGCCCCGAGGAGGGCACGCCATGACCCAAGTACAGACCCACTCCTCCGTACCGGAGCCGGCCACCGGAAGGTCCGCGCTCGACCGCTACTTCCGGTTGAGTGACCGCAAGACCTCGGTATCGCGCGAGATCCGGGGCGGTATCACCACTTTCGTCGCGATGGCCTACGTTATCCTGCTCGTCCCGCTGATCATCGGCGGGGTCCAGGACGTCGACGGCAACACCCTCAGCATCGCGCAACTCACCACCGCCACCGCGTTTTCCGCGGGCCTGAGCACCATTCTGATGGGCCTGGTCGGCAACGTACCGCTGGCGCTGGCCGCGGGGCTGGGTGTGGTGCCGGTAGTCGCCTTCCAAGCGGCGCCGCACATGACCTGGCCGCAAGCCATGGGCCTGGTGGTGCTGATGGGCGTGATCATCGTGATCCTGGCCGCCACCGGGTTGCGCACAATGATCATCAACGCCATCCCGCTCGCCCTCAAGAACGCCATCGGCGTCGGGATCGGCATGTTCATCGCGATGATCGGGCTGGTGTCGGCCGGGGTGGTCGGGCACGGCGCGCAGACCGGTCCGCCGGTGACCCTCGGCGCGGGCGGGCACCTTTCCGGTTGGCCCGTAGTGATTTTCGCGGTCGGGCTGCTGCTCATGCTGGCGCTGTTCATCCGTAAGGTGCCCGGCGCCATCCTGATCAGCATCGCGATCGCCACGGTGCTGGCCATCGTGGTGAATTCGCTGGCGAAAATCGATCCCAAAACCTGGGGCCCGGTCGTGCCGGAGACGCCCGAGGGGCTGTTCGCCGCGCCGGACTTCGGTCTGCTGTTCGACATCGATCTGGTCGGCGGGTTCGCCAAGGCCGGTGGTCTGGTCGCCGGCGTCGTGCTGTTCACACTTGTGCTCACCGGCTTCTTCGACGCCATGGGCACCGTGTTCGGCGTCTGCGACGAGGCGGGTCTGCTCGACGAGAAGGGCACCATGCCCGGCCTCGGCAAGGTGCTGACCGTCGACGGCGTCGGCCAGATCATCGGCGGTCTCAGTGGCGGGGCGGGTAACACCGTCTACGTCGAGTCCGCGACGGGCGTCGGTGAGGGCGCTCGTACCGGCTTGACCAGCGTGGTGACCGGCGGATTGTTCTGCCTGGCGGTCTTTTTCACGCCGTTGGCCGCGGTGGTGCCGATCCAGGCGGCCGCCCCGGCGCTGGTGCTGGTCGGCGCGCTGATGATGACCCAGGCCCGCAAGATCGACTGGTCCGACCTGGAAGTCGCGGTCCCCGCCTTCCTGACCATCGTGCTGATGCCGTTCACCTACTCGATCACCAACGGGGTCGGCGCGGGCGTCATCGCCTACGTGGTGATCAAGGCGGCGCGCGGGAAGTTCCGCGAAATCCATTGGCTCATCTGGGTGGTGGGCGTGGTGTTCGCCGCCTACTTCGGCATCTCGGCCATCGAACTACTGCTCGGCGGATAGAACGGCAACAACCATGCGTGACCTCGCGACAGAACTCCTGCACTGGCACACGGCGGGCAAGTCCTACGCCGTCGCCACCGTCATCGGCGTCAGCGGCAGCGCGCCGCGACCGCCCGGCGCCGCCCTCGCGGTGGACGCCGAAGGCGTTGTCCTCGGCAGCATTTCCGGTGGCTGCGTCGAGGGTGCGGTGTACGAGCTCTGTCGCGAGGCCCTGCGCACCGGGCAGCCGGTGCGCGAAAGCTTCGGCTACAGCGACGACGACGCCTTCGCCGTCGGGCTCACCTGCGGCGGCACCATCGAGGTGTTCGTCCAGCCGATCACCCCGGCGGACTTCGGCACCATCGAGGCGCTGCTGCGCTCGGTCGAGCCGGTGGCCCTGGTTCGTGACCTGAACTCCGGCGCGACCATGGCTTTGGGTCCGTGGTGGACGCTGGGTGCCACCTTCGACCCGGTGGTCGCGGCGGAGGCGAGGGCGATGCTCGACGCGGGCAGCACCGGCCTGCGGGTGATCGGTTGCGGTGACCGGGAAGCCACCGTGTTCGTGGAGTCGTATGTGCCGCCGCCCCGGATGATCGTCTTCGGTGCCATAGATTTCGCCGCGGCGCTCACCCGGATCGGTCGCTTCCTGGGCTATCGGGTGACCGTCTGCGACGCCCGTCCGGTGTTCGCCACCAAGGCGCGCTTTCCGGACGCGCACGAGGTCGTGGTGGACTGGCCTGACCGGTATCTGCGGCACACCACGGTCGACGCGCGCACCGTGCTGTGTGTACTGACCCATGATGCGAAGTTCGATATTCCGCTGCTGGAGTTGGCATTACGGCTGCCGGTCGCCTATGTCGGCGCGATGGGATCACGGCGCACGCACGAGGATCGGATGGCGAGTCTGCGGGCCGCCGGCCTGTCGGAAACCGAACTGTCCGCGCTGCATTCACCGATCGGCCTCGATCTCGGCGGGCGCACCGCGGAGGAGACCGCGGTGTCCATCGCCGCGGAGATCGTCGCGGTCCGCCGGGGCGGATCGGCCCAGCCGTTGCGCGCGAGCGGCGGACCCATACACCGGGACCTGATTCCCACCTGGTGACCGCGCGACGCCGCGATACTTTCGGCGCTGGAGCTTCCTACAAATTCTGCTTCGGAATTATCGGCCGATTTCGGGTTGATCTCGGCTATCCGAAAAATAGGCAATGACCGCATACTTGGTGAAATTCTAGACAAAGGACCCGAACATGCCGTTGATTTTTCTGAACGGTTCCGCCATGCGCGGAGGGCCGCTCAATCATCTGCTGCACGGAGCGCCGTTCGCCGGCGAGGCGAAAACCGCGCCGCGCTACCGGTTCTTCTCGGTGGGCGACCGGTTCCCCGGCCTGGACCCGGCGGCCGACGGCGGCCACTCGATCAGCGGCGAGCTGTTCGACGTGCCCATGGACGTGCTGCGGGAACACCTGCTGCCCGCAGAGCCGCCCGAACTGGAGCTCGGCGCGATCGAGCTCGACGACGGGCGCTCGGTGCTGTCCATGGTGCTGCGCAAACCGCCGACGTCCTACCCGGAGCTGATCGACATCACCCGTGTCGGCAGTTGGCAGAAATATCGCGAAGGAGCTGAGTGAAGCATTACCCAGGGGAGTCCGGTCTCCCGAAATTCGACGTCAACTGCTCTATTCTTTTCACTGATCTGCCGCTGCTGGAACGGCCCGCCGCGGCCAAGGCCGCGGGATTCGACGCGGTCGAATTCTGGTGGCCCTTCGGCGAGAATCCGGTGCCGGGCGACAAAGAAATCGACGCGTTCGTGCGGGCGCTCGAGGACGCCGGCGTGGCGCTGGTCGGGTTGAACTTCATCGATCTGATTCCGGCGGGTCGGGGACTGGTGTCGGTGCCCGGCGAGGTCACCCGCTTCCGGGACAACATCGACGTGGCCGTGGGTCTCGCCGAGCGTACCGGGTGCCGCGCGCTGAACGCGTTGTACGGCAACCGGATCGCGGGCGAGGATCCGGCGCGACAGGACGAACTCGCGCTGGAGAATCTGCGCCTGGCCGCCCGCGCCGCCGCCCGGATCGATGCCGTCGTCTTGGTCGAGGCACTGAACGCGCATGAGTCGCCGCAGTATCCGATCGTCAGCGCCGCGCACGCCGTGCGCGTGATCGAGCAGACCGGCGAGCCGAATGTGCGCTTCCTCTGCGATCTTTACCACCTGGCGCGGATGGACGAGAACCTGCTCGAGGTGATCAAGACCTACGCACGCCACATCGGCCACGTGCAGATCGCCGACGATCCCGGCCGCGGCCGACCCGGCACCGGCGAACTCGACTTCGGCACCCTTTTCGACACCCTCGCCGCCGCAGGCTACGACGGCTGGATCGGCCTCGAATACAAAGACCCCGAGCTGGATTGGAAGTGGATCAACGCATGAGCAAGATCGGTTTTATCGGACTCGGGATCATGGGCAGCCCGATGGCGGGGCACCTCGTCGCGGCCGGTCACGAGGTCACCGGCTACGACATCGGTCCCAAGGGGCTGGAGAAGCTCAAAGAGGCAGGCGGTGCCACCGCGGCCAGCGTCGCGGAGGCGGTGCGCGACAAGGACATCGTGATCACGATGCTGCCGCAGGACGAGCAGATCGAAGAGGTGTTCGGCGATATCGTCGCGCACACCGAGCCGGGCACGCTGTATATCGACTTCTCCACGATCACCCCGAAGACGGCCAAATGGACAGCGGCCGAGGGCGAGAAGAACCGGCTGCGGGTGCTGGACGCGCCGGTGAGCGGCGGCGAGGCCGGCGCCGTCAACGCCGCCCTGTCCATCATGGTCGGCGGCACGCAGGCCGATTTCGACGCGGCGACACCGATTTTCCAGACGCTCGGCAAGACCTTCGCGCTGGTCGGCGGCAACGGCGCGGGTCAATGCGTCAAGGCGGCCAACCAGCTCGTGGTCGGCGGGACGTATGCCCTTGTCGCCGAGGCCATCTTGCTGATGGAGAATCTCGGCGCGGACGCGGCGAAGGGTCTGGACGTACTGGCGGGTGGCCTCGCGGGCAGCAAGATCCTCGAGCTCAAGCGCGAGACCATGCTGGCCCGCAACTTCGTCCCCGGCTTCCGGATCGACCTGCACCACAAGGACATGGGCATCATCCAGGCGGCCGCGCGCGAGGCCGAGGTCGCCATTCCGATGGGCGCGCTCACCGCGCAGTTGATCGCCGCGGCCAGGGCGATGGGCTATGGCTCGCTGGATCATTCCGGCCTGCTGCTGGTGGCCGAAGCACTGTCGGGCAAGGGCGAATGAACGCCGTGACGAGCGGGCGCGCCGTGCGGCACAACGAGGAGGTCTGACGATGGCTCGGATGCGTGCGGTGGATGCTGCGGTGTTGATTTTGGTGAAGGAGGGGGCTTCGCAGGCGTTTGGTTTGCCTGGGGCGGCGATCAATCCGTTTTATAGTGCGATGCGGGCGCATGGGGGGATGGGGCATGTGCTGGCGCGGCATGTGGAGGCGGCGTCG
>NZ_BDCI01000016.1 GCF_001613425.1 Nocardia vulneris | reverse complement strand
TTACAGCCGCTGTGAACCGTACGGAAGGTCTGCGACCCCGCGACCCGCCCAGCAAAACACGCCGAGCCACAACCCCACCCACCCGAAACCGCTGACACCTCCTCAAGAAACTCCCGACACAGCACCACAGCCAGACGACCACGCCGGAACCCCACCCTCACGCACCTGACCTGCACCTAAAGCCGGGAACCCCACCCGACGCGCCCAGCACCATCTACGTAACTCCCGCGGCAGGCACACCAACCTGAGCAAGTCACACTTCGGCAGCCAGCCAACAAGCCCGAACGCAAGTAAACCAAGCGACAGTTAGCCCCGTGTCGACCCACGAAAGCCGCACACCTGCACCACTTCTCGGGATTCACACCCTTTCTGGACGCCCAGAAAAGGTGTAAATCCCGAGAAGTGGTGCGGATACCAAGAAGCGGGCAAAGCCGGTGCTGCCCTGTTGGAAGAAGGCGGGACGCCCGTCGAAGTGGACGGAAACATGAGCTCAACGATGGAACCCGGTGCCGAACGACGATGCTCGGCACTGTAGGTTTTCGCGGCCGAGGCCGAGCCAGTTTTCGCGGCCAGGCTAGGCACCGCGGCCAGACCGGGCCAGGCATCGCGGCCGCGCCAGATTCCGCGGCCAAGCCAGATTCCACGGCCACGCCAGATTCCGCGGCCAGACCGGGCCAGGCATCGCGGCCAAGCCAGGCTCCGCGGCCAGACC
>NZ_BDCI01000015.1 GCF_001613425.1 Nocardia vulneris | reverse complement strand
GAGCCAGGCATCGCGGCCGAGCCAGATTCCGCGGCCAAGCCAGATTTCGCGGCCGATCCAGGTGCCGCGGCCAAGCCAGGCTTCGCAGCAGAGCCAGGCTCCGCGGCCACGGCAGGTTCACGGCTGGGCTGAGCCATGTTTCACGGCCGAGCCGAGTCGAATCTTCTGTCCTGCGTCCCGTTTTCGCACCCGAAGCAGTGCCGCACGCTACGGCCGAGCCGGCTGCCCGCAGCAGCCGCGATGATTCAGAGTTGGCCGGGGTGGGCGAGCGGGGACTGCCGGTCGGCGACCTCGGTGAGGGCTTGGGCCCAGCCGTCGAGACGGTCGGCGGCGTGGCGGAGGTCGGCGACGATGGCGTCGAAATTGTGGCGTAGCACGGCACTTTCGGGGACCGCGAGGATGCGGCTCGCGGCGGCTACCACCTGCTCGTACTCGGCGACGCCGGTATCGAGGCGGGCGAGGGCGAACTGGAGATTGTCGGTGAGGCCGACGGCGGCGGGGGAATCCGAGCGGCCCATGGCGCCGAGTGCCTGCTCCATGGCGGTCACGTCGGCGGCGAGCGCGTGCAGGGCGGCGGACCCGGAACCGGCCGTCTCCAGCATGTCGGCGAGTTCGTCGTCGGGCAGCCGGTTCCCGCGGGCGATCTGCGCGCCGAGTCCGTGCAGCGCGCGTTCGGCGCGCACCAGCCGGGTGATCGGACCACGCGCGCGCGACCACAGCGGCGGCTGCTTCCGCGGAATGAAGGCCGCCTGCGGCAGTGGCACGCCCCGCAGGCGCAGATAGCGGCGGGCACTGAGCGCGGTGCCCGTGACCAGCGCGACCGCGCCGCCACCGAGCACCACAACGATCCAGGCGGGCGCCGAGATGACGGCCAGACCGACGGCGCCGGCGGTGGTGAGCCCACCGGCGGTGCCGAGCTGGAAGCTGCGGCGGCGCGCCCGGCGCCTGCGGCGCAGTTCCCGTTCCCGCGGGTCGGCCCAGCGGCGGACCGCGACCAGCGCGTGCTCACCGACCTCGCGCAGGCTGTCGGGCAGGCTGCCCGGTTGCGGTGCCAGCGCGGCCTGGGCCCGGACGATCGCGGCGTCCCGCTTGCGGCCCGGTCGCGCTTTTCCGGACTGACTCATGCCTGTTCTTCTCCCACTGGTAGCGAGGGTCGGGCCGGCACGGTCCCGGCCTGGCCGACGGCCGGCCGACCGGGATTCCGTGTGCCCCACAGTGAACCAGGGGCCACCGACACAATCCTCGCCGTGCGTCCGATCCGCTACTGCTGTGCGGCCTGACCCTTGTTCATCTGCGGCTGCGCCGGATTGGCCTGGGCCGGCGCGGGATTGACGGCAGGCTGGGCCGCGCCACCGGCGGGCAGCTGATCGCCGCGCATCGACGCGCGGATCTGCTCGAGCTTGCTGTGCCCGGCCATCTGGATGCTGGCCTGCTGCACCTCCAGCATGCGGCCCTGCACCGTGTTCTGGGCGAGCTCCGCGGAACCGAGCGCGTTGGCGTAGCGCCGCTCGATCTTCTCGCGCACCGCGTCCAGGCTGGGCGTGGTGCCCGGGGCCGACAGGGTCGAGTCCATCTGCTGCAGCGACGCGGAGACCTGCTCCTGCATCTTGGCCTGCTCCAGCTGGCTCAGCAGCTTGGTGCGCTCGGCGACCTTCTGCTGCAACAGCATCGCGTTCTGCTCGACCGCCTTCTTGGCCTGGGTGGCCGCCTGCAGCGACTGGTCGTGCAGCACCTTGAGGTCCTCGACCGACTGCTCGGCGGTGACCAGCTGCGCGGCGAACGCCTCGGCCGCGTTGGTGTACTGGATGCCTTTTTCGGTGTCGCCCGCGGCGGTCGCCTGGTCGGCGAGCATGACCGCCTGGCGCGCGTTGGCGTTGAGCTTCTCGACCTCGTCGAGCTGCCGGTTCAGTTTCATTTCCAGCTGACGCTGGTTGCCGATGACCGACGCGGCCTGCTGCGAGAGGGCCTGATGCTGGCGCTGGGCTTCCTCGATAGCCTGCTGAATCTGGACCTTCGGATCCGCGTGCTCCTCGATCTTCGAATCGAAGAGGGCCATCAGGTATTTCCAGGCCTTGACGAACGGATTAGCCATCGATTGATCCCGCCTCCATCTGACGTGCCGCGCTCGGCGCGACTCCAGTGCGCGACCGTCACGCACTCGATATGTGCCTATCCTCCACCATGCGGCAAGTGGGCCGGGATACCCAGCCCAACCAGACGCCTATAGAGAATCTATCCGCTTTCGGCGCCGGTCCGCAGCGTTGCCACGGCTGCCGCTCACCTCGGTTGTCACATGCCCTTCACCAGGACCAGCATGTCGGCCTTCGGTGCGGGAATGACGATTCGGGTATCGACCGCCAGCGGCAGCGGACGCCCGGCGGCCCCGGCCACCGACAGCGCGGCACTCGCCGGCGCCAGCGCGGGCTCCGGAGCAGGGGTGTCCTGCGCCGGCGCGGCTGCCGCGGGCGCGGCTTCGGCACCCTCGGCGGCGGTCTGCTCGACCTCCGCGGGTGCCGCGGCGGCCCCCGCCGGGGTCTGGGTCGGCAGGCCGTCGGCACCCGCCATGATCGTGCTCACATCCCATAGCACTCGCGACAGCGGCACGTCGAGGGCCGCGCAGATGGCGGCGAGCAACTCACTGGATGCTTCTTTACGGCCTCGTTCGACCTCGGACAGGTAGCCCAGACTCACCCGCGCGGAGGTCGAGACCTCGCGCAGCGTCCGGTTCTGGGCGAGACGAGCACGCCGCAGACTGTCCCCGATGGCCTCTCGCAGCAGCGTCATCTCGTTCTCCTTCGCTCCCTGTCAGGGGACCTGCGCGGTACTCACGAGTGCCACGCACGCCGTTCTTTCTCGCACAACGTCGGACCGGTCCCGGTTGGTTCCCGCCCGGCGCAAATCACTCACCCAACCCATCTTGCCCGCCCGGACCGCGGTCCGGGCGCTGTACGCAGCGCAGGAGTTCACGTAAGGCGATGTGGGTCGCCTCGAGCCTGATCGTCCACCGCTCGCCGCGCAGCTTCCACCGCATCACCTCGGTGTGCCCCGGCCCGGCCAGGCCCAGGAACACCGTGCCGACCGCGTGCCCGTCCTGCGGGTCGGGTCCGGCGACGCCGGTCAGCGCGACACCCCAGTCCGCGCCACAGCGCGTGCGAGCGCCGACCGCCAACTGCTCGGCGGTGCTCGCGGCGACCGGACCCTCCGTCTCCAGTACTTCGTCGCTGACGCCGCCCAGGCTGTGTTTGAGATCTGTGGCGTACACCACCAGGCCGCCGCGCAGCACCGCGCTGGCGCCGGGCACGCCGGCGATGGTCGCCGCCACCAGGCCCGCGGTCAGCGATTCGGCGGTGGCCACGGTCTGGCCCGCCGCGGTCAACGTGCGCACGAGGTCGACGGCCGGCGCGCCGGCGATCAACGGATCGGCCGCGGGGGCGTTCATGCGCCGCGCGCTCGACCGGGCCCGCCCGCGAACCACACGCGTGCCGCCTGTCCGACGTAATCGAGTCCGGTGAGCACCGTCAACGCGACGGCCACATACATCAGTGCCATGCCCAGGCCGGCCAGCCACCCGGTGAACGGAAGCAGCAGGAAGGCGATCGCGATCGATTGCACCAGAGTTTTCAGCTTGCCGCCGCGACCGGCCGGAATCACCCCGCGCCGCACCACGATCAACCGGAGCAGCGTCACGCCGATCTCGCGGCCGCAGATGACCAGGGTGATCCACCAGGCCAGATCGCCCAGCACCGACAACCCGATCACCGCCGAACCGATCAGCGCCTTGTCCGCGATCGGGTCGGCCAGCTTGCCGAAATCGGTGACCAAACCGTATTTGCGCGCGAGTTGCCCGTCGAAGCGATCGGTGATCGCCGCGATACCGAACAGCGCGGCCGCGGTGATCCGCCAGCCGGTCTGGTGCCCGCCGTCGACGAACAGCGCGACCACGAACAGGGGCACCAGCGCGATCCGCAGCATGGTCAGGATGTTCGCGATGTTCATCAGCGGGACCACGGGCTCGGCCTGCGCGGGCACGAAGCCGGAACGGATCTGGCTCGGCGCCGCCCAGCGCCGGTCGATTTCCTCCGGTTGCGCACTCACGTCCGCACCCCGCTCACCGGCGCGCGACGCGCGTCATGCCGAACCCACTGCCCGCCGCGATGCGGTGGACGGGACGACTGGATGTGTGGCACACGATCAGCCTATCGGTAACCGGCCCGACTACTGTGCACCCCATGAACTCTCGGGGACCACTAGGTGGTTCGACCAGCGACGCACATCCGGGCGTGCCAGTGCGCACGCAGAGCTCCAACCTGGTTGTCCGACGCGCGCGAACCTCCGATGTACCCGAGATCAAACGCCTCGTCGATGTCTACGCCGGCCGGATACTGCTGGAAAAGAACCTGGTCACGCTCTACGAGGCGGTGCAGGAGTTCTGGGTGGCCGTGCTGGACGGCCGAGTCGTGGGCTGTGGGGCGCTGCACGTGCTGTGGGCCGACCTGGGCGAGGTGCGCACGGTCGCGGTGCATCCGGATGTCAAGGGCAGCGGCGTCGGCAGACTCGTGGTGGAGCAGCTGGTCGCGGTGGCCCGCGAGCTGGAGTTGCGGCGGGTGTTCGTGCTGACCTTCGAGGTGGACTTCTTCGCCCGGCACGGTTTCGTCGAGATCGACGGAACGCCGGTGACGGCCGAGGTGTACGCGGAGATGTGCCGGTCCTACGACACCGGTGTGGCCGAGTTCCTGGACCTGAGCTACGTGAAGCCGAACACCCTCGGCAATACTCGGATGCTGCTCACTCTCTGACTCTCGACCCTTAGGAAGCGACCGTGCCGATCTTCGCCGTGCACTACACCTATTCCGCGGCCACGGTCCCGGGCCGGGACACCCACCGTCCCGAGCACCGAGGCTGGCTTGCCGACCAGCTCGCGGCGGGCGCCCTGCTGAGCAGCGGGCCGTACCCCGACGGGTCGGGCGCGCTGCTGTTGTTCCAGGCCGCCGACGCGGACGCGCTGCACGCGCTGCTCGCGGTGGACCCGTTCGCACGCGAGCAGCTGATCGACGACGTGCGCGTGGTCGAATGGCTGCCGGTGCTCGGCGCGTTCGCCTCCTGAACCCCGGCTCCCGCCCGCGCCACGACGGGCGGGAGTTCCGGTGAGCGCCGCGATTTTACCCGTGATCAGCTAACTTGCGGCGACACACCGGGCGTGCTACAGAGCTCCGGCGTCTCTGACACGGCAGACTCGCGCCATGCGCACATACGTAGCGGTTTTCGCGTCGACGGCTGCCACCGCCGGGCTGTTGTACGCATACCTGGGCCCACCGGACAAATCGGACCCAGCAACCTCCTCGTCGGCCCGCCCACTGACCCGGCCCGGTGTCGCCGACCCGGTCGCCTACCGGAACGCGGACGGCTATTACTTCCAGACCGGCGACCGGCTGATCACCTGCGGCATCCTCGACCAAGCGGTCGGCAGGCAGCGGCACACCGCGGGCTGCCAGGGCGCGACCGAACCCGCGCCGCCGCAGGTGCGGTACTGCTGGAGCACCGACCCGGCGGCCGCTGCCGTGGCAGTGGGCGACGAGGCCGGATACCTCTGTGTGAACCAGGGGTTCTACACCGGCCCGCAGACCGCGCCGGACGATTCCGGCGCCGGGCCGGTGCTGCCCGCCGGTTCCAGCCTCACCGCGCACGGGTTCACCTGTAAGGCCGAGTCGGACAGCGTCACCTGCCGCAACGACGAGGACGGGCACGGGTTCGAGATCGCGCCGGATTACAACCGGGTGTTCTGAGCGTCCGCCTCGCGCGCGGCGCCGCGCGTGCGCAGCAGGCTGGCGACCGTCGCGACGACCAGGATGCCGAGGATGACGCTCAGCGAGATTCCCGTCGAGATCTCCGGCACGCTGACGCGCTCGCCGCCGTTGACGAACGGGAGCGTGTTCTCGTGCAGCGCGTGCAGCACCAGCTTCACACCGATGAACGCCAGGATCGCCGACAGACCGTAGGACAGATAGACCAGCCGATCGAGGAGTCCACCGATCAGGAAGTACAACTGCCGTAAACCCATGAGCGCGAACGCGTTTGCGGTGAACACCAGGTACGGCTCGCTCGTCAGACCGTAGATCGCCGGGATCGAGTCCAGGGCGAACAGCAGGTCGGCGAAGCCGATCGCCAGCAGCGCCAGCAGCAGCGGGGTCACCACGCGACGTCCGTCGACGCGGGTGATCAGCTTGTCGCCGTCGTAGCTGTCGGTGGTCGGCAGTATCCGCTTGGCCAGCGCGACGATCCGGCTGTCGCGCTTCTCCTCGTGTTCCACCTCGTGGCCGCTCTCGCGGATCAGCTTGACCGCGGTGTAGATGAGGAACAGGCCGAACAGGTAGAAGACCCAGCTGAAGGCGCTGATCGCGGCCGCGCCGACGGCGATGAACGCGCCGCGCATCACCAGCGCGATGACGATGCCGATCAGCAGCGCCTTCTGCTGGTAGATCCGCGGCACCGCGAAGGTGGACATGATGATCAGGAAGACGAACAGGTTGTCCACCGAGAGCGCTTTCTCGGTGACGAAGCCCGCGTAGTACTCCCCCGCGAACGTGCCGCCCCACTGCCAGGCGACATAGCCGCCGAAGGCGAGCGCCAGACCGATGTAGACAGCGGACCAGAACCCGGATTCCCGGAAGGTCGGTTCGTGCGGGGTGCGCACGTGGGCATAGAAGTCGAAGACGAACAGGGCGAGGATCACCACGACGGTGATCACCCACTCGAGTGCGGTTACCTGCATGCGGTGTGCCGATCGGCAGCGAGAGTCATGACATCCATAATGCCCGATTTGTCCGTTCTTGAAGGCTAGCGGGTTGGTTGCTGACCATAATTTCACATGCGGGCAACCGCGCGCCCGTGCCAGAGTGACCTCCGTGACCGACGACTACCTGCTGCTGAACAAGGCGAACTGGGACGAACGCGCGCCCGCGCACGCCGCCTCGCGCGACTACGCGGTGGACCGATTCCGCACCGAGCCCGGTTTCCTCAGCGACGTGGTGCGGTTCGATCTGCCGCTGCTGGGTGACATCGCCGGTTGCCGCGGCGTGCATCTGCAATGCCATATCGGCACCGACACGATCTCGCTGGCCCGGCTCGGCGCGACGATGACCGGACTCGACTTCTCCCCCGCCTCGCTCGCCGAGGCCCGCGCACTCAGCGAAACAACGAGCGCCGGAGTCGATTTCGTCGAATCGAACGTTTACGACGCGGTAACTGCCCTGGGCGCAGCGCAATTCGACCTGGTCTACACCGGCATCGGTGCACTGTGCTGGCTGCCGAGCGTGGCTCGCTGGGCCGAAACCGTCGCGGGACTGCTGCGTCCCGGCGGACGGCTGTTCCTGCGCGAAGGCCATCCGGTGCTGTGGTCGTTGGACGAAAACCACACGGACCGACTGGTTGTCGGCTACCCGTACTTCGAAACACCGGAGCCGATGGTGTTTTCCGACGGTGGCACCTACGTCGACACCGCGGCGGAATTCGAGCAGATCACCACGCACGAGTGGAACCACGGCCTCGGCGACATCGTCACCGCGCTGCTGGCCGCCGATCTGACGATCACCGGATTGGTCGAGCATCGCAGTGTGCCGTGGGAGGCGCTGCCCGGGCTGATGACGCTCGGGGACGGCGGCGAGTGGCGGCTCACCGAACATCAAGAGCGCGTGCCGCTGAGCTACACGTTGCAGGCGCGTAAGAACTGATCGGGTGCAGCCGATCTGGGCCGACGACCAGGCGTGATCGCGCGCACCGGGCGACGGCGCGTCCCGGCGGCATGCGCGGCGGCACAGGCCACAATGCCGTCATGCAAATCCGAGGAGCTCGTATCGCAGTGGTGCCCTGCACTATCGCGCTGGCGCTGCTGGCCGGGTGTGGAAACGACGACAAGAGTTCGGGCACGCCGTCCAGCACGGTCGCCCCGCAGTCCGCGGCGAGTTCGGCCGCACCGAGTTCGACCGCGGCCCCGTCCGCCGCACCGACCACCGAGGCCCCGCCGACCGCGACCCGGCCGCCCGCGCCGGGCCAGGTCGACCCGGCACAGTATCGGCAGCAGTCGGGGTACTACTTCCAGACGCCGAGCGGGTCGTTCCTCTGCGCGATCCTGGATCAGCCGATCTCGGACAACGCCCAGGCCGGCTGCCAAGGACCGACGAATCCGGCACCGGCGCAATACCGGGACTGCTGGGCCAAGGACAAGTACGCGGGCGCGCTGGCGGTCGGGGCGAAGGCCGAGCCGCTGTGCCTGAATCAGGGCGTATTCGTCGGCGAGCCCATCGATGGCGGCACCCGGGGCGGCGGCCGGGTACTTCCATATGGTGCAATGCTTACCGTCGGCTCGTTCACCTGCGACTCCACCGAAGCCGGAGTGACCTGCACGAACGACACGGCCGGTACCGGGTTCCAGATTTCTCGCGAGTCCAACCGCACCTTCTGACCACGAAAACCGGTTCCCAACACGAAATCCGAATGTTAGCGTCAACACAAGACACAGTGAGCCGACCGGAAGGCGAACGATCGTGACCAGGATGCCGCAGCGACGCCCGTCGCTAAGCGCAACCTGGCTGCCGCGTGCCTTCGCCGCGCTATCGGCCGCCGCCGGCACCACCCGGTGCACGAGCACGCGGAGTCGCCCCTGACCGTGTCCACCCGGACCCGTCGAAGGGGTCACTCCGCGGCAATCGCCAAGGAGTGACCCCTTTTTCGTTGTCCGAAGCAATCCCTCGTAGCCCAATCGGTAGAGGCACCGGACCTAGATTCCGGGAAGGTGCGAGTTCGAATCTCGTCGAGGGAACGACGCCGAGGTGACCCGACAACCCGGCCGCGATGAGGGCCACGCACGCGGCCCAGATCAGCACGTAGCAGACCGCGAGTGCGACAACGAGCCGGAGCGACCAGTTCATCCGAGGTGTGCGCCGTCCCGAGCGCCGGACCGGTGCGCCGTGCGGGGCCGGATATCCGCGCAGCCGAAGGTTCGAGGCGGGATCGGACGCCGACCGGACGGGCCGTGGCCGGAACACCGGCGGCGAGTCCCCGCCGGGGCGTCCACGATATTCGAGCATCTGGGATCCCTTCGCTCAGTGGATGAATCGGCCGGTGCGGCACCTTGTCGCGGCTAGCGCCCCGTCCCGGTGGGCGGGGGCGTAGTGGTGGGATCGACGGTCGCCGCGGCGAAGTAGGCCGAGCAGGCGAGCGAGAGCCGCTGCACCGCGGCGTCGAACGCCTGCATCGCGCCTTGCAGTTGCGGCGACCGATCCTCCTCGCCGCGCCCCGCGGTCACCGCGTCGTACAGCCCGCCGACCGTGTCACGAAGCCGCACAGCGGAATCGGCGGCGCCGCGGAATTCGGGTCCGATCAGTGCCGCCCCGTTCATGGCACCCGCGGCCGTGCCCAATCCGAAGCCGAGTTGGTCCGCGGCGTCTCTGGCGGCAGCGAGATTCTGCAGCACCGCCGTTCGATCGTTGCGTTGCGCGGCGGGACCGAGCGCGGTCAGGTTGTCACCGAGTTGCCGGAGCGCGGGTTGCAGCCCCGAGGTGGCACGGGCACCGTTCTGACAGTCCACGGTGTCACTGCCGGGCGACACCGCGCGAGGTGCACCGGCCGCGGAATCGTTGCTCGCACATGCCGTCAGCAGCGCGGCACCGGCCAGGATCGCCGCGACGGCGATCCTGGCCGGTCCAGCCGAGTCAGAAAACATTCCCGAGCACGGTCAGCATCGCGTTCTGTGCCATCGGCAGCAGCGCCAGATTCAGCGCCACCCCGAAACTCAACCCGGCGGTCAGCACCGGGTGCCGATTCCACCACCCGATCGGACCGCGACGCTCGGCCCGATTGTGTGCGACGGCCGCCCGCGCCTCCGCGACATTCTGCTGGTAGTAGCCGAAAGTCACTGGGGCGGAACGAACATCGGCCAGTTCGGCGAACGACGGGGCACTACTGACCGGGAACTGCCCCTGGCTGGTGATGCTCATGCCACTCAGTCCTGCAGGCTCTCTTGCCACGGACGCAGCAACTCGTCGTACACGTTCTGGGTGAACTGGCCTTGGCCGACGAGATCACCTAGCACAGCGGCCGTCACCGCCTGCGCGACCGTGGTCACCGCGCCGAGCGAGCCGAGCGACTGCAGCAGACTGCCAAGGTCACCGGCCCCGACGCCCGGCGAAAGTGCCTGGCCCGCAACCGCTGTCGCGATCTGGGTGTTGCGGGTGCGGCCGAACTCCTTGGCCACCTTCGCCGTGATCTGCAGTGGCTGCTCCGACTGCTGCTGGCCGAGCCCGGAAAGCAGACCGGCCAGACCGCCTGCGCCCGTTGCCGAGTTCTGCAGTCCTTTCAGGTGCGATTCCATGGACCGGCCCGCGGCCGCGTTGAGCCGTTCGCGTTCCTCGGCGCTCAGCTGGGCTGCCCGCTCGACGATTGCGACGACGTCGGCCCAGCGGGGACCGTAGATGTACTCCAGGTGCAATGTGGCCTGATCGTTCATTTCTTCCTTCTTTCAACGAGATTCGAGAGGGTCAGAGTGCGAGGGAGACGGTCCGGCGCGCCTCACCCGCTCGGGCCAGGCCCTGCGCGGCGTCGACGCTGACGGCGGGAATGGCCGGAATCGGCTGGGTGGCAGGCGGACCGACGGTCTCCGGGACGGCGGGCACCGGCGCGGTCTCGGGCGCACCGGCCTGGTTCCGGGCCGGCCGGGGTGCCAGCATCTGCTGCAGGCCCCAGATCACCTCGGCGGTGTACGGGTCGTCCGGGATGTTGTCCAGGAACTGCGATCCGGCCGGAGCCAGGCCACCGCCGTTGTCCCGCGGGGTGTTCCGATCGAGGAACGCGCGCACCGCCGCGATCCAGTGCGAGTGCGTCCCCCGTCCGCCGTTGGGCAGGCCCGCGATGATCAGCACCGGCAGCAGCAACACCACCAGCGGAACGCCCAGCGCGAGGAACGGCAGCGACAGCGCAGCCGCCAACGCCAGCAGCGGCAACGCCAGCGCGGCAAGGCCGAGCAACGGCAGTGCCAGTAGAGCGGCCAGCGCGAACAAGGGCAGCGCCAATGCCGCCAGAGCCAGCAACGGCAACGCGGCGAGCGCCAGCACCGGCAACGCCAGCAATGTCAGCGCGCCCAAGATCGCCAGCGGAATGCCGACCAGTGCCGCGAGCGCGAGCAGGGGCAGCGCCAGCGCGCCCAGGGCGAGCAAGGCCGGCACCGACGCGAGCAGTCCGAGCCCGAAGCCGATCGCCCCACCCAGTGCGAGTGCGGCGAGTCCGCCGAGGATCGCCAGCGGAATGCCGAGCAGCGCAGCGAGACCCAGGCCGAGCAGACCACCGAGCAGCAGACCACCGAGCGCGCCCAGGGCCGAACCGGCGAGCCCGCCGAGCACCAGTCCGGCGAGACCACCGAGCACGAGACCGAGTGGCCCGCCCAGCAGCGAGCCGAGCAGTCCGCCCAGCACCAGACCCGCCAGACCGGCCAGCGCGGCGAGCGGCAGCGCCAGCAGCGCACCCAGGGCCAACCCGATCAAACCACCCAGCAGCAGGCCACCGAGGGCACCGAGGGTGAGCCCGATCAGGCCCGCCAAGGCGGCCAGTGGCACTGCCAGCAGCGCGCCGAGCGCCGCACCGAGCAGCCCACCGATGGTCAGGCCGATCGCCAACCCGATCAAACCGCCGATCGCCAGCAATGCCAACGCGCCCAAGGCCAGTAGCGGCAGCGCGAGCAGCGCCGCCAGCGCCAGTAGGGGCAGCGCCAGCAAGGTCAGCGCACCCAAGATCGCCAACGGAATACCGACCAACGCGGCCAACGCCAGCAACGGCAATGCGATCAGCGCCGCCAAGGCCAGCAACGGCAGCGCCAGCAAGGCCAGTGCGCCCAAGGCCGCCAACGGAATACCGACCAACGCGGCCAGCGCCAGGAACGGCAATGCGAGCAAGGCCAGCAGGCCGATCGCCGCCAAGGCCAGTACCGGCAGGGCGAGCAGCAATAGGGCCAGCGGTGTCGCGAAACTCAGGGCCAGCCCGATGAGCGTGAGGGTCAACAGGATTCCCTTGCCCAGCAGGATCAGTCCGGCCGCGAGCACCGCCGCGATGATCGGCACCAGCACCACGGCCGCGCCGAGCAGCACCACGGCGAGCGCGGCGACCGCGAGCAGCACCGCGAGGAACGGCGCGGCGAGCGCGAGCACGGCCACCGCGAGGAACGGCATCAGCGCGGTCGACAGGATCGGCGCGAACGGCCCGACGATCAGGAACGGGATCGACAGCACGGCCGCCAGCACCACACCGGCGATCGCGACGATGCCGGTCGCCACCACGGCGACGACGGCCAGCGCGGCGGCGAGCACGTTGCCCGCGAGGAAGACCGCGCCGAGCAGCAGCAGTCCCAGGCCCACCGACGCGGTGATCGCCACGGCCATGAACGCCAGCGCGGCGATCGCGAGCGGCACGGTGATCAGCCACAGCGGCGGGAACAGTGCCGAGACGATCAGCATGGTGGCGACCATGCCGATCGTCATGACGGCCCAGACCGCGCCGATCGCGATCAATGCCGCGGCGATCAGGCCGACCACCACGCTGCCTGCCAGCGCCGTGGTACCGATCATGGCCAGCAGGCCGAGCAACATCACGCCGAAGATGACGGGTGCGCCGAGCAGAGCCAGCGGCGGGTTGATAACGATCAAGAAGAGCGCCCCGAGCACGAAACCGGCGAACGCCACGATCGTCAGCAGGAATCCGCTGAGGAAGACGCCCGCGGCCCCGAGGACGGCGGCCGCGAAGGCGACCAGCATGATCTCGCCGAGGCCGGGAACCAGGCCGAAGCCGATCAGCGTGAAGAAGATGCCTGCGGCGGCCAGCGCGGCCAGGCCGGTGCCGACGATCGCGGCGAACACGATGTCCGCCAACAGGATCAGCGGAATCGCGTACGGCATCGCCACCATCAGGATGACCGAGGCGAGCAGCGTCGCGACCGCGAAGCCCGCGATGCCGAGCAGCACGACGCTGAAGCAGAACGCGGTGATCATGGTGCCGAGCAGCAGCCCGCCGAGCATCATCCCGAGGCCGAGCACCGTCGGCGCCACGACCAGCGCCAGGAAGAACAGCGGCGCCAGCAGCGGGCCGATGATCGGCAGTCCGAGCGTCAGCGCGGCCGCCGCGATGGTGCCGAAGACCAGTCCGCCGGCCGCGGCGATCAGCCCGCCGATGCCGAGCACGACCGCGGCCACGGCGAGCGCGACCCACATGATGACCGCGCCCGCGGCCATCAACGTGGCGGTGACCAGGCTCAGGAACATCAGCCACGTCACGGTGAGGCCCGCGGCCACGCCGAGGATCACCAAGCCCGCGAGGAACAGCATGCCGAGCACGCCGACCCCGATGACCGCGGCCGCGACGAGCAGGCCGCCGCCCACGATCGCGAGCGCGAACAGGATCGGCAGCGCGATCAGGCCGAACGGCGTCAGCAACGACAGCAGGCCGGTGAGCAGCATCAGCCCGCCCGCGATCAGGCCGCCGACGATGAGCGCACCGAAGACCAGCGCGGCGGTGAAAAGCGTTGCCAGCACCAGGAACACGAGCGCACCGCCGAACAGCAGCGGCCCGGCGAGCAGTCCGAGCACCGGCACCAGGCCGGTGAACAGCACCGCCGCGGCGGTCAGCACCAGGAAGCCGATGGCGGTGAACAGCCCGCCGACGATCAGCGCCCCGGCGGCGACGGCGATGGTGGTGAGCACCACCGCCGCGATGGTGACCAGCAGTCCGGCCAGGATGACCGGGGCCAGCAGCTGGAACGCGAGGAACCCGAGTGGCACGATCACCAGCAGCACCGGGATCGCGATGACCGCGAGCACGATCAGCACCGGAATCGCCAGGGCCGCAACCACTACCGCGCCGAGCGCCAGCGCGCCGAGCAGCAGCGCCGCACCGATGACACCGGCCACGACGACCGCACCGAGAACGGCGACGGCCGCGGCGCCGAGCACCACCGCCGCAATGACCGGCACGGCGAGCACCGCGATCAGTATCGGTGCGGCCAGGGCCGCCAACGGCAGCGACAGCGGCAAGAAAACCTGCCGGGTCGCCGAGGGCAACAGTGCGCGGACCGCTTGCAGTACGGAGTCGCGCAGGGGCGCGAATGCCGAACTCGGATCGGCGATCGCGTTGAGTACCGGGGTGATCACCCCGGCGAACGGCGCGAGGGATTCGGCGAGCGTGCCCGAGCGCACCACTTGTTCCAGCGCACCGATCAGCGCGGTCGCCGGCAGCGACCCGTCGGAGACGGCCATGAGGGTGGGCGCCACTTCGCGCAAGGCGGGCGCGAACTGCAGGATGACCGGTCGCACGGCATCGGCCAAGGGGCCCGACTGCAACAGCGGCGTCAGTCGCTCGGTGAGCACGGCCTGGATATCCTTGCCCGCCGCGACATCCTGGAGGGCGGGGGCGATCTGACCGAGGACCGGGGCCCAGTCGGCTCCGGCGCCGTCGGCGACGACGGGCTCGATCAACTCACGCAGTGCCTTGGCCGGGTCGGCGCCGTCGCGCGGGAAGTCGAAGATTTCGCGCGCCTGATTGAGCAGGGTGTCGATCGCATTGGCGCCGGGGTCCGTGCGCCGGGTGCCGGCCATCTCGGTGGCGTCCTGCACGAACGCGAGCAGATCCTGTACCGGCTGCTGCAGCGGACCGCCGGAAGTCTTTGCGGCCCAATCCCCGATCTCGCGCAGCTCGAGGCCGGAGCCGGCGATCTTCGTGACGGTTTCGGCCAGTTCCTCGACGCCCGAGGGCGCGCGACCGGTGTTGCCGCCGGTGGCGACGCCCGCGGCCGGTGTCGGGGCGGGCAGCACCGTGCCGGGGTCCGGCGTCACCGCACCCGTTGGCGGCAGTGTCGCGCGGACACCGCTTTCGAACGATGTGATCGGATCCGCCCACGGTGCGTTCGGCACCGCGGCGGTCACCGTGTCGATGACCTCACCCAGCCCGGCTTTGGCGCCGGGGTCGAGCAGCGCACCGACGGCCGAACCCAGTTGTGCCGGAGCATTTCCCGCGTCGATCGGGGTCACGTCGGGGGCCGGGGCGGCGCCGGCGGGACCGGCCGCGAGGGTGGCGGTCGCGACTCCGGCGAACGCGGCGGCGGCGTAGAGCCCGCGCCGGTTCTGCTTGACTTTCCGGCGGTGCCTGCCGGACGCTTTCGTTGCCCGCCCGCGTTCGCCGGGGCGGGAGCCTTCGATGTACTGCACGACGGTTGCGCCTCTCGCTTCGTTCAACTCACTGCTCTGACTGAATGCCTGCTCGACCCACCCGGATCAGGTGTTGCCGACCTCGTCCGGCCCGCACACGGCGGTGGATCGGCCGCCCTGTTCGCCGATCGGCGTGCCGATATGGGTGTGCTTGATGCCGAGGGTGTCGGTGCATCGGATGTAGGCGTGTTCGCCGACCCCGGCGCCGGGGTCGCATTCGACCGTCAGCTGTCGCGGCGTCGAATAATCCGCCCGGCATCCCGCGGGGAGCGGTTCGGCGCGCACCGTTGCGGCGCCGAGACCGAAGGTGGTGGCGGCGAGGACGAGCAGCAGCCCGCCGAGAGCAGCGCCGAGACGGCGACCCGCGGTGCTCGACGGCACCGTCCGCTCCACCGACAATAGATTAACTAGAGATTTGCTCATAGGGAGAGGGTCCATTCGGCGACAGAGGAAGGTCAATAGACTTCGCTGCCCCCCGGAATCAATGTCCGACCAAACCCCCTAGAGGGGCATTGAATACCCCGTCATAGATACGGAAAACGTAGACGGCAAACGCAATTCATAGGACCTTTTGCGTAATTGCCTGCCAATTGCTAGTTTGCGAATTCACCTCGAGGCATTACGGCCGTAGCGCCGGAATTCGGAGACCCTCATGCGCACATCCCGCAAGCACGATTTCCTTCGACCCGGCCGGATGCAGGAACTCGGCACGGTCGGCCGCCTATCCGCGACCGCCCTGCTGCTACTGCTGATCTCGCTCGTCGTCGTCGGGCTGGTCGGCCAGGTGCGAGCGCGCGACCGCGCGGCGGCCGCCGCGGCAGCCGCGGTCGCCGGTCCGGCGATGCTGACCACGGACAGGACGATCCGGATCGGCAGCCCGAACGCCCCGGTCGTGCTCACCGTGACCGAGGATGCGCAGTGCGCGCTGTGCCGCACCGTGGAATCGGTCTCGGGTCCGCGCCTCACCGCGCTGATCGACCGCGGCACGATCGCCGTCGACTACCGGATGATCGCGATCCGCGACCGCAGTTCCACCACCGATTACTCGACCCGCGCGGCCAACGCGAGCGTCTGCGTCGCGGAGGCCGACAAAGCCAGATGGCTCGATTGGCGCCGGGCCGTGCTGGATCGGATCCCGGCCGAGAATTCGCCGGGCCCGAGCGACCAGGAATTGCTCGACCTCGCCACCCGGGCGGGGATCGCCGCGACGCCGGCACTGAGCGACTGCGTCACGACCCGGCGCTACGCCGCGTTCGTCGCAGCCCAGACCCGGAAAGCGCTCGCGGAGAAGGTGACTCACGCCCCGACCGTGCGCATCGGCACCCTCGAGGTCGGCAATCTGACCCCGGCGGGCATCGACGCCGCCGTCGCCGCCGCGCGCTGACTACGCGGCACCGGCCGATCGGCGCGTCCGGCTCGGCGGCTCACCGTTCCAGCGCACATACGCCCGGCGGAATTCGCGGGCATCGCTGTAGCCCGTCTCGGTTGCGATCTGCGCGATGGTCATCCCGGTCTCCTCGATCAGATATCGCGCGCGCCGCTGCCGGACGCGGTCGCGGATATCGCTGAACTTCTCGCCCGCGTCTTGCAGCCGCCTGCGCAGGGTGCGCTCGGTGACCAGCAGCCGCGCCGACACCTCCGCCATCGACATCGCGCTGCGCAGGTTGCGGCCCAGCATGGATTCGACCGAGGCGACGATGTCGTGCCGCCCCTGCTCGACGCCTTCCGCGCGCCGGCACGCGTCGATCGCGAAGGCCAGGTTGGCTTCGCTGTAGGTCGGGATGGGGCGCGCGAACAACTCCGCCGGGAACACGATCTCGCTGACAGCGCAGTCGAATTCGACCGGGCAGCGGAAGAACCGGGGGTAGTCCGCGGCATACCGGGGTTCGGGATAGGCCAACCGGATCATGCTGCTCTCGAAGTCCTGGTGCAGCAGCGACCGGCCGAACGCGCACGCCGCCGCCATCGCCTGCTCGGTGAGAAAGCGCAGCACTTCCGGGTCGGGCACGCGCTGCACGACGCGCACGGCGGCCGTCGCGCCGCGGCGCTCGACCTCGAAATCGGTCAGGCAGCCGGCCAGTCGGTGCATGTCGTGCGCCAGCTGCGCCGCGTCGGCGACGGTCCGGCAGGACCGCATCGCGAAGCCGAGGATGCCGAAACCCACGATCGGATTGCGAGCGCCGATCGCGAGCCCGTGCGGTCCGTCCGGCATAGCCCGCACCGCGCGCCGGATGATCGTGATCGCCTGCCGATAGGACACGCGTGTCTCCGGGGCGTCCAGCCGGCTCGGCAACACCCCCGTGCCCAGGAACCACGGTTCGGCGTCGACTTGCCGCTCGGCGGCGTACGCGCACAGCCGGACGAGTGCGTTCGGCGCGATATCGGCCGCGCTGAACTGGGGATCGAACCTGTCCATTCCGGACGACTCCTTCGGTACGGCCGACGCTTCGCCGGACGGCGGAACCGATCCTGTCCCGAAGCACGACCGACCTCAAGCAAACATTCAGCTATTTTTGAGAAGACGCAGGTCAGCTACCCTCGCCGGTTATCCCGAGCGGATTAACTTGATCCGGTTGTTACCAAGCGCGGGTTGACATTCCGGCAACGCTTCCGGTTGGCAGCGAGCTACGCGGGCCGCCGTCGCCGGATCGGCGCGGGCCGGACGGGGGTGTGCGCGGACAATGGGGAGCCATGCCGGACAGGTGCGCGAAATTCGCGCTGCCACGCGAAACGGCTGCTACGTTCGGGCTCGTCCGGTCGCCGGAAGGGTCCGACGCGGTACCGCCGAACGATTCAGGAGGGTGCGTGGAGGCAGCGGGTGCGCGCCGGCACTTCGCCGAACGATTGACCGCGCTGTTCGAGCTCGCCGGTGCGCCACCGGTCAAGTCGGTGGTGCGCCGCGCGAACCTGCGCCTCGCGCCCGGCACCAGCCCGGTCACCGTCCAGCGAATCAGCGACTGGCGTCGCGGCGCCCGGCTGCCCGCCACCTTCGAGACGGTGCAGCCGAGCCTCGCCGTGCTGATCGGCGACGCGAAGAAACGCACGCAGCCGGCTGATCTGGACCGCACCCTGCTCGATCCGGCGCACTGGCGCGCGGCCTGGCAGGCGGCGAAAGCCGACCAGAACCGGGCCGCGCCGGTGGTTCGGGAACCCGATCACCCGCCGTATCGCGGCCTCTCGCCCTATCGCCCCGAGGACGCGGACCTGTATTTCGGTCGCGACAGCGTTCGTGAATCCGTCGTGGACGCGCTCACCGCGATAGCCGACGACGGCGAACTGCCGAGGCTGGTCCTGGTGGTCGGGGTCTCGGGCGCAGGCAAATCGTCTCTGCTGGCCGCGGGTCTACAGGCCGACCCGGGGGCCAGGACGCCGGTCCTGACCACCCCGGGCGCGCGTCCGGCCGAAGCGCTGCGCGCCGCGCTCGACGGGACCGGACCGGACGACGAGGTGCTGTTGCTCCTCGACCAGGGCGAGGAGCTGTTCACCCGGTGCACCGAGGACGCCCGCCGCGCATTCCTCGACGAACTCCGCCGGATCAGCGCACCGGACGCGCGGCGCAAGGTCACCACCGTCATGGCGATCCGCTCCGACTTCTTCACCGACGTCATCCAATACCCGCTGCTGGCCGCGGCGATGAAGGACGCTTCGGTCATCGTCGGCGCGATGACCGAAGCGGAATTGCGGGAGGTGATCGTGCGTCCCGCGCTCGCCTGCGGGGTGAAGGTCGAGCCCGCACTGGTCGACGTCGTGCTGCACGATCTGGACACCGCGACGTCCGGCGACGGCAAAGCCGCACTACTGCCGCTGCTTTCGCACGTGCTCGACGCGACGTGGGCGCGCCGCCGCGGGCGCACGCTCACGCTCGAGGCGTATCGCGAGGCGGGGGAAATGGCGGGTTCGGTGGCCGCCACCGCCGAGCGGGCCTGGTCCGAGCTGAGCGCCGAGGAGCAGGTCGCCGCACGCGCGGTGCTGCTGACCCTGATCATCATCGGACCGCGCTCGGTGACCCGCGATCGCCTCCCCCAGCAGCGCGTGGTCGAGGAAGCCGTCGATCCCCGCTTGGCCGAACGGGTGATCGCGCACCTGGTCGATGCCCGCATCGTGCTCGTGCACGACGGCGAGGTCGAACTGCTGCACGACGCGGTGCCCCGGGTGTGGCCGCGGATGGCCGAATGGGTCGACGCGGAAAAGGAATTCGGCCCGGCGCGGCACCGAATCGAGGACGACGCGCGGACCTGGCTCGACCAGGGCAGCCCGGACACGCTGCTGTACGACGCCGAACGGCTGGAAACCGTCGATGTGGTGACCGGCAACGGCGGTTCGATCAACCGGACCGCTCAGGAGTTCGTCGCGCGATCACGACGTCAGGTCGCGGCAGCCTCGGCCAGGCGCAAATTCTTGCGCACGGCGGCGGTCCTGCTGGTGGTCGTCGCGCTGCTCGCCGCGACGGTGGCGATCTCGCAGTATCGCGTGGTCGCCCACGAACGCACCGATGCCGCGGTCGCCGCACTGATCCACGAATCGCAGCGCATCGCGAGTTTCGATCCGACCGAATCCGCGCGAATGGCCTTGGCCGCCTATCGCATCCGCCCGGACAACCCGGACACTCAGGCCCGTCTGCTGTCCACCCAGGCCTATCCCGTGATCCGCGCGTCCGCCCAGCGGCACGCCGGAAAGATCAACGGGCTCGCGTATTTCGCCGACCGGCGGTTGATCGCCAGCGCCGGCGACGACACCCAGGTCCGCCTGTGGACGGTCGGCGACGACGATCAGGCCGTGGCGTTCGGTGACGGGCTCGGCGGACACGAGCGTGCGGTCGCCGCGGTGGCGTTCGGACCGGACGGGGGCCTGCTCGTCAGCGTCGGCTACGACCGGGCGGTTCGGCTGTGGGATGTCCGGGATCCGGCCCGGGTGCGCGCCCTCGGCACGCTCGATCTCGGAACACCCGCGCTGTCCGTGGTTTTCGCGGCGCAGGGGCGCGCGATCGTCGTCGCCGGCGAGAACGGCGAGCTGTCGCTGGTGGACGTCACCGATCCCGCCGCGCCGATCCTGCGGGAGCGGCTGCCCGCACACACCGACGCGATCCGGACTCTGGCCGCCGACGCCGGCGGGTCGCTGCTCGCGAGCGGTAGTGACGACGGCACCGTACGACTCTGGGATATCGCCGACCCGACCCGGCTCGGTCCGCTCGGTGCGCCCTTGCTCCCGGCGAACAGCGCCGTGCACGCCCTGGCGATCGGGCCGGGCGGTCTGCTCGCGGTCGGGGCCACGAACGGTGCCGTGCGGATGTGGTCGCTCGCCGACCGCACGGCGCCACGAGAATTCGGCGTCCCGCAGACCATGCACACCGCGTCCGTCGACGCACTCTTGTTCGGCCCCCTCGGCCTGCTGGCCTCCGGGGCCGCCGACGGTACCGTCCTGCTGTGGCAGCTGACCGCCACGGGTTTCGTGCCGATCGGCCGCCCGATCGGCGGTAATCGCGGCGCCATCTCCGGTCTCGGGGTGACCGCGAGCGTGCGTCTCATCTCCGCCGGTGGCGACGGCCGGATCCACCTGTGGACGCGCCCGCCCGCGGATATTCCGGTGACCACCGAAGCGCCGTTCACCTCGGTGGAACTCGATGCGGCCGGTTCGCGGCTGGTCACCGCGGGTGAGGACGGGCGGTTCCAGGTGTGGCTGGTCGGGCCCGATCAGGTCGTGCCCGCCGCCGACGTGCAGGGCGCGCCCGCCCTCGGCCACGGCGTCCGAGTCGATATGAGAGCCGACGGCGCGGGCTTGGCCGTCGCGGATGCCGACGGCGGTGCCGTGCAGCTGTGGAGTTCGGCCGACCCGGCTCGGCCGATGCCGGTCGGCGCACCGTTGCGCACCCGCACCCGGTACTTCACCGGTGCCCAGTACACGCCGGACGGGAAGATCCTCGTCACCGGTGACGACGACTACTCGATCCGCCTCTGGTCGGTCGGCGATCCGGCGGCCCCGCGACCGCTGGGCACCGCGACATCGCAGAGCCGCCGCTCGTTCCGCTCCCTCGCGGTGTCCCGGGACGGCACGCTGGTCGCCACCGGATCGGGCGACGCCGCGATCTATCTGTGGGATATCCGCGATCGAGACCGGCCGGTGCTGCGCACCACCTTGACCGGACACGAAGGTCCGGTCACCACACTCGCTTTCGCAAACGACGCGCGGCACCTGTTCAGCGCCGCCGACGACGGCACCATCCGATCGTGGGATCTGAGCCGCCCGAGTGAATCGGCGCAGATCGCCGCCGTGCACACCGCCTCGGTCTCGGATCTGTCGCTCGACCACACCGGCCGCCGCCTCGCGACCGCGGGCGCGGACCAATCCGTCCGGCTGTGGGACGTCAGCGATCCGGCACGACCCCGCGCGCTGGGCCGCTCGATCTCCTCGGACATCGGCGCGCGCTGGTTCGTGCGCTTCGACCGCGCCGACGACAAACGCCTCTTCGGCGTCGCCAACCTGGCCTCCGAACGCTGGGTCACCGATCCCGCCGTGGTGGCGGATCAACTGTGCCGCACCATCCCGGTCGCGCCGGAACCCCTCGATTCCGGCGGCTCGACAGTGTCCTATTCCGATATCGACCTGTGCCGCTGATGAATCGGCGGTCGGCGACTCCGGTTGCGACGGCCCCTTCGCCGGTCACCGGCGCCGGGCCCGGACCGAAGTCAGGGCTTCGCCCGCGGTGACCACCGAGACGCCGAGCAGCACGAGGTCTTTCAGCAGGAAACCGCCGCCCGCGCCGAGGAACGGGAAGCCGTAGCCGGGCTGCCAGACACCGGGGCTGGTGAGCATGAAACTCAGGGTGGTCAGGAACAGGAGCACGGCGCCCAGGCTGCCGAGCAGGGCCGCGCGTGGCGCGAACCGCCAGGCGACGATCAGGAGTCCGATCACCACCTCGACCACGCCGATCACCGCGGAGAGCGCGTCGACGCTCAGGAAATCGTAGAGCCACGACATCAGCGGCGAACTCGCGATCAGCGGCTGAATGCCTTGTGCCTCAAAGGAAAAGAACTTCATCGCACCGATCCAGAGGATGACCAGCGCGAGGCCGTAGCGGCTGATCGCCGCGCCCAGCTGCGGCAGTGCGGTTACTCGATCGACGGTCGAGGTCCGGGTGATGGTGGACATGTCATGCTCCCTGCTTTCGGTAATACGGTCGTTCCGCGATCCGGAAAGTGACCGGCTAAATCGGAACACTGGTCATTGTGGCCCCGCTCACCGTGACCAGTCAAGTGGTTACACTGGTCTCATGACGAGGGAAGGTCCGCCCGAAACGGCGCAACGGCTGGTGGCGTTCATCAACACGCGGCACTGCCCCGACGGAGACGACGTGCTGACCGACGAGCGCGCACCGACCTGGCTCGCCGACTGGCTGGGCCGCGACGGCGCGGAGCTGTCCGTCACGCCGAATGACCTGCGGGCCTTGCGGGAGCTGCGCGAAGGCCTGCGCGAGCTGGCGGCGACGAACAACGCCCAGGACCCCGACGCAGAGGTATTACGCGGTGCAGCAACAATATTGGCGTCCGTGCCGATGGTGGTCACGCTCGGCGACGACCACCGGGGACCGCAGCTGTCCGCTACCGGCACGGCCCCGGCCCGCGACGTCATCGCCGAAATCGCGCAGGCCTATTTCACCGCGCGCGCCGCGGGCGACTGGACCCGGCTCAAATCCTGCGCGGCCCGGGACTGCCGCTGGGCGTATTTCGATACCTCACGCAACCGCTCCCGCCGCTGGTGCGATATGACCAATTGCGGCAACCGCGCGAAGAACCGCACCTGGCGCGAGCGCGTGCGCAGCACCGAACGCCCGGGCTAGCCGAACACGCTGGGAAGCAAGCGGTTTCGTACCCGCGACGGATCAGCGAGCGCGCAGGTAGGCGCTGCCGCGCGGGGAAATCCGGTAACCGACTTCGAGACTCAGCGTCAGTCCGAGCGCCTTGAGCTTGCGCACATCCACTTTGAACCGATCCGCTTCCCGGCCCAGCCGCGCGGCGAGATCGGGGGCACGGGTGGCGGGCAGCTCCTCGATGAGCCGCAGCGTCGCGAGCGTCCACGGGCCGACCGGGCTGGACGCGTCCAGCCGAGCCAACCGCGTGGTGATCGCGACGATGTCCGCTTCGGACAGCTCGGCGGTGTTCGCCAGCTCCGTCCGCGGGTCCGGGTCCTCGACCAGCCGGATACGCAGCAGGTAGATCGGATCTTCCGGCGCACCACGCAGATCCGCGAGCACCTGCGCGATCGTCGCGTAGCCGGCGGCGTGCGCGTCCCGGGCCCGGATACGGGACGGGGCCACGATCTCGGCCTGTTCCACCATGATTCGCCCCGCGGCGGTGCGGTAGATCTTCCCCGCCGTGGCCTGCCGGTGCCGCCACCGCCGGAACAGCACGGTGACCGACCCGTCCTGGATACCGGCCCAGCGTGGCTTCTCGATCAGCATGTCACCGTCCGATCCGTCGCTACTGCACCGCTTCCGGCGCTTGGTAGGCCTGGGCCTGCAAAGAGTAGAACTCATGGTAGAGGCCGCCGCGGGCGATGAGTTCGTCGTGGTTGCCGTGCTCTGCCACCCGGCCGTGTTCGAGGACATAGATTCGATCGGCGTAGCGCACGCTGGCCAGCCGATGCGTGATGAGCACGACCGTGCGCTGCGCGGCATGGGTGCGGATCGTCTCGAAGACCGCGTGCTCGGTGCGCGCGTCCAAGGCCGCGGTCGGTTCGTCGCAGATCAGCAGCGGGGCGTCCCGGTACAGGCCGCGCGCCACCGCGATGCGCTGCCACTGCCCGCCGGACAGCTCGACGCCGCCCTGATAGGTGGGATCGAGCAAGGTGTCCGGCCCGCTGGACAGACCGGCCAGCACCGCATCGGCCCCGGCCGCCCGCGCCGCCGCGGCGAACGCGGCCGCCGACTCCGGATGATCGTGGCGGCCGATGGTGATGTTCTGCCGAGCCGAGAAGGGCCAGTGCGTGAAGTTCTGCGCCACCACCGCGATGCGGTCCCGCAGCAGCCGCAGATCGATGTCCTGCAGCCGCACACCGCCGTAAGTGACTGTGCCGGAGTCGGGTTGGTACAGGCCGCCGAGAATCTTGGCGAGTGTCGTTTTGCCGGAACCGTTCTCGCCCACGATGGCGATGATCTCGCCGGGTTCGATATGCATGCTGAGCCCGCGCAAGGCGGGCCGCTCGGCGTTCGGGTAGGTGAAGGTGAGGTCACTGGCAACGATGCGGTCCACGTCCGCACCCACCGCCGTCCCACCGCGACGTTCCTGTCGCCGTTGCGCTGCGGCGCAGAAATCGAGGTAGTCCCGGTAGAACAGCGCGTTCTCGTAGCTCCAGTTCATGCTCTCGACCAGCTCGCGCAGTGCCGTCGTCGCGGTGCGCAGGGCGACCACCGCGGTGCCCGCCACGGCCAGCGGCAATACGGCCGCGAAGAGCAGCAGGCCGAGCGCCAGATACACCACGCCCATCGCAAGCCCGGCGAGGATCGCCCCGAGCGCGCGAACGCCCGCCTGTTCGCGCTCGAGCCGCAAGGCCTTGCCCTGCACGAAATGGGCCAACCGGTCGAATTCCGCGAGCAGGAACGGCCGCATGGTGTAGGCCCGGATCTCGGCGGCGGGGAGCCGATCCGCCATCAGATCGGTCAAGGTTTCCATCCGGCGTTCGGCGCCGCTGGTCGCGGCATACATCTCATAGCCCATCCGGGCCCCGCGGACGGCCGCCCACCAGGTGGGGACGAGCGCGGCAACGAGCAGCGGCACCAGGATCGGGTGCAGCACACCCAGCACGCCTGTCACCATGACGACACCGATCACCCCGGAGATCAGGCGCAGGACGCCGTCGACCAAGCCCGAGACCGCATGCGGGGCGCGCTCTCGGATGCGGTGCAGCGTGTTCTGGAAGACGTCGTCGTCGAAGGCCACCACTTCGACGTCGGTCGTCAAGCGCAGCAGCCGGGTGCGCAGGCTGCGGCGCAGCTGCGGGTCGATCCGCGACTTCACCCAGATCGCCAGCTCGCGCAGGCCGCCACGGAGCAGGAGCATCGCGGTGATCAGCAGCAGCGCGGGCGCCGCGGCGCGGACCCGGTCGGGCGTCGGTCCCGCCGCGAGCAAGCGTTCGAGCACCGCGGTGGTCGCCAAAAGCCCGACCGCCGTGCCGATCTCGGCGAGCAGGCTGCTCACCACCAGTGCGGCGGTATCGAGCCTGCTCACCTGCCAGCATTCGCGCAGCACCTGCGCGAAGGTCGTGGGCAGCTGCCGGGCCATCGCCCAGAAGCCGGTGGCGGCCACGGTCGCGTCGTGCGCGCTCCAAGGATCCGCGGACGGGTCCACGGCCACGTCGTCGGACACCATGCTGCTCGACGGTACCGACGTGGCCGGAAACCTCAACCGAATTTCAGCCGGCGTCCTCGTCCGGCGGCGGCTCGTCGCCGCCCCCGCGAATGGTCCACAGCAGGCCGTCCAGCTCGTCCGGCTTGATCAGCACGTCGCGCGCCTTGGAACCTTCGCTGGGCCCGACGACACCGCGGGTTTCCATCAGGTCCATCAGGCGCCCCGCCTTGGCGAAGCCGACGCGCAGCTTGCGCTGCAACATCGAGGTGGAGCCGAACTGCGAGGTGACGACCAGTTCCACCGCCTGGATGAAGACCTCCAGGTCGTCGCCGATATCGGGATCGACATCCTTCTTCTCGCCCGCCTTCGCGGCGGTGACGCCGTCCTGGTATTCGGGTTCGGCCTGGTTCTTGGCGAAATCGACGACGGCGTGGATCTCCTCGTCGCTGATGAACGCGCCCTGCAGGCGGGTGGGCTTGTTCGCGCCCATCGGCAGGAACAGGCCGTCGCCCATGCCGATCAGCTTCTCCGCGCCCGGCTGGTCCAGGATGACCCGCGAATCCGTCAACGACGAAGTCGCGAAGGCCAATCGGGACGGCACGTTGGTCTTGATCAGGCCGGTGACCACGTCGACCGAGGGCCGCTGGGTGGCCAGCACCAGGTGAATGCCTGCGGCACGGGCCTTTTGGGTGATCCGCACGATCGCGTCCTCGACGTCGCGCGGCGCGGTCATCATCAGGTCGGCCAGCTCGTCGACGATGGCGAGGATGTACGGGTAGGGCCGATACACCCGTTCGCTGCCGAGCGGGGCGGTGATCGCGCCCGACTTCACCTTCTTGTTGAAGTCGTCGATATGGCGAACCTTGTTGGCCTGCATGTCCTGATAGCGCTGCTCCATCTCCTCCACCAGCCAGGCCAGCGCCGCGGCGGCCTTCTTCGGCTGGGTGATGATGGGCGTGATCAGGTGCGGAATGCCCTCGTACGGGGTGAGTTCCACCATCTTCGGGTCGATCAGGATCATCCTGACCTCCTCCGGCGTGGCCCGGTGCAGCAGCGAGACCAGCATCGAGTTCACGAAACTGGACTTACCCGAGCCGGTGGAACCGGCCACCAGCAGGTGCGGCATCTTGGCCAGGTTCGCCGCGAGATAGTCGCCCTCGATGTTCTTGCCGAGGCCGATCACCAAGGGGTGGTGGTCGTTTCGGGTCGAGGGCGCCTTGAGCACGTCGGCGAGGCGGACCAGTTCCCGGTCGGCGTTGGGTACCTCGATGCCGACCGCGGACTTGCCGGGGATCGGCGCGAGCAACCGGACGTTCTCCGTGGCAACGGCGTAGGCGATGTTGCGAGCCAGCGCGGTGATCTTCTCGACCTTCACGCCCGGGCCGAGTTCGACCTCGTAGCGGGTGACCGTCGGGCCGCGCACGAAGCCGGTGACCGCCGCGTCGATCTTGAACTGCACCAGCACCTCGGTGATCGCCTCGATCATCGATTCGTTGGCGGCACTGCGCTTCTTGGGCGGATCGCCGTCGGTCAGCAGACTGAGCGGTGGCAGCGTGTAATCGCCCTCGACCTCGCGATCGGTGACGAACTCCAGTTGTTTCGGCGGCGGCGGGGTCTGATCCTCGACCTCGACCACCTTGGCCGGGCGCTGCTTCTTCGGCTTCGGCGGCGCGGGCGGCTCCTCGGTGACGATCGGCTTCGCGTCGCGCAGCGGGGGTTCGCCGAGCACCTCGGTCACCGCGTCGCCGTCCCCGAACTCGTCGGCGGGATAGTTCTCGGCCGGTGTGCGGCCCCGGCGCTTCGACCGGGTCGAGTGCAGCGGGAAACCGTCCGCATCGTACTTCGCGGGGTCGTATTCGCCGTCGTACTCCCCGTATTCGTCGCCACCGCTGCCGGTGCCGAAGTACTCGCGCAGTTTGGCGGGCACCTCGCGGACCGTGGTTCCGGTGAGCAGCAGCACACCGAACACGATGGCCAGCAACAGGATCGGGACCGAGAGCCAGGCGGTGAGCCCGTCGGTGAGCGGGCCGCCGACCACGAAGCCGACAAACCCCGCCGCGTGCGCGCGTCCGTGCGGATCGGTCGGGGCACCGGCGATGACGTGCCACAGTCCGAGCACCGGCAGGCCGACCAGCAGCCCGCCGAGCACCAGTCGCGGCCGGATCTCCGGACGCGGCTCGGTGCGCATGAGCACGACGGCGATCGCGGTCGCCACGAACGGCAGTCCCGCCGACGCCGACCCGGAGACCGCGCGAATGGCCTCGCCGACCCAGTGCCCGACCGGGCCGCCTGCGGACAACCAGACCGCGGCGGCGATCACCGCGCTCAACGCGATCAGCGCCAGCGCGACGCCGTCGCGACGGTGCCCGTGCTCGATCTCGCCCGCCCGGCTGACCGCCCTGGTGGTGGCGCCGAGGCCGCGCGCGAGCATGTTCCATCCGCTGCTGATCCCCCGGCTGAACACCGCCAGCGGCGCCGTGTTCGACGCGCGCCGGACCGGCCGGCGGGCGGGTTGCCTGCGCCCGCGCGACGCCGCCGTGCCGCGGGGTGTCGCCGAACGGGTCCGTGCCGTGGTGGTCCTGCCCCGCGCCGATCCCGCCCGCGCCCGAGTAGTCGTGGTGCTGCGGGACTTACCTGCCATGGGTCAAGGCTAGCCGCAAACGCCCCATCCAGACCATCCGCAACACTGGTACCCCACGCCACAACGGCACGTAACTGTGCGGATGCCCAGGTCGGCGGCGATGGCGGACCGCCGGACACAGCCCCCGCTCAGCGCCTGCTTCCGCGTGTCGGACGAGCGGTCCGATCAGATCGAGCGATCCAAGCCCAGCACGGCACGGACCGCCTCCGGCTCGCCGGTCGTCGCCAACCGAACCTCGTCCCGCCCGAACGCGTGCAGCAGCAGTTCCGACGGTTTGCCGGTCAACGTCACCTCGCCGCCCGACTTCGCACCGGCCGTCGCCCGCTCGCCGTCCGGCGTGGCGAGTACGACCCGCACCGGCGCCTTGCGATAGGACCGGACGGCCATGCGGCGCACCAGCGCCCACAGCGCGGCCTCGTCGGCGGCGGGCAGCTCGCGCGGCGCCCAGCCGGGCGCGCCGCGGCGCACATCCTCGTGGTGCACGAACATCTCGGACAGGTTCGCGATCGCGTCCACCGGACGCAGCGGCGACCACCACGGCGGCCCGGTGCGCACCTCGTCGAGCAGCTCGGGGAACGGTTTGCGGGCCGCTTTCGCCTGTACCCCTTCGAGATACCCGGCCAACGGCTTCAGCAGGATGCCCGGCGCCGCGTCCAGCCTGCGCTCGCGCACCACCAGGTGGGCGGCGAGGTCGCGCACCGTCCACGAGCCGCACAGCGTCGGCGCCTCGGGTCCGGCGGCCGCCATCGCCTGCACCAACTGCTGCCGTTCGCGCTGCGCCATGCTCATCTCCTGAACATACCGACCACTTCCCACCGCCGAGACCCACCCATTGGTGAATCGGACCTATTTCTGATTTGGGACACGCCGAACCCCCGAATTCCTGGGTAGCGCAATGAGTGTTCGCTATGTACCTTGTCACTCGGTCCATCGGGTCGTGGACTCTTGAAACGAAGAAGGGCAAATTCCCTGTGAAGAAGTTTCTTACTGGTGCGGCCGTGATCGCGGCGACAGGTTGCGCGCTGGCTATCAGCGCGCCCGCCGCGCAAGCCAAGCCGTACAACTACGGTGCGATCGCGTTGTCGACGTCGACCGGGTTGATCGGGTACTCCTACGATTACCCGGATTCCTCGTCCGCGCAGGCGCGGGCGGTCCGCAGCTGCGGGGCGAGCGACTGCGAGACCGTGGTGTGGTTCGCCAACGGGTGTGGGGCCGTGGCGTACTCGAACCGGACCGGCAACTACAGCTGGGCGTACGCCGCCTCGCGCCGGTCCGCGCAGAGCAAGGCTTTGTCCTACAACAACTCCGACGCGTACATCGTGCACTGGAACTGCACGTCCAACCACGGCTGATTCAGGGGAAACACAGTGAAGCATCGCACTTTCCGCACCGCCGTGGCCGTCGTGCTGACCGCCGCCGCGTGCACGCTTACCGCCTGCGCCTCGGGCAACGACGACAAGAAGGACGCGTCGCCGAGCACCAGCGCCAACGCCGACACGCAGCCGGGGGAACTGCAGGGCGGCAGCGACAAGGGTGAGAAGGAGACCGGCTCCGCGCCGACCACACCGTCCTCGCCCGCCCTGGCCAAGCCGTCGGTGCAGCAGCTCAACGACCGTCTCACCAAGGCGTTCGATCCCGCTGTGCCGAACAAGGAGAAGATCAGCTGGATCCAGGCCGCCGAGCAGGATCCGTACCTGGTCGCCAACCTGGTCGACGCCGCCAAGAAGCAGGACGTCAAGGTCGAGGTCACCAACGTGCAGGAACCGCAGGACGGCAAGGTGAAGGCCGACGCCAAGGTCACCATCGGCGGCTCGCCGGTCGACAACGCGTTCATCTCCTTCGTCTCCGAAGGCGGCGAATGGAAGGTCGATCACACCTTCGCGTGCAACATCGTCAAGAGCGCGAAGATCGAATCCGCGGCCTGCCAGGAATGAGCCGGTCCCGGGAATGAACGTCTCGGGAATGAACTGAGCCACGAACGAAAAGCGCCGGTTGCCAAGGCAACCGGCGCTTTTCCGCGTTCGGGTCAGACGCCGATGACGGTCGGCACGATCATCGGGCGGCGGCGGTAGGTGTCGGCCACCCAGCGGCCGACCACGCGCCGCACACTCTGCGCGATGCGATGCGTATCGGTGACGCCCTCGGTCGCCAGGCGCAGCAGCTCGGCCTCGACGAGTTGGGCCGCGTCCGACAGGGCCGTCGGGTCGTCGGAGAAGCCGCGGCCACTGAGTTCGGGCGGGCTGACCGCCTTGCCGGTGGTCTCGTCGATCGCGACGGTGATCGAGATGAACCCGCCCTCGCCGAGCACCAGACGATCCGACAGCGTCGACTCGCCGACATCGCCGACCGACAGACCGTCGACGTACACGTGCCCGACCGGTACCCGCCCGACAATGCTCGCGATGCCGTCGACCAGGTCCACGACTACGCCGTCCTCGGCGAGCATGACCCGATCCTCCGGCACGCCGGTCGCGATGGCGAGCGCGGCGTTGGCGCGCAGATGCCGCCACTCGCCGTGCACCGGCATGGCGTTCGTCGGGCGCACCGCGTTGTACAGGTAGAGCAGCTCACCCGCGGAGGCGTGCCCGGACACGTGCACCTTGGCGTTCTGCTGCGTGATCACCGTGGCGCCCAGCCTGGCCAGGCCGTTGACCACGGCGAACACCGAGTTCTCGTTGCCCGGGATGAGCGAGGAGGCCAGCACCACCAGGTCGTCCTGGCGGATGTTGATCTGCCGGTGATCGCCGCGCGCCATCCGGGACAGCGCCGAGAGCGGCTCGCCCTGCGAACCGGTCGAGATCAGCACCAGCCGGTCACCGGGCAGCGTCGCGGCCTGATCGAGCTCCACGACGATGTTGTCGGGCACGGTCAGATAGCCCAGATCCTGCGCGATCTGCATGTTGCGGACCATCGAGCGGCCGACGAAACACACCCGCCTGCCGTACTTCTGCGCGACATCGACCACCTGCTGGATGCGGTGCACGTGGCTGGCGAAGGACGCGACGATCACCCGGTTGCGCGCCTTGCCGATCACCGTGTCGAGCACGCCGCCGATCTCGCGTTCCGGCGTCACGAAGCCGGGCACCTCGGCATTGGTGGAGTCCACCAGGAACAGGTCGACGCCCTCGTCCCCGAGCCGGGAGAAACCGGCCAGGTCGGTGAGCCTGCCGTCGAGCGGCAGCTGGTCGAGCTTGATGTCGCCGGTGTGCAGCGCCACACCCGCCGGAGTGCGGATGGCGACGGCCAGCGCGTCCGGGATGGAGTGGTTCACGGCGAAGAACTCGCAGGCGAACGGTCCGTGATCGGTGTGCTGGCCCTCGACCACCTCGACCAGCTTCGGCTGCTGCCGGTGCTCCCGGCACTTGGCCGCGACCAGCGCGAGGGTGAACTTGGAGCCGACCACCGGGATATCGGAGCGCAGCCGCAGCAGGAACGGCACCGCGCCGATGTGATCCTCGTGGCCGTGCGTGAGCACCACGGCCACCACATCGGCCATTCGATGCTCGATGGGCCGGAAATCGGGCAGGATCAGGTCGACACCCGGCTGCTGATCCTCGGGGAACAGCACACCGCAGTCGACGATGAGCAGCTTGCCGCCGTACTCGAAAACGGTCATGTTCCGGCCGATTTCGCCGATCCCGCCCAGCGCGAAGACGCGCAGGCCGTTCTTCGGCAGCTTCGGCGGCGTGCCGAGCCGATCGTGCGCGGGCGTGACGGCCCGCGGGTCCTGCTGCGGCGCCGACTGCTCGCCGCGACCGCGACCGGACTGCTGACGACCGCGACCGGACTTCTTGGCCTGCTGGTTCTGCGGTGTCTCGGCGCGCGCCGCCTTCTTCGGCGGCGCGGACTTCTTCGACTGCGTCGCCTGCACGGCGGCCGAGCGCTCGGTCCGCTCGGCGTCGCCGGTGCGCACCGACTTCTCGGAGACCACCTCGGTCACCTCGACCACCTCGGTGACTTCCGGTGCCGCGGCAGGCTTTTCGACCGGCGCGGGCGGCGGCACCGGCGCGGGCGCGCCGGCGGCCCGGCTGGCAGTACGACGCGGACGACGAGCTAGCGGTTCACTCATGCGAGCACCCCCGCCACCCGCAGATCAGCGGCCAGGACCTCGAGTTGTTCCGGTGACGGCATCAATTGCGGTAACCGTGGCTCACCCACCTCGATGCCGAGCAGGTGCAGACCCGCCTTGCTCATCGCGACACCGCCCAGGCGGAACATCGCGGCGTTCAACGGCACCAGGCTCGCGTTGATATCGCGGGCGCGCACCACGTCACCGGTGGTGTAGGCGGTCAGCAGCTCGCGCAGCCGCTCGGGCACCAGATGCCCGATGACGCTGATGAATCCGGTCGCACCGACCGAGAGCCAGGGCAGGTTCAGCGTGTCGTCGCCGGAGTAGAAGGCCAGACCGGTGTTCGCGATCAGGTCGGCACCCGCGTTGATATCGCCCTTGGCGTCCTTCACCGCGACGATCCGCGGATGCTCGGCCAGGCGGCGCAGGGTGTCCGTGGCGATCGGCACCACCGAGCGCGGCGGAATGTCGTACAGGGTGACCGGCAGGTCGGTGGCATCGGCGACCGCGGTGAAATGTGCGAGCAAACCCTCCTGCGAGGGACGCGAGTAATAGGGCGTGACCACGAGCAGGCCGTGTGCGCCGGCCCGTTGCGCGTTACGCGCCAGCTCGATCGAGTGGGCGGTGTCGTAGGTGCCCGCGCCCGCGATCACGGTGGCGCGCGTGCCGACCGCGTCGACGACGGCGCGCAGCAGATCCGCCTTCTCCGATTCGGTGGTGGTCGGTGATTCGCCCGTGGTCCCGGAGATCGCGAGCAGATCGACTCCACGATCGATCAGGTGTGACGCAAGGGCGACTCCGGCATCGACGTCGAGCTTGCCGTCGGCACTGAAGGGAGTCACCATCGCGACACCAACTGTGCCGGACGCACTCAGCTCGCTTTGCGTCGAATTACCGTTCGTCATGGTCAGAAAGGCTACCCGGTCGGCATAACGCCCTCGACACCGTCGTCTCCGAACGGACCGGCCAGTCGGGTGATCCCGCTCCCATTCCGTCAGAGTGATGTCATTCCCGCCCTTGCCGGACACCAAATATGACGTCACACTGATGTCATGGATCTGAACAAGTACACCGCTCGCCTGCGCACGGACCTGATCGCGGCCGCCGCCCTCGGCGACGAGAAGACCCAGGCCACCGCGGCGGCGTTGGCCGCGGCGACCGAGAGTTCGGCCCGGCTGGTGTTGCTTGCCGCGCTGTCCGACCTCGCCGCCGAGATCAGCACCGAACTGGGCGATCGCAGCGTGCACCTGTCCTTCGACGGCACCGACGCCAAGGTCGACCTGCGCAAGACGTCTTCCGCCGACGACCATCCGACCTTCGAGGAGATGACCGGCGATATCAGCCGGGTCACGCTGCGCCTCGTCGAACAGATGAAGTCCCGCGCGGAGGAGGCGGCCGCGCAGAGCGGTCAGTCGCTCAATTCCTGGCTGTCCAGCGCGGTTTCCGGCGCGCTGCGCGACCAGATGCGCGGGTACGGGCCCAAGCGCGACTCCTGAGCCTGCCCGCTAGAGCAGCGGCGCGAGATTGCCGCGATCGCCGACGACCACCTTGTCGAGCTCGAGCCAGTCGGCCATCTCGCGCAACGCCTCGGTGAGCGCGAACGCGGTCGCCGGGGTGTCGTGGCCGGGCTCGGCGAAGGCGGCCGGGACGGACAGCCGCCCGGCCGCGCGTTCGGCGCGCAGATCGACCCGGCCGACCAGCTCACCGTTCAACAGGAACGGGAAGACGTAATAGCCGTGTACCCGTTTGGGTTCCGGAGTGTAGATCTCGATCCGATAGTGGAAATCGAAGAGCCGCTCGGTGCGCGGGCGGAAGAAGATCAGCGGATCGAACGGGCACAGCAGCGCCGCCCCTTCGATCCGGCGCGGCATCGGGGTGCCGGCCCGCAGGTAGCCGGGCTTGTCCCAGCCTTCCACCGCGACCTCGGCGAGTTCGCCCGCGTCGATCAGGGCGGCGATGGCCGGCTCGGTCTGCTTGCGGTGCAACCGGTAGTAATCGCGGAGGTCGGTCTCGGTGCCGATGCCGTGCGCGGTGGCCGCGCGCAGTACCAGCTCGCGAATCGCGTCTTCCTCGGCGACGTTGCGCGCCAGCACATCCGGCGGGATCACCCGCTCGGTCAGGTCGTAGTGCCGGGCGAAGGCGACGCGCTTGCCCACCGACAACTCCCCCGCCGCGAACAACTGCTCGCAGATCATCTTGGTGTCGCTGAGATTCCACCAGGAGCCCTTGGCCCGGGGCTTGTCGAGTTCGAGGTGCCGCTCGACCTCGCCCGCCGTACACGCGCCGACCTCGCGGATCACGTCCAGGATGTCGCGCCCGAGCGTGGGGTTGCGGTCGACCACCTGGCGCACGCCCGCCCAGCGGCCGCGCGCGAATTGCGCCATCCGCCAGCGCATCAGCGGCCAGTCCTCGACCGGGATCAGCGCCGCCTCGTGCGCCCAGTACTCCACCAGGCGCCGCGGCCGTCGCGCGCTGTCGCGCCAAGCCGCCTCGTCGAGCAGCGAACGGTCGTAGGCGCCGATCCGGCTGAACACCGGCGCATAGTGCGCGCGCACCACCGCCGACACCGAATCAAGTTGCAGCACTTGCGTTTTGTCCAGCACCCCGAGCACCGCGCGGCGGGTGGCCCGAGCGGGCTTGCGCGCCGCGAAACCCTGCGCGCCCAGCGCGATCCGCCGAGCCGCCCCCGCACTGATCTTCCGCATACCCGAACAATGCCATGCCCCACCGACAACGTCGCCGGGCAGCCGGTCTCGAGGTGCTAGGTGGAGACCGTGATGCTGCCCGCGGCGTCGATCTCGGTGCGACGGTCCTGTTCGGGGGCGTTGGCGAGGATGGTGGCGAGAATGCGCCGGCCCATCGGCAGCACGCGCACCGTGACCGATCCCGCGTTGGCGGCGTCCAATTCCTTTGTCGCGGCTTCGATCACCTGTTGCCGGACCCAGCGCGGCACCCCGGCGAAACCGCCGTCGTCGAGCAGCACCACCTCGACCCCGCGTGAACGCGCGCCGCGCGCGGCACTGCTGAGCTCGTCGGTGACCAGTTGCGGGGCGCGCAGCCCGTCGCGCAGTTCGGCTTCCAGCAGCCTGCACTGTTCGCGTTCGGCGGCGGTGAGTTCGACGCCGTCGGCGATGCGCTCCAGGATCGGACGGGCGACCTTGTCGAGCCGGGCCAGCTGGCGGTCGCGTTCGCCGTTCTCGGCGGCCATCGTCGCCTCGGCGGCGGCGCGCATCGTCGATTCCTCGCGCAACAGCCGCAGCGAACGCTGGGTGGGCCGCATGATCAGCGCGAACAGCGACACCCCCGCCACCGTCGCGATGGGCACGATCGCCCCGGCGATCACCCCGCCGCGCACCCCGTTGAGCACACCGACGGTCGCGATCACGACCGCGACACCGCCGACTCCGAGCCAGGCCGCGCCGAGCCTGCCGCGCAGCACCAGCACCGCCAGCACATAGGACGACGCGAACGCCGTCCACACCTGCTTGGACCAGTTCTGCTCCACCTCGAACGAGGTGAGCAAGGTCGCCAGCGGACCGGACGCCGCCACGAACACGGTCGCCGGCCACGGCAGCGGATCCACCGGAATCACCAGCACCAGCACGCCCGCCGCAGCGAGCAACGCCAGCGCCGCGGCCGCCGGAATCAGCGGCGACTCACTGAAATTGCGCACCATGTACAGCACGATGGTGGCCTGCAGGATCAGCAGGAACAGCCCCGCCGCCGGATCCCGCAGCCCGAGCAGATCGCGCAGGCCGAATTCGGCGTCGGTGTCAGCCATCGCTGCCCCACACCAGGGTCACCGTGGTGCCCTCACCCGGCTGCGATTCCACGAAACCCGCGCCACCGGCGAGCTGGCGCATCCGGCCCAGGATGCTCACCGAGATGCCGAGCCGGTCGGCCGGCACCTGGCTCATGTCGAAACCCGCTCCGTCGTCGCGGAATACGACCCGGATGCCGCCCGCGCTGATGGTCACCGTCACCGTGCGCTGCACCTCGCGGCCCGCCACGGTGGCGTGCCGCAGGCTGTTGCGCACCGCCTCGGTGAGCGCGGCGGCGATGGTACCCGCGGCGTCGACCGGCAGCCGCAGATCGTCGAAGCCGGACCAGCGCCGCGCGGTGAAGCGGATGCCCGCGTTCACCTCGTGCACGGCCGAGCGCAGGAAGCCGGTGGCCGACTGCGCGTCCAGCCGATTCGGTTCCGCCTCGCCGACTCGGCATTCGTCGAGCTGTTCGAGGGTCTGCTCGGCCTGCCTGCGCAGCACCGGCGAATCGGTGCCCGCGCGGGACGCGTCGAGCAGCGTCGAGAGCACCGCATCGTGGATCAGCGCGGCGAAGCGGGCGCGTTCCCGATCGCGCGCCGCGGCGCCTGCGACGGCGGCCGCGCGCCTGCTCTCGATCGCCGACTCCCGATCCACCCGGTCGGCCGCCGCCTTGGCGTAGATCGCGCACCACAGGAACAGCGCGCACAGTCCCGCCGCGCGGACGAAGTCACCCGCCCACACCAGCGGCGTGGTGTGCGGCACCACCAGCCCGTTCGACAGCGACGCCACCGCGGAGCCGACCACCAGATACGTGACGGCGGGCAGCGGCCGCCAGGCGAGCACGGCCGCGAGCACGCCGAGCGCGAGCACCCGGTACAACCACACCGAACTCACGTCCGGCGCGGGGTGCGGATACGAGAGCGGAATCACCACGAGCGCCGCGAGGAAGCTCACCGCGGCCGCACCGGCGACCAGCTGAATCATCTGTCTGCTCAGGCTGATCGACACCACGGCGAGCACCGGGAACAGCCCGAACGCGAGCACCATCGTGACGATGGTCCAGCCGGCATCGAGAAACCGGCTCTGCCCGGCGATCTCCGGCAGCTCCACCAACGCGACGATCACGCCCGCGATGCCGATCGCCAAGCCGAAGCGCCGCAGGATGCGGTCGGACGCGCCCTCGTACGCACTCTGTTTGGCCGCCGCCACGATGCCACGGCGCCAACGGCTCGGGCCGGAACGGCCGAGCGAGACAGAGCGGGAGTTCGTCGAGGTGTCCAGCATGCTGGACACCGTCATGTGCGCGAATTCCGCTCGGGCACCGGTAGCCACCCGTCCTCCACCGCCCGCTTGTACAGGTCGGTCTTGGTCGGCGCCGGACGTCCCGCGTCGGCGTACTTCTGCCGAATGCGACCGAGGTAGTCGTTGACCGTCTGCTCGGACAGGCCGGTCAGCCGCGCGACGCGGGAGGCTTTCTCACCCGACGCGTAGAGCGTGAGCACCTCTTGCTGTCGCGGACTCAGGCGCAGATCGGACAGTTGCGGGTCACCGTCGATGGCGGCGGCCCAGTCGGTGGTCACCACCTGTTCGCCCGAGGCCGCGCGGCGCACGGCCGCGACCACGGTCTGCACGTCCTCGGACTTGCGCACCACGCCGAGCACGCCGGCCCGGGCCGCGGAACGCACCAGGAACGCGTTGTCGGCGCCGGTGAAGATCAGCACCTCGATCCCGAGGCGGTCGCGCAGGGTGCGCACGTTGTCCTCGGGGTTCGACCCGTCGGCCAGTCGTAGGTCGAGCATGACCAGGTCGAGTTGCGGCAAGTTCTGCGCGGCGGCCAGCAGTTCCGGCACCGTACCGGCGGTCAGCACCAAATCGAGATCGGGTTCCGGCGCCAGCATGGCGGCCAGCCCGATCGCGACTGATTCGTGGTCTTCGACCACTCCGATCCGGCGCGACACGTTTTCGCCCCCTTCGGCCAACGTCACCTGAAATTCTCCATTCCCGAGCAAACTCGTTCACATCCCCACCGCGACAACGTTCTGTCAGTATGCAGGTCCCGCGCTCGGAATGGTCAGACACTAGAAATCGGGGCCGCATTCGCGTCGACTACCGGCAGGTATTGTCATCGCCAGCTACTTCGGAGAAAAAATCTGTCATACGTCCATAAGCTGGGCGGCAATGGTCGCACCCAGTTCCCAGCACCGCTGGAGGTCGTCCTTTCCCGGTGGCCCAGAGACGATTACGGGTGCGGCAGCAAGCGTCCAGCCGAGTCCGGTGGTGATACTCGTCACGCCGCGTTCGGCGCCTTCGGTGCCTTCGTTGCCGTGCAGATAGAAACCGAACGGCCTGCCGCCGGTGGAATCCAGGCACGGATAATAGAACGTGTCGAAGGCGTGTTTCAGTGCGCCCGACATATATCCGAGGTTCGCCGGACTGCCGAGCAGATAGCCGTCCGCCGCGAGTACATCCGAAGCGGTCACCCCCAATGCGGCCCGGCGCACCACCTCGACCCCTTCGATCTCCGGGTCGGTCGCGCCCGACACCACCGCCTCGAACATCGCCTGCATGTGCGGGGAAGGTGTGTGATGAACGATCAGCAACTGCGGCACCCGACGAGCCTATCCGCGTCCGGGGGCTATGCCCGCTGTTCGCGTTCGAGTCGTTCCAGCGCGACGGCGCGGCGCATGGTGTCGCGGGCCCGCCCGCGGTCTCCCGCGTAGTCGTAGGCGCGGGCCAGCCGATACGACACCCGCCAGTTGTCGGGATCGGCTTCCCATTCCGCTTTGACCTGGTTGAACAGCTCGTCGGCGGCGGCGCGTTCGATCCGGCCGGAGGGCCGGCGCGGCAGCTCGCTGATGTCGAGTTCCCGGCCCTCGTCGTGCATGCGCCGGGCCAGGTGCTGGTGGGCCAGCGCGGCCCGCACGGTCGCGGTGACGATCCAGACCCCGACCAGCGGCAGGATCAGCACGCCGACCCCGATGAGGATCGCGGCGATCTCGCCGGAGGCGATGAGGCTGAACGCGATTCGGCCGAGCAGCACGAAATAGAAGACGAGGACGACGACCAGGACCGCGAGGAACGCGACGACCTTGACCACGTCGCGGTTCTGCTTGTCGCCCTCGGCGGCCGCGGCGTTCACCGGGACACCGCCGCGCCCAGCGCGTGCGTATTCACAGGTCGAGGAAGGGGTCGAGGCCGACGGTCAGTCCGGGACGACCGGCGATCTCCCGGACCCCGAGCAGCACGCCCGGCGCGAAGGACGAGCGGTCGATGGAGTCGTGCCGGATGGTGAGGGTCTCGCCCTGGGTGCCGAACAGCACCTCCTGGTGGGCGACGAGTCCGGCGAGGCGCACCGAGTGCACCCGCACGCCGTCGACGTCGGCGCCGCGCGCGCCGTCGAGCTCGGTGCTGGTGGCGTCGGGACTGCGGCCCACGCCCGCCTTGTCGCGGGCCGCGGCGATCAACCCGGCGGTGCGGTAGGCGGTGCCGGACGGCGCGTCGGCCTTGTTCGGGTGATGCAACTCGATCACCTCGACGGAGTCGAAGAACCGCGCGGCCTGTTCGGCGAAGCGCATGGACAGCACGGCGCCGATGGCGAAGTTCGGGGCGATCAGCACGCCGGTCTCGGGCCGGTCGGCGAGCCAGCCGCGCACCTCGTCGAGCCGGGCCGCGTCGAAGCCGGTGGTGCCGACCACCGCGTGGATGCCGTTGCCCACCAGGAACTTCAGATTGTCCATCACCACGTCGGGGTGCGTGAAGTCGACGACCACCTGCGTGTTCGCCGCGGTGAAGGTGTCGAGCGCGTCGTCCTTGTCGACGGCCGCGACCAGCTCCAGGTCGTCGGCCGCTGCCACGGCCGCACAGATGGCCTGTCCGACTTTGCCGCGCGCTCCCAGCACTCCGACCCGAATGGTCACCACATCTCCTCAGTCCTCGTTGTCGGTGTCAGCCTATCGACCTGGTCGCCGCGTCGGTTCGCTGACCTCTGTGATTTACATTGCTACATGCGCATAATTGCGCCTGTCCGTTTTCTGCCCTACGGTCACCAGGGTGACTTCGATTCAGGCCCGGGCAGCAGCATTTCTCGACGCACACGACAGCCGGAAGTCGACTGTCGGACACCATGATTGGCACTATTACGCGGGCGGTGCGGGCGATCCGGTACTGCTGCTCACCGGCGGTGCCGGGATCGGTATCGGCTGGCTGGATGTGGCGCTCGCGCTGACGCCACGGTTCCGGACGATCGCGCCCGACTATCCGTCGAGTATCTCCTCGTGCGCCGAGCTGGTCGACGGATTGGTGGCGGTGCTCGACGCGGAGGGCATCGAGCGGGCGCATGTGGTGGGACAGTCCGCGGGTGGCATGTACGCCGAGCTGCTGTCGCGCCGGGTTCCGGAGCGCGTCCGATCACTGACGTTCTCGAGCACGGGTTTGTACGGCTCCGAGGATGTGGACCGGCTGCGGGCGCGGATCGAGGTCACGTTGGCGACGCCGTGGCCGGAAACCCGCGAGGCGATCCAGACCGCGTTGCGCGCCACCTGGAAGGATTCCGACGAGGCCGAGTTCTGGATCGATCAGGTGCTGCGCGCGTCCGATGTGCACGGCAGTGTCGGCTCCGCGAATTCGTATGGGCTGCTCCTGGAACTCGCCGAGCAGGTCGACGATCTCCTGCGCGGCCCTGCCTGGTCGGGGCCGACGCTGATCTTCCGTGCGGACGACGATCCGCTGATCACCACCACCCACACCGATCGCCTACGCGAGCTACATCCGGGCTCCGAATACCGCACGTTCGCCGAGGGCGGCCACTCCCTGGCGATCAGCCGCACCGCCGACTACATCGCCTTGGTGACCGAGTTCCTCAGCCGCACTTGACTATTCACCCCATGGGCAGACCAGCGGAACGCCGGTCGGCTCGAAATGCTTCACATTACGAGTGACAACCGTGAAGCCGTGCGACTCCGCAGTTGCCGCGATCAACACATCCGCCGATTCAACGGACGTCCCACCTTGCTCGAGCCTGGCCGCCAGGCGTCCCCAGGCTTGGGCCACCACCGCATCGACCGGCAAGATGCGCCGCCCGAAGCGGGTGAGCAACGACTCCGTCAACCACTCCACCAGCCGCTGCCGCTTGGGCGAATCCGGTAGCTTTTCGATGCCCTTCCGAATCTCCCCCAGGGTGATGACGCTGAGGTGGAGCCGGTCCTCATCCGCTGTGTGCAACCAACGGATGAGGCCCGGATCCGGTTGCGGCTTCATCCATTCCGACACGGCACAGGTGTCGAGAACGTAGTTTTTCACAGGTCGATGTCGCGCAGTTCCGACCGGATACGTTCGATCTCTAGACCGGAATTACGCAGCGGCGAATCGGCGAAGAACTCCGCGAGACTGCCCTTCCGGCTTGTCTTCTGGTCCCATTCGTCGATGGGCACGACTACCGCGACTTCACGTCCGTGCTTGCTGATCACTTGCGGCCCCTCCCGCTCTACGGTGTCGATCAACTCGGACAGTCGAGCCTTCGCGTCGGCGAGCGGCCACACGATGTCCGGGCGCTGCGGCCGCTTCCGAGTCATCCGATCCCCGTTTCGACTATTATGACTACTCTGGTCAATCCAAGGCTACGCGCCGCTCGGGCGCAGCGCCAGACATATTGGCGGCCATCTTCTGCAGCACCCACAGCGTGTCGGCGAACTGCTCGTCGCTGACCCCCTCGGTCATCGCGCGGCGTCGCGCCCGGATCCGAATCCAGGCCTGCGCGTGCATGTTTCGTCCCGCATCGGTCAGCGCAAGCGTGCCCGCCTCGGCGACGACCGAGCCGTCCGCCACCAGGGCCGCGACCTCCTCGTCCCACGCCGCTTCGTCGGCCAGGAACGCGTCGAGCGCGGCCCGCACCTCCGCCGCCGGCTGCGGCCCGTCGGCCAGCGAATGCAGGATCTGCCAGTGCCTGCGACTCAATCCGCCCGCGGCGAGGTCCTCGTCGAATCGCTCGTTGATCAGGCGATCGAGTTCGACGAGCCAGCACCCGATCCGGCGCTGTACAGCCATGACTCCTCCAAGCATGCATAAGTGCAACTGCATGTAAGATTACATGCAAATCCGAGTGACGAAAGAGCGGACGAGGGAGCAGCGATGACAGAGCAGGACGAGGTCACCGCGGCCGTGGCGGCGGCGATGGTCCGGATCCGGCGCAGGCAGACCCGGGGCGCGCTCGGTCGCGACTCCCCCATCCCCGTCGCCGTGTTCCGGGCGCTGGACGCGGTCGCCGCCGACCCGAGTCGCACGGTGACCATGCTGGCCGCCGCGTTGGGCGTCGATCAACCGCGCGCGAGCCGCCTTGTCGCACAGGCGGTTTCCCTCGGACTACTGGAACGGACCGCCGATCAGCGAGACGGTCGCCGCTCGGTCCTGCGGCTCACCGCCGACGGCGACCGCGCCATCGCCGTCGCCGAGGCGGGCAGGCGGTCGGCGATGGCCGCGGCCATGGCCGACTGGACCGCCGCCGAGCGCGCCGAATTCGCTCGCCTGCTGAGCCGTTTCGTGGACGCGCTGGAGGGCTGACAACGCCGGGCGCACCCGGAACTCGAGGTCCGGCGCAGTGCTGCGCTCAGTCGAAGACGATCACCTGGCGCAGCGCGTGGCCCGCGGCCAATTCGTCCATGGCACGGTTGATCTCGTCGAGCCCGATATGCGCGGAGACCAGCCGCTCGACCGGTAGCCTGCCCGCGCGCCACATGTCGACGTAGGCCGGGATGTCGCGGGCGGGCACGGCGGAGCCGAGGTAGCTGCCGACGATCGACCGACCCTGCGCGACCAGGGCGAGCGGCGAGATGGTGGCGCGCGCGTCGGGCGCGGGCAGCCCGACGGTGACCGTGGTACCGCCGGGAGCCGTTGCGGCGACCGCGGTTTCGAAGGCGCGGATATTGCCCGCGGCCTCCACGACGATCTCCGCCTGCACGCCGAGTTCGGCCACCTGCCCCGGGGTGTACGCCGCGGTGGCACCCAATTCCGTGGCCAGGCTCAGCTTTTCCGGCACCGTGTCGACGGCGATCACCTCGTGCCCGGCGGCCGCGAGCGATACCGCGACGAGCACCGCGGCCATGCCGACACCGCCGAGCCCGACCACCATGATCCGGTCGCCGGGCCCCGGCTTCGCCGAATTGAGCAGCGCGCCACCGCCGGTCAGCACCGCACAGCCGAGCACGGCGGCCACCTCGGGCGGCACGTCGTCGGCCACGGGAACCACCGATCGGCGATCCACCACGGCGTGCGTGGCGAAGGCGGACACGCCCAGATGGTGGTGTACCTCCGCACCGTCGCGGTGCAGCCGCCGGCCACCGCCGAGCAGTTCGCCCGCGTTGTTGGCGACGCTGCCGGGCACGCACGGCGTGCGCCCGTCGGTCGCGCAGCCCGCGCACTCGCCGCACCGCGGCAGGAAGGTCATCACCACGCGCTGTCCGAGCGCGAGGTCGCTCTCCCCCGGTCCGATCGCCTCGACCCGGCCTGCCGCCTCGTGCCCGAGCAACATGGGCACCGGGCGCACCCGGTTGCCGTCCACCACGGACAGGTCCGAATGGCACAGCCCGGCCGCCTCGATCCGAACCAGCAGCTCACCCGGACCGGGCGCGCCGAGTTCCAGCTCACTCACCCGGATCGGCGTCGATTCGGCAAACGGCACGGGCGCCGCGATCTGCTCCAGGACCGCCCCACGAATCTTCATTCCGCCGACGCTACCGCCCGCACTGTCCCTGGCACAGACCCCGTCGGACGATCACCGGACCCGCCCGGCCACGGCGGTGGCCCGGTGCAGCAACCATTCGAGCGGGCCGCGGGCGAAGAAGCGGGTCCAGCAGTAGGCGAACATCAGGATGATCGCGCTGAGGCCGAGCAGCACCGGAAGACTGTCCGCGGGGAGCGTGTCGATGCCGAGGATCGCCACGGCGACGATATGGAACACATACGCGGTCAACGACATGGTGCCGACCGCGATCAGCGGCGCGCTCACCCGGCGGAACCAGCCGGACCGAGCACACGCCAGCACACCGGCGATCAGGACCGCGATGGCCACACCGGTGTTCGCGACGATCGACAGCGTCGTCTCGCTGTGCGGCACCGCGACCAGTTGCTCCCGCCAGCCGGGCTGTTCCTCGGCCAGATCGGACCACCACGGCGCATCCATCAGCCCGGCCGACGGCACCGTACCGGGTACCACCCGCAACGCCACCGCGGAGCCGCCGTAACCCAGTACCGCGAGCGCGATCCCGACCGCCAGCACCCGGAGCCGAATCACCCTGTCGGACAGGTCTAGTCGCGCCACCGCCATGCCCGCGAGCACGAACGGCAGCCAGGTCAGCGCCGGATAGCTGCCGGTGAACAGCAGGCCGATCAGCCCGCCGGGGCTGCCGACCGCGTCGCCGCGACCGCTGGCCCACGCGAGCGGATCGTGGCCGTCGACGGCGTCGAACCAGCCGGGCGGTGCATCGGTCACCAGGAACCAGATCTGCGGCAACACGAGCGCGCTCAGCGCGGCGAGCACCGCCAGCGTCATGGCGCGCAGCCGCGACAGCGGCAGCGCCAGCACGAAATACAACCCGTAGTAGGCCAGAATCACCTCGACCGGCGTGCCGAGCGCGGTCAGCCCGGTGCCGACCACCAGCAGGATGCCCGCCCGGATCAGGACTTTCACCACCGCCTGGCGGCCGTCGCGCCCGGTCTTGGGCACCCGCCGCCCGGTGATCAGCACGATCGAGAATCCGGCGAGGAACGCGAACAGCGCGGAGGACCGCCCGTGCGCCAGCTCCATGACGAACCCGACGACCCCGCCGTGGTCGGGTGTCGGCCCGAGGTGAGCCGCGAACATGCCGAGCACCGCGATCCCGCGAGCGAGATCGACCCCGATCAGCCGTCCGGCCGCACGGGCCGTCGCGCCGTCCGCGGGTTCGACCCGCGCCACCTCAGCCGGCGTCATCCCGGTCCACCCCCGCTGCACCGTCACCGCCGCGACCCCGTCCCGCCGACCACCTGCCGCACGCTCCGGTCCGGTCGCGACCGACGCGGCCGGAACACCATGGTGTGCCATGTTCTTCAGCCTCGGCGACGGACCGCGCGGCGGGTATCCGGCGCAGGTCCGGAGCCGGTCCGCCCGTCGGCCGCGCCGCTGCGCCGATCGGCTGGTCCACCCCCGCCGTCCGGCTGTCCGCCGGGGTCGTGCGCAGCCCGGTGAACAGGGCAGATCTAGGCTCGACAGGGAGCGGGCAACGACGGCGAAAAGGGTATGAGCGAATGATTCGGGTGGTGGTCGTCGACGACGAGGCGCTGGTGCGCTCCGGATTCGAGCTGATCCTGAACGCCGCGGCCGATATCGAGGTGGTGGCCACGGCGACCGGTTCGGAGGCGGTGGCGGCGGTCGAGCGGGAACGGCCCGACGTGGTGCTGCTCGATATCAGGATGCCCGACGTCGACGGGCTCGCGGTGCTGCGCCTGCTGCGCGCGCTGCCCGAGGCTCCCGTGGTGGCGATGCTGACCACCTTCGACACCGACGAATACATCCTTTCCGCATTGCGTTCGGGCGCAGCAGGTTTCGTGCTCAAGGATACCGAGCCGGAGCAACTCGCCCAACTGACGCGCACGCTCGCCGCCGGCGGTGTCGTGCTGTCGCCGAAGGCGTCCGCGGCGCTGTTGCGTAATGCCGAACCGGCCACCACCGCCGAGTTCGACGCCGAGGCCGCGCGCGTCGAGCGGCTGACCGAACGCGAACGCGCGGTGCTCGTCGAACTGGCCGCGGGACTGTCCAACGCCGAGATCGGGCAGCAGATCCATCTAAGCGTCGGCACGGTGAAAGACCATGTCAGCGCGATCTTCACCAAACTGCGCGTGAGCAGCCGGGTGCAAGCGGCGCTGCTCGCCCAGCGCGCCGGACTACTGCCGTGAACCGGATCAACCCCTGGCTGGTCGACCTCGCGCTGGTCGTCGTCGCCGCGGCCGACGTGTACGTCGACGGTGACGACGGCACCGTCAGCGCGCGCATCGCCGGCGGTATCGCGTGCGCGGGCCTGCTGCTGCGCAGACGCTTTCCACTGGTGGCCTTCCTGCTGACCTTGCCCGCGAGCCTGCTGCTCGCCGTGCTGGCCGCGCCCGCGATCGCCCTGTACACGCTGGCCGACCGCACCAGGAACCGCGCGCTGCTGACGTGCGCCGCGCTCGCCACCGCCGTCGCCGCGGCGTTTCCCTGGCCGGGCTCGGACGACTACCGCACGCCGGACACCCTCGTCTCGCTCGTCTATTCCCTGGCCTGGGCCGGCGCTCCGGTGCTGCTCGGCCAATTGATGCGGACCCGCCGCGAGTTGTCCACCCGGCTCTCCGAGATCGAGGCGGCCCGCGACCATGAACGCCTGCTGCACGCCCAAGCCGTGCTGGCCCGCGAACGCGCGCAGATCGGCCGGGAAATGCACGATGTCGTCGCGCACCAGGTGAGCCTGATCGCCGTGAGCGCGGGCGCATTACAGGTCGCGACCACCGACCCGGCCGCGGCCGAGACCGCGCGCACCATTCGCAGGCTCAGCGTGGACACCCTCGACGAGCTGCGCCACATGGTCACCCTGCTGCGCGCCGCGGGCGGCCAGGGCACCGAGCTGACCCCGCAGCCGACCCTGGCCGATCTGCGAAAGCTGCTCGACTCCAGCGGTATTCAGGTCGAATTCAGCGGTGATCTGCCGGCCGACCTCGGCGCGCCCGCGCAGCGCACGATCTATCGGACGGTGCAGGAAGCGCTGACCAACGTCCGCAAACACGCGCCCGGCGCGACCGCCGCGGTGCGGCTGTGGCACGGCGCCGACCATCTCGGCGTCACCGTCACCAATTCCCGGCCCACCCGGCCCGCGATGCGACTGCCCAGTTCCCGACACGGATTGGTGGGCCTCGGCGAACGGGCGGAACTGCTCGGCGGCAGCTTCACCGCCGGACCGTGCGCCGACGGCGGCTACCGCGCCGAATTGCGGCTGCCGCGCTGAGCGGTGCCCGCCGCGCCGAGCCACGTCCGCCGAGCCGAGCCACGTACGCCGCGCCGAGCTGCGTCTCCCGGGCCTGACCGCTGCCCCCAGAGCCGAAACATGGTCTGTGTCACGGGATGCTGGCGAAATCCGTCGGATGTTTGCTAGCGTCGTCGACCGTGACGGTGCTCCCGTTGGCCGCCTTGTACCGAGCCCGGGGTCGGGACCGTCACGACACAAGGAGCAATCCCCTGTCAGTACAGTTCAATCACACCATTGTCGGTTGCCGCGATAGCCGGGTGACCGCAGAATTCTGGGCAGACATCCTGGGTACCGAACTCGGCGCCGAATGGGGCCCGTTCATCCCGCTGCCGCTGGACAACGGAGTCACGTTCGATTTCGCGAATGTGCCACCGCACGTCACCGAGATATCACCCCAGCACTATGCCTTCTTGATCAGCGAGGCCGAATTCGACGCGGCCTACGCCAAGATCCGGCGTTACACACTGGAGCACTGGGCCGATCCCCGCCAACAGGGGGTCAACGAGATCAACCACAACGACGGTGGTCGCGGCGTCTACTTCCTGGACCCCAACGGCCACTTCCTGGAATTGATCACGGTGCCCTACGGCGGCTGGCCGAGCTAGCGGCGCGGGGCGGCGTCCGCACGGGCGCCGCCCCGGCCCGGGACACTATCCATTTTTATTCTTTTCTATCACTCCACTCGAATTCGACTGTCCCGGTTTGTTTTTCGAGTTCGGCGTGCCGCACCCGGCGACTGCGTATTCTCGTCATGTCCGGAAGGCCTTGCGCCTTTTTGTATTTGCGATATGCGAGTTTGCCATGCCAACTGCGGTGCAGAATTTGATCGTGCTCGGCGACAGTCTGTCGGACGTCGGTAACAAGCGCGAAGCGCCGACCGGTTTGTTCGCCCGTGCGCTGAAAGCGATGCGGACCAACGAGATCGGGCGTTTCAGCGACGGGAAGAACTGGACCGACTTCCTGGTCGAGTGGACCGGCGCGGACCCCTTGGTCCGCGGTGACAAGGACGCGACCGAAAGCGCGACCCTGCCGCACCGCAGCCTGACCACCCGCTCGATGCTGCTGAAGACGGACACGAACGCGAATCCGCCACTGTTCTATGCCAATTACGCCGAAGGCGGGGCGATCGCCGCCTCGGACTGGAAGCCCAAGGCCGGTGCGCTGGGTTATCTGAAGGACGAGATCGAGGCGTACCTGGCGGCGCGCCGGGCGATGGGCGCGAACTATCGCGGGCACACCCTGCACATCATCTGGATCGGCTTGAACGACATCGTCACCGCCGAACGCGGCGCGGGCCTGGTGATGGGCGAGCGGGAGGTCTACCGGGTCGGCTACTTCGAGTCGAACAAGGACGGCACCGGCATCACACCCATCATCGAGGAGATCAAGGGGCTGGTCGACCGCATCGCCAACGCCTCGGGCAACCGCGACCAGGAGCATTTCCTGCTCATCGATCTGCCGAGCCCGACCATCTCGATCCGCTTCCTCGATCAGATCGCCGACGGCAAGCGCAAGCAGGTGGACAAGTTCGAGGCGAACACGGTCCGCTTCAACGATCAGCTCGACTACATCGCCACGCACTGGCCCTCGACCGCCGAGGATCCCGGCCCCGGCGCGAAGAAGGACAACATCACGCTGGTCCGGATGAACGCGTGGATGAAGTTCGTCGCCGAGCACCAGGACGCGTTCGATCTGAAGGGTTTCGCTCAGGAGCACGGCGTTCCGGTGCACTATCTGGGGCAGCGCGACCCGGTCGAGCCGGTGTTCCGCCGCTTCCTCACCACCAGCGATCTGGCCCACCCCACCGAGGCGGTGTACCAGCTCATCGCGCGAAAGATCGCCGAAGACCTGCTCACCAAATACACCCTGGGCAAGCTGACCACGCAGACGTGGCCCGCGTTGCGCCCCTACCCTGCGGTCGTCCCCGAGTAGAGCTCACTCGTCGGGCGGCTCCGGCGGCCACGGATTCGGTTTCACGTTCTGCGGTTTGCGGGTCGGGATGTCGTCCCAGTCGAAATGGATCCCGACCCAGGCCTTGGGCCGATCGAAACGCACCTCGCCCGCGCTGAACCGCGCGCCCACGAAGGAGATGTCGCCGAAGAAGTCGCCCTCGGTGAAGTCCACCGAGCGGCCCGCGAACGTGGTGCCCGCGAAGGTGGTCGTGCCGTGGAATTCCGCGCGGCGGAAATCGGTCTCCCGGGTCCCCCGGTTGCGCATGCGCGCCGGGGCCCCGATCCGGGTCTCGTCGAAGGCGACCGTGCCCGCCTCGAAGTTGGTGCCCGCGAAGGTGATCCGGGCGCTCGTCAGTTCCGCCCCGGTGAACGCGAGGTGCTGACCATCGAGCGTGGCGCGGTCGAACGCGGTGACCTCCGCCTGGAACTTCGTGTCCTGGAACGAGGTTCGCGCCCCGGTGCAGCGCATTCCGGTGAAGCTGGTGCGCGGGCCGAAGAAGACCGCGTGCTCGAACGACACCGAACAGTCGAAGTCCGCGCCGTCGAACGTGGTGCCGTAACTCGCGCGCTCCCCTTTCTCGCCGCGGACCGAGCCGAACTGCGCCCGCTCGAACAGCACCGGCCCGTCCTGGAACCGCGCATCCCGGAACGTGACGTGCGGACCGGCGAAGACGGCGTGCTCGAACGTGGTGCGCCCGGTGAACAGCGCCCCGGCGAAGGAGGTGTGCCGTCCCGCGAACACGGCGTCGCGAAAGTCGGCTTGCTCGAGCACGGCGCGATTGAACGTGAACTCGCAGTGCGACCAGGAGATCTCGGCCGAGCGGCGCAGGTGATCGGCGATCACCTTGACGATCGTGCGGCGGACTTCGCGATCGTTCTGCCGGAACTGATAGACCCGCTCGACCTTCAGCCCGGATTCGTCCACCGTTTCCGCCTGCGACACAAGGTGGTTCGCCCCGGCGACCGGGTCGTAGGGCAGCCGCAGGTAACCGCACAGCACATCGACGCACTGCTGGCGCCGGCTCGGCGCGCGGAAGTCGTCGGCGACGCCGGCCATCGCGTAGACCCCGGCGATGCGGACCGCCACGTCGGCGTCCCCGAGCTGCCGCGCGGCGGCGCCGAACATGTCGGCGAAGCGGCCGCGCTCCAGGTCGCGCTGGCGCCGGTAGGCCACCGCCAGCGCGACGGCGCCGCCGACACCCGCCGCGACCGCCAGCGCGATCTTGGTGAGGTCCAGCCGGTTCGGCTGCTCGGCGGTGGCGCCGAAGCCCAGCCACAGCAACCACCAGGTGAGTGCCGCGATGGCGAGCCCGCCGACGACCGCCATCGACACCGCAAGCAGTAACGCCGCGCGGTGCAGTCGGTCGCCCAACCTCCCCCATCGCATTAGCGCATGGTAGCCGGATTGCCGCCTGCCGACTACCGGACAAGATCGGCTAGCACAGTGCCCCAACTCATTCCAGCATGTCCTCTTGCCACCGGGTCCGCGTGCCGGGGCATTGCGGTGTGGTTGCTCGAGTAGGGTGCCGTTATGTCTGCTTCCGATTCCCTCGACCCGGTCGCCGAGGTCGAGCACGTACACGCGCTGTTGTCGGCCTGGCTGGGCACCGATGCGGACCAGGAGGTGCTGGAGCAGTTCGCGGCGACCCAGCACGACTCGTTCTCGATGGTGACCCTGGACGGGGCTCGAGTGAGCCAATCGGAATTGCTGTCCGGATTGCGCCGCGCCAAGAACTCCAGGCCCGGTCTCGACATCGAGATCGACGATGTGGAACTGCTGCTCGTCGAGGGCAGCGTGACCGTGGTCCGGTTCTTGGAGCGCCATCACTTCGACGGCAAACACACCGACCGCCGCAGCACCGCGGTTCTCACCACCGACGGCGCACCCCCGCGCTACCGCTGGCGGATCATCCAGGAAACCGCGGTGCCGACCGACTGAACGGTGGTCCGCCGCGCCCGCCCCGGCCTTGCGAATCTTGATCCCGCACAGAGTCATTGACGCCGCCATTCCGTTCTTTTCAAGTCCGCGAGGGGTATTCGTGGGTACCGTCACGAGATGGCTGATGATGTTTTGGTGCTCGGGGCGGGCGTGATCGGATTGACCACGGCGGTGTGCCTGGCGGAGGCAGGCCATCGGGTTCGGGTGTGGGCCGAGCTGCCGCCCCGGCAGACCACCTCCGCCGTCGCGAGCGGTCTGTGGGGGCCGGGGCACACGCCGCGGGATCTGGCGTGGAGCCGGGTCTCCTTCGCCGAACTCGCCCGGCTCGCCGAGGAACCCGCGTCGGGCGTGCATTTCGAACGCGGACTCCAGGTGTCGAATCTGTCGGCCGAACCGCCGCACTGGATGGACGATCTCGGCGAGGCCGAGTTCTGCCGGGCCGACGAGCTGCCCGAGGGGATGCTGGTGGGATTGTGGTGCACCGCACCGCTCATCGACCTGCCGCGCTATCTGGACTACCTGACCGATCGGCTGTCCGCGGCGGGCATCGAGATCGAACAGCGCCGCGTGCGCGAGCTCGGTGAGGCCACCGCCGCCGCGCCCGTCGTGGTGAACTGCACCGGTGTGGCCGCGGGCAAGCTCGTCGGCGATGCCGAGGTCCAGCCGGTGCGCGGCCAGCACGTCATCCTGCGCAACCCTGGTCTCACCGATTTCTACGTCGAGTTCGTCGAGGAACCGGAGTGGACCGGCATCTTTCCGCACGGCGAGCGCCTGATCCTCGGCGGCGCCCGGCATCCGGGCCGCTGGAGTCTGGACCCCGATCCCGAACTGGACGAACGCATCCTGCGCCGCGCCATCGAGGTCGACGCGCGGCTGGCCGACGCCGAAGTGGTCGGCCACGAGGTGGGCCTGCGCCCGGGCCGCACCGCCGCCCGGCTCGACGAGGAGCAGCTCGGCGGCGCCCGCGTGGTGCACAACTACGGCCACGACGGCATGGGTGTCAGCCTCTCGTGGGGCAGCGCCCGCGAAGTGGTCCGCCTGCTCGCCTGACCCGCCCGGACACGCTCGATCCGCCGGTCGTTCCGATCACCGCCCGAACGCCTATTCTGGGTTCGGGTATGCAGGCAGTCGCGCGTGCCGTGAGCGAGCGGCCGGGCGCGCGCACCGACGACGGAGGATCGATGGCCCCATCGGGCGCCACCACGCCACTTCGGTTGCAGCCGGTGTCGATCGGCACCGAGACCGCGCGGGTCGGCGCGACCCTGTGGCAGGCCACCCGCGGCGGCGCACGCCTGCTGTTCACCCGCCGCGACGGGCGGCCGCTGGCGAATCGGGCGGCACACGAGGCGCGCAACCGATTCGCCGCGCTGGGGCCCACCTACGTCAAGCTCGGTCAGCTCATCGCGTCGAGCCCCGGAGTCTTCCCGGAGACGCTGTCGAACGAGTTCCGCACCCTGCTGGATCGGGTGCCGCCGGCCGATCCGGCGGCGATCCGGACGCTGCTCACCGAGCAGCTGGGCGCGCCACCCGCACAGCTGTTCGCGCATTTCGATCCCACACCGATCGCATCGGCCTCGATCGCGCAGGTGCACCGGGCGACGCTGCCTTCGGGCACCGAGGTGGTGGTGAAGATCCAGCGGCCCGGCATCAAGGCCCGCCTCGCCGCGGACCTGCAGATCCTGGAACGCGCGGCGCAACTGCTCGAGCTGTCCGAGTACGGCCGCATGCTCGGCGCGCGCGATATCGTGGCCGATTTCGCGGCCAACCTCAACGACGAGATCGATTTCCACACCGAGGCCACGGCGATGACCGAGTGGCCGCGATTCATTGCGAACACCCCGTTCGCGGCTCAGGTGCGGGTGCCGCGGGTGTATCCGGAACTCAGCACCACGAAGGTGCTGACGATGGAGTACGTCGATGCGGTCCGCATCGACGATGTCGCCGCCGTGCGGGCCGCGGGGTGCCAAGGCGCCGCGTTGCTGAAGACGATCCTGCTCTCGCTGCTGGAGTCGGCGTTCCGGGCCGGGCTGTTCCACGGCGATCTGCACGCGGGCAACGTCCTGGTCGACGCGGCGGGCAAGGTCGTGTTCCTGGATTGGGGCATCGTCGGCCGTTTCGACGACCGGACCCGGCTGCTGTTGCGCCGGCTCGTGGTGGAACTGATGGTGCACAACGACTTCGAGGCGGCGGGCCGCACCATTTTCGAGATGGGCGCGGTCCGGCGCCCGGGCAATGTCAAGCGCGCGGCCCGCGATATCCGGTCGGTCACCGCCCCCTTGCAGAAGTCCGATCTCGGCGCGCTGTCCTATACCCAGCTCGGTCGCCGCCTCGCCGAGGTGGCCAGGATCTACGAGGCCAAGCTGCCGCGCGAATTGGTGCTGGTCGGCAAGCAGCTGCTGTATGTCGAGCGCTATATGAAACTTCTTGCGCCGCAGTGGAAACCACTCGAAGACCCGGACGTGCTCGGATTCATGGCCGGGCTGTTGACGAAAGAGGAAACCGCGGCCGCGGTGCCGCGGCGGGAACAGCGGCTCATCGAATGAATTGAGCGGATGACGGGATTCGAACCCGCGACCCTCACCTTGGCAAGGTGATGCGCTACCAGCTGCGCTACATCCGCGTTCGCCTCTCGGATCGCTCCGTGATGCGAGATGGAACTCTAGCCGATCGACGGCGGAAAATGCCAATCCGCCCTTACGCGGACTGCCGAGCCGTCGCGCGATTGCGCCGCACGCCCAGGCCGGCCGCGGCCAGGCAGGCCAGCGCGACGACCCCGACGAACCACGGGAACACGGTGCTCAGTCCCCATGTGGTGGCCGCCCAGCCGGCGAGAATGGTCGGCAATGCCATCGCCGTGTAGGCGAGCAGGTAGTACGCCGACATGGTTTCGCCCCGCTTGTGTTGCGGCACAACCTCGGACAGGTGCCGCAGCGAGCCGCCGAAGCCCAGGCCGAACGTCGCCCCGAGCAGCACGCCGGCCGCCAGCACCACGATCCAGTTACCGGTGTGCAGCGCGGGCACGGTGAGCACGAGCGCGATCGCCATGCCGGTGTCGCCGAGAATCGCCGCGCGCCGCGCGGGAATCGCGGTCGCGAACAACTGCGAGGTGGCCCCGGCCACCGCGGTCGAGGCGACCACCGCGCCGCCGAAAACCAGGTTGTGGATGCCGGTTTCGGCCGAGGCCAGCGACGGGTACAGCGACAGCAGCACGCCCAGCACCGACCAGGCCGCCATCACACCGAGTGCGGAGAACCAGAAGTCACCGCGAATTTCTTGCGGCACAGCCGGTTTGGCGATCCGGATGCGTCCGGCGATGCGGGCGGTGTGCGGCTCCTCCAGCGCGATGATGCCGATACCGATGAGCAGGCACACGAAGGTGATGGCCACGTACGGCGTGCGCAGCGGGTGCGGGGCGTACTGGGCGAGCAGGGCCGAGCCCAGAATCGCCACGGCCATCCCGACATTGAAGGCCACGCCGCTCAGCTGACCCGAGCGCGCGCCGTGCTTGGGCCGCAGATCGAGCAGCGCCGCCGCACCGGCGACCACGGTCGCGCCGACCGCGAACCCGTGCAGCGCCCGCGCGAGCAGCAGCATCGCCACGTTGTCGGCGAGCAAGAACACCGCGAGTCCCGCGATCATCGTCACGAACGCACCGAGCAGGACCGGCTTGCGGCCCACCACGTCGGAGATCTTGCCGGACACCAGCACCGCGGCCAGCGCCGCGAACGCGTAGACCGCGAAGACGAAGGTCGTCGTCAGCGGCGAGAAATGCCACTCCTGCTGATACATGCCGTACAGCGGGGCGGGCACGCCGGACACCCCGAGCGCCACCCCGCTCGCGGCCAGGACCAGTGCGTATGCCCAGCGCTGCGAGGTCCGCTCGCTCGTCTCGGGTGTCGCTACCGTCACTGCCATCGAAACTCCGATCGGGTAGGTTTGATGATGATCGAACCGAGCTCGACCATACATCCGGTACGACGATCATCAAACCCCAAAGTGAGGTGGATCATGACCGATGCTAAAGATACGGTGGTCGATGTCCCCCCGGTAGCCCCGCTGCCGACCGTGCTCGCCGCATTGCAGGACCCCGTGCGGCTCGAGATGGTGCGCCGACTGAGCAATGCGGGCGCGGGCACTCCGGTGCGCTGCAACTCGCTCTACGACGCGATCAACAAATCGACCGCGACCCACCATTTCAAGATCCTGCGCGAGGCAGGCGTGATCGAGCGCGTGATCGTCGAGGGCCAGATCTGGCAGCGCCTGCGCGCCACCGACGTCGAAGCCGCCCTCCCCGGCCTGCTCCCCTCGATCGTCGACGCCGCGAACCGCGCCGGCGCCTGACCCGCCGGCGCGAGCGCCCTAGCCTTCGACCAGCCGCCGCACGGCCGCGGGGATTTCCCGAGTCCGCTTGTAGGGGCCCGCGATCGAGGCCGCGAAGGGGCGGGCCAGCAGAGTACGCGCGATCGCCGAGACCTCGTCGGTGGTGACCGCGTCGATCCGGGCCAGCGTTTCCGACACACTGCGATGGTTGCCGTAGCTGAGCTCGCTGCGGCCGATGCGGTTCATCCTGGACGCCGAATCCTCCAGGCCCAGCACCAGACCACCACGCAACGACCCCTTGGCGCGGGCGCACTCGGCATCGGAAATGCCGTCCGCCGCAACCTCTTCGAGCACGCCGCGGGCCAACGAAGCCACCTTGCCGAGATTTTCCGGCTGGCAGCCGATGTACACCGAGAACGCGCCGGTGTCGGCGAAGGTGTCCACACTCGAGTACACCGAGTAGGCGAGCCCGCGTTCCTCCCGGATGCGTTGGAACAACCGGGAACTCAGTCCGCCGCCGACCACGGTGTTGAGCACCGAGAGCGGCCAGCGCCGCTCGCCCTCGTGCCGCCCGAAGGCGCGCACCCCGAACGCCAGATGCGCCTGCTCGCTGTCGCGGTGGCTCCACTGCAATTCGGGATCGCTCTGCGGCCGGAACCGGCCCTCCCGCCGTTTGGCGGGTTGCGCCGCCGGATCGAGCCGATTCTGGAACGCCCGGTGCACCAGCTCCACCGTGTGGTCGTGTTCGACGTTGCCCGCGACCGCGACGACCATCCGGTCCGGCCGGTAGCGCCGCAGGTGGAAGCCGCGCAGCTGCGCCGCGTGCATCGATTCGATGGATTCGATGGAGCCGATCACCGGCCGACCGATCGGATGATCGCCGAACAGCGCGGACAGGAACGAGTCGCCGACCACGTCCTCCGGGTCGTCGTCGCGCATGGCGATCTCCTCGAGCACCACCTGCCGTTCCACGTCGACGTCGGCGGCGCGGCACAGCCCGTTGAGCACCACATCGGAGACCATGTCGACGGCCAGCGGCAGATCCTCGTCGAGCACGTGCGCGTAGTAGCAGGTCTGCTCTTTCGCGGTGAACGCGTTGAGCTCGCCGCCGACCGCGTCCATCGCCTGCGCGATGTCGAGCGCGGTGCGCGTCGGCGTCGCCTTGAACAGCAGGTGCTCGAGGAAGTGGGCCGCACCGGCGACGGTCGGACCTTCGTCGCGCGAACCGACGCCCACCCAGACGCCGATCGATGCCGAACGCACGCCGGGCACATGCTCGGTGACCACGCGCAGCCCGCCGGGTAGCACGGTGCGCTGTACGCCGGGATCAATCATGTTCGCCCGCAGCTCCACAGACGAACCCCCCTGCTCGCGGCGGAGCAGAGGGGCTGTCGTCTTCTTCTTCGTCACAGAGACAAGTACTACTCTGCCCCTGCCGCGCCCGCATCAACGGTCTCGGCATCGGCAGGCGCGGCGGCCGTTTCGGCAGCCTCCTCTTCGACCGGCACCAGCGAGATCTTGCCGCGGTTGTCGATATCGGCGATCTCCACGCGCAGCTTGTCGCCGACGTTCACCACGTCTTCGACCTTCGCCACGCGCTTGCCGTTGCCCAGCTTCGAGATGTGCACCAGGCCGTCGCGGCCCGGCAGCAGCGAGACGAACGCGCCGAAGGCGGTGGTCTTGACGACCGTGCCGAGGAAGCGCTCGCCGACCTTCGGCAGTTGCGGGTTCGCGATGGCGTTGATCTGGTCGATCGCCGCCTGCGCCGCGGGGCCGTTGGTCGCACCGACGTAGACCGTGCCGTCGTCCTCGATCGAGATGTTGGCGCCGGTCTCCTCGGTGATCTGGTTGATCACCTTGCCCTTGGGCCCGATCACCTCGCCGATCTTGTCGACCGGGATCTTGATCGCGGTGACCCGCGGCGCGTACTGGCTCATCTCGTCCGGGGTGTCGATGGCCTCGGCCATGACCTCCAGGATGGTGTTGCGCGCGTCGTGCGCCTGGCTCAGCGCACCGGCCAGCACCTGCGACGGGATGCCGTCCAGCTTGGTGTCGAGCTGCAGCGCGGTGACGAACTCCTTGGTGCCCGCGACCTTGAAGTCCATATCGCCGAAAGCGTCCTCGGCGCCGAGGATGTCGGTCAGCGCGACGTAGCGCACCTCGTCCTCGCCCTTGTCGTTGGTGATCGTGTCCGACACCAGACCCATCGCGATGCCGGCGACCGGCGCCTTCAGCGGCACACCGGCGTTCAGCAGCGACAGGGTCGAGGCGCAGACCGAGCCCATCGAGGTGGAACCGTTGGAGCTCAACGCTTCCGAGACCTGACGGATGGCGTAGGGGAACTCTTCCTGGCTCGGCAGCACCGGCATCAGGGCCCGCTCGGCGAGCGCGCCGTGGCCGATCTCGCGGCGCTTCGGCGAACCGACGCGACCGGTCTCGCCGGTGGAGAACGGCGGGAAGTTGTAGTGGTGCATGTAGCGCTTGCTGGTCTCCGGGCCGAGCGAGTCGACCTGCTGGGCCATCTTCACCATGTCGAGGGTGGTGACGCCCATGATCTGGGTCTCGCCCCGCTCGAACAGCGCCGAACCGTGCGCGCGCGGCACCACGGCGACTTCGGCGGAGAGCGCGCGGATGTCCGCGAGCCCGCGACCGTCGATGCGGAAGCCGTCGGTCAGGATGCGCTGGCGCACCAGCTTCTTGGTGACCGAGCGGAACGCGGCGCCCAGTTCCTTTTCGCGGCCGGCGAAATCGTCGCCGAGCCGGGACAGCACGTCGAGCTTGATCTCGTCGATCTTCGCCTCGCGCTCCTGCTTGTCCGCGATCGAGAGCGCCTCGCCCAGCTCACGCTTGGCGGTGCCTTCGACGGCCTCGTAGACATCGGCCTCGTAGGGCGGGAAGAGCGGGAACTCACCGGTCGGCTTGGCGGCCAGCTCGGCCAGGTCGGCCTGCGCCTTGCAGAGGCGGGCGATGAACGGCTTGGCGGCCTCGAGGCCCTCGGCCACCACGGCCTCGGTCGGTGCCTGCGCGCCGCCCTCGATCAGCGCGATGACCTTGTCGGTGGCCTCGGCCTCGACCATCATGATCGCGACGTCGCCGGACTCGACCACGCGACCCGCGACGACCATGTCGAACACGGCGCCCTCGAGCTGCTCGACGGTCGGGAACGCGACCCACTGGCCGTCGATCAGCGCGACGCGCACGCCGCCGACCGGGCCGGAGAACGGCAGGCCGGCGATCTGGGTGGAGGCGGACGCGGCGTTGATCGCGACGACGTCGTACAGGTCGTTCGGGTCCAGGCTCAGCACCGTGACGACGACCTGGATCTCGTTGCGCAGGCCGTCGACGAACGACGGGCGCAGCGGGCGGTCGATCAGGCGGCAGGTCAGGATCGCGTCGGTGGACGGGCGGCCCTCGCGACGGAAGAACGAGCCCGGGATGCGGCCCGCGGCGTACATGCGCTCTTCGACGTCGACCGTCAGCGGGAAGAAGTCGAACTGGTCCTTCGGCGACTTGCCCGCGGTGGTGGCGGACAGCAGCATGGTCTCGTCGTCCAGGTAGGCGACGACCGCACCGGCGGCCTGCCGGGCCAGCCGGCCCGTCTCGAAGCGGACGGTGCGGGTACCGAGCGTGCCGTTGTCGATCAGCGCGACGGATTCGAACACACCGGGCTCGACCTCGACGGCCGAGGACTTGCGTTCAGTTGTTTCGGTCATTCTCTTCTCTCAACCTCTCGTCTTTCGCCGGCTCGAGCGCTTGGGCGGCGCGATCCGGCGCTTCGTCAGCCGTACCTGGGTACGGACGCGCGGCAGCCCTCCTGGCGGCGACGCGCAGACCCGGCCGAATCCCCTTGGATCACGGCGACGCGGAGGCGGTCATCGATCGAAGCCCGCCGGCGGTCTATCCCCTGCCGGGAGGCCACTACCGAAGACCGACGCCACGCGGGCGGGTACTTACGGCTGTCCAAATGTCGTCGTGTAACAGGCGCACAAATCCACTGTCGCCCCCATACACGAATAGCCAACGGGGAGATTGTACGTCTCCCCGTTGGCTGAGCTTCGTGGGCCTCCGCAAACCGTGTGTCGCGCCGACCATTCTCGGTCGGCCACCACGGAGCGAGCCTTTCGAGCGACCCGTTCGCGGCCGTCTCGCAGCTCAGCTGTCGAAGCGCATGCGCCGTAGGCGCGAGTCTCGACAGCTGAGGTGCGAGGCCCACCCGTCACCCGACCGCCGCCCCTCATCGAATCGCTCCGCGATGCTGGCAGACAGGCCGCGAACCACGCCGCGCCCGCGCGGCCGAAATTACCGACGCAGGCCCAGACGCTCGATGAGCGAGCGGTAGCGCTGGATGTCGTTGGCGGCCAGGTACTTCGAGAGCCGACGACGACGACCGATCAGCGCGAGCAGGCCGTGCCGGGTGTGGTGGTCGTGCTTGTGCACCTTCAGGTGCTCGGTGAGATCGGAGATCCGCTTGGACAGCAGCGCGATCTGGGCCTCCGGCGAACCGGTGTCCTTCTCGTGCAGGCCGTATTCCTTCAGAATCGCCGACTTCTGCTCAGTGGTCAGAGCCATGAGGCATCCACTCCCTATTTCAGTGCCGCGCTCGAATTTCCGGTTACCCGGGTGTGGGCGCCGCCGCGGACCGCAGCAAACCCGAGGATCTACCTTACCGGAACGGACGCGGTAGACCGAATCGCGGGTCGATGCACCCGGTCGGGATGCCCTGCACCGCCCGGATTCACTTGCCTTCGGCGGCGAGCACCTTTCGCGCGTTCTCGACATCGCGGCCCATGGTCTCGATGAGTTCATCGATCGAATCGAATTTGCGCTGCCCGCGCACGTGGTCGACGAAATCGACCGCGACGTGCTGGCCGTAGAGATCGGCTTCACCGTCGAGCACATATGCCTCGACCGTGCGGGCGCGCCCGGAGAAGGTGGGGTTGGTGCCGACCGAGATCGCGGCCATCGCGCGTTCACCGGGGGTGACGGTGCCGATGGTCGGCCCGGGACCGAGCACGGTGAACCAGCCCGCGTACACGCCGTCGGCCGGGATCGCGGCGTGCATCGGCGGCGCCACGTTCGCGGTCGGGAAGCCGAGCTGGCGCCCGCGCCCGTCGCCGTGCACGACCACGCCCTCGACCCGGTGCGGCCGGCCGAGCGCCTCGGCCGCGGCGGCCATATCGCCTGCGTCGACGCAGGCGCGAATGTAGGTGGAGGAGAAGGTGACCGCGTGTTCGCCGAGCAGCTTGACGCCGTCGACCTCGAAGCCCCAGCGCTTGCCGAGCTCCCGCATGGTGTCGACGGTGCCCGCCGCCTTCTTGCCGAAGGTGAAGTTGTCGCCGATCACCACTTCGCTCACGTGCAGCCGCTCGACCAGCAGGTCGTGCACGTAGCGCACGGGCGTGAGCTTCATGAAGGCCTGGGTGAACGGCATCACGCAGAACACGTCGACGCCCAATTCCTCGGCCAGTTCGGCCCGGCGGGTCAGGGTGGTCAGCTGCGCCGGATGCGAGCCGGGGCGGACCACCTCCATCGGATGCGGATCGAAGGTCATCAACACCGCGGGCACCCCGCGCGCGGCCGCCTTCTTCACCGCTCTGCTGATCAACTGCGCGTGTCCGCGGTGCACACCGTCGAACACACCGATCGTCAGTACACATCGGCCCCAGTCCGCGGGCACGTCCTCGAGACCTCGCCATCTCTGCACACGCGCAGCTTATATCGCGCACGGAAACACGGTCCGACCGAAGGCGGTCGCCGCAACGGCGGTGCCGGCGATGACCCCGCCGCGAGGGTGGCTGATGTCACGCGCAGCTTCCGGAGTTGTGTACGGGTGATGAAACCCTGGTTCCACTGTGCGGCGAGCTGTGTCAATCGGGTCTCCTGTGCTTAAGCTCGAGTATGTGCCCGGTAAACGAGACATCGCCACAAGACGCGAGCTGACCGACGCCCCCGTGCCGGGCGAGGCCCGCGGCACCACCGCGACCATCGCGCCGGTGCTCTCCTCGGTGGCGCAGGACTATTTGAAGGTGATCTGGACCGCGCAGGAATGGTCGCAGGAGAAGGTGTCGACCAAACTGCTCGCGGAACGGATCGGGGTCTCCGCGTCCACGGTGTCCGAGGCGGTGCGCAAACTCGCCGACCAAGGCTTGGTCGAGCACGCCCGCTACGGGTCGATCACGCTCACCGAGGGCGGTCGCCGCGCCGCCATCGCGATGGTGCGCCGGCACCGGCTGATCGAGACCTTCCTGGTCAACGAGCTCGGCTACGGCTGGGACGAGGTGCACGACGAGGCCGAGGTGCTCGAGCACGCGGTCTCCGAACTGCTGGTGGCGCGCATCGACGCGAAACTCGGCTATCCCGACCGGGATCCGCACGGCGATCCCATTCCGTCGGTGGACGGCGCGGTCCCCACGCCGCCGGCTCGTCAGCTCAGCGACTTCCATGCGGGCGAGGCGGGCCGGGTCGCGCGCATCTCCGATTCGGATCCGGAGATGCTGCGCTATTTCGACTCCGTGGGCATCGCCCTGGACACCGCGATCACCGTGCTCGAACGCCGGGACTTCGCGGGCACCATCGCGATTCGCATCGGCAGCGGGGAAACGCCCACCGACCTCGGCCGTCCCGCGGCCGAGGCCATCTGGTTGACCACCTGAGCAAGGGAAAACTGTTGCGGGCCAACTGAACCCGCTCAGCGCGGAGGGATGGCGACCAGTTCGGCAGCGCGGTCCGCGACGGCGGCGGCGAGTTCCGTCGTGGTCGCCTCGCCACCCAGGTCCGGCGTGCGCACCTCGCCTTTGCCGAGTACGTCGCACACCGCCCGGTCCACCGCGGCCGCCGCGGCGGTTTCGCCGAGGTGGTCGAGCAGCATTGCGCCCGCGAGGATCTGAGCGATCGGATCGGCGATGCCCTGGCCCGCGATATCGGGCGCGCTGCCGTGTACCGCCTCGAACATCGACGGTGCGGTGCGCTCGGGGTTGATATTGCCCGAGGGGGCGAGCCCGAGGCCGCCGGTCACGGCCGCGGCGAGGTCGGACAGGATGTCGCCGAACAGGTTCGAGCCCACGATCACGTCCAGCCGGTCCGGGTGCAGCACGATCTCCGCCGCGAGCGCGTCCACGTGCATCTGCCGGGTCTGCACATCGGGGTAGTCGGCGGCGATCCGTTCGAACACGCTGTCCCAGTACGGCATCGAGTGGATCAGGCCGTTCGACTTGGTGGCCGAGCACAACCGGCCACCGCGTTCCCGAGCCCGCTCGAACGCGTACCGGATGATCCGTTCGCACCCGACCCGGGTGAACACCGACTCCTGGAGCACGAATTCGTCCGCGCGGCCCGGATTGTGCGTGCCGCCGATCTCGGAGTATTCGCCCTCCGAGTTCTCCCGCACGATGAGGATGTCCAGTTCCTCGGCGCTGCGCCCGCGCAGGGCCGATTCGGTGCCGGGCAGCAGCCGGACCGGCCGCAGATTGACGTACTGATGGAAGGCACGGCGCAACGGAATCAGCAGACCCCACAGCGAAACATGGTCGGGCACACCGGGAAAGCCGACCGCACCGAGCAGGATCGCGTCGAAACCGGCGAGCAGTTCGGGACCGTCGGGCGGCATCATCCGGCCGGTGCTCAGATATTTCGCGCAGGACCAATCGAATTCGGTCCACTCGAGGCCGGGCAGCACGGCGTCGAGCACCGAGACGGCGGCGGCGGTGACGTCCACGCCGATGCCGTCGCCGGGGATGGTCGCGATGCGGTACCTGGGCGCTGTCACAGTCGCACTCCGATGTATTTGGTCTCGAGGAATTCGTCGATGCCGATCATCCCGCCTTCGCGGCCGAGCCCGGATTCTTTGACGCCGCCGAACGGTGCGGCCGGGTTGGACACCACGCCCTGATTGAGCCCGACCATGCCGGTTTCCAAGGCCTCGCACACCCGCAGGCCGCGGCGCAAATGCTCGGTGAAGACATAGCCGACCAGGCCGTAGGGCGTGTTGTTGGCGCGGGCGACCACCTCGTCCTCGGTGTCGAAGGTCGTGATCGAGGCGACCGGACCGAAGATCTCGGTGTGGCACATCGCCGCATCGTCCGGCACGCCGACCAACACGGTGGCCGGGTAGAAGTTGCCGGGCCCGTCGAGCACGGTGCCGCCGGTGAGGACGCGGGCGCCGCGGCGGCGCGCGTCGGCGACGAGTTCGGCGACCTTCGTGACCGCGTCGGCGTCGATCAGCGGCCCGACGACGACTCCCGGCTCGGTGCCACGTCCCATCGGCAAGGCCGCCATCCGCTCGGCGAGCCGGGCGGCGAACTCGTCGACGACGCCGCGCTGCACGAAGATTCGGTTCGCCGCGGTGCAGGCCTGCCCGATATTGCGCATCTTGGCGGCGAGCGCGCCCTCGACAGCCTCGTCCAGGTCCGCGTCGTCGAACACGATGAACGCCGCGTTGCCGCCGAGCTCCATCGAGGTGCGCATGACCGTGCGCGCGCACTGTTCGAGCAGCCGTTTGCCGACGGCGGTGGACCCGGTGAAGGACAGTTTGCGCGAGCGCTCGTCCGCGATCAGCGGCGTCATCAGCGCGCCCGGGTCGGCGGTGGTCAGCACGTTGACGACGCCGCGCGGCAGGCCGGCGCGATCGAGCAGATCGGCGAGCGCGAGCATCGACAACGGCGTCTGCTCAGCAGGTTTCACCACACAGGTACAGCCGGCGGCGAGCGCGGGCGCGATCTTGCGCGCGCCCATGGCCATCGGGAAGTTCCACGGCGTGATCAGCAGGCTGGGGCCCACCGGCTGCTTGGTCACCAGGAAGCGGGAGCCGCCCGCGGGAGCGGGGAGGTAGCCACCGTCCGAACGGACGGCTTCCTCGGCGAACCAGCGGAAGAACTCTGCGGCATAAGCGATTTCGCCGCGGGCCTCGGCGAGCGGCTTGCCCATCTCCAGCGTCGTGATCAGCGCGAGCCGGTCGGTGTCGTCGAGCAGCGCGTGGTGTGCACGCATGAGCAGATCGGCGCGGGTTCGCGGCGGTGTCGCCGCCCAGGCCGCCTGGGCCTGGTGCGCCGCGGTCAACGCGTCGAGCCCGTCCTGCGGGCCCGCGTCGGCGACCGCGCACAACACGGTGCCGGTGGCCGGATCCAGCACGGGCAGTTCGGCATTCGTCGCGCACCACTGCCCGTCGATATACAAACCCGTTGGCACGGTGTCGATTACGGCCCGCTCCGCGGCGGACAAGGTCTCGGTGAGCATCGGCGCCGGACTCCTTTCGCTGCCAGGAGGCATCCGCAGGCTATTGCTGCGACCTCCCCCGCCATGTTATGCATATTGTCAACAATCCGACAATAGACAATCTGCGGATGTTGCGATCGCACCACTGCCCGGGAGGCGGCTCACCATGACCGAACTTTCGCCCGTTCTGCGCCAGGCCACCCCGGTGACCGTCGATCACGGCACCGGCTGCTACCTGTACGGCACCGACGGACGCCGCTACCTCGACTTCACCGCCGGCATCGGCGTCACCAGCACCGGCCACTGCCACCCGCACGTGGTCGCGGCGGCCCAGGCCCAAGTGGGCAGCCTGATCCACGGCCAATACACCACCGTCATGCACCGGCCGATGCTGCAGCTCATCGAGCGTCTCGGCACGGTCCTGCCGCCGGAGCTGGACGCGCTGTTCTTCGCCAACTCCGGCAGCGAGGCGATCGAAGCCGCGCTGCGCCTGGCGCGCCAGGCGACCGGACGGCCGAATGTGGTGGTCTTCCACGGCGGTTTCCACGGTCGCACCGTCGCGGCGGCCACCATGACCACCTCGGGCACCCGGTTCTCGGCCGGATTCAGCCCACTCATGTCGGGCGTGCACGTGGCCCCCTTCCCGACCGCGTTCCGCTACGGCTGGACCGAGCAGGAGGCGACCGCGTTCGCGCTGCGCGAGCTCGACTATCTGTTCGCCACGCTCACCTCGCCCGCGGAGACCGCCGCGTTCGTGGTCGAGCCGATGCTCGGCGAGGGCGGCTACATCCCCGGCAACACCGCCTTTTTCCGCGGCCTGCGCGAACGCGCCGACCGGCACGGCATCCTGCTCGTGCTCGACGAGATCCAGACCGGGTTCGGGCGCACCGGAAAGTTCTTCGGGCACCAGCACTTCGACGTGCGACCCGACATCATCACCATCGCGAAGGGGCTCGCCAGCGGGTTCCCGCTCTCGGGCATCGCGGCCTCGCGCGAGCTGATGGCCAAGGCCTGGCCGGGTTCGCAGGGCGGCACCTACGGCGGCAACGCCGTGGCCTGCGCGGCCGCGGTGGCGACCCTGGAGGTCATCGAATCCGAGCACCTGGTGGACAACGCCGCCGCCCGGGGCGCGCAACTGCTCGACGGGTTGCGCGCGAGCGCCACCAAGGCGATCGGTGACGTGCGCGGCCTCGGCCTGCTGGCCGGAGCCGAATTCACCACCGCGACAGGCGAACCCGATACCGAGACGGCGAGCGCGGCACAGCGGCGCGCGGTCGAGAAGGGACTGCTGCTACTCACCTGCGGCGCGCACATGAACGTGGTGCGCATGATCCCGCCGCTGATCGTCACCGCGAGCCAGGTCGATGACGCGCTCGCGATCTGGAGCGAGGTCCTGGCCGAACTCTGAGCCGGTCGCCACAGCGCGTGCGCCCGGCCTACCGCGGCGATAACCTCGGATCAGCCGAACAGCCGCCCTGTGAGTCCGCACATCGATCCGCGCGACAACAGAAAGCAGACAGCAATGGCTCGCTTCATCACCATCACCCTGACCAAGGCCGCCGTCACCTGCCGCGCCCGGCTGCTCGACGCCGAGGCGCCGCACACCTGCGCCGCCGTGTGGGACGCGCTCCCGCAGGAGGGGGACGCCTTCCACGCCAAGTACGCCCGCAACGAGGTCTACACCCTGGTCCCCCGCATCGGCGCGGCCCCGCATCGGGAGAACCCGACGGTCACACCGATCCCGGGCGATGTCTGCCTGTTCGATTTCGAGGCCTGGGAGATCGGCAACCCGGCCTACGGCTACGAGCCGGGCTCCACCGCCCACCATGACCAGGGCGCGACCGATCTGGCGATCTTCTACGGCCGCAACAACTTGCTCATCAACGGCGACATGGGCTGGGTGCCCGGCAACGTCTTCGCCACGATCGAAGAGGGCCTGGCCGATATCGCCGCCGCCTGCAACGACCTGTGGCTGCACGGCGTCTCCGGCGAGACGCTGGCCTTCGCCCGCGCCTGACCCCCGTACGCGAATTCGCTACCCGCGCACGGCATGTGCGCGGGGGCAGGAGAAATGCGCGTCGGCCGCCACGGCGGCCGACGCGCATTTTCACTGTGCCAGAACGTGTTCGGCGTAGCGGGCGACGGCGAGGACCAGATCGTCGGAGTGGCGCGGGCCGACGATCTGGAGCCCGACCGGCAGTCCGGCCGCGGTGGTGCCGACCGGGATGCTGATCGCGGGCTGCTGAGTCATGTTGAACGGGTAGGTGAACGGCGTCCACTGCGGCCAGCTCGTCAGGCCGCTGCCCGGCGGCACATCGTGGCCCGCGGCGAACGCGGTGATCGGCATCGTCGGGGTGATCAGCACATCGTGGGCCGTGTGGAAGGCCCCCATCGTGATGCCGAGCTGCGCCGCCTCGTTGCGCGCGTCGAGATAGTCGACGGCGCGCACCGCATTCCCTTCATCCCAGACCTCGCCCAGCGCCGGATCGACCCGCTCGCGCGACCCCGCGGGAAATTTCGACAGCATGGTGGCGGCACCCGCCGCCCACAGCAGCTCGAACGCCTCGCGCGGATCGGCGAAGCCGGGATCGGCTGTGGCCACCCGTAATTCGGCCTCGCCGAGCTTGCGGACCGCGGCGTCGACCAGGGCGGCCACCTCGGGATCGACCTGCGCGTAGCCCAGGGTCGGCGAATAGGCGACGGTGAGTCCGCGCACGTCGCGCACCACCTGGCCGCGGAACGTCGTCAGGGGCGGCGCGAGGCTCGTCGGGTCGCGCGGATCGGGCAGCGAGAGGATGTCCATCAGCAGCGCCGCGTCCTCGACCGTGCGGGTCATCGGGCCCGCGTGCGCCAGCGGCCCGAACGGGCTCGCCGGATACAGCGGAATCCGCCCGTGTGTCGGCTTGAAACCGACGATGCCGCAGAACGCCGCCGGGATACGAATGCTGCCGCCGCCGTCGGTGCCGACCGAGACCGGCCCCATCCCGCCCGCGACCGCCGCCGCACTACCGCCGGAGGAGCCGCCCGCCGTCGTCGCCGGATCCACCGGATTGCGGGTGATCCCGGTCAGCGGGCTGTCCGTGACCGCCTTCCAAGCGATTTCGGGCGTCGTGGTCTTGCCGAGGAAGACCATGCCGTCCTCGCGCAGCCGCGCCGCCACCGGGCTGTCCACCGTCCACGGACCCGCCGGGTCGACCGACGTGGAGCCGCGACGCGTCGGCCAGCCCTCGGTGAGGAAGATGTCCTTGATCGAGATGGGCACACCGTCGAGCAGTCCGCGCGCGTGCCCGGAATGCCAGCGCGCCTCGGAGTCCTTGGCCTGCACCAGCGCCCGATCGGGATCGACCAGGCAGTACGCGTTCACCGCCGGATCGTTGGCGGCGATGGCGGCCAGCACGGCCTCGGTCGCCTCGACCGGGGAGAGCGCGCCCGCGGCATAGGCCGAGACCAACTGGACGGCGGTCATCGCCGCGGGCTCGGTCGGAATGTTGATATCGGGGTAGCTCATCCTCATGGCTCCTTCAGCCGGGCACGTACCCCAGCTCTTTGTCGACCACGTTGCGCAGTGGCCGGCCGGCGATCCAGTTGTCGAAGTTCTCGGCGAACACGGAGACGATCTCGGTCCGCCAGCCGATGAAATCGCCCGAATTGTGCGGTGTGATCGACACGTTCGGCAGATCCCACAGCGGGTGGTCGGGAGGCAGCGGCTCGGGCGCGACCACATCGAGCGCCGCCCCGGCGATCGACCCGGCACCGAGGGCGGCGACCAGATCGTCGGTAACTACGAGTTCCCCGCGGCCCACGTTGACAAACCTCGCATGCGGTTTCATCGCGGCGAATTCCCTCGCGCCGAACATGTTCCGGGTCTGTGGCGTCAGCGGGGCGATCGCCACCACGTAGTCGGCCGCAGGTAGCTCGGCGTGCAGGTCCGTGCCCACCGCGCCGAAATCCGGGTCGTCCGAGCGCATTCGCCGGCCCACCGCCCGGATGTTCATCCCGGCCGCGCGCAGCAGTCGCGCGATGGCGCGGCCGATCGAGCCGGTGCCGACGATCAGTACGGTGGCGCCCGCCACCCGTTCGTTCTCGCGATGTTCCCAGTCGTGGCGCAGCTGTCTGCGCAGCGCTCCGGGCAGGTCCTTGGCGAAGCCGAGGATCTGCCCCAGCACATATTCCGCGATGGCCGTGTCGAACAGGCCGCGCGTATTGGTCACCACGACGTCGCTGGCCCGCAGTTCCGGGAACATCGCCGGGTCCACCCCGGTCGAGCCCATGTGCAACCATTGCAGCCGGTCGGCCGCGGGCCACGCGCCGGGCAGGGCGCGGGTCAGAAAGTCGTAGACGAACAGCACGTCGGCACCGCGCAGCGCGGTCGCGAGACCGGCTGCCTCGGTATAACGCACAGTGGCCCGAGCCGATACGGCGGCCATCAGATCCGCCTCGGGCACGCGGTCACTGTGCAGGACGGTGACAATGGGGCCCGTTTCCACATTGACACACTAAGATCGCATCGTATGATTGTCAACAATCCGATCGCGTTCGGAGGTCTACCCAGCTGAGTGCGAGAGGGGCCGTATGGAACTCAGCTTCCCGGATATCGAGGGCCCGGTCGCACAGCGGGGCATCGGTATCATCGCGCCGTTCGACCTCGCGCTCGAGCGCGAGCTCTGGCGCTGGGCACCGATGGAGGTGAGCCTGCATCTGGCCCGTACCCCGTACGAACCCGTCCCCGTCTCTCTGGCGATGGCCGAACTCGTCTCGAATCCGGCGCATTTGACCACCGCGACCCGCGACGTACTGCACGTCGAGCCGGAAGTGGTGGCGTACCTGTGCACCTCGGGCAGTTTCATCAAAGGGCTCGAGTACGAACGATCCCTACGGGAAACCATCTGCGCCGCAGGCGCATTGGATGCGGTGACCACCTCCGGCGCGCTGCTCGAGGCGATCCGGCACCTCGACATCACCCGGCTCTCGGTGCTGACGCCGTACGACGAGGTGCTGACCGGCAAACTGCACGAGTTCCTCGGCGAGGCCGGGTGCACCGTCATCCGCTCCGACCATCTCGGCCTGGGCGGCGGCATCTGGAAAGTCAACTACCGCACCATCGCCGAACGCATCGTCGGCGCGAACGACCCGCAGGCTCAGGCGATCTTCGTCAGCTGCACCAACCTGCCCACCTACGACGTGATCGAGCCGCTGGAACAGGCCCTCGGCAAACCCGTCCTCACCGCCAACCAGCTCACCATGTGGGCCTGCCTCGGCCGGATGAAGCTGCCGATGATGGGCCCGGGCAAATGGCTACTGAACGTCTTCTGATCGGGAGCACAGCACATGCACACCACCACAGTCGGTTTCATCTATCCCGATCACGCGGCCGAGGACGACTACCCGCGGGCCGCCGCGGTGCTCGGCGCCGACCTGCCGGTGGCCCATATCTACGGCACCGACCTGCATGCCGTCCCCGAGCTGCTGGACCTGGGTAGCCCGGACAAGCTGCGCCACGGCGCCGAACTGCTCGCCCCGCACCGGCCGCAGGCCGTGGTCTGGGCTTGTACCTCAGGCAGTTTCGTCTACGGTCCGCGCGGCGCGCGCGAGCAGGCCGAGGCGCTGGCCGCCGCCGCGGGCGTGCCCGCCACCAGCACCAGCTTCGCCTTCGTCGACGCGGTGCACGCGCTCGGCCTGGACACCGTCGCCATCGCCGCCAGCTATCCGGACGAGGTCGCGCGGCTGTTCGTCGAATTCCTCGCCGACGCGGGCATCCGCGTCGTCTCGATGCGCAGCGCGGGCATCGACACCGCCGCCGAGGTCGGCACGCTGGACGCCGCCCAGGTTCGGCAGCTGGCCGTGGCCAACGATCACCCCGAGGCCCAGGCGCTGCTCATCCCGGACACGGCCATGCATACGCTGGCCGTGCTGCCGGAACTGGAAGCCGCCCTCGGCAAGCCGGTGCTGACCGCGAACCAGGTCACCATCTGGGCCGGGCTGCGCCTGGCGGGCCGCACCGCGACCTGTCCAGCCCTCGGCACCCTGTTCACAGAAAGGCACGCCCATGCCGCTCGTTGAGATCGAGCCGGTCAGCAGGCAGTCGACCGCCGAGGTGATCGCCGACCGACTGCGCGAGGCGATCATGCGCGGCAGCTTCGCGCCCGGCGACCAGCTCGGCGAGGCCGACCTCGCCGCCCGCTTCGACGTGTCCCGCGGGCCGGTCCGCGAGGCCATGCAGCGCCTCGTGTCCGAGGGTCTGCTGCACAGCATCCGGCATCGCGGCATCTTCGTCATCGACCTCACCCTCGACGACGTCGCCGACATCTACCACGCCAGGACCGCCATCGAGGGCGGCGCGCTCGAGCTGATCCTGGACGGCCGCCGCGAGATCGCGTACGCGGCGCTGCGCGAGAGCGTCGACCAGATGTGCGCCGCCGCCGAAAACGGTGACGCCGCCGGGCTTTCCGACGCCGATCAGGCCTTCCACGTCGCGCTGGTGGACAGTGCGGGCAGCCCGCGGCTGGCCCGCGCGGCCCGCACCCTGCTGATCGAGACCCGAATGTGCCTGGGCGCCTTGCAAACCACCAATCCGGACCTGCACGAGCAAGCCCGCGAACACGTCGAACTACGGGACGCGATCGGCGCCGGGCCCGCCGCCCGCGCGCGCAAGTTGCTGGTCGAGCACATGCGCTGCGCCGTCCAGGCCATCGCCGCCGATCGGAGCAGTCAGCAGCTGAAGTAGTGCCGCAGGCTCTCGGGGACGCCGTCGGCGGCGGCTTTCGACCAGCAGCGGTCGTGCGGAAAGACCAGATAGGTGACCCAGCCGCCGTTGCCGCGCCGGACTATTCGCTGACTGTCGCCGGGCGCATCCCAGGCGATGACACCCCAGGCGCCGTCGCAATAGTGCACCTTGGCCTGGTACTCGGTCAGCCCGCCGATATCGTCCAGGTCGTGCGCGATCGCCGCCGGGGAGCACTGCGGCTGTCCCGTGTCGTCGAACCGCAGCAGCCCTTCGACCACGTCGGCGTCGCGGACCAGGAAGAGCTGGTGCATCCCCTCCGGAACCGGTTTCGTGCCCGGCGGCGGGGTGCCCATGCCGAACCGATAGCAGCCGAGCGGCACCGCGAAGGTGGCCGAACCGGAGCCGTCGGTGACGGCCTGCCGGTTCAGTACCTCCCTGGTCTCCCCGAGCGGAATGTCGCGCGACGCAGGGTCACACGGCTGCACCAGGGTGACGTAGACCGGCACATTCGGCACCGGCACCTGAGAAAGAGTCCGGGTCTTGATGATCGCCGTGCCCATACCGGGCGGCGGATTACCCGGCGGTGGATTGCCGGGCGGCTGCGCACCCGGTGGCGGCGTGACCCGCGGCGGCTGCCCGGGCGACGGAATGAGCTTCGGCGGTTGACCGGGTGACGGATCTGTCGACGGCACAACGGTTGTCGACCGCTGCGTGGTGGAACTCGTCGTCGTCTTTCCCTCCGACGGCTCCGCGTCCCCACCGCACCCGGCGGCGACCAGCAGCACCGCGACGAGCACCCCCACCACACGTACCGTCCTGCGACCGACCATCGCCGGCACCTCCCCCGTCAGAGCAATCGGATACCCCGCCTATCGCCACCTTGCACTCGACGGTTACCACCGGTCAATCCCCATGGATCAGGGGCAGCAGCACAACTCAGCCGAAGGCCGGGGTGCGGTGCACCGAAGCGGTTGTGCCGAGGCGTTTTTCGTCGGCGCTCGCCAGCCAGAAGTACAGCGGGGGCAAGATGACCTCGATCGCGGTGAGCACGATCTGAAACCAGTGCGGCCAGCCATAGACGGCGACGGAGATGAACCGGCCGAGGGCGCCCAGCAGGAAAATGCCCGCGAGCCAGCGGATCACGGTCGCGGGGATCGGCCGCTGCCGGGCGGCCCAGATCCAGACGACGCCGTAGCCGAGGAAGATCGCGCCGAAGAACCGGGTCTGGCTGTCGGCCGTGACGCCGGACGAGCCCATCTCGGGTATTCCGTCGATGCCTGCCGCCAGGTGGAACACGCCGATCGCGACGCAGGCGACACCCATCACGAGGGAAAGCCATCTCAATGCGGCGGCCATATCGTTCCTCCCCGGGAATCCGGTTGTCGGACAGGCGGTTCCGCGGCCGAACGCCAGTCCGGAACGCCATAGTTGACGTCTGTCTACCAAGTACCCTACGACCCCTGGTAGACAGACGTCAACTAAAGTTCGATGGATGAGCACCCGCCGTCGCCTGTCCCCTGACGCACGCCGCCAGGTGCTGTTGGACGCGGGCGCGCGCTTGTTCGCCGAACGCGCCTACGACGCGGTGCTGATGGAAGACGTCGCGGCGGCGGCCGGTGTGTCCAGGGCGCTGCTCTATCGCCACTTCCCGAGCAAACGCGAACTCTTCGCGGGCGTCTACGAGCAGGCCGCGAACCAACTCCTGATCGACACGCCCCTCGACCGCGGCGCCCCGCTGGCCGAACAACTCGCCGCGGGCCTGACCACCCATTTCGACTACTTCGAGGCGAACGCCAACAGCGTGCTCGCGGCGAACCGGGTGCTCGCCGAGGATCCGGCGATCCAGGCGATCATCGCGGGTGAACTCGGCGAACTGCGCCGCAGGCTCCTCGAAGCGCTCGACGTCGAGGAACCGGTGCGCACCCAGGTGTCCTCGGTCCTGCTGAGCTGGCTCACCTTCGTCCGGGTACTCACGGTCGAATGGCTGGAGAACCAGCACTACTCACGCGCCGAACTGCTCGAGATCAGCATGGGCGCGCTGCTCGGCGCACTGCAGCCGATCCTCGGCCCCGACCTTGCCACCGCCGAAACGGCTGCGCCGCAGTAGATTCCGATCCGCGGCTACAGGTTGGACGGCCGCACGACCATGACCGACGCCGCCCGCTTACCGCTCTCCTGGAGCAGCGCGATCGCCCGGCCGGCCGGATCGATCGCCGCGTACACGCCGCGCAGACCGACCGGCTCGAGCCACCGTCCGTTGCGCAGGTCTTCGGCCTGGCTCTCGTCGATCTCGCGGTGCGGGAAGGCGGTGCGCACGGCCTCGTCCATGTCGAGGCTGAGCAACGAGCCGTCCGATTCGGCGGCCACCGCCAATTCGTCCAGGGTGCGGGCATGTTCGAGGGTGAACGGGCCGACCCTGGTGCGGCGCAACGCCGTCAGATGCCCGCCGACGCCGAGTGCCGCGCCCAGGTCGCGCGCCAGCGCCCGAATATAAGTGCCGGAAGAACATTCGACGACTACGTCGAGATCGACGAACTCACCCGCGGCCACGTCGCGACGGCCGAGAATGTCGAACCGGGACACCGTCACCGGCCGGGCGGCCAGCTGCACGTCCTCGCCCGCGCGATGCCGGGCATAGGCGCGTTCCCCGTCCACCTTGATCGCGCTCACGGTGGCCGGCACCTGATCGATATCGCCGGTGAGTTTCGCGATGTGCGTGGCGATTTCGGCGTCCGCGAGGTGCAGCGCCGAGGTGGTCGCGAGCACCTCGCCCTCGGCGTCGTCGGTGCTGGTGGCCTGACCGAGCCGGATCGTCGCGGTGTACGCCTTGGTGGTGAGGGTGAGCAGACCGAGCAGCTTGGTCGCCCGGTCCACGCCGAGCACGAGCACCCCGGTGGCCATCGGATCGAGCGTGCCGGCATGCCCGACCTTCTTGGTGCGCAGCAGCTTCCGGCATTTCGCGACGACATCGTGACTGGTCCAGCCACCGTCCTTGTCGACGATCAGCAACCCGCCGAGACCGGCCATCAGACGTGCACGATCGCGGTGAGGATGAACCCGTCGACGATCTGCCACTTGCCGTCGAACGACAACAGCGGCACGCCACCGTCGTTCGTCTGCCCGGGCACCAGGATCTGGCTGTGGAACGTGCCGCGGCCGGCGCCGACGGCATTGTCCTCGAGCTCGAAGGTGATGTGCGCGTCCTCGAACCCCAGCCAGCGCAGGGTGAGCGGCCACCACGCCTTGAACGTCGCCTCCTTCGCACAGAAGATCAGGCGGTCCAGGTGCAGCGGCGAATCCGTCGCGCGCAACCATTCCCGCTCCGGCGGCAGCGAGACCGAATCCAGTACGCCCTCCGGCAGTTCCGCGTGCGGCTCGGCATCGATCCCGATCGAGCGGAAGCGCAGCTTGTGCCCGAGCGCCGCGGCCCGGTACCCGTCACAGTGGGTGAGGCTGCCGACGATCCCGCGCGGCCAGATCGGCGCGCCGCGCTCGCCCTTGCCGATCGCCACCGGCGGCTCGCCCAGCTCGGCCAGCGCCAGGCGCGCGCAGTGCCGGGCGCCGATGAAGTCCCGCCGCCGCTTCTCCACGGCCTTCGCGATGAGATGCTCTTCCGCCGGATGCGCCGTCAGATCCGCCGGAAACTTCAGCAGCTCGGCCGACGCAACCCCCGCAGGCAATATGTTCTCGATCATCGGGGACGAGCCTAGTCGAGCGCCCCGCCCCGTTCACGCACCCCTTCTGCGTTCCCGCACCCGCTGCGGCCTGCCGGAACGGGTGCGCGAACGCAGAAGGGGTGCGAGGAGGTCACAGCCCGCGCCGGCGGCGGGCCTTCAGGCGCATTTCCTCGGCGGCGGCCTTCATCTCGGGGGTGACCTGGAAGTGGCCGCCCCACTCGTTGAGGGTGCCCGGCGGGTACTCCGGGGCGGGCAGGATCTGGCGGAGCAGGCGGTCCGGGAGGCCGCGGCGCTGCCATTCGCGCGGATAGCCGAGCGACACCTCTTCGAAGCGGACACCGTCGTAGTGCGAGGTGCGCGGGATGTGCAGGTGACCGTAGACCGAGCAGACCACGTTGTAGCGGGTGTGCCAGTCGGCGGTCTGGTCGGTACCGCACCAGAGCGCGAACTCGGGGTAGAACAGCACGTCCGTCGGCTGGCGGACCAGCGGGAAGTGGTTGATCAGCACCAGCGGCGTGCCCTCGGGCAGCGCGTCCAGCTTGCGCTTGGTGACCTGCACGCGGGCATTGCACCAGGCGTCGCGGGTCAGATATGGATCCGGGGAGAGCAGGTACTCGTCGGTGGCGACCACATTGCGGTCCCGCGCGATCGCCAGACCCTCGGCCTTGGTGGTCGCGCCCTCGGGCAGCCAGGTGTAGTCGTAGAGCACGAACATCGGCGCCAGCGTCACCGACCCGCCGTGCTGCTCCGCACCCGCGCCCTCCCACGCCGGGAAGGGGTCCTCCGGGGTCAGCACGTCGAGATCGCGGCAGATCGACACCAGGTAGTCGTAGCGGGCGGCGCCGGTCATCTGCACCGGGTCCTTCGCCGTGGTCCACAGTTCGTGGTTGCCCGGCACCCAGATCACCTTGGCGAACCGGCCACGCAGCAGCTCCAGCGCCCACCGGATGTCGTCGGTCTTCTCCCCCACGTCCCCGGCCACGATCAGCCAGTCCTCCGGCGAGTCGGCTTTGATCTGCTCGACGACCGGCCGATTCCCCTGGTGCCCGACGTGAATGTCGCTCACCGCCATCAACTTGGGTATCACCACACCCACCTTAAGCACACCCACCCCCTCCGCGCCGCCCACCCCCGGACGCGCCGAGATCACCGACCGCGGCACGCGGCGACCTGACAAACGGAATCCCGAAACTTCCGAATCGAAGCAAGCAGCACGGTAGGTTGCGGGCCATGATCGCACGCAACACAATTCGAGGGTTTGCCGTGGCATCATCGGCCGCGGCAGCCATCATCGCCGCTCCCGGTCTCGCCGGGGCGGCCGTCACCATCCCGCCGAGCAGCGCGACCTTACAAGTCGCGGGCGGCACCGTCACCGCGACCCTGACCACGATCAGCTCGGATTTACCCGCCGCTCAGGTGCAGTGCACACTGCTGATCGACGGCGACCCGCAGCAGAACGAGCTGTCCGACCGAGCCGCCGCACCGGCCGACTTCACGCTGAGCCGCGAGGTGGCCGCGGGCGACCACCTGGCCGTCACCTACTGCGCCGACTACGCGGGCGACTCGCCGACGCCCGGCACGTACCCGACCCTGGCCTGCGCCAAGGTGTCGGTGCCCGCGGGCACGGTCGAGTCGTTACCGGCCGACCGCTGCTTCCTGCCCAACTGACGCACCGTACGGAGCGCGAAACCCCGGGCCCGGCCCGGGGTTTCGTTCGTCAACCGACGGACTGTCCGCGGCCGGGAACCTCGGCGCCCACCTGCGCCCAACGGCCGGACGCCGCCCGCCAGGACACCGCGGCCAGCCGCAGCACCATGAAAGCCACCAGACCGGCCCAGATTCCGGCGATCCCCCAGTCGAACGCGAGCGAGAGCCAGATGGCGGGAAGAAAGCCGAGCAACGCCGAGCCGAGCGTGCTGGTCCGCAGATAGGCCGCGTCGCCCGCGCCGAGCAAGACGCCGTCGAGGGCGAACACGATGCCCGCGACCGGGATGATGCCGACGAAGAACCACCACGCGACATGGGTCCGGTCCAGCACCGCGGGATCGTCGGTGAACAGCTTCGGGATCAGCACGGCGCCCGCGGCGAAACACGCGGCGAGCCCCAGGGAGAAGATCTCCGACCACTGGGTGACGCGCCGAGCCAGCGTCCGCGCGCCGGCCGCGTCGTTCGCGCCGAGCGCGGCGCCGACCAGGGTCTGCGCGGCGATGGCGAGCGAATCCAGGGTCAGCGCAAGGAAATTCCAGAGTTGCAGCACCAGCTGGTGCGCCGCGACCGAGGCCGCGCCGAAGCGGGACGCAACCGCCGCGGCCGACACGAAGCAGGCCTGGAAGGCGAGGCTGCGCACGATCAGATCGCGACCGAGCACCAGCTGCGCCCGCATCACCGACCAGTGCGGCGCGAGCGGAACCCGCTGGCGAACAAGGGTATTCAGGAACAACGCCGCCATCACCAGCTGGCCGATCACGTTCGCGACCGCCGACCCGGGCAGCTCCATCCGGGGCGCGCCGAGCAGCCCGTGCACCAGTACCGGGCACAGCACCCCCGAAATCGCAAGCCCGGCAACGACGTAAATCAGCGGGCGGCGCGTTTCCTGCACGCCGCGCAACCATCCGTTGCCCGCCATGGAGATCAAGATGAGCGGCACCCCGAACAGCGCCACCCGTACCCACAGCAGGGCCTCGTCGGCGATATCCCCGCCGCCCGAGATCGCGGTGGTCAGCGGAACCGCGCACAACTGGACCAGCACCAGAATCGCCAGTCCCACACCGATCGCCAGCCACGTCGCCTGCACCCCTTCGGCCACCGCGCCGCGCTCGTCCCCCGCCCCGTGCCGGCGCGCCGCCCGCGCCGTCGTCCCATAGGACAGAAACGTCAGCTGCGAACTCACCTGCGCCAGAATCAATCCGCCGACCGCGAGCCCCGCCAGCGCGAGCGCGCCCAACCGCCCGACCACCGCCAGATCGAACAACAGATACAGCGGTTCGGCGACGAGCACACCGAGCGTCGGAATCGCCAACCCGAGAATCCGCCCCGGACCCGCCTGCGCCGCAGGCTCGGCGACCACCGCACCGGTCGCCACGGTCGACGGCGCGGCACCCGCGGCCGGATCGTCCTCGATCGGCCGCGCACCCTCGCCACTCACGCATCCACCTCGTCACTCGACACCGTAGGGGCTACTCACTCCAGCGCGGCCAGGAGGGTGGCGACGAGGTCGTCGGCGGTGCCGTAGGCGGTGTAGCCCGCGGCGAACCGGTGTCCCCCGCCGCCGAGTCCGCTCGCGATCTCGGCGACGTCCACGCCGTCGTTCGCGCCCGGCCTGCTGTCGCGCGACCGCAGCGACACCGTCCAGCGGTCGGCGACGGTGCGAGATTGCTTGAACACCGCGGCGATTCCCGCTTCCGAGGTGGTGCGGACGATGTCGATGACGCTTTCGGCCTCTTCGGAACTCACCTCGGCGATATCGTCGCGCCGCACGAACGCGTACACCAGCCCGATGCCGCCGCGCACCTGCGGCACGAGCTGGGTGGTGCCCAGCACCTTCGACAGCATGGTCAGCCAGCCGAAAGGGTGGGTGTCCAAAAGGGTTCGGGCGATCTCGGCGCCGTCGATGCCGGTGGCGAGCAGCCGCTCGGCCAGCACGTGGGTACCGGGACGCACCCAGCGGAACGATCCGGTATCGGTCACCAGTCCCGCGTAAAGGCAGTGCGCCACTTCGGGATCGATCGGAATGCCCCAGGTGTCGAGCACCCGCACGATCAGGCTGGTGGTCGATTCCGCGCCGGGGTCGATCACGTTGATCGTGCCGAACCGGGTATTCGATCGATGGTGGTCGAGCACCAGAACCGTTGCGGCCCCGGCCATTCGGTCGGCGAGCGCGCCGAGGCGCCCGGCGCTGCCGCAGTCGACCGCGATCAGCAGGTCGACCTCGGCAGGCACCTCGGCGGGCGGCACCAGATGCTGCACACCGGGCAGTGACCGCATCGATTCCGGCAGCTCGGCGGGCTCGGCGAACGACACCCACACCGGGATCCCGCGCCGGTGCAGGATCAGCGCCAGCGCGAGACCACTGCCGACCGTATCGGCATCCGGTTGCACATGACAGAGGACGGTGACCGAGCGGGCGGCTTTCATTGCCTCGACAGCCGGTTCGAGGTCGACTGTTTCCCGCATCGTCGTCATCGTCTACCGCATGTCACTCGTCGTCGCGTTCGACCTTGTAGGGGTCGGCGTCACCGGCGTGCCGGGCCGTCGCGGCCACCTTGGCCACCGCCTCGTCCGCCGCCCTGGCCTTGGCCAGCAGCGCTTCCATATCCGCCGCGACCTCGGGCACTTTGTCGAGCACGAACGCCAGGGTCGGCGTGAACTTCACGCCGGTGCCCGCGCCGACCTTCGAGCGCAGCACGCCCTTGGCCTTCTCCAGCCCCTGCGCCGCGCCCTCGTAGTCCGGTTCGGCGTCCAAGGTTTCGCCCAGCACCGTGTAGTACACCGTCGCCTCGCGTAGATCGCCGGTGACCTTGGCGTCGGTGATGGTCACGAAACCCAGCCGCGGATCCTTGATCTCGTATTCGATCGCGGTCGCCACGATCGAGGAAATCCGCTTCGCGAGTCGGCGTGCCCTGGCTTGATCCACCATGGCTGAACCCTCCTCTTTTCACTGGTGACGGGAGTGAACGGACCTCCCGCCACGGTCAATCTTCGGGTCCGAAGATCCTGCGGCGCACTGCCAGCAACTGTAACTCCGGACGTGCCGCGACGTGTCGCTCGCAACGATCGAGTACCTCGGTCAGGTGATCCATACCGGAACTGACCAAGGCGACCCCGAGCAACGAGCGACGATGGCGGTCATGCTCCCCACCCTCGGCGGCACTCACCCCGAAACGCTGCAGTTCGGCCAGGATCGGCCGGATCACCGAGCGTTTCTCCTTGAGCGAATGCACATCCCCCAGGAGGAGGTCGAACTCCAGTGCACCCAGGTACACCCATCCACCTCGCAAAGTTCGAAAGGCCGGACCGTGCGTCACGCCGGGCGTGACGCACGGTCCAGAGCTCAGTCGCGCGGCTTTTCGCGCAGCTCGTAGGCCTCGATGATGTCGCCTTCCTTGATGTCGTTGTAGGTCAGCGTCAAACCGCATTCGAAGCCCTCGCGGACCTCGGTGACGTCGTCCTTTTCCCGCTTCAAGGAGGAGATCGTGACGGTTTCGGCGATCACCACGTTGTCGCGGAGCAGGCGCGCCTTGGCGTTGCGCTTGACCGAACCCGAGGTGACCATGCAACCGGCGATGTTGCCGACCTTCGACGAACGGAAGATCGCGCGGATCTCCGCCCGGCCCAGCTCGACCTCTTCGTAGATCGGCTTGAGCATGCCCTTGAGGGCCTTCTCGATCTCGTCGATGGCCTGGTAGATCACCGAGTAGTACCGGATGTCCACGCCTTCGCGGTTGGCCAGCTCGGTCGCCTTGCCCTCGGCCCGGACGTTGAACCCGATGATGATCGCGTTCGACGCCGACGCCAGGTTGACGTTGGTCTCGGTGACACCACCGACACCGCGGTCGATGACCCGCAGCCGCACCTCGTCGTCGATCTGGATGCCGAGCAGCGCCTCTTCGAGGGCCTCGACGGTACCGGAGTTGTCGCCCTTGAGGATCAGGTTGAGCTCCGAAGTCTCCTTCAGGGCGGCATCCAGATCTTCCAGGCTGATCCGCTTGCGGCTGCGCGCGGCCAGTGCGTTGCGCTTGCGCGCATTGCGCCGGTCGGCGATTTGGCGAGCGATCCGGTCCTCGTCGACCACGAGCAGGTTGTCACCGGCGCCCGGCACCGACGTGAAGCCGATGACCTGGACCGGCCGCGACGGCAGCGCCTCGGTGACGTCGTCACCGTGCTCGTCGACCATGCGCCGGACGCGACCGTAGGCGTCGCCCGCCACGATCGAATCGCCGACGCGCAGCGTGCCGCGCTGGATCAGCACGGTCGCCACCGGGCCGCGGCCACGGTCGAGGTGCGCCTCGATGGCGACACCCTGCGCGTCCATGTCCGGGTTGGCCCGCAGGTCGAGCGCCGCGTCCGCGGTGAGCAGGACGGCCTCGAGCAGCTGGTCGATGTTGGTGCCCTGCCGCGCCGAGATGTTGACGAACATGGTGTCGCCACCGTATTCCTCGGCCACCAGGTTGTACTCGGTCAGCTGCTGACGGACCTTGTCCGGGTTCGCGCCTTCCTTGTCGATCTTGTTGACTGCCACCACGATCGGCACGTCGGCCGCCTGCGCGTGGTTGATCGCCTCCACCGTCTGCGGCATGACGCCGTCGTCGGCGGCGACCACCAGGATCGCGATGTCGGTGGCCTTGGCACCGCGGGCACGCATGGCGGTGAACGCCTCGTGACCCGGGGTGTCGATGAAGGTGATGAGCCGGTCCTGCTCGCCGAGGTGGGTGAGCACCTGGTAGGCGCCGATGTGCTGGGTGATGCCGCCCGCCTCGCCCTCGCGGACGTTGGCCTTGCGGATCGTGTCCAGCAGTCGGGTCTTACCGTGGTCGACGTGACCCATCACGGTCACCACCGGCGGACGCTGCTCGAGGTCCTCTTCGCCGCCCTCGTCCTCGCCGTAGGTCAGGTCGAACGATTCCAGCAGCTCGCGGTCCTCGTCTTCGGGGCTGACCACGTGCACGACGTAGTTCATCTCGCTGCCGAGCAGCTCGAGCGTCTCGTCGTTCACCGACTGGGTCGCGGTGACCATCTCACCGAGGTTGAACAGGGCCTGTACCAGGGCGGCCGGGTTCGCGTCGATCTTCTCCGCGAAGTCCGACAGCGAGGCGCCGCGGGCGAGCCGGATGATCTCGCCGTTGCCGCGCGGCAGCCGCACGCCGCCGACGGCGGGCGCCTGCATGCTCTCGTACTCGGCGCGCTTCGCCCGCTTCGACTTACGGCCACGACGCGGGGCGCCACCGGGACGACCGAACGCACCGGCCGCACCGCCACGGCCACCGGGACCACCCGGACGACCACCGCCGCCACCGGGACGACCACGGAAACCACCCGCGGCGCCACCGGCACCAGGCGCACCCGTGCCGGCACCGGCGCCACCACCGGGCGCGCCGCCGCCGCGGTAGCCACCGCCACCGCCGCCGGGACGACCCGCGCCACCGCCGGGACCGCCACCGGGACGACCCGGACGACCGGCGCCGGGTCCACCGGCACCGCCCGGCCGTGCCGCACGAGACGGCATGGCACCGGGGTTGGGCCGCGGCGGCATCGAGCCGGGGCTCGGCCGCGGGCCACCCGGACGCGGGCCACCCTGACCGGGAGCCGGACGCGCGCCGCCACCCTGGGCGGGCGCGCCGGGACGCGGGGCGCCCTGGGCCGGACCCGGACGCGGACCGCCCTGAGCCGGACCCGGACGCGGGCCACCCTGGCCCGGAGCCGGACGCGGGGCGGGACGCTCAGGCGCCGAGGAGTACGGATTGTTGCCGACCCGAGGCGTTTTCGGGCCGGGACGCGGACCGGAACCACCCGGACGCGGGGCGCCCGGGGTCGGGGCGCCGGGACGCTGCTGCTGCTGACCCGGACGCGCGGCATTCGGCGTCGGGCGCGGGGCGGCCGGAGCCGAGCTGGTCTCGGCGGCGGCCGACGCGGCGGGTGCCGGTGCGGATTCGCGCGCCGCGGCCGGCTTCGGCGCGGGCGCCGGGGTCGGACGAACCGCGGGGCCCGGCTTCACGGCCGGTCCCTCGGTGCGCGCCGGGCTCGCCTCGCGGACGGTTTCCTGGGCGGCCGGGGCGGGCGCGGGGGCCGACGGGCGCGGCCCCGGGCGGGGACCGTTTCCTGCGGGCTTCGCGGCCGGACGGGCCGACGAGGACGGGCCGGGGCGTGAACCCGACTTGGTGCCGTTCGACGGGGCTGATTTCGATGCGAACGACTCACGCAGCCGACGCGCGACGGGAGCTTCCACCGTCGACGACGCAGACTTCACGAACTCGCCCTGCTCCTTGAGCGTTGCGAGTAGTTCCTTGCTGGTGACACCGAGTTCTTTGGCCAACTCGTGCACGCGGGCCTTGCCTGCCACTGCTCTCCTCACTGAGAGGTCGAGCAGTGCACCCGTTGTTCAGGGACGGGGCCCGCACGACCTCGGGTTATCTCCGATGGACGTTCATCGTTGGTGCTTCACGGTGTGCTCATGAGTGCTCGTGCCTGTTCTCGAGGTACTGCTCCAGGGCTGAGATATCCAGATTTCCGGACACTCTTAGTGCTCTGCCGAATGCTCGGCGCCGTTCTGCCGCGTTCAGACAAGCCGAGACGGGGTGCAACCAGGCACCCCGTCCGGGAAGTCTGCGCCGCGGATCGGGAACGATCATGACAGCAGGGGCACCGTCTCCGGTATCCGATTTCCGTGCCACGATCCGTAACAGACCGGCGGCCAACTCGCGCTTCCGGCATCCGATACAGGTCCGAATCGGTTGCGCGTGCTGAACCTCTGTCCACTCTACCGCTGCACCGGTCGGATCACCGAACCGCTCCCCTGCGGAAGTTACCAACATGTCATCCCGATGGCCCGAATCGCGCCCAGTGCTGTTCAACGCACAGTGCGTCGCGCCGGTTCCGGTCAACTGCGGTGCGCCTCCGTCCGCACCGTGCCGCCGCCCATGTCAGGGGCCGCGTCGCTGCGGATATCGATCCGCCAGCCGGTCAGCCGGGCGGCCAGCCGAGCGTTCTGACCCTCCTTGCCGATGGCCAGCGAGAGCTGGAAGTCCGGCACCACGACGCGCGCGGCCCGTGCTTCGGGATCGACGATGGTGACCGACACCACTTTCGACGGCGAGAGCGCATTGCCGACGAAGGTCGCCGGATCCTCGGCGAAATCTATGATGTCGATCTTCTCCCCGGCCAGCTCGCTCATCACGTTGCGCACCCGCTGCCCCATCGGCCCGATGCACGCGCCCTTGGCGTTCACTCCGGACACCGTGCTGCGCACCGCGATCTTGGAGCGGTGCCCGGCCTCGCGGGCCACCGCGACGATCTCGACCGAGCCGTCCGCGATCTCGGGCACCTCGAGTGCGAACAGCCGCCGCACCAGGTTCGGGTGCGTGCGCGAGAGCGTGATCTGCGGGCCGCGCGGACCCCGCGAGACGCCGACGACGTAGCACTTGATCCGGTCGCCGTGCTCGTAGGTCTCGCCGGGCACCTGCTCGGCCGGCGGGATCAACCCCTCCGCGCCGTGCAGTTCGCTGCCGATGCGCACGACGATGGTGCCGCGGGCGTTGGCGCGCGCGTCGCGCTGCACCACACCGCCGACGATATCGCCCTCGTGCGTGGAGAACTCGCCGAAGGACTTCTCGTTCTCGGCGTCGCGCAGCCGCTGCAACACCACCTGGCGCGCCGTGGTCGCCGCGATCCGGCCGAAACCCTCAGGGGTGTCGTCCCATTCGGAGATCACGTTGCCGTCGGCGTCCAGCTCGCGCGCCATCACCCGGACCGTGCCGGTCTTCTGGTTGATGTCGATGCGCGCGTTGGGCTGGTGGCCCTCGGTGTGCCGGTACGCGGTGAGCAGCGCCGACTCGATCGCGGAGATCACGGTCTCGATCGAGATCCCCTTGTCGGCGACGATCGCGCGCAGGGCTTCGATTTCGATGTTCATTCCACGATCCCTTCGGTCGGCGAATCGGACGCTGTTACTGATCCGGGTAGTGCATTCGTTGTTCCTGAAACATCCGCGGCGTCGACCGCCGGCACATCATCTTCCTGGCCGGGCACCGGGCGCCCGGGCGCCACGCCGCCGGCGAGTTCCATTTCCCGCGGCCCCGGCTTGCCGAACTCGACCTGCACCACCGCTTCCGCGATGTCGGCGAGCGGCACGCGCACCCGATGCGGCTTGTGTTTGCCGCCCAGCACCAACGCCACTGTATCGCCGTCGAGCACACCCACCCTGGCCTCGAATTTCCGGGCGCCACCCGAGTCGGGAACGGGTGCGCCCTCGCGTAGCTGCACGAGCACTTTGCGGCCGCGGGCGCGACGCCAGTGCCGATCCTCGGTGAGCGGACGATCGATACCCGGGGTGGTGACCTCGAGCAGGTACGGGGTCTCGCCGAAATCGCCTGCCTCGTCCAGCAACTCCGAGACTTCGGCGCTGAGTACGGCGATCGAGTCGAGATCGGACGGTCCGTCGCTGTCGACGGTCACCTTCACACGAGCCTGCGCATCCGCATGCTTGCCGGCGGTCGAGATCTCGACCCCTTCGAGGTCGAACCCTCGGCGTTCGACTAGTCCAGCTATGAGCTGGCTCAGCCTTTCCTCGGTCGGCATCGGCATCTGGGGCGGCTCCTGGTTCAGTTGTGACGGCGGTAGGGAAATTACTTCAACCGAAGGTCTAGCGTAACGCGCTCAGAGAGTGTAAAGGACCATCGGGCAAGCAGTACGCGCGCCACTCGCGGCCGATCGACGGCTCCGCGGCGGCAGCGAAGCGTACCCAGGCGAGGGCCGCCGCGTCGAACTCCGAGGACCGGCGGTGCCTGGTCCGAGGCACCCCGGCGAATCTGGCACGATGGTGCCGTGCCCATCCGCCCTCCCGTGCAGCCGAACGCCGCACGCTCTTCCGGCTCCCCGTCCGACCGGCACGCTTCCCGGTTTCCGCTGGACCGCCGCACCGTATTACGGCTCGCCGGTGGCGGCACCGTCGGCGTGCTCGCGCTCGGCGCGGCCGTCGGCTGCACCACCGAGGACACCGTGCACGAGCCGGATCCGCTTGCCGTCCAAGAGGTTCTGGCACGCGCCGACGCCGCGGCGGCCACCGCCGCGATCGCGCTGGCGCCGGCGAAGCACAGTGCGCTCACCGCGATCGCGACCGAAAGGACCGCGCACGCAGACGCTTTGCGCACCGAGATCGAGCGAGTGATCGGCGTCTACGGCGACGGCACCAAGCCGGTGCACCGCACCAGGACGAACGCACCGGGGCAGGCATCGGGTCCGTCCGCGGTGGCCTCCGGTTCGGCGGTGCCGCCCGTCGCGCCGCCCAGCCTCGACACCTTGCGCGCGCAGCTCACCGAGTCCCGGCAGGCGGCCGCCGCGCTCGCGAGTACCCAGTCGGGTTACCGGGCCGGGTTGCTCGCCTCGATCAGCGCGGCCTGCGCCGCCCAGGCGGGGGTGCTGCTGGCATGACCGATGCCGAACGTCAGGCACTGCTGGACGCGCTGCGCGCCGAATACAGCGCGGTCTACGCCTACGGCGTGGTCGCCGCGTACGCCTCGCGCGAGCGCTACCGTCTCGTCGGCGAGCACACCGCGAGCCATCGCGCCCGCCGCGACGCCACGATCGACGCGCTCACCGCGGCGGGCGTCACCGCCCCGCCGCCGGACGCCGCCTACACGATGCCGTTTCCGGTGAACGATCCGATTCCCGCGGCGCATCTGGCCGCGACCGTCGAGTCCGACACCGCGGTCGCGTGGCGGGCCGTCGTCGAGCACGGCACGTCCGAGGCGCTGCGCCGGATGGGCATCGACGCGCTCACCGAATGCGCGGTCCGCCTGGCCACGTGGCAGTCCATCCTGGGCACCGACCCGCCGACAACACCGTTCCCCGGCAAGGTCTGAGCCGAAACCCCCTGTGCGCCAGGACACCTCAGGAAACTCCGGACAGCGAGTTTCACCTGCCGCGAGCCGGGTACCCGTCACCCATATTGGGTGTGCGGTTCGTCCGGCAGCAGGGCCGGGGTGAACTCGCACGAAAAGGCCGACCTCACAGGGCTTGCGGGGTCGGCCTTTTCGATGTTCGCGGCTTACGGACGCATCTCGTAGGCGCCGTCGTAGGCGGCCACCTCGGCCCAGACCCGGTCGAAGCGCGCACGATCCGCCACCGGCGGGCGCAGCGCCGACGCGGCCCAGGCCTGCTGGTCGGGGCTGGCCGACAGCTTGCCGTACAGCGTGGTCGCGTAGGTGTTGAAATCGCGCACCTGGAAATCGAAGATCTGGTCGAGCAGATCGCGGTCCAGTCCGGTGATCGCCGCCTGCTCCAGGATCAGCTGACCGTAGACCACCAGGGAGAACAGGTGGCCGATGGTCAGCATGAAGTCGAGATCCTGCTGCTGGCCGGCATCGGGCGCAGCGGTGCTCAGCAGCGTGCGCAGCGCTTGGGCCTGCTCGTAGAAGCGGCCGACATTCGGGATGTCGGCATGCTTTTCATAGACAGGGGTCCAGTCGGCGAACTGCACCTTGCCCGCGCCGCGGGCCGGGCCCTGCCGCCAGAAGAACTCGTCGTCGGCCGCGTCGAGGCGGGTGCCGATCTCCGGGTACTCCTTGGGGTTGAACAGATAGTTCGGCATGAACTTCAGGATCTGCCCGACGTTGACGTGCACCGTGCCCTCGAGCCGGGGCAGCGTGTTGATCAGTCGCTGCACCTCGGCGAAGTAGGTGTTCTTCTCGAATCCCTTGGCCGCCAGCACATCCAGCAGCAGGGTCATCACCGTCTCGCCCTCCGAGGTCACCTTCGACTTCGTCATCGGGTTGAACAGCAGATAGCGCCGGTCGTCGAGGCTCGCGCTGCGGAAGTAGTCCACGGCACGATCGCTGAACAGCTTCATCGCGACGATGCGCGCGTAGGCGTCGACGAAATTGGTGCGCACGTGCGGGAAGTCGGTGACCGGGTTGCCGTACAGGATGCGGTTGTTCGCGTGCGTGATCGCCTCGTAGAAGGAGTGCTCGACCATGCCGATGCCGCCGTGGCACAGGTTGAACTTGCCGACGTTGACGGTGTTCAGCGCGGCCGAGAAGGCCTCGGGTCCGGTGTGCAGGATGTCCTCGGCCCGCACCGGGTAGTTCTCCAGACGGAACGTGCTGACGTACATCTGCTGGTGCACGACATTGCCCAGCAGGTGGTAGTTCTCGTGCCTGCTGTCCGCGGCGAACCAGACGTAGCCCTCGGCGCCCTCGACATCGGAGCGGCGGGAGAACACCGAAACCATGCTCGCCACATTGCCGTTGCCGATGTAGTACTTCTCGCCGTTGGCGCGGAACAGGATTCCGGCCTCGGCGTCGGCACTACCCGGCTCGCTGGGGGTCAGCACCAGGTCGGTGTTGTAGATGTCGGCGCCGTGCTCGCGCTCGGACAAACCGAATGCCATCACCTGGCCCGCGGCCAGGTCGGCGGCCGCGCGCTGCTTGGCATCGGTGTTCTCGCTCTGCCAGATCGGCCCGAGCCCGAGGATGGTCACCTGCTCGGCGTACCAGTAGGCCAGCCCGTAGAAGCCGAAGATCTCCGACAGTGCCGCGTTGCGCGCCGCGTCCCAGCGCCGGTTCTCGTCGCCGTCGGCGAACTCGGCGGGGGTCAGGAAGGTGGCGAACAGCTTCTCCTTCGCGACGAACTCGAGGAAGTCGGCCGTCCAGACCGCGTCCGCGTCGTCGGCCAGCAGCTGCTGCTTGCCCCGCGACTCGAACCACTCGATGGTGGCACGCAGCAGTCGCCGGGTCTCGGCGTCGAAATGCTGCGGGTCGTAGGTGGCAGGGTTGAACAACAACGGATCGGTGCTCGTCATGCCGTTAACTTACCAGCGGGTAACAGCAGCCCATAGCCCCTCCACCCCACTTCACACCGCAAATCCCGCCTACGGTTCCGTAGGGTCGCGCTTACGCGAAACGGCCCCGATGGGATCCACCGGGGCCGTCGCTCGAGTACCGGGTCAGCCGCGTATCCGGGTGAGGACGGCGTCGACGGCCGAGTCCGCGGGGAGTTCGGTGGCCTCACCGGTGAAGCGGTCGCGCAGTTCCACCTTGCCCTCGGCCCAGCCGCGGCCGATGACGAGAACCACAGGCATACCGAGCAATTCGGCGTCCTTGAACTTGACGCCGGGCGAGGCGGTGCGGTCGTCGAAGAGCACGTCCAGCCCCTTGGCGTGCAGCCCGGCGACGACCTGCTCGGCGCCCGCACGGGCCGCCTCGTCCTTGTTCGCGATGACGACGTGCACGTCGTACGGCGCGACCTCGGCCGGCCAGCGCAGCCCCTTGTCGTCGTGCTGCTGTTCGGCGATCACCGCGACCATGCGGGAGACACCGACGCCGTAGGAGCCCATGGTGAGCCGGACCGGTTTGCCGGTCTCGCCGAGCACATCCACCTCGAAGGCATTGGTGTACTTCTGGCCGAGCTGGAAGATGTGCCCGATCTCGATACCGCGCGCGGCCACCAGCGCGCCCCGGCCGTCCGGCGAGGGATCGCCGTCGCGAACCTCGGCGGCCTCGATGGTGCCGTCCGGGGTGAAGTCCCGGCCCGCCACCAGGCCGACCACATGCTTACCGGGCGCGTCCGCGCCGGTGATCCAGGCCGTGCCGGTGCCCACCCTGGGGTCGACGAGATAGCGAACACCGTTGGCCTGCAACGCCTTCGGGCCGATGTAGCCCTTCACCAGGAACGGGTTGGCCGCGAAATCCGCCTCGGTGAGCAGCTCCACCTCGGCCGGCTCGACCGACGCGCCGAGCCGCTTGTCGTCCACCTCACGGTCGCCCGGCACGCCGATGCCGACGATCTCGGACTTGCCGTCGGGATGCCGCAGCTTCACCATGACGTTCTTGAGCGTGTCCGCGGCGGTGACCGGACGGCCGAACTGTTCGGCGATGCCCGCGCTGTTCGCCCAGTCGACGAGCGTCGCGATGGTCGGCGCGTCCGGGGTGTCGTGCACGACCGCCTCGGCCAGGCCCTCGAGCGGCAGCGGCGCGGGCGCGGGGGTGACCACGGCCTCCACGTTCGCCGCGTAACCCGACTCGACACAGCGCACGTAGGTGTCCTCGCCGACCGGGCTGTCGGCCAGGAACTCTTCGGACGCGCTGCCGCCCATCGCGCCGGAGGTGGCCGCGACGATGACGTACTTCACCTGCAGCCGATCGAAGATCCGCTGGTAGGCCTCGCGATGTGCGGCATAGCTGGCCTTCAGGCCGTCTTCGTCGAGGTCGAACGAGTACGAGTCCTTCATGACGAACTCGCGGCCGCGCAGGATGCCCGCGCGCGGACGCTCCTCGTCGCGATACTTGGTCTGGATCTGGTACAGGGTGACCGGCAGGTCCTTGTACGAGTTGTATTCGCCCTTCACGGTGAGCGCGAACAGCTCCTCGTGCGTCGGGCCCAACAGGTAGTCCGCGCCCTTGCGGTCCTTCAGCCGGAACAGGCCGTCACCGTATTCGGTCCACCGGTTGGTGGTCTCGTACGGGTCGCGCGGCAGCAGCGCGGGCAGCGAGATCTCCTGCGCGCCGATCGCGTCCATCTCCTCGCGCACCACATCCTCGACCTTGCGCAGCACTCGCAGGCCCAGCGGCAGCCACGAGTAGACGCCCGGCGCGATGCGCCGCACGTAGCCGGCGCGCACGAGAAGTTTGTGGCTGGGCACCTCCGCGTCGGCGGGATCGTCGCGCAGGGTACGCAGGAAAAGGCGGGAGAGGCGGGTGATCACGGATGCACAGGGTAGTCGCTGCTCGCGCGATGCTCGCAACGCATTACCGTATTCGTTCGTGCTGGTGCTGCTGCCTCCCTCCGAAACCAAGTCCGACGGTGGTGCCGACGTGCCGCTGGCCCTGGACGCGTTGTCGATGCCGCAGCTCACGGCGGTACGCGACCAGTTGATCGACGAGCTGACCAAGCTCGCCACCGACCCGGCCGCGAGCCGCGCGGTGCTCGGTCTCGGCAAGGGCGCCGACGCCGAGATCGCCCGCAATGCCTCCCTGCGCAGTTCCCCCACCCGGCCCGCGCTGGAGCGCTACACCGGCGTGCTCTACGACGCGCTCGATGCGCGCTCCTTCAGCAAGGCGCAGCGTGCGAAGGCCTACGCGCGCCTCGGCATCGGGTCCGCGCTGTTCGGCGCGGTCCGCGCGAACGACCCGATTCCCGCCTACCGCCTCTCCGGTGGATCGAAACTGCCCGGCCTGCCCACGCTTTCGGCCGTCTGGCGCGATTCGCTGTCCGACGCGCTGCTCGCCGAAGCCGCCGGAGACCTGGTGGTCGACCTGAGATCGGGCACCTACCAGCAGCTCGGCCGGGTGCCCGGCGCGGTCACCGCCAACGTGCTCACCGAACACCCCGACGGCTCCCGCACCGTGGTCAGCCACTTCAACAAACACCACAAAGGCCTGCTGGCCCGCGCACTCGTGCTCACCCGCGCCGAACCCACCGACGTGCGCGGCCTGGCGAAGGTGGCGGGCAAAGCCGGCCTGAAAACCGAAATCGCCTCGCCGACCGAGTTATTGATTCTCACCTGAGGCGGCCAGCGCGGCCAGCTCGCACACGCCGCCACCTGAGTCACCAGCAGCAATCAACAACGCCAGCTCCCCGGACAAGTCGACGCGCCGCCACCGAGTCATCGGCAGCAATCAGCAACGCCTGTTCGCCGGCTAACTCAGCGCGTCGCCACTCGAGTCACCAGCAGCGGTCAACGTCGCCAGCTCCCGAGACAGGTTCGTCCGCGCGGCCGCCTCGTAACGCGTTCGCGCAGTAGGGGTTCGGAACAGGTACGGCTGCTGGGCGAGCCCTCGCAACACCGCGGCACGACCCGCGCGGAACAGCTCGTCCGGCACATGGCCGTACTCCGTCCGCACCGCGGCCGTATACGCGGCATACCCCGCCTCGTCGGCCGCGAGCACCGCCAGGTCCGCGTCACAGAGCACCGCCCCGTTCCGATCCCCGTCCGCCACACGATGGGTCGCCGTGAGCCGCACCAGCCGCCCCACCTCGGCAATCAAACCTGTTGCCACACCCAGTGTTCCGAGTGACTCCGCAGCCAACCGAGCACTCAGCTCCTCGTTGTCGTCGCGCTCCACCGCATAAACAGCATCGTGAAAGAACGCCGCATACCGCACCGCATCGACATCCTCCGCATCCCCCGAAAGATCATCGATCACCCCCAGCATCGCCCGCAGATGCTCCACCGTGTGATACCGCCGATGCGGTTCCCGATAACACCGAATCACGAACTCCCCCATACTGATCGCCCCCGCCCCCGCCAGCCCGACCCACCGCTCCAGCAGCTCCGCATCAACAGATGTCCCCATCGCCCCAGTCTGGCGCCCCCACCACCCCACCACAATCCCTTGTGTCATTCGGCACTCTTACCCCCCGGCCCCGTCCGACCTTCCCCGCGAACGCCGGAATAGACACGCCGAGCACGGACGTACCAAGCGACAGATAGGTGGCCTGGGTCAGTTCACGCACCCCTTCCGTGTTCCCGCACCCGCTGTGGACGGCCATAGCCCGTGCGGGAAAACGAAAGGGGTGCGTGGAGTCGGAAGGAGTGCGGGAACCAGACGCCACAGGATCTATGGGCGGCAACAGCACAAACCCAACGACGAGGCACACCATCACTTCGGCAGCGCAGCCACGCTCCAGCACAACCCCAACGGCGAACCCCTGCCGTCGGCGGCCGCACGTGCACGCCGTCGGCGACCGGAGGCGCGCCCGACGCAGAGCGCGCTGAGCCCCGCGATCGGGGCCTTGGCCGGCCAGCAGCCGGTCCACCACTTCGAAAGCAAGGACCGAAGACCAACTCCGCCTTCCTCGACGCCGACAGAAAATAGGATGCGGACTTCAGACTCCGCCCGTACCGTCGTGCGGGTGCTCGGGGGGTCCGGAACGGGAGGATTCGGATTCTCGAGCCGAATGTTGGTGCGCCACGTACGGATACGTGACGGGGAGGTAGAGATGACGAAGCTGAATCAGATCATTGCGGTCGAGAAGGGCGTGAAGAGCGCTGCGGTGCGAGAGCTGGCGCAGCGCCAGGGCGCGTTGCAGAAGGCGGCGCTGCTCGCCGGTATCGCACGCACTTACCAGCCGAAAGACGAAGAGGGCGAGCAGCTTCCGCCGGAGTCCACCCGCGTGCAGGTGAAGTCCGAGGAGGTGCTGCGGCAGACCGCGGCGACCCTGACCCGCCTGTTCGACGTCACCGCGACGAAGGACTGGACGAACACCGAGGCGAAGGCCGACGTCTCCGTCGACGGCGAGGTGCTGCTGCGCGACGTGCCGGTCTCCTACCTGCTGTTCCTGGAGAAGCAGCTGGCCGAGCTGCACGCCTTCGTGCAGCGGCTGCCGGTGCTCGACGCGGCCGAGGCGTGGTCGTTCGACGACTCCACCGACACCTGGCGCACCGACGCCGTGCGCACCATTCGAACCAAGAAGGTGCCGCGCAACCACGTGAAGGCCGAGGCCACCGAGAAGCACCCGGCCCAGGTGGAGGTCTACTACGAGGACATCGCCATCGGCTACTGGAACACGGTGCGTTTCTCCGGCGCCCTGCCCGCCCGCCGGGTGAACGAGCTGGCCGAGCGCGTCGACAAGCTCGCGCGCGCAGTGAAGTTCGCGCGCGAGGAGGCCAACGGAACCGAGGTCACCGACCGCAAGACCGGTGACGTGATCTTCGGCTACCTGTTCCGCTGAAACCGCCCGGGGCCCATCGGCCCCGGGCCCACAGACTCCCCCGCCGCGTGCGGGGGAAGCGCAAGGAGCGCACACTCAAACTGAAGTTGAAACTGAAATCCACGGCGTCAGTGGGGGTTCGAGTCCCCCTCCGGGCATCCATGTCCGGATAGCCCAACAGGCAGAGGCAACCGTGCCAATCTCAGACTCTCGCTCCAGCACGAGTATTCGCCGCCGAACACCGACGGTACGAGGAAGGGACACGCACGCGACGAGATGCCGGTTCGACTCCGGCCTTCCCCGCCATGGGGAAGTGGTCCAAAGGCACGACACGCCGTGAATCTCAGCCTCATCTCTTCCCCCACCGGGGTGGGCGAATTGGGCGGCAGAACCGGAACCCGGGAGCAGGCTAAGCTCCCGGGTTCTCCCCGGTCAGCGCTCGGCGGCGGCGAGCAGCTCGCGAATCCTGGTGCCGTCCGCGGGGGTTGCGGCGTTCTCCCAGAACGGAAGTGCCGCGGCGTAGGCGTCGGCGTAGACCGGCGTGCTCACCTGGAAGCGCCAGCTCTCACTCAACGGGCCGGCATCGACAGTGTCGTAGCCGAGCGCGTCGATCAGTTGTGCCGCAGCGACTTTCGCGCCGGTGTCGTTGCCCGCGATCGGCAGCGCCGACCGGTCGACGGCGCCTGCGGGACGGGCCAGTTCGCCGAGGTGCACGAAGTAGATGTTGTTGAACGCCTTGACCACCTTCGAGGTCGGCAGGTGTTTTTGCAGCAGTTCACTGCTCGTCACGGTGCCGTCCGCGAGTTCGGCGAAGGTGCCGTCCCGATCCGGGTAGTAGTTGTTGGTGTCGATGACGACCTTGCCCGCCAGGGGCGCGACCGGCACCTGCTGGTAATTGCGTAGCGGCACGGTCACCACCACGATGTCCCCCGCCGCGGCCGCCTCGTCGGCGGTCGCCGCCCGCGCCCGTGGGCCGAGCTCCGCGACCAGATCGGACAGGGTTTCGGGACCACGGGAGTTGCTGAGCACCACGTCGAGTCCCGCGGCGATGGCGAGTCGCGCCACCGTACCGCCGATGTTCCCGCTGCCGATCAATCCAAGGGTTGTCATACGCCGCACAACCGCCACCGGACCTGCGATGTTCCCGCGATGCGGCGCTGACCGGGGCAGATGTGAGCTACACCATGCGCGACACCGATCGCGACATATCGGACGGCCGGATTCAGCGCGCGTTCGCCGTCAGATCGCGGATCAGCAGCGCCGCGTGCAACGAGGTGCGCGACTCCCCGTCCTCGAGATCGACGGCGAGGATGCGTTCGATCCGTGCCAGCCGCTCGTACAGGGTCGGCCTGCTGATGTTCAGCCGCCGCGCGAGTTCGGTCTTGTTGCCCGCCAGGTCGAGGAACCGGCGCAGCGTGCCGGTCAGGTCGGTGCCTTGCCGAATGTCGTAGCGCAGCAACGCACTCAGTTCCGTTTCCGCGAATCGTTGTACTCCGGGCTCGTTGCGGATCAGCGAGAGCAGCCCGCGCAGTCGCACGTCGCCGCTGCGATAGAACGGGCGCGGCACCGAACTCCGCAGCGAGAGCGCGACTTCCGCGATATGCGCCGCGTGCGGCAGCTCGTGCGCGGTGTCGAGCAGCGAATCCGCTTCGGCGCCGACGCCGATCACGACCCGTTCGACGCCGTCGACCCGGCGTACCTCGCCGGCGATCGCGACACAGGCCGCGGTCAGGCTCTCGTCGAGCGCACCGGTGCGTGGCAGCGCCAGGATCATGCCGACCCGGTCGCCCTGATCGGCGGCCGCAAGCGCGGTGAACTCGGCCAAGCCGAGCCCGTGCGTGATCGCGTCCAGGATGCCCGCGGCACGGCGTTGCCGGGCGACCGGATCGGTCTCGGCGACGGCCGCGACATCGACGGCCAACGGCACGTAGGCGGCGCGCCGGGCCAGGCCGAGCGCCGCGGCTCGGGCCACCGCGTCGCGTTCGTCCACCACCCGCCCGTTGACCATGTCGTCGATGAGCCCGGTCTGCGCCTGGCGATGCAGGCCGAAGCGGTCCTTCTCGATCATCCGGTGCAGCGTGAGCGTCTGCGCCGCGCGTTCCAGCACCATCGTGGCGCGAGCGGTCGGCACCTCGCTCGAGCGCAGGATCAACCGCCCCCACCGTTGGGTGTGCGGGCCGACAGCCACCGCGTCCCAGTCGTCGGGCAGCAGCCGCGAGATGTTCTCCCAGTCCTCCAGCAGCGCCGACGTGCTCGCATGCTTGGCCGTGAAGGCCAGCACCCGGTGCGCCAGGTCTTCCAGCACCACCGACGAATCGAGCATGCCCGCAGCGGTTTTCACGATCTCGGCGAGCGAGGCGCGGCGCACGCTGAGGTCGGTGAAGGTCTCGTGCACGGTGCGCGCGAACTCCACTTCGGCGTATTGGTCGGCCACGATCACCCGGTGCACCGCCTCGGTGATCTCCACGAATCGGGTCACCCGGTGCAGCGCGATCACCGGCAGTCCGAGCGCGTCGGCGGTCTGCGCGACGATCGGCGGCAGCCGCGGCACGTACGCGCCCAATTCGACGACCAGCCCGGACACCCCGGCCGCGGCGAGTGCGGTCAGGTAGGCGGCCGTCGCGCTGTCGCCGTGACTCATCGGCTGGCCGGTGGTCAGGATCAGTTCCCCGCCCGCCAGCAGCTGCGCCACCTCCGCGACCTCGCTGACGTGCACCCAGCGCACCGGCCGGTCCAGCGATCCGCCGGCGACCACCTCGGGCGCACCGGCCCGCACCACCGGCATCGCCAGCACATCGGACACAGAGGGCAGCACCGACGAATCGTAATATGAATCGCCGAATCGCGTACAGATCGTCGGGCGATATCGCAGGGTTGATGCCGGAGACTAGTAGCAAGGAGGCGTCCACCCGCCGCCGCACCGCGACGCTCACGGATCGAAACGAGGAGATATGCAGACAATCGCGCACTGGCTCGACGGCAAGGCTTTCGCTGGGACCAGCGAGGCGACGGCGGCGGTGACCAATCCGGCGACCGGCGTGGTGACCGGTCAGGTCGCGCTGGCGAACGTGGCCGACACCCGTGCGGCGATCGATGCGGCCGCGGACGCGTTCCCGGCCTGGCGCGACACCTCGCTGGCGCGGCGCACCCAGATCCTGTTCCGGTTCCGTGAGCTGCTCAACGACCGCAAATCCGAACTGGCGCAACTGATCACGGCCGAGCACGGCAAGGTGATCGCCGACGCCATGGGCGAGGTGAGCCGCGGCCTGGAGGTCGTCGAATTCGCCTGCGGCGTACCGCATCTGCTCAAGGGTGGCTACACCGAGAACGCGTCGACCAAGGTGGACATCTTCTCCATCCGTCAGCCGCTCGGCCCGGTCGCGGTGATCTCGCCGTTCAACTTCCCGGCGATGGTGCCGATGTGGTTCTTCCCGCTGGCCATCGCCGCGGGCAACACCGTGGTGCTCAAGCCGAGCGAGAAGGACCCGTCGGCCTCGCTGTGGCTGGCCGAGCTGTGGGCCGAAGCCGGTTTGCCCGCAGGCGTTTTCAATGTCGTGCAGGGTGACAAGGTCGCGGTGGACGAGCTGCTCGACCACCCGAAGATCAAGGCCGTCTCGTTCGTCGGATCGACCCCGATCGCACAGTACGTCTATCAGCGCGGCACGGCGGCGGGCAAGCGGGTGCAGGCGCTGGGCGGGGCGAAGAACCACATGGTGGTGCTGCCGGACGCCGACCTCGACCTGGCCGCCGACGCGGCGGTGAACGCCGGATTCGGTTCCGCCGGTGAGCGTTGCATGGCGATCAGCGTGGTGGTCGCGGTGGGCGGCACCGCCGACGAACTGGTCGCGAAGATCACCGAACGCGCCACCACCATCAAGACCGGCGACGGCACCCGCGAGACCGATATGGGCCCGCTGGTCACCAAGGCGCATCGCGATCGCGTCGCGGAGTACATCGCGGCGGGCGAATCGGCCGGTGCCCGAGTCGTGCTCGACGGGCGCGGTATCGCGGCTGATGGCGAAGCGGACGGATTCTGGCTCGGCCCCACGATTCTCGACCACGTCGGCACCGCGATGAGCGTCTACACCGACGAGATCTTCGGCCCGGTCCTCTCGGTGGTGCGGGTGGACAGCTACGACGACGCGCTCGCCCTGATCAACGCCAACCCGTACGGCAACGGCACGGCCCTCTTCACCAACGACGGCGGCGCGGCGCGGCGCTTTCACAACGAGGTCGAGGTCGGCATGGTCGGCATCAACGTGCCGATCCCGGTGCCCATGTCCTACTACAGCTTCGGCGGCTGGAAGAACTCGCTGTTCGGTGACTCGCACGCGCACGGCGCCGACGGCGTGCACTTCTTCACCCGGGCCAAGGCGGTCACCACCCGCTGGCTCGATCCGAGCCACGGCGGGATCAACCTCGGCTTCCCCGAGAACAAGTAGCCCGTCCACCACTGAGCACCGGTAGCCGACAGCACAAGTGACGCAGGAGAACTCGACGATGACCCTCCCGAACGGATTGACCCCGGAGGCCGCCCGCGAGGCGGCAGCGCGCGCGTACGAGCTCGATCGTCGCCACGTCTTCCACTCCTGGTCCGCCCAGGCGCAACTGGATCCGATGACCATCAGCGCCACCCAGGGCTGTTATGTGTGGGACGGCGAGGGCACTCGGCTGCTCGATTTCTCCTCTCAGCTGGTGAACACCAACATCGGGCATCAACATCCGAAAGTCGTTGCGGCGGTGCAGCAGCAGGCAGCCAAGCTGTGCACCGTCGCACCGCAGCACGTCAACGACGCGCGCTCGGAGGCGGCCCGCCTGATCGCCGAGCGCACGCCGGGCGAGCTGAACAAGATCTTCTTCACCAACGGCGGGGCCGAGGCCGTCGAGCACGCGGTCCGGATGGCCCGGCTGCACACCGGCCGCTACAAGGTGCTCGCCCGGTACCGCTCGTATCACGGCGGGACGGAGACCGCGATCAACCTGACCGGTGATCCGCGGCGCTGGCCCAACGATCACGGCAACAGCGGTGTCGTGCACTTCTTCGGGCCGTTCCTGTATCGCACGCAATTTCATTCGAGCGATGAAACGCAGGAGACCGAGCGGGCTTTGGCGCATCTCGAACAGACCATCGCCTTCGAGGGGCCGAACACCATCGCGGCCATCGTGCTCGAATCCGTCCCCGGCACAGCGGGAATCATGATCCCGCCGCCCGCGTACATGGCGGGCGTGCGTGCGCTGTGCGACAAGTACGGCATCGTCTTCATCGCCGACGAGGTGATGTCCGGTTTCGGCCGGACCGGAAAGTGGTTCGCGATAGAGCATTTCGACGGCGTGGTGCCCGATCTGCTGACCTTCGCGAAGGGCGTCAACTCCGGCTACGTGCCGCTGGGCGGTGTCGCGATCAGCCCGGCGATCGCCGCGACCTTCGACGACCGCCCCTATCCGGGCGGCCTGACCTATTCGGGTCATCCGCTCGCGACCGCGGCCGCCGTCGCGACTATCACCGCGATGGCCGACGAGGGCATCGTCGAACACGCCGCCGATATCGGCGCGCGCGTGCTCGGCCCCGGTCTGCGCGAACTCGCCGAGCGGCATCCCAGCATCGGCGACGTCCGCGGCGCCGGGGTGTTCTGGGCGCTCGAGCTCGTCCGCGACCGGACGACGCGGGAGCCCCTCGCCCCGTACGGCGGGACGAGCGCGGCGATGACGGAGGTGGTCGCCGCCTGCCGTGCGGCCGGGCTGCTGATGTTCGTGAACTTCAATCGCCTGCACGTGGTCCCGCCGTGCATCGTCAGCGAAGCCGAGGCGAAAGAGGGTTTGGCCATCCTCGATCACACTTTGACCGTCGCCGACCGCCACGCCGCCGGCTGACCGAACCGGTGCTCGCGCCGCAGAGCATGTAGTCGCTGTGCGGCGCATCCGTGCGCGGCGGAATGCCACGGGGGCGCGGCGTGTTTCAGCAAAGCATGACCGATACCGGTGTGCTTTCCGCGGAATTGAAGAAGTATCTGGACGAGTCGAAGGTGTTCGCCACCGTGGCGACGAGCGGGCCCAACGGCCAGCCGCACCTCACCGTCATCTGGCTCGAGCGCGACGGCGACGACCTGCTCTTCTCCACCACCACCGATCGCCAGCAGGGCAAGAACATCGCCCGCGATCCGCGCGTCACCATCATGATCAACCCGCCGGAGAACCCCTACACCTACGCCGAGATCCGCGGGACGGCCACGCTCACCCCGGACCCGGACAAGACCCTGCCGGACAAGCTGTCCGCCAAGTACACCGGGCAGAAGTACCTGGATTTCAACCCGGCCTCGGTCAACGACGGCCCGCGCGTCATCGTGCGGGTGACGCCCCGCAAGGTGGCAGGCCGCCTCTGATCGGCGAAGCCCGGCGGGCCTAGGACTGCTGGGCTTCTTCCTGCGCGTGCTGCGCCTGCGCGACCTGCGCCGCCGTGTAGCGGATGGCGAGCGCGATCAGCAGGGTCAGCACCACGCCGACACCGCAGAGGAACAGCGCGAGGGTGTAGCCGCTGCTGAGCGCGTCGAGCTGGGCGGTGTTCATGGCGCTCGGTTTGACGGTGTTGCTGCCGCCCAGCGCCAACGTGCGCGAGACCACCACCGGGCCGAGGAAGCCCAGGGCCAAGGCCGGGCCGAACGCCAGCAGCATCTGACCGACCGCGCTCAGCGGGCCGATTTCGGTGACCTCGACGCCGACGATCAGGCACAGCGGCACGATGACCAGCACGATGCCGACGCCGGTGCCGATCACCAGGAACAGCACGAGCAGCGTGGGCAGGTTCGCGGTGCGGTCCAGGGTCGAGCCGAACAGCAGGGCGACCGCCGCTAAGCCGCCGCCCGCGCCGATCAGGATCCGGGGCGCGATCCGCATGACCAGCTTCGAGGTCAACGCGCCGCCGACACCCATGCCGATGGTGAACGGGATGAAGATCAGGCCGGCCTGTAAAGCGCTGTAGCCCAGCACATTCTGCACGTACTGCGCGCCGAAGACGGAGATGCCGCCCATCACCCCGCTGGCCAGCAGCACCGCGAGGAAGGTCGCGACCCGGTCCTGGCTGCTGAACAGCGACCACGGCAACAGCGGGTTGTCCACGTTGCGCTCGGCGACGATGAAGGTGATCAGCAGGACGCCGCCGGCCACCAGCGAACCGATGATCACGGGGTGACCCCAGCCCAGCGCGGGACCTTCCATGCCACCGAACACCAGGGTGGCGACGCCGATCGTGGCCAGCACGGCGCCGCGCACGTCGAGGGAGAGGCGATGGTGCTCGGTATCGCGCAGGCAACGCATCGCGCCCACGAAGACCAGCAGGCCGATCGGCACATTGATCAGGAAGATGCCGCGCCACCAGACATCGGCCAGCGCACCGCCGACCACCAGGCCGCCGACCGAACCGACGCCGACCATCGCACCGAAGATCGCGATCGCCTGATTGCGCGCCTTGCCCGGCGCGAAGGTGGTCGCGACGAGTGCCAGGGCGGTGGGCGAGGCGAAGGCGGCGCCGATGCCCTGCAGGGCGCGCATGCCGATCAGCATCCCGCCGTTGATCGCCAGACCGCACAGCAGCGAGGACAGGGTGAACAGGCCGACGCCGAGCAGGAACATCTTCTTGCGCCCGAACGCGTCACCGACCCGCCCGCCGAGCAGCATGAGCCCGGCGTAGGTGAGTGCGTAGGACGTGATCACCCAGTTCGCGCTGGACGCGGACATCCCGAAATCCGCCTGCAGCCGCGGCACCACCAGGATCATGACCGTGCCGTCCAGCACGCTCATCAGCTGCATTCCGCTGAGGACGAGAATCGCGAGCCCGAACGCCCGCTCTTTCACTGGATACTGCGTCGGCGCAGCGGGATTCTCGAGCACAGAGAGCCACTGTAGACGACCTGTGCCACCGCGGCGCCCGGCCGATCAGTCGGCTACCGGCACAAAGAAGCCCGCCGTAGGACCGATCACCACGATCGCGGGCGGGCGGATGCCCTCGGTGCGCACCCGCTCGGCGACCGTGCCGAGGTCGGCGCGCAGCACCCGCTGCGTGCGCAGGGTGCCCTCCTGAATGACCGTGGCGGGACTGTCCGCGGGGCGGCCACCTTCGATCAGCGCGTTCGCGAACTGCTCGATCCGCTCCACCGCCATCATCAGCACCAGGGTGCCGCGCAGCCGGGCCAACGCGGGCCAATCCACCAGCGAATCCGGGTGGTCCGGCGCGACATGGCCGCTCACCACGACGAATTCGTGCGTCACGCCCCGATGGGTCACCGGGATGCCCGCCGCCGCGGGCACCGAGATGGGGCTGGTGATACCGGGTACCACGGTCACCGGGATCCCCGCCTCGACACAGGCCTCGAGTTCCTCGAAGCCGCGCCCGAACACGTACGGGTCGCCGCCCTTGAGCCGCACCACGAACTTGCCCGCCTTGGCGCCCTCGATCAGCGCGGCGTTGATCGCGTCCTGCGCCATCGCTCGCCCGTACGGGATCTTCGCCGCGTCGATCACCTCGACATCGGGTCCGAGTTCGGCCAGCAGCTCCGGCGGCGCGAGCCGGTCGGCGACCACCAGGTCCGCGCGGCCGAGCAGCCGCCGTCCGCGCACCGTGATCAGATCGGGGTCGCCGGGGCCGCCGCCGACCAGCGCGACACCGGGGGTGATCGGCGTCGAATCATCGGTCACCACACCGGATTGCAGCGCCTCGAGCAGCGCGTTGCGCACCGCGGCCGAGCGCCGATGCTGGCCGCCGGCCAGCACGCCGAGGGTCATGCCGTCGTAGCGCGCGGTCGCGGGCGTGACCGCGGTGCCGAGCCGGGCGTGGTCGGCGCGCACGCAGAAGATCCGCCGCCGGGTCGCCTCGGCGACGACCGCCGCGTTGGTCTCCGGTTCATCGGTGCAGGCGATCGCGTACCAGGCGCCGTCCAGGTCGCCGTCGGCGTAGGCGCGCAGCGTCACGGTGAGTTGCCCGGAGGTCGCCATCCCCTCGACCGCCGGGGTGACCTCGCGGCTCACCACGTGCACGTCCGCGCCCGAGGCGATCAGCAGCCCGAGCCTGCGCTGGGCCACCGTTCCGCCGCCGACCACGACGACGCGGCGGCCGACGAGATCGAGCCCGACCAGATAGTTCGGATCGCCCTCGTGCGGCGCGGCTGCGGATACCGGCTGTTCATCGGTGTGGTCTTGCGTGTTCGGCACAGTTTTCGAGCCTACGGCCTGCCCGCGAACCAACGGCAATCGCCTCGCCCGCTCGTCGCGGCGCCTGCCCAGGCCCGCCGCCGCCGACCTGGGCCTCCGCCGCACCGCGTCCTGCCCCGCCGCGCCAGCAGCACCCGCCGAGTTCAGCGATCGCGAGTCCCGCGACCGGGCATCGAGCCGAACGTTCGGGCATTCCTATACTCGGGCGCATGACTTGCTGGCGTCGGACGGTGCGGATGATCGCGGTAGCGCTGCTCGCCTGCGGGCCGGCGGTGGCCGGGGTGGCGGCGGCCGAGCCCGCACCCTACGTACCGAATCCCGGGATCGAGTCGAAGTACTTTCGGCCCGGTCCCGCGGCGGTGACCGAACAGCTCGGATTCGGGTGCTGCGACAGCGGCGGCGCGACATTCGATGTCTGGTATCCGACGGAGCTGGGCGCGCAACGGCATCCGATCGTGCTGTGGGGCAACGGTTCCGACGCGGTACCCAGCCAATACCGTTACCTGCTGCGGCATTTCGCGTCCTGGGGCTTCGTCGTGGTCGCCACCGAGAACCGGAACACCGGATCCGGGGCCGATATCCGGAAGTCGCTGGAGTTCCTGCTCGCGCAGGGTGACGATCCCGCGAGCGTGTTCTTCGGGAAGCTGGACCGGGACGCGGTCGGCGCCGTCGGGCATTCGCAGGGCGCGTCGGGAGTGCTCAACGCCATGCGCGACGCCGCAGGTGCGATCAAGACCGCTGTGCCGCTGGAACTTCCGGCACAGCACTGGTGTTCGACCGCGGCGTCGTGCGCCGACACCCGCGCGCTCACCACGGGTTCGGTGTTCTTCGTGAACGGAACCGCCGACGGCATCATCTCGCCGTCGCATCAGGCACTGCCCTGGCAGGTGGAAGGGTTGCAGTCGAATCGGGCGTACTACGAGGCGACGCCGGCCGGCATGCGCAAAGCCTGGGGCACCCTCGACGGGCCGAACCACAACGATGTGCAGGGGCAGCCGGATTGCGCCGCCGCCTCCACCCCGTGCACGACCGGTGTGTTCGGCTACCTCGGCTACCCGACGGCATGGCTGCTGGCGCAGTTGCGCGGCGACGCCGACGCACTCGCGGCCTTCCGCGCGGACGGCGGCGAACTGTTCACGCCCTCGCCCAACTGGCGCAACCAGGCCAGCTCGATCACCGGGTGAACCCGGCGATACGGGCGAATTGTCCGCCGATCGGCGGTGACGTACGTACGAACCGTCCGTTGCCTGCCGCGCCGCCGCGGACGAGTGTGCAGAGATGGCTTTGACCGAGGACCCGCCCCCGGCCGCCGACTATGCCGATCGCGTCATCGCGGTGGAGCCGGGCGGCAACGAATACATCCCCGACGACGCCAGGCACGGCCGCCCGCGCGGACTGTTCTGGACCTGGATGTCGCCGAATCTGGAATTCGCCACCATCTTCATCGGCGTGCTCTCGGTCACCGCCTTCGGAATGAATTTCTGGCAGGCCGGACTGGCCCTGACCCTCGGCATCGGGCTCGCCGCCGCCGCGCACCACGTGCTGTCGGCCCGCGGGCCGGTGCACGGTGTGCCGCAAATGGTGTTGGGGCGCTTGGCCTTCGGCTATCGGGGCAACGCGCTGCCCGCCGCGTTCATGTCCATCATGTGCGGGGTCGGTTGGTTCGCCACCAACAGCGTCAGCGGCGCGTTCGCGTTGAGCAGCCTCACCGGCATGCCGAAACTCACCGCGCTGGCGCTGATCGTGGTGGTGCAGACCGTTTTCGGCGCGTTCGGTCACAATCTGGTGCACGCTTTCGAGCGCATCGTTTTTCCGGTGCTCGCCGTGGTTTTCGTCGTGGTGACGATCGTGATCCTCGGCAAAGCCGACCTCGGCGCGGCCGCGCCGGCGGGCGGGGTGGGCGGGATCGGCGGCTTCCTGCTGACCGTCGGCACCGCCTTCGGGTACGCGGGCGGCTGGAATCCCTACGCGGCGGACTACTCTCGCTACCTGCCGCGCACCGTTTCGCGCGCCGCCACCGGCGGTTTCGCGGCCGCCGGACTGTTCGTGTCCTGTCTGTGGCTGTCTCTGCTCGGCGCGGCCTCGGTCACCATCGCAGGTACGGCGACGGGTAGTCCCACCGATGTCTTCACCGCGAATCTGCCCGGCGTGCTGGCGGATCTGGCGTTGCTGGCCATCGCGCTCGGCGCCGTCGCGGCGAACGCGCTGAACGTGTACTCCGGGGCGATGGCCTTCGTGACGATCGGCATCACCTTGCCGGTACGCACGCAGCGGGCGGTCGTCTCGATCGGTTTCGGCGCCCTCGGTTTTCTCGTCGCCTGGTGGGCGCTGGCGGATGCCGCCGCGAGCTACGAAGCGTTCCTGCTGATCGTCGCGTATTGGATCGGCCCCTGGCTGGGCGTGATGTTCGTCGACCAGTACCTGCGCCGCGGCAAGCCGATCGATACTTTGCTGTACAACCGCGCGTACGCGAATCGCCCTGGGGTGGCGGCGTTTCTGACCGGCTTGGCGGTGTCGGTGCTGCTGTTCTCCAACCAGGCGAAGTTCACCGGCTACCTGGTGCGCGAGTTCCCCGCACTCGGTGACATAACCTTCTTCGTCGGCTTCCTGGTCGCCGCCGCCATCTACGCGGTGCTCGCGCGACGCCCCTGACACTTCCCGCACCACGTCCGTCTTCCCGCACCCGCTGCAACAGGCCGAAGCGGGTGCGGGAACACAGAAGTGGTGCGGCTAGTCGGACAGCCGGTGCGCACACAGCGCGAGCAGCAGCGTGCCCGCCAGGGCGGGCGCGGCCGGGTCGTAGCCGAGCAGCTCGCGGATGCGTTCCAGGCGCTGGTACAGCGACTGCCTGCCGATGTGCAGTGCCGCCGCGCAGCGGGTCGCGCTGCCGCCGTGGCGCAGGTAGACCTCCAGTGTGCGGGCCAGTTTGCTGTGATGCGCTGTGTCCCAGTCGATCAGCGGGGCGATGGTGGTGCTGATCAACCGGTTGCGCTCGGTGACCGGCAACGATTCGACGACGAGTTCGGTGGCCAGTTCGCGCACCGTCGCGAGCGGACTGCCCGTCGGACGATCCCGGCGGTGCCGGGTGGCCAGCCGCAACGCCGACCGCGTCGCCTCGAGCGAGCCGGTCAGCGCCGCGGCGGTGAACTCACACGGATCACCCACCACCACCGTGACACCGTCGACCGCATTCGTGGTGAAGGCGTTGCGCAGCAGCCGGGCCACCGCACCCACCGGATCGGGCACCGCCTGGTCCACGACGAGTACGCCGTAGCCGGTCGCGTGCACCTCGGCCACCAGGGCGGGCCTGCCGAGTTCCTTTGCCGCGGTATCGATCAGGCGGGTCGCGATGCGGGTATCGGGCGCGTCGGCGGCCACCGGCACCAGTGTGCGGCCGGACAGCGCGGACATACCGGCGGCCGTGGCCCGCACTTTCAGATCGGCCTGCCGAATCGTCTTGCCGTCCAACAGGTCCGCGAGCAGGGTGCGCGCCGCTAGCTGCGGCCGTCCGGTCGGCGATCCCGAATTGGCGAGCGCGAGGCCGAGGGCCGGTGCGGACTGCTCCAGCACGGCGGCGAGCGTGACGTCGTCCAGCACCGAACCGGGACCCGCGGTGAGCGTCCCCCAGGCGTTTTCCTTGGCTCGGATCGCCGCGGTCGCGGCGCCGGATTCCACTGCGGCCCAGGCAGATCGGTCGTCGTCCACGCCGTGCGCCGCGATCAACGCACCGTTGCCACTCGTCACGATCAGCGCACACCCGGTGGCCGCACCGATCCGAGTCAGCAACTGCGCGAGCCCATTTCCCGCCGCGAGTTCGACGGTCAGTTCCCTCGCGAGCGCGTTGAGCAGGCGCAACGAGCGCACCTCGCGCGACACGATCTCGGTGTTCGCGGCCCGGCACAGGTCGATGAACGGCACCACCGCCCGCAGGGCGATCAGCGGCAGCGTGTGGCGCGAGGCCTCCTCGACCATGTCGGGCGGGACCGCGTCGAAGGTGCGGCCGAGTTCGACGGCCACCCCGGCCACCCCGCGAGCGGCGATCTCGCGCAGGTAGTGCCGTCGCGTCCCCGCGTCCACCCCGGACAGGCCCAGCCCGGTGGTGAGCAGCAGCTCCCCGCCGGAGAGCAGGGGGCCGATCTCGTAGATCTCACTCGAATGCACCCAGCGCACCGTCCGCCGCAAAGCGCTGTGACCTGCCAAGACGAGCGGATCGGCCGGGGCGAACTGGTCGTCGAGCACTTCGCGCACGGTCGGCAACATACGGTCATCCTGTCATCCGGAGACCGGTGCCGGATGGACGATCTGTACGTTGCGGCCGAGCCGGTCGCCTTGGAGGCTGGAGCCATGACGCACGTGACACCGGCACGACAACTGCTCGAGGTGGCCTATCAGGAGGCGCTGCGCGGCCGCGCCGAGGGCGGTATCCCGATCGGGGCCGCGCTGTTCGACGCGGACGGCACTCTGCTCGGCCGCGGGCACAACCGGCGCGTGCAGTCCGGCGACCCCAGCATCCACGCCGAAACCGACGCATTCCGGGCCGCGGGCCGCAGGCGCGACTACGGCCCGACGATCATGGTGACCACGCTGTCGCCGTGCTGGTATTGCAGTGGACTGGTCCGTCAGTTCGGTATCGGCACGGTGATCATCGGCGAATCGCAGACCTTCCACGGCGGCCACGACTGGCTGGCCGAGCACGGCGTCGCGGTGACCGTGCTCGAGGACGCGCGGTGCGTCGAGATGATGACCACGTTCATCGCCGAGTATCCGGCGCTCTGGCACGAGGACATCGGCGTCCCCGACGAGACAGCGACAGCATGAGCGCGATCGCGGCGATCGACCTCGCGCGCTGGCGGACCGGCGGCGCGGCGGCCGCCGAGGTGGAGCGCGAAGTGGACGAGGGGTTGCGTCGCGCCGGATTCCTGCTGGTCTACGGGCACGGCGTAGCGGCGGATCTGGCCGGGGCGGTCCGTGCCGCCGCGCGGCGCTTCTTCGCACTGCCCGACGCGGTGAAGCAGCGCTACGCCGTGACGGTCGGCGGTCGCGGCTGGATCGGGCCGGGCAAGGAGGCCAACGGCTACGCGGAGGGCACCGCGACGCCGCCCGATCTGAAAGAGACCTTCGCGATCGGCGCGGATACCGCGACCGGTGATCCGCGCGTCGACGACGTCTGGTTCCTGCCCAACGTCTGGCCGGACGAGGTGGTCGAACTGCGGGAACTGCTGACGGCCTACACCGCGGCGATGCACACGCTGTCCGATGAGTTGCTCGCCTTGTTCGCGGCGGCATTGCACTTGCCCGCCAACCCGTTTCGAGATCTGGCGGCGCGACCCACCTGGACCTGCAATATCAATCACTATCCACCGCTGACGGCGGTCGGCCCGCCCGAACCCGGTCAGTTCCGCATCGGCCCGCACACCGACTTCGGCACCGTCACCGTGCTGGACCGCGAGCCCGGCGCGGGGGGACTCCAGGTCTACACCGCGGCGCAAGGTTGGGCCGACGCACCCTACGACCCCGCCGCCCTCACCGTGAACATCGGTGACCTGCTTGCCTATTGGAGCGCGAACCGCTGGCCGTCGGGCCGGCATCGGGTACTGCCGCCGCAGGCGCACGCGCCGGAGGAAGATCTGGTGTCGCTCATCTACTTCTACGAACTCGACCATGATGCGGTCGTCACGCCGCTGCACCCGCCGATCGGGCACACCACCGGCTTGCCGCCGGTGGTGTCGGCCGAGTTCCTGCGCACCCGCCTGGATGCCATCACCATCGAATGACCTGCTGTTCCCTCGGTGCGATCAGCTGAAGCGAGGTTGGTCCTGGACCCACTTGAACGGTGTACTGCGCAGTTTGAAGGAGTTCAGGTCCACCTGTTCGAGGGCGACCGTCACCCGGTGACCGTTGAACTCACCGTCCAGCCGTAACCGGTCCGGCGTGGGCTGGGTGAAGGTGAACGTGCCGAGCTGAGTCGGTTGCGCCTCGGCGATATGTCCCGGCAGCGTCTGGGAAGCCGTGTCCGACACGGTGATCGTGTGGGCCGCCGTGTCGACCGTGCCGGCCACCGGCACCAGACTGCCGTCCATCTTCTGGTATGCCATGCCGGGCAGATCGAAAACCACACGCTGCCAACGATTCTGATCCGTGGTCAAGGGCGGGAGCGGCTGGCCGTCCTGGGTGAACTCCGACACCGACCAGATGCCGTACAGCGCGGGCTTCGCCGCACCACCGCCGCCCTCGTTCCAGAAGAACCAGGTTTCGTGCACGGTCCCGGCCAATACCCACAGGCCCAACGCGATCTGGACCACCACCGCAAGCACCCGGACCCGCCTGCGGCGGAACGGTTCCGGCTGCACGGCCGGCTGCGACGGCCGTTGCAGGACAAGCACATCGGCGAGCCGGCGCGCCTGCGGCGCGAGCAGCACCAGCGAGATCAGCAGCAGGTGCCCCGACAGGATCTTCACCGGCACATCGAAGGTCATGTTCAGGATGAACACCTGCGCCATGCTGATCAGGCTGATCATCGCGCCGATCGTCGCGGTCCGCGGCCAGAACAGCAGCAGGCCGCCGAGCACTTCCGCACTGCCCAATAGGATTTGGTAGATCGGCGCGGAACCGACCTGCATCCACAGCACCGCGGCCGGCGTGAAATCACCGTACTGCGAGAGCAACGCCACCAGCGGCGGCTCCGGCATCTGCGTGGGAATGACCTTCGCCATGCCGTAGAAAAGCATCTGGCCGCCCAGGCAGAGCCGCAGGAACAGCAGGAACCAGGCGTTCAGACGCCGATAGTCCGGCCGATGCCGATCCAGCACCGACCACGCCGCCGTGGTCACCAAGGCCACGATCAGGATGCAGAACACGAAGATCCAGATGATCGCCTGATCGCCGCTGCCCGAGTACAGGTCCAGTTCGGCATCCACCCCGAAGACGGTTCGGCCGGCCCAGTTCCACACCGGGCTCAGCGGATACAGCAAGCCGTTGATCGCGTTCTGCGGGAACTTGTCCCAGAAGATGCCGGTGTAGACGAACAAGAACTGCGGGAAGATCACGCAGAACAGGCCGAAGTAGGTGAAGCAGAATCGGAATGCGATGCGCGTCAGCGGATTCCACCTCGCCGACGCGGGGTCCTCGACTTCGGGACCATCGGTGATCTCTCGTTCGATCGACTGCGTACTCGCCGCGCTCACAGCTGCCCCTCCTCCGAAACATGCACAGTGAGCGAACGGTATCGAGCCACCCGGTACGCGGGCCTCCAGGAAATCCCCCGTCTTTTCCTCGGTAGGAAGTCGTACGTGGTAGCCGTCGAAGTCGTACGTGCTGGCTACACCATTACCGTCTTTCGGCCGGAGTTGCACCTGCCGGTCAATGGCCCGGATCCGCCGCGGGCGGGTGTGGCGGCGCCACCCGACGGCCCGAGTAGTCGCATGTCAAGGGCCGGTTCCGGCCAGTGAGCGGGTTCGCCGACCTCGATCGTTTTCCGCCCGCGAGCCGACTGGAACGCGTTACTGTCGCGTATCGCGGCGCACCGCCGCCGATGTGGGCTGCGTCCAGGCACGCTGCCCCGCTTCATGGTGTCAGGAGGACAACGATGGCCGATGATCCGGATCCCGCCCAGCGGCAGCAACTGACCGTCAGCGAACGCGATCTGGAAGTGCTCGCCGAGGATCTCGCGCGCTGGCTGGATTCGAAAGTCTCCGCCGATCATCCGCCGCGGGTCTCCGGCCTCTCCCGCCCGCAGGCCGGCGGCATGTCCAGCACGACCATTCTGTTCGACGCCGAATGGAGTGTCGACGGCAGGCACGAGCGCGGCTCGTTCGTCGCGCGCATGGCGCCGGAGGCCGGGTCGTTTCCGGTGTTCGAGACCTACGATCTGGCCACCCAGTACCAGGTGATGTCCGGAGTCGCCGAGCACACGACCGTGCCCGTACCCGGCCTGTGCTGGCTCGAAGAAGACGAAGAACCGCTCGGCGCACCGTTTTTCGTGATGAAGCGGGTGGACGGGCGGGTGCCGACGGACAATCCGCCCTACGTGTTCATCGGCTGGCTGTTCGACGCCACCCCCGAGCAGCGAGCCCAGCTCACCGCGAACACCGTCGAGGTGATCGCGAAAGTCCACGAGATCCCGGACCCGGCCCTGCGCTTCCCCGCCCTGCGCGGCGCGGGGCAGTCCCTGCGTCGGCACGTCGAGGCGCAGAAGGCATGGTATCGCTGGGCCTTGGCCGACGACGGATTCGAGATCCCTTTGCTCGAGCGCACTTTCGACTGGCTCGAAGCGAACTGGCCGAGCGATCCCGGACCCGACGTGCTCAGCTGGGGCGACGCGCGGCCCGGCAACATCATCTTCGACGAATTCCGGCCCGCGGCGGTATTGGACTGGGAGATGGCCGCATTGGGGCCGCGCGAACTCGACGTCGCGTGGGTGATCTTCATCCACCGGTTCTTCCAGGACATCGCCACCCGCTTCGACCAGCCGGGCCTGCCCGACTTCCTGCGCCGCGCCGACGTGGTCGCGAAATACGAAGAGCTGACCGGACATACGGTGCGCGACCTGGACTGGCACATCGTCTACGCGGCGCTGCGCCACGGCATCGTGATGGCCCGGGTCAAACGCCGGATGATCCACTTCGGCGAGGACACCGACACTCCCGACCGGGACGACTATGTGATGCATCGGGCGAGCCTGGAACGGCTGCTCGATGGAACCTACGAATGGGATTGAGATAAACCATGCCAGTTCCCTTGGACGAATACCCGATTCACCAGACCGCGCTGTCGCTGGCCCGGGTGGCGAGTTCCGACCGAAACTTCTACGACCGCAGCTACCTCAACGGGCACAACCGGGACGGCGGCACCTTCTTCATCACCGGGTTCGGCGTGTACCCGAACCTCGGGGTCACCGACGCCTACGCGTGCGTCCGCCGCGGCGATATCCAGCGCACCGTGCGCTTCTCCGACGCGCTCGAAGAACGCAGCCTGGAACAGCGCGTCGGCGGCTACCGGATCGAGGTGGTAGAACCGCTGCAACGGATCCGGGTGGTGTGCGAGCACGACGAACTGTCGTTCGACCTCACCTGGGAAGGCGCCTTCCCCACCGTGCAGGAGCAGCCGCACCTGATCCTGAACGGCAACCGGCCGATCATCCAGGCCAGCCGGTTCGCGCAGGTCGGTTCCTGGGCGGGAACCCTGCACGTCGACGGGGAAGACATCGCCGTCGACCCGGCGGTGTGGACCGGCACCAGGGACCGGTCGTGGGGCATCCGGCCGGTCGGCGAATCCGAGCCGCCGGGGCGGGCGGCGAGCGAACCGTCCGGCGGTTTCTGGTGGATGTACGTCCCGCTGCGCTTCGACGACTTCGCCGTCGTGGTGATCGTGCAGGAGGAGCCGGACGGCACCCGTACGCTCAACGACGCGGTCCGGGTCTGGCCGGACGGGCGCGTCGAACAGCTCGGCTGGCCCCGCATCTCCATCGACTACCGTTCCGGCACAAGGCATCCCGTCGGCGCTCGGCTCGAACTGACCACCCCTGACGGCAAGCCGCTGGAGATCGAGGTGACCACCGGCACCAACGTGCCCCTGCACGTCGGCTGCGGTTACGGCGGCGACCCGGACTGGCTGCACGGTCAGTGGAAAGGCCGCGACTGGTCCCTGTCCAGCCGCTACGACCTCACCGACCCCGCCATCGTCGCCCGCGCCCCCTACGGCGTCATCGACCACGTCGCCCACGCCCGCTGCAACGGCGCCGAAGGCTGGGGCCTGTTCGAACACGCCAGCATGGGCCGCCACGACCCCACCGGCTTCGCCGACTGGAGTTCCGTCGCACCATAGTTCGACACTGCACCTTGCTCGATCGCGCCGGAAACAGGCCGAACAGCGCCGACACCGGTCCCCACACGCCGCCTCGCGTCACGCCAAAACCGTTGTCGCCGTACCGTCATGCCGCCGGCGTACGGCACGGCGGCGACCAGGACGTGGGCCGCGGTTCCATGGGCCGCGGTCCAGCGGTGCCACGGGCCGGCGGTGCCACGGGCCGGCGGTGCCACGGGCCGGCGGTGCCATGGTCCAGCGGTGCCACGGTCCAGCGAAGCCACGGTCCAGCGAAGCCACGGTCCAGCGAAGCCACGGTCCAGCGAAGCCACGGTCCAGCGAAGCCACGGTCCGACGGAGCCACGGCGAGCGCGGTGGGCACTATCCGACCAGCACGGCACGCGCGGGTGGGTAGGACCCGACCAGCACGGCACGCGGGTGGGTAGGACCCGGCGGCCACGGCACGACAATCGCGGCACGCACGACCAGCACGGCGAGCGCGGCAGGCACGCCCCGGCGGCGCGGGAGGTGCGGTGGGGTCAGGGGGTGGGGCGGGCCAGGTCGGGGCGTTTGAGGTAGTCGGTCAGGCCGATCACGTTGCCCCAGGGGTCGGCCAGTTCCACACTCCAGCCGGTCGCGACTTCGAAGGGCGCGGTGCGCATGTCGACACCGTGCCCTTCGAGTTCCGCCGCCGCGGCGCGCGCGTCCGGCACCTCCAACCACACCCGCATGGCCGGGGCGGTCCCCCGCCCCGCGGCCGGGTCCAATTGCGCCATGATGCCGGGTGTCTGCGCCGCGACACCGAACAGCGCGATCCCGCGCTCCGGCACCGTGAACCGCACGGAAAGCCCCAGCCTGCCGCCATAGAACTCGACCGCCGCAGCCAGGTCCCCCACCGGAACCAGCACATTATCGATCCCTCGCACCTCCACCCCGCCATCGTGCCGCACCCACCCCGACTTCACGCACCCTTTCCGTCCTCCCGCACCCCCCGTGCCACGCCACAGCGAGTGCGCGAACGCAGAACCAGTGCGGGAACCAGAAGAAGTGCGCAGTGGGGCCGCCTCGCGGCGCGAGGCACGGGACGCCGCATTGCCCGGCTAGAGCCGTGGATCTCGAACGCGTTCGGCGACTGCGACGACTACGCCGTCTACTACGCACTTCGGGACTATGAGGGGGCCGCCCGCGGAGGCGAGGAGGGCTGCCGCTTCGGCGACGCTCGGGGTGCCGACTGCTGCGGTAGTGCGCGAATCCGGTTTCGGCACAGTCACTTCGGCGAGTTCCGTAGCGCTGAACGCCTGCACCCGCACCGCCAACTCCACCGCCGCCCCTTGCACCCCGGCCTCCACCGCCCGCCGATCGATCGTCGCCAAACACTCGATCGCGCGCTCCCCCACCACCTCCCGCACCACCCGCACGATGCGCTCAGCATTGGTCCCCGGCCGCACCCCGAGCCCGACGACCACCTCACCCATCCGCCGCGCGCCTTCCGGCCTGCGCCCCACCAAGCCCGAGCCCGCGACCGACACCGTGACCGCAGACGACCACACTCCGCGTCACGGCGCGGACATCCATCCCGGCCGCTCCCCGCCGAGCACGTACAGGCGGCCCACACTGCTGCAACTGCAGACGAACGCACTCGGCCCACCGACCGACACAAGAACTCGCGAACTCCGTCGCGACCGTGACGAAACAGGTTGCCGCTGAGTGGCCTCCATTGCGACACGTGCACAGAGCGGAGTCTTCGACGCGGTGGATAAGAGCGCCGTCCATGACGCAGACGTCGTCACTGCCGCTCCCCGCCGAGCACGGACAGGCTGCCCACACTGCTGCGTCTGCAGACGAACGCACTCGGCTCAGCGACCGACACGAGAACTCGCAGACTCGGCTGCGACTGTGACGAAACGGGTTGCCGCTGAGTGGCTTCCATTGCGGCAGTGAGCAGGTAGGAGCCGTCGACGTGGTGGACGAGAGCGGCTTCCATTGCGCAGACGCCGTCACTGCCACTCCCCGCCGAGCACGGACGGCGGCCCACACCGTGATCGCGGAAGTGCGCACTCGACGTCAGCGACCGACATGGGAGCTCGCGAACTCGGCTGCGGCCGCGACGAAACGGGTTGTTGCTTCGGGGTTTCCGGCGGGGTGGGTGTGCAGGTAGGAGGCGTGGACTCGGTGGACGAGGGCGCCTTCCATGGCGCGGACGCCGTCGCTGCCGCGCCAACCCCATGCGGGGGCGGCGGTGTTCGAGGTGGTCAGGCGGGTGCGGTGGAATTCGTGGCCGCGTACTCGTTCGCCTGCGCGCCACAGCGCGGAGTCGGCCAGTGCCACGGCGTCTCGGTAGCCGAGGGTCAGGCGTGGTCCGAATTCGGCGTCGGCGTCGACCACGCCCGCCATCGGGTGGCCGTCCAGGGTGCGCGTGAGGTACAGCAGGCCCGCGCATTCCGCATGCACCGGCAGACCTTGCGCCGCAAGCGACCGCACCGCCGCGAGCAGGCCGGTGTTCGCAGCCAGCTCGGCCGCGTGCTCCTCGGGAAACCCACCGGGCAGCACCAACCCGGCCGTCCCGCTGGGCAATTCGTCCCGCAACGGATCGAACACCCGCACCCGCGCCCCCGCCGCGCTCAACAACTCACGATGCTCCGCATACCCGAACGTGAACGCCGGACCCCCCGCCATCGCGATCACCGGCCCCGCCCCCGCACGAACACCACCGCCCCCAAGCACCGATCCGCCACCGCCCCAATGATCACCGTCGCCCCCGACACCTCCTGCACGACCACCACCGCGCCCGCCTTCGCTTCCCCTTCGAACAGCGCCGTCTCCCCTGCGAACGTCCTCGCGCCCAGCGCCACCTAGAACAGCGCCGTCTCCCTCACGACCACCGCCGTCTCCTCCCCCGCCACTTCCGACCCCACCACCGCAGGCAACCAACCCTGATCGATCCCCGTCGCCCCCGACACCATCACCACCGGACGCAGCCACACCTTCACCCCGACCGCCGAAGGCCTCGCCCCCCTCGCAAACACCGTCGCCCCTCGTACCATCACCACACGACGTAGCCACACCTTCACCTCGACCGCCGAGGACCTCGTCCTCCGCGCGAACACCGACACTATGAACCGCCCCGGCGTGGACAGACCGCCCGTCCTCACCGGCGACGGCGAAACCGCCGCGTGCCTCCGCTACGACTGTCTCGGGATCCCATGCCGCGCCCGCGACGCTCGAGCGGGCCAGTACCGCTATGGCGCGCAGGTCCAGGTGGGCGGCGACGAGATCTGTCATGGCGGCGACGGCGGCGGTGGCGGCGGAGCCGTGTTCGACGGCGGGGATCAGGCCGAGATGCCGTGAGGGCACTTCCAATTCGGCCATGCGCGGCAACGAGCCGAGGACCGGGAGGCCGACGCGATCGCAGGCGGCGCGCAGCACCTGGTCGTGGCGTTCGCTGCCGACACGGTTCAGAATCACACCGCCGAGCCGGATTCCGCTGTCGAAGGTCGCGAAGCCGTGCAGCAGGGCGGCCAGGCTTTGACTGTGCCCGCGCGCGTCGACCACCAATACCACCGGCGCACCGAGCAATCCGGCGACCTGTGCGGTGGATCCTTCGGCGACCGGGCCCGCATGGTGTTCATCGATACGGCCGTCGAACAGCCCCATCACCCCCTCGACCACCGCGAGGTCACATCCGCGTGAGCCGTGCCGATACAGCGGCACCACGCGTTCCGCGCCGACCAGCACCGGATCGAGGTTGCGTCCGGGCCGTCCTGCCGCCAACCCGTGGTAGCCGGGATCGATGTAATCGGGCCCCACCTTGAACGGCGCGACCCGATGCCCGGCCCGCCCCAGCGCACCGATCAACCCGGTCGCGACCGTCGTCTTCCCGCTTCCCGAGGCAGGAGCGGCGATCACCACCGCGGGCACGCCCGCCATCAGCGCCCCCACCCCAAGCCGGCGACGGCAGGTGGCCCGAGTCGAGTCCCCAGACCGTCGCACACGGCGCCCGCAGCGCCGAAGAACCGCAGACCCTCGACATCCGAAACGAAACCCCTTCGCGCACAACACATCCCGCGCACCGACACCACGAGCGCCCCCGCTCCGGCAGCGCCCCCACGGGCCGCCCGCTCACCGAGGGGGAACTGACGGCGGCACCCACTCGGGCTTTGCCGCCACCAGTTCCCCCTCGACGAACTCACCATTCGATACCGCGCTGGCCTTTGCGGCCCGCGTCCATGGGGTGCTTGACCTTGGTCATCTCGGTGACCAGGTCGGCGGCGTCGAGCAGGGCCGCGGGCGCGTCGCGCCCGGTGATGACGACGTGCTGGTTCCCTGGGCGGGTGCGCAGGGTATCGACGACCTCGTCGATGTCGACCCACCCCCATTTGAGTGGGTAGGTGAATTCGTCGAGCACGTAGAAGCGGTGCTGTTCGGCTTGCAGCCGACGAGCGATCTCCTGCCAGCCGGCCAGCGCGGCGGCGGCATGGTCTTCGTCGGTGCCCTGCTTGCGGGTCCAGGACCAGCCTTCGCCCATCTTGTGCCATTCGACGGGACCGCCGGCGCCGGTCTGCTCGTGCAGGGTGCCGAGGGTGCGAAATGCGGCCTCCTCCCCCACTTTCCATTTGGCGCTCTTCACGAACTGGAACACGGCGACGTCGAAACCCTGGTTCCAGGCGCGCAGGGCCATGCCGAACGCCGCGGTCGACTTACCCTTGCCCGGCCCGGTGTGCACCGCCAGCACCGGCTGATTGCGCCGCTGCCGTGTGGTGAGCCCGTCTTCGGGCACGGTCTCCGGAACACCTTTGGGCATCGAATCTCCTTGTCAGTCACGACTCGTCGCCGAGCCGCCGGTTCAGCACAGGTACCCGGTGTCCCGGCCAGGGACCGGGACACCCGCGACGCGGTCGCGGCCCGAACCACTCCGTCTCGTTGCGGCAGACACGTCCGCACCGCCGATCAAGCGGCGCGCGCCCCCGCCCGCCCGGACCCGGCACGCACGATATCGGCGACCGAATCCCCGGTCAGCTCAGCCAGTCTCAGATACCCGCCGCGCAGTGCGCGGGCGAGTTCCGCGGCCAGCCCGAGCCGGATCATGCCGCGCTCGCAGTCGACGACGATCGAGGTGACGCCGTCCTGCGCGAGCAGCGCGGCCGCGGTCCGGGCGCGCGGCACCGGGTCGACCCCGCCGGTGGCGCGACCGTCGGTGAGCAGCACCAGCATCGGGCGGCGACGCGGGTCGCGGACGCGTTCGCGCTGGACGATCTCGCGCGCTTTGAGCAAGCCCGCCGCCAGCGGCGTCTTGCCGCCGGTGCGCATCCCGGACAGCCGCCGGACCGCGATATCGACCGAGGAAGTCGGCGGCAGCACCAGTTCGGCGTCCGTGCCGCGCACGGTGATCACGGCGACCTTGTCGCGCCGCTGATACGCGTCCCGGAGCAACGTGACGACCGCGCCGGTGACGGCGGACAACCGGTCCCGGGCCGCCATCGACCCGGACGCGTCGACCACGAAGACGACCAGATTCCCTTCGCGCCCTTCGCGATACGCACCCCGCAGATCCTCGGCGACCAGTTTCAGCGGCCCGGCGCCGCGCCCGCGCGCGTGCTGATGCGGCGCGGCGGCGAAGACGGTGCCGAGCAGGTGCAGACCGGTGCCGGTGTCCGAACTGGGCCGCACGACCCGGCCGTGCCGGGATTCCGCGCGCGAGCGGCGGCCGGGCGCACCTTCACCGATACCGGGCACCTCGAAGCGCGGCGGCGGCGCCGCGGCGGAAACCGTTGCGCCGGTACGCCCTTCGCGGGCCGGGCGCCCACCACCGGGACCGTCCGGCGGCGAGTCGGGATCATCGTCGGGGTCCGGCCCGGTCGTCTCGTCGTTCGCCGTGGTTTCCGTACCGGATTCGTCACCGGACTCCGGCCGCGCGTCACCGGACTCCGGCCGCGCGTCACCGGACTCGAACTCGTCACCAGCACTGGATGTTTCGTCTTCGGTGACCGATTGTTCCGCGTCTTCGCGCGCCACCTCGTCGGCGGCGTCGCGCATCGCGTCGTCGAGCTGCTCTTCGCTGATACCCGGCTCGTCGAACGGATCGCGCCGGCGCCGGTGCGGCAGTGCGAGTTCCGCGGCGACCCGCACGTCTTCTTCGGTCACGACGTCGGCCCCGCGCCATGCGGCGTGCGCGGTCGCGGTGCGCGCCACCACCAGATCGGCGCGCATGCCGTCGACGTCGAAAGCGGCGCACAGCGCGGCGATCCGGCGCAGCTCGGTGTCATCGAGGCGCACACCAGCCACCCGGTCGCGCGCGCCCAGGATGCGTTCGGCGACGGCACGATCCGCGGCGGCGTAGCTCGCGGCGAAGCCGGCCGGGTCGGCTTCGTAGTCCAGCCGCCGGCGCACCACGGCCATTCGCACGTCCACATTCCGGGAGGCGGCCACGTCGACGGTGAGCCCGAATCGGTCGAGCAGCTGCGGACGCAGCTCGCCCTCCTCCGGGTTCATGGTGCCGACGAGCACGAATCGGGCCGGATGCGAATGCGAGACACCGTCGCGCTCGATGTGTACCCGGCCCATGGCCGCGGCGTCGAGCAGCACGTCGACCAGGTGATCGTGCAGCAGGTTGACCTCGTCCACGTAGAGCACGCCGTGGTGCGCGGCCGCCAGCAGACCGGGCCGGAACGCCTGTTCGCCGTCGCGCAGCACCCGCTCCAGATCCAGCGAACCCACCACGCGGTCCTCGGTGGCGCCGACCGGCAGCTCCACCAGCCGCGCGGGCCGGGCGCCGGTCTCGTCCACCACCGGCGGCAGCAGCTGCGCGAGCGCCCGCACGACGGTCGATTTCGCGGTGCCCTTCTCGCCGCGCACCAGCACACCGCCGATACCGGGGTGCACCGCGCACAGGATCAACGCGAGCTGTAACCGCTCTTGACCGACCACGGCGGAGAACGGGAACCCGGCCTCCCCGTCGGCGGCCGAGCGCGCGGACGACCCGGTCAGCGACCCGGGCGACGACAGTCTTTCGGCATGGGACAACGACACGCCCCAACTCTAGGCGCGCCACCCCGCGCCGCCGACGCTGCCCCACGCCGCGACGCCCGGAAAGAGATCGAGGCGAGTCGAACGACTCGCCTCGATGGGTGCTAGCCCTTGCGCATCGGCAGGTGCGGGATGCCGTCCTCTTCGAATTCCTCGCCGTCGGGCTTGAATCCGTGCTTGGCGTACATGTCGACCAGGTAGGTCTGCGCGCTCAAGCGCACCGTCGCCGAGCCGACCTCGGCCAGCGCCGCCTGCAACAGGCGGGTGGTGTAGCCGTGACCACGAGCCGGCACCGCGGTGCAGAGGCGGCCGATGCGGAACGTCTTCACACCGTCGACGTGTTCCTCCAGCAAACGCAGGGTCGCGATGACCTCGCCCTCGTCATCGAGCCAGAAGTGCCTGGTCTCCGGCAGCAGGTCGAGGCCGTCCAACTCCGGGTACGCGCACTTCTGTTCGACGACGAAGACTTCTACCCGGAGTTTCAACAGCTGATAGAGGATGGCGGTGTCGAGATCCAACGCCCAGGACCGTTTGAGAGCAACCGTTGACATCATCGCCTGTTGCTATCACAACTAGACGTTTGCCGCGACCCCCGCGTGCTTCGGCGTGTTACCCGAATCACCCGTGAGGTTCAGCGTCTTGGACGTCCAGTCCCACACTTCGCGGAACAACGCTTGGTCCTCGGAGAGCTTGGCGCCCAACGACGGAATCATTTCCTTCAGCCGCGGCGTCCAGCCCGCGTACTCCGCGGGGAAGCAGCGCTGCATGACGTCGAGCATCGCGGTGACACCCGTCGACGCACCCGGCGACGCGCCGAGCAGGCCGGCGATGGACCCGTCCGCGGCGGCGACCACGGCGGTGCCGAATTCGAGCACACCGCCCGCGCCCTTGCGCCGGATCACCTGGACGCGCTGGCCCGCGGTGATCAGCTCCCAGTCGCGGCCGACGGCGCGCGGGATGAACTCCTTGAGCGTGTCCACCTTGCCCGCTTCGGACTTGAGCAGCTCACTGACCAGGTACTTGGTCAGTCCCAGCTCGGTGACGCCCACGCCGAGCAGCGAGAACAGGTTGTTCGGCTTCACCGACTTGAACAGGTCGGTGAGCTTGCCCTCCTTGAGGAACTTCGGCGTCCAGCCGGCGTAGGGGCCGAACAGCAGACCCGGCGTGCCCTTGATGACGCGAGTGTCCAAGTGCGGCACCGACATCGGCGGTGCGCCGACGGCGGCCTTGCCGTACACCTTGGCCTCGTGCTGCCGGATCAGGTCCGGATTGGTGCAGCGGAAGAACTGACCGCTCACCGGGAAGCCGCCGAAGCCGTCGATCTCCTTGATACCGGACTTCTGCAGCAGCGGCAGCGCGCCGCCGCCCGCGCCGACGAATACGAATTTGCTGTTGAGCGTGCGGGTTTCGCGGGTGCGCAGGTTGCGCACCTTGACCAGCCAGGACCCGTCGGACTGCTTGGCCAGGTCGCGCACCTCGTGCCCGAACGCCAGATCCGCGCCGGTGCGGCCGAGGTAGGCGAGCAGTTCCTGGGTGAGCGAACCGAAGTCGATATCGGTGCCGCCCTCGGTCCAGTTCAGCGCGACCGGATCGGAGAAGTCGCGCCCGCGCGCCATCAGCGGCAGCCGGCGGGCGAACTCGTCGGGGCTGTCGATGTACTCCATGCCTTCGAACAGCGGGTGCCGCGACAGCGCTTCGTAGCGCTTGCGCAGGTAGTCGACGTTGTCCGCGCCGTGCACGAAGCTCACGTGCGGGATCGGGTTGATGAACGTCGAGGGCTCGCCGAGGATGCCGTTCTCGACCGCGTAGGACCAGAACTGGCGCGACACCTGGAATCGCTCGTTGATATCGACGGCCTTGGTGATGTCCACCGAGCCGTCGGCGTTCTGCGGGCTGTAGTTCAGCTCGCACAGCGCCGAGTGTCCGGTGCCCGCGTTGTTCCACGGGTCGCTGCTCTCCGCCGACGCGGCGTCGAGCCGCTCGAACAGGGAGATCGACCAGTCGGGCTGCAGCTGCCGCAGCAGCGCGCCGAGGGTGGCACTCATGATGCCGGCACCGATGAGTACTACATCGGTCTTTTCAGTCATCGCAGCGTTCGGCACGGGTAGATCGACTTCCTTGTCCTTCTGCGCGGGCCCACCGGGCGGGTGGACCTGCCTGGGCACGGTACTTACGTGTGATGCCTCGGTTCGGAAACCATGGCGGGGGTTAGGTTACCCGCCGTTCACCTAGCTCCAATTGTGCACCTCACCACGCCGATCCCCCGCGCCGAACCCGCCGAATGTGACATAGATTGTGTGTGTGACAAAGGAAACTTCACTTGCCGTTCCCGAGACGCGCACGCAGGCCGACGGGCAGTGGAAAGCCGATGTCCTCGGCGCGAACTACCAGCAGCGCACGCTGTCTTTCGGCGCCGATCCCGACGGCGAGGGCGAGGCCGTGGCCACGCTGGTCCGATACGCCCCGGGCGGGGAGATCGCGGCCACCGCGGGCGCGGTGCTGTACGTGCACGGGTTCACCGACTACTTCTTCCAGGAGCACATCGCCGAGCATTTCGCGGCGCGCGGCTACCAGTTCTACGCACTGGACCTGCGCAAGTGCGGACGCTCGCTGCGGGACGGCCAGACACCGCACTATGTGACCGATCTCGCACTGTATGACGAGGAGTTGAACGAGGCCTTACGCATCGTGCGCGCCGAGACCGGCGCGCCGGTGGTGCTCAACGCGCATTCGACCGGCGGACTGATCCTGGCGCTGTGGCTCAACCGGCTCAACAAGGCCCAGGGCACCGCGCAGGCGGGCATCACGGGTTTGGTGCTCAACAGCCCCTGGTTCGATCTGCACGGGCCGTCCTACTACCGGACCGTCGGCACGCCGATCATCAAGGCGGTCGGGCGGTTTCGGAAGATGCTCGAGCTGCCCGCGAGCAAGGCCAGCAGCTACGGCGACAGCCTGCATCACAGCGTCGCGGGCGAGTGGGACTACAACCTGGACTGGAAACCGTTGCAGGGCTTCCCCATCCGGTTCGGCTGGCTGCGCGCGATCCGCAACGGCCACGCCGAATTGCACGGCGGTCTCGACATCGGTGTGCCGTCGCTGATCCTGCGCTCCCGGATGACGAAGTTCGCCCGCAAGTACGGTCCCGCCGTCGACGTGGCCGACGCGGTGCTCGACGTCAAGCAGATTCAGCGCTGGTCCGGCTGCCTCGGCGACCGCACCAACATCGTGCCGATCGACGGTGCGCGCCACGACGTGTTCCTGTCCTCGGCCGAGCCGCGCGCGCACGCGTTCGCCGAACTCGACAGCTGGCTGGATTGGCTCACGGGGTACCCGGCCCAGGCACCCGCCGGCTCACCAGGTGCTGGTGCGTAGCACGATCTCGGTGGCCAGCTCGTGGTCGGCCTCGGTCGCCACATTGCTGACGTCGACGTCGACCACCCGGAATTCGCCGTAGACGAAGCGGCCGGAGGCGTCGGCGACCGACCGGGGCAGGTTCTTGGTCACCAGCACCGTGGTCGGCAGTTCCACCGGTCGCACCGTGGCGTCGGAAACGGTGCCGTCGGCGCCCGGGGCCGCGGGATGCCCGCGATCGGCCACCACGAGGCTGATGAACCGGCCGAATCCGGCCGCACAGGCCCGCCAGGCCAGGTCCGCGCCGGCGCCGCGGGCGGCGACGTTCGCCCAGGGCACCCCGATCTCGTCCAGGATCGCGGTGACGCCCGCCGCGTCGAGCCCCTCGATCGTCTCCGGCACCACGGTGCGCAGATCGGAGTTGTGCAATCGGGCACACACCTGGTCGTAGACGTCCGCCGGGTCACCGAGGTCGGGCAGCAGCAACACGCTGTGCCGGGATTCCGGCCCGTCGACCCGCACGGTCCATGCCCGGTCACCGACCGTGATCTGCCGAGATTTCATGCCGAATCACGCTACACGGCTCAGCTGAACGAAGTCCGGTCTTCCTCGGTCGGGCTCAGGCCAGTAATCGCATTCCGGCTTGCTCGCCCGCGTTGTGGTCGAACGTGACGGTGAGATCGCAGCCCGCCTCCTGGCCCAGCTGCTGGATGAGCGCGTCGGCGAAGTCCGCGCCGTCGGCGGCCCGGCGCAGCGCCTGGCGCACCGTGTCGGCCCGCTCGATGACGATCTCGGTGGAGTCCAGCAGGCCGAGCAGCACGTCGGTGACCGCCTCGGGATCCTGCTTGTAGCCGCGGCGCAGCACCCAGTGGATCTCGGCGAGCACGATCATCGTCACGTAGCCGGGACGGGTCTCGCTGAGCCCGTCGATCACCTGGTTGGCCCGCGCGGACTGCTCCGGGTCGTCCTGGGTGAGGTAGCGGATCAGCACGTTGGCGTCCAGACCGATCATTTCTGCTTGCCTTCCACGATGTTGCCCGTGATGGCCTCGTTCATCTGCACGAGCCCGATCGGCGAGCCGGACCAGCCGACGATTCCCTTGAGCGACTTGATGGTCCGGGTTTCCGGCACCAGTTCGTAGGTGCCGTTCGCGGTCGGCACGAAGGCGACCCGGACCCCCGCCCGCAGCCCCATCGCGACCCGGACGTCGATCGGGATGGTGATCTGCCCCTTGCTGGTCACGGTCGCGGACACCACATTGCCCGACCTGCCGCCGGGTCTCTTGTCTGCTGCCATTTCGCTCACCGACCACACTTCCGTGCCGAGGACCCATGCCTTACCCGGGGTCGAATTCCTTACTGAAAGGTAAGGGGCGGGGTCCGCCGCGTCAACAGTTCCGGTCGACGTCGGTGCTCGCGTGCGTGCGCAAGACCGGCAGTCCGGCGGGCGCGCCCGCGGCGATGAGCCGTTCGAGCTGGGCGATATCCAGGTGCTGTTCGATCAGATCGGCCAGCAGATCCAGCTGGCTCGCGCGGACGGCGTCGACCGAAGTGTCCTCGGCCGCAACGAAACCCGTCCGGCCCGCGGCGGTGGCGACCGAACGCAGCCAGGCCCGGCGGAACTCGTCCGATTCGAGCAGCCCGTGCAGGTGCGTGCCCCAGAGGGCCGCGCGGACCGAACCTTCCGGCTCGCCGTCGAGCCGCAACCACGCCGGGTCGCCGCTGCGCACCACCCGTCCGTGATGGATCTCGTAGCCGTGCAGCGGAATTCCCGCGACCTCGGTCGCGTGGCCGTGTCCGCTACTGCGCCGCAACACCTTCGGATCGGCGAAGGCGATCTCCAGATCGAACAGGCCGAGTCCCGCGACCTCCCCCGCGCCCGACTCGACCGGATCCACGATCCGGGTGCCCAGCATCTGGTAGCCGCCACAGATACCGAGGATCGGCCGTCCGGCGCGGGCGCGGGCTTCGAGCGCATCGGCAAGTCCGTTGCGCCGCAACCATTCCAGGTCCGACACGGTCGCCTTGCTGCCCGGCAGCACCACCAGGTCGGCCTCCCCGAGCCGGGAGGGTTCGCTCACCCAGCGCACGGAAACTCCCGGCTCACAGGCCAACGCCTCGACGTCGGTGGAGTTGGAGATGCGCGGCAACCGGATGGCGGCGACCGTCAGCCATTCGGCGCCGACGGGTGGGCGTGGACGGCCGACCGGCGCGTCCGCGACGGTGCTCAGCGAATCCTCGGCGTCGATCCACAGGTCCTCGGCGAACGGCAGCACCCCGAGGGTGGGGCGGCCGGTGAGTTCGGTCAGCCGGTCCAGGCCGGGGCGCAGCAGCTCGACATCGCCACGGAACTTGTTCACCACGAAACCCGAGATCAATTGCTGGTCTTCGGGTTCCAGGATCGCGACGGTGCCGAACAGATGCGCGAGCACGCCGCCGCGGTCGATGTCACCGACCAGCAGCACCGGAAGCGACGCGGCCTGCGCGAGTCCCATGTTCGCGAGATCCGTTGCCCGGAGGTTGATTTCGGCGGGCGATCCGGCGCCCTCAGCGATCACCACATCGAATTCGGCACGCAGGGCGGCGAGTTCGGTCGCGACCACGGCGCGCAATTCCTGGCGATGCCGGAAGTAGTCGCGCGCGCCGACGGTGCCGACCGCCTTGCCCCGCACCACCAGTTGTGAGCGCCGGTCACTGCCCGGCTTCAACAGCACCGGATTGAACCGCACGCTCGGCTCCAGGCCGCAGGCCCGGGCCTGCAACGCCTGCGCCCGGCCGATCTCCCCGCCGTCGAGGGTGACCACCGAATTGTTGGACATGTTCTGCGCCTTGAACGGCGCGACCCGCACGCCGCGCCGCGCCAGCATCCGGCAGATCCCGGCCACCACGACGCTCTTGCCCGCGTCCGAGGTCGTGCCCGCGACGAGCAGCGCCCCCTTCACCACGTCGGCCGGTTTCCGTGACCCCACGGGCCGAAACGTCCACTCACGGCAAAGTCAGGATTTCGGCGCCGACATCTTTGACCACCCAAGGGCGCGAGCTTCGGACCGGGCCGTCCGCTCACGGCAAAGTCAGGATCTGCGCGCCGGTATCTGTGACCACCCAAAGGCGCGAGCTTCGGACCGGGCCGTCCGCTCACGGCAAGGTCAGGATTTCCGCGCCGGTTTCTGTGACCACCAGGGTGTGTTCGAACTGGGCCGTCCATTTGCGGTCCTTGGTGACCACGGTCCAGCCGTCGTTCCAGATCTCGTAGTCGATCCCGCCGAGGTTGATCATCGGCTCGATGGTGAACGTCATGCCCGGTTCGATGATCGACTCGATGGCGGGCTGGTCGTAATGCAGGATCACCAGGCCGCTGTGGAAGGTGGGGCCGACGCCGTGACCGGTGAAGTCGCGCACCACGCCGTAGCCGAAGCGGTTCGCGTAGGACTCGATCACCCGGCCGATGACGTTCAGCGCCCGCCCGGGCCGGACTGCTTTGATGGCCCGCAGCGTGGCTTCCTCGGTCCGCTCGACGAGCAGGCGCACCTCCTCGTCCACCTCGCCGGCCAGGTAGGTCTTGTTGGTGTCGCCGTGCACGCCGTGGATGTAGGCGGTGACGTCGATATTGACGATGTCGCCGTCCTCGATCACGGTGGAGTCCGGAATGCCGTGGCAGATCACCTCGTTCAGCGAGGTGCAGCACGACTTCGGAAAGCCCTTGTAGCCCAGGGTCGACGGGTAGGCGCCGTGGTCGCACATGTACTCGTGCGCGATCCGGTCCAGTTCGTCGGTGGTGACGCCGGGTGCGACGGCCTTGCCCGCCTCTTCCAGGGCCTGCGCCGCGATCTTGCTCGCGATCCGCATCTTCTCGATCGTCTCCGCGGTCTGCACCCAGGGCTCGCGACCCTCGTTGACGGTCTTCTTCCACGCGTATTCGGGGCGCTCGATCGTGCGCGGGACCTCGCGGGTGGGCGAGAGGGTCCCGGGGGTCAGCGGCTTACGAGTGCGGACAGACATGTGAACAGGGTAATCGGCGCGCGGCGGCCGCGCCGACGGCCCTACTGGTCGTGGAACTCCCGCGCGGTCCGTTCCACGACTTCGGCGACCGAGCAGACCGCGTGCACGCCGCTGACGGAGTGACCGCCGCTGTAGAGATCCCGCCAAGCCCTGACTCCGTCCGCCTGCGCGAGCAACGAGCTGACGTCGGCATCACCGGTGTGGGGATCGAACTCGAGGCCGGCCGCGTCGAGCGAGGGCCGCAGCATGCTGGTGGGCAGCCCGGTCAGGGCCGAGGTGAGGACGACGTCGTCCAGCGTGGTCGCGGCGACCATCTGTTTGTGCGCCGCGGGCGCGAGACTTTCCGTGGTAGCAAGGAATTTCGTGCCGAGATAGGCGAGATCGGCCCCGAGTGTCAGCGCCGCACGTAACGCGACGCCGTCGGCGATACCGCCCGCGAGCACCACCGGCCCGGCGTAGAACTCGCGGACCGCGCGGACGAAAGCGAACGGGTTGGCCCAGCCGGTCTGGCCGCCCGCACCCGCGGTGAGCAGGATGAGTCCGTCGGCGCCGGCCTCGACGGCCCGCCGGGCATGCCGCAGCGACGCGACATCGGCGAATACCAGGGTCCGGGTCAGCCGCAGCGCCTCGATCACCGGCGCGGGCGAGCCGACCGAGGTGATCACCAGATCGGTGGGCAGTTCCTGCAGCACCGCCAGATCGTCCGCCAGTCTCGGATTGCTCTTGTGCACAATGAGATTCGCCGCGACCGGCGCGTCGGTCGGCGCGAGCCCGGACCGGATGCGGCCGAGCCATTCGCCGAGTTGCGCGCTGGTCCGGGCATTGGCGGTGGGAAACGCGCCGATCACGCCGGCCCGGCACGCCGCCAGCACCAGCTCCGGACCGGACACCAGGAACATCGGCGCGGCGATGATCGGCAGCCGCAGTCTGCGCCGGATTCGATCGAAGGTGCTCATGCACCGAGCCCGTTGCGATCGACCGCGCTCTCGGTGCCCGCCAGGATGGTGCGGGCCACCAGCACGGGCTTGTCCCACATCGGCATGTGCCCGCAGTCGGGCAGCGGCACGATCCGGACGCCATCGGGCAGCTGATCGAGAAACCGGCTGTCCCCCGCGCGCACCATGCGGTCGTGCGAGCCGAACGCCAGCGTGATCGGCGCGGTGATGCCCTGTCCCCCTTCGAATCTGGACGTGCGGGCGACGTGCAGCGCACGCCGCAGCGTCGGCGCCGAGGTGCGCAGATCGTCGAAGAAGTCGACCGCCTCGGCGTAGGTGAAGTTGCGGGGGTGCTTGACCGGCGTCGAGAGCGCGAGCGCACGGCACAGCGACGATCGCAGCAGCACGCGGGCGCGGGTGTGGAACAGCCACGCGCCGAAGGAACCCGCGGCGAACTGCGCGCGGGTGCGCAACGGCATGCTCTCGGCCCAGAGACCGGCGGGCCCGATCGCGACGACGCTGCGGGCCAGCCCGTGCTTGGCGGCTTCCAGGGCGATCCATCCGCCCATCGAGTTCCCCGCGAGGTCGACCGGCGTGCGCACGCCGAGTCGCGCGAGTTCGGCGCCGAGTTCGCGTACCGCCACCACCATGTCGAACTCCGCGCCGGCGAGCGAGGGTGTCCGGCCGAAGCCCGGGAAGTCGAGCGCGAGCACCCGGCGTTCGGTGGCGAGCAGTTCGATCACCGGCAGCCAGCTGCGCACCGACGAGCCGCCGCCGTGCAACAGCACGAGCGGCCGGCCGGTGCCGACGTCGACGCGATGCCAGCCGGTCATGATGGTCCTCCTTCGTTGTCGGACAAGGGAATCGGTCAAGCGCCGGACACTCGGCTCGCGTGACCGGCCCAGTGCGGTTCCCGCAACTGTTTGCGCAGCAGCTTGCCGACCACACTCTTGGGCAGCGGCTCGGTGGTCAGCTCGACGCGGCTCGGCTTCTTGTAGGAACCGAGCCGCTCCCGGCACAGTTCGACGAGTTCGCTCGCGGTGACCGCGGCCGGATCGGTGACGGTGACCACCGCCATCGGGGTTTCACCCCAGCGCTCGTCCGGTATCCCGAAAACCGCGGCCTCGACCACGGCCGGATGGTCGGCCAGCACGGTTTCCAGCTCGGCGGGCCAGATGTTGAAGCCACCGGAGACGATCATGTCCTCGGCCCGGTCCAGCACGTAGAGGAAACCGTTGCGGTCCAGCCGCCCGATATCCCTGGTCCGCACCCAGCCGTCGACCAGCCTGGTCCCGGTCAGCTCTTCGTCGCGCCAGTAGCCGCGCATCTGGCCCTCGACCTTCGCGACGATCTCCCCCGGCTCGCCGACCGGCACGACGTTGCCGTCCTCGTCTCGGATCTGCACCTGCGCGTAGGGCGCTACCCGGCCCGCCGACCGCATCGGCTCGGACCCGTCGACCGTGCCGAACCATTCCTCGGGCGCCATGAACGAGATCGGTACCGCCTCGGTCTGCCCGAAGCCCTGATACAGGGTGTCGCCGAACACTTTTCGACCGAGCAGGGCCGTGGCGTCGGTGATCGGCGCGCCACCGACCAGGATGGTGCGCAGATGCGGCCAATCCCGTGCGGCCGCGGCGGGCTGCCGGGCCAGGGCGGCGAGCAGGCTGGGCGAGGCGAACATATGGCTCACCCGCCGCTCGGCCATCATCGCCAGCACCTTGCCCGGTTCGAACGCGCCGAACATCAGGTTGGCCGCCCCCGCCAGCCAGCCCGGGAGGAACAGGTACCCGGACGCGTGCGAGATGGGGCCCGCATGACCGATCACGCTCCCGCGGCCCATCCGTTCGACGCCGTACGCCCAGTTCCGGCAGTTCAGTACCCAGTCGTGCTGGCTGTAGGCCACGCCCTTCGGCTTGCCCGTGGTGCCGCCGGAGAACCGGATGACGTACCAGGCGTCCGGGTCGATCGGCAGTCGCGGGTCGGTATCGTCCTGCCCGGCCAGCCATTGCTCATAACTGTTGTCCCGCACGATGATCCGCTCCGAGCAGGCGAGCTGCTCGGGTAGCCCGCGCACCGAGTCGGCGAAGGCCTCGTCGGTCAGCAGGACCTTGGCGTCGGTGTTGCCGACCATGTGCGCGTGCGCCGCAGCGGAATTGCGCGGATACAGCGGCACCCGCACCGCACCGGCGATCGCGCAACCGAGCACGGTGTCCACGCAGCCCAGGTTGTTGTCCTCCAAACCGGCGACCCGATCGCCGGGCCGGACACCCAACGCGCGCAACGCATTCGCCAGTCGCACGCCGCGCGTCCACGCCTGCGCGAAGGTCAGCGTGCCCTGCTCGGTGATGATCGCCGTGCGGTCGGCATTGAGCTCGGCGGCTTGCCGCATGAGCGTGGTCACATCCATCGGTGCCCGGGTCCTTCCGTCGACTGGAACGCCTTCGAGCATCGTCCGAATAGTCCCGTTGCCACCATGGAGCGATTTCCCGACTTGTCGGTGGCCTCCTTGTAGACGATTACAAACGGCTCGTCTTACACTGGCCGCATGTCGGGTGCCAAAACCGCGACGGCGAAACGTCGCCTGGTCGCCGAGCTGGCCGCACGCGAATCGACGCTGCTCGACCGCATCGTCGGCACGGCCCGCAGCGAGATCCCGGCGTACGCACGCCTCGGCCCGGACATGTTGCGCCCGCTCACGGCACGGATGATCGAGTCCATGCTGCTGGCCATGGTCGAGGAACGCGGCCCGTCCAGCACCGAGTTGCGTGCCTTCCACGAATTCGGCGTCATCCGCGCGGGCCAGGGCATCGCGCTCGCGGAGATGCTCGGCGCGTGGCGGCTGGCGGTGCGGGTGATCCTCGACGAGATGGCCGAGATCGGCGGATCCCATCAGGTCTCGGGCCACGTGCAACTCGAACTCACCAGGCAGTTGCTCGACATCGTCGACGTGGCCATTCTCGAGCTCACCGGCGGCCACCGCGAGGTGGAACTCGCGAACGCGGGCCGCGACCACCAGGCCCGCGCCGACTTCACCCGCGCCGCGCTCACCGGCACCCTCACCCGCGCCGAAATCGGTTTGCGCGCACAGCAATACAGCCTCGACCTCGAGCACACGGTCGTCCCCTTCCGCGCCCGCCCGACCGCGGAACACGGCCCGGCCGAGCTAGCGCACCTGTTCACCAGGTCCGGCCGGGTCGGGTTCGTGACGACCATCGACGGCGACCTCGCCGGATTCACCGATCGACTCCCGGACGCGCCACCCATCCCCACCGGATTCGGCCCGGCCACCCCGATCGACCAACTCCCGACCGGGTTCGTCCAGGCCACCCGCGCACTCAACACCGCGGCCGCCTTCACCCTCACCGGCGCGCACAGCGTCGCCGACCTCGGCCTGCTGCCCGCCGTCCTCGCCGACACCGAGGTCGGCGACCACCTCGTCCGCCGCTACCTCGACCCCCTGCATCGCACCGACAGTCCCGACCTGTACCGCCGGACCTTGCACACCTATCTGGAATCCGGCCTGCACATCGAGACCACCGCCCGCGCCCTGGTCGTCCACCCCAACACCGTCCGCTACCGCATCGACCGCTACCAAGCCCTCACCGGCCACGACCTCCGCAACCCCGCCACCACCCTCGAACTCTGGTGGGCCCTACGCCGCCACGACCTCCGAACCACCACTTTGTAAATCCTCACAAGCACCCAGGGCAGCCGCACAGACGAGGACGGCAGCGCCAAGCCACTGCGGAATACCTGCGGACCGTGGTCCGTTTAGGGTGGTAGTTGACATCGACACTACCCAGGAAAGAGGGTCCATCGTGGAATTGGGACTCACGACGTTCGCGGAGCTGTACCCCGTCGGCGATCGGCCCGCGCCGAGTGCGGCCGAGCGGCTGCGCCAGGTGGTCGACGAGGCCGTGGCGAGCGAGCGGGCCGGGCTCGAGGTGTACGGCGTCGGGGAACACCATCGCAAGGATTTTGCCGCCTCCGCACCCGCGGTGGTGCTGGCGGCGATCGCGGCGCGCACCGAACGGATCCAGTTGACCAGCGCGGTGACGGTGCTGAGTTCTGACGATCCGGTCCGGGTGTATCAGGATTTCGCGACCCTGGACGGACTGTCCAACGGCCGCGCCGAGCTGATGGCCGGGCGCGGGTCCTTCACCGAGAGCTTCCCGTTGTTCGGCTACGACCTGAGCGACTACGACGAACTCTTCGAGGAGAAGCTGGCACTGCTGCTGCACCTGCGCGAAGACGGTCCGGTGAATTGGAACGGCAAGTTCCGGGCACCACTGCGCGACGCAATTATCTACCCGCGCACCGACAATCGGCCGCTGCCGGTATGGATCGCGGTCGGCGGTAGCCCGGAGTCGGTGGTCCGCGCCGGCCTGCTCGGCCTGCCGTTGGCCATCGCCATCATCGGCGGCCAGCCCGCCCGGTTCAAGCCGCTGGTCGACCTGTACCACCGCGCTCTCGCCGAAGGCGGCCACGACAAGCAGCCCGTCGCGGTGCACGCGCACGGCTATATCGCCGACAGCGACGAGCAGGCCGTCGCCGACTTCTACGAGCCCTACGCCCTCGCGATGAGCACGATCGGCCGCGAACGCGGCTGGGGAGCGATGACCCGTCCCCAGTTCGAGGCCCTGCGCTCGAAGGAAGGCTCACTGTTCGTCGGCACCGCCGACTACGTCGCCGAAAAGATCGCCGACATCCGTGACACCCTCGGCCTGGACCGCTTCATGCTGCACACCAGCGTCGGCACCCTCCCGCACGAAAAGGTCCTGCACAACATCGAATTGCTCGGCGAGAAGGTGGCACCCCAGGTTCGCTGATCCGCAACCAGCACCGAGCCCTCGACTTAAGGGCTCGGTGAAACTGGTTAAGGCGCAACGATTTCGTTTACCCATCGTTTGCCAGAACAATGATTGACATAGTCGCGGGGCGTTTGTTTGCCTTACAGCACCCAAACATCGGACCGTACTACTGAGACGGCATGGACAAAGATTCGGCGGGTTCATCGCTCGCGGGATCGAGATAGGAACCGATGCCGAGCTCGAGACTGCAGTCACGGCCGCTGACCAGGATGGACAATCCCTACGCGATAAACATCGATGAATTGTCGTGCCGACAGGTAGCGCGCCGCGATCCGCTCGCCGCCGACGCGGTGCTGGCGAATCTTCCGATCATGAATGCGGCGGCCGATCTGCGCCAGCTCGCGACCACGTTCCGCGAATTGCTGTCCCGGGCGCGGGAGAGCGAGTTACCGGATATCGCCGATCGGCTGGCGGCCATGCGGGACGTCGGCATGCTCATGTCGTCTTTGCGCAGACACGGTGTCGAGCCACTCGATGCCGTGCCCGAAGCCGCCGGCGTATTGCTCGCTTGGGGTCATTCCGCGGGCATGGTGCCCCGGGATACCGTGCTGCATTATGGCGCGTGGAATCCGCGGGGCAAGCGCCAGCGGATGTTCCTCGGCGAGCATCAGGAAAGCGTCGTGCTCGATGCGGTCCGCGTGAGCACCCTGCTGATCAGCGAGATCGCGCCGCAGCTGGCGGGTTTGGCCGAACTCCACCCGGACGACACGGCTTTCGGCGAGATCTGCCACGCGGCAGCCGACCAGTTGGAGACCCTGCCGCAGTTGATGAGCGGCCTGTACCGCACCGTCGACCCGCTCGAGTTCTACGCCGCGCGTTTGCGACCGTTCATGGCGGATGTGGTCGTGGCCGACCGCTCGTACTACGGCCCCGCCGCCGTCCACGTGCCGCTGTATCTGATCGACCGGCTCGTCTGGTCGTCCGATCACGGGGGCGTCGGCATGGCGTACTTCCAAGACGATCTGCTGAACTACGGACTCCCCCGGTGGCGGCGGATGTTCGAACACACCACGGACGCCGAATCATTGGTGACCAGACTCGTCCGGGAATTCGACCGCCCCGACGGTCCCCCGTCGACCAAGGCGGCCTACGCCATGGACGGCGTCATCCGAATCCTGGACGGCCTGGTCACTTTTCGCACCAAACACGGCCTGCTCGCCCGCGCCGCCTACACCGACGGCACGCGCTACGCCATGGGCATCGCAGGCGTCAGTCCCGCCGTCCTCGACCACGTCCTCGCCCTCACCCGCCGCTGCGCGGACTGGGCCCGCACCCGCCGCAAAGGCGCCCGAACCTGACCAGCCTCACGACATCAACTGCTACACAGATCTATTCATCGAGGTGGGCTTCGAAGGCGATGCGGTCGCCCCGGTAGAGGCCGCGGACCCGTTCGATGGGGGCGCCGTCGGTGTCGACGCTGCGGCGGTGCAGGAGCAGCAGGGGTAGCGCGGTGGTGCATTCGAGCAGGGCGGCCTCGCGGGGGGAGGCGAGGACGGTTTCGATGCGTTCGGTGGCGCGGCCGAAGGCGACGCCGGCGGCGCGCACCGCCGCGTACAGCGAGGTGGTCGGGTCGTAACTGGTGCGCAGATCGGCGAACCGATGCAGCGGCAGGAAGGTGCTCTCCAGCCCGATGCGTTCGCCGTCGGCGAGCAGCACCCGCTCCAAGTGCATGACCGAAGTGCCTACGGGCACAGCGAGATCACGGGCCACATCGGCATCGGCGGGCACATCGTCCCAGCCGACGAGCAACCGGCCGGGCACGCGGCCGTAACTGATCGCCCCCTCGGTGTAGGAGCGTAACGACAGCGGCTGCACCATTTTCGGGCGCGAGACCACCGTGCCCCGGCCTTGCCTGCGAATCCGCCCTTCCACCAGCAGATCTCGCAGCGCCTGCCGCACCGTTTCCCGCGCGACCTCGAATCGAACGGCCAGATCCCGTTCGGACGGAACCGGATCGCCCTCGTGCAGTTCCCCGAGGATCGCCTCGATCTCGGTGCGCACGCGATAAGACTTCGGCAGCCGATCCGGGAGCGCGAACTCCGCGCGCCCGCCGCCGCCCGCCGCGGCACCGACCCTGCCCACCTCCGTCGCGTCCATGGTCCACAGCGTACCGCAATTGGTCTATACCAATTGTTAACCTGCCGTTCGCGCCACTAACACCCGTTGGTCTAGACCAATGTGCACCATGGTCGCATGCGATTGGTCATCATCGGCGGTGGGATCCTCGGCACCGCGCACGCCCTGGCCGCCGTCCGCCGCGGTCACGAGGTCGTGCAGGTCGAGCGGGAGACCGAGGCGCGCGGCGCCACGGTCCGCAACTTCGGCCTGGTCTGGGTCTCCGGCCGGGCCGCGGGCGAACTCGAGCTGACCCTGCGTTCCCGGCAGCTGTGGGAGGAACTGGGCGGCAAGGTCCCCGGCGTCGGATTCCGTCCCGCGGGATCGATCACGCTGGTGCGCACCCCCGCCGAGCTGGCGGTCGCCGAACAAGCCGTTGCGGACCCGTCGGCCGAAGCGCGCGGTTTCGCGTTGCTCGAGCCCGCCGAGGTACGCGCGATCAACCCCGCGCTGCGCGGCGAATTCCTTGCCGGACTGCATTGTTCGGCCGACGCGGCAGTGGAGTCGCGACAGGCGTTGCCTGCGATTCGCGCCTATCTCGCGGCCACCGGCCGCTACACCTTTCACGCGGGTACCGAAGCCCGGTCGGTCACCGACACCGCGGCCGGTGCGAGCGTGCGCGACGACCAGGGCCGCCGTTTCGACGCGGACCTGGTGCTGGTCTGCCCCGGTGCGGCGCACACCGGACTGACCCGCGAGCTGGCCGGCGTGCTGCCGGTGCGCCGGGTCCGGTTGCAGATGATGCAGACCGCGCCGCTCGGCGAGCCGCTCACCACCGCCATCGCCGACGGCGACAGCTTCCGCTACTACCCCGGCTTCGCGGGCGCGGCGGTCGACACGCTGAATCGGGAGCAGTCCCAATCGGCGACCGCGGCGGAGCACAAGATGCAGTTGCTCTGTGTGCAGCGCTTGCACGGCGGCCTGACCATCGGCGACACCCACGAATACGACGAGCCGTTCGCCTTCGACGTGGACGAGGCGCCCTACGACCATCTCACCGCGGTCACCGAGGAACTGCTCGGACGCGCTCTGCCGCAGGTGGTTCGGCGCTGGGCGGGCGTGTACAGCCAGAGCACCGATCCCACCGCGCTCGTCACCCGCGCCGCGGCCGGCGCACACACCTGGGTCGTCACCGGCCCGGGCGGCCGCGGTATGACCCTCGGACCCGCACTCGGCGAGGAAACCGCCGAACTCCTGAATCTGTGAGGATTACCTTGTCGGACAACACCATTCAACTAGCAGTGCTGGACATGGCGGGCACCACCGTGGCCGACGGCGGCCTGGTGCTGCGCGCGTTCGAGGCCGCCGCGACGGCGGCGGGCATCGCGGCCGAGGGGCCGGAGCGCGAGGCGGCCCGCACCTACGTGCTCGACACCATGGGCCAGTCCAAGATCGCCGTGTTCCGCGCCCTGCTCGGCGCCGAGGACCGCGCCCAGCAGGCCAACCTGGCCTTCGAGGCGGCGTACGAGGCGTTGATCGACGAGGTCGAGATCACCCCGATTCCCGGTGCCGCCGCGGCCATCGGCAAGCTGCGCGGCGCGGGCATCAAGGTCGCACTCACCACCGGCTTCAGCCGCTCGACCCAGGACCGCCTGCTGCGCGCGCTCGACTGGCACGATATCGCCGACCTCACGCTGGCGCCCGCCGACGCCGGACGCGGCCGCCCCTACCCCGACCTGGTGCTCACCGCGCTGCTGCGGCTGCAGGCGGATGCGGTGGATCGGGTTGCGGTACTGGGCGATACGACCAGCGATATCGCCACCGGCCTGGCCGCGGGCGCACAGATCGTCGCAGGCACGCTCACCGGCGCGCACGACGAGGCGCAGCTGCGTGCGGCGGGCGCTACCCACGTGGTGGCCTCGATCGTCGAATTCGCCGAACTGATCCTGGCCGAACACTCCTGACCGGCCCGTCCATTCCTTCGACTCCGACACCCCTCACGAACCGAAAGTTGTAGTCACGTGCGTACTTCCCCCACGCAGACCCGCCTCGCACGCCGCCTGTCCCGGGCCGCGCTGCTCGTCGCCGCCGTCACCACCGTCGCGGCCACCGCGGCCTGCGGCGGCACCGGCACGGACAGCGCGAGCGGCAAGACCGTCACGGTCTATTCCGCCGACGGCGTAGGCAGCTGGTACCAGAACCAGTTCGCCGAGTTCAAGAAGCAGACCGGCATCGCGGTCAACCTGGTCGAGGCCGGCTCGGGCGAGGTCGTCAACCGGGTCGACAAGGAGCAGGCCAACCCGCAGGCCGATGTCGTCGTCACCCTGCCGCCGTTCATCCAGAAGGCGAAAGCCGCTGGGCTGCTGCAGGACAGCGGCGTGGACACCAGCGCCGTCCCGGCCGCGGACAAGGACGCCGAGGGCAAGTACGTCACGCTGGCGAACAACTACCTGTGCTTCATCGCCAACCCCGCGGTCGACGCGAAGGCGCTCACCTGGGACGACCTGCTGAAGCCGGAATTCAAAGGCAAGCTGCAGTATTCGACGCCCGGCCAGGCCGGTGACGGCACCGCGGTCCTGATTCTGTTGCAGAAGTTGCTCGGCAAGCAGGGCGCGCTCGACTATCTGGCCAAGTTGCAGGCCAACAATGTCGGGCCGTCCTCGTCCACCGGCAAGCTGCAGGCCAAGGTCGACAAGGGCGAGCTGAGCATCGCCAACGGCGACGTGCAGATGAACCTGACCACCATCAAGGAGAAGAGCTCGAAGTTCAGCGTGTTCTTCCCGGCCGCGGCCGACGGCAAGAAATCGACCGTCGCGGTGCCGTACGTGATGGGTCTGGCCAAGGGCGCGCCGCATCAGGCCGACGCCAAGAAGCTGATGGAGTTCCTGCTCTCGGCGCAGGCCCAGAAGTCGCTCGGCACAGACGCTTTCGCGGTGCCCGCGCGGGCCGAATTGCGCGAGACCCCGGCCGCCGGCTCGGGCCCGTCGCCGAGTTCGGTGTTGCAAGGTGTCGAGCTGCTGCCGGTCGACTGGGCCAAGGTGCTCACGGATCTGGACGGCGATCTCGCCGCGTACCAGAAGGCCACCGGTAGCTGAAAAGCACTAGCGCACAAGGGAGTCGATCATGTCCACCGGTGACGCGCGGACCGAGTCATCCACCTCAGCCCCGACCACGACACGGGCTGTCGCCGAGCCGGCGATCGTGTTCGATCGGGTCGGCGTCAGCTACCGCAGCGGCCGCAAAACCACAGTCGCGCTGGCCGATTTCACGGTGCGCGTCGCCGCCGGTGAGACGGTCGCCCTGCTGGGACCGAGCGGTTCGGGGAAATCGACGGCGCTCAAAGCCTTGGCCGGTTTCGTCCGGCCGACCTCGGGCGCGGTCCGGCTGGCCGGTCGCGACGTCACCGAACTCTCCCCGGCCAAACGCGGGATCGGCGTCGTCGTACAGTCCTACGCGCTGTTCCCGCATATGACCGTGCACGGCAATGTGGCCTTCGGACTGAAGGCACAGCGCGTGCCGCGCAAGGAGATCGGCGCGCGGGTCACCGAGGCACTGGAGATGGTCGGCATGGGCGCCTACGCCCAGCGACTGCCCCGCGAACTGTCCGGCGGACAGCAGCAGCGGGTGGCGATCGCCAGGGCGCTGGCCATCCGGCCCAAGGTGTTGCTGCTCGACGAGCCGCTCGCCGCGCTCGACGCCCAGCTGCGCCAATCCATGCTCGGCGAGCTACAGCAGCTACGGGCCGCGCTGCCGGACACGGCCATGCTGTATGTGACCCACGATCAAACCGAGGCGCTCGCCCTGGCCGATCGCATCGCCGTCATGCGCGATGCCCGCCTGGTCGACATCGACACCGCCGAAAATCTCTGGCGCCGCCCGCCTTCCGATTTCACCGCAGCCTTCCTCGGCGGCGCGAACCTGCTGTCCTGCACCGTGAACCGGGTGTCCGGCGGCGCGGCCCTGGTCACCGTCGGCACCCGGACACTCCGGGCGGAGGCACCCACACCCGGTGTCGGTCAGGAGAATTGGGCACCCGACTCCCCCGCACTGCTGTGCGTACGCCCGCACACCATTCGGATCGGCGCCCTGTCCGAACGAGACGCGTTGCGCGGCACGGTGATCACCGCGGTCTGGCGTGGTGCCTCGACCCGCTTGCACCTCACGGTCGACGGGCTGGCCGACGAGGTCACCGCCGATGTTCCCGGCCACCTGGAGACGGCGGTCGGCTCGGTCGTCGGGGTCCGCTTCCCCGACCCGGCCGGTGTCCTCATCCCCCGCGCGGTCGGGGCGGACGCATGAGCACGCCTGCGCTGCTCGAACCGATCACCGAGCCGAGCCCGCAACGCCCCGTGCGGCAACGCCACTGGAAGCCGGTGCTGTGGAGCCTGCCGCCGATGCTGGTGGTGCTGGGCATCGCGGTGTATCCGATCGTCCGGGTCCTGGCCGAATCGACTGTGACGCCGACCGGCCGGGGCACCGCGGTGTGGTCGGACGTCCTCGGCTCCGAATCGTTCCGGAACGCGTTGTGGCGCACAGTGTCCATCGCGGTCCTGTCCACCGCGGGGTGCCTGGTGCTCGGCACTTTTCTGGCCATCGTGCTCGCCTTCGTGCCGTTCCCCGGCGCGCAGGTGGTGGGCCGGCTCATCGATACGGTGCTGACGCTGCCGTCGTTCCTGATCACGCTGGCGTTCACGTTCCTCTACGGCACCGCGGGCGCGGTGAACGCGCTGATCGCCGAGCTGACCGGCGGCACCGAGCCGGCACTGGACTTCCTCACCACCCCGCTCGGCGTAATCCTCGCCGAGATCACGTTTTTCACGCCGTTCGTGGTGCGTCCCCTGCTGGCCGCGTTCGCGCAGTTGCCGCGGGAACAGCTCGATGTCGCCGCAAGCCTGGGGGCTTCGCCGTGGCGCGTGTTGCGTCAGGTGGTGCTCCCGGAGGCCTGGCCCGCACTGGCGGCGGGCGGCAGCCTGGTTCTGCTGTTGACGCTCAACGAGTTCGGCATCGTGCTGTTCACCGGCGCGAAGGGCGTGCTGACGCTGCCCGCGCTGATCTACACGCGCGGCATCGTCACCTTCGACCTGCCCGGCGCCGCGGTCCTCGCCTCGGTGCAGGTGCTGTTGTCGCTCACGCTCTACATCGGTTACCGGCTCGTGTTCGCCCGGTTCACCGGTGCCGCCAGGAAGAAGGACTGAATCATGCTGGTGTGGACGGAAAAGGGCAGAGCCGTCGTGCTCGCGGCGTTCGCGCTCGTCGTACTCGTAGTGTTCGTTGCCCCGATCGCGACGGTGGCGGCGGCCGCGCTGGCGGGCAGCTGGACCGGCCCGCTGCCCTCGGACCTCGGCTTCGCCAACTTCGGGCGGGCGCTGTCCGGCGAGCAGGCGGCCAGTCTCTCGGTGAGTCTGCAGACCGCATTGCTGGCCGGCGCCGTCTCGCTGGTGCTCGGCACGTGGGCGGCGCTGGCGGCGCGCGAGGCACCCGGCTGGTGGCGGCGCGGCACCGACGCCGTGTTCCACCTGCCGGTCGCGGTCCCGTCGGTCGCCATCGGCCTCGGCGTGCTGATCGCGTTCAACGAGCGGCCCGTCCTGCTCGGCGGCACGAAATGGATTGTCATCCTGGCACATTCGGTGCTGGTGCTGGCGTACGCGTTCAGCGCGGTGTCGGCCGCGCTGGATCGGATCGACCCTGGTTACCGGCAAGCCGCCGAGTCGCTGGGCGCGGGACCGGCCAGGGTCCTGTTCCAGGTGACGTTGCCCTTGCTGCTGCCCGCCCTCGGCGCGGCCGCGGGCCTGGCCGTCGCGCTGTCGATGGGCGAACTCGGCGCCACCATCATGGTGTACCCGGCCACCTGGAAGACGCTGCCGGTCAGCATCTTCGCCCAGACCGACCGCGGCGAGGTCTTCGACGCCGCCGCGAGCACCACCCTGCTCGTGCTGACCACCCTGGTGGCGCTGATCCTGCTCGGACGGATCCGCGGCCGCGCGACCCTGCGCTGACCCGGCCCGCGTTGGTCCCGGCCGGTGCGGGCCGGCCGACCTAGGATGGCGAGGTGACCGCACTTCCGTTGATCTTCACCGCGGGCTGGGCGAGCGGGGTGAACGCGTACGCCGTCGTCCTGTTGCTCGGCCTCTTCGGGCGCACCGGCCTCGCCGATTCGGTGCCCGCGGCGCTGCAGCGGACCGATGTGCTGATCGCCGCCGCGGTGCTGTTCCTGATCGAGGCGGTGGCGGACAAGATCCCGTACCTGGACTCGTTCTGGGATGCGTTCCACACCGTGGTGCGGCCCCTCTCGGGCGCGGTGGTGGCGGCTTTGATTGCGGGACAGGACGGTTCGCTGCCGGAGCTGGCGGCCGGCGCGGTCGGTGGCTTCAGCGCGCTGGCCAGTCATCTGGTCAAGGCGGGCACGCGGATGGCGATCAACACCTCGCCGGAGCCGGTCAGCAATGTCGTGGCGAGCACCGCGGAGGACACCGCGGTCGCCGGGATCGTCACGCTCGCGATCTTCCATCCGATCCCGGCGGCGATCATCGCGGGCGTGCTGCTCGTACTCGGCTTGGTCGTGGTGGCCTTTCTCGCCACCCGCATCCGCCGCTATCTGCGCCGCCGCCGCGAGCGCAGGGCGGCTCGGCACGCGCCCGCGATCTGATTCCCCAACCCCGTCAGCTCCCACCCAGCGGTATCCGAAAGGCGGGCCGTCGAACCATGGCAGCACCGGCGACAAAACTCCTGAAGGACCTCGAACCGCTGGCCGCGCCGCAGCGCAGGCGCGCGGTCGCCGGCACGGCCCTGCGCCTGAGCGGTACACCCGAACTCGGTGCGCTGCTCGGCGACCTCGGGACGCGCGGCCACTACGAACGCGTCCTCGCCATCCAGCTGGCCACGATCGCCGCCGACCGCGACCACCTACTCGCGCAACTCGATTCGGCGGAAGCGGAATTCGGCTGCCGCGCGCTCGCCGGACTGGTGCGCGTCGGCGTCGCCCCGGCGGAACTGGTCGCGCGGGTGCCGCGATTGCCGCAACGCGTCCGGCGCACGCTGTATCGCGCGATCGGGCGTCGTTCGGCCGACCCGGATCTGGCCGATGCGCTATTGCCCGAGATCAGAACACATTTCGGCGATGCGGAAGCGGCGCATATCCTGCCGTACTGCTCCGCGGCGGTGGTCGCCGAGTATCTGCCACAGCTCGACTACGCCACGCCGAATTGGCGCACGCTGCACCGCAAACACTCCGATCTCGTGCTCGGTCATTTGGCGGGCCTCGCCGCGCTGGCCGGGGAAGCGGAGTGGCCGCACCTGTGGCCGTGGATCGCCGCGGGCGCCGACACCGGCGCACGGCGCCACCCGGACCAGCTGCTCGCCCTCGCCGCTCGCGCGGTCCGGTATGTGCCGCTCACCGGACTGCACCGCATCGTCGGCGCACTGGCCAGGCACGACGTGGCCGCGGTCGGCGCTTTGATCCTGCATCCGAGTGGGCGCGGCGCCGGCCTGACCGGACGTGCCCTGTTCACCGCGTTGCGCGAACTACCCGACGACCGGCTGATCGCCTTGTGCGCCGCCTATCCCGACCACCAGCGACGGGCCTTCCTGCGCACGCTGGCACCGGCGCGGCGGGCCGCGGTGATCCAGGTGTTCATCCGGCCCGGCACCGACCCCGCACAGGTCGATCTCGACGCGCTGGACCAGGTGCCCCGAAACGAGCGGACGGCACTCGTCCGGCTGCTGCTCGCCAAGCACGGCGGCACCGAGGTTCGAGCCGTCCGCGAGCGCTTGATCGCCCGCCTGCCGTGGGACGAGGCCGAACCCGCACTCCGCGAGAGCATTCGCCGACCGACGGCCGAGGAGCGCGCGCAGGCCTATCCGCTGCTGGTGACCGCCGCGCTCGGCAGCCGCGATCCCGCAGCGGTCGGCGCGCTGCTCGACCTGCTACGTAGGCTGCGCAACGAGCAGGACCCGGTGCGGCGCAGCGCGTTACAGGCGATCGGCCGTATTCCGCCCACGCTGCTGCGCAGCGCCCACCTGCCCGCGCTGGAAATGCTGACCGCCGACGCCGTACAGGCACGGGACCGGTCGTCCGCGACCATCGACGCCGTCGGCCGGATCGCCCGCACGCTGCTCGTGCACGGAGCCCGCACCGGCGAAAACGCCTTCGCGGACGCCGCGCTGCGCATGATCGAAAGGCTTGCCGCGCACGAGAGTTCGGTGCCGCTGTGGCAGCTGTATCGGGACCTCCCGCACGGCGCGGAGCACCGCCTCTTCGATACCCTGCGCCCCCGGCTCGACAGCGCCGCCGCCCGCGACGAGTGGGATCTCACGCTACGCCTCGCCCAGGGCCTGGACCGGCGCGCCTGGCAGGTCCCGGCGTTGCAGCAGTTGCTCTTACGCGCCTGCGGGGCGCGCGACGACCACGTCATCCGTACCGCCGTCGATCTGGTGCTGGCGAACCCGGCCACCCGCGACGAGCACCTGGCCGTCCTACTGCACCGAGACCGTTCCCTCATCGCACTGCCCCGGGTGCGGCAGTTGATCGCGACGCGCCGCACCGACCTGCTCGGCCTGGTCCTCGCCGGGGCGAACCCGGGCCGCTTCGGTTCGCCCACAGTGCGTATGGTGCCGGACTTCTCGACAGGATTCGCGGGATGGACGCCGCGACAGCTCGAGCTGTATGCCCGAGCGCTCACCGCGCTGGCGCGGTCGAAGCAGACCGCACCGTGGGAGAAGGCTTGGGCGATACAGCGTCTGGGCCGCCTGCCCGAGAGCGTCGCCCGCCTGCGCGGCTATCTGGACCACCCGGAACTCACGGTGGCCGAGGCCGCACTCACCGCACTCGGCCGCAGCGAGCAGGCCGCGGCCGCCATCGACGTACTCGGCGGCTACGTGACCGGCGACCGCGCCCGGGTCGCGGTGAGCGGCATGGCTTCCCGCGCCAGGAGCATCGCCCCCGACCGGCTCGCGGCGGCCTTGCGACCGCTGCTGGACGCCCCCAAGGTCACCTCCGTGAAAGAGGGGGTGCGCCTGCTGGCGGCGTTGCACGCGCCGGAAGCGATGGCCACGCTGCGGGCGCTCTGGGATCGCCCCGACCAGCACCGAGACGTGCGGCGTGCCATCGTCTTCGGCTGCCGTTGGCTGCTGCGGCACGACGAGGCCTGGCAGATTCTGGACGCAGCCGTACGGCTGCCCGAGGTGGCGAGTGAGGTGCTCGCTCGCACCCCTGGCGAGCTTCCGGTAGCGCAGCGGCATCGCATGGCCGAACTCGTCCACACGGTGGCCGCGGACCCGGATACCACGCTCTCCGGCACGGCGCTGCGGGTGCTGGGAACCTGGCACCGCTGGGCGCCCGCCGAAACCGGTGACCTCTTGGTGCGCAGGCTGACCGACCTCAGCGAGGTGGGGTTGTGGCGGCAGGTGGTGCCCGTGCTCGTGCGCGGCGGTTTCCACGCACGCATTCCGGCGGCCGTCGATCGGCTGCTCGCCTCAGCGGATCATACTCTGGCCGATCGCGATCTGCCGGCGCGCCAGCGACTCTCGACCTTGCTCGACGCGCTGGCCGGCGCCGCCGAACGTTCCGAGCAGGCGCGCACGATCGCCGCGACCGTCGCCGCACGGCTCGCGCACGAGCCCGGCTGGCAACGCGCGGCCATAGATCTGCGGCTCACGCGGATCCAGTGGGCCGAAGCGGATGCCGGGGTGCTGGCCATCCGGCAGGCCTGTGCGCACGCGCACGGCGCACTGCTGACCTACCCGGCGCAACGGCTGCGGTCCCGGCTGGCGGCCACCCCGAATGTCGTTGACGCGGACACCATGGCAGCGGTGGTACGCGCCGTGTCTGCCGACTCGACGGCGGCGGCCCTGTGTGCGCTGACGTTGATCACGCAGTGCGGCACTCACTTCGGCTGGAGCGCGGACTGGACCGAACTACTCGCCCGAATGCGGACGCACGAGCAGGAGGATGTGCGGTTCGCCGCCCACGAGGTCTTCACTGTTGCGGAGTGATTGCGGAAGACGGGGTTTCAGCGGGCGTGCCGCGCCAGTCGACCACGCGGCACGCCGGGCGAGGCGCCCCGTTGCGCCCGCCGTCACTGTGCGACAACGTGAATGCCCGGGCGAAATCACTGGTCGGATGATTGCGCCCGGCACGTCGCCTATAGGGCTGTGACGCCGTCGGGTCCGAGCGTCACTTTCACGAAGGCAATCGACGGCGGCCACCGGCCACGTCGGTTACCAAATCAGTGTACCCGTCAACGAGTTCGGCCAAGTGGTACCAATGTTTATGGGTATTGTCGCTGCGCGCGCCCTCGGCGTCGATGGCTTGATTGGCGTCCACCCAGCTGCGGGCCATTCGGTCCACCACCGCGCCGAGGCTTTCGGTGTGCAGCGACGCGCCATTGCGATGCCAGGGTATCTCCTTGCCGATCCAATCGTTGATATCGTCGACCAGTTCGCTTCTACGGCAGTCGATTTCAATGATCAGAGCGGAGTCTCCGACCTGTCGCCGCCGAGCATGTAGCTCGGCGAGCGCATGTGCCGAACGCAGCATTTCCCGGTCCTGGAAACGGCGCCCCTGAAAGGCACACAACAATTGCGGAGCAGTCGGCAGTACCCCCACCGTTGGCGCACTCATGCCTCCACCCCGACTTCACCCGACACCAACGCGCTTTGTACCAACATAATTGGCTCTCGATTCGGTTATCCCGGTCATCGGATCGGTTGTTCACAACTAGGCTAGCTGGATCATGCTCTTACAGATGCAAGAACGCAAGAGTGCGTCCGCATTGCTGCACCAACTGTGTCCTACCGCCGTTTCACCGCCCATCCCCGCACTGCCCCAACAACTTCGACCCCTCGGTGGCAGCGCCGGGACCAGCCATTTCATCTAATAGACCGATCGGCCTGGCTACGATCGCGCAATCACGAGCTACCAACCGGTCCGTCTCTGAATGGACACAAAACGGGCTCGGAAGCCGAAGCTTTCGAGCCCGTGGGGGAATCGGTGCGGGGAACCGGCGTTCAGCGCATTCTGGTGAAGGTCGCGTAGTGGTCACCGGTGTACCAGGCGGAGTGGTCGCTGCCGGTGACTATTCGCTCGGCATCGCGGTTGTGGCCCGGCTGTTTGATATTGACGTCCCACTCGCGGTACGCGATCGACTTGTCTGCCGCATCGGTGCGGGGCAGGGTGCCGTCGCGGTTCTGCCAGGTGCCGCCGCCCTTGGTGCCGGAACCGTCGTTCGGCGGCCAGGTGCCCGCGTCGATGCGCGCGAGCGTGTCCCAGGCTCGCTGCGGAACGCCGGCGCCGACCAGCGTGATCGAATCGGCAGGCACCGGCCGTGCCACTTGTTGCGCACCCGTCGACAACCCGAGCACCAAGGTCAGGCCCGCCACCAGCGCGGCAACGGTGATCCCGACACGCTTCGCTATCGATGCCACCCCAGTCATAGGCGCAGAACCTACTGCCCCGAACCGAACACCAGGTTTCCGCAGGTTTCCGTGCGGTGAAGATTGGGGTGCCGAGGGCGGGCATGAAATGTCATGTGTGCCCGCAAACCTCGGTTCCGCGCAGGATGGAACGGGGTACGCTCTGATTTTCGCTGGCGCACATCGGAGGGATGTTGTCATGGCAGGCAAGCGCACCGTCCTGACCGTGCGATTGCGCAGATTGGCCGCGATGCTGCACGAGATGCGCGAACACGCCGGACTCAGCAAAGAAGAGGTCAGCGCGAAGACCGGCATCAACGTCACCACGCTGTATCGGATCGAGACCGCGCAGGCTCGGCCGCAACGGCGCACCCTGCAGGCGATGCTCGATCTGTACGGCGTGAGCGAGGAACAGCGCGACGACGCCGGCGAACTCCTGTCGGACGCACTCAAGCCCGGGATGTCCCGGGCTTACGAGGGCAGCGTCTCCGAGGTCTACGCGGCCTACATCAACTTCGAGGCCGAGGCGCTGTCCGCGCGGCACTACCAGACCTCCACCATTCCTGGATTACTGCAAACCATGGAGTACGCGACCGCGGTGATCGACACCTCGATGCCGAAGGTGGAGGCGTCGGTGATGGAGGACCGCGCTCGCGCCCGGATGGACCGTGCCGCCAACCTCACCAAGGACGAACCGCTCGAGCTGTGGGTGGTGATGGACGAGGCGGCGATCCGGCGCACCGTCGGCGGGCCCGCGGTGATGCGCGGCCAGCTGGACCGGCTGCTCCAGGAAACCAAGCGCAAGAACGTGATTCTGCAGATCCTGCCGTTCGACGCGGGCGCCCACCCCGGCATGGCGGGCTCGTTCACGCTGCTCGACTTCCACGACCCGGCCGATCCGGAACTGGTCTATGTGGAGGGCATCGCGGGCGACGAGCTGATCGAGGGCCATCCCGAGATCCGGCGCTTCGGCGTGATCTTCGACCAGTTGCGGGCCATGGCTCTGAGCCCCCGTGATTCCGCGGCGATGATCACCGACGCCGCGGGCAAGATGGGCTGACTAGGCGCGGCTGGCCCGGCGGTAGCCGACGGCCGCGGGCACCGCGAACAGCACGATCGCCCCCACCGACCACGCCACCGTGGCCAGCAGCGGCGCACGGACCGCACCGCCGAGGGACAACCCGCGCATCGCGTCGATCGCATAGGTCATCGGTTGATGCGCGACGATCGGCTGCGCCCAGCGCGGATACGCGCTCAGCGGCGCGAAACCCGTGCTGAAGAACATCATCAGCGACGAGCCGAGCGAAACCGCCTCCACCAGAGCGGTTTTCGCGGCGCACACGGCGACGGCGGTGACCAGTGTCGCGAAGCCCAGCCCGTAGAGCAGCGGCACGCCGAACAGCGCGAGCCCGGCCAGGACACCCTGCTCGAAGCGAAACCCGAGCAGGACCCCCACGGCGAACAACACCGTGGTGCACAGCAGGATTCGCACCGCCTCGGCGAGGATCCGGGACGCCAAGCCGGACGCCCGGTGCACCGGCAGCACCCACAGCCGAGCCAGCAGTCCTTGGTCGCGCTCCCGCCCCAGCGTGATCGCGCCGGCCAACGAACCGGACATCACCCCCACCAGGGCCACCATCGGCACCGAACCATACAGCGCGCTGTCCCCGGCGAAGACCGAGATCTGCTTGCCGAGCACGGTATTCAACACGATCAGCAGCAGCGCCGGGAACACCAGCGACTGCACCGTCGTCAACGGATCACGCCCCCAGCGCAGCAGCAGCCGACGGGCCTGGATGAGGGTATGCGGCACCAGCAGTCGCCAGGTCTCGGTCCGGCCGGGCACCACCGGCAATGCCGCGGCGACGCGAGTTCCGGTCATCCCGACCTCCGCATGGCGACCACCGCACCGAGCCCACCGAACACCACGAAAAGGCCGGCCGTCCACGCCAATCCGGGCCCGAGCACCGGCCAGCTCACGACACCGGCGTTGCCGCTCGGATCACCGGCCAGCGCGCGCATCGCGTAGACGAACTGGGACACGGGCTGGTTGCGCGCGAATCCTTGTAGCCAGGAGGGGAATTGGTGAGCCGGTGCCAAACCCGTCGACACCAGACCGAGCACGAGCTGCGGAAAGATCAGCGCCTGCGAGATCGCCTCGGGCTTGGCGACGATACTGCCGATCAGGTCGGCGCCGAGGGTGAGCGCCAACGCCACCAGCAGCGCGAAAACGATGAAACCTGCCGTCTCCAGCCGACTTCCGTAGAAGCGCACGCCGATCACCCAGCCGCATACCAGAGCGACGGCCAACGAGACGACGGCACGATACAGCGCCGCGGTGGTCCGTGCGGCCAACGGCACCGCGGCCGGCATCGGCAGCGACCCGAACCGCACGGTGAGCCCGTCTCGAGCGTCGGACGCGGCCCGGAACGCGGCCGAGGTCGCGCAGAACGCCACCGCCTGCATCACGATCATCGGCAGCAGGAACTGCGCATAACTGCTCAGCCCGTGCCCGTATCCGCTCATCACCAGGTTCAGCGGCACATAGAACCCGAGGGTGAACACCGTGGGCGCGACCACCGCGGTAACCAGCTCGCCGTTGCGCCACGAAGGCCGCACCAACCGGCAGGTCAGTACCCACCACTGCGCCACCGCGCCGAACCGCGGCCGCGGTGCCACCGTGGGCAGGCTCATCCGTACGCTCTCATCCCGCGACCGCACCCTTTCATCCTGCGGACAACCGCACCGGTTCCCGGGGAACCCGCCCTCGGTCCGCATGTCGCGGACGGTTGTCTAAGGGATACCGAGACAGCAGGCGATCCGGTTCACCAGCCGGGCCAGGTTGCGGCGAAAGCCGGATTCGGTCGACTATTTTCACCTGGTTCTGGGTACTTCATCCATCTGTCACACAGAGATCGGGAGGGGAACCATGGCCGACACAACCGCCGAGCGGGCCGCCGAGCCGGAGCTGAAACGGGTGATGGGCCCGGGCTTGCTGCTGCTGTTCGTGGTGGGCGATATTCTCGGGTCGTCGATCTACGCACTCACCGGCAAAGTCGCGAACGAGGTGGGCGGCGCGGTCTGGGTGCCGTTCGTGGTCTCGTTCCTGGTCGCCCTGGTCACGGCGATGAGCTATCTGGAACTGGTCACCAAGTATCCGCACGCGGCAGGCGCGGCCCTCTATACGCACAAGGCTTTCGGCATCCAGTTCTTCACCTTCATGGTGGCGTTCGCGGTGATGAGTTCCGGTATCACCTCCGCGGCGACGGCCTCCCGGGCGTTCGGCGCCAACTTCTCCGCGGCCTTCGATCTGGACCTCGGCCCGGGCGCGGTGATCACGCTGATCGCGCTCGGCTTCATGCTCCTCGTCGCCGCGATCAACCTGCGCGGCGTCAGCGAGGGCGTGAAGCTGAATGTGGTGCTCACCTGCATCGAGCTGACCGGCCTGCTGATCGTCATCGGGATCGGCTGCTGGGCGCTCGGCGTCGGGGACGGCGATTTCAGCCGGATCACCGAGTTCGAGACGGGCGACCGGACCGCCGTCGGCGGCGTCATCGCGGCCACCACCCTGGCGTTCTACGCGATGGTCGGTTTCGAGGACTCGGTCAACATGGCCGAGGAGTGCAAGCAGCCGAGCCGGATCTTCCCGAAGGTGCTGCTGGCCGGCCTCGCCATCACCGCCCTCATCTACGTGCTGGTGTCCATCACCGCGGTGGCCCTGGTGCCGATCGCCGAGCTCGGGCAGGGCGACACCCCGCTGTTGCAGGTGGTGAAGGTCGGCGCACCCGCGTTTCCGACCCATGTCTTCGCCTACATCAGCATGATCGCCGTGGCGAACACCGCGCTGATCAACATGCTGATGGCCAGTCGCCTGCTCTACGGGATGGCCAGGCAGGGCGTGCTGCCCCGGCAGCTCGGCCGCGTCCATTCGGGGCGGCGCACGCCGTTCGTGGCGATCCTGTTCACCACCCTGCTCGCGCTCGGCTTGATCGCGTTCGTCGGCGAGGTGCCCGAACTCGGCGGGACCACGGCGCTGCTGCTGCTCGCGGTGTTCACCGTGGTCAATGTCGCCGTGCTGGTGCTGCGACGAGATCCGGTCGCGCACGAGCATTTCCGGACGCCGACCGCGCTGCCCGTCATCGGGGCGGTGACGTGCGGATTCCTGGTGACACCGTTCACCGATCGCAATCCGCAGCAGTACGTGATCGCCGGCATCCTGCTCGGTATCGGCGTCGTGCTCTGGGGTGTGAACCACTTCGCGATCAAGCATCTGCACGCCGAACCGTCCACCGCGGAACCGTCCGCGTAGTGGTCGATCCGACGGCCCGGATCAGCGGGTGACGCGAAGCGAACCGGTGGGTAATGTGTGCCGAGATGACCAGCATGGACGCTCGTTTCGGTGATGCCACCCGAACCGTGCCCCTCCCCAACCCGTGGGATCTGTCCGCGTACCTCGCCGCCGTCGCCGCGCATCGGGGGCGCTCCATCACCCTGCACACCGCGCCGAAGGCGTTGCTGCACGAGATCGGTTGCGGCGCCGGGGGTCTGTGGGTCGCGCGCACGCACGACGACATCATCGTCCGCGACAGCGAGGCGACCGGACGCAACGCCGACCACATCGTCCTGCACGAGGTGGGACACATGCTGCTCGGTCACGGCGAGCAGGAGCCGGCGCACACCGATCCGCTGCCGCCGTCGCTGGCGCTGCTGCTGCCGGCGATGTCCCCGCGATCGATCAAACATGTGCTGGGACGCAGCGATTTCGGCGAGGAGCGCGAGCGCGAGGCGGAGGTGTTCGCCGATATGACGATGGTCTACGCGACGTTGCCACGGCGGCGGGCTCGCTCGTTCCGGTTGTTCGGCCGCGGCCGGTAGTCATCGGTCGTCGTAGGGATCGTCCGGTAAGCGGCGGATGCCGTGGCGCAGGTCCTCCACCAGCTGCTGGTAGCCGGCGGCCAGCGCTTCGATGCGCACCCACGCGTCGTAGAAGACGGCTTCCGGGGCATAGGTCAGTGCGGTGCTCGCCTGCGCGGTCATCTCGGCGAGTCGATCCACCAGCCGGCCGACCGTTTCGGGATGTTCGACCGCGGCGAGTTCCGGAACCGGGGTGGCCAGGGTGACCCAGCGATCGATGGTGCGCACCAGCTGGATCCGCCGCCGCTCGATCTTGATCGACTCGGCGGCCGGGGTGCGTTCGCGCGCCAGGTGCAGCTGCGCCAGTTCACCCGCGGCCTCCAGCATCGGGTGGTCCGCGTGCGGAAACCCCCGCAGCGCCGCCAGCAGCAGGTACTTGCCGGGGATGACCCGGTCGTTACCCGAACGGTTCACGTCAGCGGCGCCTGACACACATCGATAGCGTGAACGAGAGTGCCCCCCTCCACGTCGTTTTCACCCACTTCCGTCGGTCCGACACGCAGCATTCGCCCAGCTCCCCACCAGTCGGCCGCACGTGCACCGGGCTTCGGCTAACTCGGAGTGACCACACCTTAATCTGCCACTCGGAAGTAATTTCCTGGGGCTATGCCCAACCGACGCGCCGCCGCAGCCAATCCCGGGCAAGTCCGGCGAAACGTCGTTGATGCGTGCGCAGCTTCGGCGAACTCGATATCACGGGCTTGCGTGAGTTGGTGGCCCAGTATCCACCCATCGCGCAGAGCACCGCATCGATGGCCCCCGGATCGACCGCGGCGGTAACCGGGTGGGTCGCGATGATCGGGTCGGGATCGACCCCGGCGGCCGCGAACGACGGTGCCAGCAGGACCAGGTCGACCCAGGCCGCGCCCCGGCAGGCCCACGCCCAGTCGACCACGAGCACCGCCGCGTCCGCCCGCCGCAGCAGATTGCTCGGACTCAGATCGGTGTGCAGCAGCGTTTCCCCGGAAGCGGCTGCGAGCCAAGTCTTTTCGAGTGCGGCGAGCCGGTCCAGGTGCCGCAGCGACCAGTCGTCCAGGTCAGTGGGTGGGCCCTGCTCGGCGAAGGTGCGCCACCCCACGAACGCCGAGCCCAGCGCGTCTGCGATGGTCGGCACGTGCGGTACCGGGTTCGGTGTCAGCACCTGCGCCATCCGGCCGAGGGTGCGCAGCACATCGGACGCCTCCCCCGGGTCGGCCAACCGCGGATGCGCGCCCTCGACCTCGTCGAACGCCGCGACGAACCAGCCGGCGATCTCTTCGCCGAACCGGCATCGCGGCGTCGGCACCCGCTCCGGCAAACACAACGCGGTCCGCGCCTCCGACCGGTACGCGGTCGCGAGATCGTCCGCGGCATCGATCGCCTTCACGAAAACTCGCGCGCCGTGTGTCAACCGCACCCTGGCCGCAAGTCCGTGACTGAATCCGCCGCGCTGGCCGACGGCGCGCAGCACCGTGCCGCCGAGCCGTTCCTCGATGCCCGCGCGGACCTCGTGCGGCAGCTGCCCCCAGTCGATCCGGAAGGCGGTGTCCTCCTCGATGCCGGTCATGCCGACATCTTGCGGGGCGACCGCGTCGATCTCCAGTGATCAAGCACCTCGATCAGCCCGCGTCGGCGAGGTAGTCGGGGCCGCCGACGTAGGTGGTGTGGCCGGACTCGGCGGTCGAGGTGGTGGCTTCGGCTACCGCAGTGGCGAATTCGGCAACAGTGGGCAGCGGGGCCTGCTCGCGCCGGGCCGAGACCGCGTCCGGATTCCGGCGTTCCAGCAGTTGCACGATGATCGTGCCGTCGATCATGTCGCCGGAAACGATGTGCAGCGGGATATCTCGCGCGGCGAGCTCGGGAATCATCGCCCGCAGCGCGTCCTCACCGGCGCGCTTGCTCGCGGCGATGGGCTCGTAGTCGGCGGGCACCGGCTTGCGACCGTGGAAGTGCGCCTGATGACTCGTGACGAAGACGATCCTGGCGCCGGATGGCAGGTGCGGCAACGCGAATCGCACCAGCCGAGTCTGCGCGTCCCGGTTGATCGCCATGGCGTAGCCGGGCGCGGCCTGGCGCTCGAGACCGCCCGAGGCATTGAGGACGAGCACGTCGATCCGGCCGAACTGTGCGACGACGCCCTCGATCATGGCGCGGGCCGAATCCTCGTCGGAGATGTCCGCGCCCGCGGTGGACGCGCTACCTCCGGCGGCCACGATCTCGTCGGCGATCACCTTGGCGCGCTTGAGTTTTTCGCGATAGTTGATGATCACGTGATCACCACCGGCCGCCAGGATCCGGGCCGTTTCCGCTCCGATGCCCCGGGACGCGCCCGTGATCAGAACGACCCGCTGTCCGTCTGCTTCGCCCACCGTCGCCCTCTCGATCGCGGGCCCGGCGGCCCGGCGAATTGCTTCTAATTCAGAACCACTATGGTAGTTCTAAATGAGAAGTGCAAACGGGGCGACGCCACCGAACGGCGGGCGAGATCCGGTCAACGCGCCGATCCTCGCCGCAATGGAGCTGCTGGGCCAGCGCTGGATGCTGCGCATCCTGTGGGAATTGGAACCGGGCCGCCTCGGCTTTCTCGAGCTGCGCCGGCGCATGGACAACTGCTCGTCGAGCATGCTCTCGGTCCGGCTCCAGCATCTGCAAACCGCAGGTCTGATCGTCAAGAACGCGGACAAGTCCTACGAGTTGACCACGGCCGGAACCGGACTCACCGCCGCGCTGCACCCGCTCTGGGACTGGTCCCGGCACTGGACGCCTCCCGCGGGCGAACCGGCGGTTTGACCTTCGGCCTAGCTGAGACTTCATGATGACCGGGTGACCGAGTCCGGCAGATTGATGACGATCGGCGTACTCGCGCGAGCCAGCGGGCTCACGGCGAGCGCGCTGCGCTTCTATGACGATTGCGGGCTCTTGGTGCCCGCCCAGGTCGATCCGCTCACCGGGTACCGGTACTACACCGCGGACCAGCGGGAACGCGCGACGCTGATCCGCAGGCTGCGGGCCATCGAGATGCCGCTCGAGTCGATCGCCGACCTCCTGACCGGTGATATCCGGCGCGCCGAGCAACTCCTGGATCGGCACGTGGCCGCATTGCACCGGCGAGCACGCGCGGCAGAACAGGCCGCGGTGGCGATCAAACAGACGCTGGGCGGCGACCGGGTCATCGTGCCCGCGGCGCTGCTCGCCACGGCATTCCAGCAGGTACGCACCGCGACTGCGGTGGACCCCGAAATCCCGGTCCTGGCGGGCATTTCGTTCGAAGTGGACGCCACCTCGCTGACGCTGACCGCCACCGATCGATACCGGCTCTCCACCCGGAGCGTGGTGCCGCGGGAGCGCCGGGGAGCGGACTGGTCCCTGGTCGTCGACGCACGCGAACTCGGCCCGATCATCGAGTGGCTCGGCGAACTCGACGAAATCGTCGCGGCGCCAACGGATCAGGGGCTGCAACTCGGCGGTGGCGGCGAGCAGCGGTGCTGCCCCGTGATCGACGAGCGGTTCCCGGACTACCGCGCCATGCTGGACGCGCTCGCACCGCCGCGGCTGCGCGTGGTCACGGCCCGTGAACCGCTGCTCGCCGCCCTCGAAAGCGACTCCGCCACCGTTCGATTCGCGACCGAGCGCGCCGGGCTCACGATTTCGGACGCCGACGGCGCGCACCGGCGGTTACCCGCCGAGCGCACCGGCCCCGATCTCGCCCTGACCTTCACCACCGCGACGCTGCGCTCGGCAATCCACAGCGCGCTCGGCCCGGATCTCATGATCGACATCGCCGCCGCCGACCGGCCGGTCGTCGTCCGTTCCGCCACCGACGGCGACCTCACCACCCTTGTCATGCCCACCCGTCCCACCACACCGGAGGAGAATCGATGACCACCACCGACACCACCATGACCGCCATCACCCACGCGGTGGAACTCGGCCGGGCCGGCCAGCCCGACACCGCACGCACCGCACTGCTGGACCTCTGGGGTTCCCTTGGCCCCCAAGGGGATCCGCTGCACCGCTGCACACTCGCGCACTACCTGGCCGACCTGCACGACGACCCGGCCGAGGCGCTCACCTGGGATATCCGCGCCCTCGATGCGGCCGACAGCCTGACCGATGCCCGGGCCCAGCAGTACCACTCGTCGCTGCAGGTCCGCGGCTTCTATCCGTCGCTGCACCTGAACCTCGCGGACAATTACCGCAGGCTCGGCTCGTTCGCCGCCGCCCGCCGCGAAATCGCCGCCACCCGTGCAACATTGCCGGACCTGCCGGACAGCCCGTATCGCACGGTCATCCACACCGCGCTCGGCGAAGTGGAAGCAGCCGTGCAGGTCGGCGACACCAGCCCACGCGCGTCTGCCCCAACGGGTCGACCGGACTCGGGTGAATAGCTTTCGGTCCGAGCGAAAGAGACAGCTTGCCGTTCAGGTAAAGCTAACCTTATTGTCGACGGAATTCGACGGTATGTGAAACCCCCGAGAACCAACAGGTTTAGGCTGTGCGCCGTGGTCGAACCCCAACCGCCAATCGCACCCCATCCCGATATCGCCCCCTTGGCTGCGCTGCTCGGCACCTGGCGCGGCAACGGACACGGCGAATACCCGACCATCCAGCCGTTCGATTACCTGGAAGAAGTCCGGTTCGGTCATCTCGGCCGCCCGTTCCTCACCTACCGGCAGCGCACCCGCGCGGCCGACGACGGCCGCCCCATGCACGCCGAAACCGGATATCTGCGCTGCCCGCGTCCGGATCGAGTGGAATTGATCTTGGCCCATCCCACCGGGATCACCGAAATATGCGAGGGCGCACTGACGGTCGACGACGGCGCGCTGCACCTGGAATTCGACTCGACCAGTATCGGCCGTTCCAGTACCGCGAAACTCGTTACCGCACTCGGCCGTACCTTTCAGGTCAAGGGCGACACGATCGATTACACGGTGCGCATGGCCGCGGTCGGCGAGCCGCTGCAACACCACCTCGCCGCCACCCTGATCCGCGCCGCGTAGCCGGAAAAAATCTCTCCCGATTCGATGGAACCGAACGCCGTCGTGTCGCGTCGAACCAGTATCGGACCCGGACGGCCGCCGACGACGTCGTCCTCCGGGGTAGCCGATCCGGCACCGGACGACGACAACGGGAGGACCCGATGGCCGAAGAGCTCCGAGTACGGCCCGATCAGCTGGACGAGTTCGCCGTCGCGCTAGGCGACCTGGCGGGCCAGGCCGGCGCCGCGAAGGATTACGCGGCGACCTGGTTCGCCTTCGGCGACCACGACGGCCGGATCTATGCGCAAGTCAAAGGCATGCTCGAGGAAGTACGCCGGAATCTCGAGTCCAACTACATCCACCTGCGGGTGCTGAGCGAGACGGCCTCGACAGAACTCGCCAAGAGTGCCGAGATGTACCGGACCACCGATCTGGCCACGGCGATCCGCCTGGACCGCACCTACGTCGGGGTGCCGAAGTGACCGGCCCGGTGGCGGCCCTGCAGGTTCCCGAGGCCACCGATCCGCTGCCCGGTTGGATTCCCTTCTTTCTCGGCGGGAACTACGTCTCCCCGGCCTACTACATCGGTCAGGCCATCCAAAGCATCACCGGCACCGATGTATTCGGCTTGGCCTCGGAGTTCGTCGCGGGCGACTGGGCAGGAGTGAAACAGGCCGCGGACGCCGCGGGAAACCTGGCCGGATTCAACGCCGCCTTCCACGATTCGGTCGAGACCGAGTGGCAGCACCTACTGTCCGAGTCGTGGCGCGGCAACGCCGCCGACCAGGCCCGCGGCTACTTCCACCATCTCGCGGGCGGCGTCGAATTCCAGGTCACGGCACTCCGGGAGATCGAACGCACCCTGAACAACATCGGCAACTCCATGCTCAACCTGGCCCGGCTCCTCGGCGACCTGCTGCAGGACATCGTCGATTGGACGATCATGTGGCTGGCCGAAATGGCCGCGGCCACGGTGCTGTCCTCGACGCTCGTCGGCGCTCCCGGCGCGGCCGCGGCCGCCGCGGTGGCCGCCGCCCACGCCGTGATGATCTTCACCAGATTCGAGCAGATCCTGACGGTGACGACCGGCGCGTTCAAAACCGTCGTCGGCCTCGGCGCCACCGCACTGGAACTGTCCAACAGACCGCCGAACGAGCTGCCGCCGCTGGGCACTTCGACCTACGACCACCCGGGAGCGTGACCGGATGCCACAGCAACCCGAGGTCGTCTTCGATGTGGCGCGGGGCGACCTCGGCGCCGCCCGCCACCTGCGTCGCTCGCTCGAAGTACTCGCGTCCTCGACCCCGGACCCGGAATTGCGCCGCACCCTCGGCGAGGTGCTCGCCGGCCGGGCGAGCATGCGCGAGTTCGGCAAATCCGACGGGTTCGCGCGACTGCTCGACGGCATCGCCCAGGGCATGTTCCATCGAGCGGGCGCGATGTCGGCCGCCGAGCGCGAACGGCTGGCCGCGGTCGGGCAAGCGGAACTGGATCAGCTGCGCGAGTCCGGCGCGTCGCAGGATCAACCCGAACCCCAGGCTGTGGTGCGGCCCGACACACCGAGCAGCGACCCGATCGTCGACCCGGGCGAGCCGGACGAGGACGACCGGTACTTCGAGGAGCATCGGCGCCGTGGCTGGCTCGAATAACCGTTATCGGAGCGGATTCGACCTGCCGTTTCCTGGCGGATGGGATCGGCGGGCGTTCTACTCGTATCGGTACGCGGTCCTGCCCTGCTGCGTCACGGTGGTACTGCTCATTCCGCTCAGCGCGGTCGTGCTCGGGCTCGGCCGCCTGGTGCGGGGCACAGCCGACGCGGGCACCCTGCTCGGCGCCGCGGTCTGGACCGCGGTGACCGCGGGCGTGCTCTGCGCGCTGTGGCGAGCATGGCCGAAAGACGCGGTGGTACAGGCGAGCACGGTGATCACCGGCCCCGAAGACCAGTCCGCGCTGGCGATCCCGGTGCGGCTGCCGTCCCGAATCCGGCCGGTGGCGCTGGCCGCGGGCGGCATGCTGCTGATCGGGTGCGGCGCCTGGTTCATGGCCTGGAAATTCGGCACCGATCCATCGCTCGGATATCTCGGATGTGCGGGCCTGAGTGCCGCGGGCGCGCTGTGTCTTCTCCTGGCACGCCATACATTTCGGCCGCACGTGACGCGGGCGAATACCGGAATACTGCTCACCCCGCGGCAATTGCGCACCGACCACGGCGCCGGCCCGATCGCGCTCGACTGGACCGATATTTCCGGCATTCACGCCGCCCATGTCCGCACCGGTCCGGCCGCGCTCGCTACCGCCGCGCCGACAAACATGATCGTCGTCCTGGTCGATGATCCCGCGGTACTCGGTCCGGACGATCCGACGACCACACCGGACGAACGTTTCCCCGATGCGGGCTACCTCGCCTATGAAATTCCCCATCAGCAAATCGACACCGACCCCACTCTGGTGTTCCACGCACTGCGTTATTACCTGCACCACGGAGAGCGCCGCCGTGAACTCGGCACCGAGGCCGCGTTGCGCCGATTCCGAAAGGGACATTTCGCCGCCCCGGGTGATTCCGGCCTCTCGGTAGAACAGACCGATCCGGCGAAATCCGGATAGCGTCCGCTCGAGCGCAACGGGCGCCCGATTTTATCTGTCCGAATGGCCCGTTCCGTGTACTTGTTCCAGCATCGATGGATTTCGCGACAATGCCGCGCGCCCGCTGGGTAGTCTCACCGCAGACCATTCGAGAATGTGACCCACACCACTATGGCCCCCGCTGTGCCATCGGCCACATGTCCTTGTTCACCGAATCGCCCAGAGATTACGGTTCGATCAACCAGCAAACTTTCAGTCAACTTCGGGTGGCGAACCCATCCGAAGCAAGAACCCCGTCGACACCCCTGACCTGAGGGAGCCGAACAATGAAGCGTTCCACCACCATTCTGGCCAGCGTCGCGATCATTCTCGGGGGCGCGGCGACCGTCGAGATCCTGGACGGCGGCGATGCCGGCGCCATCATTCTGGAGCACGGCGCGTCCTCCAGCAATCAGCAGGCCGGACCCGGCAGCGCCCAGCGGTAGCAGCCGTCAGTAACCACCGGGCAACGCGGCGAACATATCGCGGGTGACCGCGACCGCATTGTCCGAACTGCCGCCCTTGACCAGCAGGGTCGCGAACGCCATATCCCCGCGATAGCCGACGAACCACGAGTGCGAGCCGCCCTCCACCTCGGCCTCACCGGTCTTCCCGTACACCTCGCCCTGATCGGCGATCCGCTCGGCGGTGCCGCCGGTGACCACCCGGCGCATCATCGCGCGCAGGCCGGCGATCACCGCCGGGTCGGGCGCGTCGCCGGGATCATCGATCGTCGTGGTGCGGCCCGCGATCAGGTAGGGCACCGGCAGCGAGCCGTGCGCGATCGTCGCCGCCATCAACGCCATGCCGAACGGACTGACCACCACCTTGCCCTGGCCGATGCCGTCCTCGGTGCGCTGCACCAGTTCGTCCGCGGGCGGTACCGACCCGGTGAACGTCGGCAGACCCGCGATCGTGTAGCCGGTGCCGAGTCCGAATTTCATCGCGGCGTTGTGCAGGGCAGTACCCGGCAACTTGCTGGCTATGGTCGCGAACGAGGTATTGCACGACCGCTCGTACGCCGTGATCATCGGCACGTCCCCGACGGTGAACAGATTGTAGTTGGGAATCATGCGCTCGCCGATGGTGATTCGGCTCGGGCAGGGCAGCACCGTATCCGGTGTCGCGATACCGGTGGACATCGCCGCGGCCGCGGTCACCGTCTTGAACACCGACCCGGGCGGATACTGACCGATGGTCGCCACCGGCCCGTCCCGATCGGCCGCCTTGTTCTGCGCGATCGCCAGAATCGCGCCGGTGGAGGGTCGCAGCACCACCATCATGGTCTGGTCGGGGCGCAGGTCGACCGCGCGTTGCGCGGCGTTCTGCACGTTGCGGTCCACGCTGAGCGAGAACGACGGCGCGGGTTGCGACGGCACCTCGGTGAGCACATCGGTATCGGCACCGTTGGCGTTCATGGTGACCACGCTCCAGCCCGCCTTGCCGTCGACCTCCGCGATCACCGTCTTGCGCACCTGCGCGAGCAGGTCCGGCGCGAAATTGCGATCGGTGGGCACCAGATCCCATTCAGAGGTGAGTTGCACGCCGGGCAACCCGATGAGATCGGTGCTCACCTGGTCGAATTCGTTCTCGTTGAGCACCGTGACGGTGTACGCGCCCGTGGTGGCGGTAGCCGCGTCCCGGATGGCTTCGGGAGTGAGCTTCGGATCGAAGCGGTTCAGCGCGGCCGCCAGGGCCGTTGCCACCGCGCCGGGATCGGGCGCGTTCGCGGCGGTGAACGCGACCCGGGACACCTTGCCGGGCACCAGCACATCGCTGCCTGCCTGCTCGTTCACCCGGGCCCGCGGCGCGGGCGTGGCACGCAGCGCGAGCGTCTGGGTGTCGCCGAGATTCGGGTGGATGTTCGACGAGGTCCAGCGCACCACCCAGCGGCCTTGGCTGCGGCCCATCTGCAATTGGCCGGTGTAGCGCCAGGTCCGGTTCTTGGGCAGCCGCCACTCGTAGGTGTAGTCGACGGTCGCGGTGTCGCCGCTGACCCGCGCCGAACCGGTGCGCGCGTCCAGCCCCTCCGCCTGCAACTGGTCCCACGCGGAATTCAGTGCGGCGGTGGCCTTTTCGGGTTGGTTGGTGAGCCGGGCCGCGGCCGCCGGGTCGTGCCCGGCGAAGGCTTCGACGAAATCGTCGGCGACCGGCGTCGGTCCCTGCGGACCGCCGCCACAGCCGACGGCGGACAGCGTGAGCACCGCCACGCTCAGCGCGCCGAGCAGCGATTTTCGCAACGGTACCGTCCTGGTCTGCATCGGCACCGATGGTAGTGGCCACCTCCGGGCAAACCCCGGCGGCACACCGTGTTTCAGTCGAGCAGGATGGTGGAGAAGGTCGCGATCTGCCGGAATCCGACGCGGCTGTAGGCGCGGCGGGCGATCGCGTTGTAGTCGTTGACGTACAGGCTCGCGGTCCGCCCGGAGGCCACGACGGCGTTCGCGATGGCCGCGGTGCCGGCGGTGCCGCGCCCGCTGCCTCGATGTTCCGGGTGCACCCAGACGCCTTGGATCTGACCGGTGCGCCGCGACAGCGCCCCCACCTCCGCCTTGAACACGACCTCGTCGTCTTCGAAACGCGCCCAGGCCCGGCCGGATTCGATCAAGCTCTGAATGCGCCGCCGATATCCGCGGCCGCCGTCGCCCGCGCGCGGATCGACGCCGACCTCCTCGATGAACATGGCGATCGCGGCACCGAGATAGCGATCTATTTCGTCCGGGCGCACCCGGCGCACATTCGGATCAGGAGTCGCCAGTGGCGGTTGCGCGAGCGCGAGCAATGGTTGCTCGCCGCGTAATTCGCGTTCCGGACCCCAATGACCGACCAGCATTTCCCACAGCGGCAACGCCAATTCGCGCCGGCCGACCACCGAGGAGGCTATTCGAGGCCAGCGCACGGCACGATCGGCGAAGGCGCGCAACGCGTCGTGATCGCCGCGCAACGGCACCAGATTCGCGCCGGAGAAACACAGCGATTCCGACGGGCCACCGCGACTCCACAATTCACCCTGTCCGCAGCGCGCGGCATCGAGGCCGAATTCCTGGAGCCGGGCCGCGACCATACACGAGGCCACCGGATCGGCGTCCAGAACTCGAAGGACCTGCGCCAGGTCCCGATTCGCGAGCTGCCGCGCGGGGACGTATTTCGCCCTTCGCGTCGGCTCCAGCAGACTCCGCACGTTGACAGCCTGCCACGAATATCCGCGATGTGGTACGGCTATGCCGAACGCAACAGTCCCGCCGTTAGCCGACCGTGACCACGGGCTCGCCCGAGCCGACGTCCTCGCCCATTTCCTCGGCGATTCGCATGGCCTCTTCGATCAGTGTTTCGACGATCTGCGCCTCCGGCACGGTCTTGATGACCTCGCCCTTCACGAAGATCTGGCCCTTGCCGTTGCCCGAGGCCACACCGAGATCGGCTTCCCGGGCCTCGCCCGGTCCGTTGACGACACAACCCATCACGGCCACCCGCAGCGGCACCTCCATGCCCTCCAGTCCGGCGGACACCTCGTTGGCCAAGGTGTACACGTCGACCTGAGCCCGTCCACAGGACGGGCAGGAGACGATCTCGAGCTTGCGCGGCCGCAGATTCAGCGACTGCAGGATCTGGCCACCGACCTTGATCTCCTCGGCGGGCGGCGCGGACAGCGAAACCCGGATGGTGTCGCCGATGCCCTCCGAGAGCAGCGCACCGAACGCCACCGCGGACTTGATCGTGCCCTGGAACGCCGGACCTGCTTCGGTCACACCGAGATGCAGCGGGTAGTCGCTCTGCGCGGCCAGCTGCCGGTACGCCTCCACCATGATCACCGGGTCGTTGTGCTTGACCGAGATCTTGATATCGCCGAAGCCGTGCTCCTCGAACAGGCTCGCCTCCCACAGCGCGGACTCGACCAGCGCCTCCGGGGTGGCCTTGCCGTACTTCTCCAGCATCCGCTTGTCCAGCGAACCGGCGTTGACACCGATCCGGATCGGGATGCCCGCGGCGCCGGCCGCTTTGGCGACCTCGCCGACTCGACCGTCGAATTCCTTGATGTTGCCGGGATTCACGCGCACCGCGGCACAGCCCGCGTCGATCGCGGCGAAGATGTAGCGGGGCTGGAAGTGGATATCGGCGATCACCGGGATCTGGCTCTTGCGCGCGATCGTCGCCAGCGCGTCCGCGTCTTCCTGACGCGGACAGGCCACCCGCACGATGTCGCAGCCCGAAGCGGTGAGCTCCGCGATCTGCTGCAGGGTGGCGTTGATGTCGTGGGTCTTGGTGGTGGTCATCGACTGCACGGAGATCGGGTGATCGCTGCCCACTCCGACATTGCCCACCATCAGCTGGCGGGTCTTGCGTCGAGGAGCGAGAACGGCCGCGGGTGCGGCGGGCATCCCCAATCCGATTGTGCTGGTCACCTTCGGCTGCCTACTTTCCGTCCGTACATTCCGGGCCGTTCGCCTACGAGCTTAGTCGCGCCCGCCGAACGGCCACCCTGTGACGCCCGCGACAACGTGCTGTCCCCAAGCCGGCGACAGGGTACCGCGCCGGCGGAACTCAGAACAGTTTGATCGGATTCACGATGTCGGCCACCAGGGTGAGCACCATGTACGCGCCGCCGATCACCACCGCGACGTAGGTGACCGGCAACAACTTCAGATAGTCCACCGGCCCGCCGGGCGCGAGTCCCTTCCAGCCGCGGATGGTGTTGCGGACCTTCTCGTAGAGGACCACCGCCATGTGGCCGCCGTCGAGCGGCAGCAACGGCAGGATGTTGAACGCGCCGAGGAAGAAGTTCAGGCTGGCCAGCACCAGGATGAAGACGTTCCACAGGCCGCGTTCGGCGGTCTCGCCGCCGATCTTGCTGGCGCCGTACACGCTGACCGGGGTCTCCGCGTCGCGCTCACCGCCGGTCACCGCGCTCCACAGCGCGGTCACCTTCTGCGGCAACTGAGCCAGCGACTGGAAAGTGCGCACGAACATGTCGCCGGTGAACGCGCCGGCCGCGGGGATCGCGGCCAGGACGTTGTACTGGACCGGCCCGTAGAAGTCCATGCCGACGCCGACGGCGCTGACCTCACGCCCCGCACCACCGCCCTCGGGGTAGCGCACGACCCGCTCCGGGGTCACCGGGATGGTGAGGCTCTGCCCCTTGCGATCGACGGTGTAGGTGAACGGGCCGTTCTGCTTCTGGGTCTCGGACTGGAATTCCTTCCAGGTCTTCACGTTCACCCCGTTGACCGCGGTCACCACGTCACCGCGCTGCAGTCCCGCGCGCTGCGCCGGGCCGGTACCGGTGCACGGTTGCATGCTGCCGTCCGGATTCTGTTGCGCCACACAGTCCATCACCCCGAGCGCGGTGGCGGGCGGCTGATCGAACCGGGGCAGGCCCCAACCGACGGCGAGGAACACCACCAGGATGTAGCCGAGCAGGAAGTTCATCGCGATACCGCCCGACATCACCACCATCCGCTTCCAGGTGGCCTGGCGGTACATCGCGCGTTCGACTTCTTCGGGCTGCAACTCGTCCAGCGCGGTCATGCCCGCGATATCGCAGAAGCCGCCGAGCGGGAGCGCTTTGAGCCCGTACTCGGTCTCACCCCGCCGGAACGAGAAGATCTTCGGCCCGAATCCGATGAAGTACCGCCGCACCTTCATACCGGTGGCTTGCGCGGTCCACATGTGCCCGCATTCGTGCAGCGCAATCGAAATCGTGATGCCTAGAGCGAACAGCACGAAACCCAACGCGAACACCATGTGATTTACAGCCCTCCTGCTGTGCGCAGCTCGCCTGATGACATGCGGCCGCCCGGTCCGGCCGCCCACAAACCCGGGTGCGCGAGTCCGTCACGGCCGCGAGCCCACGACCACAGTAACCGGACACCCATCAGCCCCGGGTGCTCAGTCTGCCAGCCGAGGCTCACCTCGCGAGTCGGAAACCCTCGGAACGCAGGTCCGCGCCGGACCGCACGACCGGCCCGCCTACGCGGGATCGACCCGGCCGCGGGTGAAATCGCGGGCCCATGTGTCGGCGGCCAGGACCTCGGCGAGCGACGTGGGTTCGGGCCGCCATTGGTCGGCGGCCTCGACCGCCGCCGCGACGGTGCGCACGATCTCGGGGAAGCGGATCTTGCCGTCGAGAAACGCCTGCACCGCGACCTCGTTGGCGGCGTTGTACACGGCGGTGACACTGCCGCCGGCCTCGCCGGCCCGTCGCGCCAGCTCGATGGCCGGGAAGACCGTGCTGTCGACCGGCTCGAAGGTCCAGGTGGCGGCGGTGCCCCAATCACAGGAGGCGGCCGCGCCGGGCACCCGGTCCGGCCAGCCGAGGGCCAGCGCGATCGGCAGTTTCATATCCGGCGGGCTGGCCTGCGCCAGCGTGGAACCGTCGGTGAAGGTGACCATCGAGTGCACGATCGACTGCGGGTGCACGGTGACGTCGATGCGGTCGTACGGAATGCCGAACAGCAGGTGCGTCTCGATCAATTCGAGGCCCTTGTTCACCAGCGAGGCCGAATTGAGCGTATTCATCGGGCCCATCGACCACGTCGGATGCGTCTTGGCCTCAGCCGGATTCACCGATTCCAGCATCTCGGTGGTCCAGCCGCGGAACGGACCGCCCGATGCGGTGAGCACGAGACGGTCCACCTCGTCGGCCCGCCCGCCGCGCAGGCACTGGGCCAGCGCGGAATGTTCCGAATCGACCGGCACGATCTGACCGGGTGCGGCCGCACGGGTGACGAGTGAACCACCCGCGACCAACGATTCTTTGTTGGCCAGCGCCAACCTGGTACCCGAGTGCAAGGTGGCCAGGGTCGGTTCCAGCCCGAGCGACCCGACCAACGCGTTGAGCACGACGTCGGCCTCGGTGCGGCGGACCAGTTCGGTCACCGCCGCGGGACCGGCGAGTTCCAGATCCAGTTGCGCGGCGGCGGCCGGGTCGGCGACCGCGACATTGCGCGTCCCGGTGGCCGCCATCTGCTGCGCCAGCAGCGCTGTATTACCGCCGCGCGCGGCCAGGCCGACCACCTCGAACCGGTCGGGATTGGCGGCGATCACCTCGAGCGCTTGGGTACCAATGGATCCGGTGCTGCCGAGGAGCAGGACTTTCACGATGTCGGACACCCGTTCATTGTGGCGCACAGAAAAGTTCGCCCGACGGGCGTGGCCCGACTGTCAACGACGCCCCGTCGTATGTCACGATATCGAGCAGCAGTCCCTTCGAGGTCGTACCGGAACCCGCGGTACCCGAACCAGCTAAGGAGCGATCGTGGCCGCCACGGAACTCGAACCCGCCAGCACCGAGCGCGGCACCGTCACTCACGTGGACACCGCCGAGGTTCCCTCCGCCGCTTGGGGTTGGAGCGGCGAATCGCCCAAGACCTTCCGCGTCGCGGGCTGGATCACCGCGCTCATCCTCATCGCGATGGTGATCGGCAACCACAAGGGACATGTCGAGGACATCTTCCTGATCGGCTTCGCCGCCGCCATCGTCGCCATCCTGATCCGCGACTCGATCCTCAAGCGCAAGCCGCGGTAGGGAATCGTCCCGCGCGGGCGTGGGTGCCGCGGACGACGCCTGCTCGACGACGCCACCGTCCCGGCACCACCTCACACTGACTTCGGTTATCGCCGCGGTTGCGGGCAAGGTCCATCATGGCCTCTGCGAACGCGCGGGGTGACCGATCTCGACCCGGTCACCGAGCGTGCTCCGGCGGCAACGCGTGAAGTGGCGAGTGGGACACGTCGATATAGCCCCCGCTCGCTCAGCGTCCGCGGCGCTTCGCCGGCTTCTTCTTGGGCTGAGTTTTCCCGGCAGTCGGCCGCTTGGCCGGTGTCTTCTTTTGCGGCGCAGGGCTTTTCGCGCGCGTGGCCGGTGAGCGGGAGCTGCGTTCGGAGCGGCCCCGCACGACGCCGACGAACTCCTCGACCAGGTCCGTGGTGCGCGCGGCGGGCCAAGCCAACGCGATCTCGGTGTCCGCGCGATCCATGACGGTGCGGTAGACGACATCCTTGCGGGCGTGCAGCCGCGCGATCGAATGCGGTACCACGGTCACCCCGACGCCCGCGGCCACCAGTTCGATGGCATCCGCCGCCGCGTCGATATCGGTGGCGTCCTGCATCCACTCGCCGGACAGGTCCGCCATCCCGACCTGGTCGAACGCCGAAATCGGGTGATCCTTCGGCACCACGACGACCGGCACCTCACGATAGAGCGGAATCGCGCTCATCCCGTCCCGATCGATCGGCAGCCGGACGAAGCACAGATCCACCCGCTCGTCGCGCAATGCCGACTCCTGCTCCGCCATCGGCAGCGCCACCACCTCGAGCGGGATACCGGGAAACCGCTCACCCCAGATGCGCGTCCACTTCGACACCGTGACGCCGGGCACGAACCCCACCCGCAACGCGGGCGCCGCCGCCGGAGTCTCGGCCGCCGCCTCCGCCGCCGCCCGCGCGATCAACTCCCGCGCCGCCTCCAGCAGTTCCGCCCCGTCCGCCGTCAGCTGCGTCGGTTGCGCACCCGGCACGAACAGTTTCGTGCCGAGTTCCGCTTCCAGATCGATCACCGTCTGGCTCAACCGCTGCCGCGAAATGTTCAGCCCCTTCGCCGCCCGCGCGAAATGCAATTCCTCGGCAACCGCGACAAACCACCGCAGACGCGCGACATCGATCGACTCGAACCGGCTCATGCAGGGAAGCGTATCCGTACCGGATAGGCTGATGCGGTGAGCGAGCGACAGCGAGTGAATCGAAGGCACGGCGCCCTCGGGCTTACGACGGAGCCGAGCGTCAGCGAGGCGCAGTCGTGAGCCTGGACCCGCAGCAGATGAAGCCCCTGACCGCAGCCAACAAGCTGGGCATCTACCTTCCGGCGGCTCCCGAATCCTTCCGAACCACTCCCCTGTCCCGCGCCGATCTCGAGGCCTTGCGCACCGATCCCCCGGAGTGGCTCACCGAACTCCGCCGCACCGGCCCCTTCCCGCGCGACATCACGGCCCGCAAACTCGGCATCTCCAACTCCGGCCTCTCCCGCGCCGGCGTCGCCGACGCCCTCACCGCCGACGAGATCGCCGCCCTCCTCGCCGATCCGCCGGAATGGCTGACCCGCGAACGCGAAACCTACGCCGAGGTCCGCAAAGAAAACGAGCGCATCGCCACCAAGGAAGCCGAGCGCCGCGCCGCCACCAACCGCCCCGCCAAGAACCGCTTCTGACTTTCCGCGCGCCGCTACGGCACGGCCGGGGAGCCGCCCGCCACTACCGGTAGTCCGGCGGCTTTCCAGGCTCGGAAGCCACCCACCAGGTCGGTGGCGTCGCGTATGCCCAGTTCGCGGGCGTCGCGGGCGGCGAAGCTGGAGGCGTAGCCCTCGTTGCAGAAGATCACCACCGGCGTATCCGGGGTGAGGTCGGGGAGCCGATGGTCGCCGTGCGGGTCGAGGCGCCATTCCAGGACGATGCGTTCGACCACGACCGCGCCCGGGATCTCCCCCTCTGCCGACCGGTTCGCGTAAGGCCGGATGTCGACCAGCAGCGCTCCCGTGCGGCGCAACGATTCAGCCTGTTCGGGACTGACACGCACCAGGTTCGCCCGCGCCCGCGCGAGCAACTCCTCGGCGCTCATGCGCCGGAAACATCTGCGAGAGTGCGGTATTCGCGCATCGGCCGCAGCGGGGGTGAGTACGCGTGCACCGTCGCGGCGTCGTGCGCGCCGGTGTTGCGCAGCCGGTGCGCGCGCTCCGGACCGAACGCGACCGTGCTTCCGGCGCGGCGCTGCGCGGCACGAACCGGACTGTTCGGAAATGCGAATTCCTCGTCCAATTCGCCGTGCAGGACCGTGAACGAACCCGAAGCGCCGCCGTGATCGTGCGGCTCCGTCCCCTGCCCCGGCATCCAGGACAGCAGCCACAACTCGACGCCCATCGTCAGCGCCAACCGCACCCACCAGCGTTGCGCCGGATCGAAACGCACCATGTCGAGCAACGGCACGGTCAGCTCGCGCGTCACCACGCTGGTGAGTTCGTGCAGTTCATCGGGGGTCCACAGGGTGCGATCCGCTCGGACGAGATCGTCGAGCAGCGGCAGATCGAGATCAGGGTGCAGGTCTTTGGCGTGCTTCAATTTCACCGGAAGTGACGTGGTCACAGTGCGCTCCTGGCAGAGGTGTGGCGTGCAAGGTCGGGTTACGTCACCGACGACACGCACAGGCCGCGACCCGAACCAGGTCGACGACCCGGTCACTGGTCAGCAGAAGCCTTTGCACGAGTGCAGCTTACACAGCCCGCCGCCGCCATGGGGACCCCTCTTCCTGACAACAACCAGCCAGTCCACTAGCCCGCCCGCATCTCCCGAACGAACTCGCGATACAAGAACTTCTGATGCAACCCCTCGAGATTGCCCGCATGCCGCCGAAACGGCACCATCGCCAGCCGCAACGGCCGCGTCACCGGCACCCCGGTCCCCCACTCCGCCACCGAAGCGACCGTTTCGATCAACCCTTCCTCGGTCGCGTTCCGCTCGGCGGAATCCAGTCCGAGGTGCCGTAGCAACTGATCCCGCACCCCTTCCACGTCGAGCTCCAGCCGCCGCGCTTCCTCCTCGGTATCACAACGAGACAGTGCCCTACGGAAATCGACTGCACGAGAACGATATTCATCGATTCGACCGCACACCATCGCCAGCCAGCGGTCCGGACTCGACCGCCCGCGATCCTGCAACGACCACAACCGCCCACCTAGCAGTGGCAGCTGATATTCGAGCAATTGCAGTCGTCGCCCCTCCCGCGGTCCGGCGACCTTGCGGATATCGCTGGGAATCCCGCGAACCGCGGAAATAACCTCCTCGATCGTATTCTCCGGAACGCCGTCGTCGAACAGATCGAACATGACCGAGAAATCACGCCGCAGCGGATGCGGCGTATACGCAACACCATTCACCTTCGCCCGCGCCGAGTAACGCAGCGAACGCACCAGTGTGGCAATCAGCCACAGTTGCTGGTGCGTATCCGCGATCAGGTTGCGGAACTGTCCCTCCATCGCGAACGACGAGGCCCGCGCCCATTGACCGAACGCGTCGAGTTCCACACCGTCCACGCCGCCGATCCGAGCACGGTGATGGTCGTCGATCCGGACGTTTTCCCACTGGTAGTCCGCCCACGCCGCGATGTTCGCCAGCATGCGCTGACCGCCGCCGCGCTCCTGCACCTCTCGATCCGCTCTGCGGGTCTTGTCGATGAACCGCAGCATGGTCTCGACACCGGTCGTCTTCAGCGTCTCCATCGCCGCGGCTTCGGCGGCGTCGAGCGCGGGCCGATCCTGCGGGCCGATCGCCATCGGCACCGCGATTCGAAGGTCGAACAGATGACGCAGGATTCGCGGATACGTGCCGTAGTCGGCGGCCACCGGATTCAATTTTGTCGGGTGCGGCACCAGCACCTCGTCGAAGTAGATCAGGGACTGTACGAGTTCCGCATAACACTGCTGCGCAAAAGGATCGCGCGGCCTTGCCGGTTGCCGGGAATTCTGCGAAAGAATGAATTCTTCCGCGCTGATGAACGTCGTGACGTCCACCATGACACGATTCGACATCAACCGCCCCGCGACTCCGCCAGTACCTGGATGAACCACCGGACCGAATCCGGTTCGCCCGCAATGGTTTCGGCGAACACCGGTTCGCGCTGCGCGAGAAACTGCGGCTGCAGTGGTAGTTGACTCTGCCCGTCGCCGCCGGTCGCCGTCCGGCCCATGGCCGTGGCCAGCCCGATCCCCGCCGCCCCATCCCAGACCTTCTGGTTCGGCCGGTAGAACAGGTCGAATTGCTGGTCCGGCGCCTGCGTCCACGCGGACAGATCGAGGCAGGTGCGAACCATGTCCAGCGTCTGAGAGGTGGTACGGAGCTTCATCGCGCACCCGATATCCGCGAGCGCGGCTTCGAACTTCCGGGGCGCCGAACCCTTGCTGCGTGTGACGGACGCGCGTCGCGGTTTCGCCGCCGCCGTCAACTGCGGGGCCGGCTGCCCGTTCACGAGGACCTCCCCGGACCAGTGGATCGCGATCGGCGTCCGACCGGCACCCAATTCGGGCGCAAACACATAGGCGGCCGCAGGCACGCCCGCGTCGAGAAGGCACACGACACTGCAGAATTCACGCCCGTCCGGCGAGACGAACTCGCTGGTGCCGTCGATCGGATCGATGATCCAGGTCGGCTCGCCCGAACTCGGCAGCTCGGCCTCGTCTTCCTCCGCGACGAACCGAGACCCCGGATAGTGCCGTTGAATCGTCTCGATGATCGCCGTCTGCGTCGCGAGATCCGCCTCCGACAGCAACGTGTCGTCGGCCTTCCGATCTACGTGCAACGATCCGAGATTCTTCCGATACCCGCCGAGCAACGGCAGCAACTGCTCGTCCAATGCCTTCCACAACGATCCGACATCGCTCAAGGGACCCCTCCGCACGAGTTGGTCCTGTGAGGGTAGCGAAATCGCCGGCTCCTGTGAGCCGATGCTCACGAATCCGGGCACGAACGCCGACCTGCGCACTTCGGCTCCGCACCACCGAAAAGGCTCCCATGCAACAGGTTTCAGGTTGGTTGCCCGTCGGTTCGGCTGCTGTGTAGTGTCCGGACGGCATAGGCTGTTCGGGCATCGAGCTTTATCCGTAACGCACGCAATGCTCAGGGAGGGACTGCGATGGGGCATGGAACGCAGACGGCATTCGTCGAAGTACACGGTGACGACGCCATCGACGCGGAAGACGCCACAAGGGCTTTCGGCAAATCGCTGAGTGAGATCGACGACCTGACCGTCGACTTCTCGTACTTCGCACCGGAGCCGGCATCCGGCGCCAAGGGGGTGCTCGACGAGGTTCTTCGCATCACGCTGGAGTACCCGTGGCCGCTGGCGGCGCCCTTGGTCGCCGAAAAGATCAAGTCTCTATGTCTCAAAGAGCGTCAGGGCCGGGTCCGCGTGACGGTCGGTGACGAAGTCATGGAGATCAGCGGCGAACCGACCGACGCGCAGCTGACGCTGCTGCTCGAACTGCTTCGCCGACCCAGGGGATGACCCGGCCCGCTGTCCGGCGGGCCCTGCTGGTGGGGATCGGCAGCTACGCCGATTCCCATTTTGCGGCGCTCCCCTGCACCCGGACCGACGTAGAGAATTTTCGTGAGGTACTCGTCGATCCGAAGATCGGCTCGTTCGACGAGGTCACGACGCTGTTCGACCCGGAGGTGTCGGCCCTGCGGCAGGGTCTGCGTGACTTCCTCGAACGCAGCACCAAGGACGAACTGACCATGGTGTACATCAGCGGGCACGGGTGCCGGGAGCCGAAGACCGCCGAGTTCCATTTCATCGCCCGCGATACCCGGCACAACGAATTCGAGTCGGCGGTGTCGGCCGGCTTTCTCAACGATCTGCTGGACGACTGTCACGCCCGGCAGCGCGTGCTCGTCATCGATTGCTGCAACAGCGGCGGATTCACCACCGGCTTCGCGACCACGAAGGCCGCGACCGCCCAGGGCGCGGCGCCGCTGGCCACCCGCGGCGTCTACGTCTTGGCGTCGTCGCAATCCGCCGAAGCGTCCTTTCCTGGCGAGAATCCCGGCGATCCGTCGATCTTCACCGGTGAGCTGATCGATGCGCTCCGTTCCGGCGCGGGCGACCAGGATCGCGACGGGCGAGTCGCGGTCGACGAGCTCTATCACCATGTGCACCGCGCGCTGACCGCCCGCGAGTCCGGCCGGCGCCAAACGCCGGTGATGTCGGCGGTCGGGGTGGCCGGGGCGATCTACCTCGCCTCCGCGCCGCTGATCCGGTCGGTGGCGCGGTCCCGCGACCGCATCGGCACCCACCTCGCTCAACCACGGGTCGTGTCCCATCGGTCGGAATGGGAGCGGCTGATCAGCTACTACCGCGACTGCCTGCAAGCCGAGAACGCCGACGCCGCGCGGTTGTCCTTCGCCGCGAGAAGCACCGCCGCGGTGTTCCTCGGCGGCCCGGAGCGGTTTCTCAGCGGCAACGGCGTGGACGGCGACGGCGCACTTCCCGCTCCCCCGCAGTTGATTTCGCAGCTGACGGAAGCCGCGGGCAAAGCTGTAGAGCTGGTATACGGCTATCCCGTTGTCGTGCTCTTCGCCGATGCCGAGCGAACGCAACTGCGTGAACCGACCTGCGCGCCCCTGCTCATCCGGGATATCGAGGTCATCGACGCCGACTCGGAGACACCGCGCCTACGCCCCTACGGCGAACCGCGCGTGAACCCGGCTTTGGCGGCGCAACTGCTGGACAAAGACGCGGCCGAAGCCTTGATCAGCACGTACCAGCCGGAGTGGGGTCCCGCCGATCGCTCGCTGATGACCCGCGAGATCCGCAACCTGCTGCGGGAGGAGTTCGAACTGCCCTGGGTCGAAGACATCGATCCGGACCGGCTCCAGGAGTCGCTGGAGGTAGCCACGCCGCGCAGCGGTGCGCGCAATATCGGTGTGCTGCTGACGGTTCCGACCGACAAGGCCATCCGCAAACTGCTCGACGATCTGAACGACATCAGCCGGAATCCCGCGGCGATCGGTGGGACGGCACTGGGCACCCTGCTCGACCCGCGTCGAGCCGCCGAGGTGGTGGCCGGACAACCACCCGCTCCGGTCCTCCTCGGGCCGATGAACGACGCACAATCCGACATTCTCGCCGCGGCCATGACGCAGCGCCTCACCGTCGCCACCGGGCCGCCCGGTACCGGTAAGAGCGCGCTGATCGTCAATATCGTGGCTACCGCGGTGGCGCACGGACAACGCGTCTTGGTCGCGTCGACGAACAACACGGCCGTGGACGAGGTGTGGCAGCGCTGCGAGGCGGCGATCCCCGGACTGATGATCCGCACGGGTAGCGCGGGCACTGGCGAACGCCTCAATTACCGTGCGGCGGAAAAACAGTCGCTGCTGGCCGCCGCCACTGCCGATCGACAGACATCCATGTCGCGCACGACCTACCAGGCCGAGCACGCGCACGTCTGCCGCGAGCACGCAGACGTCCGGCAGCTGTTCACCGACCACGCGAGAGCCGAACGCGAACTGTTCGCCGCCGGCGCGGCTCGTGCCGGGGCGCGGGCCGCCATCGCCGCGGCTGCGGAGTTCCCCACCGAACTGGACGACACCGCTCTCATCCGCATTCGCAACCAAGCCACCAAACTGGAAAAGGCCCGATTCTTCGCCACCTGGCGACGCCGTAACTTCTTGTCCCGCTGGGGAATCACGGCGACAAAAGAACAAGCCGCGCAGCTGTGCGGGCATCTTCATGCCTACGTGGTCGCAGAACTTCGTTGGCGCGAGGAGTTCCCGAACGCGCAGACACCCGACTCCGAACTGGCACAGCGTTGGACGCGCACCGAAGCAGCACTGAGCGCCGCCAGCCGCGACCTGGTGTCGGCGACCCTCGACGACCTGCGGGCCGGTGGGCGCGCCGCACTGCAACAGCTCGCCGAAGACGGTGACTACCGCACCGAATGGAAGCGCCGAAGCGACGCCATCGCGGCCGCGCCCGCCTGGGCCGTCACCTGCCTTTCCGCGCGGCTGTTCCGGCCGGCGCCGGGCCTGTTCGACCTGGTCATCGTCGACGAATCGAGCCAGTGTTCGATCGCCGCCGTCCTGCCCGTGCTCTTCCGGGCCGAACGTGCCTTGATCATCGGGGATCCGCTGCAACTTCCACACGTGGCCAAGCTGGCCCCGGCCACCGAGGCCAGGATGCGCGACGAGCACGGGCTCGACGGGGACCGGCTCATCGACACACACCTGAATTACCGCCGAGACTCGGCATTTCACGCGTTCGAACACGCACGGTCCGGCAGTCTGCTGCTGAACGAGCACTACCGTTGCCACCCGGATATCGCCGGACTGGCCGACCGGATCTTCTACACGCCGCGCGGCAAACCGCTCACGATCCTGACCGATGTCGCCAAGCATCAGCGCACGAATCAGCCTGCCGTGCAATGGATCGACGAACCGGGGCGGGCCCGCCGCGACGCGAATTCTTGGGTCAACGAGGCAGAGGCGGAGCGGGCACTGCGCGGTGTGCACTTCCTGCGCAACGCCCTGCCGGCGGGCGCGACCATCGGCGTGGTCACCCCGTTCACCCGACAGGCCGCGCTGATCCGCCGCAAACTACGCGGGGTGGAATCCGTTCGCGTCGGCACCGCACACACCTTCCAGGGCGGCGAATGTGACGCGATCATCTTCAGCCTGGTGGCTGCCGACGGGATCGGTTCCGGCGCACTGGCTTTCCTGGATGCGCAAGCGAACCTGTGGAATGTCGCGATCACGCGGGCGCGGGCGCACCTGTTCATCGTCGGCAGTAGCGATTTCTGGGTGCGCCGGGGCGGTCTCGGCCGTCGGCTACACGATGAAATCGCCGCTGCGCGTGGCGAAGTGCTGTGGCAGCACGGTGCCGCGTTGCGTGACCTGCTCCATCAACGGTTGAAACAGGACTGGTGCCAGGTCGACTTGGCGGTGCGCCGGTCCGGGTACATCGTGGACGCACTGGTCACGACCGACACCGGGACGGAAACCGCGGTCGTCCTCGATACCGGCGTCGCTTCGGCGCACGAGTTCGCCCGCCATCTCCGGCTCCAACAGCGGCGTGCGGCGCTGCTGACCGAACCCGGTGCGCAGCGGAACGGGTCTCGCCTGCCCGCCTGGCGACTGTTCGAGCATCGGGCGACTCCGCAGGTCGAGGCTTAACTTCAGCAAACTGGACGATGGTCCAATAATGTGCTGCGGTTAACACTCAGCAAGTCTTGCTTATGACGACTCGCCGACTACCGTTGAAGTCATAAATTCATGCGGAATCGCTATCGTCAGCGGGGCTGCGCGACGCCCACGCCGTCGCGGGACAAGTCCGCAATCCCGAACCGATGCGCGGTACCGCCGTGCCGACAGGCCGAAACCGAGGATGAGTGCGCATGAACCGATCGACGAAACTCGTTGCCGTGGTGGCATGTACGGCTGCCATCGTGGCCGGCTCGGTCACGTCGGCGCAGGCCGACCCGGAACCCGCGGGCCTCCGGTACACCGCGCAGGCCGTCGGCAGCTCGATGACCCTCACCACAGACTCCGGCTCCCTCGACACCGCCGACGACCGCCTCGAGATCCGGGACAACGACGGTAACCTGATGGCCGCGTTCCCGCTCGGCTACTACCGGGACAACCAGCGCTACCCGATCGCTGCCGTCATCGACGGCAACACCGCGACCCTGACCCCGAGCGTCGACCCCGCGACCGCGACACCCGCCCCCGGCACCACCGACCAGTTACACGACGTCGCCCTGGACCCGACCTCCCCCGCGTTCGGCGCCGCCCTGTCGACCTTCTCCACCGTCGTCGGCATCGGCACCGCCCTGGGCACCATCATCGGCACCCTCGTCGGCGCGTCCCTCGGCTGCCTCCTCGGCGGGCTGCTCGTCGGCGGCGCCGCCACCCTCCCCACCTTCGGCGTCCTCACCATCCCCGGCTTCCTCGGCGGCTGCATCGTCACCGCCATCCCCGGCGCCGCCCTCGGCGCCATAGTCGGCACCATCGCCTTCGGCGTCCCCGCCATCATCATCGGCGGCGTCCTCCTCGCCGGCACCCTCGGTGCGATGTGAGTCGACGGGGTATGCACCCGCAACCATGAACGGCGCAGGGGCCGATCAGTCCAACCCGAGGTCGAGCTGATTCCAACTGATGGTCACATCGATCGGATCTGCGGCATCGACTGCAATAATGTCCCCGCGCGCTCGCAATGCCATGTTCTCCCGGACATATGTTGTGAGGCAAACACAGCCCAGAGCCACTCGAATATATCTTCGAGCACCCTGCCTGGGTCGCGAGCCCGCCTTCCATTCGGCGGCGACTCCAGCGACCGGTACGCGCCACAATTCAGTCGAGACGCCTGCGTACCTCGGCGACAAAACCTGGCACCCCGGATCGCTCCAGCACGTCAAGGAGCCCCTGGATTCGCCTCGGTGGCCGCTTGTGTTCGGCGACCTGATTGTACAAATGTCTGAGTACCTGACCGGGAGCCAAATCCCACACGTCCAGCAGAAAAGCGTCCGGGTGACACAATTCCGGGAAGCCTTCGCCGATAGGCCTTACTGCGAAATCCTTGAGGTTGAACGTCAGCAACACATCGGCGTTGCCCTGTAATGCCGCCGCGAGCACGTGACGATCCTTGGGATGGTTCTCCATCCTGTCGACCAACTCCTCATATCCCTCGGCCAGGGCATCGGCGAAGAAGCCGTTCAACGTGCTGATCAGCCGATCGACCTTCGACGCCGATTCGTCGCCCGCATGCCGCAGACAGAGGTTCCGCCGCAGCTCCGCCAGCACTTCCGCCGACCACAGCGGTTGGACCAAGTCGGCCTCCGCCAGGCGGAGAATGGTGTCGCGCAGGTGGGCCGGGTACAAGACGCAGGTATCGAGGAATACCCGTTGCATCAGTCGTGCCGCCGCAACGGCTCGGGTGGCTCGTCGTCGTAAAGCCCCAAGTCCTCGGAGATCCGCGTCAACTCGGACAATCCCGCGGCGCGTTCGGCGCGTCGGTACTCCCGAAATGCCAGGACATCGGTCAAACACACGCGCCGATGTCGTCCCGGCCGCGTGAAGGGAATCTCCCCCGCATCCAACAGCTTCACCAACGTGGGCCTGCTCATCCCGAGCAACTCGGCAGCCTCCTGCGTTGTCAACGTGGTGTGCAACGGCGCGACCGTGACCGCCTTGCCTTCGGAGAGCGCCAGCGCGACCAAACGCAGCCCCTCGAACACCTCAGCAGGCAACGTCACCACCGCACCCTCGGCCGACCTCAGCACGGTCGCGCCGGTCGACGCGACCGCAGAGTCCATGAACCTCCGCACCTCGGCAAGCTGGTCCAAGTGCTCAGGCAGCAGTGTGCGCTCATTCAACGTCTCGGTCATCGCACCTCCATGGCAACCATCATGCCCCGCTTTCGAATAAAACGAAAGCGCTGCGGGCGTGCTCGCGGAACAACCACTCGAGCCGCTGCGCACTCAAATGGTGGACACTCCGGAGCAAGCGCCGACGCCGGAGATTTACTTCGGCCACTACGCGCCTTGCATGGCTGCTCGTTGGACGCCTGCCGGGTTTGGGTGCGGGAGCTCAGTTCTCCGCGGCGAGTTGGCCACAGGCAGCGGCGATCTCCTGACCGCGGGTGTCGCGGACGGTGCACGGCACACCCTGCTCGTTGACGCGCCGAACGAACTCGCGCTCAACAGGTTTCGGCGAAGCATCCCACTTGCTGCCCGGAGTCGGGTTCAACGGGATCACATTGACATGCACGCGAGAACCCAACGCCTTGTGCAACTTCTGGCCGAGCATATCGGCCCGCCACCCTTGGTCGTTGATGTCGCGGATCAGCGCGTATTCGATGGAGACGCGGCGACCGGACTTGTCGGCGTAGTAGCGGGCGGCGTCGAGGACTTCGGCGACGGGCCAGCGGTTGTTGACCGGGACGAGGGTGTCGCGGAGTTCGTCGTCGGGAGTGTGCAGGGAGACGGCGAGGGTGACGGAGAGATCTTCGTCGGCAAGTTTGCGGATGGCAGGGGCCAAGCCGACCGTGGAGACGACGACGTTGCGCTGCGAGATACCGAAACCGTCCGGGGACGGCGAGGTGATCCGGCGGACCGCGGCGACGACGCGTTTGTAGTTGGCCAGGGGCTCACCCATGCCCATGAAGACGATGTTGGAGAGTCGGCCGGGGCCGCCGGTGACCTCGCCGTCGCGCATGGCGGCGGCCGCGGCGCGGACCTGGTCGACGATTTCGGCGGTGGACAGGTTGCGGTTCAGCCCGCCCTGGCCGGTCGCGCAGAACGGGCACGCCATACCGCAGCCGGCTTGGCTGGAGATGCACAGCGTCGCCCGGTCGGGGTAGCGCATGAGGACGCTTTCGAGCAGCGTGCCATCGCCCGCGCGCCACAACGTCTTTCGGGTTTCGCCCGCATCGCAGGCGACGTGTTTGACGACCGACATCAGCGGCGGGAACAGTGCCGCGCCGATCTTCTCGCGCACCTGCGCGGGCAGGTCGGTCATCTGTTCCGGGTCGGCTTGCAGCCGGCCGTAGTACTGGCGGGCGATCTGGTCGGCGCGGAACTTCGGGAGTCCCAGCTCCTCGACGGCCGCCCGCCTGCCCTCGGCGTCGAGGTCGGCGAGGTGCCGCGGCGGCATGCCACGGCGCGGGGCATCGAAAACGAGGGGCAGGGAGACGGTCATAGTTCCCCCATTCTCCCATCTGGGCGAATGCGCCGCACACTCGCCCGCTCCAGCCGGACGACATGCCCAGTTCGTTGCCAGGAAATACGTGTGGTTGTAATAGCAGTGGGTAATGATCGACCCATGTCGACCAATCCTGACCACCTGCCGGAGCCCGATCCCGATCTGACGGACGAGCGCACCGCCCCCACCCCCGACCCGGTCGCCCCACCTGCGACAACCGGGCCGACGACCACGGTTCCGACCAAGCATCGCCAGTCGCTGTCGTCCCGCACGGGCAACACCTGGGTGGCCTTGATCGCGGGCGCACTGATCCTGATCGTCCTGCTGGTCTTCATTCTGCAGAACCTCGACCAGGTGAACGTGGGCCTGTTCTTCTGGCACTTCTCGCTGCCGCTCGGTGTCGCGGTCCTGCTGTCAGTGATCGGCGGCGCACTCGTCATGGCCCTCGTCGGCGGAGTCCGCATCCTCCAATTGCGCCGCGCAGCCAAGAAGTAGGTCACCGCGACAACGCCCGCACCAGTGCACGGATTCGAGCAGGGTTCCCGCTCCACTTCCGCAAGGCCTGCCCGGGCCGGTCGAAGTACTCCTGCAACAAGCCGAGCGCTTCGGTGAACGTGGCCCCTTCGGGCCACCGACCGCCGTCGGCGTAACCACACTCGAGTAGTCGGCCGATGTCTTCGGCATCGCGCGGTACTCGCCGCTGCAGATAGCTGAGCACCTTGATACAGAGCGCGGTTGCCACGTCGGGGATCGCGACCCGCGCCGAGAGGCGGCTACCGTCGGTCAGGGTAGCCGCGAGCGCGATCCAGATCGGCTCCTGCGCCAAGGCGACGTGGACCGCCGGGATCCCGTCCACCGCAATGGGACCCGCGTCGAGGTCGGGGACGTGCCGATTGGTGAACGAGGGAGCGAGCAGGTCGATGGTCGCGAACGTCCCGCCGACCGATCGCTCGAATCTGTTGCCGGAACGAGGATTGTCGTATCCCAGCCGACGCAGGCGGTCCAGGAGCGCACCGCCGCGAATGCTGACCAATTCGACCGCGAGGTCGGCGTCCCTGGTCGCCCGCAACGGCACCGACACGCCTGTGCGCAGGACATGCAGATTGACCATGTGCCCGCCGATCACCGCCCAGGATCCCAACGCCACCGCGGCGGCATCGGCCAGCGCCAGGTACGCACCGTCTTCCGCGCGAGATCCGCTGACGACGGTCAGCTCGTGCACGACTCGACCTCGAGGTCGGCGCGCGCGCTGAGAAATCGCTGTTCCAGTTCGGCGACCGCATCGACGGCGTCGGGACCGCCGACGGTCAGGATGTGCCTGGCCACCTCGATGACCGGCGCGAGCGGCCATGCCAGATCCCGCGGCCCGCCCATTGCGGCCGCAAGCCTCGAATCCAGATGCCAGCCCGGCGAAATCGCACCGACACTGACCACCAGGGTCGCATCGGACGGATCGGTTTCCACCCGGACGAATCCGGCACTTTCCAGGTCGAGGCGGCTATCGGCATGAATCAGCACGATGTCGGGGATCCGCCACGGCGCGACGAGGTCGGCTGCCCAATCACCGCAGACCCGAACCGAGACTCGCTGCGCCGAAGCCTGTTCCAGCACCAGCTCGATTTGCCTTTGCGCGCTGTCGAGGCTGTACCAGGCTTCGACAGCTTCCTGTCTCGGCGCACGGGCCGCAACCAGTCGATCGAACAATTCGCGAGGCCGCCGCACCTGCCAGCCGTCAGCGGATCGTTCGGTCCAGCCGTTCGCGTCGGCCGCGGTCAGAATCTGCGAGATACGCGCCTGGGTGACTCCCGTGGCCGCGGCGATATGGATCTGACGCTGCGGCGCCGGGTTGCCGAGGAGGTAGGCCAGCACCGCGACCTCCGCGTGCGCCAAACGTTTCTCCGACATGAGCCGAGTATATAAATTTTCGCGGGTGCCCGGGAGAAAATTTATACATGCAGCTCAGGGCCCCCAACGCCCGTTCAGAGCAGGGTGCTCAGGACCAACCAGGAGACGAAGGCGGAGGGGAGCATCGAGTCGAGGCGGTCCATGATGCCGCCGTGCCCGGGGAGCAGGGTGCCCATGTCCTTGATGCCGAGTTCGCGTTTGATCTGGGATTCGATCAGGTCACCGCAGGTGGCGACGAGCACGAGGCCGACACCGAGCACGACGCCGATCATCGAGTTGGCGTCGAGCAGCAGGGTGACGGTGAGCAGGCCGCCGATGACGCTGAAGACGAGCGATCCGCCGAAACCTTCCCAGGACTTCTTCGGGCTGATCGACGGCACCATCGGATGCCTGCCGAACAGGACGCCCGCGACGTAGCCGCCGACGTCGGAGCAGACGACCAGGATCATGAAGGTCAGCACCCGCAGGTTGCCGTCGTCTTCGAGCAGCAGCAGGGTGGCGAAGGAGGCGAGCAGCGGGATCCAGGCCAGCGTGAAGATCGTGATGGCGGTGTCGCGCAGGAAGTTTCGCGGCGCGGTCTGCAGGCCGTGATCGAACAGCCGCCACACCATGCAGGTCAGTGTGGTCGCCGCGAACGCACCGGCGACACCGCTGGCCCCGTACGGCCAGCCCAGCCAGAACACCGCCTGTCCGCCCACGATGAGCGGGATGCGCGGGACCAGCACGTCGGCCTCGCGCAGTCGTTTGGCGACCTCCCAGGTGGCGACGCCGACCGCGACGCCGACGACACCGATGAACACCTTCGGCACGAACAGCAGGATCGCAATGAGCGAGAGGCCGAGCCCGAGACCGACCGCGAGTGCCGCGGGCAGGTTCCGGCCCGCCCGCGAACCGGACGCCGGAGCGCCGGCGACCACGGCCTGCGGGCCGTGCGCCTCGGGGTCGTGCTCATCGGCGGCGACCACGGCGGCTTCACCCCCGGCCGCAGACCATTCGGACCCCGGGACCGCCGCGCCGACCGCCGCGTCGGCTAGAGCCTCGTGACCAGATGCTCCCGCATCGCGCACGTGCTCCTGCCTCGCTTCAGCTGTACCGTCCACCGGCATCGGCTCCTCTGCCGCACCGGTCGCGGCGGCGTTCTCGGCCACGATTGTCCCGTCGCTCAACTCGTCGTTCCGTTCGTCCTCCGCCCGAGCGGGCCTTCGGCTGCGTTCGAACCCGCGGCGACTGCCCCGGGGCGCACGCCGTGGCGTCAGACCTCGAGCAGTTCCGCTTCCTTGTGCTTGACCAGTTCGTCGATCTGGCCGACATACTTGGCGGTGGTCTTGTCGAGGTCCTTCTCGGCGCGCCCGACCTCGTCCTCCCCCGCCTCGCCATCCTTCTGGATGCGCGACAGTTCGTCCATGGCTTTGCGGCGGACATTGCGGATTGACACCTTTGCGTCCTCGCCCTTGCCCTTGGCCTGCTTGGCCAGTTCGCGGCGGCGCTCCTCGGTCAGCTGCGGCACCGAAATCCGAATGATGTCACCGTTGTTCGTGGGGTTCACGCCGAGATCCGAGTTGCGGATGGCGGTTTCGATCGCACCGAGCTGAGCCTGCTCGTAGGGCTTGATCACAACCATGCGCGGCTCGGGCACGGTGATGCTGGATATCTGAGTGATGGGCGTCGGCGAACCGTAGTAGTCGACCACGATCCGGGAGAACATGCCCGGGTTGGCCCGCCCGGTGCGAATGGATCCGAGATCGTCCTTCGCCACCGTGACAGCCTTTTCCATCTTCTCCTCGGCGTCGAAGAGCGCTTCTTCAATCACGACCTTGTCCTTCCTTAGACACCGGCTCCACAGCGTCGTCATCGTCATCGTCCGCGGGTCGCGGGGTCAGGACCGAACCAATGTGCCGATCTTCTCACCGGCGACCGCTCGGGCGATATTGCCCTTGGTCAACAAATTGAACACCAGCATCGGCATCTGGTTGTCCATACAGAGACTGAAGGCCGTCGCGTCGGCCACCTTGAGACCTTGTTCGATGACCTCTTTGTGGGTGATCTCGGAGAACATGGTGGCGTTCTCGTCCACCTTCGGGTCGGCGGTGAACACTCCGTCGACCGCCTTCGCCATCAGCACCACCTCGGCGCCGATCTCCAGTGCACGCTGCGCGGCGGTCGTGTCGGTGGAGAAGTACGGCATGCCCATGCCCGCACCGAAGATCACGACGCGCCCCTTCTCCAGGTGCCGCTTGGCGCGCAACGGGAGGTACGGCTCGGCGACCTGACCCATGGTGATCGCGGTCTGCACCCGGGTCTCGATCCCCTGCTTTTGCAGAAAGTCTTGCAGCGCAAGGCTGTTCATCACGGTACCGAGCATGCCCATGTAGTCCGAGCGGGCCCGCTCCATGCCGCGCTCCTCGAGCTCGGCGCCGCGGAAGAAGTTGCCACCGCCGATCACCACGGCCACCTGCACGCCGGTCGCGACGACCTCGGCGATCTGCTCGGCGACCGCCTCCACGACGTCCGGGTCGAGCCCCACCCTGCCGCCGCCGAACATCTCGCCACCCAATTTGAGAAGTACCCGGCGATATCCTGGGCGGTCGTTCCCCGGGTCCGTCATGGGTGTTCTTCTCCTTCGGCGGTCAACGTTGTTCTCGGCAGGCAAGTGCGTCAAAGAATTCGGCAGCTCGGAAAGGCTCCTCAACACGGAGCGGCTCCTATCCTGCCTCATGTGGGTTCGGCGGCATGAGAAGACCCCCCGTCAACCGGCGAAACGGTCGACGAGGGGTCTGCTCGATATAGCCATAGGGCGGTTGTCAGACCAGGTCGGGCTGACCGTGCGGGGCACGATCAGTTGGAGCCGACCTCGAAGCGGGCGAAGCGGGTCACGGTGACACCGGCCTCGTCCAGCAGGGCCTTGACGGTCTTCTTCGAATCGGTGACCGACGACTGCTCCAGCAGCACGACGTCCTTGAAGAAGCCGTTGACGCGGCCTTCGGTGATCTTCGGGAGGGCGGCCTCGGGCTTGCCCTCCTCGCGCGCGGTCTGCTCGGCGATGCGACGCTCGTTCTCCACGACATCGGCCGGAACCTCGTCGCGGGTCACGTACTTCGCCTTGAGCGCGGCGACCTGCATGGCGGCGGCACGGGCGGCCTCGGCGGCCGCGTCACCCTCGCCCTGGTACTCGATCAGCACGCCGACGGCCGGCGGCAGATCCGAAGCCCGCTTGTGCAGGTAGGTGGCGACCGGGCCGTCGAGCGCGATCACGCGACGCAGCTCGAGCTTCTCGCCGATCTTCGCGGCGAGCGCCTGCACGGCCTCGTCGGCGGTCTTGCCACCGAGGTCGAGGGCCTTCAGCGCGTCCAGGTCGGCGGGCTTGGCGGCCGCGGCGGCGGTCACGATCTGGTCGGCCAGCTCCTGGAACTCCGCGTTCTTGGCGACGAAGTCGGTCTCGGAGTTGAGCTCGACCATCACGCCACCCTTGGCGGCGACCAGGCCTTCGGCGGTGGTCCGCTCGGCACGCTTGCCGACGTCCTTCGCGCCCTTGATGCGCAGGATCTCGACGGCCTTGTCGAAGTCGCCGTCGGTCTCGGCCAGCGCGTTCTTACAATCCATCATTCCGGAGCCGGTGAGCTCGCGGAGCCGCTTCACATCGGCAGCGGTGTAGTTCGCCATCGGTGGCGAGCCTCCTTCGGAGAAAGTTCTTCGAGTACTGGGCAGCGGTGATCACCATCGCACGCGTTGGTGATCACCGCTGGAACAGCGAGTTACGAGACTCAGGCCTCAGCCGGGGTCTCCACGGCAGCAGCCTCGGCCGGGGCTTCGGCAGGCGCCTCGGCGGCCGGGGCGGCCGACGCGAGAAGCTCCTGCTCCCACTCGGCCAGCGGCTCGCCCGCGCCGGCTTCCGGCTTGTCGTCACCGGAGGACAGGCCGGCCCGCGCCTGCACGCCCTCGGCCACCGCGGAGGCGACGACCTTGGTCAGCAGCGCGGCGGAACGGATCGCGTCGTCGTTACCCGGGATCGGGTAGTCGACCAGGTCGGGGTCGCAGTTGGTGTCCAGGATCGCGATGACCGGGATGTTCAGCTTGCGCGCCTCGCCGACGGCGATGTGCTCCTTGTTGGTGTCGACGACCCAGATGGCCGAGGGCACCTTGGCCATGTCGCGGATACCGCCGAGGGTGCGCTCCAGCTTGTTCATCTCACGCGTGAGCATGAGGATTTCCTTCTTGGTGCGACCCTCGAAACCACCGGTCTGCTCCATCGCCTCGAGCTCCTTGAGGCGCTGCAGACGCTTGTGCACGGTGGAGAAGTTGGTGAGCATGCCACCCAGCCAGCGCTGGTTGACGTAGGGCATCCCGACGCGAGTCGCCTCGGCCGCGATCGACTCCTGGGCCTGCTTCTTGGTACCGACGAAGAGGACGGTGCCACCGTGGGCGACGGTCTCCTTGACGAACTCGTAGGCCTTGTCGATGTAGGTCAGCGTCTGCTGCAGGTCGATGATGTAGATGCCGTTGCGGTCGGTGAAGATGAACCGCTTCATCTTCGGGTTCCAGCGCCGAGTCTGGTGCCCGAAGTGTGCGCCGCTGTCGAGCAGCTGCTTCATTGTTACGACAGCCATGGCTCTCGTATCTCTCTTTCGTTGCCGGTTGACGCAGCGAATCGGTGATTCGTTGCCCTGGCGCCTCCGAATCGTCGGACCCGACCGCGAGGGTGGGGACCAGCCGACGACTCCCTGCTCCGCACAGGAGCTGCCGCGAACCCGAGGATGTGACTGGTTCGAACAGCGCCGTTGCGAACAAGCACGGGGTGGCGCGCGAAGTCGGTCCATGCAGGCACAGACCGCTCGACCAGTCTATCGGGTCCGCCGCCAGCTGCTAAATCGGCCTGTCAACGGGGTGAATCGGGGGTGCACGCGAGGTGGAACGGGCGATGTCCACAAGTCGGAAAGTTGTGCACATTCGGGGTGGTGGGGGTACCGGGATCGCCTCCGGGCGATGAGGCTTTTCGGTATGCCTCCATATCCGATTTCCACACTGACGACACTGGTCATCCCCCTTTTCTTCGTGCTGGGTGTGGTGAGCGCGCCGCCCGGCACGGCCGAGCCTCTGAGCACGAGCGCCACGACCGCTCGCGCCGATCTGCCCTGGTCGCCCGATGAGGTCGGGCGGACGTGTTCGGGTTCGGCTTGTGCGTTGCGGCGGCTCGCGCCGCGGGCGGTGGACGAGGGGTTCGGCGGGAACTTGCCTGCGGGTCCAGCGGGGGTGCCAGCCTGGTGTGCGTCGCTGGGGCCGATCACGGTGATTCCGACGCCCGCGGCTGATTGTGCGGCGGGTGGGCCGGAACCGTTCGAGCGCACTCCGCTTGATCGCGAGTACTGCGAGTATGTCGGTCCTGCACCGTTTTTCATGTCGCCGAGTGATTCCGAATTCTGTGGACTCCTGTCTCCTGCGCCATTGCCGGTGCCGACGGTGGGCGCGGGGCGACCGGCGGGATGAAATGGGCTGGCGCGCTTCGGTTCACGCCGGTGGTGGGGTTGGTGCTGGCGCTGGTAGCCGGTACCGAATCGCTCGCTGTCGCCGAACCCGTCGGGCCATTCGGCTGGCCACTGCAACCGCGGCCCGCCGTGGTCCGGCGGTTCGACAAACCCGCGCAGGACTGGCTGCCCGGACATCGCGGCGTCGACCTCGCGGGCGCGGCGGGACAAGCGGTGCTGGCCGCGGGGGCCGGGATCGTGGTGTTCGCGGGCACGGTCGCCGACAAACCCGTGGTCTCGATCGACCACCCCGGCGGTCTGCGGACCACTTATGAGCCGGTCCACGCCGAGGTGCCGGTGGGCCGCCGGGTCACCCGCGGCACACCGATCGGCACGCTCGAACCCGGGCATGAAGGATGCGGAACCTGCCTCCACTGGGGTCTGCGCAGCGAAGGATCCGGCAGACGCAAACGCGCATACCTCGACCCCCTCGGCCTACTCCACCTCACACCCCTACGCCTCAAACCCACGTCTCCCTAGTTCCCACCGCCCGTAGCGGACCACGACGACCCCGCAGCGAAGGACGATGACCGGACTACGAAAACCAGCGCAGACGGAGTGGCGCGCGACACGGGCCAGCCCCGGCGATCTAGGACAGGTTGTGGCCTAGTCGGTCTCTAGGTTGCTGAGCATGGACGCTGACATCATTCCCTTCCGGATCCAGATTCCGCAGGTCGAGCTCGATGATCTGCGTGCCCGCCTGGCCCGGACCCGATCGCCGTACCCCGTGCCCGGTGCCGATACGCAGTGGGACCGTGGCATCCCTCCGCGCTACCTGCACGAACTGGCCGCCCACTGGGCGGAGGAGTTCGATTGGCGAGCCCACGAGGCACAGTTGAACACCTACGCCCAGTTCCGCACCGAAATCGACGGCCAGACAATCCATTTCCTGCATCTGCGATCACCGGAGCCGAACGCGGTCCCGCTCCTGCTCAATCACAGTTACCCCACTTCGTTCGTGGAGTTCCTCGCGGCCAGCGGACCGCTGACCGACCCGCGCGCCCACGGCGGCGACCCGGCCGACGCCTTCCACCTCGTGATCCCCTCGCTGCCCGGCTTCGTCTTCTCCAGCCCGCTCGCCGCGCGCGGTTGGCACCTCGAACGGACCGCGCTCGCGTTCGGGGAGTTGATGACCCGACTCGGTTACGAACGATTCGGTGCCGAAGGCGGCGATCTCGGCGCCGGTGTGACCGGCCGGCTGGCCGCGCTGCTGCCTGATCGCGTGATCGGCGCGCTGACCCACGGCGATCGGCTGCAGCTCGGTATGGCGGGCGAGGATTTTCCGGTACCGGACGGCTTGAGTCCGCAGGAACGCACCGAACTCGAATCAGCGCAACGAAGCTGGTCGCGGGGCAAAGGCTATCGCGTGTTGCAGTCCACCCAGCCCAATGCCCTCGCGGCGGGCTTGGCCGACTCCCCCATCCTGCAACTGGCCTGGATCGCCGAGAAGCTCGCCGCGTGGGCCAATCCGGCCACGCCCATCAGTCGCGAGAATGTGCTGATCACCGCCAGCCTCTACTGGTTCACCCGCACCGGACCGGCGGCAGCCGACTTCTATTGGGAGCTGGCACACGCCGAGAACGCGGGCTGGGGCGCACAATCAGTTGTGCCGCACGGGGCGTCGGTGTTCTACACCGATCCGCTCGTCCGCAAAGTTCTCGACCCCGGCGATCAGGTCGCTTTCTTCCGAGAGCACGAAGCAGGCGGCCACTTCCCCGCGATCGAAGTTCCGGACCTGTTCGTCGACGACATCCGCGATTTCTTCCGGCAGCTCCGCGGGTGACACTCGCTGCCGGCGGCCGGCCCACTGGGACGCTGTGGGTTGGGTTCGTCCGGGAGGCGGCGGTGTGTCGGAGGAGACGGGGCGGAATTGTTCCGCGATCGGAGGTGGGGGGTGAAGATCAGGGGATGGAGTATGCGCCGGGCGAGCCTTCGTTCACCTATCCGGAAGTCGGTGCCACCAGTGGTGAACCGCCGCAGGGGTACCACCATTTCCGGTTACGGCGGCGGATCGGGCAGGGGCGGGCGCTGTTCGAGCATGCGGCGGTGGAGATTCTCGGGTATCGAATGCAGAAGGGAACCCACATCTTTCACACCGCGTCCACGCCGAAGGCCGAGCCAGGCACCCGGCTCACGGTACGACTCGGCATCGGACCGTTGAGCATCATCGCCCCATGCCAGGTGGTGTACGTGCTGGCGGCACCGAATCAGCGCGGCTTCGCCTACGGCACCCTGCCCGGGCACCCGGAGATCGGCGAGGAACTGTTCGCCGTCGAATACGACCCGTCGGACGACAGCGTCTACGGCGTGGTCTCCGCGTTCTCCCGTCCAGGCACCTGGTACACCCGCCTCGGCGGTCCCGTGGTCCGCGGAATTCAGCGGTTCTTCGCGGGTCGCTACATCCGCACCCTGCCCACCAGCGGGTAGACCACGTGCAGAGCGCACGCCCGACTCACCACGAGTGCGGGCGTGCGCCCAGAGACGTTGCCCGGTCGAGTAATTCATCGGAAGTAGATGTAGTCCTGGACCCAGTGGAACCCACGGCTGCGGAGGGTGAAGCTGTTCAGGTCGACGCGTTCGAGGGTGATCACTACCGGGAGACCGCGGAGGGTACCGCGCAGAAGCAGTTGGTTCGGGGTGGGTTGTTCGCGCGACAGCGTTGCCAAAGGTGTTGTTGTGCTGGTGGTTTCAACTGCGCTCAGGTCAACGATCCCGTTGGGCAAGAAGTTTGCACCGACGGGGACGAGGTCGCCGTCCATTTCTTGGTAGGCCGCCTGCTCTGGATCATCGAAAACCAGCCGCTGCCAGCGTGTTTCGTCAGTGGTCAGGGGCGGGAGGGTTCGACCGTCGAGGGTGAACTCCCGGACGTCCCAGATGCCGTACAACTCGGATTTGGGGCTGGCGGGACCGTATTGCTCCTGCCAGACCCGCCAGCGGTCGGTGCCGCTGACCAGCGCGATCCAGATACCGAGGCACACTGTGAGCCACAGCGCGACGCGATTCTTCCGGTCGTCGGCGAACAGCGCGGGTTGTGTCAGCGGTTCGCCCGCGCGTTGGCGTACAAAGACATCGACCAGTCGGCGCAGATAGGGCGCGAGCAAAATCAGGCAGATCATGAGCAGGTGCGAAGCGAGCAGCTTCTCCGGGATGTCGAAGGTCATGTTCATCAGCAGGATCTGCGCGCAGCTCGCCAGACTCAACGCGGTACCGAGTACCGCGGTCCGAGACACGAAGACCAGTGCCCCGGCCACGACTTCCACTGCGCCGAGCGCCATCTCGTACGGATAGGAGCTGCCGACCTGCAACCACAGCACCGACGCCGGGCTCATATCGCCGTACGGTTGGAGCAGCTGAGCCAACCCGGGGCCGGGCATCTGCGTGGGGATCAGCTTGGCGAACCCGAATCCCAGCATCGTCGCACCCAACGACACCCGCAGGAACAGTGTGAACCACGCCATCAGCCGTGGGTGCGAGGCGCGTGGGTCGAAGACCGTCCACACCGCGGCGGCGACCACGGCGACGACAAGGACGCAGAACATCAGCACCCAGGCGGCCGTCTGATCGCCTGCGCCGGAGTCCTGGTGCAGCGCGGTGTCGACCCCGAAAACCATCCGGCCCACCCAACCGGTGACCGGATCCGTATGGGACGGGATCCACCACCCGCTGTATCTGCGGAACCACGGCCCGAGGAGGCCGATCACCGTGAAGGGAACAAAATTCAGGAGCAGGTTGTACAGGCCGAAGTAGACGACGCAGAACCGGAACGCGATCTGCGTCGCCGGACGCCAATCCCCCTGCGTGGTAACGGTTTCAACGGCGTGTACCGGCTCGGTCGTGCCGGCGGCAATCGGCGGCTGGGCGAGCTGCTGATCTTTCACCGCCGCACCCCGCGAACGGCCGACCCGAGCCGGTCGAATCCGGCCGGTTGACTCTGATTCATGCCCTCCAGTGAAAGCAGTGCGGTGTTGCTGGCGCGTATGCAGTTTTCGATACGCCCGCGATATGTCCCGGTCGGCAGAATCGAAGCACCTCTGCCTGTGGATCCGCCGCTGGCACAAGCCGAGCCGCAACCAGGGCAACCGGCACGACATCCCTACAGCTGCGCCTCCAGCGCTTCCGCTTGTGCACGCAGGTCCGCGGCTTGTTCGGTGCGCCCGTGCGTCTCGTACTGAGCTGCGACAGTGCGGCGTTCGGCGATTTCCGCGCGGACGATCTGCTCGACGTCGGATTCGGTGAGCTCACGACGCGCCACCTCGGCGACGCCGAGTCCGACCGCGGAACTTTCCACCGAGCCGGCGCGGTGCTCGCCGACATCGACGGCCTCCGCGTTGTCGATGGCGCCGAGGGTGGACCGCAGCGCGGAGATCGCTTGGCGATCGCGCGCCTTCATCGCCACGGACAGCGCGTCGCGGAGCCGCGTCCGCAGCGGGGGTCGTTCGGTTGACATGATCACCACCGTAGGGAGAGGGGCTTGCGGCGTCGAGCGGTTTCAACTGGCGGACTACCCGATCGTCCCGCGCGGCGTGACGATCGTGAAGTCCGGGTCGGGTGCGTCGAAGACGCCGACCAGCTCGGCCAGCTTGGTGACATCGCCTTCGATCTGGATATCGCCCGCGGCGGCCGCGACCCCGAAATCCTCGCCGAGCAACAGGACCCGGACCAGCGTCGCCTTCGTCAATGTGAACGTCGCGTCGGGCTCCGGGAGGCCGACGCCGTCGGGCACCTCGTAGTGGGTCAGGCGTCCGTTGCGCAGTTCGAGCCGGTGCGTGCGCTTCTCGTCACTGAGCTCCCAGTCCGTCAGCGCCCGCTGATTCCACGCCTTCGGACCGTCGACGCGCAGCGCCATCGCGTCGAATATCTGCTCGACGGTCATGGCGGCGAGCATCGTCGGCGAGTTGGGTTTGGTCGGGGTGCCGAACGAGCCGTAGCGCAGTTCGTAGGCCCCGCTGAGATAGAAGTTGCGCCAGGTGGCGTTCTCCGCCCCGTAGCCGAGTTGTTCGAAAGTGCTGGCCTGCAAGGCTTTGGCGGCGTCGTTCGCCGGATCGGCGAAAATGACGTAGTCGACCACCTCGGCGACCCACCGAAAGTCCCCGGCGTCATAGGACTTCCGCGCTTTGCGCAGCACCTCCTCGGCCCCGCCCATGAATTCCACGTGCCGCTTCGCGGATTCGACCGGTGGGTGTGCCCAGAGATGAGCGGGGTTGCCGTCGAACCACCCCATGTATCGCTGATAGATGGCTTTGACGTTGTGACTGACCGATCCGTAGTACCCGCGGGTGTGCCAGGCGCCGTCGACCGCCGGTGGCAGCGTGAGCATTTCGGCGATCTCCGCGCCGACGTATCCCTGGTTCAGCAGCCGCAAGGTCTGGTCGTTCAGGTACCCGTATAGATCTCGTTGCAGCGCAAGATATTCCACCAGCCGCTCGGTTCCCCAGGTGGGCCAGTGATGGGAGGCGAACACCACGTCCGACTCCCGTGCGAACAGGTTGATCGCCTCGGTCAGATATTTGGCCCAGACGTAGGGGTCGCGGACCAGCGCACCGCGCAGCGTGAGCAGATTGTGCAGTGTGTGCGTAGCGTTTTCGGCCATGCACAACGCGCGCCGATCCGGGAAGTAGAAGTTCATCTCGGCGGGCGCTTCGGTGCCGGGCGTGACCTGGAAGACGATGCGGATGCCGTCGATGGTCTCCGTTTGTCCCGTCGCGGTGATATCGGTGGTCGGCGGAATCAGGGTGACCGTCCCGACCGAGGTGGTCTGGCCGAGCCCGGCGCCGACCGCGCCGAGCGGTCCGCGCGGCAGCACCGCCCCGTACATGTATCCGGCCCGGCGTGCCATCGCCGTGCCCGCGTAAATATTCTCGGCCACCGCGTGTTCCATGAAGCCGGCCGGCGCGAGCACCGGGCAACGGCCCGCCGCGACCTCGTCGAGGGTGCTCACCCCGAGCGCACCACCGAAGTGGTCGACGTGTGAGTGGGTGTAGATCAGCCCGGTCACCGGACGATCCCCGCGCTGCGCGCGATACAGCGCGAGCCCGGCCGCGGCGGTTTCCGCCGAGATCAGCGGGTCGATCACGAGCACCCCGGTCGCGCCTTCGACCAAAGTCATATTGGACAGGTCGAGCCCGCGTACCTGATAGATCCCCTCGGTGACCTCGAACAGCCCCTGTTTCGTCACCAGCCCGGATTGCCGCCACAGGCTCGGGTTGACCGAGGCGGGACAGGGTTCACGCAGGAACTCGTAGGAGTCGTTGTCCCACAGCACGGTTCCATCGGCGGCGGTCACCACGCCGGGTTCCAGCGCGGCGATGAAGCCGCGGTCCGCGTCGGCGAAGTCGGTGGTGTCGGCGAACGGCATCGAGGCAGCCGCACGCTGCTGCTCCGCGACGATGAAATCGCTCGGCTCGGTCGCTGTGCTCATGTCATCCTCCTGGAAGTCGAGTGCCGAAAGATGCTGTGCTCTGGAACTACTGAGGCCATGGATCAGTGAGCGTGATGACCGCGGCCAGCACGGCCACCGCGACGACGACCGTGGTCGCCACGGCGACAACGGTTCTGCCGTGGCCGTAATGCCCCGAACGCAAACTGCGGTTGCGGGCGAAACTGGCGCAGGCCAACGCCGCCATGGTGAGCGCGGCACCGATCGGTGCGAGCATCGCGGGACGCCACCCGCTGGTCACCGCGTGATTCAAGAACAGCGCGCCGGTGAGCATCGCGGCGATCGCCGTGCGCCGCCAAGCCAGCGCGGTGCGTTCGGCGGCGAGTCCGGCGCGGCTCATCGGAGCAACACCGCGACCGTCGCGAGGATCGAGACCGCGGCGATCCCGGCCGAAAGGATCGGCACCAGCACGGTTTCGGGCAGCGGCCGCCCCTGCCGCATCGCCACCCCGACTCGGCGCCAATGCGCGTACGCCCCGATCGCGACGACCACGGCGAGCACCAGACAGCTCAGCGCGAGCGCCCGCCGCACGCCGCCCATCCGGAAGGGTTGCACGAGCGTGTGTACCGCGACGCCACCGGCGAGTAAGCCGAGCGCGGTGCGCATCCAGGCCAGGAAGGTGCGTTCGTTGGCGAGGGTGAACCGGTAGTCGAGGTCCGCTTCGCCGTCCTCGGATTCGGCGTCCGGGCTCGGCAGCGTCATGTCGCGCCGAACAGCACCGTCATCGACGCACGGCACTGGTCATCGGAATCCACTGGGCACCTTCCCACACAGGCAAACGCTCGGCTAAGTCACCCTAACCGGGCGCGCGTGGGGAATCCATGCACCGCGCGACGCCGTGACCATGCGGTTATCCCGGCTCAGACGGGGACGGCGTCCTCGAACGTCATGGCCAGCCCGGCAATGGTCGAGGTCATGATCGCGCGATGCGGCAGACACAGGGAGCGCAGTTCGGCGGCGAGGGGATGATCGCCGAGGGTCAGGGTGGCGCCGCCGGGCCGTCCCCGCACGCCGGACGGTTCCATACGCCAAGGTGTGCACCGGGTTACGCCGTCGATGTGCGAGTAGGCCTCGAAGGACGTGGCCGCACTCGCGCGGCGCGGCGTGGCGACACCCTGCCGAACGGTCAGATCGACGATGAGATCGCCGCCCTGATGGAGCGTGCCGTGCCGGAGCGGGCCGCCGTGGTGCACGTCGAAGTCGGCCAGTTGCTTGGGGAATCCCCAGATGCCGCGCCCGGCGGCCAGCGTGAAATCGCCGTCGACCGGGAGTTGATGGATGAACACCCCGGCCTGGTTCGTCGCGAGCGCGCGCAGGTCGCCGCGGCCACGATCGGCCCGGTGGTGGCGGACCATGAACGACACGCCGAACTCGTTGTACGGACCGAGATCACCGTCCACGTACTCGACGAAGGCGAGCGAGCACATCGCTCGCCCGGCGGGCAGCCGCAGCACCTGCAGGCCGGAGTAGTCGATCAGTCGTTGCGCGGCGTGGGCCGGCACCAGATAGCTCGCCATGAACGCGTGTGCCAGCCGGATCCGCACGGGCATGCGAACTTCCTGGCCGAGGACCGTATGGATGCTCACTCGAACGCCTTCCCGTGCACCGCGCTACGTGGGCGGTACCGCTCCTCCGAATCTAGAACGCGTTCTAGTTTATCAACTCGCCTGCCACCGAAAGGGTGTAATCAGAAAAGGAACACGTGTCAGCACTCCCCACGACGCCGCGATTGCGGCAATAGTGGAGCAAACACGATCCGCGGTGCACCCATCACCGCCGAGGCCGAAGGATTGCCCGAACCATGACAGTGCGCTCGCTGCCTGCCTTCCTTGCCATCGCCACCGCGCTGCTCACGGGCACGAGCGCGACAGCGCACGCGGTTGCCGAGCCGAGCCGCGTCGTCGTGATCGTGCCCGGCCAGTACATCGGTGCGCTGCCCTACGGGCCGATGGCCGACGCGCTGCGCACCGACGGAACCGAGGTGCGGGTGCTGGATCTGAACGGCTTCGATCTCACCGCCGACGCCGCCGCCATCGACCGCGTCGTCACCGAAACCCGCGCCCAGCACGCGAATGCCGAGATCGATCTGGTGACCCACAGCATCGGCGCGATCAGCTCCCGCCTTTTTCTGAAGTCCCGCGACGGCGCTCGCCACATCGGCACCTACGTCTCGATCGGCGCGCCGCAATACGGTTCACCGGGCGCGTGCGGCCAACCTGCCGCGCCGGAAGCCTGCCCCGGGACCGAGTTCATGACCGCGCTCAACGCGGGCGACGACACCCCGGGACCGACCAGGTACTACTCGATTCGCAGCGCCCGCGAGTGGGCCGACGGCCGGCTCGACGGCGGTCAATGCCGGCTGACGCCGTTCCCCTCGCTCGGCAACGGCGGCCTCGACCACACTCTCGAACCGGCCAACCCGGCTGTCTGGCAACAGGTTCGGCAGGCTCTCGCGGGCGACTGCGCCGGCGAATACGTCGACGAGCCGGACGGCGCGATCACCCCGGAGGCCACGCTCTACCCGGGCGGCGTGTAGCTCTGCTGGAATTCCACGTCGCTGCCCAGCCGCGCCTCGAGGCCGTCCAGCACGCAGAGCAGGCCGAAGTCGAAGGCCATGGCCCGGGCGAACTCGGGATCGGTAGGCGTCGTGGCGCGGAAGTCCGCCTGCAGCTCGGGGTAATCCCGGGCCGCGTGGTCCATCATCTCCACCACGGATTCGCGGTCGAATTCGAGTTGGCCATAGGAGTTCCGCCAGGCGATCTCCGGTAGCACCACGCCGAGCACATAGGACATCACCGTGCCGCTGGCGAGATAGATATCCGTGCCGCGGAATCCGGCACCGACGTAGGCGCGGCGCAGGCGATCGGTGACGCGCAGCGCGTTCGGCCCCATGCTCGGCAGCCGGCCGATCAACATCGCACCCCACGGATGCGCCCGCAGCACGGTGCGGAAGTTGTAGGCGAAGGCCGACAACAGCTCTCGCCACGGCACGTCGTCGGGCTGCGGCGTATCCGCCATCCCCCAGAATTCGTCGAGGGCCAGTTCCAGCAATTCGTTCTTGTTGGCGACGTACCAGTAGAGGCTGGTCGCGCCCGCGCCGAGTTTGGCGCCGAGCTTGCGCATGCTCAACGCCTCCAGCCCCTCGGCGTCGAGGAGGTCCACCGCGGCGGCGACGATCTGCTCGCGATGTAAGCCCGACGCCTTGGGCCGGCGCGGTTCGCGAAGCCATACCGAATCGAACTGCTTGGTCACGGGCCCAATCCTATATTGACTCGCACACTGTTCTAGTTCATCGTACGCTGTGCGAGTGGAATCGAACGTTGTACGAGATCCTCGCCGTTGGTGGATTCTGGGGGTCCTCTGTCTGTCCTTGCTGGTGCTGATGCTCGACGGCACTGTGCTCAATCTCGCTATCCCGTCCCTGATCCGGGAACTGAACGCCACGCCCTCGGACATCCAGTGGATCCTGGACGCCTACGTCCTGGTCTTCGCGGGACTCCTGCTGACCGCGGGCAGCCTGTCCGACCGGTTCGGCCGGCGCCGGATGCTGATCCTCGGCTTGGCCGTGTTCGGCGTGGCATCGCTGGCGGCCGTGCTCGCGACCGAACCGTGGCAGGTGGTCGGCGCGCGCGTGGCGATGGGGGTCGGCGGCTCGCTGCTGATGCCCTCCACACTGTCCATCCTGATGACCACGTTCGCCGAGGACGAACGACGCAAGGCGATGGCGGCCTGGTCGACGGTGTCGATGGTCGGCATCGTGGCCGGACCCACCCTGGGCGGCTTTCTGCTGCAGCACTATTGGTGGGGCTCGGTGTTCCTGCTCAACATCCCGGTCGCGATCCTCGCGATCGTCGCCGCGGTGCTGCTGATGCCCGAAACCACCGGTGAGCAGCGGCCGGTCGACCTCGTCGGGGTGCTGCTGTCCATCGTCGCGCTCGTCTCGACCGTCTACGTGATCATCGAGCGCGAGTGGAACATCGGGATGATCGCGCTCGCCGCGGTCGCCGCGGTCGGATTCGTGGTGTGGGAGAGCCGATCCGAACATCCGATGCTGCCGCTGGCGGTGTTCCGCAACCGCGACTTCACCGGCACCTGCCTGACCCTGCTGCTGATGGTGTTCGGGATGGGCGCGGTCATGCTGATGCTCACCCAGTACCTGCAGTTCGTGCTCGGATACGGACCGATGAAAGCGGGTCTGGCCCTGCTGCCCTACGCGGTGGCGGCCGCCGTGTGCAACGGACTCGGCGCCACCTTGGGCAAAACGCTCAGCAACAAGACGCTGATCGTCTCCGGCCTGCTGGTGATGAGCGGTGCCTTCGCGATCCTCGCGGTCGGCGAGGGCTACCTGTGGGTGCTGGTCAGCATGCTGGTCATGGGCATCGGCGGCGGCCTGGCCGGCCCCGCCGCGTACGCGGCGATCATGAGCGCCATCCCGCTCGAACACGCGGGCGTCGGCTCGGCGATGAACGACACGCTGCAGCAGGTCGGCATGGCGATCAGCATCGCGATGCTGGGTAGCGTGCTGGCGGGCGTGTTCACCGAGCACATGCCCGCGGACGCACCCGAGGCGGCTCGCGAATCCATCGGCGCCGCTTTCCAACTCGGCTTCGCCGAACCGGCGAAGGAAGCGTTCACCGCGGCAATGTCCACCGGTTCCTGGATCAGCGCGGGCTTCAGCCTCGCGGCCGCGCTGCTCGGCCTGACGCTGCTGCGCACGCCGCGGAAACCGGCCGAACAGCCGCAGACGGATCCGGTCGACGTCGGATAGTCACCCGCCCGGACCCACCTCGAAGGTGGGTCCGGGCGCGGTCGATTCACCAGTCGTACTGCCACCAGTCCCAGGTCCAGCCGTCGTCCGGCCAGTCGTCACCGGGCGATTCCGGCTCCGGCCACTCGCTGTCCGGCCATTCGTCCTCGGTCTGGTTCTCCTCGCCATCGGTGCCGGTCCCCGGGGTAGGGCGAGGCGGCGCGGGCTCGGCACAATCGGGAGCGACCGGGCCGTTGCTGCCGGTGTAGAGGAAACCGTCGCTGATCCACTTGCCGGTGTCGAGCTTGTTCCACAGATCGGTGGGGCCCCACTTGCCGTCGAGCCGGTCACCGCGGGCGGTGCAGACGATCGTCACGGAATCGCCGTCGCGGACCGTGCCGACGATCGCGTTGCGGGTACCAGGGCCGGAGCGCAGGTTGACCTTTCGGTTCCGGTCCGGAAAAGGGCGCACGATGCCGTTGGCCAGCGTGGGATCGGGTTCGGGCGCCGGGGGTTTGGGAGTTGTCGGTGGTTTGGGGGTCGGTGGTGCCGGTGTGGTCGGTTTCGGGGTGGTCGGCGGTTTCGACGTCGGCGGTGCCGGCGGTTTGGGGGTCACGGTCGGCGGGGCAGGATTCGAATCGTCTCCGCCGCCGTAATTCATCAATCGGCCACCGGCCCGGACCTGTTTGCCCTCGCGCTCGGCGAAACCGCCGTAGGCTTCCGGGCCTTCCCGGAAAGTCCAGCCGCCCATGGTCGTCCCGTTCAAGCTGATCGGCTCGTTGCCTCGGTAGAGCGACATGTGCACGTGCGGACCGCTGGCGAAACCGCCACACGGCAACTGGGTTCCGATATGTCCCAGATACGTTCCCGCCGCGATCTCGGATCCGTTCGCGGCATCGATCACATTGGTCATGTGGTAATAGGTGGTGCTGAGACCGTTGTTGTGCACGATTTTCACCTCGGCACTGCCATTGCGCACGCACGTCTTGTACACCCGGCCGGACGCGGGAGCCACCACTCGGCCGTCGCCGCCATTGAAATCCAAAGAATTGTAGGGACGGCTCGAACCGGAGATGCCGTGCGGACCGCCACCCATGTACCACGCTTGCCCCTGCGGCCAAGGCAGCGAAAGCGCCGTATTCGCCGAACGCGGTTGCGGCGCGGTCAATGCCGCCTTCTCACCGTGGCTCACCACCGATTCCGGTGCCGCACTCACCAGGTGGCCGAACTCCGGCGTTCCTTCCAGCGCCACTGTCCAATCGTCGTCATCGTCGAGTTTCGCAACATATAACGTCGATTTCGGTGCGTCTTCGCTGTCGGCGTCCTGCGGAACGGTCGCCGCGCCGAATACCCATTCACCGTCGCTGCGGATGCGATCGATCACCGGTTCCTTCTCGGCGGCCTCCGGAACCTGTTCGCGCACAAGGGTGTCGCTGATCGCGTCGTCCAAGCCGTCGGGGGTGGGTTCGGCGCCGACCGGGCCGGCGGCCACCGCCAAGGCGATGATGGTGATACTGACCAATATTGTGATTGCACTCGAAATTATCCAGCCGCTGGATCGGCGTGGATCGGTCGATCTCAAGATAAGACAACTTCCTACGTCGGTCGGTGATTTTCGGGCGCAATAGTGTTGCGCGAGTTCCCATTTCCCGACAGCGAGCATAGGGCGGCGGACCGCATAAGCCCAGCAAAGCTGGTGCTTCTATAGGAAGGATTAAGCCTGTCTAATCACGATTGAATCACGTTCGGCGAATGCCGGACCCGCAGGACCGGTCCGAGATCAGGCGCGGGGGTGCGCCTGATCGTGCACTTTCTTGAGGCGCTCGATCGAGACGTGCGTGTAGAGCTGCGTGGTGGCCATGCTGGCGTGGCCGAGCAATTCCTGGACCACGCGCAGGTCGGCGCCGCCCTCCAGCAGATGGGTGGCGGCGGTGTGCCGCAGACCGTGCGGACCCATGTCCGGCGCGCCGGGGATGGACGAAACCACCTCGTGCACAACGGTTCTGGCCTGTCGCTGATCCAGGCGCTTACCCCGGCGGCCGAGCAGGAGCGCGCGGCCGGACTCCGTGGTCGCGAACGCAGGGCGACCGTGCCGGAGCCAGGCGCCGATCGCCTCGTCCGCCGGAACACCGAACGGCACCGACCGCTCCTTGTTGCCTTTGCCGAGCACGCGCACCACGCGGCGTTCCCGATCGACATCCTCGATGTCCAGGCCGCACAGCTCGCTCACTCGAATTCCGGTGGAGTACAAGAGTTCTACGATCAACCGGTCGCGCAGGGCCATCGGCTCGTGCTGGGCGGCACCCGATTCCGCCGCGTCCATGGCGCCGACCGCCTGCTGACGGCCGAGTACCGCGGGTAGCACTCGATGCGCCTTGGGTGAGCCGAGGCGCAGGCCCGGGTCGACGGTCAGGCGGCCGGTCTGGGTGAGCCACGCGGTGAACGTCCGTGCCGACGAGGCACGCCGGGCCATCGTCGTCCGGGCCACGCCCGCCGCGGATTGCTGCGCGAGCCAGGAGCGCAAGAGCAGCAGATCCAGTTCGCGCACTGCGGAATCCGCGGACCGGGCGTACAGGTGGCCCAGCAGTGCGCGCGCGTCACCGAGATACGCGCGCACCGTATGAGCCGAGCGATTCCGCCCGAGACGCAGATGCCTGCCGTACTCCGTCAGCAGCGCTTCCAGGTCTTCGGGTAGTTCGTCCATCACACCACCGTCCCCACCGTCCTCCCGATTGGCAAGCCACCGCGCCGGTTCGGGCCACCGCGCCGGTTCGAGCCGCGGCACGGGGACGCGGCCGTCACAGGTCCTCCGGCAGGATGCGGAAGGACTCGGAGCCCGTCAGCGGGCGGATCGCCCGGAAATCCCGATGGTCGAGGGTCAGGATCACGTCGGTCTCGAATTCGGCGGCCAGCACAACGTTCACCGCGTCGGTGAGATCGAGCCGAAGGTCGGCGTACTTGTTTTGCACCGCACGCGCTTTACGCAGGAAGTCACTGAGCAAGGCGGGCACGGCAACCCGGCCCGCCGGCTCGTGTTCGAGCAGCCAGTCGTTGATCACACCCGCCGTCGACCAGTCGAAATCTCGTTTCGCGAGGTGCTCGAGTTCGAGAAAGACCAGCGGGCAGACCACCGTCAGCGCGGCGGCAGCCAACGCGGACCGCGCCCGGTCGTGCTCGGGTGCGCTGGCATCGAAGGCGGCGAAGAGCCCCGACGTGTCCGCGACGACGATCACGTATTCCGCCGGATGATCTCCTCGTGCACTATTTGTTTGAGCTCGTCGTGCGTCCATTCGCGGCCGGAACGGAACGTCGGGATATCCCAGTCCTTGTTCCAGCGCTTCGTACGCAGTGCGGCGATGTGGAACGCCTCGCGGAAAATCTCCGACTCCGGGCGTCCCTCCCGCGCGGCAGCGGCTTTGATCAGGGCCAGGTCCTCCTCGTCGACCATGACCGTCGTCTTTTTCAGCATGGTGGTTATGGTACCAGTGCCATACATTGTGACCTGCCTCTTTTATTGGGGTTGCGTGCATGTGGTCAGGCTTTCTCGGTAGTTGGGCGATCGGTCGGCATGCGGAACCAACCGCCCGCGCCGGTACCGACCGATCCGGCGAGTTCCAGGGCAGGCAGTGCGGCTCGCACCACCGCCAACGACAGGCCCGATGCCTCGGCGAGCTCACGCGGTGTCCGGGAACCGATCTGCGGTAGTGCGGCGAGGACGACGGCCTCGTCGCCGGACAGGATTTCGGCGGTCGGGTCCGCCGCGCCGGGTAGCGGCAACCGGAGCGGACCAGCCTCCTCGATCACCTCTGCCGCACAGGTGACCAGTCGTGCTTCGCCGTCACGAATCATGCGGTGACAGCCCACGGAGGCGGCCGAGGTGACGGGACCCGGCAGTGCCAACGCCGGACGGCCCAGGCGCCGAGCCCATTTCACCGTGTTGCGGGCACCGCTGCGCGCGCCCGCCTCCACCACCAGCACACCGTCGGCCAAGGCGGCGATCACACGATTCCTGGACAGGAATTGATGTTTGAGTGCCGCGGTCCCTGGTGCGTATTCACTGACCACTACACCGGTTTCGGCGATCTCCGCCAGCAGACGATCGTGCTGTGCGGGGTACGGACGGTCGATACCGCAGGCGAGGACCGCGATGGTGCCGCCGCCGGCCGCCAAGGCGGCACGGTGCGCCATCCCGTCGATACCGAAGGCCGCACCGGACACGATCGTCCACCCCTGCGCCGCGAGCTCGCCTACGATCTCCGCGGTGGCGTGGTTGCCGTACCCGGTACTGCATCGAGCGCCCACCACCGCGAGCGCACGCTCGCTCGCCTGCCGCAACGAGCGAGGGCCACGCACCCACAGCACGAGCGGCACCGCGCTGTCACGATCTCGTGCGGCCTCGAGCTGTGCGAGGCCGAGCAACCGCCAGGACGGCCATTCCGGATCGTCGGGTGTCACGACCCGGCCGCCGATGCGCGTCATCCACTCCAGATCCCGTGCCGCCGAATCTGTGCCACGCCGCTGCTCGGTCGGCCCACGCAGCGATTCCGGCAGCACGCATTCGCGCACCGCCCGCGCCGCCTCCACCACCCCCACCGATTCGATCAGTGCCGACAGCGCCGCACAGGGCCCGCCGACCACCCGCGACAAGTACACCCACGCCAGCCGTCGCTCCTCGTCCTCGGCCACCGACCCCCCAGGGCACGCACCCGGCACCGCTGCCCCGCTCACCGCGCATCTCCCGGCGCAGAGCCCAGCGCAGCACGGCCCGTCGACCGTGCTGGACCGTGCCGTTCAGCGCGATCTCGCCCGAGTCCGCGCCCTTCGGTCTGTACGCCGCGAGCGCCACACCGCAGCACGGTCGTGCACACCGCCCTTTCGCTGCGTGGTGACGTGCCGGTGCCGCGCCGCATCGAGCAGCTCGGCTTCACGGCGCACCTCGCTGGCGGAAGTTCAGGGCGGCCAACACATCTCGGTCGGTGGGGAGGGCCGCGGCGCGAAGGTCGGCGATGGTCCAAGCCACCCGGATGGCCCGGTCCGCGCCGCGGGCGGACATGCGGCCCAGGCGCAGAGCGGTTTCGACGGGCGCGATCGCCTCGGGTGGTAGGCGAAAGCGTTGCCGCAGAATGTGACCCGGGACTTCGGCATTCATGAGCCAGCCGTATTCGCGCCAGCGGTGCACGGCCGCCTGGCGGGCCGCTGCCACCCGCTCCCGCACCACCGCGCTGCTCTCGGACTGGTCCGTGCTGAACGCGGCCCCGGATTGGCCGCGCATCTGTACCCAGATATCGATGCGGTCCATCAGCGGACCCGAGAGCTTGCCGAGATAGCGCCGGCGGGCCAGCGGCGCGCAGATGCAGTCGATATCGCGGGCGGGAGCGCACGGGCAGGGGTTCGCCGCCAGCACCAGTTGGAAACGCGCCGGATAGCGAGCGACGCCGTCGCGGCGGGCGATCCGAACTTCGCCCTCCTCCAACGGGGTTCGCATCGCCTCCAGCACCTTGGTGCCGATCTCGGCGCACTCGTCGAGAAAGAGCACGCCGCGATGTGCCCGGCTCACCGCGCCGGGACGCGCGGTGCCCGAGCCGCCGCCGACCATCGCGGTCACCGAGGTCGAATGATGGGGCGCGACGAACGGTGGCATGGTGATCAGCGGATGGTCACCGGACAGCACGCCCGCCATCGAATGGATGGCGGTCACCTCCAGCGACTCGGTTTCCGACAGCGGCGGCAGCAAGCCCGGAAGACGTTGCGCAAGCATCGTTTTGCCGATGCCGGGCGGCCCGGTGAGCAATAGGTGATGCCCGCCCGCGGCGGCCACCTCCAGCGCCCATCGCGCTTCGTCCTGCCCGACCACTTCGCTGAGATCGCCGCCCTGGTGCACCGGGGCGGGCAGGTCGCCGTCGGGCTTGGGCAGCGCACCTTCGCCGCGCAGCCAGGCGATCACCGTGCGCAGGCTCGCCGCGCCGAAAACCGTTATGCCATCGACGAGTCCGGCCTCCGCCAGCGCCGCTTCCGGCACCACCACCGCGGGCCAGCCGGCGTTACGCGCGGCGATCACCGCGGGCAGGATGCCGCGGACCCGGCGCACCCGGCCGTCCAGCGCGAGTTCCCCGAGCAGCACCGTCTTCGCGAGCGGCTCGGACGGCACCGCCCCGGCCGCGTCCAGCACCGAGACGGCCAGGGCCAGGTCGTAGACGCTGCCGATCTTCGGCAGGGTCGCGGGAGAGAGCGCCAGAATGACCCTGCCGTCGGGCCACTTCTCCCCCGAGTTCGCCACGGCGGACCGCACCCGGTTGCGTGACTCCTGCAGCGCGGTGTCGGGCAGCCCGACCAGATGTACCGAGGGCAGGCCCTGCCCGATATCGGCCTCGATCTCGACGAGCAGTCCGTCGACGCCGGTGACCGCGACCGAGTGGGCCCGGCCGAGGGCCATCAGAACACCGCCTCGAGATGGTCGATCACCGGTTTGTGACCGCGGGTCAGCAGCACCGAGACGACGTCGAAGCGGATCCGCCGCCAGGGTCCTTCCTGTTCGGCCAGCCACAGCAGCGCGAGGCGCCGGATGCGTTGCCGTTTGGCGAAGGTGACCGATTCGGCGGGTACGCCGAAGCCGAGCCCGGACCTGGTCTTCACCTCGACGAAGGCGGTGACCTCGGCGTCCTGGGCGATCAGGTCCAGTTCGCCGTAGCGGCAGCGCCAATTCCTGGCGACGATCTCCATGCCCGCCGTGCGCAGGAATTGCGCCGCCAGTTCTTCTCCGTGCGCACCGAGTGCCTGTTTGTCTGTCACCCGGTCAGCGTGCTCGGCGCCGCACTGCGGGCCTAGGCGCTGACCTGGGGAAATACAAAGACTGTGGAGAGCGGACGCCCTGTGCACAACTCGCCGTGCACGGGCCGGCGGTTACTCCGGCAACCGCAGGTCCGGCTTCTCGAGCTCCTCGATGTTCACGTCCTTGAAGGTGATCACGCGGACGTGCTTGACGAAGCGGGCCGGACGATACATGTCCCAGACCCAGGCGTCGCTCATCCGCACCTCGAAATACACCTCACCGTCGGCGTTCTGCGGGCGCAACTCGACGGAGTTGGCCAGGTAGAAGCGGCGTTCGGTCTCCACCACGTACGAGAACTGACCGACGATGTCCTTGTACTCGCGATACAGCGAGAGTTCCATCTCGGTTTCGTACTTCTCGAGGTCCTCGGCACTCATCGGGTGGGACGTCCTCCTTCTCGCCGCGTTGCGTCAGTTGCTGACATCATCGCGCATGGGTCGCGCCGGTAGCCACTCGGCTATCCGAACGCATGGCTTCTGACTCATCGGACAGCATCGGGTCGACCTCGCCCGCGAGCACCGCGTCGGCGGCCTCGGCCCCGGCGTCGACCGGCCGGAGACCGGCCATCTCCCGCACATTTCGCCATGAGCGCCGATGCTCATCGCTGGGGCCGAGCCGGTGCAGGGCGGCGATATGGTCGGGCGTGTTGTAGCCCTTGTGCGACGCGAAACCGTAGCCGGGAAATTGCTCGTCCAGCTCGACCATCATCCGGTCCCTGGTCACCTTGGCCAGGATGCTGGCGGCGGCGATACAGGCCGCGGCGGCGTCACCGCCGATCACCGGCAGCGACGGCACCGGGATGCCGGGCACCCGGAAGCCGTCGGTGAGCACGTACCCCGGACGCTCCCCCAGCCCGGCCACCGCGCGCCGCATGCCTTCGATATTGGCGACGTGGATGCCGATCGAATCGATCTCCCAGGCCGGGATGACCACCACGTTCCAGGCCAGCGACAGGCGCAGGATCACCGGGTACAGCTCTTCGCGGACGGACTCGGTGAGCTTCTTGGAGTCGTCCAGTCCGGCCAGCTTGTCGTAGGCCTTCGGCGCGAGCAGGCAGGCCGCCACCACCAGCGGCCCCGCGCACGGTCCGCGGCCGGCCTCGTCGACACCCGCGACAGGACCCAGTCCGCTCCGGATCAGCGCTGCTTCGAGCGTGCGCAAGCCACCGGCTTTGCGCATCACCACGCGCGGCGGCCACCCATTGCTGTGTACCACTCGGCTTTGCCCCACCGTCCAATTATGCTGCGGCCGCTGATGATCAGTTCGCTTGGGCGTTCTCGGAACGCACCGGACCGATCCGGTTCGGCGGCCAGATCTTGAACACGGCCTTGCCCCGGACGTTGTCCACCGGGACGGTGCCCTGCAGTTCGTCGCTGATGTGCGCGCGCGAATCGGCGGACTCGTTGCGGTTGTCGCCCATCACCCACAGGTGCCCCTCGGGCACCTTGACCGGCTTGAATTCCCGGCCGCCGCCCGGGCCGTACGGCTGGCCGGGGACGTAGGGGAAGAGGTAGCGCGCATACGGCTCGTCGAGCGGCTTGCCGTCCACCTTGACCCGGCCCTGCGCGTCACAGCACTCGACGGTCTGGCCGCCGACCGCGATGACCCGCTTCACCAGATCGTTCTCGTCCGGCGGCACCAGGCCGAAGAACGAGAAGAAGTTCTGTACGCCGCGCACCGCGGCGTTGTCCGAGCGGATCGACTGGTAGTGCGTATTCCACGACGGCGGGCCGACGAAGACGACCACGTCGCCCGGCTGCGGATCGCCCCAGTAGTAGCTCAGCTTCTGCACGTAGATCCGGTCGCCCGTGCACCCGGCGCAGCCGTGCAGCGTGGTCTCCATCGACTGCGACGGAATCACGTACGGCCGCCCGACGAAAGTCACCATCAGCGCGGCGATCACCGCGGCGATCACGATGAGGATGGGCAGCTCCTGCCAGAACGGCCGCTGCTTCTTCTCCCGCCGCCGCTTCCCGCGACGCCGCGATACCCCTTCGTCGCCCGAATCGGACACCGACACCGACCCACTTTCGTCTGCCACGCCGAACAGATTAGCCCGGCATCCTGTGACGCGTCCGACGCCGGGCTACGACGTCCCGTCAGTTGTCTGGGGATTCTGCGTGCGCACCGGACCGATCCGGCTCGGCGGCCAGATCTTGAACACGGCCCTGCCCCGGACATTGTCCACCGGGACGGTGCCGTGCAACTCGTCTCGGGTGTGCGCGCGCGAGTCCCGTGAGTTGTCGCGGTTGTCGCCCATCACCCACAGATTTCCCTCGGGCACCTTGACCGGCGCGAACTCCCGGCCGCCCCCGGCACCGAACGGCCGACCTGCGACGTAGGGGAAGAGGTAGCGCGCGTACGGCTCGTCGAGCGGCTTGCCGTCCACCTTGACCCGGCCCTGCGCATCACAGCACTCGACGGTCTGGCCGCCGACCGCGATCACCCGCTTCACCACATCGTTCTCGTCCGGCGGCACCAGACCGAAGAACGAGAAGAAGTTCTGCACATTCCGCAGGATCGAATTGTCCGAGCGGTGGGAGACGTAGGTATCGTTCCAGGATTGCGGACCGACGAAGACGACTACATCCCCAGGTTTCGGCTCACCCCAGTAGTAGCCCAGCTTCTGCACGTAGATTCGATCGCCGGTGCAGCCCGCACAGCCGTGCAGGGTCGGCTCCATGGATTCGGACGGGATCATGTACGGCCGACCCACGAAGTTGACCATCAACGCGGCGATCACCGCGGCGATCACGATCAAGACCGGCAGTTCCTGCCAGAACGGTCGCTGTTTGCGCTTACCCCGTCGCTCGGCGCGACGTACCCCCTCGTCAGCCGATGCTGACGCTCCCTCGTCGGTCACACCGAAAACAGTAGCCCGGCACCGGAACTGGGGTCCGGGGCCGGGCTACGAAAAAGCTTTGGTGCTGGACGACCAGGTCAGCGCTTTTCCTTGATCTTGGCGGCCTTGCCGCGCAGATCACGCAGGTAGTAGAGCTTGGCACGGCGGACGTCACCGCGGGTGACGACCTCGATGTGGTCGATGTTGGGGGTGTGCACCGGGAAGGTGCGCTCCACGCCGACACCGAACGACACCTTGCGGACCGTGAAGGTCTCGCGGATGCCACCGCCCTGGCGTCGGATGACGACGCCCTTGAAGACCTGGATGCGCTCCTTCGAGCCTTCGATGACCTTCACGTGCACATTGAGGGTGTCGCCCGGCCGGAAGTCGGGGACGTCGCTGCGCAGCGACTTCTCGTCGACGAAGTCAAGGGTGTTCATTTCCATCCTTCTGGGTTCGCGCGAACAGAGGACCCTGGCGGCACGGGACGTGCTCGACCGGTTCATGCTCCGATTAAGGGGGTGCGCCGGGCCGATACGCACCCAGGGCAACCTGAGCATTGTGCCAGATCGGCAGGTCGCGAGAAAAATCGGCCCCCGCTCACCGGCCCAGGTCCCGCACCGCACGGTGCAACGCTGCGGCCGATCTCTCGTTTTCGCCCGCCCGGAAACCGAACGCGGACCGTCTGCGGGTGTAGCCGTAGGTCAGGCCGCTGTGCGGGTCGGCGAAGCCGTCCGAGCCTGCCGCACCGGTGTGCCCGAACTCCTGCGCGCCGAGAAAAGGATAGATCAGACCAGCAACGCGACCACTACCGTCGCCGCGCCTTTGGTGGCGGAGAGGAGACCCGTCAGCGTGTCCCCGGTCACCTGCGGCCCGGCCCACAGGTCGGCCACCGGTGCGCCGTGCACGAAAGCGGCCAGCTGCGCGCCGGATTCGCCGTTCTCCGCGGCGACGACCGCCGCGAATTCGGTGCGTACGCTCTCGAATCCCGGTGCGACGGTGCCCTGTACGTCGATGCTCATGCGGATCGTCCCGGGCGGCGCAACAGCGCCACAGGATTTCGTTGCCCGGCGGGCGGACGCAGCCGCCAGGACACCAGGGTGAGCCCCGCGAAGACCAGCGGCCCGACCCACGCCCTCGGTTTGTCGCCGACCGCGAGATGCGAGGCCGCCGCGCCCGCGAAAACGAAAGTCAGTCCGGCATAGGCCCATTCCTCGGCCCGTGGGTGGCCTGGCAGCACGATCGCAGCCGCCGCCGCTGATTTCGCGGCGCCGAGGATACTCGCGAAATACATCGGATAGCCGAGGTGCTCGAAAGCTGTACGGACATGCGGGATTCGAGCGAGATCCCAGTAGGCGCCGACCACCGATTCGGTGAGCAGCAGACCTGAGGCGCCGAGGTAAGCGAGGTCCTTCGCGCGGGTGTGCATGATGCGTCCTTCCGTCGAGTGTGCTGCTGCTCTGACGGATGGCGGAACGAAAAGGTAACGAGCCTTGTCACACTCTGCCCGCGCGCACCGTCATAAGTATGGGACGAGGCGGAGGAGCACACGTGGACGACCATCTGGCCGACCGGTTCGAAGCGCACCGTGCGCATCTGACGGCGGTGGCCTACCGGATGCTCGGCTCACTGACCGAGGCGGACGACGCGGTGCAGGAGGCGTGGCTGCGGTTGGCGCGCGTGGATCCGGCCGAGATCGAGAACCTGGGCGGCTGGCTGACCACCGCCGTGAGCCGGGTGTGCCTGGATATGCTGCGCGCGCGGCGGATCCGGCGCGAGGACTCGTTCGAGGAGCAGCTGCCGGATCCGGTGGTCCGCCTCGACGCCGGTGCCGATCCGGAACAGCAAGCGGTGCTGGCGGATTCGGTCGGCCTGGCGTTGCTGGTGGTCCTCGACTCGTTGAATCCGGCGGAGCGGCTGGCGTTCGTGCTGCACGACCTGTTCGCGCTGCCGTTCGACCAGATCGGGCCGGTCCTGGGCAAGTCGCCGGCCGCGGCCAAGACCATCGCCAGCCGGGCCCGGCGGCGCGTGCAGGCCTGCGCGCCGCGGCTCGACCCGGATCTGCCCCGCCAGCGCCGCGCGGTCGCCGCGTTCCTCTCCGCCGCACGCGAAGGCAGCTTCGACGCACTGCTCGCCCTACTCGACCCCGACGTGGTGCTGCGCGCGGACAGCGGCGCCGGCGGCCTCCAGATCATCCGCGGTGCGTCCGCGGTGGCCGGGCTGCTGGACACCTTCCACACCTTCGCCAACCGGTACGAGGTCGCGCCCGCGCTCGTCAACGGTGTTGCGGGCCTGCTGAGTACCGTCGACGGCGCACCGAAGTCGGTGCTCGCCTTCACCGTCGCCGACGATCGAATCACCGCCATCGACCTGATCGCCCACCCCGAACGCCTAGCCACCCTCCCCCTCCCCACAAACCCCTAGCCGAGGCCGCGCAGCATCAGTCCCGCGCACCAATTCGCATCCCGCGCACCAATTCGTCGGCGAATCCGCACGCGGCACGCGAATCCGCGCGCGGCACGCGAATCCGCGCGCGGCACGCGAATCCGCGCGCGGTGCACGAACTTGTGCGCGGTGCGGCGACTCCGGCCCGGCACCGCGACTCCCGCCCTGCCGGGGACTCCGGCTCGACCAGGCGACCCCAGCTCGACCAGGCGACCCCGGCTCGGCGCGGGGCTCGTCCGGCGGGTCAGGGGGTGGGGCGGTCGGAGGCAGCTGGTTCGAGGTCTGGGTCGGGGTGGGCGGGTTCGTGGTCGTGGGAGAAGAGGGAGAGGTGGTGGCGGTGGGGGGCGGGTGGGGCGGGGACGACGGTTCGGGTGAGTTCGGCTTCGGCGGCGGTGCGGACGTGTTCGACATCCGGTTTGCCGGCGACCAGGTCTTGCACGAAGATCTTGGCGCGGATCACCGGACGCCGGTATCGCCGTTCGCGCACGATCGCGCGGTACATCAGGCGGCGGCGGTCGGCGTAGCGCCAGCGCGCCCACGGCGCACCCGGCCTGCTCAACCGCAGTGCGCCGACCACGAGCAACGGCAGGAAGAACATGCCGAACAAGCCGGTCCAGATCTTGCCTTTCGCGATCACGGTGGCGGCGAGCGCGAGGTTCACCAAAGAGAACGCGACGACGAAGATCCGGACCTCCGTGCTGGGGTCGCTGCGGAAGTCGTTGATGTCCAGCATCCACAGCGGATGGAAGCCGAGCAGCAGCAGCCCGGTGACCGCGAGCGCGACGAACACCGCGTCCACCGAGGTGCGCCCCTGCTCCTCCCAGTACACGTCACGCAGGTAGAAGATCAGCGCGAACTCGTCGAGCACCAGGGCCGCCCCCACGCCGAAGGCGGCCGCCAGCGCGGAAGCCGTTGCGGTGTCGGCACTCTGGTAGAGGGTGACCATGCCGATGCCGGAGGCCAGCACCAGGATCACCCCGAACACCATGTGATGGATGTGCACCCCGCCGGAGCGCAGGTTGCCCGGCCACCACCGCACCTGTTTGCGGATCAGCCGGACGCTGAGCCGGATCAGCAGGAAGCCGACGATGAACCCGAGCAGGAAGCACAGCAGCGGAAGCCTGCCCTGCGCGACCACATCTTCGTCGAGCCACCGTCGCATGGCTTCCCGCATCCTCCGTCCGCGATAGGGGTCCTACTGGCCGAAACCGGCGCGGCGCAACGCGTCGGCCATCGAACCGCTCGGCGCGGGCGCGTTGCGGCGCTGGTTGCCGCCGCCGCGCGACTGCCCCTGGCCTTGGTTGCGCCCCTGGCCCTGGTTGCGGCCCTGCTGGTTCCTGCCCTGCCCATTCTGCCGCTCGGGACCGCCTTTACGGTCACCACTCTGACCACGCTGCCGGTTCTCGCCCTTGGCGGGGGCGCCCGGCTCGTCGTCCAGGCGCAGCGACAGGCCGATGCGCTGCCGGGCGACATCGACCTCGAGCACCTTCACCTTGACCACGTCGCCGGACTTCACCACTTCGCGCGGGTCCTTGACGAAGTTGTGCGACATCGCCGAGACGTGCACGAGGCCGTCCTGGTGCACGCCGATGTCGACGAACGCGCCGAACGCGGCGACGTTCGTGACGACTCCTTCGAGCACCATGCCGGGCTCCAGGTCGGCCACTTTCTCTACGCCCGCGGCGAATTCGGCGGTCTTGAACTCGGGGCGCGGGTCGCGGCCGGGCTTCTCGAGTTCGGTGATGATGTCGGTCACGGTGGGCACACCGAAGCGTTCGTCGGTGAAGTCGTCGGCGCGCAGCCCGCGCAGCACGGTGGTGTTGCCGATGACCTCGGTGATGTCGCGGCCGGTCGATGCCATGATGCGGCGCACCACCGGGTAGGCCTCGGGGTGCACGGAGGAGGTGTCCAGCGGGTCGTCGCCGCCGCGGATGCGCAGGAAGCCCGCGCACTGCTCGAACGCCTTCGGGCCGAGGCGCGGCACGTCGAGCAGCGCGGTCCGGCTGCGGAACGGTCCGTTCTGATCGCGGTGCGCCACAATGCTTTCCGCGACCGAACCGGCGATACCCGACACCCGGGACAGCAGCGGTACCGAGGCGGTGTTCACATCGACGCCGACCGCGTTCACCGCGTCCTCGACCACCGCGCCCAGCGAGCGCGCCAGCAGCGTCTCGGACACGTCGTGCTGGTACTGGCCGACACCGATCGACTTCGGGTCGATCTTCACCAGCTCGGCGAGCGGGTCCTGCAACCGGCGCGCGATCGACACCGCGCCACGCAGCGACACGTCCATGTCCGGCAGTTCCTGGGTGGCGTACGCCGAGGCCGAGTACACCGAGGCGCCCGCCTCGGACACCACGATCTTGGTCGGCTTGTTCTCCGGGATCCGCGAGATCAGCTCGGTGGCAAGGGCATCGGTCTCGCGCGAGGCGGTGCCGTTGCCGATGGCGATGAGCTCGACGCCGAACCGGGCGACCAGCGCGCCGAGCACGGCGAGCGACTTCTCGGTCTGTCCCTGCGGCTTGTGCGGGTAGATCACCTCGGTGGCGACGGCCTTGCCGGTGGCGTCGACGACGGCCACCTTCACGCCGGTCCGGTAGCCCGGGTCCAAGCCCATGGTGGTGCGGGTGCCCGCGGGCGCGGCCAGCAGCAGATCGCGCAGGTTCGCCGCGAACACGTCGACCGCGTCCTTTTCGGCGGCCTGCCGCAGCCGCATCCGGGTATCGATGCCGAGGCTCACCTGGAGTTTGGTCCGCCACGCCCAGCGCACCGTGTCCAGCAGCCAGGGGTCGGCGGCGCGGCCCTTGTCCGCGATGCCGAACTTCACCGCGATGCGGCCTTCGTAGATGGTTCGTTCGCCCGGCTGCGGCTCTTCGGTGTCGGGCTCGAGGTGCAGGGTCAGCACCTCTTCCTTCTCGCCGCGGAGCAGCGCGAGGATGCGATGCGAGGGCAGTTTGGTGAACGGCTCGCTGAACTCGAAGTAGTCGGCGAACTTGGCGCCGGCCTCCTCTTTGCCCGCGCGCACCGTCGAGGTGACCTGGCCGCGGTTCCACATCAGCTCGCGCAGCTCGCCGACCAGGTCGGCGTCCTCGGCGAACCGCTCGACCAGAATCGCGCGCGCGCCGTCCAACTGCTCGGCGTTGTACTGCGCGGGATCGGTGGCCGGATCGGAGATGAGCGCGTCGGCGACCGGCTCGTGCCCCGCCTCGCGGGCGATCTGCGCCTTGGTGCGCCGCTTCGGCTTGTAGGGCAGGTAGATGTCCTCGAGCCGGGCCTTGGTTTCGGCGAGCATGATCTGCTGGTGCAGGGCATCGTCCAGTTTGCCCTGGCCCCGGATGGATTCGAGGATCGCGCCGCGGCGTTCGTCGAGTTCGCGCAGGTAATGCAGGCGCTCGTCCAGCTGTCGCAGTTGCGCGTCGTCGAGACCGCCGGTGACCTCCTTGCGGTACCGCGCGATGAACGGCACGGTCGAGCCGGCGTCGAGCAGCTCGACGGCGGCCCGCACCTGGGTCTCGCGCACCGCGAGCTCGTCGGCGATGCGGCGATTCACGCCGGCCTGGCTCACGATCGTCGCGGGGGCGGACACGGGCTGGGACTCTGCACTGGTGGTCTCGGGCGCTGTCGTCACGCCGGAGACACTACCTCCGTCGCCCGACATGGGGCCCACACCCAGTTGAACCAGCCTGCCGACGCCACCCCGCGGCAGGCGTCCGGCCTGCGCACGAATACGCCGAACCAGGCCGGATATGCCCGGCCCGGTTCGGCGTTTTCCCGTCGGCTCCGCGAATCATCTACTACAGGACCAATTCCGGGCTGTAGATGCGGGCGATGCCCTGACCGTTCAACGTGACCTCGGTGAAGCTGACGTACCGATGCCCGGGCTTGGACAGCGCCGCGTCCACGGTCAGCGGCGGCGAAGGGTACCGGCCGTCCAGGCAGGGGAACGGGCCGCTCGTCGCGACCTGCTCATTGGTGCCATCGAGGTAGGCGTCCTTGTCGACGACGGTGACGACCATGGTGCAGTTGTCGCGAGTGATGGGGCCACCCTTGACGATCTCCAGCCCGCCGAAGGCCCGCGGCACTCCGTTCTCCGCGTATATGCACGATTCGACGTTCGCGGAACCGTCGCTCGACAGGTACGGGCCCAGGCAGAGGTACGGGCTACCCGGGTCGGCCGTAGCCTGCGGTGCGAACAGGAGCAGGGGCGCCGCGGTGGCGAAAACACAAGACAGGACACGGGACAACGAACCGATGGACATGCAAGACCTCTCGATATCAGATGTGTCAGAAACCCCCCGACGGCCGAACTCATCCCACCTTATGGTCGCCGCCTCCGGGTCACATGACCGTAGTAATCGGGGCACCTCAATTCAGGTCTGGTCCGGCAAAGCGAGTAGCGCACGGGACAATTCACGCATTTCGGCCTTGCGGATCTTGCCGGTGACGGTCATCGGGAATTCGTCCACCACGTGCACATAACGCGGAATCTTGAAGTGCGCCAGCTTGCCGGTGCAGAACTCGCGAACGCGCGTCGCGTCCAGCGGCGCCGCACCCTCGCGCATCCGGACCCAGGCCATCAACTCCTCGCCGTACTTGGGGTCGGGCACGCCGATGACCTGGGCATCCAGGATGTCGGGATGGGTGTAGAGGAACTCCTCGATCTCGCGCGGATAGATGTTCTCGCCGCCGCGGATCACCATGTCCTTGATCCGGCCGGTGATGGCCAGATAGCCGTCGTCGTCCATCACGCCGATATCGCCGGTGTGCATCCAGCGCGCGGCGTCGATGGCCTCGGCGGTCTTGCCGGGGTCGCTCCAGTAGCCGAGCATCACCGAGTAACCGCGGGTGCACAATTCGCCCGGCTCGCCGCGGGGCACGGTGAGACCCGTTGCGGGATCGACGATTTTGACCTCTAGATGCGGGCCGACCCGGCCGACGGTGGCGGTGCGCCGATCGATGCCGTCGTCGCGGCGGGTCTGGGTGGAAACCGGCGAGGTCTCGGTCATGCCGTAGCAGATACACACCTCGTGCATGCCCATCCGATCGATCACCCGCTTCATCACCTCCACCGGACACGGCGAACCGGCCATGATGCCGGTGCGCAGGCTGGACAGATCCGGTGCGGCGGTATCGAGTTCGGTGAGCAGGGCGATGAACATGGTCGGCACCCCGTAGAGCGAGGTGCAGCGCTCGGCTTCGACCGCGGCCAGGGTCGCCACCGGATCGAATGCGGGCGCCGGAATCACCACCGCCGCAGCATGACTGGTGGCGGCCAGATTTCCCATCACCATGCCGAAGCAGTGGTAGAACGGCACCGGCACGCAGATCCGGTCCTGCTCGGTGTAGCCGCACAGCTCCCCGACGAAGAAGCCGTTGTTCAGGATGTTGTGATGGCTCAGCGTCGCCCCTTTGGGGAAACCTGTTGTGCCCGAGGTGTACTGGATGTTGATCGGGTCGTCGATGGACAGTTCCGCGGCGCGCGCCGCCAGCCGATCCGGATCGATCGCGGTCCCCGCCAGCTCATCCCACTCCGGCGTGCCGAGGATCAGCACCTGTTCCAGCGCCGGGCAGTTCGGGCGGACCTCGTCGATCATCGCGACATAGTTCGAGGTCTTGAACTCCGCGGCCGCGATCAGCACGCGCACGCCCGCCTGGCGCAGGACGTATTCCAGCTCACTGGTCCGATAGGCGGGGTTGATGTTCACCAGGATCGCGCCGATCTTCGCCGTCGCGTACTGCGCGAAGAACCATTCCGCACAGTTCGGCGCCCAGATGCCGACCCGGTCGCCCTTGGCGATGCCGCGCGCGGCCAGCCCGGTGGCCAGCGCGTCGATCGCCGCACCCAGCTCCCGGTAGGTCCAGCGCCGGTCGGAGGTCTTGTCCACCAACGCTTCCCGGTCCGGATGCGCCGCCACCGCGCGGTCGAGATTGCCGCCGATGGTGTCGCCGAGCAGCGGGGTCTGCGACACCCCCGAGGCATAGCTGGGCCGCGACATCACTTGGTTCCCTTCTGCCGCAGCACGAATCGCTGCACTTTGCCGCTGGGCGTCTTCGGCAGCTCCGGCACGAAATGCACGGTGCGCGGATAGGCGTGCGCGGCGAACTTCCGCTTCACCAGCTCCTGCAGCTCCGCCGCGAGCTCGTCGCTGCCCCCGGAACCGTTGCGCAACACCACGAACGCCTCCAGCACCTCGCCGCGCAGTTCGTCGGGCATACCGACCACGGCGGCCTCGGCGACCTGATCGTGCAGCACCAGCACGCTTTCCACCTCGAAAGGGCCGATCCGGTACCCGGCCATGATAATGACGTCGTCGTCCCGGGCGGAGAAGCGGAAGCAGCCGTTCTCGTCCTGCGAGCCCGCGTCACCGGTGATATACCAGCGGCCGTCCGGCGTGAAGCGCTGGGCGGTGCGCTCGGGCGCGTCGAGGTAGCCGAGGAACCACAGCAGCGGACTGTTGGCCGTGTCGATCGCGACGCGGCCGAGTTCGCCGACCGGCGCGACGGTGTCCGCGTCGTCGGCCAGCACCGCGCAGGTCCAGCCCGGCAGTGTGCGTCCCATCGACCCCGCGGGCACCTCCGCGTCGAGCGCCTCGTGCCAGGCATTGCAGATGAGCATCCCGTGCTCGGTCTGGCCGTAGTGATCGCGCACCGCGACGCCGAGATTCTCCAGCGACCACGCCACGACCTCGGGCGTGAGCGGTTCACCCGCCGACGATGCGCGGCGCAACCTGATCCGCGGCGGCGTGCCGCCCGCCGCGCGCAGCGCGCGGTACACGGTCGGGGCGGCGGTGAAATTCGTGACGCCGAAGTGCTCGAGCACCTGCCAGGTGAGCGGGGCGGAGAAACCCGCGTGCAGCAGCAGGCTGCGGATGCCGCTGGACAGCGGCGACAGAATCGCCCAGTAAAGGCCGTAGGCCCAGCCCGGATCGGCGGCGTTCCAGTACACGTCGTCCGTGCGGACGTCGAGCGCGAACTCCTGGTACGCCTGGAAGGAAGCCAAGGCGCGCAACGGGATCGGCACCCCCTTCGGCGTGCCGGTGGTGCCGCTGGTGAACAGCTGGATCAGCAGCCCGTCGCCGCCGACCGCGACCGCGGCGGCGTTCGGATCGTCCGCGGACTTGCCGGCCAGCAGCTCCGCCATGCTCAGCGTGCCGCTCGGCGCCGCACCGCTGACGATGACCTGCCACGGCGCATCCGCGGGCAGGTCCGGCCCCGGCGCCAGCTTGCTCGCCTGGTCGGCGTCGGCGATGACGACCGTGGTCCGGCTCGCCTCGAGCCGGAACGCGATGGCGGGCGGCGCGAACGCGGTGAACAGCGGGACGTGCACTGCCCCGCGGCGCCAGATGGCCAGCAGGGCGACCACCAGATCCGCGGACTTCGCCATCAGCGTCGCGACCCGATCGCCGGGCCCGATCCCGAGGTCGGCCAGCGCCGCGGCGAACCGGGACGAGCGCTCCCGCAGTTCGCCATAGGTGAGATCGGTCGACGACAGGTCGCTCTCGACGATGGTGAACGCGATCCCGTTCGCGGGATGCCGGTCGCACAGGACGTCGGCCGCCGAGGCCTCCGGCCGGTCGTAGGTGTCCAGCAACTCCCGCACCCGTGGATTCAAGTCGATACCCATCTCGTCACTCCTCAGTGTTCGGGTCACGCACTGGCGCGTCCCCGCCGCGCGCCAGGCGTGACCGAACACGCACTACGTCCCGTTGGCCCTAATAGGATGTGGGTCACACCTCGTTCGCCACTACCCCCGAAAAGGGGTGAGTCCCATGACCCACACCGCGCTGCTCCGCCCGCGCGACTCAGACGCGCTGCGCGCCGAAATCCGCTGGGTAGCGGGCACGGCCGGGGTACCGGTGGCGTTCGGCGGCGAGGTGCACGGTGATGCGCTGCTGCTATCGGAATTCGTCGGCACCCTCACCAATGGACTGCGCGGTCTGTCCGTGCTGCGTACCTCGGGGCTGGGCGGGCGGGTGATGGACTCCGGCCGCCCGGCGTCGGTCGCCGACTACGTCAACACCTCCACGATCACCCATCACTACGACGGGCCGGTGTCCGGCGAAGGGTTGCGGTCGATCGTCGCCGTGCCGGTGGTGGTCGGCCAGTGTTCGCGGGCCGTGCTCTACGCCGCCACCCGCGGCGCCAGTCCGATCGGCGACCGCACCGCCGATCTGGTCGTGCAGGCGGGTCGCCGGCTGGCCACCGAGATCGCCATCCGGGACGAGGTGGACCGCAGGCTGCGCCTGCTGGAGATGACCGCGCCCGCCTCCGACACCGCGCCCGCGGTCGCCGAGGAGCTCCGCGACATCCACGCCGAACTGCGCGGCATGGCCCGCTCGGCCGACGACGACAACCTGCGCGGCCGGCTGCACACGGTGTGTGAACGCCTCACCCGCGTCATGGTCGGCGCACCCGCCGCCGACGCACCCCAGCTGTCCCGGCGGGAACTGGACGTGCTCTCGCAGGTCGCCCTCGGCTGCACGAATCAGGAGGCGGCGCAACGGCTCTCGCTCGCCGCGGAAACGGTCAAGAGCTACCTGCGCAACGCGATGACGAAACTGGACGCGCATTCACGCCACGAGGCGGTGGTCGCGGCGCGGCGGCACGGGCTGCTGCCCTAGACAGGGCCTGGGCCTGGTAGGTCAGGGCAGGAGATCGGGACGGCGCTCACGGGTGCGCGCGAGGGACTGCTCGCGGCGCCAAGCGGCCACTTTGGCGTGGTCGCCGGAGAGCAGGATCGGCGGGACCTCGAGCTCGCGCCAGGTGACCGGACGGGTGTAGCTGGGGCCCTCGAGCAGACCGTCGGAGAACGAATCCTCTTGGTGGGATTGCTGATTGCCGAGCACACCGGGGATCAGCCGGACCACGGCCTCGGCCAGCACGAGCACCGCGGCCTCCCCGCCGATCAGTACGTAGTCGCCGATGCTCACCTCTTCGACGCGCACCCGACGGGCCGCATCGTCGAAGACACGTTGATCGATGCCCTCGTACCGGCCGCAGGCGAAGACGAGATGGTCCTCGGTGGCCCAGCGCTGCGCGGTCGCCTGGGTGAACGGGACGCCCGCGGGCGTCGGGACGACGAGCAGCGCGTCGTCGGGGCAGACCGCGTCCAGCGCGTCGCCCCACACCGTCGGCTTCATGACCATGCCGGGGCCGCCGCCGTACGGGGCATCATCGACAGACTTGTGCACGTCGTGCGTCCAGTCGCGCAGATCGTGCACGGCGACCGAGATCAGGCCCTTGTCGATGGCCTTGCCGAGCAGCGCGGTCCGCAACGGCTCGAGGTACTCGGGGAAGATCGTGACGACGTCGAGTTTCATACGCTCATCCCCCTATTCCGGATCGAGCAGTCCCTCGGGCGGATCGATGACGATCAGCCGATCCGCCAGCGAGACGGTGGGCACGATCGCGGTGACGAACGGGATCAGGATCTCCCGGCCGTCCGCGGCGGCCCGCACCGAAAGCAGTTCTCCCGCAGCCGAATGCAGGACCTCGCGCACGGTGCCGACCACGGTCTCGTCGGTGAGCCGGACGGTCAGCCCCTCGAGTTCGTGGTCGTAGTACTCGTCCGGATCGTCCGAGGGCGGCAGGTCGGCGCTGTCCACCACGAACAGCATTCCGCGCAACGCGTCGGCCGCCTCGCGCCCGCTGACGCCGTCGAGAAACACCAGAAGCCGGCCCGAGTGCTCTCGGGCCGACTCCACGGTGAACTCACGAACTTCCTTGGACCGCGCCAGCCGTCCGCGCAGCGTACTGCCCGGCGCGAACCGGGCCTGCGGCTCGTCGGTGCGTATCTCGACGACCAACTCGCCACGCACGCCGTGCGACTTGGCGACGCGTCCTACGACAAGTTCCATCTACTGGTCGGTGTCGACCACGTCGACCCGGATGCCCCGGCCGCCGATACCGGCGACCAGGGTGCGCAGCGCGGTCGCGGTACGACCGCCGCGACCGATCACCTTGCCCAGGTCATCAGGGTGAACGTGCACCTCGACGGTGCGTCCGCGGCGGCCGGTGATCAGCTCGACGCGGACGTCATCCGGATTCGCGACGATGCCGCGAACCAAATGTTCCACAGCATCGGCGACGACTGCGCTCATTACTCAGCAGCCTCGGTCTCGGCCACGGCGGCCTCGTCCTTCTTGGCGGCCTTCTTCTTCGGGGTGACGGCCTCGGTGGTCGGGGCGTTGTCGGCGGCGGCCAGCGCGGCGTTGAACAGGTCCAGCTTGGACGCCTTGGCGGCCTTGACCTTCAGCGTGCCCTCGGCGCCCGGCAGGCCCTTGAACTTCTGCCAGTCACCGGTGATCTCCAGCAGGCGCTGGACGGGCTCGGTCGGCTGCGCGCCGACACCCAGCCAGTACTGAGCGCGCTCGGAATCGATCTCGATGAGCGACGGCTCTTCCTTCGGGTGGTACTTGCCGATGGACTCGATGGCCCGGCCGTCCCGGCGGGTGCGGGCATCCGCGACGACGATGCGGTACTGCGGGTTGCGGATCTTGCCCATACGGGTGAGCTTGATGCGAACAGCCATGCTTGTTCTGCCTCTTTCATTGGTTGGTCACGGCGCAATTCAGCGACCCGCATGGTCTGCGAGCCCGGTTTAGCGCTTGGAGTGTGTGACCGCCGCGCGGTACGTAACCGGAGACGGGCTGACACTTCGTCCGGAAGGACGGTGGTTCATTGTGCCAGATGGACCGCGAGCACCTGAAATCGCCTGGACTTGTTGCGCTGGGGGCGGTCCGCTCATATAACAGGTCATGGGGATCTTTCGCCGCCGCAGACGCAGGCGCAGCACCGCGCGCCAGACAGCCCGCGAGACCGTGACCGACATGGGTCAGGAGGTCGCCGTCGAATACGCCACCGCGGGCGGCTTCCGCCTGTTACGCGCCATCGCATCCGGCATCGCGAACCTGTTCAACTGAGGCTACGGAGTCCTTCACCGAACACTTCTCGCACCGGAATACATCAGGCGGCGGCGGGTGGGGCGGTGGCGCTCAGGGTGCGGGTCGGCATCCACGGGCCGCCCCACCAGACCTGCCAGCCGAGGGTGCGGGCGCGCAGGGCTTGCGCGCCGTTGGCCACGAGGGTGGTCTCGTATTCGCCGGTCCGGCCGATATCGACGAGGACGAGGTGACCGCCGGGCCGCAGCACGCGCAGCGCCTCCCGCACGGCGGCGGCGCGCCCCGCCGAGGATTTGATGTTGTGGATGACCAGGCTGGAGACGACGACATCGAACTCGCCGGTCCGGAACGGCAACGAGGTGATGTCGCCGGTGTGCAGTTCGATCCGGTCCGCGACCTGCTCGGCGACCGCGTTCTGCGCGGTGGTCGCGGAATTGTTGCCGGATTGGTCGACCGAACGCCACAGATCGATGCCGACGGCCTTGCCCTCGGGCAGCCGCTTGGCCGCGGCGAGCAGCACCGCACCGCGCCCGCAGCCGAGATCGAGCAGGCGCTCGTCGCCGCGCAGCCGCAGGTCGTCCAGCAGTCCGTCCCAGGCACGGAACTTGCCCCGCCGGGTGGCGTGCAGGAACAGGCTGAACTGCGCGGCCATCGCGAGCCCGATCAACACCAGCACCGCCGCCGATGCGAGTTCGCCGACCAGCACGTCGACCACCGCACCGATCAGGAATCCGAGCGCGAGCACGCCTAGCAGGACCATGATCGGTGGCGCGTCGAATCCGTAAGAACCCCGCCGCTCCGGTGTGGACGCTGTCACGTTGCCGATTCTATCGACCGGAAAAGTTTCCGTACTCCCAACAGTTTTCAGGGCGCGTTCGATCAACGCACCAGCGGCGCAAGGGCATGCCCCGCCAGTTCGACCGCACCCGGCTGATGGCCGTTGGTGAGCATGTTGACGACGAGTCCTTGCACGCCGTGATCGAGGACGCGGCGCTGCAATTGCTCGGCGACCTCGTCGGCATCACCGGCGAACTGCCGATCCGCGACGGACTGCGCCCGCTCTGCCTCGGACATATCGGACAACTCGATGCCGTTGCCGCGCAGGAAGTCTCGCTGCTGCTTGCGTGCCTGGTCGCCGTCCTCGTCGAGGAAAAGCATGCACAGGTAGCTGACCTCCAGGGTCGCCGGGTCGCGGCCGATCTCGGCGCAGCGCTGGTGCAGGGCCGCCATCTTGCGCGGCAATTCCGAAGCGTTGCACACGATATTGAGGTGATCGGCGTACCGCGCGGCCAGGGCGAAGGTCTTCTTCTCCCCGGAACCGCCGAGCATGATCGGCAGATCGTCGCGCAGCCGCGGCTCGTTCATGGCGCGATCGGCCTGGTACCACTTGCCGTCGAAGGTGGCGTGCTCGCCGCGCAGCATCGGCCGGATGATCTGCAGCGCCTCGTCGAGCCGCTCGAAACGCTCGGTGAACGTGCCGAATTCGAAACCGTAGGAGGTGTGCTCGAGTTCGTACCAGCCCGCGCCGATGCCGAGCACCGCGCGAGCGCCGCTGACCAGGTCCAGGGTGGTGACGGTCTTGGCGAGCAGCGCCGGATTGCGATAGGTGTTGCCGGTCACCAACGCCGACAACTGGATTCGCTCGGTCGACGCGGCAAGCGCGGACAGCGCGGTGTAGGACTCCAGCATCGGATCGTCCGGCGTGCCCAGCCCCGGCAGTTGATAGAAGTGGTCCATCACGAACACCGTGTCGAAACCGGCGGCCTCGGCCGCCCTGGCCTGCGCGACCACGGTCGGGAACAGCTCACGCACCGGTTGACCGTAGGTGAAGTTGGGCATTTGATAGCCGAGGCGAATGCTCATGAGAGCCGACCCTACGCGGGCCACCGGCGGTGCACCGCCGGTGGCAGGGCGCTCAGTCGGCCGGACGGGCGAATCGTACGGCGACCGCGGAACCGCCTTCGGCGTCGGGACGCTCGATCTGGCGCTGCGCGAGATCGACCGCCCAGGCATAGCGCGGATCCGGGCGCAGGGTGTGCTCACGCAGGCAGGCCTCGGTGAACTTGATGACGTGCTCGTCGCCGTGGTCGACGGCCCGCCCGACCAGTTCGTCCCAGGCCGGCACCTCGGCCCGTTGCGCGTCGGCCAGGGCGGTGTCCTCGCCGGCACGGCCGTCGGTGACCATCATCAGCAGCGTCACCTGGGCCTGCCACAGCGCGGCCACGGTCGGGCCGTGCAGCTCCGGCGGCAACTGCGGCAGCACGAGCCGGGCCGCGGCGGGTGCGGTGACGCCGTGCAACAGCGGGATCGGGAACCCGGCGCCCGAATGCGCGACGCACACCCCGGCGTAGGTCGCGGTCATCTCCGAGATCAGCCGGTCGGTGTGGTCGGCGGCGAGCGCGGTGAGCGCGTCGGTGTAGCCCGGCATCGCCTGTGGATTCCGCATCCGCGCCAACCCCTCCTGCGGGCTGCGCGGCCGTTCGGGCAGGCGCGGCACCGCGGCCAGCGCGGCGGGTACCGGCAGCTGCCCGGTCAACGTGCCCGCCCACGGGGCGTCGACGAACCGGGCGGCCCAGTAACCCAGCCCGCGGGACAGTTCGCGCAGCTGCACCGGAGTCGGTGGCGCCGCGGACAGCCCGCGCACCGCGTGCGCGGTGCGGATCAACCCGTGCGTCAGTCCGGTCATCGGACCCGGGAGCAACCGCGGCCACCAGCGCACCAGCACGGCCTGCCAGCCTTCCTCGGCGATCTCGCGCAGGAACAGTTCCTCGAAGTCGCCCGCGCGACCGATATCGCCCAGCGCGGCCCGCCACTCCGCCTCGTCGGTGCCGTCGATCCGCTGGTACGGCACCGGCGGTTCGTGATGCGGCGCCGCCTTGCGGTAGGTCGCGACCCAAGCCGGCACCGCGTCACCGTGACCGAGCACCGCCAGCGCCTCGGCGCCCATCGGCCCGTGGTTGGCGAGATCGCCGCCGCCGAGATTGCGTTCGTAACCGAGGTCGTCGAGGCGCTCGAGTGCATCGACGACCGCGTCCTGATAGCTGGACACCCCAACCCCCAATGGTTTGGATATACGAATAGTTCGTAAATCCGAATATATATGCTGTACCCATGCCCGACAAGCCCAGCGCACCCCGGCTGCCGAACCGTGCGGAGATCACCGAGGTGATCGGTTACGTACCGTTGATCGCCAACTTCTTCGACAAGGCACGCTCCGATATGCCTGTCGCGCATCAGGATTCGTTCGCCGCCCACGGTCTCACCGCCCGGCACGGCGCGGTCTGCGTGCAGCTGGTGCCCGAGGCGGCGCTCAGCGTCAGCGAGCTGGCCGGGCGCATGGGCCTGGCCCTGTCCACGGTCAGCGAACTGGTCGGCGACCTCGACCGCGCGGGCTGGGTGAGCAGACAACCCGATCCGGCCAACCGCCGCCGGACCCTGGTCGCGCTGCTGCCGCGGTGGCGCGAACACATGGAGACCTTCCTCGCCCGCCGCGCCGAACCGCTCCTGGCCGCGATGGCCACCCTCACACCGGAGCAGCGCGCCGGCTTCGCAGCGGGACTCCAGGCCTGGGCACACGAAATCCGCCACTGGCGCACCTGAACCGAGCGCTCGAGATCAGGGGGAACTGGTGGCGGCGTTTCGCGAGAGGCCGCCGCCACCAGTTCCCCCTGATCTTGTCAGCGGTGACCCGTGACCGGGTCGCGCTGGGCGTACACGCGCCCGCGCAGGATCACCGCGTACGGCGCGGTGAGGGTCTCGGGGTGAGCGCGGGGATCCTCCTGGTAGACAACGAAATCCGCGGGGGCACCGGGTTCGATGCCGGGACGGCCGAGCCACGTGCGGGCATCCCACGAGGCCGCGCCCAGTGCGTCGTGCGGCGACAGGCCCGCGCCGCCGAGCGCGGCGATCTCGTCCGCGATGCGGCCGTGCCGGATCGAACCGCCGGCGTCGGTGCCCGCGAAGATCGGCACGCCCGCGTCGTGCGCGTTGGCGACGGTGGTTCGCACGCGGCGGTGCAGGTCACGCATGTGCGCGGCGTAGACGGGGAATTTGCCCGCGCTGTCGGCGATGTCGGGAAAGGTGTCGATATTGACCAGGGTCGGCACCAGCGCCGTGCCGTGCGCCGCCATCAACTCGATGGTGTCGTCGGTGAGGCCGGTGCCGTGCTCCAGGCAGTCGATGCCCGCGCCGATCAGGCCGGGCAGCGCGTCCTCGCCGAACACGTGCGCGGTGACCCTGGCGCCGTTGGCGTGCGCCGCGTCGATCGCCTCCTTCAGGATCGCGTCGCTCCACAGCGGCCGCAGATCCCCCACCGACCGGTCGATCCAGTCGCCGACGATCTTCACCCAGCCGTCGCCGAAGCGCGCCTGCTCGGCCACGATCTCCGGCAGGTCGCGCTCGTCGTCCAGCTCGATGCCGAGTTCCCGGATGTAGCGGCGCGGGCGGGCGATGTGGCGACCGGCGCGGATGATCTTCGGCAGTTCCGGATGGTCGTCGATGAACCGCGTGTCGATCGGCGACCCGGCGTCGCGCAGCAGCAGCGCGCCCGCGTCCCGTTCGGTCTCGGCCTGCGCGATCGCCCCCGCCCGGTCCTCGTCACCACCGCCGTAGCGGATCCCGACGTGACAGTGCGCGTCCACCAGTCCCGGCACGATCCACCCTGTGCGGCACAGTGTTTCGGCTCCGGGTACAGGTTCGAACGACACGGTTCCGTCCCGCACCCACAGGTCGCGGACCTCGTCACCGGGGAGAAGCACGCCACGCAGATGCACAGAGACCTCCTTTGTCCCCAACCTACTGTGTGCGAGTGCGGGCCGCGCCTCCGCCGACGCGCGCGTAACGGCGCGCCGCGCACGAATTCGTCAGCGAATTCGTGCGCGGCGGGCGGAAACGTGCGCGGCAACGGTCAGTTCTTCGGGAACTTCAGCTTCGAGATGTCGAAACCTTCCAGGCCGGGCGGGAGCTGGTCCAAGCCGGGCGGCATGTTGGACAGGTCGGGCATTCCGGCGGGCATCCCCGGCATGCCGGCGGGCATCCCCGGGAAACCGCCGCGGGCCTTGGGCGGGGTCGGTCCGCGACCGCCCTTCTTTCCCTTCTTGCCCTTCTTGGTGTTGCCGCGGCGGGCACCGGGCATGCCCATCTGGCGGCCCATGGCGGCCATCATCTTCTTGGCCTCGAAGAAGCGGTCGACGAGCTGGTTGACGTCGGACACCTGGACGCCCGAGCCGTTGGCGATGCGCAGCCTGCGGGAGGCGTTGATGATCTTCGGGTTGTCCCGTTCGGCCGGGGTCATGCCGCGGATGATCGCCTGCACCCGGTCGAGCTGCTTGTCGTCGACGGCGGCGAGCGCGTCCTTCATCTGGCCCGCACCGGGCAGCATGCCGAGCAGGTTGCCGATCGGGCCCATCTTGCGGATCGCGAGCATCTGCTCGAGGAAGTCCTCCAGCGTGAGCTCGCCGCTGCCGATCTTGCGCGCGGCCTCCTCGGCCTGCTGCGCGTCGTAGATCTGCTCGGCCTGCTCGATCAGGCTGAGCACGTCGCCCATGCCGAGGATGCGGCTGGCCATCCGGTCCGGGTGGAAGACGTCGAAGTCCTCGAGCTTCTCACCGGTGGAGGCGAACATGATCGGCGCGCCGGTCACGTTGCGCACCGAGAGCGCCGCGCCACCGCGGGCGTCACCGTCGAGCTTGGTCAGCACCACGCCGGTGAAGCCGACGCCGTCGCGGAACGCCTCGGCGGTGTTGACCGCGTCCTGACCGATCATGGCGTCGAGCACGAACAGGGTCTCGTCGGGCTGCACGGCGTCGCGGATGCCCGCGGCCTGGCGCATCAGTTCCTCGTCGATGCCGAGGCGACCGGCGGTGTCGACGATGACCACGTCGTACTGCTTGGACTTGGCCTCGGCGATACCGCCGCGGGCCACCTCGACCGGGTCGGCGGCCGTGACGCCCAGCGCGTTCTCGCCGCCGCCGGTGGAGGTGCCGGGATGCGGCGCGAAGACGGGCACGCCCGCACGCTCACCGACCACCTGCAGCTGCGTGACGGCACCGGGCCGCTGCAGGTCACAGGCCACCAGCAAGGGCTGATGCCCTTGGCCCTTCAGCCATTTCGCGAGCTTGCCGGCGAGCGTGGTCTTACCGGCGCCCTGCAGACCGGCCAGCATGACCACGGTCGGCGGATTCTTCGCCAGGGTGAGCCGCCTGGTCTCGCCGCCGAGGATCGTCACGAGTTCCTCGTTGACGATCTTGACGACCTGCTGCGCCGGATTCAGCGCGGCGGAGACCTCGGCGCCCTTGGCGCGCTCCTTGATTCGGGCAATGAAGCCGCGCACCACCGGCAACGCGACGTCGGCTTCGAGCAGCGCCAGCCGGATCTCGCGACAGGTGGCGTCGATGTCGGCCGGTGACAGACGCCCCTTACCGCGCAGATCCTTGAGGGCACCGGTAAGCCGGTCGGACAGGGATTCGAACACCGATCGCGCTCCTGATCTCGGGGGACGTCAATTGCCTCCCAGGGTAATGGGATAGCCGACCCACCCGCGCAGGCGGTGCGTCCTTCGAGGTCGGAACGGGTCGATCAGTCGAGCGAACGGCGACGCGGTTTGGCGGTCTTGCGGTAGTCGTGGTTCTCCTTGGCGACCATGTAGACCGCCTCGCGCGCGGTCAGTCCCAGCTCCAGGGCCAGGTCGTCGAGGATGGCCCATTCCGTCGTGGTGGGGATCCGTGAGCTGGCCACCGTCGAGGCGATGGTCATCGCGGTCACGGCCTGTTGTCCGGTCAATGTGCGACCGGGAAGCCAGGAAACAACCCAGCGGTCCCCGCCGACGCACCGCGCCATATGCGTGGTCTCGTCGCTCGTCATCATCGACGCCGAAACAACTTCAATTGCCAACGACGTGCTCCCCTCATGCAGCGATAGCCGAATGCTCTGATCCTAAAACGACCGGAGGCGCCGACATATGGGTTACAGCAAATCGTGTGCAACAGATTGGTTACTTCGTGGCGTGTCAGGTCCCGACGATCTCCGGACCGGGCATACCCGCCTCCGGTTTCTTCGGCGCGGGACGCGGCACGACCGCCAGGATCGCCTGCTCTATCTCGGTCCGCCGGTCCGGTCCGTCCGCGGTGCCGAGGTCGAGGCAGAAGGTGTCGACCACCGCCGAACCCATGGTCACCACCTTGGCCCAGCGCACGTCGGCGCCACAGTTCTCCAGTGCTGCGGCGAGCCTGCTGAGCACCCCGATCCGGTCCTCGGCCCGCAACTCGAGCAGCACCTGCCCCGGCGCCGAGGTGCCCGACCACAGCACCCGCGGCTGCGCCTGTGCGTACTCGCTCGGCTTGACGCCGCCCGCCTCCCGTTCCCGTTTGGCGAGCACGGCCGCGACGTCGAGGTCGCCGCCGATGGCCCGGATGAGTTCCTGGCGCAACAGTCCGGCATCCGGCGGATCACCGAACTTGGGCGACACCACGAAGGTGTCGATGGCCGACTCGCCCTCGCTGCCGAGCGCGGCCGAGAGCACCCGCAACGAGTGCAGTGCGAGCACCCCGGCAGCGTCGGACAACAGTCCGGCGCCATCGGGCGCGATCACCGTCACCGCGTAGGTGTACTTGCTCTCCCCCGGCTTCAGCTCGACGTGCACGCCGCCCGCTTTGGCCTTCGCGACGAGTTCCGGCGCGATCGGCTCCGGTTGCGGCAGTTCACCGCCCGCCAGCACCAGCCGGCACCGGCGCACGAGATCGCCGATGAGCGAGGCCTTCCAGTCGCCCCACACGCCGGGCCCGGTGGCCAGCGAGTCCGCTTCGGCGAGGGTGTGCAGCAGTTCCAGCAGTTCCGGATCGCCGTCGAGGGCGTCGACGACATGCTGCACGGTGGCGGGGTCGGCCAGGTCACGCCGGGTGGCGGTGTCCGGGAGCAGCAGATGGTGGCGGACCATCGCGCTGAGCGTGCGCACGTCCGACGGCCACAGCCCGAGCCGGCGGCCGATATGGGTGGCCAGTTCCGCGCCGACCACGCTGTGATCGCCCGCGCGCCCCTTGCCGATATCGTGCAGCAGCGCGCCGAGCGCCAGCAGATCGGGCCGGGCCACCCGGGTGCTCATCCCGCTCGCGTAGGCCACCGTCTCCATCAGGTGCCGGTCCACGGTCCAGGTGTGCAGGGCGTCGCGCGGCGGCAGGTCGCGCACCGCACCCCATTCCGGAAGCAGCCTGCCCCACAAGCCCGTTCGGTCCAGCGCCTCGATCGCGTCGATGACGCCGCGGCCGGCGCCGAGCAACACGAGCAGATCGTTCAGCGCGTCCTTGGGCCAGGGCTCGCGCAGTTCGGGCGCGTCCTCGGAGAGCCGGTTGAGCGTGGTGGCCGACATCGGCAGCCCGGTCTGCGCCGAGGCCGCGGCCACCCGCAGGATCAGACCCGGATCGCGTTGTGGCCGTGCGTCTCTGGCCAGCACCACCTCGCCGCCGTGCTCGACCACCCCCTCATCGAGTGGCCGGCGCACCGGCATCCGACGCAGCCGAGCCAGCCCGCGCCGGGGCAAAGCGTTTGCCGCGGTACGCAATCCGACGTCGACGGAATAGCTGACCGTGCGCGCGGAATCGCTGAGCGTGCGCGCGAGATCGAACCGGTCACCGATGCGCAACGCCGCGCCGATCTCGTCGGCGTCCTGGGCCCGCAACTGATCGCGGGCCCGGCCCGCCACCCGATGCAGCTCGGTCCGCACGTCGAGCAGTCGCCGGTGCGCTTGTTTCAGGCCGCCGCCCGGCACGTCGGGACCGAGGCCGGGCATCGCATCGGTCAGCTGGGCGATGGCGAGCGCGTCGAGCAGCTGGATATCGCGCAGGCCGCCGCGGCCGTTCTTCAGATCCGGTTCGGCGCGGTGCGCGATCTCGCCGCTGCGCTCCCACCGGGCCTGTGCCTGAGCGATCAATTCGTCGAACCGGGAACGGATTCCGTTGCGCCATTCCCGGCGCACCCCGCCGATCAGCAAGTTGCTCAGCTCTTGATCGCCGACGATATGCCGGGCCTCCAGCATGCCGAGCGCGGCGATGAGATCGTCCGAGGCGACGCGCAGCGCCTGCGGGACGGTCCGCACGCTGTGATCGAGCTTGATATGGGCGTCCCACAGCGGGTACCAGAGCTGATCGGCGACCTCGGCGACCCGGGCGGGATCGACGTCGTCGTGCAGCAGCACCAGGTCGAGATCGGAGTACGGCAGCATCTCCGCACGGCCCAGACCGCCGACCGCGACCACGGCCAGTCCGCTGTCGCGGGTGATGCCGAGTTCGGCGCCCTTACTGGTGAGCCACAGCTCGAACAGGTCGACCAGGGCCTGCCGCAGGGACTCGGCGTCGAGCCGGGGATTGCGCGGCACCCCGCCGTCGAGCAGTTGGCCGCGCGCGCGGACCAGATCCGCCGCCCCGTTGGACACCTTGCCGTCGTGCTCGTGCTGACCTGCCACAACCCACCGCCCATCCCTAACAGTCGCGGCCCCGCCCCGACCGGAGCTCCGGTGGGAGCGGGGCCGCCGCTCAGCTCAGATATTCGAGATCTACAGCGCGTCGGTACCGCGTTCGCCGGTACGGACGCGAATGATCGTCTCCACCGGCGTCACCCAGACCTTGCCGTCGCCGATCTTGCCGGTGCGCGAGGCCTCGACGATCACCTCGACGACCTTGTCCACGGACGCGTCGTCGACGACCACCTCGACCCGGACCTTCGGCACGAAATCCACGGAGTACTCGGCACCTCGATAGACCTCGGTGTGCCCCTTCTGGCGGCCATATCCCTGCACTTCGCTGACTGTCATGCCGAGCACACCCGCCTGCTCGAGACCGGTCTTGACGTCCTCGAGGGTGAACGGTTTGACGATTGCGGTGATCAGTTTCATGTTCGTCATGCCTCCTTGACGGCCGAACGTGCCGTGCTGCCCACGGCGGCGAAGTCATATGCGGATTCGGCGTGCTCGGACTCGTCCAAGCCCACCGACTCCGCTTCTTCGCTCGCGCGCAGCCCAATGGTGAACTTCACGATATAGGCAATGATCAGGCTGGCGACGAAGGAGAAGGCAAGTACCACACCGGCACCCACCGCCTGACGCCACAGCTGATCGATACCGCCGCCGTAGAACAGGCCGGTCTTCGCGGCACCCATCTCGGGCGCGGCGACGAAACCGACCATCAGGGTGCCGACGATGCCACCGACCAGGTGCACGCCCACCACGTCGAGCGAGTCGTCGAACCCGAACTTGAACTTCAGGCCGACCGCGAGGGCGCACAGCGCACCCGCGACCGCGCCGACCGCGAGCGCGCCGAGCACGTTCACCGACGAACAGGACGGCGTGATCGCGACCAGACCGGCCACGACGCCCGAGGCCGCGCCCAGCGAGGTGGCGTGCCCGTCGCGCAGCTTCTCCACCAGCAGCCAGGCCAGCATGGCCGCGGCCGTCGCCACCGCGGTGGTCACGAAGGTGGTGCCCGCGAGACCACCGGAGGTCAGCGCGGAACCGGCGTTGAACCCGAACCAGCCGAACCACAGCAGGCCGGCGCCGAGCATGACGAAGGGCAGGTTGTGCGGGCGGAACGCGGTCGTCGGCCAGCCCTTGCGCTTGCCGAGCACCAGCACCAGGGCGAGCGCGGCCGCACCGGCGTTGATGTGCACCGCGGTACCACCGGCGAAGTCGACCGCGAGCAGTTTGTTGGCGATCCAGCCGCCCTCGTGCACGACATTGCCGTCGGCGTCTTTGGCGTCGAAGTCGAAGACCCAGTGCGCGACCGGGAAGTAGACGACCGTGACCCAGATGCCCGCGAAGAGCAGCCAGGCCCCGAACTTCATGCGGTCGGCAACCGCACCCGAGATGAGGGCAACCGTGATGATGGCGAACATCAGCTGGAACGCGACGAACACGCTCATCGGGATGGTGCCCGCGAGCGGAATGCCGGAGGCGGCGGTGGTGACGGCGCCGGTGGCGTCCTTCACCTCGGCCACCGCGTTGCCGCCGAGCAGACCCTTCAGCCCGAAGAACTGCGCCGGGTCGCCGATCAGGCCGAAGGTGTTGTCACCGAAGGCGGTCGAGAAACCGTACAGCGACCAGAGCACGCCGACGAGGCCCATGGCGCTGACGCTCATCATGATCATGTTCAGCACGTTCTTCGAGCGGACCATGCCGCCGTAGAAGAACGCCAGACCGGGCGTCATCAACAACACGAGCGCTGAGCTCGCCAGCATCCATGCGGTGTCACCGGTGTCCGGTGCACCGGTAAGGGGAAATGCCACCTTAATGTCCTCCTCATCTCGGGCCCTGCCGACTCCGGCAAATGGACCTGACCAGAAGGGTGGTCACTCGGTGTTTCAGCTACAGAGCTGCGGTGTTTCACCTGCGTGAACGGATGAGCCAGTTGTGTTGCGGCCACGTTTCGGGGTTTACACCGGAAGTTTCCGGGCGGCGGTGAGGTGCGGGCCGGAGCCGGCGCAGCGCCGGTTACCGGCCCGCTAGAAGTAGCAAACATTCGGTTTTCGGCGTGTTTCGTCGCAAACACTGCCGTGTGCGCCGTGATGGCGCGTCATGTTGTCAGGTCGAGCCGGACAATTCGGTCAGCAGCCCGGTTTGCCGAGACGATGCTGTCGCGCGGGGCCGTTGTCGGTCCGCGAGCGTGGCTCAGCCGAGCAGCGCGTCCACGAAAGCGCCCGGCTCGAACGGCGCCAGATCGTCGGCCCCCTCGCCGAGACCGACCAGCTTCACCGGCACGCCCAGCTCGTGCTGCACCTGGAAGACGATGCCGCCCTTGGCGGTCCCGTCCAGCTTGGTGAGCACCACCCCGCTGATATCGACCACGTCGGCGAACACACGCGCCTGCATCAGGCCGTTCTGGCCGACCGTGGCGTCGAGCACCAACAGCACTTCGTCGACCGCACCAGGAGCGGAGCCTGCAGAGCGACCAGCCGTGATTGCCTTTTCCACGACGCGCTTGACCTTGCCCAGCTCGTCCATCAGGCCGGTCTTGGTGTGCAGGCGGCCCGCGGTATCGATGAGCACCACGTCGACGCCGCGATCGATGCCCGCGCTCACCGCGTCGAAAGCGACCGCGGCCGGATCGGCGGCCTCCTTGCCGCGCACGGTTTCCGCGCCGACCCGCTCACCCCAGGTCTGCAACTGGTCGGCGGCGGCGGCCCGGAAGGTGTCGGCCGCGCCGAGCAGCACGCGGCGGCCATCCGCGACGAGCACCCGCGCGAGTTTGCCGGTGGTGGTGGTCTTTCCGGTGCCGTTGACGCCGACGACCAGCAGGATCGACGGGTGATCGGCGTGCGGCAGCGCCCGGATCGAGCGGTCCAGTTCGGGGCGCAACGCCTCGATCAGCACGTCCCGCAGCACGGCACGGGCCGCGTCGGTGGTCCGGACGCTGCGCGAGGCCATCTCCTCGCGCAGGCGGGCCACCACCGCGGCGGTGCTCGCGGTGCCCAGATCGGCGAGCACCAGGGTGTCCTCGACCTCTTCCCACGAGTCGTCGTCCAGGTCGCCGCCGCCGAGCAGGCCGAGCAGGCTCTTGCCGACCGCGTTCTGCGAACGGGACAGGCGGCCGCGCAGGCGGACCAGCCGGCCCGCGGTGGGTTCGATCTCCTCGAGCGGGGCGGGGGCCTCGGCGCCCGCGGCGGTGTCGGGGAAGGTGGTCGGGGCGGACTCTGTTTCGGCAGGCGCGGCGGTCGATGCGCCGGCGGATGCGGTGGTCGGTGCGTCCGCGGGAGCGGTGGTCGGCGCGCCGGCGGATGCGGTGGTCGATGAGTCCGCAGGAGCGGTGGTCGGTGCGTCGGCGGCCGCCGGTGCTTCGGTGGTTTCCGGTGCGTTCGCGGCGACGTCGGTCGATTCGACTTCGGGCGCAGCGGTTTCGCCCGCGGGCGCCTCGGCGACATCGCCCTCGGGCAGTTGCACATTGGTGATGCCGCGCTTGGGTGCGTCCCGGGGGATGGCCGCGTCGTCGCCGACGTGCGGCTGCCCGTCCGTATCGGTCCGCTCGACCAGCTGCGGTTCGGGTGCGGTCGCCGTGCCGCCTTGACTGAAACTGAATCCGCCCGAGGCGGCGTATCCGCCGGACCGGTCGGTCAGCTGCTGCTCCGCAGGCTGCGTCAAAGAGACCCGAGAGCGCTTGTACCGGACAAAACCGACAACAAGCACCACCAGCAGCAGAGCAGCGGCAACGGCGACAATGATCCAGGCTTCGGAACTCACGCGCCCCATCCTTGCAGAACGAACCGGCCCGCTTTACCACGCCGCCCCGGTGCCGACACACAACCCCCGAGATTTCTTGTCCTGCGGAACTTCTCGCGACGTGCCAATAGGATCGGCGACGTGACCGATCGAAACGTGCTTGGGGGGCCGCTGGAAGAGTGCGGCGCCGATCCTCTCACCGGCTTCTACCGGGACGGCTGCTGCAGCACCGGGCCGGAGGATCTCGGTAGCCACACCGTGTGCACCGTCGTCACGGCCGAATTCCTGGAGCATCAGGCGTCCATCGGCAACGATCTGAGTACGCCGCGGCCGGAGAACAACTTCCCGGGATTACAGCCGGGCGACCGGTGGTGTGTGGTGGCCGTGCGGTGGCTACACGCGCACGAGGACGGTGTCGCCGCACCCGTGGTGCTGGCCGCCACGCACGAGAACGCCCTGGAAGTGATCTCGATGGACATCCTGCGCAAATACGCCGTCGACGTGCCCGACGACGTCAGCGACCTGCTGTAATCCGCATGCCGCGCACGGCAGCCCGGCCGGATCCGGCTGCCGTCGGGCTCGACCTGTCCCGTTCGACCGTGACCGGGTCTCGACACGTGTCGCTTATGCGCCACGTGTTCGCGTCGTCGCCGCGCGGCGACGGTGCGCTTTCTGCCGGCAGGCGGGTGAGCAATATCGCGGACGACGGCCGGTGCCCGAGTGCCGGACGGCACCGGCGCACACCGGGCACCGCGTTTCGTTACTATCCGCCGTTTCGTTACGAGTTTCGCCCGCCGCGGCGGGACGATTCGTTACGCCCGGGGCACGCATCGCATCGATGACCAACGCGGCCGTCCGGCCCAGTGCACCGTCGGTCGGTTGAAGTCGTTGGATGGCAACGCAACCGGTGAAGATCGCCAGCACATCCGAGACCTCGAGATCCGGGCGGACCGCGCCCTGACGCTGCGCGGCCGTCAGCAGCGCGCCCAGCGCCTGATGGAATCGTGCGCCCGCACTCATCAACAAAGCGCGCGGCCAACCGTCATCGGACTGCACCAGATCGCACAGCGCCTGATTGCCCGGCGTCGACACCACCACCTGCGTGCAGAAATCGAAGAAGGCGGCACCGGGATCCGGCGCGCCCAGCCGATCGGCGGCCAGTTGGGCGAGCCGGTCCACGCGCTGCTGCATAACCGCTTCCAGCAGATCGACTTTCGTCGGGAAGTGCCGGTAGACGGTGCCCGCGCCGACCCCGGCCCGCCGGGCCACCTCCGCCAGCGACACCGTCGGCCCCTGCTCGGCGAACGCGCGTTGTGCGGCGGACAGCACCGCGGCGCGATTGCGGGTGGCGTCGCTGCGGGCGGTGGGTGGGGCAGTCAATTCGTTACGGCCTTCCGTTCTTCGACCTGGTCAAGCGGGCCAGGCCACCCGTACCGTCCCGAAATACGGGTTGTCCGACCCGATTCTATCGACAGACAAGGCGAGCATGTCTTCTTCGCAGCACCTCATCCTGGTCACCGGCGCCACCGGCAAGCAGGGCGGCGCGACCGCCCGCAAACTGCTCGCCGACGGGCGTGCGGTCCGCGCGCTGGTGCGCGACCCGCACGCGCCGGCCGCGCGAGCGCTCGCCGCGGCGGGCGCCGAACTCGCGGTCGGCGATTTCGACGACCCCGCCACCCTGCCCACCGCACTGGCCGGTGCCACAGCCCTTTTCGCGGTGCCGCCCGCCGCCTACGACCCGGACGGCTGGGATGTCGAGCGGGAAGCGCGACGCGGCGAAGCGCTCGTCGACGCGGCCCGCCGAGCCGGGGTGGCACAGATCGTGTTCACCGGTATCGCCTCGTTCAACGAGGACACCTCGTGGGGCGCGAGCGGCAAACAGCGCATCGAACACGCCGTCGCGGCCAGCGGGGCGCGCTACACCCTGCTGCGCCCGGTCCGGTTCATGGAGAACTATCTGCTGCGCGGCCTGCCGCTCGACGGCATCGTCGACGGCGTACACCGGCACATGTTTCCCGCCGACCGCCCGATGAAGGTCATCGCGGTGGCCGACGTCGCCGAGGTCGCCGCCCTGGCCTTCGCCGACCCCGACCGTTTCCACGGCCGGACCCTGGAGCTGGCCGGCGACGCCCTCACCCCGCCGGATGCCGCCGCCGCGATCGCCGCCGTCACCGGCCATCCCGTCCGCTATCAGGAACTGGACGAGGCCTACGCCGCCTCCCTCGGCGCATCGATCGCCTACACCTGGCGGCTGATGCGCGAAACCGGCGGCTGGCGCGCCGATATCGACACCGTCCGCGCCATCCACCCCACCCTGCGCACCTTCGCCACCTGGCTCGCCGAAACCGGCGCCGCCCAAATCAAATCCCTACTCGACAACGACCGACTCCCCACCGCCTAGGCCCGAGCCGCGAAATCCCGCGCAGGCGACGTCTCCGCGGGATTTCACCAGGCGGGCCGCGGAAATGCCGAGCACAGCTCGACACCGCACGGGCTGATACATCAGCATCGAAATCCTGCCTAGGAGCTAAGCGGATGGGCGAACCTCGACCGACGGCGCGCCGTTGGCGCTGAACCACTCGCGTAACTCTGGGCCGTCCAGCAGCTTCGACGTGTCGACGCCGACGTCGACAGGCCCGATGACCTGTCCGGATGCCCCGGCGACCCGGCAGCCCCCCATGCGCGCACGTGACAGTCTGGTCCGCTCGAAAACACTATCTCGAAGGTCCGCCTCTCGAAGGTCCGCCCCTGAGAATGTAACTCGTTGGAGCTGTGTGCCTCGAAGAACCGCGCCGCGAAAGTTCGACTGAGCGAAATCCGCTCGCTGTAGATTGGCGCCGGAAAGGTTGGCGTACTGCGCTTTACAACCGCGACCCTGGACCTTGCGCAGATCCGCACCGCTGAGGTCGGCGCCGTCCAGTCGAGTCTCGCCGAGCGAAGCGGTGTATAGGTCGGCGTCGATGAGCACCACCCGACTCATGTTCGCGCTGCCCAACTCCGCACCGAGCAGGTCCAGCCCCGACAGATCCGCACCCGAGAAATCCGCTCCCCACCCGTTGAGAACCGTAGCCGCCGTCCGCTCAGCAGCAGGATCGGCTGGCAGCACCTGCAGATACTCGGCCAATGCTCGATGTGCCGCCGAATCCGAAGGCCACCTGGCGACACTGCTCGAACTGGGACCATCAGCCGTGGTCATCTCTACCAAAGCACCTTTCCTTGCCACTCGGGGTGACTCTCGACCAGTTGCTTCAGGCGTGCTATCCGGGCGGGCGTCATCCCGCTCTGATCGATCATGACACCCTCACCGTCTGCGATCGAATCCTCGATCATTTCGGTGAATTCCTGATCAGTTTGCGGATTGGGTATCGGATTGCCCGCAACCTGGGCCGGTCTGTAGTCCGGAATGACATCCGGTGAGCTTTTCACGTCCCACCGTTTGCCTGAGGCATCGATGAACTCGCCTTGGTCCTCTCCGTTGGCTCCCAACGGAGCTCGGGTGATCGGTCCTTCGACCGCGCCGGAGTTCTCCAAACCCAAACCCACCTCTGCCTCCCGTTTCGACTGGGGGTTCACTTTCCCGTTTTTCGCCGGGTCTTGCGCAAGTTCTTCGACGCGCTTCTGGTACTCAGTCGTTCCGGGCGTGTTGGAAGCGTTCGATGAACCGGGCTGCACCCCGTCTGCACCGTCGATGAGCACACGCATACCGATAATCGCGGTGAGTTTTGCGCTCAGGTCCAGGAGTGCTTCACTGGGCACTTTGTCGAAATGAGTCAGAACGACGGCAGCCGTTGCGGTCGCAGCGGTGAGACCGACGATTCGATACAGTCTGCTGGCGGTATAGGCCGTGCGGATGGCGTTGATGGTGTTGGCGACGAGCCCGACAACGGCGCCGCCGCTGACTGCCAAACTGCCCCCAAAGCTGAAGGCGGCTGCGACAACTCCCAGCGCGACGGCGATTCCAGCACCGATGACGAGAGTATTGATCTCGGACTCGAACGTCTTGCGAGCATCCACGGTGCCGGTGTGGAATTCAGCCACCGGCGTTGCCAAGTTCTGTGCGGCCAGAGCGACCTGGCCGGCGCTGTCTCGAAGTGTGGTCAGGTTCTCGAGGACCAGCTCCAGGTTCTTCTTGTCCGCGACACCATCGAACAAACCGATGGCACCCGCGAGTTGCCCTGCCGAACCGGTGATCGTGGCGTGCTCGGCGAACGTGCGCCATGCGGTGGATGCCTTGCTCAACTTGTCGACGTCACCGTTGGGAAGTTTGCCGAACTCCTCCCCGATCTTGTCGACCAGCTTGTCGTAGAACTCCTTTATGCCGGCGCCGTCTTTTTCGTGCACGCCGGGACCGTTGTCACCGACCGACGACGCGATGGTGACCTTGTACTCCGGTAGCGGAGCGACGACCGGACGCTGCGGCAACGGATTGCTGTTGTTCGCGACTGCGTAGTTGTAGCCCATCGCGGAGAGGACGTAACCGTAATTGGTAAGCGCGTCGGCAAGGTTGGTGCAGGTTTGCATGGTCTGCTGAGCTAGCTGGTCGTATTTGGTGCCCCACTGTTTGCAGCCGTTGGCGTCCCCAGCCATGCCCGCACAGTCGTTCTTGACGGCATCGTGCAGTGGCTTGTCCGCAGCACGTAGATTGGTCGCGATCTCATGGCATTTCGCGGCGGCGTCGTAGTAGTAGACCTGCCAATCCAACTTCAGGTCGTCGCCCACTGCCTCACCCCCGGACCACCATCTAGTAGTTCAGGTCTATCGCGTGGGTGTAGCGACTGCGGGCATCGCTTCACCCATTCGGTGTGCGCGGTGTCGTATGCCTGCGCGGCTACCGGGCCAACCGTCGCTCAGCACCCAGTCCACGCCGATGCCGGCTGAGTCCAGCCCGGACCGTAGCTCCCCCACAGGCTCATACAAGCGGCTCCAGGCTGCTGGAGCCACGGCGAAATTCTGGGTGCGCGGTGCTCCCCCACCTTCGGCCATGCATGGCAGCTTAACTACGCCCCGAGCAACTGTCGATCACCGACTCTGTCGGTTTACGCCGCGCCCGCGGGCGTGAGGTTTTCGCCGCGGAGGCGTTGCGAGATGACCTGAGTGATGCCGTCGCCGCGCATGCTGACGCCGTAGAGGGCGTCGGCGATTTCCATGGTGGGTTTCTGGTGGGTGATGACGATGAGCTGGCTCTTTTCGCGCAGCTGCTCGAAGAGGCCGATGAGGCGGCGCAGGTTGGTGTCGTCCAGGGCGGCCTCGACCTCGTCCATCACATAGAACGGTGAGGGGCGGGCACGGAAGATGGCGACCAGCAGGGCGACGGCGGTGAGGGACTTCTCGCCACCGGACAGCAGCGAGAGCCGCTTCACCTTCTTGCCGGGCGGGCGCGCCTCCACCTCGATACCGGTGGTGAGCATGTCGGACGGGTCGGTGAGCAGCAGCCTGCCCTCACCGCCGGGGAACAGTTTCGCGAACACACCGACGAATTCGCGTTCCACGTCCTCCCACGCCTCGGTGAACACCTGCAGGATGCGCGCGTCCACCTCGGCGACCACGTCGAGCAGGTCCTTGCGCGCGCTCTTCACATCCTCGAGCTGGGTCGCGAGGAAGTTGTAGCGCTCCTCGAGCGCGGCGAACTCTTCCAGCGCAAGGGGATTCACCTTGCCGAGGGTGGTGAGGTCCTTCTCCGCGCGTTTGGCGCGCCGCTCCTGGGTCTGGCGGTCGTAGGGCATCGGCGCGGGCGCGGTGACCTGTTCGCCGCGTTCCTTGGCCTGCTCGTACTCCTGCCATTCCAGGTCGGTCGGCGGCAACGGCACGTCGGGACCGTACTCGGCGATCAGATCGCTGAGCGCGATACCGAACTGTTCGGAGATCGTCGCCTCGAGCTGCTCGATGCGCAGGGCCGCTTGGGCTTTCGCGACTTCGTCGCGGTGCACCGCGTCGGTGAGCTGGGCGAGCTGGGTGGACAGGGCCCGCACCCGCTCCTTGACCTGTTCGACCTGGGCGGCGGCTTCGCCGCGGCGGCGGACCAGATCGTCGCGGCGGGCACCCGCCTCCGCCACCACCTTTTCCAGTTCGGCGGCGACCTTGGCCCCGGATTCGGCGACCGCGGCGGCGACTTCGGCGGCCTTCTTACGCGAGGCCTGGGCCCGTTCGGCCCTGGCCCGTGTCTCCCGTTCGGCGCGGGCGGCGCGGCGCAGCGAATCCGCTTTGCCGCGTACCGATTCCGCGCGTTCCTCGGCGGTGCGCACCGACAGGCGCGCCTCGACCTCCATCGACCTGGCCTCGGCCAGTGCGGCGGCGGCTTCTTCGCGTTCCCGGCCCGCGGTCTCGGTGCCCGCCGCGGTGCCGTCGGAGTCGATCTCGGTCTGTTCCAGTTCGGCGTTGCGCAGCCGGTCTTCGAGTTCGGCGAGCGAGGTCAGCGATTCTTCCCGGCTCGCTTCGGTTTCCGCGCGCTGGGCGAGCAGCCGGTCGTTGTCGGCCTGGGCGGTGCGGGCCGCGTGCCCGAGCCGGCCGAGCCGGTCATAGATGGCGACCAGGGACTGATCGGATTCGTGCAACGCGAGCAGCGCCTGATCGACGGCGTCCTTGCGGTCGGCCTGTTCGGCCAGCGCGCCGGACAACGCGGCTTCCAGTTCTTCGGCCCGGCGTTGCGCCGCGACCAGATCGGCCTTGGCGGTGTCGATATCGGCCTGGATCTCCAGTTGGCTGGGCGCGCGATCGGAGCCGCCGAGCAGCCAGCCGGTTCCGGTGAGGTCGCCGTCGCGGGTGACCACCCGCACGTCCGGGCGAGCCGCGATCACCGCACGGGCCGCGGCCAGATCATCGGCTACGGCGATACCGGCGGTGAGTGCCATGATCGCCGCGCGCACGCTGTCCGGGCACTCGACCACATCGGACAGCCAGCGGGCCGCGCCCGGCAGCGGTCCGGGATGCGGGCGATGGCCGCCGTCGGCGCCGAATACCAGTGCGGCACGGCCGCCGTCGGCTTCCTTCAGCGCGCGGATGGCGGCATGCGCGGATTCCCCGGTGTCGGCGGCGACCGCGTCGGCGAGCGGGCCGAGCGCGGTGGCGACCGCGGCTTCGAAACCGCCGTGCACCCGCAGCAGACCGGACAGCGGGCCGAGCAGCCCCTGGGACCGGTGCTCGACCAGCCAGGCCGCACCGTCGCGACGGGCCAGGTTCATGCCGAGCGCCTCGATCCGCGCCGAGAGCGACGCGACCCGCTTGCTCGCCTCGCGATCCTGTTCGCGCAGTTCGGTCACCCGCTGGTCGGCCAGGGCGAGCGCCTGCACCGCGTGCTCGTGCTGGGCGTCCAGGCCGGCCTCGCCGGCGTCCAACTCGGTGAGTTCGGCCTGCACCGTGTCGAATTCGGTCTGCGCGGCCTCGCCGCGCTGCCGGGCGTCGGCGATCGCGGTGGTGAGCCGGGAGATCTCGGCGTCCACCGACTGCGCCCTGGTGCGCAGCGTGTCGACCTTGCCCGCGAGCCGCGCCACGCCTTCGCGCCGGTCCGCGATCGCGCGCACGGCGGCGAGGTGCGCCTGCTCGGCGGCTTTGGCGGAGTGTTCGCGTTCGGCCAGTGCGTCCCGGGCCGCCTCGAGCGTCTCGGTCGCGATCTCGACGGCCTCGCGCAGTTCGGCTTCCTCGGCTTCCACCCGTTCGGCTTCGGCTTCCAGCTGTTCCGGGTCGCGTCCCGTGCCGACCGGGGCTTCGGTGTCGAGATGGCGGGCCCGGTCCTGCGCGATCCGGATGGTCGCGTTGACCCGCTCGGCCAGCGCCGACAATTGGAACCAGATCTGCGCGGCGGCTTCGGCGCTCGGCGTCAGCCGGGAGAGCTGGAATTCCTGCTGGGCGAGCGCGGCATTGGCGGCGTCGAGTTCGCTCTGCACGGTGATGTGCTGCTCGCGGGCGTAGGCTTCCTTGCTCTGCTGGCTCTCCAGCTCGCCGCGGCGGGTCACCAGATCGTCCGCGGCCAGGCGCATCCGGGCGTCGCGCAGGTCGGCCTGCACGGTCTGCGCGCGGCGCGCCACCTCGGCCTGCCGGCCGAGCGGTTTGAGCTGACGGCGCAACTCGGTGGTGAGGTCGGTGAGCCGGGCCAGGTTGGCCTGCATCGCCTCGAGCTTGCGGACCGCCTTCTCTTTCCGCTTGCGGTGCTTGAGCACGCCCGCGGCCTCTTCGATGAACGCGCGGCGATCCTCCGGGCGCGATTCCAGAATCGCGGAGAGCTGCCCCTGTCCGACGATGACGTGCATTTCGCGGCCGATGCCGGAGTCACTGAGCAGTTCCTGCACGTCCATCAGCCGGCAGGTGCTGCCGTTGATCTCGTATTCGCCCGCGCCGTCCCGGAACATACGCCGGGTGATGGACACCTCGGCGTAGTCGATCGGCAGCGCGCCGTCGGAGTTGTCGATGGTGAGGGTCACCTCGGCGCGCCCCAGCGGGGCCCGGCCCGCGGTGCCCGCGAAGATCACGTCCTGCATCTTGCCGCCGCGCAGCGCCTTGGCACCCTGCTCACCCATCACCCAGGTGAGTGCGTCGACCACGTTGGACTTGCCGGATCCGTTCGGACCGACCACACACGTGATGCCGGGTTCCAGGCGCAGCGTCGTCGCGGACGCGAAGGACTTGAAGCCCTTCAGCGTCAGGCTCTTCAGATGCAAGTCCGACGACCTTTCGTTATTCGTTGCCGGTGTGCACGCCGCCATATTCCGCCTGCTCATCGATGCAGGCGACCAGTCATGGTATCCGTCGAGGACCGAGTGGTCCCGACGCGGGACAGGCCGCGTCGCCGCATGACGGTTCGGCGGTACCCGTAGGTTATCGAGTCGGCCCACGATATCCCGTATTTCGATGCGCTCGGAGTTAGCCGGATGTCGCGTTTCGGCGGCCGTCGCGCCCGGCCGGTGCGTTCACGGCACGAGCCGTCGGCCGCGACACCAGGTATCGACGGTAGGTGACGAATACGGGGCTGTTGATCGACCTCGACGCGACCTTTACACCAAAAGACGGACCGACTTGCCGGACGCTCTGCCGCGCGGCGACGACGCCGCATACGATCCAGTCGATCCGCCAGCGGGAATATTTGGAGCGCCACGCCGATGCCAGCTCGAACCGGGACCAGAACGGCGTTCCGGCTTGCCCGAATCGCGGCTCTGGTGCTCGGCAGCCTGCTGTTTCTCTACGCGTGCGAGTACAGCAAGAGCGCGGTGCTCGCCGATCGGTGGCTCGAGGTCGCGGGCGCGGGGCTGTTCTTGGCCGTCGGGATCGGGCTGGCGTGGTTCGAGATCAAGCTGACGGATTTCCGCGAGTACCTCGGTGACGAGGCGGACATTCCGGCGGAACCGGTCGCGGCGCGGAGCGCGCACGCTTCGGTTCGCCGGGGCGCCAGCGGGATTCGCTCGGAGTATGCGGAGGACCGGGCGGAGCGGGCGGCAACTCGTATGGGGCACCGGGAAACTCGGCGCGAGGATCGAGTGCCCACCGGCGAATCGGTCGCCGCCCGGATTCGCGCCGCCGGGCGCAAAGCGTCCGGCCTCGGGTCCGAGAGTTGGTGGAAACCGGGTAGATCCGGTGCCGACCGAGACGAGGTGCGGGACGAGCGCAGCGAAACCCCCGAGTTCCTGGTCGAATCCGAGGGATGGTCGATGCGCGCCAAGCTCGGGCGCTCCGGCGATCTCATCTTCCACGGGCACGACCGCGGTGGCACCTATCCCGCGTACGAGTGGATGTGGATCTTCCACCCCGACACCTTCCCAGCGATCCGCGACGCCCTCGGCGATCCCGCAGGAGAAATCCTCGACCTGCTCGAAGATGTTGTGCCCCAGCTGGATCGGCACGGTCGGCACGACCCCGGCGCCTGGCTACGCGCCCACGACATCCCGGCGACCTACCGGGAGAAGGGCGTCAGCGCCACCCAGGACACCAGGGAGATCCCCCTGCTCGTCCCCGGCCTCCCCCGCCTCGTCCCACCCGAACGCCGACCCGACCCCGCCCCCCACTGGCCCCAACGCACCCCCGAACCCCCACCCCGCAAGTCCCGCAATCGCACCGACGAGGTCGAGGAGCCATCGGAACCACCGGCGCGGCGGTCCCGCACAAGCACGGAACCCGCCTCCACCCGGGCAGCGCGGGAAAGCGAACCAGCCGGGCGGCAGTGGTACAACCGGTCTGACGAAGCCTCCCAGTCTGGCTGGGAAGCCGAACCCCGTGCGCGGCGGTCACATGGCCACGTGGCGGAGTCGCCTCCGAGTCGCGCAGCGCGGGAGGCCGAATCGGCAGGGTTGACCGCACGCGACCGAGGCTATGCGCCCAGGTCGGCCCAATCGGCATGGGAGAGCGAGGTTTCGGCCCGACGCTCACACCGCCACTCCGACGAACCGGCACCGGCCGGGGACGGCGAACCGGCCGCGTGGACAGCGCGCGACCGAGGCTATCAACCCACGTCGACTCAATCAGCGTGGGAGCCAGAGGCATCGGCGCGTCGGTCGCGCAATCCCGCCGAGCAAGCGGCCGCGGCGGCATCGGCCTGGGAAGCCGAACATAGCGTGGGACGGTCACATGGCCACGGGGCGGAGCCACTTCCGAGTCGCGCAGAGTGGGAGGGCGAGCCGGCCGCGTGGACAGCGCGCGACCGAGGCCATGAGCCTGGGACGGCCCAATCGGCATGGGAGAGCGAGGTTTCAGCGCGTCGGTCGCGTGGTCGTGGGGGCGAGCCTGCTGCGGCGCGGTCGGTGTGGGAGGTGGAGCCGGAAAGCGTGGTGTACGAGGAGCCGCGGTGGCGGGCGCGTGGTCGGCCGCAGGAGTCCGGTCGCGATTGGGCTCGGCAAGCGCAGGGGTATGGGCAGGATGTCGGTGAGCCGTACGAGGATGCGCAGGGGCACGGGCAGGCCGCCGGTGCTTGGCCTTCGTATGCGGAGCCGGACTATCAGCAGGACGCCGCTGATCGGTACGAGGAACCGCGGCACGCACCGTACCGCCCCGAAGTGCCACGGCGTGAACCCCTTTCGACGCGACGACCACCCCCGGGCGCGGAAGCGCTGGGGCGGGGCCCAGCGCCGGTGTGGAGCGAACGCCCCGGCAGGCAGCGCAACGAGGCGTCCGAACCGTGGCCCGAGCAGCAAGCGGACGAGTACCGGGCCCCTTCCCGTCGACGCCGGTATGTCGCGCCACCGAATTCCACCGAAGCCCCGCGCCGGACCACCTCATACGGCACGAGACCCCCTCAGCCCTAAGCCCTTTCACCCGCGTTCTGCCGAACCGCACCATCGCATGCACATCGCCGTGCTGCATCGCCGGGACCGAGCCGCGCCGGCCAGACAGTGGTGTCGCCCCTGCGTGACAGTCCACGGCACGAACTCCTTTTCGGTGCCGACCATCCGCGGAGCAGGAGCACGATCCAGCGCCCTGTACGCCTGACCGAGCCAGGCACCCGTCAAGGGCAGCGCCGGGGTCGGCCGACTTCGATCAGCTAGTGGGTGCGGCGGGGGTATTTCCCGGATTCGAATCCGGTGAGCATGCGGAAGACGAGGACCGCGCCCCACGGGACGATCACCCAGATCGGCCAGGGGTAGGTGAATTCGCCGACGCTGAGCGAGATCGCGGCCCAGATGAACAGGACGAGCACGCTCACCCCGAGCCAGCTGGTGCCCTCGATCTTCTGCCAGATCGGAATGCGTGAGCCTGCTTGCCCGGCAGTCTCTTTCGCGAGCTCAGGCAGGTCGGACAGCACGAGTTGCAGGTCGTCGGTGGTGGTCGTCGCGTACACCTGGGCGGTGCGCTGGTCGTATTCGGCGAGGTCGATCCGCCCGTCTTCGAGGTGCCTGGCGAGCAGCCGGACCACCTTGTCGCGTTCGGCGTTCGAGGCGCGCGTTCCGGTCGAGATGTCCATGAGCAGTCCTTGTCGGCGATTCCACCCTCCATAGTGGAATATGACTCGATCATGCGCCTTCCATAGTGGAATGTCAACCCCGGCCGGTCCGCCGCTGGTGTCCGAATCGCGGGCGCGGCAGTATGGACGAAAGGTCAACTCGCGGCCGGACGGTCCGCGTCCACGAAAACTCCCAGGAGGCATAGGTGTCGGAAACCGTGCGCGGTGTCATCGCCCGTAGCAAAGGCGCGCCGGTCGAGGTCGTGGACGTGGTGATTCCGGATCCCGGACCGCACGATGTGGTCGTGCGCGTGCAGGCCTGCGGCGTCTGCCACACCGACCTGCACTATCGCGAGGGCGGCATCAACGACGAGTTCCCGTTCCTGCTCGGCCACGAGGCCGCGGGCATCGTGGAGACGGTCGGCGACGCGGTCACCCACGTGCAGCCCGGCGATTTCGTGGTCCTCAACTGGCGCGCCGTCTGCGGCGAATGCCGGGCTTGTCGCCGCGGCCGTCCCTGGTACTGCTTCGCCAGCAACAACGCCGGCAAGAAGATGACGCTCACCGACGGCACCGAGTTGAGCCCGGCCCTGGGCATCGGCGCGTTCATCGACAAGACGCTCGTGCACGAAGGACAGTGCACCAGGGTCGATCCCGCCGCCGATCCGGCGGTGGCCGGACTGCTCGGCTGCGGCGTGATGGCAGGCATCGGCGCGGCGATGAACACCGGCAACGTCTCGCGCGGCGATACCGTCGCGGTGCTCGGCTGCGGCGGTGTCGGCGACGCGGCCATCGCGGGCGCCCGGCTGGCCGGCGCGAAGACCATCATCGCGGTCGATCGCGATCCACGAAAGCTCACCTGGGCCAAGGACTTCGGCGCCACCCACACCATCGATGCGAGCAGCGAGGACGTGGTCGCGAAGATCCAGGAGTACACCGACGAGTTCGGTGCCGACGTCGTCATCGAGGCGGTGGGACGGCCGGAAACCTGGAAACAGGCGTTCTACGCGCGCGACCTGGCGGGCACCGTCGTCCTCGTCGGCGTCCCCACCCCCGAGATGACCATCGAGATGCCGCTGATCGATCTGTTCTCCCGCGGCGGCGCGCTGAAATCCTCCTGGTACGGCGACTGCCTGCCCGAGCGCGACTTCCCGACCCTGATCGACCTGCACCTGCAGGGCCGGCTGCCGCTGGAACGCTTTGTCAGCGAACGGATCTCGCTCGATCAGGTGGAGCAGGCGTTCACCGCGATGCATGCGGGCGACGTGCTGCGTTCGGTGGTGGTCCGGTGATCGAGCGCGTGGTCACCTCCGGCACCTTCTCCCTCGACGGCGGCACCTGGGACGTCGACAACAATGTCTGGCTCATCGGCGACGACCGGGACGTGCTGGTCGTCGATGCCGCGCACGACGCGGACGCGATCGCCGCGGCTGTCGGCGGACGCAACGTCGTCGCCATTCTCTGCACCCACGGCCACAACGACCACGTCACTGTCGCACCGGAATTGAGCGCCCGCCTGGACGCGCCGATCCTGCTGCATCCCGGCGACGAGCCGCTGTGGCGGATGACCCACCCCGACGTCGACTACCGTTCGCTGGCCGATACCCCGCGAATCACGGTGGCCGACATCGACATCGACATCCTGCACACCCCCGGCCACTCCCCCGGCTCGGTCTCCCTGCACGTTCCGGCGGCGGCCGCCCTCTTCACCGGCGACACCCTCTTCTCCGGCGGCCCCGGCGCCACCGGCCGCTCCTACTCCGACTTCGACACCATCATCGATTCCATCCGCGACCGCCTACTCACCCTCCCCGACGAAACCACCGTGCACACCGGCCACGGCGACGCCACCACCATCGGCACCGAAAAACCCGCCCTCGCCGACTGGATAGCCCGCGGCCACTGAATCTCAACCCACCCGCAGCTGCTCGTCGCCGAAGTCGGCGACGAGCTTCAGCACGCCGCCCAACGCGGATACGTAGCGGTCCAACACCTCCCGCGTGGCGACCTCACCCTTTTCGATCTGCGAGACGCGTGCCACGGACACACCCATCTGCTCCGCCACTCGCTTTTGGCTGAGCCCTCGGTGCTTGCGCAGTTCGGCCAGTCGCCAGCCGCGCGCCTGGTCCTGCAGCTGCTCGACACCGGCCTCGAATTCCTCGGGCCCGCCGGCCGTCTCGACCGCACGGTCGAGATGGCCGGTGTCGCGCCAGCGTCGATGAGTGGTCATCGGTGCAACTCCTCGCGTCGCTCGATCAAGTAAGCGTCGTAAAGCTTTTCGGCGCGCGGTATCGCGTCCCGATACCACCGCTGCCACGCTCCCGCCTTGTCCCCGGCGACCAGCAGAATGGCCGACCGCCACGGATCGAAGACGAACAATATTCGGATCTCACTACTCCCTGCAGAGCCAGGTCGCAGCTCCTTCATGTTGGCGATCCGTGACCCTGCGATGCAGTCGACAAGCGGACGCCCCTGCGCGGGCCCGGCTCTCTCCAGCAGCAGGATCGCCTGGTTCACCAATCGGTGCGTTTGGCGGTCGTTCTTCCACAAATCGTCGAGGAACTGCTCTACCTCATCGGTGATGAAGATCTCCCACTCGTCCACGACGGTACCTCCCCCAGGGACAGAATTCAAGGATTTCCTTAACAGGCAGATCGAGCAAACGCGCCTGAAGATTAGGCCACAGGTCCGACAACCAACGGCGCCACAAAATCGGTGGAGAGGCGGCGGGCGGGGTTGTTAGGGTGCGCGTGTGACTTCTCCGGAGGCTTCTAGACGTTAGCCGCCTGTCGTGTGATCAGGTGGCGTTGATCGGGACCTGGTTGTGCGGCGTTGAGTGCTGCCCGTTTGTGGGTGGAATCTGCTCTGCCGCCTTAGTTTTCAGTGGTGGGCGGCTCGGTGTCGAACGAGTCCGGGAGTCTTGTAGTGCCAATTCTGGTGTGGGTTATGGGTGTCGCTGTGTTCGCGCAGGGGACATCGGAGTTCATGTTGTCGGGCTTGTTGGAGCCCATAGCGCAGGATGTCGGGGTGTCGCTCGGGGCGGCGGGGGCGCTGACGTCGCTGTTCGCGGTCGGGATGATCGTGGGGGCGCCGCTGATGGCGATGACCGCGGGTCGGTGGCCGGTGCGCTCCGCGCTGACCGGGTTCCTGGCGTTGTTCATCGGCGCTCACGCGGTCGGCGCGCTGACCTCGAATTTCGTTGTGCTGCTTGCTACTCGATGGGTGGCGGCGATGGCTTACGCGGGGTTCCTGTCCGTGGCGCTGGCGTCGTTGCCGGCCCTGGTGGGCGCGGCGCGGGTGGGCCGAGCGACGGCGATCATCCTGTCCGGGGTGACGCTGGCGTGCATCGTGGGCGTCCCGGCGGGCGCGTTCCTCGGCCAGACGTGGGGCTGGCGCGCCGCGTTCTGGGCGGTCGTGGCGGCCGGTGTTCCTGCGCTGGTGGCGCTTTGGGGACTCGTGCGCGTGCCGATCGACCGAGTCACGACCGCCGAAGGCGGGGTGATCCGGCGGGAATGGCAAGCGATCACCGAACGGCCGGTACGGGTGGTGCTGGTCGCGGGAGCACTGGTCAACGCCGCGACGTTCGCCTCCTTCACCTATCTGGCTGTACTGACCACCGAGGTCGGTGGTGCCGGAAAAGGTTGGGTGCCGGTGATTTTGGCACTGTTCGGCCTCGGTTCCTTCCTCGGCGTCAGCCTCGGCGGACGCTACGCCGATCGCTACGCCACTCCCCTCGTCACGATCGGCTCTGCTGCCCTGATATTCGCTTGGGCGACAACCGCTTTGACGGCAACGTATCTACCGGCCCTGTTGCTCATGGCCACCGTCTGCGGCGCGGTATCTTTCGCGGTCGGGTCCACCTTGATCGGCTTGATCGTCAGCGCGGCGACGCCGACGGCTCCCCGGTTGAGCGGCGCGTTCGCCACCGCCACCTTCAACATCGGTGCGGCCGCCGGACCCGCGGTCGCGGGCATCGCGATCACCTGGACCGGCACACCGAACGCAGCGGTCTGGACCAGCGTGGTGATCTCCTGTGCCGCAACGGCTGTCGCGCTGATCGGGACACGCCCGCGCCCCGGAACCCTACGCGAGGTCAGCGACCCGCCGTCCGCCACACCGCCGCGGTCGCGCCGAACAGAGCGGTGAGCAGGATCAGCGCCATGAAGATCTGTCCGTGCATGCCGAGCACGAAAACCGTTCGCCCGGCGAACTCGGGATCATAGGTGGCGGTACCGGGAAACAGCAGCGCACCGGCCATCCCGAGCCACGGGATGGCCACCACCGCTGCGGCACACAGGGTCCCGCGTCGCGCATCCCGACCCGGTCGCAGGGCCAGGACCAACCCGGCGAGGCCGAGCAGCACCGTCATCACCATGTACTGGGCGTCGTGAAACTTCGCGTGCGGCGGCCAGTTCGGGTTGAACGCGTGCTGTGCGGCCAAGTCCGGTATGATCAGATCGGCGAGTACGGCACTGAGCATCGTGATCACCGCCACCACGGCGATGACGATTCGAGGAAGTGGCATCGCGCCAGCCTTTCGAGTGAAACTGTTCCAGCGGATCAGGGCGTCCATGAATAGGTGGGCGTGATCGATCGGCCCAGCAGCGAGCTGGGCAGGAGGGGAAGCGCGGTGTCCCGCAACGCGGTCGCCAGCGAAGAGTTCCAGTGCGCGGGCGCCCCGACCCGGCGCGAGAGCTGAGCGATCATCTGGGTGCGGGGCCTGCGGCGGCGGTCGTATTCCGCCAGCCCCGCCTCGACCCCGTGGGCGTCCACCGCTGCTGCGAGGGTGACAGCGTCCTCCAGCGCCTGACAGGCACCCTGCCCGAGGTTGGGCGCCATGGCATGCGCGGCGTCCCCGAGCACCGCGACTTTCCCGCTGACGTAGCTGCGCAGCTTCGGCAGCTCGTAGGTGTCGTGTTGCAGAACGGCGTCCGGGTGTGCCGCCGCGAGCAGGCCCGGCACCGGGTCCGGCCAGTCCGCGAACCGCGCACGCAGTTCATCGAGCCCCGCGCGGGAGCCGGCGGGGGCATTCCCCATCAGATAGCAGTAGACCCGGCCGTCAGGCATCGGCAGGTAACCGAATCGCTCACCCTTGCCCCATATTTCGACGCTGCCCTCAACGGAGCCTCCTGCCGTGAGCAGCCGCCAGGTGGTGTAGCCGACGTAGCGCGGTCCCGCGGCACGCGGCCAGACCGATCTTCGGGTCACGCTGTGCACGCCATCGCCGCCGATCACGAGATCAGCGGTGGTGGTGCCTCCGTCGTAATGGACTGTGCCGTCGGGGATCACTTGCCGCACGGTGCTGCCGGGGCGCAGCGCCGCCGCGGGGATGGCCGCACGCAGGATGTCCACCAGCGCGGCGCGGTGCACGATCGCCCACGCTCCGAAGCGTCGTTCGAGTTCTTCGGTGTCATTGCGAATCAGCCAGTCGCCATGGATGTTTCGAATACCCTGCGGCGGACCGGCCGGACCGCCGGTACGCAACAGATCCCCGAGGCCGAGCGCGTCCAGGGCACGCAACCCGTTCGGCTGAATCGACAGTCCCGCACCGATTTCGGTGATTTCCGGCGCACGTTCGAGCACCTCCACCTGCCAGCCGCGTCGATGGAACGCCACCGCGGCGGCCAGCCCGCCGATCCCGCCGCCCACCACGAGCGCCTTCATCGCCGCGCCTGACGCAGCGGAACCGACCCGTCGCGCAACCGCGCCGCTCTTGACTGCCGCCACCACACCGCCGTCACGATCAGTGCGACCACCGGCACCCAACGCCAACGTTCCATGCCCACTCCCTAGAGGTTCTAAATTATTTAGAGCCATTAAGACACCATAGATGCTCTAAGCTGTCAACGGGCACGGCAGATCAGCAGAAGGGTGAGGATGTCGACACAGAGCGGCGGCAGGCGCGAACGGCAACGCGAGGCCACCTTGCGGGAAGTCCACGAGGCGGTGCGCACACTGCTGGTCGAGCAGGGATCGGCCGCGGTCACCGTCAACGCGGTGGCACGGCAGGTCGGCATGAGCGGACCGGCGCTCTACCACTACTACGCCGGCCACGACGCCCTGGTCGGCGCGGTGACCGCGGATTTCTTCGACGAATTGGCCGCCGCGATGGAAGCGGTGCGCGACGCTCGTGCGCACGCGCCGGTCGGCGAGCGCATCCTCGCGGTCTGCCGCGCCATGCGCGCCTGGGCGATCACGCACCCGGCCGAGTTCGGCTGGATCTTCACCGCGCCGATCGCGCCACCGAACCGGCAACCCGATTCCGCACGCCATCGGGCCGGGCAGCGCTTCGAACGCGTGCTGCGTGACCTGACGATCGAACTCTGGCAGACCCGCCCGTTCCCGGTTCCGGACCTGGCCGAGCTGCCCGCGTCCTTACGCGAGCAGCTGATCGACTACTCGGCGAGCATCGGCGAACAGCTACCGCCCGCCGCCGCACACGTCTTCTTGTCCTGTTGGATTCGCCTCTACGGCCTGCTGTGCATGGAGGTCCTGCACCAGCTCGACTTCGCGTACTCGGACCTCGAGCCGGTCTACGAGGAATGCCTGCGCGACCTCAGCCACACCCTCGGCCTGGCACCCGCCGACCGGCCGACCGGCCGACCGGGTAAGGACCGCGCGGCCGAATCAGAGGATGGCGAAGGCGACGACCAGGCCGAGCGCGAAGTGCGCGGCGGCCACGACGAGGACCTCGGTGGTGTAGGTCTCGGAGTGCAGAGCGGCGCCGATGTCGATGCCCAGCGCCTTCTCGATCACCCGCACCGAGATGACCTGCGCGACAATGCCGACGAGGCCGAACACCAGGGCGGCGATGAGCCCCTCGGACAGCTTGCCGCCGCCGCCCACGGCCAGGATGGCGAGCACCACGATGAACGCCATGCTGATCATGCCCGCGGCGGTGACGATGATCGCGTTGGGCTTGCCCTCGACGACCAGCGCGCGCAGCTTGCCCGGCGTGGTCAGGTCGATGGCGTAGAAGCCGACGAGCATCAGTACCAGACCGATGAGGGCGTAGAGGATGATCGCTCCGACACCCTCGCCGAGCGAGCTCCAGTACCCCGATTCGAGGGCGACTGCGGTCATCATGATCCTTCCGAGGTGTATTGACTACCAGGTGAATTGGCTACGAGCTGACGATGCGGTGCGGGACGAAGGCGGAGCCGTCGTCGGTGATCAATCCGGCGGTCTCCCGGATGCCCAGGCCCGCCGCGGTGTCGCCGACGATCCAGGCGCCGAGCACGGGGCGCATGTCGTCGAATTCCGGTAGCGGATCGAGTAATTGGTAGACGTAGCCTTCTTCGCCGTAGACACCGCCGGTGGCGGTCTCCAGCCCGGCGCCGACGATCGTCATGTTGGCGCCCTCGCGGCCGAGCTTCGGCTTGCGGATGTACTCGGTGAGCTCGTTGGGCTGATCGAGGTAGGCGGGCAACAGGTTCGGGTGACCGGGGTACATCTCCCACAGCACCGCGAGGATCGCTTTGTTGCTCAGCAACGTCTTCCAGAGCGGCTCGATCCACATCGTCTGTGGCAGGCTCGTGACCACGCGCTTGCCGAAATCGTCGTCGAGCGCCCACTCCCACGGGTACAGCTTGAAGATCGCTTCGATCGGCGCCTCGGCCAGATCGACGAAACGTTCCAGCTCCGTGTCGAATCCGACCTCTTCGATGGGCAGCGCGATGGTGTCGAACCCGGCCTCGGCCGCCGTCTCCTGCATGTAGGCGGTGGTGACGTTGTCCTCGCCGGTGGCGTCGGCACCCGACCAGCTGAAGTGCAGCTGCGCGGTCGGCAGCGTGTCCCGCAGCTCGGTCCAGCGTTCGACCAGCTTCTCGTGCAACGAATTCCACTGATCACCGTCGGGGTACAGCGCGGTCAGCCAGTGCCACTGCACGATCGCCGCCTCCAGCAGCGAGGTCGGCGTATCGGCGTTGTATTCGAGCAGTTTCGCGGGGCGGCGCGCGTCGTAGCGCAGATCGAAGCGGCCGTACACGTGCGGGTCACTGCGCCGCCAGGATTCGGCGATCGGTCCCCAGGTCCATTCGGGCAGGCCGAAATCCTTGAACCGTTCGGTGAGCACGATGTGCTCCACCGCGTTCAGGCACATCGAGTGCAGCAGTTCGACATCGGCTTCCAGCGCGAGGATCTCCGGCATCTCGAACTCGTAGTGCACCGATTCGTCCCAGTACGGCCGCGGCTGACCGCTGGCGTCGCGGCCCGGCGAACCATAAACCAGCCCTTGGCTTTCGGTGATCTGCTGCCACCCCGGGCGGGGTGTACTGCGTACGCGCCGCATCAGGACCCGCTGCCTGTGCTCTTGCTGCCGAGCCCGCCGCGCTGCACGGTGGTGCCGCTCTTGGTCTTTATCTCGGCGCTCTTGGGCTTGACCGTGGTGCCGCCGGTCGGCGGCTTGCCGATCGTCGGGGTGCCGCCGTAGTAGTAGCGGTACTGCGGACCGCCGCCGAGGATGATCAGGCCGGGGCTGACGTGCGGTCCACCGTCGCCGACGAAGCCGGGACGTCCGTCGCCGCAGTAGCTGTCCTCGACCACGATTTCCTGGCCGTTCTCGGTCTTCACGCAGGACGCCGTGACCTTGTCCGGCGCGGTGATCGCGCGGTAGGCGAGGTAGCCACCGCCGACCAGCGCGGCGACGCCGACGATCGCGGCGCCGCCGATCATCACCCGTTTGCGGCCGCGCTTCTTGGCATCTTCGGCGGCGGCCGCGGCGCGCTGCGCCGCTTCGGCCCGCTTGCGCGCCTTGTCACTGGCGCGCGCCTCGGCGACGGTGGGCGGTCGGGGCTGCGTGACGCCGGCTTCTTGCCGCTGCACACTGCCTTGCCGTGCGGGTTGCGCTGGATCTCCGGCGCCGGGTTCGGCCGGCGGCGATGCACCGAACTGCCCGGGGATCGCGCCCGCGGGCGGCTCGGCGCTCCACTGCTGCCCGGCACTCGGCGGGCCGGCATTCGACGGCGGCTCGGAGTGCCACGACTGGCCGGGATTCGACGGCGGCTGAACGGGATTCGACGGTTGCGGCGGTGTACCCCCGGCCTCGTTCGGCCCGGCGCCGGAACGGTCCTCACCCGGATTCTGTGTGCTCACTGTCGAGTCCCCGTCCTAGCCCGAGCCACCACTAACGCTCCTCGAATCCGGTCAAATCACCCCGCGCGGGCTCCCAGCTTTCCACAACCAACGTCACCCGACCAGGAGTATCGCCGGACCGTAACAGTTCGAGCAACCGCGCACAGTCCGGGCGCGGGCCCTCCGCGACCACGTGCACCCGCCCGTCGCGCGCGTTGGTCGCGTGCCCGCTCAGCCCGAGCTCCAGCGCCCGCGACCGCGTCCACCAGCGAAATCCCACGCCCTGGACGCGGCCGTGCACCCACGCGCTCAGCCGGACGGATTCGAGTGCCTCCCCCATCAGGCCTCGATGTCGAAGGACAGGGTCACCTTCGTCCCGGCCTGCAGGGTGCGGCCCACCGTGCAGGCCTTGTCGATGGCGCGCTGCACCGTCACCAGCAACCGCTCGCGCGCCTGCTCGTCCAGTTCGCTGAGATCGAGTTCGAAGGACTCGTCCAGCTGCGGGTACACCTCGTTCTCCCGGTCCGCGTCGCCCGAGACGCGAATGGTCGCGTCGAAGGAATCGCCGAGTTTGCGCGCCAGGGAGAAGTCGGCGCTCAGCCCGGAGCAGCCGGCCAGCGCGATCTTCAGCAGCTCGCCGGGGGTGAAGGCGCCGGGCACGCCCTGCGAGGCGATCAGCACTTCGGCGCCGCGCGAGCTACGGCCGGTGTACGCCCGCGTCCCCGTGCGTTCGACCCAGAGTTCGGTCGGTTGTGCTGCGGTGCTCGCGGAGGTAGCGGTTGGTTCAGCCATGGGTCCGATCCTGCCATTCTTTGTCGGAATCAACTCACGCCTGCCAACGCCGACTGGTCGGTCGCCCATTCCGCATCGTGCGCAAGCTCTCCGCCGCACCCGAATTCGCGCGTCGCACCGCCGGCGAAGCCCCGCGCGGCGGATCAGGACGCGCGCGGCACCGTCACTCCTGGAAGCGGTAGCCCATGCCCGCTTCGGTGAGCAGATGTTTGGGGTGCGAGGGGTCGTCCTCGAGCTTGCGCCGCAGCTGGGCCAGGTACACCCGCAGATAGTGCGTCTCCGTCGCATACGACGGACCCCACACCTCGCGCAGCAGCTCTTTGCGCCCGACCAGCTTGCCGCGGTTGCGGACCAGCATCTCGAGCATGCCCCACTCGGTCGGGGTCAGGTGCACCGTCTCGTCGTTCTTGGTGACCTTCTTGGCCGCGAGGTCGACGGTGAACGACGAGGTCACCACCACCGGATCGGACGCGTCGGTATCGGTGGCGCCGCGCCGGACCGCGGCGCGCAACCGGGCGAGCAGCTCGTCCATCCCGAACGGCTTGGTGACGTAGTCGTCGGCGCCCGCGTCGAGCGCCTCGACCTTGTCCGCCGAATCGGTGCGCGCCGAGAGCACGATCACCGGCGCCGAGGTCCAGCCGCGCAACCCGGCGAGTACCTCGATGCCGTCGATATCGGGCAGCCCGAGGTCGAGGATCACCACATCGGGATGTTTGTCGGCGGCCGCGCGCAACGCGGCGCCGCCGGTGCCCGCGGTGATCACCTCGTAGCCGCGCACCGACAGGTTGATCCGCAACGCGCGCACGATCTGTGGTTCGTCGTCGACCACCAGCACCTTGACCGCCGGGGCGTCCTGCTTCTTCTCGGTCATCGCGACTTCCTGTGTGGTCGTGGACTCCACTGTCGTCATGAGCTGCTCGCTTCGTTCGCTGCGGCGGGCAGATCGACGATCATGGTCAATCCTCCGCCCGGGGTCGGTTCGGCGTGCACGGTGCCGCCCATCGCTTCGACGAAACCGCGCACCACCGACAGGCCGAGGCCGACCCCGGTGGTGTTGTCCCGGTCGCCGAGCCGCTGGAACGGTTCGAACAGTTGCTCTTCGGCACCCGGCGGGACGCCGGGGCCGGTGTCCACCACCGCGATGGACACCCGATCACCCTCGCGTTCCGCGGTGACGCGTACCGGCGGGGGATGGTAGTCGCCGGCACCGCCGGGTTGGGTGAAGGCCATGTCGCGGGTGGCGTGGCGCAGCGCGTTGTCGATCAGGTTGGCCACCACGCGCTCGAGCAACCCGCTGTCGGCGCGCACGGACACGTCGCAGACCTCCACCTTCACCCGATCCATCGCGGCGCGTCGCAAGCCACGCGCACCCATCCCGACGCTCACCAGCGCCCGGTGCACCACCTCGTCCATGTACACCTGCCGCAGTTGCGGTTTCACCACGCCCACGGCGAGCCGGGAGGAATCCAGCAGATTGCCGACCAGCGCGGTCAGCTGGTCCACCGATTCCTCGATGGTCTCCAGCAGTTCGCCGGTGTCTTCCGCGGAGAACTCGATATCGTCGCTGCGCAGGCTGGAGACGGCCGCTTTAGCCCCGGCCAGCGGCGTGCGCAGATCGTGGCTCACCGCGGACAGCAGCGCGCGGCGCAGACGGTCCGCCTCGAGCAGGGCCGCCGCGGCGCTCGCCTCCTCCGCGAGCCGGGACTGGCGCACCAGCCCGGCCGCCTGATTGGCCACGGCGTTGAGCACCGGGCGGTCACCCGCGGCCAGCGGCCGTCCGGCGAGCAAGAGCAGGCTCGTCGCGTCGCCCGCCTGGATGGCGGTGTCGGCATCCGTCGCACGCTGCGGCGGGTCCGCCCCCACCTCGGCGACCACCTGTTCGCCGCACAGCATGCTCACCGCCCGCTGCCCGTAGGTCTCGCGCACCTGCTCCAGCAGGTTGGGCAGGTCCGCGCCGTGCAGCACGGCACCGGCGAACATCGTCAGCAGCTCGGCTTCCTGCGAGGCGCGCCGCGCCTGCAACGTCTGTTTGGCGGCCACGTCGACCAGCGCCGCCACCGCCACCGCGACGAACAGCAGCACCACCACGGTGACGAAGTTGTCCGGCTCGGAGATGGTCAGGCTGTAGCGCGGGTCGGCGAAGAACCAGTTCAGCAGCAGGCCGGACAGCAGCGCCGAAAAGGCCGCGGGCACAACGCCACCCAGCAGCGCGACCGCGACGACGCCGATGAAGAACACCGCGCTGAGCCCGCCGAGTTGCAGGAAACCGTCCAGGAACACGATGCCGATCCCGCATACCGCCATCGGCACGAGCACCGCCGCCAGCCAGGCCCGGATCGGCTGGCGCGGCATGAACGAGGACCGGCGCAGACCGCGGTGCGCCTCCTCGTGGGTGACCATGTGCACGTCGATCTTGCCCGACTGCTGCACCACCGTGGAGCCGATGCCCTCGTCGAGCATCCGCGCCCACCGGGACCGGCGCGAGGTGCCGAGCACCAGCTGTGTCGCGTTCACCTCGCGCGCGAACTCCAGCAGTGCGGTCGGCACGTCGTCACCGGTGACCGTGTGCAGCGAGGCGTCCAGACTCGCGGCCAGTTCCCGCAGCCGCGCCAGCCGCGCGGTGGACACCCCCGCCAGTCCGTCGCCCCGAACCACGTGCACCAGAACGAGTTCCGCGCTGGCCTTGCTCGCGATGCGGCTCGCCCGGCGCACCACGGTCTCGGATTCGGGGCCGCCGGTCACCGCGACGACCACGCGCTCGCGCGCCTCCCAGAGTTCGGTGATCTTGTGGTCCGCCCGATACTTGGCCAAAGCGGCGTCGACCTGATCGGCCAGCCACAGCAGCGCCAATTCCCGCAGCGCGGTGAGGTTTCCGGGGCGGAAGTAGTTGCGCAGCGCGGCGTCCACTTTGTCGGCGGCGTACACGTTGCCGTGGGAGAGCCTGCGCCGCAACGCTTCCGGCGTGAGATCGACCAGTTCGACCTGATCGGCGCCGCGCACCACCGCGTCCGGCACGGTTTCCTTCTGCTGGATCCCGGTGATCTGCTCGACCACGTCGTTGAGACTCTCCAGGTGCTGCACATTGACCGTCGAGATCACGTCGATGCCCGCGTCCAGCAGTTCTTCGACGTCCTGCCAACGCTTTTCGTGCTTGCTGCCCGGCGCGTTGGTGTGCGCGAGCTCGTCGACCAGCGCCACCGTGGGACGCCGCCGCAGCACCGCCTCGACATCGAGTTCCGGCAGTTCGGCGCCGCGATAGCGCACCGTCCGCGCCGGGATCCGTTCGATGCCCTCGAGCAAGGCCGCGGTCTTGGCCCGGCCGTGCGTCTCGACCACCGCCGCCACCACGTCGCGGCCGCGCTCGAGCCGCCGGTGGGCCTCGCCGAGCATGGCGTAGGTCTTACCGACTCCCGGCGCGGCGCCGAGGTAGATGCGCAGTTGGCCGCGTTTCACCTGTCCATCATCGCGTGCCGCGATCCCGGAACCGAGTACCCCTCGGACGGGTCGGCGTGCTGCGCCCGATTCTCACGCATCCAGCGGCCCCGGCTCCGCGCCGTGCAGGCTCTTGACCCGCTCGCCGTCCCCGGCGACGTCCATTTCGTCGCCCTGGCTCCGGAGCGCGCGAATGAGCAGCGCGCAGCACACGAACCCGACGAGCAGGGCCACGGTGACAGCCGACATGACGATCCTTTCTCCGACCGATCGAAACAACCGGTTGCGCTGGAGAGATCCGCCTGGCCGGGCCTTCCATTACTACCCGCACCCGCGCGGTTGAGCTGGATCTTTACGGTGTGTTGACGGTATCGCGGCGGCTTTTGACGGCATCCTTTCACTGATCCCGGGCCGAGGTGTAAACGAAGCGCAAAGGCAATGGTTCCACCCGCAAAGGAGTCGTAAGGAACCTCGGCAGGACCCGGAACGAAGACTTGACTCGCCCTGGTGCGCTCGACCACACGAGCGCTGATGGAGGTTGGTTAGACATGTCTGTCGTGGTGTTCACGGTGCTGACCGTGGCGATCTTCGCGCTGCTGGGCCTGATCCAGCGGGGGGTGGAAAAGCTGTGATCGCGAACCTGATCGGTTTGGTTCTCGCCATCGCGGTGGCGATCTACATGATCGCCGCACTGCTTTTCCCCGAGAGGTTCTAGGTGAACACGACAACAGCGGGGATCGCGTTCGTCGCCTCCCTGATCATCGCGCTCGCCCTGGTGCATGTGCCGCTCGGCGACTACATGTTCCGGGTCTACAACGGGCGCAAACACTCCCGTGCGGAACGGGTCGTCTACAAGGCCATCGGGGTGCAACCCGAGGTGGAGCAGACCTGGGGCGTCTACGCCCGTAGCGTGCTGGCCTTCTCCGCGGTGGGCATCCTCTTCCTTTTCTTCTTCCAGTTGCTGCAGGGCAAGCTGCCGCTGCACCTGAACGACCCGGCCACCGAGATGACGCCGGCGCTGGCCTGGAACACCGCGGTCAGCTTCGTGACGAACACGAACTGGCAGAACTACTCCGGTGAGTCGACCCAGGGTCACCTGGTGCAGATGGCCGGGCTCGCGGTGCAGAACTTCGTCTCCGCCGCCGTCGGCATGGCCGTCGCGGTCGCGCTGGTGCGCGGCTTCGCCCGCAGGCACACCGGCGACCTGGGCAACTTCTGGGTCGATCTGGTCCGTGGCACCCTGCGCATCCTGCTGCCGATCGCGTTCGTGTTCGCCGTCGTGCTGGTCGCCGGCGGCGCGATCCAGAACTTCCACCTGCACGATCAGGTCGCGCAGACGCTGAACGGCACCGCGCAGACCATTCCCGGCGGCCCGGTGGCCAGCCAGGAGGTGATCAAGGAACTCGGCACCAACGGCGGCGGCTTCTACAACGCCAACTCCTCGCATCCGTTCGAGAACCCGACCACCTGGACCAACTGGGTGGAGATCTTCCTGATCCTGATGATCAGCTTCTCGCTGCCGCGCACCTTCGGCCGGATGGTCGGCAGCAAGAAGCAGGGCTACGCCATCGTCGCTGTGATGGGCACCATCGCGCTGGTCAGCACGGTGTTGCAGAACGTCTTCCAGCTCGCGCACCACGGCACCGTGCCCACCGCGATCGGCGCGTCCCTGGAGGGCGTCGAAACCCGTTTCGGCGTAGCCGATTCCGCGACCTTCGCCTCCGCGACGACGCTCACCTCGACCGGCGCGGTCGACTCGTTCCACGACTCCTACACCAGCCTCGGCGGCATGATGACGATGTTCAACATGCAGCTCGGCGAAGTAGCACCGGGCGGAACGGGTTCCGGGCTCTACGGCATGCTGATCCTCGCGGTGATCACCGTTTTCGTCGCGGGCCTGATGGTCGGGCGGACACCGGAGTACCTCGGCAAGAAGATCACGCCGCGCGAGATCAAGCTCGCCGCTTCGTATTTCCTGGTGAGCCCGTTGATCGTGCTGGTGGGCACCGCCCTTGCGATGGCCATGCCCGGACAACGCGCGAGCATGCTGAACTCCGGACCGCACGGGCTCTCGGAAGTGCTGTACGCCTTCACGTCCGCGGCCAACAACAACGGTTCGGCCTTCGCCGGTCTGTCCGGCAACACCGAGTGGTACAACACCGCGCTCGGCCTGGCGATGGTCTTCGGCCGGTTCCTGCCCATCATCTTCGTGCTCGCGCTGGCCGGTTCGCTGGCCCAGCAGGGCAGCACACCCGAGTCGATCGGCACGCTGCCGACGCACCGGCCGCAGTTCGTCGGCATGGTCGTCGGCGTGACCGTGATCCTGGTCGCGCTCACCTTCCTGCCCGCACTCGCGCTCGGGCCGCTCGCTGAAGGAATTCACTGAAATGACAACGCCCACTACTGCAGTCGCCGAAGTTCCGGACGAGTTCAACGAGTCGAAGAAGCAACTCGAGCACAACGCCGGCCGGGTGCCGCGCGGCGCGCTCGACCCGAAGATGCTGCTGACCTCTCTGCCGGACGCGGTGCGCAAGCTCGATCCGCGCACCATGTGGCGCAATCCGGTGATGTTCATCGTCGAGCTCGGCGCCGTCTGGTCCACCGTGCTGGCGATCACCGACCCCAGTTTCTTCGCCTGGACGATCGTCGTATGGCTCTGGCTCACCGTGATTTTCGCGAATCTGGCCGAAGCGGTCGCCGAAGGGCGCGGCAAGGCCCAGGCCGACACGTTGCGAAAGGCCAAGACCGACACCGTGGCCCGGCGACTGGTCGACTGGACACCGGGTGGCCCGATCGTCGAGGAAGGCGTCGCGGCGCCGGAGTTGCAGCGCGGCGACCACGTGGTGGTCGAGGCCGGTCAGGTCGTCCCCGGCGACGGTGATGTCGTGGAAGGCATCGCCTCGGTGGACGAATCGGCGATCACCGGCGAATCCGCGCCGGTCATCCGGGAATCCGGTGGCGACCGTTCGGCGGTCACCGGCGGCACCACGGTGCTGTCCGACCGGATCGTCGTCAAGATCACCCAGGAGCCCGGCAAGAGCTTCATCGACAAGATGATCGCCCTGGTCGAGGGCGCGAGCAGGCAGAAGACGCCGAACGAGATCGCGCTGAACATCCTGCTCGCCTCGCTCACCGTCATCTTCGTGTTCGCGGTGGTGACCTTGCAGCCGCTGGCGATCTTCTCGAAGGCGAACAATCCCGGCGTGCCGGACACGGCGGCGCTGGACGTCAACGGCATCACCGGCATCGTGCTGGTCTCGTTGCTGGTATGCCTCATTCCGACCACCATCGGCGCGCTGCTGTCCGCCATCGGCATCGCGGGCATGGACCGGCTCGTCCAGCGCAACGTGCTCGCCATGTCCGGCCGCGCGGTCGAGGCCGCAGGCGATGTGAACACGCTGCTGCTGGACAAGACCGGCACCATCACCCTCGGCAATCGGCAAGCCTCGGATTTCGTTCCGATGCCTGGTATTTCGGCCGACGAACTGGCCGACGCGGCGCAACTGTCCAGCCTCGCCGACGAAACCCCCGAGGGCCGTTCCATCGTCGTGTACGCGAAGCAGGCGTTCGGCAAGCGCGAGCGCACGCCGGGTGAGCTGAAAGGCGCCACCTGGGTGGAATTCACCGCGCAGACCCGGATGTCGGGTGTCGACCTCACCGGCGGGCACCAGCTGCGCAAGGGCGCCGCGAGCGCGGTGATCGAATGGGTGCGCGCCCAGGGCGGCGTCGTGCCCACCGACGTCGGCGTGACCGTGGACGGTGTCTCCGCCTCCGGCGGCACCCCGCTGGTGGTCGGCGAGCTGAAGGACGGCACCGCCCGGCTGCTCGGCGTGATCCATCTCAAGGACGTCGTCAAGCAGGGCATGCGCGAGCGGTTCGACGAGATGCGCCGGATGGGCATTCGCACCGTCATGATCACCGGCGACAATCCGTTGACCGCCAAGGCGATCGCCGACGAAGCGGGGGTCGACGACTTCCTCGCCGAGGCGACGCCGGAGGACAAGCTGGCGTTGATCAAGAAGGAGCAGGACGGCGGCCGGCTGGTCGCGATGACCGGCGACGGCACCAACGACGCGCCCGCGCTCGCCCAGGCCGACGTCGGCGTCGCGATGAACACCGGCACCTCGGCCGCCAAAGAAGCGGGCAACATGGTCGATCTGGACTCGGACCCGACCAAGCTCATCGAGATCGTCGAGATCGGCAAGCAGCTGCTCATCACCCGCGGGGCGCTGACCACCTTCTCGATCGCCAACGACATCGCCAAGTACTTCGCGATCCTGCCCGCGCTGTTCATCGCGCTGTTTCCCGGCCTGGACAAGCTCAACATCATGCGGCTGGCCAGCCCGCAGTCGGCGATCCTGTCCGCGGTGATCTTCAACGCGATCGTCATCGTCGCGCTGATCCCGCTCTCGCTGCGCGGCGTGAACTACACGCCGAGCAACGCGTCGAAGTTGTTGAGCCGCAACCTGACGATCTACGGCCTCGGCGGCATCATCGCGCCGTTCATCGGCATCAAACTCATCGACCTCGTCGTCCAACTCCTCCCCGGGATGTCCTGACATGCGTACTTCGACTTGGATCCGGCAGCACGTGGCGGCACTGCGCGCGCTGCTGGTGCTCACCGCGATCACCGGAATCGCCTATCCCCTGGTGGTTTTCGCCGTGGCTCAGCTACCCGGCCTGCACGACAAGGCGGACGGGTCGCTGGTGAAATCCGGCGGCACCGTCGTCGGCTCCAGCCTGATCGGCCAGTCGTTCACCGACACCGACGGCAACGCGCTGGTGCAGTACTTCCAGAGCAGGCCGTCCGCGGCCGGGACCACCGGGTACGACCCGATGGCCACCGCCGCGTCCAACCTGGGTCCGGAAAGCATCGTGGACACGCTCGCCGCCGATCCGGCCGAGACCAAACTGAGCCTGCTGTCCACCGTCTGCGCCCGCAGCAAGGCGATCGCCGACCGTGAGGGGGTCGACGGCGCCCGGCCGTTCTGCACGAAGACCGGTGTGGGCGCGGTGCTCTCGGTGATCGGGCCACGCGACGGCCGGGGCGAGGTGGCCCATCCCACCCGGGTCGTGAGCGTCAACGAGGCGTGCCCGGCGACGCCGTTCCTGTCCGCCTACAAGGGCGTCCAGGTCGAGTGCGCCCAGCCCGGCGAGGACTACGCGGCGGGCCGGATCGTGCCGATCTTCGGCGACGCTTCGGTCGACACTCCGGTGCCCTCCGACGCGGTGACCGCCAGCGGCAGTGGCCTGGACCCGCATATCTCGCCGCGGTACGCGGACCTGCAGATCGCCCGAGTCGCCAAGGCGCGCAACATCTCCGAGGATCAGGTCCGTCAGGTGGTGGACGCGCACACCGACGGTCGCACGCTGGGCTTCCTCGGCGAGCCACGGGTCAACGTGGTCGAGTTGAACCTCGATCTCGACCAGCGGTACCCGTTCCGCGGCTGACGGTACGAAAGTGCAAGGGCCGGTGGCGTCTACGTCACCGGCCCTTGCGTGTCCGACGGCGATCAGCGGTATTCGGGGTTCTCGAAGTCGAAGCGGCAGCCGGCGTCCCACTCCGAGCGCTGGTTGCCGTGGGCGGGGATGCCGTTGGCGTCTTTGAGCATTCGGGCCAGGTGCAGCAGGTTCCAGGTCATGAAGGTGGTGTTGCGGTTGGTGAAATCGTTGTCGGGGCCGCCGGAACCGGGATCGAGATAGGACGGGCCGGGACCCGCTTCGCCGATCCAGCCCGCGTCGGCCTGCGGCGGGATGGTGTAGCCGAGATGCTGCAGGCTGTAGAGGATGTTCATCGCGCAGTGCTTGACGCCGTCCTCGTTGCCGGTGATGAGGCAGCCGCCCACGCGGCCGTAGTACGCGTACTGGCCGTGCTCGTTGAGGATCGATGAGTTGGCGTAGAGGCGCTCGATGACCTGTTTGGTGACGGAACTGTTGTCGCCCAACCAGATCGGGCCCGCCAGCACCAGGATGTCGGCATCCATCACCTGCCGCTGCAGTGCGGGCCATTCGTCGGTGGGCCAGCCGTGCTCGGTCATATCGGGCCAGACGCCGAAGGCGATATCGTGATCGACCGCCCGGATCTGGGCGACCTGCACGCCGTTCTTCGCCATGATGCGGGCACTGATATCGATCAGGCCCTGGGTGTTGCTCACCTCGGGCGAGCGTTTCAAAGTGCAGTTGATGAACAGGGCGCGCAGGTCGTCGTAGGTGGTCATGGGGTGCTCCTCTGGGTGGTGATGTCGCGCCGACGGCGCCGATCTACGAATTTCGCCGCCCCGGCGGCACCCACCAGCACCCAGACCAGTACCACCGCGGCCACCAGGCCGAGGGGATAGTTCCGGTCCAGCACCGTGGGGTTGTCCGGCATGGCGTGACCGCGGTCGAGCACGGGCGCGGCGAGCGCCAGCAGCGCCACCGTGCCGACCGCACCGCACGCGGCAGGTCCCCACCAGATGCCCGGCAGGAATCGGCGGGCAGAGACGCCGACCGCGGCGCACAGCGGCGCGAAAACCGCGTCGTGCAGCAGGATTCCACCCGCGACCCACAGGACGATCGAGATCAGGTCCGCCCGGGGGAAGTCGAGCAGCAACGTGATCCCGTACCACCCGAGCCAGCCACCCGCCAGCAGCAACAACAGCCGAATCGCGGTCATGATCGGGCCTCGATCGTCGAAAGCCATTTGGTCTGCAGCACGCCGGGCCTGCTGGGCGCGATGAGGCGGCACGGGTAGCCGTGGTCGAGGTCGAGCGTCGCGCCGTTCAACGCGAGCGCCACCAGCGTGTCCGCGTCGACGACATGTCGTTGCGGCAGTGTCGAACTCGCATAGATGCCGTTGGTCTCCAGCGATCGGAAATGTACGTCACCACCGGGATACGGGCCCACCGCGGCGAGCAGATCACGCAGGCGCACACCGGACCAGTCGGCGGTGGCACTCCAGCCTTCGACACAGGCGATCGGCAACCTGGCCCGTGTCTGCGGCATGGCCAGCAGTTCGTCTCTGGTGAAGCCGCGCTGCCGGTCACCGACCCGCACGATCAGCCGATAGTCCGCTGCCCGCGCCGGCGCGCCGACACCGGCGGCCGCGGCGGTCCTGTTGACCGGAAGTCCCTGCGGCCCTTCGCCGCTACGCGGTGCGAGCACAGCGGCCCAGCGCAGGAACGGAACAGTCTGACCGGCCATCGCCAAGGTCGCCGCGCCCGCGGAAACCCAAGCGGCGGTCAGCACCGTCCGTCGTGAAACATGGCGCGCGCCCGCCCCTTCCGCAGCCTCGCGGTCCGCGGGCTCCGCATCGATCGGACGGCTCAACGCCGCCCGGATCACGGGCAGCTTCACCGCGAGGTGCACCGCCAGCGCACCTGTCGCGACAAAGGCCATCGCGTAATGCGCGGTGGGAAAGAAGAACTTCCACGGGTAGTACTGCGCGATGTTCAACAGTCCGGTCGACAGCTCGAACACCATCGCGCCGACCAGCAGTGCGATCGATCCGCGCTCCAGCATTCGCAGCGGCGATCCGAGCACCGGGCGCTCGAAGAGTTTCGGGTACACGGCCCACAGTTTCACCAGCAGCAGCGGAATCGCGGCGACACCCGAAACGACGTGCAGCCCTTGGGTCAACCGGTACAACCACACCGGATGCGCGGGCCACCAGAACCAGCTCGGCGGATGCTGAATCCAGTGGCTCAGCAGACCGGTCACGAAGCAGATCAGGATCGCCGCACCGAGCGCGATGCCCACCCGGCTGGCCACCTCCGGGCCCCGGGCGCCGGACACCCGGTACCACCGATCGTCCGATCCGCCCGTGCGCTCGACGGATTCGTGCACAGTCATCGGACACCGCCTCGGCTGCTCGAACAGTCATGAACAGGACGGCGGAGCATCCCCACCGCGCCGACGCCGCCACGGCGAACCAGCGGTGTGCCCCAGCGGCGATCGAACGATCCGCCGTCTCCGCCCGCTCGAATGCGGCAGGCCGACGCGATCTGAACCCGGCCCATCACGCAACCTCCGATGCCCCGGCGCGAACCGATCGTGCGGGCATCGCGGTGCGGGAAGCCCGGCGGCTGCGCAACCACGCGATGTGCCTGCCACCCACCTCCGCTGTGTCGATCACCCGGAACCCGCTGCCGCGCGCGAGATCCGCCGCATGGTCGATGCTCACCGTGGCCCAGGGGAACCAGCAGCCCACGTGTGTCCGCGACTCGACGCGGAGCTGCCGGATGGCCGAACCTGTACCGGGACGGCCGAACTCGACCACGGCGATACCGCCCGGCCTGAGCAGCGACGCGGTACGCGTGAGAATGCGCTCCGGGTCGCCGCCGATCCCGATATTGCCGTCGGCGAGCAGCGCGTAGGCCCAGCGCCCCGCGCCGGGCAACGGGCCGAAGAGATCCCGCCGCAGCGCGGGCGCACCGCGAAACCTGGTGATGGCCACCGCCGTCGGGGAGATGTCCACTCCCAGCGCGAGCACACCGCGCTGAAGTAGCGCCGCCACCAAGCGGCCAGGCCCACAGCCGAGATCGACCGTCGGCCCATCACAGCGGCTCGTCAGCGCGAGGTCCGCACGACGATCTGTGCCGGACAGCCCCAGCCACCGCGCCATCGGCAGGCGATGCCGCACGCCGTCCGCATCACGGACCCAACACTTCTCACCCGCCAACGCGCGGTCGAACACGTCCAGCTCGAATCCGCTCACGGCGTCGCCTCCCGTGCCGGACAGTCGACTGTGTCGTGGAATGCTCCGATCGCCCCGGCCGGTCGCACGCGACGCGCATCGCGGTGCCGCCGGCCGCCGGCCGTGGCGACACTGCCAGCGGGAACGCGGATCGTGCCGGCCCGGCGCACCGCACCGCAGACGCCACTCACGATCGCACCAACCCGCGCTCACGCAGCCGGTGGATCTCCCCGGCGAATCGGCCGTGCGAAACCTCGGCGACCCGTTGTGCGTCGGCGAAGGTATCGACATCGCTGAATCGCGGCAGCGAGGTCACCGTATACCCACACTGCTGCAACGCCTTCCGTGTCAACTCACCGGTGCGATCGGTGGACATCGGCACGTGCTCGAGCAGTCGAGCGGGTTGCGGCGACGGCAGTCCGAGTCCCCACCAGCCGCCGTCCTCGGCCGGGCCGAGCAACGCACCGTCACCCGCGGCGAGCGCACGCGCCGCCGCGGTCAGTGTGTCGGGGCCGATCTGCGGCGTGTCCATCCCGATCTGGAATACCGGCGCACCGAAACGTGCGGCATCGGCGTGCGCGTTCGCCAGGCGCGCACCGAACCCCGTGCCACGTTGCGGGACGACCTCGAACAGCTCGAGTGCCCTTGCCAATTCGCCACCGCATTCGGCCGCCGACAGATCGCCGGTGAACGCGACGACCCGATGCGCGACCTCGCTGCGCAGCACCGCGTCGAGGGTGTCCAGCAGTGCGGCGGCGGCCACCGTGGCCGCTTCGCGCGGGGTCAGCGGCGGAGCGAGCCGGGTTTTGGCGAAGCCCGCGATCGGCGCCTTCGCGATCACCAGCAGCGTCGCCGGACAGCAGCTCATCGCAGCACCGCCAGGAAATCTTTGGTGGCACGCAGGGTTCCGAGCCACGAGCCCGACACCTTCGACACCCCGCCCGCGCGCGGCCGGTAGGCAATGTCCCGCTCCTCCACCCGCCAACCCGCGCTCGCCGCGCCGACCAGCAGTTCGAGGGGATAGCCGGACCGCTGGTGCAAGGGTCCGAGCGCCAGCATTCCGGCCCGCCGCGCCACCCGCATCGCGGCGATATCGTGCACGGGCAGACCGTATTTGCGCCGCAACCGGCGCGCGACCAGCAGATTGCCGAGCCGGGCGTGCCAGGGCCAGACCCCGGCGTGCGTCGGCCGCCGCCGCCCGACCGCGAGATCGGCTCCGCCACGCACCAATTCGACGAGGCCGGGCAGTTCGGCCGGATCCATCGATCCGTCGCCGTCGAGTACCGCGACCAGCTCGGTGCGGGCCGCCGCGATACCCGCCTGCACGGCCGCGCCATAGCCCGGTCTGGCCTCGTGCACCACCGTGGCGCCGCGGCTGCGCGCGACGGCGCCGGTGCCGTCGGTGGAGCCGTTGTCGACCACGAGGGCGTGGTATCCGGCGGGTAGCGCGGCGAGTACGTCGGGCAACGCATCAGCTTCGTCCCGGCACGGAATCACGACGGTCACTCCGGCAGGATCAACCTGGGTTCGAGTCACGCTGCCGACGCTAAGCCGTCGCGGCTGCGAAACGGCTCGAAAACCTGTGACGAAACAGTGACATCATCAGAAAAACCGCCGGGATCTGCAGAGACGGCTCGATTGCCGCCCTATCGTGATAGCCGTGCCCGACACCTCTGTCCTCGATCCCCCGCGGCGGGCCCGGCTCCGTGGCGACCTGGTGGGCGCGGGCGGCGCCGCCGTGCTCGTCACGGCGGCCTTCGTCGTCCCGCGAATTGCCAGCGAATCGTGGCGTAGCAAGCTGTATGCCGGTGCCGCACCGCTTTTCGGCAATTGGTTGCCGCACGTGGGCTGGGGTACCGGGCCGGCGATCGCGCTCGCGATTGTCGTTGTCGCACAGGGCCCGACGCTCGCGCGCCGGTTGTCTTGGCGTCCCTTGCTGGCCGTCTCCTGGGCGGCCGCGCTGGGCTGGGCGTTCGCGCTCGCCATGGTCGACGGCTGGGAGCGCGGATTCGCCGGTCGGCTCACCGATCCCAACGAGTACCTGCACGAGGTCGGCGGCGTCACCGACATCGGCGCGATGCTGCGCGGATTCGCCGACCGCATCCTCGATTTCGAGCCGGACTCGTGGACCACGCACGTGTCGGGGCATCCACCGGGCGCGTTGCTCTTCTTCGTGCTGCTCGACCGTATCGGCCTCGGCGGCGGCGCGTGGGCGGGCGTGGCCTGCCTACTGATCGGCACCAGTGCGGTGCTCGCCGTCGCGGTCGCGCTGCGGGCGCTCGGCGCCGAGGATCGAGCGCGGGCGGCGCTGCCGTTCCTGGTGCTCGCGCCCGCCGCGTTGTGGATCGCGGTCTCCGCGGACGCGATGTTCGCCGGTGTCACGGCCTGGGCCGTCGCGCTACTGGCGATCGCCGCGCGACCAGGCGGCAAGACCAGCGCCGCGATCGCCGCGGGCGTTCTGTTCGCGCTCGGCAGCTATCTCAGCTACGGCTTGGTACTGATGGCGTTTCCGGCCGTGGCCGTGCTGATCGCGGCCCGGACCGCGCGCCCGCTGCTGCCCGCACTGGCCGGTGCGCTGGTGGTCGTGGCCGCGTTCACGCTGTCCGGTTTCTGGTGGCTGGACGGCTATCACCTGGTGGTGCAGCGCTACTACCAGGGCATCGCCAGTGAGCGGTCCTACGCGTACTGGTGGTGGGGCAACCTGGCCGCGACGGTGTGCGCGGTGGGCCTCGCGACGGCTGCGGGCCTGTCCCGCGCGCTGTCGCCGCGCCCGCTACGTGCCCTCGACCCGACGGCGCTGCTGGTCGCCGCGGCCCTGTGCGCGATACTCGCGGCAGACCTCAGCGGGCTGAGCAAAGCGGAGACAGAGCGAATCTGGCTACCGTTCGATATCTGGTTGCTCGCCGCGACCGCTTTTCTGCCGCGCGCCGCCGCCCGGCCCTGGCTCGCGCTGCAAGCCGCCGCGACCCTGCTACTGGTCCATACGATCCTGACGAACTGGTGAGAGCATGACGATTCTGATCGCCGACGACGATCCCGTCGTCCGGGATGTGGTCCGCCGCTATCTCGAGCGCGACGGCCATACCGTGCGGGAAACCGCAGACGGCACAACCACTTTGGCGGCGCTGGCGAATCCGGACGAGGTGATCGAGCTGGCCGTGCTCGACGTGATGATGCCCGCGCCGGACGGCATCGAGATCTGCCGCAGCATCCGCTCGGGCCCGCGACCGGACATGCCGGTCATCCTGCTCACCGCCCTCGGCGACGAGGACGACCGGGTGCTCGGCCTGGAGGCGGGCGCCGACGACTACGTCACCAAGCCGTTCAGCCCACGGGAACTCGCGCTGCGCGTCGCCTCGGTGCTGCGGCGCTCGCAGGTGGTGCGCGACAGCGACCATCCGGTGCTGCGCGACGGCGCCGTGGAGATCCGTCCGGCGGTCCGGCTCGTCCTCGTCGCGGGGGCGCCCGTGGATCTGACGCCGCGCGAGTTCGACCTGCTCGTCTTCCTACTCCAGCATCCGCAGCAGGTGTTCAGCCGGGAAGCCTTGCTCGCCAAGGTGTGGGGCTGGGATTTCGGCGACCTGTCCACGGTCACCGTGCACATCAAGCGGTTGCGCGCCAAGCTCGGCGACAGCCATCGCATCGAAACCGTGTGGGGCCGCGGTTACGCGTGGGCGCGCACCGGGAACGGAGCCGTCGATGCCTGAGGACACCACCCAGCTCATCATCTATTCGCTGGCCTGCTCGCTGCCGGTGGTCCTGATCGGCGCGATCATCCTGCGCACCACCAGGAATCGGTCGGTGACCACGAGCATGGCGGTGCTGGTGCTGATTCCGACGCTGGCCACCCTCGCGGGCGTGATCGGGGTCAGCGGGCTGATGTTCACCCAGGAGCTGCAGCGCACCGCGGTGGTGCTCGGCATCGTCGCGGCGGTCACCGTCCCCGCCGCGATCCTGCTCGGGCGCGAACAGGCCCGAAAGATGGTCTGGGAGAAGCAGATCCTCGAACAGGAGCGCGCGGCGGAGCAGTCCCGGCGCGAGCTGGTCGCCTGGGTGAGCCATGACCTGCGGACTCCGCTGGCGGGCATTCGCGCGATGGCCGAAGCGCTCTCCGACGGGGTCGTCAGCGGACAGGCCGACGTGGCGACCTACGCCGAGCAGATCGGCGTCGAGACGAATCGGCTCTCTCGCATGGTCGACGACCTGTTCGAGATGTCGAAGATCAACGCGGGCGCGCTGCGCCTCGAGCTGGAACCGGTGGATCTGCGGGAACTGATCGACGAGGTGCTCGCCGCGAACCGGCCGACCGCGGCCCGCGCCCAGGTCGAACTCCGTGCGGAGCAACCGGATTCGCGCATCGTCGTCACCGCGAACGATCAGGCGCTCGGCCGGGTGCTGACCAACCTGGTGTCCAACGCCATCGCGCATACGCCGCCCGGTGGCGAGGTCGCCCTCTCGGCGGGTACCGCCGACGGTCAGGCGTGGGCGCGGGTCGACGACACCGGGCCGGGGATCGCCGAGACGGACCTGCCACGCATCTTCGAGGTCGCCTATCGCGGCACCGCCGCGCGCTCCCCGGTCGCCGCCGACGGCGTACCCACCGGCAGCGGCATGGGTTTGGCGATCGCGGCCGGTCTGGTCGAGGCGCACCAGGGCCGCATCACGGCCGAGAACCGGCCCGGCGGCAGCCGTTTCGAGGTACGGCTGCCGCTGTCGGGGAACTGACCGCTCACAGGGTCGGTGCGCACATCCCCGCGCTGTCGCGCAGCGGGGCGAACGCGAACTCGGTGAGACCGGCCACCGGATCCACCTGTGCCGCGAAACCCAGGACGCGCCTGGCCTGTTCGGGATCGGCGACGATATGCCGCACGTCGCCGGCCCGATAGCGGCCCGTCACCACCGGGTCCGGGCCACCGCGCGCCGCGGCCAACGTCGCCGCCACCTCGCCGATGGTGATCGGGCGGCCGGAAGAGACGTTGAGCGCGACGAAGCCGGACAGCGGCTGTTCGACGGCCGCGAGGTTCGCCGCGGCGATATCGGTGACGTGCACGAAATCCCTTGCCTGCCGGCCATCCTCGAAGACCTGCGGCGACTGCCCCGCCTCCAGCGACGACCGGAAGATCGCGGCGACCCCGGAATACGGTGTGTCCCTGGGCATATCGGCGCCGTACACATTGTGATAGCGCAGTGCGGTCACGGTGGACCCGGTCACCGCCGCCCACGCGGCGGCGTAGTTCTCCTGCGCGAGTTTGCTTGCCGCGTACAGGCTGCGCGGCCGCAGCGGCGCGTCCTCGCGGACCGTTTCCCAGCCGAGGACCTCGCCGGTCGCCGGACAGCGATGCTCGAACATCCCCGCCGCGAGATCCACCGGGCGGCGGACGCCGACCTGCACCGGCCCGCACCGCGCGCCGCGGTAGTGCCCCTCGCCGTACACCACCATCGACGACGCGAGTACCAGCCGGCGGCATCCGGCCCGATCCATCGCCGCCAGCAGGACCGCCGTGCCGAAGTCGTTGTGACTCGCGTAGGCGGGCGCATCCTGCGCGCTCACACCGGCGCCGACCACCGCGGCCTGATGGCAGACGACGTCGACGCCGTACAGCAGCGCATCGAGGGCGTCCCCGTCCCGGACGTCCACCTGCCGGACGCCGTCGGGCACCGCGGCGGCCGGTCCGTGCGCCGCCGGAATCATCAGGTCGACCGCGAGCACCTCGTGCCCGGCGGCGGCCAGCGCGCGACGGATATGCGAACCGATGAACCCGGCCGCGCCGGTCAGCAACACCCGCATGCCGATCACGCCGGATTTCCTGGCCGTGCAATTCGTGTCATGCACCGATCGTGCCTGGTGGACGCGCCGCGGCGGGCGCTCCACGCCGCACCGTCAGACTTTCGTCACGCGTCGATCGCCCGGCACCGTGTCGGCGGGTGTTGCTACCGTGCGCCTATCCGAGGAATGCCCAACGCACGGGAGGTCGTGATGACGGAGCAAGCGTCGGCGGCAGAGTTTCCGCACCGGATGGGCAAGGTCGCCAACCGCGAGCTGGCCGCACACGGATACACCCGCTACGACCAGCTCACCGTGGTGACGGCGAAGGAACTGCTGCGCATCCACGGCGTCGGCCCGAAGGCGATCCGGATCCTCGAGGAGGAACTCGCCTTGCGCGGCCTGCACTTCGCCGACCGGGCCGCGCCTTTGCCCGAGTAGTCCCACCCGGCTCCCGCACCCCGGGTCAACCCTCGATGATGATCTTTCCGTCCTGACCGGAGGCGACGAATCCGAGCAGGCGCTCGGCCTCGGCGCGCAGGGCGGACTCGTCGGCCGCGGACAGGGGATGCCAGGGCGTGACCCGAATGGTGCTGTCCTCCAACGCCCATCGGCCGTGCACGAACCCGTCGACCAGGTACATCGGTACCCCGCCCGAGGCCTCCTTGGCGATCCGTTGCCGATCCTCCTCGCTGATGATCCGGCGCCGGTCCTTGTGCCCGAGCAGCGCGTTGTCGAAAGCGGGCAGGAAGCGCACTGGCATCGGCAGGCCCGGATCGGCCAGCGGTGCGTCGGGCAGGTCGAAGAGCACCCGGTGCTGGTCGTCGGTGAAAACCCGCAGGCTCGAACGCATCTCGTCCACCACCTCGGCAAGCTTGGTCACCCCCGCCCACGCCTGCATATCGGCCACCGTGGCGGGACCGAACGCCGCCAGGTACCGCAGGATCAAGGTCTGCGCGTGCGGCTCGGTCGCCATCGGCACACCGATCCACTCGTCGGCGAGCGCGACCGTCACCGACCGGTTGCGCCATTTGCCCCAGGCCCCGGTCACCGGGCTGTGCGCCATCGGCACCAGCAGTTCCGCCGCCTCGGCGAGCCTGCGCGCGTGCCGATCCGGGAAGCGTTCGGCGAGCAGGCGACCCAACTCGGTGCGCGACAGGATCTGGCCGGACAGCAATTCCCTTCCCGCGACGGCTAGTTCGGCGAGATCGATGCCCTCGATCTCGTCGCGGTAGTACGGCGCCTGCAACGCGGCGTGCACGATCGGGCGCACCGTGGGGCGCAGCCAGCGGAAGTCGTCCACGTCGGCCAGGTGCACGGTGCGGCGGATCATGGTGGACCGCACCAGTTTTCGTTCTCGCAGTAAGGCGGCCAGATCGTCGTGCCGGAATTCGGCGAGCCGGGACCACAGGCCCACATAGGGCCAATTGGGTTCTTGCCCTTGGACCGCGACCAGATGCCGGACGAGCTCCAACGGTGTCATCGCGACCCGCTGTGCCAGCATCTGACGCACCAGCAGGGTTCGGTTCAGCTCACGCAGCGATAGTTCCGTCATGCCTGCCATCTTCGCCGATGGCACCGACACATCGGGCCGATTCCGCGGGGCATACGTATACGTACAATGTGTTCATGTTCGATCCCATCACCCTGGCCGTCGGCGCCGGGATCGCCGGCCTCGGCTGGGCGATCGGGCGCTACGGCCACCGCGCGGCGTTCGGCAAGACGAAGAGCGCCGCGCAGTGCGGCTGCGGCCACGATCTCGCCGTGCACGATCCGAACGGTGAATGCCACACGGAGTTACGCCGTTCCGTCGCGCCTTCGGTGTGGGAGTGGGTGCAGTGCCCGTGCCGCCGCTACACCGGCCCGCTGCCGGTCGAGGACTACTTCTCCCGGCCGTTTCTGCCGCCGAAAGAGTGAGGCGTGCGTGGGCACCGGTCCGGTGCCCACGCGCGGCGCCTCAGCCGACCTCGGGCTGCATCCGCAGCGGGACCCCGATCCGGTTCCACAGGTTGATCATCGCGGTGACCGCGACCAGCCCGGCCCGCGCGCCCTCGTCGAAATGCTTCTCGACCTCGGCCCAGATCTCGTCGCTCACACCGTGTTCGCCGAGTTTCGTGACCGCCTCCGCGTAGGCGAGGGCGGCCCGCTCGGTGTCGTCGTAGAGCGCGGACTCGCGCCAGGCGTCGAGCTGGTAGATCCGCTTCTCGGTCTCCCCCGCCAGGCGCGCGTCGGTGGTGTGCAGGTCGATGCAGTACACGCAGCCGTTGATCTGGGACGCGCGAATCTTCACCAGCTCGCGCACCACCGGATTCAGCGGACCGCGCCGGATCGCCTTCTCCGCCTCGAACCACGCCTTGTAGTACTCGGGGGCGACCTCTGCGAGCTTCATCCGTGCCACGGTGAGTCCTTTCCTCGATGTCCTCGTACAACAGAGGGACGAGACAGCGGCCGCAAGTGTGACGCGCCCGCGCACAATTCACGATTCGGCCAAGCACTGGCCATCAAGCTTCGGCGGTCTGCGTCCAGGCGAGCAGGTCGGCCAGCGGCCAGGTGTTGATCACGCGGTCGGCCGGAACATCATTGGCTACCGCGCGTTCGCAGCCGTAGCCCTGCCAATCCAGCTGACCGGGCGCGTGCGCGTCGGTATCGATGGCGAACAGGCAGTCCATCTCGAGCGCCAGCCGCATCAAACGCGAAGGGGGATCCCGTCGTTCGGGCCTGCTGTTGATCTCGACGGCGGTGCCGAACGTGCGGCATGCCTCGAACACCACCTCGGCGTCGAAGCTCGACTCCGGCCGGGTGCCGCGACCACCCGTGACCAGCCTGCCCGTGCAGTGCCCGAGCACGTCCACGTTAGGGTTGGCGACCGCGTAGACCATCCGCTTGGTCATCGTCGCGCTGTCCGCGCGCAGGTGCGAATGCACGCTGGCCACCACGATATCGAGTTCGGCGAGCAGATCGGCCTGCTGATCCAGGGTGCCGTCGTCGAGGATGTCCACCTCGATGCCGGTCAGGATCCGGAACGGCGCCATCCGCTCGTTCAATTCGGCGACGACGTCCAACTGCTTGCGCAACCGGCTCGCGGACAAGCCGTTCGCCACGGTGAGCCGGGGCGAATGATCGGTCAGCGCGCAGTATTCGTGCCCGAGCGCCGCGGCGACGCCCATCATCTCCGCGATCGGGCTGCCACCGTCGGACCACTCCGAATGGGTGTGCAGATCGCCGCGCAGGCGGGTGCGCAGCGCCTTACCGGGCGCGCCGATCGGCTTCGCGGCGTTGCGCTGATCGATCAGGTACTGCGGCAGTACGCCGGCCGATGCCTGCTCGATCACCGCGGCGGTTTTCGGGCCGATCCCCGGGATCTCCCGCCAGCTGCGCGCTGCCTTGTGTGCCGCGCGTTCGGCCGCGGACAGTCCCGCCACGATATCGGCGGCCTTGCGGTAGGCCTTCACCCGATAGGTCTCGGCTCGCGCACGTTCCAGCCAGAAGCCGATCTCGCGCAGCACCTCGACCGGGCCCGGCGTCGCCGCCGGGCCGGTCGCGCTCGAATCGTCTTCCGCCACCGCGGTTAACGAATCCTGCTGTACTTCATGAACGCCACTCCGTCCTCGAAGACGCGGCTGGTGATCACCCGGAACCGGGCCGCGTCGGGCAGCCGTGGACCGGTGCCGAACAGCGACCGGCCGTGCCCGAGCAATACCGGGTACAGCTTGAGGAAGATCTGATCGATCTCCGGCAGCAACACCTGGGCGAGTTCACCGCCGCCACACAACCAGATGCCCAGTCCGGGTTCGCGCTTGAGTTCACGCACCTTCGCCAGCGGATCCGCGGCGATCAACTCGACGTCCGGGTCGGGATCCTCCGGCAGCGTCGTCGACACCACGTACTGCTTCAGATGCGAATACGGGCTCGACGTACCCGTGCGCACGCCGAAATCGTGCGTCTTGCGGCCCATCAGCACGGTGTCGAAATAGCGGTTGCGCTTATCGATGCCGAGCGACTCGCGCACCTTGGTCGGCAGCGTCTCGGGGTACTGCGCGGTGATCGCAGGGCCGTGGTCGCCGCCGACCGGGAAGAAATCGACCGACCCGTCATCGGTGGCGATGAATCCGTCGATGGTCGACGCTACGTAGTACGTGAGCTTGCGCATATGTCCTTCCTCCACGGCCCCGACACCCGGACCGCCTACAAGAAAGGTAGCTCGTGCTCCCTAACGAGGGCGAGGCTTCGTCTGGCACCGCGGGCAAGAATAGGAGGAACGATTCATGAATTTCTCCCGCTGGATCGCGGCTCCGCAGCGGCGGCACGGCTCGTCCTCGCGGCCGTACACGGCGAGGGAACGCTCGAAATAACCGGACTGGCCGTTGACGTTCACATACAGCGCGTCGAACGAGGTACCGCCCGCGGCGAGCGCCTCCCCCATCACCGCGCCGACATCGGCGAGCAGGCCACGCAGCACGGGGCGGGACAGGCCGGAAGCGAGGCGGGTGCCGTGCAGCTTTGCGCGCCACAGGGATTCGTCGGCGTAGATGTTGCCGATGCCGGAGATCACGCTCTGATCGAGCAGCACGCGTTTGATCTCGGTCTGTTTGGCGCGGATCGCGCGCACCACGGACTCGACGTCGAAGCGCGGGTCCAGCGGGTCACGGGCGATGTGCGCGACCGGTTCCGGCACCAGGGTGCCGTCCACCTCGACCAGCGGCGCGAGTGCCCAGCCGCCGAAGGTGCGCTGATCGACGAAACGCAATTGGGTGCCGTCGCTCAGGGTGGCCCGGATGTGCGCGTGCTTCTCCAGCGGCGCGTCGGCGGGTTGCACCAGCATCTGCCCGCTCATCCCCAGGTGCACGACCAGGGACGTGTCCGGCTCGTCGAAGGTGAGCCACAGGAATTTGCCCCGCCGCTCGGCGGACTGGACCTTCAGTCCGGCCAGCCGTGCGGCGAGATCGGCGGCGCCTTCGAGATGACGGCGCACCGAGCGGGGATGGGTGATCGCGACCGAGTCGATGACCCGGCCGACCACGTGTTCGGCGATACCGCGCCGGACGACCTCGACCTCGGGAAGTTCGGGCACGATCAGGCTTCGGCGGTCAGCGCCTGGTAGGCGGTGCCCGCGGCCTTCTGCTCGGCTTCCTTCTTCGATCGGCCGACGCCCTGGCCGTAGGCCTGGCCGCCGATCATCGTGGTCGCGGTGAATTCCTTGTCGTGATCGGGACCGGTCGAGGTGATCTCGTAGCTGGGCACGCCGAGGCCGCGCTCCGCGGTGAGCTCCTGCAGGCTCGTCTTCCAGTCCAGCCCGGCTCCCATGCGGGGACCGCGCTCGAGCAGGTCGGCGAACAGGCGCAACACCACCGCGCGCGCGACGTCGATGCCGTGCTCCAGGTGCACCGCACCGAGCAGCGACTCCATACCGTCGGCGAGGATGCTCGGCTTGTCCCGGCCGCCGGTGAGCTCTTCGCCCTTGCCGAGCAGCAGGTGCGCGCCGAGACCGCCCGCGCCGAGCTGACGAGCCACCTCGGCGAGCGCGTGCATGTTCACCACGCTCGCGCGCAGCTTCGCCAGCTCACCTTCGGACTTGTCCGGGTGCTCGCGATACAGCCGCTCGGTGATACTCAGTCCGAGGACGGAATCGCCGAGGAACTCCAGGCGCTCGTTGGTCGGCAGCCCGCCGTTCTCGTATGCGTAGGACCGGTGCGTCAGCGCCAGGCGCAGCAACTCCGGCTGCACCTCGACGCCGAGCGCCGCGAGCAGGCTCGCGTGTGCACCGGACGAGTCTGGTTCAACAGTCACGTCGATACGACAGGTCGAACTGTCAGACAGCAGCGGTGACCTGGCGACCCTTGTAGGTGCCGCAGGACGGGCACGCGATGTGCGGCAGGGTCTTCTCACCGCAGGCGCGGTTCGGGCAGGTGATCAGGGTCGGCGCGGTGGCCTTCCACTGGCTGCGCCGCGACCTGGTGTTGGAACGGGACATCCGGCGCTTGGGAACGGCCACGACTACTTCTCCTCTGTCCTATTGCTTGCCATATCGGCTGAGTGGTCTGTTGCTGTGGCCGCACCCGGTTCGGGGCTGCCGTTGCCGGGCGATTCGGTGGCGAACTTCGCCAGCCCGGCCCAGCGAGGGTCAAGTATCTCATGCGAGTGCGCAGAACCCGCAATCGCCATCCGTACGCCACATTCCGCGCACAGTCCGGCACAGTCCGGGGTGCACAGCGGCTGCAGCGGCAGTTCCAGTCCGATCGCGTCGATGACCACCGGTTCGAGGTCGATGGTGTCGTCCACCATGCGGTAGACCTCGTCGTCGTCGGTGGTCTGCTCGGTGGTGCTGTCCGGGTAGGCGAACAGCTCGGTGAGGTGCAGATCGATCCCATCGGTGAACGGTTCGAGGCAGCGCGAGCACTCGCCTTCGATGGGCGCGTGCACGGTTCCGGTGACCAGCACACCCTCGGACACCGCCTGCAACTGCAGGTCGAACTCGACCTGCGCGCCCACCGGGACGCCGACCAGGTCGAGGCCGATCCGCGCGGTGGTATCGAAAGTGCGCTGCAGTTCACGCATCGTCCCCGGCCGGCGGCCGAGGCTGCGCACGTCCAGCACGAAAGCCGCGTCCGGCTCCCGGCGCGAGGCCGAGCGCGGACGCGAGGCAGAACCGGAACCGGCGGGCATCACGAACTCACTTCACAATCGGGGGGAATGGGCAACCACTCAACGGTACGCGAGCAGTGGCGTCCGCCCAAATCGGCGCAGGTCGACTCCGGCGCTGCCTGCGCTAGCGGCGATATTCGCCGGCGTAGTCGGGGGCGCCCGCGCCGGAGCGCAGCTGATGCCGGCCGCGGCCGACCGTGCGCAAGGTATTGGACAGCGTTTCCTCGAAGTCGGCGAGTTTCGAGTCGACGTAGTGGTCGCATTCCTCGCGCATCGCGTCCGCGTCGGCGTGCGCCGCGTCGATCACCCGCGCGGATTCGGCGTGCGCGGCCCGCACCACCTCGGTCTGCGAGACGAGCCGGTCCCGCTCCGCTTCGCCGTCGGCCACCGAGCGGTCGTAGGAAGCCTTGCCCGCCTCGATCATTCGCTCGGACTCCACCCGGGCCCGGTTGGTGACGGCCTCGAATTCGGCGTTGCCGTCGGCGATCACGCGATCGGCCTCGGCCTGCGCGGTGTTGACCAGATGGTCGGCGTGCGCGCTGGCCTCGGCCACCATCCGGTCGGCGTGCGCCTTGGCGTCGGCGAGGATGCGGTCGGCCTCTTCCCGAGCCGAGCCGATCGTGTGCGCGGCCTGCTCGTTGGCACTGGTCACCGTCACGTCGGCGGCCGAGCGGGCGTCGGACACGATCTTGTCTCGGATGTCGAGCACATCCTGGGCGTCGTCCAGCTCGCCCGGCAACGCGTCGCGCACGTCGTCGAGCAGTTCGAGCACGTCGCCGCGCGGCACGATGCAGCTGCGGGTCGGCGGGATGCCACGCGCCTCCTCGACGATGGCGACCAGCTCGTCGAGTGCTTCGAATACGCGGTACATGCTGACTACCCCACTCTCCTACGACTCACGGCGAACTCTCCGCCGAGCCCCAGTGTGCCCCTCGTCACGGCTTGTGCCGAGTCACCCTCCGGTGTGTCGTGCCAGTGTCTCGTACGCCACACAAATCAAGTGGAGGATAAGCCTCCACTTCGTGGTACCTTCGATAGGAAGATCGACAAGGTCTTCGGCTTAGCGCGCAGTCCCCACCGGGACCTGCGGGATTGAGGAAGCCAGAGAGTAAGGGCCGCACCGGTCCGCCCGTTGTCGACAGGTTTTGTGCGAAACCTGCCGAGAGCCCGGCGGGAAGGAAGCGATCACCGTCGCTGTTGTCCCACTCGAAGGCCCTGTTCGATCGGAAAGACCATGACAGTTCTGGATCTGGAGCGACCGGCGGGAGCAAACGCGACCAGCTTGTTCCTGCCGTGGGTCGGCCCGTACCCGGTGCTACCCGCAGCACCCGTCGCGGCGCGATTCGAGCAGCTGATCACCTACCTGCGCGGCGACCGCGCGTTCGCCCAGCTCATCCGCTTCGCCCTGGTCGGTGGCTCCAGCAATATCGCCTACGTCCTGCTGTTCTTCGCGATGCACGGCATCGGTCCGCTGATCGCCAACGTGGTCGGCTCGATCGTCAGCACCGTTATCGCCAACGAACTGCATCGCCAGCTCACCTTCCACGCCCGCGGCCGCGTCGGCTGGTTCACCGCTCAGTGGGAAGGCGGCGGCTTGGCTCTCGTCGGCCTCGCCATCACCACCGCGGGCCTCGCCGCCCTCGACGTCTGGGCCCCCAGCATCGGCGGCCCCGCCGAGGCCACCGCCATCCTCGCCATCACCGCGGCAGTAGGCGGCATGCGCTTCCTGGCCCTACGCGGCCTGGTCTTCTGAACCCACCGCAGCCCGCGAATCAGCCCCGGCGCCGAACTCGGCCCGGGGCTGATTCCTATCCAGAGTCACGAAGGGCCTCGCGAACCGCCTCCGTTATCGACGCCAGGGCAGCCGTGATCTCGTCCGCGTCGTATCCGGTGCGATAGCGCGCCTCCTTGGGCCCCAACAGTTCCCAGGTAGCGGCAAGAAGAACCGGCCACAGCTCGAACACAGGCCGAGGAACATGCCGCACAACTTCGCCGTCCAACCTGAGCGCCCGCGCCAGCGCTTCGGCCTCGTCGACTGTTCGATCCCCCGCAACGATCCTGAACCGAGCCACCTCTCGTGGAATCGACTTCACAAGCTCATACAAGAGCGCATCGATTTCCCGAGTCCACCCTTGTCCGACCATCGCCGCCCGGTTCACGTCCCCCATCTGACGTGTCAGCTGCCCGATGATCTCGAAATCCGTCCCCACCATGACGAACTCGGCTCCAGCAGGATTCGGGCCCATTCGGTCTCCGTCCGTATCAGCGCGGTGACTTTGTGCGACGGAGGCGGCGGGTTCGGTCAGCTCTTGCGGTCGGCGAGGCGGGCCAGGAGGCGTTTGTGGACCGAGGGGGGGAGCATGTCTACTACGTCGCCGCCGAAGGCTGCTACTTCTTTGACGAGGGAGCTGGAGAGGTAGCCGAAGGCGGGGTTGGTGGCGATGAAGAAGGTTTCTACGCCGGAGAGTTTTTTGTTCATCTGCGCCATTTGCAGTTCGTAACCGAAGTCGGTCGCGTCGCGCAGGCCCTTCACGATCGCGGTGACGTTCTGCTCCTTGGCGAAATCGACCAGCAGCCCGTACCAGGACTCCACCCGGACGTTGGGCAGGTGCGCGGTCGACTCGCGCAGCATCTCCATGCGCTCGTCGACGCTGAACATGCCCTGCTTGTTCTTGTTGATCATGACGGTGACAACGACCTCGTCGAACTGGGCCGCGGCCCGGGTGAAGACGTCGATGTGTCCGTTGGTCACGGGGTCGAAGGACCCGGGGCACAGTGCTCCAGCCATGGTCAGACGCTATCGTGTCGACCCGCCCCACACCACAGTGGGTGCGCCAGGCCACACCGGGACTATTCGAACGTCGCCAGCTCGATCCGCGTTTCCCCGTATTTGCGCGGCTTCAGCGCGGAATACCCTGCGGGCCAGACGATCTCCGGTGACCGGATGGATCGCTCCACCACCACCAAGGCGCCCGGGCGCAGCCAGCCGCGGGTCAGCGCGCGCAGATCCGCGAGCACCGCGTCGGTCTCGACCGCGTACGGCGGATCGGAGAGCACCAGGTCGAATTCGCCCGCACCGCCCAGCGCCAGCACCGACGAAACCGTGCCGAGTCGCAGTTCCGCCCCGGGCAGCCCGAGGTCGGCGATGTTGCCGCGCACGATCGCCGCGGCCTTGCGATCGGATTCGACCAGCAGCGCGTGCGCGGCACCGCGCGAGAGCGCCTCCAACCCGAGCGCGCCCGACCCCGCGTACAGGTCGAGCACTCGGATGCCGTCGAAGTCGATCCGGGCGTCGAGCGCGCTGAACAGCGCCTCGCGCACCCGGTCCGAGGTCGGGCGGGTACCAGCGGGCGGCACCCGCAAGCGCCGCCCGCCAGCCGTCCCGGCGACGATCCGCGTCATTCGGCCGCAGACTCGCGCAACGCCAACTCGATCAACAGATCACCACCCTCGACCTGCTGCACCTGCCCGATCGCGACCCGGCCGACGGTGCCCGCGCGCGGCGCGGTGATCGCCGCCTCCATCTTCATCGCCTCGATGGTGCCGATGGTGTCGCCGGCCGCGATCGAATCGCCTTCGGACACAGCCAATGTCACGACACCGGCGAACGGGGCGGCGATGTGGCTCGCATTGCCCTTGTCCGCCTTCTCCGCGGCCGGGATCTCGCTGGCGATGGCCCGGTCCCGGACCGCGACCGGGCGCAGCTGCCCGTTGAGGATGCACATGACCGTGCGCATGCCGCGCTCGTCGGGTTCGGAGATGGCTTCGAGGCCGATCAGCAGCGTGACGCCCTTCTCCAACTGCACGCGGTGTTCCTCACCGTGGCGCAGACCGTAGAAGAACTGGTTCGCCGACAGCCCCATGGTGTCGCCGTACTTCTCCCGGTGCGCGAGGAATTCCGCGGTGGGCGCGGGGAACAGCAGCCGGTTGAGGGTGGCCCGGCGCTCCTCGGAGGTGCCCGCCAGTCCGGCCTCGTCCGCCGCGGTGAGTGGGGTTTCGGGCTTGGCCGGGCCGCGGCCCTCCAGCGCGCGGCTACGGAACGGTTCCGGCCAGCCACCCGCCGGGGTGCCGAGTTCGCCACGCAGGAAACCGATCACGGAATCGGGGATATCGAAGCGACCGGGGTCGGCGGCGAAATCCTCGATGTCCACGCCGGTGCCGACCAGGGACAGGGCCAGGTCGCCGACCACCTTCGACGACGGCGTCACCTTCACCAAACGGCCCAGCAGCCGGTCGGCCGCAGCGTATTTGGCTTCCACTTCTTCGAACCGGTCGCCGAGGCCGAGCGCGATGGCCTGCTGACGCAGGTTCGACAGCTGACCGCCGGGGATCTCGTGGGTGTACACCCGGCCGGTCGGGGCCGGCAGCCCGGATTCGAACGGCGCGTACACCTTTCGCAGCGCCTCCCAGTACGGCTCGAGGTCGCACACGTTCTGCAGGTTCAGCCCGGTGTCGTGCGCGCTGTGCGCCGCGGCCGCGACGATCGCGGAAAGCGCGGGCTGACTGGTGGTTCCGGCCATCGCGGCGCTGGCGCCGTCGACCGCGTCGGCGCCGGCCTGCCAGGCGGCGAGGTAGGTGGCCAGCTGACCGCCGGGGGTGTCGTGCGTGTGCACGTGCACCGGCAGATCGAAGTTGCTCCGCAGCGCCTTGACCAAGGTCGCCGCGGCAGGAGCGCGCAGCAGTCCGGCCATGTCCTTGATCGCGAGTACGTGCGCGCCCGCGTCCACGATCTGCTCGGCCAGCTTCAGGTAATAGTCCAGGGTGTACAGGGTTTCGTCCGGGTTGGACAGATCACCGGTGTAGCTGAGCGCGACTTCGGCGACGGCCGTACCGGTTTCGCGCACCGCGTCGATGGCCGGGCGCATCTGGTCGACGTTGTTGAGCGCGTCGAAGATGCGGAAGATGTCGATGCCGGTCGCGGTCGCCTCGGCGACGAACGAGCGGGTCACCTGCTCCGGGTAGGGCGTGTAGCCGACCGTGTTGCGCCCGCGCAGCAGCATCTGCAGGCAGATATTGGGCACCGCTTCGCGCAGCAGGGCCAGGCGCTCCCACGGGTCCTCGTACAGGAACCGCAGCGCCACATCGTAAGTCGCGCCGCCCCACGCCTCGATGGACAGCAGCTCCGGCGTCAACCGCGCGACATGCCCGGCGACGCCGAGCAAGCCGTTGGTGCGTACCCGGGTGGCGAGCAGGGACTGATGCGCGTCCCGGAAGGTCGTGTCGGTGACGCCGACCGCCGCCTGCGCGCGCAGATCCCGCGCGAAACCCTCAGGGCCCAAACGCAACAGCCGCTGCCGCGAGCCGTCCGGCGGCGGCACGGACAGATCGATGGCGGGCAGCTTGTCGTGCGGGTAGACCGTCGTCGGCCGTTCACCGTGCGGCTTGTTCACGGTGATGTCGGCCAGATAGTTCAGGATCTTGGTGCCGCGGTCGGCCGAGCCGCGCAGCGTCAGCAGTTGCGGCCGCTCATCGATGAACGAGGTGGTGACCCGGCCCGCCTTGAAGTCCGGATCGTCGAGCACCGCCTGCAGGAACGGAATGTTGGTGGTGACGCCGCGGATGCGGAACTCGGCCAGCGCCCGCCCGGCCCGCGCGACCGCGGCCGGGAAATCGCGACCGCGGCAGGTGAGCTTCACCAGCATCGAGTCGAAGTAGGCACCGATCTCCGCGCCGAGGTTCGCGCCGCCGTCGAGCCGGATGCCCGCGCCGCCCGGCGTGCGGTACGCGGTGATGCGCCCGGTGTCCGGGCGGAAGCCGTTGGCCGGGTCCTCGGTGGTGATCCGGCACTGCAGCGCCGCGCCGCGGATGGTGACCTTGTCCTGACTCAGGCCGAGATCCGCGAGTGTCTCGCCCGCCGCGATGCGCAGCTGCGACTGCACCAGGTCGACGTCGGTGATCTCCTCGGTCACCGTGTGCTCGACCTGGATGCGCGGGTTCATCTCGATGAAGACGTGGTTGCCTCGCTCGTCGAGCAGGAACTCCACCGTGCCCGCGCAGCTGTAGCCGATCTCCTTCGCGAAAGCCACCGCGTCGGCGCAGATGCGGTCGCGCAGCGCGGGATCCAGGTTCGGGGCCGGTGCGAGCTCGATCACCTTCTGGTGCCTGCGCTGCACCGAACAGTCGCGTTCGAACAGGTGCATCACGTTGCCGTGCTGGTCGGCCAGGATCTGCACCTCGATGTGGCGGGGGTTCACCACCGCCTGCTCGAGGAACACCGTCGGGTCGCCGAAGGCCGATTCGGCCTCGCGCGAGGCGGCCTCGATCGACTCACGCAGCAGCGCGGGCTCGGCGACCCGGCGCATGCCGCGCCCGCCACCACCGGCGACCGCCTTGACGAAGATCGGGTACTCCAGCTCCTGCGCGGCGGCGAGCAGTTCGTCCACGTCCGCACTCGGCGCGCTGGAGCGCAGCACCGGCAGGCCCGCGGCCTTGGCGGCGGCGATGGCGCGCGCCTTGTTACCCGCGAGCTCGAGCACCTCCGCGGAGGGGCCGATGAAGGTGATGCCCTCGCGGGCGCAGGCCGCCGCGAGGTCCGGGTTCTCGGACAGGAAGCCGTAGCCGGGGTACACCGCGTCGGCGCCCGCCGACTTCGCCGCGTCGATGATCGCGTCGATCGAGAGATAGGCCCGGACCGGGTGCCCTTGCTCACCGATCTGGTAGGACTCGGCCGCCTTCATCCGATGGACCGAGTTGCGGTCCTCGTACGGGAAGACGGCTACCGTCCCCACGCCGAGCTCGTAGGCCGCACGAAAGGCCCTGATGGCGATCTCGCCGCGGTTGGCGACCAAGACTTTGGTGAACATTGGCCTAAGGTACCCGGCTGCGCGCATCTCACAGACACTGATGCGGCCTTCGCAGGGATCTTCACAACGGCACCCGGCAACGCTGCGAAGTTGCGTTCATCGCACCGTCACAGACTCGGCGCACGCCGAGCTGTGCCCAGCAAGGGGTCCGGTGCCGCACACCACCGCGGACGCCCCGCCTATGCTGGTACGTGCAGCTGGTTCACCGATGCGCGCGAGATGGAGCCCCGCCGACGCGCACGGAGCCGAGTTCGGCCACCCGGAGACGGGCGGCCGGGCGAGAGGGAACCCGGTGGGAATCCGGGACTGTCCCGCAGCGGTAAACAGGAACGAATGCCGTCACAAGCACTGGGTACACCAACCCGGGAAGCGACGGTTAGTAGGTCGGCCGACAACGGCCGGTGCCTGTGAGTCCGAAGACCTGCCAGCCGTGCCGGATACGCCGTATCCGGCGACCACCGCCTCGTGGATTTGGGCGTGCGGTTGCACCAGTGCTGAAGTGTCGGGCTCCCATCGTGGTTCGCCGGCTCGTCAGCCGGTGGCCGCTCCGCCCGTATGGCGATGGTCCACGACTCAGCACTGGAGAGACATCGTGACTGTTGTACATCAGACACCGTTCACCGCAACGGTTCTCGGGCTACCACGGGTGGGGCCGCGACGTGAACTCAAGCGGGCCACCGAATCCTACTGGGCAGGCAAGATCGACGCCGAGCAGCTGCACGCCGTCGCGCGCGAGCTGCGGCACGCCCAGCTCGCCGAACTTCAAGCGGCAGGCCTGGATTCGATCCCCGTCGGCACCTTCTCGTATTACGACCAGGTGCTCGACACGGCCGTCCTGCTCGGCGCGCTGCCGCCGCGGGTCGCCGGCATCGCCGACCCGCTGGATCGGTACTTCGCGGCCGCGCGCGGCAACGAAACCATCGAACCCCTGGAGATGACCAAGTGGTTCGACACCAACTACCACTACCTGGTGCCGGAAATCGGCGCGGACACCGTGTTCTCGCTGCACCCGGAGAAGCTGCTGGCCGAGGTGCGCGAGGCACTGGACCTGGGCGTCGCGGCCCGGCCGGTGGTGATCGGTCCGGTCACCTTCCTGAAGCTGGCCAAGGCCACCGGCGGCGCGGCGCTGGACCGGCTCGCCGAACTCGTGCCGCTCTATCGCGACCTGCTCGCACAGCTCGCCGCGGCCGGCCTCGGCTGGGTGCAGCTCGATGAGCCGATCCTGGTCACCGATCTCAGCGCGGCCGAAATCGAGCTGGTGCGTAGCACTTACGCCGAACTCACCGCCGCGGCGGAGCGTCCCGCGATCCTGGTGGCGACCTACTTCGGTCATCCCGACGCCGCGCTGACCGCGCTCGCGAGCACCGACGTCGAGGGCATCGCGCTCGACTTCACCTCCGGCACCGACGTTTCCGACGTCGCGGCGGTGCCCGCGCTGGCGAGCAAGCTGCTGGTCGCGGGCGTGGTCGACGGGCGCAACGTGTGGCGCGCAGACCTCGACAAGTCGCTGGCCACCCTGGGCACCCTGCTGGGTTCGGCCGGGTCGGTGGCGGTTTCGACGTCGAGCTCGCTGCTGCACGTGCCCTACACCCTGGCCGTCGAGACCGGGCTGGACGACGCGCTGCGGTCGTGGCTGGCGTTCGGCACCGAGAAGGTCGCCGAGGTGCGGCTGCTCGCGACCGCCTTGACCCAGGGCCCGGAGGCGATCAGCGCCGAACTGGCCGACACCCGCGCGGCACTGGCCTCGCGGCACGCCGACCCGCGGCTGAACGACGCACAGGTCCGGGCCCGGCTGGCCGCGCTCGGCCCGGACGCCGTCACCCGCGCGCCCGCCGAGGAACGCCGTGTGCTGCAACAGGATCGGCTGCAGTTGCCGCCGCTGCCGACCACCACGATCGGCTCCTACCCGCAGACCTCGGCGATCCGGGTGGCCCGGGCCGAGCTGCGCAAGGGCGAGATCGATCAGGACGAGTACGTGCGCCGGATGCGGGCCGAAGTCGCCGATGTCATTGCGCTGCAAGAACAGCTGGGCTTGGACGTGCTGGTGCACGGCGAGCCGGAGCGCAACGACATGGTGCAGTACTTCGCCGAACAGCTCGACGGCTTCGCGGCCACCGAGCTGGGCTGGGTGCAGTCCTACGGCACCCGCTGCGTGCGGCCGCCGATCCTGTTCGGCGATGTGGCGCGCCGCACGCCGATGACCGTCGACTGGATCAGCTACGCGCAATCGCTCACCGACAAGCCGGTCAAGGGCATGCTCACCGGTCCGGTGACCATCCTGGCCTGGTCCTTCGTCCGGGACGACCAGCCGCTCGGGGATTCGGCGCGTCAGGTGGCGCTGGCCATCCGGGACGAGACGGTGGACCTGCAGAGTGCGGGCATCCGGATCATCCAGGTCGACGAGCCCGCACTGCGCGAACTGCTGCCGTTGCGCGAAACGGATCAGCAGGCCTACCTCGACTGGTCGGTGCAGTCGTTCCGGCTGGCGACCTCGGGCGTCTCCGACGCCACCCAGGTGCACACGCACCTGTGCTATTCGGAGTTCGGCGAGGTGATCGACGCGATCGCCGGATTGGACGCCGACGTGACCTCGATCGAGGCGGCACGCTCCCGGATGGAGGTGCTCGACGATCTCAACGCGGCGGGCTTCGATCTCGGGGTGGGCCCGGGTGTCTACGACATCCACTCGCCGCGGGTGCCCAGTGTCGAGGAGATCACCACCTCGTTGCGGGCCGCCCTGAAAGCCGTTCCCGCCGAGCGGCTCTGGGTCAACCCGGATTGCGGATTGAAGACCCGCGGCCAGGCCGAGGTGGCAGCGTCACTGCGCAATATGGTCGCCGCCGCGGCCGCGGTGCGCTGAGCACCGCGATCACGCGCTGAAAGCGCAGCGCCTCCTCCCGGTTCGGGGAGGAGGCGCTGTGCCTGGGCCGCTCGCCCGGTCAGAGGTCGAAGGCCTTGTTGATGGCGCCCATGTCGAAATAGTCGCGCCAGGCGGTGATCGCGCCGTCGGCTACCTCGAAGACGCCGGTCACCGGGAGCGGAATCGCTCGGTCGGCGGTGCGCAGGGTGTCGGTGCGCTCGTTCATGACCAGGTTGCCCGCCGCGACCTGGTGGTGGATATCGAAATCGACGCCCTGGAAGGTGGCCAGGAATCCGGCGAGGAAGTCGCGGATCGCGGCCCGGCCGACCACCGGCTCCATCGGAATGTTGTGGTAGACGGCGTCTTCGGCGAAGAAGGACGCGATGCGGTCCGGATCGGGGTCCGACCAGCTGCGGCACATGGCACGGACGAGTTCATCGGGGCTCGGCATCGACTTTGCTCACTTTCGTTCGAGAACGGCACGCGTCGCGCACCCCCGATTCAACCAAGCAAGTGCTCGGTTGGGAACCCCCGGGCCCACTGGCCGGGCACCAGTCTCGGTGTCGCACACGGATATCGACTTGTCCGTGGCACCGCCTAGGCTGACCGGATGACCGATCAACCCCTGCGCTACCGATTGATCACCGGCGTCGACGACGCGACGTTCTGCGAACGGATCAGCGCCCTGCTCGATCAGGGCTACCACCTGCACGGCTCACCCGCGGTGACCTTCAACGGCACCGACGTGATCGCGGCCCAAGCCCTGATCTGGGGTAGCGACCAGTAGCCTCTTCGCACGCTACGCAGCTGGCATCTCGGACAAAAACACCTCGCAGTGACATATTTTCGCAACGAACAAGCGTGGATATGCGATGTTTGCGAAGGCGTAGGGCTACCATCTTGCAGGTGCGGAAGATGTACGCCGGTGCGCGGCTGCGGCGGTTGCGCGAGGAACGCCGGCTCACCCAGGCGGCGCTCGCGAAATCGCTGGATCTCTCCCCCAGCTACCTCAACCAGCTCGAACGCGACCAGCGCCCGCTCACCATCCCGGTGCTGCTGAAACTCAACTCCACCTTCGACCTGGACGTGCAGTTCTTCGCCGCCGACTCCGACGCCCGGCTCGTCTCGGATCTGCACGAGGTGCTGATCGATGCCGCGGGCGGGCACACCGCGCCGCTCACCGAGGTGGAGGAGCTGGCGACCAGACAGCCCGACGTCGCGCGCATCGTCGTCGCGATGCACCGGCGGCTGCGCGCCGCCACCGACCAGCTGGACCTGCTCTCCGCGCGGGTGGACACCCCCGCCGGCACGCCCGGCGTGCCCATGCCCTACGAGGACGTGCGGGACTTCTTCTACGACCACCACAACCACATCCCGCAGCTGGACATCGCCGCCGAGCAGCTCTTCGAACAGTCCGGGCTGACCATCGGCTCGCTCGATCGCCAGCTCGCCCGGGTCGCCGAGGAACGCGCCGGGGTCACGGTGCTGGTCCGCGGCGACGGCGCCGATCCCACCATCCCGAAGCGCCACTACGATCCCGAGACCCGCACGCTGACCCTGGCGCGGCGCCTGCGCCCCGGCCAGCGCGCCTTCCAGATCGCGACCACCCTCGCCCTGCTGCTGTACGGCACCGAACTGGACGGGGTGCTCGCCGAAACCCCTTCGCTCACCGGCGAATCCCGCACGCTCGCGCGCATCGGACTGGCCAACTACTTCGCGGGCGCACTGGTGCTGCCCTACGGCCGCTTCCTGCGCTCGGCCGAGGAGCTGCACTACGACATCGACCTGCTCGGCCTGCGTTTCGAGGTCGGCTTCGAGACCATCTGCCACCGGCTCAGCACCCTGCAACGGCAGGGTCAGCGGGGCGTGCCGTTCTTCTTCGTCCGCACCGACCGGGCCGGCAATATCTCGAAACGACAGTCCGCCACCGCTTTTCACTTCTCCCGGGTCGGCGGTAGCTGCCCGCTGTGGGTGGTGCACGAGGCGTTCGCCTATCCGGGCCGCATCCTGACCCAGATCGCCGAGATGCCGGACGGCAGGCGGTATCTGTGGATCGCGCGCACCGCGATGACCGCGCCGCAGGGATTCGGTACCGCGACAAAGAATTTCGCGATCGGACTGGGCTGCGATATCGAATACGCCGACCGCCTGGTGTATTCGTCCGGACTGCAACTCGACGACCCGGCGACGGCGGTGCCGATCGGCGCGGGCTGCAAGGTGTGCGAACGCCCCGCCTGCGCCCAGCGCGCCTTCCCGAACATCGGCAGCCCGCTGGCCGTCGACGAGAACACCAGCACCGACCTCCCCTACCCCCGCATCGGGCAGTGACCTGGCCGGTTCACGACTTGGCCAGGTACTCCAGGCGTTCGGAGTCGACGGCCGCGTGCATCATGCCCGCCAGACCAGGATGCTTCCGCAGCCCGGGATCGGCTTCCACCACCTCGCGCGCGAGTTCCTGTGCGGCGGTGATGACTTCGAGATCGTCGAGCAGCGAGAGCAGTTTCAGGGAGCGGGCCGTCCCGGACTGGGCCGCGCCGAGCACATCGCCTTCGCGCCGGGTGCGCAGGTCGAGCACCGCGAGCTCGAAGCCGTCGGTGGTGCTCGCGACCGCGTCCAGCCGCGCCATCGCCGAGCCGCCCGGCGCGGAATCGGTGATCAGCAGGCACAACCCGGCATGCTTACCGCGACCGATACGGCCGCGCAGCTGATGTAGCTGACTGACGCCGAAACGGTCCGCGTCGACGATCACCATCACGGTCGCGTTCGGCACGTCGACGCCGACCTCGACGACCGTCGTGCAGACGAGCACATCGACCGAGCCGTCGTTGAAAGCACGCATCACCTGGTCTTTTTCGTCCGCGGGCAGCCTGCCGTGCAGCAGGCCGACCCGGACCCGGGACAGCGGCCCTGCCCGCAGCTGATCGAACACATCGAGCGCGGCCGCGGTGGTGGGGCCTTCCTTCTCGGCATCCTTGGCTTTGGCCTTGCCGTTCTTCGACTTACCGCCGGCCTCTTCGTCGTCGCCGATCCGCGAGCACACCACGTAGGCCTGCCGACCGGCGTCGACCTCCTCCAGGATCCGCTCCCACGCGCGGTCGACCCAGTTCGGATGTTGCCTGCGGGGTACGACTTTGGACGTGATCGGCGAGCGGCCGCGCGGCAGCTCGGTCAGCGTCGAGGTCTCCAGGTCACCGAGGGTGGTCATCGCGATGGTGCGCGGAATCGGCGTCGCGGTCATCACCAGCAGGTGCGGGCTGGCTCCGGCTTTCGCTTTGGCGCGCAACGCATCCCGCTGTTCGACGCCGAAGCGGTGCTGCTCGTCGACCACCACCATGCCCAGGTCGAAGAACTCGACGTTGTCCTGGATGAGCGCGTGCGTGCCGATCACGATGCCGGCCTCCCCGGTCACCGCCTCCAGCAGCGCCGCCTTCTTCGCCGAGGCCGACATCGAGCCGGTGACCAGCACCACCTTGGTCGCGTGCTCGGCCGCGCCGAGTTCGCCGCCGCTGCCGAGATCGCCGAGCATCCCGCGCATCGACCGATAATGCTGGGCGGCAAGGACTTCCGTCGGCGCGAGCAAGGCGCACTGCTGTCCCGCGTCGACGATCTGCAACATCGCGTTCAACGCGACGATCGTCTTACCGGAACCCACCTCGCCCTGCAGCAGCCGGTGCATCGGCTGGCTGCGGGACATGTCCGCGGAGATCTCCGCGATCACCTGCTGCTGACCGGCGGTCAGCTCGAAGGGCAGCCGGGTCTGGAACTCGGCGGCGATCCCGTCCGGTCGCGGCGGGCACGGGCGCGCGGACCGGCCGGACACCTCGTGCCTGCGCTCGGCCAGCACCAGCTGCAGCGCCAGCGCCTCGTCGAACCGCAGACGCTCTCTGGCCTGGTCGATATCGGTCTTGCGCTCCGGCAGGTGGATCAGGCGCAGGGCGTCGGAGATCTTCATCAGCGAACGATCGGCCCGGATGTCGTCGGGCACCGGATCGTCGATCGGGTCCAACTGGTCGAGCACCTGCCGGATACACGCGAGCACGTCCCAGCTCTGCACCTTCGCGGTGGCCGGATACACCGGGATGAACTCGCGCTCCATGAACGAGGTGTCCACGCCCTCGGCGCCTTTCGCGCTCTGTGCCAGCCCACGCAGATTGCCGCCGCCGCGCACGGTGGTGAGCGAGCCGACCTTCTCCTCGTCGTCGGCCTCGGGCAGGATGAGGTAGCCGGGGTGGCTCAGGTTCCACTGGCCGGGCCGCCAGTAGGTGACGGTGCCCGACATCATCGCCCTAAGGCCTTCTTTGACAACGTATTTAACCTTGTCACCGTTGAAGAAGGTGACGTCGACACCGCGACCGGTGCCGGAACCGGTGTCCAGCACCACCTTCAGCAGCGAACCGCGCCGGTTGCGCATCGGCCGCAGCTCGGCCTTGGTGATCCGGCCGATCACGGTGATGTGCGCGCCCTCCTCGGGCGCCTCCTCGGTGAGCGGTTGCCCCTGGGTGGCGTAGCGCAGCGGATAGTGCCGGAGCAGGTCCTCCACCGTGTGCATGTCGAAGGCGTCGACCAGGGAACCGGCCGCCTTCACGCCGAGGATATGGTCGAGCCGATCGCTCAGGGTCGCCATCTACTCCACTCCGATCTGCACCAGATCCCCGTGCTGCCCACCGGAATACACGGTGACCTCCACGCCGGGAAACCCCTCGCCGATATGTGCGGCCAGCGCGTCGGCGAGGCCGTCCGGCGCCGCCGCGCCCATGAGCAACGTGACCAGCTCGCCGCCGAAGGCGAGCATCCGGTCGAGCAGCGTCAGTCCGGCCGCCCGCACGTCGTGGTCGATCACGACGACATCGTGGCCGACCAGACCGAGTCCATCGCCCGCCTCGCAGGTGCCGACCATGGTGAGCGCCCGCTCCGCGGCAGCCCGCAGCGCACCCCAGCGCGTGGTCGCGGCCGCCTCCGACATGGCGAAGGCGTCGTCGACGGCGATCCGGCCGCGGTCGTGCACCGCCAGCGCCGCGAGCCCCTGCACCACCGACGCGCTCGGCAGCAGCAGCACGTCGCGGTGCGCGTCGCGGGCGGCAACACCGACCGCGACCAGGTCGTGCGCGGGCAGTGCGCCGTTGGGCAGCACCAGCACTTCCCGATTCGGCATCGCGCGGATCGCGTCGAGCAGGGCGGCCGCGGTCACCGGGCCGTCGCCGTCCAGCACCACCGCGCCCGCGTCCTCGAACAGGGCGGCCGCGCCGTCGCCCGCGGCCACCGCGAGGATGCCGCGATCGGTGGGCCCTTCAGGGACGGGCAGCTCGTCACCGGAGACGAGCTGTTCGGCGGCGTCGTGCAACGGCTCGTGCCGGGCCAGGGCGAAGCTCTCGATCCGGAT
>NZ_BDCI01000014.1 GCF_001613425.1 Nocardia vulneris | reverse complement strand
GTGCCGGGCCAGGGCGAAGCTCTCGATCCGGATACCGCTGAGCCGCCCCGCCACGAGCCCCGCCTCCACCGCCGCGCCGGCGTCGGCGCAGTGCACGTGCGCGGACCAGGAGCCCTGCCCGTCACCGACCACCACCACCGAATCCCCCAGCTCGGCGAGCCGGGCGCGCAGTGTCGCCAGCCGCGCCTCGTCGGTGTCGCCCAGCAGGTACATCACTTCGAATTGCGGTGTGGGCGAAGCTGTTTCGGACGGCTCGGATTCGGGCTGGGTCATGCCGGGTTCCTTCGGGGTGTACTCCGGCCGGGACGGGATCTCACCTAGCGTCACCGATACCAGGCTGTCCAGCAGCACCACCAGGCCGCGCGCGCCCGCGTCGACCACCCCGGCATCGCGCAGCACGCCGAGCTGCGACGGCGTTTCGCCCAGCGCCTTGGCCGCGCCGTCGGCCGCCGCCAGGGCGACTTCGGCGAGCGTGCCGTCGGCGTCCCCGGCGGCGCTGGCGGCGGCACAGTCGAGCACGGTGAGAATGGTGCCCTCGATCGGCACGCTCAGCGCCGCCCGGACCAGCACGGCCGCGCGCCGCAGCGCTTCGCGCAGCGTCGTCGCGGTCAATGGTCCCGCGTGGACGGCCTCGGCGATCCCGCGCAGCACCTGGGACAGGATGATGCCGGAATTGCCGCGAGCGCCGATCGTCGCGCCGCGCGCCATGGCGGCGGCGACCTCGTGCGCCGTCACCTCGCGCGCGCTCGACGGGGCCGCGATCGCCTCGGCGGCCGCCATCGCCGCGCGCATCGTCGCGAGCAGGTTCGTGCCGGTGTCGGCGTCCGGTATCGGGAAGACGTTGAGTGCGTTGATCTCCTCGCGCCGATGCGCCAGGCCGTCGAGGCACGTTCGACCCCAGCGCAGCAGCGCCGTGCCGTCCATCACATCCCGCACTCCGGGCACCGTCACCCCTCTCCCTCCGCCACTTGTGTCCGGCGCGCGGCACGCCGCCGGGCCCGCGCTCGCGCCGCAGACGCCGCTCGCCAGGTTAGCGGGCGATACCGACACCCGGCCGACGGTGTGGGCCACGGCGGGCGGCCGTGCGTTTCCGCCTACACTCGGGGTACCCCACAGCCGTCACCGGCATCGGCTGCCGACGCCCGGTTTGGTGGATCGGTGCCCGTCCCGCTACCCTTGCAGGGTTGCCTCGCGTGGCCGTCGCCGGTTTGCGCTGGCCGACATCAGTCGGCAGGGGTACGTCGATACATTGTTTCCGGACATGCTGCCCGCGGGCGGCGGTCCCCACCATGACATGAAGGAGTTCGCGACTATGGCTGCCGTCTGCGACGTCTGCGCCAAGGGCCCCGGCTTCGGGAAGTCGGTCTCGCACTCGCACCGGCGCACCAACCGTCGCTGGAACCCGAACATCCAGACCGTTCGCGCCCAGGTTGCGCCGGGTAACACCCGCCGCATGAACGTGTGCACCTCCTGCCTGAAGGCGGGCAAGGTCGTCCGCGGCTGATACGCCACGGCTGATCGGTACGAGACCGACGCACGCCCCGGCACCCTCACGGGTGGCCGGGGCGTAGTCATCTGCGGGTCCGTTCGGCGACCATGGTGCATATGACCGAGTCGACGTGGCGCATCCTGCCGCTCGCCGCCGAGCACACCTATCGCCTCGCCGAATGCCATATCGCCTGCTGGCGCGAGGCCTACGCGGACCTGGTGCCCGCGCATGTGCTCGCCGCGTTCGATGTGCGCCGCCGGGCCGCCCAGTGGGAACGCGACCGACTCCGCTACCCGGGACGCACGCACGTCGCGGTGCTCGGCGACGCAGTGATCGGTTTCGCGAGCGCGGGCGAGTCCACCGATGAATCACCGGTCACACCACTGGAGTTGAGCGCACTGTACGTCCGCGCGGCCTGGTACGGCACCGGCGTCGCCGACGATCTCCTGCGCACCGTGCTCGACCCGCGAAAGGCCTGCTCGCTGTGGGTCTTCGAGGACAATCCGCGGGCCCGCGCCTTCTACGGCAGGCACGGCTTCCGCCCGGACGGCGCGCGCAAGATCGAACCGTTCACCGCGGTGCTCGAGCTGCGCATGGTGCGCCCACCGGACGAAACCGACCTCGGCGCAACGCCGTCCGGCCCCGCCGTCGCCACACGTTAAAGTGCAGACCATGACCTCCACCGCGCAGACCGGGTACGTGAGCACCGTCGACGGCGTCCTGCAGATCACCATCGCCACCGCCGCCAACGGCACGTCCATGGACTTCGGTGGCATCGTCGCCGGCACGGCCGCCCTGCGCTCGCTCGGCGCGGACGTCGGGGCCGTGCTGCTGACGAGCAGCGGGGCGAACTTCTGCGCGGGCGGCAACGTGCGCGGCTTCGCGGCCGCCGACGATCGCGCCGCGCACATCTACGGTCTGGCCACCGACCTGCACCATTTCGTCCGCGCGCTGGACGCGACCGCGGTGCCGGTGGTCGCGGGCGTGCACGGCTGGGCGGCGGGCGCGGGTATGAGCCTGGTCTGCGCCGCCGATATCGCGCTCGGCGGACCCGGCACCAAATTGCGTCCCGCCTACCCCGGCATCGGGCTCAGCCCCGACGGCGGCATGTCCTGGACGCTGCCGCGCATCGTCGGACTGGGCCGGGCGCGCGAGATCCTGCTCACCGACGCCGTGCTGGACGCCGACGAGGCGGTGCGGCTCGGCATCCTCAGCAGGCTGGTCGCCGACGAGGACGTGCAGAGCGCGGCGCTCGACCTGGCCCGCACGCTCGCCGCCGGACCGCGTTCGACCCATGCCAGCATCAAAACGCTGCTGGCCCAGTCGACTTCGTCGACCCTCAGCGACCAGCTCGACCGGGAGCGCGAGGCGATCGCCGCCGCGGCCGACGGCCCGACCGGGCGCGAGGGTGTGGACGCGTTCGTGGCGAAGCGCAAGCCGGAGTACCGGTAGTCACGGTTCGTTGCGCAGCACGAACTTGGCGACCGCGTCGGTGAACGAATCGTTGTTGTCGCCCGCCGCGGTATGCGCGGCGCCGCCGATCTCGACCAGCTCCGCGTGCGGCACCAGTTCCTGGAAGGCCGCGGCTCCCTCGGCGCTCACCACGTCGGATTGCAAGCCGCGCACCAGCAGCACGGGCATGCTCAGCCGGCGGGCCGCCGCCTCCATCTGATCGACCATCTCCGAGGCGTCCTCGACCCGGCCGGCGAGCATGTCCGGATCCCAGTGCCAGTACCAGCGACCGTCGCGCTGGCGCAGATTGCGTTGCAGCCCGTCGGTGTTCTCCGGACGCGGACGATGCGGCAGATATTCGGCAACGGCGTCGGCGACCTGCTCGAGCGAATCGAAGCCGTCCCGATGCCGGCCGAGGAAGTCGATCACCCGCGCCACCCCGGCCTGTTCGGGCCTGGTCACGATGTCGACGAGCACCAGCGCCTTGATCGGCGCGCCGGAGACCGCGGTGGCGAGCAGCCCGGTGATCCCGCCCATACTGGCCCCCACCACCACGGCGGGCGCACCGAGCTGCTCCAACACCAGCAAGAGATCTCGAACCATGGTGTCGCGGCGATAATCACCGTCCGCGGACCATTCGCTGTCACCGTGCCCGCGCGCGTCCAGGGTGACCACCCGCATACCGGAGGCCGCCAGCTTCACGCCGGTCTGCTTCCACGAGTGCCTGGTCTGCCCGCCGCCGTGCAGGAACACCACGAGCGGGCCGGCTATCGGGCCGAATTGGTCGGCGACTAGCTCGAGACCACCCGAACCACGCAGCCGCAGCGACGCGGGCTCGAGCAGATTGTTCGCATTACTCACTAACCGAGGATCGCATAGAACTGGTTACAGTTCACCCGCGAGCCCTCGAGACGGGTTTCCGCTCAGCAATTCCACTTGCCGGACGCGCTGAAGGTGTTCTGCAGCAGGCAGGTGACCTTGGCGTTGACCGACGACGAGATGGTGGACGAGCCGTTGGAGGTGAATTCCTCACCGATCGGCGCCGACGTGGTACCGGCCGGAGCCGAGGTGGTGTCCGTGGCCTGCTCCAGCGGCAGACCCTTGGCACTCGCGGTGGCGGCGCCACCGGCGAGAGCGGCGCAGAGGGCCAGGGTGGCGGTGGTGCCGCGCAGTGCGCCACGAACGGTGGTGTTGGGCATGGGTAGAGCTCCTCACTCGATTCGAACTCGGTAGATCACACACAGACGCCTGCTCACGGCAGGCGCCAGTCAACGGGTTCGGCACCCAGCTCGTCGAGCAATTCGTTCACTCGGGAGAACGGGCGGGAACCGAAGAAACCGCGCGACGCCGACAGCGGCGACGGATGCGCGGACTCGATATAGGGCACCTCGGCCTCGACCAGGGTCGGCTTCAGCGTCGACGCGTCCCGACCCCAGAGGATCGCGACCAGCGGCTCATCCCGCGCGACCAGCGCGCGAATCGCCTGCTCCGTCACCGCTTCCCAGCCCTTGCCGCGATGCGAGGCGGGCTGACCCGGTGTCACCGTCAACACCCTGTTCAGCATCAGCACACCCTGGTCCGACCACGGGCTCAGGTCGCCGCAGGACGGGGTCGGATGGCCGAGATCCTTGGTGTATTCGGCGAAGATATTGGACAGGCTGCGCGGCACCGGCGAAACATCCGGAGCGACAGAGAAACTCAAGCCCATCGCGTGCCCGGGAGTCGGATACGGGTCCTGGCCCACCACGAGCACACGGACCGCGTCGAACGGGCGCTGGAACGCGCGCAGCACATTCTCACCGGCCGGTAGATAGCCCCGGCCCGCCGCGTTCTCGGCGCGCAGGAACTCGCCCATGGCCGAAATTCGATCCGCCACCGACTCGAGTGCCTTCGCCCATCCCGGATCCATGATTTCCGACAGTGGTTTCGCGCCCATGACCGCACAACTTAGCGTGGTTCACCGGGCGATGCCGAGTCCGCCCCACCGAACGATTCCCAGCCGGCGCTGCCGGAGCGCGGCACACCGTCGACTGTGACGCCGTGACCGGCGCACACGCGCCCGATCGGCACCCAGCCCGGCGGCAGCGGCCGACCGGCGGGCCAGGTGCCGGCGAAGGCGTGGTCCTCGCCGCCGGTCAGAATCCATTGCGCCGCATCGGCATCCAATGCGCCGGCGATTCGCTCGAGCGCCGGGTCGCGCAGCGCCGCGGAATCCAGATCGATGGAGACGCCCGAGGACTCGGCGATATGTCCGAGATCGGCGAGCAAGCCGTCGGAGACGTCGGTGAGTGAATTCGGGCACGGTGTTGCCGGATTCGCTGTGTTGTTGGGCGGGTGCGCGGCAGCGTCATCGCGTGGGGGCGGCGCAGCGTCGTTGTGCGGGTGCGCCGCAACATCGTCGTGCGAGTGCGACGCAGCGTCATCGCGTGGGTGCGGCGCAACATCGTTGTGCGGTTGCGCTGCAGTGTCTTTCGTGGACAGGACGTCCAGCACTGCCGTGTAGGGGGGCTGCGGGACTCGATGCGCGGCAAGCACTTCGGCGAACTCGGCGGAGTCCACACCGGCGGTCAGCGCCGCGAGACCGGCCGCGGACCAGCCGAGCCGGCCCGCCACCGCGACCGTGTCGCCCACGCGCGCACCGGCTCTCGGCACCGGGGCCCGGCCGTTCAGGTCACCGAACGCGGTCACCGAGATGACGATCTCGCGGCTGCGCACCAGATCGCCGCCCGCGATCGAGGCGCCGGCGCGGGCCGCTTCCGCCCACATCCCGTCGGCCAGGCCGTCGACCACCTCGAGCGGGGTGTCGGACGGTAAACCGAGCGCGACCACGAACGCGCTGGGCGCGGCGCCCATCGCGACCACGTCGGCGGCGTTCTGCGCGATCGCCTTACGGCCGATGTCCGCGGGGCTGGACCAGTCGAGCCGGAAGTGCCGGTCCTGCACCAGCATGTCGGTGGTCACCACGAATCGGCCGTCCGGCGCGGCGACCAGCGCGGCGTCGTCACCCGGCCCGAGCAGCACGCCAGGTGCCTGCACCCGACGCCGGTTGATCCGCTCGATCAGCGCGAACTCCCCCAGTTCGCGCACCGTCCGCGGCGTAGCGCTCTCGCTGATGACCGGGTCCTTTCCGACACGCTGCTGGCTGGAAACGACCCGAAGGTACCCTTTCCAGGGCAATCGAGTACTACCGGGCCGGTCACGGCACCCGCGGCAGCGATCGCGGCCCCCGCCCGGTCATCCAGCGCAGGAAGGGTCGGTGAGCATGGCGGCGGAATCGTCGGACCGCGATTCGTCGAAGGGCGAGGACGCCGCAGCGGGCGGTGCGTCCGCGCGCGACACCGAGAAGTCCTCGACTGTGGGGCCAGGCGAGTCGGCAACCGATGCCGCGGACCAGACCGGCACCGACGCCACGGAAAGCACCAGCCCCGACGCCATCACGGAAAACACTGATACCGACGCGGCTGCCCCCGGAAACTCCCACCCCACCGCCGTCGCTGGAACCACTGACGTCGACGGGACGGCGACAGGTAAACGCGATGCCGATGCGGCGACCACTCGAAGTGGCGGTGCCGAATCCGCGCGTGGTGGCGCGGACGACACCGAAGAGCCCGAAGCCTCTGCGAGCACCGATGCGGTTGCGCGGCAGTATCCGCCTGCGCTGATCGCCACGGCTGTCGCGCTGCCGGTGGTGCTCATTGTCGGGCTACTCGTGGCCGCGGTGCTCGCCCGGCGCGCGCCGGTCGAACGCGAACCGCTGGTGCTCGGTCCGGTTCCCGCACCCGCCGCGGACGGTCAGGCGTGCGTGACGTTGCTGCCCGCCTTACCCACCACCGTCGGCGACTTCACCAAATCCACTCTCGTAGAACCCTCCCCGCCCGGCACCCGCGCCTGGCAGCGGCCCGACGGCGGCGACGCGATCGTGCTGCGCTGCGGCCTCGATCGCCCGCTCGAATTCAACCGCGCCTCACCCTTGCAGATGGTGAACAACGTCCAGTGGTTCGAGGCCCGTGATCCGGCCGCCAAGGCCAGCACCTGGTTCGCCGTCGACCGCGAGACCTATATCGCGCTCACCGTGCCCGACGGCTCCGGACCCACACCGCTGCAAAGCGTCTCCGACGCGATCACCGCCAACCTCCCGGCCAAGGCGCTCGACCCGGGGCCGCTGCCCAACTGATCGCGGCGGCGTCGGCCCCTCGGACTCGAAGTCACGGTCCCGTCAGGACTCGAGGCCACTGCGCCTGGGGACTCGAGGCTGCCGTGCTGGGGACTCGAAGTCACTGCGCCCCTGGGGACTCGAAGCCGCCGTGCCTGGCGACTCGAAGCCCCTGCGCCCCTGAGGACTCGAAGCCGCCGTGCCTGGCGACTCGAAGCCCCTGCGCCCCTGAGGACTCGAAGCCGCCGTGCCTGGCGACTCGAAGTCGCTGCGCGGGCGGCTCGGAGGCGCCGTACTTTGCCACTCGAACTCACTGCGCCGACGGACTCAACGTCACCTTGCCGTTGGACAGGTCCACATCCACACCCCCAGGCGCGCCGTCCCCCGGGTTCTCCCGATACATCAGCGTCGACTGCACCTGCTCGAACTCGTGCTGCTTCCCCGCCGCGAACACCGCATCGAACTGCTCGAACCCCACGGCCGCCACCGGCCGACCGCTGTCGCGCATCCACGGCACCAGCGACTTCCCGCTCACCTTCCGCCACATCACCTCGGCAAAGGACAGCGCGATCAGCAACAGCGCCAACCCCGGAATCGTCATCGCCACGAGCATGACTCGACGATACGCAGAAACGGCTAACCGAGCTTGCGCAAAGCGTGCAGGCAGATCTGCTCGCACAGTTCGGCGAAGTCGATTCCGGCGGCCGCCGCGGATTGCGGCAGCAGGCTGGTCGCCGTCATGCCCGGCAGGGTGTTCGCTTCGAGACACCAGATGTCACCGGCGGCGTCGACCCGGAAATCGACGCGACTGTAGGCACCGAGCTTCAGCGCCCGGTGCGCGCGCACCGCCTGGGTGCGCATCTCGTCCGCCAATCCGGTGCGAATCTCGGCCGGGAAGATCTCGACCGCGCCCCCGACCTGATATTTGCTGCGGTAGTCGAAGATCTCGCTGCCCTGCGGAATGATCTCGCCGACCGCGAGTGGGGCGTCGCCGAGCACGCCGACCACGAATTCGCGTCCCGGCACAAACCTTTCGACCATCACCTCGTCGTCGTGTGCGCGGGCCACCCGCACCGCTTCGGCGTAGTGCGCGGGATCCTTGACCACCGTCAGGCCGACCGTGGAGCCCTGTTTGTTCGGTTTGACGATCACCGGCCAGCCGAGCCGATCATCGAACTCGTCGGCCGCCGCCATCTCCCAGTCCGGTGTCGGCACCCCGGCGAGCCGGAACAGCCGCTTGGATACGTCTTTGTCCATCGCCATCGCACTGGCCAGCACGCCGCTGCCGGTGTAGGGCACGCCCGCCAGATCGAGCAGCCCCTGGATGGTGCCGTTCTCGCCGGTGCCGCCGTGCAGCGCCAGGAAGACGACGTCGACGTCGCGCAATCCGCCCTGCTCGCACAGCAATCGCATGGTCACGTCCGGTACCGCACCGCTGACCTGCGGCGGCTCCGCCGGGACCGTCGCCGCCATGAGCCGACCCTCGCCGTCGGCGTCGAGGCGGCCCGCCGTGGTGTCGTAGGCCGAGACCTCGTGCCCGCGCGTGCGCAACGCGCGAAACACCTGCCCCGCCGTGGCAATCGAGACATCCCGCTCGGCATTCGTGCCGCCGAACAACACCGCTACCTGCATCTGACCCGCCTTCATCCGCGCTCGATGCCGCCGGTATCGACCGCGACTAGCGAAGTCCGGTGCCGCGTGTGACGGCGGTTTCGATCAGGGTGGAGATCAAGGTCCGGTAGTCGATGCCGGTGGCATCCCACATTTTCGGGTACATCGAGATGGGGGTGAAACCGGGCATGGTGTTGATCTCGTTGATCACCGGCCCGTCCGCGGTGATGAAGAAGTCCACTCGGGCCAGGCCCTGACAGTCCAGCGCACGGAACGCCTTGACCGCGAGTTCCCGCACGTTGTCGGCGATTTCGTCGTCCAGCTTCGCCGGGATGTCGAATTCGCAGACGTCGTCGAGGTATTTGGTCTCGAAGTCGTAGAACTCGGGGTGCGCCGCGGCGTCGTCCTCCGGCATCCGGATCTCGGCCAGCATGCTCGCCTGCACCCGTCCGTCCGGGAACTCCAGCACGCCGCATTCCACCTCGCGGCCGATGATGCCCGCCTCGACAATGACTTTCGGGTCGTGCGCACGCGCCACCGCGATGGCGGGGTCGAGTTCGGCCCAACTGGTCACCTTGGTGATACCGATCGAGGAGCCGCCGCGTGCGGGCTTGACGAACACCGGCAGACCGAGCCGATCCCGGTCCGCCGCATCGAGTGTCGCGGTGCCCGGCCGCAATACCACCTGCTTGCCGACCGGCAGTCCTTCGGCCGCAAGGAGTTTCTTGGTGAACTCCTTGTCCATGCCCGCCGCACTGGCCAGCACGCCCGGTCCGACGTAGGGCACGCCGACGAGTTCCAGCAGACCCTGCAGAGTTCCGTCCTCGCCGAACGGCCCGTGCAGGATGGGGAATACGACATCCACCGCGCCGAACGTCGCGTGCGGATCGTCCAGGGCGACCAGCGCGCCGGAGCCGCCCCGGCCCGCGGCCAGCGTCAGCGCGGTGCCGGTGCCGTCCACCGCGGGCAGCGCACGATCGTGGAAGCCGAGCGCGGCGACCTCCGAATCGGCCAGCACCCAGGTGCCTTCGGTGCTGATCCCGATCGGTACCACATCGTATTTTTCCGGATCCAGATTGCGCAGCACGCTACCGGCCGACACGCACGACACAGCGTGCTCATTGCTCCGCCCGCCGAAAACCACAGCCACCCGGATCCGGTTCGTCATGCCCCGAACCGTACCCGCCACCCCTACCGCCTCCACCGCTACCCATTCCCGTGACGCTCCACGCTATGTAACGGTCCCCGAAAATGGCAGTGCGGTTCAGTTGACAAACCGACCGGTCCCAGCGAGGGTGATCGCGTCCGTCTCGGCGGCTGACTCGAAGTGGGGGTATACGTTGATTGTCCGTTTTACGATGCCGCCTGCATTGCAGGCCCGAGGTCGCGGTGGGGTGACGTGATGGCCGGCGGATACTACAACCACTACGACGATCCTGATGAATTCTGGGACGAGGAGCCGCTCAGACCGACCACGAAGCCCGCGCCCGAACCTCGGTCGTCGTACGGCAACGCCGCGGGTCGACCGCCTGCGTCCGGTGTGCCCTCGCCGCCGTTCACACCCGAAGCGTCGCCCAGCCGTCCTGTGCCTGCAGGCCGCGGAACAGCAGGCTCGGTCAACTCGTCAACCGCCATGACAAGGCTCGGCATAACGCCGCCGCCGAAATCATCGCTGATTTCCGTCGACGTCGCCGACGACCGTCTACCCAAGAGCATCAAGCTGGGGCGCGACTGGAAGTACGCATTCACCCCTGCTCAATACGGTCAGTCGATTGTGGAGGCGTATCGCTACGGAATGTACGAGTGGGCCGCGCGCACGGTCGAATCCGGCGAATTGCCACCGTCGACTATACCGTCTCTGCGTACCGCCGCACCTTTACTGCTGCGAACCCGCTCTATCGACGAGTACAGAGTGCTGTACGACCAACTGTTTCTAGAAACTCCGATTCAGGTGCAAGGACCGGGACGCGACGCCTTCGGTCAGTCGGCCCTCACGGTCCGGGCCACGTGGTCGAAATTGATCTCGATCACAATCGACCCGGACTGGGCAGCAGGCATCGAAGCCGATTTCATCGCGCAGGATATTCTCGATTGCTGTCAGCAGATACGCGCAAAGAAGCCTCGACCGATAATCGATAGCCACTTCACGCACGTCGCGGACGACGAGCTGGCGTCGCAGGTGCTGGAACACGAGCAGTATCTTCTGACATACAGCTAGCTCGAGAAAGAACGGAATTCGGATTAATGGTCGAATTATCGGAAAAGACCCTTACCAAAGTTCGGGATGACTTCTCCCGCGCGGTCGACGAGGTCAAGAAGACACCTGATCAAATTAACGACGCTGTCGACAAGCTGAAGTACATCGCTCCCCTGGTTTATCTGAAGGTGAGCGAAGTCAGGGACGACATACAAGACACCCTGGCCGAACTGTTCGAGAATCTCAAGCAGGCTGTCGAGGGCATGTTCGCGCCCTGGTTGTTCCTGGACTACGCGGCAAAATGGCAATGGATCGGCGCCGAAGTACGCGGGTGTATCGGCATGCAGGGCCGCCGCGAGCTGAATATGGAAGGTCGATGGGATGGAAGCGCCTACAAGTCGTTCAAGACGACCAAGGAAAGCCAGCAGGCGGCGATGACCACCATCGACAACATGTGCACCACCATTCACGATCGGATGATCACTGTCGCCGAAGAGGGACAGAACCTTTACTACAACCTGGCCAATAAACTGGCCACGATAGTCGCAAACGTCGGCACATTCGTCGAGGAGACAGCAGCCACGGCTGGTGTTGCGTCGATCTGGACCATCAACAATTTGAACTCCGCTATCGTGGCGGCCGTCGAACTCGTCGCCCAGTTGCTCACCGACTTCGTCAAGGTCCAAAGCAAAGTCTTCGTCGCGAGCAACGACCTCAAGAACCTTATCCGGGCACCAACTGGGTTCGATGTCGCCAAATCTGGTGCCGTAACATGGCCCTCCGGCGCGACCGATCTGTTTGACAACAAGGATGACGATTGGCACCAGGACGGCGAGGAGAAAGCGAAATGAGTTCCTATCGATCCAAGCCCCTGGCCCCTTTCTCGACCCGCCTCCTGGCGCTTTCGTGTGCCACCGCAGCCAGCGGCATATTTGTTTTGTCCGCGTGCGGATCGGACGATTTCGTTACCCCGACAGCAGCACCGAGTTCTTCATCGACGACAACGGAGCCGGGGCCGTGCCCCAGAGGTCCGATCTCTCCGGCGCAGAACGCCGACGAAAAACTCTTGACGGCAGAACTCGAGAAGTTGTCTTTCCCCGCAGGCACCTGCTTCTTCATGGTCGATACCGTGGACCGGAGTGATGAGCCGGGCAAGATAGCGATCACAGTCGACTTGAATGTGGCGGCATCGTCGAGTCCCGACGATCTGCGCCCCGCCGCCACCGAAATCGCACACCTGCTGAAGAAATCAGCAGTAGCGACCCGCACATCGGTCGTGGACGTCACCAACGCGGGCGCGGCGAAGCCAACATACCGGACACTGCTGACCGACGAGAATTTTCAAGAGCATCCGTGGAACGGTACCCCCTCCACGGAAGCCGAACTGGCGATTTGGCGGATCGTGAATCCGGGCTGAGCTCGATCGGCCTATGAACGCAATGAGTATCGAACACCCGTGGAGTGATCAATCATGGCCAGAGAACTGAAGGTAGACGTCGACCTGCTCGAGCAGGTCTCCAAAGTTTGGCTGAACGAGGTCGCCCCGGAGTTGGCACAGACCGCCGGGGAGATCGACCCGCTGAAGTACACCGTTGTACAGTTCGGCCCGCTGTTCTTCGGGATGTGGGACTCCTACACGGGCGCAGCGGAATTCATACAGAAGCGGCTCAACGAGGCGAAGCCTGTGGCCGAGCGGATCGGCAACGCATTGCACACTGCCGCCACCAGCTTCGCGCTCCAGCAGGAACAACAGGTGCAAGAGACCGAGAAGCTGAAGCACATCATCGAAAACTCCGGGAACTGATGCCTACTCCGGCTTGATTCGGCGGCCGAGGAGGTTGCCTACGGCGGCGAGGACGGGGACGTTTTCGTGGCAGACCTGGTGGACGGCGGTGGTGAGGGGCATGTCGACGGTGTGCTTTTCGGCGAGGGCGCGGATGGAGGTGCAGGATTTGACGCCCTCGGCGACCTGGCCGTGGGTCGCCTCCTGCGCCGATTCCATGGAACCGCCCGCGCCGAGCGCGTGCCCGAAGGAGCGGTTGCGCGACAGCGGCGAGGTGCAGGTCGCCACGAGGTCGCCGACGCCGGCCAGGCCGGCCAGGGTCGCCGGTTCGGCGCCGAGGGCGACGCCGAGCCGGATGATCTCGGCGAGACCGCGGGTGATGATGCTCGCGACGGTGTTGTCGCCCAGGCCCATGCCGGAGGCGATACCGCAGGCGAGGGCGATCACGTTCTTACAGGCGCCGCCGATCTCGCAGCCGATCACGTCGGTGTTGGTGTACGGGCGGAAATAACCGGTGGCGCAGGCCTGTTGCACCGCGACAGCACGTTCGGCATCGGTGCACGCGATCACCGTTGCCGCGGGCTGGCAGGTGGCTATCTCGCGCGCCAGGTTCGGACCGGACAGCACCCCGATCCGGCTCGGGTGGGCGCCACTGACGTCGGCGATCACCTGGCTCATCCGGAGCAGGGTGCCGGTCTCGATGCCCTTGGCCAGGCTGAGCAGGGTCGAGTCCGGGCCGATCAGGTCCTTCCAGTGCGCGAGATTCGCGCGCAGGGACTGCGACGGCACGGCGAGGACGACCAGGTCCGCGCCGTCGAGCGCGACCGCCGGGTCGTGCGTGGCCGCGATCGGCGGCAACTGAATATCGGAAAGATAGGACGGATTGCGATGATCGGTGCGCAGTACCTCGGCGACCTCGGGCCGTCGAGCCCAGATGGTGACATCGGTGCCCGCGTCCGCCAAAACCTTCGCGAACGCGGTACCCCATGATCCCGCGCCCAGTACTGCCGCCCTCGTCATCTGCCCAATATGCCATGGAAGGATTGGTCGCATGCGCCCGCACGCCGTGCATGCCGTGATCGCGGTCAAGAGCCTCGATCAGGCCAAGAGTCGACTGGCCGACCGGCTGCGCCCGGAACACCGGGCCCGGTTGGTCCTGGCCATGCTCGCCGACACCGTGACCGCCGCCGCGACCGTCGAGGAGATCGCCTCGGTCACCGTCGTCACGCCCGATCCGGCGGTGACCGATCTGGCGCGCACGCTCGGTGCCGCCGTCCATCCCGAGCCGCGTCCGCTCGGCTCGGACAGTTTGAACGCCGCACTCGCCGATGCCGCCGCCGCCCTGCGCCACCGGCACGGTGCGGTCGATCTGCTCGCCGTGCAAGCGGACCTGCCCGCGCTGCGGCCGGAGGAACTGGCCGATATGTTGGCGACCGCGCCGCGCGGCGTCCGCTCTATCGTGGTCGATCACGCGGGCACCGGAACGGCCGCGCTACTTGTCCGCGACCCTGTCGTCCCGCTCGACCCGAGGTTCGGACCCGGCTCGGCGGGCAAGCATGTCGCGGCGGGCGCGGTGGACCTGCCCGGCGATTGGCCGGGGTTACGGCTGGATGTGGATACGGCCGACGACCTGGACCTGGCGATCGAGCTCGGCGCGGGCGGGTCGACCCGTGCTGTGCTGCACGACATCGGCTGGCAGGGCCGCGTTCACCAGCCCGTTCGCCGAGTGTGCTAGAAGGTCGCCACACCAGCGGCCGATGGTGACGGCAATCGCAGTGTCGGCCTGCACATCGCACCCCGAGTAGGGGATGATCGTTGGCGTGAGTGAGCTAACTATGGACCGGTGCGCATCGCGCATGTCGGCGCCGAGCGCCAGCGAGGTACGGGCATGAGCGATACCGAGACCGTCAAGCAACAGTTGCTGCCCACCCCGCCGCCCGCGGCCTCACCGGTGCCGACGGACGCCACCGTCGAGCAGTTGCCACGCGATCGCTATCTCAATCGAGAGTTGAGTTGGCTCGACTTCAACGCGCGCGTGCTGGCCCTGGCCGAAGACGCTTCGCTGCCACTGCTCGAACGGGCCAAGTTCCTCGCGATCTTCGCGTCGAATCTCGACGAGTTCTACATGGTGCGGGTCGCGGGCCTGAAACGGCGCGCCGAGACCGGTTTACTGGTGCGCTCCGCCGACGGCCGCTCCCCCGGCGAACAGCTGGAGTTGATCACCAAGCGCACCCAGGAGATCGCCGAGCGGCACGCGCGGGTCTTCCTCGACGAGGTGCTGCCCGCGCTGACCGACGAGGGCATCGCGATCATCGACTGGAAAGATCTCAACGACGATGAGCGCCAACGCCTCTCGGGGCACTTCCAGGATCAGGTGTTCCCGGTGCTCACGCCGCTGGCCGTCGATCCGGCGCACCCCTTCCCCTACATCAGCGGCCTGAGTCTCAATCTCGCCGTGACGGTGAAGGATTCGTCGACCGGCGGCGAGCACTTCGCCCGCGTCAAGGTGCCGGACAATGTCGACCGGTTCGTCCGCGTGCGGCGCACCGACTCGAATTCCCCCATCGCGGCGTTCCTTCCGATGGAGGAACTGATCGCGGCGCACCTCGATCTGCTGTTCCCCGGCATGGAAGTGGTTGAGCAGCACTCGTTCCGGATCACCCGCAACGCCGACTTCGAGGTCGACGAGGATCGCGACGAAGACCTGTTGCAGGCGTTGGAGCGCGAACTCGCCCGGCGGCGGTTCGGATCGCCGGTGCGCCTGGAGGTCTCGGACGACATGACCGAGCACATGCTCGAATTGTTGTTGCGGGAACTGGATGTCGATCCCGGCGACGTCATCCAGGTGCCCGGCCTGCTCGACCTGTCCTGCCTGTGGCAGGTGTACGGCGTGGACCGGCCGAACCTCAAGGACACCCCGTACGTGCCCGCGACGCCTGCCGCGTTCGGCGAGCGGGAGACGCCGCGCAACGTGTTCGCGGCGCTGCGCGAGGGCGATGTGCTGGTGCACCATCCCTACGATTCGTTCTCCACCAGCGTGCAGCGGTTCATCGAGCAGGCGGCCGCCGACCCGCAGGTGCTCGCGATCAAGCAGACGCTCTACCGCACCTCCGGTGACTCCCCGATCGTCAACGCGCTCATCGACGCCGCGGAGGCGGGCAAGCAGGTCGTCGCGCTGGTCGAGATCAAGGCGCGCTTCGACGAGCAGGCCAACATCAAATGGGCGCGCGCGCTGGAGCAGGCGGGCGTCCACGTGGTCTACGGTCTGATCGGCCTCAAGACGCACTGCAAGACGTGCCTGGTGGTGCGCCGCGAGGGCGCGACCATCCGCCGCTACTGCCATATCGGCACCGGCAACTACAACCCGAAGACCGCGCGGCTCTACGAGGATGTCGGATTGCTCACCGCCGCACCGGAAATCGGCGCCGACCTGACCGACCTGTTCAATTCGCTGACGGGTTACTCACGAAAAGAGAACTACCGCAACCTGCTCGTCGCGCCGCACGGCGTGCGCGCCGGGATCATCGAACGGATCCAGCGCGAGACCGAGTTGGCCAAGGCGGGCAAGGATGCCCGAATCCGGCTGAAGGCCAACGCCATCGTCGACGAGGAGATCATCGACGCGCTCTATCGGGCCTCGCTGGCCGGCGTGCCGGTGCAGATCGTGGTGCGCGGAATCTGCGGTCTGCGGCCCGGGGTGCCGGGCATGAGCGAGAACATCGAGGTGCGCTCGATCCTCGGCCGCTTCCTCGAACACTCCCGCGTCATGCACTTCCAGGCCCAGGATCAGTACTGGATCGGCAGCGCCGACATGATGCACCGCAACCTCGACCGGCGCGTGGAAGTGATGGCGCAGGTGAAGGATCCGCGGCTGACCGAACAACTCGGCCAGGTTTTCGACTCCGCGCTGCATCCCAACACCCGCTGCTGGGTACTCCGGTCGGATGGTAATTGGCTCGCTTGGCCGGAGCACGCCGGAGATGACGACGTGAAAGTACGTGACCACCAGGAATTCCTCATGCGGCTGCGGAGGCCCGATCAGCAGTGAGCGGTCGCACCGGGTACGAGATGGAAGGGGGTCCCTTCTGGGACCCCCGGGTAACCGCCAACATTCACGCCGCGGGCGCGGTGGTGTGGCGCAGGACGGCGGGCGGCACGATCGAGATCGCCGTCGTGCATCGACCCAAGTATCAGGATTGGTCGCTGCCCAAGGGCAAGCTCGACCCCGGCGAGACGCCGGTGCTCGCCGGCCTCCGCGAGGTGCGCGAGGAGACCGGGCTGGACTGCAAGCTCGGTCGCTACCTCGGCCACGTCACCTACCCGATTCCGGGGCACCGCAAGCTGAAGCGGGTCGACTACTGGGCGGCGACGGTCGCCGGTGGCGAGTTCAGCGCCAATAGCGAAGTGGACGTGCTGAATTGGCATCCGCTGGATCGGGTGATGGATCAGCTGTCCTACCCGATGGACCGGCAGGTGGTGCGCGCGTTCACCCGGCTGCCACCGGACACCAGCACCCTGCTGCTGGTGCGGCACGCGAAAGCTGGTCGGCGCGACCGCTTCTCCGGTCCGGACCCGCTGCGCCCGCTGGATCGGGAGGGGCAGTCCCAATCCCGGGTGCTGGTGCCGAATCTGCTGGCGTTCGGGGCATCTGAGATTCATTCGGCCGATCCGGTGCGCTGTGTGCAGACGGTGACACCGTTGGCGGAGAAGCTCGGCACCGAGATCGTGCTCGAGCCGCTGCTGTCCGAAACCGGTTATGCCGCAGCGCAGGACGCGGCGCGCGAGCGACTCGTCTCGCTGGTCTCGGATACCGAGGTTCGCGTTGTGTGCAGTCAGGGCAAGGTGATTCCGGATCTGCTGCACTGGTGGGCCGAACGGGACGGTGTCACCCTGCCCTCCGCGCGCAACCGCAAGGGCAGCGTCTGGGTACTGTCGTGCCACCGCGGCAAGCTGGTCGCGGCCGACCACATGGACCGCACCTTGTCCGCCGACGTCGTCCGGGCCTGAGCGCACCGTCCCCAAAGCCGGACCCCGACAGGGCAAACCGGCCCTTTCCCGCCCGCATCGGGCCGGAAAGGGCCGCTACGGCTGCGTCTGGCAGCCGAACCGGCCGGTCACCGGGCACGGCCCTCGACGCCCGCCCGCGGTGCGCGGGAGCCAAACTCAGCCCACATGGCCCGAAAGACCGGTCAGCACAGCCGAAACGGCCCCGGAGGCGAAGCTCCGGGGCCGTTTTCGCGGTCTTACCGCTTGTTCCTAGCGGCTGCGACGAGCCGGCGCCTTCTTGGCGGCCGTCTTCTTCGCGGGCGCCTTCTTGGCGACGGTCTTCTTTGCCGCAGTGGTCTTCTTGGCGGCGGTGACCTTCTTGGCGGGGGCCTTCTTGGCCGCAGCCTTCTTCACCGTGGCCTTGGCCGGAGCCTTCTTGGCTACGGTCTTGGTCGCAGTCGCCTTGCGAGCGGCGGTCTTTGCGGGTGCCTTCTTGGCAGCCTTCTTCGCCGTCGTCTTGGCGGGGCCCTTGGTCGGGGTCGCCTTCTTGGCGGCAGTCTTCTTGGCTGCCGTCTTCTTGGCGGCCGCCTTCTTCGCTGCCACCGGGGCATTCGCGCCGCGCTTGACGGCCGGGCCGCTCGCGGTCAGCTTCTGCTTGCCGGCGATCACGGCCTTGAACTGAGCGCCCGGACGGAACGCAGGCACCGAAGTGGGCTTCACCTTGACCGTTTCGCCGGTGCGCGGGTTGCGGGCGACACGAGCCGCACGCTTACGCTGTTCGAACACACCGAATCCGGTGATTGTGACGCTCTGACCCTTGTGCACCGCGCGCACGATGGTGTCGACCACATGCTCGACTGCCGCGGTGGCCGTGCGCCTGTCCGTACCCAACTTTTCGGTCAGAACGTCGATCAGTTCCGCCTTGTTCATTGAATCCTCCGCAGACTAATGGCCCGTCGTCGGACCGACTAGGTACCACGGTAAACCCACAATGGGCAAGAGTCTATGTGCCACGCCAAAATTCATGTGGTTTAGCACACGTCCAGCTATCGGCCCCCTGCCCATCCAGCTAACCGAGCGGGGTGTTTAGGACTGCGAAATACGTGCTGGGAGGGTAGTGGGTTTCCATGCTGGCCTTGCGTTTTCGAACTCGGCGATGGTCTCGCTGCGGCGCAGAGTGAGCCCGATGTCGTCCAATCCTTCGAGCAGACGCCACCGTGTGTAGTCATCAATATCGAACGGCAACACGGCGGTTCCAGCGGTCACCGTGCGCGCCTCGAGGTCCACAACCAATTCGAGCCCGGGCTGTTCCTCGAGCAACTTCCAGAGCATTTCGACATCGTTCTGTGACATCTGAGCGGCCAGCAGACCGCCCTTACCGGCATTGCCGCGGAAGATGTCGGCGAACCGGGACGAGATCACCACCCGAAAGCCGTAGTCCGACAGCGCCCAAACGGCGTGCTCACGTGAGGATCCGGTGCCGAAATCGGGGCCGGCCACCAGCACACTTCCCCGCTTGTACGGCTCGGTGTTCAGAATGAAGTCCGGATCCGTTCGCCATGCGGCGAACAGTCCGTCCTCGAATCCGGTGCGGGTCACCCGCTTCAGGTACACGGCCGGGATGATCTGATCGGTATCGACATTGGAACGGCGGAACGGCACGCCGATCCCCTGATGCACGGTGAAGGCTTCCATTGATTCTCCTGAGTCGGTAGAGGTATCGCGCCCGGTCAGTCCAGATCCGCAGGCGAGGACAGGGTTCCGCGGACCGCCGTCGCGGCCGCTACGAGCGGGGAAACCAGGTGTGTGCGGCCGCCTTTGCCCTGGCGGCCCTCGAAGTTCCGGTTCGACGTGGAGGCGCAGCGCTGCCCCGGCGCGAGCTGATCCGGATTCATTCCCAAGCACATTGAGCACCCCGCCTGCCGCCATTCGGCGCCCGCCGCGGCGAAAATGTCGCCCAGTCCTTCTAATTCAGCCTGTGCGCGAACCCGCATCGAGCCCGGTACAACCAACATTCGCACTCCGTCGGCGACCCGGCGTCCCTTTAAAATCCCGGCCACCGCACGCAAATCCTCGATGCGCCCGTTGGTGCACGAACCGACGAATACGGTGTCGATCGCCACATCGCGCAACGGCGTTCCCGGCGCCAAATCCATGTATCGCAGCGCTTTCTCCGCGGACTCGCGCGCCGTCTCGTCGGCTATCTGGGCGGGATCGGGCACCGATTCGCCAAGGGGCGCGCCCTGTCCCGGGTTCGTGCCCCAGGTGACGAAGGGGGTCAGCGCGTTCGCGTCGATGTGCACCTCGGCGTCGAAAACCGCGCCCTCGTCGGTCTTCAGCGCCTCCCAGGCGGCCACTGCTGCCGTCCAGTCGTCCCCCTGCGGGGCGTGCGGCCGTCCGGCGAGGAATTCATAGGTTGTTTCGTCAGGGGCGATCATGCCCGCCCTGGCGCCCGCCTCGATGGACATGTTGCAGATGGTCATTCGCGCCTCCATGGACATCGCGCGAATCGCCTCACCGCGGTACTCCAGCACGTAACCCTGGCCGCCACCGGTGCCGATCTTCGCGATGACGGCGAGAATCAGGTCTTTACTCGTCACCCCGGGCGCCAACGTGCCGTCGACGGTGATCGCCATCGTCTTGAACGGACGCAGCGAGAGTGTCTGGGTGGCAAGCACATGCTCCACCTCGGAGGTGCCGATGCCCATCGCCAGTGCGCCGAACGCACCGTGCGTCGAGGTGTGGCTGTCACCGCAGACCACCGTCATCCCGGGCTGCGTCAGCCCCAACTGCGGGCCGACGACGTGCACGATGCCCTGATCCAGATCGCCCATCGGATGCAGCCGCACACCGAATTCCGCACAGTTGCGGCGCAAGGTGTCCACCTGGGTGCGCGAAACGGGGTCGGCGATCGGCTTGTCGATATCGACCGTCGGGACATTGTGATCCTCGGTCGCGATGGTGAGATCGGGACGCCGCACCGGCCGGCCCGCCGCCCGTAGCCCGTCGAAGGCCTGCGGACTGGTCACCTCGTGCACGAGATGCAGGTCGATGTAGATCAGGTCGGGCTCGCGCCCGACGCCCTCGCCCTCGCCGCGGGCGACGACATGCTGCTCCCACACCTTTTCGGCCATGGTGCGCGGCTGTGCCATTCTCGATCACCTTTCGACAAGCATCCGGTCCGCGATCGGGGCTGTGAACGCGGCGACGGCTGCACAAGTTTTTTTCGGATATGCGAGACCGGATGTCGCGTGGCGAGCAGCCGCGCCGGGGAGTATCCGCAGCAGTGGATTTCCCAGCATCCGAGACGCTAGTATCGTTCTATGAGACAGCATAGCGGCATCGGCGTCCTCGACAAAGCAGTGGCGGTGTTGTACGCCGTCGCCGAGCATCCCTGCGGTCTCAACGAGCTGTGCGCCCGCACCGGGCTCCCCCGCGCCACCGCACACCGGCTCGCCGTCGGACTCGAGGTGCATCGCCTGCTTGCCCGCGACAACGGCGGCATGTGGCGGCCGGGTCCCGCGCTCGCCGAACTCGCCGCGGGAGCCACCGATCCGCTGCTGGAGGCCGCTTCGGCCGTGCTGCCCCGATTGCGCGAGATCACCGGCGAAAGCGTCCAGCTGTACCGCCTGGACGGCAATGCGCGCGTCTGCATCGCGGCGATGGAACCGCCGGTCGGCCTGCGCGACACCGTGCCCGTCGGCGCGCGCCTGCCGCTGACCGCCGGTTCGGCCGCGAAAGTCCTGCTCGCCTGGGCCGATCCCGAGCTGCAGCGCACCATCCTGGCCGACGCCGTCTTCGGCGAACGCGCCGTCACCGAGGTCCGCAAGCGCGGGTGGGCACAGAGCGCCGCCGAACGCGCGTCCGGCGTGGCCAGCGTCTCCGCGCCCGTCCGCGACGCCGGCGGCACCGTGATCGCCGCCGTCTCCGTGTCCGGCCCGATCGACCGGATGGGCCGCCGGCCGGGCGCCCGCTGGGCCGCCGACCTGGTCGCCGCCGCCGAGGCCCTGCACAAGCGCCTATAACACGTTCTAGAAATCTGCCTCTAGAGTTGGCCCATGGGAGTCAACCAACGGGCACAGATCGTCATGTCCGAGACCGAGATCACCGAGTTCCTGCAGCGCAGCCGCATCGCGACGCTCGCCACCCTCGGCAAGGACGGCAGGCCGCACCTGACCGCCATGTGGTACGCGCTGCTCGACGGCGAGATCTGGTTCGAGACCAAGACCAAGTCGCAGAAGGCGGTCAATCTGCGCCGCGACCCGCGCATCACCTGCATGATCGAGGCCGGCCAGACCTACGACCAGCTGCGTGGCGTCGCCATCGAGGGCCGGGCCGAGATCATCGACGACCCCGACCAGTTGTTCGCCGTCGGGGTCAGCGTCTGGGAGCGCTACACCGCCCCGTACAGCGCGGAGGTGCGTCCCATGGTCGAGGCCATGCTGCACAAACGCTCCGCCATCCGCGTCGTCCCCGAGCGCGTCCGCAGCTGGGACCACCGCAAGCTCGGCCTCCCCCCGATCCCCTTCGGCGGCACCACCGCCCACCCCCTGGACTAACCGATCCCACCTCTCGAGACACCACCCGCACACCCGGCTCCGCCCGCCACCGGAGACGCGCGGCGATATCCACCTGACATCCCCTTCCCCGGCGACTACCGTCGAACCGTTCGACACCGATCGGCCGGGCACCGCTGCCCCCAGTGCTGCGGCGCGCGGCCGCGACGACGAGGAGCAGGCGATGGCGGAATCGGATAGTTCCCAGAGCTCAGGCAGTTCCGAGGGCGCAAGCGCCGACGAGGTGAAACGAAAGTTCAAAGAGGCGCTGGACCGCAAAAACAAGAACCACGCCCGAACCGCCGACCACCTCGACGGCCGCTCCAAGGCATCAGCCGCCCACGGCAACGCCAGCCACAAACGCGAATTCCGCCGCAAGAGCGGATAAGCACCAGGCCCTCCGCCCCGCGGAGGGCCTAACTTTTTCCGCCCCCACCTGCATCACCCACCCCCGGACGCGAAGCGACGGCACAACGGCCAGCGAAGCACCCCATAGCGGACGCCCAGCACCCTGGACCCGAAGCGACACCAGAACGGACAGCGAAGCACCCCGCAACGAACCCCGACAACGTCACCAAACCGCTGCGAACAACGGCAGCCCAAGCAGCGAAGCAA
>NZ_BDCI01000013.1 GCF_001613425.1 Nocardia vulneris | reverse complement strand
GCGAGCAGCGAAGCGTCCTCGCCAGGGGGGTCCGGGGGCGCCAGCCCGCCGGGTGGGGCGTGGGGGCTTCGCCCCCACAAAATACGCGGAAACCAGAAAAGGCCCACGCTCTGTGTGAGCATGAGCCTTCGATCTGGTTGTAGCCCCGACGGGATTCGAACCCGCGCTACCGCCTTGAGAGGGCGGCGTCCTAGGCCGCTAGACGACGGGGCCTTGGACTGCTTCTCGTTGGTACGAGGAGCACCTTTGTGATCTTTCGATCTGGAGGCTCGGTTAGCTTAGCTTCCCGAGGCCTGGCGACCAAATCGCCAGGTGCTGTTCGATTTTCGGTCGCGTACCGTTGTCGACAGCTGCTCTCTCCGCTGGGGTACCAGGACTCGAACCTAGAATGGCTGAACCAGAATCAGCTGTGTTGCCAATTACACCATACCCCAATGACCTGGTAATTCGGCCTCGCAGTCTGGCTGACTGGGAGGCCGTGTTCCGGCCGAGAAGAAGAGTACCAAACGGCTACCCGTTTACTACAAATCGGCTGGTAGAGGCCATGTTTTCGGCTGTTTCAGGGGCGTCGGGCCGTCGCGGACCACTCTTGTGCGGAGCGGAGGCGTTCGAGGCTGACGTCGCGGCCGAGCAGTTCGAGGGACTCGTAGAGCGGCGGGCTGATGTGCGAGCCGGTGACGGCGACGCGGACCGGTGCGAATGCTTTGCGTGGTTTGAGCCCCAGTTCGTCGATCAGGGCGGTTTTCAACGCTGCTTCGATTGCGGGGGTGGTCCACTCAGCCAGTGGCTCCAGCGCAGTAATAGCGGCTTGCAATACCGGGGTGGCTTCGGTGCCGAGATTCTTGGTCCCGGCTGCCGGGTCGATCGCAAATTGTTCGGCGGGCGCCAACAGAAAACGCAACAGTTCCCAAGCGTCGGACAACACAACGATGCGGGTCTGTACGAGTTCGGCCGCGGCGGCGAACAGCTTCTCATCGATTTCGGCGCCGATATGCGAGTGATCGGTCAGATACTCGCGCAGCCGATGGGTGAAATCTCCGGTCTCCAGCAATCGGATGTGCTCGGCGTTGAGCGCGTCCGCCTTCTTCTGATCGAAGCGGGCCGGATTCGAATTCACTTTCGATATGTCGAAGGCGGCAACCATCTCCGTCATGGTGAACACATCGTGGTCGTCGGCGATGCTCCAACCGAGTAATGCCAGGTAATTCAGCAAACCCTCGGGGATGAAGCCGCGGTCGCGGTGCACGAAGAGATTCGACTCGGGGTCGCGCTTGGACAACTTCTTGTTGCCCTGACCCATCACGAACGGCAGGTGACCGAACTCCGGGGTGAAGTCGGCGACACCGATGCGGCGCAGGGCGGCGTAGAGCGCGATCTGGCGCGGGGTCGAGGAGAGCAGGTCTTCGCCGCGCAGCACGTGGGTGATCTTCATCAGCGCGTCGTCGACCGGGTTGACCAGCGTGTACAGCGGCTCGCCGGTGCCGCGGGTGAGGGCGAAGTCCGGTACGACACCGGCTTTGAACGTGGTTTCGCCGCGCACCAGGTCGTGCCAGGTGATGTCTTCGTCGGGCATCCGGAGCCGAATCACCGCGGGGCGCCCGGCATCTCGGTAGGCCTCGAGCTGCTGCGCGGTGAGATCGCGGTCGTAGTTGTCGTACCCGAGTTTCGGGTCGCGTCCGGCGGCGCGGTGGCGGGCTTCGACTTCCTCAGGCGTGGAGAAGGATTCGTAGGCCTCGCCGGCGGCCAGCAACCGCTGGACCACGTCGAGATGCTGGTCCTTGCGCAGGGATTGGCGGTACGGCTCGTAGGGGCCGCCGACCTCCGGGCCCTCGTCCCAGGTGAGGCCGAGCCAGCGCAGCGCGTCCAGCAGCGCGCGATACGATTCCTCGGAATCCCGTGCCGCATCGGTGTCTTCGATCCGGAACACGAACTTTCCACCGTGGTGCCTGGCGTAGGCCCAGTTGAACAGCGCCGTCCGGATCAGGCCGACGTGCGGCGTGCCGGTCGGTGACGGGCAGAAACGGACCCGTACTTCAGTCATGGCTCTCTTTCGATGATCAGCGTTTGGCGGCAACGGGATTGATGAGCGTGCCGATCCCTTCGACGGTCACGGACACTTGCTGTCCGGCCTGCACGGGTCCGACACCTTCGGGTGTTCCGGTGAGGATGACATCGCCGGGCAGCAGCGTCATCACGGTGGTGATCCACTCGATGAGCTTCGGGATGTCGTGCAGCAGCAGGGAAGTACGACTGCGCTGGCGGACCTCGCCGTCGAGTTCGGTGACGATCTCCAGATCCGATGGATCCAGGGCGGTTTCGATCCAGGGGCCGAGCGGGCAGAAGGTGTCGTAGCCCTTGCCCCTGGTCCACTGCCCGTCGTGGCGCTGTTGATCTCGCGCGGTCACGTCGTTGGCGACGGTGTAGCCGAGCACCACGTCCAGCGCGCGGGCGGCGGACACGTCCTTGCACGGCCTGCCGATGACGACGGCGAGTTCGCCCTCGTAATCGACCTGAGAGGAGCTGGGCGGCAGGATGATCGGCACGTTCGGCCCGATGATCGAGGTGTTCGGCTTCATGAAGATCACCGGATCTTCCGGTGCGGGGCCGCCCATTTCGGCCGCGTGCGCGGCGTAGTTCTTGCCGATACAGATCACTTTGCTCGCCAGGATCGGTGCGAGCAGCCGCACGTCGGCCAGCGGCCAGCTCCGGCCGGTGAACGTCGGCGTACCGAACGGATGTTCCGCGATCTCCTTCGCGATGCTGTCGCTTCCTTCTCCTTCGATGCTGACGAACGCGACCCCATCGGGACTGGCAACTCGACCTAGACGCATGTCCGGCAGTCTATCGACCGGCTTCCACCTGCCCGAACGCACCCGACCGAGCGCTCACCCGCGGTCCGCGGTCCCGCTGTGAGCAGTCCGACAGCCGAGCGCGGTTCGCACGCCCGCGGCGCGGTGTGAGAGATCGCTCACCCGCGAAATCCGCTTGCCCCCAAGGTGTAGCGTGGGCGACGAGTTCATTCAGTGGGAATCAAGTCCCAAATAATGAGATTACGAGGTGAGGCCGATGACCACCGTGACGGCGTTGACGGACATCCGACGGTGGTCCATGCTCGGTCTCGGCGTCTTCGCACAGGCGGCCAGCGCCGTGTTCGTGCAGGGCGTGCCGTTTCTGCTGCCCGCGCTGACCGATCATGGGATGCACCTGGCCACCGCCGGGCTGCTGGTGGCGATGCCCACCGTCGGGCTGGTCTGCACCTTGATCGCGTGGGGCTACGTGGTGGACCGGATCGGCGAGCGCAAGGTGCTGGTCGGCGGCCCGCTGCTGATGGCGGCCGCCGGCGTGGCCGCCGCGGGCACCACGAACGACGTCGCCCTGGGCGCGCTGCTGTTCCTCGGCGGCATCGGGGCGGCGAGCACCAACGGCGCCAGCGGCCGGGTCATCGTCGGCTGGTTCCCACCGCAGCGCCGCGGCCTGGCGATGGGCATCCGGCAGGGCGCACAGCCGCTCGGCGTCGCCGTCGGCGCACTGGCCGTGCCGGCGGTCGCGGCGACATACGGTGTGCCCGCGGCGATTCTGGTGCCTGCGACGTTGGCGGGCCTGGCCGCGGTGGGCTGCCTGATCGGCATCATCGATCCCCCGCGCCCCGCGGGGACCGAAACCGACGCGGCGTTGCGTGCCAACCCCTATCGGGGTGACACGACACTGTGGCGTATCCACGCGGTATCGCTGTTGCTGGTGATTCCCCAAGGCACGGTATGGACTTTCGCGCTGCTGTGGCTGCACCGGGACGTCGGCTGGTCACTGGCCGCGGCGGGAGTTCTGGTCACCGGCACCCAAATCCTGGGCGCCGCAGGCCGAATCGGCGCGGGCGCGTGGTCCGACCGGGTCGGTAGCCGGATGGGACCGCTGCGGATCGTCGCGATCGCGGCGGTGCTGTCGATGGCGGCCCTGGCACTGGCGGCCTGGACCCATATGTGGTGGGCGGCAATACCGTTGCTGGTCGCCGCCTCGGTGATCACGGTCACCGACAACGGCCTCGCCTTCACCGCGGTGGCGGAGATCGCGGGCCCGTACTGGAGCGGCCGCGGCCTCGGCCTGCAGAACACCGGCCAGAATCTGGCGATGGCCGCCGTCCCGCCGGTGTTCGGCGCGCTCATCACCGCGAGCGGTTTCGCGGCCGCCTATCTCGCGGCCGCCGCACTGGCAGTGGTCGCGATCCCCCTGGTACCGGCCGACCGTCCCGCTCAATAGTCGTGCCGCACTGACGGATTGGTCCACTTCGTGCCGATTCTCCCACTTCCGCGCGATGTCGGGTTTAGCGACATGGTGTTGCCAAGTGTAGGATGGACACCCTTCCGTCGCCGTCGTGACCAGGAGTGCAATGCCGAGGATCGACGCACCAACCGTCGCCGAACACCGGGCGAACCAAGAGCGGGCGCTACTCGACGCCGCGCGCGTTGTGTTGTTACAGAAAGGGCCCCAGGCGGTTACGCCTGCGGCAGTCGGCGCGGCTGCGGGCCTGGCGCGCAGCAGCGTCTACAAATACTTCCGCTCCGGCGACGAGATCTTGGCCAAGATCGTCTCGGATGCGTTGGCCGAGTGGGGCGAACGCGTCCGGGACACCGTCGAACGGGCCGAGACGCCGGCGGGCCAGCTGGACGCGTACGTCCGAACGACCCTGGCGCTGGCGGCATCCGGCGCGCATCGCATCGCGGTGCTCGGCGGCACCCTGCCCCGGGACGAGGCCGCGCGGCGCGATCTCGCGCACGCGCATCACGATCTGGCGGCACCGTTGCGCGCGGCGCTCGACGAGATGGGCAACCCCGACCCCGACCTGACCGCGGACCTGATCGACGGCGCGCTCGGCCGCGCCATCGAACGGATCGATTCGGGCCGGCTGCACGACGAGATCGCGCCGGAGACAGTCGCGTTCGTCCGTCGCGCCGTCGGCATCAGCCACCGCCCGCCGCGCACCCGCAGTAAGAGCTGAGCGCACCATCGACTATCGCGGCACTGCCGCACAACGCTTTTCGATCATGCACCGGCCTCGCACCAACCGACCAGTATGCACAATCGAGGTCAAACAGCAAGCAGCGCAGCGGGATCGAAGGTGACCCGGAAAGGCTGATCGGCCTCCACCACCGCGTCGAACACCGCGCCCGGCCCGACCACCGGGTCGGCGCCATAGGCGCCGTCGGACAACACCATTCGATGCACCTGCACGTCGGGCTGGTGCTCGACGATCCAGTACTGGGAAATGCCGGCCGCCGCGTACTCGTGCACCTTGCGCACCCGATCGGTGCGCTCTGTTCCGCTGCCCGGGGCGATGACCTCCACCGCGAGCCGAACCTCGGTGCCCGGAATGAGTTTGGGCACTTCGGCGACCACCGCGGCCCGCGCGACTTCTCGGGGCACCACGATGATGTCGGGTTTGCGAACTCCACTGCGCGTGCTGATCTCCCAGCCACTGCCGACGCACAGATGAACGGCCGCGCCCACCGCGCCGGCATCGATGAATCTGCCCAAGCGCTGCGCCACGTGGTTGTGCCTGGCGCCGGAGACCACCTCGACCAGCCAGCCGTCCTCCAACTCGTAACCCTTACCGCCGCCGGGCAATCCACGCAGGTCCGTGGCCGTGTACGGGCCGAGACGGGACCTTCGCTGTCCGCTCACCCGCGCCTCCGTTCGCCAGCCGAGCCGGGTCGCCGGCGAACAACCGGCGCCACCACGGCATGAGTACCACGCTGCACCCGATTCACACCCGACCCCTGGGATGCACCGGCCACGAAGAATAACGGCCCCGCACCGACCGATTCGGTGCAGGGTCGCTGTTCCGGCGATTCGTGCTCAGACGACGGCCGCGATGCGGTCCCCGACCTCGACCGTCGACGCGCTGCCCGACCGCGCGGCGAGGTCCTTCGCGACGGCGGACTCGATGCGCGCCGCGCCTTCGGCGTTGCCGAGATGGTTGAGCAGCAGCGAGACCGACAGGATCGCGGCGGTCGGGTCGGCCTTGGACTGACCCGCGATATCCGGCGCACTGCCGTGCACCGGCTCGAACATGCTCGGGTTGGTGCCCGAGGCATCGATGTTGCCGCTGGCCGCCAGACCGATGCCACCGCTGACGGCGGCCGCGAGGTCGGTGATGATGTCGCCGAACAGATTGTCGGTGACGATCACGTCGAAGCGGCCGGGATCGTTCACCAGGTGGATCGTCGCGGCATCGATGTGCTGGTAAGCCGTTGCGACATCCGGGAATTCGGCGCCGACCTCGTCGACGGTGCGCTGCCAGAGCGATCCGGCGAAGGTGAGCACGTTGGTCTTGTGCACCAGCGTGAGGTGCTTGCGCCGGGCCTGCGCCTTCGCGAAGGCGTAGCGCACCACGCGCTCGATGCCGAACCGGGTGTTGGTGCTGACCTCGGTCGCCACCTCGTGCGGGGTCTCGACGCGAATCGCGCCACCGGTCCCGGTGTACGGGCCCTCGGTGCCCTCGCGGACCACCACGAAATCGATATCGGGGGTGCCCGCGAGCGGGCTGGTCACGCCGGGGAACAGCTTGGACGGCCGCAGGTTCACGTGGTGATCCAGCGCGAACCGGGTACGCAGCAGCAGCCCGCGCTCGAGCACACCGCTGGGCACCGACGGATCGCCGATCGCGCCGAGCAGGATCGCGTCATGCTGCCGCAGTTCCGGCAGCACGGAGTCCGGCAGGATCTCACCGGTCGCGTGATACCGCTTGGCGCCGAGGTCGTACTCGGTCTTCTCGACGCCGGGCACCACCACGTCGAGCACCTTGAGCGCTTCGGCGATGACCTCGGGCCCGATCCCGTCGCCCGGGATGACAGCAAGCTTCATGACAACAACGCTCCGTTCGGTCGATCAGAACAGGTCGACGACGACGACCTTGGCGGCACCGACGGATTCGCCGATCGCGGCCTCGACCTCGGCGGGCACCTCACGGTTGACGCGCAGGATCACCGTCGCGCCTTCCTTGTCCACGTCCTGGCTCAGCTGGGCCGCGAGGATGTCGATGCCGGCCTCGCCGAGCTTGGTGCCGATCTTGCCGAGCGCGCCCGGCTTGTCCTCGTAGTTGAGGACGGCGACGTTGATGCCTTCGGCGCGCATGTCGTAGTTGCGGCCGTTGATGTTGACGATCTTCTGCACCTGCGACGGTTCGGTGAGCGTGCCCGCCACATTGAGGGTGCGGCCGTCGCCGAACACCGCGCGCAGGTCGACCAGGCTGCGGTGGCTCGGGCTCTCCGAGATCGTGTTCACGGTCGCGGTGATACCGCGATCCTTGGCCAGCGCGGGCGCGTTGACGAAGGTGACCTGGTCCTCGACGAGCGCAGAGAAGATGCCGCGCAGCGCCGAAAGCTCCAGCACCGCAACGTCTTGCGCGGCGAGTTCGCCACGCACCTGGACCTCGACGCTCACCGGGAGCTCGTTGGACAGGGCACCGAGCAGCGCGCCCTGCTTGCGCACGATGTCCAGCCACGGCGCGACATCCTCGCCGACGCTGCCGCCGGTGACGTTCACCGCGCCCGGCACGAATTCACCGGCGAGCGCGAGCAGCACGGACTTGGCGACGTCGGTACCCGCCCGGTCCTGCGCCTCGGCCGTCGACGCGCCGAGGTGCGGGGTCACCACGACCTGCGGCAGCTCGAACAGCGGGCTGTCGGTGCACGGCTCGGTCTCGAACACGTCGAGGCCGGCGGCGCGCACGTGGCCGGACTTGATGGCGTCGGCGAGCGCCTGCTCGTCGACCAGACCACCGCGCGCGGCGTTGACGATGATCACGCCCGGCTTGGTCTTGGCGATGGCTTCCTTGCCGATGATGCCCTTGGTCTCGGGCGTCTTGGGCAGGTGCACGGAGATCAGGTCGGCGCGCTCGAGCAGCTCGTCCAGGCTCAGCAGCTCGATGCCGAGCTGGGCGGCGCGGGCCGGCGACACGTAGGGGTCGTACGCGACGATCTTGGTCTCGAATGCCGCAAGGCGGGCGGCGAACAGCTGGCCGATGCGGCCGAGGCCGACCACGCCGACGGTCTTGTCGAAGATCTCGACACCGTTGAACTTGCTGCGCTGCCAGGTGTGTTCACGCAGCGTGGCGTCGGCGGCCGGGATCTGGCGCGCGGCGGCGAGCAGCAGCGTGACGGCGTGCTCGGCGGCGGTGTGGATGTTCGAGGTCGGCGCGTTGACGACCATGACGCCGCGCTCGGTGGCCGCGGGCACATCGACATTGTCGAGGCCGACGCCGGCCCGGGCGACGATCTTCAGGTTCTTGCCGGCCTCCAGGACCTCGGCGTCGACCGTGGTCGCCGAGCGCACGAGTAGCGCGTCGGCTTCAGGCACCGCGGCGAGCAGAGCCGGACGGTCGGGGCCGTCGACCCACCGAACCTCGACTCCGTCACCGAGCGCGTCGACGGTCGACTGGGCAAGCTTGTCGGCGATCAGGACAACAGGACGGCCTGCTTGGCTCACTGTGGAGTACTCCTGGGGAAAGGGGTCGGCAATTACCGCGGATCAGCTTAGTGTGCGCTGTTTCGCCGCTTGCTACCCCACTGGTAGGCGGCCGTCGTCAGTAGGACCGGCGCGGTTGCCCGCAGACGAGGAGGGCCCCGCACCGCTCGGGTGCAGGGCCCTCTCCGGAAACGCGCCCGAATGGCGCGAGACCCGGCCGATCAAACGACCGTTACGTTGATTCAGCGACCGCCGAAGGATCCCGTCCACAGGGTGTTGACGATTCCGTGCAGAGCGGCACCGAAGGTGTCCAGGAAACCGCCGAGGGCAGCGCTACCGGTGTCGATGATAACGGGGATCATTGAAATACCTCTTCGTTGGAAGACAATCCAGTTGTACTGGCTGACACAGGACACATCGGGCCTCGAACAAATGCGGTTACGGAATTCGGCCGTTTAGTGACATAGGTAACATTCACATCACGGAGATCACCAGGTCAGGCGTCCAATCCAACTGAATGCCCTGATCATCAGGGTCTTGACCACCACAGGCGACCGCCGCGACACACGTCCCAGAAAAAATAAGTTCTCTCTGAGAAATCACTGATAGCCGAGTGAGAGGGCGGTCTCGATAAACGCTCCGCTACGGCAGCGTAGGTTGCCGAATTATGCGCGCACGCAACAGAAACAAATGACTCGCCGAGTTACCGGAACAACGCAGACAGGCATGTCCGGCATAGCTGCTCCCGGAGCCGAATAACGCGTCACATAACGTCCGCGACGGCCCGCAGGTTTATCAACTGACGGCGGCGACCGCGCGGGAGAACGCCCGCACCCGCGCGGTCTCGCGATTGCGATGCCACACCAGCCCGAGCCGGGAATGCGCCAACCCGGTCACGGGCACGAAGGCGACCTCGGGCCGGTCGTGGAACACGGCCGTCGGATGGCACAGCAGCATCGCACCGTGCCCCGCGGCCACCGCCTCGATCCCCTCCCACAGCGTGCCGACCTCGGGTCCGGCGGCGACCGGTCGCCCGCCCGGGGTCACGTCCAGCGCCTGTGCCCGCCGCCAGTACTGCGGCGCGGGTCCGCGCACGCCGATCAGCGCGAACTCGGCGAGATCCTCCGCGGACAAGCTGCCCCGGCCGGCCATCGGATGATCCCGGCGCATCGCCAGCATCTGCGGCTGCTCCGAAAAGACCTGTCCCAGGACGAGTTCACTCTCTCCCATGGGCAACAGCACCACCGCGATATCGACCTCGCCGCGCTGCACCGGCCCGAACGGATCGGCCAGTGGAATCTCGATCACCTCGGTGGCACAGGACGGGAAGCGGCTGCCGAACAACGCGACCGCGGCCGCGAGGTTCTCGCTCGTCGAGCCCTGAAAGCCGATGCGCAGCAGCCCTTCCATGCCTCGGGCCGCCGCGCGGACGCCGTCCACCGTCGCCCGCAACGCGTCGTAGGCGGGCTGCAACTCGGCCAGGAAATCCTTGCCGAGCGGGGTGAGCGCGACCTTGCGGCTGGTCCGTTCGATCAGCCGCGCACCGACCCGCTGCTCCAGCGCCCGCAGCAGTTGACTCACCCGGCTCTGCGAAACGTACAAGCGCTCGCCCGCCCGTCCGAAGTGCAGTTCCTCGGCCAACACGAGAAAGGCCTCCAGCTCGCGCACCTCCAAGCCAGTCATGGGCTTCCTCTCCACCGTCGATGAGTCCAGCTCATAGAACGATGAGACCTTCGCCGTTGTTTCCACCCTGTCCGAAGCCGTTGTCTGGAGACATGACACAGGTTCGAGAAGTCACGAGTCCAGCACCGCGGGCGGGTGGTTCGACGCGGCGCGGCTGGCTCGGCGTCGGCGCCGTGACGGGCGCCACGTTCACGGTCGTCACCTCCGAGATGCTGCCGGTCGGCCTGCTCACGCCGATGAGCGACACCCTGCGGGTCAGCGAAGGGGCGGCCGGACTCTCGCTCACCGCGACCGGCTTCGTCGCGGCGGCGGCCTCACCCCTGCTGCCCGCGGCACTGCGGCGGATCGACCGCAAGCTCGTGCTGTGCGGGCTGCTCGCGGTCCTGGTGCTCGGCAATCTCGGCTCGGCCTGGGCGCCCAGCTTCGGCGTCATGATGGGCGCGCGGGTACTGGTCGGCATCGCGATCGGCGGCGTCTGGGCGATCGCGGCGAGCATGGCGGCGCGCCTGGTGCCCGCGCGCTCGGTCGGCACCGCGACCGCACTGGTGTTCAGCGGTGTCGCGGTGGCTTCGGTGATCGGCGTCCCGACCGGCACCTACCTCGGCGCGCTCGCAGGCTGGCGCACGGCGTTCGTCGTCACCGCGGGGCTCGCACTCGCGGTGCTGCTCACGGTGGCGGCGGTGGTGCCGAAACTGTCCGCGACACAGGGCGTTCCACTGCGCGCCGCGCTGCGACTGACCCGACGACCGCAGATGAGCACCGGTCTGCTGGTCATCGCATTCCTGGTGACCGGGCACTTCGCCGCCTACACCTACATCCGGCCACTGCTGGAGAAGGTGACCGGTGTCGGCGCGAGCACCATCGGTACCCTGCTGCTGATCTACGGAATCGCCGGTGTCCTCGGCAATTTCGGCGCGGGCAGCACCGGCGTCCGCAATCCGCGGCGCACCCTGCTGACCATCGGCGTGCCGCTGGCCGCCACCGTGCTGCTGGTGCCGGCACTCGGCGGATCCCTGATCCTGGCGGTGGTGCTCATGGTGGTCTGGGGCCTGTCCTACGGTGGGGTCTCGGTGACCGCGCAGAACTGGGTCTTCGCCGCCGCGCCGGACGCCAACGAGGGCGCGTCCTCGTTGAACGCGGGCGTCTTCAACGGCGCCATCGCGCTCGGCTCGTTGCTCGGCGGCCGGATGGCGGACGCGTTCGGCGTCACGTCGGCGATGTGGCTCGGTGGCGTGCTGGTGCTCATCGCGCTGGCGATCGCCACGGTCAGCCCCACACCGGGCCGGTCCGAGCAGCAGAGATAGCGAAAAACGAGGTGCGGCGTAGATCATCGGCCGCATAGCATCGGCCCATGACCCTGCGCGCCGTTCCCGCCTCGATGGACCCGACCGTGGTCGGGTCCATCGACGACGAGTTGGACCGGGTGGCGCGCGAGTATCGCGTCTCGGTGCGGCTGGCCATCGAAAGCGGCAGTCGTGCTTGGGGTTTTCCGTCACCCGACTCGGACTATGACTGCCGGTTCGTCTACGTGGCGAGCCTGGAGACCTACCTGTCCCCGTGGCGCACCCGCGACGTCATCGAGACACCGCTGGCGGGGCTGCTCGACGTGAACGGCTGGGACCTCGCCAAGGCGCTGCGCCTGCTGGTCGCGGGCAACGCTGTGCTCATCGAATGGCTGATGTCGCCGATCGTGTACCGCGGCGACCCCGCGTTCCGCGACGAACTCCGTGCCTTGGCCGACGAGGTCGCCGACCGCAGCCGGGTGGCCCGGCACTACCTGCATCTGGGTAGCAAGCAGTGGGAGTTGTTCGACCGCAACAGATCACTGAAGAAGGTGTTCTATTCGCTGCGCCCCGCCATGGCGCTGCGGTGGCTGCGTCGGCATCCGGACGCGGCGGTTGCGCCGATGCATCTGCCGACCCTGATGGACCAGTGCGAGCTACCCGCGGATCTGGTCGCAGCGGTGGCGGAGTTGACCGAACTCAAGTCGCGGACCCGCGAAATGGGCAGTGGCACAGTGCCGATGCCGATCGCCTCGTTCATCACGGCCGAATTCGACCTGGCCGCAGACGCTTTCCCGAAGACACGGGAACCGGACCTGGCGCACGCGCGCGCTCGCACGGCGGAGTTCTTCCGCCGCGAAGCCACACGCTAGCGGGTTACGCCTCGGCGAGCGCGGCGGCGCACGCCTGGGCCAGCCGATCGGTGGCGGTCGGCCGGCCCGGGTCCGGGCGCGGTACGCCCAGGTGGGATTCGCGCAGTTCGTCCATAAGGTCCGCCCAGAGTTCGGGGCCGCCCTGTTCGAGTAGTTCGGCGGACTCTACGACGATCTCGGCACGCTGCCGGGTTACCAGGTGAGTTCCGTGGTCCGCTCCCCCGCGGTCACCCACGTCCAGTTCACCCGCGAGTCCTGACCGGCAGGTCCCGGAAACGGTGAAAGGCCCCGCACCGAGCCGGTGTGAGGCCTTTCAAAAGCTGGGGAGCGAGATCAGAGAACGCGAACGTCCTGCGCCTGCGGGCCCTTCTGACCCTGGCCGATTTCGAACTCCACGCGCTGCCCCTCGTCGAGGGACCGGAAACCCGAGCCGCTAACAGCCGAGTAATGCACGAAGACGTCGGGGCCTCCGCCGTCTTGCGCGATGAAGCCGAAGCCCTTCTCGCTGTTGAACCACTTCACAATGCCCTGAGCCATTTCATACTTTCTGTAGACGAGCCAGATTCTGACAATGGAATGTCCTGGTCTCGTAGATCAACGATGCCATGATCCGACGAATTTCTCCACACGTACCCCCACCAACTGTGAGCAATCCAACCCTCACGGTGGGGTGTGGCCCTCACCTCCCATGCTCCGACAGGCCCCGATCCGGGAACACGACGCGAAACAGCCGCGCGGGTACCTGCGATTCCTGCCAGGCGCGTTCGTCGCTGTCCTCCGACGAATCGGCCTGGGCGGCCTTGACGGCATAGTTGGCGGCGTGCACGACATGGCCCGCGGCGTGCGCGGTCGCCGCGGCATGTCCGGCGGATCGGGCCGCGTATTCGCCCGCGCCTTCGAGCCCGTGCGCCGCGTCGTGCGCGGCGAACGCGGCCCGGCGCGCCTCGGGCATGGTCAGCTCGCCGCGCACCCAGGCGCGCGCCGCCTCGATCGCCGCGCGCGGCCGTGCGTCGTCCGGGCGAGCGCGCTCGAACAGCGGCAACACATGTTCGGCGCAGGCGGCGGCCCAGAGCGCCAACGCGGTGTGGTCGCCTCGGTTGAGGGTCATGGTCCCGCTCCGATCGCCTCGGTCCGCACGGCCCTACTCCTCTTCGACGAGCACTCGCCGATCCTTGGTTCACATCCAGTTGCCTTGTGCCGCAATGGCCATCGACGCCGCTGCCCCAGACGCCGATAAGTCATCCTACGACTTTTCCCGGTGTCGCGCAGCACATCCCGGTCAGGAACGGAGGTATCGCACCTGACGCGGCTTGGCCCCGGCGTGCGCCGCGCGGCCGGAAAGATGTTCGGGCACACCGACCTCCCACCAGGCCCCCGCCTCGGTCCAGGACGACGGCTGTGTGCGGACCACCAGCACCGCGGGCTTGGATTCACCGACCGCGGCCGTCCTGGCCTCGGCATAGGCGGCCCGGAATTCGTCCAGGTCGGTCGCGGTATACACGGCACAACCCAGCGCACGAGCGTGCGCGGCGAAATCCACCCGAGGCGGGTCGGCATGGACGCTGCGGCAATCGGCGTAAAAGTTGTTGAATGGCGCGCCGCCCTGCCCTTCCTGTAATCGGGCGATTACCGCGTAGCCGTCGTTGTCGCAGACGACCGCGACGAACGGATGCCCGGCGAAAGCCGCGGAGAAAAGTTCGGAATTCAACATGAGATAGGAACCGTCGCCGAGCAGCGTGGTGACCAAACCGTCGGTATGCGCCATGGCGGCGCCCCACGCACCGGCGAGCTCATAGCCCATACAGGAGAAGCCGTATTCCACGTCCATCGTCGGCGTGGCACCGGTGGCCCGCCAGCCGCCGACCAGCTCGCCCGGCATGCCGCCCGAAGCCGTCATGACGTAGTCGCTCGGGCCGCTCAGCTCGTTGACGACGCTCACCACCTGGGCGTAGCTCGGTGTGCCCGGGGTGGGCGCACGGAGGTTGTCGATATGCGCGTCCCAGGTGCCGCGGTGATGGGCAGCGCGCGACGTCCACTGCGGGTCGACGCGCCATGGCGCCAGCTGCTCGGTCAGGTCGGTGAGGGTGGCGTCGGCGTCGCCGACCACCGCGAGTGCGCCGTGTTTGACCGCGTCGAAGCGCGCCGCGTTGATCGTGACCAGGCGGACGTCCGGCGCGAACACGGTCCACGACGCAGTGGTGAAGTCCTGCAACCTGGTTCCGACCGCGAGCACCAGATCCGCCGCCGCGGCCATGACATTCGCGGAGGCGGAGCCGGTGACCCCGAGCGGACCGGCGTAGAGCGGATGCGCGTGCGGTACCAGCGTGCGGCCCGCCGTCGTCTCCACCACCGGAATGCCGTGGCGTTCGGCGAATTCCAGCGCGGTACGGCCTGCGCCCGAATAGCGCACGCCGCCCCCTAGCACGAGCAACGGTCGCGTCGACGCGCGCAGCGCCGCCGCGGCCTCGGCCAGTGTGCGGCGATCGGCACGGGCACGCACGAGGCGGTGCACCACCGGCGCGAACAGCGCGTCGGGGAAGTCGTAGGTCTCGGCCTGCACATCCTGCGGCAAGGCCAGCGTCACGGGGCCCGCGTCGGCCGCATCGGTGAGCACCCGAACTGCCTGCGGCAGTGTGGAAATCAACTGCTCCGGCCGGGTGATCCGATCGAAGTACCGGCTCACCGCGCGGAACGCGTCGTTGACCGTCGCGGTCGCGTCGCCGAAATGTTCGACCTGCTGGAGCACCGGATCAGGTGCGCGGGTGGTGAAGGTGTCGCCCGGAAGCAGCAGCAGGGGAAGACGATTGGCATGTGCCACACCTGCCGCGGTCACCATGTTCAATGCCCCGGGACCGATCGAGGAGGTCGCGACGCCGACCTGGCGCCGGTGCGTCGCCTTCGCGTAGCCGACCGCGGCCAGCGCCATGCCCTGTTCGGTATTGCCGCGCCAGACCGGGATCTCGTCGCGCCGCTCGTGCAGCGCCGTACCGAGCCCGAGCACGTTCCCGTGTCCGAAGATGCCGAAAACCGCCGGGAACAGCGGGACTTCGCGGCCGTCCAGCGTCTCCGAACGCTGCGCGACGAGCCATGCGACCAGGGCCTGTGCCGCAGTCAGTTTCATCCGATCCGTCCTTCGTGAGTGGTGACGGGGCAGCGCGGATCCCGCGGTTCGTCGTCCCAGCTGCCGCGTACCCAGCTGTGCGCGGGGTCGTCGCAGAAGGCCATCGAGCGCTGCGGCCCCGGACCCGCCAGCACGTTGAGGTAGTACATCGGATAGCCCGGCGCGGCGATGCACGGTCCGTGATAGCCGTGCGGGACCAGGAAGACGTCGCCGTCCCGCACCGCGACGTTCTCGTCCAGCAGGCCGTCGGCGGTATAGGTGCGGTGCATACCGAAACCCGTCCGGGAGGGCGTGATGCCGTCGCGCCCGGCGATGCGGAAGTAGTAGATCTCCTCGTTGACGACCTCGCAGTCGCTCGCCTCGTCGTGCTTGTGCGGCGGATAGGACGACCAGTTGCCGTCGGGGGTGATCAACTCACAGGCGTTCAGCTTCTCGGCGTGCTCCCACACTCCTGGCACCCCGAAGTTGGTCACCTGGCGGGTGGCCCGGCCGGCGCCGCGGACATCGACCGGCACCTGTTCGGCAGGACCGTATTTCGGGGTCAGCCGGTTCGCGCAGCGGGCCATCGGCAGCGCGACCTCGAGCGCGCGCCCGGCGTGCAGCGTGACTTCGGCGTCGCGCGGGACGTAGGCGAAGTCCGTCACCCGGGTGAAAACCGAGTCCCGGCCGGTCAATTCGAAGCTCAGGTCGTCGACACGTACCGTGCACGACCCCGACAGCGGGAGCACGAAGGCCTCGAACTCGCCGGTGCGCACCACCCGGGTCTGGCCGGGAGCCAAGGTGAGCACGCGCAGACCGGTGTAGTGCCAACCGGCATCTTCCGGCGCGAGGACGACCGGATCGTTGCCCGCGCCGAGGGTTCCGGCCGGTCGGTGCAGCTTCATCGCGCCTCCCGCAGCATCTTCGCCGCCTGGTCGACGGCCGCGGCCACGTCACCGTCCGGCGGGTACAGCAGCGTGCGACCGACGACCAGACCGCGGACCACCTCGTGGCCGAGCGCACCATCCCAGAAGGCGAGGTCGGCCGCGGGGTCGCCGGACGGGGCGCCGCCCAGCACCACGACGGGGAGCGTGGTCGCGTCGAGGACCGAAACATCCTGCGGGGCCGGGATCTTCAACCAGGTGTACGCCGAGGTGACGCCGAGCCCGGAGGCTACGGTGATCGCCCTGGACAGCGACGGCGCGTCCTTACTCATCACCAGCGACCCGGACTCGTTGCGGTGATAGGGCAACGGTTCGACCATCGCCATCAACCCGTTCGCGGCCAGTTCCGAGACCGCCTGCGCGCACGCCTGCAGCGTCGGCACCGTACCCGCGTCCGAATCGACCAGGCGGAGCAGCATTTTGCCGCCGTCGAGGCGGAACCGGGCCAGCGAGTCCGCGTCGTAGCCGGTGAACCGGTCGTCGATCTCCCACTCCGCGCCGGCCAGACCGCCGCGGTTCATCGAACCGATCACCACCTTGTCGTCCAGCGCGTCCAGCAGCAACAGTTCCTCGACGATGTCCGGGGAACCGAGCACGCCGTCGACATCCGGATGCGCGAGCGCGATCAGCAACCGCTCCAGCAACGTGCGCCGGTCGGCCATGGCGGTGCGGTCCGATCCGACGCCGAGGGCGCCGCGGGCCGGGTGATCGGCGGCGACCAGGAACAGAGTGTGCTTGTCCGCGAGCAGATTCGCGCGACGCACCCGCTTCGCATAGGCCCGTTCGATCGCCGCCGGGTCCGTCGCGCGGACGCGCAGCAGCTCACGCCAGCGTTCGTCGGTCAAATGCACCGTAGTTCCTCCGATTCCGGGTTCACCCGCTGAGTCAGCGGCATAGCAGTTCCTCGATTTCCGCGTCCGTCGGCATGGCGTCCGCGCACGCCAGGCGCGAGGCCACCAGTGCGCCCGCGGCATTGGCGTAGGTGGCGATGCGGTGCGGATCCCAGTCCGAGAGCAGGCCGTGGATCAGCGCACCGCCGAAACCATCTCCCGCGCCCAGCCCGCACACCACCTCGACCCGGCACGGGGGCACCGTCCAGCGCTCGTATTCGGTCGCCACGAGCACGCCCTCGGCACCCCGCTTGATCACCGCCAGCCGCACGCCGCGCGCGAGCAGCCGGTCCGCTGCCGCATCGGGATCGGCGGTGCCCACGGCGACTTGGACCTCGGTGCGATTGCCGACGACCACGGTGACGTGATCGATCATCCAACCGATCTCCTGCTGTGCGGTCGCGACATCCGGCCAGAACATCGGCCGATAGTCGAGATCGAGCACCGTGTGCCCGCGACGTGCGCGACGCTCCAGCACCGCGCGCTGCGTGCCGCGGCCGGGTTCTGCGCTGACGCCCGTGCCGGTGACCCACAGCAACGGCACCGAATCCACCACCTCCCAGGGCACCTCGTCCACGGTGAGGGTGAGATCCGGTGCGATGGGCGCGCGATAGAACAACAGCGGCGGGTCGGCGGGCGGGTTCAGCTCGCAGAACACCACCGGCGTCAGCAGATCCGGGGCGGTCGACACGTAATCGGCGCGAACCCCGAACTCGCCCAGAGCCTTTCGCACATAGTCACCGAAGCCGTCCGGTCCGACCTTGGTCAGCACCGCGCTGTCCCGGCCGAGCCGGGCGGCGGCCACCGCGACGTTGGTCGCGGTGCCGCCCAGCGATTTCGCGAACGATTCGACCTCGGCCAAGCCGACGCCGCTCTGCTGCGGGTAGAGGTCGACGCCGACCCGGCCGATCGTGAGAACCTCCAGACCGGTCACGACACCACCCGCTGCAATTCGTGTTGCAGCGCGTCCAATTCGGCCCCGCCCGCCATCTGCCGGGTCAGCTCCGAGACATCGATCTCCGACTTCTCGTACGAGCCGAGCATGGCGCCGCGCTTGAGCAGCAGGAAACGATCGCCGACCGGGTACGCGTGATGCGGGTTGTGCGTGATGAGGATGACGCCCAGGCCCCGATCCCGCGCCTGCACCACGTATTTCAGCACCACGCCCGCCTGTTTGACGCCCAGCGCGGCGGTCGGTTCGTCGAGGATCAGCACTTTGGCGCCGTAGTGCACGGCCCGCGCGATCGCGACGCACTGCCGTTGCCCGCCGGACAGGGTGCCGACCGGTTGCTCCATGTCGCGCAGCTCGATGCCCATGTCCGACAGGCCTTTCCGCGCGATCGCCCGCCCTTTCGCGCGGTCCAGCAGCCGGAACGGGCCATAGCCGACGGTGGGTTCCGAGCCGAGCACGAAGTTGCGCCAGACGCTCATCAGCGGGACCACCGCCAGATCCTGGTAGACGGTGGCGATGCCGTGGTCCAATGCCGCACGCGGGGAGGACAATCGGACCGCTTCGCCCTCGATCCGCAGCTCGCCGCGATCGTGCTGGTGCACGCCCGCAAGGATTTTGATCAGCGTCGACTTGCCCGCGCCGTTGTCGCCCAGGATGCAGGTGACCTCACCCGGGTTCACCACGGTCGACACATCTTGCAACGCGACCACGCCGCCGTAGCTCTTGCCGAGGTCGATCGCCTCGATGAGGGGGACGCCCGTCGCATCGCCCCGCGCTGCTGTAGTCATCGGCGTACCCTTTCGGCTCGCTTCTGGAATCTGTTGTTGACCAGCACCGCCGCCAGCAGGAGCACGCCCAGGAACAGCATGAACCAGTCGCTGTCCCAGCGCGCGAACACGATGCCCTGGCGGGCCATGCCGAAGATCAGCGCGCCGATCGCGGCGCCGACGGCCGAACCGAAACCACCGGTCAGCAGGCAGCCGCCGACCACCGCCGCGATGATGTAGTGCAGTTCGAGCCCCACGCCCTGATTCGCCTGCACGCTGGCGAAGCGCAGGATGCTGCACGAACCGACCACCCAGCCGGCGAAGGCCGTGGTCATGAAGAGAATGATCTTCGTCCGGTCGGCGGGCACGCCCACCGCCCGCGCGTTCGGCAGCGCACCGCCGACCGCGAAGATCCAGTTGCCGAACCTGGTGCGCACCAGCACGATCGCGGCGATCGCGGTCAGCACGATCCACCAGATGACCGAGGCCTGGATCCGGGCGTCGCCGATGTTCAACGTCGAGGCGAATACCCACCCGGCCGAGTTGTAGCCCTCGGCACTCCGAATGCCCGACACCTGAACGGTTCCGGTGACCAGGCGGGTCACGCCGAGGTTGAGGCCTTGCAGCGCAAGAAAAGTGCCGAGCGTGACGATGAAACTCGGTAGTCCGGTGCGCATCACGAGCCAGCCGTTGAACGCGCCGACCAGCAAGGCCAGCACCAGCGAGGCCAGTAGCGCGAACCAGACGTTCCATCCGGCATGCACCGCCAGCAGAGCGGTGACCAACGCGGTCGAAGCGGTCATCACACCGGCCGACAGATCGAATTCGCCGCCGATCATCAGCAGCGCCACCGCGACCGCCATGATGCCGAGTGTGGACGAATCGTCCAGCCAGGTCGCGACGCCGAGCGGGCTCAGGAAGCGCTCGGTGATGATCGAGAAGAACACGAACACGAGCAGTGCGCCGAGCGCGGCCCCGATCTCGGGCCGGACGGCGAGCCGTTGCAGCAGCGACGGTCCGGCCTGGGCGGCCGGTGCGGCCTCGGTCTTTTTGGTGGCAGTAGTCATCTCATTCACTCCCTGACCTCACCGCGTGCCCTGTGCCACGAGCGCGGCGACGGCATCGACGTTGTTCTTGTCGACGAAGGCCGGACCCGTCTGTACCGGTGCGCCGCCACCGACGGTGTTCAGGTTCGTCCGGTAGGCCTGCAACAGCACCACCGGCAGGTAGCCCTGCTCGTACTGCTGCTGGTCGACCGCGAACAGCAGTTTGCCGCCGCGAATCGCCTCCACCACATCGGTATTGAGGTCGAAGGTGGCGACCGTGGCCGCCGAGCGGGACTCCTGCACCGCGTCGACGGCGCGGGCGGCGACCTGAGAGTTCAGGGTGAGCACCGCGTCGATCGAATGGTCCGCCTCCAGCGCCCCCTTGATGCGGGACTGCGCGTCGGTCGGATTGTTGATGTCCACTTGGAGTGTCGCCGCATTGCCGAAGGCTTTGCTCGCGCCCTCGCAGCGTTGATTGGCGCCGATATTGCCCGCCTCGTGGATCACGCAGAGCATCTTGGTCTTCTTCGCGTCGGCCAGCCGCTTACCGGCCGACTGCCCGGCCAGCGACTCACTCTGTCCCACATGGCCGATGGCGCCGTACTTGACGCTCTCCGCCTCGCCGGAGTTGATGGTCACCAGCGGAATGCCCGCGGCAACTGCCTTTTCGATCGAAGGCCGCAGTGCGTCAGGGTTGGCCATCGAGACGACCAGCCCGTCCACTCCCTGGGCGACCGCGTTGTCGATGAGCTTGGCCTGCTGGCTCGGATCGCCCGAGGAGTTGTATTCGACCCGGACCCCGAGATCCTTGCCCGCCGCTTCCGCGCCGTTCTTGACCACGTTCCAGAACGCGTCACCCGGGCTGCCGTGCGTGACCACCGCGACCGAGTTCAATGTGCCTGCGGCGACGGGGCTTTGGCTCGGCGCGACCACGTCGGCGCCCGGCCCGCTACACGCGGCGAGGACCGCGGCCACGGCGAGCCACGGTGCCAGGCGGCGCGAGCGTTGCCACCCGCGGTGCAGTCGATGAGACATCGTTGTCATCACTTCCCTACTGGATCGGTGCGGCCGTCGACACGAGGCCCGCGAGGTGGCGCAGGCTCCGTTCGGTATGCCGGCTCGGCAACTCCGCCGAGTCGGTGGGCTGCAGGGCGGTGTCCTGCTCCATCACATACCAGCCGCGGTAGCCCGCGGCCTGCATGCTGTGCACCAGCGCGGCGACATCGACGTCACCGTCGCCGAGTGGCACGTACAGGCCCTGCCGCACGGCTTCGCTGTACTCCATTGCGCCGCCGCGGACTTCGTCCGCTACGGCGATGCGCACGTCCTTCAAGTGAACATGTCCGATCCGGTCGGCATGGCGTTGCGCGAGCCGCACCGGGTCGGTTCCGCCGATCAGCAGGTGGCCGGTATCCAGGCACAGGTCGAGCGCCGAATCGGCAAGGAAGCGTTCGACTTCCGCCTCGGTCTCCACGTGGGTGCCGACGTGCGGATGCAGTACCGTGCGCAGGCCGTGCTCCGCGGCTATATCGCGGATGACGGCGGCGGTTCCGATCAGGGTGCGCCATTCGTCGTCGTCGAGTTGCGGGCGGGCATCGTATCCGCCGAGCCCGGTGGCGGCGGCCAGCACGACCACGTCGGCACCGGTGGCGGCGAACAGGGCGATCGACTCCCGGGCCGCTTCGATCGCCCGCTCCGGCGCCTCGTGCAGCACCAACGCCAGGAATCCGCCCACCGACGAGATGCCGAACGTCCCCAGCAGCGACCGCAGTTCGTCCGGGTCGCGGGGCAGATATCCGGGCGGGCCGAGTTCGGTGGCGGTCAGGCCGAGGGCGGCCATTTCCGCGAGGACGGTGCGCGCGTCGAGCACGTGCCCCCAGCCGGGAACCTCGCAGACTCCCCAGGAGATTGGTGCGGCCGCGATGCGCAGCGGGTAGAGCGGTTCGGTCATCAGGACTTCTCCGACCTTCGATGTCGAGTTGGAGCGCTCCAAACGATTGGAGCGCTCCAACTATGTAACGTGGGTCATAGTGTGTCAAGAGGGTGCCCGTTGGCCAGAATATCGCTACTACCTGGTAATACGTGGCCGATCAGGCGAAACGATCAGAAACCGCATCGCGCAGATAGTCCGATTAGAGCGCTCTATTGATTAGCGCGCTCCAACCTTGTAACGTCCGACACTGCACACATCATCGAACGGGCAACGGAGGCGACATGGCACGGCCGACCATGGAGGATGTCGCCGAGCGCGCCGGCGTCTCCCGGGCGCTCGTGTCGCTGGTCATGCGCAACTCCCCCAAGGTGAGCGAACATCGGCGCCGTGCCGTGCTGGAAGCCGCGAAAGATCTCGGCTACCAACCACACATCATGGCCCGCTCGCTGGCCAGCCGGACCTCGAACATCGTCGGCGTCATGGTCTCCGACCTGCGCAACGCGTTCTTCGCCGATGTCGTCGAGGGAATGGACACCGCTGCACAGGAATCCGGCCTCGAACTCATCCTCAACACCGGCCGGCGCAGCGCCGCCCGGGAACGCACCGCGCTGGAGAGCCTGCTCGCGTTCCGTCCGGGCGGCATCATCTTGCTCTCACCGATCCTGCCCGCCGCCGCCATTCGCGATGCGGCACAACAGGCTCCGCTGGTTCTGGTGTCCCGCAGTTCGGCCATTCCCGATGTCGACACGGTCAACGACGACGGCGAAGTCGGCGCCGCCTTGGCCGTGGATCACCTTGTCTCCCTGGGGCATCGACGGATCGTGCACCTCGACGGCGGCGGCGCGTTCACCGCGGCGCCGCGCCGCAAGGGCTACCGTGCCGCGATGGAACGGCACGGCCTCGAGCCGATGGTGATCCCCAGCGAACACACCGATGCCGCCGGGATCGCCGCGGTCCGAAAACTGCTGAATCTGTTCTCCCGCGACAGCTTTCCGACCGCACTGGTGTGTGGCAACGACTTCAACGCTGTCGGCGCCATGTCCGCGCTCGAGGAGGCCGGGTTACGCGTGCCCGACGATGTTTCCGTCGTCGGCTACGACAACACCTCGCTCGCCGCGCTGCGCCACGTCTCCCTCACCACCATCGATCAGCCGCGCATCCAGATGGGCCGTCTCGCCATCGAAGCGCTCGTCGAACGGCTACGCGACGACCGCACCGAGCCGGTCCGTCGCCGCCTGCAGCCCTCGCTCGTCGTCCGCGCGACGACCGGCGCCCCCAGCAACTGAATTCTCGCTGCCCACAAGGCAGTTCCGCACGTTCTCAGGAGGAGAGCCGATGTCATCCCATCAAGCCGTCACCCTCGGTCTCGCCGGCACCGGCCGGATCGGCACCGCGCACGCCGAAACCCTCAAGAATCTCCCGAATGTCGCCAACGTCGTCGTAGCCGACGCCGACGCCGACCGGGCCCGCGCCACCGCCACCAAGCTCGGTGTCGAATTCGCCCCCGACCTCGACGCCCTGTTCGCCGCCGACCTCGACGGCATCGTCATCGCCACCGCCACCGATTCCCACCCCGAACTCATCCTGCGCGCCGTAGCCGCCGGCATCCCCGTCTTCTGCGAAAAGCCCGTCGCCGCCGACATCGAAGGCACCCTCGCCGTCCTCAACCACCTCGAATCCTCCACCGTCCCAGTCCAAATCGGCTTCCAACGCCGTTTCGACGCCGCCTACCGCGCCGCCCGCGACGCCGTCGCGTCCGGCTCCCTCGGCTGGCTGCACACCCTGCGCGCCACCACCCTCGACCCCACCCCACCCCCCGCCGACTACATCCCCCGCTCCGGCGGCATCTTCCGCGACTGCGGCGTCCACGACTTCGACATCATCCGCTGGGTGACCGGCCGCGAAATCGTCTCCGTCTACGCCACCGGCACCAACCAGGGCGAACCCTTCTTCACCGCCGCCAACGACGTAGACACCGCCGCAGTCGTCCTGCATCTGGACAACGACACCCTCGCCACCGTCTCCCTCACCCGCTACAACGGCGCAGGCTACGACGTCCGCCTAGAAGCCCTCGGCGCCAAAGGAAACGCCATCGTCGGTTTGGACGACCGAGCCCCCCTCACCTCGGTAGAACCCGACTACCTCCCCTCCTCCTTCCCCGCGTATCCAGGATTCATGGAGCGGTTCCGTCGGGCGTACACCGACGAACTGGTCGCGTTCGTAAGTGTTGCCACGGGGAACCTCGAAAACCCTTGCAGTCCAGTGGATGCGCTGGAGGCGTTCTATGTAGCCGAGGCCTGCGAACTGTCTCGACACGAAGGACGGCCGGTGCAGGTATCCGAAGTCCGTCGCTGACAGCCTTCCCCCGACCGGCCGCAGAAGCCTGCGGCCGGTCGTTCTGTCCGCACGGCTAGCGGCTACTGGACGAGCCGTCCCGACAGATCCAACCTACGAGGTCTCGATCTAGGCCAAACCGTGACCTTTCGGCAATACCGAACATCCTGGCATACCTGCTGACATCCGCCAGCTTTCCGCTCCAGCACGAATCTGCACCGAAAGATTCTAGACCGATACTCGAATCCAGTCAGTCATTTGCGCAGTAGACATACAACTGTGGTGTGTACGTGACAATATCGAAGTAGCGCTGAAACACTCGGTTTGCATGACTCGAGCGCGGCCCTGAGGCATGAACGACGTTGCCGCCCAGAACTTGTCGGGACCTCATGGCAGTATCTCCCCCGGCCCGACGTCTCGAGCATGGTGTAACAATGAGAGTCCGCTGGCCGACATCTCGCCAGCAGCACCGGCGCAGGCGACTTAGCAACGATTCGGAATTTTGGGGCGGAGAGATGACGACAGGGTGGGCAGGGGTCGATAGCGAACTGTCAGCACACGTACGGCTGCAAACAGAGCAATGCCTAGCCGCCTATCGAGCCAAACCGAACCTCATCGAGCAGGATGGCGGAATAGAACTCTCTAATGTAACCGGAGGTTACGGCAAGAAACAACTGCATGAGCTTGTACAGAACGCCGCTGATGCCCTGACCGGCGATCATGGCCGTATTGCCCTGGTGCTCGCTTCGAAGCACCTATACTGCGCGAACCAGGGGCGGCCGATGACAATGATCGGGATCGAGACGCTGATGGCCTCTCACCTGTCGAGAAAGCGTGATGAAGAGATCGGCCGCTTCGGCCTCGGCTTCAAGTCCGTTCTGGGGATTTCCGACCGCCCCGAGATCATAAGCCGCACCGGATCGGTCCGGTTCGATCGTGATTTCAGCGAGAAACTTGTCAGGACTATTTCGCCGAACGCCCCCCACACTCCGGTCCTACGAATTGGGGCACCCTTCGATCCGTTCGATTTGATTTCAGCAGATCCGGTGTTGGCGTCGCTGACGGAATGGGCTTCGACGGTCGTACGGCTACCGCTGAAGGAAGACGCAAGCTGGCTCGGCACCAAACTTCTGGAGTTTCCACCGGAGTTCCTTTTGTTTGCCACGCAGGTGGAACAGCTCGATCTCTACGACGCCACCTCGGAGGCTCGACGAACTTGGCGCGCTGACTGGGAGCACGACCAGGCCTTCCTCAGCTCCGAGAACAGCCGCATCGGATGGAAGGTATTTCGTACCACCCATCAGCCTTCAATGCAGGCACGCGGTGAAGCGGGCGCCATCACCGGACGCGAGACCATCGAAGTGAGCTGGGCGGTACCCGACGGCGACCGCGGGAAGCCGGGATCATTTTGGTCGTTCTTCCCTACCAACTCCCAGACAACGTTGTCCGGCATAGTCAACGCACCGTTCAAGACGAACGAGGACAGGCACGACATCCTCGAAGGCGAGTACAACAGAGAGATTCTGGTATCGGTGCTGCCAGATCTGGTCAGCACCAACCTCCATCGGCTGGTGGATCCCACCGACCCGGGCTCAGTGCTCGACATCTTGCCCGCGCGCGGGCGCGAGTCCCGTTCATGGGCGGACCGCGATATCAACGAGCCGATCATGAATGCGGTCGCTCGTGTCCAATGCCTGCCCGACATGAACGGCAGCCTGCTTCGACCGGTCGGGATCAAACTGCCGCCGACGATCACATCGGAATTCAACACATGGAAGCCGCGATGGGCAGCCGTGGAGGGCAGGCCGAGTGATTGGCTGCACGGCTCCGCAGATCGAACCACGGAGCGGCGTGCCAAGGTAGAACGGCTCGCAGCACTCGCTGCAGTGAAGCCGAGGACGATCGGCGAATGGCTTCGTGCCCTTGCCGTTTCCGCAGGTGTCGCGGGTTCACAGGAAGCGATCCAACTCGCAGCTCTGGTGGATGCGCATGCCAGCGAGCACTCGGCCGAGATGCGGCGCGCGGCATTCGTTCTCGCGGCCGACGGTTCCTACCAAACGCCCAACCCAGGGCGGATCTTCGTCTCCGACTTCGACAGCGAACCGACCGCGCAGTTCGTCCATCCCGACGTCACCAAGGACCAAGCGGTTGTCGACGCCCTTCGGATACTCGGCGTAGACCGTATGGATCAACTCGGCCGACTCAAAGCGCACATCACCCGGATGCAGGTTGGTGCGATCACCGGGATGGCGGTTGAGCAATTGTGGAATCTCACTCGCGGACTACCAGGACAGATCGCAGCGAAGACACTTTCTGAAACTTTCAGCGGCGGTGGGATTCCGGTTCGGTCGATGGCTCGACGACTGACGTCATTGCGTGACGTGCTCTTGCCAGGCGTCATTGTTCCAGCCGACGGTAGCCGTGACGCTTCATTGACGATCGATACCGAGTTCCACGCCAAGGATCTGGCGTTGCTTCGGCTGCTCGGCGCGGCAAGCGAGCCTCAGGTCGTGCGACCCGATGATCACGAGCAGTGGTACCACGAATGGGAGGCCGCTGCCCGGGCAAGCTACCGGGCCTGGGCAGCAAGCACGGGTGTCGCGGTGCAACCCGCGAAAGTCCGTATCGCCTTGGGCGATACATACCGTGGGTTGGACATCATGTGTGATCTATCGACCGAGGGACGGCAGCGTCTCAGCGAGTTGATTCTCCGTGGTCGGTCTGCGCCCTGGATCGTGGATTCCACCGGCGGACCCCGAATGCCGTTCACCAATCCGGCCGTCTGGTGGGTAGCCAAGCATGGCGTCCTGAGCACCGCCTTCGGCGCAATGCCGGTGCGAGATTGCTACGCCCGGATCCCAGGACTACCGAACGAACTGCTCCCTGTAGCGAACGTAACCGCCGATCAAGCCAAGAGTCTAGGACTGCGGTCGCAACTCACGGAGCACGATTGGCACCGAATTCTCTTGCGTCCCTGGGCGTTTCTCCAGCAGACACAGCTGAACCTGTTGTACGGCCTCGCAGCGAGTATCGGAGCTCCGGCCCCTGATGAGATCGGCGTCGAGATCGGGACCAAGAAGACCCTGGTCGCGCCGGACCAGGCCTACGTGACGCTCCACGAAGGCGATTTCAAGCTCCTGACCGCAGCAGGTTACCCCGTACTGGTGGCGACGAGCCGCGACCAGATGACCGAACTCATCCGAAGGTGGGGTTTGGAGGACGCTCACGGGTTGGTTCATCGGTCCGTGCTCCCGACCATTTCCGGCGAAGCGACACGACTGGTCGATCGGTTCCCTGGCGTACGTGCGGTTGTGGCGGGCGACCCCGATTTCGACCTGTTCCCTTGCTCGGACCTGTCGGTGGAGGTAACGATGCGCGACGGGCCTGTGGCGATACAAACTGATCGCAGTGTCGTCCGTGATGGCGACAAGGTCGTCTACTTCCTCGACAGCACAACCGACAGCGACCTGCTCGCCATTCTGAATGTTGAACTACGACTGGGCCTTTCGGCGATAGACGAGAAGCGGGTCATCGATATCGGTGAACGTCGCGATAAGAACCAGCTTCGTGATCGAGTCCAGAAGGAGGAAGACCAAGATCGCAAACTGATCATGCTGGCAGGCGTCTCTGCCTTACGGAACGAGGTCCCGGTCGGCGCTGTAGAGCTCATCGAGTCTCGGCAATCCCGCAAAGTCGAAGATGAGGATATCGCCGCACTCGCACGAGCTTCGAAGGGTGCCGGACTACTGGAACGGCTTGCACCGGCGATCGAGGAAAAGGGCATCTCACTACCGCGACTCAAAGGCGGGTACCAAGCGCGTCGCACGGTCCAGGATTTGGGCTTGGCACCCGAATTCGCAGGCAGCACTGTGCCTGCACCACCGCCCAGGTTCGAGGTCATAGGTCCCGTCGCGCTTCCGAAACTGCACGACTTCCAAGAGCTGGTTGTGGACAAGCTCCTGCAGGTCTTACGGCCTGGCGGCAAAAATCGAGGGATCATCTCGCTGCCGACCGGTTCCGGCAAAACCCGGGTTGCGGTCGAAGCTCTGATTCGTCACATCCGCGAGTCCGACTCCGAGCCGTTGATCATCTGGATCGCGCAGTCCGACGAGTTGTGCGAACAAGCAGTCGAAACCTGGTCGTACACCTGGTCTGCTCTCGCTCCACCCGCGGCAAAGCTGACGATCAGCCGACTCTGGGGCTCCAATGACACGACGCCGGCCGAGGACAGTGCCCACTTGGTCGTCGCGACGGACCGAAAGCTGCTGTCGCTCAGCGAGAAGAAGTCGCACGAGTGGTTGACCGACGCCGACGTCGTCCTCGTGGACGAAGCCCACACTTCGATCACCAAGACCTACACTGAGCTGTTCCGATGGCTCAAACGCAGTGCACGCGAACGCGATCGAGTATTGATCGGGCTTTCAGCCAGTCCTTACCGTGGACACAACGAGGAGCAGACGCTCACCCTGATCAATCGTTACGACTCCAACCTGCTCACCGACGGCGTGCTCGGTCCGCATCCGCACCAGGAACTCCAGCGTCGCGGAATCTTGGCGAGAGTTCGCCATCTCGAACTGGACGGCATGACATTGACGCCGGGAAAGTCTCGACAGACATCGGATTCGGACGCGATGCATCTCGCGGACTACCGGATCGATCTCAACGCGGTCGCTACCAACGACCAACGAAACCGACGAATACTAGACTCTCTCGAAAGCATGCCGGCGGACATGACCGCGCTGGTCTTCACCGCATCTGTACAGCATGCAGAGTTGCTCGCCGCCGTGCTGTGCCACAGCGGCGTGCCTGCAGCCGCCCTCGCGGGCCACACACCTGTCAGCGAACGGCGCAGACTGATAGAGCGCTTCAAAGCAAAGGACATCAGAGTCCTGACCAACTACAACGTGTTGTCACAAGGATTCGATGCGCCCCGGGTGGGGGCGGTGTACGTAACCCGCCCCACCTTCAGTCCCAACCGGTATCAGCAGATGATCGGCCGAGGTCTACGTGGCCCGGGCAACGGCGGCTCCGAGGAGGTCTTGATCGTGAACGTGCGCGACAACATCGAAGCTTTCGGTACCGAGCTGGCCTTTCATCACTTCGATCGGTTGTGGTCGAACAATGAACACTGATCTTGGGGCAGTCGAACTCGATACCGTACAACGAGCAATCGCCGAGGCACCGCTCAGCACCCGATATCTCGTCGTAGCGGGCGCTGGACAAGGCAAGACCGAGGTAGTTGCGGCACGAATCGCTCATCTCGTTCAGGAAGAGGATCTTTCGGCTTCCTTGGAGATCTTGGTCCTCAGTTTCTCCCGCGCCGCGGTAGACGCGGTTCTTCGCCGGCTGGATTTGCGCGAGGTCGCGCGGGCCAACGTCAGAACCTTCGACTCCTTCGCCAACCGTTTGCTGGTCGACGCAGGAATCGATCCGTTCGGATCCTACGATGCCCGGATCCGGCAGGCGACGAAGTACCTGACCGAAACCGACGAGCCACCCCATGAACTGGAGTCGTTGCGGCACTTGGTCATCGATGAGATCCAAGATCTGGTCGGTGATCGCGCCGCATTCGTTATCGCCGTCCTGCGGTCACTCGACTCTCAGGTCGGCATCACCGCCCTCGGGGATCCCCTCCAAGGCATTTACGACTTTCAACTCACGGAGAGCAAGAGCAAGTCCGAGTCCACCGAGGTTTTCGATGTTCTGCGAGAACTGGGAGCACAGCAGGTCTCGTTCGAGCGGAACTACCGCGCTCGCGGATACGATCCGAGACGAGTGATCGAACTCGGTGCCCAGCTTCGTAATGAGTCGGACGCAGCTCGAGCCCGCGCCATGATTCGCGAGTTCGACGCTGAACTTCCGCATCTCGGCGAGCCCCAGCACTGGACCGACATCCTGACTGCACCCCAAGGACACACCGCAGTACTCTGCATGTCGAACGGCGAGGTACTGCGCACGTCCCAGCTACTGCGCAGCGCCGGCATACATCACACAGTTCGGCGAGCCGCTCAAGAGTTCGGTCCTGCACGCTGGATCGCACGCGTCTTGGCCGGCGCAGTAGGCACGGATATCGCGCGGGCGGACGTCGAGGCCGCACTCGATGCCCTTCCCTCAGGGGTCGCCCCCGACGACGCCTGGTATCTACTCAAAGAAGCGGAGGGAGTGTCTCGAAACAGCCGCTCTCTCAACATGTTACGTCTACGTTCTTTGATCCGATCGGGTGCGGTACCGCTCACGCTCGTCGAGCAGGACACCGCAGAAATAGTCATATCCACGGTCCACAAGTCCAAAGGACTCGAATTCGACCGTGTATTCCTCATTGATCCCGTCTACCTGAAAACAGGAGACGACTCGTGGCCTACTGTACGCACTCGATACGTCGGGCTAAGTCGAGCCAGAGACAAGATACTCGCGTGTGAGATACCGCCGCCACGAGCGTGGTACGACAAAGACAAGTATCTCGACCGCGTACTCGAGAAGGTGCCGGGAAGGGGAAAGTCACGCCGTACTCGATCGATAGAATTCGGCTATTCGGATGTATGCACCGACAAGCCCTACGGTGACGAGCTGACCGCCCGTGAAGTGCAAAGCAGGCTCAGCAAACGTCCCGATGGCGTTCGCGTGGAGGCGCACCTCGATCGCGCACGTTCCACTCGCGAGTTACCTTCGTACAACTTCGTTTCCGATACCGGCGAGGAGATAGGTCGCACCAGTCAAGCCTTCGACGTCGCGTTCGCCAAAGCGTTCTACTGTGCCTCCCGTTGGCCGACGAAGTTGACCGGATTGTCGGTCATCTCGGTGGAAACTGTCGCCAGTGAACCGCAAGTTACAGAGAACGCCCATCTAGGAGCGTCCGGATTATGGCTCGTTCCGCGCCTCGTCGGTATGGCTCGACCGGATTGGACTGAGAGGGAGGACATGTCGTGATCGAGTCGATGTCCGCAACATTGAACGAAAAGTATCGGTTCCGTCGCGAGATGGTCGAGGAGCTTGCCCGGGATGTCTTCGGACCTGCTCCAGACGACACAGCGAACATCGGAGAGATCCTCGAAGAGGCTCCTCTCGATCGCTACGTGGTCGGCGTCCTGTGGCCCGCCGACGATGAACTGCAGGAGGTGCCCGAACCTGACGGAGTTGAGCCGGCAGACAAAGATCCGTTCGATGACACCCCTGTCGTTCAGGCGAGGATGCGATACCCGTCCTCGATGGGACTGACCTTCTCCGTACGTACTTCGGTATCGTCGGCAATCGCCATCAGCGCCCGAGCGGCTCACTACGTTGCTCTCGATGTGCCGGACGGCGCGACGGCTGGAGCGCGATCCGCACGCACAGGCAAGTGGGAACGGGTCCCCCTCGAACTGATTACCGTCACGCAGAAGCTGAGTCCGGCCGGAACTTACTCGGAGGAGATCGAGCCCGGACTCGAGCTGCATCGCTACGTTCGGCCGGAACGAGACGGCGTTGTCACGGTAACTGTCACGCTCCGGAACAAGCAGCCGACCCCCAAGGGCGAACTGCGGGATTCGAAAGCCTGGTTCCAGGTCGGTCTGACGATCACAACGCCCGAACCCGCGATTACCGACCGGACCCAACATCGAAATATCGGACACGACGACGACCTCGACAGCGCGGCACTGCTCTATCGCGCCATGCACACTTTTGCTGTTGGTCACGGCTGCGCGGCATACTGGGAGCGGTCGACCACAGTCGACAATATGACCGCCACGGTGTCGACAACCTTCCTCCCTACACACGAGATTCCGCGTGCTCGCCCGGGTGGACTCGATGACGCGATCGATCTTCGAATGGAAACCCTCGCGACGGCGAGTGATGAAGTGATAAGCGCGAATTTGTGGGCACTGACCTCTGCCTACCGAGTCTGGATCAACGAACTCGAAGCAAAAGTGGCGGGCGGCGATGCGGGCATCGCCGCCGAACTTCTCCCTACCGCTGCTCGACATATCGACGATGCCCGCAAAGCCGCCGCACGCATCGAGCGGGGGATCGCGCTGCTAGAGCACGACCCGGATTCGATGTTGGCATTCCGTCTGGCGAACCGCGCCATGCAGCTGCAGCGTGCCCGGCAAGAATGGATACGTGCCGGGGCCACAGGTCAACTCGGGTCGGGCGAGGATCAACGGTGGTATCCCTTTCAGATCGCTTACATCTTGCTCAACCTGCCCGCTTTGAGCGACCGACGACACCCGGATCGCGATATCGCAGACCTGTTGTGGTTTCCAACTGGTGGCGGTAAGACTGAGGCCTACCTGGGTTTGATCGCCTTCTCCATCATGTACCGCCGATTGAAGAATCGAGAGGCAGTCGGTGTAGCCGTGATCATGCGATATACCCTGCGGCTGCTGACGATTCAACAGTTCGAGCGCGCCTCGATGCTGATATGCGCGCTCGAGACGGTACGGCGGTCGGACGTGACGAGACTCGGCGATCGCTGCCTGTCGATCGGCTTGTGGGTTGGCTCGGGCGGTACGCCCAATACACTCGATGAAGCTCAGCGCGCTATACGCGAACTCCGCGACAACCGCGAGATAGCCGAGAAGAACCCCCGACAGCTCACCCAATGTCCTTGGTGTGGTGAACCTCTCGAAGCAACGAACTACGCAGTGGTGCGCAAACCTGAGCGCCATCTGCGCATTGCTTGTGAGAACCCCAGTTGTGAGTTCGCCGATGGGCTCCCTGTTCACGTGGTCGACGAGGACATCTACAACGCACGTCCGGAACTGGTTCTCGGCACAGTCGACAAGTTCGCCATGATGGCGTGGAAAGCCGATGTCGGTAAGCTGTTCGCTCGCGACGACGACAAGAGTGCGCCGCCTGACCTGATCATTCAAGACGAGTTGCACCTGATCTCCGGTCCACTCGGCTCTATGGTCGGGCTCTACGAAACGGCTATCGACGCAGCTTGTTCCGTTCGATCACTAGCAGACGGCAGCACCTACGGGCGGCCCAAAGTGATTGCATCGACGGCCACGATCCGACGGGCGCAGAAACAGATCGAAGCGGTGTTCGCGCGTTCTGCGGCCCAGTTCCCACCGCCTGGTATCGACCCGGACAGGTCCTTTTTCGCGGAGCCCGCACCGGCCGAGGTGCTCGGGACGCGCGAGTACGTCGGAATCATGGCACCGGGCGCCAGCCACGCAACCTTGCTGGTCCGGGTCTACACGGCTCTGCTACAGGCCGCCGCGGACATCGTCGGCGACGACCAGACACGAGATCCATACTGGACACTCTTAGGCTACTTCAACAGCCTGCGTGTCCTCGGAAGTGCGAACCTTCAGGTCGAAGGAGATGTGCGAGAACGGCTCGACTTGGTTGCCAATCGCAAGCACACCAAAGCGCGAGGATTGAGTCCACTCAACGAATTGACCAGCCGTGTGGCGTCATCGGAGATTCCCGAGCGACTCAAGCAGATCGAGAAGACGCTGAAGGATGGTTCACCGAACGATGTAGTCTTGGCTACCAACATGATTTCGGTCGGTGTCGACATCGACCGGCTCGGACTGATGGCAGTGATGGGTCAGCCGCAGTCGAACGCCGAGTACATTCAAGCAACCAGCCGAGTAGGACGTCGACACCCGGGCCTCGTTGTCGCCATCTTCAACAGCGCGCGATCTCGTGATCGGTCACACTACGAGAATTTCATCCCCTATCACCAGGCGCTCTACCGCGCGGTGGAAGCAACCAGCGCAACGCCTTTCGCGGCACGCGCGCGAGACCGTGGCCTTCACGGTGTTTTGGTCTCGCTGGCTCGTCTACTGGTTCCTCAACTCACTGCAGACAACGCGGCCTCTCTCGCCGAGGACTACTGGGATGAGCTGCAAGAGGTTGCGCGGATCGTAAGGCGACGAGTAGCGGGGGTAGACCCGGAGGAATCCGAAGCCACCGGAAAAGAGATCGACCAACTTTTAGGTGTCTGGGCGGACGAAGGTGCCGCCAAGCCGAACATGAGGTACGGCAACTCCAACACTGACGCCGCCCTGTTGGTAGAGCCGAGCACAGCACTGGTCGATGAGGCCATCGACTACTCGCAGAAACATGCCCCATGGCCGACTTTGCAGAGCATGCGTGATGTTGACGCCGAAAGTGGATTGTACCCATATGCACTGAGGAGGAACTCATGAAATCTGGCCCCAGAGCCCGGCGCAGTCAACTCCTGAGTACATATGGCATCGGTGGGCTTTTCCCTTCCGAGACAACTAGTTTCATGATCGTCGGCCTGGACGAGTGGAAGGTGGAAAGGGCGACCGAAGTAAGCGAGCCTCGACTCGCGCGCTCGCTACGGGTACGTGAGCTGAAATCACCGCCTGCCGGGACGACCCGTGATATTCCGGTGATTCGGTTCCCTGCGACCCAGATCTGTCCGACCTGCCGGCGCATCGGTTCGATGAAGGAACTAGCCCGCGATTGGAATATTGCTAAGTGCGCCCATTGCCGCGAGAAATCGGACCTGACTCCGTTCCGTTTGATCGCTGCCTGTCGGCGGGGACATATCGGCGAATTTCCGTACTACCGATGGCTGCACAAAGGCCAATCCGCGGCCGGAACGACGCACGAGATGAAGGTCAAGGCGTTGGGCAGAACCTCATCGCTGGCCGACCTCGTACTCGAATGCGGCTGTGGGGTTATCCCGCGATCGTTGGACGGTGCGACGGGCCCGAAGGCCCTCGCGGAGTTCGGCAAGTGCACCGGCGCTCGTCCCTGGCTCGGTCCCGACTACTCTCAAGAGTGCGCCGAGATCCCGAAGGTTCTGCAGCGTGGCGCGTCCAACGTGTGGTTCCCAGCGGTGCGATCGGCAATCTCCATCCCGCCGTACTCCGAAGCACTGTCGAAGTTCGTCGATAAACACTGGACCGCACTGCATGACCCTGCTGCGCTCAATGAGAAGCTGCTGGAAAATTTCGCTGCGGCATCAGGCAGGTTCACGGTGGAGGACATCGTCGGGGAGATCGAGCGGCGCCGCGGCGAGTCCGACGATGCCGATCTCGATGAGGAGATGCTACGCCGCCAGGAGTTCCAAGCACTGTTGGAAGGTCGCCGAGACGGTGAGGCCGGATCGGATTTCGTCTGTAAGAAAATGGAGTTGGACGACGGACTGCCGCCACTCGTCACTGCGGTACGAAAGGTGACTCGACTCCGCGAGGTCCGTGCACTCTTCGGGTTCTCCAGGCTCGAAGGCGTCGGTGCCACCGACACCGACACATTGTGCGAACTGTCCCATACACAACGGCAATGGCTGCCTGCGATAGAAGTCATCGGCGAAGGAATCTTCGCATCTTTCGATCGAGTGATGCTCGACGAGTGGGCGGGTCAGTCCTTCGCTTCAACGCGGCGAGCACTCCTGCAGCGAGCCGCAAACGCCCGGGCTCGTGGCTATGGACGACCCGAAGCACCCATGGTCGACATCGTGCGGGTGGCGCTGCACACGTTAGCCCATGTGTTCATCGACCAGCTTTCGCTCGACGCGGGCTATCCAGCCGCATCCTTGCGCGAACGACTGTTCGTGGACACGGACTTCGCTGGAATCCTGATCTACACCGCTAGTTCGGACTCAGCGGGAAGTCTCGGTGGCGTAGCCTCTCAGGCCGAGCCCGCGAGATTTGCCCATGCATTGCGCGAAGGCTTGACCAGGCTGTCGTGGTGTTCTGCTGACCCTGTCTGTATCGAAGCAAAAGGTTCTGGCGTCGATGCACTCAACCTGGCAGCCTGCCACGCCTGCGTTCTCGTTCCGGAAACCTCTTGCGAACTGAGCAATACATTTCTCGACCGTGCGCTGCTCTTCGGAACACATGAGAACGACCAGGGTGCCGAAGGACTGTTCAGCGGCCACTACGGCTGGTAGCAGACGATGAAGACACAGGTCCTGATTCACGATCTGTTCCACAAATCGTTTGCCGCGTTGGACGGCAGTATCCGGAACAAGGTGATGCCGTTCATCCTCAAGATTCAGCAGGAACCCAACGCTACCGGTCTGGACCTCAAACAACCGAAAGGCGCGTCCAACAAGTACGTTCGGACTGCCCGAGTCAATGACCAGTACCGAGCCGTCCTCCTCGCTGCGGGCGAGGGCGCAAGCACCCCGGCCCTGTATCTGATTGCGATCAAGAATCACGACGAGGCCTACGAATACGCGGAGAAGCTCACTTTGCAGGTCAACGCCAAGACAGGCGCTGCCGAGCTTTTCGATGCCGTTGCTCTTGACGAAGCGGTCGATCACGCACGACAGCATCGCGTGGTCGACGGGTCGTTGGTGCCGTTGTTCCCTTCTGCCGTAAGACAATCGGATATCGAACGCTTCGGCGTGACACCGGAAATCGCAGCGCAGCTCAAATCTGTCACCGATGAGGACGCGCTCGAACGGATCATCACCGCTTTGCCTGCATCGCAGGGGAACGCTGTTTTGGACCTCGCCTACGGCAAAAGTCCTGATGACGTATGGCACGACCTCGTCGTCGAAGATCCGGGCACCGTCGATATCGAGGATATTGCTGGAGCCCTGCAGCGACCTCTCTCCCAGCTCAGCTTCACCACAATAGACGTCGCGACAGACGACGAACTACGCATTATGTTGGAGGGCGACTTCGCCAAGTGGCGCGTTTGGCTGCACCCGCTCCAGCGCAGACTGGCCACCCATGTCGGATGGAACGGGCCATACCGAGTGACCGGAGGCGCGGGAACCGGCAAAACCGTCACAGCGATGCATCGAGCACGTTTCCTGGGCAATCGGCTCCGAACATCAAGGCACAAGGTACTTTTCACAACGTTTACGAAGAACCTGGCGCACTCGATCGAGAGCCAGTTGAAACTGCTGGCTGGTCCACCTGTCCTGGAGAACATCGACGTCGTCAACATCGACGCGTTGGCCCGGCGCGTTGTGGCCTCCACCGACATCGGGCGTATCGCAGTCAACGGTGCAAACTTCTTGGCAGACAACGACTCACAGATCCGTGAGCTCTGGTCCCGCGCGGCCCTGGTCTCCACTGACCCTTGGGATCCTGCATTCCTCGCCGAGGAGTGGTCAGAGGTCGTGTTGGGGCACGCGATCACCACCGAAGCAGGCTACATACATGTGCCGCGGAGTGGGCGCGCCGAGCGGCTGAGCCGCGTCGACCGGTCGGACGTGTGGCAGGCCATCGAGCAGTTCGAGCGCCTTATGCAGTCGAGTGGTCTGATGACGTTTACGCAACTCTCGGCGCGCGCCGCTGCCATGGTCACCGCCGATCCCGATCTGCGCGAACGCTTTGCGTATCGGCACGCCGTCATCGACGAAGCCCAGGACTTGCACCCCGCCCACTGGAAATTGCTACGCGCGTTGATACCGACGGATACCGATGATTTGTTCATCGTCGGAGACGCTCATCAACGGATCTATCGAAAGCGGACACCTCTTTCTCACCTTGGGATCGAGACGAAGGGACGTTCCCGGCGACTGACTATCAACTACCGGACATCGAAGGAGATTCTCGGCTGGTGCATGCGGGTAGTCGATGACGAGGTTGACGACCTGGACCTGGCAACCGACACGCTTGCCGGCGCGCGGTCGGTCTTCAGCGGTCCAGAACTCGACGTTCAGGGTTTCACCTCGGGAGCTGACGAACTTCGGGCTCTCACCGCACGCATCGCAGACTGGCACGCAGGAGGCTACGCGCTGTCCGAAGTCGCCGTGTGCGCTCTCGAGCACAAACAGGTGAACGACGTACTGGATGCCCTGGCCGCAGCAGGCATTCCGGCTGCCGAGGTCACCGACCGAACCGACGAGGCAGATCTTGGAGCCGCCGTCCGGGTGTTGACGATGCACCGAGCCAAAGGTTTGGAGTTTCGCGCTGTCGCGCTGCCACATCTCGGAGACGATTGTCTTCCGCCCTACTATGTGCGCAATCTGAAGGGCTACGCACGCGGCCAAGCCGAGCACCGGCTCCGCTGCCTGCTCTATGTTGCGGGCTCTCGGGCTCGGGAGCGGCTGTCCTTGTCTTGGTCAGGAAAACCATCACCTCTATTGCCGATCCTTCGGACCGCTAGCGTGGATGGTGCACGCTGAATACCCGGCCAACAATCAAGTGGCGACAGGGCGTACATCACCCTAAGGCGTGGCGTCATCGGTCGCGAGCAACTTTCGGCGCAGGCCGCCCCTTGTCTTCAACCAACTGCTGGCAACAGCATCGTCAACAGCTTGCTCGTTCGGCGCTCGATCGAACAGCGCCCAGCTCAGGACATGAAGTGCCAGCCGTGGCGGGATGGCGTTGCCGATCTGCTGCGCGATGTCCTTGCCGGCCCACGGATAATCAGGTGGGAATGTTTGCAATCGGCCGGAGTCGACCGTGTCGAGGTTCCTGAGGTACTGCCCATCAGAGGTGACCATCTTGTTCCGTGATACTTTTCCGGTCACAGTGTAGGCAGGCTGGTCGTGGCGGCGCTGACCGCGAGCCTTCGGATTGCCGCCGGAACCGTAATTCGAAACAATCACAAATTCTCTATCCGGTTGCAGCACCGGCCCCATCGTCAGCCAATTGGGGAGATGGGCGTCCGGCGCGGGCCGCGAGGGATCGCGATGGAACTGTCGGTGAGTCGGCCGTGGGAGTCGCGGCTGACGGTCGAGATGAGCGACGAGAATCGCGCGACGTCGAGTTTGCGGGACACCGAACTGCTCGGCCCGAAGTATCCCAGTATCTACCTTGTAGCCTTTTGACTCGAGTACAGATCCCATCCGCTCCCACACCGGCAATACAGCCGGAACCTGTTCCAGTACAATGACTTTGTACGGCTTGCTGTGGACTTCAAGCGCGTCGAGCGCCCAGCGCAGCGGCTCCAGAACGAGACCGGTGCGTTCGTCTCTCAGCTTCTTCAGCTCCACCTTGACCGTTCGGTCGCCCGCTCCCATTCGATCGACAAAGTTGAGCACCTCGTCCAAAGCCTCGCGACCGACTCCCGAGCCGGCAACCGAGAACGTTTGACAAGGCGGACCACCAGCCAAAATCGTTGCCTTAGAGAATAATTCGGGGCCCAAATCACGAACATCTTCAGACTTGGTCCGCAGCCCTGCAGCTTCCCTCGTCTCACACGCGTTGACATCCCACTCGATGCCGACAACGGAGGTACCCAGCCAGTGAGCTGCTACGTCCATGCCGCCCGGCCCTGCGAAGAGGTCGACCATCTCGGCGACCCGCGCGGCGTTTGACGACATGCACAAGATCATAGACGCCGATCTGGATCGCATGGTCGCTACCCCACCGCTCGGCCCGGAGATTCTCCGGTCGGCAACCCCACGGATTACGGAGCCGACCGAGATCAGAAACTCCGATCGGTGCCGCCAGTAGTCCCAAACAGCCAACTAATCAATAGATTCGATGATCGCAGCGTCCTTCGAGGTATCGATAGTGGTGAATCTGACAACACGATCGTCACCATGCCGCGCATCCGCCGGGGCAACGAAGGTGAACGCCATAACCACATGCCCCGGATCGAATGGTGCGACTGCGCACGCTTCGGCATGGTGTTTGGGCTCGATGACCGGGTAGAGCACCACGACACCACGTCGCGTTCCGACCAGGTGCTCGGTGTGCAGATCGTTGGAATCGCTCAGTGCCCCAGCGATTCTGTAAGCGACGGCGCGGTGCTTCGGGTCACTGATCACACCGAAGAGAGGGTCCCGGCGTCGGTCGCGTCCGAACCATGAGAAGCGGCGCCCGGTAGAGCCTAGTCCAATTCGATTGCTTCCCCGAAGAAGCTGCGGTGCCAGGACCACCCAATCATCGACCAGGCGGTTGCGCCCGGCGGTAATCTGGCGCAGGTACTCGAGATGGGGGGCAAACTGATTTGCGGCACGCCACTTCAAGCCGCCGGCCAGGTCGAGAAACTCGGTTGCATCGAGTCTGCCTATTAGAGCAGGAAACCCGTGCTTCTTGCCGTCCGCGAAGTTGTAGGCCAAGGGGACAGCGTCGATGGACAGCGACTCGATCACCGGCAACCAGAGTTGTGTGTTCTGCCGCAGGTCAGGCACCGCAGTCGGATACGCGGTGGGTTCCTCCCACTGTCCTGCACTCTGGATCTCGACCAGCCTGGAGTTGTACATCTTGTTCGGACTCGTGGGCTTTAGCCATGGAAGATGCTGTGCGACAAGCGGTGGCACCTGCGCAGGCGTCACCTGAGGTTCCCCGTCAATGAGCACTGCGTACTGTTCCAACTCGCTGCGGAAGCTTTCCTCATCCAGACAGACAGCTTCGAATGCCTGATAAAGGTCGATTCCCTTGTTGTTCGCACCGGCTTCTTCTCTGCCGATATACAACCGAACCAGATCCCGGTAGCCCTCGCGGAATCCGAACCATCGCCCCATCTGCATCAAGGCCGAGACGTTGGTGGCTTTGCGTCGAAAATAAGAGACCGTAAGACCTTCGATGGTGAACCCGCGGGACAGCTTCTGACCGCCGATGAGGATCTTCCAGATAGAACGCTTGTCGAAGTCCGCCTCGCCGGTCTCGATATCCTTGTCACCGTTGACGACGATGATGGGCTTATCGTCACCGCCGATACGAACAGCAGCGGGACCAACGTAGGGCATCAACTCGTCGTAGGTGCCGGGAACAGCAAGCCCTTCGCTACGTGCGGCTGACACCGGTGCCACATCATCATCGAACAACGTGCGCAGTCGTTCATGGCCCGCAGATCCTAGATACCCTGCGTCCCACCACAATTTGGTGACACGGCCGAGAAGCTCTCGATGGACATCGATCCAACTGGATTCGTGGATCAGCATCGTGTGATGCATGAAGTAGCGGTCCCCGAGTCCGCCTTTGTCCTCACGATACAGCTTCATAGCGGCCGTCAGTACGAACATGTCGATCGCCTGCTGCAAGCACGCGGTATCGTCATCGGATTCGATGAAGACATCACGTACGTGCGCCATCTCGTTCGAGTTGGACACTGTGCGTTCAGCTTCCGCTATCTCCGAGTCGAGATCATGGAAGTCGCTCGCGCCCATGTAACCGTCCGGACGTGGCAGTGAGACGATGAAGTCCTTCGGGAAAATATCTGCGGTATCACTCGGATCTATGAAAACGTTCGCGTAGGGCGTTGCCGTGTAGCCGACGTACTGCGCACGCGGCAGCATCGTGAGCAAGTCCGAGACCTTCTGATTGATAGCCGTACGATCGGCGTCGGACTTGGGCCGCGAGGTATTGACGGAGGCCTCGTCCGACTCGTCATCGATGATCAGTACGGGGATCTCGGTCAATGGTGTCTTTATCTTGTTCAAATCTTTGACCAGCTTGGCAAGCACAGACTTGTTCTTCTTGACCACCATGAGGCGAGCCGATGATCGGTGCAGGTTCCTGGTGTCGTAGAGCGGTAACGCAGGCTCCTGCTTCTCGAACTCGAGCGCGATGATGCCTTGCAGCAGGCTCTTGTAATCATCGTTACGGGTCGTCATACGGACTATATCGAAGGCCGCCAAGGATGAAGGGAGACTGCCGAATTCGACAAATCTCCGCTTGATCCACGCAGGATCATCGGCATAGTCGGACTCGAACTCGTTGGCGCCGCGCAAGATGTTCTCTCGACCGACGAGTTCCATGTCCAGCCTCCGCTGCGTCTGACCGCGGAGAAGGTTGAGGGTGCCGCCGAGCACAATGACCAAGCGGTAGCCGGCATCGATTGCCTTGGCGATCACGCCGGTGAAGTTCGCAGTTTTCCCCGACTGGACGTACCCGACGACGAGACCCTTCGACTGGTATGCCTCAGACCGCGTGGGATCCGCCAGCCGCTCGACGACACGGTCAGTGGCCAGGTCCAGACCCGCGATCGCTTCCTCGGACCAACCTTTTCGCCGCAACACACCTTCGTACGAGGGCCAATACCACGGCCTCCCTTGCTGCGACTGCGGCGTGTACCACGGTATGAACTTATCGCTGATTACAACAGGAGGCGCCGCGATCGCTACCGGTATCAACGCTTCGAGCAGCTTGTGAGTCCCACGCTCGACTCCGAGGAGGCGATAGATATCTGCTCGCCGTTCGTCTGTCCTCGACGGCGCGGTCGACCACTGCGGTTGCTGGACAAAATCCCACTGCGTCAACAGTTTTCGCCACATACCCACCAGTCGGTCACCGGGTGACGCGATGAACAGCGATTGGCGAAAATCGTCTTCATTCGCCAACAACGATGCCTCAGGACCCATGTCTTCGGCCTGATACTCCATGGCGCGAACGAGCTTCTTCGGTCTGCTTGCGCCCATGTCCGCGACAACAGCGCCGTGCAGCGCGAGTCGCAGCGCTTCGAGGTCGGTCATTCGGAATCTCCAGCGTCGTCGTCGATTTGGTCCATTTCTGCTCGCGCGGCTGCGACCAGAACCGACTGCCATAGCTGAAGATTGTCTTTGACCCGTGATCCACTGAACTCCTTCTCGAACACCTCATGAAGCAGGAAGAACAGCAACGACTTCAGCATCGGTGCATCGTTGAGGGTTCCGCGCCGCCCGCCGAGGATGGCTGTTCGATAGCGGCGGTTGAGCGCGATCATCCGCCGATCGCGATCTACCTCGAAGAAGACATCGCCGGCCAATTTGCGCCATTGAATGGTGATCGGCTGCTCGCCTGGTATCAGCGGCAGTTCTTCTTCGATTGCTTCACGAACTGCCGGTGCGAATCCAACGCCGGGCGGTATCACTGGCCGCCGGTGAGTGCCCGAGCGTTTTCGAGCTTCCCGATAGACCGTCTGAGCATCGAGCACGAACTCGGCGAAGAGACGGCCATCTGAGTCACGAGCGTCCTCGACAGCCGACACGAACTCCGGGGACGCCTCGACACCCTCCTTCTTCACACTCAGCCGCAGCACATCGCGGCTGTCCGTGGGCAGGTCGATATCGACTCGCCCGAGCGAGAGGTGTTGCTCAGGCTGCCGAAAGTTGTTCCACCCGCCGGCCTGGACCAGCCTGCCGTGGCGATAGAAATAGAAACCCTGGCGGTCCAGGACAGAGCCAACCGACTTGTACTCGTCCAGCGAAGACTTCGCAGGCCAGACATGGGCGCGCAACTCCAGCGGGCCGATGGATGGAATCTCGGCCACAAAAGTCCGGGGATAGCCGGGGTGTCCGCTCACGGGATAGCCGAAGGGATCGAGCGGCACAACGCCGAAATTCATGTAAACGTCGCCTGTCCGGATGTCCTCGACAGCGATGGTTATGTTGAAGTCTGCTCGGAGCAGGAACCGATGCAGTTGCAGGCCGAGATGCAACCCCAGCTTGTTGATCGTGCGATGGAGGTAGCGGTCGGTTTGTCCACCACCGCCGTGCTGTGGAAAGTTCTTGACTCCGTCCCAACGAACCACCGTACCGTGCCACATGATCGGGCAACCGTTATAGCGGTCGATCAGTGACTGGGCGTAACGGGGCTCGACGATGTCGCATTGGAACCCGTCACGAGCACGGTCCATCTCCCACCGTCGACCGGCTGGGCGGGTTTTGCGCGTTCTGCTCGTCACGGTTACCGCAGACGCCTGGCTCAGCGAGGCGGACTTCAGGCCGGTCCCGAACATGCCGAGCGCGTTGGCAGCGTAATTGCGGCGGCCACCCACCGTCATCGCGACGTCGAGTTCTTCGTCGGCCATCCCGTGGCCGTCATCGATGACAAGCAGGCTGACAAGGTTGTCACCGTCTCGCAAGAAGTGCACGACGACGTCGTTCGCGCCCGCATCTATCGAGTTGTCGATCAGATCGGCAATCGCGGCCTCGAAGCCATATCCCTGACTGGTCAGTGCGTCCATATACCGCGAGTCCGGCGGCAAGTACTTGGTCCCTGCCGTCGGGACGTCGAATTGCCACTCTGCCGTCATCGCCAACCCCACGATCACTCCACCACCACAGTTCGAGTACAGAACTTTAGTGGAAGATCCGCCAACGTATGCCCATCGTTACGAACATGCTCAAGTCGGCAACAAACGTCCTATGACCTCGGCTAACTGCTTTACATTCCGGCACTCGTGCATCGTCACGCGCTCCGCGTACACCTCGGCGGCGGAGTCGCCCGTGGACCAGGAGCGGGAGGGTTCTGGGTTCAGCCAGTAGACATACTTGGCTCGGTCGCGCATGAGTTGTAGGGCTTCGAGGTTGGGGTTGGTGCGGTTGGTGCGGGCGTCGCCGAGGATGAGCAGCGAGGTGCGGGGGCCCAGGGATTCGAGGTACTGGTCCACGAAGCCCTGCAACGCCTCGCCGTAGTTGGAGCTGCCGTAGCGAGATACGTTGGCTTCGCGGATGATTCGGGCGGCCAGGTGGGGGGTGGGTGGGTCGCCGGGGGTGAAGTGGGGGGTGATTTCGTCGCAGGTGTCGATGAAGCCGAAGCTGCGGACCTTGGTGAATTGGTCTTGCAGGGCTTGGACGAGGTGGAGGGTGAACTCGGAGAAGCCGGTGACGGAGCCGGAGAGGTCGGCGAGGACTACGAGGTCGGGGCGGCCGTGTTTGCGGGCGCGCAGGACGGGGTCGATGGGGACGCCGCCGGTGGCCATGGAGCGGCGCAGGGTGCGGCGCATGTCGATGTGGCCGCGGACGGATTTGCGGCGGCGGGCGGCGAGGCGGGTGGCTAGTTTGCGGGCCAAAGGGTTTACCAAGCGGCGCATTTCGGCGAGGTCCTGTTCGCGGGCGCCGAGGAAATCGATCTGGTCGGAGCTGGTGTCGACGCCGCGGCGGGCAATGTATTCGGTGCCGCGCAGTTGGGCGGAGCGCAGGCGGGCCTCGGATTGGACGGCGGTGCGGAATCGGTTGAGGCGGCGGTTGGCTTCGATGGTGTGGACGGTGCTGTCCAGGGGTGACGAGCCGCCCATGCCGGCGACGATGCGGTCCACGAGCTCTTCGGGGCGAAGGGATTTCATGGTCAGGTAGGAGGACCAGCCTGCGCCGGACGCGGTGGTGACGGGCGTGGTGGATTGTCCGGAGCCCGCTCCCCCGTAGGCGCCGAGTTCGGTGAGCGCCTGGCGGGCGAGTTCGGCGGCGGCTTCGGGATCGTCGTCGACCAGCGCGGCCACCAGGCGATCCCGCAGCGCAGCAATGGATTCCGGGGTGGCGGGTGTCGAGGCCTGCGGCTGCTCGGTGGTCAGGAAGTAGAGGTCGAAGAGCTGGTCGAAGACGGCGCGCTGGCCGTTGCGGCGCAGCAGGCATGCCGCCATCCCGGACCGCAGCCGATTACGGTCGGACAGGCCGAGCGCGACCATTGCCGCTGCGGCGTCGAGGGTTTCGCTGGGGCCGGCGGTGATGCCGTGATCCCGCAGCAGGCCCACGAACTCGACCAGACGGTCCGTCATCGTCTCGGGAGGTTGCGGTGCGGTGTCGCCTCGCCGCGCGGAAGAGGTCATGCCGCCATCCTGCGGACGGGCTCGCTCCTGCGGGCTGCGTCGGCACCACGGAGGGCGGTTGCACCGCCCCCACATCTACGGCAACAAAGCCCACCCGTACACCCGATAGTGCACAAATTCGATCCACGAGCGGCCAGGCGCACGCCTCGACCGGTAGTCGCTGCAGCACTACGGCCCGCCTGACGCATTGTCGCTGCGGCATCGAGGGTTTCGCCGGGGCCCGCGGTGATGGTGTGATCCCGCAGCAGCCCCACGAACTCGACCAGACGGTCCGTCATCGTCTCGGGAGGTCGCGCAGCAGGACGCCCTCGCCGCGTGGAGGAGGTCATGCCGCCGGCCTTTCCCGGGCAGGCACTCCACTGCGGGGCCCGTCGATGCAGCGGGAAGCGTTGGCGCCGAAGGCGGTCGGGCCGACCGAGGCGGCACGGTCAGCCCGGCGCATTGCCGCGGCGAGGTAGCCGCTTTCGCTGCGAGCAGCCGGTGAATGTGTGCGGAGCCAGCGAGGCGGGTGAAGAACGAGCACACGGACAGTCATCTCGACGCACCTTCGTCCGACTCCCCCAACCCCAACTTCTCGCTCGCAATCCGGTGGTCCGCTTGATATTTCAGCAGCACACCGAGCGTCGAGCGAATCACGTTGCCGGTGACGGCGCGCGCGCCCAGCGCGACGAGAGTCCGTGCCCAGTCGACGGTTTCGGCGACGGACGGCGGCTTGCGCAACGACAGTTCGCGCAGTGCGCCGACGACCCGCACCACGGGTTCGCCGAGGGCTTCGTCGAGTTCCGGCACCTTCATCCGGACGATGGCTCGCTCCAATTCGGCTGTGGGGTAGTCGATGTGGAGGTACAGGCAGCGGCGTTTCAGGGCGTCGGAGAGGTCGCGGTTGGCGTTGGAGGTGACGAGGACGAACGGCGCGCGGACCGCGGTGATGGTGCCGAGTTCGGGGATGCTGACCTGATAGTCGCCGAGGACCTCGAGCAGTAGGCCTTCGAGTTCCACATCGGCTTTGTCGAGTTCGTCGATGAGCAGCACGGTGGGGTCCGGGTTGCGGATGGCGGCGAGCAGCGGGCGGGCGAGCAGGAACTCGTCGGTGAAGACGTGGTCGCGGGTGCTGTCCCAGTCTTCGCGTTCGGAGGTGATGCGCAGCAGCTGTTTGGCGTGGTTCCACTCGTAGAGGGCACGGGCCTCGTCGATGCCTTCGTAGCATTGCAGCCGGATGAGGTCGGCGGTCGCCGCGGCGGCGACGGCCTTGGCGAGCTCGGTTTTGCCGACGCCGGCCGGCCCCTCGATCAGGAGGGGCTTGCCGAGGTGCCCGGCGAGGAAGACCGCGGTGGCGATATCGAGGGACGGAAGGTACCCGGCCTCGGTGAGCCGCTGCGTGACCGCGTCGACGGAGTCGAAGAACTTACTCATCGGTAGCCAGTCTAGAACGCCCCGCTACCAGGGCTTGAACTGAACCGCACTCGAGGTTCTACGGTCGAGCCATGATCTTCACCGACGCCGAACGCGCCTATCTCGCCGGTCAGCAGCTGGCCCGCCTCGCCACCGTCTCCGCCAAGGGCGCACCGCAGCTCACCGCCTTGGGGTTCCGGCTCAACGCGGACGACACCATCGATATCGGCGGGCCGAATCATGTTGCGACGCAAAGGTACAAGAACATTCTCGGGAACCCGCGGGTCAGCCTGCTGATCGACGACATGACGCCGGACGAGCCGGGCGCCGTCAAACCCGGCTGGGGTCGCGGCATCGAGATCCGCGGCGTGGTGGAAACGCTGACGGTGGACGTGCCGCCGGTCGCGCCGGACTGGTTCTCGAACGACATCATCCGCATCCACCCCCGCCGGATCAAGAGCTGGCACCTCGACCCCGCCAATCCGGACGGAGAGTCACGCAACGTCAGCTGAGGCGCACGACGCCCGTCCTGTGCCGTTGATCATGAATTCCCGAGTTGGACCGCAGGGAACCGCCCCGCCCCGAGTAAGCTCGTCGTTTGCTGTCAACGGGCAGGCGACTGTGCAGCGGTCGGCACCCGCTCATGGGCCGGAATCGGGAGACTCATGTTCATTGCGATCGCCGCGACGATGACGGTCATCCTGATCTGGTCGTGCCTGTCCCGGACGATGGCGCGCTGGAAGGTGACCGCACCGCTGGCAATGGTGGTGGTCGGCGCGGTGGTCAGCTGGAGCAGCGACCACTGGCTGACCGCGGCGATCAACACCGACACGGCGCAGCGGATCGTCGAATTCATCTTGGCGCTGTTTCTTTTCACCGATGCGACCGAGGTGCGCGACGGCCTGTCCGGGCGGCGGCACACCGGGATCTTCCGACTGCTCTTCCTCGCCTTCCCGCTGAGCCTCGGTGCCGCGTATCTGCTCGGATTCGTGCTGCTGCCGGGTGTTTCGTGGACCGTACTGCTGTTGATCGCGTGCATCGTGATCCCGATCGACCTGGTGCCCGCGCAGGCGATCGTGCGGGATCTGCGGGTGCCGGAACGGGTTCGGCACGCGCTCAACGTGGAGAGCGGATTCAACGACGGGCTCGTCGCGCCGATCTTCCTGTTCGCGCTGGCCGCGGCGGAGGCCAGCGCGGACTCCGACCAGGCGCTGAACGCCCTCGGTCACGCGGTGCCCGCGGTGGTGAAATCGATCCTCATCGGACTGTCCATCGGGGCGCTGGCCGGATATTGCATGACCTTCGCCGCCCGCAAACGCTGGACGGACGCGCGCGCCGTGCGCATCGGGACGATCGCGATCCCCGTGCTCACCTACAGCGTCGCGGTCTGGCTCGACGGCAACGGATTCGTGGCCGCCTTCCTGGCGGGCATCGCCTACAGCACGACCCGGCACGAACTGCCCGGCGAGCCACTGCAATCGACCGAGGACGTCGCCGAATTCTCCGGCCTGGCAATGTGGTTCATCGTCGGCAATGTGGCGGCGGCGACGCTGTCCTGGCTGAGCTGGCAGGTCATCGTCTACGGGCTGCTCGCGTTGACGCTGGTGCGCTCGGTGCCGGTCGCGCTCTCGTTGCTCGGTTCGCCGTTCACCAGGCGGGAGCGGCTCATGATCGGCCTGCTCGGGCCGCGCGGTGTGGCGTCGATCGTGTTCGCGCTGCTGGCCTTCAACGGCTTGCGCAACGATGACGACGCGTTCCTCGTGATCGGCGTGACCCTGGTGGTGGTCGTCGGCAGCGTGATCCTGCACGGCATCGGAGCGCCGCTGATCGCGGAACGTCTCGGTAAGCGCCGGCGCGACAAGGGAATAGCCGACGCGCATAATTGACCCGGCCCCGCACTGCCCGAGTTCGCTTGGGCCCCGGCCGATCCGTGTATGGGGGTTAACCCCTAATACCAATGACTGAAATTCTCCGGAATGGGGACAACACCCGTGACGTCGCGCACCGGATGCGCGAGAGTGAGACCGTGCAGTCGGTGCTGCGCCGGGTATGCCGGGGGCGCCTCGCGAAGTAGCGGCGACACAGTTGATCCCGACCTGTTCGCGGCGCGCATGTCAGCGACCGCTGTGTGACGTGGGCAGACCGCAGCCGGGGGATGGTGAACGCACAGTTCGCCGCAGAGTGAAAGGATCCACGTTGTTCTCCACCATCAAGTCCACGCCGTCGCGGCGTCTGCTGGCCCGGGCCGCCGTCGCCGGTGCGATCGTCGCTGTTCCGTTGACCGCCATGGCCATTCCGGCCTCGGCGGACGCGAACATCGCCGGGCCGGGCGTCACCGAGGTCCGGCACCGGCCGCACCACAACCACAACTGCGATTTCGGCCCGTTCGAGAACTGGCGCTGCAACAACGGCCCGTTCGACCGCGGCAGGCACGACGACCCGTTCTGGCAGTTCCGCCAGAACCGCCCGCACGGCCTGTTCGGCAGCAGCTAGTCCCCGGAAACGACGGTGGCCCGGCACCATTCGGGTGCCGGGCCACGCGCAGTCGGAAGCCTACGCGGTTTCGGTGATCGGCCGGTCGACCCAGCTCATCAGGCCGCGCAGCTTGGCGCCGGTGACCTCGATCGGGTGCTCGGCGTTCTGCTTGCGCAGACCCTCGAGCTCCTTGTTGCCACCCTCGACGTTGGCGACGAGGCGCTTGACGAAGGTGCCGTCCTGGATGTCCTTGAGGATGTCCTGCATCCGCTTCTTGGTGTCGGCGTCGATGACCCGCGGGCCCGACAGGTAGCCACCGAACTCGGCGGTGTCGGAGACCGAGTAGTTCATCCGGGCGATGCCGCCCTCGTACATCAGGTCGACGATGAGCTTGAGCTCGTGCAGCACCTCGAAGTACGCCATCTCCGGCGCGTAACCGGCCTCGACCATGACCTCGAAACCGGTCTTGACCAGTTCCTCGGTGCCGCCGCAGAGCACGGCCTGCTCGCCGAACAGGTCGGTCTCGGTCTCTTCCTTGAAGGTGGTCTTGATGACGCCGGCGCGCGCGCCGCCGATCGCCTTCGCGTAGGACAGGGCCAGCGCCTGACCCTCACCCTTCGGATCCTGGTCGACCGCGATCAGCGCGGGCACGCCCTTGCCGTCGACGAACTGACGACGCACCAGGTGGCCCGGGCCCTTCGGCGCGACCATCGCGACGGTGATGAACTCCGGCGCCTTGATCAAACCGAAGTGGATGTTGAGGCCGTGGCCGAAGAACAGCGCGTCGCCGTCCTTCAGGTTGGGCTCGATGTCGTTGGTGAAGATCGACGCCTGGGCGGTGTCGGGGGCCAGCACCATGATCACGTCGGCCCACGCCGAAACCTCGGCCGGCGTACCGACGGTCAGGCCCGCCTCCTCGGCCTTGGGCCGCGACTTCGAACCCTCCGCGAGGCCGACGCGGACCTCGACACCGGAGTCGCGCAGGCTCAGCGAGTGCGCGTGGCCCTGGCTGCCGTAGCCGATGACAGCGACCTTGCGGCCCTGGATGATCGACAGGTCGGCGTCGTCGTCGTAGAACATCTCGACTGCCACTGGTTGGTTCCCTTCTGGATTTTTCTGTATAGGTCTGAGATTTGTGAGCGCTAGCGCGTCGCCGTGATCGACTTCGGCCCACGGCCGACGGCGACCACACCGGACTGCACGATCTCCCGGATGCCGTACGGCTCCAGCATGCGCAGCAGCGCGTCGAGCTTGGACCGGGTGCCGGTCGCCTCGACGGTGAGCGCGTCCGGGGAGACGTCGATCACTTTCGCCCGGAAGAGCGTAACCGCCTCGATCACCTGGGTCCGCACGCTGGCATCCGCGCGCACCTTCACCAGGATCAGCTCGCGGGCCACCGAGGTGTCGGAGTCCTGCTCGACGATCTTGATGACGTTCACCAGCTTGTTGAGCTGCTTGGTGACCTGCTCGAGCGGCAGGTCCTCGACGGTGACGACGATGGTCATCCGGGAGATCTCCGGCAGCTCGGTGCCGCCGACCGCCAGCGACTCGATATTGAACCCGCGGCGCGAGAACAGTGCCGCAACCCGAGCCAGCACGCCCGGCTTGTCCTCGACCAGCACACTCAAAGTGTGTGTCGTGCTCACTGCTCACTCCCCTTGTTCTTTTCGTGCGACATCGCCTCGTGGATGACGGCGGGCTCGGCGGCCTGCTCGTCCTCGTCGAACAGCGGGCGGATGCCGCGGGCGGCCATGATCTCGTCGTTGCTGGTGCCCGCGGCGACCATCGGCCACACCTGGGCGTCCTTGCCGACGATGAAGTCGATCACCACGGGGCGGTCGTTGATGGCCTGCGCCTCGCGGATCGCGGCCTCCACGTCCTCCTCGCGCTCGACCCGGATGCCGTGGCAGCCAAGGGCTTCGGCGAGCTTGACGAAGTCGGGGATGCGCAGGGTGTGCGTGCCGAGATCGGTGTTGGAGTAGCGCTCCTCGTAGAACAGCGTCTGCCACTGCCGGACCATGCCGAGGTTGCCGTTGTTGATCAGCGCGACCTTGATCGGCACGCCCTCGACGGCGCAGGTGGCCAGCTCCTGGTTGGTCATCTGGAAACAGCCGTCACCGTCGACCGCCCACACCTCTTTCTCGGGCGCGCCCATCTTGGCGCCCATGGCGGCGGGCACGGCGTAGCCCATGGTGCCCAGACCGCCGGAATTCAGCCAGGTGCGCGGCTTTTCGTACTTGATGAACTGCGCGGCCCACATCTGGTGCTGGCCGACGCCGGCACAGTAGACGGCATCGGGCCCGGCCAGGCGGCCCAGGGCCTCGATGACAAATTCGGGCGAGAGCGAACCGTCGCTGGGCGTGGTCCAGCCGAGCGGGTAGCTCTTGCGCACGCCGTCCAGGTACTTCCACCAGTCGGCCAGATCGAGCAGCGGTGTCGTGGCGGTCGGCTCGGCCTTCAGTGTCTCGATCAGCTCGATGATCACCTCGCGGCAGTCGCCCACGATCGGGACGTCGGCGTGCCGGTTCTTGCCGATCTCGGCCGGGTCGATATCGGCGTGGATCACCCGGGCGTCCGGCGCGAACGAGTCGAGCTGACCGGTGACCCGGTCGTCGAAGCGCGCGCCGAGGGTGATCAGCAGATCCGAGCGTTGCAGTGCCGCAACGGCTCCCACCGTGCCGTGCATGCCGGGCATGCCCATGTTGAGCTGGTGGCTGTCCGGGAACGCGCCGCGCGCCATCAGCGTGGTGACCACGGGGATGCCGGTCAGCTCGGCCAGTTCCAGCAGTTCCGGCGAGGCGTCGGCCTTGATCACGCCGCCGCCGACGTAGAGCACCGGCGACTTGGCTTCCAAGATCATCCGCGCGGCCTCGCGCACCTGCTTGCCGTGCGGCTTGGTCACCGGACGGTAGCCGGGCAGCCGCATCTCCGGGGGCCAGCTGAAGGTCGTCTGCATCTGCAGCACGTCCTTCGGGATGTCGACCAGCACCGCGCCCGGCCGGCCGCTGGCGGCCAGGTAGAACGCCTCGGCGATGATGCGCGGGATGTCCACGCCCTCGGTGATGAGGAAGTTGTGCTTGGTGATCGGCATGGTGATGCCGGAGATGTCGGCCTCTTGGAAGGCGTCCGTGCCGATCAGTCCGCGACCGACCTGCCCGGTGATCGCGACGATCGGCACCGAGTCCATCTGCGCGTCGGCGATCGGGGTGACCAGGTTGGTGGCGCCCGGACCGGAGGTGGCCATGCAGACCCCGACCTTGCCGGTGGCCTGCGCGTAGCCGGTCGCGGCGTGACCCGCGCCCTGCTCGTGCCGGACCAGCACGTGGCGCACCTTGGTCGAGTCGAACAGCGGGTCGTAGACCGGGAGAATCGCGCCGCCGGGAATGCCGAATACCGTGTCGACGCCGAGCTCTTCGAGCGAACGGACGACCGACTGCGCGCCGGTGACCCGCTCGGGCGGGACCTGGCGGCGGTTGGCCTGCGTCGTCGAGCTGCCGGCGCCCGGCTGATGGGCCGCAGGCGCCGGCCTGCGGGCCGAGGGCCCGGGCCGTGCGGTAGGTGCACTCACCGTCTTGTTCCTAACTGCTTGTCGTTCTGACCCCGGATTTGTGTCTGACATGCGGTGTCTTGCGACTCGCCCTGTCGGACAATTCGTCCGAACACAAAAAAGCCCCCGACAGCGCATGGCTGTTCGAGGGTGGCGCGTCGCAACGCGAGCTGACGTATTCGACTCAGGTAGTCAGGCTCAACGCTGGACGCGCCGGCCGATTACGAGCAACTCGTTTCGGTTCACGCGCATGACGGTATGTGTGCGTTGGCCGAAGAGTCAAACAGCTCCCATTATGTGGGATAGTGCGGCTGCTTGGGTCCTTCACCAGGATGCGAGGATGGTGGTGTGTCATCACCGCATCAGTCCGTGCCACCGGCTAAATCGTCCCACACCGCCACCGAGGGATCGGATACGGGTAGCGCCTCGACCGCCACTGTGATCCGCATCCCACGCCTGGCCTTCCTAGGCGTGTTCATCCTTCTGATGTGCATGTTCTTCATGTTCGTCGGCTGGCCCGCCGGGCTGTGGCCGCTGCTGCTGATCCCCGTCGCGGTGGCCGTCTGGGTGCAGCGGACCCAGACCACGGTGTCCGACGCCGGACTCGATCTGCGGACCGTATTCGGCTCGCGGCACCTGGACTGGTCTCAGCTGAAGGGGGTGCGTATCCCGAAGCGTGGATACGTGCGCGCCGATCTGGTGGACGGTACCGAGGTGAAATTACCCGCGGTGAGTTATGACCGGGTGCGGGATCTGGCGGCGGCCTCGCACGGGTGGATTCCCGATCCGTATGTGGTGCCCAAGGAAGAGCCGGCCGATAATTCGGCGGACGCGGAATCGGCCGACGAGTCCGGTGATGACACCGCGAGCGCCGAAAGCACGAACACCGCTGCCGAGGGCAAAGCCGAGAACACCCCCGGGGACAAGAACGCGCAATAAGGCGCGGGCCGGAACAAACGGCCGGCGCTACGATGTTGTCGGCTATGCGATGCGGTCACCGCGTCGGGCGGATCCGTCCCGGCGCGCACCCCGCGAGCCCGACGGGCCGGCACCTCCGGCGACACCGTCAGCGCCGGCGACCACCACTCGCGGCGACCCACGACACCGCCCCACCTGGCACGGGCCGGGCCGACGGCCACGAGCCGCGCCCGACCGGCAGTAAGCCCACCTCCACGCGGGAGTACCGTGGAACGGCCGCGGAGCCAGCTCCGCGTTCGTCGCACCGCAGCCCCCGCGACCAGACCGAGGACCCTCTATGCCACCGCTTCGTTCACGCACCACCACCGTCGGCCGCAATGCCGCAGGCGCCCGCGCGCTCTGGCGCGCCACCGGCATGACCGACACCGATTTCGGCAAGCCGATCATCGCCATCGCGAACTCCTACACCCAGTTCGTGCCCGGCCATGTGCACCTGAAGAACGTCGGCGAGATCGTTGCCGAGGCGGTACGGGCCGCCGGCGGTGTGCCCCGCGAATTCCACACCATCGCCGTCGACGACGGCATCGCGATGGGCCACGGCGGCATGCTCTACTCGCTGCCCTCGCGCGAAATCATCGCCGACTCCGTGGAATACATGGCGAACGCGCACACCGCCGACGCGCTGGTGTGCATCTCCAACTGCGACAAGATCACCCCCGGCATGCTGAATGCCGCTATGCGGCTGAACATTCCGGCGGTGTTCGTCTCCGGCGGACCGATGGAGGCGGGCAAGGCCGTCGTGGTCGGCGGCGTCGCGCAGGCCCCGACCGACCTGATCACCGCGATCTCCGCGAGCGCGAATCAGGCTGTGTCCGAAGAAGGTTTGTCCGAGGTCGAACGGTCCGCCTGTCCGACCTGCGGGTCGTGCTCGGGCATGTTCACCGCGAACTCGATGAACTGCCTCACCGAGGCGCTGGGACTCGCGTTGCCGGGCAACGGTTCCACGCTGGCCACCCACGAAGCGCGCCGGGCGCTGTTCGAGCGGGCGGGCACCGTGATCGTCGATATCGCCAACCGCTGGTACCGCGAGGACGACGCGTCGGTGCTGCCGCGGAACGTGGCCGATGCCAAGGCTTTCCGCAACGCGATGGCGCTCGACGTGGCGATGGGCGGCTCCACCAACACGGTGCTGCACACGCTGGCCGCCGCGCAGGAGGGCGAGATCGACTTCGATCTGCACACCATCGAGGAGACCAGCCGCCGGGTGCCGACGCTGTCCAAGGTGTCGCCCAACTCCGACTACCACATGGAGGACGTGCACCGGGCCGGCGGCATTCCCGCCATCCTGGGCGAGCTGCGCCGTGCCGGGCTGCTCGAAACCGAGGTGCGCACGGTGCATTCACGCAGCTTCGACGAGTGGCTCGACACCTGGGATATCCGCTCCGGCAAGGCTTCCGACGAGGCGGTCGAGCTGTTCCATGCCGCGCCGGGCGGTGTGCGCACGACCGAACCGTTCTCCACCGCGAATCGCTGGTCCTCGCTCGACACCGATGCCGCGGGCGGGTGCATCCGCGATATCGAGCACGCGTACACGAAGGAGGGCGGCCTGGTCGTGTTGCGCGGCAACGTCGCTCCCGACGGCGCCGTGCTCAAGACCGCGGGCATCGATGAGGAGCTGTTCGCCTTCCAGGGGCCCGCGCTCGTCGTGGAATCCCAGGAGGAGGCGGTCTCGGTGATCCTCAACAAGACGATCAAGCCCGGTGACGTGCTCGTCGTCCGCTACGAAGGTCCCGCGGGCGGGCCCGGCATGCAGGAGATGTTGCACCCCACCGCGTTCCTCAAGGGCGCGGGTCTGGGCAAGCAGTGCGCGCTGATCACCGACGGTCGTTTCTCCGGCGGCACCTCGGGCTTGTCCATCGGCCACATCTCCCCCGAGGCGGCCAGCGGCGGCACCATCGGCCTGATCGAGAACGGCGACCAGATCCGCATCGACGTCAGCACCCGGTCGCTCGAGGTGCTGGTGGACGACGCCGTGCTGGCCGAGCGCCGCGCCAAAATGGAAGCCGCCGAACGCCCCTGGCAGCCGGTGAACCGCGACCGTCCGGTCACCACCGCGCTGCGCGCCTACGCCGCGCTCGCCACCTCGGCCGACAAGGGCGCAGTCCGCTACGTGCCGTAAACCCTGCGAACAGCGATGGCGCCCTCCGCGGAGGGCGCCATCGTCGTTTTCGCGGCCGGATCAGTCGAAGGGACCGATTCCGGTCAGGGGATTGCCGCCGTGCAGGTACCAGTAGGCGAGTACGGCTGCGGCGATGGCCAGCACGAGCACCGCGAAGGAACCGGCGAACGGGCGGGTGGCCCAGCCGCGGTTGCGATCGAGCGCCCAGCGGCCCGGACCGGTGAGAACGAGCACGGCGGTGATGCCGACGAGGATGCTCTCCATTTCGACGCCGGTCTGCACGCCTGCCTTGTACTGGAAGCCGGGGATCATCCCCTGCTTCCAGGCCCACGCGTCGAGGATCACGGCGAGCAGGGCACCCGCGGCGAACGGGGTGGCCAGGCCGAGCACGAGCAGCACACCGCCGCCGAGCTCGCCGACCGTGACCAGGATGGCCGACAGGGTGGGGTGATCCCAGCCGCCGTTGGCCATCATGTCGCGGGTGCCGTCCAACCCGGGGCCGTGGAACCAGCCGGTCAGCTTCTGCAGGCCGTGATAGATGAACGTGCCGCCGACCACCAGGCGCAGCAGGAACAAGCCGAAATCCAGGGTGCCGCGCTGGGTTTCGCGGTTGCGGCGACGCAACCGGGCGGTGTCGCCCGGCGGGTTCGCGGCGGGCGGGATGCTCGCGTAGGCATAGGTGGGGGCGTCGGCCGAAAGGCCGTCCGCGCCGACGGTCGGCACGTCGGGTCCGGGGTCGAGGCCGAGTTCGTCGTCCGTGCGCGGCACGTCCTTGGTCAGCTTCGGGAACTGCTCGGTCGGCGAATCGAAGGGGCTGCTGACGCCCCGACCGGTGGACGACACCGCCGACTGCTCGGCCGTGGACGGCGTCGCACCCTGGGCCGCCGAGGATTCGGAAGTGTCTTTCGACTTGTCGGTCACGGCCAATACCTTAAGCCGCGCTCCCCCGGAACAGGCCCCGAACACGGCGCGCGAGACGCTGTGTCACGGGCAACAGCGCCGCGCCCGATTCCGGGCCGGCCCGCCCCGGGACGAAATACCCGGGCACAAAGGTGGGGCGAAGGGGCGCGGGCGAGAAGATTTCCGTAACGTCTGAGCTATGAGGTTGGTTGGCATTGGTCGCGTCGCGGTGACCGTGGCGGTGGGGTCCGCGCTGGTGACCGGATGCGCGCGGTTCGATGATTCGGCGTCGAGCCCGTTCACCCCCGAGCCGACGCTGCACGGCGCGAACATCGACCCGAAGAAGCCGTCGCAGCCGCCCACCTCGACCACCCGCCCCAGCGGGCCGTGCATCGACCCGGATCCGGCCGTGGTGGCCACCTGCCTGGACACCACCGGCGGTTTGGTCGCGCTCGGCGACGGCGCACTGGTCGCCGAGCGCCGCACCGGACGCATCCTCAAGGTCGCCCCCGAGACGCCGACCACCGAATTCGCCCGCGTAGACGTGGACGGCTCGAGCGACGGCGGCCTGAGCGATATCGTGCTCTCCCCCACCTTCCACGAGGACGGGCTGATCTACGCCTACATCACCACGGCGAGCGACAACCGGGTGGTGCGGATCGCCGAGGGCGGCGGACCGCCCAAGGACATCCTGACCGGAATCCCCAAGGGGCCGAGCGGAAATCACGGTGCCATCGAATTCGCCACGCCCGGTCAGATGCTGGTGCTCACCGGCGACGCGGGCAATCCCGGCGCGGCGAGTTCGCCGTCCTCGCTGGCGGGCAAGCTGCTGCGGGTCAACTCGCCCGCACCGGGCGCGAACGCCGAGGTCGCCCTCTCGGGCATCGGGATCGCGGGCGATATCTGCCGGGACAGCAAGGACAGCGTCTGGATCACCGATCGCACCGCCGTCGAGGACCGGCTGCAACGACTCGGCGGCGACGGCAGCGTCACCACCGCGTGGACCTGGCCCGACCGTCCCGGTGTCGCGGGCTGCGCCGCCGCCACCGATGGCGTGGCGATCTCACTGACCAAGGGCAAGGCGCTGGCCATCGCGGCCGCCGACCCGAACACCCACGCCGTCACCGCCGCCCCCACCATGCTCGCGCAGGACAAGTACGGGCAGCTCGGTGGCGCGGCGGTCGGTCCCGACGGCACCATCTGGGTGGGCACGGTGAACAAGACCGACGGCCAACCGGGGCCGAATGACGATCGGGTGGTACGCATTCCACCGCCGCAGGCGGGTGGCGGCGGCCCGGACTAGCCGCAGACACAGATCAGGGGCCGACTCCGCGGAGTCGGCCCTTGATCTGTTCCAGCACTCAGCTGCAAGCGGCGATGACGAGTTCGCGCACCCGCGCGGCGTCGGCCTGACCACGGGTGGCCTTCATGACATCGCCGACGATCTTGCCCGCGGCCTGCACCTTGCCGGAGCGGATCTTCTCGGCGATATCGGGGTTCGCGGCGAGCGCCTTCTCGACCTCGGCCTGCAGCGCGCTGTCGTCGCTGACCATGCCCAAGCCTTTGGCCTCGACGATCTGCGCCGGATCACCCTCACCCGCCAGCACGAAGTCGACGACCTGCTTGGCGACCTTGTTGTTCACCGTCTTCGCCTCGACCAGGTTGATCACCGCGGCGACCTGGGCCGGGGTGATCGGCAGGTCCTCCAGCGAAACCTCGCGCTCCTTGGCCTTTTCGGTCAGATAGGCGACCCACCAGGAGCGGGCTTCGTTGGCCGGGGCGCCCGCGTCGACGGTGGCGATGATCAGATCGAGCGCGCCCGCGTTCACCAGATCGCGCATCACCTCGTCGGACAGGCCCCAGTCGGCCTGGATCCGGGCCCGGCGCAACCACGGGTACTCCGGAATGGTGCCCCGCAGCTGTTCCACCCAATCCGCCGCGGGCGCAACAGGTTCCAGATCCGGTTCAGGGAAGTAGCGGTAGTCCTCGGCGGTCTCCTTGACCCGGCCCGGCGAGGTGGTGCCGTCGGTCTCGTGGAAATGCCTGGTCTCCTGCACGATGCTGCCGCCGCCGGCCAGCACCGCGGCCTGCCTGCGCATCTCGAAGCGCACCGCGACCTCGACACTCTTGAGCGAGTTGACGTTCTTGGTCTCGGTGCGGGTGCCGAATTCCGTTGCGCCGATATCCATCAGCGAGACGTTGGCGTCGCAGCGCAGCGAGCCCTGCTCCATCTTGACGTCGGACACGTCGAGCGATTTGAGCACCTCACGCAGCGCGGTCACATAGGCACGCGCCACCTCCGGCGCCCGCTCCCCCGCACCGGTGATCGGCTTGGTGACGATCTCGATCAGCGGCACACCCGCGCGGTTGTAGTCGAGCAGCGAGTGGCTGGCGCCATGGATACGGCCCGTGGCACCGCCGACGTGGGTCGACTTGCCGGTGTCCTCCTCCATGTGCGCGCGCTCGATCTCCACCCGGAACGTGCTGCCGTCGTCGAGCACCACGTCGAGGTGACCGTTCGTGGCGATCGGCTCGTCGTACTGGCTGATCTGGTAGTTCTTCGGCTGATCGGGGTAGAAGTAGTTCTTGCGCGCGAACCGGCCCCACGGCGTGATCGAACAGTTCAGCGCGAGCCCGATGCGGATGGCCGACTCGACGGCCTTCTCGTTCACCACCGGCAGCGAGCCGGGCAGACCGAGGCACACCGGGCACACCTGGGTGTTCGGCTCGGCGCCGAATTCGGTCGGGCAACCGCAGAACATCTTGGTCGCGGTGGACAGCTCGACGTGAACCTCCATGCCAAGCACCGGCTCGAACCGGGCGATGACATCCGAATAGTCCATCAAGTCGACTGTGGGTGCACTCATGCCTGCGCCTCGCTGACGCTCAGCTCCGGCATGACCGCACCGGTGGCTGTGCCCATTTTTCGCTCGCTGCGCTCACTCATGCCCCACAGTCTATGTAAGCCCTTCGACCAGATCGCACGGGCTCACACCCCGCCTACTTCGGCGGGATGCGCTGGGTCAACCAGGCTGTGACGTAGGTGAGAACCTCGGGTGCGACGCTGGTCTCGATGTCGACGTATTCCTTGGGATTGCCGGTCTGGGTGGGTTGCATCAGGTGGTTCAGACCGGGGAACACGTGGACCGTCGCGTCCGGGTCGCCGGCGAGGTTCGCGCGCATCGGCCCTTCGCTCTGTGCGGGCGGCACCTGCAGATCCTTGCCGCCGTAGAACGCGAGCACCGGCATGCGCAGCGCCTGCAGCGCCGGGGCCGGGTCGTAGGCGATCAACGCCGCGAAGTACGTGGTCATGCTCGCGTCGATCTGCTCGTCGGTCGCCCGCTGGTCGGGCGGGGATTCGGCGTTCTGCTTGCGCGCCAACGCCTTCGCGCCCGCGATGTCACCGGCCTGCAGCAGCGCCGAGATCTCGGTGGTCTGCCGCACCGACTTGTCCAGCTCGTCGGCGGGGGTGCCGTTCGCGGCGCCGATCAGCTTGGTCTGCTCGATCAGCACGTCCGCGCCGCTCACGGCGGGTCCGGCCATCGCGATGACGAAGGCGACGCCGCTGTCCGGGCGGGCGGCGACCAGCGGGGCGAGGTAGCCGCCCTCGCTGTGCCCGAACAGGCCGACCCGCGCCGGGTCGATGTCCGGACGGCCGCGCAGGAAGCCGACGCCGGCCGCGGCATCACCGGCGAGATCGGTGTAGTTCGCATCGTCCAGCTTGCCGCTCGTGCCGCCGACACCACGGTCATCGGTGCGCAGCACCGCGTAACCCGCCTTGGTCAGGCTGTCCGCGATCACCAGGAAAGGCTTGTGCCCGAACAGTTCTTCGTCGCGGTTCTGCGGGCCGCTGCCGGTGATCATGAGGACGGCCGGGAACTTGCCGTCACCTTCCGGCTTGGTCAGCGTGCCCGCGATGGTGATATCGCCGTTGCGGTAGGTGACGTCCTCGGACTTGTACGGGAACGGCGGCTGCGGTGTCTGCGGCCGGGCCAGCGGGGCGATCTTGCCGCGCTGCAACGACAGCTTGAAAGTCTGTCCGCCCTGGACGAAGTCGCCGTTGATCCGGTCGGCGGCTTTGTCGTAGATGCCTTGGAACTTCGGCTCGCCGGGCACGTCCGCGATCGCCCAGGACACCCCGTTGCGATCGGAGCGCACATCCTTCAACTCGACCGCCGACATACTCTGCTTCGGGATGTCGATGGTGGCCGTGCCCTTGTCGGTGAACGTCACCCCGACCTCGACCGGCTGCCCGGGTATCTCGATCGCCCCGTGCCAGTCGCCCGTGGTCGGTTCCGGTGGATTCGAATCCGACCGCGAACACCCCGCGACCAACACGGCAATGACGAACAGAGCCAACGCGACAACTCGCCCGGTGCGCATGAGATCAACAGTACAGAGCGAAATCGGAAGGTCCGCCGGAACGTTTTGGGGATATCAGAAATGGCGAGTGCCCGCAGTGCTGACGACTGATTTCCGCGCACCGGACGCCATACCGTCCACCGCAGCGCGCGCGGCAGGCCAGACCTGTGCCAGGGCCAGTGCCTGACGGAGTTCGGTGTCGAAATCCTGAGCGGCGAGCAGAGCCTGCGGCACCGGACCGGTATTCAGCGGTGCGAAACCCACCTGTCGCGAACGGACCGCCACTGCGAGCCGGAGTGCGTAGTCGCTCATCGCACAGTCCGTCGGCGGCCCCTGCGCAGCGGCATCGACGACTGGTAGATAGGGCGAAAGATGCAGCAGCGCATCACGTATCTCGACCATCGTGCGAAGCAGCCGAGCGGTGGAATCGGAGCCGTCGGCCGGGTCCGGATCCAGCACGATTTCCGGCACAGCCGCCGTGACGTCTCGCCACAGCGGCCGCAGCCGACGACAGATGCGCCCGTCACGATCCCATTCGGCGTACGCGAGCAGGGATTCGATCATCCGGGTCCCCGCGAGTGTCGAGGTGAGCACGGCGGTACAGACGAAGATGATCTCTACACGAGCGATATGCGGATACGGCACATCCCAGCCGAGCGCTATCTCGCCCGCGCCGAGCACCAGATCGGCACCGAACGGCACCAGCGCGACAAGGATGAGAAGGCAGAGGGTTTTCGTCGACGGCCGCGTCTGCGCACTGCTGAGTTCGCGTCGGCACAGGCGAAACATCAACAGGGCAGTGCCCAACTGGGGAACGCCGAACGCCGCCCAGACCGCGACGCCGCCCCAATTGAGCTGCTGATCGGCGAGCCGGCCGACGGCACCGGCAGACGGCCCGGCCGTCAGGAATACCGCTGTCGCCGCGGCCGCCACCGCGCAGTAGATCCGTTGCCTGCGCCAGGTCAGCTCCGAATCCGCATCGGATTCCCACAGCCGGCCCAGACCGTAGAGGTACATTCCGAGCAGGACGACGCAGCCCAACGCCAACTGCGTCATGACCTCGGAGATATCCGGCGTCGGCGCGAAGCGATAGAGCAGCAGGCCCGCCAGACTGCACAGCGGCAAGCAATTGACCAATCGATCGACCGTGGTGGCCCGCGCGAACAACAGTCGCGCCGCGGCAACGAGCCCGACATAGCCGATCGCCGACCACAGTACGAAACCTGGAATCGGCGGCGCCAAATGGATCCCCTCCTGCTCTTCCCGCGCAGCAGAATAGCCGCAGGCCACCGCCGAGTCGACTGGACCAACGCGCCGGGACACGCGATCACGCTTCTCAGCCGACTGTCCTGCGGACGCGGGGAAGGGCAGGGGGCGACGGCGGCCATACGCGGGCGAGGTCCAGTAGGTGGCGGAGTTCGGTGTCGAAGTCTTGGGCGGTCGGGAAGGGTTGCGGGGCAGGGTTGCAGGTGGGTGGGGCGAGGCCGGTCCGGCGGGCGTGTGCGGCCTGCTGGAGCCGGCTCGCGTAGTCGCGTAGCTGCTGATCAGGTGTGTTTCGCCGGGGTGGTGCGGGGTCTGCGGGGAGGTAGGGGCCGAGATGCAGGAGTGCGTCGCGGATCTCGACGGTCATGCGCACCAAGCGCGCGGTGGAGTCGCCGCGGTGTTGGCCACTCGCGGCAGGGTCCATGACGATCTCGGGGACCGCGGCGGTGACCGCGCGCCAGAGCGGCCGCAACCGGCGGCAGAGGCGGCCGTCGCGATCCCAGCCCACCAGCCCGGGCAGCCGGCCGAGGACCGGGACCACGAACAGGGTCGCGACGACGAGCGCGGTATCGAACGTGAACAGGAACTCCACCCGCGCGATATGCGGATACGCCACATCCCACCCGAATGCCAACCGCAACCACGGGAGCTGTTGCTCGACCCAGAACGGCAGGCACGCGACGACGATCGAACAGCAGACCACCTGCACGAAGGTGTCGAGCGTGCCGCGGCGCAGTTCCCGGACGGACAACCGGACCAGCACCACCGAGGCCGCCGCCTGCGGCAGGGCGAACGCCGTCCAGACGACGACACCGCCCCAATTGATCGTCTGATCGCTCAGCCGGCCCGCGCCCGCCGCCGCCGGACCGGCGAACACGATCACCACGGTCGACAGCACCGCGACGCCGTTGTAAACGCGCTGGCGCCAACGCGTCTCGGCCGGATCCGCCTCGGTCTCCCACAACCGGCTCAGTCCGTAGAGATACATGCCGGTCATGACGATGCAGCCCAGCGCGAGCTGATTCGGCAGACTGGCGATATCGGGCGTCGGCGTGCATCGGTACAGCAGCAGACCGGCCAGCGTCCACCCGATCAACCAGTTGATCAGCCGGTCGCTCATCGTCTCCGTGGCGAAGACCAGCCTGGCCGCGCCGACCGCCGCGACATAACCGATCACCCACCATGCGACGGACCCGGGCACCGCCGACCCCACCGACCGAACTCCTGACCTGCGCCGCGGAACCGCGTCAGCGAACGACCGTCACTCGCCGCGCGCGTAGCGGACGGAGTCGGCGAGTGCGGCCAGATCGAGGCCGAGAGCGGGGTTCTCGTCTCGGAGTGCACAAAATTCGAGCATCGCGTCGTCGACGGTGGCGCGGCGGGCCGAGGCGATGAGAGCGCGGCGCACGTAGGCGCCGAGCGGAAGATCGGCGGCGTGGGCGCGGCGACCGAAGGTGGCCAGCGCGGCGGCGGGCAGGTCGTAGGTGTCCACGAGCGCGACGGCGGCCGCATCGATCTCGGGCGTCAGATCGCGGCCCTCGGCTTCGAGGAACTCGACGACGGTGTCGTCGGAGCTGCGTCGGTCGGCCAGCGCGATCAGCTCCGCCCGCAGGTAGGTGGTCAGCGGGAGACCGGCGGCGTCGGCGCGGCGGCGCAGGACGGTCCGGGCGGCGTCGGGCAGGTCGTGCACAGCGAGGTCGGCCATGCCAGCCAGGGTAACTCGGTTATCGCCGGTCAGGCGGCGATCCGCTGTGTCCCGGGGACCCAGCGGATCGGCCGGGCCGGATCAGCCGAAGAACGCCTCGGCTTCCTGGTAGCGCTCGGACGGCACCCGCTTGAGCTGTTTGGTGGCCTCGGACAGCGGGACGAGTTCGATGGCGCTGCCGTGCAGGGCGACCATCTGACCGAACTGACCGGCGTGCACCGCCTCCGCGGCGTGCAGGCCGAAGCGGGTGGCCAGGACGCGATCGTAGGGCGTGGGGCTGCCGCCGCGCTGCACGTGACCGAGCACGGTGGTCCGGACCTCCTTGCCGATGCGACGTTCGATCTCCGCGCCGAGCTGCTGGGCGACACCGGTGAACCGTTCGTGCCCGAACTCATCGATCCCGCCCGCGCGCAGCGCGAAGCCGGAATCCTCGGCGGGATGCGAACCTTCGGCGACGACGCAGATGAAATGCTTGTCGCCGCGCTGGAAACGACGCTTGATCATGGTGCACACCTGGTCCACGTCGAACGGCACCTCGGGCACCAGCGTCAGGTGTGCGCCGGCCGCCATGCCCGCGTTCACCGCGATCCAGCCCGCGTGCCGGCCCATCACCTCGACCAGCATCACGCGCTGGTGCGATTCCGCGGTGGTGTGCAGCCGGTCGATCGCCTCGCTGGCGATGCTCAGCGCGGTGTCGTGACCGAAAGTCACGTCGGTGCAGTCGATGTCGTTGTCGATGGTCTTGGGCACGCCGACCACCGGCACGCCTTCGTCGGACAGCCAGCTGGCCGCGGTGAGCGTGCCCTCGCCGCCGATCGGGATCAACGCGTCGATGCCGTTGTCGTCCAGGGTGCGCTTGATCCGGCCGAGTCCGGCGCGCAGGACGTCGGGATTGGTGCGAGCGGTGCCGAGGATGGTGCCGCCCTTGGCGAGTAACCGGTCGGTGCGATCGTCGTTGTGGATCTGAATCTTGCGATCCTCCAATAGACCACGCCAACCGTCCTCGAAGCCGACGATCGCGTCGCCGTAGCGGCCGTTCGCGGTGCGAACGACAGCACGGATGACCGCGTTCAGTCCAGGGCAGTCGCCGCCTCCGGTCAAAACTCCGATGCGCATGGCCGCTATCTTGCCCGGCTCGGCCACGCGCGGCAGGTCGACCCCCATAAACCCTGCGTAACAGCGTGCGCGGATTCGGCCTGACGGCGGCTGCGCGCTATTCAGTAGATGTAGACGATCGCGTTCGCCCCGCCGATACAGGTGACCAGACCGTCGCGCGTGACGCACTCCATCGTGTAGTCCTGCTGGGTGGCGGGACTGAACGCGGCGACCGGACGGGTGCCGTCGGTGTCCGGGCCGGTGCCGTACGCCTTGCGTACCTCCTCCGCGAATTCGCAGGTGGTGGCCGAGGTGCCGATGGCGGAGTAGGTGAAGCGACCCATGGGTGGATACTTCGTCGCACACCCTTTGGCGTTGGCGGGCACCGGCGCGAGGGTCGGGGTGACCGGGTCCGGCGTGAGCTTTTCCCGCAGCAACCAGCCGCCGACGCCGATCAACGCGAGCGCGACGATCACGAAGGCGGCGATCAATCTCGGCTTGCCCGAACGCGATCGACGCGCGGCCTGGACCGGGGTATCCGGCTCACCGGTCGAATCGGCTTGTCGCTGTTCGGTATTCGGCTCGGCATCGGCGCGGTAGACCCGGCTGCTGCCGACGGCACGCCGAACCACCGCATCCTCGCGCGGTTCGCCACGTCCGGAGTCGGTCCGCTGCGGCTCCCGTGGCGGGTCGGTATGGCTGAGCGGATCGGCGCGATGTGCGTGCGGTGGGCCGACGAAGCTCCGTCCCGGATCAGGCCGCCTCGGTCCGGTGTCCACCGGCACGCGCCCGCCCGGCGGACGCGCGATCGCGTCTGTCGGCAGGGCACTCGGATTCGGGTCGTCCGGGGCGACCGCCGGGAACACCACGGTCGGCGGCGCTTTGGGCGACACCAGGTTCATCCGGTCGGTCGGCAGCTGCGAGATCGCGACCACCGCGCGGCCGGTGAGCGCCGATTTCGCGGCCGAAGCCAAACCGCCCGCGGTCGAGTAGCGGTCGGTGGGTTTCTTCGCCATGCCACGCACGACCACCTCGTCCAGCGCGGCGGGTACGCCCGCGCGGACCAGGCTCGGTCGCGGCGGCGGCGCCGAAAGATGGGACCGGATCAGCACACTCATCGCGTCGGCCTGGAAAGGCTGTGTGCCGGTGAGGCATTCGTACAGGACGCAGGCCAGCGAGTAGACATCGGCGGTCCCGGTGACCGGACCGTTCTCGAAACGCTCCGGCGCGATGTAGCTGTACGAACCGATCGCGGCCGCGCCGGTGCCGGTCATGTCGGGGTCCTGCGCGGACCGGGCGATGCCGAAGTCGGCGAGGTAGGCGAACTCCGAGGCGGTGACCAGAATGTTGGCGGGCTTGACGTCGCGGTGCACCAGCCCTTCGGCGTGCGCGGCATCCAGCGCCGACGCGATCTGCTCGAGGATGCCGATCGCGCGGGCCGGCGACAGCGGCCCCTCACCGCGCAGGACCGAACGCAGGTCGTGCCCGCGCACCAGGCGCATGTCGATGTAGAGCACGCCGTCGATCTCGCCCCAGTCGTGGATCGGGATGACGTGCGGTTCGGCCAGCCGCGCGGCCGCCTGCGATTCGCGCCGGAACCGCTGCTGGAAAACGGGATCCTTCGCGAGGTCGGTGGGCAGCAGTTTGACCGCGACCACCCGGTCCTTCACCGTGTCGTAGGCCTCGTACACCTCGCCCATGCCGCCGCGGCCCAGCAAGGAACGCAACTGGTACGGACCGAAAACCGTGCCGATCCGCGTCCGCGGTCCGTCCACCCCGTTACCTCCACTCACGCGCGCGACCCGGCGCACCACAACCGTAGGCCCTGCCGGGCCCACATCCGATACGTCGGGATTCTCGGGTGTCGCCGTTACCCGGTCAAGTGCGCCGGATCAGGCGGGACACGTGCCGCCGGACAGCTCGTCGATGTGCTGGGAAATGAGCGTGGCCAGCTTGTCCAGGATCGTCATACCGTCGGAGAACGCACCCGAATCCGCCTGCGCGGCGAACGCGACGGCGATCTGCCCGGACGGCGCCGAGATCACCCCGAACTGCCGGACCAGATACGCGCCCTTCGGGTCCGGGCCCCAGCCGCCCTTGAACTCCGCGCCGGAGAAGGCGCCGAGGCCCCAGCGCTGGCTCGGCTGCACCTGCTCCATCAGGTCGATGACGTTCGCGGTCGCCGGCAGGCAGGGCAGCCGGGAGGCGAAGCGGACCTGTTCGGTGAGCGACCAATCCGCCTGACCGAACGCCGAATGCTCGGGCCTGGACCGGGTGGCGGGCACGGTGGTCTTGCTGTCCCCGCCCTCCCGCAACACCGACTGCACGGCCTGCGCCGCGTCCTGACCGCTGCCGAGCGACTGCCAGAGCGTGTCGGCGGCGGCGTTGTCGGAGGCCGTGATCGCCGCGGAGGCGGCGTAATTGGAACTGCTGGAATCGCGGCGCAGTGCGGCGATCGTCAACGGCACCTTCATGGTCGACCAGGCGGGCCCGGTGCTCCAGTCGCCGAAGCTGACCACCTGGTCGCCGCCCACGGGCATCATCGCCATGCCCAGATGCCCGCGGACCCCGGCCTGCAACTCGGCGACCCCGGCCGCCAGCGTGCCGGGCACGGTGATCGACAGGCCCTTTTGATCCGCGTGCGAGGCGGCCTCGGTGATGCTGGTCTGCTCAGCGGCCGACTGCTCGGCACCGGTGCCGCAGCCGGACACCACGAGCATGGCTAATACCGCGCCGCCCAACGCTTTTCGCATTCGAGCCGCACGGAATCGATCAATATACATACACCACCGCGTTTTCACCGCCGCTGCACGTGACCAACTGGCCCTCGCTGCGGCAACTCATCGTGTAGGCCCGGCCGGTGACCGGGCTGGTCGCCACGACTGTGCGCGGCGCATCGCGCGAACCGCCTTGCGCGGTATTCATTTCGGCGTAGGCCCGCCGGACTTCCTCGGCGAACTGGCAACTCGTCACGGCGGAGCCGGTGGCCGACTGGGTGAACGCGCCCTGCACCGGTGTGCCCTGGTTGCACGGCTTCGCACCGGCGGGCAGCGTGACCGCGCCCGGTTTGGTCGGTGTGGTCGTCACCGGCGGCGTGGACGAGGTCGCCGGCGCCGGGGCCGGGGCACTCGTCGACGGCCCGGGGGCGACCGCCTGCTGATCTGATGTCGTCTTCGGTTGCCCGGTGCCCGAGCCGAACACCTGCCAGCCCACCACACCGCCGACCGAGATCACCACGATGGTGGCCACTGCGATCAGGATGGGCAGCACGATGGAGCGGCCCTTCGCGGGCGGGGCGTACTGGTCGTCGTCATACTCGTCGTAGTCGTCGGCGTAGCCCGGATCGCCGTAATCCCGCTGACTCGCGTAATTGCTCTGCGGCGGATAGTCGGCGCGCGCATGACTGCCCGGCTCGGAATACGCTGCGGGACCACCGTATTCGTCCGGACTCGCATACGGGTCCGCGGCGGAGTAGGCAGCAGGGGCCGAATAAGCCTGGGTCGGCGCATGGTCGGCCGGGTAGTCTTCCGCCTGGCCCGGCGCGGGATAGCCGGGCGCGTCCGGGAACTTCCGCGTCGCGTAGGACGGGGCGTCCGAATACGCCTGTCCGCCCACGAACGGTTCGTCGGCGGAGTACGCCTGCGCACCCGGATGCGCCGAATACGCCTGTGGGCCGGGCTGATCGGGATACCCGCGCGGATCCGACTGTTCCGAATATTCTTGCCCACCACCCTGTGCGGCAGCGCCCAGCGGACCGTAATCCGCGTCGTATCGGGAACCCGAATGCCCTTGCGCCCCACCCTGGCCCGGATAATCCGGCCCATCGGATTGCGCCGAATACGCCTGGTGCTCGGCATACCCCGCCGAGCCGGACCGCTCCGAATAGCCCTGCGCGGCAGAGTCGTCAGTAAACCCCGCTCCGCCGGGCGGTCCCGAATAGCCCTGCGCGGCAGGGTCCTCGGCGAAGCCCGGCCTACCGGACCGTTCCGGGTAGGCCTGCGCGGCGGAGTCGTCGGCGAAGCCCGGCCCACCGGACCGTTCTGCATAATCCTGCGCGGCAGCATCTTCGGCGAACCTCGAGGCACCGGGTTGCGCCGGGTAGTCCGGATTGCCGGAGTGTGTCGGGAAACTGGGCGGGCCGGATTCTTCCGGGTGTCCCGTCGCGTTCGACTGCGCCGGATATCCCTGCGCGCGGGAAGGGTCCGGGTAACCACGCTGCGCTGAGGATCCCTGGGGACCGGGCTGCTCCGGGTAGCGAGGAGTATCGGGGCGATCCGGGTATTCCGGCGGGCCCGGCTGTGCGGCGAACCCTTGCGGGGCCGAATAGCCTTGCGCTGCGCCCTGGTCGGTGTACAGGTGGGCGTCCGGGAACGGGCGCATCGGCGGGAGCGCCTGGTCCGGCGTCCAGCGCGGGGGCGGGCCGAGCGGCGCCACCGGCTCCTGCTCCGACAGCGTGGTGAACTGGATTTCGGTCGGCCGCACCACCGTCGGCGCGCTCGGCAGGATCACCGCCGAGATCTCCCCGGTCGACTCCGGCGGCACCGCGCCGCGATTCTGCGCGGGCGCGCGGACGACGAGCATCGGCCCGGTCGGCGGCGCGGTGGTGAGCGCGGCGCGCGCGGCCGCGGCCATCTCGGACGCGCTCGGCCAGCGATCGGCCGGATCCTTGGCCATGCCGCGGCTGATCACCGCGTCGAATCCGGCCGGAATGCCGGCCTGCTGCGCGCTCGCGCGCGGCGGCGAATCGGCGAGGTGCGAGCGGATGAGCACGTTCATGCTGGCGGCGGGGAACGGGCTGGCGCCGGTCAGGCATTCGTGCAGCACGCAGGCCAGCGAATAGATGTCGGCGCGGCCGGTGATCTCGGCGACGTCGAACCGTTCGGGCGCCATGTAGATGTAGGAGCCGACCGCCATGCCGACGACCGTGACGGCGCTGTCACCCTGGGTATGTGCGATGCCGAAATCGGCGAGGTAGGCGTGATCGGCCTCGGTGACCAAGATGTTCGCGGGTTTCACGTCGCGATGCACCAGGCCGCCCGCGTGCGCGGCGTCCAGCGCCGACGCGATCTGCTCGATGATGCCCACCGCGCGCACCGGGGTCAGCGGTCCCTCGCTGCGCAACAGCGTGCGCAGGTCGACGCCCGATATCAGCTGCATGTCGATGAACAGCACACCGTCGATCACGCCCCAGTCGTGGATCGGAATGATGTGCGGTTCGGCCACCCGCGCGGCCGCCTGCGATTCGCGCCGGAAGCGCACCTGGTACACGGGGTCGCCGGCGAGTTCCTCGTGCAGCAGCTTGACCGCCACCGTCCGGTTCTTCACCGTGTCATAGGCCTCGTAGACCTCGCCCATGCCCCCCTTGCCCAGCAGTGATCGCAATTCGTACGGCCCGAACCGTGTGCCGGTTCTCGGTCCAGGTGACTCCACCCCGTCAATCCTCCACATCCCGGGCCAGGAGTGCACGTTTATGATCTCGTGACCTTGCCCGTCAAAGAGTGGATTCTCCGGGTGTCACCACCCCGTGGTCAAACGCAAAGACGATCGCCGCGGCCCGATCGCGCAGCTCCAGCTTGCCGAATATGTGCCCGACATGGCTTTTCACCGTCACTTCCGAGATGCCGAGTTCGCGGGCGATTTCGGCGTTCACCCGGCCGCGGCCGATCAGCTCGAGCACCTCGTACTCGCGCGCGGTCAGCTCGGCGAGCCGGGCGCCGGACCGCGTCGGGCTCGGCCGGATCCGGCGATAGGTCGAGAGCACCCGCTCGGTGACCGACGGGTCGAGCCAGGCGCCGCCGCCCGCGACGGTCCGCACCGCGCGGATCAGATCCTCGGCCGGCGAATCCTTGAGGATGAAGCCCGCCGCGCCCGCGCGTAGCGCACCGGAGAGCAGCTGATCGTCGTCGAAGGTGGTCAGCACCAGCACCGGCGGTGCGCCGTCGCGGGCGCGCAGGATGCGGGTGGCGTCGATGCCGCCGACCCGTTTCATGCGCAGGTCCATCAGCACCACGTCGGGCCGTTCGGCGGCGACGGCGGCGAGCACCTCGTCGCCGTCGGCGCATTCGCTGACCACGAACCCGTCGCGCCTGCGCAGGATCCGGCGCAAGCCGCCGCGGACCAGTTCCTGGTCGTCGACCACCAGAACGGTCACCGCGTCCTCGGCGCCCGCGGGCGATGCCGCTGTCACATACCCTCCTGGGTCCGGCGGGAGTTCGGCTCCCACACCGTGCAGAACATGCCGCCGCGGGTGGGCGCGAGCGGGATGGCGGCCCGCACCGACCAACCCTGCGCGCACGGACCCGCGATCAGCTCGCCACCGAGCAGTTCGGCCCGCTGCCGCATCCCGGACAGACCCATGCCGGTGCCGAGCTGGGCGGGTAAGCCGACCGGCAAGCTGTTGTCGACGGTCAGCGCGACCGCCGTGCCGTCGACCGTCACCCGCACGGTCGCCGTACTGCTCGGCGCGTGCTTGACGACATTGGCCAGCGATTCCTGGCCGATCCGATAGAGCGCGAGACCGACCGCGGGCGAGACCACGCGCAGATCGTCGGTGCACCGGTACTTCGCGTCCAGACCCGCGCGTGCGAAATCGCCGACCAGCGCCTCGATGTCCTGCACGGTCGGCTCGGGCACCAGCTTCGACGGTCGCGCATCGAGCAGCCCGACGGTGCGCCGGATATCGGCCATGGCCTGACGACCGAGTTGCTCGGCTTCGGTGAGCGCCTCCACCGCCTCGTCGACATCGCGGTCGGTGCGCAGCGCGTGCCGGGCCGCGGTGATGTGCAGCAGGGTGATGCTCAGCGAGTGCGCGATCACGTCGTGCACCTCGCGGGCGATCCGGCGGCGTTCTTCGTCGGCCGCCTGGGCCGCGCGAATGTCCTGATAGCCGCGCTCCTGATAGAGCGAGCGGCGTTGGTATTGCAGCATCAGCCCGGCCATCCAGCCGAACGCGACGGCGACCACGTAGGTCGGCAAGCCCTGTGCCATATCCCGATACAGGTCGAACACGACCAGTTCGAGCATCATCGCGAGGGTGATCGGGACGCTGACCCATTTCGGCGCGATCGCCGCCACCTCACCCGCCGCGGCCACCAGTACGAACGGCGCGAGGTCGGGTGAGACCGGCTGGAGCAGGAACAGCGCCTCGGCGATCATGGCGAGCAGGCCGAGCGTCAGCGGCCGCGGCATCACCCCGAGGAAGGCGTACATCGGGCCGAACGCGGCGGTCAGCAGCACCGCGATGATCGGCAGGACGGTCGGGAAGTAGCTGTGCCGCTGGATTGCCGCCGCGACGGCGACGACGAACAGCGACAGATCCACGGCCACGATGACCGAGGGCGGGTAGTCGAACGGCAGTTCCTCGACCCGGCGTTGAAACGAGGTGACGGGTTCTCGAACGAATTCGGCGATCCGCGCCCTGGACTGCCGCCAGCCCAGCGCCACCCGGCGCCGCGCGCGGGTCGCCCGCCCCGGCTCACCGGCCGGCGCGGCGACGCCGATCACACCCATGCGGTAAGGCTAACCGCCCGATACCGGGCGATACATCGTTCCCCGAGCGGTCCGTTTCTCCTACCGTGGTCGGAGATCGATTCGGGTCCCTGGCACGAAGACAGGCCCACGTGCGCTCCGTAGCGTGAAATGCGTCGTCGCACGGAAGGCGAGGCTCATGTCCTGGGAAGATCAGAAGCCATGGCTCGCTAGCACGACGAGAGACGAACAATTGGTGACCGATAGACCACAGCGGGGGGCAGCGATGCCGAAGGCGGCCATGCTCGAATTGTCCGGCGTCACCAAGGAATACCGGGTGGGCGGGCAATCGGTCCGGGCACTGGACGGAATCGACCTGCGGATCGAGACCGGCGAATTCACCTCGATCATCGGGCCCTCCGGTTCCGGTAAGAGCACGCTGCTACACCTGCTCGGCGCGCTGGACATCCCGGACACCGGCTCGATCCGGTTCCAGGGCAACGAGATAGGCGCGCTGGACGACGAGCGGCAGTCCGAGTTCCGCCGCCACCGCGTCGGTTTCGTCTTCCAGTTCTTCAACCTGCTGCCCACGATGTCCGCCTGGGAGAACGTCGCGATACCGAAGCTGCTGGACGGCACCGGCTTACGCAAGGCCAAGCCGCGGGCGCTGGAGTTGCTCGACCGGGTCGGGCTGCGCGATCGAGCCGAACATCGTCCGGCCGAGCTGTCCGGTGGCCAGATGCAGCGGGTCGCGGTGGCCCGGGCGCTGATCATGGATCCGCCGCTGATCCTGGCCGACGAGCCCACCGGCAACCTCGATTCCAAGACCGGCGCCGCGATCCTCGAATTACTCGGCGAGCTGGCCGGTTCCGGCAACTCGGTGGTCATGGTGACCCACGACATGGGCGCGGTGGCGTACTGCGATCGGGTGGTCACCCTGCGCGACGGCCGGATCGGCTCGAACGAACCCGCAGAACGATCGGCCATCGCGTGATCGGCGCCGCCTGGGATCGCCTGCGGCTGTTCAATATCGGTGAACTCCTCGCCCACCGCGGGCGCACCATGATGTCGCTGGTGGTGATGGGAGTCTCGGCGGGTCTGCTGGTCGCGGTGCTGAGCATCTCCGGTTCGGTCACCGGATCGGTGCAGCGGCTCACGGAAAGCCTCGGCGGGCGGGCGGCGCTCGAGGTCACCGGTGTCACCGACGCGGGCTTCGATCAGCAACTGCTGCCACGGATCGCGAACACGCCCGGCGTGGACAAGGCGGTGCCGATGCTGCGGGCGCAGATCGGCGCGGGCGCGGACCGCGCGCTGCTGATCGGCGCCGATCAGAACATCAGCGCATTGGGCAGCGAGTTGGCCGGGCCGCTGGCCGCGCAGACGGGCAAACTGCTCTCGGTACCCAACGGCGTTCTGGTCGGTGCGGCGATGGGGCACCGCGAGGGCGAAAAGTTCACGCTGGGTTCGGCCACCGTCACCGTCGCGGGCGTGCTCGATCAGCAGACCTCGAAGCGGCTCAACGGTGGTCATCTGGTCGCCGCGCCGCTCGGGCTCGCGCAGCAGCTGACCGAGCGGCAGGGTCGGCTCGACTCGATCCAGATCATCCCCGCGCCGGGCGCCTCGGTGGCCACGCTGCGCACCGAACTCACCGCGGCGGTCGACGGTCGCGCGGTGGTCGCCGAACCGAGCCTGCGCACCGCGCAGGCGGGCGGCGCGATCCAGCTCGTGCGCTACTCGACCACGATGGCTTCGGCTGCGGCGCTGATCGTTTCGGCGTTCCTCATCTACAACGCGATGAGCATGGCGATCGCGCAGCGCAGGCCGATGCTCTCGCTGCTGCGCGCCCTCGGCGGCAAGCGCGGGCCGATGGTGCGGGATCTGCTGGCCGAGGCCGCGCTGCTCGGGCTGTGCGGCGGCGCGGTCGGCGCGGTCATCGGTATCTTCATGGGCCGCATCGCGATCGGACAACTTCCCGCCGCGGTGATGTCGTCGGTGGAGGCGCGCACCGAGTACCTCGTGCCGGGTTACGCCGTGCCGTTCGCGATCGCGGCGTGCGTCCTCGCCAGCGTGCTCGCGGCGGGCATTGCCGCGCGGCAGGTGTACAAGGTGGAGCCGATCGAAGCGCTGGTTCCGGTGGGTGTCGGCCGGGCCGATACCGCGAGCGCCGCGTTGCGTTGGGCCGCAGTGGTACTCGGGCTCGCGCTGGTGGCCTGCTCGGTGGGGGTCGCCGAAATCGACCTGGGCCGTTACTCGCTCGGCGCCGTCTCGACCGCGATCATCGCGGCCGTCGTGCTCTGCTTCGCCGCGATCGGCCCGATCGTCCGGTGCGCCGCGGCGACCGCGCGCATGTTCGGCGCGGCCGGCGCCCTCGGCGCGACCACGTTGGAGCGCGCACCGCGGCGGGTCTGGGCCACCGTGATGACCGTCCTGATCGGCGTGGCCGCCACGGTATCGATGGGTGGCGCGACGACCAACATGGTCGACTCCGCCACCACCACGTTCCAGGATCTGGCGAAGAACGACGTCTACGTCAGTCCCGCGTCCATGGCCCAGTTCCCCACCGGCCCTTTGCTGCCCGCCGGGTTGACGGATCGGATCGCCGCGGTCCCGGGCGTCCGGTCGGTGAGCCCGGCGCAGATGGCCTTCGCCACCCTCGGCGCCGGACGGGTGATGCTGCAAGGCTTTCCGCCCGACGCGCGCGAGACCCGGATGCACATGCTGGACGCGACCGCGGCCGCCCGCCTGTCCGCCGGGGACGGGGTCGCGATCTCCCGGGACATCGCCCGGGATCTCGGCGTGGGCGTCGGGTCCCAGCTGACGCTGCCGACCCCGACCGGCGCGCACACGGTGACCGTGCTGCAAGTGATTCCGTACTTCTCGGCGATCGCGGGCGTGGTCATGATGGACCTCGACCTGCTGCGCCGGTGGTACGAGCGACCCGGCGAGACGATCGTGACCGCGAACATCGCGCCCGGCGCGGATCGCGCGGCCGTGCTGGCCGCGATCCGGCAGGTGGTCCCGCCGCAGATCCACGTGGACACCGGGCCGAATACCGTTGTCGCCGCGGCATCCAGCATCCGGCAGGGCTCGGCGATGAGCAACGCGATCCTGTGGATCGTGGTGCTCGTGGCCACGGTGGCACTGTTGAACACCTTGATGCTGTCCGTGCTCGAGCGCCGCAGAGAGTTGGGCGTCCTGCGGGCGATGGGCACGAATCGCGGCTTCCTGATGCGCTCGGTGCTCGCTGAGGCCGCCGGGATCGGATTGGTCGGCGCCGCACTCGGTCTCGTCGTCGGCCTGGCCGTGCAGTACCTGGCCACCGTCGCCATCGCGCACGCACTGACCATCGACGTCACCTACCAGCCGCGCCCGATCCTGCTGGCCTACGGCGCGGCCGCGCTCGTACTGGCCCTGCTCGGCTCGATTCCGCCCGCCCTGCGCGCGGCCCGGCTGCCGATCGTGGCCGCGCTGGCGGTCGACTGAATTCTGCTGCTACAGCGGCAGACTGGTGAACCAGGCCTTGAACTTCTGCTGGGTCAGACCGAAGCCGGAATCCGGCAGGCTGTCGGTGATCGATACCTGCGCGAAGAACAGATAATTGGCCCGGGCCGGATCGTTCTCGAAGCTCACCACCAGGTACCCGTCCGGCAGACCGCTGTCCTTCTTCTGCCACCGGTAGGTCGTGTACTGCTTGCCGTTGGCGGACTCGCTCGCCTTGGTGTTCGACGGCAGCGCGCGGGCCGCGGCTTGCGCGTCCTCGGCGCTCTTGAACGCGATCGCGGTGAAGTCGGGCTGGTCGATCGGCACGCCCCAGCAGTTCCAGGCCGTCTCCCAGTTCGCGAAGTCGGGCACGCCGTCCTCGCTGGACACCTTCTTGCCCGCTTTGCCGGTGCCGAGGAAGCAGGTCTTGTCCTGGTAGCCCTTGCCGCTGCCCACCCCGTATTTGGTGTCGACACCCTGCGGCAGGATCTTCGGGAACGCCTTGGCCAAGGCGTCGGCGTCAGTCGAGGCGGCGGCAGCGGGCGGCCGGCCCGGATCGCTCGGCGACGACGAATCCGACGAGGTCACCTGGGCGATCACCACCCCGGCGACGACCAGCACGACGATGACGATCAGCGCGATCACCACGATGAGGGCCGTGTTCGAGCGGCGTTGCGGCGGCATCGGATAGCCGGTGGCGGGTGCGTAAGCCATCGGCGGCGGGAACGACTGCCCGGCACCGGAATTCGGCGGACCGTACCCGCCGCCGCCCGGAAAGGACTGTCCGGCACCGGGAGTGGGCGGTGCGTCCGGATAGCCGCCGGAGTATTGCTGGGCAGCACCGGACGCGGCGTCCTGGTATCCGCCGGACGGGTACGGCGTACCGGCGCTGGGCGGCGCGTCCACATAGCCGGTGGCGGAGAACTGCTGTCCCGCAGGGGAACTCGGTCCGTACTGCTTCCACTCGACCGAGCCGGCCGCGGCGGCCTGCGGCACATAGGTCGGCGCCGCCTGGTACGCGCCTTGACTCGGTGCCGCCTGATACGTGCCCTGGTTCGGCGGCGCCGCCTGATACGCACCCTGGCTCTGCGGCGGCTGGGCGATTACGGTCGGCGCCGGGGTGTACGGCAGCGGCGGAACCTGGCCGCTGAGCGCTTGCCTTGCGGCCGCGGCGAAATCGGCGCAGGAGGCGAAGCGGTGATCGGGTCGCTTCGCCATCGCCACCGCGATCACCGGGTCCAGCGCCGGGGACAGGCCGGCCCGGCGGGCCGCGGCCGACGGCGGCGGCAGTTGCAGATGGCCACGGATGATGTCGGCGGGCGCGGGCGCGTCGAACGGCGCGATCCCGGTCAGCAGCCAATACAGCGCGCAGGCCAGGGAGTATTGGTCGGAGCGGTGATCGAGGTGCGCGCCGGTCATCTGTTCCGGCGAGGCGTAGGCCAGCGTCGCGGTGAACATCCCGGTCTGTGTCAAGTGGGTGGAATCCTCACGCAGCCGGGCGATGCCGAAGTCGGTGAGGAACACCCGCTCGCGGTTTCCGCCGCCGGACCGGGCCAGCATGATGTTCGCGGGCTTCACGTCGCGGTGCAGCACGCCCATGCCGTGCGCGTAATCCAGTGCGTCGGCGACACCTTCGATGATCTGCACCGCCCGCTCCGGCGGCAGGTTCTGCGGGTTGACCGTGGCGGCATCGACGCCGTCGACGTACTGCATGGAGATCCACAGCTGATCGTCCTCGGTGCCGCGGTCGTACACCTGGACGATGTTCGGATGATCGAGCTGCGCGGCCAGGTCGGCCTCGCGCTCGAACCGGGCGCGCACCTCGACGTCGGTGAACAGCTCGCGGTTGAGGAGTTTCAGCGCGGTCTGCCGGGGCAGCCTGGGATGTCGGGCCAGATAGACCGATCCCATACCGCCTTGCCCGAGCATTTTCTCGATGGTGAACCCGGCGAACACCTCCCCGCTGGTCAGCAATACGGTCCCTTCCGATTTTCACCGCGGCGTGCGGATGCCGCGTCCCTGCGCTCCCTCAGATCCTGGAGCATAGCGGGTAACGCCGTGGCCACGCGGTTTCGAATTCTTCGCGACGATCGGCAAAACTATGGTGGGGCGTTCATGATGGCCTCACGCCCGGTCATCGACCGGGGCCGACCGATGAGCTAAATTTTGCACCGCCGACGAACAGCGATCACGCAAGGGTGGTGGGGAGGACGCGTGGTGAAGTCGACGGGAACAGGTTTCGGGTATCGCGTCGCCTTGCGCGCGACCGCTCTGCTCACGCTGCTCGTGGTGACCTCGTGCGCGCTGCTGCCCGGTGAGCGCGACCACGACGAGCGGCCCGCCGTCGTCGTCGACACCGCCGGGTCGTTCCGGCCCGGCCTCTCGGTGTCCATCCCCGATTCGCTGGCGGCCGATTTCACCCAGCTGCAACCGAACCTGGGCGGCCAGGTCGGCTTGGCGATCATGCCGGTCGGCGGCGGCCGGATGACCATCTTCGGCGACTGGGTCAGCGGCATCGCCTGGTCGACCATCAAGGTGCCGCTGGCCATCGCGGCGCTGCGGCACGACCCGGACGAAAGCGTTTTCGAGAACGCCGAAGCCGCGATCACGGTCTCCGACAACGGCGCCGCCGAAGCACTGTGGGAATCGCTCGGCGACGGACTGGAGGCCGCGCAGGCGGTACAGGACGTGATCGACGAGGCGGGCGACTCCACCACCGGCCTGGCCGGGCCGCGAACCAGGTTGGACTACACCGCTTTCGGGCAGACCGAGTGGACGCTGGCCAACCAGGTGCGGTTCGCGTCCCGGCTGCCGTGCCTGCCCGAGACGTTCCAGGTGCCCGAGCTCATGGCCGAGATCACGCCCGACCAGTCCTGGGGGCTCGGCAATCTCGAAGGCGCCGCGTTCAAGGGCGGCTGGGGGCCCGACGACGACACCGGCATCTACACGGTCCGCCAGTTCGGCGTGGTGCCGACGCAGAACGGGATGGTGGCCGTCGCCCTTGCGGCGCAAGCGGATTCGGGGACCTACGAGGATTCCACCGCCATCCTGAGCAGGCTGGCGGTGCTGCTCGGCAGGCACCTGGCCGAACTGCGCGGCGGCACCTGCGCGCATTGAGCGCGCCGGTCAGCCCGGAACGACCAGACCGGATTCGTAGGCGAGCACCACGGCCTGCGCCCGATCGCGCAGGTTCAGCTTCGAGAAGACCTTGGAGACATGGGTTTTCACGGTCTGCTCGGCGACGAACAAGGATTCCGCGATCTCGGTGTTGGACATGCCCTTCGCGATCAGCTCCAGCACCTCCCGCTCGCGCGGGGTCAGCGTGGCCAGCGCGGGCGCGGGCTTGGCGCGCGCGGCCGAGCGGCGGCTGGTGACATCGGCGATGAGCCTGCGGGTGACCGTCGGCGCGAGCAGCGCTTGACCGTCGGCGACCACCCGGACGGCGCGCACGAGTTCCTCCGCGGGCGCGTCCTTGAGCAGGAAGCCGCTCGCGCCGATGCTCAGCGCCTCGTACACGTAGTCGTCGATATCGAAGGTGGTGAGCATCAGCACCCGCACCGGCGGATCGAACCCGGCGGCGAGGATCGCGCGGGCCGCGTCGAGCCCGTTCATCTCCGGCATCCGGACGTCCATCAGCACCACGTCCGGGCGCAACCGCTTGGCCTCGGCCACCGCGATCTTGCCGTCCGGGGCATCGCCCACCACGCTGATGTCGGTCTGGGCGGCGAGCAGGGCGCCGAAGCCCTGCCGCACCATCGCCTGGTCGTCGGCGATCAACACGGTTATTGCCACCGCACCACCCTATGCGGACCCGGCCCCGACCAGCGAGACGGCTCAGTTACCGGCTTGACCGAGCAGCGTCGGATCCAGCGACGCGGCCGGATGCAGCGGCAGCCGGGCGTGCACCTCGAAACCGCCGTCCGCGCTCGGCCCCGCGGTGACCTCGCCGCCGACCGCCAGGGCACGGGCCTGCATGCCCGCGATGCCGTGCCCGCCGTTGCCGATGGGCTTGCCGGGCGACGCGCTGGGCCCGTTGTGCACCACGAGTTCCAGCACCGGACCGTCGACCCGTAGCCGCACCTGGATCGCCGCCTCCGGCGCGTGCCGCGAAGCATTCGACAGCGACTCCTGCGCGATCCGGTACAGCGCGAGACCCGGCGCATCGGGGACGGACTCGAGCGTTCCGTCGATCGTCCACGCGATGCGCACGCCCGCGCGCAGCGCACCCTCGAACAAGCCCGGCACGTCGGCGGCCTTGGGTTGCGGCGTGTGCTCCGGGGCCTGGCCGTCGCTGCGCAGCACGCCGAGCATGCCGCGGATCTCGTTGAGCGCCTCGCGCGCGGTCGCGCCGATGGACTCGAATTCGGCTCGGGCAGCAGGGGTTACCCCCTCCACCCGGTAGGGCGCGGTCTGTGCCTGCACCACCACCAGGGACATGTGGTGGGCGACCACATCGTGCAGATCGCGAGCGATGCGCGCCTTCTCCTCGAGGATGGCGCGGCGGGCGCGCTCGACCTCGTTCTCTTCTTCCTGGCGCACCAACTGCTTGCGCGAAGCCACCAGCCAGCGGACCAGCAGCCCGAACAGCACCACCGCGCCCAGCGCGATCGGCCAGCCCCACACCGAGCTGCCCAGTTCGCCGCTCTGATTCGACATCGTCGTGCCGAGCAGCAGCGAGGTCGCGACCCACGCGACACCGATGATCGGCGGCGTCGCCCGCACCGCCACCGCGAGCAGCAGGAGGAACAAACTCAGGATGTGCACGACCTGCATCGGCAGCTCGTTGTTCGGCTGGTTCGGAATCGCCAGCGCGATGATCATTCCGGAGCCCGCCGAGATCGCCCAGCCCAGTGGCGGGTTGAGCCGCACGAGCAGCACGGGGAACGCTGCGAGCGCCGCGATGAACGGCTGCACCGGAGGCGCGACGCTGTGCGTGAGATGCAGCGTCGGCCACGCCACCGCGTAGAAGATGAGGGCGACGAGGACGGTCAGCGTGTCGAACCACATCTGCCCCGACATCCGCCTCATCCGGGCACGACTCTTCTGCATCATGTCTACGACAGTAGAAACCGGGTCGTGCTGACACGTCATACCGGCGGGTGATTTCGCACCCCGTACCACGGTGCGAGACATTCGCCCTGCTCACCCACGGGCCGCACGCCGGAAACCGGTCCTCGGCGTGAGGTCGGCGAGGGGCGCGCGTTCCTAGCGTCTAGCCCATGAGCACACCGACCCCCGCAGGGCCCGCAACGGCGCGGCCCGCGCAGGCCGCAAGCCGCACCGCCCGGCGGTCCGCCGCCCTCGCCGCCGCCGCGCTGACCACCATGGCGGCCACCGTGTTCCTCGCACCCGCCCCGCATGCCGCGGCGGCCTCGTCGGGGCCCGTCGAGAGTGCATCGGCACGAATCGCGGTCGCGGAGTTGACCTCCGGTGGTCCCGGTTCGCTCACCGCCATCCCGGACGACTTCGCCGCCCGCTTCGGCTACCGGCCCCGCACGCTCGACGGACTGGTGGTGAACCCGCAGGGCGACTGCTCGTCGCCGGTGACGCTGCCCGCCGAATTCGATACCGCCTGCAAAGCCCACGACCTCGGCTACGACCTGCTGCGCTACGCCGAGGAGCACGGCGAACCGCTCGGCCCGTGGGCGCGCCAGGCGCTCGACGCCACCCTGGATCGGCACATGCACGAGGCGTGCGGCACCCGAGCCGACACGTTCTCCCGGGCGCGCTGCGAAACCATGGCGACGATCGCCGCCACCTTCGTCGACCTCAACTCGCGCCGCCAGGACTACGGCGCCCCCGTCACCGAGTCCCTCCTCGGCGCCGCCGACCCCGGCTCCACCACCAGCTGGCAGCTGCTCGGCATCCTCGGCATCGGCATCACCGGCCTCGCCGCTGCCCTCACCCTCCGCCCCCGCACCAATTCGACTGCCGCACAGGGGGTCCAAGGATGACAAGCACACTCCCCCCGCGCACCGACAACGGTGGATCGACCTCCCCGCGTCCGAGAAGGCAAGGCGCACACCGCACCCGCCCCATTTTACCGACCTCCGCAGTACGCGAACCCGTCACCACAACAACGACAGACGCCACCACCACGCCGACATCCGCAGTGCAATTCAGGGTGCGCGAGGATGACGCCGCGGCTTACGCGCCCGTGCGCGAAATGCGCAGCGGGAACGGTGGAACCGACACCGCGCCCATCCGCGCTAAGCACGGTGCGGGCCGCGAACACGCGCCCACGGCGGCCGTGCACCGCCCGCCGGGCCACCACGAGCGCAACGCGGCCACCGCCGCATCCACATCCGCAGTGCATCGCACGGTGCGCGAGGATTGCGCCACGAGAACCGCGCCGGTGTCTGCAGTGCCCAGCACAGTGCTCGAGACCGACGCCGAGTCCATCCCCGCGAAGCACGGCGTGGACCGCGCACACGCGACGGCTGCCGTGACACCGAACTCCGCGCTGCACCGCGGGATCGTAGGGACCGACGTAGCGGCCACCTCTGCGATGCACGGCGCGAGCCGCGAACATGCCACCGCGATCGTGGGATCGACTTCGGGGACGCGCGGCGCGGTTCGTGCGGGTGGCACGGCGGAGTCCGGGGTGAATGCGCAGGCCACAGTAGCGGCGTCACCGCGGGCGGCTGGTGAGCGTGATGTTGCTGTGTTGCAGGCAGTTTCGCCCGGGGGATGGGGTGGCGATTCCGCGGGTGAGCGGATCGGATGGGGGCGCAATCGTTTGTGGCGGCATGTGATTCGTGCCGTGCCGGGTGCGGTCGGGCGGCTGGCGAGTCCGCGTATCGGGACGACGCTCGGGGTCGGGGTCGGGATGCTGGTGTCACTCGGCCCCGGACTGTTGCCGCGCACCGCCGGGGCGCAGGCGATTCTTACTGCGTTGCTGGTGGCGATCGGCTTGGGGGTCGCGGGGATTGTTCGATTCGTGGTGCGGCGCTGGGGGTTCGATGTCAATCGGCGGTGGCCCGGGGTGCGAGCGCCGTTGCTTGCGGGTATGGCACTGCTCGTGACGGCGGCGGGGGCGCAGGCGTGGCACTGGCAGAACCAGCTGCGGAGTGCGATGGACGCCGCGCCGATCGGGGCTGGGTATTGGGTGCGGTGGTTGCTCGAAACCGTGCTGATCGTCGGTGTGGTCGCCGGAGGTTCGTGGGGAGTGGGCCGGGCCCTGCGCAAACTCGTTTGGGTGCGCAGTGTTTCGCTGGCGGCGGTGGTCGGGGCGGTGCTGTATTTCGTCGCGGCGCCGACGGTGGTCGGGTGGCGGCAGTCGGCGTATGCGAGCGCCAACGCGATGGTGGATCCGACGCTGGTGCAGCCGGTTTCGAACACCAGGTCGGGCAGTGCCGGGTCGGCGGTGAGCTGGTCCTCGCTCGGGGCGGAGGGACGCAAGTTCGTCAGTGGATCGCCTGCCGGACCGATTCGGGTCTACGTCGGGGTGGAGTCCGCCCCGAGCCTGGAATCGCGTGTCGCGCTGGCGGTTCGCGAACTGGAACGCTCGGGTGCGTTCGAGCGGTCCCATCTCGTGCTGATGGTGCCGACGGGTTCCGGCTGGATCGACAAGAACGCCGTGCGCGGTTTCGAGGAGCGCTTCGGCAGCGATGTCGCGCTGGTCGGCCTGCAGTACTCGTTCGCGCCGAGCTGGGTCACCTTCGTGTTCGGCCGCGATCAGGCGGTCACCGCCACCCGCGCGTTGTTCACCGCGGTCGAGGATCGCATCCGCACCCTGGACCACAAACCCCGGCTCTACCTCTACGGTCAGAGCCTCGGCGCGTTCGGCGGCAGTTCGGTTTTCGCCGACGACGCCGACCAGGATCGCCGGACCTGCGCCGCCCTCTGGGCCGGACCGCCGGCCGGACAGGTGCATCGAGCGGGCGCGACCGTGCTCGCCAACAGCTCGGACCCGGTGGTGCACTGGTCCCCCGCCTTGCTCTGGCGCGCACCCGACCTCACCGGCACCCGCCTGGACGCCCCACTGCCGCACTGGCTTCCGGCCGTCAGCTTCATCCAGACCACCGCCGACCTCCTCGCCGCCCTCGACGCCCCCGCCGGACACGGCCACCGCTACGGCCCCGACCAGGGCACCGCGATGGGCACCTGCTGAGATCTTGTACGCACCCAATAGGCCCGACCGTGCGACCCCCATGACCTCAGCACGACCACCGGTCAGGTGCGGCGGACCAGCTCAGCGGCTGAACGGTCGCGCCTCCTTGAAATTGATGAGCAGGAAGCTCTAGACAGCAGCGAGTCGACCGGCCATTGCCCCGCCCGGCGAGCATCCCGACGATCGGCCGCCCACGACCGGCTCGCCGACCACAGCTCACTCGGTAAGCCCAGGCATCCTGGCAGCCCAAGCCTCACTCGACACACCACGGCGCACTTTGCCCCCCACGGCCGTGTTCGGCGCAACACGCTCGGCCGCTACACGGACCGCCCCTACGCTCGACCACTGCGCGTCCAGCCGCCACACGCTCGGCCGCCACACGCTCGGCCATTGCGCGCTCGGCCACTGCGCGCTCGACCGCCGCGGGCTCCGCCACGGCACGCCGACCACCACACGCCCGACCACCACACGCCGACCACCACACGCCGACCGCCACACGCCCGACCAACACACGCCCGGCCATCGCACGCTCAACCGCCACACGCTCGGCCGACCTCGGCGCGCGGAGTGGCTTCCCAGGTCCGGGATTTGCAGGGGCGGGCGAACCGGGGCACGGAGCCGCGGTAGAACGTGTTCTAATCGTCGGCATGGCCTTTGTCATCGACGCTTCCGTGGACATCGACGCGCCCGCCGAGCGGGTCTGGCAGGTGATCACCGACTTTCCGCACTACGGCGAGTGGAACCCCTTCGTCAGCGAATGCCGTAGCTCACTGGTGCCGGGTGAACCGATCGATATGGTCGTGCGCCTGGGCGGGCGGCCGCGCCGCCAGCGCGAATGGATCCGCTCGCACACGCCGGGGCACGAGCTGAGCTATTCGATGAAGCCGACCCCGTTCGGCGCCCTGCACAGTCTGCGGTCGCACACCCTGACTCCGCTCGGCGATCGTCGCACGCGCTACGAGTCCCACTTCGAGCTCAACGGCTGGCTGCATCCCCTGGTGGTCACCCTGCTCGGCAAGCACCTGAAGGCCGGCTTCGCCGGAATGACCGCGGGCATCCAGCAGCGAGCCGAAGCGCTGCGCACCCCCTAACTTTCCTCCCGCACCCTTTCTGACCTCCCGCACCCCGACTCGCCGGGTGACACACCGGCGAGAAAATCAGAAAGGGTGCGGCAAGAACGTCGGGGCGCGAACTGCACGCGGAACGAGACGATACGGTTCGTCTTGACATCGGGGATTGTGGCTGGCACTATCGTTTCAACGAGACGGAGCGTCTCGCGACGAAAGGATCGACACATGACCCGAACCTGGTTCATCACCGGCGCCAACCGCGGACTCGGCCGGGCATTCACGGTGGCCGCGCTCGCCGAGGGTGACCGGGTCGTCGCGACCGCTCGCGACCCGCGCACCATGGCCGACCTGGCCGAGGAGCGACTTACGGTGCTGCCGTTGGATGTTCGCGATCGCGCGAACGTGATCGCCACGGTGGACAAGGCTTTCGCGCTGATGGGCACGATCGACGTGATCGTGAACAACGCGGGTTACGGCCTGGTCGGCGCGCTCGAGGAACTCACCGAAGCGCAGATCCGCGACCAGATGGACACCAACTTTTATGGCGCGCTCTGGGTTTCGCAGGCCGCGGTGCCGCATCTGCGCGCTCAGGGCGCCGGGCACATCGTGCAGATCTCGACGGTCGGCGCGGTGGGCAGCCTCCCGCTGTTCGGCATGTACAACGCGAGCAAATGGGCGCTCGAAGGTTTCAGCGCTTCGCTCGCCGACGAACTGCGGCCCTTCGGCATCTCGGTTACCCTGGCGCAGATGGGCGGTTTCGACACCGACTGGGCGAAGTCGAGCATGCAGTTCGGCAGCGGACTACCGGCCTACGAGGACCTGCGCGCCGGCATCCTCGGCATGCCGGACTATCCGGACCCGAGTGCCCCGCCGCCGGTCACCGACAACCCCGAATGGCAGGAGCCCGCACCGGAAGTCGGCGCGGCAGCGTTGATCGCTCTGGTGAACATGCCGAATCCGCCGGTACGCAAGGTCATCGGCCCGGGCGCGCACCAGATGGTCACCATGGCCCTGGACCAGCGCCGCCAGGATTACCTGACCGACCCCGAATTCACCTGGCCCGCTTAGCCGCTCCGCGAGTTCGTGCCCGCCTCGGACACCACCGAATCGGGCACGTCTCGGGTTCGCCACGAGGTACCCATTGCACGAACTCGGGTCGGACGCGGATCTCTGCTGACGTGGCACGCCAACAGGAGCCCCCGCGAGTGACCGATCGAGCACGCCTCAAGCCCGGGACGAGCCACCCACTGCACGAATTCAGGTCGGACCCGGATCTCTGCTGACGTGCCACGCCAGCAGGAACCCCCGACGAGTAACCGATCGGGCACGCCTCAGGCCCAAGGCGAACCACCCACTGTATGAATTCGGTTCGGACGCGGATCCCTGCTGACGTGGCACGCCAGCAGGAACCCCGGCGAGTGACCGATCGGGCACGCCTCAAGCCCGGGACGAACCACCCACTGCACGAATTCAGGTCGGACCCAGATCCCTACTGACGTGCCACGCCAACAGGAACCCCCGCGAGCGACCGATCGAGCATGCCTCAAGCCCGGGACGAACCACCCACTGCACGAACTCGGGTCGGAAGCTGATTCCCGCTGACGTGGCACATCAGCAAATATCCCCGGTGAATGACCGGAAGATGTTGCCCGGACGGCGAACTCCTCGCTGTCCGGGCAACACCGCTCAGGCGATCGGTCCGCGCGCACCTTCGTATGCCGCGCCGACCCGGTAGAGCCGGTCGTCGGCGAGGGCAGGCGCCATGATCTGGAGGCCGACCGGCATGCCGTCGTCCTTGCTCAACCCGGACGGCACCGACATGGCGGGGTGCCCGGCCAGGTTGGTGGGCAGGGTGCACAGGTCGGACAGGTACATGGCCAGCGGGTCGTCGACCTTCTCGCCCAGCTTCCACGGGGTGAACGGGCTGGTCGGCGAGACGAGCACATCGACCTGCTCGTAGGCCTTGTCGAAGTCGCGCGCGATCAACGTGCGCACCTTCAGCGCCTGGCCGTAGTACTCGTCGTAGTACCCGGACGACAGCGCGTAGGTGCCGATCATGATGCGGCGCTTGACTTCCGGGCCGAAACCGGCGGCCCGGGTCGCGGCCATCACCTGTTCGGCGCTGTGCTGCCCGTCGTCGGCGACGCGCAAGCCGTAGCGCATCGCGTCGAACCGGGCGAGGTTCGAGGACACCTCGCTGGGCATGACGAGATAGTAGGCGGACAGGGCGTATTCGAAGTGCGGGCAGGACACCTCGATCACCTCGGCGCCGAGCTCCTTGAGCACCGCCACTGCGGCATCGAAGGATTCGAGCACGCCCGGCTGGTAGCTGTCGGAGTGCAGTTCCTTCACCACACCGACTTTCACGCCGCTCAGATCACCCTTGGCGCCTTCGCGCGCCGCGGCGACCACCGGGGGCACCGGGACGTTGCGCGAGGTGGAGTCGCGCGGGTCGTGCCCGGCGATCACCTCGTGCAGCAGCGCGGTGTCCAGCACGGTCCGGCCGCAGGGCCCGCCCTGGTCCAGCGAGGACGCGCAGGCGACCAGGCCGTAGCGGGAGACGGTGCCGTAGGTCGGCTTGGTGCCGACGGTCGCCGTCACCGCGGCGGGCTGGCGGATGGAACCGCCGGTGTCGGTGCCGATGGCCAGCGGCGCCTGGTACGCGGCGAGCGCGGCGGCCGAGCCACCGCCCGAACCACCGGGAATCCTGGTGGTATCCCAGGGATTACGGGTCGGGCCGTAGGCCGAGTTCTCGGTGGACGAACCCATCGCGAACTCGTCCATGTTGGTCTTGCCGAGAATCGGGATGCCCGCCGCGCGCAACCGCGTGGTCAGCGTCGCGTCGTAGGGCGCGACCCAGCCCTCGAGGATCTTCGACCCGCAGGTGGTCGGCATGTCGGTGGTGGTGAAAACGTCCTTGAGCGCCAACGGAACTCCGGCCAGCGGCGACGCGGGCGCGGTGCCCGCGGCGAGCGCGGCGTCCACCGCGGCGGCCGACTCGAGCGCCTGCTCCCCCGCCACGTGCAGGAACGCGTGGTACTCGCCGTCGACCTCGGCGATCCGGTCCAGGTGCGCCTGGGTGACCGCGACGGAGGACACCTCGCCACCGTGGATCTTGCCGGCCAGCTCGGCCGCCGACAGCGCAGTCAGCTCGCTCATTCGGCTTCTCCCAGGATCTGCGGAACCATGAACCGCTGCTCTTCGGCGGCCGGGGCACCGGACAGCGCCTGCTCGGGCGTCAGGCAGGGCACGACCTCGTCGGGACGGGTCACATTGGTCGTCGGATTCGGCGACGCGGTGGCCGGGACGTCGGCGGCGGCGACCTCGGAAATGGTCCGCACGTGGCTCAGGATCGAATCCAGCTGCCCGGCGAACTGATCCAGTTCGGCATCGGACAGCGCGAGCCGGGACAGCCGGGCGAGGTGTGCGACCTCGTCACGGGAGATGGCGGGCACCGCGGGACCCCTTTCGGCTTCGGTATCAACAATTTCGTTCGCGCGTATCGCATTCGTGGCGGGGCGCGAACGTCGTTTCGTATCGTCTACACGGGTAGCGTACGGACTACGAGCCTAGCCACCGCACACGCCACCCACACCCGCACCCCGGCGACCGGTCCTCCGTGTCACCGCCGCGCAGTAGGCTGATCGGGCCGCCGAGGGTAACTGAAACTGGTGAAGCGGCGGGACGACACGGTTTCTCGAACTAGCTCGACACGCCGTATTGTCACGAAATCGCCGCGTGGCGTACATCACTGGCCGCACTTCGGGTCGATAACCCGGCCCCAGGGGTGTAAGTATTGCGTGACCCGGGTATCCGTTCAGAGCCTCGGCCGCCCAAGGAAAGGAAAGCACGTGTCGTACCTGCTCCGCGTGCAACTTCCGGATCGACCGGGAAGCCTCGGTGCGCTCGCGCTCGCCCTCGGCTCTGTCGGCGCCGACATCCTCTCGCTGGACGTGGTGGAGCGCGGCGCCGGGTTCGCCGTCGACGACCTCGTCGTCGAGGTGCCCCAGGGCGCGCTGCCCGACACGTTGATCACCGCCGCCGAATCGATCGGCGACGTCCGGGTCGATTCCATCCGCCCGTACTCGGGCGTGCTGGACACCCACCGCGAACTCGAACTGATCGACCAGGTGGCCAGCGCCAAGGACGACCGGTTGCAGGTGCTCGTCGACGGCGTGCCCCGGGTGCTGCGGGTCGGCTGGAGCACCATCATCGACATGGGGCCGCAGGGCGCCTACCGGGTGGTCGGCAGCCCGAGTGCGCCTGAGACACAAGCGGGTTCGGCGCCGTGGATGCCGTTGGAGAAGCCCGCCATCCTCGATCCGGAATCCGAATGGGTGCCCGAGATCTGGCGGGACATGGACACCAAGCTCGCCGCCGCGCCGCTCGGCAACACCGGCAAGGTGCTGCTGCTCGGGCGCCCCGGCGGCCCAGACTTCCGCCCTTCGGAGGTCGCCCGCCTCGGCTATCTCGCGGGCATCGTGGCCACCGTGCTCGGCTAGGTGCCGGCCCCGACATCCGGCCGAATGCCACCGTGGCGGCACCGGACTTCGGGACAGGGCTTGACCCCGGGATCTACGGCGCGAGCGCCAAGCGCAGCACCGTCAGGAGTTCGCCTGCGGGCGTGTGCCAGTCGCGGTCGGGGGTGGGAACGAAGCCGTAGCGATCGTAGATGCGGCGCGCGTCGACCATCGCGGGCATGGTCGTGAGCACCACTGCCGCAAAGCCTTCCGCCTTCGCGATGTCGATCACGGTGCGCACCAACGCGGTTCCCGCGCCGAGGCCGCGCGCGGTCTTGGCCACGGCCAGCATCCGGAACTCGAGTTCGCCGGGCCGCGCGATCTCGGCGTAGGGCGTGCCGGGGCGAGCGACGGTGAGCGAGCCGACGATCCGGTCGGCGTGCACGGCCACCAGTAGTTCCGCGGACGCGCCGCGATGCGCGGTATCGGCCAGCTCGGCCGCGTACGGGGTGCCCGCGCGGACGAATCCCTCGCCGACGTACACCTCGACGGTCAGCTCGCCGACCGCCGCGTACTCGTCCGGTCGCGCGGGGCGAATCGCCAACCGCGTGTCCTTGGCATCGATGGCAGCGTTCGGATCCATACCTGGCATCGTGCCATCCGACGTAACCCGGTCTACGTCACACCTGCCCGCGCTCAGGAGCCCAAGCTCGGCCGCGCGCCGGGATGTGCGATCGACCAGTTCTGCGGATTGCGCGGCGAATAGACCACGTCGATGAGATCACCGATCGACGGCCAGGCGTTGACGTCCCAGGCGAAGCGCCCGTAGACGACCGTGCCAGACACCGACGGCCCGGTCAGATTGCCGGTGATGGTCACGTACTGCTCGCCCTGGGCGTCCGGGCGCGGGCTCACACCGGTGACATAGAGCGTGCCCGCCTCCGCCGGCGTGGCCCGGAAGCCGCCGCGGCCGCGCAGATAGAGCACGACCATCCCCGCCACCGCGAGGACCATGATCAGCAGCATTCCGAATTCGAGCATGTGCCCATGCTATTGCCTCGCCCACGCCGGTCCGGCGCTACACCGCGGCGAGTTCGCTGGTGCCGTGATCGGTGCGCCGGACCTGCCACACCACGCTGCGCGTGCGCGCCGAACGTCCGTTGCCGCGATCGATCAGGGCCCGGTTGGTGGTGGTGTAGACGAGTTGAGCGCCGCGCGAATTGGTTTCGGGGTTCTGGAAGAGCTGGATCAGGCGATCGGTTTCCTCCGCGGGCAGCTGCGCGCCGATATCGTCGACGGCCAGCACCCGGCCCGAATCGAGGGCGTCCAGCATGGTCGGCAAAATGCGCAGCAGCGAGACCGTCGCGGTGGATTCGTCGGCGAGGTCGAACGGGTTGTCGATGCCGTCGTGCACCAGGCCGAGGCCGACGCCGCGCCGGGCCACCATCCGGGCGTACAGCGCGTCCCTGGCGGATTTCATGTTGGTGAGCTCGCGTTCGAGCAGCACCGGCGTGACGCCGCCCTCGCGCAGCAGCCGGTCGGCGAAGTCCGCCGAGGTGGCGCACAGCTCGATCTGTTTGCCGATCGCGGCGATATCGGCATCCAGGTCGCGCAGGTAGTCGGCGTACATCGGATCGTGCTCGGCGATCAGCAGATCGGTGATCCCGAGTTCGGCGGTGCGCAGCAGCATCAGCAGCCGCGCGGCGTTCTCCGGCGAGCGCGACAGGTGCCCGCCGAGGCGGTGCGCGACGGCGGCGGTGTCGGCCGGGCCGAGCTGGACCTCGAGCATGGACTCGAACCAGCGATAGGCGGGCACCAGCGCGTCCGCGTACATCTGCCCGGCCAGGCTGAGCAGCAAGGCATTCGGGCGCACCAGCGGCACCAGCGCCGCGATGCCGTAGCGCGCCGCCTCGAACATCGGCCCGATCTTGATCTGTTCGCCGTTGCGCTCGAACACGATTCGCTTGCGCGAACGCGGCTGGGTGTAGAGCCACTCGGCCGTCACGTCGGCGTTGTCCAGGCGGAAGCCGTAGGTGTAGGGCACGCCCTCGGCGACGAAGCTCGCCACGAATTCCGAAGGGCGGTCCGCGAATCCGAGATGCGGCGTGCGCACCGGGCCGGCGTAGGGATCCCACCCGGTGACCGAATGCAGCACCGCGTCGCGCATCTGCGCGAGCGCGTCGATCAGGTTGGTCTTGCCCGCGGCCGCGGTGCCGTGGATCGCGGTGACCGGTACCGCCACCGGCCCACTCCCCTTGGTGAGCCGCAACTCCTGCTCCTCGGCCAGCGATCTGTGATTGGTCACCTGAAAACTGCGCAGCATCCCGCCATCCTGTCGTCCGGCGGCCGACACCGCGACAGCAGGGCCGCGGCAGCCGCGGACGCGCATCCCACAAAGTCATAGCTATTGCGCATATATGCAGCTCGGCGGCCTGTGCATCCCTCGACCGACCACGCGACCTGCCCTGATCGCCCGACAAACCCCCTGGTGCCGGGTTAGCATGCTGGACGCTGCGGCACCCCGCGGCCGATACGCAGAAAACGCTCGAAACCGATGGGTAGTGATCAGGTATGACGGTTCGTCGCCTTGTTGTCCGAAGCTCCGTCGCCGCCGCGCTCGCCCTCGGGTCGATCGCGGTCGTCGCGCCGCACGCGGCCGCCGACACGTGTAGCGACGGCACCGCGCGCATCTTCTTCGCCAATGCCGAGCCCGCGTGCGTGACCGGCACGACCAGCTACCGCACCCAGACGATCGCGAAGGTGTGCTCGATGCCGGGAGCCGACGTGGTCGCCGAGGCCACCTTCCCGAAGCTGCGGGGGAAGGCGGTCACCCAGCGACTCGAACTGACCAACGGCACGTGTGGACGTTTCGATATCACGACCCAGGAAAGCGCCACCGTCTCCGTCACCCAGAACTAGCCGGGGCCCGGTCGTCCGCGCCGCCCAGCAGCAGGGCGCTGTCGCCGAACTCGTGCCACAGGTATCCCGTCTCCAGTGCCGCCGCGTAGGCCGCGTGGACCGTGGCCTCCCCCGCCACCGCGACCAGCAGGTCCAGGTGGGAAGCGCCCGGCGCGTGCCAGCCGGTGATCAGCCCGTCCACGACGCGGGCGGGCCGCCCCGCGCCCAGGACCAGCTCGGTCCAGCCGTGCACCGGATGCACGACACCCGCGGCGTCACCGGCGGTTTCGAGCGCCCGGGTCACCGTGGTGCCGACCGCGATGACGCGCCCGCCCGCCGCCTTCGTGTCGTTCACCCGGCGCGCGGTCGAGGCCGGGACGGTGAGCCGCTCCGGACTGGGCGGCTCCCCCGCCTCCGGTGACGAGACGCCGGTGTGCAGGGTGATCGGCGCGAGACCGACACCGGCCGCGACCAGGTCCAGCACCAGTCGCTCGGTGAACGGCCTTGCCGCGCTGGGCATCTCCGCGCTGCCCGGCACCCGGCCGAACACCGTTTCGTAGTAGGACGGCGACCATCGCTGCGGCACATACGAATAGGTGATCGGGTAGCCGTACACCGCGAACAGCTGTCGCGGGTCGGCGGTGAGGTCGGCCACCCAGAGCCGGCGACCGCCCGCCAACCACGGCGACCGCAGCGTGGCGCGCACGCCGTCCGGCAGCCTGATCACCGCGCCCGCCGAAAGCTCTTCCGCCGGAAAGGGCGTGCGGGCGGTGGTGCGCACCTCGACCACCCAGCCGCCGTCGTCCAGCCAGCTCGCGAAGTGCAGCGCCATCGGCCGATCGTCGAGCCTGCCGTCCACCGCGGCGGCCAGCGCCGCCGAATTGTTCACCACCACAAGGTCACCGGGCCGCAGCTGCCGTGGCAATTCGCGGAACCGAGCGTGCGTGAGTCCCGCCCCGGCGACGAGCAGCCGCACTTCGTCCCGGGCCAGGCCGCGCGCCTCCGGCGGGGCAACCGCGTTCCGTTCGGGCGGAAGAACGAAACGCGGCCGGTCGACGAGGAGGGTCATGACCGGTGCCCTACCGCGAAATCGGCGGCGGCGTAGCGCCCGTTCTTGGGTTTCTCGTCGAGCAGTCGCAGCAGCGCCGGGACCACGGTCTCGGGTTCGGGACGGTCGGAGATGTCGTCACCAGGGAAGGCCGCCTGGTGCATCGCAGTCCGCATATCGCCCGGATCGAACGCGTAGATCGACAATTGCGGGTGCTCGGCGCCCAGAATCGCGGTGAGCTGGTCGAGCGCCGCCTTCGACGAACCGTAGCCGCCCCATTCCGGATACGGTTCGAGCGCGGCGTCCGAACTGAGGTTCACCACGCTGCCGTCCGCCGCCAGCAGCGGCAGCGCGAACTGCACCACGGCGAGCGGCGCGACGACATTGGTCCGGTACACCAGCTCTAGTTCGTCGAGCGGATAGTCGGCGAGGCGGACCAGCGGGCTCGGTCCGAGTGCGCTCGCGTTGTTCACCACCAGCGCGAGTTCTCCTGCACCACTGGCTACTTCGGCCAGTTCCGCACGGTGCGCCGGGTCGGTCACATCGCCAGGGACGGCGACGAAGGCGGCCCCGAGCTCCGCGGCTACCCAGGCGAGCCGTTCGGCGTCCCGGGCCGTCCCGATCACCCGCCAGCCCCGATGCGCGAGCGCGTGTGCGAGCGCCCGGCCGAATCCGGCGGAGGCGCCGGTGATCAGTGCGGTACGACGAGCCATGATGACCTCCTGGTAGTGCCCTACCAGTTGATCCTCATACCTCGAGATAGGTTCAGGTCAAGGGTGCGGCGGCGCGCACTTCGCGCCCGGCCGAAACCGGCTGTCCTGCTTACTCTTCCGGTTCGGACTCGGTTTCGGACTGCGGCGTCACCGCGTCCGGCCCCGCCTCCAGCAGCAACCGGAACCCGTCCTCGTCGAGGATCGGCACCCCGAGTTCCTCCGCCTTGGCCGCCTTCGAGCCCGGCGCATCACCGATCACCACGAACGCGGTCTTCTTCGACACCGAACCCGCCGCCTTGCCGCCACGCACCAGAATGGCCTCCTTCGCGCCGTCGCGGGAGAACCCGTCCAGCGAGCCGGTGACGACGATGGAGAGCCCTTCGAGCGTGCGCTCAATGGACTCGTCGCGCTCGTCGGCCATCCGCACGCCCGCGGCGCGCCACTTGCCGACGATCGCGCGATGCCATTCGACGGTGAACCATTCCGCGACCGCCGCCGCGATGGTGGGCCCGACCCCGTCGGCGGCGGCCAGCTCCTCGGCCGAGGCGTCCTGGATCCGGTCGAGACTGCCGAACTCCCGCGCCAATACCCGTGCGGCGGTGGGCCCGACGTGCCGGATCGACAACGCCACCAGCACCCGCCACAGCGGCCGGCTCTTGGCCGCGTCCAGGTTGTCCAGGAGGCGGCGGCCGTTCGCGGACAACCCGCCGTCCTTGTTGGCGAACAGCGTGGTGGCCAGCAAGCGGGATTCATCGAGGTCGAACAGATCACCCTCGTCGGTGATCACCCCCGACTTCAGCAGATCGTTCGCCGCCTCGTACCCGAGCGACTCGATATCGAACGCGCCGCGACCCGCCACGTGGAACACCCGCTCACGCAGCTGGGCGGGACAGAACTGCTGGTTCGGGCAGCGGATATCGGCGTCGCCCTCCTTCTGCGGGGCCAATTCGGTGCCGCAGGCCGGGCAGTGCGTCGGCATCACGAATGCGCGCTCCGCGCCGGTGCGCGCGTCCACCACCGGACCCAGCACCTCGGGAATCACGTCGCCCGCCTTGCGGATGGTGACCGTGTCGCCGATCAGCACGCCCTTGCGTTCGACCTCCGACGCGTTGTGCAGCGTGGCCATCGAGACCGTCGATCCCGCGATGGACACCGGCTCCATCACCGCGAACGGGGTGACCCGGCCGGTGCGGCCGACGTTCACCTCGATGTTCAGCAGCTTGGTCGTCGCCTCCTCCGGCGGATACTTGTAGGCGATCGCCCAGCGTGGCGCGCGCGAGGTGGACCCGAGCCTGCGCTGCAGGGCCATCTCGTCGATCTTGACGACCTGCCCGTCGATCTCGTGCTCGATATCGTGGCGATGCTCGCCCCAGTACGCGACGCGTTCGATGACGGCGTCGATGCCCTGCACCAGCTTGGTGTGCTCGGACACCGGCAGGCCCCAGGCCGCCAGCGCCCGATAGGCCTCGTGCTGCGAAGCCGGAGCATAGCCCTCGATGCGGCCGAAGCCGTGGCAGATCATCCGCAGCCGGCGGCGTGCGGTGACCGCCGGGTCCTTCTGCCGCAGCGAGCCGGCCGCGGTGTTGCGCGGATTCGCGTACGGCGGTTTGCCCTCGGCCACGATGGCCGCGTTGAGCGTCTCGAAGTCCTCGAGCCGCATGTACGCCTCGCCGCGCACCTCGAGCAAGGCCGGGATCGGGAACTCGGCGCTGGGCGTCAGCTCGCCCGGGATGTCCTCGATGGTGCGCGCGTTGAGCGTGACGTCCTCGCCCGTGCGCCCGTCACCGCGGGTCGCCCCGCGCACCAGCCGCCCGTTCTCGTACACCAGGTTCAGTGCGACGCCATCGATCTTCACCTCGCACAGATAGTGCAGATCGGGCCCGGTCTCGGCCTCGACGCGGCTCGCCCAGGTGCGCAGCTCGTCGAAGTCGAACACGTTGTCCAGCGACAGCATCCGCTCCAGGTGGTCGACCGCGGTGAAGTCGGTCGCGAACCCGCCGCCGACCAACTGGGTCGGCGAATCCGGAGTGAGCAGGTCAGGGTGCTGCTCCTCCATGGCCTGCAGGCGGCGCAGCAGCGTGTCGAATTCGCCGTCGGTGATGATCGGCGAGTCGCGCACGTAGTAGCGGAACTGATGCTCGCGCACCTCGTCCGCCAGCTGCTGCCACTGCACGCGTTGCTCGGCCGTCGCCGGGGCGGGTGCGTTCGTGTCGTTGTCCACCGCACTGCTGTCACTCACCCAACGCACATTAGCCGAGGCCACCGACATCTCACGGCAGTGTTCGCGCACGTCGCGGCCCCGCGTCGGCGCCCCGCACCTCACTCGAAGGTGAGGGACTCCGGGTCCTCCGCGTAGGCGCGCGCGACCTCGGCGGCGCGGCTCAGGGCCTGGCGGGCCCAGGTCAGTGGTGCGTTACCCAGGCCGCACGCCGGGCTGATCAGGATCTGGGTCGCCAGGGTCGAGCGGGGGAAGCCGAGCCGATCGACCAGGCGGACACCGGGTTCGGCGAGCGCGCGCCAGCCCGGCATGACGGGGGCGGGGGTGGTGGGCACCGCACCGAGTACCAGATGTTTGCCGGCGTCGAGCAGCTCGCCCACCGGGTCGAGTTCCTTCGTGCCGATCGTGGCCAGATCGAATCCGATTGCGGCCGCGCTGGTTCGGCGCAGGAAGCCGAGCGCGGGCGGGGCGGCACAGCTGTGCAGCAGCACCGGCGCGGACTGCGCCGCGAGCACGGAGTCGAGCGTGGCGAGCGCTTCGGGTTCCGGCATGGCGCGCACCGTGTCCAGCACGCTGACACCGCGCAGCGATCCGTCGAGCACCGCCGTCAACGACGGTTCGTCCACTTGCAGCAGCACTTGCGCGCCGAGCCGTTTACGCACCTCCGCGACGTGCTCGCGCAGCCCCTCGGCCAGCGACTCCGAAAGATCGCGCAGCGCACCGGAATCGGTGAGCACCAGGTGCCCGTGCGGCAGTTCCACCTGCGCCGCCAGCGTCAGCGGACCCGCGACCTGTAACTTGATCGGCCCACTCGAACCCGTTGTCTCCCAGACCTCTTCGAGCGCGTCTAGGTCGGCGCGCAGCAGGTCGCGGGCCCGCCTGGACAGCGCACCCGGCCGCGGCGCGAGCCGGTAACCGCGGGTTGTGGTGTCGAAGCGCATGTCCACCAGCAGAGCCGACATGCGCCCGATCAGATCTGCGCCTGCGCCCCGCCCCGGCAGCTCCGCCAGGTGCGGTAGCTCCGGCAGCTCGCCGAGGATGGTCGCGGCGGCTTCCCGCGGGTCGGTGCCCGGCCACGAACCGACGCCCGTCGCGATACCGCCGCGCAAGAGGGGGCGAGCCGCGGGCTCGCCGTCGGCTTCGCTGTCGCGTCCCTCGCCCATGCCGTCCTGATACACCGTTGCCCGTTTCCGTCGGTCGATCATCATGTGCGCACACCGGTCCCCGATGCGCTCCGATCATTGTGCGCGCCCAGCGAATTCCACGAAACGCCGCGGACATCGATACCGCGGCGGCACGATACCGCCGCCGCGGCGCGAATCATCGTGTCGCGGAGGCGGCTTCGCTGTTCGCGGCGGTGCTGTCCGCTCCACCGGTACCGGAAATGGTGCCGCTGCCGAGCACTTCGTCACCCTGCTCGTCCGGGCGGTACAGGACGACCGCCTGACCGCGGGCGACACCGGTCAGCGGCGCGCGCAAACGCACTGTGAGCCCGGTGCCGACGGCCTCGGCGATCGCGGGCGCGGTGCCACCGTGCGCGCGCACCTGCGCGACGCACTCGATCGGCCCCGCGGGCGCGGTACCCGAGGTCCAGATGGCGCGCTCGGCGTCGACGGTCCACACCTGGAGGTCCTCGGCCGAGCCGACCCGGACGGTGCCGGAATCGGGGTCGATGCCCGTCACGTAGCGCGGCTTGCCGTCGGCCGCCGGGCCCGGCAGGCCGAGTCCCTTGCGCTGGCCGATCGTGAACCCGTGCACGCCCTCGTGTTCGCCGAGCACCTGCCCGTCGGCGTCGACCACCGCGCCGGGCCGGATGCCGATCTTCGCGCCGAGGAAGGCGCGGGTGTCGCCGGAGGGAATGAAGCAGATGTCATGGGAGTCGGGCTTGTTCGCGACGGCCAGCCCGCGCTCGGCGGCCTCCTCGCGGATTCGCGGCTTCGGGGTGTCGCCCACCGGGAACATGGCGCGCGAGAGCTGCTCGGCGTTCAGCACGGCGAGCACGTAGGACTGGTCCTTGTCGGCGTCCACGGCGCGGCGCAGCACACCGTCGTCGAGGCGCGCGTAGTGCCCGGTGACCACGGCGTCGAAGCCGAGCGCCACCGCGCGGTCGGCCAGCGCCGAGAACTTGATCTTCTCGTTGCAGCGCAGGCACGGGTTCGGCGTCTCCCCCGCCGCGTAGGCGGCGACGAAATCGTCGATCACGTCTTCCTTGAAGCGATCCGCGAAATCCCAGACGTAGAACGGGATGCCGAGCACGTCGGCGGCACGCCGGGCATCGCCCGCGTCCTCCTTCGAGCAGCAACCCCGCGAGCCGGTCCGCAGCGTGCCGGGCGTCGCGGACAGTGCCAGATGCACGCCGACCACCTCGTGACCCGCGTCGACCGCACGCGCCGCCGCCACTGCCGAATCGACACCACCACTCATCGCGGCGAGTACCCGCATCAAACACCTCCCTTCGCACCGGCCAGACCCGCGGCCCTGGCCCGCTGCACCACCTGGGGCAGCACCTCCAACAATCGGTCCACCTCGGCGCGGGTCGAGGTGTGCCCCAACGAGAATCGCAACGAGCCGCGGGCCTGCCACGGTTCGACGCCCATGGCGATCAGCACGTGACTCGGCGACGCGACACCGGCGGTGCACGCCGAGCCGGTCGAGCATTCCACCCCCGCCGCGTCGAGCAGCATCAGCAGCGAATCACCTTCGCAGCCGGGGAAAGTGAAGTGCGCGTTGCCGGGCAGCCGCCGCTCGCCGGGGGCGCCGTTGAGCACCGCGTCCGGCTCGATGGCCTGGACGCCGTCGATCAGACCGTCCCGCAGGGTGGTCAGTTCCGCGGTGCGCGTGGGCAATTCGCGCACGGTATGGCGCAGTGCGGTGGCCAGGCCGACCGCGGCGGCGATATCGGAGGTCCCGGAACGCAGGTCGCGCTCGTGCCCGCCGCCGTGCAGCAGTGGCACACAGGGCACCTCCCGGCCCAGCAGCAGCACGCCGATGCCGTGCGGGCCGCCGACCTTGTGCCCGGCGAAGCTCGCCGCCGAGAGGTTGCTCGCGGCGAAATCGATCGGCAGCTGCGCCGCGGCCTGCACCGCGTCGCTGTGCATGGGTACGCCGAATTCCTGTGCCACGGAGGCCAATTCGCCGATCGGCTGGATGCTGCCGACCTCGTTGTTCGCCCACATCACGGTGACGAGCGCGACGTCGCCGGGGTCGGCGGCGAGCGCGGCGCGCAGTGTGCGCGGCGAGACCACGCCCTCGGCGTCCACCGGCAGCCAGGTCACCCGCGCGCCTTCGTGCTGTTCCAGCCACTCGACGGCGTCGATCACCGCGTGATGCTCGATCGAACTCGCAATGATCCGGGTCCGGCGCGGCTCGGCGTCGCGGCGGGCCCAGTAGATGCCCTTGACCGCCAGGTTGTCGCTCTCGGTACCACCGGAGGTGAAGATGACCTCCGAGGGCCGGGCGCCCAGATCGGCGGCGATCGATTCGCGCGCCTCCTCCAGCGTGCGGCGGGCGGCACGGCCCGAGCCGTGCAGCGACGACGCGTTCCCCACCAGCCCGAGCGCAGCCGTCATCGCCTCGATGGCGGCAGGCACCATCGGCGTGGTGGCCGCATGATCGAGGTAGACCGTCTGGGGCGCCGCACTGTGCTCCGGACCCGAAAAACCCGCCATCATGACCTAGAAAGCCTATCCCAGCGTTGACCTGCGTATCTGCGGGGTGTCCCCCCAGTGAGCTACGACTCACCCACCAACCAGAACCCGGTGACGGTGTTCGGCTATTCCCGGCAGGCGTGTCTCCCCACGCGGGTCGGCGGCCGGGTCAGTTCCCGATCGGGTACTGGAAGACCGCGGGGACGAAGGTGGCGACCTTGCGCAGCCATTCGGGCCAGGTCGCCGGGTCCAGCGCCATCGATCCGACGTCGTTGAAGACGCAGCCCTGCTGCACCGGCACCCCGTCGAAGCGGTCCTTCAGCCAGGTGGTCTCCTTCGCCCACGCGATCGCCAGCAAGGAGAAGTGCTCGCTGAAGTTGTCGCGCATGTATTCGACGCGGGCGTTCGGGTCCTCGCAGTAGTGCGCGTAGAGGTCGTTGACCGGGCCGACCGGCACGATCCAGTCGGGATTGGCCTGGAACATGAAGACCGGCATATCAGGAGTCGAGTGACCCATCCGCAGCTTCTCGAACACCGCGGCGGGCACCGGATCGCTGAACACGTCCGGGCTGTCGAACAGGCCCGGCAGGTTCACGAACGGCAGCACCGCGGCCGACCACAGGCAGAACGGGGCCTTCACCGCCGCCATCGCTTTACCGAAGCCGTTCATGTGCTGGTCGTAATACTGTGCCAGGTCCGGATATTCGCGCGCGGCGGACAGCATGCCCGACAGCAGCAGGCCGGAGCCGGCATTGTTGCTGGCCAGCTTGATCATCCGGACCAGGTCGGCGGGGATGCCGCCCATCGCCGAACCGACGACATTGAGTTCCGGTGCATAGGACGCCTTGAGTTCGGCCGCGTGACCGGTAGCGATAGCACCGCCGGAGTAGCCGAGCAGACCCACTTTGGTGGCGGCCCCTTCGAGTCCGAGCAGATCGAAGTTCTCCGCGGCGCGGATGCTGTCCAGCGTGATCCGCGCATTGAGCGGACCCGCGCCGAAGGCCATGTCGGGGCCGTCGTAATCGGGCATGTTCAGAGCCCAGCCCAGCCCGACCGTGGTGATCGCGTTGATGAACTCGACCGGAATATTCAGTGCCCCGGTGATATTCGGCGGCACCGAGGCCAATTGCAGCACGTAGGACGGTGAACAGTATTTCGCGCTGGAGTCGGGGGCGAATTGATAGGACAGCAGATTGCGCGGCACACCGTTGTTGTTGCCGCGAGGTTTGACCACGGTGGTAACCGCCGCGATCGGTTCGTCCCTGGTGTTGGTGGAACGGAACGACAACTGCCAGGCGTCGACGTTGTACGGCAGCACCGAATAGAGCGAGACGTGGACCTCGCGCGCCGCGATGATCTCGCCGGGCTTCTTGGCCGCCACGACGGCCGGGTCCGGCTCATAGAACGCCGGGTCGAATTCCGGCGGCGTCGGCGGGATGGGAAACGGCAGCACCGGCTGCACGGGCACCGGTTCGGCCGCCACCGTCCCGGCGGTGGCCACCAGGCTGACCGCACACAACACCACGAACGGCACGGTCGACCACCGGCGCAACAGGTACCGCAATCCGACGACACGCATGGCGCACTCCTCGACGAGAGATCACACGACGAAACGATCAGTGTTATGGCGAAAGATCCGCCGAGATTGCCGACTCGACGCTGTTCCGTTCGATCACGCGCCGAACACGGATCTCCACGAATACAGCGAGTCCCTCACCTCGACTCCTGCAATGCGGTGCAATGTATCACTATGAGTAGCCCCACATTCGCTATGCGCTTGTGTCGTACTCCATCAATTCCAAACCACGCGGTTTGCCTCGTCAATCGGCACCCCGCCGAAAAAGGGCGACCGGCACTCGCCACTGTGCACAATCGGTGCAGGTGAGATCAGCCGGATCTTTCGTGGCCGACACCGCCGACGCTGCGCAGCGGCCGCCACGCGCCCGGATGTGATGATTCGAGCAGCACGTTTCCGACTCTGCCGAAGTAGGGGTGAATGCCGGTGCCGCACCGTGAGGACGCCGAGAACACGACCGCGCCCGATGCGGTACTCGCCCGCCTGCACGCTCTCGCCGCCGCCTTGATCAGCGAATTCACCGTCGGAGCCGCGCCGTACGACCAGTTGTCGCCCACCCTGATGGACGCGGACTTCCGGCCCGGCGCGGAACTGAACGTCGACCTGTTCTTCGAGTTCGCGCGTACCGGCGTCGAGCCGTCCGAAGCCGAGACGCAACCGCTCGTGGATCGGGCGGTGGGTCTCGTCCGGCAGGGCATGGAACTCACCGAAGCGATGACCAACTATCGCCTGGGTGTGTCGTTCCTGTGGTCGCAGCTGATGCAGCAGTGGTCGGCCGAGCAGCAGGCGCCGCTGCCCGCGGCGTTGCCCTTTCAGCTCAACGACTATCTGGGCCTGATCACCACCCGGATCGCCGCCGCGGTGGTCGAGGACATCCGCCAACCCCGCTGGGACATCATCGAACGGCACCGGGAGATCGCCGACGCCTTGCTCAACGGGCGCGATCCGGTCGAGTGGGCGACCGGCCAGGACATCGCGATCGCGCCCGCGTTCCTGATCGCGGTCGTGCGCCTGGGCGACCCGAGCCCCGGCTCGGTCACTTTGCTGCGCAACACCTTTCACGGCATGCCCGGCGCCTTCCTGCGCCGTGACGGCGGCGGCTGGACCGCGCTCATCCCGTACGACACCGCCGTCGAGGAAGACGCCGCGGTCGCCGCGCTGGCGGCGCAACTCACCGCGATCTCGGCCGGGCAGCCGCAGTTGTGGATCGGCGTCGCGGCGGCGGTGCACCACGCCGATATCCCCGCCGCCTACGCGGAAGCGCAGGCCGTGGCCGAGGTCGCGCGGAGCACCCGCTGGCCCGAGTTGGTCTGCCGCCGGCAGGCGATGATGTTCGAATACCTGGTCGCGACGGCGAAACCGGCCAGGACCGCCCTGGTCGGCCTGCTCGAACCGCTCGCGGATCAGCCGGTGCTGCGCGAAACCCTCGGCCTGTTCATCGATCGCGACTTCAACCAGAATGCGGTGGCCCGCGAGATGTTCGTGCACCGCAACACGATCACCTACCGGCTGAACCGGGTCGCCGAGCTCACCGGACTCGATCCGCAACGCCCGTCGGGCATCGCGACGCTCATGGCCGCCCGCATCGCCGAATCACTCGGCACCCCATAGTCGCTCGCTACGCACCAGACCGGCCGCGTAGAACGACGAAGAGCGGCAAGGGTTTTCCCTGCCGCTCCCGTCGATAGGTCGAGCTATCCGGCGACCGCTTCCGTCCGGCGCGCACGACCGCGCAGCAGCGGAAGCCGGCGCACCGGCCTGCGTACCTCGGGTGCGTCCGAGGCGACGGACGGGTCCTGGACCCGGGTCGATCCGGCCTCGATCCAGACCGTGGCGTCGAACTCGCCGTGCCGCGACAGCTCCGTGCCGCGCACTGCGGCCGCGCACCGCCGCGCCAGATCCCGCCGGTCGGTGCCCGGCTGCTGCAGCGGCTCGAGCACCACCTCGGCGACCATGCCGCGCGAGCGGAGCACCCGCTTGGCCGACGACGCGAAGGTGTCCTCGCCCACGAATCCCGGTACCGTGCACTGCTTTCCGTGCCGATCCAGGTAGCGCAGCCGCACCGGCTGCACCGCGGTCCCGGTGTCTACCGCGGCCTGGAACAGCGCGGGTCGCATGCTGCCGTATGCGCGGCCACACCAGGTGGTGCCCTCCGGGAACACCGCGATCCGCTCGCCCGCCGCGAGCCGGGCGCCGATCTGCGCGACCACCCCGGGCAGCGCACGCAGCTTTTCCCGCTCGATCGGGATGACGCGCATCAGCGTGGCGAGTTTGCCGAGCACCGGCCAGTCGACCATGTCGGCGCGGGCGACGAAGCCCAGCGGCTGTACCGCGGCCAGCGCGACGATATCGGTCCAGCCGATATGTCCGGCCACGACCATGACCCCGGCGCCTCGCTCGCCATACGCAACGGGCGCGGTGCTGCCCTCATCGACAGCGCCGCGCCCGTTCGTGTCGACCCGCCGGTCGACTATTCGCAATTCCATACCGAGACAACTCAACAGGGTTCGCGCGTAGCCGCGCTGGAGATGTTCTCGTTTGCCCTGCGGGGTAACCAGATTCACCATCGGGAAGCTGATCAGCAGCCCGGCCACGCCGAGTAACCTGCCGAGCACGCGCCCGGTGCCGACCGCATCGATCGGCTCGATGCAGCCGGGCCCGCACGGGCTCGACGGCATCCACGAGTGCGCCTTCGCTTCGGCGGGTGGTGCGTCGAACACCATGTCGCTCACCGTCCTCCGTCGAAATTGGCGGCTGCGCCCTGCAACCGCTCGAGGTAGCGGGTGTTGATCGTGTCCAGCCCGAGCAGCACGACGAAGTCGGCGACCGCGAAGTCCGGATCGTGCGCGGGCTCGCCGCAGATCTCCGCGCCCAGGCGCAGATAGCCGCGCAGCAGCGGCGGCAGCTTGGGTCGCGCGGGCGGGGTCATCTCATCGAGGGTCTGACCGTCGACCACGACCGGACGATACGGCCGCACCCGGCGCTCGGGATCGCAGGCATGCCGGCCGAGCAGCAGGTCACGTACGCCGCGGACGTTCACGCCGGGCGCGTCGGCAGGCGTGTCCTGCATCGGCACGGACGCGCAGCCCATCACCCAGTCGTAGCCGGTGAGCTGGATGTAGTGCAGGATGCCCGCCCACATCAGGGTGAGCACCGAACCGTTGCGGTGCTCCGGCACGACGCAGGCCCGGCCCATCTCCACGATCCGCCGTCCGGTCGGATCCAGTTGGGACAGTTCGAATTCCGTGGCCGTGTAGTACCCGCCCGCGGCGGCGACCTGGTCCGGCGGGAGCATGCGGTAGCAGCCGACGAACTCCTCGGTCAGATCGTCGCGCACCAGCATGTGGTCGCAGTGGTCGTCGAACCGGTCGGCGTCCAGTCCGGTGCCGTTGTCGGGAATCCGGAAACCGGGCTCGTTCGCGAAGACGCCGTAACGTAGCCGCTGCGCCGCGATGCGGTGCTCGGTGTCGGAGGAAACAACCAGCGAGTACCGTGCTCGTTGTTCCCCGGTGTCCGTCGAGCGGGCCGGAGCGGCCAACACCGACGTGATCGCGCCCTTCGCCCGGTCGCCACCCCTGATCGAATCGCTGAGCGATGCTGTCATATCCGTGATGAAGCCAGGCTGAAGCTGCGCTGGAGCAACCTCGAAGTGTCCCCGCGATGCCGGTTCGGTGAACGAGATGCGGATCACACCGTGCGTTCATCCCGGCGTCGCACCGCGTTCGCGCCCGCGCGCCGAAAACAAGGCTTTCAGCCGTCGGAAGCGTTGTCCGTGAACACCATTCGAACGCGGCGCGAACAGCACGAAGTCGCACCGCGAGTGGCGCGATGCGACTTCACGTCGTGTTCGGGCGGTGTGCGCCGCGAACTGTCAAGCGGCGGTGCGTTCCTCGGCGCCGACCGGTCGCTGCGCCTTGTCCACCTCGGCGAAACCGGGACGGCCGGTGCCGATGAAGGCAACCAGCCAGGAGGCGACGGCGGCGAACCGGTTACGGAAGCCGACGAGATAGAACAGGTGCACCGCGAGCCACACGAACCAGGCGAGCACGCCCCGGAAGGTGATCTTGTCGGTGAGCTTGGTGACCGCGCTGAACCGGCTGATCACCGCCATGCTGCCCTTGTCCCAGTACTTGAACGCGGTCCCGGCCGGCTTCTTGCGGCGGATGATGTCGGCGGCGTGCCTGCCCTCCTGCATGGCCACCGGCGACTGTCCCGGGTAGCCGTTGAGCGAGGTCATATCGCCGATCGCGTAGATATCGGCGTAGCCGCCGACGGTGAGGTCCGGATTGATCAGCAGCCGGCCCGCGCGGTCGGTCGCCACGCCGGTGGCCTCGGCCAGGATCTTCGCGAAGCCGCCCGCCTGTACGCCCGCCGACCAGACGACCGTCTCGGCCGCGATGCCGTGCTCGACCCCGGTCTTGTCCTTGACGGTGACCTTGCCGTGCTCGATATCGGTGACGAAGGTGCCGAGCAGCACCTCGACGCCCGAGCGGGTCAACGACTTCTTCGCGTACTCCGAGAGTCCGCCGCCGAACGGGGGCAGCACCTCGCCCGCGCCCTCGACCAGCGTCACCGAAACCTCTTGGTGGTAATACCGTTTCGCCAGTTCTTTGAGCTGACCCGCGACCTCGACGCCGGTGGCGCCCGCGCCGACCACGACGAAGCTCAGCAGCCTGCGCCTGGTCTCCTCGTCGGCGCCCGCGGCCTCGGCGAACACCCGCTGGATCTGCGCGCGCAGCAGTTTCGCGTCATCGATGGTCTTGAGCGAGAAGGTCTTCTCGGCGAAATCGTCGCGGCCGAAATAGGACTGGCTGGCACCGGTGGCGGCGATCAGCGAACCGTAGCGGATCCGGTGCTGCGTGCCGTCCTGCTCATAAGTGACGATCGCCCTGTCCGGGTCGATGGCGACCACCTTGCCGAGGCGCACGTCGGCCTCGCGGTGCCGGCGCAGAATGCCCGCGATCGGCGGGGCGATCTCCTCCGATGCCAGCACACCGGTCGCTACCTGGTACAACAACGGTTGGAACAGGTGCTCCGGCGTGCTGGAGATCAGCACGTAATCGATACCCGACTTGGCAAGTTGCTTGGCGGCGGACAGCCCGCCGAATCCCGATCCGACGATGACAACACCCGCGGTCTCGATTCCCGCATCCACGTACTGCATGACAGCCTCCTTCTCTCATTACCAACCGTCATCCGGAAGCGAGATATTTCAGGTGTCAGGGCGCATAATGCAGATGACTCTTATCTCGATCCGTCATTAATCGGAGGCGCTGTGGAACTACGGCAGCTCACCTACTTCGTCGCTGTCTGCGAGGAGCTCAGCTTCAGCGGAGCGGCCGCACGGTGCTTTATCTCACAGTCCGCGATCAGCCATCAGATCTCCCGGCTCGAGCGCGACCTCGGCGTGCAACTGTTCGAACGCTCTACAAGATCAGTGGTACCCACCGACGCCACCGCACGGCTACTTCCCCTTGCGAAACAGATGCTGAGCCTGGAATCGGCGATCCGGGCGGCGGTGCGCACGGTGGGCCCGCGCATCCGGCTCGCCGCGAACATGTCCTTCGCGACCAGATCGCTGTCCGCCATCGCCGGCGCGCGAGCGACGCACCCGGAGGCCGAGATCGAGTTCGTGATCAAACCGTTCCGGCAGCGGATCACCGCGGTCGCGGACGGCGACTGCGACCTCGCGCTCATCCGCGGCAGCGTCGATCAGCCGGGACTGGAGGTGGAGCAGCTGTGGGTGGAGGATCTGGTGATCGCGACCTCTAGCGCGCATCCGCTCGCCACCCGGGAAACGGTGACGCTGTCCGACCTGAGCCGCTATCCCCTGCTGCTGCCGCCGGAACAGGAACAGGTGCTGTTGCACACCGTGATTCGGTCCGCGTTCGCCGAGCTGCCCACCGGTCCCACCTTCGGCCCGCCGATCCCGCCCGACCACACCGCGACGCTCGAATTGATCAACCGGCCCGACGCGTGGACCGTCCTCTACGCGGAGAGTTCCACCGAGGGGCTGGTCGTACTGAAACTGGCCGAACAGAAACTGCGCATCCCGGTCTCGGCGGTGCTGCGCAGCGACGTGCGCCGCTCCCCGATCCTCACCACCTTGCTCGCCGGATTGCACCGCAACTGAACCGATACGCCTACCGCGGTGCACCCACCACTTCTCGGCAGGCGAACTCAGGTCCGGCGATCGACAAAGCTCGAGTCCACACTGATTGCACCAGTGAGCCGCCAAACACCGCGTTCGAAGATCAAGTCACCTGATACCACGATGGGTTGCTTACTCTGGTGCGCACGGATCGCCCATACGTATTCCTCACCAGCCAGTGGTACGTGAACCTTTCGTGGTCGACCGTCCACATGTGTGGAAAGCACAATGCTTGTGGCTTCTTGATCCTCGTCGCCAAGGTCGTCCCGATTGAGCGTGCGCACAGTACCGAGCAGTGTCACGTAGCGTGGCGGTTCCTCACGCCTGACAAGCCGTTCGCGCACCCGCGGCAAACCAGCCATTGCATTGCGATCGACAATGATCCGCGAGGCACTGATTTCAGGTGGCGGCATCGTTGCCGCCCAATCGAACGACAAATCAAGCGCACGTAGCGTTTCCGGCTGAGTCATTTCCAGGACCGACTCGACCAGACTGGCACTCAGCCCCAGCTGCCCAGCCTTGTCCAGAGCGCGCTCGTCCCAATCGAGGGCTAGCTGCCGAGTCGACTGCAGACCTGTAGCCAACGTTGTCATCACCTTACGAGGAAAAGGCACAGCCGAAGATCCGTCCCCATGCGACGGCACGACATCGCCCAGCCGAGTTACTACGGTGAACACGAAGCTACCGCGTTTTGTGTGTCCGAGGCGGATGTCCTCTTCGAGGAAGTCGGTGACCGTTGCCGATCTCCTACCACGGTGCGAATGCGTCGGATCATCAGCAGTCGTCGCGGCGGCCCTCAACATCGTGAACAGCGCCTCCAACGTCGTCTCTGCCTGACGAAATGGGATCGTCCCATCGGTCATTTCTTGATCAAGCCGGACAAAGAAGAGATCGGCACGCGCCGCAACGATGCGTTCGGCTAATTGCCGGAGATCCCAGTCGTAGATCGTGGCAAGCGCCTGGAGAGTGTCACGAAAACGCACGGGAAAGTCGACATAGTCAGTAGCCAGAGGCACCATGACCCGGCCTTGAAGGCCATCTTTTCCTGGCAGGCGCCAGATTTCCTTTACGTCGTCGTCACGAGCTTCCAGCTGCCAGTCATGACTAGCCAGATACTGTGAGACGGCCGGCGGCGACAACGAGGACGCGACCTCAGACAGAGCGTCGAGCGGAGCTTTCTTCACCACTGACCTCCTTCGCCGATTACCTGCATGATGCCCTGAAGACTGCCCACGTCAAACAGGTTGCACCTGGGCAGGTGCACTGTCTTGCTGGCCTTACCATCCTCGATCTCGCCAAGCTTCTTCGCATGTTCCCAGTACATACGGCTCGAGCTGGTCAAACCCGCTTCGGAAAGATCGAGTAGCTGGTCAGGATTCTCGGGTATGAGCAGCACTCCGAGCAGCGCCGGTGCAAACCGTTTGGGGCTCACCAGCTTGAGAAACCGATCACGTTTCAGTGTCCACGCCAGGTGATCAGCCTCTAGCAACCGACTCTGTGTCGTGCACTTGAGCTGCATCTCGAACTCTGGGCAGTAGTACCTCGTGTACTCCGCAGACGCGACAATCGTGATGTCGACGCCGTCGTAATCCGTCTCATGGCTCTTGATCGAGCAGCCAGCCGCTGCAGCCACCATGCGAACAAACGCCAGGCTGAATTGTTCCTGCCGCGCGGTCATCGGCAAGCCACCATCCAGACTCAACGACGCAGACTGGGCTCCGAGACTTTCACCGCCTTCTACCATGCCACCCCTCCCGGCGTCCCCTTCGGGCTTGCAGAGCGCGTATGTTTCGCAAACTCTAGCTGCTCACGTCACCCGATTGCACTGCAACGAAAGAGGTGGCCCCGACTGAATTTCAGTCGGGGCCACTACTTTTGGTCGGCCGGGATCAGCCCTTGTGGGTCTTGACCGCCTCGGTCAGCTGCGGTGCCACGTTGAACAGGTCGCCGACGATGCCGTAGTCCGCGATCTCGAAGATCGGGGCCTCTTCGTCCTTGTTGACCGCGACGATGGTCTTCGAGGTCTGCATGCCGGCCCGGTGCTGGATGGCACCGGAGATGCCGAGCGCGATGTAGAGCTGCGGCGAGACCGTCTTACCGGTCTGGCCCACCTGGAACTGGCCCGGGTAGTAGCCGGAGTCGACCGCGGCACGCGAGGCGCCGACGGCGGCACCCAGCGAGTCGGCCAGCGCCTCGACCACCGAGAAGTTGTCGGCGGAACCGACACCACGGCCACCGGAGACGACGATGGTCGCCTCGGTGAGCTCCGGACGGTCACCGGCGACGACCGGCTCCCGGGAGGTCACCTTGGTCACGCCGTCTTCCTGCGCGGGCACGTCGACGGTGACCTTCTCACCGGCGCCGGCCTGCGCGGACGCCTCGATGGCGCCCGGGCGCACCGAGATCACCGGCACGTCGCCGGTGGCCTTGGCGTCGACGGTGAACGCGCCACCGAAGATGGAGTGCACGGCGGTGCCGTCGGACTTCACGTCGATCACGTCGACCAGCAGGCCGGAGCCGATGCGCGCGGCGAGGCGGCCCGACACCTCCTTGCCCTCGGCCGAGGCGGCGACGATGACGGCGGCAGGCGAGGCCTGCTCGGTCAGGCCGGCGAGCACGTCGACCTTCGGGGTGACCAGGAAGTTGTCCACGTCGTCGGACTCGGCGATGTAGATCTTCTCGGCGCCCGCCGCGGCCAGCGCGTCGGCCAGCTTCTCGCCGGTGCCCGCGGTGCCCAGCACCACGGCGGCCGGGGTGCCCAGGTTGCGGGCGGCGGTCAGGAGCTCGGTGCTGACCTTCTTGATCGCACCGTCCGCGTGCTCGATGAGCACAAGTACTTCAGCCATTTGTGTTCTCTCCTAAGCAGTCTCGGCGCGAAATCAGATGATCTTCTGACCGACGAGGTACTGGGCGATCTTGGTGCCGCCGTCGCCCTCGTCCGCGATCTTCTCGCCCGCGGTGCGCGGCGGCTTCGGTGTGGCCGCGCTGACCGCGCTGCCGGCGTTCGCGACGCCCACGGTCGACGGGTCGACGCCCAGGTCGGCCAGCGTGAAGGTCTGCACTTCCTTCTTCTTCGCGGCCATGATGCCCTTGAAGGACGGGAAGCGCGGCTCGTTGATCTTCTCGGTGACGCTGACGATCGCCGGGAGGGTGGCCTCCAGCTTGAACACGCCGTCGTCGGTCTCGCGCTCGCCGGTGATCTTGTCACCGTCGACGGTGAGCTTGCGCAGATGCGTCAGCTGCGGCAGGCCCAGGTACTCGGCGATGATGGCCGGCACGGCGCCCGCGCGACCGTCGGTCGCCTCGTTGCCCGCGATGACCAGCTCGACACCCTCGACCTGGCCGAGCGCGCTCGCCAGCACCCACGCGGTCTGCACGGCGTCGGAGCCGTGGATCGCCGGGTCGTTGATGTGGATGGCCTTGTCGGCGCCCATGGACAGCGCCTTGCGGATGGCCTCGGTCGCGCGATCGGGACCGGCGGCCAGCACGGTGACCTCACCGCCCTGAGCTTCCTTGATCAGCAGCGCTTCTTCGACGGCGCGCTCGTTGATCTCGTCGAGGACGGCGTCGGCGGCTTCGCGATCGAGGGTGAAGTCACCATCGGTCAGCTTGCGCTCGGACCAGGTGTCGGGAACCTGCTTGATGAGTACGACGATGTTCGGCATCGGTCTTCGTCGACCTCCTGTTCTGGTTACACGTGTGGGTGGTCGCACGAGCGGGGAGCCGTACGTCCGTGTGAGTAGCTCGGGCGTGACATTACCCTACGCTAAGTTACTCATGGGTAACTTATCCTCTTCTCTCTCACAACACCAGCCCCGGCGATATGGTGCGCCGGTCCGGGAGGCGGGTGCGAGTGTCTCGCAACTAGACGTACCAGTAACGTGCGAATGATGAGCGAGGCTGTGATCCCTGCCGCAGTGGACGAAACTTCCGGCACGAACAACGCCGAACCGCTGCCGTTGACCGGCGAGCGGACCGTGCCCGGCATTGCCGAGGAGAACTACTGGTTCCGCAGGCACGAGATCGCCTACGCCGAACTGCTGCCCCGCTGCGCCGGAAAAACCGTGCTGGAGGCCGGATCCGGCGAAGGCTACGGGGCCGACATGATCGCCGGCGTCGCCACCAAGGTCACCGGCGTCGACTACGACACGGGCGCGGTCGAGCACGTGCGCACGCGGTATCCGCGCGTCGAGATGATCCAGGGCAATCTCGCCGCACTGCCGCTCGCCGACGCCTCGGTCGACGTGGTGGTGAATTTCCAAGTGATCGAACACCTCTGGGATCAAGCCCAATTCCTCCGGGAATGCCTGCGGGTGCTGCGACCCGGCGGCGAACTGCTGATCAGCACGCCCAACCGGATCACCTTCTCGCCCGGACGCGATACCCCGCTCAACCCGTTCCACACCCGTGAACTGAACGCCGCCGAACTCACCGAGCTGCTGGTCGAGGCCGGGTTCGAGGTCGCCGAGCTGACCGGCGTGCACCACGGCCCGAGCCTGAAAGCGTTGGACGCCAAGCACGGTGGCTCGTTCATCGACGCCCAGATCGAGCGCGCGCTGGCCGGCGAACCGTGGCCGGCCGAGCTGACCGCCGACGTCGCCGCCGTCACCATCGATGACTTCGTGCTGATCGCCGACGACATCGACGCGAGCCTCGACCTGGTCGCCATCGCGGTGAAGCCTTGACCGGGGCGGTACCCGGCCAGTTCACCCTGGTGCTGCACTCGCACCTGCCCTGGCTCGCGCACCACGGCCGCTGGCCGGTCGGCGAGGAATGGCTGTACCAATCCTGGGCCGCCTCTTACCTTCCCGTTGCCGAAGTACTGAGAACCCTTGCCGCCGAGGGGCGTTCGCACCTGCTCAGCCTGGGCATCACGCCGGTGCTCGCCGCACAGCTGGACGACCCGCACTGCCTCGCGGGCATGCACCACTGGCTCGGCAACTGGCAGCTGCGCGCCGACGAGGCCGCGATGGCGGGCAACCGCGCACTCGGTGGGCACGAACATCGTTTGGCCACAGCGGCTCTCGCGGATTTCGAAACACACTGGCGGCACGGCGCGGCGCCGGTCTGGCGCGACCTCATCGACGCCGACGCCATCGAACTGCTGGGCGGACCGCTCGCGCACCCGTTCCAGCCGCTGCTCGACCCGCGGCTGCGTCAGTTCCAGCTCAGCGAGGGCCTCGGCGACGCCCGGCATCGCTGGGGCCACACCCCCACCGGGATCTGGGCGCCCGAATGCGGTTACACCCCCGGCATGGAAGCGGGCTACGCCGCCGCCGGTGTGACGCATTTCATGGTCGACGGACCCGCCCTGCGCGGCGACACCACCCTGGGGCGGCCGGTACGCGAGTCCGACGTGGTCGCGTTCGGTCGCGATCTGCACGTCAGCTACCGGGTGTGGTCGCCGAAGTCCGGCTATCCCGGGCAGAGCGCCTACCGTGACTTTCATCACTACGACCACGCGACGGGCCTCAAGCCCGCGCGGGTCACCGGTAAGACGGTGGCCGGTCCGGACAAGGCGCCCTACGACCCGGAGCTCGCGGCCGCGGCGGTGGTGCGCGATGTGGATGATTTCGTCCAGACGGTGCGCGAGCGACTGATCGGCGAATCCGAGCGGATCGGCCGGCCCGCGTTGGTGGTGGCCGCGTTCGACACCGAATTGTTCGGCCACTGGTGGCACGAGGGCCCGCAGTGGTTGGCCCAGGTGTTGCGGGCGCTGCCCGCAGCGGGCATCACCGTCGGCACGCTCGCTGACGCCCGGGAGCGCGGATTCGTCGGTGCGCCTGTGCCTTTGGCGGATTCGTCGTGGGGTTCCGGCAAGGACTGGCGGGTCTGGGCCGGTGACCAGGTGCGCGACCTGGTGGACCTCAACGACGACATCGTGCGGCTCGCCCTCGACACCATCGACAAGATGCGGGCCGCCGATGACGGCCGCGGGCTCCGCGACAACGTTGCCGACCAGTTGCTTCGCGAGGCGATCCTCACCGTGTCCAGCGACTGGGCCTTCATGGTCAGCAAGGACTCCGCCGCGGGTTACGCGCGCGACCGCGCCCACCGGCACGCGCACGCCGTGCGGGAGATCGCGGCCGCCGTCGGCGCGGGCCAAGTCGCCAAAGCACGCCAGTTGGCGGCAGGATGGGGGGCGGCTGACGGACTGTTCCCCGGTGTGGACGCCCGGCGGCTCGCGAGCGCCGGAACCGGAACACACGTCGCAGTGCCTGCCCAGCACGCCGCCGCCGCAGGATCGGGCCCCGTTGAACGGTCCACCGCAGAAGGACATGCATGAAGATTTTGATGGTGTCGTGGGAGTACCCGCCGGTCGTGGTCGGCGGGTTGGGCAGGCATGTGCACCACCTGGCGACCGAACTGGCCAAGGCGGGCCACGAAGTGGTCGTGCTCGCGCGCAGGCCGTCCGGCACCGACTCCTCGACCCATCCGACCCACTCCTTCATCGCCGAGGGGGTGCTGGTCGTGGCCGTCGCGGAGGATCCGCCGGTGTTCGACTTCGGCGAGGACATGCTGGCCTGGACGCTGGCGATGGGCCACGCGATGGTGCGCGCGGGTATCGCGCTCGGCAAACCGGGCATCGGTGACGGCTGGGCGCCCGACGTGGTGCACGCGCACGACTGGCTGGTCGCGCACCCGGGGATCGCGCTGGCCGAGTACTACGACGTGCCGCTGGTCTCGACCATCCACGCCACCGAGGCGGGCAGGCACAGCGGCTGGGTCGCGGGCAAGGTCAACCGGCAGGTGCATTCGGTCGAGTGGTGGCTGGCCAACGAATCCGACGCGCTGATCACCTGCTCGACCTCCATGCAGGACGAGGTGGAACGGCTCTACGGACCCGAGCGGGTGCCGATGACCGTGATCCGCAACGGAATCGACGTAGGCGCCTGGACCTTTCGGCCGCGCTCGCCGCGTACCGGGCCGCCGCGGCTGCTGTACGTCGGCCGCCTCGAATACGAGAAGGGCGTGCAGGACGCGATCGCCGCGCTGCCGCGGATCCGGCGCGCGCACCCCGGCACCACGCTCACCATCGCCGGAGTCGGCACCCAGTTCGAGTGGCTGCGCGAACGCGCCCGGGTGCACCGGGTGGCCCGCGCGGTCACCTTCGCCGGCCAACTCGACCACACCGAACTCCTCGGCTGGCTGCACGGCGCCGACGCCATCGTGCTGCCGAGCCGGTACGAGCCGTTCGGCATCGTCGCGCTCGAAGCCGCCGCCGCGGGCACCCCGCTGATCACCTCCACCGCGGGCGGGCTCGGCGAAGCCGTGATCGACGGCGTCACCGGCGCCTCGTTCGAACCGGCCGACGTCGACGGCCTGGTCGAGGCGGCCCGCGCCACCCTCGACGATCCGGCCGCCGCCCAGGACCGCGCCTACGCCGCCCGCGAACGCCTCACCGCCGACTTCGCCTGGGACGTGGTCGCCGCCGAAACCGCCCAGGTCTACCACGCCGCCAAACGCCGCGTCCGCAACCCCCTGGGCCGCCCCACCATCATCGAACGCCCCCTCCCCGAACGAGACCCGAAGTAGTCGCCAGTTCGGTCCGCAGCAATGCCGCGCGCTTTTTTGCGTCACGCGCGCGTGTTCGTCGGCTGACACGCGCGCGGCACGTCAATAGGTACGCGGGAGCGTTATCCACAGCGCGAGGCTGTCCACAGGTACCTGTTTTCGGAGCTGGTCCGAGGGGCGGAGCGGGCACGATGGGCGAATGGGCACCGTACCGATCCAGCGCAGTGAGGCGCTGGCAGAAGGATTCAGCGACCACGAGTTGCGGAGATTGACCACTCGTTGCGGCTGGCACCGGATACGACCCGGCTCCTATCTGCCACCGCAGGTGTACGAGACGTTGGACCGGCAGCAGCGGTACCGCGCCTTCGTCCACGCAGCGGCAGCACACCTGTCCGCACCTGCGGTCCTCAGCCATCAGTCCGCAGCGGTGGTCCAGGATCTGCCGTTGTGGGGATTGGCGCTCGATCGCGTGCACGTCACTCGGCACCGAGCGGGCGGTGGCCGACGCCGCAAACATCTCCATGTGCACTGTGCGCCGTTCGAAGAGGCGGATGTTGTTTCGATCGGCGCGTTACGCGCATTCACACCGGCACGCACCGTCGCCGATATCGCACGTACCGCCGCGTTTCACGCTGTCGTGGCCGTCGGCGATGCGGCAGTACGCCGTTTCCAGTTGTCGCACGAAACCCTCTGTCAGGCACTGTCTTACGCAGAAGGCAGGCCTGGCTTCCGCGTCGCCGCACGAGCGATCGGACTACTCGACGGGCGCAGCGAAAGCGTCGGCGAATCCCGCAGCCGCGTCGTCCTCGCCGACCTGGATCTGCCAACCCCGGAGTTACAGAGCACGATCCTGGACACGTCCGGTCGATTCGTCGCGCGCGTCGACTTCTGCTTCGAGCAACTGGGCATCATCGGCGAATTCGACGGCAAACTGAAGTACGACGGGAGCCTGACAGAACCAGCGACCACCGTCTACGAGGAGAAACTCCGCGAAGACAACCTACGCGACCTCGGCTGGGAAGTCGTCCGCTGGACCTGGCCGGACCTCGACACCACAGCGAACCTGGCGGACCGCTTCCGCCGCGCCGTCGCACGGGCAGCGCACCGCCCGCGTCCCACAGGGCGCATCGTGCGAATGCCGCGCACCTTTTAGCGCCGCGCGCACCAATTCGTCGACGAAAAGGTGCGCGGCACGCGAAAAAGTGCGCGGCAGAAGGTCAGCGCTCGGGCTCGAAGGTGAAGAGTTCGCCGATGCGGGTGGCTACCAGGACTTCGCCCTTGGGGCCGATGGAGGTGCCGGTGGTGCTGCCCTGGGCGCCGGGCAGGACATCGGAGTCGATGGTGGCGCCGGTCTTGGTGTCGAAGGTGATCAGGTTGAGGCCGTCGCCGATCGCGGCGGTGGTGTAGCCGGTGCCGCCCGCGGTCTGCACCGGGGTGCCGCGCAAGGCGAGATCCTTACGCTCCCAGACAATTTCCGCGGCATCACCGGTGTCACGGAGGGCGAGCAGGTAGCCGTCGTCGCCGGCGGGGATGATCAGGCCGTCGTCGGACACCGAAAAGCCGCCCTGCGGAGCCCATTCCAGCTGGTGCACCCACTTGGTGCGGCCGTCGGTGGTGTCCACCGCGATCAGCCGCTTGCTGTTGTCGCCGACGTAGAGCGTCTTGCCGTCGCTGGACAGCACCGGGCTGGTGCCGCTGCCGCCGGAGAGCAGCTCGGCGCTCCACTCCTGCTGAATCTTGTTGTCCGCGTAGCGCAGTGCGACCAAGGCCGCGGCGGGCTGCCCCGGCTTCCAGACCGTCACGAAGAAGCGGCCGCTCGCGGCGTCGACGGCGGAGATGTTCGCGACCGGGCACTGCGGACCGCCGGTGCGGCAGTCGTCGAGCCCCTGCCCGGCCGCCGGACGGGTCAGATTCGGATACTCCAGGAAGTCCGGCTCACCGAGCAACTGGGTGGTCGGGACGGTCCGCTCGCCGGTCTGCCGGGACAGCACATCGACCTGGCCGGACTGCGTGACGACCAACAGCCTTCCGTCGCCGGTGAATTGCGTCGAGACCGGGGTGCCGCCGATCGGCGTCCGCCAGCGCGGCTGCCCGAGATAGTTGTAGGAGTTGACCGCGTCGTCGTCGCCGACATAGACGTTGGTCGTGCCGTCGACCACGCTCGGCGCCGAGATCGCGCTCGGGCCCAGTTTGCTGCAGAAGCGCTTGCGGCCGGTGGCCATCTGGCCCGAGAAGAGCATGCAGTCACGCGAGAGCGTGGTCAGGAAGAACTGCCCGTCGGGACCGATGGTGACCGGCTGGGCGATCGGCCCGCCGATCGGGCGCGACCAGCTCAGCGCGATCTTCTTGGCGCCGGTAACCGGACTGGTGCCCGCGTTACGACCGTCGTGGAAGGCGGCGGGCCAGCCCTTGCCGGGCCCGACCGTGATGTCGTCGACGTCGGTGCCGCAGCCGGTCAAGGCCAGCGCGCTGAGCGCGGCCAGCGACGCGGCCAGCCGCACCCGCGACGGTCGCCACCGGGAACTGGCCAGTATGCCGCCGCTACGCACCTGCTGCACTCCTGTCGTCGTTTCCGCTCGGACGAGACTAAAGGGTGTCGACCCACCGTCGGCGCAGCAACCCGGTTTCGGGTGTACGCGTGTGGATTCCGGGACGCCGCCCCCGGCGTCGGAGCCACTGTACGGGAGCCGCACCCGCACGTCCGTCAAGTGGTGCGGTTCCGGGGCGGGTGGCCTGCGGATGGACTGCGTCCGACCACGCCAACTAGGCTCTACCCCGTCGCCGCCCGGGCGCGCGACCAGTCGTTGGACCAGGACAGGAGAGCCGTACGTGACGAGCATGTGGGGCGCGCCGTTGCGCTCGCGCTGGCGTGGATCGCGCCGCCGGGATCCGCAGCAGGCCCGTTTTCTGACGGTGGCCTCGCTGCGCTGGGTGCTCGCCAACCGGGCGTACACGCCCTGGTATCTGGTGCGCTACTACCGGCTGCTCAAGTTCCGCCTGGCCAACCCGCATATCGTGCTGCGCGGCATGGTCTTCCTCGGCAAGCGGGTGGAGGTGCACGCGACGCCCGAGCTGGGCCGGATGGAGATCGGCCGCTGGGTGCACATCGGTGACGGCAACGCCATCCGCTGCCACGAGGGTTCGCTGCGCATCGGCGACAAGGTGGTGTTCGGCAAGGACAACGTCGTCAACACCTACCTCGATATCGAGATCGGCGAATCCACCCTGGTCGCCGACTGGTGCTACATCTGCGATTTCGACCACAAGATGGACGAAATCACGCTTCCGATCAAGGACCAGGGCATCGTGAAGAGCCCGGTGCGCATCGGCCCCGACACCTGGATCGCCGCGAAGGTCACCGTGCTGCGCGAAACCCGGGTCGGCCGCGGCTGTGTGCTCGGCGCGCACGCTGTGGTGAAAGGCGAGATCCCCGACTACAGCATCGCCGTCGGCGCCCCCGCGAAGGTGGTCAAGAACCGCAAGGCGGCTTGGGAGGCCGGCGCCGAAGAGCGCGCCAAGTATCTCGCCGCGCTAGAGGACATCGAGCGCAAGAAGAACGGCGCCACCACAACGGCTTAGTCGCTGCGGCCCGCAGTACTCGGTAGCGTCTGCGGTATGCACACCTACGCCGCGCTGTTGCGGGGGATCGCGCCGAGCGGGAAGAACATGAGCAACGACAAGTTGCGCGGCGTGTTCGAAGGGCTCGGGTTCGACAAGGTCGCTTCGGTGCTGGCCAGCGGCAACATCGTGTTCCGCAGCACCGACACCGATATCGTCGAGCTGGAAGACCGGATCCAGCAGGCGCTGAATCGGGAACTCGGGATTCCGGGCGGCACCATCATCCGCAGCCACACCGAACTGCGCGCGCTGCTCGACAGCGACCCGTTCCCCGGACTGACCCACGGACGTGGCACCTATCTGGTGGCGACCTTCCTCAAGGACGGGGCGAAGGCGCCGGGCAAGCTGCCGGACCAGCCCGATCCGCTGACCCGCATCGTCGGCTACGACAAGCCGTGCCGCACCTTTCTCGCCGTCGTCGACAACAGCGAACCGGGCAAGACCCCGGACTTCATGAGCTGGCTGGACAAGACCTACGGCAAGGACATCACCACGCGTACCTGGCTGACGGTGCAGCGCGTGGTCAAGAAGATGGAGGCGTAGCCGCGACGGCCGTGCACAGGAATGCGGTGGGGGTGCGGCCTATTCGGGTGACGACCAACGTAAAGGGTCGGCTTCCTTGGGGTTTGAGGGTGCGGCGGAGTTTGTCGGGGTCGACGTCGACGCCGCGGACCAGGATCTCGAGGGGGCCGCAGTCGTGGCCGCGCAGTGCGGCGCGCAGGGTCTTCTCGCGGTAGTCGAGGCGCTCGACGATGCGGAAGCCGCGGGTGCCCGGCGGGACGGTGTCGCCGGTGAGATAGGCGATGCGCGGATCCAGTTGCCAGAGGCCGTGTTTCGCGGCGTAGTGCCGCACCAGGCCGGCCCGGACCACCGCGCCGTCGGGATCGATGAGCCACGCGCCGGGCGCCTGCTCGGGAATTTCGTCGGGGTCCGCGTCGGTGAGGGTGAAAGATGTTCCGGCCGAGGACAGTACGGTCGCGCGACGACAGATCGCGGGATCGGTGAGACCACGCGACCACAGACACGCCTCGCGGACCGCGCCGTCGAGCGAGGTGACCTCGATCTCGCCGGACCAGTCGAGCCGGTCGAAATCCAGTCCGGGCGCACACTTCACGACCAGATCGCGCTCGGGGTAGGCGGCGAGCAGGTCGGGCAGCGGCGGTTGCAGCTTCGCGGGATCATGGGTGCGCTTGCCGTCGGCCCGCCGCGCCGGGTCCGCGACCACGACGGCGTCCCGGCTCACCGGCACCAGCGCATCCGCCTTGGCCAGCAACACATTTCGGGATTCTGCGAGATTGTGTGCGGCCATCGCCAGCCGCACGTCGTCCAGGTCGCTGCCGAGCACCGCGGGACACGCGCGCGCCAGTTCGGCCAGTTCGGCCCCGATCGAACAGGTCACGTCGTGCACGGCGCGCCCGGCCAGGCGGGCGGCCCGATGCCGGGCGACCAGCGTCGGCGTCGCCTGCTGCAGGGCGTCGTCGGTGAGCAACCACGCCCCCGCGCCGGCGAGCTTGACGGCCGCCTTGCGCCGCAGCCGCACCGTCTCCACGAGCGCGCCCGCCCACGTGCCGTGCTCGCGCCGCACCCGTTCCAGATCGCGCAGCAGCGCGGCCGGGGTCAGCTCCAGCCGGTCCACCTCGGACAGCGCGGCACTACCCGCCGAGCTGCCGAGGAAGGCGACATCCGGACGACCGAAGCCGTAACCCACTACTTGGCGGCGGAGTGCGGCTTCACGCCGGTGATCATCGCGTTGTAGAAGAACTGGCGGGGCACCACACGACGCATCACGTTCTCGTCCAGCCAGCTCAGCCGCAGCCACGCCTTGTACATGGCCATCCGGTAGCCCATGGTGAGCTTCTCGTCCGGCACGGCCGCCTCGAAGGTGCGCACCGGCCAGCCCCACAGCGCCGCCGCGAACTCCTCGGTGGTCGCCTTGACCTCGATCGCACCGGCCGAGCGCGCCATGCCCTCCAGGTCGCTCGGATCGAACGTGTGCAGGTCGACGACCGCCTCGAGCGCCGCGGCCCGCGAGGACTCGTCGAGCTCGGTCTGCGGACGCCGCCACCCGGCCAGCTGCGGCAGCTTGGTGACGGTGGTGGTGGCCTTCCAGGTGATCCGGCCGAGCCAGCGCGCGTAGAAGTTGCCCGCGGTGGTCGGCTCGCCGGCGAACACGAAGCGCCCGCCCGGCTTGAGCACGCGCAGGCATTCCTTCAGCGCCAGTTCGACATCCGGGATGTGGTGCAGCACCGCGTGCCCGCACACCAGGTCGAAGGTGTCGTCCTCGTACGGGATGGTTTCGGCGTCGGCGACCCGGCCGTCCACGTCGAGGCCGAGGTTCTGCGCGTTGCGCAGCGCGACCTTCACCATGCCCGGCGACAGGTCGGTGACCGAACCGGACTTGGCCACGCCACCCTGCATCAGGTTCAGCAGGAAGAAACCGGTACCGCAGCCCAGCTCGAGGGCGCGCTCGTACGGCAGCGGGGCGGGGCCGACGGCCGCGTCGAACCGGCCACGGGCATATTCGATGCAGCGCTCGTCATAGGAGATCGACCATTTGTCGTCGTAGGTCTCGGCTTCCCAGTCGTGGTAGAGGACCTGGGCGAGCTTCGTATCCTTGCGCGCTGCTTCGACCTCGGCCTCGGTGGCGTGCGGGTTCGGCGCGGGGTCGTCAGGGCGTACCGTCATGGCAGCCAAGCCTACCCAAGGTCAACCGATGATCTTGCCGTCGGCCCACCCAACAGGACGCCCGCCGGACCGGCGGCCGGACAGCAACCTGTTCCGATCAGGCGATCTTCCGGAAACCCCTGTTCAGCACGCCCGCGACGACGAGCCGCTGCACGCCTCAGCGCCCGACGAACGCGGCCGCTCCGGGACCGTTCGCCAGGTAGGACTCGGTGCCGATCCGGCGGTCCTCGGTCGTGAACAGATCAGACCATTCGGTCTGTGCGCGATCCAGTCCGTGCGGGCCCGCCTCGAACACCGCCTTGGCCGCGGCGAGCGCCCGGGCCGGGGCCGCGGTGAACTGCTGGGCCCAGCGCAACGCGGCCGTGTACACGTCGTCGGGCGGCACCACCTCGTCGACCAGGCCGAGCGCCAGCGCCTCGGCCGGCTCGACGAACCGGCCGCTGTAGACGAGATCCTTGGCCGGGCCGGGCCCGATCAACAGCGCGAGCCGCCGGATGCCGGCGAGCGGGATCAGCCCCGCCTTGATCTGCGGCAGGCCGAGTTTGACGTTGTCGCCGATGATCCGCCGATCCGCGCCCAGCGCGAGCTCGAGTCCCGCGCCGAGACCGTAGCCGCTGATCGCCGCGACCGTCGGCTGCGGCAGCCGGGCCAGGCAGCCGAGGTGGCCCTGCAGATCCGCGGCCAGCGCCCGCGCCTGAGCTGCGCCCAGTACGGCCAGCTCGGCCAGATCGTCGCCCGCCGAGAACACCCGCTCGTCGCCGTAGACCATGACCGCGGCCACCGTCGGGTCGGCCGCGACCGCGTCGGCCGCCTCGGAAAGTTCGCGCGCCAGCTGCAGGTTCAGCAGGTTCAACGGCGGGCGGTCGATCCGGAGGACGGCCACGCGGCGCGCGGCATCACCCTCCGGCAGCTCCAGGGTCACGAATTCGGCCATGGGAGCAGACGCTACCGGGTGCCCGGTCGCGGCCTCACTTGCGGACGGATCCCTTGAGCTTGCTCGGATCCGGCAGATCGGTCAGGTAGCGCCCGTTGTCCGGGAACCTCAGCACCCGCCGCCCGTCCTGTTCCACCAGCTCCGGCATGATCGGCTCGATCACCGGTTCGGCGGCGAGAATCGCTGCGGTGGAGCCGAATTCGCTGAGTCCCTGCAACTGCGACCAGGTGGGCGGCAGCAGGATGTCGGTGCCCGCCCGCCACCGCCGCAGCGCCTCGGCCGCGGTACGCCAATTCACCTCCGCCGCTTCGGAGGTGGCGCCGTCGGCCAACTGCCCGGCGGGCAGCACCGCGACGAAGAAACGGGTGTCGTAGCGGCGCGGCTCGACCACCGGCGTGATCCAATTCGCCCAGGGCCGAAGCAGATCCGCGCGCAGCACCAGGTTCTCCGCGGCGAGGAAACCGGCCAGCGACAGCTCGCGCCGTTCCAGCCGGCCGCGCGCCGCGCGGTAGCCGGTGGTGTCGGAGACCACCGTGTCGGCGGTCGGACCGGCGAGCAGTACCCCGCATTCCTCGAAGGTCTCCCGCACCGCGGCGCAGACCAGCGCCTTGGCCCGCGATTCGGTGGTCGCGAATCGCTCGGCCCACCACGCGGGTTCGGGCCCGGCCCAGGCGATATCGGCGGTGCCGTCGGTGGGATCGACGCCGCCGCCGGGGAACACGGTCATCCCGGCCGCGAACGCCATCGCGCCGACCCGGCGCTGCAGGAAGATCTCGGGCCCGGCGGCGCTGTCGCGCACCAGCAGCACCGTCGACGCATCCTTGACCGGCGGGGCAACCTGAGAGCCGGCCGCGGTATTTGTCTCACTCACCCCTGCACAGTAACCCGCGCGCGGTACGCGCTGTCACGGGTAGGTGCGGTCAGCGGGTGCGATGCTTTCCGGCCCGGCGGGCGCGCCGGGCGAAGTAGCGGCCGTCCACCTGGTCGAGCGCGATCGACTGACGGAACGCGTCGCTGAGGTTCTCCGAGGTGAGCACGTCGGTGAGCAAACCCTGCGCGATCACCTCGCCCTCGTTGAGCAGCAGGCCGTGGGTGAAGCCGGGCGGGATCTCCTCGACATGGTGGGTGACCAGCACGATGGCCGGTGCATCCGGATCGGCGGCCAGATCGCCGAGCCGTTCCACCAGTTCCTCGCGGCCGCCCAGGTCCAGGCCCGCGGCGGGCTCGTCGAGCAACAGCAGCTCCGGATCGGTCATCAGGGCGCGGGCGATGAGCACCCGCTTGCGCTCCCCTTCGGACAGGGTGCCGTAGGTGCGATCGGAAAGGTGTTCGGCGCCCAGGCTTTCCAGCATGTCGACGGCGCGGTCGGTGTCGACGTCGTCGTAGCGTTCCCGCCAGCGGCCGAGCACGGCGTAGCCCGCCGACACCACCAGATCGCTGACCTTCTCCTCGCGCGGCACCCGGCCGGCCACGGCCGCGGAGGACAGGCCGATCCGCGGGCGCAGTTCGCTGATGTCGACCTTGCCGAGCACTTCGCCGAGCAGATGCGCCACGCCGGAGGTGGGATGCAGCTCGGCGGCCGCCATGCGCAGCAGCGAGGTCTTGCCCGCGCCGTTGGGGCCGAGCACGACCCAGCGTTCGTCGAGCTCGACCTGCCAGGTCACCGGGCCGACGAGCGTGTGGCCCGAACGACGAACAGTGACGTCGGTGAAATCGATGAGCAGATCCGGATCCGGTTGTGGCACGCGGTCCATCTTGGCCCACCCATGGGATCACTGGCCAACGCGGGCGGGGGTGCGTGGCGCGTGTCGCCGGGTCAGCGTTTGCGGCCGAGCGCGAAGAGACCGCGTAGCCGCTGGTCGTCGTCGTGCTCGGCCCCGGGATGCCGCTCGTTCCGCTCGGGCGACTTGTGTAGCAGTCGCGCCACGAGGAAGGCCAGTGGAACCGACAGCAGCACCCAGACGGCGAGAATCACCAGCAGCGTCGTCATAGCTGGTCCATCCCTTCGGTCGACAAAGCCGCGTTGCCTTGGGTCTTCGAGCCTCCGCTCGGCAGGCCCGGCGAGATAGAGCACAACGTCCTCGAGTGATACCCCGATTCGGCCCGCCCGAAGCCTCTTCGGCCCTCGCGACTGTTCCGGACGGTCACCCGGCTTGCGCCGGGACCGCTATCACTGTCATCGAGCCGGGCGCCACTTCCGTGAACCCGGCGTCGCGCACGGCCACTGCCGACCCGTGTGCGACCGCATCCGCCAACACTTTCCATTGTCGCGCGTCGGCTTCCCGGACGGCACAACGAAATTCTCGTTCGGCCCAGCACCGCGCCTGCGCCACGGTCAGCGCACCCGCCAGCAACATGCTGGCATGACCGACCTGCGCGGCGGCCTTGCCGAGCGTCATGCCGAGCGCCGAATTCACCCACAGCACCGGCAGTTCCGCCGGGGCGGGGCCCGGGTCATCGTGCTCGAGGTCGGTGCCACCGATCTGCAACCGCTTGATCCGCGGATCGACCGCGCCGACCGGTCCGGGGACGAACGCGCGCGCCTGCGCCCCGTCGACCTCGGCGGTGACGCCCTCGACCTCGTTCGCGGCGAGCCACTGGGCGCCGCGGGCTCGCCTGCTCACCTTGCGGATGCGCGAGCGCTTCCAGGCCAGGTAGCGCTCGGCCCACTCGCCGCCGGGGCCGACCCGTTCATCCAGGCACAACGCCACCGACGCGGTGGCGGCCGCGGCGAGCAGCGCGCTGCGCGGCGGCGGGTCCTGTTTGGGCAGGTGCAGCACGATCTGCATGGCCTGCACCAGGGCCGGATCGTCCGGGTCGCCCGCGCCGCCGTAGCCCGCCGCCAGCTCCGCGTGCCGGACGCGGAAGCCTGCCTCGTCGAATTCGGCTGCCCGCCCCGGACTTTCGTGTTCGTCCCGGATTCCGGCCGCGCATTCCGGGATGCTCGACATCACTCCACCTTGATCGTCAGCGAAAACGTCTGTGCGGGTGCGATTCCCTGCTCCCACGGGCGCATGTAGTCCATCGTGAGCTGAGTGACGCCCGCGCCCTCACCGACGAAGGTCCACTCCGACGTGCCGCCCGCGCCGGGCGCCACCGGCACCGACGGGTCCTGCTTGAACGTCGGCTCGCCTTGCACCCGAGCCACATTCGGGTCCAGGCCGGAAATCTGCCAGGAGAAGCCGGTGGACGGATTGGCGGGCAGGGTCAGCACCAGCGACTGCCCGATGGTGAGCCGACGCTCCTGCCCGTTGGCTTCCTGCGTCGCGTTCAGCACCGAGAACGCGGAGCCGGACGTCGGCGCCGCCGCGGACGTCGGTTTCGCGTCGGCAGCGTCGTCCTTGCCGCATCCGACGACCGACAGCCCGACTAACAGCACCAGCAGAGTCTTGCGCACCGAAAGCTCCGATCGCCTGATGATCATGGTCGGCGTCAGCCTACCGACGACGCCGACCCGAGCGGGACATCGACACCGGCTACCCGGCGCTCAGCCCAGCGGCACGCGCCGGAGCAGTCCGTCCCGGGCGTCGGCGGCCTCCACCTCGTGCCGGGTGACACCGAGGACGTACAGCACCGCGTCCAGGTAGGGATGCGACAGCGCCGCGTCGGCGACCTCGCGCAGCGCGGGCTTGGCATTGAACGCGACACCCAGTCCCGCGGCATTGAGCATGTCGATGTCGTTGGCGCCGTCTCCGACCGCGACGGTCTGTTCCATCGGCACGCCCGCCTCGGCGGCGAACTTGCGCAGCGCGGTCGCCTTGGCGGCCCGGTCGACGATCTCGCCGACCACGCGGCCGGTGAGCTTGCCGCCGATGATCTCCAAGGTGTTCGCCTGCACGAAATCCAGTTCCAGTTCGTGTGCGAGCGGCTCGATCACCTGACGGAACCCGCCCGACACCACACCGCAGCGGAAGCCGAGCCGGCGCAGCGTGCGAATGGTGGTGCGGGCACCGGGCGTCAGCTCGATCCGGTCGGCCACCTCGTCGATCACCGACTCGTCCAGGCCGGCCAGAGTCGCGACGCGCTGGCGCAGCGATTCGGCGAAATCGATCTCGCCCGCCATCGCGGATTCGGTGACCTTGCGAACCTCCTCCTCGACGCCCGCGTGCGCGGCGAGCATCTCGATCACCTCGCCCTGGATCAGCGTCGAGTCGACGTCGAAGACGATGAGGCGCTTGGCCCGCCGGGCCAGGCCGGCCCGCTCGACCGCGACGTCGACCTGTTCGGCCACCGCGATCTCGGCCAGCGCGGTACGCAGTCGGGAGTCGGTGTCGGCCCCGGTATCCGTCGCGGTGACCAGCAATTCCATTCCGGTGACCGGATAGTCGGCGATGCCGCGAATGGTGTCGATGTTCGCGCCGAGCGCGGCGAGCTGTCGCGACACCGCGCTGAACGCGTGCGCGGTGACCGGGGCACCCAGGATCACCACCGCGTGGGTGGACATCGGCTGCCTGCCGATCTCCGCGTCCACCTCGACATCGACGTGCATGCCGACGGTGTTCATCGCTTCTTCGAGCTCGTCCTGCAGGGACTCGGCGTCACCCGGGCAGGTGACCAGCACGCCGAGCGTCAGCCGGCCGCGGATCACCACCTGCTCGACGTCGAGCAGGTCCACGTGGTGCCGGGACATCGCGGCGAGCAGCACGGACGTCACACCAGGACGGTCGGGTCCGGTGACGGTGACGAGAACGGTGGTGTCGGTCAACTGATGTGCTCCAGGGTCGTGGTGCGCCGTCGCTGTGCTTGACCTCGTTGTCACGTCGCTCCGGGCGATGATGCCCTGCGGTGAGCGCAAGCTCCCGCAGAAACGAGTGTGCACCTGCTGTCACCAGCAGGTGCACACTCGTCGTCGTAATCCTTGTGCCTACTTGGTCGCGACCGCGCCCTCGTGGACATCGTGGGCGTGCTTGCCCGAACCCCAGCCCACGTGCGCCTCGGCCCGCATCCGCTCGACCATGTGCGGGTAGTGCAGCTCGAAGGCGGGACGCTCGGACCGGATCCGCGGCAGCTCGTAGAAGTTGTGCCGCGGCGGCGGGCAGGTGGTGGCCCACTCCAGCGAGTTGCCGTAGCCCCACGGATCGTCCACGGTGACCACCTCGCCGTAGCGGAAGCTCTTGAAGACGTTCCACACGAACGGCAGCATCGAGGCGCCGAGGATGAACGCGCCGATGGTGGAGATCGTGTTCAGCGTGGTGAATCCGTCGCTGGGCAGGTAGTCGGCGTAGCGGCGCGGCATACCTTCGGCGCCCAGCCAGTGCTGGACGAGGAAGGTGGTGTGGAAGCCGACGAAGGTGGTCCAGAAGTGCCACTTGCCGAGGCGCTCGTCCATCATCCGGCCGGTGATCTTCGGGAACCAGAAGTAGATGCCGGCGAAGGTGGCGAACACGATGGTGCCGAAGAGCACGTAGTGGAAGTGCGCGACCACGAAGTACGAGTCGGTGACGTGGAAGTCCAGCGGCGGCGACGCGAGGATGACGCCGGACAGACCGCCGAAGAGGAAGGTCACCAGGAAGCCGATCGACCACAGCATGGGTGTCTCGAAGGTCAGCTGGCCGCGCCACATGGTGCCGATCCAGTTGAAGAACTTCACACCGGTCGGGACGGCGATCAGGAAGGTCATGAACGAGAAGTACGGCAGCAGCACGGCGCCGGTGGCGTACATGTGGTGCGCCCACACCGCGATCGAGAGCGCGGCGATACCCAGCGTCGCGTAGACCAGGGTGGTGTAACCGAAGATCGGCTTACGCGAGAAGACCGGGAAGATCTCGGACACGATGCCGAAGAACGGCAGCGCGATGATGTACACCTCGGGGTGGCCGAAGAACCAGAACAGGTGCTGGTAGAGCAGCACGCCGCCGGTGGCCGGGTCGTAGATGTGGCCGCCGAGGTGCCGGTCGTAGGCCAGGCCGAACAGCGCGGCGGTGAGCAGCGGGAAGGCAAGCAGGACAAGCACGCTGGTGACGGCGATGTTCCAGGTGAAGATCGGCAACCGGAACATGGTCATACCGGGAGCACGCAGGCAGACGACGGTGGTCAGCATGTTGACGCCACCGAGGATCGTGCCCAGACCCGAGACGGCCAGACCGAGGATCCACAGGTCCGCGCCGACGCCCGGCGAGTGCAGGATGTCGGTGAGCGGGGTGTAGGCGGTCCAGCCGAAGTCGGCGGCGCCACCCGGGGTGATGAAGCCCGCGGTCGCCATCGTGCCGCCGAACAGGTACAGCCAGTAGCTGAACGCGTTCAGGCGCGGGAAGGCGACGTCGGGGGCGCCGATCTGCAGCGGCAGCACGATGTTCGCGAAGCCGAACACGATCGCGGTCGCGTAGAACAGCAGCATGATCGTGCCGTGCATGGTGAACAGCTGGTTGAACTGCTCGGGCGAGAGGAACTGCAGACCGGGGCGGGCCAGTTCGGCGCGCATCATCAGCGCCATCAGACCACCGATGAGGAAGAAGCTCATCGCGGTCACCAGGTACATGACACCGAGCACCTTGGGGTCGGTGGTGGTGACCATCTTGTAGAGAAAAGAACCCTTCGGCCCGGTCCGTGCCGGATACGGCCGAGTCGCTTCCAACTGCTGGACTGGCTGGGGCTCTACCGCAGTCACTGATCCTCCTGAAGGTGCCTTTAGGTCGCTCCGCAGGCTCCGCTGCTTGCATCCATCCCCGGGTCGGAACAGACGACAGTTCGCTTGCGCTTCTGGAATCGTAAACCGTGCTGCCGCAGCAATCCGCACGGGTCCTACTCTGTGTCGTATTTCGTTGATGGCCACAGCGCTGGTCCGGCGGACCGACCACTCCGCACAACACGCTACCGATGAGTCAGCCGCGCGGCGACCGTCTCTATGGCAGACACTGTTCCACCCCAGGCCAGGAGACCAGCCATGACCGTTCCGAACCAGCCCGCACCCGGCGATCCCTGCTGGGTCGAGCTCTACACCTCCGATCCCGAGCGCAGCATCGCGTTCTACCGCGAACTCTTCGGCTGGACCGTGGATCGCGCGCCCGCCGAGTTCGGCGGCTACCTCACCTTCCGCAAGAACGGCCTGGCCGTCGCGGGCGGGATGGGCCGGATGGCAGGCGACGACAGCCCGGAACAGTGGACCGTCTATCTCGCCAGCCCGGACGCCGCGGCGACAGAGAAGAAGGCGGTCGCGCAGGGGGCCACGGTCGTCGTGCCGACGATGGCGATCGGCGATATCGGTCATATGGCGGTGCTCGGCGATATCGGCGGCGCGGGCGTCGGCATCTGGCAGGCAGGCACTTTCGGCGGCATCGAGACCGCCGCGCTGGTCACCGGCGGGCAGTGGAGCGACCACGACGGCGTGCCCGCCTGGTTCGAACTGCAGACCCGCGACTACGACGCCGCGCTGGACTTCTATCGCACGACCTTCGACTGGCGGGACCCGTTCACCATCGCGGACGGACCCGAATACCGCTACACCACCATTCACGCACAGAGCCCGATGCTCGGCGGCGTGCTGGACGCCGCGGCTTTCCTGCCCGAGGGCGCGCCCGCGAGCTGGACCGTGTACTTCGGCACCGCGGACGTGGACGAGGCGGTCGCCAAGGTGGTCGAGCTCGGCGGATCGGTGCTGTCCGCGGCCCAGGACGCCGAGTTCGGCCGGATGGCGACGGTCACCGACGCCACCGGCGCCCGGTTCAACCTCGGCGGCAACAAGACCGAGTAACCACACAGCGGCCCGGAATCCCCTGCCGCGCAGTGTGATTCCGGGCGGCGCGGACGGCCTGCGACGGCCCGCGAAAAGCCGATACCGGCGCAAACGCAGGGTCGGACGAGGCCTGCCGGGTGCGGCGCGCGGCGCGCGGCGGCGGTGACCTCTCCCCCGCCGGACCGGTCGGCGCATGTACCCTCACCCGCATGCCGCTGAGCGCCTTCGTTCGTACCCGAAACCGCACAGCTACTCCCGGATCCGGCAGCGCCCGTGTGGCGCGGCGCCGGCTGGCCGCCGTCGTCGCGCTCGCCGCCACCGTCGTCGCGGCGGGGTGCAGCAAGACCGACGACGCGAGCACCATCGTGCGCACCACGACCAATATCGCGGGGGCGGGCGTGGTGGGGCTGGAACGCGACACCACGCGCGCGTGCCCGCTGCCGAGCGCACCCGACCCGGCCAACGGCAGCACCCGCACGGTGACCCACGCCGCGGGCGTCTCGGAGGTGCCCGCCGACCCGAAGCGCATCGTCGTGCTGACCACCTCCGCCCTGGACGCGACCTGCGCGGTCGGCCTGTGGGAACGCGTGGTCGGCGCGGTGACCATCGACGGACCGAGCCCGCAGCCGGCCTATCTCGGCACCGGTGTGCTGAAGATTCCCGGCGTCGGCACCGCGGCCCAGCCGAACCCGGCCCTGATCGCCGAGCAGCATCCGGACCTCATCATCGGCGACATCCCCACGGCCACCGCGAGTTTCGACGCCTTGCAGGCGATCGCGCCCACCGTGCTGGTCGGCGCGAACAACAGCTGGCAGGCCGAATTCACCGCGCTCGCAGCCGGTTTGGGCCGCAAAGCGGCCGCCGACGCCGCGCTCGAGGACTATCGCACCGCGGCGGCCGACACCGGCAACATGCTCAGCTCCGGCCAGACGCAGGCCTCGGTGCTCCGATTCACCGGTGATACCAACCAGGTTCAGGGCAGTAACAGTTTCGCGGGCCAGATCCTCGCCGACGCGGGTGTGCAGCGGCCACAGGCCCAGCGCGGCACCACCTTCGACGTGCGGCCCGACGAGTTCGCCGGCAAGCTCGAGGGCGATCTGATCTATGTGCTGCTGGCCGGCGCGGACGGGAAGAAGCACGGCGAGCAGGTGCTGCGCTCGGATGCCTTCAAGGATCTCGGCGCCTCGACCGACAAGCGGGTCTTCGCGGTCGAGGACACCGTCTGGCACGGCAACGGTCTCACCGCCGCGCGGGCGCTGCTCACCGATCTGACCGGCACCCTGAACGGGTTCGTCACCGACTGACCGCGGCGGTACCAGATACCGCGGTACCCCCTGGGGTGAAAAACGCACACCCTGGGAGGGACAGCGTCCAGCGCTTGGGTTGCTGTCGAAGTTCGCCCTCGTGGCCGAGATTTAGAGGCAAGCAAGAAACCTCTTCTCCGAGACTTCGAGGGACGGACATCATGTACACGCTGACCGCATCGCAGACCGACAACCTCCGCCTGCTGCCGCTCGCGCGGCCCGTCGCCGTGGTCGATCCGAACGCGGTCGTGGCGTCCACCCCCGACTGCGCCCTCACCTACGCCGAGCTGGACCGCTGGTCCAACCGCCTGGGCCGGCTGCTGCTCGGGCTCGGCGCCGGTCTCGACACCCGCGTCGCGATCGCGATCGACGACGAGATCGAGTCGGTGGTCGCCGAGCGCGCCACGGTGAAGATCGGCGGCATCCCGGTCCCGGCCACCGGCGACGCCTCGTTCGCCCTCGGCACCACGGTCGGGGTCACCACCAAGGCCCGCCGCGGCGAACTCACCGACGCGATCGACTGGCTGGTGCTCGACGACCGCTCGACCCTGCAGCGCTATCTCGCGGGCTCCGACGCCCCGCTCACCCCCGCCGACCACCCGCTCGCGGCCTGAGCTGCGACAGGCGCGTCCGACGTCGTTCGGGCGCGCCTGTCGCGTGTCCGGGTACCGCATGTCGGCAAACACCCATCGGTGCACACGTCATCGGTTCAGAATGAACCTGTCGCGAAGCTGTGCGGCAGGTACTACCACTACCGCGGAAGCCAGCGGCGGTCACAGCCGCGCAGCTGTGAGCGGTAAGAACGTAGGACTATTCATGCAACAGCCTTCCCTCGCATCCCTCGAGACCGCTACCGGTCTGCCCGAAGGCGCCTTCCCGCTCTCGGCGGCCCAGCGCGGCATCTGGTTCGCCCAGCACATCGCCGGCGACACTCCCATCTCGATCGCCCAGTACGTCGAGTTGCGCGGTCCGATCGAGCTCGACCTGCTCGCCGGGGCGGCGCGGCAGGCCGGGCGCGAATTCGGCACCGGTTATCTGCGGTTGGTCGAGGTAGCCGGTCAGCCGTTCCAGTTCGTCGACCCCACCCTGGACGACCACCTGATCACGCTGGACCTGCGCGGCGAGCCGGATCCCGAAGCCGCCGCGCACGCCTGGATGCGCGCGGAATACAACGCGCCGCTCGACCTCACCCGCGACCGGCTGGTCCGGGTGGTGATGCTGCGCCTCGCCGAGGACCGCTGGTACTGGTACTCCCGCATCCACCACATCGTGCTGGACGGTATGGGCGCGCTGACCATGGTGCAGCGCACCGGGGAGCTGTACAACGCGGCGCTCGCGGGCGCGGAGCCGCCCGCGGCCAAGGCCGAGGATCTGCGCAAAATCGTCGAGGCCGATCTCGCCTACCGCACCTCGGAACGGTTCGCGGCCGACCGCGAGCACTGGCTGAGCCATCTGGACGGGGTGGCCGATCCGGTCAGCCTCGCGGGCCGCACCGCCGAGGTCGACGCGCATCCCAGCCGCGTCGCCGGCGCGCTGCCGCCGGACACCGCGGTGCTGCTGGAGTCCGTCGCCAAGGAAGCCGACTCCGGCGTCGCGCCGACCGTGGTCGCCGCCTTCGGCGCGTACCTGGCGGCGATGACCGGCGCCGCCGAAGTGGTGCTGAGCCTGCCGGTTTCGGCACGCACCACCGCGATCCTGCGGCGGTCCGGCGGGATGATCGCCAATGTCGTACCGCTGCGGCTGCGGCTGACCCCCACCACCACAGTGGGCGAGGTGATCCGAGCCGCGCAGGGTGAGCTGACCAGCGCGCTGCGCAGGCAGCGATACCGGCAGGAGGACATCTTCCGCGACCTGGGTTGGTCGATGGACGAGGCCGCGTCGTTCGGTCCCTCGGTGAACCTGATGATGGTGGACACCAGGATTCAGCTCGGTCCGGTGACCGGGCGGTTGCATGTGCTGACCTCGGGTCTGATCGATGACCTGTTCCTCAATTTCTATCCCGGCGTGGGCGGCGAGAGCACCCACATCGACTTCCAGGCCAACGCGAACCTGTACAGCGACACCGCATTGGCCGCGCAGCACCGGCGCTTCCTGCGCTTTCTGCACGAGTTCCTCACGGCCGGGCCGGAGGCGGCGCTCTCGACGGTGCCGGTGGTGTCCGAGGACGAACGGGCCGAGCTGGTGCCCGCCACGGGGGCCGAAGGTGTGGCCGCCCGCACGCTGCCCGAAATCCTCACGGCCGGAGCAAGACTCGATCCGGACGCGATCGCGCTCCGCGCCGGCGACGTCGCGCTCACCTACCGGGAGGTCGACGAGCGCACGAATCGCCTCGCCCGGGTACTGATCGCGGCAGGGGCCGGACCCGAACGCGCCGTGGCGATCTCGATCCCGCGCTCGCTGGAATCCGTGCTGGCCACCCTCGCGGTCGCCAAGACCGGAGCGGCGTTCGTCCCGATCGACCCCACCTATCCGGCGGACCGGATCGAGCACATGATCGGCGACAGCGGTGTCGTCGCGGGACTGACGGTCGCGGCGGCACGGGCCGCGCTGCCGGACCGGGTGCACTGGTTGATCCTCGACGACGCGGACACCGATCGCACCGTGGCCGAACAGGACCCAGCCCCCGTGACGGCCGCCGACCGCACCGGCGCGCTGCACCTCGACCAGATCGCCTACCTCATCTACACCTCGGGTTCCACCGGTCTGCCCAAGGGTGTGGCGGTGTCGCATCGCGGACTGGCCAACCTCGCGACCGGCTCCGCCGCCGGATTCGGGGTCACCGCGGACTCCGTGGTCGCACACGCGGTTTCGCCGAGTTTCGACATCTCGGTCGAGGAGATCCTGGTGACGCTCGCGACGGGCGCCACCCTCGCCGTCGTGCCGCCCGCGGCCTACGCGGGCGAGGAACTGGCCGAGGTGCTGCGGGCACACCGCGTCACACACTTGAATGTCACTCCGGCAGTGGTCGGTTCGCTGGACCCGTCGGCCCTGCCCGACCTGCGTACGGTGATCGTGGGCGGCGACGCCTGCCCGCCGGAGCTGGTGACCACGTGGGCGGGCCGCACGCTGCTCAACGGCTACGGCCCCACCGAGACCACGGTGACCGCGACCCTCAGCGGGCCGCTGGTGCCGGGCGCACCGGTCACCATCGGCGGCCTGGCCCGTGGCGTCCGCGCCGTGGTGCTGGACCCCTGGCTGCGCCCGGTACCGCCCGGCACCCTGGGGGAGCTTTACCTCGCGGGCCCTGGTGTGGCGCGCGGATATCACCGGCGCAACGGGCTCACGGCGGGCCGGTTCGTCGCCGACCCGTACGCTGCGGGCACGCGGATGTATCGCACCGGCGACCTGGTGCGCTGGCACCGCCACGGCGGCCGGCTCGAGCTGGAGTACCAGGGCCGCAGCGATTTCCAGGTGAAGGTGCGCGGCTTCCGGATCGAGCTGGGCGAGATCGATGCGGCGCTGCAGCGGCTGCCCGAGATCGATTTCGCGATCACCCTCGGCGCCGAGACCGGCACGGGCGCGACCGCGTTGGTGTCCTACGTCCGGCCGCGGCCCGGCGCCGAGGTACATCCCGAGGCGGTGAAAGCGGCTGCCGGAGAGACACTCCCGGCGTACATGGTGCCGGCCGTGGTGATGGTGCTCGAGCACGTTCCGCTCACCCCGCTCGGCAAAGTGGACCGCAAAGCGCTGCCCGCACCGGATTTCGGCACCCGCGCACTCGTCAGCCGGGCGCCGTCTACGCCGCGCGAGCAGACCCTCGCCGCGCTCTTCGCGGAGGTGCTCGGCCTCGACCGGGTCGGCGTCGACGAGAGCTTCTTCGCGCTCGGCGGCGACAGCATCGTCTCCATTCAGCTCGTGTCGCGGGCGAAGGCCGCGGGCCTCGGCCTCAGCGCGCGAGATGTGTTCGAGCGCAAGACCGTTGCCGCGCTGGCGGCCGTCGCGACCGAGGTGCCGTCGCAGGTGGTGCACGAACTACCGGGCGGTGGCGTCGGCGAAGTCGAATTGACCCCGATCGTGCACGCCATGCTGGCGCAGGGCGATGCCTGGCCACGTTTCGCGCAGGCGGTACTCGTCGGCCTGCCCGCGAAGTTCGAGCGGAAACAGGTCGTCGCGGCGGTGCAGGCACTGCTGGACCGGCACGATCTGCTGCGCTCCGCGCTGCGCCGGACCGACGACGGCTGGTCCTGGACGGTGGCCGAACCGGGTGCCATCGATGCCGAGTCCCTGGTCGAGGCGGTGCTGGTGGACGCGGACCCCGCGGCGAGCGCGGAACGCGAATTGCAACGCGCCGCCGACCTGCTCGATCCGGCGGCGGGCGTGGTCGCCCGCTTCGTCCTGCTCGAAGCGGACGAGCCCGCGCTCTGGCTGGTGCTGCACCATCTGGTGACCGACGGCGTCTCCTGGCGCGTCCTGCTGCCGGACCTCGCGACCGCCGCCATGGGCGGCACCCTCGCGCCGGTCGGCACCTCGTTCCGGCGCTGGGCACACGGCCAAGCCGGGCAAGCCGCTGAACGCACCGCCGAACTGCCGCTCTGGCAGGAGATCCTGGCGACGCCGGACCCGGCTTTCGGCACCGCCCCCCTGGACCCCGAGGTCGATGTCGTCGCCACCATGGCCCAGCGGCAGACGGTGATCGTCCCGGAGATCGCGGCCGCCGTACTGACCACCGCCCCCGACCGATTCCATTGCAGCGCAGACGATGTGCTGCTGGCCGCGCTCGCGCTGGCGGTGGGCCGGTGGCGGGACCGGCGCGCGACGCTGTGCACCCTCGAAGGTCACGGGCGGGCGGAGGAGATCCTGCCCGGCGCCGATGTCGCGCGCACGGTCGGCTGGTTCACCAGCGTGTATCCGGTGGCCATCGACCTGACGGGGATCGATCTGGACGAGGCGTTCGCCGGCGGCGCCGCGGCGGGCGCGGCGATCAAGGCGACGAAGGAACAGCTGCGCACGGTGCCGGACAAGGGCATCGGCTTCGGCATGCTGCGCTATCTGCATGCCGAGTCCGCCGCGGCGCTCGCCGCCGGGCCGACTCCGCAGCTGAGCTTCAACTATCTGGGCCGGGCCACCACCGGCGCGGACACGGGACCTTGGCTGCCGCAACGTTTCACGGCGACGCAGGACGATCGGGCGCCCTTGGCCGCGGTCGTCGACATCAACGCCGTGCTCACCGACGCGGGCCTGGAAGTGACCTGGGCCTACGCGTCCCGGCTGCTCGCCGCCACCGAGGTGGACCAGCTGGCCGAGTTGTGGACCGCGGCGCTGCGCGGGCTCGCCGCGCACGCGACGGGCGCGGGTGCGGGCGGTCGCACGCCCTCGGACTTCGACCTCGTCCCGGTCACCCAGGCCCAGATCGACAGCTGGGAGAGCGAGTACCGCGATCTCGCCGACGTCTGGCCGCTCTCGCCCCTGCAATACGGCCTGCTCTTCCATGCGCTGTACGACTCGGACACCGCCGACGGCTACACCGTGCAGTCCCTGCTCACCCTGGCGGGCACCGTCGACGCGGCCCGATTGCGCACCGCCGCACAGGCCTTGGTGACCAGGCACGAGAATCTGCGGGTCGCCTTCGTGGAAACCGACGACGGCCCACGCCAGCTCGTGCTGGCCGCGGCCGAGATCGGCTGGCACGAGGTGGATCTGACCGGCATCGCCGATCCCGATCAGCGGCAGCGCGAGCTCGATCGGGTGATCGCGCTCGACGCGCACACCCGATTCGAACTCACCAAGCCGCCGTTGATCCGGTGCACGCTGATCCGGACCGATGCCGAGGCGTACCGGTTCGTCTTGACCAATCACCATCTGGTGCTGGACGGTTGGTCGACGCCACTGCTGGTGCGTGAACTGCTGACGCTCTACGTCACCTCGGGCGATGCGACCGCCCTGCCGCCCGCGCACTCCTACCGCGAATTCCTCGGGTGGCTGGCCGAACAGGACAACGACGCCTCGATCGCCGCCTGGCGGCAGTCGCTGGCCGGCATCGACACCCCCACCCGCGCGGTGCCCACCCTGGCCGGGATCGCATCGACCGAGACGGGGATGCTGTCCACCGATCTGTCCGCCGAGACGGTCGCCCGCCTGGAAGCCGCCGCGCGCGAATCCGGCGCCACCGTCAATACGTTGGTGCAGGCGAGCTGGGCGATGCTGCTCGCGATGCGCACCGGACGCACCGATGTGGTGTTCGGCGGCACCGTGTCCGGGCGTCCCCCGGAGCTGGCCGGTGTCGAAGAGATGGTCGGCCTGTTCATCAATACGCTGCCCGTGCGGGTACAGCTCGATCCGGCCGAGAAAGTGGTCGATCTGCTCGCCCGGCTGCAAGCCGAGCAGGCTCGGTTGCTCGATCACCAGCACGTCGGCCTGGCGGCCATCCATCAGGCCGTGGGTCTCGCCGAATTGTTCGACACACTCACGGTTTTCGAGTCGTATCCGATCGACCGCGAGGCCCTGTCCCAGGCGCTCGACATCGCGGGCATGCGGGTGCTCGAGGTGGAAGGCACCGACGCCACGCCGTATCCGTTGAACCTCATGGTCATTCCGCTGCGCGGCGACAACGGACGCGACACGCTGCGGATCACCTTGAAATTCATGGCCGACCAGCTCGAGCCCGCCGCGGCGCGACCGTTGCTCGATCGTTTCGTCCGGCTGCTCACCCAGCTCGCCGACAATCCGCGGGCGCTGGTCTCGCAGGTGCAGTACTGCGACGCGGCCGAGCGCGCGGCGCTGCTGCCGGTGCACGGGCCCGAATCGCTGGCGCTCAGCACACTTCCGGAGATCCTCGCCGCGGGTGCGGCGATCGATCCCGACGCCATCGCGGTCAGCGCGGGCGAACTCACCATGTCCTACGGCGAACTCGACGCCTGGTCCAATCGGTTCGCGCGGCTGCTGCTGAGCCGCGGTGTCGGCCGCGAGGTCTTCGTGGTGCTGGCGCTCACCCGCTCGCTGGAATCAGTGGTGGCGGTGTGGGCACTGGCCAAATCCGGCGCGGCCTTCGCGCCGCTGGACCCCAACTATCCGGTCGAACGGATCGAGCACATGCTCACCGACTCGAAGGCGCCCATCGGGGTCACCGTCACCGCGACCGGCGAGACGCTGCCCGGCAGCATCGACTGGCTGCTGCTCGACGATCTGAACACGATCCGCCGCGTGATGACCGTCTCCGCCGAGCCGATCACCGACGACGAACGCGGCGGCCCGATCGACCTCGACCAAACAGCCTACCTCATCTACACCTCCGGCTCGACAGGCAAGCCGAAGGCGGTGCTGCTCAGCCACCGCGGCATCGCGAATCTTGTTTCTGCCCAACGGGAAACACTCGCCCTCGACCCGACGGCGAGCGCCCTGCAGGTGGCCTCACCGAGCTTCGACGCCTCGGTCTTCGAACTGCTCACCGCGCACGGCGCGGGCGGCAGGCTCGTGGTGTCGCCGCCGGACGTCTACGGCGGCGCCGAACTGGAACAGCTGCTACGCACCGAACGGGTGACCCACGCGGTGATCACGCCCTCGGCGCTGGCCACCATGGAACCCACCGGACTCGACCAGCTGCGCGTGCTCGCGGTGGCCGGCGAGGCGGCCACCCCCGAACTCATCGACCGCTGGTCGGTCGGGCGGCGGATGGTGAACCTGTACGGGCCGACCGAGTTCAGCATCTGGGCCACCGGGCCCGCCGAACTCGTCGCGGGCGAGCCGATCACCATCGGCGGCCCGATCCGGGGCGCCGCCACCATGGTGCTCGACACCTGGCTGCGGGCGGTCCCGGTCGGCGTCGCGGGCGAGTTGTACCTGGCCGGACCGGCACTCGCCCGCGGCTACTTCAACCGTTTCGAAATGACCGCCGGTCGCTTCGTCGCCGATCCCTATGGCGCGCCCGGCGCACGGCTGTACCGGACCGGGGACATGGTGCGCTGGGTCGTCGGGCGGCACGGCGACTACGAACTGGAATACCTGGGCCGCAGCGACTTCCAGGTCAAGATCCGTGGCCTGCGCATCGAACTCGGCGAGATCGACGCCGTGCTCTCGCGTGACGACGAGGTCGAGTACGCCGTGACGATCGGCCGCGCCGGGCCCGCCGGGGCGACGGTGCTGGTGTCCTACGTGCTGCCCGCCCCGGGCGTGCGGCTCGATACCGAACGGCTGCGCGTGCAGGTCGCCGGCGAACTGCCGGGGTACATGGTGCCCGGCTACCTGGTCGTGCTCGACTCGATTCCGCTCACGCCGGTCGGCAAGCTGGACCGCAAAGCGCTTCCGGTGCCCGACTTCTCGGACGCCAACCGGCCGTACCTGGCGCCCCGCACACCGGTGGAGCGGGCGGTGGCCGAGGTGTTCGCCGACGTGCTCGGCACCGAGCGGGTCGGCGTCGATCAGTCGTTCTTCGAACTCGGCGGCAACTCGTTGAGCGCGACCAAGGTTGTCACACGGGTCAATTCGGCGCTCGGCTCGACCATCGCCTTGCGGGACCTGTTCGACGCGCCCACCGTCGCGCAGTTGTCCGCCCGCGTCGTCCCCGCCACCGACGGTGCGCCGGGCCGGTTCGCGCTCGCGCCGCGCATCCGCCCGGACCGCATCCCGCTCTCCCCAGCGCAACAGCGGATGTGGGTGCTGAACCGGCTCGACCCCGGCTCGCCCGCCTACAACATCGCTGTCGCACTGCGCCTCACCGGCACACTCGACGTCGACGCGATGCGCCACGCGTTGACCGATGTGGTGCGCAGGCACGAGAGCCTGCGCACGATCTACCCGGCCGACGCGCAGGGACCGCGCCAGGTGATCTTGAACGCCGAATCGGCGGATCCCGGGCTCGTCGTCGTCGACACCGAAGACGGTGCGGCCCTGCGTACTCGGATCAACGCCCTCGCGGGTACCGGCTTCGACCTCAGCCACGAGTCGCCGCTGCGGGTCGGCTTGTTCCGTGTCACAGCGGGTTCCGTCGCGGCGACCGGCGCCACGCGAGCGGCGGGTCCGGTGTCGTCGGGTGCGGTCGGCGGTGCTCCGGCGGTGTCGTCCGGTGCGTTCGCGGGCCTGCCCGCCGTAGCGTCCGGTCATGCCACGGCGGAGCCGTCGCCGGTCGCCGAGGCCGCAGCGGTGCACGTCGTTGTCCTGGTGGTGCACCACATCAGCGCGGACGGCGCGTCGATGGCGCCGCTGGCCACCGATCTCGTCGCCGCCTACTCCGAGCGTGCGGCGGGGGCCGACACCACACGGGTGCCGTTGACGGTGCAGTACGCCGACTTCGCGCTGTGGCATCGTGAGGTACTCGGCAGCGAGACCGATCCGGAATCCCTGGCGGCACGCCAGATTCGGTACTGGACCGAGACCCTCGCCGACGCCCCCGAGGTGCTGGAGCTGCCCGCCGATCGCCCGCGCCCGGCCGTGCAGTCGATGCACAGCGCCGACGTCGAGTTCACGATCGAGGCCGAATTGCACAGTGCCCTGGTCGGATTCGCGGCGGCGCAACAGACGAGCCTGTTCATGGTCGTGCACGCGGCCCTGGCCGTGTTGCTGGCACGGCTCGGCGGCACCGACGACGTGGTGGTCGGCACACCCGTGGCGGGCCGCGGGGAGGCCGCACTGGACGAATTGGTCGGCATGTTCGTCAACACGCTCGCGTTGCGCACCGTGGTCGATCCGGGGCTCGAATTCGCCGAGTTCCTGCGTGCCGTACGGACGGCCGATCTCGACGCGTTCGCCCACGCCGACGTGTCCTTCGAACGTCTCGTGCAGGCGTTGAATCCGGCCCGGTCGACGGCCCACCACCCGCTGTTCCAGGTGTCGCTGTCGTTGCAGAATTTCGTCGAGCCGGTGCTGGAACTGCCCGGGCTGCGGCTGGCGGTGGAGGACTTCGACCGGCGCGCTTCGCAATTCGATCTGACCCTCGATCTGCGCGAACGCTTCGATGCGTCCGGCCCGGCGGGTCTCGCCGGTGTCCTGACCTATGCGACGGACCTGTTCGACGAGGCGACCGTGTCCTCGTTCGTCACCCGCTGGCGCCGGATCCTGGCCGCGGTACTGGCCCGGCCCGACGTGCGGCTCGCCGAGATCGAACTGCTCGACGATCAGGAACGCGCGCAACTGATTCCGGTGCGCGGCTTCGACAGCGTCGGCACCACAACGCTGCCCGCCTTGCTCGCGGCCACGGTGGCTCGGTATCCGCAACGGCCCGCCGTGGTCGCGGCCGGTGACACGACCACCTATCGCGAACTCGACACGCACGCCAATCGACTGGCCCGGCTCCTGCTCGAAGCGGGCGCCGGACCGGAAACCGTCGTGGCGCTGGGCCTGCCGCGCTCGCCCGACCTGCTCACGGGTCTGTGGGCGGCGGCGAAGATCGGGGCGGCCTTCCTGCCGGTCGATCCGAAGCACCCGATCGAGCGCATCGATCACATGCTCACCGATTCCGGTGCGCGCGTGGGCCTCACACTGCGGGCCTACCGGGACCTGCTGCCGGACAGCACCGATTGGCTGGTGCTCGATGATCTCGACGTCGTGCAGCGGTGGTCCGCCGCGAACGCCCGTCCGGTGCGCGACCACGAATTGCCGCGACCGATCCGGCTGGACAATCCCGCCTGGCTCATCTACACCTCCGGCTCCACCGGCACTCCCAAGGGCGTGTCCGTGACGCACCGCGGCATCGCCGATTTCGTCGCGGCCCAGGGCGATCTGCTCGACCTGGACGAGGAGTCGCGGGTACTGCACGTCGCCTCACCGAGTTTCGACGCGTCGATTCTCGAGGCGCTGATGGCGTTCGGCTGGGGTGGCGCTTCGGTCGTCTCGCCCGCCGAGGTGTTCGGCGGCGCAGCGCTGGCCGAACTGATCGACGCCGAGCACGTCACGCACGTGATGATCACACCGTCCGCGCTCGCCACCATCGATTCGGCCGGCGTGCCGGAGGTGCGGGTGCTCGCGGTGGGCGGCGAGGCGGTCGGTGCCGAACTCGTCGAGCGGTGGTGCGGCCACCGTCGCGGCCTGCGGATGGTGAATCTATACGGGCCGACCGAATTCACCGTCGTGGCAACCGGTGCCGCGGTGCGCGTCGGCGCACCCGTCTCGCTCGGGCCGCCCATTCGCGGCGCGGCCGCCATGGTGCTCGACGCCAGGCTGCGCCCGGTCCCGATCGGCGTCGCGGGCGAGCTCTACCTCGCCGGGCCCGCGCTGGCACGCGGCTACCACGCCAGGCCGAGCCTGACCGCCGGTCGATTCGTGACGAATCCCTATGGCGCGCCGGGTGAACGGATGTATCGCACGGGCGACCTCGTGCGGTGGACGGCGGCCGATACGCACGGCGGGCCGGTGCTGGAGTACCTCGGCCGCACCGACTTCCAGGTGAAGGTGCGCGGGCAGCGGATCGAACTCGGCGAGATCGATGCGGTGCTCGGGCGGGCGGACGGTGTCGATTTCGCACTGACGCTGGGCGTCGCCGGGCCCGCTGGCAGCACCGTGTTGGCCGCGTATCTCGTCCGGAAGCCCGGTGTCGAACTCGATCTCGCACAGATCCGCGAGTTCGCCGCCGAGGCGCTGCCCGGCTACATGGTGCCGTCGGCGTTCGTCGTCCTGGACGAGATCCCGCTCACCGCGGTCGGCAAACTGGATCGAAAAGCGTTGCCCGCACCACAGTTCAGCACGACGGAGACCGAGTACCGCGCACCCCGGACCGCGACCGAGGAAGCCTTGGCGCAGATCGTCGCCGGCCTGCTCGGACTCGACCGGGTCGGTATCGACGCGTCGTTCTTCGAGCTCGGCGGCGACAGCATTCTCGCGATCCAGCTGGTGTCCCAGGCGAAGCAGCGGGGCATCGACTGCACGCCGCTCCAGGTGTTCGAGCACCGCACCGTCGCCGCGCTGGCCGCGGCCGTGGACGAGACCGGTGCGGTCGCGCCGCTGGCGGAGCTGCCCGGTGGCGGCGTCGGTGACCTGCCGCTCCCGCCGACGACGCGGTATCTGTTGGAGCAGGACAGCGGTTTCCTGCGCACGGCACGCATCGCGGCGCTCGAGCTGCCGATCGGCATCGACCGTGCGCAGTTGGTCACGACCCTCGCGGCGGTGATCGACCGGCACGACATGCTCCGGGCACGGCTGCGGCGCGACGGCGGCGAGTGGCGGTTGCAGGTGGGCGAATCCGGCTCGGTCGAGGTCGGCGCGCTGGTGCGCCGGGTCGAGTTCGAGGCCGCGACCGATTCCACCGATCTGCGCGAATACGTGCTGGCCGAACTGGATTCGCCGATCAACCGGCTGGACCCGGCGAACGGTGTTGTGCTGCGGTGCCTCTGGCTCGATCCGGTCGGCGACGCCGGCGCGCGGACCAGCACCGGTCGGCTGCTCGTGCTGGCGAGCCGGGTGCTGATCGACGATGACTCGTGGGAGATTCTGCTGCCGGACCTGATGGCGGCATGGGCGCAGGTGCGCGTCGGCAACACCGCGGTGCTCGCGGAGACCGGAACGTCCATGCGCCGGTGGGCCCACGCGCTCGTCGACGAAGCCCACCGCGCCACCCGCGTTGCCGAGCTCGGGTATTGGCAAGGTGTGCTCGCCGGCGCGGACCCGATGATCGGCAGCCGGGCACTGGATCCCGCCGTCGATCGGACGCGCCGGCTGCGCACGGTGCGCTGCGAAACATCCGCCGACGTCACCGCGACCGTATGCACGGATCTGCCGAGACTGTTCGCGGCCGACACCGAGCACGTCCTGCTGACCGCGCTCACGTTGGCGCTGCAGCGCTGGCGGGCCCAGCGATCCGGGGAGGCGGCTACGGATACGTTGCTGCGCCTGGCCGGAGGGGGCAGGCAAGCCGACGTCGTCCTCGGTGCGAGCTTGTCGCGCACGATCGGTTCGCTCGCCGGGCACTACCCGGTGCGGCTCGAACTCGCGCAGGTCGACGTGGACGCCGCGTTCGCGGCCGGTCCGGCGCTGGGCACGGCGATCCGTGCGGTGCAGCAGCAGCTGAACGCGGTGCCGGACAACGGGATCGGGTTCGGGATGCTGCGCTACCTCAACCCGGACACCGGTACCCGGCTGCGCACCGCCGGAGGGGCACCGGGACAGATCGGCTTCCGTTTTCGCGGAGCCGAGTCCCCTTCCGATGTCCCGGCCGGACTCGACGGCTTGGGGTGGACACGGGCCGACGGGTTCGATGCGCTGTCCACCGCGGCCGATGCCGACCTGCCGGTGCTCTCGGTGCTGGAGGTGAACACGGTAGTGGTCGACGGCAAGCTGCGCGCGGACTTCACGTTCCCGCAGACCCTGCTGCACCGCGCCGAGATCGCCGGGCTGGCCGGTCTGTGGCTCGATGCGCTCGGTGCCGCAGCCGAATTCGCGCACACCCCCGCCGCGCGGCTTGCGGCGGAGGAGGAAGCGGCGACGGTCCGGCCCGCACCGGACCTCGCGCTGGGACTGGACGTGGTATTGCCGATCCGGGCGGACGGTACCGAGCCCGCGCTGTTCTGCATCCATCCGTCGTCCGGAATCTCCTGGAGTTACTTGGGATTCGCGCAGACGCTGCGGCCGGGGCGGCCGATCTACGCCCTGCAGGCGCCGGACCTCAGCGGCCGCGAGCCGTCGCTGCGCTCGATCGAGGAGTTCGCCGACCGGTATGTCCGCGAGATTCGGGCGCTGCAACCGTCCGGGCCGTACCACCTGCTCGGCTGGTCGTTCGGCGGTGTGATCGCACACGCCGTCGCGGCCCGGTTGCAGGCGGACGGACACCGCGTCGGCCTTGTCGCCCTGCTGGATTCGGATACCGCCGACGTCGACGGTTCGGACGTCGAACAGCTCACGGCGGGCGCCTTCGTCAACAGTTTCGGCGCGATCTTCGGGATCCACGACGTGCCCGCCGAGGCGACCGCGAGCGAGGCGGCCGAGCGCATCCGCGCACGGCTCGGCGGTCTCACGCTCGTCGACGCGGGCATGATCGAGCGGCTGACCGAGTCGTACAACGCGGCCGCCCGCTCCCGCGCGGGGTATCAGCGACCCGTATTCGACGGGGACCTGCTGTATTTCAGCGCGACGGTGGACAGCTCCGAGATCGTCGGACCGGACGGCTGGCGGCCGTACGCGACCGGTTCCGTCGTCAACCACGACATCGAGGTCACCCACAACGAGCTGACCGCACCACACGTGCTGCCGATCATCGCGCGCGTGCTCGACGAACATCTGGAAGGACAACAATGAATTCCGAGCAGGGAGTGGTGGTCGAGGGCATCGAGAAGTCGTTCGGTGCCGTGCAGGCCTTGCGCGGCGTCGATTTCGTGGCGACGCCGGGCGAGATCCTCGGCATCCTCGGCCCCAACGGCGCAGGCAAGACCACCACGGTGAACATCCTCTCGACGCTCGTCGCCCCGGACCGCGGCCGCGCGCTCGTCGCCGGGCACGACGTCGTCACCGACCCGGCGGCCGTGCGCCGTTCCATCATGTTGACCGGGCAGTACGCCGCGCTCGACGACATGCTCAGCGGCTACGAGAATCTCGTGATGTTCGGCAGGCTGATGGGCCTGCGCAAACGCGCCGCCCGCGCCCGGGCGGACGAGCTGCTCGCCGAGTTCGATCTCATCAGTGCGGCGGGCCGCCGGGTCGGCACCTACTCGGGCGGGATGCGGCGGCGCATCGATATCGCGTGCGGCCTCGTCGTCCGGCCGGATGTGGTGTTCCTCGACGAGCCGACGACCGGGCTGGATCCCCGTAGCAGGCAAGGGGTTTGGGATCTGGTGCGCAGCTTCAAGAAGGCGGGCATCACCACCCTGCTCACCACCCAGTACCTCGAGGAGGCCGACGCGCTGAGCGATCGCATCATCGTGATCGACCACGGTGTGGTGATCGCCCAGGGCACCGCGGACGAACTGAAATCCCGGACCGGCGGCAGCTACTGCGAAGTGGTGCCGCTGGACCTGACCGACCTGAACGTCATCGCCGCCGCCCTTGGACCGCTGCTGCCCGCGGAGAATCGGGCCGCGCTGACACCGGATTCGGATCGCATCACCATCCCCGCGCCCGACGGGGCGAAAACGCTCGCGGAAGCGTTGCGGCGGTTGGACGGAGCGCAAGTCGAATTGGTCGACATCGCGTTGCGCAGGCCGTCGCTCGACGACGTGTTTCTGCAATTGACCGGACACCTCGCCACCGCCGACGAGGCGAAAGCCGTTGACGTGGAGGCGGTCTCATGACCACGGGAGCTTGGCTCGCCGAGGTCGGCGCGACGCCGGCGCGCGCCCGGCAATGGTGGGTGCTCACGTCCCGGTTGATCGTGCCCTCGGTCAAAACCGGTGAGGTGCTGACCTCGATCCTCGCCCCCGCGACGTTCACCGCGGGCTTCTACATTCCGCTGAAGACGGTGATGACGTTCGCGGGCACCGGATTCAGCAGCTACGCGCAGTTCATGATGCCGCTCGTCGTGCTACAGGCCGCTGCCTTCACCGCCATCTCGGCCGCCTTCCGCGCGGCCACCGATTCCGTGGCCGGACTCAACCGGCGCTTCGGGTCGATGCCCGTCGGCCGGCTCGTGCCGGTCTCGGCGCGCATGTCGGGCAACATCTTCCGGCTGGCCCTGTCGCTGTGCGCGGCCGTCGTATGCGGGCACGTCATCGGGTTCCGGTTCTATCTCGACACCGCGCACACCCTCGGCTTCCTGCTGCTGTCGATGCTCATCGGCACCGCGCTGACGCTCGGCGCGGACGTGATCGGCACCCTGTCCCGCAGCCCGGAAGCCACCACGCAGGCCTTGGTGTTGCCGCCCTTGATCTTCGGCATGCTGTCCACGGGATTGGCTCCGGCACATCAGTTTCCGGCCTGGGTCCAGGCGTTCGTCCGCAACCAGCCGGTCTCGCAGTTCGTCATCGGCCTGCGCGCGCTGGCGGGTGACTCGCTGGGCAACGCGGGCCAGGTCAGCTGGTCGCTGATGGGGCCGTCGCTGGCCTGGACCGCCGCGATTCTGCTCGTGTGCATACCGCTGACCATCCGGTTGAGCGCAGGGAGGGCATGATGGCACTGCTGGCCGATCGAAGCGAGGACGTCCGCGCCTCGGAGGTATCCACCGCGGCGCTGCTGCGGCACACACTGATCCAGACCCAACGGCTGTTGCTGCGCTGGGCGCGCAATCCGGTCACCCTGCTGGAAGCCCTGATCATCCCGTGCCTGCTGCTGATCATGCTGGAAACGGTGGTGGGCGGGCAGATCCAGCGTTTCACCGGTGAAAGCGCGCTCTACGGTTCGGTGCCGATGGTCACCATCGCCGGTGCCGTCTCCGGCGCCGTCGCGTGCGGGGTGCTGCTCGGACGGGAACGGGAAGCGGGGCTGCTCGCCCGCTTCTGGGTGCTACCGGTGCATCGGGCGTCCGGGCTCGCGTCCCGCATCGTCGCCGAAGGCTGCCGGATCTTCGCGGGCACCCTCGCCATCATCCTGGTCGGGTTCCTGCTCGGCTTCCGCTTCCACCAAGGGTTGCTGCCCACGCTCGTGTTCCTGCTCATCCCAGTGCTTTTCGGCTTGGCTTTCGCGACCGTGGTCACCTCGGTCGCCGTCTTCAACGCCAAAGCCGCACTGGTCGAGGGGATCACCATCCTCACCTCGCTGATGATGTTCTTCAGCACCGGTTTCGTCCCCCTGGCCGCCTACCCCACCTGGATCCAACCGGTTGTCCGCAACCAGCCGATGTCGGTCGCCGTCGACGCCATGAAAGCCCTCGCCCTCGAAGGCCCCCTCGCCCGCCCCCTGACCCTCACCTTCCTCTGGTCCCTGGGCGCCATCACCCTCTTCGCCATCCCCGCCACCATCGGCTACCGCCGAGCCAGCAGAAGGTGACCAACCCACGAAAAACGGCGGCAGAGGGGGCTGCCGCCGTTTTCGGGGTCGGGGTGGTTCAGAACTCCCAGTCTTCGTCTTCGGTGTTGACGGCCTTGCCGATCACGTAGCTGGAGCCGGAGCCGGAGAAGAAGTCGTGGTTCTCGTCGGCGTTCGGGGACAGGGCCGACAGGATGGCCGGGTTCACCTCGGTCTCGTCCTTGGGGAACAGGCCCTCGTAGCCGAGGTTCATCAGCGCCTTGTTGGCGTTGTAGCGCAGGAACTTCTTGACGTCCTCGGTGAGGCCGACCTCGTCGTAGAGGTCCTGGGTGTATTCGACCTCGTTGTCGTACAACTCGAAGAGCAGCTCGAACGTGTAGTTCTTCAGCTCGTCGCGCTCGGCCTGGCTGACCAGCTCCAGACCCTTCTGGTACTTGTAGCCGATGTAGTAGCCGTGCACGGCCTCGTCCCGGATGATCAGCCGGATCAGGTCGGCGGTGTTGGTGAGCTTGGCCCGCGAGGACCAGTACATCGGCAGGTAGAAGCCGGAGTAGAACAGGAAGCTCTCCAGCAGGGTCGAGGCGACCTTGCGCTTGAGCGGATCGTCGCCGTTGTAGTAGTCGAGCACGATCTCGGCCTTGCGCTGCAGGTTACGGTTCTCCTCCGACCAGCGGAACGCGTCGTCGATCTCGCGGGTGGAGCACAGCGTGGAGAAGATCGAGCTGTAGCTCTTGGCGTGCACCGACTCCATGAACGCGATATTGGTGTACACCGCTTCCTCGTGCGGGGTCAGCGCATCCGGGATCAGGCTCACCGCGCCGACGGTGCCCTGAATGGTGTCCAGCAGCGTCAGACCGGTGAAGACCCGCATGGTCAGCTGCTTCTCGTCGGTGGTCAACGTGCCCCACGAGGGGATGTCGTTGGACACCGGAACCTTCTCGGGCAGCCAGAAGTTGCCGGTCAGCCGATCCCAGACCTCGGCATCCTTCTCGTCGGGCACCCGATTCCAGTTGATGGCCGATACCCGATCGATCAGTTTCATGCTGCCTCCACACCTTTCCCGAGCCCGCGGCCGTCACGGAATTTCTCTCCCCTGGACACTACTCCTTGGGGGTGACAAGTCCGTGCAGCACAACACCTTGTGTCGCAGCGATGTGTGTCACCTGGACGAAAACGGCCGGGAGCCACCGCGTGCGGCCCCTATTGTGCGCCACCGGCACCCGAACGACCACATCGATGCTGGCGCGCCGCGCGAGATCGCGGGAAGTTTGCCACGGCAGCGGCGATCCGCCGATCTGCGCCGGTTTCACCTGATCAGGGGCTACGTTGAGCCGATAGGTGTACCACGCGTTTCGGAAGGAGTGTGTGTTATGACCAGTCCCGGACCCGTCCGCACCGGCCCGGTGCTCAACGACATGACGATTTTCGCCGGTGTCCTGATCCTCGTCACCGGTCTACTGCATCTGATGACCGCGATCGCCGCGATCGCGGGACGTGACATCTTCGTCGTCACCGAAGACCAGGTGTTCCTCGTCGACGTCTCGACGTGGGGTTGGATCCACCTGGTGATCGCGATCCTCGTCCTGGTCGCGGGTTTCGGCATCGTCACCGGCAAGACCTGGGGTTACCTCGCGGGCATCGTCATGGCGGCGATCAGCATCCTGGACAACTTCCTCTTCGCTCCCATCTATCCGTTCTGGGCTCTGGTGATCATCGCGATCGATGTTCTGGTGATCTGGGCGCTGGCCCGGCAACTCGCCACACAGTAAACGCGCACGTTTTCGACCCCAGCGTCCCGCGGGCGCTGGGGTCGATGCGTTGTGGGGTCGAACAGATTGGTGCGCAATTGGTTTCACCGGGCGAGTGCACATCCCAACCGAACCACCGCTGTTATTGCGGGGCACGGGCCGCATGCGGAACCTGCTACACCGCCGCCCAATTCACCGAGCAGGGCCTGCCCGGACTCCGGTAAGCGCGCCGAAGCGTACGCCTCGACGGAACTCGCTTTCCGCACCCATTCTGCGTTCCCGCAGTCGTTTCAGCAGGCCAGAGCGGGTGCGACAGCCCAAAAGTCGTGCGGCAGCGACATACCGCTAAATGCCCGTTCCGTACCCGGGCAAATGGCAGCAATAAACCACCGCGAGGGGAATCGCCATTCTGGAATGTTCCAGTTGGAACGCGACATTTTTCTACCCTGCGGGGTCGATTCAGTTGACGCGCTGAGCAATTCGGCAAATTGGCAATCCTCCTATACAGTCGCCTGGTTGGATGAACGCGGACACCGAATCGGGATGGCGGGCCGGTCGGGTTTCCGCGAACACCAGCAATGCAACAGCACAGCCACCCGATCGGGGCCTTGCACCACAGAGTTTGTCGAGCTTTTTCGGCAAGGTTCCAAAGTCGGCGCCCTATTCAGGTTCCAAAACGGACCCAATCCATTAGCAACCCTTCGGAGATGCTGCCCATGACGACTGGCTCGACCCTGCCCCGCCGGCTGCTGGCCCGCGAGCTCCGCCGCGCACGCCTCGAGGCATGCGTGACCGCGGAAGTCGCCCGCAACGAGATCGGCGTCAGCAAACAGACCTTCTGGCGGATGGAGAACGGCGTCCAGATCCGCCTGAATCCGCTGTACATCAAGCGGCTGTGCGAGATCTACGAGTTGCCGCCGAGTCTGACCCGAATGCTGCTCGGGCTCATGGAGGATACGCAGACCAGAGCGTGGTGGCACGGCTACGACAACGTTCTGCCTTCGTACGGCGGGTTGTTCGTCGGGTTGGAAGACGCTGCGCAGCACATCATTTCGTATCAGCCGACGCTGTTGCCCAATCTGGTGCAGACCGCCGACTATCGCCGCGCGATGACCTGGGTGCTGCACCCCAACTGGCCGACCGTCGATATCGAGAAGAACGTCGAGGTCATGGCGCGGCGGCAGTCGCGGCTCACCGACAGCGCGAACCCACTCGCGTTCGACGCGTTCATCGATGAGGCGGCGTTGCGGCGGATCACCGGCAGCACCCGGGTCATGACCGATCAGTTGACCCGGCTCGCCGATCTCGCTCGGCTGCCCAATGTTTCGGTGCAGGTCCTGCCGCGCACGGCCGGCGCGTACCAGGGTCTGCTGGTGGGCGGCTTTGTCCTGCTGGAGTTTCCACCGCACCCCACCGCGTACCTGTCCGAGCCGCCGGTCGTCTACGTCCAAGGCTTCACCGGTGACCTCTACCTCGAGCACCCCGAAGAGATCGCCACCTACCGCGCCGTATGCAGCGACCTCAAACGCCTGGCCCTGCCCGAAACCGACAGCCGTGCATACATCCTCGACATCGCCGCCGAACTCAGCGAATAACGCCGTGCCCCGTGCGGCCACCCCACTTTCCTGCCGGCCACTTGAGCACCAGGTAATGGTGGCGTTCCGCTCTCGCCCGATACCGCCACCATTACCTGGTGATCAAGTTGCCGGCAATATCCCCTCGCATTCCATTCCGCGGGAGCGAGTTTTGGATGAGTGTCGGTGATTCGACCACTTCCGCCGCGATGAGCACCGGCCGATCGCCGCTGCGCTGGCTAGCCTGACCTGATGGAGCTGGTGGTGCGGGCTTATGACAGTCCGGACGCGCGGAAGTTGATCGCGGAGGTGCAGCAGGAGTATGTGGTGCGGTATGGCGGGCCGGACGAGAGTCCGACCGATCCGAGCGAGTTCGCGCCGCCGTTGGGCGCGTTCCTGATCGGGTACGTCGAGGGGATCGCGGTGGCGTGTGCCGGGTGGCGGGCGCACGAGGGCGACGAACCCGAATTCCGGGACGGGGACGCCGAACTCAAACGGATGTATGTGGCGCCGGAGGTGCGCGGCCGCGGGCTGGCCCGACAGCTACTGGCCGCCGTCGAACACAGTGCGGCGGCCGCCGGACGCCGCCGCATCGTGCTGGAAACCGGTACCCGTCAACCGGAAGCCATCGCCCTCTACACCTCCGCCGGCTACCACCCGATCCCCGGCTTCGGCCGCTACCGCGAAGCACCCGGCAGCAGACACTACGCCCGAGAGCTGCGGTTCTCTTACGGGCAATAGACGAGAACACTCCGGGCGTGGCAGTATGCTGGCGTCTAATATAAGTAGAAACTTATGAAGGAGAGTTCGATGACTTTGTTGAGCGACCCTGTCACTCTTGCTGGACTGGTGACGCGGGAGATTCGTAGTGGGGTGCGCGATGGTGTGCCGACGAAGGTGGCGGTGGCGCGGCGGAGCTATTCGACCGATCAGGCCGATCTGTGGGAGGCGCTGACCGATCCGGAGCGGATTCCGCGCTGGTTCCTGCCGATCAGCGGGGAGCTGGCGCTCGGCGGGCGCTACCAGCTGGAGGGGAATGCGGGCGGGGTGGTCGAAGAGTGTGACGAGCCCAAAGGTTTCGCGGTGACCTGGGAGATGGGACCACAGGTGTCCTGGGTGCGGGTCGGGCTCACGCCGAGCGAGGCGGGCACGCTGCTCGAGCTGGCGCACGAGGCGCCCGTCGACCCGGGCTTCTGGACGCAGTACGGTCCCGGCGCCGTCGGTGTCGGCTGGGATCTCGCGCTGGTGGGCCTCGGGCTCTACCTGGCGAGCGGTGAACCGGTGGACCAGGCCGAGGCGCTCACCTTGCACACCACGCCGGAGGGCAAGGAGTTCATCCGCACGGCCGCGACGGGCTGGGCGGCGGCCGCGATCGGCGACGGCGACGAGCCGGACGCGGCGCACGCGGCCGCGGCGAATACGGTGAGCTTCTACACCACGGAATCCGAGGAGAGCCCCGAGTCCTGATGGACCGTTCTACCGCAAGCATTTTCGAGGCGCTCGGCGACCCGACCCGCCGCTACATCCTGGAGCTGGTGGCGGCCGGGGAGCAACCGGCGGGCGCGGTCGTCGCGGCGGTGCAGGAGCACGCGCAGATCTCCCAGCCCGGCGTCTCCCAGCATCTCAAGGTGCTGCGTGACGCCGGGCTGGTGCACGTCCGCGCGGCGGGCACCCGGCGCTTCTACACGCTGGACGAGGCGGGCTTGACGGCCGCGAAGACCTGGTTGAGCGCGCTCGCCGACCCGCTGCACCAGCTCGCGCAACCGCTGGACGCGCTCGCCACCGAGATCGCCCGCGGCAAGCGCACCCGGCGCACCGCGGCACCGCACCGCGACCTGGACCGCGACGCCCGCCACGCCTGACACCTCAGCCGACGACGGCCAGATACTCCCCGTAGAAGAGCATCAGCCCGACCGCGGCCGCGATGCCCGCGAGCAACCAGAACCGAATGATGACCGTGGTTTCGGCCCACTTGCCCAGTTCGAAATGATGGTGGAACGGCGCCATCCGGAACAACCGGTTGCGCGTGGTCCGGAACACCACGATCTGCAACAGCACCGAGAGGATCTCGGCGAAGAACAGCGCACCCACCACCGCCATCAGCAGCTCGGTGCGGGTCGTGATGGACAGCCCGGCGAGCAGGCCGCCGAGCGCCAGCGAACCGGTGTCGCCCATGAAGATCTTCGCGGGCGCCGCGTTCCACCACAGGAATCCGATGCACGCGCCGGCGCCGGCCGCGCAGACCACGGCGAGATCGAGCGGGTCGCGCACGGTGTAGCACCCGGCGACGGGGGTGCTCACGCACGAGTTGGTGTACTGCCAGAAGGTGATGATCACGTAGGCGCCGAGCGCGAAGCTCATCGATCCGGCGGCCAGCCCGTCGAGGCCGTCGGTGATGTTCACCGCGTTCGACCAGGCCACCACGAGGAAGCAGACGACGAGCAGGAAGCCGATCACGCCGAACGACACCGTGGTCACGTCGCGGACGTAGGACATGTGCCTGCTGGCGGGGGTGAGCCCCATATCGCCGGGGAACCGCAGCGCGAGCACGCCGAAAATGACTGCGGCGAGCAGCTGTCCGATGTACTTCCCGGTGGCCGTCAAGCCGAGATTGCGCTGCTTGCGGATCTTGATGAAATCGTCGAGGAACCCGACGAAGCCGAGCGCGGTGGCCAAGCCGAGCACCAGCAGACCGGAGACCGAGATCTCGGCTTCGTCGTGCCGGCTGTCGAGCAGATGCGCCCCCAGGTATCCGGCCCACATGCCGATCAGGATCGCGATGCCGCCCATGGTCGGGGTGCCGCGTTTGGACTGATGGCTGGCCGGGCCGTCGACCCGGATCTCCTGGCCGACGTTACGTCTCGTGAAAAGCTTGATCAGCAATGGCGTCAACGTGATCGACACCACGAGCGCGATCATCGCCGAGAACAAGATCTGTCTCATTCGCCCCTCATGTTGTTGTTCGAGCGCTCCGACGGTAGCAAGCTCGCGGGGGCAATGCGGTAACGAGCGGTTGCGCAGGCGCGACGAGGCCGCGACCGCCCCGCTGGACGGCCGCGGCCTCGAACGCCGATCACCTGTTCCAGATGGCCGCGACGAAGGTCTGCCCCCGCACCTGGTACCGGTGCTCGTGCACGAGACGGTAGCCCTGTGCGGCGAGCTGGGCCGCGGTGCTGTTGTAGGCCTGCACCGAGATGTCGTGGCGCGCTTGCCAAGCCCGGCCGTCGTTGCGCTCCCAGATGCCGGCGAAGCGCGACGCGCCGTTGACCTCGTAGCCGCGGACCAGGGTCAAGCGGTAGCCCTGCGCCAGCAGCTTGTCGAATTCGGCCTGGTAGGTCTTGGCATCCAGGCCGTGCCGGGCCTGCCACGCGCGGCCGTCGTTGCGGACCCAGGTGCTGGAGTAGCGCGGATCGTTGCCGGCGGTGACCCGGATATCGCTGATCCGGTAGCCCTGGGCGACCAGTTTGTCGAACTCGGCCTGATGCTGCGCGCCGTTCAGGTTGTCCCGGGTGACGGTCGCGGGCAGGGTGGGCGGCGGGGTGGTGTGGTCGGCGGCGAAGGTGACCGTCCAGTGCCGCCGATCGCCCTGGTAGATCACCGCGACGCCGACCTTGTCCAGTGTGCCGTCGAGGATGATCGCCCGGTGCCCAGGCGAATTCGACCAGAACCGCATGGCGTCGGCGGGCTCGACGTTGCGACCGTAGAAGTTGATCTCGGCGATCTTGGGCGCATCGGCGGGCACGCCGCACTGCGCGAACCGGGTCTTGATATCGCGGCCGAGGGTGTCCACGTGGTCGGCGGGCGAGCTGCCCCGGCGCGCGCTGTCGTTGCTCGCCCATTCGGCGGGCCGCGCCAGCACCTCGCTGTGCGTGACCGCGGCCAGGCCCGCGTCCTTGCGCAACTTGTTGATCTGGTCGAGCACGACGCCTTCCTCGCCGCGCAGCGCGAGCGCGGCGGGTTCGACATCGCAGTTGGTATAGGTCGTCGCGGACGCGGCGGGCAGCGCGAACAGGCAGGCGCCCGCGGCGATCGCGAGGGTGGCGGCGGTGGATTTGACGTTCATCGGTGGCTCCGTGTGCTGGTATCCGGGTGATCGCACACAGCGTCGCGCCGGGTCCTAACCGGAAATCAACGAAGCACTAACGGAGCTGCCCACGCCGTCCTCCGGTGGCCGACCTCGCTTGCACCGCACGGTGTTCCGGCTCAGATGCCGAGCACCAGCTTGGCGGTGGTGAAGTAGATGACCAGGCCGGTCGCGTCCACCAGGGTCGTCACCATCGGGGCGGACACCACCGCCGGATCGATCCGCAGCTTCTTGGCGAGCAACGGCATGGTGCCGCCGATGGTCGCGGCCCAACCACAGATCAGCACCAGGGTGATGCCGACGACCACCGCGACGCGCGGGCCGACGAACAGCCCGCCGATCACCAGTCCCGCGGCGGCGAGCATGGCGCCGAGCACCAACCCGACCCGGCATTCCCGCCAGATCACCTTGAACAGGTCCGAGACCCGCACCTCGCCGACGGCGAGCGCGCGCACGCAGGCGGTGGCGGCCTGCGCGCCGGCGTTGCCGCCCGCGCCGATCAGCAGCGGGATGAACAGCGCGAGATGCGCGGCCTGCTGGAGAGTGCCCTCGAACATGTCGGTGACGCTGACCGTCAGGGTCGCGGCGAGCAGCAACAGCACCAGCCACATGGCGCGATACCGGGCCAGCTGGAACACTCCGGCGGCCATGTAGTGGCCCTCCCACGGCGCCGAACCCGCCTGCCGGGCCACGTCCTCGCTGTCGGCGGCCTCGATCACCTCGACGGCGTCGTCGATGGTGAGCAGCCCGACGAGCCGGTCCTCGCTGTCCACCACGGGCAGGTTGATGTCGTTGGTCTCGCGCATCAGCCGGGCGGCCTTCTCCGCCGAGTCGGTCGCGCGCGCGAAAGCCGGTTCGGTGACGACCAATTCGGCGATCATCGTGTCCGGCTTGCTGAGCACCAGCTCGCGCAGTTCGACGATGCCGGTCAGCCGCCGGCCCCCGTCGACCACGGGCAGCGTGTAGACGGTTTCCGCGTCGGCGCCCTTGGCCCGCACCACGGTGAGCGCGTCGGCGACGGTGAGGTCGCGGGGCAGCGCCACCAGGGCGGGTGTCATGTACTGCCCGGCCGAGCCTTCCGGGTAGCCGAGCAGCGCGGCGGTCATCCGCCGTTCGCGCGGGCTCAACCCGGCCAGCACCTTCTTGGCCACCTTTGCGGGCGCCTCGCGCAGCATGCGGGCGCGGTCGTCGGGGGCCATGCCCTCGACCAGGTCGCGGAAGCTCTGGTCACGCAGGCCCTGCAGGATCTGCTGCTGGTCGACCGGCTCGAGTTCCTCGAAAACGGCCAGCGCCAAATCCTTGTCGAGCAGCCGGAACGCCATACCGGCCTGGACGGCGTCCATCCGGGCCAGCTGATCGGCGATGACATGCGGCGGGCGCTCGTCGAGCCACGCCAGCGCGGCGTCGACCCGGTGGGTGTCGACGACGTCCTGCAGGGACTCGGACAGCGTCGGACGAACTTCGATTACGTCGGTCTGCGACATGGGGGATCCTCAGCAAATACGCGTGAGTGAACAAGAGCGGGCGCGAAGAGTCACACCGCGGGCGCCGGCCCCCACCGTCGCTGATTACTCAGGAATGCGAAGGGGCGACGCCGCGCGGCCTTCGACTGGGAGGTTCGCTGCGCATGGCAACCCCACCTCCTCTTCGTCGCGGCCACAGACCTGGGCGTCTACACCGTCTTCAGCATTGATCGGACGCGAATGCATCCCCACGAAGGATACAGGCATCCGTCCAGATTCTTCACCTCGACCGCGGACGGGCGCTACTCGGCGACGGTGGCTGTGACGGCCGTCTCCGCCGCGGTCCAGGTGGGCACATGGCATACCCAGTCGGGCACGGGTGCGGTTTGCGGGCCGAACAGGTACAGGTGCGGGACCAGTCCGCGCAGCGCGTGATGCACCTCGAGCCGGTCGTCGATCATGTGCGTGATGCCGAGTTCGGCGCAGTGCACCGCCTTGTGCGCGCGCTCGCGGCAGAACCGCAGGTGGTCGCGCGGCATGCCGGTGCGAGTGAAGAAGTGGTGATGGTCGAGCCACTGCCGGGTGCGCTGCTCCACCCGCGGACCGCATTTGGAGATGACCCACGCCTGCCCGGCGAAACGCTCGACGAGGTGGGTCAGGACTTCGAAAGCGTTGGGGCTGGGCGGAGTTCGCATCGCCTCGGCATGTCCGCCGGAGAGGAAGACCGTGTCCGGCGCGCCCGGCCGTAAGGCCGCCCCCTGGATGACCCGGCCGAAGTCGACGCCGAGTCGTGGTTGTCTTGCGTTGTTCATGTGCGTTCCAGGATGACTCGGCACCCCGCGTGCTGTCGAGCGAATTACGCTCGCGGGCAACGACTCACACCGGCGGGGCCGGGTCGTACTGGATCGTGTGCCGGACCTGACGGGCGCGTTCGGCGCCGGCGAGCCGGCGCACGAGATGCAGTGCCATGTCGATGCCCGCGGAGACGCCCGAGGACGTGATGATGTCGCCGTCGTCGACGAATCGTTCATCGGCACTGACCGCGATGGTGGTGTCCAGTTCGCGCAGGTGCTCGAGCGAGGCCCAGTGCGTGGTCGCCGGGCGCCCGGCCAGCAGTCCCGCGGCGGCGAGCACCAGGGAGCCGGTGCAGACGCTGGTGATCAGCGGAGTCGTCGCGCGCTGTGCGCGCACCCAGTCGAGGGCCACGGTGTCTTTCAGCATCGGCCTGGTGCCCATGCCGCCGGGGATGATCAAGACGTCGCGCCGCGGCGCGGTGGCGTAGGAGTACTGCGCCTCGATCCGCATGCCCTTCGCGCACTCGACCGGGCCCTCGTGCTCGGCGAAGGTGAAGACGGTGTAGCCGTCGTCGGGGAAGTACTGCGTCCAGACCGACAGCACCTCCCACGGGCCGACCGCGTCCAGTTCTTCGACGCCGGGGAACAGCAGCAGGCCGATGGCGCTCGTCATGCTCCTTGCTTAGCACACCCGCGCAACCGCGCGTTTGCTAAGCGATTGCGAATGGAACACCGGTACTTCATACCGGAAGCTTGTCCTTGTTGAACCTTTCAGCCGCAATGACCGATACTCCCCCGCGAATCAGCCATTACTTGAGGAAATAAGCGATAATGTTGACCCTGCGGACCCGTTGCGCCCGCGGATAACGGTTCACCAACACCCTCTGCACATCCATTTGCTATGAGTTAGCGTGTGGCATGACCAAGATACTGGCCTTCACCTCACCGGCAAAGGGACATCTGTATCCGGTCGCGCCTGTACTGTCCGAGCTGGTTTCCCGCGGCCACTCCGTCACCGTGCTGACGATTCCCGGTAGCGAGCAGGAGCTCGGCCCACTCGGCCTCGCGGTGCGCGAACTGCCACCGGCCCTGGCGATGGACACGCTCAACGACTGGGCCACCACCGCCAAGATCCCCGCCCTGCGCGCCGCGCTCCGCGCGCTCGTCGCCCGCATCCCCGACGAGATCCAGGCCCTGCGCAGCGCGATCATCGCGGAACGACCCGACGCGCTGCTGATCGACATCACCGCGCCGGGCGCGCAGATCCTCGCCGCGGCCAGCGGGCTGCCGTGGGCCTCCTGGGCGCCGAAGCTGCTGCCACTCCCCTCGGTCGACACACCGCCCTTCGGCCCCGGATCGGTCCCGCGGACCGATCTGTTCGGCCGCCTGCGCGACAACGGCCTGCGCTGGTTCCTGGAACGACGATGGAACGAGGTGCTGCCCGAGCTCAACCACATGCGCCAGTACTACGGTCTCGACACCCTGGACAGCATCGTCGACTACCTGCGCATGCCGCCACTGACCCTCAACTTCACCGCGCCGCCGTTCGACGACGTGCGCTCGGACTGGCCGGAATCCGTCGCCCAGGTCGGCCCCGGCCTGTGGGCCCCGGACGCCGAACCGCCCGCGTGGCTGGCCGCGATAGATCGTCCGCTGGCGCTGGTCACCTGCTCGACCGAATTCCACGACGACGGCAGAATCGCCCAGACGGCGATGGACGCGCTGGCCGACAGCGGGATGTACACCGTGGTCACCTCGGGCGCCATCGATCCCGAAACCCTCACCGCCGCACCGAATGCGCGAGTCGAACGGTTCGTGCCGCACCACCTGCTGCTCGACCGCGCCGCCGTGGTGGTCTCACACGGCGGCATGGGCCTCGTCCAAAAAGCCTTGGCCACCGGCGTTCCCGTGTGTGTCGTGCCGTCCGGGCGGGACCACTTCGAGGTAGCGCGCCGGGTGGTCGGCAACGAGGCGGGCAGCCGCGTCGCGCCGAAACGGCTCACCGTCGCCACACTCCGCGCCGGGATCGAGCGGGCGCTGGCCTGCCGCGACGGCGCCGCCCGGGTGGCCGCCGGGTTCCGCGCTGCGACCGGCACGTTGCACGCCGCCAACCTGCTCGAACACCATTTCGCCGGGGTCGAGACCGGGCACCCGGCCCGCTTCGGCTCCCTCCCGGTCTACGAGTCCCACCACTACCCGACGAACGAGGTCGCCCCCGAGATCGTCCCCGGCGAACCCGATCCGGTGGTCCTGCCACCCAAATCCACCCCGGCACAACAGGAACGGCCGCACCGCGAGCGCTGACAGGCACCACCCGGCCGAGCACGGGATGATTGGTTAGGTTGTGGGCAAACATACGAAGGAGAAATCTGTGCGCTTCGGCATCTTCATCCCGCAGGGTTGGCGGCTCGACCTCGTCGGTATCGACCCCGCCGACCAGTGGCGGGTGATGCGGGACCTCGCGCAACGCGCGGATGCCGCCGACATCTGGGAATCGCTGTGGGTGTACGACCACTTCCACACCGTGCCGGTGCCCACCGAGGAGGCGACCCACGAGGCGTGGACGCTGATGTCGGCGTTCGCGGCGTCCACCTCGCGGGTGCGGCTCGGGCAGATGTGTACCGCGATGAGCTACCGGAATCCGGCCTATCTGGCGAAAGTCGCCGCGACCGTCGACCTGATCTCCGGTGGCCGGGCGGAGATGGGCATCGGCGGCGGCTGGTACGAACACGAGTGGCGGGCCTACGGTTACGGGTTCCCGTCGGCGGGTGAGCGCCTCGGCCGGCTCGACGAGGGCGTGCAGATCTTCCGGCAGGCGTGGACCACCGGCAAGGCGACGCTGGACGGCCGGTACTACCAGGTCGACGGGGCGATCGTGCAGCCGCTTCCGTTGCAGGAGAACGGCATTCCGCTGTGGATCGCGGGCGGCGGTGAGAAGAAGACGCTGCGGATCGCGGCGAAGTACGCCCAGTACACCAACTTCAGCGGCGCGCCCGACGAGTTCGCCGCGAAGTCGGACATCCTGCGCGCGCACTGCGCCGACGTCGGCACCGATTTCGCCGCCATCGTGCGCTCCTCGAACTTCAACGCGATCATCGCAAGCACCGAAACCGAAGTCGAAGAACGCCTTTCGGCGGTACAAGCCAAGCTGGCCACGGTGATCGACGACGATCAGGCCAAGGGTTTCGTGGACGGCATGTTCCGCACCTCCGCCGCCGTCGGCACCCCGGAGCAGGTCGCCGAGCGCCTCGCCGGCCTGCGCGACCTCGGCCTCGGCTACGCCATCCTCAACTTCCCCGAAGCCGCCTACGACACCTCCGGCATCGAGCTCTTCGAACGCGAAGTGGCCCCCACCCTGGCCTGAACCGCAGACCGAGAAAGCCCCGGCGCCATTGCGGCACCGGGGCTTTCGGCGTTGTGCGGTGTTACAGCATGCAGGAGACGCAGCCTTCTACTTCGGTACCCTCCAGCGCCATTTGACGCAGGCGGATGTAGTAGAGGGTCTTGATTCCCTTACGCCAGGCGTAGATCTGGGCGCGGTTGAGGTCGCGGGTGGTGACGGTGTCCTTGAAGAACAGGGTCAGCGACAGGCCCTGGTCCACGTGCTGGGTGGCCGCGGCGTAGGTGTCGATGATCTTCTCGTAGCCGATCTCGTAGGCGTCGTCGTAGTACTCGAGGTTGTCGTTGTCGAGGTAGGGCGCCGGGTAGTAGACGCGGCCGATCTTGCCTTCCTTGCGGATCTCGATCTTCGACGCCACCGGGTGGATGGAGCTGGTGGAGTGGTTGATGTAGGAGATCGACCCGGTCGGCGGAACCGCCTGCAGGTTCTGGTTGTAGATGCCGTGCGCCATGACCGATGCCTTCAGCGCCCGCCAGTCGTCCTGGGTCGGGATGTGCACCCCGGCGTCGGCGAAAAGCCGCGCGACCCGTTCGGTTTTCGGCTCCCACACCTGCTCGGTGTACTTGTCGAAGTACTCACCGCTGGCGTACTTCGACTCGGGGAAGCCGCCGAAGTAGCTGCCGCGCTCCTGCGCGATCAGGTTCGACGCCCGGATCGCGTGGTAGACCACGGTATAGAAGTAGATGTTGGTGAAGTCGATGCCCTCGTCGGAGCCGTAGTGCACCCGCTCGCGCGCCAGGTACCCGTGCAGGTTCATCTGGCCGAGACCGATCGCGTGGGACTCGTTGTTGCCCTGCTCGATCGAGGGCACCGAGTAGATGTGCGTCTGATCCGAGACCGCGGTCAGCGCCCGGATGGACGTCTCGATGGTCTGCGCGAAATCGGGTGAGTCCATCGTCTTGGCGATGTTCAGCGAGCCGAGGTTGCACGAGATGTCCTTGCCCACCTCGGCATAGGACAGATCGTCGTTGAACACCGACGGCGTGGAGACCTGCAGGATCTCCGAGCACAGGTTGGAGTGGGTGATCTTGCCCGCGATCGGGTTGGCCCGGTTCACCGTGTCCTCGAACATGATGTACGGGTAACCGGATTCGAACTGCAGCTCGGCGATGGTCTGGAAGAACTCGCGCGCCTTGATCTTCGACTTGCGGATCCGCTTGTCGTCGACCATCTCGTAGTACTTCTCGGTGACGTCGATATCGGCGAACGGCTTGCCGTAGATGCGCTCCACGTCGTACGGCGAGAACAGATACATGTCCTCGTTCTTCTTCGCCAGCTCGAAGGTGATGTCGGGGATCACCACGCCCAGCGAGAGGGTCTTGATGCGGATCTTCTCGTCCGCGTTCTCCCGCTTGGTGTCCAGGAACCGGTAGATGTCGGGGTGGTGCGCGTGCAGGTACACCGCGCCCGCGCCCTGGCGCGCGCCGAGCTGGTTGGCGTAGGAGAACGAGTCCTCCAGCAGCTTCATGATCGGGATGACGCCCGAGCTCTGGTTCTCGATCTTCTTGATCGGCGCGCCGTGCTCACGAATGTTGGTGAGCAGCAGGGCGACCCCGCCGCCGCGCTTGGACAGCTGCAGCGCGGAGTTGATGGAGCGCCCGATGGACTCCATGTTGTCCTCGATGCGCAGCAGGAAGCAGGACACCGGCTCGCCGCGCTGCTTCTTGCCCGAGTTGAGGAAGGTCGGGGTGGCCGGCTGGAAACGACCGTCGATGATCTCGTCGACCAGCTTGCCCGCGAGCACCTCGTCGCCGGCGGCGAGGGTGAGCGCGACCATGCAGACGCGGTCCTCGAACCGCTCCAGGTAACGCTTGCCGTCGAAGGTCTTCAGCGTGTACGAGGTGTAGTACTTGAACGCGCCGAGGAAGGTGGGGAACCGGAACTTCTTGGCATAGGCCTGCTGGAACAGCTTCTTGATGAACCCGCGGCTGTACTGCTCGAGTACCTCGGACTCGTAGTAGTTCTCGTCGACCAGGTAGTCCAGCTTCTCGTCCAGGTTGTGGAAGAAGACGGTGTTCTGGTTGACGTGCTGCAGGAAGTACTGGTGCGCCGCCTCCCGGTCCTTGTCGAACTGGATCTCACCGTTCGGGCCGTACAGGTTCAGCATCGCATTGAGGGCGTGGTAGTCGAGTACCTCGCCTGTCTCGGCATTGCGGACCGGTGGCTGCTCTAAGCGAGCCGTTTTTCCGGTCGGTGCTGTCGTTGTTGTTGCCAAAACAATCCCAATCCCTCTCGGACGCGCTCGACGTCCTCGGCGGTTCCCATGAGTTCGAAGCGATACAGGTAGGGCACCCCGCACTTGCGCGAGATCACCTCACCCGCATAGCAGTAGGTGTCGCCGAAGTTCGTGTTACCCGCCGCGACCACGCCACGCAGCAGCGCGCGGTTGTGCGGATCGTTGAGGAACTTGGCGACCTGGCGCGGCACGAAATCCTTGTCGGATCGGTGACCGCTGATGCTGTTCGGCCGTTGCGCGTCGAGCACGTGCCGACCGCCCCCGTAGGTGGGGACGATCAGCACGTAGGGCTCGTCGACGCGCAGCGAGTCGGCGGTATGCAATGGAATGCGAGTCGCCGGGATCCCCAGCTTCTCGACGAAGCGGTGCGTGTTCTCCGAGGCGCTGGAGAAGTAGACCAGTGCGCCGGGTGCGGTGCTCGAGCGATCGTCGTTGCCGGACACGCTCACCTCACCTCTCTCGGAGGAACGGCGCGGCGTCAGGCCGCGACGGTCGCGAGCGACTTGATCCGGTCGGGCCGGAAGCCGGACCAGTGATCCTCACCGGCCACCACGACCGGCGCCTGCAGGTAACCGAGGGCCATGACGTAGTCACGGGCCTCCTCGTTCTCCGAGATGTCGATCACCTCGTAGTCCACCCCGGCCTTGTCGAGGGCCTTGTAGGTGGCATTGCACTGGACGCAAGCGGGCTTGGTGTACACGGTGACGGTCATTGAGGTCCCTCTCTCCTTGTGCCTGATCCACAGCCTGTGATCCGTATGCCGGTCATTCCGACCGACCTGCAATGCACGATCCGAGTTGCTGCGCAAACTCCTGGATCTGGCCTCGAACCTCCTGCTCAGCCCCTTCGGGCCGAGGTACGCAGGGCGGGATGTCATGCCGTCTTCCAGTACCGAAGACACTACACCTAGTGGCCGACAGATTCATCCAACACGACATGTTGCGAGTCACAAGGATGAAATTCGAAGGCGGTAAGTACCTGGACACTCGATTCGCAACCCGACACGGCCGTGGTGCAGATCACAATTTCGTACCGTAGCTGATATCCAGCAAACTCTCGGGACAAGCGAAGAGGGCCACCTCTACCGGGAGAGATGGCCCTCTTCGAGACCGGACGGGAAGCTTACACGGTGACGAATTCACCGCGCGCCGCCTCCACCAACTCGTGCACCGAGGCGGCGAGCGCGGTCAGCGCTTCCGCGTCTTCGCGCGGGTGTGTCGCGCCGAACCGCTCGCCGATCGTGGCGAAGCGCAGATGCGCGGCCTCCACCACGTCGGCACCGGCCACCCCGAGCGACTTCACCGTGTCGCCATGCGCCCACTGCGCGGCGCGCGGGCTGATCGAGGCGCTGATCACGGCGGTCGGCTTACCCTGGAGCGAGCCCGCGCCGTACGGGCGCGAGGCCCAGTCGATGGCGTTCTTCAACACGCCGGGCAGCGTGCCGTTGTATTCGGGCGTCACGATCAGCAGGCCGTCGGCCGCGGCGACCGCGTCGCGCAGAGCCTGCGCCTGGGCGGGCACGGCTCCCTCGATATCGAGGTCTTCGTTGTAGAAAGGAATATCGGCGAGACCCTCATACAGCGTGACCTCTACGCCCTCGGGGGCGGTGAGGGCAGCGGTCTCGGCCAGTCGTCGATTGATCGACGCGGCACGGAGGCTACCGACGAGAGCGAGGATGCGGGTCTGTCCCATGACGACTCCTGGTGTACTGAGTGTGGTGTCCGAACTTTCACCTGACACTAACCGGACCACGGTCCGATTACTTCCCGCGGAGACTGCGTGAGTGCTGTGAGCTACCCCACTTCGGATATCCCGACGCCCGAGGGCCGACCGCTGCTCGGCATCGGCGCGCCGCTGCCCGGCACGGCCGAACCCACCGAGCGCGCCGACGCCGCGCGCAATCGGCAACTGCTGCTCGATGCCGCGCAGCAGCTGGTCCGCGAACACGACGTGGACAGTCTCACCATGGACGCGCTCGCCAAACGGGCCGGCGTCGGCAAGGGCACCGTCTTCCGCCGGTTCGGCAATCGATCCGGGCTGCTGCTGGCCTTGCTCGACCATTCGGAGCGAAAGTTCCAGCACGCGTTCATGTTCGGCCCGCCCCCGCTGGGCCCCGGCGCGCCGCCGGTCGACCGGCTCGTGGCATTCGGCCGGGCCCGGCTGCTCGATATCGACGTGGAAGGCGAGCTGTATCGCGCCGCCGAGGTCGGTGAGGCCGGCGAGCGCTTCTCCGGCGCGCCCTATCTGCTGCTCAAGGCGCACGTGGCGATGCTGCTGCGGGAGGCGGGCTTGCCCGGCGAGATTCCGCTGCTCGCCGACAGCCTGGTCGCGGCACTCGGCTCGGCCCTGGTCATGCACCAGATGCACACCCAGGGGTACAGCCGCGAACAGATCGGGGACAACTGGGAAGCCCTGGTTCGCCGCGTTGTTTCGGGATGAACAGTCAGTAGAGTGGGCTGGCATGCAGAACCTGCGCGAACAGATCATTGCGGAATTGGGCGTCCAGCCGAGTATCGAACCGAAAGCCGAGGTGCGGCGCCGGGTCGATTTCCTGAAGGACTATCTGAACGCCACTCCCGCAAAGGGTTTCGTGCTCGGCATCAGCGGCGGTCAGGACAGCTCGCTGGCCGGGCGGCTGTGTCAGCTGGCCGCCGAGGAACTGCGGGCCGACGGCGCGGACGCCACCTTCCTGGCGGTGCGGCTGCCCTACGGCGTCCAAGCCGATGAAGCCGACGCGCGCACGGCGCTGCGTTTCATCCAGCCGGACAAGTCGGTATCGGTGAACGTACGCCCCAGCGCGAACGCGGCCGCGGGCGAGGTGGCCTCCGCGTTGAAGATCGATAAGCTGCGCGACTTCGTGCGCGGCAACATCAAGGCGCGCGAACGGATGGTGATCCAGTACGCCCTGGCGGGGCAGGAGAACCTGCTGGTGGTGGGCACCGACCACGCGGCAGAGGCGGTGACCGGCTTCTTCACCAAGTACGGCGACGGCGGCGTGGACCTGACCCCGCTCACCGGCCTGACCAAGCGGCAGGGCGCGGCACTGCTGCAAGAGCTCGGCGCCCCAGCGAGCGTCTGGTCCAAGGTGCCGACCGCGGATCTGGAGGACGACCGGCCCGCCCTGCCCGACGAGGAGGCGCTCGGCCTCACCTATCGCGAGATCGACGACTATCTCGAGGGCAAGGACGTCACCACCGAGGTGTCCGAGCGGATCGAATCCCTCTTCCGCACCACCCGGCACAAGCGCGCGGTCCCGGTGACCCCGCTCGACACCTGGTGGCGCGAATAGCGTTCTGCCGCAACCGGCTACACGTCGGCGCGGATGCGGGCGGCCACCTCGTCCAGGCGGCGGGTGAGGAAGCGGCGGACCTGATCGTTCGGTGTCCGCGCCAGCGCCGCCCGATAGTTGTCGGCCGCCTCCGGATAGCGGGCGGCGCGGCGGAGCAGGTCGGCGCGGGTGGCGGGCACCAGGTGCGAGGTACCGAGGCGGGGATGATCGGCCACCTCGTCCAGCGCGGCCAGGCCCGCGTCGAAGCCGTGCAGGAAGGCGACGGCGATCGCCCGGTTCACCCGGATCACCGGCGACGCGGAGTACGCGAGTAGTTCGTCGTAGGCAGAAACCACTGCGGCCCAATTGGTTTCCGCGAAGCTCGGCGCGGTGGCGTGCGCGGCGGCGATCCGGGCCTGGATCAGGTAGGGGCCGTTGCCCGCCGCGGCGGCCGAGATCAGGCAGCGCAGTCCCGCTTCGATCGCGGCCCGATTCCAGCCGGCCCGGTCCTGGTCCTCCAGCGGCACCAGATCGCCTTCGGCGCCGCGCCTTTGGGTTCGGCGACTGTCGTTCAGCAGCATCAGGGCGAGCAGCGCCCCGGCCTCCGGCTCCCCCGGCAGCAACCCGCACAGCAGCCGTCCGAGCCGGATCGCCTCGTCGCACAACTCGTCTCGGATGGCGGCCGGTCCCGCGGTCGCGGCGTACCCCTCGGTGAACACCAGATAGACGCATGCCAGCACGGCGGGCACCCGCTCGGGCAGCAGGTGCACCGGCGGCACCCGCAACGGAATACCGGCCGCGCGGATCTTCGCCTTCGCCCGGGTGAGCCGTTGCGCCACAGTGTGTTCCGGCTGCAGGAAGGCCCGGGCGATCTCGACCGTGCGCAACCCGCACACCAGCCGCAACGTCAAGGCGACCTGCGATTCCTGCGACAGCGCGGGATGACAGCAGGTGAAGATCATGCGGAGTTGGTCGTCCGGTACCGGCGTCACGTCGGGCTCCTCGTTCGGCACGGTCAGCAGGACGGCGTCCTGTTCTTTGGCGTCGCGGGCCGACTCGCGCCGCAACCGATCCAGGGCGCGATTGCGCGCCGCGGTGGTGATCCAGGCGCCCGGATTGGCCGGCACCCCGCGCTGCGGCCAACTGCGCAGCGCGTCGGCGAACGCCTCGTGCACCGCGTCCTCGGCCAGTCCGATATCGCCGACCAGCCGGGCGATCGTGGCCAGGGCCCGGCCGAATTCGGCCCGGTAGATGCCGTCGATCGCCGTGCCCTGGCCCTCGCGCACGATCAGAAGCCCACGTCGACGATCCGGCGCAGCTCGGTGCGCCCCTTCTCGCCGCGCGGAATCCGCGCCCCGATCTCGCCGGCCTGCGCCGGACTCGCCGCGGTGAACACATAGAGCCCGTCGACCACCTCGGCACCCTCGGTGAACGGACCATCGGTGAGCAACAGCGCACCGTCTCGTTCCCGCACGATGGTCGCCTCGGTCGGCGGCCGCAACGCACCGCCGCCCTGGATCACCGCGCCCGCCTGCTCGGCGAACCGCTGATGCGCGGCGGCCATCGTGTCCCACTCCGGCGTATCGGGCGCGACGAAATCGCCCTGCGGCGACCACAGCAGCGCCAGCCACCAGTCGGCCCCGGGCGTCGAATGCGGCAGCCACATCTGCATCGGCCGCACCTCGATCGAGCCCCGCGCGGCCGCCGGGATCTTCCTGGCGAGCTGGACCGCCTCGTCCGGGTTCGCGCAGTCGAACACGTAGAAACCGGTGACCACCTCGTTCTGTTCGGTGAACGGGCCATCGGTGATCAGTGTTTCGCCGGCGCCACCGCGGATGTTGACGGCCGTGGCGGACGGGTAGAGCGCCGCGCCGCCCGCGATCGCCGCGGCCGCCTGCTCCTGGAACGCCGCGTACTTTGCGACGCCCGCGTCGAACTCCGGTGTACCCGGCGCGGCGCTCGGCCCGGATTCGCCGCCGACAATCGTGGCCAAGTAGTGCATGGTCGCCAACCTTCCTCGAACGGAGGGGCTCGATACCCTTCCCTACCCAGACGACGAACGCCGCGCGGATTTCTCTACACCCGGCCCGAAACTATTTCTACTCGCAGGTCCCCGGCTCAGTCGTCGAGTTCGACGACGCGGCGCAGTTCCACGTGCCCTTTCTCCCCGCAGGGGATCTGGCTCGCGATCTCGGTCGCGGCAGCCTGGTCCGGGGCCGCGAAGAGATACAGACCGTCGATCACGTCGGCCGATTCGGCGAACGGGCCGTCGGTGAGGGACAGCTGACCCTCACGGACCCGCACCGTGGTCGCGGTCGTCGGTGGCTGCACCGCGCCACCGCCGCGCAGAGATCCGCCGAACTTCGCACCGAACCGCTCATGCTCGGCCACCGCGGGATCCCATTCGGGGGTGCCCGGCGCGATCACCGCGGCCGGTGTCTCCCAGAGCAGCGCGAGCCACCAGTCCGGGCCGGGATCGTCGTGCGGCGCCCACTGGACCAGCGGACGCAGTTCGACCGCGCCGTCCTCGGCCGCGGGCGCCTGCCGGGCCAGTTCGATGGCGTCGTCGAGGTCCGCGCAGTCGAACACGAGGAACCCGCCGACCACCTCGGTCTGCTCGGGGAACGGGCCGTTGGTCGTGATCAGCCTGCCACCGGTGTGCCGGAGTTCGACGGCGGTCTCCGCCGGGAACAGCGCGACGCCACCCGCGATCGCCGCGCCCGCCGCGGCTTCGAAGGCGGCATAGCGCGCGACCTCCGCGTCGAATTCCGGAGTGCCCGGCTCGGCATAGGGCGCGTCCGCGGGTCCCACCAATGTCGCCAAGTACTGCATGATCGCCATCCTTCCTCGAATCGAAGGGCCTGCTGCCCCTCTATTCAAGCGACGAACACCGCCACCGGGTCTCTACATCACCGCGCTGGGTCCTGAAACAGGTCCTAGCCGCCCGCGAAGGGCGGCAGCACATCCACCCGCTGGGTCAGGGCGGCGGCGGGATCGCGGGTGAGCTCGTCACCGACCAGATAGGCACAGACCGACAGCATCTTGTCCAGGTCGGGGCCGTACGACGCGGAGAGGGTGGAACGCAGGTCGCCGACGGTCGCGCCGACCGGGAAGTCGAGGTGCTCCCGGTCCTTGCCGACGGCGTCCGCGATCGCGGCGAAATAGCGGATCTCAACCACCGATGGCTCCCATCGTGCGTTCGGGCGGGACGAAGCCCTCGGCGTCGATACCGTGACCCGCCCATTTGTTCCACATCGCACCGCGCCACAGCGTGGCCAGTTCGTCGTCGCCGGCCCCCGAGCGCAGCACCTGGCGCAGATCGTATTCCTGATCGCTGAACAGGCAGGAGCGCAGCATGCCGTCGGCGGTGAGCCGGGTGCGGTCGCAGGTGTCACAGAACTTGCGGGTGACCGAGGCGATGATGCCGACGGTCGCGGGACCGCCGTCCACCAGCCAGGTCTCGGCGGGCGCGGCCGGATCGTCGCGACCGGCGGGGGTCAGGGCAAACCGCGTGCCGAGCACGTCGAGCAATTCGGCCGCGGTGACCATATTCGCGCGCGCCCATTCGTGGTCGGCGTCCAGCGGCATCTCCTCGATGAACCGCAGCGCACACTGCTCATCGAGGCACCACTGCAGCAGATCCGCTGCGCCGGAGAGCGTTTCGCGCATCAGCACGGCGTTGATCTTCACCGGCGCGAGCCCGGCGTCGCGGGCGGCGCGGATCCCCGCCAGCGCGGAGCCGAGCCGATCGCGGCGGGTCAGCTTGGCGAAGCCCGCCCGATCCACGGTGTCCAGCGAGACGTTCACCCGGTGCAGCCCCGCGGCGGCCAACGCGTGCGCGCGGTGCTCGAGCCCGACGCCGTTGGTCGTCATCGCCAGCGGTACATCCGGCACCTGTTCGTGGCAGCCGGCGATGATCCGCTCCAGGTCCCGGCGCATCAGCGGCTCACCGCCGGTGAACCGGACCTCCCGCACGCCGAGTTCGCGCACCGCGAGCCGCACCAACCGGACGATCTCATCGACGGTCAGCAGCTCGTCCGCCGGGATCGCGGGCAGGCCCTCCTCGGGCATGCAGTAGGTACAGCGCAGCGAGCACTTCTCGGTGATGGACACGCGCAGATCGCGCGCCACCCGCCCGAAGCGGTCCAGCAGGAAGGGCGTGTCGGGGCGTCCGTCGAGCGAGGGACGCCCGGACCGCACGGCAGGTATCCCCATCTCGACCAGAGTCACGTGTCCATTATGACCTCCGGCCCGCGGTGCTCAGCCGCCGAAGGTACGGAAACCGCCGCCGAGCACCGCACATTTTTCTGAGCTTCGTACAAGCGGGACAGGCGGCCGGTACCGATCGGCACCGATTACGCTGGCTCGCATGAATCCAAGGCCCGCCAGTATCTCGGCCCGGCCGGTCGACGAGTACCGCGACAGCATCGAACAGCTGTTGCGGCCGTTGGCCGCGCGGGCGGTCGAGGACGTCGCGGTGCCGCACGCGTTGGGCAGGCAGCTGGCCGACGATGTCCGCGCGCCCGTCGACCTGCCGGTGTTCCGCAATTCGGCGATGGACGGCTACGCGGTGCGCGCCGCGTCCGTCGCGGTCGCCCCCGTGACGCTGCCGCTGGCCGGCGTGGTCGCGGCGGGCAACGCGGAGCAGACGCCGCTGCCGCCGGGTGCGGCGATGAAGGTGATGACCGGCGCGCCGATCCCGCCGGGCGCGGACTGTGTGGTCCCGGTCGAGGACGCGCGATCGGACGACAGCACGGTGACAATCGAACGCGGCCGCAGCGCAGGCGAATTCGTCCGCGAGCCGGGTACCGACGTGCGCGCGGGCGAGCTGCTCGCCCGCGCGGGCACCACCCTCGCGCCCCGGCACATCGCCGCGCTCGCCGCGGTCGGGTTGCCCGCCGTCGCGGTGTTGCGCCCGGTGCTCGCCGCGATCATCACCACCGGTGACGAGCTGGTCCCGGCGGGCACCGAGCTGCGCCCCGGGCAGATCTACAACTCCAACGGGATCGCGCTGGCGGCCGCGCTCACCGCGAACGGCGTCACCGTCGTCTCGGTCGAGCACAGCACCGACGATCCCGCGCAGTTCCGCAAGCTGCTCGCCGCCGCGACCGGTTCCGCCGATGTCGTCTTCACCTCCGGCGGGGTGTCCAAGGGCGACTTCGAGGTGGTCAAGGACGTGCTCGAGCCGCTCGGCGGGCAGTTCGGGCCGGTGGCGGTGCAGCCCGGCGGACCGCAGGGACGCACCGTGGTCGACGGGGTTCCGGTGCTGAGCTTCCCGGGCAACCCGGTCAGCACCATGGTGTCGTTCGAGGTGTTCGCCCGGCCGATCCTGCGCCGGCTCGCCGGACTGGCTCCGGTGCCGAGCTACGACCTGCCGCTGCACAACGCGGTCGCCCGCTCGCCGCAGGGTAAGCGGCAATTCCTGCGCGGCAAGCTGATTCATCCGGAATCCGGCGATCTGCCTGCGCCGCAACAGCTTCCGCGGGCGGTCGAGGTGGTGTCCGGTCCCGGCTCGCACCTGGTCGCGAGCATGGCGTGGGCCGACGTCCTGATCGACGTGCCCGCCGAGGTCACCACGCTGCCCGCGGGCGCCGTGGTACGAGTGTGGACGCTGTGACACGCCTTGTCGCACAGCGGAGTTACCCGAGGAGTGTGCGATGAGTGAGTTGTCCCATGTGGACGGCGAGGGCCGGGCCCGCATGGTGGATGTGAGCGCGAAGGCCGACACCACCCGGGTCGCGCTCGCGGCGGGCGAGCTCCGGACCACCGCTGAGGTGATCGCGCTGGTACGCGCCGACGACCTGCCCAAGGCCGATGTGCTGTCCACCGCGCGGATCGCGGGCATCGCCGGGGCGAAGAAGACCTCGGAGCTGATCCCGCTGTGCCATCAGCTGGCGTTGTCCTCGGTCAAGGTCGAGTTCGGTTTCACCGATACCGCGATCACCATCGAGGCGACCGCGAAGACCAAGGGGCCCACCGGTGTCGAGATGGAGGCGCTCACCGCGGTGGCCGTCGCGGGACTGACGCTGCACGACATGGTGAAGGCGGTCGATCCGGCGGCGACGCTGAACGACGTCCGTTTGCTCACCAAAGACGGTGGCAAGCACGGTCATTGGGAACGGTCGGCGGCGACACCCGCGTCCGAGCCCGAAACCACGGACGTAGAAACCGATTTCGAGTCGCGCTCGGCGGTGGTCGTGGTCGCCTCGACCGGCGCCGCCGCGGGCACCCGGGTCGACACGACCGGTCCCGTGCTCACGGAATGGCTTGCGGGTCTCGGCTTTTCGGTGCGCGGGCCGCTGGTGTACGCCGACGCGGACATCGCCGTCGGCCTGGCCGACGCGCTGCGGTTCCAGCCGGCACTGGTGGTCAGCACCGGCGGCACCGGCGCCTCGCCCACCGACGCGACCCCCGAGGCCACCCTCGCCCTGCTCGACCGGGAACTGCCCGGTGTCGCCGAGGCGATCCGCCAGCGGGGCACCGCGAAGTTTCCGCTCGCGGCGCTCAGCCGCGGCGTGGCCGGGTTGTCCGGCCGATCGGTGCTGGTGAACCTGCCGGGCTCCCCCGGCGGCGTCAAGGACGGTATCGCGGTGCTCGAACCACTGCTCGATCATCTGCTCGCGCAAGTAGCCGGAGGCGGCAACCATGACGACAACTGAACCCACCGTCCGGCTCGCGCGGATCAGCGCTCAGCCGCTCGACGCCGCCGAGGTGGCGGCCGCGGTGACCGGGCCGCACTACGGCGCGGTCGTGGTATTCACCGGAAAGGTGCGCAATCACGACGGCGGCCAGGCGGTCGCCGCGCTGGAGTACTCGGCGCACCCGGAGGCCGAGCGCTTCCTGCACAAGGTCTGCGCCGAACTGGCCGCCTCGTCGGAGTTGCCGGTCGCGGCCGTGCACCGGGTGGGCGAGTTGACGATCGGCGACGACGCGATCGTCGTGGCTGTCGCCGCGGCGCACCGAGCGGAAGCGTTCACCGCGTGCGCCGAATTGGTGGACCGGATCAAACACGAGGTGCCGATCTGGAAGCGGCAGCTGTTCGCCGACGGATTGTCCGAATGGGTCAACGCCTGTGGGGCGTAACAAGCCCGTGACATGAATCCTATGACGAATCAACACACCGGAGTTAGCGTTTTCGCGCGCGCAGTTCATCGACGGCGAGCTCGGCCTGCCGGACCTGCGTAGCGCAGCCGTTCAGCACAGCACCGGGGTGGCGGGGACCCCCGCGAGACACGGGAGGACGCGATGGGCACCGACCAGGTTCTGCTGCACCGCTTCGTCATCTCTCAACTCACCGCGGCCGGGCTCGATCGAGACCGGCTGATCAGGGAGACCGGACTACCGGAGTGGACGATGGCCGGTGACGACGTGCACCTGCCCAGCCACACCTTTTCCCGGTTGTGGGAACTCGGCGAGCACGGACTGGGTGACCCGGATGTCGCGTTGCACGTGGCCCGGCGCTACCAGCTGCCCACGCTCGGCCTCTACGACTATCTGTTCTCCACCGCGCCGACCCTCGGCGCGGGCCTGGCCACCTGCGGGCCGTACGTCACCGCGGTGACCACCAATCATCGCTTCGACCTGGTCGCGGAGAACGACGAGGAAGTCACCCTGTATCTCGACATGATCCGGGGCGAGGGCCGCGGCCGCGACCTCACCCAGCTGTGGGGCTTGACCGCCGTGCTCAGCCGCGCCCGCCGGGTGGTCCGTGCACCCCTTGTGCCGCTGCGGGTTTCGCTGCGCCAATCGGCGCCCGCGCAGGTGCGCACGTTCATCGAGGTGTTCGGCACCACGGCCATCGAGTTCGACGCGCCGGTGGACGCGATGGTCTTCCGCGCGGCCGACATGGACCTGCCGCTCACCACGAGCGACCCGGTGCTCGCCGCGATCCTGCAACCACTCGCCGAGGCGCTGCCACCCCCGCCGCCCCTGGCCGGCGCCTGGCCCGAACGGGTCGCGGCTGCCTTGGCCGATGCTCTGGAGTCCGGTGACGTGTCCCTGGATCGGGTGTCCCGCAGCCTGGCGACCAGTCCACGGACGCTGCAACGCCGCCTGATGGAGGCGGGCACGACGTGGCGGCAGGAGTTGGACCGCGCCCGCACCGCCCGGCTCGACGCGGCGACCGCCACGGGCAAGCTGAGCCGAGCGCGCCAAGCCGAACTCCTCGGTTACTCGGACGCGGGCTCGATGCGACGCGCCGCGCGCCGGTGGTCGATCACGGCTTGAGGAAACGCGCCACGATCCCCCAGAACGTGGCGTCCTCGATACCACGGAAATCCCAGCCGTTGGCGACGGCGTGCGACTCGGCCACAATGCTGGGCACGTCGAAGTCGTAGCGCGTGGCAGTCCCTTTGGCCTCCAGCACTTCGATCACATACGCGGTGGCGCTCTCCTGCGAATCCAACACGGAAAACTCCCATCGGTCGCCAAACGAATCTGCTCGATCGTCAATCGGTGCGCCGACCCCGACACGTCGCGCGGCATGCTCGCTCCATTGCGCACGTGCCGACGCGGCGGGCACCAGGACAGTCTTGTGTCCGCCGCGCGCCGCCGCCACAACCGAACGCGCCAGTTTCGGACCGAACGCGCCAACTTTCGCGGAATCGATGCCAAATCGTGGGATCAGTGCGGTGTGTAGCGCCAGACGCCGAGCAGCGACTGCGGATCGAGCCAGTCCGCGGCGGTGTGCACGGTGTCGTCGAGCCGCTTGCGGACCAGTTCGACGTCCATACCCGCGCCGATCAGCACCAGCTGGGTGACGCGCTGCTCGCCGCGCGCCCAGTGCTGCGGCTCGAACACCAGGTGCCGCCCGACCAGATGCATGCCGAACTTGCGGCGCTCCTCGGCGACGGCGAACGTGGCGAAGCCCTTCGCCCGGAACAGGCCGGGCGGCGGATCCTCCAGGAACTCGATCAACCGGCGCGGGTCCAATTCCCGCTCGCTGGTGAAGGAGACGCTGACGTAGTCGTCGTGCAGGTGGCGGTGCGCCGCGTGGCCGGGTTCGTGCTCGTGCTCGTGCTCGTGCAGCAGTGCGTCGAAGCTCAATTGCTCGGCGACGCGCGGTGTTTCCCGCAGCGGTTCGTCGAACAGCAGGCCCGCCTCGAGCCGGCCGTGCGTGGTGGCGTACACCGGAACCTGCCCGACCACAGCCGAAATATCCTGCCGCAGTGCGGCCAGATCGGTCGCGGGCACCCGATCGGCCTTGTTCACCACCACCAGGTCGGCCAGCCGCAGGTGCGTGGTCAGCTCCGGATGGCGCGCGCTGCTCGCCGGGAACTGCTCGGCGTCGACCACCTCGACCAGACCGCCGTAGCGGATGCGCGGGTTGTCGCTGCCCACCACCATGCGGATGAGGTTGCGCGGCTCGGCCAGGCCGCTGGCCTCCACCACGATCACGTCGATCTTGGCGCGCGGCTGCGCCAGCCGGGTGAACATCTCGTCCAGTTCGCTGACGTCGACGGCGCAGCAGACACAGCCGTTGCCGAGCGAGACCATCGCGTCGACCTGGCCGGCCACCAGCATCGAGTCGATGTTGATCGCGCCGAAGTCGTTGACCACCACCCCGATCCGGGTGCCGCGGCTGTTGCGCAGCAGGTGGTTGAGCAGCGTCGTCTTCCCGGAGCCGAGAAACCCCGCGACGATCACAACAGGTATCCGGTCAGCCACGCCGACCACCATACTGCGCGGCGCGAGCACCGCCGAAGCGCCGAACGGCACCCTCGTCGAGGGTGCCGTTCGATCCTGCGGGAGCCGCGCTACTTGGCCGGTGCCAGGAACTTGGCCGCGAGTGCGTAGGCGAGGTTGATCAGCTCCGCGGTGACCATGTTGTTGTCCACGCCCAGCGCCTTGGCCAGCGGCATCACCAGTTCGAGCACCATGTCCATGATTTCGCGGACGGCCGCCATATCGCTCGGGGTATCCGTGGACGGGCTGGTGCCCGGCAGGCTCGGGCTCTGCTGGGTGCCCGGTGCGGACTGCTGGGTGCCGGGCGCGGGCGGCGTGAACGGCGAGGCCTGGCCCTGCGGCGCGGTCTGCACGTTCGGGGCCGAAGCGTTCGGGGCCGAAGCGTTCGGGGCGGACTGTGCGTTCGGGGCGGACTGTGCGTTCGGCACCGACTGGGCCTGCGGCACGGTCTGCGCTTGCGGCGCGGCCTGGCCGGGCAGCGGGGTCAGCGTCTGCGGCGCGGCCTGTCCGCCCGGCGGATCGATCGACGCCGGATGCGGCTGCAGCGGCGAATTCGCCGGCGCGGGGGCAACGGCGGGCACCGGGGACGGTTCCGGCTGCGGCGCGGGCGCGTTGTCCGCCACCCCCGCCGACGCGGGCGTGGTTCCCGGCGGGCCGAGCAAGTAGCTGACCAATCCGGTGGTGATGGTGATCGCGTGTTTGAGCTGCCCCTCTTGGGTCTCCAGCTGCGCCGCGTCGTCGAGGTTGGCACCGTTGCCCATCTCGATGAACACATCGGGGATCTTGGTGAGCGCGGGACCGGCGATATCCCTGCGCGACATCAGACCATCGGCACTGGCGTACGGCGCGGGAACGAAGCCCGACTGCAGGTACGCGTCGCGCATCGCCTTGGACGCCGCCAGCCCCGCACCCGACTGGACCTTGTCGATCATCGCGTCGGGAATGGGGAGTTCGGGCACGATCAGATGGAAGCCGCGCTGATCGGCGGGCGCGCTGTCGGCGTGGATGCTCACCGCGACGTCGGCGCCCGACTTGTTCGCGGCGGCGGCCCGATCGTCTATACAGCCGCCCCAGCCCTGGTCGTCCTGCCTGCTCAGCACCACGCGCGCGCCCAGACTCTCCAACGAGGTCTGCACCAGCTGCGCGACGTTCCAGTTGATGGTGTGTTCGGGGACGCCGTGCACCGTGGTCATCCCGGTGGTCTGGCAGTCCTTCATCCCGCCGCGACCATCGCTGACCTGCTTGGCCACGTTCTCGCCGTGCCCGGGCCCCTGATGACCCGGGTCGAGGAACACCGTTTTGCCCGTCAGCTTCTTCGCCATCTCGGGGAAGGCGGGGCCGGCGCTCGCGGTACCCGGGACGAGCCCGGACAGCGTCACCGTGACCGCGGCCGTGACGGCGGAAGCTACTCCGGCCTTGATGATGCTTGGCTGCTTCATGTTCGGTCGGTACCCCGGGACCGGGCACCTCTCCCTTCCCATTAGTAACACCAAACCCAGTGGTTCACTCTGGCAACGCAAGCATCAGGATAGCAACACCAGTTACTGAACCGTTACCGCCGAAGACGTGTGTTCATAGTTGGTCAGCTGCCCGACAGGAGCGAGTTCAGCAACCGTTCAGCCGGAACCACCACCGCGGCTCGACCACCCGGGAACGTCGCCGGCGAATCCGCCATCGAGAGAGCCGTTGCTGTGTAAGGTTTTTGGTGTTCAGCCGATCGCGCGGTACCGCTTCTGCGGCGCGGGTTGCGTTTCCGCCTGTGCCCGATTCCGTCATTTTCCGGCACCAGGGGGCAAGCAGATGGCAGAGCACGAACCCGCACCGCCCGCGCGCAGCGGCAGCAGGTACGGATCGACCCACTTCTGGACCGTGGTCGGCAGTGCGGCCGGCGTGGTCGGCGCGGTGGCCGCGGTGATCTTCGGCATCGCGCAGTGTTCCGGGCCCGATTCCGCCGAGCCGACCGTCCCCCCGTCGCCCTCGACGCCGTCACCGTCCGCGACCACCGCGGCGCCGACGACCACGATCGAACCCCCGCTCGCACAAGGGCACGCCAAACTGATCAACGTCGAAGGCATCGACCTGGACACCGGGCAGGTGCGGGATCAGAACGTGCCCGGCGTCGACATGAGCCCCTCCAAAACCGCCGACTCCCTCAACGCCATGACCGACGGCAACGCGCGCTTCGCGGTACCGCAGGATCGAACCCGTACCGGCACCGACCGCTGCGCCGCGATCCCGACGGTCAGCTGGACGCAAACGCTGGACGACGTCTACCACCTGACGACCGGCAGCCACCTCTGCGTGCAGACCGACCAGGGCAACCTCGCCGACCTGACCCTCACCCATATCCCTTCCGCCGCAGCGCAATACCTCGAGTTCGACTTCGTCACCCGACGCGGCCGATAGGGCGGGTGGTGCAGCCTTCTCGACGGCTCAGGCGCCGCGAGGCAGCCTGCGCAGCGAGCGCAGGGCGTAGTGGACGCGGGTTTTCACGGTGCCCACGGGGACGCCGATATCGTCGGCCACTTCTTGGTAGGCGCGGTCGCGCAGGATCACCTCGACCACCGCTTCGCGCTGCGACGCGGGGAGCCGGGAGAGCAACTCGGCGACGAGCAGCCCGTCGACCAGGCCCTCCGAGAAGTCGGGGTGGGCGTAGCGGACATCGCTCAGCTCGCCGATCTCGTCCCACCCGGTGTCGCCGGGACGGGCGGCGCGCGAGCGGGCCATGTCGATGACGACGTTGCGCAGGATGGTCAACAGCCAGGTGCGCACGGTGCCCTTGGTTTCGTCGAAGTACGCGCACGAACGCCATGCCCGCAGCAGCGACTCCTGCACCGCCTGTTCGGCCAGGCCGCTGTCGCCCAGCATCCGCACCGCGCGCCAATGCAGCAGGGCCCGGTCGCTCGCCAGTACCGCCGCAAGTCCCGCGTCGGTACACAACCCCGCGCAAGCGGCATCGCAGGGGGCCGGCCGCCGAGCTGTCCGGCCGGACTCGAGCCGAGCACACGTCATACCTGAGATATCGCGGCGGACCGGACCGATGACAACAGCGCGGGCAGACCGGTCATGCATCGCGACAAGAAAAGCGAAATGCGCCACATCCGGCGGCGTCCTCTGGTAGATCTTGGCCCCGGAGATTCGCCGATCTCCCAGGTCAACCGCTGCGTGGCAGTCGGAGCACGATTCGAGGAGAACATCACCATGCGTGCAGGCACGCTTCTTGTCGCGGGTGCCATGACGTCCGCGCTGACCCTGCTCGGTTCCGCGACGGCCACCGCGGAACCCGCGAACACGATGCCCGAGGACGGCCTCTACCTGGTGGGTGTCGATATTTTCCCGGGCTGGTGGGAGGCGCCGGGCGCGCCAGACCGCGACCACCCGTGCGATTGGCGCAGGCTGTTCAAGGTCGAGGGCGACAACACCGACATGCGCAACATCATCGGCAACGACTACACCCGGGGTGGCCGGGTACTCGCGGAGATCAAGCCCACCGATGTGGCATTCAAGACGAAGAACTGCGGGCCGTGGCGGCTGGTGCCCGCGCCGCCCCGCTCGGGCTCCTTCGGCGGCTGAGCGCCCGTCCACCGTTATCGTCGGGTCATGACGCGGACGAAGATTCTGATCACCGGCGCCAGCGCCGGGCTCGGCGCGGCGATGGCCCGCGATTTCGCGAGCAAGGGCCGCGATCTCGCGCTGTGTGCCCGTCGCCTCGATGCGTTGACCGCGCTGCGTGACGAGCTGCGCGCCGCACACCCCGGCGTCACGGTCGCCGTCCGCGCGCTCGACGTCGACGACCATCCGGCGGTGCCGCGGGTGTTCGGCGAGTTACGCGACGAACTGGGCGGGCTGGACCGGGTGATCGTGAACGCGGGCCTCGGCAAGGGCGCGGTACTCGGCACCGGCCGCGCGGACGCCAATATCGCCACGGCGACAACGAATTTCGTCAGCGCACTGGCCCAGGCCGAGGCGGCGCTGGAGATCTTCCACGCCCAGCACGCCGGACACCTGGTGCTGGTGTCCTCGATGAGCGCGATTCGCGGGCTGCCCGGCAAGAAGGCCGCGTACTCGGCGAGCAAGGCCGGTCTCGCCGCGCTCGGGCAGGCGCTGTCCACCGAACTGGCGAACTCGCCGATCGCCGTCACCACGCTGCTGCCCGGGTTCATCGCCACCGACATGGCCGCCAAGGCCGGTGACGCGCGCTTGGTGGCGCCGCTGGCGCAGGGCGTCGCGGCGATGGTCGGCGCGATCGAGAAGGAACAGCGCCGGGCGTGCGTGCCGGCCTGGCCGTGGCGGCTGATCGATCTGATGCTGCCGCGGCTGCCGGGCGCGCTGGTCCAGCGCCTCAGCTGAAAAAGTGCTGTGCGCCACATAAACGGACGCTGAGAGTTAGCTGAATGTCCGAATTTATATTTCTTTAACACATGCGGTCGCTATTTGACGCTTCCTTTGCAGTGCTTGTTACGTTCGCGTAATAAACCCCGACGAACCTGTGCGAAGGTTCGTATTTATGGGCCGCGCCGGCTCGAGCCCCCGAGGGGCCGAAGGTGCTCCTGCTGAGGAAAGTGTTTGAGGTACATGAAGGTCAAGAAGTTCGCTGCCGCGTCCACTCTGGTAATCGCGGCCATCGGCATCACGAGCGGCACCGCCTACGCGGCACCCGTCGACCCGGCCCCGGCCCCCGGGACGACCGTGCAGACCGATATTCTGCCCGGCATCCATTACACCGCGAATGTGGTGGACAAATCGGTCGTCCTGAAGACCGACGCCGGTTCGCTGACCACCCAGGGCACGCAGTTCCAGGTGCTGGACAATCAGGGACACCTGGTTGCCGGAATGCCGCTGACATATCTGAAAGACGGCCTGGAATGGCCGATCGCGGCCCAGATCGACGGCAACACCGCCACATTCACGCCGAGCACCGATCCGGCGACGGCCCGCCCGGCCGCCATGCTGAAGCCGGCCGAGGCCAAGGACATCGCGGGCGCCGACTTCAACACCGCGCTGAGCACCGCCGCCACCCAGTTCGGCCTGGCCACCGCGATCGGCACCCTGGTCGGCACGATCGTCGGCGGCATCCTCGGCTGCGTCGCCGGCGCCATCATCGGCGCGCCGCTCGTGGTGCCGACGTTCTTCGCGGGCCCGATCGGCCTGTGCCTGGCCGGCGCGGGCGTCGGCATCGCCCTCGGGGCGGCGGCGGGCATGGTGCTGCTCGGCGTCCCGGTCGGCATCGCCAGCGCGATCCAGTTCTTCAGCGCCGTCTACGGATAACCCCGCAGCACCTTCCTTCCGATGCCCGGTACGGGACGCTTTTCGCGTCCCGTACCGGGCATCGTCGTGTGCGCCGGTCGGCGCGACCGCACGACACCGGGAATATTCGTGCGCCGCAGGTCGTTCTGCCTGCTGGACGCACCACCCTTGCGTGGTGTAGATCGACCAGGTACTCTCGGCCAGGTCTTCTCCTTGTGGACGTAGGTAGCTCCTCCCACAGGAATTCCGAGATCCCCTTTCCGAATCCGGCTTTCATCGCCGTTCCGGTATCCCGAGGATCCCACCTCTCGCGACGCGTCCGCACGCCGTCGCAGATCCGGCCGTTCGCCGTACCCACGAACCATCACCTGAAGGAAAACCCATGAACACCAACACTTCTGAGCAGTCGACGCGCTCGGTCACCGGCATCCTCGACATCGTCGGAACCCGGGCCACCCTGCGCGTCGACGGATACGCTCCCAGCCCGCTCGACCTCACCGTGCCGCAGCGCCTGGTCCGTACACATCAGCTGCGCCGCGGCGACTTCCTCACCGGCACAGCACAATCCGAGAGCACGAACGACAAACCCGCGCTGCTGCTGACGGTGGCGACGGTCAACGGTCAGTCCCCCGACAAACTCACCGACCGACCCGTCTTCGCCGAGCTGGTACCCATCCACCCCGACGAACGCCTGCGGCTGGAAACCGAGCAGCACGCCCTCACCACCCGGGTGACCGACCTGATCATGCCGATCGGCAAGGGTCAGCGCGCGCTCATCGTCGCACCGCCCAAGGCAGGCAAAACCTCTGTGCTGCAAGCCATCGCGCACGGCATCGCGAAGAACCACCCCGAGTGCGAACTCATGCTCGTGCTGGTCGGCGAGCGTCCCGAAGAGGTCACCGACCTCAGCCGAGCGGTGCCCGCCGATGTCGCCGCGTCCACCTTCGACCAGCCGGCCAAGGAGCACGTCGCGGTGGCCGAACTCGCCATCGAGCACGCCAAACGCCTGGCCGAAATGGGCCGCGACGTGGTCGTGCTGCTCGATTCGCTGACCCGGCTCGCCCGTGCCTACAACCTGGCCAGCCCCTCCTCGGGCCGGGTACTGTCCGGCGGCGTCGAGGCCGCCGCCCTCGCCCCGCCCAAGCGCTTCCTCGGCGCGGCCCGCAATTTCGAGCACGGCGGCTCGCTCACCATCATCGCCACCGCCCTGGTGGAGACCGGTTCGGTGGCCGATACCGTGATCTTCGAGGAGTACAAGGGCACCGGTAACGCCGAACTGAAACTGGATCGCGCCGCCGCGAGCAGGCGCGTCTTCCCTGCCGTCGATATCGCCCAATCCAGTACTCGCCACGACGAATTGCTGCTCGCGCCCGATGAGCGCGCCACGATCGACACGCTGCGCCGCACGCTCGGCACGCTGGACGGACAGCAGGCACTCGACCTGCTGCTCGAGGGTCTGCGCAAGTCCGAGACGAACGCGGAATTCCTCGCTCCCATGCGCGGCTGAGCGGGTTTTCGCCCTCGATACGGTCCCGGCCGAAACCCGCCGGAGTCCCGCGTCGCCCGCTGCTGAACTGGGCGACGTGTCCACGATGCTCCCTACTCCCGCAACGACATCCGCGCCGCACGCAAGAGACGGACGGCTCGCCGTCGCCGCGGTGACCCTCGCGATCTTCGCGATCGTCACCACCGAGATCCTGCCGATCGGACTGCTCACCTCGATCGGTGCCGACTTCACCGTCTCCGACGGGAACGCCGGGCTGATGATGGCCGCACCCGGACTGATCGCCGCCGTCGCCGCGCCCGTGGTGACCGTCGCGTCCGGCCGGATCGATCGCCGAATCATGCTGTGCCTGTTCATGTTTCTGCTCGTCACGGCGAACGTGCTGATGGCCGTGGCGTCCGCATACCCGCTCGTGCTGGTGTCCCGGGTGCTCGTCGGCGTCACCATCGGCGGCTTCTGGTCCATCGCGGCCGGACTGGCCGAGCGCCTCGTGCCCGCCGCCGCCGTGCCCCGGGCCAACGCCGTGATCTTCGCCGCGGTGCCGCTCGGCTCCGTGCTCGGCGTGCCCACAGGCACGCTGTGCGGCGAGATCGCGGGCTGGCGCGTCACTTTCGCAATACTCGGGGCGCTGTCCGCGCTGGTGCTCGGCATGCTGGTGGTGTTCCTGCCGCCGCTGCCCGCCCGCCGCGGCACCGACGCGGCCGTGCTGCGCGTCCTGCTGCGCGGCAGCAATATCCGATTCGCGCTGCTGGCCACATTTCTCGTCGTCTTCGCCCACTTCGGTACCTACACCTACGTGACGCCGTTTCTCGAGCAGGTGCCCCGGCTCGGCCCGGGTCTCGTCACGCTGGTGCTGCTGAGCTACGGAGTCGCCGGCATTCTCGGCAATTTCCTGGGCGGTGCCACGATCTCCCGGTACCCACGCGCCACCTTCGGCTGCGCGGCGGCGCTGATCGCGCTCGCCGCCCTGCTGCTGCCGGTGCTCGGCCGATCGCTGCCGGGCGCGCTGTGCCTGCTCGTCGTCTGGGGCCTCGGCTACGGCGCGGTACCGGTGTCCTCGCAGGCCTGGTTCGGCAAGGCCGCGCCGACGGTGCCGGAGGCCGCCGCCGTGCTGTTCACCGCCGCGTTCCAGGCGACGTTCGCCTTCGGCGCACTGGCCGGGGGCGGCGTCCTCGACCGGACCACGCCCAGCACGCTGCTACTGCTCGGCGGGCTGACCGCGGCGCTCGTGCTCGTCCCGGTGGCGGCGCACGCCCGGCGACGCCACACCTGGCCGGACCCCGCACCATTACCCCGGGGGTAATCGACTCGGTCCCGCCCCTCGGGCAGGATCGTCACCATGATCGACGAGACGGGCACCATGCTCTTCCACCAGACCATGCCGTTCACCGAGCGGCTCGGCATCGAGGTGCTCGAGCACGGTCCCGCCCTGGTGCGCAGCCGTCTCGCCTGGGACGAATCGCTGTGCACCCTGGGCGGTGTCGTGCACGGCGGGGTGTTGATGTCGCTGGCCGACGCGACGGGTGCGGTGTGCGCCTATCTGAACCTGCCCGAGGGCAAGCAGGGCACGACCACCGTCGAATCCAAGACGAACTTCCTGCGCGCGGTCCGCTCCGGCTATGCCACCGCCTCGGCCACGCCGCTGCACGCGGGCCGCTCGTTCATTGTCGTCGAAACCGAAATACGCGACGACGCCGGAAAACTCGTCGCCAAGGTGACGCAAACGCAGGCGGTGCTGTAGGCGCGCACTATCGGCGAGCAGCCGACCCCGATGCACGAACAGCAGATGATATGCGGAATGCCCGCGACGCAGAGGCCGACAATTCGGGCAGGAAGCTGTGACGTGCCACGCCCCGCCGGAACGCACCATTGTCAAGCCTCACAAACCATTCGGCAAACTATCCACGAAATACGGAATGACACAAAGCATCTCGGATAGCTCAGGTTGATGTTACACTTTGTCACCTAGAGATTCAGTGCCGATCCTCGGGTTCCGAAAGGCGCTCCACCGGGTGCCGATCCCCCGCGAAACCTGCCACCGCAGCTCTCCCCCTTTCCCGTAACTCGCACTGTGCTCGGAAATTTCCGTGCGCGAACGACGACTTCTCGCCCCAGCGGGCGAGTAATCCGACAGCGAATCTCGTTCGACATTCCGGCAACCACGCACCGTCACCGTTCGGTCCGGACTTGCTGCCGCCACTGTCTGCCCAGTCCCGCCCGCGGCCACGAACGGATGCGATGAACGAACGTATACCCGCAGGGACTGCGGAACTCGCCACGCCGCTGGATCATTCACCGGATCCGCTCACCACCGCGCTGCGCGATCGGCTCATCGACGCAACCGTCGAGGTGGTGTCCACCCAGGGTCTGCACGCGCTGACCGTGCGCCGGGTATCCAGCATGTGCGGCGTCTCGACGATGGCGGTGTACTCCAACTTCGGCGGCATGGCCGGGCTCATCCGCGCGGCAGGGTCGGCGGGTTTCGCGCTGCTCGGCGCTCGGATGGACGAATTCGATATGACCGACGATCCGATCACGGATCTGCTGGTGCTCGGACTGGTCTTCCGGGACGAGGCACAGCGCAGGCCCGAACTGTTCCAACTGATGTTCGGCACCGGGTCGCAGCGCATCGATATGACCATAAATCGCGGCAATGTACTTGTCGCCGAGAACGATTCGGAGTTCGAGCACTATCAGGAGACGTTCGATCACGTGGTCGACACGGTGCGCCGGGCACACGAGGCCCACCTGATCGACACCCCCGATGTGCGCTCCGCCGCCGCGCAGCTGTGGATGGGCCTGTTCGGCTTCGTCCAGCTGGAAATGGCCGGACACCTCGGCGACGAGGGGCTGCTCGAGGTACTGGTGCCCGCGATCATGAACTTGCTCATCGGCATGGGCGCGCAGCTGGACGAGATCGGGCGCTCGGTGATCGAGGCGATGGAACGGTTCACCGCGGTCGACTGAACGGCGCCCGGCCGCTCAGAACGGCAGCCGGGACCGTACCCGCTGCGCGCGGGCCATCGCGCGTTCGGCGGTGCTGCCCCGGGGCGGCATCAGCCCGAGCTGCAACAACATTTCGGTGAGATCCCAGCTCGACTGACTGCGCCAGATGAGCCCCGCCCGGAACTGCCAGAGGTCGACCACCAGCAGATCGATCTTCTTGCCGGTGGCGGCGAACCCGGGCGGCTCGATCGGACCGAGGTGGGTGCCGGTCATCCGCCACGGCACCACCGCCAGTTTGCCGTCCGCGGCGAGCACCGGCGGAAAAGGATTGGTATAGGCCACATCCGGGAACGATCGCACCGTGTCCGCGACGAATTCCTCGACCGCGGTGCGACCGGCTGCGCGCCGGCCGAGCGACGGGTCGTACCAGACGGTGTCCTCCGTGGCGCACTTCCCGACCGCGGCGCTGTCACCGCCGTTCCAGCCCGCGATGTAGCCCTGCGTGAACTCGGCCAGCCAGGCCGCGCTCGCGATCGTCTCGGCCTCGGGCTCGACGCGGAACTCCCCGGTGCGGTACGGATCCATGACGCAACGCCTTTCGCCGACTCTGATTCGCGCCCTCAGCATAGCCATCCAATTCGACCTGTGGGCAATCGTTTACGTATTCTTCGCCGCCGAATGTCGGCCATAACAACGTCATTCGCTCCGATAACATCGTCATGTCCGCGGAGCGCTCCGGCATAACCCTGTAATAACAGCAGAATAATGGCGTCATACAGGTCATGTGGCACCATTTCGGGTCCATGACAAGGCATTTCGCGACTGCCCGCGACTACTTGTTGACCGTCGCCGAGCGACTCTCCTACCATGGTTGGACACAGCACTCCTACCACGGAACCACCTTCACACCGGACGACGCGGCTGATTACCACGCTCGGCGGGCGCATTATTCCGGTGTCTTTCACAACGTTTCGGCGGCACGACCGAGAAATTGCCGGTCCGCTGCGCGGAATTCGAAGTCGCGACAGCCAAGGACTTTTGCATGTCTGCTATAGCAATAGTCGGCATAGGGTGCCGATTCCCCGGGGGAATCGACGACCCGGCCAGTTTCTGGGATCTGGTCCTGCACAAAGGCGATGGGATCATCGAGGTGCCGCCGGACCGGTGGAGCCTGGCCAAGTTCTACGACCCGGACCCGGCTGCCCCCGGCCGGATGTATGTGCGGCACGGCGGATTCCTGACCCGGTCGCTGTGGGACTTCGACGCCGACTTCTTCGGCATCTCGCCGCGCGAGGCGGCCATCATGGACCCCCAGCAGCGGCTGCTGCTCGAGGTGGCCTGGGAGGCGCTCGACGACGCGGGCATGGCGGGCCGGGTGAGCGGACGCGAGGTCGGCGTCTTCGTCGGCGGGTTCATGAACGACAACGCGCTGGTGCGCAGCGGAGCACTGGCCCGCGCCGCGATCAACAGCCACAGCCCCACGAGCGCGTCGCACACCCTGCTGTCGGCCCGCATCGCCTTTCTGCTCGACCTGCTCGGCCCCACCCTCACCATCGACACCGCCTGCTCGTCCTCGCTGGTCGCGCTGCACCAGGCGGTGCTCGCGCTGGAGGCGGGCGAGTGCATGGCCGCGCTGGTCGGCGGGGCGAACGCGATGCTGCGCCCGGAGGCGTACATCTCGATGTGCAAGGGCCGCTTCCTCTCCGTCGACGGCCGGTGCAAGACCTTCGACGCGGCCGCCGACGGCTACGGGCGTGGTGAGGGCGCCGGGGCGATCCTGCTCAAACCGCTCGACGTCGCGCTGCGCGACGGCGACCGCGTCTACGCGGTCGTGCGCGGCAGCGGCGTGAACCAGGACGGACGCACCCTGGCCATCCCGGTGCCCAATCCGCGGGCGCAGCAGACACTTGCGCGGCGGGTGCACCGCCTCGCGGAAGTCGAACCGCATCAGATCGGCTACGTGGAAGCGCACGGCACCGGCACCGCCGTCGGTGATCCGCTCGAAATGAACGCTCTCGGTACCGTTTACGGCGCCGTCGCGGGCCGGTCGGACGCGCTGGCGGTCGGCTCGGTCAAGAACAACATCGGTCATACCGAGGCGGCCGCGGGCGTCGCCGGTGTCATCAAAGCCGCCCTGACCCTGCACCACGCGACCATCGCGCCCCAATTCCGGCTGGACACACCCAATCCGGAGATCAGATTCGACGAACTGCGCCTGCGGGTGCCGCTCGAACCCGCGCCGCTGCCACGCATCGACGGGCGGGCCGTCGTCGCGGTCAACAGCTTCGGCTACGGCGGCACCAACGCCCACGCCGTCCTCGAACAGGCCCCAGCTCCGTTACCGACGAAATACGCACGACCACAACCGGTTCCGGTCCTGTCGCTGTCCGCCCGCAACGAAACGGCGCTACGCGAGCTGGCCGGATCGATCGGTGCACTCGCCGAGACCACCGCCACCGCACTGCTCACCGAGGCGGCGTGGGCGCGACGAGCCCACCACCCGCTGCGCGTCGCGTTCGCCTATCGCGACGGCGCCGATCTGCGGGCCCAGCTGACCGAATTCGCGAGCGGCGGTGGGCAGACCGTGAGCCGGGCGCCGGCCGATCTCGGCACCGACCCGGTCTTCGTCTACAGCGGCATGGGGCCGCAGTGGTGGGGCATGGGCCGCGGCCTGCTGCGGGCCGGTGGCCGGTTCGCCGCGGTCGCACACGAGATCGACGCGGTGTTCCGGCCGATGGCCGAATGGTCGATCGTCGCGGAACTGCTACGCGACGAGGCGGATTCGCGGATCACCGGTACCGCCTTCGCGCAACCCGCGAACTTCCTGGTGCAGGCCGCGCTCACTGCGGAACTGGCCGAACTCGGCATCCGCCCCCGCGCGGTGGTGGGCCACAGCGTCGGCGAGGTGAGCGCCGCCTACGTCTCCGGTGCGTTGTCGCTGCACGACGCGCTGCTGGTCAGCTACCACCGGTCGCGGCTGCAGGCGACCACGGCGGGTCGCGGCGGCATGCTCGCCGTGGGACTGCCCGAGGAAGCGGTGCTGCGCCGGATCGAAGACCTCGACGGGGTCTGCGTGGCCGCGGTCAACTCCGCGACCGCGGTCACCCTGGCGGGCGATCTCGGCGTACTGGCGCAGCTGCAGGAAAGCCTCACCGCCGCAGATGTTTTCGCGAAGCCACTGCGGGTGGAGGTGCCGTACCACAGCCATCTCATGGACCCGATTCTGGACGAACTCCGGTCCGTCCTCGCCGGGCTGCGCCCGACCGCGACCCGAATCCCGCTGTGGTCCACCGTGACCGGCACGGAGCTGGCGGGCACGGCGTGGGGTCGCGAGTACTGGTGCCGTAACGTGCGCGAACCGGTGCGCTTCGCGGCCGCCATCGGCGGTTTGCTCGAGGCGGGCAATCCGGTGTTCCTCGAGATCGGACCGCACCCGGTGCTGCGCGGCAATATTCGCGAGGCGCTCACCCAACGCGGCCTGTCCGGCGCGGCGCTCAGCACGTTGTCGCGCGACCGCGCGGACGTGGACAGTCTGCGTCGCGTGGTCGGCGACCTGTATCGCGCCGGTGTATCGGATGTTTCGCGCGCACCGGGTGCCGCGGATATGCCCGTCGAGCACCTGGATCTGCCGAGGTATCCGTGGCAGCGCCGCACGCTGTGGACCGAGGATCCCGCGACGCGACACGACCGCTTCGGCGCCACCGCGGGATACGCGATGCTGGGCGAGCGCACCGGCGCGTCGGCGCCGGAATGGGAAGTACAGCTGTCGGTCACCACCCTGCCGTGGCTGCGTGACCACGTGGTCGAGGGCTCGGTGGTGCTGCCCGGGGCCGCGTACCTGGATGCCGCGCTGAGCGCCGTCGCGGTGCGCACCGGCCGCACCTCGTTCGGCCTGGAGGGGGTCGAGTTCGCCGCACCGCTGATCGTGGACGCGCACGACGTGCCCGTCGTGCGGCTGACGGTCGAGGAGACCACCCATCGGTTCACCGTCCGCTCCCGCGCCGCGGCGGACACCACCTGGACCGTCAACGCTGTCGGCCGGCTGGTCGAGGCGGACGGGACACCGCGGACCGTCGACGTCGCGGCACCGGCCGACGTCGTCGACATACCCGTCGACCTGCTCTACGCGGGACTGGCCGAGCACGGCCTCGCGTACGGGCCGTCGTTCCGTCTGGTGCGCTCCGCGCACGTCGGTGTGGACGGCGTGCTGGCGCGGCTCGATCTCACGGTCCTGCCGCAGGTTTCGATCCCGGCGCTGCCGCACCTGGTGCATCCGGCCGTCATCGACGCCGCCCTGCAGTGCTTCGCCGCGCTGTCCGCGCGATCGGCCGGGGACGCGCCCGTGGTCGTCGTGCCCGCCGCCGTCGCGTCGGTCCGCTGGTCCGCGCCGCTGCCGGACGACGAAGTGCGGGTACGGGTTTCGCGCGCCCCGGACGATCCGCTGCGCGCCGATATCCATCTCGCCGACGCGACGGGCCGGGTCGCGCTGAGCCTGGCGGGGGTGCGGTTCGCGCGGATCTCGGCCCGGCAGGACCGGGTCGAACAGTTGGACCAGGTGTTCTACGAGCCGGTCTGGTCGATCGTGGACGACACCGGCGTCGATACCGACACCGGTACCGACGCCGAGTACCTGCTGGTGCTCAGCCTGGGCAGCACAGTTTCCCAGCGCGCCAAAGAGCTGGCCGCCGTGCGCAGCTCGAGCGACCTGTGCACCCTCGGCACCGAGGACGAGACCGCGGCGGATCGGCTGCTCGATCTGCTGCGGGCGGCGCACGAGCGTCCCGGCGTCGCGCAGAGCCGCGTAGTGCTGGTGGCGAATTCGGAACTCGACCCCGTGCACAACGTCTACGCACTCGTCCTGGCCGCCCAGGCGATCAGCCGGTTGTTCGCCGAGAACACCGACGCCCCACCGGAACTGCGCGCCATCGTGGTGACCGAGCATGCGTTCTGCCTACCGGTGGACCGGCACGCGAACCTTCCGCACGCGGCCCTGACCGGTGCGCGGCGCACCCTGCTCAACGAGCTGCCCCAGGCGCAGTGGCGGCTGGTGGACGCCGCGGCGCAGACCCCGGCGAGCGAGGTCATCGCGCAGGTCTTCGCCGGTGACCCGCTCGCGGCCCGCGCCGACGAGGTCGCCCTGCGCGCGGGTGCGTGCTGGGCCATGCACCTGCGCCACACCCTGCGCGACCAGCTGGCGACCTGGGACGTCGCCCGCCCGCTCGACCCGGAATCCTCCTTCCGCCTGGAGATCCCGCGCTCCCGGCTGCTGTCGGAACTGTCCTGGCGCGCGGTCGAGCGGGTCGCGCCCGGTCCCGGCGAGGTGGAGATCCGGGTGGACGCCGTCGGCTTGAACTACAAGGATCCGCTCAAGATTCTCGGCGTACTGACCGAAAAGGAGCTGGCCGGAACGTATTTCGGCGTCGAGGTAGGGATGGAGGGCGCGGGCGAGGTGGTCCGGGTCGGTCCCGGCGTCACCGAGGTCGTGCCCGGCGACCTGATGTCGCTGTGCAGCCGCGGCATGCTGACCCGCTACCTCACCATCCGCCCCGACGACGGCGCGACGCAGCGCATGGACATCAATCGCGACAAGGAATTCGACCCCTGCCACTGCAGCTCCGCATTGCCGCTGCTCACCGCCGAATTCACGCTGGGTGAACTGGCCAGGTTGCGCCCGGGCGAGACGGTGCTCGTGCACGGCGCGGCCGGCGGCATGGGCATGGCGGCGGTACAGGTCGCGCGACGGATGGGCGCGCGCGTGCTCGCCACCGCAAGCACCGCCGAGCGGCGCGCCGTGGCCGGTGCCATGGGCGCGCAGGACGTCTTCGACTCCCGGTCGGTCGATTTCGTCGAGGACGTACTGCGACTGACCGGCGGTCGCGGCGTCGACGTGGTGTACAGCTCCGCCCCGGGCGAGATCCTGCACCAAAACCTGCGCGTGGTCGGCGAATTCGGCCGGATCATCGAACTCGGCAAGGCCGATATCTACACCGGCGGCGCGCTCGATCTGCGGCCGTTCGACCGCAATGTGTCGTTCTTCGCCGTCGACGTCGACCGCGCCCTCGCGCACCGCCCGGAACTGGTGCGCACCACGTCCGAGCGGGTCATCCATGCCCTCGACACGGAGATCTACAAGGCGTTGCCCTACACCGCGTTCGGGCCGGACGAGGTGGCCCAGGCCTTCGAATCCGTCGTGCGCTCCGCCCAGATCGGGCGGATCGTGCTGGACCTGCGCGCGCAACGGCCCATGGTGCGGCCGAAAGTGCCCGAGGTGTCCATCGATGCGACCGCCACGTACCTGGTGACCGGCGGCTTCGGCGCGTTCGGTCTCGCCACCGCCCGCTGGCTGGTACGCACGGGCGCGCGCCGGCTGGTGCTCGTCGGCCGCGGCGGAGCGAGCACCCCGGCCGCCTGCGACGCGCTGGCGGAGTTCGCCGCCGCCGGTGTCACGGTGGTGGAAGAACGGGTGGATGTAGCCGATTACGCGGCCGTAGCCGCCTTGATCGAGCGCAGCAGCCCTGCCGCGCATCCGTTGCGCGGTGTCTTCCATGCCGCGGGGGTGGTCAACAACCTGGAGATCACCCAGGTCACCTTGGCCTCGCTCGACGCCGTCTTCGCGCCGAAGGTGGCCGGCGCGCTGCACCTGGACGGCGCGCTCACCGCGGCCGGGATCGACCTGGACTACTTCGTGCTGTTCTCCTCGGCCAGCAGCATCGTCGGCATCAGTCCGCAATCCGGTTATGCCGCAGCCAATTCGGTGCTGGACGCGCTGGCAGGCGCGCGGCGGGCCCGCGGTGCGGCGGCGCTGGCGGTGAACTGGGGCTTCATGGCGGGCGGCGGCATGGCCGACTACGAGGCGATCACCCGCTACGCCGAACTCACCGGCTACCGGTCGGTGGCGATGGACACCGCGACCGAACAGCTGCACGACTGCCTGCGCCTCGGCCTCCCGCAGCTCGCGCTGATCGACGTGGACTGGGCGCAGTGGGCCACCGTGCATCGTCCGTCCGCGCGCACCCCGCGATTCGCCGAGCTGGTCACCGCCGCGGGCGGCACATCAGGGGTCGGCGCGCTGCGTGCCGAGATCCTGGAGCTCGGCGCGGAACAACGCGGCGAAGTGGTGGCGTATCTGCTCGTCGAGCAGCTCGCCGTGGTGCTCGGGGTGGGCGCGGACACGGTGGACCTGGACACCCCGCTGCCCGACCTCGGCATGGACTCGTTGATGGGCATGGAATTCGGCGCCCGGGTGGTGAAGGTGCTCGGGACACAGCTGTCGGTGCTGGCCGCGATCGGGCTGACGCTGCGCGGTCTCGGCGCCCGGTTGGCAGAACAGATCGCGCAGGAGGAACAGCGCATGGCGAGGAGCGATACGGAATGACCATCGATCAGAACGAGGCGCGCGAGCTCGCCCGCGCGCTACTGGCCAAGCACGGTGACAGCGGCGCGGAGAACGGCGACGCGGGCACCGGATGCGGGCCGAATATTGTTGCCGGGCAATCGGATACCGCGCACGGCAACGGCAAGGCGGACCGGACGACGACCTCCTTCCGCGACCACCCCGGGGTACTCGAGGCCGAGCGGCGCTTCGGCCGCTTCGACAAGTGGCTCGAACAGATGGACCTGCCGAATCCGTACTACCTGCCGCACGAGGGCGTCAACGGTGCCGTCACCCGGATGGCGAACCGGGACGTGGTGAACTTCAGCAGTTTCGGCTACCTCGACCTGGCGGCGTCACCGCGGGTGCGCCAGGCCGCCAAGGCGGCCATCGACCGGTACGGCACCTCGGCCGCCGCGGTCCGCATCGTCGCGGGCGAATTGCCGCTCTACGGCGAGCTGGAACAGGAACTCGCGGACACCTACGACACCGAGGCCGCGATCATCACCGCGAGCGGGTACCTCACCAACGCGGCGGCGATCGGATTCCTGCTCGGCAAAAGGGATCTCGCGATCTGCGACTCGCTGATCCACAACAGCATGGTGGCGGGTACCGAGTGGGCGCGGTGCAAGCGGGTCAACTTCCGGCACAACGATCCCGAGTCGCTCGAGGCGATCCTGAAGATGTCGCGGCGCAGCTTCGACCGGGCGCTCGTCCTGGTCGAGGGCGTCTACAGCATGGACGGCGATGTGGTCCGATTGCCCGAGATCATCGAGGTGGCACGGAAATACCACTGCTCGATCATGATCGACGAGGCGCATTCGTTCGGCGTGCTCGGCGCCCGCGGGCTCGGCGTGCGCGAACTGTTCGATCTGCCCGGCGACGCGGTGGACGTCTGGATGGGCACCCTGTCCAAGGCGATCGGCAGCGTCGGCGGCTATCTCGCCGGAAACCGGGAACTGGTCGACGGTTTCAAGTACGTGGCGGGCGGCTTGAGCATGTACACCGCCGCACCCGCACCCGCCGCCGTCGCGGCGGCACTGGAAAGCCTCGCGGTGCTGCGCGACGAACCGGAACGGGTGGCCGCGCTGCAACACAATGCCCGCTACTTCCACCGCCGGGCGCGCGAAAGCGGTTTCGACACCGGCACTTCCGAGGGCACGCCGATCACGCCGATCATCACCGGCGCCGACGAGCCCGCGGTGCTCGGCGCGGTCGCCATGTTGCAGCGCGACTTCAGCGTCAACGCCATCTCCCATCCCACCGTGCCCGCGGGCGAGGCCCGGCTGCGGTTCTTCGTCAATTGCCGGCACACCACGGAACAACTCGACCGGGCGCTGGTGACGCTGCGCGACGTGCTCGACGGACTCGCGGCCACGGCAGGACAGCAAGCCACTCTCTTCCAGGAGGAGACCTCGTGAAGATGCCCATCCAAAGATCGCTCCTGCGCAAGGCCGTCGTGCCCGCCGTCGCCCTGCTGCTGATGGGCGCGTTGTTCATCCCCGCCCGCAGCGCGCTGCTGCCCACGCACGACCAGGCGGGCGGGCCGATCGCGAGCCGGTTCGACTTCACCCCCATGCCGATCGCGATCCCCGACGGGGTACGCACCGACCGCACGATCCGCGAGGTGCGCACACCGTACGAGAACCTCTCGGCCTGGATCTCCTCGGTCGGCGCGGCCGCCGCGCTGAACGATATCGACGGCAACCGGCTCGCCGACGACCTGTGCATGGTCGACGTCCGTTCGGACAAGGTCTATCTCACGCCGACGCCGGACAGCGATACGCGTCGCTACCAGCCCTTCGTCCTGGACTGGGCGCCGTTGCGGGTGGACGACGCCACCGTGCCGTCGGGATGCGTGCCCGGTGACTACAACTCCGACGGCCGGACCGACCTGCTGGTGCATTTCTACGGCCGCACCCCGATCGTCCTGCTGCAACGAGCCGATGCGACGAGACTGGACGCCAAGACCTTTCGGCCGATCGACCTGGTACCGGTACCCGATACCCAGGACGGCGGATATCACGGGCCCCGCTGGATCACCGCCGCGGTCGCCGTCGCGGACTTCGACGGCAACGGCACCACCGACATCTTCATCGGCAACTACTTCCCCGATATGGACGTGCTGAAGCAGGACGGCCGGATGGCGCTGTGGATGACCGATTCGTTCTCCAACGCGCTCAACGGCGGTGGCAATCACATCTTCACCTTGCACAGCGCCAGGTCCGGCCCGGATCCGTCGGTCGACTATCGAGAGGTGGACCACCCCTTCCCGATCGGTAAGGCCACCGGGTGGGTACTCGCCGCCGCGGCCACCGACCTGACCGGCGACCAACTGCCGGAACTGTACGTGGCCAACGACTTCGGCAAGGACCGGATGTTCGTCAACAAGTCGAAGCCCGGTGACATCCGGTTCGGTTACGCCGAAGGGCGGCGCGGCCTCACCGATCCGAAATCCTATGTGATGGGCCATGATTCGAACAAAGGGATGGCCGCCGATTTCGGCGACCTGAACGGAGACGGGCTGCCCGATCTGTTCGTCAGCAATATCGCCGCTCGCTTCGCCCTGATGGAGGGCCACTTCGCCTGGTACAACACCGCGAAGGACACCGCCGCTGCCGCGGCCGCGCTGGGCAACGGCGTGGCCCCGTTCGAGAATCGCGCCCCCGATGTCGGATTGGCTTGGGAAACTTGGGGTTGGGACGCGAAGATCGACGACTTCGACAACGACGGTCGCAACGAGGTGGTCCAGGCCACCGGCATGATCAAGGGCGACACCAACCGGTGGGCACAGATCCAGGAAGCCGGCACCATGAACGACGACCTGGTGAAGTATCCGCAGGCGTGGCCGATCATAGGACCCGGCGCGGACCTGTCCGGCAGCGATCCGGTGGGCTTCTTCAGCCAGGACGCGAACGGCAAGTTCGCCAACCTCACCCACGCGCTCGGCCTGGATCAGCCGATCCCGTCACGCGGCATCGCTGTCGGCGACACCACGGGCACCGGCGCGCTGAGCTTCGCGGTGGCCAGGCAGTGGGCGGATCCGACCTTCTACCACAACAATCGGGCGGACAACGGCCGGTACCTGGGGCTGCAGCTGGTCAAGCCGACCGCACCGGGCTCCCCCGCGACCACCATCGCCGGGCTGCCGGTGCTCGGCGTGCCCGCCATCGACGCCCGGGTCGAGGTGCGTACGCCGGACGGCAGGATCCACGCCGCCCATCTCGACGGCGGCAGTGGTCACACCGGAAAACGCGCCACGGAAGTACACCTCGGCCTCGGCGACGTCGATCCGAACACACCGCTGCACGTCCGGCTCTGCTGGCGCGACAGCTCCGGTGCGCCGCACGAACAAACCATCCAGCTCACGCCCGGCCGGCACACGGTGAGCCTCACCTCGAACGCTCAGGAGGTCAAGTGATGAGCGGGAACGAAAACCCAGACCCCGGCGCGGCGAACGGCGGCGGGCACCCGCCCAATGCCTCCGAACGCATTGCCGCGCTGCAACGTTCGGGCTCCGAGTTCGCGAAGGAGTGGGTACAGACACCCGCCCCGGCGAAGGACAAGCGGTATCTCGCGCTGCGCAACTTCGCCATCTCGATCACCATCTTCAACCTGGTCGGCTTTCCCCTGCTCGGGTTCGAGCAGCCCTTCCTCTGGCCGTTCGTCGCGCTCGCCACCGCGTACTCCGTGGAGATCGGACTGGAAGTCCTTGCTGCGTGGGCCTATCACCGCGCTCCCGCGTTCATGGGCCGCGGTCCGCGCGGGATGTTCGAGTTCCTGCTGCCCGCGCACATCACCGGCCTGGCCTTCAACTTTCTGGTGTTCGCGCACGATCGGCTGTGGCCGGTGATCTTCGGTGTCACGGTGGCGGTGGGTGCCAAGTGGGTGCTGCGCGCCGAGATCAACGGCCGGATGCGGCATTTCATGAATCCGTCGAACTTCGGCATCGTGGTGGCCATCCTGGTCTTCCCGATGATCGCGGTCGCGCCGCCGTACCACTTCGTGGAGTACATCTCGGGTCCGGCCGACGCGCTCATCGTGATCGCGCTGCTGTTCAGCGGCACCATGCTGAATGCCAAACTGACCGGCAAGATGCCGCTGATCTTCGCCTGGCTGGCGGCGTTCGTGCTGCAGGCGGTGGTGCGCGGGGTGTTCGACCCGAACACGTCCACCCTGGCCGCGCTGTCCATGATGACGGGCCTGGCGTTCGTCCTGTTCACCAACTACATGGTCACCGACCCCGGCACCACGCCGATGGGCAAGAAGTACCAGTGGATGTTCGGCGCCTCGGTCGGCCTGCTCTACGGCGTCGTCACCCAGCTGCACATCTCCTACGGGCTGTTCTTCGCGCTGGTGCTCACCTGCGGTGCCCGCGGCGCGTACTGGTGGGGCCGCGGTCTCGTCGGGTGGTGGCGGCAACGGTCGGTGCCCCTGACCGAGCCCGCCGCACCCGTGCTCGTCGAGGTGGCCGGCCAAACCGTAAGAACCGCACCGGAAAAGGAGGCCGTACGACCATGACCGGCAGCGCCGAGCTGCGCCGCGTGCTCGGCGCGTTCACCACCGGCGTCACGGTGATCACCACGGGATGGCCACGGCCGCACGGGATGACCGCCAATGCGTTCACCTCCGTGTCGCTGGATCCGCCGCTGATTCTGGTGTGCGTCGCGCACACCGCCAGGTTGCATCGGGCGATCCAGGAGGCGGGCGCGTTCGCCGTCTCGGTGCTCTCGGCCGACCAGGAGGTGCTGGCCCGCTACTTCGCGGATTCGGCGAGACCCGATGGCACGGCACAGTTCCGGCAGCTGGACTGGTACGCGGGCCCGCACACCGGCGCGCCACTGCTCACCGGAACGGTGGCGGGTCTGGAATGCAAGCTCGACGCCAGCCACGACTGCGGTGACCACAGCATCGTCATCGGCGAGGTCGTGCACGCCGAGCGCCACCCCGACGTCGCCGCGGTCGGGGCACTGGCCTTCTACGACGGCGGCTATCGCCCCTTCCTTCCCTGACGAACGGAGAACCCTGTCATGCCTTCACCTTTGGGCCCGATCCGCTCGGCCTTGTTCGTTCCCGGTCCGGCCAGTGTGCGTTCGGTCATGCAGGGCTTCGAGAAGTCGAACCCGCACGCCGCGCTGGAACTGGAGCAGGTGACCATGCACCTGATCGGCGGCATCGACAAGGCGGTGCGCAGTTCCGGCAATGCCGAACTGATCACCCAGCTCGCCCAGGTGCCGCCGAAGTACCGCGGCTTCGCCTACGAGGGCGCCGCGGTCGGCCTCACCGCCATCGATTCGCTTTCCCCGGGGCACCGGGCCGCCGACCTGATCGCCGGGCCGGACTCGAAGATGCACGACCTCACCATGGTCGTCGGAGTCGGGCTCGCGCTGGCGAAGATCCCGAAACCCCGGTGGAAGAAGCTCTTTCCGCAGCATCCGCTGTTCCGGTGGCTCGCGGTCGACGGCTACGGCTTCTATAAGGCGTTCTTCCAGAAGGCGCGCTACGTGGATCGCCAGTACATCGACAATCGCTATCCACGCTGGATGGGCGAGCGGGCGAATCTGCGGCGCATCGCGGACAACGGCCTCGGCCGGGCGCTGTGGTTCATCGGCGGCGGGACGCCGGGCCGGGTGGCCGAACTCGTCGGCGGTTTCGCCGAGCCGCGGCAGGCCGACCTGTGGAGCGGTATCGGCATCGCGGTGACCTTCGCGGGCGGCGTCGAACCGGCGGAGCTGGACGCGGTCTGGGAGATCTCCGGCCGGTACCGGCCGCAGGTGGCGTTGGGCTGCGCGATGGTCACCAAGATCCGGCAGCAGACCAACAGCACCAACGAGCACACCGAGGCGGCGGCGCGGGTCTTCTGCGGGCATTCCGTCGCGGAAACCGATGCGCTGATGACGGATTCGCTGCGCGACCTGCCCGCGGACGGGACGTCGGCGACGTATCTGCGCTGGCGGGATCGGATCGCCGAGATCGTCACCGCGAGCCGGGCCTGAGGATCGTCGATGCCCGGTCGCAGCGACACGCAGTGGGTCGGCAGGCATGTCATCGTGACCGGCGGGTCGGAGGGCATCGGCGCGGCGGTGGCCGCCGCGTTCGCCCGCCGGGGCGCGGCGGTCTCCGTCATCGCCCGGCGCAAGGTGCCGCTGCGCGACACCGCGCAGCGTATCGGCGGGGACTGGGCGGTCGCCGACGTCACGCACCGGGAGCAACTCGCTTCGGCCATCACCGAATTGGAGCACAAGCACGGCCCGTGCGCGGCGCTCGCCTGCTGCGCCGGGCTCACCCTGCCCGGCCGGTTCCTCGAGGTCGACCACGGCGAATTCGAAGTGCAGATGGCCGCGAACTATCTGGGCGCGGTGCACGCGGTGCGCTGTGTGCTGCCCGGCATGACCGAAAGGGCCTGTGGCAAGGTGCTTCTGGTCAGCTCCACCGCGGCGTTCCTCGGCATCGCGGGCTACAGCGGCTACGGGCCGACCAAGGCGAGCATCCGGCAGCTGGCGCTGTGCCTGCGCTACGAGGCCGAACCGGCCGGTATCGGGGTGACGGTCATCTATCCGGCGGACACCGATACCCCCGGCCTGGCCAAGGAGAACGTCCGTAAACCGGTGGAGACCAAGGCGATCACCGGATCCATTCGGCCGATGTCCGCGGATCGGGTGGCCGAGGCGGCGGTGCGCGGCTTGACCCGCGGGCGACACCACATCGCGCTCGATCCGCTGACCCGGTTCTTCCTGGCCTGGGCGAACCTGCCCGAGGATCTCGCGCGGCCGTTCCTGCGACGCACCATCGCGAAGGCCCGGCTCGCCGGCTGAACCCGGCACCGAAAGCCCGTCCGCGCCAGCACCTTCGCCGCGCGGACGGGCTTGCGTCCCGGTCAGCCGAAGAGCACGATGCTCAGCGCGCCGATGAAGACCAGCTGGACCACCGCGCGCAGCGGCAGCGGCATGGTCTTGATACCGGTGTCCGCCTTGGCCGCTCGGATATTGGCCGGGAACATCAGGACCATCATCGCGATCAGCGCCACCGCGGCGAGACGCGCGGTGGCCGGGATGAGCAGCCCGGCCGCCCCCAGCAGTTCCAGTACGCCGGTGAGCGTGACCAGCGCAGCCGGGCCGGGCAGTTGCGGCGGCACCATGACGATCAGGGCTTCGCGCCGCGGTGACAGGAAGTGCGCACTGGCGGTGAGCACGAACATCGCCGCGAGGCCGAGCGCGGTGGCGTGCGGCCACGAATCGAGCCACTCGGGTCCGGCCAGTCCACCGACGAGCCGAGCCACTGCGGTGATGACGACGAGAACGATCAGCGGTGCCATCAGGCCTCCTCCATGTCTTGCGCTGGATCAGCTGCCCGCGCCCAATCTTGACAGTGGAAAGATTAGGACGGCCCTGCAAACTTGTCAATGACTAGATTCTCGGGCACCATCGAGACATGGCGAAAACCGGCTACCACCACGGCGATCTGCGGGCCACCATCCTGGCCGCGGCCGCCGCGCAGATCGCGAGCGACGGCGTCGACGCGGTATCGCTGCGGGAACTGGCCCGCCGGGCGGGGGTCTCGCACGCGGCGCCCGCGCATCATTTCGGCGACCGTGCGGGCGTGCTGACCGCGCTGGCGGTCGAGGGTTTCGAGTTGCTCGGGACCGCGCTGGAAGCCGCGGGGCCGGACTTCCGCGAGGTCGCCGTCGCCTACATCCGTTTCGCGCGCGAGCATCCCGGCCATTTCGACGTGATGTTCCGCCACACGCTGTTACGCGGCGACGATCCGCGCTTGACCGAAGCCCGGCTGCGGGCCGGTGCGGCGTTGCGCGTCGGCAGCGTCACCATCCACCCCGGCGACGCCGACCGCCAGCAGTCGACCCAGCTCGCCGCCTGGTCGCTGGTGCACGGCTTCGCCGCGCTGTGGCGGGAAGGGGCACTGGACAATTCGAGTCTCGCCGCCGGCGCCGATCCCGAGACGCTGGCCCGCCGGATGCTGGCCACGGTGCACTTCGACTGACCGGCAAACTTCCCCGCCGGACAGCAAATCCCGGACAACGTGAACAACCACCGCGCCCGTACGGCACAGTGGGGCAGCAGGATTGCGGAAAGGAGCTGGCGCCACACCGGTGGCCGCCGTCGACACGATGGACATCCATGCTTACCCGACCGAGTGCACCACCCCGGTGACCCTCGCCGAAGCGCAGCGACTCGCCGAGCGCTACCTGGCTTTCGACGAGGACGCCGGGCGCGGCGTCACCAACCGGATCACCGAGTTCGACAGCTGTTTCGTCGTCGTGGCCACCTTCGCGCCCCCGGCGCCCACCGAATCCCGCACGCCGCCGGGGCCACTGCCGATCGGCGGCACCGTGAGCACCATCGACAAAGCCTCCGGTGCGATCACCCTGTGGCCGACCTACCCGCCCGACGTGGTCGCCGGACACCACGCCGCCGCCGTCCAGAACGGAACCCTCATCGTCGAGGAGACCTGGCCCAGCTGACTCGCGACGCCGGGCATCGTTTCTCGAACCCTTTGCCGGGAAACGCATTCGAGCGTCGCACCCGGCAACCAGCGGCCGCCGTGATCCCGGTCTCACCTGTCACATTCGGCGCGCCTGTCTCGTCATCTCTATAAGCAGCCGCGCAGAGACAGGACGAGATCATGACCGGCACGATTCTGGTTACCGGTGGCACCGGGACGTTGGGGCGACAGGTGGTTCCGCTGCTGGTGGCGGCCGGGGCCGAGGTGCGGCTACTGAGCCGGAACGCACAGGAGCCCGCGGCGGGAATCCAGTACGTGACCGGCGATCTGCTGACCGGCACAGGGGTCGCCGCCGCGGTCGTCGGCGTCGACGTGGTGCTGCATCTGGCCGGCGGACCGAAGGGCGACGAGGTGGTCACCGCGAACCTGCTGGACGCGGCGGCGCGAGCCGGGGTGCGGCACCTGGTGTACATCTCGGTGATCGCCGCCGACGCGATTCCGCTCGGCTACTACCGGGCCAAGGCCGAGTCGGAACGGATCATCGCCGAGTCGGGCGTGCCGTGGACCACGTTGCGCGCAGCGCAGTTCCACGATCTGGCGCTCACCGCGGTGCGCGCGCTGGCGAAGCTGCCGGTGGTACCGATTCCGGGAGGCATGCGGCTGCAACCGGTCGACGTCCGCGATGTCGCCGTGCGGCTGGTGCAGTTGGTGCAGGCGGAACCGGCCGGACTGGTCGCGGACCTCGCCGGGCCGACCGTCTACGGACTGGGTGATGTGGTCCGCGACTATCTGCGGGCCACCGGTAAACGACGGTTGCTCCTGCCGGTGTATCTGCCCGGCAAGGCGGGCAAGGCCTATCGGGTCGGCGCGAACCTGACCTTCGACGGGACTCGGCTCGGTGCGCGGACCTGGGAGCAGTTCCTCGCCGAACACGTGGGCTGAGCGCTGCGGCGACTCATCCGTAAGGGGGAGGCGCGGATCAATCCGGAGGGTGAGGCGGTGCGGGCCGGGCGCGGCCCACACTGATCGCTGTGCGCAGGAACGTGAGGTCGGCCGTCGACGAGACGACCCGGCGGATGCTCGAGCGATTGCCGGGCGGCGCGGTCGATTTCGGCTTGACCGCGGTGGTCACCGTGGCGAGTGTCGGTCCGACGGTGCTGGCGCGGCAGCCCTGGTGGGTCGTGCTGCTCTCGGTCCTCGCGTCCGTGCCGGTGTGGTGGCGGCGGCGCGCGCCCGTGCCGACGTTCTTGATCGTCGGCCCGGCGATCACGTTGCTCGCCTGCGCACACGCGATGCCCGCGCTGCCGTACGGCACCATCGTCTGCGCCTACACCATCGCGGCCTACAGCCCGCCCGGCCGACGGCACGTAGCCTTCGTCGCGGGCGCGGCCGGCATCCTGCTGTCGCTGATCATCCCCGACGAGAGCCCCGACTCATACGCCTACGCGGCCATGTCCTTCCTCACGGCGTGGGCGCTCGGCACCGGGGTGCGCGCCCGCCGGACGCAGATCGAGATGCTCGAGGAGCGCGCCCGCAGGCTCGAAGAGGAACGCGGCGCGGCATTGGACCGTGAACGCCTGCGCATCGCGCGCGACATGCACGACATCATCACCCATTCGGTGGGTTCGATGATCGTGCAGGCCGAGACCGGTCCCCTGTTCACCGGCACCGACCCGGCCCGCGCCGACGCGATCTTCGGCGGCATCGCGGAAACCGGTCGCGGTGCGGTACACCAGCTTCGACGCTCGTTGGGCGCGCTGCGCGGCGACACGGCCGACCCACCGCATCAACCCGGTATCGAGGCGATCGCCGACCTCGTCGCACTGTCCGAACGCACGGGTCTCAGTGCGGAGCTGGACGAGGACGGGCCGCGCCGCGCGATCGCCGACGAGGTCGCGGTCACCGCGTACCGGGTAGTGCAGGAGGCGCTGACCAACACGGCGAAGCACGCGCGGGCCAGCCGCGTGCGCGTGCTGCTGCGCTGGTCGGATCACGCACTCACCGTGCGTGTTTCGGACGATGGCGCAGGTTTCGCGAGCGTTTCCCAGCCCGGATACGGACTACTCGGCATGCGCGAGCGGGTCACCGGCTCCGGCGGCACGCTGCGGCACGGACGCGGCGTGGACGGCTTCGCGGTGGACGCCGAACTTCCACTCGGACAACGGGGTTGAGCATGCGTGTACTCGTAGTCGACGACCAGGACCTGTTCCGTGCGGCGTTCCGCCTGATCCTCGACGCAGACCCCGGCATCACGGTGGTCGGCGAGGCCGCCGACGGTCTGGAAGCGATCGACAAGGCGCAGTCGCTCGCCCCCGACGTGGTGGTCATGGATGTGCGCATGCCGCGGCTGGACGGCGTCGCCGCGACCCGGCGCATCTGCGCCCGAACCTCAGCGAAAGTGTTGGTACTGACCATGTTCGATCTCGACGAGTATGTCTACGACGCACTACACGCCGGCGCCAGCGGGTTCCTGCTGAAGGATCTGCGCCGCGAGGAGCTGATCGACGCGGTGCGCGTGGTGAACGCGGGCGAGGCGCTGCTGGCGCCCACCGTGACCCGGCGCCTGATCGCCGAGCTGAGTCACCGCGGCAGCCCGCGGCCCGAGCTGACCCGGCGCCTCGACGAGCTGACCGAACGCGAACGGGATACGTTGCGCGAGCTGGCGCGCGGGCTGTCGAACGCGGAGCTGGCGGCGGCGCTGACGGTCAGCGAGCACACGGTGAAAACGCATGTCAGCTCGGTGCTCTCGAAACTCGGCCTGCGGGATCGGGCGCAGGCGGTGGTGTTCGCCTACGAGGCCGGACTGGTGGTGCCGGGCGGGCGCCGCTGACCGCGTGCTCCGCCATAGGAGTGAGTCGCAGACCGCTCGTCTCGGCGATGTGCCCCACCCCGCGCAGCTCGAATATTCATGGGGTGAAACGTTTTCTGCTCGCCGCACTGGCGACCTCGGCCTCCGCACTGCTCTGGCATCTCGGCACCGGCTTACGGCCGCTGCCCGGACTGGCCATCCTCGCGCCGCTACCGGTGCTGCTGCTCGTCCCGCGGGTGTCCGCCGCAGCGGCCTTCCTGGCCGGCGCCTTGTCCTGGCTCGGCGTGGTAGCCCAGCTGTGGCCCTATTTCCTCGACACGCTGGAACAACCGGCCCCTGTGACGGCCCTGCTGCTCGGCGGGACCACCGTGCTGTTCGGCGGCGTCGTCGTGCTCACCCGTGCGCTGTTGCTGCGCGGGCGAGCGGGTTTCGCGGTGCTGGCACTGCCCGCGGGGTGGGCGGCCGTGGAATTCCTGCTGGCGGTGGCAGGTCCGTTCGGCGCCTGGTGGAGTATCGCCTACAGTCAGGCCGACCTGCTGCCCCTGATCCAGACGGCCTCGCTCACCGGCGTCTGGGGCATCACGTTCCTGATGCTGCTGCCGGCTGCTGCGCTCGCTGTTCTCTGCGCACCGGAAATCACTCGGGCACAGCGCCTTCGCACGACGGCAGCGGTATCTGCCGGTGTGGTCGCATTGTTCGCGTTCGGCTGCTGGCGACTGGCCGCGACGCCCGGAACCGACACGGTCGCCGTGGGTTTGGTCGCGGTGACGCAGCCGCCGGAATACGTCCCCGTGGATTCCGCGGAAGGGCGCGCGATGGTCTCCCGTGCCGTTCGCGAGATCGAGCAGCTCGCCGATCGCGGGGCCGAGGTCGTGGTGCTGCCCGAAAAGTCCTGGCGGGCCGACGATGCCACGCTCGCGCTGCTCGCCGAACCGCTGACCGAGGTGTCCCGCCGACGCGACATCCACGTGATCGCCGGCCTGATCCTGACCACCGGCGGCACCAGCTACAACGCCGCCATCGACTTCCCGTCCGGCGTGCGCTACGCCAAACACTTCCTGATCCCCGGCCTGGAGGACGAGCACCGGCCGGGCACCCAGTGGCAGCAGGTGCCCGGCCGACCATGGGCTCTGGCCATCTGTTACGACCTCGACCATCCCGATCTGGTCCGGGCGAACCAGCGCCGCGGTGCGCGGCTACTGCTGGTGCCCGCGCTCGACTTCACCGACGACTATTGGCTGCACAGCCGGATGGCCGTGCTGCGCGGCGTCGAAGCCGGGCTCGGCGTAGCCCGGGCGCCGCAACTCGGCGAGTTGGTGGCCAGCGACAGCCGCGGCCGGGTTCGCGCCGCCGCGCGCACCGACGTCGGCGTCACGCGCACCGTATTCGCACGGATACCGCTGGCCGAAGGGTCCACGATGTACGCGCGGTTCGGAAACTGGTTCGGCTGGGTCTGCGTCGCGATGTGCGCCGGCACCCTCGCCGCGGCGGCCGGAGGTCGAAAAGCCGGTGCGTCGCGCACAGATCTGCGGAGTTGATGCGCCCGCTGGAAACCACGAGCACACAGACCGTTATCGTTCTGTGACCATTGACACTGCAACCCCCTTCGTCGCAGGTCACGCCGCCCGCGGACCGAATCCGCCCGCGGCACCGCCTGTTTGCGCTGGTTGAAACCTGGGTATCGGTCTATTTCGTGCCCAGTCTCTGGTTGTCAGGACCCCGGAGGTTGGAAGCGAGGTCAACGTCCGTCCGCGGACTGGAGAGGAAATGCAGTGACTGATCAGAAACCGGAGAGTTTTCCGTTACGGCGATCGGTCGCCGCGTCCGCGATGGGCAATGCCACCGAATGGTTCGACTACGGCGTCTACGCGGCTACCGCGACTTACCTCACCGATGCCTTCTTTCCCGGTGAACTCGGCACACTCGGCACCATGCTCGGCTTCGCCGTCTCCTTCGTGCTGCGCCCGCTCGGCGGCATGGTGTGGGGACCGCTCGGTGACCGGATCGGCCGCAAAGCCGTGCTGGCCACGACGATCCTGCTGATGGCCGCGGCTACCGGCGCCATCGGCATCCTGCCGACACACAGCAGCGTTGGCGTATTCGCCCCGATCCTGCTCATCGGCCTGCGGGTCGTGCAGGGCTTCTCGACCGGTGGTGAATACGGCGGCGCCGCAACGTATCTGGCCGAATGCGCATCCGACAAACGCCGCGGTTTCCTGGGCAGCTTCCTGGAATTCGGCACGCTCGCCGGCTTCGTCGGCGGTTCGGCCACGGTGCTCGCCTGCCAGCTCGCCATCGGCTCCGACGCGATGCACGACTGGGGTTGGCGCATCCCGTTCCTGCTGGCCGTCCCGCTCGGGCTGGTCGGCTGGTATCTGCGATCGCGGCTCGACGAGAGCCCGGTGTTCACCGAGGTCGCCGAGGTCGCCGAGCAGACCGATCAGGAGCATCGGCCCGGCGGCCTGCGCGGGCTGCGCGAACTCGTCACCACCTACCGGCGAGAACTGCTCACGCTGGGCGGGCTCGTCGTCGCGCTCAACGTCGTCAACTACACGCTGCTCACCTACCAGCCGACCTACCTGCAGAAGACCATCGGCATCAGCGAATCCGGCACCACCGCGATGATGCTGATCGGCCAGACGGTCATGATGGTCACGCTGCCGTTCTTCGGCCGCCTGTCCGATCGGGTCGGGCGCCGCCCGATGTGGTTGTTCTCGCTGGTCGGTCTGGCGGTACTGGCGCTGCCCATGTACTGGCTGATGGGCCAGGGCACCGCGTGGGCGATCATCGGATTCATCGTGCTCGGCCTGCTGTACGTCCCCCAGTTGTCGACGATCAGCTCGACCTTCCCCGCCATCTTCCCGACCCAGGTGCGCTACGCGGGTTTCGCGCTGGCCTACAACGTCTCCACTGCCGCCTTCGGTGGCACCGCTCCGCTGGTCAACGAGGCCGCCATCGAGTCGACCGGCTGGTCGCTGTTCCCGGCCGCGTACATGATCGGCGCCAGCCTGATCGGCCTGGTCGCCTGGTGCTTCCTGCGCGAAACCGCGGGCACCTCGCTGCGCGGCACCGAAGTACCCGACGCGGGCGAGGACGCGCCGGCCATCATCCCCGCCGGACCCGGGGGAGCCGCGCTGGCGCCCTGACCCGAACGAGCACACGGAAATGGCCTAGGCGATTCTCGATTTTCGCCTCGGTCATCTCCTGTTTTCCGCGCCGGTCAATTCCCGCGGAATTGCGGTAGCCCCCGATAAACACCCGAATCATGCGGACTTGCCAGCGGTACCGGTGGTTATCGCCGATCACCGCGCGCCCGCACTAGCGTGTTGAACGTTTGATATCCACGCAGATGTACCACTTCGATCAGAGAAGGGGCTACACATGATTTGCAAGCTAGGAACCGCGGTCGCCGCCGGTGCGGCCGCAGCCCTGCTGTTCTCCGGCGCCGCCGGGGCGTACGCGTTCGAGCCCGGGCCGGGCGCCGAACCGCCGACGACCGAGCAGTGCAAGCAAGGCACGAGCCCGCAATCGGGCGACGTCCCCGCCGACGGCACCGGCAACCACCAGTCCGGCGCCCAGCCGAGCGGCACCTCCGATCCGCTGACCGGCATGCTGGACAGCGGCAGCGCGAAAGCTCCGATCGCGCAGCCCACCGACGACAACGGCAGCGCTGACGCGCCAGGGTGCCCGGACCAGAGCGGTACCGGCAACGGCACCCAAGACGGCATGAGCACGGCACCCAACGGCGGCGCACAGCGCAGCGGTGGATCCGACAGCAAGGGCGCAACCCCGAAGAGCGGCGGCGCCGAGAAGAGCGGCGGCACGGAAAAGAACGGATCCGGCAAGAAGGCCGAATGACCGGACACTATCGATAGACGATCCGTTCCGCGCGGTACCGCGCGGAATCAACCAGCGTCGCCGCCGGGTGTGCACCCGGCGGCGACGTTTGTCTTCGACACCGATTCGGTGACTTTTCCGCGTTTCATACCGACCGGTTTTGCTCATAGTGATCTGAGCCACTATCGTGTTGAACGTTTGATCAGCACGTACGCATGTACCACTTCGATACGAGAAGGGGCTTTACATGAAACGCATGATCGGATCGGCGGCGGCTGCTGGTGTAGCCGTATCACTCATATTCACCGGCGTCGCCGGGGCCGTTCAGCCCGGGCCGGGCGCAGCCCCCGGTGCGCAGGGCGGCGCACAAGTCGGCCCGCAGGGCGGTACCGCGCAAGGCGGTGCGCAGGCACCGGGCGGGGCGGGTGCGAACGGCGGCGCACAGGTCGGCCCGAACGGCGGCACCCTGCAGGGCGGCGCACAAGCGCCCGGCGCGGGCGCGAACGGCGGCGCGCAAGTCGGCCCCGACGGCGGCACCCTGCAGGGCGGCGCACAAGCGC
>NZ_BDCI01000012.1 GCF_001613425.1 Nocardia vulneris | reverse complement strand
GTCGGCCCGAACGGCGGCGGCCTGCAGGGCGGCGCACAGGGACCCGGCGGCGCGGGCGCGAACGGCGACGCACAGGTCGGCCCGAACGGCGGCGGCGCACAGGGCGGCGCACAGCTGCCGGATCCGTCCCAGCTGCTCAACGGCCTGCCCGGCGGCGATCTGCTCAACAACCTGCCCGGTATGGGCGCGCCCGGGAACGGCGGGCCGGCGGCCCTGCCCGGCCTACCGGACCTGAAGCTGCCGTTCTAGTTCCGGCAGCCAGGTATCCCACCAGGGCGGTGCGGACCGCCCTGCGGTTTCGCTGACGGCCATCACGCGGCGCACCCGGTAGCCGCGCCTCTTGCCGGCGATCAGGAGGCATCGGCCGCAGCGAGCCGGAGTCGTTCGGCGTCGTCGCCGGGTCATGCTCGGCGACGACGCCGTACGGCGCACGTTCGACAGCGGCGCGGGGAACGCACGGGCGGTCGGACCCGATGACCGACCGCAAAGGAGCAGCAAGACAGGTCTTTTTCACGCATTGTGCCGAGCCGGTGACGAGTTGGGCGTTTGATGTTCGAGTACGCATGTACCACTTCGAGGCGAGACATCGAGACGAGAAGGGGCTACACATGAAGCGCACGATCGGGATCGCGGCCGCCGCTGGGCTGACCGCGACACTCATGTTCGCGGGCATCGCCGCAGGCGCGCCCGACTCGGCCGCACCGGCGGCACCCGCACCCGCCGCACCGGCGGCACCGGCCGCCCCCGCACCAGCCGCACCCGCGGCTCCCGCTCCGGCCGCACCCGCACCCGCGGCTCCCGCTCCGGCCGCACCCGCACCCGCGG
>NZ_BDCI01000011.1 GCF_001613425.1 Nocardia vulneris | reverse complement strand
CCGGCCGCACCCGCACCGGCGGCCCCGGCACCGGATGCACAGGCGGCCCCCGCACCGGGCGGCGCGGCTCCGGCCGCCCCCGGCGCACCGGCTCCCGGCGGGACCGGCACCCCGGATGCGGCGGCACCGGGCGGTGGCACCGGCGGCAACTCGGCCACCCCGGCGGCCCCGGGCGGGGCGCAGAGCGACCAGGGCGCGCAAGCGCAGGACAAGGGCCTGGCGGGCAACGTGCAGACCTTGACCGACAGCTTGAGCAAACTGAACGATCTGCTGAAGCCGCCCGCTCCGCCCGCGGCACCCCCGGCCGCGGCCCCCTAGCGGCACGGCACCGAATAACGAACTCCCGCACCTGCTTCGGGGAAGCGGTGCGGGAGTTCGGCTTTCGCTCCGGCTACAGCGGCGTCACATAGGCGCCGGAGATCCCGCCGTCCACCAGGAACTGGGACGCGGTGATGAACGAGGCGTCGTCGCTGGCGAGAAACGCCACCGCGGCGGCGATCTCCTCGGGTTCGGCGAAGCGCCCGGTCGGAATGTGTACCAGGCGCCGGGCCGCGCGCTCCGGGTCCTTGGCGAACAGCTCCTGCAGCAGTGGCGTGTTCACCGGCCCCGGGCACAGCGCATTCACTCGAATCCCGTTGCGGGCGAACTGGACTCCCAGCTCGCGGCTCATCGAGAGCACCCCGCCCTTGGAGGCGGTGTAGGAGATCTGCGAGGTGGCCGCGCCCATCACCGCGACGAACGAGGCGGTGTTGATGACCGAGCCCTTGCCGCGTTCGAGCATGTGCTGGATGGCGTACTTGCTGCACAGGTACACCGAGGTCAGATTGACCTCCTGGACTCGTTTCCAGGCGTCCAGGCCGGTCGTGACGATCGAATCGTCTTCCGGCGGCGAGATTCCCGCGTTGTTGAACGCGATGTCGAGCCCGCCGTAGGTGTCGACCGCGGTCTGGAACAGCGCCTCGACCTGGGCCTCATCGGTCACGTCGACCTTGACGTACAAACCGCCGACCTCGGTGGCGGCCGCCTCACCGCCGGCCGCGTCGATATCGGCGACGACCACCTTCGCACCCTCCGCGGCGAAGCGACGGACCGTGGCGAGGCCGATGCCGCTCCCGCCGCCGGTGACGACGGCGACTCGATCCTGTAAGCGCTGCAAGGTATCTCCTGTCGGGGTAGTGATGTTCGCTATTGGGTGGCGAGGAAGACGTTCTTGGTCTCGGTGAACGCCAGGGCGGCGTCGGGCCCGAGTTCCCGGCCGAGGCCGGACTGTTTGAATCCGCCGAACGGCGTCCAATACCGCACGGAGGAATGCGAATTCACCGAGAGGTTGCCCGCTTCGACCGCGCGGGAGACCCGCAGCGCCCGGCCGACGTCGTTGGTCCAGATGGAGCCGGACAACCCGTACTCGGTGTCGTTGGCGATCCGGATGGCGTCGGCCTCGTCCTCGAACGGCACCACCGCGACCACCGGGCCGAACACCTCCTCGGTGAGCACCCGGTCGGTGGGCGAGTCCGGCAGCACCACCGTTGGCGGATACCAGAATCCGGGGCCGTCCGGTTGCGTGCCGGTGAACGCCACCTTGGTCGACGGCTCGACGAAACCGGCCACCCGCTCGCGGTGCGCGGCCGAGATGAGCGGCCCCATCTCGGTGGCCGCCGCGGCCGGGTCGCCGACCACCACGCCGCGCACGGCGGGCTCGAGCAGTTCGAGGAATCGATCGAAGACGTTGCGCTGCACCAGGATCCGGGAACGCGCGCAGCAGTCCTGACCCGCGTTGTCGAAGACGCCGTACGGCGCGGTGGCGGCCGCCCGGTCCAGATCCGCGTCGGCGAACACGATATTGGCGCTCTTGCCGCCCAATTCGAGCGTCACCCGCTTCACCTGCTGCGCGCAGCCGGCCATGATCTGGGTGCCGACCTCGGTCGAGCCGGTGAACACCACCTTGCGCACCGCGGGGTGGGTGACGAACCGCTGGCCCACGATCGAGCCTTTGCCGGGCAGCACCTGGAACACGTCCGCGGGCAGCCCGGCTTCGAGCGCCAGCTCCCCCAGCCGGATCGCGGTCAGCGGCGTGAGTTCGGCAGGCTTGAGCACGACCGTGTTCCCGGCCGCCAGCGCGGGCGCGAAACCCCAGCCCGCGATCGGCATCGGGAAGTTCCACGGCACGATCACCCCGACCACGCCGAGCGGTTCGTGGAAGGTGATATCCACCCCGCCCGCCACCGGAATCTGCTGGCCGAGCAGCCTTTCCGGGATACCGGCCGCGTAGTGCAGCACGTCGCGGACGTTGCCCGCCTCCCAGCGCGCGTTGCCGATGGTGTGCCCGGAGTTGGCGACCTCCAGCTGCGCGAGCTGCTCCAGGTTCGCGTCCACGGCCTCGGCGAAGCGGCGCAGCAGCCGGGCCCGGTCGCCGGGGGCCACCTCGCGCCAGGAGACCGCGGCGCGCTGGGCCCGGTCGATCGCGGCGTCGGTCTCGGCCGCGCCGACCAGTTCGACCGTCGTCACCACCTGTTCGGTCGCCGGGTTGACCACCTGCGCTGTCGTCACGAGTTCCGCTCCCTTCGATAGTCTTCGGCCGCGGCGACCAGTGCCCCGATCAGCCTGCGGTCGACCGCATCCACCTCCGGATGCCATTGCACGCCGACCAGAAACGGGCCGTCCGGCGCCTCCACCGCCTCGATGGTGCCGTCCGACGCGTGCGCGCTGATCACCAGTCCCGGCGCCAGGCGGTCGATCGCCTGATGATGGTGACAGTGGGCCTTCACGTGCGCCCCGGCGATCGCCGCGACCCGGCTACCCGCCACCGGCGCCACGTCGGTGACGGTGAAGCCACCGGTCGTGCCCGAATGCTCGGCGTGCCCGACCACCTCGGGCAGATGCTGCACCAGCGTGCCGCCCAGCGCGACGTTCACCACCTGCATGCCCCGGCACACCGCGAGCACCGGCAGTTCGGCCGCGCGCGCCAGCGCGAACAAGCCGAACTCGGACTCGTCGCGGTCGGGCCTGGTGTAGGTGTCCGGATGCGGCTGGGCGCCATAGCGGTCCGGGGTCACGTCGGCGCCGCCGGTGAGCACCACTGCGTCCAGTCGCGCCACCAGTTCCGCGCGCGCCACGCCGGCCGGCGGCAGCAGCACGGGGATACCGCCTGCCGCCACGACCATCTGCACGTAGCTGTACTGCAGCACCGCGCTGTCGACGTCCCAGGAACCGAAGCGGGCGCGCTCGACGTAGGTCGGCAGCCCGATCACCGGCCGTGGCCGCACCCCGGGTGCGGCCGCGGCCGGCGCGGGTTCAGAGTCGTTCGAAGCCACGAATTCGCTCCCAGTCGGTGACGGCGGCGTCGAAGGCGTCCAGCTCGACCTGCGCCGCGTTGCGGTAGTGCTCCACTACATCATCACCGAACGCGGTCCGCGCCACCTTGCTGTCCCCGAACAGCTGCGCCGCCTCGCGCAGCGTGCGCGGCACGCGCGGGCGCTCCGACCGATAGGCGTTGCCCTGGAACTCCGGCTCCAGCGGCAACCGCTGCTCGATGCCGTGCAGCCCGGCCGCGATGGCGGCGGCCACGGCGAGATAGGGATTCACGTCCCCGCCGGGCACCCGGTTCTCCAGCCGCAGCGACGGCCCGTGCCCCACCACCCGCAACGCGCAGGTCCGGTTGTCGCGCCCCCAGGCGACCGCGGTCGGCGCGAAGCTACCCGAGACAAATCGCTTGTAGGAGTTGATGTTCGGCGCGAGCAGGTAGGTGAACTCGCGCAGGCAGTCCAGCTGGCCTGCGACGAAATGACGCATCAGCGGCGACCAGCCGCCGGGTTCGTTGCCCGCCAGCACGGCCTCGTCGGACTCCCCGCGCAGGCTGATATGGATATGGCACGAGTTGCCTTCGCGCTCATTGTATTTGGCCATGAAGGTGAGACTGCGCCCCTCCTGGGCCGCGATCTCCTTCGCGCCGGTCTTGTAGATGCTGTGGTTGTCGCAGGTGGTCAGCGCGTCGTCGTAGCGGAAGGTGATCTCGTGCTGGCCGGGGTTGCACTCCCCCTTGGCCGACTCGCAATACATTCCCGCGCCGTCCATTTCGGTGCGAATGCGCCGCAGCAGGGGCTCCAGCCGGGCGGTGCCGAGCATCGAATAGTCGACGTTGTACTGGTTGGCCGGGCGCAGTTCCCGATAGCCGGCCGACCACGCGGCCTCGTAACTGTCGTCGAACACCAGGAATTCGAGTTCGGTGCCGACGAACGCGCGCAGCCCGTGCTCGGCCAGCCGGGCAAGCTGGGCACGCAACACCTGACGCGGCGAGACCGGCACCGGCTTACCGGCGGGCTCCACCTGCTCGACATCGCACAGCACCAGCGCGGTACCCGGCCACCACGGCACCAGCCGCAGGGTGTCCAGGTCCGGCCGCAGCACGAAATCCCCGTATCCGGTGTCCCAGGACGACATCGAGTACCCGGCCACCGTCGTCATGTCCACGTCGACGGCGAGCAGATAGTTGCACGCCTCGGTCGCGTGCTCCACCACCTCGTCCAGGAAATATCTTGCCGCACAACGCTTTCCCTGCAACCGACCCTGCATATCGGTCATCGCGACCAGCACCGTATCGATGCGCCCGGCCTCGACCTGCTCCCGCAACTGCGTCAGACTCAACATCCCGCTACGCATCAACAGCCCCTCTCGGCACCAACCGTGCTCACGCTAGAGCAAACTCGGCCGTTTTGTGATCGGACACACAAACCTGCTGCGCCGGTGCGTCGATCGGACCATTGGTCCCGACTTTTCGGGACCTTCAGATCAATGTCGGACGCCGCAGCCGTCCGGACACTCGGCTCGGTAGGGCTCGTGCGTGTATCCGATCGCGCCGCGCCGCATCGAGCTAGGAGGCACTGAATCCATGGGCTGTGCACAGCCGGACGCCGATACCGTCGAGGCCGCGCTGGCGATGGCGGTCCGCGCGCCCTCGGTACACAACAGCCAGCCGTGGCGCTGGCGGATCGCCGACGAGGCGATCCAGCTGTATGCCGACCCCGACCGGCATCTCGTCGCAACCGATCCACACCAGCGTGGCCTGATCCTCAGTTGTGGTGCGGCACTGCATCATCTGCGGGTGGCGCTGGCCGTGCTCGGCTGGTCGGCCGCGGTCGAGCACCTGCCCGATCCGGGCGATCCCGATCATCTCGCGACCGTCACCCTCAGCCCATACGCGCCGACGCCCACCGACTTCGAGCTCAGCGCCGCCCTGGTGCACCGGCAGTCCGACCGCCGGCGCTACAGCTCGTGGCAGGTGCCGCCCGGCTACCTGCGCACCATCGCGACCCGCGCGGCGCGATACGGCGCCGTGGTGCGGCAGGTCCCGGACGGGCTGCGCGCGCGGCTCGCCCGGCCCGCCCGCGACGCGGTGGCCCGGCACGCGGCCGACCCCGCATATCAGCTCGAACTGGCGGCATGGAGCGGCCGCCGCGGCACCCCCGACGGTGTGCCCGCGGCGAACAGCCCGCGGCCGCAACCCCGCGACGAGATCCCGGTACGCACCTTCACCGATCCGGCCCTCGTCGACCGGACCCTGCATCCGGACGCCGCGGAATGGCTGGTGGTCTGCACCCCGTCCGACGATCGGATGTCGCGCCTGCGCGCGGGCGAGGCCCTGAGCGCCGCGCTGCTGACGGCCACCGATCTCGGCCTGTCCAACTGCCTGCAAACCGAACCGCTGGGCGTACCGGAACTGCGTGCGGACATCCGGACCCAGGTGCTGTACGACTGCGCCTACCCGCAGGCCATGCTGCGCGTCGGCTGGGTGCCGACGAGCGTCGCGCCGCTGCCGCACACCCCGCGTCGGCCGATCGCCGACGTCATCGATCGCTAGGCACTCATTCGCGACGTTGCTCGGGCAGGCCGAGCTTGGTGGCCAGCACCCCGGCCTGGGTGCGGCCGCCGACCTCGAGTTTCGCCAGCAGCTGCGAGACATAGTTCTTGACGGTCTTCTCCGACAAGAACATTCGGCGCGCGATCTGCCGGTTGGTCAGCCCTTCGCCGAGCATGCCGAGCACCGTGCGCTCCCGGTCGGACAGCGTCGCGAGCGGCCCTGCTCGGCCGCGTGCTGGGTGCGCAGCTTCGTCATCAGCGCGGCGACGGCCCGGTCGTCGAGCAGCGAGCGGCCGGCGGCTACCGCGCGAATCGCCTCGACCAGTTCCTGCCCGCGGATGTCTTTGACCAGGAACCCGCTGGCACCGGCCAGCACCGCACCGATCATCGACTGCTCGTCGACGAACGAGGTGAGCATCAGGCAGCGCAAGCCCGGCGTCGCCGCGAGCAGATCGCGGCACAACTCGACCCCGCTGCCGTCGGGCAGCCGGACGTCGAGCACCGCGACATCGGGGCGCAGCGGCGGCACCCGGCGCCGCGCCTGCGCGCAGGTGGCCGCCTCGCCGACCACCGCGAGATCGGCGTGGCCGTCGACGAGGTCGCGGATGCCGAGGCGGACGATCTCGTGATCGTCGACCAGGAACACTCTCGCCATCGCGGCACCGCCTCTCCCCTCCGGACGCCCTGCCCCCCATCTACCAGCAGTTACCCCGGCGATGCTGGGTGAAACCGAGCAGTCAGCGCACGCAGGCCGGGATCGAGATACCGGGCAGCACCTCGAGCGTGGGGACGAAGGGCGGTCGATCCACCAACCGCGCCACCGGGCAGAGCCGGACGACCCGCGGCCCTGGGCCGGTGCGATTACCGCTGTTGTCGAAGACGACCGGTCCGCCCGCCCCGGGCACCGCGGTATCGGGCGCGGAGAATCCGCTGATCGTCGCGTTCACCTGGCTGCGCTGCACCGGCATGGTGGCGGGCAGTTCGCGCAGCGCGGTATCGATGGTGGTCACCGCGTCGTAGGCGTTGACCGCCCAGCCGTCGCCGATGTGCTCGGGATCGAAACCCGCGTCCCGGAAGTGCTGTTCGAACACGGCCCAGTTCGGGTTGCCCGGTTGCGGCGCGTCCGCGCCGGCCACCAGGGTGAACAGCAGCCGCACCCGGCCGTCGGCGAAACTGGGCGAGGACAAAGCCTTGGTGCGCAGATCCTCGAGCGCCGGGTCGGCCTCCTCGGTACGCAGCCGATTGCCGTCCGAGGTGCTGAGCACCGTCACCGAGGTCGCGGCGCACTGGCCGTTCGTGTAGGCCTCGTCGAGGCTGTACAGCAGCCTGCCCAGATCGCGACCGCGGGCGATGTAGGCGATCGTCACGTCCTTCGGGGTCGAGCAGACCCGCTTGGCGGTCTGCGGCACAGTGCTCGGTTCGCTGGTGTCGAATTTGACCTCCAGCACATTGCCGCCGTACTGGCGCTGGAAGAACGGCAAGGTGGTGCAGGTGTACGGGTCCGAACCGCCGATCGGCACCATGATGAAGTCGGGCCGGACCGGCGAGACCGCGCCGAGCGCCTGCACCTGCACGGCCACCCGGAACGCCACGCGATAGAAGTAGTCCCGCGCGATGCCGCGCGGATAGGTGATGTCGCGATCGCAGCTGTCGAACTCGGGATTGTCGGCGCGCGAGCCGTCCTGGTCGAATCCCTCGGCGGTCACCACATCGGACACCATCGGGATCTTCGCCGCGGCAAGCACATTCGCGACCTCGGCGGTGGTCTGGTCGCTGAGGCCGATGCCCGCCACGGCGACCACGTCGGACCGGTCCGCCAGGGCGCGCGCCACCGCGAGCGGGTCGCCGTCGCCGGCGTAGTCGCCGAGCTGGCCCACGACCAGTCGCATGGGGTGCAGGCAACCGGTGCCGTTGGCCCGGCGCTGCCCGGCCGCCATGCCCTCCAATTCGTGGACCGCCCTGCTGCCTGCCAGCTCGTCGGTCATCGTGAGCAGCACCCCGACGGTCGCCGGGGTGCCCGGGCACTCCTCGGCCGCCGCGCGATTCTGCCGATCGATCACCGCCAGCACCGACGCGAACGCGTCCAGCTCGAAAGCGTAAGGGCCCTCGGACAATCCGACGCAGTGCCGGCCCGCCTGCCAGGCCGCGCGGTCCGGCGTCCAGCCCGCGTTGCAGGTGAACGCGTGCTGCAGCCCGTCCCGGAAGGCGAACCCGGCACCGGCGAGCACGAGCAGCGCGGCGACGAGCCCCAGCCGCACCCAGTCCGTCCACGGCCGCGGAAACGGCCGCTCCGGTCGCGGAAAGACGCCTAGCCGATATCGCGATGCCACGAAAGGTCTCCTTCTGCCGCGCAGGTCATTCGAACTGGTCCGCGAGCCTGCGATAGCGATTGGCGCGCAACAGGAACGGGCCGTCGGCCGGGACGTGCTCGGCCAATTGCTCGTAGCTGTGCGCGATCCGGCGGCACAGCTCCGCCTTCAGCTCCAGCGGGGTGCCGATATCGGACTCGAACGCGGGCACCAGCGCGATCAGGACCCCGATATGCGCGCCCGGGGTGCGGGCGCGGGCGGAGCTGTCCACGAGCGACCCGTCCCGGCGGACCGGATCGGGCAGTTCGACGACGGCGTCGAACAACGTCAGCCAGTCCGGCGCGGACAGTTCCGCCAGCAGCGTGGTGAGTTCGTCCACCACCGCCGCGCGGCCGTTCAGCAGGCGGGCGTGCGCCAGCCTGCCCCCGCGATCACCGGCGGCGACCTGCTCTAGCAACGTGCCGAGTACGCGCTCGAGACCGGGACCGTCTTCGGGACGGGTGCGGGCCACCAGCGCGCGGAGGCCGAGCAGGCGCAGCAGCGGCGGGAGCCGCTCCGGGCCGCCCGGTGTCGTGGCCGTCCACAGCGAGCGGGACTTGAACAGGATGGAATCGTGCTCGACGCCGGGCGGCAACACACCGACCAGGGTGAGCGCCTCGGCTTTGTGTCGCGCGGCCGACACCGTGATCAACGCGGCGGCCAGCTCGCGACGGACCAGTTTGCGCACGCTCAAACCACGACCGAAGACCCGCAGCAGGTACTGCTCGACGGTCACGCCGGTCTCCGGGCCCGGACTGCGCAACAGGCCGTCGAGATCCGTCAGGTGCTGCGGCTCATCTTTGAGCAGCCGCAGCACCAGCGCCGTCGCCGCGGGGTGACCGCGGGTGAGCCGGTAGACCGTGTGGCCGATGTTCTCCGACTGGTACAGGTCGACGTCCTTGGCCATCAGCCGGACGTCGCTCTCGCTCAGCTCGGGCAACCGCACCCGCGCCCAGCGCGGTCCGACCAGCACCTGGGACGCCGCGTCGAGCGGCTCCGACCACACCGCGGGCGCGGGCACCAAGCCGGCCAGTTCGTCGACCAGGACACCGGAGCTCGCGGCCACGATCGTCAGCGGGTCGGGCAGCTCGGCGCCGGTGGCGGCGATCGAACGGCGCACGCGCAGCACGGAACCGAGAAACGGGGTGGCGGCCTGCGCGTCGGCGTCGTCGATCAGCACGAAGACGTTCGAGGTGCGCCGCTTGACCTTGGCGACGCTGTGCCGCAGGTCGGCGAGCAAGGCCCCGACCAGCACGTCGTCCACGTCGCGGCGGACCCGGGGATCGAGGCTTCGGGCGTTGTTGCTCAGCCCGATCAGCGCACGCTCGGCGTCGAGCCGCAGCTCCAGATCCTGATGACCGAACCATGCGGCCTTCGGTCCCCAGGTGACCCGGCCGAGCAGCCGGCCGCCCAACAACCGGCCCACCACCGCGTCGGAGACCGTATTGGCCACGGCGGGCGCGATCACGTCGACGCCGGGCACCTTGATATTGGCGGCCAGCGAACCGGCCAGATTGATCATGTTCTGGACGAAACCGACCAGCGCGGCACGGCGTTGATACCGGTTGAGCAGCAACCGCAGCCGGGTCAACTGCTCGTCCGGGGGCAGGTCGCCGAAATTCTCGGCGATGACGATCTGCGCGATCACCAATCGGGGAAACGCGACCGCGTAGCCGGGAATGTCGACGCTGAGGCCGAGCATGACGGCGGCCAGCACGGTGCGCACCGGATTGTTCAGATCGAACGGTTGCTCCAGCGGCCGGACCAGCACCGAGGGGGTGTGTCCCTGCCATTTGGCCAGCGCTCTACCCAAGACGGCGCTGCGGCCGGAACCGCCACAACCCTCCAGCACCAGCACAGGTTTCGGCGGCGCCGCCACCTCATCGGCGGATACCTCGACCAATCGGTCGATCAATTCGAGTAAATCGGTGCGCCCCACAAACACCAAGCATCGCCTCCCACGGCTTGGCAGCCACCATAACAATCGGCCACCGGCGCAACAACCGTATTCAGCTCTTGGACAACGGAATTAGGGGATAAAAGCAAACCGCAAGCAGGTACCGATTCCGAAACGAACCGACCGGCTCCTATTTCCGGGCCGCCCGGATCGGGCGCGCGAACAGCATGCGCCCGAGCAGGCGAACGAAATCCAGGTGCCCGGTGAGCGCCCGCCGCGACAACACCAGCGACCAGGTGGTCTCGGTGCCCGCCGCGGGCACAGCGCGTCGCGCGAGCCGGTCGCCGAGCCAGTCGAGCATGACCGGCACGGCCGAGAACTGCAGCAGCAGATGGGTGCTCACCCTGTCGCGCAGGTACCGGACGTGCGCGCCGGCCGCGGTGTAGCGGGCGACCAGCGCATCGACATCGGCGACGGCGATGACCTCGTCGTACACGCCCTGCACCACGAGCAGCGGCATGGCGGGCGCCTGCGCGCCCGGTTCGATGTCGGTGAGCACGGCGCGCAGCGCGGGTGCGGCCAGCAGCGCCGCGAGGCCACCGCGGCAGTGCTTGTCGATATCGCGGCGGGCGAAGCGGTACAGCAGCGGGAACGTCGCGGTGGTCTCGGTCGCCGCGAGCCAGGCCAGGTACCGTGCGTCCAGCTGGGCGCGCAGCAGGCGATCGAGATCCGGGTAGGCGCGCCGCAGTCCCGCGGTGAAGACCGCGGCGAAACCGGCGAACAGCCCGCCGTTGAGCCGCACGAAAGCCTTGGCCGGGTCGCCGACCGGCGAGGCCGCCACCGCACCCACCAGCGCCAGCTCCGGCGCGTACGCGGCCGCCAGCTCGGCGGCCCACGCCGTGGCCAGACCACCACCCGAATACCCCCACAGCGCGACGGGCACGCGCGGCGTCAGGCCGAGTGGTGCGAAGGCCAGCGCGGCCCGAATACCGTCGAGCGCACGGTATCCCGGCTCGCGCGCCACCCCGAAGCGGCCCGCCGTGCCGCCGTGATCGGGCACCGACACGGCCCAGCCGCGGGTCAGCGCGGCGGCGATGAGCGGCAACTCCAATTGCGGGATCGAGCCGGCCGCCCGGGCGCCGTGCCGCAACGCATAGGAGGGCAGGCATTTCGAGGCGACGGCGTCGATCGCGCACTGGAACGACACCAGCGGCCGCGGCACGGCCGGGTCGGCGCCCCAGGGCAACAGCACCGTGGTGACCGCCACTTCGGGCACACCGTGCAGATCACAGGTCCGATACAGCAGCTGCCAGGCCGGAACACGCTGCCGGACAAGGCCGAACAGCGCGAGTTCGACCGTCCTGGCCCGGACCACCGCACCGAGCGGCAGCTGATCCAGCGCCGGCGGCGGCGCGTAGAACGGATCGTCCTCGGGCAGCAGCGGAAAGTCGGTGCGCGGCGCGACGGCCGGACCGGTCAGGCCGCGCACGGGATCGGCACTCATGGGCTCTGCTTCCTTTCGATCGGCTCGTCGCGCCATCGGTGCCGCGCCCTGTCCTGCGACCAACCCAACCACGGTGCGATGCGGAAATAAATTGGTGCTGAAGACAATTCGCATTGCTCGCCGTTCTCCGCCGCGGGTAGTGACAATGCGGTCAGAAACTGCCCCCGCCGCCGATCAGCCAGGGATTGAACGTGCATTCGAGAGCCGGATAGGCGACCGGATCGAGCGCGTGCAGCACGATCGAGGCCGCGCGCGGGGAGTACATGAGCGTGAGGTGGTCGGACATGTCCTGCTCGCAGCCGTCCTGCAACGTGATGTTGTGCACCGTGGCGTCGGCGCCCGCCCGCAGGAAGGTCCAGTCGTACGGATTCATCACCTGGTCGAAACGCGAACCGACCGAGGTGTATTCGACGCCGGGAACGGTGTCGCCCGTGGCGTTCAACGTGGCATAGAACGCAGACCCCACGGCCTGTTGAATATTGGCGACGCCGACCAGGGGTTCGTAGAAGCCGAGGATGTCCACGCCGAGGTTGTTGATCATCCGGCCCAGCGTCGCGATGCCGAGCAGCGACGTGCCGTGATAAGTGGCGCCGAAACTCACCAGCCTGCGCACCTTCGGCGCACCGCCCTCGAATTTTCAGGTACTGGTTGGCCACCGTGCCGCCCTGCGAATGCGCGACGATGTCGACCGTTGCCGCGCCCGTGGCCGCCTGCACCCGGTCGATGAATCGGCTCAGCTGCCGCGCGGAATCCTCCATCCGGCCGACCCCGTACCGGCCGGGCAGCACCGGCCCGAGACCACCGCCCGTCAGCAGACCGGAGCGACCGAAATTGAAGGCGAACACGCAATATCCGGCGCGGGCGAGGCGCGGTGCGAGATAGGCGAAGCTGTCGTAGGCGTTGAGCCAGGTGCCGTGCAGCAGCACCACCGGCTGCGGGTGCGCGGCGCTCGGCTGACAATCCCAGCGGTTCGCGCCCGGCGGCGCGGCATCGGGATGAGTCAGCCCATAGGCGAAAGCGCTCAGATAGGACGACATTTCCGGTCCCTCGCCGAGCACGTCCGACGCGTAACTGAGCGCACCGCTGCTACCGGTATCCAGGACGGCTCGCGGCTGCCTGCCGTCCGCCGCGGGCGCCAGCCCGGCATCGAGCGCTGCCACGAGTGCCGATCCGGCCGGGTCACCGCCCGGATCACCGCTCGCCGCACCGGAACCGAGCAGCGTGGCGACGGTCAGACCCGCGGTGAAAGCAACCCCGAGCAGGGCGCGCATGGCATTGTGCGTCATTGCAAGCATGTCAGTTCACATTCCCATCAAACGATTTCGCGCTCCGTATGCGAATCAGCCGGTGCCACAAGCTGTTCTGTGGATCACAACGGCCATCCACTGTGATGTGTGCCATATCGGAGACATAATCGAATCTATGGCGCTCCACGTGGCGATGTCACTGCACGTCGGCGAGAACAATCGGACGGCGAAATTGTTGCGCGCACCAAAGTTTCGCCCGATGTGCCGGTTACCTTGCCGCACAAACCTGTCGTTGGAAACAATCGGCACATGTCCGCCCTGCTTTCGCCGCCGACCGATCGCGCCCCGCTGGTGACCCGGCTGCTCACCCGCTGGCCGCAGATCTCCGAACGCATGCTGGCCGCCGGACTCGGCACCACCGCGCCCACGGCGGATCTGCCGGAAGGACATTTCACCGCCGAGGTGCTGCCCGCGATCTACGCGTGCGGCCGCGCCGTCCTGCAGGCCATCGGCGAACAGCGGGAATTCACCAGGGCCGAGGTGGCGGCATTCGTCGTGCCGGTCGCCCAGCGGCACGCCGAGGACCGTATTCCGTTGTCGCTGTTGATCGAAGCGATGCACGGCTCCGCCCAGTCGGTATTGCACGAGGCGGCGGCCATGGCGGGCGCCGCCGAGCTGGACGAGTTGGTCGTCGTCGGCAGCAGGCTGCTCGAACTGCTGATGCACATCAACATCACCGTCGTCGAGACCTACGCCGAGGTCGAGCAGTCCATCTATCACACCGAACGCGAGGCGCGCCGCGCACTGTGCGCGGCACTGCTCGGCGGGCTGCCCGCCGAAGAACTGGCCGCGCGCGCCGATACCGCGCTCGCGGAGCGATACACGGTGCTGGCCATTCACATTCGCCACGAAGATCACCCGAGCGCCGTCGCCGGGCTCATCAGCAGGCGCCGGATCAGAATTCTGCAGCGCACCCTGGACGCGCTCGCGGGCACCACGGCGCTGGCCACCTTCGACGGCTCGACCGGCATCGCCCTGTTGCCCACCGGTACCGAGCACGATCCCGCCGAACAGCCCTACGAACAGCTCGCGGCCGAACTCGCCGGGCACTTCGGCGTCGCGGTGTTCGTCACCGAATATCGTTGCGTCGCCAGGGAATCGGTACCGCAGATCGCGCGCGAAGCCACCGAACTCGCCGAATTGGCCCGCCTGCTGGGCCGACCGGCGGGCTGCTATCGCCTCGATGATCTGCTACTCGAATATCAGCTCACCCGCCCCGGACCGGCCCGGGACCGATTGGCCGAGCGGATCACGCCGATCCTGGACAGTCCCCACCTCATCGAAGCCCTCGACGCGCATCTGCGCCACGGCGCCGACCGCAAGACCGCGGCAGCGGGCATCCACATCCACCCCAATACCTTCAGCTACCGCCTGCGCCGCATCGCCGAACTCACCGGCATCGATCCCGGCGAACCCGACGGATCGCGGCTACTCGCCGCGGCGGCGCTGATCCATCGCCTGTTCCCGGCGGCCGACGCGAAGGCCGCGACGCCGCCGGGACAGCACCTCGTCTAGATGACGTGCCAGGCCTGCAGCAGATAGGTGATGTTGGCGGCAATGGACGTGACTACGTTCGCCAGATTCAACGCGGACGAACCCAGATCGATAAGCGGCACCGAAATTCCTCCATCAGATGGGACTGCGAAATCCCCTTCAATGTAGTGATCGACGGTGGCATACGCGCTGCTCGAGCGGTGCTGGAGCGCCCGGCACCCACGCGGTCATCCCATGAAAAGGCATGCCCGGAAGGCGGTTTCGGCGGACCTGGCGGGCAATGGCCATGCGGCCACTGTGAGGGAGTTCACCGCGGCCCTCGTCACAGTGGCCACAGCAGGCTCATTCCGGAGATACCGGTCGCGTCCTGCCGCTCCGACAACTGACCCCTTGATTTCCGCAGATGCGGAAATATACTGCCCTCTGTGTCGAATTTGCGGATCAGCGAGGTAGCGGTGCTGGCGGGCGTCAGCGATGACACCGTGCGCCGGTGGATCGATCAGGGCAAGCTGACCGCGATCCAGCTCGGCAACGGGCGCAAGGGCGTCCGCGGCCGGGAGCTGGCGGAGTTCCTCCAGGCCACCGCCGAGACGCCGGAACCGGGGGTCACCGTTGCCGCCTCGGCCCGCAACCGCCTGCGCGGCATCGTGACGCGGGTGGTCAAGGACACCGTGATGGCACAGGTGGAGATGCAGGCCGGTCCGTTCCGGCTGGTCTCGCTGCTGAGCCGGGAATCCGTCGACGAGCTCGGGCTAGAGGTCGGCAGCGTCGCGGTGGCCTCGGTCAAATCCACGCACGTCGTCGTCGAGATTCCGGAAAGCTGATGAGGTCGAGCATGTTTCGTTCGTTGAGTAGCGCCGCCCTGGTCGGCGTCGTCGTGTTGAGCCTGGCCGGTTGCGGCTCGGACGACAAGGCCGCGCCCGCGGGCCCGGGCGGGATCGGCGGCACCGTCACGGTGTTCGCCGCGGCCTCGCTGACCGAGACCTTCACCGAACTCGGCAAGCAGTTCGAGGCCGCGCATCCCGGTGTCAAGGTGGTCTACAGCTTCGGCGCCAGCTCGGCGCTGGCCGAGCAGATCAACCAGGGTGCCCCCGCCGATGTCTTCGCCTCGGCCGCGCCGAAGAACATGCAGCAGGTCAAGGACAAAGGAGAGGTGACCGTCGCGCCGGTCACCTTCGTGCGCAACCGGCTCGAGATCGCGGTTCCCAAGGGCAATCCCGGCCATATCACCGGCCTGGCCGACTTCGGCAAGACCGAACCGAAGCTCGCGCTGTGCGCCGAACAGGTGCCGTGCGGCGCCGCTGCCAAAACCGTCTTCGAGGCCGCGCGCGTCACCCCGCAGCCCGACACCCGCGAAGCCGACGTGAAAGCGGTGCTGACCAAGGTCAAGCTGAACGAGGTCGATGCGGCGCTGGTCTACCGGACCGATGTGCAGGCGGCGGGCGACCAGGTGGCAGGCATCGACTTCGCGGAGTCGGGCAAGGCGATCAACGACTATCCGATCGCGCCGCTCGCGCACGCCCCCAACGCGGCCGCGGCCGCCGCGTTCGTCGAGTTCGTGCAGTCGCCGCAGGCTCGCGCCGTGTTCACCGAGGCGGGATTCGACAACCCGTGACCCGGACGGCCACGGGGCGGCGACCGCTCGTCCTGCTGCTACCCGCGCTGTGCGCGCTGGCCTTCCTACTGGTGCCACTGGCCGGTCTGCTGTGGCGGACGCCGTGGCGTGGCCTGCCGGATCGCCTGTTCAACGCCGAAGTCGGTCAGGCCCTGCAACTTTCGCTGGTGTGTGCGAGCTCGGCGACGGTGCTCTGCCTGGTGTTCGGCATACCGCTGGCGTGGCTGCTCGCGCGCGGCGACCTCCCGGGACGCGGGGTGCTCCGCGCTCTGGTCACCGTGCCCCTGGTGCTGCCGCCGGTGGTCGGCGGTGTCGCGCTGCTGCTCGTGCTGGGCAGGCGCGGGTTGATCGGGCGGTATCTGTACGAATGGTTCGGCGTCTCACTACCTTTCACGACCGCCGGGGTGATCGTCGCGGAAGCGTTCGTCGCGATGCCGTTCCTGGTGATCTCGGTGGAAGGCGCGCTGCGGGCGGCGGATCCCCGCTTCGAAGAGGCGGCGGCCACCCTGGGGGCCTCGCGCTGGCTGACCTTCCGGCGGGTCACGCTGCCCTCGGTGCTGCCCGGCGTCGTCGCGGGCGGGGTGCTGTGCTGGGCGCGGGCGCTCGGCGAATTCGGGGCCACGATCACCTTCGCCGGCAACTTCCCCGGCAAGACCACCACCATGCCGCTCGCGGTCTACCTCGCCCTGGAATCCGACCCCGAGGACGCGATCGTGCTCAGCCTGGTGCTGCTCACCGTGTCGGTGGCGGTGCTGGTCGCGTTGCGCGAGCGGTGGATTCGAGGCGCGGTATGAGCCTGGCCGCCGAACTGCGGGTCACTCGTGGACAATTCGAGCTCGATCTGCGGTTTCGCGTGGCGCCCGGGGAAGTCGTCGCCCTGCTCGGCCCCAACGGCGCGGGCAAGACCACCGCGCTGCGGGCACTGGCGGGGCTGACGCCGCTGACCGCCGGTGCGCTGCGAATCGGCGAAAACGTCTGGGACGCACCGCCGAAGGTGTTCGTGCCCGCCGAACGCCGCGAGGTCGGCGTGGTGTTCCAGGACTATCTGCTGTTCGGTCACCTCAGCGCCGTGGACAATGTCGCGTTCGGGTTGCGGGCGCGCGGCAGCCGGCGCGCGGCCGCCCGGGAGCGAGCCGCGCAGTGGCTGGACCGGGTGGGGCTCGCCGAGCAGGCGCAGGCGAAACCGCGTGCGCTGTCCGGCGGGCAGGCGCAGCGCGTCGCGCTGGCACGGGCTTTGGCCACCGAGCCCGCGCTGCTGCTCCTGGACGAGCCGCTGGCCGCGCTCGACGCGAGTACCCGGCTGCGCGTGCGCGCCGACCTGGCCCGTCACCTCGCCGACTATCCGGGTCACACGGTGCTCGTCACGCACGATCCGCTCGACGCGATGGTGCTGGCCGACCGGCTGATCATCCTGGAGCACGGCCGGGTCGTGCAGGAGGGGGCGCCGAGCGAGGTCGCGCGGCGGCCGCGCTCCGACTATGTGGCAAACCTGGTGGGCCTCAACCTGTATCGCGGCCGAGCCGAGGGCACCACGGTCGAACTCGACGCGGGCGGCACCCTCACCGTCGCCGAACCCGGCACCGGCCCGGTGCACGTGGCCTTCCCGCCGACCGCCGTCAGCCTGCACCCCGAACAACCCGCCGGCAGCCAGCGCAACACCTGGCCCGTCACCATCGCCGGCCTGGAACAGCACGCCCACACCATCCGCGTCCGCCTCGACGGCGCCCCACCCGTCCTCGCCGACGTCACCCCCGCCACCGTCGCCGACCTCCGCCTGCAACCCGGCACCCGACTCTGGGCCGCAGTAAAAGCCACCGAAACACACACCTATCCGTCCTGAATCGCAGTACCACGAAGGTCCGAGCAGGCGCTCCGCCGAGCCGAGCGCATAATCGGTGCGCAATGTCCACGGCGTGTCGCATACCCGAAAACCCTTGAGCCCCAGAACTTGTCGGTACCGGCTGGCACGCTGCGTGCCATGCCGAGCCTCCGCCCTCGATCTGGACGATGACGCCACCCGGCGCATGGTTCTCGACAACCTCGCCGACCTCGATCGGGAGACCCGCAACACCTACACTCGTTTTGTCCGGCATGCCGCCTCGGACGCGGCCACCAAAGCCCTGGAGGAACTCATGGCCAGCTCCATCTACCGCGACGAATTCATGGACGGCCTGCTGGATCAGGGGCGCGCGGAAGGCGAGGCGAAAGGTGAAGCGAAGTCGCTGCTTCGAATTCTCGCCGTGCGTCGCTTCGACGTCCCCGACGACCTCCACACCCGCATCATGGCCTGCACCGACACCGAACAGTTGGAGAGCTGGATCGAGCGGGCCGTGGTCGCCGAATCACTGGCTGCGGTCTTCGACCTCTGACGTCGGAACTCCGGGACGAGTGATCCATCAACGGCGGCAACTGTGCGAATCCGTGTTAACTTAGACGAGAATCGCAGGTAACTTAAGTTGATCGGAGAGGGCTATGGGGTCCGCCGTAATCGTTGATGTGGTGCGCACGCCGTCGGGCAAGGGCAAGGCCGGGGGTGGGCTCGCCGACGTACATCCGGCGACCTTGCTGGCGGGGGTGTTGCGCGAGCTGGTGGCGCGCAACGACTTGGACCCGGCGCTGATCGACGATGTCGTCGGCGGGTGCGTGACGCAGAGCGGTGAGCAGGCGTTCAACATCAGCCGGACGGCGGCACTCGCGGCGGGCTTCCCGGAGTCGGTGCCCGCCACGACGGTGGATCGGCAGTGCGGGTCGAGTCAGCAGGCGGCGCACTTCGCCGCGCAGGGGGTGATCTCCGGGGCGTACGACATCGCGATCGCGTGCGGTGTGGAGTCGATGAGCCGCGCGCCGATGTTCTCCAACGCGCAGGGCAAGGATCCGAACCAGGGCCCGCTGGCCCACCGCTACCCCGAAGGCCTTGTGCAGCAAGGGATCGCGGCGGAGGTGATCAGCGCGCGCTGGAAGTTCGACCGGGCGTCGCTCGACGAGTTCGCCGCGCGTTCGCACCGGCTGGCCGCCGAGACGGCCGCCGCGGGCGGTTTCGACCACGAACTGCTCGCGGCGGGCACATTGACCGCGGACGAGACGATCCGCCCCAGCACCACCGCTGCGGGTCTGGCCGCACTGCGGCCCGCCTTCGTGGACGACCGGTTCACCCAGCGCTTCCCGGAGATCGACTGGTCCATCACGCCGGGCAACTCGTCGCCGCTGACCGACGGCGCCTCGGCGGCGTTGATCATGAGCGAGGCGGCGGCGACCAAGCTGGGTCTGCGTCCCCGTGCCCGCTTCCACTCCTTCGCCGTGGTCGGCGACGATCCGCTGCTGATGCTCACCGCGGTCGTGCCCGCCACCCGCAAGGCGCTGGCGCGGGCCGGGCTGACCATCGACGAGATCGACGCCTACGAGGTGAACGAGGCGTTCGCCCCGGTGCCGCTGGTGTGGCAGCACGAACTCGGCGCGGACCCCGCCAAGCTGAACCCGCGCGGCGGCGCGATCGCCCTCGGCCACCCGCTCGGCGCGTCGGGCACCCGCATCCTGGCCACCCTGGTGAACCATCTCGAACAGACCGGCGGCCGCTTCGGCCTGCAGACCATGTGCGAGGCGGGCGGGCTGGCCAACGCCACCATCATCGAGCGGCTCGGATGACGCCCACGGGTCTGGATCTTCCTGCGCTGCAACAGTATTTCGAGCAGCATGTCCCGGACACGGCGGGCCCGCTGACCGCGACACTGCTGCAGGGCGGCAAGTCGAATCTCACCTACCGGCTGAGCGACGGCACGCACGACTGGGTGCTGCGCCGCCCGCCGCTCGGCCCGCTCACCCCGACCGCGCACGACATGGCCAGGGAATACCGTGTCGTCGCGGCCCTGCGCGACACGAATGTCCCGGTCGCGCAGGCGATCGCGCTGTGCGCGGACACCGCGGTGATCGGCGTCCCGTTCGCGGTGGTCTCGTTCGTGGACGGCCTGGTCCTGCAGGACGGGGACCAGACGGCCGCACTCACCACCGAGCAGGCGCGGGCCACGGGCAACGCCCTCGTGGATACCCTCGCCGCCTTGCACGCGGTCGACTACGCCGCCGTCGGACTCACCGAATTCGGCCGTCCCGCGGGATATCTGGGTCGGCAGGTGAAACGCTGGCACGGCCAATGGGATCGGGTCGCCACCCGGGAGCTCGACGCACTGGACCGGCTCACCGAGGCCCTGCGGCGCACGGTGCCCGAGCAGGCGGCCGAGACCATCGTGCACGGCGACTATCGCCTGGACAACACGATCGTGGACCGTACCGACCCCGGCCGGATCGCCGCGGTCGTGGACTGGGAGATGGCCACGCTCGGCGACCCACTCGCCGATCTCGGCCTGCTGCAGGTCTATTGGGACAATCGCTGCGAGCCGGTGCTCGGCGTCCGGCATGCCCCGAGCGCGAATCCCGGTTTCCCGAGCAGCGACGAGGTCGCCGAACGATATGCCGGCGCCACCGGTTTCGCCCTCGATCAGCTGCCGTTCTATCGCGCGCTCGGCTATTTCAAGCTGGCGGTCATCGCCGAGGGCATCCATCAGCGTTTTCTCGCGGGCAAGACCGTCGGCGATGGTTTCGCCACAATCGGCGCGGCCGTCCCGCTGCTGCTCGACATCGGCCTGGAGACCCTCGGATGAGCGCGGCCCGCAGCGCGCTGGTCACCGGCGGTTCCCGCGGCATCGGCGCCGAGGTGGCGCGCCGCCTGGCCGCCGAGGGTTACGGCTTGACCATCGCGGCACGGAACAAGGACACGCTCGACGAGACGGCGCACCGCCTGCACGCGGAAACGGGGGCCGCGGTGAATCCCGTTGTCGCGCAGATGAACGACCCCGCGCAGGTCCGGAAACTGGTACGGGCGCACGCGGACCGCTTCGACGGCCTGCACGCGCTGGTGCTCAGCGCGGGTACCGGCACCGCGGGCACGGTCGCCGAGATGCCGCCGAAAAGCTATGAGCGGATGCTGGACGTGAACTTCCGCGCTCCCCTCGCGCTCATCCAGTCCGCGCTCCCCCTGCTCCGCAAGAGCGCCGCCGACGACCCGCATCGTGGCGCGAAAATCGTTGCGCTCGCCTCCATCACCGGCGTCGCGGGCGAAGCGGGCTTGGCCGCGTACGGCGCGACCAAGGCCGCGTTGATCTCGCTCTGCGAAACCGTTTCGCTCGAGGAGTCCGACAACGGCGTCAGCGCGACCGCGATCTCCCCCGGCTATGTCGACACCGATATGACGGCGTGGAAACGCGACGTGCTCGCCGCGTCGGCGATGCTGACCACCGGGGACATCGCCGAACTGGTGCTGGCGATCACGCGCCTGTCCCGCAATGCCGTGGTGCCCAACATCGTCGTCTCCCGCGCGGGTGCGCAGCTCTGGCGGGCCTAGGGGTGATCTAAGCCTCAGCCGCCCGGCGACCGGGTGTCGCGGCGTTACGCTCATCGTGTCCGATCGTGGGACGACATGGGAAGGGGCCCCGATGGCGAAGGTCTTCGCACATCTCGATGACGCGCTCCGCAAGTTCATCGGCGAGCAATCGATGTTCTTCGTGGCCACCGCACCGTCCGAGGGCGGCCGGGTGAACCTGTCCCCCAAGGGTTATCGCGACACCTTCGCGGTGCTCGACGAGCACACCTTCGCCTACCTCGATCTCTACGGCAGTGGCGCGGAGACCATCGCGCACCTGCGCGACAACGGCCGGATCACCATCATGTTCTGCTCGTTCACCCGCACCTCGAAGATCCTGCGGCTCTTCGGCACCGGTCGTCTCGTCCGGCCCGACTCCGCCGAATTCGACACGCTGCGGCCGCATTTCGGGCTCCAGCATCCGGGCCTGCGCGGTGTCATCGTGGTCAGCATCGACCGGATCGCCGACTCCTGCGGGTATTCGGTCCCCTATCTCGAACTCGTCGACGAGCGCCCGGTGCTCGACGCGCTGCACGACCGCCGCGGCGACGACGACTTCGCCAAGCGCATCGCGGGCGACAACGCGACCAGCATCGACGGCCTCCCCGCCTTGGAGCCGGACCACCCGTTGCCGTCCGCGATTGCGCGCTAGACACCGGGCTCGAGATCCGCGGCGGGCGTGCTCGCGGTGCGTATGCTCGCCCGCATGCGACTGAGCACCCGTAACCAGCTGGACGGCACGGTCATCTCGATCACCCGGGGCGAGGCCATGGCCGTGGTCCGGGTCCGACTCGCGGGCGGCGACGAGATCACCTCCTCGATCACCCGGGACGCCGTCGACGATCTGGCGCTCACCGACGGCGCCCGGGTCAAGGTGCTGGTCAAATCGACCGAGGTCACCCTCGGCGTCGAATAGCCGCTAGCGCGCGGTCGGCACCGGCGTCAGTTCCGCCAGCTCACGCTGGACCACCCGGTCGTGCTCGGCGGCGGCGGCCGCGGCCCGCCGCGGTGACCAGTGCCCGGCCATCAGGAAGACGAACGGCAGGAACGCGACCTGCGCGAGCAGGCAGATCCACCACCAGCGGGCCCACTGCTCCGGCGAATCGGCCCTGGCCTGCTGCACCTCTTTCCCGTGCGCAGCCAGGTACGCCTGGTCGGCGGCGGGAATGGTGCCGACCGTCTCCAACTGCGCCCGGGCCTGGATCAGCTTCGGGCCCACGGTGGTCGCGCCGGCCAGTTCGGCGGGCGGGATCTGCTGGACCGCGGTGAGCCGGGCGATCGCCTGATCCGGCGGGATACCGAACTTCCGTGCGACCTGACCCACGGCCGCGAGTCCCGCGTTGGCGTCGGCGGGGTTCGCGGCGAGTGCGGCCTGGGTGGCGGGTTCGATCGCCTGCAGCGTCGCCAGTTCGTCCGGGTAGCGGGCGTTGAGCGCGAACGCCGCCTGGATCTCGGCGGGGGTGGCCCCGGTCAGCTTCGTCAGCGCCGCCAGCTGGGCCGCCTGGTCGTTCGGGTCTTTGCCCAGTGCCGCCAGGGTTTCCGGCCCCACCTGCTGGATCGTGGCGAGCTGGGGACCGTAGCGCGTCTGTATCTCGTGCAACCGCGGACCGTGGTTGACCAGCGGCCCCGCCGCGTTCACCACCACGAGCAGCCCGAACAGCACCACGGTGACCACGCCGCGCAGCGTCCCGCCCCAGACCGCGAGGCCCACCGCGGTCGCCGCGGGGTTGCGCTGCTCGACCGTCTCGGTGAAGCTCGCCATCCAGGTGGAGTAGGCGATGCCCGTCCCGATCGCGATCAGGGCGAACACCCAGGCGAAGGTGTAATAGCCGGTGTCCGGGTCGTCGGTGTACCCGATGAACAGGTACATGCCGACGATGCTGAGCACCGCGCCGATGATCATGAACGGCTTGCGCACCTTGAGATAGTCCGAGGCGAGCCCGGCCAGTACCAGCGCCACCGCGTTGGCGGTCCAGTACCAGTTGCCCAGTGCGTTCGCCTTGGCCGGGCTGAAGCCGAAGTTGGTCGCCATATAGACGGTCAGGAACGACACGATCGTGTAGAAGAACGCCAGGAACAGGCTGATCCCGAACGCCGAACCGACGATGTCCAGGTGCAGCATCTGGCGCCACTGTCCCTGCTCGAGTTTGCGCACGTCCAACCCGCGCGCCCGCGCCTCGATGAGCGCCCGGTCGCGCAGCGACACCATGATCTGGTCGCGCAGCGGCGGGCTGAGTTCCCGCAGGCCGACCACCGCGAACACCGCGATGACCAGACAGATCACGCCGCAGAGCCGGTAGTGATACTGCCAATCCGGGTGCGCGTCCAACGTCCTGGTGGAGATGCCGGTGGTGACCAGCGCGCCGATCACCGGACCGAGGGTCCAGAAGCCCATCGCCGAGGCCCGGCCGAGCTGCGGCGAGAAGTCCCGGATGAGCGCGGGCGTGGCCACCAGCACCGCGCCCTCGACGATGCTCACCACGCAGTAGACGAAGAGGTACTGCTCCTTCGTCGTGGTCGCGGGCACCGCGAACAACGTCAGCAGCGAGCAGATCACCACGCCGTAGGCGACGATGTTCGCGCGCCCCCAGCGGTCGAGCACCCCGGCCAGCACCGAGGCCACGGCGCCGAAGGCCGCGCCGATGATGAAGATCCAGACGAAGTAGGCGAACGACAGCTCGAAGTAGGCGATCAGTTCGTTGCCCACCGCGCCGGTGACGAACAACTGGTAGTAGAGCGCGATCGAGGTGACGACGACGACCGTCAGGTACCAGGAGCGGGCGGGGGTGTCGGGATAGTGCGGTAGCTTGCGCTGCCACAGCCCGGTGAGAAGCGTCGGTGGGGCTGCGGTCCGGGTCGAACTCATGGTCGAGATGCCTTTCTGACCACGGCATCTCGGCTGGATCTACGGCGATCCAGCACCGAGGGAGCCGGGTGGCAACAGGGTAGTGATGGGTATCACCACGCGCAGGCATTTCCCGGCCCGAGACCGAAACGTGTTCTAGTTCCGAAAGATAGGACGAAATATCTGAATGCTCGCTGCGCACACCTTCATTCGATGTCACGCGAAACAGCGCAGCGCCAGGGATATCATCGGAAAACTCGACGCTTTCCCCGGGTGACGCAATCGCCCCGAAATAGCCCGGCGCCTACCGCGTTTCGCGGCAGGCGCCGATCGGCGTCAGAGGTGGGCGCCGCAGACCGGCCAGGCGCCGGCGCCCTGGGTGGCGAGCACGTTCTCGGCGACCCGGATCTGCTCGGCCCGGCTCGCGTTGCTCGGCCGGCCGACACCGCCGTTGGCCTCCCAGGTGCTCTGGGTGAACTGCAGCCCGCCGGAGAAACCGTTACCGGTCTCGATGGCCCAGTTGCCACCGCTCTCGCACTGCGCGACCGCATCCCAGTTGTGCGCGGACGCGGTGGCGGTGGACAGGCCGAACGGGACGACGACGAAAGCGCCGAGCGCGGCGGTGAGGCCGAGGGCACGAGCGCTGAACTTGCTGTTGAGCGACATAGGAGTTTCCTGCCTGCGCCCACCGGCACGACCGTCGAGGTCGCGTCCCTGCCCCCAGGTAGGTCGGGGATCCTCGGACCGTGGGACAGGGTTACCGGCGTTCAGCGGTCCGAGTTCGAGCCCGTCTTCGATCGGGCTTCGGCGACGGTAGCGAAGAATTCGCTGCAAATCACGCGGTGATCACGGACGAATTGTCGACACAAACTGAGAGGGCATTGCTATTTCCCGTTCCGAGCAGCCGGAAAGGGTCATACGAGCGTTCAGTTATCGTTACGTTATGTGCCCGAGATCACAGCGAAATTGTGTTTCCGCTCGCAACGTCCGGTGCCGAGTCCCGGTCAGCGGGACGCCGCCACGCCGACGCCCCTACTTGCCGTGGGCGCGCAACTGGTAGAGACCTTCGGTTTCCGCGACGACCACCCCGGCGGCGTCGGTGACCACGGCCCGCAGCGTGAAGTCGGACTTCCCGTTCGCGGCGGCCTCGGCCTCGATCCGGGCGATCTCCGCGTCGGACAGGGTCGCTTCGGCGCGCACATCGGTCTTGGCCGGCTTGCGGAAGTACACGTGCAGGTCCTTCACCAGCGGGTAGTACGCGGAGTTGTCGAAGGTCGCGATGGCGATCGCACCGCCGAGGATCTCGGCGACCGTGAAGAGCACCCCGGCGTACATCGCCCCGAAGTGGTTGCCGTTGCCCTCGACCGGCACCGTCGTCGCGGCGAAGCCGCGGCGCACCTCGGCCGCCGTGATACCCATCCGGTGCGCGACCGGAATGGTGAATTCCAGCGCTCCGTTGATGATTTCGGTGAACGGCGGGGTCGCCACGTCGTCGGTCATATCGCACCAGTCCCTTCACACGCCGGGCGCGACGCACCTGGTCGCCGCCCATCCGGCCTCAGAAAAGGGTAAACCGGACCTGGCACGCCACCGCCACCGACATCGCCGCCGATTTCGGGTCCGCCGAGGCATACTGCGCTGTGCCATGGGCATACCGCACGAGTCGCCGCCGCGACCGGCGGGCGACGCACCAGGCCGCCGCTGCCGGAAACGGTTCACCATCGGCGCACCCGTCGGGAAAGGGAAACCATGAGTGAGCGAATCATGTCACAGCGTGCCTCGCGCATGACGGAACCGAGCGCCAGCGAGGTGCAGTCATGAGTGAACTGCGCAAGGCGGCAACGGTATTGGCGGCGTTGGCGTTCGCGACGGTGTCCGCCGTGGCCGCGCCCGCGGCCCAGGCCGCACCGGTGTGCGCGGGTGCCGGGCAACCGACCATTCCCGCCGCGGCGCTGCCCGGCGCGCTGGAGGGGCTGACCGTCGACGCGCGCGGCCGGGCGTACACCACCGACCTGGCGACCGGCCGGGTCTACCGCATAGATGCTCCGGGTGCGGTCCCGGTGCCGATCGCGACCGTGCCGAGCGGCGGCGGGGGCGCGCTGGCCTGGACACCGCAAGGCACACTGCTCGTCGGCTACGGCGCGGACGCCCGCGTGTTCGCGGGCGACGCGCTGCGGCAGGCGGGCATCGTCGAACTCGATCCGGACACCGGCGCGCTTACCCCGTTCGCGGCCGGACTCAGCGCGGCCAACGGGATGGACGTCGCGCAGGACGGAACGGTCTACGCCACCAACGATTTCGGTGCGCTGATCGGGCGGGTGTATCCGAACCGCGTGGTGCAGGCCGATTGGGCGGCGTTCCCGAGCGCGAACGGCGCGGTGCTCGGCAAAGACGACGAATACTTGTACATAGGAAGGACATTCGCCGACCCGGGGGTGAGCCGGATTCCGACGGCGAACCCGGGCGCACCCCAGTCGCTGCTCGACCTGGGCGGCGCCGACGCGCTCGCCGCGCCGGACGGGCTGACCTTGGATTCGCTGGACCGGCCGGTGGTTCCGCTGAACACCGCAGGACAGGTGATCCGCATCGACGCGCCGAATCAATACTGCGTGCTCGGCGGCGGCAATCCGCTGACCAGTGTGCTCACCTACGGCCGCGGCCCGACGGGCTTCTCGGCGGGCCGGCTGTTCGGGGCCACGTTCACCGGCGTGATCTATGAGATCCCCGGCGGCTTCGACCCGGACGCCACTACCGCGACCCCTGAACCGCCGCTCGGCCAGAGCCGCGACGACTGCTGCCCGAACGCGACGCCGGACATAGGATGGCCCCGTATCGCTGAGCACCACACGATCATCCATGCAGTACATGGAGGTACGGTTTGGCTTCGCGCACCAGGTTCCTGATCGCCACCGCGTTCGTCGCCGCAGTGATTCTCGTGGCCTGCGGTGTGCTCTACGCCGTCCGGCACACCGGGGAGGCCGACGCCGCGCACGTGTGTCCCGAGGACCCGGCCTCGTCCGATCCCGGCTGGATGTCCTCGAACACCGACGTGGACGCCGCGTTCGACCAACATCCGTTCGTCGGCAACGGCTATCTCGGGCTGCGTGTCCCGCCCCGCGGCACCGGCTACGCGCTCACCGGTGAGCCGTCCGGCTGGCCGCTGTACACGCCGCGCTACGACGGCGCCTTCGTGGCCGGGTTGTACGGGCACACACCGGGTCTGGCCGACGATAGGGAAGTCGCCGCGGCGCTCCCGAACTGGTCCACGCTCACCGTCGGCGCCGGTGCCGACACCTTCTCCACCGCGACGCCCGCCGCGCAGATCACGAAGTTCGCGCAGTCGCGCTATCTGCGCTGCGGGCTGGTGCGCACGACGCTGACCTGGACCGGCACCGACGGCAAGGCCACCGACCTGGTGTACGAGGTGTTCGCCGACCGCGCCGACCAGCATGTCGGCGCGGTCCGGCTGACCGTGGTGCCGCACTGGTCCGGCGAACTCACGGTGACCGATCGCCTCGACGGCGCCGGAGCGCGCAGGCTCACCCCGGTCGACGCCGGCCCGCGCGGCGACGGGATCGGCGTCGGTTTCCGCACCGAGGGCACCGGCGTTCCGGGCGAGGTCGCCTCGGTGTTGCGCACCGGGCATCCCGTGCGGCCCGGACCGGCCCGCGAACTCACCGCCGAACAGCAGAGCAAGTTCCCGGTCGAAGCCGGGAAGTCTTATGCGATAACCAAATTCGTCGGCGTCGACACCCAGCTCACCGCCCCCGAGCCCGCCGCCGCGGCGCGCGCCGCCGCACAGCGTGCCGCGGACAAGGGCTGGCCGGAGCTGCTGGCCGGTACGGCCGCGGTCTGGCGCGCGCTGTGGCGCGGTGATATCGAGACACCCGACGCCCCCGAGTTGCAGAACTGGGTGCGGGGCGCGCTCTATTCGCTGTACTCCGGCACGAATCCCGAACAGGACAACAGCCTCTCACCGGTCGGGCTGAGCAGCGACAACTACGCGGGCGCGGTGTTCTGGGACGCCGATATCTGGATGTTCCCGGCCCTGCTGCAATTCGCGCCCGAACTCGCGAGATCCGTGGTGGAGTACCGCTACAAGACGCTGCCCGCCGCGCAGGCCAACGCCGCGCAGCTGGGCTTGCGCGGCGCGTTCTATCCCTGGACCAGCGCGAGCCGGGGCGCGCTGGCCGAATGCCACAGCTGGGATCCGCCGCACTGCCTGACCCAGATCCACCTGCAAGGCGATATCTCGCTCGCGGCCTGGCAGTACTACCTGGCCACCGCCGATACCGGCTATCTGCGCGAGCGTGGCTGGCCGATCCTGCGCAACCTCGCCGAGTTCTGGGCTTCCCGGGTGACACCGAACGACGACGGCAGCTATTCGATCGAAAACGTCGCGGGCCCGGACGAATACAGCAACGGCGTGCGCGACGGCGCCTACACCAACGCGGTGGCGGCACTGGCGCTGCGCCATGCGACCAGCGCCGCGCAGCTCGTCGGCGCGCCCGCCCCGCCCGAATGGGTGGCCATCGCCGATCGGCTGCGCATGCCGTTCGACGCCGAACGGCAGATCTTCGCCCAGTACGACGGCTACGCGGGCACACCGATCAAACAGGCGGACACCGTCCTGCTCGTCTACCCGCTCGAATGGCCTATGCCACCGGAGGTTTCGGCCAGGACCTTGGAGTATTACGCCGAGCACACCGATCCCGACGGTCCCGCGATGACCGATTCGGTGCACGCCATCGACGCCGCGACCATCGGCACGCCCGGCTGCACCACCAACACCTACCTCGAACGCGCGGTGCGCCCGTTCATGCGCGCGCCGTTCGGGCAGTTCGCCGAGGCGCGCGGCAACAAGGTAGGGGTCAAGGACGCACTGGCGGGCGCGCCCGCCTTCACCTTCGGCACGGCCGCGGGCGGTTTCCTGCAGACCTTCACCAACGGCTTGCTCGGCCTGCGCCAGCGCGCCGACGAGATACGGGTCGATCCGATGCTGCCGCCGGAGCTGAGCACCGGCCTGCACCTGCGCGGAATGCGCTGGCAGGGCCGGACCTTCGACGCCGAACTGGGACCGGACCAGACCAGGATCATCCTGAAAGACGGTGCGGCCATGCAGGTCCGCACGCCGACCGGCGTCGCGACGGTCAGCCGGGACGAACCGCTGACCCTGCCGACCCGCCGCCCGGACCGCACCCCCACCGACAACCTCGCCCGCTGCAAATCCGTCACGGCGAGCGCCGAGGAACCGGGGCGCTACGCCGACGCCGCAGTCGACGGCAGCGTCGGCACCGGCTGGGCGCCGGGCGCCGGACCGGCCACCTACACCGTCGACCTCGGCGCCGGAACACCGGTCGGCCGGATACTTCCGCGCTGGTCCGGCCCGGCCCCGGCGGCCACCTTCGAGGCCTCGCCGGACAATCACACGTGGACCGCGGTCGACCTCGAGCCGGCCACCGGCGCGCCCACCCGCCCGCTCACGACCCGCTACCTGCGCCTGACGCTGTCCGCCCAGGACCCGGCCGCCCGGCCGGACCTGCGGGAGCTCGAGATCTACGCCGCACAACGGTGAACGGCGGCGCGTCCCTTCGGCTATTCGGCGGTTACCCGTAATAGTTGATCGCGATGGCTACCGAGACAGACAAGACCTCGACCACGCCGGATCTGCGGCTCATCGGCATCGGCGTCACCGCGGTGGTGGCCGCCGCCGGGTGGGCAGCCCTGGGCAAGGACAGTTTCGGCACCGCCTCCGAGACCGCACTGAACTGGGTGCTCGGCAACTTCGACTGGTTGTTCGTGGTGTCCGCCGACGTCTTCCTGGTGCTCTGCGTGGTGATCGCGGTCAGCCGGTTCGGCCGGATCCGGCTCGGCAAGGACGACGCCGAACCGGAATTCAGCAACCTCGCCTGGATCGCGATGATGTTCAGCGCGGGCATGGGCATCGGCCTGATGTTCTACGGAGTCGGTGAACCGCTACAGCATTTCGTCGAGCCGCCGCCGTCGACGGGCATCGCGCCGCAGACCGCCGCGGCCGCCGGTACCGCCCTGCAGTATTCGCTGTTCCATTGGACGCTCACGCCGTGGGCGATCTACGGCATCGTCGGGCTCGCCCTGGCCTACGCGAGTTTTCGGAAGGGGCGCGGCAACCGGCTCTCCGCCGCGTTCGTCCCCCTGCTCGGTGCCCGCCGGGCCGCGGGCTGGGCCGGACAGGCGATCGATCTGCTCGCCGTGTTCGCCACCGTGTTCGGCACCGCGACCAGCCTCGGGCTCGGCGCGCTCCAGGTCGCCAAGGGTTTGCAGCTCACCGCGAACGCGCCGGACACGGTGACCGTGCAGTTGGTCATCATCGGCGCGCTGAGCGCCGCGTTCGTCCTGTCCGCCTTCTCCGGTCTGCACAAGGGCGTCAAGTGGCTGTCCACGGTGAACATCGCGCTGGCCGCGCTGCTCATGGTGTTCGTCTTCGTGCTCGGCCCGACCGTGTATGTGCTGGACAGCATTCCGTCGAGCATCGGCAACTATCTGACCAACCTGCTGCCGATGGCCACCAGGACCGGCGCCTACGCCGATTCGACCTGGCTCGGCAAATGGACCATCTTCTACTGGGCCTGGTGGTTGTCCTGGGCGCCGTTCGTCGGCACCTTCATCGCGCGGATCTCGCGCGGGCGCACCATCCGGGAGTTCCTCATCGGGGTGCTGCTGGTGCCCAGCGGGGTCACCGTGGTGTGGTTCTGCATCATGGGCGGCAGTGCGATCCGGTTGAGCAGCACCGGCGTCGCGGATCTCACCGCGAACGCGGCCGACGCGCAGGCCTCGCTGTTCGACATGCTGGGCGCGCTGCCCCTGGGCACGGTCACCTCCTGGGTGTCGATGATCCTGGTGATGACCTACTTCATCACCAGCGCCGATTCCGCCTCGCTCGTGATGGGTTCGCTGACCAGCCGCGGGGCGCTCAATCCGCCGTCCTGGCTGGTGGTCACCTGGGGCATCCTGATGGCCGGGGTCGCCGCCGTGCTGCTCGTCGCGGGTGGCCTCAGCGCCTTGCAGACCGCCACGATCCTCGTGGCGCTCCCCTTCGTCCTGGTGATGCTCGCGCTGTGCTGGTCACTGTTGCAGGAACTCCGCGAGGACCCGGGCGCGGGGCCCGCCGGCCACCATCCGCTCTACGGACTCCGAGACGCGGTGCGCGCCATGGTCGGTGAGGCGATCAGCGAACGCGAGCCCGCCCGCAAGCCGCGCCGCCGTACCCCGCCACCGTGACCCTCAATTCCGCTTGTGCGCGTAGACCGCCAAGCGCACCCGGTTGTCGCAGCCGGTTTTGCTCATCAGGTTCGCGACGTGTGTTTTCACGGTGGTGACACCGAGGTGCAGGCGGTCGGCGATCTCCTGATTGCTCCAGCCCGCACCGACCAGGGACAGCACCTCCCGTTCGCGTGAGGTCAATTCCGCGTGCACGGCAGGTGATTCCGGTTCGGGCCGGGTGGCCACGGCGCGATCGACGAGGCGGCGCAACAGGTTCGGGGAGAAGAGCAGGTCGCCGTCGGCGGTGCGGCGGATGGCCGCGAGCAGCTCGCTCGGCTCGGTGTCCTTGATCAGATAGCCCGCGGCCCCCGCGGCGAGCGCCGGAAACAGATGCTCGTCGTCGCCGAAGGTGGTGAGCACCAGCACTTTCGCCGAGGGGCGTGCTCCGACGATCTGCGCTGTCGCGGCGACACCGTCCAGGCCGGGCATGCGCAGATCCATCAGGATCAAATCGGGTGCCAGTTCGGCCGCCGCCCGGATGGCCGCGACACCGTCGGCGGCTTCGCCGATCACCTCGAGGTCGGCAGTGGCGTCGATCAGCATGCGCAGGCCCGCCCGAACCAGGCGCTGATCGTCGACCAGCAGCACGGTGATCACGCCACGACCGCCGCTCGGCCGGCGGCGCCGGGCAACCAGGCGGCCACCGCCCAACCCCGCGCGGTCGCACCGACATCCAGCGTGCCGCCCGCGAGCTGCACTCGCTCGCGCATGCCGACGATGCCGTGGCCCGCCGAAGCCGCTGTCGCACTGCCCTTTCCGCCACTGTCGACGTGCAACCGCACCCCACCGTCGCGATCGAGCACGTCGACCCGGACCGGTACCGCCGGATCGGCGTGTTTCATCACATTGGTCAGCGATTCCTGCACCAGCCGCAGCAGCGTCAACCGTCCGATCGCGTCCAGGCCCGCCGAACCGAGCGCCAGCTCCGCGTCGACGGTGAACCCGGCCACCCGCACCCGCTGCACGGCGGCCGTGATCTCGGTGCGCACCGCCGCCGCGTCCACGAGCGCGACCTCGCCGAGCGCCGGATCGCGCAGTGCCGCGAGCAGACGCCGAATGTCGGCGAGCGCGTCGGTGGCGGTGTCGCGGACGTCGTCGAGCACCGCGGTCATGGCCGGGTCCAGATCGGGTGCGACGTGCCGGGCGATGCCGACCCGCAGCACGATCGAGGCCATGTGATGGGCGACCAGATCGTGTAACTCCCTGGCCAGCGCGCTGCGCTCGTTCGCGCGGGTGCGCAGTTCGGCATCGGCGCGCCGGGCTTCGGCGTCCGCCGCGCGCAGCCGCAGGCTCGCCGCCAGCGCCCGCTGACCGCGCAGGTACAGGCCGAGCAGCAGCGGCACGCCGACATAGGTACCCGCCTCGACCAGAATCGCGGCCCGCGAGAGGGACGCGTCGTGACTGCCCCACCGCCCGAGCAGGACCGCGCAGGCCCAGCAGGCCGCCGCGAGCACCACCCGGCTGTTGCTCCGGCTCCGCATCACCGCCTCGACCAGGGCGACGGCCCCGAGATACGGCACCAGCCCGGACAGGCCCCAGGCCTCGGTCCGGAACATCGGCACGGCGAGCGCCGCGAGTGCGATCGCCATGGCCAACGGCCACCGCCGGCCCACCACGAACAACCCGCTCGCGACCATGGCCAACACCCAGTAACCCCAGGGCACCCGGTACTGGCCGGGGAAGGTGCTGGCGACCAGCAGCAGCGGAACCGCGACGAGCGGGAGACCACGAACGGCCGACCGCACGGCGGGCCGGGAACCCATCTCCATCACGGTCCCACGGTAAGGGACTGCGGTTTCGCGACCCCCGAGACCTCCGGTCCGAGCGATGTGCACGGACCGGAACCGCTCGGCTGGTAGCACGTCGGCGATCCGCGCACAAGGGCCCGCGGGCGGAGTCGGCCGCCGCCAGAAGCGGCTTCCGGGCCGATTTCCGCAATCGGTGCGCAATCGAAGCTGGAACGGATACCGACGACAAGGAGCAAATTGTGGTCTCGAGACGAGGCTTCCTCACCGGAGTCGCCGTGCTGCCGCTCGCGGCGGCCTGCACGGCGCGACCCGCGGGCGCGCCGAGCTCGGCCACCGCGGCCACCCGGCCGCTGCCCATCCCGCCGCTGGCCTCCTCGACGGTGGATGCCGCCGGCGTCCGGCACTTCCGGCTCGACGTCCAGGCGGGCCGCTCGGAGATGCTGCCGGGCAAGCGCACCCCGACCTGGGGCTACAACGGGTCGATCCTCGGACCGACGCTGCGGGCCCGACGCCACGAGACGGTCGCCTTCGCCGTGCGCAACACCCTCACCGAGCCGACCACCGTGCACTGGCACGGCATGCACGTGCCCGCCCGGCACGACGGCGGCCCGCATCAGACGATCGAAGCGGGCGGCAGCTGGTCGCCGGAGTGGACGATCGATCAGCAGGCCGCGACCCTCTGGTATCACCCGCATCCGCACGGCGCCACCGAAAAGCATGTCTACCGCGGACTTTCCGGCCTGTTCCTGGTCGACGACGACCCTTCCGACGCGCTCGACCTCCCGAAAGACTATGGCGTCGACGATATTCCGCTGATCATCCAGGACCGGCGCTTCACCGCCGACGGCGCACTGGACGAATCCGACCCGACCGATATCGGCCTGCTCGGCGACACCATCGTCACCAACGGCATCGCGGGCGCGCACCTGGACGTCGGCACCGACCGGGTCCGCCTGCGGCTGCTCAACGGGTCGTCGGGGCGTATCTACCGGCTCGCGTTCGCCGACGACCGCGAATTCCAGCTCGTCGCCTCCGACGGCGGCCTGCTCGCCGCGCCCGTGCCGGTGCGCGCCGTCCAGCTCAGCCCCGGCGAGCGCGCCGAGATCGTCGTCGGCCTGCGCGACGGTGAGCAGGTCATGTTGCGTTCGGTGCCGATCATCGAGCGCCGTGATATCGATCGCGCGGCCGCGTTCGGCTTCGACGACACCTTCGACATCGTGCTGCTACGTGCGGGTCGAAACCTGAAACGATCTGCGCCCCTCGCCGATTCGCTCGCCGCGATGGCACCGCTCGCCACCCCGGACACCCCGGTCGATCACGAATTCGTGCTGAAGTGGTTCATGATCAATGGTCAGCGGATGGACATGAACCGCATCGATCTGACGATTCCGGTCGACACCACCCAGGTCTGGTCGGTCCGCAACAACGACAACTGGCCGCACAACTTCCACGTGCACGACGTCCAATTCCAGGTGATCACCGTCGACGGCCAAGCCCCGCCGCCCGAACTCGGCGGCTGGAAAGACACCCTCTACACCGAGCCCCAGCGCGTCTATCGCCTGGCCATGCGCTTCGCCACGCACAGCGACCCCACCTTCCCGTACATGTTCCACTGCCACCTGCTCCTGCACGAGGACCACGGCATGATGGGCCAATTCCTCGTCCTCGCCCCGGGCCAGCAGCCCGCGCCCATGGTCATGGACATGCCCGGCATGCACACCGAATCAGGTTCGGGGTCAATGCATCACGGGTGAGAGCTACTTGCCCGCCGTAAGGCTGCGCAGGTCGCGAACATAGGTGACGGCCTGCTTGCCTTCGCCGGGACTGCGCGTCTCCAACTCGAAAAGCGTGGTGGCGCTGAAGAGTTCGCCCAACTTGCGGTAGCCGTAGGTGCGCGGGTCGAAGTCGGGGCGCTGCTTGTTGATGATCGAGCCGACACCGGCCAGAGTGGCCCAGCCGGAGTCGTCGGAGGCGGCGTCGACCGCGTTGCGCAGCAGGTTCATCAGCTTGGCGTCGCCTTCGAACTGCTTGGCCGCGCTACGCCGAGCACCCGCCGGGGCCTCCTCGATGGTGCCGGTGAGGTTTTCGGTGTAGATGAACTTGTCGCAGGCCGCGACGAACGGCTTCGGCGTCTTGTGCTGACCGAATCCGTAGACGGTCAGGCCGGATTCGCGGATTCGACTGGCCAGACGCGTGAAATCGCTATCGCTGGAGACGATCACGAAGCCGTCCAGATTGCCGGTGTACAGCAGGTCCATCGCGTCGATGATCATCGCCGAGTCGGTGGCGTTCTTACCGGTGGTGTAACCGAACTGCTGGATCGGCTGGATCGACTGGGCGAGCAGTTGATCCTTCCAGCCTTTGAGGTTCGTGCTCGTCCAGTCCCCGTAGGCCCGCTTGACGTGTGCCGTCCCATACTTGGCCACCTCGGCGAGCAGCCCGTCGGCGATGCCGGGCTGAGCATTGTCCGCGTCGATCAGCACCGCGAGTCGCGTAGCGTTGTCGCTGGTCACACCACACCCCAATCGTCGGTCGGCTCGAGCACCACCGTAGCCCGGTGCGCGCCGTCAGTCGCGCAGGGCTTGTTCGCGCAGGGTGCTGAGCGTTTTGGCGAGGATCCGGGAGACCTGCATCTGGGATACGCCCAGGTGGGCGGCGATCTGATCCTGGGTCTTGGACTCGAAGAACCGCATCACCAGCACCTGGCGTTCCCGTTCGGGCAACGCCGCGATCAGCGGCTTCACCGCGAGGTAGTCCTCGACGGTGCGGTACTCCGGTTCCTCGGCGCCCAGGCTGTCCAGCGGTGAGCGCGGGGCGTTCTCGTCGTCGCTGTCGGAGCCGACGTCGATCGAAGAGGTCTGGTACGCGTTGCGCGCGATCAGCGCCTGGGTGACCTCGACGAGGTCGGCGCCGAGTTCCTCGGCGATCTCGCGCGCCTTGGGCATCCGGCCCAGGCGCTGCGCGAGGGTCTCGATCGCGGGCGCGATGGTCTGCTGAATCTCCTTGAGCCGCCGGGGAACCCGCACCGACCAGGTGTAGTCCCGGAAGTGCCGGCGCACCTCGCCCATGATGGTGGGCACGGCGAACGCCAGGAACGGCGAACCCTGGGTGGGATCGAAACGGTCCACCGCGGCGACCATCCCGACCCGCGCGATCTGCAACAGGTCGTCGAAGTTCTCGCCACGACCGGTGAACTTGCGGGCGATGTGCTCGGCCAGCGGCAGGCAGCGACCGATCAGTTCTTCGCGCAGTGCCGCGCGTCTGGGGTCGTCCGGGTCGAGCGCGGCCAGCTCCAGGAACTGCGGCTCGATATTGTCGTAGCTGTCGCCGCCACGACGACGCGGCTGCTGGTCCACCTCGGACCGGGTCGCCTCATTGTTCATCGAGTTCGCCCCGGGCCCAGACGAATTCGACGACGGTCGGATAACCGCCGACGACCGCGTCGAACGGCGCGCGGGTCGCGGCGACCGAGTCGGTCAGCGTCTGCACGATATGCCAGCCGAAACTGCCTGTCCCGACCTCGGTTTCGGAGCTGCCCACGGCCTGGATCACGGCCTTCAGCACGCCTTCCCGGTAGGTGAAGGCGCACGAAATGGTCGTGCCGGGCACCGCGTCCTGCAGCAGCACGGTCGCGATCTCGTCGAGCGCGAGCCGGATATCGGTCACCTCGTCCAGCCCGAAGTCCGCGATCAGCAGCACGGTCTCGGCGAGCGCGCGCAGCATGGTCAGCTGCTCCGGCGTCGCGGGGACGGTCACGGCGACCGTCGTTGTCTCCGTCACGGATTCCGATACCCGTTCACTCATTCCGCCACCACCCTCGTGCGCCACGTGCTCGACCGACGCGTCAGCCTACCCGGAGCGGGATAGCGACGGCAGAGCCGCGCCGACATTATCCGGCGGCGCGGCCCGTCCGGCGGCTATTTCTCGATGTTCTCGAAGTCGAATTGGCCGTTCCAGGTGAGTTCGGCCTTCTTCACCTTCTCCCCCAGGCCCGCGGTGGCGATGTAGTCGAGCACCGGGATGTCGGCCATGTCGCGCAGCAGCAGGGTCTGCGCCTGCCCGACGAGCTTGTAGGACTCCTCCAGCGACGCGGCCGCCAGCGCGGCGTCGATGAGCTTGTCGAATTCGGGGTTGGCGTAGTCGATGTTGTTGGTGCCGGCTCCGGTGTAGTACTGCGCGGTCAGGAACTGCAGCATGGTCGGGTAGTCACCCTGCCAGCCGTAGCGGAACGCCTTGCCGATGGTCCGCGCCGTGATCGCGGTCCGGATGTCCTTGAACGTCGGATAGGGTGCGCCGATCGCCTCGATGCCGAGCGTGTTCTTGATGCTGTTGGCGACCGCTTCGATCCAGGCCTGGTGCCCGCCGTCGGAGTTGTAGGCGATCTCGTAGCGGCCCGACCACGGCGACATGGCGTCGGCCTGGGCCCACAGCTTCTTGGCCTCGGTCGGGTTGAACTTCAGCACGTCCGCGCCCGGCAGGTCGCCGTTGAAGCCGGGCAGCGTGATCGCGGTGAAGTCGCGCGAGGGCACCCGGGTGCCGTGGAAGATGTTCTCGCAGATCTGTTCCCGGTTGATCGCCATCGACAGCGCCTTGCGGCGCAGCACGCCTTCCTCGCCGGACAGGTGCGGGATATTGGATTGGCTGCTCACGTGCTGGTTCTGTGCCGTGGGCTTGGTGATCGCGCGATCGCCGAGGTCCTGCTTGTAGGAGGCCAGCGCGCTGTCCGGGATGGTGTCGAGCGCATCGAGATTGCCCGCGATCAAGTCCGCGTAGGCGGTGTCGAACGACTGGTACATGACGAACCTGATGCCCTTGTTCTTGGCCGGGCGAGCGCCCTTGTAGTCCGGGTTCGCGACCAGGTCGACCTTGACGTTGTGCTCCCACGCGCCGGTCCGCGCGAACTTGTACGGCCCGTTGCCGATCGGGTTCTCGCCGTAGGCCTTCATGTCCTTGAACGCGGCCTCGGGCATCGGATAGAACGGGGTGAACGCGAGCGCGAGCTCGAAGTCGATCGACGGCCGCGTCAGCGCCACCGTGAAGGTGTGCTCGTCGACCACCTTCAGGCCCGACATCGTCTGCGCGGTGGGCTTTTCCGCGGCCACGTCGTCGTATCCGACGATCGGCGCGAAAACATAGCCCTGCAATTGCGCGTTGGTACTGAGCGCGCCGTAGTTCCACGCGTCGACGTAGGACTTGGCGGTCACCGGCGTGCCGTCGGTGAACTTCCAGTCCGGCTTGATGACGATCTTGTAATTCTTCCGGTCGGTCGTCTCGATCGACTGCGCCATGTCGTTGTGCGCCACACCGTCGGCGTCGTAATACTTCAGCCCCGCGAATATCCGGTCCGCGATCCGGCTGCCGTTGTTGTCGTTCATGCTGGTCGGCACGATCGGGTTCTGCGGCTCGGTGATATTGGTCGTCACGATGCCCGCGTCGGTGTCCTCGTCGGACGAGCACGCGGACAGTCCGAGGCCCGCGGCCAATAGCACCGCCGCCGTCAACGCACCAACTCTTGTGAATCTCACTGCGTTTCTCCCCATGTCGAGAAATGGAGGGAACCCGTGACACGCGTGAGGTCACCAGCGCGTGCCGACACGATCCGCCTTGACTGTCCTCGGACAGTAGCGATTCCGGCAAGCGCTGTCATCAGATCGACAACTTGCGGCGGGTGGGGCGTTTTACCGCCGGTCCTTCTTGCGGAACAGCACCCAGGCCGCGATCTTGCGGGTCGCCTGCCGCGCTCGGTGGTCATCGCGGCATCTGCGCAGCACAACCAACCGGTCCGGATGTTGACGGCGAGTTCCCAGCGATGCCATGGCAACTCAGGAAATCGGCGCCGGAACACCTGTGCTCCTGCCGATTTCGCGGTGCAATTCGCCGGATTTCGTTGCGCGGGATTCGCGGAATCGATCACTCGGCCCAGACCCCCGCGCGAGAATAAAAGCGGCCTGATCCGCCTTCACTCCGAACTATCGGCTGTCGTGGCCGAGCAGAACATGTGGGGAAACACGATGAAAATCAAAGGATTTGCCACCGCGCTTCTCGCGGTAGGAGCTACCGGAATCACCGCGGGCACCGTCGCCGCCGAACCGCTTTCGACACCATCAGCCGAGGTCAGCGCGTATGGCGTTGATCATGGCATCGGATACACCACGACAACCGACGGCCGCGGGGTGCGCACCACCGTCGACGCGGGCGTGTTCGCGCTGACCCACGACGGGGCCGCGGTCACGCTGACCGACAGCGCGGGCACCGTGGTCGCCGCGCTACCCACCTCGTTCACCGCCAACGGCGCGACGTTCGCGCTGCGGCCGGAGCTCGCCGACGCGGGCCGCACGGTCACGCTGACCCCCGTCAGCGCCCCGGAAACCAGCGCGCACCTGGCCCAGCTCGTCGATCAGGCGGACGACACCATCGCGCGCAAGCAGTACAACGCGGGCATCGGCGCCCTGATCGGTGCGGGCATCGGCGCGGTGATCGGGTTCTTCCTCGGCGGTGTCGGCGCCCTGGTCACCATCCCGATCGGCGCAGGCATCGGCGCCCTGATCGGTTACTCCACACCGTAATTCGCCGATGCGGCGCCGACGCGGCAGGTCCGCGTCGGCGCTGCGGGCGCGGCCGCTACCGAGTCGGGCACGGACCGCCCGCCGCGGCCGCTGTGCATGATGGTCCGCATGACCGACCTTGTGCTCGCGATCGATCTCGGTAAAACCGGCTGCCGCGCCTCGCTGCGCCGCGACGGCCACGAGATCGGCGCCGCCACCGGATCCGGCACGCCGGGCCTGGCCAATGCCGGCGGCGTCGCGGCCGCGGAGCAGTCGATCCGCGCGGTCGTCGCCCGGATCACGCCGCCCGCCACCGGCTTCGCCCTGCTCGTCGGCGCCGCGGGCGGACTCGCCGCGCCGGAGGCCGCCCGGCTGCTCGCCCACGCACTGACCGAGCTGCCCGGCGCCCGATCCGTCGCGGTCACCTCCGACGCGGTCACCGCGCACGCCGGCGCGCTCGGCGGCGCACCGGGCGTCGTGCTCGCGGCGGGCACCGGCGCGGTGGCCACCGCGGTCGACGCGGCGGGCCGATTCATCCGGACCGACGGCTGGGGTCCGCTGCTGGGCGACGAAGGCGGCGGGGCCTGGATCGGCACCGAGGGTTTGCGCGCGGCGCTGCGCGCGCACGACGGTCGCGGCCCGCACACCGCCCTTGCCGCCGCAGCCATCGACAGCTTCGGCGTGGCACTCGACGAACTGCCCAGGCACCTCGGGCAACACGAGAATCCCGCGCTGCTCGCGGCACGTTTCGCGCCGGTCGTCGCCGCGGCCGCCGCCACCGACGAGACCGCCGCGGCCGTCATGACCGCGGCCGGACGCGCACTGGCCCGCACCGTGCGCGCGGCGATCGCGCGCTCCGGCCTGCAACCTCCGGTCCCCTACGCGCTCACCGGCGGACTGGCCAATCTCGGTGCGGCGCTGCTCGATCCGCTGGATCAGGAGATCGCGCCGCTCATCGACCGGCGGACCGCGCTGGGCGGCCCGATCGACGGCGCTGCCCTGCTGGCCGGTGATACGGCTACGGTATGGGAGAAATTGGTGGTACGAATCGTCTGACAATCATTGACAGAGTTCGCGTGACGGCTGACACTAAGTTGCAATCAGCACGCCGCGTCACCTAGGAGCTGCGATGAACGCACTCAACGTCGCCGTCATCGTCGTCTATCTGATCACCGTGGCGTGGATCGGCCTACGGCTGTCCGGGAAACAGAAGTCCAGCAGCGACTACTTCGTCGGCGAGGGCCGGATGCCCTGGTGGACCGTGTGCTTCTCGGTGGTCGCCACCGAGACCAGCGTGCTCACGGTCATCTCGATCCCCGGCGGCGCGTACACCGATCAGGCCTTCGGCAACGTCGAGCTGGCGCTCGGCTACATCATCGGCCGCACCATCGTGGCGACCGCGCTGATCCCGTTGTACAAACGCGGCGGATTCGTCAGCGCCTACCAGTACCTCGAGCTGCGCTTCGGCCGCTACCTGCAGGGCGTGGCGTCGGTGACGTTCGTGTTCACCCGGCTGCTCGCCGAGGGCGTGCGGCTGTTCGCCTCCGCCATTCCGATCAAGTTGCTGCTCAGCGAGTTCGGCATCGACCTCGGCTACGACGTGATCATCATCGCGCTGACCCTGCTGACGGTCGTCTACACCTATCTCGGCGGAATCAAGGCGGTCATCTGGACCGACGCGCTGCAGATGGGCCTGTACCTTTCCGGCGCGATCATCGCGATCGGCGTGCTCACCGGTCACGTCGGCGCCGCGGGCTGGTCGGATGCGTTGCACGCGGGCAAGTTCCAGGTCTTCGACACCGATTTCGGCCTGGCGCACATTCTGACCAGTCCCTTCGCCATGCCGACGGCGATCGTCGGCGGCGCCATCTTCGCCATGGCCTCGCACGGTTCCGACCAGCTGATCGTGCAGCGCATCCTGGCCACCCGCTCGCTGCGCGACAGCCAGAAGGCGATGATCGGCTCCGGTATCTTCGTCGCCATCCAGTTCGCCGCCTTCTCCCTGGTCGGCGCGCTGCTGTGGTCCTACAACGAGGGCAAGACGCCCAAGGAACTCGGCCTCGCCACCGCGGACAACCTCTACCCCAACTTCATCCTGCACGGCCTGCCGGTGGTGATCTCCGGCCTGCTGGTCGCCGGCATCCTCGGCGCCGCGATGGGATCGCTGTCCTCGGCACTGAACTCGATGGCGAACTCGACGGTCGCCGACATCATCCGCAGCTTCGCCACGCGCGAGATCTCCGACACGTCCATGCTGAAGCTGGCCCGCTACATGACCCTGGTGTGGGCGGTGCTGATGGCGCTGTGCGCGATGGGCTTCAGTGCGACCACCGGCAACGTCTACCTGACCGCGCTCACCATCGCGGGATACACCTACGGCGCACTGCTCGGGGCGTTCCTGCTGGGCAGGCTGGTACCACGCGCCAACCAGGTCGACGCCATCATCGCCTTCGTGGTGACGGTGATCGTGATGACCATCGTGGTGCGGGCGGTCCATATCGATGTCACGGTGGCGGGCAAGACCGTCGAGAAGGGCATCGCGGCACAGTGGCTGGTGCCGATCGGGGTGCTCGTCACGCTGGTGGTCGGCGGGCTGACCAGCCGTCTCCATCCTGCCCCCGAGCCGAACCCGGAGCCGGTCGAGGCGGTGGCCTAGTGCGCGTCGTGGGGTTGATGTCCGGCACGTCGCACGACGCGATAGACGCGGTCGCCGCGGAAATATCCCTGCGGGACAGCACGATCGAGGTCCGGATCGCCGGACTGCTGAGCCGCCCCTACCCGGCCGAGTTGCGGGCCGAGCTGATCGCGGCGCTGCCGCCCGCCTCGATCGATATGGCGACGGTGTGCCGGCTCGACACCGCGATCGGACAGCAGTTCGCCGCGGCGGCCGACGCGGCGGTCCACGAATTCTTCGACGGCACCGCCGATCTCGTCGCCTCGCACGGCCAGACCGTGTATCACTGGGTGCGCGAGGGCGTCGTGCACGGCACGCTGCAACTCGGCCAACCGGCCTGGATCGCGGAGCGGACCGGACTGCCCGTCGTCAGCGATTTCCGTCCGCGCGATATCGCGGCCGGCGGGCAGGGCGCTCCCCTGGTGGGCCTGTTCGACCTGTTGTGGCTGGCCGGACGGCCCGGCCGCGCGGCGGCGTTGAACATCGGCGGCATCGCCAATGTCACTGTCACGGGCGAGCCCCCGGTGGCCTTCGACACCGGACCGGGCAACGCGCTCATCGATGCCGCCGTCGCCGCGGCGACCGGCGGGGCGGAACTGTTCGATCGCGACGGACTGCGCGCCGCCCGCGGCACGGTGGACGAGCACCTGCTGAAAGCCCTTCTCGCCGAACCCTACTATCGGGCGGCGGCGCCGAAGACGACGGGCAAAGAGCTGTTCAACAGCGCCTACCTCGCGCGCGTGTTGCGGGACCACGCATCCGCCGGCGCGGATATCGTCGCGACGGTGACCGCCCTGACCGCCCACACCATCGCCGACGCGCTGGCGCCCTTCGCCCCGGACGAGGTGATCGTCTCCGGCGGCGGCACGCTGAATCCGACGCTGTCGGCGCTGCTGCGCGACCGGCTGCGCCCGGCGACGCTGCGCACCTCCGATGAACTCGGCTTGCCCTCGGCCGCCAAGGAAGCCGCCGCTTTCGCGGTACTCGGCTTCCTGACCGCGCACGGGCTCGCGGGCACCCATCCGGCGACTACCGGTGCGCGCCACGCCTCGGTGCTCGGCTCGATCACGCCGGGCGCGACGCCGCTCGTACTTCCCGCAGTACCGGGTACCCCACCAGAGCGGCTGACGGTGGTGGCGCGATGACCGAAGCAGCACACAGCGATTCGACGAAAGGTGGTAGCCGGGTGCCGAGTGGGCCGGAGGGCGACGACGTACGCACTCGATTACTGGGGGCGCTCCCCAGACTCACGCCGGCCGGGCTGCGGGTGGCCCGGGTGATTCGCGACGATCCCTCCGGCGCTGCGCAATTGACCGTGAGCGAGCTGGCCGAGCACGCCGCGACCAGCACCTCGGCCGTCGTCCGGCTCGCCAAAGCCCTTGGCTACGAGGGCTATCCGCAGTTGCGCCTGGCGCTGGCAGCGACCGCCAAGGACGACGGCAGGCCGGTGTTCGCCACCGATATCGACGCCGAAGACCCGCTGTCGAAGGTGTTGCAGAAGCTCACCGCCTTCGAAACCGAAGGCATGCTGGCCACCGCCGAACTCGCCGATCCCGCCACCATGCTCGCGGTGGTCGAGGCCCTGGTGCACGCGCGTCGGGTGGAACTGATCGGCATCGGCGCGTCCGGTCTGGTCGCGACCGATATGGCACAGAAACTCGCCCGGATCGGCATGTGGTGTGACGCGTGCACCTCCGAGGACGAGGCGCTGGTGCTGGGCAGCCTGCTCGAGGAAGGCGACGTGCTCATCGCGTTCTCGCACTCCGGGGAGACCGCCGCGATCGTCGACGCCCTGGATCACGCCCGCGGCAGGCGCGCCACCACGGTGGCCGTCACGGCGGGCCCGCAGTCCAAACTCGCCCGGGTCGCGACACACACGGTGCTGGTGGCCGGGCGCGAGGACGGCTTCCGCTCCGCCGCGATGGCGAGCCGGATGAGTCAGCTGCTGGTCGTCGACGCGCTGTATGTCGGTGTGCTGCAACGCACTCCGTCTGCGGCGTTGGCACTGCGGCGCACCTACGACGCGGTCGCGGACCGCAGGATCCCACGCTCGCTCCGGAAGTCTCCGTGAGCTCGGCTTTCGCTCGACCCCCGGAGTTGGCGGACCCGCAGGACAGAGGAGGCGAAGTGAACGAGATCAGCGCACTGACCACCGAGGAAGCCAATCCCCATACCGCCGCACTCGATGCCATGCCGGTCGAGGACATACTGCGCGTCATGAACGCCGAGGACGCGGGCGTGGCCGCCGCGGTGGCGCAGGCGCTGCCGCAGATCGCGCGCGCCGTGCACCGGATCATCGCGGCGCGCGAGCAGGGCGGCCGGTTGGTCTACGTCGGCGCGGGCACCAGCGGCCGGCTCGGCCTGCTCGACGCGGTGGAATGCCCGCCGACCTTCGGCACCGATCCCGGCGAGGTGCTCGGCATCATGGCCGGTGGCACGCAGGCGTTCACCCGGGCGATCGAGGGCGCGGAGGACGACCCGGAGCGCGGCAGGCAGGACATGGTGGCGATCACCCTCACCGCGCGCGATGTCGTCGTCGCGCTCGCGGCCAGTGGCCGGACACCGTACGCGATCGGCGCGCTGCAATATGCCCGCTCCGTCGGCGCGGCCACCGTCGCGGTCTCCTGCAACCGGCAGGCCGAACTCAGCGCGCACGCCGATATCGGCATCGAAATCGAAACGGGCCCAGAGGTTTTGACCGGATCGACGCGCTTGAAAGCGGGTACCGCGCAGAAGATGGTCTGCAACATGCTCTCGACCGCGACCATGGTGCGCTCCGGCAAGGTGTACGGCAACCTCATGGTGGACGTGCGGCCGACCAACGCCAAACTGGTCGACCGCGCCTGCCGCATCGTCGCCGACGCCACCGGCGCCGACCTCGCCACCGCCGCCGCCCTACTGGACGACGCGGGCGGCCACCCGAAGACCGCCATCGTCATGCGCCTGGCCGGCGTCGATGCGGACGCGGCCCGTTCGCTGCTCGCCGGCGCAGGCGGCTTCGTGCGCGTCGCGGTGGGCGAGGAAAACTAGCGCGCACCGCGAGTACGCCTCCAGGCACACCGGAGACCGCGCCGGTACGGTACCGGCATGCCCTTCGTGATCGATGGTCCGATGACGTGCTACCTGATGCCCGGCGATCACGCCGAGGCCGAGCAACGGTTTCTGGAACTGGTCGCCGGGCCGGGTGAAACCTGGCTGATCGCTTACGGATTCACCCTCACCGACGCTGCCGACAGCTTGATCGCCGCGCACCGGCGCGGCGTGCCGCTGCATCTCTACCTCGATCACACCCAGTCCGCGGGACACACGCAGCAGCCCATCGTGCGGCAGCTGGTCGACGCCGGTATCGAGGTCACCATCGGCACCAGCACCAGCGGACGCAAATACATCTGCCACACCAAGGGTCTGGTCGTGGACACTCCTGCCGGTCCGCAATGCTGGGAGGGCTCGGTCAATTTCAGCACCAGCGGGTGGCTGCAGGTGAATACGGCGATCAATTTCGCCGCCCCGAGCTGGCGCGACCATTTCGTCGCCCAGTTCAACACGTTGCGCCACTACGCGTGGACCGAGGAGCGCGACCTCCAGCTCATGCCCGCGCCCCCGGCCGACCTCGGCGAGGCGGCGCTGCCGATGCTGCCGCTGACACTCTGAGCACCGCGACTAGGAGCCGGTCGAGCCCAGCGCGACCTTTTTCATCGTGAAAGTGCCCAGCTCGGTTTTCTTTTTGTCGGTGCCGATGCTCACCACGTCGGCCGTGAAACTGCTCGGTTTGCCGGTGCCGTCACACGTCAGTGCGGAAATGGTGGCGTGCACCGTGCTGCCGTCGCCGATCAACTGGGTACCGCTCCAACTGGTCAGCACATTCTTCGCGTCGACCACGAATTGCCCCAGGTAAACCACAGGTTCCGCGCCCGCCCGGGTGTACTTCGTTTCCACGAAATTGATCAGCCCACCGAATCCCCCGACCAAAGTATTGTCCTCGCCACCTTTCCAAGCACCGTCATACGCACTGCGATCCGCCACCGACGCGCAGGTCGCGGCATGCGCAGCAGGCACAACCCCGGTCACCCCACCGAGCCCGAGCAACCCGGCACCCAGCAGTACAACACCCTCGACAAAACGCCCGGACATCCCCCCAGCATTACCCAGCGCCACGATCTCGAACCCCTTCCATTCCCACTGACCACCACAACCGACCAGCCAGTATTACAAGGAGAATCCGAATAACCTGCGCGGGCGCGCGGAAGAAATACATTCTCGCCGTTCCAGGTCGGGAGCCCACTTGGTGACGATCGAGACTCTCGATCGTCACCGGCAGGGTCTTCAGCAACCCCTCCGCCGCCGCCTCGCTCGGTGTAGACCTGGTACCGAGGCGCAGCATACTGCCGCCGACAGGACCGGCCCAGTTGCCTGTCCGATAGGCTCTCGGCCAGCCATCTTCAGGGGGCAACCAATGACACCAGTCACTATCAATGGGATACCGATCAAGAAATGAACGACGACGACAACGATTCGGTGAAGTTCAATATCCCGGCGTCGTTCATCGCCGAGCGGGCCGAACTGACTCCGAGCGAATTGCGCTACGGTTATGAGCACCAGTGGATCACCTCGAAAGATGTTGTCGCACTGGCTTTGACAAGCATCGTTCCCGCGGACGACAAGATGGCTGTCATCGAGGACATATCGCTGCTGCTGTCCGACGAGTTGGACCGCATTCCTGACCTTATGGAAAAGTTATTCGATCATGACGAAAAGGTCTGGCTCTACCTCGCACTCGCCTGGGTACACGAGAACCGCAGCGAATTCGAGGAACCATTCAAGACCGTTGACCTGCTCTACGCAGATTTCGGTTATCCGGACGACGTGGGCGACTTCGTCACCTTCATGCCACCGCCCCCCGGCGGTGTTCCAGGAGTGCCCGGGCTGACGCAGCGCTGGCAGAAGTACTTGGACGACAACCGAGCCCATTTCCTGCAAAGAGCAGCCGAACAAGGTTGACACTCAGTCCGGGGTGGAATTTGTGCGGCGGGCGCGGGCTCGGCGTTTGCCCTCGTGCATGGCCTGTACGCGGGCGACGGGGATGGTGTGGCCTTCGGCGACGAGGTCGGCGGGCAGGGTTTGTGGCGCGGGCATTTCCGTGGCCCACGGGTCGCGGTCACCGAGCTGCGCCACCGCGTTGCGCACGGTGAAATCGCGCGGGGTGACCTGCTCGAGATCCGACCATGCCACCGGAAACGACACCGTCGTGCCCGGCCGGATGCGCGGACTGTAGGCGGCGACGACGGTCGCGCCGCCCGCCCGGGTGGAGTCGAGGAACACGCGACCGCCCCGGTCCTCTCGAATGAACGCGGTGGTAGCCAGTTCCGGATCGATCCGCTCCGCACGGGCGGCGATCGCCCGGGTCGCGGCCGCGACATCGTCGATGGCGAGCCCCGGCACCAGCGGGACGAAGACGTGCACCCCTTTGGCGCCACTGGTTTTCACCGCGCCGTCGAGCCCGTCGTTGCCGAGCGCCGTGCGGATCAGCTGCGCGGCACGCACTGCCTGCCCGAACGGCTGCTCGGGCGCCGGATCGATATCGAGCACGAGGTGCGTCGGGCCCTTGCCGTGGTCGGCGCGCAGCAACGTGGTGTGGTATTCGATCGCCCGCTGGTTGCCGAACCACACCAGCGTGCGGACCTCGTCGGCCAGCGCGTAAGTGACTTCACGACGGGAACTCTCGGCCCACATCGTCACCCGGTGCATCCACTCCGGGGTGTACTTGGGCAGGTTCTTCTGCATGAACGGCTCTTGCCCCGGCCGCACCCGGATCACCGACAGCGGCCGGTCGCGCAGCTGGCGCACCATGCGCTCGCCGACCGCCGCCAGATAGTCGACCAGATCGCGCTTGGTCGCCTCGGCGCCGTCGAACAGCGGCTTGTCGAGGTTGGTCAGCGCGATCCCCGCGCGGACCTCTGCACTGCCCATCGGCTCACCATGCCCGCCGCGGGCAGCGCGGTCAACCCGGGTGTTTCGCGGGCTGTATCGCGGCGAGCGCGTCCACCACGGTGCGATTCGCGCCGTTCGCGTGCCGCCCGAGCTGCGGCCAGCCCTTCCCGGCGGGCCCTAACAACTGGGTCCAGACCTCCCGGGTCCGGTCGAGCAACTCCCGCTGCTCCTGGTCACTGAGCCAGGACAAGAACCCGCCCAGGAAGCGCGCGGCGGCGAGCCAGTCGAGCGGATCGATCTTGGCGCCCGGATCGTAGCCGTACGGCATCACGCTGAGATGCAGGTGCGGACCGCTGGATTGGCCGTTGCTGCCGACGTATCCGATCAGTTGCCCCGCCTCGACCCGGTCCCCGACCGACAGCCCGGTCGCGCGGGCATCCCACATATGCCCGTATTCGGTGACACCGCCGCCTTCCGCGGCGGGATGGTCGATGACGATCCACTGTCCGTAGCCCGCGGCGGCCCCGAGGTGGAGCACCGTGCCGCCGGCACAGGCGTGGATCGGCGTCCCGTCGGGCGCCGGGAAGTCCTGACCGGAATGGAATCCGCCGTCCCGTGGGCCGAACGGTGAACCGATCGTGAGCGTTTCGCGGGTCATGGGCCAATAGCGAGTCATGGGTGCCCTCCTCTCCACTCCGGATATCGGGGCGAGCCGTCGCGGGCATACCGGCACGGTCCGCTCAGCGGGCCGCGGTCGCGGGCTGATGGTCACAGCCGCACGTCACGTCCCGCACCCCAACCGACCACTGCCTGTGCCAGCGTCGCGGCGGTCAGTGTGAGCAGCGCGAGCGCCCAGCCCGCGGTCAGCGTGTGCAGCAAACCGAGCAGCAACGGGCCGACCGCGGCGACCGCGAAGCCGACCGTCTGTGCCATCCCGGCGAGGGCGGCCGCCTGCGCGGCGTCGCGGGCCCGCCTGCTCTGGAAGGTCATGGCCAGCACCAGGCATACGCCCGCGCCGAGACCGATCAGCAGCACCGAGACCAGCGCCGAGCGCGGCGCGAGCGCGAGCAGCAGGAAACCGATCGCGTTGAGCGCGGAGGCGCCCGCGGCGAGCAGCCGCTGGTCGCCGAGCCACCGTTCGAGCCACGGCAGCAGGTTGACCGCGAGCAGGCCGAGCAGCTGAAAGGCGAACAGCAGCAAGCCCGCCGCCCGCTCCGACATGCCGTTGTCGTGCACGATGCTCGGCAGCCAGGCGATGATCGCGTAGAAGCCCAGCGACTGCAGGCCCATGAACACGCTGACCTGCCAGGCGAGGCCGGACCGCCACGGCATGCCCGCGGGCGCCGTGGCGGCCGGTGCCCGCACGTGTCGTCGCTGCTGCCCCGACCAGACCAGCAGCGCGGCGACCGCGAGCACCGCCCAGCATGCCAGCGCGCTGCGCCAGCCGCCGGGCAAGTGCTCCGACAGCGGCACCGACACCCCTGACGACACCGCCGCGGCCAAGGTCATCGCGGTCACGTAAGCGCCTGTCGCCCAGCCGATCCGGCGCTCGGGCAGGGTCGCACGCAGCACCGCCGGCAACAGCACGTTGCCGAAGGTAATGGCCACGGCCAGGATCGCGGTGCCCGCGAACAGGCACCACAGGCCGGCGGCCGAACGCAGCAGCACACCCGCGACGAGCCCGAGCAGGGCGACCAGCAGCACCCGTGCGGATCCGCGGCCCGCGATCCGGGCGACCAGGGGTGCGACGGCGGCGAAGATCAGCAACGGCAACGCGCCGAGCACCCCGCTGCCCGTACTGGACAGCCCCGTCTCGCGTTCGATGGTGGGCAGCAGCGCGCCGACGCCGGTGAGCGCGGCCCGCAGGTTCGCGCCGATCAGCACGATGCCGATCAGCAGTCCCGCGGTCGGCAGGCCTGCGGTGCGGTCGCGCTCGACCGCGGCGGGTTTCATGACACAGGCCCTAACGGCGCGAGCCGAAGGTCATGCGCCGAAGCAGCTTGTCCCGCAACAGCAACGCATGGAACAGCACCGCGCAGATATGCGCGGTGAAGGCCGCGAGCAGCAAGTAGGCCAGGATGCCGTGCACCGTGCGCAGCGTCGCGTACAGCCCGGCGTCGGTGGGCGCGATCGCCGGGACGCGCAGCCCGCCGAAGACCCGGATCGGGATCCCCGAGGCCGAAACCAGCGCCCAGCCGATGATCGGCTGGGCCAGGAACAGTGCGTACATGAGGATTTCGGAGCCGGTGGCGACCAGCCGCTCGGGCTTGCTGAGGCCGAGCGGCGGCGGGGGCGGCCGGTGCCACAGCCGATTTCCGATGCGCAGTACGGCGAGCACCAGGATCGCGAACCCGAGGGATTTGTGCACCTCCAGTAGCAGCCGGTAGTGGCCGAGCGAGCCGACCAGCGCGCCACCGACGAAAATCATCGCGACGATCAGGATCGCCATCAGCCAGTGCAGGATTCGCGCCGTGACCCCGAAGCGGGCGGGCTGCTCGGTGCGGGTTTCGCCGAGTGCGGTCATCACGCCTGCACCACCTGGATCGCACCCGCGGCCCGCGGCTCGCCCGCCCGCCGCCGGAACGACTCGGCGTAGACGGCCGACCGAGCGGGCAGCAGCGGATCGTCGGAGGCCGCGATGCCGTCGGGTAGCACGAGCGGATCGAAATTGACGTCCTGCACATTGTCGGCGGCTTCGGTGTGCACCGCGTCGAGCACCAACGTGCCGACCTCCACGGCGCGCCGATCGGCGGGCCACGGTTTCGTCGCGTCGTCGGTGGCGTCCTGGCCGCGAATCCCGATGACCAGGCGCAGTTTCCAGCGCAGCGGACCGCGCCGCAGCTCGGCGACGAGCGCGTCGAACAGCTGGTCCGCGCCCGGCCGCTGCGGCGGCACCGGGTTCGCCTCCGGTTCGAGTTGCCAGCGCACGGGCACTGCCCGGCCCGCGGCGTCGGTGCACTCGAAAGCGTTGAGGCCGTAGTAGGTCGAACTGGCGAAGCTCGGGGCGTGCGGCCCCTGCTCGATGAGCGCCAAGGCGGCCGCGGTTTTCGGATGGGTGGCCAGGTGCTGCCGCATCCGCGCCGGGTCGGGCTTGCCGGTCGCCGGATCGGGTGCGAAAGCGAGTGTCCGCGTGTAGAAATCGTCCGGCGTCGCGTCGAGAAACACCGGGACGTTCACCAGGGCCAGCCGCCACTGCTCGCCGTCGGGCAGGAACAGCCGCAGGCCGAGCCCGCGCGGCGTAGCGAGATCGTCGGGCACGTGCGGATTTCCGCCGGCCAGGGAGAAACGGCCGTCGAGGCGATACCGGCCGGCGCGGAACACCGACGCCTTGCACACTTCGACGCCGTTGCCGTTGCTCTCGAAATACCCTGCCACGGCAATCCCTTTGGCGTGGTTGCGGCGGCGGCCGGAAAAGTTCCCGCCCGCCGCCTCCTGCAGCCGGTCGGCGACCCGCCGGGCCGTCAAACGCCAAGGGCCGATGATGTTTTCACTGAACAGGAAGCCACCGATGCCCGCGGCGCCGACGGCGGCGAGCACCGCGCCGCCCAGTACCGTGCGCCGGTTCAACGACAAGCCCGAACTTTCGTCGGTCATGAGTTCCCCCTCTTTCGTGCACTGCGTGGGGCGGCGGCCGCCGCCCCACGGTGTTGCGAGCCGGATCAGGGCGGGCCGAGCGCCTGCAGGCGTTGCACCAATTCGGCGTCCACGCCCGGCTTCTCGGCCATGAACATGTCCACCGTGGGTGCGGGCGGTCCGGACGCGGGATCGACGCGGATGTCGATCACGTAGGGCGCACCGCCCTCGATCACCTTGAACCCGCGCTCGATGGCGTCACGCAGCTTGCACCCCTCGGTGACGACCTCGCCGTCGATATCGAAGGTCGCCGCGATCGCCGCGAAGTCCTGGTTGGGCTGCCCCAGCCGCAGATACCAGGGTTCGTTGGCGGGCTCCCAGCCGTAGATCTGCTCGATCGCGCCGACGCCCGTCATCAGCGTCTTGTACTCGTGGTTGTTCAGCACCAGGTACAGCACCGGCAGGTCGAACTTGCGCGTGGTCCACCAGGCATTGGTGTGGAACAGCGCGGACCCGTCGCCGACGATGTTCACGACCAGCCGCTCCCTACCCAGCGCGAGCGAAATACCCAGCGACGCAGGCAAGGAGAAGCCCAGGGAACCGCCCGTGGTGCAGAAGTAGGCGTCGGGCACGTCGTACCGGATCGTCTTCTGCACCGCGGCCAGGATCGAGAACGCCTCGTTGATCACGGTGATCGGCTTGCTGAGCTTCTCCTGCACCTCGGCGATGGCCATCGGCACCTGGATGTCGGGAATCCGCGCGTCCACGTCGGCGTGGGCGAAGAGATCGGTCAGGGCCGCGAACCCCTCGTCGCGTCCGGCGGAAAGCTGTTGCACCCGAAAGTTTCTCGCCTCCGCCGCGGACCAGTCGAAGTCCGGGTGGGTGGCGATGCCGTCGATGATCCGCGGCAATGTCATCGCGATGTCGCCGAGGACCCCGACCTCCGAGTAGTAGTTCTTGCCGATCTCCCACGCGTCGTTGTGCAGCGTCACCTGGGTGAGGTGCGCCGGAATGATCGGCCCGTTCTCCCAGCGGAAGACGAGGATCTGCGCCTGGGTGTTCACCCCGATCTGGAAGACCGTGTCGAAGTCGCCCAGCTGCATGTGCACACCCTCCTGGGTGGGCAGCAGCTCGCCCTGCCAGTGCGGCAGATCGTTCGGATAGTTCAGCCTGCTCGATTGATTCGTCGAATAGACCGCCGCGCCGAGCAGCGTCGCCAGCTCCTCGATCTCCGGCCAGGCCGCCGCCTCGCCGACGCCATCCCCCACCAGCAGCACCGGATTCCGCGCGCGGGCAAGGGTTTCCGCAGCCGCCGCGACGCCGGCGGGATCACCGATCACCGCGTGCGCGATCCGGGTGGCCCGCCCCGTCTCCTGCAGCGCGGGCGCCTCGATCAGGAAGTTCCACGGTATCGAGATGAACACCGGCTGGAACGGCGGCACCAGCACCTCTTTGAACGCACGTTGCATGACGATCGGGATCTCGTCGACGTTGCGGATCTCGTGGGCCCACTTGGTGTACTGGCCCGCCGTCCGCACCAGGTCCGAGGCCAGAATCGGCTCCTGCACCAGCAGATCGCTGTGCTGCTGGCCGCAGAACACGATCAGCGGAATGTTGGAACGGTAAGCGTTGAACAGGTTTCCGATGATATTGGCGGTGCCCGGCGTGACGTGCACGATCGCCGCGCCCGGCCGCCCCGACATCCTGGCGTAGCCCATGGCGGCGCCGAGCGCGATGTTCTCGTGCAGGCACGGAATGTAGGACACCCCGTTCTCCGGGATGGTGGTGCCATCGATCAGCGGGATCTCGTGGGTGCCCGGCACGCCGAAGGCGTATTCGATCCCCGCGTCGCGCAGATAGTCGAAGATGATGTCGCGGCCCAGCTTCTTACCAGGTGAATCCATTGTCATTCCTTCATTGCCCGGTCCAGTTCGGGGCGCGTTTCGCCACGAAGGCCCGGGGTCCTTCCTGTGCGTCGGCCGAGTTCGCCCGCAGGGTTTCCCACGGGTAATCGGCCACGAATGCGTCCGGCAGCGGCTTGGCCGCCCCGGCCGCGGCGGCCTGTTTGATCGCGCGCACCGACAGCGGCGCACAGGCCAGCAGGTCGGCGACCCAGCGATCGACGCAGGCGTCGAGTTCGGCGGCCGGAACCACCTCGTTGACCAGGCCGAGTTCGGCGGCCCGTGCGGCGGACAACCGCCGTCCGGTCAGCAGATACCCCAGCGCCACCCGGTACGGCGCCTGCCGCGGCAGCCGGAACACCCCGCCCGCCCCCGGGATCAGCCCGAGTTTCGCTTCGGGAAGCCCGAATTCGGCGTCGTCGGCGGCGACGATGAGGTCGCAGGCGAGCGCGAGCTCGAAACCACCGCCCAGCGCGTAGCCGGACACCTTGGCGAGCACCGGTTTGGCGAACGCGAACCGCTCGGTCAGCCGCGGAAATCCCGGCTTGCCCGCACTACCGAACGACGAGTGCGCCGTGCCCGCGTCGATCCGGCCGGCCAGCTCCTTCAGATCCTGCCCGACCGAAAACGCCCGTCCCCCTTTGCCGCCGAGCACCACCACCCAGATCGCCGGGTCGGCCTCGATATCGTCCCAGACCTGCCCGAGCTCGTGGTGCATCCGCAGGTTCATCGCGTTGAGCACCTCGGGCCGGCAGAGCTCCACGGTGGCGACGTGGCCGTGCTTGCGGTAGTCGACCGTCGTCAGCGCCTCGGCGGACAGCGTCATCGGCCCACCCCGGCGTGGAAGCGGCTCACCTTCGTCAGCACGTCGGTGCTGTAGCAGCGCAACGCCTGATGCAGCGCGAATTCCGACAGGTAGCGCCGGAACACGTCCTGCGGTTCCTCGGCGCAGACCAGCATATGCTTGTTCGCGACGACCGCCGGGGCGGCCAGTTGTGCTGCGGCCCGGTCGATTTCGGCGTCCATCGCGTCGGGCTCGACCACCGTGTCCAGCACGAGACGGGCATCGGGATCGGTCGCCGCGATCTTGCGACCCCACAGGATCACCTCGCGCGAGAGCCGGAAGTTCGTCGCGCGACCCAGGCGCAGGTTGCCCGCCCCCGGAATGATGCCCTCCTGCGCGGCGGGCAGGCTGACGAAACTGTCGGCGGCCGCGATCACCCGGTCGAAGACCAGCAGCAGTTGCGCGCCGCCGCCGATCGCGAACGAGTCGACCGCGGCGATCCACGGCTTGGTCGCCGGGCCGGACAGCCAGTGCCGCTCGTCCCGGGTCATCCCGCGCAGAATCTTTGCGATATAACCGGTTTCGCGGCCGAGGAGGAAATCGACGAATGAGATCCGTCCCTCGTGCAGCTGCGCCAGATTGATGCCCGCGCTGAACACCCGGCGACCGCGGTAGCGCGGATGATCCATCACGCCGCCGCGCACCACGCCGACCCGGGAACGCGGGTCGAGCAGCACCAGATCGACCGCGCACTCCATGTCCGCGACGTGCTGGTTGTCCTCGGCGTTGAGACAGTGGCCGTTGGTGATGGTGAGCGTCGCGGTGGTGCCGATGCGCCGCAACTCGACCGCGGGCAGCGTGATCAGCCCGGTCGCCTCGTATTCGGCCAGCAGCCCGAGGGCGCGGGCCGTCGGAGCCCGCATCGCGTCCAGCAGATGGTTGCCCGCCACGGGATCGGCGAAGACGGCGTGGAAGAAGATGCCCTGGTCGATCTCCCAGCCTTCCTTGGCCGCCTGCGGCGTACCGGCTTCGGCGGCGAGCTGTTCGGCATCGGGCAGCAGGCCGGGGAACAGGTCCCCGGCCGCCGCGGCGAGTTCGGCCAGCCGCAGCGGGCGACGCAGATCGTCGGTCGCCGCGGCGTACACCGCGCCCAGATGCGCGCGCAGGAACCGGCGGCGCAGCGTGCGCACGGCACGGTGGGACTCGGCCGCGCGCGCGGCGTCGATCTCGTCCCGCCGCGGCACCGGGCCGAGTGCACGCAGGAGGGCGGCGTGTGCTGTTGCCGCCGTGCGCAATTCGCCGCGGTCGCGGTCGAGCGCGGCGTCCGCGCGCGAGAGGTGGGCCGCCGTCACGACGCGGCCCGTGTTCGGCGCAGCATCCGATCCGACGCCGCGAGGTGGGCGCCGAGGGCATCCTCGAATCGCGTGGTCGCGGCGTCCAGCAGCAGCCGGCGGCGGATCGCGAGCTCGGAGCCGACCGCGGCACCGAACAGGCCGACGGCCGCCGTGATCGCGGCCGCCTCGCCGCCCTCGGTGATCACCTGATCGATCAGCCCGTGTTCGCGCGCCACCTCGGCGGACAGCGTCCGCCCGTGGATCGCCAGCTCCCTGGCGCGGCCGAGGCCCGCCTGCCCGGCGAGCCGGTAGAGCGCCATCGCGGGCCAGACGCCCGCGCCGGTACGGGCCAAGCCGAACACGGCGCCCGCACGCACGATCCGGTAGTCGGCGACCAGCAGCAATTCGGCCGCCGGACCGTAGGCCGCACCGCTCACCACGGCGATGATCGGCGCGGGCACCTGCTCCAGACGGCGCAGCGCGCTCTCCCATTTGCCGACGTCGGCTACGGCGACATCGCCGGGCCAGGCGAAATATTCGTCCGACCGGGCTCCGTCGATATAGAGGACGACACAGTGGCGCAATTCCGGCGCCGTGTCCTCGGCCCGGCGTGCGACCGCGGTCACCGAGGCCACCAGATCGGCGGACAACGGACGGTCCGCGGAAATCACCGCGGTGCTGACATGAACGTCGCCATTTCCCTGCTCGGCGCCGTTCGAATCGACAGGTGAACTGTTCATCGACATGCCTTGTCTAGGTAGGTTTCGAAAGATGCAGGAGATCAGAATCTGAGCAATGCGGTCTCGATCTGCGAGCCGGGCCCCATGGTCATCAATATCCCGTAGTCGCCGGGACGGACCACGTGCTCGGCGAGCAGTCGCTGATAGGAGAACAGGAACGAACCGCTGGAGAGATTTCCGTAATCGCGCATAACGCTGACGGTGTGCCGCACATCGTGCCCGGTGAGACCGAGATTGATTTTGACGGCGTCGATGACCTTCTTGCCGCCGGCATGCACGATCCAGTGCGCGATGTCCCTGCGCCGCAGTCCGTTCTCGAGGAGCAGGCGGTCGACGACGATCTCCACGTGCGCGCCGACCTCGTACGGGACTTCCTTGTCCAGGTAGAAGCTGAACTTGCCCGCGTCCTCGTCCCAGTCGTAGCGCATGGCCCCGACCGCGTGCGTGATCATGTAGCTGCGCTGGGCCAGCAGCGCGGGCGCGCGCTCGGCGGCCGGCGCGAGCGATTCGGGCACGAGATCCGTGCCGATCGCCAGCGCCGCCGCGCCGTCGCCGAACAGGCTGTTCACCACCGCCGTACGCAGTGTCCCGTCGAAAACGTAGGCCGCCGAACACGTTTCCGAGCAGGCCAGCATCGCCAGCTCGCCGGGATGGGCCGCCGACCACGAGGCCGCGGCGGTCACCCCGTTCAAGCCGGCATTGCAGCCCATGCCGACGACGTCGAGGCGCGCGGTATGCGCCGAGAGCCCCAGCTCGTTGATCAGCAGCGCGCTGAAGCCCGGGGTCAGGAAGCCGGTGGTGGTGACGGCCACCAGGTATCCGATGTCGCGCACGTCCCGGCCCAGCTCGCGCAGACAGGCCCGGATCGCCTGGGCGGCCGCGTGCACGCCTTCCCGCCGATGCTTGGCGAGCAGCTCACCCTGCGTTTCGACCCGGTAATTGCCGTCCGGATCGCGGGGCGGCAACACCAGGTGCCGGGTTTCGATTCCGCCGTTGAGAAATATGCCCCTGATTTTGGGGTCGGATATATTCAACAGCTCGACCAGTTCGCGTTGGCTGTAGCGGGTGGACGGCGTTGCGGTCGCCACGCCCAACAATCGCGGATAGGACGGTTCAGCCGGGAATTCTACCCGGTCTGTTTTCGCATCGAACTCGTCGATGCAGTATTGTTCGAGTGCACTCATGAGTCGCGTCCGATCCGGCGGCAAAGGTGCACTTCAGTTGTAGAATTGAGCAGATTCGTCGCACATGCGATAGACATGCGTCTCCCCCAGAAAATTGCTGATTTCAGTCGCCGACAACGATTCGACGTTGTTCGACGCACCCCCGAGCATATTTTCGCTTCAGGCACGAGACTAGCAGCCCCCCTACGGCCTCGCAATAACTGAAGACAGTACTCGCTACCACCTGGAAGTAGCGGCAATTTCTCGTTGAGACGTTGTGCCACAACAGATTCCGACAGGTAGCCCGCAGTCACCGGCGAACAGTGGCCCCGAGAATTGAGGGCACGCACCGCGGGCGAATACGTCCCGGATATCGCAATACCAAACCGGTCGCTTGATTGTTGAATGGCGGGCGACCGCGCCCCGGTCGCCCGCCGACAGCCCTGTTCGGCGCGCCGACAGCCCTGGTCAGCGCAGCGTGACCGTGGTGGGCAGGGCCGCGAAACCGCGGTTGTTCGACGCGTGGATGCGGCGCACACCGCCCGGGTCGATCTCGTACGCCGCGACCTTGCCGACGATCTCGCTCAGCGCGACGCGCAACTCCAGTTGGCCGAGGTTGGCGCCGAGGCAGTGATGCCTGCCGCTGCCGAAGACCAGGGCAGCGCTGGTGTCGCGGTCCAGGTCGAACTCGTCCGGCTCGGCGAAGACCGCCGGATCCCGGTTCGCCGACCCGGTCAGCAGCAGCATCCGCGCGCCCGCGGGCACCGTCGTCCCGTGCAACTCGAATTCCTCGGTCGCGGTGCGCAGCGCGGTCTGGGTGGCCGGGTCGTAGCGCATGCCCTCGGCGATCCAGTCGTCGATGCGCCCGTCGAAGGCCTTGCGCCGCTGGTCCGGATGCTGCCAAGCGGCATGCCAGAGGTTGCCGAGGGTGAGCATGGTGGTCTCGATGCCCGCGCCGACCAGCAGGATCAGCACGCCCACGATCTCTTCCGGGGTGAGCCGGTCGGCGCCGTCGGCCGCGTCGAGCAGGCCGGAGAGCAGATCGTCGCGCCGATCCTTGCTGCGCTCGATGGTCAGTTCGGTGTAGTAGCCGATGAGGGCGCCGATCGCCTGGATCGCCTCGGGCCGCAGGTCGGTCGACTCCTCGTCGGAGTACATGATCTCCATGCCGAGCTTGCGGATCATCTCGCGGTCCCGCTCGGGCACCCCGACCAGTTCGGAGACCACGTCCGTCGGATAGGGGCCCGCGAACTCGGTCATCAGGTCGAATTCGCCGCGCTCGAGCAGGGGCTCCAGCAGTCCACGAGCGATCTCCCGCAACCGCGGTTCCAGCGCCTGCACCCGGTGCTGGGTGAACGCCCGCACCACGAGTCCGCGCATCCGGGTGTGCCGCGGCGGGTCCATCGCGACGAAGGAGAACATCTGCTCGGCCTGCGGACCCCAGAAGGCCGGCTCCATCCGAATCGAGCCGTTGGCGCTCGAGAAACGATCCGAATCCCGTAGCGCGGCAAGAATATCCGCATGCCGCGAGAGCGCCCAGAAGTCGTCGGACGCGTTCCGGTAGACCGGCGCCTCGGTGCGCAGCCTGGCATAGGCCGGGTACGGGTCCTCGTGCACGGCGAAGTCGTACGGGCTGTAGTGCAGTGGCATGATGGACTCTCCCGGGGCGGCGCGACGTCACCCTCGCTACTGGTTCGCAACTCGAGCTGACATGATGACCATAGTCGAGATGAATTGAGGGCGTTGTGGACTCGGAATCGACAGCGGCGAGAATCGATGTCTCGAAGCCGCACCCGGCGCGCCGGTACGATTACTGGCTCGGCGGCAAGGACAATTTCCCCGCCGACCGGGAGTCCGCCGACATGGTCGCGCAGGCTTTTCCCACCATCCGGCTGGCCGCGCTGGAGAACCGCAATTTCCTGCGCCGCGCCGTCGGCTACCTGGCCGATTCCGGCGTACGCCAGTTCCTCGACATCGGCGCGGGCCTGCCCACGGCGGGCAACGTGCACGAGATCGCCCAGGGCATCGCGCCCGAGTCGCGCATCGTCTATGTGGACAACGATCCGATCGTGCTGGTGCACGCCCGCGCGCTGTTGAACAGCTCGCCCGAGGGCGCGACGGCCTACCTCGACGCCGACATCCGCGACCCCGACCGCATCCTCGGCCACCCGGACCTGCTCCGGGTGCTGGACCTGGACCAGCCGGTGGCCTTGATGCTGGTGGCCATCATGCACTTCTTGACCGACGACGACGGTCCCTACGAACTGGTCCGCAAGCTGTGCGACGCACTGCCCTCCGGTAGTTACCTGGTGATGTCGCACGCGACCAGCGACCACCTCTCCCCCGACGAACTCGCCGAGAACAACGCCGCCAACAAGCGCAGCGGCGTCCCGTTCCGGTTGCGCACCAGCGAGGAGTTCGCCCGCTTCTTCACCGACCTCGACCTCGTCCCGCCGGGTATCGCGTCGGTGACCGCGTGGCGGCCCGAGGAGTATCGGCCGCACCCGCGCGCCGAAGCGGTCTCCATGCTCAGCGCGGTCGCCCGCATCCCCTGACCGCGTCGGCGTGCGCCGTGCGCGGCCCGAACTTCGTTGTGCGATCGGCCTTCCCGGACCATCGCGGTTTACTGAACGACCGACCAGGTGCGGGCGGCCACGGCGCCGAGCGGTACCGTCCTCCCCATGACTCCGCCACCGTCCGGACAGCAGTTCTCCATCGGCCACGGGGAGCAACGGGCGGTGATCGTCGAGGTCGGCGGCGGGATCAGGGAGTACCGCGTCGGTGATCGCGATGTGCTCGAGCCCTATGCCGTCACCGCGATGTCGGACGGCGGCCGCGGCGCCGCGCTGATCCCCTGGCCGAATCGGCTGGCCGACGGCAAGTACCGGTTCGACGGCGTCGACCACCAGCTCGCCCTGTCCGAACCCGGCAAGCACAACGCCATCCACGGGTTGCTGCGCTGGCGACCGTGGCGCGCGACCGAGCACGAGCAGGACGAGGTCACCATGCGGGCCACCTTGCATCCGAGCAAGGGTTACCCGTTCCAGCTCGAGCTCGCCGTCCGCTACGCGCTGTCCGACCAGGGCCTGACGGTGACCACCACGGCGAGCAATCTGGGCGACACGCCCGCGCCGTACGGCTGCGGCCACCATCCCTACCTCTCACCAGGCCCGGGCCCGATCGACGCGGCGACGCTGCGCTTCGCGGCCGCGACCCGGATCGTCAGCGACCCGGACCGGCAATTGCCCGTCGGCACCGAACCCGTCCCCGGCACCGCCTTCGATTTCACCGCACCGAAGCCGCTCGGCGGCCTGGTGATCGATCACCCGTTCACCGATCTGGCCCGGGACGAGCACGGCCGCGCCTGGGTGCGATTGCAGGGCGCCGACGGGGCGGTCGCCGAGTTGTGGGTCGACGACTCCTACCCGGTGATCCAGTTGTTCACCGGCGACACGCTGCCCGCGCCGCGGCGGCGGACCGGTCTGGCCGCGGAGCCGATGACGTGTCCGCCCAACGCCTTTCAGAGCGGTGACCGGCTGATCCGGCTGGCCCCCGGCGACACCGTCGCGACCCGGTGGGGCGCACGGCTGACGCGTCCCTGACCCCGGCCCGGCTCGCCGCGTGCGTTCTGCTGTGGACGAACGCGCTACGGACGCACCGTCCGCGCCGGGTAATCTCGACGGAGCCCGCGCCGGGTAATCTCGACGGAGCCCGCGCCGGGCGGAGGGACCGTGCGCAACCGCGCCCCGAGGATGGTCTCTGTGAAGTACGTGCCCCGCGTCGCCCTGTTCCTGGCGATCCCCGCAGTGTTGTTCCTGCTGCCCTGGTGGACGCTGGTCGCCGCGCCGACCACGGGCGCGGGGCCGCTGTTCTGGCTGGGCACCGCGCTGTTCGCGCTCGGTTTCGCGGTGCTGCCCGCGTCGATGTTCCTCGGGCACGGCCCCGCGCAATCGGACGCCGCCTCGATCGTGGGCGACACCCTGCTCGGCGTGCTGTGGGTGGTGTTCAGCTGGTCGGTGCTCGGCAATGTCGCGGGTCTGGCGCTGGCGGCCGGCGGGATGTCCGACCCGGCGCGCTCGCGCGTCGTCGCGGCCGGCGTGTTCGTGATCGCGACCGCGCTGGTGGCGTGGGGCGTGTTCGAGGCGCGGCGGGTGCCGCGGGTGCGCACGGTCGAGGTGCCGATTCGCGGTCTCGGCCCCGGGCTCGACGGATTGCGCCTGGTCGTCGTCACCGACACCCATTTCGCCGCGCTCGACCGGCTGCGCTGGTCGGAAAAAGTGGTCGACGTCGTCAACGCGCAGCGGCCCGATATCGCCTGTCATGCGGGGGATCTCGCGGACGGGTCGGTGGCGAAGCGGCACCCACAGGTCGATCCGCTCGGCAAGGTCGACGCGCCGCTGGGCCGGTTCTACATCACCGGCAATCACGAGTACTTCGGCGACGCGCAGGGCTGGATCGAGCACATGACCTCGATCGGCTGGCAGCCGCTGCACAACCAGCACGAGACGGTGACCCGCGGCGGTGACCGGCTGGTGATCGCGGGCATCGACGATCCGACCGGTGTCGGCCTGCCCGGTCACGGCCCCGATCTGCGCACCGCGCTGGCCGGCGCGGACCGGACGCTGCCGGTGGTGCTGCTGGCCCATCAGCCCAAGCAGATCACCGACACCGCGGCCGAAGGAATAGATCTGCAGATCTCCGGCCACACCCACGGCGGCCAGATCTGGCCGTTCCACTACCTGGTCCGGCTGGATCAACCGGTGGTGGCCGGCCTGAGCAGACACGGCGCGAACACCCAGCTCTACACCAGTCGCGGCACCGGATTCTGGGGTCCGCAGCTGCGTGTCTTCGCCCCCAGCGAGATCACCGTCCTGGTCCTGCGCACCGCCGCGGCGACCGGGTAACCGCGCGGGGCGCTCCCGCCGCGAAGGTCCGCGAAACCGCGCCAAGATCGGTTTCGCGGCCTAAACTCCTCCCACCACTGCAGTCCTCGGCAGGTTCGGTGAGTTGGGTTGCGGGGTATCGCGTTTCAGGAGGCAAAAATGGGCAGGTTGCTACGCACCCTCACCGCCGCCGGTGTGCTCGTGCTGACCGTCGCGGCGTGCGGTAGTCCGCCCGCTGAACAGGACAAAGCCGGTGAACCGGGCGCCAAGGACTTCAAGGCGTGCATGGTCTCGGACTCCGGCAAGTTCGACGACAAGTCGTTCAACCAGACCTCCTTCAAGGGCGTCACCGACGCCGTCGCCGCGCTCGGCATCTCGAAGGCACAGCTGGAGTCCAAGTCCGACAACGACTACCCGACCAACATCAACACGATGGTCCGGCAGAAGTGCAACATCATCGTCACCATCGGCTTCAAGCAGGGCGACGCGACCTACGCCGCCGCGAAGGCCAACCCGGACATCGACTTCGCGATCGTGGACTACGCCTACACCGATACCCAGAAGAACCCGCCGCTGCCGAACCTGCAGGGGCTGACCTTCAATTCCGCCCAACCGTCGTTCCTGGCCGGCTATCTGGCCGCGGCGCAGACCAAGACCGGCAAGGTCGGCACGTTCGGCGGCATCAACATCCCCACCGTGGCGATCTTCATGGACGGCTTCGCCGAGGGCATCGCGCACTACAACAAGGTGAAGAACAAGCAGGTGCAGCTGCTCGGCTGGGACGAGGCCACACAGCAGGGCGTGATCACCAACGACTTCCAGGACAAGAACATCGGCAAGACCAAGGCCAACGATCTGATCAGCCAGGGCGCCGACATCGTACTGCCGGTGGCCGGTCCGGCCGGTCTGGGCGCGCTGGAAGCCGCGCACTCCTCGGGCGGCAAGGTCCTCGCGATCTGGGTCGACACCGACGGCTGTGTCAGCGCCGCCGAGTACTGCTCGTCGCTGCTCACCAGCGTCGAGAAGGCGATGGACGTCGCGGTGCAGAAGGCGATCACCGACGCGTTCCACCAGCAGTTCAGCAACCAGGCCTATGTCGGCACGCTGGCCAACAAGGGCGTCAGCCTGGCCCCGTACCACGAGTTCGACGGCGTGGTACCCGCCGAACTGAAGAGCGAGATCACCGCGCTGGCCGCCGATATCGCGAGCGGGAAGATCACGCTGACCTCGAAGGCCCAGCCCGCAGCCAAGTGAGCCGCGGCCGTCACCACGGGGAGCGATATGCGGCTCGAATTACGCGGTCTCACCAAGCGATTCGGTTCTTTGCTGGCCAACGACCACATCGACCTGGTGGTCGAACCGGGCGAAATCCATTGCCTGCTGGGCGAGAACGGGGCGGGCAAGAGCACGTTGATGAACATGCTCTACGGCCTGCTGCAACCGGACGAGGGCGAGATCCTGCTGGACGGCAAGGCCGTGACCTGCCTGTCCCCCAGCGACGCGATCGATGCCGGAATCGGCATGGTGCACCAGCATTTCATGCTCGTTCCGGTGTTCACCGTCGCGGAGAACATCATCCTGGGCCGCGAGCCGACCACAGGGTTCGCCGTGCTCGATCGCGCGGCCGCACGGCGGCAGGTGCGCGAATTGTCCGAGCGGTACGGGTTTCCGGTGCGCCCGGACGCGCTGGTCGCCGATCTCTCGGTCGGTGAGCAGCAGCGGGTGGAGATCCTGAAGGCGTTGGCCAACAACGTCGAAGTGCTGATCCTCGACGAACCGACCGCCGTGCTCACCCCGCAGGAGATCGACGAATTGATCGAGGTGCTGCGCGCCATCGCGGCGAACGGCACCTCGATCATCTTCATCACGCACAAGCTGAAGGAAGTCACCAGGATCGCCGACCGGATCACCGTCATCCGCCGCGGGAAGGTGGTCGGCACCGTCGAACCCGATACTGCCGAAACGGATCTCGCGGAACTGATGGTCGGCCGGTCGGTCGAGCTGGTGGTCGCCAAGACACCGGCCGCACCGACCGGGCCCACCCTGGTCGTCGATGGGCTGACCGTGGTCGACGCGGCCGGCGCCGTCGTCGTGGACGACGTGTCGTTCCGGGTCGACGGCGGCGAGATCGTCGGCATCGCGGGCGTGGTCGGCAACGGCCAATCCGAACTGGTCGCCGCGCTGCTCGGGCTGCGGACACCGGTGGCGGGCACCGTGGCCGTCGGCGGCTGGCAGGTGGTGGGCCGCTCGCCGCGGCAGCACCTGGCGGCCGGGATCGGCTATGTGCCGGAGGATCGTTCGCACGACGGCATCATCGGTACGTTCAGCGTCGCCGAGAATCTGGTGCTCGATCTGATCGACCGCCCGGAGTTCTCCCGGCACGGCGTGCTCTCCCCGGCCGCGGTGAAACGCAATGCCACCCAACGGATCGCGGAGTTCGACATCCGCACCGGGTCGATCGCCGACCCCGTGCGCACGCTGTCCGGCGGCAATCAGCAGAAGGTGGTGCTGGCCCGCGAACTGTCGCGGCCACTCGAGGTGCTGATCGCCGGGCAGCCGACCCGCGGCCTGGATGTCGGGTCGATCGAGTTCGTGCACAAACGCATTGTCCGCGAACGAGATCAGGGCACCGCGGTGCTGATCGTCTCCACCGAGCTGGACGAGATCTACGCGCTGTCGGACCGCATCATCGTCATGTACCGGGGCCGCATCGTCGGCATCGTCGGCCCCGACACCCCGCGCGATCGGCTCGGCCTGATGATGGCGGGCGCGGCGCCGGAGGAGGACGCATGACCGGGACGACGCGCGGCGATTCGACCAACGGCCGACCGGCGGGCCGGGCCTGGGTACGCGAGACGGTCGTCAGCGCACTGGCATTGGTGCTCGCGCTGGCCGTCGGCGCGGTGCTGATCATCGTCAGCGACCCGAATGTGACCGCGGCACTGGGCTATTTCTTCGCGCGGCCGCTGGACACGGTGTCCGCGGCGGGCACCGCGGTCGGCGAGGCGTACCGGGCACTGTTCCTCGGGGCCTTCGGCGGCAAACACCAGATCGCCGAAACCCTGGTCGCCGCAACGCCGTTGATCTGCACCGGGCTGGCGGTCACGCTGGCGTTCCGAACGGGACTGTTCAATATCGGCGCGCAGGGTCAGCTCATCGCCGGGGCGCTCTGCGCGGGCTGGGTCGGCTTCGCGCTGCACCTGCCGCCGGTGCTGCACGTGGTGGTCGCCTTGCTGGCCGGTGTCGCGGGCGGCGCGCTGTGGGGCGGTCTCGCCGGACTGCTGAAGGCCCGCACCGGCGCGCACGAGGTGATCACCACGATCATGGGCAACTACGTCGCGCTGTACGCGCTCACCTGGTTGCTCACCACCTCGACGTTGCAGCGGCCGGGGCGCAACGAGCCGATCAGCCCGGTGGTCGACGAGACCGCGCAGCTGCCCCGATTCGGCGATACCCGGCTGCATCTCGGCCTGCTCGTGGCGCTCGGCGCGGCCGGACTCGTCTGGTGGCTGCTGTCCCGGTCGACGCTCGGCTTCCGGTTGCGTGCCGTCGGCGCCAATCCCGATGCCGCGCGCACCGCGGGGATGAGCGTCGGCAAGGCGTACGGGCTGGCCATGCTCCTCGCCGGCGGTCTCGCCGGACTCGCCGGGGCGCAGCAGGTGCTCGGCACCGCGCTGCCGCTCACCAACGGCATCGCCGGATCGTTCGGCTTCGACGGCATCACCGTCGCGCTGCTCGGGCGCGGCAGCCCGATCGGCACCGTCTACGCGGCCCTGCTGTTCGGCGCGCTCAACGCGGGCGGCAACGAGATGCAGGCCGCGACCGGCACCCCGCTCACCCTGGTCACCGTGTTGCAGGCGGTGATCGTCGTGCTGGTCGCGGCGCCCGCGGTGGTGCGCACCGTGTTCCGGATCAAAGCCGAACGTGCGGACGCCGTCCTCGCGAAAGGGTGGAACTGATGGTGACGACCACCTCCGCGGCCGCCGGCCGTCCGCTGGAATCACCCGAGAAGCGAAACCGGCGGCTACGGCTCGGGACCCTGCTGCTGATCCTGGCGCTCACCGCGGTGGCGCTGGCGCTCTATACCCGGTCCGGCATCGTCGACTTCCGTTTGGCCGCACCGGATGCCGCCGGACCATCGGATATCGACGTACCCGCCAAACCGACGGCGCTGGTGCTGTCGGTGCTCACGCTCGGCATCGCGATCGCCCACCTGTGGCGCGGGCTGTCCGGGCGCTGGGCGGCCTTGCTGTTCACCGTCTTCGGTTTCGCGTTCGTGGTGACGTTCGTCTGCTGGGCGGCCTCGGGCAAGATCTTTCCGCTCACCAATCAGATCCAGGGCACGCTGGCGCTGTCCACCCCGCTGATTCTCGGCGCGCTGGCCGGTGTGCTGTGCGAACGCGCGGGCGTCATCAACATCGCCATCGAAGGCCAGCTGCTGGCGGGTGCGTTCGCGGCCGCGCTGATCGCCACGGTCAGCGGCAGTTTCGTGGTCGGCGCGGTGGCCGCGGTACTCGCCGGGGTGTTCGTCGCGTGGCTGCTCGCGGTGTTCTCGATCCGCTACCTGGTCAACCAGATCGTGCTCGGCGTCGTGCTGGTGGTGTTCGCCACCGGCATCACCGGCTTCCTGTTCGATCAGCTCGGCGACCTGTCGAACGGACCGGCGCGGTTCAACAACCCGGGCACGTTGCAGCCCATCGCGATTCCGGTGCTGTCCTCGATTCCGATCATCGGCCCGACCGTCTTCGATCAGACCGCGCTGGTGTACGCGATGGTCGTCGCGGTCGTGCTGATCGGCTACGTGCTGTACCGGACGCGCTGGGGTCTGCGGGTCCGGGCGGTCGGTGAACACCCGCGCGCCGCGGCGACGGTGGGCATCAAGGTGCTGCGCGTCCGGTATCAGGCCGTGCTGCTCGCGGGCGCGGTGGCCGGCCTCGGCGGCGCCTACTTCACCATCGGCTCCACCGGCGGTTTCACCAAGGAGATGACCGCGGGCAACGGCTTCATCGCGCTCGCCGCGGTGATCATGGGCCGCTGGCATCCGCTCGGCGCGACCTGCGCCGCACTGTTTTTCGGTTTCACCAAGGCGTTGCAGGGCCAGTTGCAGGTGCTGGCGACGCCCATCCCGACCGAGGTGCTGCAGATGACGCCGTATCTGCTGACCGTGATCGCCGTGGCGGGTGCGGTCGGCCAGGTACGACCGCCGAAGGCCGACGGCGAGCCCTATGTGCCGGGCTGATCATCCGCCGAACAGCAGGTACAGCCCGGTGAAGGTGAAGCCGACCATGGTCAGCATGAGCGCGAGCTGACCGGTGGCGCGCTGCGCCGGGGGCAGCACCCGCAGGCAGCGATCGTGCGCGGCGGTCACGCCGAGCACATGCCCCGCCAGCACGGCGAGCACCTTCACCCCGGCCAGCACGGCAGGATGCGCGGACAGCAGGTAGACCACCCGGTGGTGCCCGAGACCGGCGATATCCCAGCCAAGCTGGAACGGATCCGCGAACAGCAACGCCGTCACCTGACCTTTCTCGACGAGAAAAGTCAGGTAGTGCGCGACGATATAACCGGCGACGATCGGCGTGATGCTGTGCACGAGCAGACCGGGCAGCCGGGCGCGCTCGGCCCGGGCCAGGCCGCCGGTGGCGCGGGCGGCGCCGGCGAACAGCAGGCCCACCACGGCGATGACGGTGAGCAGGCCACCGGTGCGGACCAGCGTCGCGGCGAAAACCGAAGCGCCACCGAGCGTATCGACCAGGTCACGCCAGCCGGGTAACGCGGAAAGACTGTCGAACGCGGTGGATCCGAGCAGGGTCGCCGCGAGCGCCACCGACCCGGCCCGCACCGGCGTGCCCGCCAGATTGTGCAACGGCCACCGCAGCACCGGCGCACCCGTCGCGGACCTGCGCCCGAGCGGGCTGAGCCGGGCGAGCAGGCTGCTGTACACCTCGAACGGATCCCCGCGTTCGGCCCAGGTCGTACCGAACACCACCAACCCGGCCATGGTGAGCACGACATAACCGAGCAGCCACCAGCCCACGGCGGCAACCGAACCCGGTGCAGGAGACGCCAGCTCCAACCAGACGAACGCGAACAACCCGAGCACCGCCGGTCGGTAACCCCACGCCTCCGGATAGCCGCGGATACCACGTCCGGGATCACGGCCCAGCACGGCACAGCCACACCGATGCACCGCTCGCAACGGGGACACGATCTGCCAGACCGGACCGAACACCAACGATGCGAGCATCACCCCGACCCACACGTATATATAGAGCACTCCCGGCACCGGATTGTGCTGCGGCGACGAGGAACCGAACACGGCCACCAGCGCGATCAGCACGGCGGCCAGGACGCTCGGCACGGCGATCGCGATCCGGACGGGCCGCGCGTCGAGCACCGTACGCACGGAGGCCGGCAGCAGCAGGCCGGGCGCGTCCGGGTCCAGCCGGGGTCTGCGCCAGGCGACGAGCAGGATCGCGAACGAGAAGGTCAGTGCCCACGCGGCTCCGACGAGGGCGTAGGTCAACGGAATCGGCAGATCCGCCGCGCCGTTCAGCCCGTGTGCCAGCGGCCGGGTCACTGCCGGATCAGCAGGGTGGTGATGGTCTTGCCCGCCTGGTGCAGTTCGATGTCCACGCGGCCGGGCACCGTGACGATGAAGCGGAACTCCTGTCCGGCCCGTGCCTCGACCGGGAAGGTCTGACTCGGTTCCGAGTGCACATGCAGTTCATCGGCGGCGTCGCTGTCGAGTTCGACGATGATCGGTTGATACAGCCTGGCCTCGGTTCTGGTGTTCGTCGGCGTCACCGTCCCGCCCGCGATCCGGACGGCGATCCGGACTTCCGCGGGACGGTCTATCGAGATACTCGCGGCGGTGCGCTCGGCGGGCGATTCGGAGCCCACCCCGCACCCCGCCACCATGGTGACCGCGGCGGCGATCGCCGCCAGTCCGCTCCATCGGCCTGTGTGCGTCACGGGTTCTCCTCTCTGCCAGGCGGTTCCGCGTTCTCCCCGGTCGCGCGCCGGTTCTCGCGCCGCTCGGCCCGGCGATCACGCGCCGCGATCACCAGGATCACGCCGACCACCGCGAGCGCGGGCACGAACGCCGGAATCGCCAGCAGCATCGAATGACCGGCCAGCACCGTGCCGTCCGCGTTCATCGCCGGACCGGCTGCGGTGCGCGGACGTCACCGCGGTAGGCGAGGTTGATCCGGGCCGCGCCCCACGAGAGCGCGCCGATCACGAGCAGCGAGCACACCAGTACGACCAGCGAGGCGGCGGCGAGCAGCCAAGCCGGGTGATCGAACGAACGCTCCCGCTGCAGCACGGTGATCTCGGCGACGAACGGGCGGGTGAACTCGTCCGGTGCGGGCACGCCCGCCGCGTCGATGCCGCGATCGTCCGGCAGGTAGATCGGCAGAGCCGCCAGCATCCGGCCGTCGTGCACCCGCAGCACCGTCTTCCAGTTGCCGTACGCCGGAACGGGTCTGGTGCTGATGTAATGCCCGGGTTCGACCAGCCGCAACTGGTCGACGACGAGCCCGCGGCCCGGGCTGTCCGGACCGACGCCGCCCTGCCACGCGAGCACCTGCACCCATTCGGGATCGTCGCCGACCACGTCCGTCGGCGCCATGGTGAGATCGAGGGTGACCATCCGCCCGCCGCGCACCGGGTCGGCGTCCTGCACCCGGACGGTCGCGCCGGCCTGCTCCGGCACCTCGGTGCGCAGCCCGTTCGCGGTGGCCAGGCCGGCGATCAGGACCGCGAGCAGCACGATCGAGCGCCGCACCGCGGGTCTCGGTATCGGCTCGCCGCAGAGCACGAGCCCGAACAGTGCGCCGAGCACGCCGCCCGCGACACCCACCGGCACCGACATCAGCAGCAGCTCCGGCCACATGCTCGCGGGCCAGCTGTTGACGAATGCGCGCTGGATCCACAGTGATTCGAGCCAGAGCCCGGCGGTGGCGGCGGCCAGCCCGGTGAGCGCGCCCCACCACAGCGGCCTGCCGGACAGCGGCAGCAGCGCCATCAACTCCACCACCACGGCGATGCCGAGGTAGAGCGGGAAGATGTTGTGCGGTTCGCCGAGCACCGGGCCGACCAGCATGGCGACGAGGCTGCGGACGACACCGGCGAACACGACCGCGACCAAGGCGCTGCCGCGGCCGAGGGTGTAGCGCGCGCCCACCAGGGCCACCGTCCCCGCCGCCGTGATCAGCATCGGCTGGAAGACGAAGCGGAACTGCTCGACACCGAAGTCGAATTCGACCTGATACACCGACAACCCGATCAGCAGCCCGCCGAAGGCGAACACGCGCCCCAGCCACAGCCAGCGCCCGTCCACCCGCTCGGGATCCGGCCGGTCCAGCCTGCCCTCGAATTCCAGCAGCAGCACCGCGACCAGCGACAGCCCGGCGCCGCCGATCAGCATGAGATGGGTTGGGCCCCAGAGGGTGACGTCCTGGCCGAACAACCGGTGCCAGACGTCGTCGAGCGGGAAGCCGATCAGCGCGTACAGCCCGACCGCGGCCATGAGTACCCCGCCGACCGGCGCGTACCAGGTGCGGGTGATCCGGATGGCGGCCGGTCCCGGCTTCTCGTCCAGCGGCAGCACCACGGCCGTCATCCCCGCGATGAACAAGAAGAACAGCCCGATCAGGATGAAGTAGTGCGCCGGATTGGCCAGCGGCCCTTGGTCTCTGCCCTTGCCGATGTGCAGGCTGACATCCCAGATGAAGCCGACCAGCGCGGTCAGGATGGTGGTCAGGAACAGCGTGAGCGGCAACGCGACCCAACCGGGACGATTGCTGTACGCGCCGAGCCGATCCGCACTCGCCTGCAGCCAGGTGATGCGCCGAGTCCGATGCAGGTACGCCACCACGAACAGACCCGCGGCGACCACCAGCGCCGCACCGGTCAGCAGCGCGACCTGATCCAGTGCGGCGCCGCCACCTTCGGAACCCCGTGCGGACACCGCGAACTCAGGCCTCATCGCGCACACTCTCTCTGTAACTCGAAGTCTCTGTAAACGCTAATGCCCAGGACCGGCCGAGATATGCGGATGATCATGCGCGAGTTACAGATCTGGGATCACTCACAGCTATCCGCCATTCCGCGCTGGGGCAGTTCCCAACCGGGGCACGCAGATCCACACTGCCGCCCTGCCGAAAGTCGAGTTCGCCGCACCGGGTACTCTCCGGCAGCAAGTTTTCAGCAGCCGTAAATTCGGACAAAACGGACTTAAAAACTAAATAGGACAAATAGCAACAAGCGGTGACACGTCACCAACTGGGGAGCGAACACGTACTGTCGTGTTGCCATCGATTTACCCCTCGATGGCGTACCCTGGGCCAGCCGGTGACCGCCCGCCCGATCGCGCAGGACCCGGCTCCACGATCTCCAGAAAAAGCGCAGTTCAACACGTTTCGAGAAAGGAAAAGCGGCCCCGCCGGAATGGCGTCGGGCCCTTCTCCTATGCACTTGCATAACAACGCCTTTGGTAACCAGAGGATATCTAGAACCCATTTCAAGATCACGGGAATGCAAGATCAAAAACCTTGGTACGCAAGCAGGTTGAGATGTGTATGCTGTGGATCAATCACGACCCCCACTACGAGGTGGGCCGATGGACGAAGGCGGTGTCTGTGTGGACGTGAATAGGCTCCAGATACGGCGTTCAGCCATTGTCGCGATCGCTCTGGGTGTGCTGGCATTGGCCATTACCGGGATGATCGATCGACTACTGCTCGGCACATTCATCTGCGCCGGGTTGTTCGTCGGTTGGCTGAATGCACAGCTCACCCTGTGGGCCATCACCCGAATAGCCAACGCGGCCACGCCGAGCAAGCAGCGCCTGGTCGGTTCTTCCGCCGTGCGGCTCCTCGGTATCACCGCCGTCGCGATCCTGGTGGCTTTCCTGGCCCGCCCCAATGGCGTCGGGATCTTCTTCGGCCTGGCCCTCTTTCAAGTCGCCCTGGTCTTCAATACCGTTGTGCCTGAATTGAAAGGGCTCCGCCAAACGCCATGACGATCTCAGCCATTTCGTTTACCCAGATGGCCGCGAGCGTCACCTTGCTCGCCGAAGAGGCTCCTGCCGGAGAAGAACCGAAGATCAAAGTCGGCCACCATGCGGTGGCCCATGTCTTCGGAATGGACTTCAACGTGGACACGATCGTGTCCACGTCGGTCGCGGCGATCATCGTGCTCGTGCTCGCGTTCCTCCTGCGCCTGAAGCTGACCTCCGGGGTACCCAACGGCGTTCAGCTGTTCTTCGAGGCCGTCACCGTGCAGATGCGCGGTCAAGTGGAGAGCGCCATCGGCATGAAGGTCGCGCCGTTCGCGCTGCCGCTCGCCGTCACGCTGTTCGTGTTCATCCTGCTGTCGAACTGGTTGTCCGTGCTGCCGGTACAGGTCGGCGACGGTGAATTGATCGCGCCGCCCGCCTCGGACGTCAACTTCGTCTACGCGCTCGCGCTGTTCGTCTTCATCGCCTACCAGTCCGCGGGTATCGCGCGACGCGGTCCGTTCGGTCACGCCAAACAGTTGTTGAAGGGCCATACCGGCTGGGGACCGATGGTGTTCATCAACGTCATCGAAGAAATCGCGAAGCCGCTCTCGCTCTCGTTGCGACTGTTCGGAAACATGTTCGCCGGTGGCGTCATGCTCTCGGTGATCACCCTGTTCCCCTTCTGGATCAGCTGGGGCCCGAACGCCGTCTGGAAGCTGTTCGACTTGTTCGTCGGCGCCATTCAAGCGTTTATCTTCTCGCTGCTGACCGTGCTGTATTTCAGTCAGTCGATGTCCCTCGAGCACGAAAACCACTGATCGGCGAGCGCCGAATCATACGCACACATCCGAGAATAGGAAGTAGAACATGGCAGACCCAACCACCGCGTCCATCGTCCAGGGCGCGCTTATCGGCGGCGGCATCATCATGGCGGGCGGCGCCATCGGTGCGGGTATCGGTGACGGCCTCGCCGGTGCCGCGCTGATCAATGGAGTCACGCGTCAGCCGGAAGCCGAAGGTCGGCTGCGCGGCATCTTCTTCCTGACCGTCGGTCTGGTCGAGGCGGCGTACTTCATCAATCTAGCCTTCATGGCCCTCTTCGTATTCGCTACTCCCGGCAAGTAACCGGGCATGTCTCCGAGAACAGATGTGGTGGCCGAGGGGAACTTCCTCATCCCCAATGGCACCTTCTTCGTCGAGCTGCTGATCTTTCTGATCGTGCTCGGAGTCATCTGGTTCTTCGTCGTTCCGCCGATCCGCAAGGTATTGGCGGAACGCGAAGAACGCGTTGCCGAGACCTTGACGAGGACCAAGGAGGCTCGGCAGCTGTTCACCGAGGCCGAGGCCAAACATCAGGCGGCGCTGGAAAAGGCGCGCGCCGAGGCGGCCGCGATCCGGAACCAGGCGCGTGCGGAAGGCCGCGCCATTCTCGAACAGATGCGCGGCGAGGCACAGCAGGAGGCCAACGCGATTGTCGTGGAGGCCGAGGCGCAATTGCGGGCACAGGCCGATCAGGTCGCCGCGGACTTGCGTGAGGCTGTCGAGCCGCTGGCCCAATCGCTGGCCAATCGGATGGTCGGCGTCAATGATCGGCGCGCGGGCACCAGCCGCGGCCATCAGACAGGACGGGCGTCGTCATGACCCTCAGCAGCACCGACATCCTCGCCGAGAGTATTTATCAGATCAAGTTCGAATGGCCGGTCTTTCTCAGCCAGCTGTTCGGCTTCGTGGTCATCGTCTGGGTCATCGTCAAATACGTTGTGCCGCCGGTCAAACGGATGATGGCCAAGTCCCAGGACGCGATCCGCAAACAACTGGAGGAGAACCAGGAGGCCGCGGATCGGCTCACCCAGGCCAAAGAGGTCTATGACAACGGCATGGCCGAGGCCCGCGCCGAACTCGCCCAGCTGGTCGAGGACGCGCACGCCGACGCCGAGGCCATCGTGGTGCAGATGCGCGAGGCCGCGGCCGCGGAGGTCGAGCGGGTGCGCAAGCAGGGCCGCGACCAGATCGAGCTGGCCCGTAGGCAATTGATCCGCGACCTCAAGGACGACTTCACCGAACTGGTGTTGACCCGCACCACCGACGACGTCCGCGAACAGGTCCGCTCCCCCGAGGTCAAGGCGGACGCGGTCGAGAAGTTCCTGGACGAGCTCGAAACAATGGCGAACGCCGGCTCCGAACTCCGGGCCCGCAGCCAGTCACAGTGGAATTGAGTGTGCTTCAAGTGAATTGAGGCCCTGCCGGGGTAGGCAGGGCCCTCACTTTTTTTCGTGGCCGAGCGGTCGGCATGCGGCTAGTCTGACGCTGTTCGAGTTACAGCTTGTCGGATCGGAGTCGGCATCATGACGGAAGCAACTGGTACGGCGGGACAAACCGCCGACGCGGTGCCCAGCCTGTACGAATGGGCCGGGGGCACTGCGGCTTTCGAGTCGCTGACCGAGGTCTTCTATCGGCAGGTGCTGAAGGACGAGCTGGTCGGGCCGCTGTTCCGCGGTATGGACCCCGGCCATCCCCGATACGTCGCCATGTGGCTGGCCGAGGTCTTCGGCGGCCCCGCGACCTACAGCACCGAGCGTGGCGGCTACGCACACATGGTCCGCCAGCACCTCGGCAAGGCGATCACCGAACCGCAGCGCCGGCGCTGGGTGAATCTGCTGATGGACGCCGCCGACGAGGTCGGGCTACCCGACGATCCCGAGTTCCGCGCCGCCTTCGCCTCCTACATCGAGTGGGGCACCCGGCTGGCCCACGCCAATTCCCAGCCGGAAGCCACCCCGCCGCTGGAAGCGCCGATGCCGCACTGGGGTTGGGGCGTCGCACCGCCCTATCGGCCGTAGGCATCGGCCGGGCCGGACGCCGCGGACAATGGCGGGAAGTAGTCCTTGAACAGGATCTCGCCCACCCTGGTGACGGTCTTGCGGCCGACCTGGTAACCGTTCTCGATCACCTGGGTGTTGTTCATGATCGCCACCGTGAACTGCTCCCGGGGGCCGGCGAAACCCACCGAGTTCATCAGCCAGGAGCCGTCGTCGTTGTCGTCGGCCCAGCCGTTCTTGTTTCCGGGCAGCGCGTCCGCGCCCGCACCCCACACGCCCCACTGCTGGTTCGTGTCGACGGAGTCGCTGCCGTCGACCGAGCGCATCTCGCGGACGAGGTAGGCGCGGTCGCGGGCGGGCAGCTTCGTCAGCGCGAAGTCGATCAGGCGCTCGAGGTCGTTCGCGGTGACCATCATCCAGCCCCACGAGTCGGGATGGCCCGCCGAGAAGCTGAACTCCGTCATGCCGAACGACCGGAACCGCGGCGCGAACACCCGCTCGCCGCCGTAGCGGTCCCACAGCGTGGTGGCGGCGTCGTTGTCGCTGCTGTGCAGCATCCGGTGCATCAGGTCGCGATCGTCGGCGCGCCACGTGATCGTGCCCGCGTCGGCCCGCAGCAGCAGGTCGACCACCATCGCCAGCTTCGGCGTCGAACACGCCGAAATCGGCGTCCCCGCATCGGCATTGCGCCATACCGCGCCGGTGCGCCGATCCCGGACCACGATGGCGGTGAAGCCGGGCCGCTCTTTGACGTAGGCCTCGGCCTGGGCGATCCGCGCGGTGAACGCCGGGTCGAACCCGAGCGGCGTCCCGGTATCCGGCCGCAGCGGGGCCTGCTGCGCGGGCTCGGGCGGGTCGTAGAGCAAGGCCGCGGCGAACACCGCGGCGACGACCAGCACGCCGGACGTCACTAGGGGAAATCGTCTCCTGACCAACCGCACGCGTTCATCCCTCGCTTCATGTCGCAAAGGTCCTGCTCGGCGCTCTGCATCTTGCCCAGTGGGACAGCGCCCGGGCAACCCGACACCCGGCAGCGGCGACAATTGGTTGCGGTCTGCCGCGGTACAGGCCCAGAGAGCTGGGGGCACTATTTTTGACGTGGGAGCACATGTGTGAAACTTTGTAACAGGATTCGGGAGGCCGCCGATCTCCAGGTGTCTCCCGAGCGCGCGGGAGTGGAGGTCCGCGCGCACTGCTCCGTGACCGGGGCAGCGGGAGCACACCGTTATCCACCAACCGATTTCGGGGGTTCAATGAACGTCAAATCGTGGGCTTTCGCCGCACTGGCCGCGAGCGTCGTACTCGGCGCGACCGGCTGTACCGACTCGAGCCCGGCACCGCAGGCCACCAGGACGCCGATCCCCTCGGCCGTGCCTTCGACGCCTGCCGCCACCCAAGCGCCCAACCCGGGCGAGGCCGACCCGCCCGCCGATCCGCCCAAGGCACAGCCGAGTCCGGTGACCGAAGCGCCCGCTCCGGCCCCGAACAACCCACCCGCCCCGAACAACCCGCCGCCCGTGGCCGACCCGCCCGCCGCGGACCAGCCGCCCAACGGGAGCGGTCACGGCCTGTGCTTCGACTCGAACTCCGATCTCGCCCGCTCCGCGGTCGCCCGCTTGGCGCCCAACAAGGAGGGTTACCCGTGGGTGATCCGGGAGGCGAGCAACGATCCGATCTCCGCAGGTTGCGCCGGCGTGCTGTCCTGGATGCTGGTGGACTGGAACGGCAGCCATCCCGGCTATCACGTCCTGTTCTTCACCAACGGCACCTACCTGGGCACCGCGACCTCGAAGTACTACGGCTACACCACGGTGCTCGGCAAGACCAAGAACACCGTGTCGGTGCAGTACCGCTGGGTCACCCCGCAGGACGCGCTGTGCTGCCCCTCCGGCGGCCCGAACGTCGTGACCTACACCTTGACCGGTACCACGGTCCAGGCCAAGGGCGAGTTCCCGCCGGACCCGGACAAGTAGACCGAGCCACGAGTCCGGCCGACTGCCCCTGACCGGACTCCACCGGGCGTCAGTACCCGCGCGGCCGCTGGGCTCGCAGCGCACTGACCCACCCGGCGAAGCCCCTGTATCTCCCCCTGCTCCGAGGTACAGGGGCTTCGTCCTTGCCGGGGTCAGCGCGCGAGCAGCGCCGCGACCGCTTTGGGCGCGGCCACCCATTCGCGGAGGTTGTTGCGCACCTTCGTTATTCGCCGGCAGGCGCATGCGGCGGTGACGCCGTCGGTGTCGATGCCCGCGCCGCGGCACAGGGCGACCGCCCGCGGCACATGCTGGTACTGGGTGACGACGAGAGCGCGGTCGATGCCGAACAGCCGCATCGCGCGTTCCCCCGTGGCGCGGGTCGACAATCCCAGACCGTCCGTGCGCACGACCGCCGGGTCGACCCCGCGCGCCGCGAGATATCTTGTCATCGCTCCGATTTCGTCGCCGGAGGTGCCCGCCGCATCGCCGGAGACCAGGATTTCGCGTACCTTTCCCGCGCGCAGCAGCTCGATCGCGGCGTCCAACCGTCCGCGCAGATACGGCATGGGCGTGCCGTCCGGGGCGACCTTCGCCCCCGGCACGATCACCACCGGCGCGGTGGGCGCCGTCGCCGGATCGAACCGGTGTCCGGACGACAGGTGCCACAACCGGAGATTCGCACCGATCACCAGTCCCGTCACAGTGACGGCGGCCGCCGCGACCGTGCCGAGCAGCCACCGCCGCACCGCACCGGCGAGCTGCTTCGAATCACTCGGCACTGTCATCTCTTTCGTCGACTCACCGGCGCCCGCCCAGACGGGCCGTACCGGCGACCATCGTAGTGACGGGCCTGCCGCGATCAGCGCTCGATCTACCGTGGGTCCGGCACCGGTTGCACCGCAACGTCTTCGGGTGCCGCCGGCTTGGCCGCACGGGCTCGGGTGATGGCCACGCCGGACAGGCACAGCAGGCCACCGACGATCGCGAGCGGGGCCGGGACCTCGCCCAGGGCGAGCCACGCCATCACGACCACCAGGGCCGGCACCACATAGGTGGTCACGCCCATCTTTCCGGCGGTGGTGCTGGCCAAGGCGTACGCCCAGGTGGTGAAGGCCAGCGCGGTGGGGAACACGCCCAGGTACAGGACGCTCAACGTCGACGACAGCGGCGCGACGGCGGCTTCGGTGAGCAGCTGTCCCGCGAAGGGCGCGCAGGCGATCGTGCCGATGACGCAACCGCCGGTGGTCACCTGCAACGCCGACGCGTGCGCGAGCGCGGGTTTCTGCGCGACCACCGCGATCGCCCAGGCGGCGGCCGCGGTCAGGCAGAGCACCACCCCGAGCACCGCGGAACTGCCCGCGTCCGAATTCGACAACCCCACGACCACCGCGCCGGTGAAGGACACCGCGATACCGGCCATCAGGCGCGCCGGAAACCCTTCGCGCAGTACCACTCCGCTCAGCAGCGCGATCAGCACCGGACCGATGTTGATCACCATCGCGGCGGTGCCCGCGTCGACGTATTGTTCGCCCCAGTTCAACGCGACCATGTAGACGCCGAACCACAGCACCCCGGAGACCACGATGCCGGGCCAGGCGCCGCGCGCGGGCCACCCCTCCCCTTTGATGAGCAGGATCAGCACCAGCGCGATGGACGCCGTCGACAATCGTCCGAAGGCCAAGGCCCCGGGCGAGAAATCCGCTCCCGCAGCCCGGATGAACACGAACGCCGACGCCCAGAGCACCACCGTGACGGCAGCAGCGACGGCGGCCTTTTGACCGGCAGATCGAACGACTAGCTCCATTTACCGAACACTAGATCAGGGAGCAGGAGAACTCACGCGGATTTCGGACGGCGCGATCGCCCTGCGGCACTAGGCGATCCGCGCGTTACTGCTGAGATCTCCTTCGAGCAGCGCGACGCCCAACGTGGTGATCTCGTGGCGCATGGCATTGCGGTGCCGCCAGCTGTCGACCAGTCCGGCTTCGCGCAGAATCGACGCGTGCTCGCTGGCCGTGGCGGGCGAAATCCCAAGGCTGCGGGCGAGTTCGGTGGTGCTGCAGCCTTCCGCGATCACCTGCAGGGCGGCCGCCCTGGTCCGGCCGAGCAACGCGGTGAGCGCTTCGTTGGTGCCGCGCGGACCCCAGGCGGCGGCGAAGTCACCGATGTCTCGCAGCACCGGAACGATCAGCATCATCGGCGCCGTCTCGTCGACGGTCGAGTGCAGGGTGATCGGTTCGGGCCAGGCGAACAGGGACGGAATGATGAGCAGGCCGCGGCCGGCGAGATGCTCGTCGTGACACGCCTTCGCGCGCAGCACCTCGAGCACCGGTGCGCGCCAGCGGGCATGCGGCATGAGCCCGGACAGCAGCCCTTCCACACCCTCGGCCGCCATGGTGCGGGCCATCCGTTCGGCGGCGACCTCCAGATAGGTCTGGATATGTGCCCATCGGCCCGCGAACGCCACCGAGTGGAACGCCTCGACGGCGCTCGCGACGCTCTGCCTGGTGCTGCCGTCCCGGTCGAAGAGTTCGGCGGTCCAGGAGGGCAGCGGGGTTTCGCCGATCTCCGCCCGCCGGCGCACCACGGTCTCCACCTCGTTGCGCAGCTCCAGCCGCGAGGCCAGATGCAGCGCTTCGATGCCGCCGGACATCGTCCGCGCGCCCCGGGTCGGCGTGATCAGGTCGAGAAAGTTCTCCTCTGCGGGGAAGATCTCGGCGATCCGGCCGAAGTCGGACGGGATCGCGGCACCGACCTGCTGCCGCCAGCCCGTGTAGACGGTGACATTCGAGCGTTGCACGGCCCGGGTGGCCAGCATGGTTTCGCCCAGGGCGCCCAGCGGCGACCCGACCCGGATCCGGACGAGATCCTCCGGCGTGAAGATGATCCGCTTCATGCGCGGCTCACCGCAAGCCTTGCCACCGCACCGCCACGAGCGGATCGATGCTCGTCAGCAGTTCGTCGGTATTGCCCGGATGCGGCGCTTCCCGCGGCACCGATTCGCCCCTGCGAGACCACATGATCTGCCACCGCCGCCTGCCTCGCTTCCACTCCGTCGCCATCCCGTCGGCGCACCGCGCCACCACCAGCGCGACCTCGCCGCCGGCGGGCGCCGCTACGTCCTTCATCATCGTTGCACTCCTCATAGTCACTGCTCAGCAGCCTATGAAGGAGAGCGGGTGGGACGCACCATGTTTCGGTCCAGGCCGAAACACCCCGGGAACTCGGGGCCCGACGATCCGCTCAGCGCTTGTGCGCGATGTCGTACCACTGGTGTGGCACGGACCAATCCCACGCGTCCGGGCCGGGGACGACCGGCGATTGAGCGCGGGCCGCTTCGATCCGCTCGGCCTCGATGAAGCAGCGCACCGACCCGCCCACGCAGGCCCCGTACAAGAGCAACCCCCGGACGATGTGACGCCGGAACACCTGCCACGAGATGCGCCTCTGCATCGGTACCTCCTCGCCGAAGGTGCTTGCGGTACTACGGATTCCGAGCCTGAACCACCGCGCTGAGCAGGCCGGATCCAGTCACGATACCGCCGGGGTTCCGATTTCGGACCGAAATCGGAACCGAATTCGACCGGGTGGGACCGGGGCGTGCGACCCGTCCGGCTCACCCGGAAAACGGCGAAGGCCCGGCGGTGCGCTACCGCCGGGCCTTCGTTCGCGATCAGGAGTGCGTGCGCACCGGTTCGCCGCGGTAGCGCGACTCTTTGCCGTCGATCCGCAGCGCCCGCCAGGCCAGCTTGGCCGCCGGGTTCATCAGCCCGATCTCGGCGGCCAGCATCCTGGCCTCGCCGAAGAAGTCGCGCCGCCGCGCCCTGGCCTCGGCGCTGCGCCAGAACAGTTCGCGCCGGATGCCCTTCGGGATGTCGAACTCGCGGAACAGCGATCGCGGCGGCTTCACGATCAGGTCGCAGGCGATGAACATGATGATCGGGTAGGCCAGCGACAGGGTCGCACGCTGTACCGGGTGCTGCTTCGGGACCCGGTGCCGCAGGTATTCGTGTGCGAAGGCGATATGCCGGGCCTCCTCGGCGATGTGAATCCGCATCACGTCGCGCATGATCGGGTGCACGTCCTCGCCCGCGCGCAGCACCTGCTTCTGCACATGGTCGATCGGTTCCTCACCGGCGAGCACCGCGACGAAGAAGGTGGTCGGGAAGAAGCGGCCGAGCAGCGGCACCAGCGGGCCGAGCAGCTTCATGATCGAGCCCATGCCCGGGACGTCCGCGCCGATCCGGTTGACCATCTCCTGGAACATCAGGGTGTGGTTGACCTCCTCGGCGACCTCGTGATTGAGATAGCGGAACTCGGCCGAGCCGTTGGGCACCTTGGCGAACAGATAGTTCATCACCCCGCCGATGAGCAGCTCCTCGAACTGCAGCCCGACCTTCGCGATATTGGCCTGCCGCCACATCCCGATCTCGATCTTGCGGCTTTCCGGCAATGCGAGGTACCAGGGGTGCGCGCCGAGCGGATCGGTGGCGGCCGGGAGAATCCAGCGCGGATCGTTCGGGATCACCGCCCATTCGGCGGATTCCCAGTCGATCTCGGTGTACGGATCGAAGTGCCGATTGACCGAGCCTTCGGACAGGGTGGTCAGGATCGCCGTGTACTCACCCTTTGCTGCGGTGCGAGACGGCGCCGTTGCCGACTGTGTTGCCATGACGTCTACCTCATATCGGGTCGAGGTTAATGTTACACAGGTTTACGGTAACAGTCTGTCTCAGTCATTTCTAGATCGATCGGCCCTGCTGGGCAGATTGCCGAGCAGGCAGCTTGTGGGAACAGAACCGAATATCGGCGTGTTGGCTGTTCAGGGGATTGCGACGAGAGTGAGGACGCCCGTGCGGGTCGAGATCTGGACCGACATCAACTGCCCGTTCTGCTACCTGGGCAAGGCGCGGTTCGGGGCGGCGCTGGCCGAGTTCGCCCATCGCGCCGACGTCGAGGTGGTGCACCGGTCGTTCGAATTGGACCCGACGCTGCCCGCGGACGAGTCCGGGCCGGTGATCGCGAAGATCGCCCGCAAATACGGGATCAGCGAAGCACAGGCCGCGGCCAACGAACGCGGGATCGGCGCGCAAGCCGCCGAACTCGGTCTGCCGTACCTGACCGAGGGCCGCGACTACGGCAGCTCGTTCGACATGCACCGCCTGCTGCACTTCGCCCTCGCCCAGGGCAGACAGGAAGAACTGCTCGACGCTCTCTACCGCGCGAACTTCGCCGAGGAGCAGTCGCTGTTCGCCGATCACGACCGGCTGGCACGGCTCGCCGCGGCTGCCGGACTCGACGAGTCGGCCGTGCGCACGGTCCTCGCGGATCCGACGGCCTACGCCGACGACGTGCGCGCCGACGAACAGGAAGCGGCCGAGCTGGGCGCGACCGGTGTCCCGTTCTTCGTCTTCGATCGCAAGTACGGCGTCTCCGGCGCCCAGCCCGAGGCGGTGTTCGCCCAGGCACTCGAGCAGGCCTGGGCCGAGCACCGACCGGTCCTGCAGACGATCGGCGGCGCGGACGCCTGCGGCCCCGACGGCTGCGAAGTGCCCGCGCGCGACTGAGCGCGACGCAGTTCGCCCCGCGTGGTCGGCTACCACGCGGGGCGATCCGGAACTATCCGATTATCCGCAGTTGCTCGGCGCGGGCTTGCCGGCGAAGCGCCCGTCCAGCCAGTTCATCATCGATGGCAACCCGAGTTCGGCGGCCGTCAGGTGATCGGGTGTGGGGTACAGCTCCGCCTGCACCTTGACGCCCGCGCGGCAGTACCGGTGCACCGTGTTGGTGATCGCGTCCAGCGGGATCAGCCCGTCCTGCGGCGAATGCCATTCGAAGACCGGCGCGTCCGGAACACCGTCGTAGAGTTCGACGCTGTTCTCGTCCGCCACCGCCCACGCCTTCGGATCATGGGCCAGCACAATGTCTTTCGCGTAGTCGTCGAAGCTGTGCCCGACCCCGCGCGCGATCAGGTCGTTGGTGCAGCTGTTCGCCATGCCCCGCGCCGCGGCGAGCCCGCGCTCGTTCAGCGCGCTGGTGATCGGCAGGCGGTCCGGGTACTCCCGCTCCAGGCCGAGCACGGCGGCGAAGCCGAGCCCGAACGCCGGATGCTGGTTGTGCCCGATCGCCCAGCCCATGGTGGTCAGATTCATCGGCACCCCGCCTTCGGCGGCGCCGACCAGATTCAGTTCCGGCGCATACGTCGGCGCCAGCGCGGCGGCCCAGGCGGTCGCCATACCGCCACCCGAGTAACCGGCCACCGCGGCCGGGCTCCGCCCGAGGCCGAGCTGCGGCAGTCGCTGCGCCGCACGGATCCCGTCGAGGGTGATCCGACCGCCCAATTTCGCTGCGCCGTAAGCACTGTTCGGGCCCAGGTGGTCCGGCAGCGCGACGCTCCAGCCGCGCGCCAGCGCGACGTTCAGCACCGGCGCGAACGGCACGATGAAGTTGGTGTCGTTGGCGTAGAGCCCGTGCGAGATCGCGCACTGGGTGCCGAGTCCGTTGATGATGTGCTGGAACGAGAGCAGCGGCGCGTCGGCGCGGTGACCGAGCGGCGTGAGCACCGTCGTGGTCGCCGCGATCGGCTCGCCCTGCGAGTTCGTGGACCGGAACTTGATCAGCGTGACCGTGGCGCCGGGGAAGAAGAACAGCGGCGGCATCGGCCGGCTGTCGAGCACGTCGCCGGGGGCCTTGCTCGCGATGTCGGCGGGCGCGGCATAGAACGGGTCGGGGTCCGGGAGGGGCCAGATCGGCTGGGCGCTCGCGGTGACCGTCCCGGTCGCGGCCATGGCCACACCGATCGTCAGCACACCGAGGATCGCGCGAATCGGTCTGAATTTCCGGCCACCGTCCGGCCGGAAGAAACGTCTACCCACTGCTGCTGTACCTCCACTGCTTCGCAAGAATTGTCGGGTGATCTGCATTCAGCTGCCTCTACCGTAATATTTCAGCTGCGCTTCACTCTTTTAAGTACCGGCTTGCAAATAGTGCGCAGGCCGGTCACGACACCGAGTACTACGATTTATCACGAATATCCGCCGCACCCGCATCATCGTCTCGATCAACGCCCAGGAAACGCGGCACAACATCTGCGCTGATCTGCGAATCATGCTGCACCACAACATCTATCGATGACATATGAAGCGAGCGCGGACCGCCATCCGATAGCCCGCATCTACCGGCGCCGATGTCCGATCATTATCCGAGCCTGCCACACTCCCGAGTTCTGTCATTCCGCGCCGTCGTCCGGTCAGCGTAATAGCGGCAACCCTACCGGTCCATCCCGACGTCCGGCGTCGCGAAGAATTCACGCCTTTCTTACAAGGTGCACCGGCGGAATTCACCGGGCAGGCGGCGACAGCCGCACCGGCCCGTGCCGGGAATAACAGACGCCCCCGCGCGTTCGAACCCGAACATGACCAGCGCTGACTTGTTGATCGACGCTTTCGGCCGAGTTCGAGAGAACGTGCACGGTGCCGTCGCGGACCTGACCCCCGACGAACTGGGGGTGCGCCTGGACCCGGGTGCCAACTCCGTCGCCTGGCTGCTCTGGCACCTGACCCGGGTCCAAGACGATCACATCGCCGAGGTCGCGCGACTGGACCAGGTGTGGACGGCCGCGGGCTGGGCGGACCGCTTCGGCCTGCCCTTCGCCGACGAGGCGACCGGCTACGGACACACCCCGGCCGAGATCGAGCAGCTCGGCCGAGTGCCCGTCGAACTGTTGCTCGGCTACTACGACGCGGTGCACGCGCAGACGATCGACTATGTCTCCGGCCTCACCGACGCCGACCTCCCCCGCGTCGTCGACACCCGCTGGGATCCGCCGGTCACCCTCGGCGTCCGGCTGGTCAGCGTCGTGGACGACGATATCCAGCACTCGGGCCAGGCCGCGTTCATCCGCGGAGTCCTGTTGCGCCGCAGATGATCAGGCGCTCGGCCAGTTGCTGAGCAGCGCGTCGAGGGCGTCGAGGGCGCGTGCCCACGAGTCCTCCACCGCGCGCGGGTGGCTGTCGTAGCGACCCGCCAGTTCGAGCTGCACGTAACCGTGAAAGGTGCCGTGCAGCAGGCGGATCGCGTCGGTTTCGGCCGGCTCGTCGAGGTGATACCCGCGCAGGATGGCGCGGGTCATCTGCGAATGTCTGCGTGCGGCACTGGCTTCGGCGGTCGCCGGGTCCAAATCCAGCTGCATCGCGGCGTACCGGCCGGGATGCTGCTTCGCATAGTCGCGGTAGGCGTTGGCGAACGCCACCAGCGCCTCCTTGCCCGCACGCCCCGCCAACGCGTCGGCGACTTTGTCGGCGAGTTCGGCGAGCGCCATGACCGCGATCTTGACGCGCAGCTCGCGCGCACTGGCCAACCGCGAGTACAGGCTCGCGTCCTTCACGCCCAACCGGCGGGCGAGCGCCGGGACGGTCACCTTCTCGAAGCCGATCTCGTCGGCGAGTTCCGCCGCCGCCTCGATCAGGTTCTCACTCGTGACTCGCGCGCGCGCCATACCTTCTCCTCGTGTGACTACAGGATCAACTAATTTGCCTAATGCCCCTAGGTAATTTAGCGTATCTACTTGTTAAATGAGCCAGCAACTACAGGATAAGGGGTGGTGACTATGAGTCACCCGGTGGCCCGCGGCACTCGGCCAACCGAGTTCGGGCGGATCCACCCGCCCGATCCGGGCTGGCTCGCGCACCAGGCGCGGGAGGAGATCCTCCTACCGGAGCTGCCCATCATCGATCCGCATCACCACCTCTGGCAGCATCCCGGATTCCGTTATCTGCTGGACGAATTCGCGGCGGACCTCGGCAGCGGACACCACGTGGTCGCCACGATCCATGCCGAATGCCTGTCGGCCTATCGCACCGACGGACCGGCCGAGCTGCGACCGGTCGGCGAGACGGAGTTCGTCGCGAGCCTGGCCGCGGCGAGCGCCGCCGCAGGCGGCTCGACCAGGGTGGCGGCCGGGATCATCGGCCGGGTCGACTTCGAATTCGAGGCCCGCGTCGTCGACCGGGTCATCGAAGCGCACCTGCAGGCGGGGCAGGGCCGTTTCCGCGGCCTGCGCTACGCGGCGAGCTGGGACGCGAGCGACCGGCTCGCGCTCAGCCATCCCGGGGCCCGACCGCACATGCTGGCCGAGCCGCGCATCCGCGACAGCGTGCGCGTCGTCGCCGACCGTGATCTCACGCTCGACCTGTGGATCCTGTCCCCGCAACTCGCCGACGCCGCCGAACTGGCCGATGCGGTGCCCGAACTGCGTCTGGTGCTCGACCACTGCGGCGCTCCGCTCGGTTTCGGTCCCTACGCGCGCGACCGCGACGCGCATTTCGCCACCTGGGCGCGCGGCATCCGAGCCCTGGCCGAGCGGCCGAACGTGGTGTGCAAGCTCGGCGGTCTCCTCGCCACCGCCGCCGCATTCGACTACTTGACCGCGCCCACGCCGCCGACTTCGGCGGAACTCGCCGAGCACTGGCGGCCATGGTTCGACACCTGCATCGAGGCGTTCGGACCGCAGCGCTGCATGTTCGAGAGCAACTTTCCCGTGGAAAAGATGGGCACCGGGTACGCGACGCTGTGGAACACCTTCAAGCGACTCGCCGCCGGAGCCTCGGCCACCGAGCTCGCCGCACTCTTCTCCGAAACCGCGCGCCGCACTTACCGTCTGACGGCCTGACGCTCCCCTACCCTCGAGGACCAGCTATGACCGACTGGATCACGACCCCGATCGAACCACTGTTACACGGCACGCTAGACGTCGAGCTCACCGCCGACGGTCTACTCCCGCACCGACTTCCGGCCGCGGCCCGCACCCAGTTTCCGGATGACTACCTGGCGACGGTCGAGGCTCAGCCCGCCGGTGTCCGCCTGGCGTTCCGGACCGAAGCGACCCGCATCGAACTGGACGCTTTGCCTATCAGGGCGTTCTATCCTGGCGTACCCGCGCCCGCCGCCGGCGTATACGAACTGCTCGTCGACGGCCGCCCGGCCGGTAATGCGACCGTGCCGGGCATCGGCCGGCTCGTCGACATGACCACACAGGCCGTCGTCACCGCGGAGGCGGCAGCAGGCACCCTCCGGTTCGACCTGCCCGCCGGCGCCAAGGACATCGAGATCTGGCTGCCGCACACCGAAACCGCCGCATTGGTGGCACTACGCACCGACGCGCCGGTCCGGCCCGCTCCGGCCGACGGCCGGAAAGTCTGGCTGCACCACGGCAGTTCGATCAGTCACGGCTCGAACGCCGACCGCCCGACCGCGACCTGGCCCGCGCTGGCGGCGGTGCGCGGGGGCGTCTCGCTGCGCAACCTCAGCCTGCGCGGCAACTGTCTGCTCGATCCGTTCGTCGCCCGGACGATCCGGGACACACCCGCGGACCTGATCAGTCTGAAGCTCGGCATCAACCTGGTGAGCAGCGATGTGATGCGGGTGCGCGCCTTCACCCCGGCGGTGCACGGCTTCCTGGACACCATCCGGGACGGCCACCCGGACACCCCGCTGCTGGTGGTGTCGCCGATCCTCTGTCCCATCCATGAGGACACCCCCGGCCCGGGCGCGCTGGACTTCGACGGTCAGCGCGTGCGTTTCCGCGCGCTCGGTGATCCGGCGGAGCGAGCGAACGGAAAACTGACCCTCGCGGTCGTGCGCGACGAACTCGTCCGCATCGTCGAACAGCGTGCCGCCGACGACCCGAACCTGCACTATCTCGACGGCCGAGTGCTGTACGGCGAGCAGGATTTCGCCGAGTTGCCGCTGCCGGATCAGCTGCATCCGGATACCGCGACGCACCGTCGCATCGGCGAGCGCTTCGCCGACCTGGCCTTCGGCCCGTCGGGGCCACTGGCACCGGCGGACTGAACGCGCCGCACGAACAGCGGATGCCGCCGGACACGTCCTCGGTCCGGCGGCACCCTCGCGTGCTGATCCGAAGCCCCCGCGGGTGCGGCCGGTCCCGCGAAGACCCGGTAAACCACAAAGCGAGTTTGTGGCTTACCTCTCGAGTCAGCGCTGACTCGTCCGAGCGGCCAACTGCTCGAAGACATTGCGAATCGGGGCGTCGAAGCCGTTGCTCCACGGATCCCACGACGACTCGGCGGCATCGTCGGAACCCCAAGGGTCCCAAGCGGAATCGCCCCACGGATCCCAGGAGTCGCCCGCGCCGTCGGCACCCTCGCCCCACGGATCCCAGGAATCACCGCCACCATCGGCACCGTCCCCCCACGGATCCCAGGAATCACCGCCGCCATCGGACCAATCGCCCCACGGATCCCACGGCGAGCCGCCGTCGGACGGGTTCGCACAGTCACCGTCGGAGGGATCGCCACCGCCGGGCTGGCCGGGCTGGCCGGGCTTATCGGGTTTACCCGGCTGGCCGTCGGTCGGCTTGCCGGGCTTACCGTCCGTCGGTTTACCGGAGTCCGGTTGGCTCGAGGTGCCGAAGTTCTGGGTCCAGTACGGAGTTCCGTTGCGCGCCTTCGCGTATCCGACACCGATATCGCGCAGGCCGCAGTTCAGGATGTTGGCGCGGTGCCCGGGGCTGTTCATCCACCCCTCGACCACGTCGTCGGCGCTCTGATATCCGGCGGCGATGTTCTCCGCCCAGGTCTGCGGCTTGTATCCCGCCGCGCGGATCCGCGCGCCCGGATCGCCCTTCGACGAGTTGTGGTCCATGAAGTTGCCGGCGGCCATGTCCTCCGAATGGCCCTGTGCGGCTTGGGTGAGATGACTTTCCGCGCGCAACGCCGGACAGCCGGCCTTCGCGCGTTCGTCGTTGGTCAGGCTGATCACCGCATCGGCGGGCGATTCGGCCGAGGGTGCGGCCTGAGCCGCAGGGGCTCCGGCGAGCGCGGCCACGGCAATCGCCGAGGCGCCGACAGCGGTGGACAGAGACAGCATGGTCGCTGGCGAGAAACGCACAATATCCTTCGTGAAGTTGTCGATCGGTGTGTTGTTCGGTTGTCAGCCGACGCTCGGCCCGAGCGCGAGCGGAGCCCACTCGGCGTCGTCGTCGGTCACATAAGCCGAATCATCAGCCGCATAAGCTGATTCATCGGAGTCGTACGCCGAGTCGTCGTCGGCATAGGTCGGGTCATCGGCAGCCGCGTCGGCGTAAGTCGAGTCATCGGTCTCGGAAGCCGCGTCATCGCTGTCGTAGGTCGAGTCGTCGACGGGTTCCACCTCGTCGTCCGAGACGATCGCCGCGTGCCTGGGCGCACCGGCGCCGGCGGGGGCAGGTGCGACGCCGGCGAGCAACTGGTTGATCCCCTTGGCCACCTCGGGACCGATCGCGGCGTTGCCCGCGCTGAGCGCCGCCGCGAGCGCCTTGATCACCACGCGCATCGGCTCCTGCAGGGCCGGACCGCCCAGCTCGAGCAATGTCTGCGCGCTCTCGATCAGCGCCGCCGTGGTGCCGGGCTCCGGTTCCGCGCGCTCGGTGCGACTCGACTGTTGTGCGGGCGCACCGATTTCCGGCCGCTGCGCCCGCGCGTCTCCGGGCGTGCGCGAAACAGGCACGGCCACTGTCGGTTCCGGAGCCGCGGTGGCACCGTCGCGGACCGCACCCCCTGCGTGCGGCGCCGGCTCGCCGGCTCCGGCATTGGCCGAGACCGCCATGCCGATCAGCGTCACCGTGGACAGCATCGCCATCCGGGCGGGGACATAGGTATTTCTCGGCGCGCTGTGCTTACCCAAGATGTCTTCCTTCGAAATGGCCGATCGTCCATCGGATCGACTGAGTCGAATTGATCGCCGATTCCAGCCGGCCGCGACACTGCGACCGGCCGGACCGGCTAGCCGCGACTCTGCGGTCTAGTACGCGGTTCCAGCGTGCTGGCTTCCGATTCGAAGCGTACGAGCGCCGCGGACACCCGACAAGGCCGCGAGAACATTCTTACATCGAATCAAGACCCCAATTAACAGACGTTGGATCGGCGATCACGGTCAGATCACGTACAGCGTCGAAACGGACAATTCTCCGATCACGACGCGATCACGTAAACCGCCTGATTCATAGCCGTTCCGCTATATCGCGAGAGTTGTCGCAACGAACAAGCCGGATTGTCATCCGGTACAAGATGTCCACCGGTTGTTAGCCGCTCTAACATTGCGTTAAGTTTCGATTGAATAAGCACCCCACGGCCCATACTTCGAGACCGGCACGGTTACGATCCAGTATCCGATGAGCACGATGCAGGGGCGCGCTCGGCGGACCCAGAAGGCGGTTCAGCAGCCATCACCCCAGGTAGCGAGAGCAAGCGAGTCAGTGTGCGAAGTGGCAAGGTGATCCAGATAACAGAACGATAAACACTTCCACATTGACGTATCCTGCACCCGCGTAGATACTGACTCCGCGCAAGTCGGCACGATCTCCGAGTTAGTTCTTTCCCGGCCATCGCCGCACCATTCGAGATATGAACGCACGGTAAACGGAAAGAGCCGGAAGTCGAAGTCGATCGACGCTGATCGGCAACTGCCACGACTCGGCGACGGATGCTCACTTAAATTTCAGTGAAGGACCGCAAGTGCGGTAGATGAGCCGAAGGCTCGATATGAAGGTTGCCGATGTCTGATTATCCCTTGCTCACTTCCAACACGATCACGTTGCGGCAGTTCGATTACTTTGTGAACACGGTGCAACTGGGTTCACTGTCCGCGGCGGCGCGCCGATTCGGAATAACGCCGTCCGCGATGTCGCAGCAGATCGACTCACTGGAGAGTTCGCTCGGCCGGAAACTGTTCGACCCCCGATCCCGAAGATCGAGGCTCACCAAGTTCGGCCGCGAGTTCTTCACCCAGGCCTCCGACGTCGTCGACTCGGTCCGGCAGGCGATGGCCATGGGTCAAACGTTCGGCGACGGCGTCATGACCGTCGGCACGACGCCGACGATCGCGCAGAAACTGTTGCCGCCGCTGATCTATCGGATGCGGCTGGAGCGCAATATCGACAACATCGAGGTCCGGTCGTTCACCGATATCCGCGAACTGCACTCCACCCTCGACGAGGGCGCGCTCGATCTCGCCGTCGGTCCGCTGGAGCGGTCCACCGCAAAGGTGTTCCACTGCTTCGGCGAGGAGGAACTCGTCGTCGTGTGCCACCACAGCCATCGCAACAGCTTCGACGGTTCCTGGAAGCAGCTGATCGAGGCGCCGTGGATTCGCTGCGGCGCGAATTCCGATCTCACGGATATCCTTTCGCGTGAGGCGGGCCGGGCCGGCGTGCACATCCGGTTCGCGGTACGGGCACCCGACGTATCCACCGCGTTGAGCCTGGTGGAACACGGTGTCGGCGTGGCGCTGGTACCCCGCATGGCCTTGCACGGGTCCTCGCGCCTGGTGTCCATTGTCCGGCTGCCCCGCCCGATCCGGCGCGAGCTGACCGTGCACGCCCGCGACAAATCCCCGTATGTGGAGAAGTTCCTGGACGCGATCACCGATACCGAACTCGTCCGGAAGTTCGGCGCCGCGGGCCTGTTCGATATCCGGCGCCCGAAACTCGAGTCGGCGTCGCGGCAGCAGGTGCCCGCCCAGATCGGCGCCCGTGACTCCGCTTATATCCCCGAGGCCAAGGCGCAGTGAGGTGTTACGGCCGGACCATCGAATTCGCCCAGTCGATGACGGCCGCCTGATAGTCGCGAGTGTTGCGCGCCAAGTTGACCGAGTGCCCGCTGCCGGGCAGCACGAAGGCGCGCAACTTCGCGGCCGGGCCGAAGTACTGGGACTCCGAAGCCAGCAGGGTGGCCGAGTCCGTGCAGACCGAATAGTTGGTGCCGCAGGACAATCGATCCCGGCCGCCGTTGACGAGCAGCACCGGCGCGGTGATCAGACTGGACATACCGGGCAGGGTGGAGGTCAGGCCGTCGGGATATTCGGTGAGCGAGAAGACTTCCTTGTTCTGCTCGTCGACCGCGAGGACCTGCGGGTCGACATTGTCGGGATCGAAGAAGTCGTGCAGCCGGGTACCCGGCCGGGACACCAGATAGCCGGCATCGAGCCCGCTTCCGGCGAACTTGGGGTCCTGCACCGCCGGATAGTAGGTGGAGATCACGCCGAGGGTCTCCGGAATATTGAGCGAGTGCGAATACCCGGTGAGCACAACGCCGTCCACATCATGATGTGTGGTCGCCTCGATCACCGCGGTGCCCGAGGTCAGCGAATGGCCGACGCTGATCACCTTCGCGAACGGCGCGGCGCCGGCGAGCCCGGCGCGCAGTGCCTGCACGACGTCGTGCAGCGCGTCCGCGGTGGCGGTCGCGGTGAGGGTCAGGCTCGGCGGATGCGTGCTGTTGCCGTTGCCGAGCCGATCGACCACGAGGGTGGCCAATCCCGCGGCGTTCATCGCGCGCCGGAAGTTGTAGGTCTCGGGGGCGTACTGGAAATCCCAATAGGAGCCGTTGTAATTCGAACCGGCCATGAGCACCATGACCGTATCGGCCGTGCCGTCGGCGGGCAGGCACAATGTCGAGGCCAACTGACCCCGGGCGACCTCGAAGGGAAACGATCGGCAATTGTCCGAGGCCGGCGCGGGATCGGCCTGCGCCACTCCCGGAACCACGCCGAGTAGAGCTGCTGCCGCCAACGCGGCCAATGTTCGAACCGAGATCCGCACGCGACGAGCTCCTCGAAAGTGAGATGCGAAGAACGCCCGTCCGGCGTCCCTGTCCAGCAACTAGTCAGGCAGGCTATCGCCAGCGGTGAACACATCGCAAGGATTACCGCGGATTCGAACGCACGCGTCGGCGGCACCGAACCCGTTGCGGGGCAAGCCACTCCAGGCGGCTCGGTGCCAGAAAAAGTACGAACCGCCCCCTTCTGAGGGGCGGTTCGCACGGTCGACCCGGGTCAGGTCTTACTTGGCCGGGTTGAACGGCTGGTTGATCGTGGTGAAGTACTGGATAGCCGCACCGATCGCCACCGGGGCGGTGATGAAGATCTGGCCCGCGACGGTGCCGAGCGCGCCCATGGCGGCCGCGCCACCGAGGCAACCCGCGGCGATGCCGCCCAGGAACGGACCGAACAGGCCGACGATGGTGCCGCCGACCACCGCGCCACCGACGATGCCGCCGAGCACACAGCCGACGGCCGCGCCGCCGAGGCCGCCGACCAGGGTGGCGATGCTCGCACCGAGGCTGATCGTGCCCGTCATGCGGGACCAGGCGGCCTGCTCACGGTCGTACTCGCTCTTCCACGGCGCCTTGTCCTCGAACGGCAGCGCGACCGGCTTGTAGACGGCCTTGCTCATGTCCAGCTGCGGGGTCAGGGTCGCCGTGCGGCCGGCGATATCGGCCGCGATCGGGAACTCGAACTCGTCGAGCCGGAACTTCAGGGGGGTGCCCGCGACGACGTTTCCGTTGGCGGCCTTGATCTTCAGCGCGCCGTCCTCGACCACGATCGAGCCGGCGTCCAGCGAGACGATGGCCTGCGTGTCGGTGGACTCGGCGGTGAAATTGATCGGCGCATCGGCAGCGGCCGGGTCGGCGGCCGCGGTGCCTGCGGCGACACCGAGTGCGGCGATCAGCATGGTGGCTGTCGCGGCGAGGTTCCTCATCAGCATTCTTCGAAGTCCTTCGTAGGTGTGGTCGGGATGCCGGAAGCTTAGGATAGCCACACCTTATTTTGTCAACATGTTCGTTGTCACTGTTTAGATTTGCTTAAGTGCGCGCGAACAACCCGGATGCCAAGTCCGGCACCGAGTTTCGCACATTCCGCCGGCGGGCGGGGCCTGGAGATCGCGTAGCTACCTCCCCGCCCGGTCCGCCGCGCGATCGGTCCGCGCACCCGTCGCCGCCCGCGCGACCGAGCGCACGATCTCGCCGGTGCGCACCGCGATATTCGACAGCAGCGACGAGGAGAGCCCGTGCGTGTGCTCGGTGCCGCCTTGCAGATAGATATCGCCGGGCAGCGGCGCGGTCGGCACCAGCCGGTAGTCCCGGGTCACCTGGACCTGTCCGCTCTCGAACGCGACGGATCCGGCCAGTTCCCCGAGTACGGTCCGGACGTCGCCGGGCCGGAAGCCGGTGGCGCACACCACCGCATCGCACATCAGGGTCTCGGTGAGGCCGGTCGGCCCGTGCGTCACGTCGACCCGGACCCCGCTGCCGGAATCCTCGATGCTCGCGACCGTCGAGGCCCCGTGCATGAACAACCGCCGATCACCGGCGACCCGCTCGGCGTACTCCTGCGCGTACAACCGCTCGATGAGTGAGGGCTCCACCGCGGAATAGTTGGTGCCGCGGTGATAGGTCATCAACTGCCGCCGCAACTCCGGCGAGGACGCGTAGAAGTCGTCCACGGCGGCCGGGTCGAAGATCCGGTTCGCGTACGGGCTGTCGTCGGCCGGGCTGAGCCCGTATTTGCCGAACACCGCGTGCACTCGCGCGTCTTCGTAGCGCTGATGCAGATGCCCGACCACCTCGGCCGCGCTCTGCCCGGCGCCCAGCACCACGAACCTGTTGTGCCGCAACCGCGGCAGTGTTTCCAGGCTGGGCAGCAGGCGATGACTGTGGAACACCCGCGCGCTCGCCGCCACCCCCTCCGGCAGCCGCGCCGAAAGGCCCACGGCCACCACGATGTTGCGCGCTCGCAGCACGCCGGGCGCGGCACCGTCGAGCTGAATCTCGAAGTAGTCGCCCGCCGCGGCCACCGACACCGCGGTGGTACCGAAGGACACCTCGGCGTCCACCGTGCGCGCCGCCCACCGCAGATAGTCCTGGAACTCCAGCCGGGTGGGCCGGAAGGTCGACAGGTTGATGAAATCGGTGAGCCGGTCGTGCTCTTTCAGATAGTTCAGGAAGCTGTACCTGCTGCGCACATTGCGCTGCGTGACAAGGTCTTTCAGGAACGAGATCTGCATCGTCGCGCCGGGCAGCAGCATGCCGGGATGCCACTCGAACCGCTCTTTCGACTCGACGAACCGGGCGCTCAGCCGCTCGTGCGCGCGGTCTTGGTTGTGCTCCTCGAGCGCGATCGCCAACGCGAGATTCGAAGGCCCGAAACCGATCCCGGCGATATCGACGATCTCGTCACCGGTGCCGCCCGTCATGTCCGATCCGCGTGACCGGGTACCAGGACGTCGAGCCAGACACCGAGCACCGGCTCGGCGGCCAGGGTGGCGAAATCCGCCTCCGTCGCGCCGCCGGCCCGCCACTTCTCGACCAGCGACATCAACCGCACCGAATCCAGGCCGGCGTCGGTGAGATCCCCGTCTTCGGGGACCTCGTGCGGTGCGACGCCCAGTGCCGCCGCGATATCGGCGATCACATCCTCGCGGCCGATGGTAACCGGCTCGGTCATAACACTCCTCCAACTAGTCGAAAGCCCGGGTCAGGCCGCATTCGATTGCCGCAGCGCGTAATCCAGCGCGTCGGTGGTGGTCACCGCGCCACAGCGGCGGGCGACGTAGTCCATGGCCATGAGGTGCTCGTCCCGGCCGAAGTCGGCGGTCGCGTCCAGCACCAGGAACGGCTGGATGTCGTTCATGAACGCCTCCGCCGCGCTGAGCATGCAGCCCATGTGCGCGTAGACGCCGGTGATGATCAACTGGTCGCGGTTGTAGTGATTCAGCAACTCGCGCAGGTCGGTGCGCTGGAACGCGGAGTAGCGCCACTTGGTGACCTGGATATCGGAGGGGCCGGGCGCCAGTTCGGCGACGACCTCGGCCTCGGGGCCGTTGCTCAGTCCGCTGCCCCAGAAGTCGGCGAGAATGCCGCGCCGCGAGGGGTGCTGGTCACCGGGCTGCATGGTGAAGACCACGGGGACCCCGGCCTCGGTGCACTGCTTGCGCAGGCGCCGGATGTTCGCGACGGCGGTCGAGATCGGTTCCTGGTCGAGCTGGTACGCGTCGATGAAGTACCGCTGCATGTCGTGGATCAGCAGCGCGGCGCGCGATGAATCCAGCGTCCATGGCACCCGATTGACGGCGACGTCCTCGCGCGCCGGTATCGAATACGGTGCGATCGGCGGGATAGCCAACAGTTATCTCCTTGTGGGTCGGAACAGAGCCGTCATGCGTCGAACGTCGCGCCGCCATCCACCCGCAGGTCGTGCATGGTGATATGGCGGGCGCGGGGAGAAGTCAGGAAATAGATGCCTTCGGCGACGTCCTCGGGCTGGGCCACCCGGCGCAGCGGGATGCCGAGCCGGAAGCGCTCCGGGTCGCCCGCGAGCACCTGATCGCGGGCCGCGGCGGGCAATTCGGTCGCGGCGTGATCCCACATACCGCGCAGCATGGCGGTGTCGGTGGAACCGGGCGAGACCATGTTCACCCGCACGCCCGCGGCGGCCACCTCGAGCCCGAGCGCCATGGCGAACGCGGCGGCCGCGGCCTTGGACGCGCTGTAGGCGGCCATGCCGACCCGAGGGGTGTTCGCGGCGTTGGAGGTGACGACCACGATCGAGCCGCCACCGCGCGCGGCGAGCAGCGCGGCGGCCCGGCGGGTCACGTTCATCGTGCCGGTCGCGTTCACCGCCAGGCACCGATCCCATTGGTCGCCGGTCAGTTCCGCGATCCGGCCGGTTTCCAGCACACCCGCGGCGTGCACCACCGACTCGAGCGGGCCGATCCGCTCGACCGCGGCGGCGAAGGCCCGATCGACGGACGCGGCGTCGGTCACGTCGACCTGTTCGGCGTGGGTGTCGACACCGGTGCGGCTCGACCGGATCTCTTCCGCTGCGCGGTGCACTGCGGGATCGTGGTCCCAGAGCACCACGGGCGCCGCGGACCGGGCCGCGAAGATCTGTGCCGCAGCCCGTCCGATGCCACCAGCAGCACCGGTGATGATCACACCGCCACCACTTTTACCATCTCGAGACATATGCTTAGCCTAACCTTAATTCTTGATGAAAGTAAACCAAGTGTGATCAGCACGTAAGGAGCTCGTCTTGTCCACGCAATCCGACCTAACCCCTTGGCCGGCAAACGAAGTCGATACCTACCGCGCCCTGGGCTACTGGTCCGGAGAAACCTTCGGTGACATGCTCACCAGCCGCGCGGCCGCTACACCCGATGCCATCGCCGTGCTCGACGACCGCAATCGCTGGACCTACGCCGAGCTGGAAACCCGGGCCAGGTCGCTGGCCTCGGGTTTCCTCGATCTCGGTATCCAGCAGGGCGATCGGGTGCTCGTGCAACTGCCCAATATCGCCGAGTTCGTCGAGGTGATCTTCGGCCTGTTCTACGCGGGCGCGCTGCCGGTCTTCTGCCTGCCCGCGCACCGCCAAGCCGAACTGCTCCCGATCGCGCAGGCCAGCGGCGCGATCGCGATGGTCACCTGTCACCACCACCAGGGCTTCAATCACGCCACGCTCGGCGCGGTGCTGCGCGACAGCGCACCCGAGCTGCGGCATCTGATCCTCGTGCCGGACCATCGGCGCCCGGCCCTGCCGCCGGGCGGCACGCATGGACTCGACGATTTGCGCGCCGCGCCACGCGAATTGCCCGCGGTCGACCCGTCCGGCATCGCGTTCCTGCAGCTCTCCGGCGGTAGCACCGGCACGCCGAAGCTCATCCCGCGCACCCACGACGACTACCTGTACAGCGTGCGACGCAGCGTGGAGATCTGCGGACTCGACGAGACCAGCGTCTATCTGGCGGTGCTGCCGGTGGCGCACAACTTCCCGATGAGTTCGCCGGGCATTCTCGGCGTGCTGTACGCGGGCGGCACCGTGGCGATGGCCATCGAGCCCTCCCCCACCACCGCGTTCGGCGCGATCCAGCGTTTCGGCGTGACCATCACCGGCCTCGTGCCGCCGCTGGCCAGACTGTGGGTGGAACGCGCGGAAGCCGGGACGGACTACGACATTTCGAGCCTGCAGGTGCTGCTCGTCGGCGGCGCCCGCTGCCCGGACGAGCTGGCGCGGCGGATCGCCCCCGCGCTCGGGGTCACCCTGCAGCAGGTGTTCGGCATGGCCGAGGGACTGGTCTGCTACACCCGCCTCGACGATCCCGACGAGGTGATCCTGGCCACGCAGGGCAGGCCGATGTCGGACCACGACCGGATCGCCGTCGTCGACGAGCAGGGCGAGCCGGTACCGCCCGGCACGGACGGTCTGCTGATCACCAAGGGCCCGTACACGATTCGCGGGTACTACCGCAATGCCGAGGCCAACGCGACCTCGTTCACCGAGGACGGCTGGTACCGCACCGGTGACGTGGTCAACCTGCGCCCGGACGGCAACCTGGTGGTGAAGGGCAGGCTGGGCGACCGGGTCAACCGCGGCGGGGAGAAGATCTCGGCCGAGGAGATCGAGGCACATCTGCTGGACCATCCGTTGATTCGGGACGCGATCGTCGTGTCGGTGCCGGACGAGCGGCTGGGCGAACGCAGTTGCGTGTTCGTGCTCGCGACCGACCCGGCCACCCCGCCCGCGCTCGGCCAGATCCGGCAGTTCGTGCGCGAGCGCGGCGTGGCGACCTGGAAGATCCCGGACCTGCTCGAGGTCGTCGAGAGCTTCCCGGAGACCGGCGTCGGCAAGATCAGCCGCCGTTCCCTGCGCGCCGCGCTCACGGCGCAGGCGGCGCAGTCCGCCTAGCGCGGCCGCCCGTCGAGGTGAGCCGCAGGACTCGCCTCGACGGGCCGCACCGGTCCTAACGGTGCTCGGCCGCCTGCCGGTCGGCCGCCGAGGTAGCCAGCCAGACCGGACGCGAGACCACACACAGCAGCAGCCCGAATACCGCCGCGCCGCAGCCGTAGACGAGCAGCGCGGTGTCGGGGGCGAAGTACTGACCGAGCACGCCGGCCACCAGCGAACCGACGGCGGTGCCCGAAACCGCCTGCACCAGCCACAGACTCGACACCCGGCCACGCAGGTCGTCGGGTGTGTGCTGTTGCAGCACCGCGAAGCGGAAGGTGTCGTTCACCGCGCGCCCCAGGCCGAAGCCGGCCAGGCCGAGCACCGCGAAAACCGCGGTGCCGCCGACGCCCACCACGATCAGCGCGACGGGCAGCAGCACCACCGAGGCGAGCAGGGCCCGCCCGTTGCGGTGCACCCGCCCGGTCCAGCCGCTGGTGAACAGTCCGACCAGCGCACCGGCCGCCGGTGCGCCGTACAGCCAGCCGAGCACGGCCGGGCCCGCGCCCAGCACCGTGTCCGCGTACGCGGGCAGCAGCACCAGCGGACCGCTGACCAGCATCACGGCCAGCCCGACCAGCAGGGTGCCGCGCACGATCTGGTGACCGAGCGCGAACCGCAGGCCGGTCAGCAGCGCCCGCAACGGCGGCTCGTGCACCGAGCCGCTCGGCGGATGCGCGCCCACCTCTTGGAACAGCGTGACGGTGAGCGCCGTGGCGGCCGCCGCGACGAAGTAGGTCACCGAAACCCCGCTGGCAGCGATGATCACGCCCGCGAGGCCGGGCGTGACGACGGTGCCCAGCTCCGTGGTGAGCGTCATCAGCGCGCCCGCCGCCGCCAGCCGGTGCCTGCCGACCAGCGCCGGCGTCAGGGCCATCAGCGCCGAACTGCTCACCCCGCCCGCCACGCCGTCCAGCACCGCGGCGCCGTAGATCACCCACAGCAGTGGATGATCCAGCAGCGCGTTCACGCCGAGGATGAGGAACCCGACGCCGGCCAGCGAACGCGCCAGCTGAATGGTGCGCCGGCGATCGTGCCGGTCGGCCAGCACACCGCCGGACAGACTGCCCGCGAACATCGCGACCGCGGTCACCACCGAGACGCCCGCGACGTGCAGGCTCGACCCGGTGAGCTGATAGACCTGCACCGGCAGGGCCACCATGAGCAGCCCGATGCCGAGCAGCGAGATCAGCCGCGCCGCGAAGACATAGCGGAACGCCTTGCTGTCGCGCAGCGGCGAGATATCGATGACGAGGCGACGCAGCACGCTCATCCGAAGGTTTTCGCGATGGTGTCGAGCGTGGTCAGCGCGCCGTGGTAGTCGGGGCGGTAGCTGGTCGCGGGCAGCTCGTAGACCTTGCCGTCGCGGAACGCGGGCAGCCGCGCGTACAGCGGGTTCTGGCCCAGCTCGGCCGCGCTCGGCCCGCCCACCGGGATCACGATGGCCACCGGCGCGTCGGCGACCTTGTCCAGCAGTTCGAGGCTGACCTGGAAGGAGTCACCGGAGCCGTACAGTGCCGGGTTCCCGGCCTTGGTCAGCACATCGTCGGCGACGAAACCCAGTTCACCCAATTGGCTGGGCAGCGCCGCGGTCTGCGGCACCACGAACGGTTCCTTGTTGGCGACCGAGAGCAGGTAGACCACCTTGCCGGTCGGCACCTTGCCGGCCGCTTTCACCTGCGCGGCTTTGTCCCGGTAGGCGCTCAGCAGCGCGGGCACCCGGTCGGCCCGGCCGGACGCGTCCGCGACCATCCGCAGCTGCTCCTGCCAGTCGGTCACCTTGGTGGGCACCAGCACGGTCGGCGCGATCGCGGTGAGCTTGTCGTAGAGCTCGCCCGCCTGCACCGCGGTGATGCCCTGCCCGCCACCGATGATCAGGTCCGGATTCGCGTCGGCGACGGCCTCGATGTTCAGTTCCGCGCCGGCCGGTAACTGCTTGGTGCCCTGAGCCTTTGCCTTGTCCGCCCACTGCGGCGGGAAGCCGCCGTCGAGGTTGGTGATGCCGATGACCCGGGTGTCGGTGGCCACCACCGGCGCGTCGAGCGCGTACAGGTAGTCGGCCAGGCTGCCGCTGAGCACCACGATGCGCTGCGCCTCGTGCGGCACGGTGACCGCGCCGCGATCGGTGGTGATCGTCCTGGTGTGCTCGCCGGCCGCGGTGTCCTCGGACGACGAGCATCCGACCACGAGGCCCAGCGCCATGGTCAGTCCGCCGAGCAGGGCGACTGCCCGCCGCATGCGTCCGGCGCGGCCGGACGTTCGGGTCGACTTCATCGGTCTCCTTGTGTTGAACGAACTTTCATCTCCAGCTCGCGCTCGATCAACGGCGTGAGCTCGGCCCAGCCCGCCGCGGTGACGAGCCCGGCGTGGTCGAAGGGCAGATGGTGCACGACGGGGTCGAGCCCGAGTGCACGCCAGCCCGCGGCCAGTTCCGCACCCGGCGAGGCGACGGCATCACGCGGGCGATCGGCGGTGAACAGCGTCAGCGGGCCGGCGTAGTCCGGAACCGCCGACACCGCCAGCAGTCGTACGCATTCGGTGAAACCGGCGCGCAGCGCCTCGTGCAGGTGCGGGTCCGCGCTGCCGATCTCCGGTGCGAGCACGGTCAGCAATTCGGTGACATCCGAGTCGATGTCGTGTTCGGCCCCCGCCCGACGGCCGAGCGGTGCGGCATCGATCAGTCCCGCGAAGGCGATCTCCTCGCCTGCCGCACTGAGCTGGGCTGCCATGGCGTGCACCACATTTCCACCGAACGAGTAGCCGAGCAGGTGGTACGGCCCGCTCGGCTGCTGCGAGCGCACGGTGGCGACGTACTGCGCGGCCAGCTCGTCGATCGACGAGGCGGCCGGCGCCGCGCCGCTCAGCGTGGGCAGTTGCAACCCGAACACCGGCCGTCCCGCGGACAATCGAGCCGCCAACGGCAGGAACTGCCAGGCGAATCCACCGGCCGGGTGCACGCAGAACAGCGGCGGCGCGGCGCCGCCCGCACGCAGCACGAGCACATGTTCCCGGCCCGGGGCCGACGACTCCGGCTCGGCCGCGGCGCCCTGGGTGCGGTCCAGGTGTGCGGCCAGTTCCGCCACCGTCGGCCGGGCCGTCAGCGTGCCGAGCGAAATGGTCACGCCCAGTGCGCGATCCAGCGCGCCGAGCAGCCGCATCGCGCGCAGCGAATCGCCGCCGAGGTCGAAGAAACTGTCTTCGATATCCACCTCGGCGAGCTCGAGCACCTGCTCGAACACCGCGCAGACCGCCCGCTCCCGGGCCGTCTCCGGCGCCCGGCGCACCGTGCGGCGCTCCGGTTGCGGCAGTGCCGCGCGATCCAGCTTTCCGTTGGGCGTCAACGGGATCGCGTCGATCACCACGATCTCGGCGGGCACCAGCGCGGCGGGCACCTTGGCCCGCACTTCCGGGCGCAGATCACGAGGGGCACAGCCCGCGTCGAGCACCACGTAGCCGAACAGTCGTGCGGTGCCCGCGGAGTCGGCGCGGACCGTCGCGGCGGCCCGCCGGACGCCGGGCAGCGCGGCCAGCGCGGTCTCCACCTCGGCCAGCTCGATGCGCACGCCGCGGATCTTCACCTGATGATCGACCCGGCCCAGGTACTCCAGCTCCCCATCGGCCCTGCGGCGCACCAGGTCTCCGGTCCGGTACATCCGGCCGCCGTCGGGGGCGAACGGATCCGCGACGAACGTGCCCGCGGTCAAGCCCGCCCGATCCCGGTAGCCGATCGCGATGCCGTCACCGGACAGATACAGCTCGCCTTGCGCGCCGACCGGCACCTCGGCCAGACCCGAATCGAGCACCCGCACCTTGGCATTGCGCACCGGGCGACCCAAACAGGGTGTGGCACTGCCGGATACCGGCGAGCCGAGCGCGTTGATGGTGAACTCGGTCGGCCCGTACAGGTCGTAACCGGTGGCGACGGGATGTTCGCGCAGCAGCGTCCACAGATCCGGCGGCACCGCCTCACCGCCGAGCAGCACCAGGGCAGGCACATGCGCGCCGGTGAGCAGACCGGCCGCGAGCAATTCCCGTGCGTAGGAGGGCGTCACGTTGACCGCGTCGATGCCGACGTCCTCGTAGTGCGCGACCAGCGCGGCGGGCTCCAGGCGCGCCTGCTCGTCGATGACGTGCACCTCGTGCCCGGCGAGCAACCAGAACAGTTCCTCCCACGACATGTCGAAGGAGAACGAGACGGTGTGCGCCACGCGCAGCCTGCCCCGGTTCGCGCGGCGGTCGGTCGGGCCGAAGATCTCGTCGAGGTGGTTGTGGTACATCGTGGTCAGACCGCGATGACCGATCACCACGCCCTTCGGGCGACCGGTCGAACCGGACGTGTAGATGACGTAGGCCGGTTGATCGGCACAGCTCGGCCCGGCCACCGCGACCTCGGGCACCGCGGGCGGCGGCACGGCACCGTCGAGCACGCGCGCCACCTCGGGCTGATCGATGAGCAACTGCACCCGCGGTCCGCCGTCGCCCTCGATCACGCTCGCCCGATGGACGCCCGTGCTGATCAGGGCCGAGGCCGCACTGTCGGCGAGCAGCTCACGCAGCCGGGCGGGCGGGTGGGTCAGGTCCAGGGGCAGATACGCCGCCCCGGTGCGCATGACCGCGAAGATCGCCACCACGTGGTCGGCGATGCGCGGCAGCGCGAGCGCGACCACGTCGGTGATCCCCACCCCGCGGCTCGCCAGCAACCGAGCCATCCGGTCGACCCGATCGTTCAGCTCTCGCGCGGTCAGCGCGACCGGTCCGCACACCAGCGCGACGGCGTCCGGGGTCGCGGCGGCCCGTTCCCGCAGCAGCGCGTCGACGCTCCCGCCGGGCTGCCCGGGCAGCGGCACGTGCACCCGCTCCGGCGTGAACTCCGGCGCGGCGGCGACCGGCACCGCGGTGTCCGCGACCACCGTGCGGCCCGCTGCGGTGTCCGGTGCCGCGAGCTGTTCGAGGATGGCGACCAGGCGCGCCAGCATCTGCTCGGCCAGCCCGTCCGGGATCAGATCGGCCCGGTGTTCGAGGGTGATCCGCAGCGGATCCGACCCCGCACCCGGATCGACATCGAGAGTCAAGGCGTAGTGCGTGCTGTCCACCGCTTCGCGGCCGACCACGCCGGTGCGCGCGAAAACGTCTGCGGCGCCGCTCTCGTCGCGCGGCAGGTTGCGGAAGACGTAGAGCGTGTCGAACAGCGTCGGGTATCCGGCCGCGCGCTGGATGCGACCCAGGCCGAGCTGCTGATGCGCGACGAGACCACCCTGCTCGCGCAGCATCCGGCGCAGCAGTTCCAGCAGCGGCTCCCCCGGGCGCACCTGGACGCGCACCGGAATGGTGTTGAGCACCAACCCGATCATCCGTTCCGCGCCCGGCACCTCGGGCGAGCGCGCGGAGACCGTCGATCCGAACACCACATCGTCGAGCCCGGTGCTCGCGCGCAGCGCCAGTCCCCACGCGGTGGAGACCACCGTGGACAGGGTGACCTGGCCGTGCCCGGCCAGCGCGCGCAGCGCCGTGGAGGTCGCCGCGCTCAGTTCGATCCGGGACCGGCCCGGCAGCGGCGACCGGTCCGTGGCCCCGGTGCCGACGAGGGTCGGCTGCCGCAGCTCGGAAAGATAGGCGTGCCAAGCCTTTTCCGAGGCACCGTGATCCAGACCCGCCAGCCAGCGCAGCTGGTCGCGGAAGTCGGCGGCAGGTTCGAGCGCCGCGTCGAGGTCTGCGGCGGTGCTGGTTTCGGCCCGCTCGTAGAGGGTGAACAGTTCGGTGAACAGCAGGGCCAGCGACCAGCCGTCGATCAGCAGGTGATGCAGCGTGAAGACGGTGCGGCTGGTGCCGTCCGGCAAACGCAGCAGCACCAGTCGGATCAGCGGCGGTGCGCCGAAATCGAAAGGCGTGCGGTATTCCTCGTCCGCCAGCGCCGCCACGGCGGCCGCGGCGTCGTCGGTCGTGCTCAGATCGACTTCCCGGCACGGTGTTTCCCACGTATCCGGAATGAACTGCACCGGAGCGCCGAAGCCCGCGTGGGTGAATCCGGCCCGCAGGTTGGCGTGCCTGCGCAGCACCGCGTCGAGGGCGCGGCGCAACAGGTCGGCGCGGGCGGGCCGGGCGGCCTCGAACACGAAGCTCACCTGCATGTGGTACGCGTCCGATCCTGCGGCCCGATCGACCACGGACTGGAAGTACATGCCCTCCTGCAACGGTCCCAGCGGCAGCACCTCCTGCCACGCCGGGCACAGCGCGTCCAGGCGGGCGCGCTGGTCGGCGTCCACCGTGACGAGTTCCGCCGCGGCGACGGGTGCGGCCGCGGTGTCCGCCGGCGTCGCGGCCGCGGCCAGCTCGCCCAGGGTCGGGTGTTCGAACACGTCCGCGACGCTGAGCACCAAGCCGTGCCGCCGGGCCCCGGTCACCAGCCGCACCGAGGAGATGCTGTCGCCGCCGAGCGCGAAGAAGGCGTCGTCCGGGCCCGGCGCGGCGATGCCCAGCACCTCACCCGCCAGCCCGCACAGCGTCCGCTCGGCGGCGGTGCTCGGCGCGCGACGCGCGGTGTCGGTCCGGGTCGGCTCGGGCAGCGCAGCGCGATCCACCTTGCCGTTGAGCGTCAACGGCAACGCATCCAGCACCGCGATCGCCTGCGGCACCATGTATTCGGGGAGAATGCCCGCGACGGCGGCGCGGACCGCCGCCGAGTCGAGCGTGCCGCCCGGCGACGCGACGACGTAGCCGAAGAGCCTGCCGGTGCCCGCGCTGTCCGCGCGGACCGTGGCCGCCGCCCGCGCGACCCCGGCGACCGCCCGCAGCGCGGACTCGACGTCGCCCAGCTCGATCCGGAAGCCGCGCACCTTCACCTGATCGTCGCTGCGGCGCAGGTATTCCAGCCGTCCGGCGCGCTGCCGGACCAGATCACCGGTGCGGTACAACCGCCGGCCGGGCAGGTCCGGATCCGGCACGAAGCGCGCGGCGGTCAGTTCCGGCTTGCCGAGGTAGCCGCGAACCACTTGCGCGCCACCGAGATACAGCTCGCCCGCCACGCCCGGCGGTACCGGGCGCAGATGCTCGTCCAGCACTCGGGTGTGCACATCGGTCCACGGTGCGCCGATGGTGACCTGTTCGCCGTCGCACAGGTCGCGCGCCGTCGCCCACACGGTCGCCTCGGTGGGCCCGTACACATTCCGCACCGACCGGCAAGTGGCGACCAGCGCCACCGCGAGATCCGCGGGCAACGCCTCGCCGCCCACCAGCGCGCGCACTGCGGCCAGCTGCGGCGCGTCCTCGTGTTCGACCAGTACGCGCCACAGCGAGGGCGTCGCCTGCACGAGTGTCGCGGCGCTGTCGGCGATCAAGGCGTGCAACGCGTCCGGGTCCCGGACGGTGGCCCGATCGGCGAGCACCACGGTCGCGCCGACGGTCAACGGCAGCAGCAATTCCAGGACGGCGATATCGAAGGACACCGTCGTCACGGCCACGATCCGGTCACCACGGCCGATCCAGCCCGCCCCGCCGACGGTCTCGGCGAACGCCGCGAGATTCGCCGTGGTCACCATGACGCCCTTGGGCTTTCCGGTCGAGCCGGAGGTGTGGATCACGTAGGCCAAGCGCTCGTCGGCCGGCCGCGGCTGCGGTAGCACGACCGGATCCGGTTGTGCCGCAGCGTCGGCCAGCACCGTGGGCGGCCCGCCCGCGGGCAGCCGATCGGCGAGCTCGGAACTGGTCAGCACGCACACCGGGGTCGCGTCCGCGAGCATGTACGCGAGACGGTCCGCCGGGTAGTCGACGTCGAGCGGCAGGTAGGCGGCGCCGAGGCGCAGCACGGCGAGCAGTCCGGCGATCAGATCCGTCGAGCGGGCCAGCGCGACGCCGACCACCTGCTCCGGCCGCGCACCCGCGGCCAGCAGCCGCGCGGCGAGATCCGCTGTCCGCGTGTCGAGTTCGGCATAGGTGATCGAGTCCGCGCCACAGACCACGGCGACCGCGTCGGGGGTCGCCCGCACCTGGTCCGCGAAGCGCACCGCCACGCCGGGCGGCGTGGTCGAGCGCCGCGCCGGATCGCGCGCCGGATCGGTTGCGGCCAGGGCGGTTTCGAAGATGCCCGCGGTCGGCTCGGGCACGACCCGCTCGAGCACGGCGATCAAGCCGTCGACGAGCGCGTCCGCGGTCGCGGGGTCGAACAGGTCGGCGTCGACCACCAGGCGCAGGTTCGCCTCGTCCGGTGCGCCGGCATCGGCCAGCCACACCGCCGTATCGAAACGCGCGGCGGTGGTGACCGGGGGTACCGGCTCGACCACGAGCCCGCCGAGCTGCGGGGCGGGGGCCGCCGGTTCGTAGGCGACCATGGTCTGGAAGAGCGGATGCCGGGCCAGCGAACGCGGCGGAGCCACGGCGTCGACCACCCGCTCGAAGGGCGCGTCCTGGTGCGCCAGCGCGTCCAGCGCGGCGACCCGCACCCGGCCGAGCAGCTCCGCGAAACTCGGACGGCCGGTCAGATCGCAGCGGACGACCAGCGTGTTGACGAAATACCCTACGGTGTCACCGAATTCGCCCGCGTCGTCGTCCAGCACGCTGTCGCGATGCGACACCGTGCTGCCCAGCGGTATATCGCGCCCGGCGCCGAAAGCCGACCAGGTGGTGGCCACCGCCGCCTGCAACACCATCAGCGGGCTGACACCGTACGCGCCGCACAGTTCGGTGATCGCCGCGCGCAGCCCGGCGGGCAACGGCCGGAGCACGGTGTGCCCGCGGTACGCGGCCCGCGCCGGGCGCGGCCGGTCGAACGGCAGCTCCAGCTCGGCGGGCAGACCCGCGAGGGTGTCGCGCCAGTACGCCAGTTGCCCGGCATAGGCGTCCTGCTGCTGTCGGCGACGCTCGCGCGCCGCGTACTCGCGATAGTCCGTACCTGCCGGAGACCACTGGGGCGCTTCGTCTTTCACCCGCGCTCGATACGCGGTGTCCAGATCGTCGAACAGGGGACGCAGCGAGGTGGCGTCGAAGGCGATGTGGTGCACCACGAGGACCAGCACGTGGTCGTCGGGCGCGATCTCGAGCAGCGTGGCCCGCGCCGGCGCCGCGGCGGTGATGTCCACGGGCTGGGTCAGGCATGCCGCGATGGCCGCGTCGAGGCCCTCGGTCCCGATCGCGTGCCAGTCCAGTCCCGCCGCGTCGGCGGCCGCGAGCAGGTGCAGCGTGGCGGATCCGGCCGCGTCCTGCGGATAGGTGGTGCGCAGCACCGGATGTCGCGCCAGCACGTCGCGCCAGGCGGCGGCGAGCGCGTCGTTGTCGAGCGCACCGCGCAGCCGGACGACCACCGGCACGTCGTAGGTGGTGGACGGTCCTTCCAGCCGGTGCAGGAACCACAGGCGTTCCTGCGCGGGCGACAACGGCGCGCCGGTGCCCACCCGATCGAGCACTGCGGGCGTGAACTCCGTTGGGGCCGTTACTACTTCACCGTCCGTGGCGACCGCGCGCTGCCCGAAGCGCCGCTGATCGATCTGCGCCCGCGTCGCGAGGGTGCGCGCCGTCGGCGCGTCGAACACATCGGTGATCGCGACCCGGACGCCCAGCCTGCGCAGCCTGCCCACCAGGCGCATGGCCGTCAGCGAGTGCCCGCCCAGCGCGAAGAAGTCGTCGTCGGGACCGATCGAGGCGAGCTCGAGTACTCCGGCCGCGCCCTCGCGGATCGCCGCCAGCACCGCATCATCGGCGATACCGGGGCTGTCGATCACCAGCGGACGATCCGGTGTCCGGACCGGCGCGGTCGGCGTCACCCAGCCGGACATGTCGAGCAGTTCGCCCGTACGCGTGTCCTCGGCCTCGACCACGGTGCACAACACCTGCGCGATCCGATCGATGATCCGGCCGACCGTCTCGTCCGCGACGGCGGCCCGGTCGTGGTAGACCACCAGCTCCAACCGATCGCCGGGTGGGGCGAGCAGCGTGACCGGGTAGTGCGTGAGTCCGTGATTGTGGAAGCCGGTTATCCGCAGCTCGTGCGATTCCGGCTGTTGCGCACCGGAGTTCGGGAAGTTCTCGAACACCACCAGGGTGTTGAACAGCTGGCCCAGCCCGGCGGCGCGCTCGATCTCGGCCAGGCCCGCCTGCTCGAATTCCTGCATGGCGAACTGTGTTTCCTGCAGTTCGGCGAACAGGTCGAGCAGCGACCGCTCCGGCGCGAGGGTGCACCGCACCGGAATGGTGTTGGTGAACAGGCCGACCATGGCTTCGACACCGGGCAGCTCGGCCGGACGACCGGATACGGTCGCGCCGAAGACGACGTCGGCCTGCTCGGTGAGTTCGGCCAGCACGACCGCCCAGGTGCCCTGCACCAGGGTGTTCAGCGTCAACCCGCGGCGGCGGCCCAGCGCGACCAGCGCGGCGGCCTGCTCTTCGGACAGCGGAACCCGCACCTGCCGGAAGTCTTGTGCGCCGGTCGATGTCGTGGACAGCAGACTCGGCGCGGCCAGACCCGCCAGCCTGGCCGCCCACGCGTCGCGCACCGCGTCACGGTCCTGTTGGGCGATCCACGCCAGGTAGTCGCGGTACGCGGCGGGGGCGGGCAGTTCGGCGCGGTGGTAGAGCGCGAGCAGCTCACGCAGCACGATCGGGGTGGACCAGCCGTCGGTGAGCAGATGGTGCGCGTTGAGCACCAACCGGTGCTGCGCGTCCGGCAGGTGAATCAGCAAGGCGCGCAATAGTGGCGCGCGATCGACCAGGAAATGATGTGCGGCCGCTTCGGTTTCGAGCCGGTCCGCGGCGGCGACCGCGGCCCGCACGGGCAGTGCGGACAGGTCGGCGTAGCGCCACGGCATGCGCAGTGTCCGGGGAATAGCCTGCACGGGCCGGTCCAGCGCGGTGTAGTGGAATGCCGCACCGAGATTGGGGTGCCGGGCGAGTACCGCGTCGAAGGCCGTCGCCAGTCGCTGTTCGTCGAGTGGCCCGGTCAGATCGATCCGCGCGGTCAAGGTATACACGTCGGCCGCGCCGTCGCGGATCGCGTGGAACAGCAGACCCTCTTGCAACGGCGAGAGCGGCAGCAGTGCGGCCAACGGCCCGTGCAGCGCTTCCAGTTCGTCGATGCCGTCCTGCGTGGCCGGGACCTCGGGGCAGTCCGACGGCGTCAGCCCACCCTCGAACAGCACCGCGTGCGCGGCGAACGCCTCCAGCGCGAGTTCCCAATGCTCTTGCAGGGCGGTCACGGTCGCCGCGCCGAGCACCTCCCCCGCCGCCGTCCATTCCACGGCGAGCCTGGGCGCGCCCTGCTCGTGCACGAACGCGTTGAGCGCCAGCACCTCCGACAGCGCCTTACCCGCGGGCTCGCACACCGCGAACGGATCTTCTTCCGGCAGTTGCCAATCGGTACCAGGCGAGGCAGCGAACCGGCCGAGGTAGTTCAGCAGCAGCTCAGGGGCGGGTGTGCGCGCGAGATCGGGCGCGGTCCGCGGATCCAGGTGGCGCAGCACGCCGTAACCGACGCCGCCACCGGGCACGGCGCGCTTGGCCTCCTTCACCGCGCGCAGCAACCGGCCCGCCGCCGCACCACCGGCGAGGGCCTCGGCCAGTCCGGCCGCGGTGTCGATACCGTCGGCCGGCGCCCAGACCGGGTACTCACTGGTGAACCAGCCCACGGTGCCCGCGAAATCGGTATCGGCCGCCAAGGGGTCGCGTCCATGGCCCTCGACGGTGACCGGCCTGCCCGGCTCCAATGCGTCGCCGCGGCTGTGCCGCCACGAGTTCACCGCAAGCAGCAGGGCGGCGAGCAGGACATCGTCGGCACCGGCCCGATACGCCGCGGGCAGCGTGGTGAGCAGGGCCTCGGTGAGTGCCGGAGCAGCGAGCGTTCGGCTGCGCACCGCGCTTCGCGCGTGATCACGGCGCGGATCCAGCGCCCGTTCGCCCAGCGGGGTCGTCGTCGCGCGACCGAGCGCCGCCCGCCAGTGTTCCGCTTCCGCGGCATGGATTCCGGCCGTACCGGCCTCGGCCAGCATCGTGGCGTAGCGCCGCCACGAACTGCTCTTGGACACCAGCTGCAAGGGTTGCCCCGCGCGCGCGGCCTGGCACGCGGCATGCAGTTCGGGCAGCAGTATCCGCCAGGAAACACCGTCGACGGCAAGGTGATTGGCCACCAGGATCAGCCGATCCGGTGTGCCCGCCGGGGTCCGGGCCAGCGCGACGCGCAGGCAGCGGCCGTCGCGCGGGCTCAGCTGATCGGCGAGATCCTGTGCCAGGTCCGGTATCCGGGAAACGTCCTCGACGGCCGGCTCGCTGAGAATATCCGCGGCCGGAACCGAGCCCGGCGCACCGATGGTGAGCGTCGGCGGCGTCGTTTCGGTGTCCAGCACCGCACGCAGCGCGTCGTGCCGGTCGAGCATGGCCTGCACCCCGGTCCGCAGATCCGCGAAATCCAGCGTCTCGTGCAGGGTGAGCACGGTCCACTGGGCGTACCCGGCGATCGCCGCCTCGTCCGGGTTCGCGGCGAGCAACGCGCGCACGATCGGCGGCAGCGGGACCGTGCCGGTCGGCTCGTCGTCGGTCGCCGTGCGCGGCTCGTCGGCGAGCCGGTCGGCGGTCGCGGCGATGGTGCCCAGATCGCCCTGCGCCAGTATCGCTTTCGGCTGGACGAGCAGGCCGTGCGCGCGCAGCCGGCTGCTGACGCTGATCGCCGTGATGCTGTCGCCGCCGAGCCCGAAGAACTCGTCGTCGACGCTCACCGCCGGGCGGCCGAGCACCTCGGCGACCACGGCGCATACGGCGCGCTCACGATCGGTGCGCGGCGCGCGTCCGCGCGAAACCAGTTGCGGCGCGGGCAGGGCCGCGCGATCCAGCTTGCCGTTCACGGTGGTCGGCAGCGCGTCCAGCACCACGAGCACGGACGGAACCAGATGGTCGGGAACGGTTTTCGCGAGCCGGTGCCGCAATTCGTCGGCCCCGTCGAGCCGCTGTCCCGACGCGGGTACGAGATAGCCGATCAGCTGAGCCAGGCCCGCGGTGCTCCGGATCACCGCCGCGGCGGCGGCCACCCCGGGCAGCGCGCCGAGGATCGCCTCGACCTCGCCCAACTCGACCCGGTGGCCGCGGATCTTCACCTGATTGTCGCCGCGGCCCAGGAATTCGTAGCCGAGGCCGGCGCGCCACCGGGCGCGGTCGCCGGTGCGGTACATCCGCGCGCCGGGCGCGCCGAACGGGTCGGCGACGAACCGCTCGGCCGTCACGACCTGGCGGCCGAGGTATCCGCGCGCCAATTGCGGACCGGCGAGGTACAACTCGCCGACCTCCCCGTGCGGGACGGGCTGCAATGCGCTGTCGAGCAGATAGGTACTCGTCCCGACCAGCGGGCCGCCCACGTGCGGCACGGACCCGGATACCGGCGCACTCAGCGCGTCGACGGTGGCTTCGGTGGGGCCGTACATGTTTCGCGCGGCCACGCCCGAGGCGACGATGGCCTCCCACAGCGCGGGCGAGGCCGCCTCGCCGCCGAAGAGCAGCAGCTGCGGGCGATGTCGCGCGCCGAGCATGCCGTTGTCGATCAACGCGGCGGCCATCGACGGCGTGGTGTCGACCACGTCGATCCGGTCGGCGGCGAACGCGGCCACCTGCGCGGCGGCGTCGCGCTGCAATTCGGCGTCGTAGAGGTGCACCCGATGCCCGCACAGCAGCCACAGCAGCTGATCGAGCGCGGCATCGAACGCGAAGGACGCGGTGTGTGCGGTGTGTAACTGCCTGCCGCCCACCCGATCCGCCGCCTCGGCGTAGATGGTCGAGCGATGATGGTGCAGCAGATGCGCCGCGCCGCCGGAACGAACCAGGACGCCCTTGGGACGCCCGGTGGAGCCGGAGGTGTAGACCACATAGGCCAGATGTTCGGGGTGGCGCGGCGCGGCCAGCTCCGCCGCGGTCAGCGGACCGTCCGGCGCACCGTCGATCAGTGCACGAACGGCACTGTCCGACAAGCGGATCGGGGCCGGCCTGGCGTCACCGGCCAGCACCTCGGCCAAGGCGTCCACCGCGAGCACCTGCACCGGGCGGGCGTCGTCGACGATATCGCGCAGCCGCTCGGTCGGGTGCTCGGGATCGAGCACCAGATGCGCCGCGCCCGCATGCTGCACGGCGAGCATCGCCACCACGATCTCGGCCGTTCTGGGTAGCGCGAGGCCGACGATGTCGTCGGGCCCGACGCCCTTGCCGCGCAGGAACCGCGCCAGCTGATGCACCTGCCTGCCGAGATCGGCTGCGGTGAGCCGGGTTTCGCCCGCGACCAGGACGACGCGCTCCGGGTACGCGGCGACCATCCGATCGAAGGCCGTGGACAGGTCTTCCGGCGTACCGGGCAGCGCCGCGCTCGCCCGCTCCGCGAGAATCCGCTCCGCGTCCGCTTGCGGATAGGGCGCGACCCGTCCGATCGTCCGATCCTGTCCGTCGGTGAGTTCGCCGATCATCCGGACCAGTCCGGCCAGCCGCCGCTGCACCGTCTCCGCGTCGACCGAGCGGGCGTCGACCTCGAAGCCGAGCTGGATCCGTCCGCCGGACAGCGGGGTGACGGTGAGCCCGAGATCCTCGGGCGGACCGCCGGCCACATTCCGCAACGTGCCGACGGCGCCGGCGAAATCGAGGGCGACGTCGAAAGCCTTGAGATTGATGCCGATACCGTGCAGCAGCGCGCCGGTCTGCGCGGCGCCGAACTCGCGAGCCAGGTTCTCGCCGCGGTAGCGCTGGTGCGCCCGCAGTCCGCGCAGGGCGTCGGCGACCCGTCGGCTCAGCGCGCCGATCCCGTCGTGACCGGACACCGCGAGCCGCAGCGGCAGCACGTTGACCGCCATGGACGGTGTGGTCAGGGCGGTGCGCCCGACGCGAGCCATCACGGGCAACGCGATCACCACGTCGGTCTCGCCGAGCAGCCGGTGCACGAATCCCGCGTAGCCGCCGACCAATACGTCCGCCCAGGTGGTGCCGGTCGCCTCGGCCACCGCACCGACCCGGGCCATGAACTCGGCGTCGAGCACGGCGCGCGCCTGATGCGTGCGCTCCGCCGGTCCGTCCGGTTGGCTGCCCCGCCCGTCCAGCGACGGCAACGGGGTGAGCAGGTCGCGCCAGTACGCGCGATCCTGTTCGAACTCGGGTCCGGCCTGGTACGCCGCGTCCTCGGCGACCAGCGTCGTCATCGAACCCCAGCGCACCGGCGCGACGGCGGTGCCGCGCACCAGCGCGGTGTAGTGGGCGGCCACCCGGCGCGAGACCAGGGCCGCGCTGTACCCGTCGATGATCAGGTGGTGGTAGAGCTGGATGCACCACACCTCGTTGTCCGACAGGCGCAGCAAGGTGTAGTTGAACAGCTGCCGGTCGACCATCCCCCGGCAGGCCCGCGCGGCCCGGACCCGCTCCGCCTCGACCGCGTGCTGCGCGGCGGCGGTCGGATCCGCCTCGCCGCGCAGATCCACGGTCGGGCGCAGCTGTGCCGCGGCGTCGGTGATCCGCTGCCGCGGCCCGTCCGCACCGTCGCTGAACCGCAAACGCATGGTGTCGGATTCGGCGATCGTACGGCGGATCGCGGTGTCCAGCAGGTCCAGATCGATGGGTTCCGGTCCGGCGATCTCGAGCACCTCACCGACCAGGTAACCGAGGGTGTCGGGGTCGAGGCGTTGAGCGTTCCAGATCCCGAGTTGCGCTCCGGTCAAAGCGAATTCATCGTGCCCGTGCACCGCCGGAAGATCCGTCACAACCCATTCCTCAATCTCGAGCCACACACGTTCAACGCCTGCCGTCGCACGACACCGGGACAGCAGGCGGGTAATGCCGAAACCAACGGCCGTTATTCGGCGTCGGCCTCGTGGTCCTCGTCGAAGTCCGCGTGCCCGCGCTTCCAGTAGGCCGTGACATCGGAGTCACCGGGCTTGGCGCGCAACACTTCTCGTACCCAGCGGCGCAGCGGCCGCACCACGCCCGCCTCGGCGGCGATCCAGGCGTAGATCCGCTCGCCCGCCGGCAGTGCGACGCCGCGCACCGCGCGCTCGAGCAGGTCCGAGCACCCCGGCGCGACCTCGCCCCGGTGCAGCCAGTGCACCTCGACGCCCGCGGGCGCGCTCAGCTCGATCTGTTCCGACTCGTCGACCACCTCGATGAACGCCCAACCCGCGGCGTCGGCGGGCAACGCCTCCAGCCAGCGGGCGATCGCGGGCAGCGCGGTGATATCACCGGCCAGCAGATACCGGTCGTAGGTGAACGGCACCACCAGTCCGCCGGGCGGGCCGGCGATGTACACCCGTGTCCCGGGCGTTGCCGCCGCGGCCCACTCCGCCGCGTGGCCGCCCGGATGCAGCGCGAAATCGATATCGAGTTCACCGGCCGCCGCGTCATAGCGCCGCACCGTGTACTCGCGCGAAATCGGCAGCGGACGCGGCCATTTCAGGGCGAGATCGACCTGCTCGGGCAGGCGCAGCGCGCCGTCGGGATCCGGGTAGATCAACCGGACGTGCTCGGTGGGGGCGTGACTTTCGAACCCGGCGAGTTCGGGGCCGCCGAAGGTCAGGCGGCGCAGCCCGGAACCGATCATCCGGGTGTCGAGCACGGTCACTTCGCGCAGGCCGATCGGGTACGGCACCTTGGCGCCGCCCGCCTCGCCGTCGAGCACTTCGGCGATCCGTTCGAGATGAGCCGCCCGGTTCATGCGAGCGCGCCGATTTTCGTCATTTGTGTGACATCCCTTGCGTTCCATGGAGATCCATCGGCCGATCGGGCCGACGTGCACCACCTCCGGCGCAAAGTCTGAGGTTAGCCTAACTTAATTTACCGAGCAACACCACCGGTCCGAATCGGTGCCGCGGCACTGCCCTACCGCGTGCGCTGCGGCGGGTTCTGCAACAGGTGATCGACCACCAGCCGGCCGAGCGTGTAGCCGTTGTCCAGCGACAGCCGGAACCCCGCGGACTGCTGCTGGATGTGATCCATGACGCTCTGACCGGGATAGGGCTGATCGAAGTTGCTCACCGTGCGCAGCGACAGGTACCGATCCAGCTTGCCGTGCCGCTGCAGCACCGCCGCGGTCGCGTTGTCCTCCATCTGCGTCGTGCAGTAGACGCCGCGCCCCTCGGTGCGCACGCCCATGATGTAGCGCGCGGTATCGGAGAGCTGCTTGCCGGAATACCAGTCGTCGCCGGTCATGGTGTCGCACTTGACCACCGCGGGCTTGCGGCCCTCCTGACCGGGGAACTGCGCCCGCTCGGCGGCGGCCGCGGGGCTGTCGGCGAGCGGGGCGTGCTCGGTCAGCCGGAACGCCGTCTCCACCAACGACTCGTTCAGCTGGAAGGCGGCGGTGTCGTAGTTCTCGACGGGCCGGTACCCGTAGGGCAGCTCCGGTGCCTCCGCGGGCACGAGATGATTGCCGAGATCGAAGTCGACCACCCAGCGCGCCCAAGCCGCGCCGCCGAGCGTGCCCTGATCCGGCGGGGTGCCCGCGGTGCCGACGGTGAGGAAATAGGCGTCGTCGAAATCGAGCTGCGGGCTGTCCAGCAGCGCCATCATGGTGGACGCCGCATTGGTCTTGCCCTGCCCGGTCTGCGCGACGCACAGACCCTCGGCGTTGCAATGCACCGGCTTGTACGCGGTGGGCAGGTTCACGGTGATCGGCAGCGATTCGCGTTGCAACCACGGCTCGGTCTCGGGATCGAACATGGTGATCACCAGCACCCCGACCTTGACCGGTTTCGCCTCGTCGGCGCCACCGCACCCGGCACTCAGCGCGGCGGCGGCGAACACGATGCAGGCGACTACCCAGCGACGTAGCGGCATCGGATGATCCTATGTTATGCCGGGGCGTGGTCGTGAGCTGCGCGGATCCGAACCGGGCCGACCGCTGAGCCGAGCGGCCCGCCCATGTAGGTTGGACGGCAGGTTCTCTTGCGGCACAAGCGAACCACCGGGCCCCGCCGACCTGCGGTTACGGTGTGCCCGCGGATTCGACGAGCAAGCCAGACGCTCGGGTGCCGACAGTCGGTGGAGCGCGGCCGGTCCGCGCCGAGTGAAAGGCCAGACAGCATGACGTCATCGGCGGGATCGAACGCACGCGCCCACATCGGGGTCACCGGCCTCGCGGTGATGGGAAGCAATATCGCGCGCAACTTCGCCCGTCACGGACACACCGTGGCACTGCACAACCGCAGCATCGCCAAGACCGACGCGCTGCTCGCGGCCCACGGCGACGAGGGCGATTTCGTGCGCACCGAGACGATCGAGGAGTTCGTCGGCGCGCTGCAGAAGCCGCGCCGCGTGCTGATCATGGTCAAGGCCGGCGACCCCACCGACGCGGTGATCGAGGAACTCGCGGCCGCGATGGACGAGGGCGACATCATCATCGACGGCGGCAACGCGCTGTTCACCGACACCATCCGCCGGGAGAAGTCGCTGCGCGAGCGCGGCCTGCACTTCGTCGGCGCGGGCATCTCCGGCGGCGAAGAAGGCGCGCTGAACGGCCCGGCCATCATGCCCGGCGGCCCGAAGGAGTCCTACGAGACGCTCGGCCCGCTGCTGGAGTCGATCGCCGCGCAGGTCGACGGGACGCCGTGCTGCACCCACATCGGGCCGGACGGCTCGGGCCATTTCGTGAAGATGGTGCACAACGGCATCGAGTACGCCGACATGCAGCTCATCGGCGAGGCCTACCACCTGCTGCGCGACGCGCTCGGCTTCGACGCCAAGCAGATCGCCGACGTCTTCACCGGCTGGAACCAGGGCGAGCTGGAGAGCTACCTGGTCGAGATCACCGCCGAGGTGCTGAACCAGACCGACGCCAAGACCGGCACCCCGCTGGTCGATGTCATCCTCGACGCCGCCGAACAGAAGGGCACCGGCCGCTGGACCGTCAAGGCGGCGCTGGACCTCGGCGTGCCGGTGACCGGTATCGCCGAGGCCGTGTTCGCCCGCGCGCTGTCCGGCGCCACCGCGCAGCGCGCGGCCGCCGGTGGCCTCGCCTCCGGACAGCTGGCCGCCAAGCCCACCGACGCCGAGCAGTTCACCGCCGACATCGAGCGCGCGCTCTACGCCTCGAAGGTGGTGGCCTACGCCCAGGGCTTCGACCAGATCGCCGCCGCCAGCGTCGAATACGACTGGAATCTGCGGCCCGGCGATCTCGCGACCATCTGGCGCGGCGGCTGCATCATCCGCGCCCGCTTCCTCAACCGGATCAAGGACGCGTACGACACCAACCCGCAGCTGCCCAGCCTTATTCTCGATCCGTTCTTCCAGGCGGCCATCGAGAACGCCATCGACAGCTGGCGCCGGGTGGTGGCCGCGGCCGTGCAACTCGGCATCCCCGTCCCGGCCTTCGCGTCCTCGCTCGCGTACTACGACGGCCTGCGCGCCAAGCGCCTGCCCGCCGCCCTCACCCAGGCCCAGCGGGACTACTTCGGCGCCCACACCTACGAGCGCATCGATATGCCCGGCAAGTACCACACCCTGTGGAGCGGCGACCGCAGCGAGATCGCAGCCGACTGATCCCCCACGCACACCACGGCCCGGGCGCCGTTCCCGTCCGGGTCCGGCGCGCCGAGCACACCATCCGAGCCGGTCGCCGAATCCCGTTGGCTGCCCACCCGATCCGCGCCCTCGGTGCGCCGCCGCGGCGCCAGCCGGTCGGTATCGAGCGACAGCTCGGAGCCGGAGACGGCCGGCAGGCCGAACTTTTCCTGGCCGCCTCGGCGAGACGCACCGTGCCGTAGGTCCCCCGGCGCCGGGGTGTGCGTCTGATGGACCACGGGTGGCAGCGCCGAATCCCGGGTCCGGGTACGGGTTTTCCCTGATGTGCGGGACACTGCCGGGCTTCTAGTGTCCGAGTCATGCGTAAGTCGGCTCTTGTCATGGCATTGGTCGCGCTGGTCGCCGCCGGGTGCGCGCAATCCACCTCGGAAGCAGCGCCGGACGATGCGGCGCGCGTGCAGGCGGATCTCGACGAGCTGGTGCGGTCGGGCATCACCGGGGCCGTCGCGACCACCACCGTGGCCGGACACACCACGACGCTGTCCGCGGGCGTCGCGAATCGGGTTACGGGCGAACCGATTCCGACCGATCACCCGCAGCGGGTACGGGTCGGCAGTGTCGGCAAGAGCTTCATCGCGACGATCGTGCTGCAACTGGTCGGCGAGGGCCGGATTCGCTTGGACGAGCCGATCGACACCTACCTGCCCGGCTTGCTCGCCGGCGACGGCGTCGACGGGCGCGCGATCACCGTGCGCCAGCTCCTGCAGCATCGCAGTGGACTACCGGAATTCAGCGACGACGCGGAGGTCGACGAAGTCGCGGCAGCCGCCGCGGGCCGAGTGTTCACCCCCGACGAGGAAATCCGGCTCGCCCTGCGCCGCCCCGCCCAATTCGCGCCCGGAACCCGGCAGAAATACACCAACACGAACTACGTCGTGCTCACCGAACTCATCCGCACGAGCACCGGCAATCCCTATGCCGCCGAACTGGAACGGCGCATCCTCGCCCCGCTCGGCCTCGCCGACACCTACCTGCCGCCGGCCGGCGAACACGACATCCGCGGTCCGCACCCGCACGGCTACGCGATCATCGACGGCGCCCGCACCGATGTCACGCGCATCGAACCCTCGGTGCCCGGCGCCGCAGGCGGACTCGTATCCACCGGCGCGGACCTCAACCGCTTCTTCACCGCCCTGATCGCCGGCGAACTGCTCCGCCGCCCGGAAATGGACGCGATGCCGGCCAGCCTGCCGATGAGCGAGCCCTACCCCCTCGACTACGGACTCGGCCTGATGACCACCGACTTACCCTGCGGCACAAAATTCCTCGGCCACACCGGCGGCATCACCGGCTACATCACCCTCTCCGGCGCCACCCCCCAAGGCCGAGCCGCAACCATCACCATCACCGAATCCGCCGACCTCGGGTCCCGCGCCGATACTCTGCTGGCCCACGCGTTGTGCCCGTGAAGGTGTGTGAGGGCTACCGTCGTGTGCGCGGGCCGTCGTCACGAGTGCCGGATTTGTTGGTGCGGTGCGGTTTTCGGCGGGGGGCTTCCCGTCAAGGTCTCCCCATCCCACGTTTACACCCGAATCATGCTGAGCGCGTCGCCTGCCGTACCCGGCTGTAGGCGCACGTCAGGCGCGCGGGGTCCTGTTCCCGCGTGGTCATCTGGCTGTGGTTGCGTTTCGGGGGGCTTGGAGTTGCTGGTGTAGTGCGGTTTTCGGCGGGTTGGCTCCCCTCGACGTATCCCCGTCCCAGGTTTGCCCCCGAATCATGCTGAGCGCGTCGCCTGCCGTACCCGACTGTAGGCGCACGCCAGGCGCGCGGGTTCCTGTTCCGGCGTGGTCATCTGGCTGTGGTTACGTTTCGGGCGGCTTGGGAAGAAGGGGTCGCCCGGGAGTGGACCAAGCGACAGATAGGTGCGTGTCGACACGCGAAAGCCCAGACCTGCACCCTTTCTCGGGTTTCGCACCCCTTCTGGACGCCCAGAGCGGGTGCAAAACCCGAGAAAGGGTGCATTTCCTGAGCAGCAGACCCACCCCGAAAAGGAACTCTCGAGAACGGCACCACAGCCAGATGACCACGCTGGGACGAAACCCCACGCACCTGACGCACGCCTACAGCCGGGAACGGCACCCGAAGCCCCCAGCACCATTCATGTAACTCCCGAGGCAGGCACACGAAACTGAGCCGGTAGAACTTCGGCAGCCAGCCAACCACCCCAAACGCAAGAACCGATCCCAAAGACCACCACACTTATTCGGCAGCACCACATTGCACCCCCTGCAACCCCCGAACCCACAACCGCAGAACAGAATTGGAGTTGAACTCCGGAAGCCGAAAAGCAAGGATGGGAAACGTGTGCGGACCGGCCACGCGCCGTCCGCCGCAACTCCAACCGGGGGATTCCATTGCTAGAGAGAGCATTTCAACGTGTTTAAATCCAACAGAGCCGTCGCCACCACGATGGCGACGCTCGGTGCGCTGGCTGCGACGATCGCGCTCGCCGCACCACAGGCCGGGGCGGCAGTCACGAACATGCATATCGAGCAGGGGCAGAGCTTCGGCAGCTCGGACGCTCTCGGCACCGGCTGCTCATACGAAGTCACCATCACCACCGATCCGGGTACCACGATCGGCATGCTCGATCAGATCGGCGACGACCCGCGGACCGCGGACCACAAGCAGTTCCGGCCGGGCAAGATCGTCGCGGACGCGTCCGGCACCGCGCGCACCACGTGGATCCCCGACCGCAAGGGCCCACACAAGCTCGTAGCCCTCGAACTCACCGACGGCGACGATTTCGAGGCCTACGTCCGCCGCGGCCAAATCAACGTCGGCACCGGCATCAACCTGGGCCCCGCCTGCGCCGTTCTCCCCTGATCACCTCTCACCCAACCGCGCGGCCGCCGCACCAGCTAGCGCCAGTCATGCCGGCAGCGGCAGCCACGCCAACTAGCCGCCACCACACCGGATAGCGCCAGCCACACCCGCTGGCTGCCGCGCGCCTCTCGCCACCCCGCGCGCGTGTCGTTCAACAGACACGCGCGCGGGACGACAAAACCTGCGCGGCACGCACTACGGCTACCCCACCGCACGGCAGCCCAGCGCCAGCAGCGCCGGGTCGCAGCAGCCACGCCGGGCAGCGCCAACCACACCGGGTAGCGGCAGCGGCAGCCGCGCCGGGCAGCGCCAAGCACACGGGATAACGGCAGCCGAGCCAAATAGCCGCTGCCACACCGGTAACGGCAGCCACACAGGTCGCCGCTGCCACGCGGGGCAACGCCAACCACACTCACCGGGTCGCACCAATGGCCGTCGCCACGCTAGGTCGCGCCAGCCACCCCGCGTAGTGCCGTGCGGCACGCTTCTTCGTCGCGCACTTCTTCGTCGCCCCGCGCACTTCTTCGTCGCCCCGCGCACTTCTTCGTCGCCCCGCGCACTTCTTCGTCGCCCCGCGCACTTCTCGCCGCCCCGCGCGCGTGTCGTTCGACGGACACGCGCGCGGGACGACAGAACCTGCGCGGCACGCACTACGGCTACCCCAACCGCGCGGCTGCCCAGCGCCAGCCGCGACAGGTAGCAGCAGCCACGCCCCGGTGGCTGCGGCGCGGTTCTTCGTCGCCCCGCGGGGTACGGCTAGTGCCCCGCGGGGGTAGGGCTAGTGGGCGGCGTATTCGATGGTGCAGTCGCCGTTGGTGTAGTTCTGGGCTTCGCCGTGGTTGAACACGCTCAGGGTCAGGGCTATTCGGCCTGGTTTGGTGTCTACGGCGGGGATGGAGAGGACATTTTCGGGGCCCTGCACTCGGGCCGAGGTGTCGCCGCCGCCGCTGCGGCCGGTGTCGAGGTTCGCCCAGACGACCCGGAACTGCTGGTCGTATCCGGTTTCGGAGTTGGCGTCGGTGTGCAGCGTGAGGTCGAAGGTGCCGTCGTTGTGCGAGGAGGCGAACGCTTCACTGACGGCGTAGGTGGAGAAATCGCCTTCCGGCGTGGGGTATTTGATGGTGCACAAGTGCTCGCCGGGGGTGTCGGGAGCCGCGACCGCAACGGGTGTGCCGCCTAAAGCCGCCGCCGTGCATACGGCAGCCCCGATCAGGGCCGAACGTGTCAGTGATTTCATCGAACCGTCCCATCTGTACCGTGATCCAGCAGGTCGAACGCGGTTGACCGAGGCCGATTCGCACCGAATGGAAGCGTTCGGCAACCAGCCCGAGCGTACCCACCGCCGCTCGATTGCGCTGGCAAACGATTCCTAACCCCCTCGGTATCAACGTTTTTCGACTGAGCAATGCGCAATACCGGTGCAGTACAGCAATTCTGACGCACATACCCGGAATTGGCAGTAGCGAGCATCCCGGTAGACAAAGTGGAATTCGCCCGGTCCACAATTCCCGGCTCGCCTGTTCACTCGGTGATGCGGGGAAAATGACCGCGCTGTGATCCCGGACACGCCCTGCCCGGCGAAATTGCCCAGAGCTTGCGCTTTCCCGCGGCACCGGTCGCCCGCCCATAGCGACCTCGGCCGTCCTGGCGTGCCCAACGCGAACTTCCCGGCCGCGGACGGCAGTATGTCGGCCATGCGCGTACTCATCCAGCTTCGCCCGTCCGTCGATGTGATTACCGCAGTGGCCGATCGCGCCGTTTCGGTCGCCACGGCCGATGTCGCCGGGCATCTGTCCGGCATCACGCTCGATCAGTCCTATGCCCCGGTCGCGGTGCCGAAACCGGTGCCCGCCGCGGCCGCCGTCGAGCGACTGAGCTACTCATTGGACCCGGTGGACGCGTCGGTGGTGGTGCGCGGCGAGATCGCGGACGACGACCTCGCCCGCGGTGTCGCCCAGCTGTCCGAATCCCGCAGCGTCACCGGCGTATTCGCCGACCCGGTGATCCAGACCAGCCTGACCTGTGGCGACACGCCCGCGGTCGGCAACTGGCACGACGTCGAAACACTGGTGCGGCGTGGCGATTTGGGTGCCGCCGGGCTGGACGGCACAGGTGTGGCACTGGCCATCGTCGACACCGGGATCAATGCCGCGCACGTGCAGCAGGCCCGGGGCGGCGCCGTGCACATCGATCAGGCGCGCAGCTGGAATCCCGCCGGTGTCAACGGAACCGCGGGCGAGTTCCCGGTGGCGCACGGCAGCATGTGCGCCTTCGACGCGCTCATCGCCGCGCCACAGGCCACCCTGCTCGACATCCCGGTGCTGCAGAGCACCCGACAGGGCGGCAGCACCATGGACGGACTGCTCTCGGACGCGCTGGCCGCCTACGCGCACCTGCGCACCGTACTGACGGACCAGCCCGCCGCGTCCCGTGCGCTGGTGATCAGCAACAGCTGGGGCTCCTTCTCGCCGAGCTGGGACTTTCCGGTCGGACGGCCGGGCAACTACTCCGACAATCCGTCGCATCCGTTCAACGTGATCGTCGGTTCGCTGGAGGCCGCGGGCGCCGATATCGTTTTCGCCGCGGGCAATTGCGGCCGCGACTGCCCCGACGGCCGCTGCGCCTACAAGGACCGCCCGATCGGCGGCGCGAACTCGCACCCCGGCGTGCTGTCCATCGCGGGCGTCGACACCAAGAACCAGCGCGTGGGCTACTCCTCGCAGGGTCCGGGCCGCTTGACCGATCGCAAGCCCGACATCTGCTCCTACACCCACTTCCTCGGGTCGAAGGCCTTCGGTGCGACCGAACCCGACACCGGCACCTCGGCCGCCTGCCCGGTGGCGGCCGGCCTGGTCGCCGCCGTGCGCACGCAGTGGTCCGCCACCGCACTGCCACCGGCCCAACTGCGAACGTTGTTGCAGCGCACCGCGACCGCGCAAGCCGGTGGCTACAACTACGATTACGGGTACGGCATCGCCGACACGGCCGCGCTGCTCGCGGAACTGAACAAATCGGCCTCCCGCGCGTAACGTGGGGGCATGCCGTTGCTCACGATCCGGCTTCCCGCGAATGCGACCCTGGCCGTCGCACTGCGCGAGCTGAAGCTCACGGTCGACGACGTAGACACCGCGTACGGCCTCATCCCCGTCGATCCCGCGCAGGGGCTCTACGCCCTGCGCGTGACCGACTCGGCGGCCGCGCGGCTGAACACCGACCAGGTCGAGATCTTCGCCGACCCCCGCATCGAGGCGATGGACGAGCCGAAACCACCTGTCTGATCAGCTGATTCGTCCCACACCCGGCGGCAGTGCGCCCGGCCACACCGCCCACCACCTTCCGCGCACAACCGGCCCCTAACCGAGATCAGGCGTCAGCTTGTCGCGGGCCGAATCATGCGTGCCGCCCGCGTGATTGAGCGATTGCGCAGGAGTTGCCATCGCGTAGCCGGTCGGCCGCTACCGGTCTGCCCACCGCGCAGCGGACCGGCATCGAGTGAATTCGGCGATCCCCCAGAATGATTCAGCCCTCGTCCGGTCGCGAGCACGTCGCGCAACAAGCACTCACCCGACGTATCGAAAGCACAACATTCCGTACTGGAACCCGACATCGGCCCATACTGGAACCCTCCGGTCTAGGATCCGACCCATGGGTACGCGGGCAGTGCACTTCGTTGGCAGCTTTCCGGCCGAGAGCACAGCTACCGCGATGCAAGCCATGCTCGACACTTCCGGCCCCCTGCTACGAACGCTGCCCACCGGCGAGACGCGACGCTACGAGTTCTACGTCAAACCGATAATCGAAGACCTGGTCGCGCAGGGCGCCTTGGAATTGAAGAAGGCGGGCGAGTGGAATACCAGTCAGCAGCGCACGATCTACCGGCCCGCGCGCGGCAAACGACTCACCGCCGACCTGATGGATCTGGGCTATCTGCACGAGGCCGAGGAGGCCCTGCCGATATTCCTGGCGGCGCGTGCGCGGCACGGACTGCCCGGACTCACCCTGCAGATCGGCATGCCCACCGACTTCACGCTCGCCTTCATCGCGATGGGCCGCACCGGCCTGCTGCGGCATCGAAAAGCGTTCACCGCGGCCGCGCTCCGCGATATCGCCGCGATCCAGCGGCTCACCGGCGGTGACGTGGTCATTCAACTGGAAGCCACCGCGGAACTGGTGCTGCTCGCGCAGACGCAGCCGCGGCACCGGCTGGTGAACCGGGTGCTGGGGTTGAGCAAGCGGATCGCCGCACTGGCCGCCGCCGCGCCCGCGGGCACCCGGTTCGGCGTACACATGTGCGTAGGGAGTCTGCACAACAAGTCCCGGGCCACCCTGCGAGACGCGCGCCCGATCGTCTACTTCGCCAATTGCCTTGCCCGGCAGTGGCCGTCGGGCCGCCCGCTGGAATTCATCCACGCGCCGTTCGCGGCCGGGGACAAGCCGCCCTCGACCGAGAGCACCTTCTATGCGCCGCTGGCAGACCTGGAGCTGCGTGCGGGCACCCACTTCTACGCGGGGCTGGTGCACGACATACCCACCGAGGCAGCGCAATTACAGACGTTGCGGCAGATCGAGCACGCCCTCGGCCGACCGGTCGACGGGGTCGCCACCGCATGCGGCCTGGGCCGGCGCACCCGACCCGTCGCCGACACACTGATGGCTCGGGCAGCCAGGCTCGCCGAACAGGAGTGACGCGCGCGCGGCGCGCCGAGAATGACGTCGCCGGGTATCTGTACGGAACCACACCGCGGTTCCAGTCGAAGATTCGGCCCTGACGGGCGGATCATGACGCTTTGCCGTGCGCCGGGCAGGCTGCTCGAACGCTACGCTCGGGATCGAGCATGCCGAGACCCACCGGGAGGAAACCTTGTCGGGGATGGACCGAGCGCCTGGACTCAATCCCACCGTGCCGAGTTCCGCGCGCATCTATGACTACATGCTGGGTGGTAAGGACAACTACGAGGTCGACCGCCAGGTCGCCCATCGTATGCTCGCGATCGCCCCGGACACCAGGACCCTGGCCTGGTTCATTCGCCAATTCCTGGTCCGGGCAGTCGAATTGGCCGCCGACGCGGGCGTCAAGCAGTTCATCGATCTCGGCGCGGGCATCCCCACTTCGCCCAACGTGCACGAAGTCGCCCGGGAGATAGAGCCTTCGGCCAGAGTCGTCTATGTCGACAACGACCCCGTCGTGCGCGCGCACTGCGACGCACTGCTGGCCAACTCGCCCGGCTTATCGGTCATGCAGGCCGACATCCGGCGCCCGCGCGAGATCATCGACCGACTACGGACCGAGTCGCGCATCGACTTCGAGGAACCGATCGCCGTGCTGATGATCGGCGTGCTGCACTACGTGATGGACGAGGAGAAGCCCGCCGATATCCTCGCCGCGTTCCGCGATGCCATGGCGCCGGGCAGCTACCTGGCCATGACGCACGGGTCAAACGAGACCAATCCGGACTTCATCAGCCAATCCCAGTCCGACACCGAAAACACCCCTTCCCAGGTGCGCTATCGGTCGGCGGAGGAGATCGAGGCCCTCATGGCGGGCTTCGAGTTGATCCCACCCGGCGTCGCGCCCGCACAGCAGTTCCTGCACACGGATCTGCCCGCGACCCGGCTGGTGATCTACGGCGGTCTCGGCCGCAAATCAGCCGGCTGACCGTTTCCGCCGCGACGTGTCGGCCGGTGCCGCCTCGGGAGGCAGCCGGAAACCGACGCGGCCGCCCGGGCCGGGTTCGGCGAATACCGTGCCGTGATGCGCGGTCACGATGTCGTCGACGATCGCGAGACCCAGACCGGAACCCGGCGTACTCTGCGTGTTCGCGGCGCGATAGAAGCGGTCGAAGACGGCGGTGATGTCGGCGGGCGCGATACCGGGTCCCTGATCGCGCACTGTCAATTCCGTGCCCTCGACGTGCACTTCGATCGGCGTATCCGCCGGGCTGAACTTGATCGCGTTTCCCAGCAGATTGTCGATACACCGCTCCAGCGCGCGCAACCGGCCGAGCACCGGCTGGGTCCCCGTCGCGGTGACCGTGATGGTCCGCCCGCTGCGGTGCCGGAACCGCTGGGCGCAATCCTCGGCGAGCGTCGCCAGGTCCAGCGAGGTGGCGTCCTCCGCGGTGCGCTGATCGGTCGCCAGCTCGACCAGTTCGGCGACGAGCGCGTCCAGCGCGACGGACTCCTGAACCAACGTGTGCAGCACCTTGGCTTCGTCCTCGGGCGCGAGGCGGCCCCGGGCGCGCTGCAGGAGTTCCGCGCTGCCGCGAATGGAGGTCAGCGGGGTCCGCAGCTCATGACTGGCGTCCTGCACGAGCCGGTGCTGCTGCTCACGCGAACGGCGCAGCGCGGCCAGCATGGTCGCGAAACTGCCGGTGAGCCTGCCGATTTCGTCGCGGCCGGTGGGCGGCAGCGGCACCGAGAGATCCTGGGTCGAGCTGATGTGCTCGGTCGCGGCGAGCAATCGGCGCACCGGTCGCAGGATCCGACCGATCACCAGCCAGCTGAGCAACGCCGACACCGCCACCGCGAGCGCGGTGATACCGCCTGTGCGCCAGAGGAATTCCTGGTCGATCTGATCCGGCTTCTCGTACCGCTGGGCCACCATCACGGCGCCGCCGCCCGGCCGCGGCTTGGTGAGGATGCCGTACGGCTTGCCGTCCAGGTCGATGTTGTATTCGGCTGTGCCGCTGCCGGTTCTGGCGACCGCCCGGTCGGCATCGGCGACCGGCAGGACTATCCGGTCCGCGACGAGCGGGTGTGCGATGCCGTCCGCGCCCAGCAGTTGCTCGATGGTGTCGGGCCGTTCGGGCAATACCGCGGGCAGCACCGCGATGACCGCGTCGGCCCGATCGTTGAGGCTGTGCGCGAACTGCGTGCTGATCAGGCCCACGACCCCGCGGTAGGACGTCGCGAGCGTGACGATGATGGCGGCCACGATCGCGACCACGACGACCAGGGTGATCCGTGCCCGCAGCATCACGCGGGCCGCACGGAGTAGCCGACGTTGCGCACGGTGTGGATCAGCCGGGGTTCGCCGTGCTCTTCGGTCTTGCGTCGCAGATACCCGATATAGACATCGAGCGAGCGGGACTCGGTATCGAAGTCGAAACCCCAGATGTGCTCGTAGATCCGGCTGCGGCTCAACACGATCCGCGCGTTGCGCAGCAGCAGCTCCAGCACGTCGAACTCGGTCTTGGTGAGTTCGATCGGGCGGTCACCGCGATGCACCTGTCTGGTCGCGGTGTTCAAGGTCAGGTCGTCGACCGCCAGCACGGTGTCGTCGTCCTCGTCGAAGGTGCTGCGCCGCAGCAGCGCTCGCAACCGGGCGAGCAGCTCGTCGGTGGCGAACGGCTTGGGCAGGTAGTCGTCGGCGCCCGCGTCGAGACCGGCTACCCGGTCGCCGATCTGCTGCCGGGCGGTGAGCACCAGGATCGGTAGCCGATCACCGCGGCGGCGCAGCAGCCGGCACAGCGACAGGCCGTCCAGGCGCGGCATCTCCACATCGACCACCGCCAGGTCCGGCCGCTGCTGCGCCAGCAGTTCCAGGGCTTCCTGACCATCCGCGGCCAGGTACACCTGATAGCCCTCGAAGCGCAGCAGTTGGTCCAGCGTGCTGCGCACATGCGGATCGTCCTCGGCGACGAGGACCGACGCGGCGGGCACTGACGAGCTAGTGGTGTTCACTCCGTCATTGTTGCTGGTGAGTAGCGATGCCGCAGGGGTCAGGCCGTTCACTTCGTGACCATCGTCACCCCGGTGCTCGCCGAGCGCCGGATCGACCCCCACCAGCACCTATACACGGCACTCGGAATTCTTACCTGTTTCTTGCCCGGCCCTCGCAATCCGCTGACATCCAGCGCACAGGATCTGTCCCATACCGCAACCGAATGCGGGAAGCGTTCCGACAAAGGGGATTTCGACGATGCGCAAGAGTATGCGGGCAGTCGCGAGTGTGCTGGCGGCCCTCGCCGCCGCGACCATGATCACGGCGTGCGCCGACGGCGCCGCCCCACCCGGACCCGACTGGTGCCCGACCGTGCCGGGCCATCAGGTCGAGTGCGGCGTGCAGTCCCGGCCACTGATCGCCGATCAGCCCGAATCAGGCACTGTCGCAGTGAGTTACGCGCTCATCCGGCGCAGCAAGCTGGACGCGCCCGCGATGGGCACCATCGCCCCGAATCCCGGCGGACCGGGTGTGCCGCTGATCGCGCACGCCGAGCAGGCGGCCCAGCTCTCCGCGTTGCTGCTCGAAGACCACGATCTGCTGCTCGTCGATCCGCGCGGCACCGGGCTGTCCAGCCCGTTGGACTGTGGCGCGGACGAGGCGGGCTACCAGCTCGGCAGCCGTGACCAGCAGCAGCAGATGGTGGCGCGGTGCGCCGAACAGCTCGGCTCACGCGCCGCCGGCTATACCTCGGCGGCCACCGCGGACGATGTCGACGCCGTGCGGGCCCGGCTCGGTATTCCGAAGCTGGTGCTCTACGGCATCTCCTACGGCACCTATCTGATGCCGATCTACGCCGAGCGCCACCCCGGCAGCGTGCAGTCCATGGTGCTGACCGGCGCCTACCCGCCCGACTTCGATCTGCTCTCCCGGCCCAACGCCGAGGCGTTGTCGCTTGCGCTGCAACGGATCTGCGAGCGCAGCCGAGCGTGTGACGGTGCGACCGCCGTAGCCGATCTGACCGCCGTGACGCAACGCCTGGCGGCGCACCCGCTGACGATCGACGGCCCCACGCCGTGGCAACTCGACGAAAGCAAGCTGGCCACACTGGCTTTCGAGGTGGGCACCAGCAATCTGGGTGCGAATCCGACGGAGCTGACCCCGCTCGGTACGTTGCCCGCCGCGCTGCACGCGGCCGTGCAGGGTGACGATACGCCGTTGCGGCAGTTCGCTGCTCGCGCCGGCGGCGAGCCGACCACGGAGAACATCGACCTGTTCCTCACCGTCGCCTGCAACGACTACCCCACGCTGTGGTCGCGCCAGGCGTCGCTGCCCGAGCGCGATCAGCAGTACCGGCACAGCGTCGAAGCGGCGGGCCGCACCGGCGCCTTCAGCGCGGCCGGCTTCAGCGGGGGTATGCGCGACGGCGGCAACGCCTGCCTGCGCTGGCCCGCGGTGACCGAGGCGCACACCGCCCCGGCTCGCGGCACGCTCCCCGACGTGCCGGTGCTGGTGCTCTCCGGTGACCTGGACGCCATCACGCCGGACGCGAACGGGCAGCGGGTCGCGGCGATGTTCCCGCGCGCGACGTTCCTCTCCGTCCCCAACACCGGCCACATCCCGGACCTGGAGCCCAGCGGCTGCGTCGTCGGCATCGTCGACCACTTCGTCCGTACCGGCGCCACCGGCTCGACCGACTGCGTGGCGACCGTGCCGCCGATCCAGGTCACCCCGGTTCCGCACTGATCCGCAACCAGGCCACCGAGCGGTGGGCGACGCGCAGACCGCGTCGCCCGCCGCGTCATTTCGGCAGCCGACCCGGCTTGCGCCCGAACACCATCGAGGTCGGCCCGATCAGCTGCCGCCGCTCGATCTGGACGAAGCCCGCGTCACGGAACCAGCCCGCGCACTGCGTGGTGCTCGCCTCGAAGCCTTCGCGCATCTCCAGCATGATGTTCAGGCTGGACAGGTGGCTGATCATGTTGTCGCGGCGCCGCGGTTCGGCCATCGCGTGCTGTTACTCCGGCAGTGTGCCGAGCAGTTGTTCGAAGTTGTCCGAGGCGATCAGCGCGAGGCTGCTCTCGGTGCGGCGGGTGGTGATGGCGAGCGAGAGATGCCCTTCGTGCCAGCGGTAGATCGATTGGCTGACCGGCCAGGGTTGTTCCGCGAAACCGTTGACGGCGAACTGGGCCAGCACGGCCCCGGCCCGGAGTACCTCGAGATCGTTGATCGGGTAGGCGTACATGTGCTGTTTGGCGGGCAGGATCACCAGCGCGCCCGCCGTCCCGGTCACCGGGTAGTCGCCGAGCCAGCGGACGTGCGCCGTGGCGTACTCCGAGCCCGACAGCAGCGACAGCGGTAACCCCTCGGCGAGCGGATCGTCGAATTCGTGCACCGTGACCTCCAGCGGGCCGTCGGCGCGGACATTGCGTTCGGCCAGCGCGAACAGATCGTACTCACCGATCTGCCACTCCCGGCGCATCTCGTGGGTGACCTGGGCGACGGTGTGCACGCGATCGAGGACGACGCGCTGCACCAGCCCGGGCGCGACCATCCGGCGCACCGCGTCCTCGGCGCGCATCGTGCTGGGGTACAGCCGGGTTCGGATCGAGTCGCGCACCGCGGCGAAGCTGTCCACGCCGTCGTGCGCGGCGAGTTCGAGGGTGGCGATGCCGGTGGCGAGATGGTCGGCGGCCAGCGCGAACCAGTTCGATTGCGGCTCACCGGCGACCAGGCGGCGCAGGTTGGCCAGCGACGTCTCGAAGCGGCCGCGCCCACCGTGCAACACGATGTGGTCGGCGGACACGATCCGGCAGGAAAACCCTTGCCGCCGTGCCGCTTCGACGAAAGCCTCCGACAGGAGATCGCGTTCCGGCATGAACAGCCCCCTCCACCAGCACAATCCGCGTTCCGCTCGGAGCCGGCGCGCGGTTCCCCCTCGATTCTGTCAGCTTTCGCCGCCGTGGGCGCGGTGGGCGGCCGGACCCCAGTTCGGAAACACCGGCGAATGGCCCGCCGGTCCGGTCAGCGGACCATCGGATGAGTATCGGCGCGGAACGGCACTCGCGAACGTGCGCGAACCATATGATCGCCACAGAGTTGAGAGTGGAGATCGCCGCATGACCGCAGTCGCCGACGCCGGCACCACCGGGTACGCCCGTGTCATCGCCCCACCGGGCTGGAGCCGCTGGCTGGTGCCGCCCGCGGCGTTGTCCATTCACCTGGCCATCGGGCAGGCCTACGCGTGGAGCGTGTTCAAGCCGCCGCTGGAAAAGGCGATGGACGTCTCGGGCACCGGCAGCGCACTGCCGTTCCAGATCGCCATCGTCATGCTCGGCCTGTCCGCGGCCTTCGGCGGCACCCTCGTCGAACGCCGCGGGCCGCGCTGGGCGATGACGGTCTCGCTGGTGTGTTTCTGCTCCGGCCTGCTGATCTCGGCCCTCGGCGCGGCAACCGGCGCCTACTGGCTCATCGTGTTCGGTTACGGCTTCGTCGGCGGCATCGGGCTCGGCATCGGCTACATCTCGCCGGTGTCGACGCTGATCAAGTGGTTCCCCGACCGGCCGGGCATGGCCACGGGTTTCGCGATCATGGGTTTCGGCGGCGGTGCACTGATCGCCTCGCCGTGGACCACCCAGCTGCTGTCGGGTTTCGGCAAGGACGACGCGGGGATCGCCAAAACCTTTCTGGTGATGGGCCTCACCTACGCCGTATTCATGTCGGTGGGGGTACTGCTCATCCGAGTTCCGCCGCCGGGCTGGCGTCCGGCGGGCTGGGCGCCGTCGAAAAAGGCCGGGCGGCTGGTCAGCGACAACGATGTCGAAGCCGATGTCGCCCTCCGCACGCCGCAGTTCTGGCTGCTGTGGATCGTGCTGTGCTGCAACGTGACCGCGGGGATCGGCATCCTGGAGAAGGCGGCGCCGATGGTGCTCGACTTCTTCGCGCAGACCTCGACGCCGGTCACCGTCACCGCGGCGGCGGGTTTCGTCGCGGTGCTGTCCGCGGCCAATATGGCGGGACGGATCGGCTGGTCCTCACTCTCGGACGTGATCGGCCGCAAGAACATGTACCGGATCTACCTCGGCGTCGGCGCGCTGGCCTACGCCATGGTGTGGTCGGTAGGCCAGACGAGCAAGCCGCTGTTCATCCTGGGCGCGATGGTGATCCTGTCGTTCTACGGCGGCGGATTCGCCACCGTCCCGGCCTATCTCAAGGATCTGTTCGGCACCTATCAGGTGGGCGCCATCCACGGCAGGCTGCTCACCGCCTGGTCGGTGGCCGGTGTCGCCGGACCGTTGATCGTCAACGCCATCGCCGATTCCGGTGCCCGGCACGGCAAGACCGGCCCCGAACTGTACGGGACCTCGTTCGCGATCATGATCACGCTGCTCTGCGTGGGTTTCGCGGCCAATGAACTGATTCGCCCGGTGGCGGCGAAACACCATCGCACGGCCGAGCCGAGGGCCGTCGTCACGGAGAAGGACCCGGTATGACCGATGCCGAAAGCACCGAATCGACGCTACCCCGGCGTATTCCACTGCTGATCTGCGCCTGGCTGTGGGTGGCGATCCCGTTCGCCTACGGCGTGGATCGGTTGATCGTGAACCTGCTCAAGCTGTTTCACTGAGCACCGCCACTCGGACGTCCGGCAGCACACAGTTGATCATGATCGCGTCATGCAGAAGTCATCATGGCTTGATCCGATGGCGGTCGTTATGTCCGACTTCGAGACGAGGAACTGCCGTGCCGCTGACCAAGCCCACGAGGCTGAGCATCATCGCCGCACTCGCCACCACCTGTATGGCGATTCCGTTCCAAGCCACGGCCGCCCCCGCGGCCACGCCGGAACTGCGCGTGCTGACCTACAACACCTTCCTGTTCAGCAAGAACCTGTACCCCAACTGGGGCCAGGACCATCGCGCCGCCGAAATCCCGAACACCGATTTCTTCCACGGCAACGACGTCGTCGTGCTGCAGGAAGCGTTCGACAACGGCGCCTCCGATGCGCTGAAATCCGCTGCGGCGGGTGAATACCCACACCAGACGCCGGTGGTCGGCCGGTCCAGGAACGGCTGGGACGCGACGGGCGGCAAGTACTCCGCCACCACCCCGGAGGACGGCGGCGTCACCATCCTGAGCAAGTGGCCGATCCTGCGCAAAGAGCAGTTCGTCTTCGCCGACGCCTGCGGCGCCGACTGGTGGTCGAACAAGGGCTTCGCCTACGCGGTGCTCTCGGTGAACGGCAGCAAGGTGCACGTGGTCGGCACGCACGCGCAGTCGACCGACCCCGGCTGCGGCGCGGGCGAAGCGGCCCGCGATCGTTCTCTGCAATTCAAAGAGATCGACGCGTTTCTCAACGGAAAGAACATCCCCGCGACCGAGCAGGTGCTGGTGGCGGGCGATATGAATGTCGATTACCGCACCGCCGAGTACGGTTCGATGCTCGCCGATGCCGGATTGGAGCCTGCGACCTCGCGCACCGGTCATCAGTACTCCTTCGACACCGCGGAGAATTCGATCGCGCACGACCGCTACCCGAACGATCCGCGCGAAGACCTGGACTACGTCCTGCACCGCAGGGGCCACGCCAAGCCGTCGTCGTGGCGGAACAACGTCATCAAGGAATCGTGCCCGCCCTGGACGGTGACGAGTCAGGGTAAGGACTACACCTACACCAATCTGTCCGATCACTACCCGGTGATCGCGGGCGGCTGACCGCGCGAAGCCCGTGCCTGCGCGCGCGGCGGGCAGGCACGGGCGGATTACCGCTTTGGCGAACGCTTTTCGGCGAGATCCGCTAGTTTGCTTGCTATGCGGTCACGTTGGGGTGCTCTACTCGCCATTGCCGTCTTGTCGTCGATCGGTCCGGTCGTCGGCGCTACCCCGGCCACGGCCGGCCCGCCCGTGGTGTCGTGCGCGTTCACGCCGACCGCGTCGGACAACCCGGCCGCCCGCCCCGTGGCGCCGCCACTGCCGGTCGCCCTCGGCATCGGCACCATCGACGTCACGTTCCAGTTCAACTACGGCCCGGTCACCCTCCGGCTGAACCGGGCGGGCGCCGCGCCGTGTGCGGTGCAGAACATGACAAGCCTGGTGGCACAACGCTTCTACGATCAGAGTCAGTGCTGGCGGCTCACCGACAGCGCTCGCCTCGGCGTGCTGCAATGCGGCGATATCTTCGAAGTGGAGAAGGGCGGGCCCGGCTACCAGTTCCCGGACGAGGTCGACGGCACCGAAACCTATCCGCGCGGCACCGTGGCGATGGGCAACCAGGGCCCCGGCACCAATGGCAGCGAATTCTTCATCGTTCATTCGTTCGCCAATATTCCGGCGAACTACTCGGTGCTGGGTCAGGTGGTAGCCGGTATGGATGTCCTCGATCGCATGGTCGCCGCGGGTATCACGCCGACCGAACGCGGGCCGCGCGACGGCCTGCCCGCCGAGCCGGTCGTGATCACCAGCGCCACGCTGTCCTGAACCGGCGCTGACCGGAACCGAAGAGCCGCCCCACCTTTGGGGCCGAGCGGCCGACCGGCCTGCGGACTAGACGCCTGCGGCGACCTTCTTGCCCGTCTTCTTCGCGGTCTTCTTGGCGGGTTCGACGAACGAGGGCACCGCGGGCTTCTTCGAATTCGCCGCGGGCGCCTTGGCGGCCTCGACCGGGGCGGCCTCCGGCGCTTCGTGCGCGGCCCGGTAGGCGGCGGTGACCTCGGCCGAGATCCGGCCGCGCGTCGAAACCCGGTGTCCGTTCTCGGCGGCCCAGGTCCGGATGGCGGCGAGCTGGCCGTCGCCCGAGGCACTGCGGGCCCGCGGGGTGGCGCTCACCCGTGCACCGGCGCGGCCCGTCTTACGCGCCTTTTCCGCCCACGGATCGACGAGCGCCCGCAGCTTGGCCGCGTTCGCATACGACAGGTCGATTTCGTACATGCGGCCATCGAAACCGAACGAGACCGTTTCATCAGCCTTCGAGCCGTCAAGGTCGTCGATCAACGCCTCGATGATTTGCCTTGCCATTCTTGATTCCCTTCGAGGAAATACGGAGCGGGTCAGCGGCGACGTTAGCACGGCGGATACCGCGACATACAGTTGCATACGTTGCCCGGAGCGCATTTTCAGCTTTGAAATCCGGCGGCGAAGATAGCCGCACCGCATCACCGATCCACGCAATTCGTACGCATTCCGGTGGATCGTCGCGGCACGTGGCGCGAGTATTTCGATGAGCGAACCGCGCCGTCGACGTCGACCGGGCGCGCATGTCAGGGTGGGCGCGACCGAGAGCGGAGCACGAATGAATCGGGAGCGGGAAAGCATGGTCGAGCACAAGGACGCGGTCACTCGGCCGGACGGAGCCGAACTGTTGTATCGGCCGGCCGGGCGGGCGAGTGCGCAGAACGCCGCCTTTGCACCGGACGGTAATGCCGTGGTGTTCACGCAGTTCGACGCGGGCTACAACCTCGGCGGGGCGAGTTTGCGGCTGCTGCGCACGTCCGGCGGCCCGCCTGAAGTACTGGTACGCAAAGGCGATCAGGCGGCGGTGAATCTGCCGGGCGCGGCGTGGAACAAGCCGACCGGGCTGATCACGTTCTCCTATGACGTCACCGATCTGGACGAAATCTGGACGGTCGCGCCGGGCCGCGCACCGACGCAGGTGACCACGCACGACAGCATTCGCGGTTACACCGAGCCCAGCTTCGCCCCGGACGGCGAATGGATTGTCTTCCAGGAGAACGACACCCAGACCGGCCCCGGTGCGCGCGGCAGCATCTGGAAGGTGCGCCGGGCCGACGGCCTGCCCATCGAACTCGTGGACGGACCGGGTACGGACACCGACAACCGCCAGCCGAACTGGTCCCCGCGCGGTGATCGGATCGTATTCCAGTCGCGCCGTGCGGATTCCGCGGACTGGGACCTGGTCACCGTCGCGCCGGACGGCACCGGACGCGCGACGCTCACCGCCGGCGCGGACGAGGACACCGACGCCAGCTTCTCGCCCGACGGGAACTGGGTGGTGTACTCCTCCGATCACGCGCACACCCCGCACGCCCAGATCTTCGCGCACCGGGCCGACGGCACCGGCCTGCCCGTGCGCGTCACCACCTCCGAGCACTACGACGGCGCACCGAGCTGGTCACCGGACGGTCGCTGGATCACCTTCGAGTCCAGCGCCGACGGCGCATCCGCGACCGCCCTCTGGCGCATCCCGACCCGAATTCTGGGCTAGCGGAACGGCGGCTCGTTGAACGTGCGCAGCTTGCGGGAATGCAGCCGGTCGCCCTCCGCACGCAGGAATTCCACTGCGCGGATACCGATTTGGAGATGCTCGGAGATGGCGCCCTCGTAGAAGCGGTTCGCCTGACCCGGCAGCTTGATCTCGCCGTGCAGCGGCTTGTCCGAGACGCACAGCAGCGTGCCGTAGGGCACCCGGAAGCGATAGCCTTGTGCCGCGATGGTGGCGCTTTCCATGTCGACGGCGACCGCGCGGCTGAGGTTGAACCGCAGGGCCGACGCCGAATAGCGCAGCTCCCAGTTCCGGTCGTCGGTGGTGACCACGGTGCCGGTGCGCAACCGCTGCTTCACCGCCTCGCCCGGCATGCCGCTCACCGTCTTGGTCGCGTCGTACAGCGCCCGCTGCACCTCCGCGATGCTGGGAATCGGAATATCCGGCGGCAGTACGGAATCCAGCACATGGTCGTCGCGCAGATAGGCGTGCGCGAGCACGTAATCGCCGATCGCCTGGCTCTCGCGCAGCCCGCCGCAGTGGCCGATCATCAGCCAGGCGTGCGGGCGCAGCACCGCGAGGTGATCGCAGATGGTCTTCGCGTTCGACGGGCCGACACCGATGTTCACCAGGGTGATACCGCGCCGTCCGGGCGCGGTGAGATGCCAGGCGGGCATCTGGTGTTTCTTCCACGCGAGATCGGAGATCAGTCCGACGCCTGCGGTCTCGGCACTGATCACGGTGCCGCCCGCGCAGGAGAGACGGTCGTAGGGGCCGTTCGGATCGGCGATCTGCTCGCCGGCCCAGCGCACGAACTCGTCGACATAGCGCGAGTAATTGGTGAACAGGACGAACGACTGGAAATGCTCGGCGGGCGTGCCGGTGTAGTGCTGCAACCGGGCCAGCGAGAAGTCGGTGCGCAGCGCGTCGAAATGGCTGAGCGGGAAGGTATCGGCCGGATCGAGGATGCCGTCCGCGGTTTCGTCACCGATCGTGGCCAGATCGGTGGTCGGGAAATACTTCGCGAGCGCCGCGGCCATCGAACGATCCAGCGCGAGGTCGGCGCGATCGATCACGTACGGGAACGGGATGTCCTGGTGCGACGGCGATACCTCGACGCGCACGTCGTAGTCGTGTTCGATCATCGCCAACTGCTCCGACAGATAGTGGCGCAGCAGGTCGGGCCGGGTGACCGTGGTGGCGTAGCTGCCCGGCCTGGTGAACCGCCCCCACGCGCGGGAGCGGTTCTTCGGCGCGGCGGCACCGTCCCAGCTGATGCGCAGCTCCGGATAGGCGAACGCGCCGGCGGCGCGGGCGGCCGCGTCGGGCACGGTGCCGTTCTCGACGAAGTCCCGTAGCGCGGTCCGCAGCGCGCCGACCGACTGCTGATAGAGCGCGTCCAGGCGGTCCAGCGCCTCGGCCCCGGTCAACGAGGTGCCTTCGTGCCTGCCCGGCATGTGTCCTCCCAGCTCACGTTCGCCCAGCCGTCGTGAGGACACCGTATTTCACGCCCGACGCGCCTTCAAAGTGCGCTGGTGACGGCCCCCGCCGCGCATCGAGCGGCCATCCGTTTCGCCAGCAGCAGCACCGCCTGCTCGCGCAGCAGGCCGATCCGGCCCGCACAGTTGTCCGCCAGGGCCAGCGCCATGCCGTCGTGCACGCTGCCGGGATCGCTCAGCAGTTCGTCCAATTCCATACCCGCCCTGGCCTGCTCGAAGGTGAGCGTGCGGTGGGGTAACCAGCTGAGGCACCAGGCTTTGCGGTCGTGCTCCGCGGTACGAGAGGCGAATTCCGGGGTGGTATCGCTGGTCATCGACCACGCGGTGATGTAAAGCGCCATATCGAACTCCTTCTGCGCCTGGACCCGAGCGCTACCAGGCCCCGCCCGGACCGCCGGTGGTGAGCCCGCCCAGGGCGTCGCCCACCGCGCCTAGCCCGCCGAGCGCATCGCCGAGACCACCGAACTCGTCGCCGAATTCACCGAAGATGTCACCGAGGCCGCCGTAGGCGTCGCCGCCGCCGGTGAGACCGCCGAGCCCGTCGTCGAAACCGTTGCTCCAGGGATCGAACGAGTCGCCACTGTCCGGCGTCGCACCGTCCTCGGCGAAGTCGTCGAAGCCGTTGCTCCACGGGTCGAACGACGAATCGTCGCTGTCCTGCGTCGCATCGCCGGCATCCGCGCTCCAGGGATCACCGGAAGACTCGTCGGAGCCTTCGCTCCACGGATCCTCGAACGCCTCGGTGTCGTCCTCGGTCGAACTGTCCTCGCCGAACCCATCGCCTTCGTCGCCGGACGACGGGTCCGAGCCTTCGTCGCTGGTGTCGCCGAAACCGTCGTCGCCGGCCTCGGTCGAAGAGTCCTCGCCGGTGGGCGCCTCGTCGTCGCTACCGGGCTTGTCTTTGTCACCGTCGGACGGTTTCTGGTCGCCGCCCGACGGTTTGTCCTTGTCACCACCCGGCGGTTTCCCCTTGTCTTTTTCTTTGTCCTTTTCTTTGTCCTTGCCTTTATCGCCTTTGTCGTCTTTACCCTTGTCGTCCTTGTCCTTGCCGGAGCCGCCCGAGGTGCCGAAATCCTGTGTCCAGTAGGCGGTTCCGTTACTGCTCTGGGCGTAGCCGACCCCGATGTCCTGCAGCTTGCAGTCCAGGATGTTCGCCCGGTGCCCCTCGCTGTTCATCCACGCGTCGACGACCTCGGACGCACTCGTCTGCCCCTCGGCGATGTTCTCGGCCCAGCCCTGGGCCTGGTACCCGGCCGCCTTGATGCGGTCGCCGGGATCGCCCTTCGACGAGTTGTGATCCAGAAAACCGTTGTCCGCCATGTCTTTCGTGTGCGCCTGCGCGGCGGCGGTGAGTTTCTTGTCCGCCTTCAGATCCGAACAGCCCGCCTCGGCCCGTGCGGCATTGGTCAGGCCGATCACCTGCTCGGCCGGCGACCCGGATTCGGGAGCCGCTGCGGCCCTGGAGGTTCCGGCGATGGTGACGGCGAAGGCCGACACCCCGAACGCGGTGGACAGTGTGAGCATGGTCGCGGGAGAAAAGCGGTTCTTCCGCGGTGCGCTGTGCTTCCCCATCGAATGCCTTCTCGTTGCTCGTTGGCAGTGACCTCGCCGGGCCGGGCTCAGGCGCTGCCGGAGAGCAGGCCGAGCAGCGGGGCCAGTCCGCCCAGGCCCGCGCTGCCGCTGCTCGCGCTGCCGGACACGGCCGTGCTGCCGGTGCCGAGCGCCTTGCCCAGCGGGGCGATGGCCGAACTGCCGGTGTTCAGGCTCTTCGCCAGTCCGCTCAGCGCGGCGCTGCCACTGTTCAACAGCTCCAACGGATCCGGTGCCGCCTTGGGCTTGTCCGCCGCGGGCTTCGGCTTGTCCGCGGCCGGCTTCGGCTTGCGCTTCTTCGGCGGCACGGCGTTGCGGCTCTCCTGCCCGCCGTGGTGGCTGACGGTCTGGGCGACCGCCCCGCCCACCCGCTTCGCCGGGGCGGGCGCCACGTCGTCGGTCCGGTGCGTCGCGGTGATGGTCGAATCCGCCGTCGCCGCACCCGCGCCGCTCTGCGCCGAGATACCGAGGCCGATCAGTGTGGCCGTCGACAGAATTGCCAATTGCGCCGGGACATGATTTTTCCGAGGTGCGCTGTGCTTACCCATGAAATTCTTTCCTTCGATATGGTCGGCCGCGCGCCGAATCGCCTGTCCGCCAATGGATCAGGCTGGTCGCCGCCGAGGTGGATCCGCCTGTCGGAACCCGCCGAGCAGCATTGGTCGGTGGCCTGGCTCCCGGTTGCACCGGATGGTCGAGCACTGATCCGAGACTAGGACGCGGCGCACCGGACGACGAGTTGTGTGCCGCATTCTAAAAGCGAGTTGAGGCGCGATTAAAAGCCGATCGATCAATCACGACACGATCACGGCCGGATCACACCCGATCACGACGCGAACCGCGTCAGCACCCGTGCGCGTCCCGACCACGTTGGGCAGCAACGGCTCTCACGGCCCTGCCGGTCACCCGAGGTTTCCGCACATCGATCGAAGGAGCAACGCTTCGGCCGTCCGCACAGCCGCTCATACCGATATCGCGGCGAGGTCGATGCCGCGGAACGGGGTCGCGGTGACGTCGTGCACCCGCGGCGCCCAGACCGCGTGGCCGTGACCGGACCACAGGGGTGCGACCGGCAGGTCGCGCAGTAGTTGGTTCTCGGCGAGGCGATAGAGCTGAGCGCTGTCCACCGTGACGTCCGCCGCATCGGCGGCGGCCAGCAGCTCGGTGAACCCGTCGTCGGCGTACCCGGCGGCGCGGGCCAGCGCGCTGAGGAGTTCGTGCGGGCTGGAGGTGCGCAGTGAGCGGGACACCACGAACGGGCCGTCCACGGGCGCGCTCGTCTCCTCGTCCCGTGGCCGCGCGGTCGCCGCCACCCCGAGCGCCGTGCGCCACTGCTCGGCGAGCGGCCGCGCCCAATGCTCCTGCCCGGCAGCAAAATACACGCTGACCGGCCCGGCGAAGGAAACCTGCCCGAGCAGCGACTTCGCCGCGGCCCCGTCGTGGCTGCACGGACGGCAGGTGGCCGACCGTGCGCCGGGCGCGACGCCGGGCGGCAACAGCGTGTTCGCGGGATCTACCTGCCGCGCCAGCGGTCCCGCGGCCAGAGCCGGACGGTCCACCGCCATGGCGAACGCGAACCGTGCCGCCGCGTCCTCGAACCGCTTGTCCGACAGTGGGAATGCGAGATAGTCGGCCTCCGGCAGCGGCCACATGAGGTGTCGCTCGGCGAAGTCGTGATGCATGGCGTCGTGCCGCTCCCCGGGCACCGTGGCGACCAGATCCAGCGCACCCGCTCTCACCTGGTCGTACTGCTCGGCGGGCGTACCGACCCGGAATTCGATCGCACGGACCTTGCCCGCGGCCTCCTCGACCCGCTCGAGCCGTCCGCCCGACCCCGCTCGCCACGGGCCCGCCAACCGGAACGGCCCGTTGCCGATCGGCTGCGCGGCGAAGCCGGTCCAATCCCGGGAGGCCAGCACCGAGGCGGGCAGGGGCAGCAGGGCCTGCGCCGCGAGCACGGCGGGCACTTGGCCGAACGGCCGGTCGAGCACGATGCGCAGCGTGTATTCGCTCGGTGCGCTGATCTCCGTGGCGCGCAACACCTCGGTGAGTGCGCTCGCACCGCTCCATCGCTGCTCGATCACGGTGCGCCAGGTGTCCACATAGGATTTCGCGGTCACCGGCGTCCCGTCGTGGAAGCGGCCGTCGGTGCGCAGGTCGACCTGCCAGGTCATCCGGTCCGCGGTCGAGATCGCCGCCGCGGCCCGGGGAACGGTCCGCCCGGTGGCCGCGTCGTAGTCCACCAGCGGCGTCCACAACGCGCCGGCCAGTAGCCGACCGGCCTGGTCTCGCAGATCGCCGGGGACGAGGCCGGCCGGCTCGCCGATGCCGACCGTCAAGACACCGGACCGGGCCGCCGCCTCCGGAGTTCCGGTGCAGCCGGCGCTGCCGACCAGCAGCGCGGCGCACAGGACCGCGAGCGGCCCGCACCATCCGGGTCTCCTCGACAGCCGCGCGCACAGCGCGCGCCGCACCTGTAACACCAGAATTACCAGCATCATTCACCCTCCGCCGCGCGAATCACACACCTGCCTCAGGCATCATGGGACGCGCCACGCGAAAGTTGTTCCCCAGTTGCGGTACCGCGATGTGGGTATCGCGAATTCGGCACGGCGACACTTACAGTGAGGCTTCCCCATGACCGAGCATCCCCGGTCATGGGGAATTCATGGCCCGCTGGGAGGTAGTCGTGCGCCGTTGGTTGCTCCGCTCGTCTCTGCTCTTGGTCACCGTGACCGCGGCGCTCGCCGCGACCACGCTGCCCGCCATGGCCTGTGGGGAGGAGCAGACGCACGGTCCGCATACCGCGGCCGCCCGGTCCACCGGCGCCCCCGGCGCGGAGAAGAACGTCAAGGCGGTCGGCAACGTGCCGGATGCGCAGGGCGCGATCGCGTTGCAGTTCCTCCAGTACGGCAACCGGGACGTGATGGTGGTCTCCGGCGAATTCGGCTTGAAAACCTATGACCTGACCGCGAATCCGGCGGCGCCGAAACTGATCGGCAAGCTGGATATGCCGGGTATGTGGGAAACCGAGGACACCGAGGTCGACCCGCTGCGCAAACGTGTCTTCCTGTCCCGCGATCCGCGCGCCTTCGGCGGCAACGTGCGCACGGGTGAATCCGGCGTCTACATCGTGGATCTGGCCAAGCCGGAGAAGCCGACCGTGTTGAGCTACGTCAAGGTGCCTGCGGGGCACACCACCAGCTGCATCAACGACTGCCAGTATCTCTGGACCGGTGGTCCGGCCAAGGCGGACAGCCAGCCCGCCGAATGGGGTGGCCGCCCGATCTGGGTCACCGATATCCGGGATCCGCGCAAGCCGAAGGTCTTTCCTCAGCCGATCGAGTTGGCGCGCAACGACGGCAAGACCGATTACGTGCACGACGTCCAGATCGACGCGGCCGGTGTCGCCTGGGCCTCCGGCCGCGGTGGCGTGCGCGGATATTGGACCGAGGGCATGCACAAGGACCCGGTGACCGGCAAGGTCCGCCCCGCCTCGCCGACCGATCCGGTGCCCTACGCCGGCGGCGGGATCAACGAGACCGCCGCGCCGTCCAAGTTCATGCACAACAGTTTCCGGCCGGTCGGCAGTATGGCGCCGGACGGCGGCAACGCCGGGCACTGGGGCAACGGGAACCTGATCTATGCCACCGAGGAGAGCTTCCTCGACGGCTGCGCGGGCGACGGCGTGCTGGTGATCGCGTCGCTGGAGGGGTCCTACGGTGGTGAAGGGTGGCGGTCGACGCCGCAGAAGCCGTACCGGCTCAAAACAATCGGCACCTGGGGTGTGGCCGGACAGGAGGGCAGCGACCCCGCCTCGGCGGATTGTTCGGCCCACTACTTCGACGTCCGCGACAACGTGCTGGTGCAGTCGTTCTACGCGCAGGGCACCCGGTTCCTGGACGTCAGCGATCCGACCAACCCCAAGCAGATCGCGTACTACCGTCCCGCCGATGCCGCCGCCTGGGCGCCGTACTGGCACCGCGGTTTCGCCTATGTGGCCGACAACAACCGCGGCATCGACATCCTCCAGCTCACCGCCTGAACCGACTGCCCCGCAACGCAAAAAAGCTGCCCCGCATACGAAAACGTATGCGGGGCAGCAGCAGTGCGCTCAGCGGTGTTCGATCACCTGGTCGAGCAGGGTGGGGGCGATACCGAGGTAGTTCTGCGGGCGGAGCAACTCGCGGATCTCCTCGGCGCCGAGCCGCTCGCTCACCGTGGGATTGGCGGACAGCACATCGGCCAGCGCTGCACCGGACTCCGCGGCTTCGAAGGCGGCCGCTTGCAAGACCTTCTTGGCTCGGACGCGACCGAGCAGTGGAGTCAGGCGGATGGACAGGCGCTCCGAGACCAGCTGGCCGTGGCTCATGGCGAGGATCTCGCTCATCCGGGCCTCGTCGGCACGCAGGCCGTCGGCCAGTTCGGCGGCGGTGTGCGCGCTGCCGCCGACCAGCAGCAGGCACTCCCGCAGCGGTTGCCACTCGGCATGCCAGGCGCCGGGTGAGCGTTCGTCCTCGGCGAGCATCGCGCCGAACAGGGTGGACGCCAGCGCCGGCACCTGCAGCGAGGCCGACCGGATCATGGTGGCGAGCACCGGATTACGCTTCTGCGGCATGGCCGAGGACTCACCGCGCCCGACCGCGGCGGGCTCGTACACCTCCAGCACCTCGGTGCGGGCCTGGGAGAGCACATCGACGGCGAATTTGCCGAGCGCCCCCGAAGTAGTGGCCAGCACGGCGCCGAGATCGGCGATCGGCGTCCGGACACTGTGCCAGGGCGCCGCGCTGGGTACCAGCGACAGCTCCGCGGCGAACTCGTCGGTCAACCTGGCGTAGATCTGCGCCGGACTCGCGTCGGCCAGCGCGCCGCCGCTGCGCCGGGCACATTCCACGTACGACGCGAATGTCCCTGCGGCACCGCCGAGTTGGACGGGCAGGCCGTGCGCGCGGACCTGCCGCAGCCGGTCGGCCGCGGCGAGCAGGCCCTGGATCCAGGTGGTGACCCGGGCACCGAAGGTGGTCGGCACCGCGTGCATGCCCAGGGTTCTGGCGGCGATCACGGTATCGCGGTGCTGGTCGGCCAGCCGGGTCAGCGAGTCGGCGCTCGCCTCCACGTCGGCGATGATCGCCGTCAACGCGCGCGCCGCGACCAGCATCGACGCCGTGTCGAAGATGTCCTGACTGGTCGAACCCCAGTGCACGTGATCGGCGGCGGCCGAATCGGTTTCGGCGACCACGCGCTGCAACTGCTGCACGAACGACACCACGGGATTGGCGGCCCCGCGTGCGGCCGTGGCGATCGCGCGCACGTCGAACCGATGGGTGCCGACCGCGGCGGTGATCTGCCCGACGGCGTCCACCGGGATCAGGCCGAGCCGCGCCTGGGCGCGGGCCAGGGCGAGCTCGACCTCCAGCATCGCCTCCAGCCATGCGTCGTCGGACACCACCGACTCCACCGGCACACCCGCGCGCACCGGGGCGAGCAATCCCTTATCTATGACCATCGGCGTAGTCCTTTCGCGGTAGCGGGCCGGCCGCCGTCCGGTAGTCGGTGAGGATGGAGCGCGCGACGCTGTCGCTGTCGGACAGTGTCACCGAGTTCACGCCGGGCCGTGGTCCGGCCGCGGTCACCCAGTGCACGGCCTCGGTGGGCACGCCGACCGCGAAGCGGCGCGGATGCGCACGCCCTGCGGCGTCGAGGACCGCGTGCGAGTCACGGGCCACCTCCAGACCTCCGGTTCGATAGTGGCTGCCGTCGGGGTTCGTCAGGGTGAACCCTCGAATATCCTCCGATCGCAGCAGGTTCCGCAACAGCACGTCGCCGGTCGCCCGCAGATCGGGCTCGGGCAGCCGCGCGTCGATGAGCACCCGGCCGGTTACCGTCGAGCCCGCCACCATGGGCGAATTCGCCACGAAACACCCTGCCTCGGCGTCGAGCCGTACGCGCATGCCCGGCCCGATGATCCGCACTACGCCCGCTCTGATCAGCGCCGCGAGTTCGGCGATCCGCGCGGTGGGCGGGCCGATCGAGAGGAAGGCGTTCAACGGCGTGTACCAACCGTCGAGATCGTCGCGATACGACTGGCCGGTGATACCACCGTGATCGACGATCAGGCGCACCTCGTTGCGCAGATCCCGCAGCACGTCCAGGGTCGCCTTGACCGGGCCGCGCACATTGCCGAGCCGGGCGTTGCGCACATCGGCGTCCAGGTAATCGACCAGCCAGCTGTGGAATTCGGCGACCTCGCCGAAGCGGCGGCCCGCGGTGGGATCGCCGAGCAGCTCCCAATTCCACCGCTGCTCCGGCGCGATCCGGTACTCGGCGAGGATGGCCGCGGCCGCCTGCTCGGTGGGTGCCGCGAGGTAGCGCGCGCGGAAGCCGCGCAGCTCGCGCGGGCTGATCTGATCGTCGATCACCAGCGAGTAGTAGACCGTCTCCACCTCCCGCGCGACCAGGGGCCACACGTCGCGCCGGAACGAGATGTCCCCGAAACGCTCGGCCCGGCTGCGTAATTCGGCGATCCGCAGCGGGTCGAGCAGGGTGGGGATGTGGCGTTCGTCGATGCCCTTCTGATTCTCACCGCGCGCGTGATGCGGTACGCCGCGCCGGCACCCCGCCACGATCAACGGTTCTCGCCCGGACGGGATGTACTTCAGCACCCCATCCGTGTCGGTCTGCTCGAATCGGCCGTCCCGGCCGACCGTGAGCAGCGCCATGTAGTCGAAGAAGGTCAGGCCGAGACCGCGGATGATCGTGGTTTCCCGCTCGGGCACCTGATCGATGTCGACATCGGCGGCATTGACCGGGGCGATGTGCAGCAGCCCCAACCGTTGCACCTGTCCGTCGGGCCAGCCGGGATCCACCGGCTGCCGTGGCGAGACGTGGCCCTGCGCGAGCACGACGGCGTGCAGCGCGTCGATGCGCTCCCCCGTATCCAGCGTCAGCTCTTGGCGACCCGTCGGATCATCGCGCAGATCCGTTGCGGTGGCGGTGATCTCGTAGGTGCGCACCCAGCCGGCGTAGCGATCGCGGATGTGCTCGTAGGCCCAGCGCAGGTAGTAGCCGTAGATGGCGCGGGTGGGATAGGTATTGGGCGCGGTGCGGCACGCCTCCGTGTAGAACTCGTCGGGCAGGTCGGCGAAATTGCCGACCTTCGCCAGGAAACTCGTCCATTCGTACAGACTCGGCCCCGGCACCACGGGACCTGCCATGGCCACGCTGTCGTCGGTGAAGATCGTCACCTGCGACGCCACCGTATTCATCAGCAGATGCTCGGATTGGTCGGTGCGCCAGACCGATCCGGTGCCGACCCGGGTCGAATCGATCAGATAGATCTCGGTGCGGAAGCGATCGCCGTTGCGCACGATATTGGCGCAGATCCGCTCGTAGCAACTCAGGCCGCGCGGGCCGACCCCGACCACGGCGATGCGCAGTGCGTCGGGTGCGCCGGGGCGGTCGGGCCGCGGAAACCTGCGCAGGGTCTCGGGAAAGAGCACCACTGCCGATTGCTCGCCGTCTTCGAGATCCTCGGCGCCGGGGGAAGTTATCAGTTCACGGGTTCCTAGCTTGTGGCTGGACACGGTGTCACCTTCATCAGATTCGCGCTTGGCGATGCGGGTTACAGACACAGACCTGGCCATGTCCGGATACAGCTGTGCACCCGGGTACCGGAATCGGTACCCGGGCATGGTCACAGCGTCAGACGACCACCTTTTCCGGTCGCGATTCCACCACGGCGTCCGCTTCTTCGCCGCGCGTGTTGACCGTGCGCAGCGCGGTCAGCGCGCCCACCGTCGCGAAGATGGCGGCGACCAGCAGCGCGCGCCGGAACCCGGCGGTCGTCGCGTCCAGCGGCAGCGCACCGTGCGCCAGCTCGGTGTTGGTGTGCGAGATGGAGATCGCGGTGAGCACCGCGACACCGATGGCGACACCGAGCTGCTGCGCGGTGCTGAGCAGCGCGGCGGCCAATCCGGCCTTGTCCGCGGGCACACCCGCGTTGGCCGCGGTGGTGTTGGCGACGAAGACCGCGGCCGAGCCGGCGGCCGTGATCATCAAGCCGGGCAACAGGTCCGACAGGTACGCGCCGTCGGTCGGGATCTGCGCGAGCAGGAAGATGCCGATGCCGGTGATCACCGAGCCGATGATGATCACCGGACGGGTTCCGGTGCGCGGCACGATCTTTGTCGTCACGCCGGAGACCACCACGATGGTCGCGCTGAACGGCAGATAGGCCAGACCCGCCTTGATCTCCCCCCAGCCGAGTACTTCCTGGGTGTAGAGGGTGATGAAGAAGAACAGCGACATCATGCCCGCGGCCACCAGCATCTGTGTCACGTCGGCGGCGCCGAGACCACGGATGCGGAAGATCGACAGCGGCACCAGCGGATTCGAGATCTTGTGCTCGTTGAGCACGAAGCCGACCAGCAGCGCGGCGGCCGCCGCCAGCACGAGAACCGTACGGGCACTGCCCCATCCGTGCTCCGGCGCCTCGACCAGGCCGTAGACCAGCGTCATCAGGCCACCGGTACCGAGCGCGGTGCCGAGGATGTCGAAACTGCCCTTGATGTCGTTGCGCCGGTCGCTGGGCACCAGCAGCGGCAGCACGATCAGGATCAGCAGGCAGACCGGCACATTGACGTAGAACACCCACCGCCAGCCGGGCCCCTGGGTGATCAGACCGCCGAGCAGCAGCCCGGACGCCGCACCGAGACCGGCGATGCCGGCCCACACGCCGAGCGCGGTACTGCGGTCGGTGCCGCTGCGGAAACTGGTGGTCAGGATCGACAGCGCGGCGGGCAGCATGAGCGCCGCACCGATGCCCTGGGTGAACCGGGCGCCGATCAGCAGTTCGCTGTTCTGCGCCAGACCTGCTGCGGCCGAAGAGATTCCGATGATGGCGGTGCCCGTCATCAGGATCCGGCGCCGCCCGAGCAGGTCGGCCAGGCGCCCGCCGAGCAGCATCAGGCCGCCGTAGGTCAGCAGGTAGCCGGTGGTGATCCACTGCAGGGTCGAGACCGACAGATCCATCTCGCCCTGGATCGCCGGGAGCGCGAGATTGACGATCGAACTGTCGACGAAGTCGAGGAACGCGGCCGTGCACAGCAGCACCAGCGTGAGCTTGCCGCGGCGGGTCGCGAGAAAGGACGGTGACTCGGTAGGTGCACTCACTACGCTGTCTCTCTTTCCGGGATGAATGAAGTCGTATTTCGGCCGTGCGGTGGCTCACCACTCGACGAGGGTGAGTCCCACCGCCATTCCGCCCCCGAAGCCGACGAGCAGAACTTTGTCGCCCGGGCGAATCCCGCCCGAGCGTGCCGCGTTGTCGAGGGTGATCGGTATCGACGCGGCACCCGTGTTCCCGTAATAGCGAACCGTCGTGTGCATAGTGGCGTTGACCAGCCCGAGTTCCTCCGCCAGTTCGGCCAGCATGACGCCGTTGGCCTGATGCGGAATCAGGTGGGTGATGTCGTCCGGCGCCACGCCGGAGTCGTGCAGGAATTGCTTGACCAGCACCGGCAGCGAGCCGTTGACGAAGGCCCGGACGCCGCGGCCGTCCATCGTGAAGTACTGCGCCCCGAGTTCGTGCGCGGCCGGATCGTAGGGCTGGCGGCTGCCGCCGGCCGGAACCCGGATCAGCGAGGTCAGCTCGCCGAAGGTATGCAGGCCGAAGCGGCGCAGGCCGCCGGACGCGGACGGCCCGAGCAGCACCGCACCCGCGCCGTCGCCGAACAGCACCACCGTGCGCCGGTCCGCCGGATTGAGGATCCTGGAGTAGACGTCGGCGCCCACGACCAGCCCGTATCCCCCACCGGCCCGCGCGATCGCGGCCTCCACCGCGGACAGTGCGAAGACGAAGCCCGAGCACACCGCGTTCACGTCGAAGGCCGAGGCGCCGCGGGCGCCGAGGTTGTGCTGGACGAAGGCGGCGGTAGGCGGTTGCGGGTGATCGGGCGTGGAGGTCGCGACCACGATCGCGCTCACCTCGTCCGCGCCGATGCCCGCGGCGTCCAGCGCCGCGCGCGCCGCGCGGGTCGCCAGGTCGGAGGTCGCCTGGTCCGGCAGGGCCCAGCGCCGCTCGCGGATCGCGGTCTTGCGGATGATCCATTCGCTGTCGACGTCGGCGCCGGCGCCGACCTCGCTGTTGGACACGATGCGATCCGGCAGATAGGACCCGGTGCCGAGCACGGCGATGTTGTTCACGTGACGTTCCTCCTGGCATGAATGTCGTCGACGGCGGCCGAATATTCGGCCGCGGCGCAGCCGCAATAGCACGGCGTGCGGTGGTCGGCGACGTCGGAATTCCCTGCCGGATACGCGGTTTGCTGCGGCCGTTCCGCAAGGTCTTGGCGCATGATGATCCACCGTTGTTTCTGCTCGAATAAAAAAGGCACCGGCCGCCGGAGGTGCCAGGTCCGGGCGGCCGGTGCGTTATGGGTGGCAGGTCAACGGACGGTGGAATTCACTGTCTGCGGTTCTTTCGGACTCGCCACCACGGGCTTCGGTTCGCTCGAGACCACCATGGTTTCCGGTTTCTCAACGTCCTTCGGCGCGGTGCGCCGGCGACCGGAGAACCGGGTCATCAGTGGCAGATCGATCCAGTGGTACATGGCCGCGCCGGCCACGGTCGAGACGACCATGGACAACAGGGCCCAGCCCAGCCAGCCGGCCCAGCCGAACTGGTGCCCGCCGATGAACAATCTGGTGATCAGCACCATCACCGGGAACTGGATCAGATAGAAGGCGAACGAGACGTTCCCGAGCCACACCATCGTCTTGGACGAGTTCAGGCCCGGAATGCCTTGCAGATCCCGCGCGGCGAGCGTGGCCACCACCGCGGTCATCGGCGCCAGCAGCAGCGCCGACATCTTGTAGTTCACCGGCAGCACCCAGGTGGCCGCGTAGGCGACCGCGAGCAGCGCCAGCGGCGGACCCATCTTGACGTTGCGCCACCGGCCCTCGAGCACCATCCGGGCCGCGAGCACGCCGAGGAAGAACTCGGGCAGCCGCGACAGCGGGAAGTTGTAGCTCAGCCAATACGACAGCGCGACCGGGATATCGTCGCGAGCGAACCACGCGGGCGAGGCGTGCAATTCGTACATCGGCGAGGCGTCACCGGGCACCAACCGGGGTGCGAAAGCGTTCTCGATGCCCTTCGGGCCGTCGACGAACAGGAAATACGCGGTGTGCAACGCGAGGATGAACAGGAACAGCACCACCATCGCCCGCACCAGGTGTTCGGTGCGGATGCGCCGGACCAGCGGCAGCACCAGCGGGAAGCTGAGGTAGAACAGCATCTCCGAGGCCAGCGACCAGGACGGCACATTCAGCCCACCGACGGTGGTGGACTTCGGAATCCAGGTGTGCACCAGCAGCAGGTTCGGCACCCAGACCACCAGGCGGTGCAGCGGCACGCTGGCGACCACGATGAAGGCCAGCGCCGCGACCAGGTGCGACGGATAGATCTTCAGTACCCGCCGCCAATAGAACCGCAGCACCGAAGCGCCGGGCTTGAACGACCAGTAGATGATGAATCCGGAGAGCACGAAGAAGAACGTGACGCCGGCCGCCCCCAGCTGCATGGGCATGAAGAAGTGGATCTGACGGAACAGTTCCGATTTCTGGAACGGATAGACCGGCAGAAACACCAGGGCATGTAGGAGAAAGACGGCGAATGCCGCCCACCACCTGGCCCCCGTCAACGACGGCAGGGCCGGGCGGCTTTGCGCGATCTCGGGCGACACCGCGGGGGTTCCCCGCGGTGTCGATCGGGTGTCGGTCACGGCGACCTCGTTCTATCGCGTGCTCAGTAGCCGGGCTTCGGATCGAAGCCGGGGTCCGACAGGGTCGGCGGGGCCGGCTTCGGCGCGGGCGCGGGCTCCGGAGCGGGCTTGGGCGCGGGCTTCGGCGCGGGGGCGGGAGCAGGGGCGGGCTTCGGCGCGGGCGCCGGGGCGGGCTCCGGTTCCGGGGCAGGCGCGGGAGCCGGGGCGGGTTCGGGAGCGGGCGCCGGGGCCGGGGCGGGCGCGGGTTCCGGAGCAGGCGCGGGCGCCTGCGAGGAGCTGGCGACCGGGGCCGGGACGACGGCCGAAGTGCTCGGCGTCGTGGTCGACGAATCGGAGTCGCTGCCGCAGGCCGCAGTAGCGGTCACGATGGCCGCGCTGCCGAGAACCGCCAGAGCTACACGAATTGGCAGAAGGGATTTCATCACGTCAACACCTCAATCGGATACGTATGGCGATCAGATACATGGACGGGACCGAGTGCCGGGTAAGGCTTTTCGATCCCCCGTTTTCGAATTACTTACGGGCGGCGGCAGGTTTGGCCGCACCGGCCGCCTTGGTGGCGCCCGCCGCCTTGGTGGCACCGGCCGCGCCGTTCGACGCGGCAGCCTCGTTCGCCTTGCTCGCGGCCTTCGCCCGGCCCGCCGCGAACGCCTGGTCCGCCGCGGAGCCCACGTTCTCCCGCGGGACGCACACGACGACCGGAATATCGCGGTCGGTGCGGGTCTGGTAGACCGCGAAACCGTGGTACGCCTTGACGATCCGCGGCCACAGCTCGGCCTTCTCCGCGCGATCGGCGGTGTGCGCCAGCCACGGTGTGGTGACACCGTCGATGGTCAGCTCCACCTCGGGCGTGGCGACCAGGTTCTTGTACCACTCGGGATCGCGGTCGTCGCCTTCCTTGGACGCCACCAGCACCACCCGGCCCGGTTCCATGACCGGCACCCACAGCACGGCGGTGCGCCGCGCCTTCGACTTGCGGCCCAGCACATGCAATTCGATGGCGGCCATGCCGAATTGCTTGTTGCCCCACTTGCCGCCGCTGACCTTCAGCATCAGGTGGTGGATGTTGCGGATCAGCTTCAGCACCTGGTCGAAGACGTAGTTGCGCGGCTTGGCGAGCCAGCCCTGCCGGGTGCGCTGCTGGGCCTTACGCGGCGAGGTGATCGCCACCTCGGCGGTCTTCAGCACGCTGCGGTACCCGGCGGCGAGCACCGGGAAACCGAAAGTGCGCGTGGCGAAGTCGGCGCCGAACGGGATCGCGGCCTCGGCCGTGGTGGTCAGCACGACCCGGGTGCCGCCCGCCACCTCGCTGAAGTTCAGCTCGGCCCCCTGGTGCCGGATGGCCGGGAAACCGCTCTCGATCACCCAGCCGATCTTGTGCGGGGCGTCGTAGGTGGTGATGCGCTCGGTGTACCGGCCGAAGAACCAGGTGACCTTGCGGACCGCGCCGACACCGTAGGGCACGTCGGCGGCCGGCTGAATCAGCTTGTTCTGCAACACAGCCTGCGAAGCCGAATAGTTCTCGGTATCGGCGAACCAGTGGAAGACCGTCTCGATCGGAGCCGCGATCACGCGCTCCACCGTGAGTTTCTGCATTGTCAATCCTGTCGGGTCTGGGTGGTCGAGGAGCTAGCCGAGCTTGCGCAGCCGGGGCGCGAGGTCCCTGGCGAACAACTCGAGGAAACGGGACTGGTCGTGCCCGGGGGCGTGGAAGACCAAGTGCCGCATGCCTGCATCGATGTAGGGCTCGATGCGGGAGACCACGTCGTCGGGGTCGGTGCCGACGATCCAGCGCTTGGCGATCTGCTCGATCGGCAATGCGTCGGCCGCGGCCTCCATCTCGATCGGATCGGAGATGCTGTGCTTCTGCTCCGGAGTGAGCGACAGCGGTGCCCAGAACCGCGTGTTCTGCAGGGCCAGGTCGTAATCCGTCTCGTAGGAGAGTTTGATTTCGATCATCGTGTCGACGTCGGCCACGGTGCGGCCCGCCTTCTCGGCGCCCTCGGTGACCGCGGGCATCAGCTTCTCGGTGTAGAGGTCCATGCCCTTGCCGGAGGTGCAGATGAAACCGTCACCGACCCGGCCCGCGTACCGGGCCACCAGCGGCCCGCCCGCGGCGATGTACACCGGAACCCCTTCGGCGGGAACGTCATAGATGGACGCGCCGACGGTCTTGTAGTACTCGCCGTCGAAGTCGACGCGGTCGCCGGTCCACAGCGCCCGCATCAGCTCGACCGATTCCCGCAGCCGCGCGTACCGCTCCTTGAATTCGGGCCATTCGCCGATGAACCCGGTGGCGATCTCGTTCAGCGCCTCGCCGGATCCGACGCCCAGCATCACCCGTCCGGGGTAGAGGCAGGCCATCGTCGCGAAAGCCTGCGCGATCACGGCCGGGTTGTAGCGGAAGGTCGGCGTCAGCACCGAGGTGCCGATCTGGATACGGCGGGTGCGTTCACCGACCGCGGCCAGCCACGCCAGCGAGAAAGGCGCGTGCCCGCCGTTGAATCGCCACGGCTGAAAGTGATCACTGATCATGGCGCTGTCGAAACCGTTTTCCTCGGCCGACACCGTGAGCTCGACAAGTTCACGCGGAGCGAATTGTTCCGCCGATGCCTTGTATCCGAGTCGAAGTTCCGTCACGATTATTCCCTCGATTGCGTTTTTGCGGATTGACCAGAGCCTATCGCCGACTCCGGACCGGAAAAATAACAAGCCCCTGTCAGGAATGACCTGCCATTGCGTGGGGATCTTGTTCGCCTTTCACCACCAAGGCGACATGCAGCCTGGATGGGCACTCCAGCTTGGACATCACCAGCCGGAGATGGTTGATCACCGTCCATTCGGCAATGCCGAGCTGGCTGGCGATCATTCGATTGGTCATACCGTCGGCGACCAGCAACGCAATTTCCCGCTGCCTTTTCGTCAAACTGGCCAGCGGTGAGCCGGAACCGGCGGGAATCGCCGGACCGGACAACGCCCGATCGACGATATCGCGCAGATTTCCGGCGGTTTCCGGTCGAATGAGATGCGCGGCCCGCGCGTTCTCGCTGCCGATATCGTCCGGCAGCGGAATCGCATAGGCGTTGCGCAGGTGATGCACCGCGCCGAACAGCATTGCCGCCGATTCGCTGAATTCGGCGTCGGCCATGCGGTACGCGCTCGCGCAGCCCTCCACCGCGACGAGCGTCTCGAGCACGTGCTGTCCGCTCTGCGGAATCCGCAGGGCGGCCCGGAACAGCTCGAGCGCGCGGTGCGCGGTGTCGGCGCCGAGTTGGGTGTGGGCCAGCGCGTTCAGCATGCGCATCCGGTCGGCGTCGCTGCCGAGCCGCTGCACACGATGCTGGATCGTCGCCCAGTCCTCGTCGCGCTGACCGATCGGGTCCGGGAGCGCGAGCACTGCCAGGTAGATCTCGGCCAACTCACGTTCGCCGCCCTTGTTCGCCTTGCGCAGCGCACGCATCAGCTGTTCCCGGGCCCGCGCGGGTTGACCGGCCACGAGCTGGGCGGCGCCGAGTCGCACCGTCGCCCGGTAGGCTCCCGCGCCGTCGTCGGCGCGGTGGCAGGCCGCCGCCGCGCGGGTGAACAGGTCCACCGCGCGACCGGATCGGCCGGACCGCAGCGCCCAGTCACCGAGCAGTTCCATGGCGCGCGGCACCGCCGGGCCCGTCACCGCCGGATTGTCGAGGAATCGGAGCAATGTCCGTTCCAGCTCGGGCAGGCATCCGGAGTGCACCCAGACGTCCTCGAGCCGCGCGGCGACCTCGACGGCGCGTTCGGCCCGGCCCAGCTCGATCAGGCGGGCGACCGTGGCGCGGAAATCGCGCACCCGCTGTTCGGCAAGCTGCAGCGCCGCGGCCCGCCGATCCGGCCTGCCCAACTCGTCGGCGAGCCGGAAAGCCAACTCGCACAGGCGATCGGCATGGTTGCGCCGGATCCGGTCGCCGCGCGCCCGGTCGGTGCGCAACAGCCGATGGCAGTAGGCGCGCACCGTGGCGATCAGTTCGTAGCTGGGGTGACCGGCATCGGTCACCGTGCGCTGTAACAGACTGTGCCCGATCAGCGTGGTCAAGGTGCCGCCGATGAACGTCTCCTCCAGATCGACCATCAGCGAGACGGTGTCCGGATCCACGGCCGACTCGCACAGCGAAAGATGCAGCAGCACATCGACGGTGCTCTCGTCGAGCCGGTCGATACCCCAGGCGACCGCGTCGTGCAGCGATCGATGCCGCAGCGGGATGTCCACGAACGGCAGCGGGGTGAGCCCTGCACCGGAGCGGATCAGCTTCAGCGTCTGCGCCGACCCGATCCGGTTGATGGTGATCGCGGCCAGCTCCAACGCCAGCGGCACCCCGTCCAGCTCGTGTGCGATCTCGTCCAGTACCAGCCGATTCGCCGCCGAGCTGCGGTAGCGGCTGTCGATACTGGCCAGCAGCAGTTGCGCGGCGGCCGAGGACGCGGGCCGGTAGGGCCCGGACTCCGACCGGGTACGCAACGGGCGCACGGAGACGACGTACTCGCGCTGCAGGTTGAGCACCACCCGACTGGTCGCTACGACAAGCAGATTCGGGCAGCGCTGCAACAGCCGGGAGACGTCACGGGCGATCGAGCCCGAGACCAGATCGCAGTTGTCCAGCAGCAGAATGGTCCGGTCCGGACCGAGATCGGCTTCGAGCGCCGCCAATGTCGTTTCGGCATCGGCACTCTCGTCATCGCCGGACCCGAAGCCGAACGCGGCGTATACCTCGCGCCAGACCTCACGCCGATTGCTCGACTCCGCGAGATCCACGGTGGTGGCGGTCGCGGTGCGGAACTCACTGAGCGCCAGCGCTTCCTGCGCCACCCGGCTCTTACCCACCCCGGCCGGTCCGGTCAGGGTGAGCAGACGGACCCGGGGATCGTTCATCAGGCAACGGATTTCGTTGACTTCCTTGTCCCGGCCGACGAGACCGGGCAACCGGAAGCTGTCGATATCCGCGTCGTCGTCGGTGATCAGGCCCAACCCTGCGGCCGGCCACTGCAGATTGGTGCTACTCGGCACGTTGTCCTCCTCACTGGTGGCCAACCATGGCCCATGGCGCCGTGCGACCCGTGCTGCGCGACGGCAGCGCCATGGGCCCAAAGCTGTTGATCTGCGCGAATTCCGGCTACGCCGGAAGGCGGGTGCCGATCGACCGCGCGCGCCTGCGCCGGGTGGCGACCGCGGCGGCGAGCCGATCGAGTTGCGCGGCGGTGGCGTGCCAGCCCAGGCAGGCGTCGGTGATGGACTGCCCGTAGGCGAGCGCGCCCGCCTCGCCGAGGGTGAGATCCTGGCGACCGCCGACGAGGAAGCTCTCCAGCATCACGCCGACCACGCCGCGCTCGCCCGCGGCGATCCGTCCGGCTATCTCGGTCACCACGTCGACCTGCTTGTTGTGGTCCTTGTTGCTGTTGCCGTGGCTGGCATCGACCACGAGGCGCTGCGGCAGCCCCGCCTTCTCCAGTCGCAGGCAGGCCTCGGCCACCGAGGCGGCGTCGTAGTTCGGGCCGGTGCTGCCGCCGCGCAGAATCACGTGGCAGTCGGTGTTGCCGGTGGTCTGGATCAGCGCGCAATGGCCGGCCAGGTCGATACCGGGAAAGACGTGGCTCGCCGCCGCGGCCCGCACCCCGTCCACCGCCACCTGCACGTCACCGTCGGTCCCGTTCTTGATCCCGACCGGCATGGACAGCGAACTGGCGAGCTGGCGGTGCACCTGGCTGGCCGCCGTGCGTGCGCCGATGGCGCCGTAGGAGACCAGATCCGCGATGTACTGCGGGGTGATCGGATCCAGGAACTCGCACGCCACCGGCAGGCCGAGTGCGGTGATGTCGACCAGCAAGCGCCGGCCGAGACGCAAGCCGGTGTCGATATCGAAGGAGCCGTCCAGGTGCGGATCGTTGATCAGGCCCTTCCAGCCCAGGGCGGTGCGCGGCTTCTCGAAGTACACCCGCATCACCACGTGCAGCCGATCGTCGAGCTCGGCTGCTTTGACCGCCAGCCTGCGCGCGTAGTCCAGCGCGGCCTCGGGATCGTGCACCGAGCACGGCCCGACGATCACCATCAGCCGATCGTCGGCCCCGGTGAGCACATCCACGGTGGCCCAGCGACCCGCATGCACCATGGCGGCCAGCGTCTCGTCGATCGGGTGCGCATGGCGCACCTCGGCGGGCGAGAGCAGCGGGCTGACACTCAGGGTGCGCCGATCCTCCAGGTCGGCACGCGTGGTGGCGATCGCGATATCAGTATTCATTCCAGTAACCTTTCGGCCTGCAGGTGAAAAGTCAGGCCCCGGTCATGGAACAGCTGCCGCCGCCGGGTGCCCGTGAGGTGCATTTCTCGGCGGCGTCGAACTCGCAGAACAACCGCACCACATCGTCGTTGGGGCCTGAGTCGAGCCGGGCCCGCGATCAATGTGCTGCGCATGTCTTCTCCTTTGCGAAGGTGGAAATCCTCGGGCCGGAGCCCGCGTGTCGCGGCAGCCGCCGGCGATCGACCCTGGTCCCCAGCAGACATGCGGCGACGACGCCCATAGTTCCTATGGTCGCCGGATAACCTGAATTCTCGGTGTAGAGAATGCGCACCGAACGCGCGAACAACAGCGGGAAAAATCTCGCGCATCATTCTGCGCGGGGTGTGCTGAATTCGGATACGGACACAACTGTGCCGCCCCAATAGCGTGACACCCCGAAAAGAGACGGTCAAGTGTGATGCCCGTCACGGCGGCAGCCGATTTATCTGGATACTTTCTTTTCACTATTGCCGGTCGATAGTGCGGGAATTGTGTGGAAACAATTCTTCCGTGGCCCGCGCCCCGGAACGCACGAGACCGCAGCGAGAAGGTCGTTCGCGCTGCGGTCCGGTGCTGGAGAACTCGAAGTGGGTCGCGGGCACAACTGTGCCGCACGAATAGCGTGACACGTCGCGCCATCAGCGCGCGATCGCGCGCCTATCGTCGCGCCATCGTCAGCGCGCACGCCGGGCGTAGCCGCCCGGATCGATACCGCGCAGCCGGCTGAACTCGGCCAGGTTGCCGCTCAGCAGCAGATCCGTCTGCGCCAGGTCCGGCACCGTCTGCGCGCCGAGCACCACCATCAGCTGCCGGATCTGGGTGATCCAGTCGCCGATCGTCGAAACCAGCGCGTCGACACCGGCGCTCTGCAGCACCGACAGGAAATAGCCCGACACCCCGACCGCCCGCGCGCCGAGCGCGAGCGCCCGCACCACGTCGAGCGGGTGCCGCACGCCGCCCGAGGCCAGCAGGCTCAGCTCCCGCTGCCGCGCCACGTCGGCGGCGTCGATCAGGCAGGCGGGCGCGGACTGTCCCCAGTCCCCCAGGTACGCGAAGTCCTCGTGCGGGCGCCGGGCGTTCTCGATGGTGGCGAAATTCGTGCCGCCGCGCCCGGATACGTCCACGATCGAGACGCCGAGGTCGGCCGCACGCGCCACCGCGGCCGCGCTCATCCCGAAGCCGACCTCCTTGACGATCACCGGCACGTCCAGCGCGTCCACGATCCGGGCGATGTGCTCGGGCCACGCGGAGAAGTCCCGGTCGCCCTCCGGCATCACGATCTCCTGGATCGTGTTGATGTGGATCTGCAGCGCGTTCGCCGCGATCAGATCGACTGCGCGCTGGGCCATTTCGGGTGTCGCGTTGGCATTGACATTGGCGATGACGAACCCGTCCGGATTCTCCTCGCGCAGCACCCGGTAGGTCGGCGCCACCGCGGGGTCGGCGAGATAGGCGCTCATCGAGCCGGAGGCGATCGGCACCCCGGTCTGCCTGGCCGCGATGGCGAGGCCGCGGTTGATCTCCCCCGTGCCGGCGCTGCCGCCGGTCATCGCGTTGATGTACAGCGGTACGTCCCACGCGATTCCGGCGACCTCGGTGCCGAGCGACACCGCCGACTCGGCGCTGCCCGCCAGCGCGTGGTGCACGAAACGCACCTCGTCGAACTGGTTCAGCTCGAGCCCGGCGCTGCGCAGGTGATGCTGCTCCACCGCGAGGCGGACATGGTCGTCTTTACGGCTGCCGTAGATCTGCGACACTGTCGTCACTGGAGTTGCCTTTCGCTGAAAACGATTGATGCACAAGCAGTTCGAGCGGCGTGATGCCGGCCGCCCGCCACTGCTGCCGCAGCTGCGCCACGTCGGCCGAAGCGACCAGCGCGATACCGCAGTCGCCGCCGCCCGCGCCGGAACTCTTCGCGACCGCGCCGAGTGCGTCGGCCGTGGTGCGCAGCGCGGCCAGCGCCGGGGTCTCGATCGGCACACCGGCCAGCGCGCTCACCGCGCGCAACAGCGCCCCCGCGGTCGCGACGGCCGTACCCACCGACGCGTCGTCACCGGACTCCAGCGCCGCGACAAGCGTTGCGACACAGGAATTGCTGGCGACCACGAACCGGCTGTACGCCGCGGAGTCGCCCGCGATGCCGTTGCGCAGCAGCTCGACCAGCCCGCTGGACACCGCGGGCTGCCCTGACCAGCCCACTTCGAGCCGGAGCGCGCGGGGCGCGGGCACCCGGCGCGCGGACAGCTCCGGCCACGGCTGCCAGAGCAGGTCGGTGAGCTTGGTGTCGGGCTGGGCGAACTGCGCGGCCACCCGGGCCCGATCCGGGGCTCGGTAGGCGACCCAGCCACCGAGCAGGGATGCCGCGACGTCGCCACCCGAGCACCGCGGATCCACCGCGAAGGCGGTCAGCAGGGCCAGCCGCAGCAGCGCGTCGTCGTCCAGGTCGAACCGGTAGGCCCGCGCGAGGGCGCGCACCACGCCGACCGTCACCGCGCCCGAGGAGCCGAGCCCGAACTTGCGGCCGGTCGCCGCGTCGTCCAGGGCCGAGCGGATCTCGAGGTGGAAGCCGAGCAATTCGTCGCCGCGTTCGGCCGCGAGCCGCTCGACCAGTTCCACCGCGGTGAGCACGTGCCGCAACGCCGCGGCATCGGCCGGATCGGCCACCGCGGCAACGGTTGTCGCGGTACGCGGGAGCAATTCGACCGGGCCCGGCCCGGTGCGCGCGGTGGTGACCGTCCGGCGCGACGGCGCCTGCGCCGGACCGACCGCGACGGTCAGGTAGCGGTCCACCGCGACGAGCACGGCCGCGCCACCCGGTTCCAATACCGCGTACTCGCCGGCGATGTACAGCTTGCCGGGAACGTCAACGGTGATCATGGGCACTCGATTCGGCCGGCGCGCCGATCGCCGCACCCGGTCCCGGGGTGGCCACGATGACCCGCATCGCCGGATCGGTCTCGGCCAGGGCCGCGGCCACCGCGGCGCTGTCCCGTCGATCGCACAGCACCTTGACGTTGGGGCCCGCGTCCATCGTGGCGTACGCCGCGACGCCTGCGGCGCGCAGCGCGAGCACCCGATCCAGCACCCGCATCGACCCGGGGGCGAAGTAGCGCACGGCCGGGCGGGCGCCGAGCATCGTGGCGTGCATGCCGAGGGCGTTGCGTTCGGCGATCTCGCCGACCGCCGCCAGATCCCCCGACGCGATGGCGGCGTGCATCTCGCGCAGGTCCTGTGCGCTGGACTGCACCCACGGTTGATAGAACGGCGACGTGTCGACGGTGCGCCGCATCGCCGCCCGGCTGGTGATGGACTTCTCGCCGGCGTCGACCAGCGCGACGACCAGCGCGGGATCCAGCAGCGGCGCCGCGATCGGCTCCGCGTAACTGCTCGAATCCCCCTCCGCGCCAACGCCTTCGCCCCGATGCCACTGGGCGAAGCCGCCGTAGATGGAACGCGAGGCGCTGCCGGAGCCGCGCCGGGCCAGCCGGGACAGCGCGCGCTGGTCGAGGTCCAGACCGTAGGCGCCGGCCGCCGCCACCGCGAGTGCCGCGAACCCGGAGGCCGAGGAGGCAAGGCCCGCCCCGGTCGGCCCCATGTTGACGGTGTGCACCCGGGCGCGGCGGTGATCGCCCGCCGAATCCCGTACCAGATCGAGGAATCCGACGACCTTGGCGGCGAAGGCCTGCGCCGCGGGGCCGTCGGCAACGGTGACGCTGTCGGCCGGGAGGTCCTCGGCGAGGGTCACCGTGGTGACGGTCGCGAAGACGCCGAGGGTCAGCGACAGGCTGCTGGTGACCGGAAGATGAAGCGCCTCATCGCGTTTGCCCCAATACTTGATCAACGCGATGTTCGGATAGGCCGTCGCGGTGACGCCTTCGGTGGCCACCGGCGCGGCCACCGTCTCCGGCGTGCTCACGACCGCACCTCGCTCGCGTCCAAGGCCACGGTATGGCAACGATCCGCGCCCGCGGCGAGCAGGACGGCGTGCAACCGCGCCGCGTCGGCCGCGTCGGCGGCCAGCGCGATGACACAGCCGCCCAGTCCGCCGCCGGAGAGCTTGGCGCCCAACGCACCCGCCTCCAGCGCGGCGCCGACCAGCGTCTCGATCTCGGGGCAGCTCACGCCGAGCCGGTCGAGGATGAAGTGTGTCGCGGTCATCTTCGCGCCCACGTCGGCGAACCGGCCCGCCGCCAGATCCGCCGCGGCGGCGGTCGTCATTGCCCCGGCCCGCTCCAGCAGGTCGGTACCGGTCGCACCGAGCGTCACGAGATTGCGGTGCACGGTCGAAACCGCCTGCCGGGTACTGCCGTTCACGCCGGTGTCGGCGACCACCAGGACCGGCTGGGTCGCGCCCGCGGCCACCGGGAGCGGCGCGACCGCGCCCTCCTGGAACCACATCGGCCCGCCCCGGCTGATCACGGTGCGCGCGTCCACGCCGCTCGCCTTGCCGTGCGCGAACGATTCCGACTGCTGGATCAGGGCGAACATGGTGTCGCCGGCCAGTTCCCGGCCCCAGAGCCGGGCCACCGCCTCGATGATGGCGGCCGAACTCGCGGCGCTGGAGCCGAAACCGCGGCCCGCCGGGATACCGCTGTCGACCGTGACGAACAGCCCGTCGTCCGGGCGATCGAGGTACTCGCAGACCGCCGAGACGGCCAGCCGCGGTACCGCCGAGGCGTCCAGCTGGGAGGCCGCGGACAGTTCGCGGCGGCCGGAGTCGAGCGTCGAGGATTCGATCACGACCGGGCCGGGCCTGCGGCGGGCGCGGGCGGTGACCGGCAGCGACGGCACCGGCAGCGAGATCGCGGGCTTGCCGTACAGCACGACGTGCTCACCGAACAAGATCAGCTTGGCGCTCGCGCGCCCGGTGCCGACCTCGCCGTCGGCGCGCTCGGGCACCGCGTGCCCGCGCGCCGCCAGCACACTACGAGGGGGCCACATTCCGTTCTCCATCAGCGCATTTCACTCTCGGTGTGGATCGGTCCGCACCCGCGTCACTGCGCGCGCGCCGCCCCGTAGATTCTCGAATGTCCCGCGATCGCCGTCAGCCGGAACGGATTGCTGCTCGTCTCGTCGAGCACCAGCTCCGTACCGTCCTCCGGCAGCGCGACATTGCGCAGGGCACGATACTTTTCGTACGAGATCGGCTCACGACGTGCGATCGCCGCCCGGTTCTCCGCGGTCCGCAGATGTTTGCGGTACCCGGGAACCATTGTGACCGAGAACAACTCGGCGACACAGCCCGACCCGTAGCTGAACAGCGCCACCGACTTGCCGTCGAGATCCTCGGAGTGGTCGAGCAGCGAGACCAGCCCGACGAACAGCGACGCGGTGTAGCTGTTGCCGATCGCCCGGTTGTAGATCGTGGTCGGCGCCAGATCGGCGTACAGCCGCGCCGTACTGGCCTCGATGCCCTTGAGCTCGAGCAGCCGGGTGTGCGCCTTGTAGGCCATCTTGGTGAACGGCTGGTGGTAGCAGAAGCCGGCGAATTCGGTGACGCCGCGCCCGCCCCTGGCCTCGTAGTCCTTCCACGCCTGCTCCACGGCCTCCAGGTACGCACCGACCGACAGCTTGCCGTCGACGAGCGGGGTGGACCGATAGTTGGGCCGCCAGAAGTCCTGGACGTTCGCGGTGTAGAGCCCGACCGTCTCGTCGAGAACCGCGAGGTCAGGGTGCGCCGAGACCAGCATCGCGACCGCGGCCGCCCCCTGGGTGCCCTCGCCGCCGGAATCGACGTCGTACTTGGCGATATCGCTGGCGATCACGAGCACGCGCTGCTCCGGATCGCGAGCGACGATGCCCGCCGCCAACTGCAGCGCGGAGGTGCCGCCGTAGCAGGCCTGCTTGAGCTCGACGGCGCGGGTCGCGGCGGGCAGTCCGATCAGGTCCTGCACGTAGACCGCCGCGGCCTTGGACTGGTCGATCCCGGTCTCGGTAGCGAACAGGATCGTCCGGATGCCCTCGACACCGTGTTTGGCGACGATCTGCTTGGCCGCGGCCGCGGCCATGGTGACGATGTCCTCGTCGGTGGCGGGCACGGTCTGGGAGGTCTGCCCGAGGCCGATGTAGTACTTGTTGACGTCTACGCCGTTGTGCCTGGCCAGCTCGGCCAGATCCATCGCGTAGTGGCCGGTCGCCAGGGCGATGTCGTGGATTCCGATAGGCACGGTCATTGGCCTGTTCCTTCTCCTGATGCCGAGCGCTCGAAGCGGATGTGCGTCCGCATCAACTCGCCCGGATTTGTCTGCGCCGCAAGCAGAGACAGCTCTCCGCAGAGCACGGCGGCAGCGGTGAGCACGGCGAGCCGCCGTGCGTTACCGCCGACTTCCCGGCTCTCGCGGCACCCCATGCGGGCCAGGTTCGCCTCGACGAAATCCAGCCCCTTGCCGTTGCCGACGGTGCCGACGATGAGATTCGGTAGCGCGCAGGAGAAATAGAGATCCCCGTCGCGATCCTCGACGTGGGTGATGCCCTGCGAGCCCTCGACGATGTTCGCCGCGTCCTGCCCGGTGGCCAGGTACACGCCGAGCAGCATGTTCGCGTAATGCGCGTTCGCCGTGCGGATTCCGCCCGCGATCGTGGTGCCGATCAGGTTCTTGCGCACGTTGAGATCGGCCACCTGCGCGGCCGTCGTGTGCAGCCGCTGCGCCACGATCTCGCGCGGGATCAGGATCTCGGCGACGACGTTCTTGCCGCGGCCGAGGATCCCGTTGACCGCGGAGGCCTTCTTGTCGGTGCAGAAGTTGCCCGACACCGACCCGTAGCGCACACCGGGCACGGTGTTCACGATGTGCCCGAGCAGGGTGTCGGCCGCCAGGGTCACCATGTTGTGCCCGGACGCGTCGCCGGTGGTGAACTCGAACCGCAGGAACAGCAGGTTGCCGACGATCTGGTGGTGCAGGTCGATCAGATCGGCGAAGCGGCTGCATTCGCCGACGATCCGGCGCAGCTGCGGCAGTTCGGCGGTGAGCTGGCGGGCCGCGGCCAGTGCGGTGCCCGCGTCATCGGCCTCCAGCAACACCGACCTGGTCATCCGCTCGTCCACCAGCGTGGCCACGATGCCACGCTCGCACAGGGTGGAGATCTTGGCGCCGCGTCCCACCGAAGGCCACAGGGGCGATTCGTAGGTGGCCAGCGGCACCTCGACCAGACCCTCGGCGACGTTGCCGGAGATCTTGAGCGGCCCTACCCATTGCATCGGCACCGTAGCTGCCGAAAAAGTGTCCTCAGTCATCACAATCCGAACTGTTCCTTGATGCCGGTCGCCGTGACCGTGTCACCGTGCTTGGTCGGGTGGAACGGGATACCGAGGAACTCACCGGTCGGGTTGAAGTACCCGTTGATCCACGAATCCGCGGCGCAGCTGCCGTGGCCCGCGGTGGCCGCCCTGGTGTCGAAGAAGCCGACGTCGAGCGTGGCCGCGGCGGTGCGCTGCGCGTCGTCGACCTTGTCCAGGAACTCGGTCATCGCACCGGCGCGCGGCTGCGACATCCGGCCCACCGGGGACTCCCAGCACCACTGCGGGTTGCCGCGCTCGCCGATCGTCGGGTAGCCGACGAAGACGATCTGCGCGTTCGGCGCGTAGTAGCGCACGTAGTCCACGACCGGCTTGATCCAGGCCACGTACTGATCGGCGTTCACACCACGAGAGTCGGGCGCGCGGCCGTCCAGGCCCGCGTCGGGTCCGCAGCCCTGGATGAAGTTCGGCAGGCAGGTGACCTCGGCGTCGAGCGCGCGCTGCCGGTTCGAGCTGTTCCAGATGTCGTTCTGGCCCAGCTGGATCGTGACGAGGCGGGTCTTCGGGCCGAACGCGCCGGCCGAGGCGGCCTGCTTGGCCATGTAGGTCGCGGTGTAGTGCGGCGGGGTGGCCAAGGACGCGCCGAGGCAGGAGACGTCTTCCAAATCGTCGGCGCCGATGTTCATCTGCGCGGCCAGCTGCTTGGGCCACGAGGTGTCCGACCGCTGGCAGGACTTGTCGCCGCCGTAGCCGAAGCCGAGCGAGTAGATGATGTTGCCGTTGGTGGTGTAGGAATCGCCGATCGCCACGAAGGATTTTCCGTCGGCGCCCTCGTCGGCGGCGGCCGGCGCGACGGTGCCCAGCAGGGCGGACACGGCGCACAGCGAGGCAGCGGCAAGGAGTCGGATGGGGGTGGAAGTCTTCACGGTTCGAATCTCTCTTCGGGGACGTTCAGTCCGTTTCGGAGTCGGCGCCCCGAACCATTTCGGGGAGGCCGCTGGCAGACAGCGGGGCGCTCGCGCCCTGGCGTACTAGAGCCCGTTCACGTTCGTGAGCGTGGCGAGCACACCGTCGATGGCTCCCCACATGGTGGTGATGCCGGCGTTGGTGAGATCGCGGGTGGCCGGGTTGGCCAGGCCGACGCCGTTGGCCAGGTTGGTGGCGTTCACGCTGGCGAGCGCACTGCGCAGCAGCATGGTCGAGCCCACACCCTCGCCGGTGATCCGATCGAGTCCCTCGCCGAAGAAGTAGAACCGCCACAGCGGGCCGACATCGGCGTTGTACGCCTGCTTGGTCCGGCTGACCAGGGTGGGATTGTTGACGGCGATCGCGTCCATCAATTTGAAGTAATCGGCCGAGTTGTCCGGGCCGATACCGGTCGAGGCCAGCGCGTACGGGATATCGACGCTCATATGCGCGTTGTAGCCGACCATCGCCACATAGGCGCCGGACTCCGCGCAGTTACCGGCCAGCCCGAAATAGGGTGCCCACTGCCAGGCAATCGGCGCGCCGGTGAATTCGGCGTGCACGGCGCGCAGCCAGGTCTCGTAGCCCTCGAAATAGAATTGCGCGTCGCGCTGCGGATCGGTCAGCCCGGCGCCGGAACGGATCATCGGCAGCACCGTCGCACGGTCCGCGGTGTCGTTCATGAGCGCGAAGAGACCACGCCGATCACCATGTGCGACAAGGATTTCTGCGATCTGCGCGTTGCGCTCGCCGACCTCGACGAGCCGCTGCAGACCGTCGGCGCCACGGATCGTGTCCATATCCGAGAGCTCGGTGATCGTGGCGATTTCAGCGGCATTCAGCGGCGTGCCGCAGGCGGCGGCCGAGACCGGGGATTCGGCGGCGGCGGGGCCGGCGAATCCGGGCCAGAGCGCTGCCGCGCAAGCCATTGTTGCGACCATGAGTCGCCCATTGCGTAGCATCACGATGATGCCCTTTCTGAATAATCCACGGGATTTACCGGTCGATATTTACCGGTGTATACACAAAGACTAATCGGGCCGGTGGTCGCAATTCCATGGCAGCTACTTGTCACCGGCACGCGGACCAGGCGATTCGCCCCCGGGTCACCCCCAGCGCAGCAGCAGCCGGCCCACCGTGCGGGGGCCGGACAACCGCAGGGCCCACAGCACCGGCACGTAGCGCGGGAGCACCTGCACCGGCCGGTGCCGGATCGCGGTCAGAATCCACTCCGCCGCTTCCTGCGGCGTCAGCCCGGGCAGCCGCTGATACTCGGGGGTGGGTGCGCTCATCGCGGTGTGCACCAGCGGATAGTGGACGGAGGTCACCGCGACCCCGCGGCCGGACAACTCGGCGTCCACGCAGCGGCCGAACGCGGTCAGCGCGGTTTTGGAACTCTGGTAGGCCGCGAAGCGGGGCGAGGTGCCGGTGGGCACGGTCCAGGTGCCGACATTGACGATCTGACCGCGGCCCGATTCCAGCATGCCGGGCAGCAGGCCGAGGCTGAGCTGGACCGGGCCGAAATAGTTGATGCCCATGGTGCGCCGGAAATCGTGCATGCGATCGAACGATTCCGTGATCGGTCGCCGGATGGACCGGCCGGCGTTGTTCACCAGCACGTCCACCCGGCCCACCGAGGTGCGCACCCAGTCGAGCAGCGCGTCGACCTCGTCGCCGTCGGTGAGATCGCACGTTCGATAGACGGCTTTGCCGCCCGCGGCCCGGATCTCGTCGGACAACTGCGCGAGTTCCGGCTCCCGGCGCGCCACCAGCACGACCTCGGCCCCGGCCGCGGCGGCTGCCACCGCCGCGGCCCGGCCGATACCGGCGGACGCGCCGGTGATCAGGATCCGTTTCCCGGAGACCGGCTCCTCGTCCTTCGCCCGACGGACCGGCACCGGCCGGTTCACGAAGTCGGCGACCCCGCCGAGCGCCCGGCGCACGAGCCGCCTAGCCACGAGCACTCACCCGGTCCCCGGCGAGCACGGCGGGCCGGGCGATCAGCCTGCTCGCGATGGCGGCGAGCACCGCCGGACCGTCTTGGGACAGCACCGATTCCGCGTGGAACTGCACCGAGGCGAAGCGCTCGCCCTGCAGGGCGTACACCTCACCGGTCGCCGGATCACGACTCACCTCGACCCGGCCGAGCGCGGAGTCGAAGGCGTCGACCGCGCTACGGGCGACGAAGGTGTTGTAGAAACCGGCCCGCACGGGCGTGCCGAACAGCGAAATCACCCGGCTCACACCTTGATTCGGCTTGTCCAGCCTGGTGATCTCCAAACCCAGTGCGGAGCACAGGATCTGGTGGCTCAGGCAGACCGCGGCGAACGGCTGATCGGCCGCCGTGAGCTGCTTGATCCGGCGCCGCATCGCCAGCACCCGGGGATCGTGCAGCGCACCGGGATCACCGGGACCGGGACCGAGCACGACCAGGTCGTAGTCGGCGAGTTCCACCTCGGCGTCCCAGCTCGCGATCGTCAACTCGAACCCGAGCGAACGCAGCATGCTGGCGAGCATCGTGGTGAAGTTGTCGGCCGCGTCGATCAGCAACACCGAGCCGCGGGCCTGCGGCGCCGCGCCGATGCGCCTGCTGTCCGCTTCGGCGAACCAGAACTGCGAGGCGATCGAGTTGCGACTCTGCAACGCGGCCGCGACCGCGGGCAATGCGGACAGCTGCGGCCAGCGCGCCGTGACCGATCCGTTGATCAAAGCCGCTGCCTTGGCATAGGTTTCGTGCATCTCGCCGACCGGATCGGAGTCGCGCACCAGCGTCGAGCCCACGGTGATCCTGGCCCGCCCCACGGCGTCCACGACGGCGGTACGGATCAGGATGGCCGAATCGAGCCGGACCGCGCCGCTCGCCCCGCGGTCGATGTAGGCGATGGCACCGCTGTAATAGCCGCGCCCGACCGATTCGTACCGCGCGATGACGTGCGTGGCGCTTTCCAGCGGCGAGCCGACCACGGTCGGCGCGAACATCGTCTCGCGCAGCACCTCGGCGACGCCCAGTTCGGTGCGGCCCCGCAGCAGGTACTCGGTGTGCGCCAGATGCGCCATCTCCTTGAGATACGGTCCGGTCACCGTCCCGCCCGCCGGGCAGAGCGCCGACATCATCTTGAGTTCCTCGTCGACGACCATGAACAGCTCGTCGTTCTCTTTCTGATCGGCGAGGAAATGCAGCAGGCCCGACTCGGTCGGCCCCTCCGGCGGATACCGGTAGGTGCCGCTGATCGGGTTCATCGACACGGTCCGATTGTCGAAATGCGCATGCGCTTCCGGGCTGGCGCCGACGAAGGTCTGCGTGCCGGTGTGCACCAGATAGGTCCAGTACGCACCGCGTTCGCCGCTCAGCAGCCTGCGGAACAGGCCGAGCGAGACGTGCAGATGATCCGGCCCGAACGAACCGATCAGCGATCGGCTGATCACGAAGTTGGAGCCCTCACCGGTGCCGATCTCGTCGGCGATGACCGACTGCACGATCCGGCGGTACTCCTCGTCGGAGACGTCGAACCGGAAGCCCGCCGCATCGATCGAGTCCGGGCCCAGCCGGTCCGGGCCGATCGCCGCGAGCACCGTGTCACGGTCGGTGCGCTCGTGCTCGCGCACCGACATCGCGAGCAACGGCGTGCGATCGTCGTTGCAGGGGAAACCGCGCTCGGCGATCTGCCGGTAGGGCACCAGGACGAGCAGGCCCGACTCCTCGTCGGCCAGCCGCACCTCGTCGAGGCCGGCCAGTTCGGCGAAGTCGCCGAACATGATGTCCACGGTGCCCGGCGCCTCGGCGCCCGAGCGCTGCACCATCGCGAACGGCTGCTGCGGATCGGCGAGCAGCCGATCGAGCAGCGCGCGCCCGGCGGGCACGCGGGCCATCACACACCCACCCGGGAGCCGACGTCCGTGCCGGACTGTACGGCGGCGACCAGATCCGCGGTGGTCTGCACCATGGCGCAGCGGGCCGCCGCGTAATCGAGCGTCATCCGATGGTCCGCACGCGTGAAGTCGGCGATCGCATCGGCGGCGAGGAAGGTCTCGATGTCGTTCGAGTAGGACTCGCACGCGGTGACCAACACCCCGACGTGCGCGTACACCCCGCTGATGATCAGTTGGTCGCGGCCCATCGCCCGGAACCGGTCGAGCAGCCCCGACCCGTGGAACGCGCTGTAGCGCCACTTCGTGGACACCAGATCGGCTGGGCCGGGGGTCAATTCGGCCACGACCGCGCGATCGGTCTCGTCCGTGGTCATGCCCGGACCCCAGACATCACGCAACAATCCGCGCTCGGCCGGGGTCATCCCGCCGGGCTGCGCGGTGTAGACGACGGCCACGCCGGCCCGCACGCAGGCCGCACGCAGCCGCGTGAGGTTGGCGACCAACTCGGTGTAGGGCGAGCCGCCGGCGCGCAGCGGGCGCAGAAAGTAGTTCTGCATATCGTGGATCAACAGCACCGATCGACGGGGTTCGATTTTCCAGTCGACAATATTCTCCGGCATCTCGTCCGGCACCGGCATTTCATACGAAATGACGTCGGGTATTCCACCGAACATCATGACTCCTCTGATCGATCGAATTTCTGCGCACTCAGCTGCCGAGTGTCGCGCCACCATCCACGGTGAGTTCCTGCATCGTGATGTGCCGGGCGCGGTCGGACAGCAAGAATTCCACGGCGTCGACGATGTCGTCGGGATCGGCTATGCGGCCGAGCGGAATGCCGAGCCGGAATTTCTCCGGCACACCGGCGATGGTGGCCTCGGTACGGTCCTCACCCTCCCACGTCGCCTGCAGCATTTCGGTCCTGGTGGATCCGGGCGAAACGACGTTGCACCGTATTCCGTATTTGGCGACCTCCAGCGCGGCGCATTTGGCGAGCATGGTCGCCGCCGCCTTGGAGGCCGAATAGGCGGACATGGACGCGCGCGGCGTGCGCGCGGCATTGGAGGACACCGTGACCACCGCGCCGCGCCGCCGGGAGATCATGCGGGTGAGCACCGCCTTGGTCACCCGGAAAACACCGGTCGTGTTGACCGAGAAGGTTTCTTCCCAGTCGTCCTCGGACAGTTCGACGATCTCGCCGAACCGCATGATGCCCGCCGCGTTCACCAGATAGTCGAGCGGGCCGATATCCCGTTCGACATCGCCGACGATGCGTTCGACATCGACCGGGTCGGTCACGTCACCCTGGACGATCGTCACCTGACCGGGCATGGCACGCAGCTCCTTCGATGCGTCCGCGGCCCGGTCCACCGCGACGACGACCATGCCCTGAGCGGCGAGCCGGTACACGATGCGATGACCGATGCCACCCGCGGCGCCGGTCACCAATGCGATCCGCTGTGCCCCGGAATCCGAGGCCTGCTGCGGTCCGATCATTATATTCACCACACTTACGTCATGAATCCTGAACAAAGACCCTGCGGACTCGCCGCATATCTTCGAAGGTCAATTCAAAGTCTGCTGCGCATGACTGCAGGCAGGCCGATTGATAAACCCGGCGCGCAGCCGAGTCGATGGTAAATTTATCCCTCGCGAACCGGACCCCGGTATAGCAGGGTGTTGCCAACAGGGCGGACTGGCAGGGTGTTGTCAATATTCGCCGCGAACTTGTCAGCGCCGGATCGTTGCCGGTGCCGGAAAGCGAACCATATACTCTCCCCTGTAGTGCAGTCGGGAGTACCCAGCGCAGTGTATTGATCCCGCTGATTCATGCGATGCAAACCCCTCTGGAAACAAACGGGCCCACGGTTTCACACCGTCCCGATCCTGTCCGGGTGTAAACCTCAGCCCTGCTCGATCCGGAGCTACCGGTTTATTCCGGGAACGCCGGCCGACACGAAACATTGAGTGACGCTATGACTCGAAACCACAATCTCATCTACGATCAGTTGATCGAGATCGCGCCGGATGCCCGGCCCTGGATCAGCGACCATTCCTCGGTCGCCGTGCCGGTGGTCGACAATCAGGTGGCACTGACCGATGTCGCCGACGCGGCCAGCCGTGCGGCGACGCTGTTCGAGAGCACCGGCATCAAACCCGGCGACTACTGCGCGGTATGGCTGGACGCGCCGCTGGACATCATGATCGTCATCGCGGCGCTGACCGCGGTGGGCGGCGTGCCGGTCCTGCTCAGCCCGGCGCTCGACGTCGAGACCCTCGGCCGCATGCTCGCGCCCGTGACGATCGAACGCATCGTCACCACCGGCGACCGCCGGGCCAAGGTCGAACAGCTCGAGGCGCTCCGGCAGATCGATGACTGGGCCGAGCTGGCCGCCCGGCTGCCCGACACCGCGCCGCGCCGCACCACCGCCGTGTCGATGCCGGGCACCGCCCCCTACATCGTCACGCACACCTCGGGTACCACCGGCGTGCCGAAGCTGGTGCAGTACACGCGGCGCGGCACCGACCACCAGGGCTACGCCCAGGAGGTGCCCGCGATCATCGGCCGGCTGCGCGGCTACGCCGCCGTCGCGGTGTCCCCCGTGCACTACCGCACCGTGACCGGCCTGCTCTGCGCACTGCGCCGCAACGTGCCGCTGGTCATCCTGTCCGATCACGCGGGCGAGGCGGTGGCTCCGTTCATCCGGCGCTACCAGCCGATCTACCTGGAGGCACATCCCAACACGCTCATGCAGTGGGAGTACCTGGCCGACAACGGAACTCTGGCCTCGGTGCGGCACTACGTGAGCACCTTCGACGTCATCCATCCCGGCACCGTGCGGCGGCTGCTCGCGGGCTCGAAGTACCGGCTCGCGACCTTCTTCGAGGCGTACGGTCAGTCCGAACTCGGCGGCATCGCGGCCAAGGTGCACCTCAAGGGTTTCACCGGCCGCAAACACCGTGCCAAGGTGAGCCGGCTGCCGGAAGGACATTCGGCCGGATGGACCGCGCCGGGCTACTCGAAGGCCCGGATCGTCGGCCCCGACGGCAAGCGGGTGCCGAACGGCACCGCGGGCCGGATCCAGGTCACCTCCGCGGGCCAGTTCCAGACCTACATCAACCGGCGCGAGGCGGCCGAAGCCAACACCAGTGCCGACGGCTGGTGGGACACCGGCGATTACGGCAAGCGGACCCGCTTCGGCAAGCTGATCCTGATCGATCGGCAGGTCGAACGGATGAAGCGGCTCCCCAGCGCGATCGCGATGGAGGACGTGCTGCTCGCCCGCATGCCGTGGCTACTGGAAGCCATTGTGCTGGAACAGGACAACGGCGTCGTGCCGGTAATCGCGTTGCGCGACCGGCCCTTCGACGCGGCCGCGTGGCGCGCGGCGGTCGCGGATCTGCCGCTGATGGCCGACCCGGTCGTCGTCGACTTCCGCGACTTCCCGCGCACCGCCACCGGCAAGATCCAGCGCCCCGCGCTGTCGCAGCTGATCGCGCAGCACAGCTGACCATCGGCCCTCACTCCACAGGACTCGACATGACCACTGAGACTATTCAGTCCACCGGAATCTCCTTCGGCGAGAAGGCCGGTGCCTATTTCCGCCTGGGGAAGCTCCGGGTGTACCACCACTTCTACGCCTGGCTGCTCGCCGTGCTGCTGCTCGCGCACGAGTCGATCAGCAAGCCCGGCATGGCCGCCGCGCTCGGCCTGATCCTGGTCGGCATGATCGCGATGAAGGTCGCCACCTGCGCCGCCGACGACGTCGTCGGCTTCCGCGACGGCAGCGACGCCAAGAACTACGCCACCGGCGGGCACCTGCCCAAGTCCAACAAGCCGCTGCTGTCGGGCATGCTGTCGGAACGCGAAGCGATCACCTTCGGCATCGTCACCGGGCTGATCGCGTTCGGCACCGGTCTGGCGCTGCTCATTCCGCTCGACGGGGATGTGCCGATCCCGTTCCTGATCGGGTACTTCGTGGTGATCGCGGTCGCCGTGCAGTACTCGTGGCTGTTCAAGTTCAGCTACCGCCCCACCGGCCTGGAGTTCGTGATCTTCCTGGTCAACACCGCGGAGGTGCTCGGCCCGTACTGGATCATCGCCCGGCACTGGTCCACCGACGCCGTGCTGATCGGCCTGCTGATCGGCGTGTGCATGCTGCTGGTGGTCTCGTACGCGAATTTCGGTGACCGCGAAGGGGATGCGGCCTCGGGGCGGCGCACCCTCGCGGCCGTCATCTCGCCGACGATCTACCGCGGCCTGATCGCCGTGCTGTCGGTGCTCAGCCTCGCCCTGCTGGTGGCGCCGTTCGTCATCGGCTCGCTGAACCCATGGCTGGTCGTGTGCGTGCTGCCCGCGATCGTGTTGCGCGCCATGCAGATCCGGGCCGGCCTGATCCAGGATCAGGTGCAGCGCGCCGTCATCCTCGGCTTCCGCAGCACCGACGCGGTCGGTCTCGGCCTCGCCGCGGCCCTGGTGCTGTCATGATGCTGCAGCGCACCGCGCAGGTGCTCCGATCGCTGGCCGTGCTCGGCAAGCGTGGTTTCATCCATCCCCGCCATCTGTCCGCGGACGTGCGCTCGGCCAAGATCGCCGCGCACTGCGGACCGTTCCCCGCCATGATCAGCTACATGGCGCGCTACGAGCCCGATCGCGCCGCCGTGGTCGACGCCCGCGGCAGCATCAGCTTCGGTGAGCTGGAACGGCAGTCGAACGCGCTGGCCCGCGGCCTGGCCGCCGCGGGCATCGGCCCCGGCGACGTGGCCGGCGTGCTGGCCCGCGACCATCGCGGCATGGTCGCGACCATGATCGCGACCGGCAAACTGGGCGTCCGGCTGGTCATCATGAACACCGGTTTCGCGGGACCGCAATTGCGCGACGTCGCCGAGCGTGAAGGCGTCACCGTGCTGTTCCACGACGCCGAGTTCAGCGCCCCCACCACCGCGTTGTCCGGCTCGGTGCGGCTGTTCGAGACCTGGAACGACGGGCCGCGCAGCGCGGACGGCCCGGCGCTGATCGATGACCTGATCACCGCCAACTCGACCACCCCGCCCCCGCTGCCCGCCGAGCCCGGCGGCCTGGTGCTGCTCACCAGCGGCACCACCGGCACGCCGAAAGGCGCCGTGCGCAAGCGTATTTCGCCGCTGCAATCGGCGCAGCTGCTCGACCGGGTCCCGCTCAGCCGGGGCGGCACCATGGTGATCGCCGCGCCGCTGTTCCACGCCACCGGCCTCGGGCAGTTCACCCTCGCCATGGCGCTGGGCAAGACCGTGGTGTTCGGCCGCGGCAAGTTCGACGCCGAGGCCACTCTCGCGAGCGTGGCCGAGCACCGGGCCGACACCCTGATCGTGGTCCCGACCATGCTGGGCCGCATCCTCGATCTCGGGCCCGAGGTGCTTGCCCGGTACGACGTTTCGTCGCTGCGCATCATCGCCAGCGGCGGGTCGGCGATCTCGCCGGGGCTCAGCGCCCGCACCGCCGCCGCCTTCGGCGACGTGCTCTACAACAACTACGGGGCCACCGAGGTCGCCGCGGTGTCGGTGGCCACGCCGGCCGAACTGCGGCGGGCGCCGGGCACCGTCGGCCGGCCGCCGGTGGGCGTGCGCGTCGCGCTGTTCGACCGCAACGACCGGGAGATCACCGAACCCGACACCCCGGGCATCATTTTCGTCGCCAACGGCCTCAGCTTCGGCGGGTACACCGACGGCCGGGACAAGGACCGGCACGGCGGGATGATCTCGACCGGCGACATCGGGCACTTCGACCGCTCCGGCCTGCTGTTCCTCGACGGCCGCAGCGACGACATGATCGTGTCCGGCGGCGAGAACGTCTACCCCGGCGAGGTGGAGAACCTGCTCGCCGACCGCGACGATATCGCCGACGCTGCCGCCATCGGCGTGGACGACGCGGATTTCGGCCAGCGGCTGCGGGCGTTCGTCGTGCCGCGCGCGGGCGCCGAGCTCGATCCCGAGGAAATCCGCAATTACGTCAAATCCCAGCTGGCTCGGTACAAGGTTCCGCGCGATGTCGTCATCGTCGCCGAGATTCCGCGCAATGGCTCCGGAAAGATCGTGCGCGCGCAATTGGCCGGAATTCCGTAACTACCTCGGGCTATGTCATTCCTCTATCTCCGAAAGGTGGTACTGCGACCATGTGCGCGGCAACCGGAATCTACTCCGTACAAGACACCAGAAACGACATGATGAAGCGTGCCGAACAGCTGGCACTCGAGTTCCTGGAAAAAGAGCACAAGCGCTGGTTTGCCTTGGACAGCGAGGCCGGTGCGACGATCGAGTCGATTGCCGAGCTGATGCGGGCCGGCGGTAAACGGATCAGGCCGGAGTTCTGCATCAGTGGATATCTCGCGGCGGGTGGTGATCCGGACGGGAGTTCGATCATCTCCGCGGCGGTAGCCACAGAGTTCCTGCACGCGAGTGCGCTGATCCACGACGACGTGTTCGACGAATCAGCGATCCGCCGCGGCGCCCCTTCGGTGCACGAGAAGTACGCGGCCCGGCATCGGGCGCTCGGCTGGCAGGGCGAATCGGGCCGGTTCGGCGAGAGCGTGGCGATCCTGGCCGGTGATCTGGCCCTCGTCTACGCCGATATCTTCATGGCCGAGGCGATGCCCGCGGTCACGGCGGCCTGGGGTGAACTGCGGGCCGAGCTGATGATCGGTCAGCATCTCGACGTGGTCGCGGCGGCGCGGTTCGCGGGCAACCCGCAGCTCTCGCGCACCATCGCCCAGCTGAAATCGGGCAACTACACGATCCACCGGCCGCTGCTGGTCGGCGCGATCCTGGCCGGCCGCCCCGATCTGGCGCAGCCGTTCGAGGCCTACGGTCTCGCGGTCGGCGAGGCGTTCCAGCTGCGCGACGACCTGCTCGACATGTTCGGTGACACCGACACGCTCGGCAAGCCCGCCCAGCTGGATCTCGAACGGCACAAGATGACCCTGCTGCTCTCGCTCGCCATCGAGCGGGACGAACAGGTCAGGGCATTGATCGACGCACCGGGAACGACCTCGGCGCACCTGCGCGAGCGGCTGCTCGAATCGGGGATTTCCGCCGCGGTGGAGCAGCACATCGGCGCGCTCGTCGAGCGGGGCAGTGCCGCGCTCGCCGACGTGGGTCTGGAACCGGGCTGGCAGGAGGAGCTGATCTCCATGGCTCATGGCGTCGCCTATCGGAACAAGTGAGCTGAGCTGAGCGCTAGTGCACACCGGCGATGAGCAGGGTGGCCAGCACCGCGATGTGCACGGCGTACTGGGTGACCATGAAGGCGCGATACGGGAGGCGGCGGTCGGTGCGGGAGGTGGCGCGGCGGGTCGTCGCGGCGAGCACGCCGACCGCCACCGCACCGATGGCCAGGGCGAGCGCCGACGGCGCCAGCATCGGCGCGAAAAGCAGAGCGGCTGCGCCGTATCCGGCGGCGATGAGCGCGGCGTTCACGGTCACCAGCAGGCGGACCCGGCCATCGCCCCACTTGATGACCGGGGTCTGGCGCCCGCCCGCCGCGTCACCCTCGGCATCGGACAGGTCCTTGACCAGCGCACCGACGCCGGCCATCCACAGCGACATCGCGGTGCCGAGCAGCAGCACCGGCAGTCCGCCCTGCTGACCCGCGGCCTGCCAGCCCGCCGCGTAGGTCAGCACGCCCATGCCGAGCACGAGCAGGGCAGCGGTGCTGCCGCGGCGTTTGCCGTAGAAAGGCGCACCGGAATAGGCGTAACCGCACGCCAGATGAGCCAGGATCAACAGCGGCAGCCAGCCGCCCGCGTCGACGACGCCGCCGATGGCCAGCGCGAGGGCGCCCGCCGCGATCACCCCGCCCGCGGCCACCGGCACCGGCAGCGATCCCCGGCTGATCGGCCGGGTCGAGCCGTTCGCCCGGTCCTCGGTGACGTCCATGACGCCGTTGAACACGTAGGCGGCCAGCGTCGCGAGCACCCAGGCCACGGCGGCCAGCAGCACCTGGCCGCCGAGCACCGACGCCCCGAGCACGGCCGCGGTCCCGAAACGCATCAGGAAGATGATCTGGACCGAGATCCGAGATTCCTGTAGGAATTCTTTCGAAAGCCGGACTAATACTGCTCCCGCCGTAGTATCGGCCGGGAATTGAATTGACGCAGCACCCATATTCATATCGCATTACGCTATGCCGGTGCCGACATATCGGATATTCCCCGAATGCGGTACTCCTCTCAGTGCTAAAAGGTGGACTCAGTGTATTGAAAGGAGCAATACCGCGTCTCCGGAATACTACTTTCGCAGCATCTGGGCCATGGCAGGCTCGGTGGATGTCGGCGATCGCGTAGGGTGGGCGCTCACGTGGGGACAGTCGGGTACATCGAACGAGACCCGACACGGTGCAAATTCCTGAAAGGAGCGTTGCCATGGTGGATAGCCGGCACCGCGTGGCCATCGTGACCGGAGCCGGCAGCGGCCTCGGTGCGGCAGTCGTGCGAAAGCTGGCGGCCCGCAAGTTCACCATCGCCCTGGTGGATCTGCGGGCATCGTGGTGCGACACCTCCCTGGACGCGCTCGGGCCCGACCGGGCCGGACTGTGGGCGTTCGGCGCGGATCTGCGCTATCTGCACGAGGCGGAGGCCACCGTGCTGCGGGTCGCCGAAACCCTGGGTCCGCCCATGGTGGTGGTGAACGCGCCGTTCCCGGGACGCGCCGACAGCGCGCCGGAGCTGCCGGACTGGGAATCGGTGGTGCACGCCCGGCTGCGGGCGCCGCTGCTGGTCAGTCGCGCGGCCGAGCGCTACCTGGCCGAGTCGGGCGCGGGCCGGATCGTGAACGTGGCCCAGATCGACTCCTCGGCGCGCAAGCGACCCGACGATCTGGTGATCCGGGAAACGTTGCACGCGTTGACCGAAACGCTGTCCAGGGAACTCGGCCCGCGCGGGGTGCAGGTGAATACCGTTGTCGCGGATATCAGTTGCGCGATCCGCACGCCCGACACCGGATCGCGGGCCCGGCCGGATTGCTGCCTCGCCGCGGAGGACGAAACCGCGGCCCTGGTGGACTATCTGGTCTCCGACGCCGCGGGCGCTGTTTCCGGGCGCATGATCGAGTCGCGCCATCCGGTCACCGGCTCACCGCCAGCTGCGGACACCCTGCGGTGACTCCACCTGCTGGCGCGAGATCAGCGCGCGCTCGACCGCCCGGTTGACCGCATCGATGCGCGAGACCGCCTCCAGCTTGGTGAAGATGTTGCGCAAATGCCGTTTCACCGTCGCCTCGGCCACGCCGAGGCGGGTGGCGATCTGGCGATTGCTGAGCGCCTCGGCCACCAGCACGAGCACCTCACGCTCGCGGGTCGACAGCGTGCTGGGATCCTCTGGCTCTTCGGCCCTGGCCCGCAAGCTCTCCGGCGACACCGAAAGGGTGACCGTCTGCGGCCCTTCGCCCACGGACTGCTGGATCGCCGAGACCAGGGTGTGGCGCCGGGCGCCCTTGTGCAGGTAGCCTCGGACGCCGAGCGAGAGCAGCTGCTGCACGAGCTGCTGCGCGTCGTGCATGCTCAGCACGATGATCCGCAGCGCCGGATCCTGTTCCAGCAGACGGCGAACCGTGTCCGGCGGATTGCTCTCGGGCATTTCCAGATCCAGCAGCAGCACGTCGGGGCGATGTTCGGCGGCCAGTTGAATCGCCGAGGTTCCGGTGCCGGCCTGCGCCACGATCTCGAAATCGGGTTCGGCCCGGAGCAGATCGCACAGTGCCTCTCGTAACAGGGTGTGGTCGTCGGCCACGAGAATGCGGATCTGGTTCTGGCTCATAAGTTTTGACGCTCCTGGGCGATCGGGATCCATAGGGTGACCCGGGTGCCGCGGCCCGGGGCGGAATCGATATGCACCGTGCCGCCGACCAGGTCGGAACGCTCCTGCAGGATCAGCAGGCCGTTGCCACGGCCGCTGGCGCGCAGCGCCTGAACGTCGAAGCCTTTGCCGTTGTCGATGATCTCGGCATGTACCTCGTGCGGCGCGATATCGATGTGCACGACGACGTTGGCCGCACCCGCGTGAGTGTATGCGTTGCGCAGGCACTCGCGGACCATGATGAACAGTTCCTCGGTGACCGCACCGGGTATCCACTTGTCGCTGCCGCGCACCCACATCTGCAGCGGCGCGCCCGACTGCCCCAGCGAGCCGGCGAAGCCGCGCAGCGCGGTTTCCAGCGAGCCGTTCACCCCGGGCTGGCGCAGTTCGCTGACCAGCTCGCGGCTGCGGGTAATCGTCTCCAGGATGGCGTCTTTGGCGAGCTGGACGTGCCGCGATCCCGAATCGTCGCCGGCGCGTTCGCATTCCAGCTCGTAGAGCTCGATCTGACGCAGCGCCAAGCTGACCGAGTTGCCGATGTGGTCGTGGATCTCCCGGGCCAGCCTGCGCTGTCCTTGCTCGTGCGCCTCCCGCACCCGCTGCAGCAGGAACGCGTCGTAGCCGATCGAACCGGACTCGAGCCGCAGCCCGATCCCCTGCTGTAGCGCGCGCACGGCAGCGACCAGGTCGGTCTGCGGTGCGCCGAGCTGCGCGGCGCATTCGGCGAGCACGGTCATGGCCAGATCGGCGATGATGCCGCCCGCGCGCACCGAATGGGTGATGTGGGCGCCCTGCCGCACGCGCTCGGTGCCGAGATCGAAGACGTCGGTCACGTGACTGACCATGGGACTGCCCGACGCGAGACTGCGCGCGCAGTCCTCGAAAATTCGGGTGGCTTGCAGCTCGCACTGTTCCCAGGCGGCCGAATTGGAAACGAGCGGGCTGCCGATCTCTTCGAGGCGGGCACGGTATTGCGCGATCAGCGAGGGAATTCGGGCGGTGAACAGTGCCGCGAAATCAGTTGACAAACTATCCGGCAGATCGGTCTCGACGCTTTGATTTGGCACTGATCTTCCTGTAGTATCTCTGCCGATCACACCCGCCCACCCTTCTCGCACTGCCCCGCCGCGCGCAACCCGGCCGGCATCCGGGCTCAGCGTAGAACTAGATCGAATCCTACCCCGGCGTCGAGGGCCCTTCCAGCGTTCTGCATTGAAACGGCGTGCCGCTCAATACGTTCGATCCTGCGGATGGGTACCACGTCGGGGACATTCTCTACTGCAGCGTAGACCAAGAGGTTCGATCCCGGATCGAACTTACCGGTCCGGTTATCCCTTCGGAGTAGTCGGTATCTCTTAGGGCGCAGGTCCGTTGCCCGCGCCGGGGTGCCGTGTTGCTATCGAGAAGGCGACGTCCGATCGCCGAGACTCGTGCAGATGCGAAGGTTGTTCAGCTGATGGAAGTATCGGAAACACGCCCGCGGAACGAGGTGCGGTTCACCGTGCTCGGCCCGCTCCAGGTGGGTACCGCCGATCGCGCCTACGCCGTGCAGGGCGCGAAGGTCAAGACCATCCTGGCCGCCCTGCTGGCCCGGGCCGATCGTCCGGTGAGCGTGGCCGCCCTCGGCACCGAACTCTGGGGTGGCCGCCCGCCCGGACACCCGGAAACCACTGTCCGCGTACACATCTACCATTTGCGCCGCGCACTCGGCCGCTACCTGGGCGTGCCCGGCGAGCAGATCGTGCGCACCGATCCGACCGGCTACCGGCTGGTGGCGGACGCCGCGCAGATCGACGCCGGGCGGTTCGACGCCTGGGGCGAGCGCAGCGTGACGCTGCTGCGCCGGGGCCTGCCCGAGGCCGCCGCCGTCCTGGCGCAGGACGCGCTGCGGCTGTGGCAGGGTTCGAGCGCGCTGCCGCACGTGACACCGGGGCCGATCGTGAGCAGCTACGTCAACTACCTCGACGAGCGCCGGTTGCGCGTGCTCGCTTGCCACGCCGACGCGCTGATGGCCCTGGGGCAGTTCGCCGATCTCGTTGCGGCACTGCGCGAACTCGTCGCCGATCACCCGCTCGACGAATCCTTCCACCTGCGCCTGATCGCCGCGCTGCACCGATCCGGCCGGCGCGCGGACGCGCTGCGCGCCTGTCAGGAGCTGCGCCGAGTCCTCGATCGCGAGCTGGGCCTCGGCCCCTCGGCCCAGATGCTGGAACTGGAGCAGGAGATCCTGCGGGTGCCCGAGCCGGCGAGCGTGTAACCCGTCCCGAGTCGACGGGCCCGTCCCTTTTGTCCGGATAAGAATGTCCGGCCATTCTTGTCGCGCCCGCCCGGGAATCACAGCGAACGGCAATAACTGCACCGAATTCACCCAACGGTGCGGCGATGACCAAAAAGTGGTACGCGGCCATTGTGACCTGCACGGCCCCGGCGCCGATCCCGTCAGCTTTTACACGAGATTTACCACACTTTTATCCGGTCGACCGAGCATCGCTAATATCGGACACGTAGAAAGGGGGCAGGCATGCGAACCGGGATGCCGACGGAAACTGCTGCACCGCAGGACCATTCGACGAAGGAACCGACATGATCTGCGCCGCAGGAACATTCGACAAGGGAAACGACATGACGTCGAACGACGCCCGGGCCGAGGTCGCCCCGGACGAAGATGACCGCACCGTCCTGGTCGAGGAGGACGGCGTGACGTGCTGGATGGAACGCGTACCGCCGGACCGGTGCGGCACCCTGCACCACGACCCGCGCTCCTCGATCACCGTCGTGCTCTCCGGTGGTCCGGTCGAGGTGGTCGACGAGCACGATCATGTGCTCAGCCGGACCACCCTGACCACCGGTCAGATCATCCGCGGCGGCGGCCTGCCCGCGCCGTACCGGCTCTACAACCTCGCCGACCAAGCTCTGGTCCTGGTGGTCATCGAACTACCCGACCCGCCTGCGCCGACGTCCTGACGATTTCCCCTATAGCACAAAGAGATTCGACGGCCCGTGGTCATCGGGGGCACCCGCCCCGGACCACGGGCCGTTTATCGTGCGAGCGCTGCGAGATTCGGCCGCCGACCGACACGAGATCGAATAAACAATGGCAAAACCGAGCGCACGCCCCGATTATCGAGGGCATCGATGCGACGTTTGTGTGACCCGGCTACTCCTTTCGACGCAGTGTGCTCCCACAGGATGGATTGGCGGGCCGGTGGCGGTCGGTTTTGATAGTGGAAGTAGGGATGCAACAACGGATTCGCTCGACGAGTCCGGTTGAGATGGATGGACACACAATGGTTGAGATCAGAATTCTCGGTCCGCTGGAGATCGAAGGTGATACGGGAATGCCTCGGCTCGACTCGTACCGGCAGCGAGCCGTACTCGGCTTGCTCGCACTGGAGGCAAACCGCGTCACCTCGATCGAAAGCCTGACCGATGCGGTGTGGGACGGCGAACCCCCGGCGACGGCACGATCGCAGATCCAGATCTGCATCTCGGTGCTGCGCCGGGTGCTCGCCGACAGCGGTTGCCCGGCCGCCATCGAGACGCGCGCGCCCGGGTATCGGCTGGTCTTCGACCCATCGAACCTGGACAGCGCGCAGTTCGACGACCTGCTGACCCAGGCCAGGGTGCAGGAGCAGGACGGCAATCTCACGGGCGCGCTGGTCGCGCTGCGGATGGCGTTGCGGCTGTGGCGCGGACCGGTGCTCGCGGATGTGCCCAGCGGTCGCATCCAGCGCATCGCCTACCCGCTCACCGAGCGCCGGGTGGCCGCGGAACTGTCCCGGTTCCGGATCGAGCTGGCGCTCGGCCGGGCCTGGGAGATCGTGCCCGACCTGCAAGCACATGTCGACGCGCATCCGCTGTGGGAAGAGACCTATGGCTACCTGATGCTCGCCCTGTACCGCTGCGGGCGCACGGCCGAGGCCTTGGAGGTCTATCAGCGGGCGCGGGCCACGCTGATCCAGCAGGTCGGGCTGGAACCCTCCGATGAGCTGCGCAAGCTGGAACGGGCCATTCTGGCCGGAGGTGAAAGTCTGCCCCGGCCGGCGCTGTTCGAACCGGCGCGGCGTGCCGGGTGAGCCCGGCGCACTGAAGGCCCGTCGCAGCGGCCATCGGGATCGCCCCCGGGGCACCGGACGGCCGCGGCGGGCACCGCACAACCGGCGCGGGCACAGCGACAGCTATACGAAAGCTGTTGCTGTGCCCGCGTTCTCGCTATCGGACCGGTTCCGGGTCGCCGAGCAGTACGAAAATCTCGGACAGGTCGTACTCGGCGCGACCGGGTCTGCCGTACCGGGTCAGCTTGCCGCGACTCGCCCATTTCCTGATGGTCTCCTGCTTGACTCCCGCGGCGAGCGCGGCGAGTTCGGTCGGCACCAGGCGCCGGTCGGCCAAACGCATGCTCATGCGACCGCCTCCCCGCGCCGCACGGCGTGCCGCTGCGGCCGGCTGACCCGTCGCTGCAACGCCAGCCACTGATGCGGCTGCCAGCTGTGCCCCGCCGAGCAACGCACCAGGCTGTCGCCCGGCCCGGCCGTAGCCAGCTGGGCGTACACCTTCTGGTGGCACCCTGGGCGGTCGCAGTCGCCCACCTCGATCTGGTTCGGCACCGGGTCGATCACCTGCTGGGCCAGGGCGTGCACCTCGGCGAACTCGTCCATCGCGTCGACGATCGCCGGATGCGCGGCCAGCCAATCCCCGTACTGCAGCAGGAAATCCACCAGCGTGCTGATGTCGCGGCGCGGCCGCCGCGGTGGCCGGGCCTCGTCCACCACCATGGCCGCCCACGAGGCCGCGAGCGCCAGCACCTCGGTGCGGGCTTCGACCAGCGCGTCCTTGAGGACGATGCCCTGGCGCAGTCCGCCCCGGGCCGGTGCCATCCTGCGGTTGCGCTCGCCCTGCAGTAACTCGCCGCACCGCGCGTACAGCACCGGCAATTGCCGCAGTGTCTCGAAAAAACGAGACAGGCAATCGGGGCACACGCGCACATCGTCGGCCGGTGGCGTGGATCGCAATGTTTCGATCGCCACGGCGCTGCGGCAGGTCGGATTTTCGCATAATGCCTCGGACATCTGTCTGCTCCTTCGGGCGCTGTCGTCTTGGCACTGCCCACGGTTGCAGAGCCGCGTATTCCCCCGATATCTCCTGCCTGTTGCGCCGCGATAGCGGAACAGCGTGGGTGAATGGAGGCACGCGCACTACTCCGTTCGGATAATTTCCCCACCCATTCCGCACCGATAGGCTGACGGAGTGGCTCGCGACTGGACCATTACGGAAAGAGAGCCTGTGACCCGCTCTGACCAGCAGCACAGTGAATTCGAGAAAGCGAAAGGAGCATCGTCATGAAGGCCATCATCGTGTGCACCTCCGTGTCGCATGGCAACACGAAGAGGATCGCCGACGTCATGGGCCAGATCCTGGAGGCCCGGGTGGTCGAGCCCGGCCAGATCACCGCTGCCGAGCTCGCCACCTACGACCTGGTGGGCTTCGGCTCGGGCATTTTCAACATGGCCTTCCACCCGGAGCTGCGTGACTTCGTCAAGTCCCTGCCGGAGGGGCAGCAGGGCAAGGCATTCGTGTTCGCCAGCAGCGGCTTCCCCGAGCCGAAGTTCCGGCAGTACACCCGCACGCTGTCGAAGCTGATCGAGCAGAAGGGCTTCTCGGTCGTCGACGTCTTCACCTGCCGCGGCTTCGACACCTGGCTGCCGCTCAAGATCGTCGGCGGAATCCGTAAGGGGCACCCCGACGCCGACGATCTGGATGCGGCGCGCACCTTCGCCGTCGGTCTGCGCTCCCGGATCGGCGCCCCGTCCTGACCTTTCGCAGGCACGCACACGAAACCCCCGGAAACCCCGGGGGTTTTTCGTGTTCCGGCGGCGGTTTCGCGGTCAGATGCGGTCGCAGCGGGGCACACAACCTTCGCAACTTCGCCGATCCGGTTCCGCAAAAATAGGCATTTGCGAGGCGGTTCCGGCTCGCGCGCGGCTCGGTAGCGTGCGAAACATGAAGAATCATCTCGTTCGCACCCACCGCTCCGCTGAGCCGTTCCCGCGCGAAGAGCACCTCGCCTGGCGCATCGCCGAGGTCGCCGCCGATCCGGTCGAGGTGGCGGCGGAGACCGCGGAGATGATCGTCAACCGGATCATCGACAACGCCGCGGTCGCGGCCGCGTCCATCACCCGGCGTCCGGTCGCCAACGCGCGGGCCCAGGCGCTGACCCACCCGTACCAGCCGGGCGCGACCGTCTTCGGCGTCGAGGGCCGTTTCTCGCCGGAGTGGGCGGCGTGGGCCAATGGTGTCGCGGTGCGTGAACTCGACTTCCACGACACATTTCTGGCGGCGGAGTACTCGCATCCCGGGGACAACATTCCCTCGATCCTGGCCGTGGCCCAGCACGCCGGGCGCAGTGGTCGCGACCTGATCCGTGCTCTGGCAACGGGTTACGAGATCCAGGTGGATCTGGTGCGGGCGATCTGCTTGCACGAGCACAAGATCGACCATGTCGCCCATCTCGGGCCGTCGGCCGCGGCGGGCATCGGCACGCTGCTCGGGCTGGACACCGAGACGATCTACCAGGCCATCGGGCAGGCACTGCACACCACCACCGCGACCCGCCAGTCCCGCAAGGGCGAGATCTCCAGTTGGAAGGCCTACGCCCCGGCGTTCGCGGGCAAGATGGCCGTCGAAGCCGTCGACCGGGCGATGCGCGGTGAGGGTGCGCCGTCGCCGATCTGGGAGGGCGAGGACGGGGTGATCGCCTGGCTGCTCGGCGGGCCGAAGGCGGAGTACTCGGTGCCGCTGCCCGGACCGGGCGAGCCCAAGCGCGGAATTCTCGACACCTACACCAAGGAACACTCCGCCGAATACCAGAGCCAAGCGCCGATCGATCTGGCGTTCCGCCTGCGCGAGCGGGTCGGCGATCTGGACCAGATCGCCTCGATCGTGCTGCACACCAGCCATCACACGCACTACGTGATCGGCACCGGATCCGGCGATCCGCAGAAGTTCGATCCCGCGGCCTCGCGCGAAACCCTCGACCACTCGATCATGTACATCTTCGCGGTCGCCCTGCAGGACGGCACCTGGCATCACGAGCGCTCCTACGCGCCCGAGCGCGCCCAGCGGCCCGACACCGTCGCACTGTGGAACAAGATCTCCACCGCCGAAGATGCCGAGTGGACCCGCCGCTACCACTCCACCGACCCCAACGAGAAGGCATTCGGCGCGCGCGCCGAAATCACCTTGAAGAGCGGCGAAGTCATCACCGACGAACTCGCCGTCGCCGACGCACACCCGCTCGGCGCGCGCCCGTTCGCCCGCGAGCAGTACATCGCCAAATTCCGCACCCTCGCAGAAGGCGTGATCGAGCCCGCCGAGCAGGATCGGTTCCTCGACGCCGCGCAGCGCACGCCCGAGCTCGCGCCGGCCGAGCTGAGCGGGCTCACCTTCACCGTCTCCGACGAGGTGCCGGCGCGTTCGCCGCAGTCGCCCAAGGGCCTGTTCTGATGACCGGCCTGCTGGCGGCGACGACCTCGGCCGCCGACAAGCGTGCGGCTTTCCGGGCGGGCTTGGCCTCGGGCAGTATCCAGCGACTACCCGGTGCTTTCAATCCGTTGGTGGCCAAGCTGATCCAGGAGATCGGGTTCGAGGGCGTCTACGTCTCGGGCGCGGTGGTCTCCGCCGAACTCGCGCTGCCCGATATCGGGCTCACCACGCTCAGCGAGGTCACCGAGCGTGGCCGCCAGATCGCGCGGGTCACGGATCTGCCCGTGCTCATCGACGCCGATACCGGTTTCGGTGAGCCGATGAGCGCGGCCCGCACCGTGACGCTGCTGGAGGACGCCGGTATCGCGGGATGCCACCTCGAAGACCAGGTGAACCCCAAGCGCTGCGGCCACCTGGACGGCAAGGCCGTGGTGCCGACGCAGGAGATGGTGCGCCGCCTGCGCGCGGCCGTATCCGCAAGGCGCGACCCGAATTTCGTGATCTGCGCGCGCACCGACGCCGCCGGGATCGAAGGCATCGACGCCGCCGTCGAACGGGCGAAGGCCTACGCCGACGCCGGCGCCGACTTGATCTTCACCGAGGCGCTGTACAGCACGGCCGATTTCGAGAAGTTTCGCGCCGCGATCTCGATTCCGTTGCTGGCCAACATGACCGAGTTCGGCAAGTCCGAGCTCCTGACGGCGCAGGCGCTCGAGTCGATCGGTTACAACGCGGTCATCTATCCCGTATCCACACTGCGGCTGGCGATGTGGGCCGCCGAACAGGGCTTGCGCGAGATCTTCGCCGCGGGCACCCAGGCGGGGCTGCTCGACCGGATGCAGCACCGCAGCAGGCTCTACGAACTGCTCGAGTACGAGCGCTACAACGAATTCGACTCCGAGATCTTCAATTTCAGGCTGGGGAAGGACCAGTAATGAACGCAGCAGCGCTGAGCGATTCGGTGCGCGACGGCGACCGGGCGACGGGTGCCTCCGCGATACCGACGATCTACAAGGGGCTCGCGGGCGTCGTCGTCGATACCACCGCGGTGTCCAAGGTGGTGCCGGAGACCAACTCGCTGACCTACCGCGGCTATGCCGTGCAGGATCTGGCCGCGCACTGCAGTTTCGAGCAGGTCGCCTACCTGCTGTGGCACGGTGAACTGCCCAACGACGCTCAGCTGGAACGGTTCTGCCAGCAGGAGCGGGCCGCCCGTCGCGTCGATCGGTCGCTGTTGTCGCTCGTGACCAAGATGCCCGACAACTGCCATCCGATGGACGTGGTGCGCACCGCGATCAGCTACCTCGGCGCCGAGGACCCGGCGGAGGCCGACAACAGCCCGGCGGCCAACCGCGCCAAGGCGTTACGGATGCTGGCGGTGCTGCCGACCATCGTCGCCGCCGATCACCGCCGCCGCCACGGGCAGGACCCGATCGCGCCGCATTCGCATCTGGGCTTCGCCGAGAACTTCCTGAACATGTGCTTCGGCAAGGTCCCGTCCCGGGAGCTGGTGCACGCGTTCGAGGTATCGCTGATCCTGTACGCCGAGCACAGCTTCAACGCGTCCACCTTCGCCGCGCGCGTGGTCACCTCGACGCTGTCCGATATCTACAGCGCGGTGACCGCGGCCATCGGCGCGCTCAAGGGTCCGCTGCACGGCGGCGCCAACGAGGCGGTCATGCACGACATGCTCGCGATCGGCGATCCCGCCCTGGCCGAACAGTGGTTGCGTGACAAGCTGGCCAACAAGGAAAAGGTGATGGGCTTCGGCCACCGGGTCTACAAGAACGGTGACTCCCGGGTGCCGACCATGAAGCAGGCCTTCCTCGACATCGCCGCCGCGACCGACGGCGCGCGGTGGGTGCGGATGTACGAGATCCTCGAACGCACGATGACCGAGGCCACGGGCATCAAGCCCAATCTCGACTTTCCGACCGGGCCCGCGTACTACCTGCTCGGCTTCGATATCGAGGTGTTCACCCCGATCTTCGTGATGAGCCGCATCACCGGCTGGGCCGCGCACATCATCGAGCAGGGCGAATCCAACGCCTTGATCCGCCCGCTGAGCGAATACGTCGGCGTGCCACAGCGTTCGGTCGTCGCCTGATCTCGATCACCCGAAACCGCCAGGTCCTGCCCTGCTGGGGGAACTCATCGTGGAAGATGGATGAATGCCCCCAGCAGCACGTCGTGCGAAGAGCGCAGGCCGGCCACCCCGGTTGTCCCTGGAGGCGGTCGTCGCCGCGGCCACCCGCATCCTGGAGTCCGAAGGGTCGGAGAAGCTGTCCATGCGGCGCCTGGCACACGAACTCGGCACCGCGCCCATGGCTCCCTACTACTACGTGCGCGACAAAGACGAACTGCTCCTGCTGGTGCTGGAGACGCACGCCAAAGGCCTTCCGCGCCCGGAACTTCCGGCCGATCCCCGCGCCCGGCTCATCGCCACGGCGACTCTGCTGTTCGAACTGCTCGCCGAGCGCCCGTGGATCATCGAGGTATTGACCGGCGACGACCTGATGGCCGATTCCGCGCTCTGGTTCGTCGAGATGATGCTGGGCGCGGCGGTCGACTACGGTTGCACGCCAGCGGAAGCCGTCACCGTGTACCGCACGATCTGGTACTACATCGTCGGCAACCTGATCGTGCGGGTGCACCGGGAACGACGCCGGGCCAGGGGCGCCGACGTCTACGAGGAACAGGCCATCGGCGCCGTCCCGGCCGACACCCACCCGCATCTCGCGGCGGTCGCGCAACGCTGGCCCGAACTCACCGCCCGGGATTCGCATCGCGAGGGTCTGACCGCGATCGTCGACGGCCTGCTCGCGACCTGCGGAGGAGACCGGACCTAGCTCCCGGCGGGGGCGAGCGACAGCCGCCAGAAATCGGCGTACCGGCCACCGCGGCGCAGCAGTTCGTCGTGCGTGCCCTGCTCCACGATCCGGCCGCCGTCCAGGAAGACGATCCGGTCGGCCCGCTGCACGGTCCGCAACCGATGCGCGACCAGCACCACGGTCCGTCCCGCCAGCAACCGCTCGATACCCTCGTGTACCGCCGCCTCGTTCACCGGGTCCAGCGCCGACGTCACCTCGTCCAGCAGCACGATCGGGGCATTCTTCAGCAGCGCGCGAGCGATCGAAACCCGTTGGCGCTCACCGCCGGACAGCAGCGCACCACCCTCGCCGACCGGCGTCGCCCAGCCCTCGGGCAGACGCTCGATCACCTCGTCCAGGCGCGCCGCGGTCGCCGCCGCCCGCACCGCGTCCGCGTCGGCCCCGGGACGACCGAGCCGCACGTTGTCCTCGATGGTGCCGTCGAAGAGATAGACGTCCTGGAAGACGATGGCGATCTGATCCATGAGCACCTCGGTGCTGATCTCGCGCACGTCCACGCCGCCGACGCGCACCGCGCCCCGGTCCACGTCATAGAACCGCGCGAGCAGTTGCAGCAGGGTGCTCTTGCCCGCGCCGGACGGTCCGACGACCGCGAGCCGCCGACCGGTCGGCACCGAGAGCGACAGCTCGTCGATGAGTGTGCGGCCGTGCCGACGGAATGTCACCGCGTCGAACTCCAGATCATGATCGCGGGGCTGGACCGGGGCAGCGGGCTCCGGCAGCGGCGCGGTACGCAACACCGCGTCGAGCTGGGCCAGTTCCGCCCGCGCGCCGCGCATCTTGCCGCCGATCTCCGCCAGGGCCAGCAGCGGATCCGCGCAGCGTGCGGCCAGCACCAGGATCACCAAAACCTCTGCCGCGCCGACTTTTCCCTGCAAAGCCAGATAGGCGCCCAGTGCCAGCAGCGCGGTGAAAAACGCCTGCACCGTGAGCGTCAGGCCGAGAATGCCGGGCAACGCCGACAGCGTCGACCGCCGCGCCGCGCGCTGCACGCCGGACAGTGCGTCGTCGAGTGACCGGAAGCGTTCGCCCGTCCGGCCACCCGCCCGCAGTACCGGCTGTGCCTGCAGGTATTCGATCACGCGTGCGGTCGATTCGGCGCTGCGTGCCGAGCGTTCGGCGTCGGTCGCGGCCATCGAGCGCCCGGTCCACACCTGCACCGCCGCCACCACCGGCGCGGCGAGCAACGCCGCCAAGCCGAGCTGCCAGTTGAACGCGAGCATCACGACCACGATCGTCAACGGCGTCACCAGCGCGGAAATGAAGGGCGACAACAGATGTGCCGCCACGCTCATCGCCTGCAACACGCCCTCCCCGGCCAGCACCGACACCTCCCCCACGCGGCGAGAAGTGAACCAGCCCAGCGGCAACCGGGCCAGATGATCGCCGAAGCGGTGGTACACCCCGCTCAGCATCGCCGTCCCGACCCGGAACCCGGACAGGTCGCTGCGATAGCGCAGCAGCGCGTAGGCCGCGACCGCGGCCCCGAACGCGATCAGCCACGGCCACGCGTGCGCCGGAGCGCGCCCGAACAACGCCCGCAGCACCGGCACCAGCAGCGCGTAGGACAGTCCCTCGGCCACCGCGGTCACGGTCATCAGGGCGACGGTGCGCCGCATCGGCCGGGCGTATTCATCCCCGAGCAGGTGCAACAGCATGCGGATCATCGGAGTTCTCCTTGCAGTGCGCTACCGTAGGTTTCGATCTCGTCGGTGAGCGCGGCTCGGTGGGATCGCCAGAATTCGGCGAACTTGCCGTTCTGGTCCAGTAATTCGGCCGGACGACCACGCTCGACGATGACGCCGTCGTCGAGTACCGCGACGCTGTCCGCATCGGCGACGGTCTCCAGCCGGTGCGCGATCACCAGCATTGTCCGGTCGCCGCTCGAGGTCGCGAGCGCCGTGCGCACCGCGTGTTCGGTCTGCGGATCGGCGAACGCCGTCGCCTCGTCCAGCACCAGCACGGGGGTGGCGGAGAGTAGTGCGCGTGCGATCGAAATCCGTTGCGCCTCACCGCCGGACAGCTTCACGTCCACGCCGACGACCGAGTCGTACCCGCGGGGCAGTTCGAGAATCCGGTCGTGGATGTTCGCCAGCCGCGCGATGCGCTCCACGTCCGCGCGGTCCGCGTGCGGCACCGCGAGCGCGATGTTGTCCGCGATCGACGCACGCAGCAGGCGGACGTCCTGGAAGACGAAGGCGACCCGCCGATACAGCTCCGCGCTGCTCAGGTCGCGCAGGTCGACACCGCCCAGGGTGACCGAGCCGTGGGCCGGATCGAAGAACCGCGGCAACAGCTGCACCAGCGTGGACTTGCCGCTGCCCGAGGGGCCGACGAGCGCGGTGACCGTCCCCGGTTCGAGCACCAGATCGATGCCGCGCAGCACCTCACGGTCGGCACCGTAGCCGAACCTGACGTCCCGCAGTTCGACCCGATGTCCCTGCGGCACAAGCGGTTGCGCGGGTTCCGGCAGCGGCGGCACCGCGAGCACCGCTTTGATCCGGCCGACCGCGCGACCGGCGGCCTGCAGGTCGTCGAAGCCGTGCCCCAGGGCCGCCACCGGCGCGGTCAGTCCCAGCCCGAGCAGCAGGAACGGGAGCAGATCCGCCGGTGCCAGCGAACCGTTCGTGATCAACGCCGTGCCGCCGAGCAACAGCACCAGCAGCACGAACGGCGGCGACAACGCCAGTTGCATACCCGCCGCGATACCGGAGACGCCGAACACCCAGCGCCGGAACGTCTCGGTGAAAGTCTCTGCCGCCGTGCGGAACTCGCGATGCGCGCGAGCGCCGCCGCCGAACGCCTTGATCACCGCGATGCCCTGTACGAATTCGATGGCGGCACTGGAGATCCGGCCCATCGCCGCGTCGATCTCCGTTTGCTCCCGCTGCCGCTTCGCCGTCATGAACAGCGGCACGTGCGCGAGGGCGAGCAGCACCGGGATCATCGCGATCAAGGTGAGCCGCCAATCGATGGTGAACAGGTAGACCAGCGAAACCAGCGGCACCACGAACGCCGCGACCAGTTCACCCGGAGCGTGCGCGATGAGCGGGTGCACCGCGCTCACGTCCGGCCCCACCACCTTCGCCAGCTCACCGGTCCGCCGGCGGGAGAACCAGCCGATCGGCACCCGCCCGAGTCGCGCCGCCAGCAGGCGGCGCAACGACAGTTGCACCCGCGCGTCCAACAGATGCCCGACCCCCGACGACGCCCCGGTGAACAACAGTCGCACCAGGAGCCCGCCCGCCCCGATCAGCACCACCGCCCACCCATGACCTTCGTCGACCGGCATGGGCGACAACAGGATTCGCCCCAACTCCACCACCGCGAGCAACGGCGCCAAACCCGCCACCGCCCCCACGATCTGCAACACCGCGACCAGCGCGAAGGCGGGCACATAAGGCCGCACCAACCCCGCCACCCTCGGTTCCGTTCCGCCGCCGTCCGCCACCGTCGCAGATCGCTCGGTCGCCGCAGCGAGGTCGATGGCGTCCATCCCGCCTCCTCATTTTCGTACGCGTATAAACAGACTACAACGCCTCCCCTCCGTCGGCGACTCCGCAAAATGACTTGCCTCGATCCAGGCAAGCGTCGACCCTGAGTCCATGGGGGCGTTGGACGCAATGGCAGCACGGGTGGCCCGCGGCGAGACCGTGCACTTCCGCCCGCGCGGCTCCTCCATGGTCCCCCTGATCCGCAGCCGCCAACTGGTCACCGTCGCCCCCGTAGACCCCGCCCGCGTAGAAGTGGGCGACATCGTCCTCGCCCGCGTCGCCGGCACCGTCTACCTTCACCTCGTCACCGCTGTCGACGGCCCCCGGGTCCAGATCGGCAACAATCGCGGCCGCGTCAACGGCTGGACCACCCACCCCCGAATCTTCGGCCTCTGCACCGCAGTCGAAGGCACCCCCCGCCGCAACATCGCGAACAAGGTCAGGTCATGAGGCCGCTCTGGTAGGCGAGGACGACGGCTTGGGTGCGGTCGCGGGAGGCGGTTTTGGCGATCACGTGGGCGACGTGGGTGCGGGTGGTCGCGGGACTGATGAACAATTCGGCGCTGATCTCGGCGTTGGAGCGGCCCAAAGCCATGAGTACGAGCACTTCTCGTTCTCTGGCGGTCAGAGCGGCGAGGGCGGCGGGGGCGGTGACCGCGCGGGGGCCCGCGCGGCGCAGCGCGCCGAGCACGCTGCCGACGATCGCGGGATCGAGCCACCCTTCGCCGGCCGCGCAGCAGCGCACGGCCTGGGCGAGGTCGGCGGGGGCTGCGTGTTTGAGCAGGAAGCCGCTGGCTCCCGCGGCGAGCGCCTCCTGTACGGCGGTGTCTTCGTGAAAGGTGGTGAGCACCAGGACCGCCGGCGCGTCGGGGGTGCTGGTGATCGTCCTGGTCGCTTCGATACCGTCCAGCACCGGCATCCGCAGGTCCATCAGAACCACCTGGGGCCCCAGGGTTTTCACGGCTTCGATGGCGGCGGCGCCGTCGGCGGCCTCGCCGATCACCTCGAGGTCGGGGGTGGTACTCAGCAGCAGGACACACCCTGCTCGCACCAGCGCCTCGTCCTCGGCGACGACCACGGTGATCGTCATGACACCTCGATCGACGCGTGCGCGGGCAGGGTCGCATGCACGCACCAGCCGTCGGCTTCCGGCCCGGAGGTCAACGCGCCGCCCAGCGCGTCGAGGCGTTCACGCAGGCCGAGCAGCCCGGCACCGGTCGACAGCGCCGCGGCGGCGGGTGCCGCGGTGCCGCCGGAGCTGCGCACGGTGAGGTCCAGGGTGCGCTCGGTCCAGGCGATACCGAGCGTGACGGTCGCGCCGCGACCCGCGTGCTTGGTGACATTGGTGAGGGATTCCTGGACGATCCGGTAGGCCGCGAGATCCGCGTCGGGGGTGAGCGGCCGGGCGGTGCCGGTGACGTCGAGGTGCACCGCCAGGTCGGCGCGCCGCGCGGCTTCGAGCAATCGTTCGACGTCGGCGAACCGGGCCGCAGCCGTGCCGTCCGGCTCGGGTGAACGCAACAGGCCCAGCATGGAATGCAATTCGGTCATCGCCTGGGTGCCCGCCTGCTCGATCACCTCCAGCGCCTGCTGCACGCGGCGGTCGGCGTCGGCGGCGAAGACGCGGGCCGCGCCGGCGTGCAGAATCATGCCCGCCACGGCACCGGTGACGCTGTCGTGTAGTTCGTGCGCGAGCCGCAAACGCTGTGCGGCGAGCGCTTTTTCGGCCGCCGCGGCGAGTCGCTCCTGCTCGGCGCGGGCATGCTGTTCGCGGGCGTGCGCCAATCTGCCCAGGCCCCAGGCGATACCGAGGAAGACCGTCCACGCCAGCGCGGCGGCCAGGAAGCCGCGCAGCTGGGATTCGGCGGGTTCGGCCTGCGCGAAACGATAACTGAACAGTCCGAGTGGCAAGGCGGACGCGACGAGCACCAGCCGTGCGGTGACCCCGGGTACCCGGCCGGCCACCGCATAGCTCGCCACCAGCAAGAAAGCGAACGGATAATATTCCGGGACAACAAGATTGATGCCGGTGTACAGCCACGCCACCAGCCACACCCGCACCGGGAACCGGCGCCGCGCCAGCAGGGTCAAGCAGAGACCGGCCACGGCGAGCGGGATCACCCACAGCGGCAGCGTCGCACCACCGATCAGGCGCTGCTCCCCGTGCCAGAACGCCAGATCCACCGCACCGGTGACGGATACCAGCGCGACATCGACGGCGCGACCCCACCGCGACGCGATCCTGGTTTGCCGCTGCTCCGTCACGACCGACCGGCTTTCCCGGCCGGGCGCCCGCCGTCCGCGACCGCTCGGTACCGGCCGCCGCACACCGCTCGGCTCGCCGATATCTGCCGCGTCATGAGCAGCAGTTTCCCACGAATCAGGTCGGCGGGTCTGCGGTTCTACCGGCTCTCACCTGCCGAGATGGTGTCGCGGACGGGCGAATTCGTGGGATCAGCCGCCGAATAGCCGGAAGATGAACCGCAGCGGGTCCTCCACCGGGATCTCGGGCAGCGTCGGCGGTGGCGCTTCGGCGAGCACCACGCGCACGGCCGCGACGATCTCGGCGGTGCTCGGCTGTACGAACCGCGGAAAGCCCAGCGGATCTTCCTGCAGCACCACCGGCACGCCGCGCACCGGCGCAGCGGAGAACGCGGCGAGCTGCAGCAGCACCAGTTCGGCAGCATCGGGCACCACCCGGACCTGCGCGACATCGATGACCTCGGCAATACCGTCCTCGGCCGCGAACACACCGACCCGCAACGCCCGTGGCTGCTGCGCGAGCGCCTCGTTCAGCGGCGGGTCGACCAGGACGAATTCCGGTTCGATCAAAGTGCCCGCGCCGAGGGCTTCCCCCGTGGCACCGGCCGCGTCGACCGCGTACACCACGACCAAGGTCCGCCTCGTCATGGGCAGCAGTGTCGCACGAATCACCCTGCTACGACGGCGCGATGAGGTTTCTCGTCGCGGTGCGGTAGGCGCACGACACCGCACCGGGCCGATTCGCCACAGGGTGCTGTCCGGCCATTCTTGACTCGTTCGATTCCCCCGCCGACCAGGCCGAATCCGAGAGGACGTGACTCCAGTGAGGCAAGATACGGCGTTCACGTTCGCCCACCCCGACTACTACGAACCGTTCGACCGTACCGACCCGGGCAGGCGCTACAACCCGACCCGGCCGCCGCACGGCTGGACCCGGCGCGAGTCCGAGGTGTGGACGCACTGGACTCCCCCGCATACCGATCTGCCGGCGCAGGGCTGGAAGGTGCACGTCTCCACGGCACTCGGCTCCGCCCAGCAGGTACTGGACGTGGTGAGCACCGCGTGTGCCGAACTGGGCGTCGCCTTCAAACATCTCACCGGCAAGCAGTACTTCCTCTGGCTGCACGGCAAGCACGGCAGCCGCGTGCAGAGCGGCAAGTTCTGCGCGGTCTACCCGCCGACACCGCAGCTCGCCTACGCCCTGCTCGAACGGCTGGAACGCGAATTGTCCGGAGTCGCAGGGCCGTACGTGCTCACCGACCGGCGCTTCGGCACGTCGCAGTGCGTGTCCTACCGCTACGGCGCGTTCCGTCCGCGCCATCGCCTGCAAGCCGACGGCACGCGGGTACCGACCATGCTCGCGCTCGACGGCACCGAGGTGCCCGACGAGCGTCGCCCCGGCTTCCTGCTGCCCGCGGGCATCGCCGACCCGTTCGGCCCGGTGGCCGACGCGGACGGCGACGAGGACGTGCACTTCCACGGCTACACCTTCGAAACCGTGCTGCAGCCGAGCAACGCCGGCGGCGCGTATCGCGCCCGCCGCGCGGACGGCACCCCGGTCTTCGTGAAAGAGGCTCGCGCCCACAACGGTTACGCGGGCAACGAGGACGCGCGCACCCGGCTGGAGCGCGAGTACCTGACCCTGCGTGCCCTGCACGCCGCCGCACCCGGCCTCGCCCCCGCGCCGGTCGAGCTGTTCACCGAATGGGAGCACACCTACCTCGTCACCGAATTCGTGCCGGGCCGCACGCTCAGCAAATGGATGGTCGCGACGAATCCGCTGATCCACGCCGGAGCCGACCCGACCGTGTTCGCCACCTACTACCGGCGGTGCGCACACCTGCTCGCGCAGCTCACCACCCAGCTGGCCACCCTGCACGACCTCGGCTACGCCTTCGTCGACGTCTCCCCGGGCAACATCCTGGTCGATGCCGAGGATACGGTGCGCCTCATCGACTTCGAGGCGACCCAGCCCGTGGACCACCCGCTCGGCCTGCTCGGCACGCCCGGATACGAACCGCCGGAATCCCGGGCGCCCGGGGCCCGGGCGACGATCGATCCACTGCACGTCGACGCCTACGGCCTGCGCGCGATCGCGCAGCTGCTGATCTTCCCGATGCACGAGGCCGCCCGGCGCAGCCCCGAGACACTGGACCACCTGTACGCCGATCTGGCCGAATTGTGCGCTCCCCCAGCGGATTTATGGGCAACGGTGGCACAGTCGCGAACCGCGCACTCGGTGCGGCACCTGCCCTCACCCGGCGAAGTCCGTGGTGCGCCCGCGGCGGCGGTCCGGTGGTTGCGCGATCGGACGGCCGACGGCCTGACCCGCATGGCCGAACTCACCAACCCGCGCTGGGTGTATCCCACTGCGCCGGAGGGACATCGGACCAACACCTTGTGCGTGGCCTACGGCACGGCCGGCGTGCTGCACGCCTTGCGCGCCGCCGGGCGCGACATCGATCCCGCGATCGTCGAACGGTTGCGCGTCACGGCTCTGCGTGATCGGCACCGGACCGGACCGGGGCTGCTGTACGGCAACGCCGGAATCGCCTGGGTACTGGACGATCTCGGGGAGCGCGACGCGGCACTGACCCTGCTCGCCGCGGCGAGCGGCCACCGGCTGGCGACCGAGTCGCCGAGCTGGGGCGGCGGCGCGGCGGGCGTCGCGATGACGCACCTGTCGTTCTTCCTCCGCACGGGCGACACCGGCCACCTCGAGCAGGCACAACGACTGCTCGACGCGGTACCCGAGGGCGCTGCGCTGCGCCGAGCGCTGGGCCCGGACCATCCCTCCGGCCTCGCGCACGGCAGGCCCGGCCTCGCGCTCGCGCTCTACTACCTGTCGATGTGCACCGGCGCGCCGGAACCGTTCGAACGCGGGTTGCGGCTGCTGCGTGCCGAACTCGGGCACACCGAGCCGATTCCGGTCGGCGCGTTGGGCTTCCGGGTCTCGGACACCGACCGGCGCAACATGCCGTACCTGGCGTGCGGCAGCGCGGGCTACGCCCACGTCCTCGCCCGGTACCTCGGCCACCGGCCCGACCCGGAACTCACCGGCCTGTTGCGCAGTTGTGTTCGCGCCGTGAGCATTCGGTTCACCGCGGCGCCCGGGCTGTTCCAAGGCCAAGCCGGCTTGGCACTCGTACACGCCGACGCGGCGGCCCGATTCCCGGAAGAGAACTTCCTGCCCGACGCGGACCGCCGCGCGACCGCACTGTTCAAATACGCGATCGCGGACGGGACCGGCGTCCGCTGGCTCGGCGGCCTGGGACAGCGCCTCAGCGCCGACCTGGCCACCGGCTCCGCAGGCATCCTGCTGGCCCTCCAGCACGCCACCGGCGGCGTCACCGATCCGCTCTTCACCCTCGACCACGGCCTCGCCGAGCACCCCGCCCGGCCCCGGACCGCCCGTCCGCGAAGCGATTTCGAGAGGAGGTGAGCCATGACCAAGGTGCTGAAGCTCCAGCTGCACGCCGACCCCGAGCTCGGCGACGACGCGCCGCTCAGCTCGTACAGCGAGCACCACTGCAACCAGGAAGCCGAGGTGGTCTGAGCCTCGCGCAGCCGATCCGACAGCAGCGCGGAGGAGGTGAACGACATGACCAACGTGCTGAAGCTGCAGTGGCAGGCCCCGGCCGAGATCGGCGACGACACGCCGTTCAGCGCCACCAGCGTCCACCACTGCGGCCCGAACGACGACGACCAGTGACACCGGAACCACGCATAGAGAGGAGGTGAACAACATGACCAAGGTACTGAAGCTCCAGCTGCAGTCCGACCCGGAGCTCGGCGACGACGCGCCGATGAGTTCCTACAGCGAGCACCACTGCGGTGGCGGCCAGGGCGGCGGCTCGGAAGAGGTGCTGTAGTCCGATCGATCGCCGGGCGCGGGTGCTCCCCGCGCCCGGCGAAATCTCTTGTATCCCAGAAGGAAAGAAAACATGGAAAACCAGAACATGGTCGCGCTGGCGACCATGGGCACCGATGACGATCTGATCGACGACGCGCCGATCAGTGTGTTCTCCGTCGTCTACTGCGACGACGCGTATTTCGGGTGACGCGATGAGTACCTCAGCTACCGTGGCCTCACCCGAGGCCGATCTTCGGCGCTACCGGGTCGCGCAGGCGGCCTCGACGTTCGGCAGCACCCTCACCGGCACCGCGGTCTCCGTGGTCGCGGTCGTCGGTTTGGGCGCGGGGCCGCACGCGGTTTCGCTCATCGTGACCAGCGCGATGATCCCGCCGCTGGTGCTCGGCCCGGCGGCCGGGGTGCTCCTCGACCGGGTGCGCAGACCACGCCGGCTGCTCATCGCGGCCGACCTGGTCGCCGCGGCGGCGGTGCTGTGCTGTGCCGCCACGATGGGCGCGGGCGTGCTGACCGTGGCCGGACTGGCCGCGCTGTCGTTCGTCCTCGGCCTGGCCCGGGTGGTGATCGAAGGCTTGTACTTCGCCCACCTGGCCACGCTCGGGATCACCGATCTCGGCCGGGCGCGCGCCGGACTGCAGTCGACGACGATGCTGACCCGGTCGATCGGCGCCTCGGTCGCCGGGCCGATGGTCACGACGATCGGCGCGGCGGCGATGTTCGCCGGTGACGCGCTCACTTATCTGTTCAGCGCCTACTGCCTGACCAGACTCGACGCGCCCGACCGGCGGCAGACCGCACCGCGCAGCGGCTTCGGGCGCGAATTCCTCGACGGCGTAACGGCTTTGCGCGGTCACCCGCTACTGGCAGCATTGGCGATGTACCTGCTGGTGGGTGGGGCTGCGGCGGGCGGCACCGCCGCGTTGCGAGCGGTGTTCCTGCTCGACGAAGTCGCGTTACCCGTTGCGGTGTACGGAATTCCGGCGGTGGTGGCGACGCTGTTCGCCGCGGCCGGTGCGCTGCTGGCCCCGCGCCTGCACGCCAAGGCGGTGCCCGCCCGGCGGGTGCTCGCGGTCACGGTGCTCGGTGGCGCCCTCGGCACCGCACTGCTGCCGATGGCCACGGGACCGACGGCGATGCTGCTGCTCGCCGCCTGCCTCGGGGCGGCCGTGCCGATGTTCTTCGGTGCGGTACTCAATATCGCGCTGGTGACGGTAATGGGCGAGGGTGTCGGCGACGGGTACTTCGCCCGGGTCGGCGCGCTGCTGGCCACCGGGACCACGGCGGCGAACCTGCTCGGCGCGCTGCTGGGCGGCGTGCTGGGCGAGCGATTCGGCGCCCGCACCGGGATCTGGGCGTTCGTCGCCGTCGATCTCGTTGCTTCGCTTGTGTTCCTGCTGATCGTCGGCCGCACACCCGCCGCCCGCGACAGCGTTGCCGATTCGATGGCGAAGGTGGCGTGATGACTGCCGAATACCCCTATATCGCCGCATCCGATACGTGGGATGTGCTGCACGGCAATCGGATTCCCGACCCGTTCCGGCGGCTCGAGGATCTGGCAGACCCGGGCAACCGCGCCTGGGTGAGCTCCCAGCGCCAACTGGCCGACAGCTACCTCGACGCGCTGCCCGGTCAGGATCGGTTGCGAGAGGTGTTGCGCGGCATCATCGTCGCGGGGCCGACCGCGTCGCCGGTGAAATCCGGCGGCACTCGCCGGTTCCGGGTGGGCCGAACGCATTCCGCGGGACCGTGGCACTTGCAGGTCGCCGACGGCCCGCAGGGCGAGTGGCGGACGCTGCTCGATGCGACGGTGCTCGGGAAAGGTGCGATCCTGCGGCGCTGGACGCCCTCGCCCGACGGCCGGTTCGTCGCCGTGCAGGCCAGTGTCGGCGGCGCCGAGGACGCGACCCCGCTCGTGCTGCTCGACGCCGCCACCGGCACCGTGCGGCACACCTGCCCGCTGACCCGGTACGCACCGGTGGAGTGGCTGGCCGACGGCAGTGGCTACTTCTATGTGCGACGACACGAGAACGGTTGCGGCAGTGGGGTGTACCGGCATCGGGTGGGTACCGAGCTGGCCGACGACGAACTCCTCGTCGGCGACGAGAACCCCGTCGGCCGCTACCATCTCACCTTCTGGCACGACCGCTGGCTCATCGTCACCGGGCGGGCGGGGACCAGCCGGACCACGCGCGTCTCGATCGCCGATCTGCGCGAAGGGGGTTCGTTGCGTCCGCTCGAACTCGGCGGGCTCTCCTCCGCCGGGGTGGTGCTCGACACGGCGGGCCGTATCCTCGCGATCTCCACCGCCACTTGCGAATTCGGGCAGCTGCTCGTCGCCGAACCGCTGCCGTCGGGCGGGTGGGGCCCCTGGCGGGTACTGGTCCGGGCCGCGGAGCCCGCGGTGCTGGCCGCGTTCGCGCTGGCCCCGGCCGAGGACGCGGACCGGCTCCTGATCCTGCGCACCAGAGACGGCTACGCCGAACTGTCGGTGCACGACGCGGTGCGCGGCGACTGGTTGTTCGACGCCGAATTACCCGGCGCCGGAACGGTTGCGGGCATCAAATCCACCGACGAGCCCGGGGTGCTGGTGCTGAGCTACACCGACTGGATCCGGCCGCTGGGCGCCTGGCGACTGGACCTGCGGTCGGGACAGGTGTGCCCGACCGAGCCCATGTCCCACGAACTGCCAGGCATCACGGTCACCCGTGCGACCTACCGCTCCGCCGACGACACCGAGGTGCCCGTGACGGTGCTCGCACCCGCCGGACCACCGGTGCCCCGGCCCACGATCCTCAGCTGTTACGGCGGCTTCGGCATCACTTTCCGGCCCGGCTATCAACCGGACGGACTGACCTGGGTGCTGGCCGGCGGCGTGATGGCCATCGCCGGAGTGCGTGGCGGCGGCGAACGCGGGCGACGCTGGCACCGCGACGGGGCCGGCGTGCACAAGCTCAACGCGTTCGCCGACCTGCACGCGGCGGGCGACTGGCTGATCGAAACAGGCTGGACGCGGCGCGGCGCGCTCGCACTGCTCGGCGGCAGCAACGGCGGGCTGATGGCGGTCGGCGCCATGGTGCAGCGACCCGCGGACTACGCCGCGGTGGTCAGCGCGGGCGCTCCGCTGGACATGGTGCGCTACGAACGCTGGGGGCTCGGCCGCGCGTGGCGGGAAGAGTACGGCTCCGCCGACGATCCCGCGGCCCTGCCGGTGCTGCTGCGCTACTCGCCGTACTACAACGTCACCGCGCACACCGGGGAGTCACCGCGCCACTGGCCGCCCGCCCTGTTCACCACCGGTGACAGCGACACCCGCGTGCCGCCGGTGCACTCGTGCAAGATGGTCGCCGCGCTGCAGCGCGAAACCGGCGGCCCGGTGCTGCTCGACGTGATCGTCGGCAAGGGCCACGCGGGCGGCGGGCCGTCCTCGGACCGCGCGCTCATCTGCCTGCTCGCCTTCGTCGCCCAGCACACCGGATTGCCGCTCGAAGAATGAGCCGCGCACCGGCCGTCGTCACGATCCGGGCGACGGCCGCTCCGGTGGGCGGTCGAGGATGATGGCCGAGGCGCGGGCCAGCACTTCGTCCCGGGTGCGGCCGTTGTGGTCGGCGACGAGGAACTGGTTGCCGATGGCCGCGCAGAAGGCGAGCAGGCTGCGGGCCTCGATCTCGTCCGGATCGTCGCAGAAAGTGCCGATCGTGCTGCGCAGCAAGGCCATCCGCCGGTTGTCCACCCGGCGCAGGCGTTCGGCCACCGCGTCATCGCGGCGCGCCCAATCGCGAATCGCCAGGTCGATGGCCAGCAGCCGCTCCCTCGACAACGTCAATTGCCCGGCCAGCACGATCTTGACGCGCGGATCGTCCTCGTCTTCGACCCGGGCGAGCACGTCATCGATGCTCTCCCGTTCCCAGGTGTCCAGCATCTCTTCCAGCAGAGCGTTGCGGTCGGCGAAGTAGCCGTAGAAGCCGCCCTTGGTCACGCCGAGCGCCTTGGCCAGCACCTCGATGCGCACCGCGGCCACGCCGCGCGCGGCCAGCGTCTGCAATCCCTGCTCGATCCACGCCTGGCGTGGCGTGCGGGCCACGGCCACCTCGCAACTCCTCACTCGACTGCTCCGCTGTATACGTGACCGTATATCAACGCCGGACTGTGGCAAGGTCGCAAGGATGACGAATCGCTGGGTCGGTGTGAGCCGGCGGTCGGCAACCGGTCATCCTGCGATCACCGCAGGTTCAGGGCATGGCCGGAACCCGCTGTTACCGTCGGACATGACCTCCGAAGTGATCGCCAAGGCGAATTACCCCGGCGGAGCTGCGGTAGCCAGACGCTCGCCCGCGGATCGCGTGCGCGGCGTGACCGAGCTGCTGCTTTCTGCGTTACCGTCCGCCGCGGTGCTGACCGTGCTGCTCTACGGACTCGGCCGTGCGGTCGGCGTCGGCTTCCCCGGCGCGCTCGCCGCCGCGTGGTTCATGGTCTGCGCGGTCTGGAGTGCGGCGCGATTCCTGGTCCCCGACCAGCGCTGGCTGTTGCGGATCTTCGGGCTGCGGCCGCCCACCGACGAGGAACAGCTCCGGCTGACGCCCGCCTGGGAGAACGCCGCGCACAAAGTAGGTGTGCCCGCCGCGGCCTACACGCTGTGGGTCAAGAACGCGGACCGGCAGTTCCTGGTACCCGACCGAATGATCACCGTGCCACCCGAATCGCTGCAGCGGCTCCAGCCCGCGGAACTCGAGGCCGTGCTCGTGCATCAGCTCGCGCAACGCGTCCAGGGGCGATTGACGTTCTGGCAACTGATCTTTCGGCACTACAACCTGCCCGTCGTCTGGTTCGAACGGGCGTTGACCTCAGGCGTCGGCCTCAGCGCGATCGGCGAGGCGATCGCCCAGCCGATGCCCGCGCGCGGCGCCCGCGTCTTCTCCGTCGGCTGGACTGTGTTCAGCCGCGTCCTCGTCGCCTGTCCTGCCGTCGCGGCGGCCACCGTGATCATCGGCCTCGCACCGGCTTTGCTGCTGCGCCTGCTGCCCGAGCTGGCGGCGCTCGCGTCGCGGCCGGTCGCCGACCGCATCGAATACCGGACCGACCAGATCACCGTCGATCTGGGCTACGGTCCGGAACTCGGCGGCATCCTGCAGTACCAGCACGTCCCCGAACCGGCCCAGACCCTGCCCGATCTTCTCTCGGTATCCCAATTCTCACTGCGCACGCCGCCCGGCAAACGAATCGGCCGCATCCGCGATCGTCTCGATGAACTGGCGCGACGCTGGAACCCCCTCGTGCCCCGCCCCTGAACCGGCGGGTGCCGCGCCACGCACCACCACCGCCAGCTGATCTTGTCCGATCCGGGAAAGGCCCGGCCCCGGCCCCTTTTCCGGACGCTGTCGGCTGAGTGAACGACTGTTGGGGCCGAGGCATGGGCACGAGAATCAGGGGACGGCCAGACGCGGGCAGGGGTCGAGGGAAGGCGGGGCTGTGCAGCTCACTCGAGGGCAGAACATGCCGTTGCCGACGACCGCTTTCACGGTTCGACTGCGGATGGATCAGGGGAAGGTCCCGATCGATGTGTGCGCGATCGTATTCCCGGAAGATGCCCGCGCTGCGGTGGACGTGCTGTCCGCCGGGGCCGAGCGTGCGGGAATCCGCTTGTCGGGCAGCGATATCGAGTTCGACCTCGCCGAGCTGGACGGCGTGCTGCGCGTGGTGGTGCTGCTCAGCGACCGTGACACCGTGCCGCCGGTGGAACTCGTCGCGGTCGACGGCTCAGATCAGCCGCTGGCCGAGTTCTCGATGCCCGCGACGACCGGCGACCGGGCGACGATCGCCTGCGAAATCTATCTTCGGCAGCAGCGGTGGCGGATCCGTGCCGTCGGCCAGGGCTATCGCGGTGGGATAGCCGCGGCCGCAGCCGATTTGGGGTTCACCGCCGACACCACCGACCGGCGCGGCCCTACGCATACCCCGTCCACCGGCACCCTGCCCGACCTGCGCCACACGGTGGACGAACTGCAACGGACCGCGCCCACCCACCCGGCACTGCTGCCCGACTTGGCCGCGGCGCTGATCGAGCTCACCAGGCGACTCGACGCCGATGACGAAACCGTCGAAGCCGCCTTGACTTCCGAACGTGCCGTGGCGGTACTGGCGAAGCTGGCCGCCGACCAACCGGGTGAGTTCGAGGGCTCGTGGGCGATCGAACTGTGCAATCTGGGCGTCTATCTCTTCGAACTCGACCGCTTCGACGCCGCGCTCGAACACACCCGGCACTCGGCCGAGATCCTGGAGCGCCTCGCCGCCACGGACCCGGACCGCTATCTCGCTCCACTCGCGACCGCACTGTCGAACCTCTCGTATCGGCTCGTCGACGTCGGCCGCGAGACCGAGGCGCTGGCGCCCGTGCAGCGCAGCGCGCAACTGCGCGAGCACCTGGCAGCCCGGGATCCCGACACCCAGCTGCAGGATCTCGTGGTGACGATGGTGTCGTTGCGCGGCCTGCTGGCGCGGCTCGGGCATATCGAGCAAGCGATCGAGATCGCCTACCGGACAGCGCAACTCACCGAACAGCTCGGTGACGGGCAGGTCGGCTCCCGGGTCGCCCGCCTCAACGCGCTCGATCAGCTGGTCACGGTATTGATCGGATTGGCGCGTCCCGAGGACGCGATCGAACCGGCGCGCAGCTGGGTCGCCGTCGCCGAACAGCTCGCCACCGACAACCCGGTGTTCCGCGCCGCCCACGCGAAGGCACTCGATCAACTGGCCGCGGCGCTCGACCTGTCCGGTCTGCTCGCGGAATCGGTGCTGGAAAATCAGCGCAGTGTCGCCCGCTACGCACAGTTGGCCGCCGAGGAGCCGCAACGCTACCGCGCCGAGTACGCCTTGGCGTCGATGCGCTTGGGATTGCGGCTGGCGGATAACGGCGATCCCGACACCGCACTGGCACCGGCCCGGCGTGCGGTCGAAGTGTTCGAAAGCCTTGCCGCCGAGGACCCTTCGACCTATCGCCACCAATTCGCGCTGGCGTTGCACAATCTCATCGCGCCGCTCGGCAGCAGCGGGCGGACCGACGAGGCGTTGCGCGCCGCCCGCCAGGTCGTGCAGATCCGGGACGAGCTCGCCAGAACGAACCCGACCGGCATTGTCGACCTGAGCTATTCGCTGAACAACCTCGCCATTCTGCTGGGCGCAGTGGACAACACCGAGGCGATCGCCTGCGCACAGCGCGCCGTCGCACTGCTCGAACGAGCACCCGGCACCGACGACAACCAGCTCGACATCATGGCCAGAGCGTTGGAGACGCTCGCGAATCGACTCGACCACAGCGGATTTCACGCCGAAGCGGTCGGGCCCGCGCAGCGCTCGGTGGCTTGCTTCGAAAAGCTGGCCGCGGCACGGCCGGGGCCCTCCGGCGACCTGGCCCGCGCCTTGACGAACTTCAGCAACAAGCTGTCCGCCAACGACATGCACAACGAGGCGCTGGCGGCAGCACAGCGCGCCACCGCTCTGCTCGAGCAACTGGCCGCCGTCCAACCGGCCGCCTACACCCAATCACTCGGCTTCGCACTGCACACCCTGGGCGCCCGGCTGGCCGTACTCGGCCGTCTCACCGAGGCTTTGGGCCCGGCGCAGCGCGCCGTCGCCATCTTCGAACGACTAGCCGCCGCCCACCCTTCCGTCCACGCCGACCACCTCGCCACCACCCTCGACAATCTCGCCCGCATGCACCGCAACCTGGGACACCACCACGAAGCGGCCGAAGCCACGCACCGCGCCGAAGCCGCCCGTCGCCTTCGATGACGAATTCTGGTCCATAGCCGACTTACTCATGAAGTCTGTTTGCGCGGCCGGCCGCCGTGGCCCGGGCGGCGGGCATGCCATTCGTCGATGGTCTCGGGGAGCCAGCCGCGGGTGGTGCCACGGGGCACGGTGCCGTCGGCGTTCAGCGGGCCGATGATCGCGTCGGGCTCGGGTAGTTTGTAGTTGCTGAGTGCGCCCTGCTGTACGCCCAGTCGTTCGGCGACCTGGCCGCGACTGAGGTACATCGCCTTATTGCGTTCGGACATAGCAGTTTCGACTCCCGACTGAATCACACGTGGTGAGGTCGGCGGTGCTCGTCCCGGCGCGAATCAGCTCCCCCTTCCCCACCGTTAACCTAGTTCAGGTCGAATCATGTTGCAAGCCTCGATGTCTCGGCACGACCGGAACTGTGGTGCACGCCAAATCTCTTGTCGGTTAGGCGTTCCCGTTCACGACCACGATCCAGCCGTGCTGTTCGCAGCGGCCCGGTAGGTTTGGCGCATGGCTGAGATCACCGCACAGCAGTGCGTCGACATCCTGTTCGAGACGACAGGGCGGCGGATCGGACCAGGCACCTTCCGTTCATACGCACACCGGGGTTACGCCCCCGCACCGGTGCGCCATATCGGCCGGACTCCGGTGTGGGACGAGGCGGAGATCGTGGCATGGATAGCGGAGCGCCCCGGGCAGGGCACCCGCACCGATTTGAGCAACTGAGCCCCGACGGCCCGCTGGACGGCAATTGCGCACGGAGACACGGAATGCCGCGTCCGGGAGCGTCGATGGGGACTCAGGCGCGCTCGTTGCGGCGGGTAGTGCGACGATAGGCCGAGGGCGGGGTCGCGAAGTGGTCGAGAAAGGCTTGACGGAGGGTTTCGGTGGAGCCGAAACCGCAGCGGCGGGCCACCGCGGCAAGCGGGAGGTCGGTGCCGGCCAGCAATTGGGCTGCGGCTTTGGTGCGCACCGCCCGCACGTAACGGCTGGGGGTCGTGCCGAGGTGGGTGTCGAACAAGCGGGTGAGCTGGCGGGTGCTCAGGCCGACCCGGCCTGCCAGTGCGGGAGTGCCCAGGTCTGCATCGATATTGCCGGTGATGTGGCCGATCAGATCGCCGATCACACGATGTTCGGGCGGCGACGCGGCGACGTACATGCTGACCTGCGCCTGATTGCCGGGTCGTTGCAGGTAGACGACCAAGCTCTTCGCGATATCGCGGGCCAGGGTCGGACCGTGGTCTTCTTCGATCAGCGCGAGGGTCACATCGAGTGCGCTGGTCACCCCCGCCGCGGTGTAGACCGGGCCGTCCTTGATGAACAACGGCGCGGGATCGACGGTGACCAGCGGATACAGCCGCGCCAGATCGGCCGCGAATTCCCAATGTGTGGTCGCCCGTTTGCCGTCGAGCAGTCCCGCGGCGGCGAGCACGAACGCCCCTGAGCAGATCGAAACGATCCGCCTGCTCGAGGCGGCCAGCCTGCGGATATGGGTGAGGGTCGGTCCGTGCGTGGTCACCCAGCTGCTGCCGGGCCCACCGGCGACGATCAGTGTGTCGAGCGGACCGTCGATCCGATCGATCCGGTACGACGCGAGCAGGCTGAGCCCCGAACTGCATCGCATCGGCCCCTCGTCGATCCCGGCGAGGCACACCCGATACGACGGCCGCTCGGCTGCGCGATTCGCGAAATCGAACGCCTCTGTGGTGCAGGCAATTTCGAGCAGGGCCGCGTCGGGATAGCCGACGACGACAACTTTGCGCATACCGCCGACCCTACGCCGACCGGCCGATGGACATGGTTCGCAGGATTTCGGACAACGCTCCCCCACCGCACCGTCGCTCGCGCGATCCTGGTGTGCATGACGGAGGAGACGAAGACCATTGCGTGCGTGCTGTTTCCGGGCGTCGACCCGCTGGATCTGATCGGGCCGATGCAACCGCTCGGCGTCCTCGGCCACGTGCTGCCCGGCTGGCGCATGGTGGCCGTGGGCGAGCAGCTGACCGCGTACGAAACCGACGGCGGCCCTTTGCGTCTAACGCCGAGCCATACGTTCGCCGAAGTGCCTGCGCCCGACGTGCTCGTGGTGCCCGGCGCTTCGACACCGCTGTTTCGCGCGATGTCCGACCGCGTCCTGACCGACTATGTCCGCTCCGCCGCCGAGCATGCGCAGATCGTCGCCTCGGTGTGCTCGGGGTCGCTGCTGCTCGCCGCGGCGGGGCTGCTCGACGGGCGCAAGGCCACCACGCACTGGACCGCCTTCGATCTGCTGGCCGAGTTCGGCGTGCACCCGGTGCGGGAACGCTGGGTGGAAGACGGCCGATTCGTCACCGCGGCAGGCCAATCCGCCGGTATCGACATGGGCCTGTACCTGGTCGAACGGCTGGGTGGTACCGATATCGCCAGGCTGACGCAGTACGCGATGGAGTACGACCCCGAGCCGCCACTGGGCAGGCTCGACTGGCGGCAGGCGCCGCACGAATTCTTCGATCCGTTCGTGCAGGAATGGGTCACCGACGGACTCGCCGACAATCCGGAATTGGCAGCGGCTTTGCTGGCTCGCGCGCGGGCAGGGCAGGCCCTGCGGCAAAGCACCGCCCAATGAGCGGCACGGCGTGGTGAACCAGCCCCCGTCAGGGCTGTTCGGGATCGACTCTGCGCGGCTTGGCCACGCGCCGGATCCCGGCGGCCGGGGCATCCCGTTTTCGTCGCTGGGCGGCGAGATCGACGACACTCGCCTCGTGCTCGCCTGCGCCGTCCTCGACCGGGCCGGCGTCGAGCGGCCATTCCCCGGTTTCGCGCTGCAGTTCCGATCGCATGACGGGTCTGGTCGGGGCGGGGTCGAAGACGGTGCCCGGCGCCTGCCACGGTTTGCGCGCGGGTTCCCCCGCGTCGTGCTTCATGCGTCGCGGACGGTGTGGCAGCCGGATCAGCTTCGACTCGCCGTCGCTCGCGTCGGGCTGATCGGTCTCGGCCGCCCGTAGGCCTTCTAGCTTCCGGCGTACCCGTTCCACCGCATCGAGCCTCTCTTCGCCGGGCCCCGGCGGGGAACCCCGCTCCGGCTCGTCCCGGTCCGACATCGTCCTAGCAGCCCGTGGGTGCGACGACACCCGTCGGCACCGCGGATCGAGCTCTGAAGATTTTCCTGATTGCGTCACTCACGCCCGTATTCTCTCTCAGGACGTCCGGGCGTCTCGCTTCCCCTCGGGTTCCGGGCGCGATCGCAGGTACCGCGACGCAGACCTCCCGCGCGTTCCGGGCCACCCGGGAAGCCTTGTGACAAAGACCACGGCGAAGGTTGCAGGATATTTGCTAACGCCGCGACCTGCGGTTAGCGATGGTCTCCAAGTAATCGCTGATCACATCTGTGCAGGATCGTCAGGAGGAACCATGAAGAAGACATTCGCCGCCCTCACCCTCGCCACCGCTGCCGCGTTCACCCTGGCCCCGGCCACCGCGAACGCTTCGCCGGGCAGCGGCCCGGGCTGGGACCGTCCGATCCCGCCCGCGAGCCCCGCCTGCCTGGCCATCCGCCCCACCCTCGACGGTTTCGCGGCCTCCGTCTACGACAACGCGGTCCTGCACAACATCGTCATCCCGCCGATCAACCTGGTGCTGCGCGCCGTATGCCAGGACCGCTGACCCGGTCGATTCGAAAACCCTGGCCGCATAGGCCGGTTCGCTCCCGTCGGCGCCCCGGCCTATTGGTCTGAAAAAGCCTGGCAGCGCGCAGACCCACCCGCTCTGCACGGGGCCCTGCGCCGACTCCTGGAGCAGCGCAAAGCGGTGATGGCGAACAATTCCGACTCCGGCCCGGACGCGAGACCCACCGACATCGCCGGCTGAGGTTTCGCCGCGCCTGGTGATCGAAACGTGCCGGCGGGGGTATTGCGAGTCGACCTACTAGAGGAGGTTGCTCATGCATCGCGCGAACGAGGTCGACGACAACGAGACGGACGAGCCGAAGGGCGGACGGCCGGGTCCTACCGATGAGGGCCGCGACGGGGGGATGGCGACGCGGGAGATCGCACCCGAGTTGACCGAAACCGAAAGTGCACAGGAACCTCCGGACTGAGCGCACGAGGACTGCGCGCGACCGGATCCGTCTCGCGGCACCGCGTCAATCCGGGCTGACCTCGATCGATATCGGGGGTTTCCCGGATCCCGCGACCGGTCGTGGCTACTTACGCTGAAAACTCCATCTCGACTTTCGGAAGGGCGGGCCGAAAATCATGTCCCAGCAGATCATCGACAAGCCCCGAACGCTGCGCGGCAAGGCAGCGGGCGTGCTCGCAGTGCTGGGCAGTCTCTGCGCGATCGCCGCCGGAATGATCCAGTGGCGGCAGGATATTCCGCGGGGCGATGCCCTCGGCGTCTTGGCCTACGTCGAGGGCAGGCCGTGGTTTCTCGCCGCATATCTCGGCATCCTCGGCATGGTCTGCTGGGCGGTCGCGTTGTCGACGGTCGGCCGAACACTGGCCGATCCCGCCGCCCGTGCGCTCGCGCGGATGGTCGACCCGATCATGATCGTCGGCGTCGCGGTGTTCTCGGTCGACTACGCCCACGATGGGGTCACGACCGGAGTGCTGGCCCGGCAGTGGGCCGACGACGAGCGCACGGCGGCGCAAGCGCAGGCCACTTACCAGGTCGTCGAAGGGCTCGTCGGCGGGACGACCATGCTCGCCCATGTCCTGATCGGGTCTGCGCTCACCGGTTACGCGGTCGCGCTGCTGCGCAGCCGCCAATTCTCCCCCACCCTGTGCTGGTTCGGGATCGTGCTCTCGTTCGGCTGGTTCGCCGGCGGGTCGGCGCTGTTCCTGCGACTGCCGGGAGCCGGATTCGAGTTCTTGCTCCCGTTCACCAGCGCGGTCACGATCTGGCTCGCGGTGCTGGGAATCATGGTGCTGCGCAACGCATCGCGAGCCGCACGCCAACCGGCGGCAGCGTAGCGCACGTCACCGGCGTGCCGATCCGTTCCCACTGCCAGGCGCCGAGAACACCGCACCCAGCACCGCCGCGAAGTCCGTCGGCTCGCGGTCGATCAACTGCGCCAATGTCGGGTCGACCGTGGCGAATTCACCGGCTCGAGCGGCGGCGAAGATGTCCACCATCATGTCCGCCTGTGCCACCGGAACACCGTGGCTCAGCATCCGCTGGTGGAATTCCGCGTCGGATACGGTGACGCGCTTGATGGTTCGGCCCGTCAGCTCGGATGCCAACGCGGCGATCTCTTCGAAGTCGATGGCCTGCGCAGCGGTCAATGGCGGTGTGGGACCGTCGAATCGGGTGTCTCCGGCCAAGATCGCCGCCGCCGCGTCGGCGAGGTCGGCGTGTGCGGTCCAGCTCACCGGACCGTCCGCGGGCAACACCAGTTGCCCGGTCTCGGCGGCCTGCCCGAGAAACCGCACCGCGCTCGTGGCGTAGAACCCGTTGCGGAGCGAGGTGAACGGCACGCCGCAGGCGCGCAGCATCCGCTCGTCGGCGGCGTGATCGCGGCAGGCCTCGAAGCGCGAGGTCGGCGCGGCACCCATATGGCTGGTGTAGAGGATCCGCCCGGCACCTGCCGCGACGGCTCCCGCCACGGCCGCTCGATGTTGACGGACGGCCTCCGCACCGAGCTTATCGACCGAGACGACCAGCACCTGCTCCGCATCTTCGAAGGCGTGGGCGAGGCTGCCCGGATCGGTGAAACTGCCCTGCCGCACACGCACTCCTCGCTCGGCCAGGTCCTGGGCCCTGCGCGGATCGCGGACGCTCACACCCACGCGGTCGGCGGGCACCCGCGCCAGCAGGCGCTCGACAATCCGCCGTCCCAGCTGCCCGGTCGCTCCGGTCACGATGATCATGAACTTCTCCCGATTCCATTGGAAACATCAATGCATTAACAATGATACTTCCGATGGAAACCGTCAACCGTTATCGTTGTTACATGACTTCGTCCCCCGCTCCCCGGAACAGCACCGCGGAACCCGACGGCACCCCGACCACGCGCGAACAGCACCGGCAGCGCGTCATCGAAGCCGCCGCCGACCTGCTGGAGCGCGGCGGCCGGGACGCGGTCACCACGCGTGCGGTCGCCGACGCGGCAGGCCTGCAACCCCCGGCCATCTACCGGCTGTTCGGCGACAAGGACGGACTGCTGGAAGCGGTGGCGCAGTACGGTTTCGCGAAGTTCGTCGCGAGAAAACACCTCGACCCCGACCCCGCCGACCCCATCGAAGACCTCCGCGCCGCATGGGATCTCGCGGTCGAGTTCGGTCTGTCCAACCCCGCGCTCTACACCCTCATGTACAGCGAACCCGCGGGAACCGAATCAGCCGCGTTCCGAGCCGGACTGGAAATCCTGCGCGCACGGGTCCGCCGCCTCGCCGCGGGCGGCCTGCTGCGGGTCGACGAGCAACTCGCGGCAGGCATCATCCACGCGACCGGCCGCGGCGCCGTCCTGACCTGGCTGTCCCTACCGGGCGCCGACCGCGACCCAGCCCTGCTCACCGCACTACGCGAAGCCATGGTCACCGCGATCACCACCGAACGCCCGGCCGTCCAGGACCCCGGCCCCGCCGGCGCCGCACGCGCCCTCCGCGCCACCCTCCCCGCCGAAACCTCCCTCACCCCGGCCGAACAACACCTCCTCCACGAATGGCTGGACCGACTCGCCACCGAGCATTGACCCCGCGCCGCGACTGGACAACAAGCAGAGCAACGCTGGTAGCGGCTCTGCTACGAGCGCCGAACGTTCCGCTCGGAGCGCAGTGATTCGGCTGTGGGAAGCCGCTTTCGGAATCGGAGGCGGAACCCACGAGGCTTCAGGGTGATTTGCTCCCCCACGTCGAGCCGGTAGCCGGGCTCGGCTTCGAAAGTGAAGGCGTGGGTGATGTGGGCGAGAGCGAGAACTATTTCGTGATAGGCGAATTGGCGGCCGATGCAGGCGCGGGCACCGGTACCGAACGGCTTGTATGCCTTCAGAACGTTGGGGTCGAGCTTGCGTAGGTTCTCCGGTAGGAACCGATCGGGATCGAACTCATCGTGATCGGACCCCCAGCCCGGATCCCGATGCGCCGCAAGGGTCAGCACGAAAACCCAATCACCTTGGCCGAAGCTGTAGCGGCCGCCACCGATCGTGGTGTGCTGCTTAGCTTCTCGAAAGTACCCCGGCGCGATCGGCCACAGTCGCATCGTCTCATCGACTACCCGGCGCAGGTAGCGAAGTTTCGCGACGTCCTCGTAACCGATCTCGGGCCGTTCGCGGTCCGGCCAGCGCTCATCGACTTCGGCGCGGGTTTTGGCCGCGACGTCAGGATGGTTGGCCAAGAAGTAGAGGACGAATGCGAGGACTCCCGCCGAAGTTTCGTGACCGGCCACCAGGAACGTCAGTATTTGGTGTCGGATGTTTTTTTCATCGAGTTTGTCCCCCGAGACAGGATCGGCGGCGTTCAACATCGACCCGAGCAGATCATGGGTGCTATCCGGGTCTTCGCGGCGACGTGTGGCGATGACATCGTCGACCAGCTTCTTAGCGAACGCAATATCTTTGGCCTGCTGTTCGACGCGCCGGCGCGGGAACTTGTGCAGCACCGGAGGCAGATTGGCATTGCGATTGACGAACTGCAGTCCACGAGTCATCGCGGCGACGAACGGATGTTCATCTGCTTCACCGCGCGTGAAGGAATCGAACGAATAGCTGAAGCCGGTGCGGCTGATCACTTCGAGAGTGAACTTGTTGGTGTCTTCGGCTACGTCGACCCAACGGCTTTCCCGTTCAGACCAGTAGTCGATGAGCTCCGCGACTGTGTCGGTCATGCTCTGGTGATAGCTACGCATGGCCGCCTGAGTGAAGGCCGGAGCCAGGATGTTATGCGCTGTACGCCAAGCGGGTTCGTCGTTGTATGCCGTGAACAGACCGTCGCGAGCGATGGGCCGCATCAATCTGAACAGCGGGCTGAGGTTCTTCGTCCAGTACTCTTCGTTGTTGATTTCCGCGAGGAGGTCTACGCCGGAAACGATGACAATCGGGTACGTCACGATCAGTCGTTCGTAGATGGGGCCGAGGCGCCGAGCGTCGTGCATCGCGGCTTGCGTCGGCTTGCCCGGCCGGACCGTGAGCAGATCTCCGAGCAACGGCAACCGGTACGGCGGATGTGGTAGCCGATGGCCGGACGGTCGCGACGCATCAGTCAACTGGCGCTCCTTGTTCATTGGTCGCGGCTACGGTAGCGGCCGCGACGATGGCTTTGGCGCCGGCCCACCGGTCCGCCAACTCGAGCAGTAGCTGTAGTTCCGAGTTCAAGTCACCGCTTGCCGCGGGCGCTCGCGGCGCCGTACTCGCAGCGAATGGATCAGGTTGTACTCCAATATTTTTCGCTCGCAGAGCGTGCGCGACGGAGATCTCGTATGCCGTC
>NZ_BDCI01000010.1 GCF_001613425.1 Nocardia vulneris | reverse complement strand
TGCTCCGGAGGCCAGTATCCGCTCGCACGCGGCAGGGGTCACGGTGGTGTAGGGGCGCAAGCTCAGCAGTCCGTCCCGGATTTCGATGGTCATCCGGTGCAGCCTCGCGACCGGATCGAGTCCAGCGAACTGATCGACGGAATAAAGCATCAGGCCGGGGAATGCTGTCGTGAGATCGGACCACATCGGCTGCAGTCTGCGGCTGTAACGAGCGGTCCGATCCCATCCCGCCTGCGCCGATACCCGGCCGAAAAGTGGGATCGCGGTGATAATTGCGGCAACGAGCGTGGCGGCGAAGAACGTGGCCGCTTTACGTCGCATCTGTGGATCCTGCGGCACGATATCGGTATAAGTCGACAACGCGGCGACCACCGGCCCAGCGATGGCATCGATGAGGAGTCCCCCTGCAGCGGCGAAAACACCGTAGTACACGAGCTTTTCCCGGATACCGAGGGCTTCGACGCGAAATTCACGAACGCTGGTCTGCAGTATCAGTACTGCGCATACGGCCGGCTTGCGCGCAACATCGCCGCGTCGGCGAATGCTTCAGCATCGCGTTCGTACGCGTCACCATATGAACTGCGACTCAAGACACGCTCGATCGAATCCAACGAGATCGAGGGCAGCAATCGGCTCAGCACAGCCGCGCCTGCGGCATCGAGTCGGCCGGCGGGTTGCGCGCCGTGGTCGAGCAGCATGTGGCCGATCTCGTGCAGCACGATGTGCTGAGCATGCCAGCCCGAGGTGTCGCCGTCATAGACGATGATGTCGTCAGCACGCCGAGCGATCCACAGACCACTACCGGTGCCACATCCGGCACCGCCGAGCCCGGAGGTGTCCATGGGCGCCAGGGTGATCGGCCGCCCACGGTGCTTCGCGACCTCGGCGACATAGGCATCGAGGCTCCAAGGTCGAGGGATCGGCACCACATCGGCGAGAGCGCGAAAGCGATCCGCCATGCTCGACATCGGCTACTCCCCCTCGACCGGCCACGCGTCCATCCACACGGCACAATTGAAGCCCCACTGCCGCCCCTGGCCTGGTGATTTCGACTCCCCGAGCCAGCTCGAGCGCCAACGCTACCTGTCATATACCTCGAACACCAGTACGCCGGCGCACACCAGTGCCGCGAATTTCCTTCTCGGGCCTGCGGTTCCACGCGACTACACACGGCGATCGCGCATCGACCTGTGCGACCTTCAGCGCATTGCCTCCAGTTCGTCGAGGAAGCGGTCGGTGGCGGTGGTTTTGGCTCGGGAGGTGGTGAGGTGGGTGCGTACTCGGTGTTCGGTGCGGGTCAGGACGGCGGTGTGCAGGGTGGTGCGGAGTTCACGGGTCAGTTCGGTGCGTAGGCGGGCCAGGCGTGCGTGGCCGGAACTGTGTTGCCGCAACGCTTCCGCTTCGGCGGTTACGCGGGATTCTGCGAGGATGTGGGCGGCGGCGGTGTGCGCGTCTTGTTCGAGATGCCGGGCGGCGATGGCGATTTGCGCCACCGCCGCCTCGTCCGCCTCGGCGGCCGCGACGACCCGGTTCGCCGCCCGCTCGCTGTCCACCAGTTGTGCACGAATCACGTTCTGCGCCTTCGCCATCGCGGCGGACAGCGGCGGCACAACCCATTTGACGAGCACCCCTACGATGATCGCGAAACCGAACAGCTGACTCAGGAAAACCGGCCAGTCCCAGACAATGTCGTGCACCTGCGGCTACCTCCTTCCGACCTGCGCCGGATCGGCGATGACGCGCTCGGCGAGCGTCCGCGCGAGCGGTTCGACGCTGTCGTGCAGTTCCGCGCCGATCCGCTCGGCCTCGGCGCGCAACTCGATGGCCGTCCGGGCCACCATGGCGTCCGCCTCTTCCTGTGCACCGGCTTTGCGCTGGGCGATCAGCGAACGCCCTTGCACCCGAGCTTGTTTCCGAATCTCGGCGGCCACGCCTTCGGCCTCGGTGAGCGCCGACCGATAGCGCTGATCGACCTCGGCGCGCAGCGCGGCCGCTGCCCGCTCATCCGCTTCGGTCTTGGCGACCCGCGCCTCGCGTTCTTCCAGTGCGCGATTGATCGGCGGTACCACGAAGCGCCAGATGACGCCGAGCACGGTCACGAAGATGAGCAACTCGGCGAAGAAGGTGCCGTTGGGGAGCAGGAAGTTCTCTCCGGCAGTGTTTTTCGTCGACATGTCGCGCCTACTTGCCCGGTGTCGCGAAGACGAGCAGCGCCATGAAGGTGAGATTGATGAAGTACACGGCGTCGATCAAGCTGACCGTCATCAGGTAGTTGCCGCGCAACCGGCCTTCGGCCTCCGGCTGCCGGGCCACGCCGCCGATGAGCGATGAACCCACCATGCCGTTGCCGACACCGGCGCCGATGGCGCCGCCGAGCATGATCAGTCCGCCGCCGATGAGCGCCGCCGACTGGATGATCGCCGCGTTGGTGATGTCTGCCATTTTCTTGTTCCCTTCTTCGTGGTCAGTGGTTTTCGTGCTCGCGCGACATCGACTCGGCGAAATAGAGGATGGTCAGCAGCGAGAAGATGAAGGCCTGAATGAGCCCGACGAACAGGTCGAACAGCTTCCAGGCCGCGTTCGGGGCCCAGCTGATCCAGGCGGGCAGCAGCGTGATGACGGACAGCATCACGCCGCCGGCGAAGATGTTCCCGAACAGTCGCAGCGACAGGGACAGCGGTTTCGCGATTTCCTCGATGATGTTGATGAGCACCATCCCCCACCCCGCGTGCCCCTTCAGCGTCTGCTTCAGGTGCCCGAGCGGGCCGCGCCGGACGATGCCCGCGGCCTGGTAGCCGAAGAAGACGAATACCGCGAGCGCGTAGACGAAGTTGACGTCCGCGGCCGGCGGATGGATCAGTTCACCCGAGCCGTATCGCACCGGCAGCACCGCCAACCAGTTCGACAGCAGGATGAAGATGAACAGGGTGACGGTGAGCGGTAGCACGAACGGCGCGACCCGCATCCCGATCGCACTCTCCACCTGATTGCGCAGTTGGACGGTGACGGTCTCGAAGAACAGTTGCACCCCGTTGGGCACGCCGGAGGTCACCGTGGCCCGCAGATAGAACGCGAGCCCGAGCACCACCACCGCCGCCACGCCGGTCGACACGATGGTGTCGACGTTGAACTCCAGCCCGAGCAACCGGACCGTCTGGTGCTCGCCGACCTTGATCGTCGTCATGTCTGCCCCTGCAACGCTGGTCGCCGAACCCGGAACAGCCGGGCGGCGTGGAATACCGCGAGACCGAAGAACACGCCCACGCCGGGCGCACCGGCCAGAAATGCGATCGCGATCGAAACCACGGTCAGCACAAGCAATCTCGTCATCGACAGCAAGACCAGCCGCCCGCTCGTCACGTCGTCGTCCACGATGCGGGTGAGCGCCCGCCGCGTCCACAGGGTATTTCCCCACCCGAGCGCGAGTCCCGCGCAGAAGTACATCGCCGTTGGCATCATCACCGGAGCCTCCCCTTTGAGGTCGTTCTACGACGTAGCATAGTTGCTACATCTCGTCGTGACAACGCTATTGACATGGGGCAGCACGATGCGATGAGATAGAGAGATGCGCGCGGCTCGACCGCGCGCTGACGGCGGCTACTCGCCCGAGGTCAGGGGTGTTCCCGGCGCGGCGCCTCGATGCGCACCAGCCCGGACTGGAAAGCGATGACGACGAGTTGGGCTCGGTTCTGTACGTCGAGCTTCGACATCGCGCGTTGCACGTGGGTGCGGATGGTGAGCGGGCTGACGTACATCTTCTCGGCGATGGCTTCGTTGGACAGCCCCGAGGCGACCAGCACGACCACTTCGCGTTCGCGGGCGGTGAGGATTTCAACGGGATCGCCTGCGCTGATCCGGTTTTCCGGCAGGGCGAGGTAGCGCGCGATCAGGGTGCGGGTCGCGGTGGGCGAGAGCAGTGCATCGCCGGCGGCGACGGATCGGATACCGCCCAGCAGCTCTTCGGGGCCGACGTCTTTGCCGAGGAATCCGCTGGCGCCCGCGCGAAGCGCCTGTGCCACATACTCGTCGAGCTCGAAGGTGGTCAGGATCAGCACCCGGGTCCGGCGCAGCGCGGGATCGTCGCAGATCTCCTTGGTCGCGGCCAGACCGTCGACACCGGGCATCCGGATGTCCATGACCACCACGTCCGGCTGGGCCGAGCGAGCCAGATCGATGGCCTCACTACCGTTTCCGGCGATCCCGACGACCTCCATATCGGGAGCCGAATCGATCAGGAGCCGGAAGGTGCCCGTGAGCAGCGCTTGGTCGTCGGCCAGGAGAACGCGGATGGTCATGCTGTCTTGTCCTCGAGGTCAAGGTGTTCGGAGTGCGCGAGCGGCAGCTCGGTGGTGACTTCGAACCCACCGCCGGGGCGGTGCCCGGCGTGCAGATTGCCGCCGACCGAGATGGCTCGTTCGTTCATACCGATCAAGCCGAAACTCTGACCGTCCCGTGCGGGCGGGCGCGAATCCCGGCCCCCGTCGTCGCTCACGCTGACGGTCAGCAGCAGCCGCGAATAGACGAGGCGGACCGTCGCCGACGCGCCGGCACCCGCGTGCTTGGTGACGTTGGTGAGCGCTTCCTGGATGATCCGGTAGGCCGTCAGGTCGGTGCCGGGTGACAGCGGACGCGGCGCCCCGCTGATCGACAGCGACGGAGTCAGTCCGGTCCGCTCGAACGAGGCCAGCAGTTCGCCCAGCTGCGCGAGGCCGGGCGCAGGCGCCAGGGGGACGTCCACGTCGCTTTCCCGGAGCAGTCCCACACTCGCCTTCAGCTCGCGTAACGCCGCGGACGTGGTGCCGGACAGCTGGTCGAGCATCTCCTGCACCTGATCCGGCTGAATCCGCAAAAGGTATGCGGCAGTGGAGGCTTGGGCGTGTGCGAGCGCCATGTGGTGGGCCACCACGTCGTGCAGTTCGCGCGCGATCCGCAGCCGCTCCGCGCTGACCCGCAGCCGCGCTTCCTCTTCGCGGGTTCGTTCGGCCAGTTCCGCGCGCGCGTGCAGCGCGGCCAGGTAGTCGCGCCGGTTGCGGCCCGCTTCACCGAACGCGGACGCCACCAGCAGGCCGGCGATCAAGGTGATGCGGTCCCCGGTCAACAGCGGCGTGAACGAGGTGATCAACGAGGTGATCAGTAACGCTAGCCCGGCCGATACCTGCGCAGCCTTGGCATAACACGTTCGGGGCCAATACATTTCGATCGAATACATCGCGACGAAGGCGGCGCCCGCGGTGACGATCGACATTTCGAATCCCAGCACGCCGATCGTGATCGCGCAGCCGGTGGTGAGCAGCAGCACACCGCGCGGAAACCGCCGCCGCCACAGCAGGGCCAGCGAGGCGACCGCCGACAACGCGAACACCGCGGGTGATGCGGACCGGACCACCATCGGCCCGTGCCCGTCGAGGCCCCCGGCGACCCGGCTGGCATACGTGGCCAACCCGCACAGCAGGACAGCGATGATCACGTCGATGGCGTGCCGGTGTCGGCGCGGCCATTGCGACCAAGCTGCGGTCATGCCTGCACCTCCTTGTCCCTGCACACTAACCGGCTGGTCAGGAACGTGCCGTCCGGCCGTCCCGACGGACGGCCGGACGGCGCGTTCCCCCTCAGACGCGAGCGGATTCCAGCTCGCGATCCGGTTCGACGGGCTGGATGTGTTTCAGCGCCTCCCCCTCGACGTCCACATTCGGCAGGATCTTCGCGAGCCATCCGGGTAGCCACCAGGCCTTGTCGCCGAGCAGCGCGAGGACCGCCGGGACGAGGGTCATCCGGACGACGAACGCATCGAAGAACACCGCCGACGCGAGCCCCAGCCCCATCATCTTGATCATCGGTTCGCCGCCGCCGATGAACCCGGCGAACACCGCGATCATGATGGCCGCCGCGGCAGTGACCACCCGCGCGCTGTGCCGGAACCCGGTGACGATGGCGTCGTGCGCGCTCTCGCCGTGCGCGAAGGCCTCCCGCATCCGGGTGACCAGGAAGACCTCGTAGTCCATCGCGAGCCCGAACACCACGCCGATCAGGAAGATCGGCATCATGCTCATCACCGGCCCGGTCTGCTCGACGCCGAGCAGATTCGCCAGCCAGCCCCACTGGAACACCGCGACGATCACGCCGAAGGCCGCGCCCACCGAGAGCAGGAAGCCCAGCGCCGCTTTGATCGGCACCGCGATCGAGCGGAACACGACCATCAGCAGCAGGATGGCCAGCCCGACGACGATGGCCAGGTACGGCAACAGCGCGTCCGACAGCTTCTGCGACACATCGATATTCATCGCGGTCGCACCGGTGACCAGCATGGTCGCCCCGGTCGCCGTCCGCAGTTCGCCTGCCGCGTCGCGCACCGCGTGGACCAGGTCCTTGGTCTCGGTGGTGGACGGACCGGTGGCGGGCACCACGGTGAGCACCGCGGCGTCCCCGGCCTGGTTGAACGAGGCGGGCGAGACCGACACCACGCCCTTGGTCGCGGTCAGCGTCTTCGTCGCCTGTTCCACCGCGGCTTTCGGGTCGGCGACACCCGCGACATCGATCGCGACGGTGAGCGGCCCGTTGAAGCCGGGACCGAACCCGGCCGCGAGGGCGTCGTAGGCACGCCGCTGGGTTGTCGAGGTGGGCTGCGATTCGTCGCCGGGCAACCCGAGTTCGAGGCTGCGTACCGGTAAGGCCAAGGCCCCCATACCGATCAGGCCGATCAGCAATACCAGCACCGGTCTGCGCACGATGACCTGTGCCCACCGCGTCCCCATACTGGGTTTCGTCGGCCGTGCTGCATTGCCCGCAGGCCGGTCGGCAACGGTGCTCTTGCGGAAAGCCCTCGGCAGCACGGCCTCTTGGAAGAAGCCGAGCAGCGCGGGCAACAGCGTCAATGCGATCACCACCGCGACGGCCACCGTGCCCGCGGCGGCCAGGCCCATCGTGGTGAGCATGGGAATCCCGACCACGGCGAGCCCGGCCAGCGCGATGACCACGGTGAGCCCGGCGAAAACCACCGCGGAACCGGCGGTTCCGACGGCACGGCCCGCCGCTTCCGCGGCGCGGTAGCCCGCCGCGCGCTCGCTCCGATACCGCGAGACGATGAACAGCGCGTAGTCGATGCCGACCGCGAGCCCGAGCATCATCGCCAGGGTCGTGGTCGTGGTGGACAGCCCGATCGCGACGATGGCAGCGATGCCCACGCCGATCCCGATCAGGGCGGTGAGCAGGGGCAGTCCGGCGGCCGCGAACGCGCCGAAGGTGATCAGCAGCACCACGGCCGCGATGGCGATTCCGATGATCTCGGTGGCGCCGCCCATTTCCGGCTCGGCCATCAGCGCGGTCCCGCCGACCTCCACGGTGACGCCCGCGGACTTGCCCGCATCGATCGCGTCGGTGAGCGCCGTCTTCGTCGCGTCGGTGAGGTTCTGGGTGGTTTCGCCGTAGCTGACCGTCGCATAGGCAGTCGTGCCGTCCCTGCTCACCGCCCCGGTCTGGAACGGGTCGAGTACGCCCTTCACCTGGGCGCCGCTCGCGACATCGGCCAGGATCTTCTCGACCGAGGCCTTGACCGGTTCGGCGCCGACCTGCTCGCCCGCGGGGGCGACGAAGACGATCCGGGCCTGCGCCCCATCGGATTTGGTTCCCGGGAAGCGTGCGCCGAGCAGGTCGAAGGCCTGCTGCGACTCGGTGCCCGGGATCGAGAAGGTGTCCGGCGGCGGCTTCGGTGCGTTGAGCGCCCCGGCCACCACGGCGGCCATCACGCCCAGCCAGAGCAGCACTACCAGCCGCCGTTTCTCGAACGCGAACCGGCCCAGCCGGTAGAGGAATTTCGCCATGTCGCCATGCTCGTGGGACGGTTCCGTAGTCCGCGTCGTGCGGAAGGAGGCTGTTGCGACTACTGCATTCGCAGTACGTTCTCACTGATGAACACGGCACCGGGCGGTTGCGAGCGGCGAGGCACTAGATACGGTGATGTCCGGTCAGTATTCGTGCGATGAGGGAAGATCACATGGTGTCGGTGGATCCCAATGCGGCTGTTCCCGTTCATGTTCCAGAACCTGGCTGGAAGCTGCTGTGGAAGACGCTCTTCGGGATGGTCGCAACGTTCGCGTTCGCGCTACCTGTGTTGATGGTGGCCGTGCGCCTGATCGACGGCGGCGGCCCGTGGTGGCTGACCGGTCATCACCTGGCCACGGCGCAGTGGTACGAGGCGGTCCGCAACACCGTGGCGGTGGTGGCGCTGACGGTGGCCGGTGGGGCCGCCTATCTGGCCATGCGGCGGCAGCGCACCGCGGACTCGACCCAGCACACCGCCGCCCACGCCGTCGCGCTGCTCGCGGAAGCGAACAGACTCGCCGCGGCGGCGCAGGAGACCGCCGCGAAGGCGCAGCAGACCTCGGCCGACGCGCTGGCCGTCAGCAACAAGCAGTACGAATTGGCGGCCGCGCAACATGACGCGGCCGCGATCCGTGATCTGCGCACCCGGTTCACCACCACCTCGGGACAACTCGCGCACGCCTCGCCGGCCGTCCGGATGGCGGGCGTGTACGCGATGGCGGCGCTGGCCGACGACTGGCACGCCCGCGGCAATCACGCCGAAGTGCAGGTGTGCGTCGACGTGCTCTGCGGGTATCTGCGCCTGCCCTACACCCCCGATCCCGACTGCGAACGCAGCCAGAACGGGCTCGAGGTGCGCAAGACCATCGTGCGGGTCATCGCCGCGCACCTGGTGCCCGCCGCCGAGCATCCGTGGTCGGACCGGGACTTCGATCTGACCGGGGCCTATCTGGCCGACGCCGACTTCAGTTCGTCGCAGTTCCGTGGCCGCAACACCTTCAACGACACGGTGTTCGCCGGAAAGTACGCGTCGTTCAACGGCGCGCGGTTCTACGACAAGACCTGGTTCGAGGGTGTGACCTTCGCCGGGCCCGCCGACTTCGGCGGCGCACGGTTCGACGAAGAGGTTTCCTACCGCAACGCCACCTTCGCCGGACTGACCCGCTTCTCCGAAACCGAGTTCGCCGGGTCCAACACCTGGTTCGACGGCGCGACACTGGACGGCGCAACGAGTTTCGCGGACGCGATCTTCGGCGGTGAAGGGGTCTCCTTCCACAAGACGAAGTTCCAGAAGCACACCTCGTTCATCGGCGCCGCGTTCAACGGCTGGCACACCAGTTTCGACGCGGCCGTCTTCACCGGCCCCACCATCTCGTTCGAGCGCCCGGCCGCGTGGCGGATGTTGACCTTCGACTGGGATCACCTCCCGGGCGCCCAGCCGCCCAACGTGTTGCCGAACAAATGGCCGCCGGCGGTGCAACCGACCGCCTGACAGACCGAACATCACCCCGAGGGGTTCAGCCGCCCTCGACACCGAGGTGGCGAACGCCCACCCCTGCGTGTCGGCCGACCACTCCTGGGGTTCGTGGCTCAGCCCGCCCCTGCTGCGTTGAATTGCCTCCACAGGCACACACCCGGCAACCTCCAGGAGCACCCGTTGGCTACACCGTCCACCACCAAGAAGCTCGCGACGACAACTCTGCTCGTCGCCGGACTCGCCGCCCTCACCACCCTCGTCGCACCCGCCGCGAACGCATCCAACGGCGTCGAGGGAAGTATCAGCAGTCCCGCCGCGGGCACGGTGACACTCGGATGGCGGGTCTACATCCCCGCGGGCAGCACCGCGACCTGCGACATGGTCGTCGAGAACAGCGTCAACACCGCTGGAACGTATCGAGAATTCGACTATTCCGCGATCGGCGGCTCGGCCAATCATCAAGGCCGCTGGGTCAGTGACTCGTTCCAGACCTCGGCGCCCGCGGGTAGCACCGCGTACGGCGATGTCTACTGCACTTTCCTGAGTCCCGGCGGTCAAGCCACCACCGGTCAATGGCAAGGCAGCACTGCGGTCAAGATCGTGATCAAGGGCGGTGCCCCGACCATCCCGCCGGGCGGCGGGGTGGGCTGAACATTTCCGGCCCGGCGGGCGGATTTCGCGGACAACGCCATCCGAAATAACTACTCTCCGAAGAAATTACGAGGGCCGGGTGCGACCCGGCCGCTCGAGGTCGGAGGGCGAAGTGAAATCCACCAGATGGGCAGCGTTATTGGTGACGGCCGCGTTGGCGATAGGCCTGACGGCCTGTTCGTCCGACGGCGGCGATGCGGCGGCGGGTGTGGTGACCGCGAACGGCGGTGAGCCGCAACATCCGCTGGTGCCGACGAACACCAACGAGAACCAGGGCGGGCGCGTGGTCGACCGCCTGTTCGCCGGGCTGAAGTACTACGACGCCGACGGAAAGGCGCACAACGAGGTCGCCGAGGCGATCGAGTCGGCCGATCGGCGGCACTATCGGATCACCCTCGAACCGGGTTGGACGTTCACCGACGGCACCCCGGTGACCGCGAAATCGTTTGTGGACGCGTGGAATTACGGCGCGCTGAGCACCAATGCGCAACTGCAGAGCTGGATTTTCGCCTCGATCGTCGGCTACGACGAGGTCTCGGTGGATCCGCCCAAGGCGCAGACGATGTCGGGGCTGAAGGTGGTCGACGAGCGCACGTTCACCGTCGATCTCACCCGCCCGTCGATCGATTTCGAACTCTCCCTCGGCTTCACGCCGTTCTTCCCGCTGCCCGAGGTGGCGTATCGGGACATGAAAGCGTTCGGTGAGCGTCCGGTCGGCAACGGTCCGTACCAGTTCGCGAACGACAACGCCTGGCAGCACAACGTGCAGATCGATCTCGCGCCCAATCCGGATTATCGCGGCAACCGTCCGGCCAAGAACAAAGGGCTGCGGTTCGTGATGTACGCGACCTACGAGACCGCGTACGCGGACCTGCTGGCCGGCAACCTCGACCTGCTCGACACCATCCCCGACAACGCGCTGACCAGCTTCAACTCCGACCTCGGCGACCGCGCCATCCACAAGGCGACGGCTCGGTACGAGCACATCGGATTCCAGCCCACCGTCCCGCATTTCGGCGGCGCGGAGGGCGTGCTGCGTCGCAAAGCGATCTCGCTGTCCATCAATCGCCAGCAGATCGCCGACACCATCTGGCACGGAACCAAGGTTCCGGCAAAGGATTTCACCTCCGCCAGCCTGCCCGGCTACAACGGCAGTCTGCCCGGCGTGGAACTGCTCGCGTACAACCCGGACGAGGCGCGACGACTGTGGGAGCAGGCCAACGCCATCGCGCCGTGGACGGGCCGCTTCGAGATCGCCTACAACGCCGACGGCGGCCATCAGGCCTGGATCGAGGCCGTCGCGAACAGCGTCAAGAACACCCTGGGCATCGATGCCCTGGGCGCGCCCTACCCCACGTTCAAGCCGCTGCGGGACGCGATCACCGGCAAATCCATCCGCACCGCGTTCCGCAACGCGTGGCAGGGCGACTACCCGACGATGCTGAATTTCCTGATGCCGCAGTATCTCTCCGATTCGGCGAGCAACGACATCGGCTACGTCAACCCGGAATTCGACAAGATCATCGCGACCGCGCTGGCCGCGCCCACCCCGGAGGAGGCCTACGCGCACATCGCGAAGGCGCAGGCCGTCCTGTTCCAGGACATGCCCGACATTCCCGTGTTCGACGACAACAACAATGCGGGGCATTCGGACAAGGTGCGGCAGGCGAAGCTGACCTGGAACGGGCTGTTCGCTTACGAAAGTGTCGAAAAGTAGTTCTCGGCAAGCGAACCGGCGTAGCCGGACCGTCGACGGCCGGTCAGTCCCACTGGGATCGACCGGCCGTCGCAGTTGGAGGGGAAGCCTCCTCGGTGTGTCAGAAGGAGCAGTCCGTGGGACGACCCGCCCAGCCGCCCTTCAGGAATCGGATCACGGCGCAGAAGATATCCGCCGACGACCCCTGGACATACGTCGCGGTCGAAGGCGTGTTCGCCGGTGCGGCAACGGGTTCCGCCGCGGCCAGTCCGGCCGGCGCGAGCAGGCCCGCCGTCAGGGCGGCGACAACGATGAGCTTTTTCACAAGAGTGTCCTCTTCGTCGGGAGACAGGAACACGATCCATGATTGCGCGCGGTAGGCGGTACCCCCAGGTTTGGGGGGTCTCGAACAGTCGATGCGCACCGCACCGGATGAGCCGGGCCGGGGATCAGCTGGTCGCGGTGGCGGCGTAGCGGCGGGCCAGCCGGCCGAAAGCTGCTTTCAGCTCGGCGGGCCCGACGACCTCGATATCGGTGTCGAACAGACCGATCGCGGCGGCCAGGGCGGGCCACGACCAGGAGCCCAGCACGACTCGGCAACGGTCCGGGCCGAGGTCCTCGACTATCCCGTCGTGCAGGAAGGGTGACACCTCGGCGGCGGGCCGGGCCAGGATGACCTCGCCGCGGCAGGGCCGGCCGCCCGAGCCGTCGGAGCCGGCGAACCTGTTCGCGACGAAGGCCGCCACGTTCGCGCCGGGCAGGTCACGAGGGACGAAGCGCGGGCCGGTCGGGGTGCGCGGCGAGATCCGGTCGGCGCGGAAGATCCGCCAGTCGTCGCGGTCCGGGTCCCACGCCACGAGGTACCAACGGCCACCCCGGGTGACGAGATGGTGCGGCTCCACTCGCCGCGGCGGCGTAACCGCGGGCGGGCCCGCACCGGCGTAGTCGAAGCGCAGCACCTCGCGGGCGTGCACAGCCGCGCTGATCGCCAGCAACACCGCACTGTCGAGCGGTGGTGCGGCGGGGTGCTCGACGGCGGTGACCTGAAGGGTGCCGATGCGGTGACGCAGCCGTGCGGGCATCACCTGGCGGAGGGTGTTCAGCGCCCGCACCGCGCCCTCCTCGATGCCCGCCCCGGCGGTCGTAGCCATCTGCAGAGCGACGGTCAGTGCGACGGCTTGCTCGTCGTCGAACAGCAGCGGCGGCAGTTGTGTGCCCGCGCCGAGCCGGTATCCGCCGTCCGGTCCCTTGGTGGTCACGATGGGGTAGCCGAGTTCGCGCAGGCGGTCGACGTCGCGGCGTACGGTGCGCGGACTGACCTCCAGTCGCTCGGCCAGTACGGTCCCCGGCCAGTCCCGGCGCGCCTGCAACAGCGACAGCAACGTCAGCAGCCGTGCGGAAGTCTTCGGCATATTTTGATTCTGCCGGAAGTAGCGGACACAAACTGACCGCTTCTCTTGCGACCGTGGTCTCGGCAGCAAGTCGACACAGAGGAGCAAGCATGTCCGTCACGACCACCACCCACCTGAACTTCCGCGGCGACGCCCGCGCGGCGTTGGAGTTCTACCGGTCCGTGTTCGGTGGCCACCTTGCCGTCATCACGTACAAGGACGCCGGGAACGTCGAGGACGAGTCCGCGGCCGACCAGGTGATGTGGGGACAGGTACTGGCCGAGAACGGCTTTCACGTCATGGCCTACGACGTGCCCGCGCGGATGGGCTACCACCAGGGCGAGAATTCGTTCTTCGTTTCCCTGCGCGGCGAAAGCGTCGAGGAGATCACCGGCTACTGGGAAACACTTCGCGCCGACGCGACCGTCGTGGTCCCGCTGGGACCGGCGGGTTGGGCGCCCGCCTACGGGATGCTGCGTGACCGCTTCGGCGTGGTCTGGGTGCTCGATGTCGTCAGCGGATACAACGGATAGCACCACGTCACGAGGGGGCGGGAGACGTGCTCCCGCCCCGGACGGCCAATCTGACGACCGAGAGGACACCCCGATGAGAACACGCACCAGCGGACGGGTCGCGCGCGGCGACATGATCGGATGACGATACTGACGCCCCGGGCGCTCAACCGGGCCACACTCGCCCGGCAAATGCTGCTCGACCGTGCCGAGATAACCACGCTCGATGCCGTCGCCCACCTGTGCGGACTGCAAGCGCAAGAGCCGCAGGAACCGTTCATCGGTCTCTGGTCGCGGATGCGCGCGTTCGAGCCGGCCGTGCTCGACGAGCTGCTCACCGAACGCCGGGTGGTGCGCCTGCACCTCATGCGCCGCACCGTCCACCTGCTCACCGCCGACGACGCGCTGGCCTGGCGGTCGCGCCACCACGCCATGCTGTGCCAGCGCGTGCTCGGAACCTATCGCCGCGAACTGGCCGGCGTGGATCTGGACGAACTCGAGGAAGCGGGCAGCGCGCTGCTGGCCGACGGCGCGCCGCGCACGATGGCCGAACTGGCGCGGGCACTCGCCGACCGCTGGCCGGCCCCAGGACCACGAGCACTGGGGGAAATCCTGATCGCCGCCCGCATCCCGACGGTGCAACTGCCACCGCGCGGGCTGTGGCGCGCGAAAGCGGGAGCACGCTATCAGCCGCTGACCATGTGGCTGGGCCGCCCGCTCGCCCCGCTTCCGGACGATGCCGATCTGGTCGGCCGAGAGCTGGTCCGGCGCTACCTGGCCGCCTTCGGACCGGCGGCCTCGGCCGACCTGCGCGCCTGGTGCGGCCTCGCCGGACTGCCCGCCGCGGTGAGCGCGCTCCACCCGGAGCTGGTGACCTTCCGCGACGAACGCGGGCGTGAGCTGCTCGACCTGCCGGACGCGCCCCGCCCCGACCCGGACACCCCCGCCCCGGTGCGTTTCCTCCCCGCGTTCGACAACGCGATCCTCGGCTATCACGACCGCAGCCGGATCATCGATGACGAGCACCGCGGTCTGTCGGTCGCCGGTGCGCGCGTCGTGCTGGTCGACGGCCGGGTCGCGGCCACGTGGACCGAGGAGGCGGGCACGGTGCACGTCGCCCCGCTGCGCCGCTTGTCCCGGGCCGAGTCCACCGCAGTCGCCGAGCAGGGCCGGGAACTCGCGTCGTTCCTCTCCGACAAGGACAGCCAGCGCGTCCAGGTGGCAACGCTGCCACGCTGACCGGTACCGCGAAAAGGGCTGTGCCGCTGATCAAGTGGTGTGCGACGCAGCCGGGCCACGCGCGGGGTGCGGCCAGGTCGCCGCGCTCTGCGCGTATCGACCCGGCGTCGTGCCCAGAATGCGCTTGAAGTGCCGGGTCAGATGCGGTTGGTCATGAAAGCCGGTGGCGGCCGCCACATCTCGCGCGGGCATGCCACCCAGGAGCAGCGGGCGGGCAAGATCGACCCGGCGGGAAATCAGGTACTGGTGCGGCGGCATCCCGAACTCGCGGCGGAACGCGCGAATCAGATGGGTGGCGTCGGCGTGCAATACCGCCGCCGCCTCGGTGAGCGAAAGTCCTTCGGCAGTACGGGAATCGAGCAGCTCGCGCAGACGGTGGGCCAGCCCCGGATCGGCGTGCCGCGGCGCCGGATCCGTGCCGCACAGGAGGTTGCGCAGCCGATCGTGGATGAGGGCGAGGCGGCTCGCGGCCTCGAACTCCGCGCCGGAATGCGCAAGGACAGTGTGCAATTGGCGGATTCGCCGGTGCAGCAGCGGGTCGGTGAAGGTGGGCGTATCGACCGCACGACCGATCATCGCGTCGCAGAGCTGCGCGTCGTCGAGATAGAGCACGCGCTTGCGGAACCCGCCCGCGGTCGCCGCCTGACCGTTGTGTGGCACGTGCGGCGGCAGCAGCGACACCACCGAGCCGAGGACGCCGTGCTCGTGCCGGTCGAGGTCGTAGCGGACCATCCCGTCGTCGACGATCAGCAGCGTCCAGGAGTCGTGGGCGTGCATCGGGTAGACGTGCTCGACGAAACGGGCATGGAAGACCTCGACGATGCCCGGCACTCGCGGCTGCCAGGCTCTGACCTGCTCGATCGCACCGCCCGCAACCATGCCAGGATCGTACAAGCCTTGCCGGGCCGGTCCACGGGAGAGTCGTGGGCATGGAGAACGTGCGTTTCGATACCAAGATCGCGGTACTGCTGCGGGCGGACTTGCCGACCTGGCAGCGGCTGAATGTGACAGCCTTCCTGGTCAGCGGTCTCGGCACGGTGCAACCGGAGGTGATCGGGGAACCGTACGAAGACGCGGACGCGACCAGCTACCTGCCGATGTTCCGGCAGCCCGTGCTCGTGTTCGAAGGCAGCAAAGAGGTCGTGCGCAACGCACACGGCAAGGCGCTGGCGCGGGAACTGCGCACGGCGGTGTTCACCTCCGACCTGTTCACCACCGGAAACGATCAGGACAATCGGGCCGCGGTGCGCGCGGTCGGCACCGGCGATCTGGACCTCGTCGGCGTCGCCGTCTACGGACCGCGCAATGTGGTGGACAAAGTACTCAAAGGTGCCCGCATGCATCCCTGAACCGAAGGCCGCGGTATTCAACTCCGCGTGTTCTGGTCCAGCCAGGTCTTGATGTAGTCGAGCACTTTCGGGTCGGTGGTGGTCTCGGTTCGCGCGTATTCATCCGGCATGCCGGTGACCGCTGGTTGCATGAGATGGTTCACGCCCTCGAAGGTGTGCACGGTCGCCTTCGGGTTGCCTGCCAGCAGTGCACGCATCAGCGGGTCGTTGACCGCGGCTTCGACCTGCACGTCCTTGGTTCCGAAAAGGGCAAGGACGGGGACTCGCAAAGCGCGCAACGCGGGCGCGGGGTCGTAAGTCGACTGAGCCGCATATTCCTGATTGATCGACTTGTCGATATCTTCGTCACGGGATTGTTCGGCCTCCGGAAGCCGCCGATTCGCTTCGCGGGCATTTCGTCGCGCTTCGTCGAAATTGCCGGCCCGCAGGAGATCGCATTCGGTTTGCACGGCAGCGTCGCTCGCCGCCAGCCGGTCGGGGGAGGTCGTCCCGGTCGCCTGCAGCTGCACCCGCATCTGATGCTCGAGGACTTCGCATCCGTGCTGCGCCGGTCCCGCCATCAGCACGGTGAACGCGACCTTGTCGGGTGCCTGCTGCGCTACCAGCGGCGCCAGGGAACCGCCCTGGCTGTGCCCCAGCACGCCGATGCGAGTGCGATCGATATCCGATCGTTCACGCAGATAAGAGATTTGCGCGAGCACATCCGAGGCGAGATCGGCGTAGGTGGCCGCGCTCTTGTCCCCGGTGCTCGCGCCGACCCCGCGATCGTCGGACCGCAGGACCGCGTACCCGGCCCTGGTCAACGCATCGGCGATGACCAGAAAAGGCTTGTGTGCCGCGAACTCCTCGTCACGAGTTTGCTTACCACCGCCGGGCACCAGAACCACTGCGGGAAACGGGCCTTTTCGATCGGGAACGGTCAGGGTGCCACCGAGGGTGATTCCGTTGTTGCGCACCGTCACGTCGGTCGAATGATAAGGCGCGTCGGGTCTTTCATCCGACGACGCACACCCCGCCACAACCGCCGACAGTAGCAACGCTGCGAGGGCAAGCCCACCCCTGCTGCCGATAAAAGCCATATCGACTCGCCGTCCCTTCCCACATCGGTTCCTGCACGGACTGTAAGCGCGCCCATTCGCCCCGCACATCCGGGAACACCCGGAGGTTCCCCAGTAGATTCCGTGCCACTGTTCCTCCCCTGCGGCCTATTGCAGGGGTTCGGTGGGCGCTGCTGGATAGCGTTGATCTGCGCTGGTAGCGTCGATTTCGTGACGGTCAGAGCCAAACGGTACGTCGGATGCGGCGGTGACGTGCGGCAGGCGATGGCGTTCTACGGGATGGTGCTCGGCGGGCGCACGGCACGCGGACTGGTCCCGAACCTTTGACGGACGACCTCGACGACAGACTGGATCGGATCGGACAGCATCATTTCCGCGCGAAGTTCCGGCTGCGTGGGCGCGACCGCGCGGTGGTCGACCTGCGCGGGATCGCGACCGTCCGCAAGCACGCCGAGGACCTGATCGCCCGCAGGCTGGCCCCGGCCGAACCGCGCAACGACGGCAAGCAGACGCCCTACCGCGGACATCCCGTCTTCGTCGCCCAGCACGCCACCGCCACCTGCTGCCGCACCTGTCTCGCCCGCTGGCACGACATTCCCGCCGGGCACGAACTCGACGACGCCGAACACGCCTACGTCGTCGACGTGATCTGCCGATGGATCGTGCGACAGTACGCCCCGAACCAGCCACCGCCCTGACGTACACAGGGTGAGCTGAGTGCTGCGACCCGGGTCGGCACCGGGACGCCGGTAAACGGTGATCCGGTCCGGGGCACAATGCGGGCATGATCACCGATGATGCCGTCTACCTCGACGGACAGCTGTGCCCCGAGCTCCGGTCGACCGGTACCGACGGCAACCGGAAGCCACCGGGGACTTTCACCTGGCTCGGGGTGCGGGATCTCGACGACGACGACCTCGCACAGCTGGAACAGGCGGTGGGCCTGGATCCGGCGTTGCTGTCCAAAGCGCATCGTTCGCTGCAACGTCCAGGCTTGGCGGTCCAAGACGAGACAGTGATCATCGCGTTGGCCACGGGCCAGTTCGATTCCAGCGACACCTCCATCGACGTGGTGGACGTATTGCTCGCCATCGGAAGGGATTTCATCGTGACAGTCGGCACCGAGATCACTCCCCCGCGCACCCGGACCGATGGTCCGCTCGCCGCATTTCGCCTCGTCCTCGACTTCATCATCGACAGTTACCTGGCCCTGCTCGACCAGCTCGACCGGGCGATCAAACAGGTTGAGGGTGAAGTCTTTTCCACCGATCGAGCGAACCCGGTCGAGCAGATCTACCGGCTACGACGCCTGCTGATGGAGTTCGAACAAACCACGGCCGCACTCGTCGACGAACCGCTCGAACGTCTGGTCCGCCGTCGCCTGCCCGCCTGGATCACCGACGATCCCTACAGCGCCGACGTCGGCGAACAAGCCCTGCACGAAATCGACCGCCATTTCCGGCACATCGATAGCCGCGTCCGCGCGCGCCGTGAATTACTCGACGGGGTGCTCGACGCCAATCTCACCCAGGTCGGTATCCGCCAGAACGAAGACATGCGCAAGATCTCCGCCTGGGTCGCCACCGCGGCCGCCCCCACCCTCGTCGCGGGCATCTACGGCATGAATTTCGAAGGGATGCCCGAACTTTCGTGGACCTACGGCTACCCTGCCGCGCTCACGCTGATGATCACCCTCGCGGCCTTGGTGCACATCGTCTTCCGTCGTAAAGGGTGGCTATGACGTTGAGCCACAGCGGTGCCGGGTCGCGCGACCGGGTGCGGTGGCAGGGATCCGGTCGATCCCTGCCACCGCCCAGTCGATCCGTCGGGTGATCAGCCGGGCGTGAACGTCGCGCGTCCCGTGAGGTGTTCCAGATCCACATTCTGCGGATACACCTGGGAGTACGTGTCGATCCACGCCTCCACCTTTCCGGCACCCGGCGCCATACCGATGCCGGTGATCACGTTGTCCGGCATGCCGACGACGGAGGTGCCTTCGACACGTTGGGACTGTCCGCTGGTCAGGCCGGTGTCGACGTTGCGCCAGTGCACGGTGAGGTGATAGCCCCCGCAGAACTCCCCGGTCTGCGTGATCTTCACCCGAACACCGAACGTACCGGACTGCGGCTGCGGCACCGTCTCGGCATTGATGATCGCGGCACAATTGGGCCCCGGTACCCGCGTGAGGGTCGAGGTGAACTGCGCCACCGGATCGTCAGGGTTGGCACCGGCGCTCCCGGCGAACCCGCTCATTCCGGCCACCATCGCTGCTGCGACGACGCCCGTACGGAACATGAACCGTTGTAAGGAAACATATTTCAGGCTCATGCCCCGTCTGTCGTCCTACGTCTGAGTGACGTTAGCTCGCCCCGAGCCCTCAAACTCAGGGGCTGGACAACTCCGTCAGCGGGTGGCGGTGTGCAGGCACCAACTCGAAGCGACAACGGCGTAGCACTCGGGTACCGGGTGCGATCCACACTTGCGGGTGACGCTCTGGTGGATGCCCGATTCCTAACGTCGTAGCCGATCCACGACATCCAGGAGCCCGACCCATGCGCAGTATCGTCCGAATCTCCGTCGTCGCCGCGCTCGTCGCCGGTGTGGTCGGCTGCGGTGCCAGCAGCAGCGCCGCACCCGCATCGGAGCAGCCGAGGGTCGCCGTGATCGGCATGGGCGGCACGATCGCAGGTGTCGGCGACAGCAGGGTCGCCGTCGAGAAGTACCGTCCCGGTGGACGATCGGTCAGCGATATGGTCGGTGAGCTCCAGCCCGAAGTCGGCCGGATCGCGCAGGTGGACCCGGAAGACTTCGGCGGCACGGGCAAAGCGTCCGGCGACTACACCCTCGCCGACTATTACGGCCTGTCCACGCTGATCGATCAACGGCTGCAAACACATTCGGCGGTCGTCGTGACCAGCGGCACCGCGTCGATGAGCGAACTCGCGTACTTCCTCGATCTCACCGTGCGCAGCAGCAAACCCGTCATCGTCACCGGCGCCATGCGGCCTTGGACCGCCCTCGGCAGTGACGGCCCGCCCAACCTGTACAACGCCATTCGCCTCGCCGCCGGCAACCGTACCGCCTGCTTCGGCACCGTCGTCACCTTGAACGATCAGATCTTCCCCGCCCGCGACGTAGTGAAGTCGGATACCTTGCGGCTCAACACCTTCACCACCCGGGAGTATGGCGATCTCGGCACCATCGATGAGGCAGGCATCCGATTGCAGCGGTCCCCCGCGCGCGCCCGATCCTGCGCGGATCCGACCAAATGGGCAACCCCGTTCGATCTTTCGACCATCGAGCAGAGCAAGCTCCCGCGGGTCGAAATCGTGCAGGGCTACGTCGACGCCGGCGGTGAAGCCATCGACGCCGCCGTCGCGGCCGGTGTACGCGGGATCGTGTTCGCGGGCACCCCGGCCCCGCGGCAAGCCGAGGCCGGAAAAGTCGCAGCGGACAAGGGGATAACGCTGGTCGCCGCCAACAGTTATGGCGCCGGCGCGGTCTACGCCGATCTCCCGGGCGTGATCAGTGCAGGCGACCTCACCCCGCAGAAGGCGCGAATCCTGTTGCAACTGGCGTCGGCGGTGAGCCCGGACCGGAACCAGATCAGCGATTGGTTCCGCGATCTCGGCAACCAGCAGTACTGATCGATGCCGCCGAAATCGCCCGTGCCGACGCACGATCGGCACCTGAGACCGCTGACCACCGGGTTCATCGAAACCTGCGGAGCGCGAAAATCGGTGATTACCCCGATGCGGGCATTGCCCGGACGGCATAGTCTGCTGTGCGGGGCCGGAAAACATCAACGGGCCAACACTTTCCATACGGGTCGGGGGCGACGTGATAGGTAATCGTCGGTGGTCGACGACCGCTGCTGCGCTGTATGTCGTATGGGGCGTGCTGCACATGGGGCTCGGCTTGTCCATGGTGATCGGCGACCTCGCCGACGGCGTGCCCGGCACCGAATCGGCGGCCGAGAGCATGCTGTACTTCATTTGCGTGAGCACGCTCGGCGCGCAGGCCATCTTCGTCGCGGTGACTATGAACCGGGTCAACAGTCGTCTGGGTTTCTGGCTCAACGCCGTCGTACTCGGTGTGGTCGATCTGGCCTTCCTCCTGCTGCTCGCGGCACCCGGATACGTCGACCTGATCGGCGCGATCGTGGGGCCGGTCGTGTGGGTGCTGGCCACCGTGTGTGCGGCGGTCGCATTGCGGAGTCCGTCCAACTGACAACGTTCCGCGCGGCATTCGGATTGCACTGCCGCAACTGGGGGCTTGTCGAAAGCCCCTGCTACCCAGCAAGCTCGACATCGTCGCGCCGACCGGACCGTTCGGCATTCTCGACGCCGACAGGAGGGCGGGATTGGTAAAGCGCATCGTCCGGATGACTTTCGGCGACGACTTCGATCCCGAGCGACTCCAGGAACTCATCGTCGAGAGGGGCGGGCAGCTCGATACCACATGGACCGCCTGGCTCCAGCGCGACAATTCCTGGGTCGCCGTCGACATCCATCCGTTCGTCCGGCGGCTCCCGGCGAACGCACCCCGGCAAGAAGCGGCCACCTTCAACGAACTGCACGCACTACTCGGCTCGCCACCCCACCACGAGGCGACCTTGCACAGCCCGGCCACCCCGGCGGCGGAATGGCTGACCGCCGAAATCGTGCTGGAAGCAGCGCGACATTGGCCGCTGCTGCTGTACGGATACGACGAAAAGCACATCACCATGGAGCAATTCGAGCGCCGAGTCGCCCGGCGCAGCCACGGTCTGTTCTGGTCCAACCCGAGCCGTTGAGCTGTCGAGGGTCAGGCACCAGGACAACATCGCAACCTCCGCAATCGGACTGCGCGTACCGGGTAGGCAGCCAAGCGCGGGGCCACGCCAGCCACTGCGGGCGTTCTAAATCAGTAATCGCAGCGCGGCCGTGAGAGCGACGCCGCAGAGGATCGCGGCGAGCACTGGCATGCGTAGCGCGTAGGTCACTGCGATCGCTGCCAGCCCCGCGCACAGGGTCCCATCGATTCCGGACCAGTCGGGACCGGTCACGTCGGTGAGCACGAGGCCGGCCAGCAATGCGGGCGCGAGCAGCGCGATGACCCCGGCCATCCGGGGCCGCATCGCACGGTCGCCGAGTAGGACCGGGCCGGCTGCCTTGAAGCCGATGCTGATCAACGCGACGAGGAAGATCGCAGCCCAAAGGGTCATCGCCGCACCGCCAGACCGAGCAGCGCGGCAGTCGAGGCGCCGATCAGCGCGAGGCCGACCGGAACGAGCAACACCAGGGCACCGGCCAGGCCCGCGGCGAGCGCCGCGGTCCAGACCGCCGGACGTGAGCGGCGCAGCTCATCGATGAGTAAGACCAGGAAGAAGCCGGGAAAGACGACATCGAGCCCGAACCGCGTGACCAACTCCGGTGAAGGTGCGGTGAGAACGCCGAGCACCGTGCCCAGCACCCATGCCGGCAGCTGAACGAGGGTGCAGCCGATGAGCTTTTCCCGGTCGAAGCGTCCCTGTCCAAGGTGCGCGGCGACCCACGACCCGTCGACGACGGCCTGGCCCTCCCATGCACGGCGCAGGCGCCCGCCGCGCAGGTCTGCGGCAACAGCGGCGCCCATCGGCAGGAATCGAGCGTTGATCAGGGCCGCGGCGCCGACCGCGACAGCTGGATGACCGCCGCCGGCCAGCGCGGCGGCCAGCGCGAACTGGGCCGAGCCGGAGAACACGATGATCGACGCCACGATCGGGGCCGCGGTCCCCCAGTGCAGAGTTTGGCTGTAGGCGCCGAAGGTGACGCCGAGGACGAAGGTCGCAGCACCCAGCCCGAGCCCGACGCGGGCGCCGGCCAGGTAGCTTCGCCGGAGCGTTGTCATACTGCGCACCCTAACAAGCTAAACTGGTTTTGACCATTAGGAGGACAGGTGGGTGACCACTGGGACGGCTACGACAGCATCGGTGGCAGTGTGCCGTTGGACCTGGTCAACACCGTTTCCTGGCGGCGCGATCCGGTCAGGCGAAACGATCGGCTGTCAACCCCTGAGCGACTCTCGGAATGGGTCGTCCTGGTCGGCGCGACAACCGAACCATTGACGGTTTCCGAGGCCGTCCTGCAGGCGGTGCACATCTTCCGCGAGGCCCTCTACCAGGTGCTCGTGTCAGATCCGCCGGACGTCGCCGCACTACGAGCGCCGCTGCTCGCGGCATATCGGTACGCCGAGCTGGCGCCTGCCCTGCCGCTGCAGTGGACCGTGCCGTTGCGCGACGACGCCGCGCTTCCGCATTTTCTCGCACTACAGACCGAGGAATTGCTGCGATCCGCGGACCTGGAGCGAATCCGCGAATGCGAGGGGCCAGGCTGCGGCTGGGTCTTCATCGACCAGACCCGCAACCGATCACGGCGTTGGTGCAGCTCGTCGGACTGCGGAAACCGGGCGCGGGCCAGGCGGCACTACAACAAGATCCACGACTGACCCCTCCGTTCACGAACCCGGGCGGTCGACCATGCGAAGGCATCCGCCGACTACAGGTGTAGTCTCACTACGTCTGTAGTCGGAGCCTGGGGGAATGGTTCAATGCTGGTCGATTTCGTTCCCGACGAGAACCTATACCCTTTCGAGTCGCGCTGGTTCGACGCGCCGGCGGGGCGAGTGCACTACATCGACGAGGGGACCGGGCCGGTGCTCCTGTTCTGCCACGGCGCCCCAGCGTGGAGCTTCCTCTACCGGCATCTCGTGCAGGAACTGCGCGACCGGTACCGGTGCGTCGCGGTGGACAACCTGGGCTTCGGATTGTCCGAACGCCCTGCAGGTTTCGGCTACACCATTGCCGAGCACACCGCCGTTCTCGGTGCGTTGATCGACCACCTGAGGCTGGACGACTTCGTGGTGATGGGCCACGACTGGGGCGGCCCCATCGGCCTGGGTGCGGCGGTTTCGCGCGCTGACCGTGTGCGAGGAATCGTGTTGGGCAACACCATGTTCTGGCCCATCGATGCACTCGCTAACCGGGCCTTCAGCGTGGTCCTGAACAGTGCCCCGATGCGGCGCCGGATCCTGGAGCGGAACTTCCTCATCGAGCGTGTGCTGCTCGCGGAGCTCGGCCGCACGCTCACCGCGGCCGAGGCCGACCACTACCGCGCGGTACAACCCAGCCCGCCCGCTCGGCGCGGACTTGCCTTGACGCCCAATGAGATTCGCGCCGCGCGGCCCTTGCTCGAACACCTCGCCCGCGAAGTACCCGCCAGCCTCGGCGACAAGCCGGTCTTAGCAGTGTGGGGTATGCGGGACATGGCGTTTCGTCCCGGAGCCTGCCTACCGCGCGTGCGTGCCGCGTTCACCGACCTAGAGGTCGTCGAATTACCCGGTGCGCGGCATTTCATCCAGGAGCACGCACCGCAGGAGATCGCGGCGGCGATCGCGAAACGCTTTCCCTGATCATGATGGAGGTGGATGCCGGCCAGGCGGTTTCGAGCAGGGTCGCGCCGCTACCGGCCCGAAGGCGGGCCGACGGGGCGTCCACCGACGCCGAGAAATCCGCGGCGACGGTACGGAATCGTTCACTGATCGGCTCTCGAACCATCCTGACCGTGCCTCGTCCACTCCACCCGGTCAATCTCTGCCATCGGCCGGATCCAATATGCCGCCGCAGCGGATGCTGTCGACAAGGGGCGTGACATCGGGGTCGGCGAGCCGGGGTGCACTATCCAGGACGGTCAGCAGAGGAGGGGGTCCGGGGGCGGGGTGTGGGGTTGCACCCCACAAGACCCGCGGAACCGAAAAGGCGAGCGCTCTCCGCAAGCACTCGCCTCCTATTCGGTGGGCACAATGTGTCAGCATACGAACCGAACCGTGCTGGTAGACGGCCCCGAAATAGCAGTTCGCCCGGTCGACACCCAGTACGAACAACCCAGCCGCCACCACACCCATACCCCGCCCCCACTGTCTCACCCGAACCCCACGCCCTACAACGACGACTCAGCGAGACCGACCGCGCACAGATCGTAGCGACCTACCAATCCGGTTCCGACCGGAATCGATCTACCCCTTCTTTTTTGCGGGGTACCCCGTGGGCGTAGAGCAGCCGAATCCGAAGATGTTTCCACTGCCGTCACCGGCATCTACTTTCGGACAGCCCGTCATCGACAAATCGTATTCTGTTTTGGTGTCATCCTTGTAGATGACTTCACCCGATTTAGCGATGATCCCGATGTGCGGCTTCTCCACAATGCCGGACTCGGGAGTATTACCGTCCCGCGGCTTGCACCCCGTCGCCACCACCCCATACACAGGTATATTTGTTTTAGAGTTGTATGTCTCCTTCTTTCCATAAAAGTCGATCGTGCCCTCAGTCCTACCGTCCACCGTCCCACTTTCGACTGCCGTCATGAACTCGCAGTCGTAGGTCGGGTCGCCCGGCAAAGCCTGCACTTCCACCGGCAGGGCCACCATTGACACGACAGCGGAAATAGCTACAACACCCCAAACCGTCTTCGAAGTTGCCACTTCTCTCCTCATTTCGCAGAGGTGGGCGAACACTCGTTCACCGTACTAGCTCGTCTTCGGAGCGGAGCGGACCCGGGATGGGTCGCAGGAGGGTCTATTCTCCGGACCCTCGATACGCCAGGCATTGCCGCACGTGATGAGATGACCGCAGCGGGGGTCGTGGTCGTCTTCGAAGTCGGTGCGGTGCGGGATCAGCGGCCCGGCCGAGGCGTAGGCGAGTGGCTCCAGACCCGCGAGCATGACCGCACCCACCGACAACTCCCGAATCGGCGTCGCCGAGTTCCTAGACCTTGATCAGCTCGATCTTTTCGCCGTCGCCCAGTGCGTCGATGACCTTGTTCTGCGCTTCGGCTGCGGCGTTGGCCGACGCCACGTCATCGGGTTCCCCCACAGCCGTTTCGGCCGCTGCCACGGCCTTCTTCTGCAACTCGGCGATCGCCTCGAAGCGGTCGCGTCCCGCCTGTGAGCCTCTCCAATTGGTGACAGTGGCTGCGAGCGCATCCAGTGCCATTTGGGCTGCTTCCGCAGCAGCCTTAGCGCCCGTTGCGGTGTCGGTGGCGTTCCGGGCAGCAGCGCGTGCGGCGTCGATCTCGGCTTGCATCCTCTTGCTGCTTTCTATGTCGCCTTCGGACGTAGGGTTGCCGCCTCCCAGGTACTGCTCGGCGATCGAGGCGGCAGCGTCGGTTCGGTCCTGCGCTTGTTCGATCAACGCTTTGGTTGTCTCCTCGGTCGGTGCCGCCACCGGGTGCACGATCGAGGGAGCGAACTCCGACTCAGCTGGTGTAGCGCCCGCCGCACCGAAGGTGATCGCGGCGAACCCCAGCATCGCGACGGCCGCGACGGCCGCGCGGCAACGGCTGATCGGCATGGGATCTCCTTCGACGTAGCTCGGTCCGGTGAGTCTTCGGAACCGTAACCCTCCCGGACAGGAACAAAACGGAGGCCGAACACGCCGGGATGTCGAACAACCCGCGCACCACACGACAGATAGCACACTGCTCGATCACGTCGGACCAGCAGCTTCCTGGCCACTCATCCGGGTCGGGCGGCAGCGCTCGGGGCACCCCCAATGCACTCGTCCGGTTGCGTGAGAAGCGGTGCCGCAGCGCGGTTACGCGGCAGCAGGCTGCCACGATGGCAGTGGCACCGTTCTTTCCCAACGTTCGCTGAGTCCGTGCCGTGCTCGTACATCGGGCAAATCCGGATCATCACGGAGACAAACCAATTCATCCTCAGGACTGAACGGTCCCGCAGGTACCGAGCCGTGACGGCCGTGAGCGTGGACGTTGCTCGCGGAGGGAGGTGGGCACGCCGTCCAGGCAAGGGCGAAAGCGCGCTCGCCACCATGCCCTAGAATTCAGCAATCGCCTTCAGACCAGACAACCACCGCTCCGCGACTTTGCAACGTCGAGACCGACTACTCGACGCGGCCATCGCGCTCATCGGCGAACGCGGTATCGGCGCGATCACCCACCGTGGCGTCGCCGCTAGAGCAGGCTTGCCTCCCGCAACGACCAGCTACTTCTTCGCCTCGATCGATGAGTTACTGGTCGCCGCGATGCGCCGGGTTACCGACGCCGCGGTCACCGGCCTGCGGGAGATCACCGAACGGGTCACCACTGAAGGCGACGATCCGCGCGCAGCGCTCGAATACGCGATCACCGCGTTCGCGATGCCACCGGCGGCCACGGTCGCCCAGTTCGAGACTTACCTAGAAGCCAGCCGTCGCCCCGAGCTGCGAACAGAGGTCGAACGAGTCCTCAACGCGTTCGAAGACCTCGTCGTCACGGGCTTCAATTCTGTCGGCGTCGCTGTCACCCCGATCCAGGCCCGCGCATTCGTCGCCGTCATCGACGGTTTCACGCTGCACCGCGTCGCCGCGCGAGACGATCCGGACCACGAAACAGCCCTTCGCCTGGCCGTCATGGCACTGTTCGACACCTTCACACGGCAGTGAACCCGCTCGACGAACCGTGACGATCGGATAGAGGCACCGCGGTGGCCGAGCCAGGATGTTGCTGGGCAGTCGCGGACGGTGCAGGAACGGTACGGAACCAGTCCGCTCCGAGCGACGTTGCCGGGCTCGACTCGAGCCCGGCAACGTCCCCGGTATGCCTGGACGATCACGCCGAGTGTTGCGCGGCAGGCGCCGAGTACGCGCCCACCGAAATCACTGCCGCAACTATTGCCTCAGTCGAGGATCGGCGTCTCGTGCAATGTCAGCCAGAGGAATCGGGGCGAGGTCGTCTGGGTCCGCAGCAGCGCGGTCGTCCAGCGATCGTGGAGCTTCCCGTCGAAGTGATGGCGTTCCTTGCAGCGGATCACCGTGACATCGTCCACGGTGAGCACCACCTGGAAGTCGGTGATCTCGATCTGGAGGCCGGGCTTGGAATTGTGGGCCTGCTCGAGCTGGGCCGCGAGCCCGGACTTGTCGACCAGGACACCGTTGATGTCCACCATCGAGAACGTCTCGGCCTGGGTCGCGGCGACACGCCCCAGGATCGCCGGGTCCGCATCGGTCCCGAACCAGGTCGCGAGCAACTGGTTCGCGGCGACGACCTCGGCTTCCAGATCCGCGGCAGTGGTCTCAGGAATGGCCATAACTTTCGCTCCAATCGGGAAGGTTGCTCTGCAATTGCTCTCCCACCCTAAACAGAAGGCTGGGCAAATGTCCAATCTTTGCGTCGGCTTCACCGAGCGGTCATCCCGCACGGCTAGCTTGGCCCGATGCATCCCAACATCTCGAGACTTGTGGTGGGTCGCCGCTCGGCCCTGGTGGCCAGCCTCGTCGCAAGCTCTTCGGTGGTCGTCGCCGCCCGCGCCCAGGCCGAAAAGGGGCCTGCGTCCTCCGGTTCGAGCGCTCCGGCGATGACTCAGCGTCCGGCAGCGACGGGCCGTGCCTTGGTGAGCGCTGGCCCAGGGGCGAAATGGGACCCCGACGGCAATGCGCAACGGTTCCGGGGCAATACCTTCGTCTTTCCGGTCCCGCAGGACTCGGCGTTCTACGACGCACAGAAGAAGGCGCAGCGGCTGGTGGCGGAGTCGAGATTCGTGAGGCATTTCGCGCTGACGCCGATCGACAGCTTCCACATGACCCTGTTCGACGGCCTCGCGGAAGCCATGCGTGGCACCGAAAAGTGGCCGAGCTACCTGCCTGCGGATGCCACGATGCCCGCGGCCACGATGCAGATGTTCGCGCGCCTGGACGCGGCCCGGCTCGACGTTCCGAGCCGGGTGGTCATGACGGTGGCGGGGATGAAAAGCATGATCACCACCGCCGCCGCACCGGGAGTCAAGCTACAGCCGAACGACGCCGCCACCGGCAGCGCGTTGTCCAGACTCCGCCACCAGCTCGCCGACACCGTGGGACTACCGTATTCGGACCAGTACGCGTTCCATTCGACCCTCGGCTACCGGCTCGTGGCCGCCGAGGACTCCGAGCACGACGAGCTGAATCGCCTGCAGCGGCAGATGCAGGACCTGTTCACCGGGGATGCCAGGACGGTGGCACTGGAGCCCGCGGCATTCAACTGCTTCGACGACATGCTCGCTTTCCCGCAGATCAAGATTCTCTGACGACGAGTCGACTCAGGCCGAGCCGTCCGCGATGACGTCGACCACCGTTGCGCCGAGGACGCGCCCGTTGGCTTGGACCTCGATGCGGTGCGGGCCGGGATGGATCGTCCGGATCGAGACGTGCCCGAATCGGTGCTGGCGGACGAAATGCACCGGTTCACCCGCGGGGAGGTCGCGGACGGTCAGCTTGAACACCTTGCCCGCCTTGGGGCCGCGGACTCCCTGGTAGTGGACCAGGTAATCGATCGCCGTTCGCGTCGAGTCGGCGGCGTGCAAGGTGAAGCTGATGGTGGTCGTGTCTCCGATGGAGATGACCGCCGGTGAGCAGGCGAGGTCGGTGATCTCGATCGGCGAGTCGTGGTCGAACCCGAGAATTGTCAGAGCCCCCGGGTGTCCGCGTTTGACGAGTGTTCGAAGGCCATGGCGCACAACGAAATCGCCATGGGTGGCGGTGCGAGACCATCGGGTAGCGGCCGCGAGGGCAGCGTCGGGGTGATCTTTGCTGATGTCGTTGAGATGGTTGGCCACCGAGCGGCGCACGTAGAGGGATTCGTCGTCGGCGAGGATGTCCAGCAGCGCCAAGGTGGGGGTGGGATCGGCGATGAATCGGGGCAGTTGCTGAGCCCACGGCAGCCGCGGCCGCGTGCCCTCCGAGACGAGCCGCCGCACGTGTTCGTCCGGGTCGGTGGTCCACGACCGCAGGTGTTCCATCGCCACCTCGTAGTGGGCGTCGATGAACGGGCGGATCGCGAACTCGGCGGTGTAGCGGGAGGTGAGCGCGGCCAGCAGCGGCAGCGCGATGTCGGGCCGATCCAGCATCGCCGAGGCGACGTAGGCGTTGACGGGGATCGAAGCCCAGCCTTGTATGCCTCCGTCGTCGACAGCAGCGCGGATCAGCTGATCGGCGTCTTCGGGGCGCGGCGGCATCGTCGCCGAGAGGGCGCCGGCGATCCTGTCGATACGGTGCTTCATCTCGAGTTCGCCGATACCGGCGACCGCGAGCCGCTCGAAGGCCGTCTGGTCGAACGAGGGCGCGGCGGCTGCGAGTTCGAGCCCGAGGCGCGCGATGGGTTCCGGGGACAGTTCGTCCTTGAAGTCGGCCATCTCAACGCCCGTCCCTGCGACGGACGAAGCGCCCTGCTGCTCGCTGCTCGGTCGGCGGCGGCGGCGGGAGAGGTTCGATGCGTTCGCACTGATTGTTCGCCGACGGCATGAATCTCGACCTACGCACCATGAGGCCAAGTTTGCCGCAGAATCACTCCAGCGCCTACTCAGGTACACGGCGACCATGGCAGCGCGGCGCTGTGCGAACGTCCGATAATCGCTGGTAGGAGGTGCGGGGCCTGGTCACCGCTCGTGGCACGGTAGTCGATCACAAAGGCTGGACTTATGCTCAGCCTCGCGATTAGGGTGCTGCTATCAACGAGCAATCACCGGATGGCGGGCGCATGGTTCCGGCTCGCGGTATCGCGATCGAGGCGTTGGTCATCTCCGGTGCCGATCCTCGACCGTGCCGACCGGAGCAGCCCCCCGCGAGTTCGAGAGCGATGAACTACTGATCGCCGCGAGACGGCGCGTCACCGACGTTATAGGAGCTTTTCATGGTTTCCTTCTCGACTTCGCGCCCTGCGGTGGCGTCGATAATCGCGCGGGTCGGCCGCTGGCTATCGCAGGCAGCGACGCCGTCGCTCGTGCCACGTGGCGCGCTCATCGCGCCTTCGCGGGCCCTGCGTTCGGCACTCGTGGTTTGTGCCCTGGTGATCGGCGCGGCGGCCGTGACGCCGGGTGTGGCCATGGCCGAGCCGAGCCAGGTGCCGGTGCAGACGCCACTGCCGTTCCCGATTCCGCCGATGCCCCCGGAGCTGGACCCGAGCTTCTACAACCCGCCCGCTGACCTTGTGGCTTCGAAGCAACCCGGCGAGATCATCGCGGCTCGCCAAGTGCATCTCGCGTTGTTCTCCCTGCTCCCGATCAACGTCGATGCCTGGCAGCTTTCCTACCGCTCCAACGACCATCTCGATCACCCGATCGCCGCGGTGACCACCGTGATGAAGCCGCGCGGCGGCCCCGGCGAGCAGCCTCGCAACCTGCTGTCGTATCAGTTTCCGATCGATTCCGCCGGGCGCTACTGCGCACCGTCTTATCTGCTCCAGCAGGCGTCGGTGCCAGGGACCTACCTCGGCCAGCCCGACATTCAAAGCGAGTTCCTGTTCCCGCTGACCGCCTTGGGCGCCGGATGGGAAGTGAGCATGCCCGACGTCGACGGTCCCAACATGGCATTCGGATCGGGCCCGCTGAACGCGCGCGTCGTCCTGGACAGCATCCGGGCGGTGGAGAACTTTGGGCCTGCGGAGTTGACCGGCTCCGCCACCAAGGTCGCGCTGGCCGGCTATTCCGGCGGAGCGATCGCGACCGGCCATGCCGCCGAGCTCCATGCCGCTTACGCGCCGGAGCTCAACATCGTCGGTGTGTCCGAGGGCGGGATTCCCGCCGATCTGCAAGCCATGGTGCACCTGGCCAACGGCAATCTCGGTTCCGGCCTGCTGATCGCTGGAATCTTCGGCGCCGCACGCGAATATCCCGAACTGTCAGCATATCTGGATCAGCACATGGGGCCGGTCCTGCGGGCGCTGCGCCCGGTGAACACCTCGCTGTGCCAGGTGTGGCAGGGACTCGTGCTGCCGTTCATGCCCTACGAGCAGATGTTCGACGTCCCCGATCCGCTCCACGACCCGGTGCCCAACCAGGTCTTCGACGCAATCCGGATGGGTCGCTCGGTTCCGGACATGCCCATGTTCATGTACAACGCCAACCCGGACTGGATCGTCCCCGTTGGTCCGGTCAACAGCCTCGTAGACACATACTGCCGCGACCCGAAAGCCCGCGTGCGCTACACCCGCGACCATTTCAGCGAACACATCACGCTGTTGTTCTTCGGCATGGCACAGGAATTCATCTGGCTGAAGGACCGCTTCGACGGAGTTCCGGTCACACCCGGATGCGATCGCCGTGACGAAGGCTCGATGCTGCTCGATCCCCAGAGCTGGCCGGTCTGGTTGCAAGCCGCCGGCACTCTTCTCGCCGCCGCGGTGCAACAGCCGATCGGTCACCGCTGATGACTCGGCGGTGACCGATGGCGTGCGTCATACCCACTGCGGGCGAGTCGGCGAGATCGTTTGCCTACGACGCGACGGTTCAGAGTTTGCCGCTGCCGCCCACCAACCACGGGTTGAACGTGCATTGCCATCCCGGTGTCCCCACCGGATCGAGGGCATTGAGGACGATCGATTGTGCGCGTGGCGAATACGACAAGTTGAGATGGTCGGAGAGGTCTTGTTCACACCCGTCCTGCAGGGTGATGTTGCGAACCCGTGCGTCGGGGCCCGGCTGCAGAAAAGTCAGCTGATAGGGGGTGGAGACCTCGTCGTACCGCGTCCCGATCACGGTGTAGTCCACCCGGGGCACGGTGTCACCATCAGCGTTGAGCCGACCGAGGAATTCTGAACCGATCGTCTGCTGAATCACGGCCTGCCCCAAGATGATCCGGGTCGGCCCGATGGCGTCGACACCGAGCGTGGTGATGGTGCGCGCCAGCGACAGGATGCCTGAGGCGGTGGTGCCGTGGTTTGTGCCTGCGAGGCTTATCAGATGGTGGACTTTCTGCTGACCGCCACCGTATTTCACATACCATCGCGACAAAGGGGCGCCTTGAGAGAACGCGACGACATTCACCTGTTGCGCACCCGAACTCGCCCGCACTCGATCGACGAACGTAGCCAGCTGGTCGGCGGATTCGGCTATGTCACCGACGCCATAGCGGCCGGGCAACGACGCGCCGAGCCCACCGTGCGCGACATCGGCTGCGCCGTAGTCGAAAGCGAACACGCAGTGTCCCGCGCTCGCCAGCGGCTGACTCATGCCCGCGAAATCGTTGTAGGCATTGCCCCAGGTACCGTGCACCAAGACCACCGGTTCCGGATGCGCCGCCGTCGGCTTGCAGCTCCAGTCGTTGGTCCCGGGCGGCGCCGCGTCCGGATGCAGCACTCCGAAGCCGAAGGCGGCCACGAACGAACTCTGTTCAGGGCCATACCCGATCGTGTCCGATACGGACCGCCGCGCTCCGGTACCGGTGTCGACGGCCGGTGCCGAGTCTGCGCTCGGCAGGGCCGCTGCGATCGTATCCGCAAATCGCTGCAACTCCTCCTGGGTGACAGTCGGGGCACCGGGATCCGCATGCGCGTCGAGGGCAACACAGCAGGAAGCCAGCGTTGCTGCCAGAGCGGTGACGAACACACGAGACCAACTGCCGCAGTGTCGATTTCGATTCATGTGCTATCTCTCCTATCAGCGTGATGGGGCGGGGCCGTATGCGGCGAGGATCCGATCGCGTTTGCGCGGAACGATGTTCGCCAGAGTGATGTCGCCGTCGTAGTGGGCCAGGACCTGGTGGTCCATGACACGTCGCCACAGCGGCGGAACCGCCGCCAGCAAGATCATGGTCGCGTAACCGGCGGGAACCAGCGGAGCTTCTCTGGAGCTACGCAAGGTCTGGTATCGGTGGCCGGGGTTGACGTGATGATCGCTGTGCCGCTGCAGGTGAAACAGGAAGACATTCGTGACGAGACGGTCGCTGTTCCAGCTGTCGCCGGGCGCGCAACGCGCCCACTTGCCGTCCGCGCGTTTACCTCTCAGCAGCCCGTAATGCTCGACGTAGTTGATCGTCTCGAGCAATCCGATCCCGATCACCGCCTGCAGCAGCAGATATGGCAGCGCCCCCATCCCGAACAGCGCCAGCAGCAACAGGTAGAGCGCCACCGTCATCGCCCACGCCTGCAGAATCTGGTTGTCCCGGCTCCACCACGATAATCCTTTGCGCCGCAACCGATCACGCTCAAGCGCCAGAGCGGATCGGAAGCCTCCGAAGATGCTGCGCGGCAAGAACTCCCACAGCGATTCCCCCAGTCTTGCGCTGGCTGGATCTTCGGGAGTGGCGACCCGGACATGATGGCCCCGGTTGTGCTCGACATTGAAATGCCCGTACCCCGACTGCGCCAACGCGATCTTCGCCAGCCACCGCTCGAGCTTCTCCACCCGATGACCGAGTTCGTGCGCGGCATTGATCCCGATGCCGCTGACGAAACCCAGCGTGGCGGCCAATCCGAGCTTGTCGAGGACGCTGAGGTCGTCACCGGCCCACATGCAGCAAGCGATGACCAACCCGATCAGCTGCACCGGCAGGAACAGAAAAGTGCACCACCGGTAGTAGCGATCATTGGACAGCGCATCGTGGTCCTGCTCACGCGGATTGCTCTCGTCGTCGCCGATCACCCAGTCCAGCAACGGAATCACGCCGAAGATGATGATCGGGCCGATCCACCAGAACACCTTCCACCCGGTGTGCAGCACCAACTGGGAAGGCAGCAGCGCGCAGCCGGGAGCAAGCAGCCCCAGCACCCACAGGTACCGCTTGCGATCGATCTTCGCCCTCCGCGCGGTGGCGACTCGGCGCTTCATCAGCGTCATCTCGGCTCCTCGCCTGGCTCAGCGGACGATTGCTCATTGATTGCTGACAAGATAATCTCTAGGCTGGGCGAATGTCCAGCCTTGTTGGGTGAACAATGCGCTGCTCGAGCCTTCGCCGCACTACCCGTCACCCCGCGCCGCCGGTTCACCTCGACGCCTCAACGACATAGATCCGACTGCTTGATCCGCCACTTCCGAGAGGACCCGTCAATGCCCCGTATCAGGAGGCGGCACTGCTTCGCGGCCATGCTCGCCATCGCCGCGCTGCTGAGCCCCGCGACCGTCCACGCCCCTGTCGCCGCAGCCACCGGCTTCGATCCGGGGCCGACCCCGTTGAGCCAATACGCGCCCACGGGTCCGCACCAGACCGACAGCACGGCACAGACTTACCCATGCGAGTCGCTCTACGGTCTCTACAACGTGATCACCAAGGCTTTCGGCAACCACACCGATATGCCGTGCACGCACGCTTTCCCAGCAGGACTGGAGCCACCCGCTGGCGTCGACTTCTACTACCCGCACGACATCGCCACCATGAGCCGGGTACCGGTGGTGATCTGGGTGCCGGGCCTGACCAATAATCCGGGCAACTACGACGCGCTCGCCCGATTCTGGGCAAGTCACGGATTCGTGGTGGCGATCCCCTACAACTTCTTCAACTCGTTCTTCGAACTCCCCCTGGCAGCGGCGATGGCGCTGGCCAGAGCCGACCACGATCCAGCAAGCCTGCTCAACGGCAGACTCGACCTCGGTCGCACGGTGATCGGTGGCCATTCCGGAGGTGGTGCCGCCGCGATAGACGGCGCGAGCATCGCCCTCGCCGTCTATCAGCAGATCGATCCCGACCTCCGCGTCATCGGCGCATTCCCTACCGAATCCTCGCCGTACGCAACAACATTCCTCGTCGGCGTACCAACACTGTTCCTCTCCGGTTCCGCCGATTTCCTCGTACCCGAGTTTCTCCCACGGTGGGCCGAATACGAACTCAGCTTCAATGCGCCGGCCTTCGTCGCCTGCCTTCGCGGCGCTACACATTTCACCCCGTGGGACGACATCGCCCACGACCCGTTCGCGGGCATAACACTGGCCTGGCTGCTCTACCTCGCCAACGCCGATCCCACCGCGGCGAGCTACTTCATCGGACCGGACTGGAGACTGCGCGTCGACCCGGCGCTCGTCTACGCCATTCGAAACGTCCGCGCCGACAACATCCCGAACTGAGCACACCAGATCCTCCTCTCGAGCCGAACACAACGGAACGTCCCAGCAGAAAGCAGGCGTCATGATCGCGAAACCTCAGTTGGCATCGGCGTTGAAAGAACTTGGCGTCGACCCGGATTCGGCATGCACGACGATATGCCGTGACCCTGCGGCCCCGCCTGACGACGGAATGGACTACGCCGCCATGGCGGGCCTGCTCTTCCGCCTCGCCGGCATGGCCGCCCAGGCGTCGATCGCCTCGACCGCCGATGTCACCACGATGCAGGCCCGCGCCGCCACAGTCAGCCCGAAATCGGTTGCACTGCAAGGAGAAGACCCCGCCGAACAAGCCCGGTTCGAAGCGTTCTGGCTCGCGGACCGGGTAGCGGCCCTCCACAAGGATCAGTCGCCGTGCACACCGGAGTTCGATGCGATCCTCAACGCGACCAGATGCTCGATCGAGGCCGCGCGGGGTCTGCTGACGATTCACCACGGACTCGGCTGCGGCCTTAAGCTGGACGGCGGTTATGCGGGCTGGGACGCACTGCTATACCAGCTCGGCTGCGCATATCGTTCAGCAACACAAGCACTTACAGACATCGACGCCGCGGCGAAAGCCGTGTGGGATCCGTCGTGATCGAGTATCGCGACCGTCAGGCCCGGCGAGCAGGTCGAGTCGTACCGGGCCGCACGCGCGTTCTGTCGTCGCCAGCAGCTCACCGGAGACGGCCTGTAGGACAAGCGTTGGCAGCACCCAAGCTTCCGTCGAATTCCGCCGTTCGGCAGTGCGATTCGCGTTCCGATCATCAGTGGTTGGGCAAACTTTCCGCCCAGTAGTTGCGCGGAGATCCCGGCGACGAAAGTCTTGCTCGACCCCGCCGGGACGATATCCTCCGCGTTCTGATCTCCGGGTATCCACCGGAATGCCTGTCCTCGCTCAGGAATCGGGGTACGGGTGTCGGGCAGGACCGTGATCGGCGGTCATGAACACCGTATCGAGGTCCGCGCCCACTTGCCGCGAGCACCGTCCGCGGTGGGCGGTCAGCTCTCGCGCGGTGGCGACGTCAACCACCGCAGCAACAGTGCGATAGCCGGTTTGCGGTCTCGCGTGTCACGAAATTGTTTGTGTAACAACAAGTTTGTTGACTCCGTCGAGCGATGTCCGGCTTGGGTTGGCGGATGTCGAGCCATCACAATTGATGCTGGACATTTGCCCAGCCTAGGTACTGCGGTAACGACCGTCAGTGAGCAACTCCGCAGTGCGTTTCGGCACCATCTATCTCGCGTCCCTCGATTTGGAGGTATGACTTGTGATCACGACAAAGCAGCTTGCGTTGGCCCTCGAAGAGTTGGGTGTCAATGCGGAAACAACTTTGATAGCGGCGGAGCTGAAACATGGTCTCGCCGCGGAAGACCACGAGGGGATCGGTCGTGCTGCGCTGGCCGGCTTGTTGTTTCGGCTCGCAGGCATGGCGGCGAGTGAGACCATTTCGTTGGGTTCGGACATACCGACGATGGAAGCCCGGGCGTCTGCGGCAAGTCCGAAATCATCGGACTTACCCAATGAGCATCCCGCTGATCAGGCACGATTCGAAGCGTTCTGGCTCGCGGAACGATTGGCCACCATCAAGTCGGACGGATTCAGCTGGGGCCCTGAATTCGACGAACTCCTCAGCGCAATCCGAGGTTCGGTAGAGGCCGCGCGTTCGCTGCTGACTATTTATCACGGACTGTCCTGCGGCCTGTGGTTGGACGCGAGCTATTCCGGCTGGGATGTCTCGCTCTATCAGCTCGGCGCCGCAGACCGTTCGGTGCGCATGGCATTGGGCGTCGTGGAGCGGGCCTGGGCTGCACAGCAAGCGATCTCCGGAACCGATCGTGGCGGCGAGGATTGGCACCTATGAGCAAGTGGGGAAGTGTGCGCCGCGGCAGCGGGGTGGCTGGCATCGGGTGTCAAGCGTCGGCGCCGTCAACACGGTATCGGCATCGATCACCCGCGGGGGCGACGGCGGTCTCGAGCCGAACGACCACGGTGGGAGTCGGCCCGTCCGGAGCGGACACGTGCGAAGCCTTCGGCACCGTCATCGCCGATTTCGCGGACCTGATACGGGAACCGGAGACCGTCACGGTCGCAGGCCGGATCTGGTCCCGACGCCGCTGACCGCATCGGTGGTGCGCGACCTCATCGCTTCGGGCCACCTTGCCGTCGATATGACCGTCACCTATCGGGCCATCTATTCCGACAAACAGGTGGAGCTGTTGAGGCAGGCGCCGGTACTTTCCGTTGCCCAGGTGGCGCATCTGGTATCCGAGCCGGTCGCCGCCGCGGAATGGCTTGCACGCGAACGCGATACGTCAGGCTTGGAGTTCGTGCTCGTCTACGATCTCGGCGCGACCTCGTTGGATGTCGCGCTGGTGCGCGTCGGTCCGCGGCAACCGGCCCATTGTCGGATACGTCAGCGTTCCTATGACTTCGGCGGCAGGCCCCTGAAGCTGGGGATTGCCGAGTGCGTCGGCCCGGCGACGGTCGGCGGACTTCCCCGCTCACCGACTGTGACGAGCTACGAGCCCGCACTTGCGCGCTCCTCGTTCCGAGTGGTCGAAAGATCATCCCCGCGTGCGCGAGGAGCACAGATGCCGGATTGGGCAGCGCATCTGGGTCCGCGGACCATCCCTGCGTGCGCGGGGAGCACACTTGTTGAGCTGCAGGTTCTCTCTCCGAACTGCCGCTTTTCGATCGGTTTGTTTCGACGGCTCGACCCTGGTGAGCCGCAGCGTGGACGATGGCTGTCGTGGCAGGTCGCTTGGTCAGAGTCGGTCGCGGCGAAATACGCCGAAGCGTGACCCTGCCCCTGTTCAGCCGTAGACGATTTGTTCGTTGCTGTGCCGCCCTTCGGGTTCTGGAGTCGAAATCGCAGTCAACCGTGGACGATCACCAAGTCTATTCGTTGGTTCTTTCGGCGGTCGAGTCCGTGCCGGTCGTGGCCGGACCGAGATCTGCGGGAGGGCCGGCGTGCGAACTGCCCTTGCGGGAGTCGTCGATGAAGTCCTGCCAGGTCGATGGTTTGCCGTCCTCGATGAGGGGCTCCTCAGCTGATCGCTGCGGGTCCGCCTGCTGGTCGGGGGTGCTGGTGGCCTGATCCGGGGGCTTGGAGCCGGCGCTGGATTGCGCGAGAACACCCACACCGATCACCACTAGCACAATGCCGAGCAGAACGAGCCTACGATTCACGATTCCCTCACTTCCGCTGGTGCGTAGCGAACGATCTCGATCACCCCACAGGACCCGCCCATCGCGGAAAATACAAAAACCGCCCCCGAAGGGACGGTTCGTATACCGACTACATCGGTGGAGCTAAGGGGACTCGAACCCCTGACCCCCACACTGCCAGTGTGGTGCGCTACCAGCTGCGCCATAGCCCCGAGTGGGTTGCTTTCAGGTTTCCCTGACTGCCTGAACGAAGTTACACCACGGGTGTGGCGGCGGCCAAATCGCCTTGAATTGGGGGTGGCGGCGGGGGCTTCGGGGTCGTAGACTCGAACGCATGTTCGAAGGAGACGGTTCCTCGGTGATGGACTTTCAGGCCATGAGCGATGAGGGGTTGATCGAGGCCCTTCGGACGGCGCATGGGGCTGCGGCGGCGGCGCAGGCGGCGGAGGTGTTCGCGGTGCGCGAGTTGTATCGGCGGCATCGGGCGTCGAGTGCGGAGCCTGGGCCCGGTGGGGTGCGGGCGGGAGAGTTCGCGGCGACCGAAGCGGCGATGGCGGTCCAGGTCGACGAGGGGTCGGTCGCCGCGATGATCGATGTGGGTTTGGCGCTGGAGGGGTGGTTGCCGCGCACGCGAGCGGAGTTCGCCGCGGGGCGGATCGATCTGGCGAAGGTGCGGGTGGTGATCGACAATACGCGCGCGGTGGCCAGGGAGGTGCTGGCCGAGTTGGAGCCGCGGTTGCTGGAGACGGCGAGCCGGACTACGCCGGTGCGGCTGCGGCAGACGGCGCGGCGCTGGGTGGCGCGGCTGGATCCGGTTGGGGCGCAACGGCGGCGGGAGCGGCGTCAGGACGATCGGGACGTCCGGATTCGGGCGATCCAGGACAGCATGGCGGTGTTCGACGGGGTGCTGCCGGCGCCGGGTGCGCAGACGGTGGCGATGCGGCTGCGGGAGATGAGTTTGCAGGTGTGTTCGTCGGATCCGCGGACGATGCCGCAGCGGCGGGCGGATGCGCTGGTGGCGTTGGCGGACGGTTCGGGACGCCTGCGGTGCACGTGCGGGCGTGGCGAACGATGTCCGAAGCGGGACGTGGCGCAGTCGCCGCGGCGACCGCTGATCCAGATCGGCATACCGGCGGACACGCTGCTCGGCATGACGGAGGCGCCGGCATTCCTGGCCGGTTACGGTCCGATCGATGCGGCGCTGGCTCGGATGGTCGCCGAACATGCTCGGTTCCAAGTGATTCCAGAACAGTCCGGCGCCGAAGAGCCGGTCGCCGCCGAACAGGTCGCGCACACACCGCGTTTGGCGCGCGAGGTGCGCGCGCTCGACGGCATGTGCCGGTTCCCGAACTGTGTGATGCCCGCGGCGGAATCCGAACTCGCACATCACCGCTCCCCCGCCACCCGCGCCGACCTGACAGCCCTGTGCACCCGGCACAATCGCTTGAAAGTGTTGGTGGACAAGCGAAAAGTGCCGTGGCAGACCTGGCTGGCCGAGGCCGACCGGCTGCGGTGGACCACGCCCACCGGCGGGCAGCAGACCACGACGCGCGAAGGCGCGCGATATCTGTTCCCGCACAGCGATTCCGGCGCGCCCACCGAGCACGCACCGGTCATCGAGTCGAGCACCCGCTCGTTGGCCGACGATATCGCCTATCCCCTGCGCGGTCACGTCCTGGTCCATCGGCAACTGTGCCGGATCACCCCGGAGGACGAAATCCCCGATGACACAGCAACTCCCGCGGTGGACACCGCGTACTGAACCACGACCGGCACGGATCCACGGTGACGAGGCAACGGATCCGACGGTCGAACAGCGGGGCCGGGACGTCGGCAGCCGGAGTCGACGCCACGCCCACCGACCACCCGAAATCTCGATGCGCAGCAGTCCCGGGTTACTGGGGAAGCCGGGACGGCGCCGTCGAGCAGGCCGGGCCGGCGACTGGTGGAGTCGCCGGCCCGGCCCAACAACGAAACTTTCGGCCGCACAACAGCGCACACCGCACAGACCAACCGAATGCTCGACCGCGGCTATCCGGTCGGCTGGGGAAGCCGGATCGCCCGTCGAGCGGGCCGAGCCCTCGACAGCGTTCGACGGCTCGGCCCCGGAACCAACCGGATGCCGCAGAACCAACCGGCGCCCTGCACCCGACAGGATGCCTTGGAACGAACCGGTTGCCGACGAAACCCACTGGGCGCACTGGGAAACCACCCGAATGCTCGGCGCCGCGGTCCCGGGGAACTCTGGGAGTCGGATCGCGCGCCGGGCGGGCCGGGCCGTGGCGGGTGGTGCGTCCGGCTCGGCCCCTCGGACTCAGGACTTGACGGCTATCCCGCCGACGATGATCTGCTCGACCAAGGGGAGAGGATCGCGCACGATAGTGTCCGGCTGCCAATTGCTCAGCGGCACCAGGCCGGGCTCGACGAGATCGAAACCACGGAACAACCGGACGATCTCGGCTTCGGTCCGGAAGCGCCCGGTGCCGAGGAATTCGAGGAACGACTTCTCCAGCGCCTGCGATTCCGGGCCGTTGTCGAGGAAGTGCGTGATGAACAAATAGCTGCCGACCGGTACCGCGTCCATATATCCGTCGACAACGCCTTCCGGATCTTCGTCGTCGTGTAGGTGGTGCAGCATGCCGACGAGCATGACCGCCACGGGTTCGGCGAAATCGATCATCCGCTGCACATCGGGATGTGCCAGTACGGCCGCCGGATCGCGCAAATCGGCGGTGATGACTCGAGTTTGACCGTTGTCACCGAGTAATGCCCGCCCGTGCGCCAACACGATCGGATCCTTGTCGACATAGACGACCTTTGCGTCCGGCTGGAACGCCTGCGCCACCTGATGCGTGTTCTCCATGGTGGGCAGTCCGGCGCCGAGGTCGAGGTACTGTTTCAGGCCCGCTTTTCCCGCCAGGTATTTGACGCCGCGACCGAGTACGGCGCGATTCAGCCGTGCCAGTTCGTCCACTTCGGGCATCGTTTGCCGGAGATGCTCGATGACTCGCTCGTCGGACGGGTAAAAGTCCTTACCACCGAGTAGCGCGTCGTAGACTCTCGAGATGCTCGGCTTGCTCACGTCGAATTCAACAGGCGCCGACTCGGAACTCGTCATCGTTCATCCTTCGGGCGGACTCGGACAATTGACCGTCTTCGAAAAGCCTAGCTACACAGCCACATGCGGCGCGGGCCAATGACACAATCGGGCACTCACTACTACCGGGTCAGAACTTCCACCCAGTCCGCGTTGCTCACATCGATCTTCGTCTTGCCGTCGAACACCGCGGGGGTTGCCGCTGTGCCGTCGAGCGCCTCGCCGAGCGCCGCGGTCGCGGCGGTGGCGGTGACCTTGGCCTCGTCGACCCGGGCACCGGTGGCTATGCACTGCAACTGCGACTCCGGCGCGCCCGAGACCCGGGCGAGCGCAGCGAGTTCGTCGTTGCTCAGATCCGCACCGCCCTCGCTCGGTCGCTTGGTGGTGAACAGTTCCATATGGAACTTAGAGTACACCGGGCCCGAACCGCCCTCAGCGACACACTGATTCGCGGCCACTGCCCGGCTGGAATAGTCCTTGCTCCGCGAACGGGCATCCAGGAAGTTGACCAGCCGGTAACGCACGGCCAGCTTGCCCCCATCGATCTGCTGCGCGATCTCCTGACCGTAGATGCGTTCCAGGTTTCCGCAGCCGGGGCAGAGCGGATCTTCGAAGATATCGATCGTCTTCTTGGCGTCGATACGCCCGAGCAGAATCGAACCGTTCGGTTCCAACTGTGCCCGGACCGAGGCGTCCCGCACCGGCCCGTACCCGTCGTTGCGCACGCTCGCCTCGTCGTGCCCCCAGTTGATCGCCGCGACGACGATCACCGCGATCAACGCGAGGGCCACCGCCCCCAGCGCGTACGTGGTCTTGCTGGACATGGGCCGCGGGGTGTAGTTCGAACGCGATTCGCTCACCCCCACACTCTGCCGCAACGCCCGTGACACCGGCGCGCCACCCCCAATACGCTGCGATGACCCCCACACGCCGCGACCACCGATCGCCCGTCAGCCCGCTGCGCGAACAGAAAGGTGACCTCCGCACGCGGCGACCCCCCATCGCCCATCGACGCGCTACACGAACAGACACGTAACCCCCCGCACGCGGCGACAACCCATCGCCCGTCAGCGCGCTACGCGAACAGACCGACCGGGAGTCACACCCCGCCGCTCCTCATCGAGCCGGGGTGGCACCGTGCGATCTGTCCGCATCCGTGCGCTGCACCCGGTCCTGTTCGGTAACAGCGGGTTCGGCGACCGGCGGCACCGCACTGTCCGCGACGGGCGCACCCGCGACCTCACTCACCGCCTGATCCACCTTGTCCCCGCGCGCCGACAACTGATGATCGGCGCCGTCCGCACCACAGAGGTGGTCACACTCGACCGTTTCCTCGGCGGCCCGCTTGCGCAGCGGCTCCGGCACGATCGCCCACCCGACGGCCGCGACGGCGAGCAGCGCGCCGGTCACGGCCAGCGCCAGCCCGTAGGACGCCTGCTGCGCCAGCGCACCGACCGCGACGGGCCCGAGCACGGTGCCGAAGTCGGCCGCCATCTGGAAGCCGGCCAGCACCGGTCCGCCGCGCGCGTTCGGCCCGATGATGTCGGCGACCGCGGCCTGCTGCGTCGGAGTGAACATGCCCGCCCCGAGCCCGGCCACGAACGACGTGATGAGCAGCCACGGCAGGGTGTCGGCGATGCCGAGTCCGGCCGTGCCCACCGCGCACACCAGCGATCCCGCGATCAGAAAAGGTTTGCGCCCCAGGCGATCCGAGTACCGGCCGGCGAGGAAGAGCACCGCGACATTGCCCGCGGCGAACACGGTCAACGCCACCCCGGCCATGCCCGGCGTCTGGTGCAGCACCTCCACGACCAGCAGGGGCACCAACGCCATCCGCACACCGAAGATCGCCGCACCGTTGGCGAAGTTGGACCACAGCACCGCGCGATACTCCGACCGCGCCCACGCCTCCCGGAACGACATCATCCGCACGCCGCCAACGGGTTCGGGGGCGGCGAGCTGCGAATCGCGCAGCGCCAGATACACCGCGACGGTCACCGCCAGCAGCGCGACCGCGTAGATCACGAACGGCATCCGCAGCCCGAGCCCGGACAGCGCACCACCGACCAGCGGCCCGCTGACCGACCCGATCAGGAAGCTGGTCGACCACAGTCCGGACACCCGTCCGCGCGCGGCGGGCGGCGACATCCGGATCACCAGCGCCAGCGAGGACACCGTGAACATGGTCGACCCGATCCCGCCGAGCGACCGCAGAACCATCAGCTGCCAGTAGCTTTGGGCCAGTGCGCTGGCACCGGTGGAGACCGCGACGATCAGCAGGCCGCCGAGATACACCGACCGCTCGCCCAGCCGCTGCACCAGCCGTCCGCTCAGCGGCGCGAAGAGCAACCGCATCAGCGCGAACGCGCTCACGATCGCCGATGCCGCCGCCACCCCGACCCCGAAGCTGCGCGCGAACTGCGGCAGCACCGGCGCGACCAAACCGAACCCGATGGCGATGACGAACGCGCCGCCGACGAGCACCCAGATCTCGATGGGGAGGGCTTCGGGACGGTTGCTCGAGCTACCGCTCGCCGATCCGTCACTCACCGGATAGCGCCTGTCCCACCACTTCCTCCGCGGCCGCCTGCACCTGCGCCAGATGCTCGGGACCGTGGAACGACTCCGCGTAGATCTTGTATTTGTCCTCGGTACCCGACGGGCGGGCAGCGAACCAGGCGTTCTCGGTGGTCACCTTGAGGCCGCCCAGCGGCGCGCCGTTTCCTTTCGCCCTGGTGAGCACGGACGTGATGGGCTCACCGGCGATCTCCTTGGTGGTGATCATGTCCGGAGTCAACTTCGCCAGCAGTGCTTTCTGTTCCGGAGTCGCGGCGGCGTCGATCCGCGCGTAGGCCGGAGTGCCGTACCGCTTTTCGAGTTCGACGTACCGCGCCGACGGGCTCTGGCCGGTGACCGCGGCGATCTCGGCGGCGAGCAGTGCGAGCAGGATGCCGTCCTTGTCGGTGGTCCAGACGGTGCCGTCCATCCGCAGGAACGAGGCGCCCGCGCTCTCCTCACCGCCGAAAGCGAGACTGCCGCTGAACAATCCGGGCACGAAGAACTTGAACCCGACGGGCACCTCGTGCACGTCGCGGCCGAGCACGCCGACCACCCGGTCGATCATCGACGAGGTGACCACCGTCTTGCCGATCTTGGTGAGCGCGTCCCAGCCCATCCGGTTCGCGACCAGGTATTCGATGGCGACCGCGAGGAAGTGGTTCGGGTTCATCAGCCCGCCGTCGGGGGTGACGATGCCGTGCCGGTCGGCGTCGGCGTCGTTGCCGGTGGACAGGTCGTAGTCGTCCTTGATCGCGATGAGCGAGGCCATCGCGTACCGCGAGGACGGATCCATCCGGATCTTGCCGTCGCTGTCCAGCGTCATGAAGCGCCAAGTGGGGTCGACGAACGGGTTGACAACCTCGAGCTCGAGGTCGTAGCGCTGCCCGATCTCCTCCCAGTAGTCGACGCTCGCCCCGCCCATCGGGTCGGCGCCGAGCCGGATGCCCGCGCCGCGAATCGCGTCCAGGTTCAACACGTTCGGCAGATCGGCGATGTAGTGGTCGAGGTAGTCGTAGCGCTGGACGTTGGTCTCCAGCGCGTGCTGCAGCGTGGTCCGCTTGATCCCGGACAGGCCGCTGCGCAGCAGTTCGTTGGCTCGCGCGGCGATGGCGTCGGTGGCGGTGTTGTCGGCCGGGCCGCCGTGCGGCGGGTTGTATTTGAAGCCGCCGTCGCGCGGCGGGTTGTGCGACGGCGTGATCACGATGCCGTCGGCCTGGTGCTTGGTGCCGCCCCGATTGTGGCGCAGCACAGCATGACTCAGCGCGGGCGTCGGCGTGTACCGATCCCTGGCGTCGATCATCGCCACCACGTCGTTGGCGGCGAGCACCTCGAGCGCGGTGACCAGCGCGGGCTCCGACAGCGCGTGCGTGTCCCTGGCCAGATACACCGGGCCGGTAATCCCGCGCGTCGCACGGTATTCCACGATCGACTGGGTGATCGCGAGGATATGCGCCTCGTTGAAGGCGGTGTCCAGGCTCGAGCCGCGATGGCCGGAGGTGCCGAACACCACCTGCTGCGCCGGATCGGACGGATCCGGGATGCGACTGTAATAGGCCGTGACCAGGTGGGCGATGTCCTCCAGGTCGGTGGGACGCGCGAGTCGCCCTGCTCGATCATGGGCCATGCTCGGGTCTCCCTTCCGTATCGGCTGCGCCCTGCTCGTCATCAGGATCATGTCCACAACCACTGTGTCGTCGACGCCGCGGCGAATACCGCGACGAGGCTTGTGCTGAACGTGATCAGCGCGCCGCGAAAACCGGCGGCGGCCGGCAGCCAGTTGCCCGCACCCGCGCCGACCAGTCCACCGAGCAGCGCCGAACCGACAATGTTAACGGTCGGTGCCCCAAGTGGCAGCAGAGCCTCGAAACGTGCTGCTACGGCACGGTCCAGGGGGTGGTACGGCAGTGTCATCGGGCGGCTCCCTGCCACAGCTCCAGTGGCGAGAGCGCGACGTTGATGGTGGTGAACAGTTCCGCGTTCTGCTCGACGAACGCGCGCAACCGCTCCGGTTCGTCGACGAGCATCAGCACCAGCGGCAAGTGATCGGCCATGTCCAGAATGCGCGTGGTGTGGATGCGCGAGGACGCGCCGTAGCCTTCGATGCCGCGCCAGACGCTCGCGCCGGCGAGACCGGTGTCCCGGGCCCGGCTGACTATCTCGGCATACAGGGGCGTGTGTCGCCATTTGTCGTCTTCGTCCAGTAACACCGTCAACCGCGCCGCCGGCTGCCACTGTCCCGCTTCATTCATGCCCAGGCCCCCTTTCGTCGCGCCGTCGACCGCCGAGTCGTGCCAGATGTCCCCCGGCGACGCCACTACCGATCCCCCCGAGCCACCCGATCCGAGCAGTCTACGAACCGTGAGGCAGTAGGTGAAGTAGTGCAGCCGCCGAGCACTCCGATCCGGAGAACGGGACGCAGCAGTCTGTGGGCTACCCATCCCGCGGGGTGCGGAACCATCAGGATCCCGATGGCAATGCATCCCATGACATTTACCGTATCCAGGCAATGTTATCGGTTGGACCGGACGGTCCGTTCAGCCGCACCCCACCCGCGCGAAGACTGCGAACAGTGTTGTTCATTGACATCCCGGCCAGTTCCGCGTACGAATGGCCTGAAGGTTTGGCCGAAGTTGTCTCCCCCCACTTCACCTCTCAGGTCGGAGCAACGATGGCGGCACAGCGGGCACAACCGAATGCGCACCCGACGGCGAAGGCAGCACGCCGAGCGGGTCATCAGCAAATATCCGGCAGACGGCTAGGCGTCCGCCGGTCACTGCGGCGACTCTCCCTCGCGGCACTCGCGGTGGCGGCGGCCGGACTCGGTCACGTGGCACCGGCGGTGGCCGCGCCGATCTACCCGGTCGCCGACGGCGACGGGTTCTATTGGGCACCACCGGATGTCGGAAACTTCCAGCCCGGTGACGTGATCCGCAGCAGGCCGGTGGCCGCGAACGGATTCCCCGGCGCGTCCGCGTGGCAGCTGCTGTACCGGTCGAGCAATTCGGCAGGCGATCCGATCGCCGCGATGACCACCCTGCTGCTGCCCCCGGGCGGTGGCATGAACCGGCCGCTGGTGTCCTACCAGCCGTTCGTCAACTCGCTGGGCCTGCAGTGCGCGCCCTCGCACAGCATCTTCAACGGCACCATGCAGGAGGCGCCCGCGCTGAACCTGCTGCTCGCCCGGGGCTGGGCGGTGGCCGTGCCGGATCATCTCGGACCGATGAGCTCCTACGGCGCCGCGAAGCTCGGCGGCAGGCTGACTCTCGACGGCATCCGCGCCGTACAGCGTTTCGGCCCGGCGGATCTGCGGCTCAGCCCGGTGGGCATGGCCGGCTACTCGGGCGGCGGCATGGCGACCGGTTTCGCCGCGGCGCTGGCCCCCGAGTACGCGCCGGAGTTGAACATCGTCGGCGCCGCCCAGGGTGGTGTCCCGATGAACATCGGCAAGCTGGCACTCGACGTCGGCATGCAGCCGAGCCCGCTGTTCGGGCTCGGGTTCGCGGCCGCCATCGGCCTCGAGCGCGAATACCCGGGCGAACTGCCGATGGACCAGGTGCTGAACCCGGCCGGCCTGGCGTTGCGCAGCCAGCTCGCCAACGCGTGCACCCAGGAGATCATCAACGCGGGCGCCAACAAGAGCTTCGGCGACGTCTTCTTCGGCGATATGTACGCCGACCCGACGGTGGCGCGCATCCTGCACGAGAACAGCATCGAGATCTACCCGGGCGTCCCGCGTACGCCGATCTACGAGTGGCACGGCGCGAACGATCAGGTCTCGCCGCAACTCGTGCGCGACGTGCTCGGACGCTACTGCGCCGCAGGCGTTCCCGTGCTGCTCAACATGGTGCCGGGCGCCGACCACGGCACCGCGATCGCCGCAGGCGCCCCCCAAGCGTTCACCTACCTCGGCGACCGCTTCGCCGGCCTCCCCGCCCCCAGTAACTGCTGAACCACCTGCAGACGACACAGCGCCCGCGTTCACCTAGAACGCGGGCGCTGTGCTGCAAAGCCCTATCGAAACGATCCATCTGAAGCCGCACCACGGAGCGAGCCTTACGAGCGACCCGTTCGCGGCCGTCTCGCGGCCGAGCGGTCGAAGCGCACGCGCCGCAGGCGCAAGTCTCGACCGCTCGGCCGCGAGACACCAGGGGCCGCGAACCCGCCGCGGCCACGCGGCCAACAACTCAGTGCACGATGACCGGCTCGCCTTCCGACGGAGCGGGCACCGTGTTCGGCATCAGCACGGCGGTGATCACCGCGCCGGCCACGAAGATCGCGGTCGCCCACCAGAAGCTGGTGGTGTAGCTCTCGATCGCGGACTGCGCGACGGTCAGCGGGTCCGGCGTGCGCGAGGACAGGTAGTCCGTGGCGGCCGAGGCGGCGATCGTGCTCAGTAGCGCGGTGCCGATCGAGCCACCGACCTGCTGGCTGGTGTTGATCATGGCCGAGGCCACGCCGGCGTCCTCGTGGTGCACACCGGCGGTTGCGCCCTGGAACGCGGTCGACATCGCGCCACCGAGGCCGAGACCGAGCAGGATCAGCGCGGGCAGGATGTGCGAGGAGTAGCCGGTGTCCAGGCCGATCTGGGTCAGCCAGGCCATGCCGCCGGCCGCGATCAGGAATCCGCCCGCCATCACGATCTTCGGGCCGAGCTTGGGCAGCACCAGCGAGGGCACGGTGGTGGACGAGACGACCATCGCCGCGACCATCGGCAGGAACGCCAGACCGGTCTTGATCGGCGAGTAACCCATGCTCAACTGCATGTAGTAGGTGAGGAACAGGAAGATCGCGAACATGCCGATGCCCATGACGAACACGGTCAGGAACGAACCGCCACGGGTGCGGTCCAGCACGATCCGCAGCGGCAGCAACGGATGCGCGACCCGGCTCTCGATCACCACGAACGCCGCGAGCAGCACCGCACCGCCGATGAGGAAGGCCAGCGTGACCGGGTTCGTCCAGCTGGTCGACTCGGCGTGGGAGAAGCCGTACACGATGCCGAACAGCGCCGCGGTCACCACGACGGTGCCGGGGATGTCGAGCTTGGGCCGCTCGTTGGTGACGTGCTTGGCCAGCAGCAGCACCGCGCCGACCAGGGCGACGGCAGCGAACGCGAGGTTGACGAACATCACCCAGCGCCAGTTGGCCCATTCGGTGAGCATGCCGCCGAGCAGCAGGCCGATCGCGCCACCGGCGCCGGCGACCGCACCGAAGATGCCGAAGGCCTTGGCGCGCTCGGACGGTTCGGTGAAGGTCACGGTGAGCAGCGAGAGCGCCGCGGGCGCCAGCAGTGCGCCGAAGACGCCCTGCCCGACGCGAGCCGCGACCAGCATCTCGAAGCTGGTGGCCGCGCCGCCGACGGCGGAGGCGCCGGCGAAGCCGATCAGGCCGATGATGAAGGTGTTGCGGCGGCCGAACAGGTCACTGAGGCGACCACCGAGCAGCAACAGGCTGCCGAACGCGAGCGCGTAACCGGTGACGACCCACTGCCGGTCCCCGTCGGTGAAGCCGAGGTCGCGCTGCGCGGCGGGCAGTGCGATGTTCACGACGGTGGCATCGAGCACCACCATGAGCTGTGCCACGCCGAGAGTGGCGAGCACCCACCAGCGCAGGGCGTGCGAGCCGCGACGGCCCTGGTCTGCTTTCGCGGGGGCGGGTGCCCCACGGTCGAACGTGGTAGTCATGTGTCCCCTTTGTCTCGAGTATTGATGCGGAGTTGGCATCTCCGGTTACCGTGAAAAGCTACCACCATAACGGAGAGAACGCCTCCGCTTAATCCCGATACTTGTTAGGATGTGGGTGTGAATCACGCCACGGCACTTTCTCCGCCCCGCCGCCTGCGTGCCGATGCCGCGCGTAATCAGCAGCGGATCATCGCCGCCGCGCGCGAGCTGTTCGCCGACCACGGACTCGAGATCACCCTCGACGACGTCGCCGAGCGCGCCGGCGTCGGCGTCGGCACGGTCTACCGCCGGTTCGCCAACAAGAAGGACCTCATCACCGAGGTCTTCGAGCAGAACCTGCGAGAGTTCGCCGAGGCCGCCGACGCCGCCTATCGGCACACGGATCCCTGGTTCGGCCTGGTCGAGTTCTTCGAGTACGCCTGCCGGCACATGGCGGTGAACCGCGGCTTCAGTTCGGTCATGCTCGAACTGGAAGAGGACAACATCGACCGCTTCGTGGTGGTGCGCGACCGGATCAAGCCGACCGTGACCGCCATCGTGGATCGGGCCCGCGAGGCCGGCGTGCTCGCCCCCGGCGTCGAGCCGTCCGATTTCTTCGCGCTGATCCACATGGTCGACGGCATCGCCGAGTTCTCCCGGTCGGTCAATCCCGATGTCTGGCAGCGCTACATGGCGATCGCCCTGAACGGCGTACGCGCCGACAGCACCCCGCGACAGCAACTGCTCGTACCGCCGCTCACCGACGTCGAGGTAGAGCAGGCGAAGGGCGCGTGCACGGGCCGCAGAAGGTAACAACTACGTTATAGAAAGCCCACATCAGGAGGCCATCCCCTACAGTTGGTCACATGACCAACTCATGGGTGAACTGGGCTGGCGATCAGCAGTGCGCACCGGCAATCGTGGCGACGCCGCGCAGCACTGACGACATCGCCGAGATCCTCGGTCGCGCAGCCGATGCCGGACAGACCGTCCGCGTCGCCGGAGCCGGGCACTCGTTCACCGACGCCGTCCTCACCGACGGCGTCCTGCTCGACCTGTCGAAGCTCGATCGCATCCTCGACGTCGACACCGCCACCGGACGCGTCCGGGTGGAGGCGGGCAGCACGCTCAAAGCGGTGAGCAACGCGCTGCACGCGCACGGCCTGGCGTTTCCGAACCTGGGCGATATCGACGTGCAGACCGTCGCGGGCGCGACCGCGACCGGCACCCACGGCACCGGCGTGACGCTGCAAAACCTCTCGGCCGCACTGCATTCCATCGAACTTTTGCTCGCCGACGGCAGCACGGTGGAACTGAACGCCGAGACCGACCCGGACGGCTGGCGCGCGGCCAGGGTCAGCGTGGGCGCACTCGGCATCGTCACCGCGGTGACGTTGCAAATGGTGCCGTCGTTCGTGCTCGAGGGTGTCGAGCGCCCGATCCCGCTGGAAGACGTACTCGCAGAACTGGATACGCACGTCGACGGCAACCAGCATTTCGAGTTCTACATGTTCGCGCACAGCCCGCTGGCGCTGACCAAGCGCAACAACCCGGTCGAACTGGCCGAGCAGCCGCGCGGCAAGACCGTCGACTGGTTCGCCGATATCCTGATGTCCAACTACACCTTCGACGCGCTGTGCAAACTGGGCCGCTGGCAACCGCGCATGGTGCCGTGGATCCACCGGGGCGCGGCGTACGCGGGCAGCTATCGCCGTCAGGTCGATCGGTCCTATCGGGTGTTCGCCTCGCCGCGACTGGTCCGGTTCACCGAGATGGAGTACGCGATCCCGCGCGCGCATTCCGCCGCGGCGATCCGCGAAATCAAAGCGCTGGCCACCAATTTCGAGACGCCGATGCCGATCGAGGTGCGCTGGGTCGCCCCCGACGACGCGTTCCTCTCCCCCGCGGGCGGCCGCGAGACCTGCTACATCGCGGTGCATCAGTACCGCGGCATGGACTACGAGCCGTATTTCCGTGCCTGCGAAGCGGTTTTCGACAAATACGACGGCAGGCCACACTGGGGCAAACGGCACTTCCAGACCGCGGATACGTTGCGCGAGCGCTACCCCGACTGGGATCGCTTCGCCGAGGTGCGCCGCCGCTTGGATCCGAAGGGTCGTTTCAGCAACGGCTACGTCGAGCGCGTGCTCGGCCCACTCTGACCGATCACGTTCCGGCCGAGAGGATTTCGGCGACCAACCGCGGCACGGCGGTGCCGATGGGTTCGCGGACGAGTTCGGTCGCCATCGAGTCGTACGGGGTCGGTTCGGCATTGACGATGACGAGATCGGCCCCGTTCTGCACGGCGACGGCGCACATCGACGCCGCGGGCTCGACCTGCAACGAACTGCCGATCGCGAGGAAGATATCGCTGGTTTCCGCGGTGAGCGCGGCCTTGGTCACGGCGCGCCGGTCCAACTGCTGGCCGAACATGATGATGGCGGCTTTCAGCACGCCGCCGCAGTTCGGGCAGGGCGGATCGGCCTCGCCCGCCGCCACCCGCGCCAGGGTGTCGGCCATCGTGGCCTGGTAATCGCATTCGACGCAGACCACCTCGAACATGTTGCCGTGGATCTCGATCACCCGCTCCGGCGGGAAACCGCCGCGCTGGTGCAGCCGGTCGATGTTCTGGGTGATGAGGGTGACCGCCCGTCCCGCCCGCGCCAATTCGGCGAGCGCCCGATGTGCAGCGTTGGGCTGGGCCTGCCAGGCCGGGTTGTCCCGGCGCGCGAGCCAGGAGCGCCGGCGCAGGTCGGGGTCGGCCAGGTAGCTGTCGTAGGTCGAAAGCAGTTCGGCGATCGGGTCTTTCGTCCACACGCCACGCGGGCCCCGGAAGTCGGGAATACCCGAGTCGGTAGAGATGCCCGCCCCGGTGAGCACGCCGATCCGGCCGTCGCGACTGCGCCACTCGCTCGTCATAGCAACCAAGCGTAGGTCGCAGGCACCCCAAAGACGATGAGAGAATGTTACTCTGATTATCTCATCGCCTGAATGCTGCTGATCAAGGGAGATCACGATGACCGCCGCCCTCGAAGCCACCCACCCGGCGACGCTGCCACCCCGCCGCCCGTTCGCACCGGGCAGCCGACTGTGGGACGAGACCGGCCTGATCACCTTCTCGCTGACCGCGGGCTCGGCGTTCCTGTTGCAGACCATGGAGCCGAGCATCTCGGCCGTCGTCGACGAGCACTCCACCTTCCGCACCGACCCGATGGGCCGGGCGGTCCGCAGCATCGCATCGGTGATGATGTGGATCTACGGCGGCGAAGAGGCGCTCGCCGAGGCCGATCGACTGCGCACCATGCACGCCGCGCTCAACACCACCGACGCACACGGCGTCCGGCACCAGGCGCTGTCTGCGGGACCGTGGGCCTGGGTGTTGCACACCGGGACCTTCGCGTTCGCCGAGAACGCCAGGTACTTCGCCCGCCATCCGCTCACGGACGCGGAAAAGGAAGCGGTCTACCAGGAGATGGTGCAGCTCATGCGCAATTTCTCGGTGCCGCCCAAGCAGATTCCGGCGAACTATCGAGAGTTCGAGCAGTTCTTCGCCGACCAGGTGGCCAACCACCTGGTGGCCACCGACACCGCCCGCGACTACCTGCGGGTGATCCGCTCGGTCGCGCCGCCGAAGCAGCTGCCGCGGGTGCTCGCGCCGCTCTGGCGGCGCGCGGCCGCCCCGATCGGGCGGATGCAGTACTTCGTGACCGTCGGCACCACGCCCGAGGTCGCCCGCGACAAGCTCGGGCTCACCTGGACCGCGGCCGACGAGCGGAAGCTGCGCGCGCTCGGCTGGGTGCTCGCGCGCACGGTCCCGCTGCTGCCGGAGCGGGTGCGCTACTTCCCGATCGCCTTCGAAGCGCGGCGGCTGGAGCGAGACCGGCTGCGGCTGCGCAAGATGATCGATTTCCGGCCGATCTGAGGCAGCTCGACCAGTCCGATTCATCCGTTGTAGGTCAACGGTTTTCATGAACTCCACCGCAGGGCCGCGCTGTCGGCGACGACAGCGCGGCCCGCGCCGTGGAAATACCGACCGGTCCGGAGCTGCACCGGCCGCGTTGCGCCCGCCGCCGCGATGCTCCGATTATTGCTGTGTAGCAACAACTTCGATGGCCCGACCGGCGGCGCGTGCCCGCCGCGGCAAGCGAGGACCCGGTGCGCGGTAACGATCTTCGCCACGCTGGTATACGTATCCCGTACGCTTCGACAGCGTTTCGGCGACACCATGCCGGACGATCGGTCCGGCGGCACCGCATACCCCTTGCTCAGCTCACCCCGAAAGGCGCCTCTATGCCGCACAAGCCCAGCGTGCTGTTCATCTGCGTGCACAACGCAGGCAGATCGCAGATGGCCGCCGGGTTCCTCAGCGCGCTGGCCGGTGACCGCATCGAGGTCAGAACCGCGGGCAGCGCGCCGGCCGCCGCGCTCAATCCGGTCGCGGTCGCCGCCATGGCCGAGGTCGGTATCGACATCGCGGGCCGCACCCCCAAGCTGCTCACCATGGACGCCGTCGGCCTCTCCGATGTCGTGGTGACCATGGGCTGCGGCGACGCCTGCCCCTTTTTCCCGGGCATCAGCTACCGCGACTGGGTCCTGCCGGATCCGTCCGAGCAGACCATCGATGTCGTGCGCACCATCCGCGACCGGATCCGGATCCTGGTGGAGAACCTGATCGCCGAACTGGTGCCCGCCCCGGCCCGCTGACCGGCCGGCCGCGGTGTCCGATTCGTTCAAGACTGCGGCGCCCGCGGCTGGCTACCGTTCGGGTATGACTCCTCAACTCGACGTCGCCGGCCTTGTCGTCACCGATATGAGCGCCTCGGTCGCGTTCTATCGGCGGCTCGGCCTCGACTTCCCCGAAGGCTCGGAAGCGGCGCCGCATGCCGAGGCGGCCCTGCCGAACGGACTGCGGCTGGCCCTGGACACCGAGGCCACGATCAAGTCGTTCCACCCCACCTGGACACCCCCGGCGAGCGCGGGCCGGATCGGCTTGGCCTTCCGGTGCGCCGATCCCGCCGAAGTCGACGCCGTCTACACCGATCTGGTCGACGCGGGCTACCACGGCGAACTGAAGCCGTGGGACGCGTTCTGGGGCCAGCGATACGCGGTCGTGCTCGACCCGGACGGCAACGGCATCGACCTGTACGCCGCGCTCCCCACCGACTGAAACGGGTCAGCCGACGCTCGCCTGGTCCGCGGCGGTCCCTGATCGAGTGAGCACCTGCCCCAAGGGCATTCCGGTGAGATCTCGGACCTCGCGCGCCAGATGGGCCTGATCCGCATAACCGGCGCCGACCGCGGTCGCGGCGAACGACATGCCCGCGCGGGCCTGCGCCAGCGCGCGCTGCAGGCGCAGCACCCGGGCGAGGGTCTTGGGCCCGTAACCGAAGGCGGCGAGCGAACGCCGATGCAGCAGCCGAGCATTGAGCCCCGCCGCCGCCGCGGTCGCCCCGACGGACCAGCCCGCGTCCAAGGCCGAGACCACCCGCCGGAGCACCGGGTCGGGCGGCGACACCGCGGCGGCGCGCCGCAGGACGATCGCCTCCATGGCCGCCAGCGGATCCGGCGCTTCGGTCACCTGGTCGGCCAACCGCCGCACCGACGCCGACGACCAGATCTGCTCCAGTTCGACGCGCTGGTCCCGCAGTTCCGCCGCGGGCACCCCGAGCAAGGCGGGCGCGGTGCCGGGAAAAAAGCGCAACCCGGCATACCGGGTACCGGCCGCGACCACCGGCCGGAAAGCCCGGGTATCGGGTCCGGCCACCACCAGTCGTCCGCCGACCCACAGCAGATCCATGCAGCCGTCCGGCAACACCGGCACGGTGGCGTCCCGGGCGGTCACCGTGCGGGTCCACGCCACGGCCGGGGCGAACCGCGACGGCCGCTCCCGGTACCCGCCTGCGCTCATGACTCGACGCTACCGGCATCCGCCGACAGGGTCGGCTGCGTTCGCGCGCATGACCGCCGAGAACGGCAGGCGGGCTCAGCGCTGCGGCGGCACCGGAAGCACCCCGCGCGGGACCACGCGGACGAACGGCGCGGGATGGGCGGCCGCGATGCTCGAGTCGGGGTCCTTGCACCCCACGGTGACCTCACCGGCGGGCGCGGACGAAAACGTCCACACGGTGACCCAGTCCTTGCCATTGACCGTTTCGGTCTTTTTCACGTCGCTCGACCGGAGATCTTCGTTCCGGCCGGAACTGTCCACCGCGGTGCAGCGCAACGTATTCGCGGCGGCGCCCCAGTCCGCGGGCACTCGGATATCCATCACCGCATCGGCGGGAATCGGGACCTTTTTGGTCTCACCGAGCGCGATTCGCACACCGCCCGCTTCGTCGTCATTGTTCGAATCGGCAGCCGGAGCAGCGGAACTCGAGGTCGCCGCACCACTCGACGAGGTCGCTTCCGGGCTCGTCGACGTGTCGTCGGAGCACCCTGTCACCGCAACGGCGACCAGCGCCGGAACCACCAGCCAGCTCAATTTCACGAGTCAAACCTCTCGTCGCGCCCATTCACCAGGCGATTGGTACGGATCGGCGATCGAACACGGTGACGTAATCGCGCGGACCCCGCGGGCGCTGGTGAAACGTGACCACTCGGGAGCCGTACACGGCACCGACAGAGAGCATGTCAACTTCAGCGGCGAATGGAGCGTACACACGCCCGAAATCGCCGAGATATGCGGTAATTTGCCAAGGTAATGACGGGTCGACCGGCGCCGATATTCCTCCGTAGACTCGCTCCGGTGACTTCCCCTGTGGCTTTTCAGGCGATCGATATTCCCCTCCCCGACGGCACCGCGGACGCCTACTTCGCACATCCGGACGACGGCGCCCGCCACCCCGGCGTCCTGCTCTACATGGACGCGTTCGGCTTGCGTCCCTACCTGCGCGAACTGGTGGAGACCATTGCGGCGCAAGGTTTCAGCGTGCTCGCGCCGAACATCTTCTATCGCACCGGCCGCGCGCCGGTGCTGCCCATGCCGGACTTCACCGAGCCGGATGCGGGTGCCGCGTTCTTCGCCGAGCTGGCGCCGGTGCGCGCCGCCCTCACGCCCGAGGGCGCCCTGCAGGACGCGCAGTACTACCTGGACTGGCTCGCCGCCGCCCCGGCGGTGACCCCAGGCCCAGTGGCCACCACCGGCTACTGCATGGGCGGGCGGCTCGCGTTGCGCACCGCCGCGGCGTTCGGCGATCGCATCGCCGCCGCGGCCAGCTTCCACGGCGGCAACCTCGCCGCCGCGGACCAGCCGGACAGCCCGCACTTCGCGGCGCCGGGCATCACCGCGGAGGTGTTCGTCGCGCACGCCGATCAGGATTCGTCCATGCCGCCCGAGCAGATCGCCCGCCTCGAGCAGGCACTGGACGCCGCGGGCACGCGGTACACCTCCGTCGTCTACCCCGATGCACCGCACGGTTTCACCATGCGGGACATCCCGGTGTACCGAGAGGACGCCTACCGACGTCACCTGGACGATCTTGTGACATTGTTCCGGCGTTCGCTCTCCGCGGAATAAGTCCGAATCATCCTATGTTTCGCCTGGGGTCGGCCTCGGCCCCAGCAACCGCGGGATCGTGCCGTCACGCGACCAACCGGCCGGTTTTCGGGGACCGCTGTTCCCCGTTACCGCCGGTTCCGCTTAATGTTGTTCGGTAGGCGATCATCGGGAGGACCACATGGCGAAGCTGGTGGGGATGTGAGCGAGGAACGCGCCGCGGCCGCCGTGCCCGCGCGCTTGGCGACGCGAATCGGATACCGGCAAGCCGCTTTCCCGGCGGACTCGTGGGTGCGGCCGGTGTTCATCGGCGCCGCCCTGGCGATCAGCGTGCTGCTCGTGTACGAGGCACATCAGGCCGCGAACCACGGCGTCGACCACGCGTGGTTCGTCGCCGTCTCGCTCGCCGGTGTCTTCGTGGCCCGCGGGCTGCACCTGCGCAGGCCGATCACGCTGGCCCACTTCGCGGTCGCGCTGCTCGTCCTGGCCATCGCCCATCTCGCCTATCGCGCCGAACATCCCGGCTACGGTTTCGTGCTGCTCGCGTCGAGCGGTTTCCTGCTGGTGCTCCCGCAATCCAGCAGGCCGCAGCCCGATCAGCTGTACCGGGTCGCCGAACTCGTCGGCCGCACCGAACGGGATCCGCTCGCCCCCTTCGCGCTGCACTCCTCGAAAACCTACTTCTTCAACGCGGATTCGACCGCGGGCATCGGCTATCGGGCCCGCTTCGGTATCGCCGTGGTCGCGGGCGATCCGATCGGCGACCGCGCCGCCTTCCCCGCGCTGCTCACCGAGTTCTCCGAGTTCGCGCTCAATCAGGGCTGGCGCATCGCCGTACTCGGCGCGAGCCCGGAGTTGACCGAGCTGTGGCGCGTGCGCGCGCTGGAACACCGTGGGCTGCACGCCGTTCCGATCGGACGCGACGTGATGCTCGAGGTCGATGATTTCGCGATGGTCGGCCGGCATTTCCGCAACCTGCGCCAAGCCGTCAGCCGCACCCGCAATTTCGGCGTCACCACCGAGATCGTGGACGAGTCGGCCCTGACCGACGGCCAGCGCGCCGAACTGCTCGGCATCGTCGACGAATGGGGTAAGGGCAGGCAGACCCGCGGCTTCTCGATGATCCTGGATCACCTGCTGGACGGCCGGAACCCGAACATGCTGGTGGTCATGGCCAAGGACGCGGACGGCACGGTGTCGGGCTTCCAGCGCTACGGCATCTCCGGGCGCGGCCGCGAACTCAGCCTCGACGTGCCGTGGCGGCGCAAGGGCGCCCCGAACGGCCTGGACGAGCGGATGATCATCGATCTGGTCGACTACGCCCGCGAGCACGGCATCACTCGGATCTCGTTGGCCTTCGCGCCATTCCCGGAGCTGTTCGCCGACAAAGAGAAGTCGCGCACCGCGAAGCTGATGTATGCGCTCGTGCACCTCGGCGATCCGCTCATCCGGCTGGAATCGCTGTATCGGTTCCTGCGCAAGTTCCACGCGCTGTCCGACCAGCGGTATGTGCTGATCCGCTGGCGCGAGGTGCTCATCGCGGCCGCCGCGCTGCTTACCCTGGAGTTCGCACCGCACCGCCGCGAACACTGAGGAGCACAATGGAACTCGGCCACACCGATATCAAGGCCGCCGTCGCGCGGGTGGCGCACCGGGTGCGGCCGATCACCCTCGCGCCCGCGGGCGACGGTGCGGGGAACCTGTGGTTCGCGCTGGAACTGCTCCAGCACACCGGTAGTTTCAAGGTCCGCGGTGCGCTGAATTTCCTACTGGCGCATCAGGAGAACGGCACCCTGCCCGCGGCGGGCGTGACGATCGCCTCGGGTGGTAACGCCGGGCTCGCCTGTGCCTGGGCGGCCCGGACGCAGGGTGTCGAAGCCACCGTGTTCCTGCCCGCCACCGCACCGGAGGTGAAGGTGCGGCGGCTGCATTCCTATGGCGCCACAGTGCATCTGGTCGGCACGCAGTACGCGGACGCGCTGGCGGCGAGCCAGGATTTCGCGGCCTCGACCGGCGCACTGCTGTCCCACGCCTACGACCATCCGTTGATCGCCGCGGGGGCAGGCACCCTCATGGAAGAGATCCGGCAGCGGATGCCCGACCTCGACACCGTCGTGGTCGCCGTCGGCGGCGGCGGGTTGTTCGCCGGAATCGCCACCGCCGCAGACCATTACGGCATCCGCACGGTCGCCGTCGAGCCACGGAACTGCCGAGCGCTGCACGCCGCCGTCGAGGCCGGCCACCTGGTCGACGTCCCGGTCGACTCGATCGCCGCCGACTCCCTCGGCGCCCGCCGCGCCACCGCATTGGCCCTGCACGCCGCCCAGTCCTACCGCGTCGACTCGATCCTGGTCGACGACGAAGCCATCATCGCCACCCGCCGCACCCTCTGGGAAGAGCACCGCCTCGCCGTAGAACACGGCGCCGCCACCGCCCCGGCCGCCCTTCACTCCTCCGCCTACACCCCAGCACCCAACGAAAAAGTCTGCGTCATCCTCTGCGGCGCAAACACCGACCCCGCCGACCTCGCGAGTTGATCAGGTAGCGAACGGCTGTCGGAGGGCTGATTCGCGGGGCGGGTTGGGGATGGCGGGATTATGCTCAGAGCGTCTTCGATCCCGACGGAAGGCACGGCGCTATGGCGCAGGCCGCACGGCCGGAGGAAAGGGGTGGGGACGTTGGCAACGATCGTCCTCGTACACGGCATCGCACAGGAACAGGCGTCGGCCGACACGCTGGAGGCGCAGTGGTTGCCCGGCCTCGCGGGCGGGGTGCGCAACCACGGCGACCTGGAACTCGCCGATCGCCTGTGGCGCAACGGAAGACCGGGCGACATCTCGACCAGGATGGCGTTCTACGGCAATCAGTTCTTGGCCGAAGGAGCGCAGGGCGGCGCCGTCGGCGATCTCGACGCAGAGCAACTCGAGCTGATGGAACAGCTCGCCGAACTCTGGTTGGCCACGGCCGCCGAGCACGCGGGCGACCAGCGGGATCGATTGACCGCCCAGCGCCTCACCGCGGTGGTGCCGCCGGAGGCCAAGCCGCAGGGACCCAAAGCCGCACTGCGCCCGGCACTCAACGCCTTGGTGCGGCTGCGCTGGTTCGCACCGTTCGGCATCGGGCTTGCGGAGAAGTTCGTGGTGCGCGCGCTGTCCCAGGTGGCCCGCTATTTCACCGACGAGAACGTGCGCGAGTACGCGCAACAGCAGGTGCTCGCGCAGGTGGGGCCGGAGACCGAACTGGTCGTCGCGCATTCGCTCGGCTCGGTCGTCGCCTACGAGGCGCTGCATCGCGTCGACCAAGAGGTGACCCTGCTGACCATGGGTTCCCCGCTCGGCCTGCGCACCGTCATCTACGAGCGGCTCCGCCCGCAACCGGCCATGGTCCCGAAAGCCGTTGCCGCTTGGCACAATCTGGTGGACCGCGACGATCTGGTCGCCGCGCATCTCGATCTCACCCCGTTCTTCCCGCCGTTCCCCGGCGCCGGCGTGGTGCCGGTCACCGAGGAACCACTGGACAACGGCGCCAGCCCGCACGACTCGACCCACTATCTGACGAAGGCGATCACCGGCGGCATCGTCGCGAAAGCACTGACCGCCTAACGCTTCTCGGCCAGCTCCGGCGCGGACTCGCCGACCTGTTCGCGGTCCCGCCACAGCAGCACGAGCGCCAGGGCCAGGCCGGCGAGCGTCAGCACCGCGCCCACCAGGGGAATCGCCCGCAGCCCCGAACCGTCGCCGAGCACCCAGCCACCCAGCCGGCCCGCGCCGGCGGCCGCCAGCTGGAAGCCGGAGGCATTCACCGCGACGGCCAGGGTCGGCGCTGCGGCGGCCGCGGCGATCACCCGGGTCTGCATGCCGGGAACGATCGCGAACGCGAGCGCGCCGAGCCCGAAAGTCAGTAGCACCGCGGCGATTCGGCCGTCACCGAGCGCCCAGAACAGCAAGAGGACCACGGCGAGCGCCGCCAGCAGGCTCGCCACCCCTGCCCGGGTGCGGTCGGCGAGCCAGCCGCCCACCTGATTGCCGACGACCGCACCCGCCCCGTATACCAGCAGCAGAACCGGCACCGCGCCCGCGCCGAATCCACTGAAATCGGTGAGCAGCGGTGTGATGAAGGTGAAAACGGTGACCACGCCGATGTTTCCGAGCACCGTCAGCGCGATCGCCGCCCAGACCGCCCGGTCGCCGAACACGCGCAACTCCCCGAATACCGATTCGGCAGCGGTCCCGGGCGCGTCCGGCAGGTACCGCAGCACCACGGGCAACGCGAGACCCACGCACAACGCCACCGCGACGAAAGTCGCCCGCCAGCCGAAGTTTTGACCGATCAGCGCGCCGATCGGCGTGCCGAGCACGATCCCGAGGTTCAGTCCGAGAGCGACCCGCGCGACCGCGGTGGCTTCTTTCCCGGGTTCGGCCGTCGAGACCGCGGTGGCGATCGCGACCGCGAAGAAGGTGGCGACGATCAGTCCGGCGGCCGCCCGCATCGCCAGCAGCACAGGATAATTCGGCGCGAAGGCCGAGCCCAGGTTGGCGCAGATCGCGAACAGGACCAGCCCGACGACGAGCCGCCGGCGCGACACCCGCGCGGTCAGCATGGTCACCACCGGCCCGCCGACGATCATGCCGATCGCGTAGGCGGTCACCAGCATGCCCGCGGCGGGCACCGAAACCGATAGCCCGCCGGACACTTCCGGCAGGATCCCGGCGATCACGAACTCACCGGTCGTCAGACCGAACACCACCAACATCAGGGACAGGACAGCAGGGCGCATCAGAGCATCCTCATATAGTTCGAACTCAAATGATACGAACTAGAACTATCACAGTTCGAACGATACGCGCTAGACTCGATGCAATGAAGCGCCGACCCCCGCCGCCCGTGGAGACCGAACTCGACCGGGACGTCTGCAAACTCGTGCACCGCTTCACCCACCGCCTCGACCAGCACGTCCGTCGCGTCGCCGAGCAGTTGGACCTGACGCCGTCCCAGGTCATCGCCCTGCGTGAATTGTCAGAGCCGATCACCGCACGCGAACTCGCCACCCGGATGTCGTGCGAGCCGTCCAATGCGACCTTCGTCCTGGACCGGCTCGAGGAACAGGAGCTGATCCGCCGCGAGCCACACCCGAGCGACCGGCGCGCCAAACAGATCGTGCTGACCCCGGCCGGCGCCCGGCAGCGGACGGTTGCGGTCGAGTTGCTCAATGCCGACTCGCCGCTGACCTCGCTCACCGCCGCTCAGCAGCGCGCGCTGCGCGATCTACTCCAAGCCATGGCGGCCGAAGATTGACCCTTGATATAGACATACGGTCGAACGTATTGTTTGTTCATGACCGTGGCGTGCCCCACCACCGAAGAAACCGACCCGTTCTGCCTACCCCCGCTGGAGGCCGCGGCCCTGCTCTACGACTCCCCCTGGCGGCGCTTCGCGGTGATCGGAGACAGCCTGTCGGTGGGCACCGGCGACCCCAGCCCCGGCTACACGACCCTCGGCTGGGCCGATCGCGTCGCCGACGTGCTGCGCCGGGTGCGGCCCGATCTCGCGTATCGCAATACCGGTGTGGTCGGCGCGACCACCGCGGAGGTCGTCCGGCACCAAGCGGATCGACTGCTGGAATTCGGCCCGGACCTCTTGCACCTGTCCAGCGGTGCCAACGATATCGTCCGCCGCACACCGGATTTCGGTGAGATCGAGCAGCAGCTGCGCGATATGTATCGCCTGGGTGCACGCACCGGCGCCACGATGACCGTCTTCACCCTCGGCAAAGCCTATGTGGTGCCGGTCTTCCCGGATTGGACCGATCGTGTCCGCCGGCTCAACGACCTCACCCGCGCCTTGGCCGCGGAATACGATGTCGCCGTGGTCGAGTGCTGGGAGCACCCGCTCAACGACCGCCCGAATCTGTTGAGCGCGGACCGGATTCATTTCTCCGCGGCCGGACAGGCGGTCCTGGCGGCGGAGGTGGTCAAGCAGCTCGCACACCTGCTCGACACCCCCGCCCAGCGGCGCGACGACTACTGATCCGCCTCGGGCAGATGCACTTTCGCGTCGTCGTAGGTGGCGGTGGTCGCCGCCTCGTCGCGGGTGTAGATCAGGTTGAGCACGCCCGTCTCGAACGTCTGAGAGGAGAGCAGCCGCAGCGGCAGCGTCGATTCGCGGTCCGGGAACAGCCGAGCGCCCTTGCCGACGACGATCGGATGCACCAGCAGGTGCAATTCGTCCAGCAGTCCGGCGTCGAGCAGCTGGAGCACGACCGAGACCGAACCACTCATACCGATATCGCCACCGGGCTCGTTCTTCAGCGCGGTGACGCCCTCGATCAGCCCACCCTGCAACACCTCGGAATTACGCCAGGTGAACTCCAGATCCTGGTGCGAGACGACGACCTTGCGCGCATCGCCGAGCACCTTCGCGAAAGCGGCGTCCTCGCCACCCGCGGCCTCCCGCTCCGGCCAGGCACCCGCGAAACCCTCGTAGGTGCTGCGTCCGAGCAGCAGGGTGTCGGCGGCGCCGAGCTGGGCGTTGACCGCAACGCCCATCTCGTCGTTGAAGTACGGGAAGTGCCAGTCCTGCGGGTTGTCGATGACGCCGTCGAGGGACATGAACAGACCTGCGGTGATTTTTCTCATCGCCCAACTCCTGGATCAGTGGTGAGTACGTTGCCTGATCCGACGGTACGGCGCGAAGAAAATCATCGGTCGCGCATCGATTCAGACCCGTTCGGCTTCCAGCACCCAGACCGGCAGCAGCAGATGACCGTCCGCGTCCAGTTCGAGCGGCATGCCCTGCAGCAGCTCCAGGAACGCCGGCGGCGGTTTGATCGCGGTCAACTTGCCGGGCCGCAGCTCGGTGAGCCGCCAGTCCGGCGCGGCGAAGGCGGCGCGCAACTCGTCTTCGCCGACCGCATAGGGCGCGTAGCCGGCACTGTGCGGCCCTGCCGAGAAGCAGAGCTGGAACAGTCGCGCGCCGGGCCGCATCACCCGATGCAGTGCTGCCACATGCGCTTTGCGCTGCTCGGGGTCGAGACAGTGCGCGAGCGCGCTGCTGACCACGGTGTCGAATCGGCTGTCGTACCCGCCGAGTTCGGTGGCGTCCGCGACGGCGAAGGCCACCGTCACGTCGCGCTCGGCGGCCCGCGCGCGGGCCTTCTCGATGGCGGTCGGCGCGAAGTCCAGGCCCGTCACCTGGTAGCCGAGCCCGGCCAGGTAAATGGCGGTATCCCCTGGGCCACAACCGATGTCGAGCACATCGCCGGTGACCCGGCCGCTGCGCTCGAACTCTACGAGCAACGGTTGCGGGCGATCTATCTCCCAGGGCAGCCGATCCATCACGGCACCCTCGACCAGGGTGCCGCTCTGGTAGGCCTGTTCGAAATCGATATCGGCCGGGTCGAGCCCGGATGGTGCCTCACTCTCGGTCATGAACCTGCCCCTTGCCTCGATGGTGGATCAGGATGAACAAACCGATCCTATCGAGAAACGGAGAACAAAGCTCCGTTTTTGACGTGACATGCATTTTCCGCCGGGTTCAGTTGCCGACGCCCGCACCGTGGAACGCCGCACGGTAGCTCTGCGGGGTGGTGCCGACCACGCGCTTGAATCGATCCCGGAAGGCCGTCGGCGAGCCGAACCCGACCTGCCCGGCGATCCGGTCCACCGGGTGACCGGTGGACTCCAGCAGGTACTGCGCCTGCCGAATCCTGGCCCGCAGCAACCATTGCAGCGGCGTGGTGCCGACCTGCTCGCGGAAATGCCGGTTCAAGGTGCGGGTGCTGAGTTTGGCGTGCGCGGCGATGTCGTCGAGGGTCAGATCCTTCGCGGAATTGTCCCGCATCCACTGCATCACCGGCTCCAGCGAACAGCCCCGCGGGGTCGGCGGCTGGTCGTGCACGATGAATTGCGCCTGTCCCCCTTCACGTTCCAGCGGCACCACCGACAGCCGCGCGGTGTCGGCGGCCACCGCGGAACCGTGGTCACGCCGAATCATGTGCAGGCACAGGTCGATTCCCGCCGCGGCGCCCGCCGAGGTGAGCAGCTGACCGTTGTCCACATAGAGCACATCCGGATCGAGGTCGATCTCGGGATAGCGAGCGGCGAACTGCGTCGCGGCGATCCAGTGCGTGGTCGCCCGCTGCCCGTCGAGCAGGCCGGTCGCGGCGAGCACGAACGCGCCCACGCAGATGGACGCGATCCTGGTGCCTGCGGCCGCCGCCCGCCGCAGCGCGTCGAGCACCTCCTCCGGCACGGGCCGCTCGGGCTCGGCCCGGCCGGGCACAATGATGGTGTCGGCGTCGGCCAGCGCGGTGAGATCGTAGGGCGGATGCAGCGTGAACGCGCCCGCGTCGACGGTGGGGGTGACACCGCAGACCCGCACCCGATAGGCCATCCGCCCGTCGGGCAGGCGGGCACCGCCGAACACGTCGACCGGCGTCGCGAGGTCGGACGGAATGACCTTGTCCAGCGCCAGGACGGCTACGACATGCATGGCTTCAGGATAGGGTGCACCCGGATTCCAGCCAATAGCCACGAGCAGTACATCTTCTGCAAACCACGACGTCAGAGCTATTGGCGAGAATCGACCGGTGTATGGCCGTTTCGCCTATTTCGCTGCGGCCCGAAGATCGTTAACCTCGCGGCTGTGACGAAGTTCCTGCTTTCGGTCCATGTGCTGGCCGTGATCATCGCCGTCGGGCCGGTCACGGTCGCGGCGAGCATGTTCGCGCCCACCACTCGCCGCGCCCTCGCCGGCCCCGCGAACGATCGCGACGCCGCCGTACTGGCGACGCTGCATCGCATCTGCCGGGTCTACGCCTACATCGGAATCCTGGTGCCCACCTTCGGCGCGCTCACCGCCCTGAGCCTCGGCGTGCTCACCGACAAGTGGCTCATCGTTTCCATCGGCTTGACCGCGGCCGCCGCCGGGGTGCTCGCCATGCTCATCCTGCCCGGTCAGCACAAGATCCTCGCCGATCTGCCTGCCACGACCCCGGCACTGATCCGGCGGCTCGGCATGGATACCGGCATCTTCAACTTGCTGTGGGTGGTCGTCACCGTGCTGATGATCGTCCGCCCCGGTTCCACCACCGGGGCCTGACGACCGCGGCGGGCTACTCCGGAGCCGGCGTCATGTGCCGGATCGACTCCCCGCCCTTGGTGTGGTGCAGCTTGCCGAACCGGCTGTCGAGCAGATGCGCCATGCTTTCGGCCGCACCGGTGTAGGCCTCCTCGACCGACGCCGCCCGATGGGTGACCGCGACCGGCGGTTGACCGTTCGGCCGCGCCTCGAGCACGCACTGCTTGTCGTCCGGTCCGCCCTTTTCGCCGTTCTGATCGGTGAGATGCGCCTCGACCCGCGTCAGCTGCGCGCTGAAACGGTCCAGCACCGAGGCGATTTCGGCTTCGGCCCGCTCGATCAGGCTCGCGCCGCCGTGGATGCCGCTTCCGGTATTGATCTGGATCTGCACTGCTTTCTCCATTCCGTGGGGTGGCAAACTCGACGAAACCGACACTACCTGCGCGCGCCCGGTGACCGAGTTCACGACGTCGGCCCGGTCCGTGGCGGACCGGGCCGAGCGAGCGGGTGAACTGCGCGATTCAGGCGCGATCGGCCCGCTTGCGCAGTACGACCGTGACCGCCAGCAGCGGCGCGATCACCGCGATCATCAGGACCGGCGACAGCCACGCCATGGTCGGAATCGGCAACTGGTAGGCGAGCACCACCCGGATCATGGCCTCCACCACCAGACCCGCGCCCCACAGCACGGCCAGGGCGGCGAACATCCGGCGCTTCGCGGCGTTGTCGCGGTAGACCGCTTCGAGGGCGGCGACCCGGGCGGGGCCACCGGCGACGGCCGCTTTACGCGCCGCCAGGTAGGTCAGCGGCTTGCCGACCACGGCGCTGATCAGGAAGGCCAGACCGATCAGCAGGGTGCCCGCGGAATCCTTCACGATCATCATCCGCGGGTCGCCGCTGATCAGCGACGTGACGAGGCCGAAAGCGAAGACGCTCAACAGGATCGCGGGAAACACTTCCAGCCTGCGGTGCCGGATCGCCTCGACGACCACCATCGCCCCGGACACCACGGTGCCGGCCAGCAGCCCGGCGAAATCGCTGTAACCCAGTGCGTGCATGAGGAAGTAGGCGCCCACGGGGACGGCGATATCGCGGGCGATCGGCGCGAGCAGGCTCAGGTGGCTCACCGGTGCGACGGTGGCAGCGGGCTGGACGGTGTCGGTGGTGACGGTCATCGGGTGCTCCTCGGCGGCGTATTCAGCGGTGCGCTACGAGAATTGACGCTACGGACGCCGGGGAGCAGGCGGATCTGTCAACCATCACGACTGCGGCATGACAAGTGTCATGCCCGCGAACTCACGCCCAGAGTGCCGCCACGACGGCCTGGTAATCGCACGGTTCGAGCGACGCGCGCCCGGTCGCCAGCAACCAGCGCTCGACCGCGCGGTCCGCGTCGGTGCGATAGGTGCGCTCGCCGCCGCGCTCGATCTCGATCACTCCGCGCTGCACCCGCAGCGTCTCCGCCTCCGACAGTTGCGCGAGGAAACCCTGGTATTCGCTGTCGTTTTCGCTGCCGCCGTCGGCCGCCCGCGGTGCCGCGGCGATCAAACCGTGCAGTTGTGCCTCGTCGCCGGAGGACAACCGCCACTGGGGATTCGGCCTGCCGGAACGGATATCGAGTTCGACCCGGATCATGAGCGCACCCCCGCTGTCCACGCGCCGCGACGTGGGGCGGTGACCGCTGCCCCGAGCGGAGTCTCCGGCATCACTGTTCTCCTCGGCGGGCGCTCGAATGCGCTGATGGTAGCCCTCGTTCGGCGTCGCGGCCACCGGACGGAGCAGACGATTCGCCACACGCCGACGCCACCCCGGTACGCGCGTGCCAACCGGGCTTCACCTGGTGTAGTCCGCGGGATCAGCCGCCGAAGACGTTGCAGCCGTAGCCCAGATGCACGCCGCGCCCGACGCGCAGGTCCACGCTCGCGACGATGCGGTCGTCGGGGGCCTGCACCGCGCTGATCGTGTGCGGACCTTCCGTCGCGGGCACCCAGTCGCTCAGCGCGGTGCCGCCGGACGGACGCACGGCCGCGAACGGCACCCCGTTGTCGTAGAAGACCACGGGCTGCGTCACATCGGTCACCGCCGCGCGGGCCGTGTAGGTACAGCCGGTCCCGTAGTTGGTCGCCAACCCGAAATTGATCCCCGGGTACATCGAAACCTGGGTCACCGTCGCCCCTGCCGTGGGCGCGGCCAGCGCCGCCGCCACCCCGAACACTCCCGCCACAACACCGATTCGCATCCGCATCCCGAGGGTCCTATCCGTCCTGATCACCGGTTCGTACCCCGGCCGACGTGGCCACGCACCCGGGGCAACTCCCCTAGATCCTCACCCCGGCCGGGCCCGGTGCGCGCCCGAACCGCCGAACTCGCCCCGCCACAGCGCGATACGGGCGGGAATGCGCCGCTGACGAGGCCGCGAGTTACCCGATCCGGGTCAAGCCTTGCCCGAGGTGCGGGTCGCGCCCGCCGAGGCGGCCACCACGCAGACGATCCCCAACCACTGCGGAATGTTCATCACCTGCCCCAGCAGGATCAGACCCGCCAGCGCGGCCACCGCGGGCTCCAGACTCATCAGCACCCCGAACACCCGGGGTGGAATGCGCCGCAACGCTTCGAGTTCCACCGAATACGGCAGCACCGAGGACAGCATCGCCACCAGGAAGCCCACCACCAGTATCTCGGGATCGAGCAGCGCACTGCCCGCTTCGATGATCCCGATCGGCGCGATCAGCAACCCGCCGAAGGCCATCGCGATCGCGAGTCCGCCACCGCCGCTGGTCCGTTCGCCCAGGGCCGCACTCAACAGGATGTAGCCCGCCCAGCACACCCCGGCCGCCAGCGCCAGCAGCACGCCGACCCACTCGACGTCCCCCTCGGCCTGGGTCAGCAACAGCACGCCACCGCCCGCCAGCACCGCCCACACCGGGTCGATCCAGCGTCGCGACCCGGCCAGCGCGACGGCCAGCGGTCCGAGGAATTCGATCGTCACCGCCATGCCGAGCGGAATGCGATCCATCGCCTCGTAGATGGACAGGTTCATCAAGGCGAGCACCGCGCCGTACGCGAGCGCCACCGGCACCGCGCGCCAGCCGATGCGCAACGCCGAACGCCAGAACAACACCAGCACGAGCCCGGCGAAAACCAGTCGGATGCCGGCCGCGCCCGCGGCCCCGGTCGCCGCGAACAATTGTTTGGCCAGCGCCGCGCCCACTTGCACGCTGACGATTCCGGCCAGTACCAGCGCCGTGGGCGGCACGCCGCCGAGTCCGCGCTCCGCGATGCCCCGCCACCCGGCCCAGGTTCGTCCTCCGCGAATCGGCCGTTCGACGTCGATCGCTACCACGGCAGTTCTCCCATCCACAGACCAATGTGCTTCGCCGCCGTTGCTCAGCGAAGCACATCTCTACGACAAGGAGAATTCGGTTTTTACTCCCCCCATCCGCGCGAATACGCTCCCGCGCAGGTGCGAACCCTGCACCAGGAGCGCATTCCGGGCGCTACTTACGGCCGAGCGCGGATTCCAGCTGGGACTTGTTCATCTTGGAACGCCCCTCGATGTTGCGCTGGCGAGCCTCGTTGTACAGCTGATCGCGGGTCGGCCCCTTGGGTCCCTTGCGCCCGGAACGCTGTCCGCCGCGGCTCTGCGGTGACTTGTCCTTGATCGAGGAGCGGCTCGCGGTCTCGGACTCACCGGACTGCGCACGGTTCTTGTTCACCGTCCGCGCCGCGATCTCCTTGGCCCGTTTGGTGCTCGCGCCACGATCCTCGGCCGAGTCCTTGATGTGCTCGTATTGACGTTCCCGTTTATCACTCCATTGCTTCGGCATGTCACACCTCCTGCGCGTCGAGTACCCCGATAACACTGCGCAAACATGCTCGCCGACCTCCGCGCACAGGTGGCACTTCCGCCCTGGGTGAACATCGCGTCGGTCGGCGGCGCGGGGTGCGAGACTCGTGGGTATGGCAGCAGAAGAGGATGGCGTGGTAGTCGAACTCGCCGCGCGCCGCCGCGCCGAGCCTCATCGCGAGCCGGTCGAGGCGGCGACCCCGCTGCTGCGCGCCGTCTACGGCGAGGTGCTGCGGGACGAGCGGCTGGACCAGGATCGGACGCTGGCCGAGGTCGCGGCCGAGGTGGGGATGTCCAAGCAGTACCTGTCCGAGATCGAGCGGGGCCGCAAGGAACCGTCCTCGGAGATGCTGCACTCGATCTGCGGCGCGCTCGGCATGCCGATCGAATCGCTGCTCTTCCGCGGCGCGCGCCGCCTGGGCGCGCTGCGCCAACTGCGCCCCCGCAAGGTCTCCGAGACCCGCGTCGAGATGTTGGCGCTGGCCGCCTGACCCGCGAAACCCGCTCAGGGACAGCGCGTTCCGCGATATCCAGAGCCGCGGCGCCGAGTGCTGACCCCTCGACGCCGCGCTGGATCCGCGCTCAATGGCTGCGGGTCACGATCAGTTCGTCGGCCAGCCCGTACGCCACGGCGTCCGCGGCGGTGAAGACCCGGTCCCGTGCCGTGTCCTTGCGCAACTGCTCGACGCGCTGACCGGTGTGTTTGCTCAAGATCTCCTCGGTCTGCGCGCGGATCCGCATCACCTCCGCCGCCTGCAGTGCCAGGTCGGAAATGGTGCCCTGCCCCTGCGCGGACGGCTGATGCAGCAGCACCCGCGAGTGCGCGAGCACATACCGGCGTCCCGGGGCGCCCGCGGCCAGCAGCACCGCCGCCGCGGAGACCGCCTGGCCCATGCAGTAGGTCTCGATCGGAGTGCGCATGAACTGCATGGTGTCGTAGATCGCGAGCATCGCGGTGTTCGAGCCGCCCGGCGAATTGATGTAGATGCCGATCTCGCGGTCCGGCGATTCGGACTCCAGATGCAGCAGCTGCGCCATCACCACATTGGCGACGCCGTCGTCGATCTCGGTGCCGAGGAAGATGATTCGGTCGTTGAGCAATCTGCTGAACACGTCGAAGGAGCGCTCGCCGTTCGGCGTCCGCTCGATGACGTGCGGAATGGTGTACTGCGACATGACTACAGCCCCGCTCGGTGTCCGTTGGTGAATGGTGCGATCTGGTGGAAGTTTTCGGCGATCCGATCGACGATCCCGTATTCGCGCGCCTGCTCCGGGGTGAACCAGCGGTCCCGGTCGCTGTCCTCGCGGATCTCCTCGAGCGTATGGCCGGTCTCGGCCGCCAGGATCTGTTCGGACTGCAACTTCATGTACTCGAGATTCTCCGCCTGAATCGCGATATCCATTGCGGTGCCGCCGATGCCCGCGGACGGCTGATGCATCATGATCCGGCTGTGCGGCAAGCTGATTCGCTTGCCGTGCGTGCCGGAGGCGAGCAGCACCTGCCCCATGCTCGCGGCGAATCCGACCGCGACGGTGACCACGTCGTTGGGGATCAGCTTCATGGTGTCGTAGATGGCGAGTCCGGCGAGCACCGAGCCGCCGGGTGAGTTGATGTAGACGACGATGTCACGTGCGGCGTTCTCGGCGGACAGCAGCACCAGCTCGGTGCAGGCCCGCTCGGCCATCGCGTCGTCGACCTCACCGGTGAGCAAGATCGTCCGATGGCGGAACAATCTGTCGGCAAGTTGGCCTCGATAGTCCAGGTGCGATGTTTCGATCATGCCTCAGGTGTAATCGCGCCCAACCCCTGATCGCCCCTGTGTCTGCCAACAGCAGACCGCCGTTGCTACAGTGCGCAAATGCAGGACGGGGCGACCTTGCGGCAGGCCCGCACCGAGGACACGGCGGCGATCGCGGCGATCTGGCACGAGGGCTGGCAGGTCGCACACCTGGGCAACGTGCCCGACGAGCTGCTGCGCGCCCGCTCCCGCGCCTCCTTCGACGCCCGTGCGGCACAGCGGGTTCCGCAGACCACCGTCGCGATCGTCGCCGACACCGTCGCCGGGTTCGTCATGGTGGTCGGCGACGAGGTGGAGCAGGTCTACGTCGCCGCCCAGCACCGCGGTACCGGCCTCGCCGCCCCGCTGCTGGCCGCCGCCGAGCAGCGGGTACACGCCGGCGGCCACCGCGAAGCCTGGCTCGCGGTCGTCGCGGGCAACGCCCGAGCTCGCAGGTTCTACGAAACCCACGGCTGGACCGACAAGGGCTTGTTCACCCATCATGCTCCAGGCCCCAACGGCCCCATCGAAGTCCCGGCCCACCGCTACGTGAAAGCGGTCGCGCCGTAGGGCTCAGCGCTCGCCTACCACCAGGGGGAATTCGGGGGTGCCGCCGAGGAGAAAGGCGCCTGCTGTTTGGAGCATCTGGTCGTGGGCCATGAGATGGGTGGTCATGGTGCTGGTGTCGCGCAACCAGACGTCGAGGGGGCTCGGTTTGTATACCGACGCCGTGCCGACCAGCTCGCACAGCCGGGCGACGATGCGGCGGCAGGCCCGGTACGCGTGGGTCCGGGTCAGCAGGGTTTGGATCCGGAGATCGGCGGGAAGTTCGGCGAAACGCTTGTGGTCCAAGGCTTCCCACTGGGTACGCAGACTCTCCACCACCGCAGCGCGGGCGACGATGTAGTCCATCTCGCACTCGCCCAGGATGTATTGGACGCGATAATTGTTCGCCCACCGCTGGCCGGTACCGGGCAGCACCTTGCCCTCGGCCAGCTCGCGGACGTGATCGAGCGCGGCTCGCGCGGCACCGAGCGGGACACCGGGCATCACCCGGGGCAACGTCTCCGGTTCGGCGAGTTTGCCTGTGCCGCTTTTCGGTTCGAAGAAGTCGAAGCAATGGTGCTCGGGGATGAACAGGTTGTCGACGGCGTAGTCGTTGCTACCGCTGCCGCGCAAACCGGTGCTGTCCCAGGTGTCGAAGACCTGTACCTGATCACGCCGCATGCAGAACATCCGCGCGAGCGGGGCACCGTCGGCGGCCGGCGCACCGTCGTCGAACACCATGGCACCGCCGACCACGAGATCGGCATGGTTGATGGCGCTGCCCAGTTTCCAGCGCCCGCTCAGCCGGTAGCCGCCGGGGACGCGATCGGCTCGGCCCGCCGGCGCGATCAGTCCCGCCGTGATGAGATCGCGGGTCGGCATCAGCTCGGCGACGGCCTGCTCGTCGAGGAACCCGGCATAGACGCCGGTCGCCGCGCCGATCATCGCGCACCAGCCGGTGGCGGTGTCGCCGTAGGCCAGCGCCTCGAACACCTCCAGTTGCTCCAGCGAGGTGAGCCCGGGCCCACCGAGTTCGGCACTGAAGCCCATCGCGTAGATCCCCATCGCGCGCAGCCGCTCGACGATATCGGCGGGCAACTGGCGCGCCGCGTCGATCTCCTGTCGCCGCTTCGCCAGCTCGGGCGCGAAAGCCTTTGCGGCTTTCAGCAACTCGGCCGCTGTCGTCACCTCGGGCACCGTGGTTCCTCCGCTCATCTCGACAACGCCTGCCGCGCAAGCACCGTCGAGTATCGCCGGGCCCGGCCACACCGCCCAGGGTTCAGTCCGGTGGCCGGACCGAGCCCCCGCGCCGCGCCTCGACCGGGTGCGCGTCGGGGTCGCGCAGCAGCGGGTCGCCGGTGGCGATCATGCTGCCGAGCAGGGCCAGGGTACGTTCGGAATCCGAACCCGGTTGGGCGTGATAGGCGATGAGCAGCTGGCCCGGCGCGCCGTTCACCGTGAAAGTCTCGTAGTCCAGGGTCATCTCGCCGACCAGGGGATGGGCGAAGCGCTTACGGCCCGCGATCTTTGCGCGAATATCGTGCCTGGCCCACAGCGTGCGGAAGTCCTCGCTCTTGAGCGACAGCTCGCCGACGAGGTCGGTCAACCGCGGATCATCCAGGTCGGTGCCGACATTGGCGCGCAAGCTCGCCACGGTCTCCGCCGCGTGCTGTGCCCAATCCGGATAGATCCGGCGGGCTTCCGGGTCGAGGAACATCATCCGGACCTGATTGACGCCGGGTACCGAACATGGATTGACCGCCGCAGCAAGCGGATTCGCGATCAACACATCGAGATACCGGCCGAGCACCAGCGCGGGCGTGTTGGGCCACTGCGCCATCAGGCTAGCCAGCCCGGAGCTCACGCGTTCCGCGCGCTGCGGCGCCCGGCGCTGCCGCACCGGCGGCCTGGCCAGATCCCGCAGGTGTGCGGTGGCCTCCTCGTCCAGGTCGAATACCCGTGCCAGCGCCGCCACCACCTGCTCGGAGGGATGCTTGTCCCGTCCTTGCTCGAGCCGCACGTAATAGTCGGCGCTCATTCCAGCGAGGGTGTTCTTAAGCACTACATTTTGTAGAATTGGGTCATGACACGTACGAAGCGGCAAGAGGATTTGGCTTGGTTGGTGGAGATCAATGCGACGCTGGCCGCTGCGGTGGTTGGTGTGGACCCTGCGTTGTGGGTGTATGGGTATGTGCGGATTTCGCGGGACGAGAAGGACCGCGCCGAGGGCACGCAGTTGCAGGCGAAGAATCAGGTGGCCTACGCCAAGCGCAAGGGTTTGCCGTTGGCGCAGATCTTTTGCGACAACGACATGTCCGGTGCCGACACCGAACGGCCGGGGTTGCGCACGCTCCTGCCGCTGGTGTCTGCGGGTCCGTCGAAGACGGTTCTGGCGCGTGATGTGGCGCGGTTGACCCGCGATTACGACTTGGGCAACGAGTTGATGAAGCTGGGCCGTGATCACGAGGTTCGGTATCTGTTCGTCAAGGACACCGATTACGACCTGACCAGCGGCGCGGGGCGCAAGAATTTCATGGTGAAGGTGGCCGAGGCGGCGGAGTACCGCGAGACCAACACCGAGAACCTGTTGGATCGGATGAGCGAGGAAGCGGCCAAGGGCGTGATGCAGGGCGGTTCGCGCCGCTTCGGATACGGCAAAGTGGTTGGCGCGCATCCACTTTCGGGCGAAGACATTCTTGATCGGTACGCGCTGCGCGATAGTGAAGTAGCGGTGCTGCGTGAGGGCCGGGACCGGGTGATCAACGGCGAGTCCCAGACCGCGATCATCACCGATTGGAACGCGCGCGGGATCACCACGTCCGAGGGTGCGTTGTGGGCAGTGGGCAAGCTGTCGCACCTGTTGTTGCTCGAAGCCTATGTGGCCTACGACTTGGGCGAGCATTCCGACGCGACCGGGGCGCGGTGTGAGTGCTTGAACAATCCCGAGGGCAACGGAATCCGGGTGCATAAGCGCACCGGGACGCGCCATCGCGCGCAGTGGCCTGCCATCTTCACCCGCGCCGAGCACGACGCGATGCGGGTGGGGTTGCAGGCGCACTCGCGCGCGAAGGACCCCGGCAAGCCGCGTCAGCGTAACGGCGAATACTGGATGACCGGGTTGGCCGAGTGCGGCGGCACCTTTCTTGAGGGCAGCGAGCGGGCCGGGCAGCGGTGTGGCGCGTCGATGATCGGGTCGAAGCTCATCCGCGCCCGCAAGAACGGGGTAACCGAGCAGCGCCGCTACATCTGCCGGGCCAAGGATTCGCGTAAGCAGGTATGCGGATGCGGGAAGGTGTACCGCGACGCGGGAGCGCTGGAGATGTTCGTTGCCGAACAGGTTATCGCCGCCTACGAGGATCCGCAGATCCTGGCGCGTTTCGAACGGAGCAACGACAACGCCGAACAGATCGCGGCGTTGCAGAAACGTGTTGAGATCGCCGCCGCGAACTTGGACGCCGAGACCGACAAGCGCACCGCGATCCTGTCCGGGGCCGGGGACGAGTACGACTTGCGGGTCATCGATCGCACCATCGCTGGACTCAAACAGACGTTGAAGGCCCTTCGCGGCGAACAGGATTCGTTGCGCAGCGCCCAAGCCTTGGCGGTGCTGGCCGATATCGGCTCCACACCCGGGGAGCTGCGGGCAGCGTGGGAGACCAAGGGCTCGCGGTGGCGGCACGATGCCACCGCACGGCTGGTGGACAAGGTGATCGTGAAACCGGCGCAGGTGTATGCGGCCAAATGGGAAGACCAGAACCGCAAGACCTGGCGATTCGACGAGCACTCGGTCGAGATCCTGTGGCACGAACTCTGAGCCCCGCGCGCTAGCCGTCGCTCTCATCGGGCTTGCCGGGTTCGCGGTCGAGGGTGTCGAAGGTGTGACGCAGGAACAACGCCAACGATTCGATCACGGCCGGGTTGTCGATCCGGGGTGAAAGCCCTTGCCGCACCCTGGCTTCGGCGACCCGCCGCCGCGTTTCCTCACTGGTCGGTCCTACCCGCATTCCCCGCCCGGATCGCTGCCCGCTGGGCGGGTCACCATGCCGCGACGAACTGTGTTGGGGTTGGCCCCGGCTGGTGGCTTTGTGGGGCTTTCGGGGCGTTTTCTCGGGGATCATGCGATCACTCCCGCGCGAGGGATCCTGTGGGCTGACATGGCTGTCTCCTAAATCGACCTGTCAGTCCCCTACGCCCGATTCTCTCCACGTCCAGTATGCCTGAAGATCAACAGTGCCCGAGGGGTCCAGATTGGACACGGCCCCCGCCCGCCGGGCGCGCCGCGCTCGGCGGGCGCGCGCCCGCGTGTTCCGGCGCGTGTCGGTTGCATCGGACTCCCTCAGCTACCCCGCCGACGAGTCCTCACCCACCTACATCCGCTACTCCCTACATCCACCCGCGCGCCACCGCCCCTATACCTCACGCACACACCCACTCTCGCCACCTCCCCTTCTCATACCCCACCCCCGTATCTTCTCGCTTCTCAACAAGCAGACATCTTGCATCTCGGGGTCGAATCGCCTTGAAAATCGTTGCGCTCGGATATATTTAAGGGTTGCCCTCTTGAATTACGAAGTGTAGTAGGCGCTTCATGGAGGCATGGTCGCGACGATGCACAAGGTCGCCGCAGGCAACGGCTACCAGTACTACCTGCGAAACACCGCCGCCAACGACACCAGCGCGCGCGGGCGCGCCTCGCTGGCCGAGTACTACGACGAGCACGGCGAATCTCCTGGAACCTGGCGCGGCACCGGACTTTCCGCGCTCGGCATCGACCCAGGTAGCGAGGTGAGCGAGGAGCAGATGCGCAATCTGTTCGGCGAGGGGATCCATCCCGACGCCGAACAGGTCCGCGCTCGCGCCACCGCCCGCCACCAGGCTGCCGGGATGCCGCGCGTGCAGGCGGCTCGGATGGGCGAGAAGGCCACCAGGCTCGGTAACCGCTACCCGGTCTACACCTCCACCTCGGGCTACCGCGCGGCCAAAGCCCAGGCGTACCGCGACTACAACACCAGCGTCGGCGCGTGCACCACCGCACCCATCCCCGATGATGTTCGCGCTCGGATCAGCACCGACGTGGCGACCGAGATGTTCACCGCCGAATACGAACGTGCACCGCTCGACGCGCGGGAGTTGTCGGGGTGGGTGGTCAAGAACTCCCGTCCGGATCGCACGGCGGTCGCGGGGTACGACTTCACGTTCAGTCCGGTCAAGAGCGTGTCAGCACTGTGGGCGATCGCCTCACCACCGTTGGCGGGCATGATCGCCGCCGCGCACCGCCACGCGGTCGCCGACGCGCTGACGTGGCTGGAGTCCGAGGCGTTGTTCACCCGGTTGGGGCGCAACGGTGTTCGCCAGGTCCAGGTGCAAGGCGCGATAGCGGCGACGTTCGACCACCGCGACTCCCGCGCGGCCGATCCCGACCTGCACACCCATGTACTGATCGCCAACCGCGTCCGCACCGCTGACGGGAAATGGCGCACCATCGACGGCACCACCCTCCACGAGGCAGCGGTCACGGTCTCCGAAATCTATGACACCCGACTGGAACACCACCTCGAAACCGCGCTCGGCCTGCGGTTCACCGACCGCCTCGACCGCGCCCCCGACCAGGTCCGTGTCCGCGAAATCGTCGGCGTGCCACTGCCGCTGATTCAGTTGTGGTCGCGGCGCGGGGCCGCGATCACCGACCGGCTCGATACCCTCACCGCCGCATGGCAAGCCGCGTTCGGACGCGAACCCGAACCCGGCGAAGTCCACCGCCTGGCCCAGCGCGCGACCCTGGAAACCCGCCCACGCAAACACCTTCCGGGCTCCCGCACCCAGCAACGCGCGCACTGGCGAGCCGAAGCCGCTGAGCTGCTCGGCAGCCCAGGGGCGGTCTACGGCGTCATCACGCGCGTGCTGTCGGTCGCGCCCGTCGCGCGTCCGGCACCCGATGACGCGTTCGTCGCACGCATCAGCGCCCAGGCGTTGGCGGCAGTGTCGGACAAACGCGCGACCTGGCGCGAGTTCAACCTCCGCGCCGAAGTCGAACGCCAACTCCGCGGACACGTAGCCCCCGCGGACTGGGCGCGCATCGCCGCGCAGGTGTGCGCTCACGCGCTCGCACCCACTTCCGCTGTCGCGCGCGGTGATCCAGACCTCACCGAGCAACCCGAGCTGCGGGCGGTCCCGGCGTGGCTGCGCCGCGACGACGGCACCCCCGTGCACACCCGCGTGAATTCCCAGATCTACACCACCGCGTCCACGTTGGCCGCCGAGGCCGACCTCATCGCCCTGGCCGTCGAACCAGGCGGACGTGTCCTGGACCCCGGACATGTCGCCGTCGCGGTCCGCGACTACGACACCACGCACCCGGACCAGCCGTTGAACCCCGGCCAGGTCCGGGTCATCGAATCCTTCGCCGCTGCCGGGCTGCGCGTGCACACCGCGAACGCGCCGGCCGGAACCGGCAAGACCACCGCCATGGCCGTACTCACCACCGCATGGAGATCGGCCGGCGGGACCGTGCTGGGCCTGGCCCCCACCGCCAACGCCGCCTCCGAACTGGGCCACGCCATCGCTGCCCGCGCCGAAACCGTCGACAAACTCCTGCACGTCCTCAACGCCCACCACCCGGCCGCCCTCACCGGTGAGCGACTGCCGCACCTGCCGCAATGGGTCCTCGACATAGATGACACCACCCTGGTCATCCTCGATGAACACGTCACGGTGCCGACCACCAAACGCCTGCACCTGCTGCGGTATCTGACCAGCCGGGGCGCGACCGTGCGATGTCTCGGCGACGACCGGCAGCTTCCCTCGATCGATGCCGGTGGCGCCGCTGCCGACATGGCCCACGCCGCACCACAGGAGCCCGTCACCCTCACCGAGGTGGTGCGGTTCGCCAGCCGTGGCGAAGCGCTGGCCTCGAAAGGCTTGCGTGTCGGTGATCCGCTCGCGCTGGCCTGGTACCTCGACCACGGCCGCATCCACACCGGACACCTCGGCAGCGTCTACGAAGACACCTACCAAGGCTGGGCCACCGACACCGCCGCAGGTGCACACGCGGTCATGCTCGCCCCCACCCGCGACATCGTCACCGCCCTGAACATCCGCGCCCGCGCCGAACGCCTCGCCCGCACCGGCACTCACCCCGGCCTGGATGTCGTGCTCGGTGACGGGTTGCTCGCCTCGGTCGGGGACACCGTGCGGACCCGCCGCAACGACCCCCGCCTACGCGTCGGCACACACGACTGGGTCCGCAACGGCTACACCTGGACCCTCCGCCAAGTCCATCCCGACGGCGCAGTCACTCTCGCGCGCCGCGTCCACGACCGAGACACCACCGCCCTCGTGCGCCTGCCTGCCGAATACGTGCTCGAGCACCTGCATTTGGGATACGCCGCGACCATCGGCTCCGCCCAGGGCATCACCGCCGACACCTGCCACATCGCCCTGTCCGGACGCGAGACCCGCCAGCAGTTCTACGTCGCGATGACACGAGGACGCCACGCCAACCACGCCTACCTCACCACCGCCCTGACCGGCGAAGAAGGCGACATCTACACCCTGCCCGCCCAATACCCCCGCACCGCCGTCGAACACCTCCACCACATCCTCGACCGCGACGGCACCGCCACCTCAGCCCACACCGAACTCCGCGACGCCCTCGACCCCACCCGCCGCATCGGCCGCGCCATCGACACCTACCTCGACACCCTCACCCTCACCGCCGAACACCACTGCGGCCCAGCACGACTCGACACCATCGACCACACCGCCGAACAACTCCTACCCGGACTCACCGACAGCCCCGCCTACCCCGTCCTCCGCCAACACCTGGCCACGCTCACCCTCACCGGAACCGACCCGATCACCGCACTCCGCACCGCGATCACCGCCCGCGAACTCGACACCGCCACCGATCCTGCCGCCGTACTCGACTGGCGACTCGACCCCACCGGAACACACTCCACCGGACCCGGCCCACTCCCATGGACACCCGGACTACCCACCAGCGCCCCGGACGTGCTCGACTCCGAGACTCTCGCGCCCGTGCTTGCCCGCCAGCACATCGTCACCGAACTCGCCACCCAGATCAGCGACACCGCCCGCGCCTGGACCCCGGCCACCGCGCCCCGCTGGGCGCGAAACCTCCTCCAGGCCCCCGAACTCGTTGCCGACCTCGCTATCTGGCGGGCCGGACTCCACATCCCCGACACCGACCACCGCCCCACCGGACCAATCCGCCACACCACCATCGAACGCGCCTATCAGCAACAACTCCAACGCCGCATCCTCGACAACGACGGCTATACCCAACTACCCCAACACCAGTGGGCCGCCACCGTCGACCGCATCGACCCTCGCATCAGCACCGACCCGACCTGGCCGATCATCGCCACCCACCTCGACGCCGCCGCCCGCGCCGGAATCGACATCGAACACCAACTCACCCACGCCGCTGGGCGACGACCACTACCCGACGACATGCCCGCCGCCGCACTCTGGTCACGCCTGGAAATCGACGAAAACGACCTCCCCGCCCCGCAACCCGACAGCCACACCACCCCTGCTGCGGACGACCCCGGCCCGGCCGGGCAATCAATCGCAGACGCCATCAACGACGCGAACCTCGGCCACCACACCGAATACGCCGACGACTACAGCGTCGACCAATACGACCCCTACCAGCCACAACCCGACACGGGCCACGATATCGACTGGTAGATCGCAACTTGCGATTGATCGCCAACTAAATATTCAAATCCAACCGAGTCAGTCCCCGGATCTCAGTCCAGTCGCTTTACCTGGTCGAAGTCCGGAGGATGGTCGTACGCTGCGATGGCAGACTTGCTCGTAGAGGCATCTTGCAACACGAATTCCCAAGGCCCCGAGTTGATGTCGAAGTTCTTGCCGTAGCCGATCCATTTGCCCACAAGACGATGACCGGTCGGCTCGACCAGCAGCTGAATGGCACCGCTGTACCGCGCGCCTCGGTAGTAGCCACTCGGGTCCGTGTCTTCAGTCCACGTACCTGTCGCCACACCGCCGTCGAGATCCAACTCCATGGACACGCTCGACGGCGCTGAGCCGGACAAACTTCTCACCGTGAGGTGGTCCCCGTGCTGAAGGATGACGACATAGTGCCCCGTGCTCAAGGTCTCTTGCCGACCTGAGGAGTAGTACTGATAGTGCGACAACCAAATGCCCGAAAAATTTCCAGGGTTCGGCCGGGCTCGTGTAGTCGTGGTCGTAATGTTTTCGGTCGCCGACTTCGGCAAGGACACATCGTGGCCCCCTCTGCCGTCGTCTGCTACATGTGCCATGACAAACCCCAAGTGCTCGATCGGCATCCCCAGAACCCGCTCCAGCGCGCTGGCGTGAGAGGGGCGAGGCGTTCGGGTCGTACCGGACTCCCATCGCTGCACAAGCCGCTTGTTCGCGCTCGTGCAGCCGATCGCGCGGAGCGCCCGAGCCAGGTCATCTTGACTCATCAAACGCCCCATTCGCGCAGCGCGCAAAGCCGTGTTCGGTCCGGTCACCATAGCGCCACGATAGCCCGTCGCCCGGAGAAATGACACCCAAATGTCGCCTGCTGTGGCAGCTAAGAGACGCCCGATTAGACGTCGTTTCTGCACTTCGCGTCAGACACGCTGAACCGGAGCCAAACCGCCGATAGCGGTCCCGTTCCCTCGCAAGGCACCTGGCGGTGGGTGCTCACTCATCACGCATGTGCAACCAACCGAAGGGCGCGATATGAGGCCAACTGCTATTTGCTATGTGCGGCAATCGATTTCAGGTGTCAACACGTTGAGCGATCAGGCGGCGGCTCGCGAGTTGGCTGGCCGGTGGGGGTTCGAATTGATACAGGATTTGGTCGTCGGCTCGGAAACTCTCGCACCGACTTTGCGGCTGGTGCGCTACGTCCTCGACAACGACGCCGACGCGCTGATTGTGCCCGACAAACGCCACATTTGGCCCGTACGTCGTGCGGTGACCGAACTCTGCGACTTGATCATGGTCGCGCCGCAGCGGACCTGGAAACGCGGGCACCGCTGGCCGCCCGTGGCCTTCGACCCGCACCCGGAACGTCTTGCCGTGGCATCAGGCTCGCAGGAGTAAGGCCGTGGCTTTCAACTGGTGGCGAGATGCCGAGACGGACGGCTTGTCCGTGCAAGAAATCGTTGACCGCGTCCAAGCCGAGTGGCGCACCGAACACGCCACGAGCCGGACCGAGCAAAGCAAGCCCGCCGACTCTGACGTGCGGCTGATCTCGTGGCCGCATCAGGCACCTGACTACATCATGGGCACCCCCGAGGCCCACGTGACCATGCAGCGCCACCGAGGATGCCGCGCAGAGGAATGTCCGCGCAAAGCCGCAGCGCAGCAGGCTCTCATTGCAGCCGGACGAATGGTGCCCGACACCAGTCGGCAACGCTGATCGCCTCGCGCCCCGCAAACAACCCAGCACTCGGAGTCGACACGATGAGATTCTATGAAACAGATTCAACGATCGCCCGACAGAAACAATACGCGGCGATGGGATTTCAAGCCTGGCTCAATGCTCCCATGGACCGAATATGGATACCCTCAGGAATCCTCACCGCAGTAGCGATGCCCAGCAGGTTGGGCCGAGATCTCCGAAACCATTTGGTCACCTACGGGTCAACCGCTAGAACAGTCATTGCCGAGAAAGTATCCGACGAGCCATTGCGAAGCCGGTTCGGCGATCGATGGGTGTGGCTCACTACGCCAGGTCAATCGGACTGCACTCTGCCGGAACATCTGTCCGAACTCGGAATAGAAATCGTTCCCCGCTCCGAGTCGATCACACTCCCGTCCCCACCTGAAGAACGTGCCGATATCCGCTGGTGGATTGCGGAACCTGCCAGCAACGTGCTGCCCAGCCTGACCTATCTCCTCGACCACATATCGACCTACGTCAACACTATCCGCTACAAAAACCATCGGCCCTCGGAAACCGAGGCTATCCAATGATGCTTGAATCCGCACGCTGCGCGATCTTCGGTACATCGAATCACTTTGCTCAGCAACAGAAATCAGAGGTAACCTACCTCGATGTGGCCGCGAACGACCACGGACGCGAAAAGGGTCTACTCGTGCACCGCGCGCTAACGCGCGTGGCCGACGCCGACCCTCGCATCATCGAGATCGGGCCCGGCGGTGGTGCCGCCGTTGCTTTTTTGGCGTCCGAACTCGAAGCTGATCCCCGCAACGTTCGCCTCACACTTATCGAGGCCCCTGGCGTAACGTCACGTTCGTTAACCCAGGCCATTGACCGTTTCAACACAGTCGGTTCGTGCGCACTCGTGCACGGCTGGGCGCAGGACATCGCGACCCTGGTCACGGAACCTGTCGATGTCATCAGCGCTTCAGCACTGCTGCACGAGGTCTACTCCTACGGCGGTGCCTACAGCGGCCTACACACGATGATTCGAACCTTCCCAAACGTACTGAAACCCTACGGGTTCTTCGTCTATCGCGACGTGTACGCCGTGGACACGCCATCGCTACACGAGCCCGCTGTCCAGTCCTACAGTGCGCCGTCGTGGCTACGGTTCCTGCGCCTCTTCCTTCCGCACTATCTCCGCCACGGCACCCACCCCTACCATCATTACGACGACGAGGTGATCGTCCGCCAGAACTCCCGCATCGTCGCCGCACCGGAACTAAACCCCCGCATCTGCGCCGTCATCAATGGTCCGATCGGCCTGTTCCGTGAAATACAACGCCACTACATTACGCTGCGTGATCACGTATGGCGTTCGGGCATACTGGGATTTACGCCAGTACTCGACGGTCAACTCTCAGGAGATTGGATCGACTTCCGCGCCGGACATAAGCGGGTTCACTTCGCCTTCACCGATAGCGCGTGCATGTCGCCCAACGACCGTGCCAACATCCGGGCCGTGAGCGAATCATACGGCGACCACCATGTAATCGACGGAGACATATTCGACGCCGTCACCGATGTCGCTTTGAACCTATTCTTCGCAGCAGTCGGAAACGATGACGACAACTGTCGCCAAATATGGACCGATTGGCTCGAACGTGAAGGCCGGGAGACCTACGCATATTTCACCGCCGACGAGCTACTGACAGCATTCGCCGTCCACTCTGCCGGAACCCCGGCGAGCATCCCCTCAGTCCTCATTCCCGTGCAGGCGGTGGACGTCTTCACGCGAGAGCGCCACTACTACAACCGGTTCCTCGGCAAAAACCTCGCGAATCCGCTCGGCGACGCCAAGCAGATGGTTTTGTTCCAGAACATCCCCGTCACCGACTCCGAGGCACTACAGCAAGCTCTCGGAACCATCGGTCAGCATTGCACGAAACCCAACCTTGCCCGCGTTCACACGGCGATACACACGAGAGGATGATCCATCCTATGCACCTGATCGAGGTCGAGCGCAAACGCCAGCTCCCGGACCCTGCCGCTCTCCGCCAGCGTCTCACCGAACTCGGTTACCGCGAAGCAGGGCACCTCACCGAGGTCGACACCTACTACAGCCGCCCCGATGTGGACTATATGAAAACCGTTGAGTGCCTGCGTGTTCGACATCGGGACGGGTTCGCTGAGATCACCTACAAGCCGCCGTCGGACTCCACCACACACAATGACGCCGACGTGATCGCCAAACATGAAACCAACGTGACTCTCAGCGGCCCCAACCAGGCCGCCGCCGCTAGCGAACTGCTTGCCGCAATCGGCATGGTCGAACTCGTCTGCGTCGAGAAGGCCCGCACCATCTACGACCATCCCGAACACGACGACATAATCGTCAGCATCGACATCGTCACCCACGCCGGAACCTTCATTGAGACAGAGGTGACCGCAGCCGACACCGACGCCGCGATCACCCATCTCACTGAGATAGAAGCCGAACTCGGCATCACCGAACACCCCGTGATCGGCCTGCCATACCGAGATCTCGTCATGGCCGCTACACCCTGATCTCCTCGCACACTTATCGTCCAGAATCGGCATCAAGAGCGGCGCGCATACGCGCGCCGCCTCAGGGTGCCCGCCTTACGTTCCGGGGTACCTCGGGGGTGTGGCCAGGGTGGATCACCGAACCACTACGACCGATCTCGAAAGCAGAGACTCACGGTCCCAACCACCCCAATTTTGAAGAGACTGCCGCGCCCCTTCGGGGCTTGCCACACAACCACCGCTGACCAGCCAATATGGAGTGCTTAATCTAAACGTGACCCCCGCAAGCATCGCGACCTCTTCGCGCCGCAGCCCCGACACCCGGCGCTGACCCCCGCCGGACATCCCGAAATCCTCCGGGCGCACCAGCTCGCGCCGTGCCCGCAGAAAAGCGCCCAGTCGATTGTCGGAGTCCATGCTTCGAGCGTAAGTGTGCGCCCGCGTTCCTGGGTGGCCCTCCCGCTACCAGGAAGTCCTTCCCCTGGCACGGCGCCGTGACCAGCACGAATGTTGTGGTCATGACAAACAACCTCACCGGCCGTGTGGCGGTCGTCACCGGCGCGACCAGCGGTATCGGCGCCGCCACCGCACAGCGGCTCGCGGCCGAAGGCGCGAAGGTCGCCCTGCTCGGGCGGCGTAAGGACCGGCTCGAAGAACTGGCCGCGCAGATCGGCGGCGAGGTGCTCGCCGTCGCCACCGATGTCACGGTCCAGCAGTCCGTGCTGGATGCCGCGGCCGCCGTGCGGGCCGCGCTCGGCCCGGTCGATCTCGTGGTCGCCAACGCGGGTGTCATGCTCGCCGCACCGTTCGAGGCCGCCGCCACCGCCGAGTGGGATCAAATGGTGGGCACGAATATCAACGGATTGCTCTACACCGGAAGGGCTTTCATCGACGACCTGCTCGCCGCCGCGCACGCGGGCAGCCGCGCCGATCTGGTCCTGATCGGTTCCATCGGCGGGCACCAGGTGTTCCCGAACTACGGCGTCTACACCGCCACCAAGGCGGCGGTCGCCCATCTGACCCGTAATCTGCGCGCCGAGTTCGGACCGCGTGGCGTGCGCGTGAAGAACATCGAGCCCGGACTGGTGCGCACCGAACTCGGTGACGGCATGCGCGATACCAGCCAGAAGTCCGGCCTCGCCGAATGGCGCGACAGCTTGGAAACCCTTGTGGCCGAGGACATCGCGGACGCCATCGGCTACGCGGTCGCGGCACCCAAACGGATGAACGTGGCCGAAATGATCGTCGTCCCCACCCAGCAGGGCTGACAAGCGAAGGCCCGCTGACGCTTTCGCGCGTCAGCGGGCCTCGTCCGGCGAATGCCGAACTGCTACTTCTCGATTCCCTCGAAGTCGAACAGCCCGTTCCAGGCCAACTCGGCCTTCTTGACGTTCTCCGAGCGGCCTGCGGCGGCCTGGTAGTCGAACATCGGGATATCGGCCATGTCCTTGAACAACAGCGTCTGCGCCTGCGCGACGATCTTGTAGGACTCCTCCTGCGTCGACGCGGCCAGCGCATCGTTCAGCAGTTTGTCGAACTCGGGGTTGTTGTAGTTGACGTTGTTCGTCTCGGAGAAGCTGTAGTACATCGCGCTGAGGAACTGCAGCATCGTCGGGTAGTCACCCTGCCAGCCATACCGGAACGCCTTGTTGATCGTCTTGGCGTTGATCAGGTCCCGGATGGTCTTGAACGTCGGATACGGGGTGCCGACGGCCTCGATGCCGAGGGTGTTCTTGATGCTGTTCGCCGTGGCCTCGACCCAGCCCTGGTGGCCGCCGTCGGAGTTGTAGGCGATCTCGTACGTGCCCGACCACGGTGAGATGGCATCGGCCTGGGCCCACAGCTTCTTGGCCTCTGTCGGGTCGTACCGCAGCACCTCCGAGCCCGGCAGGTCGCCCTTGAAGCCGGGCAGCGTGCTCGCGGTGAAGTCCCGCGCCGGAATCCGGGTGCCGTGGAAGATGTTCTGCGAGATCTGTTCCCGGTTGATCGCCATCGACAGCGCCTTGCGCCGGAGCAGTCCTTCCTCGCCGCCGAAGTGCGGTACCGAGGTCTGGATGCCGATGGACGCCTTGTACGCGATCGGCTTGGTGATCGCGCGATCGCCGAGGTCCTGCTTGTAGGTGCCCATCGCGCTGTCGGGGATCACGTCGAGGGTGTCGAGGTTGCCCGCCTGCAGGTCCGCGTACGCCGTGTCGAACGACTGGTACATCACGAAGCGCAGGCCGTCGTTCTTGGCCGGCCGGCCACCCTTGTATTCCGGGTTGGGCACCAGGTCGATCTGCACGTTGTGCTGCCACGCGGTATCGCTGGCGAACTTGTACGGACCGTTGCCGATCGGGTGCTCGCCGAACGCCTTCATGTCCTTGAACGCCACCTCCGGCAGCGGGTAGAACGGCGCGTAACCGAGTTCGGTCTCGAAGTCGATGGACGGCGATTCGAGCTCGACGGTGAAGGTGCGATCGTCGATCACCTTCAGCCCGGACATCGTCTTGACCGTCGGGTTCTCCGCCGACACGTCCTTGAAGCCCTTGATCGGATTGAACACGTAGCTCTGCAGCTGTGCGTTGGTGCTGAGCGCGCCGTAGTTCCAGGCGTCGACATACGACTTCGCGGTGACCGGGCTGCCGTCGCTGAACTTCCAGTCCGGCTTCAGGGTGATCTTGTAGTTCTTCCGGTCGGTCGTCTCGATCTTGTCGGCGACCTCGTTGTGCGCCTTGCCGTCGGCGTCGTAGTACTTCAACCCGGCCCACAGCCGGTCGACCACGCGACCGCCCATGTTCTCGTTGGTGTTGGTGGGCACCAGCGGGTTCTGCGGCTCCCCGGCGTTGGTGGTCACGATGCTCGAATCCGCACCGCCGTCCGACGAACATGCGGTCGCCCCGAGGCTTGTGGCCATCAGTGCCGCCGCGAGCAGCGCACCAGCTCTTGTGAATCTCACGCGTTCTCCCGATTCATAACCGGTCTTCGAGATACACCCGCGCACGACGGAACTCTCCGTGCCCGATCCCGACAACCTTGGAATGTCCTCGGACACTAAACCTTCCGCGCCCGGTTGTCATGGGATCTACCGATGATCAGACCCGCGCCCGGCAGCCGGGCGGGGTCACGGGTCACGCGCGGCTCTCGATGCTCTCCTTGACCTTGGCGATGGCGAAGCCCCAGGCCTGATCCAGCGTGGGCTTGGGCGGCACGGAGATCTCGTCGGGGTTGGTGACCACGTCGAGCAGCACCGGCTTGCGTTGCTGCAGCGCCTCCGCGATCGCCCCGTCGAGCTCGTCCGGGTCGGTGACCCGGCGCGACTGCAGGCCCATCGCCTGCGCGACCGCGGCGATGTCGGGGTTGTCCAGCACGGTGCCGAATTCGGGCAGGCCGCCTTCCTCCTGTTCGAGCTTGACCATGCCGAGCCTGCCGTTGTTGAACACCACCGCGGTGAACGGGAGGTCGTAGGTGACGGCCGTGCGCAGGTCACCGAGCAGCATCAGCAGTCCGCCGTCGCCGCAGAAGGCGACGACCTGCCGGTCGCGATCGAGCATCTGCGCCCCGAGCGCCTGCGGCATCGCGTTGGCCATGGACCCGAAATTGAACGAACCGAGCAGCCGGCGCGAGCCGCGCATGGTGAGGAACCGGGACAGCCACACCGTCGACATGCCGGTGTCCGAGGTGAAGATCGCGTCGTCGGACGCGTGCTTGTTCACCGCGGCGGCGACCGCCTCGGGGCGGATCAGCTCGTCCGGATTGTCCAGGTGACGCCGGATCCGGCCCAGGAATTTGCGGTCGTGCTTCGGCTCGGCCAGCCGCAGCTGACTTTCCATCCAGCTCTGATAGTGCGACTGCGCCTTCGACAGGTGCTTGTCCGATTTCTTCGCGTCCAGTTTCGGGAGCAGCTCGCGCAGCGCAGGGCCCGCATGACCGACCATCGCGACGTCGACCGCGGTGCGCCGGCCGATGTGCTCGAGCCGCGCGTCGAGCTGGATGACCGTCTTGCCGGTGGGGTACCAGTCGCGATACGGGAAGTCGGTGCCGACCAGGAACAGCACGTCACAGTCCTCGAGCGCCGCGTTCGCGGCGGGATTACCGATCAACCCGGTCTGCCCGACGGCGTACGGATTGTCGTCCTCGAGGCCCTCTTTCGCTTTGATCGTCAGCACCATGGGCGCGTTGAGCTTCGCCGCCAGTTCCAGCGCCTCGGCACGCGCCTGCCTGGCCCCGATCCCGACCAGCAACGTCACCTTCTCCGCCTGGTTCAGCGTGTCGGCGGCTTGGCGCAGCTCATCGGGGCCCGGAACGATCGTGCGATCGCGGGCGACGAACCGCGGGCGGGCGTCGGGATCGGCGAGCTTCAATCCGCCGATATCACCGGGAATCGTCAGCACGGCGACGCCCTGACGCGAGACGGCGGCGTTCACCGCCTGCTCGAGCAGGCGCGGCATCTGCTCCGCGGTGGTGACCGTCGCGGTGAACTCCGCGACGTCGCGGAAGACGGTGTCGTTGTCGACCTCCTGGAAATACTCGCTGCCGATCTCGGCGGTAGGCACCTGGCCACAGATCGCCAGCACCGGCGCGTGCGATTTCTTCGCGTCGTAGAGCCCGCCGAGCAGATGGATCGACCCGGGCCCGACCGTACCCATACACACCCCGATGGTGCCGGTGAGCTGGGCTTGCGCTCCTGCCGCGTAGGCGGCGACCTCCTCGTGGCGCACTCCGACCCATTCCACCCGATCGTCGCGGCGGATCGCGTCGGTGATCGGGTTGAGCGCGTCGCCGACGACACCCCAGACGTGGGTGACGCCCTCCTCGGCCAGTGCGCTGACAATCATTTCCGCGATCGTGGTCATTCCTCGGCTCCTCTGCGATCTGTCGTCTTTCTCGGCGTCGTTACCTCGTCTTTCCGCGGACATACCCGGCTACCAGCACACCATGCCGGGTAGCGAGGTGAACCACATTCCGGTCCCGTCCGCCGTTTGCCCCGGACCGTGCGGGGTAGCCCGGACGCATGCAGATCATCGACCAAGCCGCCCGAGGCACTCCGGTCAGCGCTTGGTCACCCTGGCGGCAGCGCCAGCACGAACTTTCCCTCGTGGGTTGGCGGCATCTGGTCGTCATCGCCCCGCACCCCGACGACGAGGTGCTCGGCGTCGGCGGGCTGATCGCGCTGGCACGCGCGCAAGGCCTGCCGGTCACCGTCGTCACGGTCACCGACGGCGAAGGTTCCCATCCCGGCTCGCCCACCTATTCCCCGGCCGAGCTGGCAGACCTGCGTGCGCTCGAATCACGGCGTGCGGCAGCGGAATTGGGCGTCGACGCGCCGCTCCAATTGGGTGTCGAAGACGGCAAGGTCGCCGCCGCGGAGGCGGCGGTCACCGACGCCATCACCGGCGTGCTCGCCGAATGCGGACGCTCGGGCGTGTGGTGCGCGACGACGTGGCGCCACGACGGGCACCCCGATCACGAGGCGGTGGGTCGCGCCGCGGCCGCGGCCTGCGCCGGTTCGCCGACCCGGCTGCTCGAATTCCCGATCTGGATGTGGCACTGGGCGACTCCCGAACATCCCGTGGTGCCCACCGGCCGCGCCCGCACCCTGAGCCTGCCCGGCCCGGCGGTGGAGGCCAAGTTGCGCGCCATCGCGCAGTTCCGCAGCCAGATCCTGCCGATCTCCGAACACCCCGCCGATCATGCGGTGCTGCCGCCGCACGCGCTCGACCGGTTCACCGGTACCACCGAGACGTTCTTCGTCTGAACTCCCCTAGCTCGACGCCATGAGACGGCGCATGAAGTAGGTGTATTGCAGTGCGCTCATCTGGGCCTGCTCGTCGATCGTGGTGCCCGCGCCGTGGCCGCCCTGGGTCGCCTCGTAGAAGAGGTACGGGTTGCCGAGTTCGGCGAGCCGCGCGGCGAACTTGCGCGCGTGCTGCGGGCCGACCCGGTCGTCCTTGGTGGTGGTCCAGATGAACGGCTCGGGATATCGCACACCGGAACGCAATTGGCGATACGGCGAGATGGATTCGAGGAACGCGCGCTGCGCGGGATCGGCGACACTGCCGTATTCGCCCACCCAGGACGCCCCCGCGGCGATCTTCTCGTAGCGCACCATGTCGAGCAGGGGCACCTGAATGCCCACGGCCTGCCACATTTCCGGATGCTGGGTGAGTTCGACACCCATCAGCAGCCCGCCGTTCGAACCGCCCAGAATGCCGAGATGCTGTGGCGCGGTGATGTTTCTGGTGATCAGGTCCTTGCCGACCGCGGCGAAGTCGTCGAAGGCGCGCTGCCGGTTGGTGGTCAGCGCCGCCTCATGCCAGGCGGGCCCGAATTCACCGCCGCCGCGGATGTTGGCCACCACGAAAGCGCCGCCCCGTGCCAGCCACAGCCTGCCGAGCACACCGTCGTAGGTGGGGGTCTGAGAGATCTCGAAGCCGCCGTAGCCGTACATGATCGTGGGCGTGCTGCGGTCGAAACGCAGATCCGCGGCGTGCACGATGAAGTACGGCACCTGGGTGCCGTCGGGCGAGACGGCTTTGTGCTGTTCGACCACGTAGCGGGACGAATCGAACCGGGGCGGTGTGGATTTCACCGGTTGCACCTGCCCGCTCACGGTGTCCAGCCGCCACACGGCGGTCGGATCCAGAAAGGACGTCACCGACAGATACGCGGCGCTGCCCTTCGCGTCCGCGTCCACCGTCGCGATCGCGGCGTTGTCCGGCAACGGAACCGGGGCTGCCGACCAGGAACCGTCCGGCTGCGGAGTGTATATGGCGGCGCGGCCGCGCACGTCGTTCATCGAGGTGACGACCAGCCGATCGCGGGTGGCGAGTACACCCTCCGCGGTCTCGGTGGGGCCCGGCAGGTACACCGGGGTGGCGCGTAGCCGCTGCGGATCTTTCACCATCTCGTCGGCGTTCAGCGACACCAGCGAACCCGCCCGGAAAGTCGCGCCTGCGGTCGTCCAGTCCTGCCGCACGGTCAGCACGATCCGGTCGCCGACCCGGCCGGCGAAATCGGCCTTCGGGGGCAGCGCGAGGGCGGCCGTGCCCGACCCGGTGAGCAGGGTGAAGCTGCGTTCGAAGAACGACGGCGAGCGCTGAACGATGTTGAGCCTGTTGCCGTTTCCGTCACTCAGCAGCAGCGGCGCGGTCGCCAGCGCGTCCGTCTTTTCGCCACGCACCACCTCCGTCGCGTCCGCGAGCGGTCGGCTCCGCTGCACCTTCTTGACGATGTACGGATATCCCGACGTGGTCACCTCGCCCGGCTGCCATTCCCGCGACACCAGCAGGGTGTCCTCGCCGGACCAGGCGACATTCTGTTTGCTGCGCGGCAGGACGAACCCGTCGGGCACGAATTGCCCTGTGGTCACGTCGAATTCGCGGATCGTGATCGCATCCTCACCACCGTCGGACAGGCTGATCAGGCAGCGCGTCCCACTCACCGACTCGCAGTCGGCGCCCTTCCAGACCCAGTTCTCGTCCTCTGCTTTCGCCAGCGCGTCCAGATCGAGCAGCGTGGTCCAATTCGGTTGCGCCGACTCGTAATCGGCGACCGAGGTGACCCGCCAGATCCCCCGCGTGTGCGCGGGGTCCTGCCAGAGTTTGGCGATCCGCCCGTCCACGAGCCGCGGCAGCGGCAGGCGGTCGGGCGCGTTCCCGAGTTCCTTTGCCGTGGCGAGATTCTCGGCGTAGCGCGGGTCCTGCTCCAGCACGCCGAGCGTCTTCTCGTTCTCCGCCGCCACCCAGCTCTGCGCCCGCGCACTGTCCAATTCTTCCAGCCACAGGAACGGATCGTCCGGCGCCGCGTCCCGCCCGCCACAAGCCGCCACCGTCACCACCGCGCACACGGCCGCGACGGCCCTGGTCATACCTCGAACGCCCACGCCACTCATGCTGCTCCCTGCGGATCACACTTCGCTGCACCGACCGAGCTGTCCCGGGCAGCCTACCGAAAACGTCCCATGAACGGGTTGACCTCGAGTGCGGTCGAGGTTTCAGACTGTCGATATGACGACGTGGATTTGTAATGGGTGCGGGCTCGAGCACGCGAATACCGTTGCGCCGCCGCCGGACAACGGCTGCGTGTTCGCCAGCGACGCGGTGAGCATCGAGGAGCGCGGCGACCTGGGGCCGCACGGGCACTGGACGACGCATGCGGAACTCGCGCGACAACCGCACGAGGTGGAGCAGCGCGACCACGGGCGCGGGCTGCACAGCCTGCGCCGCACACCGCGATTCGCGATCGGCCACTGGTCGTTCGTCGCGCAGACGCCGCACGGCAACCTGCTCTGGGATCCGCCCGCCTACATCGACGACGACATCGTCGAGCGGGTCCGCGCGCTGGGCGGTGTGGCGGTAGTCGCCACCAGCCATCCGCACATGTTCGCCGCACAGGTCAGCTGGAGTCATGCCTTCGGCAAGGTGCCGGTCTTGATCAACGCGCTCGACCGCGAGTGGGTGCCGCGTGCGGACCCGGTGCTGGAGTACTGGACCGACCGCATCGAACCGTTGCCCGGCCTCGAACTGATCCACGTCGGCGGCCACATGCGCGGCAGCTCGGTCGCCCGCACCGCCGACGGCACCCTGCTCACCGGCGACACCGTCAGCGGCAGCCTCGCGCCCGGCTGGGTGACGTTCCAGCGCAACTTTCCCAAGCACGTACCGCTCTCGCCCGCCGTCGTGCGACGCATCGTCGACCGGCTGGACCAATTCGAGTACGACCGGCTCTACACGCTCGGCGGCGACACCGTGGACCAGGACGCCAAACCGGCCGTGCACCGCTCCGCCGAACGCCATATCCGCTGGGTCAGCGGCGAATTCGACCACCTGACCTGACCTGCCCACACCGCGCGGGCCGGTCCGGACCGAGGTCGGCTACGCGAGGGCGAAGCGGAGCAGGGCCTGCTTGTCACCCTGCTTGATCTTGCCCTTGCGGTTGAGCACTTCCAGCTGCCAGTTCGCGCCGTTGCGGAACGCGCGGGCGACGGCGTTCGCGTTGTCCGCGCCGAGCAGCGACGGCCAGATGTCGGCGACCTGCTGGCTGCTGCCACCGCTCGCGTCGTACACCTTGAAGCTGATGTTGTTGGCTCGTTCGAAGGAGCTGCCCTTCTTGAATGCCGCGGCGACGAACACGATCGCATCGATGCCGCCCGGCACGTCCGCGAACGTCACGTGCACCGTCTCGTCGTCGCCGGTGGCGGCGCCGGTCTGCTCGTCCCCGGAGTGCAGCACCGAGCCGTTGCCGAGCGGGTCCAGCGAATCGAGGCCGGCGAACCGAACCGGCTCGCTGCCCTGCATCAGGATGGCGATCAAATCGAGGTCGACGCCGCGCTTACGCCGCGCCCAGCCCAGTGCGCCGCCGCTGGTGCCCCCGGAAGGATCCCAGCTCACGCCGACACTCAGCTTGGTGACACCGGCAAGATCTGCGGCGCCGTCTTCTTTCTTGAGCGTGATCATGGCTTCAGACTAGCGGCGGTTTCGTAAATCCAAGGGGGCGAGAAAGTCTCGTTCCGGCCGCGGACCGCACCACGAAAATGTGTGATACGCATCGGCTCTCAATACTCGGCTATTTACAAGAGCGAACCCACGAGAGTTCGGTAGAGGTATGGCCGATCCGCTGAAAGAACAGGAATGCGCCGCACGCGCAATGGAGCTGGTGCGCGCGGCCGCCGGACCGTATCTCGACAGCCTGCCGCACCGCCTGGTGCACGACGCCGCCGCCGATCCGCTGATCGATGAACTCACCGGTCCGCTACCCGAGCACGGCGACGGCACCCTGGCCGCTGTCGAACAGTTGCTGCGCGTCGGCACCGAGGCGGCGGTGCACAGCGCCGGACCGCGCTTCTTCCACCTCGTGGTGGGCGGGGCGACACCCGCCGCGCTGGCCGGCGACTGGATCACCACTCTGCTGGACCAGAATGCGGGCCTCTGGGTCACGTCGCCGTTGGCCGCGCGCACCGAAACCGCGGTGCTCGGCTGGCTCAAAGACCTGTTCGGCCTGCCCGCGGACTTCGGCGCGGTGCTCACGCCGAGCGCCACCTTCGCGAACCTCACCGGGCTCGCCGCGGCCCGCTACTGGTGGGCCGGGCGGCACGGGCACGACGTCGTCGCCGAGGGTTTGGCGGGACTGCCGCGGATGCCGGTGTTCACCAGCGGGCTCGTGCACGCCAGCACCCGTAAGGCGCTGCAGATACTCGGCTGCGGCCGGGATACGCTGCGCACCTTCGTCCGTGACGACGCCGGACGGCTCGACCTACGGGCGTTGGAGCAAGCCCTGGTCGAACTCGACGGAGCGCCTGCCGTGCTCGTCGGCAACCTCGGCGAGGTGAACGCGGGCGATTGCGATCCCCTCGCGGACCTCGCCGAACTGGCCGAGAAGTACCGCGCCTGGTTCCACGTCGACGGCGCGTTCGGGCTGTTCGCCACCGTGTCGCCGCGCACCGCGCACCTGGCCGCGGGGGTGGAGCGGGCCGACTCGATCACTGCGGACGGCCACAAATGGCTCAATGTGCCGCAGGAGAGCGGATTCTCGTTCGTCAAGGACAAGACCGTGCTCGGCCAGACCTTCGGCAGCTGGGGCGCGGACTACCTGCCGACCCTCGACGACGAACAGCTCAGCTACAACATGCACGGCCCCGAATCCTCCCGCCGCGCACGTGCGTTCCCGATCTGGGCGACGCTACGTGCCTACGGCCGGACCGGGTATCGGGAGATGGTCGAACGCCACCTCGACGTGGCCGCGCATCTCGGCCGGGTGGTCGACGCGGCCGCCGACTTCGAGCTGCTGGCTCCGGTGCAGTTGTGCGTCACCTGTTTCCGCTACCGGCCACCCGGCGTCGCCGAAGCCGATCTCGATGATCTCAACGCTCGGCTCGGTGCAGCCGTTCTCGCGGACGGGCGGGTCTACGTGGGCACCACGAAATACCGTGGTGTGACAGCGTTGCGCCCGACCTTCGTCAACTGGCGCATCACCGAGCCCGAAGCGGATCTGCTGATCGAGGTGATCCGCGAACTGGGCCCCACGGTGTAACCGGCGAATCTCGCTGCCGCCCTGAGCTGTTCGCCGAACTCAGGCGAGGAACTGGAGCGCCGAGGGCTCGCCCCGGTGCAGCGCGTCGGCGTGCGCGGCGACATTGAGTCCGTCGCTGAGCGTGGCCCCCGCAGCCAATTTAGCGACGAGCCTGGCCTCGGCCTCCTTGACCGCGGCGGCGTCGTCGAGCAGCGTCTCGATGCGGTCCGGGGCGACCACGATGACGCCTTCCTCGTCGGCGAGGATCAGATCACCGGGCACCACCGGGACGCCGCCGCAGGTCACCGGGATCTGCAACTCGCCGAGTTCGGTTGTGCTGCCTGCCATCGGGGTGACGAAGCGGCTGTAGATCGGCAGCGGGCAGGACCGGACGTAGGCGATATCGCGGTACCCCCCGTCCACGACGATGCCGCCGAGCTGACGGACGAGCGCACCCCGCGCGAACAGCTCACCGGCGAAGGCGATCTCGCTGCCACCGCCGTCGACGACCAGCACATCGCCGGGCGCCGCGGTCTCGATCGCGCGGAGCACCGCGAAGAAGTCACCGGTGCACCGAACGGTGAACGCGGGACCGAAGATCCGCACGGCACCTGAGCGGGGCCGAATCGCACTGTCCAGCACCCGCGTCGATTTATCGGCGTCACACAGCGCGGTGGTATCGACAGCACGGAATTTCTCGACAAGCTGGTCGGCCGGCATCGGTACCGCCCCTTCGAGGGTAGGAATATGCAATTGACCTGACCTTACCCCGGCCGGGAGGCGGCTACGGAAACCCCAGTGGTTCTTGCATATTGATGGTGTAGAGCTCGCCGAGATACCAGAACAAGACTCCCGTCGCGGGCTCCGCCTCGTCGACCACGCAATACTCGAGCCCGGTGAGCAGGATGGATCGCCGCTCGGTCAGGCACTGCACCGGTCCGCGCGTTTGGTCGTACACACCCGCGACCGCGAACCGCTGTCCCGATATCGCAATTGTCTTGGGCCCGTTCCACAACCAATCCGGCCGGCCGAAAACGTACCAGTAGCAACCGAACGCGAAAGTGGCGGCGACAATGACGGTAGCCAGCAATCCTCGGGCCATGTTCGCCATCTCGTACCTTTCCCCGGGCCATGGATTTGCGCAAACAACTGGTTCGAGACGACGCCGGGAGATCATACGACGGGCGCCGCCGCGATCCGCGTCGCCGAACGCTCCCGCAGGTCGGGTCGGCGTGCTGCGCCGGGTGCCGGCGCTCAGTCCAGGGCGAAAGCGCGCAGTACCGCGTCGACCAGGGCGTCGGCGAACGCCGCGTCGAGCGGGCCGGAGCGCATCAGCCAGCGCTGGGTGATCGGCGCGTACAGCAGGTCGAGAATCAGCTCGAGGTCGGCGTCCGCCGGTAACTGCCCCACCTGCTGGGCGCTGCGCAGCCGATCCAGCTTCGCCGCCTTGATCGGCTGCTCCATCCGGTCCCGATAGGTCCGCGCCAGCTCCGGATCGTTGATGATCTCGAGGTTGAGCGCACGGATCGGCGCCTCGAATGCCGGGTCGGCGAACTCGGCGACCGTGGCGCGCAACACCGTTCGCAGATCCGCCGCCAGATCGCCGGTGTCCGGCAACGTGATATCGCCGTCCGCGCCCTCGCTCAGCGCGGCCAGCGCGTCGAAAACCACCGCCCCTTTCGACGGCCACCACCGATAGATCGTCTGCTTCCCCACCCCCGCGCGCGCCGCGATCGCCTCGATCGACAACTTCCCGTACCCGACCTCCGAGATCAGCTCGTACGTCGCGGTCAGAATCGCGCTCCGCGACCGCTCACTCCGCCGCCCCGGATCCGGTCCACCAGCTCCCGCCATCCCCCCACCCTACAACGAAACGAGACGGTCCGTCTTGATTTGGACCTACTCAGGTCAGGGCTTGGAGGGTGGTGTGCAGGCGGTCGAGGGCCGCGGCTATCCACGGCAGGGCCGTAGGGTCGGTGCTGGTCAGAGCTTGGCGGCGTTGGTCGGGGGTGCTGCCGTAGAGCAGGCTGGTCGCGGCACGGAAGCGCAGGGCGGTGGGGGTGTCGCCGAAATGTGCGCCGGCCAGGACACCGATGCCGAAATCATCGAGCAGGTGGTCGGCCAGGGCGACGCCCGTTTCGATACCGCGGCGAGCGAGTGCGGGCCGCAGGCTTTCCAGGTCCGGGTAGAGATAGAACCCGGCCTGCGGTGCGCGGCAAGCGATTCCGGCCTTGGTGAAGATCGTGTGGGCGGTGGTGGCGACGGCGGCGTGCAGTCGTCGGCCGGCCACGATGTGGTCGGTCACCACTGCCGGCGCCTCGAAGACGAACGTCGCCGCCGCCTGCATGGGCCCGGACAGGCAGGACCAGATTTCGCTGCCGAGGCCGCTGATCCGTTGCGCCAGTTGCTGTCCGGCACGCCCGGGCGGCGTGCGGAGGTATCCGATACGCCAGCCACCGAGCGCCATCGACTTGCTCAGGCCGCCGGTCACGATGGTGCGCTGCGGCAGCAGCAGGGCCGGACTGCCCAGTGTCGCAGGGTCATACGCGAGATCACGGTAGATCTCGTCGCAGAGGATCGTCAGCCCGTGCCGATCGGCGATCTCGCACACTCGCGCCATGACGGCGGCGCCGGCCACCGTTCCCGTGGGATTGTCCGGCACGGTCAGGATGAGTATCCGCGGATCGGCGCCCTCGGCACGGGCACTCGCGAGGGCCGCCTCGAGCAGGTCGGGGTCCGGCACGCCACCCACCCCGCGGGGAATCGGCACCCCGATGGCACGCTTGCCGATCACCCCGATCTGCGCCGGATAGCTCACCCACGACGGAATCGGCAGCACGACATCGCCGGGCAGCACCGCGATCGCGGCGAACAGCAACGCCTTGCTCCCCGGCGCGAGCAGCACCTGCTCAGGACTCGTGGGCAGCCCGCCACGCGAGAGATACCCGGCGGCGGCCGTCCGCGCGGACATGGTCCCGGCCACGGGCGTGTACGAATTCGCCGTCGCCCCTTCGGCCAGTGCCGCAGCGACTTCCGGCAGGACCGGTAGGCCGGCTTCGCCGAACCCGAGGTGCAGGATGTCATCGCCGGCCGCCCGCCGGGCGTTGATCTTCTCGTTCAGGGCCAGCGTGGCCGAGGGCGCGACCATGGCGTCCATCAGGCGTCCGCGATGGGCAGTCGGTATTCCCGGCGCACGCTGGTGCCGAGTTTGCCGATGTGCGCGCCGTAGATGTGGATCGAGATCACCGTCGTCGTACCGGTATTGCGCACCAGGTGGATATCTCCGGGTGGTGCGAAACCGACGGCCGTGCCTGCCGCATTGGTCGCGTCGGCCGCCACTACCAGCCGCGCGTTCGGTCCCGCGCCGCGCAACTCGTAGCGCTGTTCGGTCTCGGTGCCCTCGTAAACGCCTGCGACACACCAGGCCACGTGATCATGGATCGGCGTCTGCTGGCCCGGTCGCCAGACGATGGCCACCACGGAGAAGCTGCCGTCGTCCTCGGTGTGCACCAGGTGCTGCCGGTACCGCTGTGGATCACCCGCGCGGTACTGCTCGGGCAGCAGATCCGGCTGCCGCAAGAAGGGCTCGAGCCGTTCGGCGACGAGCCGGGCCGCCTCGGCGGGCGGACGTTCGAGCAGCACGACTTCCCTTACCGCGCAGACGAGATCGGCGAGCTGTGGCGTGCTGGGGGCGGCTGTGCTGGTCGTCATACGGACCAGGATGCGGCCGGCGGACCGGTGCGGTCCACTTAGACAATTTTGCCGATACCCAAGGATCACTTATGGATGGAACAGCGCCGCACACAACAGGTTTCAGTTCAGAGTCATCGCATTGGCCGCGCACTGGATGGCTTCCATCATGAGCTGGGTGACCGGGATCTTCTGATGACCCGACAGTGTGTACGCCGCCACCGTCCGCGAGTCCGCGGGAATCACCGGGCGGCTGACCACCTTCGGGTGCCGGATGAACGACTGCACCATGCTCGGCATCACCGCGACCCCGGTGCCCTCCGCCACTAGGCTCTGCACGGCGAGATTGTCGTCGGTGGTGAAATCGATGTGTGGTTCGAAACCCGCGGTCGCGCACGATTCGATGAAATGGCTTCGGCAGCGCACACATCCCGCGATCCAGCGTTCTTCGGCCAGCTGCGCCAGCTCGACCGTGCGGCGCCGGGCCAGCGCGTGCCCGCGCGGCAAGAGCACGATCAGCGGATCGTCGAGCAGCGAAACCTTGTACAGGTCATCGAATTCCGGCTGTTCACCCGCGTCATAGGTGAAGGCGAGGGTGATATCGCAGTCGCCGCGCCGCAATGCCTCCACCGATTCGGGCGGCTCCGCGTCGAACAGCTCGATCCGGATGCCCGGATGCCGCGATTTGATCGAGGCCACCGCCGACGGGACGAGTGTCGCGCACGCACTGGGGAACGCGCAGACCCGGACCCGCCCGGACTTGAGCCGGGTGATCGCCGTCATCTGCTGCTGCGCCGCCGAGATCGTGCCGAGAATCCCGGCCGCGTGCCTGGCCAGGATCTCGCCCGCGTCGGTCAGCCGCAAACCCCGGCCCACCCGGACGAACAGCGGCGTGCCCACCGAGCGTTCGAGCGCCTTCATCTGCTGGCTGATCGCAGGCTGCGTGTAACCGAGGTGCCGCGCCGCCGCGGCAAATGAACCGGTCCGTACGACCTCGTCGAAAACCCGAATGTGCCGTGAGTCGAACATGGCCAAGAATAAGCATCGCTTTGCCCCCCAGAGCAATCCATGCAGGTCGGCTGCGCTACCTGCTCGCTCTGAGCGCGGCCAGACCGAAGTAGCCGAGCACACCGAACGCGGGGGCGACCCACCACAACCACGTCGGGTACGGCCAAGCACCGTTACTGTCGAACGCTTGCCAGAGGAAGATGACGGACCCTAGCGCGAACCCGGCGATGTATCCCTCGTTGCCGTGCACGGCCAGCCGACGGTCGATCTCGAACCTGGCGGCCAGCGCCGCCAGCAACGGCAGCGCGATGAGGACGAGGATGCCGTCGGGCTGATAGCCCGCGGGATGGCCCATGCCCGCGATGGCGATGAGCATCAGGCCGAACAACCACAGGCCGACGTCCGCCGCGAGCCGCTTGGGAAGTACCCGCCAGGGCGAAATCGGTTCCTGTGTAACCCTTCTCGCGGCTGTCCTCCCGGTTCTGACCATGGCATTACGACGCTCAGTGATCGCCGGGTTGTCGAACAGGACCGAGAGTGGCACCAGATCGCTCGAAGCGAAGATCTCCGCGAACCCGGCGGGAACGCTGGCGCCGGCCGGCGGATTCGCGCCGGGCTGCACCGGCACGCCGATCCCCCACCGCCACGGTTCTCGCAGCTCACGTAACGGCATCGCGAGCTCGGTGGTGGTGAAGTCCGTATCGGCCCCGGAAACGACCAGTGTCGCGATACCGGAGCCCTGCGGACCGGTCAGCGCGAACCAGTACACGTTGCCGTGCTGTGGAAACTCGGCGAGCCACTCGTATTTCGGGCCTGCGGTCAGATAGGCCGGGGCGACCGCACTCAACGCCTCGAAGGTTTCGACTATGCCCGCCCGCCCCCACACGAGGTTGCTGAACGCCGCGTGCGAGAACAACGTATAAGCGATCTGGCGCGGATCCTGGTCACCGGCACCCGGATTGGGCAGACCGACCTGCTGCTCGCGGTCGCTGCGCCCGGACATCATCGACGCCTTTGCGGCAGTTCGGCTTTCATCGCTGACTCCGATCGTGCGGTGACGGTTCCCACGTCCATGGTGGCAACCGTCACCGCACCTCGGTATCAACCGTTCAGCCGACTACGGAGCGATCCGATGACACAACCAGGCGAGCGAGAGGGGGTAGCGGTAGTCGATTCCGCCGTGCCCCGCATCGAACAGCTCGAACTCGATGATCTCCGCGGGCACGTCGGCGGCGAGCAACGCCGCACGGAACGCCTGCCCGCCGATGTCGAGGTACCACTCGTCCCTGGTGCCGCCGTCGATCCAGATCCCGCGCAGACCGCGCAGGGCCTCCGCGTATTTCGGGACCATGCGGACCGGATCCCAATCCAGCCAACGCTCCCATGCCGCGGCGTCGAGCACCCCGGTCACCGGATCGAAAGGCAGGTCCACCGTGCCGTCTTCGCGCGCGGAGAAACAGGCCGAGACGCCCAGCAGGCCGAGCAGGTCGCTGTCCTCCGGTTTGGTGAAGGCGACGCGCGACCGGAAATCGTCCCACCAGCGCTGGATATCCCCGTCATAGGCGCGCAGATGCCGCACCGCCTTGGCGAACTCCGGGATATAGCAGAACTCGTAGAGCGCGTCACCGGCGTGCGTGGCCAACGCGCCGAACAGATCCGGCCGCAGCATCGGTGTGATCATCGCGCCGAAGCCACCGCTCGACTTGCCCGAGATGGCCCGGTGTGCCGCGCTCGGCAGAGTCCGATAGTGGGCGTCGACCCACGGCACCACTTCGTCGCACAGGTAGGTGTGGTACTTACCGGTGCCGGGCGAGTCGACGAATTGGCTACCGCCGTACGCGGTCCAGGCGTCGACGAACACCACGATGGCCGGCGGCGCCGCGCCGTCGGCGAATACCCGGTCGGCCGTCTCCGGGAACGGCCGCCGGAACGGCTGCCGGTTGCGCCACATGGTGACGTCTCCGGTATAACCCTGGATCACGTAGACCGCTGGATAATGCCGCTGCGGCTCGTCGTCGTAACCCGGTGGCAGATAGACCAGGACCGGTCGCTCATGCGGGTCGCCCAGCGGATTCCCTTGCAACACAGTGCTGTTGATCACCGATTCATCGATTCGTCCGGCCAGCTCAGTGGACCACGGCAGCATTCGACCTCCCAATGGAATACCTGCGTTACTTCCGATCAGAACCGTACTGCCGTCGCCGGACGAGCACACCACAACGCGAAAACCAGTGGCAGGGCGCCCATTCAGCGGCCTGGGCGCAGTCGGTTGGCGGCCGCCAGCACCGGCCCGCCCGCCACCGTGACGGCCGCACCCAGCCTGGTGTCGGTGGCCAGTATCCAGCGCACCGTCTTCATCGCCATGATCAGCACTTCGCTGCCGCGCAGCCGCATGCCCGCTTCGAAATCGCTGACCGCCACCGGCAAATTCACGGTTCCGGCGGCCACCGCACCGAGCTGCTCGACCAGGCTCGCGGCATCGCGAATGGCCGCACCGGCACCCATTCCGGCCGTCGGCGGCGTCGCGTGCACGGCGTCGCCGAGCGCGGTGATCGGCCCGGCCGGCCACGGCGCGAGGTCCCGCGCCCGCGTCGACGCCGCGTTGAACCGGAACGCGGCAACACTGTCCGGATCGGCACGGGCGACGACCTCCAGCGTTCGTTCACACCACCCGTGGCGCCGGAACCGGTCCAGCAGCGCGGTCCGCACCGCGACGCCGCGCGCGGTCCGGATCGAATCGGTGGCCGCGGACTCGGGAAACATCGCTCCCCAGATGTAGGTCGGGCCGGTCGTGATCGAGGCTCGAAGCTCGGGGGCATCGAGTACGGCGTTGCCCACCGGGTCGAGATAGCCGACGTACAGCGCCGAACCGCGTGGTCCCACCGCCAGCCCGGAGCGCGGTCCGAGGCGGCGCTGCTCCGCGGCGCCGAGGTCGTCTACCGAGGTCCGACCGGAAAAGCCGATGACACCGGCGGGCGCGTTCGTCGGGCGACCGGCGAGCTGGCGGGCCACCAGCGAGTGCGCGCCGTCCGCACCGACCAGCAGATCGCCCGCGGCAGGCGGTTCGTCGGCGAAACTCGCCAGCGGTCTGCCGTCCGCACCGCGACCGACCCCGGTGACGGATCGGCCCAGCCGCAGGTCCGCGCCGACCGCGTCGGCCAGCACCGTCCGCAAGGTGATGCGATCGATGTCCACGCTCGGGTCGTCCCCGAGATCCCGGCCGTGGCCGAGCAACCGCCCGCGTCGGTCCCACATCGCGTCTCGTTCGCGCAGCCGCAGCGCCGAGGCCGACGCCAGCACCCGTTCGAAGACCTCCGGCGCGACCAGGCCGCGCAGTGCCGCCTGTGCCCTGCCGTCCAGCGTGATGTGATAGCCGCCGGTCGCCGCCACATCCGTATCACGTTCGTAGACAACCACTTCGAACCCATTCCTCCGCAAGCCGGCGGCCAGTGCCAACCCGCCGATCCCGCCGCCCACGACGATGATGCGCATCCTATTTCGACTCCTCTACCTGCTGCCGGGCAACCTCGGAGGCGACGATCGCACCAGTACCGGCCATCGAGTGGCCACAATGGTGCGGTGGCCGATACCTCCCGGCGCGCACTGCGCCTGCTGTCCCTGCTCGCCGCTCGCCGCCGGTGGTCGCTGGACGAACTGGTCGCGCAGCTCGAGGTCAGCGCACGCACCGTCCGGCGCGATATCGAAACCCTGCGAGCGCTCGACTATCCGGTCACGACCGTGCACGGTCCCGCGGGCGGCTACGAATTGGGGACCGGCCACACGCTGCCGCCCCTGCTGTTCGACGACGAGCAGGCCTTGGCCGTCGCGGTCGCGCTACAGACCGCGCCGAGTTCGGTTTTCGGCCTCGGTGCCGATGCCGCTCGGGCACTGAAGACACTCGAACAGGTGATGCCCACGCGGCTGCGCACCGCCATGGAATCGCTGAAACTCACCAGGCTCCACAACTATTGGGAGTTTCCGGCGCCACCCATCGCCGCCGATGCGCTGAAAGTCGTCGGCAGCGCGGTCCGCAAACAGCATCTGCTCGTCGTCGAAGCGCTCCGCCCAGACGGCTCGCGCCCCCACCCCCGCGACCGGGACTTCACACCCCCGCGTCGGATCGAGCCCCATCATCTCGTGGTCTGGGCCGGCCGGTGGTACCTCGTCGCCCACCACCCCGCCGACCGCACCTGGCGCGTACACCGCGTCGACCGACTCCACCTGCACACACCCCCCGGCCTCTCCTTCACCCCGCGAGACCTCCCCGGCAACGACGTCGCCCACTTCGTCATGACCAGCCACAACCGCGGCGACACCCCCGCCGCCTGGGAATGCCTCGGATCCGCGCGCCTCGACCTGCCCGCCGAAACCGTAGCCCGTTGGGCGCCAGGCGGTTCCGTCGTCGAACACCTCGACCCCCACCACTGCCGCCTCACCCTCGGCGCCTGGTCCTGGGCAGGAATCGCCGGCCTCCTCGCCACCTTCGACACCGAGCTGAGCGAGGTGGAGCCGCCGGAGTTGGTCGAGGCTTGTCAGCGGGTTGTGCGGCGGTGGAAGGCAATTGGGTCGTAGCGCTCGGCGCGTGGTTGTGGGTCGTCGCGGACATTTTCGCCGCCTTCGACACCGAGCCGACCGAGGTGGAGCCGCTGGAGTTCGTCACAGCCTGTCAGCGGCTTGCGCAGCGGTGGAAAGCAATAGGGGCGTAGCGCTCGGCGTGTGGCCGTGGGAGCGTCACGGGCATCCTCGCCGGCCTTCGACACCGAGCTGGGCCAGGTAAAGCCGCCGGCGTTCGTCAACAGCCTGCCACCGGATTGCTTAGCACAGAGGGCAATTGGGACCTAGCACCCGGCACGTGGCCGCAGGCAGGCGCCCGAGGGACCTTCGAATCCTCCGACACCGAGCTGAGCGAGGTGGAGCCGCCGGAGTTCGTCACAGCCTGCCGCCTGATTGCGCAGCGCAGGAAGATTTTTGCGACCTAGCCGGATGCATAACCGGGAAGCTTCCCGGTCGGACTTACTCTAGGTAGTACCCGGTCCACCGCGTCGCTTGTTGTAGGCATTACGAAGCGCACCCCCGGTCAACTTCGCCACCCGCTGCGCCTGCTGCCCCCGCTCCGAGTCGATCACCTGCCGCGCTGCCGCGCCGGTACGACGACCGGCCTGCTGACCGAGCGCCACCACCCGCTGCGCCTGTTCGGAATCCCGCACCTGCCGGACGCGCTCGTCCTCGGCAAGCCGAGCCGCACTGTCCTTCGCCGCCGCAGCCGCGCCCTGCGCCCGATCCAAACCCGTTCGCGCACTGCGAATCCCACGCTGCACCGCTGCACTGTCCTTGGCCGCCTCCCACGACTGCCGATACAGACCCGCCCGCACCACCGCAGTCCCGCAGAGCCGATCGATCACCGACCGCCGCTTCCCCGTAAGCGCCGGAACAGCATTGACGACCAGCACCCCGACAGCGATGAGCCACAACACGAGCGCGAGCGCGAACTTCCCTGCCAGCAATGCAATACAGGCCACGGAGTACAGACCGACATCCGTCATCGTGCAAGCAAACGCCCGCCCCGCCGCCCGCCCGCGCCCCAAACCGCCCCCATCTACAGGCCGAACTACAAGCTCCAACAACGCTTTACCAACAGTCCGCCCCCGCCAAGCCAAACAGACGAACTGGTACCCGAACGTCACCACGATCAACGCGACAAACGCCTCGATGAGGTACCACAGCACCTGCTGCACCACATCCAACCCGAACGTCCTCCCCGCCCCACCCCAATCCCCATTGGACCGAACCACATCCCACACCCCGGCCTGCCCAAGATCCGCCCAACTAGACAAATAATCAGCAACCCGATAATGCGTCACCACTCCCAACAAAACCGCCGCCCCCAAACCCAACCGTCCAGGATTTAAACCTGGCGCGCCGACGGGAAGCAATTTCAGATGGACCGCAGGTCAGGACGGCTCCGCAGCCATCGTCACTACTGATACCCCACAACAAACCCACAGCCACGCGGTACTGCGCCAGCGTGCTCAGTCTCGCTAAAGTACGTCGGCATGTCCGTGGCGACGGCACCAACTCACCAGATACCTAGCGTGCAGGCCACACCAGCGATATACCGTAGCTAAGGTCAATGAGAGATCTGGGTCATGCTCACCTCGGCGGCGGATTATCGGACCCAAGTAGGTACTGGCCACCTTGTTGGCCGTGTTAACCCCTACTTGGGCTGCCCGTGCGAGCGAAATCGCATCACTTGCACGACCAGCTGCGATGGCACCAGCAAGACGGCCAGCAGTCTCCCCACGCTGGCCTCGGAACAACTCGAACAACGGCGGCGGGTCCGCGTCCGGGCGCCTTTGCAGCATGTTGCGACCAATCGCGGCTTCGTGAACCGCACTCAGTAACGAAGGTACACCGTTCGACTTTTGATAGAGCCCCACGATCTGTGGGTGTCGAACCGCTTCTTGCAGAAATTCTTCCTCCAGCGAGACCCCCTGGGCGGCAACTACAACCGGCGCCAACCGGTCAGTCGCGATAAGCATGTTCACCACGTCGAGGCCGTCGAACGCGAACTCGAGACCAGGGTTGTTCCATACGAGATCACTGACGACAACATCGAACCGAACCGTGTCCGCGATCGCTTTGTGCAGAGATTTCGGCTCGGTTGCCACGAACACCACCGCGTCCGGCGCCAACTGAGACAGCGCCAGCGCAACAGCTTCCCCAGAAGGGGAAGCTACGAGAATTCTCATACCACTAGCCATCACTCAATATTGCCCGAACTAGGCCCAGTAGGCAACATCTTGCTCAGGCACATCCATCTCATGCCGAATGAAGCCCATCGATAGTGCCAATAGGTTACTAGTTGCGCTCCCACTTGCCCCACAGGTGATGGCAACCAGCTGAGACTGTGCGAAAATCGCACTATGGGCGCGGACTTTAAGTGGGCCGAGATCGGCGATCGCGTACGCGAGAGTCGACTCGCTGCTGGCATGTCGCAAGATGACCTTGCGCAACAGATTGGCCTGGAACGCAGCAAAGTCGCCAAAATCGAGTCAGGCTCACGCCAGATAAACGCAATCGAGTTGACCCGCTTGGCGTCCACCCTCCGGGTGCCTCTGAGCCATTTTCTATATCCACAGCCGCAGGTCGTCTCGCAACGAGCTCACCTGGTGGATGATACCAACTCGGATACCGCGCGTCGCACTTACCAAATGCTGTCAAAGCTGTCCGCTTGGCTGAGAGATGTACGGCAGCTGATGGAGCTCGGCGTGCTCGAACCTCCCCGCTTGCTTTCCTACAGTAATGCAACGCCGAACGCCCAGGCTGGTCGTGACGCTGCACAATGGGCCCGCAACGAACTTCAGCTCGGACACTCACCAATCGAAACTCTCATGAAAGCTTGCGAAGGCGCTGGTCAGTTCGTTTTGGTTGTCGACTTACCGGGCGAGGGAGCTTCTCTCATTGACGACGACGTGGCGGTTGCCGTCGTCAGCGGACAACTGGAGCCGGGCCGTCGGCGGACGACAGCGGCCCATGAGCTGGGACATCTCGTGCTTGGTGACGAATACTCCAGCGATCTCGGAGTCGCCGCGTCACGCAGCGAACGCGAAGAAGTAATCGAATCATTCGCAGCTGAACTGCTACTGCCCGTTGCCGCAATCAAATACGCACCCGAGTCCATCAATCTACGCGATTACATCATCAAACTGGCAGCAACGTATCGGACGTCATGGTCCCTGGCCGTACGTCAGGCGTCAGTCGCAGGACTGATCTCACCCGATGAGGTGTGGCGCTGGTCTGCGCAACCACCGACGCGCGCTGAGTTGATGGAGGCCGTCGGATGGGCACCACAGCCAGATCTCGAACAGGTAAGGGTACCTCCGAGCTTTGCGCATGCAGTTGTGAAGGCGTGGAAAGAAGACCTCATCACTACCGCTCGCGCAGTGGAACTGATGCATGGCCAAGTAAAGGCGGAGGACCTCGGCTTCAAACCGGATTGCGAGATTGAGCCGTGACAGACCGCTCTCTCGGCTTAGTTTTCGATGCCATGTGTTTGGATCACTTCGCTTTGATCGACCGGCTTGATGTCCTGAGAGAACTACTGACAGCACATCACTGTTACACGACAGAATTAATACGTGAAGAATTACACAACGGCTTAGCGGAGCGGCCACTGTTGCAGGGAGCCCTTGAGCTGGATTGGGTGGAGGTTATCCCTCTCGATACAGTCCCAGATCTCCTGTGCCTCGATAAGTGGGTGCGTAGGATAGGCGCGGGCAAGAGAGACATGGGAGAGGCGAGCGTGTTCGCTGCGGCGGAGAGATCCGGCGGCATCGCGATAACCGACGACCAAGCAGCCAGTCGCGTCGCGAGGAAGTTCGAGCTAGAGGTTCATGGGACCCTCTGGCTGCTAGCAGAGGCTTGCAACGCCAAAGACCTCACCATTGGCCATGCGGGGAATCTCATTGATTCTCTGCAGGCGAGCGGGATGCGCTTGCCTTGTACTGGTTCTGAATTCGAGCTGTGGAGTCGGAAGAGGGGCCTCCTCACGCCCTTGGCATAGTCTTTACCAATTCAGGTGAAAGTGCGGATGCATGGGGCAATGCTCCGAGGCCAGGACAACGTAGCCTGATGCCCGAGGCGGGCAACCCTTCCACCGAACAACTTCCTGGTGTCCACCGCGAAGGGACCCGGGCACAGTTGCAGGACTGCCAATCCGGCGGCCGGATGCCCGGCTTCGGAAGTGCAACCCTAGGCGGGTTCAAGCCAAGGCATACGGACTGGCAGACAATGGCGTCCGGAGAGGGGGTCCAGGGGTGCGGCGTAGGGACTAGCCAGACGGGATGGCGTCCGAGGGTCCGGTGACACGGCGAGGAACTGGCAATAGGAAGGGGCCGGGGGCGCAGCATTGGGTCGGGCAAATGGGCGGGGCCAGGGGGCGACGGCAGCGTAGGGACTGGCATCCGGGAGGGTGTCCGGGGGCGTGGCCTAGGGACCGGCAGACGGGTAGCGTCCGGGAGGGGGTCCGGGGGCGAAGCCCGCCGGGCGGGGTGTGGGGGTTGCACCCCCACAAACATGACGAAACGAGCAAGGCCCATGCTCTCCATGAGCATGGGCCTCGCACGAGTGAAGTGGAGCTGCCGGGAATCGAACCCGGGTCCTCCGCCGCGTCTCCAGGGCTTCTCCGTGTGCAGTTCGCTGTGTCTCTACTTGGATCTCCGAGTCTCGCGAACAAGCTCAGATGACGATCCCAGTCGCTGTTTGATGTTCCGTCCGGGTCCGCGACCGGCTCGGACGGTAAGTCCCTCTAGCTGATGCCAGTACCCGGGTCGAGGGACGAACCCGGACTGACAGAGACGACCTACTGCTTAGGCAGCGAGGGCGTACTCGCGCTGATTGGAATCGGCGCTTAATTGGTTGCAATGACGCTTACGGTGGTCTCTTGCCTGCACCGACACGCTTCCCCTAGATCTACGTACGCAGTCGAAACCGTTCAGCCCCGTACGTCCCAGCACCTTGCCGGGCTGTTCATATTAACACCGGCCGATGCCGGGTTCTTCCCATTATTCGGCGGGTGTCACGCCACGGCGATGAGTCCGACGGCGGTGAGTGCGAGCACCATCCCCACCTGCTGTAACCGTCCGACGCGTTCGCCGAGCAGCACCATGGCGAGCAGGACGGTCGCGGCGGGGTAGAGCGAGCCGAGCACGCTGACCAGCGAGAGCATGGAGCCGTGGAAGGCGTACAGCAGGGCTGCGTTGCTGATCACATCGAGGACGCTGATGTAGCAGGCGAGGCGGAGCGGTTCGCCGCGGAGCCGCCGGAATTGCCCGGCCGCGGCGGCGACCAGCCAGATCACCAGGCTGGCGGCGATGCGCTGCGCGAGCAGCGGCCACAGTCCGGCCGCGGCGGCGGTTTCGTGCAGGAATACGAAGGTGAACCCGTAAGCGACGCCGGAGCCGACGGTGAGCAGCGCGACCCGTTTGGTGAAGCGCAGTTCCCGGCCGCCGGTGATCTCCTCGGTCACCTCGTCCGGCGATTCGCGGCTGACCAGCAGCACGGCGACGAGCGCGAACACGATGCCCGCGTACGCGAGCGGGCTGGGACGTTCGCCGATCAACAGGCCGATCAGTACCGGAATCCCGGCGACGAGCAGCGCGGTGAGCGGGGACACCACGGCCATCGGACCGGCGGCCAGCGCCGCGTAGAACCACCAGACCGCGAATCCGCTGGCGACACCGGCGGCGAGTCCCCACACCATCGAGACCAGGTCGATGTCCCCGGCGACGAACGGCAGCACCGCGAGGACCAGCACGACCGACAGCGGATAGGAGTAGATGACCACGCGCAGCGCGTTCACCCGCCGGGCCGCGACCCCACCGAAGAAGTCGCTGACGCCGTAACCCAGCGCAGCGACCAGCCCCAGCAGGACCGCCGTCAACGCATGCCTTTGATCCGCCGCCCTAGCTCGCGGGTGACCTCACGCTCTGCGGTGCGCTTCGCCATATCCTGGCGCTTGTCGTAGTCCTGCTTGCCTTTGGCGAGGGCCAGTTCGACCTTCACCTTGCCGTCGGAGAAGTACATGGACAGCGGGACCAGCGTCTGATTGCCTTCCCGCGACTTGCCGACCAGGCGATCGATCTCCCGCTTGTGCAGCAACAACTTCCGCACCCGGCGCGGGGAATGGTTGGTCCAGGTGCCGTGGCTGAACTCCGGGATGTGCAGCCCGCGCAGCCACACCTCGCCGTTGTCGACCGTCGCGAACGCGTCCACCAGCGAGGCTTTGCCCTCACGCAGGCTCTTGACCTCGGTACCAACCAGCGCGATCCCGGCCTCGTAGACGTCCAGGATCGTGTAGTTGTGCCGCGCCCGGCGATTGGTCGCGATGACCTTACGCCCCTGTTCCTTCATAACGATCAACCTTAAGTGACGCGGCAACCCGATTATTCCCAGGTTGTGGCGTGGCACTCAGCGATCAGCCGGCGGGACGGAACAGCACCCAGACCGTGAACAGGGCGATGAAGGCGAGCACGAGCAGCACCGTGGAGATCCGGGGTCTGCCCGGCCGCGGCGGTAGTCGGTGCCGCAACCACACACCCTCCACGCTGGGATCGATGCCGCGGCCGACGATCGGCGGCGCATCGGGGGCCTCGGCGCTCGGAGAGCTGCCGGCCGCGTCCTCGTCCGGGCCATCACCGCTAGCCATAGCGAGCACGGTAACCCGGACGAGGGCGACTCGCCTCGATTACCGCGCGCCGCAACAGAGTTGGTACTCAGGCGAGACGTCGGGCGAAGGCCTCACGGCCCACGGAGGTGGCCGGGTCGACGGTGAATACCCGCAGGTCCGTACGGCTTTCGGTGAGGTCGAGGACCATGAAGCCGAGCTCGTGATAGTTCTCGAACAGCGCGGGATGCCCGGCGCGCGGCGTGATCGCGGGTTCGGCGCCGACGGTTTTGGCGGCCGCGCCGGACACGAGCTGGCGGGTGCCCTTGGAACCGATGGTCGGCTCGAGCACCTGCAGCGAATGGTCGTGGCCGGACAGCAGGTACTGGCATGCGCCGAGCACGTGATCTTCGAAGAACCGCTTCACGTGGACGCCGTTGATCGGCTCGATCGGCAGGTTCTCGTAGTTTCCGGCGTCGCCGTGCGGCCCGTTGTTGAGGTACGGGTGGTGGGTGCAGGCGATCTTCCAGGTGGCGGTCGACTCGGCGAGCGCCCGGTCGAGCCAAGCGCGCTGCTCGTTCATGAATTGACCGTCGACGGCCCAGTACGGCGAGAGGATCGGCGGCACATAGGCGGCGATCGGGTTGAGGTCGAGCACGAAGAACTCGACGACCGGGTTCTCTTCCGGCACCCGGACCGAGTAGTACCGGCTGGGCATCCACCAGCGAGGCGAGTTGGCGTGGTACTCGACCTCGTGGTTGCCGCGGAGCAACCAGCCACCGTCGCCGGGTAGCACGGAACTGGTGTCGTGGTTGCCGAGCACCATCAACCACGGGAAATCCAGTCCGGCATTGGGGTTTTCGAATTTGTCCGCGAACTGGCGGTCGGTGCCGCTGTTCGGGCCGCTCTCGTAGATGTTGTCGCCGAGGCCCAGCGCCAGCGACACGGGTTCGCGGCGGTGGAACTCCCGCATCGCGTCGGCGACCGCCCACTGGGTGCGGGTGCCGGTGCCCGCGTCGCCGGTCACCAGCACCCGCAGCCTGCGCTCGGTCGGAAAGTCGAACTTGGTGACCCCGGGCGCGACCGGCACCGCCTGCGCGGGCGACAAGCCGACCAGCGACGCACCCGCCGCGATGCCCGCCGCACCGGCCAGGAAACCCCGGCGGCCAAAGTTGTTGTCAGGCATCTGAAATCCTCCACGATCCGACGACCCGCCCGGCACCTATCTTCGCCCATCGGGGCGAGTCCGGCGATGCGGGGCGGGACGAACCGGAACCGTGTCGCCTACTTCGCCGCGACGACCGGCTTCTTGCTGCGATCCAAGCCGAGCGCGTCGGAGATGGTGAAGAACATATCCGTTTGATCGGTCAGGCCGACCACGTTCGCGGCGCGCGGGCCGTAGGCGGCGATGCGCAGCTGGGTGCCGGTGTGCTCCTGCGAACCGGCGACATCGGAGGTGCCGTACGAGACGCCGATCTCGGCACCGTCCTTGGTGACGACCTTGCTGGTCAGTGCCGGGGACTTGGTCTCGAGCGGAACGATCTGGCTGCTGTGCGCGTGATCGGCGGTGACGATCACCAGGGTGTTGCCGTCGTTCTTCGCGAATTCCAGCGCGGCCTGCACGGCCTCGTCCAGGTCGACGGTCTCACCGACCTGGCCGCACGGGTTGGCGGCATGGTCCTGCTTGTCGATCGACGCGCCTTCGACCTGGAGGAAGAAGCCGTCCTTGCGATCCTTGAGCAGATCGATCGCCTTGCGCGTCATGCTCGCCAGGTCGGGCACGGTGGCCGCGCGCTCCGGGTTCGGCCGGCAGGTCTGCGCGGGCAGGCTCAGTCCGTTCGGGACCGCGGTATCACCGGCCCACCGGATCGGCATGTTGCCGGGCGAGAACAGGCCGAGCACCGGCGCGTCCTGGTCCGCCTTGGTGACACCGTCGAGGCCGGCCTTGTCCGAGACCAGGTTGTAACCCCGAGCCTTGGCCTGGTCCCGCAGGGTCTGGCCCTGCCACTGGCCCGCGACCGCCTTCTGCTCGAAGCTCTTCGCGCCGCCACCGAGGGTGACATCGGCGCGGGTGTTCAGCAGTTGCTCGCTGATCGAGCCCAGACCGCCGTTCTCCAGTGCGTTGGTCGGGCACTTCGCGGTGGTCTCTTCCGGGCCGTAGCACTTGCGCTCGGTGACGTGCGCGGCCTGCACGGCCGGGGTGGCGTCCTGGATCTCGGCGGTGCTGACGTTGCCGGTGGCCTTGCCGTTCGCCTTGGCGATCTCGGTCAGGTTGGTCTGCGGTTGACCCGCGAGGTTCACACTGATCGCGCCGTTGTAGGTCTTCGTGCCGGTCGCCCAGGCGCTGGCGCTGGCCGCGGACTCGGTGACGTAGTCCGGCTTGCCGGTCTTCTTGTCCAGCGAGTAGTGCGTGTAGGAGCCGGTGAGCGGCAGCGCGTCGATGCCCTTGAAGTACCCGCCCGCACCTTCGGCGACATTGCGGGCGAGCGTGATCTCGGAGTCGCCCATGCCGTCGCCGATCAGCAGGATGACGTTCTTGGCCTGGTTGCCGTTGAGCGAGGCACGCAGGGCCTCGGTGCGATCGCCGGTGGTCCGGCGGGCGCCGCCGTTGTCGCTCAGCGTCCCCTGGGCTTTGGGGCTGATGAGCTCGCCGTTGCCCTGCTTCGTGGAGTCGGAGGATCCGCAGGCGGCCAGGACTCCGACGAGAACGGCGGCGCCCATGACTGCGCCCGCACGGAACCGGCGGGGCAGCGAACGCGACGAGACAGGGGGCATGAGCGAAAACTCCATTGTTCGTAGAGACATGGGATGTGCGGAGCTTTACGAGGTGTTCTGAACAAAAAGGGCACAACGGGCAACCGCTCGGTTACCAACCGCTGTCTTATACGCATGTCCGCATGCATAGATACGTCGCGTCGTACCCGAATATCGCTGTCACACAGGGAGTTTCCCGCGAGCCCGAACCGTGCTCAGACCCGCGGGACACCTGCCGGGAAGGTGCAGAATGTCACTCTCCGGTCAGTACCTCGAGCACCCCTTCGCCATACTTGGCCAGCTTGTTCTCGCCGACACCGCCCACGCTCCCGAGTTCGGTCAGGCTCGACGGTTTGCGCGCCGCGATCTCGCGCAGCGTGGCGTCGTGGAACACGACGTAGGCCGGGACGCCCTGCTCCTTGGCGGTCGCCGCCCGCCATTCCCGCAGCCGCTCGAATACCGGCACATCCGCGGGCGCCATATCGACCGTGGCCTTGCCCGCCTTCGCGGCACGGGCCGGTTTGGTGACCCGCTCCGGTTCGCGACGCAGCAGCACCTGACGTCCGTCGAACAGCACCTCGTTGCTCGCTTCGGTCAGCGTCAGCACGCCGTAGTCGCCGTGCACGGCGAGCAGCCCACCGGCGAGCAATTGCCGCACCACGCCGCGCCATTCGATATCGCGGAGATCGGTGCCGATCCCGAACACCTTGAGCTCGTGGTGATCGTGTTGCAGCACCTTGGGATTCTTCTTACCGAGCAGGATGTCGACGATATGGCCCGCACCGAAGCTCTGACCGCGTTCCCGCTTCAGCCGCAGCACCGTGGACAGCAGCTTCTGCGCCGGGACGGTGCCGTCCCAGGATTCCGGCGGCGTCAGGCAGGTATCGCAGTTGCCACACGCCGCGCCCGGCTGATCGAAGTAGTTGAGCAGCTGCACCCGTCGGCAGCTGACCGTCTCGCACAGCGCGAGCATCGCGTCCAGGTGCAGTTGCAATTGCCGCCGATGCGCGGCGTCGCCCTCGGACGAGTCGATCATCTTGCGTTGCTGCACAACATCGTTGAGGCCGTACACCATCCACGCGGTGGACGGCAGCCCGTCGCGGCCCGCGCGGCCGGTCTCCTGGTAGTAGCCCTCGACCGATTTCGGCAGGTCCAGGTGCGCGACGAAGCGCACATCCGGTTTGTCGATGCCCATACCGAACGCGATGGTGGCGACCACGACCAGGCCGTCCTCGCGCAGGAAGCGCGCCTGGTTCTGCGCGCGGGTGCGGTTGTCCAGTCCGGCGTGATACGGCACCGCACGAATACCGTTCTCGGTGAGGAAGGCAGCGGTCTTCTCCACGGAATTGCGCGACAGGCAGTAGACGATGCCCGCGTCGCCCGCGTGTTCGGTGTTGATGAATTCCAGCAGCTGCCGATCCGGCTTGTTCTTCGGTTCGATCCGGTACTGGATATTCGGCCGGTCGAAGCTGGCGACGAACCGGCGGGCGGAGCCGAGGTCCAGGCGCTGCACGATCTCGTCCCGGGTCTTGCCGGTGGCGGTCGCGGTCAGCGCGATGCGCGGCACATCCGGCCAGCGCTCGTGCAGCACCGACAGCGCCAGGTAGTCGGGCCGGAAGTCGTGGCCCCACTGCGAGACGCAGTGCGCCTCGTCGATGGCGAACAGCGCGACCTTGCCCCGATCGAACAGCTGCGCCGTCGATTCCAAGCGCAATCGCTCCGGTGCCAGGTACAGCAGGTCGAGTTCGCCCGCGACGAACTGTGCCTCCACCGTGCGACGCTCGTCCGGGTACTGGGTCGAGTTCAAGAATCCGGCGCGCACGCCGAGCGCGCTGAGCGCGTCCACCTGATCCTGCATCAGCGCGATCAGCGGTGAGATCACCACACCGATGCCCGGACGCACCAGCGCGGGGACCTGGTAACAGAGCGACTTACCGCCACCGGTCGGCATGAGCACCAGCGCGTCACCACCCGCGACGACGTGCTCCACGATCTCGCGCTGATCGCCGCGGAAGCGGTCGTAACCGAAGACCCGGCGTAGAACCTCTTGCGCCGCACCGGATCCCGCGTCCACACCGGGATCGGTGTCGGTCGCCACGGCCGCGAATGCATCGGGGGGAGTCACCCGGCCCATCCTACGAGTGCCCGCGCGCGACGCCACCGGTACGTCGATCGATTCCCCAGCTCGGGTCTCGATTACTCCACCTGTGGATAAACCACGATCGTCCGACCCCGGCAAATCGCTCTGACCTGCGACCGCGCCGAATCACCCGGAATTCGGCGGGACGAGCCGCCGATTCGCCCCTGTTAGGTTGGCGCACATGGCAATAGGGCTGGGGAGCAACCGAATCGGGACCGCCGTGCTCGCGGTCGTACTCGCGGCGGGGCTCGCCGCGGTTACGCCGACCGCGGCGGCTGCGCCGACGACAACGCCGCAGTGCGCGGACGGCTGGCAGGTGAGCACCGTGGTCGAGGGCGTGGGAAATCTGGAGAATCTCGACTCCGACGGCGCGGGCAGGTTCTATGTCACCGGCATCGTCGACGGGTTCCTCGCCCATGTCGACAGCACCGGCCGTTTCGAGAAACTACTCACCGGGCTGGACTTCCCCGCGGGCGTGCGGGTCGCCGGGCCGTACGTCTACTTCCTCACCGGCGACGGACTCACCGCCGCCCCGGGCACGCTGCAGCGCTACGAGATCGCGACCGGCGCGGTGACCGAGTTGCTCACCGGGCTGAACGGCCCGAACGGCCTGCTGCTGCTACCCGACGGCGATCTGCTCTTCACCACCATCGGCGTGAACGCGCCGCAGACCGGGATCGGCCGCTACCGCCCCTCGACCGGCGAGTACACCCGAACCTGGTCCAGCCTGCCGCTCACCAACGGACTCGCGCTGGCGCCAAACGGTCGGTCGATCTACACCGACAACCTGACCATGCGGATCTTCCGCATTCCGCTGGACGCGCCGGAAAGTCCCGTCGCCATCGCCGGAATACCGAATCTGGTCACCCTTCCCGACGATATGGAAGCCACGCGCTCGGACACCCTGTTCGTCGCCGACCATGCCTTCGGCGCGATCAACAAGGTGGATACCCGCACCGGCGCAGCCTGCGCGATCATCACCGGACTGATCAAACCGGGTGCGACGCGTAACCCACCCGACGGCACCACCTCCGTCCGGATCGCGCCCGACGGCGACTCCTGGGCGCTGTACGTCACCGCGATGGACGGCACCCTGCGCCGTCTGCGCCCACCGGCCGATATCGACCTCACCCCCGCCACCCCCACGCGGTAGAAAAGATGTGCAGCACGCAGTTCGGAAAGGAAGCAGCATGCCGGAACCCGCTCCCATGATCGCGGCCACCCGCGCCGACGCCGAAGACATCGCGCACCTGCGGGATCGCCTGGCCCGCTGGATGGTGGACAACGGCATCGACCAGTGGCACCCGGGCGAATACCCGGCCGAACTCGTCGCCGCCGAGGTGGACCGGGGCGAATGGTTCGTCTGGCGCGACGAGACGGGAACCCTGCTCGCCACGGTCCGACTCGTGTGGCGTGATCCGGATTTCTGGGGCGCGGACGACGACACCGAGGCCGGCTACATCCACGGCCTCATGGTCGCGCCGGAACAACGCGGCCGCGAACTCGGCGCCCGGATCATCCAGTTCTGCACCGATTACACCCTCGACCAGGGCGTCACCCTGCAACGCCTCGACACCGCCGCCAACAACCCGGTGCTCCGGAAGTACTACACCGCACAGGGTTTCACCGAACTCCGCGAAGTCCCGCTCCCGGCCCACTTCCACGGCAACATCAACGTCGTCCTGATGGAGCGCCTACTGACCCCGCCCGACGCCTGACGACGGACCGGCCGGTAACCGCCAAGGCCGATCAGGCCCGCAAGCGACTGAGCGTCTCGTCGTGCAGCAGGGCGTTGGTGGCGATCGCGTCGCCGCCGTGCGGGCCCGGGGTGCCGTCGAGCGATGTGAAGCGGCCGCCGGCTTCGCGCACGAGGATGTCGAGGGCGGCCAGATCCCACAGGGACACTTCGGGTTCGGTGGCGATGTCGACGGCACCCTCGGCGAGCAGGCAGTAGGTGAAGAAGTCGCCGTAGCCGCGGACACGCCAGACGGCATCGGTGAGGGCGAGGAACTTGTCCCGCAGACCACGTTCCTGCCAGCCGGACAGGCTGGAGAAGGCGAGGCTGGCGGCATCGAGTTCGCCGACCGCGGACACCGCGATCGGGGTCGGCGCCGCGGTGTCGACGCGATGCCAGGCGCCCGCGCCCGCCGCGGCCCACCAGCGCCGGGACAGCGCGGGCGCGCTCACCACGCCGACCACCGGGACACCGTCGTCCAGCAGCGCGATCAAGGTGGCCCAGATCGGCACCCCGCGTACGAAGTTCTTGGTGCCGTCGATCGGGTCGATCACCCACTGCCGACCCTCGAATTCGACGTCGCCGCCGAACTCCTCCCCCAGCACCGCATCGCTCGGCCGCTGCTCACCCAGCACCTGGCGGATCGCCTTCTCCACCGCCAGATCTGCGTCCGACACCGGCGTCAGATCCGGTTTGGCGTCCACCCGCAGGTCGAGCGCGCCGAACCGGGCCCGGGTGATCGCGTCGGCCTCGTCCGCCAACCGCAGGGCGAGTTCCAGGTCAGAGGAGTAGTCAGCCACGCACGCACCCTATCGGTCCCGGCATCGAGTGGGGCGACCGCGCGGGCAAGTCGGGCGTCGTCGACGTGGGTTCGCGCCTAGATCCACCGCCGAGCCCGCACCGTCCACGGCCCGGAAAGGCTCACGCCACCGTGACGGCGCGAGCCGCGCTCAATGCCTCGGCCCACCAGCGCAGTTGGTCGAGCAGGGCCTGCGCCGCCGCGGCGGGCTCTTCGGGATCGCGCAGCTTGCCCTGCTCGTCGAACAGCAGGTAGTAGCGCGGGAACGAGACGTAATTGCGCACCGTGTGCGCGTTGAGCTCGTTGAAGATCTGCCGCAGGTGCTCGATCGCGAGCAGCCCGCCGCTCAGCCCGCTGTATCCGACGAATCCGATTGCCTTGCTGTCCCATTGGGTGAAATGCCAGTCGATCGCCGCCTTCAGCGCCGCGGGGATGCTGCGGTTGTAGTCGGGCGTGACGATCACGAACGCATCGGCCTCGCTCAGCCGCCGGGTGAGATCGGCCATGCCCGCGGGACGCTCGGGATCGGGGTCCAACGCGGGCGGCACCTCGGGCAGCGCCAGCGGAACATGCGCTTCGGCCAGGTCGATCACGTCCACCTCGAACGCCCCGTGGTTCCTGGCGTGCTCGCTGAACCATTCCGCGACAACGGGTCCGAACCGTCCCTCCCGGACGCTGCCGATGATCACCGCGAGTTTCACTGCCGACATCGTTTTCTCCTCCACAGTTCCGGCGACCGTCCGATCACCGCGCTGACCACTCTGCTGACCACCGCGCCGGCCAGGGAGACCGTCGTGAGAGTGGTAGTGGCAGGGACACCCTCGGCCGGTGACTGCTTGTTACGTTCGACAGGTGAGCGACAACGAGCTGGGCCTGTACCTGCGCACCCGCCGCGAGGCGGTCACCCCCGCCGAGGTCGGACTGCCCACCGGGCCGCGCCGCCGCACGCCCGGGCTGCGCCGCGCCGAACTGGCGATGCTGGCCGATGTGAGCGTGGAGTACATCACCCGCCTCGAACAGGGTCGCGACCGTCGCCCGTCACCGCAGGTGCTCTCGGCGCTCGCCGATGCGCTGCGGCTCACCCCGAGTGGCCGAATCCACCTGTACCGCCTCACGAAGTCGGTGGACAGCGGGTTCACCTGCATGGGTGACGCGCAGCCGCCGCGCGAGGTGCGTCCCGCGGTGCGCGCCGTGCTCGACCGGCTCGAGCCCGCACCCGCGGTGGTGGTCAACCGGCTCACCGAGGTGCTCGCGTATACCGAGGGCTACCACCGGCTGATGGCGCCGACCGGCCTGTTCGACAGCACGCCGGCGAACCTGGCCCGGTTCGTGTTCACCGATCCGCGGGCCCGCACCGCGTACCCGGACTGGCACCACCTCGCCGATCACACGGTCGCCACGCTCAAGCACGGCCCGTTCCGCAACGACGCGCACATCGCGGTGCTCGCCGACGAGCTCACCGTCACCGTCGGCCCGGAGTTCACCGAGCGGGTCGACACCGTACCGAGTCTGCCCGCCGCCACCGGGATCAACCGTTTCGTGCACCCCGAGGCCGGAGCGCTGCGCCTGGCCTACGAAACCCTGGAACTGTCCGCCGACGACGATCAGCGCTTGATCGTGCACCTGCCCGCGGACGACGCGACGGCGAGCGCCCTGGACACCCTGACCGGCCGCCGTCCCGGCGCATTGCGCGCGGTCTGAGCACTGCCGGGCGACCGCCGGTCCCCGGCACGATCCGGCACGGCCGCACTGCTGCTCGGACGGTGACGCTGTACCAGTAGGCTTGAGCATCGTGCATCCTGACGTTTCCGCTGATCTCGCCGAACTCGACGCCACCCTCAAGACGGTCGAATCGGTCCTCGACATCGAGGAGCTGCGCCGACGTATCGACGAGCTCGAGCACCAAGCCGCAGACCCCGATTTGTGGAACGACCAGGACCACGCGCAGCAGGTGACCAGCGAGCTCTCGCACGCGCAGGGTGAGCTGCGCCGGGTCGAGGAATTGCGCCAGCGCCTCGACGACCTGCCGGTGCTCTACGAGCTGGCCGAGGGCGAAGAGGGCGACTCGCGAACCGCCGCGCTGGCCGATGCCGACGCCGAACGCGCCGCGCTGCACGGTGACGTGGAGGCGATGGAGGTGCGCACCCTGCTGTCCGGCGAATACGACAAGCGCGACGCGCTGGTCAACATCCGCTCGGGCGCCGGTGGCGTGGACGCCGCGGACTGGGCCGAGATGCTGATGCGCATGTACATCCGCTGGGCCGATCGGCACAAGTACTCGGTGGAGGTCTACGACACCTCCTATGCCGAAGAGGCCGGCATCAAGAGCGCCACCTTCGCGGTGAAGACGCCCTACGCCTACGGCACGCTCTCGGTGGAGATGGGCACGCACCGCCTGGTGCGGATCAGCCCGTTCGACAACCAGGGCCGGCGCCAGACCTCCTTCGCCGAGGTCGAGGTGCTGCCCGTGGTCGAGACCACCGACCACATCGAGATCCCGGAAGGCGAGGTGCGCGTCGACGTGTACCGGTCCTCCGGGCCGGGCGGCCAGAGCGTCAACACCACCGACTCGGCGGTGCGCCTGACGCACATCCCGACCGGTATCGTGGTCACCTGCCAGAACGAGAAATCCCAACTCCAGAACAAGATTTCGGCGATGCGGGTGCTGCAGGCCAAGCTGCTCGAACGCAAGCGGCAGGAAGAGCGCGCCGAGATGGACGCGCTCAAGACCAACGAGGGCGCCTCTTGGGGCAACCAGATGCGCTCCTACGTGCTGCACCCGTACCAGATGGTCAAGGATCTGCGGACGAACTATGAGGTCAACAACCCGTCGGCGGTACTCGACGGTGACATCGACGGTTTCATCGAATCGGGTATCCGCTGGCGGATGCGCGAGCAGGCCAGCTGACGCGAACCACCCAGTTGAGTCCGGCTTTTTGCTCATTAAGTCCGCCCGCTTGCGCGGAATCGGCGGGCGGACGCCGGTAACCTGTCTGGCGTGCGTCCAGTCGGAAGTTCCCTCGAGGTGTTGACCATGTCACTCGCGACGACCTCGGAGACCACGAACTGGCTGCGTTCCAATGGTCTCGAGATCGTGCTGCTGATTCTCGGCGCGGTGCTGTTCAGTCGATTCGCGACGTTTGTCCGGGATCGGATCACGCGCAAGATCGACGAGGGCTTCCGCGGCGGTGACGCGCTGGTGCGATCCGAAGCGGCCAAGCATCGGCACGCGCTGGCGCAGGTGGTCACCTGGGTGGTGCTGACCATCGTCTATGTGCTGGTCGGCATGGAGGTGCTGCGCAGACTCGGTTTCGCGATCACCGGATTGGTCGCGCCGGCGGCGGTGCTCGGTGCCGCGCTCGGCTTCGGTGCGCAGCGCATCGTGCAGGACATCCTGGCCGGATTCTTCCTGATCACCGAGCGGCAGTACGGCTTCGGTGACGTAGTTCGCATCGCGGTGACTGGCTCCGCGGAGATGGCCGAGGGTACCGTCGAAGACGTCACGTTGCGGATCACCACTTTGCGCAACTCGGACGGTGAAGTGATCACCGTGCCCAACGGGCAGATCGTGAAAGTGACGAATCTGTCGAAGGATTGGGCCCGCGCCGCCATCGATGTACCGGTGCCCGCGACGGCCGATATCACCAGGATCAACGAGATCCTGCACGACGTCGGTACAAAGGCGTACGAAGACGCTCGGTTGAAACCACTGCTCCTCGACGAACCCTCGGTGATGGGTGTCGAGGATCTGACCGTTGACCAGATGAACATCCGAATGGTTGCCCGCACACTGCCAGGCAAACAATTCGAAGTCGGACGCGAACTGCGGGTGCGGGTAGCCGCAGCATTGCGCCGGGAGGGTATCAGTGAGACCACGTAGAACCATCTCGCTTCTGAAGGAGTCGGTGCGCCCCAGCACGCTCTTGAAGGAATCAGTGCGACCGCGACGTTCCACCGCGATGCTGATGGCGGCGTGGGTCGCGACGCTCGTCCTGTACCTGTTCGTCAAGCCGGACGACGCGATGGTGTCGCGCCCGGAACCGCTGAACACCGTTCCAGCAGCAGTGAATCCGGCGGTCGCCCCACCCCGCTGAGCAGCGCTGCACGGAGAGCCCGGGTGGGTTCAGGAGGTGCGCGCGTTTGCGAGCACGCTGAGGCACATGTCGGCGCACTCGGCGGCGAGGGCGGCGGTGGTCAGGTCTAGTGTGCCGTTCAGCCAGCCATCGATGAGTTGGTTGACGCCGCCGGTGATGAACAGTGCTGCGCGGCGGAGCCAGACCGGGTCGGGGGTGATCCCGAGCGCGGCGGGCGCGTGCGCGACCACGAGGTCGGCGATCATCGTGAGCACGTCGTGTCGCCGTCGCACCAGGGCCGGTAGGTCGCCGGGATCGCTGGCGACGATGCGGTGGATGTGCCGATCGCCCGCGACCGCCTCCAGAAATGCCTGGAGCGCGGCGCGCAGTTGCGCCTCGGCCGGTCCGGCGCTCGACACTCCCGCCTGCACGAGTATCGCGAGCAGTTGGTCGCGCACCTCGTCGGCGACGGCGGCCAGCAGTTCTTCCCGATTGGGAAAGTGCTCGTAGAAGTACCGATCGGTGAGCCCCGCGGCTTTGCACACGCCACGCACCGTCACCGCGGCGATCCCGGCTTCGCCCCAGGTCGTGCGGGCGGCGGCGAGCAGCCGAGCGCGACGCTCGGCGCTGCGGTCGGCGGCGCTGACACCGCCGTAGCTGCGCACGGCCTGGTTCGTCATTGACAACACTCTAGGCGGACTCCTACATTTGCGGACATACGTCATCAGATGACAGTCGTCATCAGATTTGCGGTTCAAGGGAGAATCCAGATGACCAACGTGTCCAACGACCCCGCGTACCGCCAGGTCACCGCGCCACTGCTCGAGGAACTCGACTACCAGGTCACCCGGATCGACGGACAGCTACCGAAGGAGCTGCGGGGCACGCTGTATCGGATCGGGCCGGGCAAGCATCAGGTCGGACGTTCGTTGCTGCACAACGTGTTCGACGGCGACGGCATGATTTCGCAGTTCGTGCTCGACGGGTCGACGGTGCGCTTCCGCAACCGTTACGTCCGCACCAGGCATTTCGAGCACGGGCAACGGTCGGATCGGATCCGCTATCGCGGTGTGGGCGGGCAGATTCCGGGTGGCCCACTGGCCAACATCGGCAGGCTCCCGGCGAACGTCGCCAACACCAACGTCGTCAACTACGACGGCGGGCTGCTCGCACTGTGGGAACTCGGCAACCCACACCGGATCGACCCCGACACCCTGGACACATTGGGCCCCACCGATTTCGACGGCAGGCTCGGCTTTCTGGGTGCGTTCTCCGCGCACCCGAAGTGGGATCCCACCACCGGCGAGATGTACAACTTCGGCCTGGACATCCTGCCCATCCCGCGCATCCGCACCTACCGTATCGACCGGAGCGGGCGGCTGCACCGGCTCGCGACCGTCCCACTGCTCGACCTGCCCTGGAATCACGACTTCGCGCTCACCGCAAGGTATCTGGTGTTCGCGCTCGACCCGATTCTGCCGAACATCCCGAAGATCGCACTGGCCACCCACTCGTTCATCGAGGCACTCGATTTCAAGCGCACCAAAGGAACTCGCTTTCTGCTCGTGCCGAAGGACGGCGGCAGGGCGCGGATCGTGGAGCACGAAGCGCTACTTCATGTGCACCTCACCAACGCCTACGACGACGGCGACGACGTCGTGCTCGAGCTGGTGCGCCTGGACACCGAGTGGGACGAGTTCCGCCGGATGACCGGAATGGTCAACCGAGCCGACGGCGGGCGGCCACAGTTTCCGGACTCCACCTTGATGCAGTACCGGATCACCAAGAGCGGCAGGGTCATCGAACGCCGACTCACCGAACGCTCCGGCGAGTTCCCGCAATACGACTGGCGGCGCGGCACCCGCGAACACCGATACACCTACCTCGCCGGCGCGGGCGGCCCCGCCGGACTGTTCGACTCCCTCGTCAAGATCGACCACCACACCGGCACGGTGCGCAGCTGCGAGCTGGGCGCGAGTTCGGTCGGCGAGCCCTTGTTCGTACCCCGCGCCCGCGACGCCGCCGAGGACGACGGGTGGCTGCTGGCCCTCAATCACGAACTCACCGAAGATCGTTCACAGTTGCTGATTCTGGACGCCCGCGATCCCGAGCGCGGACCGCTGGCCACCGCCTGGCTCGACCACCACATCCCGTGGGGTTTCCACGGCACCTTCACCCACCGCGTCGCCCAGCCCGGCCCGCACACCTGACGCCCGAGCCGGCCGTCCATATCGAACATGAGTTCGACTCGAGGTATCGTCGGCCCATGTCACAACCTTCGCGCCGGGAGTGGGCGACGTGGAATCTCGAACAGGTCCGTGACCAGCTGCTCGACGCGGCAGCGTGTGGAAAGCGGCTCCCGCCCGAGCAGCTCGAGCAGGCGGCCGGAAAGATCGGCGAGGGTCTGCGGGTGTTCCAAGAGCTGACCCGAGGGACCGCCGAGTTCGGCACGGCGGCGGGACGCGGCTGCACCGGCCGCGGCCAGCTCGGCCCGCGGGGCGAATCGCCGAACCGATAGCGACCGGATCGGACAGGTGCGTCCGTGCTCCCGTGGACCGGGCGCGGCAAGCGCTAGGATCGCTGGCGCGGGTTACCCCTGGTTAGCTGGAATTCGGCCGGTAGCGCGCCACCGCACGAGCCCCAGCCGAGGCCGACCGCTGGGCACCGATGTAGAGCAGTGCCACGATTGGAGCGAAATGCCCTGCCAGACAAGGCAAAAGCCGCCTGGACGAGCGGGTCTGCGACACCCCGTCAGGGGGCTGATGTGATCACCATGCGCAACGTCACCAAGTCGTACAAGACCTCGACGCGACCAGCGCTGGACAACATCAGCGTCGAAGTCGGCAAGGGCGAGTTCGTCTTCATCATCGGGCCGTCCGGCTCGGGCAAGTCGACCTTCATGCGACTGCTGCTGAAAGAGGAGACCCCCACCACGGGACAGATCCAGGTCGCCGACTTCCGGGTGGACAAGCTGCCCGGTCGCAAAGTGCCGAAGCTGCGCCAGCGGATGGGCTGTGTGTTCCAGGACTTCCGGCTGCTGCAGCAGAAGTCGGTGCACGACAATGTCGCGTTCGCGCTGGAGGTGATCGGCAAGCGACGCCAGTTCATCGAGCGCACCGTCCCCGAGGTGCTGGAGATGGTCGGGCTCGGCGGCAAAGCCGATCGACTACCGAGTGAGCTGTCCGGCGGCGAACAGCAGCGCGTGGCGATCGCCCGCGCCTTCGTGAACCGGCCCCTCGTGCTGCTCGCCGACGAGCCCACCGGCAACCTCGATCCGGACACCAGCGGCGACATCATGATGCTGCTGGAGCGGATCAACCGGATCGGCACGACGGTGCTGATGGCCACCCACGACAACCACATCGTCGACGCGATGCGCCGGCGGGTGATCGAACTCGATCGGGGCCGGCTGGTGCGCGACGAGGCGACCGGCGTCTACGGGGTTGATCGCTGATGCGCGCGAGTTTCCTGTTCAGCGAGGTCTTCGCGGGCCTGCGCCGCAATGTCACCATGACGATCGCGATGATCCTGACCGTCGCGGTCTCGTTGACCATGCTCGGCGGTGGTCTGCTCGCGGTGCGGATCGCCGACAAGACCGAGCAGTACTTCCTGGATCGGCTCGAGGTGCGGCTGTACCTCACCGAGGACGTTTCGGCCAACGACCCGGACTGCTCGCGGGATCCGTGCAAGACGCTGATGGCGGACCTGAAGGCGACCAAGGACGTGGAATCGGTCCAGTACCTCAGTCGCGACGACGCCGTGCGCGAAGCCAAGGAGAAGACCTTCAAGGACCAGCCCGAGCTGGCCAAATACGTCAGCGAGACACCGCTGCCCGCGTCGCTGCGGGTGAAGATGAAGAACGCGGAACTGTATCCGCAGATCTACGAGAAGTTCTACGAGCGGCCCGGTGTCGGTCTGGTGCGCAACGACAAGGACATCGTGGACCGCCTGGTCAGTCTGTTCGACGGGTTGCGCAACGCCGCCTTCGGCCTCGCGGTGCTCCAGGCGCTGGCGGCGCTGCTGCTGATCGCGAACATGGTGCAGATCGCGGCCTTCACCCGCCGCACCGAGGTCGGCATCATGCGGTTGGTCGGCGCGACGCGCTGGTACACCCAGCTGCCGTTCCTACTGGAGGCGGTGGTCGCGGCGCTCGCCGGATCGGTGGTCGCCGTGCTCGGCCTGCTCATCGCGCGGCCGCTGGTGATCGACCGGGCGCTCGGCGATCTGTTCTCCAGCAAGGTGTTTCCGCGGATCACCGGCGACGACATCGCGATGGTCGCGCTGGTGATCGCGCCGGTGGGCGTCATCTTCGCGGCGTTGACCGCGTACGGGACGCTCCGGTACTACGTGCGGGAGTAGCGCCGAATGCCACCGCGAGCCGGTCCGGGAGCATCCTGGGCCGGCTCGCTGTCGCTTGTACCGTTCAGCAGGCCTGCATGACTCAGAGGACCTGCGTGACGGGTCGCGCATCGCGGATCGTGGCCCGGGTGCGCACCAGCAATTCGCGTTGCCGTTCGAGTTCGGCGATCCTGCTGTCCAACTCGCTGTGCCTGCTCGCCACAATGCCCAGGGACTTGTCGCAGGCTTGGATCCACCGCGCGTCCCCGTGATCCATAGCGCACGGCAGCAAGCCGCGGATGTCCTCGGTCGACAGTCCGGCCGCCAACATCTGCCTGAGGTACTCGACCTGTTCCGGCGCGTCGTCGGCATACGACCGGTAGCCGAGCGAGTCACGCTGTGGCTCCAGCAGCCCCTGCTCCTCGTAATACCTGAGCAGGCGGGTACTCACTCCCGTGCGGCGGGCCAGTTCTCCGATCAACATATGACCTCCCTCACCGCCTGCTTGCCTTCACACTCATGTGAATTCCTAACTTGGCCGGCATGACAGCAATTCCCTTGCAGACCACCGTCACCGGTTCCGGCCCCGGCCTCGTCCTCGCGCACGGCGCGGGCGGCACCATCGACACCAACTTCGGCGCCCTGATTCCGGCGCTGGCCGCGACGCACACCGTGGTCGCCTCCGACTATCCGGGCGCGGACGTGCGCCTCGACCTCGACGGCTTGGCGGACGCGCTCGTCGATGCCGCGGTCGAGGGCGGCGTGGAAACGTTCACCGTGCTGGGCTACTCGCTCGGCAGCACGGTGGCCGTGCGGGCCGCGGCGCGGCACCCTGACCGGGTGCGTGGCCTGATCCTGGCCGCCGGGTTCGCCAAGGCCGACAACCGGGCTCGCCTGGCCGTCCAGCTCTGGCAGGACCTGCTCGAGCGCGGGGACGCCACCACTTTCTCCCGGCTGACGCTGTCGATGGCCTTCAGCGCGGCTTTCTTGAACGCTCTGTCCGCGGACGCGGTCGACGAAGCCGTCCGGGCCGGCGCCGCCACCATCCCGGGCGGCACCCGGCAGCAAGCCGACCTGGTCCAACGCGTCGACACCACACTGGACCTGCCGCGGCTCGAGGTGCCGACCTTGGTCGTCAACGCGACCGAGGACCTCTTGGTCGACCCGTCGAATTCGCGCTTCCTCGCCGACACCATCCCGGGAGCCGAGTACACCGAGATCGCGGCCGGTCACGTCCTCATGGCCGAACAGCCGGAGCAGTGGCGCAAGACCGTCGAGGACTTCCTGGTTCGGCACGACCTTTGAGCTATCGGCACGGCTGACCCGTCCGACGGGTCAGCCCAGGTGCTTGGCGCGAGCCCAGAGTTCGGACCACGGCGCGCGCGGGTCGCGGCAGATGAACAGTGGTTCGCCCTGCTCGTCGTTGTCGATGTCGAGTCCGTTGTCGATCCGGCCCGCCGGTGCTATCTCGGCGAAGATCTCGGCGAGGCGGTCGCGCTCGATGCCGACGGTGAGGTACTCGGCGGTGCCGTCGCGCGGCGGCCCCCACCACCAGTACGAGTTGTGGCCGGAATGCGGGACGGGCAGGCGGTATGGGCCGCCGAAGCGTTCGATGGCGCCCGCCTCGCCGTAGTTGGCCGTGAGCACGGCGACATCGTCGCCCATGCCCGCGCGCACCGCGCCGACCTGACGGACGAATTCCGGCCAGCCGATCGTTTCGCCCGCGTCGTAATTGACGGCGAGGACCGGCGTGTCCTTCAGCATCGAGACGGGCAGCACCGGCAGGAACAACACCGCGCAGAGCGCCGCGTTGACCGCGACACCGAAACTCACTGCGACCCAGACGATCTTGCGCTCCCCCAGCCAGGTCGCGAGCGGGACGGCACCGGCCGCGAGCAGGATCGGATACATCGCGCCCAGGTAATAGGCTTTGCCGCCGATCACCAGGAACAGCACGAAGAGCAGCCCGTAGGTGGCGGCGAACGCACGATAGCGGTGATCCCTGGCCAGTCGCCACAACCCGAACAGCCACAGCGGCACCAACAGCGGGCCCATCAGCCCGAACTGCAAGAGCACGAACATGATCGGGGAATCCGAGGTGCCGGAGGAGCCGCCCGCGATCGCGCGGCCCATCTCCCATTGCGGCCAGCCGTTGCGCGCCTGCCACCCGAGATAGGGTAGCCAGATCAGCACGGCAATCCCGACCGCGAGCGGAAAGTACTTGGTGGCGAAGATCTTTCGCGGCCCGAGCAGAAGCAACGAGACCACCAGCGCGGTGAGCGGGAAGATCAGCAGCAGCTTGTTCTGCAAGCCGACGCCGACAACTATGCCGATCACAATCCAAAGACGTGGGCCGTTGGACCACAACGATTTTCGACGATCCGCCGATTCGACGCCGTCTCGTCCCACGAGTTTCAGCACGAGCAGCGACAGCACCGACCACACAGCCAGATCGAACACGGCGGTGCTGAGCATGTGCCCGGCACCCATCAGCAGAGCCGCGCTCGCGACCGCCGCGGCGGCCAGCGCCTGCGCACCTCGCCCACCGCCGAACTCCCGAGCGAGTAGTCCGGCGCAGACCACCACGAGGGTTGCCGCGAGCACGCCGGGCAGTCGCAGCAGGAGTAACGAATCAGGATCGATTGCCGCCATCAGCTCGGCCACCAGCGGAGTCAACGGGGGCTGATCCGGGTACCCCCAGGAAAGATGCCGACCGGCCGCCAGGAAATACAACTCGTCCCGGTGATACCCGTAACGCGAGGCCAATGTGACAAGAACAACGGCAAAGCACGCCGCAACAATGGGCACCCGTTCAGCGTGGCACAAACGCCGCCGTCGCGCGGGTGCTCCAGGCGTCGCGCACCCCGGCCGGCGGTCGCGCTGCCGAGCCGGTCACAGCGGCGTATGCTGCACCTCGACGCGGTTCTTACTGGGGAGTAAGATAGTCTTACTCAGGAGTAAGATAGCTGGGACAAGACCTCACCCCCACCCACCCGAGAAAACAGGTGATGATGAGCACTCGAGACAGCGCAACGAAGCGACGTCCAGACACGTCCGCGGTCGGCCTGAACCACCCCAAACGGGACTGGATGGGCGCGGCCATGCGGGTGATGACGACCCTGACCGGGTCGGAACTCGCCGAGAAGTACAACCTGCGCAAGCCGATCGAGCGAGTCACCTACGAGGGCACCAAGACCGGCTTCCGCACCCTCGGCGCCGCGACCCGCGTCTTCGCCAAGGTCACCGGTAACGGCCAGCCGAAGCGGCTCGCGCCCAACGAGGCGAAGAACAAGGACTTCTTCGACCTCACGCCGACCGACGAGCAGCAGATGATCACCGAGACGGTGAAGGAATTCGCCGCCGAGATCCTGCGCCCGGCCGCCTACGAGGCCGACGCGGCCGCCAAGGCGCCGCGCGATCTGCTCGAACGCGCCGCCGAGCTGGGCATCACCCTGATCAACGTGCCCGAGGAGCTCGAAGGCGCCGCCTCCGAGCGCGGTGCGGTCACCAATTCCCTTGTGGCCGAGGCGCTTGCGCACGGCGACATGGGCCTGGCGCTGCCCATCCTCGCGCCGAGCGGTGTCGCGGTCGCCCTCTCCCAGTGGGGTACCGACGCCCAGCAGAAGACCTATCTGCCCGCCTTCACCGGCGAGAACGTGCCGCAGGCCTCCGTCGTGATCAGCGAGCCGCGCGCACTGTTCGATCCGTTCGCGTTGCAGACCAAGGCCGTTCGCTCCCCCAGTGGTTACCGGATCTCCGGCGTGAAGAGCCTGGTGCCCGCGGCCGCGGATGCCGAACTGTTCCTGATCGCCGCCGAACTCGATGGCCGCCCTTCGCTTTTCATCGTCCCGTCGGACGCGCCCGGCCTGGTGGTCGAGGCCGATCCGAGCATGGGTCTGCGCGCGGCCGGGCTCGGCCGCCTGCTGCTCGACAACGTCGCGGTCGGCACCGACGCGATCCTCGGTGACGGCGACGCCAAGCAGCGTGCCGAGGACTACGCCGACGCGGTCCGGCTGGCCCGCCTCGGCTGGGCTTCGCTCGCCGTCGGCACCGGACAAGCCGTGCTGGACTACGTGATTCCGTACGTGAACGAGCGCGAAGCGTTCGGCGAGCCGATCTCGAACCGGCAGGCAGTCGCCTTCATGGTCGCCAACATCGCCATCGAGCTCGACGGGCTGCGGCTGGTCACCCTGCGTGGCGCCTCCCGCGCCGAACAGGGACTCTCCTTCGCCCGTGAGGCGTCGCTGGCCCGAAAGCTGGCCACGGACAAGGGCATGCAGATCGGCCTCGACGGCGTGCAGCTGCTCGGTGGTCACGGCTTCACCAAGGAACACCCGGTCGAGCGCTGGTACCGCGATCTGCGGGCCATCGGCGTCGCCGAAGGTGTCGTGCTCATCTAGTCGGCCCGTTCCTTACTTCAGGAGACCTCAACAATGATCAACCTCGAACTCCCCAAGAAGCTGCGGGCCAGCGCCAACCAGGCCCATCAGGTCGCGACCGAGATCTTCCGCCCGATCTCGCGCAAGTACGACCTCGCCGAGCACGAGTACCCGGTCGAGCTGGACACCATGGCCGCCATGGTCGAAGGCCTCGCCGACTCCGGCACGCAGAAGATCGGCGGCGCGGCCGGCGGTCGTGAAGACGACAGCGAGAGCAACGGGCACGCCACCGAACTGCTCGGAAACAGCAACGGCGGCAACATGTCCGCGCTGCTGAACGCCCTGGAAACCTCCTGGGGCGACGTCGGCCTGATGCTCTCGATCCCGTACCAGGGTCTGGGCAACGCGGCCATCGCGGCCGTCGCCACCGACGAGCAGCTGAAGCGTTTCGGCAAGGTGTGGGCCTCCATGGCGATCACCGAGCCGTCGTTCGGATCCGACTCCGCCGCCGTCACCACCACCGCCGTGCTCGACGGCGACGAGTGGGTGCTCAACGGCGAGAAGATCTTCGTGACCGCGGGCCAGCGCTCCACCCACATCGTGGTGTGGGCGTCGGTCGACCGCAGCCTCGGCCGCGCCGCGATCAAGTCGTTCGTGGTGCCGCGCGAGGCGCCCGGCCTCTCGGTAGCCCGGCTCGAGCACAAGCTCGGCATCAAGGCCTCCGACACCGCGGTGCTGCTGCTGCAGGACTGCCGGATTCCGAAGGACAACATCCTCGGCAGCCCGGAAGTCAACGTGGAGAAGGGTTTTGCCGGGGTCATGCAGACCTTCGACAACACCCGGCCGATGGTCGCCGCGATGGCGGTCGGCGTCGCCCGCGCCGCGCTCGAGGAGCTGCGGGCCATCCTGACCGACGCCGGTGTCGAGATCTCCTACGACACCCCGCCGAACAACCAGCACGCCGCGGCCGCCGAATTCCTGCGCATGGAAGCCGATTACGAGTCCGCCTACCTGTTGTCGCTGCGCGCCGCGTGGATGGCCGACAACAAGAAGCCGAACTCGCTCGAGGCCTCGATGTCCAAGGCCAAGGCCGGCCGCACCGGCACCGACGTCTCGCTCAAGGCCGTCGAACTCGCCGGCGCCATCGGCTACTCGCAGCGCACCCTGCTGGAAAAGTGGGGCCGTGACTCGAAGATCTTGGACATCTTCGAAGGCACCCAGCAGATCCAGCAGCTCATCGTCGCCCGCCGCATCCTCGGCAAGACGAGTGCCGAACTGAAGTAACAAGGCAGACAACGAAAAACCGGTGCGGGTCAGCTCCTCGACCCGCACCGGTTTTCTGTTTCTCGCCTTCGATACGCCGCTGAATCGTCCCTGCGAAGCCGTTGTTCGTGTGATGCGATCAGCGTGTCCTCGTCTGCGCGCGAGGTATAGCCCGACTTCGACACCAAACCACGACTTTCCACCCGAGGTTCCAGTTACGCCACACTTTTCGGTTCCAAAAAGCACCACAAACTCGGGTTCGGCACCGAATCCCGCTCCACAGTCCATTACCCGGGCGGACAGCCTTGCGGCACCGGCGAATAGGCATACTGGTTGTGTGCAGGAACACCCCGATCACGTACGGATCAACCTTCGGATTCACGACCAGCTCGGCGATCCGCCCAGTGACGACTGGACGCTCACATTCGGCGGCCGCAGCGTCGACCAGGCCGAGGTGCGGGCGTTCATCGAAAGCCAGTTCCCCAAGCAGGACCAGTTCGTCTTGGACGAGCGGCGGCACCAATATGCCTGGGGCAGTTCGGCGATGGTGTGGTCCTTCGTCGTGGAGATGGCCCCGGCGGTGGGATCCGTGATCGCTGCCGGGATAGCCGGCGGCGCCGCATGGGACGGGGTCAAAGGGATCGGTAAACGCCTGCCGAGTCTGTGGGGCGGCCGCGAGACCGACGAGCCGCTGGCGATCACCGACGACTCCGCCAGGCGCGAGGCGATTCGGCTTGTGCGCGAACGGTATCGGCTCGAGCCCGACAGCGTGCTCACCCCCGTGAGTGTCACGTCCGATCTCGTGACATTACGGTCCACTGTGGTCCTGGATGCCCGCACCGGAAACCGCTACGAGGTTGAACTGCTACGAACCGCGAGTGGCGTGAGCCTCGCAAGAATTACCGTCACCGAATCCGGCAGCTGACGGCTCCCGGTCGCGACGCCAAGTGCTAACCGTGCTCAGCACCGGTGTCGTCGAATTTCGCCACAAATGTAGGGGCGATGGGGTGTACAGTTGCGATTGTCACGCGAGTGATGCCGAGCGGTAGAGCCGCTGCTCCCACAGCGGCCCCACCTGGTGGTTTACCTAGTCCACACTCGGCGGACCAGGATGAGCGCCCCGGCGATTACGACAGCGGCTGTTACGCAGATGCCGTAATCGACCGGGGCCTTGCTCTTTTTGCGGCGATGTTTCGCCATTCCCCACCACCTCCTTCCTGGGCGCGATGTCGGACCATGTCCATCGCCCCTCGGAATGAGGTGGCCTCACCCTACGCGAACCCGGCGACAAGAAACGTTGGAACACAGGCACTTTCGGCACCTAAAAGCGACTTTCCGCCCGAGGTTCCAGTTGTGCCACCTTTTCCGGTTCCAGAACAAATGCGCTGCCGAACGCGAGCGTTGGTGTGCCGCAGAAGATTCACAGAGCATCCATACGGTTCACAGCCCCTACAGCCTCTGTGAACCGTATGGACGCTCTGTGCACCGCACCAACGGCTTTCGGGTGCCGCGCGAATGTGCTCGTTTCAGATCTAGCGGTCGCGGTTGAGGCGGAATTCGCCCTGAATGTCGGGATTGTTGGGTTCCAGTTGGAATGTTCCGGAATGTCGCAGCGGGAAAAGGGCGTACGAGTTGGATAGTGGAACGGTTCGATCAGGGGTGGTTGCGTAACGGCCCGGGTTTCTTGATCGACAATTGAGCGAATGTTTTCTCGCGAGCTGTACCAGAGACCTCAAGGAGAAACTGCAGATGGAACGACCGAGTGTGATCCGTCGCCTCGCAACCGTTTTCGCCACAACAGCGGTTGTCGCGGGCGTTTTCGCCGGCAGTGCCGGTGCGGCACCGAGCACCGTCGATTGGGGCACGGCCGCGCAGCAGTTGCGCGCGGCGGCCGCGGGCAACGCGCAGGCCGAGCAGGCGGTGGATCGGCTGCTCGCTTCGGGGCAGCTGAACCAGGCCGGACAGGTGGCGCTGCCCGCGCAACCGTTCCAGATTCCGGCGCAGTCGGATATCGGCCGCGGTGACGGTCCCGGCGTGTACGGGTCCGGTATCGCGCTCGGCCTCGACGGGTTCCGGTTCGGGTTCTTCGGCGGGCCCGGCACCATCGCACCGAATCAGGGTGGCGCGAAACTCGAAGTGCTGTGGATCAATCTGTCCAACGGCCGCAGCGGCACCGAAGTGCTGAACGAGCACAACGACGTCCCGGTGGACACCACGATCCGGTCCCGAGCCCTGGACACCGGCCCGGGCATGATCGTCGCCGCGGTGTACGGCAGCCTGTGGCACCGCTGGTCGGTTCCGGTGAGCGACGCGAACCCGGACGGGTATCAGTATCAGCTGGGCACGATCTCGGTGCCGTCGTTCGGCGCGGTCTACAACTGAGCAACCGGCAGGACGGCCGTCGCGGCGCAGCCCGCGGCGGCCGTTGCGCACCCCGATGACCTCTTGTTCGGAACTACGTAGTTCCGTAACTTCTGTGACGTGAGTCTGGAAGAGCGGGTCGCGGAACTCGAACGGCGACTCGACGGGCTGCTGCCCTTCGCGAACGGGAACGGGATCGAGGCGTCGTCGGACCGCTGGGCGGCTACCCGCCTGCACGAGGAGTTCACCGCGACCGACGAGCCGAACGGCGGCGTGCTGTTCGCGGGTTCGCTGCGACTGCCGACCGATGAGCAATACAGCTGGCAGGCCACGTTCACCACCGGCGACCTGATCGAGGACGACTGGGCCGAGACCGCGGAATGCCTTGCCGCGCTGGGCAACCCGGTGCGACTGCGGTTACTGCGGGAGATCATGGGCGGCCGCAGGACCGCCGCCGAACTGGTCGGCCTCGAGGGGTCGGCACCTCGGGCCAAGTCTATCACCATCTGCGGCAGCTGGCCGCGGTCGGCTGGCTGCACACCGCCGGCCGCGGGCGTTTCGAGGTGCCCGCGGGCCGGGTGGTGCCGTTGCTTGTCGCACTGGCCAGCGCGCGGCGCTGAACCTAACTCAGGTCGCCGAGCTGACCTGCGCAGAGCGCGAAGACGACGACAACGAGGGTGCGGATCAGCCGCACTGGTCACCGCACGAGCAGGCGCCGCCGGATTGGCAGCCGCATTGGCAGCTCGGACCGCAGGTGCAGTCCGGCGCCGGTACCGAAGTCGAGCGAACAAGCCTGATGATCATCGTTGAATCAGCCTCCATTCTGGTGTTCGACTACCCCTTGCGTGCATCGAACGCGCAGCGGCTGACCATGTCAAATAACCGCCGGTCCGGCGGTCCGGCGACACGCCGGTTACCGAAATTCCTCCCACGAAATCCCCGGAATCCCTCGGGCCGGACCCCGACAGGGCGACCATGTCCGATTAATCCGGTTCAGTCTGTGACCCCGCACACGAAGCACTGCTACGGTATGCCGAAAGTGGCCGTACCAGTTCGCTAGGTCGAGTGCCGACGCGAGGTTCTGTGGAGGTGTTTCGACATGAAGGTGGCGCACGCGCTCGAGGTCGTGAAGGCGTTGGGAGTGCTGCGGAAGCGCGGGGTCTCCGATCCGCGCAAACCGCTGGAAACGCTTCGCACGATGAAGGAATCGCAGATCTACGGGCCGCAGGCCACGCTGATCCGCCACGCCGCGCGCATCGCGCCGGACTCCCTCGCGCTGGCCGACGAAAAGGGTGAGCTGACCTACGGCCAGATCGACAAGCAGTCGACCGCGATCGCGCGCGGCCTGCACGCGGCCGGGCTCACCGAGGGCACCGTCGTCGGGGTGCTGGCCCGCGACCATCGCGGCCTGATCCTGTCCATGGTCGCCGCGAGCAAGGCCGGCGTGCGGGTGGCGCTGATGAACACCGGGTTCGCCAAACCGCAGTTCGCCGAGGTGTGCCAGCGCGAACAGGTCAAGGCGATGCTGCACGACAGCGAGTTCCTCGGCCTGCTCGATGCTCTGCCCGCCGACCTCCCGCGCTACCTCACCTGGGTCGACGAGGGCACCGAATTGCCCGCGGGCGCACAGACTCTCGACGATCTGGTCGCGGCGAACTCCAGCGCGGAACTGGCCCCGCCGAGCAAGCCGGGTGGCTTCATCATCCTCACCAGCGGCACCACCGGCCTGCCGAAGGGCGCCACCCGCGCGAAGGTGTCGCCGCTGGCCACCGCGCAGTTCCTCGACCGCATCCCGTTCCCGTACCGGGGCGCGCAGGTGATCGTCTCGCCGATCTTCCACAGCACCGGGTTCGGTACCTGGCTGGTCGGCATGGCCATGGGCAACAAGATCGTGGTGCGCCGCCGCTTCGACGCCGAGGCGACACTGAAGTTGATCGCCGATCACAAGGCGGAGATGCTCGTCGCGGTGCCGACCATGCTGCACCGGATGACGGAGCTGGATCCGGAGATCCGCGCCAAGTACGACACCTCGTCGCTGAAGGTCATCCTGCTCGCGGGCTCGGCGTTGTCGCCGGAGCTCACCATGAAGGCCACTCAGGTGTTCGGGCCGGTCCTGTACAACCTGTACGGCTCGACCGAATGCTCGGTGGCGGCCATCGCGAACCCGCAGGACCTGGCCATCGCGCCCGGCACGGTCGGCCGCGCGCCGGTCACCTGCGAGGTGCGGCTGTTCGACGACAACGACCAGCCGGTCACCGCGATCGGCACGACCGCGCGCATCTTCATCCGCAGCGGGACGCCGTTCGAGGGCTACACCGACGGCCGCAACAAGCAGATCATCGACGGCTTCATGTCCAGCGGTGACGTCGGCCACTTCGACGAGCACGGCCTGCTGATGGTGGACGGCCGCGACGACGACATGATCGTCTCCGGCGGCGAGAACGTCTTCCCGCAGGAGGTGGAGAACCTGCTGCTGGAGCGTCCGGACATCTTCGACGCGGCGGTGGTCGGTGTGGACGATGCCGAATTCGGAAAGCGGTTGCGCGCCTTCGTGGTTCCCGAGCCGGGCCAGAATCCGGACGGCGAGGAGATCAAGGCCTACGTCAAGAACAACCTGGCCCGCTACAAGGTGCCGCGCGAGGTGGTGTTCCTCGACGACCTGCCGCGCAATCCGACCGGCAAACTGCTGCGGCGGGTGCTGGTGGAGTACGACACCACCGCCTGACGGTCATCGGCTGGTTACCCACCGGTAGGAGCTGTTGAGATACGTGACACATCCGGTTACAGATGGTTGCTATTGTTAGCGACAGCACTGGATCCCGTAGTCGCGGTCCGCACCACCCACCGGCTCCCCGGGTGGGACCGCCGGAAGGTTGTTGTCGATGGTTGTCTCCTTCCCCGCGTTGAGCGGCACTGCCCGCAAGGCCGGAACACTCGCGCTCGGCGTGAATGTCATGGTCAAGCGGCATCTGTTCAATCCGCTCCGGCTCGACCAGGCCGTGCGCTCGGCGATCAACGTGACGAAACTCGGTCCGTTCGCCGGCGTCGCCATGCACGCCGCGCAGACCCGGCCCAACGCGGGGGCGATCGTCGACGAGGCCGGTGAGCTGACCTTCGGCGAACTGAACGAGCAGTCGAACGCGCTGGCCCGCGGCCTGGCGACGCAGGGCGTGCGGCCGGGCGACGTGGTGGCGGTGCTGGCGCGCGATCACCGCGGCATGGTGCTGAGCCTGCTCGCGGCGGGCAAGCTCGGCGTGCGCACGGTGCTGATGAACACCGGGTTCGCCAAGCCGCAGTTCGCCGACGTGGCCGAGCGCGAAAAGGTGAAGGCGGTGCTGCACGACAGCGAGTTCCTGGACCTGATGAGCGCCATTCCCGCCGATATCCCCCGGATCCTCACCTGGGTCGACGCCAAGGACAACGCCGACCCGGCGATCCCGACCATCGCCTCGCTCATCGCGGGCGAATCCACCGCACCGCTGCCCGCGCCCGCGAAGCCGGGCGGCATGGTCATCCTGACCAGCGGCACCACCGGTACGCCGAAGGGCGCGCCGCGGGACAAAGTGAGCCCGTTCGCGTCGGCGCAGTTCGTCGACCGGGTGCCGTTGCCGCACAACGGCACCATGATCATGGCCGCGCCGATCTTCCACGGCACCGGGCTGTCCCAGTTCACCCTCGGTGTCGCGCTCGGCAATCGGGTGGTCTTCCAGCAGCGCCGGTTCGACCCGGAGCTGACGCTGCAGAACATCGTCAAATACCGCGCCGACTCGCTGGTGGTGGTGCCGACCATGTTGCAGCGCATCCTCGATCTCGACGAGGAGGTGCTGGCCAAGTACGACCCGCGCACCCTCGAGGTGATCTTCGCGGCGGGCTCGGCCATCGCCCCCGACGTGGTGACCCGGACGCTCGACTACTTCGGCGACACCCTCTACAACCTCTACGGCTCCACCGAGTGCGCCGTGATGACCGTCGCGACGCCGGAGGATCTGCGCAAAGCGCCGACCACCGCGGGTCGGGCGCCGGTCGGGATCAAGATCGTGCTGCTGGACGAGAACCGCAAGCCGATCACGAAGCCGAATGTCACCGGCACCATCTTCGTCGACAACGGTTTCGCGTTCACCGGCTACACCGACGGCCGCACCAAAGAGGTCGTCGACGGCATGATGTCCAGCGGCGACGTCGGCCATTTCGACGCCGACGGGCTGCTCTACATCGACGGCCGCGACGACGACATGATCGTCTCCGGCGGCGAGAACGTCTTCCCGCTCGAGGTGGAGAACCTGATCGCCGGACGCGAGGACATCTTCGAGGCCGCCGTAGTAGGCGTCGACGATCGCGAGTTCGGCAAGCGCCTGCGCGCCTTCGTCGTGCCCGGCCCCGACTCCAAGCGGGACGCCCAGGAGATCAAGGACTTCGTCAAGGCGAACCTGGCCCGCTACAAGGTCCCCCGCGAGGTGATCTTCCTCGACGAACTCCCGCGCAACGCCACCGGCAAGCTGCTGCGCAAACCGCTCATCGAGATGGACGTCGACGCGAGCTGAGCAGGTAGCCGACGGCTGGTCCACAGTTGCTTCCCCGGTTGTCCGGCGGGGAAAACCGTGCAATCCGTCGGCTACTATCAGCGAGTGAACAACGAGTTCGACCGGGCTGCTGCGGGACAACGCAGCGCCGTCGCGCGGGTGCGCGGCGCTTCGGCCGGAGCGATCTCGGGCACCATTTCTGTTGCGGCACATGGCTGGGCGTCCGGCGGCATGCCGCCGAGCGGCACCACGCTCACTCTGCTCGCTGGTACCGCCGCGCTGATCGGGGCGCTGGTCGCCGGACTCGCGCCGCTGCGCGACACCGCGACCGGTCTGGTCGCCGCCCTGGTCGCCGGACAGTTGCTCGGCCACCTGACGATGGGTCTGGGTTCGGGGCATCTGCATCACGGCGATGCCCAGCTGACCCCGGCCATGCTCACCGCCCACATCCTCGCGGCCGTCGTCGCGGCCGCCGTGATCCGCGGCGCGGAAACCGCCTACCGGGCCGGCACCGCGGTGCTGCGCCGGGTGCTGCCACCCCGGCGGGTGCGGCCGTTCCTGCCGGAACCCGCCCCGCTGCGCACCACCCACCGCGACCGGGTCATCCTGCGTATCTTCGCCGCGGAATCGCTGCGCACCCGCGCTCCGCCGGTGGCCGTCGCCCGCTGATCACCTCGTCACGCCGACCGACCGGTCGCGTGAACACGTGCGTCCCGGCACACCGTCGACGCCCCTTGGGCGCGTAGCAGCTTTCGCTCGCCGTATCCCCGCGACCAGCTCTGCTTTCCGTGGCTGTGCCCGGACAGCGCTATGTCTTCTTGTCGACCCGGCACCCCGGCTGCGTGCGGCACCGCCAAGCCGACCGCACCGCCGGAACCCGGGTTACCCGAACTTCAGAATCGAAAAATCGTGAGCACAACAGAAATAACGACGGACACCGGAGCACCGGCGGCCGTACCCGATTCCACGCCCGCCCGGCCCGCCCGGCCCAAGCCCGCGACCCGCAACGGGCTCAACGCACTCGCGATGCGACTGCACTTCTACGCCGGCGTCTTCGTCGCACCGTTCATCCTCATCGCCGCGGTCACCGGCGCGCTCTACGCGATCTCGCCGACCCTGGAATCGATCGTGTCGCGTGACCTGCTGACCGTGGAGTCCACCGGCGGCGCACCCAAACCGCTGTCCGAGCAGGTCGGTGCCGCCGTCGCGACCCAGCCGAACCTCACGCTGAACGCGGTCGCCCCCGCGGCGGGCGCCGAGGACACCACCCGGGTGCTGTTCGCCGATCCCACCCTGGGCGCGTCGGAGCGGCGCGCGGTGTTCGTCGATCCGTATACCGCTCAGCCCGTGGGTGATTCGGTCGTCTACGGCAGTTCGGGCGCGCTTCCGCTGCGCACCTGGATCGACCGTCTGCACCGAGATCTGCACCTCGGCGAACCCGGCCGGCTCTACAGCGAGCTGGCCGCGTCGTGGCTGTGGGTGATCGCGCTGGCCGGTCTGGTCATCTGGCTGCGCCGGGTGCGCGCACGCAGGCAACGGAATTCGGCGCGCTGGCTGTTCACGCCGGACCGGTCGCAGCAGGGCCGCGGCCGCACCGTGAACTGGCACGGCTCGGTCGGCATGTGGGTGCTGCCGATCATTCTCTTGCTCTCGGCTACGGGTATGACCTGGTCGACCTACGCGGGCGCGAACATCACCGAGATTCGCCAGCAGCTCAGCTGGACCACGCCCGCGGTCACCACCACACTGCCGGGAGCCGTTGCGCCCGCGCATGATCCGGGTGGCGATCACCACGCCGGGCACACCGCCGCGCCCGCGCCCGCCGACGTGTCGGATCGGATCGTCCAGCTCGATCAGGTCTACCGGACCGCACGCGCCAACGGCCTCACCCAGGCCGTCGAGATCAGCATCCCGGCCGAGCCCACCCAGGCGTTCGCGGTGAAGGAACGGCGGATGCCGGGCACGTACACGGTGGACGCGGTCGCCGTGGACGGCGCCACCGGCGCGGTCACCGATCGGCTCGCGTACGCCGATTGGCCGCTGATGGCCAAGCTCACCAACTGGGGCATTCAGTTCCACATGGGTCTGCTGTTCGGTCTGCTCAACCAATTGCTGCTGCTCGCGGCGATGATCGGACTGATCACCGTGCTGGTGCGCGGTTACCTCATGTGGTGGCGCAGGCGACCGACCCGCGGTGGTGCCGGGCGGATCCCGCTGGGCCGGGCTCCGAAGCGCGGCGCACTGCGCCGGTCCTCGCCGTGGGCGGCCGTGCCGCTGGTCTTGGTCGCGGTGCTGGTCGGTTGGTTCGCCCCGCTGGTCGGACTCAGCCTGCTCGCGTTCCTGGTCGTCGACGTGCTCGTCGGCCTGCGGGCTCGGCTACGCGCGGCGTAACCGGCTCGCCTCGGGTTTCCTCCCCGGATGACACGGTCCGGCCGCATGCGGTCGGGCCGTCTCGACCGGAGAGGAAACCCGGTGCACCCCGAGTGGGCTGGTGTCGTCGCGGGACTCGGGGTGCGACGAGCCGAGCGTCGAGTGTCGGCGCATGGCATCTACCTCCATTTTCTTTATCGGCTTGCTCGATCAGGGGGGATCAGGCTTTGAGCCTGGCGATGAACGCCTGCAGGTTGGTCAGCAACCGCTCGACCTTCTGCTCGGGGTTCAGGTTCTCCCGGTACCGGTTGCCCAGCGCGGGGGTCTTCTTGCCGCGCGCGTACAGCGAACAGTTCAGATCGGTGCACATGTAGGTGCCGATCGTGTTGCCGTTGCGCCCGGACGGGCCGGCCTTGGCCGCGGTCAGCAGGGAAACCCCGCTACCGGTGTGCGTGGTCAGGCAGATCGAACACATCTGTGCCCGGCCGGACCCACCGGTTTCGTAGCGCAGCGCGACGCCGACCAGCTCGTCGTCCAGCGGGACGACCAGATAGCACCGGCCCGGCAGCGACGGATCCGACCAGCCGAGGAAATCGAGGTCGTCCCAGGGACGTTCGTCGAGTTCGCGCGGTACCGGCAGCCGCTTGGCTTCGGACTTGGAACAGTTGATGAACGACGATCGGATATCGCGTTCGGTCACTGGTTTCATGGCATGGCACTCCGTTTCCATCTCGTTGGTGTGAAACCGAAGAGACGTTACGTTCGCTAACGGCCTGGCGACAAATGTATTTCGCCGGAAAGACCCGTTGACCTGCCTGCTGTGAAGATCGTCACCGACCGCCGGACAAGCCCCGCCGGACCTGGTCCGGCGGGGCTTGTCCGCTACGGCGTGTCCGACGGTTCGTCCTCGATCTCGGCCGCGGGCGCCTGCTCGGGCACCGCGACCGGGCGCAGCATTGCCCACGCGAGGAACAGCACGGCCACCACGGCCATGCCGATCCCGGCCCAGAGGTTGACGTTGACGCCGCCGGTCTTGGCCTGCTCGGCGGCGGCGTTGTGCACCAGTCCGGTGATCACCAGGATGACGCCGTAGCTGCCGAGGAGGGCGCCGACGATGGTGCGGATGTCGAAAAGCATTGCGGCTCCTTATCCGACGACGATGTTGAGGACGATGACGAGCGCCAGGGCGATACCCGCGAGCAGCACCGGGCGCTGGTACCAGGGCAGCGACGCCTCGTCGGGATCGGTGCGCACCTCCTTGGGCGTCTCCGAATAGACCAGGCCGACGAGTTCGGCGACCGGTTTCGGCCTGGTCACCTGGGTGACCAGCACGCTCACCACGATGTCGACCACGAAGGCGACGCCCGCGGCCACGAAACTCGCGCCCTGGCCCGACAATTCGAACACCTTGGTCTCGTGCAGGATGAAAACGACAATGGCCGAACCGGTTCCGCAGACCAGGCCCATCCAGCCCGCCGCCGGGGTCATCCGCTTCCAGAACATGCCGAGAATGAAGGTCGCGAACAACGGCGCGTTGAAGAAACTGAACAGGGTCTGCAGATAGTCCATCATGTTGCTGAAACTCGACGCGATGAACGAGGTGAAGATCGCCGCGACGGTGGCGCCGACGGTCGCCCACCGCCCGATATTCAGGTAGTACCCGTCCGGCCGATCCTTGCGCACATATTGCTGCCACAGGTCATAGCTGAAAACCGTATTGAACGCGGAGATATTGGCGGCCATGCCGGCCATGAACGCGGCGAGCAGACCGGCCAGACCCACGCCGAGCAGTCCGTTCGGCAAGACGTCTTTCATCAGATACAGCAGCGCCTGGTTATAGGTGGTGTCACCACTGAAATCCGGATCTGCCGCCTTGGCCGCCTTGTATTCGCTCATCTGCGGCACCAGCACGGCGCTGATCATGCCGGGGATCACCACGATCAGCGGGATGAACATCTTCGGGTAGGCGCCGATGATCGGCGTCCGCCGGGCGGCCGAGATGGAGTGCGTGGCCAGCGCCCGCTGCACCTCGACGAAGTTGGTGGTCCAGTAGCCGAACGAGAGCACGAACCCGAGACCGAACACGATGCCGATCACCGACAGGATGTTGCTGCTGAAGCCGCTGAGCGCGTTACCGGGCCACGAATCCAGCTGCGCGCCGCCACCCGGCGAGGCGGTCACCTTGTCCCGCAATCCATCCCAGCCGCCGACCTTGTGCAGGCCGACCAGCGTGAGCGGCAGCAGCGCGGCCACGATGACGAAGAACTGCAGCACCTCGTTGTAGATCGCGGCGGACAAGCCGCCGAGGGTGATGTAGGACAGCACGATCACCGCCGCGATCACCACCGACAGCCACAGCGGCCAGCCCAGCAGCACGTTCAGGATGGTGCCGAGCAGATACAGGTTGACGCCCGCGATCAGCACCTGGGCGATGGCGAAGCTGAGCGCGTTCACCAGGTGCGCGCCGGTGCCGAACCGCCTGCGCATGAACTCGGGGACGCTGCGCACCTTGGAGCCGTAGTAGAACGGCATCATCACCACGCCGAGGAACAGCATGGCCGGGACCGCGCCGATCCAGAAGTAGTGGAAGGTCGGGAATCCGTACTGGGCGCCGTTGGCCGACATGCCCATGATCTCGACCGCGCCGAGGTTGGCGGAGATGAACGCGAGACCGGTCACCCAGGCGGGCAGCGACCGCCCGGAGAGGAAGAAGTCGATGCTGGACGAGACGCGCTGTCTGGCCAGTAAGCCGATGCCGAGTACGAAGACGAAATAGAGCGCCACCAAGGCGTAGTCGACCGGGTCCGCGTCGAGTCGCAGCGTGGTCGCGGCCTCGACATGGGTGGACATCCGTGGCTCGGCGGCGAGCAGCACGGAGGTCAGAACGGGTGAATCGGCAAGCGGCACAGCGTCCCTCCTGGCGGTAAACCTGGCGTCGAGCGGGATCCTTCGTGGTACGAGGTCGTGCGTCTACGGGTACTGCGTGGCGCGCGAGTCCCTCGTCGCCGGCCGAATGGTGTCGGCCGACACCCACTCTGCGTGATTGTGCCTCACTCGCGAGGCACAATCGCGCACAAAGAACTCGGTCGGTCGCTCAGTCGAGCCGGTGCGCACCGGCTGCCGGGCCGACGACGAAGGTTCGCGGCTCGGCAAAGCCTGCGTCCGCGAACTGTTTCCGGGTCGCGTCCACCACGGCGGCGGTGTGCGCGCGGTCGACGAGCGCGATCGCACTGCCGCCGAATCCACCGCCGACCATGCGCGCGCCGTGCGCCCCGGCGGCGCGGGCGGCGGCGACGGCGGTGTCCAGCGCGGGCGTGGACACCTCGAAATCGTCGCGCAGCGACGCGTGCGCCGCGGTGAGCACCGGCCCGATCGCGCGCGGATCCGCACCACTGCGCAATTCTTCGGCAACCCGCAGGACGCGCGCGTTCTCCGTCACGACATGTCGCGCGCGGCGGCGCAACACCGGATCGGCGAGCCGCGCCACGTCGGCCACCGCCGCGACATCGCGCAGCGCCGGCACACCGAGTTCGGCGGCGGCGGCTTCGCATTGGGCGCGCCGCTCGGCGTAGCCGCCGTCGACCAACTCGTGTGGCTGCCCGGTGTCGATCACCAACAGCTCCAACCCGAATCGGGCCAGATCGAACGGAATCTGTTCGTAGGCAACGTTGTTCGCATCGTCGTCGGCGAGGAAGCCGCGGATGTCGAGGAACAGTGCGTGCCCCGCGGTGCACATGATCGAGGCGGACTGGTCCAGCAAACCGGTGGGCGCGCCGACGTAGTCGTTCTCCGCGGCGCGGGCCAGCTCGATCAGCGCACGATCGGTGACGGTGGGCGCGAACAGATCCCGCAGCGCGATGGCCACCGCGCAGGACAGCGCGGCCGAGGAGGACAGCCCCGCGCCGATCGGCACGGCGCCGTCCAGCACGAGATCGACCCCGTCGACGGCGTGCCCCCGGCGCACGAACTCGGCGACCACCCCGAGCGGATACCGCGACCAGCCCGGCACCCGATCCCGCTGGGCGGCCAGTTCCGCCACCGCGACCAGCACGGTCTCACCCGGCCGCTGCCGGGACGTGACCCGCACTTGCTGGTCCGGGCGCACCCTGGCCGCGCACTCGACCACCAGGGGCAGCGCGATCGGCAACACGAATCCGTCGTTGTAGTCGGTGTGTTCGCCGATGATGTTGACCCGCCCCGGCGCCGCCCACGTCTGCACTGGTCCCTCGCTGTCTGTCGTGTCCACTCCTACCCGTCCGGCCCACGTTACGAGACACGCCGTCGTAGCACTGGTTTCGGCCGTCGGAGGTGCGCGATTCCCCTTTGTGACGCAGAGTCGATTTTGTCGCATTACCGGCCTGCAAATTAGGCCGGGCTTTTTGGGAGGGCACTATGATTCACACCACCCCGCGCAGCGGTCCAGTGGGGCGGCGCGGCCGCCTGGTCGGACTGCCATGGATAGATCGGCTACGTCCACCCCTGGGCAGACCGGTCGCCGGGGCGCCGTTGACGATCGAGATCGGTGCCGCGACCGGGGCAGGCCCGACAGCTATGTCGGCCTTCGACGCAGCACTGCGCGAACTGGGAGTAGGTGATGCCAACTTGATCCGACTGTCGTCGGTCATTCCGCCCGGGGCGACGTTGGCGCGCACCGGCCGCGTGCGTAAACCGATACCGTGGGGCGATCGCCTCTATTGCGTGTACGCGGTGCAGCATGCGCACGAACCCGGCCAGACCGCCGCGGCGGGCATCGGCTGGGTGCTGCGCGACGACGGTTCCGGCGCGGGCTTGTTCGTCGAGCACGAGGCCGAGACGACCGCGCAGGTCACCGCGCTGATCCGGTCCAGCCTCGACGATATGACCAGGCATCGACCGGACACCTTCGGCCCGATCCAGCTGTGCACGACCGAGACCACCGCCGACGGCGGGCCGACCTGCGCGCTGGTGCTCGCGGCGTACCACACCACCCCGTGGGGGTTCCGGCGATGAACGACGTGCACATCACCATCGACACCAAGGTGCCCGACGATCAGATCGACCGGTTCTACGAACTGTACGAGGACGCATTCGGCCCGCTGCGCACCAAAGCCATCGCCAGACAGGTGTTGCACCGCGACGAATTCCGCGCCGAAATGATCGATGCCCGGGTACAGAAACACGTGGCCAGAACCGCTTTCGGCGAGCCGATCGGGGTGACCACGCTGACCAGACATCTCGACACCGTGCCGTGGATCAGTCCGGAATACTTCGCGGCCCGGTATCCTGAACATGCGGCGCGGGACGCGATCTTCTACATCGGTTTTACCCTCGTTACGCCAAGAGCGCGGCAAGGGGTCGCATTCCATGCCATGATCGAATCAGTTGCCCAGGTTTTGATAGCCGAACGCGCTGTGTTCGGTTGGGACATGTGCTCGTACAACAACACTCGGCCCTGGTTCACCGGCCACATCAAGTCGGTGCTCGACGAGTTGGAGCTCGAGGTTGCGGTGGAGGATACGCAGACCTACTACGCGGCCTGGTTCACCGGGGACGGAGCGACCAAGGGGGGCTGATGACAGTCAGCGAAGGGCCGCGGTCAGCAGGGCGGCAGCAATTCCGAACACGGTGGTACGCACTGCTTCTCGGGGGAAGCGCGGCCGCGATCATGGTGCATGTCGCGGTCGAGTCACTGGTGCTGACCTACCTGACGATGGCGATCATCCTGGCGGGCACGCTCGCCATGATCGGCACCGGCCTGTGGATGCACCGCCCGGCGCGGCCGCTGCCCTGGTATCTGCTGTCGGCCTCGTCGGTGCTCTCGGCCACGGGCAGCGCGCTGCGGGAGACCTCCGAACACGGCTTGCATCCGATCGACGACGCGTTCACCTTGCTCGGCTATCTGACCGTCGGCCTCGCCGCCCTGATCTGGTTGCGCCCCCGTCAGGTCCGCGGCAACTACGACCTGGTGCTCGACTCCGGGTTGATCGGGCTCGGCGCGCTGCTCGCGTCCTGGACCTTCCTGATCTCCCCCATCCTGCGCACCCACGACAACACCATGAACACCATGGTGGCCGCCACCTATCCGGTGCTGGACGCCCTGCTGTTGACGCTGATCGCGCATTCGGTGGCCACCTCGACCCGCTCGGAAACCTCGCTGCGGCTGGTGCACATCGGGCTGATCGCCGCGCTCATCGGCGACCTGGGCTACAGCATGGAGGCCGCGGGCACGATCGCGGTCAGCCGCGACATGCTGATGGCGCCGCTGCTGGCCGCGTACGCGACCGGCGGCGTCGCGGCGCTGCACCCGACGATGGTCGGCCTGGGCAACCCGCGCCGGATCCACCCGCACCACTCCCGGCAGCGGGCCAGCTTCATCGCGGTCGCGCTGATCGTCGCGTCGCTGGTGCCGGTGGTCGGTTCCTCGCTCGGCATGCTCGATCGCGTGGTGGTGTCGTCACTGTTCGCGCTGCTGCTCATCGGGGTGCTGGTGCGCAGCGAGCGGGCCATCGTGCGCAGTTCGCGCAGTGAGCGACGCGCCCAGCACCAGGCCGATCACGACATGCTCACCGGGCTGCTCAACCGCTCCGCGCTGTTACGCGCGCTGAATCGCAACAGCGAGCGGTGGGCCGAACAACCACTCTGCCTGCTCTTCATCGATCTCGACGGCTTCAAGATGGTCAACGACAGCTACGGGCACGCGGTGGGCGACGAGCTGATCGCGAACGCCGCCTCGCGCATCCGGCGCGTGGTGCTGCGCGACGATGTGGTCGCCCGCTACGGCGGCGACGAATTCGTGGTGCTCTCCCCGCTCGGCCGGCAGGAGGCCGCGACCCTGGCCGAACGACTGCTCGGCGCGTTCGTGCGGCCGTTCGAGCTGAGCGCGGGCGAAATCCCGATCACCGCGAGCATCGGCATCGCCTGTGGTTCGCCGCGCAGCACCGACTCCACCATCTACGACCTCATCCGGGACGCCGATTCGGCCATGTACCACGCAAAGGAATACGCGCTCGGCTACGCGTTCCACGACGACGCGCGGCACGCGCCCGATACCGTGCGGCACGCTGGGGCCGATACCGTGCGGCACGCCGAGAGCGGGCGGCGGATCTGGCACGCGAGCACCAGATCCACCAGCACCGCGGTCTGACGGTCTACACCGTCGACAGCACCGGGCGGTCTAGTCGGCCAGTTCCTCGAGCAGCCGCCGGGCCGCCTCCAGCTCGGCCTGCAGCGCTTGCACCTTGGCCTCCTGGGCTTCCCGCGCGGCGTCGAGAATGCCGGCCACCACGTCGGCCACCTCCGGGTGCAGGATCTTGGCGGCCTGCGCCACCGCGGAACTGGGCACCGCGAGGCCGCGCACCGCGCGCTTCTTGCCGCTGACCACGTCGACGGACCATTCGCCGTCGGCGGTACCGGTCAGCGTGACCGTGACCTCGGGCGTCTTCGCCTTCGGCCGGGCCGCCGCCTTGGCGGGCTTCGCGCCGGCCGGGCTCGGCTTGGGCGCGGGCGCCTTGCTCGCGCCGCTGTCCTGTTCCTCCGATTCCGGCGTGCTCGCAACGGGTTTCGGGACCGCCGGGGGCGGGGTGACGGAACTGGCGGGGGTGGGTGTCGCGGTGCTCGTCAAGGTCGACGGCTGGGTCACGGGTGTTTCCTTCCTGGTTGTCGACTTCGGCTGGGCGGTGGAAACAGGCGCCGCACCTCGCTGCGGCTTGGTCAACGTCACTTCTGTCGGAGAAAAGGACAGTACATCCTTCGAGCCGGTGGGCCGGACCTGCAGGAAGTCTCCGTCGGCTGGATCGCCGAGCGCGATCACCTTTCCCGACCGTCCTTCCGGCACGCCCACCGCGGCGGCGGTGAACCACACCATGGGCGGCTTGCCGCCGGCGATTTCGGTGGCAATCCGCTGAATCTCGCTGTCCGACAATGGCTTGGGCTTGGTTCTGGTCGACGGCATTGATGACTCCGAGCAATATTCGTGGATGGCTGCGTGCACAGATGATGCCGCACCGCACCGACAGATTTGCAGGCCACCGGGAAATCGAGGCCGAGAACACGACGAACCGCCGGGTCAGCGAACCCGGAGCTACACCGCGGCGCGCCGGTCGGATCGCCTTACCGCTCAGTGTTTTCGGCGGGCGTCAGTTCCGGTCGGGCGGCGCCTGCAGCGCCGGGAACCAGATATCGGCGAGCACCTCCGCGGCCCGCTCCGCGGACACGTTGATGGTGCCCTGGACGGCCCAGCGGGTGAAGAAGCGTTCGAGTTGGGCGACAAGCAGTTCCACCCGCAGCCGCGCCTCGTCCGCGCGATCGGCGGGCCAGCGGGCGAGGTAGGAGGTCATCGCGTTGGGCAGCGCCAGGATCCCGTTGCGCGCGATCTCGCGGAACTCCGACTCCAGCGCGGTGGCCTCGTCCCAGGCGGGCAGCAGGTCCTTGTGCTCGTGGAACCAGGCGATCGCCCGGGTCACCCAGGCGACGAACTCGGCCCGCGAACCGGTGTCGAGCACCCGGTCCAGATCCTCGTAGAAATGCAGCGCGCTCGGGGCCGTGCCCTGTGCGGCGATCGCGCGCAGCACCTCCTGTTTCGAGTTGAAGTGCAGGTAGAAGGTGGCGCGACTGCAACCGACGGCGGCGGCGATGTCGTCCACCCGCACCGCGGCGTAGCCCCGGTCGGTGAACAGCTCCTTGGCGCAGGCCAGCAGGCGAGCCCTGGTCTGCTGCTTCTGTTCGTCCCGCAGGTTGCTGCCCGCCGGGCTCGGGTTGGTGCGCAACGGCTACCCCATGTCGGTCGAATGCTGTGCTGACGTGCGACTTTCGCTGCTCGAGTGTACTGAAGCGGAGGTGCACCGCGTCTCACTAGACAATACGTCATTCACTAGACGCAGTGTCTAGCGAGTGTTACCTTGTTGCCTACGTCACTCCGGTCGCCACGGCACCGGACGGTTCCGGCGCCGCGGCGCCACCGCAGGTGGGTGACGTCCCCGCTCAGCACGAGGACACTGAATGACTCCAACCGAACTCCCCCGCGTCGGCGTGATCGGTGCGGGCCCGTCCGGGATCACCGCCGCCAAACGATTGCAGGACCACGGCATCCCGTTCGATTGCTTCGAGGCCTCCGACGAGGTCGGCGGCAATTGGTATTTCAAGAACCCGAACGGCATGTCGGCGTGTTATCAATCGCTGCACATAGATACGAGCAAATTCCGGCTCGCCTTCGAAGATTTCCCGGTGCCCGCGGATTGGCCGGATTTCCCGCACCATTCGCAGTTGTTCCAGTACTTCAAGGACTATGTCGATCATTTCGGGCTGCGCGACAAGATACTTTTCGACACCGTGGTGACCGCCGCCGAACGGGCGCCCGACGGCAGCTGGCTGGTGACGAGCAATGACGGCCACACCCGCCGCTACGACGTGTTGATCGTGTGCAATGGGCACCACTGGGATCCGAATCTGCCCGACTATCCCGGGGAATTCGACGGCGTGCTGCTGCACAGCCACGCCTACAACGATCCGTTCGATCCGGTGGACATGCGCGGCAAACGGGTCGTGGTCGTCGGGATGGGCAACTCCGGACTCGATATCGCCTCCGAGCTGTCCCAGCGCTTCCTCGCCGCGAAACTCACCGTCTCGGCCCGGCGCGGCGTCTGGGTGCTGCCGAAGTACGTGCACGGCAAGGTCGGCGACAAACAGTCGGTGCCGAGCTGGATGCCGCGCAAGGTGTCGCTACGGCTCAAGCAGCGGTTCGTCCGGAAGTTCCGGGGCGACATGGAGTTCTACGGCCTGCCCAGACCCGACCACCGCCCGTTCGAGGCGCATCCCTCGGCCAGCGAGGAGTTCTTGCACCGGGCCGGCTGCGGCGATATCGCCTTCAAACCGGCGATCACCGCGCTGGAAGGTCCGCGGGTGCGTTTCGCCGACGGCAGCACCGAAGCGGTGGACGTGATCGTCTGCGCCACCGGCTATCGGATCGCCTTCCCGTTCTTCGCCGACCCGGACCTGTTGCCGGACGCCCGAAATCGGTTCCCGCTGTTCCAGCACATGATGAAACCCGGTGTGCCCGACCTGTTCTTCCTCGGGCTGGCCCAGCCGCTGCCGACCCTGGTGAACTTCGCCGAACAGCAGAGCAAGTTCGTCGCCGCCTATCTCACCGGCAACTATCTGCCGCCCGCGGTACCGGAGATGCACGCGGCCGTGCGCGCGGCCGAGGCCGCCCGGACCGGCCGCTACTACGACTCGCCCAGGCACACCATCCAGGTGGAGTTCGAACCGTACGTGCGGGCGATGCGGCGGGAAATGACCGAGGGCGCGAAACGCGCTGCGGCAGCGGGTAACCCGTTGCCGGTGCCGGCCCGAGCGCTGGAGCGCGCGTGACCGGCGAGCCGCGGACCGCGGGATACTGCGCGGACCGGTTCGCGGAGGTGCGCACGGAATTGGAGAACCGCCTCGCCGCCGGCGAAGAGCTCGGCGCGGCCGTCTGCGTCACGGTGGACGGCGTCGCGGAGGTCGACCTGTGGGGCGGCTACCGCGATGTCGAACGCACCCGGCCGTGGACGGCGGACACCCTGGTCAACGTGTTCTCGATCAGCAAGACGATGACCGCGCTCAGCGCGCTGCTGCTGGTCGACCGGGGCGAGCTCGACGTGCACCAGCGAGTGGCGCACTACTGGCCCGAATTCGCCGCGAACGGCAAGGGCGACATCGAGATTCGGCACCTGCTCGGCCACACCTCCGGTGTCTCGGGCTGGGCGCCGCCGATCGCATTGCGCGATATCTACGACGCCGAGTCCGCCTGCGCTCGCCTCGCCGCTCAGCCGCCGTGGTGGGAGCCGGGCACCGCCTCGGGCTATCACGCGCTGAACTACGGGCACCTGATCGGCGAGCTGGTGCGGCGCATCACCGGACAGACGCTGGGCCGATTCTTCGCCGCCGAACTCGCCGAGCCGCTCGGCGCGGACTTCCACATCGGCACGCCCGCAGCACATCACGAGCGCATCGCGCCCCTCGTGCCGCCGCCGCAGCTCGAATTCGACCTGGCCGCACTGGATCAGGACAGCGTGCTGGTCAAAACGCTCACCAGCCCGCTGCTCGACCTCGCCGAGACCGCGAGCACCGGGTGGCGCGAGGCCGAGATCGGCGCGGTGAACGGGCACGGCAACGCTCGCTCGGTGGCGCAGGTGCAATCGCTGGTGTCCTGCGGCGGCGTGCTCGACGGCCGGCGCTTCCTGTCGGAGCGGACCATCGAGCTGATCTTCGACCAGCAGTCCGACGGTATCGATCTGGCACTGCTGGTGCCGCTGCGCTTCGGCCTCGGCTACGGGCTGCCGCAGGCGCAGACCGCGCCCGCGGTACCGGACGGCCGGGTCTGCTGGTGGGCGGGCTACGGCGGCGCGATGGTGGTCAACGACCTGGACCGGCGCATCACCGTCGCATACACCATGAACAAGATGGCGCCCGGTCTGATCGGTTCCCCGCGCGCCGACGCCTACCTGCGTGCGGTGTTCAACGCGGTCCGCGCCGAGCAGGGAGCATCGGCATGATGCGCGCCCTGCAGCTCACCGAGCCCGGCGTGCTCGAGCTGCGCGAGGTGCCGGTCCCCGAGATCGGGCCCGACGAGCTGCTGCTGCGCGTCGGCGCGGCCGGGATCTGCCATTCCGATCTCCATGTGCTGCACCTCCCGTTCCAGCTGCGCGCGCAGCCGCTGACGCTCGGACACGAGGTCGCGGGAACCATCGAGGCGGTCGGCGCGGCGGTCGAGGGCCGCAGCGCCGGCGAGCGCGGCGTCGTCTACCTGTGCTGGTCGTGCGGCCGGTGCCGGGAGTGCGCGTCCGGCAACGAGAATGTCTGCCTGGCCGCGGGCCGCAGTGCGATGCCGCCGTGCCCCGGGCTCGGTCCGGACGGCGGCATGGCCGAGTACCTCCGCATGCCGGCCGACGCGTTCGTGCCGATCGGCGATCTCGATTTCCGGCAGGCCGCTCCGCTCGCGGATGCGGCGCCGACGCGGTATTCGACTTCGTCGGCAACGACCAGACCTGCGCGCTCGCCGTCGCCACGGTCGCGCCGAACGGCGCCTACCGGATGATCGGCCTCGGCGGCGGCACGCCGGAGATCACCGCGGCGCCCGCGGGCGGCCCGGGCTGGCCGTGGGGCGCCTCGATCCGAAAGTCCTACGGCGGCACCAAATCCGATCTGATCGAGTCCGTCGCGCTGGCTCGGTCGGGCAAGCTCGAGCTCGCGGTCGAGCAGTACGCACTGGCCGACGGGCGCGCGGCGCTCGACCGGCTCGAGCGTGGGCTGGTCACCGGTCGCGCGGTAGTGGTTCCATGAATGAGGGAGTGCGGTAGATGACGAAGCCGTTCGATGCACAGGCGTTCGCCGCGGCGGCCGTGGCCCGTTTGACCGGCCCCGGTGGCCGTTTCGAGATGGCGATCGAGGACGTGCTCGGCGCGCCGATACCGTTGCTGCGCAACCGAGCCCGCTCGCTGGGCGAGGTCCTGGCCAGCGCGGCGGACTGGGGCGCGCGCGACTACCTGGTGACCGAGGACCGCCGGATCTCGTTCACCGAGCACGCGGGCGCGGTCGGCGCGCTGGCCGGGGCGCTACGAGACCGGTACGGCGTCGGCCGGGGCGATCGCATCGGCATCCTGGCCGCCAACACCCCGGAATGGGTCTGCGCATTCTGGGCCGCGCAGCAGCTCGGCGCGATCGCGGTGGGTTACAACGCGTGGTGGACGCCGCGAGAGATCGCCTACGGCGTCGCGCACACCGCCCCCGCCGTGCTCATCGTCGACGCGAAACGCGCGGCCCTGGTCGCGGAACTGGATATCCGGGTGCCCGTGCTCACCATGGAACACGACCTGCCCGCATTGCTCGCCGAATTCGCCGGTGCGACACCGGCACTCGCGCCGGTGGACGAGGACGACCCGGCCGTGGTGCTCTACACCAGCGGCACGAGCGGGCGGCCGAAAGGCGCGGTGCACTCGCATCGAAACCTGGTGTCGGTCATCGGCTATCACCAGTTCAACGACGCGCTCGCGGCCGAGTTCGCGGGCGCCGGTGCGATACCGAGCGGCCGCAGGTTTCTGCTCACCTCGCCGCTGTTCCACATCGCCAGCCTGCACAACCTCGTGGTGCCCCGGCTGGTGACCGGTGACACCGCGGTGCTCTATCAGGGTGGCTTCGACGCCGACCGGGTGCTGCGGCTCATCGAACGCGAACGCGTCACCAACTGGGGCGCCATGCCCACCATGGCGACCCGGCTGCTCGAACGCGACCTGTCCGGCTACGACCTGTCCTCGCTGGTGTCCTTCTCGCTGAACTCCGCGCCGTCCTCGGCGGCGCTACAACATCAACTGCGCGAACGGCTTCCGGTCGCGCGGACCGCGCTGGTCACCAGTTACGGACTCACCGAGTCCAGCACGGCGGCCACCATCGCCACCCCGGCCGAACTCGCCGCGTTCCCGGATACCGTGGGCCGCCCCGTGATCGGGGCCGAGGTGCAGATCCGCGACAGTGCCGGGCAGGCCGTGCCGGACGGCACCGAGGGTGAGATCTGTGTGCGCAGCCCGTATGTGATGCTCGGGTACTGGAACGACGACGCGGCCACCGCGGCGGCGATCACCGCCGACCGCTGGCTGCGCACCGGCGATATCGGGGTGCTCACCGACGGCCGGCTGCGATTGTCCGGGCGGCGTTCGGATCTCATCCTGCGCGGCGGCGAGAACGTCTATCCCGTCGAGATCGAGCAGTGCCTCGAGGAGCATCCCGCGGTCCGCGAGTGCGCCGTCGTCGGCATCCCCGACCCGGATCTCGGCCAGCAGGTCGCCGCCGTGATCGTGCTCGAAAACCTCGCGGCGACAACCGAAGCGGAGTTGCGCGCGTTCACCGCGGAACGGCTCGCCTACTACAAGGTGCCCGCGCGCTGGCGCCTCACCACCACCGAACTGCCGCGCAACGCCACCGGCAAAGTGGTGCGCACGGGAATCGAGGTCTGACGGACACGGTTGACAGCACCGTAAAATTGCTGGTGCCTCGTCCACGAGAAACGTGCCGAAGTTCCTGGACAAGGCACTAGAACGGGTGACTTTGTTCGCCCGGCCGCTCGCGAGGAGTCGACGTGGACGTTTTCGAGCATCAGGGCAGGGCTGTGGCCTACGACCGGGTGGGCAGCGGGACGCCGGTCGTCTTCCTGCACAACGCGGGCACCCAGCGCCACATCTGGGACGACCAGGTGGCGGCACTGCGCGACGAGCACGAGGTGTTCGCGATCGACCTGCCCGGCTACGGGCAATCCGAGCAGCCCGCGGCGGGCTATCGCCTCGCCGATTACGTGCGGATGCTCGGCGCCTTCCTCGACGCGCATCGGCTCGCGAGCGTGACGCTCGTCGGCAATTGCCTCGGCAGCGCCACCGCCCTGCGCTACGCGATGGACCGTCCGGAGCGAGTGCGCGCGCTCGTGCTGATCAACCCGCTCACCTGGGACACCGTCCGTTCCGGTCAGTCGGCGGGCCTGGCCTGGGCGGACGCACGACTCCCGCTGGGCCCGCTGGCCCGCAGGCTGGCGTTGCCCGGCCCGGCGGTGTCGCTGATCATCGGCAACCAGCTCGGCGCTCGTGGCCGGGCCCAGCAGTTGCAGAACTCGCCTCGGCTGCGCGCGCACTGGTCCGATCGCGGCCGCCTGCAAGCTCTGCACGGCTTGGTGCAGGACTTCCCCGCCTTCGCGGCCTTCGACGAGTTCACCCCGCCCGCCGCCTTCCCGCCGATCTGCACGATCTGGGGTAAGCAGAACCGCATCCTGTCGGCCCACGCCGGCGCCCGGCTCAGCCGCACGTTGCGAGCGCATACCGCGGTGGAATTGCCCGATTGCGGTCACCTGCCGATGGTGGAGGACCCGGCCGGAGTCAGCGCGATCATCACCGACTTCCTTGCGACCGCGCACGGAGCCACGGTTCCCGAGGCCGCGGGTGGTCTCTGAGTCGACCGGCTCAGAGCGGCGCCGAGGTCGGGTACAGCTCGGCGAAGCTGTCCGAGCGCACACCGCAACCGGCGCACTCGAATTCGATGCCGAGGGTCAGCATCCAGGTGATCCGGGTGTGACAGGTATCGCACATGAAGTCCACCCCCTCGGGATGGCAGCACGGCCGTTTGCGGATGAACCACTCGGCGCGATGCCGGCAGGGGACGGTGTCGAAGCGGAGGGTGCAGGCCGGTGCGGCGGGGAGCTGAGCGACGATCGCCTCGAAAGTCGTTGGGACCGTTTCGGAGTTCATCGGTGGTACCTTCCGGCAGGGCAGAGCGGGAGACCGCGGTGGGTCGGTGCGTACCCACACCTGGCAGATCGTTTGCTCAATAATTGCCGTTACTCGGTGTAGATTCGACGTCCGATACGTCCGCTACTGCCCGTCCACCGGGTTTGATGAGACACCTTCCGGGAACCCGGTCGAATAGAGCCGTCGAGGAAAGGGATCCGTCATGTTGTTGCGCCGACTTGCCCGCCCACTACTTGCCACTGTCTTCGTCGTGGAGGGTGTCGATACGCTGCGGCACCCGGAGTCACGCGTGAAGGCGGCCACCGAACTGGTGCAGCGCGGCCAGCGTCAGCTGCCCGAGCAGTACGCCGCAAAATTGCCCAACGATCCGGGGACCGTCGTCCAGGTCAATGCCGCCGCCCAGGTAGCTGGCGGTGTGCTCCTCGCGCTCGGCAAGGCGCCACGCCTGGCCGCGCTGGTGCTCGCGGCGACCGTGGTCCCGGCCACGGTCACCGAACAGGACTTCTGGAACGAGCCCGATCCCGCGCAGAAGGCGGCCAAACGCAACGCGTTCCTCAAGGATCTCGGGCTGCTCGGCGGGTTGATGATCGCGGCCGCCGATACCGAGGGCAAACCGTCGCTGGGCTGGCGCGGCCGGCGTGCCGCCCGTGGCGCGGCCGCGACGGTCAGCGCCGCGCTGCCGTTCACCGGCTCCTCCGACAGCGCAGCGACCGAGGGGCTGCGCCGCCGGGCGCACGAAGTCGCTTCGGCGGCAGGCGCTCTCGGTAGCACTGCGGCCACCAAGGGCTCCGAACTCGCCGACACCGTGCAGCAGCACGGCCCCGAATGGGCCGCCGCCGCAAAGGAACACGCGGCACCGCTGGTCGAGACCGCGAAGGAACGCGGCGCCGAACTCGCCGACGTGGCCAAGCACCGCGGCGCCGAACTCGCCGAGCGCGCCAGGACCCGCGGACCCAAATGGGCCGAACTGGCCAAGGAGCGCAGTGCCGAACTCGCCGAGCTGGCCAAGGAACGCGGCGCCGAACTCGCCGATGTCGCCAAGCACCGCGGCGCCGAATGGGCCGAGGTCGCCAAGGAACGCGGCGCCGAGCTGGCCGAGACCGCGCGCGAGCGCGGCGCCGACCTCGCCGACACCGCCCGCGACCGCGGACCCGAGCTCGCCGAGACCGCCCGCAAGCGGGGCAACCGGTTCGCGGACACCGCCCGGCACCGGGTGGAGCAGCGGCTGCACTGAGGTCGAATACCAGGGATCGAAAAACTAGGCCGACTCTTCGTATCCCACACCACGATCGGCCAGCACGGCGTCCAGCGACCGCATCCGGCGGAAGCTGGGCGCCAAGCCGGTTACCTCGATCGGACGATCGACGCACCGCGTCTTGGTGATCAAAACCATTCGCCGACAAGTCTTTTCGAGATGCGTCTGGGCGTCGAACAGCACACGCAGGCCGGCGGCGGACAGAAAGGTGACCGGCGAGAGATCTATGACGATCACCGCGGATCGGGCACCGATGACCCGGCTCAGCTGATCGCGGAAGCTCGGCGCGGTCCAGAGATCTATCTGGCCGTACACCATCATCATCGCGATATCGTGCCGTGGGCGGAACACCGAAAAACGAAGCAGGTCAGCGACTTCGGCCGACCTGTCCGGCGGAACAGCGGCGTACCGCGCATCGTCGTTGCTGGACATTGGACGACTCCTCGGCCCGTCTCGGTGGCGGGACGGACCTGTCTACCAAGTGAAGCACGGCGTCTCGGGCCTGTACAGCACAGCAGCCTTTCGACAACGCGGCACCCTTCGAACAGCGCATACCCTCGTACAACCCGGCGCACTTCAGGCAACACAGCGACACAGCGGCTTTCGAACTGCACAGCGCTCGTCAGCTCGCGGCTTGCTTGCCGAGCGCTCCCGCGAAGAGCAGGCCGCCGATCACCGCGGCCGGGACGCCCAGCACGATGGTGCCGATGATCGCGCCGATCGGGGCGGCGGCGGCACCGGTCACCAGGCAACCACCGAGGAATCCGGGCACCGCGAGCACGCCGATCGTCGGCACCGCGGCTGCGGCACCGACCAGCGCACCGCCCGCGACACAGCCGAGGGCGGCGCCGATGGTCGTGCCGATCAGCGTGCCGAGCGCGACGCCGAGGCCCGCGACCGTGGCGAAGTTCATCACCGCGGTGTTGAAGTCGGTGGACTGCGGGTCGATGGCGATATCCCGCAGTTCGGCCGGAGCGGGCCGGGCGGTCGCGGGGTCGGTACCGGGAGTGAGGGTGGCGGTGCGCCCGTCGATCCGCGCTGTGATCGGCCATACTTTATTGTCGCTTTGATAGCTGAGCGGCATCGAAACCACCAGACGGCCGGCCGGATCGCGCACCTCGAAGTGGCCGTCGACCGCGCGCAGCGCGCCGATATCAGTGGTGAGCACCACCGATTTGTCGACCGCGCTTGCCGTGTAGTGCATTTCGGTCGGCTCGGCCTGTGCGTGCGCGGTGGCGGCCGAACCGGCCAGTGTGGCAACCACACAGACAGCCACCGCGGCGAATGTCGTTCTACCCATGGGAGTCCCCTCATCGTCTCGCGTCGGTGCACACCGACGGCGGATCCGGCGCAGCCGAGGCGCGCCCGTGTAATCGAAAGATGTTGCAGAGAAGCAATATTGGCGATTCAACCGAGAGCTGTCGGTTCGCCGTGCGAGCGGTGGCCGCCCACCGCGGAAGGACGCTAGCGGCAGCCGGGCGGGCCGCGCAACCGTTGCTCAGCGAGTGTCGGCCAGGTCACAGCAACCGCACACGATGGGACGAATCGGTCGAAATTGCCGGGAACTACCGGCTGTAGTGGGCCGACTAAGTGGTCATGCAGCGAACAGCCATGCGGATCAGCCCGCAGGGAGATTTCGGTGTGGTGATCGAGGACTTCGATCCCGCATCGCAGGAAGACATCCGTGCGGTCAAGCGGGCGGTGTACCGCGAGCGCATCGCCGTGCTCAAGGGCATCGACAACCTCGACCCGCACCAATTCCTCGCGCTGGCACGCGGTTTCGGCGAACCGGTGCGGTACTACGAGCCGATCTACCACCACCCCGAGGTGCCCGAGGTATTCGTATCGTCCAATGTCGGTACCGGTCCGCAGCGCGTCGGCGTGCCCAAGACCGGGAAGTTCTGGCATTCGGACTACGGGTTCATGCCCCGCCCGTTCGACCTGACCTTCATCCTGCCCCAGGTGGTGCCCCAGCACAGCCGGGGCACCTACTTTCTCGATCTGGTAGCCGCCTATCGCGGGCTCAGCCCCGAGTTGCAGCGCGCGCTCACGGGCACGGTCGCCACCCACAGCGTCGCCCGCTACTTCAAGATCCGGCCGAGCGATGTCTATCGGCCCATTTCCGAGGTGCTCGCCGAAATCGAGGCCAAAACACCGCCGGTGCACCTGCCCACCGTGCATCCGCACCCCCACACCGGGGAGCCGGTGCTCTACATCAGCGAGGGCTTCACGACCTCGATCACCGACCGGGACGGGACCGACCGCCCCGACCTGCTGCGCGAATTACTCAGCGTCACCGGCCAACTCGACGAGACCGGCACGCATCCGGCGATCCGGCTGCAGACCTTCGAGCGGGGTGATCTGCTGATCTGGGACAACCGCGCCATGGTGCACCGGGCACTGCACAACGCCACCGCCGAGCCCGCGGTCTCGCATCGGGTCACGGTGTACGACGACGAACCGGGTGTGCCGGCATGACCGATCGGGTGTTCCCGGACGATCCGTTGCTGCTGGCGCAGGTCCTGCACTGTTACAAGCCGCACTGCCGTTATCTGCGTGCGCTCGAGGTCCGGTCGGGCGAGAAGGTCACCGCCACCGGCACTTTCGAGATCCCCGAATCCTGCTATATCGACGCGACCGGCCACCTCAACTCGGTCGAGGTGAACATCTGCTACAACCAGATGCTCTATCAGACCATCGCGGTCATGGTGCGCGAGCAGCTCGGCGTTTTCGCCGGGTGGACGATGGACGATTTCTGGCGCCGCCAGCTGCCGGACATTCTGATCACCCGCTTCCACAGCGATTTCCGCAGGCCGATCGACCCACGCCGCTTCTCCGGTGAGTTCACCCTCGACGACAGCCGGGAGCGCACGAGCTCGCTCGACGGCGCGCCGTTCACCGCGTTGGACACCTCGTTCCGCTGCTGGGACGACCACGGCGGCCACTGTGCGGGCGTCGTCCGGTTGGCGGTCGTCGACGCGGCCCGTGCACTGGGAGCCGCGCGATGAGTGTCCGCACGGTGACGTCGATTCTCGAAGAACACGCGGCGCACCGCCCCGAAACGGTCGCGATCTCCTGTGCTGGAAGAGAACTCGACTATGCACAGCTGCGCGCCGACAGCATCCGGCTCGCCCGCGCGCTGAGTACCGCCGGCATCGGCGCGGACGACAGGGTGGCCTACCTGGGTAAGGAATCCGTCGACTACTACGCGCTGTTCTTCGCCTGCGCGCGACTCGCGGCGGTGCTGGTCCCGATCAATTTCCGGTTGACCGCGCCGGAGGTCGAGCACATCATCGGCGACTCGGGCAGCACGGTGGTGCTGGTCGACGCCGACACCGCGGAGATCGCGCGGGCCGCCGCGCCGCACGCCCACATCGTCGACCTGGGTGGCGACGAGTTCGCGAGCTGGCTGGCCGGTCCCGCCGAGCCGGCACCGGGCGCCGCGGTCGGCGGCCGCGACGATGCGGTGATCCAGCTCTATACCAGCGGCACCACCGGCCTGCCCAAAGGCGTTGTGCTGGCGCAGCGCAGCTTCTTCGCCATCGCCGACGCGCTGGCCGACGCGGGGCTGGACTGGATCGACTTCCGCGCGGGCGACCGCAGCCTGATCGGCATTCCGGGCTTCCACGTCGGCGGAATCTGGTGGGCCATGCAGGGTTTCGCGGCGGGCGTCACCAATGTCGCGATGCCGCGGTTCGACAGCGGCACCGCGCTGGCACTGATCGCGCAGACCGGGATCACCACCATGTGTGTCGTCCCGTCGATGCTGCGGCTGATCATGTCCGAGCCCGCGATCAGCCCGGCGGCGGTCGAGTCGGTGCGCAAGGTGGTCTATGGGGGATCACCGATTTCCGAGACCCTGTTGCGCGAGGCGCTCGAGCTCTTCGACGCCGAGTTCGCACAGATCTACGGCCTGACCGAAACCGGGAACACCGCGATCTGCCTGCCGCCGCGGGATCATGTGCCGGGCAATCCCCGGCTGGCCGCCGCGGGACGGCCGTATCCCGGTGTGTCCGTGCGGATCATCGATGCCGCCGGGACCGCGCGACCGCCCGGGGAAGTCGGCGAGATCTGCCTGCGCTCCCCCGCCGCCATGCTCGGCTATTGGCAACTGCCCGAGGCCACGAGCCAGACGTTGATCGACGGCTGGATCCACACCGGCGACGCCGGATATGTCGACGCCGACGGCTACCTCTATATCCGAGATCGGTTGAAGGACATGATCATCGTGGGTGGTGAGAACATCTATCCCGCCGAGATCGAGAACGTCCTCGCCCGACATCCGGCCGTGGCGGACTCGGCGGTGATCGGCGTGCCCGACGACGTGTTCGGCGAATCGGTGCACGCGTTCGTCGCGTGCCGGCCCGGCACCGAGGTACGGGTGCGTGAGCTGATGACGTTCTGCCGGGAACACCTGGCGTGGTTCAAGATTCCGACCCGCTTCGAAATGATCCCCGCCGTGCCCCGCAATCCCAGCGGCAAGATCATGCGCTGGCAGCTGCGCGATCGGTTCTGGGCCGAGCGGGACAGACAGGTGAATTGAATGGAACCACTGACCTACGCCGCGGTGCGTGCGGACATCGCCGACGTGCTCTATCTCGAACCGGACGAGCTCACCGACACCGAGGATTTGTTCGCCGCCGGGCTGGACTCCGTACGGCTGATGGGACTCATCGAACGGTGGAAGAAGCGCGGCGCCGCACCGGCATTCGTCGATCTGGCCGAGCACCCCACCCTCGGCGCGTGGTGGCCGTTGCTCGCACCGCGGCCGATGCGGTGAGCTCGCCGCAAGGGCGGCCGCTCACCGCCGCCCAGCTCGGCGTCTGGCTCGGCCAACAGCTGGACCCGGCGTCGTCGGCGTTCAATATCGCCGAGTACGTGGACATTTCCGGCCCGCTAGCGCTGGACGCACTGGTGGCCGCCATCCGCGCCGCGGTAGCCGAGACCGAAGTACTGCGGACTCGCTTCGTGGCCGACGGCCCGCGTCAACTCGAGCACACACCGGATCAGGCGGTGCAGGTGGTGGACGTCTCGGACGCGCCGGACCCGCTGGCGGCCGCCCGCGCGCTGATGGACCGCGACGTGGCCGAGCCGCGCGACCTCACCGGCGACGAGTTGTTCGCGCACATCATCTTCCGGCTCGGGCCGCACCGCACCCTCTGGTATCACCGCGTGCACCACATCCTGCTCGACGGCTACGGCATGGCGTTGATCGCGCGCCGCGTCGCGGAACTGTACACTGCGCGGCTCGCCGGAACGCCCACGCCGCCCTATGCTTTCGGATCCTGGGACGCGGTGATCGCGGCGGACGCGGCGTATGCCGAATCACCGGAGATCGAGCGCGACCGGGCGTACTGGCTCGACTATCTCGGCGACCGCCCGGCCCCGGTGACGCTGTCCGGGGCCACACCGCACGCGCCGAGCAGCGCGGGCCGGACACTGCGGGAGTTCACCGCGCTGGACGAGGAGACGGTCGCGCTGTTGCGCCGGGTCGCCGAGACCGCCCGCGCGAACTGGACCGACGTGCTCACCACGGCCATCGCCGCCTACGTCCACCGGATGACCGGAGCGGCCGAGGTATGCCTCGCGCTGCCGGTCATGCTGCGCACCGGTACTCCCGCGCTACGGGTGCCGTGTATGACGCTCAACGGCGTCGCGCTGTGGACCGAATTCGCGGGCGAACCCACGCTGACCACGCTCACCGGCCGGGTCGCCCGCGACCTGATCCGCGGCCGGCGCCACCAGCGGTATCGGAGCGAGCAGGTGCGTCGCGACCTGGGCCTGGTCGGCACCGATCGCAGCATGTACGGGCCCTCGGTCAACATCATGCTGTTCGACTACGACCTGCGCTTCGGCGCGTGCGCGAGCACGGTGCACAACGTCACCGCCGGGATGATCGACGATCTGGTGTTCAACCTCTACGACCGCGGCGACGGCCACCCGCCCACGCTGTACCTCGACGGTCATCCGGGCTCCTACACCGCGGCCGAACTCGCTACTCATCTGCGACGATTCACCACGTTCCTGCGTCGCGTGCTGACCGCGCCCGACCGCCCGCTCGCCGCGATCGATCTGTTCCTGCCGGGCGAACGTGCAGCACTGCACGCCGACAGCTTTGGGCCCGAGCGCCGTTGGCCGGAGCACCTGGTGCACGAAGTGCTGGCAGCGCAGACCCTGCGGTCGACAACGGCGACGGCGATCGTCGCCACCGGTGGCGACGGACGCCGGGAAACCCTGTCCTACGGCGAACTCGCCACGCGGGCAGATCGATTGCAGGCCGCGCTGACGGCGGCGGGGACGCGTCCCGGCAGCGCCGTGGCGGTGCTGCTCCCGCGCACCGGCGAGGCGATCGCCGCGGTCTTCGCGGTACTGGCCTGCGGCGCGGTCTATGTCCCAGTGGACCCGGGACAACCCGCCGCCCGCACCGCCCTGCTGCTCGACGGGCTTTGCGGCCGAACCGAACTCGGCGCGATACTCACCACGACCGCACTGACTTCCCTGCTCCCCGCCACACTCGCCGATCGAGCGGTGCTGGTCGACGACCTCGCTGCGGCCACCGCGGAGAAGGTCACGCCGCTCCTGCATCCCGATCATCCGGCGTGGGTGATCCACACCTCCGGCACCACGGGCACACCCAAGGCCACGGTGCTCTCGCACCGATCCGTCCGCAACCTCTACCACCACCATCGCGAGCACCTGATCGAGCCCGCGGTGGCGGCGTGCGGTGGCAGGCGGATGCGGGCGGCGCTCACCGCGTCGATGACCTTCGATACCGCGTGGGAGGGCCTGCTCTGGCTGCTGGCGGGCCACGAACTGCACGTCATCGATGACGAGCTGCGGCGCGACCCCGACGCGCTGGTCCGCTACATCCGCGCGCAACGCATCGACTTCCTCGATATCACACCGACTTTCGCGCGCGAGCTGCTCGCGGCGGGACTGCTCACCGGGCCGCACCGGCCCGCAGTGCTCGCGCTCGGCGGCGAGGCGACCGACGCGGCCCTGTGGTCCGAATTGCGCGCCGAGCCGGAGATCTCGGTCTACAACCTCTACGGACCGACCGAGTGCACCGTCGACGCCAGCTGGACCACGATCGCCGCGCACGCCGCGCCGTCCATCGGCGGGCCGGTCAGCAACGGGCGGTGTCACGTGCTCGATCCGATGCTGCGGCCGGTACCGCCCGGGGTGGTGGGCGAACTGTATGTCGGCGGCCTACCTGTCGGGCAGGGCTATCTCGGCGAATCCGGCACGACCGCCGCGAGATTCGTCGCGGACCCGTTCGAGCCGAAGGGCGGGCGGCTTTATCGCACCGGCGATCTGGTGCGCCGGCAGCCCAGCGGGGGCTTGGCTTACCTCGGACGCGGCGATACCCAGATGTCGTTGCGCGGCTATCGAATCGAGGTCGGCGAGGTCGAAGCCGCAGTGGCCGCCCACCCCGGCGTCGGCGGCGCGGCGGTGCGGGTACACGCGGAGGTGCTCGTCGCCTATGTGGTGCCCACGGCGGGCGCGGCGCTGCCGGACCCGCGCACGCTGCGGCTGTACCTCGCGGCACGGCTGCCCGACTACATGGTGCCGTCGATATATCTCGAGCTGCCGCGCCTGCCGCACACCGCCAACGGCAAGCTGGACCGGGCGGCGCTGCCCGCACCGCCGGCCGCCGCTGCCGCCGAACGGCCCGCCCGCACGCCCGCGGAGCAGACGCTGGTGCGGTTGTTCGCCGAGGCGCTGGAGCTCGATTCGATCGGCATCGAGGACGACTTCTTCGCGCGCGGTGGGCATTCGCTGCGCGCGGCCCGGGTGCTCAACGGGGTGCGGGCCGCCTTCGGTGTGCGCTGGGATCTGCGCACCATGTTCGACACACCGACCGTCGCCGGATTGGCCGAGCGGCTCGAGTCGGGCCGATCAGCCGATGAATTGCCCTGGAGCACCGCCGATCTAGAAGAGGACGTGCACCTGGTCGACGACCTCGTCGCGATCGGCGAGGCGTCGACACCGCCTCGGGTCGCACTGCTCACCGGTGCGACCGGGTTCCTCGGTGCGTTCCTGCTCGCAGCGCTGCTGGAACACACCGACCTGCGGGTGTACTGCCTCGTCCGAGCGCAGGACGACGCCGCCGCGACGACCCGGCTCCGGGACACCCTCGCGCGCTACGGACTTCGCGACCGGGCGGAGGCACCGCGCCCGGCAGATCTGTCGCGCCCGGGATCTGCCCGGCGCGAATCCCGGATCGTCCCGCTCGCAGGCGATCTCGCCGAGCCGCTGCTCGGCCTGTCCCCCGCGCGCTACCGGGAGCTGGCCGACACCGTGGACACCATCGTGCACAACGGCGCTCGTGTCCATCACTTCGAGCCCTACGCCAGGCTGCGTCCGGCGAATGTCGAAGGGACCGCACGCATTCTGCGGCTGGCCTGCACCGGCACCGCCACCTCGGTGCATTTCGTCTCCTCCGTCGACACCGCCTTCGCGGTGGACGGAAATCCGGCGGTGCTGAGCGAGGACCGCCGGGTGACCGCGACGTCGTTGCCGCCCAACGGCTATGTCGCGAGCAAGTGGGTGGCGGAGGGGCTGCTGTATGCCGCCGCCGCGCGCGGTGTGCCGGTGACGGTGACCCGGCCGGGCCGGATCGGCGGACACTCCGGGTCCGGCGCGTCCGGCCCGGACGACGCCTTCTGGAGTCTGCTGCGCGCGATGGTCGTGCTCGAGGCGGTGCCCGACGAGCTGTACCGGACGGGCACGGTAGACGTGGTCCCGGTGGATTGGGCGGCCGCTGCCATCGCCCATTTGGTGACGCACCGGCCCACCGGTCGGACATTCCATCTGACCAGCGAGCAGCCGCTGCCCTTCGCGGCGATCGTCGCGGTGCTGCGCGAATCCGGCTATCCGATCGCCACCGTCCCCGCGACAGACTGGCACAACCGTTTGACCGCACTGGCGGATCAGGCTTCGGCGCAGGGCGATCACGCCCTGACCATCGCCCGCGCACACGCCGCACATCTGGCACGGCCGGGTGCCGCCGTCCGCTACAGCCGCACGAATACTCGCGCCGCCCTGGCGGATGCCGCCCTACCGCAACCGGATTCGCTGTCCGCGGTGCGGGCCGGCGTCGACTACCTGATTCGGACCCGTTTCCTCCCGCCGCCCGCGGTCCCGGTCGGCGCGCAACCATCGAAGAGGCACCCATGCTGATCAAACACGCACTGCTGCCGGTACTCGCGGCGAGCGTGCTCGCCGCGACCGCCTGCACCACGTCGGTGACCGATGCCACCGATACCCGGCCCGCGTCCGCGGCGACCGAAGGCGTCACGAAATACCCGCTGTCCCTGGAGAACTGTGGAAAGAGCTACACATTCACCGCGGCCCCGAAACGCGTCGTGGTGATGAACGGCGGTTCGGTCGGCGAGGTGTCGGCGCTGCTCGCGCTCGGCGTGGCCGACCGGGTAGTGGCCAACGCCCAGTCCTACGGCAATTCCGACGTGCCCGGCCGCGCCGCCGCGATCGATGCGCTCCCCACCGGGAACATCACCCCGAACAGCCTGCAGGACATTCCCCGGGAGGCCATGCTGAACCAGCGGCCCGATCTCGTGATCTCCACCGGCGGCGGCGGTTTCGCCGCCGACCAGGGCTTCGCCACCAGGGACGAGCTGGCCGCCGCCGGTGCGAATACCTATGTGCCCAGGGCCAACTGCGGCGTCACGGGGGCGGTCACCGGCACGCCGACGATCGAGGACAGCTACGCCCTGCTGCGCGACCTCGGGGCCATCTTCGACGTGCCGGGCCGGGCCGATCGGCTCATCACCGATTCGCAGCGCGCCGTCGCGGCGACCACCGCCCGGGTGGCCGGGCAGCCGAAGAAAAACGTCCTGCTCGTCTTCGCCGGGATGGGCATGGGCGGCGACGATTCCGACTTCTCGGCGATCGCGGCGGGCGGCATCTGGAACGACGTCATCGGTAAAGCGGGTGGGGTGAATCCGTTCGAGCGGACCGACGGCACCACGTTCGTGACGATCAGCAAGGAGCAGCTCGCCGCGACGCCCATCGACGGGCTGGTCGTGGTGAACTACCGCAGCCCCGATATCGACGCGGTCGCGAAACGGATTCTCGCGCAGTTCCCGCAGTGGCCGGCTGCCGCGACCGGAAGCTATGCGGTACTGGCGGATTCGATCTACCTCGGCCCGAGCAACGACGTGGCGGTGGGGCGCATCGCGAAACTGGTGCACCCCGAGCAGTTCCGGTGACGCGAACCAGCCCCCGGCCGCCACTGGCCAGGGTGCCGCTGCCGATCGCGCTGGGCGGCGCGGCCGCGGTATTGCTCGCGGTGACGGTGCTGTCGATCGCGGTGGGGTCGGTGACCGTGTCCGCGGCCGACACCGGCCGCGTGATCGTCGCCCATTTGTCCGGAGGGACAGCCGATGTCGGCTTCACCGTCGATCAGATCGTCTGGAGCTACCGGCTGCCGCGGGTGCTGCTGGCCGCGCTGTGCGGCTGCGGACTCGCGGTGGCGGGGGTGATACTGCAAGCGCTGGTGAACAATCCGCTGGCGGACCCGTACGTGCTCGGCCTGTCGTCCGGGGCTTCGCTCGGCGCGGTCATCGTGATCGTCACCGCCGGCGGCGCGCTCGGCGGCGTCGGGGTGTCCACCGCGGCGTTCTGTGGCGCGATCGCCACCATCGCGGTGGTGTTCCTGCTCGGCCAGCAGCGCGGCAGGCTGGCGCCCACTCGACTGGTCCTCGCGGGTGTGGCGGTGGGCTATCTGCTGCTGGCGGCCACGAACTATCTGCAACTGCGCGCGACGCCGAACGAGCTGCGCACGGTGATGTTCTGGACGATGGGCAGCGTGGCGGGGGCGCGGTGGGATCGGCTCGGCCCGGTCACCGTGGTCGTGCTGGTGACCGTCGCGGTGGTGCTGGCGTTCGGGCGCCGGCTCAACGTGCTCGGCACCGGTGACGAGCAGGCGACCGCGCTGGGCGTCGACGTGCGGACGCTGCGGATCCTGCTGCTCGTGCTCTCCGCGCTGTTGACCGGCGTCCTGATCGCCGCCGCGGGCGGGATCGGCTTCGTCGGCCTGGTGATCCCGCATGTGGTGCGGCTGGCGTTCGGCCTGGACCACCGGCGGGTACTTCCCCTCTCCGCGCTGATCGGAGCCGCGTATCTGGTTGCGGTGGACCTGCTTTCGCGCACGGTCGACGCCCCCAACGAGCTGCCGCTCGGCATCTTCACGGCGGCGTTCGGCGCGCCGTTCTTCCTGTGGCTGCTGCGTCGCAACGGCGGTCTGCAATGAGCGCGCGACCGGCCGCCGAATTGTCGGTGACCGGCGTGCGGGTCACCTTCGGCGAGGCCGCGGTGCTCGACGGGGTGACGTTGCACGCAGCGCCCGGGGCGGTGGTGGGCATCGTCGGGCCGAACGGCAGCGGCAAGACCACCCTGCTGCGCACGATCTATCGATCGCTGGCACCCAGCAGCGGCGTCGTCGCCGTCGACGGTGCCGATATCGGCGCGATGTCGATCCGGGCGGCGGCCCGCACCACCGCGGCGGTGCTGCAGAACGGCTCCGGGGCAACCGAACTCACCGTGCACGAGGTGGTGCGGCTCGGCCGCAATCCGCACCACTCGCTGTTCAGCAGGGACACCGCGGGCGACCAGTCGGCCGTCACGGACGCGATGGCGCGCACCGGCGTCACCGCCTACGCCGAGCGCACCATCGGTTCTCTCTCCGGCGGTGAACGCCAGCGCGTGCTGCTCGCCCGGGCGCTGGCGCAGCAGCCCCGGCTGCTGGTGCTCGACGAACTGACCAACCACCTCGACGTCCGTGCCCGATTCGAGCTGCTCGACCTGATCCGCTCGACCGGCATCACCACCCTCGCCGTCCTGCACGAGCTGGATCTCGCGGTCCGCCACTGTGATCAGCTGGTCGTGCTCGACCGCGGCGCGGTCGTCGCCGCGGGCGAGGTGCTCGACGTGATGACCCCCGCCCTGCTCCGCAAGGTCTTCGGCGTGCTCGCCACCACCGCCCGGCACGAGGACGGCGTCATTCGATTGCACTACGCGGCAAAGCCTTTGGCCGACTCATGAGACCCGTGGCGGGTCAGGCGCGCATGCCGCCGTCGACGCGCAGCACCGTGCCGGTGACGTAGGAGGCCCGGTCACTGAGCAACCAGGCTGCGGCCTGGGCGATTTCGTCGGGGTCGGCGGCCCGGCGCAGCGGCGTGACGGCGTTGAGCCGCTCGATGACGCCTGGGGACTGCGCATCCCAGTCGTGCAGCATCTCCGTCGAGGTGGTGCCCGGCGCGATGGCGTTGACGCGGATGCCTTCCGGGCCGTACGTGACGGCCGCGCTCACGGTGAGGCTGTTGACGCCCGCCTTCGTGGCACCGTAGGCCGGAAGTTCGGGGTTGCCCATCAGGCTGCCGACGCTCGAGGTGTTGACGATCGCGCCCGTCCCCGCGGTGGCCCGGATGGCTTCGATCTCGGCGACCATGGCCACCCACGTGCCCTTCAGGTTCACGTCGTAGACATGGTCGAAGTCGGCTTCCCGCGCCTGGTCCATCGGGCCGGGCGGCACGCCGGCCGCGCCGTTGTTGAAGGCGACGTCGAGTCGCCCGTACCGATCGACGGCATGCGCGACGGCGGCCCGTACGGCGGCCGGATCGGCGAGGTCGCACACCACGTAGTCGGCGGTGCCGCCCGCCGCGGCGATGTCCTCGGTCACCGCTTCGAGCTGTGTCTCCGTCCGCGCCGCGAGCAGCACCCGGGCCCCTTCCCTGGCGAACAGCCGCGCCGCGGCGGCGCCGATCCCGCGTCCGGCACCGGTGACGAAGGCGACCTTGTCGGCCAGGAGATCCGCTCCGGCGATCTGTGTGTTGTCCATGGCGTCAACCCTCGGGCCGGGCCCGCGGCCGAGCCAGGTACCGGGTGTACCTGGCTCGGTACGGCGGCGCTCGAGCACACTGGAGGCGTGGACAGACGAGAACTCGCGGACTTCCTGCGCAGCAGACGGGAGCGGATCACCCCGGCCGACGTGGGGCTGCCCGCGGGCTCCCGCCGTCGCACGCCCGGCCTGCGCCGCGAGGAGGCCGCGCAGCTGGCCTTCATCTCCACTGAGTACTACACGCGCCTGGAACAGGCTCGCGGTCCACGTCCGTCGCGCGAGGTGCTGGCGGGGCTGGCCCGGGCGTTACGGCTTTCGGACGCCGAGCGCGACCACCTGCACCACCTGGCGGGCGCACCGCCCGGCCCTGCCGCCGGTCCGTCGCGCGAGGTACGGCAGAGCATCCTCGATCTGCTGCAGCGGCTGCCGCAGGCGGCCGCGGTCGTGCTGTCGGCCACCTACGAGGTGATCGCGTGGAACGATCTGGCCGCCGCTCTGCTGGAGGACTTCTCCGCGCTCTCGCGCCGCGACCGCAACCTGGTCCGGCGCGCCTTCCTCGGCCCGCAGGTGGCGGGGCGGCGGTTGTACGGAGTGTCCGACGCCGACGAATTCGCGCGCAGCGCGGCCCACGTCCTGCGCGCCACTGCGGCCCGTTACCCCGACGATCCCGAGGTGGTCGAGCTGGTGCACGAACTCCGCACGGGCAGTGCGGAATTCGAGGCGCTGTGGACCGATCATGACGTCTGCGCGAAACCCACGCTCTGCAAGATCTTCGACCATCCCCTGGTCGGCCCGGTCGCCGTCAACTGCGACGTCCTCGACATCTCGGACCGGGACCAGCGCGTCGTGATCTATACCGCCGCACCGGGATCCTCCGCCGAAGAGGCGCTGCGTCTGCTGTCCGTGATCGGGACGCAGCGGATGGACGCCACCCGCTGAGCCGTACCGGTCCGATGCTCAGACCGGGACGCCGCCGTAGGTGCGGCGGTGCTTGGCCTCCAGGAAGGACAGCGCGCCGAACGCCATCAGGCCGAGCGCGACCAGGATGAGCAACCAAGGGCCGAAAGGCATTTCGGCGAAATCGCGCAGGACCGCGTCGACGCCCTTGGCCTCGGCCGGGTCATAGTTCAACGCCGCGACGACGGCGGCGAGCCCGATACCGAGCACGACGACACCGCGCGCGACGTAACCGATGCGGCCGAGCCAGATCGCGGCCTGACGCGCGCCGTGCGTCATCCAGCCCATGCGCAGGTCGTCGACGAATTCCAGGCGCAGGCCGCGCACGGTCTGCCAGATCCCGAAGGCGATGACGGCCAGGCCGAGCAGCAGCACGACCACCTGGCCGCCGTCCCAGCTCAGGATCCGGGCGGTCAGGTCACGGGCGATGGCATCGCTCGGCTTCGGCGTCCGGCCGTGTACGACGTACCGCAGTGTGCCCAAAAAGGCCAGGGCATAGACGATTCCGGAGAGTGCGGCATAGAGCCGGTGTCCGCCCGAATAGGTCCGCCGGGCACTGGCCACCTGGGTGACCCGCCACGCCACCAAGGCGGCGAACCCGAAGACGAGAATCCACAGCAGCAGATACCCGAGTGGTTTGCTCGCGATCGCCGCCAGCACACCGCCGCCGTCCGGCTCGTGTTCAGCCGTGCCGATCGCCGGTAATGCCCACTTCGCCGGAATTGACACGGTGCGGTGCGAATTTTGGGCGGCCGGAGCCGGTGCGGGCCACCAGGAGTCATCGCGCGCGAGGCGAAGGTTGTTCCCGGCCAACAGATCCTGGGCGAGAAGGGCGAGGTAGCGGCCGGGCGGCTCAGCCGTTGGCGCTGCGCCGGATGCCGAATCGGGTTGCGGCGACCAGATCTTCACGACCGCGCGCGACGCGCGAACGGACCGTGCCGACCGGGCAGCCGCACACGGTGGCGGCCTCGGCGTAGGACAGGCCGAGCACCTGGGTGAGCACGAGCGCCTCCCGGCGTTCGGGGGCGAGGTCGTCGAGCAGCAGGTTCAGTTCGACGATCTCGGCGAGGCCGTCGCGGCGCGAGACCTGACGGTCGGCCGCGGCCGCCCAGTCCACCCCGTGCGCGATCTTCGGCCGCGCCACCGCCATCCGCACCTGATCGACCACGACGCGGCGCGCAATGGACAGCAGCCAGGTGCGCGCGCTGGCGCGGCCCTCGAAACGCTTGATGCTGCCGAGCGCGCGCAGGTAGGTCTCCTGGGTCAGGTCGTCGGCCCGGCCGACCTCGGTCAGGTGGGCGAGCAGCCGCCACACGTCCTTCTGCGTGGCGCGGATGAAGCTCTCCAACGCCCGCCGGTCGCCGCGAGCCGCCGCCAACGCCAGGCGGGTGGTCTCGTCGTCGTCGGCGGGGGTGGGCATGAGGTGAACAATAACCGCCGCCACGGCGGCCTCGACAACCGGCGAGCGACCCCGGGGAACTTCGACGGCTCCGTAGACGACAATCTGGACGTGGAGTGCAAAGAGTGCCGGACGGCTCTGTCCGCCCGGATCGACGGCGAACGGGAGACCGTTCCCGCGGCGCGCGTGGACGAGCATCTCGAGCAGTGCGGCGAGTGCTGTTCCTGGTACATCGCCGCCGTCGAGACCTCGAAACGGCTGCGCGACACCTCGTCGTACGCGCCCGATCTGACCGATGCGATCTTCGCCGCCGCCGAGCTGGAACGGCCGGATCGCGCGCGACTGTCGCGATGGCGCGCGGCCGTGCCCGGGGTGCGCGGTGTCGCGTTCGCCACAGGCGCCGGCTGGGCGCGTGTCGCGCTCGGCGCGCTCGGTGTCCTGCAATGCGTGCTGGGCCTGGCGCAGCTCGCCGGGATCGACTTCGGCATGAGCCATCACCACGGCGCCGAGATGACCCGCCATCTGCTCAACGAGAGCACCGCGTGGAGCCTGGCCATCGGCATCGGATTCCTCTACTGCGCGGTGCGCCCGCACGCCGCCTCCGGGGTGCTTCCGGTACTCGGCGTGCTGGTCGCGGCGTTGAGTGCGTTCGTCGTCGCGGATCTGTACTCCGGCGTGGTGCCGATCTCGCGGGTGCTCTCGCACGGCGTGCTCGTCGTCGCGCTGGCGCTGGTCGTGGTGGTGCATCGCACCCGCCGCCCCGAAACCTCGCCACCGGCCAGCGATCGGGCACCCGCCGATCTGGTGTTGCCGCCGGGCGCCCAGTTCGGCCGTCGCCTCGGCCACCTGCGTTCCACCCAAGATCCCGCCGCGTGAACGGACTTTCATGACCATCGAGCTCGACCAGCTTCGACCCGATCAGCCTGCCGCAGCCACCGAACCGACCCGCATCTCGCTCGCCGTCACCGGCATGAGCTGCGCGGCGTGCGCGAATCGGATCGAGCGCAAACTCAACAAGGTCGACGGCGTGACCGCCTCGGTGAACTACGCCACCGGCATCGCCACCATCGACGCCGCCGCGGGCATCGCCGCCGAACAACTCTGCGCCGAGGTCGACGCGATCGGCTTCGGTGCGGCGCCGGTGACCGACCGGGCCGAGGCGATCAGCGCCGCCCCGGAGGACGCGGAGGTCAGCAGCCTGCTGCGGCGGCTGGTGGTCGCGCTGATGGTGTTCTTCCCGCTGGCCGATCTGTCGGTGATGTTCGCCACCATCCCCTCGACCCGCTTCACCGGCTGGCAGGTGGTGCTCACGGTGCTGGCGCTACCCGTGGTGGTCTGGTCAGCGGCGCCGTTCCATCGCAAGGCGCTGGCCAACGCGAAAGCCGGTGCGGCCAGCATGGACACGCTGGTCTCGGTCGGTGTGCTCACCGCGACGCTGTGGTCGCTGGACACCATGTTCTTGCACCCGAACAGATCCGGCCCCGCGCCCGACGGCGTCTGGGCGGCGATCTGGGCGAGCGACGCGATCTACCTGGAGGTCGCGGCGGGCGTCACCGCATTTGTCTTGGCCGGACGGTATTTCGAGGCCAAGGCCAAACGGTCGGCGGGCAGCGCGCTGCGGGCACTGGCCGCGCTGGGTGCGCGCGAGGTGACCGTGCTGACCCGGGACGGTCGCGAAATGCGGGTTCCCATCGGCGAACTCGTCGAGGGGCAGCGTTTCGTGGTGCGTCCGGGCGAGACCATCGCCACCGACGGGCTGGTCGTGTCGGGTGAATCGAGTGTCGACGCCAGTGCGATGACGGGTGAGTCGATCCCGGTCGACGTGCATGCGGGCACGGCCGTGATCGGCGGCACCACCGCGCTCACCGGACGGCTGATCGTGGAAGCCGCAGCGGTGGGCGCGGATACGAAACTGTCGGGCATGATCCGGCTCGTCGAAGAGGCGCAGACCGGCAAGGCGCGCATGCAGCGCATCGCCGACCGGGTGTCGGCGGTGTTCGTGCCGTTCGTCTTCCTGATCACCGCGGCGACGTTCGTGATCTGGCTGATCGCGGGCGCCGGCGCCGATCGCGCGGGCGCGGCCGCGCTGGCGGTGCTGGTGGTGGCCTGCCCGTGCGCGCTGGGGCTGGCCATTCCGACCGCGCTGATGGTGGCGTCCGGGCGTGGTGCGCAGCTGGGCATTTTCATCAAAGGCCACCAGGCCCTGGAGGCCACCCGCGACGTGGACACCGTGGTGCTGGACAAGACCGGCACCGTGACCAACGGCGCGATGAGCGTCGTCGCGGTGACCGAACACGCGCCGTACGCAGTCGCCGAGGTGCTGCGGTGGGCCGGCGCGGTGGAGGCGGCCTCCGAGCACGCGGTCGCGGCCGCGCTCACCCGCTACGCCCGCGAGCAGCTCGACGACGACCTGCCCGCTGTCGAATCCTTCGAAGCGCTACCGGGTTTGGGCGCGCGCGGCGTCGTCGACGGACGCACCGTGCTGGTCGGCCGGGCACGGCTGTTCGACGATCAGGGCATCGAGATCCCGCAGGAAGCCCAGCGCGCGGTGCGCAGGCAGGAGAAGTCCGGGCGCACCGTGGTGCTCGTCGCGGTGGACGGTGCGGTCGTCGCGGTCGTCGCGGTGGCCGACACCGTCAAGGACACCGCGGCGGCGGCGATCGCCCGGCTGCACCGGCTCGGGCTGCGCGTCCTGATGTTCACCGGCGACAACGCCTTCGCCGCGCAGGCGGTGGCCGACGAGATCGGCATCGATGAGGTGGTCGCCGAACTGCTGCCGGAGGGCAAGGTCGAGCTGATCGCCCGCATGCAGGAGCAGGGGCACCGGGTGGTGATGGTCGGCGACGGCATCAACGACGGCGCGGCGCTGGCCACCGCCGACCTCGGCATGGCGATCGGCGCGGGCACCGATGTCGCGATCGCGGCCGCCGACGTCATCCTGGTCCGCGAGGATCTGGGCGCGGTCGCCGACGCGATCGAGTTGGCGCACGCCACATTGCGCACCATCAAGGGCAACCTGGTGTGGGCGTTCGGCTACAACGTGCTCGCCATTCCGGTTGCCGCACTGGGCTTCCTGAATCCGCTGATCGCCGGTGCGGCCATGGCCTTCTCGTCGTTCTTCGTGGTGTCGAACAGCTTGCGACTGCGCAAGGTGCGCTTCGCGCGGTGAGCCCGAACCGGTTTCGCCGGGCTCAGCGCCGGGTCTGGGCCAGTTTCTCCAGCATGGCGTTGTAGGCCTCGAGGTCCGAGTCGCGGTACTCGTCGTCCTTGCGGTCGGTGCGGACCGCCGTGCGGCGGTCCTGCGCCGCCCACTGGGTCAGCAGCGCGCCGACCACGAGCAGCACCGGGACCTCGCCGGAGACCCACGCGATGCCACCGCCCATCCGCTGATCGGCCAGCAGGTCGATGTTCCACGGCAACTGCAGGTTGGTGTAGAAACGCGACCCGATGACCGTATTCATCGACATCACCGCGACACCGAAGAACGCGTGAAAAGGCATGACCGCGAACAACACCCCGAGCCTGCCCAGATGCGGCAGACGGCGCGGGCCCGGATCGATGCCGATGATGCCCCAGTAGTACAGGTAGCCGACGATCAGGAAGTGCACGTTCATCAGCACGTGCCCCCAGTGGTAGCGGATCAGGCTCTCGAACAGCGGCGTGAAATACAGCCCGTAGAGCGAGATCACGAACAGGGTCAGCGCGGTCGCGGGGTGCGCGATGATCGCGGTCGGGCGCGAATGCAGCAGGGCCAGTACCCATTCCCGGACTCCGTGCACCTCGCCGCGCTTCGCCGCGGGGACGGCGCGCAGCAGCAGGGTCACGGGCGCGCCGAGCACCAGCAGCACCGGCACGAACATGTTCAACGCCATATGCGTGATCATGTGCATGCTGAACATGGCGAAGCCGTAGGTGCCGATGCCCGACGAGGTCGCGATGAGCAGTGCGGCACAACCACTTACCCAGGACAGCGTCCGCCACCGCGACCAGGCGTCACCACGCCGGCGCAGGCGTACCACGCCGATCACGTAGAGCACGATGCCGGCCACCGCCGCGGTGCCGATCACCAGGTCGAACCGCCAGAGGGTCAGCAGCCGTGCGACATTCGGCGGATCGAACAGGTCGAAGCCGAGGAACACCTCCTGCGCGGTGAACGACCGATCGGCGAAGGCGGGTGCGGGCTGCACCGCCATCGCCACGGTCGCGCCCAGCGCCACCGTGGAAAGCGCTGCGCCGCAGGCGATCAGCAGCGTCGTCCGGCGGTCGGCCGGCGCGGTGCGGCGCGCGAACGCGAACCGCAGCACGACCGCGAGCCCCCCACCGGCCGCGCCGACCAGCAGCGCCAGCCTGCCGTAACCGGTGCTGAACACCGCGGACCAGGGCAGCAGGATCAGCCACAGCACCAGTCCGCTGAGCGCGGCGGCGAGCACGCACAGCAGGCCGATGATCGCGCCCCGGCGCACCGCCGTACCCACGTTGTCGCCTTGCCTGCGTCCGTGTTCCGCGACGCACCACAGCAGACCGGGCAGCACCGAGACCGCCAATTGGAAGATGATCATCGCGCCGGTGCCGTAGTCGTGGTTGGGGCCCTCCCCCGCGTTGCCGACCATCGCGGGCGGCAGCACGGCGATCGCCGCCACCAGCAGCAGCACCGCCGCGCCGTTCCAGGACAACATGATTCGCGCGCCGAGCGTCACCACCGCGGCGAGCACCGCGACCACGATCCACGCTTTCGGCTTTTCGCCGGCGTCGATCAGCGCGCCGAGCGCGCCGAGCCGGAAGACACCCGACACCGTCATGCCGCCGATATTCGCCGCGGTCACCGGGATGAGCGCCAGCGCCGACAGCAGCCACACCACCCCCGCCCGCTCGGCCAGCCGGAGGCCGGCGTACCCGTCGACATCGAGGCGTCCGCGTCCGGTGACCGCGGTACAGCACACCGCGTAGACCAGCGCGCCGAGTGCGGTCGCGCCGGCCAGCGCGGCGGCGACGCGCAACAGCACGTACCCGAGGACGTCGGCGAATCCGGGATAGGCGGTACCCGCCGCGCGATAGGGCAGTTCGCCCGCCTCGACCACCGAGCCGATGACGACGGCGAGCAGCACGACCGCGGTGACGAACCGGACCAGGTGGACTGTCGAGCGTTTCACCTGCACGTTGAAGTCCACCATCCTCTGAAAAGTCCACGCACCCACAACAGGTCTCGCTGGACCGGTCGGATACGAGGAAGGGAAAGTTCCGGCAGCGCGCCAAGTATGAGCCAGCTCACGAATCGCCCCGCGGGCGGCCCGTCAGACGGTGCCGGCGCTCATGCCGCCGGAGATGGTCAGCGCTTCGCCGTTGAAGTGCCTGCCGTGGTCGGACACCAGCAGCAGGACCGCGTCCGCGACCTCGGCGGGTGCGATCAGATCACCGTTGGGCGGACCCGAGGCGAACATCTCCATCACGTCCTCGCGGGTGGGATTCTCTTTGTCCGGCAACATCATTTGGTATGTGGCCGGGTTCTGGATCATGTCGGTGTCCACTCCGGCGGGCAGTATCGCGTTGACGGTGATGCCGTGCTCGGCCACCTCCAGCGCCAGCGACTTCACCAGACCGAGCACGCCCCACTTCGCCGCCGCGTAATGGCCGGCGTTGCGCACGCCCATCCGCGCCACTATGGACGAGGTGGCGACGACGCGACCCCAGCGGCGCTCGATCATGTGCGGCACCACCGCGCGGCAGCTGTGGAAGACGCCGCCGAGGTTGACCTCGATCATGTCCTGCCACATCTGCTCTCCCATCTCCGCGAGCGGCGAGTTGGAGGCGATGCCCGCGTTCGCGATCAGGATGTCGATGTGACCGAAATCATCGATGGCGCGCTGGGCGACCGCGTTCATCTCGGCCTGGCTGCGCACATCGGCCCGCAGCGGCACACAGCGCCGCCCGGTCTCCTCCACCAGCTTCGCGGTTTCGGCCAGGTCGTCGGGGGTGGCGAGCGGATAGTGCAGGCCGGCGATCTGTTCGGCGATATCGCAGATCACGATGTCCGCGCCCGCCGTGGCCAGCGCCAGCGCGTGCGCCCGGCCCTGACCTCGGGCACCGCCCGTGATCACCGCTACCCTGTCGTCCAGTGTCCCCATGCCGGGCCCCTCACCAGATCGGTATTGTTCGGCCGCCCCTCATCGTTGCACGTCCGCCCGGGGCATCGTTGTCGTTTTCCGTCCGTCGTCCGGAAAACCGGACGAAACGTTCTGGGTCGATGCAGCGACGAAGGGAGTGCGTTGTGCGCAGCAGCATCAGGCGATCGAACTCGCCGACCGCACAACGCTTCGGCGCGCGGCCCAGCGCGCCCACAATGGTCCCAGGGGGCCAGATGACCGATTGTGAGTACTGCACCGTGGATCTCGACCAGCTCGTTCGACCACTCGGCACCACACCGATCGACCACGACATCAGCGTGGCCAGCGCGCTGGCCAGCCCGCTGCTGCGCAGATTGATCCACACCGCGGTCGGTCTCTCGACCGACTCGATCGATCTGCTGGCCACGATGACCGATCGGCTGCGCGCCGTCGAAGGCATCATCATCCGCGACCCACTCGAGCTCTGACCGCTCGTCGATGCCGATGGCCTATCGCCACCGCGTCCCGCCGATCGCTCCCCTTGACAGCAAATACCAAGCAAGAGCCCGCTATTCGCACTCCTGCCGCTAACCTTCGGCAAAGTCGATCAAGAGGTGGCGTGAGACCGCCGTCACATGGTTACGTTGACTCAGGCCGGTCCCGCCGGCCGTAGGTGAACCCCGGTTCGGGAGGTGGCGGCGGCCGTGAGTGTGACGCAGACCGAACAACTTCAGGCGACTCGACCGTATCCGGCCCGCACCGGGCCGAAGGGTTCCTACCTCTGGAAGATGATCACGACCACCGATCCCAAGGTGCTCGGGGTCATGTACCTGGTCACCGCGATGACCTTCTTCTTCCTCGGCGGCCTGATGGCACTGCTGATGCGCGGCGAGCTGGCCCGGCCCGGGTTGCAGTTCCTCTCGACCGAGCAGTACAACCAGCTGTTCACCATGCACGGCACGATCATGCTGCTGTTCTACGCGACGCCGATCGTGTTCGGTTTCGCAAATGCCGTGCTGCCCTTGCAGATCGGCGCGCCCGACGTCGCCTTCCCCCGCCTCAACGCGTTCAGCTACTGGCTGTATCTGTTCGGCGCGAGCATCGCGACGGCGGGTTTCCTCACGCCGGGCGGGCCCGCCGATTTCGGCTGGACCGGTTACACGCCACTCAGCACCTTCGAGCACGCGCCCGGCGCGGGCGGCGACCTGTGGATCATGGGGTTGATCCTGTCCGGCCTCGGCACCATCCTCGGCGGCGTCAACATGATCACCACGATCATCTGCCTGCGCGCGCCCGGCATGATCATGTTCCGGATGCCGATCTTCACCTGGAACATCCTGATCACCAGCATCCTTGTGCTGCTTGCCTTTCCGATCCTCACCGCGGCGCTGTTCGCGCTCGCGATCGATCGGCACCTCGGCGGGCACATCTACGACACCGCCACCGGCGGCGTGCTGCTGTGGCAGCACCTGTTCTGGTTCTTCGGCCATCCCGAGGTGTACATCGTCGCGCTGCCGTTCTTCGGCATCGTCACCGAGATCTTCCCGGTGTTCAGCCGTAAACCGCTGTTCGGCTATACCGCGCTGATCTACGCGACGATCTCGATCGGCGCGCTCTCGGTGGCGGTGTGGGCGCACCACATGTACGCCACGGGATCGGTACTGCTGCCGTTCTTTTCGCTGATGACCTTCTTGATCGCGGTACCGACGGGGGTGAAGTTCTTCAACTGGATCTTCACGATGTGGCGCGGTCAGTTGACCTTCGAGACACCGATGCTGTGGTCGCTCGGGTTCCTGGTGACCTTCCTCTTCGGCGGTCTGTCCGGGGTCATCCTCGCGTCGCCGCCGCTGGACTTCCATGTCACCGACTCGTATTTCGTGGTGGCGCACTTCCATTACGTGCTGTTCGGCACCATCGTGTTCGCGACATTCGCGGGGATCTACTTCTGGTTCCCGAAGATGACCGGCCGGATGATGGACGAGCGCCTGGGCAAGTGGCATTTCTGGACCACCTTCGTCGGGTTCCACCTGACCTTCCTGGTGCAGCACTGGGTAGGGGCCGAGGGCATGCCGCGGCGCTACGCCGATTACCTGCCCAGCGACGGATTCACCACGCTCAACATGATTTCCACGATCGGCGCGTTCGTGCTCGGGGCGTCGATGCTGCCGTTCATCTGGAATGTGTTCAAGAGTTATCGGTACGGCGAGGTGGTCACCGTGGACGATCCGTGGGGCTACGGCAACTCGCTGGAGTGGGCCACCACCTGCCCGCCGCCGCGGCACAACTTCTACGAGCTGCCGCGGATCCGGTCCGAGCGTCCCGCCTTCGAGCTGCACTACCCGCACATGGTCGAGCGGATGCGCACCGAGGCGAGTGTCGGATGGAGCGGCGGGCATCGCAGCACCGCACTCGTCGAAGATCGTGCGGTCACCCAGAAAGTCGAGTTGACCAAGCGCGAACCAGGCAGCGGGGCCGATTGATCGTTGCCAGAACGGCAACAGGAGTTTGCCAATAGCGCCCCGCGCGGGGATCGTGGTGGACATGACCGAGACACACAGCCACGGCGTCGGCGCACATCAGGCCGGTGACACCGTCGAATTCTGGGAGAACTTCTACCAGGAGCGCGAGCGCGTCTGGTCCGGCAATCCCAATTTCTTGCTGGTCCGCGAGATCACCGGGGTACCCGCGGGCACCGCGCTGGATCTCGGCTGCGCCGAAGGCGCGGACGCGATCTGGTTGGCCCAGCGGGGCTGGCAGGTCACCGGCGTCGACGTGTCCGAGACCGCGCTCGGCCGGGCCCGCGCGCACGCGGCCGAGCTCGGCATCACCGGAATCACCTGGCAGCAGGTCGATCTCGCGCACTCCTTCCCGGCCGGGACCTTCGACCTCGTCTCCGCCCAGTACCTGCACTCGCCCGTCGCGCAGGCCGACGAGCGCGAGCGCATCCTGTCCCGCGCGGCGGGCGCCGTGGCCCCCGGCGGCCTACTGCTCATCGTCGGCCACGCGCATTGGCCGAGCTGGGTGACCGAACCCCCGGCCGATATCCACTTCCCCACCACCGCTGAGGTACTCGCCGGTCTGCGCCTCGACCCCGCCGAGTGGACCGTCGAACGCGACGACCTCGCCGAGCGCGACCAGCCGAGCCCCGAGGGCGTACCCGGTACCCGCCAGGACAACGTCCTGCTCATCCGCCGCCACTGAGCCCGGACAACCAGTCAGGAGGCGTCGCCGAGTTCGTCGATATTGGCGAGAATCTTTTCGTGCCAATCGATCTCGGCCTGGATGCGCATGACGGCGTGGTCGACGACGAGATCGTCGACCACGCTCTGCTCGGGCCAGCGCCGCTCCAGGTGATGCGCGATCCGGGAGCCGTGCGCGCGGAGCGCGGCAATGCGGTCTTCGAGGTAGCCGCGCAACAGCTTCCGATCGAGGTCGGCACTGACCGCCAGTGCGAGATCGACCGGGTCGGGCCGGATATCGACCTCGGTGAGCGCTTCGTCACGTAGTGCGCGCAACTCCCGCAGGCCCTCGTCGGTGATCTCGTAGACGGTCCGAGCAGGCAGTGCGCCGGGTTGCTCGGTCCGCAGCGGACGGATCAGGTTCTCGTCCGCCATTCGATGCAGCGCCCCATACAGCGAGCCCGGCTTGACCCGCGACCACAGTTCCGCGCGATCCAGCCGGGCATCGCGGCGCAACTGATGACCGTGCATCGGGCCGCTCTTGGCCAGCGCGGCAAGCACGAACAGACGAGTCTCGTTCACCCTTCTAGTCTGTCACGACTACTCGTATTTGAGTACTCTGATCGACATGGCTGTTCGACCGATCCTGATTGCCGGTGACCCGCGACTGACCACACCGGCCCGGCCGGTGGCCACCTTCGACGCGGAACTTGCCGCCTTCGTCGACGACCTGTTCGCGACCAATACCGCCGCCAACGGCGCGGGGCTGGCCGCGAATCAGGTCGGCGATCCCCGGGCGGTATTCGTCTACGACCTGGTGGACGGCTCGACGCGGTATCGAGGGTGCGTCGTGAATCCGGTGCTGGAGACCTCGGCGATCCCGGAGACGATGCCCGATCCCGACGACGATCTGGAGGGTTGCCTCTCCGTGCCCGGCGAATGGTTTCCGACCGGGCGGGCGCACTGGGCTCGCGTCACCGGAGCGGATATCGACGGCGCACCGGTCACCGTCGAGGCGACCGGCTACCTGGCACGGTGCCTCCAGCACGAGACCGACCACCTCGCCGGACACCTCTACCTCGACCGGCTCATCGGCCGGAATCAGCGGGCGGCGCGACGAATGATCAAGGACCGCAAGTGGGTTCGGCCTGGACGGAGTTGGCTGCCGGGATAGGTCCTGGCTCGCAATCCGGTCGGATGCCTCCGCGGTTCAGCTCGTCGCCTGGCAAGGCGGAGCAGGAGCCCGGCGGCGAGCTGGGCCGTGGCGGCGCCGGAGGCGACTTCGAGTCAGGCCTAGGCGTCGGGCGCGTGGGTTCGCGTGGTGGCGAGAATCGTCCGGGCGACCAGGGCCGGGTCGTCGATCATCGGGACGTGGCCGACCGCGGGGAGCAGCTCGAAGTCGGCCTGGGGCAGGCGTTCCCGGGCGATCTTGCCGTTGACCTCGGGCGGCAGGATGACGTCGCGGCTCGACCACGCCAGGGTGACCGGGCACGGCAGCGGATCCAGCGGGGCGACCTGCTCGCCCGTGCCCAGCAGATCGTCGGTGACCGCGCAGTCGAGCAGGTCACGGGCCGTCTGCACGGCCGCACTCGGCGTCAAACGGTCTGCGCGGCAAGCGATGTCGCGCATCCCCAAGCGGCGGACCAGCGGCACCTGGAAAGCCAGTGGTTGCACCGTGCGGGTGAGCCGGGTGAGCGCGGCCAGCCTGCGCAACTTCGTCACGCCCGCGGATTGCGCGTGCGTGCCCGCCGTCCAGAACCCGGCCGGCGACAACGCGCACACACTGGCCGCCCGGCCACGCCGGGCGAGTTCGATCGCCATCCAGCCGCCGAGCGAGTTCCCGGCCAGGTGCGGCCGGTCCAACCCGAACTCGTCCAGCATGCGCTCGGCGCCGTCGACGAGATCGGCGACGGTGGCGGGCCGCCGCCGCGCGGGTGGGCCGCCCCGGTGCCCGAGCGCCGTCAGCGCGAAGACCTCGTGGTGGGGTGTGACCAGCGGGATGACCTCGTCCCACACCCGCGCCGACATGGTGACGCCGTGAAGCAGGACGAGCGGTGACTTGCTGGAGGCCATGAGCGAGTCTCGCACGGACGGCGCGCCTGCGGGGAACCGGCAATCAGGCAGGTACCCGGCGGGCCGCTCAGTCCGCGGTACACAGCAGATACTCAGCGAGCTCGCAGCTCGGACTGGATTTCGGCGGTCATCCTGGTGGCCATGATGGGTGATACCCGTGCCCGGAGCACGCGGGCGCAGCGCTCGGCGTGGCACTCGTGAAGCTGCGCGCGCACCTGACCCGGCGGCTGTCCGCCGTACCGTTGCGGATCGGCTTGGTAGTCGCGGTGCTGCTGCTGACGACCACCGCGTTGCTCGCCTCCGGTGTGGCGGTGACCTCGGGGCTGAGCCGCTCGTTGACCGAGCGCACCGACGAGCAACTGCTCGACGCGGCGCATTCCTGGGCCGAGCCACGGCCGATGAAGGTGGTGCTCTCCGATCAAGGTGCGGTGCAATGGATTCCGGCCGACGCGCCGGCGCAACTGCCGGCGCCCCGCTCGATCGGCGATCAGCCGCGCCGGTTCTTCGAGTTGCGCAAGGGCGCCGGGGGACAGATTTACACGAAACCCGATGGCGGCGGGACCAATTCCGGCGCGCCGGAGCTGCCGACTCAGCTCGGTGACACGCCGACCACCGTGGGATCGACCGGTGGGTCGTCGGTGCGTTGGCGGGTCCTGTCCGTTTCGAACGAATACGGCTCGACCATCATCGCCTTGCCGCTGACTGACAACCAGGAGACCGTTTCCCGACTGATCTTCTTCGAACTGGCCATCGGGACAACGGCTTTGGTCGCGCTCGGCGTGCTCGGCTACCTGGTGATCCAGCGCAGCCTGCGGCCGCTGCGCGCGGTGGAGGACACGGCCGCGGCGATCGCGGGCGGCGACCTGCACCGGCGGGTTCCGGTGCAGAACGTGGACACCGAGGTCGATCATCTGGCGCGCTCGTTGAACGAGATGCTGGCACAGATCCAGTACGGCGTCGCCGCCACCGAGGCGTCGGAGGAGGCGGCGCGGCGCTCCGAGGCCAGGATGCGCCGCTTCATCGCAGACGCGAGTCACGAGCTGCGCACGCCGCTGACCACCATCCGCGGCTTCGCCGAACTGTATCGGCAGGGCGCGAGCAAGGACGCCACCATGGTGGTCGGCCGGATCGAATCGGAGGCCGAGCGGATGGGGCTGCTGGTGGAGGACCTGCTCCTGCTGGCTCGGCTCGACGAGAAACGGCCGCTGGCGCGCCAACCGGTGGATCTGCTCGCGCTCGCGGGCGACGCGGTGCACAGCGCGCAGGCCATGGCTGCCCGCCAGCACGCGCCGGACACACCGCAGCGCCGCATCGGCCTGGTGATCGAACCGGGCGAGGGCACCCTCGATGTGCTGGGCGACGAGCCGCGACTACGCCAGGTGCTGGCCAATCTGCTCGGCAACGCCCTGACCCACACCCCGCCCGCCGCCGCCGTCGTCGTCCGGCTCACGCCTTGCATCGACGAGGTGCGTCTCGACGTGATCGATTCCGGGCCCGGCCTTTCCCCCGAGGCGGCCGCGCGGGTGTTCGAGCGCTTCTATCGCACCGACGCCTCCCGGACGCGAGCGAGCGGGGGCACCGGTCTCGGTTTATCGATCGTGCATGCGCTGGTCGCCGCGCACGGCGGGCGCGTGAGCTTGGACAGCAGTCCGGGAGAAGGGGCCACGTTCACCGTGTTCTTACCGCGCAGGCCGTCGGCCCCCTAGATCGGCCCGCGCACAATGGGTTTCATCGCCGAGCCGCGACGAGCACGTCGTCGAGCGGCGGGCTCTGCGGCACCGCGCCCTCCTCGATGAACCACTCCCACCGCATGATCCGGCCCAGCATCCAGGTCGGCATCCGCAGCAGCAGCTTGGCGATGGTGGCGAAACCACTCGTGCCCGCGAGCACCGAGCGGTGCGCCGCGAGCGCGGTCTGGCGCTGCCCCGCGAAGCGGCGCACATCGATGCGGTGGGTGATCTCGGCGGCCGGACTGTACACGGCACCCCATCGGCCGAGGTTGCTCCGGATGCGCAGTGCGGTGAGCAAACGCGCTATCCGCAGCGCGTTTTCGCGCGGCATGGTGGCTTGCAACACCCGCACGCCCGCCAGTTCCGCCGCCCGGCTGCCTACCTCGCTCACCCGCACATGATCTCGGTGGCCGTAGCCACCGTTGCGGTCGTAGCTGAACAGGACCTCCGCCGCTTCTTCGCGCAGGATCGCGGCAAGCCGCGCGGCGGCCTCCTCGGGATCGGCTCGGACGAAGCGGGTTCGGTCGGCCGGGTCCGCGTAGAGCACCGCGCCGTGCCCGCTGTCGGCGTAACCCAGGTGCACGACCCGCTCGACCCCCAATACGGCTGCGCTGGCGGACAATTCGGCCAGCCGCGGCGCGGGTCCGTCGAGCGTGGCCAGATGTCCATCGGTCGCGACGACGAGCACGGTGCGGTGCCCCGCCGCGGCCAGCTTCGCCAGTGTGCCTCCGGTGAGCAGGGTTTCGTCATCCGGGTGTGCGTGCAATGCCACGACGGTCGCCATCGGACCAGTCTGGCAGCAATCGGTCAGCGCAGGATGAGCAGCAACAGCGCCTTCTGCACCGTGTCGAAGATCCGGGCGACGGTGATCGCGATATCGACGGTACCCATCATCACAGGCTCCCTTTCCGCAGGGACGAACAAGCCTCGATGTACCAATTCAAGACCTGGCGTCGCGAATTAGGAAGGGGTACGGGTGTATCTGCCGCGGAATCGGTGCGCTACATGCCGACACACTCGATGATCGGCGCGGGATAGTCGGCGGGATCGATGTTCTCGCGCCACGGAGTGTGGATCGCGGCACCGGAAAGATGGGCGAGTTCAGGCAGCCAACGCCGGACGTAATCACCGTTCTCGTCGTAGCGTTTGGCCTGCCGGAGGGGGTTGAGCACGCGATTGGGCCTGGTGTCGGTGCCGGTACCGGCGACCCACTGCCAGTTGAGCTGGTTGTTCGCCAGATCCGCGTCCACCAGCCAGTGCAGGAAGTGTGCGGCGCCGACGCGCCAGTCGATGCGCAGCGATTTGGCCAGGAAGCTGGCGGTGATGAGCCTGGCCCGGCCGGGCATCCAGCCTTCGGCCTGCAACTGGCGCATGGGTGCGTCGACGATCGGGAACCCGGTGCGGCCGTCCCGCCACGCCGCGGCGGCCTGCGGATCCTCACGCCACTCGCCCGGGCGGGGCCGATAGTCCGACCACGCGATATCCGGCCTGGCCGCGAGCAATTGGTGATGGAAGTCGCGCCAGGACAGCTGCCTGGCGAAGGCGTGGCCGCCCGGGGTGGACATATCGACCCGGTGCACCAGCTCGACCGGCGAGACGCAGCCGAAGTGCAGATACGGCGAGAGCCGGGAGGTGGCATCGGCGGCGAGGTCGTCGTTGCGCTCCTCGTAGTTCTCGATCGGACCGGACAGCCAGTCCCGCACGATCTTTCGCCCCGTCGTCTCGCCGCCGACGGCGAGCTGCGGGGAGGTCGGGCCCGCGCAGAGGTCCTCGGGTTCGGGCAGCGGATCGCTGCGCACCGGCGGCATGGTGAGTTCGCGCGGCTTGCCGAGCGGTTTGCGCTGGTGTGCCTCGGTCCAGCGGCGGAAATACGGTGTGAAGACGGCGAAGTGGTCGCGCCCGGTGGACGGGACGAGCACCTCGGGATCGGCGGCGGTGATCGAGGCGGCGTGGCTGTGCAACAGACAACTGCGCTGCGCCAACCGATCCCGCAGCGCCTGTTCCCGCCTGCGGCTGTAACCGCTGACATCGGCGGCGATGTGCACGCTGTCGGCATGCACCTCCTCGGCCACCGCGGCCACCTGTTCGACGACATCACCGCGCCGCACCACCAGCTTGCCGCCGATCGCCCGCAATTCGGCGTCCAGTTCGCCCAGCGCGGCGGCCAGGAAACGCGCCCGATTCGGGGCCGCGAACCGGCCGCCGGCGATCGCCTCGTCAATCACGAAAAGCGGTACCACCGAGGCACCTTCGCGATGTGCCGCGGTGAGCACCGGGTTGTCGCGCACCCGCAGGTCGCGCGTGAACAAAGCGATGGTGACGGTCATCTGCTCCTCTTCGAGTGCTGAAACGAATGCGGTCCGGCGCCCGGAAGGGTGGCGCCGCGGTGCGACGGGCGGCTCAGGCCTGCGACCCTCGACGCGACCCTCACGAGCGCCGGACCGGAGGTCACACTGTGCAGAGCGGAACGATTCCGGTGAAACCACCGGTGCTCGGCGAGGTCAGGTATAGGCACGGATCCTGGCCTGCCGCAACGATTCCCGCGCGCACCCCGGACCAAGCCGCGGGGTCGAGCCGGGTGTCACGCGCGAGCACGAAGCCGGACAGCCGGCTCGGGTCGGTGACCACCGCCCACGAGTAGTCCGAGGCGAGCGCCGTCACGATATAGTTGGTGGGTCCGTCGAGCCGATCCTGGGTGGGCACGCCCGGAAAGCTCACGTGCAGTTGCGCGTTGGTGGCACGGTCGTTGACCGTCGCGGTGCCCGCGATCTCGTTGTTCCCGTTCGTCCAGGTGGTGCACGTGTTGCGCACCGCGACGTTGCCTTGCGCGTCGAGCGAATAGTTCGCCTTGGTGTCGCGGGCGCAGGCGAGATTGAAGTACTGCGGGACCGCCGCGAGTTGATGCCAGGTACCGAGGTACTGATTCAGATCCAGCGAAGGCACCGGCGCCGGCCCCGCGACCGGCGCGGCCTGCGCACTACCCACCGAAAGAACCGCGGCCGCGAAACCGGCCAGAACCATGGAAAGACGTACCGAATGCCGCTTACTTCGAGATGTCACACGAACTCCTCGGTTATCGACGATATCCGCCATCCTATCGCATAACGATGCAAAACCGATTCACTATCCCCCGATCGCGTCGAGAGGGGTCGTGCTCGCCTGTCCCGCGGCAGGTCCACGCGGACGTGCCGGTCCGCTGCCGCCTCCGGCCCGACGGCCGGATACGGCGTGGCGGCCGCGAGGTCCCGCCGTGATGGGCGGGGTGTGCGGCAGTCGGCGATCGAGCCCGCGGGCTGTCGCCAGGATGAACCCCCGGCGAGACGCCGGGTCCGTTGTCGAGTGTTCCCTCGCCGAGGTCTATCAGAGCCTGGGCCGCGCCGCTCGAGTGTTCGCCGATCTAACCGGCAACACCCCCTTGGCAGCGTTGGGCAGGCGCAGCGTGACGAAGCCGTCGCGAGTGCCGCGAGCTGGGGCTGCGGGGGTGGCGACCGTCGCCGCCGTATGGCGGTGAGCACGGTGGGCGAGCCGCCGGACACTCCGCGCGACGGCGCGACGGCCGGGCGTGGTGAATCGGGTGCGGCGGGGGAGGCAGAATGAGGCGATGACCGCCGGTTCTGCTCACGCTTCCGACGCGGCCGGCTACACGGTCCGCGCGGTAGCCGAGCGACTCGGCATCCCGACGGCGACCTTGCGGAGCTGGAACCGGCGCTACAACATCGGCCCGCCGCAACACCGGCCGGGCAAGCACCGCCTCTACACCGAAGCCGATATCGCCCAGCTCGGCCGCATGCTGACGCTCATCCAGGACGGCGCGACTCCGGCGGGGGCGGCCGCGGCGGTGCGCGGTCCGGCCCCGCGCCTGGGCGATCGCTATCCGTTGCTCGCCGCAGCCTTCATGCTCGAGACCCGCGCGGTATCGGATCACCTGGAGGCCCACTTCCGCGCCTACGGCGTCGCCGATACCTGGGATCGCTTGTGCCGGCCCGCTTTCGCCGACATCGTCGACCGGCAGGGCGCGGGCGAGCGCTGCATCGATGTCGAGCACCTGCTCTCCTGGTGCATCACCTCGGTGCTGCATCGCACCAACCCGCCGCCGGTCGCGCCCGCTACCACGCCGGTGGTGCTGGCCTGCACCAGCGGCGAAACACACGCGCTCCCGCTCGAGGTGCTGCGCGCGGCACTGGCCGAACGCGAAATCGGCGCCCACATGCTCGGCGCGGACGTACCCACCGGCGCACTGGTCGACAGCCTCGCCAGGCACACCCACCCCGCCGCCGTGGTGCTCTGGTCCCAACAGGAATCGACCGCACTGACCTCGGCGGTCCGAGCCTGCCGCGAGGCCGGCGCCCGAGTCTTCGTCGGCGGCCCCGGCTGGGACGCCGTAATCCTGCCCGACTCCGCCCACCGCGTCGCCAGCCTCCTCGACGCCGTCGAAAAACTGAGCTGAGCGGCCGCCGCGCCCTCGCCAACCCGTCGACCGCGCGTGCCGCGCCGCCGAACAACGGGACTGACTGGGCGGCGCGACCCGTGCCGAACTCACCACCCATCCGCGGGGCGCTCCGAAGCGAATCCTTCGGGTGCGCCCATGCCCCGACCGCGCGTGCCGCGCTGGCGCTTCATCCACTGAGCCCTGGGGTGCACGTCGGACTAAACGATGCATAAACGACGCAAATACGATTGCCGCGACATGCGGTGGACAACTGCAGGCAACCCCCGGCCGCGATACATCCTCGCGTCCATTTTGTCCGTTCTGCGGCGCCGAACGGCGCAGGCTCCGGACCCACCCTGGCGACGCGGACAAGATGACCGCGCAGGTTGTCCGCACCCGGATTCACGGCGTTCGCCGGTTCCCGCGGCGTCACGAATTCAGCTGCTGGTAACCGGCCGATCTTCGCCGCCTCGATGACCGGGCGTTGCCATTCGGCCACCGTCCGTATCATCCTGCGCGCGACAGTGGCAATACCCTTTGCCGCACTTGTGGTCTCGGTGCGCATGCGTAGGCACGGCGTGCAGCTCTGGGCACGTGGCCTGCCACTCGTCCCTCAGCCCGCCGAGCACCTCGAGGAGTATTCGCGGTGAGCATCCGATCCCACGTCGCGGCACTCCCCGCGACCGCATGGCCCGATATCGAGCGGGTACCCGCCGGCACCCGCGCCGCGCTCGCCGCGGCGGTGGCGGACAAGCTGTTCCGGCGCGCAGTGCGCGCGCTGCCGCTCCTTGTCGAGTATCCGGACGGGCGCACGCTCGGCCGGGGCGGCCCGGACGCGCCCCGGCTGATCCTGCACCGCCCCGATGATTTCGCCACGCGGCTCGGTGTCGGCGGCCTGATCGGTTTCGGCGAGGCCTATATGGCCGGCGACTGGTCCGCGCCCGATCCGGCCGCGACGCTGGCAGTGTTCGCCGCGCACATCGACACCCTCGTCCCGGCGCCGCTGCGCGCGTTACGCCGCTGCTACGTGGCCAGACCTCCGGCCGCCGAACGCAACAGCGAGTCGAACACCCGCGGCAACATCGCCAGGCACTACGACCTGTCGAACAATCTCTTCGAACTGTTCCTCGACGAGACCCTGACCTACTCCAGCGCGCTGTTCCCGGCCACCGCGCCACCACCACGCTGGGCCGATCTCGCCGCCGCTCAACGCGCCAAGATCGATCGGATCCTCGATTGCGCCGGAGTCGGCCCGGGCACCCGGCTGCTCGAAATCGGCACCGGCTGGGGCGAATTGGCGCTGCGCGCGGCCGCCCGCGGGGCGACGGTGCGCTCGGTGACCCTCTCGACCGAGCAGCGCGCGCTCGCACTGGACCGGATCGCGGCCGCGGGGCTTTCCGAGCGCGTCACCATCGATCTGCTCGACTACCGCCGGGTGCACGGCGAATACGACGCGGTGGTGTCGGTCGAGATGATCGAGGCCGTCGGCTACGAATACCTGGAAACCTTCTTCGAGGCCATCGACCGGGTGCTCGCGCCGCACGGACGCGCGGTGATCCAGGCGATCACCATGCCGCACCACCGCATGCTCGCCACCCGTCACACCTACACCTGGGTGCAGAAGTACATCTTTCCCGGCGGCTTCCTGCCGTCCACCCGGCTGCTCGCCGACGTCGCCGCTCGCCGCACCACACTGGTTGTGCGCGAACAACTCTCGATGGGCGAGCACTACGCGCACACGTTGCGGCTGTGGCAGCAGCGGTTCAACGCACGCACCGAGCGGGTCGCCGAATTGGGCTTCGATCCGGTCTTCCGGCGGATGTGGCGGCTGTATCTGGCGCATGCCGAGGCCGGGTTCCGCTGCGGCTACCTCGATGTGCACCAGATCCTGCTGACCCGCGACGCCGCGGTGTGACGCGCGGGCGAATTCAGCTACGGCCGAGTAGATGTCGCAGCGCGGTCCCGAGATCCGGTGTGCGGAAGCGATGTCCGGCCCGCTCCAGCGCGGCGGGCAGCACGCGCTGACTCGCGGCGGCCAGTTCGCGCGCACCCTGCTCACCGAGCAGCAGCGCCGGGCCGAACTCGGGTACCGGGAGCAACGCGGGCCGGTGCAGTACCGCCGCCAGCACGTGGGTGTATTCACTGTTGCGCACCGGCTGTGGCGCAACGGCATTCACCGGCCCGGACAAGGTGTCGTCCCAGAGGGCGCGGTGGTAGATGTCCACCAGGTCGTCGATGCCGATCCAGGACAACCACTGTTCACCGTCGCCGATCCGGCCGCCGAGGCCGGTCGCGAACAGGGGCCGCAGCAGCCGCAGCGTCCCGCCGCGCGGCGACTGCACGATCCCGGTGCGCACGGTGACGACGCGGACCCCGCCCTCGCTCGCGGCGCGCGTGGCCGCCTCCCAGTTCTCGACCACGTCGGCGAGGAAACCGCCACCGCGCGAGGCGGTTTCGGTCAATCGCTCGTCTCCGCGGTCGTAGCCGTAGTAGCCGATCGCGGACGCGCTGACGAAGGCCGGGACGCCGGCCCGAGCCGCCAGCGCCGCCAGCCGCTCGGTGGGCCCGATGCGGCTTTCGACGATGGCCTTCTTGTGCTCGTCGGTGAACCGGCCCGCGATCGAGGCGCCCGCCAGATGGATCACCGCATCCACACCGTCGAGCAGATCCGGCGCGGGATCGTCCGGTTCCCATTGCCTTTCACCCGGCCCGGGTGAGTGCCGGACCAAACGCACCACGGTATGACCGCCGGTGGACAAGAAGGCGGTGAGCGCCGTACCGACCAGGCCGGAGGCGCCGGTCACCGCGATCGTGCGGGCCGTGAATCCCGCGCGCGCCGCCTCGCCGTGCGCGGCCAGGTCGTCGGTCAGCTGCCGGTAGCGGTAGTCGAACATCGGCCGCAGCGCGAAGGCCGGGACCGGCGTCGCGACACGGTCCACCACCCTGGTGTGCGTCTCGTCGACGACCTCGAAATCGTGCGTGTGCCGCCAGCGCAGCAGCAGGCCCGCCGGCCAGGACGCGATCCCGGCGACGGCGATCCGGTCGACGAACCGCTGCGGTGGGTCATAGCCGTCCGGGTCGTGCCGGGCCACCCAGCGCAATCCGCCCGGCAAGCCGAGCACGGCCTGGCCGCTCGCCAGCGAATCGGCCTCGGTCAGCACCGAGGCCGGCTGCCACGGCGGTGCCAGCCGGGCGAACGCACCTGGTCGGGCATGCCACGCGAAGACTTCGGAGCGGGGTGCCGCAACGACGGTCGAACACTCGATGCCCATGCCTCGACTCTAACGAGGTCCTGCCGCATTGCAACGTTCATGCATCGTTGATCGCAAACTTTCGAGCAGACAGAACAATCGCGCCATGACCGATGCGATCGGTCGGGAGCACTGCGGCGCCGGCGGCCTCGAACCCCGGCTTCGGCGGCGCCCGGTTCGACCGCCCGGCCGGAACCGGGCGCCAGAATTGGAACTTGTTCTACCATGGGTCGAGTCAATGCCGACATCGGAGGAATCGCCATGCCGTTGGAACCCGCGGCCGCGGAGCTGTTGACGGCCGTGCAGGCGTCACCGCGCGCGGTGGCCGCGCACGACAAGTCCGGGTGGGTCGCGCTTTTCGCGGACGACGCCGAGGTCAACGATCCCGTCGGGTCGAGTCCACATGTCGGCCGGCCTGCCATCGAACGGTTCTACGACACCTTCATCGGGCCGAATTCCATTGCCTTCCTTGTCGATCGCGATATCGTGGCGCCGCCGACGGTGGTCCGCGATCTGACCATCCAGACCACGATGGCGACCGGCGCCCGGGTGTCGGTGCCGATGCACCTGCGCTACCAGCTCACCGAGCAGCACGGCGAGTGGAAGATCGCGCACCTCGCCGCGCACTGGGAACTCGGCCCGATGATCGGGCAACTCCTGCGCACCGGGCCGCGCGGAGTGGGCGCGGGGCTGCAACTCGGACCGCAACTGATCACCAACCAGGGAGTCACCGGAGCGCTCGGCATGATGCGGGCACTCGGCGGCGTCGGCACGGCGGGCAAGCGCACGGCGGCACGCCTTTTCGCCGCCGCGGGCAGCACCGATATCGCCCGCGTCCGCGGTCTGCTCGGCCATTACGCCGTCGTCGAATTGCCTGCGGGCACACCGGTTTCGCTCGAGGAGTTCACGAACCGGGCGCGAAACATGCGGTGGAGCAAGCTGATCGCGGCGGGCCGCACCGTCAGCGCGAGCGTCCGGATCGGCGAAGCCCGCGGTGTCGTGTTCGTCGACTTCACCGCGGGCTCACCGCATATCGCGTCCGTGCGCTTCTTCCTCGATCAGCACTGACTCGCGTCAGGCGAGCTGGATCGACTTCTCCGGTTGCGCCGCAACGGGTTCGGCGGCAGCGGGGAACTCGGTCCAGCCGGGCGGCCCGAAGATGTAACCGAGGCGGCCACGCCAGGTGCGAGCGCCGCGGACATCACGAACCAGCCCGGCCAGCTCGTGATAGTTGACCTTCAGCGGATTGTCGGTGCCGATGTTCTTGGTGAGGCCGTAGCGGATCGGCTCGGACTCGGCGGCGAAACTGCCGAACATGCGGTCCCAGACGATGAGGATGCCGCCGTAGTTCTTGTCGATATACGGCTGGTTGGAGCCGTGATGGATGCGGTGGTGCGCCGGGGTGTTGAACAGGAACTCGATCGGGCGCGGCAGGGTCTTGATGCGCTGGGTGTGGATCGGGAACTGGTAGAGCAGGCCGATGCTCTGCAGCACGAAGATCATCCAGGCCGGAAAACCGAGCAACGCCGCGGGGACCCAAGCCAATCCGCGCAGCAGGGTGGCCGCCGGGTGCAGCCACGGCAGGCGGATCGCCGTGGAGAGATTGAAGTACTCGCTGGAATGGTGCACGCTGTGCGCGGTCCACATGATTCGGACCCGGTGATCGGCACGGTGCGCCCAGTAGTAGCAGAAGTCGGTGACGACCAGGCCGAGCACCCACACCCACCAGGACTTCGGAGACAGGTGCAGCGGCGTGATCGCGGCCGCGCCGACCACGGCCGAGAACGGCAGCACGTACTGCATCAGTGGCTTCACCAGCCTGCCGAGCGTGAACGTCGCCACGTTGGACACGGTGTCCCGGCCCGCCCCGGCGTTCTCGGCACGGTCGGGATCACGGCGATATGCGATCCACTCCACCGCCATCAATATCGCGAATGCCGGAATGGCATAGCTGAGCAACTCCACAGAATTCACGACGCCACCTCGCCGACCCTCGGCCACACTCGACGCTCGATCATGAGATCTCCTTCACCGTCTGCTGTCGCTTTTCGACGATACGACCGCTGGCCTGCGTAAACATCGCGCCGACGAGGGAGGCGAGATCCCTCCCGCGGGGGACGCGACGTGGCCGTTTCGCGGGCACAGTTGCGTAGGCACAGCGGCGGGCCTGGCTACGATCGGACGCTGGATCAACACGAAGGCGGTGGCGAACTGTTGGATGTGAGCAGGTCACTCGCCCGCCAATCGGTCATCGTCGCCGTGGCGGCCGCGGTGGTCGACGCGACGGTGCTCGGGTTCGGCGGCGTGTTCGCGGTCGCGCCGTGGCAGACCGCCGCCGCGGTGACCTGCATCGTCGCGGCCGACCTCGCCCTGGCCGCGCCACCGCGCACCGCGGGCGTGGTCGCGCTGGTCCACGTCGTGGTGCGGTTGCTCGCCACGCTGCTGCTGATCCATCACGGGTTCGGACCGCGCTTCGCCGATGTCGGCTTCCTGGTCGCCGGGTATCGGGCGGGCGCCTGGCTGGCCGGTTCGACATCGGTGCTCACCATGCTCGCCCTGTGCGCGGGCGTCACTGTCGCACGCCTGCTGGCGCGCGGCGGCGCTTCCGTCGATTGGCTCCTGCTACTCGCCGGAACGATTTCGGCCGGGTGCGTGCCCTGGCTGGTCGGCCGGTACACGGCGGCGCGCGGCGCGTATATCGCCGATCTGGAGCAGCGCGCGAAACTGCGTCAGCAGGAGCATCAGGTCGCGCTGGAACGCGTGGTGACCGAGGAACGCGCCGCCATCGCGCGCGACCTGCACGACGTGATCTCGCACCACGTCAGCGCCATCGGTATTCACGCGGGCGCAGCCCGAATGGCCTTGGCGGGCACCACGAATACGGCCGCGACCCGCTCGCTCACGGCCGTGGAGTCGAGTAGCCGTGCGGCGATGGAGGACCTGCGCCGCCAACTGGATCTGCTGCACGGCCGCGACGACGACGGCCAGCGGCAACCGGGGCTGGCCGATGTCGACCGGCTCGTCGAGCACGTCCGCGCGGCCGGGTTGACCGTCGCGGTGAGCGTGACCGGTCCTGTTGTCGCACTACCGGATTCGCTCGACATCACGCTCTACCGCATCGTGCAGGAGATGCTGACCAACGCGCTGCGCCACGGCGACGGCGCACAGGCGCGACTGGAGGTGAGCTACCGTCCCAAACGAGTCACCATCCGCGCGAGCAACCCGCTGCCGCACCCGCCTGCGATCTCCGACAACGCGGCGCCTCGCGGCCTCGGTGGCATGCGCAGGCGCGCGGAGCTTTTCGACGGCAAACTGGAGTACGGCCCGGACCAGGACGGAACGCACTGGCACACCGAGGTTTCCGTGGCGATCGGAGGATCGTGAACAACCAGATCCGCGTGTTGATCGCCGACGACCACAGCATGTTCCGCTCGGGCCTGCGCGCCGTGGTCGACAGCCAGGACGACCTCGACTGTGTCGCCGAGGTGAGTGACGGCCGCACCGCCATCGCCGAAACCGCCCGGCTGCGACCGGATGTCGCGATCCTCGACGTCCGGATGCCCAAGCTGGACGGCCTCGCGGCGACCGAGGCCATCGTGGCGGCGGGCGGCACCTACGTCTTGGTGCTCACCACCTACGACAGCGACGCCAACCTCTACCGGGCGCTACAGGCGGGCGCGAGTGGCTTTCTCTTGAAGAGCCTGCCGCCGGAAGAACTCCTCGCGGCCATCCGCATCGCCGCCCGCGGCGACGCGCTGATCGATCCCTCGATGACCAAGCGCCTGGTCGCCCGGTTCGCGCACAGCATCGCTCCCCCGCAGACCCCGCCGGAGGTGGCGCAGCTGACCGCGCGCGAGCTCGAGGTGCTGCTCTTGCTCGCCGACGCGCGCAGCAACGCCGAGATCGCGAGCACGCTCGGGGTCGGCGACGAGACGGTCAAGACGCACGTCTCGCGGGTGCTGGCCAAGCTCGGGGTGCGCGACCGCATCCACGCGGTGGTCTACGCCCATCAGCACGGCCTGGTCCCGCGGCACCCGCGGTGACTGCCGTTTCCGGCACGCCCGTCCGAGATCTCCGCAAATCAGGCAGGGGGACAGTACCGTTTAGCAGACTGCTTGGTCTACTTCGATGGATGGAGCCGCAATGCGTTGTGTTCGCGCCCGGATTGTCGCCACGGTCATCGGTGCCGCGCTGCTCCTGCCGGGAGCCGGTGTCGCGCTCGCCCAGGACCGCGGTGCCACCGACGCGACCACCCGCAACGCCCTGATCGAGCAGGCGCAGCAACGCACCGACAGTGCTCAGGCCCGGGAGCGAGCGGTCCGTCCCGGCGGGGCCGCGGCGGCGCCGAAGGCGAAACCCGGCCTGCACAGTGACACCGCGACGACCACCGTCGAAGCGGCGCGCGCCGCGGCGGACGCCGCCAAGGCCGCCTACACCGCCATCCTCGCCGCCGAGAAGGCCACCGACAGCCTCCTCGGCGTGCTCGAAGCCGAGCGAGCGGTGCGCGCGGCGGAGCGGGCGGCCGCCGCACCCGATGACGTCGACCTGGCCCGAGCCGCCACGGCCGCGGAATTCACCGCGACCGCGGCGACCGGATTGCGCCGGCGCTAAGCACCCGTCGGCGGTGCGGCCGCCGTCGTCGCGGGATCGATGACACCGAACGCCTCGCCCTGCGGACCCTGCAGCACACTCATCCGCCCGAACTGGCTGTCATCGGGCCCCATCAGGACCGTGGCGCCCAATTCGGTCGCTTTGGCCAGGGTCGCGTCGGTGTTGTCGACCTGGAACCAGGTCAGCCAGAACGACGGAGCATCACCGGGCGTCTTACTCGCGTCGTTGACCCCACCGACCGGATCGCCTTCCGGCGTCAGGCCGAAGGTGGAGTAGACGAAGTTGCCGTCACCGATTTCGGTGTAATGCCAACCGAATACGGCCGCGTAGAACTCCTGCGACTGCTTATAGCGGTCGGTGTGCAGCTCGTTCCAGCAGTAGGCGCCGTCTTCGTTGCAGATCTCGGCGCCGTTGTGCGCCTTGGCTTCCCACACGCCGAAGACCGCGCCCACCAGATCCGCGGCGATACACATCCGGCCGGCATCCAGCACATCGAACGGCGGCATGACCACCGAACCGCCTGCCGCGGTGATCTTTTCGGCGATCTCGTCGGCGCTGTCCGCGGCGAAGTAGGTGGTCCACACCGAGGGCATCGCCATGCCCGCAGGCTTGGGTCCGATGGCCGCGGCGGGCTTGCCGTGACGTAGCGCCATCAGATATCCGCCCGCGTCCGGCGGGCTGTCCACGACTTCCCAGCCGAACAGATCGCCATAGAATTCGCGGGCGGCTGCGGTGTCGTCGACCTGACTGTCGACCCAACACGGCGTTCCCTGCGGCCAGCTTCCTTCATGAGTGGGCATGTCCGTGGCCTCCTTGACCTCGGGTTGCTGCGACGTGGCCGGGGCGGCCCGGCGCACGGCAAGTCAACCACCAGGCCGCCCCGCCGGGCAGCGGAATCCGCTGTTGTGCACCCACTGTCGGAGTACAAACGGCACAAATCCCTGATATGACGCGGATTAGTTGCCGCAAGGGGGGTTGATCAGGAGTATGGCGGCATGACAACTGCTTCCGATGTCGGGCGCGAGCGGCTGCGTCTCGACGAACTGCCGGTTCGTCCCATCCATCGCAAACTGGTTGTCCTCGTCGGCGCGGGGTTGTTCTTCGACCTCTACGAGCTGTTCCTCGCGGGGACCATCACCGGCGTGCTGAAGCAAGAACTGCATCTGTCCACCTTCCAGCTCAGCGGCATCGTCGGGTCGGCGTTCGCGGGACAGTTCCTGGGTGCGCTGGTGATCGGCCGGTTGTCCGACGTGTTCGGCCGGCGCCGGATGTTCATGATCAACATCGCGCTGTACTCCGGCTTCACCCTGCTCGGCGCGTTCAGCCCGAACGTCGCCTTCCTGATGGCGACCCGGTTCCTGGCCGGGCTCGGTATCGGCGCCGAGATGACGGTCTCCGATACCTATTTGTCCGAAGTCGTTCCGCCACAGGTGCGTGGCCGCATGATCGCCACGGCCTACACCATCGGCTTCTGCGCCGTGCCCACCGTCGGATTCCTCGCCAAATGGCTGGTTCCGTTGCAGCCCTTCGGCGTCGACGGCTGGCGCTGGCTGTTCGTGATCGGCGGGCTCGGCGCCGCGGTGGTGGTCGTCGCGCGCCGGAACATGCCCGAATCGCCACGCTGGCTGGCCCGGCAAGAACAGAAGGAGGGCGCGCTGCCCTTCCGCGCGATCCTGCGGCCGCCGTATCGCGCACGCACCACGCTGTTTTCGGCGGTGATGATCCTGCAGGTCTTCGGGTACTACGGTTTCGGCACGCTGGCCGTACTCGTGTTGGACCGCAAGGGATTCGAGGTGGTGACCTCGCTGAGCTACCTGGCCATCACCTATCTCGGCTATCCGCTGGGTTCACTGCTCGCCATCCCGCTGATGGAGCGATTCGAACGAAAACATCTGGTGATGGGCACCGCCACCCTGATGGCGGTGTTCGGGTTGGTCTTCGGCTTCGCCACCAGCGTGCCGCTGATCCTGCTCTCCGGCGCGCTGTTCACCATCACCAGCAACGTCTTCTCCGACGCCATCCACGCCTACCTACCCGAATCGTTCCCCACCGCGGTGCGCGGCACCGCATCCGGCGCGACCTACTCGCTGTCCAAAGTCAGCACGGCGCTGCTGCCTTTCCTGCTGCTGCCGCTGCTCGATCGTCCGGGCGGGCCCGGCCTGGTCTTCTCGGTGATCACCGTGGCCCTGCTCGCGATGGTCACCCTGGTCGGGGTGTGGGGGCCGCTCACCGGCAGGCACGCGTTGGACGATTAGCGCCGATCACTGTGCGAGCGTAGGGGTTCGGCGAATCCACTGCGGTGCGTCCAGTTCGGCGGTGATGAACCGGGCCAGGTCGGTGCGCGAGAGTTGCCGACCGTCGCTGGGGTTTTCGCCATCCTGGACGCGACAGGTGCCGGTCGGCAGAGCATCGGTGAGACGGGCAGGGCGCACGAAAGTCCAGTCGAGGCCGCTGTCCCGGACGATCGTTTCCATCAGGCGCATGTCGCCGTAGAGCTCGCGCATCAAGGTTCTCGCCACGAGGCGATACCAGAGCGGTTGGTTCAGATCGTCACCGCGGACACCGCTGGAGGTGATGGCGATGAGGCGGTGCACGTCCGTCTCGCGCATCGCCGACACCAGGGCGCGGGCGCCCGCCGAATACAAGCCGTCGGCGTGCCGGCCGGACGGTCCGATCGCGCTGACCACGACGTCGTTGCCCGCCACCGCGGCCCGCACACTGTCCGGGTCGCGGATGTCGGCGCGCACCACCCGGAACGGTCCCGACAGCTTTGCGGGATTTCGCACGGCGGCGGTCACCGTGTGCCCGGCGTTGTGTGCCTCCGTCGCGATGTGCTGTCCCGCCCGGCCAGCGGCGCCGAATACCACCACATTGCTCATGTTCGACCTCTCGTATCGCGATCACCGATCGTAACGATCACTGATCGTTCAGAACGATGGTCGTCGCGAGCACTGTTTGTCAAGCTAGGATTCGCGCATGCCCCGCCTCAACCCGCGCACCAGCCCCGCCAAGGCACCGCTCAGCCTCGACGCAGTCGTGCGGGCCACCCTCACGCTGATCGACGAATCGGGTTGCGACGCCGTGAGCATGCGCCGGGTCGCGCAAGCCCTCGACACCGGGTCGGCGTCCCTCTACGTCTACGTGCACGACCGACGTGAGCTGATGCTGCTCGCCCACGATCTGGCCGTCGCCGCCGTCGAACTCCCCACCGAAGCCGACGGCGATTGGCGCGCCCGCCTCGAACTCCTCGTCCAACGCACCATCGCCGCCCTCGCCATCCACCGCGACCTAGCCGCCCTCGGCTTCACCGAAGCCCCCACCGGCCCCCACTTCCTCCGCCTCATCGAAGAAATGCTCCGCCTACTCCGCCAAGCCCTCCCCGACCCCTCCTGCGCCTGGGCGGTAGACCTCCTGGCCCAATACATAGCCTCCGCCGCTTTGGAAGCAGGGTTCCGCACGGAAGGAGGCTCGGACTTTAGTTCCTACTCAAGTTCGAGTTCGGGCGCGGACCCACTGCCCGGCCCCGGCTCAAACCCCGGCCCGAACCCCGACTCCGGCCCGGACCCCGACTCCGGCCCGGGCTCCGACTCTGGCTCTAAGTCCGACCACGGCTCGGGCTCGAGCGCCAGCGTGAACTCCTCCCTCAGCGCGAGCTCGGGCGCGAACACCGGCACGAGCTCAAACTCCGGTTCCGGAACACGCGCGGGCTCAGACGCGAGCGAGGGCGCTAGTTCCGGAGCGGGCTCATTGTCCAGCCCCGGCTCGAACACCGGCCCGGACTCCTACTCCGACTCGGGCTCTAAGTCCGACCACGGCTCCGCCTCGAGCGCCAGCGCGAACTCCCCCCTCAGCGCGAACTCGGGCGCGAACACCGGCACGAGCTCAAACTCCAGCTCCGGAACACGCGCGGGCTCAGACGCGAGCGAGGACACGAGTTCCGGCGCGGGCTCATTGTCCAGCCCCGGCTCAAACACCGGCCGGGACTCCGACTCCGGCTCCATGTCCGTTAAGGGCTCCGGCGCAAGCGCCAGCGTAAACTCCCCACTCAGCGCGAGCTCCGGCTCGAACACCGGCACGAGCTCAAACTTCGGCGCAGGCACGAGGGAGGGCTCAGACGCGAGCGAGGGCGCGAGTTCCGGCGCAAGCTCCATGTCCGGCCCCGGCTCAAACGTCGACCCGGCCTCCAACTCCGACAACGGCTCCGCCTCGAGCGCCGACATGCACTCCGGCCCCAGCCCGAGCTCGAACATCTACGCGGGCTCCGGCTCAAGTTCGGGTTCGGGCTCGGGCTCGGGCTCGGGCTCTGGCTCTGGCTCTGGCTCTGGCTCTGGCTCTGGCTCTGGCTCTGGCTCTGAAGAGAAAACCAGGGCTCATCTCGATGCGACCTACGCCGCCCTCCCCGCCGACGAGTACTCCACCATCCACGCCCTTGGCCCCCTCCTCACCACCGGCGGCCCCAACCGCGCCACCTGGAAACTCCGCGTGATCATCGACGGCCTGCTCGCCACTCCTCCGCCCACATAGCCTTGCCACCCAAGCAGTTTCGGGTCGACTGGACGATTGATCACCAGGTAATGGTGTTGCAGGCCTCTCGCACGATGCCGCCAGGATTACCTGGTGATCAATCGTCCAGCAAGACTGCGGCGGGACGCCGTCGGCGCGTCGAGGTCTGCGTCCGTAGTTGCGGCTGACGGCCAGGGTAGAGCAGCCGTCACCGCGGAATCTGCCACTGCCTCAATGACACCGAGATACCGAGCGGGAGTTCCGCCAGAGAGGGTGCCGAAGACCCGGCCTCGTATCACTTGCGGGGAGCAGCAGGCCTTCGAACAGGCTGCGTTGTTCGTCGGACAGCGGCGGGGTCGAGTGGCGCGGCAGCCCCAAGTCGGTACTGCCGTGCCGGGTAATCGGCGGGTTGTTGTTCGGGCTGCTCAGAACCGCTTCCACACCCCACAGCCCGCACATCAGGGCTTCCATCGAGTCCTCGCCCAGGCCGAATCCGTCGAACGGTTCGACGCTGCGCCCCAGTCCACCGATCCGCCAGACGCAACGCCAGCATCCGTTGACGTCGTCGTAGACGGGCTGATCGACTTCGACCGTCACGGGCACCCCGTTGCGGTCATCGAACTTGCGGCTACCGATCAAGGCAGAGGGTGCGGATCCAGCACTCGCCACGATCACCGATCCTATGCACCAGGCCCGGTCCCGGACACCGACTCGCGATTACTACTGGACGATTGATCACCAGGTAATGGTGTTGCAGGCCTCTCGCACGATGCCGCCAGGATTACCTGGTGATCACCCGTCCAGCAAAACTGCGGCGCGTCGGCGCCGCACGGGCACCCGAAAGTCCACTGCACCAACTCCTTACAACTCGACGTCACGCACCACGCAAGCGCCGCCCGCTCCGCGTATGGCTTCCCGCACCATTTCCATGTTCTCGCACCCGCTTCGGCGT
>NZ_BDCI01000009.1 GCF_001613425.1 Nocardia vulneris | reverse complement strand
TCCCTCACTCTCCTGCTTCCGACATTCTGGCAACAGACGCCGCAGTGTGCTGTGTAACAACCGTGGGCGTCAGCCTGCCATGAAGCCCGGGGGTCGTGGCCCCCGACTCCACTCTAGTTGCCGGGGGATACTGCCGCCGCCAGTCCACCCTATTGGCGACCGGCGTCAGCACGGTCATTCACTCATAACGTGAGCGTTGCATGATTCGTTTCCGACAAGGTTTTGCCCTCAGCGAACAGATGAAAACGTCCCAACCCGAACGTCCGTGCACAGTTCCCGGCCGACCACGACCACCGCACCGCTGCTCGCCCGCACTTGGCGGCTCGTGGCGGCACGACTGTTCGGCGCGGGGTCGACCTGGCGGGATCGGCGAGCGGATGGGTCACCGGCGGGGTCTGGCGCTCGCTTCCACCCTACGGGAACCGACCGGTCAGCGGTGGGCGGTGCAGGCGTCCCGCCGCGCGGTCGCCTGCCCGCCACGCGCGGTCCCGGCCGCGGGCAGGCCGTGTCGGTCAGCGCTTGCCCACCACGTCGAGCTGTGTGGCCGTCGTGTCGTGCCGGCCCTCGCGCCATGGCAAACCGAAGGCGACCAGCAGCGCGCCGGCTCCGGTCGCGATCGCCGCCGTCATCGACGTCCAGAAGATCGCACCCGAGAAGGCCTCGCGCACCGCGTCGTATGCCTGCTCCCGCAGCGCGGGGATCGGGATCCGCCGGGCCACCTCCAAGCCACCGACCACCGAGGACACCGCGGCGTCGGCCGCTTCCTGCGGCAGTCCGGAGCCTTCCACCCGCGGGCGGATCGCCGACGAATAGTTCGAGGCCAGCACCGACCCGATAACCGCGACGCCGAGCGCGCCGCCGATCTCGCGGGTCGTGTCGTTGATCGCGGCGCCGACGCCCATGTCCGCCTCGGCGAGGTTGGACATCAGCAATTCGGTGGCGGGGCCCTGAACCAGGCCGAGCCCCGCGCCCATCACCAGCGTCACCGGCAAGATCACGCCGACGTAGGAGGTGTACTCGTCGGAGTAGGCGGCCACGATGAACCCGCCGCAGAAAATCGCCAGACCGAGCACCACCGGGGCGGCCGTGCCGAAGCGGCGGCCCGCCCACATGCCCACCGGTGCGGTCAGCGCGACGCCGAGCGCGTACGGCAGCGCCCGCACACCGGTCTCCAGCGTCGAATATCCGCGTATCGCTTGGAAGTACAGCGTGAAGAAGAACACGAACCCGAACAGCGCGAAGAACGCCACCGAGATCGCCGCGGCCGGAATGGCGAAGCGGCGGTGGGTGAACAGGCGCACGTCGAGCAGCGGATACGGCACCCGCAGCTGCCACCAGACGAACGCGGCCAGCGCGAGCACAGCGCCCGCCCCACCGGCCAGGGTCACCGGAGCGGCCCAGCCGTGCCGCGGCGCCTCGATGATCGACCAGACGAGCAAACTCACGCCGAGCACCGAGAGCACGAGCCCGCCCACATCGAGCCGAGAAGGGTTGTCGGCCTTGGCTTCCGGAACCCACAGGACGGTGCCGGCGAAGGCCAGCACGGCTACCGGCACGTTGATCCAGAACACCGAATGCCAGCTGAAATGCGCCAGCAGCCAGCCGCTGACCAGCGGCCCGCATGCGATCGCGATGCCCGCCACCCCGGCCCACAGCCCCACCGCGATCGAACGTTCTCGCTTCTCCGTGAACAGGACGGTGACCAGCGCCAGCGTCGCGGGGAACACCGCCGCGGCGAAGACGCCGAGCACCGCCCTGGCCGCGATGAGCGCGCCGAGCGAGTCCACCGAGGCCGCGATCGCGGAGACGACGCCGAAACCGGCCATGCCGATGAACAGCACCAGCCTGCGTCCGTATCGATCACCCAGATTGCCTGCGGCGAGCAGGAATCCGGCGAAGGTCAGGGTGTAGGCGTCGACCGACCACTGCAGCCCGCTCACGCCGGCGCCCAGCTCCCGGCTCAGCGTCGGCAAGGCGATGTTGATGATCGTGTTGTCGATCACCACGAGCACCTCGGCCAGGCAGAGCACCGCCAGGCCGAGATAGCGGGTCCTCACCTAGCGGCCGCCTTGACGAGCACCGTGTCGAGCACGCTGTCCGGCAGCAGGCGCGAGGCGAAAGTCGCTGCCCACGAGTCGATACCGACCCGGTAGCGCACCTTGGGACGCTGCGCGGTCATCGCGTGCGCCACCGCGGCGGCGAACTGGTCCGGCTTGGTGCGGCTGGCTTTCGCGCGGCGCTCGTTCATCGCGACGAACGCGGTGAACGGCTTCCGGTAGACGGCCGCGACCTCGGGCGAGGACTCACCGAGGATGCGCTCGGCGGTGTCGGAGACCTTGTCCCAGATCGGGGTGAGAATGGCGCCCGGCTCGATCACCGACACACTCACCGACTGTGCGGTGAGCTCCCGGCGCAGCGAATCGGACAGGCCCTCCTTGGCGAATTGCGAGGTGGCGTAGACGCCCAGGAACGGCGAGGCAACCCGCCCGACACCGGAGCTGACATTGACGATCCGGCCCACCGGGCCGCCCGCCGACCGGCCCGCGCGCAGCAGCGGCAAGAAGGCCTGCGCCATCGCCATCGCGCCCACCACGTTCACCTCGAGCTGATAGCGCAGATCTGCTGCGGAAACGCATTCCAGCGGGGCCGAGACGCACACACCCGCATTGTTCACCAAGCCCAGCAGCCCTTGTTCACCACACGTTTCGGTGACCTTTTCCCGGGCCGCCGAAATCGCCGCCGCCGAGGTCACATCCAGTTCGATCGGGATCAGATTTTCGGATTCGTTTGCCAAATCTTTGGCAGCTTCTTTCGATCGCACACCGGCGAAAACTGTGAAGCCGCTGCGTGCGAGATGAATTGCGGCGGCCCGCCCCAAACCGGACGACGCCCCGGTCAGTACGACGGCCCCACGCGCTGTTCGATCACTCGGTTGCATATCCACCTCATCTACGTCAAATCATCTGCCGCCCAACGTGAAACAAGTCACGATCCCGAGTCTCGGGGCTTGCTACGCACGGGCACCACCCGCCAAGGTAGGCATAACGGTGGGGTGCCGCAAACTGGGCAGCAAATGTGCGCAATGGGGCGCGGGGCGGGGACGGCGCTGCCCGAATTTCTCGTGGCAACACCGGCTTTCGTGCAGATAGGACGCATTTTCGCGGCCGATTTGTGCAGTGCGCCAAATGCTAGAGAGGCTTCGATGATCGACCGTTCCCATTCGTCCGTTCCCCCGACGAAAAGCTGGCCGCTGACCGCTTATCAGCGCGACATCATGGCCATCGCCTCGCGGCACCCGGATCTCCCGATTGTCCAGGCGGCGGGCTACAGTCATATCGAGCAATCGGTCGATATCGCGCGGATCACTCGCTGCATCGAACTCGCATATCTCCGCAACGACGCACTGCGACTGCGTATCACGACCGTCGACGGCGAACTCCGGCAACATCTCAGCGACGACACGCCCGAGGTAGAGGTACTGGACTTCAGCACGGCGCCCGATCCCGAACAGGCCTGCCAGGAGTGGATGCTGGCCGCCAATCGCCGTGTCGTCCCGGCCGACACCCAGATGCTCCGGTTCGCCGTCCTGGTCGACGGTCCGGACTCGTTCTACCTCTTCGGCCGGATGCATCACGCCGGCGGCGACGGCTGGGCACTGAATATCGTTACCGGACAGATCATTACCGAGTACGAGAGCGAGGCGCCGACCGACACGCTGCCGCTCTACCAGATGCCGTCGTACCTCGCCTACGCCGAGCGGACGGCCGAATATCAGGCCACGCCGGGCTGGGCCGCCGACCGCGACTGGTTCGTCGGCTATCTGGCCGACGTGCGGCCCGCCCTGTTCCCCAGGACCGCGACACTGGACACCGTCGAGCGAGGCATGCATTCGCTGCGGCTGGACCGCGAATTGGTGAACGGGCTACGCGCAACGGGTATTTCGCTGTTCTCGGTGACCTCTGCGGCGATCGCCGCCTATCTGGCCATGACGCACCGGACCGACGAGGTGGTGCTGGGCGTGCCGATGCTGAACCGGAACACGCCAGAGGAGATGCTCACCGTCGGTGATTTCACCAATGTGGCGCCGCTGCGGGTGCGCCTGACGGGTGCGCCGACGCTGCTGCAGGTGGCCGCACAGATCGCCGCCGAGGTGCGAGAACTGAAGAAGCGCCAGGGTTTTCCGTACGGTGACATCGTGCGCGCACTCGCCGAGCGGCACGCCATGGTGCCGACGCTGTTCGACGTCACCTACTCCTACAACCGGATGCCCTCGGCCGACCATATCGAGCGGCTGATGGAGCGCTCCAAGTTCTTCTCCGCGGGTACCGTCGCCGAGGCGGTGAATATCGTTGCGGTGGAACATGAACGGGACGGCACCGTGGATCTGCACGTCTTCGACTCGCAAGACGTGTTCGACGAGAACTTTCCGATCACAGCCGCCATCCGGCAGGTCGGCGGGCTGCTCCGCGCGGCGCTGGCCGCGCCGGACGCGCCGATCGCCGAGTTGGACTGGCTGCCACGACCCGATCGCGCCGCACTGGAATCCTTCGAACACGGGCCAGACGCCGAGTTTCCCGACACCACGCTGGATCAGCTGTTCGCCGCGCAGGCCGCGCGTACCCCCGACGCCCGCGCGGTGCTGTCCGAGGCGGGCACACTGACTTTCGGGCAGTTGCGCGACAAGGCAGACCGGCTGGCCGCCGAGCTGCTCCGGCGCGGGGTACAGCGCGACGAGCGGATTCCGATCGTGCTGCCCCGCTCCCCCGAACTGCTGATCGCGATCCAGGGCGTGCTGCGTGCGGGCGCCGCCTACGTCCCGATCGATCCCGGCTACCCGGCCGACCGGATCGCCATGGTCATCGCGGAGAGCGGCGCGCGGTTCGTCATCACCGCCCCCGAACTGGACGAGCAGGCCACACCGGGGCCGGTCCGCCGGATCCCGGTGCACCAGCAAGCCGCGCCGCTCGCCGAATCGAGCGCCGCCCCAGCAGATCTCGCATACGTGATCTTCACCTCCGGTTCCACCGGCAGGCCCAAGGGCGTCATGGTCGAGCACCGGTCGGTGGTGAACCGGCTGACCTGGATGCAGCGGCGATATCCGCTGGACGCGACCGATGTGATCCTGCAGAAGACCCCGGCCACCTTCGACGTCTCGGTGTGGGAACTGCTGTGGTGGTCGATGACCGGCGCCGAGGTGGCGCTGCTCGGCCCGGACGGCGAACGCGATCCGCGCCGGATCATCGACGCGGTCGCGGCGCACGGCGTCACGGTACTGCACTTCGTACCGTCGATGCTCGGTCCGTTCCTGGCCGAGCTGAGTGCCGATCCCGCTGCGCTCCAGCGTGTTTCGACCCTGCGCCGGGTGTTCTGCAGCGGTGAGGCGCTGCCGGCCGAGCTGGTGTCGCGCTTCGCGCAGGTGTTCGCCGGGACCACGCGGGCACCTCAGCTGGTCAACCTCTACGGCCCGACCGAAGCGACCATCGATGTCTCGTACTTCGATTGCCCGGCCGACCCGGCGGCGTTGCCGGTCGTGCCGATCGGCCGTCCGATCGAGAACATCTCGCTCTCGATCCGCGACGCCGCGGGCCACCGCGTCCCGGCGGGGGTGCCGGGTGAGCTGAACATCGCGGGTGTCGGTGTCGCCCGCGGATACCTCGACCAACCGGAACTCACCGCAGCCGCCTTCGTCCCGGACCCGGCGGTCCCGGGCGGACGCCGGTACCGGACCGGCGATATCGCCCGCTGGCGCGCCGACGGCACCCTCGAATACCTGGGCCGCACCGATGATCAGGTGAAGATCCGCGGCAACCGGGTGACCCTCGGCGAGGTCGAGAACCAGCTGCTCGGCGCACCCGGAGTGCGGGCCGCCGCCGTGCTCGACCGTCCCTCGGACACGCACGGCGCGTACCTGGTCGGCTATTTCGTCGCGGAGCAGCCCGGTAGCGCGACCGCGGACACCGTGGCCGCGCACCTGGCGGCGCGCCTGCCCGGTTACCTGGTACCGAGCCGTTTCCTCGAACTCGACGCCATCCCGCTCACCGCGAACGGCAAGGCGGATCGCCGCGCGCTGGTCGCCGCCGAGTCCGCCGCGCGCGGTGCGGGCGCCGGGCAGCCGCGCAACGCCACCGAGGCGGCGCTCGTCGAGATCTGCGCGCAGGTGCTCGGCGCCCCGATCGGGGTGCACGACAACTTCTTCACCCACGGTGGTGACTCGATTCTGGCGCTCGCGCTGCGCACGGCCGCCGAACAGCGTGGCCTCTATCTGGACGTGGACCTGCTGTTCGCCACGCCGACCATCGCCGAACTCGCCGCGCAGGTGAGCGCGGCGCCGCCGGCCGAAGCGGATCGGGTGACCGAGCTGTTCGAACTGCTCCCGCTGGTCGATCGGGCGGCGCTGCACGCCGCGGCGGACGCGTTCCCGGCGACCTCGCTGCAACTCGGCATGCTCTTCCACGCCGCGGAGCGCGCCGATTCCACGCTCTACAAGGATGTCTTCCGATACCGGCTCGCGATGCCGTGGCAGGAGGATCAGTTCCGTGCCGCCTTCGATCGGCTGGTCCACCGCCAGCCCGCGCTACGCTCCGCGTTCGACCTGACCGGATACTCGGTCCCGCTGCAGATCGTGCGCCACCGCGTCGACGACCCCCTGTCGGTGGCATCGGCCGACGACGCGGCGCAGATCGACGAATACGTCGAGCAGCGCAGGCATTTCGCTTACGACATCCGTAGCGCGCCGCTGTTCCACCTGCGCGTCTACCACACGGGCGAGCGGGTGGAGCTGGTGCTCAGCTTCCACCACGCCATCCTGGACGGCTGGAGCGTGGCCAACCTGATGCGCAGCCTGCTGCAGGATTATTTGAGCCACCTGGGTTTCGCGCTGCCGGGCGTCGCGGCGGATCCGCTGCCGACCACGGTGCTCGCCGAGTACGCGAAGATCGAACAGCAGGCATCCGACGATCCGGCGCACCGGGCCTACTGGCACGAATTCCTGGACAACGCGAACCCCACCGCGCTGCCGTCGCTGCGGCAGCACCTGCCGGACAACGGCCCCGCCGTCCGCCCGCAGACCACCCTGCTGTTGCCACGCGGATTGCAAGCCGCCGCACAACGTTTCAGTACCGAGCAGCAGATCCCGCTGAAGTCGCTGTTCCTGGCCGCGCACTGCCTCGCCCTGCGGGCGCTGACCGGACAGGACGACGTGACCACCGGCGTGATCGGGCACGGCAGGCCCGGTCGGGCGGACGCGGAATCCATTGCGGGGCTGTTCCTCAACACATTGCCGATGCGCCTCGACGACACCGCGGCGACGTGGTTCGACGCCGTGGACCAGGTGGCGCGGCGCGAGCGCGAGAGCTACCCCCATCGGCGCTATCCGCTGCGGTCGATCCTCGCCGATCGCGGCGCCACGGTGTTCGAGACGGCGTTCAACTTCGTCAACTACCACGTCTTCAGCGCGGTCACGGCGGTCGACGGCCTCGAGTTCCTCGGCTTCGACGCACGCGAGGAAACCAATTTCCCGGTGCTGCTCACCGTGGCCACCGATCCGCGCGACGGCCGGATGCTGGTCCGGGTAGACGGCGACACCTCGCTCACCGAGCAGCAGTGCGCGGCGCTCGCGACCGCGTGCCTGCGGCTGCTCAGTTGCATTGTCGCCGAACCCCATGCGGCGATCGATGTCGGCGCCGATCGCGCCAATGCCCGAGATCTGGCCCAGCTGATCGCGGATCAGGCCGCCCGGCAGCCGGATTCGATCGCCATCCGGTCGCAATCGCATGCCTGGACCTACGACGAGCTCGCGTTCCGCGTCGAGGTGATCGCCGGCAAGCTGGCCGCGCTCGGCCTGCCGCCGCAGGCTCGGATCGGCGTGCTGATGCAGCGCCGACCGGAACTGATCGCCACCGTGCTCGCGATCGCCAAGGTGGGCGCGGTCTGCGTGCCGCTGGACGTGAATTATCCGCAACAGCGGCTGCGCTCGATGATCGAGCGCAGCACACCGGCCCGGATCGTCGCCGACGCCGAATACGCCGACCTCGTCCCGGATCCGGGACTGCTGCTCGCCGCCGCCACGCTCACCGACGGTACCGGCGAGCCCGCGGGTCCGCTGCCCGTGGTGGCGCCGGATGCCCCCGCCTACGTACTGTTCACCTCCGGCTCGACGGGCGAGCCCAAGGGGGTGGTGATGCCGCATCGTGCGCTGGCCAACCTGGTCGAGTGGCAGAACAGCGCGGAGTCCGGCACCCGGGCGATGAGCACCATGCAGTACGCGCCCCTGAGCTTCGACGTCTCGTTCCAAGAGATCTTCGCGACGCTCACCGCGGGCGGTCTCCTGCGCCTCGCCGACGCCGCGCATCGCTCCGATCTGACGGCGCTGCTCGACACTGTGATCACCGAGCGGGTGCAACGACTGTTCCTGCCGTTCGTGGCGTTGCAGGCGTTCGCGGAGGCCGCGATCGCGACCGGCCGCTACCCCACCGATCTGGCGGTGATCGTCTCCTCCGGTGAGCAGTTGCGGATCACCCCCGAGGTCCAGAAGCTGCTGGCCGCGATTCCCGGAGTGCTGCTGGAGAATCAGTACGGGCCCACCGAAACCCATGTCGCGCTCAGCTATTCGATGCAGGGCGCACCGGATCGGTTCCCCGCGTTGCCGCCGATCGGACGTCCCATCGCCGGTGCCGAGGCACACCTGCTCGATCACCGGCTGCGGCCGGTGCCGACCGGTATCGAGGGCGAGATCTATCTGGGCGGTGCGGCCCTCGCCTCCGGGTACGAACAGCGCGGCGACCTGACCGCACTGCGCTTCGTGCCCGCCGGGCCCAACGGCGAGATCCTCTACCGCACCGGCGATCTCGGGGTGCGCCTGGCCTCCGGTGATGTGGTGTGCCGGGGCCGGGCGGACAGCCAGGTGAAGATTCGTGGTTTCCGGGTGGAACCGGCCGAGGTGGAGTTGCAGATCGCCGCGCTGGCGGCGGAGTTCCCGGGTATCGCCGAAACCGCGGTGGTGGCACGGGAGTTCGGCGGTATCGACGCGGTCCTGACCGCCTTCCTCGTCGGGGACGAACTCGGCACGGAAGTCGCGGCGCTGACCGACCGGCTGCGTACCGTGCTCCCGGCACATATGGTGCCGGCCCAATTCGCCTGGCTCGACGAACTGCCGAAGACGCCGAGCGGCAAACGCGACGACAGGGCGCTGCGGAAAATGCGGCTCGACTTCGCCGCGGACACCCCCGAGTACCTCGCACCGCGCGACGAGGTGGAGGCCGCTGTCGCGGCGATCATGGCCGAATTCGCCGGAATCCCCGCCATCGGCGCCGATCAGAACTTCTTCGCCGCGGGCGGCACCTCGGTCGGCGCCATGCGCGTGGTGCTGAGCCTGAATCGGCGCTGGGACACCGAGATTCCGCTGGACACGTTCGTGAGCACGCCGACCGCGGCGGCGCTCGCCGCGATCGTGCGCAACGACGGACGCCGGGCCTTCGATCCGTTGGTCACCCTGCGGGCCGACGGCGCGGGCGCGCCACTGTTCTTGGTGCACCCGATCGGCGGAAACGTCCTGTGCTACTTGGCTTTGACGAAGCACCTCCCCGCGGATCGCCCGGTGTACGCGTTGCAGGCGGCGGGTGCGGACATCGGTAGCGAGCCGATCCGGTCGATGGCGGAGATGGCCGCCTCGTATCTCGCGGCGATCCGGCGCGTCCGTCCCGAAGGGCCGTATCACGTCGCCGGATGGTCGTTCGGCGGCTATGTCGCGCTCGAAATCGCCAGGCAGCTACCGAAATCCGAGGTCGCCAGCGTGACGCTGCTCGACACCATCGCGTTGCGGCCGGGTGAACGCGCGCCGATCAAGAAGCAGGCGCAGATGAAGTGGTTCTTCCTGGAACTGCTCTGGTACGCCCGTGGGGCGGCGGCCGCGGAGTTCGAGTTCGACGAGGACATCGCGGACACCGACGAGCTGTTCGACCGGATGCTGACCGAGGCGATCACCGTCGGCATCCTGCCGGCGGGCAGCTCCGCGCGCTCGATCCGCAGGCTCTACGACGTCTTCGAGGCCAATTCCGCTGCGGCGCGGGACTACCGGCTCGAACCGCTCGACCGGGACGTCACGCTCCTGCGCGCGGAACAGGGCTTGCCGCCCGGGGTGGACATCGCGCACCAGATCGTCGGCACCATGTTCGACAGCGACTCCAACGGCTGGGCGGACTACATCGAGGGCGCGCTCGAGGTCGTTTCGATCCCCGGCGATCACCTGAACATGATGATCGACCCGCATGTGCGGACGCTGGCCGAGAAGCTCTCGGCCAGCCTCGACACGGCGGAATCTGCTACGAGTACGGCAAGGCGGTAAGACGAATGGGAACAACGAAAGCGATTGTGCTCGGGGCGGGTATCGGCGGACTGACCGCCGCTGTCGCGCTGCGCCGGGTCGGCGTCGAGGTCGAGCTCTACGAGGCGGCGACCGAGCAGCGCAAGACCGGCACCGGGCTCGGGCTGGCGCCGAACGCGACGGCCGTGCTCGCCGCGCTCGACCTCGACATCACCACCGTCGGGCAGCCCCTGCGCACCTTCGAACTGCGGACCGCGGCCGGAAAACCGCTGCGCGAGTTGCCGATCGCGGCGATCACCGCCGAACTCGGCCATCCGGTGGTCAGCATCCACCGCAACGAGCTGATCGAGACGCTGCGGGCCGCGGGCGGGCCGCAGCCGATCACCCACGGCGCCAAGGCGACCGGGTACACGGTGGGTGCGGGCGGCGGTGTCGAGGTGGCGTTCGCCGACGGGCGGGTGGCCACCGGTGACCTGCTGATCGGCGCGGACGGCATCCGCTCGACCGTGCGCGCCCAGTTGCAGGGCGAGCAGCCGGTGAGCGAGTACGGCTACCTCTGCTGGCTGGCGATCATCCCGTTCCGGCATCCGCGGATGACCGAAGGGTACGCGGGCCACTACTGGGGACCGGGCCAGCGCTTCGGGCTGATCGATATCGGCGGTGACCGCGCCTACTGGTGGGGCACCAAGAACATGCCCGCCGAACAAGCCCGCGAGTGGCAGGGCGGCAAGGACGAGATCGTCGCCGCGTTCGCGGGCTGGGCGCCGGAGGTGCGCCAGGCCATCGCGGAGACCGATCCGGCGGCGATCGTGGCAGTGCCCGCCCAGGACCGGCCGTTCTCGGACCGGTGGGGCGAGGGACCGGTGACGCTGCTCGGCGACGCCGCGCACCCGATGCTCACCAGCCTCAGTCAAGGCGCGGGTTCGGCCATCGAAGACGGCTACGTGCTCGCCCAGTCTTTGGCGGGCGCCACCGATATCGTTGCGGCGCTGCGTGACTACGAGACCAAGCGCATTCCCCGGACGAAGCAGCTGGTCGCCGATTCGCGGCGGCTGAGCATGACCGAGCAGCTGGCCAACCCGGTGGCGGTGGGCGCCCGGGATCTGGTGCTGCGCTACGCGCCCGCCTCGGTGGTCAAGCGCGTGAACATGGAACCGATGCGCTTCACCGTCGACCCGCTGCCCGCGCGCGTGCAAGGCAGCGTGGACTGATGCCCGGCCCACTGTCGCGCCCGCTGAGCCCGATCGAACGCTGGTACTGGATTCTGGACCAGGTCTCGCCGCTGAACGTGGTCTCCCGGGTCCGGGTGCACGGCGCGCTCGACGCCACGCTGCTGCGCGCCGCGGCCGACGCGCTGGCCGCCAGGCACCCGTTCCTGCGCGTCGCCATCGCGGCCGACGCCGACGGCACCGACCCGAGATTCGTCCCGACCGCCGCGCGGATCGAGGTGCGCACGGTCACCGGCGACGACGCGACCTGGGCCCGCGAGGTCGACGAGGTCGAACTCGCGACCGGCACGGACTGGGCGAGCGGACCGCTGGCGCGCGTGCTGCACGTCGATCTCGGCGCGGACCACGATGTGGTGCTGGTGGTGTCCCATGTCATCGCGGACGGCACGTCGGCGCTGCGCCTGCTCCAGGACCTGGTGACCTACGCCGAAGCCGCACAGCGCGATCCGGCTCCCGTCACGAGCCTGGCCACGTTCGATCCGCCGGAAGCGCGGCTGCCCAAGAAGTTCCGGGGCGCGATCGGCGCGGCACGATCGATGCGGGTCGCGCTCGCCGAGGAACTGCGGATGACCGCGGCCCGGCCGAAGCGACTGGAAGCGCAAGCGGCCGTGGAGCCTTCGCGGCGCCGCACCCGGTTCCTCCGGCGGGAGCTGAACGGCGACGAACTCGACCGGCTGGCCGGCACGTGCCGGGCCAAAGGCGTGTCTGTGCACGGTGCGCTGAGCGCCGCGTTGGCGGCCGCGATCGGGGAACAGCTGACCCCGGGCCAGGCGGGCAAACTGGCCATCGGCTCACCGGTCGATTTCCGCGGCGAGCTACAGCCGCCCGTCGGGGCGGACGAAGCGGGCGCCTATGTGTGCACGCTGCCGACGGTGCTGCCCTACGGACCCGCCGTGGACTTCTGGGACGTCGCCGCGCAGACCAACCAGGACCTGCGCGAACGCTCCGCCGCGAGCCAGCATTTCGCGCTGGTCTCGATGCTGGGCGTGGTCACGCCGAAGTCGTTGGGGCACAGCGGCAAGACCATGAAGATGGCCGAACAGCGCGGGCCCGGCAATATCTGCCTGTCCAATATCGGCCGGTTCGACTTCCCCGACCGCGTCGGCGCGTGGACCGTCTCCGGCGCCCAGTTCATCGCCGGTATCTCGATGAGCGGGTACTACGTGGGAACGGTGAATTCCAGTCACGGACAGCTGTTCTGGAACTTCACCTATATCGAGGACATCGTGTCCGAGCAGCGGGCGGTGCGCATCGCCGACGACGCATTGGACCTGCTGCGCAAGGCGATCGCCTGATCGGTGCGCACGCTGCCCGCTCGCGTCGAGCGGGCAGCGCTACGCCTACCCCGTGAACGGCGGGATGAATTCGCACGGCACGGGGCCGGGATGCGCCGGGTCCAGCGCGTTCAGCACATATGCCGCCGCACGGGGACTGCCCGCGACACCGGCGTGCTCCGAGTAATCGTCCGAACACCCCTGCTGCACCACGATATTCGTAGCGTTCGGCCCCGGTACCAGTCCGGCGGTGTACGGCACCACGATCTCGTCGTAGCGGGTCGCGATATTGGTGTAGGTGACGCTCGGGTGGTAGACGCCGTCGGCGTTCAGTGCCAGCAGGAAGTCCGAGTCACGCACCGCCTGACGGCAGGCCTGACACAGGGATCCGACCATGACATCGAACGCGGGCCCGGCGCCGAGGCGCTTGCTGAAGGCCGCGATATCCCCGGTGGCGAGCACATTCGAACCGAGCCACGGCGGCGCGAGGGCGACCAGCTTGTCGACCTTGTCCGCACCGCCGAGCCGCTTGACGTAGTAGTTGCCGATGAGGTTGCCCTGCGAGTGTCCGACGATGTCGACCCGCTGCGCACCGGTGGCGGCGAGCACCCGGTCGACGAAGGCGGCGAACTGTGGTCCGCTCTGTTCGATCGGCAGCATCCCGCCGATGGCCGAGATCGGCCACGGCAGGTCGTAGGCGCCGAAGGTGAGTGAATACACGCAGTAGCCCTGATTGGCCAGCAGCGGGGCATACACGCCCCAATTCGTCTGCGCGCCACCGCCGGTACCGTGCGCCAGCACGACCGGGTTGGGGTGCGCGGCGCTCGGGCGGCAGGACCAGTCGTTGCTGCCGGGCAGCGAGCCACCGTGATTCAGCAGCTCGTTCGGGATACCCGCGAAGAAGTTGTAGTCGACCGGGTAGTCGGCTCGCGCGGGACTCGCGGTGACCGTACACAGCGCGGCGAGCAGGACGACGAGTAGGGAAAAACCGGGAATGTGCCGCACGGTAGGCCTCCAGATCTAGAACGTGTTACAGAAAGTACCGCAGGAGGTGTCTCAGTCGGGGCGAGTCGCGAAAGTTGGTGCGGGCCGGTCGCCGTGGTGGTCGGGCCGCCACGGCGACCGGTAAAGTCCGATTGCGGCCCAGCAGCCGAACAAAGAGGCATGGTGCGATTCAGACAGCGAGATCCGGCGACCGAACAGGTCCATCAGTTGGTGCGGACGCTCGCGTTGCCGCGCACCTGGCGGCGCGACACCTTCCTCGAACAGGTTGCCGCGCTGGTGGGCAAGCAGATTCGGTTGCTGCCACTGACCGCGGAGGTGGCCGGGCAACTGCCCTGCGGGCTGGTGCTGGAGCGCGCGGACGATGTCGTGATCGCCTACGACGCGACCGGATCGGAGTACCACGCCGATCACATCATCCTGCACGAGGTGGGACACCTGCTGCTCGCGCACGGCGGGCAGCGCTCCACCGCGCCGGACGCGGCCGTCCAGATCCTGTTCCCCAACGTGCGACCGGAGACCGTGCTGCGGGTGCTGCACCGCGGCGACTACGACGATCTCGCCGAACGGCAGGCCGAGCTGTTCGCCTCGCTCATCATGTCCACGGCGCGGACCGAGACGTCCAAATCACCGCTGCGGCGAGTGCTTTTCCGGGACTGAGCGCCCCGCGTGCTGCACTCGTCCTGGCCCACCGCGCTGTCCGCGCCGATCATCGGCTTCGCGCTGGCGCTGGCCGCGGTGCGGGGCTTCGTCTTTCGCGCGACGCTGCTCGAACGTCAGGGCACCCTCGTGCTCGCCGGTCTGGCCTGCTCGGCCGCGCTGCGGGAACCGACCTGGCAGCGGTGGCTGACGACGGCCTCGGGCGGCCGCCTCTCGGCCGCGCTGCTGTTCCAGCTCACGATCTGCGTGCTGGTGTTCGTCGCGGCTCTCACCATCGTCACGCTCGGCGCGGTGCTCGGCGAAACCCTCCCGCTGCCTGCCCTGTTCGGCTTCGCACTGCTCTGCTGCGGTGTCGGTCTGGCCTTCGGCAGCCGCGCGAGGACCGCGGGCCTGCTGATCGAGCAGGACGTCGGCTGGCACGCGACCGGGTTCTGGCTCTCGCTGTGCCCCTTGATCTTCTGGATGGACACGCTGCTCGTCCGGATCGGCCTCGCGGAGCTACGGACGAGCACCGACCGCCGGGGACTCGTGGTGCCCGCGATGGCACTCGGGGTGGTCGGCCTGCACGTCCTCAGTTTCGTCTGGGGCCCGCTCTCGTGCGCGTACCAGCTGAACGGCACACCCAGCGTCTTCACCAGCATTCAGATCGCCACCGATCGTGACTTCGCGCTCTATCAACTCACGCTGTTCGCCGCGGTCATGGCCATTCCGGTAGTCCTGCACGCCTGAACCCGCCTCGGCCTGGACTATCCGGCTCGGTGCCGGCGCCGGTTGCTACCGCTGTGGTCGGATCTGACTGCCGCGTGCCCGGAGTGCGTCTATCGCGATCCGGTCTCACCCGACCTCGGCAGCCGATTCCTGCTGCACCGCACGGTGATCGAGATCCGCGATTGCCTGCGCATCCTGGCGCGCTACGACCCGGCTACCCCGGTAGCAGCATCTTCGAGCCGAGATCCCCTGGAGCAGTACGCCGTTCAGCTCGCCCGGGCTTGCGCGGCGAAGCAACGTGGTGTGCGGCCGGTCGGTACGACGGTGCCGCTGCCCTCGTCCGCCGAGGACGTCGAGGGGGAAATCGCCGAACTCACCCAGCTGGCGAAGCGGTGGGGTCCGGCACGTGAAGCCGTAGCCGCAGCGGCTGTTCGCCGAGCCGACGGCAACGACCCCGCCGGGCCCGGATCAACCGGGTGACGGGGTCGTCGAATCTGTTGCGGCGGTTGTGGCCTCAGCCCTGCCGGTAGGCCGCGACACCGGGCTGGCCGGGGAACTGCCCCTGCGCCGCCTGCGGTCCGGTCGCCGCCGAGCCCGCCGCGGCGTTCGCCTTGCCGTGCTGGATGCCGGCGACGAACAGCGCGCCGCACAGCACCAGGAAGGCCAGCGTGTGCAGCACCGCGCGGACGATGTTCCAGCGGACCCAGACAGCTTCGAAATCGGCCCGCACCGCGGCCAGATCGGCGATCTGCGCGACGTCACCGGCGGCAGCGAGCTGATTGTTCAGCGGCACGTTCAGGCCGGAGGTGACCGCGAAAGCGATCACGTTGATCACCAGGCCGACGCCGATCCAGAGCAGCACGGTGCGCTGCTCCTTGCCCAGATGCAGCAGCGCCGCGAGGATCGAGAAGCCGACGGTACCGAGGAACCCGATCATGAAGACCGGATTGATGATGACCACGTTGATCTTCTGCATCACATCGATCATCGTGCGGTCGTCGGTCTGATTCAGCGCGGGCATCACCGAGTTCGCGTACCCGTAGAAGAGGCCTGCGATCAGGCCCGTGGCCAGCGTGGCCACCACCAGGGCGATGAGACGTGCGGCGGTCATTGTTCCTCCTGTGCGAAACCCGACCGGAGCCCTCATCGCTCCGGTTCCTGGTTCTCAGTCAAGCCGGTTCGGACACGGCTATCCATGGCCGAGAAGCTCGGCTGACTAAGCAATCGTCTACGGGAGTCTCACAGGTCCCGGTCGGAGATGAGTCCGCTTTGAATCGCCAGAAACGCCAGGCGGACCCGTTTCGCGTTCTGCGGCAGATCTTCCACGCCGAATTTGCCGAACAGCACCCGCAGATGGGTCTTGATCGCGTCGACGCTGAGGAACAATTCCTCGGCGATCTGCTGGTTCGACGCTGGGGTGGCGAAGGCCGCACCGTTCTTGTACGGGCGGCACAGCGCGATCAGCACCGAGCGCTGGGTATCGGTGAGCTGGCTGGTGGTAGGCGTGGTGCCGGTGGAGGTGCGGGTGATGTCGTCGGCCACGCCGCCGAAATCGTGAAAGGACACCCGCGAGGTACCGACCCGGATGACATCCCCCGCCATCAGCCTGCGCCTGCCGACCAGTCGGTCACCGTTGACGAAAGTGCCGTTGCGCGAAAGGCCGTCGTCCACGATGGTCCACTGGGCGCCGAGATACTCGATCGCAGCATGCAAGCGGGACACCTCGGCGTCCCAGGACAGCGCGAGGTCGGCCTGCGGGGAGCGGCCGATCGTGATGCGCTCCTGCTCGGGCGTCAGCATGAACTCCTGCTGCCGTCCCGTGTCATCTTGGAATCGCAAAAATGATCCGACGAATCCAGTCACTGCGCCGATACCTCGCCTCTCCATACCGCCAGTGACCGTTGCACGTTTCCATGGTGCCGTGTCCTGGAACTACGAGCAAGATCGAGCCGCGCGCCACGCCGGACCGCGTGTCCGCCGGCGCTGCGGCAATATCCGCTGCCTATGAACGACGACGGGACCGCAACCACTAAATACAAGACCGCCGCCCCGACGTCGCACGATTCGCGGGGGCGGCGGTGTGAAAAATACGAAACTAACCCTTGGCGGCCTTGTTGTACGCGTCGGTGATGTCGGCGGAGATACGGCCCCGCGCGGACACCTTGTGCCCATTCCGACGTGCCCAATCGCGAATTGCCGCGCTTTGTTCCCGGTCGATCGAGACCCGGCCCTTCGGGGCACCCGTCGCGGTGGCGGCGGCCTTGACCCGGCGCCGGCCACTCACCCGGCGTGCGCTCGAAACCCACTCCTCCAGCCCGTCGCGCAGCTTCGCGGCATTTGCCGACGACAGGTCGATCTCGTACGACACACCGTCGATCGCGAACTCGATGGTCTCGTCCGCGATGGACTCACCATCGACATCGTCGATCAGGCTAACGGTGACCTTCTTTGCCATGAGATGAACGTCCTCTCGAAATCGTGCGACCCGCATACTAGGCCGATTACCCGAGGCAAGAATACCTCGAATTCCCAAATTTCCAAGACGAGGCCGAGATTTTGCAATCAGCTCGTCAGCGAGTGACCGGTCGCACAATTGGGAACAGTATTGTTTCCCGGATTCCGAGACCCGTCAACGCCATCAAGAGACGATCGATTCCCATACCGGTACCGGTGGTCGGCGGCATGCCGTGCTCCATCGCGGCAAGGAAGTCCTCGTCCAAGGCCATGGCCTCGTCGTCGCCCTGGGCGGCCAGCCGGGCTTGATCCACGAAGCGCTCGCGCTGGATCACCGGATCCACCAACTCCGAATAGCCAGTAGCCAACTCGAAGCCACGGACATACAGATCCCACTTCTCCGTGACGCCCGCGGTGGACCGATGTTGCCTGGTGAGCGGTGATGTCTCCACTGGGAAGTCACGCACGAAAGTCGGCGCGTACAGCTTGTCGCCGTACTGGTGTTCCCACAGTTCCTCGACAAGTTTGCCGTGCCCATAGCCCTTGTCCTCGGGAATTTCCAGACCGACCCGATCGGCAAGCGCGCGTAATTCGGCTATCGAAGTTTCCGGTGTCACGGAGACGCCGAGGGCGTCCGAGAGAGACGGGTACATCTCGACGGTCGCCCACTCGCCGCGCAGGTCGTATTCGGTGCCGTCGGCGAGGGTCACCACCTGGGTGCCGAACACCTCCTGGGCGACTTCCTGCACCAATTCCCGGGTCATCCGCGCGGAGTCGTCGTAGGTTCCGTACGCCTGGTACGTTTCCAGCATCGCGAACTCGGGGGAATGCGTGGAGTCCGAACCCTCGTTGCGGAAGTTCCGGTTGATCTCGAAGACCTGCTCGAGTCCGCCGACCACACAGCGCTTCAGGAACAGTTCCGGCGCGATACGCAGGTAGAGATCGATATCCAAGGCATTGGAATGGGTGACGAACGGCCGGGCCGCCGCACCGCCGTGCAACGTCTGCAGCATCGGCGTCTCCACCTCGAGGAAACCGCGGCGCTCGAGCGCGTTACGCAGCGCACGCACCACCGCGATCCGGGTGCGCGCCATTTCCCGGGCCTCGGGTCGCACGATCAGATCGACATAGCGCTGCCGGACCCGCGACTCCTCGTTCATCTCCTTGTGCGCCACCGGCAACGGTCGCAGCGACTTGGCGGCCATGAACCAGGAATCGGCCATGACGCTCAATTCACCGGTTCGCGAGGAGATCACCTCGCCGTGCACGAAAACGAAGTCACCGAGGTCCACATCGGCCTTCCAGGCCGCCAGCGCGTCCGCGCCGACCCCGTTCAGGCTGATCATCGCCTGCAACTTGGTGCCGTCGCCCTCCTGCAGCGTCGCGAAACACAGTTTGCCGGTATTCCGCATGAATATGACGCGTCCGGCGACACCGGCCTGCAGACCGGTCTGGGTGTCGGCGGCGAGATCGGGATATGCGGCGCGAATTTCGGCGAGGGTATGCGTCCGCGGCACCACCACGGGATACGCGTCACCGCCGGCCGCGAGCAACCGTTCCCGCTTCTCCTTGCGAATCCGGATCTGCTCGGGGGCGTCGTCGGCCTCGGTCGCCACGGCAGGCCGCGAATCCGATGCGGGATCGCTGGTGGGGGAAGTGTTGGCGGTGCTCACATCCAACAACCCTAGCGTGCATCGGAAATCGTTTTGCGGGCCGCCCGCCCCGGTACCGCGTCCGGAGATGGTCCCGACCACGGCACTAACGCGCGGGGTAACACCGGCCACATCGGAACGGACCGGTGCGGCTGCCGGATTTGTGCGGTACCGCCCGGTCCGAAATTGCCATCACGGTGCGCCGAGCTGCGAAAACTCTTGGTGGCCCGGATCTTTCGGGCTGGCAGCGATTACGCCGCAATTACAGCGAGGCGAGCGCGGCGACCTCGCGAGCGAAGTGCGGCGCGCGCATTCCGATGTGCAGCAGGCCCGCCGCCTTCAAGGCGTGGAAACCTCCGACCAGGTCGGTGGCCCGGCGCAATCCCAGTTGCTGCAGGGAGGCCGCGGCGAGACTGGAGGTATAGCCCTCCGAGCACGCGATGATCCATTCGATCTCGTGATCGGTGGCCAGGGCCAGCCGCGCGGAACTCGACGGGTCGAGGCGCCATTCCAGCACATTCCGCTCGATCACCAGCGCGCCCGGCAGGGCGCCTTCACGGACCCGCTGCGCCTGCGGCCGGATGTCGACCAGAATCGCGCCACGGGCGAGGGCCTTCGGCAATTCGAAAGCGTAGATCCGGGTCAGTTGCGCCCGGGCGTTGTCGAGCATCTGATCGATAGTCAAATGTTCCATCACATATCACCTTCGGGCTGGTCGGTGAGAACGGTTCGGGAGCGCCGCAGGGTGCCGTGGCCGGTGACCTCGTAATAGGACATGGCCGTGAGCGGCGGCGAATACGCGTGCACGCTGAGCGTCGGTTCGAGCAGTGCCGGATCCGTCGCGGCGGCGTCGGCGGTGCTGGTCACGGATTGCGCGGGGGCGCGCATCACATCGTGCACCCAGCCGATCGGAAACGACGCCTGATCGCCGGCGGTGAGGATGCGGCGGCGCAGTTCGGTGCCGTTCCAGCGAAATTCCGAAAGCGCGCCACTGAGCACGGTCAACGCGCCCAGTGAGCCGGCGTGATCGTGCAATTCGGTGGATTTCCCCGGCGTCCAGCTGATCAGCCAGACATCCACCTCGTCATCGGCGAGCAGCCGAGCCGCCCAGCGTTCCTCGGCGGGCCAGACGCCATTCGCGGGAAGCAGGTGGTCGTATCGACCGGCCAGTACGTCTTCGGCGCCTTCGTCGGTCAACCGCAACAGGTCGGCGGGACGCAGCCGCGTCGGTAATGCGGAAGCCACGGCACGATCGAGCGGCGGGGTAGCCGAAAAGTCGTCACGTGCGGAGGAAAGGGAAAGAACAGAAGAACGCATGAGCGAATCTCCAGGAGTTGGTGAACGGTCGAGGGCAGATGGTCAGCCTCGAACGGTCGAGGCCAGATCAGCCTCGACAACACTCCTGGGTGCGCACGCGGAAATACACAGCGGTGAGTGTATCAGTACCGGACGTGGACTCGGCAAGCCCGTTCCGGTGCGACGAATCCGACACCCCGGAACTCAGGCGGCACCCTTGCGACGTTGGTTGCGCTCGTATACGAGGCGCAAACCGGTCAACGTCAGATAGGGGTCGTGATCTTCGATGGTTTCCGATTCCGGGACGATCAACGGCGCGCTCGGCCCGGTCGCCACCACCGCGACATCGTCGCCGGCGAAAGCCTCGAACTCGTCCCGAATCCGGTCCACCAGTCCGTCCACCATCCCGGCGAAACCGAAGACCGCCGCGGACTGCATGCATTCCATGCTGTTCTTGCCGACCACCGAACGCGGCCTGGTCAGCTCGACCCGGCGCATCGCAGTGCGTTCGACCACGGCCTCCATCGAAATCTCCACCCCGGGCGCGATGATGCCGCCGAGGAACTCGCCCTTGCCCGACACGAGATCGACACAGATGGCCGTGCCGAAATCGACGACGATCGTCGGCGACGAATAATGCTGATAGGCGGCCAAGCAGTTCACGATCCGGTCCGCGCCCACCTCTTTCGGGTTGTCCACCAGCAGCGGAATCCCCGTGCGCACCCCGGGTTCGACCAGCACGTGCGGCACATGCGCCCAATACTGGGTCAGCATGGTGCGCAGTTCCCGCAGCACCGGCGGCACCGTGGACAGCGCGGAAACTCCGATCACCTCGTCCAGCTGTGCACCGATCAGGCCGCGCACCTGCATGGCGAATTCATCCGCGGTCAGTAACGGATTGGTATGGATCCGCCAGTGCCGCACCAGTTTCGAATGCGCGCCGCTGCCCGAGAAAAGCCCGAGAACGATATGGGTATTGCGGACGTCGATCGTCAGCAGCATCTCATGCCCGCCGGTTGCTCAGCCCGCGAAGGACAGGGATCGCGGCGAGGTCAATCCGGAACCCTCGGGCGCGTGCGCGGGGTCCGAACCGAGTTCTACCGGACGATTGCGCTCGTCCACGAAAACTACCTTCGGGTCGTATTCCGCGATTTCCTGCTCATTCATCTGGCCATAGGCGATGAGAATGACGAGATCGCCGGGGTGCACCAGATGAGCGGCGGCACCGTTGATTCCGATCACGCCGGAACCGCGTTCACCCGCGATGACATAGGTCTCCAGGCGAGCGCCGTTGTCGATGTCGACGATGCAGACCTGCTCGCCCTCCAGCAGATCGGCGGCATCGAGCAGGTCCTGGTCGACCGTGACCGAACCGACGTAGTGCAGGTCGGCGTGGGTCACCGTGGCGCGGTGGATCTTCGACTTCATCATGGTGCGCAGCATGGCGTCGCCCTTTCGTTGGTGCGGCTCAGGCGGGCTGGGAGGTCCGGGTGGCGGAAACGTTGGGGTGGCCGTCGATCGGGGCGCCGAGCGTGACGGCGGTGTTGTCGATCAGCCGGGTCTGGCCGACTCTGGCCGCTACGAGCAGCCGAGCATTGCCGACGGCGGGCGCGGTTTCTAAATTGGCAGAACGCAATTCGAGGTAGTCGAGGTCGACGCCGGACGCGGCGTCGAGCACCTGACGAGCCGCGGCGAGCACCGCCTCGGCGCCGAGACCGCCCGCATGCTTGCCCGCCGCCAGCGCGGCCGACAACGCGAGCGCCGATTCCCGTTGCGCCGCATCGAGAAAACGGTTCCGAGAGGACATGGCGAGCCCGTCCGGCTCGCGCACGGTCACCACGGGCTTGATCCGGACGTCGAAGTTCAGGTCGCGGACCAGCTGCCGGATCAACGTCAGCTGCTGATAGTCCTTCTCGCCGAAATACACCTCGGTCGGCCGGGCAATCTGCAGCAGCTTCGCGACGACGGTCAGCATGCCCGCGAAATGGGTTGGCCTGCTTGCCCCTTCGAGTTCCGCGCCGATCGGGCCCGGCTGCACGGTGGTGCGCGGGCCGTCCGGGTACATCTCGGACACGCTCGGTGCGAACACCAGCTCGACGCCCTCCGCGCGCAACAACGCCACATCGGCGTCCAGGGTGCGCGGGTACTTGTCCAGATCCTCGTTCACGCCGAACTGCAGCGGATTCACGAAAATCGAGACGATCACGACCTGATTGGTCTTCTTGGCCTGGCGCACGATCTCCAGATGGCCCTCGTGCAGCGCGCCCATCGTCGGGACCAGCGCGACGGTGCGGCCCACCCCGCGCAGTGCGGTGGACACCTGGGTGAGCACGGCCGGATCGTGGTGCACGGTCAGCTCGCCCGGCTTGAAGGCGCCACGTAATTTCGGATCGAACATCAGCGCCCTTTCAGCAGCTCGATGACAGCGGGATTGGTGCCTGCCCGTTCGGCGGTGCGCAGCGACAGCGCGCGGTAGCCCTCGGCCAGGCGGGGATCGACGGATTCGAGCGCGCGCAGATGCGCGGCCACCGCCTCGGCGTCACCGCGCGCGACCGGACCGGTCAGCGCCGACTGACCGCGCCGCAACGCGTTGTCCAGCGCGGCCGACGCCAGCGGGGCCAGCAGTCGCTCGGCCAGCCCGTTCGGCTGATCATCGACCACCTGCTGCCCGAGCAGACCGGGCCCCGACAGCGCGACCCGCAACGCGGCCACCGCGTCCACGATGACCGTGACCAGGTGATTGCTGCCGTGCGCGAGCGCGGCGTGATACAGCGCGCGATGCTCCTCCGGCACCCGCACCGGCTCGCCGCCCATCTCGATCACCAGCGCCTGTGCGATGGCGTAACCGATCTCGTCGGCGGCGGTGATGCCGAAACACGCGTTGCCCAGCCGGGTGATGTCCTCGTCGTGACCGGTGAACGTCATCGCCGGATGAATGGCCAGCGGCAGCGCGCCGACCTCGGCCAGCGGAGCGAGCACGCCGATGCCGTTCGCGCCCGAGGTGTGCGCGACGATGGTGCCCGGCCGGACCGCCTTCGCCGCAGCCAAACCGCGAGCCAGACCCGCGAGCTCGGTATCGGGCACCGCGAGCAGCAGCAACTCGCTGCGCACAGCCACATCCTCGACCGGCAGGATCTCCGAATCGGGCAGCCGAGTCCGCGCCCGATGCACCGACGCATCGGAAATAGCCGCGGTCCCGAACACCACATGTCCGGCTCGCTCGAGTGCGACACCCAGTGCCGAGCCCACCCGGCCCGCCGAGACGATGCCTACCGTGAGGCGTGCGGGAGCAGGGTCGTAACTCGAAGGCGCGTCGTCAGAATTAACGCTTCTCGAGGTCAACGTTGTCCTCTCGATGTCGTTCCAGTCCCGCCATGCGGGTACCGGACGTTTCGCCATCGAGAATATCGGCCCAGCGTTTGCCGATGCCACGCCCCTAGGCAGTGATATTCACCGCAGTGTTATTGGCCGCGCGGGCGCGGCGGGTTCGCGGCCCCTTTTGTCTCGTGTCTCAGCTGTCGAGACTTGCGCCTGCGGCGCGTGCGCTTCGACAGCTGAGACACGAGACGGCCGCGAACGGGTCGCTCGTCGGGCTCGCTCCGTGGTGGTGCTGTCGGGGAGGGGAGTTTCGCCTGAGGTCGACGTCGCAGGGTTGTTCAGGAGGGGGCGCGGCTCTGTTCTTCGGAGCTGCACTCGTGTGATTTACCGGCGGTCGCGGCTTTGTTCCTCGGATTGGAGGTTGGCCATGATTTCGGCTACCGAGAGGCGGCGTTCGGGGGTGGCGGAGTCGGTATCGGGTTCGGCGCGCCTGCGGCGGCGGGAGCTGGCGGTGCCGACGGGTGGGGATGTGGTGGTCGGCCAGGCGGAGGGGCGGGTCGACGGTGTAGACGCGATCGGCCACGGGGTGACCGCGGGCTTGGACGGGAGGGGCGGCGTCGGCTCGGGGTCGGGGGTTTGCTCGACGACTGGGCCCTCGGTGAAGGCGTCGGCCCAGCCGTGGGACGCGGGGGCGGCATCCTCGTCGGCAGGTTCGGCGGGTTCGGCAGATGCGGCGGGCTCGGCGGCGATATCGGTGTCGGTGATCTCGGCATCGGTCTCGTCGTCGAGGGAGACCACCGAGGTCTCGGCGGTGACCGGGTCGTCGAAGGGGCTGGCGAAGGCCGGCGGCTCGGGATGGTCGGGGGTGAAGACGGGGGTGACGGTGCTGCGTGGTTGCTGGTTGGGGCCGTAGGACCAGACTCCGGCATTCGTGGAGCTATTGTTCGCCGAGTCGCCGACGGTGCTCGTCAGCTCCTGGATCCGGGTCGCGTCGGCGCGCAGCGCGGGCCGCTCCATCAGCAGGTCACCGTCGAAAAGGCGCTGCAGACTCTGCCGGAGCACGGTGAGTTCGGCGCGCAACGCGGCCAGTTCGGCGGCGTCGGCGCCCACTTCCTCGCGCACCCGGGCCTCGAGCCCGAGTTCGAATTCGCGGCGCGCGGTGACCTCCCGCTCGAGCTGCAACTCATAGACCGTCTGCAGGTCGCGCACCTTGGCTTTGTCGATCGTCGCTTCTTTGCGGTACCTCGTCGCGGCCAATGCCCCGATGACGGCCGCCCAGAGCGCCGCCACCAGACCGATCCGTACGTACTGCAGGCTGTTGCTGAAGATCAGGAAAACGCTGGCAACCAGCCCGAGCAGAATCAGCACGCCGATGAAGAATTTTCCCGCGTCTTCCCGTCGGCGACGGGAAGTGCTGGTACGGGAGGGTGAAACCATGCACGCCAGGGTAGCTTGATCGTCTCGCCGCGCCCACAGTCTCGTCCGGTGATTCCGCCGATAATATTTGCTAAGTAGTTGCGGGGTCGTCGGTCGGGTCCTCCGGAGCCCGGCAGCAATACTCGAGCCACAGGGCCGCAGCAACCAAAGCCACCCCCGCCAGCATCCCGACGATCGCCCCGGGACTGTCCGCCGCGGCCGCGCCGAGCGTGCCGCGCTGCGGGAAGACCCAGCAGAGGAAGCCGAGCCAGACCCCCGCGGCGATCGAACCGACCTGCAACGAGGCCTTGGCCAGCGCGACCGCACGGGCGGCGGTGATGGGATGCAGCTGATGCCTGCCGTTGCCGAGGTCGTTGTCGTTGACCCGGGACCGGATCACGAACGCCAGCACCGCCTCGATCGCGGCCACCGGATACAGCGAGGCGCCCGCGAAGATCGAGATCGGCGGAAAACTGTTGTAGGCCATCCGCGTCGCGATCCAGGCGACGATCGCGGCGATCACCACGTTCGCGACCAGGTCCAGCACGCGCGTCGGCTTCAGCTTCATCTGACCGGCCCTTCGGCGGTCAGCGCGAGATCGGTCCGGTGCACGCCCGCACGGTCGGCCGCGGGCAGCTCGGCCAGCAGATCGGCAACCCGCCGTGCGCCGCCCTCGACCTCGAGCGTCGCGTCCGGGTCGAGATCCAGCCAGGGAATGAGGACGAAGGCCCGCCGGTGCGCCTGCGGATGCGGCAGCGTGAGCACCGGGTCGGTGCTCGAACATGCCACGAGTCCGTCCCCGGACCGTTCGGCACACCAGATCACGTCGACATCGAGCGTCCGTGGGCCCCAGCGGACTTCGCGGACCCGCGCGGCGGCCTGCTCGAGGGCCTGACCGCGACGCAGCCAATCCCGGCAGCCGAGCTCCGGATCCTCGGCCACGACAATGGCATTGAGATAGTCGTCCTGCTCGACTCCGCCCCAGGGCGCGGTCGAATAGACCGGTGAGACCGCGACGAGCTGATCGCCGAAACCGTGCACCACGCTGCGCAGATGCGCGAGCCGGTCCCCCAGATTCGAACCGATGGACAGGACGGCGCGACTCATTCCTGCTGCTCCTCGCGGTGCCGCGCGGCGACGACCCGGACGTCGGCGAAGGTGTGCGGGATGGGCGCGGAAGGCTTGTGCAGCACCACCTCGACCGCGGTGATCCGCGGATCGGTCATCACCTCGTCGGCGATCTCGGACACCACGGTCTCGATGAGATTGCGGGGCGGGCCCTCGATGATCCGCACGGCATTGTCGGCCAACTCGCCATAGTGCACCGTGTCGGCGATGTCGTCGGTGGCGACGGCACGCGCGAAATCCACCCACACGGTCAGATCGACGACGAACTCCTGACCGTCGCGCCGCTCGTGCTCGAACACCCCGTGGTACCCGAACGCGCGCAGGCCGCGCAGTTCGATCCGGGTCGCACCGCGGCCGCTCGGCGAATCCTGCTGTGCCACTGGGCGCGCGGCGTCGGTCCGGGTTCCACTCATCGATGCGCTCCTAGCGAGCTCGGCCTGCCCGCGCGAGCCGCGGCCGCGCGCTGCCAGGCATCGGTAACCGTGATGGCGTCCAGCGAGGCGCGCACGTCGTGTACGCGCACCCCCCACGCGCCGTGCATGGCGGCCAGCGCCGAAATCGTCGCGGTGGCGGTCTCCCGCCCGTCCGGCGGACGCGGACCCGAGTCGCCGGCGAGCAGCGCGCCGAGAAAGCGCTTGCGCGAGGCGCCGATGAGCACCGGCAGACCGGCCCCGACCAGTTCGGGGAGTGCGCCGAGCAGCTCCCAGTTGTGCTCGGCGTTCTTCGCGAAGCCGAGCCCAGGGTCGAGGATCAGCCGGGCCGGGTCGACCCCCGCGGCGACTGCGACATCGACCTGACCGGCGAGTTCGGCGCGCACCTCGGCGACCACGTCGTCGTAGTGATCGGCCGGACCGGTGTGCCGGTAGTCGGCGCCCGCCCGCCAGTGCATCAGGATCCACGGAACTTCGGCCGCGGCAACGACTTTCACCATATCGGGGTCGGCACGACCGCCGGACACGTCGTTCACCACCGACACTCCGGCCGCCAGCGCGGCCTCGGCCACTCCGGCGCGCATGGTGTCGACGCTGGTGGGCACGCCTGCGGCGACCAGGCCGCGGATCACCGGCACCACCCGGCCCGCCTCGGTGTCCGGATCGACCCGCACCGCACCCGGCCGGGTCGATTCGCCGCCGACGTCGATGATGTCGGCGCCCGCCGCGTACAGCTCGACGCCGTGCGCGATCGCGACTTCCGGATCCAGATAGCGCCCGCCGTCGGAGAACGAGTCACTGGTCACGTTGACGACGCCCATCACCACGCAGTGGCGGCCGTCGCGCGCGAAATTCATGATGCTGCCTCACACCGGACACACGCCGGCGCGCCGAGCCGGTGGCTCGTCCGCCGGACCGCGGGCACGATCATCCGGGATCCGCTCACTTGCGCAGAATGAGGTCGAGGGCCTCGGCACGCGATGACGGACTCGACTGCAGCAGGCCGCGCACCGCCGAGGTGGTGGTGCTCGCGCCCGGCTTGCGGATGCCGCGCATCGCCATGCAGAGATGCTCGGCCTCGACCACCACGATCGCGCCGCGCGGATCCAGCTTGCGCATGACGGCGTCGGCGATCTGACTGGTCAGTCGTTCCTGGACCTGCGGACGCTTGGCGTAGAGATCGACCACGCGGGCCAGCTTGGACAGCCCGGTGACCCGGCCGTGCTTGCCGGGGATGTACCCGACGTGCGCGACACCGTGGAACGAGACCAGGTGGTGTTCACAGGTGGAGTACAGCGGGATATCGCGGACCAGCACCAGTTCCTGATGCCCCTCGTCGAACGTGGTGTTCAGCACCGCGTCCGGTTCGACGTAGAGCCCGGCGAACATCTCGCGATAGGCGCGGGCGACCCGCGCGGGGGTGTCGACCAATCCGGGCCGGTCGGGATCCTCGCCGACCGCGATCAGCAATTCCCGGACCGCGGCTTCGGCTCTGGCCTGGTCGAACGGTTTACCGGTCTCCAGCGCGACCAGCTCAGGGCCGGTCACACCGTTGGCCGACCCGTTTTCCGCGGCACCGTCCGGATCGGCGAGCGTGTGACCGCCGAGGTGATTGTTGGCCGACAATCGAGGACACCTCCAAAATCTCGGGCGCCGGCAATCATTCGGCACCCCGGTGGTCGAGCCTAATCGGCACTGCTCCGGACGAGCGCGATAGGCCCGGAGACGACAGCTCGCCCGGCCACGAGGCCGGGCGAGGCCGCCCGTGGGTCAGTGCCGACCGTTCGGTCCATCCCACTCATTGTTCTCGCCCTCACCGTTCTGGTTCGGGCGGCCCTGCTCGTCGTAGCCGGGGCGATCGCCATAGTTGCCGCGACGGTCGTAATTGCCGTCCTGGCCACCACCCTGCGGCGGGGCCCACTGCTGGTGACCACCGCGCTGCGGCTGTTCGGTCCAGCCGCTCGGCTGGCCGGGCTGCTGCTCTTCGCGCGGCGGCCAGCCGGGCGCCGACCAGCCGGCCGGAGCGCCGTAGTCCGGACGCGAGCCATGCGTGCCACCGCGCTGCGGATAGCCGGGCGCGGGCGCCTGCGGCAGCGGGTAGCCGGTCGCGGGCTGCGCCGGGTAGCCGTACTGCGGCTGGGCGTGATACCCACCGTCGTCCGGGTAGCCGTTGGCGGGCTGGCCCTCCCGGGCCGCCCCCGCGGGCAGCGGTGCGGGCACCTGCTCCGGCGGCGGCCACGGCTCGCCGCGCTCGAGCGCCAGCTCGCCCGGGGTCTTGACCGGCGGCTTGCTGGACGGCACGCGGTCGCCGAAGTCGTTGAACGCGGTGATCCGGGGCCGCTTCTCCACGGTGGCGAGCAGCGTCTCGAGTTCCTTGCGGTGCAACGTCTCCCGCTCGAGCAGCGCCGTCGCCAGCACGTCGAGCACGTCGCGGTATTCGTTGAGGATGGCCCACGCCTCGGTGTGCGCGGCCTCGATCAGGTTGCGCACCTCCTCGTCGATGGCGCCCGCGACCTCGTGCGAGTAGTCCGAGCTCTGGCCCATGGAACGGCCGAGGAACGGATCGCCCGCCTCCTGGCCGTAGCGGACCGCGCCGAGGCGCGCGCTCATGCCGTATTCGGTGACCATCGCGCGGGCGATCTTGGTCGCCTGGTCGATATCGGAGGACGCGCCGGTGGTCGGCTCGTGGAACACCAGCTCCTCGGCCGCGCGGCCGCCCATCGCCATCACCAGGCGGGCGATCATCTCCGAGCGGGTCATCAGGCCCTTGTCGTCCTCGGGCACCGTCATGGCGTGGCCACCGGTGCGGCCGCGGGCCAGGATGGTCACCTTGTAGACGGGCTCGATATCGGGCATCGCCCAGGCGGCCAGCGTGTGCCCGCCCTCGTGATAGGCCGTGATCTTCTTCTCGTGCTCGCTGATGATCCGGCTCTTGCGGCGCGGACCGCCGACCACGCGATCCACCGACTCCTCGAGCGATTCGCCGGTGATGACGGCGCCGTTCTCGCGCGCGGTGAGCAGCGCGGCCTCGTTGATCACGTTGGCCAGATCGGCGCCGGACATGCCGACCGTGCGCTTGGCCAGGCCGTCCAGGTCGGCATCGGGCGAGATCGGCTTGCCCTGCGAGTGCACCCGCAGGATCGCGCGACGACCCGCCAGGTCGGGGTTGCCGACCGGGATCTGCCGGTCGAACCGGCCGGGCCGCAGCAGCGCCGGGTCCAGGATGTCGGGCCGGTTGGTGGCGGCGATCAGGATGACGCCGGTGCGGTCGCCGAAGCCGTCCATCTCGACGAGCAACTGGTTCAGCGTCTGCTCACGCTCGTCGTGGCCGCCGCCGAGGCCCGCGCCGCGCTGGCGGCCGACCGCGTCGATCTCGTCGACGAAGATGATGCAGGGGCTGTTCTGTTTGGCCTGCTCGAACAGGTCGCGCACGCGGGACGCGCCGACACCGACGAACATCTCGACGAAGTCCGAACCGGAGATGGTGAAGAACGGCACGCCCGCCTCACCGGCCACGGCGCGCGCGAGCAGCGTCTTACCGGTACCGGGCGGGCCGTACAGCAGCACGCCCTTGGGGATCTTCGCGCCGAGCGCCTGGTAGCGCACCGGATTCTGCAGGAAGTCCTTGATCTCGTAGAGCTCTTCGACCGCCTCGTCGGCGCCGGCCACATCCGCGAACGTGGTCTTGGGCATGTCCTTGGACAGCTGTTTGGCCTTCGATTTGCCGAAGCCCATCATGCCGCCGCGGCCACCGCCCTGCATGCGCGCCATCACGAAGATGAACAGGCCGAGCAGGATGATCATCGGCAGCACGAACAGCAGGATCTGGGTGAGCCAGCTCTCCTGCTTGACCACGGTGTTGTAGGGCGCGCCCGAGTTCTTCACGGCGTCGAAGACCTGGCTGGCGGTCTCGCTGCCGCCGGGGTACTTCGCGATGATCTTGCTCTGACCACCGGTCGCGTCGTTGCCGTTCTTCAGCTCGATGCGCAGCTGCTGCTCGCGGTCGTCGATCTGGACGTTCTTGACGTTGTTCTTGTCGGTCAGCTGGCTCAAAGCGACGGATGTGTCGACGTTCTTCCAGCCGCGCGTGTCATTGCCGAAGTAGCTGAACGCATAGATCACGAGCAGAATGCCCGAGACTATGGCCAGGGTGCGAAACACTGTCTTGCGGTTCATAGAGCGTCGGCCGGCCGGCCAGTCCTTTCCGGTGTCTCCGGTTCGTGCAAGCGATGCGTCGGGCGCGTCCGGCTCCGGGAGGGTTCGGATGCGGACATGCCACGTTACCGCGTACGGTCTAGTCGATACATCGCGCAGTTCGGCTGCAGGTGCAGTTAAAGAGGTAAACGGCGAAGGGACGTCGGTGGTTCCCGAAGTCCTCCGGCTGTGTTACTCCAAGTGGTCACAATCATGGCATGTTCGGCCTATCGTGAGCGACGACACAACACCGCGATGCGAGCGACGGGCGCGAAGGCGGTAGCTTGCGTAACCACGTAGTGCCCCGCGAGCACCGCAAATCCAACAGAGCGCAGGGGGTATGGACATAGTCGAACTACGGACACCCACAGCGATAGTGCGTCACGGTCGTGGGAGATTGATCGTCCTGCGGCCGGGATCCGATGGTGAGCGGGTGCTCGACGTACCGGTTTCGGACCTGTTGAAGGTCCGGCTGAATCGGCGCGCCGACGACGCGGTGGTCATCGAGATCTACCTGAGATATCCGACGCCGGTGCTGACCGGGGTGCCCGCAGACCGTACGCCGTTACCGGTGCTCATCGCCGAGCACGATGTCCCGGCCGCGAGCGAGATCGTGGACCGGATCAACAGCCAGATCCTGTCCACGCAGCGCATCGATGTCGCCGCGCCGGATCTCAACCCGCCCGCACCCAGCTGGGGCAAGTCCGGGCCGACCCGGGCCGACGTGGAACGCGCGGTACGCCGGATGGCGCCGCACCGCGAGGCCAAGGCGGCGATAGCCGCGCTGCATCGCTACGTCACGCCGGACGAGTACGTGCTGGAGACCGCGATCGCGACGGCGCACGCGCCCGCGGGCAGCGGTTCCGGCCTGCTCGCCGCGACCACCGGACGGCTGCTGTTCATTTCCATCGGTGCCGGCAACCGCTACGCGCACGAGTTCCCCATCCCGGCGGTGCTGTGGGCCCGCAATACCGACGGCACGCCGGTAGCGGCGGGCGAGATCGGCGCGCCCCGCGGCGAGGCGGGCATGGAAGTGCACGACGGCAACGTCACGCTACGTTTCACCGGCGCGGACCGCTCCGACACCGAACGCGTCACCCTCGCGGTGAATTTCGCGGTCCGCCGCGATTCCGCCGACGGCGCCGCAGGCCCGGCCGATCCCGGTGTGGCACAGCTGTATTCGGAGTGGGAACTGCTGGTCGAACGGCATTCGCTCGGCATGGTCGACGACGCGCAGTTCCAGCGTTACGGCCGCGGCATCCTCCGGTCGCTACCCGACGGCGGGTAGCGACCAGGGGGCCGGGCGCCTGCTCAGGCTTGCGCGACGGGCGTCGGGGTGAGGCTGATCCGCCGCCAGGGGCTGGTCGGGCGCATCCACAGGCGCAGCAGTTCCATGCGCCGGTCCACCCCGCCGTTCTTCAGTTCCGCCAGGTCTTCACACGCCTGCCAGTAGGTCCAGCCGGTGAGGTAGGCGTCGCCGAATTGGCGCCAGTTGCGGTACTTGGCCTGGGCAATGGGCAGCGCCCGCGCGAGGTAGTCCCAGGCCAGGTCTGCGTCGAGGTAGCCGGCGGTGAAGGCCATCCGCGCGACCGCGACCACCCGGGCCAGGTCCCAGGCGTGGATATCGCTGGGCAGCGGACGGGCCAGATGATCGGTGAAGCCGATCTTGATCGCCTGTGACCAGATGTCGTAGTCGCGGACCAGCGCCTCCGGGTTGTCCATCCCGCGGAACGACCCGACCTGGCGCAGGAAGGCGCGGTGCCGATCGGCCCGCTCGCCGAAGCGGTCCCGCTCGCTGGCATTGATCGAGGCCATCACCAGCGGGTGGACCAGCGCGTAGAGCGGCGCGTGCATACCGTCCAGCAGCTGCTCCATGGAGGCCTGCGCCTCGGTGCCGTCCGTGATGCCCCAGGCGCCGGTGAGGGTGTCGATGGCGAGTTCCCGGCGGTCGCCGAGCGGATGCTCGCGCTCGGGGCCGAGCAGCAGCGCGTCGTGGAAGGCGTCCCAGCGGGCCGAGTAGAACGCGCCGAGCGCGAGCGCCCGTAACTCGTCGTCCGCGACCGCCGCGCCGGACCAGTGGTCCTCTTCGCGCTGATCCAGCTCGTCGTACGGGAAGGTCGTCAACGTGGGTACACCGCGGGCAGGCATGGGCCCGAGTCTATTGGCCGTGCCTGCGGCGCGGTGTGGTTCGCCGCGGCGCGGTCGCCGGCGGTCCAATTTCGGCCGAGGAGTTTCTTGCCCTGCCGCATACCGGGCCAGAGAGCTACTGTGCTCGCATGAGTAGCAACATCACCCTCCTTCGTGGCCTGGAACCTGCCGCTACCGAGCAGGAAATCTATGCTGCCGCACTGCAGTACGTGCGCACGGTCGGTGGTGTGTCCGGCCTGAGCTCCACGACCAAGGCCGCCGTCGACAAGGCCGTCACGGCCATCGCCGCGGCAACCACGCAGCTGCTGGCCGACCTACCCGATCGTCCGGCCGTCGCGCCGACCGAACCGCCGCTGCGGCGGGTGGCCGCGGGTGAGGCGGCCGAGTGATCATCCGGTAGGCAGGGCGGCCGCGCCGTAGGCGGCCACGCAGGCCAGTGCCAGTTCCAGCGGCAAGCTGCGCTGTTCGATCGGATGGCCGAGCAGTTCCTCGATCCGCTGGATCCGGTACCGCACCGTGTTCTTGTGTACGCCGAGCAGTTTCGCCGTGGCCTCCGGACTGCGATGGCTCTTCAGATAGGCGTGCAGTGTCGCGCGCAGTCGCGCCGCGTTCGCGTCCGAGCCGGACAGCGCGCGCAACTCCCTGGCGATCAGGCCGTGCATCGCCACTTCGTCGGCGCCCGCCAGGTAGGCGATCTCCACGTCGCGATAACCGATGACGCGGTCCGGGCGGGCCGGACCCCGATCGGCGACCTGCCTGGCGGCGACCGCCTCGCGATGACTCTGCCGGAATCCGGCGAGCTGGCCCGCCGGAACCCCGAACGCGACCCGGACCGGCGCGTCGACCAGTCCGGCGGCGATCCGCCCGAGCGCGCCAGGCTCCCCCGCGTCACCTCGACCGCCCTGTCCCCCATCGGAATTCGGCCCCTCGTTGAGCCCGGCCCAGGCCCACATGCCGCTGGCACCGGACGCGACGGTGAGCAGCCTGCTGCTACCGAGGCCCGCGGCGACCCGGGTGGCGACCCTTTCCAGCAATCCGATGGCTTCGCCGTCCCCGCTGCCCGATTCGCCCTCGTCGGTCCACAGCACGAACGCGACGTGGCGCTGACCGAGCCGGTAACCGAGCCGGACCGAGGCCAGGTCGGCGTCCAGCTCGTCACCGGCGAGCAGTGCGCGGATGGTCTCGGTGCGCCGGTTGAGCGCGGCCCGCATGACTCGCTCGCGCTCCTCCATGTAGGTCTCGGTGAGCAGTTCGACCGAGGTGCTCACCCATTTCGTCGAGCGCTCGAACATCCGCAGCATCACTGCCCGCTCGATTTCCTGCGGGGCCTGGCGCTGATCGATCGCGTCGGTCATGTAGTCGAGCACGCCCTCCATGCCGACGTGGTAGGTCCGTAGCAGCACGCGCAGCTCGAATCCGCGCCGCGCGATCGTCCGCGCGAACGCGTGCGCCTCCTCCGGAATCGTGAATTCGTAGGTGTCGCTTGTGATTCCGCTCAACATCAGCCGGGCGTGCGCGCGGGTGCTCGCGGCGAGGTCGCGACGCATGTCGCGATCGGCGAGTTCGGGCACGCGCGCGACGATCGTGCTGTCCAGGCGCGCCACGATCTGTTCGAGCGTCTCGGCCCGCATCGTCTCGTAGACGTATTCGGCGAGCCAGTCGCGGACCACCTCGAGATCCGCCCCGGTCCGGCCCGGTGATGCGCCCGTCACAGGTCCTCCCATTTGTACTTCGAGTACAAAATTGCCCGGTCCAGTTGACAAACTGAGCCAAGAAACTCCAGTTCGATTGTGCCAACATCATAGTCCAGTGGCGCCTTTCACATCCCGCCATCGGCTCACCGCACAACGTCAGTGGGAGAACAACCGTGACCGACACCGAACCAGCAAAAAAGGCGCAGGCGCGCAAAGCGACCGCGAAGAAGCCTGCCCCGGCGCCCGCACCCACCGTCATCGAGGTGCACAACCCCGGGACCGGCGCGCTGGTCGGCACGGTTCCCGCGGTGAGCGCCGACGAGGTCGCGGCGAAGGTGCGCGAGCTGCGCCTGTATCAGCCGGAGTGGGAGGCGATCGGCGCCGACGGCCGCAAGGAATGGCTGCTGAAACTGCAGGACTGGCTGATCGACAACACCGAGCAGATCGCCGACGTGGTGCAGTCGGAAACCGGTAAGCCACGGGTGGATTCGCTGATCGACCCGGCGTTCGCCACCGATCTGGTCGGCTACTACGCGCGCCGCGCGGCGAAGTTCCTCAGCGACGACCACCCCTCCCCGCACAGCCCGCTGGCCCGGGTCAAGAAGCTGACCACCGCGTACAAGCCGTACCCGGTCGTCGGGGTGATCACGCCGTGGAACTTCCCCCTGGCGATGCCCGCGCTGGACGTGTTTCCCGCGCTGGCCGCGGGCGCCGCGGTGATCCTGAAGCCGTCCGAGGTGACGCCGCTGTCCGCGCTCGAATTGGCAAGGGGCTGGGCCGAAATCGGCGCACCGCCGGTCCTCGCGGTGGTCACCGGCGCGGGTGCGACCGGTGCCGCCGTGGTCGAGCACGCCGACTACATCCAGTTCACCGGCTCGACCGCGACCGGCCGCCGGATCGCGGTGGCCTGTGCCGAGCGGATGGTGCCCTACAGCCTGGAACTGGGCGGCAAGGACCCGGCCATCGTGCTCGCCGACGCCGACCTCGACCGCGCCGCGCACGGCATCACCTTCGGCGGCATGTTCAACTCCGGCCAGGTGTGCATCTCGGTGGAGCGGGTGTACGTGGAGGCGCCGGTCTACGACGAGTTCGTGGCCAAGCTGACGGCGAATGTCAAAGCGCTGCGCCAAGGTGTGGACGATCGCCAGGCCGCGCACGACGTGGGCGCGCTGGCCAACGAGAACCAGGCGACGATCGTGCAGCGCCACGTCGACGAGGCCGTCGCGGCCGGCGCGAAGGTGCTCACCGGCGGCAAGCGGGCCGGATTCGGCACCGCATTCGAGCCGACCGTGCTGGTCGACGTCGACCACACGATGTCCTGTATCACCGAGGAGACCTTCGGCCCGACACTGCCGGTCATGAAGGTGGCCGACGAGGCGGAAGCCATTCGGCTGGCGAATGATTCGATATACGGCCTGTCCGCCTCGGTGTGGACCGGCGACAAGGAGCGGGGCGAGCGGATCGCCCGGCAGCTCAATGCGGGCGCGGTCAATATCAACGACGTCTTCAGCAACCTGTTCAGCTTCGCGCTGCCGATGGGCGGCTGGGGTCAGTCCGGTGTCGGCGCGCGCTGGGGCGGGGCCGAGGGCGTCCGCAAATACTGCCGCCAGCAAGCGATTACGACGCCGATCCTGCCGACTCAGCAGAAGGAGCTGTTCTGGTTCCCGTACCAGATGCCGAAGCTGCTGTTCGCGGTCGGCGCCATGCGCGCGGCCGGCGCCCGCGGTCTGCGCCGCATCGACATTCCGGCTGTTCTGAAACTCAAGGGAGGCAAGAAGTGAGCGACTCTTCGAAGATCCGCGGCAAGGTCGTTGCCATCACGGGTGGGGCCCGTGGCATCGGGCTGGCTACCGCCACCGCGCTGCGGGCGCTCGGCGCAAAGATCGCGATCGGCGATATCGACGAGCAGACAGTGAAAGAGTCGGGCACCGCGCAGGGTTTCGAGTACTACGGCAAGCTCGATGTGACCGATCCGGCCTCGTTCGAGAGCTTCCTCGACGAGGTCGAGCGCGCCGTCGGCCCGATCGACGTGCTGATCAACAACGCGGGCATCATGCCGACCGGCCGGCTGGTGCACGAACCGGATCAGATCACCCGCCGGATCCTGGACATCAATGTCTACGGTGTCATCCTCGGCTCGAAGCTGGGTCTGACCCGGATGCTGGCCCGCAAGAGCGGGCACATCATCAACATCGCCTCGCTGGCGGGCGAGAGCCACATCCCCGGCTTGGCCACCTACAACGCCAGCAAGCACGCGGTGCTCGGGTTCACCGACACGCTGCGCGAGGAGTACCGGGACTCCGGCGTGCGTTTCTCCTCGGTGCTGCCGACGCTGACCAACACCGAGCTCGGCTCGGGTGTCACCCCGCCCAAGCTGCTGCGCCCGGCGGAGCCGGAGGAGATCGCCGCCGCCATCGTCGGGCTGATCGCCGCGCCCAAGTCGAAGGTCAGGGTGACCGCGGTGGCGGGTTTGCTGGCGCAGCTGTTCGGCATCCTGCCGGACGCGGTCGGCGACACCGTGGCCCGCGCGCTGGGTTCGGGTCGCGCGTTCCTCGACGACGTCGACACCGATCAGCGCAAGGCGTACGAGGATCGCGCCCGCAGCGTCTGAATCGCTTCCGTAGCCGAGCGCTGCGGCCCCGGATCCAGCCGGGGCCGCAGCGCTTTTTTGTGCGCCGGCAAACCGGTCTGAGCGGTCGGTCAAACCATAATGTGACGAAAATCACCATAGAGGGTGCAAATGACTCCGCGGCGGCCAGAAGCAGGCCGTCAGCGGACTCCCAGCAACCGGTCGGTCGGTCTTTAGCTGAACTTGATGTTGCGCGAAATCGGCTATTCATGCTGGTCTAGTGACCGATTGATCTTTGCCGCCACCTGAGCGGCGGTATGCCGATCATTCGCGGAGGCGGTGGTGCGCCACACCATCACAGGCAATATGCTGTCTCTAACAAACCTGTCGAATGTTTTGGTACCCGTATCCGAACTTTCTGGCTTGATAAGGCTGGAAATTCAGGACTGATTCTGATAGCAAGGGGCTATGGACCCGCATTTGCGCGACCTGCGGTATTTCGTCGCCGTCGCTGAGGAACTGCACTTCACCAACGCCGCTCAGCGGCTGCACATCGCTCAACCCACCCTGTCGCGTCAGATCCGGCAGCTGGAACGCCAGCTCGACGTGGTCCTGTTCGACCGCAACCAGCGCAGCGTCGCCCTGACCGTCGCCGGCAAGGAACTGCTCGAGGGCGCGCGCAAGATCCTGGAGCTGTGGGAGGTCACCAACGTCTCGCTGCAGGAGGCGGGCGAGGTGTTGCGCGTCGGCATCCAGTCCGCGCTCGGGCGCGGGCTGCTGAACGATCTGGAGAGCGCCAGCGGCCATCGGCTGGCCCTGCACGCGGCCTCCTGGACCGACCCGTCCAGCGGCCTGTCCGGCCGCCAGGCCGATCTGGCGCTGGTGTGGCTGCCGCTACCCGACCCGAACCGCTACCGCTGGCAGGTGCTGCGCACCGAGCCGCGCTGGGTGCTGCTGCCGGAGAACCACCCGCTGGCCGATCAGGAGACGATCGAGTTCACCGATCTGCTCGACGAGCCGTTCGTCGCGCTGCCCACCGAGGCGGGCGCGGTCCGTGACTTCTGGCTCGGCAACGACGCGCGCAGCGGACGGCAGCCGAAGATCGGCGCCGAGGCGGCGACTCCCGAAGACAAGCTGGAGGCCGTGAGTCTCGGCCTCGGCGTCTGCCTGCTGGCCGAGAACAACGTGCCGATGTACCGCTGGCCCGGGCTCACCGCCCGCCCGGTGGCCGGCCTCGCGCCGTGCGAACTCGCCGTCGCGTGGCGGGCCGACGACACCAGGCCGACCATCCTCGAATTCGCCGGCCGCGCGGTCGACGGCGGGTTCTCGGTACAGCAGCCGCAACCCGCCGTCAGCGCCTCCTGATCAGTTGATCGTGCGCCGCCACGGGTGCTGCGCTTCCAGCTGTGCCGACAACCGCAGCAGGGTGGATTCGCTGCCCGGCGGCCCGGCCAGCTGCGCGGCCAGCGGCGTTCCGACATCGGGGTGCAGGCCCATCGGGAGCGAGGCGGCAGGCCAGCCGACCAGGTTCCACAGCGGGGTGAAGGGGGAATACCGCGCGCAGGCAAGGACATTGGCCAGCCAGCCGCGGCGGTGCCAGGCCCGCGCCTTGGGCGGCGGGCCGGCGAGCGTGGGCGTGATCACCACGTCGTAGCGTTCGAAGAATTCGAGCAGGCGCGCCTCGACCCGATCGACCTGGCTCTGCCGGACCAGGCGTAGTCGGGTGACGGTGCGACCGAGTGCGAGATGCCGTCGGGTACGCGGCTGTAGTCGATCGGGCTGGGGTAGCGCGGCGGCCTCCCGCGCGCCGACGGCCAACCAGCGCAAGAAGATCCAGAGCAGCGCGTCGCCGTAGGGCAACGTGGTCGGTTCGACCAGGTGCCCCGCGGCCGCGGCCACCGAGGCGGCGGTGCGGGCGGCGTTGGTCCACTGGCGGTCGACCGGGAACAAGCGCAGGGGTGGAGCCACGGCTAGACCGATGCGTAGTCGGCCCGGCGGCTCCACCTCGGCTAGGTCCGGGCGCGCGGCCAGCACCGACAATGCCAGCGCGGCATCGCCGACTGTCGTTGCGAACACCCCGTTTTCGATCATGCCGGACCAGTCGTCGACACCGATCTGCGCGGGCACCGTGTGGTGTCCGGGCTTGAAACCGTAGACACCACAGCAGGCCGCGGGCGCCCGCACCGAGCCGAGTCCGTCGCTGCCGTGCGCGATCGGCACCAGCCCGGCGGCGACCGCGGCGGCCGCCCCGCCCGACGAACCGCCCGCGCTGCGCGCGACATTCCACGGATTGCCGGTGATCCGGTCCGGGGTGTCGGTGGTGCCCCACAGTGCGAGTTCCGGCACCGTGGTCAGCCCCACGATCACCGCGCCCGCCGCGCGCAGCCTGCGCACCACCGCGTGGTCGTCGGCGACCGGACGGGCGTCGGTCGCGGCCGACCCGGACCGCATCGTCTCCCCCGCCACCGCGATGTGGTGCTCGATCGAGATCGGCACCCCGGCCAGCGGTAGCACGTCCAGGTCGGCGCGCTGCTCCAGCGCGCTCGCCTCGGCCCTGGCCTTATCCGTGCGAATAACGCTGAACGCATTGGTGTTCCGGTGCTCGGCGACGATCCGGGCGAGCGTGGCGTCGACCGTCTCGCGCGCGGTCAGCGAGCCGTCGCGCACGCC
>NZ_BDCI01000008.1 GCF_001613425.1 Nocardia vulneris | reverse complement strand
CCCGCCGCGACCGTCGCGGCGGGCCCGCGGTTGCCGTCCGAGTGCTCCTCGACCGGCACGGCCGCGGAGTTGACCGGCGGCGCCGGGGCGTGGCCGACCCGCGGCCGTTCGGCCGCCGGGCGCTGTGCTGATGTCTGTGCCGAACCGTCTGCCACCGCTGTGGCCTTCTCGAACATGTGCTGGTCGTCCCCCGTCGCATCGTCGTCGAATTCGGGTGATCGCTGTTCAGCCGCAAGTTATCATTCCGAATACTGCACGGGGGATGATGACATCGGGTGTGGCGGAAAAATTAAGGTCCGAGAATGAGTGCCGAGTCCGATAGAAGTACTTCCGATTATGGCGATCCCGCGCTGGGCACCGAATTCAGCGCGGTGGAAGCCTTCTCCGCGGCCTGGGAGGATGCTGCGGGCACCGTGGGCAGGCAGCCGCCGCAGATCGCCGAGTTCCTGCCCGACGCCAGGACCCTGCGCACCGCGGCACTGCTCGAACTCATCCGGGTCGACCTGCGGCATCGCTGGCTGCGCCGCGCCGTGCTCGACCCGGCCGCGCCGGAACGCACCGAACCGCAACCGCGCAAACGGCTCGCCGAATATTGCCGCGAATTTCCCGAACTGCAACCGAAAAGTATCCCGGCCGGACTGGTGTACGAAGAGTTCGTCATCCGCAGGCACAGCGGTGAACGCGTGGATCCCCGGGATTGTCTGCGGGAATATCCGGACCAGGCACCGGAACTACGCGCCCTGCTCAACGCCGACGACGTGGAGCAGAGTACGCGGCGCGCGGTTCTGGCGGATTCCACCCTGGCGGCGCTGGACCGCACCCGAACCGCTCTCGCCGACAGCGGATTGAACCGCACCGCCGCGTCGACCCGTAGTTCAGAAGTGACGCGAGCGAGCACGGACCTGACCGGGACGGCGACCGCCGTGCCGACCACGATCGGCACCGGTCCCGGCCGCTTCGACGCGCTCGACCGGATCGAAATCGGCCAGCGGATCGACGATTTCGACCTGCTGACCGGTCTGGGCAGCGGCGCGTTCGCGCGGGTCTTCCTGGCCCGGCAGCGCTCGCTGCAGCGGCTGGTCGCGGTGAAGATCTCCACCGATCACGGCACCGAACCACAGACCCTGGCCCAGCTCGACCACGACTACATCGTGCGAGTCTTCGATCAGCGGGTGCTCGGTTCCGGCAGCGGCGCGGCGCGCCGGCTGCGGCTGCTCTACATGCAGTTCCTGCCCGGTGGCACGCTGCTCGGCGTGCTGCGCTGGGTGCGCGCCACCCCGCCCGCCGAGCGCAGCGGCCGGCTGCTGCTGGACGCGGTCGACGCGGCCATGGAGGAGAAGGGCGAGATCCGGCCGACGGATTCGAGCGTGCGGGCCGAGATCGCCACGCTCAGCTGGCCGGAGACGGTGGCCTGGCTCGGGCGCAGGCTGGCCGAGGCGCTGGACTACGCGTCCGCGCACGGCGTGCTGCACCGGGACGTGAAACCGGCGAACGTGCTGTTGACCGCGGAGGCGGTGCCGAAGCTCGCCGACTTCAACATCAGCTTCAGCCGCAATGTCGAAGGCACCAGTCCGGTGGCCTATTTCGGCGGCTCGCTGTCCTACATGTCGCCCGAGCAGCTGGAGGCCTGCCACCCCGGATTCGGCCGCAGCGCGGCCGATCTGGACACCCGCGCCGATATCTACTCACTCGGCGTCGTGCTCTGGGAACTGCTCACCGGCGCGAAACCGTTCGACGACAGCACCGCGGGTGCGGACGCGCACGGCGACGACACCACGCTCGAGGCGATGCTGGAGCGGCGCAGCGCGGGCGTGGAAGCCGCGGCGCTGGAACGGATTCCCGCCGACTGCCCGGCGGCGCTGCGCCGGGTGCTGCTCACCTGCCTGGCGCCCGAGCGGACGATGCGCTGGGCCAACGGCGCGGTACTGGCCCGGCAGCTGGAGCTGTGCCTGGACGCGCGGGCCCGCGAACTCGTCGACCCGGCGCCCAACAGCTGGCGGCTGCGGCTGCGCCCGTGGCGACTGCTCGTCGCCGCGCTGGCCGTCGGACTGCCGAATGTGCTTGCCTCCCTGTACAACATCCAGCACAACCAGCACCTCATCATCAACCGGCTGAACGAGGACGCGCAGCACAGCTTCGGCATCATCACCGGCGTGGTGAACGCGGTGGTCTTTCCCGCGGGCATCGCGATCCTGCTGTACATGTCGCGGTTCCTGCTCACGGTGCCGCACGGCTTGGCCAAGGGGCGCCGATACGATCCCGAGACGCTGCGCCGGACCAGGCGCGACGCACTGCTGCTCGGGGATCGCGCGGTGGCCGTGGCGTTTTCGCTCTGGGTGGTGGCGGGGGTGACCTTCCCGATCGCGTTGCAGCTGGTAACCGGGGACCTGCCCGCGCGGGCGATCGTGCACTTCCTCGCGTCGCTGGTGGTGTGCGGCGCGATCGCGGTCGCCTATCCGTTCTTCCTGCTGACCTTCTACATGGTGCGCTGCATCTACCCGTTGTTCCTGCGGCACGGCGACATCAGCCCCGAAGACGCGATCTGGCTGCGCGGGCTCGACCGCCGCTGCAACGGCTATCTGGCGGTCGCCGCCTCGGTGCCGTTGCTCGCGGTGGCCGGGGTGACCTTCCTGCCGCCCGCCGACATCCCGATGGTGATCTTCGCGGTGCGCGTGCTGTGCGTGGGCGGCATCATCGCGTTCGTGGTGTCCTACCTGCTGTTCCGCGCGCTGGAGGCGGATCTGCGGGCGCTGGAGCGGGTGGTCGCGCCCGGGTCCACGGGGCCGGATTCCAGTGCGGAATCCGCTGCGGCAGTTCCGGATTCCACGGCGCCGGATTCCGCAGTGCCGGTGGCCGATTCCACGGTGGCGGTGGCCGATTCCACGGTGGCGGTGGCCGATTCCACGGTGGCAGTGGCCGACTCCACGGTGGCGGTGGCCGACTCCACGGTGGCAGGGGTCGATTCCGCTGCGCGGGAGCCGCGCACGTGACGGCTTCGCAGGCCGACGCGATCGCCCGGTTCGCCGCCGAGTGGCAGCGCAGCCTGCGGGACGACCGGCTCGAGCCGCCGCACATCGCGGACTACGTGCCGGACGGCGCCCAGACGCGGCTGGCCATCCTGACCGAGCTGTTGCGCATAGACCTGCGCGAACGCTGGGGACGCGCCGCCGCTCTCGGCAAGCGGATCGCGGAGTACCGCAAGGAGTTTCCGGAGGTGGAGCACAGTCCCGACCTCGCCGACCTGGTGTGCGCGGAGTTCTCGGCCCGCCGCCGCCACGCGCCGCTGCCGGTCGCGGAGTTCATCGCCGAGTACCCCGAATTCGCCGACGAGATCCGCGAGCGCCTCGCTGCGTTCGACACCGACGAGGGCACCGCGGATTTCGGTACCGCGGAATCGGCCGCCGCCGTCGCCGCCTTGGCCGAACTCGCTCCCGGCCGGCGCATCGACGACTTCGACCTGCTGACCGACCTCGGTACCGGAGTGCTCGGCCGAGTGTTCCTGGCCCGGCAGCGGTCCATGCAACGCCTTGTCGCGGTGCGCCTTTCGGCGGGCCGGGCGAGCGCGCCGCAGACCATGGCGCAGCTGGATCACGCCCACATCGTCCGCGTATTCGATCAACGATTGCTGCACACCGACGCGACCGCCGGGATGGTCGAAGGAGGCTGGGAAACAACCGGTTTCGGCCTCCGATCCGATACCGTCGGCCCCGATCCCGACGCGACCGGCACCGTCGCAACGCCCTGGCAGGAGCCGGACGACTCGTTCGTCGCGCCCCCGCAAAGAACCGCACCCGCGCACGACAACACCCTCGCCAGGCCTACCGGCCTCGACGACATCACCAGCGCCAAGCGTCCCGACCTCGATGACCACACGATCGCCGCACCATCCGACCTCGCCGACGACACCGTCACGACTGCCTATCGCGAACAGGCCGGGGATGCGGCGCACGGCTCGATGGGCTCGGTGCGCAACCGTGCCACCGCAGCGGCGGGCCCGGATCGTCACGCGGCGGAGTTCCCGCTGCCCACCGGGACCGAGTCCGCCCCGTTGCCAGCTAGTTCCGCTGTTCGCGCGCGGACGGGGCCGGTGCACTCGATACTCGACGCGGCCGCACCGCGGCTGGTCTATATGCAGTACCTGCCCGGCGGCACCGCACTCGGGGTGCTCGAGCAGCGCCGGCGCGGCCCCGAGTCCGATGGCGGGGCCCTGCTGCTGCGGGCGGTCGACGGGGCGATGGAGGCGAAAGGGGAGATCCGGCCGTCGGATTCGAGTGTGCGGGCCGAGATCGCGAGGCTGAGCTGGCCGGAGACGGTGGCGTGGGTGGGCAGGCGGTTGGCCGACGCACTGGATCACGCCGCACATCTCGGCGTGCTGCACCACGACATCAAACCCGCGAACGTGCTGTTCACCGCCGAGGGCGTGCCGAAGCTGGCCGATTTCGCGCTGCGCGAATCCGGCTCCGCCGACGGTGCGACGAATCATGCTGAGCTAGAAGCAGATTCGTTGCGCTACCGATCACCCGAACAACTCGCCCGCCTGCTCGACCCGGCGGCCCCCGCACCCGGCACGCGCAGCGACATCTATTCGCTCGGCCTCCTGCTGTGGGAAATGCTCACGGGCGCACACCCGTTCAACGACCAGCCGCAGGCAGCCGCGGCGCGGCCCGATGCGCTCGCGCGCATGCTCGAAGCCCGCAGAGCGGGCCTACCCGACTCCGCGGTGGCCCAACTGCCCGCCGATACCCCGGCGGCGCTGCGCCGCGTCCTGCTCGACTGCCTGCGCGCCGAGCCGAAACGCCGCTGGCGCAATGGCGCCGAGCTGGCCGGGCAGCTGGATCTGTGCCTCGACGCGCGCGCCCGCGACCTGGTCGACCCGCCGCCGACCAGCCTGCGGTTCCGGGCCCGCGGCTGGCTCATCCCGGTGGCGGCGCTGTGTGTCGGCGTGCCCAACGTGCTCGCCAGCTGGTACAACATCCAGCTCAACCAATCGCTGATCATCGATCGGCTCGCGGCCGCCGATCAGCAGAAGTTCTTCACCGTCGGCCTGATCAACAATCTGATCTCCTTTCCGCTCGCGGCCGTCCTGCTCATCGCGCTCGGTCGCAGGCCGCTGACCGTCGCGTTCCGATTGGCCCGTGGCCGTGAGTATTCCGCGCGCACGCTGGCCAAGGCGCGCCGCGACACCCTGCTGCTCGGCGACTGGGCGGTGCTGGTGCCGTTCGCGATGTGGGTCATCGCGGGCGTGGCCTGGCCGCTGGCCCTGGCCGCCAGCGGCGTCTCGCTGCCGCCGGGTACCTTCCTGCATTTCTTTGCGGCACAGCTGGTTTGCGCCGCCATCGCACTGGCCTATCCGTTCTTTCCGGCCATGCTCTTCGCGGTGCGGGTGGTGTATCCGCAGTTGCTGGTGCGCGGCGGCGTCGGGCCGGGCGACGAGCGTCAGCTGCGAAATCTGGCCCGGCGCGGCAACTTCTATCTCGGCGTCGCGGCCTCGGTGCCGTTGCTCGGGGTGGCCGGCGCGACCTTCGTCGACGCCGCCGATCTGGGATTGGTCATAGTTCCGGTGCGCTTGCTCAGCGTCGGTGGCATTCTGGCATTCGTGGTTACCTACCGGTTGTTCCGTTGGCTGGAGGCCGATCTGCTCGCCTTGGCGCGGGCCATCCCGCAGCGGAAACGATGACCTCGCCGCGGCCGCTCGGGCGGCTGGTGAGCCTGTCGCATGTGCACGATCCGGCCACGACGCCGCTGTATCCGGACGATCCGGAGTTCCGCACCGATATCGTGGCCACGGTCGCCAACGACGGCTACTACCTGCGCTACATCCAGCAGGGTGAACACACCGGAACCCATTGGGGCGCACCGATCCATTTCCATCCCGACGGTCTGGGCGCCGATCGATTGGAACTGGACGACCTGCTGCTGCCCGCGGTGAAGATCGACGTGCGCGACCGCTGCGCCCGCGACCGGGACTACGCGATCTCGGTCGCGGATCTGAAGCAGTGGGAAGCGCGGCACGGCCGGATTCCGAACGGCGCCGCCGTCGTCGCGTGGACCGGCTGGGATGCCAAGTGGGGCACCCCGGAATTCCTCGGCACCGCCGAATCCGCCGAACACCAACCGGGTTTCGCGCTGGAAACGATGGAATGGCTGCTGCGCACCGGGCGGCTGGGCCGGCGCGGCGCGCTCGGTATCGATACGTTCGGGCCCGACCTCGGCACCGACCACACCTACGCGGTCTCGAAACTGCTGTACCGCGAGCACCGGATCAGCCTGGAATGCCTGGCCAACCTCGCCGCCCTACCGGCGACCGGGGCGTGGATCCTGGTCGGCGCACCGCTCTACCGCGACGGCTCCGGCTCTCCCGCAACGATTTTCGGGATACTGCCGAGCACCTGACGGGCTCGGGTCAGGAGTAGACCTTGGGATCGAGGGTGCCGATGTAGGGCAGGTCGCGGTAGCGCTCGGCGTAGTCGAGGCCGTAACCGACGACGAACTCGTTCGGAATGTCGAAGCCGACATGCGCGACGTCCACGTGCGTGCGTAACGCGTCCGGCTTGCGTAACAGCGTGACCACCTCGAGCGAGGCCGGGTTGCGGGTGGAGAGGTTGCGCTTGAGCCAGGACAGCGTCAGGCCCGAGTCGATGATGTCCTCGACGATCAGCACATTGCGGCCCGCGATGTCCTTGTCCAGGTCTTTCATGATGCGCACGACACCGGACGACGAGGTGGACGAGCCGTACGACGAGACGGCCATGAACTCCATCTGGGTCGGAATCGGCAGCGCCTTGGCCAGGTCGGTCATGAAGAAGATCGCGCCCTTGAGCACGCCCACCAGCAGCAGATCGCCCTCGGGCGCGCCGGGGGGATAGCGTTTGGCGATGAGCTCGGCCAGCTCCTTGGTCTTGGTGGCGATCTCTTCCTCGGTGATCAGCACCGACGCGATGTCGTCCCCGTACACGTCAGCTGTTCCCTTCTGGTTTTCGCTCCCGGACGGCCGACCCATTATGTGTCATCGGCCGCTGCGCAGACGCAGTGTCAGCCTGCCATGTTCGCGCGCCGCGACCAACCTGCTACCCCCGGTTCCGCCTCCGACCGCCACCCCACCCTGGCCGCGCCAGTTCGTGATCAGCTCGTCCACCGCGCGTAAATGCTTGCCCGTCAGGGCTTTCGCGCCACCTTCGAGCAACCATGCCCGGATCGCCCGGCGGCGTAGCGCGGCCGGCGCAGTGGCGAGGGTCTCGATGACGAGGGTGCCGCCATCACTCGCGGTGTCCAGCAGCTCCCCGGCAAGCGCGTCCAGCACGGCGCCGTCCGCGCGCAGCTGGGCGGCGGTGCGGGCGAGCGCCTCGGCCGCGCCGCCGCCCAGTACGTCCTCCAGCAGCGGCAGCACCTCGGTGCGCAGCCGCACCCGGGTGAATTCGGGCGCGTAATTGTGCGGGTCTTCGTGCGGGGTCAGCCCGGCTTCGGCGCACAGCCGCCGCGTCGTCTCCCGTCGCACCTCGAGCAAGGGCCGTCCCCAGGGTTCGGCCCACTCGGCCATCCCCTGGATGGACCGCCCGCCCGACCCGCGCGCCAAGCCGAGCAACACGGTTTCGGCCTGGTCGTCGAGCGTGTGCCCGAGCAAGACCGGCAGTCCGGCACGAGCCGCGGCCAACGCCGTGTACCGGGCCTCCCGTGCCGCCGCCTCGAGCCCGCCCGTGCTGCCGACCACCACGGGCAGGATTCGGGCCGAGCGGCAGCCGAGGGACAGCGCGGTCGCGGCCGCGGCCGCGGCGACGGCATCGGACCCGGGCTGCAATTGATGGTCGATGACGAGAGCATCCACCGCGTCCAACTCCACGACCGCCGCCGCGGTCAACGCCAGCGAGTCCGCCCCGCCGGACAACGCGACAGCGACCTCGGCCCCACCGTGCGCGGCACGCCACGCGCGCACCGCACGCCGCACCGCCAGCACCGCCGCCGTCTCCGGCAGACGCCGCGGCTCCGCCGGTTCACCCATACGCGCACCCTACGGTTCGCGCACCCGTTCCGTCTTCCCGCACCCGCTGTGCCATGCCAGAACGGGTGCGGGAAGACGGAACGGGTGCGGGGCTCAGCCCAGGACGCGCGCCACCCAGCGTTCGGGGGTCTCGATTTCGTCTGTGCGCGGGAGGGTTTCGGCGTCGGTCCAGATGGTGTTGAACTCGGTCATGCCGACCCGGCCGACAACGTCGTCCACGAACTTCTTGCCGCGGACGTACTGGGCGACCTTGGCGTCCACGCCCAGCAGCGCGCGCATGATGCGCTGGATCGGGTTGGTGGGACGCTTGCGGCGCTGATCGAAGGCCGAACGGATCTGCTCGACGGAGGGCACCACGGCGGGCCCGACCGCGTCCATGACGTGATCGGCGTGGCCCTCCAGCAGCGTGCCCAGCATGAGCAGCCGGTCGAGCGCCTCGCGTTGCGGCGGGGCCTGGGTGGCACGCAGCAGGCCCACCACGCCACGGGTGGCGGGATCGTCGGGCACGGTCCCGCGACGGCGGTCGCGGACCTCCTCGAGCAGCCGCGACAGCATCTCGTTGAGCGGCTCGTCCCCGACCTCGCCGAGCACCTCGACATTGGTCCGCATGTACTCGGCCAGCCAGGGCGCCGAGGAGAACTGCACCCGGTGGGTCACCTCGTGCAGGCAGACCCAGAGCCGGAAGTCGCTGGGCGAGACGCCCAGCGCCCGCTCCACCGCCATGATGTTCGGCGCGACGAGCAGCAGGGTGCCGTCGGGACCGGTGAACGGGTCGTACTGGCCGAGGATCGCGGTGGACAGGAAGGCGAGCATCGCGCCCGCCTGCACGCCGGCCGGTTTGCCCTGCAACAGCCCACGCTCGGCGCTCGTGCCGTCGCTGCCGGTGAGCTGGGCCATGGAGTCGGCGGCGGCCGCGATCCAGCCGGGCCGGTCCACGATCCGGGCGGCGGGCACCGGCTGATCGTCGAGCAGCCGGCTCACCTCGCGGACCGGGCCCTCGGCCCGGACCGAGGCCGCCGCCAGTTCGGCGACGACCTGTTCGGCCGAGTAGCGGGAGGTGCGCGGGCCGGCGGGCACCAGGGCGGCGCCGGTCTTCGCCGCGAGGCGCCAGTCGACCGCGCCGGAGAAGCCGGAACGGCCCTTCGACTGCTCGACCGCGACGCCGGTCGGCATCACCGCGTCCGCCGCGCCGGTACCGGCCGGGTCGGAACTTTCTCCGTGCATGTCAACCACCCGTCACGAGCATCCACAGTTGCGTAGCGTGCCCGCGATCGCGTCGAGCGCGGGCCTGCTCACCTCCGGCGGTCGATCGTTCGACATCAGCGCGAAAGTCAGCACCCGGCCGTCGGCGTCGAGCACATACCCGACCAACGCGCTGGACACCGACAGAGTTCCGGTCTTGGCCCGGACGAACCCGGCGGCCTGCCGGTTGTGGTCGACGTAGCGGCTGGTCAGCGAGCCGGTCGCGCCCGCGATCGGCAGGGCGTCCAGCAGCGGGGCCAAAGTGGCGGCGAGCCGGTCGTTCTCGGGCCGGGCCATGGTGCCCGCGGGCTGCACCGCGCTGCTCGCGTTGGGCTTGGCCGCGGTCGCCACGACCCGGTCCAGCAGCCGCGCCGGAATCCGGTCGTCGACCGAGAGTCCGCTGTTGTCGTGCATCTCCAGGCCGGTCAGGTCGAAGCCCGCCTTGCCGAGGGCAGTGTTCACCGCGGCGACCGCGCCGCTGAACGAGGCTTCGCCGCCGGTGGCGACGGAGATCTCGCGCCCGACCGCCTCGGCGAGGATGTTGTCGGAGTAGACCATCATGTCGCGCAACCGGTCCCGCAGCGGGGCCGAGCGCACGCTCGCGACCTCGGCCGCGCCCGGCGCCGCGGTACCGATCCGCACCCGGGCGGGATCGAGGCCGAGTTCGGTGGCCAGCCTGCGCCCGGCGTCCAGCGCGGGCGTCGGGGTACGCGGGGAGTACTCGACGAGCGGCTGCAACCGGCCGCCGTCGATCATCACCGACTCCATCGGCGCGATCGAGCCGTCCCCGATATCGATCGGATCCCAGCCCTTCGCCATGGCCGGCCCGGTGTAGGCCGAGGTGTCCACCACGATGGTGTCGACCGCGCGGCCGGAGTTCTTGATCTGCGACACCAGGTCGGCGACCTTGGCTCCGTTCGGGTAGTACCCCTTGCCCTCCGGCTCGGCCGTCAGCGTCGGATCGCCGCCGCCGACGAGCACCAGTTCGTTCGGCGCGGCACCCGCGACCACCTTGGTGATCAGCCGATGGTCGGCCGGCAGGGTGAGCAACGCCGCGGCCGTGGTCAGGATCTTCGCCGTGGACGAGGGGATCATCGGCTTGCCCGGGTCGCCGCTCCAGAGCACCGTCGCGCTGTCGGCGTCGGTCACCTGCCCGGCGAAGGCGCCGAGATCCGGGTTGCCGATCACCGGCGCGAGCGCGGCGGCGATACCGGCCGGGCTCGGCGCGGGCGCGTTGGACGGGGCGGGCGCGACCTGCGGGAAGGGCCGGACCGGCGTGGGCGGGGCCGCGACGGTGCGCCCGCCGTGCCGGAATTCGTCGGTCCACGGCTTGACCGTGAGCAGCACGCCCGTGCCCGCCGCGAGCAAGACGGCGAGTGTGACGCCGAACGCGATCCAGAGATTGCGGCGCCGCCGGTTGGCCAAGCCACCTTTGTTCTTACCCACCACTGACCGCAGCTCTCCTCGACCGATTTCCGCAGCAGCCGCCTGCCGCACCCATGTCCCCGCCGACCACACTATCCTCGTTGCGCAACCGTTCCCTTGAACAACCTGGCGAGTCGGCAGTCGCGACTGCTCATGCTCATAGATGCACCGAAGGAGATGGCGTGGAGTTCGACGTCACCATCGAGATCCCCAAGGGCTCTCGGAACAAGTACGAGGTCGATCACGAGACCGGACGGGTCCGGCTCGACCGGCACCTCTACACCTCCATGGTCTACCCCGCCGACTACGGCTACATCGAGAACACCCTGGGCGAGGACGGTGACCCGCTGGACGCGCTGGTCCTGCTGCCCGAGTCGGTGTTCCCCGGCTGCCTCATCGAGGTGCGCCCGGTCGCGATGTACAAGATGGTCGACGAGGCAGGCGGCGACGACAAGGTGCTGTGCGTGCCCGCGGGAGACCCGCGCTGGGAGCACATCCAGGACCTGAAGGATGTGCCCGAGTTCGAGCTGGCCGCGATCAAGCACTTCTTCGAGCGGTACAAGGATCTGGAGCCGGGCAAGTACGTCAAGGGCTCGGAGTGGGTCGGCCGGGCCGAGGCCGAGGCCGAGGTCGAGGCCTCGGTGCAGCGGTTGAAGGACCAGGGCGGCCACTGAGCCGCAGCGGGAGCGGGAAGCCGGGTCGTCCGGCTTCCCGCTTTCGCGTTGTGGCCCAGGCCGGTGGCGCCGTCGTCACACCTCCGTGGCGCGAGTACGCCGCTCGGCCCGTTCGGCCATCACCTCGTCCAGGTGTTCGCGCAGCAGCGACAGGATCGGCGCCTCCACCTCGCCGTCGAGCCGCTCGTGGGTGAAGTGCGCGTCCTCGATCGAGGCGAAAGTCTCTGCCGCCGAGCGATATACGCAGTACGCCTGATGGGTTCGCCCGAGCGCCTGCAGGATCAGCCCGTGCATCACCAGCACCCGCGCCCGGCTCAGCGGCCCGATGGCGCGATTGAGCGTGCGCACGGCCGCTTCCGCGATCGGTTCGGCCTTGGCCAGTTCACCCGCCATCATGTGCACGTGCGCGAGCCGCGCCAGCGCCCAGCCCTCGCGCAGTTCGACGCCGCTGAGCTGGGCCAGCCGCACCGCCTCGGTGCACAGCTCGATGGCCTGCGCGTGGTCGCCCTGGAAGCTGCGGCACACGCCGAGTTCGTGGGTCGCCATCGCCTCCAGCGCCGCGTTGCCGATCTTCGCGGCGAGCGTCTTCGCCGCACCGGCCCGCTCCTGCGCCTCGGCGAATTCGCCTGCGTCCGAAAGGGTTTTGGCGATGTGCACCAGGCTGGCACACTCCACCGCGGGATCGCCGACCCGCTGCGCCAGCCGGATCGCACGCTCGCCGTGCGCGATCGAGGCCGCCGTCTCGGTGCCCATCCGGGTCGAGGAGGCCAGCAGCTGCGCCGCGAACGCGACCAGCCGCACGTCGCCCGGCGTGGCCCCGCCCAGCGACAGCGCGATGCGCTGATGGTCGCGGCCCTGCCGCAGCGTGCCGAGCGAGTAGCTGAAGATCGAGCCCAACGTCACCCGGATCCGGCATTCGACGCGTCGGTCCCCGGCCCGCAGCGCGGCATCGAGCAGTTTGTTCAAGGCCCGCGACAGCTCCTGGCCGTGCGGGCCGCCGTCGATCAATTCCGCGGTGGCCCAGGCGATATCGGCGGCGGCGGGCAGAGCCGCTCCGCCCACCCGCGCGGCCTGCTCGTACAGCGAGATCAGGTTCGGACGCTCCGCGTCGAGCCAGTACTGCGCGGCGATGGTGTCCACGAACGAAAGACCCTGCGCGACAGTCTCGCCGAGATGCTCCGACAGCGTCGTACCCGGGTTGCACACCACCATCAGGTTTTTCATGCTCGCCAGGTAGAAGTCCAGCAGGCGGATCAACGCGTCCGCGGCCGGCTCGTCGCCGGCCTGGTGCAGTTCGCGGGCGAACAGGCGCGGCAGATCGTGATAGGTGTAGCGGCCCGGCGCGCTGGTCTCCATCAGATTCAGGTCGACCAGCGACTCGCACAGTTCCTCGACGAGCATCCGGTCCGAGCCGAGGACCGCCGCCGCGCCGTCCAGCGAGATCTGCGCGACCTCGGGCACCGCGAGCATCCGGAACGCCCTGGCCTGCGCGCAATCGAGCTGGTCGTAGCTGAGCCGGAACGCGGCCTCGACCGCGAGGTCACCGCTGCGCAGCGTGCCGAGCCGCTGCTGTTCGTCGACCAGCCGCTCGGCCAGGCTGCTGATGGTCCACTGCGGCCGGGCCGCGAGCCGCGCGCCGACGATCCGGACCGCCAGCGGCAGCCCGCCGCACGCGTCCAGCACGCTGTCCACCGCGGCCGGCTCGGCGGCGACCCGCCGCAACCCGGCGATCCCGGCCAGCAGCGTGTGCGCTTCGGCGCGTGCGAGCACGTCCAGCCGCACCCCGAGAATACCTACGACGCAGGGCAATTCGGGCATGGACGAGCGGCTCGTGATCAATACCGCCGACCCCGGGGTACCGGGAATCAGCGGCGTGACCTGATCCACGTCGTGCGCGTTGTCCAGCACGACGAGCACCCGCTTGCCGTCGAGGAAGCTGCGGAACTGACCGGACCGCTCCGCCAGCGTCGGCGCGATCTCGCCCTCCGGCACGCCGAGCGCACGCAGGAAGTCGCCGAGCGCATCGGCGGCCGGGGTGGCCCGCCCGGCCGGGTGGCCGCCGCGCGCCTGCGCGAAGCCGTGCAGGTCGACGTGCAGCTGCCCGTCCGGAAACCGGTCCCGCACCAGGTGACCCACGTGCACCGCGAGCGCGCTCTTGCCGATGCCGCCCATACCGCCGATCACGCACACCGGCACCGCGGAACTGTTTGCGCGGGTGAGCCATTCGCTGATCGCGCGCACCGTGTCGGCCCGGCCGGTGAAGTCCACGACATCGGCGGGCAGCTGCGCGACCCGGGTGACCGCGCGCCGCTGCGGGCGCACCGTCGCCGAGTTGCGCGGGGTGGCGAGGTGTGGCGCGGTCAGGTCCGCGCGCAGAATGCGCTGGTGCAGCTCGGTCAGCTGCTGGCCGGGTTCGATGCCGAGCCGGTCGATGAGCGCCTTACGGGTCTCGGCGTACACCGCGAGCGCCTCGGCCTGGCGGCCCGCGTGGTACAGCGCGGTCATCAGCAGGCCGCGGGTCTGCTCGCGCATCGGATGCTCGGCGCAGAGCGGGGTCAGTTCGGCGATCACCTCGGTGTAGCGGCCGAGCCGCAGGTCCAGCTCGATCCGCTGCTCCAGCAACGCGACTCGGCGCTCGATCAGCTGGGTGCGCTGGCGATCGGCGTAGGGGCCGGGCAGTCCGGCCAGTGGCGTGCCGGACCACAGGCGCAGCGCGGCGTCGAGTCGTTCGCGGACCTGCTCGACCGAATGCGGCTGCTCTGCGCCGGCCCGCTCCTGCTGCACCTCCAGCAGCAGATCCTCGACCATCTCCACGTCCACCGCGCCGGGGTCGAGCCGCAACGCGTAACCGCCGCCGAACCCGACGAGCACCGTCGCGGGCGCGCCGGACGGGCGGTCCGGCTCGAGCGCGCGGCGCAGATGCAGGATGTGATTGCGCAGCGCGCCGATCGCGCTCGGCGTCGGATGCTCGCCCCAGACGCCGTCGATGAGTTCGGGCACCGTCGCCGACCGTCCACTGCGCAGCAGCAGCGCTGCCAGCAAGGCTCTGCGTTGCTTCGACCCGAGATCGAGCTCCAGGTCATCGCGCCACGCACGCACCTCACCCAGCACAGCGAACTTCAGCATGCGGCCCTCTCTCTCCGACCGTCGGACGTTCGGCTTCGAAGGTAACCAATCGTCCGACGTTTGCGGCAACCTCGCCCTACTACCGGACGATGAGCCACCAATGATCCATCGCCACAGATACCGCATCAAACCGAGGATTCCGTGAGTTTTCGGTGACGAACAGCTGATCGGATGCTGATGTCCTGACGGAAGACGGGCGATGGTGGTGCTGGCACCACCATCGAGGGCCCGCAGGCGTTACCCGATATTCGGGTACGCGCGGCATGGGCGCGACCTCCTCGAATTCCTAGGCTCGAAACCGTCGCGGAGCACCGATGCCTCCCGACTCGAACAGGAGGACAGCACTGCTCATGAACCCCTTTCGGCGCAATGGCGCAAGGGCGGCCCGGTCGGCGCTCGTGGTGGGCGCGGTACTCGCCGCGGCCGCGTGCGGCGCAGAGACGTCGGTGAGTACGCCGACTTCCGACAAGGCGGCGCCGCCCGCACTCGCCGCCGCGTTGGACCGCGTGGTGCAGAGCGGGATTCCCGGGGTGCAGGTCGTCCTCGACGGCCCCGGCGGGCATCGGGTCTACACCGCGGGCGTCGGCGACATCGGCACGGGTGCGCCCTTCCAGGACGACGCCCTCGTCCGGATCGGCAGCAACACAAAGACTTTCGTCGCGACGGTGGTGCTCCAGCTGGTCGCCGAGGGCAAGGTGGACCTGGCCGCGCCGATCGAGCGCTACCTGCCCGGTGTGGTGCAGGGCAACGGCAACGAGGGCAACCGCGTCACGGTGCGTCAACTCCTGCAGCACACCAGCGGTCTGGCCGACTATCTCGGCCGCGGTAACGGCACCAGCATCGACCGGAACAGCCCGACTCAACTCGACCCGGACGAAGACGCCATCCGGACACAGCATTTCGAGGCCGCGGAGCTGGTTCGCAACGCGATGACCATGCCGCCGAACTTCGAGCCCGGCGCGAAATCGGTCTACACCAACACCAATTACCTGCTGCTCGGCATGCTCATCGAACACGTCACCGGACGGCCTTACACCGACGAGATCAACAGCCGGATCATCGGCCCGCTCGGACTGAAGTCCACCTACTCCCCCGCCTCGGGCGAGCGCACGCTGCGCGATCCGCATCCGCGTGGCTATCACGTCCGGGAGGGCAAGCAGATCGACTTCACCGAGCTGGACCCGTCCTGGGGCGGCGCGGCGGGCGCGATGGTCGCCAGCAACGCGGACCTCAACACGTTCACCGTCGCGCTGCTGTCCGGAAAGCTGTTGCCGCCTGCGCAATCGGCGCAGATGCAGCAGACGGTGCCGTTCGATCGGATGCCCGGCGCCGGTTACGGCCTCGGTCTGATCCATCGGACGACCTCGTGCGGCAAGGAGGTCTGGGGCCACGGCGGCAGCATCCCCGGGTTCGGTACCCGCAACAGCGCCACGGCCGACGGCACCGCGGTCGCCGTCGCGGTGAACCAGCTGCCGAACTCGGACGAGTCGTCCGAGCTGATCGAGGCCGTGCTCGATACCGCGCTCTGCGCTCAGTGACCACACAGCTACCCGCGCCGCACCCGATTCCGGTGCGGCCGAACGACATCGGAGGATCGACCGTGAACCGCACCCGCAGGCGCAGCGCCGTCGCGAGCGTCGCCGCCGGGCTGGCGCTCTGCGCCGGCCCGGCCGGCTGCACCGGCACCGACGCCAACGCCGAACCCCCTGCGCTGGAACGCTTCTACAGCCAGCAGCTCGATTGGAAAGCCTGCGACGATCCGAAACTGGATCCGGCGGGCGCGCAGTGCACCGACGTGACCGTGCCGCTGAACTACGCCGACCCGCAAGGGCCGACCACGACGGTCGCCATCTCCCGGCTGGTCTCCCCGGAACCCGCGAAACGACGCGGCGTCATGCTGTCCAACCCGGGCGGCCCCGGCGGTTCCGGGCTCGATTTCATGCTCGGCGTCCGCGAGGCGATGACGCCCGACGTGCGCGCGCAGTACGACCTCATCGGCATGGACCCGCGCGGTATCGGGCGCTCCGCGGCGATCAACTGCCACTGGCCGCGCGGCTTCGCGTTGGAGTCGGCCGGTGTCGACGCCGCGAGCTACGCCGAATCCGTGGCCACCCACGCCGATTTCGCGGCGCGCTGCGCGGCGACCGAAGCGGCCAGGCTGCCGCACATCAGCACCCGCAACACCGCGCGCGATATGGACGTGATCCGCGGCGCGCTCGGCGTCGACAAGGTCAGCTACTTCGGCACCTCGTACGGCACCTACCTGGGTGCCGTGTTCACCCAGATGTTCCCGCAGCGCAGCGACCGGATCGTGCTGGACAGCGCCGCGAATCCGGACACCTACGGCCCCGTCGGCATGATGCAGGCCATGGGTCCGGCGAACGAGGCCGCACTCGATCTCTGGGCCGACTGGGCTGCCGCGCACGACGGCGAGTACCACTTCGGCGACTCCCGCGCCGCGGTGCGGGCCACCATCCTGGATCTGATCCAGCGATCGGCACGGCAGCCGATTCGGTTGGGCGAGTTCGACATCGATGATCACATCGCGCCGATGCTGCTGTTCGTCGGGCTGGACGACGTGCGCAACTACGAGTTGCTGGCAGGGCAGGTGCGTCAGCTCCGCGACGCGGCGAACGGTATGCCCGTGCAGCCCGACGACACGCTGCGGGAAAGCCTCGAGCACATTTTCAAGCCGGTCGAACAGGACGGTTCACCGCAGATGGCGGTGCTGTGCGGGGACGTCGCCGCACCCCGTGATCCGGCGTTCTACCTGCGCAATATCGAGGCGGCCCGGGCGAGCCAGCCGGTGTTCGGCGCGTTCGCGAACAACATCACCTCCTGCGCGTTCTGGGCGCCGCCGCTGGAACCGCCTACGGTGGTGGACAATTCGGTGCCGAGCTTGATCCTGAACTCCACCGGCGACACCCGCACCGCCTACGAGGGCGCGCGCGTACTGCATCAGAAGATGACCGGCTCGGCCTTCGTCACCCTGCAGGATGTGCCGATCCACTACATCTTCGGCCGCTACCCCAACGCCTGCGCGTACGGCGCGGTGAACGCGTACCTGCGCGACGGTACGCTGCCCGCCACCGAACTCACCTGCAAGGCGGACTAGGCCGGACGCGTGCAGGCCTGAATCCCGCACGGGTTCAGGCCTTCACGCGTTCAGGTAGGCCAGAACCGCGAGCACCCGGCGGTGCCCGACCTCCTCGGTGGACAGCCCCAGCTTCGCGAAAATGCTCCGAATGTGTTTGTGCACAGCGCCTTCGCTGACCACCAGCCGCTCGGCGATGGTGCCGTTGTTGTGTCCCTCGGCCATCAAGGCGAGCACCTCCCGCTCCCGCGCGGTCAGCGCGGCCAGCGGGTCGTCGGCTTTGCGCCGCACCAGCAGTTGCGAGATCACCTCGGGATCCATCGCGGTGCCACCCGCCGCCACCCGCCGCAGCGAGTCGAGGAACCGGTCCACCTTCCCGACCCGTTCCTTGAGCAGATAGCCCACCCCGCCCAGGCCGTCGCCGAGCAGTTCGGCGGCGTAGCTGTCCTCCACCCACGAGGAAAGGACCAGCACCGGCAGACCGGGATGCAGTTCGCGAGCGCGCACCGCGGCACGCAGCCCGTCGTCGGTAAAGGTCGGCGGCATCCGGATGTCGACCACCACCGCGTCCGGCCGGTCCGCGGCCACGGCGGCGAGGAAGTCGTCGGCATTGCCGACCGCGGCGACCACCTCGATGCCCGCGGTGCTGAGCAAGAGCACGAGTCCCTCCCGCAGCAGGGCGTCGTCCTCGGCGATCATGACCCGCACGGCAACTCCACCCGCAACACAGTAGGGCCACCCGGCGGGCTCGTCAGCACCATCCGTCCGTCGAGCGCCTCGGCGCGGCGGCGGATGCCGGCCAGCCCGCCGCCGTAGGTCTCGACCGCGCCGCCGACGCCGTCGTCGCGGACCTCGATGGTCAACAGCTCCGGCCGGCCGCCGAGCGCCACGGTGATGCCCTCGGCCCCGGAGTGCTTGGTCGCGTTGGTGAGCGCCTCGGTGATCACGAAGTAGGCGGCCGCTTCCACCGCGGCGGGCTGCCTGCCCACCTCGGCCAACTCGAGCACGCACGGGATCGGGCTGCGCGCCGCGAGCGCCGACACGGCGCTCACCAGGCCGCGGTCGGAGAGCACGGGCGGGTAGACGTTGCGCACCACATCGCGCAGTTCGGCGAGCGCCGCCGTCGCGGTGTCCTGTGCTTTGCGCACCAGCTCGTGCGCCGCCGCCGGATTCTGTTCGCGCAGTTGATCGGCCAGCCCGAGCTGCATGATCACCGCCGCGATCCGGGCCTGCGCGCCGTCGTGCAGGTCGCGTTCGATTCGGCGCAGTTCCGCGCCGTGCGCGTCCAGCGCGGCCGCCCTGGTCGCGGTCAACGCGGCGACCCGATCGGCGAGCACGACCCCTTCGGCGGGGCCGAGCAGGGCACGGGCCAGCAGCGCCTGCCACCGCGCCACCACCGGGACCAGCAGCGTCAAGCTGATGAGCGGCAACGTGAGCGCGGCGCTGAGCCATGCCGAGGGCCACGAGTCCACCGCGTAGCCGAAGGTCATGAACTCCCCCGGCGGCAGGTACTGCCACAGCGCCGGGGTCGCCAGTTGAACGAGCACCGACACCGGCAGGGCGACGGCGAAAATGCCCAGATAGATCCCGGTCAGACCGTGCGCGATCAGCCAGGCCAGGTCGCGGCGGTTCGCCGGATCGGTGACCGCCGTGCGCACCCGCGAGCGGAGCCCGCCCACGAGGGGTTGATAGCTCTCCTCGATCGGTGTGCCGAGTCGCTGTGCCGCCCTGCGCCGTTCGAACGAGACCAGCGGCCGGACCACCCGGACCGCCTCCGGCACCGCCGGGATGCCGACCCCGATCAGGCAGCACGCGAGCACCAGGAGCAGGCCGATCACCGCGAACATCGCGGCCAGCGAGGTCACGCTGCCGACCGCCAGGTACCCGATCGCACCCGGCAACAGCCGTAGCCGCGCCAGCGCGGAACGCAGGACCTCTCTCACCCTCGTCATGCTGTCAGAACATCAGTCCGTGCGCGGCGGACGGTCGCGCCGCCCGCAACGACGGCAACCGCGCCGGCCGGCGAGCGGTCCGGCGCGGTTGCCGTGGTGCCGGATTCGGTCACGCAGAACCGGGGCCGTCCGCCGGCCGCCCGGCCGCGTCGTCCCGCGCGCCGCCGCGCTGCGGCGGGTCGATGACCTCGCCGCCGCCGAGCACCAGTCCCGCCTGATCGACCACCCGGGCCTCGCCGGCCGGGACGCTCTCGCCGTTCTCCGCCGCCGCCGCGGCGTGGGCCGCTTCGATACCGCCCGTCAACCGCAGCGGCACCTCCCGCCAGAACAACACCAGGATCAGCGCGATCAGCGCGACACCGGTCGCCGACAGGAACACCGTCGACATCGAATCGGCGAAGCCGACCTTGAACGGCCGGGCCAGGTCGGGGCTCAGCTGCTGGATGATCGAGCTGTCCTTCAGCACCTGTCCCGCGGCCGAAGTGTCCTGCGCGAGCAAGCCTTTCGCCAGCGCGGCATCGGCCGGGTTGCTGCTGCGCGCGCCCTCGACCACCGCGTGCTGGAACTGCGGATCGGCGGCGGCACTGCGCATTTCGTCCGAGATGTTCGGGGTCAGCTGCGCGAACAGGATGGACAGGAACACCGCGACACCGAGCGTGCCGCCGATCTGCCGGAAGAACGTGGCCGCGGCGGTCGACACACCCATGTCCTTGGGCGGCAACGCGTTCTGCAAGGCCAGGGTGAGCGGCTGCATCAGGTTGCCGAGGCCGAAACCGGTGCACGCCATGAAGATCATCGCGAGCCACAGCGGGCTGTCCGCGGTCAGATAGTGCAGCAGGAACAGGCCGAGCGTCAGCATGGTCGCGCCGATGATCGTGAAGGCGCGGTAGCGGCCGGTCCGCGAAATCAGCTGGCCGGACACGACAGAACCGATCATCAGGCCGAGCACCATCGGCAGCATCTGCAGGCCGGCCAGCGTCGGGCTCGCCCCACGCACCACCTGCAGGTACTGCGGCAGCAGCGAGATACCGCCGAACATGCCCGCACCGACCACGAACGAGATCACCACGCCCAGTGCGAAAGTGCCGTTCTTGAAGATCCGCAGCGGGATCAGCGCCGCATCCCGCAGGTTCTTTTCCACCAGCACGAAGCCGATGATGCCGAGGCCGCCGATCACGTAGCAGGCGATGGAACGACCACTGCCCCAACCCCATTCGCGGCCCTGCTCGGCGACCACGAGCAGCGGGGCCAGGCCGATCGCGAGCACCAGCACACCCCACCAGTCCACCCGGTCGGTCGACTTCGGCCGCTTGGGCAGCTTCAGCACCCGCGACACCACGGCCAGCGCGATCAGGCCGATCGGCACGTTCACCAGGAACACCCAGCGCCATCCGCTGACGCCGAGAATCGTCTGCTGTCCGGCGAGCACGCCGCCGAGCACCGGGCCGATCACGCTGGACGTGCCGAACACCGCCAGGAAGTAGCCCTGATATTTGGCGCGTTCGCGCGGGCCGACGATATCGCCGAGGATGGTCAGCGCCAACGACATCAAGCCGCCCGCGCCGATACCCTGCACCGCGCGGAACGCGGCGAGCTGATACATCGACTGGGCCATCGTGCACAGCAGCGAACCGACGATGAAGATCGCGATGGCCAGCATGAAGAACTGCTTACGGCCGAACATATCGGACAACTTGCCGTACAGCGGAGTGGCCAGCGTCGCGGTGATCAGGTAGGCCGTGGTGGCCCACGCCTGCATCGAGTAGCCGTTGAGGTCGTCGGCGATGGTGCGGATGGCGGTGGAGACGATCGTCTGATCGAGCGCCGCCAGCAGCATCCCGAGCATCAATCCGCTCAGGATCACCAGGATCTGACGATGGGTGAAAGCCGGGGGCGCTGCCGCGGTCGGCGCTGCTGCGGTCATTTGTCGTTCTCCGTCTCGGTAAGGGCCTCGTCCCAGTTGCGGCGCATGGCGGCGATCATCTCCGGTCGCGTTCGCTCGAAATCGTCGACGAACTGCCGGAGCAACTCGGCGAACTCGGCCCGGGTCTGCGGTGCCCACTTCGCCATCACCTTGCTCAGGTTGTCGTTGCGGCGTCGGCGGATCTGCTCCGCGACGGCGCGACCGCGTTCGGTGACCACGAGCACGGTCGCGCGGCCGTCCGCCGGGTCGGCCTGCCGCTCGACGAGCTGCCTGCCGACCAGCTGGGCCACCTGACGACTGACCGTCGACGCGTCCGAGTGCAGTGCGGCCGCGAGTTCGCCGGAGCGCATCGGCCCGTCGAAACACAGCCGGATCAGAGCGCCGAACGCGGCGGGGTCCAGCCCGTCCTTGGTCCACGTGCCGATCTGGGCCGCGGTGCGGTCCCGGATCCGCTGCAAGCGGGTGAGTTGCATCGCGATCGTGTCGATCGTCTGGTCGTCCACACCCTCACCTTTGCTTGCATCAATCAACTAGTTGCGCGATGCAAGTATGCAGACGGAACCGGAACTGGGGCAAGCGATAAACGGCGCTTTACTCGCCCTTGAACTCAGGAGCCCGCTTCTCGAACACGGCCTTGATCGCCTCGGTGAGATCCTCCGAGGGCAGGAACGCGGAGTTCCACGCGGACACGTAGCGCAGTCCGGTGGCGACCTCGTTCTTGGTGCGCTGATCCAGCACATCCTTCACACCCTGCACCACCAGCGGCGGGTTCGCGGCGATCTCGCGTGCGGTGGCGTGTGCCGCGTCCAGCGCCGCGGCCTGATCGGCGAACACGTCGTTGACCAGGCCGATCTTCTCCGCACGGGCGGCGTCGATGTCTTTACCCGTGTACGCCAGCTCCCGCAGCTGTCCCTCGGCGATGATGCCGGGCAGCCGGTGCAGCGAGCCGATATCGGCGACGATCGCGACCTTCGCCTCGCGCAGGCTGAACTTCGCCTCGGCGCTCGCGTAGCGGATGTCGACCGCGGCGATCAGGTCCAGACCGCCACCGATGCACCAGCCGGAGATCGCGGCGATCACCGGCTTGCGGCAATCCGCCACCGCCGTCACCGCACCCTGCATCTTGCGCAGCTCGACCAGGAATTCGGTGCGCGGCGCGGCCAGCGCGCGATCGCCGAGCAGCGGGCCGAACATGCCGCTCATCGCGGGCAGATCGAGGCCGTAGGAGAAGTGCGGGCCCGCACCCGTCAGCACGATCGCGCGTACCTCCGGATCCGCGTCCAGCCCCTGGAAGATCTCCGGCAACTCCCGCCAGAAATCCGGGCCCATCGCGTTGCCCTTGCCGGGACCCGTCAGCGTCACCTGCGCGACGTGGTCTTTGATCTCGACGGTGAATGCCTGCCAGTCAGTCATTTGTACAGCGTATTCCAGAGGACGGAAGACGAACACACCTCGCCCGGGCCATACGCCCTGACGCTTTGACCACGACGCCCGCCGCACGGTGCCGCGTGGCACGTAAATCCTGTTAAAGCTGCGCAAAATTGTTGCGGTGCAGTAGTTCCGAACGGGTGGTGCGCGGATCATGGAACCACGTCATCGAACCTCACTTTTCGGCTCGGAGGCCACCATGCTGATGCATCAGGGAATCGGTCTCGACCGGTTCAACGAATTTCCCCGTGCCCGCGCGATACACGCGCTTTTCGGCTGTTGCGGCAATGTCACCTGGGCGACCGAACTCGCCGACGCCAGACCCTTCCCGGATCGGGACGCGTTGCTGGCCACCGCAGATATCGGCTTGCTCGCGCTCTCGCCGGGCGATCTGGATCGGGCATTCGAAGCGGTTGCGCACGAACAGGTCTCGGAGCACAGCGTGTCCGAGCTGGCGCGGTGCACGCACGCGCGCATCGCACAGCTGCTCGGGCCGAGCGAGGGCTATCCGGAATACTGACGCATTCCCTGCGATTCGCTCTACTCTGGTTTTCATGCGCAGGTCGACATTGCCACCGATCGCCTGCCGAGTCGCGGACACCCTCATCGCCCGAGGCCATCACGGTGTCATCGTGACCCAGCCGGCACCGACGCCCACGGTCGCGGACGCGGCGCGCGCACTCGGAGTCGACGTGGGAGCCATCACGACCGCGACGGTGTTCCTGCTGGACGAGGATCCCGTGCTGCTGCTGGTTTCCGGCGCGCACGAGGTGGACCTGGCCGCCACCGGCAACCGGCTGGAAGGCACGCTCACCCCGGCACCCACCGAGCTGGTCCGGCAGGTGACCGGGCAACCGATCGGCGGGGTCGCCCCGGTGGGCCATCCCACCAACCTGCCCACCTGGGTGGATTCGGAGCTGGCCCGGCATCGCGAAGTGTGGGCCGCGGGCGGTCATCCGAACACTGTGTTCCGCACCTCTTTTCACGAGCTGGTGCGCATCACCGCCGGGCTGCCCATCGACGTCGTATAGGCACCGCGCGCACCGGTTTTCATCGGTCCGATCGGTATGTCATGCGGTGCGCACGGTCGACGGTTCGCGCGGAAACCCCCGGGCGGGGGAACGCGAAGCGGACGAACCCGGCGTAGGTTGGCTTAGGTGACCGAGGCTGAACGACCCGTGGATTTCCAGATCCCCGACGATTTGAGCGGAATCACCGCCGAGCAGTTCCGCGCGTCCATGCGGCACTATCCGGCGGGCGTCACCGTGGTCACCTTGAATTCACCGAACGGGCCGATCGGTTTCACCGCGACGTCGTTCGCCTCGTTGTCGCTGGCGCCGCCGCTCGTCTCGTTCAATATCGCGCACACCTCGTCCAGCCTCACCGCCCTGTTGGACGCCGGCTCGGTGGTCATCCATTTTCTCGGCGAACACCAGCGCCACATCGCCCAGCGCTTCGCCCGCACCGCCGACGAGCGGTTCACCGACCGTTCCCTCTGGACCACCCTGGACACCGGCGAACCCGTCCTGCACGGCACCCCCATCTGGTTGCGCGCCACCATCCACCAACTGATCCCCCTCGGCGACCACACCCTCGTAGTGGGCCTGGTCACCCGAGTCCACGACAACACCAACGAATCCCCCGCCGCCGCCCCTCTCCTCTACTACAACGGCCGCTACCACCGCCCCACCCAACTCGGCGATTGAGCGGGGCTGTCAGGCGACTCGGGGCCGAACCTGCACGACCAGGTCGGCATCGAGCGCGTGAGCAAGTCGCTCGAGGACGATCAGGCTCGGGATGGTGCCCCCGGCCTCGAACCGAGCCACGGCGGATTGCGTCATATCGGCGGCTTCAGCCAGAGTTGTCTGGCTCCATCCTTTGCCTTCACGCATTTGCCGAACGGACCGTCCGAGTTCGTATGCGAGGCGCGCCGCTTCGAAGGCCTCAACAGCCCCAGGCTCCTGCATCCGCCGATTCTTGATCTCCGACCAGTCGCTGCGCTCAGCCATAGCTCTCATCCTCCTCGGCGGTATGCCGCTCAGCGATGCAGCGGTCGAGCGCCCGCCGGGCGCGCCCGACCTGTGCACGCTCACGCATTCGTGACTTTACGAAAACAGTGAGCATCACGATCCGGCGCCCCGGAGCGATCCAGTAGGTCAGCCCGACCGCGGAACCATCGAGGTAGAACCGCAATTCGCGCAGCTTACCGTCCAGCTGGCGGGTATACGGTTCGCCTAGCAGCGGCCCATTGTCAGCCAATAGCTCGACATAGAACGCGGTGTGGGCGAACATGTCCGGCGGGAGATCTTCCAGCCAATCACGCACCTCAGGTTCGAGCTCAACGATACCCCATCCCATAGCGTTGATGCTATATATCAATTCGCTATTAATTGTCGGGTTTCGCGAGTTTTGGCAGACGGGTCAGTCGATGAGGCAGGGGGCGGCGCCGGTGGGGGCTTGGGAGGTGAAGGGGCGGGTTTCGGGGGTGGGGTTCCAGAGGCCGTTCGTGGTGGCGTAGTTCCAGGCGGGGCCGGTGCGGACGAGGGTGGCGACGGCATCGATCAGGCGGTCGACGTGGGCGGGGGTGGTGCCGAGGCCGATGCTGGCGCGGAGCGCGCCGTCGAGGTCGAGGCGGGCGAGCAGGGGGTGCGCGCAGAAGCGGCCGTCGCGCACGCCGATGCCGTGTTCGGCGGACAGGTAGGCGGCGACGTGGCCGGGGACGAATCCGTCCAGGGTGAAGGCGACGATGCCGACGGTGTCGGGGCTGTCGTGCCAGATCCGCAGCAGGCGCACGCCCGGGATCGCGGCAAGACCTTCGCGCAGGCGATCGGCGAGGCGGTGCTCGTGCGCGGCAAGGGTTTCGGCGTCGATCTCACAGAGCGCGTCACAGGCGGCGGCGAGCGCGGCGGCGCCGAGCACGTTGGGCGAACCGCCCTCGTGCCGCTGCGGCGCGGCGGCCCACTCGACACCGGTGGTGCTCACCTCGCGGACCGCACCACCACCGGCCAGGTACGGCTCGGCCCGGTCGAGCCAGTCCCGGCGGCCGACGAGCACGCCGGCCCCGAACGGCGCGTACAACTTGTGCCCGGAAAAGGCGATGTAGTCGATACCGGTGTCGCGCAGGCTGATTCGGCGATGCGGGGCCAGCTGGGCGGCGTCGACGAGGATGCGGGCGCCGCACTGGTGCGCCACGGTGGCGAGGCGCTCGAGCGGCAGCACCTCCCCGGTCACATTGGACGCGCCGGTCACCGCGAGCAGCGCGGCGGGCTTGCTGCACAGCTCCGCGACCAACCGGCCGATGGTCTCCTCGACGGTCGCCGCGGCCTGCACCACCCGCCGTCCGTGCCGGGTCCAGGGCAGGAGGTTGGCGTGATGCTCGATATCGAGCACCACGGTGTCGCCGGGTACGCAGGACGCGAGCAGATTCAGCGAGTCGGTGGTGTTGCGGGTGAACACCACGACCTGGTCGTCGGCGGCGTCGAGGTAGCGGGTGACCGAGCCGCGCGCGGCCTCGTAGCACTCGGTGGAGATGCGCGAGGCGTAGCCCGCGCCGCGGTGCACGCTCGCGTAGAACGGCAGCAGCTCCTGCACGCGGTCGGTGACCTGGGCCAGCGCGGGCGCGCTCGCCGCGTAGTCGAAGTTGGCGTAGGTGGTGGTTCCGCCCTGAACGAGCGGCACCTGCAGGTCGTCACCGGAAACCCGGGCGAGGGCGGAACAGGTCTGGTCCACAACAGCAGTCATCACGAAAATCCCGTCGGCTCTGGGACCCACGATCTGGAAGATTCATCGAGTCCGCGCTTGCCGCACCCGGTCGGGCGACGGCCCGGTCGTCACCCGGAGCACCCCACCGCGGAGGAGGGTTGCCGACCAGCAAGCCGGGGCTGAACGCTGGTACTCATGACCTGTCCCGAGATTGACAGACACCGCCCCGCCCTGTCAACCCGCGCCCGGACACGCGCCCGCACCGCCGAAAACTCCTTGCGCGGACGCCGGCCGAGGACCAGATTCAGGAAATGTCGCTTTCCCTGCTGCTGAGCTTCATCGGCGTGTGCATCCTGCTCTCGATCACCCCGGGCCCGGATTCGTTCCTGGTGCTGCGCTTCTCGATCGTGGACGCGCGACCGGGGATCGCCGCCGCGATCGGCTCGGCGGTGGGCGGCATCGTATGGGCGGTGGTGGTCGCGGCGGGCGTCGCGGCACTGCTGGAACAGTCCGCGACGGCGTATCGCGCACTCAAGGTGGTCGGCGGAATCTATTTGGTGTACTTGGGGATTCGCGCACTGCTGGAACAGCGGCGGGCGCGCCGGGCCGGTCTGCGCACCGACGACGCGGCACAGGCCGCGGCGGGCGCCCGCGCGTCGGTTCGCTCGGCGTTCACCGCGGGCCTCGTCTCGTGCCTGTTCAACCCGAAAGTGGGCCTGTTCTATCTCGCCGTGCTCCCCCAGTTCCTCACCGAGGTCACCTTCGCCAACACCTTGGCGCTCGGCGCCGTCGAATCCTCGATCGCCGCGGTAGAGATGGTGCTACTGGCCCTGGCCGCCTCCCGCGCGGTCGCGCTGCTGCGCCGGCCGAAGATCCGGGAGCGGCTCGAACAGGCCAGCGCGGCTATCTTGGCGACCCTCGGGATCGGCACGGCGGCCTCCGCGGCCTGATCCCGACCGTCCGAAACGCTCTGAGCTGCAAGATCACCAAGCCGATGAGCGGAATCACATCGCTGTGACCACCCGGCCGTAGCGATCGGCCAGCGAACCCGCCGGGCAACCCGCCCACCAGCGGTTGCTTCGGCGTGTCCGCCGGAAACCGCCTCGACCTGCAACGACTCCGCCCGGCCCGCGGAACCCGGCAACCACGCCGGTGAACAACAAACGTCGACAACCCCGAGTACCGTGGACAACTGGTCACCGTGGTGTTTGCCCACTGGTAACCCAGCTATGACACAACAAGACCAGGGAAGTGCGAGGCAGGTCGAATGGGAGGTGGGCAGGGCGTCATGCTCCAGCCACAGGTTGATGCGACGGTGGACCCCCTGCTCCGCGGCACGCACACACCGCAGGCCCGGACTCTCGTCGACATTCTGACCGCGACGGCCCTCGCGCACCCGGACGCGCCCGCCATCGACGACGGCGACGTGGTGCTCAGCTACCTCGAACTCGTCGTCGAGATCGAGCAGACCATGACGCGCCTCGCCACCGCGGGCGTGCGGCCGGGCGACCGGGTCGGGGTGCGGATGCCGTCGGGTTCGCGGCAGCTGTATCTCACCATCCTCGCGGTGCTGTACGCGGGCGCGGCCTACGTGCCGGTCGACGCCGACGACCCGGACGAGCGGGCCCAGCTGGTCTTCGGCGAGGCGCAGGTCACCGCGATCGTCACGGCCGCGGGCATCGAGACCACCGCCGCCGGAATCCGTGCCGCCGAGGGCAATTCGCTCGCCCCGAACGAGAGCACGCTGCCCACGCCCGCCGACGACGCGTGGATCATCTTCACCTCCGGCTCCACCGGGACGCCGAAAGGTGTTGCGGTCACCCACCGTAACGCCGCCGCCTTCGTCGACGCCGAGGCGAATCTGTTCCTGCCGGACGCGCCGATCGGCCCGGGCGATCGCGTGCTCGCCGGGCTGTCCGTCGCGTTCGACGCCTCCTGCGAGGAGATGTGGCTGGCCTGGCGTAACGGCGCCTGCCTGGTGCCCGCCCCGCGCGACCTGGTGCGCACCGGCGCCGACCTCGGTCCGTGGCTGGTACGCCGGGAGATCAGCGTGGTGTCCACCGTGCCGACCCTGGCCGCGACCTGGCCCGCCGAGGCGCTGGACGCGGTCCGGCTGCTGATCTTCGGCGGCGAGGCGGTACCACCCGAACTCGCGGAACGCCTTGCGGGCAACGGTCATTCGGAGCGCGAGGTGTGGAACACCTACGGCCCCACCGAGGCGACCGTGGTCGCGTGTGCCGCCCTGCTCGACGGCGAATGGCCGATCCGGATCGGTCTGCCGCTGGACGGCTGGGACCTCGTGGTGATCGACGCGAACGGAAACCCGGTGGGCGAGGGCGAATCCGGCGAGCTGGTGATCGGCGGGGTCGGGCTGGCGCGCTACCTCGATCCGGCCAAGGACGCCGAGAAGTACGCCCCGCTGCCCTCGGTGGGCTGGGACCGCGCCTACCGCAGCGGCGACCTGGTCCGTAACGACAGCGCGGGCCTGGTGTTCCTCGGCCGCGCCGACGACCAGATCAAACTCGGCGGCCGCCGCATCGAACTCGGCGAGATCGACAACGCGCTGCAACACCTGCCCGGCGTCACCGGCGCCGCCGCCGCGATCCGAAGCACCAAGGCGGGCAACAAGATCCTGGTCGGCTACCTCACCGGGCCCGGCCCCGACTTCGACCTCAAAGCCGCCAGAGCCCAACTCACCGAACAACTTCCGGCCCCGCTGGTGCCCCGGCTCGCGGTGGTCGCCGAACTGCCGACCCGCACGTCCGGCAAGGTCGACCGCAACGCGCTGCCCTGGCCGCTGCCCAACAGCGCCGACGACGACGAGCACAACGATCTCACCGGCACCGCGCAGTGGGTGGCCGGACTGTGGGATTCGATCCTCGGCGGCGAAGTGGTCGATCTCGACGCCGACTTCTTCGACCTCGGCGGCGGTTCGCTGGCGGCCGCGCAACTGGTGACCGCGCTGCGCGAACGTTATCCCCAGATCACCGTCGCCGATCTCTACGACCACCCGCGCCTCGGTGCACTGGTCGAACTGCTGGAGCAGAGCACCCCCGCCGTCGCCGTCGAGGAGCGCGTGGTGCGCCCGACGCCGCTGCGCGCCCAGGCGATCCAGGTGCTCGCCACCGTCCCACTCACCACGCTCACCGGCCTGCAGTGGCTCACCTGGCTGGCGATCGTCGGCAATATCGCCGCCTGGTCCGGCTCGCTACCCTGGCTGCCGCAGCTGTCCTGGTGGTGGACGCTGGTCGCGTTCCTGCTCTTCATCTCCCCGATCGGCCGGATGGCGATCTGTGTGGCGGGCGCGCGGGTGCTGCTGCGCGGGGTGCGGCCGGGTCAGTACCCACGCGGCGGGCCGGTACATCTGCGGCTGTGGGCCGCGGTCCGGCTGGCAGAAGCCAGCGGAGCCGAAAACCTTTCCGGCGCACCGTGGATGGTGCCGTTCGCCAGGGCGCTCGGCGCGAAGATCGGCAAGGGCGTCGACCTGCACACCATTCCACCGGTCACCGGCATGCTCGAACTGGGCGACGGGTGCAGCGTGGAACCCGAGGTCGACCTGTCCGGCTACTGGATCGACGGCGACGTGGTGCACATCGGGCCGGTCGTCGTCGGCCCCGGTGCGGTGGTCGGTTCCCGATCGATCCTGTTGCCCGGCACCAGGATCGGCAAGAACGCCGAGGTCGCGCCGGGCTCCGCGGTATCCGGCAAGGTCAAGGCGGAGCAGGAATGGGCGGGCTCGCCCGCCGTGAAACTCGGTAAGGCCCAGCACCGCTGGCCCGCGCACACGCCCGACCGGGCGGCGCACTGGGTGGCGATCTTCGGCATCACCTCGATGGCCTTGGCCGCGGTGCCGATCCTCGGGCTCGGCGCGGGCGGGCTGTTCATCGCCTGGTTCATCCGCGACACCCGCACGCTCGCCGGTGGTTTGGGCCGCGCCTTCGCGATCCTGCCGGTGGCGACGCTGCTCAGCCTGGCCGTGTACGCGGCGATCACCATCATTCTGGTGCGACTGCTCAGTTTCCGCCTGCGCGAGGGCTATCACCCCGTGCGCAGCCGGACCGGCTGGCAGGTGTGGTCCACCGAACGCCTGCTCGACGCGGCCCGGACCTTCCTGTTCCCGCTGTACGCGAGCCTGCTCACGCCGATCTGGCTGCGCCTGCTCGGCGCGAAGATCGGCAAGAACGTGGAAGCCTCGACGGTGCTGCTGCTGCCTAAGTTCACCGTCGTCGCCGACGGCGCGTTCCTGGCCGACGACACCATGATCGCCAGTTACGAACTCGGCGGCGGCTGGCTGCGGATCGGCGAGGCCAAGGTCGGCAAACGCGCCTTCCTCGGCAATTCCGGGATGACCGCGCCCGGCCGGCGGGTACCGAAAAACGGCCTGGTCGCGGTGCTTTCGGCCGCGCCGTCCAAATCCAAGGCGGGCTCGTCCTGGCTGGGCAGCCCGCCCGTCCGGTTGCGCCGCGCACCGGAAAGCAGCGACACCGCACGCACTTTCGATCCGCCGCCGCGGTTGCGGGTGGCCCGCGGCATCATCGAGACCTGCCGGCTCATCCCGGTGCTGGTGACCTTCGCGATCGGGCTCGGCGTGCTGTTCACCCTCGCCTGGCTGGCGCACACCCTCGGCCACCTGCCCACCGCGCTGCTCAGCGGCGTGGTGCTGCTGGCCGCGGGCGCGGTGGCCGGCGCGAGTTCGGTGGCCGCGAAGTGGGCGCTGATCGGCCGGATCGGGACCGAGGAGCATCCGCTGTGGAGCTCGTTCGTCTGGCGCAACGAGGTGTCCGACACCTTCGTGGAAACCGTTGCGGCGCCATGGTTCGCGCGCGCCGCGACGGGTACTCCGGTGCTGAATCTGTGGCTGCGCGGCCTCGGGGCCGAGATCGGCCGCGGGGTATGGTGCGAGTCCTATTGGCTACCGGAGGCGGACCTGGTGACACTCGGTGACGGCGCGACCGTGGAACGCGGCTGCGTCGTGCAGACCCATCTTTTCCACGACCGCATCATGTCCATGGACACCGTCACCCTCGGGGCCGGCGCTACCCTCGGCCCGCACTGCGTCGCGCTGCCCGCGTCCACCATCGGCGAGGGCGCGACCATCGGCCCCGCCTCGCTGGTCATGCGTGGCGATACCGTGCCGCCGTCCACCCGCTGGTGGGGTAATCCGATCGCGCCTTGGTTCCGCGGCGACCCCGGAGCTGCCTCCTGATGCCGGGCAAGTTCTACGAGGAGCCCATCGATGATTACTTGCCGCAGAACGGAAATCGAGGCTATCGGGTATCGCGGTATGAGCTGGAGCTGACCTACAAGGTCGCGAGCAATCGGTTGACCGGCCGCGCGGCGATCACGGCGGTGACCACCGCCGTACAGCCACGGTTCGCGCTCGACCTCTCCCAGGCGCTCACCGTGTCGAAGGTGTTCGTCAACGGGGCCAAGGCCGCGAAGTACGTGCACCAGCGCGGCAAGCTGACGATCACGCCCCAGCAGCGGATCCCCTCGGGCGGTGCGCTGTCGCTGGTCGTGCAGTACGGCGGCACGCCACGACCGGTGCGCGGGCCGTGGGGCGAGGTCGGCTGGGAGGAACTCACCGAGGGCGCGCTGGTCGCCAGCCAGCCCAACGGCGCCGCGTCCTGGTTCCCGTGCGACGACCACCCGAGTTCCAAAGCCAGCTACCGGATTTCGATCACCACCGACACCCCGTATTACGCGCTGGCCAACGGCACGCTGCTGCGCAAGCAGACCAAGGCCAGCCAGACCACCTGGGTGTACGAGCAGGTGGAGCCGATGTCCAGCTATCTGGCCACCATTCAGATCGGGGCGTATCAGAAGCACCGCATCGGTGCGGCGCAGGGCGCGGTGCCTATGCAGGCCGTGGTGCCGCCGCGGCTGCGCACCAACTTCGAACACGACTTCGCCCGGCAGCCGCAGATGATGGAGCTGTTCACCGAGCGGTTCGGGCCGTACCCGTTCGAGGGCTACACCGTGGTCGTCACCGACGACGAGCTGGAGATTCCGATCGAGGCCCAGGGCATCTCGATCTTCGGCGCCAATCACTGCGACGGCAGGCGCGGCGCGGAACGACTGGTCGCGCACGAGCTGGCGCATCAGTGGTTCGGCAACAGCCTGACCATCCGGCAGTGGCGCGATATCTGGCTACACGAGGGCTTCGCCTGCTATGCCGAGTGGATCTGGTCCGAAGCGGCGGGCGGCCCCACCGCCGATCAGCTCGCCCGCGGCGTCCGGCACAACCTGGTCAGGCAACCGCAGGACATCATCGTCGGCGACCCCGGCCCGCAGCGGATGTTCGACGACCGGGTGTACAAGCGCGGCGCCCTGACCCTGCACGCTTTGCGCTTGGAACTGGGCGATACCGCCTTCTTCGATCTGTTGCGCGAGTGGACCATTCGCTATCGGCACGGTTCGGTCACCACCGAAGAATTCACCGACCTGGCCGGGCATTACAGCCGGGTGCCGCTGCGTCCGCTGTGGGACAGCTGGCTGGGGGCCAAACCGTTGCCGCAGCTGCCGCCGTCCTAGAACACCAGGTAGCGCGACGCGAGCTCCTCGATGAGCGGATCGTCGTCGGAAACGCGGTTCAACGCGTCGAGATCGGATTCGACCGAGACCTGGCGCGGGTCGTCGTGTTCGGTGTCGGGCGCGCCGTCCTCGGCCAGTTGGCGCTGCAGCTTCGCGCGGACACGGTCTTTCAGCGAATCACTCATGGTGCCAGCTTGCCCGGTACCGAGGAATCGAACCGCGCACGGCGCGCCGAGCCGGCTAGACCGGGGTGAACCAGGCGCCCCACGGCGTATTGCGCAGCACGGTGTAGGCCGTGAGCAGCGCGAAGAAGGTCCACATCGACGCGCGATTGATCGACGGCAGCCGCATCTTCTCCCCGCGCCAGGCCTGCCGGGTCCAGTCGCCCACCCACAGCACGAAGGCCAGGACCAGGGGAATCGCGAGCAGATTGCTGTGCAACGAGTCGAGCAGGTTGCCGTCGGTGAGGTTGTGGATCGCCCGCATGCCGCCGCAACCGGGACACCAGTACCCGGTCAGCGCGAAGACGGGGCAGACGCCATAGGAACCCTCGACGTGCGGATCCCGCACGTGCAACAGCACGCCGAGCCCGACACCGACGCCCGCGACCAGCAGCGGAACTCCGACGCCGCGCCAACCGGACCGGGACGGGTGCGTGGCTCCCTCATGCGCCGCCGGTTCCGGTGCGACGTGCGTGCTTTCCACAGCACCAACCGTAACCGGGGTGCGCCGGGCGCCGCCACCACGGCAACGCGCCAGGAGCAGAACGATTCTCGGGCCGGGTCGTTCCGATGATCACGATCCGGCCGCTTCAAGATCGAATACCGCCACCGTTTCCGCAGGTAGAGTAGAATTCCGGCTGTGGATGCCGCTGGTTCTGCCCGGCTCGACAACCGCGCGATGAGCGCCGCTCGCAGGCTCGAATTCGGGCATGTGGGGCAATGGTCCGCAGCCCGGCACCACGATCTCGACGACAACTGTCCTCCGATGGTCGCGGTCGAGATCGATCCCGGCGACGGGTCCTCGCTCGTGGTTTTCGTCCCCGCCGACGACGGGGGTCTGCCGAGCGCCTTCCAGCCCGACGATCAGGTGTGCCTCGTGCTGCCGGAGGGCATCGCCGCGATGTATCCGCCGGTCGATCCGCGCCTCGCGTAAGTCGTTACGGGATCGCCACTTTCAGGGGCTAACGGCGCGGTACCGGTGCGGCGATGAACCCACTGACCACCCTCTTTTACGCGACTTTATTTGTGAAGAGAGACAGTGTCACTGCACTGGTTTACGGGTATTACTCCCGATGAGCCAGAATTTCCGCCGCGGTGCGCTTGCACTAGCAAGCACTGAGCTTGCACTGTACTGTGGCGGCAGACACAAAGGAGTGCTCGATGCTGGTGAAGTCGATGAAGACGCTGGCGGACGCCCGAAACGGCGCGCTGACCGCCGCCTACCGTGCCGGATTGCGATCCCGCACCTTTCGCACCGCGTCCCTGAACACCCCCACCGCCCCGCACGAGGTCATCCCGGTGACCACCGTCGACGGCGCGCGGCTGCGGGTGCACGCCTACGGCCCCGCCGACGGCGACGTCATCGTGCTGATCCACGGCTGGAGCTGCAGCATCGAGTACTGGAACCCGCAGATCAACGCGTTCGCGGACCGTTATCGGGTGGTCTGCTACGACCAGCGCGGACACGGCGAGAGCCAGCTCGGCAAGCGGATGCCGAGCCGGGAAACCCTCGCCGACGATCTGAGCGCGGTCCTCGACGCGGTCCTGCGGCCCGGTCAGCGCGCCGTGCTCGCCGGACACAGCATGGGCGGCATCACGATTCAGGCCTGGGCCGCGCACTACCCCGAACAGGTGCCGCGCCGCGCCGCCGCGGCCATCCTGCTCAACACCACCTCCGGCAACATCCGCTACGACACCGATCTGCTGCCGCTGCTGAACAAGCAGCTCATCGTGCAGAACAAGCCGATCACCCTGCTCGGCGCTCCGGTGCGGATGCCGACCATTCTGTCCGAGGCGGTGCTCACCTCGCCGGTGCCGCTGCCCGGCGGCCTGCTGGCCAGTGCCGTCCTGAAGGCGCGCGTGATGTGCAAGCACGCCACCGCCGACGAGGTGAACTTCTCGCTGGGCATCGTGCGCTCCTGTCGCCCGCTCACCCGCGGCAGGCACGCCGCGGCCCTGGCCGATATCGACGTCAGCGACGCCGCCGCGCAGCTCACCGTGCCCACCACCGTCATCGCGGGCACCTACGATCGCCTGCTGCCGGAACGGATGTCCCGGCGTATCGCCGACGACCTGGCCCGAACCGGCCACCTCGCCGCGTATCACAGCTGGCCCACCGGGCATCTCGGCAATATCGAAGCCGCCGACAAGTTCAACGAGGTCCTCGCCGCCGTCGCCCAGCAGGCCCACCTGCCGGCCGCCGCCGCGGGCTGACCCCGGCTGTTCTCCTGAGCCGGTCAACGGCGCCCGGCTCAGGAGCCCCGATTCCCGGCGCAGCGATGAGTCCCTCGTTCGCACGGCGTCCTTACTGCTGAACGCGTAAGCACCCCTGGGAGAAGAGGTTCAGCGAGTGTTGATCATCGCCGGTCACGCCAAAGTCGAAGCCGACCAGCGCGACGCCTATGTCGCCGCATTCCACGACATGATCCGCCGGTGCCGCGCCGCCCGCGGCTGCCTGGACATCGCCATCACCGCCGATTCGGTCGATCCGTCCCGCGTGAACATCTTGGAGCGCTGGGACAACCGGGAGAACCTCGAGGCCTGGCGCGCGATCTCCGATCCGCCGCAGACCGGCATCCCCTTCGACGCGGACGTCATGGAGTACACCGTCGGTTCGGCCCGGCCGCCGTTCGGCTGAGGTGCACTGATCCGGCCGATCCTGAATCGGTCGTGATCGTTCGACCCCGTGGTGGCCGTCCGCGAGGTCAACGGAAAAGAGGTGCTACGCGGCATCTCTCAGCAGGCCTTGGAGATGTACGACTCCTACCGGCAGATCGTGACCTCCATCGAGCCGATGCTCGATCCGAACGTCTGGCTGGTGACGGTCAAGAGCGATCTCGTGGATCGAGGAACTACCAGCCGCCGAGTGAATCGCCCCAGAACTAGGGGCATCACCTGCCGAGTGCTAGAACGACGAAGGTGCAGATCTTCCGTACCACCGGGTGTGCCGCCGTCGGGCATCCCGAGTTCACCGTGGTGTTCGCCGAGAAGCCACCGTCGCCCTCGATCATCGGCGGGCTGCTGGACATGCTCGAGCAGGCGGTGACGCAGGGCAGCAGTCTCTGCGCGGGAATGCTTTTCCCGCTCGGGTGGCGGGTGCTCCGCATCATCGACCGCCAGGACGGGACGCTCGGCCTCGAGGAGCGCGTCGTCGCGGATTTCTGGGAAGAGCATGTCGATCAGGCCATGGGCGATCTGTGGTGGCAGACCGCGGCAGCCGCGAAACTCGGCCTGCCCGTTGAACTCTCGTCCATCGGCGAGGAGCAGGCCGTCGCCGTGCAGTCGTGCGCCTACTCCGCTGGGCTACTCATCCTGCACCGGCTCGGGCCGGATACCACACAACCGGGCGAATGGGGCTTGCGCTGCGGCGTCGAGCACGAACACGCGGACTGGACCTACCTCGACCTGCACCAGCTCTCGGTGGCGTTTCCGTTCGTCACCCAATTCCTCGCGCTACCACCGGAAACCGGGCTGCTCATCGAACGCGACCGGGTCGAGCAGACGGGCGGCCTGATGGCCGAGGTGGCGTATCAGGACACGATGGTGACGCCGGACGGCGGCATGCACTTCGGGCCGGCGCCCGAGCCGTTGAACTTCGATCTCTGGGCGCGGTTCGCGATCGGACAATCCGCTCCGGGCCTGTACCGCACCACGATCGGTGCCGAATATCGGCACCCCGAAATCGTGGCGCGACTCAGCGAACCCGCGCTACCGGACGTCGACGATGTGCTGGTGGATTGGGTCCTGGACGACTTACAGCGCTCCATCAGTACAGGCACCCGCTTCACACCGGGCGAGCGGATCCAGGTCGGGTGGCGGACACTGCGGATCGTCGCGCGAGCGGACGGCCTACTCGGACTGCACGAACGAGTGAGCACCGACGCCTGGGCGGAACATGTCGAACTGACCCTGCGTGAGACCTGGTACCAGAAGGAAGTCGCGGCGAGCCTCGGTTTGACCGAGGACCTGGACTTTCCCACCGAACACCAGTCGGCAGCCGTCGCGTCCTGCGTGCACGATCGGCTGCCCGCGCTGGTGCTGGCCCGCGACGAGACCGACGACGCACGGTCCTCGGGCTGGCGGGTCCATTGCGCGCAGGATCACGAACACGGTGCGTGGTCGTCCCGAACACTCTGGGAGATAACGGATTTCGCACCATTCGCCACGCAGTTCCTCGCGCTTCCGAAAACCACGTCGCTGACCGTCGAAGCGCCGCACACCACGCCCTCGGGCCGCATCCGCACCCACATCACCCTCGGCGGTCGCCATCGCGTCCCCAATCCGGGCTCCTACCTGGCGGTGCTCAACGCGGCGTCATAGCGTTGCCGGGCGCACACCATCTTCAGCCGCCCAGCGCGGCGAGCTTGTCCGCGAGCACCTCGCGTTCGCGGTCGTTGCCGCACATGTCGAGCGCGCGGGCCAATTCGGCGCGCGCCTCTGCCGTACGCCCCAGGCGGATCAGTAGTTCGCCGCGCACACTGGGCAGCAGATGCGAATCCGAAAGCGCTGCTGCCGAACGCAATTCATCGACGATGAGCAGGGCAGCGGCCGGCCCCTGCGCCATGGACACCGCCACCGCCCGGTTGAGCTCGACCACTGGTGAGGCGGCCAACCTTCCCAATGCCTCGTACAGCAGCACGATGCGCTCCCACGCGGTCTCGGCCACCGACGGTGCGACAGCATGACATTCGGCGATCGCCGCCTGCAATCCGTAGGCGCCGAGCCCGCGTCCGGCTCGTGCCGCGCGCTCCAGGGCCGCACGGCCCCGCTCGATCGCGGCCCGATCCCAGCGCCGACGATCCTGCTGCTCCAACAGGATCGGCTTGCCGTCGGGTGCGGTGCGGGCCGGGAACCGGGCGGCGGTGAGTTCGAGTAGCGCCAGAAGTCCTTGCGCCTCAGGCTCGTTCGGCATCAGGCGGGTAAGTATCCGCGCCAAGCGCTGCGCTTCGCCCGCGAGATCGAAGCGGATCAGCTCGCTGCCGGAACTCGCCGACGAGCCCTCGGTGAAAATCAGATACACCACGTTCAGCACCGAACCGAGGCGCGCGGCCCGCTCCGGCCCCGCCGGCACCTCGAAGCGCACCTTGGCCGCGGCCAAGGTCTTCTTCGCGCGGGTGATCCGCGCCTGCACCGTCGCCGTCGGCACCAGACACGCGTTCGCGATCTCGTCACTGGTCAAACCGCCGATCACGCGCAGCGTCAACGCGATTCGCGCATCCCGGGACAAGGTCGGATGGCAGGAGATGAACATCAGCGCGAGGACGTCGTCGTCGATCTGGTCCGGATCCCACAGCACGTCGTCGGCGGTCTCGCCGACCTCGCCGCCCGAGACGGCACCACCCTCGCCCAGGTTGCGGGCGAGGGCCGCATACCGCTCATCGAGCGCGGAACGCCTGCGGAAGCCGTCGATGGCACGCCGCTTGCCGACGGTCAGCAACCAGCCCGCGGGATGGCCCGGCACCCCGTCGCGCGGCCAGGTCACCAGCGCTTCGGCCAGCGCCTCCTGCGCCAGATCTTCGGCGAGCGCGAAGTCCCCGGTGTAGCGCGCCAACGCGCCGACGATGCGCGCGGATTCGATCCGCCAGACCGCGGCGACGGCCGCCCGTCCACTACGGTCGGCCATCGCCCGCCGTCCCGCTCAGAGCTGGCCGGTGGCTTCGCGCCACGCCCGTTCCTTCTGAATCCACTCGTTGTCCTGCGGGAATTCGTCGATCGAGGAGACGCGCCGGATCTCGGTCTTGAAGCCCGGTCCGGCCATCGGCATCCGCTTGGCCCACTCGATCGCCTCCTCTTTGGACGCGACATTGAGAATGTAGAACCCGTCGAACAACTCCTTGGTCTCGCCGTACGGGCCGTCGGTGATGATCGGCGTCTCCGACGAATAGTCGACCACCACGCCCTCGGCCGGATCCTCGAGTCCTTCGGCCGCCAGCAGCACCCCGGCCCGCAGCATCTCCTCGTTGAACCGGCCCATGATCTCCAGCATCTTGTCGAAGTCGACGTCGCCCATCTTCGCGTAGGCCTCGTCCGTCGCCCGCATCACCAGCATGTATTTCATGATTCCGTCTCCTCGGTCGTCATCCCGGGCCCCTTCTGGACCCTCTCATCCCTAGGTCGAACGGGGCGCGGTCTCGATCGACACATCCGCAAAAGTTTTTCCGGACGTCTTCGGTCCGCGGCTCCGGCGCCGCCGGACGCGGCGGTTCGCACCCCGCGTGTCGTGCTCGAACCTGTTGCGGAAGAAGTGGTTTCAGCGCCTCAGGGATTGGGGGGTATGCGCACGCCGCCGCCCGTCGAGTACATTGTCGCCGCTAGTACGAATATGAATATCGTTACCGATACGAGAGGAGTGTGGCGGTGAAGATCGCCTTCGTCGGCAAGGGTGGCAGCGGGAAGACGACCCTGTCCTCGCTGTTCATCCGGCATCTGGTCGAGCGCGGGTTGCCCACCGTGGCGATCGATGCGGATATCAACCAGCATCTGGCGGCCGCGCTGGGTGCCGGGGAAGAAGAATCCCTGACCCTGCCGACCCTCGGCGCACACCTGCCCCTGATCAAGGACTATCTGCGCGGCGACAACCCCCGGATCGCCACCGCCGACGCGATGATCAAGACCACGCCGCCGGGATCCGGTTCGCGGCTGCTGCGCGTCGTCGAGGAGAACCCGATCTACGCCGCGTGCATGCGCGATGTCGGCGGGGCACGACTGATGGTCACCGGACCGTTCAGCGACGAAGACCTCGGCGTCGCCTGCTACCACTCCAAGGTCGGCGCGGCCGAGCTGCTGCTCAACCATATGGTCGACGGTGCAGGCGAGTACGTCGTGGTCGACATGACCGCGGGCGCCGACTCGTTCGCCTCCGGCCTGTTCACCCGTTTCGACCTGACCGCGCTGGTGTGCGAACCCACCCTGCGCAGCGTCGGCGTCTACCGCCAATACCTCAACTACGCCAAAGACTTCGGCATCCACATCGCCGTCGTCGGCAACAAGATCTGCGACGCCGACGACCTCGCCTTCCTCCGCGAACACGTCGGCGACAACCTGCTCTGCTGGACCGGCCGCTCCGCGCACGTGCGCGCCGCCGAACGCGGCGACGTCCGCCCCATCACCGACCTCGAACCCGAGAACCGCGCCACCCTCGCCACCCTGCACTCCGCCCTCGACGCCCGCACCCGCGACTGGACCGCCTACCAGCAGCAAGCCGTCGACTTCCACATCCGCAACGCCAACGCCTGGGCCGGCCCCGATCTCCTCACCCAAATAGACCCCACCTTCACCCTCCACCCCACCCCCTCCTGACCAGCTCCCGCACCCGTTCCATCTTCCCGCACCCCGCCCGGCGCGGTAGAGCGGGTGCGGGAACACAGAACTGGTGCGGGACAACAGAACCCACGCAGGCGAGGAGTTCGAGCACTAGACCGCTATCCGGCCCTGCTCGCCGTCCGTCGAGTTAGTACTCCAGATCGGACCATGGGATGTCGATGGGGAAGGGTGCGCCGATCCGGACGCCGTCGGGATCATCGTGTGTCCATTCGCCGACCAGGATGTAGTCGGCCGAGCGGAGGGGGCGCACACCGTCCGGCAGGGGTCCGTGTTCTGTTTCGAGCCCGTAGGCGCGGACCGTGGCGATGGCGCTGGCCTCGCGCGCCAAAGTCACCTCCCAGTACCAAGGGATCCGCGCGCTCGCGTAACGTCCCTTCTTCGCCTCCATGTCCGTCTGCGTATTGGAGGGCGACAGCACTTCGCCGACGAGCAGCGCATCGGCACCGCGGACATCCTGGTACGCCGATTCCAGACAGCGGTGCACCAGAAAATCCGGTGTCAGGAAGTCGGATTTCCCGCTCGTCCCCAAGAAGACATCGGTCTCGAAGTTGACCACCCAGCAACGATCCGGCCGGTCCGCCATCGCCTTTCGAGAGCAGCGCTCGATCGAGTTGGTCAAACGGCGGGTGAAGGTTTGGTGCTCGCCGGGCCCGCGACGGACCCACACCACGCGACCATCCCACAGCTCGATCTGATCAACGATGTCCTCAGGAAGTCGCTGCAGTTCATCCCAAGTCATGTACTCGGGCAGATCCGGCCGCTCGATGCTCGGAAGAGACATGCCGCAATCGTAGGCGACCTGCAATGCAGTCAACCAGGATGTCTATGGAGCCGCCTGGGGGAATCGAACCCCCGACCTTTTCATTACGAGTGAAGCGCTCTACCGACTGAGCTAAGGCGGCGTGCCTTTCGGCGTGGCGAGTCTATCGTCTTCGGGGGTGGATCGCGAAAACGGGTGGTCAGGGGGTTTGGGCGGCCATGAGGGCAGCGGCGAGGGCGGCCAGGGCGAAGCGGGGTTTGACGTTGAGGTCGAGGGCTTCGCGGCAGGCCAGGACGGCGTCGATGGATTGCAGGAGGCCCTCGGGGCGGATGCGGCGGGCCAGGTCGTGGATCTGGTCGGACAGGTCGGGGTGGGTGAGGGCCACGCCGGAACCGTTGCGGGCGGCGCCGAAGCGGACCGCCAGCGCGTCGCGGTAGACGCCGGCCACGTCGATGAGGGCACGGTCGAGGGCGTCGCGGCCGGTGCGGGTGGCGCGGGACTTCTGGCGACGTTCCAGATCTTTCAGCACGCCCGCGGAACCCCGGGTGGCGCCGGCCGCGCCTTTGCCGGTGCCGCCCGCGCCGAGGGCAGTCGCGAGTTCTTCGCGTTCCCGATCGTCGCGGGTGGCGCTCATCTGCTTGGCTTCGTCGTCGGCGGCTTTGACCAGTTCGTCGGCGGCGGCGTAGGCGGCGCCGGGTTTCGAGGCGGCGGCGACCAGCGCCAGTGCGCGCTGCCGGCGGGCACGTGCCTCCCCGTCGGTGGCGAGGCGGCGGGCCCGGCCGACGTGGCCGCCGCTGATCGAGGCCGCCCAGTTGGCGGTCTTCTCGTCGAGGTTGTCGCGTTCGCGCAGGACCTGCGCGATGGCGGGCACCGACGGGGTCACGAGGTGCACGTGCCGGCAGCGCGAACGCAGGGTGATCGAGATGTCCTCGGGATCGACGGTCGGCGCGCACAGCAGGAACACGGTGCGGTCCGGCGGCTCTTCGACCACCTTCAGCAGGACGTTGCCCGCGGCCTCGGTCAGGCGGTCGGCGTCTTCGATGACGACGACCTGCCAGCGCCCGGTGCTCGGCCGGCGCGACGCGACCTGCACGATCTCGCGCATCTCCTTGGTGCTGATGCTCAGCCCCTCGGGGATGACGCGGCGCACGTCGCCGTGCGTGCCCGCCATGGTCGTCGTGCAGGCGTGACAGCGGCCGCAGCCGGGCGAACCGGGGTCGGTGCACTGCAGCGCGGCCGCAAAGCACAGTGCCGCAACGGATCTCCCGGACCCGGGCGGGCCGGTGAACAGCCACGAATGCGTCATCGCGCCTTCGACCACGTCGGCACGGGCCGCGATCGCGGCAGCCGTCAGCTCGGACTCGACCGCATCCTGGCCGACCAACCGATCGAAGACACCTGCCACGCCGTACACCCTAGCGGCCCGCACCGACACCGATCGCCGGGCACAGGACACACCCATCCCTATTGACCCGCGTGCCACCCGGGCGGATCCTCGAGAAGGAGGTGCAATCACCGTGCGAATTCTCTTGATCACCGGCGATGCGGCGGAAGACCTCGAGGTCATGTACCCGTATCAGCGTCTACTCGAAGAGGGCCACGAGGTGGACATCGCGGCCCCGGCCGTGAAGAAGCTCCAGTTCGTGGTGCACGACTTCGTGGACGGCTTCGACACTTACACCGAAAAGCCCGGGCACAGTTGGCCGGCCGATATCGCGTTCGCCGACGTCGACCCCGCCGCCTACGACGCGCTGGTGGTGCCGGGCGGCCGCGCGCCGGAGTATCTGCGCAACAACCCGGAGTGCCAGCGCCTGGCCCGCCATTTCGCGGAGGCGGGCAAGCCCATCGCCGCACTCTGCCATGGACCGCTGATCCTCGCTGCGGCAGGCGTTTTGACCGGACGCTCGTGCAGCGCGTACCCGGCGCTGGCCCCGGACATCGAAGCCGCGGGCGCGAAATTCGTCGACAGCGAGGCCTACGTCGACGAGAACATCGTTACCGGCCGCGCCTGGCCGGATCATCCGGCGTGGATGCGCGAATTCCTCAGAGTGCTCGGCACATAGCGGTTCAGCGCGAGTAGGTGCTGTTCGCGCCGTCGAGTTCCTCGCGGATGATGTCGGCGTGCCCGCTGTGGTGCGCGATCTCACGCAGGATGTGCAGCAGCGTGAAGCGGACGGTCCACCAGATTCGTTCCGGCGTCCACGGCGCGGTCGGCGTGGGCACCGAGGTGTCCAGGCTGTCCACCGTGCGGATCAGGTCCGCCGTAGCCGCTGCGACCTCGTCCCACTCGGCGAGCAGCCCCGCGACGGTCTCGCCTTCGGCCATCACGTATTCGCCCTCGAACCGTGCCGGGTCGATCGCGGCGTTCTCGTCCCGTTCGACGAGCACCGTGACCCAGTGCCGCTCGCAGCTGATCAGGTGGTGCAGCAGGCCGCCGAGGGTCAGCTCGCTGACCGTGGTGCGCTTGCGGGCCTGGTCGTCGTCGATGCCGCGCAGGGTGATCCGGAACAGGTCTCGCTGGTCGGCGAGCATGCTGATCAGGTCTTCGCGCTCTTGGTCGGCCACAGGTACATCCTTTCGCGGGTCGTGCACTCGAGACCGTACTACGGCTCCAGCATCCGACCCGCGAACTCAGGAATTCCCGACGCCCGTCTTCTTGGTCGCCGCCTTCTTCGCGGCCGACTTCTTGGCGACCGTCTTGGTGGTCGTCGACTTGACGGCCGTCTTCTTGGCCGCGGTCTTCTTCGCCGGCGCCTTCTTCGCGGCCGACTTCTTGGCCGCCTTCTTCACCGGTCCCCGCGCGCGCCGGTCGGCGAGCAACTCCATCGCCCGCTCCGGAGTGATCGACTCGATCTCGTCACCCTTGCGCAGGGTGGCGTTGGTCTCGCCATCGGTGACGTACGGGCCGAAGCGGCCGTCCTTGATCACCATCGGCTTGCCGGAGGCCGAGTCGTTGCCGAGTTCGCGCAACGGCGCCGCCGCGGAGGCCTGCCGACCCCGGCGCTTCGGCTCGGAGTAGATCTTGAGCGCCTCTTCGAGCGTCACGTCGAAGATCTGGTCTTCGCTGGTGAGCGAGCGAGAGTCGGTGCCCTTCTTCAGGTATGGGCCGTAACGTCCGTTCTGCGCGGTGATCTCGTCACCGGTGGCCGGGTCGGCGCCGACCACGCGCGGCAGCGACAACAGCTTGAGCGCGTCGTCGAGCGTGACGGTGGCCAGGTCCATCGACTTGAACAGCGATCCGGTCCGCGGCTTGGGCGCGGCCGCCTTCTTCGCGGTTTTCTTTGCGGGCGTGGCGGTTTCGTCCGCGGCGGGTTCGGGCAGTACCTCGGTGACGTACGGACCGAAACGTCCTTCCTTGGCGACGATTTCGTGCCCGCTCACCGGATCGATGCCCAGCGAGCGACCTTCCTGCGGAGTGGAGAACAGCTTCTCGGCGACCTCGGGAGTGAGTTCGTCCGGCGGCAGATCGTCGGGCAGATTGGCCCGCTGCGACACCGAATCACCTTCGGGGTCATCGGGATTCGGGACCATCCGCTCCAGGTAAGGCCCGTACCGGCCCACCCGGACGACCACGTCGCGGCCCGCCTCGTCGGCAAACAGCTTGATGGAGTTGACTTCTCGCGCGTCGATATCGTCGAGCCGCTCGCCGACCATCTTCTTCAGACCGCCGGACCGCGCGACCGAGCCCTCCACTCCGGTGTCGCCACCGAAATAGAAGTTGGACAGCCAACTTCCGCGCTGTTCGCGACCGCCCGCGATGGCGTCGAGGTCGTCCTCCATGCCGGCGGTGAAGTCGAAGTCGACCAGTCGGCCGAAATGTTCTTCCAGCAAGCCGATTACGGCGAAGGCCACCCACGACGGCACCAGCGCGCTACCGCGCTTGTACACATAGCCGCGATCGAGGATCGTCTTGATGATCGACGAGTACGTCGACGGACGGCCGATGCCCAGTTCTTCGAGCGTCTTGATCAGCGACGCCTCGGTGTATCTGGCGGGCGGATTCGTGCTGTGCCCATCGGGATTCAGCTCGACCGCCGTGACACCCTGGCCTTCGCTGAGCGCGGGCAGCCGCGATTCGGCGTCGTCGGATTGACCGCCCGCCTCCTCGTCCACGCTCTCCACGTAGGCCTTCAGGAAGCCCGCGAAGGTGATGGTGCGGCCGGAGGCGGAGAACACGCATTCCTCGCCGGTACCCGCGACGCCGGTGATGCGCAGCGTCAGCGTGGTGCCCCGGGCGTCGGCCATCTGCGAGGCGACCGTGCGCTGCCAGATCATCTCGTAGAGCCGGAACTCGTCGTTGTCCAGCCGCGCGTGCAACTGACCCGGGGTGGCGAACGTGTCGCCGGCCGGGCGGATCGCCTCGTGTGCCTCCTGCGCGTTCTTCACCTTGCGGGTGTACTGCCGCGGCGTCGGATGCACGTATTCGGAGCCGTACAGCTGCGTCGCCTGCGAGCGAGCCGCGGCGATCGCCGACTCCGACAGCGTGGTCGAGTCGGTACGCATATAGGTGATGTAGCCGTTTTCGTAGAGCCGCTGCGCGACCCGCATCGTGCGCTCGGAGTTGAAGCGCAGCTTGCGCCCCGCCTCCTGCTGCAGCGTCGAGGTCATGAACGGCGGATACGGCTTACGCGTGTACGGCTTCGCCTCGGCGGAGGAAACCACCATGTCGACGCCGTCCAGCGCCTGCGCCAGGCGGCGCGCGTGCGCCTCGTCGAGCACGACGACACCGGAGGCGGACTTGAGCTGACCGTCGGAGTTGAAGTCACGGCCGGTCGCGACGCGCGCACCGGCGACGCTCACCAACCGCGCACCGAAGGTCCGCGGGTTGCTGGTGTCGCCGTCCTCGCCGGGACCCGCATCGAGTTTCGCGGCGATATCCCAGTATTCGGCGGACCGGAACGCCATCCGCTCGCGTTCGCGCTGCACGATCACCCTGGTGGCGACGGACTGCACGCGGCCCGCCGACAGCTTCGGCATGACCTTCTTCCACAGCACCGGGCTGACCTCGTAGCCGTACAACCGGTCCAGGATGCGGCGGGTCTCCTGCGCGTCGACCAGGTCGTTGTCGAGGTCGCGCGTATCGGCCGCGGCCGCCTGGATGGCCGGCTCGGTGATCTCGTGGAACACCATGCGCCGGACCGGGACCTTCGGCTTCAGCGTTTCCAGCAGATGCCAGGCGATGGCCTCGCCCTCGCGGTCGGGGTCGGTGGCGAGATAGAGCTCGTCAGCATCCTTGAGCAGGCTCTTGAGCTCGGCGACCTTGGCCTTCTTATCCGGGCTCACCACATAGATGGCCTCGAAGTCATGGTCGACGTCCACGCCCAGGCGCGCCCAGGACTCGCCCTTGTACTTGGCGGGCACGTCCGCGGCACCGCGCGGTAGGTCTCGGATGTGTCCCACCGAGGCCTCGACCGTGTAGTTACGGCCGAGATAAGGCGCGATCTTTCGGGCCTTGGTAGGGGACTCGACGATCACGAGACGACGCAGGGGACGGCCCTGGTCGGCTGCACCGCGGTCTCGTGTTGCCACCGGCGAATACACCTTTCCTGTCGACCCGCGCGGGGCGCTTACCGCGCCGACACGGGTTTGGGGCAAGCGACGACGACGGCTGGGCGTCGCCACCAGACACGGTTATACCTTGACGCTACGTGTGGCCGAGTACTTGCGACTTGAACCACAGAGCGTACGCGCGTCACTGGGAATCAGTATGCCCTGTCTTTTCACCGCGGCTACGCCACGGCGTGTTCACAAGGTACTTCGCCCCAGCACGCCGGGTTGTGCCCTACCCCGGATATAGCTCGTCCCCCACCTCCGTTACCGGCGGTGAGGGACGAGTGTTGGATTGCGTCGCTCAGCTGAGCGCGCGAACTCCGGTGGCCTGCGGGCCCTTGGTGCCCTGGCCGACCTCGAACTCGACCTTCTGGTTCTCTTCGAGGGTGCGGAAGCCCGACCCCTGAATTTCGGAGTAGTGGACGAAGACGTCAGCGGAGCCGTCCTCGGGCGCGATGAAGCCGAACCCCTTCTCCGCGTTGAACCACTTCACAGTTCCCTGTGCCATTCTGTTCCTTCTCTTTTCTTACCGGAACGGCGGACAACTGGGTTCGTCCACCGGGTCCGTTCCGACCGCTGTACTGTTGGTTCCCCCTGCAGGAAAGCACCAAGCACACCGTTCGCAACATCGATCCTGCTGACGGTTTGGACTTTGGATCCGTCCCTCGAACACAGAAGCTTGCGACCAGGAACCAGTGAACCATGTCTTCGAGCAATTCAACAGTCGAGTTACCGACAATTTGCAAAAAAGTTGATCTTGCGAATGCGCAGGTGAGGGACACAATGCCAGAATCCAGACTTCAGGTTCGTTTGCCTCCCGATAACCGAGTCTACGTATGGCAAACAGCCTGTGACCCAGGTCGCTATTTGGTATCGAAATGGCAGGTGAGGGTTCCTAACCGCACACGTTTCACACTTTCCCAGCGTGTCGTGGCGCGCGCCGCATGAATCCAACGGCCCCTATCGCCCGAACGGCCCAGTACGAGACCCTCAGCTACGGGCGATCGTTGCTGAATCGTGTCCTGTCGGATGGGACCGGTTCGGACGCCCGATTGACCCACGCGGTCGAACTCCCCGCGCGCGCCGCCGCCGTCACCACCTGGCCCGATTGGGCATCGCCGGAGGTGGTGGCCGCATTACAGGACACGGGCATCGACACGCCGTGGAGCCACCAGACCCGCACCGCCGATCTGGCCTTCGGCGGCGCGCACGTGGTGGTCAGCACCGGCACAGCATCCGGCAAATCGCTCGGCTACCAGCTGCCGGTCCTGACCGCGCTGCAACGAGATCCCCGGGCCACGGCCCTTTATCTGGCGCCGACCAAGGCGCTCGGCGCGGACCAGTTGCGAGCCGTCGGCGCGCTGACCCACGAGGGGCCGCTGCGCGATATCCATCCGGCCACCTACGACGGCGATACGCCGGCCGAGATCAGGCAGTGGGTTCGGGCCAACGCCCGCTGGGTGTTCACCAACCCCGACATGCTGCACGTCGGCATCCTGCGCTCGCATCAGCGCTGGGCCAGGGTGCTGCGCAGGCTGCGCTATGTCGTGATCGACGAATGCCATGCCTACCGGGGCGTTTTCGGTTCGCACGTGGCGCTGGTGCTGCGCAGGCTGCGGCGCATCGCGGCACACTACGGCGCCGATCCGGTGTTCGTGCTCTGCTCCGCAACCACGGCCGAGCCCGCCGCGGCCGCCGCGCGGTTGATCGGAGCGCCCTGCGCCGCGGTCACCGAGGACGGATCACCGCAGGGCCCGCGCACCGTCGCGCTGTGGGAGCCACCGCTGCTCACCGCCGTGACCGGGGAAAACGGTGCCCCGGTGCGACGCGCCGCCACCACGGAGGCGGCGCGGATCATGGCCGATCTGGTGGTCGAAGGCGCACGGACACTCACCTTCGTGCGCTCCCGCCGCGCCGCGGAACTCACCGCGATGGACGCCAGACGGCTGCTGCTGGAGGTCGATCCGAGCCTGGCCGAACGCGTCGCGGCCTATCGAGCGGGCTACCTGGCCGAGGATCGGCGGGATCTGGAACAGGCGCTGTCCGATGGTTCGCTGCTCGGCGCGGCGACCACCAACGCACTCGAACTCGGCGTGGACATCGCAGGCTTGGACGCGGCGGTGATCTGCGGATTTCCCGGCACCGTCGCCTCGTTCTGGCAGCAGGCCGGCCGGGCCGGACGCCGCACTCAAGGCTCGCTGGTGGTGCTCGTCGCCAGGGACGATCCGCTGGACACCTACCTCGTGCACCACCCGGAAGCACTGCTGGACAAGCCGGTCGAAGCGACGATCACCGATCCGCACAATCCCTATGTCCTCGGTCCCCAGTTGCTGTGCGCGGCACTCGAACTACCGCTCACCGACACCGAAGTGGACGAGTTCGGCGCCGGCGAGATACTGACCGACCTCGCCGCACAGGGACTGATCCGACGCCGTGCCGTCAAAGGTGCCGCGGACCGCGGACGCTGGTACGTCACCGCGGAGACACAGCCGCACGACGCCGTCGACGTGCGCGGCGGCATCGGCACCCCGGTGGCCATCGTCGACGGAGAAACCGGGCGACTGCTCGGCACCGCCGACGCGGGACGAGCGCCCGCGACCCTGCATCAGGGTGCCGTCCATCTGCATCAAGGCGAGTCCTACGTCGTCGACGAACTCGATCTCGAGGACGGCGTCGCGTTCGTGCACGCCGCCGAACCCGGGTGGACCACCAGCGCCCGCTCGGTCACCTCCATCGCCATCGACGCGATGACCGAGCAGCACCGGCACGGTCACGTGACGACCGCGTTGGCCAAGGTCAGGGTGACCAGTCAGGTGGTCGGCTATCTGCGCACCCTGGTCACCGGCGAGGTCCTGGACCTGGTCGAACTCGATATGCCGGAACACACGCTGCCCACCAGGGCCGTGCTCTACACGGTGAGCCCGGAGTTGTTGGCGCTGGCGGGGATCGAACCGGCGGCCGTGCCCGGCGCGCTGCATGCCGCCGAGCACGCGGCGATCGGACTGTTGCCGCTGGTGGCCACCTGTGATCGCTGGGATATCGGCGGCGTCTCCATCGCCGAACATCCGGATACCGGATTGCCGACCGTGTTCGTCTACGACGGCCAGCCGGGCGGCGCGGGCTTCGCCGAGCGGGGGTTCGCCCAGCTGCACCGTTGGCTCTCGGCAACCCTCGACGTCATCGACGCCTGCGCCTGTGCGGCGGGGTGCCCGTCCTGCGTCCAGTCACCGAAGTGCGGGAACGGAAACCACCCGCTGGACAAGGCCGGCGCGGCGCGGCTGCTGAGCGCGGTGCTGGCCGAGCTGACGGTTCGGTGACGCCGTCGCGCCTTCCTCGTGACGAGGTCGAACCCGAGGTGTGATCAGATATCCATCTGACCTGCATGGTCGGCCTCGGCACGAGGCGCGGGCGGCCCGCGCGCCGCGGCCCACCGCCGAATAAAGAGGAATGAATTCAGGTTAACTACGCTATTGCCGACATCGTCGTCTGCGTACATGCGCATTCATCCGATTCTTTATCCGGACCCCTGCGGACAATTGTCCCCGGTGAAATTAATCGGCCTGGGGAATTACCGATTTCCGCTACTCGCGACAACGTTCTCACAGCGAACACACACTCTGATCTGTCTCAGTTCACAACTGGGCCTGCTCGTGCGACTGCGCGCACCATCCGAACACCTAACAGACCTATTGGTACATTCCGTTCGACAATGACCGTCGCATCCCACTCGGCGACCTCACATCCGCGCACCCGGGCGCCCATCCGCCGCGCCACCTCCGTCGCTTCGGCACACCCCACCTCCACCCCCTCCACCAACCGCCCCGCCGCCGCAAGCGCCGCAAGATCCGCCGCCGCCTGCGCTCGATGCCGGGTGACCACCGCCACGCCCACCTGACCGATCAACAGTGTCACCGCGATCAACCCGGCCAGCGCCAGACATGAGAACACGGTCGCCGCACCTCGGTCCTCGTGTCGGAGACGTGTCCAGGACGGACAAGGGCGACGGCGTCGGTGCCGTTCGAAGACACGAGTCAGAACCGCGAACACAGTCGCCACCTGCCTGGCCCGAGACGTGCCCCGGAACCGCACAGTCCGACAGCGACGGTCCCGTTCGAAGAGGCGAGTCAAGCGGGCGAACAACGTCGCTGCACCCCGGTCTGCTTGTCCGATAGGTGTCGAGAACCGCCAAGGCGGACAGCGTCGGTCCCATTCGATGACGTCGACAAGGCTGCGTACGACATACCGCGTGCTCGCAGGCTTCGCTGCCTTCTCCTGCGGTCTCCTCGGCAGGCACGAGCCCGCCGGGACACCCCCGGCCAGTGGGTGGCATCGACGCCCGCGCACTAGATGCAAGTGCTCGCTCATCGCGCCGAGCCGGGTTCGCGGGTGGCTACGGCATCGGCGTGCAGGGTGAGCAGTGGGAGGAGGGGGGCGCGGGCGGTGACCCGGGCGATCACGTAGGTCCCTTCGGTGCGGAGTGAGATGTCGGCGGAGGGCGGGGCGACGCGGTGAGCGGCGGTCAAGGCGTTCGCCTCGTCGCCGCGGGCCGCGAGCCGGGCCGCTTCGCGGGCGGCGTCGACGCAGTGCACCTGCGCCGACGCCGCGAGTAATGCGCCGAGGCACAGCACCACCGCCACGATCACAGTGGCGAGGGCGATTGCCGCCTCGACCGTAACCGAACCACGGTCATCGCCGAGATCTATTCCACCGCAATGATTTAACTGGCTCTGCTGCCTGCTCAGACGGCGGTGTTCAATGCCCGATCGATGATCCGCGTCAACGCGTTCACGATGCTGTCGCCCGTCACGACGCCATACAAGACCGCGCCGAAAGCCGCGGCTGCGATAGTGCCGATCGCGTATTCGGCTGTGCTCATGCCGTCTTCGGCAACCGCCGCCCGCAGCATCCGCACCCGCACCTCCATACAGACAGCCCGCACGCCACCGACCGTGCTGTGCACTACATGCCCGATTCCCACCTGACTCCCCTCTCACTCCGCCCATGCGGCCGCTCCGCACAGGCACGTTCCCGTCGCCCGGTCAACCGACCCGTCGTCGCCAATCCCCGGGCAGATTTCTGAAACCAGAACCTTCAAATGCACGACTCCCCCTCGCTGCTGTAAACGTCAGTCCTGACCACACACGCCGCCGCGCGCCGATATCGCCCGCACGGCAAGCAGTTTGATCGACACGTCCTCGCTGGCTGCTGCGCGAAGCCGATGACCGTGCGCTGCACTTTGCCAATGCCCGTGCCTGCCTGGCGTTGACCACCCACGTATCCGCACACGGCAGCTCGCCGATACTTGTGTCTGCAGGTGCGGTGGTGGCAGCCTCGCGGTTTCGGCTGACAGGCTTGCCACTCACTCGGCCTCGTGTGCCGTGGGTTCATAGGAGGCCGCCGTCCAGTACGCGACCGGCCAGGCCGATTACGACGGGGACGATGCCGAGGCAGACGAATGCTGGTAGGAAACACAGGCCGAGGGGGCCACCGATCAGTACTCCGGCTCGCTCGGCGCGGGCGGCGGCCGCGTCTTCCACTGCGGCTCTGCGCTGTTCGGCCAGTTCGCCGACCGCGACGGCGAGGGAGGCGCCGGAGCGAGCGGAGCGCCGCGCCATCCGGGCCAGTGACTCGATCTCTTCCGCACCGGCGCGGCCGCTGCCCTCTGCGGCGGCGCGCTCCCAGGCCGTAGTGGCGTCCGCGCCGAGGGCGAGCAAGTCGGCGGCTCGTAGCAAAGCGGTACCGAGCGGCTCAGGCGCGCCGGACGCTACCGCCCGAGCCGCCCCCGCCATCGGCAAACCGGCTCGCAGGCAGGCCGCCAACAGGTCGAAAACAGACGCAGACGCGAGCGGGTCGAGTTGCTGCCGCGTCGTGGGTGCGGCCACCTGCACAGTTCCCGCCGCCCAGAGCGCCCGCCACCGCCGACTCACCGCCACCCGCCCGGGCAACAACACCAGCGCCACGGCCAGCAACAACACCGGCATCTCGGGATACCCCAGGTCGATCGCCACGCCCCCGGGACCAAGCGAGTGCACCACCACTTCAGAACCGCAAAGCAGTCGACTCATCCGAGCACCTCACAAGTCCACCCGTCCGCCCCAGCGTGACCGGCGCACCCCACCACTGCCGCCAGCTGTTCCACACCAACACATTTCGGGCCGACCACAGCCGCCCAGCGCGCACCGACGCCGACCAGTGGCGACTTCACAGAAGCAGCTTTCGCGCGAGAAGCATTTGCACACTGGCCAACGGCGCAGGCCAGCGCCGCTGCCGACCGGTTCATGCGAACACCTCACAGGCTCCGACAACTGTCCGCGGCTGAACGACGCACGCCAGAGTTGCCCACAACCGCTCCCCACCAACGCCTTTCGGGCCGACCACAGTCGCCCAGCGCGCACCGGCGGCGGAACCGGCACCGGCAGACACTTGACTCATACGAGCCGCCTTTGCAGCAGAACCGCCTACAGCTGTGGCGAACAGCGCCCATCGCGAACTGATCAGGCGAGCATCCCTCGGGGCGTGCGCGTCTATCCAGCACGTACCGGCATCGACCATTGGCCGCTTCATGCGGGCGGCCTTTGCGGGAGACGCATTTGCGGGTGGGTTGGGCGGGCCCATGAAGAGTGGTTCATGTGAGGGCCTTTCGGGTTATGGCGTCTGTCCAGAGGAGGCCCGTGCAGGCTAGGGCGGCGCCTAGGGGGAGGAGGACGGTGCCGGTTGGCGTTGCCAGTAGGACGTGGACGGGGGCGGCTCCCATCAGGTGGCCGAGGGCTAGGCCGAGTAGCGGGAGGGCTGCCAGGACGGTGGCGGTGGCGCGGGCGCCGGCGAGGGCAGCGGTGGTGCGGCTGTGGAAGCGGATCCGGCCGGACAGGTCGGTGCGGGCGGCGGAGAGGAGTTCGGCCAGCGCGAGACCGTGTTGCTCGGCCACCTGCCAGGCATCAGCGATACGCGACAGTTCCACCGCGACAACGGAATCGGGGTCGCGTAGCCCTGCGGCGGCCGATCCGCCCAGCTTGCTGCGGCCTGCGCTGACGGCGAACGCTTTCGCGGATTCGCCGCGCGCTTCGGCGGCGGCGAGCGCGGCGGCGGCGCTGGGGTGCGCGCCTACCCGGAGTTCGCCGACGACTGCCTCCAACGCGTCCAGCAGATGCGCGCGTTCGAGATGTCTGCGCCGATCCCGGCGTGCCCGCCGGACCCGGAAGCCGACGGTGCAAGCGACCATCGCCGCCGCAAGGAACGGACCCGGACCGACGAGCAGCACGGCCAGCACCAGCGCGACAGCTGCGCAGCGAAACATCCGGCCCCGCTGCCATCCTCGCGTATCCGCTCGCTGCACGAACACCAGCGCGAACCGCCTGCGCGACAACGACACCGGCGCCACCAGCAACGCCACCGCGAGACATAGCAACGCGCCGATCATCACCGCACCGCCCAACGACGACAACCTCGCAGCACAAGCACCGGGGAGGGTCGACGGTGGGACAACGACGCTGGTGCCGCGATCGATGCGGCAGCACGGCACTTCAGTGCGCCGATCATCGCCCCGCCGCCCGACGACGAGCACGGCACGCGGCGCGCCTGATTCGGCCTATAGCTGGGCAGAGATGGAGTGCTGCTGACGGATTCGGCACCGCACCTGTCGAACCGCTTTTCGCTGAGCGAGGGTCTGTGGTGGTGTGCTGGAGTCGAGCCCGTGGGCATCAGCGGAGCCTTTCGTCGAGGAGTCGGGAAAGGTCTTCGGCGGCAGGGGCGGGGGCGGTGGCGTGCCAGGCGGGGGTGATGTGAACTCGGCCGTCGGGGTAGCGGTTGAGCAGGCCTATTTCGCGGAGTCCGCGGGAGCCGTCGGGGCGACGGTGGACATGCAGGACGATCTGGATGGCGGCGGCGAGCTGACTGTGCAGGGCGGTGCGGTCCATTCCGCCAAGGGCGGCAAGGGCTTCCAGGCGGGCCGGCACCTCCTGGGGCGAGTTCGCGTGAACGGTGCCCGCGCCGCCGTCGTGGCCGGTGTTCAAGGCGGTCAGCAAGTCGACCACCTCGGCGCCGCGCACCTCGCCGACCACGATGCGGTCCGGCCGCATGCGCAGCGCCTGCCTTACCAGGTCGCGCACGGTGACCGCGCCGACACCCTCGACGTTCGCGGTACGCGCGACCAGGCGCACCACGTGTGGGTGCGGCGGTGCCAGTTCGGCCGCGTCCTCGACGCAGATGATCCGTTCGTGCGGACTCACGATGGCGAGCAGGCCGGACAGCAGCGTGGTCTTTCCCGCGCCGGTACCACCGACCACCAGAAAGGCCAGCCGGGCGCGCAGGATTCGTTCCAGGAGGCGTTTGGCCTCCGCGGGCACCGCTCCTGCCGCGGCCAAGGCATCCAGACCTTGGGTGGCCGGCCGCAGTACTCGCAGGGACAGGCAGGTGCCGCCGTGCGCGACGGGCGCGAGCACGGCGTGCAGGCGGACGCCGAACGAATCGCCCAGGGCCGCTCCGGTTCCGGACAATTTGCCGTCCACCCAGGGTTGCGCGTCGTCGAGCCGCCGACCGGCGGACAACGCCAGCCGCTGCGCGAGCCGACGCACGGCCGCCTCGTCCGGGAACGTGATCGAGGTCTTCTCCAGACCGTGCCCACGATCTATCCACACCGCATCCGGTCCGGTGACGAGGACATCGGCCACCTGCGGATCGTGCAGCAGCGGTTCGAGCAACCCCGCCCCCGTCATCTCGGTCTGCAACAACCGCAGCGCCCGCAGCAGGTCCGTATCGCCGAGCACACCGCCCGCCTCGGCTCGGATCGCGGCGGCCACCCGCGCCGGATCCGGTTCCCCGGCCGCACCGGACAGCCGCTCCCGCACCCGATCCAACAACTCCGAAGTCACCAGCGCACTCATCGCCGCCCCCGCCCCGAAGTCCTGCAACCGACCGTCCCGAATGCGAAGTCACCCCGCGCGCCTGACTGCCCAGCACCAAGACCCTGCCGCTCGCACCGGTCGCATACGGACAGCGAGGCAAGCCGCGCGCGAACCATGGCGTTCATCGGCGCTGTCCGGCCGGTGCACTCAAGACGCTGAGCACCGCGTCCGCGGCTTCCCGCAACGGTCCACGGCGCACGGTGAGACCGCGACGTTCCAGGTGTGCGGCGAGACCGGCCTGCGCGCGCACCGCGGCGAGCAGGGGCAGGTCGAGTACCTCCGCGACTTCAGGCCCGCGCAATCCGCCGGGCGCGGGCCCGCGGACTATCAAGCCCTGGTTCGGGTTTCGTCGTGCGATGTGCGCGGAAACGGCTTCCGCGGCGGCGACGGCGCGCAGTTTGGCGGGCACCACCAGGACGACGAGGTCGGCGGAGTCGAGCATCTGGTCGGCGTGCGGGCCCCGTTCGCCGGAAATGTCGCAAATCACCAAATCGCCTGCGGCACGGCCTGCTTCGAGTACCGCGCGGACGGCGGCGGGCCCGATCTCACGCGGCAACCGGCCCGCACCGCTGCGTCCACAGGACAGCACCGCGAGCCCCGGGGCGGCGGCGGGGAGCGCGGAGTGCAGCGCGGCTGCGGAGACCCGGCCGTCTTCTACGACCAGGTCCGGCCAGCGCAGCCCGGCGCTCGTCTCGATGCCGAGCAGCAGGTCGAGACCACCGCCGAGGGGTGCGCCGTCGACCAGGATCGTGTCGTGCCGGAACTCTTCGGCGGCGGCGCGCAGTGCCGTCGCGGCGGCGAGTGTCGACGCGCCCGCGCCGCCGCCGGCTCCTGCCACGGCGACGACGATGCCGTCTCCGTCACGGTGTTCACCGTACTCAGCAAACTTCTCGATAAGTCCTACGGCGGCGCCCGGCAGCGCGATGACGCGTTCGGCGCCGACGGCGGCCGCGGCTTGCCAGTCGGGCAGTGCCGGTTCACCGTCGGTGACCAGGATTACGCCGACGCGGCGCAGGCATGCCGCCGCGACGGACTCCCGCGCGGCGATTGTGTCCAGGATCACCAGCGGCGCACCGGCCCAGGCGGGCCGGCCGACGGGGAGTGCTTGTTCGTCGAGTGTGCGTTCGGCCGCGGCGGCGACGCGCCGCACCTCGTCGCGCAGCCGGGGGTCGTGCAGGAGCACGAGGGCCGGTGGCGTGCTGTTGTCCGGCGCCGCTTCACGATTCATGCCGCTGAGCGTCGCCGAATCGGCGGGCCGACAGAAGGGGCACTATGCCGAATGTGGATAACTCGCGGGTGTGGAGAACTTTTCGTTCCCGAGAAGGGATTCGACCGTCCCCTGAATAGAGGACGGCCCCAGCCGGGGGGGGAGGAGGCTGGGGCCGTCGGGTTCAGCCCCGGGGGGTCGGGCTGAACGCGCCTGGACCATGTCCAGGTGCCAGCAATACTACACCCAAGCCCCGGCCACAACGCAAGTCTGTTGTCGGAGAACTTTGTGAGCCTCGCATGCTCCACATTCGCTGAGCAAACTCCCCGCTCGCGGCCACCGATCGGGCCCGGACACCACCGTCGGCGACGGGTCGCGGCGGGCCGCCTATTCTGGTCGGGTGGACTCACCCCACGCGAACGGACGCGTCGCCGCCTTCTTCGATCTCGACAAGACCGTCATCGCGAAGTCGAGCACGTTCGTCTTCAGCAAGCCCTTCTATGCACAGGGGCTGCTGAATCGCCGTGACGTGCTCGAAAGCAGTTATGCCCACTTCCTGTTCATGCTCTCCGGCGCCGACCACGACCAAATGGAGCGCATGCGCGCCCATCTGACGAACATGTGCGCGGGCTGGGATGTCGAGCAGGTGAAAACCATTGTGGCCGAGACACTTCACGAGCTGGTCGATCCGCTGATCTACGCCGAGGCCGCCGATCTCATTGCCGACCACAAGATCCGGGGTCACGACGTGGTGATCGTGTCGGCCTCCGGCGAGGAGATCGTGGGACCGATCGCCGAGGTGCTCGGTGCGTCCCATACCGCGGCGACCCGGATGGTCGTCGCGGACGGCAAGTACACCGGCGAGGTGGAGTTCTACTGCTACGGCGAAGGCAAGGTCGCCGCCATCGAAAAGCTCGCCGCCAGTGAGGGTTACGACCTCGCACGCTGCTACGCGTATTCGGATTCGATCACCGATCTGCCGCTGCTGAACGCGGTCGGCCATCCCACCGCCGTCAACCCGGATCGCAATCTGCGCCGCGAAGCGGTGGCCAAGGGTTGGCCCATTCTGACGTTCTCCAACCCGGTGTCGCTGTGGGCGCGCTTCCAGGCGCCCTCGTCCACCACCCTTGCGGCCACCGCGGTGGTCGGGTTGAGCGCGCTGGTCGCCGGCGCGATCAGTTATCGCCTGCTGCGTAAGCGGAGCTGAGTTTTAGCCACCGCGTACATCGGCGCGAGTCACGCTGTTCGAGGGGAAGCGGAGCACTTGCCGAGCAATGTGCAGTCCGCACACGACACTCGGACGCGACCAGGCATTTAACCATGAAACGCCGATCGACACGCCGCTAATCAAATGTCCACCGAGGTCTTGATGTGAGGGTGGTCACAGGTGTAGAAAGGTAACTACGGAAGGGTCGGAAGGCCAAGGCAGGACCGGAAGAGAAGGTTCCAGTCTCCCAGCCATCCTTCCCAGCACGGGCACCAGGCACCCACGCGGAGCGCGCCGCGACAAGGGCAGAAGCGTTGTGGGCCTGCGAGATTCGGGTTTCGTCGGCGAGGGCCTCGCACAGGTTGCGGGGATGAACCGCCGGAGTTCGGATTATCGCCGAGGCCGATAGGAACACAACCCACTCAGCACGCTTGGTAACCAGGTAGTCCGTGCTACGCGGGCGGTGAGGTCGGAAACGACACGCCGCCCGCTTTGATGTGTGGGGGTTGGTCTGGGTCTCGGGATCGGTCCGTCTGGGGTGAGTGGCCGCCGCACCTGTTTCGCTTTTGCCTGAGGGGCGGGCTGGGCGGCGAACCGCGCCAGTTCCCGCACCACTTCTGGCTTCTCGCACCAGTTCTGCGGCCCCGCACCCGCTGTGCCAGGGCAGAGAGGGTGCGGGAACGCGGAAGTAGTGCGGGAAGCTTGCGGCGGACGCGCCCGCCCGGGGGCCGGCTGGGCGGCGGACCGCGTCATTTGCCGCACTGCTTCTGTTTTCTCGCACCAGTTCTGCGGTCCCGCACCCGGTCTGCCAGGGCAGAGAGGGTGCGGGAACGTGGAAGTGGTGCGGGAAACCCTGTGGCTAGGCGGCGGAGTCGGCGATCGAGGTGGCTTCGCGGGCACCGTCTTCGAGGGCGCCGCAGCAGAGGATGACCCAGTTGCCGACGGCTTCGGGTGTGCCGGTGCCGAAACCGGCGGCGGTGTCGAGGTAGGACTGGCGGCGGCGGAGCCAGAAAACTTCTGGCACGCCGAGACTGTGCGGGTCCAGTCCACTGGACACCGCGACCAGACGGGATGCGGCGCGCGCCACCACACCGTCGGCGGTGCCGAACGGTCGCAGGGTGAGCAGCTCGCCGTGCACGACGGCGGCGAGCACCGGGGCGGGCGCGCGGGAACCGACGACCGTCTGTGCGAGGAGGTCGAGACGTTCGGCGACGCCCGCGTCCGCGCGCGGTCGGCCGAGCAGCTCTTCGTCGGCAACCAGATCCGCGGCGGCAAGTAGGTGCAGACGAGCCAGCGCCTGCAATGGTGCCCGCTGCCAGGTGCCGACCAGATTTCGCAACGCGTCGCCATCCAATGCTTGGCCGACGCGCAAAGATCCGGCGAGTATCGGGTCGGCGACGTTGCCGTCGGCGGGGAGTTCGGTGCTGCCGCCGTCGATGGCGGCGGACGAGCGAGCCGCCCGCACCGCGGCCTCGGCGGCGGTGGTCGGCCAGCCGCGACGATTCGCTTTGTGCCGGTGCACCGCGGCGAGCGCGTCCCTGGCACGGTCGGCGGCGGCACGCACACTAGGCAGATCGACGAGGGGCTGTAGCGGATCGGTCACGGCATACGAGGCTACTTGCGGGCGTCCGAGTGCCGGGCGATGGACTCCTCGATCTCGGCCAGCATCCGCAGCTGCGCCGGCGTCAGCAGATCGGTGAAACGGTGGCGCACCGAGGCGTGATGCGCGGGGGCCGCGGTCTCGAGGGCGCGCCGACCGGCGGCGGTGAGCAGCACGTCGTCGCCACGGCCGTCCCGCTCGCACGGTTCGCGGGCGATCAATTCGCGCCGCTCCATTCGGCCGAGCTGCCGGGACAGTCGGCTGTGCGGCCAGTGCATGTGCGCGGCTAGGCCGCTCACCCGGACGCACTCCGCGGTCTCGGCGACCTCGGCCACCGCGGCGAGCACGTCGTAGTCAGGCATCGAAAGACCGGTGCTGCGCTCCAGATCCCGGGCGATCTCGGCGTCCACGAGCAGACGCATCCGCTGATACGCCGCCCAGCCTTCCTCGGCGGCGGCACGGCGCCGGGTAGATCCAACCGCGGCAGATCCAAGCGAGGCGGATTCGGTCATGCACCCAGTCTAACGGGACTTGTTTACATGTAACGAATCTTCGGCTACGGTTCTCGTTACATGTAACGCACTTGGAGGTTGTACACATGCAGGGCAACGAGCGGATCGTCGAAGTCAATGGAATCCGCCTGTGCACAGAGAGTTTCGGCGATTCGACGTTGCCGCCACTGCTGTTGATCCACGGCGCCGCGGAGTCCATGCTCGCGTGGGAACCCGGCTTCATCACCGGGCTGGTCGAGGGCGGACGACGAGTAATCCGTTACGACACAAGGGATTCCGGACAGTCGACCACCTTCCCGGTCGGTGCGCCCGGCTACGATCTGCGCACACTGGTCGCGGACGCGGTCGGCCTGCTCGACGCACTGGGCATCGAACGCGCACACATCCTCGGCATGTCCCAGGGCGCGGCCACCGCGCAGCTCATCGCGTTGGATCACCCCGATCGGGTCATCTCGCTGGTGCTCGCTTCCGCTTCGCCGGGCGGCCCCGGCCATCAGAACCCGGATCTGCCGGGGATGACTCCCGAACTGCTGGCGTACTTTTCGGCCGAGGCCCCGGTACCCGACTGGTCGGACCGCGCGGCGGTCGTCGAGTATCTGGTCGAATCCGAGCGCCCGTTCGCGGCGGCGAGCCGCGTCTTCGATACCGCGCACCGCACCGAGCTGGCGACGCAGGTGGTCGAGCGGGCGGCCGATATCGCGGCACAGCTGACCAATCCGTTCCTGCTGGACGCCGGTGCGCCGTGGCGGGATCGGCTCGGCGATATCACCGCGCCGACGCTGGTGCTGCACGGCACCGAGGATCCCCTGTTCCCGCTCGAGCACGGAAAGGCTTTGGCCGCAGCGATTCCCGGCGCGGAACTGCTGCCCATGCCGGAGACCGGACACCAGGTGCCCCCGCCGTGGCAGTGGGACGCGGTCGTGCCCGCCCTGCTAGCGCACACGACCCGGAACTGAGGGCTCAGCACCCGGCCGGGCCACACACGACCCGGCACCTTGCGGTCGAGCCTGCTCGATCGCGAGCACCTGCGGCCGAGGATCGGAGCGCAGCCCGAGAACGAGAAAGCGGCTCACCCGTAGCAGGGTGAGCCGCTGCCGTCCGACGAGCTGATCCCCAGCCCGCCAACGTTTCTCAGCCGGCCAGCAGATCCCGGCCGGGGATGGCGTCGAGCAGCCGCCGGGTGTACTCCTCCCGGGGCGAGTCGAAGACCTCCTGGGTGGAAGCCGCCTCGACCACCTTGCCGCTCTGCATGACCAGCACGTCATCGGCGATCTGGCGGACCACCGCGAGATCGTGGGTGATGAACACGTAGGACAGGCCGAGTTCGGCTTGCAGGTCGTTCAGCAGCCGCAGGATCTGCGCCTGCACCAGCACGTCGAGCGCGGAGACCGCCTCGTCGCAGACCACGACCTCGGGCGAGAGCGCGAGCGCGCGGGCCACCGCGACGCGTTGGCGCTGACCACCGGACAGCTCGTTGGGGTAGCGCCGCATCACCGAGGACGGCAGCGACACCTTCTCGAGCAGTTCACGGACCGTCGCCTCGCGCTCCTTCGGGGAGCCGATGTCGTGCGTGCGCAACGGCTCCTCGATGGTGCGGAAGATCGAGTACATCGGGTCGAGCGAGCCGTACGGATCCTGGAAGATCGGCTGCACCCGCCGCCGGAACGCGAAGGCGCCCTTGCGATCCAGCTTCGCGACCTCTTTGCCGTCGAACAGCACCTGGCCCGAGGTCGGCTCGAGCAGGCCGAGGATCATCTGCGCGACGGTGGATTTGCCGGAACCGGACTCGCCGACGATCGCGGTGGTGGTGCCGCGCCGCAGCCGGAACGAAACATCCTGCACCGCGGTGAAATCCGTCGATTTCCAGGGCGTGCTGCCACGGATCTGGAAGACCTTGGTGAGGTTCTCGACCACCACCACGTCGTCGGAGGCGGCCACGATTTCGGTGTCGGCCGCGGCGATCTGCTCGGCGACCTTCTCGGCCTGCTCGCGGATCTCGATGCGCTGCTTCACCGACGACAGTCGCTGCGAGGCGAGCGAGGGCGCCGAATTCACGAGGCGCTTGGTGTACAGGTGCTGCGGCTCGCGCAGAATCTGTAGTGCGGGACCGGATTCCACCACCCGCCCGCGGTACATCACCACTAGGTGTTCCGCGCGCTCGGCCGCCAGGCCCAGGTCGTGGGTGATCAGCAGAACGGCGGTGCCGAGCTCGGCGGTGAGGCCGTCGAGGTGGTCCAGGATCTGCCGTTGCACGGTGACGTCCAGCGCCGAGGTGGGTTCGTCGGCGATGAGCAGCTTGGGCCGGCAGGCCAGGCCGATGGCGATGAGCGCGCGCTGGCGCATACCGCCGGAGAACTCGTGCGGGTACTGGTTCACCCGGCGGCCGGCGTCGGACATGCCCGCTTCTTCGAGCAGTTCGATCGCCCGCTGCTTGGCCGCCTTGCCCTTGGCGATCCCGTTGGCCTCCAACGTCTCCCGAATCTGGAAGCCGATCTTCCACACCGGGTTGAGATTCGACATCGGGTCCTGCGGCACCAGGCCGATGCCGTTGCCGCGCACCGCGATGACGTCCTTCTTGGAGGCCGTCGCGAGGTCCTTGCCGTCGAACAGGATCGAGCCGGAGGTGACCTTGCCGGTGCCGGGCAGCAGATCGATGATCGCGTGCGCCGTGGTCGACTTACCCGAGCCGGACTCGCCGACGATCGCGACCGTCTGTCCCGGATACACCTGCAAGTTCACGTCCCGGACCGCGGGGATTCGCTTCCCCTCGGACGTAAAGCAGACGTTGAGATCCTTGATCTCCAGTAATGGCGTTTCCGCGCTCATCGCTTCCTCGCCTTCGGGTCGAGGGCATCGCGCACCGCGTCGCCCAGCATGATGAAGCTCAGCACGGTGAGCGCCAAAGCCGTTGCGGGATAGAACAGGATCGCCGAGGTGCGAATCTCCTTCTGCCCGGAGGAGATATCGGAGCCCCAGGACACGATGGTGCGCGGCAACCCGACGCCGAGGTAGGACAGCGTGGCCTCGGTGACGATGAAGACGCCGAGCCAGATCGTGGTGACCACGATCAGCGGGCCCGCCGCGTTCGGCAGCACGTGCCGGATCAGCGTGCGTATCCGCGAGACGCCCAAAGCCTTTGCCGCCGTGACGTAATCGCTGTTCTTCGCCTGGATCACCGCGCTGCGGGCGATCCGGGCCGCCTGCGGCCAGGTGAACGAGGCGAGGATGAGGATGACGGTCCAGATGGTGCGGTCATCGAGCAGCTGCATGATCACGATCGCGGCGAGCATCAGCGGGATCGCGTAGAAGATCTCCGAGACGCGCGAGACGATCGAGTCGAGCAGGCCGCCGTAGAAGCCGGACAGCGCGCCGAGGATGCCGCCGAGCAACACGAACATGATCGTCGAGCCGACGCCCGCCATCACCGAAGCCCGTGCGCCGTAGACGGTTCGGGCGTAGATGTCGCAGCCCTGCTTGTCGAAGCCGAACGGGTGACCCGCACCGCGCGGGTCCATGCTGAAGTCGCCGTTGCAGTAGCGCGGATCCTGGCTGGTGAACAGGCCCGGCCAGATCACGACGACGAGGATGAACAGGATCATCAGCGCCGCGACGATGAAGATCGGATTGCGCCGCAACTGCCGCCACGCGTCGTACCAGATGCTGGTCGGCGAGCCGCCTTCGGCGACCATGTCGGTGGCCAGCACCTCGACCTCGTCCGGCGGTGCGACGAAGTAGACCTGCCTGCCCCGCGCCGCGCTGTCGGCGAGGTCGATTCCTTTTTCGAGGTCAGGCATAGCGGATCCTCGGATCGAGTGCGGCGTACAAGAGGTCTACGACCAGGTTCGAGACCAGGAAGATGATGATCAGCACGGTCACGAACGAGACGACCGTGGGCGGCTCGCCGCGGGTGATCGCCTGGTACATCGTGCCGCCGACGCCGGGGATGTTGAAGATGCCCTCGGTGACGATGGCGCCGCCCATCAGCGCGCCGAGATCGGCGCCGAGGAAGGTGACCACCGGGATCATCGAGTTGCGCAGGATGTGCACGGTGACGACCCGGCGCCGGCTCAGGCCCTTGGCCGTGGCGGTGCGCACGAAGTCGGCGGTCATGTTCTCCGCCACCGAGTTCCGGGTCAGGCGCAGCACATAGGCGAACGACAGTGACCCGAGCACGAAGGCCGGGACGAGCAGTTCGGTGAAACTCGCTTTACCGGTGACGGTCACCGGCGCGATCCCCCACTTCACGCCGAGCAGGAACTGGGCGAGGAAGCCGACCACGAAGATCGGGACGGCGATCACGATCAGGCTGATGACGAGCATCGTCGAGTCGAAGAGCTTGCCCTTGCGCAGTCCGGCGACCAAGCCGAACACGACGCCGAAGACGGCCTCGATGAACACGGCCATGAAGGCGAGCTTGATCGTGATCGGGAAGGCCCGCGCGAGTTCGTCGCGGACCGGCCTGCCGGAGAAGGCAGTGCCGAAGTCGAACGTCAGAATGCCCTTCAGATACAGCAGGTACTGCATGATGAAGGGCTGGTCGAGGTGGTAGCGGGCGCGCAACTGCGCCTCCACCGCGGGGGTCATCGGTTTGTCGCCGGCGAGGGCGTGGATCGGGTCGCCGGGGACGAGGAATACCAGGGCATAGATGAGCAGCGTCGCCCCGAGGAACACGGGGATCATCTGGAGCAGACGCCGCACGACATACCAGGCCATTTCGTCTCCTGGGTCGGAGATGAGCCGCGCCGCCGGAGCAGGCGCGGCTCATCTGGCGGCTACTTCTCGATGTTCTCGAAGTCGAACAGACCGTTCCAGGCGAGGTTCGCCTTCACCTTCTCGGAGCGGCCCGCGGCGGCGATGTAGTCCAGCACCGGGATGTCGGCCATCTGGCTGAGCATCATGGTCTGCGCCTGCGCGACGATCTTGTAGGACTCCTCCTGCGTCGGCGCGGCCAGCGCGGCGTCGAGCAGCTTGTCGAACTCGGGGACCTTCCAGTCGACGTTGTTCGTCTCGGAGTAGCTGTAGTACTGCGAGGTGAGGAACTGCAGCATGGTCGGGTAGTCGCCCTGCCAGCCGTAGCGGAACGCCTTGTTGATGGTCTTGGCGTTGACCTCGTCGCGGATGTTCTTGAACGTCGGGTACGGGGTGCCGATGGCGTCGATGCCCAGGGTGTTCTTGATGCTGTTCGCGACCGCTTCGATCCAGGCCTGGTGGCCACCGTCGGAGTTGTAGGCGATCTCGTAGCGACCCGACCACGGCGACATGGCGTCGGCCTGGGCCCACAGCTTCTTGGCCTCGTCCGGGTTGAACTTCAGGAACTCCGAGCCCGGCAGGTCGCCGCGGAAGCCCGGCAGCGAGGCGGAGGTGAAGTCCCGCGCCGGCAGGCGGGTGCCGTGGAAGATGTTCTGGCAGATCTGCTCTCGGTTGATCGCCATGGACAGGGCCTTGCGGCGCAGCACGCCTTCTTCACCGCTGAAGTGCGGGACATTGGCCTGGATGCCGATGTGCTGGTTCTGCGCGGTCGGCTTGGTGATCGCGCGGTCGCCCAGGTCCTTCTCGTAGGAGGTGATCGCGCTGTCCGGGATCGTGTCGAGGGTGTCGAGGTTGCCCGCCTGCAGGTCCGCGTACGCCGTGTCGAACGACTGGTACATCACGAAGCGCAGGCCCTTGTTCTTCGGCGCGCGGCCACCCTTGTAGTCCGGGTTCGGCACCAGGTCGATCTGCACGTTGTGCTGCCAGGCGCCTTCGTGCGCGAACTTGTACGGGCCGTTGCCGATCGGGTTCTCGCCGAAGGCCTTGATGTCCTTGAAGGCCGCCTCGGGCAGCGGGTAGAACGGCGCGTAGCCGAGTTCGGTCTCGAAGTCGATCGAGGGCGACTTGAGCTCGACGGTGAAGGTGCGATCGTCGACGACCTTCAGGCCCTTCATCGTTTGTGCCGTCGGCTTCTCGGCCGACACCTCGTCGAAGCCCAGGATCGGGGTGAACACGTAGCTCTGCAGCTGGGCGTTGGTGCCGAGGGCACCGTAGTTCCACGCGTCGACGAACGACTTCGCCTTCACCGTGGTGCCGTCGGAGAACTTCCAGTCCGGCTTGATGGTGATCTTGTAGGTCTTGCGGTCGGTCGTCTCGATCTTCTCGGCCATCTCGTCGTGCGCCACGCCGTTGCCGTCGTAGTACTTGAGACCCGCGAACAGCCGGTCGACGACTCGCCCACCCATGTTCTCGTTGGTGTTGGTCGGTACCAACGGGTTCTGCGGTTCACCACCATTGGTCGTGACGATGCTCGCGTCGGCGCTGTCGTCCGACGAACAAGCTGCCAGTCCGAGGCTTGTGGCCAGTAGTGCTGCCGCAGTCAGCGCCATTGCTCTGTTGAATCTCAACGCGTTCTCCCGTTTTCGAGAAGGGCGGAGCCTGGTGGCACGCGTTGAGGTCAACCAGGCGCATGCCGGCACGATCCGCCTTGGGTGCCTCGGAGATTATCCACCTGGAAGGGACTCTGTCAGCAGATTGACCAGAGTTCGTTCCACTAATTACCAATTCGGCAACATCGCCGAAACACGAAAAACATCGCGCGAAAACGGCCGATCTGCCGAAACATTGCCTCCATACGGGGCCTTCCGGCGTCTCCCTGACACCCCCTCAGCGCTGCGGATCGTGCAACGGCGGGACGGCACGGAAACCCGGTGGACACACCGGACGCGGCGTAGGTCACAGTTGTCTACTGTCGAACTGGCTGCGTTTGAATCGTGGGCTCAGGCTACGTGGAAAGAAGAAGCGAGATGACCGAAACAGCCGACCACAGGGACTCGTACCCGCCCGCCGCGGACTTCGCGGCCGCGGCGAACGCCGATGCCGCGCTGTACCAGCGAGGTTCGGCCGATCGCGACGCGTTCTGGGCCGAGCAGGCCGATCGTTTGCACTGGCACGAGCGGTGGCAGCAGGTGCTGGACTGGACCGACGCGCCGGTCGCCAAGTGGTTCGTCGGCGGCAAGCTGAACGTCGCCTACAACTGCGTCGACCGGCACGTGCTCGACGGACACGGCGACCAGGTCGCCATCCACTGGGAGGGCGAGCCCGGCGACTCCCGCGACATCACCTACCGCGAGCTGCTCGCCGAGGTGAGCCGGGCCGCGAACTACCTGACCGAGCTCGGTCTCGAAGCGGGCGACCGGGTCGCCATCTATATGCCGATGGTGCCCGAGGCCATCGTCTCGATGCTGGCCTGTGCCCGGCTCGGCCTCACCCACTCGGTGGTCTTCGCCGGGTTCTCCCCCACCGCGCTGCGCCAACGGGTCGACGACGCCGAGGCTCGGTTGATCATCACCACGGACGGGCAGTGGCGGCGTGGGAAGGCCGCGCCGCTGAAGGAAGCTGTGGACGAGGCGCTCTACGCGAACGGCGATGTGCCGCACAGCGTTGAGCATGTGCTGGTGGTGCGGCGCACCGAGCTCGAGGTGCCCTGGACCGACGGACGCGACCTGTGGTGGCACGAGACGGTGGCGAACGCGTCGCCCGAGCACGAGGCGCAGGCCTTCGACGCCGAGCACCCGCTGTTCATCCTCTACACCTCCGGCACCACCGGAAAACCCAAGGGCATCCTGCACACCAGCGGCGGCTATCTCACCCAGACCGCCTACACCCACCACAACGTCTTCGATCACAAAGCCGGACAAGACGTCTACTGGTGCACCGCCGACATCGGCTGGGTCACCGGCCACAGCTACATCGTCTACGGACCACTGGCCAACCGCGCCACCCAGGTCGTCTACGAGGGCACGCCGAACTTCCCGGACGAGCACCGGCACTGGCAGATCGTCGAAAAGTACGGCGTCAGTATCTATTACACGGCACCCACGCTGGTTCGTACCTTCATGAAGTGGGGTCGCGAGATCCCGGCCGCGCACGATCTGTCCAGCATCCGGTTGCTCGGGTCGGTCGGTGAACCGATCAACCCGGAGGCCTGGCGCTGGTACCGCGACACCATCGGCGCGGGCCGCACCCCGATCGTGGACACCTGGTGGCAGACCGAGACCGGTTCGATCATGATCTCGCCGCTGCCCGGCGTCACCGTCGCCAAGCCCGGCGCGGCCATGGCACCGCTGCCCGGTATCTCGGCGCTGGTCGTCGACGAAGAGGGAAAGCCGGTGCAGCGCGGGGAAACCGAGGCCAACGGCTACCTGGTGCTCGACCAGCCGTGGCCGTCGATGCTGCGCGGCATCTGGGGCGACATGGCGCGCTACCGGGCCACGTACTGGGAGCGCTACGCCGAGCAGGGCTGGTACTTCGCCGGCGACGGCGCGAAGCTCGACGCCGACGGGGACCTGTGGGTACTCGGCCGGGTGGACGACGTGATGAACGTGTCCGGCCACCGGATCTCCACCGCGGAGGTGGAATCGGCGCTGGTCGGTCACTCCGGGGTCGCCGAGGCCGCGGTGGTCGGGGCCAGCGACGAGACCACCGGCCAGGGCATCGTCGCGTTCGTCATCCTGACCGCGGAGGCCAAGGACACCGGCAGCGCGCTGGTGGACGAGCTGAAGGCGGAGGTGTCGCGCGAGATCAGCCCGATCGCGCGGCCGCGGGAGATCCACGTGGTGCCCGAGCTGCCGAAGACGCGCAGCGGCAAGATCATGCGCCGGTTGCTGCGCGACGTCGCGGAGGGCCGCGAGCTCGGCGACACCTCGACACTGGTCGATCCGAACGTCTTCGAGGCGATCCGGGCCAGCAAGGCCTAGCCCCACGGAACCGCGGCACGCATGGTAAGGCCGGTGGCTGTTCTGGTCACCGGCTTCAACCGTTAGGATTGCGTAAGGTGTGCCGGGAAGTCTGGTCGGCATGCGGCCGTGCACCCGCAGCCGAGGCGGCGGGAGGGCGAGGTCGCAGCCCCGACCGACCCTGCCGAAAGGTTCCCCGTGATCACGCAAGTGCGCTCGGAACTGTCCCGCTATCTGCGCACCGAAACAGTCGGCGGCGCCATTCTGCTGATCGCCGCCGCGGTCGCGTTGCTGTGGGTGAACTCGCCGTGGGGCGCGAGTTACGTGACGATGACCGAGACGGTGCTCGCCATTCCGCCACTGCACCTGGATCTCACCCTGGCCGACTGGACCAAAGACGGTCTGCTCGCCATCTTCTTCTTCGTCGCGGGCCTGGAACTCAAACGCGAACTCGTGGTCGGCGAGCTGGCCGACCCGAAACGCGCGGCCCTGCCGATCATCGCCGCGGTCGGCGGCGTGGTCACGCCCGCGCTCATCGCCGTGGTGGTCGGGTTCGGTGTGCCCGGGATGGACCGGGGCTGGGCCATCCCGGTCGCCACCGATATCGCGTTCGCGCTGGCCGTGCTCGCCATGACGGGTTCCCGTATCCCGGCGAGCGCGCGGGTCTTCCTGCTGAGCCTGGCGGTGGTCGACGATCTGATGGCCATCATCGTGATCGCCGTGCTGTTCACCACGACGCTGGCGCTGCTGTGGCTGCTGACCGCCGCGGCCTGCTTCGCGCTGTGGGCGCTGGCCCAGCACAAGCGGATCCGTACCCCGTGGCTGTACGTGCCGCTGGCGCTGGTCGCCTGGTACGCGCTGCACGAGGCGGGCATCCACCCGACGCTGGCCGGGGTGGTCCTCGGCCTGCTCACCAGGGTGCGCCCCGACCCCGGGGAAGAAGAGGCGCCGGCCACTCGGCTCGAGCATCTGATCCAGCCGATCTCGGCCGGGGTGTGCGTCCCGTTGTTCGCGTTGTTCGCCTCCGGAGTTCCGTTGGACGCCAAGGTGTTCGGCGAACTGTTCAGCGACAGGCTGGCGCTGGCGGTAATTCTCGGGTTGCTGCTCGGCAAGACCCTGGGCATCTTCGGGATCAGTTGGCTCGCAATCCGGTTCGGCGTGGCCAAGCGGCCCGCCGGACTCGGGTATCGCGACATGTTCGCCCTGTCGGTGCTCGGCGCGATCGGCTTCACCGTTAGCCTTCTCGTGGCGGAACTCGCACTGGCCGATGTCGGCGACGGCTCGGCCGCGGAATTGGCGAAGGCCGCTGTGTTGGTCACATCAATGGCGGCGTCGCTTGCCGGTTCGGCGCTACTGTTGCGGCGAGGGCGTGTCCACCAGGCGCGTCGAGACGCGCGTGCGCTACAACGAGAAGACGAGGACGCAGTGCCGGGACAGGGAGAAGGGTCGACCAAGTGAGTTACACAAACGGCGGTAACGGGAACGACGCGCAGCGCGGTCGTACAGTGACCTCCATTCCCTTGTCCGACGCGAATCCCACCGGCAGCGCCAGCTTCGGCAGCCTCGTGCGCGACGCGACCGAGCAGATGTCGACGCTGGTCCGGGCCGAGGTCGCGCTCGCCAAAGCGGAGGTCACCGGCGAGATCAAGAAGGGGCTGCAGGGCAGCGTCTATTTCATCCTCGCGCTGACCGTCCTGCTGTTCAGCACGTTCTTCTTTTTCTTCTTCCTCGGCGAACTGCTCGACGTGTGGCTGGCCCGCTGGGCGGCCTTCCTGATCGTGTTCGCGCTGATGATCGTCGCGACCGCGCTGCTGGCGCTGCTCGGCTATCTGCGGGTGAAGAAGCTGCGCGCGCCGGAGAAGACGATCGACTCGCTCAAGCAGGCCCGCGCGGTGCTGCCGCACGGTCTCGGCGCGGCGGCGCACGAGGATCGTCCGGCGCTGACCCACGACGGCCGTCCCGCCCTGGACAAACCCGCTTCGTAACCGCTCGCTCGCGCGCGGATACCTCGACAACTAGGCTGCATCGGCGTGTCGTCGCACTCAATTCCGGATCCGTCCAGCGTCCGTTACGACGGCCCGTGGGCGCATCGGGACGTCCACGCCAACGGCATCCGCTTCCACGTGGTCGACGCGGCCCCGGACCGCACCGACGCTCCCCTGGTCGTCCTGCTGCACGGGTTCGCCGACTTCTGGTGGTCCTGGCGCCATCAGCTCACCGGGCTGGCCGCGCACGGCTACCGGGCGGTGGCCGTCGATCTGCGCGGCTACGGCGACAGCGATAAACCGCCCCGCGGCTACGACGGCTGGACCCTGGCCGGCGATATCGCGGGGCTCATCCGCGCCCTCGGCTACCCCGACGCGACCCTGGTCGGGCACGCCGACGGCGGACTGGTCTGCTGGGCCACCGCGGTCCTGCATCCCCGGGTGGTCCGCTCGATCGCGGTGGTGAGTTCACCGCACCCCGCCGCGCTGAAGAGCGCGGTGCTGCACAACCGCCACCAGCGCGCGACCTGGCTGCCCAACTTCCTGCGCTACCAACTGCCGCGCTACGGCGAACGGCTACTGACCACCGGTGACGGCTTCGAGGCCGAACGGCTGCTGCGGCAGCGGGTCAGCGGATCATGGTCGGGCACCACCGAATTCGTGGACACCGCGCGGCGGATGCGCTCGGCCATCCAGATTCCCGGCGCCGCGCACTGTGCGCTGGAGTATCAGCGCTGGGCCTTCCGCAGCCAGTGGCGACCGGACGGCCGCCGGTTCATGGCCACCATGCGCGAACCGATCCGGATCCCGGTGCTGGCCATGCGCGGCGATCTGGATCCGTACGTGCTCGCCAGCACCTTCCGGCGCGGTCAGCATCTGTCCCCCAATCGGCAACTGACGCCCATCCCGGCCGCCGGACACTATGCGCACCAGGAGAATCCGGAGCTGGTGACGGCAGAGCTGGCGAAACTGCTGGCGTAATTTCGGCGACGGCCACTGCGTGTCAGGGGCGGGCAGACGGTGTCCGCGGACGTCCTCGGTCCACGTGCGCCGACGATCCGCGCGCGTCCGGGATCCACGCGCGTCCGGGACCAACGCGAGTCCGGGGATCCGCGCACGTCCACAGTCCGCGCACGTCCGCGGTCGGTGGTGACCACGGGTCCACGCTGCGCCGCGTCACTGCACAGCTGAAAACCACGACTCGCGTCGACCGTTCAGCGAGACTCGAGGGCGGCCTCACGAAGACCGCCCTCGAACCCCGCCGTCAGCTCAGCACGCAGGCCCCGGTGCCGACCGGGGCGTTCACGCCCGGTGCGGCGTCCAGCTGCGCGCGGACCTCGGCCAGGGTCAGCACGTAGCCGGTGTCGTCGTCGGTGACAGCCGCACCGAACACGACGCCGAGCACGTGGCCTTCCGTATCGACCAGCGGCCCACCGGAATTGCCCGCGCGCACCAACCCGCGCACGGTGTAGACCTGCCGCTCCACCGTGCCGTCGCGGTAGATGTTCGGACCCGTCAGATCCAGCGTCTCGCGCACCCGGGCCGCGCTGGCGGTGTAGCGCCCGCCGCCGGGATAACCGAGCACGATCGCGCTGTCACCGGACCGCGCAGGCGCCGGCGCCTGCTGGATCGGCGGGGCGGTCAGCCCCGGCACCGCGAGCACCGCGACGTCGGTCGACGGATCGAACAGCACCACGGTGGCGTCCAGCGGCCCGGTGGCCGAATCGACCTGGATGCTGGTGGTGCCCGCGACCACGTGCGCGTTGGTCATGATCCGCTCCGGGGCGATCACGAAGCCCGAACCCTCCAGCGCCCGCTGGCAACTCGGCGCGACACCGCGGATGCGCAGCACGCTCTGCTGCAACGAGCCCGCGACCGGACTGCCGAGCACGCTCGCGTCCGGCGGCTCGACGGCCGCGATCGGCGCCCTGCCGAACGGGCCGATCACGTCCGGCAGGCCGGAGGTGTTGAGCAGCTTGGAGAACTCGTTGGGCAAGCGGCGCAACCAGTTCGGCGCCACCTGGTTGACGTCGGTGAGCACCCGGGAACCGTTGATCGCCGTGGCGATCGACGGCTGCGACGAGGTGGCCAGCGGCAACGCGAGCAGCCACGCGGTGACCAGCACGGCCACCGCCTGCAACGCCGCGCCCACCACGCTGTCCACACTGCGGGTGAACGGATGCCGCATACCGCTGCGCGCGGCCCGGCCGAGCACCATGCCCGCGACCTCGCCGATGATCACCAGCAGCACGATGAGCAGCACACCGGTCAGCACCCGGGTGCGGCCCTCGTCGACATGGACCAGGATGTGCGGCGCGATCAAGATGCCCGCGACCGCGCCGAGCACGACGCCGAGGAAGGCCAGGGCCGAGGCCACCGCGCCCTGCCGCCACCCGGACGAGGCGGCCAGCAGTGCGAGCAGCACGACAGCGATATCGAGCCATGCGGATGAGCTCACCGACGCTCCCTCATAAGGTCATTCCCACTGCAGCCAGTGCCGTCTCCAGATCACGTACGTCGGTGTGGTCCCATTCTTGTTCCCAGCCCGCGGTTTTACAGATTCCGGCGAGGATGCCTCCGGTCAGTCCCCAGACCAGCATGCCGTCCACCTGGAAGGCGGGGCTCTGGTAGCCGAGGCTGCCGCGGACGAGGAAGCGGTTGGCCGGCTCGAGCAGCTCGGCCAGGCGCACCCGGACCACGCGCTCGGTCTCGCTCGCGTCGACCACCCCGACCGCGCTCGGTGTGCGCCAGTAGGCCACGACCGGGGTCACGTCGAATCGGGAGGGCGGCACGAACAGCTTCGGCAGGATCGCCAGCGGCTCGACACCCGAGCGGTCCAGCCCCGTCTCCTCACAGGCTTCGCGCAGTGCGGTGTCGATCGGCCCGGTGTCACCGGGATCGACCGCGCCGCCCGGGAAGGCGATCTGGCCGCGATGCTGGCGCAGAGTGGCGGCGCGCTGGGTGAGCAACACCTCCGCGTCCGCGGGTAGCCCGCCGGGCGCGGCGGGGTCGGCTTCGGGCGACCCGCCGAACAGCACCAGCACCGCCGCCTGCCGCGGGGTCGTGGTGATCGTCATGGCGCGGCGCAGCGTGCGCGCGAGCGTGAGGGTGTCCGACGAGTCGGTGTCGGGCTCGGTGGCCCGGCTCAGCCACTTCGGAATGTCCTGGGGCACAGGGATGGTCATGCGGCTACTCCCAGCTCCCGGGCGACGGTGTTCGCGATGTCGTCGACCCCGGTGAACGCGCGCACCTCCACCCGTGCCACCGAACCGTCCGCCCGCACCAACACCGAAACAGGCAGTACCGCAGGGGCGCCGACGACGGTCCGCACCCGCGTATCGGCATCGAGTACACCAGGCAGTTTCACGTCGAGTCCAGTCAACCGGGCGATCGCCTTGGCCTCGTCGGGGTCGCTGTGCACGGTCAGCACGGTAATCGCGTTTCCGGCGCGTCGGGCGAACTGCTGCAAATACGGCAATTCTTGCGCACACGGCCCGCACCAGTACGCCCAGAGGTTCAGCAGCGCGGGCTTACCCGCGAGCGCGGCGGCCAGCTCCACCGGCGCACCGTCGGCCAGGCAGTTCAGCGTGAGGCCCGCGAGCGGACCGGCGCTCTGCGCACCCGCGGCGGGCCGTGGGCACGGCGCGAGATCCGCGGCGGCGCGTTGCTGTTCGGCAACTCCGGCGCCGCGCGGGGACCGCGCGGTATCCGGCGCAGGATCGGTGTCGCGGTTGCCGCGCGGCCACAGCGCGACCGTCAGCGCCAGCACAGCGATCAATCCGGCCAGCGCCCATCGCCAGGCAACCGGGACTCCCCTCACCGGCCGACCAGCTCGAGCAGATGCTCCTTCTCGGGACCTTTGACCAGATCCGCCGCGGTGTCGGGATCGGTGGGACCGGCGCCGAAGGACGGGCAGTCCTTGGCGAGCACGCACACACCGCAGGCCGGCTTCCTGGCATGACACACCCGGCGGCCGTGGAAGATCACCCGATGCGAGAGCATCGTCCACTCTTTGCGCTCGATCAGCTCGCCGACGATGTGCTCGACCTTCACCGGGTCTTCCTCGGCGGTCCACTGCCAGCGCCGCACCAGGCGACCGAAATGGGTGTCGACCGTGATGCCCGGCACGCCGAACGCGTTGCCCAGGATGACGTTCGCGGTTTTGCGCCCGATGCCGGGCAACTGCACCAATTCGTCCATGGTGTGAGGCAACTCACCGTGGTGCCGTTCGAGCAGGGCCTGCCCGAGGCCGATCAGCGAGTTCGCCTTGTTGCGGTAGAAACCTGTCGAGCGAACGTATTCCTCCAGCTCCGCGCGGTTCGCCTCGGCGTAGGCGCGGGCGTCGGGGTACTTCGCGAAGAGCGCGGGCGTGGTGAGATTCACCCGCACATCGGTGGACTGCGCGGAAAGTATTGTCGCGACCGCCAATTCGAGCGGCGTGGTGAAATCCAGCTCACAGTGCGCGTCCGGAAATGCCTCGGCCAGCACACGGTTCATCCGGCGCGCGCGACGGACCAGCCCGAGCTGGGTTTCCGCCTGTCGCGCGCGGGTTTTCCGCTTCGGCGCAGCGGCCGCGGTGGCTGGCGCATCGGTCGCCGCGGCGGCAGTCGCACGTCCGTTTCCGGCGGCGTTGGAAGGGGTGACACGCACCCGTCCACCATACGGAACTGTCGGCCGGCGTTGCCCGTCCAGTTCGGTTGCCGTGTTCCATCTGAGACCTAGACCGTGTTTACTCCTCCGTATGCAAGGACTCGCTGTGGTGCTCTTCCCAGTGCTGTTGATGCTGTTCGCACTGGGTATGGAGCGGGTCGAGAACCGGCTCCGCAAACTTCTCGAACCCGACGAAGAGGTTCAGCAGTACCTGGACAAGGCAAGCAACGCAGAAGTGAAAGAGCTGACGAGGCTCGGCCTGCCCGCTGCCGTGGCACGGATGCGCAAGCGCCGCGCCCGGGGCGAAGAGCTGGATGTGGCCCGAGCAAGCTGACCCCGAAGTGACCGACGGACCCGGCGGCTAGAGCTGCGGTAACCACGTGGGTGCCCGCGAAAGCCAAGATCAGAAACTGGTACGGTTCCTCGCTGCGCCATGCAATCCACACGTTACGTGGTGTCTGTCACTACGCTGTCATCATGCCGCGTAGACTGCGCTGTTGGCCGAGTCGCTTTCGGTCCAGTACAGAGCCATTTCCCATAAGGAGCACATAAGTGGACGAGGCCCTCGCCAGAGCAGGCATCTTCCAGGGCGTCGAGCCCACTGCGGTGGCCGCCCTCGCCAAGCAATTGCAGCCCGTGGATTTCCCACGTGGTCATGTCATTTTCAACGAAGGTGAACCGGGTGACCGGCTCTACATCATCACCTCGGGCAAGGTGAAGATCGGACGTCGCTCTCCCGACGGCCGGGAGAATTTGCTGACCATCATGGGCCCCTCGGACATGTTCGGTGAGCTGTCGATCTTCGATCCGGGCCCGCGTACCTCCACCGCCACCACGGTGACCGAGGTGCGTGCCGTGACGATGGACCGGGACGCCCTCAAGTCCTGGATCGACCAGCGACCCGAGATCGCCGAGCAGTTGCTCCGCGTCCTCGCCCGGCGCCTGCGTCGCACCAACAACAACCTGGCCGACCTCATCTTCACCGACGTGCCCGGCCGGGTCGCCAAGGCGCTGCTGCAGCTCGCACAGCGGTTCGGCACCCAGGAGGCCGGTGCGCTGCGGGTCACCCACGACCTCACCCAGGAGGAGATCGCCCAGCTGGTCGGCGCCTCCCGCGAAACCGTGAACAAGGCGCTGGCCGACTTCGCGCACCGCGGTTGGCTGCGGCTGGAGGGCAAGAGCGTGCTCATCTCCGACTCCGAGCGCCTGGCCCGCCGCGCGCGCTAGTCCACAGGTGTACCGCCTGCCGGATTCACAGCTCCATGAATCCGGCAGGCCGGTTGTCGATGCGCGTCAGCCCTCGGCGCGTAGGTATTCCAGCTGGGCCTGCACCGAACTGCGGGCGGCAAGCCACAGCCGCTTGTCCACGTCGGCGTACACCCGGCGCACCACGGCCATCGCACCCGCGTCAGGACCGAGCACCCGCAACGCCTCGCGGACCTGTTCGAGTCGTTCCTGCCGGTGCTTGATGTAGTAGCGAGCCACCGGCTCCAGGTCGGGGTGATCCGGCCCGTGCGCGGGCAGCAGCGCCTTACCCGCGCCCACCTCGACCAGGCGGTCGAGCGAGGACAGATAGTCGGCCAGGGTGCCGTCGCTCGAGTCGAGCACGGTGGTGCCGCTGCCGAGAATCGTGTCCCCGGTCAGTACCGCGTCGTCGAGGACGAAACTCACCGAGTCGCCGGTGTGGCCCGGAGTGTCGAGCACGGCGATGCGCAGGCCCGCGGCCTCGATCACCTCGCCGTCGACCAGCGGTGCGGTCGAGCCGCGCAGGAACTCGGAGTCCTTGGCGCGCACCGGGGTTCCGGTGAGTTTCACCAGCCGGTCGATGCCGCCGGTGTGGTCGTGGTGCCGGTGCGTGATCAGCGTCAGCGCGATCGCACCCCCGGTGACCTCGGCGATCTTCGCGCTGTGTGCCTTGTCCTTCGGACCGGGATCGACCACCACGCAATCCGATCGCCCCGGCGCGCGCAGGATCCAGGTGTTGGTGCCCTGCAACGTCATCTGGCCGGGATTGTCCGCGAGCAACACCGCTGCCGTCGGGGTGACCTGCCGTAATTGCCCGTACGCGGGATGTTCAAGTGCCATGCCATCGTCCTCGAATGCGATCTGCCGTTCCGGAGTGGTCTACCCAAAAGACAACCACGCGCGCGGCTTTCACATGCCGCGCACGTGACCGTCCTCCCACGCGGGAGAAATCACCCCACCTCGACGATGATCTCGACCTCGACGGGGGTGTTCTTGGGCAGTTCGGAGACGCCGACGGCGGAGCGCGCGTGCACGCCCGCGTCGCCGAAGACCTCGCCGAGGAATTCCGAGGCGCCGTTGATCACGACCGGCTGGTCGTTGTATCCCGGTGCGGAGGCGACGAATCCGACCACCTTCACCACGCGCACCACCCGGTCGAGCCCGACCAGTCCGTGCACGGCCGCGAGCGCGTTGAGCGCGCAGAGGCGGGCGGCTTCTTGCGCCTGCTCGGTGCTCACCTCGGCGCCGACCTTGCCGACCGCCGAGAGCTCACCGTTCACGAACGGCAGCTGGCCCGAGGTGTAGACCAGCGAACCGGTCTGGATCGCCGGGATGTAGGCGGCGACCGGCGGCGCGACCGGCGGCAGGGTCAGGCCGAGCCGGGCGAGATTGCTTTCCCACTGGGTTGCTGTGGTCATCTGCGGCGTCTCCTTTACTTCGGACGCTTGAGGTAGGCGACGTGCTGCTCACCGGTCGGCCCCGGCAACACGGTCACCAGCTCCCATCCGTCCGCGCCCCACTGGTCGAGAATCTGCTTCGTCGCGTGCGTCAACAGCGGCACGGTCGCGTACTCCCACAAGCTCGCTTCACTCATGGGAGGAGCGTAGTTGGCGGCGCCCGGAGCGCGCTTGCGGCATCGCGTTCCGCATGCCCGCCGAAGGTGGGCAAAACGTCCCGAAATCCTACTGTCTGGTACAGATACACCGCCTGGACCAGGCACTAGGCGGATCCCTCGGGCGCGATCTCAGAACGGGTTATAGGCTCGCGAACGTGGGAGTACCAACAGCAGTGCCGCTTTCGGCCGAGCCCGAGCTCGAAAAAGGCTGGCCGGAACGTGCCGAGAAGGCTCGCTTGCACTACGTCTCGGGCAAGGGTGGCACGGGCAAGTCGACCGTGGCCGCGGCGCTGGCATTGGCCCTCGCGGCCGGCGGGCGGCGGGTGCTGCTGGTGGAGGTGGAGAGCAGGCAGTCGATCGCCCAGCTGTTCGATCTGCCGCCGCTGCCGCCGACCGAGACCCGGATCGCCACCGCGGACGGCGGCGGCGAGGTGGTCGCGCTCGCGCTCGACATCGAGCACGCCTTCCTCGAATACCTGGACATGTTCTACAACCTCGGCTTCGCGGGCCGGGCGATGCGCCGGATGGGCGCCATCGAGTTCGTCACGACGATCGCGCCCGGCCTGCGCGACGTCATCCTGACGGGCAAGATCAAGGAGACCGCGGTCCGGGTCGGCAAGGACGGCAAGCGGGTCTACGACGAGATCGTGGTCGACGCGCCGCCGACCGGCCGGATCGCCAGTTTCCTCGACGTCACCCAGGCCATGCTCGAGGTGGCCAAGGGCGGGCCGATCGCGTCCCAGGCCGAGGGCGTCTCGAAGCTGCTGCACTCGGATCAGACGATGATCCACCTGGTCACCTTGCTCGAAGCGCTGCCGGTGCAGGAAACCGCCGATGCCATCGCGGAATTGAAGGCGGCGGATCTGCGGATCGGCACGGTCATCGTGAACCGGGCCACCGAGGGGCAGCTGCCGCCCGAGCTGCGCGCCGCGGCCGCGCGGGGCACGGTGGACACCGACGCGGTCCGCGCCGGACTCGCTGCCGCGGGAATTACCCTGCCGGACAACGACTTCCAGGGTCTGATCACCGAAACAATCGAGCACGCCGCCACTTTGCAGGCGCAGGACGACAGCGCGGCCGAGCTCGCCAAGGTCGACGCGTCCCGCCTGTACCTGCCCGCACTGCCGGAGGGCATGGACCTCGGCGGCTTGTACGAATTAGCCGAACACCTGAGTACCCAAGGGGTCAAATGACCGCGCCACTGGATATTTCGAGCATCATCGAAGACCGGACGGCGCGCGTCGTGGTCTGCTGCGGCTCGGGCGGGGTCGGCAAAACCACCACCGCCGCGGCGATCGCGTTACGCGCGGCCGAACAGGGCCGCAAGGTCGTGGTGCTCACCATCGACCCGGCCCGCCGGCTGGCGCAGTCGCTCGGGGTCGCCGATCTCGGCAATTCGCCGCAGCGGGTGCCGCTCGGTCCGGCGGCCAAGGGCGAGCTGCACGCGATGATGCTGAACATGCGCCGCACCTTCGACGACATGGTGCTCGAGCACACCAGCCCGGAGAAGGCCGAGCAGATCTTCGCCAACCCCTTCTACCAAACGGTCGCCTCGTCGTTCGGCGGGACGCAGGAGTACATGGCGATGGAGAAGCTCGGCCAGCTGGCCGGGCGCAAGGAGTGGGACCTGATCGTGGTCGACACTCCCCCGTCGCGCAACGCGCTCGACTTCCTGGACGCGCCGAAGCGGCTCGGAAATTTCCTGAACGGCAGGATGATCCGGGTCATCATGGCGCCGGGTCGCGGCGTCACCCGGCTGGTCACCGGCGCGATGAGCCTGGCGGTGCGCGGGGTGTCCACCATCGTCGGTGGCCAGATGCTCAAGGACGCATCGAATTTCCTGCAATCGCTGGACTCGCTGTTCGGCGGTTTCCAGGATCGCGCGGACCGGACCTACGCGATGCTCTCCAAGCCGGGCACCCACTTCCTGGTGGTGGCGGCCGCGGAACCGGACGCGCTGCGCGAGGCGTCGTTCTTCGTGGACCGGCTGTCCACCGAACGGATGCCGCTGGCGGGCCTGGTGCTCAACCGGACGCATCCGGCGCTGAGCACGTTGTCGGCCGGGCGAGCGGCGACCGTGGCGGAGCAACTGGCGGACTCGGATCCGCTGACCGCGGCGGTGCTGCGCATTCACGCCCGTCGCGTGGCCACGGACAAGCGCGAACAGCATCTGCTGCACCGGTTTACGGGGGCGCATCCGCGGGTACCGATCGTCGCGGTCACCGCGTTGCCGTTCGAGGTGTCCGATCTCGAGGCGCTGCGTGCCGTTGGTGATCAACTGACCACCAACCGAGCATCTGCTTGATACATAGACGCATCGGCTATAGGTCCAAACGGAAGCTTTTGCCCCCAAACGGAACTGAGCCCGCTTTCGCAGGCTCAGTTCCGAGGGTTCACGGGGGCTACATTGCCACCTGATGTTGGCGCTGGGCCTGGAAGAAATCGGCCCAGGAGGTCACTTCCGGGTGCTGCTTGAGCAGCGCGCGCCGCTGCCGCTCGGTCATACCGCCCCACACACCGAACTCCACTCGATTGTCGAGCGCGTCGGCACCACACTGCATCAGCACCGGGCAGTGCCTGCAGATCGTCGCGGCTTTGCGCTGGGCAGCGCCGCGGACGAACAACTGATCGGGATCCACTTCCTTGCATCGGGCCTGAGCTACCCAGGCAATCCTTGCTTCGGCCTGCTCCACGTCCAATCGAGCGATGGGGGTTGTCATGTGCATTTGGTGTGCCCCTTTGCAGTCCGAACACCGGGTCAACGGCGCTCCAGAATCGCGTGTCAGCGTCGCAGCAACCCAAACCCCGCTGCGAACTGCACCACATTCCACTTTGAGTGTTAGCTCTATCACACTGGGTTCTCAATCTAGGTAAAGGTATGGGGCTAGCGCAAGACCGCCCCCGGATTTTTTGGTACGTCCGTCCCTGCAAAATCCCCGGAGCGGCGGCGAGGCCGGGTTATTCGCGGCGCGCCGTCCCGCGACACGCCAGACTCGCTCGCGCGACACGCCCATTACCCGTCATCAATCTCGCTCCGGTAAACGCACGGAAGAGAGCTCGGAGCGCACCCCGTAGTCTGAGGATCGTGCCGATCACACAAACGCTCGCGAGGCTGGCCGGCAGCTGCTTGCTGGCTGCCGTGCTCGTCGCCGGGTTGCTGTTCCCGCTCGCAGGCGGTTTCGGGTTCGTCTCGAACCGGGCCGCCGACGCCGTCGACAACGTGTCCTCGGAATTGGTGGAGGGCACCGTGCCCGCGGTCTCCACCATGGTCGACGCGAGCGGCGCACCGATCGCCTGGCTGTACGAGCAACGCCGCTTCGAAGTGCCCAGCGACAAGATCTCCAACGACATGAAGCTGGCGATCGTCTCCATCGAGGACCGGCGCTTCGCCGAACACGAGGGCGTGGACTGGCAGGGCACGTTGCGCGCGTTCCTGACCAACACCTCCAGCGGTGAGGTGCAGCAGGGCGCCTCGACGCTGGACCAGCAGTACGTCAAGAACTTCCAGCTGCTGGTCGTGGCCAAGACCGACGCCGAACGCCGGGCCGCGATCGAGACGACCCCCGCCCGCAAGATCCGCGAGATCCGGATGGCGCTGACCCTGGACCGCGAGCTCACCAAAGACGAGATCCTGACCAGGTACCTGAACCTGGTCCCGTTCGGTAACTCCTCCTACGGCATCCAGGACGCCGCGCAGACCTACTTCGGCATCGACGCCTCGGAGCTGAACGTCTCGCAGGCGGCGATGCTGGCCGGCATGGTGCAGAGCTCCTCGAAGCTGAACCCCTACACCAACACCGAGGGCGTGCTGGCCCGGCGCAACACCGTGCTGGACACCATGATCCAGAACATCCCCAGCCGGGCCGACGAGTTCCGCGACGCCAAGACCAAGCCGCTCGGCGTGCTGCCCGAGCCCAAGGGTTTGCCGCGCGGCTGCATCGCGGCGCACGACCGCGGTTTCTTCTGCGACTACGCGCTGCAGTACCTCGCCAACGCGGGCATCAGCCGCGAGCAGATCGACAAGGGCGGCTACCTGATCCGGACGACGCTCGATCCTGCGGTGCAGGACTCGGTGAAGCGCTCCGTGACCGATTCGGCGAACCCGAATCTGGACAACATCGCCCAGGTGATGTCCGTCGTCGCGCCGGGCCAGGACTCCCATCCGCTGGTCGCGATGGCGAGCAGCCGCACCTACGGACTCAACCGCGACGCGAACGAAACCGTGCAGCCGCAGCCGTATTCGATGGTCGGCGACGGCGCGGGCTCGATCTTCAAGATCTTCACCACCGCGGCCGCCATGGAGAAGGGCCTGGGCATCAACGCCCAGCTCGACGTGCCCGGCCGCTTCGAGGCCAAGGGCATGGGTAACGGTGGCGCCCGCGGCTGCCCGGCCGCCACCTACTGCGTGGAGAACGCGGGCAAGTACAAGTCGCCGATGTCGGTCACCGAGGCGCTGGCGACCTCGCCGAACACCGCGTTCGTCAAGCTGATCCAGGCCGTCGGGGTGACCCCCACCGTCGATATGGCGGTCCGGCTCGGCATGCGCTCCTACACCGAGGCGGGCACCTCCGGCCACGGCAACCAGAGCCTCGCCGACATGATCAAGGAGCAGAACCTCGGCTCCTTCACCCTCGGCCCGGTCGCGATCAACCCGCTGGAACTGTCCAATGTCGCCGCGACGCTCGCCTCCGGCGGCAAGTGGTGCCCGCCGAACCCGATCAAGGAGGTCGTGGACCGGCAGGGCAAGCAGGTGCCGCTCACCCAGCAGGCCTGCGAGCAGGTCGTCGAACCCGGCCTGGCGAACACCCTGGCCAACGCGATGAGCAAGGACGACATCAGCGGCACCGCCGCGGGCGCCGCCCAGTCCGCGGGGTGGGCCGCGCCGCTGTCGGGCAAGACCGGCACCACCGAAAGCCACCGCTCCTCGGCCTTCCTCGGCTTCACCAACTCGCTGGCCGCCGCCACCTACGTGTACGGCGACAGCCCGACGCCGGGCGAGATCTGCTCGTTCCCGCTGCGCAACTGCGGCGACGGCAACCTGTTCGGTGGTAACGAACCGGCGCGCAGCTGGTTCAACTCGATCAAACCGGTGCTCGGCCAGTTCCCGCCGCCCGCGCTGCCGCCGCTGGACGACAAGTACGTGCGCGGCTCGAACAACGCCCAGGTGCCCGATGTGGTGGGCATGACCCAGGGGGCGGCGACCGCCGCGCTCGTCGGCGCCGGATTCCAGGTGACGCCGGTGACCGGGCCGGGCGCACAAGCCAAGGGCACCGTGATGGGCACCGCGCCGAACGGTTCGGCCATCCCCGGCTCGGTGATCACGCTCTACGTCAGTGACGGCACGCAACGAGCCGCACCGCCGCCCGGGCCGCCGCCACCGCCGGGGATCCCCGGGTTGCCGCCGCCACCGCTGCTGCCGCCCATCCCGATCCCGATCCCCATCCCCCGCTGACGTACGAAGGGCCGCGAACTCGGAAGTTCGCGGCCCTTCGCGTTGCGCGGCCGTCGCCGCGCGCGCCGCTCAGAGACGTGCTTTGACCGCGGCGGAGATGCGCGAGCCGTCGGCCTTGCCCTCGGCGAGCGCGGTGGCGATCTTCATGACCTGCCCCATCTGGCGCATGCCGGGACGCTCGCCGAGCTGCTCGGCCACCTGGGCGATCGCCGTATCGGCGAGATCGGCGACCTCGGCCTCCGACAGCTGGGTCGGCAGGTACTCGTCGATGATCCTGGCCTCGGCGTGTTCGTTGGCCGCCAACTCGCCACGCCCGTTCTGGGTGTAGATCTCGGCCGACTCGCTGCGCTTCTTCGCCTCTTTCTGCAACACGGCGATCACCTCGGCGTCGGAGAGCTCGCGGGCCTCGGCGCCGGCCACCTCGGCCGTCTGGATCGCGGCGAGCAGCATCCGCAAGGTGGAAAGACGCAGCGTATCCTTGGCTTTCATCGCGGCGGTCATATCCGTCCGCAGTTGCGCTTTGAGTTCCGACATGAGGCTCACGGTAGCCGCTCACGCGCGCAGCGCCCACCACATTTGCCCCGCCGCGGGCGAATACCGACGCTCGCGTGCACGCCGATCGACGGCGCTCGCGCAAGGCCTTGTGCGTAAACACACTCGGCGATCCGCAGCGGGGTCACCTATGCTGGGCAAATGCCCGTGATCTCGACCTCTGCTGTCCGCACGACCGCGTTGGGAGCCGCTGGGGCGGCGGTGGCCGGAATCGGCTACGCCTCGCTGGTCGAACGCAACGCCTTCGTTCTGCGGGAGGCAACCATGCCGGTGCTCGCGCCGGGGTCGTCCTCGCTGCGGGTGCTACACATCAGCGATCTGCACATGACGCCCGGCCAGAAGCACAAGCAGCAGTGGCTGCGCGAACTGGACCGGCTGGAGCCGGATCTGGTCGTCAACACCGGCGACAACCTCTCCCACCAGAAGTCGGTACCCGCGGTAGTCCAGGCCCTCGGCGGATTGCTTTCCCGCCCGGGGCTTTTCGTTTTCGGGAGCAACGACTACTTCGCGCCGGTGCCGAAGAACCCGCTGAAATACTTCAAGAAGGATCACCGCCGCGTCTACGGCGCACCGCTGCCGTGGAAAGACCTGCGCGCGGCCTTCACCGAGCGCGGCTGGCTGGACCTGACGCACGTGCGCCGCGACCTCGAGGTGGCCGGCATCCGCATCGCGACCGCGGGCGTGGACGATCCGCACCTGCAGCGCGACCGCTACGACACCATCGCCGGCACCCCGAACCCGTTGGCGGACTTACGCATCGGCCTGACCCACTCGCCCGAGCCGCGGGTGCTGGACCGCTTCGCCGACGACGGCTACGACCTGGTCATGGCCGGGCACACGCACGGCGGTCAGCTGTGCCTGCCCGGTTACGGCGCGCTGGTCACCAACTGCGGGATCGACCGGTCCCGGGTGAAGGGTCCGTCGAAGTGGGGTGAGCACACCCAGTTGCACGTCTCCGCGGGCGTCGGCACCTCGCCGTGGGCGCCGTACCGCTTCTGCTGCCGTCCCGAGGCAACGCTGTTGACGCTGGTCGCCGCGCCCCCGAAGCGTCCGGCGACGGACTCGGGCCAGGGCGTGTCCGCATCGGAGGCCATCGCCCGCTAAGGTCGCGTGCCGAGACTTGTGTCAGGCAGGGGACAACTGTGAGTGGATTCGACGACCGGCGCAACGACCCGACGGTTCTGGGCCAGCCCGGTGTGCCGTACCCGTACCCGTCCGGCGACGCCCAATTCGACCCGTCCGCACCCCAGGACGCGGGTGCCGAACAGCAGGGCCGACCGTGGAAGCGGGACTCCGGCTTCCATCAAACCTGGCAGCCGCCGGCCGGCTGGGCCGAACGCCAGGCCGAAGCGGGCCAGGGCGCCGATCCCACGCTGCAATGGCAGCCGAATGCCGCCGTGCCCGACCAGCATGCCGGAGCCGACCCGAATCAGGCTCGCCCCAACTATCAGTGGCAGCCGGGGCCGAGCGCGCCCGCGCCGACAGTGCAGTGGCAGCCGGGCGGCACCGCCCAGCCCGCGGCATGGCAGTCCCCGGCGCAGGCCGACCCGACGCTGCTGGCACAGCCGGTGCCCGGCGGCACCGCGCCGGGCGGCGGTTTCGGTGAATCGGCAGGGCTGTGGCAGCCGAGCCTGGGGGCCGACCCGAATCAGCATCGCGCGGCCGAAGCCGCGCCGACGCTGCTCGGTTATCCACAGGCCACTCGACTAGGTCAGCCCGACCCCGGGCTGCAATGGCAACCGGCACCCGGCCAGTACGGCGAGGTGCCGCCGATCGAGCAGTATCAGGCCCCCGCGTACGGCGCGCCGCAGTACGGCCAGCCGAGCGGCTACGGGCCGCAGAGCGGGTTCGGCGGGCCGCCGCAGGCACCCGGCCCCGGCATGGGTGGACAACAACCGGGTGGCCGCGGCAAAGCGGCGCTGCTGATCGGGCTCGTGGTGCTCTTGGTCGTGGCGGGTGCGGTGACGGCGGTCACGCTGGCCAAGCGCGGCTCGGACGACTCTGCGGCGCAAGAGAACTCGCCGTCCATGGTGAGCGCGCTCACGCCGAGCGCCAGCACCGAGCCGGCGCCGACCAAGACCACCTCCGCGGCGCCGACGACCAACCCCAACGGCCGCAACGAAACCCCGGTGATCCCCGGCTATCAGGTCGTCGTCGCGCCCGACCGGGGCGCCGCGTACGACGTGCCCACCGGCTGGACGATCGCACCGGAGACGGCCATCGGCGGGTTCGGCGAACCACCGAACGCGGTCGCGGGCAAGGGATATGCCAGCGACGGCAAGGGTTACTGCCCCGGCTCCACTCGCACCGTGTCCTTCCTCACCGGTTCGCAGAGCCCCGATTCCGCAACGGCGGCAACCGATCTCGGCACCCGGACGGCCAAACTGGCCTACACCGCCTCGTCCAACGGCACGCCGAGCGCGCCGGTGCCGCTCGAATCGCTGGACGGCACCCAGCACGGCATGTTCGTGGAGACCAAAGGCACCGTCACCCAGGCCAAGCCCGGCTGCGCGACGGCCTACTCCGTCTTCACCGTGGCCTACCCCACCGACAGCGGCAACTTCGTCATGGTGATCGCCGCCGACACCGGCGTGCCGAACGCCCTCGACGCCGACACCGCCAAGCGCATCTTCACCAGCATCCGCGCGCACGACGGCTAGACCACGTCGCGATACCCCCGCTGAACAGGCGGTTTAACGTCCAGGCCGTCCCTGTTGTAAGCTACTGCAGGTTCGATTCACGGGGTGTGGCGCAGCTTGGTAGCGCGCTTCGTTCGGGACGAAGAGGTCGCAGGTTCAAATCCTGTCACCCCGACTCGTGGTTGAGACGAACACTCTGCCCCGGCCTTCATCGGTCGGGGCAGAGTCGTATCCGGGGTAGGTCAGGCTCGCTCGGCGGCGGCTATTTCTTGGGCGATGCCGTTGAGGATGATCTCCAGGGTGGCGGTGAAGTCCGGGTCTTCGGTGGGGTCGGCGGGGGTGGCGGGTGGGGGGTCGAAGACGGTGGAGCTGAAGAGTTTCGCGGCTTCCGGGTAGCGGGACGGGTCGACCAGGGCGGCCAGGGAGCGGGTGTAGGCCTGGTTGACCTGAGCCTCGTCGAGGCCGGTGTCCGCGCGTCCTTCGGCCAGCTGCTGGGTGAGCAGGCTGGCTTGCCGGACGTGACCGCTGACCAGCATCATGACCGCGACTTTGGTGGCCCAGTCGAGTGGTGTGCCGGCCAGCACGCGCAGGTGCGCGTCCATCCAGCCGACGGTGTTCGGGCCGCGTGGCGGACCCGAGATCGGCAGCTGCGGCAGCCACGGATGCCGCAGATGGGTGGCGCGCATCGCGTGCGCCCAGCGACGCAGTTCCGCGCGCCAATCAGCGGGCGCGAGCGGGAATTCCGGCGGCGGGCCCGCCGCGTGATCGGCCATCAGCTCGAAGAGCTCGTCCTTGGACCCGACGTACCGGTACAGCGCCATCTTCGTGAAGCCCAGGGCGGCAGCGACTTTCATCAGCGTGACGCCCGCGAGCCCAGCACGGTCGGCCAGTTCGACAGCCTTGCGCACCACCAGGTCGACGTCGAGCTCGGCGGGCCGCCCCAACCGCTGCGGCGGCGAAGCGAGCCGCCACAACCTGCTCAGTTCTGCGGGCATTGCCTCGTCGGGCACTGCGGGCACCTTCCTCGGGATCGGTACATCAGGACCGGTTGCATACTAGCCGCACAGATAGTATCTATTGGATAGTATCCATCAGACATTTAAGATTCGCGGTCAATCGAGGAAGCTGGCAGCCATGACCGATCAACTGGTCACGCCGCGTACCCGCGTCTACGACGTAGACGCACTACGCGGCTTCGCCCTGCTGGGCATATTCATCGTCAACATCACGTTCATGTCGTCCGGCTACCCGGGGAACCTGGTGACCGATCCGGCATTCGCCGGCCCGGTCGACGAGGTGGTCCGCGGACTGTCCACGGTCTTCGTCGACATGAAGTTCTATCTGCTGTTCTCGTTCCTGTTCGGCTACAGCTTCACCTTGCAGCTGACCTCGGCGGCCGACGCGGGCGCGGCGTTCGAACCGCGCATGCTGCGGCGCATCGCCGGGTTGTTCCTCATCGGTGTCGCGCACATCGTGTTCCTGTACGGCGGCGACGTGCTCACCACGTACGCGCTCGCCTGCCTCGCGCTTTTCCTGTTGCGGCGGGTCACCGACCGGACCGCGCTACGCATCGCCGGCGTGCTCTACGGCTTGGTGCTGTCAAGCCTGCTGATCAGCGGCTTGTTCCTGGATACGGCGGCCTGGCTGCCCACGCCGGAACAGGCGCGAGCCAACGCCGAGCAAACAACCGCGGCCATGCTCGGCGGCTGGGGCGAGATCATCGGCACCCACCTGGACGGACTCCCGCTGCTGATCCTGCAGGCCGTCACCCTGCAGGGGCCGACCGCGCTGGCGATGTTCCTGCTCGGCCTGGTCGCGGGTCGCCGCAAGCTGCTGGCGCGGGTGCGGGGCGACGAGCCGGTGCTGCGCCGCATCCAGTGGATCGGCTTCTCGATCGGCCTCGCGGGCAGCGTGCTCTACACCCTCGGCGGTGGCACCGGCACGACGCTCGCGGTGGCGATCAGCGTTGCTACCGCGCCCCTGCTGTCGGCCGCGTACGTCGCGACGCTGCTGCGGCTGATGCACAGCCCCCGCACCGCGTGGCTCCGCACCGCGCTGGCCCCGGCCGGACGGATCGCGCTGACGAACTATCTCGGTCAATCCGCGATCGGCTTGCTCCTGTTCACCGGGATCGGTCTCGGCTGGGCGGGCCGTCTGTCGCCGGGCGCGACCATGGCGGTGGCGGTGCTCGTCTTCGGACTTCAGCTGGCGGTCAGCGCGGTGTGGTTGCGCCGCTACCGGTACGGCCCCGCCGAATGGATCCTGCGGTGGCTCACCAATGCCCGCCGCCCCGCCTGGCGCAGCACACCGGGGTGACACCCCTCACCATCGCACTGATCGGCGCGGTTCGACCGGGAGGGTGGCTCGCCTTGGGGCAGAATCGGTTTCGCCCCCTCCGAAAGGCTGAGTCATGCGCGCACCCGCCGAGGACGTCACCGGAACGCTGGCCGGGAAGACCGTGCTGATCACCGGTGGCGACACCGGCGTCGGCAAGGAGATCGCCGTTTCGCTCGCCGCGCAGGGCGCGCAGGTGGTGATCCAGCATCCGCACGCACCGGAATCGGCCGCCGATGTGGTCAAGGAGATCACCGGCTCCGGTGGTTCGGCGCTGGCACTCGCGGCCGATATCGGCGATCGCCTCGAATACGAGGAGCTGGTGCAGGCCCTGCTCGAAGAGTGCGGGCAGTGGGATGTGCTGGTGACCACCCCGGCTGCCGCGCTCACCACTCCCCTGGCCGAGCTCACCGCGGACGAATTCGACAGCGCCTTCGCGACACCGGCGCGGGGCGTGCTGCACGGCCTGCAACTCGCCTCGGCACACCTGGCCGACGGCGGGCGGGTCATCACCGTCGCGAACGCGGCACCCCCGAGCACCACCGTCGACGAGGCCGCCACCGGGGCAATCGCGGAGTTCACCCGCGTACTGGCCGCGGACTTCACGCCGCGGCGCATCGCCGTCAACGCGGTGAGCGCGGCGACCGGCAGCCCCGATCCGAACGCGGCGCGACTCCTCGGCCCCGTGAGCGAAACAACCGAAATCTCGGAAGTGGTCGCGTTTCTGGCGAGCGACGCCGCCGAAGCGGTCACTGCGCAGCATATTCGGGTCGCTCGAGGCGGCGAAGGAACCGGAAACACCGCCTGAGGCGCATATCCGCGAATATCGAGCAACGAAATATTCCGCCGAATTACCACCGGTGCCACCCCGGTCATCCCGGGGCCGCCCCGACGGAATAACGCAATGGCGCATAAACTACCTCGATCCGGACAGCGTGTGCCGTGCGCCCGCCGAACATGCGAGCAAACGCCTACGCTGTTGATTTATGACCCGCGTTACCGCGCAAGGGAACACAGTGGACATCGCGACAGCGTCATCGACGCCCGTGTACCGGTTGGCCGCACTCGCCGATCTCGCCCGTGTCGCGGCGGTCGAGCAGGAACGATTCGGCCCCGACGCCTACCCCTACTTCGTGTTGCGCCAGCTCTTCGACCTGCACGGCTGCGACTGGCTGGTCGCGGAGGTGGACGACGTCGTCTGCGGGCACCTGCTGGTCGCCCTCACCCCCGATCGGCGCGCCTGGCTGCTCAGCTTCGCCGTCACCGAGAGCAAGTGCGGCCGGGGCTACGGGTCAACCCTTTTGGCGCAGGCGATAGAGCTGTGCAGCCGACACTCGGTGCGCAGCATTCTGATAACCGTCCGGCCAACCAACCAGTCGGCCTATAACCTGTACAAGCGAATGGGTTTCACCTGGACCGCTTATGAGGAACACTACTTCGGCATCGGCGAGCCTCGCGACATACTCGAGTACAAACTCTGACCGGAGCACGATTCCCGTAACGTCGAGCGCAAGCCATTCACGTTCCGTCCCACAGCAAATGGGAAACCCGGTCGGAGACTTTGCGCGACACCGTCACCGGCACCTCCTCCGCGGCGCCGCGGGCGATGAGCTGATCTAGCACGGCACGATCCACATCCAGGTGATCCAGGATCAGCTGGGTCGAATGCACCAGAGCGGCACGATGTTTGGGCACGATAGACATCAACCGGTAGGCCGCGAACGGAGGCGCGCCGGGGTCCAGTTGTATTACCGCCGGTAGCTCCTGCCACCTGCTGGGCCACTGCGCTTCCGGCGCGACGACCTGCGGCCGCACGACCGCCGCGCCGCGGTACCGCAGCACGCCGAGCCGCAGCAGCTGCCAGACCGCGGTGAGCATCGGCGCCGACCACCGGCGGTGAATTTCATTGCGCCCGTTGGCGGACTCGGTGCGCTCACTCCACAGCTGCACATCCAGGAAGATCGAATGCTCGCTGCGGCCGAACTCTTCCGCGGGCCGGAACGGCAGCATCCACCGGTGCTGCGGTTGTTCCCCCTCCGACGGGCGGCGGCCGTTGCACAACCAGCCGGACTCCGCGGTCGGCGGGCGACGCCCAGCCGATGACGAAACATCCGGCTCGGCAACGATACTCGCGGCGACCAGCTCCGCGAGGCTGATCGGCGCGCCCGATGGCTCGCCGTCATCGCGTGGAATCGCCGCCGCGCAGCCTGATTGGCGGGCCAGATAATCGATCCGCACGCCGGTTTCGTCCGCCGCGGTGAGCAACTTGCCGAGAATGTCGCGCGGATCGGCGTTGGGCGCGGTGTAGTCGTCGAGGAAATAGCAGGTACTCACCCGCACCCGGGAGCCGAATTCCGCCCGGGCGACGGCGATGAACGCCTCGACCAACGGGGCGATCCCGCGAAATCGGCGCAGCACCTGATCCATGTCGTGTGCGATCTGATGCACCGAGAAATGGCCGACCTCGAGCGAGAGCTGCGACAGCGGCACCTGCTCGATCCGGGCCTGTTCCCCGTGCTCGCGGTAGCCCATCACGACTCAGCACCCCATCGCGTCCCGGCGCGCACACGCCACCTCATCCAACCGGACCAGCCCCGTTCCCACGCCCGCCGACCCTAAAAGTGTGCGCCCCTTCCCACCCCCAGCCAACCCCCCGCGCACCGTTCTCGACATACGGAAGGACTGCCCTGGCCAGGCCACAGCGTCCTGTTGTCCCTAATTTTAAGACAGTTTGTAATTTCTGTCCTAAGATTAGAGACATCGAGACATGGAGGTGAGCCGTTGCTTTACACAACCCCCGAGCTGGACCCCACCGACCAGATCGTGCTCGCCGGAATCTACCGTCGTCGGGACAATCTGGCCTCGGCGATGCGGGTGCCGAAACGATGGCCCGGTTTGCTGCGCCGCAATCTCATGGCCCGCGCCATCCGGGGCTCGAACAGCATCGAGGGCTACCACGTCGAAACCGATGACGCGGCGGCTGCCGTCGACTACGAAGAGGCGCTGACCGCGGACGAACAGACCTTCGCCGAGATCCGCGGCTACCGGCAGGCCCTCGGCTATGTCCTCACCGTGGCGCAGGGCAGTGCGTCCGTCGACGAATCCACCATCAAGGCATTGCATTTCATGATGCTCGGCCACGATCTGTCCAAGAGCCCCGGCCAGTACCGCGCCGGAGCGATCTACGTGCGCGATGAATCCACCGGTGATGCGGTCTACGAGGGCCCGGGTTCAGCGATGGTTCCGGCGTTGATGGCCGAATTCGCGGACACGTTGGGAAACGAGACCGATCCGATCGTCGCTGGTGCGATGGCGCATCTGAATCTCGTGATGATCCATCCCTTTCGCGACGGCAACGGCCGAATGGCTCGCGCACTACAAACTCTCGTCGTCTCCCGCGGTGGTCTCGCCGAACCGACCTTTTGCAGTATCGAGGAATGGCTCGGCGTGAATACCGAGGACTACTACCGCATTCTGGCGATCACGGGTGCCGGCGTCTGGTCTCCGGCACGAGACGCCGGGCTGTGGCTGAAGTTCAACCTGCGTGCCCATGACATCCAAGCCCAAACGGTCGAGGGGCGACTACGGCGCACCGAACGCGCCTGGCTACGCCTCGATGAGCGGACCACCGAACTCAAACTGCCCGAAAGGGTTACCGACATCCTGTACGACGCGTTGATCGGGTTCCGCATCCGCAGGCACGGCTACCTCGTGCGCGCGGCGATCGATGAGCGCACCGCCTCGCGCGACTTCAAAGCCTTGACCGAGATCGGACTGCTGGCCGCGCGGGGCGAGACCCGCGCACGCCACTACGTCGCCGGCCCGAAGTTGCTGGAGCTCAGATCGGTCGTCCGGGCGGAGGTGCCGCGGCGGATCGTGGATCCGTATCCCAAGCTGCGGGCCGAGTTGTTGATGCTTTGAGGGCGGGGGGTTACGGGGTGCTTACTTGGGGTCATGTGGATGAAATGCGAGGTGGGTAGCGTATACAGGTATGTCGACACGGGCGGGAACGCTGGAGAGTGCGGGTGGGCGGGCGCTGCGGGATGTGGTGTATGTGGCGCTGCGCGGGGAGTTGATGAATGGGGACATCAGGTTCGGGGAGCGGCTGACCGAGCCGAAGCTGGCGGCGCGGTTCGGGATCTCACGGACACCGATTCGTGAGGCGTTGACCGTGCTCTGCGCGGACGGCCTGCTGCAACGCGAGGAGTTCGGGTTCAGCCCGGTGCGTCCGAGCATTCCGTTGATTCGCGACCTCTACGAGCTGCGAATCACGCTGGAGCTGGGCGGAATACAGCGTGCGCTGATGAATCCCACGGTGTCCCACGATCGTGCCCTGCTCGCGGCGGAACGCGATGCGTGGCTGGCACTGCGCGCCGACCCGCCGGCACAGGAACCGGGATTCGTGGTGCGCGACGAGGAATTCCACGTCACGCTGCTCACCGCCGCGGGCAACGCCGAAATGGTGCGGGCGCTGCAGGCGGTGAACTCCCGCATCCGGCACGTCCGGATGTACGACTTCATGGTCAACAACCGCATCGAGACCACCATCGCCGAGCACCTCGGCATCCTCGATGCCGTACTGGCCGAGGATCTTTCGCTCGCCTACCGGCTGCTGCACACACATATCGGCGCATCGCTCGACGTGGTCCTCGACCGCGTCACCCGAGCCATCGCCGCGATGGCCGCCGAATAGACCACGCCGAACCGGAATCCCACCAGCAGTGATCGGAGTCGACAGAATGACCACCGGCGACCCAGCCGAGACACCCACCGAACGCGTGGCCGCCGCCTACCAGCGGATCGCGGAGGTGGACCGGCCCGAGGTTTGGATCACGCTGCGCGACCAGCAGGCGGTCGCCGCCGAGGCGGCGGCGATCGAAGCGCGGCTGGCCGCGGGCGCGGCGCTGCCGCTGGCCGGTCTGCTGGTCGCGGTCAAGGACAATATCGATGTGGCTGGCCTGCCGACCACGGCGGCGTGCCCCGAATTCGCCTACACCGCACAGCACACCGCGTCGGCGATCGAACGGCTGGTCGCAGCGGGCGCGGTCGTGCTCGGCAAGACCAATCTCGACCAGTTCGCGACCGGTTTGGTCGGCACGCGCAGCCCGTACGGCGCGGTGCGCAACGCGCACGACCCGGCGCTGGTCTCCGGCGGGTCCAGTTCGGGTTCGGCGGTGGCCGTCGCGTTGGGCATCGCCGATCTCGGGATCGGTACCGACACCGCGGGTTCCGGCCGCGTGCCCGCGGCCTATCACGGAATCGTCGGCCTCAAAGCGACATTGGGCATCATTCCGGCGCACGGCGTGGTGCCCGCGTGCGCGGACTACGACGCGGTCACCGTCTTCGCCGACGATCTCGACACGGCAGTGGCGGCGGCCGCGGTGATGTGCGGGCCCGAGCCACGCGATCCGCGCAGTCGCCCCTGGCCTGCCGATGTCCGGTTGGCGGCACCGGCGGCGGCGCGCATCGCGGTACCGCGGGCCGCGGACCTCGTCGCACTGTGCGCACCGTATCGCGAGGCGTTCGCCAGAACTATCGCCGCCGCAGCCGATTCCGGTGCAAAGCTCGAAGAGGTCGACATCTCCGGCCTGCTCGAGGCCGCGCGGTTGCTCTACGACGGCGCGATCGTCGCCGAACGCCATGCCGCGGTCGGCGAGTTCCTGGCCACCGCGCCCGCCGGCGCGGACCCGACGGTCGCCGCGATCATCGAATCCGCCGGTGCGACAACGGGTCCGGGATTTGCCGCAGACCTCGACACGCTGGCACGCGCCCGTGCAGCCGCCGCCGAACTGCTGACGGACTACGACGCTCTGCTGCTGCCGACCACCACCGAGCATCCGAGTATCGCTGCGGTGCAGGCGGATCCGCTGGGTATCAACCGCCGCCTCGGCACCTACACGAACTTCTGCAACCTGCTCGATCTGGCGGCCGTGGCGGTGCCGGGCGCGCCCACCGCCGACGGCGCGCCGTTCGGCGTCATGCTGGTGACCGCCACGTTCGCCGATCAAGTCGGCATCGATCTGGCCGCCCGTCTGCTCGGCGCCGAATCGGCGCCACTGCTGATACAGAGCGGTGTCGAACTCGCCGTCTTCGGCGCGCACCTGCGCGGCCAACCGCTGCACTGGCAGCTCGAGCAGATCGGCGCGCGCTTCGCCGGAGACATCCGCACGACCGACGCCTACCGCCTGACCGCCTTGGACACCACACCGCCGAAACCCGGACTCGTGCGGCACGGCGCGGGCCTGGGCGCCCCCATCGTCGGCGAACTGTTCCGCGTCGCTACCGCCGGGCTGGGCGAGTTCCTGGCGGCCCTGCCCGCCCCCATGGCGCTGACCAGCATCGAACTGTCCGATGGCCGTTCGGTGATCGGTTTCGCGTGCACCTACGACGCCGCGCTCACCGGCACCGACATCACCGCGTTCGGCGGGTGGAAGGCCTATATCCAGCGCTGATCTCATCTGCACGCTCGTCTTGCACATTTGTACTAGACATATGTCTCAGCCTGCTGTAGACATATGTCTAAGACATTCGAGCAAGCAAGGGAACAGCAGATGAGCACCCACACCCAGCCCCGCGTCCTCGTCGCCGGCGGCGGCATCGGCGGCAATGCCGTTGCGTTGCAACTGCTTCGGTCCGGCATCCGGGCCACCGTGGTCGAGCGCGCCGCCGCACCGCGACCGGGCGGACAAGCGGTCGACCTGCGGGGGCCGAGCGCCGAGGTGGCCGAGCGGATGGGCCTGATGCCGGGCATCCGCGCCGTCCAGCTGGACGAGCGCGGCATGAAGTTCGTCGACGCCGCGGGCCGCGACGTCGTCCGGATGCCGACCGAGCTGTTCGACGGCAAGGGCGCCATCGCCGAAATCGAGATCACCCGTGGGGATTTGAATCAGGTCCTGCTCGACGCGCTGGCGGCCGAAGGCGGCGTGGACTACCGCTACGGCGAGTGGATCACCGATGTTCGCCAGGACGGAACCGGCGTCGACGTCACCTTCGCATCGGGCACGAGCGCCCGCTACGACGTGCTGATCGGCGCGGACGGTCTGCACTCGGCCACCCGCCGGATGGTGTTCGGCCCCGAGGAGCAGTTCTCCACCTATCTCGGCGGGTACATGTCCTTCTTCACCCTGCCCAGCGCCGCGGACGCGGAGGACCACTGGTTCACCATGCACTCGCTGGTCGGCGCGGCCAATATCGGACTGCGCCCGGACGCCGACCCGGCCACCTCGAAGGCGCTGATCACGGTGCGCATGCCGGCCGACCCCGCGCTGCGCCGCGATGTCGCGGCCCAGCAGGACCTGCTCCGGCGCAAGCTGGCGGGCGGCGGCTGGGAGGCGGCGCGGATCGCCGCGGCGATGCCGGAGGCGACCGACTTCTATTTCGACGAGCTGGCGCGCATCGATATGCCCGCCTGGTCGCAGGGCCGGGTCGTGCTGCTCGGCGACGCGGGCTACTGCGGCTCGCCCCTGTCCGGACAGGGCACCGCGATGGCGTTGCTCGGCGCCTACGTGCTGGCCGGTGAAATCTCCTCGCACGCCGCAGATCCCGAGCTGGCGCTGACCCGCTACGAGGAGGTGCTGCGCCCGTTCATCGCGAAGGCGCAGGAACTCGCCCCCGGCGGCCTGAAGGCCATGACGCCCCAGACCGCGTTGGGCATCCGCGCGGGCCAGACGCTCAGCAAACTGATGACCTCGAAGGTGCTGCGGCCGTTGATGATGAAGATGTTCACCAAGACCGAATCCTACGAGCTGCCCGACTACCCGGCACTCAGCACCGCCGGGTAGTCGGGTTACTCGACCACGGTCCGCTCGTCCAGCAGAAACGGCAGCACGAAGGTACGCAACATGATTCGCTCTTCGTCTGCACCGTCCCCGGGCAGTGTCAGCAGCGAGACCATGGCCCGGATCACCCACTGGCCGACGCGTTGCGCCGCCTTCGCGGGCAGGTCGGGGCGGAATCCGGACACGAAGTCAGCGGCTAGCGCGTCCAGCACGGCGGATGAATTCGACAGCTGCGCAACGATTCCGGCATTCTCCGCAGCGAACCATACTGCCAGGTGCGGGGTCTTGCGCACCTCCGCGAGCAAGGCGGTGAGCCCGTCGAGCAGGCGGTCCGCCGGGTCCGTCGCCGCCGGGCGGGCCGGATCACGCCACACCCGTTCGACCACCTGGCGCGCCTCGCGCCCGGCGAAGGCCACGTACAGCGCCTGGCGATTCTCGAAGTAGCGGTAGAGCGTCGCCCGCGAACACCCTGCGGCCTCGGCCACTTCGGCCATGCCGATACCGCTGACGCCCTTTTCGATGAACAGTGCGCGGACCGCGTCGAGGATGCGCTCACTCGCCAGTTCCGCGCGATCGTCCGACAGCCAGCCGCTCATGCCGCGCACCGGAACGCAAGGGTGGTCGGCCGCCGGACGTATGGTCCGGGCGCGTATTCGACCGAATCCCTGTCCACCACATAGTCGGGGAAGCGATCGAGCAGTTCCTCCAGCGCGACCCGGGCCTGCATACGGGCGACCGCGGCACCGAGGCAGTGGTGGGGTCCGTGGCCGAAGGTGAGGATGCGCTGCGGATTCCGCTCGATGTCGAGCTGGGCGGCGTCGGCGCCGAACGCTTGTTCGTCCCGGTTGGCGGAGCCGAAGACCAGGAGCACCTTGCGTCCGGCGGGAATCTCCTTGCCGCCCAGCTGAAGTGGCCGCGTCGCGGTGCGCGCCAGACACTGCACCGGCGCGGTGAGCCGGGCGAATTCCTCGATGGCCGTGCGGATCCGGTCCTTGTCCGCGACCAGCGCGGCCCGCTGGTCCGGATGTTGTTGCAGCAGTTGGACCGCACCCCCGAGCAGGCCTGTCGTGGTGTCGTTGCCCCCGGCCACCATGGTCCAGGTGTAGGCCAGGATCTGTACCAGGCCACGGACATCGGCATCGTCGGCCGCCATCCCCGCCTGTACGAGCAGCGACACCGTATCGTCGCCCGGATCGGTTCGGCGCCGCTTGATCAGCTCGGCGAAGTAGCCCATCATCGCCATCGAAGCGGGCATCGCCTGGGTACTCGCCCGATCGGTACTGCCCGCGACGACGGCGTCGGTCCAGCCGTCGAACCGGCCCCGGTCTGCGGCGGGCACGCCCAGGTAGTGCGCGACCACCATGCTCGGCAGCGGTTTGAACAGCCGCGCGACGATATCGCCGCCACCGTCGGCGGCGAGGCCGTCCAGCCGTTCGCGCACGAACTGCCGCACCACCGGCTCCACGTCGCACACCTGGCGCGGCGTGAAGCCCCGGGCGACGAGTTTGCGAAAGTCGGTGTGCTCGGGCGGATCCTGCATCACCAGCGGCGGATTGTCGGTGAGGCAGATCTGTTCCAGTTCGCCGTATTCCACGGTCAGTCCGTCGCGCGAGGAGTAGGTCGCGCTGTCGCGGGCGGCGGCGTACACGTGCTCATGGGTGGTCAGCACCCAGTAGTCGTCGGCCGGGCGGGCCGGCGGCACCACGTGGTGGACCGGATCCTGCTCGCGCAGTGCGGCATACATCGCCCAGGGCGAAAGCCAGGTGGGGCCGGAGCGCAACTCGAAGACCGGAGCCGGACGATACGCATCGATCAACATGTAGTGACGGTAAGACAAAATCGCAAAAGTGTCTAGAACAAGTTCCAGTCGCGCTGCCCGGACCGATCACCCTCCGAAACCGGTCCGGCCGCCCGTCCGACCCGGGACCGGCGCCTGCGCACCCCGTGGTTACCTTCGGCAGTGGCAACACCGAGTTGCCCGCCAGCTCCGGGAAGAGCCATCGAAGGCGTATGCCCGCGTCCCGAGTGGCCTACCGAGCCGGTCACCCCTCGTGGACCGGCCCGGCAGGCACTCTCAACCCCCGGGACCCGACCTGCCAACCCCTCGAAGACAGGTCGAGCCCCGTTCCCCACCCCCGGTGGTGGCTCTGCACCCCGTCAACCGGAGCACCCGGTGTATTCGGTGTGACTCAAACAATGCCGTCGGCGGCTTAGCACGCACTTAAGAACACCTTGTAGGGGAAAAATTGCAGGTGATGGTGCCGATACGGCGACGAATGTGCGGAGTTTGTAGCACGCGGTCCCGGATAGCCGATGATGGAGACAAGTGCGCCAAGGAGATTGGAACGACGATGGAAACCGTGGTGGTCTGGGTATTGGCCTGTGTGCTGTATTGGTGGGGTCTGCTGTAGCAGTCGGCCGGAAAGCCTGGTCCACCCGGACCAGGCCTACTACATGCGGTCGTAGGCGTTCGCGCCGAGACCGACGCGAGTTGCCGCGGTGCACCCTCCGCAGCAGGCTGCCCCTTCCACCGAACCACGTTGCCCCACCCACCCGCCGAGCGAACCCCTGACCGCACTGCGCCTAGCGGATCGAACGAGCGCTACCTGCGAATGCCGGGTGCGCCGGGGCCCAGGCAGACCATGATGGCGCAACCCGGCGCGGTGTCCCAGAATGGCGGCGCGAGTGGCGAATTCAGGCAGGACAGGACGTTGCAGCCGGGATAGGCGAACGGCCCCGCGCCGAAAACCGCCAGCACGAAGTTGAAGTCGACGAACTGGCCGGGGTTGAGCCGGATCGGCGGTTCGACGTACGGCCCCGGGTCGGGGATCGGCGGCTCGTGAAATGCCGCGAAGAGCCTGCGGAAGAACTCGTACGGCAGTTCCTGGGTGTTCTGGATTACGCCGGACAGACCGTACTGGCTGACGTTGCCGTAGAACCCCGTCCACACCACCGTGAGATCGAGACTCGGCATGATGAAGACGTTCTGCATGCCGAGTCCGGCCATCATGTACACATCGGACGGCAGAATGGCCGCGGACTCGGCGCAACCCGGCCCGAGCCAGAACAGATAGCCGTAGCAGCGGTTGGTCGCCGACGGTGTGCGCGCCTGCCGCAGATACTCCCGCGAGACGAGTTGCGTTGTGCCCCAGCGCCCGTCATTGCTGACGAGCAGTCCGAGCTTGGCGAAGTCGTTGGGCGGGATCATCAAGTGGGCGTAGCCGTAGGTATGTCCGGAACGGTCCCGCGCCCAGTAGTAGTCGCCGCGTTCGATGCCGAGCGGGTCGAACAGCTCGCGCTGCGCGAACTGCTGGAGCGGTTCGCCGATCGCCAGCTCCATGACGTAGGTGAGCAGATCGACGTTGCGCTGGCTGTAGCTGAAAACGGTGCCGGGCGGGTTGTCCAGCGGCACCCCCAACGCCTGCACCGCGCTGTTCGGATCGATCGGAATCACCGCGGTGGCACCCTCGGTCAGCACGCCGACCTTCATCCCCGAGGTCTCGGTGAGCAGATTCGCCACGGTGATCGAGCGATGCTCGGCATCGCCGAGGCCGGGCGGCAGGTACCGGTCTATGCGGGCGTCGATATCGAGCTTGCCCTGGTCCCAGGCGATTCCGGCGAGCAGCGAGACCACACTCTTCGTGGCACTCCAGATGTTCCACGCAGTATCACCGGTCTGCGCGTTCGTCGGCCCTTCGCCGATCAGGCAGTTGTGCCGGAACACCTGGACGTTCAACCGGTTTCGGGTGGCGGCGAACTGCAATGCGGCACTGAGCCGTTGCCGGTCCACGCCGACCTGCTCCGGTTCGGCCCTGGCGAAATCGCGACCGGACGACACCGCACAACTCGCCGTCTCCGATATCCGGTCAGGCGCCGCCTGCGCGCTCGCGACGACGCCGTGGCCCGCCACCAGCGATAGCGCAGCGAACCCGATCAGGAATCCACCGAATCGCCCCATGGACACGAGGTTATCGCGTGCGTCCAGGACAGACCCGGGAATGACGGATGCCGGCCGGGCCGAGATTCAGCGAATTCCTGGCGCACCGGGCCCGAGGCACAGCAGAATCGCACAGCCCGGCGCGGTATCCCAAAAGGGCGGAGCCAGTGGATAGTCCAGGCAGGAGAAGACGTTGCAGCCCGGATAGGCATTCGGGCCGATGCCGAACACCGCGAGCAGAATGTCCTCGTCGACGTAGGTCCGCGGGTCCAGCCGCACCGGCGGCTCGACGAACGGGCCGGGGTCGGGCAGGGGTCGATCATGGAAGGCGGCGAAGAGTTTCCGGAAGAATTCGTAGGGCAGCTCCGCCTGATTCTGCAGGGTGCCGGTCAATCCGCCGCTGCTCTTGTTGCCGAAGAAACCGGTCCAGACCACCGTCAGATCGAGGCTGGGGATGCCGAAGACGTTCTGCATGCCCAGCCCGTCCATCATGAAGATGTCTTCCGGCACGTTGTAGAGCGGTGCCGCGCACTCGGGCCCGAGCCAGAACAGGTAGCCGTAACATTCGTTCGGCTCGGAGGGCCGCAGTGCCGCGCGCAGGTACTCGGTCGAGACGATTTGCTGTGCGCCCCAACGCCCGTCGTTGCTCACCAGCAGGCCGAGCTTGGCGAAATCGTTCGGCGGGATCATCAGGTGCGCGTAGCCGTAGGTGTGCCCGGCACGATCCCGGGCCCAGTAGTAGTCGCCGCGTTCGATACCGAGCGGGTCGAACAGCTCGCGCTGCGCGAACTGCTGCAACGGCTCGCCCACCGCCAGCTCCATCACATAGGTGAGCAGGTCGACATTGCGCTGGCTGTACCGGAACGTGGTGCCCGGCGGGTGATCCAGCGGCATGCCCAAGGCCTGCACCGCGCTGTTCGGATCGATCGGGATCACGCCGGTGATGCCCTCGGTGAGCGCGCCGACCCGCATGCCCGAGGTTTCGGTGAGCAGATTTTCCACGGTGATCGAGCGATGCTCGGCGTCCCCGAGTCCCGCGGGCAGGTACCGGTCGATCGGCGCGTCGAGATCGAGTTCGCCTCGATCCCAAGCGATTCCCGCGAGCAGTGACACGATGCTCTTGGTGGAGCTCCAGATGTTCCACGCGACGTTGCCGGTCTGTGCGTTCGTCGGGCCTTCGCCGATCAGGCAGTTGTGCCGGAACACCTGCACGTTGAAACGGGCCCGGGTGGCGGCGAAGGTCAACGCGTCGGCGAGCCGATCGCGGTCCAGGCCGACCTGCTCGGGCTCGGCGCGGGCGAACTCGCGACCCGCCGACACCGCACAGCGCACGTCGCCGGACGCACGGTCCGGGGCCGCGTGCGCGGCGCCGGTGCACAGGTTCCCGGCCATCAGTGCCAGCGCGGCGAACCCGACCAGGAATCCACTGCATCGCCCCATGCGCACGAGGCTATCGCCGTACTCCCCCGGATCGGGACAGCCCGGCTCGGCGCGTCAGAAACCACAAACGCCGCCAGGTCCTACGACCTGGCGGCGCTGAGTCGCCGGACGCCACGCCAGCGTCACGACTCGTGTCGACGTCCCACAAGCGCCTCTCGGCGAGTGGTCGCACGCAGCGACAAAGGGTGAGGCCCGGGGCTGTCCGGACGCCGACAGTGGTGATCAACGACCACCGCCCCGGAAGTATTCCAGGCATGACGCACCCCTTCTTTTCTTGACTCATTCCAGAAAAGAGGGGAGTATCGGAGTCATGCACACCAACCACACCGACGCCAAGGCGCAGCTGCGCGCGGCCGGTCTGCGGGTCACCGCCCCGCGGATCGCGGTGTTGGACGCGGTCGCGGCCGCACCGCACACCGATGCGGATCGCGTGGCCGCCACCGTCCGGCAAGCGCTGGGTTCGGTCTCCACCCAGGCCGTCTACGACGTCCTGCGGGCCTGCGTACACGCCGGGATCCTGCGCCGGATCGAGCCCGCCGGATCGGCGGCGCTGTACGAGACCCGGACCGGAGACAACCATCACCACCTGGTGTGCCGCAGCTGCGGCACGGTCGTGGACATCGACTGTGTCGTGGGCGCAGCCCCGTGCCTGGAACCCGACGACGCACACGGGTTCGCGATCGACGAGGCAGAAGTCGTTTTCTGGGGTCTGTGCCCGCAATGCCGCACATCCACGCGGCAAGAATCCTGATCGAGTCCCGGGGGACAGCCCACCCCTGGGACATTCGCACCGACGAGGAGGCTTCGACCATGACCAAGCCGACAACGACGAACACCGGAACCCCGGTGGAGAGCGACAACGAATCGCTCACGGCGGGCACCCAGGGCCCGATCCTGCTGCACGATCACTACCTGATCGAGAAGCTCGCCCAGTTCAACCGGGAACGGGTGCCGGAGCGGATCGTGCACGCCAAGGGCGCGGGCGCCTACGGCGAGCTGGTCGTCACCAACGACGTCAGCCGCTATACCAAAGCCAAGCTGTTCCAGCCCGGCGCGCGCACCGAGTCCCTGGTCCGCTTCTCCACCGTCGCCGGTGAGCAGGGCAGCCCCGACACCTGGCGCGACCCACGGGGTTTCGCGGTGAAGTTCTACACCGAAGACGGCAACTACGATCTGGTCGGCAACAACACCCCGGTCTTCTTCATCAAGGACCCGATCAAGTTCCCCGACTTCATCCGTTCGCAGAAGCGCTTGCCCGGCAACGGACTTCGCGACCACAACATGCAGTGGGACTTCTGGACGCTGCGCCCCGAGACCGCGCACCAGGTGACCTGGCTGATGGGCGACCGCGGCATCCCGAAGACCTACCGGCACATGAACGGCTACGGCTCGCACACCTACCAGTGGATCAACGCCGCGGGCGAACGCTTCTGGGTGAAGTACCACTTCAAGACCGACCAGGGCGTCGACTACCTGACCCAGGCCGACGCCGACCGGATCGCCGGTGAGAACGCCGATTACCACCGCAAGGACCTGTGGGACGCGATCGAACGCGGCGAGTTCCCCAGCTGGACGCTGCACGTGCAGGTGATGCCGGTCGCCGAGGCCGAGAGCTACCGGTTCAACCCGTTCGACCTGACCAAGGTGTGGTCGCACAAGGACTACCCGCTGATCGAGGTCGGCAAGTGGACGCTGAACCGCAACCCGGCCAACTACTTCGTCGATATCGAGCAGGCCGCCTTCGAGCCGTCGAATGTCGTTCCCGGCATCGGCTATTCGCCCGACAAGATGCTGCTCGGCCGCGTGTTCGCCTATGCCGACGCGCACCGCTACCGGATCGGCACCAACTACGCGCAGCTGCCGCCGAACCTGCCGCGGGCCGCGCAGGTGAACTCCTACTCCAAGGAGGGCGCCATGCGGTACTTCTACAACGACGCGAATGTGCCGGTGTACGCGCCGAATTCGTTCGGCGGGCCGCACGCCGATCCGGCGCAGGCACCCGACGGCGGACTCTGGGACTTCGAACCGACCATGGTGCGAGCGGGCTACCTCGAGCACGCCGAAGACGGGGATTTCACCCAGCCGGGCACCCTGGTGCGCGAGGTCTTCAACGATGAGCAGCGGGATCGCCTGGTGAGCAACGTCGTCGGGCATGTGCTCGGCGGCGTGCAGGAGCCGGTGCTGAGCCGCGTCTTCGAGTACTGGACCAAGGTGGATCCCGAGATCGGCAAGCGGATCGAGGATGGGGTGCGCGCCGGGCTCGACGGCGCGCCGACACCGCCGCCCGCACAGGGCTGAGTGCCTGGTCGCGGGGTGCGCACATGCGCATCCCGCGACCATTTCCGCAGGTCAACCGGACCGCGGTCGCAGTTGCCGGATGATCACCCGCCTGCAAAAGTGGTGGGATGATTCGGTTCACACGTGATACCCGGGTGGCGCTGGCCGCCGCCGCGCTGGTCCTGCCGCTGCTGGCCGGCTGCGGCACCGATTCCCCTGCGGCACACACCGAATCATCCGCGGCGAGCACCGCGGCGGTCGCCCCCACCGCCGAACTGACCGCGCTGGAACAGCAGTACGACGCCCAGCTCGGGCTGTTCGCCGTCGACACCGGCAGCGGGAAGACGCTGACCAACCGCGCCGACCAGCGCATGCCCTTCCTGTCCACCTTCAAAGGACTCGCCGCGGGCGCGTTGCTGCAGGCACACCCGCTCGCCACCGGATACTTCGACAAGGTCGTGCATTTCACCGAAGCCGACCTGGTCACCTATTCGCCGGTCACCAGCACCAAGGTGGCCGAGGGCATGACCATCGCGCAGATCGCCGATGCCGCGATCACCCAGAGCGACAACACCGCGGGCAACCTGCTGCTGCGCGAACTCGGTGGGCCGCAAGGACTCACCGCCTTCCTGCGCACCCTCGGCGACCAGGTCAGCCGCCTCGACCGCTGGGAACCGGATCTCAACACCGCCCTGCCCGACGACGAACGCGACACCACCACCCCCGCCGCGCTGGCCGCCGACTACCGCGCCTTGGTCCTCGGCGACGCCCTGGGCGCTCCCGAACGCGAACAGCTCACCAAGTGGCTGAAGACGAACACCACCGGCGACAAGCGAATTCGCGCGGGCGTTCCGGCCGGCTGGACCACCGGTGACAAAACCGGCACCGGCGACTACGGCATGGCCAACGACGCCGCCGTCACCTGGCCCGACGGCGGCCGCGCACCCCTCGTCCTCGCCATCCAAACCCGCAAATCCACCAAAACAGCCGAACCCAGCAACGACCTGGTGGCTGCCGCCACGAAACTCGTCGTCGACAAGTTGCACTGACCGGCGGGTTCCGTGACCGGTTCGCCCGCGGTCGGGATCGAGGGCACAGCGCGACCGCCGGATTAGGCTCGGGCGGTGACTGAGGGACGTGGAGGTCGGGCGGCGCAGGCGGATCGGCGGCGGGAGGAGATTCTCGAGGCGGCGCGCGAGGTCATCGCGGAGCGGGGATATCGGGGGGCTTCGCTGGCGGCGGTGGCCGAGCGGGTGGGGCTGACGCAGCCCGGGCTGCTGCACTATTTTGCGAGCAAAGAAGAACTACTGGTCGCGGTGCTGGAGGCCAGGGATCGCTGGGATACCGCGGCGTTCCTGGCCGGGCCCGCGGCGGGTTCGCAGTTGTCCTCGATCGCGCAGTTGGTGGAGTACAACGCGATGCGGCCCGGGGTGGTGCAGACGTTCACGGCGCTCGCGGCCGAAAGCGTGACGGGACAGCATCCGGCCCGCGCCTACTTCGTCGAGCGGTACGCGAACGCCAGGGCGAAGGTCACCGAGCTGCTGCGAGCGGAATTCGGGGACCGACTCGCGGGCGGGCGCACTCCGGAACAGGTCGCGCCGCTGCTGCTCGCGGTGATGGACGGTTTGCAGACGCAATGGCTGCTCGACCCGCAGACTGTTGACATGGGTGATTCCTTTCGGGACTTCATCGCTCTGCTCGGACCGGGCGCCGACCCCGCAGACTGAGCAAAAGGTAACGAAATCATAACTTCACCTACTATGGATTAGGTGAGCATGGCGGCGGCGCCCGCCGCCCGCTCCGCCCGACGTGGCGACCGCCGACTGTTTCGCGACCGCCACGCGCATTGTCATTGCGAGACAGAGGAGTTCACCATGACCCAGCTCGACCCGGCCCGCGAGGAAGTCGTGGCGGCGGCCATCGGCAAACTCGACCTGGACGCGAAGGCCCGGCTGCTGATGGGGCAGGACATGTGGTCGTTGCCCGCCCTGCCGGAGATCGGGCTGCGTTCGCTGGTGATGTCGGACGGGCCGATCGGGGTGCGCGGGGTGCATTGGACGGCCGACGATCCCTCGATCGCGCTGCCCTCACCGACCGCGCTCGCCGCGAGCTGGGATCCGGAGCTGGCCCGGCGCGCGGGCAGGCTGCTCGCGCAGGAGGCGCGGCGCAAGAGCGTGCACGTGCTGCTCGCGCCCACGGTGAATCTGCACCGATCTCCGCTCGGCGGAAGGCATTTCGAGTGCTACTCGGAGGACCCGTTCCTCACCGGGCAGATCGGGACCGGGTACGTCCGCGGCGTGCAGGACGGCGGAATCGGCACCACCGTCAAACATTTCGTCGCCAACGACGCAGAGACCGACCGCTTCACCGTGAACAACGTGGTGTCCGCGCGCGCTCTGCGCGAGCTGTATCTGGCCCCGTTCGAGGCGATCGTCCGCGACGCGGGCCCGTGGGGCATCATGGCTGCGTACAACCGGGTGAACGGCCCGACCATGACCGAGCACCACGCACTACTCACCGGAATATTGCGCGGCGAATGGGGTTTCGACGGTTTCGTCGTCTCCGACTGGACCGCCGCCCGCGCGACGGTCCCGGCGATCACCGCCGGACTCGATGTCGCGATGCCGGGACCGCGGGGCGTGTACGGCGCGGCGCTGGCCGCGGCGGTGCGCAACGGCGAGGTCGCGGAGTCCGTGGTGGATGCCGCGGTACGCAACGTGCTGCGGCTGGCGGCGCGGGTCGGCCTGCTCGACGGGGCCGAGCCCGCGGTCACCGCGCTGCCGGACGAGATCGACGGCGTCGCGCTGGCACACGAAATCGCCGCTCGCGGTTTCGTTCTGGTGCGCAACGAGCCGGTCGGCGAACAGCCCGCGCTGCCTTTGGCGAAGGACGGCACGAAGGTGGCGCTGCTCGGGCTCGCCGCCCGCGACGCGCGCATCCTCGGCGGCGGCTCGGCGACCGTGTTCCCCGCCTCGGTGGTCTCCCCGCTCGACGGACTGACCGCGGCGCTGCCGCCCGGCGCCCTGACCTACGCGATCGGCGCCGCCCCGAGCGACGAACTCAGCGCCGCCGACCGCGGATTCGACCTGCGCGCCCGCATTTTCGACGCCGACGGCGCGCTGCTCGGCGAGAGTTCGCTGCCCAACGGCATGGTCAACTGGCTCGGCGAACTTCCCGACGGCGTCGCCTACGCCGACCTGCACACGGTCGAGGTACACGGCACCTTCACGCCCGAGGAGACCGGCGCGCACGCGTTCGGCACCAAGGGAATCGGCGATTTCCGGCTCACGGTCGGCGGGTCGGTGCTGTTCGACGGGGCCGAAACCCTCACCGGCTCCGATCCTTTCGAAGCTTTCTTCGGCACCCCCACCACGCGCGGCACCGTCGACCTCACGGCCGGGACGACGGTCGATGTGACGATGACGCACACCCCGATGAAGTTCGCCGACATGCCCATCCAGGCTGTCCTTTTCACGCTCGGGCACGCCGATCCCCGGCGCGACCCGGACGAATTGATCGACGAGGCCGTCGAGACGGCACGCAACGCCGACGTCGCGGTGGTCGTGGTCGCCACCACCGAGCAGGTGGAATCGGAGGGCTTCGATCGCACGAACCTGCGCCTGCCCGGCCGACAGGACGAGCTGGTGCGCCGCGTGGCCGAGGTCAACCCGCACACCGTGGTGGTCGTCAACGCCGGCTCACCGGTGGAAATGCCCTGGCGTGACCAGGTTTCGGCAGTGCTGCTGAGCTGGTTCCCCGGCCAGCAGGGCGGGGCGGCGCTGGCCGAGGTCCTGCTCGGCGGCACCGAACCGGGTGGACGGCTGCCGACCACCTGGCCGGTCGCCCTGGCCGATTGCCCGGTCGCCGAGGTCACGCCGACCGACGGCGAATTGGTCTACCGGGAGGATCTGTTCATCGGCTACCGCGCCTGGGAGCGGGCGGGCAGCACGCCGGCCTACCCGTTCGGGCACGGATTCGGTTACACCACATGGGAATACGAGTCGATCGAGCGGGAAGCGACGACGGTGACCGTGCGGCTGCGCAATACCGGCGCCCGCCGCGGCGGTGAGGTGGTGCAGGTCTACCTCGCGCCCGTCGCGGATTCGGTGGTCCGACCAGCCCGCTGGCTGGCGGGGTTCACGCGGGTGGAAGCCGATCCCGGCGAGCTGGTCGAGGCGCGAATCACCCTCCCGGACCGGGCCTTCCAGATCTGGGACGAGGACAGCGACACGTGGCGTCCGGTACCCGGTGTCTACCAGATCGAGGCAGGCCACTCGTTCGCCGAACGTCGGCTGACCACGCAGATCGAAGCGTAGGCGAACCGGTCCGCGGCCGTGCGCGAGCACGGCCGCGGCACCGGGTCAGCGATTGCTGAGCAGGACCTCGGCGATCTGAATGGTGTTGAGCGCAGCGCCCTTACGCAGGTTGTCGCCCGAGATGAACAGGGCCAGGCCACGGCCGTCCGGCACGCCGGGATCCTGCCGGATCCGGCCCACGAGCGAGTCGTCGGCGCCCGCCGCCTGCAACGGCGTCGGCACGTCGACCAGCTTGACGCCGGGCGCCTTGGCCAGGATCTCCTTGGCCTGCTCGACCGAGAGCGGCTGGTCGAATTCGGCGTTCACCGACAGCGAGTGCCCGGTGAACACCGGGACGCGCACGCAGGTGCCGCTCACCAAAAGGTCGGGGAGCCCGAGGATCTTGCGGCTCTCGTTGCGCAGCTTCTGGTCCTCGTCGGTCTCGCCGGAGCCGTCGTCGACGAGCGAACCGGCCAGCGGCAGCACGTTGAACGCGATGGGCGCGACGTACTTGTTCGGAGCCGGGAAGTCCAGGGCGCCGCCGTCGTGGGTCAGCTGCTCGGCGTCGTCGATCACCGCGCGCGCCTGCGTCGCGAGCTCTTCCACGCCGGCCAGGCCACTACCGGACACCGCCTGGTAGCTGGACACGATGAGGCGGCGCAGTCCCGCGATGTCGTGCAGCGGCTTCAGCACCGGCATCGCGGCCATGGTGGTGCAGTTCGGGTTCGCGATGATGCCCTTGGCCAGGTTGCGGGTCTGCTCCGGGTTGACCTCGCTCACCACCAGCGGCACATCGGGGTCCTTGCGGAACGCCGAGGAGTTGTCGATCACGGTGACGCCCGCGGCCGCGAACCGCGGGGCCTGCACGCGCGACATGGTGGCCCCGGCGGAGAACAGCGCGATATCGAGTCCGGCCGGATCGGCCAACTCGGTGTCCTCGACGACGATCTCGCCGCCACGCCACGGCAGCGTCTTACCCGCCGAACGCGACGAGGCGAAGAAACGCACCTCGTCGGCCGGGAAGTTGCGCTCTTCCAGCAGTTTTCGCATGACGGCGCCGACCTGACCGGTCGCGCCGACAACGCCTACTCGGATGCCCATGGCTTATCGTCCTGTTCCCGCGTGCACCACGGCGACCTCGTCGCCGCCCAGTTCGAAGGCCCGGTGCAGCACCTTGACGGCCTCGTCCAGTTCGGTGTCCTTGACCAGCACCGAGATCCGGATCTCGGAGGTGGAGATGAGATCGATGTTCACGCCCGCGTCGGCCAGCGCCTCGCAGAACTTGGCGGTGACGCCGGGGTGGCTCTTCATGCCCGCGCCGACCAGCGACACCTTGCCGATGTGGTCGTCGTAGAGCACCTGGGAGAAGCCGATCTCGTCCTGCTGCTTGGTGAGCATCTCGACGGCGCGCGCGCCGTCGGTCTTGGGCAGGGTGAAGGTGATGTCGGTCTTGCCGGTATCGATCTTGGAGATGTTCTGCAGCACCATGTCGATGTTGATCTCGGCGTCGGCGACCGCGCGGAACACCTTGGCGGCGTAGCCCGGCACGTCCGGCAGACCGACCACGGTCACCTTGGCCTCGCTGCGATCGTGCGCGACGCCCGTGAGGATTGCTTGCTCCAAGGGGATGTCCTCCATCGATCCGTAAACGTAGGTGCCCGGCTTGTCGGTATAGGACGAACGCACATGCACGGGCACGTTGTAGCGGCGCGCGTATTCGACGCAGCGCAGCATCAGCACCTTCGCGCCGCAGGCCGCGAGTTCCAGCATCTCCTCGTAGGAGACCTGCTCGAGCCGCTGCGCGTCCGGCACGATCCGCGGGTCGGCGGTGAAGACGCCGTCCACGTCGGTGTAGATCTCGCAGACGTCGGCTTCCAGCGCTGCGGCCAGCGCGACCGCGGTGGTGTCGGAACCGCCGCGGCCCAGCGTGGTGACGTCCTTGCTGTCCTGGCTGACGCCTTGGAAACCGGCGACGAGCACGATCTGTCCGTCGTCGAGCGCCTGGCGCAGCCGGCCCGGCGTCACGTCGATGATCTTGGCGTTGCCGTGCGCGCCGGTGGTGATCACGCCGGCCTGGGAGCCGGTGAACGAGCGAGCCTCGGCGCCGAGCGAGTGGATGGCCATCGCGACCAGCGCGTTGGAGATGCGCTCACCCGAGGTGAGCAGCATGTCCATTTCCCGCGCGGGCGGCGCGGGCGCGACCTGCTGGGCGAGGTCGAGCAGTTCGTCGGTGGTGTCACCCATGGCCGAGCAGACGACCACCACGTCGTGGCCCTGCTTCTTCGTCTCGACGATCCGTTCAGCGACGCGCCGGATACGCTCGGCGGTTGCCACCGAGGATCCTCCGTACTTCTGAACAACGAGAGCCACGACAGGGTCCTCCAAGATCGACAACCAGCTGCTAACAGCCACCCAGCGTACCGGCCGTGGTCCAGCGGATTGCCGCTACCTCCTCAGCCGGCCGCCGCGCGGGAGCCGGCGCGCTGGTCGGACTTGGTCGCGAACTTCGCGAGCAGCCAGTGATATCTGGTGTTCTGGAAGGCCGCGATCCGCCATTCGCCGTCGGCGCGCACCACGATCGTGGTCTGCACCTTGGTGTTGCGCAGCGTGCGCCGACGCCTCCCTTTGAGCACCGCCCCGCGCCCGTGCACCACCGCGACATCCGGGGTGAGGAAACGGAAACCGGTGATCTCCCCGTCCAGGCGGGTGTTCTTCAAGTACTTCTCGAAGACCGGGAGGTGGGACTCGTAGATCTCCCGGCGGCCCTTGCTGTGCGTGCCGAACCAGGTGACGTAATCGGCGTCCTCGGCGAAGACCGAAGCGAAGGCCGCGGCATCGCCCGCGCCCCACGCCTCGGCCTGACGGTCGAACAACGCGTGGATGGCGGCCTCGTCTGTGTGCTGCGTGCTGGACATCGCGAACTCCTCGAAAAACCTGACCAGTTCATTAACTGCGCCAATCAATAATTGAGTTAGTAAGATATTGCCTGAGTGAGACTAAGGTGTCAAGCCATGCCAGAGAACGCGGAATCCAAACGAGCCGAGCTGAGCGCGGCGCTGACCGTGGCCGCCCAGGTCAGCGCGACGGACGCGGTGATGATGCACCAGGCCGTCGCCGACAAAGCCGGGTTGCACGTGACGGATCTGCGCTGCTTGAACATGCTGCGACTGGGCGGCCCCGCGACCGCGGGTGAGCTGGCCGCCGCCGCCGGACTGACCACCGGTGCGATCACCCGGATGATCGACCGGCTGCTGCAGGCGGGGTATGTCCAGCGCGAACACGACGCACAGGACCGGCGCCGGGTGATCATCACCGCGGTCCCCGCCCGGATCGACGAGCTGGCGCCGCACTACGAACTGCTGGCACAGGAATTCGGCGCGGTGACCGCCGGCTACACGGACGAGCAACTGGAACTCTTGCTCGAACTGTTCGGACGGCTGCACGAGACCTCGGTTCGAGTCACCAAGGCCTTGCGCACCGCCGAGGACTGAGCGATGGCGCACGATGGAGTGATGAAGAGCACGGTATTAGCGGTGACCACCGGACGGACCGAGGTCGTGCAGGACATCACCGGCGAGTGCGCGTCGTTCGTGCGCGAAGCCTCCGGTGGCGGTGACGGACTGCTCAATGTGTTCGTGCCGCACGCAACGGCCGGGGTCGCGGTCATGGAACTCGGCGCGCGCAGCGACGACGATCTGCTCGCGGCGCTGCGCGAGCTGCTGCCCGCCGACGATCGCTGGCGGCACGCGCACGGATCGCGCGGACACGGACGCTCCCACGTGATGCCTGCCCTGATCGCGCCCTACGCCACGATCCCGGTGATCGACGGCGCGCTGGCCCTGGGCACCTGGCAGTCCGTCGCAGTGGTCGACCTGAATATCGACAACCCCGACCGCCAGGTGCGCCTGTCCTTCCTCAGCGACTAGGGCCTGTCTCGCAGTCCGGCCGGACCGCGGAAGCGCCAATGGGACTGCGCGACAGGGGCTTAGGCCCGGAAGAGGCGGAAGAAGCCGCGCACCTGCTCGACCAGCGACTCCGGCTGCTCCAGCGCGGCAAAGTAGCCGAGCGTTTGCGGCCGGGTCGCCTGGATCGCCGAGTACCCCCGGCCGGTGCGCTGCATCTCCTTCTCGGCCTCGAGGTTCGCCGACTCGGCGGGCGTCGGATCATCGAACACGCCCGCCGCGACGGAACCCAGGTTCAGGTGCACGCCGGCGCCGCGGCCTACCGGAGCCGGCGCAGCCCACGTTGCGGGTCGGCCGCGGACAGCCGGGCGAGTTCGGTGCGATTGGCCACGCCGAGTTTGGCGTAGACGTGCGCCAGGTGAGTCTTCACCGTGCCGCGCCCGATGAACAGACGCGCGGCGATATCGGGGTTCGACAGGCCGGCGACCGCGAGATCGACCACGGAACGTTCCATCGGGGTGAGGCTGGCCCAGCCCGACGCCGGGCGGTTGCGTTTGCCGCGTGCTTTGGTCGCGTAGTCGATGGCCGGTTCGAGTCCCATGGCGCGGCCACGTTCCCGTAACTCGGTCGAATCCGATACGGCGACAGCGGAATCCAGCAGTGATCGAGCGACCTCGGCGGACGGCCCAGGGGCCGAACCGGTGTCGGCGCGGGCCCGCTCGGCCGCACCGAGCAGCACCGCGGCCGAATCGGCGGTGCCCCGCCGCGCGAGGGCCACCGCGAGCGACTCCAGGCTCGTCGCGCAGCCGAGTACCAGGTCGTGTGCCGAACGGATCCGCAGCGCGTCGTGATGCAACCGCAGCGCCTGCTCGATATCGCTGTGGTGCAACAGGAATGCTTGCTGATCGAGCACCTCGGCGTGCACCGAGGGCAGTGCGCGCAGCATCGGTGTCGCGGCCAAGGCCTCGAGTAGCGCTGCGGCCGAATCGGTTTCGGCCGGGCTCGCACCTTCGGGCCGGTCCGGCGCGGCTTCCGCGCGCAACCGCAACGCGGTCGCCAGCACCACCTGGGTCCACGGCGTCAGCACCCCGTCGGCATCCGTGCCGGGCGTCCTTCCCTCCCGGCGGCACCACTCGATCGCCTCCTCCGGACGCCCCGCCGCCAGCGCCGCCAACGCGTGCACCCGCTCCCAGCCGGGCACGAACGGCGTCGCCTCCCCCTCGAGCAACCGATCGATCGGCTCGAGGGCCGCGGCCGCCGCGTCGAGTCGCCCCTGCCGCACCCGTATTTCGGCGAGCGCCGCCCGCGCCGAGCCCAGGTGATGGAAGTCGTGCAACGGGGCCGCGGTGGCGACGGCCTGCTCCGCGATCTCGGCGGCGCGAGTCAGCGCGCCCGACTGCGCGGTCGCGGTGGCCAGCCAGGTCAGTGCGAACGAGGCGAAGCCACGGTCGTTGCGCTTGCGCATGCCGACCAGCGCCGCGTCGAGTTGTTCGACGGCCGCGCGATATTCGTCGCGGAACAGGTGGATCAGGCCGGTCAGCGCTTGCATGGAGTCGGCTACAAACCCGTCCGCGGCGTGCGCGGCCTCCCGGTGCAGCGCTTCGGCGTCGGCGTAGGCCCGGTCCAGGTCGATACCGAGTTGCTCTACCGCGCACAGCGAGCGGGCCAGCCGACCGACCGGCTCGGCACCGATCTCGGCGGCCAATTCCGCTGCGGCACGGGCCGATTCGTATCCGACGAAACCGTAGACACCGGTGTCGCAGACCAGCGCCAACCCGGCCAGCACCCGCGCTTGCAGCTCGTCGCGCGCCCCGGCTCCGCGAGCGACGGCGGTGCGCAGCACCCGGACGCCCTCGAGGCCGCGCGGTTCGAGGTACCAGAACCAGGCCATCGCGGCGGCGAGCCTGCGCCCCGCGGTCGGATCGTCGCGATCCAATCCCCAGTCGAGAGCGGCACGAATGTTGGGCAGTTCCTCGGTGATTCGGGCCCGCCACGCGTCCTGATCGACGTGACGCACGGCTTCGGCCCCCTCGACCATTGTGAGGTAGGTCGCGAGGTGGCGGTCGCGCAGTTGTTCGGTTTCGGCGGCCTCGGCGAGGCGCTGCAACGCGTAATCCCTTACTACGCCGAGCATTCGGTAGCGAGCCACCGGGCCGGTGGTGTCGGCGGAAACCAGTGACTTGTCGATCAACCCGCGTAGCGTGCGCAGCGCACGGCCCGGCCGCTCGTCCAGCGCGACCACCGCCTCGGCGGCGAAGTCCGGCTCGAGCACCCCGAGCCTGCGGAACAGCACCCGCTCGTCGTCATCGAGCAGGTCGTGGCTCCAGCGCATGGATTCCGCGAGCGTCTGTTGCCGGAACGGCGCCGTGCGCGCGCCACCTTCGAGTACCGCGTACGGCTCGTGCAGCACGTCCGCGAGTTGTGGCAGCGACAACGTGCTCGCCCACCCCGCGGCCAGTTCGAGGGCGAGCGGCAGCCGGTCGAGCCGATCGCAGATCCGGCGAGCCGCGGTGCGCACCGGCGCCGACGCCTGCGCCGGTTGTACCCGTTCGAGCAACAGCGTCAACGCGTCCGCCAGCGCGAGGGCGGGCACCCGACGCACCTGCTCGCCGCGGACATCGAGCGGTGCGCGGCTGGTGGCGAGCACGCCGAGCCGTGGGCAGCGGCCGAGCAACCCGGTGACCAGCGCTGCGACAGCGGCGCCGAGCTGCTCGCAATTGTCCAGTACCAAGAGTGTTTCGCGGTCGGTCAGCCCGCGCGCCACCGTCGCGACCGGATCCGCGCCGACCGGCACCGGCACGCCGAGCGCCGCGGCGACTCGATACGCGACGGCGGCATCGTCGTGTTCGTCCTCCAGCGCGACCCAGCAGACGCCGTCCGGCCACGCGGCCGCGACGGTGCGGCAGACCCGCAGCGCGAGCCGGGTCTTGCCGCAGCCGCCGGGCCCGGCGAGGGTGACGACCCTGCCCGGCGCGACCACAGCGGTGATCGCCGCGAGTTCTTCGGTCCGGCCGACGAACGAGGACAGCTCGGCGGGAAGTGTGTCGATGGCGGCTGACATTGCGTCAGCAGTCTGACACGCCGGTCCGGCGGGTGCGAGCCACGAGCTGTGCCGTCCCGCCTTCCGGATATCGGCCAGCTGGCAGATGTTCCGCGGCCCGCGCGGCGGAAGTATTCATGCCAACGACGCGGACAGCGTCACAGACCAGAAGGAACAGACCATGACGAACACGGGAAACCGCCGGGTAGTCGCCAATATCACCCTCTCGCTGGACGGCCGGACCAACGGCCCGGGCGGCGACTACGACATGAGCTGGATCGTGCCGCACGCGGTGAGCGACACCGCGCGCGACCGAATGGTCCAGATGGCCGAGGCAGCCACCACCGCCCTGCTCGGCCGCAAGAACTACCAGGGTTTCGGCGGCTACTGGCCGGTCGTCGCCGCCGACGCGGACGCCGACCCGCGCGACCGCATGTTCGGCCAGTGGCTCGACAAGGTGGAGAAGGTCGTCTTCTCCAGCACGCTCACCGAGGCGGCGTGGCAGCATTCGCGGATCGCCGACACCGATCCCGCGGCGGCCGTCCGGCAGTTGCGTACCCAGCCCGGCGGCGACATCGTCGTGCTCGCCAGCAACAGCATCATCAAGGCGCTGCTCGCGGCGGACGAGGTCGACCGGATCACGATCACGCAGTGTCCCGAGGTGGCCGGTGGCGGCGCGCGCCTGTTCGAGGACGGCTTCCCCGCGACGAGCTGGGCGCTGACCGATCTGTCCAGCACCGAGACCGGCGCGCTGTACCTGATCTACGACCGGGTTCGCGGGGTGTGAACGGCCGAAGGGCGGTGGGCGCAGCGAAAAACGCTGGGCCACCGCCATTGTCGGGTCAAGCGCGGGTGAGCCAGGTGACCTGGTTGCCGTTGCCGAACTCGCGGCGGGCGGTCGGGGTGAACAGCGTCGGCTGGAACGCGCCGTCGAAGGCGCGCACGCCCTGACCCGCGACAACCGGGTAGCTCTTGATCACCAGCTCGTCGATCTCGGCGAGCAACGCGGCCGCCAGTTTGCCGCCGCCGGCCAGCCAAATGTCCTTGCCCTCTTCCTTTTTGAGCTGCTGAACCAGCGCGAGCGGGTCGGACTCGACCAATTCCACTGCGGGATCATCGATCCGGCCGAGCGTGCTCGACACCACGTACTGCCGCATATGGCCGTACGGGTTGGTGAGCCCCACGGCCAGGGCCGGTTCGTAGGTACCCCGGCCCATCACCAACGTGTCGAGCCGCTGGTTCGGCGCGTCGACGGCGACACCGAAGTGCGGCCGGGCGTGCGTGGGCAGGGTCTCGGGGTAGTCCTGTCCGATCCAGGCGATGAAGTCCTCGGGCAACGGATAGAAGCTGATGTCGCCGTCGGGTGCGGCGATGTAGCCGTCGAGCGACATGCCGACGAAGTAGGTGAGTTTTCGCATTACAGAGCCTCTTTCGTAGGAGGAGCGATCAGGCGCGGGTGAACCAGGTGACCTGTGCGCCGTTGTCGAATTTTTTGCGCCGGGCCGGGGTGAACAGCGTCGGCTGGAACGCACCGGCGAAGGCCGAGATCCCGCTGCCCGCGACCACCGGGTAGCTCTTGATGATCAGTTCATCGAGTTCGCCCAGCAGCTGCGCGGCGAGGCTGCCGCCGCCACACAACCAAATGTCGCCGCCCTCTTCCTTTTTGAGCCGTTGAACCAGCCCGAGCGGGTCGGACTCGACCAATTCCACTGCGGGATCATCGATCCGGCCGAGCGTGCTCGACACCACGTACTGCTTCAGATGGGCATACGGGCTGGTCATGCCCACGGCCAGGCCGGGTTCGTAGCTGCGGCGACCCATCAGCACGGTGTCGCACCGCGTGTTCGGTTCATCCACAGCCATGCCGACCTGCGACCGGAACCCGGTCGGGACGAACTCCGGGTACTCCGCGTTCAACCAGCGGCCCATCTCGTCGCTTTGCGGATAGAAGTCGTACTCCCCCGCCGGACCTGCGATGTAGCCGTCGAGTGACACGGCGACGTAGTAGACAAGCTTTCGCATTCCGGTACCACCTAAACTGTTGTACTCTCTTTGTAGTGGTCAGAATGTAGTACTACGGATGGAGTGGTGTCAAGTGCGGACCAACAACGAGCGCCGGCAGGCGCTGCTCGACGCGGCCATCGAGGTCCTGGCCAGGGACGGCGCACGCGGCCTCACCTTCCGCGCGGTGGACAAGGACGCCGGGGTGCCCGCGGGAACCGCGTCGAACTACTTCGCCAACCGCGACGATCTGCTCACCCAGGCCGGCGGTCGCTTCTACGAACGGCTGCAGCCGAGCGAGGCCACCATGGCCGAACTCGCCACGGGACCGCAGACCCGCGAGCACATCGTCACGTTGATGAAGGAGGTCGTGGGTCGTATCGAGGCTTTCCGCACCGGCTATCTCGCGCTGCTGGAGTTGCGCCTGGAGGCGACGCGGCGGCCCGAGCTGCGGGCGGTGCTCACCGAGCGGGTGCGCGCCGACATCGAGTTCAACGTGCGCAATCACCTCGACGCCGGCCTGCCCGGCGACGAAAAGTCGGTCCTACTGCTCTATCTCGCGTTGAACTGGCTGATCGTGGACCGGCTCACGCTGCCCGAGGTGTTCACCGAGGAGCAGAGCCAGGACCTCATCGAGGCGGCGGTGGATCGGGTCATCCGGGGCTGAGACCAAACGGTCGCAACGACCGGAAACCCGGTGAGCGCCGTCACACCCATTCGATAATGAGTCGATGATGGCGAAGGTCGGCGACCGGTTGCTCGTGCACGGACACGTGGTGGGGCGGGGTGATCGGCAAGGGGAGATCATCGAGGTGCGCGGCCCGGACGGGTCGCCGCCCTACCTCGTCCGCTACACCGACGGGCGCGAATCCCTGGTCTATCCGGGACCGGACGCGATCGTCGAACCGGCGGACTGACCACCCCCGAATCTTCCACGCGGAAGCTGTACACCGCGTAGTCGATCTTCACCTCGATCACATAAGTGCACGTCGCAGGTGTGCGCGAACCACCAATCCGTACCAGAAGGTTGACGGACCGAACCGTGCTGGAGAGAATCGGGCCGTTGTCCATCGGGGGTCGGAAGGTTTTTCATGCGCACCAGAACCGATATCCGATTCGTCGTCGACGCCGATTCCGCACAGGTACTCGATGCCCTGGCCGCCGTGGAAATGCTGCCGGAATGGTCGCCCGGATATACCGATGCCCGCGTCGCGTCCCGCGACGACGCGCGACGACCACTGCGGGTATTCGTGAAGACCGAAATCCTGGGCAGCTCCGATATGCAGGTACTGGAATACGATTGGGCCGAGGATCGGGTGTCCTGGCAGGTCACCGACAGCACCAGGAACGCGAAGGGCGGCGGCTTCTTCGAGATCTCCGAGGGCGCGGACGGCACCCGGGTCTGGTATCACGCGGAGATCTACTTACCCATCCCGGTGCCCGGCCTACTACTCAAGCGCACCGTGCGAAAGCTCAACGAGACCGCGGTGCAGAATTTCATCGAGTTTGCCGAACGGTTTCCGGAAACGGAAAACTTTCAAGCCGTATAGCCATGACGAATAACCACGCCCGCGTGCGCCCTGAGTGAAATCGCCGCCACGCGCGCCCCGCCTGACCGGCATCGACGGCGTCCGGGTGCGACGATGTGCACCATGATCGGTTCCAAACGGGTTCGGCTTCAGCCGGTGGCCGAGGGTGCGTCGGTGACACAACTCGAGCTGTTCTTCGACCTGGTGCTCGTATTCGCGTTCACCATGGTCACCGACCTGGCGGCGGAGGAGACCAGCGCGAAGAACCTGTTGCGCGCCTTCCTCGTGCTCGCCCTGATGTGGTGGCTGTGGATTGCCTACTCGTGGCTGGGCAACGTGATCCGCGCCGACGAAGGCTTCGCCAGGGTCGCGATGTTCACCGCGATGGGCGGTGCGTTTCTCGCCGCGCTCACCATCCCCGAGGCATTCCACGACATGGCGGGCGGCTGGTACGGCCCGCTGGTCTTCGCCATCGCGTACCTGGTCGTGCGGTTGGTGCACGTCTTCATGTTCTGGCTGGCCAGCGCGCAGGACGCGCAGTTGCGCAACCAGGTGCTGCGCTGGTCGCTCGGTTCGATCACGATCGGCACCACGCTGCTGGTGATCGCCGCGATGACCGAGGGCAGGGTGCAGATCGCGCTGTGGATCGCCGCGATCGCGGGCGACTATCTGTGGACCCTGCTCGCGGGCACCGACTGGCGGTTGAACTCGGCGAGCCATTTCGCCGAGCGATACGGACTGATCATCATCGTGGCGCTCGGCGAATCGATCGTCTCGATCGGCATCGGGGTGGCCGGGCTGCCGATCTCCTGGCCGATCGCGGTGGGCGCGCTGCTCGGCCTGGCCATCTCCGGACTGCTGTGGTGGACCTATTTCGACGTCGCCGCGCTGTCCATCGAACACGAGCTCAAACATGCCGACGGCGCCCGGCAGATCAAGATCGCGCGGGGCGCCTACACCTTCTGGCATTTCCCGATGATCGTCGGAATCATCGGGCTCTCACTGGGTTTGAAGAAGGTGCTCTACTACGTCGGGGACGCCTCGCATCACACGCTGAGCGACGCGCTCTACGGCATCCCGTTGTTCGCATTGTACGGCGGCGTGGTGCTGTACCTGGTCGCGCTGATCGGAGCGAAACACTATGCGACCGGAGCGATCAGCGTGCCGCGGGTGCTCACCGTGGTGCTGCTGCTCGCGCTGATCCCGCTCGCCGCGGCCCTGCCCGCATTGATCTCGCTGACCATGCTCTGCGCCGTGCTCGCGGCGCTCACCCTCTTCGAGACCGTGCGCTTCGCCCAGCCCCGCGACCAGATCAGGCACGGCGTACCTGACTGAGTTTGTGCGCGACCCCGTGTTCGGCCGCCGTCGGCCCATACGCCGACGGCGCCACCCGGACCCCGTCGCGCACCGCGTCGCGGATCTGATCGATGTTCTCCCGCAACACATCCGAGACGAGTTCGTCGGTGCGCGGATCGGCGAGCACCTGGAAGACGATGCGGAACGTGGTGTCGGCGATCAACCGGATGATCTCGTCGTGGAACGGGATGTAGCGCACCCGGCCGGCCTGCGGGTCCTTCTTGATCAGCTCGAGGATCATCTCGTCCATCTCGGCCCGGTTCTCCTCCAGCGCCGCCGCGATGTTGCGGGTGTAGTGGCCGGTGCGCAGCACGTGCGCCACCTCGTCCATCACCGCGATCGTCATCGGGCGCTTGATCACGTCCACGATGGTCGTCACGAACCGGTTGACCACCGCGGCGGTGATCCGGTCGCCGAAGATCCGGTCGGCGACGCGGCCGAGCCGGACCAGGATCACCACGATCCGCAGTAGCCGGAACCCGCGGAAGAACGGACTGGTCACCGGGATCATGCCGAGGACCTCGTACCAGTAGACGAACGGGAACGTCCACGGCCAGCCCGCCCGGCGCCAGCGCCACAGGAACTCGGCCGCGAAGATTCCGCAGATCGACCAGTCGACGAGCACGATCACCCGATGTGTCTGCGCGGCGACCGGGAAGAAGGTGATCCAGACGACCAGCACCACCGAGACGATCGCCAGCGCGAGCATCACGAAATCGGTCCACAGCGCGGGCGGCTTACGCGGGTAATCGCCCTCCGGAAGCTCCTCGCCGACCGGAGTGGGGCTGACATAGGCCACGACGCGGATCCCTTTCGACACTGAATGGTCAGGCCGAGGGTAGTACGCGGCCCGCGCGACGGCACGGACCGCGAGCCGGCGCTACTTCCCCTGGCGGATGATCGCCTCGATATTGCGTTCGGCGAGCGCGGCGATGGTGAGCGACGGGTTCACCGTGCCGGTGCTGCCCGGGATCGCGGCGCCGTCCATCACGTACAGACCGGGATGGCCGTGCACCCGGCCGTAGCCGTCGGTGGCCCGGCCGAGCACCGCGCCGCCCAGCGGATGCGCGGTGAACAGGGCGTTGGCGTCGTAGCCGAGCGCACCGTATTCCAGTACGGCATCGGCTCTTTCGGCGATCCGGTGATCGACCGCGCGGGCGGCCGCCACCATCTCCGCGCGGTTCTCGGCAGGCCAGCTCAAGCCGACCCGGTTCGCCGCGCGGTCGTAACCGAACCGCGAGCGCGTCCCGTCGAGCACCATGCCCAGCGAGGCCAGCGCGCCCGTCTCGAACGGGATACCGGGGATGTACCAGCTCTCCAGGGTGAGCGGCGCGCCCGATTCGTCGAAGATCCGGCTCGCGCTCGGCACGCCCTGCCCGAGACCGGCCAGCGCGCTCGCGCCGCGCCCGAGCACCACGTCACCGTTGGTGCCCCAGCCGTCGCCGATGTGCTCGTTGAGGTTGGGCAGGGTGCCGGTGGCCTGCGCGCGGACCAGCAGTTCCGAGGTGCCGACCGAACCGGCGCCGAGGAACAGCTGATCGCAGGTGAGGGTGCGGGTGCCGAGCACCTCGCCGGTCGGCGCGAGCTTCGTCACGGTCAGCGAGTACCGGCCGCCCGGCTCCTGCGCGATCGACTCCACCTGGTGGCCGGGGAAGATCGCGGATCGGCCGGTGTCCTGGGCGTAGCGCAGATAATTCTGGTTCAGGTCGAACTTCGCGCCGTTGGAGTTGCCCAGGTTGCTGCGCGCCGCGGTGCCCGACGGACGGGAACCGCCGCCGAGTTCGGCGCGCAGGATGTCCCAGTTGAAGATCGAGTCGTTGGGCAGCGGCTGGTAGCCGGCCTTGCGCACCTGGTCGTCCCAGGCCCGGGAGTGCGTGAACGGCGTCGAACCGTAGATGTCCTGCGGCATCGTGTTCAGCCGCAACATCTCCCGCACCCGCGGGTAGTAGACGCGGTCCAGCTCGCCGTAGTCGACGGTGCCGCCGAAGACGTGGTCGAAGAAGCGGCGCTCCGGGGCGACCATCGCGCCGGTGAAGATCACCGAGCCGCCACCGACCGCCGCCGCCCGCCAGACATCGATGCCGGGGTAGCTGGTGCAGTCGAGCACGCCGCCGAAGCTCGCGAAATGCACCGGCACCTTGGAGACGCCGGTGAAGCTGGTGCGATGCCAGAAACCACGGCCGTCGGGCAGGTCGTCGCCGGTGAAGATCTCCCGCCAGGGATCGTTGGGCCAGCGCGAGCCGCGTTCGAGCACCGTGTTGGCGATACCGGCCTCGGCCAGCCGCAACGCGGTGACCGCGGCGCCGAAGCCGGAGCCGATCACGATCGCGGGCGAATGCTCGGGCGGATCGGGCAGCGGGGCAAAGATTTCCGGCACCCAGGCCTGGAACAGCAGATTCCAGACGGGGTCCGCGGACCCCACACCGGCCGTCAGCGACGAAGCCGAACCCGCGGCAGCGCCCAGCAGGGCGGCTGCACCCGCAGCTTTGAAGAAGGCGCGTCTACGCACCCAGCCACCTCCCTCATCACGCATGGCCGAGCGCAGATTACCGGTATTCCCGTGCGCTGAACAGTCGTTCACGGGCCGTCACCGGTTGTCCACCTGCTATTGCCCTGGCGGACTTCCGCATTCGGGTGCGCGCCGCGGGCAACGGCCAGGTGACGCCCGGGCAACGAGCCGGGTCGACCCCGGTTGCCGGCACGGTCGCCGAGCCGGATTCACCGCGCGAACGGCGCCGCGTCCGGCTCGCAGGTGGCGCCCGGCGCCGGCAGTTGCTGATCGATGAGGTAGCGCTCCTGCAACCGCCGGGTGCAGTCGGTGGTGGTGTCGTGGCCATAGCCACCGTCGATGACCACCAGGCGCGCGTTCACCAGGGCCTGCTGCGCGGTGCGGGCCGCGGACAGCGGCGTCACCGGGTCGTATCGGTTGCTGAACAGCAGCGCGGGCACGTCCGAGCGCATGATCCAGGGACCCGCGTACCGCTGCGGATAGCCGCCCTCGGGAATCGGCCACGCGGCGCACGGCTGCCGGATGGCCAGCCAGAACGCGCCGAAGATCGGACTCTCCGCACTCAAATCCCTTGCCATCGCGGGCCATTGCGCGGGGTCACGGGGAAAAGTGTTGTCCGCGCAGGAGATCGCGGTGAACGAGTCCAGGAACCCGGGCGGCAGCGCGCTCGCGGCCAGCACCGTGCGGACCACATCGGGGTTGCCCTCCGCGCCGCGCTCGAGTTCGGTGAGCAACTGCGCCAGTGCGGGCCAACCCTTTTCGGAGTCGTACAGCAGCAGCGCGTGCGGGGCGATGACCTCGTGATAGGTGACCGACCGGGCCCGGTCCCCGGTCCCGACCGCAATCGGCTCCTGCCGCAACCGGTCCAGCAGTGCGTTGTCTCTGGCCTGCAGATCCGCACCGCCGGTCGGCTTCTGATCGGTGCGGATCTGGCCGACCGGGTCGGCGGTGGCCGGCTTACCGGCGCTCGCAAAAGCACAGCGCGGCTGGCCTGCCTGCGCGCACAGCCGGAAGAATTCCGCGAGCACCTCCTCGGTGCCCGCCGCCGAGTTCGCGACCTCGGTACGGGTATCGGACGTGTAGGCGTCCGGGTCGATCATCGAGCCGAGGCTCAGCGCCCGCACCCGGTCGCCGAAGAGCGCGCCGTACACCTCGCCGAGATAGCTTGCGTAGGAACCACCTTCGAAGGTGAGCTGGCGGTCGCCGACCGCGCGGCGCAACAGGTCGAGGTCACGGGCGGCGTCGACGGTGGTCAGGTGCGGCAGCAGGGCGGCGCTGTGCGCGGCGCAGCCCGCGGCCAGGTCGCGGCTGGCCCGCGCCTGCTGCGCCGCCTGCTCGTCGGTCACCGGCGGCAGCCATGCGGCAGCCCAGAAGCGCTGCTGCTCTTCAGGATTCGCGAAGCAGCGGACCGGTGCGCTGCGGCCGGTACCGCGCTGATCGAAGGTCACCACGTCGAAGCGGCGCGCGATCTCGCCGGGGAACATCTCGCCTCGTGCCGCCCACTGCAGGCCCGAACCACCCGGGCCGCCCGCGGCGGTGAACAGGGTGCCGATCCGGCGCGACTGATCCGTCGCGGGCTGGCGCACAACCGCGAGTTCGATCGTCTCCCCCTGCGGCTGCGCGTAGTCCAGCGGGACGGTCGCGCTCGCGCATTGCAGTTTGCCCAACGCCTTGTCCTGGCACGACGCCCAGTCCAGCCGCGGGGTCGCGGCGGCGTCGGCCTGTCCGGCCAGGTCGGCCACGGCCTGTTCGTGCTCGTCCGGGGTGCCGCAGCCGCTCAGCGGCGCCACCACCAGGGCGAGCGCAGCGACAACGACGATCCTCCACCCACGCATATCGATTATCTTGTGCCGCGCGGACGCGGCCGTCGTCCCCCGCAGGGATGAATTGCACCCTGAGCCGGCACTGACCACCTCCTAGGACATCAACAGCCGGACCACCGCGATGGTGCCGACCACGACGATGACCGCGCGCAACACGTTCGGCGGCATCCGCCTGCCCATCTTCGCACCGAGCTGACCCCCGATGATCGAGCCCAGCGCGATCAGCCCGACTGCCTGCCAGTTCACGTCGGCGATCACGATGAAGATCAGCGCGGACACGCCGTTGACGATCAGCGCGAGCACGTTCTTGACGCCGTTGAGCCGCTGGATGTCCTCGTGCACGAGAACACCGAGCAAACCGAGCAGCAGCACACCCTGGGCAGCCCCGAAGTAACCGCCGTAGATGCCGGTCGCGAAGACCGCGACGAACAGCACCGGCCCGCCGTGCTGCGGCGCGGGCCCCGCCCCGTCCGCGCGCCGCGCCTTCACCCAGCGCGACAGCCGCGGCTGCACGACGACGAGGACCAGCGCCAGGATGATCAGCACCGGCACGATCGCCTTGAACGCGTTCGCGGGCAGCGTCAGCAGCAGGACCGCGCCGGTGATGCCGCCGAGCAGCGACGCGGTACCCAGTCGCACCAGGCGTTCGCGCTGTCCGGCCAGCTCACGGCGGTAGCCGTGGACGCCGCTGATGGCCCCCGGGACCAGGCCGATGGTGTTGGAGACGTTCGCGGTCACCGGCGGCAAGCCGAAGGCGAGCAGCGCCGGAAAGGTGATCAGGGTGCCCGACCCGACGATCGTGTTGATCCCGCCCGCCGCGATGCCCGCGCCGAAGATGGCGAGCTGTTCGAGCCATGTCATAGGAAAATCCGTTCCTTGCTTCTTTGCGGAACGCTAGCGCCGACGTCGGATGACCCGACGACGGGACCGGGCTTTCGCCCGTGTATTGCCACCCGGTAAACTCGCCGACATCATGCAGCGGGCACTTCTTCTCGGCCGCCGCGACGGGTTCTGATTGGACCGGCTCCCGTCGCGGGGTTTTGCCGCGCCGGTCGACCCAAACCTTTGGGAAACACCACACCCCCTCGGAGAAATCGCCATGTCCCCCGCTGACGCCTTCGTATCCGGCTCCCGCACCATCACGCCGCCGTCCAAGCCCGCGCCGGCCGACCAGCCCGCCTGGAACGCGCAGAAGAACTCGTCGATGCCGACCTTCCGGTACCGTCCGTTCGCCGAGGAGGTCGAGCCCGTCACGGTGCCCGACCGCACCTGGCCGGACAAGATCATCGACGTCGCGCCCGGCTGGTGCGCGGTCGACCTGCGCGACGGCAACCAGGCCCTGATCGACCCGATGAGCCCGGCCCGCAAGCGCCGCATGTTCGACCTGCTGGTGCGGATGGGCTACAAGGAGATCGAGGTCGGCTTCCCCTCGGCCAGCCAGACCGATTTCGATTTCGTCCGCGAGATCATCGAGGACGGCGCGATCCCGGACGACGTCACCATCCAGGTGCTGACCCAGTGTCGCGCCGAGCTGATCGAGCGCACCTTCGAGGCCTGCTCGGGCGCGCAGAACGTGATCGTCCACTTCTACAACTCCACCTCGATCCTGCAGCGCAAGGTGGTCTTCCGGGCCGACCGCGCGGCGGTCAAGAAGATCGCGACGGACGCGGCCGCGCTGTGCCTGCGGATCGAGCAGCAGTACCCCGACACCAACTGGCGCTATGAATACAGCCCGGAGTCCTACACGGGTACCGAGCTGGAGTACGCCAAGGAGGTGTGCGACGCGGTCTCCGAGATCATCGCGCCCACCCCGGCCAAACCGCTGATCATCAACCTGCCCGCGACCGTCGAGATGGCCACGCCGAACGTCTACGCCGATTCGATCGAGTGGATGAGCCGCAACCTGGCCCGCCGCGATGCGATCGTGCTGTCGCTGCACCCGCACAACGACCGCGGCACCGCGGTGGCCGCCGCCGAACTGGGTTACCAGGCCGGCGCGGACCGGATCGAGGGTTGCCTGTTCGGCAACGGTGAGCGCACCGGCAACGTCTGCCTGGTCACCCTGGGGATGAATCTGTTCTCCCGCGGCGTCGATCCGCAGATCAACTTCTCCGATATCGACGAGATCCGCCGCACCGTCGAGTACTGCAACCAGCTGCCGGTCGCCGAGCGGCACCCCTACGGCGGCGACCTGGTCTACACCGCGTTCTCCGGCAGCCATCAGGACGCCATCAACAAGGGCCTGGACGCGATGAAGGTCGCGGCCGACGACGCGGACGCCGATGTGGACGACATCATCTGGGCGGTGCCCTACCTGCCGATCGACCCGAAGGACGTCGGGCGCACCTACGAGGCCGTCATCCGGGTCAATTCGCAGTCCGGCAAGGGCGGCGTCGCCTACATCATGAAGACCGATCACGGCCTGGCGCTGCCGCGGCGGCTGCAGATCGAGTTCTCCCAGGCGGTCCAGCGGATCACCGACGGCGAGGGCGGCGAGGTCACGCCGAAGGAGATGTGGGACGTCTTCGCCGACGAGTACCTGAGCCCGATCCGGCCGCTGGAGCGGATCCGGCAGAAGGTCACCGCGTCCGAGACCGACGGCGGCACCGACACCATCGCCGTGGTGGTCAAGGTCGACGGCGTGGAGCAGGAGATCACCGGCACCGGCAACGGCCCGCTGGCCGCGTTCATCGACGCGATCGCGACCGTCGGCTTCGACGTCCGGGTGCTGGACTACTCCGAGCACGCGATGTCCGCGGGCGACGACGCGCAGGCCGCGGCCTACGTGGAGTGCGCGATCGGCGACAAGGTGGTGTGGGGCGTCGGCATCGCCACCTCGATCACCACGGCATCGCTGCGCGCGGTGGTCTCCGCGGTGAACCGGGCGCACTGACCCGCGACGCGAGCGGCGGTGTCCTGGGTCAACCTGGGCACGCTGATCGCGCAGGTCGAGTACGGTGAGAGCCGGGCGCGACGGTCGTTGATCGACCGGGCGCCCGGCTCTCGATCTTGCTGTCGGAGACCAGATATCGGCGGCGTGTCATCCGGGCGCGTCCGCCGTCCATAGTGCGTTTGCAAGCGAAGTCCGGCGGCCGCACACGGCGACGCGAGCCCGCGAACCCCGTGCTAGCGTTGGTTTCGCACTCAAGCGCCGAGCTCTCTGCTCGAAGTCCCGAGCAGATGGGGGAACTGTGACAACTAACGACCACAACCCGACCTCACCGCCCTGGCTGCAGAGTCAAGCGGTGGACACGGCCGACGCCACGGAGTCGGAGAAATCCGCCGAGCAGTCGCCCGAGCAGACCGGTGACGTGGAAGTGCCGGCGGCCGAGGCGGAGACGCCGGACCAGCCGGAGCAGGATCCCGCGCAGCCCGACTTCAGCGGTTCGACGGACCAGACCGTGTCCTACCCGCAGGCGTCCGCGCCGCCGCAGCCCTACGGTCCGCCCGAGGGTTTCCCGCCGCCCGGCCCGGCCGAGCAATACGGCGGCTACGCCCCGCCGAACGCCGGTCCGTTCGCGCCGCCTGGCGCATATGAGCCATATCAGACCGGCGCGTACCAGCCGGTGGCCGGCCACAGCGGCAGCCACCAGGTCGCGGAGGCGCCGAACCCCGGCTACGGCGAGTACCGCCAGGAGATCGGCCCCGACGGCCTGGTCCGGCGGGTACCGGAGCAGCCGGAAGCGCCCGCGCCGCAGCCCGAGCCGCAGGCCGCGCCGATCTACAGCTGGGCCCCGCCGCCCCCGCCGGTGTCGCATCAGCCGCCGCCGGTCTACCAGCAGCAGCCTCCGCCGCCGCAGCCGATGGGCCAGCCGCCCGCGCCTAGTTGGCAGGGTGGGCCGAATCCGCATCAGCCCGCGCAGCCGTTCCAGCCGCAGCACGTGCCCGCGCCGGGTCAGCCCGGTCATTCGGTCAACGACCTGAACCTGCTCAAGCGGGCCAGGCGGGCCCCGCGCAGCGGCTGGCGCCGCGCCGTGCACAAGGCCACCGGCGGCATGCTGAACCCGGGCGAGTCCGCGGCCGACGTGGTCTACCGCGACCTGGTCGACCGGGTGAACCAGCCGGTGCGCGGCGATTACCGGATCGCGATCCTCTCGCTCAAGGGCGGTGTCGGCAAGACCACCACCACGGTCGGTCTCGGCTCGACGTTCGCGTCGCTGCGCGGCGATCGGGTCATCGCGATCGACGCCAACCCCGACCTCGGCACGCTCGCGCACCGGGTGCCGCGCCAGACCCGCTCCACCGTGCGCAACCTGCTCGAAGACCAGCACATCAGCCGGTACTCCGATGTCCGCGCGCATACCTCGCAGGCGCCGAGCCGCCTGGAAGTGCTTGCCAGCGAACAGGATCCGGCGGTTTCCGAGGCGTTCAGCGAGGCCGACTACCGCAAGGCGATCGGCATCCTGCAGTCGTTCTACAACATCATCCTGACCGACTGCGGCACCGGCCTGATGCACTCGGCGATGGCGGGCGTGCTCGATATGGCCAGCTCACTGGTGCTGGTCACCTCGCCCGCGATCGACGGCGCGCGCAGCGCCTCGGCCACGCTGGACTGGCTCGATCACCACGGCTACGGCAAACTCGTCGAACGCACCGTCGTGGTGGTCAACGCGTCCCGGCGCGGCGCCTCCACCGTCGACCTGGATCAGCTGCGCAAGCTGTTCCTCGACCGCACCCGCGCGGTGCAGGTGGTGCCCTTCGACGACCACCTCGCCGAGGGCGCCGAGATCGATCTGGAACTGGTGAGCAAGCCGACCAGGCGGGCGCTGCTGGAACTGGCTGCGATGGTCGCCGACGACTTCGGTTACGTCGGCGCCCAGCAGTACCACCACCCGGGCCCGATGGGTCACTGAAAACCCTGAAAAACGTTGCGGCCCGGTACTTCTGTGCCGGGCCGCAGTCGTTCGCCTGACCTCAGTACTTGCCGAACAACACCGCGGAGTTGTGCCCGCCGAAGCCGTACGAATTGTTCATCACGTACTGCACGTCGGTGTATCTGGTTGCGCCGCTGACGATGTCGAGATCGATCTCGGCGTCCTGGTGGTCCAGGTTGAGGGTCGGCGGGATCGCGCCGTCGCGCAGCGTCAGCACCGAGATCGCGGCCTCCAGCGCGCCCACCGCGCCGACCGAGTGGCCGAGCGCCGACTTGGGCGCGTAGATCGACGGATGGTTGCCGATCGCGGCCGAAACCCCTTTGGCCTCGGCCACATCGCCGAACGGCGTGCCGGTGGCGTGCGCGTTGACGTGGTCCACCTCGGTGCCGTCGACACCCGCGGTCTCCAGCGCGCGCCGCATCGCGCGCGCGTTGCCCCGGCCCTCCGGGTCCGGTGCCACCAGGTGGTAGCCGTCGGCGGTCAGGCCCGCGCCGAGCAGCCGGGCGATCGGCCGCGCGCCCCGCGCCAGCGCGTGCTCTTCGGCTTCCAGCACAAGCAACGCCGCCGACTCGCCGAAGACGAACCCGTCCCGGTCCCGATCGAACGGACGCGAGGCACGTTCGGGTTCCCCGACCCGCGAACTCAACGCCCGCATGTTCGTAAAGCCCGCCAGCGCAAGGGCATTGATGCGACCTTCGACGCCGCCCGCGACGATCATGTCGGCCTCGCCCAGAATGATCGAGCGCCACGCGTGCACCAGCGATTCACACCCCGACGAACACGCCGACACCGGCGTCACGACGCTGGCCCGAGCGCCGAGTTCGAGTCCGAGCACCGCGGCCGGCCCGTTCGGCATGGCCATCGGGATCGCGAACGGCGAGACCTTGCGGTAGCCCTGATCGCGCAGGATGTCGTTCGAATCGACGATCACCTCCGCGCCGCCGACGCCGGTGCCGATCGAGACGCCGAGCCGGTCCTGGTCCACCTCGGGCGCCCCGAGGGTTTCCCAGATGCGTTTGCCCATCACGTAGGCCACCTGCTGGACGTAGGACATGCGCCGCTTCTTGACCCGGTCCAGCTCGGCGGTCGGGTCGACCTTGAACTTCGCACCGATATCGATCGGTAAGCGTCCGCTCTCGACCTCCGGGTCGTCGAGTTTCCGCACCCCACTCTCGCCCGCGAGGAGCCCCTTCCAGGTGGACTCGGCGTCGGCGCCGAGCGCGGAGGAAACCTCGACCGCGGTCACCACCACGCTCCGGAATCCTCCGTTGCGGGTGGAGAACTCGGTGATATCGCGCATTGCTGTCGCGTGTCCTTTCGTCTTACCGGATAGCCTGTCCTGCAATCTATTTGGCCGATCGGCGGCGCGTCATGTGCGGAACACTCACAGCCGGGCGCGGGAGTTGTGCGAAGTTACCAACGACGCCGACGCGTTCGCCGCCTAAGCTCGGCACTCGACCCCGGTACCAGTGGCTTCGCCGAGCCGGACCCGAACGGCCGCGAAACCACCTGTCAGAACTCGACAATTCACCGCAGGCCGGTTCGGCTCCCATCCGGCGGCGGGGAATCGGCGGTGACGGTGGTGACCGCATCGCGGAACGCCGCCAGCACCGCCGCGATGGCGGGACGGTGCTCGGCGCGGCGGCGGGTGGCCAGTTCGTAGACGCGGGCGGCGCGCACCCCGGTGAGCCGAAGCACCGACAAGTCGGGGTGCGAGACCGCGTAGCGCGGCATCAGCGCCACGGCGTAGCCGGACGCGACCACCGTTTCGATGAGATGGAACTCGTTGAGCCGCTGCGCTATTCGTGGTCGCACGCCGGTGACGGTGGCGATCGAGCGCAGCACGTCGTCGATCGGGAAGCCGCCCTTGACGCTGAGCCAGGTCTCGTCCGCGAGCTCCTCCGGGGTCACCGCGGAGCGCCCGGCGAGCCGATGGGTCGGCGCGACCACGACATCGATGGGCTCGCGCATCAGCATGTGCACCGAGATGCGCGAGTCGGCGACGGGCGCGGCGCGCTCGTCGCGGTGGGTGAGCACCACGTCGTTGTCGGCGAGCAGCCGGGGCAGGTCGGCGGGCGGCAGGTCCCAGTCGGTGGCCACCACATCGACGCCGCTGTCGGTCATCGCGGGCAACACCAGGGGTAGCAAAAGCGCTCCGCCCGAAGGGAATACGGCCACCCGGACCCGGCCACGGGGCGAGCCGCGATAGTGCGCCATCTCCGCCACGGCCCGATCCATCGCCGCGAGCACCTCATCGGCGCGCACCACCAGCGCCTGCCCCGCGTCGGTGAGCCGGACCCGGCGGCCGTCGGGTTCGAGCAACGCGACGCCCGCCTCCCGGGCCAGCACCTTGAGCTGCTGCGACACCGCCGAGGGGGTCATCGAGAGCGCGGCGGCGACGGCGGCGATGGTGCCCCGGTCCGCGAATTCGCACAGCACCCGCAGCCGGTCCAGCGACATCGGCGGGCCGCCGGGATGCTCAGCCACCGACGCCCGTGCCGATCGGGGGCCGGGCAATGATCATGAAGCAAAACTACATCAATGATCCGTATTTATTCGATTGTTCTGATGGTTAGCCGAACGCACGATGGACCACGTGACCGCTCGTGATCGACTGCTCGGATTTACCGTCATCCTGCTCTGGGGCCTGAACTTTCTCGCCATCCGCGTGGGACTCGATCACTTCCCGCCCTTCTTCTTCGCCGCGCTGCGGTTCGCGGTCATCGCGGTTCCGGTCCTGCTGTTCGTCCCGCGACCGCGGGTGCGCACCCGCTGGCTCCTGCTGTACGGCACCGGTTTCGGCATCCTGCAGTTCGCCTTCCTGTTCACCGCGATGCGGGTCGGCATGCCGACCGGGCTCGCCTCGCTGGTGCTGCAATCCTCCGCGCCGTTCACCGTGTTGCTCGGCGCCCTGTTCCTGCGGGAACGGATCCGGTCGAGCCAGGTCGCGGGCATCGTGGTCGCGCTGGCGGGCATGGTGGTGATCGGCTGGGACCGGCTCGAACACGCCACCCTGCTGCCGGTGCTGCTGACCCTGGCCGGCGGTCTCGGCTGGGCCTTCGGCAATATCGGCGCGCGACAGGCGACGGTCGAGTCGCCCGGCCTGAACACCCTGCACCTGACGCTGTGGCTGGCCGTGGTCCCGCCGCTGCCGTTGTTCGCGCTCTCCGCCGCCGCCGAAGGCCCGGCCACCGGCTGGCACGCACTGACCGGCTCCTTCTCCGCGGCCGGTTGGCCTGCCCTGGTGGCACTCGCCTATATCGCGGTGCTCGCCACGGTCATCGGCAGCGGCATGTGGACCTACCTGATGAGCCGCTACCCCGCCGGCGTCGTCGCACCGCTGACGCTGCTGGTCCCCGTCGTCGGAATCGCCGCAGCCTGGGCGTTTCTCGACGAAACCCCCACCCCCCTGTCCCTGGTCGGTGGCGTGATCGTCATCGCGGGTGCGTTCGCCGCCACCTCCGGCAAGCGCACCGCGACCGCCACCGGCCAGGCCGCGTCCCCCGACGCGGCCACCGATCGCCCCCGTCCGCAACTGATCGAGGCCTGAAACCTGCCCGGATATTCATGTGTGCCAAAGGGTTCTGGCAACCGTCGGCACAGGTTCGCCTATCCCCGCGCCGATATCGCTATGCTCACAGCCATTGTCCGAGTCAGCGTTCCCTCGGGCGAGGCACGGGGCGGGTACGCCGGTTCGGGACCTGCCGCTTTACAGTAGTGACAACATGTAACAAAGGTCCCGAGGCTAGGCACAGAGCGGCGCATGGCAGAAAATCGGTGGACCGTATCGCGCAGGAATGTTCTTCGCGGCACGGTGACGGCGGGGGTAGCAACAGCGGGGGCACTACTGACCGGCGCGCTCAGATCCGGGCCTGCCGCCGGTGCTCCGGGCGGCAGGCGGGTCGCGGTACTCGGCGGTGGCGTCGCGGGTTTGACCGCGGCGCACGAACTGATCGAACGTGGTTTCCAGGTCACGATTTTCGAGCGACGCGCCTGGGGCGGCAAGGCGCGCAGCGTGCCGGTTCCCGGCACCGGTTCCGGCGGCCGGCCGGATCTGCCCGGCGAGCACGGTTTCCGCTTCTTCCCCGGCTTCTACCAGCACGTGCCCGACACGATGCGGCGAATTCCGTTCGGCGACAACCCGAATGGGGTGTGGAACAACCTGGTCGCGGTGCCGGAGGCGCGCTTCGCCCGGCGCGGCGGCGACGATTTCCGGGTGCCGCTCGGCTTCCGCGCACGCGGCCCGTTCAGCCCGGAGGCCTTCCGCGAGACACTCGGCGCGGCCCTGTCGACCGCGTTGAAAATGCCGCCCGCCGAGGGCATGTACTTCGCCGACCGCCTGCTGGTGTTCAACAGCAGCTGCGATGCCCGCCGGGACGGCCAGTGGGACAACACTTCCTGGCACGACTACGTCGGCAACCACGCGCGCTCGCACGAATTCCGCGCGCTGCTCTCCCGCACGCTGACCAGCATCATGGTCGCCGCCAAGGAGAACGTCGCCAGTGTCCGCACCATCGGCAACATGGGCGAACAGTTCCTCGGCAACCCGCTGGAGATCGGCAACGACGGCGGAATGGACCGGGTGCTGAACGGGCCGACCAACGCGGTCTGGATCGAGCCGTGGCTGGACCGGTTGCGCACGCTGGGTGTGCAATTCGTGCTCGGCGCCGAGGTGCGCGAGCTGGAACTCCGAGACCGCCGGATCAGCGCCGCGCGCATCGTCGACGAGCACGGCACGCCCCGCACCGTCGAGGCGGACTACTTCGTCGTCGCGCTGCCCGCCGAACGGGCCCGCATGCTCTGGTCGCCCGCGGTGCTCGAGGTCCGTCCCGAACTGGGCGCCATGGACAAGCTGGTTACCGATTGGATGAACGGCATCCAGTTCTACCTGCGCAGGCCCGCCGATATCTCGCGCGGCCACGCCGCCTACATCGACGCGCCGTGGGCGCTCACCTCGATCAACCAGGATCAGCTGTGGACACGGAAATTCGGCGAGTTCGGCGACGGCACCGTGCAGGACTGCCTTTCCGTGGACATCTCCGACTGGAACACCCCGGGCCTGCTGTACGGCAAGCCCGCCAAGGAGTGCACGCACGAGGAGATCGCACGCGAGGTCTGGGCGCAGCTGGCGGCGCATCTCGACGACCGCGGCGACGTGCTGCGCGAGGCCGACCTGCACTCGTGGTTCCTCGATCCGGGCATCACCTGGCAGGCGGACAAGGGCCGCAACGCCAACGCCGATCCGCTGTTGATCAACACGGCCGGCTCGTGGGCGCACCGGCCCGCGCCGCACGGTGCGCTCGAAAACCTGTTCCTGGCAGGCGATTACGTGCGCACCAATGTCGATCTCGCGACAATGGAGGGGGCCAACGAGTCGGCCAGGGCCGCGGTGAACGCCCTGCTCGACGTGGCAGGCTCGACCGCCGAACGCTGCCGGATGTACACCCTGTACCGCGCGCCCGAACTGGAACCGTTGCGCCGCATCGACGCCGACCGCTACGCGGCGGGCCAGCCGAATCTGTTCGACGTCCCGATCTGAGCGATCGATCACCGTCGGACCGAAGCGGATCGCCGCGCCCGCGCAGATGCTTGAATCAGCTGTGGGCGAAATCAGCGATCAGATCACCGACCCGGCGGACCTGCGGCGACTACTCGGCGAGGTCACGCCGCTCGCGGCGAACAAGGAGCGCGTCGCGCTGCACCCCAGGGATCGGGACTGGATCGCGGCCACGCCGTTCCTGGTGATGAGCACCAGCGACGCCGAGGGCAACTGCGACGCCTCCCCCAAGGGCGACCCGGCCGGCTTCGCCAAGGTCCTCGACGACCGGACCCTCGCGATCCCCGAGCGGCCGGGCAATCGACGGGCCGACGGCTATCTGAACATCCTCGCCAACCCGCACGTCGGCCTGTTGTTCATCATTCCGGGGCGGCCGCAGACCCTGCGGATCAACGGGCGGGCCAGGCTGGTGCGCGACGCACCGTACTTCGACGACATGGTGGTGCGCGGCCACCGCCCGATCCTGGCCGTCGAGGTGTCGATCGAGCAGATCTATTTCCACTGCGCCAAAGCGTTCCTGCGCAGCCATCTCTGGCAGCCCGAGCAGTGGCCCGACGACGGCCTGCCCAGCTGGCCGCACCTGGTCAAAGAGGTGCAGAGCGAGGTCACCGCGACGATCGAGCAGCTCGAACAGCACTATGCCCCCGCCAACTACAACGCCAAGCTCTACCAGGGCTGATACCGGCCGAACGCGACGAATACCGGTCGGCGACAGCTGACGGAGCCGGTTGCGCCGGTCGACACTAGACTCGCGGCGTGGCAGACATTTCGGTGCGCGGGCGAATCGCGCTGCGAGCCGCGGCGGCAGCGTCGTGGGCGTCGCAGCGGGCGGGACGCGGTAAGGGATCGATGATCGGCGGGCTCATCGCGCTGCAGATCGACAAGACGATCATGGACCAGCTCGGGCGCGGCAAGCGCACGGTGCTGATCACCGGCACCAACGGCAAGTCGACCACAACCAGGATGACCACGGCGGCGCTCAGCACGCTCGGCGCGGTGGCGACCCAGGCCGACGGCGCGAACATGGACGCGGGCATCGTCGCCGCGCTCAGCGCGCACCGCGGCGCCCCGCTGGCCGCGATCGAGGTGGACGAGCTGCATCTGCCGCACGTCACCGATTCGCTGAATCCGGCGGCGGTCGTGCTGCTCAATCTGAGCCGCGACCAGCTGGACCGGGTCGGCGAGATCAACATGATCGAACGCAGGCTGCGCGCGGGCCTGGCGCGCCACCCCGGCACGGTGGTGATCGCGAACTGCGACGACGTGCTGGTGACCTCGATCGCCTACGACCACCCGAAAGTGGTGTGGGTGGCCGCGGGCAGCGGCTGGTCGATGGACGCCACCAGTTGCCCGCGCAGCGGCGAACCGATCCGCTGGGAGGGCAGCCACTGGCGCAGTACCGGCGCGGATTTCGAACGGCCCGAACCGAATTGGTGGCTGGACGGCAACGATCTGGTCGGTCCCGACGGGGTACGGCTGCCGCTCGAGCTGGCCCTGCCCGGCCGCGCCAATCGGGGCAACGCCGCACAGGCGGTCGCCGCCGCCGTCGCGCTCGGCGCCACCGCGGCCGACGCGGTCGCCGCGACCGGCACGGTGCGCGAGATCGCGGGCCGCTACCGGACCGTGCAGGTCGGCGAGCATGCCGCGCGACTGCTGCTGGCCAAGAACCCGGCGGGCTGGCAGGAAGCCCTCTCGATGATCGAACCGGCCTCGGCCGGACTGGTCATCGCGGTGAACGGACAGGTGCCCGACGGCGAGGATCTGTCCTGGCTCTGGGACGTGCGGTTCGAGCACTTCGAAGGAGTCCAGGTGGTCGCGTCGGGCGAGCGGGCCACCGACCTCGCGGTGCGCCTGACCTACGCCGGTGTCGAACACACGACGGTGCCGAATCCGGTGCGCGCCATCGCCTCCTGTCCCGCCGGGCACGTCGAGGTGCTGGCCAACTACACCGCGTTCCGTGACCTCAACCGCGACCTCGACGGACGGACGGCATGACCGAATCCACAGTACGCATCGGGCTGGTCCTGCCCGACGTGATGGGCACCTACGGTGACGGCGGCAACGCGCTGGTGTTGCGCCAGCGGCTGCGCCTGCGCGGCTACGCCGCCGAGATCGTCGAGATCACCCTGGCCGACCCGGTACCCGACTCGCTGGACGTGTACACCCTTGGCGGCGCGGAGGATTCGGCCCAGCGACTGGCCACCCGGCATCTGCAGCGCTACCCCGGGCTGCAGCAGGCCGCCGCGAAAGGCGCTCCGGTGCTTGCCATCTGCGCCGCGATCCAGGTGCTCGGCCAGTGGTACGAGACCTCCTCGGGTGAGCGGGTCGACGGTGTCGGCATGATCGACGTGACCACCTCGCCGCAGGCCGAACGCGCGATCGGCGAGGTGACCACCACGCCGCTGCTGCCCGGCCTCACCGCGGCGCTGACCGGTTTCGAAAACCACCGCGGCGGTACCAAACTCGGCGGCGACGCGACCGGGCTGGCGCGGGTCACCCGCGGCATCGGCAACGGGGTGGGCGACGGCCTGGAGGGCGTGGTACAGGGTTCGGTGCTCGGCACCTACATGCACGGTCCCGCGCTGGCGCGCAATCCGGAGCTCGCGGATCTGCTGCTGATGCGGGCGCTCGGCGTCTCGGAGCTGGCGCCGCTGGACCTGCCCGAGGTCGAACAGTTGCGCAGGGAGCGGCTGCGCGCCTAGGCGATACGCCGGGCATCGATATATCGCCCGGCCGCACGGAATTCCGGCCCGATGTGCACGCAACGCGCATCGGGCCGAATTCATTCATCGCGCCGAGTCCGTAATTGAGTGCATTCGCGACTCGAACCATTCGCTCCGTCGGATAACGCGTCGCGCGCGCTACGCTCCCCGCTATGACGACGATCACGCCGGGCGCTGCTGCCGAATCAATAAAGCAGCCGGCCCGTCCCGCCACGTGGCCGCGGGTGCGCAGCCTGCTCCGGCCGCGTCCGTTGTATCTGTCGCTGCTCGTTTCTGCCGTGGTGGCGATGAAAGCGTTCGAAATGTCGTTTGCCGCGCTCCATCATCTCGCCGTGCGGAATCTGGTGGAACCCGGCCTGGCCTCGAATGTGCCGATCGCCATCGACGGCCTGGTGGTCGGCTCCATCGTGGCCACCGCGTCATTTCCCAAACGCAGCCCGGGTTGGTGGTATGCAACCGGACTATTCGTTCTTTCCACCCTGGTTTCGGTCGCCGGGAATATCGAATACGCGCGGGAAATCGGCGGCGGCCCGGTGTCTTTGATCATCTACGCCGGAATGCCGCTCACCCTGCTCTTCGCGGTCCATCTCACCTTGATCCTGCTGGCCCGCAGCACCGCGCGGCCCGCCCCCGTCGTCGCACCGGTGCGCTCGACCGAGCCCGACGAGGTCGTCGACCCGGTGACCTCGCCCCAGCTCAATGGCCACGAGCCCCGGCTCGACGACCACGCGGCGATGGCCGCCGCGGCCCTGGCGAGCCCCGCACCGCCCGGTGGGCCGCGTACCCCGCTGCGCTTCAACGGTTTCGAGGCCGCGAACGGCCGCACCCTGCTCAACTCCAACAACCGATAGACAGGCCTCGCTGAAAATACACCCGCGCTCGACTACTTCGATGGAGTAAACATGGCTCTCACAGTCTGGCAGGACCAAGACGTCGATCAGTTCCGGGAAGTCGCGAGCAGGCTCGCCTCGGTGATCCAGAGCAGTGTTGATCGATCGGGCGCATTGAGCCAGCTCACCGAAGCCGTGGAAAGCGGGGACGCGTTCACGGACCTGTTGATCGAATTCGCCGGCCGCTGGTTCCACGAAACCGGCGGGCAGTCGGTGCTGATCGGACCGGAATTGTTCTGGCTGCTCTCCGAACCCAGCCTGCGCAAAGGGATCAGCAACGCCGTGCGCGGTCCGGAAACCGCGCCGGATCTCGAATACTCGGTGAGCAGGCGCAGCCGAAAGTTATTGCTGATCTGTGTCTTCGAGACGCTGGCGCAGAACCAATGGCTGGCCGGCAACATCAGCGAGCACATCAATATGAGCGTGACCCCGAACGCGGCAATCAACACCAGCATGAACGGGGTCGGCTGAATCGTTCGGCTGGGCGCGGCCGCGGCGTCGGACGTCCGGCCGCGCCCGAATTATGTTCACGGCGTTCTTAACTCTCCCCCGCCCCGGCAGGCCCGGATAACGTCGACCTTTGCCGTGCTGGGCGGTGAATCGTGAGGAGAGTGTCGTGTCCGACGTTGGCCTGCTGGGCAGGGCCGGATGACCGCGATCAGCCCACCGGAGACGCCGGCGATCGAGGCCGGGACGGCCTCGGTGCCGGTACGACGCCCGCACCGCTCTCGCCGCTCGATCCGGCCGGTGCTCACCCGCGTCGCGGCGCTCGGCCTGGTGCTCGGACTCTGGACGGTGATCACCGCGGCGGGCTGGGTCGATCCGCTCTACCTGCCCTCGCCCCGCGCGGTGTGGGATGCGTTCGTGCGGGCCAACTCCCGGCACCGGATCGCCGCCGGCGTCGACCGCACGGTGATCGGCGAACAGAACTATTACCTGTGGGAACACCTGGTCGCCAGCTTGCAGCGGATCGCCGCCGGAGTGGGCCTCGCGATCGTGGCCGGGCCGCTGGCCGGCTTCGTGATGGGCATGCTCACACCGGTGCGCCTGATCACCGAGCCGATCCTGAACTTTCTGCGCTCGCTGCCGCCGCTCGGCTACATCGGCCTGCTGATCGTCTGGTTCGGCATCGGCGACGTCGCCAAGATCTGGCTGCTGTTCCTCGCCGCCTTCCCGCCCATCGCGATCGCCACGCTCACCGGCGTCACCGGGGTCAAACAGGACTACCTGAACGCGGCGCGCGCACTGGGCGCCGGTCGGGCGCAGGTCATTTCGCGGGTGGTGCTGCCGGCGACGCTGCCGGAGGTGATCGGCGGTATCCGGATCGCCACCGCGTTCGCCTGGACCACCGTCGTCGCCGCGGAGCTGAACAACGGTATTCCCGGCATCGGCGGCCTCGCCTACATCGCGGGCACGCAACTGAATACGCCGCTGACCATCGCGTGCATCATCGTGATCGGCTGCGCCGCACTCGTACTCGACTCGGTCATCAAGTTTCTCGGTGCCAAAGCAGTTCCGTGGAAAGGCAAGGTATGAAATCCGCTGTGCGTCGTGCCGTCACGACCGGGTTCGCCGTCGCGGCCGTCCTCGCGACCACGGCGGGGTGCGTCGAATCCGGCCGCGGCGACACCGGCGCGACGGGCGCACTGGCGAGTTGCCCGTTCGCCCCGGACCCCGGCGTCACCACGACGGCCCGGATCGGCTACCAGGCCATCCCCAACGCCGACCTGCTGGTGAAGGATCGCGGGCTGCTCGCCGCCTGCCTGCCGAACGCGAAGGTCACCTGGAGCCAGTTCGCTTCGGGCGCCGACGTGGTGCAGGCGTTCGGCGCGGGCGGCCTCGAGATCGGCACCCTCGGCTCGGCGCCCGCGACCAAGGCGCTCTCGGCACCGCTGAATCTGCCGGTGCGGGTGCTGTGGATCCACGATGTCATCGGCAAGTCGGAGTCGCTGGTCGCCCGGGACGCCGCGGTCACCGACCTGGCCGGGCTGCGCGGTAAGCGCGTCGCGACGCCGTTCGGCAGCACCGCGCACTACAGCCTGCTCGCCGCGCTGGGGCGGGCCGGTTTGGCCGCGGATGTGCAGCTGATCAACCTGAAACCCGACGCGATTCCCGGCGCGTGGACCGGTGGCCAGATCGACGCGGCCTGGGTGTGGGATCCGACGCTGTCGAAACTGCTCGAATCCGGTGGGCATGTCGTCACGTCCAGCGCCGACACCGCCGCGGCGGGTGCGCCCACCTTCGATCTGGCGGTGGCGCAGCGGCAATTCCTGGACCAGCACGCGCGCTTCGCGGTGGTCTGGGCGAAACTCCAGGACTACGCCGTCCAGCAGCTGCGGACCGCGCCCGCGGACGCGGCCGTCTCGATCGGTGCCCAGCTCGGCATCGACCCGAAGCTGGTCGGGCCGCAGCTGGCCGGATACACCTATCTCGGCGCGGCCGAACAGGCCGACCCGAAGTATCTCGGCGGCGGCTTCGGCGGTGATCTGCGCAAGACGGCCGAATTCCTGTTGAGCCAGGGCGGCATCGACGCCGTCGGCGACGAAACCGCTTACCGCGACGGCATTTACGTCGACGCCGCGAAGGGCGCTGGCTCGTGACGGTGCTCGGGGAGGCCGACCGGCGGCACCGGGTCACCCTCACCGGGGTGAGCAAGTCCTACCCCGGCGACGATGGTCCGACGCAGGTGCTCGCCCCGACGGATCTCACCCTCGAGAGCGGCGAATTCGTCTGCGTCGTCGGCCCTTCCGGCTGCGGCAAGTCGACGCTGCTGAACCTGCTCGCCGGTTTCCTCGAGCCGAGCGAGGGCACAATCCGGGTCGGCGACCGTCCCGTCCTCGGACCCGATCCCGAGCGCGGCGTCGTCTTCCAGCAACCGAACCTCTACCCGTGGCTCTCGGTCCGGCAGAACGTCGAGTTCGGCCCGAAAGTCCGTGGCGTGCCCAAGGCCCGGCGCGCCGCCGAGGCGGAGCGGATGCTGACCCTGGTCGGCCTCGATCACCTCGGCGGTCGCCGTCCCTACGAGCTGTCCGGCGGGCAGCAGCAGCGCGCGCAGATCGCCCGCGTACTGGTCAACGATCCACAGATCATCCTGATGGACGAACCGTTCGGCGCGCTGGACGCGCTGACTCGCGAGCGGCTCCAGGGCGAATTGCGCACGCTGTGGCGCGATCGCCGCAAGACGGTCTTCTTCGTCACGCACAGCATCGATGAAGCGCTCCTGCTCGGTACCCGGGTCCTGGTCATGGGTACCCGCCCAGGCCGGGTGATCTACGACCAGCCCACCTCGTTCAAGGCCGATCTCGTCGAGCCGGGATTCGCTGCCATCCGCGACCGGGCCGGGTTCGCCACGATGCGCGACGAGGTCTCGGCCCAGATCTACGCCGCGCACGAATAGCGCTCCGGGACAGGCTCACCCGGCCGAACGCGCGCAGAGCTCGTGGGCCAGGCGCATCTTGTCGAGCACGCGGTCCGGGAGCACGAACGGGTAGAGGTCGGGGTGTCCCATGGAGCGGTTGACCATGTTGAGCGACCAGGCCAGGGGCAGCCAGAGGTCGATGATCTTGTCGAAGCCGGCGCGGCCGACCTGCGGACGGTCGAGGCTGGCGCCGGCGGGGGCGATACCGAACGCCGCCGCGGTGTCCAGAGTGTCGCGGATGTGCAGGTAGTGCGCGAAGGTCTCGGCCCAGTCCTCGGCGGGATGCATGGTGGCGTAGGAGGATACGTAGTCGGACTCCCAATTGGGCGGCGCGCCTTCGGCATAGTGGCGCTCCAGCGCGGCCTGATAGTCGGCGTCGGGATCGCCGAACAGGTCCCGGAAGCGCCGGCGCGCCTCGTCGTCGTCGACCAGCACCATGAAGTAGTAGTGGCCGATCTCGTGCCGGAAATGCCCGAGCAGCGTGCGGTACGGCTCGTCCATCTCGATGCGCAGTTGCTCGCGGTGCGGATCGTTGGCCTCGGCCAGATCCAGCGTGATCACGCCGTCCTTGTGACCGGTGATCACCTGCTTGTCGACGCTGGAGAGCAGGTCGAAGGCCAGGCCACGGGCCGGATCCCGGTCACGTCCGACGATGGGCAGGCCCAGCTCGGTCAATTCGGCGATCAGCCGGCGCTTGGCCGCTTCGGCCTCGGCGAACGCGGCCAGCCCCGCGGCGTCCAGATCGTTCGGACGGGTCCGGGTCAAGCGGCACGACACGCACAGCACCGGCTGTCCGTTGCCGTCGCCCGCCCCGTCCTGCGGCACCTGGACCAGCCAATTGCACTGCGCCACATGGAGGTTGTCGCACAACCGGAACCGGCTCGCGTCCACCACGCCGGCGGCCGCGTCGACCGCGGCGTCACCCGGCGGGTCACCGATCACCACCAGGCTGAGCGTGCTGAGACTGAAACCCAGTGGGCTGGAACAGGACAGGCACACCGAGTTCTCGAAGGCCAACTGCTGGCCACAATGGGGACAGGCGAAATCACGCACGCTGGCTCACACCTCCACCGGAGAGACGTCGACCGAAACGGTAATTGTGCTCTCTTTGGCGTCGGTATAGATGATGCCACGCAGCGGCGGCACGTCGGCGTAATCGCGGCCCCAGGCCACGGTGACGTAGCGTTCGTCGCCGAATTGGTCGTTGGTGGGGTCGAAGTCGATCCACCGCCCGGTGCGGTCGTGCGCGTCGGCGCCGGGCACCCACACGGCGGCCCAGGCGTGCGTGGCGTCGGCGCCGACCATGCGCTCCTTGCCCGGCGGCGGGTCGGTGGCCAGGTAGCCCGAGACGTAGCGGGCGGCCAAGCCATGAGAGCGCAGGCAGGCCACGCCGACCCGGGCGAAGTCCTGGCAGACACCCGTCCGGGCCGCGAACACGTCGGCGACCTTGGTGGACACCGTGGTCGAGCCGGACCGGTAGGCGAAATCCGCGTGGATCCGGCTGTTCAGTTCGGCCACCGCCGCCAGCAGCGGACGCCCGGGGGTCAGCGATTCGGCCGCGTACGCCGTGACCTCCGGGGTGATCTCCGGTGGGCGCAGATCGAGGGTGAACTCCACGGCCAGCGGACCCGTCGCACCGGTCGGCCGGGCGGTCTCCCACGGCCTGCTCGCCGGGCCCGCCGCGGCGTCACCGGGCCGGTCGACCTCGACCAGCGACTCACCGGTGACCACCAGGGTCCGATGTTCGGCCGTGACATGGAAATACGACGTGGTGTTGCCGTAGACATCCGAGCCGATGGACTGGTCCGAAGGCACCGGATCGACCGACACGTCGTGCGAGAGCAGCCGCTGCCCCGGGAATTCCCGCGGCGTCAGATACGCGCGGCCATAGGAGCTGGTGACCTCGTCGGAGTACCGGTAGGTGGTGCGATGGGCGACGCGATACCGCCGGGCCGCACCGTTGCGCTCGCTCATCCGACCACCCGGGTGCTGCCCCACAGCGGCTGGAAGCCCGCGGGCAGCGCCAGTTTCGCGGTCTCGAACGATTCGGCCAGCTTGCGCAGGCGCAGGTGCACACCGTCGAGCAGTTCGGCCAATTCGGTGCGCCTGCCCGCGTCGTCGGTGACCTCCAGATCGTCCGGATCCACCCGCCGCAGCATGCGTTGCGCGTCGGCGAGCAACCGCTGCGGCCGCGACGATCCCGAGGCGCCGGGCAGCGCCCGCAGATCGGCGTCGAGCCGGTCCAGCTGATAGGCCAGCGAGCGCGGGTTGGCGGTATCGAAGAGCAGCAGCCCGGCGACGGCCGCGATGCGCACCGAATCCCGGTGCCGCCGTCGGTAACTCACCTGCGATTCGGCCGCCCGCAGCACCGACTCGGTGACCACCCGCTCGGCCTCCTCCGGGTAGGTCTGGGTCAGCGCCGCCGACATCAGCGCGGTCAGCGCGAGCCCGCGCTCGATGCGTTTGCCGATATCCATGACGTACCAGCCGGAGTCGCGCACCAGCGACTCCGCGCCGATCCCGGACAGCGACAGCAGCGCGGCCAGCGTGAGCGAATGCACCGCCGACAGCGCGGCTTCGCGATCCTCGCCGAAGCCACGGTATTCGGCCATGGCGCGGTCCACCGCGCTGAGGATCATCCAGGTGTCGTTGGAGAGCTGGTCGCGCACGGCCCGCGCGGCGTTCGCGTAGCGATCGACCGCAAAGGCCAAGGAGCCGGGCAGATCTCGGTCGACGGTCAACGCCACCAGGTAGTCGTGCCCCTCGCGGGAGGCCCCGGCCACCGCCGGCCGGGCCGGCGGATCCACCGGATCGGTACCGGTGTCCGCCATCCCCGCCGCGGTCGCGGCCGCGGCGATCGCCTGGCCGAGCACGCCCGCCTCCGTCGTGCCGGTCACGATTTCGGAATCCGGCTGGGGCTCAGGCGAATCGGCCGCGGCGGGTGCGCCCATCGACTGCGACTGTCCTGAGTCGCCTTGCGCGGCCGCCCTCGCACCCGACTGGGTCTGGGTCTGACTGCCTGCCGAACTCGTTTGCGTCGCAATGCGATCCGGCGTCAGGCCCGCTCCGGTGTCCGCGGGTGGCAGCACATCGTCGGCCGGGGTGCCGAACAAGACCGCAGCTGGTGCGACGGTCGCGGTAGCCCGCGCCAGCGCGGCCATCAGCACCGGCACCGCCTCCGCGCCCTCCAACCACGGCCGGTACCGGAAGTCCTGGTACCGCTCGTGGGTGGCCATCAACAGCCGAGCCGCGGCTTCGGCGCGCTCGCTGTAGCGGCCCATCCAGAACAGGTCGTTGAGCACGCGCGGCGAGCTGATCGCCGCCACAATCGGCAGCCGCCGCGAAACCCGCTCCTCGTGCGGGGCCTCGGTGCCGACCGCGGGCGCCGGTGCCTGCGCGGCTCGCACCCAGATGTCCTTGGCGGCGATCTTGATCACTACTCGATCGGGCAGCGTGCGCTGATGCAGCTGGCCGAGGCCGCCCGCCATCGCCGTGTAGCCGCCGCGCCGGGCCATCGAGAACAGCCGCATGCCCACCGGCGCGGGGGTCAGTCCGCCGTAACCCTCCACCGCGGGGGCGACCGAGAACTGCGCGGGCTCCTGGCCGACCCACTGCCAGCCGGTGGCCTCGATCCGCGCACGCAAGTCCGCCCGCTGCCGGATGGACAGCGCGGGGCCGAAGATCGTCGCACCGTCGATGGCGGACCGAATGATCAAGCGGTGCAGGTTCTTTGTCAGATGGGCGCGTTCCTTGTCGTCGCCGCCCCAGAAGCTCGGCGCGCTCTCCAGCAGCAGATCCTCGCCGAGCAGCGCCTTGGCCAGGCGCGGCAGGAAACCGGTCAGCGCCGGGTTCTCCAGCAGGCCGCTGCCCAGGGTGTTCACCACGGTCACCGCGCCCCTGCGCAGGACCTCCACCAGACCGACCACGCCCAGCCGGGAGTCCGGCCGCAGGTCGAGTGGATCGGAGAACTCGGCGTCCACCCGTCGCAGCACCACGTCGACCCGGCGCAGCGTGCCCAGTGAGCGCATCCACAGTGCGCCGTCGCGCACCACCAGGTCCGCGCTCTCCACCAGCGGGAAGCCCAGCATGGACGCGAGATTGGCTTGGTCGTAAGCGGTTTCGGAGTGCACACCCGGGCTCAGCACCACCACCACGGGATCGTCGGCCTCGCCCTCGGGGGCCGACTCGATCAACATCAGCCGCATCGCCCTGGCGAACGGGGTGAGCGGCCGGGGATTCGAGTGTTCGAAGGCCTCCGGGATCGCCGTCGACACCACCCGGCGATCGGCGAGTGCGTAGCCCGCGCCCGACGGCGCCTGGGCCCAGTCGGCGGTGACCCGGAACCGGCCGTCGCTCCACCGGCTGATATCGCAGGCGTGCAGGAACAGCTGATGCCGCCCCGGCACCGTGATGCCATGTGCGGCACGGACATAGCCGCTGTAACCGAAGATCACCTCCGGCGGGAGCAGCCCGTTGGTGAGCATCCGGCGCGGGCCGTACACATCGGTGAGCACCTCGTCGAGCACCCGGGACCGCTGCACCAGACCGGCTTCCAGCCGGGTCCAGTCGTCCGCGGAGATGAGCAGCGGAATCGGGTCCAATCGCCACGGCGTCGTCACCGCCTGCTCGCCCGACCCGGTGACCTCGGTATAGGTGATGCCGTCGTCCTCGATCAGCCGGCGCACGCGGCTGTCCAGCCTGCCGAGGCCGGTGGTGCCCAGTTCGACGAAATCCGCGGACAGCTCCGACCACATCCGGCGCACCCGGCCGCCGGCGTCGACCAGTTCGTCGTAGTACCCCTCGGTGGGCCGGCCGCATTCGTCGTAGGGGGCGGTTTCCACCCCGCCGCTGCGGTAGCGCGCGAATTGCTCGGCCACCTGCTCGCGCACGCCGGGTGCGGCGCTCGTGGCCCGCCGCGCATCCCGCGACGACGCTTCGGCTTCGCGCATTGTCACCGCGCCGACCTCGCTTCCCCTGTCAGACGTGCCTATCGGTCGCCGACCATGCCCCAGACGGTCCGCGCGCGGCGCAGATCGAGCACGCCCGCCACGCCGCCGTCCAGCGACTGTGCTGCCATTTTCGCACGTAGTTCCCCGGGATCCACGCGTGCCGTGGTGTGCCCCGCCGCCTCGAAGCGCCGGTTGCGGCGCGATTGCGCGGCCACCGCGTTGACCGGAGGCTCGGCGTAGGCCATGCCGCCCGGGTGCGCCACGTGATAGGTGCAGCCACCGCGCGAGAGCCCGGTCTCGGCATCGATCAGGTCGAAGACCAGCGGCACGTCGACGGTGATCGACGGATGCAGCGAATTCGGTGGCTGCCACGCCCGATACCGCACCCCCGCCACCTGCACCCCGGCCTTGTCGGTGGCCAGCAGCGGGATCGGCATGCCGTTGCAGGTCACCACGAACCGCTCGCGATCCGCGCCGACCACCCGCACCTGCAGCCGCTCCACCGACGAGTCGACGTATCGCGCGGTGCCCGCCGCGGTGGCCTGTTCGCCGAGGGTGTGCCACGGTTCGATGGCGCCGCGCAGTTCCAGTTCGACGTCGCCGAGCACGACCGTGCCGATGCGCGGAAAACGGAACTCGGTGAACGGATCCAGCCAGCTGACATCGAAATCGACACCGTGTGCACGCAGGTCGGCGGCCACCTCGGCGATATCGGCGAGCACGAAATGCGGCAGCAGGTACCGGCCGTGCAGATTCGCGCCGTGCCGAATCAGCGGTGCGCGCAACGGTTCGGCCCAGAATCGCGCCACCAGCCCGCGGACCAGCAGCGACTGCACCATCGCCATCTGACAGTGCGGCGGCATCTCGAAACCGCGCAGTTCCACCAAACCCATTCTGCCCCTGGCAGTTTCGGGACTGTAGAGCTTGTCGATGCAGAACTCGGCGCGGTGGGTGTTGCCGGTGAGATCGGTGAGCAGGTGCCGCAGCGCACGGTCGACATGCCAGGGCGCGTGGCACCGCTCGCCGGATCGCGTGAGCCGGGCGATCTCGGCGAACGCGATCTCCAATTCGTACAGCGCCTCCGCGCGGCCTTCGTCCACCCGGGGCGCCTGCGAGGTCGGCCCCACGAAACGACCGGCGAACAGATACGACAGCGCGGGATGACGCTGCCAGTACGTCAGCATCGACACCAGCAGGTCCGGCCTGCGCAGCAGCGGCGAGCGGGCGGGCGTCGCGCCGCCCAGCGTGATGTGGTTACCGCCGCCCGTGCCCCCGTGCGTGCCGTCGACCTCGAACGATTCGGTGCTCAACCGGGCCAGCCGGGCCTGCTCGTACAGCGTCGACAGCAGCTCGGACTGCTCGGCGAAGGAGACCGTCGGCTGCACGTTGACCTCGATCACGCCCGGATCCGGCGTCACCGAGAGCGTGCGCAGCCTGGGATCCGCGGGCGGCGGGTAGCCCTCGAGCACCACCGGACGGTCGAGCGCGACCACGGCGGCTTCCACGCGGCGGATCAGATCGAGGAAATCGTCGAGTTGTTCGGTGGGCGGCAGAAATACGTGCAGCCTTCCGTTGCGCACCTCACCCACCAGGGCGGTGGTCGGTTCCCACTCGGCGGACTGCACCACCGCGGGCGGCTCGGCGGGCGCCGGTGCCCGCGGCCCGACGAACAGCGGGTCGGCGTCGGGGCGCGGGCGCGGCGGATGCCAGGACACCGAGTCGAGCGGCAGGCGCAGTCCGGCCGGAGAATCCCCGTCCGTCAACACGATTCGCCCCGCGGGCTGCTCCGCGCACATCCCGCGGCGCAACCGCCAGTCGGCGCTCGCCCAGCCCGCGCCGTCGTCGCGCCGGTACAGCGACAGCACGTAGGCGGCCGGCTCGGTGACCGCGGCGTCGAGCCGCGCGAGCAGCTCCGCCCGGGCCCGCACCGAATCGTCGGCGGGATCGATATCGTCCGGCGGTGCAACCGGAACACCTTGCGGCGCACGGGCTTTCCCGGCCAATCGGAGCAGCGGATCCTCGTACGCCGGACGGACCTGGGCGTCCGGCAGACCGAGACCCGTGGCGACGTGCGCGATCACCGCCCGTGCCGCATCCGGCCGCGCCGGACCGTACGCACGCGGCCGCAATACCGCCTGCGCATTGGCCGGCTGCACCGCCGACACCTGCGCCCCAGCAGCCCCGCCCCCTCCGGGCTCGGCGGACGCCACCGACGCCGCAGACGTTGTGGGGGCCGCAGACGTTGTGGACGGCGCGGCTGCCCCGGACGATGTGGGGGCCACGGAGGCCGCAGGGGCCACGGAGTCCTCGGACGCCACGGACGATGTGGGGGCCTCGGACGCCACGGACGCCACGGACGCCACGGACGATGTGGGGACCGCGGGGACCGCGGACGATGTGGGGGCCGCGGATGTCGCGGTCGCCGCGGGGGCCACGGACGTCACGGGAGCCATGGACGTCACGGGGGCAACGGACGACAGTGCGGCATCGTCGCCGCGACGTTGCGTGCCCGCTGCCGTGCCGCCATCGCCGCTCACCGAAACACTCGACAGCTCAACATCATTCGCCAATGCGATGGCCCCCGTGCCGGAGGCCGAGGCACCACCGGGGGCGGGCGCGTCCGGCTGCGGCCACGCGGTGCCGACCGGCGTCCACGGGTCGGCGAGCAGGTCTTGGCGCGTCCACAGCGGCGTCTCGTCGGCCCGCCAAACCACCGCGATCTCCCAGCGCGGCAACGGTTCTCCCGGATACCACTTGCCCTGCCGGTACTGGGTCAAGCCGGTCGGCGCGTAGATCCGCCGCAACCGGTCGGCGAGGTCGACCGCGCGTTCGCGCTTGTGCGCGCCGTCGGCCTCGGTGGTCCATTCGGGCGCGGTCTGGTCGTCGATGGAGACGAAGGTCGGTTCGCCGCCGACGGTCAGGCCCACGTCGGCGGCGGCCATCCGCGCGTCCAGCGCGGCACCCGACTTTCGGATCCGCTCCCACTGAGAGCTGGTGTAGGGCAAGGTGACCCGCGGATCCTCGTGGATGCGCCGGACGGTGTTGCTGAAGTCCATGGTGGCGCCGGTGGGCCCGGTCGCGCCGGTGATCGGCGCGGCCGACACGGGATGCGGCGTCGCCGCCAGCGGAATGTGCCCCTCACCGGCGAACAGGCCCGAGGTCGGATCGAGCCCGACCCAGCCCGCCCCGGGCAGGTACACCTCGGTCCAGGCGTGCAGATCGGTGAAATCGGCCCGCGGCCCCGACGGGCCGTCCAGCGACGGCACGTCCTGGGCCAGCTGCACCAGATAGCCGGACACGAACCGTGCCGCGAGCCCCAGCTCGCGCAGGATCGACACCAGCAGCCAGGCCGAGTCACGACACGACCCGAGCCCGGCCCGCAATGTCTGTCCAGGCGTCTGCACGCCCGGCTCCATCCGGACGGTGTAGCCGACGTCGTGCCGTAGGGCCTGGTTGACCGACACCAGGAAGTCGATGGTGCGTGGCCGCGCGGTGCTGGTGTGCGCGGCCACCCAGTCGCGCACCGGCGCACCGGGCCCCGACCCCGGCTCCGCCTCGTCCACCGGCCGCAGGTACGGCTCCAGATCCGCGAGCAGGTCCGCGCCGTAGCGGAACGGGAAATGCTCGGCGTAGTCCTCGATGAAGAAGTCGAACGGGTTGATCACCTCGAGGTCGGCGATCAGCCCGACGGTCACCGACAGTTCCCGCGCGGGCTCCGGAAAGACCAGCCGCGCAAGGAAATTGCCGAAGGCGTCCTGTTGCCAATTACAGAAATGCCCGGCCGGCGTCACCCGCATCGAGTAGGCTTCGATCTTGGTGCGGGAGTGCGGTGCCGGGCGCAGGCGCACCACGTGCGGATGTACCTCGACCAGCCGGTCGAAGGTGTAGACGGTCCGGTGTTCGAGCGACACCTTGATGCCCATGCAGCAAGTTCACCACACCCGGCCGCGGCATGGACGTGGAGTTCGGCGAGAGTCGCCGCACCGAGGCCGCCGCGCGACACACGGCGCCGACGTCCCCCGCCGCGCGGCTCGGGAGTGCTACACACGAAATGACGGACCGATCTCAGCCCTTCGTCCCCGCTGCGAGGTAGCAATGCGCGAGCTGGACTGTTCATGCTGCGAATCCGCGATCGACCACTGCCACGGCACCCTCGTCGTGCACTCCACCAGGCGCACCGAATGCACCGAAGCGGGCTGCGTCGATCTCGACTACGCCCGGCACACCTTCGTCGTCGACTGCGGCGACGTCGCGGGCGGCTGTCCCTGCGCGGAGCCCGACGTAGCCCGTCGCCGCGCCTGAGCAGACCCGTACCCTATTCGGGTGAGCTATGACCACGTGTTGTTGCCGTCCGGTGTCGCGTCATCGATCCCCGAGGTCGACGCTTACCTGAGCACCCAGCAGGGAGCGCAGGAGTCGGAGGTGGTCGCGCAGATCGCGACCGAGCTGAACAAACGCAACGACGAACTGCCCGCGGACGACAGCTTCCTCAGCAGCGCCCCGGTCGGCGGCGCCGCCACCGGTGCGGCGTTGCAGGTGTCGTGCCCCTACGACGCGATCGGCTTCGTGCGCCAGTTGCTCTTCTCGGTCGCGACCCCGCTGGACTACGCGGTCTACGATCCGCAGCTGGCCTGGCTCATCGACCCGGCCGGGCACGTGCCGGCCACGGTCACCCACGGCGGCGCGGGCGAGTTCCCCTATTTGACGAAAACCCTGGCCGACCAATGGGTTTCCGAGCTGGCCCCGCCGAACCCCTACCTGGTGGTGGAGCGCGACGACCAGGTCTACATGCAGACCTACCGGGAGAAGACCGGTGCGTTCACCCTCGAATACCGGGACGGTTCGGCCGAGAAGCACTTCGGCACCACGGTGCTCGACGCCGCCACCGTCTCGGCCCTGATCTGGGACTGGGCCACCGACAATCGCGACCGCATGCAGACCCTGCCTTGGTCGCGCGTGGAGCTCTGACTACTGGTTCTGCACCGCGAGTCGGCCCGCCAGCGCGAGAAAGGAAGCGCCGAACACGCGTCGCATCCAGGTGACCACCACCGGGCGGGTGATGACGTGGTTGCGCAGCGCGGCCGCGCACACGCCGTAGATCGCGAACACGACGAACGTGGCGAGCATGAACACCGCGCTCAGTTCGAGCATGCGCGCCAGCGCGTTCGGTGAACCGCTCGGCACGAACTGCGGCAGGAACGCGAAGGCGAACAGGGTCAGCTTGGGGTTGAGGAGGTTGAGCAGCACAGCCGACACGATCACCTTGCGCGCCGACTGCTTGGTCTGCTCGGGCTCGTCGGGCACGGCGAGCGCGCCCTTGTCGCGGAACGTGCTCCACGCCATGTAGATCAGGTACGCGACACCGAAATACTTCAAGGTCTGGAAGGCCATCGCGCTCGTGTTGAGCAGCGCGGCCAGGCCGGTGATCGCCGCGAGCAGATGCGGGACGGTACCGAGCGTGCAACCGAACGCCGCGACCAGGCTGGCCCGCGTGCCCCGGGAGAGCCCGGCCGCGAGGGTGTACAGCGCGCCGGTACCCGGGGTGACCACGATGACGAACGTGGTCAGCAGGAATTCGATGCTCATTTCCGACACAGTAACCCGCGCCACAGCGAGCGCAACCCCCGGTGATTCGGGGCTGGCCCCGCCGGTCACGGGCTGAATCGGCCCGCTGCGGGCTAGAGCGCGCGGCGTCCCGACAATGCGCGCCCGAGGGTCAGCTCGTCCGCGAATTCCAGGTCGCCGCCCATCGGCAGACCCGAGGCCAGCCTGGTCACGCTGAGCCCGGGGAAGTCGCGCAGCATGCGCACCAGGTAGGTGGCCGTCGCCTCGCCCTCGGTGTTCGGGTCGGTCGCGATGATCACCTCGCTGACGTCCACGCCGTCCTGCTGGTTTCCGATGCGCGCCAGCAGTTCCCGGATGCGCAGCTGGTCGGGCCCGATGCCGCTGAGCGGGTCGAGCGCACCGCCGAGCACGTGGTATCGCCCACGGAACTCCCGGGTGCGCTCGATGGCCTGCACGTCTTTCGGCTCCTCGACCACACAGATCATGGTGCGGTCGCGCCGCGGGTCGGCGCAGATGCGGCACAGTTCGCCGTCGGAGACGGTGCCGCAGGACACGCAGAACTGCACGCCGTCGCGCACCTTCTGCAGGGCAGCCTGTAGCCGGTCGATCTCCGGTGGCTCCACCTGCAACAGATGAAAAGCGATGCGCTGCGCGCTCTTCGGACCGACACCGGGCAGCTTGCCCAGCTCATCGATCAGATCCTGAACCGGACCCTCGTACAACGGCTACGTCCTCTTCGCCTCTGCGGCGCTCGTGGTGGTGGTCAGAAGTTCGGCAAGCCCGGCATGCCGCCGCCCGAGAGCGGGCCCAGGCGCTCGGCCGCGAGCTGCTGAGCCGTGGCCATCGCGTTGTTCACCGCGCCGATCACCAAGTCCTGCAGCGTATCCACGTCCTCGGGATCCACCGCCTTCGGATCGATGGTGAGCGCGACGATCTCACCGGTCGCCTTGACGGTCACCTTGACCAGCCCGTTGCCGGCCTGACCTTCCACTTCGGCCTCGGCGAGCTCGGCCTGGGCTTCCATCACTGCCTGCTGCATCTGCTGCGCCTGGGCGAGTAGCTGCTGCATGTCGAACTGACCACCGGGCTGCACGGCATGTCCTCTCTGAAGAAAGTGTCACTGATCAGCCTAGTCCCTGGGCGCGCGGCGCCGACGGGAGCCGCCCGCGGCGCATGACAGGTAACAGGTTGGGTAGTTCCAGCTAAACCGGATCAAGATCGACCTAACATCGGAGGCAGGTCGGGAGACCGGTATGGCAGTTCTGGAGATAGCTATGCACGCGATCCGAGCACGTTTCCTGAGCACGCTGGTGCTCTCGCTGGGTGTTCCCGGCATCTTCCTCGGCGTCGGTGGCCCGGTGGCTGCCGCCGATCCGGGTGTCACCGAGGCGGCCGCCGACTACGGCGGCGGCTGCGTCCTCTACCCGGACAATCGGGCCGCCACCATCGACGCCCTGCGCTTCCGCTGCGGGCCCGAGCAGCAGGACGCGATCTTCCGGGACGCGCCACGCGGGGCGGTGCCGACGGGCGTGAAAGACGGCTGGGTCACCAGACCGCCCTCGATCCAAGGCATTTCGTCCGCGTTCTGGATCGGCAAGATCTTCTACACCGGCCCGGACGGCGGCACCCTGACCAACCGCGTCACCGGCGCCGGTTACGAGGCCTGGCCCGCGTACGTGTACACCGCGCCTGCCCTGCTGGACGGCAACCCGACCTGGGCCCTGGACTACGCGCCCGCCCCCACCCCGCAGGTCTACGACGAGATCCGCGAGGTCACCCCCGGCGTCTGGTTCGGCTACTCGTGGTGGCGCGGCGGGGTCCAGACCACCATGCTGCTCACTTTCGTGCTGACCTGACCGGCCCGATCCGGAAAAGTTTGACTCTCCCCCCGCTGGAGGGTGTTCGCTGAAGGCATGACAGCGACCGTCTCCATCGGGGAGTTCGCCCGGCTGACGTACCTGACCGTGAAGACGCTGCGGTACTACCACGACATCGAACTGCTGGCGCCCGTCTCGATCGACGTCGGCTCCGGGTACCGGCGCTATTCCACCGATCAGGTGCCTCAGGCGCATCTGATCCGCAGGCTGCGCCAGCTCGACATGCCGCTGCCCGAGATCAAGGCGGTGCTCGCCGCGGCCGACGAGGACGCCCGCAACGCCGCGCTGCGCGCCCACCTCGCACGGATGGAAGCCGAACTGGCCCGCACCCGTGACGTGGTGGCGTCGCTGCGTTCGCTGCTGACTCCCGGCGCACCGCTCGCGGTCGAATATCGCTCGGAATCCGCGTTCGCGGCCCTCGCCGTCGCGGAGGTGGTCACCCGGACCGGCATCGGCCCGTGGTGCGAAGCGTCGTTCACGTTGCTGCACCGGACATTGGGAGCGGCCGGGCTCGCGCCGGACGGTGTGGACGGAGCGACGTATTCGACGGAGTTCTTCGCGAACGACGTCGGCGAGGTGGTCGCCTTCGTTCCGATTCCCGCGGACGCCGAGATCGCACTGCCCGAACGGGTCTCGCGCATCGAGCTACCGGCGCGCCGGTTCGCCGTGGCCCGGCACGACGGGCCGTTCGACGATTTCGACCGCACCTACGGCGCGCTCGGCAGCCACGTCGCCGAACACGACGAGTCGCTCGACGAGCCGATCCGTGAGCGCTACCTGGTCTGCCCGGAGAGCACCGACGATCCCGACACCTATCGCACCGAAGTCTGCTGGCCGATCGGCCTGCTCTGAGAAAGTGGAGAAACCCATGACACTGTCGCTCGCGAGCGTCACCATCGACTGCACCGACGCCGCGGCTCTCGCCGGGTTCTGGTCCGAACTGCTGGCGGTCCCGGTCGACGACGAGGCCTCGGCCGAGTTCGCCACCGTCGGCCGCGCCGCGGGCCACGCGCCGATGCTGATGTTCCTGCGGGTTCCGGACAAGACGCCGGGCAAGAACGTGATCCACCTCGATCTGCTCGCCGAGGACTGGAAACAGCACGTCGAACGCGCGATCGGCCTCGGCGCCGAGCACATCGGCGATTTCGACGAGTACGGCCAGCAGTGGAGCACCCTGGCCGATCCGGAAGGCAACCTCTTCGACATCGGGGCGAAGTAGACCCAGACGACGAACCGAGCCCGGCACCTCGCGGTGCCGGGCTCGGTTCGTCTGTGCCGGTACGTTCGTCGGTGCCGGTACCTCAGGCGAGTTCCTTCTGCAGGTTGCCGAGCACCTCGGCCTGGATCTTCTTCAGGCCCAGCGGCGCGAAGATCCCCTCGAAGATGCCCTTGACCCCGCCCGCGCCCTGCCAGGTGGTGCGCTGGGTGACCTGCGAGCCGGTGCCGTCCGGGGTCACCGTCCAGGTGGTGACCAGGGTGGAGTTCGAATCACGCTCGGTGACAATCGAATCGGACACCGTCACGACGGCGTGCACATTGCGCGAACGCTTCTCGGTGGCCTGCAGCGTCCACTCGGCCACGGTGCCCGCGCCCTTGCCGCCCTCGACCACCTTGTAATCGCGGTAGTGCGCGGACAGAATGCGCGGCCGCACCGTCTCGTAGTCCGCGATGGCTTCGAGGGTGCGCTGCGGGTCCGCCGCAACGGCGATCGAACTGCTGGCGCTGACCTGTCCCACAATGAGCTCCTTGTCCGGGTACGGTAACTCGACCGGTGTACATCCTGCCCTGTAGCGGCCGCCACGCCGTATACCGGTGCAGCCGTGTGGCGAACTTCTCTACCCGGGCCGATATTCCGGTTCGCAACATATGCGTGACATTTCTCCCCGGACCCCGCCCTCGCGGTGGTCTGACAATGCGGTGCGTACTAGCGTCGAGGGGTGGCAGTGAGTCTGTTGGGCAAGGCCGGACGCGCGCCGGTCGCACGCGAATCCGGGTTTACCGCGCACCACGCTGGGGTCGAGCGACTCTTGGCGAGTTATCGCGCTATTCCCCGGAACGCAAATGTCCGTTTAGCGAAGAAAACCTCCAATCTCTTCCGAGCCAGAGCCAAGAACCCCGCGCCGGGGCTCGACGTCTCCGGCCTCACCGGGGTCATCGCGGTCGACCCGATCGCGAAGACCGCGGACGTGGCCGGCATGACCACCTACGAGGACCTGGTCGCGGCGACCCTGCCCTACGGCCTCGCGCCGTTCGTGGTGCCGCAGCTCAAGACGATCACCCTGGGCGGGGCGGTGACCGGCCTCGGCATCGAGTCGACCTCGTTCCGCAACGGCCTGCCGCACGAGTCCGTGCTGGAGATGGACATCCTGACCGGCACGGGCGAGATCATCACCGCCACGCCGGACAACGAGCACGCGGATCTGTTCCGCGGCTTCCCCAACTCCTACGGCACCCTGGGCTATTCGGTCCGGCTGAAGATCGAGCTGGAGACCGTGCAGCCCTTCGTGGCCATCCGGCACCTGCGCTTTCACGACCTGCGTGAACTCGAGCGCACGCTCGCCGACATCGTCATCGCACGGTCCTACGACGGCGAGCGTGTGGACTACCTCGACGGGGTCGTCTTCACCGCCGACGAGAGCTACCTGACGCTGGGCCGGCAGACCGACGAGCCCGGCCCGGTCAGCGACTACACCGATATGGACATCTACTACCGGTCCATCCAGCACGACGACGCCGCGCCCAAACGCGACCGGCTGACCATCCACGACTACCTGTGGCGCTGGGACACCGACTGGTTCTGGTGCTCACGCGCCTTCGGCACGCAGAACCCGAAGATCCGCCGGTTCTGGCCGAAACGCTACCGGCGCAGCAGCTTCTACTGGAAGCTCATCGCACTGGACCACAAATACGACATCGCCGACAAGCTCGAGGCGCGCAAGGGCAACCCGCCGCGCGAGCGGGTGGTGCAGGACATCGAGGTGCCGGTGGAGCGCACCGCCGACTTCGTCGATTGGTTCCTGCGCGAGATCCCGATCGAGCCGATCTGGCTGTGCCCGCTGCGCCTGCGCGACACCGGCGACACCTCCGGCCGCACGGAACGCACCTGGCCGCTGTACCCGCTGGAGCCGAACCGGACCTACGTCAACGCCGGATTCTGGTCGGCCGTGCCCACCGTCCCCGGCGCGCCGGAGGGGGCGGCCAACCGGGCGATCGAGCGCACCGTGACCGACTTCGACGGACATAAGTCGCTGTACTCGGATTCCTATTACGACAAAGATGAGTTCGCGGCGCTGTACGGCGGCAATACCTACACCGAACTGAAAAAACGCTACGACCCGGACCAGCGGCTGCTGGATTTGTATTCGAAGGCGGTGCAACGCAAATGACGACATTCAAGGACCGTTCTGACGTCTTAGCCGATCTCGGGACCAAACTCAGCATTGCCGAGATCTTCGAGACGCTGATCGAGGGCGAAGTCCCGATCCGGCTGACCGCCTACGACGGCAGCACGACCGGCCCGGCGGACTCCAAGTACCAACTCGACATCAAGACGCCGCGCGGCATCAACTACCTGGCGACCGCGCCCGGCGATCTCGGCATGGCGCGCGCCTACATCGCGGGCGACATGACCGCCGAGGGCGTGCACCCCGGCGACCCGTACGACATCCTGAAGGCGATGGACAGCCTGAAGTTCCGGCGTCCGTCGGCGCTGGCGCTGCTCGCCATCGCCCGCTCGCTCGGCTGGGAACGGCTCAAGCCGATCGCGCCGCCGCCGCAGGAGACGCTGCCGCGCTGGCGCCGGATCGCCCTGGAAGGCCTGCGGCACTCGAAGACTCGCGACGCCGAGGCCATCCACCACCACTACGACGTCTCGAACACCTTCTACGAGTACGTGCTCGGCCCCTCGATGACCTACACCTGTGCGTGTTACGAGAACGAGGAGCAGACCCTCGAGCAGGCGCAGGAGAACAAGTACCGCCTGGTCTTCGACAAGCTGCGGCTGAAGGAAGGCGACCGGCTGCTCGACATCGGCTGCGGCTGGGGCGGCATGGTGCGCTACGCGGCCAAGCGCGGGGTCAAGGTGATCGGCGCGACGCTGTCGGCCGAGCAGGCCGAATGGGCCCAGGCCAAGATCGCCGAGCAGGGCCTGTCCGAGCTGGCCGAGGTGCGGCACTCCGACTATCGCGACATCCCGGAGTCCGGCTTCGACGCCGTGTCCTCGATCGGCCTCACCGAGCACATCGGTGTGCACAACTACCCGTACTACTTCGAGTTCATCCAGGGCAAGCTGCGCGACGGCGGCCTGTTCCTGAACCACTGCATCACCCGGCCGGACAACACCAGGACCACCAAGGCGGGCGACTTCATCGACCGCTACGTGTTCCCCGACGGCGAACTGATCGGTTCCGGCCGGATCATCTCCGAGATCCAGAACGTCGGACTCGAGGTGCTGCACGAGGAGAACCTGCGCGAGCACTACGCGCTCACCCTGCACGAATGGTGCAAGAACCTGGTGCAGAACTGGGATGCCTGCGTCGCCGAGGTCGGCGAGGGCACCGCCAAGGTGTGGGGCCTGTACATGGCCGGTTGCCGGCTCGGCTTCCAGCGCAACGTGGTTCAGCTGCACCAGGTGCTCGGCGTCAAGCTCCCGCCGGACGGCACCTGGACCGTGCCCCTGCGGCCCTGGTGGACAGCGTAAGCGCGACGAAACCCTCGCTGACCCGAAGTTCGGCGTCCCGCAGTTGAATTGCCCGCCCTAGTCCAGGAGTTCGTCCAGGAACCGGGCGGGCAGTTCTATGTCGCCGGTGTGCGCTGCGGCGGAGGGCATTTCGGCGCGCAGCACGCGCAGGATGGACACGACACCGGGGCCCGCGTCGAGCAATGGCCTGGTCCAGCCCAGTTCGGCGCAGGTCGCGGCCGCGGGCAGGAGCAGGCCGGTGGCCTCGCCCACCCAGCCGGCGGCGGCGAGACATTCGGCGAGCAACAGCGCCGCGTCCAATTCCGCACGCGGGCGGTGCTTGTCGACCATGCGGGCATACAGGGCGCGTGCTCGCCGCACCGAGCGATCGTCCGAGCCGAGGCTGCCCTCGGCCAGCAGCGTACGGATGGCCGCGATCTCCTCGGCCTCGGCGGCGAGCACGGCGGCACCGGTCATCCGGTGGCCCGGATGCAGCGCTCCCGCCGGTGCTTGCGCGGACTGGCCGTCGCGTTCCAGCGCGAGTCCGAGGCGGACCCGTTCGGCGCGGATATGCGCGCCGAGCCGGGTCAGCCGGTTGTCGGCGGCGATCCGCGCGCCCTCGTCGAGCCGGGCCGCGGCCGTGAACAGGTCGCCCAGTACCGCTTTCACCCGCGCACCGACCACGAAGGTCGCGATGAGGAAATCCACTGGGCCGACTCGGGCGACCAGCTGGTGGCTTTCGTCGAGCAGCTGGTCGGCGACGTCCAGATCGCCGCGGCGGTAGTTCAATTCACCGAGCAGCGCCGCCGCGACCCGCACCGCGTGCGAGCGCGGACCCGAACGCGCCTTCGCGACCTCCCACGCCTCCTGGAAACACTGTGCCGCCGTGGGAATGTCGAGCTGCTCGTAGGCGGCCGCGCCGCGCCCGCACAGCCCGAACACCGCACCGAGCGGATCCTTGGACCGCGCATGATATTCCGCCGCCCAGTCCTGGATGGACCGCGCGCCGTCGAAGTCGAACTCGCACAACCGCACGAACGAGGTCAGATTCGCCGCGGTCGACACGGTCCAGGCGGGCAGGTCCGCCGGACTCTGCAGGCAGTCCGCAACCCGATCGAGCACACCTTCGGTCCGGTCCCTGGCGATCTGATCGGCGGCGCCGAGCACAGCGGCCTGGCAGCGCTGCTGTTTGACGTCCTCGTCGGTGGCCGCGCCCCGCGCGAGCAGATTCGACAACCGGCCCAGCGCCGTCCGCGCCGCACCGGACTGCTGCAGATTCACATTCGCCCGCGCCACCGCCATCAAGAGCTTGGACCGCGACGCCACCTGCTGCATCGGCAGTTTCGAGACCGTGCCGAGCAGCGTGGCCAGCCGGGACCGGTCGATGAGGTCCATACCGCCGACCTCGAGCAGGTCCAGCGCCATCTTGAGATCGGTGGCCGCCAGCGCGTGATCCACCGATTTACGCAGCAGCTGGTGTTCGGCGTACCAGCGGGAGGCCTTGCGGTGCAGGGTTTTCGACTTCCCCGGCTGCGCGCGCTCCAAGCGGGCCCGCAGATGCTCGGCGAACAGCGGCTGCATCCGGAACCATTCCGGGTCGTGCTCGATCCGGCGCAGGAACAGTTCCCGCTGCTCGGCCTGGATGAGCAGCTGTTCGGCGTCCTCGTCCGCCGACAGCGCCGAAGCCAGTGAACCGCACACCCGCTCGGTCACCGCGATCGACATCAGGAAGTCGAGCATCCTGGGTTCCAGTGTGTCCAAGACGTTTTCGGCGAGATACTCGCGAATGCCGTGATTACCCCCGGACAGTTGCGCGAGCAGCTGCACCGGATCGGTCTTGCCCCGTAGGGACAAGCTGACCAGCTGGATGGCGGCGGGCCAGCCGTCGGTGGTCCGGTGGATCTCCGACACCTGAGTGTCGGTGAGCGCGAAACCGTGCCGCTGCACCAGGATCTCCCGGGTCTCCGCCACGGTCAGGCGCAGTGCGGCGGAACCGATTTCGACCAGTTCGTCGTGCACCCGCATCCGGCTGGTGGGCAGGCCGGACTGCTCCCTGCTGGTCACCAAGAAGCGCAGATGGTGACAACCGTTGTCCAGCAGCGCGTCCATCGCCCGGTGCGCGCCCGCGTCGGTGACCCGGTGCCAGTCGTCGACCACCACGACCAGGGTGCTGCCGCTCGCGTGGATCTCGTCGATCAGCGTGGAAATCACGAAAGCGGCTGCGTCGGCGGGTCTTTCCTCCAGCACCTGATCCAAGCCGTTGCCGATATCCGGGCGCACCCGGCGGATCGCCTGGATCAGGTGCGCGAGAAACCAGATCTCGTTGTCGTCACCGTGGTCGACCCCGAGCCAGGCGACCGGGATACCGCGCTCGGTCAGGTCGGTACGCCACTGCGCGGCCACCGTGCTCTTGCCGAACCCGGCGGGCGCGTGGATCACGGCCAGCCTGCGCCGGCCGCCGGCCCGCAGCACATCCAGCAGGCGCGGGCGCGGCACCGGCTCCCGAGCCGGGGTCGGCGGCCGGAACTTCGTGGCGGCCGTGGGCGGGAGGGTCGCTCCCGTACCCGCCTGCCGTCCACTGCCGGTGTGCTGAGACACCGCGGGCCGCAACGTCAACGGCCAACTGCGCCGGGCGGTCACCGCGGGGCGCGACGACGAGGTCTCCGCCGGACGATCGATCGGCTCGGGCGCGGCGACGGTTTCCAGCAACGCCATCTCGTCGGGCATGTGGTCGTGATCGCGCTGCACCGAACGCAACAGCTGGCCGAAGTCGTAGGCCGTCGTGGGGCGATCGGCGGGATCGGTCGCCATCGCGTGCTGGATCACCTCGGCCACGTCGGCGGGAATATCGTGCTCGCGCAGATCGGGCACCGGCTGGGTGGTGATCCGCAGGAACTGCGCGACCACCTTCTCCCCCGCCTGCCGCTCGAACGCCGCATGACCGGTGAGCAGCGCGAACAGGGTGGCGCCCAGGCCGTAGACGTCGGAGCGGATGGTCGGATCGTCGCCCTTGAGCACCTCCGGCGCGGTGAACGCGGGCGAGCCCGTGATCATGCTGCTGGAGGTCTGGAAACCGCCGGGGATGCGGGCGATCCCGAAATCGGTCAGCTGCGGTTCGCCGTAACCGCTGAGCAGCACGTTCGCCGGTTTGACGTCGCGGTGCAGGATCTGAGCCCGGTGCGCGCTCTCGATCGCGCCCGCGAGCTTCACCCCGGCCCGCAGCGAATCGGCCCAGGTGAGCGGGCCCTGATCGCGGATGACCTGCTCCAGTGAGCCACGGGTGCAGTACGGCATCACGATGAACGGCAAACCGCTGGGCGTGACGTCGACCTGCAAAATATCGACGATGTTCGGATGGCCGGACAGTCGGCCCATGGCCTGTTCCTCGCGCAGGAAGCGCTCGCGGCTTTCCACCTCGATCTCCGAGGAGAGCACCTTCACCGCGACGACGCGCTCGAGCGCCCGCTGCACACAGCGGTACACCACGCCGAATCCACCCCGGCCGATCTCCTTCGCATCGGAGAGCCCCATCGCCTCCAGCTCGTCGGCGATGCCGAGCAGCGGGTGGCGCTGGGTGTCCGAGTCGGCGGGGGTCGAGTCGGGACCGACCTCGTCCGAACGCGTCCGTGGATTCATGTGACCACCTCGAACTCACATCGAATCGGCGTCACCGGCGACCAACTGGCGCGCCGACCGCGGACAGCACGAGAAACCCCGCGATGTCCGATATGTCTGCGCATACTCCAACGTAGCGCGGCCCGGCATCGGTCGGCAGAAGTTTCGAATCCGCATGATTTCCACCACCACCCTCCGGATAATTCTGCCCAGGTCAGTGCCACGCGGCGGGGACTCGCCTCCGATGCGCACAGAAACGAGAGCCGCTCCATTACATTCTGACGCCTGGCGTGGGCGAAACGCGGCGATCCGCTACCGACCGGCGGCGTCGGCTCGGCACGCTGGACAGCGGCCGGGGCACGCGGAGGCTACCGGCGCGGCCCCTAGCGCACGGCGAGGGCGATCAACTGGGTGATCTGGTTCGCTGCGAAGTTGTTGTCGCTCACCAGAACCAGGGTGCGCTCGCCCGAGGGTAGACGCGGCCCCCAGGTCATGCCCTCGACATTGTCGATGGCGGGCAACCCGACGTCGGCCAGGTCGACCAGCAGCCGCTTGGTCACCGGGCGGGCATTGCCGATCGGGGCGTCGAGCACGTTGGTCGCGCCGCCCAGATCGGCCTCGTAGATCCGGATCTTGTTGCCGACCCCGACCACGAAGGCCCGTTCGAGCACCAGGATCTTCGACGGATCGTAGGGATCGGCCGCGAGGATCGACGCGATGCCGTTACCGCCCTGGCCGGGCGTCGGCCGGGACTCGGCGAACACCGGCTCGAGCGGGTACACGTACTGGGCCAGCAGCGCACCGGTCCTGGCCTGCACGGTCAGGCGGGCGGGCGCGCCCGCGGTGGTCGTCGGCTCCGGGCCGTCCTGCAGCAGCGGGGCCTCCACCGAGGTCACGAACAGCGCGCCACCGGCGGCGAAGGTCGCGCCCTCCAGCACGCTGTTCTGGCGCGGACCCGAATTCGGTTGCATCCGTTCGTTGTCCGGGATCGGCAGCTCGCCCGCGAAGGCGCCGTCGGGCCGGGACACGCGCACCGAGGGGTCGGCGAGCACGGTGGCGGTACGCTCCCCCTCCTGCGTCCAGAAGTAGTTGCCGGTCCACGGATCGACCCGGATCTCCTCCGGATCCACCGACTTCGGACCGTACGGCGCGCCGTTCGCGGCCAGCAGCGGGTGGGTGCCGGTGAAGCTCACCGGGCCGAGACCGTCGGGACCGACGGCGAAGCGGGCGGTGTAGCAGCGCGCCGAGTTCCGCTCTGAGCGGTCGTCGCTGATCAGCACGTAATCGCCGGTGCGCGAGTCGAAGTCGATCCCGGACAAACCACCGACCGCGGTGCCCTGGAAAACCAGGTCGTTCGGTACCACCTGCGCGCCGAGCAGCCGCACCGCCCCCGCGCCGGGCCCGGCCTCCGCCTCGGGTACCGCCCGCGCGGCAGGTACCGCGCCGAGCGCCACCGCCAGCGCCGCGATCACCAACGTCTGCCCGCGCACTACCCGTCGTCCCATCCGCATCACGCTAATCACCGCACGGTACCGGCGGGTGAACACCGCATAAACCGGCGAATTCCGTTATCCCGGTGGTCTTTCCGTCGCCGATTTGCGGTGCACCGGGCGGTGCGGACCCGTCAAGCCCCGAAGACGGCGAAAGCCCGCCACCGCGAGTTGCGGTGGCGGGCTTTGCCATTCGTACTACTTGCGCAGCGAGGCCGGAACCTCGAAACGCTCGCCGTAGGTCTTGGCGAGGTAGTCGGCACGCTCGACGAACGCCGCCTGGCCACCCGGGTAGCCGACGATGAACTGGTGCACACCACCGGTCCAGGCCGGGAAGCCGATGCCGAAGATCGAGCCGATGTTCGCGTCGGCGGTGGTCTCCAGCACGCCCTCGTCGAAGCACTTCTGGGTCTCGATCGCCTCCGCGAACAGCATGCGGTCGATCAGATCCTGCAGCGGCACGGTGAAGTCCGCCGTGGTCTTGAAGTGCTCACGCAGGCCCGGCCACAGACCGGTGCGCTTGCCGTTCTCGTCGTACTCGTAGAAGCCCGCCTTCTCCAGGCGACCCGGACGACCCTCGCCGACCATGTAGTCGATGACGTCCTGCGCCGGATGCCGCTTCTTGCCCATCGTGGTGTCGCCGTGCTCGGCGGCCTCGATGGTCTCCTTGGCGATCTTCTGCATGAGCTTCATGTTCAGCTCATCCGACAGCTGCAGCGGCGCGGCCGGGTAGCCCGCCTGCAGACCGGCCTGCTCGATGGTCGCGGGCTCGATGCCCTCGGTGAGCATGGCGATCGCCTCGTTGACGAAGGTGCCGATCACGCGCGAGGTGAAGAAGCCGCGGCTGTCGTTCACCACGATCGGGGTCTTCTTGATCGCGAGGGTGTAGTCGAACACCCGGGCCAGCGCCTCGGGCGAGGTCTTCTCGCCCTTGATGATCTCCACCAGCGGCATCTTGTCGACCGGCGAGAAGAAGTGGATACCGATGAAGTCCTCTTCGCGCTTGACACCCTTGGCCAGGCCGGTGATCGGCAGGGTCGAGGTGTTCGAGCCGAGCAGCGCGTCGGGGGTGACGATGTCCTCGATCTCCTGGAACACCTTGTGCTTGAGCTCGGTGTTCTCGAAGACGGCCTCGATCACGAAGTCCACGCCGTCGAAGTCCTTGGCGTCGGCGGACGGGGTGATCCGGTCGAGCAGCGCCTTGGACTTCTCCTCCGTGGTCTTGCCGCGGGAGAGGGCCTTGGCCTCGATCTTCTCGGAGTAGTTCTTGCCGCGCTCGGCCGCCTCGATGCTGACGTCCTTGAGCACGACCTGGTAGCCCGCCTTGGCGGAGACGTAGGCGATGCCCGCGCCCATCATGCCCGCGCCGAGCACGCCGATCTTCTTGATGTCCTTCTTCGGCACGTCCTTCGGCCGCGAGCCACCGTTGTTGATGGACTGCAGATCGAAGAAGAACGCCTGGATCATGTTCTTCGCGACCGGGCCGGTGAGCAGGTGCACGAAGTAGCGCGACTCGATCAGCGAGGCGTTGTCGATGTCGACCTGCGAACCCTCGACCGCGGCGGACATGATCGCCCGCGGGGCGGGCATGTTCGCGCCCTTGATCTGCTTGCGCAGGTTCGCCGGGAAGGCCGGCAGGTTGGCCGCGAAGGCCGGGCTGGACGGGGTGCCGCCGGGGATCTTGAAACCCTTGACATCCCAGGGCTGCACGCCCTTGTCCGGGTTCGCCTTGATCCACGCCTTGGCGGCCGGAACCAGCTCTTCGACGGTGCCGACGACCTCGTTGACCAGGCCGATCTCCTTGGCCTTGGCCGGCTTGTTGCGCTGGCCCTGCAGCAGCACCTGCATGAGGGCGTTCTGCAGACCGAGCATGCGCACGGTGCGGATCACGCCGCCACCGGCGGGCAGCAGGCCCAGGGTGACCTCGGGCAGGCCGATCTGCGAACCCGGCACGTCGGCCGCGATCCGGTAGTGACAGGCCAGCGCGATCTCCAGGCCGCCGCCGAGCGCCGCGCCGTTGATGGCGGCGACGACCGGCTTACCCAGGGTCTCCAGGCGACGCAGCGCGCCCTTGATGGTGCCGAGCTCGTCCATGACGCCCTGGCCGTCTTCCGGGCCGACCTTCATCATGTTCTTGAGGTCGCCGCCCGCGAAGAAGGTCTTCTTCGCCGAGGTGATCACCACGCCGGTGATGCTGTCCTTCTCGGCTTCGAGCTTCTCGACGGTCGCCGTCATCGACGACTTGTACAGCTCGTTCATCGTGTTGGCGCCCTGGTTCGGGTCGTCCATCGTCAGTACGACGATGCCGTCCGAATCCTGCTCCCAACCGATCATGTTGGTTTCGGTGCTGGTCACAGCTCTGTGTCTCCTTGAATTTCGCAGCTGCCGGTTGGGATTAGACGCGCTCGATGATGGTCGCCACGCCCATGCCGCCGCCGATGCACAGGGTGATCAGGGCGTAGCGGCCGTTGCGGCGCTCCAGCTCGTCGACCATGGTGCCGGTGATCATCGCGCCGGTGGCACCCAGCGGGTGGCCCATGGCGATCGCGCCACCGTTGACGTTCAACTTCTCGTCCGGGACGTTCAGGTCCTTCTGGAACTTCAGCACCACGGAGGCGAACGCCTCGTTGATCTCGACCAGGTCCATGTCCTCGATGGTCAGACCCGCCTTGGCCAGCGCCTTCTTGGCGGCCGGGGTGGGGCCGGTGAGCATGATGGTCGAGTCGGCGCCACTGGTCGCGGTCGCGACGACGCGGGCCCGCGGGGTCAGACCGGAGGCCTTGCCCGCCTCCTCGGTGCCGACCAGCACCAGCGCGGCGCCGTCGACGATGCCCGAGCTGTTGCCGCCGTGGTGCACGTGGTTGATCTTCTCGACGAAGTAGAACTTCTGCAGCGCGACGGCGTCGAAGCCGCCCATCTCACCGATCACGGCGAAGGACGGGTTCAGCTTGGCCAGATCCTCGGACGTGGTGCCCGGCCGCATGTGCTCGTCCTTGTCCAGCACGACGATGCCGTTCTGGTCCTTGACCGGGACGATCGACTTGGCGAAGTAGCCGCCGGTGGTGGCCTTGGCGGCCAGCTCCTGCGAGCGCACCGCGTAGGAGTCCACGTCCTCGCGGCTGAAGCCCTCGATGGTGGCGATCAGGTCGGCCGAAACACCCTGCGGCACAAAGTAGGTGTCGTAGTTGGTGGCCGGGTCCAGCGCCCAGGCGCCGCCGTCGGAGCCCATCGCGACCCGGGACATGGACTCGACGCCACCGGCGATCACCAGATCGTCGAAGCCCGAGCGCACCTTCTGCGCGGCCAGGTTGACGGCCTCGAGGCCGGAGGCGCAGAAGCGGTTGAGCTGGAAGCCGCCGACGGTGTCCGGCAGACCGGCCACGGTCACGGCGGTGCGAGCGATGTCCATGCCCTGGTCACCGACCGGGCTGACGACACCGAGGATGAGGTCGGAGATCCGATCCTCGTCGAGGTTGGGGAAACGGCCGCGCAGCTCCTGGATGAGACCAACAGTCAAGTCGATCGGCTTGACCGAATGCAGCGAGCCGTTCTTCTTGCCGCGGCCGCGCGGAGTGCGGATGGCCTCGTAAATGTAGGCCTCTGTGGTCATATCGGAGTGTTCCTTCCTTAAAGGTGCGGCGGCCGGACGTGGTCCGCCCGAGCGCTCTGTGCGCCTACCCCGCGCGATGCGGCGTAGGCGCGGGTAACCTCGCCGACCGGTCCTGCGACCGACCGTCCTGACGCTGTACAAAACGCGGCATGCGACGGCGGACGCAGGTTCCGATCGCCCATACGCCTGGGCTTACCATAGAACCTCGTCGTACCGGAGCTCACGGCCACCCGTTCATATTAGCGTGGCGTGCGAACTCCGGTTAACTTAACGTCGTGACGGCGGTGGTTGTCAACCACTCAGGCGTGTGGCCCCCAGCTCACTCTTCAGCAATTCGAGGGCGACCTCGTCGGGGTCGCGGCGATCCTCGGGCGCCACCGGCACCGCCGCGGCGCGGATCATCTCCTCTTCGTCCTCGGGGGTGTCGACCGGGACCGCCCGGTCGGCGGTCCAGCCGTTGCCGCTGCCCGTGTCACTTCCGGTCGGAGGCTGCGCCGGCTCGGCCGGCGCACCGTCAAAAGGGCCGGGATCATCCGGTAGATCGGGGAAGTCCGGCGGCGGAATATCGTCGTCGCCGAACGACCGCGGCCGGTTCGCGGCCTTGTCCGCGGCGGCATTCTTGGCCTGGCTCGGCCGGGAGAAACGCGGCGGCGCGGGCGCGTCCGAGCCCCGCCCGCCCGCGGCACCGGCCTCGCGACCGGCCGATTGACCCGCCGCACGCTGCGGTTTCGCCTGACCCGTCGCCCGCTGCGCGGCCGCGGGCCGGGTCGCGGCACCCCCGGCCTCCCAGCGCACATCCAGCTCACGTCCCAGCACCGCGCGCACCGCCGACCGCACCGCGTCCACGTTGCGCGGATCGGACAGTCGCTGCGCGAGCGGCGCATGCTGATGCGCGAACACGATGACATCGCCTTCGATCCGCGCCACCGAAGCCCCCGCCAGCATCGCCTGCACCGCAGCCCCGAACTCCCGCACCTTGGCCCGAATATCCCCCCAAGAACTTTCCACTTCCCGCAACAGATCCCCGTCCTGCCCGGACTGCCCGGCAGGCGCGGACTGCCCGGCAGACGCGGACTGCGCGGCAGGCGCAGCTTGTGTGGCAGGCGCGGACTGCGCGGCAGGCGCGGCGGGCGCGGACTGCGCGGCAGGCGCAGCTTGTGTGGCAGGCGCGGACTGCGCGGCAGGCGCGGCGGGCGCGGACTGCGCGGCGGGCGCAGCGGATTCGTCCAGGGCGGTTGGCGCGGCGGCCGCGGACTGCGCACCTTGCGCATTCGGCGCAGCCTGCGCGCCGGCTACCTCCTGCACGGTAGGTGCTCCCTGCGCGGCGGATGCACCCGGTGTGGCAGCAGCACCCTGCGGGGCTGACGTCGGCTGCGCGGCGGGTCCGCCCTGCGCTACCGGCGCGGCCGACTCGGCAGATGCACCATGTGCGGCAGGCGCGCCCTGCGTCGTGGGGCCGGACTGCACAGTCGGCCCATCCTGCGGGGCAGACGTCGGCTGCGCGGCGGGCCCGCCCTGCGCTACCGGCGCGGCCGACTCGACGGGCGCGCCTGGCGCGGAATGGCCGGCGGGCTCGCCCTGTGTGGTCGGCGCGGCCTGGCCGGAGACCACGCCCCCCGCTGTGGTGGACCGCGCGGCGGGCGCGTGGTGGTCGGCAGCCCCGCCAGGTCCCCCGTGGATATCGCGCGAAGTCGCATCGCGGCTCGGCGCAGCAGCCGATCCCTCGGCGCTGCCATCGAAACCGTCCGCCGCTCCGGCGGCGCGCGGCCCGTCGCCCTGCGCGGACCGGGAAACATGCTGCGCCACTTGAGATTCAGCGTGTTCGGCAGTTGCGCCGCTCGGGGTCGCAGGCACCTGGTCGGCAGCGGACTCGCTCGACCGATCGGCCGGTCGCTCAGTCTCGGGAACGCCAGCCGTCGCGTGCGCGCCCGACCCGGCAGCCGCCCCGTCGACCTGTTGCGACCGCACCGCATCGGCCGTGGTGGTCGACGCGTCCACCGAGGAGCCTTGCGTTCCGCCGGTGCTCGGATCGGGGGCGACACCGTCGCGGGGTGCGCCGGCGGCACCCTTGCCTGCGGCTTCGCGGCGGATGGCGGCGAGAGCTTCGGCGCCGCGGCGGCGGTTCGATTCGGGGCCGGAGCCGGGGGCGGGGATCGGGGCGGGGGCTGGGGTGCCGGCTGCAGGGGCGGGGTTTGTGGTGGGGGGCGCGGGAGGGACGGCTCCGCCGGCGAAGCCGCGTTCGAGGCGTTCCAGGCGTTGCAGGGTGGCCGATTCGGCGTCGGAGACCGAGGGCAGCAGCATGCGGGCGCAGACGACCTCGAGCAGCAGGCGCGGGGAGGTCGCGCCACGCATTTCGCCGAGGGCCTCGTGCAGCAGTTCGGCGTAGCGGGTGAGGGTGGCGGGCCCGAGCCGTTCGGCTTGGTCGCGCATCCGATCGAGCACGTCGCCGGGCCCGGAGACCAGGCCGCGGTCCACCGCGTCGGGGACGGCGCGCATCAGGATCAGATCGCGCAAGCGCTCGAGCAGGTCGACGGCGAAACGGCGCGGATCGTGCCCGGCCTCGACCACTCGATCGACGGTGCCGAACAGCGCGGCGCCGTCGTCGGTGGTGAGCGCGCCGATCGCGTCATCGATCAGCGCGACGTCGGTAACGCCGAGCAGTGAGACCGCCCGGGAGTAGGTGACGCCCTCGGGGCCCGCGCCGGCCAGCAACTGGTCGAGCACGCTGAGGCTGTCGCGGGGCGAACCGCCGCCCGCGCGAATCACCAACGGGTACACCGCTTCTTCGACCGGCACCTGCTCCTGATCACAGATCTTGCCGAGCAGGCCGCGCATGGTCGCGGGCGGCAGCAGCCGGAACGGGTAGTGGTGGGTGCGCGAACGGATGGTGGGCAGCACCTTGTCCGGCTCGGTGGTGGCGAAGATGAAGATGAGGTGGGCGGGCGGCTCTTCGACGATTTTCAGCAGCGCGTTGAAACCCGCCGTGGTGACCATGTGCGCCTCGTCGACGATGAACACCCGATACCGGGATTCGGCGGGGGCGTAGAAGGCGCGGTCGCGCAGTTCCCTGGTGTCGTCGACACCACCGTGGCTGGCGGCGTCGAGTTCGATCACGTCCAGGTTGCCGGGGCCGCCCGGGCCGAGCGCGACACAGGACGGACAGGTGCCGCACGGCGTGGACGTGGGCCCCTCGGCGCAGTTCAGCGAGCGCGCAAGGATGCGGGCGGACGAGGTCTTACCGCAGCCACGCGGCCCGGAGAACAGATAGGCATGACTGATCCGCCCGGTGTCGAGGGCGGTGCTCAGTGGGTCGGTGACGTGCTCCTGACCCACTACCTCAGCGAACGTTGCCGGTCGGTACTTCCGGTACAGAGCCACGGGCAGAGGTTACCGGCGTGCACCGACAAAGAACATTCCCGCTCGTCGTGGTGCTCGGCGCGGCGGAAACTCGGCAACGCAGCGCAATAGATGTGATCTAACTCACAAGATTCCGAGACCCCCATTAGACCCCGTCGACCCACGACAGCATTGGCAACGTACCGGCAATCACGGATGCGACACCGGTCGCGACGGGGAAACTACCGCCCAATTCCCCCAAGTAGACCGGAAAATAAGACTCATCCCCCGATTTGCCGCAGGTTTATGGAGATAACGAAAGCGTCAACACGGATGACATCGACGCAATCGTCTGGCTACCGTGGCAATCGGCAACTTCGGTAGCCAAACCTTCATCAGGTTGGTTGCCCCGGCCGGTCCCTCATCCCGACCGGGGCACAACCGAAGTGCACAGTTCAGCACCCAAAGGTTCCAGCGCCACCGAGTGCCACGTCCATCGGAGGAACTGCTCACCGTGTCGCCCGACGACATCGCCGCCGCGTTGCTCGCCAGCACCGATTTCGCCGGCAATCCATCCGCTGTAGACCTGCTGAGTCGCGCGATCAGTCCGCAGGACTTCGCGATCAAACGCGATTCGCTCCCGGTGACCGCCGCGGCCGATCCCGCCACCTCCACCGCCATCCTCGAACTGCTCGAGCGCGGCCAGGTCCCGACGATGGCCGCGATCCGCACCCTCACCGCGCAGAACGAGATGCGGCGCGAGGCCGAACGCATCGAGCGCCTCGGCCGCCGCGCCCAGCGCAGCATCGATGACTTCGGCCGCGCGCTCGCCGTGCTCGCCGACGCGCACTGGACCGCGCACGGCATCGGCCCGACCCGGCGCGACGTGTTGTCCTCCGACGAGGTCATGTCGCTGATCCGAACCCGGATCGGCGATATCGCGCCCGCTGCCGTCAAACACCTGTGGCTGATCGAGCGCGCGCAGCGGGCCGGCTGGATCGCCTCCAACGCCAACGCGGGTTCGCTGTGCGCGGGCCGCCGGTTCCACGCCGATCAATACGGCAACCGGGTGTCGCTGCGCCCGGTCAACACCATCGGCACCGCCGTAGCCGCCTACCTCGCCGACTACCGGACCGAGCACGGCCGCGCCCCGCGCTGGTGCACCGTGGCCCAGGAGTTGCGCGACGACCGGGGCCGCCGGGTCTTCCACAACACGGCCGACGCCCGGGCGCAGGAGCTCTGGCTGACCACCGCCGACTGGGTAGCCCTGGAGGACGAGTTGCCCGTGCCGGGCAAGCGCGGCCAGCGCGCGATCGCCCGCAAATCCCGCGCCTCCTGAGCCCTACCGACTGGTAGCAGGAGCGGCCCTGATCCCACAGTGCGGGCGAAACATCCCATGTCCAGAACCCTGCGCAATACGCGGACCAGCGCATATCCGGTGGTGACCGTTCGGTAATTTCCTTGCAACGCATCCTGCGTGGAAGGAGCTACCGTGCCCACACCCCTCGATCCCGCGGCCACTGCCTGGCTGCTCGTCAGCACCGCCCTCGTGCTGCTGATGACCCCGGCGCTCGCGCTGTTCTACGGCGGCATGGTGCGCTCGACCGGCGTGCTCAACATGCTGATGATGAACTTCATCGCGATCCCGCTGGTGACCGTGGCCTGGCTGCTGCTCGGCTACAGCATGGCCTTCAGCGACGACGCGGGCGGCGGCCTGATCGGCAACCTGGACCACTTCGGTATGGCGAACATCGATCCGGGCACCGTGCGCGGCGCGGTACCGGAACTGTTGTTCGCCACGTTCCAGCTGACCTTCGCGATCCTGACCGCGGCACTGGTCAGCGGCGCGATCGCGGATCGGGCGAAGTTCGCCGCGTGGATGGTGTTCGTGCCGGTGTGGGCGCTGGCCGTGTACGCGCCGATCGCACACTGGGTGTGGGGTCCGGACGGCTGGCTGGCCTCGTTCGGCGCGCTGGACTACGCGGGCGGTCTGGTCGTCGAAATCGCTTCGGGCGCTTCGGCACTCGCGCTGGCCCTGGTGCTCGGTCCGCGCATCGGGTTCAAGACCGACGCGATGCGCCCGCACAACCTGCCCTTCGTGCTGCTCGGCGCGGGCCTGCTCTGGTTCGGCTGGTTCGGCTTCAACGCGGGCTCGGCGCTGTCCGCGAACGGCATTGCGGCAGCGGTCTTCTTGAACACGCTGGTGGCGGGCTGTCTCGGCATGCTCGGCTGGCTCGCGGTCGAGCAGATCCGTGACGGCAGGCCGACCACGTTCGGCGCGGCCTCCGGCGTGGTGGCCGGGCTGGTCGCGATCACCCCGTCCTGCGGCTCGGTGAACACGCTCGGCGCGCTGCTCGTCGGGCTCGCCGCGGGCGTGGTGTGCTCGTTCGCGGTGGGCTGGAAATTCAAAGCGGGCTATGACGATTCGCTCGACGTGGTGGGCGTGCACTTCGTCGGCGGCATCGTGGGCACGGTGCTGATCGGCCTGCTCGCCACTCAGGTGATGACCGGCGGCGTCGACGGTCTGTTCTTCGGCGGCGGTTTCGCCCAGCTCGGTAAGCAGCTGGTCGGCGTGCTCGTGGTCGCGGCCTACGCGTTCCTGGTGACGTTCGCGCTCGGCAAGCTCATCGACCGGATCATCGGCTTCCGGGTGAGCAAGGAAGACGAGACGGCGGGCATCGACTTCGCACTGCATGCCGAGACCGCCTACGCCGAGGGCGTGCACGGTCACGCGCCGCGCCGATTCGGCGAGGGCGGCCACTTCGGCCACGGCACTGCGGGTGACCGGGATCACTGACCCGGTACCGGCTCCCTCTGTCGGCGCAGGGTTAACGGCGTTACGCTAACGCCGTTACCTTACTGCGCCGAGCGAGGGAGCCGCGCATGCTGATTCGGATCGCACAGCTGGTCACGCGGTATCCACGCGCCATCCTGATCGCCGCGGCCGCGCTGGCGATCGCCTGCGGCGCGTTCGGCGCGACGGCGGCATCGCACCTGAAGTCCGCGGGCTTCACCTCGCCCGATGCCGACTCCTCCGAGGTCACCCGGCTGCTCGCGGACAATTTCGACGGCGCGGCACCCAACTACATCCTGTTGGTCAGCTCCGACGCGGGCGCCGACGCACCGGCGACCCGCGCCGTCGGCACCCGCCTGGTGGACACGCTGCGAGCCCGCCCCGACGTCAAGGGCGTGCAGTCCTATTGGACCGCCCCGCCCGCCGTGGGCTCCGCACTGCGCAGCACCAGCGGCAAGGACGCGCTCGTGCTCGCCTACCTGACCGGCGACGACACCGAGGCCCAGCGCACCGCGGGCGAGCTCACCGAACAACTCGCGGGCAGCGCCGACGGCATCACCGTCCGGCAGAGCGGCATCGCGTCGGTCTTCCACGACGTGAACAAGCAGATCACGCACGACCTCGCGGTGGCGGAGGGGGTGGCGATCCCCATCTCGCTGATCGTGCTGATCCTGGTGTTCGGCAGCGTGATCGCCGCCGCCCTGCCGCTCACGGTCGGCATCTTCGCGATCCTCGCCACGCTGGCCATCCTGCGGATGTTCACGCTGATCACCGACGTCTCCATCTACGCGCTGAACATGACGACGGCGATGGGTCTGGCGTTGGCGATCGACTACAGCCTGTTCATCGTCAGCCGGTACCGGGAAGAGCTCGCCAACGGCCTCGATCCGGTGCGCGCCACCGTCCGCGCCGTGCAGACCGCGGGCCGCACGGTGCTGTATTCGGCGCTGACCGTTGCGCTTTCGATGTCCGTGCTGAGCATCTTCGACATCTACTTCCTGCGCTCGTTCGCCTATGCCGGCGTCGCCGTGGTCGTCGCGGCCGCGGCGGCGGCCATCGTGATCCTGCCCGCGGCGCTCGTGCTGCTCGGCCATCGGGTGAACGCGCTGGATATCCGAATTCCGTTGCGCCGCATGTTCGGCCGCCCCGCGCCCGATCCGCTGAAAGTCCAACGGCCGGAACAGAGCTGGTGGTACCGCGCGGTGACCTGGGTGACCCGGCGTTCGGTACCGGTGGCCCTGCTGCTCGTCGTCCTGTTCCTGGCCCTCGGATCGCCTTTCCTCTCAGTGAAATTCGGCTACCCGGACGACCGCGTACTGCCGACCTCGGCGGCGAGCCGGCAGGTCGGCGATGTGCTGCGGGCCGAGTTCCCTGCGGCCAACTCCGGTAACAACACCACGATCGTGTTGGACGGATATCACGGCGGGCCAGGGCCGATCGGCGACTATGCCACGGGTCTGTCTCGGGTGGACGGCGTTTCGGCGGTGCTGTCCAGCGCGGGCATCTACATCAAGGGCGCACGGATGGCGAGCGGCCCGCCCGGAATGGCCAACGACACCGGCGAATACGTGAGCGTGGCGACCCGGCCGGACCCGTTCTCCCCCGCGGGCAAGGCGCAGTTGCTCGCCCTGCGGGACGTGCCCGCCCCCGGCCCGACCCTGTTCGGCGGCGCCGCCGCGGTGAACGCCGACGCCCTCGATTCGCTGAGCAAGCGCATGCTGCCCGCGGTCGCCCTCATCGCGCTCGCCACCTTCGTCGTGCTGTTCCTGTTCACCGGTAGCGTGCTGCTGCCGCTGAAAGCCATTGTGCTCAACACGCTTTCGATGGCCGCCGCGTTCGGCGCGATGGTCTGGATCTTCCAGGACGGCCATCTGGCGGACCTGCTCGGGTTCACGGCGGTGGGTTATCTGACGCCGACCACCCCGATTCTGATGTTCTGCGTCGCCTTCGGCATGTCGATGGACTACGAGGTGTTCCTGCTGTCCCGGATCCGGGAGGAGTGGCTGGCCTCGGGCCGGGTCGTCGACGGCGTCGTCGTGCGCACCGCCGAGGACAACGTGCACGCCCTCGCGGTCGGCATCGCGCGGACCGGCCGGATCTACACGGCCGCGGCCGTGCTCATGGCGATCGTGATCGGCGCGATGATCACCTCGAAGGTGTCGTTCATCCAGTTGATGGGCCTGGGCCTGACCTTGACCGTGCTCGCCGACGCCACCCTGATCCGCACCATGCTCGCGCCCGCGCTGATGAAACTGATGGGCACCGCGAACTGGTGGGCGCCCAAGCCGCTGGCCCGGCTGCACGCCCGGATCGGCCTGCGCGAGGAGAGCGAGCCTGCCGAACCCGTGCTGGCCGGGCGCAAATGATCCGTGCCGGTCGATCCCGCTCGGCCCGTGGCGCCGGTGCTCAGCTTCGCACCGAAATCCTGGACGCGGCAACGGAATTGCTGACCCGCACCGGGCACGCCGATGCCGTGTCGATCCGCGCGATCAGCCAGCGGGTCGGAGTCAGCGCGCCCTCGATCTACCGGCACTTCGCCGACAAAGACGAGCTCATCGGGGCCGTCGTCGTGCAAGTTTTCGAGAATCTGGACGCCGCGATCGTGGCCGCGACCGATCCCGCCGCCACGCCGCTCACCCGGATGCAGCAGCAGGGGTTGGCGTACGTCCGGTTCGCGCGCGAACATCCGGAGCAGTACCGGCTGGCGACCCTGCCCACCGAATCGAGCAGCGCGGTCGATCAGGTGATGACCAGCGGTGCGTTCCAGCACTTTTCGCAGACCGTACAGGACTGCATGGACGCGGGCGTGTTCACCTCCGGCGACACCCTGCCGGTCGTGCTCGACCTCTGGGCGGCCGCGCACGGCATCGCCTCGCTGCTGATCGCCAAACCGTTCATCCCGTGGGGCGATACGGAGGAGGTGGCCAATCGCGTGCTGCGCGCGGCGTGCATCGGCCACGTGGTGGTCGACCTGATCGGCGCGGATCCCGCGCCCGCGGACCTGATGGATTGGCTGGCCGGGCAACGCCGGTCGCACTGACGTCGCCAGTTGGAATCTGCCTGCGTTATTCCCTCGTTCTCCTGCGCTTTCTGCTCGATGCTTCGCCAGGAGAAACGCACATCGAGATCGAGGGAATGCAGTAGATGAGGATGAGGAAGCTGGCCGTGGTCGCCGCGTTGGTGATCATGGCGACCGGAGTGGCCGCGGGCACCTCCGTCGCCGCGCCCGAAACCGCCCCGGGCCCGGTAAATTTCACCGCGCGCACCACCGACACGTCATCGATCATCGAGACCGACGCCGGCTCGCTCGTGGTCGAAGACGGTGCCTTCAAGGTCAAGGCCGCCGACGGCACCACCGTGGCCGCCACCCCGCTGACGCTTCGCATCGACGAGTTCGAGTTCCCGATCGCCGCGCAGATCTCGCAGCGCACCGCGACGCTCACCCCGCAGCTCGACCAGGCGCACGCCGTCTACAAGCCGATCGCGCTGCCGTTCGAGGACAAGGCGCCGTGGAAGAACGAGTACGACCGTGAGCAGGCGGCCTGGAGCCGCTTGACCAGCACCATCAGCGCGGGCGCCACGATCGGCACCCTGGTCGGCGGTCTCGGCGGCGCGGCCGTCGGCTGCGTGCTCGGCGGCATCGCCGGCGCCACCGTCGCCTCGGCCACCATCATCGGCCTGTTCGGCCCGTTCATCCCCGCGGCCGCCATCGGCTGCCTCGGCGGCATCATCGCCATCGGCGCCCTGGGCACCGTCGCGGGCCAGATCTTCGTGACCGCCCCGGTCGCCATCGGTGCGGCGATTCAGTACTTCACCACAATCAACCAGCCGTTCGTGGCCCCGCCGAAGTAGTCCACAACCGCTCCGAGAGACCCCGCCCAGCCCCGCTGAGCGGGGTTTTTCTCGTAGCAGGCGGAGAAAGCGGTCGCCGCCGCGCCCGTCGCAGCCGCGTGACCTGCGGAAATAGTGTGGGTGAGAACACAGCGGCAGTTTGAGGCTTGGTGAGTCGCGCCAACCGGTGTTAATTTCTTTTACATGTCTGCCAGCCGACCGACCGCCCTGCGGGTCACCTATGTGACCGCCGCGCTCGGGCTCCGGCTGCCTTTGACGCGCGAACTGTGTTGTCGCCCTTGCTGCAGCTGAGCAGCCTTTTCGGCTCGTTCACTGCCCAGTCGCCCACGTAGGCACGTCCCGCCCCGGTGCGGGACCTCGGCAAGGAATCTGCACTATGTCCCTCCCTACCCTTGAACGCTCCACCGCCAGGGTCACCAACGGTCGAGCCCGGGTCCAGCGTCCCGTGGTCGCACCCGAACTGCGTCTCGGCGACAACCCGGCGGCCGCGGTATTGCGCGCCGCGACCGGCGGCCCTGTCTCGCGCGACAATGCCGCGCGCACAACGGGTTTGAGCATCGCGACGGTCAACCGCCAGGTATCCGCGCTGCTCGCCGCCGGCCTGCTGCGCGAACGGCCCGACCTCACGGCCTCGGGTGCGGTCGGACGGCCCCGGGTGCCCTTCGAGATCGATCACGAGGCGTACCTCACCCTCGGCATCCACGTCGGCGCCGCGGTGACCAAGATCGTGGCGGCCGACCTGCGCGGCCGCATCCTCGGTGGACTGGCCATCGCCACCCCGCAGACCGGTCAGGAATTCGCCACCACCACCGTCGCCCGCAGCGCGAAGGCGTTCCTGCAGCGCTGGCATCGGCGCAAGCCGCTCTGGGCGGGGGTCGCCATCGGCGGCCGGGTCGACCCGGTCACCGGCGTGGTCGATCATCCCAAGCTGGAGTGGCAGGGCGCGCAGATCGGCGCCGTGCTCGGCGAGGTGCTGGAGCTGCCGGTCTCGGTGGCGCCGCACGTCGAGGCGATGGCGGCCTCGGAATTGTTGCTGCCCACCATCGAAGCGCGCGACGCCGCGGCCGGCCGTACCGCGGGCCCGGAACGCGGCAGCAGCCTCTACTTCTATGTCCGGGAAACCGCCGGTGTCGCAGTGACATTGGACGGTCGCGTGCACACCCCGAGCAACGGGCCCGGCTCCATCGCACACTTGCCGACCGGCTCCGACGTGGAATGCACCTGCGGCAGGCGTGGCTGCCTCGAGGTCACCGTCGGCGACCGCTCGCTGCACTCGCGGGCCGTCGGACGCGGAATCATCCCGGCGCACAACGGAACCGCGGGCTCTACGATCGCCGATCTGTACCGAGCCGCCGAGTCCGGGTCCGAGCCCGCGCGCGAACTGCTCGCCGAGCGCGCCACCATCCTCGGCAACACCGTGGCGATGGTCCGGGACATGCTCAACCCCGACCGGGTGATCCTGGGCGGCCAGGCCTTCACCGGCTACCGTCCCGCGGTCGCGCATGTGGCCCGCGCTTTCAACCAGGGTTCCAGCCTGCCGCCCACCGATATCCGGATCAGTGGATTCGGCGGCAAGGTCCAGGAATTCGCCGCCGTGGTCACCTCGCTCAGCGTGCTCTACGCGGACCCGCTGGCGGCGATCCGCCGAACCACGCTGGCCGACTGAGGATTCCGGCCGCTCGTTTCCCGCACACGGTCTCCTGTGTGCGGGAAACGGCGCGCTCAGCGCTCCGGTGCGAACAAGCCTTCCAGCGCGGTGATGAAGAACGGGAAGTGCCCGGCGAAGCGCTGCAGGTTGCGGTCGCGTTCGAAACCGCCGAACCAGTACAGCCCGGGCTGCGCGTCGGCGGACGGGTTGAGATCGCGGAAGGCCCGGATCCAGTTGTCGGCCCGGCTGCCGATCACCATGAACGGCAGCGCACGGGAGAACACCGTCTCCTGATCGATCGGCGGAACCTGTTCGCGCCGAGTCGCTTCCAGCCCACGCTGCAACGCGCGGATCTGCCCGGACAGGGCTAGGCCGTGCGCGGTCCGCACCGGCAGATACTTCGGCAGCAGCACCGTGGCGATACCCGCGAGCGCGATCGCCACGCCGACCAGCGCATGTCCGGCGGTGAGCGCGAGCCCGATCGTGACGGCGATACCCGCGACGATCAACGCGCCGCCGAGCCAGCCGGCCAGGCCGAGCCGCCGCCGGTCGGCGAAGGTGCCGCGAGCGACCGCGTCGTCGAGCAGTGCGGTGCGCACCGGACCGGACTGCACCCGTCCGGGCGCGCGCAACTCGGTCATCGTGACGGCGTCCGTGCCCTCGGGCAGCAGGGCCAGATAGACCGCTTTCTCGTAGCCGCGCAGCTGGTCGTCGGGCGTATTGACCCGGGTGATCCGCCAGTCGGTATCGCTGAGCGGCAGCACCCGGATATAGCGGCGCACCGCGAGATCGACCACTGTCGCGGCGATGTCGACCGGGTCGACGTGCTCGTCCAGCAGCAACCCGGCCTCGCCGGGCAGCACACCGTCGGGCGAGACGAACTGGACCCGATCACCCTCGCGCAGCAGCGGATCGAGGGTCTGCGAGCCCGTACCCGCCGCGGCGTTCTGCCGCCGCGCACGCAACGCGAAGACGGCCAGGCCGATCAGCGCGAGCACCAGCACGCCGAACGCGATCAGCACCGGCGTGGTGAACGCGAACGGACCCGCGGCGCTGTCGTCGCGCACGTCGGCATTGCTCGGCACCGTGTTCGGCGGCAACTGCAGGGTGAGGTCGATCCCGTCGCCCTTGTGCAGATCCGTCTGCTCCAGGTAGAGCACGCCGTCGACCTCGGTCTTCACGTCGGCGCAGGCCCTGGTGTTGCCGGGCGGGCCGAGTTTGCAGTCCACGATGCCCATTTCGAAACTGGGACTGATCAACGTGGCGCTGATCGCGGCGATATCGCTGCGCACCACCCCGATCCAGTTGAACACCTGGCTGCCCGGGGCATCGCTGACCAGGTTGTGCACCGAGTAGGTGAAGGTCGATGTGCCGGGCTTGGCCTCGATGGTGAACTGGTCGTTGGCGACCGTCGCGGTGCCCGCGCCCTTGGTGTCGACGTCGGTGACCTTGAAGCGGCGCTCGACATCGTCGCGTACCTGCAGCCGCAGCGGCAGCGACATCTGGAACGTGCCGTCCGGCGGCACCTCGACCTGCTCGACCACCTCGAGCACGCCGTCGCGGTTCAGCTTCAGATCGGCGGTGATCGTCACACCGCTCGGCGCGGGCTCCGGGTGCGCCGCCGGGGCCGTCGCGAACAATCCCGCGGACGCGAGTAGCAGCGCGCCTACGGCGGCCCCCCGAAAAGTCAGCATGGCAGCCTACTTTAGACAGCTTGCTATTCTGCGTCATCGGCTGTCGGCGATCACTGAGACGAGGGGGTACGGGGGCGTGACACAACCACCGTACGGATACGGGCCGGTTCCGCCTGGTGGGCGACCGGTTCCGCCCCCGCCCGGCTATGGCCCGCCGCCGGGGCAGGGTCAGCCGCCGCCCGGCTACGGCCCGCCACCGGGCTATGGTCCGCCACCCGGCTACGGTCCCCCACCGGGGTACACCCAGCCGGGATACGGTCCGCCACCGGGTTATTCGGCACCGCCCGGCTACGGTCCGCCGCCCGGCTACCGCGCACCGGCGCCGCCGCCGATGCCGTACGGCCCGCCCGGCCGTCCCCCGTACCCGCCGCGCCGGCGTTCCGGTGGCGGCGGCGCGTGGATCGCGCTGCTGGTCGTCGTGGTGTTCCTGGTGGTGGGCGGCTTGGTCCGCAACGCGATCTCGGTCGGCCGCAACGACAGCAGCCCGTCGACGGTCACACCGAGCCTCACCTTCTCCCCCGACGGTTCCACCGGCCCCGCCGAGACCGGCGCGAACCCGCTGCTCGCCGACCCGAGCGCGACGCTGATCCCGGCCCGCTGCCCGTACTCGCCGTGGGGTACCCAGGTGGATGCCGCGCGCAAATTCTTCGAGAGTGCCGCGTCGTGCCTGGAGGCGGCCTGGAAACCGGTGCTGCAGAAGGCGAATCTGCCGTTCCAGCCGCCGACGTTGCACGTGAGTGCCACCACCACCGGCATCACCACCCCCTGCACCGGCACCACCAGTAATTTCGCTGCCTTCTACTGCCCGGCCAACAAGACCATCTACATGCCGGTCAGTCAGTTGCAGACCGATTTCTTCAAGGACAACTGGGTGGTCTACCTGTCGGTCTTCGCGCACGAGTACGGCCACCACGTCCAGGCCATGTCCGGGATTCTGCGCAAGGCCAACAGCGAACGCGCCGACGCGGGCCCGCGCAGCACCCGCGGCCTCGAGCTGTCGCGCCGAGTCGAGTTGCAGGCCAACTGCTTCGACGGCATGTACATCGCGTCCTCGTCCGGCGGTGGTTCGCTGACCAACTCGCAACTGAATGTCGCCCGCAAGGACGCCTACGGACGCGGCGACCAGGCGGGCGACATGCGTGACCACGGCACCGCCGAGAACGGTGGCCAGTGGTTCGAGACCGGACTGGACAAGAACCGTGCCGCGCAATGCAATACGTTCACGGCACCGGCGAGTTCGGTCAACTAGCGCAAGCTCACGCGCCGTCGGCTAGGGGCGGCTGGAGGGGCCGGGCATAGGTGTATTCGGGCGCGACAGTGATCACGTCGCAGATCTGGACTAGCTGTTCGGGAATGCCACCCTCGAAATGCGCTGTGCCGGGGACGATTACCGCGTCCACCCCCAGTCGCTGCGCCACCGTGGTCAATCTGTGCAGCACGTCGTCGGTTTCCGCACCGAACACCACGGTCTTCGCCAGGTCGTACCCGAACCGCTGGGCCAGGCTCCGGATCAGAACCTCGTCCCACTGTTGCCGGGCACCGGATACATCGCGGCGCAGATATCCGATCGCCGCCGGTCGTCGCCTCATCGAAACCACTCCTTTCGCCCAGAACAATCCCGGTAGACCACGGTCCCCGGCAATGCCCGTCCGCTGCCAGTTCCCCGCCACTGGCTCGGAGCGGCCCCGCCCTACTTCTTGGCGGCGGCCTTCGCCTGTTTTTTGAATTCCCTTACCTGAGCCAGGGTTTCGGCGTCGGTGACGTCGGCGACCGAACGGCGTGATCCTTCGTCACCGTAGGCGCCCGCCGCTTCGCGCCAACCCGCCGGCTGCACGCCACGCTGCTTGCCGAGCAGGGAGAGGAAGATCTTCGCCTTCTGCTCCCCGAAACCGGGCAGGTCCTTCAATCGGCGCAGGACTTCCTTCCCGTCCGGCTTGTCCTTCTTCCACAGGTTCTCGGTCCTGCCGTCGTAGTTCTCGATGATGTAGCGGGCGAGGTCCTGGGCGCGGCGCGCCATCGAGCGGCCGTACCGGTGGATGGCGGGCGGGGTGGCGCAGAGGTCTTCGAACTCCTGCTGGTCGGCTTCGGCGATGCGGTGGATGTCGAAGCCGCCCATCCGGTCGGCGATCTTCTTCGGGCCGCGGAACGCGTGTTCCATCGGGTATTGCTGATCGAGCAGCATGCCGAGCAGGGTGGCGAAGTGGTCCTCGGTCAATAGCTCGTCGGCTTCGACATCCTGTGCCAGGCAAAGCTTGCGACTCATCGCCGTTCCTTCCCACCGTTACCGAAACTGCTCGGACGGCTCGATCATCTCATTAGTGCCGACGCCCCGGGCGCACACTATTCATCGCACGCGCACCCGCCCGGCAGTGAGTCAGGTCACAGGGGTGGAGTGCGGGGCAATACGGCCGCGCGTAGGCTCCAGCGCATGCCTCAGACGACGGCAGTACCTACATCGGCGCCCCACACGACGGGGTCCGCCAGAGATGGAAACGGGAGCATGGACACCTACACGTTGCGCCCGGATCGGTTCGACCGAGCAGGCCAGGACCAGCTCGTAGACGTACGCGATCTGCAAGCCGCACTGCCCGGGATCCGCAGGTTGCGGACCTGGGCCCAGGACGCGCTCGCGCTGCGTCCCGGCGAACGCGCGGTCGACATCGGCTCCGGCACCGGGTCGGAGGTGCTGGCCTTCGCGGACGTGGTCGGTGCGGACGGTGTCGCGGTCGGCGTCGAGCCCGACCCGAACCTGCTCGCCTCCGCCGAACGCCGGGCGGCCCAGACCGGCTCGATCGCCAAATTCCATTCCGGCGACGCCTACGGCCTGCCGTTCGGCGCGGACAGCTTCGACGCCGCGCTGTGCGAGCGGGTGTTCCAGCATCTGACCGCGCCCGCCCGCGCCGCCAACGAGATCGCGCGCGTGCTGCGGCCTGGCGGCCGGGTCGTGGTGGTGGACAGCGATTGGGGCACGGCGATCGTGCATCCGGGCGAACGGTCGGTGGTGCGCGAGGTGATCGACACGCTGGTCTCCGCGACCACGAACCCGTTCTCCGGCCGCAGGCTGCCCGGTCAGCTGACCAAGGCGGGGCTGGTGATCGACGAGATCGGCTCGCACGCGCTGGTGCAGGATCGCACCGTGGGCGCGGGCTCGCTGGTCAACCGCATCTCGGCGATGGCGGTGGCCCGCGGCGTGATCACCGAGGAACAGCGCGACCGGCTGCTCGAGGATCTCGAGGCGGGCGCGGCCAGCGGCGACATCCACCTCTCGGTGACCATGTTCGCGGTGCTCGCGCACAAGCCCGAATAAGCGCACAGCGGGGCGCGTACCGAAGTACGCGCCCCGCTGTTCCCGCTACTTGCCGAGCAGCTTCTCGGTGGCCGCGAGCAGTACGCAGGTGGCCAGGCCGTCCATCGCCTTCTCCAGCTCCGGCAGCTTCGGGAAGCTCGGCGCGATCCGAATGTTCTTGTCCTCCGGATCGTTCCGCAGCGGGAAGGCCGAACCCGCGGCGGTGAGCGCGATACCCGCGTCCTTCGCCAGCGCGATCACCCGGCTCGCGGTGCCCTCCAGCACGTCGAGGCTGACGAAGTAGCCGCCCTTCGGCTCGGTCCAGGACGCCACCTTCGAGGCGCCCAGCCGGTCCTCCAGAATCCGCAGCACCGCCGCGAATTTCGGCTCCAGGATCGCGCGATGCTTCTGCATGTGCGCGCGCACGCCCTCGGCGTTGCCGAAGAACCGCACGTGCCGCAGCTGGTTGATCTTGTCCGGGCCGATCGATTTCTTCGACAGGTGCTGCAGATACCAGTCCAGGTTCGCCGTCGAAGCGCCCAGGAAACTGACCCCGCCGCCGGCGAAGGTGATCTTCGAGGTGGACGCGAACACCAAGGGCCGGTTGGGGTTTCCGGCCGCGGCCGCGAGACCGAGCACATCGAGCACCGGCGCCGCGGTATCGGTCAGCGGGTGCACGGCATACGCGTTGTCCCAGATCAACCGGAAGTCCGGTGCCGCGGTCGGCATCGAAACCAGTTCCCGGACAACCTCTTCGGAGTAATTGACGCCGCTCGGGTTGGCGTAGTTCGGCACCACCCACATGCCCTTGATCTGTGGATCCTGCGCCACCAGTTCGGCGACGGCGTGCGCGTCCGGGCCGTCGGGCCCGAGGGGCAGCGGGATCATCTCGAAGCCGAGCGTCTCGGTGATCGAGAAATGCCGGTCGTAGCCGGGGCTCGGGCACAGGAACTTCAGCTTCTCCTCCGCGGCCCACCGGCGCTCGGAGTCGTTGGTGCCGTGCAGCATCGCGAACGCCAGCACGTCGTGCATCAGCTCGAGGCTGGCGTTGTTGCCGGCGATCAGGTTGTCCACCGGGATGCCGAGCAGTTCGCCGAAGATCGCGCGCAGTTCCGGAAGACCCTGCAGGCCGCCGTAATTGCGGCAGTCGGTGCCCGCGGCATCGCGGTAGTCGCCCTCGCCGGGCAGGGAGAGCAGGGCCGCGGACAGGTCGAGTTGTTCCGGAGAGGGTTTTCCGCGCGTCAGGTCCAGCGTGAGCTTCTCGGTCTTGAGCGTCGCGTAGTTCGCGTTCTGAGTCTCGTGCTCGGACACGAGTTCCTCGTGGCTCATCAAACCGATCTGCGTTTGCCGGGGCATCCTGGGCAGCCTTTCGAAGCTTGCGGGGACGTGGGGTGTCGGCCGGACGATGTGCGGCGGCCGGGCATTCGATCCGTCTGGCGCATGCGCAGACGAACCGTGTTCACGTTACCCGTGTGTTGCTCGGAATTGGAGGCGTTATCCGTCAGCCGGACGAGGTCCGTGCGCAGCCCCCGAGAAAATATAAGGGGACCCCGCGCACCCGGCAGAGCCCATTGACCCTTGCTGCCTTCCGGCCCTGGGGGAGTTCACAGGATGCGCGCCGCGCGGGATCCGTCGGCCAGTGTAGCCGCTCCCGCGCCCACCGTGCTTCCCCGGGGTCCCCGAACCCGCCGACAACAGCCCGAGCAGGTACTTCCGCCCTCCCCCCGCCCCCATTTGGCGTCCGCCCTCCCCCTACCGGTATGCTGCTCCACGGAGGATTCGCCTAGTGGCCTATGGCGCTCGCCTGGAACGCGGGTTGGGTTAACGCCCTCAGGGGTTCAAATCCCCTATCCTCCGCCACGAAAGACCCCGCCGGTTCAGCCGTGCGGGGTCTTTCGCATTCTCCGTGCACTGCGGCGGTTGCTCACAGGCCGAAGGCGAGCAGGACGTTGCCGGGCATGCCGGTGGTGATCTGGCGGCCGTAGCCGGAGTTGGTGAACAGCATGCCGTTGGCGATCACGGCGCCGTGGCCGTTGATGCCGCCGCCGACACCCGGGACGCCGTTCACGGTGTGGAAGAAGCGGGCGGTGTTGTATTCCCAGAGGATGGCGCCGGTGTCGGCGGCGAAGACGCGCATCTTGCCGTCCATGCTGCCCTCGAAGACCAGGCCCGGGGTGGTGGAGACGGCGTTCGGCATGGCGAGCTGGCACAGCGGCAGCATCGGCAGCGGCGGCGGGTCGAACAGGCAGCCGTGCGCGGGATTCGGCGTACTCCAGAGGACGTCGCCGGTCGCCGGGTGCAAGGCGAACAGGGTGCCCGGCGTGCCCTGGTATGTGGCGACGTACAGGCGTTGGCCGTCGTAGCTGGCGCCCCACTGGATACCTTGCAGCGACTCCGAACCCGGGATGGGCAGCACCGGGACCGGCGTGTTCAGCCTGGTCTGCCAGATGATCTCGCCGGTGACCGCGTCGAGCAGGTGGAACACCCCGCTCTTCTGCCCGGCGCCGACGACCAGCCGGTCACCGATCTCGAAAATGTTCGGCTGCGAACCGAAGTCGAAGTCGTGGCCGGGATCCGGGCAGTTGCCGCCCGGCGGCGGGTAGGTGCAGCGCCCGTTCCACGGCGCGTCTCCCGGCGTCATCCGGCGCACCCACCGGGTGGTCCCGGTGTCGAGATCGAGCGCGCCGATCGCTTCCGCCCCTTCGGGATAGCCGGTGTAAGGGTTGCCCGCGGTGTAGTACAGCGTGCGTGACTCCGGATGGATCGTGGGCGACGACCACACCGGCGCACCACTGGGCGCGAACGGCGGCGACCCGCTCGGCGTCGGCTCCGGCGGCGGAATCGTGTAGTGCTGCCACCGGATGTCGCCGGTCGCGGCGTCGAGCGCCGCCACACTGCCGCGGAAGGTGCAGCACGGGTAGTGGTCGAGGGTGGCACTGCCGAGTTCCTGGCTGGAGACACCGACATAGATGTGGCCGTCGAAGGCCAGCGGCGAGCCGGTGATGATCGCCAACCGGTGCGCATCCAGCTGGCGGACCCAGCGCAGGGCGCCGGACTGCGCGTCGAGCGCCCACATCCTGGCCGAGTTGTCGCCGAAGAAGACCATCCCGTCCATGACCGCGGGCCCGTTGCGCAGTCCGTAGGTCGGCAGGTTTCCGCCGAGCGGCGTCTCGGCTTGGAACGACCACCGCGTCGCGCCGGTGTTCGCGTCCAGCGCATAGAAGGTCCCGTTGCGGCCGCCGACATAGACGGTGCCGTCCACCACGGCCGGCTGGCTGGACGCGGCGATCGTGTCGGGAAATGCGAAGGCCCACTTCAGTTTCAGCGATCCCACCGTGGCCGGGGTCAGCGCGGTCTCGTGCGGGTTGTAGCGCGAACCGGCGAGATCGAACTGCCACATCGGCCAGTCACCGTCGCCACCGTCGGCACCGGCAGGCGGCGCCCCGATCAACAAGAGCACAGCCGCGCTCATCACGACCGCGAGGCGCACCCACGCACCCCTACGAGCCCTGACCCCGCCGGCAACGATCGTCCAGTCCATAACCGAGCCCCGTCCCTTGACGACCGCCAAGCGCCGCCGAAGTGTGACCCGAGTTACATTACGCGCCACCCACCGTCGCTGTCGCCACTCGATTCCACTAGACGAACCACCCCGAGGTCTCGCGCATTGCAGAGCCGTCCAGCCCTACCGCGGTGTACAGCAATCACGATCGTGCGGCTTCCACTGTCGGGGACACGCGGGGGTGGATGATGGCTCGGGTTCGTCTTGCGGTGGGGGTACATGAGGCATGCAGTATCAGGTAATGCCAGGTCAGTCTGTCTATTTGCTGGTAGAGCGGCGATCTGCGTAGGTGGAGTCGCAGGGTCTTTGGCGCGGATCGGCATTGAGCCGTCCGAGACGGACTATTGCTCGTCGGCAAATGCCGGGGTAGGTTCGGCTCAGATGTGAGTCGACGTGGTCTCACAATGGGTTAGGGAGATGACCGTGTTGACGAAGTGGTCTCGGCGGTTGGTTGTGCTGGCGGTGGCGATCACGGCGTCGGCGGCGACGTTGAACGCCGGTATCGCGGCGGGGGCGCCGGCGGGGGCGGTTCCGGTTCCGGTGCAGCCGGCCGCGCCGGTACCGCTGCCGCCGGAACTCGATCCCGGGTTCTACCGCCCGCCCGCCGAGGTGGTCGCGGCGAAAGCGCCGGGTGAGATCATCGCGGCGCGGCAGGTCAATGTCGCGAACGCGGGACTGATCCCGGTCAATGTCGACGCCTGGCAGGTGTCGTACCGGTCCAACAACAGCCGCGACGAGCCCATCCCCGCCGTCGCGACGGTGCTGAAGCCGCGCGGGTCGGCGCCGGACAAGCTGGTCTCGATGCAGATCGCAGAGGACTCGCTGGCCGCGTATTGCTCGCCGTCGTACGCGGTGCAGCAGTGGTCGCTGGCCACCTTCGTCGGGCAGATCGTCGCCCCGCTCGAATTCGTCATCGCGCAGGGCGCGCTGCAACAGGGTTGGGGCGTGGTCATTCCCGATCACCAGGGCCCGGACAGCGCGTTCGCGGCCGGACCGTTGGCGGGCCGGATCACCCTCGACGGAATAAGGGCCGCAAGGGATTTCGAACCTATGCGATTGACCCCTGACGCCCGCATCGGCATGTACGGCTATTCCGGCGGCGCGATCGCGACCGGGCACGCCGCCGAACTGAAGCAGACCTACGCACCCGAACTCAACATCGTCGCGGCCGCGGAGGGTGGCGTACCCGCCGATTTCGGCGCGGCGCTGGAGAACGGCAACGGCCAGTTGTGGGCGGGCATGATCATGGGCGCCGTGCTCGGCATCGGACGCGAGTATCCGGAGTTCGGCGCGCTGCTCAACCGCGACCTGGATCCGCTCGGTCAGGTGCTGTCCGTGGTCAAGGGCGGCCTGTGCGTGCAGTACAACACCGGTCTGTTCCCCTTCGCGAATCTCAAAGGGATGCTGCGGGTTCCGGAAGGCGACCCGATGCGCAACCCGGTGGTGCGTGACACCCTGGACAAGACCCGCATGGGTAAAGCGGTGCCCGACATGCCGATGTTCATCTACCAGGCCAACCCGGACGAGCTGATTCCGGTCGGCCCGGTCAACACCCTGGTGGACACTTACTGCCAGAGCCCGGACGCGCAGGTCCAGTACGTCCGCGAACACCTCGGCGAGCATGTGACGACAGAGGTTTCGGGCGTCGCGACCGCGCTGCTCTGGCTGCGCGACCGGCTCGACGGCAAACCGGCCGCCCCCGGCTGCAGCACCTCCGACGCGGGCTTCATGGTCCTGAATCCCGAGGGCTTGGGGCTGCTCGCGCAGACCTTCGGCGAGACCGTGGCCTCGTTCTTCGGCAAGCCGATCGGCGTCAAATAGGCACACAGCACGCTGCGCGTGCAAACCGTGACCGGCCGTTGCTTCGAACGGCCGGTCTCGGTAACGCTCGGGTCCAGTACGCACTACACGTCCGGACCGCGAGGAGGCGGCAATGCCCGACCACGAACACTGGTACCTGGTCTACGAGCGCGACGTGCTCGGCGAACCCGGCAGACCCTGGCCGACCCGCCCGCGATCCAGACCGCCGGTCGAGGACACAACCCGCTCCGCCTCCCGGCTCCGCATCTTCCGCACCCTCGTGTCCCGCCACCGCATCGAAGAGTGAAGCGCCCCCGGATCTTTCGCGATCCTGCCGTGGTCGTCGCCGACCAGACCCTTGAATGCGCAGCCCGCGATCACGGGGTCCGGGTTTCGAAGCGCAGGGGCAGGGTGCGTGGGCCGGTGGGGCCGAGGGTGGGGCCGGGTCGGCTGGGGGCGGCGAGGACGGGGTGCGGGAGCCGGCGGGCCAGAATCGGGAGGGCTTCGGCGATCTCGGCGCGGGCCAGTGGTGCGCCGAGGCAATAGTGGATACCGCCGCCGAACATGAGATGCGATGCGGGTCTGGTTGCGGTGATATCGAATTCGGCGCCACCGAAGACGGCGGGATCGGTATTCGCGGCATTGGTCAGCATGTTGATGAAGCTGCCCGCCGGAATGGTGAGGTCCTCGAATTCGATGGTCTCGTCGGTCATCCGCCAGATCGTGTTGACCGCGGGCGCGACCCGCATGATCTCCTCGACCGCCTGCGGTGCGATCGAGGGATCCTCGGCCAGCATCCGCCACTGCTCCGGATAGTCGAGGAAGGTCTGCATCGCCAGACCGATCTGCTGACGGGTGGTGTCCTGTCCCGCGAAAAGCAGCGCACTCGTCATGGCGCGCAATTCGATTGGCGAAAGACGGTCGCCCGCTTGCTCGGCAGCGATGAGATCGGTCAGCAGATCGTCGGACGGGGTGGTGCGGCGCTGCTCGATCAATTCATCGATCGCTTCGTGCAACGTCGCCAAGGCGGTCTCGATCCGATCCAGCTGCGCGACGGCGGAAACGCTGAACAGTAAACCGATTTCGCTCGGCAATCGGCGGAAGTCCTCCCATCGTTCGCGCGGCACACCCAGCAGCTCACACAGGATCCGTGCCGGATAGCGGTCCGCGAAGTCCGCCATGAACTCGCACTCGCCCGCCGCGACGATCGGCGCGATGAGTTCCTCGGTAACCGAACGCATTACCGGTCGCAACCGATCCACCGAGGCTCGGTTGAACGCCTTGCTCACCAATTGCCGCAATCGGGTGTGATCGGCGCCTTCTACGCTCGGCAGCACCGAGCCGATCCATGCCACCGCGGGGCCTTCGGTAATGCCTTGCGCGGCCAAGGATTCCACGCCGCCCCAGCGCACGCGCCGGTCCGCGAGCAAGGCCGCGGCCTCGCGATGCCGCAGCACCGCGAACCCGATCGGCGTGCGGGCGTACCAGTTCGCGGCGCGGGCGGCGGCGACCTCCGCCGAATCCGGCCGGAACGCCGGATCGAGCACGTTCAATTCGACGACTCCGCCTGCGGAGCCCACCTCGTGTCCGGCCATCGACATCCGAAATCACCCTTCCCACCGGAACGGTCCACCCGGGACCTGATGCCAAGGACGCTACGGACGGCCGACAGTCCGGCCTATCGCAGATTTCTCGTATTTCCGGCCTAGTCGCGCCCGTACAGCAGGCCGGTGAGCTGGCGTCTGCTGCGGATGCCGGTTTTGGCGAAGATCGCGGTGAGATGGGCCTGCACGGTCAGCGGCGAGATGAACAGCCGTTCGGCGATCTCGCCCGTACTGCAGCCCTGGACGACCAGCTCGAGGACTTCCCGTTCCCGTGCGGTGAGCCCGAAGGCGGCGTAGAGCAGCGGCGCGACGACGCCGGGGTGCGCGGCCTGCAAGACCAGCGCGACCTGGGTATCGGTGGCCGAGGCATGCAACGACACCCACCGCCCGGCGCTTCCGCGCACCCGGGCCGATGCCTCCTGTTCGGTGCGCGCCCGCTCGGCCAGGGCGAGCACCGCGAAGGGCAGTGCGTCGTCGGCCGAGCCGAGTTCGGCCAGCCAGGACCGTGCGGGCTGGGAGATCGAGAGGATCTGCCCCGCCGCATCCAGCACCAGCACGCCGGGCCACCGCAGCTCGTGGTCGGGCGCCGAGCGGGCGAGCACACCCGCGGTGCGCAAACCGCGGCCGAGCACGGCGGCGAGATCGTGCGCGAAATCGCGTTCGTCGGTGGTGAAGTCGTGCGGCCGCTCCCGGAACAGCGAGATATTGCCCCAGCAGGCACCGTCGATCACCAGCGCGGTGCGCAGCTCGCCGGTCATGTTGTTGGGACGCAACAGTTCTCGATAGCGAATGCTGCGATCCAGCTGTCCACCGGTCTCTTCGCTCAGCACCCCGCTGTGCCGTTGGCCGAGCGCGAGGGCGACGAAGGAGTTGTAGTCGTCGGGCAGGTACGCGAACCGAGCCACCTCCGCATCAGGAGGCGGCATATCGAACGATCGATAGCCCGTCTCGACCATGCTGTCCGGGTCGGTGGTGTGCCAGCAACCGGAGTCGTGCGGCACCGCCGCGGCCAGCAGCACCGCCGCCTCATCGATCAGATCGGCCGTGCTCAGGCCCGCCGCGGCCAGCCCGAGCATCCGCTCATACGTTCGCTCCCGGAGGCGACTGCTCACCTCCCCAGTGTCGCGCGCAACCCTCGCGCGGCCAACCCCTTATCGGTGTCAGCGGATGGCGGCCACCAACGCGTCGGTGACCGAGCGCCAGACCACACCCGCTTCGAGGAAGCCCGCTTCGCGCAGTTCGGTGAGGTGCCATTCGACGGGATGGGTCTCGCCGGTGACGTGGGTGCTCAGGATTTCCCGGCTGGCGGCGACGTCGGCGGCGAGCTGCGGGTCGGCGGCCGCGGCCACCCACCAATCCGCCCAATCCAGCGTGCCGGCCTCGGTGACCCGCTGCTGATGCGCCTGCTGCACCGTCTCGTCCAGGGCGTTCAGCAGCGGCGTGGACGGGTCGGGCATGTGGTCGGCGTTGAGGAAAATGCCGCCGGGACGGAGCAGTTTGCCGAGGTCACCGTAGAGGCGAACCAACGGTTCGGCCTTCAGCCAGTGCAGCGCGGTCGCGGTGACGATCGCGTCGAACGGCTCATCGGGCAGCTGCGACATCCAGTCCGGCGACTTGATGTCGGCGGTCACGAAGGTCATCCGGGCGTCATCCGCGAAGGTGCCGCGGGCGATCGCGAGCAGGGCCGGATCCCGATCGATGCCGACCGAGATGGCCTCGGGCAGCCGCGCGAACAGCCGCCTGCTGATGGTCGCGGTGCCGCAGGCCAGGTCGAGCACCCGCGGCGCCGGTCCGGCCACGGCCTCGACCATGTCGAGCATCACCCGGAACCGCTCCTCGCGGTCGGGCATATAGAACTCCTGCTGCCGATCCCAGCTTTCCTGCCACTGCTCCCAATCCATGACGCCTCCGAATGAGTAGGAACTGTCATCGCATATGCGTTCGGCAATTTCGCTGCGCCGGAATATGCGGAGAATCGCGTCGGGCGATAGGGCACTGTTTTCCGGGAGACGAGCAGCCGAGGGAACGATACCCGCTGGACACCGGGATATTGATGAGCGACGGCAGGCGTTGATTTTCAGGAAACAATTACCGGAATCAGCGCTCGGTCAGCTGGAAACGGGTCAGGCGGGCTCGATACGGAACACCGCGATCCGCTCGGCCGCCTCGGCCAGGGCCGCCGGGCTTGCCTCCGCGACCAGTCCGGTCTTCACGAACCATTCGTCCAACCGCGCCGGGCCGTGCGCGATATGGGCACGCAGCAGCGTACGGCGTTCCGCCACCGGCAATTCCACCATTCGCACCACCGACGAGCGCCGGCCACGGGACAACGTGACGGTGGACGCCGCGCGCACATTCGCCACCCAAGCGGACTTCCCGTAGGCCTGGAACACGTAGCGCTCACCGGCGATCGGCAGCACCGACAGCGGGACGGTCCGCAATTCGCCGCTGCGACGGCCGGGGACCGACAGGATGTGCATGTCGCTGAACGAGATTCCCAGTTTCTGCAGCAGCTTGACCAGCCCGTTGAGTTTGTTGATCCGACGGCGCAGCCGCACCGGGTCCTGAGCCATGCCATCCACAGTACTGCCGATGTGCTGCCTGCAGTGGCCGGGACCGCGAGCTGCTGTCACGATGGTGGGCAGTCCGGGGAAGGGGAGCGATGCGAATTCTGGTGCTCGGCGGCGCGGGACAGATGGGGCGGGTCACCGCTGCGGTGCTCGCCGGTGACGACGCGGTCGAGCGGGTGGTGGTAACCGATCTCGACGCACGCAACGCACACGCGGTCGCGGATCGGTTGGGGCCCAAGGTATCCGGCATCGGACTGGACGTGCTGGACGAGACCGCGCTGGCCACGGCGCTACGGGACTGCGATCTGGTGGCCAACGCGGTCGGGCCGTTCTTCCGATTCGGCGTGCCGATCCTGACCGCGGCGATCGCGGCCGGCCGCGACTACGTCGACATCTGTGACGACTGGGAACCCACCCTGCAGATGCTCGAATTGGACGAGGCGGCACGGCAGGCCGGGGTCACCGCGCTGGTGGGCATGGGCGCGAGTCCGGGCATCGCAAACCTGTTGGCGTGCACCGCCGCCCGCGAACTCGACACCGTGGACGACATCATCACCGGGTGGCACATCGCCGGATCCGCGCCACCGGCGGCCGTACCCGGGACCCCGAACGCGGCTGTCGCGCACGGGATCCACCAGATCACCGGCACCATTCGAGTACTGCGCAACGGCGCCCTCGTCGATCGGCCCGCACTGGAACAGCGCAGGTTCCACTACCCGGGCATCGGTCCCGCGCGCGGCTGGACCTTCGGTCATCCGGAGGCGGTCACGCTGCACCGCGGCCATCCGCACGCGCGGGAGAACGTCAACCTCGTGATGGGTCAGCGCTGGACCATCGCGTTGCTCGCGGCCCTGCGCTACAGCGTGGATCACCGGCTCCTCTCGGCGAACAGCGCCGCCCGCATCGTCGAAGCGGTGGAACGCCGCGCGCCCGCGCGCCCGGCGAGTGTCCTGCGTCCGGGTGCGCCGCCGCCGATGTTCGCGGTGCTCAGCGGCACCCGTGCCGGTGTCCCCGCGACCGTCGCAACCGCACTGGGGCAGGTCCCCGGCCTGTCGATGGCCGAGATCACGGGCGTCCCGCTGGCCGTCGCCGCACGCCTGCTGCCCACCGCGCCCGGTGTGCACACCCCCGAATCCCTGCTCGACCCCGAGGCCTTCTTCGCCGCACTGGCCCCGCACTGCCTCGGCGCACCCGCGCCGCACACCATGACGATCACCACGCGCTCCTGGGTCGACGATCACACCAATGCCGAAAGCCTTTCCGCGGCTTTGCTCACCGCGCTCTTGGTGCCGCCACGGCCCTCGGGGTAGCGGTTGCTGCGGATGCGTGGTGGCGCGTCGCGCAGTACTGTCCAGCGCGGCAGACCCGCCGCCGACCGACTCGGAACCCGGTTCTCCTGACCTCGGCGCGGCCGCAGTGCAAACGATTGGCGCACCATGACCACCCCACCGCATGTCCCGCAGCACCAGCCGCCGGACCGGCCGCCGCGACTACCGACCTGGCTGTGGGTGCTGCTCATCGTGGTGACGCTCGTGGTCGGCGGCGGCGTGGCCACGGCCGCCGTGGTGGCCACCAAGGACGCGAGCGGCTCCGCCACCGCCGTGCAGGCGACGTCGCAAACCGCCCGGCCGACGACGGTGCCGCCCACCGGAACTCGCACCGGACTGCCCACCGACCCGAAACGGGTGCGCTACGAGGTCATCTCGTCGACCGGAACGGTGCCGCGGCTGCACTACATCGATGACGCGGGTCCGCATTCCGAGACCAAGGTCGCCTCGCCGTGGTCCAAGGAGGTCCTGACCTTGCAGAAAGACGTGCTGCTGACGCTCACCGCGCAGGGCGGTAAAGACGCCGATCTGATCTGCCGCATCACCGTCGACGGCACGGTGCGCACCGAACGGGCGGCGAAGGCGCCACAGGCCAACGCCATCTGCACGCTCGATTGACCTGCCGCCGGACCGCGCACGCCGGTGCGTGCGCGATCCGATCCGCGGCTACGTCAGGTACACCGGCAACGTGCGGTGGCCGTTGGAGATGAAGCTGCCCACCGGTTCCAGCTCGGCCGGGTCCACGGCGAACCTGAGCTTCGGGAACCGCTCGAACAGCGCGGGCAAGGCGATCGTGGCCTCGAGCCGAGCCAGCGGCGCGCCGATGCAGTGATGTGCGCCGTGGCCGAAGGACAGGTGCTCCTTGTTCACCCGGTGCACGTCGAAGGTGTCGGCCGTCGCGCCGTGCACCTGCGGGTCGCGGCCCGCGCCCGCGTAGGACGCGAGAATGGCCTCCCCCTTGGGAATTCGGATCTCGCCGAGCTCGATGTCCTCGACCGCGTAGCGCAGCGGCAGGTGCGCGACCGGCGCCTCGTACCGCAGCGTCTCCTCCACCAGATCCGACCAGGGCACTCGGCCGGCCAGCACGTCGGCGCGCTGGTCGTCGTGCGTCAGCAGTGCGAAGATCGCCTGATCGAGCAGGTTGACCGTGGTCTCGTGCCCCGCGTTGATCACCAGCATCAGGGTGTCGACGAGTTCCTTCTCGACGAGTTGCGAACCGTCCTCGTCGCGGGTGGCGATCAGCACGCTGGTCACGTCGTCGCCCGGCGTGGCCCGGCGGAACGCGACCAATTCGCTGATCAGACCGTACATTTCGAGGTAGTTGGCCTGGGCCTGCTCGGCGGTGAACGAGGAGTCGAAGAAGCCGTCGACGCACTTGTGCAGGCCGGGGCCGAGATGTTCGGGCACACCCATCATCTCGGTGATCACCTTGATCGGCACCGGGTACGCGAAACGCGCACGCAGATCGACCGATTCGCCCGGCGGTGTCGCCGCGAGCGCGTCGAGCAGCGTGGTGGTGACCTCCTCGATGCGCGGGCGCAGGGCGGTGCTGCGCCGATGCGTGAACGCGGGCGAGACGAGCCGGCGCAGCCGGCGGTGATCGGTGCCGTAGGCGGTGAACATGTTGTCCACCGCCACCCACGGCAACAACGGCCAAGCCTCGGTGATCTCCCCGTTGATGAACGAAGACCAGTGCCTGCGCGGATCTTTGGAGACGCGCGGGTCGGCCAGCAGAGTCTTGAGCAGGACGGCATCGGTCACCGACCACGCGGGCACACCGCCGGGTAACGCCACCAGGGCGACAGGTCCGCGCGCGCGAATCCTGGCGGATTCGCCCTGGATATCGACACCCGTCGTGTCCAGGACCAGTGGTTCATGCTCCATCGGACGCTCCTTACATCATGTTCAACGGAGGGGACTTGGGGAAAATGACCGGAAGCGACGCCAGTGCGCGGTGGAAAGGCCCCGGCCGCCAGCTCAATTCGGCGACGGGGACGGCGAGCTGCAGCTCGGGCAGCGCGTCCAGCAGCTGATCGATGGCGTCCTGCACCACCAGGTATGCAACGGATTTCGCGGGGCATGCATGCGGTCCGGCGCTCCAGGCCAGGTGCGAGCGGTTACCGGTACGGTCGCCGCCGCGGATCTCCGGATCGTTGTTGCACCCCGCGAGGCTGATCAGCACCGGCTGATGCGCGGGCAGCCAGTTGTTGTCGATCAGGATCGGCTGGCGCGGATAGGACGTGCAGAAGTTCGCCATCGGCGGATCGTTGAACAGCACCTCGTCCAACGCGTCCCGGGTGGACAGGCTGCCGCCGAGTACATCGCCGCCGAAACGGTCGTCGGTGACCATCAGCAGCAACGTGTTGATGATCAGGTTCTGCTGCGGCTCGATGCCCGCTCCGTAGAAACTGATCAGCTGCGACAGCATCTCCACATCGTCCAGCTCGGCCGGGTGGTGCGCCAGCCGTGAGGTGACGTCGTCACCGGGTTCGGCCCGGCGCAACTGGATCAGCTCCATCAGCGCCTCGCTGAGCATCTGCATGCCTTGCGCGGCATTGACGGTGTCGAAGAGCGCAGCCATGCCGGTCGCCACCCGCTGGCCCAATTCGGCCGAGCAGCCGACCATTTGGTTGAGCACCTCGAACACGAGCGGAAAGGCGTACTGGGTCACCAGATCCGCGGAGCCCGCCTGACAGAACGTGTTGATCAGCGGGATCGCGATCTGCTCGACGGTGGAATGCAGTGCGTGCAGGTCGATTCCGTCGATGGCCGCGGTGTAGGCGTGCCGGTAGCGGGCGTGCGCCGCACCGCTGTTGCGCAGCGCGTTCGGGTACCACTCCATCATCGGCTTGACCGGCGAGTCCTCGGGGATGTGCTGCTGCCAGGTGCGCGGGTCGGCCGGAAAGTGCTCCGGGTCGTTCAGGATGCGCAGCGCGGCTTGATAGCCGACCACGAGGGTCGCCGGGACGTCGGGCGCTACCTCGATCGGCACCAAAGAGCCATAGCGCTCGCGCATCTCGGCGTAGGCGCGGTGCGGGTCGGCGGCGAACTCGGCGGTGTGCAGCAGCACCCGGGGGCCGTCGGTGTCGATCGGCGATCCGTGCTGCACCGGGCAGGCGCCCGGCAGTGCGGTGGTGGCTGCGGTGGTCTGCGACGTGGTCAAAACAGTGAGCTCCATACGGTGTAAGGCCGGTCACGCACCTCGGTCACATGCGGCTGAAAGATCGGAGGTGTATCAGGTTCCAGCCGACCATAAGTGACTATATGTGGATGATGCACATCGAGGGACGGAACTCGGTGTGGCGAAGGTGGATTCGCCGTGGTCACCGCACAGTTATTGCCCAGCACCCGATTTCGATCGGGGTAGCGCCCGGTTCGCCGGAGTTCAGTACCCGGACGCCGTCCCGGGCCACCGCGGGTCACGACCGGTGACAGCGACGATTCGATCGATCAGCGCGGCATCGTCGGAGGTGTCCACGGCGGGTCCCCACAGTTGCGGGACCGGAGCCTTCGGCACGAAATCGACTACGTGGTCCAGGCACGCCCGCAGGGTCGCGGCGGGCAACTCCAGCGGGCGACCGGTCGCCCTGGCCAGGTCCCAACCGTGCACCACGAGCTCGGTGAGCACGATCCTGCCCCAAACCTCGTTCGGCAGCGCCACATCCGGAGACGGTGCCGTTGTCCCCTGCCAGGCTTCCGGTCGGTCCCAGGCCAGCGTGAGCGCGTCGACCAGCTCGGCTGTCTCGCGACGGCGCGCGGCGTCGAATCCGCGCGGGATGCCGGCGGGATCATCCGGATGTTCGGAATCCTTGCGCGCCATCGCCGCGAACCCGACCGCAACCTCCCGGATATGCCCGATCAGTTGCGCGACGGTGTACTCGCTGCACGGGGTCGGCCGGTCCAATTGCTCGTCCGTGGTGGCGTTCAGAAGTTCGATCACGGTGGCACCGGCCGGTTTCAGGTCGAGCACGGTGGTCCTCCTTCGAGTCGACGCGGCAGGTGTCCCTCTTCCGTGCAGACGACTCGGCGCACCGGAATTAATCGGTCGCCGGAGTCAGTCGACCTTGTAGAGCCAGATGTGCGGGGCGGCCGGTTCCCCGGTGGCGGTCCAGCGATAGGCGCGCGCCAAACCGGTGCCCTCGTAGTTGTGCAGGTAGGTCAGGAGTTTCGGACGGGTGGCCTGGCCCGCGGCGATACCCTTCAGCACGATGGTGGTCAGGTCATAGGCTTCGGCGGAGCCCGGACCCGGCGGCTGACCGTTGAGTGCCTCGTAGTCGGCCGCGAACCGGCTGACCACCGGCCCACAGGAGCAGGAGATCAGCGCGCCCGCCGCCGAATCGCCTGCCGCGGCAACGAAGTCCGCGGTCACGGTGCTTTCGGCGGAAACAAAAGGTGCCGTGACACCCGCTCCGCGCAGCTGTTGCAGCAGTGCGGCGGCTTCTTCGTACAGTCCCGAATAGAAGACCGCGTCCGGTTTCACGGTCGCGATATCGGCGACCACGGTGGCGAAACCGCGTTCGCCCCGTGCGATTTCCGCGCCACACCGCGCATCGGCCGCGGCACCGATACCGGCGACGACGCTGCCCGCCAAACTCCTGCCGTACCCCGACTTGTCCTCGACCACACAGATCTTGCGGAAATGCGCGGTACCGACCAGGTATTTCGCCAATGCCGCGCCCTGCACGTCATCGGCGGCGAGGCCACGGAAGAAGCTGGACCAGCCGTTGGTGGACAGCGTCGGATCGGTGGCCGACGGGGTCAGGAACGGCAGTCCCGCCTTGTCGAAAACTGTACCTACCGTGCGAATTTCGTCGGACAGCATCGGACCGACCAGCGCGACGGTCGACTGGTCCTGCACGATCCGCCCGGCGGTCAGCGCCGCCGCGCCGCCCGCGGTGTCGACCTCCCGCACCGTGACCGTGCACCCCGGGTTCGCCTTGGTGAACCGGTCCACCGCCAGCTTGACGGCGCCGTAGGTATAACGGCCCGGCCCGGTCGCCGCGATGGTGACGGGCGCGCAAGTCGCCTTACCGTCCCCGGCAGGGTCCGCGGCCGCCGCCACCCTGGGCAGCTCCTGGCCCTGCACGCCGACCTGAGCCAGCGGCGCAACGGTTCTCGGCGCGCCTGCGGTCCCCGGCGCGATCGCACCGGCCCACTCGATGCCGGCGGTGGCATCGCCAGGGGCTTCGGCCTCGCCATCGAACCCGCCGAAGGCCCACACCGCCCCCACCGCCGCCGCAGTCGCGACCACGAGCAAGGAGCCACCGATACCCGTCCGCCGCAGCGCGCGACTCGCCGCAGGTCGTGCGGCATCGATCTCGTTGCGGGACAACGCATCCGACGTCTGTCGCCGCGAATCCGAGCGGGCCGATTCAGGCTGGTTGTCCCGCGGTTCCGGGATCGCCGCGGTTCCATGCGTCCCCGACGCTGGAGACTCCTTCTCGGACAGCGTCGCTGACCAGTCGGCGGGACGGGTTTCGGAATGTGAGCTTTGGGCTGGTGCAGACCGGGTTTCCGGAAGCGTCGGCTCAGGTTCCTCGCGAGGTTCAGGTGTTGCCGCGGGCGAGGCGGCCGCTGGGCTCGCTGTTCGGGTCTCCGCCTGGGCGTCGCCTGCTGATGCGGGCGAACTGGCTTGTCGCTGTGGCGGTTCGGCGGGCGGCACCCAGGCTTGCGGGGTGGTAGGCGGAGCCGCGAGTTCGTTCGGCGCAAGGTCGGAGCTGGCATGCAGGGCCGCGGTGGCGAACTCGGTGCACGAGGCGAATCGTTCGGCAGGGGTCTTCGCCAATGCCTTGGCCAGCACCGTGTTCAGCGCGGGCGGCAAGCCCGGACGCCGGTCGCTGACCGCGGGCGGTGGTTGTTGCAGGTGACCCGCGATCAAGCCCGCCGGACTGTCCGCGGCGAACGGAGCCGTACCGGTCAGGAGCCAGAACAGGGTGCAGGCCAGCGCGTATTGGTCGGATCGGTGGTCGACGGGGCCGGCGGACAACTGCTCCGGTGAGGCGTACGCCAGTGTCGCGGCGAACATTCCGGTGCGGGTCAACTGCTGGGACTCGTCCCGCAGGCGCGCGATGCCGAAGTCCGTCAACAGGATTCGTTCGTCCTGGCCCGCCGTCGCCCGGGCCAGCAGGATGTTCGCCGGTTTCACGTCACGATGCAGCACCCCGACGGCGTGCGCGTAGTCGAGCGCCTTCGCCGTCTCGGCGACGATCTGGATGGCGCGCCGCGGCGCCAGCGAACGCGGGTCGAGCGCGCCCGCGTCGGTGCCGTCCACATACTGCATCGAGATCCAGCGCGTGTCGTCGTCGATACCGCGGTCGTACACCGCCACGATGTTCGGATGGTCCAGCCGCGCGACCAGTTCCGCCTCGCGCTCGAACCGCGCCAGCATCTCCCTGTCGGCGTGCAGGTTCGAGCTGAGCAGTTTCAACGCGATCCGGCGGGGCAGTCGCGGGTGCCGCGCGAGATACACCGACCCCATCCCGCCTCGGCCCAGCCGGCGCTCGACCACGTATCCGGCGAAGATCTCACCAGCGCGCAGCATTCCGTCCTCTCCCGCCCAGGGTCCCCCGACCACCGGCCCGGTCATCGTAACCTGCGAATATGCCGCGGTCCCCGCGCCGACGCAGCAGTCCCCCGGCCCCACCCAGCCGCCGTCCGCCGCCTGTGGACGCCAAGCCACGAACCCCGCACACCCACACCGCAATCCGACGTTCATACCCGCAACACGGATCCCCCTCCGCCGGGGACCTGAGCGCCGCGAACACCCGGACCCGAAGTTGTGCACAGCCATCCACAGTTCGGCTCCACACCCAGGAACCGCGCCCGCTCCACCACGCGAATCCGCCCCACACAGCGAGCACTCGACCTCCGACTCCCGGAACCCGCGCCAGCATGCGAATCCACCCTCGCAGCGGGCACGTCATCACCGCCGTTGCCCTCAACGACCAGACAGACCTGACCAGCAAGCGCCTAGATCCGCGGCGACGCCTACCGCAGCAGAAGATCTCGACCGCAATATCGATGACTCATTTCGGCCCGACAATCACCCACAGCTCGACTCCGCACCCGACACCCAAGCCCTCACCCCTAGTCGAATCCGCCTTATGCATCGACCAAACGCAGCAGCAGCGCCCACATGCACGGCGACGCACGCCGCAGACGGTCCCTCGCGCAACATCACCGATTGATCCGGCCCGGCAGTCATACACAGTCATCCACAACTCGACCTCCACTCCCGGAACCCGCGCCGCGCCAGCACGCGAAACCACCCACAGCAGGCACATCATCACCGCCGCTGCCTCCAGCGACCACGTATGCCGCAGACTGCCGCTAGCGCAATTCCACCGATTCATCGGGCCCGGCAGTCACGCACGAATGCCCGTCGAGCACCAACCGTCGACTACCGCGAGCAAGGGGTTCGCTGTGCATGGAGCCACCGAGTCGTCAGCTCGATCGACTCCTAGCGGAGCACGGCCGCGACGAACGGATACCGCGACGGAAATCCGTTGACCGCGTTGTCGCTGATCGTGCAGGCTCGCGGTTGTGCACAGGAATCCAGAGGTGGTGGGGCTCGAGCCGTTGACGGAGGAAAATCTGCGGCTGCTGTTGGCGGCGGCGGTCGCGGATGCCGATCCGCTCGAGGTGATGCCGCCGGTAGCCGGGTCGACCGGCTGGGACGCGGCGAGTGAGCAGGCGTTCCTCGACTTCCATCGAGGTCGCGCGCTGCGACCGGACACACCCGTCGAGCACACGTATGTGATCACCGTGGATGGCCGGGTAGTCGGGGCCGCGCGGCTGGAGCCGGGCGAACACGGGGTCGAAGCGGGCGTATGGATCGGCCGCTCCCAGCGCGGGCGCGGCGTCGGCAGGGCCGTCGCCGAGCAACTGCGCGCGGCCGCCACGGCGATCGGCGCGCGGCGCATCCACGCGGTCACCACGATCGGCAACACCGCGGCCCGAAAGCTGTTGGCCGCGGCAGCACCCGCCATCGACGGAGACACCGTCACCGCGACAGTGGATCTCGGTTGAGTCCGACGGTGCACGGTTGACTTCACGCCGTCGCCCTGTGGATGGTGTGCAGGCCCGCCGAGCGGAATCGATGAGGCCCACAGAGGTTGTGCACAGTTCCCACAGGGACTCGCCGAACGACCCGCCGGTGCCTCGTGCAGAAGGTCTGTGAGGTCGGCATGATCCTCGTGGCAGAGTGGATGCGGTGACCGGAATCGACTGGAACCACAACAGTTTCTACCACCGGCTCCTGCTGCGTCAGTTACCGAAGAACATGTCCCGCGTGCTCGATGTGGGTTGCGGGGCGGGTGCCTTCGCCGCCGTGCTGGCCCGGCAGGCGGAACGGGTCGACGCGCTCGATCAGTCCCCGGTGATGATCGACGCCGCGAAACAGGTGGTACCGGCGAACGTCACCTGCATCCTCGGCGACATTCTGGACCAGCAGTTTCCGCCCGCGACCTGCGACGCGATCGTCTCCATCAGCACGCTGCACCACCTGCCGCTCGACGAAGTGCTCCCGGTCCTGGCCGACGCACTGCGCCCCGGCGGTGTGCTCGCTGCCGTCGCACTGCCCCGCACCGACCTCCCCCGCGAATTGCCCACCGAATTCCTTGCCGCACTTGGGCATCGCGTACTCGGCGGCACCTTCGCACTACTGCGCACACTCGGCCTCGGCGACCGGCACGCCCTCGATCCCACGCACGCCGACATGCCGGTCCGTCTCGACCCACCTTTGACCACCCGCCAGGTACGCGACCAAGTGCGCACCCTGCTCCCCGGCGCACAGGTCCGCCGCCGCCTCTTCTGGCGCTACTCCTTGGTCTGGCACAAACCGCATCCGTAGGCCGAATCTTCCGGTCCGGAGATCCGGATCAAGCTGCTGGACGCCGGGGGCCTGCGCGTTCGGCATCGCCGAGACAGCCTGCTGGATCTGCTGATTGAGCTGCTGGACCGGTGCCTCGTATTCCTGCGGGACAGGAACATCGAAGTTGCCGACACCGGGAAGGTTGATGGACGCGGCCATCGCCGGGAAGAGCCCCGGTCGTTGCGGCTAGCGCGCCCATCACGACGGCCATCCGGCAGCCGCCACGTTCGGTTAGTCACCCGCCACGTTCGGTTGGGCACCCACCGCATTCAGCTAGGCACCCACCACGTTCAGTTGGGCACCCACCGCATTCAGCTAGGCACCCACCACGTTCTGTTAGGCACCCGCCACGTTCAGCTCGGTGGCGACGAGATCACGACCCCATCTGGCCGTTGAACGTAGACCGTGCTCCCCCAACCACCGGACGTCACCGGCGACGCGGCGGAACCGGCCGACGGTTCCGCCGACCACAGGAGATCGGGCCATCACTCGAACAGTGTGGGCGGGCGTTCCTGAAGTTCGCCGTCGAGATAGGTATCGACCAGCCCGTTGTAGAACGCGATCAGCCCGGCGATCTTCTGGCTTTCCGGGAGCGGGGTGCGGTAGCTCCAGGCGACGTGCCGGTACTCGTTGTCGCCGATGCGCACGGACCAGTAGTCGGCGATGCCCCTGTACGGGGACGAATTGTGCGCGGCGCTCGGGGTGAGCAGGTCCATCCGGACATCGGTGGGCGGTAGGTAGTACCGCACGGAGCGCCCGGTTTCGAAGACCATGTGTGGGGTGTGCGAATCGGCGACCGTGACCCCGTCGATCTCCACCCGCACATGCCTGGAGCTGGCGAGGATATCGACACGGACGTACGGATCGCGCGGGCGAGCGTAGGACCGCTCGTCTTCCTCGAACCATTCGTCCATCAGGTCGAATCGCAGCCGGACGAGGTCGATCAATTCGGGCACCACCGGGTCGAGGTAGCGTGCCGCCGCACCCGCCGCAACGGCACCGTCCACCACGACGTCGTAGAAGGTCGCCTCGCCCCTGCTTTGGCAGTATGTGGTCTCGCCGTTCGGTTCCAGTTTCGCGTGCAGGTCGGCAACCGGCAGGTAGTAGACCGGGTGGTGCCAGGTCTGCCAAACCAGCACCGGCCGAGACGAATCGGCCACCAGCTGCCCAGCGAGGTAGACCCGTACCCGCTTCTGACCCGGCTCGATTCTGCCGCGCCGCTCTTCCGGTTCGATCACACCACCCGAGCGTACGCCGCACCCGCTAATCCCTTTGTCGGCAAGCATTTTCAATGCGCCGAGCAGTTCGACCACGCCCCCGGCGACGAGCCCGCCGATCCGCATACGGGAGTGGCGATCGCGCTCGGTTCCACGCACACACTCCAGCGCGACCACCAGGACCTCTCCGAGAACATCTGGCCACGCCTGCCGGCGCGCAGATCGCCGCCCATAGCCGCCAAAGGCACAGCCCGAACCTGGACAGTTGATCACCAGGTAATGGTGGCGGAGGGCTCTCGGCCGATGCCGCCACCATTACCTGGTGATCAGTCGACCAGTTCCTCTTTAAGTCCGCGCGTGACCTCGTCCAGGGCGACTTGGAGCAGGTCCGTGTAGACATCGAGGTCCGGGATGGTCGCCTGGTCGGCGTGGATGGAGAGGGTGATGGTGTCGCCGAGGCCGTGCACACCGTGGGTGAGGTGCATGACAGAGCCGATGGCGGGGAAGCCGGCGGTCCAGCGGACGCGGCCGCCGCCGCAGGTGAGGTCCGCGGGGCCGCGGTGCACGCTGGAGACCACGGTGTGGCCGGCGATGGTCTCGGGGACGACATCGAGCGGATAGCGGGCGATATCGCGGCGGAGCAGCGGTGCGGGGACGACCTCGGTGACCCGATCCTGCGCGGTGAGCAAAGGGTGTTGCGCGCGGACGCGACGGTCGCGCAGCGTCGCCGCGATCTTGTCGGCACGCTCACGCAGGTCGGCGACGTCGGTACTCAGGTCGACGCTGAGGCTGCGATAGTTGTTGTGCGCCTGCGCTTTCGCAGTATCCGACAGCGCCATCGGCACCTGCGCGCCGAGCCGATCCACCTGCTCGCCATGGGATTCGAGGTAGCGGGCCAGCGCCAGGGACACCGCGGTCAGCACGACGACGGTGACCGTCTGCCCGGGAACGCGCAACGCCGACGCCTCGCACACAAGCATCCGAACACGATGCACGGCGGCACCGCTTGCCACGATGCGGTTGACCCGGTTCGGCACGAAACCCTCGCCGGGCTCCGGCAATTCGCCCGCCGCCGTCAGGGCCGCAAGTTCCCGCTGGGCCTGGAACGCTCCGTATCCACGATACGCCGTCCGCACCATTCGAATCGGCAGCCATGGCACCGCGATCGCCGCGTCCGCCCAGCGTGCGGACACCCACGTCGCGAGGGCCGTCTCCGCAACCGAACGAGCCGCGGCTCTGGTGGAGACCGCCTCCCGCTGTCGGTCCGCCACGCTGCATCCAGCAGACGCGTGTTGCGGGCGGAAGGACCGATAGCTCCGAATTCCGTTCTCGGCCACATGAACCGGTAGGCGAATCAGGGCAGCCGCCGCTGCCGTGACCTTCCGGACCGACGTGGGCATCCTGGTGACAGGGTTGTCGCGACGCGGAGTGTTCGCTTCTGAACGCACCGCGCCGAGCGCCCCCGGCGTCTCGCGGACAACCGGCAGGCCACCGACGGTCTCCCGCTCAGAGAACAGCTCTCGCGCGATCTCGGCAGCGCGCCGACCATCGGCCAGCGCGTGGGACATCTGCAGCACCGCCACCAGCGCAGGTCCGTGCGCGATCGGCGCTTCCCCGTCCCGCCGATCCGCGAAGCCGACGATGCCCCGGAAGACATGTAACCGCCACGGGTGCACGCCCGCATCGAGCACGCTGCCGACCACCTCCCCCAACGCCGCTTCGAGATGCCGCCGATCCGGTTGTGCCAGTTGGTGTTCTACGACCTGGTCCACGTCGAACTCGGTGGGTACCCAGGACGGATAATCGAGATCGCCCGGCACATCCCGGGCCCGCACGCGCAGCGCGTCGATGGTTGCGACGCGCTGCGCGATATCCGCACGGAGTCGCTCGAACGAGTGCCCGGCGTCGTCGAAGCAGTACAGCAGGAACAGGTCGTTACGCGTGCGGCCCGCCAGCCAGTACATCGTCGCGTCCTGCGGGGCCATCCTGCGCACCGCCCGACAGTAACGAAGCCTCCGGACCACCGCTCTCCCGAGTCCGGAACCTCACTTCCAGCACCCGCGGAAGCACAAATAGCGAACCCCGAATCGAACCTGACATAAAATTCACGAATTGTTTGACAGCACAAGACGATACCCACTTTTAGCGCGTACAAACGGCTGCCCGGCCGCGATCTTGGCCCAACTGCGCCGAACCCCGGAAAACCGCACGGTATCGCCCTGTTCGCCGGTCTGCGAAGCCTGCGAATGATCTTGATTTACAAGATCATCCGGGAAAACCATCGATTCGGACACGATCCGTTGCTACCGTCTGTAGTAGAAGCAAATCACTTCTCGTGGGCGGGGTGTCGGATATGGCAACTCAACTTGGTAACAAGGTCAGCGCACAGGCGGACTCCGCCGACGAGCGATATCGCGCCGCCGCGTTCCTGAAGCGGTCGATCAACAAGGTCTTCCCGACGCACTGGTCGTTCCTGCTCGGCGAGATCGCGCTGTACAGCTTCATCATTCTGCTGCTGTCGGGCATCTACCTGACCCTCTACTTCGATCCATCGATGACCGAGGTCGTCTACGACGGGTCCTATCAGCCGCTACGCGGCGTCACCATGTCGCGGGCGTACGAGACGGCGCTCAACATCTCCTTCGAGGTGCGCGGCGGTCTGTTCGTCCGGCAGGTACACCATTGGGCCGCACTACTTTTCGCGGCATCGATCATCGTGCACCTGTTCCGCGTGTTCTTCACCGGTGCGTTCCGCAAGCCGCGTGAGGCGAACTGGGTGATCGGCTCGCTGCTGCTGATCCTGGCCATGTTCGAGGGCTACTTCGGCTACTCGCTGCCCGACGATCTGCTCTCCGGTACCGGCCTGCGCGCCGCGTTCTCGTCCATCACCCTGGGCATGCCGATCATCGGTACCTGGCTGCACTGGTTGATGTTCGGTGGCGACTACCCGGGCACCATCATCATTCCGCGCCTGTTCATCGCGCACGTGCTGCTGTTCCCCGGCATCATGCTCGCGTTGATCGCCGCGCACGTCGCGCTGGTCTGGTACCAGAAGCACACCCAGTTCCCCGGCCCCGGCCGCACCGAGAAGAACGTCGTCGGCGCGCGCATCGTCCCGGTGTTCTCGCTGGATCAGGGCGCCTTCTTCGCCTTCACGCTCGGCATCGTCGCGATCATGAGCGGCGTCTTCCAGATCAACGCGATCTGGACCATGGGCCCCTACAACCCCGCCCAGATCTCCGCGGGCTCGCAGCCGGACTTCTACATGATGTGGACCGACGGCATGATGCGTTTGATCCCGCCGTGGGAGCTGTATCTGGGCCGCTACACGGTGCCCGCGCCGGTTTGGGGCGCGCTGCTCATGGGCGTGGTGTTCACGGTGTTGATCGCCTACCCGTGGATCGAGAAACGGCTCACCCGCGACACCGCCCCACATCACAACCTGCTGCAGCGTCCGCGTGACGTGCCGGTGCGCACCGCGATCGGCGCGATGGCGATCGCCTTCTACGTGGTGCTCACGCTGTCCTGCGTGAACGACATCGTCGCCTACAAGTTCGACATCTCACTGAACGCGACCACCTGGACCGGCCGGATCGGCCTGCTCCTGCTGCCGCCACTGGCCTATTTCATCGCCTACCGCGTCTGCCTCGGCTTGCAGCGCAGCGACCGGGCAGTGCTGGAACACGGCGTGGAGACCGGCGTGATCAAGCGACTGCCGCATGGCGAATACATCGAGATCCACCAGCCGCTCGGCCCGGTCGACGAGCACGGCCACCCGCTCCCGCTGGCCTATCAGGGCGCACCGGTCCCCAAGAAGATGAGCAAGCTCGGCCTGGCCGGCAAGCCCGGCACCGGCAGCTTCCTGCGGGCCGACCCCTGGCAGGAGTCGGAGCGCAATCACGAAACCGATCACGCCGAAGAACACAAACAACTCGCGGTGCTGCGCGATTACCAGGAACGAGATCGGCGCAACGGCAATGGTTCCCACGGGAACGGTTCGTCCGATAGCTGAGATGAGGCAGGCAATGCGAAGGCCCCGAGTCCGTACCGACCCGGGGCCCGTACTGCCTAGTTGGGTGACCTGCGGTTATCAGGCGCGCCCGAACTCCCCCTGCGCAACTCCGGTTAGGAACGCATCCCACTGTCCCGGGGCAAACGCGAGCACCGGGCCATATCCGTTGTCCTTGGTGTCTCGGACCGCGACTTCGCCGTCGATCAGAAATGCGACTTCTACACAGTTTCCGTCGGGGCCACTGTATGTGCTCTTGCGCCACACAGCATCAGTCAAATCAACTTCCACGGCACTAGCTCCTTTGCTGCGTCGAGAACGAGATTCCTTCTGACATCGTTCTAACTAGCACCGGCACTCGGCCAGAACGCCGAATCCCCTGTGCGCCTGGTGGAAGCGCGCAACTCCACGGTGCGTCGTCATCGCACGGTACGTTCGGGGCCAATGCGCCCCACGAGGTTGCCCCCGCGCGCTAAACAGTAGCAGGTCTATCGAAAGTTTGCCCGATTCTTGCTTTTTAAATCATCGCATCTGCCACGTTTGCGAAGATGACCAGTTGCGGAAACATTGCCAGCTAGTTGTAAGCATTCCGGTCGGCACTGTTCGGGTAACTTTTGGGCTGATGTAATTGCTCCGTGATCCGTCAAATGTCCTTTCTTTGGACAACGTCTCATCGACGACATCGTCGGGACCGGGCATGATGGAAGGCATGGTTGACCGCGATCGCGACGACGCAGGTCGCGCCCGGAACTCTCGTCCGCGAGACCGGTTGGGGCGCCCACTGCCTTCCGGAAGTGTCGGAGTTGCCCGAATTCCCGATGATCTTGAATTACCCCCGCAGCAAACACTCACCTTCGCTCAGCAACTGCTGGACGACGGTTTGGCATTCAACGCGCACGAGGTATTAGAGGCAGCGTGGAAGAACGGGCCGTTCGCCGAGCGGATGCTGTGGCAGGCGCTCGCGCAGCTCGCTGTCGGTGTCACACACATCCAGCGCGGTAATCCAAAGGGCGCGCGCACGCTGTTGACCCGGGCGGTGATCCGCCTGACCGAGTTCCGGCCCGAGGGCGACGCCGACGCCCCGTACGGCATCGACCGCGCCGGGCTCATCACCTACGCCGAGGCGCTGCTCGCCGCCGTCGACGCGCACCGTCCGATCGCACCCGAGGAGCTCAAGCCGCGGCTGTGCGGCTGACCTCTACGATGGCGTGCGTGCCGACGTCGTTTCTGACAAATCGGGCTCGTGCCTGAACCGGGTGCGGGCCGCTACGCCCCGAGCCCGTCCGGGGACCTGCACGTGGGCAACCTGCGTACCGCCCTGCTCGCCTGGGCGTTCGCCCGATCGACCGGTCGCGGGTTCCTGATCCGGGTGGAGGATCTCGATCGGGTGCGAGCGGGCGCCGAGCAACGTCAGCTGGCCGATCTGGCCGCGATCGGCCTGGACTGGGACGGCCCGGTGGTCCGGCAGTCCGAACGGCTCCCGCTCTACCAGGCCGCGATCGATCGGCTCACCGCCGCCGGACGCACCTACGAATGTTTCTGCACGCGAAGAGAAATACAGCAGGCGGTGACGGCGCCGCACGGGCCGATGGGCGCCTATCCGGGCACCTGCCGCACGCTGACCGCGCAGGCACGAGCCGCGTTCCTGGCCGAAGGACGGTCGGCCGCGCTGCGGCTACGGTCCACGGCGACCGAATTCGAGATCGTCGACGAACTGCACGGGCGCTACCGCGGCGCGGTGGACGACGTGGTGCTGCGGCGCGGCGACGGCGTTCCCGCATACAACCTCGCGGTGGTGGTCGACGACGCGGCGCAGGGCGTCGATCAGGTGGTGCGCGGCGACGACCTGCTCTCCTCCACCCCGCGCCAGGCCTATCTGGCGACGCTGCTCGAGCTACCGGTCCCGCGCTACGCCCACGTCCCGCTCGTGCTCAATACCGAGGGCAAGCGCCTCGCCAAACGGGACGGCGCGGTGACCCTCGCGGACCAGCTGGCCCTCGGCAACACGCCCGAACAGATAGTGGCGGCGATCGCCGACTCGCTCGGCTACGCGGCGACCTCGTCGGCAGAGCTCCTCGACAGTTTCGACCCGGCACATCTGCCGCGCGAACCGTGGATACTCGACGGGAATGGGTTGTTGCAACGCAGTCGATGTCCGTAACGTACGCATTCGTCCAACTACTGATCACTCGACGAGGACAAACAACTATGACAAGCGGTGGGTACGACCCCAACCAGTATCCGCAGGGCGGGCAGCCGTATGGGCAGCCGTACCCGCAAGGCGGCCAGCAATATCCGCAAGGCGGTCAGCAGTTCCCGCAGGGCGGCCAACAGTTCCCCCAGGGCGGTCAGCAGCCGCAATACGGCCAGCAGCCGCAGTACGGTCAGCAGCCCCAGTACGGCCAGCAGCCGCAATACGGCCAGCAGCCCCAGTACGGCCAGCAGCCCCAGGATCCGTACGGCCAGTACCCGCAGCAACCGGGCGGCTTCAACAACTACGGCGGCCAGCCGGGTGACCTCGGCACCCGCATCGGCGCGCGTGTCATCGACGCCCTCATCCTCTACATCCCGTACTTCATCATCTACATCCTGGTGAAGAACAGCCTCGGCCTGACCATCGGCCTCGGCCTGCTCTGGACCCTGGTTCAGCTCGGCTACTTCGTCGGCATGGAGACCTCGCAGGGCACCACGCTCGGCAAGAAGGTGCTCGGCCTGAAGGTGCTCGCGCCCGGCGGCGCGGCCAAGATCGATCCGGTCACCTCGCTGAAGCGCAACGTGTTCGTCGCGGCGAACATCATCCCGTGCGTCGGCGGTCTGGTCTCGCTGGTGCTCGCGATCTACATCATGGTCACCATCTCGCAGGACCCGAACAAGCAGGGCTGGCACGACAAGTTCGCCGGCGGCACCCAGGTCGTCAAGGCCTGACGCCGATCGGCCGCAGTACGCGAGCAGGGGCGCACCCGATATCCGGGTGCGCCCCTGACGTTTTCGCGGGTCAGGCCCCGCTGACCCCCGCGATGATCACGACGACGAACCACAGGACGGCGAGCACGATCATGCCGACGCCGATCCAGATGCCGGCCAGCGCCATGCCGCGGCCTTCCTGACCGGTCTGCTTGATCTGCCCCAGCGCGACGACGCCGAGGATGATGCCGACGATCGAGCCGATACCGCAGGTGAAGAAGCCGACCAGCGAGGAGATCAGCGCGCCGATCGCCATGCCGTTGGTGCCCTGCTGCTGCGGCATCCCGTACGGCTGATACGCGGGCTGGTACCCGTAGTTCGGCTGCGGCTGACCATAGGGCTGGGCGGTCGGCTGCTGATACCCCGGCTGGTACTGCGGTTGCGGTGGGGGTGTCATCGGCTGGGCGGGCTGCTGCGGGTATTGCGGCGCCGACGGGTATCCGGATGGTTGCTCAGCGTTCGGGTATTGCGGAACCGAGCTGGACGCCCCCGATTCCGGCGACACGCCTTGGCCACCGTACTGTTTCCACCATTCGTCGGAATCGCCGGGATTCGTCATTGCTACAGGGTATTCCACAACCTGGTTGGATGAAGCCCGTGAGTCAGCTCAATGAAACCGAAGTCCCAGAACCTGGGCACCCCGCACCGGAACATGCGGCGTTTGCCCAGGTGGCGCGGGGGTACTACACACCGATCGTGGCGTTGTTCACGGCAACCCTGATCATCTCCAATATCTGCGCGACCAAGGGCGTGCAGTTCTTCACCGACCACTCGGTGAAAATCGGCCCGATCGAGGTGCTGCCGATCAGTACCGACGGCGCCTGGTTCCTGTTTCCCCTCGCCTACATCCTCGGCGATGTGCTGAGCGAGATCTACGGCTTCAAATCGGCCCGCCGGGCCATCTACTACGGCTTCGGCGTCCTGCTGTTGACCGTGGTGTGCTTCAAGATCGCGATCGAGTTGCCCGCCGCGAGCTTCTACGAGAATCAGGACGCGTTCCGCACCGTCATCGGCACCACGCCCCAGCTCGTCGCCGCCGGCCTGGCCGGCTACTTCGTCGGCGAGATGCTGAACTCCGCGACGCTGGTGCTGATCAAGGAAAAGACCAAGGAAAAGCACCTGTGGGCGCGGCTGATCGGTTCCACCGTGGTCGGCGAATTCGGTGACACCCTGATCTTCTGTTCGATCGCCGCCACCGCCATCGGCATCGACTCGTGGAGCCAGTTCGTCAACTACGTGATCGTGGGCTTCCTCTGGAAGACCCTCGCCGAGGTCATCGTGCTGCCGATCACCTATCGCGTCATCGCGTGGCTGAAGAAGCACGAGCCGACCTACGCGCCCAGCGAGACCTCCGCGCTACTCAGCTGATTCGTCCTCGGCCGCGCGGTCAGGTGCGCGCACGTCACGGCGTCGCGATCCGCCCCTTCCAGCGGCCGAGGGTTTCGGCCTTGTGCTCGTCGAAATATCCGCCCTCGATGCTGGCGCGGATGCGGTCGACGAGCCGGATCGTGTAGCGCTCGTTGTGGATCGTGCAGAGCGTGGCCGCGAGGATTTCCTTCGCCTTGAACAGATGGTGCAGGTAGGCGCGGGTGTAATTGGCGCAGGTGTAGCAGTCGCAGGTCTCGTCGATGGGCGTGAAATCGCGGCGGAAGCGCGCGGTGTTGATATTGAACCGGCCCTCGGCCACGTAGATGGCGGCATTGCGCGCGACCCGGGAGGGATTCACGCAGTCGAAGGTGTCGGCGCCGTTCTCCACGGCGGTGAAGATGTCCTCGGGCTCGCTGATACCGAGCATGTGCCGCGGCTTGTCCTCGGGCAGTTCGTCGCAGCACCAGCCGACGATGGTGCCCAGGTTGTGCTTCTCCAGCGCGCCGCCGATGCCGTAGCCGTCGAAACCGGTGCCGCCGCTACCGCGGATCGCCTCCAGTTCGCGACAGGCCTTGCGCCGCAGGTCTTCGTACTGCGCGCCCTGGATCACCGCGAACAGTGCCTGGTACGGACGGTGCGTGCGGGCCGCGGTCAACCGCTCGTGCTCGTCGATGCAGCGCTGCGCCCACTCGTGCGTGCGCTGCAACGACTTCTCTTGGTAGCCGCGGGTATTCAGCAACGTGGTGAGCTCGTCGAACGCGAACATGATGTCGGCGCCCAGCTCGTGCTGGATGCCCATCGACACCTCGGGGGTGAACCGGTGCTTCGAACCGTCCAGGTGCGAGCGGAAGGTGACGCCGTCGTCGTCGACGGTGGCCAGCCGCTCCTTACCCTTCGCGATCACGTCGTCGCTGCGGACGTCGACCGCCTCCATCGCGAGCACCTTCTTGAACCCGACGCCCAGCGACATCACCTGGAAGCCGCCGCTGTCGGTGAAGGTCGGCCCCGGCCAGTTCATGAACTTGCTCAGCCCACCGGCCTCGTCCACGATGTCGGATCCCGGCTGCAGGTACAGGTGGTAGGCGTTGGCGAGCAGCGCCTGCGCCCCGATCTCCCGCATCGTCTCCGGCAGTACGGCTTTCACCGTCGCCTTGGTGCCCACCGGAATGAACGCAGGCGTGGCGATCTCCCCGTGCGGCGTGCTGATCACACCCGAGCGGCCGTGCCGCCCGTCGAGGCGGTTACCGACGGTGAACGAGAAGTTTCCGGGATCAGACACCCCGACATCTTCCCAGGTGCACGCACCCCGCTGATTTGCCGCACCCGTTCTGTGCCGACGCACCCGTTTCGGCAGGGCAGAGCGGGTGCGCGAGCACGAGAGGGTGCGGGAATCGGCAGGGCAGACGCGAACGCGCCGCACAGCGGACGGGTCTGCTGTGCGGCGCGGTCGGTGGGTTACGCGTCGGCGGCGGCCGCCGCGAACTGCGCGTTGTACAGGCGGTAGTACGGTCCGCGTTCCTCGAGCAGGCGCTCGTGCGTGCCGTGTTCGACGATGCGTCCCGCCTCCATGACGACGATCAGGTCGGCGTCGCGGATGGTGGACAGGCGGTGCGCGATGACGAAGCTGGTGCGATCGCGGCGCAGGGCCGCGGTCGCGTGCTGCACCAGCAGTTCGGTGCGGGTGTCGACCGAGCTGGTCGCCTCGTCCAGGATCAGGATGGACGGCTTCGCGAGGAACGCCCGCGCGATGGTGATCAGCTGCTTCTCACCGGCGCTGACGCCGGAGCCCTCCTCATCGATGATCGTGTCGTAGCCCTCGGGCAACGCGTGCACGAACCGGTCGACGTAGGCCGCGCGCGCCGCGGCGAGGATGTCTTCCTCGCTGGCGGTCGGGCTGCCGTAGGCGATGTTCTCCCGGATGGTCCCCTTGAACAGCCAGGTGTCCTGGAGCACCATGCCGATCCGGGAACGCAGGTGATCGCGGGTGATCCGGGTGATGTCGACACCGTCGATGGTGATGGTGCCGGAGTCCAGTTCGTAGAACCGCATCAGCAGGTTCACCAGCGTGGTCTTGCCCGCGCCGGTGGGGCCGACGATGGCGATCACGTGCCCGGGCTCGGCGATCAGCGAAAGCCGTTCGATCACCGGCTTTTCCGGTTCGTAGCGGAAGGAGATGCCCTCGAACTCGACCTCGCCGCGATCCACCGGGCGAACGTCGGGCTGCTCCGGATCGGGGCTCTCCTCCTCGGCGTCGAGGATCTCGAAGATCCGTTCGGCGGAGGCGACCCCGGACTGCAGCAGGTTGGCCATCGCGCCGATCTGGGTGAGCGGCTGGCTGAACTGACGCGAGTACTGGATGAACGCCTGCACCTCGCCGAGCGAGAGCTGACCGGTCGCGACCCGCAGACCGCCGACCAGCGCCACCAGCACGAAGTTCACGTTCCCGAGGAACATGATCGCGGGCATGATCAAGCCGGAGATGAACTGCGCCTTGAAACTCGACTGGTAGAGCTGCTCGTTGCGCTGGTCGAACTCTTGGCCGACCTCGCGGCTGCGGCCGAACGCGGTGACGACCTCGTGGCCGGTGTAGGCCTCCTCGACCTGGGCGTTCACCATGCCGGTGTACTTCCACTGGTCCACGAAGTGCGGCTTGGACCGCTTGGCGATCTGCGCGGTGACGATGATCGCCGCGGGCACCGTGAGCAGCGCGATCAGGGCGAGCAGCCAGGAGATCCAGAACATCATGCCGAGGATGCCGATCACGGTGAACACCGAGACGATCAGCTGGCTCATGGTCTGCTGCAGACTCTGCGACACGTTGTCCACGTCGTTGGTGACCCGGCTGAGCACGTCGCCGCGCGGCTGCGAGTCGAAGTAGCGCAACGGAAGTCGATGGATCTTGTCCTCGATGTCGCCGCGCAGCCGCTTCACCGTCCGGTTGATGACGATGTTCAGCAGGAAGGCCTGCAGCCAGCCGAACAGCGCCGCGCCGATGTAGAGCGCGAGCACCACCATGAGCACCCGGCCGACCGCGTCGAAATCGACGCCGACGCCCGGCACCACATCCATCGAACTCAGCATGTCGGCGAAAGTGCTGTCACCCCTGGACCGCAGGAACTCGACCGCCTGCTCCTTGGTGGTGCCCGGCGGGAACTTCAGCTGCTTACCGACGACCCCGTCGAAGACCAGGTTGGTGGCTTTGCCGAGCATGTACGGTCCGAGGGTGTTCAGCACCACCGAGGCGATGGCGAGCACGACGACGGCCCAGACGTATTTCTTTTCGGGTGCGAGCCTGCGCAGCAGGCGCTTCAGGGACGGTCCGAACGATTTCGCCTTGGCGTCCGGCGCGCCCGGACCGGGCATTCCTGGCCTCATCGAACCTCCTCCGCGCTCAGCTGGGATGCGACGATCTCCTGATATTCCTTGCAGTCGCGCATCAGCTGCTCATGGCTGCCGACGCCGGCCATCTCGCCGTCTTCGAGCACCACGATCTGGTCCGCGTCGCGAATGGTCGTGATGCGCTGGGCCACGATGATGACCGAGGCGTCCTTGGTCACCGCGCGCAGCGCGTCGCGCAACCGGGCGTCGGTCGCCACGTCGAGCGCGGAGAACGAGTCGTCGAACAGGTAGACGCGCGGCGCCTTCACCAGCGCCCGCGCGATCGCGAGCCGCTGGCGCTGGCCGCCCGACACCGTGGTGCCGCCCTGCGCGATCGGAGTTTCCAAGCCCTGCGGCATTTCTCGCACGAAGTCGGCGGCCTGCGCGATCTCCAGGCAGCGCCACAGTTCGTCGTCGGTGGCGTCGGGATTGCCGTAGCGCAGATTGCTGGCGACGGTTCCGGAGAACAGATAAGCCTTCTGCGGAATCAACCCGACCTGCGCGCGCAACAGTTCCAGATCGACATGCCGGACATCGGTGCCGCCGAGATACACCGCGCCGTCGGTGACATCCATCAACCGCGGAATGAGGTTGAGCAGTGTGGTCTTTCCGGAACCGGTCGAGCCGACGATCGCGGTCGTGGTGCCCGGTTTCACGTGGAAGCGAATGGCTTTGAGCACCGGCTTCTCCGCGCCCGGGAAGGCGAATTCGGCGAACTGGAATTCGACGTCGGCCGGGTCACCCGCGAACGGCTGCGGCAGTTTCGGTGGCACGACCGACGATTCGGTCTCGAGCACCTCGCCGATCCGGTCGGCCGAGACCGCGGCGCGCGGCGCCATCATGGCCAGGAACGAGGCCATCATGACGGCCATCAGGATCTGCATGATGTAGGACAGCATCGCGGTGAGCGAGCCGATCTGCATGGTGCCCTCGTCGACGGCCTTGCCGCCGAACCAGATCACCGCGACCGCGGTCAGGTTGCTGATCAGCATCACCGTCGGGAACATCAACGCCATCAGCCTGCCCACGCGCAGCGCGGTCTCGGTGAGTTCGTTGTTGGCGACGCCGAAACGCCAGGTCTCCTGGCGTTCCCGGACGAAGGCGCGGACCACCCGGATGCCGGTGATCTGTTCGCGCAGCACCCGGTTCACCTCGTCGATGCGGGTCTGCATGTCCCGGAAGCCGGGCACCATCCGGCTGATGATGAAGGCCATCGACAGGCCGAGCACCGGCACCGCGATGAGCAGCAGCCAGGACAGGCTGAAGTCCTCGCGCAGCGCCATGATGATGCCGCCGATGCACATGATCGGGGCCATCACCAGGATGGTCGCCGACATCGCGATGAGCAGCTGCACCTGCTGAATATCGTTGGTGTTGCGGGTGATCAGCGACGGCGCACCGAACATGCCGACTTCGCGCGCGGAGAAGGTGCCGACCCGGTGCAGCAGCGCGCCGCGCAAGTCGCGGCCCGCGCTCATCGCCGCCAGTGCGCCGAGATACACCGAGCAGGCCGAGGCGACGATCTGCACGCCGGTGACCGCGAGCATGCGCAGTCCGGTGCTCCAGATGTAGCCGATATCGCCCTTGGTCACGCCGTTGTCGATGAGGTCGGCGTTGAGGCTCGGTAGATACAGCATCGCGATCACCGAGATCAGCTGCAGCACAACGACCCCGGCCAGCTGGGTGCGATAGGGGTACAGGTAGGTGCGAAGCAGTCGGATCAGCATGATGGACCGCAGGTTACCCGGCTGCCGTGACGCGCGTCACGATGACTCCTGAACAGCATGAATACCCTCCCGTCGGGGCGCTTTTCGCGCCTAAGGTGGTGACGTGCAGCGGCTATTTCGCTCGTTCTAATCCAGCCGGCGCCGATCCCGAGTCAGCGGATGCTAGGTCTGATTCAGCGGACGCTCCCTGCGCGCCCATGCGCCCGCGTCCTCGGTGAGCGCATCAATGAACCCAGGCAGCCTACCGTCGGCTATGTCATCGATCGACACATTTTCCAGTACCGCACGAATATTCACGCGCAGCGCAATCCACACGCGTTGCAAAGATTCGGCAGCGCCAGAATAGGTCACGTCCTCCGGACGCTCACCACGCACCGACGCGAGCGGGCCCTCGATCGCGCGGATCACGTCGGCGATGGAGATCTCGGCGGCCGGGCGAGCCAGCCAGTAGCCGCCGTCCGGCCCGCGTCTGCTGATCACGAGTTCGGCGCGGCGCAGGTCGCTGAGCACCGTCTCGAGCACCTTGGGCGGGATGCCCTGCGCGGTCGCGATCGCGTCCGCCTTCACGACCGGCGCCGCCGGTGCGGCGGGCGCGGGCCCCGACGGAGCCTGACTCGACTGCGATGCGCGGGCGATCTCGAGCAACGTCCGCACCGCGTAGTCGACCTTCGCGGTGATGTGCACAGCGACTCCTGGCGATGTACGGCGTTTCCGGTCAAGTAGCTGCAATCTACGCGCAATCTCGCGCGGTGAGTACGCACGTCGCCGCGTCCAGCAACGTGGCTTCCACCAGGCTGTCGTCGGCGCCCGGCGCGAACTCCTTGGACATCAACGCGACCCCGAGCATCGCGAGCGCCGCGCTCGCGCGCAGCTTGGCCTCGTCGGTCGGGTCCGGGCCGGCCAGCCACTCGCGCAGCGTCTGGTCGTCGTCGACGAGATCGGGATGCCGGTCGGCCACCGCGTTGACGATCGTCACGGTGTCACGCAGCACCAGCGCGCCGGCGTCGCGGTGCGACACCATGCCACGCAGGTAGATCCGCAGCACGTCCCGGATGGTGTCCGGGTCGTGCGGTCGCTGCTCGATGTCGACGACGACCGAGCGCAGGTGGTCGATGATCGGATCGATGATGGCGTGCAGCAATTCGAGCTTGGAAGCGTAGTGATAGTAGAGCGATGCCTTTGTGATTCCCACCGCATCGGCGACCTCACGCAGACTCGTCTGTTCGAATCCTTTGTCGCCGAAAAGCTTCACCGCGGCATCGCGTATCGCGGATTTAGTGCCCCGACCAGCAACGATGCCGTTGGGGGTGGAACGGGCAGCCATCGGATGATCCTCTCACCACTAGTGCGCCGGGCTAACCATGCCGGAGAAATTGAGGTTGTACCTCCGCTTATCGCTCGGATAGTCTACCTACCGCACGGTAGGCAGAAAGCGTCAGTGGAGGCGGGGCCGGCAGGGCAACCCCGCGAGTAGCTGTCTCCGGCTCTGAATTCATCACGCCTCAGCACCGCTAGGAGACCCTTCGTGTCCGTGTATCTATACAGATGGGGGAAGTTCGCCTTCCGCCGGAAATGGATCGTGCTACCCGTCTGGCTGCTGCTGTTCTTGCTGCTCGGCGGTCTCGGCGCGCAGCTGAGCAAGCCGATGAGCAATGACTTCAGCATGCCGGATCTGCCTTCGGCGCGCGCCAACGACATTCTGGACAAGCACTTTCCCGGCGCTTCGGCCGCCTTCAAATTCGACGCGGTCACCGGCACCTACGTGATCGGCGCGCCCGCGGGGCAGAAGCTCACCGACCCGGCCAACCGCGCCGCGCTCGACGCGTTCATCGCCAAGCTCGGCGAACTCGACATCGTCGATCACAGCAAGCCGGTCATGAATCCGGTCGAGGCGGCCGAGAAGATGGGCTGCCTGGCCAACCCCGACCCCGCGACCTGCAGCGGCGCACCGCTGAACGTGCTCAGCAAGACCGCGCCCGACTCGGTCGCGGTGCTGAATGTGCCGTTCACCATCAAGAAGTTCACCGACGTCACCGACAAGGAGCGCGACGCCGCCTACGCCGTGGCCTCCGACGCGCGCAATGCCGGGCTCGACGTCGAGATGAGCGGCTCGATCGCGATGAAGCAGCAGGCGCCCAGCGGCAAGTCCGAGATGATCGGCATGGGCGTCGCGCTGATCGTGATGATCGTGGCGTTCGGCGCGATCGTCGCCGCCTTCGTGCCGATCGTGACCGCGATCGTCGGCCTCGGTGCGGCCACCTCGCTGATCATGCTGGGCACCTCGGCGATCGAGATCCCGAGCTTCACCACCTTCCTCGCCTCGATGATCGGCATCGCGCTGTCCATCGACTACGCGCTGTTCATCGTCTCGCGCTACAAACACGAACTGGCAGTACAGGATTCACCGGAGGAAGCGGCCGGAACCGCACTCGGCACCGCAGGGTCCGCGGTGGTGTTCGCCGGCCTGACGGTGATCATCGCGCTCGCCGGGCTGAGCATCGTCGGCGTGCAGTTCCTGACCTTCATGGGTCTGGGTGGCGCCATCGCCGCCGGATTCGCGGTGCTCACCGCGATCACGCTGATGCCCGCGCTGCTCGGCGCGTTCGGCCGGTTCCTGTTCAAGCCTAAGTTGCCGCTCATCGCCCAGCACGACCCCGAAGACGACAACTCGGTCACCATGGGCATGCGCTTCGGCCGGTTGATCGGCAAGGCGCCGTGGGTCGCGTTGATCCTGAGCGTCGTGGTGCTCGGCGCGCTCGCCGCACCGGCCGCCGGACTGAACCTCGGCCTGCCCGGTGACGACAGCCAGCCGAAGACCTCGACCATCCGCAAGGCCTACGAGCTGCGCACCGCCGGGTTCGGCGAGGGCAGCAACGGCGTGCTGAACGTGGCAGCCGACCTGTCCAACGTGCCGGTCGAGGTCCGGGAGACCGCGGTCAAGGCGTTGCGGGACAAGCTCGCCGCCTACCCCGGCATGGACTACGTGACCGCGCCGAAGTGGAGCGAGGACAAGCAGGGCGTGCTGCTCGACGGCGTGCCGAAGTCCGGTCCGAACAACCAGGCCACCAAGGATCTGGTGAGCGACGCCCGCGATGCGGAAGCGCAGCTGAAAGCCGAATTCGGGGTGGAGTACGGCATCACCGGCAGCACGGCGATCTACGCCGATGTCGACCACGTGCTGCTCGGCAAGATCGTGCCGTACCTGGCGATCGTCGCCGGTGCCGCGTTCGTGCTGCTGATCCTGGTGTTCCGTTCGATCCTGGTGCCGCTGACCGCGGCGCTCGGCTTCCTGCTCTCGATGGCGGCCACCTTCGGCGCCACGGTGCTGATCTTCCAGCAGGGCAAGTTCGGCCTGATCGAGGACCCGCATCCGCTGGTCAGCTTCCTGCCGATCATGTTGATCGGCTTGGTGTTCGGCCTCGCGATGGACTACCAGGTGTTCCTGGTGACCCGCATGCGCGAGGAGTTCGTCAAGGGCAAGTCCCCGACCGAGGCGGTCGTCGCCGGTTATCACCACGGTGCCCGCGTGGTGACCTCGGCCGCGGTCATCATGATCTCGGTGTTCGGCTCGTTCCTGCTGGAAACCGACGTGACGGCGAAGTCGTTCGGTTTCGCGCTGGCGGCGGGCGTGCTGTTCGACGCGTTCATCGTGCGGATGATCCTGATCCCGTCACTGCTGGTGCTGATGGGCAAGTGGGGCTGGTGGATGCCGAAGTGGCTGGACCGGATCCTGCCCGATATCGACGTGGAGGGCACCAAGCTGCGCGAGTTGCAGCAGCGCTCGGCCACCCCGGCGAAGGAACCCGTCGCCGTCAGCTGACCTGGTCCGATTCGGCCCCGCATGCGAATTTCGCGTGCGGGGCCGAGTCATATCCAGCGGCGGTTCTTGATCTTGTGACTGGTCCGCAGCAGACTCAGAAGAAGTTCGACTCTCCAGCTCGGTAGTTCCGCGGGCGCTGTCGGCCCGCGCGCTTGTCGCTCGATCCGATCCGGCACGACCCGATCACCGCGAGGAGAACCCTGTGTCCGTGTATCTATACCGGTGGGGAAAGTTCGCCTTCCGGCACAAGTGGCTGGTACTGCCCATCTGGATCGCCCTGTTCCTGGTGCTCGGCGGGCTCGGCACCCAGCTGAAGGAGCCGATGAGCGACGACTTCAGCATGCCGAACCTGCCCTCGGAACGGGCGACGCAGATTCTCGACCAGCACTTCCCCGGCATGTCGGCGGCCTTCAAATTCGACGCCGTCACGGGAACCTATGTGATCGGCGCGCCACCCGGGCAGAAGCTCACCGACCCGGCGAACCGGCAGGCCATCGGCGCGCTGCTGGACAAGCTGAACCAGCTCGACATCGTCGACCACAGCAAACCGATCGCCGATCCGCTCACGGCCACCGAGCAGCTGGGCTGCCTGGTCGCCCAACCGGACCCGGCCAAATGCAGCGGCGCACCGCTGAACGTGCTCAAAAAGACCGAGCCCGAGACCGTCGCCTTCTTCAGCGTCCCGTTCACCATCAAGGAATTCACCGAGATCACCGCCGACAATCGCAAGGCGGCCTACGACGTGGCCGATCAGGCGCGCGCCGCCGGATTGACGGTGGAGATGAGCGGCACCATCGCGATGGAGCAGCAGGCGCCCAGCGGCAAGTCCGAACTCATCGGCATGGCGGTGGCGCTGGTCGTGATGATCGTGGCGTTCGGCGCGATCGTCGCCGCCTTCGTGCCGATCATCACCGCGATCGTCGGGCTCAGCGCCGCCACCTCGCTGATCTTCCTCGGCACCGCGTTCCTGTCGATCCCGAGTTTCACCACCTTCCTCGCCTCGATGATCGGCATCGCGCTCTCCATCGACTACGCGCTGTTCATCGTCTCCCGCTACAAACACGAACTGGCAGTACAGGATTCACCCGAAGAAGCCGCGGGCACGGCGCTCGGCACCGCGGGTTCGGCGGTGGTGTTCGCCGGGCTGACGGTCATCATCGCCTTGGTCGGGCTGGCCATCGTGGGCGTTCGATTCTTGACCTTCATGGGTCTCGGCGGCGCGGTCGCCGCCGGGTTCGCGGTGCTCACCGCGATCACGCTGATGCCCGCGCTGCTCGGCGCGTTCGGCCGGTTCCTGTTCAAGCCGAAGCTGCCGGTCATCGCGCAGCACGACCCGGAAGACGACGACTCGGTCACCAACGGCATGCGCTTCGCCCAGCTCATCGGCAAGGCGCCCGCGGTGGCGCTGATCCTGAGCGTGGTGGTGCTCGGCCTGCTCGCCCTGCCCGCGGTGCATATGAATCTCGGGCTACCCGGCGAGGACAGCATGCCGAAGACCTCGACCGTCCGGAAGGCCTACGAACTGCGCACGTCCGGGTTCGGCGAGGGCAGCAACGGCGTACTGCAGATCGCCGTCGATCTGACTGGCGTCGCGCCGGACAAACGCACCGACGCGTTGAATTCGTTGCGCTCGGAACTCACCTCGTACCCGGATATGGACTACGTGACCGAGCCGCAGTTGAGCCAGGACGGTCAGGGCGCGCTGATCAACGGCGTACCCAAATCGGGCCCGAACGACCAGACCACCAAGGACCTGGTCCGGGACGCGCGCGACGCCGAGGGCAGGCTCGAAGCGGAATACGGGATGAAATACGGCATCACCGGTACCACCGCGATCTACGCCGATATCGACCACGTGCTGCTCAGCAAGATCGTGCCGTACATGGCCATCGTCGCGGGCGCGGCGTTCGTGCTGCTGATCCTGGTGTTCCGCTCGATCCTGGTGCCGCTCACCGGCGCGCTCGGCTTCCTGCTCTCCATGGCCGCCACCTTCGGTGCGACCGTGCTGATCTTCCAGGAGGGCAAGCTCGGCCTGATCCAGGACCCGCGCGCGATCGTCAGCTTCCTGCCGATCATGTTGATCGGCTTGGTGTTCGGCCTCGCGATGGACTACCAGGTCTTCCTGGTGACCCGCATGCGCGAGGAATACGTGCACGGCAAGCCGCCTAAGGAGGCGATGATCAGCGGCTACCACCACGGCGCGCGGGTGGTCACCTCCGCCGCGGTCATCATGATCTCGGTGTTCGGCTCGTTCCTGCTGGAGGCCGACGTCACCGCGAAGATGATGGGTTTCGCGCTCGCGGCGGGCGTGCTGTTCGACGCGTTCCTGGTGCGGATGGTGCTGATTCCCTCGCTGCTCGCGCTGATGGGCAAGTGGGCGTGGTGGATGCCGGCCTGGCTGGACAAGATCGTGCCGGACATCGATGTGGAAGGCGCCAAGCTGTTCGCTTTGCGCGGGCAGGAGCACCCGAGCACCGTGAAACAGCCGGTCGGCTGATCGGTCCCGAGGCGCCCCCATCCGGTGGCCGGGTGGGGGCGCGCCGGTGCGCTACTGGCTGGGTTCGGGCAGGACGCAGTCCGACACCTTCGGATTCACGCCGAAGTAGTTGAGCGGGCCTGCGATGGTGGTGACGGCGATCGTGCCCCAGCCCGCGCAATTCGTCGGGCCACTCTGGAAATAGTGGCGCTGGCCCGCGGCCAGCAGGCCGATGACCAACCAGATGAGCAACAGCGTGCTGAACAAGCGGGTACCCGTACGACGGGAGCCCCGTGTACGGATATCGCGGGTGTCGCGCTCGCGCATGGCATCGCTTCCTTCCGTGCTCCCCACCTGGAGATACCCGGGCGCGACCCACTTATGCTGGGCTTTTCCTACTGGCTCGGCTGCGGCACGTTGCAGTCGGGCACCTTCGGGTTCACCCCCACGTAGTTGAGCGGGCCCGCGAGCACGGTGAGCGCTATGTTGCCGAAGCCCGCGCAGTTGATCGGGCCGCTGTCGAAGTAATGGCGCTGGCCCGCGGCGATCACGCCGATCACGAACCAGAGCACGACGATCACGCTTCCAAGTCTCATTACTGCCTCGTTCGTCGGCGCATCTCGAGCAACGTCATTATCTGGCGCTCCGCCGCGACGCGCCCAACACGACAGGACGGTCTGTTGTGTCGCCGAGACGCAGCCGACCTCGCACCCGGAAACCGGATGCGAGGTCGTCGCCGCAAGGTCTTGCCGGTGCGCGCCGGCTCAGTGGATCACGGTCGGTGGATTACGGACTCGGTTGCGGCACATTGCAATCGTCGACCTTCGGGTTCACGCCCATGTAGTTGAGCGGACCCGCGATCACCGTGACCGCGATGGTGCCGAAGCCCGCGCAGTTCACCGGGCCGCTGTCGAAGTAGTCCCGCTGGGCCGCGGCGATGACGCCGATCAGCAACCAGATCAAGACAATAATGCTTCCGATTCTCATATTTCTCTCGCTCATCGGTCTCGAGCGGACAGTTCGACGGCGCATACGGCATCTCGTCCTTCCCGCAACTTGCTACCCGGCGTATACCCCGGTTCGCCCGAAATATCCGCTCCGCCCGAACTATTGCTCGCCGGCTCGATCCCGCAGCCGTGTCCCGCTTTTCGGCGCAGGTCAGCGGGGTTCGGGTGCGGCGATCCGGTGACCGGGAACACGCACGACACTACGAACTGGTGCTGGGCAAGCGGCGCACCCGCGTGTCGGGCACGTTCACCGACGAGTCCACGGCGATGTTCTACAGCACCGAGCGGATGGATCTCGACCATCGCGCGTCCGACACCATGTTGCGCGACGAGGAAGAACGGTGCGCGCCATCACTGCTCGGGATCGATCTGCGCCGGCGCACCGTCGTACTGCGACCGAATCCGCCAAAAGACGAGTGACTTTCCGATAGCGGGGCGCACTGCGCACCGATCGATGAGAATGAGTCGATGGACGAAAAGTGGCGGCAATTCGGCGAGCACTTGATTTCCTCCCCCGGCCAGTTGCCGAGCGAAATTCGGCGAAAGATCAGGCAGCGCACCGCCATCGGTGACAGCGCCGGCGATATTTCGGCCGAACTAGCCGACTTCGCCGAGCTGGTCGCGCAGCACTCGTACCGATCCACCGCGGACACCATCGCCGGGCTCACCGCGGCGGGGCACAGCGACGACCAGATCTTCGAGGCCGCGGCTCTGGCGGCCTACGGCGCGGCCGATCGGCGGCTACGCGCGGCCCGGCGCGCCTGGGAGGGGCACTGAAATGTGGCTCAGCGCAGTCGAATCCGGACATGACCGGGTAACGCGGACCGTGCTCGGCGGTATCCGGCGGTCCAGCCGAATGGAACCGCCCGCGGTGCTCAAGCTCCTGTTCTATCGGCACCGATTCTTCGGTACGCCGCTGTCGGACATGTTCCAGCAGTCGTTACGCGGTCCGTCGTTCTGGACCGTGGCCGAACGCGAAATCTTCGCCACCGCAACGTCGGAGGCGAACGAATGCCCGTTCTGCTACTCCGCGCATCACGCGATCGCGGGCGCATACATCGACATCGGCGTGGTGGATCGCGCGCTGACCGCCAACGGGGATTCGCCCCTGCGCCCCGAAGCGCAGGCGATGATCGAATTCCTGCGGCGGATGACCCGCGATCCCGACGGCCTGACGCCGGCCGACGCCGACAAGGTGCGGCAGGCGGGCGTCTCGGCCGAGGCCTTCGAAGAGGCCGTCTGGGTGGGCACGTTCTTCAACGTGATCAACCGGATGCTGAACACCTTCGGCGCCCCGGCGCTGGACGAGCGCGGATCCCGGGTCGGCGCCCGATTCATCAAATCCTTCGGTTACCGGGTTCCGGCGCCGATTAGGCTCTTCTCACGCGGTACCTGATCGCCCGTATACCCACCCGTCCGAGGAGGTAGCACGATGCGTAGGTCCATTGCCCGAATTGTCGTGAGCGGTGTCGCCCTGACCGCCTTCGGCGCGGTGCTCGCGGTACCGGCCACCGCCGACGTGGCCGATGTGAGCGTCGCCGCCGGCGCCGAAGGTCTGCTGACCGGGTGCCGCTACACGGTCACGGCGGGGGTCACCGACGCGGTGATTCCGCCGGGCTCGGTGTTCTTCGTATTGTCCGGCGGAGTCATTCCCGGCAACGGGGAGCGCATCCCCGGCGAGGCCGTGCACCATCCGGAGAACAACACGGTGACCGCCACCTGGACGCCGACGCGGGTCGGCCGCCAGAACCTCGTCGCCATCCAGAGCGAGCCCGGCCGCTACACCTCGACCAAGTTCACCTCCATCGAGGTGATCGGCACCGGACTCGACACCGGCAGTTCCTGTCAGCGCATCTCCTGACAGCCGGGTCAGCGGAAGTCGGCGACGTGATCGGCCGCCCACTGCGCGTACGTGCGGGCGGGCGATCCGGTGACCCGCTCCACCGTGGTGGTAGCCGGGCCCGGCTTGTCTACCATCGCGGCCAGACCCGCCAGCACGAAGTCGGCGTATTCCGTTGGTAGCCAGGTCATTTCCCGCCTGGCCTGTTCGGGTGTGATCTCTGCCCAGGACAAGGTGCGCCCGAGCGCCCGGCCGATGGTCGCGACCTGCTCGATGCGGGTGGCTGCCGACGGACCGGACAGCTCGTATTTCGCCCCGAGATGGTCGTCGGTGGTCAGCGCGCGCACCGCGACCGCCGCGATATCGGCCTCGTGCAGCAGCGTCATCGACGCCGCGCCGTACGCGCCACGGACCGTGTCACCCGCCCGGATCTGTGCCGCCCACTCCAGGGTGTTCGTCGCGAAACCGTAGGGGCGCAGGAAAGTCCACTCCGAGCCGGACGCCACGATCGGCCGCTCGATGGCGGCGTGCGTGGCGCCGATCGGATTGTCCTGCTCCTCGAGGTCGTCGCGGACCGCAGCGGAGGACAGCAGGACGATGCGACGGGCGTGCGCTGCGATCACCTCGATCGCCGGTCCGGCGTGCTCGACCGATAGTGCGGGCCAGGTCAGATAGACCGCGTCGATATCGGCGAGGGCGGCCGCCAGTGTGTCGGGGGCGGTCAGGTCGCCGGGGACGACCTGCACGCCCTCGGGTAGCCGCGCGGCAGCCGGGTTGCGAGCCACTGCGCGCACCTGCTCCCCGGCGGCCACCAGTTGCGAAACCACTTGCCCGCCAACGTGACCGGTCGCGCCGATCACCAGATATTTGGATGCCATACGGCCACCGTACAAAGCGGGCTTACCTCAGGTAAGTCCCTACCTCGAGGTAAGCTCAGGGCGTGGCGGTAGGTTTCCAGGCAGAAAGTCATCCCTCCGACCCGCAGCGTGACGCATTCGACAAAGACTGCCCCGCCCGGACGATCCTCGACAAGATCACCAGCCGCTGGGGTGTCCTGATCCTCGCGGCCCTGCGCGACCGGCCGCTGCGCTTCTACGTCCTGCGCGATCGGATCGACGGCATCAGCGAGAAGATGCTCTCCCAAAACCTGCGCACCTTCACCGATTACGGCTTCACCGAACGCATCGTCGAACCGACCATCCCACCCCGGGTCACCTACGCGCTGACACCGATGGGCGCCGAATTGGCCGAGCAGTTGCACGGTCTGCTCACCTGGGTCGGCGCGCACGCCGAAGGCATCGTGCGATCCCACTCCGATGGATCGAATTCACCAGCGACCTAACGGTCGTGCGCGATCGCTGTGCAGGCTGCGGCACCGCCTGATGTAGTCGTAACGGCCGCTCGGCCTTCCGGGCGGGAACTCCTCGCCGCCGAAACAAGTCGAGGGCCGCACCTTCGGAGCTGGGCCGCAAGGTTGCAAAGCCGGTCCGGCCTCACGGACGGGTCGCATGGACTGCCCACAGGGCATAGCGGCCCATGACCCGGTGTTCGACCTGCACATCCGTGAAATGTGCTGCGCGGCAAAGGTTCGCGAAGGCCTCGGCTTGTTCCCCGGTCCATCCGTGGCTGCCCAGGCCGGTAACCTCGGCCTGCACCGCCCGCTCGACCGTGAGGAATCGGCCGCCGGGTTGCAGCACGCGATACGCCTCGGACAACCCGCCGGTGACATCGGGCCAGTGATGCACGGTGGCCACCGCCCATGCCGCGGTGACCGCGCCGTCGGATAGCGGGAGATGCTCCGCGACTCCCGTCGCCCAGCGAATGGTCTTCCCGCGCACGAAGACTCGGGCCAGGCGCAGCATCGACGCGGACGGATCGACGCCGGTCACCCGCGCCCCGCGGCGCGCGGCCGCCTGCACCGCGCCGCCGGGCCCGCACCCGATGTCCAGGACGTGGTCGGCCTTCGTCACCGCGGCCAAGTCGGCCACGATGCGGGCACGGCGACGACCCAGGGCAAGCATGACGAATCCCATGGCGAGGCCGATCGGTCCGGCGAAACCGCGGTGGTCGGCGTGATGGTTGACGACGGGAGCCAATGGGGCATTCATGGTGGATCTCCTCGGAAGTGGTTGTCTCCCGCCACCTTGCAGGTTCAAGTCGACTTGAAGTCAAATAGTGGGATGGATCTGATCCCGATCGGTCAGGCCGCGGCGATGCTCGGCATGACCACGTCGGCACTGCGCTACTACGACGAACGCGGCCTGGTGTGCCCGACCACCCGCACCGGCGGCAAACGGATGTACAACACCGACCAGATGCGCCGTCTCGCCTTCATCAAGGTCGCGCAAAGCCTCGGCCTGCCCTTGGACACCGCCGGCGCCGTCCTCGACGCCCCCAGCCCCGAATGGCGCGACCTCCTCGCCCAGCAGATCACCGACCTCGAACGCGTCATCACCCAAGCCCGAACCGCCCAAACCTTCCTCACCCACGCCCTGCACTGCCCCGCCGACCACCCCGCCCGCGAATGCCCCACCATGCGCACCGCCCTAGACCAACTCCTAGCCGGCACCCCCCTCTCCCAACTCACCCCCGAAACATCTAGTCACCATGGGCCATGATCACGCGGCAGCACATCCCGCGTCGCCCCGCTCTGCCGTGGCCGGCTGATTCACGCAGGCGGCCCTGACACGACCAACCCGAGACCCATTTCCTTTCGCGCAGCAGCGACGAACGTATCCTGCGACCGCCACAGCTCCCTGAACAACGCCGGCGGAATCTCCTCTGAACCGTGGTTCGCTCGAGCTGCAGCGACTTGTCGGGCGGACGTGAGTACTCTGAGGCCCGCGTCCGCGGTCTCCACCGAGTCGAAGACAAGCCTCGCCCCGGTCCAGGCAGACTCGAGCCGCTCCTTGTACGGTCTACCGACTTCGTCGAAATACGGCACCAACTCATGAGCGATCCACGGATGCGGGACAGCGGAGATGCGCGCGGACGGCTCGAGTGCAAAGGCCACATATTGGCGGTACGCGGCCACGAAGTCGTGGTAGGCCGATAAACGGATATCGCGCCACTCACGCTGGTGGTCCCGCCGCCACTGACGGTCCTGATTCCGGGTGGACAGCCAACCGCCGAGTACCACTCCGCAGAGTACGGCTAATGCCGACATAGCGTTGCCCCAGATATTCATGTGTTCCTCCCACCGTCTGTCCAACAGCATGCGGCTCGAACGGTGCCGAGTGCGGGGAGTCCACCGGATTGCAAAAGAAACGATGCCGCTGCCCGAGGCACCCGCTGCTACCACCCCTCCAGACTGAGTGCCCGATACACCGCGACGACCGTTGCAGCGCCGATGATTTCGCCTCGGTCGATCATCACGAGCGCATCGGCCAGCGAAATCCACCTGATGTCCTCGGCTTCGTTGACATCAGGTGGAGTATCGGTCAGGTCTGCTCCGCGAGCGAGGAAGATCTCCTGCGGCTGGTCCAGGCTTCCGATCGACGGTTGATAGGTGACCAGATGTTCCATCGACTTCGGCCGCCAGCCGGTCTCCTCCTCGACTTCCCTCGCCGCGGCGGCGGCAACATCCTCGACACCGTCGACGTAGCCGCCAGGCAGCTCCCACACCCAGCGGTCGATGATGAACCGGTGTCGATACATCAATAGAATCTCACGACTATCGTTGAGCACCAACGTCATTGCGCAACGAGGCATTCGAATGACGTACTGTGTGAACTTCACGCCGTCAGGCAACTCGATGTCAACGGTCGACAGCCTGATGTGCCGATTCTCGTCGACGACGTTCTCACCATGAATCGTCCATTGGGTTCGGCTCACCAGTTCGACGCTAGCGCTACCGCACCCCTGCGACATCGCGATCCGTGCATGAACCGAGAGAAACCGGCCATAGTGGAGTCATGGCTACTGCTACCTGGAACGGCACTGTGATCGCGCAAAGCGACAAGACCGAGGTCGTCGAAGGAAACCACTACTTCCCGATCGACTCGGTCAAGACCGATCTGCTCAGGGACTCCGACACGCACACCATCTGCCCGTGGAAGGGCACCGCCAGCTACTACACCATCGAAGTCGACGGCGAACGCAACGAAGACGCCGCCTGGTACTACCCCGAAACCAAAGACGCCGCCAAAAACATCAAGGGCTACATCGCCTTCTGGCGCGGCGTCCACATCGAAGACTGACCCGACGAAGATCGTGTCGCCCGCATGCCTCGGCCAGCGGGCGGCACCGTCCAGAACGCCGACTATCACATGTACGTGATATCCTGAGGTAGTGGAGCTATTCGAGATCTATCTTGACGACGAAGTGCTCGAATTCCTCGATACCCTGTCGATTCTCGACCTCGCCCGCGCTGATACCGCTGCCGGGTACCTCGCAGAACATGGCCCGACGCTCAGCGAACCTCACTGCCGCTATCTCGGCGACGGCGTCCGTGAACTCCGCTTCCGGCTCAGCGGTGACCGGGCGACCCGCATGACGTACTGGTTCCCGCCGAAAGCGGGGCCGTTGGCGATCCTTCTCACCGCCTTCCGCAAGACCAAACAGGTGGAGAGTCAACAGGTCATGAGGGCGAAGCACGCACGCAAAGTCTGCGAGACCGAGCATGACCTCAGCTTCCACACCACGTTCGAAACGGAGTGATCGTGACAGCCACAGAGACCAAGACCAAAACCACCGCGAAGAAGACTCGAAGCGAGCTCACGGCCAGTCTCGCCGCCAAACGAGCCACTCCCGAATATCGGGCGGCAGCAGCAGCATTCCGACTGGCTGCCGAGATCGGTGACGCGGTCCGGGCTGCTCGAGAGGCGCGCGGCTGGACCCAATCGGAGCTCGCCGAGCGGGCTGGATTGAAGCAGCACGCGGTGTCCCGGCTGGAGTCCGGCGACGTCGTGCCCACCTTGAAGACTCTGCTGCGGGTTTCAGACGCCCTCGAGGTGGAGATCGTCACCGTCAAGCACGTGGCCTGAACGGGCCGTCGAAACAAGAAGCCCCGCACCTGTCGGAACAGGGCGGGGCTTTGGCGGTGGCGGAGGGATTTGAACCCTCGGAGGGGGGTTACCCCTCACACGCTTTCGAGGCGTGCTCCTTAGGCCGCTCGGACACGCCACCGCCGACAACCATACCGGACCCTGGGCTGATCGTTAAATCCGCAGGGAGAGGGGGTGGGGGGTCAGCGTTGGGTGTGGAAGAAGGTGGTCAGGAGGGTGGTGCAGTCGGACTCGAGGATGCCGCCGCGGACCTGCGGGCGGTGGTTGAGGCGTTGGTCACGGACCACGTCCCAGAGCGAGCCGACGGCACCGGTCTTGGGTTCCCATGCGCCGAAGAGGAGACGGGACACCCGGGCCAGCACCAGGGCCCCCGCGCACATGGTGCAGGGCTCGAGGGTGACGGCGAGGGTGGCGCCTTCCAGACGCCAGCCGTCGCCGTGGATCTCGGCCGCGCGACGCAGCGCCAGGACCTCGGCGTGCGCGGTGGGATCACCGAGCGCCTCCCTGGCATTCGCTGCGCGGGCGAGTTCCCTTCCGGCGGAATCGAATACGACGGCACCGACGGGGACGTCGCGGGGGTCCGCGGCGGCGGCCGCGGCGATCGCGGCGCGCACCATGTCGGTGTCGGAAGGGAAGGGTTCCGCGGCCACGTCAGCGCGGCAGCTTGTCCAGCACCGCCGAGAGTTCGTCGGCGAAGCCGAGCCGTTGGGCGATCATGCCGAGCTGCTCGTCCGGGTAGAGGTCGGTTTCGGCGAGGATCACGCTGAGCACCGGTTCGGGCAGACCCAGATCGGCGAGCACGCCGAGGTCGCCCTCCTCCCACGGCTCGATGTCGTCGAGCTCGTCGGGATCGATGTCGGGGATTTCCACGTTCAGGGCTTCGAGCACGTCGGCGGCGATGTCGTAATCAATGGCGGCCGTCGCGTCCGATACCAGCATCCTGGTGCCACTCGGCGCGGGGCGAACCACGATGAAGAACTCGTCGTCGATGTCGAGCAGGCCGAATACCGCACCCGAGCTGCGCAAAGCCTTCAGTTCGTTTTCCGCTGCGGACAAATCGGTGAGTGCCGCCTGGCTCAGCGGGCTGCACCGCCATTTGCCGTCTTCGCGGACAACCGCCACTGCGAACCCTTCTACGTCGTCGTAATCGTCCGACGTCGCCCTATTCGTGCCCGAGCGCTGTGCTGCCATGGCCGCAACGGTAGTCTGCTCGAGCGGAAATGTTGAAGTCGTATGCGAATCTGTTGGGGTGACTGCTGCCCCGAAAGCCTCCGTTTGTGTCCTCGGAACCGGTTTGATCGGCGGTTCTCTGCTGCGTGCCGCGGTCGCGGCCGGCTATGACGCTTGGGGTTTCAACCGTTCGGCGACCGGCGCGGGCGCGGCGCGGGCGGACGGATTCGATGTCACCGAAGATCTGCCCACCGTCCTCACCAGGGCCGCTGCGGCCGACGCGCTGCTGGTTCTCGCGGTGCCGATGCCCGCGGTCGGCCGGCTGCTCTCAGCCGTCGCGACGTTCGCGCCGCACTGTGCGCTGACCGACGTGGTGAGCGTCAAAGCCCCGGTCGCGGCGGCGGTGCGCAAGGAAGGACTGGCGGCCCGCTACGTCGGCGGTCATCCGATGGCGGGCACGGCCGAATCCGGCTGGGCCGCTACCGATCCCGAGCTCTTCCGGGACGCCGTCTGGGCGGTCGGCGTGGACGAGGGCACCCGCGCCGAACCGTGGACCACGGTGACCCGGCTGGCCCTGGACTGCGGTGCGGTGGTCGTCCCGGTGGTCGCCGACGAGCACGACCGCGCGGTGGCCAGGATCTCGCATCTGCCGCATGTGCTGGCCGAGGCGCTGGCGGTGGCCGGCGCGGCGGGCGGCGATCTCGCACTGGGGTTGGCGGCCGGTTCTTTCCGCGACGGCACCCGGGTCGCGGGCACCGCACCCGATCTGGTGCGCGCCATTTGTGAACCGAATTCCGGCGCCCTGCTCGACGTGCTCGACGAAACGCTCACACTGCTCGGCGCGGCCCGCGACTCGCTGCGCGCCGACAATTCCCTGGCCGAGCTGGTCGAGGCGGGACACGACGCCAGGCAACGCTACGAAACCGCGCAACGCTGGGAAATCACCGATATCCACCCCGGCGACCACAATTGGCTGGCGAAGTTGCGCGACGCCGGACAACGCGGCGGCGTCATCACCCGACTGAACTAGTGCCGTGTCCTGGAGAGCAGCGAATTGCCGGACTCCGGATTATCAGATGCGTTCGGCCAGGCCCGGGTAGTCGAGCAGGAAACCGTCGGCATCGACGGTGACGGTCGCGCTGGACACCGGCGACAGCACGCTGATGCCGTCGGCCGCCGCGCTGTAGGTCAGGCTGGCTTCCTGGACGAGCAGGTCCGGCAGCCGCACATAGACCACCGGCACCTGCACATCATGCACCGCGTGCTGCAGGTCGAAGCGCCGGATCGGCAGCGTGTTGAAGAACGGGCTGAGCACCACGTCCACGTCGAGCGCGCCCGCGAAGGTGGAGCGGACGTGGCTGCCGCCCGCGTCCACCAGCCAGTAGTTCTCCTCGTCCCGGGCGATGGACGCGTGCCGTTCGCCCGCGGCCGTGGTGGTGCGCAGCGAGAGGCGTTTGGTGGCGCCACTCTCGTCGGTCACCAGGTCGTAGGACGCGCTGAAGGCCGGGTGGTCGTCGCACGCGCCGCCGATCATGCGACCGGCGGCGCGGATGCGGTTGCCGTTGAGGGTCACGCGCACCGATTCCATCCGGGACGCGTTGTGCGCGCGCCAGGTGAGAATCGCCGGCCAGCGGGAGGCCGGTGGCGTCTCGTTGCCGGTGGCTTGGCTCTCGGAGGCTGGGATCGTCACATCTCTACCGTAAGCGACGCCAGGCCGTTGCCCGCACCACACCGGGCCCGCATCACACCAACGACTCGCGCCACGCCGCGTGCAGGCTGGCGAACTTGCCGGTGCCCGCGATCAGCTCACCGGGGGTGCCGTCCTCGGCGACACGGCCCGATTCCAGCACCAGCACCCGGTCGGCGATGGCCACCGTGGACAACCGGTGCGCGATGATGATCGCGGTGCGGTCGCGCAGCACCGTCTCCAGTGCCCGCTGCACCAGCCGCTCGCCCGGGATGTCGAGGCTGGACGTGGCTTCGTCCAGCACGATCACCGCCGGGTCGGCGAGGAACACCCGGGCGAAGGCGACCAACTGCCGCTGACCCGCGGACAACCGGCCACCCCGCTTGCGCACATCGGTGTCGAAGCCCTCCGGCAGCGCCTGCACGAACTCGTACAGACCGACCGCGCGGGCCGCCGCGAACACCTCCGCGTCGGACGCGTCGGGCCGGCCGAGCCGGATGTTGTCGGCCACCGAACCGGAGAACAGGTAGGACTCCTGGGTGACCATCACGACATTGCGGCGCAGGTCGGTGTCGGTGATCCGGCGCAGATCGATCCCGTCGAGGGTGACCGTGCCGCTGGACGGGTCGTAGAACCGGGTCAGCAGCTTGGCCAGGGTCGACTTGCCCGCGCCGGTCGCACCGACCAGGGCGACGACCTGTCCCGCGGGGATATCGAGACTGAACTCCGGCAGCACCTCGCGCTCGCCGTAGCCGAACGACACCCGATCCATCCGGACCGCGCCGGTGCCCTTGGTCAGCGACACCGGCTCGGCGGGTTCGCGCACCGAAGGTTCTTCCTCCAGCACGCCGGAGATCTTCTCCAGCGCCGCCGCGGCGGACTGGTACGAGTTGAACACCTGCGCGAGTTCGTCGAGCGGACCGTAGAACTCGTTGAGGTACAACAGGTATGCCGCGAGCACGCCGAGCGCGAGGTTGCCCTCGATCACCAACCAGGCGCCCACCACGATGATGATCACCCGGGTGATGTTGCCGATCACCCGGGTAAGTCCCGCGTAATCGCCCATGCCGCGCATCGCGGCCGTGGTCGCCCGCTGGAATTCGGCGTCCTCGTGCGCCAGCACCGACTCGTTGCGCTGCTCACGCCGGAACGTCTGCACCGCGCGCATGCCGCCCATCGACTCGACGAACTGCACCACCACCTTCGCGATGGCGCCGCGGGTCCGGCGGTATCCGGCGCGCTGCCTGCGCTGGGCCCAGCGGGTGACGAGCACCAGCGGCACGAAGCCGATCAGCACGATCGCGGCCAGCGTCAGGTTCAGGTAGATCAGCAGCACCGCGATGGTGAGCACCGAAAGGATCGCGCTGAGCGCCTGATTCAGCGCGCTCTCCAGCAGCTCCTGCAGCGTCTCGATGTCACCGGTGAGCCGCGCGACCACCTTGCCGGAGGTGTACTTCTCGTGGAAGGCGACGCTGAGCCGCTGCATATGCGTGAACGAGCGCACCCGCAGGTCGAACAGCACGCTCTGGCTCAGCCGGCCGGACACGCGCAGGAACAGGAACGTGGTCGCGACCCCGAGCAGGACCGCGCCGAGATACCCGCCGACCGTCCAGGCCAGCGGGGTCCAATTGCCTTTGCGCCCTTCGCTGATGCCGGTGTCGAGGCCGTGCGCGACGAACAGCGGCGCCGAAACCATCGCGGCGTTGTCCACCACGATGAGCACCAGCGCCAGCGCCGCCAGCTTGCGGTACGGCCGGATCAGGTCGAGCAGCAGCCGCCGGGATCGACCGGCCAGCACCAGGTTTCCGGCCTGGGTGACCTCCTTGTCCTCGCTCGCGATGCCGCGCCAGTCGGCGGCCTCGTCCCGCGCGGGCGGGGTCACGGACGAATCCGGCTCCGGTACCACGTCTTTCGACGTGACGGTTTCTGTACTCATTGCTGCTCACCTCCCATCAGTTCGCGATAACGGCTGCTGCTGCGCAGCAGTTGGTCGTGGGTGCCCTCGGCGACGATCCGGCCCTCGGCGAGCACCGCGACCCGGTCGGCCAGCGCCGCCGTCGACGGGCGATGGGCGACGAGCAGGGTGGTCGCGCCGGCCAGCACCGTGCGCAGCCGCTCCTGCACGCGTTCCTCGGTCTCCACGTCCAGCGCGGACAGCGGGTCGTCGAGCACCATGATCCGGCTGCGGCGGTGTTCACCCACCCCGTCGCCTCCTGCCGTCTCGCTGTGCGCAGCATCAGCTTTGCCTCCGCCCGCGAGCGCACCCGCTCCGCTCAGCACGGCGCGGGCCAGCGCGAGCCGCTGGCGCTGGCCGCCGGACAGGCTCAGGCCCTGCTCGCCGATCCTGGTGTCCAGGCCCCAGGGCAGTTCGTCCACGAACTCGCTTGCCTGGGCGACGTCGAGCGCGCGATGCACATCGGCGTCGGTGGCCGACGGGTCGCCCAGCGCGACGTTCTCGCGCACGCTCGCAGAGAACAGCACCGGCTCCTCGAAGGCCACCGAGACCAGCGACCGCAGGTCGGCCAACCGCATGTCCGCGATGTCGATGCCGTCGATGGTGATCGCGCCGCCGGTGACGTCGTAGAGCCGTGGGATCAGGTTGAGCAGCGCGGTCTTGCCGCTGCCGGTCGCGCCGACCAGCGCGACCGTCTCACCCGGCCGAATTCTGAGCGAAACATCTTGCAGCACTTCTGCTTCTGCGTCGGGGAAGCTGAATTTCACGCCGTCCAAACGCAGTTCGCCGACGATCTGCGCGGGCAGCTCGACCGGATCGGCCGGGTCGGTGATGTCCACCGGGGTATCGATGATCTCCCAGTAGCGGTCACCCGCGGTGCGCGCGTCGTTCCACTCGGCGAGCAGGAAGCCGGTCCAGATGATCGGCCACTGCAGGAAATTCGCCAGTGTGATGCCCGCGACCAGGGTGCCGAGCGTCATCGTGCCCTGCACCACCGACCAGGCGCCGAAACCGAGCGCGAACACGATGGCCAGCTGCGGCATGCCGGTCATGGCCGACCACAACCGGGCGTCCAGCCGGACCTTGTACAGCTCGGTCTGCTGCAACTCGCGCGACTGCGCGCGGAACCGGCCGCCGAAGAACACACCGCGGCCGAACGCCTTGAGCACCCGCACGCCCTGCGCCGATTCCTCGGCGGTGGTCGCCAGGTCGCCCGCCTGGTCCTGCGAGCGGCGCGACGCCTTGGCGTACTCCCGCTCGAACCGAACGGCGATGTAGGTCAACGGGATCGAGATGATCAAGAACAGCAGGCCGATCTGCCAGTTCAGCCACAGCAGGGCGAGCAGGCCGACCGGGATCAGCACCATGTGCAGGATCAGGAACGGACCGGCGAACGCGACGAAGCGGCGCATGGTGGCCATATCGTCGACCGCGCGGGACAGCAGCTGACCCGACTCCCACGCGTCGTGCCGTCCGATCGCCAGCGTCTGCAGCTTGCGGAAGATCTTGGCGCGCATGGTGATCTCGAACTCGGTGGCCGGCTTCGCGACCAGCCAGCGCCGCCCCCACACCCCCGCGGCGTCCAGCAGGCCGAGCACGAGCACGAGCAGCGCGGGCCACAGCGCCCCGCCGAAATCCTTCCTGGCGATCGGGCCGTCGACGATCCGCGCGATCACCAGGGGAATGGCGATCGCGGTCAGCGACGAGAGGATCGCGAGCACGGTCGCGCCGAGCAGCGCACGCCGGTGCGGGCGCACATACGGCCAGAACCGCCGCAGCGAATCCAGGCGGCCCGGCGCCGATGCGGCGGGCCGCTGCGGTCTGTCGGCCTCCGGATCGGCTGTCGCGACGTCCAGTGCGACTGACATAGCTCCCCCTAGAGGTCTGTGGCTGGCGATGGAAAGAGACGGGACGCCCGCTGATGATGGCATCGGGGTCCGACAATCCAGGGTGGCATCAACATCCACATCAGCCAACCGATTTTCCGCGCCGGCCGATCCCCGCACATCGGCCTTCGTGCTGGATATCACCCCCGCCGCACACCTTGTCGCCGTCATGAACCCAGTCAACAACCCGAAGTAACCTCGAGGTCAAGAAAACCGGCCGGGCCGCTGTCCGTGATGGACAGCGGCCCGGCCGGTCGGGGTGTCGCGCAGCGGGTTAGCGGACGCCCGCGCTTTCGGCCTCGCGCTCCTGCGGTGCGTCCGGGAACGCCTGCTGCTGGTATCCGCCGCGCAAGGTGCCGTCCAGATACGCGGCGCGGCAGGCGCGCCGCGCGATCTTGCCGCTCGACGTGCGCGGGATGGAGCCCGCGGGCACGAGCAGCACGTCGCGCACCGTGACGCCGTGCCGCTGCGAGACGGCCGCGCGCACCACATCGGCGACCGGCTGGGTCTCGAGTTTGCCCGCGCCCGTATTGCGTTCGGCGACGATGACCAGCTGCTCGGAGGTGTCGTCGGCGTCGAACCGGAGCCCGGAGTGGCTGTTCTTGTCGAAGACCAGCGCGGGCAGTTCGTTGGCCGGCACCGAGAACGCGGCCACGAAACCCGGCCGCAGCGCGGTACTGGACTCCTGCGCGGAGAACTCCAGATCCTGCGGGTAGTGGTTGCGGCCGTCGACGATCACCAGGTCCTTGACCCGGCCGGTGATGTAGAGCTCGCCGTCGAGGTAGGCGCCGTAGTCGCCGGTGCGCATCCAGTTCGCGTCCTCGGCGGTACCGGTCGCGTGGCTGCCCTCGGGCAGCCGGGCGGTCAGCTTGGCGCGGAAGGTGGCGGCCGTCTCCTCCGGACGCCCCCAGTAACCGATGCCCATGTTCTCGCCGTGCAGCCAGATCTCGCCGACCTCGCCGTCGCCCCGCTCGACCCCGGTGCTCGGATCGACGATCGTGGCCCACTGCGACAGCGCGACATAACCGCAGGAGACCTGCGCGATCGAGTTCTCCGCGCCCTCCTCGACCTCGACCATCCGGCCCGAATTCAGTTGCGCGCGATCGACGTACACGACCCGCGCCTCGTCCTCGGCCTTGGTCGCCGAGACGAACAGCGTCGCTTCCGCCATGCCGTAGCAGGGTTTGATCGTCGTCTTCGGCAGCCCGTACGGGGCGAACGCCTCGTTGAATTTCTTCATCGACGACACCGAGACCGGCTCGCTGCCGTTGATCAGGCCGATCACGTTCGACAGGTCGAGTTCCTCGCCCGGCTTCGGCTTGCCGCGGGCCGCCGCGTGTTCGAACGCGAAATTCGGTGCGGCGGCGAAGGTTCCGGCGCCATCCGAGGCGGCGGCCAATTCTTTGATCCAGCGGTACGGCCGCCGGACGAACGCGCTCGGCGACATGATGGTGATGAATCCGCCGCCCACCGTCGGCAGGATCACGCAGAGCAGGCCCATATCGTGGAACAGCGGCAGCCAGGTGACGCCGCGGGAATTCTCGGTGACGCCGATGGCGTCGATCATCTGCAGCAGGTTGGTGCCCACCGCGCGGTGCGTGATCTCCACGCCCGCAGGCGTTCTGGTGGAACCGGAGGTGTATTGCAGATAGGCCACGCTGTCGATATTGATATCCGGGCGCACCCAGGTCGCGCCGACGCTGTCCGGAATCGCTTCCACCGCAATGATTCGCGGCCGCTGCGGCGCGGGCAGGTGTCGGAAGAAGTTCCGCACGCCCCCGGCCGCGGAGCCCACCGTGAGAATCGCCGCCGGCGTGCAGTCGCCGAGCACCGCGGTGAGCCGATCGGTATGCCCCTGCTCCTCCGGATCGAACAGCGGCACCGCGATATTCCCCGCGTAGACGGCCGCGAAGATGGACACGACATAGTCGAGTCCCTGCGGCGCCAGAATCGCCACCCGGTCGCCCGGCTCGGTCACCTGCTGCAAGCGTGCCGCGACGGCACGCAATCGGACGCCGAACTGCCGCCAGGTCAGCTCGTGGTACTCACCGTCGCGTTCCCGCGAATAGTCGATATAGCGGTAAGCGAGGTCGTCGCCGTTCTCCGCACTGTGTTTGTCGACGAAGTCGATGAGGGTCTTGTCACCGCGGATCTTGATATTGCCCTGGTCATCCAAATAGTCGTCGAAAGTCTCGTCGATCATCGCCTTATCCTTTTGCCAAAGCACGCACTCAGGCCGTGCAGTTACACCGAACACAGGTCGATAACGAAGCGTCGGGAAGGCTAGCAGGTGCGCCGCCTTCCGTCGCTCAGTACCGCCCGAAGGCGATCGCCACGTTGTGTCCTCCGAAACCGAAGGAGTTGTTCACGGCGTAATCAATCCGCCCGGTCCTGGCTTGGCCCTTGACGACGTCGAGGTCGATTTCCGGGTCCTGATTGTCCAAATTCAGTGTGGGCGGCACGATCCCGTCGCGAATGGACAGCACGGTGAGCACCGATTCGAGCGCGCCGACCGCGCCGATCGAATGTCCGAGGGCCGACTTGGGCGCGTACACCGAGGTGTGATCGCCGACCGCGGCCGCGATGGCCTTCGCCTCGGCGGTGTCGCCGATCGGAGTCGCGGTGGCGTGCGCGTTCACATGCGTGATGTCGCGCTTGGACAGCCCGGCCTTCTCGATCGCCTTGGTCATCGCTCGCGCGGCACCCTTGCCCTCGAGCTCGGGCGCGACCAGATGGAACGCATCGGAGGTGATGCCCGCGCCCATGATGCGCGCGTGGATCGTCGCACCGCGTGCCTTCGCGTGCTCCTCGGTCTCGATCACCATCATCGCGCCGGCCTCACCGAAGACGAACCCGTCGCGGTCCTTGTCGAACGGGCGCGAGGCGTTCTTCGGGGCGTCGTTGCGGGTGCTCATCGCGCGCATCATGGTGAACGCCGCGATCGGCACGGCCTGGATCGAACCCTCGACGCCACCGGTGACCACCATGTCCGCGTCACCCATGACGATCATCTGCCAGGCGTTCGCGATCGCCTCGGAGCCGGAGGAGCACGCCGACACCGGAGTCACCACACCTGCCCGCGCCCCGAGTTCCACGCCGACACAGGCGGCCGAACCGTTCGGCATGATCCGCTGGATGGTCAGCGGCGAAACCTTGCGGTAGCCACCGTGTTCCAGCCGGTCCCTGGCCCCGACCAGGTATTCGCTGCCGCCGATGCCGGTACCGATGGACACGCCGAGCCGGTCCTTGTCGACCTCCGGGCTGCCCGCGTTGCGCCACACCTCGCGGCACAGCACGGTCGCCATCTGCTCCACGTAGGACAGGTTGCGCACCTCGTTACGGGTGAGGCAGTCCGAGGGCGAGACCTTCAGGTGCCCGCCGATGCGCACCGGCAGCTCGAACTGGTCGATGAAAGTGTCCTCCAGGACATCGATGCCGCTCTCCCCGTTGAGCAGGCCTTTCCAGGTCGAATCGACGTCACCGGCGATCGACGTGGTGGCCGCCAGGCTGGTGACGACCACGTTGGGAAAGCTCCTGTTTTTCGAAGGTACCTGCATGTTCGCTCACTTTCCCTAGCGTGACGACTAAGAAATCTGTCGAGCCGAAAACCTGGTGGAGCAATGGCATTTCGTCCGCGGACGCGCCGGAGAAACCGGGGCGGCATCCGCGCGGAGCACGCATGAACGCAGGCAGAAACGCCCGCCGAGCCTGTCATCAGGGCCGCACGTGATCGGCCGATGAGCATTATCGAGGAGCAGCAGACCGATCATCTTGCTGACACGCGGACCGTACCAGGCGCACCACCACCGGTGCCGTCCGCTGCCCGTCATCGCGTTGTTCGCGGACGGCGCCGGGCAACTCGAGTAACCTGCTACCCCGGGCACGGGGCGCGAGGTCGGCGCGACCCGGCCACTGAGGCGAGGAAGGACGGTCGGTGACGGGCGCGCGGATGGTCGGGCTGTTCGCCGGGATCGGCGGGCTCGAGCTCGGTCTCGGGCACAACGGCTGGCAGACCGAGCTGCTGTGCGAGGTCGACGCCGGCGCGCAAGGTGTACTGGCCGCGCAATTCCCTGACGTGCCGCTGCACTCCGACATCACCACGCTGCGCGCGATCCCCGCGGGCACCGAGCTGGTCGCGGCCGGGTTCCCCTGCCAGGACCTGTCCCAGGCCGGCCGGACTGCGGGTATCACGGGGAAACGCTCCGGCCTGGTGGACGAGGTGTTCCGGTTGGTGCGGCGCAAACGCGGGCCGCGCTGGCTGTTGATCGAGAACGTGCCGTTCATGCTGCAACTCGGCCGGGGCGCGGCGATGCGGCACATCACGACGGCGTTGGAGGAGCTCGGTTACACCTGGGCCTACCGGGTGGTGGACGCGCGCGCGTTCGGCCTGCCACAGCGGCGTCAGCGGGTGCTGATGCTCGCCTCGCGCACCGAGGACCCGCGCGGGGTGCTGTTCGGCGACGACGCCGGGCCGCGCATCGTCGGCGACGCCGACCACGACCCGTGCGGCTTCTACTGGACCGAAGGCGTACGTGGCCTGGGCTGGGCGGTGAACGCGGTACCGACGCTGAAGGGCGGCTCGGCACTGGGGATCGCCAGCCCGCCCGCCGTGCGCCTGCCCTCCGGCGAGATCGTCACGCCCGGGCTGGTGGATGTGGAACGGCTGCAAGGCTTCGACCCCGACTGGACCGCGCCCGCCGCGGACGTGCCCGGGGTGCGCAAAGGACATCGGTGGAAGCTGGTGGGCAACGCGGTGAGCGTCCGGATGGCCGGCTGGGTGGGCACGCGGCTCAGCGCACCGCTGGACCCCATCCCGGGCGATCAGCCGCTACCACCCGGAACACCGTGGCCCGCCGCAGCCTGGGGACACAACGGCGTCGCCTACCGCGTGCCGGTCTCCACCTGGCCGGTGCACGAACCCTACGAGGACCTGCGGAACTACCTCACCGACTCCCGCCTGCTGTCCGCCCGCGCCACCGCCGGCTTCCTCCGCCGCACCACCATGGGCAGCCTCCGCTTCCCCCCAGGCTTTCTCGACGACGTAGAAAGCCACCTCCACCGCATGGGCGGCTGGGCCGCATGAGCCCGGATCCGGCAGACAGGCGCACACCGAGCACTCCCCCGCCGGACGATTCACCCACAGGCGTCACCCCCAAGCCCGCGGAGCACGGCGAACCACGCGAACAAGAAAGGACCGCCGCGCATACCGACAGCGGGAGCGGTGCGAAACACGCGCGTGCTACCTCTGCGGCAGACAACGAACCGCCGCGCGCGGGAAATCGCACGCCGCGCGGGGACTCGCCGACTGACACGCGCGCGGGGAGCGAATTGGTGCGCGCGGAGGGGCGCGAACCACGAAAACGAGCGACGGCGTCCACCCACGCGGACAGCCAGGACGACGTCAAAGAGAACGCGCCACCCACGCGATCACCCGCCAACCGCGCGGGGAGCGAAACGGCACGCGCAGAGAACGGCGAGCCGCACATGCGGACGCCGACCGACGTCCACGCGGACAACGAACCGCCCCGCGCGGGAAATCGCGCGCCGCGCGAGGAATCGCCGACTGACACGCGCGCGGGGAGCGAAACAGTGCGCGCGGAGGGTCGGGGGCGTCCGGTTACGGATGCGGCGACCAGTGCGCGGATGGCGCGGCAGCGGCGGAGTGGGACCAAGCCGGAGTTGGCTTTGCGCAAGGAATTACATCGGCGGGGGCTGCGGTACTTCGTCGATCGGGCACCGATCCGCGGGCAGCGGCGGCGAGCCGACCTGGTGTTTCCCCGGCTACGCGTCGCGGTCTACGTCGACGGCTGTTTCTGGCATCGGTGTCCGCAGCACGCCACCGATCCCCGCAACAACGGCGAGTGGTGGGCCGCGAAACTGGCCGGGAACGTGGCGCGCGATCGCGCCACGGACGCGGCGCTGACCGAGGCGGGCTGGCAGGTCATCCGCGTGTGGGAACACGAGGACGCAGTCGCCGCAGCGGACCGCGTCCAAGCGGCCCTGCGCAGCTGAACACCGCGACACACCGTCCAACGGAGGACGCCGTACGCCGAATCCTGGCGGGTCGAGTACACGAGGCCGTGCGTTCGCGGCAATCGCTGGCCGCCGGAATCGCTGGGCCACAAGGCCACAAGGCCACAAGGCCACAAGGCCACGGATGCTAACCCTGGTGCTGGTCGAGGGTGACGGGCGCGAAGCGCAGCACCGTAGCTCCAGGACCCTTCAAGATCAGGGGGAACTGGTGGCGGTGGCTTCTTGGGCGATGCCGCCACCAGTTCCCCCTGATCTTGGTCGCTCAGCAACCCGGCATACGCGCGGTAACGGGCCGTCGAGCGGCACGGCGGTAGGCCGTCACTGGGCGCAGCGGCGAATCGTGACGGTCTACTCACCGGCAGACCGTCACCCGGCGTAGCGGCGAGTCGGCAAGCGACGCGGCGGGCCGCCGAGGACGGGCGCGGCGGGGTGAGCGAGGGTTGCCGACAGGCCGAGCCAGGCCCTGGGGGTCAGCGGTTGCGGACTCGGACGAGGGTGCGGGGCGCGTGGGCGGCCACGTAGCTCGACGCCACCATTACGGACATCACCGCGAGGGCGGCGGCGGCTGTTGCGTAGCCGATCATGGGAACCTCCTTGGGAACGCTTCCCTGCCCAGGGTGGCCACCGAACCTGACAAGAGCCTGTGTATCGCTTGGCAATGCCGTGTGACAGCCGAGACACGCTGGCCTACCGTTGGTCATCGGTCCAGCGGCAGGCAGGAGAATGGTTCCGTGACTGGTAGCCGGAAGATCGCCGAACGGCGCGTGCGGGTGGCGTCCTTGGTGATCGCGGCGGCCATCCTGATCGCGGGGCTCTGTTATTCGTCCTGGGTGCTCGAGTTCTTCCTGAAGCTCGATATCGACCCGGTCAACTCGTTCCTCAGCGAACTGGACGCCGAAGGCAAGCCCTACCGGCAGGTGTTCGCGACCGCCGACAAGATCGTCGGCGCACTGCTGATTCCCGCCGCGATCGGCGGTCTCCTGCTGTTCCCGCGTCGCCGGCTCACCACCGTGGGCTGGGTCGCCCTGTTCTGTTTCGGCGCCGCCACCATTGCCGATGTGCTGTTGCCCTTGCGCGATTGCGCGAAGGGCGACACCACGTGCGGCGGGGGCGGCAGCGAGTTGTTCCCGCAGTTGCACCAGCCGCACGCGCTGTCCAGCACCATCGCGGTGACGTCGATCGCGGTCGCGACCTTCGCGTTCAGCTTGGCCGCTTTCCGCTACCACCGCTGGCGGATCCTGCGCGAGTTCGGCCTCGTGGTTCTCGTGCTCGGGTCGGCGGCCACCGTGTGGATGCTGGTAGCCGACAACTTGCCCGGCAACTATGCCTTGGGCATCGCCCAGCGCATCCAGGTCAGCTCGATGTCACTGTGGCTGATCACGCTGGCCGCCGCGGTGATCTTGGAAGGCCGGGAATGGACCGACCCGGACCCCGACGAAGTTACTTCACCGTCAGCTTGATCGTGTGGCTGTCGGTCTTCGCCGGCAACTTGGTGGTGTCGACGAAGAGGATCTCCCCGCTGTCCTGCACGCCGTTCGGCAGCGTCTTCGGCTTCAGCCCGAAGGGCGGCTGCTCGCCGGTGCTCGCGGCCAGACCGAAGTCGCTGTCATTGGCGATGTAGAGCGTCTTGCCGCCGTCCGTGGTGGCGACGCCCTCGATCTTGTCGTGGCCGAAGAACTTTCCGTTCGCGTCGAGTTCTTTCACCAGGGCGCCGAGATCGAGATTCTTCGGCTTGGCCGCCGGGGTGATCCCGGCCTTGGTGAGCGCGGCGACGCCCTCCGCGGTGGTGACCGAACCGACCAGCGCCTCCGGCGACTTGCCGTCGACCTGCAGCCCGCGCTCCGGGTCATACTGCGCACCAGGAACTTTCGCGTCGGGACCGATATCGGTCGCGGCCGCGATGTCCACCGTCCACAGCTTCTTGTCGCCCTTCGGCGCCAGATTCCCGTCCCGCTCATCGATCAGGAACGTGGTGGCACTGAGCGCGGTGATCTCCGAGTCGGCGACCTTGGTGCTCTTCGGGTTCTCCAGCGGGACCACGAATTCCTTCAGCGCCTTCGTCTTCAGATCGACGGTGACGATGCGGGTCAGCGGAATCTCCTTCGCGGAGCCGCTGAGGCCGGGAGTGTTGAGCGCGCTCTGCATCAGGCCGACAAGGGTGCTGCCGTCAGGGGTGACCGTCAGACCCTCCATGCCCTGGTTCGGCGTGCGCAGCGAAAGCTCCTTGGGCAGACCGGAACCCGGGGCGAGGCGTTCGATCTCGGCCCCCTTCGCATCGAAATGCACCAGGAACGGACCGTATTCGTCGGACACCCAGAAGGTGCCGTCGGGCAGTGCGACCAGACCCTCCGGATCGAGGCCGTGATCGGTGGGCGGCAAGACGTTTCCGGCGAGATCCTTGATCGTCTCGCCGGTGCTCGCGGCCACATCGACCTGGCCATTGAACGGGACACCGGCCTTGGTGCGCAGCTCGATCGTGGATTGCAGCACCGCGCGGGTGCCCACCAACGTGAATCGGCCGATCTTCGGCACGAAAGCCGGTGTCGGCGAGAGCTTCTCGTTCTTGCCGGGACCGTCCACGTTCGGCCCGCGGTCGGTCAGCCCGTAGAACTCGTCCGTGCTGCCCGGCACCGGCGTCCACGCCGAGCCGAAGCCGCTGCCCTGCACCGTCGTTCCGCCGAATTCGCCGAGCGCCGGAATGTCGGTGGTGTACAGGCGAACCGCGTCGGTGGTGGTCACCTCGAAGGTGTCGGCACCGGTGAAGCCGGGGTTCGGCGTGTACACGAGCGCACCGTCGACGCGACGACTCAGTGTGCCGTGCGCCGGGTCGGCGAGTCCGACCGCGGCACTGCCGCCCGTCTTGGCGAGCAGGTCATCCAGCGAGATCACCAGCGGCTGCCCGGCGGTCGCGGTGAAATCCACCCCGCTGTCGGAACTGGAGCAGCTTGCGGCCAGTACACCGGCACAGAGGACGGCAACGGCGGTGATGCGAGGACGAGATCGATCTTTCACCCGGAATGCCTACCGCGCCGATCCGAAATCTGGACGACGCGCGGGTGACAACTCGGTGCCGGTTTCCGCTCGGCTAACCCCGAAAAAGGCGATGACCGTGCCGATCGCACCGTGCGATGCTGTCGCCATGACTGCTCGCGTGAACATCGCCTCCGGCTCTGAATTCGAAGATCGCGTCGGCTACAGCCGCGCCGTCCGGGTAGGCAACACAGTCGCGGTGAGCGGCACCACCGCCTCGGTCACCGGCGGCACCGCGGTCGGCGGTGACGATATCGGCGAACAGACGCGCGAGGTGCTGCGCCGTATCGCCGCCGCCCTCACCGAGGCCGGGGCGAGCCTGTCCGATGTGGTGCGCACCCGCATCTTCGTCACCGATATCTCCCGCTGGGCCGAGGTCGGCAAGGTGCACGCCGAGGTGTTCGGCGAGATCCGGCCCGCCACCTCGATGTACGAGATCAGCGCGCTGATCACGCCCGCACTGCTGGTCGAGATCGAAGCGGACGCGATCATCGGCGGGTAGCCGGGCGGCCGCCCGCCATCATTTTTCGGCGGTCCGCGAGCACGGTCGCTAGGGTCGCAACTGTGACCAGCGACGCTGAGCAATCCCCAGTTTCACTCGACGTACTCGCCGAGGCGACCGACCGTCTCCTCGACACCATCCGCAAGCTGAGCGACGACGACCTGACCGGCCCGTCGCTGCTGCCGGGCTGGACCCGCGGCCATGTACTCGCCCATCTCGCGCGCAATGCCGACAGCGTGCTCAACCTGCTGCTGTGGGCGCACACCGGGGTGGAGATCCCGCAGTACGCCAGCATGTTCCTACGCGACTTCGATATCGAGGCCGGGGCGCCGCGACCGTTGGACGCGCAGCTCGCCGACAACGAGGCCGCGGCGAAACGCTGGGCGGCGGTGGCGAATTCACTGACCGATGCGGCCTGGCACGCCGAAGTCCGTACCCGGCAGGGCCGTCCGATTCCGGCGACCGAGGTGCGCTGGATGCGCCTGCAAGAGGTGGAGATTCACCACGTCGACCTCGATGCCGGGTTCTCGCCCGCCGATTGGCCCGCCTCGTTCGTCGCGCGCATTCTGGCGCAGGCCACGGTCGACATGAACCGGATCACCGCCGCGGCGACCACCCCCACGCCCACCTTCGAGATCCGCTCCACCGACACCGACTTCGTCGGCTTGGTCGGCACCGCCACTCCGTCGAGCACCATCACCGGCACCGCCGCCGCACTGGCCGCCTGGCTGCTCGGCCGCTCCCCCGGCGCCGATCTCTCCGGCGAACTGCCGCCCCTGCCGGACTGGAAGTAGCTGCTGGACAAGCGATCACCAGGTAATGGTGGCGGCGGCCTCTCGACCGATGCCGCCACCATTACCTGGTGATCTTGTGATCAAGTCCGATGGAAGTGCTCCACCGCCTCCTGCACGCGCAGTCCCGCCGCGAAGTCTGCGAGGGTCGAGGCTTCGCCGCGGATGGCGGCGGCGAACGCGGTCAGCCGCGTGTGCTCGGTGCCGCGTGCGCCGTCGAGCGGGTGCTCCTGCCAAGCGGTGCCGGTGCTGACCTCGAGGCGGGACCAGTCCGTGAGTCGATAAGAACGCTTGGTGCCGTACAGGATCCACTCGTACGTTTCCGGCGCGGCCGCGACCAATCCGGTGATCGTGACCGGAACCGCACCCGCGGTGTACAGCCCGTGCGCGCTGAGTTCGGCGTCCGCGCCGTAGGCGATTCGGGTATGCGCCGGCGTCAGCGGACCCAGCAGCCGGTCGGTCAGGAAAAGAAAGTGCGAACCGACCTCGCGCAGTAGTCCGCCCTGTTCGCGACCCGCGACCCAGCGGGCATCGCGCTGGAAGGCGCGCGGCCATTCCGGGAACGTGAAACGCATATCCACAGCGACGATTTCACCCGCTTCGCCGTCGTGCACGGCTCGCAGCACCGCAACGGCCGCCGCTCGATCGGACAACGTGAAATTGAGCGCGTTCACCGCACCGGTTTCCGCCGCGACCCGCACCATGTCCGCGCCGTCGGCGAGCCGCGCCGCGAGCGGCTTCTCCGAGAACACCGCCTTGCCCGCGTTCATGGCCGAGATCGCATAGGACGCATGCGTATTCGGCGGCGCCGCGATGTAGATCGCGGTCAGGCGATCATCCTGAACCAGCGCCGCGGGATCAGGTCCGACCGCGACATCGGGATACTGCGCGCGAATCCGTTCGACCGTCGCCGCGTCGGGATCGGCCGCCGCGACGACGTCGAACTCCGGATGCCGGTGCGCCACTTCGAGCATCTCGGTGCCCATTACGCCGAGGCCGATGATGCCCAGGCGGATGCGGGAATTGTTGACCATCTCGCCAGCCTGGACGGCATTCTCGGCCGGGGCAAGCGGGGGCGGGACGGGAAAATAAAGTTCAGCGCGCCGGTGACGTCGGTCAGCGGAAGGTTTCGTACAGTCGCGCGTCGACCATGATGCCGAAGTGGCCGGTGATGAACTCGTTGCATTCAGCGTGCGGATGGGTCTGGGTGGCATCCATTTCCGGATGCGGGCCCGCGTAGGCGTGCCGCTGACTCGACTGCCGGTAGGGGCCGATCCCCGGGTTGCGGCCGATCGAAATGCCGATGCAGTCCGCTTCCACCGTGAAGAAGCCGTCGCCACCGGGACAGAAGCCCGTCGCGCCGGTCAACGTGCGATCGAGCGTGCAGTCTCGCGGTTCCGCGGCCGCGGGACCAGCGGTGACGATGGCCGAGGCCACCGCTGCCGCGAGCAAGGTGGACCCACTGATGAAACGAACCCAGCTGCCTGTCATTCGAAACTCCTTTTCTACGGGTACCGCGTCAACCTAGCGAAGCCCCGCCTTCGAATATTTCGAGAGCGGGGCTTTGCTGGATGAGCGATGGGGGTGTTCAGACGGCGGCTCCCAAACCTGCGGCGATCAGCGCGGGGATCATGTACATCAGCGGGAACGGAATGTGCGCGTAGGCACGGGCTTTGATGTTGGTGATCACCGCTCCACCGAAGTAGAGCACGATCCCGATAGTAGCGGCGATTCCGATCACAGGAAAGAACAATCCGGCGACAAGTCCCACGGCGCCGGCGGCTTTGGCGATGCCCAACCAGGTCCACCACGACTGCGGCACACCGTATTGCACCAGCGGATCCACCACCCAGGCGGCACGGAAGAAGATCGACGCGGCCGAGAAGCCCACCCAGGCGGCGGCCAGAATCGTGACGATGACATAAGCGGCGTGCATTGGTTCGTGCTCCTCGTGCGGTGTTCAAGGTCGGACACCGAGTAGACGAAGCACGGGAACCATGTGTGACATGCCGCCCGGATCGTCAGTGCGCGGACCTCACGCTTCCCCGCTGAAGTCGCGGCGGACGAAATTGGGGCGGATGTCGAGATCGGGTGGGTCGTAATAGCGGTGGAACGTGGGGGTCAAGCCGGAAGACAGGGGCGGGTTGATCCAACTCCAGTCGGTGGGACAGGCACGGCCCGCGGACTTTTCCCGTTCGACGTGATCGCAGAACTGTTTCGCCACCGTGTGATGGTCGACCAGGTACACGCCCGCCTTGCGAAAGCTGTAGAGGACCGCGCGGTTGAGCTCGACGAGGGCCAGATCCCGCCACAGGTTGCGCTCGGATCTGGTATCCAGGCACATCATTTCGGCGATGAGCGGCAGCATGTTGTAGCGCGTGGTGTCACTGAGGTTGCGCGCGCCGATCTCCGCACCCAGGTACCAGCCGTTGAACGGGGCGAAGGGATAAGTGACACCGCCGATTTCGAGGTTCATGTTGGAGACGGCGGGGACCGCGTGCCAACGCAGGCCGAGGCCGGCGAACCACTCGAACTCCGGGTGCTCCAGCTCGACTTCGCGCGCCAGTTCGGGCGGGACGTCGAACCAGCGTATCGGTTCGTCGGGCGTGCTGATCAGCAGCGGCAGAATGTCGAAAGGTGTTCGCGCGCCGCGCCACCCGAGTTTCATCGCGAACTCGGTGAGCGTGATGTTGGCGGCGTCACCGGTGACCGTGCCGTCGCCGTTGCGGTACCCCGCGTACCGGATGAGCTGCGGGCTGACGATGCGGAACTCCCGCCCGTCTGCTTGGCGCGGTGGGCCGACGGTGATCATCGACTGAATGGCACCGCCGTTGGTGGCGACCCGCAGGTGCTCCCAGCAGACCTCGGCCAGGTCGCGCGCGGAACGCACCTGCCGGGCGTCGAGCAATTTCAGTGAGCGCCAATGTTTTCGGCCGACACAGCGGGCGTGGTTGCGCCACGCGAGCTTGGCTCCGATCAGGATTTCCTCGGCGGTTTGCAGATAGCAACCGGTCTGTTCCAGGTGGTGCAGCACGGTGCGGCGGCGCTGTGCCGGTAGGTGCGCCAGCTCGGGCATGCGGAAGAATTCGTCGCACTCACGAAGTCTGCGCTTCAGATCGTTGCTGAAAGGCTTTGTGTCAGCGGTGGTTTCGAGCGGTGACGCGGGTAACACAGGGTTCACGGTTTTCTCCGGTCGGGCATAGATACTGCGGTGAAACAGACAATTTCGAGCAGGAGAATTCGCGCAGACGCGCAGCCGATATCGCCTACCCCGGCGGCCCACGCAGACAGGTCGGCGCGCTGATGCCGCGAAATAGCTTCAGCCGTGCAGCCACACCCATGTTCGTCCTCATTCATGCCCGGAAAAGGCCCGGACAGTAGCGTACGGCGGGTGTGCTGGCAGTGTGCCCGGATTTGCTCGATTTGCCACGTCGGCCCAAGTCGGCGGCGAATGAGCGCTGTCGAGCGCCGTTGACATGGTGATCTAGACAACACCACCATTGAGCCCTGCCGACCCCGATAGGGCGACCGCACCGGCACAGTACGCCCCGGCTATGAGCAAATCTGCTGGCAGTACCGCCACATTCGGCACAGGCGAGTAAACGTGGCCCTGGTCACACATTATGGCCAACCGCTATGGCTTCCGAGGCGAACCGGGCGTTTCTGGCAGGATGGGTCGCATGCTGTCTCGGCGTGGGGTGCGGCGCTGGGTGTCCAGCGTCATGGTCAGCGTGGCACTGGTTTCGGGTGCCGCGACGTTCGGCGCTCCCCAGGTGTCGGCCGAACCCGGGGACCCCCAGCAGCCCAGTACCGGTTCTTCCGATGGCCCGGCTCCGGCCCCGGCCACAACGGAACGACCCGTCAGGCCGCGGATCGACCGGATCGAGCCGATCGACGATCGGTGGCTGCGGGTGTTCGTCGCCTCCCCCGCCATGAGCCGCACCGTCGAGGTGCAGGTGCTGCTGCCGCGGGACACGTCGCACCCGCGGCCCACCATCTACATGCTCGACGGTCGTGAGGCGAACCCGACCACCAACAACTGGACCGAGAAGGGTCACGCCGACAAGTTCTTCGAGGACAAAGACGTCAACGTGGTGCTCACCGTCGGCGGCCCCGCCAGCTTCTACACCGATTGGCAGCAACCGGATCCAGTACTCGGCACCAACAAGTGGGAGACCTTCCTGACCCGCGAGCTGCCGCCGCTGATCGACGCGAAATTCCAAGGCAATGGGCGCAATGCGGTGATGGGTGTCTCGATGGGCGCCGAGGCCGCCATGATGCTGGCGTTCCGGCAGCCGCAGCTGTACACGGCGGTCGCGGCGCACAGCGGCTGCTTCTCGATGGGCACCGATCTCGGTCAGGCTCAAGCCAGAGCGGTCGTCGCCACCTATAAAGGCGAGCCGGACAACATGTTCGGCGCGCAGGACGACCCGGCCTGGCTCGACCACGACGTCACGCTGCACGCGGAAGCGTTGCGCGGCAAGACGATCTACATGTCCGTGGGTAGCGGCCTGCCCGGCATCCACGACGTGCCGGGCGAACCGGACGTCGACCTGCCCACCGCGATCACCTTCGGCGGTCCGCTGGAGGCGGCGACCAACGTCTGCACCCGCCGCCTCACCGATCGGCTGCGCGGCCTCGACATCCCGGTCACCGCGCACTTCCGGGCGACCGGCACCCACGCGTGGCCCTACTGGGCCGACGAGTTGGTGCGGTCGTGGCCGGTCATCTCGGGCGCGCTCGGGGTCTAGCCCAGGAAGCGCGCCACCACCGCGGGATCAGTGGCGAAGCTGAGGAACAGGTCGTTCTCGTGCGGGTCGCCGGTGGTGACCCGCACGCCATCGGTGCCGTAGGGGCGCACCAGCACGCCCGCCTCCGCGCTCGCCTCGCCGTATTCGGCGCTGCGCGCGCCGAGCGGCAACCACACGAAGTTCGTTTCGCTCGGCGGCACCCGGTAGCCGGCGGCGAGCAGGGCCTCGCGCATCCGATTCCGTTCGAGCACCAGCGCTTCGGTGCGGTCCAGCAATTCGTGCCGCGCCTCCAGCGAGGCGATCGCCGCCGCCTGCGCGAGCCGGTTCACGCTGAACGGGATATGCACCTTGTTCAGCGCCGTGATCACCGCCGGATCGCCCACCGCGTAGCCCACGCGCAGCCCGGCGAGCCCGTAGGCCTTCGAGAAGGTCCGCAGCACAAGGACATTCGGCCGGGTGCGGCCCAATTCGATACCGTTCGGGTAATCCTGCGGCGCGAGCCGCATGTACTCGAAGTACGCCTCGTCGAGCACGATCAGGATGTGGGCAGGCACCGAATCGAGGAAGCGGGTCAGTGCGGCCTGCCCGACCGCGGTACCGGTCGGGTTGTTCGGGTTGCAGACGAAGATGAGTTTGGTGCGCTCGGTGATCGCCGCGTGCAGCGCGTCCAGATCGTGCACCAGGTCCGGGGTGAGCGGTACCTGCACGGCGGTCGCGTTACCCACCTTGGTGACGATCGGATACGCCTCGAACGAGCGCCAGGCGAACAGCACCTCGTCGGTCGGGGTGTCGCAGGTGATCTGCACCAGTTCCTGGCACAGCGCCACGCTGCCGCAGCCGACCGCGATGTTGGCCTGCTCCACACCCAGGAAATCGGCGAGCGCCGCCCGCAATTCGACGGCCTGGTTGTCGGGGTACCGGTTGGCCAGCTCGGCCGCCTCCGCGATGGCCTTGGCCGCCGAAGGCAGCGGGCCGAAGGTGGTTTCATTGCTGGCGAGCTTGACCGCGCCGGGGTGGCTGCGGCCTGGGACATACGCCGGAATCGCATCGAGGTCCGGCCGGGTTGACGCTGTCACCCCCCAACCATATGTCGCGAAGTCATGGGATCTTCTGGGTATCACGCACAAAGCCGGGCTTGCGTACCGAAAAATATGCGGCCGATAGGCTCTCAGCAGCAATTTCTACCGCAGAGCACGAAGTCGCCCTACCCTGGTTTCATGTCGGGCACTTACAACGACCTTGCCCCCTTACGCGGTGACGAGCCGGCACCCGAACATCGAGCCGCGCCCGCGCATCCGTCCACCGACACCCAGGTGCCCATCATCGTGGTGGAACCCGAAGGCAACGCGCGCGGCGGCATCGTGATGCTGCACGAGTCCCGCGAGTTCACCGGCGCGCTGCTCGCCCTGATGAGCGCCCTGGCCTCCGAAGGCTGGACCGTAGTGGCGCCCAACCTCTTTCACCGGACCGGGCACGAACCGGCGCAGGAGGTGTTCGGCGACGAACTCTTCGACGACTTCGACGCCTGCTTCGACTGGCTGACCCGGCGCGGTGTCTTCCCCGACACCATCGGCGTGCTCGGCTTCGACACCGCAGGCACCGCCGCGTTCCTCGTCGCCACCAACCGCCCGGTCGGCGCCGCCGTCAGCGTCGCCGCGCCCGGCATCGTCGAGCCGCTCACCGAACAGGCCGACGCACTGGTCCGGGTAGCTCCGAGTCTGCAAGCCCCGTGGCTCGGGCTGTTCGGCGCCGACGACCCGGCCACGCCGCCCGCCGAGGTCGAACGACTCCGCGACGCGACCGGCCGGGCCGCCGTCGCCAGCCTGGTCGTCAGCTATCCGGGACTGCGGCACCGGGCCGACCATCCCGACATCGACGACGACAGCACACTGGTCGATTCACAGACCCGTATTTTCGACTGGTTCGACAGCAACTTACGCTGATAACCAGCCGTTTTGCGATCTGGACAGCAGCTCCTGTAACCTTCATGCTCGGCGGTTCGAAAGGACCGGTGCCCTCGAAGAGAAGGCTCCAGGAGGCGTGCCAGAGCGGCCGAATGGGACTCACTGCTAATGAGTTGTCCCTTCACGGGGACCGGAGGTTCAAATCCTCTCGCCTCCGCCACACCCGGGTAACCGGGTACACAACTGAATACCCATGCGGCTGTAGCTCAACGGATAGAGCATCTGACTACGGATCAGAAGGTTAGGGGTTCGAATCCCTTCAGCCGCACAATTCAGAACAGCCCCTCCCCGCGGAGGGGCTGTTTTGTTGTCTGGGCGATCGTGCGCATCTCGGTGCGAGTCGCGCACTGTGCGGATTCCAGGGCGCTCGACTCGGCGCGGTTTGCTCTTGCCGCTTCGGTTTCGGAGTGATCTCGGGATGTGAGCGGGGTGGTTGCGAGAAGCTGCGAGAAGCACTGAGGGCGAAAGCTTTTCGTTTAGAGCAGTGTTATGCGTGGACTGCTGGCGGCCACGGCCGGTGTCGAAGCCTTCCCGTTCACCCCACCCTCTAGAACACGTTTCAGATAGCGTGCGGGGCGGATGCGGCGCAGCCGTAGGCCTGTGTAGAACTGGGAGATGAGGGGGAACTATCCGTGGTCAGAGCTTTTTCGAGCATGCGCCGACTCGGGCTCGGCGCTGCGGTCGCCGCGGCGGTCACCGTGCTCGCCGCGCCCACCGCCGCCGCGGCCGAAGCACGGCTGACGATGACCTCCGACAACGGCACGTACTCCGTGTGGTCGACCTATGCGTTGACGATCACGGTCGACCCGCCGATGGAAGGGACGGCCACTTTCTGCTACAACGTCGATCGCATAACCAACTGCCTGAAGCCGATCGCGTCGACGAACGGCACCGCGACCGTGCAATGGATGCCGGTCAAGCAGGGCACGTATGAACTCGAGGCCAAGTACGTCTATACCGATCCGAAGGGTCCGAACGGGAGCTACGGACTGCGCGACTACAAGACGATCAAGGTCTATTGCCCGGGGCATCAAGGGCAGTCGTGGGATTGCTCCCGACGTCCCTGAACTCGACTCGCCGAACAGCCCCTCCTCACGGAGGGGCTGTTTTGCAGCCTGGGCGGCGGTAACGGGAGTTCGCGGTTTGCCGATCTTCGGGCAAATGGGACGTTCGAGGCTGCATCGGGAGGAGCGGGATGAAGAACTGGGTCGCGGGGATGGTGGCTGCGTTGGGGCTCGGGGCGGGGCTATCGATGGCGGGCACCGGTGTGGCGAGTGCTGCACCGGAAGGTTGCGGGGTTGATCGCAGCGTGACGGCCGCCACATCGCACTGTGGCGGCGGGGACGGGGTACATCGAGCGGGGGTGCGCTGCGTGGGCATCATGCCGCTGATCGCGGGTCCCGTGACGATCCCGTTCCCCGGACAGTGGTCGGCACCGGGGCCGACGGTGGCGCCGGGCACCCCGTCGACCGCCTCGTGCGCGGATGCGCCGATGGAATTCGGCATCGTGATCGACGCGTGGGCCGATTGCGGGACGCCGCATCCGCAGTGGAGCCACTACATCGACTGGCGGCGTTGCTGAGGCCCTCGAAACGGCATGCGGGCCGGGGCTTTTCGAGTGTCTACTCGGGCCAGGTACCGGTGAGGGACTGGTAGGCGGTGGCACCCGCGCGATCGATGGCCGCTTTGACCAAGCCGAAAATCGCGCCTTGCAGGGCCGCGGCGAGCAGCACTTCACGCCAGGTGTGGTTGCGCGCGGTGGCGGTAGGAGCTTGATCCTCACCGCTCACGGCACGCCACACCCGGATGAACGCCGCGTTGGCCGCCAGGCCGCCGACGATGCTCACCAGCATGCCGAGCGGCTTGTAGAGAGTTTTCACGCCTGCCGCCTCCGCACGAGCCACCACACCAGCACGGCCGCGAACGCCGCCGCCACCGCGACCGGAACCGGCTGACGCCGGGCGAAACCGGCCGCCTGCCTGCCACCGGTCACCACAGAGTCGGGAGTCGCGGCCTCGGCCCGGTCCGCCAATCGGCGGGCCTCGTTCTTGGCCTGGTCCGCGGCGATGCCGGCGACCTCCTTCGCCTCCGACGCCTTACGGGACACGAGTTCCTCTGCCTGCGCGGTCTTCTCGGCCGCGGTGGTCTTCGCGTTGTCGGCCACCGAGGCCGCCTTCGCGCGAGCGTTGTCGGCGGTATCGTGCAGCTTGTCCTTGGTCCGCGCCTTGACGTCGAGTTTGTCGGTGAGCTCCGAAACCGTTTGGCCCAGTTGCTCTCTCGTCTCGTCCCGGTCCTGGCGCAACGCTTCCTCGTCGATCGGCCCGCTCACGATCGGATCCTCGGCCTTGGCGCGTTTCGAGTCGCTCATGAGTGGCTCCCGTGCTTGATGGTTTCGATGTCCTTTTTGACGCCCGCGGCGGCTTCCTGCGGCACCGGCGGAACCGCGCGCTGGACGTCCTTCTTGCCGAGCACCGCGAACAGCGCGGCAGCGATCAGCAGCACCGCACCGACGATCAACGCCGCCGCCCACCCGGGCAGCGGAATCGCCAACGCGAAAACGGCCGCCGCGACCAACGCCGCGCCGCCGTACAGGCCGAGCACCGCGCCGACCCCGGCAAGCCCGGCGCCCCGGCCGATCAACTTGCCCTTCTGCTGCACCTCCAGCCGGGCCAGCTGAATCTCGTCCCGCACCAGCCGACTCACCTGCGCGGTCGCGTCGTTGACCAGCTCTGCCACGGACCGGGTGTCACCCGGCGCTCCGGTATGCGTTTCTGTCATGGTGAGACCTCCCAGTCGACGGCCGGGTACCCGGGGTATAGGGAGACAAACTCGTTCGCCACACGACTACGTGCGCAGATGTACAAGCAAGGTGCCGTTCGTGGGATCGGGTGACAGCTACATCGAGGCCGCGCTACCGATTCGCTGCGCGAGGTGCCAACTGCCGAATGTCCGTCGAATGATCGACAGTGTGCCCAGCTCAGACCCGGGATGATGACCTTCATGAGCATGGCGGAGGAAGCTGCTCGGCGCAGGCGCGAACTCGGCCTGGTGGCGCGCGACACAGAGGAGGCCGGTCGAGAGTTCTGGCGTGCGCTGGCGGAGCAGGCGGACGAATTCTCGAACACGGTCACTACGGCCGGCGTCCGGACGAACTGGGAGTATCCGAAAGGTCTGTTCCGATCCGGATACGGGTGGCGAGTGCCTTTGGGCTACCCCTACGAGCTGCGCGTCAAGGCCGATGGTGGCTGGGAGATCCTTCAGCCTGCGGTGGGTGAAAGCGGCGAGTCGAAAATGGGCTCGAAGGCCAAAGGGCTTCTCCGCGCGCCCATTCCGTCGACATTCGACAGCCTCCCCACACTCGGCGACATTCGAAAGATGCTGGTCGACTTCATCGCCAGTCGTAGCCAGCAGGGCTGAGCGATAACGCGAAACCTTTGATCAGAGCGATCGGCGCTAAAGGATAAGGGTGCAACCTTTGATCTCGAGACTTCTCGTCAAGGGATAGCGCCAAAGGTTTGACCGCGGCAAGACGGCGAGTGCCTGTTCGGCTCGAACGCGTGCACACCCCAGGTCAATGGCTTGACCTGGGCGTCTGTTGCGGAGACGGAGGGATTTGAACCCCCGGTCGCTCTCGCGACGCTCGCTTTCAAGGCGAGTGCATTCGGCCGCTCTGCCACGTCTCCAGGATCACGATGGTAGCGGACGGGTCAGAGGGGGCGCGTTCCGATTTCCTGATCGATGCGGGCGAAGACCTCGGCGATGACCTCTAGCTGGTGCGGGGTGAGCAGGTCGACGAAATCGCGGCGGACGGCGTCGACGTGGCCGGGGGCCGCGGCTTCGAGGCGGCGCATGCCTTCGTCGGTCAGTTCGGCGAGCACACCGCGACCGTCCTCGAGGCAGGTGTTGCGGCGCACCATCCGCTCGGCTTCCAGCCGCCGGATCTGGTGGGTGAGGCGGCTGCGGGAGGAAAGCACGCCGTCGGCCAGTTCGCTCATCCGCAGGGATCGGCCGGGCGCTTCGGAGAGCAGGACGAGGATGCGATATTCGGGGACGCTCAGGTCGCTGTCCCGTTGCAATTGCCGGTTCAGCGCGGTCATCAGGCGCTGATGTCCGTCCATATAAGCCCGCCAGGCTCGTTGCTGCGCCGGGGTGAGCCACCTCGGTTCGGCCGCAACGGGACTGCTCGATTCGGGGTGCACGGTGCTCATTCTAAGCCGGGCGAACTGGGGAGATCCCTGGTGCGGGAAAGCCATACCGGACTACCAACGGAGTAGGTCTGCAGGCCGTTCGCCACAGCAAGATTTTGTGCCATCGCACAGATCGAAGCGCGAGGTTTGCGGTGCGGCGACCGGGGCCGCCGCCCGCGCGGGCAGGCACAGGGGCAGTATGGGTCTCGTGCATGCGATCAATCTGAACGGTTTCGGCGGACCCGAGGTGATGGTGTGGGCCGAGGCGCCGGATCCGGTGCCCGGCCCCGGCGAGGTGCTGATCGAGGTGACGGCGGCCGGGGTGAACCGGGCCGATCTGCTCCAGCGCCAAGGGCACTACCCGCCGCCGCCGGGCGCGAGCGAGGTGCTCGGGCTCGAATGTTCCGGTGTCATCGCCGAACTCGGCGCCGGCGTGCAGGACTGGCAGGTCGGCGACCGGGTGTGCGCGCTGCTGTCCGGTGGTGGGTATGCCGAGAAGGTGGTCGCGCCGGCGGCGCAATTGCTGCCGGTCCCCGAGGGGTTGGATCTCGGCGCGGCCGCGGGACTGCCCGAGGTGGCGGCGACCGTGTGGTCGAACCTGGTTATGACGGCGGGCCTGCAAGCCGGTCAGCTGCTGTTGGTCCACGGCGGGGGCAGCGGCATCGGCACCCATGCGATCCAGGTGGCCCGGGCGCTCGGCGCGCGCGTCGCGGTGACGGCCGGCTCGGCGGAGAAGCTGCGCCGGTGCCAGGAACTCGGCGCGCAGCTGCTGATCAACTACCGCGACGACGATTTCGTCGCCGCCGTGCGCGCGGACGGTTCAGGCGCCGACGTCATCTTGGATCTGATGGGCGCGGCCTACCTGTCCCGCAATGTCGAGGCGCTGGCGAACTTCGGCCATCTCGTGGTGATCGGGATGCAGGGCGGCGCGACCGGCGAGCTGAATCTCGGTGCGCTGCTGCGGAAATGGGGCAGCGTGCACGCGACGAACCTGCGGAACCGACCGGCCACCGGCGTCGGCAGCAAAGCCGCGGTCATCGCCGAGGTCCGGCGCCACCTGTGGCCGCTGATCGCCGACGGCAGCGTCGTCCCCGTCATCGACGCCGAAGTACCGGTCGCCGAAGCGGGCGAGGCCCATCGGCTGCTGGAATCCGGCGACGCGTTCGGCAAGGTCACCTTGCAGATCCACAAGCCCTGACTCCCGCGCGCGATTTGTCGCGCCGCGCGCGGATTCGTCGGCGAATACGTGCGCGGCGGGCAAATACGTGCGCGGCGGGCAAATACGTGCGCGGCGGGCAGATACGTGTGCGGCAGGCAAATACGTGCACGACAGGCAAATACGTGCACGACAGGCGAACACGTGCACGACAGGCGAACACGTGCACGACAGGCGAACACGTGCACGACAGGCGAACACGTGCACGACAGGCGAACACGTGCACGACAGGCGAACACGTGCGCGGCGGGCAGATACGTGCGCAGCAGGCAAATGCGTGCACAGCAGGCGAACACGTGCGCGACAGGAAATCACTTGCACGGCAGGCGAACTTGCACGCGGGCAGGCGAGTACGTGCACGGCGAGCAAATACGTGTGAGGCACGCGAACACGCGCACAGTACCCGAACACCTGCACGGCGAGCGAACACACGCACAGCACGCAAACACCTGCACGGCGAGCAAATACGTGCGCAACAGGCAATTACGTGCACAGCAAGCGAACACCGGCGCGGCAGGAGATCACCTGCGCGGCAGGCTAATTCGCGCGGCGCGCACCACCTCGCGGACTCACTCCAACGCGACGAGCGCCCGGCCCAGCTGATCGATCTCGAATTTGGTGGTGTAGGGCGCGAGACCGATGGTGACCGCCCCACCTTCGTCGTTCACGCCGAGCGCGTCGAGCAGCCTGCTGCCGCCGTGTACCCCGCTGACCGTGCCGATCCGGTTGTCGGCCAGCTTGGCCGCCACCTTTTCGGCCTGCATGCCCGCGAGAGTGAAACTGACGGTGGGGATTCGGGTGGAGGCGCGGCCGATGACGGTCAGGCCGGGAATCTTCTCCAGCACATCCATCAGATGTTCGAACAGCTGATCGTGGTAGTCCTGCAGCGATGTGATCGACATTTCCAGGCGCTGGCGCCTGCTGCCGCGCGCCCGCTCGTCCAGGCCGGCCAGGAAGTCGATCGAGGTGGTGAGCCCGGCGAGCAGGGCGTACTGGTGCCCGCCGACCTCGAGCCGCTCGGCACCCTTCGCGTAGGGGTTCAACGACATCGACGGAATCCGGTCCAGGAAGGCCGGGTCGCGGAAGACCAGCGCACCGATCTGCGGGCCGCCCCAGGCGGGCGCACTGAGCGCGACCACGTCGGCGTTGAGTTCGTCGATGTCGATGAGCGCGTAGGGCGCCGCGCCGAACGCGTCGGCGACGAGCAGTCCGCCCACCTCGTGCACCCGGTCGGCGGCCACCCGGACCGCGGGCGCGGAGCCGACGATCGGCGAGGCGGCGGTGAGCGCGACCAGTCGCGCGGTGGGGCCGATCAGTTCCTCGAACTGCCAGGAGGGCATCTCGCAGGTTTCGATCTCCACCTCGGCCCAGCGCACGTGTGCGCCGTAACGATTGGCGATACGCAGCCAGGGGGCGACATTCGCTTCGTCGTCCAGCCGGGACAGCACGATGCCGGTGCCGAGTCCGAGCCGTGAGCTCAGCGATTCGGCCAGCCAGGCCAGCAGGACCGCGCGGTCGGGCCCCAGCACGACGCCCGCCGGATCGCCGCCGACCAGATCGGCCACCGCCTCGCGCGCCGCGTCCAGGATGGCGGCGCTGCGCACCGCCGCGCCGTTACGGCCGATATGCGAAAAAGAGGATGTTCGGAAACCTGTTGAGACCGCGCGGGATACCGCATCGGGCACCAGCATGCCCGCCTGCGGGTCGAGATGAATCCAGCCGTCGCCGAGGGACGGTATCAGGCCCCGAACCCTCGCGACGTCGTAAGTCATGTTGGCCACTCTAAGGGCAGCGGGCGAGCCTGTGTAACCGTGTTCCCCTCCGCTTCCGCACGGGGGCACAGCGACCTGGGACTCAGCATGGCAACCGACTTTCAGCAAATCCGAACCACACGACCCGAACAGAATAGAACGCCGCCGCGTCGCCAGGGCGGGGACCGGGCACACCGGTGCGACAGCTCGTCGCGCCGCCGCGCGCGACGCTCAACGCAGCCCCTTTAGCGCGTTCGGCGGCAACGCGACATGATAGGGACCATGACGCAATCGGATGAGTCACCGGACCACATCGTCGTCGTCGGACCGGACGGCCGCCCGTTGGTCATCCCGGCGGAGGCCGCATCGGACGCGCCCTTCACCGCGCAGGTGGTGACCGACGAGGACAAGAAGGGCGAGTCGGACGATCGCGACGACGCGGGCGAATCGCTGGCCGACATGGTCGAGCAGCCCGCGAAGGTCATGCGGATCGGCACGATGATCAAGCAGCTGCTCGAAGAGGTGCGCGCCGCTCCGCTCGACGACGCGAGCCGCAGCAGGCTCAAAGACATCCACAAGTCGTCGGTGCGCGAGCTGGAACAGGGCCTGGCCCCGGAACTGCGCGACGAACTCGAGCGGCTCACGCTGCCGTTCACCGACGACGCCATTCCGTCGGACGCCGAGCTGCGGATCGCCCAGGCCCAGCTGGTCGGCTGGCTGGAGGGGCTGTTCCACGGGATCCAGACGGCGCTGTTCGCCCAGCAGATGGCCGCCCGCGCCCAGCTCGAGCAGATGCGCCAGGGCGCGCTACCGCCCGGCATCCACGCGGCGGACCCGCGCGGCGGGCCGGCGAATCATGTCACCGGCGGTTCCGGGCAGTATTTGTGAGTCCCGCATCACGGCTGTGAGAGGCACCGGCCCGTGTGTGCCACGCGGGTCGGTACGAATGTCCAAGGGTAGGCTCGGGCACCGTGCCCGCCGCTGCCGCTCGCCCCGACTCGAATCAGAGTCCGGGGCGTCGTGAAGAGAGCTCAGTGCGTTCAGATGACAGCTCAGTGCGTTCAGAAAACCCCGAGCGTTCCGATGAGTCCGAGCGTTCCGATGCGTCCGCGCCACCAGACGCCGACGCCGCTGTGGCGCGCGCGGACAGCCCGCCGGAAGCAGACTCGGTGAGCGCCGGGGAGGCTCCGGCCTTGTCGAAGGAGACCGCGGCGGACGAGCAACCGGCGGCCGCGCCGACCGAACCGGTCGACGACGCGCCGATCACCTCGGATTCGCAGACCTTCCAGCGCGCCTTCAAGGACTTCCGCGTCGGCTTCGGGCAGCGCGAACTGTGGCTCTCGCTCGGCTGGCAGGACATCAAGCAGCGGTACCGCCGTTCGGTGCTCGGCCCGTTCTGGATCACCATCGCGACGGGTGTGCAGGCGGCGGCGATCGGCCTGCTGTATTCCGCGCTGCTCGGCCAGCCGGTCAAGGACTACCTGCCATACGTGGCGGTCGGCATCATCGTCTGGAATGTGATCAACGCGAGCATTCTCGAGGGTTCCGATGTCTTCATCGCCAACGAGGGTCTGATCAAACAGCTGCCGTCGGCGCTGAGCGTGCACGTCTATCGCCTGGTCTGGCGGCAGTTGCTGTTCTTCGCGCACAACATGCTGATCTATTTCGTGGTGCTCGTCGCGTTCGGTGTGTGGGAAAAACTGCACTGGACCGCGATATTCGCGATTCCGGCACTGGGACTGCTGTTCCTCAACGCGATGTGGGTGTCGATCGTGTTCGGCATCTTCAGCACGCGCTACCGCGATATCGCGCCGATCCTCGGCAGCCTCACGCTGATGCTGTTCGTGCTGACCCCGGTGATGTGGAATACCAAGAGCCTCGAGGCGCAGGGCGGGCAGGTCAGCGAGCGCGCGAAGCTGGCCGAGATCGTGCCGACGTTCCACTATCTGGAGATCATCCGCGCCCCGCTGCTCGGCGACGACCAGCACCTGTATCACTGGCTGATCGTCGGCGCCATCACGGTGGTCGGCTGGATCGTCGCCATCTTCGCGATGAAGCAATTCCGTTCGCGCGTGCCGTACTGGGTTTAGGAGCGGATCGATGACCGAGCATGTGAGTATCGAAACCCGCCAGGCCTGGGTCGAATTCCCGATCTTCGACGCGAAATCGCGGTCGCTGAAGAAGGCGTTCCTCGGCAAGGCCGGCGGCGCGATCGGGCGCAACAAGTCCGACGTGGTGGTGGTCGAGGCGCTGCGCGACATCACGCTGTCGCTGAAGGAAGGCGACAAGGTCGGCCTGGTCGGACACAACGGCGCGGGCAAATCGACACTGCTGCGGCTGCTTTCGGGCATCTACGAACCGTCGCGCGGCAGTGCGCGCATCCGCGGCCGGGTGGCGCCGGTGTTCGACCTCGGCGTCGGCATGGACCCGGAGATCTCCGGCTACGAGAACATCATCATCCGCGGACTTTTCCTCGGGCAGACGCGCAAGCAGATGCTGTCCAAGATCGATGAGATCGCCGATTTCACCGATCTGGGCGAATACCTGTCCATGCCGTTGCGCACCTACTCCACCGGTATGCGGGTTCGCCTCGCGATGGGCGTGGTCACCTCGATCGACCCCGAGATCCTGCTGCTCGACGAGGGCATCGGCGCGGTGGACGCGGAATTCATGAAGAAAGCTCGGCTGCGCCTGCAGCAATTGGTGGCCCGATCGGGCATCCTGGTATTCGCCAGCCATTCCAACGAATTTCTCGCACAACTCTGCGATACCGCGCTGTGGATCGATCACGGCGAGATCCGTTTGCGCGGCGGTATCGAAGAAGTGGTGCGAGCCTATGAAGGTCCGGACGCGGGCAACCACGTCGCGACCGTGCTGCGCGAACTGGAAGCCGAACGGGCCATGGAAAACGGACGAGAACTGGAGCGGAACCAGGTATGAGTGAGCCGACCGGGCAGGACACCCCGATCGAGACAGGGGCGGCCGCCCAGGTCGACTCCGCATCGAAGACGCCCGGTGCTGCCGCCGCGGAACCCGTAGTGGGCGGCTCTGATTCGAGCGCGGTGACCCCCGCAGGCACGGGACCGGACGCGCGCATCGTGGCCGTGGTGGTCACGCACAAGCGCCGCGAACTGCTCGCCGAGTCGCTGAAAGTCATTGCCTCCCAGTCACGTCCGGTCGACCACCTGATCGTGATCGACAATGCCAACGAGGCCGAGGTGGCCGAGCTGGTCCGCGATCAGCCGATCGAGTCCACCTACCTGGGTTCGGCGCACAACCTCGGTGGCGCAGGCGGTTTCGCGCTCGGCATGCTGCACGCGCTGAGCATGGGTGCGGACTGGGTCTGGCTGGCCGACGACGACGGCCGCCCCGACGGCGCGGAAGTGCTTGCCACCCTGCTGGATTGCGCGCGCCGGCACGGCCTGGTCGAGGTGTCGCCGGTGGTGTGCGATATCGACGAACCGGACCGGCTGGCCTTCCCGCTGCGCCGCGGCGTGGTGTGGCGGCGGCTGCGCTCCGAACTCGGCGACGAGGATTTCCTACCCGGCATCGCGTCGCTGTTCAACGGTGCGCTGATCTCCGCCCAGGCCGTCGACGTGATCGGCGTGCCCGACCTGCGCCTGTTCGTGCGCGGCGACGAGGTCGAGGTGCATCGCAGGCTGGTGCGCTCCGGGCTGCCGTTCGGCACCTGTTTGCAGACCGCGTACCTGCATCCCAACGGCGCCGCCGAATTCAAGCCGATCCTCGGCGGGCGGATGCACACTCAGTACCCCGACGACCCGGTCAAGCGCTACTTCACCTATCGCAACCGCGGCTACCTGATGTCGCAGCCCGGCATGCGCAAGCTGCTGCCGCAGGAATGGATCCGCTTCTCCTGGTTCTTCCTGGTCACCCGGCGCGACCCGGCCGGGCTGCGCGAATGGTTCCATCTGCGCTCGCTGGGCCGGCACGAGCAGTTCGGCAAACCGGACCCACGCGGGTAGCGGCACGGATTAATTCGGTTGCGTGCCCTCGGCACGCATGCGATGGTGAGGGCCAACTGCGAGAGAGACGAGGAGGTGTGGACCGTGGCTAGGACTGTTCGGATTGCCGTGCCCGGACGAGCTGTGCGCATGCACGCCGCCACACGGACCTCCACCCTCATCTCCAGTCGCTGAGTCCGGTACGGGCTCGGTGCCCGACGAAGGATTCCCTCCATCATGGTCGAGTACGACCTTCTTGTCCCTTACGGCTGGACCGAAGCCGTAGCCGAGGAATACACCGCGCTGATCGAAGAGAACTGCGTGCCCGCCCGAGTGATTCGGATGGACCGCAGCGAATGCGATGTGGCGACACCCACCGGGCTCGCGCGGGCCCGTTGTCCACGAGCCGATGCCGAGGTCAGCGGCCTGTGCACCGGTGATTGGGTGAGCGTCGACGCCGACGCCGCGGTCCGGCGGCTGCTGCCGCGCCGATCGGTGATCATGCGGTCCTCGGTCTCCGGCCGGTCCCACGGACAGGTGCTGGCCGCCAATGTCGACACGGTCCTGATCTGCACGGCAGCCGACGCCGATGTCGATCTCGGACGGATCGAACGGATGCTCGCGCTGGCCTGGGAGAGCAACGCCCAACCGGTCGTTCTGCTCACCAAAGCCGATGCGGCAGTGGATATTCCGCTGGACGCGGTGCAGGCGGTCGCGCCCGGCGCGACGGTGCTCACGGTGAGCGCCGAGACCGGGGCCGGGCTGGATGTGCTCGCCGCGGTACTCGACGGGACGGTCGCGCTGATCGGTCCGTCGGGTGCCGGGAAATCCACCCTCGCCAATGCACTGCTCGGGCAAGAAGTGTTCGCCACCAACGCCGTTCGCTCCGCGGACAAGAAGGGCCGGCACACCACCGTGCATCGGGAGCTGCGACCGCTGCCCAGCGGCGGCACGCTCATCGATACACCTGGACTGCGCGGGGTCGGCCTGTGGGATGCCGCCGAAGGTATCGAGAAGACCTTCAGCGATATCGAATCCCTGGCCGCGCGATGCCGTTTCGGCGATTGCGCGCACAACGGCGAGCCCGGGTGCGCGGTACTGGCGGCCATCGACAGCGGCGAACTGACCCAGCGCCGGTTCGACAGCTATCGGAAGCTGGCCAAGGAGAACGCCTGGATGGCGGCGCGCACCGACCGGCGGTTGCAGGCGGAGCGGCATCGCCAATGGCGGGAGATCACCAAACAGCAGCGGCAGATCTATCGAGAGCGCGGATCGCGCCGCTGAACAGTGGCCGGGCGGGTGATGCAGTCGGCGATCGGCACCACCCGCCCGGTCGACCTGTCGTGAGAGAGGAAGTTCACGCACTCCCCCTATGCAACTGGTTGCATAGTAATGGGGGTTACGCTTAGTGTGCGAAGTGCGGAAGGCCGCGGGGCCCACCTGCGGCATGGACGACAGGAGCAGGTCACATGACGGAATCGGGATCGAAGCCGCTCGCGGGCGCGACGATGATCATGTCCGGTGGTAGCCGGGGCATCGGCTTGGAAATCGCCAAGCGGGCGGCGGCCGACGGCGCGAACATCACGCTGATCGCCAAGACCGATCAGCCGCATCCGAAGCTGCCCGGCACCATTCATACCGCCGCGGCGGAGCTCGAGCAGGCCGGCGGCCAGGTGCTGCCGTTCGTCGGCGACGTGCGCAGCGACGAATCGGTCGCGGAGGCGGTCCGGCAGACCGTAGAGCGGTTCGGCGGCATCGATATCGTGGTGAACAACGCGTCGGCGATCGACCTGTCCCCCACCGATCTGCTGCCGATGAAGAAGTACGACCTCATGCAGGACATCAACTGCCGCGGCAGCTTCCTGCTCGCCAAGCTGAGCATCCCGCATCTGCGCGCGTCGGCGGCGGCGGGGCGCAACCCGCACATCCTCACCCTCTCGCCGCCGCTCAACCTCGACCCCAAGTGGGCCGGGGCGTCGCTCGGCTACACCATCGCCAAGTACGGAATGTCGCTCACCACACTGGGTTTGGCGGAGGAACTGAAGAACGACGGCATCGGCGTCAACTCGCTGTGGCCGCGCACCACGATCGCCACCGCCGCGGTCAAGAACCTGCTCGGCGGCGAAGAAATGATCGCCACCTCGCGCACCCCCGACATCTACGCCGACGCCGCCTACCTCGTCCTCACTTCCCCCGCCAAGGACACCTCCGGCAACTTCTTCATCGATGACGACGTCCTCGCCACCCACGGCATCACCGACCTCGACAAATACCGCGTAGTCCCCGGCGACGGCCCCCTGACCACCGACCTCTTCCTCTGACGCACTCCCCCAGGCCACCTTCAGCCTTCCAACCCAGCTGAAGGTGGCCTTCCGGTCGTTATCACTGCGGCACCGCGCTGGAGCAGAAAGGTGGGTATACGAACGTGTATCCGGGTGGTAAGTCGCGATGAGTGGGGTGGGCGAGGTGGTGGTGGAGGCTACCGGGGTTACCTATTATTCCGCGCTGGATGAGGCTGGGTTCTTCGGGTGGCTCGACCGGATTCGGTGTGTGGAGTCTTATCGCGGGGAACTGCGCACGCTGTATTTGACGGTGCGGCTCGGGGCGGTGGATGAGGACGGGTTGCGGGAACTCGTTGCGCTGTATCGGAGATACGAGATCGATCTGAAGCAGTTGCGCGTTCTCGATGCCGAGCGCGTGGGGCCGTGGTTCAGCGACCCCGAGCGCTGGTGGCATGCGGACGTTTTCGGGTAGCGACGAATCGAGGCCGACGTCAGTGCCTGAACGACCGCGAGCCGCCCGGCAGAGGTGCGGGGCGGCTCGTGGTGGGGTGCTGGCTATTCGGGGGTGATGCCGTAGAGGCGTTCCCAGTTGGCGCGGCTGGTGAGGTCGGGGACGGCGGCACGGTATTGCTGTTGCAGGGTGGGGAGTTCGCGGCGCAGGCGGCGCAGGACGTGGAAGGTGCGGCGCAGGAGTTGGCGGGCGCGGGCCTTGTCGCGCTGCCGGACCCGGACACCGGACTGGGAGGCGTCGGTGACCACGACATGATCGAACAGCGAAACATGCCACCAGTAGGCATCTTCGCGGGTGACGCCGATGACACCGTGCTGGGTGCGGCCGAACCACTGGTTGATCGCCCGTTTGATCAGCACGAGCAGCGGACGGCTGGGTTCGCCGGTGGCACGGCGTAATTGGATGTCACCGGAACGCACCGGCGGCGTCGAAGCGGGATGCTTCTTGGTCTCCGCGTAGTCGCCGCGACTGGTGCGGGCCGCCGCGAGCGCGGCGATACCGCCGTCCTGCAACACCTTCGGACCCTGCAAGAAATCCTCGATACCCTGCAGCGTGGTGTGCACCAGACCGTACTGCATGGCGACCAACTGCTCGGACAGTTCCCGGAACAGCTTGCGGGTGATCGCTTTTCCATCCAGATCGGTGTGCAGAGCGCCGACGATCAGCGAGTTACGCGTGCTGAAGTAGCGCGCCCAGTCGTCGTAGTCCTTCCAGTAGAAGTCCGCGTGCCACACCGCCGCGTTCGGCAGGGTGACCGTGACGAAACCGCTCTCCCTGGCCCGGATGCCGTATTCGACGTCGTCCCACTGGAAGAAGATCGGCACCGGCAACCCGATCTCGGCGACCACCTCGGCCGGGATCAGGCAGGTCCACCAGGCGTTGTAGCCGGCGTCCACGCGACGTTCCTGGTTGCGCTTGAGCATGCTGGTGTTGCGCAACGCCTTCGGCACCTTCTGCCCGTGTCGCAGATCCTGCAGATGCACCTCTTCGGCGCCGACGTTCAGGTAATCGGGGTTGAGCAGGAACAGCATCTGCGCGCCGACCAGGGTCGGTTCCACTGTCATGTTGGCGAAAGCGTTGAGCCGCAACACGGTTTCGGGTTCGCACAGGATGTCGTCGTCCATCAGGATGACGTCGGCGTGCTCGTTGGCGGCCGACACCTCGTAGAGCCCGCGGGTGAAGCCGCCCGCCCCACCGAGATTGGGCTGGCGGATGTAGCGCAGCTTGTCCCCGAAGGTCGGCGCCACCTCCTGATAGAGCGGCCGGTTCTGCACCAGGTCGGTGCCCTGGTCGACGACGTACACCGCGTCGATCGCGCCGAGCACGACCGCGTCGGAGGCCAGCGCCGCGACGGTGTGCGCGCAATCCTCGGCGCGGTTGAAGGTGCAGATGGCGATGGCGACGGGGCGGATGTGGTCCGGCGCCGCACTGGTCCAGCTGACCTCGGTGATACCGAGATCGCCACCGACAGCGTCGAATTCGAGCCAGATCGCGCCACCGTCGACGTATTGGTCGAGCGTGGCCGAGAGCGTCACCGGACCGCTCGCGGTGACCTGCGCGGTGTCGATGATGCGACGGTGCCCCGCGATATCGGAGGCGACCAGGCGCAGCTTCGCCTTCTTGACCACATCGAGCACCATGGTGACGCGCACGTCGGTGACGGTGGTCCAGCGCTGCCAGTAGCTGGCGGCGAAGCGGCCGAAGTAGGTGTTGGTGTGCGCGGCGGCGCCTTTTTCCAGCCGCAGCGCCTGACGTTCCCGGTGGGCACGTCCCTTCACGACGGCGTACAGCTCGTCGCTGACCTTGGCCGACGGGCCGGTGAAGATGCCGCGCTGCAGCACCAGCCGGTCCGGCGCCCGATGGTCGGAGCGCAGCGAAGCCGGGGCGTCAACGGCCGTCGCTCGATCTTTCGTTTCGGTAACGGCCTGGGTAGCCGACTGCTCCATGAAGTCCTCGAAATCGTTATCGTGCCGGACGGGACAGACACGCCCCTGGATGCCGTTCGCGGCGGGGGTGAGGATATCAATCACCCTCGGTAGCTGCCTGCTCAGGCGCTGCGCCGCCGTGTCCCATGCTATTGCTGGGAATTCGCTGCGCCGTCACCGTCGGTCGCTTCGGCGCGCTGGCCCGCACCGGTGAAAACGAACTTGTCGTAGGCCCAATACCGGAAGACCACGGCCACGATCTGCCCGATGAGCGTGCCGGAGATGTTGTCCGACAGCGGCGAGGAGAGGTCGAGCACGTACCGGGAGAAGCCGAGGCACCCCAGTTGCAGGCCGATCGCGACGACATTGAACACCGCGTACAACAGATATTCGCGCCCGGGATTGTCGGTCTTCTTGTGCGCGAAGGTCCACCACTTGTTGCCGAAATAGGTGACCACCGTCGCGACCGCGATCGCGATGATCTTGGCGGGCAGCGGGTAGTGATAGAGCAGACCCTCGCCACCCCAGAAGACCAGGAGGTTGTAGGTGCCCGCATCGACGAGAAACCCGATCGCGCCGACGACCAGGAACGCACTGCCCTGCCGCAATGCGGTCAGCACCTTCCGGACCATCGATCCCTCGGCGGCGGACACGGTCTGGCCCGCCTGCGCGGTCGACTCACTGGTTGGCACGGCCCGACGGTACCGCAGGGCGGCCGTCACCGACCGCGCCGCAAAATTCCTCGGTCGCAGCGGTGAGGTCGGGCACGCGTCGCCGGTGCGTTCCCTGTACCCTCCCGGTGTTCCCACATTCACCACCGATCGCGAGGATTGACCCGGGTGGACTCCACCGAGCTTCGTATTGCCGCAGTGGTGCCGTGCCACAACGAAGAGGCTTCGGTCGCCAAGGTCGTCGCCGACCTTCAGGCTGCCGTGCCGGGGATCGTTGTCTACGTCTACGACAATCTGAGTACGGACAAGACAGCCGAACGCGCCCGCGCCGCGGGGGCGATCGTGCGCCACGAGTACACCAAGGGCAAAGGCAATGTGGTCCGCCGCGCCTTCGCCGATATCGAGGCCGATGTCTATCTGATGATCGACGGCGACGACACCTATGAGGCGTCGGCCGCACCGCTGATGATCAAGACGCTGCTCGACGGCCCGTATGACCACGTACTCGGCGTGCGCAAGCAGGACGAGAGCGGGTCGGCGTACCGGGCCGGTCACGAGACCGGGAACAAGGTGCTCAACGGCGTGGTCGGGCAGGTTTTCGGCGAGAACGTCGAAGACATGCTGAGCGGCTTCCGGGTGTTCTCCCGCCGTTTCGTGAAGAGCTTCCCGGCCGTCTCGCGCGAGTTCGAGATCGAGACCGAACTGACCGTGCACTCGCTGCACCTGCGGGTACCGCGCACCGCGGTACCGGTGGGTTTCCGCGACCGCCCGGCCGGCAGCGAGAGCAAGCTGCGCACCTACCACGACGGTTTCAAGATCCTGGCGCTGATCATCGGGCTGGCCAGGCACGAACGGCCGGTCGCGTTCTACGGCGTGTTCGGCACGCTGAGCTGGCTGGTCTCGATCATCCTGAGCATCCCGATCGTGGTCGAGTTCTACAACACCGGCGAGGTCCCGCGGTTCCCGACGCTGTTCCTCGCGTTCACCTTGCTGCTGCTCGGCAGCCTGGCCTGGACCGCGGGCCTGATCCTGGACGGCATCCGGCGCTCCCGGCACGAGGCCGCGCGACTGGTCTACCTGCGCTACTCCGCGGTGAGCGCGGACGACTTCCATCCCAACGGCAACGGCGGTGACGCCCGCACCGGCGGGGCCGGACGGTGACCACTTCGGCGGACAGCGCGACGGCTGAACACAGCGCAACGACGCAGGCGCCGGACGAGACCGCGCCCGGCGCAACGCCGACAGCGCGACCCGATCTCGCAGGCGACGAGCCGAAAACTGGCAAGGCCGCGGTATCCACCGCGGGCGCGCGTCTGGTGGTGCGTTTCGGCGCGGCGACCATCGCCTTCACCGTGCTGGTCGCGATCTTCGGCGGGTTGTTCACGGTGCTCACCCCGCCGTTCTGGGGACATGACGAGATCACCCAGTTCGGCCGCGCCTATCAGGTCGCGCACGGTGGGTTCCTGCCGCAAAAGATCCACGACGACCGCGGTGTCGCCTACGGCGGCGAAGTCCCGACGAGCATCACCGCCCTGATGGGCTATGCGCTGAAGGACTACACCACCAACCCCGACGAGCCGGACCGCATGGTCGCCGACCCCGGCGCCTACGATCGGCTCGGCGGTGCCGCGGTGTCGGAGGCGACCGAACCGGTCTGGTTCACCAACACCGCCGCCTATTCGCCGGTGCCGTATATCCCTGCCGCCGTTGGCATTCGGCTGGCCGAGGGGTTCGGCTTGGACGTCGGCGGGATGGTCGCGCTGACCAGGCTGGCCGGGCTGCTCTGCTATCTGGCCGTGGTCGGCTTCGGGTTGTACGCGCTGCGCAAGCATCGGGTGCAGTGGCTGGCGTTCACCGTCGCGGTGCTGCCGATCGCGGTGTTCCAGGCGGGCACCGTCACCGCGGACACGATGACCAACGCGCTGGCCATCATGGTCTCGGCGCTGCTGGTGAAGGCGCTGTTCCTCGGCGACCGGCTCGGCCGGGTGGAAACCGGTGCGCTGCTGGCCGCTACGGTGCTGCTGCCCGTCAGCAAGCCCACCTACGTGCTGCTGGCGATGCTGGTGGTGCTCGTACCCGCGCAGCGGTTCGGCTTCACCGGTTGGCGACGCACGCTCCCTTGGGTTTTCGCGGCGCTGGGCGGTATCGCCTTCGCCGGGTGGATGAAGATCGCGGCGCCCACCGGCGACGGCATGGGCCTGATGCGGCCGGAGCACCAGTGGCGCTCGGTGCGACCGGGTGACCAGCTGCACGGAATCCTCACCGACCCAGGGCATTTCCTCAGCGTGTTCGGCGAGAGCATCGCGCTGCGGGACGAGCGGTGGTTCAGCCAGTTCTTCGGCGAGCTCGGCTTCGCCTACATCGACGTGCCCGCCCTGACCATGCTGGCCTGCCTGTTCGCCTTCGCGGTGAGCATCGGCATCGCGGATCGGATGAGCGCCGCCACCTTCCGGCGCACGCTGCTCGTCGCGCTCACCGTCGCGGCGAGCGTCGCGATGATCTACGTGACGCTGTACATGTCGTTCACCCCGGTCGGCTACTACATCATCGACGGCGTACAGGGTCGCTACTTCGTGCCGCTGGCAATCGTCGCGTTCGCGGTGCTGTTGCGCTGGATGCCGTTGCGGCTCACCAACATCGCCGGGCGGACCCCCACGGTCGGCCCGGCGGTCACGGTCGTCGTCGCCACCGTCGTCGCGCTGATCGGCGCGGTCTGGAAGTACTACGAGATCGTCTGGGGCTGAGACCGCGCGGGACTACAGCGTCTGCTCGCCGGCCGCGACGTAGGCCCGCTCGGTGATCGCCTTGTGCGGACGCCACCAGGCTTCGTGGTCGCGGTACCACTGGATGGTCGCGGCGAGGCCGGCCCGGAAGTCGCCGTAGCGCGGGGTCCAGCCGAGTTCCTCGCGCAGCAGGGTCGCGTCGATCGCGTAGCGCTGGTCGTGACCGGGGCGGTCGGTGACGTGGTCGAAATCGTCGGGGTCGCGGTCGAAGGCTTCCAGGAGCATCCGCACGACCGTCTTGTTGTCGAGTTCGCCCTGCGCGCCGATGAGGTAGGTCTGCCCGATTCGGCCGCGCTCCAGCACATCCCAGACCGCGCGGTTGTGGTCGTCCACGTGGATCCAATCACGCACCTGATGCCCCGCGCCGTAGAGCCGGGGGCGCACGCCGTCGATCAGGTTGGTGATCTGGCGCGGGATGAACTTCTCCACGTGCTGATACGGCCCATAGTTGTTGCTGCAGTTGGACAGTGTGGCGCGCACGCCGAACGACCGGGTCCACGCCCGGACCAGCAGATCGCTGGCGGCCTTGGTGGCCGAGTACGGGCTGGACGGGTTGTACGGGGTCTGCTCGGTGAACGCGGGCGCCTCGGCGGTGAGGTCGCCGTAGACCTCGTCGGTGGAGACGTGGTGGTAGCGCACGTCGTAGCGGCGAACCGCCTGCAGCAGCGAATAGGTGCCGACGATATTGGTCTGCACGAACGGCCACGGTTCGGCGAGGGAGTTGTCATTGTGGGATTCGGCCGCGAAATGCACCACCGCGTCGACGCCGCTGACGAGTTCGTCGACCAGGTCGAGATCGGCGATATCCCCGTGCACGAAATCGATGCGGTCGGCCACTTCGTCGAGTGAAGCCTTATTTCCGGCGTACGTCAGCGCGTCCAGTACGGTCACGGTGGTGTCGGGATGATCGACAACAGTCGACTTGACGAAGTTCGCCCCGATGAATCCGGCTCCGCCGGTGACAAGCAATCGCACCCCACGACTCTACGTCGGCGGGCGCGACAAGTCGGGTTCTACGCGAAGAACTGGCAATCCACGCAAAAAATTGCCACAGTTGCACTCTGTGACCTTCGTCTCTTACCGTCCGGTAGATGCCGAACGCCCAGTTTGGTTCACGGCCCAAAAACCGTTCAGGCGTGCACATTTCGGACATCTCACCACCGCACGAGTCACCAGGGTGAACAAAATTTGAATTAACGGTCACAACCGGTTCACCACTCGTTAGCTGGTCTAGATTTCCATCGTCTAGTCCCCTCCGAACGCTTCACATCGAGGTTCTCCACAAATGCTGATGAGGAAATTCGCCGCGACTTCGGCCCTGTTGATCGCCGCCCTCGGCGTCACCGCAGGCACCGTCAATGCGGCTCCGGCCACCGAGGCCGAGAACGGAGCCGTCAACTTCACGGCGAGCTCCACCGACACCCAGACCACTATCAAGACCGACGCCGGCTCCATGGTCGTCGAAGATGGCGCGCTCAAGATCAAGGCCGCCAACGGCACCACGATCGCGGGCACCGATCTGCACTTCCGCGTCGATGAGTTCGAATTCCCCATCGCCGCCGACATTTCCGATCGCACCGCGACGCTGACCCCGCAGCTCGACATGACGAAGGCCACCTACAAGCCGGTCGCCCTGCCGTTCGAGGACAAGGCGCCGTGGAAGAACGAATACGACCGTGAGCAGGCGGCCTTCAACCGGATGAAGGACACCATCGCGATGGGCGCCACCATCGGCACCCTGGTCGGCGGTCTCGGCGGCGCGGCCGTCGGCTGCGTGCTCGGCGGCATCGCCGGCGCCACCGTCGCCTCGGCCACCATCATCGGCCTGTTCGGCCCGTTCATCCCCGCGGCCGCCATCGGCTGCCTCGGCGGCATCATCGCGGTCGGCGCCCTGGGCACCGTCGCGGGCCAGATCCTGATCACCGCCCCGGTCGCCATCGGCGCGGCCATCCAGTACTTCGCCACCACCAGCGGCCCGTTCAACGCGCCGCCGGCCCCCGCGAAGTAAGCCACGAAGTTCCTTCTCCCACAACTGAATTCGCATAACTGAAGAGAAGCGAGCCAGGAGACCCCGCTCGACCGTCCAGTCGGGCGGGGTTTCCTCAGCCCGGCCGAGTTACTGAAAGTTTGCGAACTCAGGTTCTTCGGCCCCCACCCTGCCACAAGCACCTGGATGAGGACCCAGAAATGATTATCAAGAAAATAGCTACCACCTCCGCGCTGCTGATCGCCGCGCTCGGCGTCACCGCGGGCACCGTCCACGCCGCCCCCGCCGCCGACGAGGCCGTCCACTTCACCGCCGAGTCCGTCGACTCGACCTCCATCATCAAGACCGATGCCGGCTCGATGGTCGTCGAGGACGGCGTCTTCAAGATCAAGGCTGCGAACGGCACCGTGGTCGCGGGTGCCCCGTTGACGTTTCGCGTCGACGAGTTCGAATTCCCCATCGCCGCCGACATTTCCGATCGCACCGCGACGCTGACCCCGCAGCTCGACCTGTCGAAGGCCACCTACAAGCCCGTCGCCCTGCCGTTCGAGGACAAGGCGCCGTGGAAGAACGAGTACGACCGTGAGCAGGCGGCCTGGAGCCGGATGACCAGCACCATCAGCATGGGCGCGACCATCGGCACCCTGGTCGGTGGCCTGGGCGGCGCGGCCGTCGGTTGCGTGCTGGGCGGCATTGCCGGCGCCACGGTGGCCTCGGCCACCATCATCGGCCTGTTCGGCCCGTTCATCCCCGCCGCGGCCGTCGGCTGCCTCGGCGGCATCATCGCGGTCGGCGCCCTGGGCACCGTCGCGGGCCAGATCTTCGTGACCGCCCCGGTCGCCATCGGTGCGGCGATTCAGTACTTCGCCACGATCAACCAGCCGCCGGTGCCCGCGCCCGCCAAGTAGGCGAACCCGCACGCGCACAACCGAATACCGAGATACCCCGTCCGGCCGACCGCCGGGCGGGGTATCACCGTTTCCGAGCGGGCGACGAATCCTCCTGCCGCCGAACGGGTCCCGACATGCGCGAGCCCCGTCCCGGCCACAGCGGAACGGGGCTCGCCTTGGACAGGCCGGGCCGCTCTACGCGGTCCGCGCCTGCTGGCTCTCTTCGATCCTGGCTCGGACGAATCGCGACACCCGGGCCAGCGCGGCCCGGCTCTCCGGCAGGTTCGGCGCGATGCTCATGAAGGCGTGCACCTGGCCGCGCCACAGCTCCACCGCGTTCGGCACGCCCGCCGCGGTGAGGCGTTGGGCCATCAGCTCACAGTCGTACCGGAGCACCTCGTCTTCGGCCGCGATGAGCAGCACCGGCGGCAGCCCGGCCAGTATCCCGTTCACCGGCGAGAGCAGCGGGTCGAGCTTGCCGTCCACCTCCGCGCCGATCCGGACCACGGCGGCGAGCGCGAGCAGTGGAATATAGGGATCGCGACGCACATTGACGTGTCCGCGCTTGGCCGCGTAGTCGAGATCGAGCAGCGGGCTCAGTCCGACCAGACCGGCGGGCGCGGGCAGGCCCTCGGCCAGCGCGCGCAGCGCGGTCGCGAAAGTCAGGTAGCCGCCCGCCGAATCACCGGCAAAGACGATGCGGCCCGGCTCCGCCCCGTGCGCGAGCAACCATCGATACGCGGTGAGACAGTCCTCGACCGAATCGGTGATGCGCCGCCCTGGCAGCTGCCGATAGTCGACATTCACCACCGGCAGGCCCGTACGCCGGGCCAGGCTCGCGGCCACCGGACGGTGCGTGCGCAGGCCACAGACTGCGAATCCGCCGCCGTGCATGTACAGCATGGCGCCGTGCCGCAGCGCCCGCGCCGCACCCGCGGGCCGGATGATCTCCATCCGGAAACCGTTGAGCGACACCCGTTCCCGATCGATGCCCGTCGGCTCCGGCCGCAACCGTGCCAGCGTGTCGATCGCGGCGGCGCCGATCGGGATGGTGGCGCGGGTGATCGGCGCCGCGCGCAGCGCCGGACGGATCACGCCGAGGCAGGCCGCGAGCAGCAGGCGTGCGGGCGCGCTCAGATTTTCCGGATTCATGACCATGCCGGGATCGCCGACTCGACTGGCAGCCATCGCGCACCTACCTCACCACTGGCGCGCCGAGTCCCGACCGGACGGTCCCAGGCGAGCTGTCGGCGCTGACAACTCACACGATGTTGTTTCAGAACAACATGTGTTGTGTGACCTAAGCAACAGAATCTCCCCACGGCCCGCCCGCGAAACCACGAAGGCCGATTCCGTAATCAATTCGAAAGGCCGCCCGTACCGAAACGGCAGTCCCCTGGCAGACTCCTCGGCATGCGCGGAATCATCTTGGCGGGCGGCACCGGTTCGCGGTTGCACCCGATCACGCGCGGCGTGAGCAAGCAGTTGGTCCCGGTCTACGACAAGCCGATGATCTACTACCCGCTGTCCACGCTGATGCTCGCGGGCATCCGGGACATCCTGGTCATCACCACGCCGGGCGATGCCGCCGCGTTCACCCGGCTGCTCGGTGACGGCACCCAGTTCGGCCTGTCGATCAGCTACGTGGTGCAACCGGAACCGGACGGGCTGGCCCGGGCCTTCGTGCTCGGCGCCGATCACATCGGCACCGATACCGCCGCACTGGTGCTCGGCGACAACATCTTTCACGGACCCGGTCTCGGCACCAACCTGAACCGCTTCACCGGCATCGACGGCGGCGCGGTGTTCGCCTACTGGGTGTCGGACCCGACCGCGTACGGCGTGGTGGAGTTCACCGGGGGACGCGCGGTCTCCATCGAGGAGAAGCCGAAGACGCCGCGCTCGAACTACGCCATCCCCGGGCTGTACTTCTACGACAACGACGTGGTCGAGATCGCCCGCACGCTGCGCCCTTCCGCGCGCGGCGAGTACGAGATCACCGATATCAACCGCGCATACCTGGAACAGGATCGGTTGCAGGTGGACGTGCTCGCGCGCGGCACCGCGTGGCTGGACACCGGCACCTTCGATTCGCTGCTGGACGCCGCCAACTACGTGCGCACCATCGAAGAACGACAGGGGCTCAAGATCGGCGTGCCCGAGGAGGTCGCCTGGCGGATGGGCTACATCGATGACGAACAGCTGTGCAAGCTGGCCGAGCCGCTGGTCCGCTCCGGCTACGGCAGCTATCTGCTCGATCTGCTGCAGCGCGGACGGGATTGGTGAGCATGGAGTTCCGTGAACTGGCCGTGCCGGGCGCGTGGGTGATCACCTCGCGCCAGTTCGGCGACGACCGCGGCATGTTTCTCGAGAGCTTCAAGGCCTCGGAGTTCGAGAAGGCGACGGGCCGGGCGCTCGATCTGCGCCAGGTGAACTGCTCGGTGTCCGCGGCCGGCGTGCTGCGCGGCATCCACTACACCGAAGACCCGCCGGGACAGGCGAAGTACGTCACCTGCGTGCGCGGCGCGTTTCTCGACGTGGTGGTCGATCTGCGTCCCGGTTCACCGACCTACGGGCGGTGGGACAGCGTGCTGCTCGACGACGTCGATCGGCGTTCGATGTTCCTGTCCGAGGGGCTGGGCCACGCCATCCTCTCGCTGGAGGACAACTCCACCGTCACCTATCTGTGCTCGCTGGAGTACACGCCCGAATTCGACCGGGAGATCGACGCTTTCGATGCCCGGCTCGGCATCGACTGGCCGACCATCGGCCGGGACGGCAACCCGCTCACGTTCGTCCGATCCGCCAAAGACGCTGCGGCACCGCCCTTTTCCTGACCACCGAAACAGCCGACCGGCACCACCCCGCGGGGCGGTGCCGGTCGGTCTGCACTCGTGCGGGATCAGCCGACGAGTTCGAGCTCCGGTTCCGCGACCGGCTCGGCCTGCTTGCCGCGCTTCCCGAAGAAGGCTGAAAGCGCAACCAGCGCACCGACGATCGAGACCGCCGCGGCGAAGATCAGGCCCGGACGGTAGGTGTCCAGCATCGCGGTCGGCGAGGTCCCGCCGTGCGCACCCGAGGCGATGATCGCGGTGGTCACCGCGAGCACGATGGCGGCACCGACCTGCATCGAGGTCTGCAGCACGCCGGCCGCGAGGCCCTGTTCCTCGTCATCGATCCCGTTGGTCGCCTGAATGTTGATGGCGGGGAAGCCCACCCAGCCGATGCCGATCAGCATGATCGCGGGCAGCAGCATCGTCCAGTAGGACGGCGCGGTGTCCAGTCGCAGGAACAGCAGGTAGCCGACGGCCATCACGGCCATGGTGACGCCGATGATCGGGCCGGTGCCGAAGCGGTCGACCAGCTTGTCGGAGAACACCGCGGACAGCGCGACCATCAGGCCCACCGGCAGCAGCGCCATCGACAGCTTCAGCGGCGACCAACCCAGGGTGTCCTGCATGAACAGGGTCACGATGAACTGCCAGCTGAAGTAGGAGCCGGCCACCGCGACGATCGCCAGGCTGGCCCGCACCAGCGACACCTTGCGCAGGATGCCGAGCCGGACCAGCGGGTGCTTGACCCGCTTCTCCACCGCGACGAACGCGGCGAACAGCACGAGCACCGCGGCGAACGAACCGAGCGTGCGCGCCGAGGCCCAGCCCGCTTCCGGCGCGGTGACCACGGTGTAGACCAGCAACAGCATGGCGGAGGTGGACAGCAGCGCACCGAAGAGGTCGTGGCCGCCTTCTTCGGCGGGCTTGTCCTTCGGCACCAGCACCCACGCGGCGGCCAGCGCGGCCAGCGCGATCGGGACGGGCAGCAGGAAGGTCCAGCGCCAGCCGACGCCGGTCATCAGACCGCCGAAGAGCAGACCGGACGAGTAGCCGCCCGCGCCGAACACGGTGTAGATGGACAGCGCCTTGTTCCGGGCCGGGCCCTCGGCGAAGTTGGTGGTGATGATCGACAGACCGGTCGGCGCGGTGAACGCGGCGGCCAGGCCCTTGATGAAGCGGGTGAGGATCAGCAGCGGACCCGAGCTCACCAGGCCGCCCGCGAGCGAGGCCAGGGCGAACACGCCCAGTGCGATCAGAAAGACCTTGCGGCGGCCGAACAGGTCGGCGGTGCGGCCACCGAGCAGCAGCAGGCCGCCGTAGCCGAGGATGTAGCCGCTCACCAGCCACTGCAGGGTGGACGTCGAGAGATCGAGTTCATTGCCGATGGACGGCAGCGCGACGCCGATCATCGACACGTCGAGGCCATCGAGGAACAGCACGATGCACAGCGTGATCAGCATGCCCCACAGGCGGGTAGTCCATTTGGTGGGATCGGTCGCGGATGCGGCCGCCAGGGTTGCTGGTGAAGTCATGCGGGGTACGTTACATGCATGCGCATTAAATGCCAACACATCTAATGCAGTTGCATAGATTGCTGCGGACCACTAGGATGGGGCCATGTCGAAGCCGTCGACAATCGAGACAGCCCGGCGCACCGTCGCGCCGACCGGGCTGGTGGGTGAGTGGCGTGAGCTGCTGGACCGGCACGCGACGGTGAGCTGCGCCATGGAAAAGGCGCTACAGGGACAGCACGGGATCGGACTCAGCGAGTTCGAGACGCTGGACCGGTTGATCGACGCCAACTGTGGCGACTATCGAATGAGCGATCTGGCCAATGACATCTACCTGAGCCAGAGCGCGCTGTCCCGCGCGGTCGCCCGGCTGGAGCGCGACGGCCTCGTCGCGCGCACCATGTGCCAGGACGACCGGCGCGCGGTCTTCGTCTGCCTCACCGAGAAAGGCCGCGCGGCCTACGAGCAGGCGCTGCCGACCCATCGTGCGGTGCTGGCGGACACCTGGGGCGTGCCCGGCCAAAAGTGCTGAGGCACCAAGAGATTCCCGCCCTCAGAACACGCGGCTGCTGCGCGCCTGCTCGATGTCGTCGCGCGCGTCCACGGCGACCGATTTGATGCTCACCAAAGCCCTTCGGTACCGGTCGATCTCGTTCTCCTTGTCCAGATACACCGGACCGGTGAACGATTCGACGTAGACCACCGGCGGTTCGGGCGACTCACCCGCCCGCAGCTCGGGGAACTCGAGCATGACGAAACGGCCCGAATCCATGCCGTCGTGGTAGCCGGAATCCGTCGGCGCCACCTGGATTCGGACGTTCGGCAGGTCGCACATGCGCCGCAGGTGCTCGAGCTGCGCGGCGGTGACCGCGTCGCCGCCGATCCGCCGCCACAGCACCGACTCGCTGATCACCACGTCCAAGTGCAGGGGCGCGTGCGCGCGGGTGACCAGCGCTTGGCGCGCCATGCGCAGCTGCACCCGCCGATCGAGTTCGTTCGCGGGCATGTCCGGGCGCGCGGCCGTGAGCAACGCCCGCGTGTAGTCCTCGGTCTGCAGCAGGCCGGGCACCAGCTCGTTCTCGTAGGTCGACAGCCGGGTGGCCGCCTCCTCCAGGCCGATGTAGACCTCGAACCCCTCCGCGATCACGTCGCCGTACGCGGTCCACCAGCCACGGGCCTTCGTCTCCCGCGCCAAAGCCGTGAGCGGACCGATCAGGTCGGACGGTGCACCGTAGACCTTGCACATCGCCTCGACGTCGAGGCTGCGCAGCGAGGTCTGGCCGGTCTCGATCCGCCAGATCTTGGCCTCCGACCATTCCAGCTGCTGGGCAGCGGTTCTGGTGGTCATCCGCGCGCGATTACGCAGGTCGCGCAGATGCCGGCCGAGTTGACGCCGGGGCATGGTCGAACCGGTCGTCCCCTGCGGTAATGCCATAGGTGTTCCCCCCTTGTAGCCGAGCAACCGGGCACCCCGACCGAACCCTTGGCGAAGGCCGGCAGCGTGACCCTTCTCTATCAGACACCGTCCCAGCCGGAGCTGGAGCATCCAAACGGCATTGTTTCACAGCAAAACAACCCCCGGTCACTATGGGCGACACCACAACCCGGGGGTGGGCAGATTGCCGAGAAATCCGCCGCGCGCGTTGTGCACTCGGCACCGGAGCGGACCTAGCGCCGGGGACCACGCTTGCGGAACCGCCAGAACTGCACCGCGCGAACGTCTTCGGAGAGCTGGTTCACCGGTTCGGCGACATCGGAGAGGGCCTGGAACAGATCGTCGGCCAGTTCGCTGATGTGCTCGACCCGGGTGGCCAGCCGCGACGCGTTCACCAGGAACTCGAGCATCAGCCGGACCGCGGCCGCGATGGTCAGTCCCAGCGGCACGCCGAGCAACGCGGCCAGCACGCCCAGTACGGCCGACACCCGCCACATGAGCACGGTGAGCGCGATCGGGACGGCGACGGCGAAGGCGAGTCCGAGAATGTAGGCCAGCGGCAGCAGGGTCCGAGTGGCCGGGCGGTGGAACTGCACATCCAGCAAACCGCGGGCGGCCTCGACGCTCCACTGCCCGAAGGCGCGCGGGCTCTCGAACGGCTCCGGCGGCTGCTCGGTCGCGGCGGTCTCCGTGCGCGAGAACCTGCGGGCCGCCGATTCCTTCCACGTGATCCAGCGGGATTCGGCTTCGAACTCCTCCGGGTCCGGCAGCGGACTCCCCTTTGCCGCACCGGTTCCGTTGGACTCATCGCTCATGGCAAGAAATCCTCCCCGCAATCGCGCGTCCGGGCCAGCGGGGATTCGCGAGCGGACCCATACGTCACATCATCCTCACACCGCGGTCACATCATTCCCAGGTTCTGCTCAGCGATATCCCAGGGAAAGAACAGGTCAGCGCCTGAAAGTGGCGGCAGCACAACGATTCCGGATGGAAAAACCCAGGTTATAGCGAACAGCTTTTACGCCCCCGCAGAAGAGACGTGAGCAACAGTCGTGAAGAAGTTTTGAAGATCGCGTAACGCTGCGGACGGCCACCACCGATACGACCCATGAATGCAGGACCCAGATCTACCGGGGAATGGAGAAAGACAGTGCGCACCACGTTTCCGACTTCCGTCTCGGCGGCTGCCATGACCGCCGCAGCGCAGGAATACACCCAGCGCGGATGGACGGTCGCCGAAACGGCCAACGGTCTTTGCCTGATCACCGATGACGAGCTTTCGGCCATCGAGGTCAGCGGCGAGCTGGCCGGTCAGGTCCGCCGCTTCCTGCGAGCGAACAACCTGTCCGGGCCGGTCATCGAGATCCCGGGCACCGAGCGTCGCGAGATCCACTTGGTCACCGGCGTCCGCAAGGCCGCCATGGCGCTGGCGGCGCTGACCGCCGCGGGCGCTGTCGTCCACACCGACGGCGCGGGCGTCCCGTTGCCGCCCACTCAGCTCTCGGCAGGCTCGGCCTGCTGGGGGGTCGCACCCACCGAGGCCCGCTGGGTTCCGCCGGTGGTTGCGCTCAGCGCGGCCGTCCGGGCCGCGACCGCACGCAGCAAGACGCAGCTCACCAGCGTCGCCTGCTGACACCGCACAACCTGCTGAACACAGACCGGGACTGGGACTACCCGGACTGCACGACCGATATCCGCCACCTAGCCGGCCTGCACCGGCGTGCGGATATCGGTCGTTTTGCGTGGACGGCCGTCTGTGACGCCGATCTCGATTACGCTATGGATTGAGACACTCGGGACGTCACGACTGAATTGCGCGTACGTGGGTCAGCCCGGCCGATGCGCCACCCCGCCGCGCGGCAGCCACCGGCGCGACGCTCGAGCCCGGAACACGCGAAAGAGGCGGACGAGCATGGCCGACGTCACCGAACAGCGGAACCTATTGCGCACCTGCCCTCTGTGCGAGGCGGTGTGCGGACTGGAGATCACCCTCGATCCCGAGGATCATGTGATCGCGGTGCGCGGCGACAAGGCCGACCCGTTCAGCAAGGGGTTCCTCTGTCCCAAGGGCGCGAGCTTCGGTCATCTCGACGAGGACCCGGACCGAGTGCGCGAGCCGATGATTCGCGACCGGGCCACCGATACCTGGCGCACCGCGTCGTGGGACGAGGCGTTCGACCTCGTCGCGCAGCGCTTCCCCCAGATCGTCGCCGAGCACGGAAAACAAGCCGCGGCAGCGTATCTGGGCAATCCCAACGCGCACACCGTGGCGGGCGCGCTGTACGTGCCGGTGCTGCTGCGGGCGTTGAGCACCCGCAACATCTTCTCCGCGAGCACCGCCGACCAGATGCCGAAACAGGTGGCCAGCGGCTTGATGTTCGGCGATCCGCTCACCGTGCCGGTGCCCGACCTGGATCGCACCGACTATCTGCTGATGCTCGGCGCCAACCCGCTCGAATCCAACGGATCACTGTGCACCGCACCGGATTTCCCCGGCAGGCTGAAGGCGCTGCGCCGCCGTGGCGGCCGCTTCGTGGTGGTCGATCCCCGCGTGACGCGTACCGCGAAGCTGGCCGACGAGCACCTGTTCATCCGGCCGGGCAGCGACGCGTACCTGCTGTTCGGCATCGTGCACACCTTGTTCGCCGAGGACCTCATCGATATCCGGGTCGAGGTCGCCGGCGTGGACGAACTGCGTACGGCCGCAGCGGCGTTCAGCCCGGATACGGTGGCGACGCGCACCGGCGTGCCCGCCGACACCGTGATCCGGCTCGCCAGGGAGCTGGCCGCCGCGCCGACCGCGGCCGTCTACGCCCGGATCGGCACCTGCACAGCGGAATTCGGCACCATCACGCAGTGGCTGGTGGACGCGATCAACGTCTTGACCGGCAACCTCGACACCCCGGGCGGCGCGATGTTCGCGACCGCGGCGGCGGGCGGCATCGTCCGCAGCAAGCCGTTCCGGCCCGGCCGCTGGACCAGCCGGGTGCGTGGCCTGCCCGAGGCGATGGGTGAGCTGCCCGTCGCGACCTTGGCCGACGAGATCGACACCCCCGGCGAGGGGCAGATCCGCGCGCTGGTGACGGTCGCGGGCAATCCGGTGCTCTCCGCGCCGAGCGGCGCCCGGCTCGACACGGCCTTCGCCCGGCTCGACTTCATGGTCAGCGTCGACCGGTATCTCAACGAAACCACCCGGCACGCCGACGTGATCCTGCCGCCGCCGCGTCCCGTGCAGTCACCGCACTACGACTTCGCATTGCTGCAATTCGCGGTGCACAACTACGCGCGGTATTCGCGGCCGCTGGTGCCGCTGGGCGACCGGCCGTCGGAGTCGGCGGTGCTCACCAGGCTGGCCGCCGCGGTGTCGGGTATGCCGCACGCGGGCACCGACGGCGTCGACCCGCTCACCGGCGTCGACGAACTGATCATCGCGGGCATGCTGCACAAGGCCGGAATGACCGAGCGGCGCGGCGAATTGATCGGAGCCGACACCACAGAACAGCGCATCGACCTGATGCTGCGGCTCGGGCCCTACGGCGAATGGGCCGGTGGACACCTGAATCTGCAAGTGCTGCTGGACAATCCGCACGGCGTCGACCTCGGGCCGTTGCAGCCCAAGCTGCCCGGCGCGCTGCGGACCGAGTCGAAGAAGGTGGAACTCGCGCCGCGGCAGCTGCTCGACGACGTGCGCCGGATGCGGGCCCGGCTGGCCGACGCGGCGCCGGACGTGGTGCTGATCGGGCGGCGGCAACTGCGCTCGAACAACAGCTGGATGCACAACGTCGCCACGCTGGTGAGCGGCTCGAATCGCTGTACGCTGCAGATCAATCCGGCCGATGTCGCGCGGCTCGGCCTGCACGAGCACGCGGTGGTGAAATCGGCGGCGGGCATGCTGACGGTGCCGCTGGAGCCGACCGACGCGATCATGCCGGGGGTGGTGAGCCTGCCGCACGGCTGGGGCCACACCGACAGCGCACAGAGCGTCGCCAAGGAACACGCCGGAGTCAACGCGAACGTGCTGACCGACGATTCGGTGGTCGACGTCCCGTCCGGCAACGCGGTTTTCAACGGCGTCCCGGTGACCTTGACGCCGGCCTGACGCGCGCGGAAAATCGGACTGTTTCCGGTAGGCCGTTCGGGCGAAAAATTCCGGCCGGTCGGAATGCAGCTAATCCGTGGAAACCCTTGCGCTAATTACGCATTCAGTGCATTCTCAACGTGGATTTCGTACTTTTGCCAAGCCGAATCGGACTAAAATGGGCAGGATTTCGGTTTAGTCGCGGGCGCGATCTCGACCCCTCGACGGAACCCGATTCCGCCTACCAGAGGGGGCACGAATGCCCGGCGCGCAGCACGGCAGCGACGGCGAACGCGAGCTACAGGATCGGTACGGCACCCAGGACAGAGCCGCACGCTTCTACAACGACCAGGTGCTCGATCATCTGAACCACACCATGATCGAGTTCATCGGCCGGATGGAGATGGCGTTCATCGCCACCTCGGACAAACACGGCGAATGCGACTCCAGCTTCCGCGCCGGCGAACCCGGCTTCCTGCACGTGATCGATGAACGCACGATTGCCTACCCCGAATACCGGGGCAACGGCGTGCTCGCCAGCCTCGGCAACATCCTGGAGAATCCGCACGTAGGCATCCTGCTAATCGATTTCGTGCGCGATCTGATCGGCCTGCACGTCAACGGCTCGGCCCGGATCATCGCCGACGACACCCTGCGCAAGATCACCCCGGGACTGCCCGCCAACGCCAAGGGCCGCGCGGCGGAGCGCTGGGTCGTCGTCGACATCGAAGAGGCATACATCCACTGCCGCAAGCACATTCCCCACCTCGTCCCGGCCGACCGGGAACAGCGCGACTGGGGCACCGACAACACCCGCGCGAAGGGCGGGGACTACTTCGGGGCCAAGGCACAGGGACGCGAACTGGCCGCAGCCCTGCGCACGAACGGCTGAGCGGCCGAGCGCTCACTTGATCTTGAAGATCACCAGGCGCTGGACGACGAAGTTGATGACGGTGGCGGTGCCCTGCGCGACGACGAAGGCGAGCAGCTGGCGCCACGGCGCGTCCGGCAGCGCCTCGTACAGCACCGCGTTGATGCCGACCTGCACGGCGAAGGTGACCGCGTAGAGGATCACCACCGCGACGAAACGGGCCCGGCTCGGCGGCGCCTGGAAGGTCCAGCGCCGGTTGATCAGATACGCAGTGGTGGTGCCCGCGATGAAGCTGAGCGACTTGGCCGCCTCGCGCGGCAGCCCGATCAGGTTGAACAGCAGGCTGTACAACCCGAAGTCGACGATCGCCGACAGGCCGCCGGTCAGGGTGAACCGGACGATCTGCGTCTTGAGGTCGACATCGGTCCCGCCCGGCTCGTCGACCAGCGGCAACTCGACCGGCAGCGGCAGGTGGGGTTCGGCAGGCACGGGCACGAGCGTAGCCGGGGTCCGCCGCGGCGGCGCGCGGACCGGCCGAGCCCGGGAACCGGCGATGTGGGCGGCGGGCGTGTCCAGCGCCATAGCGACGGATATGTCACTACTCCGGAGTAAGAGACATCGACCGGATGTCCGGTCATACCTGTAGCCTCTATGCCGATGTCCACGAAAGCTCCGACCGCCACCACGACGACCGGGAACGAGAACGGCGCCACCGTCACAAACGGGGACGCCGACGCCGGGAGCGCGTTCGCCTTGCCGACGCAAACCCGCACGTTGACCGGGTGGGGTCGCACCGCACCAACCTCATCCGAAGTGCTCTCGACCGGCGATCCGGAACTGATCGCCAAGGCCGTCGCCATGGTCGCCGAGGACAACGACAGCAAGCCACCACACCTGCGCCGCGGTGTCATCGCGCGCGGGCTCGGCCGCTCCTACGGCGACCACGCGCAGAACGCGGGTGGGCTGGTGGTCGACATGACGGCGCTGAACAACATCCATCGGATCGACCGCGACACGCGGATCGTCGATGTGGACGGCGGGGTCAGCCTGGACCAGCTCATGAAGGCGGCGCTGCCGTTCGGGCTGTGGGTTCCGGTGCTGCCCGGCACCCGGCAGGTGACGATCGGCGGCGCCATCGCCTCCGACATCCACGGTAAGAACCATCACAGCGAAGGCAGCTTCGGCAATCACGTGCGCTCGATCGAGCTGCTCACCGCCGACGGGCAGGTGCAGCACCTCACGCCGAAGCGCAACGCCAAACTGTTCTGGGCGACCGTCGGCGGCAACGGCCTCACCGGCATCATCCTGCGCGCGACCATCGAGATGACGCCGACCGAATCGGCGTACTTCCTCAACGACGGCGTGAAGACCACGACGCTCGACGAGACCATCGCGGCGCACAGCGACGGCAGCGAGGCCGACTACACCTACTCGAGCGCCTGGTTCGACGTGATCAGCCCGCTGCCGAAGCTGGGCCGCGCCACCATCACCCGCGGCAGGCTGGCCAAGGTCGACGAGCTACCCAAGCGCCTGCGCAGCAAGCCGCTGAAATTCGATGCGCCGCAACTGATGACGGTGCCGGACATCTTCCCGAACTGGACGATGAACAAGCTGACGCTGCGCTCCATCGGCGAGGCGTACTACGCGATGGGCGGCAACTACACCGGCAAGGTGCAGAACCTGACGCAGTTCTATCACCCGCTCGACATGATCGCGGAGTGGAACCGTGGCTACGGCTCCAACGGATTCCTGCAGTACCAGTTCGTGGTGCCGACCGAGGCGGTCGAGGAGTTCAAGCGGATCATCATCGACATCCAGGCCTCGGGTCACTACTCGGCGCTCAACGTGTTCAAGCTGTTCGGCGCGGGCAACCCGGCGCCGCTGAGCTTCCCGATGCCGGGCTGGAACATCTGCGTCGACTTCCCGATCAAGCCCGGGCTCAACGAGCTGGTCAGCGAGCTGGACCGGCGGGTGCTGGAGTTCGGCGGGCGGCTGTACACCGCGAAGGACTCGCGCACCAGCGCGGAGACCTTCCACCAGATGTATCCGCGGATCGACGAGTGGATCAAGATCCGCCGAAGTGTCGATCCCACAGGCGTTTTCATGTCCGATATGGCGAGAAGGCTGGAGCTTCAGTGATCAATGCCGTGGGAAACCCGCAGGCCATTCTGCTGCTCGGCGGTACCTCCGAGATCGGCCTCGCGATCTGCGCGGAATACCTGAAGAAGGGGCCCGCGCGGATCATCCTGGCCGCCCTGCCGAATGATCCGCTGCGCGACGAAGCCGTCGCGCAGATGAAGGCGGCGGGTGCGAGCAGTGTCGAGCTGTTCGATTTCGACGCGCTCGACACCGACGGCCACCCGAAGGTGATCGACGCGGCCTGGGACGGCGGCGACGTCGATATCGCGATCGTCGCGTTCGCGCTCGACGGTGACCCGGAAGAGCTGTGGCAGAACCAGCGCAAGGCCGTGCAGGTCGCCGGAATCAACTACACCGCATCGGTTTCGGTCGGCGTGCTGGTCGGCGAGAAGATGAAGGCGCAGGGCTTCGGGCGGATCATCGCGATGTCCTCGGTGGCCGGTGAGCGGGTCCGGCGCACGAACTTCGTCTACGGCTCCACCAAGGCCGGCCTGGACGGTTTCTACCTCGGGCTCGGCGAGGCGCTGCGCCCGCACGGGCCGCGCGTGCTGGTGATCCGGCCGGGCATGGTGCGCACCAAGTTCTCCGCGCACGTCAAAGAGGCGCCGCTCACCGTGGACAAGGAAGTCATTGCCGAGCTGGCGGTGTCGGCCGCGCAGAAGGGCCGGGAACTCATCTGGGCGCCGGGCACCTGGCGCTACGTCATGATGATCCTGCGCCACATCCCGCGCCCGATCTTCCGCAAGCTGCCCATCTGACGCACGCTGCCCGCACCGGTCCGCGCCGCTGTGCCGGGCGCACCGGTGGCGCGCGGGCCTGCGCGAAATCAGGCGTCACCGGCATGGGTCGCCACATCCGGCACCGGACCTGGCAGCATGTTCGCGGATCGTCCGAACGCCGCGGTGCGGGCGTCGTGACGCCGACGTGAAAGCCGAGCCCGAACGAAGCCGGAGATGCCATGCGAGTGTTCGACTGTGACGACTGCGGAGCGCCGCGGTGACCACCGCGACCGCACCGAGCGGTGCATCGACGGAGCACGGCGAGTCGGCGCGGACGCCGGGTAAAGGGGCGCTGCTGGCCCGCCACCTCGGCTCCGGGGTGGGCGAGGCGCTGCCGGCGGCGGTGGTCGCCACGGTGGTGACCGGCGTTGGGCTGGTGGCGTTCTCGCGGGTGCAGTGGCCCGCGTTCAACTCCTCCAACGTCACTCGGGCGCTGACCACGGTCGGACAGGTCGTCGCGGCGGTCCTGCTGATCGCGGCGATCGCGTTGCTGCGGCGGCAGCGCTGGCCCTGGGCGGCGAAAATACTGTCCTGGGTGGGCGTTTCGACCTTCGTCACGTTCACCCTGGGAATGCCGCTGGCGGCGACCAAGCTGTATCTTTTCGGCGTCTCGGTGGACCAGGAGTTCCGCACCGAGTATCTGACCCGGCTCACCGACACCGCGGCGCTGCGCGATATGACCTATGCCGACCTGCCGCCGTTCTATCCGGCGGGCTGGTTCTGGATCGGCGGCCGGGTCGCCAACGTGCTCGGCCTCACCGGGTGGGAAACCTTCAAGCCGTATGCGATCGGCTCGATCGCGGTCGCGGCGGTGATCTCACTTGTGCTGTGGTCCAAGCTGATTCGCGCGGACTGGGCGGTCGCGGTGACCGCGGCGGTGACCGCGCTCGCGGTCGCCTACGCCGCGCCCGAGGCCTACAGCGCAGTGATCGTGATCCTGCTGCCGCCCGCACTGGTGCTCGCCTGGGGTGCGCTGCACCGGCCCCGCGACGCGGGCAAGACCCTCGGCGGCTGGGGCGCGGTGCTCGGCACCGGACTGTTCCTCGGCTGGTCCGCCACGTTCTACACGCTGTACGCGGCGTTCGCGGCCTTCGCCGTCGCGCTGATGGGGCTCATCGCGGCCGGGCTCGCGGTGCGCGAACACCGGGCCGCCGCCCATCCCCGGCGGGCGCGCGGCGACGCCGAGACCCGGCCGGCCTGGCGGGCGGCGGTTCCGCCGCTGGTCCGGCTGGCGGTGATCGCCGTGCTCGCCGCGCTGGTCGCGCTGCTCGTGTGGCTGCCGTACCTGCTGAAGATGCTGAGCGGCAAGGTCGCCACCTCCGGTTCCGCGTTCCACTACCTGCCCGAATCCGGGGCCGAACTGCCGTTGCCGATGGCCGAGTTCTCGCTGCGCGGCGCGCTCTGCCTGGTCGGGCTGCTCTGGCTGGTGGTGCGGGCCGCCTCGTCGCGGCGGGCGCAGGCGCTGGGCATCGGGGTGCTGGCCGTGTACCTGTGGACGCTGCTGTCCATGGCGGCGACCGCGGCGGGGACCACGCTGCTCTCGTTCCGGTTGGAATCGGTGCTGCTCGCGCTGCTCGCGGCGGCCGGCGCGTTCGGTTTCGTGGAGGGTGCGCGGGCGATCTATCAGGCGTTGAACGAGCCGCGGCAGTTCCGGATCGCCGTGGTCGCGGTCGCGGTGGTCGGCGCGCTCGCGTTCACCCAGCACATCCCGCACATCCTCGCGCCGGAGATCACCACCGCCTATACCGACACCGACGGCAACGGGAACCGCGCCGACCAGCGCGCCCCGTCGGCGGTCGCGCACTACCGCGCGATCGACGCGGCACTGCTCGCGCAGACCGGCCGGCCGCGCTCGGACACGGTGCTGCTCACCGCCGACACCAGCTTCCTGTCCTTCTACCCGTACTACGGCTTCCAGGCGCTCACCTCGCACTACGCGAACATGCTCGCCGACTTCCCCGGCCGGGCCGCGACCATCGAGAGCTGGAGCAAGCTGAAGTCGTCCGCGGCGTTGCTCGACGCGTTGGCGGCCTGCCCGTGGCGGGCCCCGGACGCCTTCCTGTTCCGGCGCAGCGGCGACACCTACACCCTGCGCCTGGCCAAGGACGTCTACCCGAACGATCCCAACGTGCAGCGCTACAGCGTGGCCTTCCCCAAGGAGCTCTTCGCCGATCCGCGCTTCACGAGCACCGATATCGGCCCGTTCACCCTGGTCACGCTGCGCAAATAAGATCCGGGCAGGCCCCGGCCGGCCGGGTCCCGTTCGTCACATCCCTACCCGACTGCCAGGCAGAACACAGGGTTGCCGGGTAGGGTCGGCGGCTGAGTTTCAGCTAGGCCGAGGAGAAGTTTGCAGGTGGTACGGGCACGACAGGCCGATCCGGTGGTCACCGACGGGTCGGCGGTAGGGATCGCGGAACGGGAAACCACCGCGATCGGAGTGCCCACCGCGGAGCCGTCGGCTCCGGCGCGCCGCCGAAGACTCCCCCGGATCCGGGTGCACCGGGCCGACCTGCTCGTCACGGTCGGTTACCTGGCGCTGGCCGCCACGGTGCTGTCCGGGCAGTGGCGCAACACCCAGAGCGGGTATCTGATCAAGAGCGGTCAGGACCAGACCATGTGGGAATGGTTCTTCGCGGTCACCGCGCACTCGGTGGCGCACCTGGAGAATCCGCTCGGCACCGATCTGCAGAACTTCCCCGCCGGGGTGAACATGATGGCCAACACGGCCATGTTCGGGGTCGGCGTGCCGTTCACCCCGATCACCCTGCTGTTCGGGCCCACGGTGACCTTCGTCCTGGTGCTCACGCTCGGCCTCGCCACCACCGCCGCGGCGTGGTACTGGCTGTTCTCCCGGGAACTGGTCGAATCCCGGGTTGCGGCGGCGATCGGCGGGCTGTTCTGCGGTTTCGCGCCCGCGATGATCTCCCATGCCAACGCGCACCCGAATTTCGTTGTGCTGCTCCTGCTTCCGATCATGGCCGGACTGTTGATCCGGATGGCGAGGCGGGCGACCCTGCGCGACACCGACGCGCGGCGCTGGCGCGTCCGCGACGCCGTCTGGCTGGGATTCCTTGTCGCCCTGCAGATCACGCTCGGCGAAGAACCGCTGTTGATCTTCGCGCTGGCGTTCGGCTTGTTCTCGGTCGTCTATCTGCTGCACACGCCCCGGCACGGGCTGCGCGTGCTGCGCGGGCTGACCCCCGCGCTGCTGCTGGCGGCGGTGATCGCGCTCATGCTCACCGAAATCCCGCTGTGGTGGCAGTTTTTCGGACCGCAGAGCTACCGCTCCATCGACCACGGCCCGATGGGCAACGATCTGAAGGCGATCGTGCAGTTCCCGTCCGAATCCCTCGGCGGCCTCTTCGCGCCCGGACAGAACGTCGCGATCAACGAGACCGAGCAGAACGCCTACTTCGGCTGGCCGTTGCTGCTGGTGCTGACCGCCACCCTCGCGCTGCTCTGGCGCGAACGGGTGGTACGCGCGGCGGGCGTGGTGATCGCGGTGTTCGGCGTGCTCTCCCTCGGCGCGGTCGCCATGTTCGGCAAGCAGGACACCGGCATCGAATTGCCTTGGCGCTGGGCCGAACACGTCCCGCTGCTGAGCACCGTGCTGGAGACCCGGCTCACCATGGCGGCGATCCCCGCCATCGCCGCGGTGCTGGCCCTGGCCACCCAGCGGGCGATCGGCTGGTGGCGCGAGTCGCCGGGCGACTGGCGGCCGCTGGCCTGGTTCGGCGCGCTGCTGTGCGCGCTGCTGCCGTTGACGCCGACCATCCTGCCGGTGGTCCAACGGCCCGCCACCCCCGCGTTCTTCGCGGACGGGACGGTACGCGACTACGTCCACGGCGGTTCGGTGGTGATGGTGCCGCCGCCGCGACCGCTGGACGCGGGCGCACTGCGCTGGCAGGCCGACGCGGGCTTCGACTTCCCGCTCGCCGGAGGGTATTTCGTCGGTCCGACCGGCACGCAGAAGAAGGGGATCTACGGCCCCGAGACGCGACCGACCACCGCGCTGCTCGTGCAGGCGCAGGAAACCGGCACGGTGCCGCCGATCACCGAGGAAACCCGCGCCGCCGCCCAGGAGGACCTGATTTTCTGGCAGGCCGACGTCCTGGTGCTGCCCGCCACGAAGAACGGCGACACGCTGCGCACCACCGTGACCCAACTGCTCGGCTTCGCCCCGGCCCGCGTCGACGACGTGTGGCTCTGGAAGCTGAGGTGATCATCGGCAGCGGGCGGTCGAGTAGCTAGCATCAACGACCGTGCGAGCGGACCGAGCAACTCGAGCGTTCACCCGTCCCGGCGACAGCGACGGGGCCGACGGTGGTCGGCGCCGGGATCGGGCCGCTCGATATCGCCTGATCGCCATCGTCGCCGGGCTGCTCGGGTTCGTGCTGGCGCTGCTCACCCCGATACTGCCGGTGAAACAGGACCGGGCGACGTTGGACTGGCCACAGGCCGGGACGAGCAGCGTCGAGGCGCCGCTGGTGTCCTACGTGCCGCTGCGGATGCACGCGACGCTGCCGTGCGCGCTGGTGCGGGCCGTGGGACCGGCGGGCACCGTGGTGTCCACCGCGCCCGTCGCGTCGGGTCAGGCGGCGACCAAGGGCCTGGTCGTCTCGGTCGCCGACGGCGTGCTGTCGGTGATCCTGCGCGATGTGCCGCTGCTGTCCGCGCCGGTCGAGGAGATCACCGCGGGCACCGGCTGCACGGCGCTGACCATCGATTCGACCGCCGCCGCGACGAGCACCGAGATCACCAGCGTGACCCGGCAGGACGGAACGCCGTTCCGCAACACCGTGACTCGCGACATCCGGCCCCAGATCGTCGGAGTCTTCACCGATCTGGCGGCCGACCGGCTCGACGGCGCCGCGGTGCACGCCGATATCGACTCGCGCTTCTCCTCCTCCCCCACCGCGCTGAAACTGGCCGCGATCGTCGTCGCGGCGCTGAGCACCGTCGTCGCGCTGCTCGCGCTGCATCTGCTCGACACCAGTGACGGGCGGCGAGCCCGGCGCTTCCTGCCCGCCCGCTGGTGGCGGTTCGGCGCGACCGACGCGGTGGTGCTCGGCACGCTCGGCCTGTGGCATTTCATCGGCGCCAACACCTCCGACGACGGCTACATCCTGAACATGGCGCGGGCCTCCGGGCACGCCGGGTTCATGGCGAACTACTACCGCTGGTTCGGCGTGCCCGAGGCGCCGTTCGGCTGGTCCTACGAGGTGCTCGCGTGGATGACCCGGGTCTCCGACGCCAGCCCGTGGATGCGCTTGCCCGCGCTGCTCGCGGGCATCACCTGCTGGCTGGTGATCAGCCGGGAAGTGCTGCCGCGCTTGGGCGCTCGTGTCCGGCGCAACAAGGTCGCGTTGTGGACCGCGGGCCTGGTGTTCCTCGCCTTCTGGCTGCCCTACGACAACGGCCTGCGGCCCGAACCGCTGATCGCCGCCGGTGCGCTGCTCACCTGGTGTTCGATCGAACGCGCCATCGCCACCGGGCGACTGCTGCCCGCCGCCATGGCCGTGCTGATCGCGGGCTTCTCGCTGGCGGCCGGCCCGACCGGGCTCATCTGCATCGCGGCCCTGATCGCCGGATCGCGACCGGTATTGCAGATCATCATCAAACGCGCCCGCGGCGTGGTCCCCGCACCGGGCGGCGGCGTGGCCGAAAGCCCCACGGCCGCCGCCGATACCGGCACCGCCCAGGTTGCCCGGCGAAACTCGTTGCCCGCCTCGATCTTCCGTTATCTGGCGCTGCTCGCGCCGGGCCTGTCCGCCGGAACCCTGGTGCTGGTGGTGGTTTTCGCGGACCAGACGCTGTCCACCGTCCTGGAGGCGACCCGGGTGCGCACGCTCGTCGGGCCGAACGTGGCCTGGTTCGACGAACGCACGCGGTGGGATTCGCTGCTGATGCTCTCGCCGGACGGCTCGCTGGCCCGACGCTTCGGCGTGCTCGTCATGCTGCTGTGCCTGCTGGTCTGCGTGTTGCAGGTGCTGCGCAAGGGCCGCATCCCCGGCACCTCGCGCGGGCCGTCGGTGCGGATTCTCGGCATCGTGTTCGCCTCGCTGTTCCTGATGATGTTCACGCCGACCAAGTGGACCCACCACTTCGGCGTGTACGCCGGGCTGGCCGGCTCGCTCGCCGCGCTCGCGGCCGTCGCGGTCGGCACCGAAGGGATTCGCTCGCCGCGCAACCGGGCTCTGTTCGCCGCCGCGGTGCTGTTCCTGCTCGCGATCACGTTCACCGGATCGAACGGCTGGTGGTACGTGTCCAGCTACGGGGTGCCGTGGTGGGACAAGGCGCCGCTGGTGGCGGGCAAGGGCTTCTCCACCCTGTTCCTCGGGTTGAGTGGCGTCGCGCTGCTCGTCGCGGTGTGGGCGCACTATCGGGAGCCGTATCGCCGGGATCGGTTGACGCCCAGGCGCTTCGACCGGTTCGCCAGCGCGCCGTTGACCATCGCCGCCGCGGTGCTGGTGTTGTTCGAGGTCGCGTCGCTGGCCAAGGCGGCGGTCGCGCAGTACCCGGCCTACTCGATCGCCAAGTCGAATCTCGAATCCCTGGCCGGTGATTCGTGCGCCCTCGCGAACGAGGTGCTGGTCGAGACGGATACGAAGAACTCGTTGCTGCTGCCGCTCACCGGCGCTCCCGCCGACGGTTTGGCCGCCGAGACAAAGGGATTCACGCCGAACGGGGTCGCCGGCGACCTCACCGCCGATGCCGAGGAGACCGTCTCCGGCGGCGCCAACTCGGTGAACAGCGACGCCAAGAACAAGACCACGAAGACTACCGGCGCGGGAACCGGCGGCGGCACCACCGCCCAGACCGGCATCAACGGCAGCACGGTCGCGCTGCCGTTCGGGCTCGACCCGGCGACGACCCCGGTCCTGGGCAGCTACCAGGAGAACGAGCAGCAGCAGGCCGCGCTCACCTCACAGTGGTACGGCCTGGACCTCACCGACAGCATGCGCCACGACCCCGCCTACCAGGTGCTCGCGATCACCGCGGCGGGCCGGATCCGGCACATCGACGCCGACGGCGTGCTCACCTACGGACAGGAGCTGCACCTCGAATACGGCGTACGCGAGGCAGGCGGCGCGGTACGCGAACTCGGCTCGATCGACCCGCTCGACATCGGGCCCGCACCGTCCTGGCGCAACCTGCGGGTGCCGCTGGACCAGTTGCCGGTCGAGGCGAACGCGGTGCGCTTGGTCGCGGTGGACAACGACATCACGCCCAAGCAGTGGCTCGCGGTGACCCCGCCCCGGTTGCCCAAGCTGGCCGCGCTGAATTCCGTTGTCGGCAGCAAGGATCCGGTGCTGCTCGACTGGCATGTCGGGCTCGCGTTCCCGTGCCAGCGTCCGTTCGACCACCACGACGGTGTGGCCGAGATGCCGCGCTGGCGCATCCTGCCCGACCGGGTCGGCTCCGACGCCTCCAACGCCTGGCAGGACGATATCGGCGGTGGACCGCTCGGCTGGACCGGGCTGCTGCTGGAATCCGAGACCGTCCCCAGCTACCTCGAACACGACTGGTCACGCGACTGGGGTTCGCTGGAGAAGTTCACCCCGTACGACCCGAATGCCCGGCCCGCCGTGATCGGCGGCACGGTCGAAACGCGCAGCGGTTTCGCCGAGGACGATCCGATCCGCGCACGCGGCTGAATGGTCGCCGCCGCGCCCCCGAACCGACCGGTTGGGTGTTGCGGCGGCGAAAAAATATCGTAAACAGACCGGTTGGACGGCAAATTCACGGTGCGATCACAGGACGAGTTCAGCGAAAAACCGTAATCTGTGCAGTATGACGTCGGCTTTCGATCAGATGGATCTGCGCGATCTCGTCGGTCTCCTCACCGAGGACGAACAACGGGAACTGCGCCCCGCGATCCTGCGCGTACTCAACCGCTTGCCCTCCCAAGAAGTGCTCCGCCGCGAACTCGGCCTGCGTATGACCAAGGTCTGAGCAACCCCCCGGCTAGCCCGATCCGCGCCCACACCCCCGGCCCGCGTCAGCCCCGCCCGAACGTACCCGGCCCGGATCGCAACCCCAACGAAATCTCTTGCCCACCACCGCTGCTCACCCCCAGCGGCAATCGTCGGCAACCCCGAACCCCCGCGCCCCGCATCACCCGCCCCGAACCCGATGCGGGCGCACCACTTTCACCCCGCGCTCGGCCACCACACCTCACCACACAGGTCCGAATGCCCGGCGGTAGCCCATGATCGGCCCATTGAGCCACAAGTCCCAAACAGGCCATCAAAACAAAATCATCCCGCGGTCGAGCGGACTACCCGAGCAGTGATCTGCTCCGGTATCCACCGGTACCAGTCGGTCGGAGCGCCGCTCGTCATGCGCCGAGCCTACCCGGAGTGACCGCGCCGGACCCCTGTACGCCCGCAGGCCCGGCCGAGCGTTGCTCGGCCGGGCCTGCGGGGTCTCAGGGGCTAGAAGACGCGGAGTTTTCCGGGGGTCCAGAAGCCTGAGCGGGTGGCGGTGCCGGTGTCGAGTTTTGCGGGGGTGGCGCTGCGGTCGTACTGGTCGTAGCGCTCCAGGGAGCCCCAGTCGCGGGCGTAGTTGTCCTTCAGGTAGGTCGGGACGGTCACCGACTTCGCCAGCATCTGGGAGAAGCCGAGGATGCCGCCGAACTCCTCCGCCTGCCAGGTGTTGGTGGAGCTGATGGCGAGCGGGCGGTCCGGCAGGATGCGGTACCCGGGAACCTCGGCCACGCCGTTCTTGTGGTTGAACGGACGCTGGCAGGGGAACTGGAGACCGACGGCCCAGTCCTCGAGCACCGGCTGCTCGGAACCGATGAAGGTGTTGAGCGACTGCAACTTCGGCATCCGCGGCGGGGTGAACGCCAGCCACTGGTCACCGATCAGGATCGGGTCGTTGGCGACGATGCGGACCGCGTCGGCCTCCGGCGCGATCTCGGCGAGCGGGACGCGCAGGTTACGCCAGGACGGGAACGGGCCGATATCGCGCGGCAGGTAGGTGCCGAGCTTCTCGACGCTGCCGTCGGGCAGCTTCCGGCCGTAGTCGACGGTGAGCGACTGGCCGTAGCGGGTGTCCCCGGTGTCGTCGACGGACAGGATGCGCCCGGCCGCGCTGATCACCACGAGCGGGCTGTCCGCCGACCGCGGCGAGAGCCCGTACCAGCTCGAGGTGAGATGCGCGGGCTGCTGCACGCCGTTCTGGTAGCTGCCGAGGATCGGCGTGGTCGCCGGGTCCAGCCCGAACGGCAGCGCCACGGTGCTGCCGTTGACGCCACGCGCGCCCTGGCCACCGCCGGTGCCCGCGCTCTGCCCCTCGGCGAACGCGGCGCCGACCGACTGGGTCGAGGTATTGCCGGTGCCCGGCTTCACCTCGACACTGTCGGCGGACAGATCGTTGGGCACGCCGTTCGGATCGAATCCGACCGGGTCGACGCCGGCCAGCGGATCACTCGAATCGGTGAGCGCCGGATCGGGGATCGGCTGCAACCGGCCGCCGTTCGGATCCGCTTCCACCAGAACATCATTGGCGAGGCCGCAACTGTTGCCGCCGAGCGCGTCGAGGTTCGAGCGGGCCAGCGAGTATGCGGGGTACTGCGAGACCGCGCCCTTGACCAGTGAGAGCACCTCGAGCGCGACCATCAGCGCGGCGACGACGGTGAGCGGGATGGCGGCGAACTTGCGAATCCGTTTGCCGCGCGCCGACCGTGGTGAGGCCTCCGGCTTCGCGTAACCCTCGCGCAGGGAGTGCCAGGCGACCAACGCCAGCGCAAGCCCGAACAGGCCCAGCATCAAGGTGTTCGACTGGTAGCCGTGCAGCGAGATGCGCTTGTCGAACCACGGCACACCGAAACTGGACACGTACCAGTAGCCGTTGATGCCGGAGAACGCCAGCGCGAGCACGAACAACAGCCCGGCCAGGAAGATCGCCCGGTTCTTGCGCGCCCGCAGGGCCGAGGCCGACACCGCGACCGCGGTCACCGCGGCCAGCGAGCCGGCGATGCCCGCGTACGCGCCGAAGTGGTGCGTCCACTTGGTCGGGTTGAACATCATGAAGAAGATGGTGCCGAACACGACGCCCATCAATCGCCAGGTCGGCGCGCTCGCGATGCCGGGCACCCGCCGGCGCCGCAACAGCACCAGCATGGTGGTGAACAGGCAGAGCAGCATCACCAGGAACGCGAAGCGGCGCGACAGCGAACCGTCGACGGTCTCCACGAACAGGTAGTAGTAGCGCAGGTAGTCCTCGTACCAGGCGAGGTTGGGCCCGGTGACCTGACGGACCCGGTTCGCCTCCTGGATGCCCGCGAACGTCTGATCGCTGTACACCACGATGAGCACGAGCACCCCGGCCGCCGCGATGGGGGCGAGCAACGGCAGTGTGGCCCACCACTTTCCGCCCTGCTCGGCGAACTGGCGCCGCTTGCGCACCACGATCCAGATCAGCGGGCGGATACCGGCGAGCAACGCCGCCACACACATCAGGCCGGTCGGTGCGGCCGCGAGGGTGAACGCGGCGACCAGGACCGCGACACCGGCGGGCAGCAGCCTGCCGGTCGCGATGGCCCGCTCGATCGACACCCAGGTGAGCAGCGCGCCGAGCGCGACGATCGGCTCGGACCGCAGGCCGTTGTCGAACGGCAGCCAGAACGCCAGGAACACCAGGCCGCCGGTCCACAACGCCACCTTGCTGTTGCGCACGCCGCGCCCGAGGCGGGGCACCACCTCGCGGCTGATCACCAGCCAGCAGAGGATGGCGCAGAGCAGCGCGGGCACCCGCACCCAGGCGCTGGCGGTGGAGAACTCCGCGAAGAGCTGGATCACGTAGTAGTACCAGCCGAACGGCGCCTCCGGGACGCCGTACCAGCGGAAGTAGTTGGCCATGTAGCCGGCGTGCGGGGCGACCCGCACCATGCTCAGGATGTAGCCGTCGTCAGAAGTGTTGGCGCCGACGAAATGCCACACCAGCAGCGTGCCGACGATCGCACCGTCGGCCCAGGTGGGCTTCAGCCAGTTCGACGGCAGGAAGCGGCGATGCCCGCGCCCGTCACTGCCGTCGAGCCGGGCCAGCGCCGCGAGCGCGACCAGCGTGCACAGCACCGCCGCGATCATCGCGATCAGCTTGATCAGGGTGGGGCTGGTGGAGAACCGGGTGTCCACCGTCATCGTGAAGCCGAGACCGGCCGGCGCCGCGCCCTTGAGGTCGGAGAAGACGCCGACCACCTGTGGCCGCAGGTCGCCGTTGAGCGAGCCCTCGACCGGCACCTGCACCTGCTCCTCGGCCCCGCCCGCGACCGGCTTGGTGACCGTGGTGGTCAGCCCCTCGAACACCGCGCGCGTGCGGTCGTGATCGGAGGTGAGCACCAGCGACGAGCACTGTTCCATGTCCGCCCGCGGCGCCGACACCACCACGGCATTGCGATCGATCACGTCGACCGAGGTCTCGGACACCCGGATGAACAGGGCCTCCAGCGCGGCCCGGTCACCCTGCGGTGGCGCGGTGGCCAGCAGCATGCCGCCGCGTTCGGGCAGCTGCGCCACCGTGCTGCACGGAATCGTGGCCTTCAGGTCGATCGGGACCTGAGACATCAAGGGCGCCTGCACGTTGCCGAGCGTCGCGGTCTGCGGCCAATTCAACACCGCCGTGGTCTGGGTGACCGGCAGAAACGGGGTCGCAATGGCGAGCAGCGCGCCGAGCAGACCGGCGACCAGCGCGATTATTCGCGCGGTCCGGAAATCGGCCGGAGAGGCCGCCGGAGCGGCGGGCGGTTTCGTCAGAACAGCGGTAGCGGCGTCGGGCACGATTGGCAATGCTAGCTGTGTTCAATATGCCGCGCCCGCAGCACGCCATTGTTCGTAAATGCGCGCCGTGATGGTCAAGGGGGGCTATACACACGACCGGGAAAAGGCGCGCGGGAGCGGGCTGGCAAGGTGTGGGTATGACCAAGGTGAATCTTCAGACCAACTTCGGCCCGATCGTCCTGGAACTCGACGACGAGAAGGCGCCGACCACGGTGCAGAACTTCGTGAACTATGTGAAGGCCGGGCATTACGACGGCACCATCTTCCACCGCGTCATCCCGGGCTTCATGATCCAGGGTGGCGGCTTCGAGCCGGGCATGCGGCAGAAGCCGACGCAGGCGCCCATTCAGAACGAGGCGAACAACGGACTGAAGAACAACAAGTACACCGTGGCAATGGCGCGGACCAACGATCCGCACTCGGCCACCGCGCAGTTCTTCATCAACGCGAGCGACAACGACTTCCTCAACCACAAGGCGCCCAACCCGCAGGGCTGGGGCTACACCGTGTTCGGCGCGGTGGTCGAGGGCCAGGACGTGGTCGACAAGATCGAGGGCGTGGCCACCGGCAACAACGCCGGGCACCAGGACGTGCCGAAGGACGACGTGGTGATCGAGTCCGCCGGCCTCGCCTGAAAACCCGCAACGGTTGAATCGGGCTGCGTCTCAACGGATGCGGCCCGATTCCGCGGTTAACTACAGCGGCAGCAGGTGGTGTTTGCGCGGGTTGCGCGCCTGCGTCTTGTCCCGCAGCAACTGCAGCGCGCGGCGCAGCTCCAGCCGGGTCGCCGACGGCTCGATGACCGCGTCGATGTAGCCGCGCTCGGCGGCCACCCACGGCGTCGCCATGGTGGCGTTGTAGAAGTCGATCATCTGCTGACGCACGGCCGCCCGCTGCTCCTCCGGCGCGGCCTCGATCTGCTTGCCGCCGATCAGGCTGACCGCGCTCTCGGCGCCCATCACCGCGATCCGGGCGGTGGGCCAGGCCAGGTTGACGTCGGCGCCGAGCTGCTTGGAGCCCATCACCGCGTAGCCGCCGCCGTACGACTTGCGAATCACCACAGTCACTTTCGGCACGGTCGCCTCCACGAAGGAGAACAGGAACCGGCCGCCGCGCTTGATCACGCCGATCTTCTCCTGCTCCACGCCCGGCAGGAAGCCGGGGGTGTCCACCACGAAGACGAGCGGGATCTCGAACGCGTCGCACAACCGCACGAAGTGCGCCGCCTTGTCCGAGGCGCGGGCGTCCAGCGCACCGGCGTACACCATCGGCTGATTGGCGACCACGCCGACGCTGCGACCGTCCACCCGGGCGAACCCGGTGATGATGTTGCGCCCGGCCGAACCGCCGACCTCGTGGAACGCGCCGTCGTCGAAGATCCGCAGCAGGATGTCGTGCATGTCGTACGCGGCGTTGTCCGAGTCCGGCACAAGGGAATTCAGTTCCAGGTCGCTGTCGGTGCGCTCCGGCTCGAGCCCCGGGTTCACGATCGGCGCGAGCTCCTGACAGCTGGTCGGCAGGAAGCTCAGGTAGTCGCGCACCCAGTCGAAGGCGGCCTTCTCGTCCGCCGCGACATGGTGGATGTTGCCGTACTCGGCCTGGCTCTGCGCGCCGCCCAGCTCCTCGAGACTCACGTCCTCGCCGGTGACCTCACGAATCACCTTGGGGCCGGTGACGAACATGTACGCCTCTTCGGTCGCCACCACGACGTCGGTGTTGATCGGGGCATACACGGCACCACCGGCGCACTTGCCGAGGATCATCGAGATCTGCGGCACCAGACCGGACAGCGGCTCCTGGCGACGGCCCAGCTCCGCGTACCAGGCCAGCGAGGTCACCGCCTCCTGCACCCGGGCGCCGCCGGAGTCGTTGATGCCGACCACCGGGCAGCCGACCTTGGCCGCGTACTCCATGATCCCGGCGACCTTGCGGCCGAACATCTCACCGACCGAACCGCCGTAGACGGTCTGGTCGTGCGAGAACACCGCCACCGGCCGGCCCTCGACCAAACCGTGCCCGGTGACCACACCGTCGCCGTACAGCGCCGTCGGGTCACCCGGTTTACGCACCAGCGCACCGATTTCCACGAAGGTGCCCGGATCGAGCAGCATGTTGATCCGGTCGCGGGCGCTGGGAATCCCCTTCTTCGCCCGCTTGGCCACCCCCGCTTCACCCGCCGGTTCCTGCGCTAAATCGAGCCTTTTGCGCAGGTCGGCGAGCTTCTCGGCAGTCGTAGTCACTGAGCCCCTTTCACATCGATGGCAGCGAGCTTCGCGGTGAGGTCGGCTCCGATCTGCTGGATCCGCGGCTCATCGATGATCTGCAGGTGGTCACCCGGGATATGGATGACCTCGAGGTTAGGAATGTATTCGTCCCAGCCGCCGTTCGGGCGGCGATCGGCGAAGCGCGGCTCCAGCTCGATCATGCCGTCCTGGTACCGCTCCGCCAGATACAGCACGACGTCACCGTCGTAGCGGGTCGGCTGGGTCTTGGCCAGGTGCCTGCTCTCGATCCACGAGGTGCGCTGATGCTCGAGCACGCCGCCCGGGATCTTGGTGCCGCTGATCTTGATCAGGTCGCTGATCATCTTGAACTGTTCCTCGTCGGAGGCCGCGGCCAGCGTCTCCAGCTGCTCGCGATCCAGCTCGCCCTCGACACTGTAGGTCTTCTTCGCGAAGACCTGGTACCGCTCGATCCGGCGCACCCGCTCCTCGGGACTGTTGTCCTCGTCCTCGATCGGCAGCGCCAGGTCGATCAGGCCGACCAGCCGCACGTCGGCGCCCTCGGCCCGCAGCAGCTGCGCGACCTGCAACGCGAACACCGCACCCAGCGACCAGCCGTACAGCACGTATGGGCCGTCGCCCTGGATCTTGCGCAGTTCGGTCAGGTACTGCTTCGACCGCTCCAGGATGTCGCCCTCGACGCGTTCGAAGCCGTACATCGGCGTGCCCTCGGGCAGCCGCTTCAGCAGCGGTTCGTAGACCAGCGTGTTACCGCCGGACGGGTGGAACACGAAGACCGGCAAGGCATTCGAGCCTTCGGCGCGCGGCCGCAGCGGCCGGATGAAACCGTCCACGTCGGCACCGCTGTCCTGCAGGTTGCGCACGATATCCGCCAGCTGCTCGATGGTCTCGCAGTCGAGCACATCGTCGACGGTGACCTCGGCCTTGACCCGCTCGGTGAGCCGGGCCGCCAGCTTCTCGGCGACCTCTTCCTCGAGGATCGGCAGGGTGTTGAAGATTCCGCCGGCGGACTTACCGGTCACCACCGCCCAGGTGGCGAAGGTCAGTCGTTCGGCGGCGTCGCGCGGCGGGACGTCGTCCTCGTCGGCGGACTGCTGACCACCCAAGGCCGGGGCGGCGGCAACCGGCGAAACAGGTTCGGCCACCGCTGGTTCCGCCGGTACGACAGGCGTCTCGGCGACCGGCGCGGCGGCTTCGGTAGCCGGCGCGGCGGTCTCGGCGTCCGCGTTCGACGGCGAAACAGCCTCGGGTGCAGCGGTATTCGCGGCGGCAGCGGCGATCGCGGCCGGGTCCTCGCCTGCGGCGACGGCCGCGCGAGCCGCCTCGATGAAGCCGGCGTCGACGGTGACCTCTTCGCCCGCAGCCTGTTTCGCGGCGACCGCCTGCAACTCGTCGCGGTGTTCCACCGCGTAGCGCAGCACCTTGCCGACCTCGTTGAGGTTGGCGTCGCGCACGGCCTGGATCTGCAGTTGCGGGATGTCGAATTCGTACTCGACGCGGTTCTTGATGCGCATCGCCATCAGCGAGTCGAGGCCGAGCTCCATCAGCGGGATCTCCATCGGGAGATCCTCGACCGCGTAGCCCATCGACTCGGCGACGATCAGCGCGAGCCGATCCTCGAGCTTCTGGCTGCCGTTCGGATCCCAGCGGTCACCGAAGGTCTCGATGACCTCCAGATCGGTGCCCGCCGCCGGCTCGACCGCGGCGGCCGCCGCCGGAACGAGCTCGGCCACAACGGGTTCGGGCAGCGGTGCACCGGAGGTGACCACGGCGTCGAAGAGCAGCCGGAAGCTCGCGCCCTCCTTGGCGTGCACCTGCACCGACGCACCGCCGGGGTGCGGGGTCAGCGTGGTGGTCAGCGTGCCCGACGCCGGAACAGTCGCGTGCACGATCGAGGCGCCGAGCGAGACCTCGCTGAGCACCTGCGCCGCCGCGGCCTGCACGAGCGCGGCCAGGTCACCGGCCGACGCGGCCTGCACCTCCCAGGCGTGCCTGCCGTCCGGCAACGCCACGTGCGCGCCGGGCACCCTGGTGTTGCCGCCGCCCGCGGACAGCGACGCCTTCGGCCAGTACTCCTTGCGCACGAACGTGGTTCGCGGCACGTCGGCGTACGCGCCGGGGGTCAGCAGGGAGGACAGGTCCACCTTGTGCCCGTGCACGTACAGCTGCGCCAGCGCGCCGATCACGCCGGCCGCCTCGTCTTCCTTGCGCTTGAGCGTCGGAATGAGCTGCGCGTCGTGCAGACCCGCGGCGAAGGTGGTGCCGAGCACCTGCATCAGCGCGACCGAGTTCGGCGCGAGCTCCAGGAAGGTGGTGTGGCCCGCGTCGACCGCGAGCTGCACCGCGTTGGTGAAGTACACGCTGCCGCGCATGTTCTTCACCCAGTAGTCCTCGTTGTGCACCGGATCGGTGCCCGCGCGGTAGAACTCGCCCTTGTGCACGGTCGAGTAGAGACCGGTCTTCAGCTTGGTCGGCTCGATGCCGGCCAACTCCGCGGCCAGCTCGCCGAGCAGCGGATCCATCTGCGAGGTGTGGCCCGCGCCGCGGGTCTGCAGGATCCGGGCGAACTTGCCCTCCGCCTCCACCCGCGCCACGATCGCCTCGACCTGCGCGCGCGGGCCGCCGATCACCGTGTTGGTCGGGGCCGCGTACACGCCGACCTCGACGTCCGGGAATTCGGCGAGCAGCTGCTCGATGTCCTCGGCGCTGTACTCGACGAGCGCCATGTTGCGCACGTCGTTGTCGGTGAGCATCTGCTCGCCCTCGTACATCAGGCGCGAGCGGGCGCAGATCACCCGGACCGCGTCTTCGAGCGGCAGGCCACCGGCGATGTACGCCTCGGCGACCTCGCCCATCGAATGTCCCACCACCGCATCGGGTTCCGCGCCGTGCGCGCGCAGCAGCGCGGCCAGGCCGACCTGGATGGTGAAGATGCCGACCTGCGAGGTGCCGACGTTGTAGTCCTGGCCGTCGTCGAGGAACATGTCCCGGATCGAGTACCCGGCCTCGTCCTGCACCAGCTCGTCGACCTGGTCGACGGCCTTGGCGAAGATGGAGTTCTCCAGGTACAGCGCCTTGGCCATCTTGCGGTGCTGGGCACCGAAACCGGAGAGCACCCACACCGGGCCGACGGCAGCGGGCGCGTCCGCGGTGAACACGCCGTTGCCCGGCTTACCCGCCGCGATGGCACGCAGACCGGCGACGGCCTCCTCGTGCGTCTTGGCGAGCACCACACCGCGCGAACGCCAGTGGCTGCGCTTGGCCAGCGACCTGGCCACGTCCTCGAGCGAAACATCGCGGCCCGCTTCGGATTCCAGCCAGTCGGCCAGTTCACCGGCGGCGCGGCGGCGGCGCGAAGGCATGTAGCCGGAGATCGGCAGCACGACCGGGAGCGGCTCGGTGCGCTCGGCGGTCCATTCCGCAACCGTGGCAACAGTTTCCGCAGCCGCAGCCGCGGGCTCGGTAGCAAGCGCTGTGGTCTCGGTGACGTCTTCGCTTGCTTCGGCGACGATCGCATCCGCTTCCGCGATCACGTCGGTCGACTCGTCATCGAGCTCGGCGTCGAGGGCAGCGACATTCGCATCAACCGCTGCGGCCTCGGGCGCGGCTACCTCGGGGGCTGCCGGGACCTCGGCCGCGGCCGGAACGTATTCCTGCACCACCACGTGTGCGTTGGTCCCGCCGAAGCCGAAACCGGAGATGCCGACGGTGGCGGTGCCGCTGTAGCGCGGGAATTCGGTCGGCTCGTCGACGACCTTCAGGTGGGCCTGGTCGAACGGGATGTACGGGTTGGGACCGGCGAAATTGATGTTCGGCGGAATGACGTTGTGCTGCAACGCCATCACGATCTTGGCGAAGCTCGCCGCACCCGCGGCCGATTCCAGGTGGCCGAAATTGGATTTCACCGAGCCGAGCAGCGCGGGCTGGTCGTCGGCCCGACCGCGACCGACCACCCGGCCGAGCGCGTCGGCTTCGATCGGGTCACCGAGCAGGGTGCCGGTACCGTGCGCCTCGATGTAGTCGACGGTCGACGGCACGATTCCCGCGTCCCGGTACGCGCGGCGGAGCACCTCGGCCTGCGCATCGGGGTTCGGGGCGACAATGCCGTTGGAGCGTCCGTCGGAGTTGATCGCGGAACCCTTGATGACGGCCATGATTCGATCGCCGTCACGTTCGGCGTCGGCAAGGCGCTTGAGCACGATGAGACCGGCGCCCTCGGAACGAACCATGCCGTCGGCATCGGCGGAGAACGCCTTGATCCGGCCGTTCTTCGCGACCGCGCCGACCGAGTCGTAGCCGAGGGTGACCATCGGCGCGAGCAGCATGTTCACGCCACCGGCCAGCGCCAGGTCGGCATCGCCGTCCCGGAGCGCGCGCACCGCTTGGTGCACGGCGACCAGCGTGGACGAGCACGCGGTGTCCACCGCGACGGACGGGCCGCGGAAGTCGTAGAAGTAGGAGACGCGGTTGGCGATGATGCCGGAGGACGCGCCGGTGATGCCGTACGCCGCGGCGGAGGCGGGCAGGTTCGGATCCTGGTTACCGACGCCGAGGGCGGCGACCAGCATGAAGTCACTGGTGGACGTACCGATGAAGACACCGACCGGCGTGCCCTTGAGCTCGCTCGCGGGAATCCTGGCGTGCTCCAACGCTTCCCAGGTCAGTTCCATCATCAGGCGCTGCTGCGGATCGACGTTCTCGACCTCGAGCGGCGACATCGCGAAGAACTCCGCGTCGAAGCCCTTGACCACGTCCTGGTCCAGATAACCGCCCAGGGTGTTGGCCGAGGCGATGGCGGCTGCCGCACCCGGGTCGGCGGCGAACTCGTCCCACCGGCCCTCGGGCAGATCCCGGATCCCGTCCCCGCGATTGATCAGGAACTCCCAGGTCGACTCCGGCGTATCGCCCGCGCCGGGCAACCGGGTCGACAGGCCGACGATGGCGATGTCGTGCGCCTGGCCCGGCTGGTAGCCCGCGGTATAGAAGGAGTCGTCGGAGACCGCGTCCGCGCTCTCCGGCTCGCCGTTGATGACCACCTCGGCCAGCGACGCGATGGTCGGATGCTGGTAGACGACGGTCGCGTTCAGCACCACGCCGGTGAGTTCCTCGATGTCGCCGCCGAGGGCGAGGGCGTCGCGCGAGGCGAGCCCGAACTCTTCCATCGGCCGGTCCACGGTGATCGCCTCGATCGACTGCCCGGTCGCGTCGGCGACCCAGCGGCGCAGCCACTCACGCAGCTCGGCCACGGACAGATCGGTCCGCGCACCGCTCGTGGCGGCAGCGGTCACCGGCGCGGGCGCCTGGTCGGCACCCTGCTCGGCGGGCAAGTTATCGGTCGTCTGGGTGGACTCGTTGTCGGCCATCAATTCCTCAAGCTACCTGTCTGCGTGCGGTTGCGCGGCGGGGATTGACGGCCCGGATCACTCGGTGTCGTTCCGGCACAGGCCGGAACCGAGTGGCGAGCCAGACAACCACTGTTCCGACCTGATCGAGGCGGGAACTTCCGTCATTCTTCCTCGGGTGCATCGGGGAAGGCCTGCTGGGTGTAACCACCCCGCAGTGTTCCCTCCAGATAGGCGGCCTTGCAGGCGCGCCGGGCGATCTTGCCGCTGGAGGTGCGCGGGATCGAGCCCGCGGGAACCAGCAGAACGTCACGAACGGTGACACCGTGGCGCGCGGCCACCGCGGCCCGCACCTCGTCGGCGATCGGCAGTGGATCGGCCTTGCCCGCGCCGGGGCCGCGCTCGGCCACGATCACCAGCTGCTCGGAGCCGTCGTCGGCGTCGAACTTCAGGCCGGAGTGGCTGCCCTGATCGAAGACGAGCGCGGGCAGCTGGTTCGCGGGCACCGAGAACGCGGCGACGAAGCCGGGGCGCAGCGCCTTGGAGGCTTCCTGCGCGGAGAACTCGAGATCCTGCGGGTAGTGGTTGCGGCCGTCGACGATCACCAGGTCCTTGACCCGGCCGGTGATGTAGAGCTCGCCGTCGAGGTACACGCCGTAGTCGCCGGTGCGCATCCAGTTGGCGTCGCGCTCGGTGCCTTCGGCGTGACTGCCCTCGGCGAGGCGATGCGGCACCTTGTTCTGGAAGGTGGCGGACGTCTCGTCCGGGCGACCCCAGTAGCCGATGCCCATGTTGTTGCCGTGCAACCAGATCTCACCGACCCGGCCGTCGGGCAGTTCCTGGCCGCCGTCGGCTTCGACGGTTTCCGGATCGACGATCACGGCCCACTGCGACAGCGCGACGTAACCGCAGGAGACCTGGGCGATGGCGTTGTCGGTGCCCTGCTCGACCTTGACCATGCGGCCCGCGTTGAGCTCGTTGCGATCGACCCAGGTGACCTTGGCTTCGTCCTCGGCCTTGGTCGCCGACACGAACAGCGTCGCCTCGGCCATGCCGTAGCACGGCTTGATCGCCGTCTTGGGTAGGCCGTAGGGCGCGAAGGCCTCGTTGAACTTCTTCATCGACGAGGTGGTCACCGGCTCGCTGCCGTTGATCAGGCCGATCACGTTGGACAGATCCAGTGACTCGCCGTTCTTCGGCAGACCACGCGCGGCGGCATGCTCGAACGCGAAATTCGGTGCGGCGGCGAAGGTTCCGGCGCCGTCGGACTGCGCGGCCAGTTCCTTGATCCAGCGGTACGGCCGCCGCACGAACGCGCTCGGCGACATGATGGTGATGAACTTGCCGCCGACCGCGGGCAGGATCACCGTGAGCAGGCCCATGTCGTGGAACAGCGGCAGCCAGGTGACGCCGCGCGAGTTCCAGTCCAGGTTGATCGAGTTGACCATCTGCAGCAGGTTGGTGCCGACCGCGCGGTGAGTGATCTCCACACCGGCCGGGGTCCGGGTCGAGCCCGAGGTGTACTGCAGGTAGGCGATGTCATCGATGGCGATATCCGGACGCACCCAGCCCTCGCCGACGCTGTCGGGGATCGCGTCCACCGCGATGATGCGCGGGCGCTGGGCAGCGGGCAGCGAACGGAAGAACTGACGCACGCCCGCCGCGGAGGAGCTCGCGGTGAGGATGGCGGCAGGCTCGCAGTCGCCGAGCACGGCGTGCAGGCGGTCGGTGTGACCCGGCTCGTCGGGGTCGAACAGCGGCACCGAGATGGTGCCCGCGTAGATCGCGGCGAAGAAGGAGACCACGTAATCCAAGCCCTGCGGCGCCAGGATCGCGACCCGGTCGCCCGGGTTGGTCACCTGCTGCAGTCGAGCGGCCACCGCGCGCAGCCGAATGCCGAACTCACGCCACGTCAGTTCCTGGGCCTCACCATCACGCTCACGCGAGTAATCGATGTAGCGGTACGCCAGAGTGTTCGCGTCGTTCCGGGTGTGCTTCTCGACGTGATCGACCAGGGTGTGATCCTCGGGAATTCGGATGTTCCCGGTCTCGTCCAGGTAGTCGTCGAAAGTCTCTTCCATTCCTTCTTCTCCTCCGAGGCACACGCAGCAAGACGGCGACTACGCCGCTGTTACCTGTGAGGCCCCGACTCGCTTTCGCCCGCTGGCTGCTCCCACTGTGCGGAGAGTCAGCTTGCAGATTCTGGGCGGTCTGCGCGGTGACCGCTATCGGCTAGATGTACTCAAACCAGGGTTATGTTACAGAGAAGGCCCGGTCACTCGTCTCGCAGCAGGGGAATAACGGGGGCGAATGCGTCCATCTGGGTGGGAAATACCCCGACATACGACATCGAGGTGAGTTGGCGCACACGCCGGATCTGCTCGGCGATTTCCTCGAACGTTCCGATGGCGACGTAGGGCGACTCGAGGATCTCCTCGACCGAAAGCTTCACGTCCACCTCGAGATCCGGGTGCAGGCCCCGATCGATCGCGGAAAGCGCCATCTCAGCGGTCTTCTCGCGATCGTCGGTGATGACGATCGCGGTGATGGCCCAGTTCAGCTCGATATCGGCGAACCGATCGCCCGCGGCCTCGCGGATCAGGTTCACCTTCTCGATCGTCTTGGCCATGGTGATGCCCGACAAGAGGCCTTTACCGTGCTTGGTGGTGACCGGGACGACGGAGATGATGTCGGCGTGCTTGGCGGCCAGGCGCAACATCTTCGGACCGCCGCCGCCGGTGCAGATCGGCGGGCGCGGACCCTGCCGCGGGCGCGGCGTGCCCTTGACGCCGTGCACCTGGTAGTGCTTGCCCTCGAAGGTGCACTCCTGACCGCGCAGCAGCACGTCGAGAATGGTCAGCGCCTCGTCCAGCTTCTCCAGGCGGACGCCGGGCGTCTCGTAGGGGATGCCCGCGGCGGCGAACTCGTCCTGCTTCCAGCCCGCGCCGAGACCGACCTCGAGCCTGCCCTTAGACAGCACGTCGATGGTGGCCAGATCCTTGGCCAGCACCACCGGGTTGCGGAAGCCGTTGGCCAGCACCGAGGTTCCGAGCCGGATCCGCTCGGTGGCCTGAGTCAGCGCGCCGAGCGCGGCGATCGGGCCGATCTGGTCGCCGAGGTGGTCGGGCACGACGAAACTGTCGAAGCCGTACTCCTCGGCCTGCTGCGCCGTCTGGATGAACTTGCGGGCGCCACCTTCTTGCTTGTTTCCCTCACCAGCTGCCGCGAAGCGGAAGCTGCGCAGCGGCGTACCCAGCGCGGTCAACTCACCGGCCGGGGCGGCGGCTTCTGTCATGAACTCATGCTCCTGGCTGTAAGGAAATCCGGGCGCGACAGTGCGGGGCGGTCATACCCGACACTCGGTACGGGTTACCCGCGTCGCGATCACCAGCGCACTTTACAGCGTCGTGTCCAGCCGGACGCGCGCTTGCTCCGGCACCACTGGGTGTACTGGGCACGCACCGGAGTACGGCCTGTGAGATCTCACGAGTGCGGCGGATGCGGGGCCGACTCGATAAGGCCGTTCGCCCAGTTCGCGGTCCACTGGGTGGAGGTGGTGCCGTTGTCGTCGACGACGAATCCGTTGTACAGCGCGTGCACCGGATTGCCCGCCGCGCGCACCAGTGCGCCGACGCTGCCCATGATGTTCCACGGACTCAAGGCCTCTCGCGGCGCGTCACAGATCAGGTCGCCCTGCGCACAGATGGTGAAGGTCCGCTCGGCCAGTTCGCCGAAGCCACCCGGACGCGGACCGGTCATCGTGATCCCGGGCACATTGAGACCTTTCAAGGCCACCTCGGCGCCCACGCCGGCGGGCACCGCACCGATCTGCACCGCTTGACCGGGACCGGTGTCGCCGGTGCGGCGACCGTCCGAGATCAGTGTCACGCCGAGGATCCGCTTCGCCGGGACCGGGCCCTTGCCCGCGGCGATCTGACTGGTGACGTCGCCCGCGATGACCGCGCCCTGGGAGAAGCCGGCGATCACGTAGTTGGTCAGCGGACACCTGCTCGCCCGCTCCTGCATGGCCTTGACCATGTTCTGCGTGCCCTCGGTCCGGCTGTTGTTGTACGACTGCTGCCCGTCCGGGGGAATCGCGATCGGATTGGAGAACTGCGCGACATAGGGGACGGTGTAGACGTCGAGCCGCTCCTTGGGGAACTGCTGCGCCACCGGTCCGGAGATGTTGAGCATCAACGAGTTCGGGTTCGCCGTCGGGTTGTGCGGATCGTCGTTGCTGTTCGACTCCCAGGTGCCGGGCACCGAGATCATCTGCACGTCCGGGCAGTCCGCGGGCTGGGAGGTGGGCTCCTCCGGCGGCTTGGGCCCTGGCTTGGGCTGGCGCAGCGGTCCGGCGAGCAGGTACCACAGCAGCAGCACCACGATGATGATCAGCACCGGGATCGCGAGCAGCAGCAGGCATCCCGCCGGCCGGGACCGGCGGGACGTCGTTCCGCGGCGCGGGCTCACTGGCAGTACGTCTGCTTAGCGGCGCTGACGTAGATCTGCCCGGCCTTCTCCACCGGCATCTTCGCCGGATCGAAGGACGGGTCGGAGCCGGCCATCGCGGTCACGAAGGTCATCAGGTCTTGATCGGACGCACCGGAGGCGATGCCCTGGCAGACGTAGCCCGCGACGCTGAGCGCGATATCGGGGGTGGACGGCGTGACCCCCTGCTGCTTCAGCGCGTCGAGGTACTTCTTGTCCTTGTCGGTGAGCTTCGAGGTGTCCGCGGGCGGCGCGGACTCGATCGGCTCCGGCCGTTCCGGTGCGGGAGCCGGCGCCTGCTCGGATTCGGGCGCCGGAGCCGGGGCCGGAGCAGGCGCCGGGGCCGGGGCGGCGTCGCCGGGGGTGGACGAGGCGGGCGGCTGCGTTGCCGCCGTGGTGCGGGTCAGCGTCGGCGTGCTCGACGCGGTGGAATCGTTGCCACCACAGGCGGCGAGCAAGCCGGTCGCGGCGATCGCCACGACAACGCCGAATACCTTGCCACGGGTCCTCTGCATGAATTCTGTCCTCGATCTGTTCGCAAACGGGGGAGGTCGCCCACCAGGCTAAAGGAAAGTCGGCCTGGAGCGCGGCCGGTCAAGAAACAGACCGGTCCGTACTAAAGGCCGTGCACCTCGGGCTTGCCGTCCTTCACGACGATGTAGCCGGCTTGGAAGTTCTGCTGCACACCACCCGGAACGGGGAACTCGTCGCTGATCGGATACCCGAGTTTGCCGTTCTCATAGCCGAGTACCTGCCAGGCATCCATGAGCGGGCCGTTCTTCACCGCCCAGGCGCCCGACAGCGGGCTCCAGTAGATATTGCCGCCCTCGAAACGGCTGTACCGGCCGAGATCCTTCAGCGGCTGCTCCTCGGTGGCGGGGAAGCCGAGCCAGCTGTTCTCGTAACCCATTTGGGCGAACTTGTCCAAGATCAAGCCCTGCACCCGGTGCACCCCGGTCTTGGCGTTGTAGTAGAACGGGCCGTGCTCGAACGCCTGCACCGCACCGTCCCGGTTCGGCGTCTTGACCTCGGGCGCGATCGGGTAGCCCGCCGGGCCGCCCTCGTAACCCTGCCTGCCCCACTCGTCGAGGATCGCGCCGCGCACCACCTGGGCGCCGGTCTGCGGAGTCCAATACAGGGCGCCGTGCTGGAACGACTGCATGCGGCCGCGGCCGTCGGGCAACCCGCGCTCGTCACCGGTCGGCAACCCGAGCGGCCCGGCCGGGCCCTGCGCGGCCTGGTAACCGCCGCCGATCATGCCGCCGACCGGATGTGCGCCGTCGGCCTGCGTGTAATAGACCCGGCCGGACCGGAAGTCCTGGGCCACACCGCCGGCCACCGGATACTCCGGGGACTGGCATTCGCCGAGCCAGGCGTTCGCCGCGGCCACCGGCGCGATCGAGCCACCGACACTGCACGGACCCTTGCCCGCGTCCACACCGAGCGCGTTGGCGGCCTGCGCCCAGGACTGGCGCATCTCGAAATCCCAGTAGGGCCACGAATGCGTGCCGGACGGGCGGTAGTTCACCTGTGCGGGAATGGCCAGCCTGCCCAGCTTGGTGACGAAGTTCTGCGAGGTGAGCCGGGACAGGATCTCCAGCCCCATGCCCGCGTAGTTGGTGCTCACACCGGGGATGGCCGACGCCTGGTCGAACGGGCCGGTGGCCCCGCTGCCGCTGGACACGTACAGCGAGACGCCCTTCAGCTTCTCGGCCTGGGTGTACGGGTCGTGCGCGGCCCACTCCGGGCCGCCCGCCGGGCCCCACATGGCGCCGACGTCGTAGCCGCCCGCGTCGCGCATGGCGAACTGGATGGCCTGCGGCATGCCGATGGTGGTCGTGGTGAGGAAGCCGGAGTAGGAGGCCGCGTATTTGACGAAGCCGGGGTTGCGGGCGGCCAGGAACATGGCCGCCGTGCCGCCCATCGAAAGTCCTTCCATGCCACGGACATCCGTGGCCCGCCACTGCCCCTCGAGCAGCGGCGGCAATTCCTTGGTCAGGAAGGTTTCCCACTTGTAGGTCTTGCCGTTGTTGGGCTGCAACCAGTCCGAGTAGAAACTGGACTGCCCGCCGATCGGCAGCACGACGGTGACGTTCTTGTCCGCGAAGAAATCGACGGCGCCCGCGTCCTTGGTCCAGCCGCTCTCGTCGTCGGTGGCGCGCAGACCGTCGAGCAGATACAGCACCGGGAACCGGGCGTCGGGACGGGTGGCCCAGTCTCGGGCGAGCAGCAGTTGCACCTGGATCGGGGCCGCCATCGAGGGTGAATTGATCCACAGCGCGACCCGGCGGTCGGTCAGCCAGATCACCTTCTGCACGGTCGCTCCCGCGCCGGGATCCACCGCGGGTGCGGGCTCAGGGACAGGTTGGGCGGCCGCCGGCGCGATGCCTGCGGCGAGCGGGATGACCATGGCGGTGGCGAACAGCACCGACCGCCCGCGCGCCGGACGACTGCCGCGACGCTCGCGTCGCCCCCATCTGCCGCGCCGAATCCCTGCCACAAGAGCTTTCTACCCCCGTAACGGCCAGGTTTCCGGGAGACACGCGCAGGACCACGCGAAACCACCTGTCCCGAAAAGCAACTCGGGCCGCACCCGAGAAGGGTGCGGCCCGAGCCGTCGGTCAGCAGGTCACCAGGCGCCGGTGGCGTCCAGGATCTGGTTGCGGGAGGCGAAGAGCTGGCCCTCCCAGTACTTCCAGGAGTGCGTGCCGGTGGCCGGGAAGTCGAACCGGGCCGGGATGCCGAGCGACGCCAGGCGAGCCTGGAACGCACGGGTGTTCACCAGCGAGAGCGCCTCGAGCGCCATCGCGTTACCGGTGTTGAACACGCCGACCGCCGAGTTCGGGTTGTCGTACTGGCCCGGCAGGCCGCTGGCCGCCGAGATGTACATCGGCAGGCCCTTGAGCTGCGGCGCGAACACGAACGGGTCCATCCGCAGCCACGCGGGGCTCCACGGGGCGGCCATCGAGTCGACGTTGAACTTGCCCGCGTCGAGCATCGCGATGCGGATCGCCTCACGCATGCCGGGCGCGGAGATGTTCAGGTAGCCCGAGTAGGAGGCGGCGAACTTGAACTGATCGCGGTGGTACGCAGCCAGCGCCAGGGCGCCACTGCCGCCCATCGAGAGGCCGGCCACCGCGTTGTTGGTGCGCGAGACGCCATAGCCCTCGAGGAAGGCGGGAAGCTCCTTGGTCAGGAAGGTTTCCCACTTGTAGGTGGTCTTCTGGCCGTTGGTGTTGCTCGGCGCGTACCAGTCCGTGTAGAAGCTGGACTGGCCGCCGACCGGCATGACCAGGGTGATGTTGTCGTTCGCGAACTGCTGCAGCGCGTTCGTCTCGAACGACCAGGCGTTGCGGTCGTCGCGAGCGCGGAGTCCGTCGAGCAGGTAGAGCGCCGCGTTGCCGCCGCGCGAGGCCCACTGCACCTGGACCTTGATCGGGCCCATGCTGGACGGGACCATCAGATCTTCGAAGCCGCCTGCGGGGGAACGCAATACCGGTGCCTGCGCCGGTGCCGCGGTGGCGATCGGGGCCGCCACACCGGCGGCGATCGGTAGCGCCAGCGCGGCGGCACCGACAGCCAGAATTCGTTGGCGCCAACTACGAGGTGCGCCGCGCCGGCCCGACTTGGTTCTCATCGGCGCGGCCGCCCTGCCGAAACGCATGAATCCTGCTCTCTTTCTGCTTTTCTGCCTGTTGTGGTGCGGTCCGCGACCCGGGGAGGGCGCAACCACACCAGTGCTGCCAACGAGACGCACGCCGCGCCACACCGGACCCCGACTTTCCGGCACAGCCGACCGCGCTACAACGATCTGGTCACACTTGCGCTCGCTGGACGATATTCGACGCCCGAAGCCTTAGCAAGGCCGAGGCAACCAGGTGGCCGAAATCCGCCCGTACGCAATCTGTGATGGTGCGGTGACCCTATCGCGTCAGCGCGGTGATTGTCGTGCCGGAGCACCAAATTTTCACCTGATGGCCGGAAGTGTCAGCTCACCCCAAATTCGCGCTCAGGTCGGGCAGCATCTGGAACACCTGGTCCTGCCAGTAGTTCCAGCTGTGCACACCCACCGGTGTGTAGACGAAGTTTGCGTTGCTCGGGCCGAGACTGTTAAGCCGCGCTTCAAAGGCGCGAGTGTTCGCCAGTGCGATCGTTTCCAAAGCCATCGCATTACCGAGGTGGTAGACGTCGATCGGCGAGTTGATCACGTCCCGGGGTCCGTTGACGCCATTGCCGGTGGCGATCCAGAGCCGAGTTCCGTTGGCACGCAACAGCGGCGCGAACATGAACGGATCGTTGCGCAACCAGCGCGAATCCCAGGGCGGACCCCACATGGCGTCGATGTTGAAGCCGCCCGCGTCGAGCATGGCCAGGCGCAAGCCCTCTTTCATGGCGGGCGCGGAAATGTTCAGATAACCGGAATAGGAAGCGGCATAACGAAACTGGTCGGGATGATAAGCGGCCAGCGCGAGCGCGGCACTGCCGCCCATGGACAGGCCGAACACCCCGTTGCCGTGCGGTTGGAAACCCAGTCGGTCGCGCAACGCCCAGCGCAGATTGTGCGACAGGAAGCGCTCCCACGCGTAGGGCTGCTGCTGCCCGTTGGTATTGCTCGGCGCGACCCAGTCCGAATAGAAGCTGGACTGCCCGCCCACCGGCATCACGACGTTGATGTTCCAGCTCGGCAGCACCCGCGAGATGTCGGTGTCGATTTCCCAGCCGCTCAGATCGTTGCGGGCGCGCAGTCCGTCCAGCGCATAGACGACCCGGCGGGTGTTGCCGTCGGCGGCACGGAAGATCCGGGATTTGATCGGGCCCATGCTGGAGTCGACCCAGAAGTCGAAGCCCGCGGGGTCGAAACCGGCCCGCGCGGCCGGGGCGAGACCGCCGAGCGCCGCGCCGAACGGCAGGGCCAGCGCCACGGCGAGGCCGAGCAGCCCCCGCCGCAGCCAGCGCCGATCCGCTCGCGCAGCACGTCCGGCAACCATCCCGCGCACTCCACCTGCTCGCATCGATCCGACCTTTCACCGCGCGCTCGCCATTGACCGCAACTGTTGTGCACAGAGATCGACACTTCTGGACCGAAGACTTCCACCCGAAGCTCTCGATTTTATCGCTCTTCTATATGCAGTTATGTGTGGAATGCGGTTTCGAAAACGCGCCGCGATGCCAGATCGTGACAAAGCCAGATATTTGCCGACGAAGCGAAAGGACAACGGCCACACTGTTTGCTACGCGCAGCATTCTTTCGTCAGCGACCATTCAGACAACAAGTACGTAAACGACGGACCGCCCGGCGCTGCGTAGCGCCGGGCGGTCCGTCGGGTCGAGTGTGTCAGCCGATGTTGGCGGACATGTCCGGGATCATGCGATTGGCCTCGTCGATCCAGTTGTTCCACGCGTGGATACCGAACGCCGGGTAGGAGTAGACGGCATTGCCGCCACCCAGGGTGGCCATCCGGACCTCGAAGGCGCGCGTGTTTGCCAGTGCCAGCGCCTCCAGGCCCATACCGTTCAAGGTGTTGAAGCTCGGTCCGTCCTGCGCCGTGGGCAGGCCGCTCGCCGCCGCGATCCACAGCCTGGTGCCGTTGCGGACGAGGTTGGGCGCGAACACGAACGGGTCCATCCGCAGCCACTGCGGGCCCCACGGCGGTGCCATGGAGTCGACGTTGTAGCCGCCTGCGTCGAGCATCGCGATGCGGATCGCCTCGCGCATACCGGGCGCGGAGATGTTCAGGTAACCCGAGTACGAACCCGCGAAGCTGAACTGGTCCGGGTGGTACGCGGCCAGGGTGAGCGCGGCACTGCCGCCCATGGACAGCCCGAACACCCCGTTGCGGTTCGGGTTGAAGCCGAGCCGGTCGCGCAGCGCGTTGCGCAGGTCGCGGGTCAGGAAGGTCTCCCACTGGTACCGGTAGCTCTTACCGGGCCCCGCGGCCAGGATGTTCAGCGCGCCGGAGCCGGAGGACGAGCCGCTGCCGGCCGGGATGCCGAGCAGCTCGCTCGGCGCGTTCCAGTCGGCGTAGAAGCTGGACATGCCGCCGACCGGCATGACGACGTTGATGTTCCAGTCCGCCAGCTGCTGGGGAACGTTGGTCTCGATCTCCCAGCCGTTCAGGTTCTCCGGCGCCCGCATGCCGTCGAGCACGTAGGCGACCCGGTTGGTGTTGCCGTCACGGGCCGGGATGATGCGGGTCTTGATCGGGCCCATGCCCGAGTCGACCCAGAAGTCGAAGGCCGCGGGGTTGAACGCCGCCGACGCGGTGGCGCCGGTGCCGGCTGCCGCCAGGCCGAAGGGCACCAGCAGTGCCGTAGCTACCCCCAGTGCGGATCGCTTGACCCAGGCACCGGTCGCGCCCGGTTTTCCGGGGCCACGTCTCCAGCGGGCAAATCGCATCAACTCGACCTTTCGTTCAGGCAGCCGGGGTAGCAAATATCCGGCAATCTACACCGACCCCCGTATCGGACACCAAGAGCCCTCGTCCGAACAAATCGGACGAATCGACCTCAGCACATGTTCTCCGTGTATCAATCGGTACTGGATGCTTCTATGTTGCTGGAAAGTGACCCAAGCCACAACTTTCGCACCCGTACCCTTCTCATTCGTTACCAAACAAGCGTTGGACGACCGCCCTGCACAAAGAAACCGCCCGGTGCGGGTGCACCGGGCGGTTCGCGTCGAAGCGACCTATCGGAAGATCATCCGATATTGGCGGACATGTCCGGAATCATCCGGTAAACCTCATCGGCCCAGTAGGTCCAGTTGTGCACACCGACGGCCGGGAAGTCGTAGGTGGCGTTGTCGGCGCCCAGTGTGAGCATCCGGACCTGGAACGCACGGGTGTTGGCGAGCGCGAGCGCCTCGAGTCCCATCGCGTTGAGGGTGTTGAAGCTCAGCCCGTCGGCACCGCTGGGCAGGCCGCTGCCCGCGGAGATCCACAGCCGGGTGTTGTTGGCCTTCAACCGCGGCGCGAACACGAACGGATCCATCCGCAGCCACTGCGGGCCCCACGGCGGCGCCATCGCGTCGATGTTGAAGCCGCCCGCGTCCAGCATGGCCACCCGCAGCGCCTCGCGCATACCCGGCGCCGAGATGTTCAGGTAGCCGGAATACGAACCGGCGTAACGGAACTGGTCCGGGTGGTAGGCCGCCAGGGTGAGCGCGGCACTGCCGCCCATGGACAGCCCGAAGACCGCGTTGTTGTTCGGGTTGAAGCCGAGCCGGTCACGCAGCGCGTTGCGCAGGTTCTGGGTGAGGAAGGTCTCCCACTTGTAGGTGTTCGACTTGCCCATCCCCGCGGAACCGGAGAGCAGACCGGAGCCGGAGTTACCCGAACCCGAGTTGGCCGAACCGGTGGAGGAGGAACCCGCGCTGCCGAGGCCGAAGAAGTTGCTCGGCCCGTTCCAGTCGGCGTAGAAGCTCGACGGCCCGCCGACCGGCATGACGACGTTCATGTTCCATTTGGTCAGCTCGCGCACGACCTCGGTATCGACTTCCCAACCACTCAGGTCGGGGCGCGCCCGCATACCGTCGAGCGCGTAGACCACGCGCCCGGTGTTGCCGTCGGCGGCGCGGAAGACCCGGCTCTTGATCGGCCCCATCTCGGAGTCGACCCAGAAATCGAAGCCGTCCGGATTGAAGGCGGCCGACGCGGTTCCGGCGGGCCCTGCCACCGACACCCCGAGCGGGAGCAGAATCGCCATCGACACCAGCACCGAACGCTTCAGCCACGATCCGGCTCTTCGAGTATTCAGACGCCCGAACACGCCTCGCATCAGTTTCGACCTCTCGTTCATGCAACGGCATCGGCCGTGTCTCACGATGACCCGCCGATGCCCACAACAAGTTGACGTCATGACGGGCGTACTTTCGCAGCGTAGCGCTTCATCGTTGCGGGGGCGTTATCGAAACGAGACTAAGCGGTGGACGCCACGTTGTAGGGCCCCGCCAATGCGACCACTGGGCCCCCTGTGAAAGGTGGGCCCAGTGGGTACGCGCGGGGTGGCCGCAATGTGCCACCGTGGCGGAATTGCGTCAGCGCGGCGGCTGCGGCGGCCTGGGGAACGGATCGACCAGACCACAGCGCTCGATCTCGTACTTCGGCACGCGATCGATCCGGTACTCGGCGAAGCGCAGCGCGTTCTTCAGGTTGTGCCGGAAGCGCTCGAAGGTGAGCGGTTCCCGGGAGGAGATGAGCAGCGCCTGGGTGTCCGGGCAGGACATCGCGGTGCGCGCCTGGGTCACCCACTTCTCGTCCATGTACCAGGGCATCCACGGGTGCCGGTCGACCATGCCGGTGTCCACGACCACCCAGTCCGAATACAGGTTCTTGTCGTGCCCGATCCGGCCGTCGACGAGCCGTTCGGTATGCGCGGCAAGCGGATACGCCAGGCCCATCTGGTCGATGACGCGCACGTTCAGCGGCACGTTCATGCTGGTCATGCCCAGGTTCAGGAAGTAGACCGTGTGCCCGGCGCCGCCCGCGGGGATCGGCTGCGGCGGCGGCGCGATGTACCAGAACATGAACGACGGCGAGTTCAGCAGCAGGCCGCCGTTCGGGGTGTCGGCGATGCCGTTGACCATCGGCCGGATGCGCGGGTAGTCGAGGTAGTCCTCGGCCAGGATCGGGTGATCGTGCCCGGTGTTGAGCACGTAGTAGACCCGTTCGTCCACGATGCCGGACGAGCTGATCTTGGTGCCGGTCTTGATGGCCGTGGTGTTGGCCGCGAACAGTGCCCAGCCCGCGGTGCCGAGCAGCGCGAACAGCACCACGACGAAGGACCAGTCGGCCACGGTCGCCGCGCGCAGGCCGCCCTGCGGCAGCCGGACCGGCACCACCGCGACCGGCAGCAGCAGCAAGAACAACTGCGCCAACAGCATTCGGCCGTGCATGAAGTCACCGCCGACGCGCAGCGCGTACACGGTGAGGACGAATCCGCTGAACAGCACCAGGGTCACCACGGCGGCAGGCGAACGCAGCCACTCGCGCACCCGGCGCACGCTGCGGCGCTTCGGTTCGTCGGGAGTGGCGTGCCGCCCGGCGGGCGCGGCCGCGGGACGGGAGCGCGCCGCCACGACACCGGCGGCGAGCAGCACCAGCAGCGGCACCCACAGGTAGTACGGGCCGACCAGGTCCCAGAGGTAGGTGAAGCCCTGCCCCCACTTGGCGCCACCAGCATCCTTGGCCACCGCGGTGTTCGGGTAGGGCAGTCCGTAATAGCCCATCCGCCAGATCTGGTAACCCAGCGGCAGTACGCCCGCGGCGGCGATGATCAAGGCGCGCAACACGATCGGGCGCAGCTTCGACTCGGGCATCGGGGCGAAAAAGATCATCAGCAGCGCCAGGCCGCCGACCACGGCCATCTCGGGCCGGATCAGCGGCGCGAGTCCGGCGAGGAACACCAGGCCGAAGAGCCCGGGCAGGCGCACCCGCTCGGCCTGACTCCAGCGCACCAGTTGCCACCACAGCAGGCCGAGCCAGCAGATGACCAGGCAGCTCTCCAGGCCCGAGGTGACGTAGTCGCGCGCGGGCGGCACCGCGATGTAGACGAGCGCGCCCGCGGGCAGCAGCAGCCCCGACTTCGTACCGCCCCACAGACGGCCGGTGCCGAGCATGGCGAACACCATCGCCGCGAGCGAGAGCGTCAAAGCCACACCGAGCACGACGTATTCGAGCCTGGCCTGCGTGAGCCAGCTGAAGAACCAGACGATGTAGGTCCACGCGGTGCTGGTGTTGGTCTCGACCCGCTCGTCCATGTTGAAGACGGGGCCGTTGCCTGCCAGCAGATTGCGTACCGTGCGCAGCACGATGAGTCCGTCGTCGGCGATCCAGCGACGCTGCCAGCCGCCGACGGCGAAAAGGACGACGGTGAGCACGATCCCACCGACGAACGTGGCTCGGGATAGCCGGGCGAACCGCGACGCCGAGCGGGCCGGCTGCGCAGCCGGCCCGTCGTTCGCGTTCTCCGAACGCTGCACTCCCGCTACCAACATCTCGTCAGGTGAGATAGACAGCGACACCTACCGCTCCGATCAAGGCGATTGCGAGGAGCTGGAGGACGCGGTCCCCCAGCGCGATCTCTTCAGGTTCACCGGCCTGGCCACCATCGACGTCGACCGCGTAACGCAGAATTGCGATGGTAAACGGAATCATAGAGATTGCGTACCAATTGGTGTCTTTCAGGCTGTCCTGTTGGAAGGCCCACAGACCGTAGAACACCACGACGGCGGTCGCCGCGAGGGTCCAGACGAATCGCAGGTAGGTCGGCGTGTAGTACTCCAGCGACCGGCGGATCTTGGCACCCGTGGCCAACGCGATCTGCAGTTCGGCGTAGCGCTTACCGGCCGCCATGAACAGCGAGCCGAACGCCATGACCAGCAAGAACCATTGCGACAGATCGATATTCGCGGCCGCGCCGCCGGCGACCGCGCGCAGCAGGAAGCCCGAGGACACGATGCAGATGTCCAGCACCGCCTGGTGCTTGAGGCCGAAGCAGTAGGCCAGCTGGATGCCGATGTAGACCGCCATCACCACGGCGAGATGCCAAGAGGCGAGGAACGATCCGGCGATCGAGCCGACGAGCAGCACCAGCGACAGCGCGTAGGCGAGGTTGACCGGGACCACGCCGGCCGCGATCGGCCGGAACCGCTTGGTCGGATGCGCCCGGTCGGCTTCCACATCGAGCGCGTCGTTGACCAGGTAGATGCCCGAGGCCGCCATGCAGAACACCACGAACGCGATGCCGACATGCGCGAGCACATCGATCTCGTTCGCCGTACCCGCGGCCAGCGGGGCCGCGAGCACCAGGACGTTCTTGACCCACTGCCGCGGCCGGATCGCCTTGAACAGCCCACCGGCCAACGTCTTCGGCGGACCCTTGACGACCGCTTCCGCTAGGTCGGCTCCGGTTGGCTCTTCACTCATGACGCCACCTCGCTGACGCTCGGCTTCGTCATGCGCGACGCGCGCTGTGTCATGATTCGCTCGCTGCGCTCCCTCATGGTCACCTACCAGTGCTCTTTCTTGTGCGGTCATCGAGTCTCTTTTCGGCGGCAAGCACAACGGCGGCGGACGCGGCACCGAGTGCGGAACCGGCGAGCACATCGGAGGGATAGTGCACCCCGAGGACAACCCGGGAGAGCAGCATCGGCGGCACGAGCACCGCAGGCAAGGGTAGCCCGGTCAATCTGCCGAGCAACACGGCCGCCGCGGTGGTCGAGGTGGCATGCGAGGACGGGAAGCTCAGTTTGCTCGGCGTCGACACGTTGACCTGCACCGACGGATCGTTCGGCCGCGGGCGGCGGACCACCCGCTTGATCACGATCGAGGCCGCGTGCGCGCCGACGGCGCCTACCGCGACCCCGGCCCACTGCCTGCGCCGCGGCTTGTCCACGACCCAGCCCGCGGCCGCGATGCCGACCCAGCCGAGCGCGTGCTCACCGAAGTGCGACATCCCGCGCGCGGCCTTGATCACCTCGGGGGTGGCGATCGTGGCCTGCACCGCGTTGAGAATCTTCACCTCGGCCGGGACCTGCGGGCTCGACGGCACCGCAGAGACCGGTCCGCCGTGCCCGTTCGAACTCTGCAGCGGCTGACTCACCGCCGTGTTGTCGGCTGTACCCGAACTCAAGACTTCTCGCCCTTCGTCTGCGCACCGAGGCCGAAGGCGTTCTCCCAGGCCGCGGTGCTGGTCAGCTGCGGATGCGCGGCGCGGTAGCGCTGCTGCATCTCGGGGAAGCGCGCGGCCAGTTCCTTGCGCAGGCGCATCGCTTCTTTGAACAGGCCGAGGGCCTGGCGCGGGTCACGCTTGCGGTAGACCACGCCACGTCCGTCGGCGGTGGTGACGGTAACCCCGTCGACCTGCGACAGCAAGAACCACCGCGCGTCCAGTGTCGGGACGTTCAGCTGCGGGGTCTCGTGATGCTGGGCATGCGCCGGACGCAGGTTGTGCAGTACGCCCTTGGCCAGCCGGACCACCTTGGCGATCGGGTTGGCCGGTTCGGCGACCGCGCCCACCTCGAGGTGGCTGGCCAGCGGCAGCTCGGTGGACGAGGGCAGGATCACCGCGTCCGGGTACTGCTTGCGCAGCGCGTGCACCGCGCCGAGCGCGCTCGGCAGCAACTGGAACAGCCGCTCCGGCCCGGCGAGGAAATCGCGGATGGCCAGGTTCTGGATAGCCACCGTCGAATACTCCAGGCAGAGCAGGTGTTTCAGGGTCGCCTTGATCGTGTTGACCACCATCGCCTGGCCGTTGCCCGGCAGGTGCAGCGAGGCGACGACCAGGCGATTGCGCAGGTGGAAGTACGCCTGCCAGTCGATGGCGTCGTCCTTGTCGCTCCACGCCATATGCCAGACCGCGGCACCGGGCAGGGTGACCGTCGGGTAGCCGTGGTCGCGCGCGCGCAGACCGTATTCGACGTCGTCCCACTTCAGGAACAGCGGCAGCGGCTGCCCGATCTGCTCGGCGACCTGCCGCGGGATCACGCAGGTCCACCAGCCGTTGAAATCGACGTCGATGCGCCGATGCAGCAGCTTGGAGTTGTCGCGATCCTTGAGCGGGTACTTGGCGAAGTCGTGGTCGTATTCGACGTTGGGCGCCGAGGTCCACATGAAGATGCCGCGGTCCACCACCTCGCCCATGCTGTGCAGGTGCGAACGCTCCTGCAGGTTCAGCATCTGACCGCCGACCAGCATCGGCGACTTGGCGAACCGGGCGAAGGCCAGCGCGCGCAGGATCGAATCGGGCTCGATCTCGATGTCGTCGTCCATGTAGACGATGTACTCGGCGTCGGTGGTCTGCAGCGCCTCGTACATCACCCGGCTGTACCCGCCGGAGCCGCCGAGGTTCGGCTGGTCGCGGATCACCAGACGGTCCCCGAGCACGGCGGCCGCCTCGTCGAAACCGGGTTCGTCGACCACCTTGCGGTTGCCCTGGTCGGCCACGATCACCGCGGCGACCTGCTCGAGCACCAGCGGGTCGGAGCCGAGCGCGCCCAGCGTTTTCACCAGGTCCGTCGGCCGGTTGAAGGTCGGCATGCCGCACGCGATGGTGCCCGCGCCGGGCGCCTCGATCGGCGCGTACCAGCCGCCGGCCAGCAGGGTGACCGCGGTGTCGGAGGTGATGTCGAACCAGATCCAGCCGCCGTCCTCGAACGGACCGAGATCGGTCTCGAACTCCACGGACACCGATTCGGCACCGGGCGCGACCGCGAACTCCTTGCCCTGCACGTGGATTCGCGAGCCGTCCGCCTTCGAGCGGTACACGTCGACCCGGCCGTGCCCGGCCAGCTCCAGCCGCAGCACCACCGCGGACAGGACGCTCCAGCGCCGCCAGTAACTGGCGGGCAGCGCGTTGAAGTAGGTGCAGAACGACACCTCGGACTCCGCGCCGATGGACAGCGAGGTCCGGGTGGCGGCGTGCGCGCGCCGGGCGTTGGTCGCGGCTTCCTCGACGTACAGGGTGCGCACGTCCAGCGGCTCACCCGGCCGGGGCAGGATGATCCGTTGCAGCAGCGACTTCGCGCGGGTCTCGGTGGCCATATCGTCCAAAAGGGATTGGGAGGTCATTCTGCACTTTCAGCGGTCAGCGGGGCGCCGGTCTCCAGGTGCGGCCGCAGCACATTGTCGAACATGCTCAGCGCGCTACCGATCGCCATATGCATGTCCAGGTACTGGTAGGTGCCCAGGCGGCCGCCGAAAAGGACCTTCTCCGTTGCGGTTTCCTTCTTCGCGAGCGCGCGGTAGGCAGCCAGCTTGGCGCGGTCCTCCGGCGTGTTGATCGGGTAGTACGGCTCGTCGCCGGTCTGCGCGAAGCGGGAGAACTCGCGCATGATCACCGTCTTGTCGTTCGGGTAGTCGCGCTCCGGGTGGAAGTGGCGCGGCTCGATGATCCGGGTGAACGGCACGTCCGCGTCGTTGTAGTTCATCACCGAGGTGCCCTGGTAGTCACCGGTCTCGAGCACCTCGGTCTCGAAATCGATGGTGCGCCAGCCGAGTTCGCCCTCCTGGTAGTCGAAGTAGCGATCCAGCGGGCCGGTGTAGACGACCGGCGCGTCCGGGTTCGCCGCGCGCAGTTCCGCGCGCACCTCGAACCAATCGGTGTTCACCCGCACCTCGATGAGCTCCGAGGCGGCCATGTTCTCCAGCCACTTCGTGTAGCCCTCTTTGGGCAGGCCCTCATAGGTGTCGTTGAAGTAGCGGTTGTCGAAGGTGTAGCGCACCGGCAGCCGGGTGATGTTGCCCGCGGGCAGTTCCTTCGGGTCGGTCTGCCACTGCTTGGCGGTGTAGTCGCGGATGAACGCCTCGTACAGCGGGCGCCCGATCAGCGAGATCGCCTTCTCCTCCAGGTTCTGCGCGTCCTTGGTCTCGATCTCCGAGGACTGCTCGGCGATGAGCTTGCGCGCCTCCTCCGGCGTGAAGTAGCGGCCGAAGAACTGCGAGATCAGGCCCAGACCCATCGGGAACTGGAAAGCCTGGCCCTTGTGCATCGCGAAGACCCGGTGCTGGTAGCCGGTGAACTCGGTGAACTGGGTGACGTAGTCCCACACACGCTTGTTGGAGGTGTGGAACAGGTGCGCGCCGTACTTGTGGATTTCGATGCCGGTATCCGGATCCGGTTCCGAATAGGCATTACCGCCCATGTGGTAGCGACGGTCGAGCACTAGAACGCGTTTGCCGAGCACCGAGGCGGCGCGTTCGGCGACGGTCAGGCCGAAGAAGCCGGAGCCGACGACGATCAGGTCGTACTGTGCGGAGTTGGCGGAGGTACCCGGGGACGATGCGACGGTCACGGGAGCCCAGAGTATCCGAAGTCCGCGCGGGCTCCGGGTGGAGTCACGAGGAGCACGGAACCGGCCCCTGTCCCGGCCTGCTCGCATGTCCGCGCCATCCGAATTTCGCCCGGAATTCGCCGCTCGTGACGCCACCGGTAAGACGCCGCCGATTGACTGATCGATCGCCCGTTGCCGCGCACGTTTCGGCACGCCGCGCGGGTGTCGTTCGAATGACACGCGCGCGGGACGACAGAAGTAGCGCGGCGATCATGGATCGTCCGTACCCGTCCTCGATCAGGGGCGGATCGGCTGCGGGGGGTGCCCGCCTTGGGGATTCGGGTACGGAGGGGGCGCAGGGAAGGGTTGCGGGGCGAGGTGAGGAGTGGGGACCGGGGCGGTCGGCGGCGCGGCGAGCGCGAGGACCGTCGCGGTCAGGGCGACGGTCGCGCCGCAGACGAGCGCCAGGAAGGAGGTTTCCGCGTCGATGGCCAAGCCGCGCTCGTTGCCGTAGACCGCACAGACCAGGCCGCCGACGAAGGTCCAGGTACCCCCGATGAGCAGCATCGGGCGGCCGAGCGGTTTGCCGCCGAGGTACAACAGGCCGCCGAGCGCGAGGATCCCGGCCATGAACGCCGAAACGACCAGCAGGATTTCCAGCCCGAAATGGACGTCCGCGGTGAGTTTCCAGGCGTCGTAGGTCTTCAGGAACTCGCGGTCGCCGACTTTCGGTTCCTTGATCCTGTCTACCGTCCGCAACAGGTGGACGCCGAGGAGCGAACCGCCGCAGACACCCACACCACCGACGCACGCGGTCAGGCCGGCCAGCACCTCGGAAGGCGGACGCGGTGGCGGTGGCGGTGGCGGAAAGTGATTGCCGGGCCGGCCATGTGGATCGTTCATCGAACCCCCCTCGTGATACGCGGGAACCCTACCGGGAACAGGGCTGTCGATCGAGCCCTGGTTACGGGGGGCGCGGCACGGATCAGACGTCGAGAGTGGCGTAGCTCGTTCGCTCGGCGTGACGGCGGGCCGGGGTGAACTCGAGCCAGCGGGCGGTATAGCGGGACGAAGCCAGGATGAACACGGCGAGCGGGAAGACCGCGGAGGCGAGAGCCGCCAGCCAGTCGCGGTGCAGCAGCGCGGTCAAGCTGCCGATGAGCCCGCCGAACAAGCCGTTGACGGTTTCGAGCACCCGGCCTTCCTCCGGAATCCAATCGATGCCGTAGTCGGGCTGGTATCCGGTGAGCGAAACCACCAGGGCGGCAAGGGCTGTCACGGTCAGCACGCCCGAGGTGACGATCAGGAGATAACGACCCGTCTCGTTGCGGCGCAACAGCAGGACAGCGCCGTAGCCGAGGCCGACCGCGGCGAGCAACGCACCCACGATCGAGAATGCGGCGAGCGATTTGTCGATATGCGGTGGCTGATGACGCAGGGCGTTCAACACCGCCCGCTCGCCCCACAGTTCGAACAGGGCGGCACAGATCGCGAGCACCCCTGCGACGGTCGCGACCACGCCACCGGGTTCCGCGGTGCGCGGCTCGGCCTCTGCCATGTCTGGCCCCCTTTCGGTCGACCGCACCGAAAACGGCCGGCACGCATCATTACGCGCACCGGCCGTCGGTAGAGCTCGAGCTACAGCTGTGTCTCCGCGTAGACCCGCATGGCGTCACGGACGAACTCCGCCGTCCCCGCGCCGTGCACGTCGTAGTTCGCGCCGAAGCGCGGATCCGCGACATACATCTCGCCGAGTCCGATGAAGGCCTCCTTCACCACGGCCCGGCCCTGCCAGCCGTCGCCGATCCAGGCGCGGTGGCGGGCGGTGATCGCCTGGGCCTCGGGGCTGTCGGGGGTGAGCCCGGCAGCGTGTGCCCTGCCGTAATCCGCGGCGATGTCCTTGGCCGCCTGCATGTGCGCCTGCTTCTGCTCCGCAGTGAGCCCGCGCCACCATTTGTCACCGCTGTCGTAGGCCTCCCTACCCCAGCGTTCGATCACCTCGTCCTTGTACTGCGTGTGGTCGAAGCCGTCGAAAACCTCTGCTGCCATGAGTTGTTCACCTCTTTCCGTCTTGTGCAGCGTTGTTTGCACCGACTCGATCTGGCGCCGGATCCGATCCTGTTCCTGCCGGAGCAGTTCCAGGTGCGTGCGCAGTGCGGCACCGGTGTCCTGTTCGCCCGCAAGTACTTCGGCGATGACCGGCAGGCCCAAGCCGAGTTCACGCAGCAGCAGGATGCGTTGCAACCGCACCAGGGAGTCCTGGTCGTAGAAGCGATAACCGTTGGTGCCGATCCGGCTCGGCGGCAACAGCCCGAGCTGGCCGTAGTGGCGCAGCGTGCGGCTGGTGGTACCGGCCGCCTTGGCCAGATCCTGGATGGACCATTCGGTGTGCACGACCTTCTCCCTTCTTTCTCGTCGGTGTATCCAGCATGCAAGTTGACGTTACGTCAAGGTCAACCCTGTTTACTCGGCGCGTTCAGCGGGTCTCGACCAGCGCGGGGGCCGGAGCCGGGACGACCGCCGCGGGGCGTCCGGCGAGCTGGCCGTACACGGTCGCGGCCAGCGCGATGACCAGCCCCGCCACCTGCAGCGGGCCGAGCGCCTGACCCAACGCGATCCACCCGATCACCGCGGCCGACACCGGGCTCAGCAGCCCGAGGAAGGCGACCGAGGTGGCGGGCACCTTGGAGATGCCGCGCACCCAGAGCCAGTAGGCCACGGCGGTGCCGATCACGGCGAGGTACAGGTAGCCACCGATGGCACGCCCGTCGAGTGCGGGCGGCGCGCCCTCGATGAGCACGGCCAGCGGCAGGATGAACAGGCCACCGGCGGTCAGTTGCCAGCCGGTCAGCACCAGCGGGCCGACCCCCTCGGGCCGCCCCCAGCGCTGGGTGAACACGGTGCCCGCCGCCATGGACGCGGCTCCGGCCAGTCCGGCGATGACGCCGACGGTGTCCAGCTGCGCGTTGGCCTTCAAGACCACGAGCGCGACGCCGAAGACGCCGATCACACCGGCAATCACCTTGCGCCCGTTGGGCTTTTCCGCGAGCACTACGGTCGCGAAGGCGAGGGCGAACATCGGTGCGACCGCGCCGAGGACGCCGGCCACACCGCCGGGCAGCCGGTACGCAGCCAGGAACAGCAGCGGGAAGAACGCGCCGATATTGAGGATGCCGAGGGCGACGGCCCGGCCGATCCAGATGCCGCGGGGCAGCATTCGAGCGAAGGCGAGCAGCACCAGTCCGGCGGGCAGCGCCCGCATGAGCGCGGTGAACAGCGGGCGGTCCGGCGGCAGGAATTCGGTGGTGACGGCGTAGGTGGAACCCCAGACGATGGGGGTGAGGGCGGTCAGCGCCAGGGTGCCCGCGTACGAGGTGCCGGTGCGCGGGGTTGGGCTTATGGTCATGTCGTTCGCTCCTCATTGATAATCTCAACGTTGAAATATCTACTCGTACAGGTATCTCAACGTCAAGTTGTTTAACATTAAGATTCTTGAAGGTGAGAGGAGTCACTATGGCGGACGCGGTAGACCTGTTCACCCAGCACTGGAACCGGGAACGACCCGAGGTCGATGTCTCGCCGATGGCCGTGATCGGCCGGGTTCAGCGGCTGTCGCGGCTCTTCGAGCACGAGCTGAAGCGCTTCTTCGGCGGCTTCGACATGGAGTTCTGGGAGTTCGACGTACTCGCCACGCTGCGCCGCTCCGGCAGCGAAGAAGGACTCACCGCGGGCGCGCTGCTCAAGGTGGCGATGGTGACCTCGGGCGCGATCACCAATCGGATCGACCGCCTGGCCACCAAGGGCTGGGTGGAACGCATCCCGTGCCCGGAGGACCGCAGGGTGATCCGAGTCCGGCTCACCCCGGCGGGCCGCCGGACGATCGATGAGCTATTGCCCCAGCACATGGCGAACGAGCAGCGCATGCTCGCCGCGCTGGACGCGGACGCGCGCGAGCAACTCGCGGGACTGCTCCGCACGCTCACCGAGGCACTCGGCGACGGCGTCCCGGAGTGATGGCCGCGCAACAACACTCGCGGTAGCGCTGGTCAGCGACCCCCGTCCGCGGGGGTGGCCGGCAGCGGCAGACCCGGCGTCGGCCGCGGGGTCGGCGTCGATGCGGTGGTCGGCGCGGCGGTGCTGCCCGGCCAGGTCGCGGACGCCGTGGGCGGGATGCCGCCGGTCGGCGCGGATTCGTGCGCGACCGGATCCGGCACCAGCTGCAGCAGCGTGGTGAAGTCGACGACCTGCGCGCCGAGCGTCTCGGTCGAGATGATGACGCCGTTGGTGAACATGCGGTAGGTGCCCGCGTTCTCGGGCAGGACCATCTCCGGGCCGAGTGGTGTGCCCACCGCGCTCGCCGCACCGCCGATCCGCCGGTACTCGACATCGATCGCCGATTCCCCGACGGCCGTCTGCGTGCGTGGATCTATCGGCGGCGCAACCACATTCGGTGCGAGATCGGTCAGCGCGGGCCCGACCTCGAAGGTGTAGATGTCGGCGGGTTCGCCACCGCCGGGCGCGGAGGAGTACTCCGACCGCAGAATTCGCCCGTCCCGCACCATGACCGTGCCCGCCGTCGTGGCGATCGCGGCGGCCGCGCGCGGATCCTCTTTGTCCGTACCGGGATACACCTGGCAGTCGGTGGTGTCACAGCTCTGCGCGTACGGATAACGGTGCTCCGCAAGCACATACGAGCGCGCCGCGATCGCCTGCGCGCGCAGTGCCTCGTTCGCGCCCTTGTCCGCCCAGTTGGCCTGCACCTCGGCCGGGACGACCCCGAGCAGGTAGTCCTCCACATCGACCCGGTTGACCGTGCGCGCCGCCCCGTTCTCCTCCGCCAAACCGAGCGCACCTCGGTAGGCCGAGCCGCCGCACAGCGTGAGATGTTCGGCGGCAGGACGATTCGGGCCGGGATCGACGGGATGGATCCACGGATCCTCGGTCGCGGCCTGCCACAGCACTTCGCCATCACAGCCGACGGTCACCACGACGTTCGCACCGCCACCCGGCAGCAATGTGAGGTGCGCGGCCTGCCCCGGCTCGACGAGTTGCCCGGCGACGCGCAGACCGGCGCCCGAGAAGGCGTCGAGCGTGGAGTCGTCCTGGGCGGTGAGCCGGATGCCGACGGTGGTTGCCGCAATGGTGCCGAGCTTCGCGCCCGGGTAGTAGTAGTCGAGGATGCGTTCGGCCGTCCAGCCCTCCTGGGCGTTCGCCAGCGCGCCGAGCTGGCTCATGCCACGGCCGTGACCGGGCCCGGCCACCGTGCGATACGGCAACTCCCCCGGCGCGGACCAGAGCAGCAGCAGTGTGGCGGCAGCCGTGCCCGCCACCCCTGTCACGAGCACTCTGCGCAGGGTTATCGCAGGTGACAAGCCCGGTCGTCGCCGGACGAAGCCACCTCGCGGGCTACGCGCGAATTTCACCCGCGTTTGTGCTCCCCCCGTGCGCTGTGCCGTTTCGCGTCGCATCCGTTCACTCCCACGGTTTTCCAGGGCCGGGCGGATTCGATACCTGTCGGCATGTCGTTCCATCCGGCCACAATCCGAGAGCTACATTCGAGCAATCACATAATCCTCAACAAGAGGTTTAGATATGTGACAGTTGTGACTATTGTGATCGTTGATACATCAGGAAGCAACCCTGTTCGACACGATCACTGGTTCGACCTGAATGGAGAAGCTCGTGCCGTACCGCAAACCGAAACGTTCCTACGTCCTCCCGGTTGTCACCACCCTTGCGGTAGCGGCCCCGCTCGCGGTGCTCACGATGAGCGACTCGTCCGAATATCGGCAGACCACCGACACCGAACTCGCGGCGGTACCGGCGCAACTCGCCGAGGTGGTGCTGAATTCGGCGCCCGATATCGTGTTGCCGCTGCGCGAACTGACCGGACTGGACCTGCCCGACCTGCGCCTGTCCGACCTGCGGATGCTGCCCTTGCCCGCGTCCATTCGAATCCCCGAGGGCCTACCGCTGCCGCCGGGCGTGCAGCTACCCAAGGAGATCCCCCTACCCAAGCTGAACGGGCCCGCCGCTCCCGGACAGGCGACCGCCCCGGGCCAGCCCGCCGCTCCCCGCCCCGGACAGGCCGCCACACCTGGTCAGACACAGGTCCCAGGACAGGCCGCCACGCCCGGCCGGACTCCGCTTCCCGCGCAAGCCGCGACCCCGGGGCAAACACCACCTCCCGGACCGGCCGCAGCGCCCGGGCCAGTGCCGCAAGCCACCGCACCGGGACAAACACCACTTCCAGCGCAGGCCGCAGCTCCCGGACAGACACCGCAAGTCACCGCGCCGGGCCAAACACCGCTTCCTGCGCAGGCCGCTGCCCCCGGACCAGCGCCGCAGGCCACAGTTCCGGGGCAAACACCGCTTCCGGCACAGAGTTCAGCGCCAGGCCAGATCGCGCAAACTCCCGCGCAGGCCGATACTCCCGGACAGACGCCGCTGCCCGGACCGGACGTCGCAGATCAGAGCCCGGTTCCGGCCCCCGCACCGGGTGCGGCCGCGGGCACGCAGTTCATCGCCGATCCCAGCCATCTGCCGCCGGGCACCACGCCCGACACGCCCGCGCTGGCTCCCGGCGCCGTCCCGCCCGAGCTGACCGATCAGGTCGGTGCGCAGGTGAAGGAGGTGTCGCGGGACACGCCGTTCAGCGTCGTCGCCCTCACCTCGAAGGATCTGGCGCACACCAAGGCGCTGATCCGGGCCCGCCAGGCCGACGGCAGCTGGGGTCCGTGGTTCGACACCGAAGAGGTCGACACCCGCCGCACCGATCGCACCGCCCCCGGCGGCAAGACCGGCACCGAACCGCTCTACGTCGGCACCACCAACGCGGTGCAGATGCTGGTCACCCGTAAGCCCGCCGCGGCGACGACACCGGACGACACGGTCGCCCCCGTGACGCCCGCGCGCTCGGATGATCCCGCGCAGATGTCCGCGCTCGACCTCACCGCCGTGCTCATCGATCCGGGCCGCGGCGCCATCGACGGTGCGCTGCACAAGGTCGCCGAGGTGCTGCCCAGCGGTGGTCCCGCCGTGATCAGCCGCGCCGGCTGGGGTGCGGACGAGAACATCCGCTGCGAAGAACCCACCTACGACGACGGCCCCGGCGGTGACGGCCTCGGCGGCATCACCGTGCACCACACCGCGGGTCGCAACGACTACTCCCCCGAGGAATCCGCGGGCATCGTCCGCGCGATCTACACCTATCACGCACAGACTTTGGGCTGGTGCGATATCGGCTACAACGCGCTGGTCGACAAGTACGGCCAGATCTTCGAGGGCCGCGCGGGCGGACTCACCCGCGCGGTGCAGGGCGCGCACGCGGGCGGGTTCAACGAGAACACCGCGGGTGTCGCGCTGATGGGCAACCACGAATCCGAGCCGCCGAGCGAGGCGGCGATCAATGCCATCGGCAACTTCATCGGCTGGCGCTCGAAGATCGCGCACCTCGACCCGACCGGCTACACCACGATGTACTCCGAAGGCACCGAATACACCTCCTACGCCATGGGTCAGGCGGTGCAACTGCCCATCGTGTTCGCCCATCGCGACGTCGGCAACACCTCGTGCCCCGGCGACGCCGCCTACGACCTGATGGATCGGATCCGGGGCATCGCCGCGAGTGTCGCGGGTGGCGCCGGGCTCGCCGACAGCGGGAACAGCACCGACAGCTACGCGAACAACGGGACCGGCACCGAGCAGAGCCAGGCGGCGCCGGCCGCACCCCAGGCCGCGCCACGCAACAAACCCGACCTCGCCGCGCTGGCCGCGCTCACCAAGAAGCTGCTCGCCATGGTCGACCAGAACCCCATCGCCAAACACTGGGCCGCCAAGGGTGGCGCGGACGGGCCGCTCGGCGCGCCGCAAACCGAGCCGATGACCGCCGCGCAAGGACGGCAGTACGCCAAGTTCGCCAACGGCTACGTCTACGCCGGGCCGGACGGCAAGGTCATCGAGGTGCTCGGCAAGATTCTCGACCGTTTCCTGCAACTCGGCGGCGACGCAGGCGTTCTCGGCATCCCGCAGAGTGACGCCTACACCGTGCCCAACGGCCTGCGCTCGGACTTCGAACACGGCTCGCTGATCCTGAACCAGGCGACCGGGATCGTCACCACGGTGTGGAAGACGTTCAACGACACCTACCAGCAGGAGGCGGGTCGCCAGGCTCCGGGACAGGGCGCTGCCCCCGCACCTGCACCTGCACCTGCACCTGCACCTGCACCTGCACCTGCACCTGCACCTGCCGAGGCTCCGGCCCCCGAGGGACTGCAATTCCCGTCCCCGGCCGACTTCCTCCCGCCGGAGCCCGCCCCCGCAGGCTGACACGACTCGACGCACGGCGGGCGCGGAACGGACTCAGACCCACCAGCGTTCGAGGACGCGGGCGACGCCGTCGTCCCGGTTGGATTGGGCGACTTCGTTTGCGGCGGCGAGGGTTTCGGGGTGGGCGTTGGCCATGGCGACACCGTGACCGGCCATGGTGAGCATCGGGACATCGTTGGGCATGTCGCCGAACGCGATGATGTTGGCGGATTCGACGCCGAGGCGCTGCGCGACGACCGCCAGACCGGAAGCCTTCGTGACGCCCGGCGCGGAGAGTTCGATCAGACCGTGTTCGGTGGAGTAGGTGATGTCGGCGCGCTCACCGATCAGCGGGGCGAGCACCGTGCGCATGTCCGAGCTGCGCGCCCCGGGTAGTCGGATCAGCATCTTGATCGCCGGCGCATCGATGACCTCGTCCCGGGCCACCGACGTGTCGTCCGGGTTCAGCCAGGCGTGCTCGTACAGCGGCGAGCTGACGAATTGCGGGGTGACCGCGTCGTGCGCGCTCGCCCCGACCCGTTCGGCCGCCAGACCGCAGCCGGGCAGTGCCTCCTCGGCCAGGTCCGCGATCCAGGACAGCGTGTCCACGTCCAGCGTCATGCTGGTCAGCACCCGGTCGGTCGCGCTGTCGTAGATCACCGCCCCGTTGCCGCACACGCACAGCGGCGCGTAGCCGAGCCCGTCCACCACCGGGTCGATCCAGCGCGGCGGGCGTCCGGTGGCGAGCACGAACGGCACACCGTCGCCGATCAGCGCGTCCACCGCGGCCTTGGTGCGCGCGGTGACCCGCTCGTCGTGATCGATGAGGGTGCCGTCCACATCGGTGGCCACCATCTTCGGCTTGGGCAGGTGCAAGTGGGTCACCTATTCCATCCTGCCGGACAACCGTCCCCCAGGTGACCCGGTACCACCGGTTGATACCCACCAGTAGGCCGCGCACCCTCCACACCGGCCTCAGCGACCCGAACTCCACGAACCGGTCCCGACCTGTCCAGCCGGGCCGGGCGGCTTGCCTTGTGGGGCGGCACCGCTGAGCGGCTGCCTGGTCACTGTTCTGCGTCGCGGACCAACAGCGCGATCTGTACTCGATTAGCGACGCCCAGTTTGGTGAACAGGTTGCCGGTGTGTGCCTTGACGGTGGCGACGGTGACCTTCAGCCGGGCGGCGATCTCCGGGTTGCCCAGCCCGTCGGCGATGGCGCGCGCGGTGTCGAGTTCGCGTTCGGACAGGGCAGCCAGTCGCTTCCGCGCGACGTCGCGGGCGGCGCTGCGGGCTTCGGCGGACCCCGGTCCGGTGGCCGCGGCGATCACCCGCGCCGTGACCGTGGGAGACAGCACGGGGTTGCCCGCCGCGACGGTGCGCACCGCGTCGGCGATCCGGGCGGGCGGAGTGTCCTTGAGCACGAAGCCGAGCGCCCCGGCGCGTAGGGCACCGAGTACCAGCTCGTCGGAGTCGAAGGTGGTCAGCATCAGGACCGCCGGCGCATCCGGCACGTCGCGCAGGTACCGGGTGGTGTCGACACCGTCGCGGCCGGGCATCCGCACATCCATCAGCACGACGTCCGGTCGCTGTTCGGCCACCACCTCGATCGCGGTGTCCCCGTCGGCGGCCTCCGCGACGACGGTCAGGTCCGGCTCGCCGTCGATGACGAGTCGTAGGGCCATCCGCACCAGCTGGTCGTCGTCGACGATGACGACGCGCACCGTCTCCTGTTCACTGCGCACTCATGCTCGTTTCTCGTGGTCGTGCCCCGGCCAGGGAAGTTGCGCGGTGAGAACGTACCCGTTGTCGCAGGTGCGGCGGTGGTCGAGTGTTCCGCCGGCGAGGGTGATTCGTTCGGCGAGGCCGAGGAGACCGAAGCCCGAGGCCGGTGGCCGGGCGACGGCGGTCGCGGCCGCGGAATTGCGCACGCTGACGTGCAGTTCACCGCCGGGCGCCCCAGCTACGGTGATGTGCACCTGTGCGGCCGGGGCATGTTTCGCGGCGTTGGTCAGCCCTTCCTGGATTACCCGATAGCCGGTCCGTCCCACGGTCTCGGGTGGGGTGGCGCTGACCGTGCTGGTGAGCGTGACGTCCAGGCCCGATGATCGGGCGTCGGCCACCAGCTCCGAGATCCGGTCCAGGGTGGGTTGCGGTGGTTCGGGGCGGTCGGGGTCGGCGCGCAGGACGCCGAGGACGTCGCGGAGTTCTTCCAGTGCTTGGCGGGAACCGTCGGCGATCCCGCGGATCAGTGTGCGCTTCTCCTCGGCTGCGAGATCGTCACGGTGATCCAGCACGCCGGCTTGCATGGCGACCAGCGAAATCCGGTGCGCGAGCACATCGTGCATCTCGCGGGCGATCCGATTGCGTTCGGTGGCCTGTGCCTGCGCCGCCCGGGCGGCCTGTTCGCGTTCCGCGCTGTCGGCACGATCGCGCAGCGATCGCACTTCGACGCGACGCGCGTCGATGGCCACACCGGTTGCCACCGCGATCCCCGCGCTGGCCAGTGGCAGCGCGAGTTCCAGCCAGATCGGGACGGCCGGCGTACCGAGCGGATAGAGCTCTTCGGTGAACTGAGCCGCGGTCACATACGCCACGACGACTACCCCGATCTCGACCGGACGACGGCGAGTGGACAGCGAACACAGTGCCAGCAACGCGGCCCCGGTGGCGAGCGCCGACGCCGCCGAGGCGATCACGACCACCAACGCGACGGTGAACGGGAACCGCCGCCGCCACAGCAGCACCGTCAAGCAGCCGAGCGCGAGCAGCGGATCACCGGTGACGAACCAGGAACACGTATCGGCCGCGCAGCCCACCGGCAGCGCCGTGGCGACGGCGAACCAGAAGGCCGTGCCGATTACCGCGGCCGCGGTCAGCCGCCAGATCTGCTGCCATGCCCCGAGTCGTGCGGCGCCGTCGGTGTCCACCCGGTCATTATCGCGACACCGACCGGCCGGAAGCAGCAGCCCAGCGGCTGAGAGGGGGCTCGACCCGGGGCGAATCGCCGCCTCGACTTTCGTCGAACACGATTGCCGCCCCCGGAGCGATGTGCCGACCGGGGCGGGCTCGACAGACTCGTTCAGATACCAGCCGGACACGAGCCCAGCGGACGGGTTTGTCGTGGTAGGCGCCATTTCGTCAGGGAGTAGCAGCGTATGAATCGACAACGGACCCGGAGCCTGCTGGCCGTTCTCGGTCTCACCGCGGTGATGGTCGGAGCGCTCATCGTGGTCGCGAGGCCGGACGAAGACCCCGTAGCGCAGGTGCAGTGGGGCGCATGCCCGGAGGGCGTCGAAGATCCCGCGGCCGGGCCGGCTCAGTTGCAGTGCGCCACTGTGCCGGCACCATTGAATTACCGCGAGCCCGCGGGCGCGCAGATCGAGATCATGATCTCGCGGCTGGCGAGTAAGCATCCGGACAAGCGTCGCGGAGTGTTGCTACTCAACCCCGGTGGTCCGGGTGGAACAGGGTTGGACCAGCCCAAGTTCCTGGCTGCGCACGGGCTGCCCGCCGCGGTGCTGGACAGCTATGACGTGATCGGTATGGATACCCGCGGGGTCGGCCATTCGGCACCGGTGAGCTGCGGGTTCACCGATGATCAGGCGTACTTCGGCAATATCCCGCCGTATGCGGTGCACGAGGCGGCGGTCACCGAGCGGGCCACGGTCGCCCAGGGGGTCGCCGAACAGTGCGCGGCCAACGACCACGAGGGCCGGTTGCGGTCTGTGTCGACCGCGAATATGGCCCGCGACCTGGACCGGATCCGGGAGGCGCTGGGTGCGGACAAAGCCAGCTTCCTCGGTTACTCGTACGGCACCGCGCTGGGCGCCGCCTACGCCTCGATGTTCCCGCAGCAGGCCGACCGCATCGTGCTCGACAGCAATATCGGCGACACCTACCTCGACCACGACGGGATGCGCCGGTACGGCCGCGGCATGGATGATACGTTCCCCGACTTCGCGGCATGGGCCGCCGACCACCACGACACCTACGGTCTGGGCCGCACACCGGAAGAGGTGCGGCGGACGTACTTCACTCTCGCCGAGCGACTCGACGCGCACCCGGTGGACGGGATGGACGGCGGCCTCTTCCGGTTCGGCACCTTCTTCACGCTCTATCGCCCGGCGTTGTACGCGCCGGCGGCCGAGAGCTGGAAATCGCTGCTCGAAACCGGACATCCCGGATCTGCGGGCGGCCGTCCACCGGGTACCGGCGCGGCGTCGCCGAACGATAACGCCTGGTCCGTCTTTCTCGCTGTGACCTGCAACGATGTCGAATGGCCCGCGGACGTCCAGACCTACCAGCGGGCCGTCGCCGAGGACCGGGAACGGTATCCGCTCTACGGCGCGGCCGCCGCGAACGTCATGCCCTGCGCCTACTGGACACTCGGGCCGTCCGAGCCGCCGGTGCGGATCGACAACAGCGGCCCGGCCGATGTGCTGATCGTGCAGAACCAGCGCGACCCGGTCACCCCGCTACATGGCGGCGAGCTCCTCGACGAGAAGTTCGGTGCACGGTCCCGGTTGGTCACTGTCGACGGGAGTGGGCACGGGGTCTATGTTCTCGGCGCCAACCGTTGCGCGTCCGACGTCGTCACCAGCTACCTGGTGGACGGCACCATGCCCGAACACGACATGACCTGTCCAAGGGGCTAGGGCGAGGGTGGGTGCTCGACCGTGACGTCCGGGTCCGGGGCGGGCGATGCAGGTTTTGCGGACGACGGCGGCTGCCAGACCGAATCATCGTGGTGCGCAGGGGAATCGGATCGGGCTTGCGCAGACGCGGCGGGTTGGATGTCTTGCGAGGCAGGGCCCCATGTCGCGGGCGCGGGTTGGTCGGTCGAGGCTTCGCCACCGGATGTGGCCCACGAGCGGGCGGGTTGGGCTGGGGCTTCCGGTGCTGCCCAGTTCGGTTGAGGGTGAGCGGGCTGTGCGCCGATCGGGGGCGGCGTTTGGGTGTTCGGCGTGGGTGCGCCCCAAGGAGCGTGCGGGGCTTGGCTTCCCGGCGCGCCCCAGGTGGGTTGGTCGCCTGAGGCTGGTATCGCGGGTGTGGCCTGCCAATTGACTTGGGGTTGATCGGGGAAGGGCGGCTGCCACGGCTGTGCGGTCCAAGGGGCGCCTTGGGGTGGAGCGTACGGATAGGCGGCCGGGGTGTGGGCGAGCCAGCGGGTGGTGGCGGGGACCAGGGCGAGGGCGGCGGTGCCGACCGGGAACAGCAAGCCGACGAGTCCGCTGATGCCGGTGCTCACGCCGAGGGAACTGTCCCACGAGCCGCCCGCGGATTGGACGAGGGCGAACGAGACGATGCCGAGGACGATCACCGCCGCGCAGCCGACCACGACGAGCATCCGGCCGAACTGTTTGCGGCGCAACAGGCCGATCGCGCCGACGCCGAGCAGCACCGCGGTCAGTAGCGCCGCCGCCCCGCTGGTGAGGGCGAAAGTCCGGTACCAACTCTGCCCCAGCAGCCCGGTGGCATCGTATTCGCCGAGTTCATGGCCGATATCGACGATCCCGAACACCAGGTTGACCGCGCCGCCGAGTAATTGCCCGACCGCGCCGACACACGCGAGCACCCCCGCGGTGATCGCGGTCGCGCCACTGGGCGCAGGCACAACGCCCGGATAGCCGGGATACGGGTGGTAGCCGCTGGGATATTGCGGTGACACCATGACTCCCCCTCAGCGGAAAAACCCGCACATGTCTGTGCCGCACAGAATAAAGGACATGCCCGAACGCCACGTGCCACGCGCGTTCGGGTCGACGTCCTTATGATCAGGGGCTAATACTCGTCGCTGGTCCGTCCAGCCGAAAGACACACGAGGACTGATGACCGGCTTCCTGCTACGACGCGCGCTTCACTATGTCGTGCTGTTGCTGCTGGCGTCGTTCCTGACCTTCAGCCTGGCGTCATTGACGTTCCGGCCGCTGGACAGTCTGGAACAACGCAATCCGCGCCCGCCGCAGGCGGTGATCGACGCCAAGGCCGAGGAGTTACATCTCAACGACCCGATCCCGCAGCGCTATCTCACCTGGCTCAAAGGGATTCCGCAAGGCGATTTCGGGAAGACCCTGGCCGGTCAGCCGGTGAGCGCGGAGTTGCCGCGCCGGGTGGCGGTGAGTCTGCGGTTGCTGATCATCGGTTCGCTGGTCGGCACGGTGCTCGGTGTCCTGATCGGTGCGGCCGGCGCGATCCGGCAATACAAATTCAGCGACTACTTCACCACGATCATCTCGCTACTGGTCCTCAGCACGCCGGTGTTCTTGCTCGCGACTCTGCTGAAATACGGTGCGCTGGAAATAAATTCGCTCACCGGTGCGCAGATTTTCCTCTATACCGGGGAAACGTCGGCGAACCGGATCGACGGATTCTGGCCGCAGTTGCTCGACCGGTTGCAGCATCTCGTGCTGCCGACGGCGGGCCTGGCACTCGGCGGCATGGCGGGCTACAGCCGCTATCAGCGCAACGCCATGCTCGACGTGCTGCAGAGCGATTTCATCCGCACCGCCCGCGCGAAGGGCCTCACCCGCAGCAAGGCGCTGTACAAGCACGGATTGCGAACGGCGCTGATCCCGATGGCGACGCTGTTCGCCTACAGCCTGCTCGGCCTGATCACCGGTGCGACGTTCACCGAGAAGATCTTCGGCTGGCACGGGGTCGGCGAGTGGCTCGTCGATTCGATCAACGCCCAGGACCTGTACCCGGTGGTCACGGTGACCGCGTTCGCCGGATTGGTGGTGCTGGTCTCGGGCCTGCTCTCCGATATCGTGCTGGCCCTGTTGGATCCGAGGGTGCGAGTCTCATGACCGAAGCGGAAATCATCGTTCAAGGGGCACCAGAGCCTGCTGCGGCCGGTCGGCGCAAACTGGTGTGGCGCCGGTTCCTGCGCAACAAGCCGGCCGTGGTCGGCGGCGTGATCCTGATCCTGCTGTTCATCGCGAGTTTCGCGCTGCCGCCGCTGCTGAAGTACGACTACCAGCAGCTGGACTACACCGCGCTGCTCAAGCCGCCGAGCGCGAAGCACCCGTTCGGCACCACGCAGATCGGGCAGGACGTGCTCGCCCAGACGCTGCGCGGTATGCAGAAATCGCTGGTGATCGGCCTGTGTGTCGCCGTGATCTCCACCGTCATCGCCGCGACGGCGGGCGCGATGGCCGGGCTGCTCGGCGGCTGGACCGATCGCGCGATCATGTGGCTGGTCGATTTGCTGCTCGTGGTGCCCAGCTTCATCATCGTCGCGCTGTTCGCGCCGCGGACGAAGGGCAGCGGGTCGATCCTGCTGCTCATCCTGTTGCTCAGCGTGTTCGGCTGGATGATCAGCGCGCGCATCGTGCGCGGTCTCACGTTGAGTCTGCGCGACCGCGAATTCGTCAGAGCCGCACGATATATGGGCGCGCCGACGCGCACGGTCATCGTCAGCCACATCCTGCCGAACATCGCCTCGATCCTGATCATCGACACCACGCTGGCGGTGGGCGCGGCGATCATGGCCGAAACCGGGCTCAGCTTCCTCGGTTTCGGTGTGCAGCCGCCGGATGTCTCGCTTGGCTCGCTCATCGCGGCGGGCACCAAATCGGCGCTGACCTATCCGTGGCTGTTCCTGTTCGCCGGTGGCCTGTTGATCACCATCGTGTTGTGCGCCAACCTGGTCGGCGACGGACTGCGTGACGCGTTCGATCCCGGTGCCAAGCGGGCGCGCTCGAAGAAGAAGGCAAAACCATGACCGGGAACTTCACCGCGCCGCTGCTGGAGGTGACCGATCTGCGCGTCTCCTTCCCCAGCGAAGAGGGCCGCATCGAGGCGGTGCGCGGGGTCAATTACACGGTGTCCGACGGCGAAGTGCTCGCCATCGTGGGCGAATCCGGCTCCGGCAAGTCGGTGTCCTCGCTCGCGGTGATGGGGCTGCTGCCGGAGCAGGCCCGCATCGGCGGCTCGATCCGGTTGCGCGGCCGGGAACTGCTCGGCCTGGGCGATCGCGAATTGTCCAGGCTGCGTGGCAGTTCCATCAGCATGGTGTTCCAGGATCCGCTGTCGGCGCTGACCCCGGTGTACCGGGTCGGTGAGCAGATCGCCGAAGCCCTGCTGGCACACGGCAACCTGAGCAAGTCCGAGGCCGCGGCCAAAGCGGTGGAACTGCTCGGCCTGGTCGGCATCAGCGAACCCGAGGTGCGCGCCAAGGCGTTTCCGCACGAGTTCTCCGGCGGTATGCGCCAGCGCGTGGTCATCGCGATGGCGATCGCGAACGATCCGGCGCTGATCATCTGCGACGAACCGACCACGGCGCTGGACGTCACGGTGCAGAAGCAGATCCTGAATCTGCTGCGTAAAGCGCGCGATATCACCGGCGCGGGCGTCGTCATGATCACCCACGACATGGGCATCGCGGCGACCCTGGCCGATCGGGTCGCGGTGATGTACGCCGGGAAGATCGTCGAAACCGCCTCCACCGCTGCGCTTTTCAGTGCGCCGCGGATGCCGTACACGGTGGGCCTGCTCGGTTCCATCCCGCGGATGGACGGCCCCGCGAGGTCGCCGCTCATCCCGATCGTCGGCTCGCCGCCCGCCATGCACGATCTGCCGCCGGGCTGCTCGTTCGCGCCGCGCTGCCCGATCGCGATCGACGAGTGCCGGGTCGCCGAACCGCCGCTGGAGAAGACCAACCCCGGCCACGCCGCGGCCTGCATCCGTACCGCGGAGGTCGGCAGCGACGCGTTGTTCGAGGCCTACCGGCAGGAGGTGTCCGCGCCGGAGGTCGAGGCCGAGGTGAGCGACCGGGTGGTGCTGCGGGTCTCGGATCTGGTGAAGACCTTCCCGATCACCGCCGGCATCGTGTTCCGCCGCCGCAAGGGCGAGATCCGCGCGGTCGACGGGATCAGCTTCGAGATCCGCCAGGGTCGCACGCTCGCGCTGGTCGGTGAGTCCGGTTCCGGCAAATCGACCACGCTCACCCAGATTCTCGACCTGATCAGCCCGGAATCGGGCACGATCGAGATCATGGGCAGCGATGTCGCGTCCCTGAACAAGGCGCAGCGACGCGAGATCCGGCGAAAGATGCAGATCGTCTTCCAGGATCCGACCGCGTCGCTGGACCCGCGCCTGCCGATCTTCGACGCGCTGGCCGAGCCGATGCGCATCGACGGACGACCCCGCGCCGAGATCGAGCGGCGTGTGCCGGAACTGCTCGAACAGGTCGGGCTGCGGCGCGAACATGCCGAGCGCTACCCCGCCGACTTCTCCGGCGGCCAGAAGCAGCGCATCAGCATCGCCCGCGCGCTGGCGCTGGACCCGGAGATCCTGGTGCTGGACGAGCCGGTGTCCTCGCTGGACGTCTCCATTCAGGCCGGTGTGCTGAACCTGTTGCGCGACTTGCAGATCGAACGCGGCCTCTCCTACCTGTTCGTCTCGCACGACCTGTCCGTGGTGCGCAATCTGGCGCACGACATCGCGGTGATGTACCGCGGCAAGATCGTCGAATCCGGTACCGCGGAACAGATTTTCGCGGCACCGCGGCACGAGTACACCCGCGAGCTGATCGATGCGGTGCCCGTGCCGGCCGTCAGCCGATAGTCAGGGGAGTGCGATGAGGGTCCGATCGAGCCGAACACTGGCACCGCGCTGTGCGATCGCGTTGGTCGCGCTGTCCCTCATCGCGGCGGGCTGCGCCGCGGACGACGGCGGCTCGGTCAGCGGGGTGACCAGCGCGCTGGGCAGCACCAGCGATATCAACCCGAAGGACCCCGCCGAGCTACGGGACGGCGGCAATCTGCGGCTGCCGACCACGGCGTTCCCGGCGAACTGGAACACGCTGTCCATCGACGGCAACGACGGTGAGATCGCCGATATCGAACGGCCGTTGATGCCACGCGCGTTCCACACGAACGCGGCCGGCGAGCTCACCATCAACAAGGACTACTTCACCGACGTCCAGCTCACCAGCACCGAGCCGCAGGTGGTCACGTACACGATCAACCCGAAAGCCGTGTGGTCCGACGGTAATCCGATCACCTGGGAGGACATCGCGGCGCAGGCGAAGGCGCTGGACGGCACCGACAAGCGCTATCTGATCGCCATCACCGTCGGCTTCGACCGGGTGGCGAAGGTGGAGCGCGGCGTCGACGACCGGCAGGCGGTCATCACCTTCAAACAGCCGTTCACCGAGTGGCGGGGGCAGTTCGCCGGGAACATGTCGCTGTTCCCCAAGTCGGTCACGGCCGACCCGGAGACCTTCAACAAGGGCCTGGTCGACAACATGGGGCCGACCGCGGGTCCGTTCCTGGTCCAGTCGACCGATCGCGGCCAGGGCCGGATCGTCTTGGGCCGCAACCCGAACTGGTGGGGCGACAAGCCCAAACTCGACACCATCACCTACAGCGTGCTCGACAGCACCGCCTGGGTGCAGGCCGTGCAGAACAACGAACTCGACGCCGCGCTGCTGCGCACCCTCGACGACGTGACCACGCTGCGGCGGTCCTCGGATGTCGCCATCCGGCGCGCGCCCGGTAATCGCTGGCGCCACATCACCTTCAACGGCGCACCCGGCTCCATCCTCGCCGATCCCGCACTGCGCGTGGCGATCTCGAAGGCGATCGACCGGCAGGGCATCGCGAACGCCGTCCAGAACGGGCTGGTAGAGCAGCCGAAACCGCTGAACAGCCACGTCTTCCTGGAAGGCCAGGCGGGCTACCGGGACAACAGCCTCGGCTTCGACCCGGCCGCCGCCGCAAAGGAACTCGACGCGCTCGGCTGGAAACTCAACGGCGACACCAGGGAAAAGGACGGCCGCAAGCTAGAGATCCGCGACGTCATGTACAAAGACGACGTCTGGGTGCAGATCGCGCAGATCATCCAGCAGAACCTGGCCCAGATCGGCGTCAAGCTGGTGATCGACACCAAGCCCGGCGCAGGCTATTTCACCGATGTCATCATCCCGGGCAACTTCGACGCCGCGCAGTTCATCTTCGTCGGTGACGCGTTCCCGTTCAGCAGCATTCCGCAGACCTACGGGTTCCATCCCGGCGACTGGCAGAACAACTTCGGCCAGATCGGCTCGCCGGAGCTCAACGACCTCATCGATCGCACCCTGTCCGAACTGGACCCGAAGAAGGCGATCGAACTCGCCAACGAGGTGGACCGCAAGGTGTTCGAGGAGGGACATTCGCTGCCGCTGACCCAGTCCGAAGGCAACTGGGGCGTGCGCGCCGATATCGCCAACTTCGGGTCACCGGGGCTGGCGTCGTACGACTACACCAAGATCGGATTTGTGAAGTGAGCCAAGCCGCACCCGGCCGGACCTCCCTGTGGAGACGTTCGGCCGCAACCAGATTCGCTGTTCCGATGGTCGCGCTCGGCCTGCTCGTCAGTGCTTGCGCGAGCTCCGACGACGACGGCCACGCACAAGGTGAGACGGGCGCGCTGAGCACGACCAACGACATCAACCCCAAGGGGCGCGACGAATTACGCGACGGCGGCAACCTGCGACTGGCGACATCGGCGATTCCGGAGAACTGGAACACGCTGTCCATCGACGGCAACGATGCCTCGATCAGCAGCATCCTGCGGCCCACCATGCCGCGCGCCTACCGGACCGATGCGGCGGGCAAGCTGACGATCGATACCGACTACTTCACCGATATCCAGCTCACCAGCACCAACCCGCAGGTCGTGACCTACACGATCAACCCGAAAGCAGTGTGGTCGGACGGATCGCCGATCACCTGGGAGGACATGCGCGCTCAGGGCGCCGCGCTGAACGGTGCCGACAAGCAGTTCCTGGTCGCGCAGTCGTTCGGCTTCGACCGGGTGGCGAAGATCGAACGCGGTGCCGACGACCGGCAAGCCGTCATCACCTTCAAACAGCCCTACGCGGAATGGCAGGGGCAATTCGCCGGTGAGGCGTTCCTGTTCCACCGGTCGGTGACCGCGAACCCGGAAGCGTTCAACAAGAGCCTGATCGACGGCATCAAGCTCACCGCCGGGCCGTTCATCGTGCAGTCGGTCGATCGCACCCAGCGCCGCGTGGTGCTCGGCCACAACCCGAACTGGTGGGGTGAGAAGCCGAAGCTCGACACCATCACCTTCAGCGTGCTCGACTCCGCCGCCATGATTCCCGCGTTGCAGAACAACGAGATCGACGCCGTCGGGCTCGGCACCATCGACGACGTGCGCACCGCGAAGAACACCCCCGGCATCGCGATCCGCCGGGCGACCAGCAACTTCTGGGGTCACCTGCGCTTCAACGGGGCACCCGGCGCCATCCTCGCCGATCGGCAACTGCGCATTGCGGTGTCGAAGGCGATCGACCGGCAGGGCATCGTCACCGCCATCCACAACGGGATGGTGGAGAATCCGAAACCGTTGAACAGTCACGTCTTCCTCGCCGGACAGGTCGGCTACCAGGATAATTCGGCGCCGATCGCGTATGACCCCGCCGCAGCCGCGCGGATGCTCGACGAGCTCGGCTGGAAGCTCAACGGCGATGTCCGGGAGAAAGACGGCCGCAAACTCGAGATCCGCGACGTCATGCTCAACAGCCAGGGCTGGGTTCAGATGGCGCAGATCATGCAGCAGAATCTGGCCCAGGTCGGCGTCAAACTGATCATCGACACCCGGCCCGCCCAGGGCCTGTTCACCGATGTCATCCGTCCGGGCAACTTCGACGTCGCCCAGTTCTCCCTGGTCGGCGACGCGTTCCCGATCGGTGACCTCGCCCAGCTGTTCGCGTACAACCCCGATGACCTGCAAGGCAATTACGGCCGCATCGGTTCGCCGGAACTCAACGCGCTCATCGAACGCACCGTCTCCGAACTCGATCCGCAGCAGGTGATCGAACTGGCCAACGAGGTCGACCGGAAGATCTTCGAAGAAGGGCATTCCCTGCCGCTCTACCAAACCCCCGGCAACGTCGGCGTCCGCGCCGAACTCGCCAACTACGGTGCGGCTGGACTGGCGTCTTACGACTACACCAAGATCGGTTTCGTCAAGTGAACTGCCCCTACGACTGCTCGGAGATCGGATTCGTGAAATGAACTCACCCGCACGGAAGTCCCGCAGTATCCGTTGGATCGGCGTGCGATGCGCCGCGCCTGCCGTCGCCTTGGCGCTGATCGTGGCCGGATGTGGTTCGGGCGACGAGCCGGAGACGAGCTCGGTCGGTATCGGCGCGGTCAACGACGTCAATCCGAAGGACGCAAGCGAGCTGCGCGACGGTGGCAATCTGCGGCTTACCCTCACTAATTTTCCGGCGACATTCAACGCTCATCACGTCGACTCCGATGGCGAGGCCTCGGATCTGATTTCGTGGGCGATGCCGGGCACCATCACCTCGAACGCGGCCGGCGAAATCTCGGTCGACCACAACTTCTTCACCGACGTGAAGCTGACCAGCACAGAGCCGCAGCAGATCACCTACACCATCAATCCCAAAGCGATCTGGTCGGACGGGTCCCCGATCACGTGGGAGGACATGCGGGCGCAACACCGAATTCCAGGTAGCGGCGACGCAGGGCTACAGCCGCGTCGACAAGGTGGAACGCGGAGTCGACGATCGGCAAGCGATCGTCACCTTCGGAAAGCACTACGCGGAATGGGAGGGCCTGTTCAATCCGCTCTACCCGAAGGCGTCGATGGCGACGCCACAGGCCTTCAACGACGTCGACCGTAACAACCTGCCGGTGTCCTCCGGGCCGTTCACGATCACCTCGATCGATAAGGCGCAGCAGCGGATCGTGCTGAGCCGCAATCCGAAATGGTGGGGTGACACACCCAAACTCGACACCGTTACCTTCAGCGTGCTCGATTACTCGGCCAGGATCAGCGCGTTGCAGAACAATGAACTCGACTACGCCACCGTGTCCGGCATCGATGAGGTGAAGACCGCGACAAACTCGCCGGGGATCAAGGTGCGTCGCGCTCCGCGTCCGACGTTCTCGCACTTCACCTTCAACGGTGCGCCCGGCTCGATTCTCGCGGATCCGAAACTGCGCGTGGCGATCTCGAAGGCCATCGACCGGCAGGGTATCGCGACCGCGACGCAGAACGGGGTGGTGCAGGATCCGAAACCCCTGAACAACCACATCTTCATGGAAGGTCAGAAGGGCTACCAGGACAACTCCGCCGTAGTCGGCTATGACCCCGATGCCGCCGCGCGCATGCTCGACGAATTGGGCTGGAAACTCAACGGGGATGTCCGGGAAAAAGACGGCCGCAAACTCGTGATTCGCGACGTGATGTACCAGCAGGATGCCTGGGTGCAGATCGCGCAGATCGCGCAACAGAACCTTGCGAAAGTCGGCGTCAAACTCGAGATCCAGACGGTTCCCGGCAACGGCTTGTTCACCGACGTCGTCGACCCGGGCAACTTCGATGTCGTCCAGTTCACCTGGTCCGGAAGCATCTTCCCGCTCGGCGCGCTGCCGCAGATCTACGCATACGATCCCGCGGTTCCCCAAAGCAACAAGGGCAAGATCGGCACGCCGGAACTGAATGCGCTGATCGAAGAGGTCATTTCGGAACTCGATCCGCAGAAAGCGGTAGAGCTGGCGAACAAGGCTGACCGGATGATCTTCGAAGAAGGCTTCTCGCTGCCGATCGTGCAGTCGCCGGGTGCCGTAGCGGTCCGCGACAACCTCGCCAACTACGGCGCTTTCGGCCTCGCCTCGGTCGACTACACGAAAGTCGGTTTCGTGAAGTGACTTTCGGATCAGGCCACCCCCTGGCCTATCCGATCGGTGTGACGATCGGCGCCCTGGCGGTTTGTTTCGCCTGGGCGCCGTTCGGCGATCCGGACCAGGTGGCGGCGCTCGCCACGGTGGGGCTGGGGATCGCCGGGTATTCCGGCTACCGGATCGGCGTCGCGCGGGGGCTTTTCGCCTGCTGGCCGGGGGGAACGGCACGCGAGGTCGGTGTTTCGCGGATTCGGCAGCAGTATCGGCTGGTCAGCCGATCCTGGTTGGAGGTCAGTGGAACCGGCAGGCCGCGTTGGCTTCCCGTCTACTTCGACCCGGTCCTGTTGACGCTCACCGAAGACCGCGCCGAACTCACCGACCACACCATCCACCTCGCGGGTCACCGCCTCTATCCCTCGGGCCGCATCCGCGCCACCGAACCCCCGGGCCGCCTCGTGGACAATCCGTCCCGCCCCGACCCCGCCGCCCCGGTCCACACCGCCACCCGCCTGCGCCGCCGCCTGCTCTTCGACGCCCAGCCCACCGTCGCAGCCCCTTTCGCTGCCCTGCTCTGGATCTACATAGACGGCGGCGACCTCATCACCTTCTTCGCCGCCACCACGGTCGCCGCAGCCGCCGCCCTCTGGCTGGCCGCCATCCGCGGTTCCGACCCCAGCTGAAACCGCGACGGACTCGCAACACTCCTGCATTGCCGCACGCGCCCTGACGCGCGGAATGTGGTTGTGCGACAACTGCCCTCTGACCGGCCGCCATCTGTGGATCCCCCCCAGCTGAAACGGCGATGGACTCGCAACGCTTCTGCCCAGCTGCACGCGTCCTGAGGCACGGAATGTGGTTGTGGGACAACTGCTCTCTGGCCGGCCGCCATCTGCGGTTCCGGCCTCAGGTTGAATCCGCGACTCGCAACGCTGTTGCCCAGCCGCACGTGTCCTGGCGTGCGGAATAGGTTATGCGACAGCAGAAGAGGTTCGGGCGATCCGAGGCAGCGCGTCGGCTCAGGTCATCGAGTGTCGACGTGGATACTTGGCATTTCGTCGCGGGGAGAAGGGGACTCGATGACGCGGACGGGCGAGGTGGCGCAGGACCGGCTGCCCAAGGACTTTCCTCGGCTGTGGGGAGCGTTCGCGGTCAGTCAGCTCGGGAGTTCGCTGAGCATGGGGGCTTTGCCGCTGATCGCGATCGTGGTGCTGGAGGTGTCGGATCTTCGGGTTGCCCTGCTCGCAGCGTTGTCGGCGGTGGTCGGGGCGGTGGTCGCGGTGCCGCTCGGGCCGTTCGTCGAGTTCCATCGGAAGCGGCCGATCATGATCGGCGCGGACCTGCTGTGTTTCGGCGCGCTCGCGACCGTGCCCGCGACGATGGTGTTCGGCGGATTGAGTTACGGGCAGCTGTGTTTCGTGGCCACGGCGCAGGTGCTCGGCACCATGGTGTTCAGTGCGGCCAGTGGAGCGCATCTCAAAGCGCTGGTGCCCCCAGCGCTGTTGACCGCGGCGAACAGCAGGTTCGAGTCGACCTTCTGGACCGTCGGAGGGCTCGGCGCGCCGGTCGGCGGTGTGCTGATCGGGGTGTTCGGGGCAGGGGTCGCCGTGCTGCTCGATGCGGTCAGTTTTCTGGTGTCCGCGTTGGGGATTCGCTCGATGCGGACGCCGGAGCCCGCACCGCCGGAGGCGTCGGGTGAGCAGCGGTGGGCCGCCGAACTCCGTGGTGGCTGGTCCTACATTTTCCGGCACCGCACGCTGCACGCGCTGTTCTGGAACGCCATGGTTTTCGGTGGTGCGATCCGGCTCAGCGGTCCGCTGCTGGCGCTGCTGATGCTGCGCGAACTGCGGCTCGCACCATGGCAGTACGGTCTGGCCCTCGGACTGCCCACCTTCGGTGGGGTGATCGGGTCCTTGCTGGCCAACCGGTTGGTGACCCGTCTCGGGGAACGCTCGGTGCTGCTGGGGTTCGGTGTGCTGCGCACCTGCTGGATGGGTCTGCTGTTGCTCGCCCAGCCCGGCGTCGCGGGACTCGTCGTCATCGTCGGCGCGGAAACGATGCTGCTGTTCAGCGCGGGCGTCTTCAACCCGGTGTTCACCACCTTCCGCATGCGTGCGACCGCCGACCAGTATCTGTCCCGGGTCGGGCTCGCCTGGTCGATCAGTGCCCGCGCCTGCCAACCCCTCTTCATCGCCCTCGGCGGACTGCTCGCCACCTGCACCAGCGTCCGCACCGCACTGTTCTGCGCCGCCTTGGCCCTCCTGTCCAGCGCGGTACTTCTTCCCTGGAGAACCGAGCACGTTTGAGCGGAGTTCACAGACTCTCCATCACGCACGCACCCCTTCGTGTTCCCGCACCTGCTCCGGCCTGCTTAAACGGGTGCGCGGCGTCAGAAAGGGGGCGCGGAGTTGTCGGCGTGCTGGGCGACCTCAGCCATTGGCCGGTGTTCGCGCTGGCGATGCGCGAATTGGTCTGACCACTTGACCTCCTTACCTCTGTGGGTGCAGAGTGGGGGTATGGCGTTGCAACCTGTGGTCAAGCGGTCGGTGTCGGGGGATGTCTTCGAGCAGATCGTGGCGGATGTGCTGAGTGGGGAGTTGGCGCCGGGGGCGACACTGCCGAGTGAGCGGCAGCTGGCCGAGGCGCTGGGGGTGTCGCGACCCGCGGTGCGAGAGGCGTTGCAGCGGCTGGCGGCGGCGGGACTGGTGTCGGTGCGGCAAGGGGATGCGACGACCGTGCTGGACTATCGGCGCGGCGCCGGACTCGAGGTGCTACCCCGCCTGCTCGTACAGGCCGGTGAACTCGACCCCGCCGTAGCGCGCAGCATCCTGGAGGCGCGCCTGCACAACGGCCCCAAAGTCGCCGAACTCGCCGCCGCCCGCTCCGCCCGCACCCACACCGAACCCGACGCCGCCCCATACGCCGACGGCACAGCTACCACCACTCCGTCAGCCGACGGCTCGGGTAGCACCATCTCCACCTCGACATCGAGCGCGACAGACGAGGGCGCCACCTCGCACACGGAGAGCGCCGAGACAACGCCTCCCGCGGGCACAACCGCCTCCTCCACCACCACCCCGGGCGCAACCACCCCTGGCGCAACCACCCCTGGCGCGACCACCCCTGGCGCGACCACCTCGGACAGATCCACCTCCGGCACGACCACCTCCGGCGCAGCTGCTTCGAGCACGAGGCCCTCCGGTGCAACCGCCACCACCGCGGACACCGGCCCCGCCATCGTCGACGCGCTGCTCGCAAGCGTGGAAGCGCTTGCGGCGGAGGGGGATCCGGTGCAGCGGCAGCGGTTGGCGTTGGATTTTTGGGATCACGTGGTGGATGCGGCGGATTCCATCGTGTTCCGGTTGATGTTCAACATGTTGCGGGCCGCTTATGAACCGGCGCTCGTGGCGCTGGCTCCGATCATGTCCGCCGAGGTGGGCAATATCGGGGCGTACCGCGAACTGGCCGCCGCCATTGTGGCGGGCCGGCCGCAAGAGGCCGCCGAGATCGCTCGGGCGCTGCTCGAGCCGGCGACCACCGCTCTGATCGAGGTCCTCGGCGGCCACTGATCACGCTTCATTCGAGGAAGTACCATGACGAAACCCGCAGCTGGGAAACAGGATTCAGCCGCCGGACGCGATCCGGTCGAGGCGAGCGCGCGCGAGCGAGTACGCAAGGACGAGCGGTCGCTGCGCCGGGGACTGACACTCGGAGCGGCGGCGCGGGAGTTCCTGCGCCATCCGTCGCCGTGGCTCATCGGCGGCACGCTGGTCGCGGCGCTGATCGGCCGCATCCTGGTCGGCGACTGGCAGGTGACCGACGCCATGGTGCCCGCGGTGATGCTGGCGGTGTTCCCGGCTTTCGAATGGATCGTGCACGTCACCGTCTTGCATTGGCGGCCACGGCAGCTCGGCCCGATCGCGATCGACAGCGAGCTGGCGCGTAAACACCGCGAGCACCATGTGGATCCGCGCGATATTCCGTTGATCTTCATCCCGACCAAGACCCTCTCGGTGCTGGTGGTCGTTCTGATCGCGTTGGCGCTGTTCGCGTTTCCGCGCCTCGGGCTCGGCCTGACCTTCCTGCTGACGATCACGGTGCTCGGCCTCGGCTACGAGTGGACCCACTACCTGATCCACACCGACTACAAGCCGAAAGGCGCGCTCTACCGAGCGGTTTGGCGCAATCATCGGCACCACCACTACAAGAACGAGCACTACTGGTTCACCGTCACCACCTCCGGCACCGCGGATCGCCTCTTCGGCACCCACCCCGACCCCGCGACCACCGAAACCTCCCCCACCGCCCGCCACCTTCACGCCTCGTAGTCGTCGAGGGGGAATTGGTGGCGGCGTCGGCCGAGTAGGCCCCGCCACCAGTTCCCCCTCGACGGACCAGACCGCCGCGCAGCGCTGCGCGGCGGTCTTTCTCGTTGTGTGACGTGGCGCATTCGGGGATTCGCCGCCACCGGCTTGACTTAGTACCCTAGGGGGGTATGGTAATCACCGAGAGCGAGCCGACAGCGCAGGAGGAGACCGATGAGCACCGTGACGATTCCCGGACCGAGCTGCCGTCCCCACTGCCGCACTGCCTGACCCGGAAACGGAGCATCCGATGAACACGTCCACCAAGTTCGCCGGTTTCGCCCTGGGCCTGGCCGCCGTCTTCGGGATCGCACTCGCGACCGGCGCGGCACTCGGCCCCGACGGAGCCACTGATTCGACACACGAGGCCGGGCCCGCGCCCGCCGACCAAGCACCTGGAGGAATGATGAGCACCGAAAGCGGATACACGCTGCGGCTCGATACCCCGATCACCACTGCGGCGCAATCGGTTCCGCTGCGGTTCCGCATCCTGGACCAGGACGGCACGCCGCTCACCCGCTACACCCGCGCACACGACAAAGACCTGCACCTGATCGTGGTCCGCCGCGACCTGGCCGGTTTCCAGCATGTGCACCCGGTGCTCGGCGCGGACGGCACCTGGAGCGTCCCGGTGAATCTGACTCGCGCGGGCGACTATCGGGTCTTCGCCGATTTCACCCCGGCAGGCGGCGCGAACCTGACCCTCGGCACCGACCTGCGCGTCGCCGGCGCCTACGACCCGCAGCCGCTGCCCGCACCCGCGCCCACCAGCACGGTCGATGGTTACGCCGTCACGCTCGACGGCACGGTCGCGCCCGGCCAGGCCTCGAAGGTGACGCTGACGGTACGCAAAGACGGTACGCCCGTCACCGACCTGCAGCCCTACCTCGGCGCCTACGGCCACCTGGTCGCACTGCGCAGCACCGACCTCGGCTACCTGCACGTACATCCGGACGGCGCACCCGGCGACGGCGTCACCCCGGCCGGACCGGGTATCACGTTCTACGTGACCGCACCGACCGCGGGCGATTACCGGCTGTTCCTGGACTTCCAGCACGACGGCGTGGTCCGTACCGCGGAATTCACGTTGACCGTCGCGCCGGGCGTCGCCGCCGACCCCGCGCCGGACGGCCACGGCACCCACGCCACCGCCGGCCACGGCCACTGACCTGCCGATCCACCACTGTGCCGCAGAGAATGGAGCACACAATGACCACCGCGACGCAACCACCCGGCACCGGGCAGGTCGAACTGGTGATCGGCGGCATGACCTGCGCATCCTGCGCCAACCGCATCGAGAAGAAGCTGAACAAACTCGACGGTGTCACGGCGGCGGTGAACTACGCGACCGAGAAGGCGCGGGTCGACGTCACCGGCGATGTCTCGCCCGCCGAGCTGATCGCCACGGTCGAGCAGGCGGGGTACAGCGCGACCCTGCCCACCCCCGCCCCTACGGAAACCGCTGCCGCGGAACCTGATCCGACCGCCTCGTTGCGAACCAGGCTGCTGGTCTCGCTGGTGCTCACCGTGCCGGTGATCGCGATGGCGATGATCCCCGCCTTGCAGTTCACCAACTGGCAGTGGCTCTCGCTCACGCTGGCCGCGCCGGTCGTGGTGTGGGGCGCGCTGCCGTTCCATCGGGCGGCATGGGCCAACCTGCGCCACGGCACGGCGACCATGGACACGCTGGTGTCGATGGGCACCCTCGCCGCCTTCGGCTGGTCGCTGTACGCGCTGTTCTGGGGCACCGCCGGGACGGCGGGCATGACGCACCCGTTCGAGTTCACCATCTCCCGGATGGACGGTTCGGGCAGCATCTACCTAGAAGCCGCGGCGGGCGTCACCACCTTTATCCTGGCCGGCCGCTACTTCGAGGCCCGGTCCAAGCGACAGGCCGGCGCCGCGCTGCGCGCGCTGCTCGAGCTCGGCGCCAAAGAGGTCTCGGTGCTTCGCGACGGTGCGGAGCAGCGAATTCCGGTGGAGCAGTTGGTCGTCGGCGATCGGTTCGTAGTCCGGCCCGGCGAGAAGATCGCCACCGACGGCGTGGTGCTGGAGGGGTCCTCGGCGGTCGACGCCTCGATGCTGACCGGCGAATCGGTGCCGGTCGAGGTGGGCCCAGAGGACACCGTGGTCGGTGCGACGGTGAACGTCGGCGGGCGAATCGTGGTGCGCGCCACCCGGATCGGCTCGGACACCCAGCTGGCGCAGATGGCGAGACTGGTCGAGGACGCGCAGACCGGCAAGGCGCAGGCGCAGCGACTGGCCGACCGGATCTCCGGGATCTTCGTGCCGATCGTGCTGGCGCTCGCGGTCGCGACGCTCGGATTCTGGCTCGGCACCGGCGGTTCCGTCGCGGCGGCCTTCACCGCGGCGGTCGCGGTGCTGATCATCGCCTGCCCGTGCGCGCTCGGCCTGGCCACGCCGACCGCGTTGCTGGTGGGCACCGGTCGCGGCGCGCAGCTCGGCATCCTGATCAAGGGCCCCGAGGTGCTGGAGTCGACCAAGCGCGTGGACACCATCGTGCTGGACAAGACCGGAACCGTCACCACCGGCCGGATGACCCTGCTCGACGTGGTCGCGGCCGACGGCGAAGACGCCGACGAGGTGCTCGCGCTCGCCGGGGCGCTGGAGGATTCGTCCGAGCACCCGATCGCGCAGGCGATCGCCAAGGGCGCCAGGGAACGTGGCGATCTGGCCGCGGTCGAAGGCTTCGAGAACATCGAAGGGCTCGGTGTGCAGGGCGTGGTCGACGGACACGCGGTGATCGTCGGCCGGGCCCGGCTGCTCGCGGACTGGTCCCAGCAGTTGGGCGCCGATCTGGAACAGGCCATGCAGGCTGCCGAGACGGACGGTAAGACCGCGGTCGCGGTGGGCTGGGACGGACGCGCGCGCGGCGTGCTGGTCGTCGCCGACGCCGTGAAACCGACTTCGGCCGAAGCGATTTCGCAGCTGCGTGCGCTCGGTCTGGCCCCGATCATGCTGACCGGCGACAACAAGGCGGCCGCGGCGGCGATCGCCGCCCAGGTCGGGATCGACGAAGTGATCGCGGAGGTGCTGCCGCAGGACAAGGTCGACACCGTCAAGCGATTGCAGGCCGCAGGCAAGGTGGTCGCGATGGTCGGTGACGGCGTGAACGACGCCGCGGCCCTGGCGCAGGCCGATCTGGGCCTGGCCATGGGCACCGGCACCGACGTCGCGATCGAGGCGAGCGACCTGACCCTCGTCCGCGGCGACCTGCGCGCCGCCGCCGACGCGATCCGGTTGTCCCGCAGGACCCTCGGCACCATCAAGGGCAACCTGTTCTGGGCCTTCGCCTACAACGTCGCCGCGATCCCGTTGGCCATGGCCGGGCTGCTGAACCCGATGCTGGCCGGTGCGGCGATGGCGTTCTCGTCGGTGTTCGTCGTCAGCAACAGCCTGCGGCTGCGCGGATTCCGTTCCACCGCAGCGTGATACCCCGGATGGGACGGCACCCAGAACGTGCCGTCCCATCCGGGGTCTACTGCAGAATGCCGCTGTTTCCCAGCACCATCGCGGCACTTCCGGTGGCCCATGCCGCGGCGGCACTTCCCGTCGCGGCCAGCAGCGAGAGCAGAATCATGAGGTCGACCCTTCCGTAGAGCGATGTCCGTACCCGAAAAGTACTGTCGCGCAACGGCTCTCTACAACGATCAGGGTCGAACTCTCGGCAACCTCCCGTCCACCTGCCAGCCAACTCACAGGACCGGGTCGCACTAGGTGATGGTCACGCGCGCAGCCGCCACGCCGGGGTCCGAGCTCTGCCTCTCGGTCTCCGCCTACCTGAACCTTTGCACTACGCATTCGGAACTGCGAACGCGTCCGGACGGGAACACGCGATGGATCAGTGGTCGCGGGCGGCGCGGCGGCGGGCGAGTTCTTCCTGTTCGAGGATGGCGGCCTGGTCGAGGGTGGGGGCGGTGCCGCCGAGGCGGGCGGGGACCCAGCGGGCGCCGGGCTCCATCGGATAGTCGTGCTGGGCCTGGGTGAGCAGGGTGGACATCGCGGTGCGCAGGGTGGCGGTGAGGGTTTCGGCGGGTTCTGCGGCGGGGATGGGCGAGCCGACCCGGATGTTGATCGGAAAGTTGTGGCGGCCCAGCTTTTTCGGGATGTCCTTGGTCCACACCCGGTGGGCGCCCCAGATCACCACCGGGACGATCGGCACGTCCGCCTCGATCGCCATGCGCGCGGCCCCGGACTTGAATTCCTTCAACTCGAAGCTGCGGCTGATGGTGGCCTCGGGATAGACCACGACCAGTTCGCCGTCGCGCAGCGCCTGCACCGCGCGGCCATAGGATTCGGCGCCCGCGGTGCGGTCCACCCCGATGGCCTTGCAGTGCTTCATCAGAAAGCCGACGATGCCGTGTTCCAGCTCGGCCTTCATCATGTATCGGACGTTGCGGCCGGACTTGCGGCCGACCAGCCCCACCTCCATGAAGTCCAGGTACGCGGTGTGGTTCACGGCCAGCACGGCCCCGCCGGCCTGCGGGATGTGCTCCTGGCCGGCGATATCGATCCGCAGGCCCTGCACCAGGAATATGGTGCGGACCAGGCCGGTGAGTAGGTCGTAAACCGGTTCCCGCGCCATCCGAAACTCTCCGCTGCTACGAGGCCGACTTCTTGCGTGCGGCCTTTTCCGCGGCCTCGGCGGCGTCGAGCGCGTCGGCCTCTTCCAGGGTAGGAGCGCTACCGCCGAGCCGGGCCGGGACCCAGTACGCGCCCGGCTCGTGCACGTAGTCCTTTTGCAGGTCGAGCAGCATTTCCTGCATGGTCGCACGCAGTTTCGCGGTCAGTTCCGCGGCGGGCTCGAACGGCGCGATGGGTGCGCCGACCGCGATGGAGATCGGGGTGTTGGTGCGACCCAGACGCTTCGGGAAGCCCTTGGTCCACACCCGCTGCGCGCCCCAGATGACGATCGGGATGATCGGCACGTCCGCCTCCAGCGCCATGCGCGCGGCACCGGACTTGAACTCCTTGATCTCGAAGCTGCGGCTGATCGTCGCCTCCGGATAGACCCCGACGAGTTCACCACGTTGCAGGTACTCGACCGCGGCCTTGTAGGAGTCGGCGCCCGCGCCCCGGTCCACCGGAATGTGCTTGAGCGCGCGCATGATCGGGCCGGAGATCTTGTCGTCGAAGACCTCTTTCTTGGCCATGAACCGGATGTAGCGCTTGGGCGTGCGCACCGGCAGCCCCGCGTAGGTGAAGTCCATATAGCCGGTGTGGTTGACCGCGAGCACGGCACCACCCTGCGCGGGGATATGTTCATCGCCCTTGACGGTGAACTTCAGCCCCTCGACGAAGAAGACGGTTCGGGCCAGGCCGATGATCGTGCGGTAGACGGGTTCCACAATTCCGCTAGCGTAGTCGCAGACTGTCCCATCCGGCAGTGCGCCATCACGATGTGGGCCGCACCCGGTGTGGCACAGACCCCGAACGGCCCGCCGCCGGAGGCAGAGAAGAGGATCGTCGAAGTGGACAGCGCCCTACCGAAACTGTGTGGACGCGAACAGGAATCAGCGCAGCAGGTAGTGCGGCGGGCAGCCCGCCGTGCCGTGCTCGGCGGATTAGCCGTGACCAGCGCCTTCGCCCTCGCGGGCTGTGACTCCACGGTCGGCATCCCGCAGGATGACGCGCCGAGCGCGGTCGCCGCGGCCGGCACCCCGGCGGCCGCGGTGCCGACCACTGCGCCGGCGACGACCACCCCGGCGGTGGTCGCCCCCACCTCGGGCACGGTGCGCGAACTGCCGCAAGCCGTGCAGCGCTGGGCCGACGACCTGCCGACCAGCACCGTCGAGCAGCTGAAAGCCAAATGCTGGACGATCGCGCCGCGCAATGTCGCCGACATGTACGGCAACGAGCAGGCCGTTCTCGCCGCGCTCGCGCAGCCGGGCACCGCGACCCCGGACGGCATCACCTGGCAGAACCGGAGCACCACGGTCACCGTCGAACGCGCCGCACTGGACACCGAGTACGCCTGCCCGCGGGTGGCCACCGGCGGGCAGGAGATCGAGTACAACGACGCCGACGCCAGGCACACCGTGCGGCGCTACCTGGCCCGATTCGTCGGCAAGCCGCTGGATCCGGCCGACCAGGAAGGCACCTATCCGCTGGTGTGCAAGGCCACGCCCGCCGCCTGGGATCCCAGCGGCACCGGTAAGCCGGTCGCCGCACCGCTGGCGAACAACCCGGGCAAACTGACCGGGGCGACCAAGTTCGCGGATCAGGAGATCAGCTCCAAGGCGCTACGCGGGGACTACCTCGCCGTCGACGTACCCGTGACGAATTCGTCCGGTGTGACCCAGACACGTACCTTCACGGTGCTGGCGGGACCGCAGGGCTACTGCATCGGCGACGTTTCGTCGTAGCGCGCGCACCGCCGTGGTCACGCGTCGCGGGACCACGGCGGCCGCCGACCGGGCCGCTCGGCGCAGCCATTACCCTGGATGGCTGGCAACGCTTCAGGAGGAGCAGCTCGTGCAGATCACCAGCGTCGGACACGCCGGATTCCACATCCGCACCGCGGCCGGGTCGATCCTTTGCGATCCGTGGGTCAATCCGGCCTACTTCGGTTCGTGGTTCCCCTTCCCCGACAACACCCAGCTGGACTGGGACGAGCTGGGCAACTGCGATTTCCTCTACGTCTCGCATCTGCACCGCGACCACTTCGACGCGAAGAACCTGGCCGAGCACGTCAACAAGGACGCGACCGTACTGCTGCCGGACTACCCGGTGCCGGATCTGAAGCGCGAGTTGGAGAAGCTGGGCTTCACCAAGTTCTTCGAGACCGAGGATTCGGTCAAGCACACGGTCACCGGGCCGGGCGGTGCTATCGACATCATGATCATCGCGCTGCGCGCACCCGCCGACGGCCCGATCGGCGATTCCGGACTGGTCGTCTCCGACGGCGAGACCACCTGTTTCAACATGAACGACGCCCGCCCCGTGGACATGGACGTGCTGCACGACGCGTTCGGGCACATCGATATCCACCTGCTGCAGTACTCGGGCGCGATCTGGTACCCGATGGTCTACGACATCCCGAACCGCACCAAGGCGAATTTCGGCAAGCAGAAGCGTCAGCGCGGCATGGATCGCTGCCGCAGCTACATCGAGCAGGTCGGCGCGACCTGGGTGGTGCCGTCCGCCGGTCCGCCGGTGTTCCTCGACGACGAACTGCGCTACCTGAACGACGACCGTGGCGACGAAGGCAACATCTTTCCGGACCAGATGGTGTTCCTGGAGCAGATGCGCATCCACGGCAACGAGGGCGGGATCCTGATGATCCCCGGCTCGGTCGCCGACGTGCGCGGGCGCGAGCTCGAGCTCACCCATCCGTTCGAGCCGGGCCTGATCTACGACAACAAGGCCGAGTACATCGAGCTGATGGCGCAGCGCCTCGCGCCGGTGCTGGCGGCCGAAAAGGCTTCCTGGGCAACGAATAACGAGCCGCTGCTGGAGCCGCTGCGGGCGCTGTTCGAGCCGATCATGGCGCAGAGCGATCTGATCTGCGACGGCATCGGTTACCCCGTCGGGCTGGTGCTCGGCGACGAGACGGTGGTGCTGGACTTCCCCAAGCGGGTGGTGCGCGGGCCGATCGAGGGAGAAGGCAAGTACCGCTACGGTTTCCGGATCGCGCCGGACCTGGTGCGCACCGTGCTGCGGGACCGGGAACCGGACTGGGTGAACACGATCTTCCTGTCCACCCGCTTCCAGGCGTGGCGGATCGGCGGCTACAACGAATTCCTCTACACCTTCTTCAAATGCCTCACCGACGAGCGCATCGCCTACGCCGACGGCTGGTTCTCCGAGGCGCATGACGATTCCGCATCCACCGAGCTGGACGGCTGGGAAGTGCAACGGCGGTGCCCGCACCTGAAGGCCGATCTCTCGAAATTCGGTGTGGTGGAAGGCAATACCCTCACCTGCAATCTGCACGGCTGGCAGTGGGACCTGGAATCGGGACGGTGCAAGACGTCCAAGGGGCACGAATTGCGTTCGCGCAAGCTCTGACCGCCGGGCTGCCCGGAAAACTACTGCTTTCAGGGCCGACGTCCCCGGTCTAGCGTTGCGTCATGCACGACGACGACGTCTTCCGGTCCGCCCTCTGGCTGCCGCTGTTCGATGAACTCGCGGACCCGGTCGTGGTCGCGCGACTGGCTGCCGAGGCCGAGGAAGCCGGCTGGCACGGCGTGTTCGTGTGGGACCATCTGCGCTGGCAGGCACCGGTCCAGCAGGCGGCCGACCCGTGGATCACCCTGGCCGCGATCGCCACCGCCACCGAACGCCTGCGGTTCGGGCCGATGGTCACCCCGCTCGCCCGCCGCCGCCCGGCCAAGGTCGCCAAGGAGACCGCGACACTGGACCAGCTCGGCGGCGGTCGTCTCACGCTCGGCGTCGGCCTCGGCAGTAATCGGTTCGGCGACGAATTGCGCGCGACCGGCGAGGAACTCGACGATCGGCGGCGCGCGCAGATGCTCGACGAGTCGCTGGCGATTCTCGCCGCGGCCTGGTCGGGCGAGCCGGTGCGACACCATGGACCGCACTACACCGTCGATGACGTCTCGTTCCTGCCCAGGCCGGTGCAGCGGCCCGGTGTGCCGGTGTGGGCCGCGGGATTCCCGGGGAAGGTCGCGCCGCTGCGGCGCGCCGCCCGGCTCGACGGATTCTTCCCGGTCAACCTCGGACACCCGGATCAGGTCGCCGAGATCGTCGGCACGCTCACCGGTCTGCGTGCCGATCCGGCGACGCCGTACGACATCGCGGTCGCGCTCCCGGCCGGCACCGACTCGGCGCCCTATGCCGCGGCGGGCGCCACGTGGTGGCTGGCGGAATTCGAGCCGGACACAGTGACACTCGACCAGGTGCGGGGCGTACTGCGCGACGGGCCGGTGGATCCGGAAAGGGGTCGATGATGCCGGAGTTGTTCGACTACGACGCGGAATTGCGGCGGCACAACGAACACTTCCGTGCCGCCGCCCGCGTCGGCGCGGGCGAGCGCGTCCTCGATATCGGTTGCGGGACAGGACAGTCCACGCGGGAAGCCGCGCGTGCCGCCGACAGCGTGCTGGGTGTCGATCTCTCCGCGCCGATGCTCGAACAAGCCCGTCGGATCAGCGACGAGCAGGGCTGCACCAACGTCACCTACCAATTGGCCGACGCCCAGGTGCATCCCTTCCCTCCAGCGCATTTCGACGTGTGTATCAGCAGATTCGGCACGATGTTCTTTCCCGACCCGGTCGCCGCGTTCACCAATATCGGACGCGCCCTACGTCCCGGCGCGCGGATGGTGCTGCTCGTCTGGCAGCAGCGGGCGCGCAATGAATGGGCCACCGCGATCCGCGAATCCCTCACCAGCACACCGGCTCCGCCCGGCGGTCCGGACGCGTTCGCCCTCGGCGATCCGACCGTGACCGAAGGCATTCTGCAGGCCGCCGGATACACCGACCTCACCTTCACCGACGTGCACGAACCCGTCTACTACGGTCCCGACACCACCACCGCCTTGGACACTGTGCTCCGCCTGTGGGAAGTCAAAGACCTGCTCGCCGCCCTGGAACCCGACGCCGCCGAACAAGCCCGCGCCCGACTGACCGCCACCCTCGACGCCCACCACACCGAAACCGGCGTCTACTTCGACTCCCGTGCCTGGATCGTGCAGGCTCGCCGCAGTCGGTGAGCGCGCGAAGTCCTGTTGACCTGCCGCGCACATTTCGTCGTCCCGCGCGCGTGTCCGTCGGCTGACACGCGCGCGGGAAGACGAAATGTGCGCGGGAAGGTTAGACGTGGCCGCGGGTGCGGCTCGGGGCCAGCCGGAATCGGCCTGGCGTGGCAGCAAGCGGGCTCGTCCGCCTCTGCGGTATCGCCGAAGTCCGTCGGGGCGATCCTTACCCGGCGCGGAGTGCGGGGCGGGCGTAGGTGTCGTGGCGGGCGTAGGTGCGGTCGCCGCCGTTGCGGGCGATGGAACCGCGGACGAGGCGGGTGCGGACGCGGGCGCCGAGGTTTTCGCTGAAGCGGGTGGCGCCGGGCAGGAATCGGCGGGGCACCTCCAGCGCGCCGTTCACGACGGCGGTTGCCAGCACCGCGCTCTGGAAGAAGCGGCTGTCGGGGAGACCGAGGAAATCGGCGTTGCTGCGGCCCAGGATGATCCGGCTGTAGGCCACCATGTAGCTGGTCAGCACGGCACGGACCGCCCGGCGCGGCGCGGTGGTGTTGTCGATGAACAGACCGCCCGCCGCGGGAATCAGCGCCTGGGCCAGGCGCTGGGAATCGGCGTCGGGGATGAATTCGGTGTCGGCGAGAATCCAGAACGCGCGCCAGGTATCGGTCTCACAGGTCGGCAGGATTTCCTGATCGATACCGAGCAGGAACCCGACGTAGCGCCACAGCTGGAAGACCGCGTCCTTCTCCCTGGGCGAGAAACGCAGGCCGAGTGCCTGTGCGCCGACCAGATTCGCCATCGAGAACAGGCCGAGGGTGCCGACGGTGAGCACCTGGTTGACCGGGTGATCCCACGCGTCGTAGTCCCAGTCGGGCCTGCGGTTCATGCCCGCCCGCACCAGCGCGTGCATCAATCGGACCCGCAGCACGCTCTTGTAGCCGACGGCGTTGCGCGCCAGCCCGCCCGGCGTCGTCACGTCCAGCCACCACTGGGTGGTTTCGGCGAGCCGGCGCGGCGCCATCGCATCGAGATCGCCGGTGCCGACGAGGGTCTTGTCCGCGCGCGACGCGAGATAGCCGCCCATCAGCGCGAACATGCCCATCGCGATGCCACCCCAGACGCTGGTGCGCCCGACCACCCGGGCCCCGCGGTCGATCTTGTCCCGGTCCAGCCAGTACGGGTCCGCTTCCACCTGCGCAAAGAAGGCGGCCAGTTCCGCGGGCGCGTCCGGCACCGCGTCGATACCGCGTTCCACCGCGATCTCGAACATCCGGCGCCCTTCACCGACGGGCAGCCGTTTGAACATCGCGACCACGTCGTCCGCGAGCGAATCACCGGCCTGCGCGAAGCGACGGAACGAATCACGTTGGGCGGCGGTGCAGCTCAGATCGCCGGGCGCCAGCACCGGCACCGCGTATTTGAACGGGAACTCCGTGAACAACTGCGGAGTCGGCAGCTTCTGGTTGTCATGCGCCATTGCACTTCACTCGTCGGATCGAGGTTCGGCTCGGGGTCGAGCACATTCTGACAAGACCGTCCCACAAAATCGAATATCTGGCAAGGATGTATGCCAGAATGGTGCGGTGGCTACCACCTCGCGGTCTTACGGCGGCGTGCCGATCGAACAGCGGCGCGCGCGGCGTCGCGCGGCCCTGCTCGACGCCGCGCAGGACATCATCGGCACCTCGGGTTTCGCCAAACTGACCGTCTCCGGGCTGTGCACCCGGGCCAAGCTGTCCGAGCGGTACTACTACGAGAACTTCACCGACCTCGACACCGTGTTCAGCGAGCTGTTCGAGCGCATCGTCGACGAGATCGGCCAGGCTGTGGTCGCCGGGTTCGTCACCACCCCGGCCGATATCCGCGCCAAGACCCGGGCCGCCATCGGCGCCGCCGTCGACCTGATCGCCGACAACCCACGCAAGGCGCGCATCGTCACGGTCGAAGCCCAGCTGAACCCGGCGCTACTGCAGCGCCGCGCCGAGGTGATGCGTTCCTTCGCGGGCATCATGCTGGCGGTGTGCGCCGCCGAGGTCGGCGCGGAGATCGTCGAAAACGCCGGAGACCAAGCCGAATTCGCGGCCACCCACCTGCTCGGCGGCCTCTGGGAAACCACCAACAGCTGGCTGTCGGGCACGCTCCCCATCTCCCGCGCCGACCTCATCGACCGCTCCACCGACCAATTCCTGCTCACCGCAGAGCATTTGATCGGCGCACCGCTCACACAGTGAGGATTGCTCGCCCTGAACTGCTCTAACCGGTGGCGCGTTCCAGCAGGACGACCGGAATCTGTCTGCCAGAGGCGATCTCGAAATCGGCGAACTTCGGCACGAGCGCTGTCTGTTCGGCCCAGATCTGCGCGCGCTCATCCCCTTCGGCAAGCCGGGCAACGGCGGACACCGTTTCCGTGCCCGCTTCGACAGTGACCTGCGGAGCGGCCATGAGGTTGCGGTACCAGGCCGGGTGGTGCGGGCTGCCGCCGTGCGTGCCGAAGACGGCCCAGCTGTCGCCGACCGGCAGATAGAACAGCGGGCTGATCCGGGCACGTCCGGTCTTGGCGCCGGTGTGGTGGACCAGGATGAGCGGCATGCCGCGGTGGTCACCGAAGCCCGGGATGCGGGGCGGGACCGGGCGGCCCGCGGCGAATTCGGCCTCGCTACTCCACATGGCAAACCCGCCGCTCGCCCGGACCTCGGCGATTATTCGGGCGTTCCAGTCGTTGATATCGGGGGTGGACTGATCGGACATGACATCTCACTTCGCTATCCGGAGCACTTGCTCCGCTAAGCTAGCACGTACCGGAGCAGATGCTCCACATAAGGCGATATGCTGACCGGATGGCAGCACCGGACAGCGTCAGCCGACGCCGCGCACCCCGGGTGGACGCGATCCGTAACCGGGAGGCGATCGTCGAGACGGCTTCGGCGGTGCTGGCCGAACACGGCACGGCGGTGGACGTCCGCGAGATCGCCCGCCGCAGCGGGGTGGGCATGGGCACGCTCTACCGGCACTTCCCGAAAAAGGAAGACCTCGTGCACGCGGTACTGCGCCGGGACTTCACCACATGGGCGGAATCCGCTCGGCAAACGGCGATCGACGCCACGGACCCCTGGACCGCACTGACCGACTTCTATCAGCAGGCCCTCACCGGCTACGCCCGGCACCGCGCGATCGTGGAGAACTTCGCGCTCACGTGGACGGACCCCGACCTCGAGGGCATCGAGCAGCTTCGTCTCGTCATCGAGCAACTCCGCGCCCGGGCCACCGAGGTGCTGCGACCCGGCGTGACCACCGATGATCTGCTGCTCCTGCTGGTTTCGCTGGGACACGCCGTCCAGATCACCGGCGAAGACAACCCGGACAGGTGGCAGCGGCTGCTGCGCATCTCCCTCGACGGGCTGCGGGCCGAGCACCGGGAACCTCTCATTCAGTGAGTGCGGGCTTCGGCGGGAGCCAGGCGGGGGTGGCGAGGGCCATGGGCAGGAGGGTCGCACCCAGGAGGGCGACGGCTACCGGGAGGGAGCACACGGTGGTGGCCAGGGCGGCGAAGGCGAAGACCGCGAGGGCGACGACCTCACCGAGCAGACCGGAGACCGAGGTGACGGTGGCGCGTGCCGGCCCCTCGATGGCGTCCTGGAGCCGGGCCGCGGCGACGATGCCCGCGTTGTACACGAGGCCGTAGGACAGGCCGATGGCCGTGAACCCAAGGCCGGCAAGTAGATACACGGCACCCGGATGCTGCTCGGCCAGGCCGGTGACCAGGGCACCACCGACGAACAAGAATCCCCCGGCGCCGACTGCGTAAGCCATCGTGCGCGCCGACATCCCTTCGGTGCGCCCGGCCAGCAGCGAGCCGACCAACGAGCCGACGACCGTGAGACCCACCAGCAACGGCACCACCGCCGTGGTGACGCCGACCGCCTCGGCCAGCAACGCGAAATACTCGTCGAACGCCGTCACGCCGAACAGCAGCGCCCCGAGGAACACGCCGTTGCGCACCGCCCGCACCCGAACGGACTCCCCCACACCGGTTTTCAGCATGTCGAGGTAACGCGCGAACGGGCTCGTGGCGTGGTCCACCGATCTGGGTGGGCACGAAACCTCCTCGCCCGCCTCGTCTTCCAGTTCCTCGATGTCCGCGGCGGAGACGGATTTGGGGGCGCTGGGGAGAGCGAAGGCGAGCAGGGTGTGCAGGGCGGCGAAACCTACGCTGGACCAACCGATCAGGGCATAACCACCCCAGAGATAGAGCGGGGTGGCGGCGACGATGCCGATGACGATGGCGGTTTCCGACGCGGCACGGGTGTAGCCGAGCAGGCGCGGATAAGCCGACTGCGCGCCGCGCACGACCAGGTCGTCGTACAGCAGCGCTTCGAAGGTGCCGGACGCCAAAGCGCCTGCCGCGCCCCACAATACGAATCCCGAGGCGAAGCCGAAGTAGGTCGGGACCAGGGTCCAGAGAGCGAAGCCGGCGGTCAGCAGGACACCGCTGAGGACGAGCAGCGCCCGGCGCGAGACGGTATCGGCCCACGCGCCCGAGGGCACCTCGAGCAGGAACGCGGTGACCGACCAGATCGCGAACAGCGACGAGATCTGCCCCGTGCTCAGCCCGTGCTCGGCGAACAGCAGGGCGTACACCGCATAGAACGGAATCAGCTCACCGATGCCCTTGAAGAGCACCACGCGAACCGCGAGGGAACGAACTGTTCCGGTGCTACCCGTCAGCCGGGCCAGCACCGTCCGGACAGATCAACAGCCATAGACGAGCAAACGCATGCCCCCAGCATGGGCATCCGCTCGAGCCGGGTCAACCGGATTATCCACACTCCGACGCGGCGTAGACCCGGCGCCTGCTACGGATCTGGGCGGCCTCGCGTCGGTTCAGCCGTGGCCGACCTCCAGCGGCAACCCGACCGCTGCTCAGCCGAGCGGCAACCATCCGTTGGCGGCGTGCATGGAATCCCCGTTGCCGAGTTCGCGATCATGCGTACCGGGACCGACCCGCCCCTGGTTCTCGTTGAGGTCGCTGATCAGTTCGGCGACCGGATGCGAGTCGCTGTAGTGGTAGCCCTGGGCGAGCGCGAAGCCGAGTTCGGTGAGCACCGCGGCCTGGTACTCGGTTTCCACGCCTTCGGCGATGACCTGCAGATCGAGGGCGCTGCTCAGCGCGGCGATCACGCCGAGCAGCGGCGGCGCGGGCGAGTCGGAGCGGATCGCGGCGACGAAGGACTGGTCGACCTTGAGGATGTCGCTGGGCAGCGTGGCGAGCCGGCTGAGCGAGGAATAGCCGGTGCCGAAATCGTCGATGGCGATGCGCACGCCCCGCTCGCGCAGGGTGTGCAGGTTCGCGATGGCGGTCTGCGATTCGGCGGCGAGTTCGCTCTCGGTCACCTCGAGCACGAGCTGGTGGGCGGGCCAGCCGGTACCCGCGAGGATGCCGGCGACCCGGTCGGCGTAGCCGGCTTCGGCCAGTTCGAGCCCGCTCACGTTGACGTTCAGCGTGAGGTCGAGTTGCGCGAAGGTGTCCTGCAACCGGGCGGCATCGGCGCACGCGCGGCGCAACACCAGCTCGTCCAGATCGGAGATGAGGTCGTATTCCTCGGCGACGCGGATCAGGCCCTCGGTGGTGACGTCGGGTTGCGCGCTCGACGACCAGCGCAGCAAGGCCTCGACGCCGACCGCTTTGCCGCCGCCCTCGGTGAGGCTGACGATCGGCTGGTAGTGCACGTCGAGGGCGCCGCGGTCGATCGCCTCGCGCAATTCCACCGCGAGCGGCAGTTGCCGCGACGATTCGAGCACGGTCCGGTTGCGGCCCGCCTGCTTGGCCCGGTACAGGCCGACATCCGCGCGACTGACCAGCAGCGAGCCGGATTCGCCCGGCTGCCAGGAGGTCACGCCCGCCGAGCACCCGGTGGTCACCGCGGCGCGCAGCTGCTCGGTGAGCAGGATGGCCGCCTGCTCGGTGGTGTTCGGCAACAGCAACGCGAACGCGTCGCCGCCGTAGCGGGCCAGACGCTGTTCCGGCGCAAGCAGTTTCGACCACGTGTCGGCGACGCGCTGCAGCACGGCGTCGCCCGCGCGATGGCCGAGGTGATCGTTGATCTTCTGAAACCGGTCCAGGTCGACGAGCACGAGGGCCAGGCCCTGACCGGTGCGCGAGGCCTGCTCGATCGCGGAGTTGAGCGCCCGATCGAAACCGCGGCGGTTCAAAAGTCCGGTGAGCACGTCGATATCGGCTTCCGACGCCATCCGGGTGAGGATCCCGACGACGATGCCGACACCGAGCGTCACGCCCGCCGGGATGAGCCCGGACCACCACGGCAGGCCCGGCTCGACGGGGCGCGCCGGCAGCACCCACAGACATAGGACCAGCGCGAAGGCGATGTGCGAGGCGGCATACGACCACGCGAAGAACAGCGCGGCGTCGCAGGCGATGAAGACGTAGAACGCGGCGAGACTGATGGCGCCGACGGTGTTCGGGAAGGCATAGACCGCGATCGTCACCAGCACGGTCGCGATCGCGACGTACATGTGATGGATCGAGTGCGGCAGCCGCGGGCCCCAGGCGAGCAGGGTGAGTCCGAGCGCCAGCGCGATCGCCGCAGCCGTGCCCACCAACGGCCGATTACCCTCGTCGCCCGGGGCGATCGCAGTAATCAGCAGACCCAGCACACCACCCATGACGTAGAACGCCCCGGTGGTCCGAGCCATGACCATAGCTGTCGCCAGCGCCGATGCCGCCCGCACCCGGGTTCGGGTATCGCCGCGCGCCCCGATTCCTCGCACGGGGAACAGCCTAGACACAACGAATCCCGACGGTTGCCACATCCCGTGAATCCGGCATGGCGAACAGGTAGCTATTCACGGAGACGAAACATATTCGGACCGTGCACGGGGTTCCAGACCGGACCCGGCCGGTCCGGTCAAACCCGGTGTGCGCAGCGAACGTTGGGCGTCGTCACCGCGGCGGGGTCAGCACCTCGGTGCCGACGAACGGGATCAGCGCGGCGGGCACCCGCACCGAACCGTCGGCCTGCTGATGGTTCTCCAGGATCGCCACGATCCAGCGTGTCGTCGCCAGCGTGCCGTTCAAAGTGGCTGCGATCTGCGGCTTTCCGTTCTCGTCGCGGTAGCGCACGGCGAGGCGGCGGGCCTGGAAGGTGGTGCAGTTCGAGGTCGAGGTGAGTTCCCGGTAGGTCTGCTGGGTCGGCACCCAGGCCTCACAGTCGAACTTCCGCGCGGCCGAGCTGCCGAGATCGCCTGCGGCGACGTCGATGACCCGGTAAGGCACCTCGACAGCGGCGAGCATGTCCTGCTCCCAGGCGAGCAACCGCTTGTGCTCGGCATCGGCCTGCTCGGGCGTGGTGAAGACGAACATCTCGATTTTGTCGAACTGATGCACCCGGATGATGCCGCGGGTGTCCTTGCCGTAGCTCCCCGCCTCCCGCCGGAAACAGGTCGACCAACCCGCGTACCGCTTCGGCCCGCCGCTCAGATCGAGGATCTCGTCCGAGTGGTAGCCGGCCAGCGGTACCTCCGAGGTGCCGACCAGGTACAGGTCGTCCTCTTCGAGGTGATAGACCTCGGCCGAGTGCTGACCGAGGAACCCGGTGCCCGCCATGATCTCGGGCCGCACCAGCACCGGCGGGATCATCATGGTGAAGCCGTTGGCGACCGCGCGCTGGGCCGCCAGCTGCAACAGGCCGAGCTGGAGCAGCGCGCCGTAACCGGTCATGAAGTAGAACCGCGCGCCCGACACCTTCGCGCCGCGTTCCATGTCGAAGAGCCCGAGCGAATCGCCGAGCTCCACATGGTCCTTCGGCTCGAAGTCGAATTCCCGTGGCGTGCCGATGGTTTCCAGGACGACGTAGTCGTCCTCGCCGCCGGCCGGCGCGCCCTCCTGCACGACGTTCGAGATCGCGCGCTGAGCGGCGTCCAGGTCGGCGTCGGCCGCGTTCTGCGCGACCTCGGCGTCCTTGACCTGCTGCGACATCTCCTGCGCCTGCGCGAGCAGGGCGGGCCGTTCCTCTTTACTCGCCTTGCCGATCACCTTGCCCATCGCCTTGTGCTCGGCACGCAGGTTGTCGGCGATGGCGACGGCGGCACGGCGCGCCGCGTCGGCCTCGAGCAGGGCATCGACGAGGGCGGGGTCTTCGCCGCGGGCGCGCTGCGAGGCACGGACCGCGTCGGGGTTGTCCCGCAGGAATCGGAGGTCGATCATGGGCATTGAGCCTAATGGTCTGGGGATTGTTGTTTCACGCCGATATCCCAGGATGTAAGCCACCGGCCGAATCGCCCGGGCATAGTTGCCGGATGGGCACAACTTTCGACGAAGCCGCGATCGATGAGGCGTTGACCGAGCTGACCGCGGGCGAGAAGGCCTGGGCCCAGACCTCGCTGCGCCGGCGCCGCGAACTGCTCGACGACATCAACACCAGAACCGGCCGCTTCGCCGACGACTGGGTGCGTGCCGCACGGACCATCAAAGGCTTGGCCGAGGATTCGCCGCTGGTCGGCGAGGAGTGGATGTCCGGTCCGCTCACCCTGCTGCAGGCCACCGCCGCCCTGTCCGCGACGCTGGCCGCGCTGGAAGAAGGGCGTAGCCCGCTCGACGGCGTCGCGGTGCGGACCGCGCCCGGCGATCGCGTCGCGGTGCCGATCCTGCCGCACAGCGCCTACGACCGGTTGCTGCTCAACGGTTTCGAGGGCGAGGTGTGGCTGCGTCCCGGCGTCGACGCCGACACCGCGCGCCGGCGTGCCGGACTCGCCCAACTCGACCCGAGCGCGACCGCGGGCATCGGGGTGGTGCTCGGCGCGGGCAACATCACCTCGATTCCGCCACTGGACGCGCTGTACGAGCTGTACGCACACAACCGCGTCGTCCTGTTGAAGCTGAACCCGATCACCGACCCGCTGTTCACGGTGTTCGAGATGATCTTCGCGCCGCTGTGCGAGCTGGGGGTGCTGCGCATCGTCACCGGCGGCGCCGAGACCGGCCGCTACCTGGTGCACCACGGCGATGTCGCGCACGTGCACATGACCGGCAGCGCGCACACGCACGACGCGATCGTGTGGGGGCCCGGGCCGGAGGGACTGGAACGGAAGAAGGACCGCAGGCCGCTGCTGGACAAGCCGATCACCAGCGAACTCGGCGGAGTATCACCGACCATCGTGGTGCCCGGCGCATGGTCCGACGCGGACCTGCGCTACCAGGCCGAGCACGTGGCCACCCAGCGGCTGCACAACGGCGGCTACAACTGCGTCGCCGCGCAGGCGCTCGTGCTGAGCAAGGACTGGCACCTCAAGGACAAGTTCCTGGCCGAACTGCGCACGGCGCTCGCGCAGGCGCCGCAGCGCACCCCGTACTACCCCGGCAGCGACACCCGGGTGGCCGACGCGCTGACCGCCTATCCCGCGGCCGCGCAGGTCGAGGGCGGGCGGGTGCTGGTCGAACAGGTACCGCTCACCGACACCCCGCTGCTGCGCACGGAATACTTCTCGCCGGTGCTCGGCGTGGTCGAGCTGCCGTACGCGGGCACCGAGTTCCTCTCGCGCGCGGTCGAATTCGCGAACACCGAACTCACCGGCACGCTCGGCGCCAACGTGCTCGCGCACCCCGCGACGATCCGCGACCTCGGCGCGGGCTTCGACCGCGCGCTCGAGCAGCTGCGCTACGGCGCGATCGCGGTGAACGCGTGGACCGGGCTCGCCTTCCTGGCGCCGCGCGCCTCGTGGGGCGCGTTCCCCGGGCACACGCTCGACGACGTACAGAGCGGGATCGGCGTGGTGCACAACGCGTTCCTGCTCGACGACGTGGAACGCACGGTGGTGCGCGGGCCGTTCCGCCCCGCGCCGCGCTCGGTGCTGCACGGCGAACTGGCGCTCTCGCCGAAGCCGCCGTGGTTCGTCGGCAATACGACCGCGGCGGCGACCGGGCGCAAGCTGACCGAGTTCTACGCCACCGGCAACCCGGCCCGGATCCCCGGCATCTTCTGGTCCGCGCTGCGCGGGTGAGCGTGTGCGCTGCGGGGCCGAGCCGGTCCGTGCAGCGCGGCGGAGGTGGTCCGGGCAGCGGGGGTTCAGCGCGGAAAGGTCTGATCGGACCAGGTCGTGGCACCGCGGGCCGGAGACTGCCATGATGGATCGCGATGTCCCCTTCCGATCATGTGCCCCAGTCCGACCCGTCGAGTCGGTTCCCCACGCGCGGCAAGCCGTCCCGCACCGCCGGGGTGCGGCGCGTGTTCGACTCGGTGCGTGGCGTGTTCACCGGCGAGACCGCGCTGCCCGCGCCCACCCTGCGCTGGGGCCTGCTGCTGGTCGCCGCGGGTGCGGTCGTCGCGGCGCTGGTGACGCTGTTCGTCACCGGCTTCGACAACAAGGGGCTCGAGGCGCACACGCCGGGCTCGCCGGCCGAGCCGGTGGTCGACAAGGAGTTCGGCACCGCGGTCAAGGGTGATTGCCTGAGCTGGTCCAAGCCGGACCACTCCGATCTGGTCAAGGTGCGCTGCGACGCGAAGCACATGTTCGAGGTCGCGGCCGATGTCGACATGAGCAAGTACCCGGGCAAGGAATTCGCGACCGGCGCCCGCTTCCCCGACTCGCTGCGGCTCACCGAACTGAAGGAAGAGCACTGCGTGCCCGCGGTGCAGGAGTATCTGGGCGGGCGGTTCGATCCGCGCGGGCGCTACATCGTCGGGCTGATGTACCCGAGCCCGGACGGCTGGCAGCACGGGGACCGCACGCTGCGCTGCGGCTTGCAGTACGCGGCGAGCGCGGGCACTCCGGCCTCGACCGGCAGCGCCACCCAGCACGATCAGTCGAAGGTCTACGGACCCGGCGTCTGCCTGGGCATCAACCAGAGCCTGCCCACCGATCCGGTGGACTGCTCGCAGGTGCACGCGGTCGAGGTGGTCTCCACCATCGACCTCGGCCAGCGCTTCCAGGGCGGTCCGCCCGCCAAGGAGGAACAGGACCGGTTCGTCGAGGACGAGTGCGCGCGCACGTCCTCGGACTATCTCGGCGGACCCGACGTGATCCGCAACAAGACCCTCACGCTGTTCTTCGACTATCTGGACGCCCGCAGCTGGCTGGCCGGCAGTCGCAAGCTGGACTGCATGGTCGGCAAGGGGGCCGACCGGGAAGGGTTCGCGCCGATCACCGGTTCGGCCAAGGGCGACATCCTGATCAACGGCCAGGCGCCGGAACCGCCGCCGAACACCGGCCGGTCCACGCCGACGCCGCTGCCCGGCGCCGCGCCGCTGCCGCCGCAACCGCAGCCGCGGTAGTCCACGACGATGTCGGTCTCCATGTCCGAGGACCGGTTCGAGGAATTGGTCGGCGACGCGCTCGATCGGATCCCGCCGGAGCTGGCTCGCGCCATCGATAATGTGGTTGTGCTGATCGAACCTCGCAATTCGGAGGATCCACATCTGCTCGGTTTGTATCAAGGCATCGCGCTGACCGAACGAGACAGCCATTACGGCGGCTCGTTACCCGACACGGTGACCATCTATCGCGACTCCATCCTGGCGATCTGTGCGGATGAGAACGAGGTGGTCGAGGAGGTGGCGATCACGGTGATCCATGAGATAGCGCACTATTTCGGCATTGACGAAGACCGCCTGCATGAGCTGGGATGGGGCTAGTCTTTACCCCAGCTGTATGAGTGCGGTTGCAGTTGGGGTGAGCAGGGAAGAAACTTTAGGGGATTCGATGGAACCGATTGCCTGGCTGTCGCGTCCTATCACTCGAAGGGGGAATTCTCGTGGTTCCGCCCCATAGCCGCCACTAGAAGGAGTCGAGTCATGGTTGGCCACGTACTAGTCGCACCCGAAGTCGTCCTCGCCGCCGCCGCCGAGCTGGATCTGCTCGCCGACCGGTTGGCCGCCGCCGCCGCGCTCACCGCGCCCGCGACGCACGTCATCCCCTCCGGAATGGACGAGGTCTCGCTGCACGCCGCGAACCACCTCAACAAGGGCGCAGTCACGCACGACCAGGCCGTCGCCCAGGGCATCCTCGAGCTGCACCACGCGGCCGCGACGCTGCGTTCCCAGCTCGTCACGCATATCGGTGAGGACGTCGTCCGGGCCGGCACGATCGGTGCCGTCAGCGCCACTATCGCCTAAGCCTGCGGGCACAGCACAAAGAACAAGCAAGGGGAGAAACGCATGACCGCAGGAATCACCGGGGTGTTCTGGCTGCCCCGTATGGCAGAAGGAAACTCGATCGCGCTCAACGCGGGCGCGCATGCCGTGCCGATCTCGGCCGCCGCCACCGCGTGGGGTGGCCTGACCGCCGCCTGGATCGACGCCACCGCGACCGTCGCCCGCGTGATGGCCGAGCTCGGTGTCGGCATGCAGGGCCTCAACGGCATCTCGGCGCTGTCCAAGCTGACCGGCTTCGTCGGCTGGGCCGAACAGCAGGGCGTCATGGCGGCCACCATGAGCTCGAAGGCGGCCTCGAACGCGATCGCCTACACCGTCGCGTCGATCGCCATGCCGAGCATCCCGGAGATCGCGGCCGTCGACGCGGCCCGCGTCGCCGCCTACTCGACCGGCGGCGTGCTCAACGGCACCGCCGAGGCGGCCGAAGCCGCGAAGGCCGCGCTGGACCTGCGCGCCGCGCTGACCATGGAAACCTACGAGGCGGCCACCACCGCGATGGTCGTGACGCCGGGTGAGTTCATCAACCCACCCGCGATCGCGCACGGCGCAGGCCAGGCGAACGCGGGCGGCGCCGAACAGGCCGCGCAGAGCACCACCAACGCCGACCCGGTGCAGACCGCGATCTCCGCGGCCGGCGCACTGGTCAACAACCCGGCCGTGGTGAGCGCCGCGACGCAGGTGGCGAACGTCGCGGGTTCGGTGGCGACCACCGGTGTGTCCACCGTGGGCACCATCGGTTCGCAGGCGGTCTCGGCCGTCACCAGCGCGGTCGCCGCGCCCGGAATCACCGCCGCGGCACCGGCTTCGATGGTCGGCGGGGCAGGCCTGGCGGCTGCCGCCGCGTCGTCCGCGACCCGGTCCGCGTCCCTCGGCGGCAGCACGGTGTCGTTCGGCAACGGTTCGCTGAAGCTCCCCGAAGGCTGGGGCGCGGGCAGCGCGGCAGGCGGCGCACCCGCCACGGCCGCCGTCGTCGAGAACACCGCGGTGGCGCAGCCCACCGGCGCGCCGGTGCGCAACAACAACGGCGCCCACGGCAGCCCGCTGCTGGGCAACCAGGTGCGCGACGAGGACGACGAGTCCGAGCACAAGGGCCAGGACTACCTGCGCTCGACCGAGCACTTCAACGACGGCCGCTACGCCGCGGACGGAGTGATCGGCGCCGAACCCGCCGGAACGGCGGCTAAGTGACCGTACTGGGTGCGGGCCGCGGCCCGTCACTGCTGAAGTCGGTTGTGCTGTCGCTCGACGAGATGCAGTTCCTCCTGGAGAAACTGGAGATCGACGAGGTGCCCGTCGTGCTGGACGCGCGCGGGCAATACGACAACGTGGCCGACCACGACGCAGCGATGGCCGTGGCCGCTCAGTCGCTCACCGATCGGGAACTGCTGATCGGTGATGCGGTGCATCACGAACTCGAAGACCGGCTGCAGGCGCTGTACCGACCGCACTGGGTGGTCGCGCTACGGCTGCACGTGGACGGCGCGATGAGTCGCATGTGTCTCGCGAAGGGCGACGATGTGGTCACCGTCGCCCTGCGCGGGCCGCAGTCCTATGTGATCGACGAGGTCGAAGACGACCTGCCCGGCCCGGTGATCGCGGCACTCGGCCCGGCCGAACCGCTCGACCTGACCGGCATGAACGCGCCGACCGAACAGCTCGTCCCGATCTTCGACGACACCGGCGATGCGGCCGCCACCGCCAACCGGCTCGCGAAAGTCGGCACCCCGCCGCGCGATGCGCAGACCCTCGCCTCCGCGATGGTGCAGATCCATTCGCACGCCGAAATCGTCGGCGTCGTCTACGGCGACGGCACCCGCGACGTCACCGACAACCACATCGCCGTATTCAACACCCGCTCCGGGCGTTTCCTCGCCACAGCCAGCAAATCCGACGACGGCGTGAAATGGACGTCGCTGAGCCCGGGCACCCCGGGCCGGTTACGAACGGCGTTGCAGGACTTGATCAGTGGGCTGCCGGAGCGAGAAGAGTTCCCGGCCAAGCCGCAGCAGGGGTGAGGCGGGGGGTTGTCGCTTGCCGCGCAGCTGACGGTTGTGACTCTGGGCGGGTTCCACAGATAGTCCATACAGTTCACCGGGCATACAGCCCCTGTGCACGGTGTGCACGCCCTGTGGGTCCTGCACCTGTCTGTCGATTGGGTGCGACTAGCAGCGGGCCGTGCGCGGTGTGCGCCCCGCCGCGCCCTACATGCCGTGCTGCGCACGGACCGTCGCGGGGCGGGTTCCACAGACAGTCCACACTGTTCACAGGGCATACAACCGCTGTGAATAGTGTGCACGCTCTGTGGGTCCTGCACCTATCTGTCGCTTGGGTGCGGCTAGCAGCGGGGCGTGCACGTTTGCGCCCCCGCCGCGCCCTAAGTGCCGTGCTGCGCACGGACCGTCACGGGGTGGGTTCCACAGACAGTCCACACTGTTCACAGGGCATACAACCCCTGTGAACGGTGTGCACGCTCTGTGGGTCCGCACCTATCTGTCGCTTGGGTGCGGCTGGCAGCGGGCTGTGCACGGTGCGGGTCCGCTGCGCCCTGAATGCCACGCTGCGCACGAACCCGTCGCGGGCGACAAAGTTGCGCAGCGGCGAGTTCGTGCGTCGGTGCGTGCCGAACGCTTCGGGGCGGTCCGGCGAGTGGCCGCGCGACGCGCGCGTTTTAGTTCGCTGCTCGCGGAATGGTCAGCGATTTTGCGCGCGGGACGCGAAACGGTGCGCGGGACGCGAAACGGTGCGCGGGAGGGGAATTCGGGGGCGGGGTCAGCCCATCGGGTCGTCGGGGGTGGGTGAGACGTCGTAGCCGAAGGGTGGGGTGAAGCGGCCCCAGCGGATGCAACTCCAACCGCCGTCGGGGAGCGGGACCAGTTCGATGGTTTCGGTGTTGTCGAGATGGTTGTTGGTGGTGAACGGCGGGCGGACGTCGGCCAGGTAGCGGGAGACCAGGCGCATGGCGGCACCGTGGTTCACCAGCAGGACATCGCCCTCGCCGGAGCCGGACAGGTAGCGCTCGCGCAGGTCTTCGAGCACGGGGAAGAACCTGGCCAGGATGTCGTTGCCGGATTCCCCGCCGGGGATGCGTTCATCCAGGTCGCCCTCGTGCCAGGCGCGGTAGATGCGCTGGAAGAACAGGTGCGCTTCCTCGCTGTGCAAGCCCTCCAGGTCACCGGCCTGCACCTCCTGCAGGTTGTCCAGGACGGTGGCGGGCACCCCGGTCGCGGCCTCGATGTAGCCCGCGGTCTGCCGGGCACGCAGCGCGGCCGAGCAGAACAGCACGCGCGGCGGCGTCAGCAGGGTCTCGCCGAACGTCTTCGCCTGTGCCGCACCGCGTTCGGTGAGCGGCAGGCCGGGCACCTTGGTGTCGAGCAACTTCGCCACGTTGCCCTCGGTCTCGCCGTGCCGGACCAGCACCAACTTGGCCGGGCCGATCGTGCGGCCGGAATCCGGTGCGGTACTCACAGATCCGCCACCCCCTTTCGCAGCTGGGTCAGCCACGCCGCCGCGGGCTCGTCGGACGGCGGCGGCGTGCCGGTCGCCGAGGTCGCGGGCCAGGAACCGAGGAACCGGATCCGGGCCGTGCGATGCAAAGCCTTGAGGGCCTCGGCGACCGCGATGTCATCGATATGCCCGACACAGTCGAGATAGAAGCGGTAGGTGCCCATCCCGGTCCGCGTCGGCCGGGATTCGATCCTGGTCAAATCGATACCGCGCGTGGCGAATTCGGCGAAGGCGCGCATCAGCGAACCGGGTTCGTTCGGCAGTTCGAGCACGATCGAGGTCCGGTCGGCACCGGTGGCCGGCGGTGCCACCCGAGGCGGCGTCACCAGCACGAAGCGGGTGATCGCCTGCTCGACATCGGCGACACCGGTGGCCAGCGCGATCAAACCGAGCCGTTGCCCGGCCAGCGCGGTGGACACGGCGGCATCGGCCTTACCCGCCGCGACGTCCTCGGCGGCCGCGGCGTTGGATGCCGAGGTGTAGGGCTGCGCCTGCGGCAACTCGCGGGCGACCCATTCGCGGACCTGCGCGGCAGCCACCGGATAGGCGGCCAGCGTGCGCACCTCGGCGAGGGTGGCGCCGGGGCGGCCCAGGATCGTGAAGGTCACCTCCAGCTCGGTTTCCGCGACGATCTGTAACCGCGGACCGATCGCCAGGGAATCGAGGGTCGCGGAGATCGAACCCTCCACGGAACTCTCGATCGGCACCACCGCGCCGTCGACGTCTCCGCTCCGGATCAGCTCCAGCGCGGCACCCTGACTGGGCGCGGCGACACGCTCGACAGCCCCTTCGAAGGCTCCCGAGATCTCGAGGTCGGCGAGGGCCATCTCGGTGAAGGTTCCGGAGGGCCCGAAGTACGCGATACGCGGCACGGTTACGACCTTACTTGCGTCCGCGGCCGACCCTCCCGAGATTCACCGCGTCCCCACCCTCCGGTCACCCCCGGTTCAGGAGGTGGCGAGGGGTGTCAGGGCTGCGGTGAGGGTGTCCGGGTCGTCGGTTTCGATGGCGAGCAGCACGGAGCGGAGTGCTTCTACCGCAGGGGGTTTCAGGCCGGTCAGGAAAGGGAGATCGGGGTGGGCGAGCGCGGCCGGGATGTCCTCACCGCAGAGCGCGGCGGCGGTGGCGGCGATGATGGCCAGGGCGCGGTCGCCGGAGCCGGTGCGGGCGACGAAACCGGAATCGGTGTGCACGATGCCCGCCAGGAATTCGGCGATCTCGGCGTCGGGCGCGTCCGCGTCGAGCACGGGCGCCGGCACCTCGGCCCGCGGGGTGCGGACCAGACCTTCGACCAGGCTGCGCCGTGCGGGCACGGTCAGTGCCACGAGTACCGGTTCGCTCGCTGATTCCGATCCGTGCGCCACCGACCCACCGTAACAACCGGGTTCGCGTCCGGGTTCGCGGGTGAATTCTCAGGATCAGGGTGGCGGGAACGCTTGCGGATGTCCCGCACGTCACTTAGCTTAGGGTAACCTAATTGAGCGCCGAGCGAGGCGAGCAGAGCCCGACCACGGAGGTTTGTATGCCGCGTCCGACACCGACCGTCGCGCCGTCCACGGCCGAGCGGGTGCGCAGTGCCTGCGCGCATGCCGAACACGCCGTGCTGGCCATGCCCGGCATCGATCCGACGCCGATCTCGGTCCATCACGTGCGCGAATGCGGCGACGCCGTGATCGCGGTGCCGACCACGTCGGTGGCCGCGGTGCTGGCCGGGAATTCGCCGGACGCGGGCGCCCCCGCGGTGCTGGAGCTCACCGATCACGCGCCGCTGCCGCTGCGCGAGCCGGTGCGCGCGCTGGTGTGGTTGCGCGGCTGGGTGCGTGCGGTGCCGACGCAGGCGCAGCGCGCGCTGGCCACCGAGGTCGCCAAGGAGAACCCTGATCCGGGTCTGCTCGATGTCGGCCACACCGCGACGCTGCTGCGCCTGGTGATCAACTCCGCGGTGGTCGCCGACTCGACCGGCGCCGAGTCGGTCAGCGTCGACGAACTGCGGCTGGCCCAGCCGGATCCGTTCTGCACCTTGGAATCCGCGTGGTTGCAGCACATGGACGCCGACCATGCCGATGTGGTCGCGCAGCTGGCCAGGCACCTGCCGCCGCGCCTGCAGCACGGCATCGTGCACCCGCTCGCGATCGACCGCTACGGCCTCACCCTGCGCGTCGAAGGACGCGACGGCGACCACGACTTCCGGCTCCCCTTCACCTCCCCCGCCGACGACATCGAGGCGCTCAGCCGCGCGGTCCGCACCCTCGCAGGCTGCCCCTTCCTCAACGGCCTGCGCCGCATCTGAGCATCTGAACCACCTGGCGCCGCACGCCAGGCACTGCACCCGGGGGCGGTGGGCTCGTCGCGTTTCGGCAGCGGCCAGGGCCGCTTCGACCGCATCAGGTGTAGCGCTGTCGAGCGCCGCGTAGTCCGCGGCGGTGCGTGGCGCGACGCGGGCCGGGGCGGGCAATAGATTCGAGGGATGCGTGGTGCGGTTGGTGACGAGTCGGCGGAGCTGACCGGGCGGGAGCGGCTCGGGATCAAGCTCGAGATCGCGGTCGTGCTCGTGGTCACCTTCGGGTTGAGCGGGCTCAATGCGGCGTTGTCGCTGGTGGAGAGCGCGCTCGCGCCGGGCGGCGTGGGTGGGCGCACGGTCGCGTTGAATCCGTCGCGCTCGGCTCAGTCGATCATCGACCTGCTGTTCCAGCTGCTGAGCGTGGCGCGGCTGCTGGGGTGGGCGGCGCTCGGCCTGTATCTGTTGTGGCGCAGCGGAATCGGGCCGCGACTGATCGGGCTGGCGGCACGCGTGCGGTGGCGCGCCGATGTGCTGCCGGGACTGGTGCTGGCCGCCGTGATCGGCCTGCCGGGCCTGGGCCTGTATCTGACCGCGCACGCACTGGGGCTGAGCGTGACGATCGTGCCCGCCTCGATCGGCGACCACTGGTGGCGGTTGCCCGCGTTGATCCTGTCCGCGTGCGCGAATTCGCTGGCCGAAGAGATCATCGTGGTCGCGTTCCTGATCACCCGGTTGCGCAGGCTCGGCTGGTCGGAGAATTCGGCGCTGTTCGCCTCGGCGCTGCTGCGCGGCAGCTACCACCTGTACCAGGGCCTCGGCGGCGGCATCGGAAACGTGGTGATGGGCTTGGTGTTCGGCCGCTACTGGCAGCGCACGAACAAACTGTGGCCGCTCGTGCTCGCGCACGCCACCATCGACGCGGTCGCCTACCTCGGCTACACCGCCCTGCGCGGCCACGTCTCCTGGTTGCCGTAGCCCGCGAGACCGGCTGTGCGGCAACGGAACAGCAGAAAACGCTGCTCAGCTCGACCCGTCCCGCAGTTCGCCGTTGAGCCGGGCGGCCTGGCGGGTGAGGTGCACGCGTTCGGGGAGGGACGTGGCGGCGAGGGCGGCTTCGCGGTAGAGCCGGGCGGCGGTTTCCGGGTCGCCGTCGCGTTCGCGCAGGTAGGCCTCGACGGCGGAGTACCTGGGGAGGGCGGGGTCGAGGTCGGCCAGGGCGGCCAGGCCGGCGCGTGGGCCGTCGGCCGCACCGACCGCGACGGCCCGGTTGAGGCGCGCGACCGGACTGTCGGTGAGCGCGACCAATTCGTCGTACCACTCGACGATCTGCACCCAGTCGGTCTCCTCGGCGGTCCGGGCGTCGGCGTGCAGCGCGGCGATGGCGGCTTGGGCCTGGAACTCGCCGAGCCGATCGCGGGCCAGTGCGGTCTGGAGGATGTCGACGCCTTCGGCGATCAGACGGGTATCCCACCGGGTGCGGTCCTGTTCGGCGAGCGGCACGAGACTGCCGTCGGCGCTGGTCCGGGCGGGGCGACGCGCGTGATGCAGCAGCATGAGCGCGAGCAGACCGGCGACCTCCTCGTGCGCGGTCACGGCCGCCAGCTGGCGGGTGAGCCGGATCGCCTCGGCCGCGAGATCGACGTCGCCGGAGTAGCCCTCGTTGAACACCAGGTAGAGCACGCGCAGCACGGTCGCGACATCCCCGGCCCGGTTCAGCCGGACGCTCGACACGGTCCGTTTGGCCCGGCTGATCCGTTGCGCCATGGTCGCTTCCGGCACGAGGTAGGCCTCCGCGATCTGGCGCGTGGTGAGGCCGCCGACCGCGCGCAAGGTGAGCGCGACGGCCGAAGCCGGTGTCAGAGACGGATGCGCGCACAGGAAATACAGCTGCAGCGTGTCGTCCGCGGTCTCGGCCGGGCCGGGCGGGGGCTCGACCTCGACGAGTTCCTCCCGTCTGCGCCGCGACGTCTCGGCGCGGGCGGCATCGAGGAATTTGCGCCAGGCCACCGCGACCAACCAGCCCTTGGGATCCCGCGGCGGCTCGTCCGGCCAGGCGCGCAGCGTTTCGATCAGCGCCTCCTGCACGGCATCCTCGGCCGCCGCGAAGTCTGCGCCGCGGCGGACGAGGATCCCGAGGACAGCAGGCGTGAGCGTACGCAGCAACGCCTCGTCCACCGCCGTCACTCCGTGATGGTCGCCGGCACACCGTAGAACGGCCGCACCTCCAGCCATTCGCAGATCGGCTCGCCGCCGGGGCCGGGCGCCGCGGACAGCTCGCGCGCCAGTTCCACCGCGCGGTCCCACGAGTCGACATCGATGATCAACCAGCCGGCGATCAGGTCCTTGGTCTCGGCGAACGGCCCGTCGGTCACCGGCGGCCGCCCCTCTCCGTCGTACCGCACGAACGTGCCCTCGGGGGACAGCGCCTGGGTGTCGACGAACTCGCCCGTCTGCTCCAACCGGGCCGCGAAATCACGCATGAACCCGAGGTGCGCGTCGACCTCCGCCGGGGTCCACTGGTCCATCGGCGGGTAATCCACGGCCCGGTCCGGGCCGCCGCGGTAGTGCTTGAGCAGCAAGTACTTCGCCATCTTGATCTCCTCGATGTGGTTCGGCCCATTCTGGCCGCTGTGCCCCTGGGACGGAGCCGTCTACGCGTTCTCGACATCCACGGCCCACGAATTCCGAAAAAACTTTCCCGGTCCGGCAGGCGAACCGGGCCCGAGCGGCCGACCTGCGCCGATCCAGTCGTGACCCAACTGTTTCCGGCCAGGCGATAACAGTGAATCAGCCCAGGCGAATTCATAGAGAGTGCTCCGACGGAAGGGCACTGGCTTCGGCGCGCCGGGCAGTCGCGCCGGACCGAGATCGATCCGTCGCACGACCACCCCGAACGACGAGCGATAAGTAGAGTCTTTGTGATGAATGGCGACGACCCCCAGTACCGCGCACCGATGCGCCGGGTGCCGCCGCCCGGCCGGCCGCCGCTGCCGCGGCCCGGGCCGCACCGGGCGGGCCCGCCCCCCGGCGACCCGCGTGCGCCGTACGTCGAACCGACGCAGGTGATGCGGCGCGGCGGCCCGCACGCCCAACCGCTCGCCTATTCGCAGGTGCCGCCGGAGCAGGCCGCGACGCGGATGCCGCCACCGATGGACAAGCGACGCCCGCCGACCCACGCGCCGACGCAGCAGCCGGTCCCCTACCGCGAGGATCCGCCGCCGCGGCAGTTCCGTGGCGCGCCGCCCCCACCGCCGCCGTCGGCACCGCCGCGGCGGGAGCGGGCTCCGCGGCCGCGCCGCAAGCGCCACTATTTCCGCTGGTTCCTGGTGTTGCTGCTGGTGCTCGTGCTGGCCGCGATCGGTGCCGTGATCCAACTCGACCGATCCCTGACCCGTATCCCCGCCTTGGCGAACTACGCCGAACGCGTCGGGGACACGCCGGGCACCAACTGGCTGCTCGTCGGTTCCGACGGCCGCGCGGGTTTGTCCCCCGAGCAGGAGCAGGAGCTCGCCACCGGCGGCGAGGTCGGCCCGGAACGCACCGACACGATCATGCTCGTGCACGTCCCGAAGTCGGGGAAGGCGACGTTGGTCAGCCTGCCGCGCGACTCGTACGTCAGCATCCCCGGCAACGGCAAGGACAAGCTGAACGCCGCCTTCGCGATCGGCGGCGCGCCGCTGCTCGTGCAGACCGTCGAGATCGCCACCGGCCTGCGCATCGACCACTACGCGCAGATCGGTTTCAGCGGTTTCGCTGGCGTGGTCGACGCGCTCGGCGGCATCGACGTGTGCCTGCCCACCGCCATCGACGACCCGCTGGCCGGAATCAACCTGCCCGCGGGCTGCCAGAAACTGACCGGACCGGAGGCACTCGGTTTCGTGCGCAGCCGCGCGACCGCGCTGGCCGACCTGGACCGGATGAACAACCAGCGCATCTTCATGTCCGCCTTGCTGAAGAAGGCGACAAGCGCTGCGACACTGGCCAATCCGTTCAAGCTCTGGCCGTTGGCCTCGGACACGGTCAAGTCGCTGAAGGTCGACAACGGGGACCACATCTGGAACCTGGGTCAGCTCGGCTGGGCGCTGCGCGGCGATACCGTGGCCACGACGGTGCCGATCGGCGGCTTCGACGACACCGCCAGCGGCAATGTGCTGCTCTGGGACAAGAGCAAGGCGAGCGGGTTCTTCGAGGCGCTCGCGAAGGACCAACCGATCCCGGAGGATCTGCTCACCAGGTAACGTCGATCACATGGCCGACATCGATGAGTCGTTCCCTGGTCTGCTGCGCGAGCAACTGCACCGCGGCTTCACCGCCGCCCAGCAGTATCTGGCCGCCGCCGTGTACTTCGATTCGAATCGGTTGCCGCAGTTGGCCAAACACTGCTACGCGAAGTCCGCCGAGCAGCGCGCACACGCGCTGCGGATGGTCCAGTATCTGCTCGATCGCGATCTGGAGATCCGGATCGGCGGGCTGCGCGAGGTCCGGTCCAGCTTCGAATCTCCGCGTGCCGCAATAGCTTTCCTGCTGGACGACGAGCAGAACCGGAGCACCCAGATCACCGGGCTGGCGCGGGCGGCCCGCGAATCGGGCGACTATCTCGGCGAGCGGTTCATCCAGTGGTTCCTCAAGGAGCAGGTGGAAGACGTCGCCCGGATGACCACCCTGCTGGCCGTGATCGATCGCGCGGCGGGCGACCTGTTCGATGTCGAACAGTTCATTGCGCGCGAGTTAAGGGCACCCCAACGTGTCGATACCACGACGCCGAAAATGGCAGGCGCAGCAAAGAATTAATTAGGCAATACTAGCCTCAATAAGGTTGCACTTGGATGACACGCGCCTTGACCAGCGCTAATGTCACCTCTATGTCCAGCCATCCGGAGTCCCCGCGCAGCAAATTCCACGGCCTGCTTCACGATCAGATCAGGCATGAATTCAATGCCGAACATCAATACATCGCTATCGCGGTGTGGTTCGACAATGCTGATCTGCCCCAGTTGGCCAAGCGGTTCTACGCGCAGGCGGTCGAAGAGCGCAATCACGCGATGATGATCGTGCAGTACTTCCTCGATCGCGATATCAGTGTCGACCTCGCCGGGATCGACGCCGCGAAATCCAAGTTCGAGAATGTGCGCGAACCGATCGCGCTGGCCCTCGCCCAGGAGAAGACGGTCACCGACCAGATCATCCAGCTGGCGAGCACGGCCCGCGAAGAGGGCGACTACCTCGGCGAGCAGTTCATGCAGTGGTTCCTGAAGGAGCAGGTCGAGGAGGTCGCCAATATGACCACCCTGCTCAATATCGCCGATCGCGCCGGGTCGAACCTGTTCGATCTGGAAGAGTTCATCGCGCGCGAAATGAGTGGTCCGAGCGATGCTTCCGGCGCGCCGTCGGCCGCGGGCGGCACCGTCTGATCGGCTCGCTGCGATAAGCGACAAGGCCCAGCTCTTCGCGACGAGCTGGGCCTTTTGCCATTCCCTGCGCTAGCTGGCGCTCAGCGTGCTGATCAAGGACGTGATGATCTTCAGGATCTGCTCCATTGGTGTGCCTCATTCCTCATCGTTTCGGTGAGACTGCCCTCACCTGCACCAGCCTTCGGTGTCAGAGGAGAACCTAACGGAGCAGCGATCATTCAGTTGGATTTTGACTGAATTCAATCCGCTTAATTTGTCAGCGCAGGGTGACCTGGCGCGAGCGCAGGCCGTCGCGCGAACGACGCTCGTCGGCGGTCAGCGGCGCGTCCGTGGCCAGCGCCTCGGCCAGCCGGGCGCCGAATTCCTCGGCGGGCTTGGTCCATTCGTCCGCATGCCGTTCCCGATCCAGGTCGAACACCGGGACGAGCACGCCGTGCGTGCGGAACGAACCGGCGAACCGGGAACCCTCGCCGAGGTGCAGTCCGCCCGCGGCGTGCAGCCGGGCCAGCGCCAGCATCAGGTCGTCCTCGTGCTCCGGGCGGACCCAGCGGATATGCGCCTTCTCGCCGGCATCCACCCACCACGCGGCACCGGCGGTGTCCGGCGCGAGCGCGATCCGCGCCGACGGCATGATCGCCTGCTTGGCCTGCTCGATGGTCGCGGCCACCTGCGCGTCGGGCTGCACGCCCTCGGGCACCCACCAGTCGAAGTCCTGGTGCACCGTGAGATCCAGGGCAGCGCCCGGATCGATCACGTCGGCCAGCCGCGGGCCGCCCGCCACGCTCTCCACCGAGGACAGCGAGTCGCCGGGCTCGGCGGACTGCGTCCACAGGATGGCGGCGGCCAGGTCGGCGCCCGCGTCGGCGCTCTGGAACTGCGTCTGCGCGCCGACGAATCCGGTCGGCGGCTCACCCGCGCGCGCCAGCGCGGCGACCGCACCGGGGAGCACGGTGGCGAGCACGACCGGGCGCTCGGCCGCGACGCTCGACGCCAGCTTCAGCTCGGCGGTCGCCGACGGCACGAACTCGCGCAGCGCGACCAGATCGCACTCCGCGGCCAGCCCCTCGAAGGGACGCGTGACGGTCTGCGCCGCCTGCTCCTGCGCGGCCTTCCGCTCGGCGAGACGCTGGGCCCGGTTCCCGCCGGGCTTAGGACTGTTGCGCTTGCTCTTACCCACGGGGGGTCAACCTACAGGGTGTGCCCGCCGCCACCCCGCGCGCCACGTCGGCGAATCCCACCCGGCCGCGCCGCCGCGCCACCGGCCTCCGAATAACCAACGCACCCAATCACGTTCGCCATCCTGCCCACCCCGCCCGCCCCGACCCGCCCGCCGATACCCGACAACCGCCGTTCACCGGGGTATACAACCCACCCGGATGCCGCTCGGCTCACCGGCTGTCGCGTCCAACGGGACCGCCCCCTCGACCCGGTCATCGCCCGCTCGACGATTCTGCCGCGCACCCCAGCATTCGAGTCCGAGCCCACGGGACCAGCGTGGCACCACCGGTTGTCGCCACCCCGAATCCCGTTGAGCGCGCGGCGCTTCCGAGCGTGCCGTCACACGCCGCTGCGCAGGGTTGCGTGCGGCCAGGTCTGAGCACGCAGCACTTTCCGCCGAGCAGTCACACCCCTGCCGCGGAAGGTTGCATGCGACCGCGCCCACTCGCGCGGCACTTTCCGGTGAGCGGTCACCTCCCGCCGCAAAAGGGTTTGGTGCGGCCGGGCCCAAGCTCTCAGCGCGAGCAGTCACGCTGCCGAGCGCGCGGCGATTCCCGCATGCGGTCAGGCGCTGCCGAGGAGGGTTTTGGTGCGGCCGGGGTGGTTGGTGGCGACCCAGCTGACGCCGAGGTCGGCGCAGAGGCGGACGTCGTCGGGGTCGTCCACGGTCCAGCAGTAGGTGGCGCGGCCCGCGGCGGCGGCCTTGTCGACCAGTTCGGGGTGTTCGCGCAACGTCTTCACCGACGGTCCGACCGCGGTCGCGCCGACCGTCGTCGCGGCGCTGCCGCCGAGGTAGCGGGAGGATTCGCCGAGCAGCACGGTCGGCAGCAGCGGCGCGGCGCGGCGGATCCGCCAGACCGCGGTCGCGGCGAACGACATCACCACCGCGCGGGAGTGATCGGCGGACGCGGGCGTCGCGATGCCGAACCGCTGCAGCTCGGCGAGCAGCTTGTTCTCCACCAGCGCGCCGTAGCGCACGGGATGTTTGGTCTCGATGAACAGCTTGGTCGGCCTGCTGCGCCAGTCCAGCACGAGGGTGATCAGCTCGCTGAGCGTGAGCACCGGCGACGGTGCGCCGTCCGCGCCGAAATCGAGCTCCTTCAGTTCGTCCAGCGTCATCTCGCTGACCAGGCCGGTGCCGGAGGAGGTCCGGTCGACGGTGCGGTCGTGCACGCACACCAGGTGCCCGTCCCTGGTCAGCCGGACGTCGCATTCGACGCCGTCCGCGCCTTCCTGCAGCGCCAATTCGTATGCGGCGAGCGTGTGTTCGGGACGCGCCGCCGAGGCACCCCGATGCGCCACGACGAACGGTGCGCGACTGCCCTGGCTCACTTGGCCATAACCTCCTCGTGCTCACGGTCCACTGCACCGTCGGGCGGGTTCTGCGGTTCGGCATCCGCGGCGACGGGCTGCTCGACGGTAGCGGGTGCGCCGCGGCCGCCGGGCTGCACGGGTTCGATCACCGGTACGGGCGGGTCGACGGCGATCACCCAGCGGCGCGCGATCCGGCTGTGGCCGAACGCGTCTCGCTCCTCGATCGCGCGCAGCATGGTGAGGGTGAGCAGCGCGACCGCGGCGGCGACCAGGTCGGTGAACGCGGTGAACAGCACGCCGTCGGCTTTGACCTGCAACGAGTCCGCGGTCCGCCAGTACAGCGCGGCCACCGCGACGAGGCCGCCGACTACCCAGGCCGCCCACCAGAGCCGGATCGCCCGCACCGCCCGCGGATCGTCGCGCTCGGCGACGATCTCGGTCAGGAAGATGCCCGGCCACACCAGGTTGACCACCGGGACGACGCAGCCGAGCACGAGCATGCGCACCGACCGTGGCTCGCCGCGACCGGCCTGCTCGAAGACGGTTCGCCGGGTCCGGATCAGCCAGCCGACCATCGCGAGCGCACTGATCAGCGCGAGCAGCAGGGCCAGCAGCGCGGCGCCGACGACGAACGCGTCGGAGGCGAACAGCAGCGCGGGGTGGATCAGCCGGGTCCGGTTGCGCAGCAGCAACAGATAGCGCAGCAGCTCGGCGAGCGCCGCAAGGCCGAACACGACCGCGGTGGTGATCAGCAGGGTCGGCACCTTGCGGGTCAGCTTGGCGAACGGCAGCGCCGGGGCGGCCGACTCCCGCGGCGGCTGGTCGAGCAGACCCCAGCGCGGGATCTGGGTGTAGCGCGGGGTGGCAGTGGCGGCGGGCGGGGCGCCGGAACTCTTGCGCAGACGATGATCGGGTCGGCGCGCCACCCACCGGTAGTTACGGCGTGCGGCGGGCGCGTCGATCGGCGCGGGCGACAGCAGCACGCCCCGGCAGCGCGGGCACCAGTGCATCGGAGTCGACTGCACGGCCCACCGCGCACCGCAACGCGCACAAGGTTGGACAACCGTACTCATCGCACCTCAGCTCTCCCTCAGTAGATCTTCGCCTGGTGGTCGCCGTCCGCGATCAGCGGGCGTCCCGCCTGCTGCCACGCCACCATGCCACCGCGGACCTGAATCGCTTCGTAGCCGATGTGCGTGAGGTATTCGACCACCTGGAGAGAACGGCCGCCTTGCCGGCAGATGACGTAGAGGTCGACGTCGAACTCCAGCTCGTCCACCCGGGCAGGCACGTCGACCATCGGGATGTGGATCGCGCCGGGCGCGTGTCCGAGCTGCCATTCGTCCTCTTCGCGCACGTCGAGCAGGATCGCCCGGGTGGGGTCCGGCGTGGTCGGCGCGGCGCGGTCGAATTCGCTCGGCAGCGCGTCCACCGGGACCGAGGGAACATGGGGACTCGTCACGGTTTCGATCCTGCCATGGGCGCGCGGGGACCGCGCAGTTCCGGCCCGGCCGGGGACCTCGACAGCAAGCCGATACTTCAGGTATGTTCTCCGTCCCGGAACCCTGAACGAGGCCCGCTCCGGGGCGGCATGTGCATATCTCCGACAGAGTTATCCACATAATCCACAACCTCATCCACAGGCTGTGGCTATCAGACAGCGCATCAATCCAGGGTTCGGCTATCAAAGCAACCGTTTGGCTAACCTGCTCGCCGTCTCGCACACTCGAATTCGGTCGCTGCGTGTTGCGCTCGGTACCCGCTGGCGTGTCACGCGGCCGCGAACGACCGATCCGGGACTCCCCTCCACCAAGTACATCCCGGAGCGGTCATCCGCCGCTGACCTCGGAACTTGTGGCGCAGCATGTTCCGACATCTACTTGGACGACGCAGCGTGCGGTTCGGTTCCATAAAAAACGAGAACGCTAGCGAAAAACTTAAATATTGGGCTGCACCGGTAGCTGTCGGTAGCCTGTGCGCATGAACGTGAGCAGGGGGCTACTCGACGGAATGGACACGGCCGGACTCAATGTCGCCCTGTCCGAGGCCACGTGCCTCGGCCTGCAGGTCGACGCGGCGGCCGGACAACTACGACTCGATCTAGAGGTGCTGACGCTTCCGGAGAACGGAACGCCCACCGAGGACTACCGGGTGCAGGTGACGTTCACCGGAGTCGGCCGCGTCGCCGCTTCGTTGCGCATGCAGAACTGGGACGCCGTCGAACCGCAGGTGCTGCCGCTGCAGCTGGACGGCCTGGACGAGGCGATCCGCAGCTTCGGCGGCGGTCGGCTGCACGGCTGGGAGTTCATCGACCTCGACGACAGCGGGTGGACGCTGTGGGGCGAGCTGCTCAGCTTCGATACCCGCATCGATGATCACGACTCCGCGCATGTGCTGGAGTTCTCCCAGGAAGAGGGTATCGACCCGCGCGAACTCGACGTGCGCGTGTGGTTCGACAACGTGCTGATCCAGGACGCGAAGGGCCAGGAGATCCCGCTGACCCAGTTCATCGCGGGCGCCACCCGCTGGTGGGCGGCGCACGACGCGGGCGATCCGCGAGCGACCCGGCCCGGTGTCGCGCCGCCGCTCTGAACCTCCGCACCCCTACCGCACATCCGGACCGACCGGGTGTGCGGTTTTCGTTCATGTGACCTTCAGGCGCCGAGGCCGGCCGGGCAGCTCACCCCGGTCGCGTGCACCGGACAGTAACCGCCGGGATTCTTGGCCAGGTACTGCTGGTGATAGCCCTCGGCGTAGTAGAACGCCGAAAGATCGGGCAGCGCCGCGATTTCGGTGGTGATCTCGCCGAAGCCGGCCGCGGCCAGCCGCGCCCCGAAGGTGCGCGCACTGCTGCGCGCCAGCTCGGCTTGACCGGCATCGATCGTGAGCAGCGCCGATCGATACTGCGTGCCGCGATCGTTGCCCTGGCGCATGCCCTGGGTCGGATCGTGGTTCTCCCAGAAGCACCGCAGCACGGCCGCGTAGTCGAGCACCGCGGGATCGAACACGATCAGCACCGATTCGGTGTGCCCGGTCTGGCCGCTGCAGACCTCTTCATAGGTGGGATTCGGGGTGTATCCGCCCGCGTAGCCGACCGCGGTCGTATACACGCCGTCGAGCTGCCAGTACTGCCTCTCCGCACCCCAGAAACAACCCATCGCGACCACCGCGACCTGCAGTTCTGCCGGAAACGGCGGATGCAGCGGATGACCGTTGACGTAGTGGGTATCCGGCACGAGGATCGGTTCCGCACGGCCGGGCAGCGCATTGTCCGGCGCGACCATGACGGGCGTGGGGAGGCGCAACCGCCCCACTAGTTCGTCGTACCACGACATGGTTCGATGCTACGCGTGAGGTTTCGACCCGGTGCCCGGACCGCGGACACGACGGCGCACAGCCCGCGCGCTGGACGTCAGCGCTGGAATGCGCAGGCCTCGGGCCCGGTTGGAACCGATCGGGTGTACGAATGATGGTTGGGTGTGCCCGCGAAACGGCGCGCCCAGCCCGACATAGGAAGGGACATCGTGGCTGAGTACACGCTGCCAGATCTGGATTACGACTACAGCGCCCTGGAGCCCCACATCTCCGGGCAGATCAACGAGCTGCATCATTCCAAGCACCACGCCGCTTACGTCGCAGGCGCGAACACCGCGCTGGAGAAGCTGGAAGCCGCCCGCGAAAGCGGCGATCACGGCGCCATTTTCCTCTACGAGAAGAACCTGGCCTTCCACCTCGGCGGCCACGTCAACCACTCCATCTGGTGGAAGAACCTTTCCCCCAACGGTGGCGACAAGCCGGTCGGCGAGCTCGCCGCCGCGATCGACGACCAGTTCGGTTCGTTCGACAAGTTCCGTGGTCAGTTCACCGCGGCCGCCAACGGCCTGCAGGGCTCGGGCTGGGCGGTGCTCGGCTACGACACCCTCGGCCAGAAGCTGCTGACCTTCCAGCTCTACGACCAGCAGGCCAACGTCCCGCTGGGCATCATCCCGCTGCTCCAGGTCGACATGTGGGAGCACGCCTTCTACCTGCAGTACAAGAACGTCAAGGCGGACTACGTCACCGCGTTCTGGAACGTCGTCAACTGGGAAGACGTGCAGGAGCGCTTCGCCCGCGCCGTCTCCCAGGGCAAGGGCCTGTTCTTCGGCTGAGTCTGATCGCCGCGCCTTCGCGCGGCGGGTTCGCGGCCCTTCCAGGGTTCGGATCCGAGCGACCGCTGCTCGCGACTGTGTCGCCATCGCATCGGCCACTCGGATCCGAACCGGGCCGCGAACAGCAATCGCTTGATCTCGCTCCGCTCGAAACCCGCGGTCCTACCGGTGTTGTTGCGTGGGGAGCCGAATCGAACCCGCAGGCAGTTGCTGTCGGCGGGTTCGGTCGTTTCCTGGGGTCCGGGATGGACACGCCCGGGGCGCGGGGCGGTATCGGTTCGACCGACGGCGACATCTGCCCAGCGAGAACAGCTGGTCAGGCGGTTTCTACTGGCCGACTGGCACTCTTTGGTACTTGTGTGCCAGGTGTTTCTTAGGTCATCCTCGGAATCCACAGTTCGAGGACGGGCAAGGCCGCCCCCGGTTTCATGACGGGAGGCACGATGCGTACGAATGAACCGATCGGCATCACGCCGTTCCAAGCCCGCGGCGCGCTGCGGGGTTTCGTCATCTCCGGTCGCTGGCCGGACACCACCAAAGAGTGGGCGCAGGTGCTGGTGCTCGCGGTCCGGGTGGCCTCCATGCCGGGTCTGCTGGCCACCTCGACCGTGTTCGGGGTGCGCGAGGACCTGCCCGACGATCCGGCGCCCGGCACGGTCGGGTTGGTGATGGCCGAGGGCACGGTGCTCGGCGAAGAGGCGCTGACCCCCGGCCGGTTTGCCGGTCATGTGCCGACCGCGCTACTGATGCTGCATCCGCCCTCGGAGACCAAACCGACGCTGCCGGAATGCGCGGGCGCCGCGTCCGGGTGCGTGCTGCTACCGGGCGTACCGCATCTGGGGCTGGAACACCGCGCGGCGTGGGCCGAGGCGGAGTCCGACGGCACGGTGACCTCGCTGGTCAGCCGGGTCGGGCTGGACCCGATCAGCGATCCCGACACCGCGGTTCTGGCTATGCTGCTGGCCGCGTAAGGGTACCCGAAACTCGCGGCACGGATCACCAAACTTATTGTGCGCATTGCGATTTCGATTACAGCGGGTTGGCATGCCCGGCGTTCGGCGGGTAAAGTCGGCGGCAGCGAAGGGGAGTAGCCCCCAATCACATAGTCGACATACTGACCCGCCACCCCACAAGGGATCGGGTCCGGCTGTGTGAACCGGTTCGTTCCGGTGGGCGAGACCTTCGGCCAGGACAACATTCGTTGTCGGCCGGAGGCGTATCCAGACTCCGGCCGGCAGGCCGGAGACCCAGGAGCCGCACACATCATGATCGCCACCGTTTTGCTGAGTATCGGCATCGTCTTCCTCGCCGAGCTGGGCGACAAATCCCAGCTGATGGCGTTGACGTTCGCCCTGCGCTACCGCTGGTGGGTCGTGCTCGGCGGGATCGCGACCGCCTCCGCCGCGGTGCATCTGCTCTCGGTCGGCGTCGGCTACTTCCTCGGCTCGGCACTGCCCACCCGGGCCATCGCCCTGGTCGCCGCGCTCACCTTCCTGGCCGTCGGTGTATGGACCCTGCGCGAACACTTCGGTACCGCCGGCGAAGACGACCCGGCCCCGAAATCGTTGCGCGCGAGCACCGCCCCGTTCTTCGTGGTGCTGTCCGCGTTCCTGCTCGCCGAACTCGGCGACCGCACCATGTTCGCGACCGCCGCCCTGGCCACCGACTACGACTGGATCGGCGTGTGGGTCGGCTCGACCATCGGCATGGTCGCCGCCGACGCCCTGGCCATCGCCATCGGCATCCTGGTCGGCAAGCACCTGCCCGAACGCGCCATCGGCATCGGCTCCGGGCTCCTGTTCCTGTACTTCGGTGCGCTGACCCTGATCTCGACCGCCGCGCCGGATCTCGGCGGCCTCACCGTCGCCCTGCTCGCCGCGACCGCCCCCGCCCTCGGCGGTGCCGCCCTCCTCGCCACCCGCCGCCTGCGCCGCGCCACACCGGCCGAGCCCGCCGACCAACCCGCGATCCCCGCCGACCCGCCCACCCACCGCTAGCCGGACCAAGAGCGACCGACGCTGCCGCGCACATTTCGCCACCCCCGCGCGCGTGTCCTTCAACCGACACGCGCGCGGGACGCCAAAACCCGCGCGGCACAGGACGAGCACTACGGAGCGCGCGCTCAACCAAACGGCGCGCGCCATACCGCGACTGGTAGGCGGGGCTGCGGTCAGGCGAGGGCTTCGCCGTACAGTCGTCCGCCGCGGCGGACGAGGTCCAGGAGGGGGGCGCGGAGGGCGAGGAGGCCGTCCAGGTCTTCGGCAGCGATTCGGCCGGTGACCATGGCGCTGATCGCGGCGGCCAGGGTGATGCAGGCGAAGCGTTGGTCGTCGGTGCGGGCGTCGAGGACGTCGGCGATCAGGCCGACGAACAGCTCCTGCAGTTGGGCGCGGCGCGCGATGGCGGCCGAACCGACCGCGTAGACCTCGACCAGGAACAGGCGGGCGCTGGCCGGGTCGTCGACCAGGTGCTGGAGGTAGGCGGCGAAGATCTTGTCCATCCGGGTCACCGGGTCCAGCTCGGTGGCCGCGGCCGGTGCTCCGTCGGCTTCCAGCGACGCACCGGCGATGCGCTCGAGCAGATTCTGCGCGGCCCGCTCGTACGCAGCCTCGAAACAGGCCTCCTTGGAACGGAATTGCTCGTAGAAGGTTTCCCGGGAGACCCCGGCCCGCTTCAGGATCGCGGCGACGGAGGTCCCGACGTAACCGTTCTCGACCATCGCCTCGGCCATCGCGATCAGGATGCGCTCGCGCTGCGAGGCGACCACCTGCTCCCGCGGCAGGCCGTGCCTGCCCCGCGGGAGTTGCCGTGCGCTGGTTGCCGATTCGGTCATTCGGGAACTCCGGTGTTGTCGGTCTAGACGGGCCGCTCCATTTTGCGTGGTCTGTCTGGTTGGTCTGTTGTGAAGGGTGCCGCTTCCTTCCGGGCGATCTCCAGCGCGCGCGGTACGCCGCGCCGCAGAGCGAGGTCGATGACCCGCTGAGCGACCGGGCGGGCAGGCAGCACGTAGGCCACCCACCACGGTGACACGACCTGGCGGCTCCGGCGCGCGATGGCTTTTTCCACCGCGTCGATGGCGGGGCCGAGCGGCGCGACACCGGACACCGTGGCGCGCCCGATGATGGCGCGCGCCGCGTCGGTGCCGAATCCGCGCGAGGTCATATCGGTGTCCAGTTCGGCGAAATACGCGACGCCTACCTTCGCGCCGGTGTGCTTGACCTCGATGCGCAACGTATTGCCCAGGGCCTCCACCGCCGCCTTCGCCGCGCTGTACGCGCCGACCAGCGGCAGGTTGACCGCCGCGGCGAGCGAGGACACCAGCAGCGCATAGCCGTTCGCGTGACTGATGTGCGGTCCGGCCGCGCGCAACGTGTAGTAGACGCCGAGGACGTTGACCGCGAGCGTCTGCTCCATCACCGCGGTGTCGCCGCCGAGCAACGGCAGCTGCCGCGCGATGCCCGCGTTGGCGACCACCACGTCCAACCCGCCGAGCTCACCGACCAGCGTCTGCACCACCCGGTCGACCTGTTCGGCGTCGCCGACATCGCAGTATCGCCACGGGGCGTCCCCGCAGTCGGCCGCGACTTCGGCGAGCAGTTCCGGCTCCAACCCCAGCAGCGCGACCCGGGCGCCGTGGGCGTGCAGTTGCCGGGCCAGCGCGGCCCCGATCCCCCGCGCCGCCCCGGTGATCAATACCTTGCGACCGGCCACGGACGTCGCGGAGAACAGCTTCATGCCAGCGACGGTACCACCCAAGAACACATCTGTTCGCAAATAATCCCACGCGGCGATGAAGGCGACACAAACTCTGGAAATAGGCAGCCGACTGCAGGAAATTCAGTTATTCCTTTGACAAAGCAAATGTAACGCAGATCACAAGTCCTCGATAGAGCCCTCGCAATCCGTTCATTTCTCACAGAGGGCAAAACGATGACGACTCCGCAGGGGGACTATCCACCCCAGCAACCGCAGAATCCGCCTTGGAGCAGCCAAACACCTCCGGGTGTCGGGCAACAGTTTCCGCTCCAACCGGGGCAGTATCCGCCGCCCCCGGGACCCGGCTACGGACCGCCACCCCAGAAAAAATCCAGTGCAGGCAAAGTCGTTTTGATCGTCGTCGCCGTCATAGTCGGGCTTTGCGGTTTCGGTGCCGTCATCGGCGCCCTGACCGGCGGAAACGACAACAAAGACGAAGCGGCGCCGAGCAGCGCGGCCGCGGTCCCAGCCGGCTCGGCACCGGCGGCAGCACCCGAGCCGTCAAAACCCTCTGCAGCCTTGCCGGGCCTCAATACGCCGGTACGTGACGGCAAATTCGAGTTCGTTGTCACCAGCGTGCAGAGCGGCTTGGCCGTGGTGGGCGATAACCCTTATCTACAGCGAAAAGCCCAGGGCGCCTACACGATCGTGTCCATGACAGTGAAGAACACGTCGAACAAACCGCAGGGTTTCAGCCCGAGCGCTCAGTACTTGTTCGATGCGCAGAACCGCAAGTTCGAGAACGACGCCGCGGCCGCGATCAATCTACAGCCGGACACGAGCCTTTACGCCGGCGTGAACCCAGGCAACACGGTCACCGCCCAGGTTGTCTTCGATCTGCCACCCGACGCAGTTCCGAACCACATCGTGCTGCACGATTCGATGTTTTCCGGCGGCACCAAAGTGACCCTCCAGTAGCCTCGACGATGGTCCTCTCCGACGTGAGAGGGAGGTCTCACCTGCCCGGTCCGGCACACCCGTTAGGGTGCAATTGACGAAGGGCCAACTGGCTGTCACGAACGAGAGGACCATCGTGGAGATTTCGGGTTCCGCCGCCATTGTCACCGGAGGCGCATCCGGCCTCGGCGCCGCCACTGCCAAGCGTTTCGCCGAGCTGGGGGCCACCGTTTTCGGCCTGGATGTGCCGCAGTCCATCGAGCGCGCGGGCGATAACGTGCCCGCCGGGGTCACCCTCATTCCGGCCGACGTCACCAGCAACGACGAGGTCGGCGCCGCGGTCGCGAAGGTCGTCGAGTCCGGTGCGCCGCTGCGCATCGTGGTGAACTGCGCGGGCGTCGGCTGGGCGGGGCGCATCCTGTCCAAGAACGGCCCGCACGACCTCGAGCTGTTCCGCACGGTCATCACCGTGAACCTGCTCGGCACCTTCAACGTCATGCGCCTGGCCGCCGACGCGATCTCCAAGACCGACACCGTCGACGAATACGGTCAGCGTGGCGTCATCATCAACACCGCCTCCGTGGCCGCGTTCGAGGGCCAGATCGGCCAGATCGCGTACTCCGCCTCCAAGGGTGGCGTGCACGGCATGACCGTGCCGGCCGCGCGCGACCTGGCCCAGTTCGGCATCCGGGTGAACACCATCGCCCCCGGCATCATCGACACCCCGATGCTGGCCGGCGTCACCGAGGAGTACCGCAAGGGCCTCGAGGCCGGCGTGCCGTTCCCGTCGCGCCTGGGCCGCCCGGACGAGTACGCGCAGCTCTCGCAGTACATCGTCGAGCACGACTACCTCAACGGTGAGACCATCCGCATGGACGGCGCGCTGCGCATGGCCCCGCGCTAGGCCCTCCCTGCGGGAAAGCCGCTGTCGACCGACTCGGTCGACGGCGGCTTTTCGATTTTCAGAGCGCGGGCTTGTGCCCGATCCCGAGAAACGCGGTGGTCGACAGCGGCTGGTTCGGCCGGTAGTTGGCGGCCAGGTAGGACTTCATCAGCGATACCCGCTCGGCCCACACCTGCTCGCCGACGTTGCGCCGCATGAGCGTCAGCGGCGCGCTGCTGCGCACCATGGTGTCCCACAGCTGGTCGGCGCCGGCGCAGGCCAGTGCGGTCGAATGGCGTTGGATGGACACGGCTTCGAAGCCGGCCCGGCGCATCTCGGTCTCGAAGATCTCCGGATTCTCCAGACTGAGGTAATTGGGCTGCGGCTCCTGGATGCTCGGGTCGGCGGCCGCGATCGCGCCGAACATCAAGCGCATCAACGGTGATTCGACCACCGGCGCCCAACTGGACACCACCGCCGTCCCGCCCGGGCGCAGCACCCGGAACAGCTCGCCGAAACCCTTGACCCGCTCCGGGAAGAACATCAACCCGAACATGGAGAACCCCGCGTCGAACCGGTCGCTCTCGTACGGCAGGTCCTGTCCGTCGCCCACCCGCGTCTCGATGTTGGTCAGCCCGGCGGCCCGCGCGGCGGTGCTCAGCCGCGCCAGCATCGGCGCGGAGAAGTCGATCGCGTGTACCCGCGCCACCTGCGGCGCGGCCAGCAGGCTCAACAGTCCCGTACCCGCCGCGACATCGATGACCTGCGAAGCCGTTGTCAGCGAGGCGAATTCGAGGGCGCGATCGGAGAACGGTTGCATGAGCGCGGGCGCGAATTCCGCGTAGCCGTCGGCGACGAGATCCCACGGCTCGGCGACGGCGAGAGGGTTTCCGGACATGAGCTGGCGATCCTTTCGAATGTCCAAATTTAACCGCCTCGGACCGCGCCGGACCACCAACTCGAACGAAAATCGCTGTGCGCGAAGCAAAGACCGAAGGCCACCGGATCCGCGGATCCGGTGGCCTTCGGGTGTGCGCGAAGTGAACTCAGAGGGTGCGGGTGAGCCGATCGGTGAGGATGTGCGCGAACCGCGCCGGATCCTTCAGCTCGCCGCCCTCGGCCAGCACGGCGGTGCCGTACAGCAATTCGGCGGTTTCGGTCAGCTCGGGCACCTTGCCCGCGTCCGCGTCCTCCTTGCGCGTGTCGTACGCGTCGCGCAGGCCGGTGACCAGCGGATGCGTCGGGTTGAGTTCCAGAATCCGCTTGGACTCCGGCAGTGCCTGCCCGGACGCGCGATACATCCGCTCCAACATCGGGGTGAAGTCGAAGACATCACCGACGAGGCAGGCGGGCGAGGTGGTGAGCCGGTTGGTGAGGCGCACCTCCTTGATGTTCTCGTCCAGGGTCTTGCCGAGCCAGGTGAGCACCTCGGCGAAGTCCTTGTCCTGCTGTTCGCGCAGCGCCTCGGAGGCCTTCTTCTCCTCCTCGGACTCCAGGTCGACCTCGCCCTTGGCGATCGAGGTGAACGGCTTGCCGTCGAAGTCCGGCACCGAGCCGACCCACATCTCGTCGACCGGGTCGGTCAGGATCAGGACCTCGCGGCCCTTGGCCTGGAAAGCCTCCATGTGCGGGGAGCTTTCGATCTGCTGCCGGGATTCGCCGGTCATGTAGTAGATCGCGTCCTGGCCCTCGGGCATCCGCTCGACGTACTGGGCGAGCGTGGTCAGCTCGGACTCGGAATTCGTCGAGGCGAACGAGGACACCTGCAGGATGGTCTCGCGGTTGTCGAAATCGCCGAGCAGACCCTCCTTGAGCACCCGGCCGAATTCGCGCCAGAAGGTCTGGTACTTGCCCTGGTCCTCGGCGCCCTGCAGCTCCTTGACCGTGGACAGCACCTTCTTGACCAGCCGCTTGCGGATCATCTGGATCTGGCGGTCCTGCTGCAGGATCTCGCGGGACACGTTGAGCGACAAGTCCTGCGCGTCCACCACACCCTTGACGAAGCGCAGATACTCCGGCATCAGCTCTTCGCAGTTGTCCATGATGAACACCCGCTTGACGTAGAGCTGCACGCCGCGCTTGTGCTCGCGGGTGAACAGGTCGAACGGCGCCTGCGAGGGTAGGAACAGCAGCGCCTGGTATTCGAAGGTGCCCTCCGCCTTCATCGGGATGATCTCCAGCGGATCGTCCCAGGCGTGGCTGACGTGCTTGTAGAACTCCTTGTACTCCTCGTCGCTGACCTCGCTCTTCGGGCGGGTCCACAACGCCTTCATGGAATTGAGGGTTTGGTCCTCGAGGATGGTCTTTTCGGACTTCTCCTCGCCCTCTCCCTCGGTGACGGTCCGCTCGACCTGCATGCGGATCGGCCACGCGATGAAGTCGGAGTACTTCTTGACGATCTCCCGGAGCTTCCACTCCTGGGTGTAGTCGAAAAGGTGGTCTTCCTCGTCGGCGGGCTTCAGGTGCAGCGATACCGCGGTGCCCTGCGGGGCCTCGTCGAGGGTTTCGATGGTGTAGGTCGAGCTGCCGGCGGCGGATTCCCACCGGGTGCCCTCGGTCTCCCCGGCGCGCCGGGTGGTCAGCGTGACCTTGTCGGCGACCATGAAGGTCGAGTAGAAGCCGATGCCGAATTGGCCGATCAGCTCCTCGGCCGCGGCCTCGGACTTCGCCTCGTTGAGCTTCTTGCGCAGCTCGGCGGTGCCGGACTTGGCCAGGGTGCCGATCAGGTCGACCACCTCGGCGCGGGACATGCCGATGCCGTTGTCCCGAACGGTGAGGATCCGGTCGTCCTTGTCCACCGCCAGCTCGATGTGGAGGTCGGACGTGTCGACGTGCAGATCCTTGTCCCGGAAGGACTCCAGCCGCAGCTTGTCCAGCGCGTCGGAGGAGTTCGAGATCAGCTCCCGCAGGAAGGTGTCCTTGTTGGAGTAGACCGAATGGATCATCAGCTCGAGCAGCTGATGGGTTTCTGCCTGGAACTCGAGTTGTTCGACGTGCTCTGTCACGTCGCGATAGTACGTCTCCCGAAATCCTCGAGGCCAGGAACCTCCAGGTCGGCCCGATCCGACATCCATTCGCGCAGCACCTGGGTGGCGCGCACGTCGTCCTCGTTGTATTCCAGCAAACGGGTGCGCTGGGACAGGTCCGGTGCGTCCTCGTAGCCGACGGCCAGCCGATACCAGCTCATCGACGCCTCGCCGCCCGCCTCGGCGTCGCGCCAGGCGAAGCCCGCGACCGGCGCGATCTTCTTGAGCCCCTTGCCGTTCGGGCAGATGAATTGGTCGGATACGGCCTGGAACATGTCCACCCATTCCGGCCCGTCCACGAACGCGCGCACCTGGTCCACCGTCGGCACGCCGGGCCTGCCCGCGAACCGGCGCGCCGACTCGTACAGCCACTTGTCCTCGGCGGTGCGCGAATAGCAGTAGGCGGCAAAGGTTTTCCCGTGCGCCCTGGTTTCCGCGCGCACCGTCATCAGCCAGGTCCAGAATTCGCCGAAGGAGCGGCCCTCGTCCTCGGTGGGCAGCGGGTCCCAGGTGACGAACGGGCGGTACACCCCATCGAGCAGCGTGCCCCACAGATACGCGCCGTACTCCTGGAAGCTCTCCAGATCCACGTCCACCTCGACGTCGGCCCGCTGCACCCGCACCGGTTGCACCCGGCGCACCAGCGGCGCGCCCGCGATCCAGGCCCGGGCGGTGACCACCGCCTCGTCGAACGGGCCGTGCTGCCAGTCGTCCGGGTCCTCGCCGGTCCAGCTCGCCAGATCGTCGATGGTCTGCACGTCGTGCCTGCGCAGCACCTCGGCGCGGGATCCGGGCGCGACCAGGCTGACGTCGCGGTGTTCGATGAGCCAGCCCTCGCAGCTCGGCCCCTCGATGCTGCGCGTCCACCAGGGGCACTGCCGGCACTCGGGCACCTTGGACGGCACCGTCGGCAGCTCGCCGCGGACCACCGCGACCCGGTCGGCATAGCGTTGGTCATAGTCGGCCAGGATGGGCCCGAGGTCGTGCACGAGGATGCGATCGAAGTGATACCCGATCACGCCGCCGACCAGGGCGGGGCTGGCCAGGCCGTGCCGCTGCAACATCCGGTAGAGGTGCGCGAGGCGCTGCTGATCCCGGGGCTGCTGGCGTAGTTTGCGGTGCCGATCCGGTTGCGGATCCCAGTGATACGGGTCCGAGGTGGTCGGGTGGAAATCGGCGGGCTCGGGCTGGCGCGGGTCGGTCACCTTGTGGTTCACCACGATCACCGGGATATAACCGCCGCGGTCGGCGTCGTGCAGCAGGATCTCCGAGCCGCCGCGCCGGCCGGTCTCCGGTTCCTGCGGTAGCAGGGCGCCCCAGATGTGGCGCACTCCGTCGGCACACGCCTGCATGGTGGCCGCGGCCCGTTCGGACGCCCGCAGCGTCGGATCGATGACCACCCAGCCGTCCGGGTCCGCCGCGATCAACGCGTCCCGCACGCGTAGCCGATGGGCGGTGGCGGCCTCGCGGCGCTGCCGCACGCCCGGGTCCTCGCTGACGCCGGTCAGCGCCCCCGGGTGGGCCGCGTCCAGATGCAGCCGGTGCCGGCAACCGATCAGCGCTCGCGCGTCGATGAAGGGGGTCGGCGCATCCGCGACACCGGCCGGCCGTTCCACGGCCATGCCGTTGTGCTTGCGACCTTCCCGGTCACCGATGCCCGAATCCACGTAATGCAGTATGGTCCCTCCCCCCGACAAACCCACGAACCCCGTGCGCACGGGCACGTTTCGAGCCGATCCCCACTTGCCTCCGGGAGCGGGAGCGAGGCCCTACGCTCTCAACTGTCGCAGTTGAACCGATAGGGTATGGACAAACCGTGTGACATGGGCGGACGGGCTTTCCCCGGCGTCGTACTGCCATGGCAAACCAGCATGACGGAGGGCCTTCGATGGGGTTGTTCACGAAGCGCAAGCGGCGGCCGAGCCGCAGGGCCGAGGCGAAAGCTCTCAAGCACAAGGCCGGTCTGGAGGCCAAACTGGTCGCGAAGAACGACCGGAAGGCCCGCCGCGCGGAGGCCCGCACCCAGCGCAAGGTGGCCAAGGCCCAGATCTCCACGCTGCAGGCAGAGGAAAAGGCCGCGCTCAAGGTGGCGGCCCGGGCCGAGCGCGAACTGTTCAGCGCGAGCCAGGTGAAGAAGTACCTCGGCGTGGCCCGGGTGCTGATTCCGGTGCTCGCGCCGCTGGCCTACCGGGCCGCGACCTTCGTGCGCGGCCAGCTCGACATCCGCAAGGCCCAGCAGCTCGGGATCGGCATCGAGCAGCTCGGCGACTTCGCCGGCCACGGCGCCCGGTTGCAGGCCCGGATCGCGAATACCGAAGCGGCCCTTGGCAAGGTCGGCGCGCAGGACGGCAAGGACAAGGGCGACACGCAGAAGTTCGTCGTCTCGACCCAGGCCCGCCTGGACAGCCTGGCCACCGCGGTGCAGACCGCCGAGCAGATGCCGGCGCCGCGCCGCCGCACGGTGCACGCCTCCATCTCCGAGGAGCTGTCCCAGGTCGAGTCCGACGTACTGGCCCGCCTCGGCGTGCGCTGACCCCCTTTCGCGATGTCCGAGTCACCGACCAGCGGCCACCTCCGCGGTGGTCTGGTCGGTGTGCTGGTCGCCGTGCTCGCGATCGCCGCGCACGGCGTCGCCGGTGGCGGCCTGCCGGGTTCGGCGGAGTCGGCGCTGGTGCTGCTGGCGGCCGCGGTAGCCGGTTGCGCGGCAGCGAGACTCGCGGCCGGGCCCACCGCCATGCTCACGCTGCTCGGCCTCGGGCAGCTCGTGAGTCATCTCGCGTTGTCCGGCCTGATCGGCCACGAACACACCACCGCGCCGACCGCGGTCCCCGTGCTGCCCACCGGGTGGATGCTCGGCGCGCACGCGGTGGCCACCGTCGGCTGCGCCGCGCTGATCACGACGGCAGAGCGGCTCTACGCCGCGGTCTCCGGCGCGGTGCGCACGGTGCTCGCCACACCGCGCCCGGTGCGTGTCGCGGGCCCGGCGCACTGGTCCAATCCTGGTCTCCCGCACTATCACTGCACTCCGAACGGGGCGATCGGCCCGCGCGCGCCACCGGTGCCCGCCTGACCCGCCGCACCACTCCCCCTCGGACAGAAAGACCTCCCATGTACCGTTCGATTTCGCGCGCCACCGGCACCGCCGCTGCCGCCGCCACGTTCGCGCTGCTGGCCTGCGGTAGCGCCGCCGCGCACGTCACCGTCGACGCGCCGGGCGCCCAGCAGGGCTCCTACGCGGTGGCCACCTTCCGGGTGCCCACCGAATCCGAGACCGCGAGCACCACCGCGCTCACCGTCACCGTGCCCAACCTGAAAAGCGCACGCACCGAACCGATTCCGGGCTGGTCGGCCAAGGTCGAGAAGAACGAGAAGGCCGAGATCACCGCGATCACCTGGACCGCGGAGCCGGGTAACCCGGGCGTCGGCCCCGGCCAGTTCCAGCGTTTCGCCGTCTCGGTCGGGCCGCTGCCGAAGCAGGAGACCGTCAGCTTCCCGACCAAGCAGACCTACAGCGACGGCAAGGTCGTCGCGTGGGATCAGCCCGCGGGCAAAGACGGTGCCGAACCCGAACATCCGGCGCCGTCGCTCACCCTGGCCAAGGGCAAGGCGACCGATGATCACAGCGTCGACACCGCCGGCGCGGACCGTCCCGCCGACGACACCGACAACACCGCGCGCTGGCTCGGCGGCATCGGGCTGGCGCTGGGCCTGCTCGGCGTCGCGCTCGGCCTCGGCAACGTGATCCGGGCACGGCAGTCGTGACCCGCCGGCTGCTCACCGCGCTCGTCGCGGGACTGTTCCTGCTCGGATTCGGCCTGGCCGCAACGGGAACCGCGGCCGCGCATTCCGCCCCGACCGGCAGCGTGCCGGAGGACGGCGCGACGATCGAGGTGGGTCCCGCGCGGGCCAGCATCACCTTCAACGAGGCGTTGCAGCCCAACTATCCGTCGCTCACCGTGGTCGGGCCGGACGGCAACCTGTGGTCCAAGGGCGAGCCGACGGTCGAGGGCAACACCGTCAGCGTGCCGGTGGGCGAACTCGGCCCGGCCGGGGTGTACACCGTCGCCTACCGGGTGACCTCCGCCGACGGCCATCCGGTCAGCGGCAAGCGGCAGTTCACGCTCAGCAAGGCGGGCAACGGTGTCCCCGGGCCCAAACCCGGTGCCAAGAACGGTAATTCGGACGAGGAGGATTCCGGCGGCGTACCGCTGTGGGTCTTCATCGTCGGCGCCGTCGTGCTGTTCGGCGGCGGGCTCGCGTTCGCCCTGTTCGGCGGCAGGAGCCGGAAAACACGACAGTGACCGGTAAGACGATCGGCGGCGGCGCCCGGCGGGACACCGCGGGCGCGCCGTGGCCGGTGCTGTTGATCGTCCCGGCCGGGCTGCTCGGCGTGCTGCTCGCCTGGGCGCTGAGCCTGCCCGCCGGGTTCGCCGCGCAATCGGTGGCCCGGGTGCTCGCCGACGGCGCGGGCGCGGTGGTGCTCGGCCTCGCGGCGCTGCCCCGGGTGCACGCGAAGTTGTCGCCGCCGTGGCGCCTGCTCGCCGTGCTCGCCGGATTCTGGTGCGGCACCGAGTTCGCGGTGCTGGTGGCCGAGGCGGCCGAGGTGCTCGGCGTGCCGGTCGACGGGCTCGGCGCGGGGCCGTTCGGCGACTACCTGCTCGACGTGAGCGGCGGCCAGGTCGGCATCGCGATCCTGATCGGCGCGGGCGCGATCGCCGGCTACGCGGCGCTGGCCTTCCGGCGGACCGATATCGCCGCGCCGGACCTGGTGCTCGTCTTCGCGGCGGTCACGCTGGCGCTGCGCCCGATCACCGGGCACATGTCCCAGCACGCGTTCGGTTCGGTACTCGCCGCGGTGCACGCACTGGCCGCGGCGGCCTGGTTCGGGCTGCTGGTCGCGCTCGCGCTGGTGGTGCGTACCCGCGGCACGTGGGCCGTTGCGCTGCCCCGGTATTCGGCCATGGCACTGCCGCTGGTCGTGCTCGTCGCGGTGACCGGGCTGTTGAACGGGCTGCTCAAGGTCGGTGGGATCACGCCGTTCTTCGACACCGGCTACGGCCGCATTCTGCTCGCGAAAACCGTGGTGCTGCTCGGTCTGCTCGGCCTGGGCTGGTGGTGGCGGCGCAGCTGGGTGGGCCGGGCCGCCGACCACCGGGTGACCGCCGATGCCTCGCTGCGCCGGGCGGTCCTCGAGGTCGTCGTGATGGCCCTCGCCTTCGGCCTCGCCGCCACCCTCGCGGTCACCGCCTGACCCCGGTCCTGACCGGACGACCGAGAGCAGAACCGGTTACTGTTCGGGCATGACCGAAGTGAAGATCGTCGAGGACTGTGCCGCGTCGGCGGAATCCGCGTTCGCGTACATCGACGACTACCAGAACCTGCCGCGCTTTCTGCACGGCATCCAGTCCTTCACCCCGGTCGGCACGCAGACGACCGGGGTCGGCGCGGCCTTCGACGGGCACATCAAACTCGGCCCCGCCTCGCTGAAATCGCGGATCGAGGTGGTGCGCTGGGAGGAGAACAAGGTCATCGCGGTGAAGTCGATCAAGGGCTTCGAGATCGAATCGACCTTCCTGTTCCATCCCCAGGGCGACGCACGGTGCACCGTCGACGCGATCGTCGACTACCGGGTGCCCGGCGGACTGGCCGGACGCGCGCTCGGCAAGACCATCGAACCGTTCGTGAAGATCGCGGTGCAGCACACCACGCACAACCTGATCACCCAGATCGCCGCCTTCCACGCCGCCCGCGCCGGCGAATCGGATCAGCCGGTGCGTTGAGCGCGCCTGCCCGAATCCGGCGACCCAGCAACCTAGCGGTGACCAAGGCCACAGGCATAGCCTGAAGGTATGAAAACCCCCACGATGCGGCAGCGGATCGCCTACGATCTCGGCCGCGAGCTCCCCGGGGAGCTGCACGAGTGGGTCATCCACGACCTCGTCGGACACGGGGCCATGGAGCGCTATCTCGTCCGGTTTCTCGGCCCCGTTATCCCGTTCTTCGCGCTGGTCCTGCTCTTTCCGGGACCGATGGCGCTCAAGCTCGGGTTGATCGTGATGATGATCGTGCCGCTGGTCATCTTCACCGTCGCGCTCAGCTACGTCTGGCGCCGCTTCCGCCTCGTCCAGCACGGACTGAACCCCGAACTGGCCGATCGCGCCAAATTCTCCGAACACGATCGCGAGATGTACGAATTGCACTACGGACACCGTTAGCGCCCCCGGCACACCGGGAGCGAATCCCGCTGCGGCCGCCTTTAAGCTGAGCGCGTGACCGAATCCCAGGACTTTGTTGCCACTGCCGACCTGGCCGACGAGATCGGCCCCGAGATCCGCAGCTGCGACACGCAGTTCATCCAGTTCGGTGGCCGCGCGGCCTTCGCAGGCCGGATCACCACCATCCGCTGCTTCCAGGACAACCTGTTGGTCAAGCAGACCCTCGGCGAACCCGGGCAGGGCAAGGTGCTGGTGGTCGACGGCGGCGCGAGCGTGCACACCGCGCTGGTCGGCGACATCATCGCCGGGCGCGGCGTGGACAACGGCTGGGCAGGCGTGATCGTCAACGGCGCGGTGCGCGACTCGGCGATCCTGCGCACCCTCGACATCGGGGTGAAGGCGCTCGGCACCAACCCGCGCAAGAGCACCCAGACCGGCACGGGCGATCGCGACGTCCCCGTCGAATTCGGCGGAGTCACTTTCGTTCCCGGTGACATGCTCTACAGCGATCACGACGGCGTCGTCGTGCGCGCCGAAGACTGAACGAGCAGCTCAGACCGATACGCGCGCCTTGTGCCCGGCGAGGGCGACGACGTCGCCGATCTGTAGCTGGCGACCGCGGCGCAGTTCCACCTCGTCGTTGACCCGGACCAGGCCGGAGGCGATCACCGTCTTCGCCTCGGAGCCGGATTCGATCAGGTTGGCCAGCTTGAGGAACTGACCTAGCCGAATAACTTCGTCATCGATCGGTACGTCGACTGGTTCTGACATGGGTTACATCCTTACCTTGCACCCGAAATCGGTAAACGCCAGCCCCCGTGCCGGCCGTGGACACGCGTGTGCGACTCGCCGATAACCGACATGCCCGGTAGGTCTTCGAGCACCCGGACGGCGGCACCGTACACACTGGTTCCGTGACCACCACGCAAGCCCGGCAACACCTGATCGAACCGCCAGCCGACAGACCGACCCCACCCGTGCCGCATCGCGGGCACGGCAGGCTGGCCGAGGTCCCGCATATCGCGGGTCTAGTGCTCGGGGTGTTCGCGGTCGCGTGTTTCCTCTGGAGCCTCTCGCCCACCCTGCGCTATCTCACGCAGGTGCCCCGGCACTACATCGACAACTACTACTTCGATGCGCCGGACACGAACCTGATGTGGGCGCTGATCGTCGGCCTGCTCGCCGGGGCGCTGGCCAGCCGGAAGCGGATCGCGTGGTGGCTGCTGCTCGGTTACGTGTCGCTGTACGCCTTGGCCGAGGGCCTGGATTTCGCGGACACCGGCGACGTCAACGCGCTGGTGGCGATGATCGTGCACCTCGCGGTGATCGGCATGCTGGTCGCGGCGTGGCGCGAGTTCTACACGAAGGTGCGCCGCGGCGCGGGCTGGAAGGCGCTGGGTGTGCTCGCCGGCGGCCTGACGGTCGGCTTCCTGCTCGGCTGGGGTCTGGTCGAGTTGTTCCCGGGATCGCTGCCGCAGGGCGCGCAGCGGCCCGGCTGGGCGCTGTACCGGGTGACCGCCGCGGTGCTGGTGGACAACGAACGCTTCGACGGGCATCCGCGCCCGTTCGTGAACTTCCTGCTCGGTCTGTTCGGCGCGATCGCGCTGCTGGCCGCGGTGATCATCCTGCTGCGCTCCCAGCGCGCGGCGAACGCGATGACCGGCACCGACGAATCCGCGATCCGCGGCCTGCTGGAACGCTCCGACGTCGAGGATTCGCTCGGCTACTTCGCGACCCGCCGGGACAAGGCAGTGGTGTTCGCGCCCAGCGGCAAGGCGGCCCTCACCTATCGGGTCGAGCTGGGCGTCTGCCTGGCCAGCGGCGACCCGGTCGGCATCCGCGAGGCCTGGCCGCAGGCGATCGACGCCTGGCTGCGGCTGGCCGACCAATTCGGCTGGGCGCCCGCGGTGATGGGCGCGAGCGAACTCGGCGCGACGGCCTACCAGCGCGCGGGCCTCTCGGTCATCCGGCTCGGCGACGAAGCCATCCTGGACACCAGGACGTTCTCGCTGGCGGGCCCGGAAATGAAACCGGTGCGCCAGGCCGCGAATCGATTGCGCAAGCACGGCATCACCGTGCGCATCCGGCGGCACCGCGATATTCCGGCCGAGGAGTTCCGCGCCGTGATCGCGCGCGCCGACGCCTGGCGCGACACCGAGACCGAGCGTGGTTTCTCGATGGCGCTCGGCCGGCTCGGCGATCCACTGGACGCCGACTGCCTTTTGGTCGAAGCGGTGAACGGACAGGATCGCGTGCTGGGCATGCTGTCGCTGGTCCCGTGGGGTCGCACCGGCGTCTCGCTGGAGCTGATGCGCCGCGACCCGAACGGCCCGAACGGCGTGATGGAGCTGATGATCTCGCAGCTCGCACTGAACTCCGAACAGCACGGCGTCACCAAGATCTCGTTGAACTTCGCCGTGTTCCGCTCGGTGTTCGAAGAGGGCGGGCGGATCGGCGCCGGACCGGTACTGCGCATGTGGCGCGGTGTGCTGCTGTTCTTTTCGCGCTGGTGGCAGTTGGAGGCGCTGTACCGCTCCAACGTGAAATACCAACCGCATTGGGTACCAAGGTTTTTCCTGTTCGAGGAGCGCAGGCAACTGCCGCGGGTCGCGGTGGCCAGCGCGCTCGCCGAAGGCTTCCTGCCGCGGTTCGGGAAAGAACCGGACACGATCACCCACACCGGCTCGCACAGCGCGGCCCCCGCGAGCATGACCGGCCTGCACGCCGACGGCAGCCCGCCCGACCTCGACCAGGTCCAGGGGCAGGAACTGCTGCCGCGCCGGCCCGAACAGGTGCGGGTGCGGATGGACAAGCTGGACCGGCTCACCGCCTCCGGCGTCGAGGCGTACCCGGTCGCCTACCCGCCGACCCACAGCGTCGCGGGCGCCCGGCAGTCGCCGCGCGGCACCACGGTCCGGGTGTGCGGCAGGCTGCTGCGCATCCGCGACTACGGCGGCGTGATCTTCGCCGTGCTGCGCGACTGGACCGACGACATCCAACTGGTGATCGATCGGGACCGGGTCGGCGCCGAACGCAGCGCCGAATTCACCGAATACTTCGACCTCGGTGACCTGATCGAGGTCAGCGGGCAGATCGGCCGCAGCCGCCGCGGCGAGCTCTCGCTGCTCGCGGCGGACTGGCGGATGCTCGGCAAATGCCTGCATCCGTTGCCGGACAAGTGGAAAGGCCTGTCCGATCCCGAAGCGCGGGTCCGGCAGCGCTACGTCGACATGGCGATCAACGCCGAGACCCGCGAGGTGCTCGCCAAACGCAGCGCGGTGGTCCGTTCACTGCGTGACACGTTCAACGGCTGGGGTTACCTCGAGGTGGAGACCCCGATCCTGCAGCAGGTGCACGGCGGAGCCAACGCCACCCCGTTCCTCACCCACATCAACGCCTACGACCTCGATCTGTACCTGCGGATCGCGCCCGAGCTGTACCTGAAGCGGCTCTGCGTCGGCGGCATGGAGAAGGTCTTCGAGATCGGGCGCACCTTCCGCAACGAGGGCGTCGACTTCAGCCACAATCCCGAGTTCACCATCCTCGAGGCCTACGAGGCGCACAGCGACTACGAGCGGATGATGCACGCCGCCCGCGAACTCATCCAGAACGCCGCGGTCGCGGCCAACGGTGCGATGGTGGCGTTGCGGCCGCAGGACGACGGCTCGTTCGAACAGGTCGACATCTCCGGCGACTGGGCGGTCAAGACGGTGCACGGCGCGGTATCCGAGGCGCTCGGCACCGAGATCACCCCGGCCACCGAGGTCGAGCTGCTGCGCGAACTGTGCGACAAGGCCGAGGTGCCGTATCAGCACGGCTGGGACGCGGGCCAGGTGGTGCTGGAAATGTACGAGCACCTGGTCGAGGCGCGCACCGAGGCGCCGACCTTCTACATCGACTTCCCCACCTCGGTGTCCCCGCTGACCCGCGCGCACCGCAGCATCGCGGGCGTCACCGAACGCTGGGACCTGGTCGCCTGGGGCGTCGAACTCGGCACCGCCTACAGCGAACTCACCGATCCGGTGGAGCAGCGGCGCCGGCTCACCGAGCAATCCATGCTCGCCGCCAATGGCGATCCGGAGGCGATGGAACTCGACGAGGACTTCCTGCAGGCGCTCGAGCACGCGATGCCGCCGACCGGCGGGCTCGGGCTCGGCGTCGACCGGGTGGTCATGCTGATCACGGGACGCAGCATCCGCGAGACACTCCCGTTCCCGCTGGTGAAACCGCGCTGATTCGGCGAACGGAACCCAGCGGACGAATCGGACAGCTACCCTTGAGAATTCGAACCGGAGCGGCCGAGAACCTTCGGCCCGGGAGGGGACCGTGACACGAAATGGGGTTCAGATATGTACCTTGACCTGCTGACCAATATGGCTCTGGTGGACCACAGCGTCTGGGCGAGCCCGGAGGTGCTCGAGCTCGCGGCCCGCAAGAAGAAGCGCAGCAGCGGCGGCCTGATCTTCGGCGGCATCTGCTGCCTGCTCGTGGTCGCCCTCATCGTCCTCGGCATCTACCTGCTGATGAAGCGCAAGAAGCAACAGTAGTTCCAGACCGCCGAACGGCCCGGTTCGTGGGGTGCGAACCGGGCCGTTCGCCGTCTACCGGCGTTCCCCTAGAACCGTTCGATATCCGACAGATCAATGTCGATGTCGAAGGGGACGGTGAGCTTCAGGCGGTCGTGATGAATGCCGGTGAGCGCGTACGCCTTTGTCGCAGGATCGACTTCGTAGACGTACACCACTGGGCGATCGTCGATGTTCTCGACTCTCCAGAAGTGGGCAATCCCGGCTTGCGCGTAGAGCTGAGGCTTGCGTTCCCGATCGCGGGTGCGCGATTCCGCCGAGACCACTTCGATTGCCAGCACTACGTCTTCGGCTCTGTAGGTGGTCAGATCGGGGCCTCCGTCACGATCAGCGCGAACCACGATCACGTCCGGCTCAGGACGTTGATCTGGCCCCAGCGTGACTGTCATCTCACGACGAATCCGAAAGTGCGCAGGTACTTGGGCGTACAGGGCAAAGTTGAGCATGTTGATGACAAGCATGTGGAACTTGGCCTGCGGACTCACGAAGATCAGACTCCCGTCGATCAACTCTGTGTGTGGTGGAAGGTTGGGCAGGCGGTCCAGATCTTCGGCAACGAACCCGCCAGGCGGCGGGAACAGCCACTGCGGAATCCGCTCGTCGGTCATGACACCGAGTATGGCACCGGTCATGACGGCGAGTATGGCACCAGCAGTGATGTCCGGGATGCATCATCGACTGCCACGACACTGCCAAGCCCGGCCAGGGCGGCGGGTGTGGGTCCGATGGGGCAGAGTGGGGCTGTGCAGTTGATTCTTGTTCGTCATGGGCAGCCGGTGCGGGTCGTGAATGCGGTGGGGGCGGCTGATCCTGAGCTGGCGGCGGTCGGGGTGGAGCAGGCGGAGCGGGTGCCGGCGGCGCTGAGTCAGCATCGGGTGGCGCGGGTGGTGAGCAGTCCGCAACGGCGGGCGCGCGACACCGCGGGGCCGACGGCGGCGAAGCTGGGGCTCGACGTCGAGGTGATCGACGATCTGGCCGAATACGATCGGGATCTGCCCGCCTACATTCCGATCGAGGACGCCAAGGTCGAGTTCCGCGCGGTCTACGAGCAGATCAAGGCCGGGCACTTTCCGCCGCAGATCGACGGGACCGCGTTCAAGTCCCGGGTGCTGGACACGGTCGCCGAGATCGCGGCCGCCACCGACCCGGCCGACACCGTGCTCGCCTTCACCCACGGCGGCGTGATCAACGTGCTGCTGCAGCAGATACTCGGCCTGGAACGGCCGTTGACCTTCCCGATCGACTACTGCTCGATCACCCGAATCCTGTTCTCCCGCAATGGCCGTCGCACCGCAGCGACGATCAACGAGAACGGGCACGTGTGGGATCTGCTGCCGCGCAACATCAAGTCCTGATTGTCGGGTTCACAGCCGATTGGCAGGGACGTCACACTCGCACCCCAGCGACGGAACCTTGGATGGGACCAGTGAGCCGCCACCAGCGGCTCATGGTCCGAGAGAAAGGAATTCCGTTGCTCAGCAGAACATCGACGCCGCTGCGCCGCCGGGTCACCCGGGTCGCGGTGGCAGGGGTACTGATCGCCCTACCGCTCGGCGCGCTCGCCGCGACCGCTTCGGCCGAAACGCCGGACCCCGCGGCCATCCAGCTGACCCAGGCCGACCCGGAAGGCACCGATATCAGCGCGCATCCGCGCGGCGGACCCGGGTGGCTGCCCGGCGGCGATCAGGGCGGGCCGCGGGTGGAACACCGGGACGGGCCGGGACGGCACGGCCCCGGTGCCGGTCCGCGCAGCTACCAGGACGATCCCGGTCCGCGGATCCTGCATGTCCGCCCACCGAGCGGTTCCGCGGGCAGCAGCTGATCTGCGCGTAGTCCCGCGACGACGAAGGCCCACCTCCGCGACGGAGGTGGGCCTTCGTTCAGCTGCCGTGGTTCAGGCCATGCCCGCGATCCAGTTGTGCATCCAGGACGTGGCGGTCTGCCCGCCGCCGACCGGGTAGCTGCCGTACAGCGTGTGCGCCTGCGACTTGTAGAACCGCTCCAGGTCTTTGGCGCGCTGCTCGTTCGCCGATTCGGTGAGCTGGGCTTGCAGCGCGGGCACGCCGCCGTGCGCGAACAGGTCGGTCATGATGTTGCCCGCCTCGATCTGGTACCGCCACATGTTGGCCGGGTTCATATCCGAGGCCTGCGCCATGAAGCCCGCGAACCGGGTGACGAAATCGTCCGGCGCGGTCGCGCAGTACAGGTCGTCGAGCGCGCAGATGGTGCGGGTGCGATCGCTCAGCCAGCCGAAGCCGCCGACCCGGGGGCCGCCGGCGCCTGCGCCGGGCGCGGGCGCGCCGACCTGGACGTCGGTGGGCGAGCGGCGCGGATCGGAGATCAGGCCGACGCCCGCGATCCGGTCGGCCGGCACGGGGCCGAGCCCGGTACCGATCTCGGCGGCGAGGTCGCCCGCCGCGTCCGCGCCCTGGCTGTAGCCGACGAGCGCGATCTTGGTGGCGCCGCAGGACTTCGCCATATCGGTGATCAGGCCGCGCGCGCGGTCGGTGGCTTCCTTCTTCGAATTGCCGTAAACCTCACCCTCCCAAGGGAAGGCGGTCGCGGCGTAGGTCACGTAGTCGACGTCGGCGGAGCTCGGCAGGTTCCGCGTGACACCGGCGAGCATGCCGGGCTGCGGCTTCTTGTCCTTGCCGGTTTCCCAGGTGCCGGGGATCGCCACCACGTACAGGCTGGGGCAACCCGGGTCGGCACTCACCGATCCGCTGCCGAACACCAAGCCGGACAATACCGTCGCGGATGCACCGAGAGCCGCGACAACCTTCTTCACCTGCATACCGCTCCAGTCCAAACCAATGCCCGCCCTGGGCATCCCGACAAGTTGCGCACCAATGCTGGACCGCAGGAGTGACTTTCCAGTGCACGCTGGGTTAACTCGAGCCACCCGGCGATCCGAACGCTGCTGTCCGGCCAAACCCACATCCCAAGATCAGCAACGTGCCGGGATCACAATAAAGGTCGCGAGCGCCCGGCGCCATCCCGACCCGCGTCCGATGTCCGATTTCCGTCCGATGCCCAAACCCGCAGCTCCGCACCACATCCCGGCACCAAACGCCCTGATCAGCCGGTAATCCCTTACTGGCACATGTCTGCAACCGGTCAGCAATCAGCAGACCGACCGCACCGACCACCGATGTGAACGCACACAGACCGGTGTCGATCACGCGCGTTCGAAGGCCCGGGAACCGCAGGCGAGCTACCTCCCAGAGAATCATCGCGCGGTGCGTTGCGCGGCGACGCCGAACGTCCGGCGTCGAATTCCGCAAATGCGTGTGTCGCGGCACAGTACCGCGACGACGCAAAGAACAAAGGCGTCTGCGGACCGAAGTCCACAGACGCCTTTTCCGCTCCGGTAAGAGAGGGGTTCAGATCATCGCTGGGCGACCATGGTGGGGGTGATCGGGGCGGGAAGCGCCGTCTCACCCTCCAGGAAGCGGTCCACCGCGGCGGCCGCGGCGCGACCCTCCGCGATGGCCCAGACGATGAGGGACTGGCCGCGGCCCATATCGCCAGCGACGAACACGCCGGGGATGTTGGTCGACCAGCCCTTGTCGCGCTGGACGTTGCCGCGCTGGTCGTAGCCGACGCCGAGTTCTTCGAGCAGGCCGCGCTTTTCGGGTCCGGTGAAGCCCATGGCGAGCAGCACGAGATCGGCCTCGAGGGTGAAGTCGGTGCCGTCGACCTTCTCGAACCGGCCGTTGACCATCGTCACTTCGTGCGCCTGCAGGCCGGTGACCTTGCCGTCTTCGCCGACGAAACGCTCGGTGTTGACGGAGAACACCCGCTCGCCGCCCTCCTCGTGCGCCGAGGACACCCGGTACATGAGCGGGTAGGTCGGCCACGGGGTGGAGGAGGCTCGCTCCTCCGGCGGGCGCGGCATGATCTCGAACTGGTGGATGCTCTCGGCGCCCTGCCGGTGCGAGGTGCCGAGGCAGTCGGCACCGGTGTCACCGCCACCGATGATGACGACCTTCTTGCCCTTCGCGTGGATGGGCGGCAGGCCGTCGGCATCGGTGACGTCGTCGCCCAGCTGCACCCGATTGGCCCACGGCAGGAATTCCATGGCCTGATGGATGCCGTCCAGCTCGCGTCCGGGGATCGGCAGGTCGCGCGCGATGGTCGCGCCGCCGGCCAGCACGATCGAGTCGAACTGCTCGCGCAGCTGCTCGGCGGTGATGTCGACGCCGACGTTCACGCCGGTCTTGAAGATGGTGCCCTCGGCCTCCATCTGCGCCATCCGGCGGTCGATGAAGCGCTTCTCCATCTTGAATTCCGGGATGCCGTAGCGCAGCAGGCCGCCGATGCGGTCGGCCCGCTCGAACACGGTCACGGTGTGGCCGGCACGGGTGAGCTGCTGGGCCGCGGCGAGTCCCGCGGGACCGGAGCCGACGACCGCGATCCGCTTACCGGTCAACCGGGTCGGGTAGACCGGGGTCACCCAGCCCTCGTCGAAGGCGTTCTCGATCAGGTCGACCTCGACCTGCTTGATGGTGACCGGATCCTGGTTGATGCCGAGGACGCAGGACGCCTCACACGGCGCCGGGCACAGCCGCCCGGTGAACTCGGGGAAGTTGTTGGTGGCGTGCAGCCGATCGATACCCTCGCGCCACTGCCCCTTGTAGACCAGGTCGTTCCACTCGGGAATCAGGTTGCCGAGCGGGCAACCGTTGTGGCAGAACGGGATACCGCAGTCCATGCACCGGCTGGCCTGACGCTGCAGGGTCTCCTTCGGATAACCCTCCTCGTAGACCTCTTTCCAGTCCATCAACCGCAGCGGCACCGGACGACGCGTCGGCAGTTCCCGCTTGGTGTGCTTCAAAAAACCTTGTGCGTCAGCCACGTTCGGCCTCCGTAATCTTGCCTGTGGACAGGGGACTCAGCGTTCGGGTGCGTCGCGTGTCAGCCACGTGCCGCCTCCATGATCGCCTCGTCCACGTCCTTACCGGCTTTCTCGGCCTCGGAGATGGCGAGCAGTACCTTCTTGTATTCGCGCGGCATGACCTTCACGAAGTGGTTCACCTGCTGCGACCAGTCGCCCAGGATGCGTTCGGCGACAGCCGATCCGGTCTGGTCGCGGTGCTCGGTGATGACGTCGCGCAGCCAGGTGAAGTCGTCGCCGGAGAGCTGCTCGACGGCGTCGGCCTGCTCGGGGTTGAGCTTGTCCTCGAAGGTGCCGTCCGGGTTGTAGACGAACGCGACACCGCCGGACATGCCCGCACCGAAGTTGCGGCCGGTCTCGCCGAGGATGACCACGCGGCCACCGGTCATGTACTCGCAGCCGTGATCGCCGACGCCCTCGACCACCGCGGTGGCACCGGAGTTGCGCACGGCGAACCGCTCGCCGACCACACCGCTGATGAACGCGTGCCCGTTGGTGGCGCCGAACAGGATCACGTTGCCCGCGATGATGTTCTCTTCCGGCTGGAAGCCCTCCGGCGCGTCGAGCGACGGGCGCACCACCAGGTGGCCACCGGAAAGTCCCTTGCCGACATAGTCGTTCGCGTCACCCTGCACGCGCAGCGTGATGCCCGCGGGCACGAAGGCGCCGAAGCTGTTGCCCGCCGAGCCGGTGAAGGTGATGTCGATGGTGTCGTCGGGCAGGCCCGCGCCACCGTAGAGCTTGGTCACCTCGTGGCCGAGCATGGTGCCGACGGTGCGGTTCACGTTCGTGATCTTGGTTTCGAACTTCACCGCCTGGCCGCGCTCGAGCGCGTCCCGGCTCTGCGTGATCAGCTGCTGGTCCAGCGCCTTGTCCAGGCCGTGGTCCTGGGTCTTGGTGCAGCGCCGGTCCTGGTACATGAACGCGGTCTCGACATTGTCCAGGATCGGCGACAGGTCCAGCTTGTTGGCCTTGAAGTGCTGCTTGGCCTTGGCGGTATCGAGCAGGTCGACCCGGCCGATGGCCTCGTCCAGCGTGCGGAAGCCCAACTGCGCCAGCAGTTCCCGGACCTCTTCGGCGATGAACAGCATGAAGTTCTCGACGAATTCCGGCTTGCCGGTGAAGCGTTCGCGCAGCACGGGGTTCTGCGTGGCGACACCCACGGGGCAGGTGTCGAGGTGGCAGACCCGCATCATGATGCAGCCCGACACCACCAAAGGCGCTGTGGCGAAACCGTATTCCTCGGCACCGAGCAGCGCGGCGATCATCACGTCGCGGCCGGTCTTCATCTGCCCGTCCACCTGCACGACGATGCGGTCGCGAAGTCCGTTGAGCAGCAACGTCTGCTGGGTCTCGGCCAAGCCGAGTTCCCAGGGACCGCCCGCGTGCTTGAGCGAGGTGAGCGGCGAGGCGCCGGTGCCACCGTCGTGCCCGGAGATCAGCACGACGTCCGCGTGCGCCTTGGACACACCGGCCGCGACCGTGCCGACACCGGGCTCGGCAACAAGTTTCACGTGAATCCGCGCCTGCGGGTTCGCGTTCTTCAGGTCGTGGATCAGCTGCGCCAGATCCTCGATCGAGTAGATGTCGTGGTGCGGCGGCGGCGAGATCAGGCCGACGCCCGGCGTGGAGTGCCGCACCTCGGCGACCCACGGGTACACCTTGTGCGCGGGCAGCTGGCCGCCCTCACCGGGCTTGGCGCCCTGCGCCATCTTGATCTGGATATCGGTGCAGTTGGTCAGGTAGTGCGCGGTCACGCCGAAACGGCCGGAGGCCACCTGCTTGATCGCGCTGCGCCGCCAGTCGCCGTTCTCCTCCGGCTCGAAGCGCGCGGGCGACTCGCCGCCCTCACCCGAGTTCGACCGGCCGCCGAGGCGGTTCATCGCGATCGCGAGGGTCTCGTGCGCCTCGGCCGAAATGGAGCCGTAGCTCATCGCGCCGGTGGAGAACCGCTTCACGATCTCCGAGGCGGGCTCGACCTCGTCGATCGAGATCGACGCGCGCTCCTTCTTGAACTTGAACAGGCCGCGCAGCGAGGCGAGCCGCTCGGACTGGTCGTCGACCAGCTTGGTGTACTCCTTGAAGATCGAGTACTGGCCGGAGCGGGTCGCGTGCTGCAGCTTGAACACGGTGTCCGGGTTGAACAGGTGGTACTCACCCTCGCGCCGCCACTGGTATTCGCCGCCGACCTCGAGCTCGCGGTGCGCGCGCTCGTTGCGGTTCTCCAGGAACGCGAGCCGGTGCCGCTGGGCGACGTCGGCCGCGATGTCCTCGAGCCCGATGCCGTCCAGGTGCGAGCGCAGACCGGTGAAGTATTCGTCGGCCAGGTCCTGGGACAGGCCGATCACCTGGAACAGCTGCGCGCCGGTGTAGGACGCCAGCGTGGAGATGCCCATCTTGGACATCACCTTCAGCACGCCCTTGCTCGCGGCCTTGTTGTAGTTGGCGACCGCCTTGGCGTAATCGGCGGCCAGATCACCGGTGCTGCCCGGCATGTCGAGCGCGCCGCGCTCGAGCATGTCCTCGATGGTCTCGAAGGCCATGTACGGGTTGATCGCGGCCGCACCGAAGCCGACCAGCATGGCCATGTGGTGCACCTCGCGGGCGTCGCCGGCCTCGACGACCAGGCCGACCATGGTGCGGGTGCGCTCGCGCACCAGGTGGTGGTGCACCGACGAGGTGAGCAGCAGCGACGGGATCGGCGCCAGCTTCTCGTTGGACTCGCGGTCGGACAGCACGACGATCCGGGCGCCGCCGTCGATCGCGGCCGACACCTGGGTGTTGATCGCCTTGAGCGCCTTGCGAAGTCCCTTGCCGCCCTTGGCGACCGGGTACAGACCGCGCACGATCACCGAACGCAGCTCGGGCTGGGAGCCGTCGTCGTTGATGTGCACCAGCTTGGCCAGCTGATCGTTGTCGATGATCGGCGATTCGATCGCGATCTGCTTGCAGGATTCCGGGCCGGGGTGCATCAGGTCGGCCTCGGGGCCGATCGCGCGGCGCAGGCTGGTCACCACCTCTTCCCGGATCGCGTCCAGCGGCGGGTTGGTCACCTGCGCGAACAGCTGGGAGAAGTAGTCGAACAGCAGCCGGGGCCGCGCCGAGAGCACGGCGATCGGGGTATCGGTGCCCATCGAGCCGAGCGCCTCGCCGCCGGTCTTGGCCATCGGCGAGATCAGCAGGTTCAGCTCTTCGGTGCTGTATCCGAAGATCTGCTGGCGGATCAGCACGCGATCGTGCGACATGTGCACGTGCGGGCGGTCGGGCAGGTCCTCGAGCTTGGTCACACCCGCGTCCAGCCATTCCTGGTACGGGTGCTCGGCCGCAAGCTGGTCCTTGAGCTCCTCGTCGCCGACGATGCGGCCCTGCGAGGTGTCGACCAGGAACATGCGGCCGGGTTGTAGTCGGACCTTGCGGACCACCTTGGACGGATCGATATCGAGCACGCCGACCTCGGAGGCCATCACGACCAGGCCGTCGTCGGTGACCCAGATGCGGCTGGGGCGCAGGCCGTTGCGGTCGAGCACGGCGCCGACCACGGTGCCGTCGGAGAAGCACACCGAGGCCGGGCCGTCCCACGGCTCCATCAGCATCGAGTGGTACTCGTAGAACGCGCGGCGGCGCTGATCCATCTTCTCGTTGCGTTCCCACGCCTCGGGGATCATCATCAGCACTGCGTGGGGCAGGCTGCGGCCGCCGAGGTGCAGCAGTTCCAGCACCTCGTCGAAGCGCGCGGTATCGCTCGCCCCCGGGGTACAGACCGGGAAGATCTTCTCCAGCCGGTTGTTGCCCGCCGAGTCGATGCCGAAGATGTCCGAACGCAGCAGCGCCTCGCGGGCCCGCATCCAGTTCTCGTTGCCGGTGACGGTGTTGATCTCACCGTTGTGCGCGACCCGGCGGAACGGATGCGCCAGCGGCCAGGAGGGGAAAGTGTTGGTGGAGAAGCGCGAGTGCACGATGCCGAGCGCCGATTCCACCCGGCCGTCCTGCAGGTCCAGGTAGAAGGCGCGCAGCTGCGGCGTGGTGAACATGCCCTTGTAGACGAAGGTCTGCCCGGACAGGCTCGGGAAGTACACCGACTCCTTGCCGACCGTGCCCTCGCCGGAACCCGACTTGCCGAGTTCGTGCTCGACCCGCTTGCGAATGACGTACGCGCGCCGCTCCAGGTCCATGCCGGACAGCTGCTCGGCCGCGCCGCGCGGCGAGCCGATGAAGATCTGCCGGAAGGTGGGCATCGCGTCGCGGGAGAGCGCACCGAGCGACGACTCGTCGATCGGCACCTCACGCCAGCCGAGAACCTCGAGGCCCTCTTCCTTGACGATCTTCTCCACGCCGTACGCGGCGCGCGCGGCCTCGCGACGGGCCTGCGGCAGGAAGGCGATACCGGAGGCGTAGGAGCCCTCCGGCGGCAACTCGAAGTCCACGATCGCGCGGAAGAAGCGGTCCGGAAGCTGGATCAGGATGCCTGCGCCGTCACCACTGTTGGGTTCCGCGCCTGCGGCACCACGGTGCTCCAGGTTCAACAGAGCCGTAATAGCCTTGTCGACGATGTCGCGGCTGCGGCGGCCGTGCATGTCGACGACGAACGCGACACCGCAGGCGTCGTGTTCGTTCGCCGGGTCGTAGAGCCCGACGGGTCCAGGTGACCTGTGGCCAGGAAGTTGCATCATGCCTCTGCCTTCAAGAAGGGCGTTCGACGAAAACGAAATGGGCTATTTCGTCGGAATGCCTCCGTACAAGACTGCGCCCGTACGTTCCGAAACCAGCCGCGCTGATGGTCTTCGGCGTGCAGTCACGTCTCCAGTTGTTTCACCCGCTTCAGTGACGTAGTGGGTGCTCGTCGGTAACGGATCCCTAACAAGATCCTTACCTCCGCGCGGGTTCCGGCCCGCTACGCTGAGCACCGGTCAGGAGCTGCCCCGAGCGGGCGAGTGGGCCGAGCATTCTGTGTTCGGCGTAAGAGCAAACGATAAGTCAGGTCCGAGGCCCAACCAACTTAGGCTGTACTAATAACTGGGTCTAGCTGGGCTTCTTCATTCGGTCCTCCACGTGTGCGCGTCGTCCAGTGTAAAGCAGCAGGCACCGCATGATCGATCCCGCGGCGTCCGGTGCCGACTACCGACGGTCGGCGCGGGAGAGCGGCCGCGAACCTCACAAAACGGTCAGGAAAACGCTCTCACCTGCATCGCAGATGATTTCCCCGGCGAAGCATCCGGCAAACCACCGAAGCGCGGCTAACTCGGAAGCCGGGTGAATGAGATATTTCCGACAGGCTCCTGACGAGCCACGCATGTGATCCGACCGTCCGGCCTCTTTTGCGCACTGTGGGCTTCAGCACATATTCAGCTAACGCGGGTCAGTGGTGTTCGACACATTTCTACGGCCGAAAGCTATCCACTCTTACGCCGTAATCGACGTGACTTATTGCGGAATAGGCGGCCCTTTACCGAATATTCGCCAGCCGATCCGGCTTTCGTCGTTGAGTTCAACTTAAGAGAGCGTCTTACGGCGTCAGCCAGCAGCGTCGCGAAGGCGCGTACCAGCGTTGCGCGGGACCGCAAAGTTTCGGATGGAAGGGTGCGGCCGGCGCACAGTTGAACGGCGTCGTGTTCGCCGAACAAGCACAAATAGGGGCCGCTCAGCGTGGTGCGCAGAGCACCACCGCGGCGCGCACCAGCGCCGCCTGATGCAGCGCGTCCGTGCGGCCCGCCGTGAACACGCCGAAGACGCTGCGCGCCACCCGTTCCGCACAGTCCGGCGCGGTCAGCTCGCCCCGTTCGGCCGCCAGCTGGTCGACGATCTCGACGTTCACCCGATCGATCACCGGCCGCACCGACAGCAGATCCGGCGGCGCGGTGGGCGCGGACCCGGCATCGAAACGCCAGCCGGTGATCAGACCGCGCTGCACGATCTTGTTGGCCTCGATCTGCCCGGAGAACACCTGCCGCACCCAGTTCTCCGGCAGGTCACGACCCGCCCCGAGCTGGGTCATCGCGTCATAGACCGCGGCCTCCCGGGCCGGATCGTCGATGGTGGGCTCGGTGCCGGTGCGCGCGGCGCCGGCCCATTTCGCCGCGGCCACGGCATCGGCGGTCTGCAACCGCTCGAGCACCAGGCCCACCAGACGGTCCAGGGACTCGGGCGTGTCGGCTCCCGCTCTAAGTGGAGACACGATCAGCGCAGCCGAAACCACCAGCAAGGTGGCCAACCGCGGCGTCGCGCGTCGCGTGGTCGTGCGTCGAACGGAACGAATACGCATGAGCTGACCTCCCGAGACGGCACGCCTGGCAACGGATCATCGATCGAGAGTAGAACCCGCAGGTGAATCGGCGGTGGCACCGCCTCGGGCCGTTTGTGAGCCTGGCCACATACGCCCGCTCGTACTCGGTGTGTCGGGGACGGTCCTGTCACGCTGTGACCACGAAACCGTGACGGTTTCGCTCGCTAGCGGTGTCCGCGAAATCGACTGGGACGAAGAGGATGTGAGTTCCCATGACCGTCACCGGCTTGTTCACCTGGCTCGGCGGGGGTCAGCCCAACGATGTCGCCTACCGCCACGAACGCACCGGATACGCCGTCACCGGCGCGGTGGTGCTGCTCTTCGCGACCGTGTCCGCGCTGGTCACGGCATTCGCCCTGGGTTCGGTCGGTACCTGGCCGGTGCTCGGTGTGCTCGCGGTCGCGCTGCTCGTCGGGGCGCTGGCCTGCGCGATCGCGCGGGCCCTGGCCACGCCGCGGCCGGATCGGATGCCGGACAAGCTCGGCCTGCTCGCGCGCGTCGCCCTGGCCGTGCTGACCGGCGGGCTGATCGCCGAACTCGCGGCGATCGTGGTCTTCGGCGGCAGCGTCGACCGCACGATGGACGAACGGGCCCAGCGCGACACCGTCTCCGCGCCCCAGGTCGTCGCCGCGCGCACCCAGCTCGACCGGGCACGCGAGGACCGGACCGCGCTGGATCGAGCCATCGCCAAGGCGCAGGACGACATCGATCGCACCATGACGATCGCGCGCTGTGAACTGAACCCGGGCCCGGAATGCCCGCAGCAGCTGATCACCCGGGTGCCCGGCCGCGGCCCGGAAGCACAGGTCGCCACCGACATGCTCGACGACGCCCGCAAGCAGCTCGCCGTGGCGCAGGCCCGGGTCGAGCCGGCCGACCAGCGCGTCGCGGAGGCCGAAAAGGCCGTCACGGCAGCCGAATCCGCCGCCTTCACCGCGGCCGACCGCGGTTTGGGCGCGCGCTGGCAGGCGATGAACGACTACACCACCCACCACGCGGGCGCCATGCCGCTGCGCATCCTGACGATCCTCGCAGTGATCGCGCTCGCCCTGTTGCCGCTGCTGCTGCGCTGGTGGCGCGGGGACACCTCGTTCGACCGGGCCACCGCCGCGCTCGCCGTGCGGGACAAAGCCGAGCAGGACGCCGAGGCCGCCATCGCGGTGAAGCAGGCCGAGGTCCGCGCCGCGGCCGAGCAGCTGCGCGCCGAACAGCGCCTGACCTCCGCCCGGCTCGCCGTCGAGGCGGACACCGCGATCGACCGGGAGCGCCAGCGCACCCGGATCATCGCGGCCGTCGGCGGCGTGGAATTCGGCATCACCGAACCGGCCCGCCGACCCGAACTCCCAGCCGCACCGGCTGACGAACGAAAGGACAGCTCCGTGTCTGCCGAAGGATTCGTGACACCGAACCTGCCCGCCCCCGTCGCCTCGGGTGCCCTCGCGCCGCAGGGCGCCCGGCCGCCGCTCGCCCCTAAAACCGGTGGTGGCCTGGAACTTCCGTTGATCGGCACGGTGCCGTTCACCGACACCGCCGCCCGCCTGATCCGGCCGCTGGTCCCCGCGTTCGTGGCCAACGCGATCGACAACGCGACGCACCCGCTGCGCACCGCCAGGCAGGCGTTCGAGGAGGTCGAGGAGATCACCTTCACGCTGCGCCGCACCCGCAAGGTCACCGTGGACACCCAGGATTCGCACGGGACGAGCGGCTATCAGCTCGCGCCGGGTTCGCCCGAAGCGGCGCACGCGCAGCGCATCGCCGCCACCGTGGTGGACGCGGATTACGGGCAGCAGGATCCGCGCTATTCGGCGCTGCCCGCGCACTCGGGCGCGCAACCCTACGGACTGTCGAACGCCCGACACGACGAGCTGACCGGCCGCGATACGCCCGCGCTGCCCGGTCGCGGCCAACGCGAGCTGCCGCGCGGTCACTGATGTGCCTACCGTGGGGGCTATGCGACGCGTTCGAGCGAACCTGGCCCGCACGGTGTCGGCGCGAGACGGCGCCGCGTTCGAGCGCTGCCCGATCCGGCAGGAGATCCGGCAGCGGCACGCGCACCTGCGCACCCGCGCCAGACCGCGCACGCCGCCCGGCACATCGGCCGCGACGTCGGTCAGTACCCGCCCACCCCGATCTGCGCGGCCGACCCACTGCGCCCGCCTCGAGGCCCGGGCACAGCCTTTCGTCGACGTACTCGGCCGCTCGTGGACCTCGGGTCCTGCACTGCGCGGCTGGCCCGGAATAGGCTTTTCCCTCATGACCCGCACTGACGTCTCCCCGGCCGCGTTCGGGTCGCGGCTGCTCGGGCCCGTGGACGAATCCTCGGGGATGCGCCGGCTCCGGGTGCAGTTGCTGCTGACCGTGCCGACGGTGGCCGCGAACCTGGCCGGGATGGCGGTCACGTTCGCGCTGATCGGCTTCGTGCTGCCCGGGCCGACGGTGTTCACCCGGGAACTGCTGCTGCTGAACGTGGTCGCGACGCCGCTGTACACGGCGCTGGCGCTGTTGATCGGGATCTGGTGGGGCACCGTCGGCGGGCTGCGCGCGCTGCGCTGGGCCACCGATCCCGACCAGGTACCCACCGAGGCCGAGCAGATCGCGGCGTCCGCCGTCCCGCGCCGCCTCGTGGTGCGGCAAGCGGTGCTCTGGTTCGCCGGAGCCGCCGTGCTCACCCCGCTCTATGGGGTGGCCGAGCCCGCGCTCATTCCGAAGATCCTGCTCGGCATCGGCTTCAGCGCCGTGGTGGTGTGCGCCAACAGCTACCTGATCGCGGAGTTCGCGCTGCGCGTGGTGACGGCTCGGGTGCTGGACGCGGCGCCGTCGCGCCGGCGCCGCGGCATGGGCGTGTTCGTGCGCTCGCTGATCGCCTGGATGCTCGGCGCGGGCGTGCCGGTGACCCTGTCGATGATCGTCGCGGTGTGGGCGCTGGCCGACTCCTCGGTCAGCACGGCCCGGCTCGCGGTCTGCATGCTCTCGCTCGGCGGCGCCACGCTGGTGTTCGGCCTGCTGCTGATGATGCAGACCGTGTCGGCGACCATCGCCCCGATCCGCGGGGTGCGGCGCGCCCTGCGCCAGGTGGAGGACGGCGACCTGCGGGTGACGATCACCGTGTACGACGGCACCGAACTCGGCGAGCTGCAAAGCGGTTTCAACCACATGGTGGAGGGCCTGCGCGAACGCGAACAGATCAGGGATCTGTTCGGCAAGCACGTCGGGCGCGAGGTGGCCGATGCCGCGCTGGCGGGCAATCCGACCCTCGGCGGCGTGGAATGCGAAGCGGCCGCGCTGTTCGTCGATATCGTCGGCTCGACCACGATGGCCGCGACCGTGCCCGCCCCCGAGATGGTCGCCATCCTCAATCGCTTCTTCGACATCGTGGTGGACGAGGTCGAGGCGCACGGCGGCCTGCTCAACAAATTCGAGGGCGATGCCGCGCTCGCCGTCTTCGGCACGCCCGCAGTGCTTTCCGACGCCCCCGGCGCCGCCCTGGCCTGCGCCCGCGCGATTCGCCGCCGCCTCGACGCCACCGCCAACGACTTCATCGCCGCGATCGGAGTGGCCGCGGGTCGCGTGGTCGCAGGCAATGTCGGGGCCAGGCAACGCTATGAGTTCACCGTGATCGGCGACGCGGTCAACGAGGCCGCCCGGCTTTGCGAACTCGCCAAACAGGACGACCTGCTGCTCGCCTCCGCGAACACGGTGAACGCCGCGGACGCGGCCGAAGCGGCGCACTGGCAGCTCGGCGACTCCGTCACGCTGCGCGGCCGGCTCACCCCCACTCAGCTGGCCCGCCCGGCGTCCACGTAGTTCCGCACCCGCTTCTGGCTTCGCACACTCGCTTTCGCAACGTGGCCCACAACGGCAACGCACCCGCCCCGGAAAACCGGAGCGGGTGCGAAGGGGATCACGACCGGGCCGTGCGCAACCGGAACGCCACCCAGGCGGCGACCAGCAGGATCGACGCCGTGCCGACGGCGGCGAAGTGGATGCCGGAGACGAACGCCTCGTGCACCGAGGCGAGGAAGACCCCGCCCACCGATTCCGGTAGCTGCTGGGCGAAAGCCGTAGCAGCGCCCAGGGATTCGGACGCGACACCGACCTGGTCGCTCGGCACGTGGCTCAGGTCGAGCCCGTTGCGGAAGATCGCCATCACCACGCTGCCGAGGATGGCCACGCCCAGCGCGATACCGGTCTCGTACGCCGTTTCCGACACCGCCGCCGCGGCACCGGCCCGCTCGGCCGGCGCCGAGCTGACCACCAGGTCCGCCGAAACCGTCAGCGCGACACCGACACCCGCGCCGATGAACAGGAACCCGAGGATGAACGGCGTCGTGCTGGTCGCCGCGTCCGGACCCAGCCACAGGAACAGCGCCGAACCGATCGCGGCCACCGTCAACGCGCCACCGAGCACCCGGCCCGGCGCCATCCGGCGCACCAGCCAGGCCGCGGCGAGCGAGGCGACCACGCTCACCGCGAGCCCGGGCAGCAACAGCAAGCCGGCTTGCAGCGGCGTCCGGCCGAGCACCAGTTGCAGGTACTGCGAGCCGAAGAACAGCACGCCGGCCAGCGCGAACACCGCGAGCAGGTTGGTGAGCACCGCGGTGCGGAACCTGGGCAGCGCGAACAACTTCAGGTCCAGCATCGGCTGCGCCAACGTCCGCTGCCTGCGCACGAACAGCACGCCTGCGACCGCGCCGACGACCGCGACCAGGGTGGTGGTCACCGCGAAACCGTGCGCCGCCGTCTCCTTCACCGCGTAGACGATCGGCACCAGCGCGAGCATGGACAGCCCCGCGCTCACCAGATCGAAGCGACCCGGGTTCGGGTCCCGCGATTCCGGAATCAGGAACGGGCCCAAGCCGATCAGCACCAGCATCACCGGCAGGTTCACCAGGAACACCGACCCCCACCAGAAGTGCTCGAGCAGCCAGCCGCCGAGCAGCGGACCCGCCGCCGCGCCGCCGCCCGCCATCGCGCTCCACACCGCGATGGCCACCGTCCGCTGCCGCGGATCGAGGAACATCGACCGGATCAGGCCCAGGGTCGCGGGCATGAGCGTCGCACCGGCGACACCCTGCAGGACCCGGGCGCCGATCAGCATCTCGGGCGATACCGCCCAGGCGGCGAGCAGCGAGGCGACACCGAAACCCGCGGCGCCGATCAGCAGCAGCCTGCGGCGCCCGATCCGGTCGCCCAGGTTGCCCATCATCACCAGCAGGCCGGCCAGCACGAACGAGTACACGTCGATGATCCACAGCAGCTGCGGCGTGGTGGGCGCCAGGTCGGCGCTGATCGCGGGCACCGCCAGGTCCAGCACCGTCGCGTCGACCGCGAGCAGCAGCAGGGCCAGCGCGAGTACGGACAGCCCGGCCCATTCGCGCGCGCCGGCGCGGGGTGGCGTCTCGGACCCGGTCGGCCGGGTGGTCTTGGTCTGGGTGGTCATTGACTTTCTCGACTTCCGTCGCATGTTTTCTTACCGTCCAGACGGTACAGTAACAGACCTTACCGTCCAGCCGGTATAGTTCCGCGGTGTGACGGCCAATACCCGCGACCGGATTCTGGACGCGCTCGAATCACTGCTCCTGGAAAAGGGCATGTCGCACGTGACGTTGGAGAACGTCGCGGCGACCGCAGGCGTCTCCAAGGGCGGCCTGCTGTATCACTTCAAGAGCAAGGACGCGCTGCTCGCCGGCCTGGTGCGGCGGCTCACCGAACGCGCGACCCAGCAGCTGACCAGCGCCACCGACCGGGGACAGTCGGTGGTCGAGTGGTACCTGCAGACCCCGAACCCGGACAACGCCGACGAAGCGGTGGAGCTCGAGGTCTACCGCTCGATGCTGGCGACCATGCGCACCATCGACGCCGCGAACGGCACCGAGGTCGACGAGGTGCAGCAGGCCCTGATCGAGATGATGAATTCCTGGTCCGACGATCTGGACCAGGAGATCGAGGACCCGGTGCAGGCCGATATCGTCCGGCTGGTCGGCGACGGCGTGTACCTGCGGGCCCTGCTCGGCCTGCCGCCGATCGACCCCGCCCGCTACCGCCGCGTGGTGGAGCGGCTGCTGCAGAGCTGACCGCGCGGCCGCGCCGGTTACACTCGGCCCGTGCTACCAGCTGCCGACCCGGCCGGTGCCGTCGGGGCGGGAGACGATCCGGCACCAGGGTCACCTGGAACGACGGTGCCGATCCGTCCGATGACCTTCCGCGAACTCCTGGACGTGCCGTTCGCGCTCATCCAGGCGAACCTGCCCGCGCTGCTGCGGGTGAGCCTGCCCGGCATCGTGGTCGCCGAGCTCGTGGTCGTCGCGCTCACCGCGGTTTTCTCATCCCGCACCGAAGGCTCGGACGCGGGTACCGCGTGGGCGGCGATCCTGTCCACGGCCGCATGCGTGTGGGTGCTCCGTTTCGTGCTGCGCGGCACCACCGTGGCGATCGGGCTGGGGAGTATCGCGGGCGCCCCGATCGGCGCGGCCACCGCGCTCGGGCGGCTGAGCGCGGTCGCCGGCGCACTCCTCGTGTTCCAGGTGCTGTACACGCTGGTCGGAGTGAGCGTGCTCGCGCTGACCGGCGTACTGATCATCACGCTGCCGTTCGGCGTGCTCTGGCTGGGCCGGCTGCGCGCCAAACGCTTCGTCGCGGTGCCGGTGCTGTTCGTCGAGCAGACCCCGCACCGCGGCGCCGTGGCCCGGTCGAAACTGCTTGTCGCCGGGGCGGACTGGCAGTTCACCTGGCTGTGGGTCGCGCACCGCTGCCTGCTCGCGCTGCTCTGCGTGCCGCTGCTGGGTATTCCGTTCTATCTGTCGGACTTCTCCGGCACCCGGCGCTGGGCGGTCATCGTGCTGCTCACCTCGGGTGTGCTGCTGATCGCCGCGTTCGGCGAGATCGTCGAGTCGGCCACCCGGGTGGTCGGCTACGTCGACCGACGCTGCCGCCGTGAGGGTTTGGACATCCACGTGCCCGGTACCGAGGCCCGATGAACGACTTCCACGACACCGGTACGCCGCACGCCACCGGCCCGGACCAGCCGCCCGGTCCCCCGCGCCTCGGCGCCGCCGCCGACCATCGCGCGGCCGCCGAACAGGCCGCACAGCGCCGCGATTTCGATGCCGCGCTGCGGGAACGTTTCCGCGCCGTGCTGCGGGGTCTGGAGCAGCGCGGCGTGCTCGAGGTCCGCCGCTCGCGCACCGCCCGGGAGACCGCCGACGATGTCACGACCGCGCTGCCCAGCGACGGCGCGACCGAATTGCACCCCGCCGCACAGAGTTTCGATGAGGTGGTCTACGGCGGCCGCCGGGCGACCGAGGACGAATACCGCAGGCTCGAATACGCCGACCGGTTCTCCGAAGCCGCCCCGCCGCCGGTGCTGGCGCCCACCGAAGTCGAGGTCAGCGAAAAGGCGCCGCGCACCCGCAGGCGAGTGCCGCCGCTGCCCGCGCTGCTGCGCGACCCGCGGTTCTGGGCCGGTCTCGCCGGTCTCGCCGCGCTCCTGCTGCTGCTCTACGCCGCACTGCAATCGTGCGGTGCGCCGACCGCTCCGGACCCGCCGACACCCTCGAAGCCGCCGACACCGCCGCGGCACGGCGGGTCCGGCTCCGGGTTCGGCGCGGGCGACGACCCGATCTGGGAGCGGCTCCCCGCACCGGTGTTCTTCGGCGCGGTGCAATTCCTGATCGCCGCCGCGGTGGTGGTCTGGTGGCGGGCGCGCAGGCGCGGCGCCCTGGTGCGCGAACCGCGCCCGGTCGAGGTCGCCGCGAACGAACTGCTGGCCGGGCAGGCCGCGCTGTACCGGCGCTCGAAGGACTACGAGCACGTCGCCGCGAAACTGCGCGGGGCCACCCTGCGCCGGATCCGCCCGACGCTCGGTCTGAGCGCCGATACCCCGCCGGACCGGCTC
>NZ_BDCI01000007.1 GCF_001613425.1 Nocardia vulneris | reverse complement strand
CCCCGCCGGACCGGCTCGTCGGCGCCCTCGCCGCGCGCACCGGCACCGACCCCGCCCAGCTCGGCACCGCGCTGTACGGGCCGGTGCCCGACGGGGAAACGCTGGAACTCGTTGCCACCCAACTCGAATGGCTCGAGGCGGAGCTCGGATGAGACCGCCGCCGCCGCCGCACGCTTGCCCGGCCGCCGGGAACCCCCACCTGACACTGGAGGTCCAATGACCATTCCGACCGACACCAACCACGGCCCCACCGCCGCGGAGGCGGGCGCGGCGTTCACCGCGCTGCGCGCCGAAATCGGCAAGGCGGTGGTCGGCAACGACAACGCGATCATGTACCTGGTGCTCGCGCTGCTCTGCCGCGGGCACGTACTGCTCGAGGGTGTGCCCGGAGTGGCGAAGACGCTGCTGGTCCGGGCGTTGGCGACGGCATTGGACCTGCAGCACGCCAGGGTGCAGTTCACCCCGGACCTGATGCCGGGCGATGTCACCGGCTCCCAGATCTACGATCCGCACTCGGCCGAGTTCACCTTCCGGCACGGGCCGGTGTTCACCAACCTGCTGCTGGCCGACGAGATCAACCGCACGCCCCCGAAAACCCAGTCGGCGCTGCTGGAATCGATGGAGGAGCGTCAGGTTTCGGTGGACGGCAAGCCGCGGCCACTGCCCGACCCGTTCGTCGTGGTCGCCACGCAGAACCCGATCGAGCAGGAGGGCACCTATCCGCTGCCGGAGGCGCAGCTGGACCGGTTCCTGTTCAAGGTCGACGTCCAATTGCCCGGCCGGGAAGACGAATTCCGCATCCTGCAGCGCCACGCCGCCGGCTTCGATCCGCGCGATCTGGCCGCGGCGGGGCTGCGGCCGGTGGCCGGTCCGGCCCATATCGCCGCGGGCCGCGCCGCCGTCGGCACGGTGACGATCAGTCCCGAGGTACTCGCGTACACCGTCGATATCTGCCGGGCCACCCGGATGGCCCCGGCGGTACAGCACGGCGCGTCCACCCGCGGCGCGACCGCGCTGATGGCGGCCGCACGCGCGTTCGCCTGGTTGAACGGGCGCGGGTTCGTCACCCCCGACGACGTGAAATCCGTTGCCGTCGCGGTACTGCGACACCGCTTGCAGCTGCGGCCGGAGGCGGAGCTGGACGGCGTGACCACCGAGGGTGTCATGACGTCGCTGCTGCTCTCGGTCCCGGTTCCGGTGTAACGATGCGCGCCCGACCCGCCGATTCCGTCGGCCGCCCGCAGCCGGTGGTCACCGGCCGCCTCGCCGCACTCGCGGGGGTGCTGGCGCTGCTCGTCACGTTCGTCGTGCCGTCCTGGATCGGCGTGGTCGTGGCGACCGCGATACTGGCCGCCGCCGTGCTGTTCGACCTCGGCACGGTCGGCCGGGCCGGTGATCTCGGCCTGTCCCGGCCACCGTTGACCACCGTCCGGCTGGGTCGCGCCACCGAGGTGGAACTGGTCGCGGTGAACAACGGCGCCAAGCCGCTGCGCGGCACCGTGTGGGACGACTGGCCCGACAGCGTCCGCGCCGGAAACCGCACGCACCAAATGGTTCTCGCGCCCGCCACCCTGGTCCGCTGGCGCACCACGCTCACCCCGGCCCAGCGCGGTGACCGGGTGGCCGGCCCGGTGACGGTGCGCCTGATCGGCCCGCTCGGGCTCGCCGGAACGCAGTCCCGGCGCCGGGTTCCGGCCCGGGTGCGCGCGCTGCCGCAGTTCCGCAGCGAGCGGCTGCTGCGTTCGAAAGTCAAACGGCTGCAACACCTCGAGGGCCGTAACGTGGCCAACCTGCGCGGGCAGGGCACCGAATTCGATTCGTTCCGCGAGTACGTCGCGGGAGACGACGTGCGCGCCATCGACTGGCGCGCCACCGCACGTGCAACCGACGTGCTGGTGTGCACCTGGCGTCCCGAGCGCCACCGGCACATGCTGATGCTGCTGGACACCGGCCGGATCAGCGCGGGCCGGGTCGGCGACGGCACCCGGCTGGACGCGGCCGTGGAAGCGGCGCTGCTGCTCGGCGGGCTCGCCGCGGCGGCGGGCGACTCGGTCGATCTGCTCGCCTTCGACCGCGCGCCGCGCGCCGAGGTGCGCGGCATCAGCGGAAAAGGGTTGCAGCTCAAGCTCATGCACGCGATGGCGGGGGTCACCCCGGAACTCGTCGACACCGACAGCGCGGGCCTGGTGCGCGCCGCCATCCAGCGCACCCGGCGGCGCAGCCTGATCGTCTGGTTCACCAGCCTCGACGGTGCCGCCGTCGAGGAGAACTTGCTGCCGGTGCTGCCGACCCTGGCCCAGCGCCACCGCGTGCTGATCGTCTCGGTCACCGATCCCGATATCGCCGCAGCCGCCGCCCGCCGCGCCAGTCGCGCCGACCTCTATCCGGCCGCGGCCGCCGAAACGATCCTCGCCGAGCGTGCCCTCGTCCAGGAATCGCTGCGTCGCACCGGTATCGCCGTGGTGGCCGCCGCCCCCGACCGGCTCCCCGAAGCCCTCGCCGACGAATACCTCGAACTCAAACAGTCCGGCACCATGTAATCGGCGTGCCGCCGACGCCGCGAGGCGCATGATGGACCCATGTCCGATCTTGCCTCGTTCGTCCGCGGGTTGCCCAAGGCCGAATTGCATCTGCACTTGGAAGGGACGCTCGAACCCGAGCTGAAGTTCCGGCTGGCGCAGCGCAACGGGATGGAGCTGCCGCAGCGGACGGTCGACGAGATCCGGCAGACCTACCAGTTCCACGACCTGACGTCGTTCCTTCAGGTGTACTACCCCGCCATGGCGGTGCTGCAGGAACCCGCGGACTTCCATGACCTGGCCTTCGACTACCTGACCAGGGCGCACGCGCAGGGCGTGCGGCATGTCGAGATGTTCTTCGACCCGCAGGCGCACACCGGGCGCGGTGTCCCGTTCGCCACCGTGATCAACGGGTATCGCTCGGCCATCGTGCAGGCCCGCCGCGAATTCGGCATCTCGGCCGAGCTGATCCTGTGCTTCCTGCGCGACTACTCCGCCGAGTACGCCATGGCGACACTGCTGGAGGCGCTGCCGTACCGCGACTGGATCATCGGGGTCGGGCTCGACTCCGACGAGCGGGGCAATCCGCCGAGCAAGTTCGCGGCCGTCTTCGCGCGCGCCCGCCGCGAAGGCTTCCTGCTGACCATGCACTGCGATATCGACCAGCAGGATTCGATCGAGCACATCCGGCAGGCGCTGGAGGACATCGCCGTCGACCGCCTCGACCACGGCACCAATATCGTCGAGGACGAACGGCTGGTCGAGCTGGCCAAGTCCAAGGGGATCGGGCTCACCTGTTGCCCGGTGTCGAATTCGTTCGTCACCACCCAGATGAAGGCCGACGAGATCGTGCACCTGCTCGGCCGCGGAATCACGGTGACCGTCAACAGCGACGACCCCGCCTACTTCGGCGCCTATGCCGCGGACAACTACGTGGCTCTGGCCGAACACGCCGGACTCGACCGAGCGCAGCTGATCACGTTGGCAAAGAACTCGTTCCGGGCCTCCTGGATCACCCCGGCCCGGCTGGACCGCTTCCTCCAGGAGATCGACGACTACGCCGCCACCTAGCCCGCGGTCTTCGCGCGCGTCACCGCACCGCGACGCCGGGAACCGCGGGTGGCCCGATCGGGCCGCGCGGAAACACCGGGAACAGCGGCGGCGGCAGCACGCGACGTTGCCGCTCGGCGATGATCGCGCCGAGGATCTGCACCGGCGGATAACCGCTCGGCGCGGGCACCTGCAACCGTGCGCAGACCACGGCGACGAGCGCGCTGCCCAGCTGGTGCTGTACCTCCGGCGTGAGGGTCTTGCACCGGCTCAGGTATTGCCGGACCGCGAGCGCCAGATCGTCCGGCAATCCGGCCAGCTCCAACTGCGCGGTCCAGCCGACCAGCCACGGCGGCGGCACCGCGAGCAACGGCACCGGCAGCGCCCGCTGCGCGTGCACCACCACGGTGCCCGCCAGCACATCCCCGACCCGGCGCGCGTTCGGGGAACACAGCGAAGTGAGCACGGCGACCGCGCCGAGCGCGCCGAGCATCCAGAAATCGACGATGGCACCGGCCAGGCCGCGGGTGAGCGCGTGCCGGAAGTCGATCGGGCCGCCGTCGGCGCGCACCACCCGCAGGCCGAGCAGGAGTTTGCCGAGGGTCCTGCCGCGCGAAAGGGTTTCGCAGGCCACCGGATACCCCACCAGCACGGTGACGAGGGTGACGATCACCGCGACGCTCAGCCAGGCCGTGTCCGCGCCGTTGGGCAGCAGCACGGCGACGGCCAGCACGAACAGCACCGAAGCCAGCGCGAACTGCGCCACCGCGTCGATGAGGAACGCGGCGGCCCGGGTCGGGATCCGGGCGATCGGCAGCTCGAGCGCGACCGCTTCGCCGGTGGTGAATTCAGCCATGTCGATAGCATTCTTGCGACCGGCGGTAGTGGGAGGCAACCGATGGACGTAGACGCATACAGTTTCGCGCACCGCAGGGCGTGGGAGCGGCTGGATCAGCTGTCCTCACGCGGCAAGCTCTCCGGCGCGGAGGCCGACGAGCTCGTCATGCTGTACCGGCGCACCTCTCAGCAGCTGGCCAGGTTGCAGTCGCACAGTCCCGATGCCGAATTGATCGCCGGTTTGAGCGCGATCCTCACCCGGGCGCGCGGGCGGGTGCTCGGCAGCAGGGCCGACCCCTGGTCGGAGATCGGCCGGTTCTTCACCCATCGTTTTCCGGCCGCGCTGTATCGGACCTGGCCGTGGTGGGCCGGCGTCGCCGCGGTGTTCCTGCTCGTCTCCGCCGGGCTCGCGCTCTGGGTGGACCGCTTCGATTCGGCGCGTACGGTTCTCGGCATCCCCGACGACACCAGCGGCCTGACGGCGCGCGGCGGCGCGTTCGAGACCTACTACTCCGAGCATCCACAGGGCGCGTTCGCCGCGCAGGTGTGGACCAACAACGCGTGGGTGACCGCGATCGCCCTGTTCACCGGCGTGCTGATCCTGCCCGCGGTGTATCTGCTGTTCATGAACGCGCTCAACCTGGGTGTCTCGGCCGGGCTGATGGCCGATGCCGGACGGCTCGACGCGTTCTTCGGGTTCATCCTGCCGCACGGCACGCTGGAGCTGACCGCGATTTTCGTCGCCGGTGGCGCGGGCTTGAAATTGGGCTGGACGCTGATCGACCCGGGCCGGCTGAGCCGCGTGGAGGCGGTGGCGCGCCAGGGCCGGGCCACCGCGACGATCGCGCTCGGGTTGGTCGGGGTGCTGCTGGTGTGCGGCTGCATCGAAGGTTTCGTGACGCCGAGCCCGCTGCCCGCCCCCGTGCGCATCGCCATCGGATTCACCGCGGAAGCGTTTTTCCTGGTCTACGTGTTCGGGGTAGGGCGGCGAGTCGTGCTGGCCAAGACGGAGCACGAAACGAAGACCTCGGGTGCCGGGGTCGGCGGCGGACAGCCAACCGCGAGCACACGCTGAGCGAAGTGGCTTCGGGCAACCGACAGCTACGCCGTGTCACGGTTCGGTTGCGGTATCCCCCATTTGAGTTCCGCTGGCCGCAGCGAGTCGTGCTCAGCTGCGGCCAGCGTTGCCGTTGACTCTACACAATCGTTATGCCGATGCAACCCTCGTCGCTCGTGTCAAGCGTATAAAGCAGCGCGCCAGTTAACCCTTGTGAGGGCATGGTTTTTCACAGTTCCAGCTAACTCGCAGCGCGCGCCACGACCCCGGATTCGGGGCGTCGATTTCCGCACCCTCCCCCGAATCCGCAGGTCGCGCTTTATCCGTTTCGTGGCGGTACAAACTTTCTCCGAACGATTAGCTGTCGCCCCGACATAGATCAGTCGATGCTCCTCCGCAGGCCGCCCTAGCTGCATGTTCAGCGCCGGAGTCGGCGATAGCTGGACAGTGGATGAACAGAAAGCGACTTCAGGTTTGTTTACGGCGTATTTAACACGACGTGCGCCTAGTTGAACCGTCCGTGCACATGCATGTGTCATGACAAGATCAGGAATAACCAGACATTGCAGGGTCACCGCCACTCGACGCCGGAGACGCGGGTTCAGCACCACGGCCGCAACTTTCACAGCCGGTGTGATCTTCGCCTCACCTGCGGCGCAGACCCGGCGAAAGGCGCGAAATCGACACGGGGGCAAGCGTTCCGCAGCACAGACACGCGGGGACGACACACCGGAATGCCGCGAGCGGGCGTCGCGCTGACCCGTTCCGGCTCGTGCACAGCCTGGGCATGACGCGTACTCCACCACTGTGCACAGGTTCGGCACACCCTGTCGCCACCGCTGTGCATGCCGCCCGGCGGTATCGATGTCCACATGCCCGCACCACCCGTTCATCCCCAATGGGGACGGTGCGTCAACCGCTCTGCCGACCGTTTTCCGCAGCTGGGCAAGCTTTCATCCACAGCCCCGAGCCAGGCGTTTCGGGATGCGGCACCGCCGGATTCTCGAGGTCGCGGCGGCAAAGCGGAGATGAACAACGTCCGGCCATCCAGAAACAACCCACAGCATCATCCACAGCCTCGACCGGCTTGCCACCGAGCCCGGCGAACCTTACGGACCCCCGCTGGCGATGACTTATCCCCAGCGGAGTGCGCCTGGCCATCCTCGAGCAGCGCACAGCTCTATCCACAGGACCGTAGCGCCCACACCACCTGTGGATAACCGCCGAACCGGTCTGTGCGACACCGGCATCCGGATCACATCGGCCGAGATGGCCGCGCCGGGAGCGGGACTCAGCCGATGCGCAGAATTCCGGTGATCGTGCCCTGCAACATCCGTCCGCCGTGGGTGAGCAACGGCGAAGTCTGCAGCGGGTCGTCGATCAGCGTGCCGGGCAAGGGATGTCGTGCGGTCACCGCTCCGGTTGCCGGATCGAGCACTGTGAACGCATAGCCGTCCAGTGGTGTCGTCGGGTTCGGACCCACTCGGGTCACGGTGTACACCGCGTCGTCGGGCATGGACAGCCGCGGCACGGCCGCGCTGCGCACCTCGTTCTCCCACACCGTGTGGCAACCGTTTTCGTCCACGTCGACCCGGGTCATGCCGCCGACGAACGGCGCGGAGGGCGGCACCGCGGGGCCCGCGTCCGCGGGGACCTTGGGATAGGGATAGCCGTAGGTGCTCGCGACGAACAGCGAGCGGCCGCTGCCGATCGGCGAATTCTCGCTGCCCGCACCGCCCTTCGTCAGCACCGGCTGCCTGCACACCAACTGGCCGGTGCCCGAACGGAACACCAACGCGTTGACCTGTCCGTCGGCGTTGTCGACGATGGTCAGATAGTCGGCTCCGGTATCCGGCCCGAAGTACGTGGGCGTCGAGCCGGTGCCCCAGCTGAGCTGCCCCGGCTTGCGCGCGGAACCGCGGTCATAGTCCGCGCGCCACCGGATCTCGGGCCGGCCCGCGTCATCGGCCGCCAACTCGTAGAGTGCGTGCGTCGTCGCCACCGCGATCCGCCCGCTCGGCGCCGCCGAAATGCTGTTGGCCACCTGCTCTCCCGCGGGCAGCGCCACCGTCGCGAGGGCACCTGCGCGCGTGACCAGCCCGACCACACCGCGACCTGTCGCGAACCAGACGTTGCCCGACCAATCCGGCACCAGCCCGGTCACGTTGTCCCCCACCGGGATCACCGCACTCAGGTCCGCCGCGACCGCGCTCGTGAACTGCCACCTCCCGGCCGCGTCGCGGGAATGCCCGATGCGGAGCAGCCGGTTGCCGCCGTCCACGACGACGAGGCGATCCGCGTTGTCCAGATAGGCGTAGACGCCGCCGAGCAGACTGCCCTTGGCCAGCGGGAGCGCGGCAAGCGAAGACTCGAACGGTCCGGCGGCGGCCGGGTCGATCAGATGCACCGTCGGGATCTGTCCGGCGATCGCCGTGCACAGCGCGACCACCAGGTTGTCGGATCCCTCCAGCAGCGTGGGGCAGGCCGAGAGCAGCGGATATCCGGCCACCGGAACTGCTCCCGCGCCCGGCCCGGCCAGCGGTGTGGCGTCCGAGGAACCCGCGTCGCCGTGCATGGTCGAGGTGCCGAGCGGGCCGAGGAACGGGTTGGCCGCGGCGAGCGGCCCCCACGGCGCGGCGGCTGCGGCCGAGCCGGGCCATGCCGTGAGGAGACAGACGGCCAGAAACATCAGCAGCGTACGCATCGCGGTCTCTCGGGTCGGTGGCACTGCGTCCGATCGAACCGAAACGGGCGCTCTCGGCACAGTATTGGGAACGTCGATGATCCGAACAGCGGCGCCGCGGTGGATACCATGACGCTATGAACGGTGTGCGGGCCCGCGTCCTGTCGACGGTGGCCGGTCAGCTCGGTAATCCCCACGGCCTGCTCGGGCGTGGCGTCGCGGTGGTCCTCAACCGCGCGAACAAGCGCGCCATCGAGGCCGCGGTGGCGGCCGCCGCGATCCGGCCCGGCCAGACCGCGGCCGACCTCGGATTCGGCGGTGGCGCGGGGCTTTCCCTGCTGCTGGCGCGCATCGGCAACAGCGGCACCGTGCACGGGGTGGAGATCTCGCCGGACATGCTTGCCCGGGCCAGGTCCGCGTTCGCGCGCGAGATCACCACGGGCCGGCTGCGCCTTTCCGAGGGCTCGCTCACCGCGTTGCCGCTCGCGGAGCACAGCCTCGACGGTGCGATCACGGTCAACACCATCTACTTCGTGCCGGACCTGGACGCGGCCTGCGCCGAACTCGTCCGGGTGGTGCGTCCGGGCGGGCGGATCGTCATCGATATCGGCGACCCGGACACTATGGCGAAGATGCCGTTCACGCCCTACGGTTTCCGGCTCCGTCCGGTGGCCGAGGTGATCGCCGCCTTGGAGCGGGCCGGCTGCACCGTGGACCATCAGCAGTCCGCGACACCGCCGATTCCCCGCCATCTGCTGATCGCCACGCCCTGACCCCCCTTACATCAACGCACCGCCGTCGATCCGGATCTCGGTGCCGGTCATATAGCGGCCGTCCTCGGACGCGACCATCGCCACCACGCCCGCGATGTCCTCGGGACTGCCGAGCGCGCCGCCGTTGAGCCAGCCGGTCATCCGGGCGAACAGCTTGTGATCGAACCCTTCCGGCTGGTCGAGGATGGACTTCGTGGTGATGCCGCTGGTGATCCCGGCGGGCACGATGTTCACCGCGCGCAGCCCCTGCTTGGCGTACTCCAGCGCGATGGCGTGGGTGAAGGCGTTGACGCCGCCCTTCGACGCCGCGTACGCCGCGAGGTAGGGCGCCGCACTGAACGCCGCGGTCGAGGAGAGGTTCACCACCACCCCGTGCCCGGATTCGAGCAGCGCGGGCAGCGCGGACTGGGTCATCAGGAAGGTGCCGGTGAGGTTCACCGAGAGCACCTGGTTCCACACCTCGAGCGGCATCTCGTGGGTGCGCGCCGGACGCAGGATGCCCGCCCCGTTCACCAGTACGTCGAGCCCGCCGAGGAATTCGAGCGCCGTGCCGGTCGCGGCGCGCACCGAGTCCGGGTCCGCGACGTTCACCGCGACGGTCCGCAGCCGCTGCGCCGCGTCCCCCGCCTTCTCCGCCGTGGCCGCCAGGCCCGGCTCATCGATATCGGCGGCGACCAGCTGCGCCCCCTCATCCAGCAGACGCAGGGCGATGCCCTGCCCGATGCCGGATCCAGCTCCCGTCACCACCACGCGGCGGCCGTCATATCTGCGCATGTCAAGAATTAGAACAGGTTCTCATTGTGAGTCAAGACACTTCGGTCATCCCATTTCCCGAACACAAACTGGAACACGTTCTAGTGTGGACCCATGCCGCACGACGCGTTCCAGCCGGCCGAGCTCGGGCCGGTCCAGCTACGCAACCGGATCATCAAGGCCGCGACGTTCGAGGGACGCACGCCCGACGCCTTGGTCACCGACGAACTCATCGACTTCCATCGCGCGGTCGCCGCGGGCGGCGCGGGGCTGACCACCGTCGCGTACTGCGCGGTCGCGCCGGAGGGTCGCACCGACCGGCACCAGATCTGGATGCGTCCGGAGGCGGTCCCCGGACTGCGCAGGCTCACCGACGCGGTGCACGAGGCGGGCGGCGCGGTGTCGGCACAACTCGGTCACGCGGGCCCGGTCGCCAACGCGGCATCCAACCGCGCGCCAGCGCTCGCGCCGAGCCGGCAGTTCAGCCCGATCAGCCTGCGGCTCACCCAGTCCGCGACCACGGCGGACATCCGCCGGATCGTCGCCGCGCACGCACGGGCCGCCCGCCTGGCGGTCGAGTCCGGATTCGATGCCGTGGAACTGCATTTCGGGCACAACTATCTGATCAGCTCGTTCCTCAGCCCGGCGCTGAACAAGCGCTCCGACGAGTACGGCGGCACCCTGGTCAACCGGGCGCGGCTGGCCCGCCAGACCGCGGACGCGGTGCGGCAGGAGGTCGGCGGCGAGCTCGCGGTGCTGGCGAAGTTCAACATGGACGACGGGGTGCCCGGCGGTTTCCGCGGCGACGAAAGCCTGACCGTCGCGCGGTGGCTCGCGCAGGACGGCAACCTCGACGCGCTCGAGCTCACGGTCGGCAGTTCGCTGCGCAATCCGATGTATCTGTTCCGGGGCGACGTGCCGCTGCGCGAATTCGCCGACCAGTTCCCGCAGCCGCAACGGGCCGGGATCCGGTTGGCCGGTCGCCGCTTCCTGCGTACCTATCCCTTCCACGAGGCCTACCTGCTCGACGAGGCGCGCCGCTTCCGCACCGAACTCGCGCTGCCGCTGGTCCTGCTCGGCGGCATCGCCTCGCGCGCGTCGATCGAGCTCGCGATGGCCAACGGGTTCGAGTTCGTTGCGATGGCGCGGGCGCTGCTGCACGATCCCGGACTGGTCGCCCGGATGAGCGCCGAGGCGGCCGAGGTCTCGCAATGCACCCATTGCAACCGCTGCATGCCGACCATCTACCGGGGCACCCGCTGTGTCCTGACCACCCCCGCCTGACCTCGTCATACGAAAAGGGCCCCGGATCCACGGATCCGGGGCCCTGTCGTTCGTACTATCGCTCAGTTGATCTCGCGGATCGCCCGCGCGGACAGCTCCGCGGCGCGCGGACCGACCGCGGCGGCGAACTCCTGCAGCGCTTCACCTTCCAGCGCGATACCGGCGACGTCGTTGCGGATGCAGCCGTTGGCCACCGGGACCCGGTCGAACCGGTCCTTCATCCAGGACATCACGCGCGGCTGTGCGGTGACGAACAGGCTGTAGCCCTCGTTGGCGTGCGTGCGGTTGTACTCCACGCGCGCGTCCGGATCCGCACAGTAAGTGTCGACCAGCTTGTTGACCGGGCCGACCGGCGCCACCCAGTCCGGATTGGACTGGTAGATGAACATCGGCATCTTGGGCACATTCTTGCCCATCCGCACCTTCTCCAGGACCGCGGCGGGCACCGGCTCACGCGTCATATCCGGGCTGTCGAACAGGCCCTTGATATTGAGGAACGGGAACATCGCGGTCGCGTTCCAGCCCATGCACATATTGCTCTGCGGCCCGACCATCGCCTTGCCCAGCGGATTCATGTGCTGGTCGAAATACTCCTGCAGTTCGGGATATTCGCGGGCGACACCCAGCACGCCGGAGTAGATGAGCCCGGCGGCCAGCTGACTGTTCGCCAGATCGACCATCGCCGTCATATCCGCGGGCACGCCGCCTTCCGCGACACCGACGATATTCAGTTCGGGTGCGTACTGCTCTTTCAATTCCGCGGCCCAGCCCGCGGCAATGGCGCCGCCCGAGTTACCGATCAAACCGACCATCGTGTCGGCGCCGCGGTCCAGGGACATCTGCGCGAAATTCTCCGCGGCCCGCACGCCGTCCAGGGTCACCATTCCGGCCAGCGGCCCGGCGCCGAACGCATTCGCGGGACCTTCGTGGTCGGGCAGCGAAACCGCCCAGCCCTGCGAAATCGCGTACAGCGGAATCAGCATTTCGCTGTCCGGCCCGACGGTGCCGCGATAGTTCGTCGGCACGCTGGCCTGCTGCACCGTCTGCGACGGCGCGCAATGCGGCGCAAGCGAGTCCTGCGGCAACTGGTAGGAGATCATCCGATCCGGCTTGCTGCCACGCGGTTTCAGCACCGTGGTGATCGCGGCGATCGGTTCGTTGCGCGAGTTGGTGGACCGGTAGGACAGCTGCCAGGCATCCACGTCGAGCGGCACCAGCGCGAAGAAGGACGGCACCATTTCCCGGGCCGCGATGATCTCACCCGGTTCTTTCGAGGCGACCACCTCGGCGGGCGGGTAATAGAACGACGGATCGTGCCCGTCGAATCGGCCGAGTATCCCGTGGTCGTGCCACGGCGTCGCCGGCGGCACCGGGAACGGCAGCTGCGGATACACCGGGTAAGGCCCTTGCTGCCCAACGGGTTCCGGTTCGGCTGCCGCGAACCCCGCGGCCGCCACCTGCACGGTCACCGCCGCGGTAGCCGCCAGCGTCACGATTAATCGGCGCCGCGGCCCTGTTCCGAGCACATTCATACGCGATCCTTCGCAGTCGGAGAGTAGAACATTTCTGGGAAGATCCACGAACGGCGTCACATTTCGCGCACGCAGAAGCCACACGAGTGACGCGTAAGCGTTGGGGAAACGCCCGATTCGGGATAGTTTCGCGGGCGAGCATAGCGCCGCCACCACGAAACCCCGTGCAATGAATCGAAGAATTATTGCGTTTCGCCGAAAATCAGTTCCCACTTTCCCCGTTCCCCCACATCCCCCTGGAACCAAACACCGCCCACCCCACCGAAACCTTTACCCGCCCACCCCATCCACCACCATGAAGCACTCCCCCGCCACGGCAGGCCGCTATCTCCGCCCAGCAGGGAGTGATTGCCCTGCACGGGCACAGAGTGATAGCCCGCCACAGGCGAAAAGCGTCAGCCCTCCAAGGGGACGGAAAGTCGCAGAGCTTCATCGCGAGAGCGACAACCCAGAGACGCTGAGCGACAACCCTTCATCGCGAGAGTGACCAGCCCCCCTTAGAACGGCCAGTGATAGGCCCGCACCACAAAGAGTGACAACTCCAACGAGAAATTACACAGAAGAGGCTCCCCCCAACACGCCCAGCGGGATGTGCCCCAGGACAGCGCCATCCCACGAACAACGCCGCACCCCAACACGAAACGCACCCACCACGTAAGACCCCGGATGCGCAAACAACACAGGAATGGGGGGTTCGGGGGGCAAAGCCCCGCCGAGCGGGGCGTGGGGGCTGCGCCCCCACAAATACGAGTGAAACGAGCAAGGCTCGTGCCCTTTACGAGCACGAGCCTTGCACGAGTGCAACGGTGGGCGAAGGGGGACTTGAACCCCCACGTCCCGAAGGACACTGGCACCTGAAGCCAGCGCGTCTGCCATTCCGCCACTCGCCCGAGCGACTCCGAGACAGTATCACGCACCACGCGCGGACACGAAATCGTGCTTGTCGGCTGGTGACGCGGGGGCTGGACAAGCCGGGGAACCTGCTGATCGCGCCAAGAGTTACAGGTGTGGACGATCGTGGATATCATGCAATGAACGTGCTCGATACGCGACACGCCATATCCGCGTGTCGTTGTTACGGATCCGAAGAACTGACGCTCACCGAAGGGAGGCCGAGATGGGCATCGTTTCACGGTTCGAGCGTCGTCTGCAGGGCGCCGTCGGTGACGTGTTCGCTCGGGTGTTCGGCGGGAATGTCGTGCCGCAGGAGGTGGAGGCGGCGCTGCAACAGGAGGCCGCCGATCATGTCCAGGAGCTCGGCGGCGGACATCTGTTGGCGCCCAACAGCTATGTGATCACGATCAATTCTTCGGATCACCAGCAACTGGATGCCGATCACGACCTCACGACCCGCGCGTTCGCCAAGCATCTGCAGGATTACATCCGGGAGCAAGGGTGGCAGACCTACGGCGAAGTACACGTGGCTTTCGAGGCATCACCTACGCTGCACACCGGACAGTTCAGGGCAAGCGGCCGGGTCGACCCGGACATCGGTCGCCGAGCTACACCAGCTCACAGCCCCGAACCCCCGCCACAACGACCTGATAACCCGCAACCAGGAGCTGGCCCCATGACGCAGAACTCAGGCTACGACCCGAGCCGTGAGCCCGCGGAGTCCGATCCACGCAACCGCGGGTACGCCCCACCGCCTGCTGGTCGCGGCGGTCCGCAGAACGGCGCGTACCGCGAGGACTACGGTCGTGGCGCTGCACCGTATGGTTCGGCCGACTATCAGGCGCCGGACGCGCAGCAGGGGTATGGCGAGTACCAGAACGGCTACGACTATCAGCAGGGTGGCCAGGCCTACGGTCAGCCGGGCTATCAGGAGCCGGGGTACGGCCAGCAGCAGGGCTATGCCGATCGCGCTTACGGTCAGCAGGGTTACCAGGAGCCGGGGTACGGCCAGCAGGGCTATCAGGAGCCCGGCTACGGCCAGCAGGGTTACCAGGAACCGGGTTACGGCCAGCAGGGTTACGGCCAGCAAGGCTATGGCGATCAGGCGTACGCGGATCCGGCGTACGGCCAGCAAGGTCAGGGCTACGCCCAGCCGGGGTACGGCCAGCAGGGCTATGCCGAGCCGGGTTACGGCGATCAGGCTTACGCCGAGCCGGGTGCGTACGGCCAGGACGACCAGGGCGGTTACGGCCAGGCCTATTCGCAGCAGCCGGGGTACGGCCAGCAGCCGGGCTATGGCGCCGCGCCGGCGTACGGCGCTGCCCCGCAGGCCGGTTCGGGCTATTCCGCGACTCTTCAGCTCGATGACGGCAGCGGCCGCACCTACCAGTTGCGCGAGGGCAGCAACATCATCGGCCGTGGCCAGGACGCGCATTTCCGGCTGCCCGACACGGGTGTTTCGCGCAGACATATCGAGGTCCGCTGGGACGGTTCGACCGCGATGCTCTCGGATCTGGGTTCCACCAACGGCACGCTGGTCAACGGTTCGCCCGTGCAGGACTGGCAGCTCGCCGACGGGGATGTCATCCGCGCCGGGCACTCCGAGATCCTGATCCGTATCGTCTGATCCCGTAAGCTCGCGATGCCGGTCACGACTTGGCCATCAGGGATTCGTCGGTCGTATCGTGATCGAAATCGACCTTCGGCCCTATGATGCTGCCAACACACGCACGGCACCGGATACCGGGGTCGGCAAGACCAGCATGCTGGTGGGGGTGGTCGAACCGCACCTACGGCACCGACATACACGGTCGAACAGGAGGTGGAGCGCCGTGCAGGGACTGATCCTGCAACTGACCCGTGCGGGGTTCCTTCTGCTGTTGTGGTTGTTCGTGTGGGCGGTGCTGCGCACCTTGCGCAGCGACATCTACGCGGCATCCGGCATTCGGATCCAGCCCAGGGCCGCACGCGGTTCCGCGGTGCTGCCCTCCTTCAGCCGGGGCCAGAAGGGCGCCAAATTTCTTGTGGTGACTCAAGGTTCACTCGCCGGCACCCGCATCTCGCTAGGCACCCAACCGGTGCTGATCGGGCGTGCGGACGATTCCACGCTGGTGCTCACCGATGACTACGCCTCGACCAGACATGCGCGACTGTCTCCCCGCGGCGACGATTGGTACGTCGAAGATCTCGGTTCGACGAACGGCACCTATCTCGATCGCGCGAAAGTCACCACTGCCGTGCGGGTTCCGCTCGGCACTCCGGTCCGTGTCGGCAAAACAGTGATCGAGCTGCGATCGTGACACTCGTTCTCCGCTACGCAGCGCGCAGCGACCGCGGTCTCGTCCGAGGCAACAACGAAGACTCCGTCTACGCGGGCGCACGGCTGCTCGCGCTCGCCGACGGCATGGGTGGCCATGCCGCAGGCGAGGTGGCCTCGCAGCTGATGATCGCCGCGCTGGCGCATCTGGACGACGACGAGCCGGGCGACGATCTGCTCGGCAAGCTCGACACGGCGACGCGGGAGGGCAATGCCGCGATCGCCGATCAGGTCGAGGAGGAGCCCGAGCTGGACGGGATGGGCACCACGCTCACCGCGATCCTGTTCGCGGGCAAGAAGCTGGGCCTGGTCCATATCGGTGACTCCCGCGCCTATCTGCTGCGCGGCGGCGAGCTCGCCCAGATCACCAGGGACGACACGTTCGTGCAGTCGCTGGTCGACGAGGGCCGGATCACGCCCGAGCAGGCGCACACCCATCCGCAGCGTTCGCTGATCATGCGCGCGCTCACCGGCAACGAGATCGAGCCGACGCTGATCATGCGGGAGGCGCGCGCGGGTGATCGCTACCTGCTGTGCTCCGACGGCCTCTCCGATGTGGTGAGCGACGAGACCATCGCGAACACCATGCGCGAGGGTTCCACCGACGAGTGCGCCGACCGGCTCATCGAGCTCGCGCTGCGCAGCGGCGGCCCGGACAATGTCACGGTGGTCGTCGCGGATGTGATCGATCTCGACTACGGCCAGAGCCATCCGATCGTCGCCGGTGCGGCGTCCGGGGTGGACGAGGACACGCCGCCACCGAATACCGCGGCGGGCCGGGCGGCGGCGATGCGTCCGCCGCGCGCCGCACCGCGCCGGGCGGCGGCGGCACCGGAGCCGGAGGCCAAGGGCAAGTCGCACAAGCTGCGCTGGATCATGCTCGCGGTGGCGCTGGTGGTCGCGGTCAGCGTCGGACTGCTGGTCGGCTACAAGATGATTCGCAGCAACTACTACGTCGGGGCGGACAACGGCTCGGTGGTGATCCTGCGCGGGTTACCGGGTTCGGTGCTCGGCTACTCGATCCACGACGTGAACCAGGTCGGCTGCGTCACCAAGACCGGTGAGCTCTCGCTGGTGAACCCGGGCGCCGATCTGCCGTCGGCGTGCAAGCAGCTGAAGGTCACCGATCTCAAGCAGACGGGCCGCGAGCAGGTCGGGCGCGGTCTGCCGCCGGGCTCGCTCGATCGCGCGAAGGAGCAGATGCGCTCCATCGCGCAGGGCGAGCTGCTGCCGCCGTGCCCGGTGAAGGAGTCGGTGCCGCAGCCGGGCGTGCTGCCCCAGCCCGCCGAGCCGCAGCCGCCGTTGCCGCCGGCCACCAGCAGTGCCCCCACCACCACCGTCGAGCCCGCGCCGCCGGGCCCCGGTGACGCTCGCCCCACACCGACCAAGTCGGAGGCTCCGGTTCCGCCGTCGACCACGTCGTCGAACCCCCAGATCGCGGGGGAGAACTGCCGGGTGACGGACTGATGTCCGCACCGGCACCGCCGTCCGCTGGGGCTTTTCCCAGTCCTCCCGGCGGCTTCGCTCCCGCGCCCCCGCCGAGCACTCGACGCAATGTCGAACTGTTGCTGCTGGCGGGCGCGGCAGTGATCACCACGGCGGCGCTGTTCCTGGTCGAGGCCAGTCAGGAGCAGTCGCTCACCTGGGATATCGCCAAATACGGTGCCGCCTATCTCGGTTTGTTCGGCGTGGCGCATCTGGCGGTGCGCCGGTTCGCCCCCTTCGCCGACCCGCTGCTGCTGCCGATCGTCGCGCTGTTGAACGGGCTCGGGCTGGTGCTGATCCACCGGCTCGACCTGGCCGATCAGCAGACCGCGGTCTACAACTCGTGGTCGATGCCCTCCCCCGACGCCAACAAGCAGATCCTGTGGACCGGTCTCGGCATGGTGGTGTTCGTCGTGCTGCTGATCGCCTTGCGGGACTACCGCACGCTGGCGCGCTACAGCTACACCCTCGGGCTGGTCGGGCTCGTCGCGCTGGCCATGCCCGCGCTGCTGCCGAGCCGGTTCTCCGAGATCAACGGCTCCAAGAACTGGATCAAGGTGCCGGGCTTCAACATTCAGCCCGCCGAGTTCGCAAAGATCCTGCTGATCATCTTCTTCGCCTCGGTGCTGGTGGCCAAGCGCGACCTGTTCACCGCGGCCGGTCGGCACCTGCTGGGCATGGAGTTCCCGCGCGGCCGCGACCTCGGTCCGATCGTGGTGGTCTGGATCGTCTGCGTCGGCGTGCTCGTCTTCGAGAAAGACCTCGGCACCTCGCTGCTGATCTTCGGCACGGTGCTGGTGATGCTCTACATCGCCACCGAGCGAGTGGGCTGGCTGATCATCGGCGGCGCGCTGCTCGGCCTCGGCTTCGTGTTCGCCTACCAGACTTTCGGGCACGTCCAGGTGCGCACGCAGACCTGGCTGCACCCGTTCGACGATTACAACAACACCGGCTATCAGATCTCGCAGTCGCTGTTCGGCCTGGCCACCGGCGGTCTCGCGGGCACCGGCCTGGGCAGCGGGCGCCCCAACCAGGTGCCCTTCGCCAAGACCGACTTCATCATCACCACCATCGGTGAGGAACTCGGGCTGATCGGGCTCACCGCGGTGCTGGTGCTGTTCCTGGTGTTCATCGTGCGCGGCCTGCGCACCGCGCTCGCCGTGCGCGACAGCTTCGGCAAGCTGCTGGCGGCCGGGCTGGCGTTCACCATTGCGATCCAGTTGTTCGTGGTGGTCGGCGGTGTCACCAAGTTGATCCCGCTCACCGGCCTCACCACGCCGTTCATGTCCTACGGTGGTTCCTCGCTGCTGGCCAACTACGCGCTGCTCGCGTTGCTGATCAAGGTGTCCGACGCGGCCCGCGCGCCCGCGCCCGCCCGCAAGAGCGTGCCCGCCGCCCCGATCGCGGACGCGACGACCGAGTTGCTGCGCAAGCCCGAGGGCGGCCGGCCGGAAGCGGGGCCCGCGACATGAACACTCCCCTACGCCGGGTCGCGATCGCCGTGATGGTGATGATCGTCGCGCTGCTGCTCAACGCCACCTACGTCCAGGTGATCAAGGCCGACGACCTACGCACCGATCCGCGCAACAACCGCGTGCTGCTCGACGAGTACTCGCGCCAGCGCGGGCAGATCTCCGCGGGCGGCACCGTGCTGGCGAATTCGGTGGCCACCGACGACCGGTACAAGTACCTGCGCACCTACCCGACCTCGCCGGAGGCCTACGCCCCGGTCACCGGGTTCTACTCGATCCAGTACAAGACCACGGGACTCGAGCGGGCCGAGGACTCGGTGCTCAACGGGTCCGACAGTCACCTGTTCGGGCAGCGGCTGGTCGACATGGTGTCGGGCCGGGATCCGCGCGGCGGCAACGTGATCACCACGCTCGACCCGGCCATGCAGCAGGTCGCCTACGACCAGTTGACCAGCAAGGGCTACACCGGTTCGGTGGTGGCGATCGAGCCGAGCACCGGCAAGATCCTCACCATGGTGTCCACGCCGAGCTACGACCCCAACCTGCTGTCCGGGCACGACGGGGCGAGCGGCACCAAGGCGTGGGAGGAGCTCAGCGCCGACGAACGCCAGCCGATGCTGAATCGCGCTGTCTCGCAGACCTATCCGCCGGGTTCCACGTTCAAGGTGGTGGTCACCGCCGCGGCGCTGGCGAACAACGTCGCGACGCCGGAGGACCAGTTCACCGCGGCGCCGAACATCACGCTGCCGGGCACCAGCACCACGCTGGAGAACTACAACGGCAGCAACTGCGGGCCCGGCCCGACCGCCTCGCTGTACGACGCGTTCCGGCTCTCGTGCAACACCGCGTTCGCCGAACTCGGGGTCAAGGTGGGCGCCGCGAACCTCAAGGACGAGGCGGCCGCCTTCGGCATCGGCACGCACCGCGATATCCCGATCCCGGTGGCCGAGGGCACCGTCGGCCCCATTTCGGACAACGCCGCGCTGGCCCAGAGCAGCATCGGGCAGCGGGACGTGGCGCTGACGCCGCTGGACAACGCGGTGATCGCCGCGACCGTGGCCAACGGCGGGGTCCGGATGCAGCCGTACCTGGTCGACCAACTGCAGGGGCCCGACCTCAGTGAGTTGTCGAAAACCAAGCCGGTCTCGGTCGGCCAAGCGGTCAGCGCACAGGTAGCGTCTTCGCTGACGAATCTGATGATCGCCTCGGAAAGCAACACCGCCGGAGGTAACAAGTCCCGCTATCAGATCGCTTCCAAGACCGGCACCGCCGAGCACGGCAGCGATCCACGCAAAACCCCACCGCACGCCTGGTACATCGCCTTCGCGCCCGCCCAGAATCCGAAGATCGCCATCGCGGTGGTCGTGGAGAACGGCGGCGACCGGGCGCTGGCCGCGACCGGCGGTTCGGTGGCCGCGCCGGTCGCGCGTGCGGTGCTGGACGCCGGTCTGCGAGGGGGCTGAACGAGATGGATGTGCGAGTGAAGGTACGGGGATGCTGAACAACGGTGCGATGATCGCCAACCGCTATCGGCTGCAACGGCTGATCGCGACCGGCGGCATGGGCCAGGTCTGGGAGGCGCTGGACACCCGGCTGGATCGCCGGGTGGCGGTCAAGGTGCTCAAGTCGGAGTTCTCCGCCGACCCGACGTTCCGGCATCGGTTCCGCACCGAGGCCAAGACCACCGCCCAGCTGAACCACCCCGGGATCGCGGGCATCTACGACTACGGCGAGACCACCGACCCGCAGGGCAGTGAAACCGCCTACCTGGTCATGGAACTGGTGCAGGGCGAGCCGCTGAACACGGTGCTGAACCGGCTCGGCCGGCTCTCCGTCGGCCAGGGGCTCGACATGCTCGAGCAGACCGGGCGCGCGCTCGATGTGGCGCACCGGGCCGGGGTCGTGCACCGCGACGTGAAGCCGGGCAACATCCTGGTGACGCCGACCGGTCAGGTGAAGATCACCGACTTCGGCATCGCCAAGGCCGTGGACGCCTCGCCGGTGACCAAGACCGGCATGGTGATGGGCACCGCCCAGTACATCGCGCCGGAGCAGGCGGTCGGCGAGGACGCCACCGCCGCCAGCGACGTGTACTCGCTCGGCGTCGTCGGCTACGAGGCGCTGGCCGGTACCCGGCCGTTCAGCGGCGACGGCGCGATCACGGTCGCGATGAAACACGTCCGCGAGGCGCCGCCGCCGATGCCCGGCGATCTGCCCGGCAACGTGCGCGAGCTGATCGAGATCACCATGGGCAAGGACCCGAACCTGCGCTACGCCAGCGGCGGCGAGTTCGCCGACGCGGTGGCCGCGGTGCGCGCGGGCCGCAGGCCGCCCCCGCCGCGCGGTGCGGGCGCGGGGACGCCGCTGACCGGCGCCACCCGGGTGCTGCCGCCCGGCCCGACCGTCGTGTTGCCGTCCACCCCTTCGGATTTCGACGGCGCGACGGTGCGCTATTCGACGCCGGCCGGCGGTGCGCTCGGCGCGGCGGGCCAGGCCACGGGCGCGGCGCCCGCGACGATGCTCAACCCGGGCACCGGTGGCAACCGCGTGCCGCCGCAAGACAAGGGCTTCACCACCACGCAGAAGTGGACCGCGGCCGGCGTCGCGGTCGGCGTGCTGCTCGTCGCCACCGTCGGCTACCTGATGTTCGGCGGCGACACCAACCCGAACAAGGGCCCGGCGACGACCACGACGTCGGTGCCCGCGCCGAAGCCGCCGCCCCCGCCGGTGACCAGCACGACGACGCCGAAACCTGTTCCGCCGCCGCCGACCACGGTCGAGCGGACCACCACGACGGAACCGCCGACCACCACCCCCGAACCGACCACCACCACCCCGACCCCGACGACGACCACGCCGTCGACGAGCAGCAAACCGACGACGACCGCGCCGACCACTACCCGGCCGCGAGTTCCGACGATCGACATACCATTTCCGGAGATTCCCGGAGCCCGAGGCCCCTCCGGCTCCGTCGGCGCGCCCGCTACTTCTTCGCAAGGACAACCATGACGACCCCGAAGAATCTCTCCTCCCGCTACGAGCTGGGCGAGATCATCGGGTTCGGCGGTATGTCCGAAGTACACAAGGCGCGCGATCTACGGCTCAGCCGGGATGTCGCGATCAAGGTGCTGCGCGCCGACCTGGCCCGCGACCCCACGTTCTACCTGCGGTTCAAGCGGGAGGCGCAGAACGCCGCCGCGCTGAACCATCCGGCCATCGTCGCGGTGTACGACACCGGCGAGGCCAAGGTCGACGACGGTCCGCTGCCCTACATCGTGATGGAGTACGTCGACGGCGAGACGCTGCGCGATATCGTGCGCGGCAAGGGTCCGCTGCCGCCGCGCCGGGCCATGGAGGTCATCGCCGACGTCTGTGCCGCACTGGATTTCAGCCACAAGGCCGGCATCGTGCACCGCGACATGAAGCCCGCCAACATCATGATCAACCGGGCGGGCGCGGTGAAGGTGATGGACTTCGGCATCGCCAGAGCGATCGCCGACAGCTCCAACCCGATGACCCAGACCGCCGCGGTAATCGGTACCGCGCAATACCTTTCGCCCGAGCAGGCGCGCGGCGAGACCGTCGACGCGCGCTCCGACGTGTACTCCGTCGGCTGCGTGCTGTTCGAAATCCTCACCGGTGAGCCGCCTTTCACCGGCGACTCGCCCGTCGCGGTGGCCTACCAGCACGTCCGGGAAGATCCGCGGCTGCCCTCGCACGTGCATCCCGGGGTGCCCCGCGAGCTCGACTCGGTGATTCTCAAGGCGATGAGCAAGAACCCGGCCAACCGCTACCAGAGCGCGGCCGAGATGCGCGCGGACCTGATCCGGGTGCTCGGTGGGCAGAAGCCGAGCGCCCCGATGGTGATGACCGACGAGGACCGCACCACCGTCTTCGGCAACACCGAGCCCGCGCCGCGCAGCTACCGCACCATCGAGCGCAACGACGACACCTCCGAGCAGGCGTCGGTGGATCCCGGCGGCCCGCGCCGCACGATCTACCTCGCCGTCGCCGCGGCCGCCGCGGTCGCCGTCGCGTTCACCCTGTTCTGGGTGCTGATCGGGCCGGGCAGCAAGCCGGACCAGGTGACGGTGCCCGATGTGTCGGGCAAGTCCTCGCAGCAGGCGATCGATGCGCTGCAGAAGGCCGGCTTCACCGTGGCCAGCTTCCAGAAGGCCGACAGCAAGGTCGCGACCGGCAATGTCATCGCCACCCAGCCGCTGGGCGGCTCGCGCGTGGACAAGGGCAGCACCATCACCGTGCAGGTGTCCACCGGTCCCACCCAGGTGCAGGTACCCAAGCTCGACGGGCTGACCCAGCAGGAGGCCGAGGCCGAACTGCGCAAGAACAGCTTGCAGATGGATCCGACCGTGCAGCGCAAGCCGTCCAGCACGCAGGAGAAGGACAAGGTCATCGGGCAGGATCCGTCGGCCGGGTCGCGGGTGGACGCCGACCGGGTCATCGTGGTGACCCTCGGCTCCGGTCCGGAACCGATCCGCGTGCCCAACGTGGTCGGCCAGGACATCGAGGTCGCCCGGCCGAATCTGGTGGACAGTGCCGGATTCAAGATCACGATCGAGAAGGTGCCGTCCAGTCGTCCGGTCGGTGAGGTGCTCGCGACCAGCCCGGCCGGCGGCACGACGGTCGAGAAGGGTTCGACCGTTGTCGTCCAGGTGTCCAGCGATCAGATCAAGATGCCGTCGCTGACCGGACTCACGGTCGCGCAGGCGGTGGACAAGCTGCAGAAGGAGGGCTGGACCGGCTCGCAGAGCCAGATCAGCCAGTCCCCGCAGGGCACGTTCGACGCGGGCAGCGTGGGTCGCATCATCACCCAGGCGCCCGCGGCGGGTGGTTCGCTGCCGAAGAGCGGCGCGGTGCAGGTCGGCGTCGGCGTGCTCGGGCCGCCGTAGTCGCGACGGAACTTTCACCCGCAGTGGATGAGCGGACCTTCGGGTCCGCTCATTTCTGTTTTCGGCAGTTGTTCCGCAAAGCACCGACCAGTCGGTGTGTTCGGCGGCAGAATTGGTGTGCTCCATCCGAATCAGCTGTGCTGAGTAGCGAGGAGGAAACCGATGACGACCGCCAGGGACATCATGAAACCCGGTGCGCAGTGGATCGCGAAGGACGAAACCGTCGGCAAGGCCGCCCGCGTGATGGCCGAGCTCGGCGTCGGGTCGCTGGTCATCGCCGACGACAACGATCGGATGTGCGGCATCATCACCGACCGCGACATCGTCGTGAAGTGCATCGCCCAGGGGCGCTCGCCCGGCACCACCCGCGCGGCCGAACTCTGCGAGTCGACGCCCCGCTGGGTCGCCGCCGACGCCGATATCGAAGAAGTGCTCGACGAGATGGAAAGTCACCGGATCAAACGAATGCCGGTGATCGACAACAAGCGCCTCGTCGGCATGATCAGCGAGGCCGACTTGGCCCGTCACCTCGACGACAACCAACTCGGCGAATTCGTGACTGCGGTCTACGGACGGCCGTAAAACCTGCTCGACATATTCGGGCTCGAATTTCGAACGGTTCGACGTATTTCTACTGAGTTCATCGAGCAGAAAGCTTCGGCTGCCATAAATCTATGGCAGCCGAATGCTGCTGTCAGGCCGGCGACATCGAGTGCGCCAGGAACCCGATGCCCCGATACACCGTCCGGGCGTCGAGCACGATGCTCTTCCCCGTGCAGTTCGAGTTCGCCCACAGGGTGACCTTCTGGTTGAGCGCGTTGTGCGCCGAGCGGATCGGCGTCGTATCCCAGCAGCCCTCAGGCGATTTCGAGTGGAAGTCGGCGCCGGTGTAGCCGACCTCCGACCAGCCACAGAACCTATCCGTCCGGCAGGTGCCCGATCCGTTGCCGTCCGCTTCGGCTGTTCCCATTTGCAACAGGAAAATGGACGAAACGGCGGCAGTGAGCGCGGCGAACTTCGAGAAAGAAAACACTTCGATCCCCCAGGGTGTGAATTGCCGATTTGGCTGTTCACAGATATACCGGAGGCGCCGCATAACGGTCAATGAGTGTCGAATACCCTGGCAGTCAGTCTGACAAATCGAGGTGGCGGTTCATCGACATCGCTTCGGCTGCCAGTTCGGTCAGCTCGACCACCTCGACGCCGTGCTCACGCAGCTTTTCCACACCGACGCAGTTGGTCACGAAGGTCGCGGGTTCGCGCCAGGCGAGGACCACCCTGGGAATCCCGGCCTGCAGGATTCGATCCGTACATGGCAGCCGGGTGGCGGTGCCGCGCTGCGAGCACGGCTCCAGCGTGGTGTAGATCGTCGCCGCGGACAGTCGCGGGTCGGCCGCGTCCAGCTTGTTCAGCGCGGACTCCTCGGCGTGCACCTTGTCGTCGGTCTCGCGGGAGTACCCGGTAGCGATCGCCAGCCCGGCGGCGACGATCACCGCGCCGACGGAGAACGCCGTCGCGCTCGGCGGGCAGTCGCGTGCCAGCTCGATCGCCTGCCGCATGAATCGCACGTCCTGCGTGTCACCCATCGCGCGCCTTTCGATCCAGGTTGTATCCCTTGTCCCCCTACGCATCGCCCCCCCGGCCGGATCTGCGGGGCTCAGCGCATGCCCGCCTCGAGGAAATAGGTCAGCACCGCGACGTCACCGACCTGGTCGACCCCGGCCAGCTGCATGCGGCGGTGTGGCGAACCGGGAAAGCTCGCGGGATCGAGGAATCGGGGCGCCGCACGGTCGCCCACCAGGAGGGGCGCGACCGCGAGGTGCAGTTCGTCCGCGAGATCGGCGGCGAGGAACGCGGTGTGTATCCGGGTGCCACCCTCCACCATGAGGCGTGCGATGCCGCGCCGGCCGAGGTCGTCGAGCAGCGCGCCGAAGTCGAGTTCGGCGCCGAGCGTGACGACTTCGGCGAGCCCAGTCAGCCGGTCCCCGATCCGCGCCGCGCCCGCGTCGGTGGTGTAGACGAGTTTGTCCCCGCCGTGGTGCCAGAACCGCAACCCGGGATCGAGGTCACCACCGGCGGTGACCGTGATCTTCACCGGATACTCGGGCTTGCCCGCCGCGACGCGCGCGGCCCGGCGCTCGGCGCTGTCCACCAGCAAGCGCGGATTGTCCCGGCGCAGAGTTTCCGCCCCGATCAGGATCGCGTCGGAGTCCGCGCGGACCTGGTCGACCCGGTCGAAATCGGCCGGGCCGGACAGACGCAGCCGTTGCGGACTCGCGTCATCGATGTACCCGTCGACGCTCACCGCGACAGACAGCAAGACGTAGGGCCGGGTTGCCATTACGCCGCACCCCTGACTTGCGGCGAGTCGAGATCGGTGCGTCCGCGGCTGTGACCCGGGCGGCGACTCACTGCAGCACCAGCGCGGCGACCTCCGCCTCGAGCATTTCGACGAGCCCCTCCGCGGGGCGTTCGCCACAGATGCCGAGCCAGTTGGCCAGCATCCGGTGCCCGCCCTGGGTCAGCACCGATTCGGGATGGAACTGCACGCCCTGGATGGGCAGCGTGCGGTGCCGCATCGCCATCACGATGCCGCTCTCGGTGCGGCCGAGCACCTCGATTTCCGCGGGCAACGTCTCTTCCAGCACGGTGAGCGAGTGGTAGCGGGTCGCAGTGAACGGGTCGGGCAGCCCGGCCAGCACGCCTGCCCCGACGTGGAACACCGAGCTGGTCTTGCCGTGCAGCAGTTCCGGGGCGCGGGTCACGGTCGCGCCGAACGCCTCACCGATCGCCTGATGGCCGAGGCACACGCCGAGCAGCGGCACCGCGTGCCGGGCGCAGGCGCGGACCAGCTCGATGCTGGCACCCGCACGATCCGGGGTGCCGGGGCCGGGGCTGATCAGGATGCCGTCGAACTGGGCGACCACCGCGTCGACGTCGGCCAGCTGCGGGTCGTCGTTGCGCCACACGACCGCCTCGGCACCCAACTGTCCGAGGTACTGGACCAGGTTGAAGACGAAGCTGTCGTAATTGTCGACGACCAGAACACGCATGCTCTGAGATTACGTCCCCGCCTGACACCGCGTCGCATCCAATACCAGTTGGGATAGCCTAGAGGCACACCGGAGGGCAGCCAGAGCCTTGTCCACAGCGGCGAGCGAGCTCGGCACCACCACTCGGCACACCGCGTTTGCCCGCCGGTACCGACCTGAACGCCGAACACGAGGACGTCATGCCGAAGTCGAAGGTCCGTAAGAAGACCGACTACACGATCAACCCTGCCAGCCGGACTCCGGTGAAGGTCAAGGTCGGCCCGTCGCCGGTCTGGTACGTCACCATCATGCTCGGTTTCATGCTCGCCGGGCTGGCCTGGCTGCTCGTCTACTACATCGCCGCCGATCACATCGGCTGGATGAGCGATCTGAACGCGTGGAACTTCCTGATCGGATTCGGCCTCATGGTCGTCGGTCTGATCATGACCATGCGGTGGCGCTGACACCACATCTGGGTGGCCGAAGGTGACGCAGACACCACATCTGGATTACAGACGTGTCATTCATACACACCTGTGGATGAATCTGTGGACAACTCGCGCAACGCTGGGGAAAGTGGCCTGTGACGTCTGAATCTCCTGCTCAGCAGCCTGGTGACAACTCGGCGCAGCTGGCCTGGACCACCCCCGCCGCCGCCCTCGCGGCCGTCACGGGCGGCGGCGTGCTCCTGGCCGTGGCGACGATCTTCGCCGGCGACGCACCGGCCCGGTTGCTCATCGGCCTGGCGGCGGCCGGCCTGCTCGCGCTGGCCGGGCTCGGCTTCCGGCAGCGCCCCCGGCTCAGCGTCGTCCCCGGCACCGACCCGCGGATGGTGGTCCGCACCCTCTTCGGCCCGGACGAATACACCCGCGAGCAGATCATCCGGGCGCGCGTCGTCGACTATCGCCGCCTCGGCCGCAAGATGCCGATGCTGGAGATCGACGTGCGCCACGCCGACACCGAGCGCCTGCTCATCTTCGGGCGCTGGGATCTGGGCACCCGGCCCGACGAGGTGCACGCCGCCCTCGTCCGCGCGCTTCGGCTGTCCGGCAAGACCACCCGCTGAACCCGGTCCGAGCGACCCGCTCTTGTTTCACGTGAAGCCGAGAACCCGGTCAGGTCAACGACATCGCGGTCGCACCGATCACCGCGAGCGAGATCAGCGCGACCACGCCCACCGCGCTCCAGCCGATGAGCCGCGCCGCCTGCGGCGATTTCGCCCGTAGCCAGCCCGGTAGGAACAGGATGCCGAGCGTCGCCGAGGTGCCCGCCGCCAGTCCGCCCAGGTGACCCCACAGCGAGATGCCGGGCAAGGAGAAGCTGATGAACACGTTGATGGCGATCAAGATCAGCATCTGATTCGGGTTCTGCCGCAGCCGGATCAGGATCACGGTGATCGCGCCGAACAGGCCGTACACGGCGCCGGACGCGCCCGCGGTGGCGCTGTCCTGGGCGAACACCATGACGGCCGCGGCACCGCCGAGCAGCGACACCAGATACACCGAGAGGTAGCGCAGCCGGCCGAGCACCAGTTCCGCGTCCCGGCCGATCACATACAGCGCGAACATGTTGAGCAGCAGATGAATCGGGCCGTAGTGCAGGAAGCCCGAACCCAGCACGCGCCACCACTGACCGTCGGCGACCGCGGGCGGGTACAGCACCCAGCGCAGGAACAGGTCCGAGGCTCGGTTCTCCAGCAGGCTCTGCGCCTGGGCGGCCGTCACCGCGAAGATCGCGACGTTGACCGCGATCAGCGCGTAGGTCACGAACGGCAACGATCCGCGGGCAGCCGGTGCACCCGCGACGGTACGCACCGGGGCCACGTCACGCTGATCCTGACGCAGACAATCGACGCAGTGCTGGCCGACCGAGGCCGGGCGCAAGCATTCCGGGCAGGACGGCCGTCCGCAGCGTGTGCACGCCAGACCGGTCGGACGATTCGGGTGACGGACGCACGTGGGTGCGGGCGGCTGAGCGGTCATAGTCTCATTCGATCGTGATCTTGGTGATTTCGACGGGTTCCAGGGGACGGTCGTTGCGATCGGTCGGCGTCGTGGCGATCGAGTCGACCACCTTGCGCGACTCCGGATCGACGACCTCACCGAAGATGGTGTGCTTGCGGTTGAGATGCGGCTGCGGGCCGACGGTGATGAAGAACTGCGAACCGTTGGTCGCCGGTCCGGCGTTGGCCATCGCCAACAGGTAGCCACGGTCGAAACGCAGCTCCGGATGGAATTCGTCGCCGAACTCGTATCCCGGGCCGCCGCGGCCGGTGCCGGTCGGGTCGCCGCCCTGAATCATGAACCCGGCCATCACCCGATGGAAGACGGCGCCGTCGTAGAACGGGCCGGTACTGCCGCCGCTCGCGTTCGCAGTGGTGTACGAGGCCGAACCGTCGGCCAGCCCGACGAAATTGCGGACCGTCTTGGGGGCGTGGTTACCGAAGAGCGAGATCTTGATATCGCCGTGATTCGTGTGGAGCGTCGCCACAGCGGTCTGGTTCGGTGAGGTCACGCCGCAATGCTACGGTCCCGCCGCGGCGAACCCGCGACGCGGCGGCAAGAGTCGCTCGTTTCGACCCGGGACGAACTGCTGAGCTGGAGATACTGCATGAACTACGCGGTTGTGCCAGCATGGGCCAATGACCTTGGGGCGCCTACATGTATCCGCACGTACCCGGTACCGGCTGATCGTCGCGGCGGCCGTCGCGCTCGCGGGTGGGGTGGCCCTGCTGATACGCAGCAAACGACCGCAGCCGCCCGCGCCCGCCCCGGAACCGCCGCGGATCGGGTACTCCCGCAACGGCTCCGCGCCGACCCCGGTGGCCGGCGCCGGCGCGGAGAACGGACGCTGATCAGCGACTGACGGCCTTCTTGTACTGCCGGATCGCCAGCGGCACGAACACCACCATGATCACCACCACCCAGACGAGCGTGGTCGCCACCGGATGCCGCAGCGACCACGCCTCCGGGGTGGGTGCCAGCGGGCTGGTGTTGCCGAACAGGTCGCGCGTCGCCTGGGTCAACGCGGACACCGGATTCCATTCGGCGACGACCCGCAGCACCGACGGCAGTTTCTCGCTCGGTACGAAGGTGTTGCCGATGAAGGTCAGCGGGAACACCACCATGAAGCTGGCGTTGTTGAACACCTCGGGCGTGCGCACCAGCAGCCCGACCACCGCCATGATCCAGGACACCGCGTAGGCGAACAGCAGCAGCAAGGCGTACGCCAGCACCGCGTCCAGGAACGAACCGCGGATCCGCCAGCCGACCACCAATCCGGTCAGTGACATCACGGTCAGGCTGACCACGTTGATCACCACGTCGCTGAGCGTGCGCCCGATCAACACGGCCGAGGGGGCCATGGGCAGCGACCGGAACCGGTCGATGATGCCCTTCTGCATGTCCTCGGCCAGGGCGGCGCCGGTGAACGAGGCGCCGAACACCACGGTCTGCGCGAAAATGCCCGCGATCAGGAATTCCCGGTAGCCGCCGGACATGCCGGGCACATCGATCGCCGCGCCGAAAATATAGGCGAACAACAGCACGAACATGATCGGCGAGAGGGTCGAGAAGATCAAGACGTCGGGCACTCGCTTGATCTTGATAACGCCGCGTTTGGCAATGGTCAGGCTATCGCTGACGACAATAGCCAGCTTCGCCCCGATCGAGGGCCGGTCGACGACCGGAATCGCCACGGTCATCGTGTCTTTCCTTCCGTGGTTTCGAGTTCGCCCGCGCCTTCGCCGTTGACGAGTTCCTCGGCTTCGTGTCCGGTGAGGGTGAGGAACACGTCGTCCAGCGAGGGCCGGCGCAGTCCGACATCGTGCAGTTTCACGTCGTTCTCGGCGAGCTTGTTGATCGCCGCGACCAGTGCCTGGGACCCGTCCGACACCGGCACGGTGATCCGCCGCAACCCCGGTTCGACGTGAATCTCCCCGTCCGCCAAGCTTTTCAGCACCTGCGTGGCGACCCCGAGATTGTCCACGTGGTCGACGGTGAGCTCGATCCGGTCGCCGCCGACCATGGTCTTGAGCTCGTCGGCGGTGCCGCGCGCGATGACCTTGCCGTGGTCGATCACCGCGATGGCGTCGGCCAGCCGGTCCGCCTCGTCCATGTACTGCGTGGTGAGCAGCAGCGTGGTGCCGCCCGCCACCAGCTCCTCGATGACGTCCCAGAGGTCGAGCCGGGCGCGCGGATCGAGGCCGGTGGTCGGCTCGTCCAGGAACAGCACCGGCGGGTTGGCCACCAGCGCTCCCGCCAGGTCGAGCCGCCGGCGCATACCGCCGGAATAACCTTTCACCGGACGGTCGGCGGCATCGCTGAGCCGAAAACGGTCGAGCAGTTCCCGCGCCCGTTCCTTACTGCGCTGCACACCCATGTGATACAGCCGGCCGACCATTTCCAAATTCTCGAAGCCGGTCAGATATTCGTCGACGGCGGCATATTGGCCGGACGCGCCGATCCGGGAGCGCAGGGCGCGCGGATCGGCGAGCACGTCGATACCCGCGACGGTGGCCCGGCCGGCGTCCGGTATCAGCAGCGTGCTGAGCACCCGGACGGTAGTGGTTTTACCTGCGCCGTTCGGGCCGAGCAACGCGGTGACGGTCCCCTCCGGGACCGTGAGATCGAGTCCGTCGAGCGCGACCAGCCGGCCGTATCGTTTGACCAGACCCTCGGCGACTATTGCGTCGGGCATGACTCTCCTGGGATTTGTGAGTTTTCATAGGATGTATTTGCGCGACGCCGGTAGATCCGACGCCGGCCAATTCGCGTGATCGGGTCGCTGGCCGATTCCGTGTCAGTATTGCGCTACCCACCGACAAGTTCATCCGATTTGTTCGTCACCCGTGTCGCGATAAGTCCCGCCGCCGGTGCCGCTCCTGCCCGAGATCGACAGGCACCCTTTCTCTCTACAATGTACAGAGATCTTGGCCGGTTGCCCAGACCCGATCGGACCGACCCGGGGCAAAACGAAGGTCGCACCTCGATCCAGGCGGTGCTCGGGGGTGCCGGATCGAAGTGCGACCGGATAAATAGTCCCGCCCGGGACCCCGCATCGTCGTGCGTAGCGCACTACCCGATTCGTCCTCGGGCGCTACTCGACCGGCCATGCCTCGACACCAAACCGACCGGGCGAGTTGAACATCCGACCGGCACGGGTCCGCGCACCAGCGCATCGAGGAAGCAGGTTCGCCGCGACGGTCCGGACACGCCGCCTGGCACCGACACGCGACATATTCACCCTCGGACACGGCGTGTACCGCATGTTCCGACAGCGATCCTCGACACACAGAGACCGGTCGGCATGTTCAGCGCGCCGACCCCCATCCATCCGGCGCACCGCGGAGTGCGTAGGTATCGACCTGCGCAACAGCGGTTTTGGCAAACACCAGGCCACCTCCGCGCCGAGCGGATTCCGCGCGGATTCCGCCGCCGAAACGACCCCCGGCTACGGGAAAGATCGCGGGCCCGGAAAAAGTCGAGAAAGTGGCGCTCCCCACGCGCACACAATCGCGAATCATCGCGTAGGATCATTCACGTCGGCCCCTCCCCCCCGGGCCGACCTTACGCGGGCCTCGGCTAACTCCCCCCCTTCGCCGAGGCCCGCTCCCCATTTCTGGACCGGGTCAGCCGAGGTGCTCGGCGCCCGGCAATACCGATCGCCAAGCCGTTGCCAGCCGCTGCTCGCGGACCCGCCCGGCGACCCCGAGCAGCGGACGATCCCGCTCCCACCGCTCCCGCGTCAGCGAATCCACCGACCCCCACAGCGAATCCAGTTCGGCCGACAGACGCTGGACGAACTCGAACACGCCACCGAGCGCGATGTGCACGCCGGGCGAGCCCGGCGCATCGATATCCAGCCCGCGCACCGCCGCGACGCCGGTCAGCAGTCGTTCGAGCACCGACTGCGGCCACGCCGCGGTCCGCGCCACCCGCACCAGCCAGCCGAGCGTGGCCGCGAGCACGTGGATGTCCTCGATGGTGCGGAACGGCTTGAGATAGTCCAGGTAGCCGTCGCCGGGCAGCACCGTGGCCGCGACGTCGGTCAGGATGACCGTCGCGTGCGGGATCTCCGGTGCGAACGCGGTCGTGGGCAGACCCGTCACCTGCACGCCGGGTTGCGGCAGCTCGACCGTGGTGGCGCGCAAGCGATTCCGGCCGTCCGGGCCGGTCCCCACACTGGCGATCACCACCAGCCGCTGCGCCAGCATGCCCAGCGTCGCAAAGGTTTTCGTGCCGTTCAGCCGGACTTCGCCGTGCGCCTCGGTCACCGTCGTCTCGATCGCCGCGGGATGCCCGCCGCCCGCCTCCGTCGCACACAGCGCAACCAGCTCGTCATCGGCCAGGTCGGGAATGAGCGTGCGCACCGCCTCCTGATATCCGGACAGGAACGCGTAGCCGAGGCGGTCGGCGCCGAATCCGCCCGCGACGGCGATATCGACCGGTTTGTCGAAACGGTTGGCCGCCACCCGATGCCGGGTCCAGGCCGCGCCGACATCATCGAGCGGCGTCGCGGCGAGCGGTTCGGTCAGCAGGAAATCGAGCACGGAATCCACTCGTGCACGGTAACCGGCACCGGTGGATTTTCCGTGCCGGTCCCGCCGGCGGCCCGCAGGATCTGCCGCTTCGGATCCTGCGGTGAGCGCCAGGCCGACGAGGTCACTGTGCTGGTCATGCCGAAGGCTCCCGCCGTGCGATCTTGCGTGCTACCGGTCACACCGGCCGGTTCCCGCGACGCCGCACGCACGAGCTGTCGTCGCTGTCCCGACCGGGATTCGTGGTTACTCCTTGTAACTGACGACATCAGGCGTCACCGCCTGTGAACAGGGAAGACGGCACTTTCGCGACACTGGGCTACCGCCGGTATACCGATCGGCGCAGTGAAAGCCACCGCGCATAGCCGCGAGTGATCTCCCGGCAACTCGCCGCGGCGCAGCTGCGCACCCCGGCGCGGAGCAGGTATCACTGATGGGGACACATCCGCCTCTAAAAGGAGTCTGAGCTGTGCCTGTACCGGACGAAGAGCGTAGGCGGGCACTGTTCGACAACGAGGCCAGATTGTCCTGGGTACTGGCCGCGTTGGCCGGTTTGATCGGCGCCGCGGCGTTCATGCACACCGCGGGCTATTTCGTCACGTTCATGACCGGCAACACCGAACGCGCCATCCTCGGCCACTTCCACGACCAGAAGGACACGGCGCTCGCGGCGGCCTGCCTGCTCGCGTCGTTCGTCGGCGGCGTGGTGGTCGCCTCCTGGTGCCGGCGGCACTTCTGGTCCGGGCACCCGCACGGCCCGACGCTGCTGACCACCTTCAGCCTGGCCACCGCCTCCATCATCGACCTGGCCCGCATCCAGAACGCACCCGATATCGACTTCGTGCCGATCCTGTTCGTCGCGTTCGGCGTCGGCGCGCTCAACACCTCGTTCGTGAAGGACGGCGAAGTGTCGGTGCCGCTGAGCTATGTCACCGGCACGCTGGTGAAGATGGCGCAGGGCATCGAACGCCATATCAGCGGCGGCGACTACGCGGATTGGCTCGGCTACTTCCTGCTGTATGTGAGTTTCGCGTTCGGCGCACTGCTCGGTGGTCTGCTCAGCATGGTGGTCGCCGGTTGGGCGATGCTGATCACCGCCACCGCCGTGTGCCTGGTCGTGACCGGCTACACCTATCTGCACCTCGACCGGCACGGCCCGCTCTCCGAGGAGTGAGCCCGGCGCTTTTCCCGTGCGACTGCCCGGAGACCGCGGTTATGGTGGCCGCGTGGAGAATCTCGGGAGCGATGCCGACCAGTTCGCGGCGCTCGTCTTGCAGCAGCTGACCGAAGCCGGTGAGCAAGGGGCGGAGTACGACCCGGAAGAGTTCGTCATTCGCCTGTCGAGCGGATGGGAACTCTTCCTGAGCAACATCTTCCGGGAAGCGCACGACCTGCCCGAGGACGAGCGCGCCACCCGGATCGCCCGCTTCATCGCCACCCCGAAGGACTCCGCGACGATGCCCGGTTGGCCGCAGGTGCGGTCGTTGTTGCTGCCCATCCTCCGCTCGGAAACCTTCGGGATCAGCGCCACCAGCGGCCACGAAACGGGTCCGATCACCCGCCCCGCCTTGCCGTTCCTGAACGAGCTCGTCGCGGTGGACCTGCCGAACTCGCGCTCCATCGTCAACGACGTGACGCTCGCACAATGGGGTGTCGAGGCCGCCGAGGTGTTCACCGCCGCCCGCGAAAACCTCACGGCCAAGGTCGGTTCCGGCGGTTTCCAGGAATCCGGCGTGCTGTTCTTCGGCGACGACGGCGACGGCTACTGCACATCCTGGCCGCTGGTCCCCGGCTGGCTCGCCGGTTCCGGCGACGGCGAGCACCGGCCGATCGCGTTCATGCCCGACGTCGACACCTTGATCATCGCCCCCGACGTCGACGACCTCGGTCCGCTCTACGAATACGTCGAGAAGAAGTACCGCGAGGCGGTCCGCCAGATCTCCCCGCAGGGGTACACGGTCGACGACGACGGCGCCGTGATCCCGCTCGATCAATCACCCCGCCATCAGCACCTGTCGTTCGTCCAGCGTGCTCGCTGCGGTTTGGCGCTGACCGAGTACGAGGCCCAGGGCCGCGTCCTGAACGAGCAGCTCGAGGTGAACCTCGTCCTCGAGACCGGCCACGGCGATATCGAGGGCGCCTATGTCGGTTCCGTCATGTACATCGGCGCCGACAGCGGTCCCTACACCGTCACCATCTGGGGCGAGGGGGTCGACTATTTCCTGCCGGAAGCCGACTACGTGATGTTCTGCGTCGAGGAGAACGGCGAGAAGTCGGTGCTGTTCACCGTCCCGTTCGCCGCGGTGGTCGACATCGTCGGGCTCACCCCGATCCCCGATCTCGCGCCGCGCCGATACGAGATCCGCCACTGGCCCGATGCCGAGGTCCGGGCCCGGCTGGCGGCCGCCGCGGTCGAGTTGTGAGCGGGCCGGGCTAGTCCCGGTCCCGCGTCAGCTCGGTGTAGACGCGTAACCCCTCGGCGATCTTTCCCGCCGCGTGCTCCAGCTGCTCGGGCGGGAGGTACTTACCGAAGGCCGCCGCGTCCAGCAGCTGTTCCCGAACCTGTTCGAGGTTGATCCTGGCTCGGTCCCGGCGCGAAAGTTGAGGCACGGCCCAGACCCTACCTCGAGTCGAACTCATGTTCGAGAGGTCGAGCGGGCGGAAATCAGCGGGTGGTGACCTCGTGCCACATGTCCGCGTCGCTGCGCCGGCGCAACTTCGAGATACCGACGAGAACAGCGACCACAGCACCCACGACGACCAGAATCTTCATACCTCCCACCCTACTGGTTGGTTCCGGCGGACGACCAGGTCCCGGCGCGGCGGCTACGCCGATTTCCGTTCCGCCGGAACGATCTTGGCGCAGGCCGTGCCCCGCGATCGGGACCGCGTGAGTCGGCTCCGCGCCGTCCAAGCAGGGCTCGCCGACGGTCGTCGGCATGCCGGTCAGGCGGCGAAGACCGCCCGGACGACCGACTCGTCGCCGTCGACCTCGACCAGCCCGAGGGCGCGCGCATCGTCCAGGGTGAGCGCGCCCGCGGCCAGGCCGAGCACACCCGCCGGATCGGCACGGACCGTCGCGTCGAGCTCGCCGCCGTCATGCGGCCCGATCTCGAAGCCTGTCCCTGCCGCCCGGAGCCGGAAGAGCTCGCCGCCGATCTCGAGACCGATCGTCGCGGCGTGACCGTGCTCGACCCGAGTGGCCAGCAGGGCCGGGACGGCGAGGGCGAGCCACTCGGGACGGAAGGCGTCACCCTCGGCCCCGCGCACCATCAACGGGGTGGACCAGCGGATCAGCCCCTCGATCGGCTCCCGCAACTCGGCGCCCCACGGCGTGAGGGCGTACTCGACCACGTTGCTCGCTCCGGCCAGTCGCCGCTCGAGCACACCCGCGGTTTCGAGGTCGCGCAGCCGGTCGGCGAGCAGGTTGGTCGCGATGCCGGGCAGTCCGTCGATCAGGTCCCGATAGCGCGCGGGGCCGAGGAGGAGCTGGCGCACGATGAGCAGATTCCACCGATCGCCGACCACCTCCAGCGATCGGGCGAGCCCGCAATACTGGCCGTAACTACGCATCCTGTCCTCTACTTGACTTTATAAAGTGTACTTGAAATGCTCAAGCTTATCGCAGGGCCGAGCCGAGAGGGGGCCGCCATGGCCGAGATCACCGAGAATGCGCGACCGGCATGGGTCGACGACAGCCTGTTCCCGTTCGAGAGCCGTTTCGTCCAGATCGACGGGCACACCGTGCACTACGTCGACGAGGGGTCGGGCTCCACTCTGCTACTCCTGCACGGCAATCCGACCTGGTCGTTTCTCTGGCGCGAGGTGATCCGTGCTCTGCGCGCCGACTTCCGGTGCATCGCCCTCGACTATCCGGGCTTCGGATTGTCCACGCCGAAGCCCGGTTACGGCTTCCTGCCCGAGGAACACGCCGAAGTGGTCACCGCGTTCGTGGACGCGCTCGACCTCGACGGCGTCACCCTGGTCGGGCAGGACTGGGGTGGGCTGATCGGCCTGGCCGCAGTGCAGCGGCGGCCGGGCGTCTTCGATCGGCTGGTGCTCGCCAACACCTGGGCTTGGCCCGTCAACGGCGTCTTCCACTTCGAGTACTTCTCCCGCATCTTCGGCGGACCCCCGGGCCGCTTCCTGGCTCGGCACCTGAACTTCGTCGTCAACGTGTTCGTTCCCCTGGGCCACAAGCGGCGCAAGCCGACAGCCGCCGAGATGGCCCACTACCGCTGGCCGATGAACACTCCGGAGCGCCGCAAGGCCACCGCGGTCTTCCCGCGCAGCGTCCTGTCCAGCCGCGCCTTCTTCGCCGAACTGGCAGCGGGTCACGCGAACATCGCCCACCTGCCCACCCTGATCGTCTGGGGCGACGCCGACATCGCCTTCCGCCCCCAGGAACGCGAACGCCTGGAAGCCACCTTCCCCGACCACACCACCGTCATCGTCAAAGGCGCCGGCACCTACGTAGAGTCCGACGCCCCCGAAGAGTTCCTCACCGCCTTCCGCAACTGGACCGCGACAACCCCCTGATTCCCCTGAGCCAGCACAGTTTTCGAAAGCCGACCGGCACCCGTTTCAAGTCGCCACGCCTGCATGTCGCCACGCTCGAGGACACCGAACTCCCGGTGGCGACCTAGCGGCATCATTCGCCGACCGCGTCGACACCTTTGACCAAACACGGCGGACCACCGACACGATCCCGAGTCCGCAACGACGACGCTGTCATCAACCGCCGGCAGAGCAAGCACCGTCGGACCTCGGCACCCGAAGCCCGAAGGGCGAGCCCTCCCGGTGCAAACCTGGGAGGGGGTCCGGGGGCGAAGCCCGCCGGGCAGGGCGTGGGGCTGCGCCCCCACAAAACACGCGGAACGAGAACGGCCCACGCTCTGTGTGAGCATGGGCCGCCTACGAGTGGAGCCTAGGGGAATCGAACCCCTAACCCCTGCCTTGCAAAGGCAGTGCTCTGCCAATTGAGCTAAGGCCCCGGATGTCCGCTACCGCGATGTGCAGTGTTCGACTCGGCAACGGTACCTTCCCGCTGTCGGCACGGTCAAAACAGACGGTCGGGGTCGGCAAGCCGCAGTTGCCATTCGAACGCAACCACATGTCGGGGGTCCGGGGGCGAAGCCCGCCGGGCGGGGCGTGGGGGTTGCACCCCCACAAAACACTCCGAAACGAACAATGGCTCATGCTCTTCGTGAGCATGAGCCAGACGTGAGTGAAGGGTGGGCCTAGGAGGACTTGAACCTCCGACCTCTTCGTTATCAGCGAAGCGCTCTAACCGCCTGAGCTATAGGCCCTTATGTTGTTGCAGCGCGTAGTTCGCGACAACGTGTAGAGAGTACACAACACCGGCCATGCCATCCAAAACGGCTGGTAGAAGCTCCGCGCAGGGCAGATCGGCATGACCACCGACGGAAACGGCCGGTGCTGCCCGGAGTGGGCGGCACCGGCCGTCTGGCAGGACCGGTTCCTAGTCGGGGTCGGCCAGGGTTACCTGGATGCCGCCGACGAGATCACAGCACTGGTTGTAGATGAACGTGCCCACGGTGCCGAGTGCGGTGAACAGCACGACGTTGATCAGGCCGATGACGCCGGCGTAGCCGAAGACCGTGCCCGCGTCGATGAGGCCGACCGATCCGCTGTCCTGGGACACCATGTCTGTGAAGGTGTTGTTCAGCCGCTCCCACACGCCCATGCCCTCGAGCACGATGTAGAGCAGGCCGACCGCGAGCATCCACACGAAGAACATGGCGACGCTGATGACGAGCGAGATCTTCAGCGTGGACCACGGGTCGATGCGCCGGATCTGCACGGTGGCGCGCAGCGGTTCGCCGGTGGCGACGGCGGCGGCGACCGCGACGGGCACCGCGGGCGAGATCGGGGTCTGCGGGCCGGTGGTCTCGGGCGCCGACGGCGGCAGCGGGTGCCGGATCTCGGACAGGTCGGGCATGTCCTTGATCAGTTCGGGGCGCGCGATGCTGCGGGTGGGTCCGTCGATGCCGACGGACTTCACCATCGCCGCTTCCTTGCGGGCCGCCTTGGCGGCGAGGTCCGCGGTGGTGCGCGCGTTGGTGACGCCACCGCCGAGACCGCCACCGCCGCCGGAGCCGCTCGGGCGTCCGGTCACCGGTGCCTGGCCGGGCCGGTACAGGTTGGACTGCGGCTCCCGCTGCGGAAGTTGCGACCACCCTTCCTGGAACGACGATTGGCCACCGCCGTTGCCGCCGGACTGATCCCCGGACTCGGGTGCACCGGACTCAGAGTTGTTCATGCGGACAGTCTGGTCGAACGCTTCTTGGCCGCCTTGACCGGGCACCTGCTCGGGGCCGGACTGCTTGTTCGCGAAATCGCCTTGCTGGTCGTGCATTTCGCGGGGCGGTCCACCCTGCGGACCGCCTCCCGACGGCCCGCCACCCTGCTGACCACCGGCTTGCGGACCACCCGGCCGCGCACCACCCGGCTGACCACCGTGCGGTTGCCCGCCCTGCTGGCCGCCCGGCGACTGCGCACCACCCGGTTGGCCGCCGTTCGGCGGGCCGCCATTCGGCTGCCCGCCGCCCTGCTGCCCGTTCTCTGCCGAGGAGACCGGCCGGGGGATCGGCCGCGGCGGAATCGGTGACGGTGCGATCCGCTCGGTCACACCGTTCGTCTGGTGCCGCTCGTCATTCGGCTGATTCGGAGTGGTCAATGGGAATCCTTAGATCCGTTCGTTGCCGCCGCTGTTGGTTTACTCAGAAGAACCGGTGTCGCTGTCGCCGCCGGCGTGCAGATCGGGATCGGGCTCGTCGGCATTGCGCGCGATAGCAAGCAACGTATCGCCCTCGCCGAGGTTCATCAATCGCACGCCCTTGGTCTGTCGTCCAGCCTTACGAACCTGCTTGGCCACTGTCCGGATGACACCACCACCGGAAGTGATCGCGTACAACTCATCCTCGTCCTCGACGATGAGCGCACCGACCAGGGTGCCACGCTTGGGGTCGTATTGGACGGTCAATACACCTTTACCGCCGCGACCCTGCGCGGTGTACTCCTCGATCGCAGTCCGCTTAGCGTAACCGCCCGCGGTCGCGACCAGCAGGTATGTCTCCGGCCGCACCACGTTCAGCGACAAGAGTTCATCCGAGGCGTTGAACCGCATGCCCTGCACGCCGGAGGTGGCCCGGCCCATCGGGCGCAGCGCCTCGTCGGTCGCGGAGAACCGGATCGACTGGCCGAGCGCCGAGACCAGCAGCAGGTCGTCGTCGGCCGAGCAGAGCACGGCGCCGACCAGTTCGTCTTCGTCGCGCAGGTTCACCGCGACGATGCCGCCACTGCGGTTGGAATCGAAGTCCGACAGCTTCGACTTCTTCACGAGGCCATTCTTGGTGGCGAGCACCAGGTACGGAGCGACTTCGTAGTTTTTGATCTGGATGATCTGGGCGATCTTCTCGTCCGGCTGGAAGGCGAGCAGGTTCGCCACGTGCTGGCCGCGCGCGGTGCGGTTGGCCTCGGGCAGCTCGTAGGCCTTGGCGCGGTAGACCCGGCCCTTGTTGGTGAAGAACAGCAGCCAGTCGTGGGTCGAGGAGATGAAGAAGTGCTTGACCAGGTCGTCCTGCTTGAGCCCGGCGCCCTGCACGCCCTTGCCGCCGCGCTTCTGGCTGCGGTAGAGGTCGGTCTTGGTGCGCTTGGCGTAGCCGGTCTCGGTGATCGTGACGACCACGTCCTCGCGGGCGATCAGGTCCTCGTCGGCGACGTCGCCGTCGGCCGCGATGATCCGGGTGCGCCGATCGTCGCCGTACTTCTCGACGATCTCGGCCAGCTCGTCGCGCACGATCGCGCGCTGCCGTTCTTCCTTGGCGAGGATGTCCTTCAAGTCGGCGATCTCGAGCTCGATCTTGGCCAACTCGTCGATGATCTTCTGCCGCTCCAACGCCGAGAGTCGGCGCAGCTGCATGTCGAGGATCGCGGTGGCCTGGATCTCGTCGATGTCGAGCAACTGCATCAGGCCGGTGCGCGCGGTGTCGGTGTTGGCCGAACGCCGGATCAGGGCGATGACCTCGTCGAGCGCGTCGAGCGCCTTGACCAGGCCGCGCAGGATGTGGGCCCGCTCCTCGGCCTTGCGCAGCAAGTACTTGGTGCGCCGGACGATGACGTCCAACTGGTGCTTGACGTACAGCCGGATCATCTGGTCGAGCCGCAGCGTGCGCGGCACCCCGTCGACGATCGAGAGCATGTTGCAGCCGAAGCTGGTCTGCAGCTGGGTGTGCTTGTACAGGTTGTTCAGCACGACCTTGGCGACCGCGTCGCGCTTGACCGTGACCACGATCCGCATGCCCGCCCGGTCGGAGGACTCGTCGTGGATATCGGAGATGCCCGCGATCTTGCCGTCGCGCACCTGCTCGGCGATCGAGTTGATGAAGTTGTCCGTGTTGACCTGGTACGGCAACTCGGTGATGACCAGCGTGGTCCGGCCCTTGTTGTCTTCCTCGATCTCGACCACACCGCGCATCCGGACCGAGCCACGGCCGGTGGTGTAGGCGTCGTGGATGCCCTGGCTACCGACGATGAGTCCGTAGGTGGGGAAGTCCGGACCCTTCACCCGCTCCATGCAGGCGGCCAGCGTCGACTCTTCGTCGGCGTCGTGGTTGTCCAGCGCCCAGTAGATCGCCTCGGCCAGTTCGGTGAGGTTGTGCGGCGGAATGTTGGTCGCCATGCCGACCGCGATGCCGTTGCTGCCGTTCATCAGCAGCGCGGGCACCCGGCTCGGCAGCACGGTCGGCTCCTGCGAGCGACCGTCGTAGTTCGGGATGAAATCGACCGTCTCGTGGTCGATTTCGCGCAGCATCTCCATCGCGAGCGGGGTCAGCCGGCACTCGGTGTAACGCATGGCGGCCGCGCCGTCGTTACCGCGCGAGCCGAAGTTGCCCTGGCCGTCGACCAGCGGGTAGCGCAGCGACCACGGCTGCGCCATGCGCACGAGGGTGTCGTAGATCGACGCGTCACCGTGCGGGTGGTAGTTACCCATGGTTTCGGCGACCGGGCGCGCGGACTTCACGTAACCGCGGTCGGGCCGATAGCCGTTGTCGTACATCGCGTACAGCACCCGCCGGTGCACCGGCTTCAGGCCGTCGCGCACCTCGGGCAGCGCACGGCCGACGATCACGCTCATCGCGTAATCGATGTAGCTGTTCTGCATTTCCTGCTGGATGTCGACCGGGTCGATCCGGTCGCCGCCGGTGCCTCCGAACGGAGGCAGCGTCGTGTCGGTCATCAAGTCTCCTTAGCGGGCGGTGCGGTTGCGGTGCCGCGCGGGCGCGAACCCGGCGGGCGAGCGCACCGGCTTATACGTCGAGGAAGCGAACGTCCTTGGCATTACGGGTGATGAAGCTGCGGCGAGCCTCCACGTCCTCGCCCATCAGCACGCTGAACAGCTCGTCGGCCGCGGCCGCGTCGTCCAGGGTGACCAGCTTGAGCACGCGCACCGACGGGTCCATGGTGGTTTCCCACAGCTCCTTGGCGTTCATCTCGCCCAGACCCTTGTAGCGCTGCACGCCGTCGTCCTTGTTGATCTTCTTGCCCGCCGCGAGGCCCGCCTCGAGCAGACCGTCGCGTTCCCGGTCGGAATAGGCGAACTCGGGATCGGCACGCTGCCACTTGAGTTTGTACAGCGGCGGCTGGGCCAGATACACGTGCCCCTGCTCGACCAGCGGACGCATGAACCGGAACAGCAGCGTGAGCAGCAGCGTCGCGATGTGCTGGCCGTCGACGTCGGCGTCGGCCATCAGCACGATCTTGTGATACCGCAGCTTGGCGATGTCGAACTCGTCGTGGATGCCGGTGCCGAAGGCGGTGATGATCGACTGGACCTCGTTGTTCTTGAGGACTCGGTCGATCCGCGCCTTCTCGACGTTGATGATCTTTCCGCGCAGCGGCAGGATCGCCTGGTACATCGAGTCGCGGCCGGATTTGGCCGAGCCACCGGCGGAGTCACCCTCGACGATGTAGATCTCGGACTTGCTCGGATCCTTGGACCGGCAGTCGGCCAGCTTGCCCGGCAGGCCGCCGAGATCGGTGGCGGACTTGCGGCGCACCAACTCTCGCGCCTTCCGCGCGGCGACCCGGGCCTGCGCGGAGGAGACCGCCTTGTTCACGATGGTCTTCGCGTCGGCCGGGTTGGCCTCGAACCAGTGCGTGAGGTGCTCGTTGCACGCCTTCTGCACGAACGACTTGACCTCGGTGTTGCCCAGCTTGGTCTTGGTCTGACCCTCGAACTGCGGCTCGGAGACCTTCACGCTGACGATCGCGGCCAGACCCTCGCGGATGTCGTCGCCGGTGAGGTTGCCGTCCTTCTCCTTGATCAGCTTCTTGTCTTTGGCGTACTTGTTGACCACCGTGGTCAGCGCCGCGCGGAAGCCTTCCTCGTGGGTGCCGCCCTCGTGGGTGTTGATGGTGTTCGCGAAGGTGTGCACCGACTCCGAATAGCCGGAGTTCCACTGCATGGCGACCTCGAGCTCATGGCCGGTGCCCTTGCCGGTGAACCCGACGACGGAGTTGTGGATCGGCTGCTTGGTGCGGTTGATGTGGCGGACGAAGTCCTCCAGACCACCCGGGTAGTGGTAGGTCCGCGTCTTGACCTTGTGCTCGACCGGCGCCGCCGCGGCGTCGACCTCGGCATGCTTGGGCGCCTCCGCGGTCTCGCTGACCACGTCGTCGGTGATCTCGGACTCGCTGACCCGCTCGTCGGTGAGGGTGATGGTGAGTCCCTTGTTCAGGAACGCCATCTCCTGCAGGCGGCGCGCGACCGTCTCGAAGTTGTAGGTCGTGGTCTCGAAGATCTCCGGGTCGGCCCAGAATCGGATCGTGGTACCGGTCTGCTTGGACGCCTCGCCCTGCACCAGCTTGCCGGGGATCGAGTCCTTGTACGACTGGCTCCAGTGGTAACCGTCGCGGTCGATCTCCGCCTCCAGCCGGGAGGACAGCGCGTTCACCACGGAGATACCGACGCCGTGCAGACCGCCGGACACCGCGTAGGAGTCGGAGTCGAACTTGCCGCCGGCGTGCAGCTGGGTCATGACCACTTCGATGGTCGGGACGCCCTGGGCGTGCATCGCCACCGGGATACCGCGGCCGTCGTCGACCACCTCGACGCCGCCATCGGCGAGCAGGGTCACCTCGACCTTGGACGCGTACCCGGCCATCGCCTCGTCGACCGAGTTGTCGACGACCTCCCAGATCAGGTGGTGCAGACCACGCTCACCGGTGGAACCGATGTACATGCCGGGACGCTTGCGGACCGCCTCGAGACCTTCGAGGACCGTGATGGACGAGGCGCCGTAATCCGCCTTGCCCGAGTTAGCGTTGGTCGAGCCCGATGCGTTGGAGTCGTTGGCAGCCACTGGTCGGTAGCTCTCCTTACTTGCTGATCCTCCTGGCGAGGCACTGCACAGCACACGATGGTCCCTGCTCATTCCACTGGGGAAATGCGGGGCCACGCGAGCTGTACGGAACGCGCCGAAGGTGATCGCCGCTAGTTACGTCACCATCCTACTGGTACAGCCAACCTACAACGCACCTACGACACCCCTGACAGCTCCGTGAATGCGAGAAATCGGACCGCCGCGAGTCTGTTCCGCCTTTTAACGCTTTCGCTCGACTCTGGGAGCAATCGGGCGGTGCTCGCCCGGTACTCGCCGAACCGCCCGGGACCCCGCCTCGGCACGCCGCCGGTTTCCGGGTCGGCGACGGTAGCCGACGGGTTACCGGCTCGGACCACGATGCTGCGGAAACCCCCGTCGGAAACCCGTGAGCGGGCACGACAGGTAAAGCCTAGTCCGTACCGCCCGCCGTTCGCCGGACTCGGCCAACTTCCGTCACATTGACGAAACCGGTTGTCCCGGCGCGCGATCCAGCACCGTTTCACGTGGAACGCGGCAGGCTATCCGTAGGTGTCGCGCGGGCCCCGGCCCTTGATATGGCGCTCCCCCTTGCGCCAACTCGGCGCCGCGGGGCCGGTGATCTTCAGTGAGGTCACCACGCCGGGACCGACCGCGGCATTGATCTTCGCCAGGATCTGGCTCTGCAACATGCGCAACTGCGTCGCCCAGGCGGTCGATTCGGCGGCGATGCTCAGCACGTTGTCTTTCAGGGTGATCGGCGTGGCGTGCGCGGCGATGTCCTCGCCGACCACCCCCGCCCAGCGCCCGAACACCATGCCCTCGGCGACCTTGGCCGACCAGCCGCGGCTCTTGGCCAGCGCGCCGGTCAGCGCCGCGAAGGTCTGCGGATCACGCTGATCCGGTCCCGCGCCCGACCAGCCGGACCGGCGCCGGGTGCCGGCCCGCAGGCGCCGCTGCGGCGAGGAACGCCCCTGCCCGACGGATTTGCCGCTCGCCTTCGCGGCCGCGCGGGCCTCCTCGAGCGCGCGCCTGGCCAGGTCGATACCGCGTAGCTCCGGCTCTGAACCCGCCGGTTCGGCGCCCGGTTGCTGCTGATCGGTCACCAAGGCTCCTCACGCTCTCGTCGGTCACGGCCTGAGTCACTCTACGACAGGGCACCGACGCAGACCGTGCGGCGAACAACGTCGAACGAACGCGGACGGTCCGGTCGGCGAGTTCTCCACAGGAACCTGTTGATAACCGCAAAACCTGTGCAGAAATTCGAATGTGTTTGCCTATTGCGCGCCTGCCGGGACACGAAAATGCTTGTCACTGCGGGGGTGTGGCCGGTTCGCCGATCTGTGAGGTGCGCCCGTCCGGTCCGCCGTTCGTCTCCACCCGCAGCGGCACCGCGGCCAGCTCGGCCGGCACATCCTCCGGCACCGCGGCCGTGATCAGCACCTGCTCCGCCCCGGCCGCGACGGCGGCGAGCGCGGTACGCCGACGCCGGTCGAGCTCGGCGAACACGTCGTCGAGCAGCAGCACCGGCTCGGATCCGTTGGCGCGCAACAGCTCGAACGCGGCGAGCCGCAGCGCCAGCGCGTAGGACCAGGATTCCCCGTGGCTGGCGAACCCCTTGGCCGGCGCGCTGCCGAGATTCAGGTCGAGTTCGTCGCGATGCGGACCGACCAGGCACACACCACGTTCCAGCTCCCGGGGCCGGGCCGCCGCGAGCTCACGCAACATCACCGCCTCCAGCGCTTCGGTGTCGTCGGGCTGGGGTTCCCTTGCGGGATCGAGGAATTCGGGCGGCAAGCTGGCGCTGCGGTAACCGATTGTGGCGGGCCGGGATTCGGGCGCGATCGAGGCGTACGACGTGGCGAGGTACGGATACAGCTCGTGCACCAGCTGCAGCCGGTGCGCCAGCAGCACCGACGCGTGGGTGGCCAGGTGCCCGTCCCACACGTCCAGGGTGCTCAGATCCGCCTTCGACCTGGCTTGGCGCCCAGCGGATTTCAACAGTGCGGACCGTTGCCGCAGCACGCGGTCGTAATCGCTGCGCACCGCGGCCAGCCTGGGCAGGCGGGTGGTGCACAACTCGTCCATGAACCGGCGGCGCTCGCCCGGGTCACCCCGGACCAGGGCGAGGTCCTCGGGCGCGAACAGCACGGTCTGCAGGATGCCGAGGATCTCGCGAGTCCGCCGGACCGGTGATCGGTTGATCTGGGCGCGATTGGCGGTGCCCTGGTTCAGCTCGACGTCGATGCGCAGTTCCCGGCCGGTGTTGACGACGGAGGCGCCGATCCGGGCCCGTTCGGTGCCGATCCGGATCAGCGGCGCGTCGGCGGCGACCCGATGCGACCCGAGGGTGGCCAGGTAGCCGAGCGCCTCGATCAGGTTCGTCTTACCGTTGCCGTTCGATCCCAAGAAAACCGTTCGGCCTGGGGATAATTCGAGTTCTGCATGATGCCAGGAACGGAAGTCACGCAGGGACAGCGTTCGAACGAACATCCGCTATCTGGCTCCTGCCTGCACGAGTTCGGCAGATTCGACCTGCGCGACCCGCATCGGCGCAGGTGCCGAGGTGTTTGCTGGCCATCCACAGCGCAGCACGAACCTGTGGATGAATTGTGTCCTCGCCCACCCGCGGGCCGGCGAATCCCGCAGTCGCGCTATCGGTTCGACGGTGCCTGGGGATGGCTGCGGACGACCGCAGCCGCCGAGGGCCGACCGCCGATGCCGCCGACGGAACTGGCGAGCACAGACGGCCGAACCCGGTTCCCGATCACGCACCTGTGCTCAGCCCGGCAGCCGGACCGGCATCAACAGGTAGATGTACGGGCTGTCCAGCGCCGCGAACGCACCCGAATCGAGAGCCTGCGGCTCCTCCTCGGAGGCGGGCAGCAGCACGGCAGGACGGCTGGGTGTGGTGAAGCCGAACGTCACCCGGTCGGCGTGCAACGCGGACAGGCCGTCGATGAGGTAGCCCGGGTTGAACGCGATGGTCAGGGATTCGCCGCGGAAATCGGCCTCCAGCCATTCCTCGGCACGGCCCGCGTCGTCGCCACCGGCGGACAGTTGCAGCCCCTCGGTGGAGAACTCCAGCCGCACCTGCGCGCCCCGCTCGGCGACCAGGGCGACACGCTTGATCGCCTCGGTCAGCACCGACACCTGGAGCGTGGCGATGGAGGTGTGTTCCTTCGGCAGCAGCTGACGGAACTTGGGGAACTCCGCGTCGAGCAGCCGGGTGGTGGTGCGGCGGCCCGCGTTCACGATGCCGAGCAGCCCGTCCGAGCCCGCGCCGGTGCCCAGCGACAGCTGCACCGGGGCATCGGAGGCGCCGAGGGTCTTGGCGGCCTCGGACAGCGTCCTGGCCGGGATGAGCACCGCGGTCTCGATATCGGCGTTGGCGGGCTTCCACTCGATGTGGCGCACCGCGAGCCGGAAGCGGTCGGTGGCCGCGAGCACCACCTTGTCGCCCTCGATCTCGACGCGGATGCCGGTGAGCATGGGCAGCGTGTCGTCGCGGCCCGCGGCGACGGCGACCTGGCCGACCGCGCTCGCGAAGACATCCACACCGAGTTCACCGGTCTGCTGCGGGACCTCGGGAAGCTGGGGATAGTCCTCGACCGGCATGGTCGGCAGCGAGAACTTCGCGCTGCCACAGGAGATCAGCACCCGGGTGCCGTCGACGGACACGTCGACCGGCTTGTTCGACAACGCCTTGGTGATGTCGGCGAGCAGCCGGCCGGACACCAGGACCTCGCCGGGACCGGCGACCTCGGCCGCGACGCGCATCTGCGCAGAGACCTCGTAGTCGAAGCCGGAGACGGTGAGCCCGCTGTCGTCGGCGACGAGCAGCACGCCGCCGAGCACCGGGACCGGAGGCCGGGACGGGAGGCTACGTGCCACCCAGGCAACGGATTCCGCGAAGTCCTCACGGGCGACCCGAAACTTCATGCTTGCAAGCTCCATCGCCCGATCAGTCCTCTCCCAGTTCCGTGAGCTGTTGTGCAGTGGCCGGACATTGGTCCCTCCAAGCCTTTCGGCTCGATCAGCGTTTGGTTCGCGAAGGGTGCTGGATCGGCCGCCATCAAAAGTGTGGCACAGGCGACCGACACCAAACCGTACCCGCGACTGCGCCCGTGGCCTAGTCCGACCCTCCGGGGGTCTGTGCGCTGTGTGCCGAGAACTTGTCGGTGGGTGCGAGTAGGAACTGTCGCGAAGGGGGTGTCGCAGATTCGGGCCGGCGGGCGATGCATAGGTGTGGGGCAGGGATGGGTCGACGAGGGATCCACTCCCCTTCTCCTTGCCTGGGGACGGGAGCACTCGCGGACCGCAGCTCCCCAACCGACTTTCCACACAGCCTGTTTTCAAGAGAGTTCTTCTAGAAGAAGAACTGAAGTAGTAGTAGGCACTGTGGAATCTGTGCACTGACGCCGAATCTGCTGGTCAGCGGGCGTGGTGCCATGGGGATGACCGGTGCGTGTCTCGAGGATGAACGAGCGGCGTCTGTGGAGTTCCGAAGTTGTCCCACATTCATCCTCGAGTGCTCCTCGAGTTGTTCCACCGAATTCACCCGGTTGTTCACACATGTGTACCGAGGAGTGGACAACTCGAGGATTCCTCGAGGACTCCACATGGACTCCTCGAGGAATCCACACCCTGATGCGGGTCTCTGGGCAGGTCAGCCCCTGTGCGCAAGATCGGTTGGGGAAACTGTGGATCGAGCCCTGTTAGCGGACGCCGCGACACCCATCCCCACACCTGTTAGCCGATCGGTGCACAAACCGGTGGATTCCTCGAGGACTCCACAAGGATTCCTCGAGGAATCCACAGGGCAAAAAAGTGCACCGCCCCTGGTCAGAGGCGGTGCACAGGTGTTAGTAAAACTCAGCGAGCCGATCGGCCCGACCGGGCTGTGGATACTTCAGCGGGAGCGCTGTTTGATCCGCGCGGTCAGTTCCTGCACCTGGTCGTAGACGCGGCGCCGCTCGGTCATCTCCTTGCGGACCTTCTTCTCCGCGTACATCACCGTGGTGTGGTCGCGGCCGAACGCCTGACCGATCTTGGGCAGCGAGAGGTCGGTCAGCTCGCGGCACAGGTACATGGCGATCTGGCGCGCCTGCGCGAGCGGACGAGCCTTACCCGGGCCGGTCAGCTCCTCGAGCGTGGTGTTGAAGTACTCGGCGGTGACCGCCATGATCGTGGCCGCGTTGATCTCCAGCGCCGCGGTGTCGGGCATCAGATCGCGCAGCACCACCTCGGCCAGCGGCAGATCCAGCGGCTGTCCGTTGAGCGAGGCGAACGCGGTCACCCGGATGAGCGCGCCCTCCAGCTCACGAATGTTGCGCTCGACCCGGCTGGCGATCAGTTCCAGCACATCGTGCGGCACATCCAGCCGGTCCATCCGGGCCTTCTTGCGCAGGATGGCGATGCGCGTCTCCAGTTCGGGCGGCTGCACATCGGTGATCAGGCCCCATTCGAACCTGGTCCGCAGCCGCTCCTCCAGTGTGGCCAGCTGCTTGGGCGGGCGGTCGGAGGAGACGACGATCTGCTTGTTGGCGTTGTGCAGGGTGTTGAAGGTGTGGAAGAACTCCTCCTGGATGCCTTCCTTGCCCTCGATGAACTGGATGTCGTCGACCAGCAGGATGTCGGTCTCGCGGTAGCGGCGCTTGAACGCCACCTTGCGGTCGTCGCGCAGGCTGTTGATGAAGTCGTTGGTGAACTCTTCGGTCGAGACGTACTTCACCCGCATGCCGGGAAACAGCCGCTGGGCGTAGTGGCCCGCCGCGTGTAGTAGGTGCGTCTTCCCCAAACCCGAAGCGCCCCAAACGAACAGCGGGTTATATGCCCGGGCCGGCGCCTCCGCGATGGCGACCGCGGCGGCGTGCGCGAACCGGTTGGACGCGCCGATGACGAACGTTTCGAAGGTGTACTTCGCGTTGAGGCTGGCCGACGACGTGGCGGGCGCCGAGGTCTCCTGGGATTTGGTGAAGTAGGTCGGCCAGGAGTTACGCACGTTGACCACGGGCTCGTCGTCGTGCTCGGTGCGGGGGTTGTCGGATTCGCGCACCGACTCGTGCGCGGCCGCCAAGCCGGGATCTTCGGCCGGTGCCGCCTCCCGCACCGGCGCGCGCACCGGTCCGCGCATCGTGGCGGGGCCGGGATCGGGGGTGAACAGCGACTCCTGGCCGGGCGGGATGGACTCGCGGCGCGGCGGCAGTCCCGGTTCGCGGCGGGCGGCGGGCGCGGGTTCGCGCCGCGGCGGCAACTCGGTGTGCGCCGGGTAGTCGTCCTGGCCCTGATAGTCGTCGCGGGGATAGTCCGGCCGGTCGTATTCGGCGGCGGGCGGATACTCGGGCGCGTACTCGGTATCGGTGTACTCGGCGCCGCCCGCGTACTCCGGGGCGTAATCGTTCGGCTGGGCGTAGCGCGGGGCCGGGTAGTCGTCGCGTCCCTGGTACTCGGTGCCGGGGTAGCCCGGTTGGGGATGTCCGTTCTCCCGAGGGCCGTTGTCCCTGCGGCCGTTGTCGAGTGGACCGTTGTCGCGGGGACCGTTGTCCCTGGACCGTTCTGGCCGGCTCGTCATCCTGGCGTGCCGGGGGTTGCTGCCCGCGCGGTCGGCGGCCGGGGTGGTCGGCGCGGCGATGCGTACGCCGAGTCCTTCCACCTGCGGGCCGAGTCGCCGGGCCAGCGACCGCAGGATCGGTTCGCGCAGATCGCGTTCGATGGCCTCCTGAGCCAGCGAGGAAGGTACCGAGAGCAGGGCGAAGCCCTGCGCCACCGTCAGCGGCTTGACCAGTTTCAGCCAGGCCTGCTGGGCTCGGGTCACCGGCGGAATGGCGCCGTCCGGTGAGCCGGTGGTCAGCTCGGCAACTACCTCGGGCCACACCGTGGCCAACACGTTCTGCTCGTCGTCCATGCAGTTTCCTCCCCGGAAGTAGGTCGATAGGAGCAGACGGCCGGGGCACGCGGGGAGGTGATGGCGACGACCATGCTCGGGTCGGTACCGTGATCCTGCGTACGTCCGTAACCGGTTCGGACGCTGCCCAGATCCCCATTCCGGGCGGCGGCGTGGCACCGTCGGCCCTACGAATATGCCACTCCAGGGGTCTTTCCACACAATTATCCACAGATGTGGAGAACCCTGGGGAGTTGTGAAATGCGCTTGCGCGGCCGCCCGATAAGGCGTTGACCAGCCCTTCTGTAGCTAACGCTGAGCAACATAGCTGGTGGTCGGGCTCGGGCGTGGCTAGGGGTGTGGACGAACTCACGGTGATACTCACAGGGCTGGGCAGTGATGTGCACAGCGCGCGATCCCGGTCGTGCGGGGTTTGTGCTGGTCGAGTGGACGGCCGCGCAGGGGTGGGCCGAGTTTGACCCGTTCGGAGCCGATCAGTACCCTCGTACAGTCACCCTTTGGTGCGGTGGCGGTCTTGTGCTGACCGCGGGTAGGTCGATATCGACCGACTGTGCGCCAAGACCGACGCGCCGATGATGACCGGACCTGTGATTCATCGCGAATACCTGTATCACCGAAAAAGCTTCGGGTACCGACTGGTGCCCACTGACTCGAGGAGTGTTGACCGTGGCCAAGGGCAAGCGGACGTTCCAGCCGAACAACCGTCGTCGGGCGCGCGTCCACGGCTTCCGTCTCCGGATGCGCACCCGTGCCGGTCGCGCCATCGTTTCGGCGCGCCGCCGCAAGGGCCGCGCCGAACTCACTGCCTGATCCTCGCGCGCGGACGCTCGGGTGTTGCCTGAGCCGTATCGGTTGCATCATCGTGCCGACTTCTCCCGGACGGTGCGCCGCGGCCAGCGAATCGGGAGGCGCGATCTGGTCGTGCATGTCTATACCCACTCCGGCCATTCCCCCGTGCTGACGCACGGGTATGACGGAGTGGTGGACATGAAGGAACGCGATGGTGATCCGGCCGGAGCAGCGATCCGCGTCGGCGGACCACGCTTCGGGTTGATCGTCAGCAAGGCGGTGGGCAACGCGGTGATTCGACACCGCGTCGCCCGCCGCCTGCGTCATATGTGCCACCAGATGATCTCGGAGTTGCCCAGCGACACCGATGTCGTCATCCGTGCCCTGCCCGGCGCGGCGAATGCTTCTTCGGCGGAACTGCTGCGCCAGATGCGCGCCGCGCTGCGCAAACTCGGGGTCGGCACGGTATGAGCCGCACCGCCACGATCGGCCGGCTACCGGCGAACGCGCTGATCTTCCTGATCGAGTTGTATCGGACCTACGTCTCCCCCACCCGCATGCCGGTGTGCCGTTTCACCCCGACCTGCAGCGAGTACGCGGTCACCGCGTTACGGACGCGCGGGCTGTTCATCGGCCTCGGATTGGCGGCCGTGCGACTGGCCAAATGTGCGCCCTGGCACCCTGGTGGGTGGGACCCGGTTCCGGAGCGGAAGCGAAGCACCGTTCGCACCGCACCAGGAACCGAGGCAGCCACCGATCCGGCGTCGCAGGAAACCGACCTGCAGACCGGCCCGGTGTCGGAGCCGAACGCTTGGAAAGGATCACCGCGCGCGGTGATCGGCGATACGAACGACGGGAGTGCATAGAGCCGTGCTCGACTTCATTTATTATCCGGTGTCCTGGATCTTGTGGTTCTGGCATCGGGTTTTCGCGTTGGTGCCCGGTCTCGGTAAAGACAGCGGCATCGCCTGGGCACTGGCCGTCGTGTTCCTCGTGTTCACGCTGCGCGTGCTGCTCTACAAGCCGTTCGTGAAGCAGGTTCGCACCACCAAACAGATGCAGGAACTGCAGCCGCAGATCAAAGAGCTGCAGAAGAAGTACAAGAACGACCGCCAGAAGATGGCCGTCGAGATGCAGAAGCTGCAGAAGGACCATGGCTTCAACCCGCTGATGGGCTGCCTGCCGATCCTGGCCCAGGTGCCGGTGTTCCTCGGCCTGTTCCACGTGCTGCGCTCGTTCAACCGCACCGGTCACGGCTTCGGCCAGCTGGGTATGTCGATCGCGGAGAACGCGAACACGCCGAACTACGTGTTCAATGCCGCCGATGTGCAGTCGTTCCTGAGCGCCCGGATCTTCGGCGCGCCGATCTCGGCCTTCATCACCATCCCGAACACCGAGCTGCAGGCCTTCGCCATCCACGGACTCGGCCTGCCGAGCAAGCTGAACATCGCGCTCGTCGCCATCCCGTTGATGATAATCGCCGGTCTCGCAACGCATTTCAACGCGCGTGCGTCGGTCGCGCGGCAGACGCCGGAGGCGGCGGCGAACCCGCAGGCCGCGATGATGAACAAGCTCGCGCTCTGGGTCTTCCCGCTCGGTGTGCTCGTCGGTGGCCCGTTCCTGCCGATCGCCATCCTCCTGTACTGGGTCTCCAACAACATCTGGACCTACGGGCAGCAGCACCTCGTCTTCGGCCGCATGGAGAAGGAAGAGGAAGAGAAGAAGCTGGCCAAGCTGGAACAGCGGGCACAGAACGCGCCCAAGCCGGGGGCCAAACCGGTCAATGTGAAGAAGAAGTCGAGTCCCGGGGCGGACTCCGTCGAGGATGCTGTCGAGGGTGCGCCGTCGACCAACGGCACCGCGAAGACCCCCAGCAAGGCTGCGGGCCAGCGTCGGCCGGGCGGTCAGAAGCGGCCGGGCAACCGCGGCCGGGCGAACCAGAAGCGCAGACGCTGATCACACTTCGGTGGCCGGGCGGCCACCACGCTGAGCAACCCTTTGATCGCGCACCGTCCGGCGGCGAGCGCCCGGCGAGCGTGATGAGCAGATGAAGGAAACCCAAATGACAGTTGAGACCGACGGAGGGGACGCCACAGTGGCGACGACGATGGTGAACGCCGGAACGGACGCCGACGATGTCGTGAACGACGCGGAGGAAGCCCTCATCGAAGAGGGCGAGATCGCGGGCGACTACCTCGAGCAGTTGCTCGACGTGCTCGACTTCGACGGGGATATCGACCTCGACGTCGAGGGTGACCGTGCCATCGTCAGCATCGACGGCGGCCGCGATCTGTCGAAGCTGGTCGGTCGCAACGGTGAAGTGCTGGACGCGCTCCAGGAGCTGACCCGGCTCGCGGTGCAGCAGGCGACCGGCGTGCGCAGCAGGCTCATGCTGGACGTGGCCGGCTGGCGTGCCAAGCGCCGGGAAGACCTGAGCGCGCTCGGCACCGCCGCCGCGCAGCGCGTGCTGGAATCGGGTGCGCCGGAATCGCTCGCGCCGATGACCCCGTTCGAGCGCAAGATCGTGCACGACGCGGTGGCGGCGATCGACGGCGTCGAGAGCGAGAGCGAAGGCGTCGAGCCGAACCGGCACGTGGTCGTCGTTCCGTCCTGAGCGAAGTCGTCCGCCGTTAACCGGATACCGTTAGGGGACGGCGTATTTCGTCACTCTGACGGTAGTGGTTGGATGGGGCCTCTGGTCTTCGGATCGGAGGCCTTGTTCGTGTCCGGTCCCTGTTTGTCTCCCCCTCTAGTTCGGAAGGATGTTTCACGTGGAACGAGATCTCGGTGGAACCACCGCGTTGCCTGCCGAACTGGAACCACCCGCGGCCGCCGCGGTCGTGTTCGGCGAGCGACTCGATCTCGCCCGGCAGTATTGCGCGGCCCTCGCCACCGCGGGCGTGGAGCGCGGCCTGATCGGTCCGCGCGAGGTGCCCCGCCTCTGGGATCGGCACATCCTCAACTGCGCGGTGATCGGTGAACTGATCGCCGAAGGCGCGTCCGTGGTGGATATCGGCAGCGGTGCCGGACTGCCCGGCATCCCGCTCGCGATCGCGCGCCCCGACCTGCGCATCACCCTGGTCGAACCGCTGCTGCGGCGCACCATCTTCCTCAGCGAATTCATCGAAGCCGCCGGACTCGACGTCACCGTCGTCCGCGGCCGAGCCGAACAGTCCGGCGTCATGAAAGAAGCCGGCGGCGCCGACGTCGTCACCTCCCGTGCCGTCGCCCCGCTCGCCAAACTCACCCAGTGGTCGTTTCCGCTGCTTCGGGACCACGGCCACATGCTCGCCCTCAAAGGCGTCAGCGCCGCCGAAGAACTCGAGCGCGACGCCGCCGCCCTGGACCGCATCGGCGCCGGCCACACCCAAGTCCTCGCCTGCGGAGCCGGACTCGTCTCCACCCCCACCCTCGTCATCAGTGCCGAACGTCTCCCCCGCGCCGAACGCCGCAGCGAACATGCCGCCGCCCGGAAAGAAGCCCGGGCGGCGAAGCGGGCGGACGGGGTGCGCGGGCGCACGCGTAAGGGGAAGTAGGGGCGGTCGTCGAATCGGCTTGTTGCTACTCGGTCGGCGCCCTGCCCGATGTGTCGGCGACAAGGGCCGAGAGTGGACTCGCACAGGGGGCGGGTGCGGCCTGACCACTGTGTTGCCGGGTTACCGCATCGCCGATGCAGTGGAGCATCGTTTGCGAAGTGTCACGTGACTCTCACCGGTGGTCGAACAGCGTGACCACACTCCGCGGTGCTTCTCGGCCGAAGAAGGTCTCCAGGTTCTGTGCCGAGCGGCCGGCGGCGTCGCCACTACGCGGGAACAGTCGCTCTTCGTAGGCTTTGAGCGCGACCTCGGTGTCGAGTTGCGTAACCAGCTCATTCGCCAGGTCCGCGCCGTCGTACATGGCGAGGTTGGCGCCCACACCCGCGAAGGGCGACATCAGATGCGCGGCGTCGCCGAGGAGCGTCACCCCGGGCACTCGGTCCCAGGTGAGACCGACAGGAAGCGCGTAGATGGGTCGAAGCCACGGGTGCGCGTCGCTCTCGGTGACGAACGCGGTGAGCAGTGGCGACCAGCCATCGAACTCGTCGGCCACCCGGCGGAGACCGACGGACGGGTCACCGAAGTCGATCGACTTCATCCACGCCTCGGGCTTGTTCAGCGCCACATAGCCGCGCACCTGTCCGTCGGCATAGCGATGGGCGATGATGCCTTGGCCCGGCGCGACCGCCATCAGCGTGCCGCTGCCGATCGCGGCCACGCTCTCCCGGCAGTGCTCGTTGTCTGCGGCGAGCGCGATCTCGATGAAGCAGATTCCGCTGTAGCGCGGTTCCGCCGCGGTGAGCAGCGGGCGCACCTTCGACCAGGCGCCGTCCGCGCCGATGACGATGTCGGCGCGCGCGGTGGCACCCGTCGCGAAGGTGAGGTCGTATCCGCCCGCCGGACACTGCCGGACCGAGTCGAGCTTGTGGCCCCACTCGATCGTCCCGGGCGCCAGCGAGTCGATGAACAGTTGCCGGAGTTGGCCACGGTCTACCTCGGGCTGAGCTGTACCGGGATCCGCCGGCTTGTCGAACAGCATCGTGCCGTGCAGATCGACCACCCGCTTGGCGTCCTCACCCGGCCGAACCAGCGTGCGGAACTCGTCGTACAGACCGGCGGCCTCGAGCGCCACCTGTCCGGTGTCCGCATGGATGTCGAGCAGGCCGCCTTGCGCACGACTCTGCGCCGAAGGCTCCGCCTCATAGATCGTCGCGTCGACGCCATGCACCTGCAGCACCCGCGCGAGCGTCAGCCCGCCCAAGCCTGCTCCGACAATGGCGATGGTCTTCCGCATAATGCGCTCCTTCGTCACGCCGACCCGCGTCGGCGATGGTCAGTGCTGGGCGCAGACGGAATGTCCGGCCTCAGCGAGGAGACGCTCAACGACCAGAACCCTCTGCATCGTTGTATGCGCGACGCGCGGCGAAGAACCCGCAGCACATCGTTTTTCGCGACCTTGTCACTATAACTCGGTATCCGGCTCGGCGGCCGGGGGCCAGGCTGCGATGCACCTCACCTCCCCCCGGGGCGTCCTCGATCGCCGGGTTGTTACGTCTGAACTGAAGGCGGGACCGTGGCAGAAGGGGATGTAGGGCATGACGAAGCCCCGCTTCGATCCGGGGCGCGGGCATCGGCGTCGTAGGCCGAGATCGGGTGCACCGCTATCGCCGACAGCGGCTGCTCAATCCTGCTGGGTGCCCGACTTCCCTTTCACCCAACCCGCGCCCGCTGCGGGCTGATCCGTCTCCGGGGTGGATGCTCGGGTGCACACCCGTTGCCCTTCCTCCTCGCTCCGATGGGGAGGCTGATGCGCCCGATTGCCTCGACGAGTTCGACGCGCGTTGTGTGCCGCGGATGTGCTTGCCGGCCGCGTGGACGTGGGGTGCGCGCGGCGAGGGTGCGGGAGAGTCGCGGCAGGCGCGTAGCGCGAGGGCGAGACGGTCGCCCCTGCACGGGTTCTCGTCCGATCGGCAACGTGTCCGCCGTGCGGGGTCGCGTCTGGGGCGGCGGCCGAGTGGATGGATCGGGGTTCCTCAGTAGTGGAGCCGCGTTCGGTCCCATTCATTCCCTGTCCTCCCCGGGTCATTCCCCCGTCCTCCCCCTCTGCTGAAACGTACGCAGGCACGCCGATCCCGGTGGGTGCCAGCGCCGGATGGCAGCGATTAGCGAGTGAAGTGACTCGCAGACTTTCCGCGCGTGGACGCGTGAGATCATCGCCGCCGTCGGCTGGGGTGGGGTCGAGCTGCTTCGCGGCGGGAGGTGGATCTTGGCTCCGCAAGGAAACGAGATCCGCTTCGATGTTCGGTTCCGCGGCGGAGGTTTCACGTGAATCATCGTTGGTTGCTCCCCCGAAGGATGAAGCGATGCCGACACCCAATTACCGGTCCGCGCACCGGTACCCCAGGCGGCCCCTTCGAATGGGACCGGCGGCTGGGAACCGAACGGGAATCCTTGGTGAGTAGATCGTCATGGACGACGAACTTTGGGGGTCGAGGTTCTCCATCGGAGTTCTGCGGGGGTCTGTCGTTAAGTCGAGTTCGTGAACGAGGAGGGTGAGAGATCTACCCGAACGGCGCGGGCGGAGAATCGCGCGAGCTGTGTTCACAGGGGGGACGGGATCGCGTGCACGAAGAGCGCCTTGGCTTGCGTTTCGTGGAAGCTCCGCTCATCCGCCCGGGGGCAAGGTTTCACGTGAATCATTGACGCGGCGCTGTCATCCTCTGGGGCCGAGGAGAGTGGCAACCCCTTCAACTACGGGGCAGAACGAATCCGAACTTCGGGCGCTAGGAATTCATCCCTCCCCGGCCCGGCACTTGTCGATCGCACCCCCATGCCGACATCGGGGCAGGGGCGACGCCATGCAGACGTCGAGGCAGGGCGACCCGCGTGCGGGTGCAAGGAGCGACCAGTCGCGGTTTCACGTGAACCGACACGGAAGACCTTCGCGTCGGCGCGGGCAGAGATCCGATTCCGTCGGAGGGGCGTGGTGTCGATCTGTTTTGCACGGCGGGCATTCGGCGGGCTATGCGGGAGAGACGATGATGACTCGGGACTGAGGACACCTAGGACTTGGCCCGGACGGCGGACGCAGCTTGCGGGTCTGTGCTCCGCGCGATCGGGTACGCGCTTTCCTTCGTCGCGGCCCGGTCCCACGAGACCGCAGCGGTCACTCGCCACCCGCTGATGACCGAGCCGGGGCGGGCACCCACGAGGCTTCGGTTTCACATGAAACATTGTGCTGATGGGCCGCCCGCCAAGATCTGGTATTCGACAGGGCACGCTCCCCCTAACCCCGCGATACCCCGACGGCCGCCACTCCCCTCACCCCTGCCAACCCGCTCGCCGCCGAAGTGGGAGCACCCCGCTGCCGCGCAATCCCACCCCGCTGCCGCGCAATCCCACCCCGCTGCCGCGCAATCCACCCGATCCTCCGACGCGTCTGTTTCACGTGAATCCAATAGCGACATGTTGGCCGCCCTCGCCGACCCGGTGATCCCGCCCCCGCCCCGATCCCCCTGAGAAGGAGCGCGATTGTTCTGGCGAGCGCTAGCACGAGATTGACACCGCGCGACTGGGCAACGCGACTGGGCAACGCGACTGGGCAACGCGACTGGGCAACGCGACTGGGCAACGCGACTGGGCAACGCGACTGGGCAACGCGACTGGGCAACGCGACTGGGCAACGCGACTGGGCAACGCGACTGGGCAACGCGACTGGGCAACGCGACTGGGCAACGCGATCATTTCGGTGATCGGGGTCCGTCGATGCAACCCGCGATTCTTCGAGCCGCTCGAGGAAGGAGTCGTGCCCGTACTGCTCTAGTGGCCGTGGGCAATTCGATCTTGGCGTGCACATCTTGGTCCGGGCGGAGGGCGCAGCACCCTGCCGGAGATACGTCACACTGACGTATTGGCCCACCGCTCAGCTCTCCACGCCGACAACGGTTTCACATGAAACATCGGACTTCGGAAGCCCGGGCGTCCGCGTAACCCCCTTGGCGGGTGCGGGGTTTCATGTGAAACATCGGGTATCGGTGGCTGAATATGGACAGATTCGCGTGTCCTTCGTCCGTTGCCGCGATTCAGCTTTCTTATCCCGCTCAGGGCTGGCAAGCTAGTGGACGTCGGGCGTGAGCGTAGGTGCCACGGAGGATCTGGTGTTGACAGCGGCGAGGGCTCCGCTCGGTCGATCGGGCGCCGCGAACCCGGTTGGGCATCCATGTTCGATCCGACACAGCTTGTTTGATGACACGGCGCCGACGCTCCGTCGGCCGCACGTGATCTGAGTTTCTCGGGTTAGGAGCTGTCTATGTCGAGCGGTCCGGCGAATGTTTCACGGGAAACTACGTCGCGCGTGCCGGGAATGCTGGACTCCAGCAATTTCGACGCGGAGACATTCGGGAGCACGCCGTTCGGGAACATCTCCCCCAGCGAGACCCCGATCGCGGCCGAAGCTCAACGCGCTAGCCAGATACTGCATCCAGGAAAGGTGACAGTGCCGAAACCGCACGAGCAACGCATCATCACCATCGCCAATCAGAAGGGCGGCGTCGGCAAGACGACCACCGCGGTCAATCTCGCGGCCGCTCTGGCGCATCAGGGGATGACGGTCCTCGTGATCGATCTGGACCCGCAGGGCAATGCCAGCACCGCCCTCGGCATCGAGCACCACTCGGGTGTGCCGTCCAGCTACGAACTGCTCATCGGCGAGGTGTCGGTCAAGGACGCGATCCAGCAGAGTCCGCACAACGAACGCCTGCTCTGCATTCCGGCGACCATCGATCTGGCCGGTGCCGAGATCGAGCTGGTGTCGATGGTGGCTCGGGAAGGCCGGCTGAAGGCCGCCATCCAGGAGGCCAATATCGCCGGATACGACATCGACTACGTGATGATCGACTGCCCGCCTTCGCTCGGCCTGCTGACCGTCAACGCGATGGTCGCCGCGAAGGAGGTGCTGATCCCGATCCAGTGCGAGTACTACGCGCTGGAGGGTGTCGGTCAGTTGCTCCGCAATATCGGTCTGGTGCAGGCGCACCTCAATCCCGAACTGCATGTCTCCACCGTGATTCTCACGATGTACGACGGCCGGACCAAGCTGGCCGATCAGGTCGCCGAGGAGGTCCGCGGGCATTTCGGTGACGTGGTGCTGCGCTCGGTGATCCCGCGCAGCGTGAAGGTCTCCGAGGCGCCGGGCTACGGCATGACGGTGCTCGATTATGATCCAGGCTCCCGAGGCGCAATGAGCTACCTCGATGCCGGACGGGAAATGGCGGCGCGCTCGGTGGTGCGGGTCGCCGAAGGCGCGGAGTGATCTGGCGCAATACGTGCCAGGTCGATGAGACCGGGTGTGGTGGCGGAACGAGGAAGGGGTCAGTGGACCGATGAGTCAGGCGAAGAAGGGTGGGCTAGGACGCGGTCTTGCCGCGTTGATCCCGACGGGACCGGCGACTGCGCCGGGGCTCAGCAGTCAAGCGGCCAGCGTCATCGGTCTGGATCCGATCGGGCCACAGCCCGCGTCGGCCTATCTGCATCGGGTCCCCGACCCGACGGAGGAAGACCTCGCGTCCGGCGGCGCGGTGTATCGCGAGATCCCGCCGGAGCAGATCGAACCCAACCCGAAGCAGCCGCGCCAAGTGTTCGAGGCGGAGGCGCTGGGCGAGCTGGTGCATTCGATCAAGGAATTCGGTCTGATGCAGCCGATCGTGGTGCGTCGGATCGAGCCGGGCGTCGACAAGTTTCAGCTCGTCATGGGCGAACGCCGGTGGCGCGCTTCGCAGGAGGCCGGCCTCACCGTCATCCCCGCGATCGTCCGGGAGACCGCGGACGAGTCGATGTTGCGCGACGCGCTGCTGGAGAACATCCACCGCGTGCAGCTCAACCCGTTGGAAGAGGCGGCGGCTTATCAGCAGCTGCTGGAGGAATTCGGCGTCACCCATGAGGTGCTCGCCGACCGCATCGGCCGGTCCCGCTCGGCCGTCACCAACATGATCCGTTTGCTGAAGCTACCGATCTCGGTGCAGCGCCGGGTCGCGGCGGGTGTGCTGTCGGCCGGACACGCGCGGGCGCTGCTCGGTTTGGACAGCGCGGACGCCCAGGACGAATTGGCGAAGCGCATTGTCGCCGAGGGCCTATCCGTGCGCAGCACCGAGGAAGCCGTCACTCTCGCAAACCGGGAGAGGGCGCTGGCGCCGGATCCGGAGGAAGCCCCTACCCCACAGCGCAAGCCGATTCAGATGCCGGGGTTGCAGGATGTGGCGGATCGGCTGTCCGGCTCGTTCGACACCCGGGTGATCGTGAGCATGGGCAAGCGCAAAGGCAAGATCGTCGTCGAGTTCGGTTCGGTCGACGACCTCGAGCGCATCGTTCGTTTGATGGAACAGACCCAGCGCGACTTGTGACAGAAGTGGCGAAAATAAACTTGTGATTGCGACAGGTATGGGATCGGAGTTGAAACGTCACTGTGACGACGGGTGATTCCGGGACCGAACCAGCACAAGTTCCTTACCAACAGCACAGCGACGTGGAATGAGGCGGGATCAGTTGATCGCTTATTCTTGCTGGCGAGTGAATTGTGATGCGGTGTGAGCAGACATCCCCATTGTCAGCGCGCCTCGCACATGCCGGTGCCGAGCGTAGGCGAGGCGGAGCATGAGCGTGGATGAATCGGATAGCTGGAGGCTGAGCAGAGCGGTGTCGACCAGCGTCACGGCCCTAACCCTCGGCGAGCTCGACAAGCTCCCCGCGCACTCCCGGCGGTGCGTGTTCTGGGAGATGGATCCCGCGGTGGCCGAGGACTCCCGCGGCTTCAGCGATCCGGTCTTCGAGAAGGAGGCCTGGCTGTCCACGGTCCTGCTGGAGTGGGGCTCGTGCGGGCAGGTGGCCAACGTCGACGGCAATGTCGCGGGTTGTGCGCTGTACTCGCCGCCGAGCGCGGTGCCCCGGGCCACGCTGTTCCCCACGTCGCCGGTGAGCCCGGACGCGGTCCTGCTGACCACGCTGCGGGCCGAATTCCCGTATCAGGATGCCGAGGTTGCCCATCAGTTGATGCAGGCCGTGGTGGCCGATCTGGTGCGCCGCGGTGTGCGTGCGCTCGAGGCATTCGGCATCCGGTCCGATCCCCCGGCGCACGCGCTGTCCGAGCGTTTCGGATCGATGACGCTGATGGAGCGGATCATCGCGCCGATCAAGGGTTCCGCGGCGGGCGCGATGGCCGAATGCTCACCGGAGACCTGCATGATCGAGGCCGATTTCCTGGAGGATGTCGGCTTCGAGGTGGTCGCACCGCACCACAAGTTCCCGCGGCTGCGTCTGGAGATCAACTCCGATCACGGCTGGAAAGAAGACGTCGAGCGCGCCCTCGATCAGCTGCTGGCGGCCGCCTCGATGACGCCACCCGCTCGGGTCGGCGTGCGCTGAGAGTTGCCGAAAAAGGCCCCGCGCCGGCGAATCGGTGCGGGGCCCTTGTTGTTTCGGGGTGCGACTACATGCGGTCGGCGGCGGCCAGTTCTTCGGCGAGCAGTTCGGCGAAGGTGTAGGTGCCGGTCGGCTGATCGTCCTGGCCGAGCAGGTAGAGCCGCTTGACCGAGATCAGGATGGCCTCCGCGATCACGTCCCGCATGCGCGGGTTGGTGAGCACGTTGGCGTCGTAATCGTTTGTCAGATAGCCGATATCGATCTGCACGGTCGGCATCTTGGTGAGCCGCAACAGATCCCAGGTCCGCGCGTGCGTCCGGCAATCCTGCAGCGAGGTGCGCGCGACGACCTCGCGCTGGATGAAACCGGCCAGCACCTGACCGATCATCGACGCCGAGCCGTGCGAGTTGCCGAAGTAGAAGCCCGCGACACCGTTGGCCAGCGGGCTCGGGTTGGTCGCGCAGCGCAGCGAGATCATCAGGTCGGCGTCGAAGGCGTTGGAGGTGTCGGCCCGTTCGGCATCGGTGGGATTGGCGCCCCACGGGCGGGACAGGAAGGTTTCCATGCCGGTCGCGGCCATCCGGCCCTCGAGCCGACTTGCCAAGTCCCACAGGATTTCCGACTCGTACACGTCGCCGTACTCGGACGGCACCGGGTGTCCCTTGTCCGGCCCGCCCAGACCGGGATCGATCACGATGCGCTTGCCGGTGAGCTGCGGTCCGGCCCGGTGCACCACCTCTTCCTCGGCGATCCGGTGCGGATTGCCGCCGGTGACGCGGGCGCCGAGCAGGTCGAGCGACCGCAGCGTGTCCGGTCCGCAGATGCCGTCGGCGGCCAGGCCGATCTCGCGCTGGAACGAGGTGAGTCCCTCGTGCGTGTGCGGCCCGAAGTAGCCGTCCACCCGGTGCACGTAGAAGCCGAGATCCTGCAGTTTGCGCTGCAGGGTCGCGACGTCGTCGCCGTAGAGCGGCGCGGAGAGCTGATAGATCAGTGTGCGGGCACCCAGCCGGTAGGACGCCTCTTTCAAGGCGCGATAGGTGGCCGGGCCGACGACGCCGTCGACGAGCAGTCCGCGGTGCTGCTGGAACGCGCGAACTGCCGAGTCGAGTCGATGGTCGAAGGACGCCTCGGTGTCCTTCCAGTACTCGCGTGCGTCGGCGCCATCGGCATCGACGTGTGCGTGCAAGAACCCGAGACTTGCCAGGGTGCTCCGAACCTCTGCTACGGCTGGACCGCTATCGCCGTGACGAAGTCGGTGCATGCGTGAGAGCCCTTTCCTTCCGCGTCAATCCGGGTACCCACTCATGCGATGGGATACACCTTCGCACGACCGGCATCGGTCGATTGTCTCAGACCCGGACGGGAATTCGGCATTCCCGGGTCCAGGCATCCTACGGCGCGTCGGTCGATCCCGACGACCTTTGGTGCCTATGGCATTCGAATGCCAGGGGTCAGATGACGTCGTCGAGTTCGCGCAGCAGGGCGGCTTTGCCCTTCGCTCCGACGATCTGCTTCACCGGCTTACCGCCGCGGAACAGCATCATAGTGGGGAGCGAGAGGATCTTGTAATCGCGGGCCGTCTCGGGGTTGGCATCGACATCGATCTTCGCGATGGTGAGCTTGTCCGCGTGCGTGCCCGCGATCTCCTCGAGCACCGGAGCGACCATCTTGCACGGGCCGCACCAGGCCGCCCAGAAGTCGACGAGCACCGGCTTCTCGCTGAGCAGCACGTCGTCGGCGAAGGACGCGTCGGTCACGGTGACCGTCTTGCCGGCGACCGTCTTGGCACTATCGGACATGGATCTTCTCCTTGCTGAATTGCGGTGCCCCCGTGGCCTTCTCGGCCACGCGGGCGACCACTCTCGGGGCGAGAGGTCAGTTGGCGGGCACGGCCACCGTGCTGCCGGCGTGATCCAGGGTGTTCGAGGTGATGTCACCCTGCTCGGCCAGCCAGCGCTCGGCGTCGATGGCGGCGCGGCAGCCGGTGCCCGCGGCGGTGATCGCCTGGCGATAGGTGTGGTCGACCAGGTCGCCCGCGGCGAACACGCCCGGCACCTTGGTGGCGGTGGACGGGTGCACGACCTGCACGTAGCCTTCGTCGTCCAACTCCACCTGGTCGCGGACCAGTTCGCTGCGCGGATCGTGGCCGATCGCGACGAACAGACCGGTCGCGGCCAGCTCCGAGGTCTCCCCGGTGCGGGTATCGCGCAGGGTCAGGCTCGTCACGCTGGTATCGCCGTTGACCTCGGCGATCTCGGCGTTGAGCACGAACTTGATCTTCTCGTTGGCCTTGGCCCGTTCCAGCATGATGCGCGAGGCCCGGAACTCCTCGCGGCGGTGCACGATGGTGACGCTGGCGGCGAACTTGGTGAGGAAGGTGGCCTCCTCCATGGCGGAGTCACCGCCGCCGACCACGACGATGTCCTGCCCCTTGAAGAAGAAGCCGTCGCAGGTGGCGCAGGCGCTGACGCCGCGGCCGAGCAGCTTCTGCTCGCCCGGGATGTTCAGGTAGCGGGCGGCCGAGCCCATGGCCAGGATCACCGCGTACGCCTGGTAGGTCTCGTCGCCGACGGTGACCGTCTTGATCGGGCCGCTGAGGTCGATGGCGTCGACGTCCTCGGTGCGGATCTCGGCACCGAACCGCTTGGCCTGCTCGCGCATCTGCTCCATCAGGTCGGGGCCCATGATGCCCTCGCGGAAGCCGGGATAGTTCTCGACCTCGGTGGTGGTCATCAGCGCGCCACCGAACTGGGTGCCCTCGAACACCAACGGCTGCAGCTCGGCACGACCCGCGTACACCGCTGCGGTGTAACCGGCGGGACCGGAGCCGACGATGATCAGGTCACGTACTGGCGCACTCATGAGGCCCTTCCCAGGCAGATATCGACGGACGTCTCGGTCAACAACAGCGTAATGGCTATTGTTCCTGCGCTGGTGGAGTGTGCGGTGAGGTTGGGCTCAGTGACCCGGCGCACTCGGGCGACGCGCTGTCGGCCGGCTCACTCAGCCGATGTCCTGCACGGCCAGGTACTGCGGATCTGCTGTGCTGCAACCGGTTCCGACGATCAGGGCGGTGATCTTGGGCGTGCGCGGCCCGGTGAGCAGCAGCAGGACCGCGTCTTGGCCGTGATAGCGGATGTTCATCGAACCGAGCACGGTGCGGTCCAGGCCGTTGGCGTGCACGCACCGTTCGCGCGCTGCCGCGTTGCTGAGCGCGCCGGTGGCGTCGTTGCGGCCGAGGGCGGTGAGCATGGCGGCCGCGGTCGGCTCGTCGAGCTCGGTGCCGCCCGAGGTGGGCTGGGCGATGGGCGGGGTGTCGTCGCTACCCCGGACGACGGTCAACGCGATCGAGGCGCACGCCACGACGGCGATCGCGGCGGCCGCGGCGGTGAGCCAGCGCAACCTGCTCCGGCGGCGCTCGTCGAGCGAGACGGGCGCGGCGGGTGGCGCGGGTGGTATCGCGGGCTCCGGATCGGCGGCCAGCCGGTTCTCGGCGACGGAGCGGTCGGAAACCGCTGCGGCATCGTCGTTTTCACTCGAGAACGGCAGCCGATAGATCGTGGCACCAGTGTTCTCGGGTGCTGCGTCCTCGGGTGCTGCGTCATCGGGTACTTCAGGGGCCGAGTCCAACTCGTCGACGAAGGCCATGAGCCGGGCCGTGACATCGTCGGGCATCCGATGGATGACGGTTTCGGACCGGCCGAGTGCGCGCAGCTCGGCGCTGACCTCGTCCAGGGCGTGCACGAAACGCAGCGCTTCCCCGTCGCGCCGGACCTCGGGCCACAGCTGTTCGTGCAGTTCGGGCGCGAGACTGCCGGCATGCAGGTCGGCGAGAAGTTCGGGCGAGAACGGAGGCTGCGGCACGGACCGGGTCGCCATCGCACCTCCAGTGTTCTCATCTGACATCGCGGGATCCCCTCGGGGCCGGGGACTTACTAGGACATCGTCAACGGGTTCGTCACTATTAATGACGCATCTCAACTACTTCCGGTTCCCCGGATCGCGCAGAAATTCCAGCCGTTCTTGTAGACGTTGCCTGCCGCGTGCACAGCGGCTCTTGATCGTCCCCTCCGGGACGCCGAGCATCGCGGCGGCCTCCGCCACGCTATACCCTTCCAGATCCACCGCAACCAGGGCGGTGCGTTGGTCGGCGGGCAGCGAGAACAGCGCGTGATCGACCACCAGCGACATCTCCAGCTCGGCGACGGCGTCGCGCTCGTCCCGCGGTTCCGGCACGGTCTCCGGCGTCAGCGAGACGGCCTTGCGGATCTTGTTGCGCCGGATCCGGTCCAGGCAGGCGTTCACCACGATCGCGTGCAGCCAGCTGCGCACCTCGGCCTCCGCCCGGAACTTGGCGGCGGTGCGGTGTGCCGAGAGCAGCGCGTCCTGCAGCGAATCGGCCGCGTCCTCGCGGGTGTAGGAGGTGCGCAGCGCGGTCTGCCAGAGATGATCGTTATGCCTGCGCAGCAGTTCGGCGAAGGCGTGCCGCTCCCCGCGCACATGCGCCTGCAGCAACTCGACGTCGCTGTAGTCGCCGGCCACGAACGAGCGTTCGCGGTACGCGACTGGCCGCGACGTCCCCCCGCGGAAATCCTCGTTCACATCGGACGACAATGCCAACCCCTTGACAGCGCTCACGGTGGCAACGGACATCGAGGACCATTACCGAAATTTCGCAGCATCCAGGATCGAGGCACCAGAACCTGGGAAGCTCCCCTGCTGAGAGCGCGAGGAGATCATATCGTCAGTCGCGATTCGGCAGCAACTATCTGCCAGGGATTCGGAGATGAGCCGCGCGACCGGAGCGGCGGGCGCGGCGCCGGCACGGTCGACACACGTGCGGCGGGAGACGATCAGTAACTCTTAAGGCGTGGCATCCAAACGAATATCGGCGATGGAGGTCTGGAACTGACCACCGGAGTTGCCGAGTCCGGTGATCCAGATGAGCACGTAGCGGGCCGCCTGGTCGGTGCGGACCGGGATATCGGTGAGCCCCTCGACGAGCTTGCCCGAGCCGATCAGCTGGGTCTGGTCCAGTGTCGGCGAATCGGTCGGCGAGGTGCGGATCTCCACCGCGGTGCCCGGGCTCGGCGAATTGATCGTGACGTTGGTCAGCTTGGCCGCGCTCGGCAGCGTCGCGAGCAGCCCCACACCCTTCTTGAGCGCGGGGAACTGCTGGAAGTACTGATCGGTGCGCCACATGGTGGCCGGATTCTGATCCAGTACCGCGTTGACGTTGCCGACGCCGTCGGGGGTGCCCTCCGGGGAGAACACCGTCACCCCGGTCACCGGAACCTGCACGCCCCCGCTGCCGGCCGTGGGCCCGGCCGCGGCAGGTGTCGGTGCGGGGGCGTTGTTCGTGGTGAGGCCGATATTGCGCTGCTCGTTCAGCGGCGCGTCCGAGGCGCCGGGCGCGAACACGCTGACCATCCACCAGATCACGATGCCGACCACGAGGGCGGCCAGGATGCCCAGGCCGACCATGATCCACATCATCCGCTGGGAGCGTTCCCGCTCCGCCGCGAGCAGTTCCGGATCGGCCAGCGATTCGTCGGGGGCCGGCGGCGTGGCGCGCTGCCCCAGGCGCAGCACCGGGATGAAATCGGTCTTCTGATCGACCACCGAGGCCTGCTCGAGCACGTGCTGCACGGTCGCGGCGGTGCGTACACCCTTGTTCGACTCGAGCGAGCGCACCGCGACCGCCGAGATCTCGAACGGCACCTCGGGTCTTATCTGGCGCGGTTCCACCGGTGTGCCGTCCGGGCCGAAGTCGGCGAGCCGCAACCCTCCGACGGTCGCGGCGGTACCGGTGACGCCGCCGGAGCGGATCGGCCAGCGGGCGGTGATCAGGGCGTAGAGCATGGCGCCGAGGCCGCGCACGTCCGATTGTGCGTCGGAGTCGGACAGCGTGCCGGGGAAGGCCAGCACCGCGTCGCCGGACGCGCTGATCCGCACCCGGTCCGGATGATCGATGGACAGCGAACCGCCGCCACGGTGCGCCAGCTCGGCGGCCGAGGCGAGCGCGCGGATGGCCCGCGCGGCACCGATCGGCGAAGGCACCGTCTCGGCCATCTCGCGCAGCGAGCGCCCCGGAGTCCACTCGGCCACCACGATGCCGCCCGAGCTGCCGCGCACCACGTCGAGCACGCGGGCCAGGCCCGGTGAGTTGATCCGGCCGAGGCGCAGCGTGCGGGACAGGATCGCCTGCGGGCCGTCGTGACCGGAGTTGTCCGCCGCCTTCTGGTCGGCGTCGACGAAGGTCAGCGCGACCTCACGGTCGAGTTTGATGTCGAGCGCCTGCCAGAACTTGAGGCCGCGGGCGCCGCCGTGTCCGGCGAGCAGCCGGTAGCGGCCGCCGGCCACCGACGCGCCGGGAATCAGCTTGGGACCGCGCGGGGTCCGGCGGCCGCCCGGGGTGTCGCCACCGAGCGGCGGCATCTCCGGCGCGCCGATCGGGATCATCCCGGTGTCGTACATCGGGTCGCGTGGCGGCAGCTGGTGCTGGCGCTCGTGCTGATCCGGTGGACCTGCCTGCTGCTCCTGCGGACCCGCCTCGTCCGCCGGTGGACCGGCACCGAGCTCGCGGTTCGCGTACGCGGGATCCGACGGCTCGCCACCGGGTGGCGGAGCGTCGGTCGAAAGCCCGCCTGCCGTGGTCGCAGAAGAATCAGCGGCTGGGACGCCGCCCACCGCGTCGTCGCTCACCCTCGGTCCTCCTTCGCCCTGGTATGTCGAGGTTCCGGCGATTTCGCCACTTGTGCTTCTCTGCCGAACAGGGTACGGGAACTCGCCCATGCCGGTGATGTCAACGGCATCGGCTCTGATCACCGGTAGGACCATGGTCTGAGCGTCCATGTACGGATCGAAGGCGGGGTAGGCCGGATACGGGTCCGGCCTGCGCAGAATCTGGGTCGGGTACGGATCGTCGACCGGTCCGTCGAGATCGAGATCCGGTGCGGGCGGCGTCCAGCCGAGGCGGCGCGAGATCGCGACGGTGATGCCGACGACCTCCGGCACACCCGCGAGGCGCATCAGCCCGAACGCCACGGTGAACATGACGACGGCGGTGATCGCGACCCGGATCAGCGAGCCGGGACCGCCGAACGAATCGGTCAGTCGTTCGAGCCCGAGCACCCGGTCCACGATCCACATCACGGCGCCGCCGGCCAGCGAGGAGAGCACCACCCGGGTGACGGTGCGCCCGACATTGGCCATCCGGAGGTCGCCGAGGCTGCGATGCAGCAGGTAGCCGCCGATCACGGCGCCCGCGGTGAAGCCGAGCCCGTTCGCGACACCGAGCACGATCACGACCGAATCGCTGTCGCTGGCGATCACCGGGGCCAGCGCCGAGAGGATGGTCTTCACCGTGGTGATGCCGAGGATGATCCAGGTCGGCGTCCACGCCTGTTCCCTGGCGTAGAACACCCGCAGATGAATCAGCACCAGCGCGTACGGGATCAGCGCGAAGGCCGACCAGCTGACCGCATGGCCGAGTCGCTGCGCGTCACCGGCGAAGCGGGCGTAGCCGAACAGTGCCTGGCCGAGCTCGGGCCCGGCGATCGTCATGAACGTGACCACCGGGAAGAGCGCGATCATCGTCAATCGGGTGGCGACGGAAAGGTCGTCGACCACCGCGGGGGTGTCGCCGTCGGCCGCGTTGCGGCTCAGGCGCGGCATGATCGCGGTGAGCACGGTGACGCCGAGGACGCCGTAGGGCAGCTGGAGCAGCAGCCACGCGTAGGAGTAGATGGCCGGGCCGGCCTCGTCGGCGCCGGAGGCGACGTGGTTGGCGAAGATCAAGCCCAGCTGGCTGATCAGCACGTACAGGATGATGGCCAGGCCCATCATGCCGAACTGCTTGAGCCGGGTATCGACACCCCACAGCGGGCGCAGGTCGATACCCTCCCGGCGGATCGCCGGGACCAGGGTCAGCGCCTGGGTCACCACGCCGAGCGTGATACCGATGCCGAGCACGAGCAGTTTCGGATCGCTCATCCGCACCGGATCGAGGGTGATCTCCCCCGGCGTCAGCGCGTAGAGACCGAGGACCAGCAGCACCACCACGTTGTTCAGCACCGGCGCCCAGGCACCGGGCCGGAACACCTGTCTGGTGTTCAGGATCGCCGTGAACAGCGCGGACATGCCGTAGAACAGGATCGCGGGCAGCAGCAGGAAGGTCAGCGCGGTGGTCAGCGCGGTGTTGACCTTGCCGTCGGCCGCGACGAAGACATGGGTCGCCAGGATGGGTGCGGTCGCGGTGGCCAGCAGCGTGGCGAAGGCGAGCACCACGAACGCCGCGGTGACGAGCCTGCGCACGAACGCAGCGCCGCCGTCGGCGTCCTCTTTCTCGGCGCGGACCAGCGTCGGCACCACCATCGCGGTGAGCACGGCGCCGAGCACCAGCTCGGTGATCATGTTCGGGATCAGGTTGGCCGAGGTGAACGCGCTGGCGATGGCGGGGCCGAGCACGGTGGCGAGCAGCAGCTGCTTGCCGAAACCGGTGAGCCGGCTGATCAGCGTGGCGATCGCGATCGAGCCGGAGTCCTTGAGCAGCCGCGAATTGGCGCTCTGCTCGGGTTCTTTGGTCGCGGTGGCGGCGGGCCACTCCTGCGTGCGCGGGCGTTTGGCCACGTCGACCGGCTGCGCGTCGCGGGCCGCGGGTGGGCGGCGACGCGGCGGCGGATACGGCTCGGGCCGTGCCTGCGGTGGGGCGTACCGCGGCGGCGGCACGCGACCGGACTGGGGTGCGCCACCGGGAATCGGGTCGGGCTGTCCAGGACGTGGTGCGGGCGGCGCGCCGGGCGCCGGCCGCGCGGGTGCCGCCGGCATCGGCCCGGATCGCGGCGCACTTGCGGGGATCGCGCCGGATTGACCCGGTCGTGGTGCGGCCGGCATCGCGCCGGACTGGCTGGGGCGCGGTGCGTCTGACTGGCTGGGGCGCGGTGCGCCGGACTGGTTGGGGCGCACCGCGCCGGGCGCGGGCCGGGGTGCCGCCGGCATCCCGCCGGACTGACCGGGCGGCGGTCCCGGCCGCTGGCTCGGTGCCGGGCGCGGTTGCTGCGGTGGCGCGGGCGGTGGCTGCTGCGCCGGATACTGCCGCTGACCGGGATGCGGTGCGGGCGCGGGCCGCTGGGGCGGGCCCGGCGGACGTTGTGCGGGTCCGGGCGGCACGCGCTGTCCCGGCGGTATCCGCTGTGGCGGTGCCGACGGACGACTGACCTGCGGCACCCGCGGCGCGGGGGCGTCGTAGGGGCCGGGGTTCATGTCCGGCTCCTCCGCCTCCGCCTGCGGCGGGAGCCGTTCCCACGGCGCAACCGGCGCCCGACGGGCCGGTGGCCCGTCGCGCCGATCGGATCGAGGCCGATGCGCCGATGGATCATCGTCGCTCATCATGCCTCCTGTTTTCCGCGGGACAGCCGCACCCGATCGGCGCCGACGAGCAGTGCTGCGGGATCGTTACGCGCCGCGTCCGTGCCCCGGCGGGACTGCTCGGGCCGATCCGGTCGGTGAACGGCAGAAATACCGACTCGCTCACCGTTCCTCCTGGTACTGCCCATCACTCGCACCACCCCTGCGCTGCTGCGAGCCTCCAGCGATTGTCCTCCACTCTGCCACTGTGGTTTGCCGGACGTCCAAATCCGGTAGCCGGGGCTGGTGCCGGCGCACAGCAGGCGATGGGGGGATCGGGCGACAGCGGAGGACGCTAGATGACCGTCCTTCACTGTGCCTCCTGATGCTCCTGCTGTTGTATGGCCCGTTGCTTGGCGCGCCCGTAGCGGATGACCCGCCGGCGCAGCGGCGGATCGAGCCCCTCGTCGGCGACGTCGGGCTGACCGCGGAACCGCCGCCACAAGCGGCGCACGATCAGCAGGAACAGCAGCAGGGCGGCGCATGCCGTAATTATTGCCAGGGCCTGACCATAGGCGTTCGAACGCACCGAGACCTGTGTGGCATCGCCCAGCGGGATTCCGTCGGGTGTGGTAAGGGAGATCGGAATCACCAGGTTACGGCTGTCGCTCACCTCGGTCGGGATTTGGAACGAGCGTGTCCCGCGCGGGGGCAGCTGTTGCTCGCCGAGGTCGGTGATCTTCGTCTCGCGAGGCGCCTCGATGCGGAACTTGATCCGGATCGAGACCGGCAGATCGTTGCGCGCGACCAGCAGCAACGGACTCTGCTCGGACGCGAGCGTGTACACCCCGCCCGGCGGGAGCACGGTCACCGAGCGATAGAGCTTGTCCATCGTCCGGGTGCTCTGGTCGATGCGGCGCTGGGCGAAGGTGTCCGCCTGGGTGGCGTCGCCGGTGCGCCGGTCCGAGGAGCTCAGCACCCGGATCAGGTCATCGCGCAGCGGCGTGAGGAACTCCGACGGGCTCGGTTTGATCTCGGGCACATCGACGATCGCCCGCATCAATTCGCTGATCCGCCTGCCCTGATCGCGCACCGGATCGAGGAACCGGCCGGGCACCGCGTCCTGCTCGGCCTGGGCCAGGTAGTCCAGCTCATAGGGTTTCGGGTCGGTCGGCTGCGTGACCAGCTCCTGGAACGGCCGCGGGGTCGCCAGGTTCGCCCGCAGCAGCAGCTCGAGCTGGCGCAGCAGTGCCTTGCCCTCTTCGCGGTTCGCGCCCCACTGCTGCGGCGGGACGAGCAGCATCGAACGCGGTTGGTCCGGCTGCGGATTCAGCGCCGACCAGGAGATGGCGCCCAGCGCGTCCTGCAGCCGGGCGGCGCGCGAATCGTTGCTGACCTCGTAGCGCACCGAGGCGGGCGTGAACGACGGGGTCGGCGGGTTGGACGAGCCGACCGCGGCCAGCGCCGTCGCGGACCAGATATCGAAGGTCGCGGCGTGCAGCGCGGCATCGCTCGCGGGCAGGGTGGGTTGCGCGCCGTTCGGTGCGGCGCCGCTGTTCGGCACCGAGGTGCCGCTCGGTGTGGCCGCGGTACTGGACGCCCCCGCGCTGCTCGGTGACTGACCGTGCGACGTGGCCGAGGCGGTGGGTTCGGGTGCGGCGGGCGCGGGCGGCACCGGCGCGGTGATCGCGGGCAGGCGCACCACTTCCGGGGCGCCGGTGTCGGGCACCTGGGTCGTCGTGGTCTGCGTCTTGGTATCGCCGCGCGTAGCCGTCTGCTGCGAAACCTCGGAGGTGCCCGCGGTGCCCTCCGGCGCGACGGCGGTGTCGGCGAGCACCGCCGTGCCGAAACCGTGGCTGCGCAGCAGCATTCCCGCGTTCGCGTCGATGCTGCCCGAATCCGGCAGGCTCACCCCGCGCACCGATTTGACGCCGAGGATCGAATCGACGAGTTCGGCGGGGGCGTTCATCGCCCGGGCCGAGAGGTCCGGGTCGTTCACCGCGGCCAGCGCGGACAGGTCGACCTGCGCGAACGGCAGCGCGACCGTGCACATCGAGCCGGCGAGCGCACGCAGCCGGTCCAGCCACGTCTGCGCCTGCGCGGCGCCCGCACCCGCCCTGGTCGCACCGTCGGGATCGGACGGACTGGCCAGCACCCGATAGCCCTTGGTCATCGCGTCCACCGTGAGCAGCAGATCGGGATCCACCGCGAGGCAGACCGAAGACAGCAGCGTGCGATCGCGACCCGGGGTCAGGTCGAACACGCTCTCCAGCGCGCCGAGCAGCTGATCGAGCCGGCCGTCCTTGCCGAGCGAGGCGGCCAGTTCGTCGTCGGTGAGCTCGACCTTCCCGTCCACCGAGCCGGCGATGCCCGCGACCATGCGCGGCCGGTCGGCCAGCGGCCACAGCAGCGTCGTCGCGACCGGCGCGTCGGTCGGCGCGGACACCGCCTCCGCCGCGTCGGCGCTCTTCGACCCGGGCGGCAGGCCGAGCACCGGCAGCAGGAACCGGGCGTCGTCGAGGCGGGCGGGTTTGCCGAAGGCCGGTTCGCCGTTGACGTTCAACAGCAACGGATACACACCGGGTTTGCTGATATCGAGCGAGCTGCTCGTGCCGCTACCCGGCCGCAGCGCGATGCTCACCGAGAACTGCTTGTACTGGCCGGGCGCGAGCTGCGGGGCGACGTCCTCGAACGGGCCGTTCACCTCGTAGTTGACCTGATCGAGGCGCAGCGCGGCGCGCAGATTGCCCGGCTCGGTGATCGCGGCCGCCCGCTGGATGCGGACGCTGATGTCCTTGACCGCGCGGTCGCCGATATTGGTGACCCGGCCCGACACCGTCACCACCGGGTCGCTCGTCGTGGTCACCGCGGTGGGGCTCACCGAATCCACCGACAGTTTCAGGAATTTCGGCCCGGACACCGTTCCGGAACCGGTGGGCTGGGCCTGCGCCGTGGGCGGCGCCAGCAGCGGCAGCGTCGTCCCCGACCCGAGGATGGTCAGGAGCGCGACGAAGATCCCCAACGGAATCGCTGCGCGACGCCGAAAAGTCTGGGTCATCGCTTGCCGGTCTCCATCCGGTCGATCAGCTTGTTCGCCACCTCGGCCAGACGTCTTTCGTCCGCGTAGGCCAGTCGAGAATTCAACTCGCTCAATGGGACCCACGCCACCTGAGTGACCTCCACGTCGGCGTCGGACAGTTCGCCGCCGGTGGAACGCAAGAGATAATGATGCACCGTCTTGTGTACCCGGCGGCCTTCGGTGACGAACCAGTAATCGATGCTGCCGAGTTCGGCCACCACCACACCGTTGATCCCGGTCTCCTCGGCCACCTCACGGATCGCGGTTTGCTCGGAGGTCTCCCCCTCCTCGATATGTCCCTTCGGCAGCGACCACAGCAACCGCCCGCGCCGGTCGGTCCGGCCGATCAGTGCCGCGCTGCGTTGTTCGCGCGGACCGTCCAAACCGTCGACGACCAGCCCGCCCGCGGAGGTTTCCCGCACCGTGCGCATGCGCGGTTTCGCCGCATTGGCGGCCGAACCGCGGCGCCGAGGCTGGCGGCGTCGACTGTTCGCGCGATCGGCCGGAGACACCAAGCAATCCTACTGTGTTGGGTTTGCGGTGTTGTCGGCCGCGGCGCCGCGAGCGCGGTTCACCCGAGATCGCCACCACTGGGTGCCGCCGACACGCAGGGCCGCAGGCGCGGCGCGGGCAGCACAGTAAGCTGCCGATTCGTGGTTTCGCCCAAGTCCGAGGACGCAGAGCTGGATAGACGTACCCGATTGCTGGCTGCCGCGGCGGTGACGCTGGGCAGGCTGTCCGATGTGCTGACGCCGCTCGGCGCGATGTTCGCGGCTCGCGGGTACGAGCTGTATCTGGTGGGCGGCAGCGTCCGCGACGCGGTGCTCGGCCGGCTGGGCACCGACCTGGATTTCACCACCGACGCGCGCCCCGAACAGGTGCAGGAGCTGCTGCGCGGCTGGGCCGATCACCTGTGGGATACCGGGGGTCTGGCGTTCGGGACGGTGAGCGGGTCGAAATCCGGCCAGCAGCTGGAGATCACGACGTTCCGCTCCGACAATTACGACCGGGTGTCCCGCAATCCCGAAGTGACCTTCGGCGATTCGCTCGAAGACGATCTGGTGCGCCGGGATTTCACGGTGAACGCGATGGCGGTGCGCATCGGCGCCGACGGCACGCTCGACTTCGTCGACCCGCTGCACGGGATGGACGCGCTGCTCGCGGGCCTGCTGGATACCCCTGCCGCACCGCAGGATTCGTTCAACGACGATCCGCTGCGGATGCTGCGCGCGGCGCGGTTCGTCGCGCAGCTCGGTTTCGAACTGCATCCGCGGGTGCGGGCGGCGATCACCGAGATGGCCGAGCAGATCGATCGGATCACCGCCGAGCGGGTCCGGGTCGAGCTGGACAAGCTGATCGGCGGCGCGCATCCGATCGACGGCATCAACATCATGTGCGAGACCGGCCTGGCGCAGCGGGTGCTGCCCGAGGTGCCCGCGATGAAACTGGAGATCGATGAGCATCACCAGCACAAGGACGTCTACTGGCATTCGCTGACCGTCCTGCAGCAGGCGATCGACCTCGAGGAGGGCGATCCGGATCTGGTGCTGCGCTGGGCCGCGCTGCTGCACGACATCGGCAAGCCGGACACCAAACGCAACGAGCCGGGCGGCGGCGTCAGCTTCCACCATCACGAGGTGGTCGGCGCGAAGATGGTGCGCAAACGGATGCGGGCACTGAAGTATCCGAAGCAGTTCACCGAGGACGTGGCCCGGCTCGTGTTCCTGCACTTGCGGTTTCACGGGTACGGCAAGGGGCAGTGGACCGATTCGGCGGTGCGCCGCTACGTCACCGACGCCGATGAGCTGCTGCCCCGCCTGCACAAACTGGTCCGGGCCGACTGCACGACGCGCAACAAGCGCCGGGCCGCCGCGCTGCGCGCCACCTACGACGAGCTGGAGGCGCGGATCGCGCGGCTGCAGGAGCAGGAGGACCTGGCCAAGGTCCGGCCCGATCTGGACGGCAACGCGATCATGGAGTTGCTCGGCCTGCCGCCGGGGCCCGAGGTGGGTAAGGCGTGGCGGTTCCTCAAGGAGCTGCGGCTCGATCGCGGTCCGATGACCAGGGACGAGGCCGAGGCCGCCCTGCAGCAGTGGTGGCGGGCGCAGGGCTGATCAGAACACGATCAGCGTGGTCCCGGCGACGATCGCGGACCGCATCTGCGCCAGGTCGAACGAGCCGGTTATCTCGGGCAGTTCCACCCGGAACCGGACGAGGTCGCCGTCCCTGGTGGCGTGTGCGATGCGCGCCTGATTCGGCAGCTGTTCGAGCAGCAGCGCGGGCGCGGCGACCATCCGGCGCGGCATCCGCAGGCCGAACCAGCTGACCCGGTGCAGGTCTATGGTCACCCGGTTGTCGAGCACCGCGGCGTCGACCACGGCCGTCAGTTTGCGGGTGCGGTGCTTCGCGCGGACCAGCCCGGTGTCCTCGATCTCCAGCACCCAGTCCAGCGGCTGGGTGTTCAGCCAGCCGACCAGTGCCGCGGTGGTGACGGTGCCCTCGAGGTCCATCCGCCCGGCGCGGACCTTCGTCGGCACGCCGGGGATCAGCCGTACCTCGTGCGCGATCACGGTCACCGCCTCGATCGGGTGGTCGTCCCAGCGCAGCCGGGACAGCACCGTCTTGGTCTGGAAGTGCGCGCCGCGCCGCCGGACCTTCAGCACCTGGAGCGTGGCGTGCAGGTCGTGCCCGAGCAGGGTGGCGTTCACCTCCTGCCCGCCGAACCGGCTGAGGATCCCCTCGCTGAGCATCGTCATCAGGACATCGGGCAGCAACGCCGTGACGGTGCCCGCACCGAGGTCGACGACCGGATCCACCCAGGCGGTGGTGACCGAGACCCACTGCTCCAGCCAGGATTGATCGAACAGGCGCTTGCCGAGATCGACGGCTCGCAACGGCGACCAGGACTTCGGATCGAAATACGTGGCCATGATTGCTCCGAGCGTACTTGCCCGCACCGGCCCCGACCATCGCGCTGTGACCCAGCTCGCCCCGCCCGACGTCGCCTATTTACCCCGCGCCGTGGCGTCTACCTGCGGCTTTCCGAGGGGCCGGACCGCCGATCCCGAGGCGGCAGGCGGACGAGGACAATGAGGGTGAGGCAATGGAAGCAGTAAAGAAAGGCAGGCCCGAAGGTGCCGCTGGATCTGAACAGTGACCTCGGCGAGGGTTTCGGCCCGTGGCCGATGGGTGACGACGCGGCGATGCTCGACATCGTCACCAGCGCCAACATCGCCTGCGGCTTTCACGCCGGCGACCCCTCGATCATGCGCCGGACCTGCGAGCTGGCCGTCGCGAAGGGGGTCCGGATCGGTGCCCATGTCGGCTATCGCGACCTGGCCGGTTTCGGCCGCCGGGAGATCACGATGAACCCGGCCGAGCTGCGCGACGAGGTGCTGTATCAGATCGGCAGTCTCGACGCGTTCGCCAAGGCCGCCGGTGCTCGCGTGCGCTACGTGAAACCGCATGGTGCGCTCTATCATTCGGCCGGACGCGACCAGGCGTCGGCCGCGGCGGTGCTGGCCGCGCTCGCCGAATACGACGGCGAGCTCGCCTTGCTCGGCCCGGCCGGTTCCCAGTTGGAGAAGGCGGCGGTCGCGGCCGAGGTGCGTTTCGTCGGTGAGGGTTTCGCCGACCGGGCCTACACGCCCGCGGGCACGCTCGCGCCACGCGGCCTGCCCGGTGCGGTGCTCGACGCGGATGCGGCTGTCGCCCAAGCGATGTCGATCGCGGTCTCGGGCGCGGCGAATATCGTCGACGGCTCCGGCACGGTACCGGTGCAGGCGGCCAGCCTCTGTGTGCACGGCGATACCCCGGCGGCGGTGGAGATGGCCCGGCGTATCCGGGCCGCCTTCGACGAGGCCGGCGTGCCGGTCGCGCCGTTCGGCTGAGCGGATGAACGGCACGTCGGCAACCGGCCCGGTGGCTACGGAGCCGCGCATCCGCGCGGCGGGGGATCAAGCACTGCTGGTGCTGCTGTCGCAGCGCACCGAAGTGGTCGACCTCGTCGAGGCACTGCGCCGCAACCCCCTCGCGGGTGTGCAGGACGTGCTGCCCGCGGCGGAAACCGTGCTGGTGACGCTGCTTTCACCGGCGCACGCCGATACCGTGCGCCATGCGCTCGGCTCGCTGCTGGGTGCGCTGCAACAGCCTGGGCCAGGCCGGGATTCGGGTGATGTTTCCCGTGGAACACTGGCGCACAACGATTCTCCCGACGAACCGCTCGTCGTTCCGGTGCGCTACGACGGCGCCGACCTCGCCGAGGTCGCGCGGTTGCTGCGCCTGACCGAGGCAGAGGTCGTCGCGGCACACACCGGCACGATCTGGCAGTGCGCGTTCATCGGATTCGCCCCGGGCTTCGGCTATTTGGCATCGGACGACGCGCGACTGAACGTGCCCCGCCGGGCGCGGGCCCGCACCACCATCCCCGCGGGTGCCGTCGCGCTGGCCGGTGGCTATTCGGCGGTGTATCCGCGCAGCACACCCGGCGGCTGGCAGTTGATCGGCACGACGGAGTTGCGGATGTGGGATCTGGACCGCGAACCGCCCGCGCTGATCCGGGTGGGCGATCGCGTCCGATTCGTCGACGTCGACGGCTGACGCACCTCAGCGCGGCGAATCCAGTTGCGCGTGCATCAAATACACGTTGTAGGTCTGCCAGGCCGAGAGGGTGAAGTACAGATCCCGGCCGGTCGACCACGGATGCAGGAACCCGCCGTAGGACGTCGGGTAGTCGGCGGTGGACAGCAGCGACACCGCCTCGGTCCACTGTCCTTGCGGCTGTGCGGCATTGCGCAGCACGATCGCCCCGCGGGCGGGGTCGAGGTACACCATCTGCCACTGCTCGGTGCCCGGGTCGTACCGGACGGACACTTCGCCGGCCAGCCCGGCGACCAGCGGAGTGGCCTGGTTCTCGGCCGCCGATTCCCAGTTGCCGTGCACCCAGTACTGATAGGCCGAGGTGTTGAGCACGTCCTGTTTCGGCACCCGGGCCAAGCCGATCACCCCGAGGCGTCCGTTGGGCGTGCCGAACATATAGACGTGGTCGCCGTGCGGCACCATCGCCGCGACCTGGAAGCGGCCGGCGCCGAAGACGTTGTCCCACTTCGCGTGCGGATCCTTGGTCCAGGTGCGGCCGTGGTCGTCGGAGTAGGCCAGCCCGCCGTAGTTGTTGCGCCACAGGCCGGGGATCCGGCTCCACCGATTCACCGACATGTAGCTGAGGTACTGCCGCTCGCCCAGCGCGAAGCCGGAGGTCGGGATGGTCGTGGTCTCCCAGTTCTTGATCTTGCGGCTGCTCAGGATCTCGGCGGCGTGACACCTGCTGTCCTGCACCATGCGGTCCAGCGAAAGCCCGTCGGACAGGTCGCGGTCGGTGCTGTAGGCGAGCACGTTGCTGCGCCAGTCCTGATCCTCGCGGCCCGCGCCGCCGGTCACCCAGCCCTTGCCGAAGGTGTCGCCGAACGCCACGGCGACCTCGCCGGGCGCGGTTTCCCACAGCACGCCGAGGTCGGTCCCGTCCACCTGCCAGCGCACGTCGGTGCGATTCGGCGAGCCGTGACCGGTGACCTGGCCGGCCAGCTCTACCGTGACCACGCGTGGCTCGGCCACCCGGGGCGCGAGCGGGCCCGGTTCCGCCGGATACGTCACCGGTGGTGGGGGTGCGGGTATCGGTTCCGGCGCCGGGCCCTCGGGTACCGGGACCGGAATCGGCTCGATCTCCGGCCGGATCACGATGCGCGGCACCGTGATCGGCGCGCCGGATGCCGGTCGCTGCGGCGGCGCGGCGGGCGCCGGTTCCGCGGCGATGTCACGGACATCCGGGCAGGGCGTGTGGCACGGATCCGGCGCGAGCGGGGGCGGATCGATCCGGACGTCGCGCTGCGGTGGACCGGGTACCGGCACCGGCACGAACTGCGGCACCGGGATCGGGATATCGATCTGCTCGGGCAGGGTGACGGGCGGTGGCGGAGGTAGCGCGGGATCAGGGTCGCGCAGGCGCGGATCGAATCCCACTTCGCCACAACTGTTCACCGGCGACGGTGCCCACGGCAGCGGCCCCGCCTGCGCGGGTACGGTCAGCACGCCGCTGAGCAGCACACCGAACAGTGCCGGTACACAAGGGGTTTTGCGGCCGAGCCGACGCATCGCGTCGGGCGCGAGCTAGTCGGAGATCTCGGTGAGCGGGTACAACATGGTGCCCCACCCACCGAATAGTAGGTGCTGCACCGCAGCGAAGATCATCGCCGGAAAAGCCATGTCGCGTTGACTCCCTCTCGAACTCGTTGACGCACTGCCGAATCGGGGCGAAGCGAAATCAACGTACCGGACCGGCCCGCCGCAATGCCGGACCTCGCGATCGAAATTATTTGTGGCGAAATAGCGGAACCGATTGCCGATCGGGTGCGTCCAACCAAATATGGACGAGATCGAGTACGTCTTCGGTACCGGCGTCGGCCCGCCGCACGTCTGGACCGGTGCGGCAGATCTGTCACTGGCGAGTCCCGGTGACGCCCTACGGCTCGACTTCGACGGCGACGGGCTGACCGACGATGCCATGTGGGACAGCGCGGGTCTCGGTATCGCCGATGTAGCGGCCCTGGACCTGGACGACGACGGCGTGCTCGACCACTTCTATACCGACCCCACCGGTCTGGGCACCTGGAACCACCACGTCACCGGCACCACGGCCGACGCGGTCGACGAGCCGCTCAACTGGATCCACCGCACCGACGGGTTCGGGAGCGAGGGGCCGCAGGCAGCGGACTCGGCGGTCGCCCAGCAGGATTCGGCCGTCGTCCCCTGTGCCGTGGAGCCGCCCTTCGAGACCATGCGCCCGGCCACCTTTCATCCGCCCGCCATCCACACCGAGGTGAAACCGCCGGGTACCGCCGCAGACAACCTGCCGCATAACGACCACACGGACCTGCCCGACTATCTGACCCAGTCGACGAATCGCACCGGAGGTGATCCCGGCCGAGCACCCACCATTGCCTGAAACGTCATGAATTCCGCGCTGTTTCAATAATTCCTGCGTAGCGGGTCAGCCGAGCGTCGGCTCGGTCCGTCGCCGGGTATTCATCAAGATCGCGACAATGCCCGCGCAATAGATTCCGGCGCCGGCGACAATCACCGGCAGGGAGCGTCCGTCATCCGGAATAACCGCGGCCGCAGCGGCGATCGCGACAATGAACGCGATATTGAATACGGTGTCCTGCAACGCGAAGACCTGACCGCGCCGCGCATCGTCGATGTCGATCTGCATGGTCGCGTCGCCGGTCAGTTTGATCGTCTGCCCGGCCAGGCCGAACAGGAACGCACCGACCAGCAGCAGTCGATGCGCATGCTGGGCCGCCGTCCCGGCCTCGGCGATGGCGATCGGCGTGACCAGTGTCAGCTGCACCACGGTCGCGCAGACCAGCCCCAGCACGACCGTGCGCGGCCGCCCGAGCCGCGGAATCAGCAGCGGCGCGACCACCGCGGCGGCCAGCATGCCCGCGGCCGTCGCGGCGATGGCCACGCCGAAGCCGAGCAGTCCGTTGCTCAGACCCGAGCCCGCGGCGGGTGTCTGCCGCAGCACCAGCACCATGATCAAGGTGTTGGTGCCGAACACGATCCGATGCGTGCCGATGCCCAGCATCGCCGTCGTGACCTGCTTCGACTCCCACACCGCCGAGGCGCCCGTGCGTAAACCGGTGAGGATGGCGTGCACGGCACTGTCGTGCTTCGCCGCGACGCTGGGTTCCGGTCCGAGCACCCGCGGCGCGAACCCGGCCGCCAGCAGCGCGCTGAGCACCGATCCGATCCCGCTGATCGCCACCGCGACCGCCGACCCGAAATCGCCCGCCCCGATCAGTCCGATCACCGCGACCGAGGTGGCCGCGCCGAGCGCCGCACACCCCGATGCCACCGTGGCGAGCACCGAATTCATCGGCACCAGCCATTCCTGCGCGAGCACCCGCGGCAACGCCGCCGACACGCCCGACTGCACGAACCGGCTGATGCCCACCACGGCCAGGGCCAGCAACAGCAGCGGCGTCTCCCCGATGCCGGCGAGCAGGCCCGCGCACACCACCCCGATCAACACCGCGCGCAGTACGTTCGCGACCAGCAGTACCGCCCGCCGATCCCAGCGATCCAGCAGTGCGCCCGCGTACGGTCCGATGAGTGAATACGGCAGCAGCAGCACCGTGAAACCGGCCGCGATGGCCAACGGGTCGGTCTGGCGTTCGGGATTGAACAGGATCGCGCCGGACAGCGCCGCCTGGAACATGCCCTCGCCGAACTGCCCGGCGAAGCGCACCACCGCGAGCCGCAGCACGCCCGGGCTCTCGCGCAGTGCGACCCGCAGCGGGAGCGGCCGCTCGGGCGCGGGTGTGGAGCTCTCGGAGCGACCAGTGGGCACGCCGCGAGGTTAGTTGGTCGGGCCCTGCCGCGCCGAATCAGCGCGAAGGGCCTGGTCGGCGCGGGCCTGGTCGCTGACCAGAGCGCTCACCGCGGCCCGCATGTCGGGCGCCATCGGCAGTCGCGCGAGCACCTCGGCGTCGATCCAGGCGAAGGCGTCGTGCTCGCCGGGTGCCAGCGCCACCTCCCCCGGCTCGGCGGTGACCACGAAGCTGTACTTGCGCACCTTGGACTTCGTTCTGGTCGCGTAGTCGAATCCGCCGAGGTAGTCGGTGATCACCCGGGCCCGCAGCCCGGTCTCCTCGAACAGTTCCCGGTGCACGCACTCGGCGAAGGTCTCGCCGGATTCCACACCGCCGCCGGGCAGTTCGTACATGCCGCCGTGGTAGTCGTCGGGCACCCGGCGCACCACCAGGAGTTTGCCGTCGCGGAACACCGCGACCCCGACGACGAAATGTGCGATGCCGTCGCGCCGGGCCTGCGCGCGCAGCCGGTGCTCGAGGCTCGCGAGCGTCTCGGGTCGCATCTCGCCGTCACCTCCGGTTTCGTTGCGGCACATCATGTTACGAATCCGGCCCGGAAACGGCGGGCCGCGGTGGGTGGGCCGGGCACCGCTCGCGCGGACCGGTCGGTTCTGCTCGCCTGGCGTTCACCCGCTGGTCGCTCGCGTAAAATGCCGAGTGCAGGACAATTTACTAGGAATGTGGAGTACCGCCACGGAAGTGCTCCTACCCTGAAAGGTGATCGGTGCACGGGCCCGAGAGGAGGACCATGATGTCCACACTCACGACACCACACATCGACGTCCATCGAGCAGGCGACCGCATGAAGACGCGGGTTTCCTGGTTGGATTCGAAGCACTCCTTCTCGTTCGGGGAGCACTACGATCCCGACAACACCCATCACGGCCTGCTGCTCGTCAACAACGAAGACGTGGTCTCGCCCGGGCAGGGCTTCGACACCCACCCGCATCGGGACATGGAGATCGTCACGTGGGTGCTCGGCGGCAGTCTGGTGCACCAGGATTCGCTCGGGCACAGCGGTGTCATCTACCCCGGTCTCGCCCAGCGGATGAGCGCGGGCACCGGCATCCTGCACTCGGAGAAGAACGACTCGTGGCGGCTCGACGGCGCCGAACACGACGAGCCGGTGCATTTCGTCCAGATGTGGGTGGTACCGGACGAACCCGGCTTGACCCCGGGGTATCAGCAGCTCGAGATCGATGACGCGCTGGTCGGCGGCGGCCTGGTGACGGTGGCGGCGGGCCTGCCGCGCTACCGGGACCGCACCGCGATCGCCATCAACAGCAGTCATGCGGCGTTGCACGTGGCGCGGATGTCCGGCGACGCCGAGCAGACGATCGACCTGCCCGACGCGCCGTATCTGCACGTGTTCGTCGCGCGTGGCGAGGTGGATATGGAGGGCGTCGGCACCCTGGACGAGGGCGACGCGGTCCGGCTGACCCGGACCGGTGGTCAGCGCGTGCGCGCCCGGCGGCCATCGGAGATTCTGGTGTGGGAGATGCACGCCCGGTTGGGGGCGCAGTAGGCGCGGTGCTCCGGGCTTGCGCGGTGCGCGGGTCGACATCTGTCCAGCTGTGGTCGATATGCCCGACTTTATTAACATCCGCCCGTAGCGTGGGCGATCAGTAGGCGATCCCTGCGCACCCCGGAGAGGAAATCCATGTCGCAATACCCGCCTCCAGGCCAATATCCCCCACCTCCCGGATACCCGCCGCCGGGGCAGCAACCCGGGCAGTACTGGCAGGAATCGCCGAAGGGCAAGGGACTCGCGATCACCGCGCTGGTCCTCGGCATCCTCGCGCTGCTCACCTGCTGGACCGTGGTCGGCGGCTTCCTGTTCGGTGTCTTCGCGCTCATCTTCGGCATCATCGCGGCGGTCAAGGCCCGCTCGGGCCGCGCGGGCGGTACGGGCATGGCCATCAGCGGCCTGGTGCTCGGCATCTTCGGCATGATCATCGCGGGCGTGCTCGCCGTCGTCGGCTACAGCTTCTTCGTCGACTCCGGCGGCAAGGACTTCATCGACTGCGTCAGCAAGGCGGGCAACGACCAGGCCAAGCTCGACCAGTGTGAGCGGGACTGGAACCAGAATCTCGAGGACCGGTTCAGCATCACGCTGACCCCGCCGCCCGCACCCACACCGCGCTAGGCGCACGCCCGGGTAGCGGCCAGCACCTCGCTCATCTCGCGGCGAAAGTCGCGCTCGGGCGGCGCGATCCAGTTGCGGTAGCCGGTGTGTTCGTCGGTGGGCGAGGGCAGCACGACGTGGCTGCCCGGCAGCGCGACGGACGCGCAGACCCGGAACAGGTCGGCGAACAGCGTGGTGTCGAGGTAGGAGTTGTCGGTCGGGCCGGTCAGGAAGGTCCAGCGCGACGAGCGCGGATGCGCGATGATCGGCCCCGGCCGCGACTCGGCCGACGTTTCGGTGAGTCGCGTCCGTACCCGCTGACCGAGTGCGGCGGGCATGACCACCGCGCCGACCGCGCCGACCTCGAGCATGATGCGGCCCAGCGCCGGGTCGACGATGCCGTAGAGGCCGTGGTCCTTGCGGTAGCTGCGGCAGCGGGCGAGCGCGTCCTGAATCGCGGTGTAGTCCGGGACGCCCGGATGACCGTCGGATTCGGTGCGGGACAAACTCATGACGAACCTGCCTCGATGCGGGTGGATCGTGTGAAGTGGGAGTGAATCGACCGCTGAGACCCGACCATAGTGCGGTGCGTCACTATTGACAATAGTCACACGCCGGTGCAGTGCCCGCGCGTACGATCGCCTGTCATGGCACCCGTCTCGCCAACCGTTGCCCGCTGGGAACTGGTGTTGCGACTGCGGGAGCTGCGCGAACTACGCGGGTTCGACTCGGCGGGTTTCGCCAAACGGGTCGGCTTCACCCCGGCGAATTGGTCGCATGTGGAAAAGGGCAGGCGGGTACTGACCACCAACACCATCGGTCCGGTGCTCGAACTGCTCGAGGTCGAAGCCGAGGAGCGGGCCGAGCTGCTCGCCCTGCTCGACGCGAGCAAGCAGCGCGGGTGGTGGGCCAGGTCGTCCGCGCTGATCGGCCCCGAACTACAGCGGCTGTACGGCATGGAATTCGGCGCGCAGAGCATCCGCAGCTACGACAGCCTGGTGGTGCCTGGCCTGCTGCAGACCGAGGACTACGCGCGCGCCCTGATCAGCGCCGACGTGATGATCCGCCCGGTGCAGGTGGAGCAGCTGGTCTCGATCCGGATGCGCCGACAGGAACGGCTGCGCGGCGTCGAACCGGTGCAACTCACCGCCGTGATCGGCGAGGGCACCCTGTTGCAGCAGACCGGCGGGCCCGAGGTGTTGCGCGGGCAGCTGACCCATCTGGCCGAGCTGATCGACGAGCTCGACACGGTCGAGGTGCGGGTGATCCCGTTCGCCGCCACCGCGGGTGCGGTGCTCGGCGGGTCCAGTTTCCATCTGGTCGACTTCGCGGGCGAGCAGCTGCCCACCTTCGGCTGGGCCGAGAGCGCGGTGTTCGGCGGGGCGGTCGACGACCCGGATCTGGTGCGCGATCTCAGCTTCGCTTACGTTCGCGCACAAGAACAATCGCTGGCCCGTGACGAGTCATCGACCCTGATCAGAGCCTATGCCGGCGTGTAAAATCCGGCCCATGGCCACCACTCCTACCCACCGGTCAGTTCCCACCGGCTGGTTCACCTCGACACGGTCCAACAACGGCAACCAATGTGTCGAGGTCCGTTTCGATGGTGCTGCGGTGCTCGTCCGGGACAGCAAATACCGTCGCGATCCGGCCAACCACCCCGCCGACGAGCCCGTCATCACCGTCACCGCACCCGAATGGACCGCGTTCCTGGACAGCCTGCGGGCCGGTCGGCGCATCGATGGCACCCTGATCGCCGTCACCACCGCCGAGGGACACACCACGTTGCGCCACGGCGACACCGTCCTGCACTACACCCCCGCCGAGTGGGATGCCTTCCTGCTCGGGGCGCACGACGGTGAGTTCGATCGCGTCGCGCAGACCGTCTGACCGCAGCCACCCCGCACCCCGGCCCGCCGTGGCCGGGGGGCCGACTCCCACCTGCGCACCGCCCGTCCGTGGGCATACTGGATAGCGTGACTTCCGAGCTGACCAGTCCTTCCGGTATTGATCTGTCCTATCTCGACCAGGGCGTACGGGTGCAGGACGACCTGTTCGCGCATGTCAACGGCAAATGGCTGGACGACTACGAGATCCCCGCCGACCGCGCGGTGGACGGTGCCTTCCGCACCCTGTACGACCAGGCCGAGCGTGACGTGCAGGCGATCATCGAGCGGGCCTCCGCCGAGGCCGCCGCGCCGGGCACGGACGCACGCAAGATCGGCGATCTGTTCACCAGTTTCATGGATACCGAGACGGTCGCCGCCGCGGGGCTCGTCCCGATCTCCGCCGAACTCGCCGCCATCCACGAGGTCGCCGACCGTAGCGCGTTCGCGGCCCTGCTCGGCCGGTTGCAGCGCACCGGTGTCGGTGGCGCCGTCGGTTTCTACGTGGATACCGACGACAAGAACTCCGCCCGCTACCTGGTGCAGGTCACCCAGTCCGGCCTCGGTCTGCCCGACGAGTCGTACTACCGCCAGGACGAACACGCCGAGATCCGCACGGCCTACATCGCGCACATCGGCCGCATGTTCGCCCTCGCCGCGGGCGATCCCCGGATCGCCGAACTGCTGCCGCAGGATCTGGACACCGTGGGGCAGCGGGTGTTCGAACTCGAACGCAAGCTCGCCGCCGGGCACTGGGACGTGGTGCGCCGCCGGGACGCCGAGCGCAGCTACAACTTGACCACCTTCGCCGCGCTCGTCGCCGATCACCCCGAGTTCGATTGGGCGGCATGGACTTCCGCACTGGCGGAGCACGTGACCGCGTCGGGACCCGAGGTGTTCGCCGAAGTCGTTGTCCGGCAACCGGGTTACCTGGACACCTTCGCGCAGGTGTGGGCGGCGGAGTCGCTCGCCGATTGGCAGGCCTGGGCGGCGTGGCGGCTGCTGCGTTCGCGCGCACCGTATCTCACCGACGACCTGGTCGCGGAGAACTTCGCGTTCTACGGGCGCACGCTCACCGGCGCCGAGGAGATCCGTGAGCGGTGGAAGCGCGGTGTCTCGCTGGTGCAGGACCTGCTCGGCGAGGCCGTCGGCAAACTGTATGTGGCCGAGCACTTTCCGCCCGAGGCCAAGGCCAGGATGGTGGAATTGGTCGCCAACCTGCAGGAGGCCTACCGGCGCAACATCACCCAGCTGGACTGGATGGGCGCCGACACCAGGGCGGCCGCGCTGGCCAAACTGGAGAAGTTCACCCCGAAGATCGGTTACCCGGACAAGTGGCGCGATTACTCCGATGTGCGGATCGATCCCGCCGACCTGGTCGGCAACTACCGCAGCGGCTACGCCGCCGATCACGACCGCGACCTGAACAAGCTCGGCGGCCCGGTCGACCGCGACGAATGGTTCATGACGCCGCAGACCGTGAACGCCTACTACAACCCGGGCATGAACGAGATCGTCTTCCCCGCGGCGATCCTGCAGCCGCCGTTCTTCGACATGAACGCCGACGACGCCGCCAACTACGGCGGTATCGGCGCGGTGATCGGCCACGAGATCGGGCACGGTTTCGACGATCAGGGCGCCAAGTACGACGGCGACGGCAACATGGTCGACTGGTGGACCGATGACGACCGTGCCGAATTCGGTAAGCGGACAAAGGCTTTGATCGACCAGTACAGCGTGCTCTCGCCCAAGGACCTGTCCGACGAACACACCGTGAACGGCGAATTCACCATCGGTGAGAACATCGGCGATCTCGGCGGCCTGTCCATCGCCCTGCAGGCCTACAAGATCTCCCTCGACGGCGCCGAGGCTCCGGTGCTCGACGGCCTCACCGGCCTGCAGCGCGTCTTCTACGGGTGGGCCCAGGTGTGGCGCACCAAGGCCCGCACCGAAGAAGCCATCCGCCGCCTCACCATCGACCCGCACTCCCCGCCCGAATTCCGCTGCAACGCGGTGGTCCGCAACATCGACAGCTTCCACGAAGCCTTCGACGTCACCCCCGACGACGCCCTCTACCTAGCCCCCGAGGCCCGCGTCCGCATCTGGTAGGCGGTCACCGCTCTCGCGGTAAACTCGCAGCATGAGCGCACTTCGTGACGAGCTGCACGAACTGGTCGACCAGCTACCGGACGGGGAGCTCGCGCCCGTCCTGGAGCTGGCTCGCCAGCGAGCACGCCGCAGCCGCCGGATCGCTGCCGCTGCGGCGTTGGCGGATGTGCAAGACCGGATGCGCGGAGTTACCGGCATCGAGGACGAGCTCCATCGACTCCGGGACGAGGACCGTGGCTGACAACTACCTCGTTGATAGCGCCGTCTTCCTGCGTTGGTTCATCGATCAAGACGGCTACGAGCACGCCCGTGAGGTGCAGCAGCACTTCATAGATGGAGCCATATCGTTAGAGACAGTTGATTTTGCACGAGTTGAAGTGGCGGGTGTGCTGCGCAATAAGGGACTGTTGACGAGACGGTTGACCCGCGAAGGTTTCGTCGCGGCGGTTCGAGTGATCGATGACCTAGGAGTTGTAGTGCACGAGATCACAGCCGATCGATTGGAGCTCGCAGCAGACCTGGCTGCGCGCAAACGGTTAGGAATGTACGACGCATTGTTCGCGCAGTTGGCAATCGAGCGCCGCATACCGTTGCTGACTGCCGACGCCAAGCTGTGTACCGCTCTGCTGGATGAGGTCGAGACCGAACTCCTGCGCAGCGGCGGCCGCAAAGACGATTCTGCGGGCTAGGGCAACACAGTTGAGAACGGTTAGCTACCAGAAGCTCAGAGATGCCGAACTCGCCGCTATGACGCCCGAGGAGCGGAGATCTTACGACGAGGTGTACGCGGAAGTAGGCTTGTCGATGCGAAAAGCGCAGCTCGACTACGACCGTCAGTGAGTTCTCGTCATAGGCGGTCTTCGGTGTCGGCGTCGAAGAAGAAGACGTCGTCCAGTTTGGGGCGGAGGCGGAGCTGGTCGCCGAGTGCTACCTGGAAACGGCGGTCCACTCGGGCGACCACCTTGCCGGAGCGGCTGTTCCAGTCCTCGGCCACGCCGTGGCTGTAGACGAAGGATTCGGCGCCGAGTTCCTCGAGTAGTTCGGCGGCCACGGTGAGGCCGTCGGCGTCGGTGCTGACCTCCCACGATTCCGGGCGGATGCCGACGATCACCCGATCGCCGGTTTTCGCGGTGCGCGGCAACGGGATACGCAGGTCGTCGAGTACCGCCGCCCCGTCCCGGACCGGCGCCTCCAGCAGGTTCATCCCCGGCGAACCGATGAAGCCCGCGACGAAGGTGTTCACCGGGTTGTCGTACAGCTCGCGGGGCGCGGCGATCTGCTGCAGCTTGCCGTCGAGCAGCACGGCGACCCGGTCGCCCATGGTCATCGCCTCCACCTGATCGTGGGTGACGTAGACGGTGGTGGTGCCGAGCCGCTTCTGCAACGCGGCGATCTGGGACCGGGTGCTCACGCGCAGCTTCGCGTCCAGGTTGGACAGCGGCTCGTCCATGCAGAACACCTGCGGCCTGCGCACGATCGCCCGGCCCATCGCGACCCGTTGCCGTTGTCCGCCGGACAGTTTCGCGGGTTTGCGGTCCAGCAGGTGTTCCAGCTCCAGCATCTTGGCCGCCTCCTGTACCCGGACCAGGGTGTCGGCCTTGTTCATGCCGGCGTTGCGCAACGCGAAGCCCATGTTCTGCGCGACCGTCATATTCGGGTACAGCGCGTAACTCTGGAACACCATGGCGACGTCGCGGGCGCGTGGCGGCAGCCCCGTGACGTCCTTGCCGCCGATCAGGATGCGCCCGTCCTCGACCGATTCCAGCCCGGCCAGCATGCGCAGGCTGGTCGACTTCCCGCAGCCCGAAGGGCCGACGAGGACAATGAATTCGCCGTCGGCGATGTCGATGTCCAGGCTGTCGACAGCGGGCGTCGGCGCACCGGGATACAGGTGCGTGACGCTCTCGAACTGCACGGTTGCCATCGTTGTCGGCCTTTCCTCGGATGAATCGAATTGCGCCCCAGGTCATTGCGGCGGACCGCCGGGTGCCCGCCGCCATGACGAACCAGGGGTACTACTTGGGCAGCTTCGGCGTGATCTGCCGGTCGATGATGGCCTGCAGCTGGCTGGTGACGTTGCCGAAAACCGTTGCGGGGTCGGCGTTCTGCAGGCCGATCTGTTCCAGGCCGGTGCCGATGATCTGGTCGCCGCCGGGCACGAACACGCGCGCGTAGTCCTGCGATTTGGTCAGCGGCAGCTGGTCGATGGCGACCTTCGCGTTCGGGTTCTTCGCCAGGAAGTCCTGTTCGGTAGGGTCGGTGACGGCCGACTTGCGCACCGGCATGTACCCGGTCTGCTGCGAGAAGTACGCGGTGTTCGTCGGGTTGGTGATGAACTCGATGAACTTCAGCGCGTTGATCTTGCGCTGGTCCGAGATCCGCGCCGGAATCGCCAGGCCGGCACCGCCGGTGGTGACGCCGGGCCCGTTCGGGTGCGGCAGGAAGGCGGTGCCGAACTGCAGTTTGCCTTCGGCGTTCTGCTTGATGCCCTTGAGGTCACCGGTGGACGCGATGGTCGAGGCGATGACGCCGGTGCCGAAATCGACGGCGATCTGCGGCTTGATGCCCGCGTACTTCTTGGTGTGGATCATGTCGCGGAAGAACTGGCCCGCCGCGATGGTGCCGGGGTCGGTGAACTTCAGCGTCCACTGATCGGAGTACGCGCCGCCGAAGGTCCAGTTCGGGCCCTGGAAGGTCCAGGCCAGGTAGTTCTTCGCATCGCCCCAGCCGTGCGCGAGCTTGCCGTCGCCGACCACCGACTGGATCTTGGGACCCCACTCGTCGAATTCCTGCCAGCTGTTCGGACCACGGTCGGGCAGACCGGCTTTCGCCCACACGTCCTTGTTGTAGTAGAACAGCGGCGTCGAACGCGAGTACGGCAGCGCGTAGTGCTTGCCGTTGAACAGATAGTCCGAGGCCAGCGAGTCGACGTAGTCGTCGAGCTGCACCCCCGCGGCGCCGAAGTGCGCGTCCAGCGGTTCGATGGAGCCGTTGAGCGCGTAGTTGAACCACCAGACGTCGGAGAGCACCACGACATCGGGCAGCTCGCCACCGGAGAGCGCCGCGTTGAACTTCTGCGACACCTCCTCGTAGTTCTTGCCCGCGTCGATCAGGTTCACCTTCAGGTCCGGGAACTTCTCGGTGAACCGCTTGATCAGCTCGGTTTCCTGGTCTTTCGAGCTGCCCGGGTGGTTGGACCAGAAGTTGATCGTGGTGGAGTCGCCGGACTGCTTGGACCCACCGCCGGTGCCCGCGCACGCGGTGAGCACAGCACCCGCGGCGACCGTGCCGGCCAGCCCGAGGAATCCGCGCCGGGACAGCGCGGGGAACTGAGAAGTGGACACGTGGTTTCTCCTGTTTCTAACCCTTGACCGCACCCGAGGTGAGGCCTTTGATCATGTGACGTTGCAGCGCCAGGAACACCAGCAGGATGGGCAGCATCGTGAGCAGCGTGCCCGCCATCACCGGCCCCCAGTTGGTGACGCTCGGGTTCTCGGTGTTCTGCAGCAGCGTGAGGCCCACCGGCAGCGTCGCGACCTCGGGCCCGTCCGCCATCAGGAACGGCCAGAGGTACTCGTTCCACTCGTTGACGAGGGTGACCACCGCGAACGCGACCATGGTCGGCCCGGACATCGGCAGCACCACCCGGGTGAGCAACCGCCACCAGTTGGCGCCGTCCATCCGGGCCGCCTCGATCACCTCCGAGGGCAGCGACAGGAAGTGGTTGCGCATCAGGAAGGTGCCGAAGGCGACGCCGCAGAGCGGAACGATGATGCCCACCAGCGTGTTTCGCCAGCCGAGCTGGGAGACCAGCGCGTAGTTGGAGATCACGGTGATCTGGTTCGGCACCATCAGCGCCGCGATGATCACCAGGAACACCACGTTCTTGCCCGGAAAGCGCAGGAACACCAGCCCGTACGCACTGAACACGCCGAGCACGAACTTCACCGCGGAGACGACGCCGGTGACGATCAGCGAGTTGCGCAGGAAGGTCCAGAACGGCAGCGTCGTCGTGGCGTCGGAATAGTTCTCCGGCCGCCAGCTGTGCGGCCAGTACACCGCGGGCTGCACGTAGATGTCGGGGCGTTCCTTGAACGAGGTGATGAAGATCCAGAACAGCGGCACCCCGACGATGATCAACACGCACACCATGGCCGCGTAGCCGAGCACCATGACACCGCGCTGCCGCCTGCGATACGAGCGTGTCTCTACCCCTGCGGTTTTCACTGTTCGTTCCGATCCATGACGCGAACCTGGATCAGCGTGACGACCAGCAGCACCAGGAACATGATGGTGGCGACGGTCGCGCCGTAGCCCGCCCGGAAGTTGCGGAAGGATTCCTCGTAGACCTGGAAGACCATGGTCGTCGTCCCGGTGCCGAGCGGCCCGCCGCGGGTCATCACGTTGATGATGTCGAAGACCTGCAGCGAATTCAGCAGCACGGTGATCGACAGGAAGAAGGTGGTCGGGCGCAGCTGCGGCAGCAACACCTTGGTGAAGGTGGTCCAGCGGCTCGCGCCGTCCATCTCGGCCGCCTCCATCAGCTCGGCCCGGACCCCTTGCAGCGCGGCCAGATAGATGACGAAGCTGTAGCCGAGGTTCTTCCAGATGTAGGTCACGGTGATCATGAACATCGCCCAGTGCGGGTTCTGGTAGAAGTCCGGCACCTGGTCCACGCCGATCCGGTGCAGCACGTCTTGGACCAGGCCGAAGCTCGGATCGAAGATGAACTGGAAGGCCACGCCGATCGCGGCGCCGGAGATCACGAACGGCGCGAAGATCGCCGAGCGGACCACGTTGCGCCCGAACAGCTTCCGGTCCAGCAGCAGGGCCAGCGCCAGGCCCAGCACCATGCTGCCGACCACCGCGGCCAGGGTGAACACCACGGTGTTGGTGACGATGTCCCAGGAGTCGGTGCGCCCCCACCACTCGCGGTAGTTCGCCACACCGATGAACGTGGCCACCGGATCGGAGATGTTCCAGTCGTAGAACGAGAGCCGGATGTTGTCGATCAACGGCCGGTAGACGAACAGCGTCAGCAACGCCAGATTCGGGACGACGAGCACGAGGAACAGCGCGTAGTCCTGCCAGGGTCGGCCGCGCCAGCCACGTCCACGCGGTTGGGGTAGAACTCGCTCCGGCCGCATTCGCACGTCGCGCACTCTACGGAAAGGAGCAAACAGCCGGTTAACGCTGGCCCCCGAGCTGTTGAACTTCTCGAGCACGCGCTCAGTGAATCAAACGACCAACAGAATGATCACCGATTTCCCCAAATGCACATAAAGTGCACGCTCGACGGGCCGCAAACGCAAACGAGGCGAGTCACCGGTTGCGCCAGCGCAACCTCGTGACTCGCCTCGTGCGAGAAGTGGCGGTAGCTACGGGTTCCAGTCGCCCAGGCCGTCGCTGGAGCTGAGCACCCCGCCCTGGGTGTTCTCCACGACCACCGGGTCGCCGCGCCGGGAGTTCTCCATGAACCACTTGGCGTTCTCGGTGCTCACGTTGAGGCAACCGTGGCTGGTGTTGGACTTGCCCTGCTGGCCGACCGACCACGGGGCCGCGTGCACGAAGATGCCGCTGTTGGAGATGCGGGTCGCGTACTCGACCTCGAGCTTGTAACCCTCGGGGTCGGTGGTCGGCACACCGTAGGTGGACGAATCCATGATCATCTTGGGCAGCTGCTCGCCGACGATGTAGATGCCGTTGGGGGTCTCGTGCTTGGGCTTGCCCATCGAGGTCGGCATCGTCTTCACCACCTCACCGTTGCGGGTGATGGTGATGGTGTGGGTGTTGTCGTCGGCGGTGCTGACGAACGCGTCGCCGATCTTGAAGGCGCTGCGCGTGCCGCCCGCCTCCACCTGCACGTCGATGTTGTCCGGCCAGTAGTCGTTCGGCCGCCAGCGCACCTGCTTGTCGCCGCGCCAGTAGAAGTGGCCCGGCGCCGACTTCGACGAGGTGATCTTGATGAACTTCTCGGCGAGCGCGTGGTCGGGCACCGGCTCCTTGAAGTTGATGATGATCGGCTGCGCCACCCCGACGACCTCGCCGTCGGCGATGTTGATCGACGGGGGCGCGAAGTTCGGCTGCTGCGGCGCCGGCTCGTTCGCCGACCCGGCGGACCCGGAACCGAACCCGGGGAAGGGCTCGGCGCCAGCGGGGGCGACCAGGAGGACGCCGGCCGCCGCGATCGTCGCGGACAGCAGAGCGCCCGCGCGCAACCGGCGGGACAGCTGAGCTCCCCGGCGGTGCGCGACTGGCGACCCGGTGTGCGAAGCGACATGCATAGGTTTCTCGTCCATTCCATCTCTCGCGCGCACGTATAGACGCGCGCGTGAACAAAGATCTCATTCGCCCGGGAGCCGGCAGAGCACTCCACGGGTATTGACGGCCCGACCCTGCCGTCCTTCCTACCGTCCCGGGGTGACCTGAAGCCAGTTGTCTTTCATAATGATTCGAGCAGACCGGCTGGTGTGGTAGCCGTCACATAGCCGGTCCGCCTTCATGTGGTTCAGTGAAAGTTACCGGTCACGTCGGCGAGTCCGCCGCGCCGCGGACCGCCGCTGGTAGGCCGCCGCGCCGACCCGGTCAAACATCTTCGTGACATAAATCACTCATGATGTCGAACAGAATCGGTCGATGCGGACCGGTTGCTATGTTGTGCGGCACCGAAATTGGCGGACGTCCGTGCGCATACCGTTGCGGCAGGCGCAACCGCACGTCGCCGATAATGGTGGCCAACGCAATTCGCAGTTCATAGTCCGCCAGCGCCGCGCCGACGCACCGCCGATGCCCGCCGCCGAACGGCGCGAATTCGTAGGGCCGATACCGGCGTTCGAGGAACCGCTCCGGACGGAACAGTTCGGGCGCGGACCACACCGCGGGATCCGAATGCAGCAACGGCACCGCGACCCCCATCGTGTCGCCCGTCGCCAGGGCGATCCCGCACAGCGTGCCCGGCGCGGTCAGCCTGCGCACCACGATCGGCACCGCGGGGTGCAGCCGCAGCGTCTCCTGACACACCGCGTCCAGATAGGGCAGCCGCGCCAGTTCCGCCGGATCGGCCGCCCGTCCGATGGCCCGCAGTTCCGCGCGTAGTCGTTCCAGCGTCGACGGCGCGCGATGCAGGTGATACAGCGCCCAGACCAGCGTCGTCGCGGTGGTCTCGTGCCCGGCGACGAGCAGGGTGCGCAGTTCGTCGCACAGCTCCGCGTCGGAGATCACGGTGCCGTCGTCGTACCGGGTGCTCAGCAGCAGGCCGAGCAGGTCGGTCGTGCGGCGGTGCGGATCGGCTCGCCTGCGGGCGATGTCGTCGCGGATCAACCGGTCCAGGCGGGCCCGCGCCCGCACGAACCGATCCCACGGCCCGAGGCCGAAGGCCTTGCGCCGCAACACCGGCAGCAGCATCAACGGCCCGGAGAACGCGTCGAGGAACGCGCCGATCGCGCCGACGTATTCGGTGCGGTGCCGTGCGGTGTGCACGCCGAACACGGCCGTGAGAATCACCTGCAACGTGATCGAACGCGCGGCCGCCCGCGCATCGATGCGCGCACCGGGAACCCACGCCGGGCCGGTGTCGCCCGCCAGTTCCGCGCGGGTGGCGTCCCGGATGAGCTTGCCGTATTCGCGGATCCGGGTGCTGTGGAAGGCGGGCGTGAGCAGCGCCCGATCGCGACGATGCCGCGCACCCGCGGCCAGGATCAGCGACGCCGAGCCGACCAGTGGCTCGATCGGATTGGGCCGCGGCGGTTCGACCGATTCGACCGGCACCCGGAACATTTCGCGGGCACCCGCGGCGGTACCGGTGAACAACGCCGACCCCATACCGGGAAATTCGCAATAGAGGGGGTCGCCGTCGCGCGCCCGCCGCCAGCGGAAATACCCCTCGAAATCCAGGCCCGCCCGCAGTGCGTGCCACAGCAACGGCCGTGGTCGCGGGAGCCGCGCAACCGGTATCGGCGGCGCGTGCGGGCCGGGACCAGCGGCGTCCTCTTCCATACTCATAGCAACGAAGCGGCCGTGGCCGAGGTTCGACCCGACCATGCCGGCGCCGCGGCGTGGCTCAGTCGCTCTCGTCGACCGTGACCGCGGGCTTGGCCTTGCGCACCGTGGCCCGCGTCGTCGCCGCCAACCGGGCCAGCCTGGCATCGCCGAGCGCCGTCACCGCGTTGCCGAGCCGGTTGGTGACGAACGCGATGGACATGCCCAGCTCCGGATCGGCGTAGGCCCCGGACCCGCCGACACCGTAGTGGCCGAACGCTTTTCGCGGTTGCTGCTTGGACATCAGCACCGGCCGGTGATAGCCGAGGGTGAAGCGCAGCGGCAGGCCGAGCACGTAGTCCCGGCTCTCCGCGGGCTGCACCTGGTTGATCGTCTCGATCGTCTCCGGTCGCAGGAAACGCACGGTCCGGCTGCCGCCACCGGGCTGCGGGAGTTCCACCGTGCCCTGGTTGGCGAGCGCGCCGTACATCCTGGCCAGCGCGCGGGCCGAGAAGACGCCGTTCCAGCCGGGCATCACCGCGTCGTGCACCCGCGGGTCGCGGACCAGTTCGTCGAAGCTCTCCGGCATGCCCGCCTCGGCGAGTCCGCGGATCGGCCGCACCCAGGACAGCACCGACGACGCGGTGTTCCAGCGGATCCCGGGCGGGCTCAGGTGCGGGAAGATCTTGGCGATCCGGTACCGCTCGGCTTCCGGTACCCGGAACCAGAACTCGTCGAGCCCGAGCGGTTCGGCGATCTCGCGGCGCACCACCTCGGTGAACGGATCGCCGGTCACCCGCTGCACGATCTCGGCGACCAGCCAGCCGAAGGTGATCGCGTGATAGCCGGAGGTGCGGATGCGGCGCGGGTCGGCCGGGCTCTCGGCCAGCGCGGTGACCACGGCCGCGTAGTCGAGAATGCCCTCGCGTCCGGGCACCAGGCCGCGCACCCGATGCAGCCCGGCCCGGTGCGACAGAACATCGCGCACCGTGATGTCGGCCTTGCCGTGCGCGCCGAACTCGGGCCAGTAGGTGGCCACGGGCGCGTCGTAGTCGATCAGGCCGCGCTCGGCGAGCCGGTGCACGACGGTGGAGGCGACGCCCTTGCCGGTGGAGAAGGTCAGCGCGACGGTCTCGCCGTTCCAGCGCCGGTCCTTGGCGGCCCAGCCACCCCAGATGTCGACCACCGGCCTGCCGTCGAGGTAGACGGCCAGCGCGCCGCCGCCGCGGCTGGGTTGCTCGAACATGCCGAAGAATTGGTCCGCGAGCCGGATGAAGCGCGGGTCGACCAGCATCTCCCGGGGCGCGAGGAGTTCGCCGCGCTCGGCGCGACCGTCGAAGCCGCCTGCCGCCATTGCCGAAACCATGAGGTCACCTCCTGACCACCGATCGTCGGACCGTCCCTCAGGGTAACCGCTCGTCGCCGGTCTGCCAGCGGCCCAGCGGCGTGCTGAGACAGGTGTCGCCGGTGCTCGAATTCCAGGCGAAGGCGCCGCCGCCCAGACAGACCACGCTGGTCTCGGCCGTCCGCGCGCTCGCGCGCGACCCTTCGAAGGCGACCGACACTGCCAGCACCGGCGGCCACACGGTGGACGAAACATCGTCGCGATCAATGGAACTGAGCGCGATGGCGTCCTGTCCGACGCCGATCGCCAGCGGGATGCCGCCCGAACCCTCGCCCGCGCCGACCCCGCCCGCGATACCGATGCCGAGCGCGCGGGCGCCCGCCGTGGCGTTCGCGTAACCGATACCGTCGATGCCGAGCGATTTGGCCTCACCCAGCAGGTCGGTGGCCGCCCGGCAGGCGGTCTTGCCGTCGATGACGGTGATGTCGGTCCCATGCGCCGAAGTGCATTGCACGTCGGTAGCTGAGGCGGTGCCGGATAAGGTCAGCGAGACCCCTGCCGCGGCAGTCGCGCATACGATCGCGCTGATCAGCTTCACGGACAAACTCCTCTCGCACCGAAAACACCACTGTACTCAGATCGGTTGCTAGCAGCCTGATTCCGCAGTCGGGTCGACGTGTGCGCGGTCCATGGTGTATGCATGGCGTGTATTTCAAGCACTGCTTTGCGCACTTCGAATTCTTTCCGGGGGTCCGAGTTCGAAGCACTACAGCTCGGGAGGACTGTACGTGTCTGGTCAACTGACCTGGGGTCGTGTCGCGTTTGCGACGTTGGTCGGTGTTGCCGCCCTCGTGCTGGTGGGCTGTAGCTCCACCATCAGCGGTCACGCGCAGCCCGCGGTGAACAACGGCACCATTGATGCCGTCTCGGTCACGCCCAAGCCTTCGTCCGGTAAGCCGGCGCCCACCAGTACGAACAAAGGTGGCAACACCGACTTCGAGGCGAACATCGGCGACTGCGTCACGCTCGGCGGCACCACCAGCAACGCCACCATCGCGAAGGCCTCGTGCGGCAGCCGGGCGGCCAACTACAAGGTGATCGGCAAGGCGCCCAAGAGCACGGCCTGCGTCGGCGACGCCGACAACTACTACGCCGAAACCCTCAACGGCATCGAACAGGGCGCGTACTGCCTGGATATCGACTGGGTGGTCGGCGGCTGCATGGATGTCGGCGGCGACGACCCCAAGCGGATCGACTGCACCGGCGCGACGCCGCAGAAGGGCGTCAAGGTGGTCAACCGGGTCGAAGGCGCCAGCGATGTCAGCGCCTGCGACAGCGGTTCCGGCTATGTCTACGAGGAACGGCATTTCGTGGTCTGCGTCCAGGAACTCTGACACCACCGGAATACCGCCGCTGTTCGATCCTGCGCATTATGTTGGGTCGGTGAGCACGACTGATCTCCCGCGGCTGAAATCGTCCACCGGGCGCTGGATTCTGCTCGGCACGATCCTCGGTTCGTCGGTGGCCTCGCTGGACGCCACCGTCGTGAACATCGCGCTGCCCCGGATCGGCGAATCGCTCGACACCGACGTCGCGGGCCTGCAGTGGACTCTGAACGGTTACACGCTGACCTTGGCGTCGTTCATCCTGCTCGGCGGCTCGCTGGGCGACCGGCTCGGCCGGCGCAAGGTCTTCGTCTGGGGCACCATCGGGTTCGCGCTCGCCTCGGTGCTGTGCGGCGCCGCGATGAACATCGAGATGCTGGTGTTCGCCCGGATTCTGCAGGGTGTGGCCGGGGCGATGCTGACCCCGGGCAGCCTCGCCCTGATCTCCTCGTCGATCGATCGGCGTGATCAGGGCGCGGCAATCGGTTTGTGGTCGGGCTTCGGCGGCGTCTCCGGCGCGCTCGGCCCGTTCCTCGGCGGTTGGCTGATCGAGGTCGCGGGCTGGCGCTCCATCTTCTTCATCAATGTGCCGCTCGCGGTGGTGGTCGTGCTCGTCGCACTGAAACATGTGCCGGAGAGCCGGGATCCGAACGCCGGGACCCGGTTGGACGTGCCGGGCGCCTTCGTGGTCGCGCTCGCCCTCGGCGCGCTGACCTTCGGCCTGATCGACACCATGCCGCTGCTCGTCGTCGCCGGGCTGCTGCTGCTCGCCGCGTTCGTGGTGATCGAGTTGCGCAGCGACCATCCGCTGGTGCCACCCGCGCTGTTCGCCTCGCGGGTCTTCACCGCGGCCAACCTGGTCACCCTCGCGGTGTACGCCGCGCTCGGCGGCGTGTTCTTCCTGCTGGTGCTGGAACTGCAACTGGTGGCGGGGTATTCACCGCTGATGTCGGGTGTCGCGACCGTGCCCGTCACGCTGGTCATGCTGCTGCTGTCCGCGCGGGCCGGCCGGTGGGCCCAGGTGCACGGCCCGCGCCTGCCGATGACGGTCGGTCCGTTGCTCGCCGCGGGTGGACTGGTGTTGCTGCTCCGGATCGGCCCGGACACCACGTATTTCACCGATGTGCTGCCCGGCGTGCTCGTCTTCGGGCTCGGGCTCACCGCGCTGGTCGCCCCGCTGACCGGAGCCGTGCTCGGTGCGGTGCCGCCGAGCGAGGCGGGTATCGCCTCCGGGGTGAACAATGCGGTCGCGCGCACCGCGCAACTGCTCGCCGTCGCCGCGCTGCCCGGCCTGGCCGGAATCTCCGGTGCGCTGGGCGATCCCGTCGCGTTCGACCACGGCTTCGCCAAGGCCATGTGGATCTGCGTCGGGCTGCTGGTCGCGGGTGCGGTGCTCGCCGGTGTGCTGCTGCGCTCGCCGCGGCGCCCGCCGAGCCTGGACAGCGTGGACTGCCTGCCGCAGTGCGCCGCGGCCACCGGACCCGCGCTCGCGCCGAGCGAGCGAGCGCCGCAGCCGGACGAGCGAGCGGCGCAGTGAGGGTGTGCCCGCGTCACATCTTTCGGATGTGCACGGCCGGGTAGAGCGCTACGCAGATAATCGCCGCGGTATATATCGTGAGGAAAATCAGAAACGGCGTGGAGACATGCCGGTCGATATCGTGTCGCAGGATATTGATCATCGCGATGATCGGCGGGATACACATTGCCGAAGCGGCGAGACCGTAGTTTCGGATCGCGCGGTTCGCCCGGCCTCTGAGTGCCGGATCGGTCAATACTCGATCGGACACCTCCTCACGAAAAGGGGTGTCGCGCAGACCTTGTCCACGATGGCCCTGTATCGCGGAACGTGCGACCATGAAAAGCACTGCGCTGTAGCCGATAATAATCACGTATGGAAGCATGCCGCCCCTGTTTCTTGCCGATCACGCTACGGCGTTCGTGCTCTCGATGCCGATCTCGATCGATCGTATCCACACCGTGCCGGGCCGGCGGCTCGTTACCGCTCGCCGACCCGGACGGTTGCTGGTCAGCCCTTCGGGAAGCGGATGAGTACCGCCGCCACCACCGCGATCAGCCGGTCCTTGTTCTTGATGAACTTCCAGACCACGCCGCCGAGTTCGCCGACCAGGCAACCGATGATGGCGTTCCTGGCGTAGTTGGTCCCCTGTCCGCCGTTCGAGATGTCGTCGAGGACGGAGGTCGCCACGCTGCCCAGCGCGCCTCGGGCGCACCAGGCGGCCGCGGCCAGCAGCAGCCCCGCCGCAGGCAGGGCGGCATTCCGCCGGAGTTCGGCATTGGCACTGGTGTGGGCCTGCCGGATGTCGGCGATGCCGTCCGGGCCGAGTCGCTCTTCGGCGTATTGCCGTGCCGCCGCGGAGGGTTCGAGCCGCCGCGTGGGTATCTCGAAGCGGTCCGCCTGCAGTCGGCTGTGCACGACCTGGCCGGTCGGGGCTGCGGTCGCGACGGCGGCAGAGCCGCCGGTGATCGTGATCGTGGTGGCCAGCACCAGAATGCCGGCGGTAACGCTGCGTCGGATATTCATTTTTTTCCCTGATCTTCGTTCGACGTATCTGGCTCAGGGGTCAGCACTGCAAAGTAGCTATTGCGAAACAGCATTCGTAACCGAATGAATTTCTGTGTCCCCCGATGGATGTGCGGTGCCGGCACAACTGAAGTTAGCGGACAGCCCGGCGCGCGGTAAAGGTTGTCGATCCGAAGTGGCAGTGCGACATGGCAGTACAACCGACGATGGCAGTTCGACAAAAACGGCGGCGCACCACTGTCGCAGTGGTGCGCCGCCGCGCTGTGCAGAAAACGTCAGATCGGCCGGAATCCCGCTCCGATGCCGCCGCGAGCGTTGACGTCGTCGGTGATCGTGGACATGTTGGTGCCCACCTCGGGGCCGAAGCACGCGACGGCGAGGTAGGCGTTGACCATGCCGACCAGCGTGGAGCCGACGACGACCGGCGCGCCGGAATCGCCCTCCACGACGCACATCTGACTCCAGGTCTCGGTGTTCGACCCGAACACGTCGCCCCAGCTGATGCCGCAGGTGTTGCCGGTGGTCCGGCCTTCCTTGCAGACGATCGTCGGGAACTGGGCGGGTCCGCCGAGCCCGGTGATGGTGACGTTGCCGATCCGGTTCACCGGGATCATCTTGTTCTCGTTGAATTCGAGGACGGCGTAGTCCAGATCGTGGTTGGAGTAGACGAACCGGCCGATCACGCCGGCGCCGCGGTCGGCCTCGGCGTAGACCTCGTACCCGGGTTCGCCGCAGTGCCCGGCGGTGAAGCCGACGAGGCGCCCCGCGCCGTCGCGGCCGACCGTGGTGACCGTGCACTCGAACAACTGGTCGCTGAGGGCTCCCGGCGTGTCGGAGATGATGATGCCGGAGCCGCCGCCCACGACCGGTGGGCCGGGATCGGCCTGCGCGGCCCCCGCGCCCGTCCCCAGCAGCGCCGCACCCAGGGCTACGGCGAAGGCGGCGTTGGCCACCTTGGCGAGTTTGCTGAACATGTCCCTCCAGACGTCGGAAGCCCGCACGATATCAATCTGTCGCACCCATCGTGTCAGTATTTCTGTCCGGGCGCGTCATCTACAGCAGGGTGTCCGCGTCGGTCCGGCGTCCACCCTATTTCAGGCAAATCCTCCCTTTTGTCTCTTATCGGCGCCGATAGCGACACGCTATGGAAAATCCTTTTGTTCGGTTCCTGTTTGTACTCCGGTAGTAGTGCGGTCCGTTTCGTACGGTTCCGGAATCAAAAGGTATTTTGCCTGAATATTGTCCGAATAAATTGCCCGGATGGTCCGTTCCGGCCCGTCGTTTCCCTGCCTGACCTGTCACTTGTGCCAACGTCGAGGCCCGCCCGTTTGGGCTATGCCCCAATGTCGATGTCCCACGTCATAGCGTTACGCGCACTGTGGCCGAGGTCTATGACTGCAATCACAAGAGGGTGGTGTGTTCTGGCTTACTACGTAGTAAGGTGCGTCAAGCAAACAAGTCGTCGGGGCAGCCAACCGGCGTCGAGAGGGGTTAGCCAGTGCAGTCGACCGAGAGTCCACCAACAGGGTCACGGATGAGTGATGCGGTCGATTGGACCAAGGGTTACTGGGCAGACCATCCGAAGGCTTCGCTGGAAACCTTCGGTCGCCAGATCACCATGGGGATCGCGGCGGTTGCCGAACTTTTCGTCTCGATCTTCCGTCGCCGCTTCCCTTTTCGTGAGTTCATCCGCCAGTGCGCGTTCATGTCGAGCGTCTCGGCGGCGCCCACGCTGCTCGTCGCCATTCCGATCGGTGTCATCGTATCGATCCAGGTCGGCTCGATCGCCGGACAGGTCGGTGCGACCTCCTTCATCGGCGCGGCCAACGGCCTCGGCATCATCCAGCAGGGCGCCCCCCTCGTCACCTCGCTGATGATCGCGGGCGCGGTCGGTTCCGCGGTCTGCGCCGACCTCGGCTCGCGCACCATCCGCGAAGAGATCGACGCGATGAAGGTGATGGGCGTCGACCCGATGCGCCGGCTGGTTGCTCCGCGCCTCGGCGCGGCCATGCTGGTCAGTGTGCTGCTGTGCGGCTTCGTCGTCTTCGTCGGTTTCTTGACCGGTTACATCTTCAATATTTTCGCGCAGAACGGAACGCCGGGTTCATATATCGGTACGTTCTCCTCGTTCGCCGTCACGCGTGATCTTCTTGTCGCACTGGTGAAATCGCTGATATTCGGTTTGCTCGCGGCGATCATCGCGTGCGACAACGGCCTGAATGCTCGCGGCGGCCCGGGCGGTGTGGCCAACGCGGTCAATTCGGCAGTGGTGAGTTCGGCGATCATGTTGTTCGGCGTGAACCTGATAATCACTCAGGTGTACAACGCACTGTTCCCGTCACAGGTGGTCTGAGTGTCGTCGACATACGTCCCCCCGCTGCTGCGGCCGTTCCAACAGCTTCGCAAGGGCGCGTCGGCGCCGGCGAACCTGCTCGCCAAACTGGGCCACCAGGTGTTCTTCCTGTTGCGCTCGATCGGCTCGATTCCGTTGGCGCTCAAGCACTATCCGAAGGAAGTGTGGCGGCTGCTCTCGGATGTCACCTGGGGCAACGGGAACCTGGTCGTCGGTGGCGGCACCATCGGCGTCGTGGTCATCCTCAGCGCGTTCGGCGGGATGACCGTCGGCATCCAGGGCTACAACTCGCTGAACCTGCTCGGCCTGAGCCCGATCACCGGCGCGATCTCCGCGTTCGCCACCACCCGGGAGATCGGCCCGCTGCTCGCCACGATCGCGTTCGCCGCGCAGGCGGGCTGCCGGTTCACCGCGCAGCTGGGCGCCATGCGGATCTCCGAGGAGATCGACGCGCTGGAGTCCATCGCGATCCGGCCGCTGCCCTACCTGATCAGCACCCGCATGTTCGCCGCGATGATCGCCATCATCCCGCTGTACTGCCTGGGTCTGGCGATGGCCTACATCTCCTGCTCACTGACCGTGCAACTGATCGGCGGCACCGCCAGCGGCACCTACCAGCACTACTTCTACCAATTCCTGGTACCGGGCGACGTGGTCTATTCGCTGGTGAAGGCGATCCTGTTCGTCGCGGTCACCACGTTCATCCAGTGCTACTACGGTTTCTTCGCCTCCGGCGGACCGGAGGGTGTCGGTGTCGCGGCCGGCCGGGCGATCAAGGTGTGCATCATCGCGGTCGTCTTCGCGAATCTGTTCATGACATTGGCGATCTGGGGCGTCACCGCCGGAATCCGGATCTCAGGGTAGGACGAGATGATCATTGATCCGAGTGGGCGTGGTCCCACCATGCGCCAGCTGCTCCTCGCGGGTGTCGGCGGGCTGGTCGTCTTCGCTGTCGTGCTGGCCTTTTTGATGGGTCGCTACACCGGTTACTTCGTCGACAAGGTCAACGTCGTCGCGAACCTGACCACCACCGGTGACGGGCTGCCGGAGAAGGCGGACGTCAAGTTCCGCGGCGTGCTCGTCGGCGAGGTCTCCGACGTCGAGGTCGCGGCCAAGGGCGAGCTGCAGAAGGTGCAGATCGAGATGAAGCCCGAGTTCGCGAAGGGCGTGCCGTCGAACGTCACCGCGCGGGTGGTGCCGAGCAACCTGTTCGCGGTCACCTCGGTCGAGCTGGTCTTCAACGGCCCGGCCGATCAGTTTCTGCGCGAGGGCTCGGTCATCGAGGAGGATCGCAGCGCGGGCACGCTCGCGCTGCAGGACACCCTGACCACAGTGCGCAACATCCTGGACCGGATCGATCCGATGCAGTTCGGGCGCGTGCTCGGCACGCTCTCGCAGGCGCTCGACGGCAGCGGCCGGATGCCCGGCTCGACCGTCGAACGGTTCGATCGCTGGTTGCAGTCGGTGGACGACTCCATCCCGAACCTCGGGGTGATGCTCGGTGACCTGTCCGCGTCGATGCACGCGCTGAACCAGTCCGCGCCCGAATTGCTCGACGTGCTCGGCACTTCCGTCGACACCGCACGTACCATCGCCGACCGGCGCACCGATCTCGTCGCGTTGATCACCGGCACGAGCAGCACGGTCGACACCGTGAACGATCTGTTCGCGCGCAACGGTGATGTGGGCAAGCAGGTCACCGCGGGCACGAGCGATATGTTCGGCGCGGTGGCCGCGGATCCGTCCGCGATCACCAACACGATCCTCAATCTCAGTGAGATGGTGCGCCGGATGGACACCACCTTCACCTGGGGTCCGCAACAGCAGCAGCGCTGGAACGCGGGTATCACGCTCACGCCGTACAAGCCGTACACCGTGGCCGACTGCCCGCGCTACGGCGAGCTGGCCGGACCGAGCTGTGCCACCGCGCCCGCGGTGAACGAACTGCCGCCGCTGCCGGACAAGCTGAAGCCGCGCGCGCTCGAATCGGCCGCCGGGCTGCCGCCGGTGGTCCCGATGCCGGGCCTGCCGCTGATCCCGGGTGTCACCATGCCCAACCCGGCGACCGCCGCGGGCCCGGTGGCCGGCGAGCCGCGTCCGTTCGCGGGCACGCCGCTGGAGGGTCTGTTCCCGATGCTGCCCGGACTGTTCGGACAGCAGCCCGCCCCCGCTCCGGCGCCCGCGCCGGGCCCGGTGGCGCCGGCCGCCGCACCGGCGGGCACACCGAAGGTCGGTGAGATCTCCTACCAGGGCGATGCCGCGATCACCCAGCTGCTCGGGCGGCAGCCGACCACCGCCGAATACCTGCTGTTGAGCTCGATCTTGAAGGGCGGGACCATGCACGTGGCCCAGAGCGAGGCGAGCCGATGAGCATAAAAAAGCCGCTGATCGGGTTCGGCATCTTCGCGCTCGTCTCCATCCTGGTGACGGTCGTCGTCTGGAATACCCTGGCGCGCATCGTCCAGGGCGACACCAACACCTACTCCGCGACGTTCTCCGATGTGCTCGGCTTGCACACCGGTGACGATGTCCGGATGGCCGGTGTGCGGGTCGGCAAGGTCGAGAAGATCGAGCTGAACCGCGACCCGAAGTCCAAGAAGCAGGTGGCGAAGGTGACCTTCGTCGTGCAGCGGGATCAAACCCTGTTCGACGACACCAAAGCCCTGGTGCGCTACCAGAACCTGATCGGGCAGCGCTACGTCGCGCTGGCGCCGGGCAAGGCGCCGAGCCCGGCGCAGCTGAAGAACAACGGGTCGATTCCGCTGGAGCGCACCGAGCCGTCGTTCGATGTGTCGGGACTGCTCAACGGTTTTCAGCCGCTGTTCCAGGCGCTGCAGCCCGAGCAGGTGAACCGGTTGTCCGAGACCTTCATCCAGGCCCTGCAGGGCGACGGAGTCTCGTTGAGTGCGTTCATCGTGCAGGCCGCGCAGCTGGCCACCGATTTCCAGCGGCGGGACGCGATCCTGTCCGATGTGATCGTCAACCTGTCCGGCGTGATGTCGGGGTTGGCCAAACGAGGTGATGAATTGGAGACCCTGGTGACCCAGACCCGGGCCTTGATCGGCGGGTTGTACGAGCAGGGTCAGTCGTTGCAGTCCTCGACCGTGCAGATCGCCAACGCCACCAGCTCGCTGGTGGACATGGTCGGCAACATCCAGCCGAAGCTGCAGACCGCGCAGAACTCCACCAGCGCGGCCCTCACGCTGCTGCTGAACAATGGTGCCAAGCTCGACCAGATGGCGATCGACCTGCCGAACATCGTCTCGATCGGTGGCAAGCACACCTCCGAGGGCGGTTACGCCAACGCCTACCTGTGCGGCTTGGACGTCTCGCTGTACGGCGTGCTGTTCCCGCGCGGTCTGTTCTCGCAGATCGGTGGCACTTCGCACTCGGCGGTGTGCCGCCCATGATGACCAAGCTCAAGACCAAGTTCGACAACAACCGCTACTTCTGGCTCGGCATCATCGGCGGCGCGCTCATCGTCGCGCTGCTGCTCGCCTCCAGCGCGATCAAGCTGCTCGGCGTCGGCGAGCAGTCCATCAAAGCCGAGTTCGTGCAGGCCGCGGGCATCAAGGTCGGCGACCGGGTGGCCATCGCGGGCGTGACGAGCGGCCGGGTGGACGGCGCGAAACTCGAGGGCGATCACGTGCTGCTGACGCTGAGCGTCGACAACGGGGTGAAGCTCGGGCCGGACGCGCGCGCGTCGATCAAGATGGCCACGCTGCTCGGCGCCCGGTACGTGGATCTGGAGCCCGGCGACGGCACCGGCCTGAAGGGCGGCCGAATCCCGGTGTCCAACACCGCCGTTCCGTACAACCTCGCCGATGTGGTGCAGGTCGGCACGCCGAAGTTCGAGGCGCTCGACACCAAGAAGCTGTCCGAGTCGCTGAACCTGATCAATCAGCAGATGGGCGAATCGCCGCAGCTGATGGCGCAGGCGCTCGACAGCGTCGGCGCGCTGGCCAAGGTGATGGACACCCGCCGCGACGAGGTGGACAGCCTGCTCAAGGACCTGAACCGGGTCACCCAGATCCTGGGCGACAACCGCAACAGCGTGCTGCTGGTGATCACCCAGGGCGAGGCCATCGCGAACCGGGTGATGGAGCGGCAGGGGCTGCTGCGTCAGCTGCTCGACAACGTCGCCCAGCTGACCAAGCAGCTGCAGGCGATCGGCGCGGAGAACGACAACCAGCTCGGCCCGACCATCCAGCAGCTCAACACCATGGCCGAGGGCCTGCAGAAGAACAAGGACAATCTGGACCGGTTGCTTTCGCTGATGCCGCCGACGGTGCGCTACCTGGCGAACTCCTGGGGCGGCAGCGGACCGTACGGCGACGTCGGCCTCCCGTGGCTGTTCCCGGACAACTGGTTGTGCTTCGCCAACGCGATCGAGGGGTGCCAGGGATGAGCTTCGCCAAGACCGTCAAACTCCGTTCCCTCGCCAAGCTGCTGCTGGTCAGCGCGGCCGCGCTGACCGTCGGAAGCTGCTCGCTGGTGCCGGCCTCGGTGAACAACGCGCTGGGCCAGACGATTCGGATCACCGCGGACTTCGAGAACATCGCAGGCATCTACGAGGGCAACCCGATCACCGTGCTCGGGCTCGACGTCGGCAAGGTCGAGAAGATCGTGCCGAAGGGCACCCTCGTCGAGGTGCACATGTCGATCAACAACGACGTGAAGATTCCGAAAGACGCAATGGCGGCGATCATTTCGCCGTCCATCGTGACCGACCGGCACGTCGAGCTCACCCCCGTCTACACCAAGGGCGACACGCTGGCCGACGGTGCGCACCTGCCGCTGGCCAAGACCAAGACGCCGGTCGAGCTGGACACGATGATCAAGACCATCGATCAGTTCGCCGCCGCGCTCAAGCCCGAGCCGGGCAGCGAAGGCATCGGCCCGCTCTCGGGCCGGGTGCTGTACCCGATGGTGAACGGCAACGGCGAGAAGATGCGTGACACGCTCAACGCCCTGTCCGGCGCGCTGAAGATCGGTGTGGACAACAAGGACGCGGTGTCCAACATCATCGTGAAGCTGAACGAGCTGACCACCATGCTGGCCGACAACGACCAGTCAGTGCGCGATTTCAGCAACCGGATGACCCAGCTCACCGGGCTGCTCGCGGAGCAGTCCCCCGGTCTGCAGGCGACGTTGAACCAGATCAACGACTTCCTCGCGAACACCAGCACGACCCTGGTGCAGTATCAGGACCAGCTGGCGGGTTCGATGGCCGGACTCACCAATGTCACCCAGCAGTTGCGCGACAACGCCTACGGCATCACCGAGGTCGTCGACGTGGCGCCGCTGGCCTTCCAGAACGTCGACAAGATCATGAACCGCGAGCACGGCTACGTGCGCCTGCACGCGGTCATCGGCACGGCCCTCACCGGCGACATCCTGAGCCTGTTCTGCGAACGCATCCAGATGAAGGCGGAGGGCTGCCGTACCGGGTACGGCCAGGACTTCGGGCCGGATTACGGCCTCACGGCAGCGCTGCTCGGACTGACGAAATGACGTATCGAATGACGATCAAGGCACGACGGGCGCTGATGGCGGTGGCGGCGGTGGCGGCCGTGTCGGTCACCTCCGGGTGCGGTCTCACGGTCGAGAAGCTGCCGCTGCCCAAACCGGGTGTCGGCGGCGAAACCTACACGGTCCACGCGGTTTTCGAGAACGCGCTGAACCTGCCCGATCAGGCGAAGGTGAAGATCGGCGGCTCGGATGTCGGCGTGGTCTCCAAGATCACGACCAAGAACTTCCAGGCGGTCGTCGACCTGCAGATCAGCAAGGACATCGAGTTGCCCGAGGGCAGCACGGCCGAGCTGCGCCAGGCCACCCCGCTCGGTGACGTGTTCATCGCGGTGTCCAAGCCGAAGACCGAGGCGGGCGCGACCATGCTGCGCGACGGCGCCACCCTCGGGCTGGACAAGACCTCCGCGGGCGCGACCGTCGAGCAGCTGCTGATCTCGATCTCCATGCTGTTCAACGGCGGTGGCGTCGCCAGCCTCAGCAAGCTGACCTCGGAGCTGGACTCCATCGTCGGCGGGCGCGGCGGCCAGTTGTCCCACCTGATCACCGAAATGACCGGGGTGATCGGCAGTTTGAACGACAACAGCGCAAAGGTGGACGGGGTGCTGACCGAGTTCAGCGCGCTGGCCAACACCATCGAGACCCGGCGCAACGAACTCGGCCAGGTCGCCGACACGCTGCCGCAGATGATCGGCGCGATCGCCGAGAACAACCGCGCCATCGGTGATCTGCTGACCAAGGTGTCGACCACCAGCGCCGCGCTCGGCGACTACGCCAACACCTCCGGCGAGCAGCTCGCCAGTCTGCTGGACAACACCCGCCAGCTGATGGACGCGCTCTCGGCCACCGGCGACAACCTCGAGATCCTGCTCGATCGCGCACATGTGTTGCGCCCCAAGCTCGACGCGACCTTCAAGGGCAAGAGCTTCGCGGTCTACGCGACCGCGACCAACCTCGACCTCAGCGCGCTGACCGACCCGGAGCACGGCAGGCTCCAGGACCTGCAGGATCTGCAGGACTTCGCGGGCAGCCTGATCCAGGTGCTGCAGATCGTGCAGTCCCGAGTGCAGGGGGGCCACCGGTGATTGCGAAGCTGAAGGAGCACAAGCTGGTCCTGTCGACCATCGGCCTGGTGCTGGTGTTCGTCATCGGCGCCGCCTATCTGATGGTGAGCGTCATGCGGGTCAACCCGTTGCGGTCCAACTACACCGTCACGGTGAACCTGGACCGCTCCGGTGGCCTGCAGCCGGGCAACGATGTGACGTTGCGCGGCTATCGCATCGGCAAGGTGACCTCGATCGAACTCACCGATCGCGGCCAGGCCATCGCGGCGTCGGCCCAGATCGAGAGCAAGTTCAAGATCCCGGTCGACACCGATATCTCGGTGCAGGCGCTCTCCGGAGCGGGCGAGCAGTACATCGACTTCCGTCCCGGCACCGAGCAGGGCCCGTACCTCGGGGACGGCGCGGTGATCAAGTTCGATGCCGCCAAGATCAAGACCCCGACCCCGATCTGGTCCGTGCTGGACAATTCCAGCGCCCTCATCGCGCAGGTCGACCCGGACAAGTTCGGCGTGATCCTCAGCGAGCTCGACACCGCGCTGAGCGGCGGCCCGGATCAGTTGCGCGGCATGGTCAACGGCATCAGCCTGGCCATGGCCGGCTTCGACAGCCTGCTGCCGCAGACCACCAACCTGATCAGCAACCTGCGCACCATCGCGGAGACCACGTCCAACGCGCAACCCGACCTCGCCACACTGACCCGCAACTCCGGGACGCTGTTCGAGCAGTTCAACAACGCGAACACCGAACTGCAGGGCGTGTTGGAGCGGGCGCCGGGGCAGCTGGCCGGGCTCGGCGCGGTGCTCGACAAGACCAGTGACCCGATCACCAGCCTGGCCGCCAACTTCTCGGCGATGACCAAGGCCGCGCAGCTGCGGTTGCCCGCGCTGCGCGCGCTGTTCCCCTCGCTCGCGGCCGGTGCCGAGGCGCTGGGTGTGCCGGCGCACGACGGCGAGTTCCACGCGATCCTCGATCTGTGGCCGCGCCCGTTCTGCACCTACAACACCCCGCAGATCCGTAACGAGACCGTGCAGGACGGCTCGATTCCGAAGTGGAACTACTGCGAGAATCCGCCTCCTGGGATGTACATTCGCGGCGCTGCGAACGCGCCGCGGCCAGATGTGCCGAACAACGGCGCGCACATGCCGCCGGGTGTCGATCCGAACGAACGGACCATGCCCCCGGTGCGGTGAGTGGCCCCCGGCCCCGCGTCGATCGCGCGGGTCCGGGCATACTCGCCGGTAGAACGCGTACGGTTCGCCCGAGATGCGGGCCCGTCAGTCGATCGGTGCGCCCGCGCGCCGGGAAAGTGCAGGTTTGTATCGATGTCCACCGACGACGCCGACACCAACAAGGACGCCGAGACCGTGGCCGATGCCACGAAGGATGCGGGCGCGCAGTCCGAGACCGCGGCAGCCACGCCCGAGCTGTCCAAGACCGAGGCGGCACCGGCCGACGAGGCCGACAAGTCGGACCGGGTCAGCACGCCCACGACCGATCTAGGTAAGGGCGCGGGCACAGCGGCCTCCTCGGGCCGGTCCGGCTCGGTGCCGCTGATCGCGGCCTTCGTGGCGGGCGTGCTCGCGGTCGCGGCGATCACCGCGGTGGTGGTGTTCTTCCTGCAGGGCAAGGATCGCGGCGACAAGCTCGACGCGATCCGGGACGCGACCAACGCCGCGTGCTCGTTCGGCAAGGACGTCTCGATCTACGACTACTCGAAGGACCTCGACGGCTACTTCACCAAGGTGAAGTCCGGCGCGAGCGGCGAATTCCTGAAGGAGTTCGACGACGCGACCAAGGCGCTCAAGGACGCCATGGTGCAGGCCAAGGTGAAGTCCTGGGTGGACGACGTGCAGTGCGGCTACCAGTCCGGCGACAAGACCTCGGCGAACGTGCTCGTCACGCTGACGCAGTACCGGACCAACTTCACCCAGTCGAACCCGGAACGGCAGTTCGTCGTGGTGATCGCGCAGCTCACCAAGTCCGGTGACAAGTGGCTGGTCGAGAAGCTCGATTCGCCGATGCTGAAGGGCGCGGGCACCGGCCTGCCCGGCGCGCCTGCTCCGGCGCCGAACGCGCCGGCCGGACCGGAGGGTCAGCCCGCGCCGACCGAGCAGCCCACCCCCGCCCCGGGCAACTGACCCCGCGACGGTAATGCACCGAGCGCCTCCGGCGGTGGGCCGAGCCACCACCGCCGGAGGTCATTCGGGCGGCCATTCCTCGAAATCAGAACAGCGTCAATGCCTGTGGCGCCGACGGCGCGGCCGCCTTCCCCGCGGCCTGTCCCGAGACGGCAGCCGGTGTGCGCGACCGTTCGGGCTTGTGCTGCAACACGTCCGGCACCGCCGGCGCTTCTTCCACAGTCACCGCGGGGATTTCCGCGGTGTTCGCCTCGGCGACGGCTGCCGAGGCGGCCGCCTTCCGAGCCGCTTCTCCGGCAAGCGCGTCGGCCTGCTCGTTGAAGTAGTTGCCGACATGGCCACGGACCCAACGGAATCGAACCGGGCCGGGCCTGCTGGCGATTGCTTTGTCGATCTGGCGGATGAGTTCGACGTTCTTCACGGCGCCGCCGGTCGAGGTGCGCCAGCCGTTGAGCCGCCAGCTGGAGATCCACTCCGACGCGCACTTGATCGCGTAGAGCGAATCGCTTTCGATCAGCAGGGGTTCCGAACCGGGATGGGCGAGAATCGCTTCCAGTACCGCGCGCAGTTCCGCGACCTGGTTCGTGCCGGATGCGCCGCCGCCGCTGGCCGAGGAGCCCTGATGATTGACCCACGCCCAGCCGATGGCGCCGCCGGGGTTGCGCAGGCAGGATCCGTCGGTGCTCACGATGATCATGGCTGGCACCCTACGCAATCCGACCGACAAGATCGGTACCGTGGAATTCTTCTATCTCCCTTCGCAATTGGGACTCGGTGCGGCGGAGCGCCGATTTCACGGCGGAGTCCACCAGACCGACGCAGAGGCGCCCCGCGAAGCCGCGCGGTGGACTGTACTCCGCCTCCGACGTCAGCACCGACCTCCCGTAACCGAGTGGGTCGAAGCGCAGCGTCAGGGTCCCGGATAAACGCCCACGCAGCGTATACCCGATCACGACGTTGCGGCGATATTCGGTGACCTCGCATGTCATGGCCGGCCGCCAGAACATCAGCAGCCGGGTGGCGGCGGTGAATGTGGCGCCGAGACCGTGGTCGAGCTCCCCGGCGGGTTCGAAGCCGGCGACCCCGAACATCCAATCCGGGACGAACAGGTGGTTGTCCGTATAGGTGAAGGCGACCTCGACAGGCGCTCCGACGTCACTCGCGTACTTGATATGGCCCATGGGCCCTCCCATTTCCACGACTGGCGTTAAAAGTACTACAGCTCTCCTCTTTATTGGAGGGGTTGCGCGGGATTTGGCACAGGCCTTTTTCGCATTGCGACCGGGCGGTTGCTTGGTTGCTCGCAGCCGGTCAAAGTTCTGGATCAGAGCTGAGCGACGATGTGCTCGGCGATCGGCATCGCCGAGGTGGCCGCGGGCGACGGCGCGTTGAGCACGTGGACCGAGCGTGGCGTGCGCTCGATCATGAAGTCGTGCACCAGGGTGCCGTCCCGCAGCACCGCCTGCGCGCGAATGCCCGCCTCGCGCGGTCGCAGATCCGCCAGCGTCAGCTCGGGGCAGTATTTACGGCACTCGGCCAGATAGCCCCGCTTGAACACCGAGTTGCGCAATTCGCGCAGCCCGGTCCGGATATTGGCCCTGGCCACCCGGTGCACCCCGGGAAACCCGAGCACGGCGCCGGCGTCCTTGGCGTCGAAACTGCCCTTGCGGTAACCCTCCCTGGCCAGCCCGAGCACCGCGTTCGGGCCGACGGTCAGGGTGCCGTCGATGGTCGGGCTGAGGTGGACGCCGAGGAACGGCAGCTCCGGATCGGGGATCGGATAGATGAGCGTGCGCACCAACCCGGCCCGTTCCGGCGGCAGCTGGTAGTACTCGCCGCGGAACGGCACGATCCGAAAGTCGTTGCGCAGACCCGCCATCCGGGCCAGGCGATCGGCCTGCAGGCCCGCGCACACCACCAGGGTCCGCGCCGGCCACGACCCGGCCGGTCCGCTCGCGGTGACCGCGCTGTCGGTCTCGGTGAGCGCGCTGACCTCGGCGCCGAACACCAGTTCCCCGCCCGCCGCCGCGACCTCGGCGGCCAGCGCGGCGGTGATCCGGGTGTAGTCGACGATGCCGGTGTCCGGCACGAACAACGCGCCGACCCCGCGCACCCTCGGTTCCCGCCTGCGGAGTTCGGCGGCATCGATCAGCTCGACCGCCACCCCGTTGGTCACCGAGCGTTCGTGCAGCGCCAGCATCCGCCGCTGTTCGGCCGCGTCCGTGGCGACCAGCAGTTTGCCGCAGACCTCGAACGGAATCCCTTGGGCCGCCGCGAATTCCTTGGTCCAGCGCGCGCCCTGGCGGCACAGCCGCGCCTTCAGGCTGTCCGGCGGATAGTAGATGCCCGAGTGGATGACCCCGCTGTTGTGCCCGGTCTGGTGCGTGGCCAGGGTCGCGGCCTTCTCCAGCAGCACCAGGGTCGCGCCGGGGTGCCTGCGCAGGATGCGGTGCGCGGTGGCCACCCCGACGATGCCACCGCCGATCACGCAGAAGTCGTACATGCTGTGCGGCATACGAGCACCCTAGGCCGACGGGCTACACCGTGACGCTGGGTTGCCCACCGTGCGGGGAGCCTCCGCCGGCCGACAGCGCGGCAGCGGGTTCGGGGGTACCGGCGCCGTCCGGTCCGGCGGTCGCGCCGGTGCCTGCCTTCGGCGCGCGATCGATCCGCAGATCATGCTCGCCGAGCTCCGGGTCGGTCAGCAGCAGCACGACCGCGCCACTGCGCGTGTCGAATTCGGTGCGCAGCCGGGTGACCGCCGTCGTGTCCCGCCGCGGGTCGGCGGGCAGCAATCCGGTGAGCGCGGTGACCGCGTTGGTATCCACGGTCAGCGAGATCGTATCGTCGGGCACCGCGGCGAGTTGTGCGCCGACGTAGGTGTCGCCGAACCGCAGCCGGCCCCCGACACCGGCGTTGTGCCTGGTGAACGTCGAATGCAGCTGCGGGTCAGCCGCTTTCGGGGCTGCGCCGACGACCTCGCGCGGCCGCGCGAGCACGGGCAGTTCGTGGCTGCCCGCGGTGAGCACCGTCTCGGCGTAGACGGGCTCGCCGTCGAATTCCTCGGCGGGCAACGCCGGTGGCGCGGCGGCCGGGCCCGCGGGCCGTTCGGTCTCGGCGATCTGGTGCACGATGTAGGCGCCCGCGACCACGGTGAGACTGAGGCTGGCGGCACCGGCGAGCACGACCGCGACATGCCGCGCGATGTGGGCAGGCTTAGGTGTTCTCACGATGCGTTCCTTCCGTCCGCTCAGTTCCCTGGCAGCGGCCCGCATCGTTGAAAGCCGTACAGTTGTCCAGGTTACGGCGCGGGCGCGGAGCGTGCCGGGTCCGGGAGAGCAGGATCACATCGCGGCACGGGACCGGCCGCCGGGCGGCCGGGACCTGTTTGGTCCGAATCGCCGGAGTCATTTAGGTTTCCAGCAGGTCGAGCGCGGGTAACCAATCTTTCAGCTGGCGAGCGTCATTCTCGACTGCCACATCGAGACACCCGGCCAATGGCGTCCGGCCGATACGAACGGCGCACCCAAGTGTGGCGCTCGCCGGCTCCCGAATCCTCGGAATTGGTCGGGTGCCGACGACGGCCGGATGCGTGCATCCGGCCGTCGTTGTCGTCGGGGGCAGGTCAGGCGAACTGGCCGGCGGTCCGGCCCGCACCCGTCGGCCCGGCGAAAGCCTGTGCGAGGGTGAGCCATTCGGCGGCGTCCTGGCCCGTGGCGACGATCGCGAGATCGTCCGGGTGGCGGCGCTGGGTGACCAGCAGGCAGAAATCGAGCGCCGGCCCGCTCACCCGCTGTGCGGCCTCCTCGGGGCCCCAGGACCAGGTCGTGCCGTCGGGCGCGGTCAGTTCCACCCGGAATTCCGCGGCGGGCGGCGTCTTTCCGTGCACGGTGTAGGCGAAGTTCCTGGTGCGGACGCCGATATGGGCGACCGTGCGCAGCCGGGCGGTCGGTTCCCGGGTGACGCCCAGGGTGTCGGCCACGTCCTGGCCGTGCGCCCAGGTCTCCATGATGCGGGCGGTGATCATCGAGGCGGCGCTCATCGGCGGGCCGAACCAGGGCAGTTTGGTGCCCGCGGGCACCGCGCGCAACGCGTCGGTGAGTGCTTTGCGGCCCCGGTGCCACCGGTCCAGCAGCTCCGCGGCGGGTGCGGCCGCGGCCTCCTCGGCCGCGTCGTCGACGAAGGTCAGCACCTTCGGCCCGGCTTCGGTCACCAACCGCTGGAACTCCCCGGCATCGGTGGCGGCGACCGTGGCGATCTCGTCGGTCCAGGCCAGATGGCCGATCTGATGGGCGATGGTCCAGCCGGGCGCCGGGGTGGCGCGGGTCCACTCGGTGGCCGCCAGCGGGGCGACGATTCGTTCCAGATCGGCGCATTCCGCGGCGAAATCGCCGAGCAGCGCTTCGAGGTCAGCCATCTGTTCCCCTGCTCCTTACCCGTCGGGCACACCGCCTCGGGTGTCCGCGCCGGTTCAGCATCGCAGCGCCCTCAGAAAAATGCAAGCACGCGTGCTTGTATTTGGATCCGCGGTGTCACCAGCCGAAGACGATCAGGTGCGAGGCGCCGACCGCGAGTCCGAGCACCGCGCCGTGCAGGTAGAGCAACCACGCGTCCTGTTCGACCGAGGCATAGAACATTTCCATGAACTCCCCCGGCGTCAGCTGCCGCAGCTTGCGGGCCGCGAACACGTCGATGGTCTTCGCCTGTTCGAGCGTGAACTCCTCGTCCTCGACCAGCGTCGGCGCCAAACCGACCGCCGCGCCGGCCGCCCCGGCCTTGAGATTGTCGAACTGACGTCGCCCGAGCGCCGCGCGGACGAACGAGGTGGTCGGGCCGAGCTGCCGGTGGATCTCGTCGGAGACGAGCCGTTCCAGCAGCTGACGGGTCTTGTCACCGTTGGGGCCGTCCAGCAGTTCCTTGGACAGGTTCGGCAGGGTGAGCACCTGGTAGGCCAGGATGTGCGCGAGATCGGTCGCCGCCTGCGGCTGCCGCTTGGCCAGCAGGGCCTGCTGCCAGAGGTACTTGTACCAGGGCTGCGGATCGCCGGGTTCGAACACCATCTTCACCGCGATGACGTTCACGATCACCCCGATCGCCGCCGACGCGAGCAGCACGATCACCCACCCCGGCACCCAGCCCAGCACCGGAATCCGGTGGTGCACATGCATGTACAGCGCCAGCGCGAGCCCGAACGGCGCGCCCAGCAGGCCGATCCGCACCATGAACCGCAGCTCGGGCGCCGCGATGGTGGTGGTCAGGTCCTTGAGGATGTCCGGGTTGTCCTGCAGGTACCGGATGACGAAGCTCTTGATATCGATCAGCTGATCGACGTTGTCGCCGAGCGATTCGAACGCGCGCCGGGACAGCGCGGGCAGCTCGCGGTCCACCCGCTGGTAGATGATCTGTTTGGCGGCGCGCGGAACCGTGCGCCACAGGTCCGGGTTCTCCCGGTACATCAGTTCGTCGACCAGCGGCTGCACCTGTTTACGCGCCAGCACCGCGACGTAGTCCGCGATGCCGTCCAGGTCCAGTTCGTGGATGAAATCGCGCGGGCTGCCGATTCGCATCAGCGCCTTGTCCACGCAGATGCTGGCCATCTTCTCGGCGCGCGCCGGAATGAAGCCCTGGAAACCCAGTCGGCGCCCGTCCCCGGAGAACGTCGGCAACACCTGTACCCGGCGCGGGAAATACGGGTACAGCACGTGCAGGCCCGGGATCCGGAAACCACGAAACCGCACCGGCCAGAACAACATCAGCACGCCGGTCCAGTTGGTCAGCCAACCCGCCAGCGCGCTGAAGATCGGGAACGTGATCAGGTCGACCACGAACTTGGACTGGCCGGTCAGCTCCTCCCAATCGATGAACACGCCAGCGGCGAGCGAACTCATCGATGGATCTCCCTAGGCCGAACCGGCGGAACCGCCGGTATGAGGTATCAAGGCCCCAACATTGTCATTGCGCCGAAGCGAGTGTCAACGCGGCCCGGGGTTATCGGCAGGGCGGCGTCACGGCACGCGGATGCCGGAGCTCGCACCGGCTTCCTGCACCCACTCCAGCAGCACGCGCTGCCGCCGCAGCTGTAGCCCGCGGCTGTGCTGACCACTCATCCTTTCCACCGCGCAGGCCTTGCGCCTGCTGCGCCGGGTGACCAGTGTGCTCAGCTCACCGGCCGGCGCGATCCCGCGGGTCACTGCCCAGTCCACCACCGCGCGGAACCAGGTCCGCTCGGTGTGCACCACCCAGGCGTAGACCGCGGCGAAGATCAGCACGTACGGCACCGTGCGCAGCAGGATCGAGCCGACCGGGACGTGCGCGGGACTCGGTGCGTCCCAGCCGAAATGCAGCGCGGCGCCGAGTAGATAGCACAGCAGGAACGCCTGGGCTCGCCGCCGGGCCGGCCAGTCCGTGCGCGCCACCGCCAGCACGATGCCGATCCCGGCCAGCGCGGTGAGCATCCAGTGCGAGGTGACCCCGGTCAGCAACCGCACGATGCCGACCAGCACCGCGTAACCCGGATCATGCTGTGCGGACAGCAATCCGGCGTTGGCCTCGTAGGTGAGGTTCTCGACCACCTGGAAGCCGAGGCCGGTGCAGCCGCCGAGCAGCAGCCCGTGCATCGGCCGGTACAGCAGCGGCCTGGCCAGGCAGGCGACCGCGAAGACGCCGACGCCCTTCACCGCCTCCTCCACGATCGCCGCGGAGATCGGGGCCTGCCAGTCGATGGCGAACGCGTCGCCCGCCAGGTTCTGGATCACCCGCATGTTGTGGTCGTTGGCGAACATCGCGATGCCGGGGCCGGCCAGCGCGCCCCAGAGGAAGCCGAGCAGCAGCGGCGTCCGGATCCGCCGCCGGGCTCGGAGCCGATCCAAATGCAGTACCAGCCAACCGAATACGGCCAGGGTGGCCAGCGTGAACGGCAGTCCGACCAGGACGTCGCGCCAGTTCAGCGCCAGCACCGGCGCCAGTTGCACGAGCAGCCCGGCCAGGCCGAGCACCGCGATCAGCCAGTATGACCAGAACAGCGCCGATCCCGGGCGCCACCACCGCAGCGGCGGGCCCGGCGTCGCGGCCGCCGTGCTCATCGCCGCACCCGCAGGGTCTCGACCACCGGCGCCAGCTCGGCCAGGGTGGCGTCCGCGCCGATCAGCACCAGCGTGACGGCCAGGTTGTCGTTGCCGAGGATGGCGCAGACCCCGGCGCGGTCCGTGCCGCGACAGGTCGGGCCGCCGAAACCGTTGGGCGTCTTCATCTCTGCGCCGTCGAAGGAGCCGTTGAAGCCTTGCACGCCGAGCACCCGTAGCCGCCACGCGGCCGCCGCGGGGAAGTCCGTGACGCCGTCCACCACGCTGACCGCCAGACGCGCGCCGCTCGGCGCCTCCAGCACCGCGGTGGTCTGGTCGCCGGTCGGCCGGCGCTGCCAGCCGCCGACGCCGCCGAATTCGATCGTGTCCGGCGCCTCCCCCGGTGCGGTGAGCGCGATCTCGGCGTCGGGGGCCAGCGTCGTCTCCCGTACCGGCACGAGCGCGGCGAGCACCGACGGGATCACGATCAGCGCGGCGACCACCGCGAGCAGTACCGCGGCCGGTCCGCCGTCGCGGCTCGAACCCGTCATACCGTGCTCCCCTCGGCGCAGGTTTACCGAGAAACCGCGTCCGACCTGCGGCGCAGCCGGACCAACGATAGAACAGGGCGGGCCGGTTCGGTGGGACGCGAGCCGCGGACCGTGCAGATCGGAAACAACCGTAAACAATCCGTAAGCCCCCTCCGGCACTGTGAACGCACACCAGAACAGCGGGCCCGCACCGGGCCCGGCCGCGAAAGGAAAACCCGATGCGCAAGCTCAAGCTCCAGGTTCAGACCACCGTCGACGGCTACATGGCGGGCCCGAACGGCGAGATGGACTGGATGACGTTCCCCTGGACCAACGACGTCGGCGCCTACATCGCCACGATCATGGAGCCGGTCGACACCATCGTGCTCGGCCGCAACCTGGCCGAGGGCTTCATCCCCACCTGGGCCTCCCGGACCCCGGAGGACGGCGAAGACCAGGAAACCATCGACTGGATGAACAACACCCCCAAGGTCGTCATCTCCAACTCGCTCACCGCATCCCCCTGGGAGAACGCCACGGTCACCGGCGGTGACCTGGCCAAGATCATCACCGACCTGAAGTCCCAGCCCGGCGGCGACCTGATCGTCTACGGCGGCGGCACCCTGGTCTCGGCCCTGCTCGCCGAGCAACTCATCGACGAAATCCACCTCTTCGTCAACGCCACCGCCATCGGCACCGGCATGCCGGTCTTCGCCCCCGGCGCCTACCAGCGCCTGCGCGCCGTCGGCGCCACCCCCTTCGACTGCGGCATCATCGCCCTGCACTTCGAGCCGCAGCGTTCGTGACCCCCGCGCCCCTCGGACCCGGGTGAGCGACCCTCACCCGGTCCAGGACGTCACGACCCCGTCGTCTTCGCCGTCAGCGAACAGGGGGATCGGGCGGAACAAAGGGGGTGGGGGTGGGGTTGAGTTGGTATCGCTCAACTTTTGGAAGGGTCGAAGACGTGACTACACCTCAGAACTTGCCGGTGCTGTTCCTGACCGATCCGATCGTGCTGCCGGGCATGGTCGTGCCCATCGAACTGGACGAATCGGCGCAGGCCGCGATCGATGCCGCGCGGGCCGCCAAGACGGACGCCGTGCTGCTCGCGCCGCGCCTGACCGAGGGCTACGCCTCCTACGGCGTGGTCGCCACCATCGAACAGGTCGGCCGGATGCGCGGCGGCGCGCCCGCGGCCGTGTTGAAGGCCGAACGGCGCGCGAAGATCGGGCACGGGGTCACCGGGCCGGGCGCCGCGCTGTGGGTCGAGGCCGAACCGGTCGAGACACCCGCCGCGGACGGCCGGACCAAAGAGCTGGCCGCCGAATACAAGAAGCTCGTGGTCTCGGTGCTGCAGCGCCGCGAGGCCTGGCAGATCATCGACGCGGTCAACCAGCTGACCGACCCGTCCGCGATCGCCGACACCGCGGGCTACGCGCCGTACCTGACCAACGATCAGAAGCGCGAACTGCTCGAAACCCCCGACGTCACCCAGCGGTTGCAGACGCTGATCGAGTGGACCAAGGACCACATCGCCGAGGCCGAGGTCACCGAGAAGATCAGTGACGACGTCCGCGAGGGTCTGGAGAAGAGCCAGCGCGAGTTCCTGCTGCGCCAGCAGCTCAACGCGATCCGCAAGGAACTCGGCGAGGACGAACCCGACGGCGCCGACGACTACCGCACCCGGATCGAGCAGGCCGACCTGCCCGACAACGTGCGGGAAGAGGCCTTGCGTGAGGTCGGCAGGCTGGAGCGGGCCAGTGATCAGAGCCCGGAATCCGGCTGGATCCGGACCTGGCTGGACACCGTGCTCGAACTGCCGTGGACGGTGAAAACCACCGACAGCACCGATGTCTCGGCCGCCCGTGCCGTCCTGGACGCCGATCACCACGGCCTGGACGAGGTGAAGGACCGGATGGTCGAGTACCTGGCCGTGCGTTCACGGCGGGCCGCCCGCGGTCTGGAGGTCGTCGGCGGGCGTGGCTCCGGCGCGGTGCTCGCGCTGGTCGGTCCGCCCGGTGTCGGTAAGACCTCGCTCGGTGAATCCGTGGCGCGGGCCATGGGCCGCGAGTTCGTGCGGGTCGCCCTCGGCGGCGTGCGCGACGAGGCCGAGATCCGCGGGCACCGGCGCACCTACGTCGGCGCGCTGCCCGGCCGGATCGTGCGCGCCATCAAGGAGGCGGGATCGATGAATCCCGTTGTCCTGCTGGACGAGATCGACAAGGTCGGCTCGGATTTCCGGGGCGACCCGGCGGCCGCGCTGCTCGAGGTGCTGGATCCGGCGCAGAACCACACGTTCCGCGACCACTACCTGGACCTGGATCTCGACCTGTCCGACGTGCTGTTCATCGCCACCGCCAACGTGATGGAGACCATCCCCGGCCCGCTGCTGGACCGGATGGAACTGATCACCGTCGACGGCTACACCGAGGACGACAAGGTCGCCATCGCGCGCGACTTCCTGGTGCCCCGGCAGCTGGAACGCAACGCGCTGACCGCCGACGAGGTGCTCGTGACCGACGCGGCGCTGCGCGAGATCGCGGCGAACTACACCAGGGAAGCCGGTGTACGGCAGATGGAGCGGCTCATCGCGAAGGCGTTGCGTAAGGCCGCGACTCGGCTCTCCGAAGACGGAACCGGTACGGCAACAGCCGAATCCGAGGTCGTCGAACTCGGTTACGGCGCGGACCTCGGCTACGACGCGCTGGTCAAGGCCGACAAGTCGCTGACGATCGACCTCGGCAATCTGAAGGACTACCTGGGCCGTCCCCGGTTCACCCCGGACTCGGTGGAACGCACCGCGGTCCCGGGTGTGGCCACCGGACTCGCGGTCACCGGGCTCGGCGGCGACGTCCTCTACATCGAGGCCAACGCCGCGGCGGGTGAGCGGTCGCTGACCCTGACCGGGCAGCTGGGTGACGTGATGAAGGAGTCCGCGCAGATCGCGCTGACCTACGTCCGCTCGCATCTGGCGGAGATCGGCATCGAGCCGTCGGTGCTGGATCGCAATATCCACGTGCACTTCCCGGCGGGCGCGGTGCCCAAGGACGGTCCGTCGGCGGGTGTCACCATGGTCACCGCCCTGGTGTCGCTGGCACTGGACCGGCAGGTACGTGCCGATGTCGGCATGACCGGCGAGGTCACGCTGAACGGGCGGGTGCTGCCGATCGGCGGGGTCAAGCAGAAGCTGCTCGCCGCGCAGCGCGCCGGCCTGAAGACGGTGTTCATCCCGGCCCGCAACGAGCCGGACCTGGACGACGTCCCGGCCGACGTGCTTGCCGCACTGGACGTCCGCCCCGTCGGTGACGTGGCCGAGATCCTGGCCTACGCCATCGAGCCGGTCGCCGAACCGGCACTGGACGGACCGGCCTTCGCCGCCAGCGCCTGATCCGGACCCGAAGGGCCGGGCACACACCGTGCCCGGCCCTTCGCCGTGTCACCGGGACGCAAGTGTGGTGCAAGCGGCGGCGGCCAGCATGGGGGCATGACACCCACCCAGCACACACCGGTACTCGTCGCCGGCGGCGGCCCGGTCGGGTTGTGCGCCGCGCTGTTTCTCGAATACCACGGCGTCCCTTTCATTCTGGTGGAGCAGCGCACGGCGGCGTCGGCGCTGCCGCGCTCGCGCGGCGTGCACGTGCGAACCGTCGAGCTGTTCCGGCAGCTCGGCATCGAAGCCAAGGTGCAGCAGGTCGCGGCGGGCGTGCTGAAGGCGGGACACTTCGGCGGCGCGAGCCGGGGCGCCACGCTGAGCACGGCCGAGCAGCTGGATCTCACCGCCTTCGTCCGCGGCTTGGCGCAGCGCGATCCCAGCCCGTCGTCTTTCTGTTTCCTGCCGCAGGCCGAGCTGGAGCCGTTGCTCGTCGAACTCGCCCGCACCCGCGGCGGCGACCTGCGCTTCGGGGTCGAGCTGGTGGACTTCGCCGCCGATGCCGACGGCGTCACCGCGACCCTGCGGGATCGGGTCGCGGGCACCACGATCGTCCGGGCGGACTATCTGATCGCCGCCGACGGCGGCGGCAGCCCGATCCGGCGCCGGCTCGGCATCACCGGCGCGACGCTGCCGCCCACGCACCACTACATCAACACCTTCGTCCGGACCGACCTCACCGAGGTGCTGCGCGGACGGACGTTCAGCCAGTGCGAGATCGTCAACGACGCGGTGCGTTGCCTCGTGCTCAGCAAGAACAACACCGACGAGTGGTCGTTTCACCTGGAGTACGACCCGGTGCGCGCGAGTCCGGCCGATTACACCGCGCAACGCTGCGTCGAGTTGGTGCGCGCCGCGATCGGCGTCGCCGACATCGATGTCGAACTGCTCGGCCGGACCGCTTGGGACACCGGGGTTTTCGTCGCGGACGAGTACCGCCGCGGCCGCGTCTTCCTTGCCGGTGACGCCGCACACCGGCACGCGCCGTGGGGCGGCTACGGCGCCAACACCGGAATCGCCGACGCGCACAACCTGATCTGGAAGCTGGCGGCGGTGCTGTCCGGTACCGCGGGCCCGGACCTGCTCGACAGCTATCAGGCCGAGCGCCGCCCGCGTGCCCTCGTCGCCGCCGAACAGGCCCGGCTCGGTACCGATTTCGACACCCGGTACGCCGTTCCCACGCCGGACAACGCGGCCGACCTCGCCCGGCTGCTGACCACCGATGCCGTCATGACCAGGTACCGATACTCCTCGGCCGCCCTGTTCGGCGGCGATCCGGGCGAAGCGCACGTCGAGCGGCTCGCCGGCCAGGTCGGCACCAGGGTGCCGCACCTGTGGATCGATCGGACGCAACAGATTTCGACGCTGGACTTGAACGGGCCGGGTTTCGCCCTGATCGTCACCGGAACGTCGGCGGCGTGGCGGGACGCGGTCTGGGCAGCCCAGTGGGACACCGGCATCGACATCACGGTGCACGCGGTCCCGACCGCGGAATGGGCCGCGTGCACCGGCTTGCCCGAGGGCGGTGCGCTGCTCGTCCGGCCGGACGGGATCGTCGCGGGGCGCTCCGACTCCGGGCTGCGCCCCGAACTGCTCGCCGCGGTGTTGCGGCGTATCGCCGGTGTCCCGGCTTGCGTCGAGAACAGCACCGGCGCAGCGGATCTCGACGACGCCTCGACCACCGCACCGGCGGGGAGCAGTCGATCCGGGACGAATACCTGAACCGGGCCGGGCAACCCCTCGTCTGCCCGGCCCGGCTACGCGTCGTGTGTCGCGAGCGCGCGGTCGACCGACCGCGCGGTGCCCTGCGCCACCGCGCACAACACCCTTGTGCCGTCGGCACTCTCGGCGTAGATCTCGCAGCGGACCACCGCTTGGCGGCGGGTCGCGTCGGTGACCGTCGCCTCGGCGCGCAACCGCACTCCGGCGGCCGGTCGCAGATACGTGATGGTGAAACCGCCGGTGAGCACGTTGGCGCCGAGCGCGGTGCCTGCCGCGAAGGTGAGCGCGTTGTCGGCCGCGTAGGACAGCACGCCGCCGTGCACGAAGCCGAACTGCTGGCCGAGTTCGGGCCGGATGGGGATGGTGAGCGTCACGGTGCCGGGACCGAAACCGGTGATCTCGGTGCCGACCAATTCGGCGAAAGGCTGTGCGGCAAGGACCTTTTTGGCGAGGTCCAGGTCGATGGGCGCGGTCATGAGCTGCCTTTCGTGCGCGCGCCGGAGCCCGGCCGCGCGGAATCGGAGGGTGGCGCGGCCAGGCTCAGCCACGCCGCGCCGGCGAGTTCATCGGCGACGTCGAGGGGGCCGGCCGGTATGGCGCCGCTGAGCCATTGCCGCGAATACTCCTGCGTCGCACCGAGCCACAGCGCGTAGACCAGATCCAGCGGCAGATCGCGGACCGCGCCGTAGCCCGCGTGTGTGCGCCACCAGCGGGCGACATTGCGCAGGAACTCGCGATTGCTCTCGCTCTCGCGCACGCCCGGCGGCCGGGCGGACAGGAGAACCTGTGCCCGGTACTGGTTTTCGGCCACCCAGCGCAGGTGCTCGCGGACTCCGGCCGTGACGCCCGCGCGCGCGTCGGCACTCTCGCCCACCACCGCCCAGAAATGTCGCTGGTAGTCGGCCAGCGCGTGCGCCCACACCTGGCGGTAGAGGTCGGCCTTGTCCGGGAAATGGTGATAGAGCGCGCCGACGCTCGCGCCCGCGGCCTCGCGGATCTGCGCCAGGGTGGCCTCCAGCGCGCCCCGTTCCGCGAACTGCCGCTCGGCTGCCAACAGCAACCGATCTCGAATCTTCACAACCAGAATTTAGTTCTGTTTCGCGAGCAAGGCAATGGTGGGCGTGCTGCGAGGTGTGAAACGTCAGGCGGTAGGCCGGGGGCGGCCGCGCAGCCAGTCCGCGAAGGAGCGCCGCGGCCGGCGCGGATACTTCGCGAGCAAGGTGCCCGAACGGACCTGTCCGTCGACCCGCAGCAGTGGCGCACCCGGTCGCACCGGCTCGATCGCCTTGTTCCGCACGCTGCCGCTCTTGCTCTGCACCCGATCGAGGTCGACCCACCAGCCGCGCGGCACCAGCAGCGTGATCCTGCCGGACCCGACCGTCGCGTGCACCGTGACCTCGGGATGTGGGCAGATCGCCTGCGTGAAGTCGATGACGATACTGCCGGACGAACATTCGGCGGTGATCTCGGCGGGGACGATCCACTGCCCCGCCTTCTTGCGGGTGCCGCTGCCCGTGCGCAATTCGATCGGCGCACCGGCGACCGCGGCGCTCGGCAGATCCGAGGTCACGGCCACCAGATCGGTGCTGGTCTGCGCGGAGTAGACGAGGACCAGCCTGCGGTCCAGTTCGGGCAGATCCAGCCGGCCCTCCTCGACCGCGAGGTGCAGCAACCGCGCGGCGGTCTCCCGGTCGGCGTCGCCCACGCGGATCGCGGGCAGTCGGGCGGGCTGGGTTGCGGGCACATCGGGCGCTCGGCCGCCGCCCGTCGAATCGCTGCCGCGCCGCTTCGTCATCGATGCCCCCTTGCTCTGGCTCAGCAAAATGGTACGTCCGGGGTCGCTCGCGGCCGCCGTCAGCGGCCGATCGTGCGGAAATCCGCTGGATGTCAGCCCGGTGCGGTAAGACGGAGCTATGGCCAGATGGCTGTTGCACGTCGATCTCGATCAGTTCCAGGCGGCGGTGGAGTTCCGCCGCCATCCGGAACTGCGCGGCCTGCCGGTCATCGTCGGCGGCAACGGCGATCCGACCGAGCCGCGCAAGGTGGTCACCTGTGCGTCCTATCCGGCGCGTGCGTTCGGCGTCCGAGCGGGCATGGCGTTGCGCAGCGCGCAGCGCAAATGTCCCGAGGGTGTGTTCCTGCCGTTGGACATGGCCACCTACGAGGAGGCCTCGGACGAGGTGATGTCACTGCTGCGCACCTTTCCCGGCCGGGTCGAGGTGTGGGGCTGGGACGAGGCCTTTCTCGCCGCCGACGTCGCCGACCCGGAGGCGCTGGCCGCCGAAATCCGCAGCGCCATCGAGGAATTGGAGCTGACTTGCGCGATCGGCATCGGTGACAACAAACTCACCGCCAAGCTCGCCACCGGTTTCGCCAAGTCCACCGGCAAGACGGCCGCCGCGCCGGACGCGGGCGCGGGCGCGGCCGCCGGGGTCTTCCGGCTCACCGCCGCGAACTGGACCGAGGTGATGGCGCACCGTCCCACCAACGCGCTGTGGGGCATCGGCGCGCGGATCGCCACCCGCCTCGCCGAGCTCGGCATCGAAACCGTCGCCGACCTCATGGCCGCCGACCGGCAGCGCCTGGCCGCCGAGTTCGGCCCCACCACCGGCCCGTACCTGTGGGTGCTCGGCCACGGCAAGGGCGATACCGACGTCACCACCGAACCGCGAGTGCCGGTGGGCCGCAGCAAATCCGAGACGTTTCCCCGTGACCTCACCGACCCGGGCGAGATCCGCGCCCAGGTCGTCCGGCTGGCCACCGAGGTCGCCGAGGAGATGGCCGAGGCGGGGCGGATCGGCATCCGGGTCTCGGTCACCGTCCGGACCAACACCTTCTACACCCGCAGCAAACAGGAAAAACTGCGGGTGCCCACCATCGATCCCGCCGAGATCAGCGAGACCGCGCTGCGCATCATCGATCGCTTCGACCTCACCCGCCCGGTGCGGCTGCTCGGCGTGCGGCTGGAACTCGTCCCGGAGTAGCCGCGAGGACCGTTTCACCGGTTGAGATCGGCGCGGTCCGAAGCCGGGCTCCGGACGTGCTGTCCCACTAAGCTCGTCCGCATGGAGTTCTGGGCGATGGTGGCGCATGAATCGGATAGCGGGATCGTTCTCACCAAGCAGGAGGTGGGGGAGGAATTCCTCGGGCCTGGCGATGTGACGATCAAGGTGCACTACTCCAGTGCGAACTTCAAGGACGGGCTGGCCATCACGCCCGGCGGCGGGGTGGTGCGCAAGTACCCGATCATTCCGGGCATCGATCTCACCGGCGAGGTGGTCTCCTCCGCAGACGACGCCTTCACGCCCGGCGACCTGGTGGTGGCGCACGGCTACGAGATCGGCGTCACGCAGCACGGCGGGTTCGCCGAATACGCGCGGGTGCCCGCCGAGTGGGTGGTGAAGCTCGACGGCCTGAGCCCGCGCGACGCGGCCGCGCTCGGCACCGCCGGCTTCACCGCGGCACTCAGCGTGCAGGCGCTGCTCGACCGTGGGCTCACCGTGGAGGACGGCCCGGTGCTGGTCACCGGCGCGACCGGTGGTGTCGGCAGCGTCGCCATCGATATCCTGTCCGGCCTCGGCTACGAGATCGTCGCGTCCACCGGCAAGGCCGACGCCGGTGATCTGCTCAGCGAGCTCGGCGCCAACGAGGTGATCGGCAGGCTGCCCGAGGACCCCGACGCCAAGCCGCGGCCGCTGGGCAAGGCGCGCTGGGCGGCGGCGGTGGACAGCGTCGGCGGCAAGTCGCTCGCGCACGTCCTGAGCACCGTCAGCTACGGCGGTGCCGTCGCGGCCAGCGGTTTGACCGGGGGCGCCGAACTGCCGACCACGGTGCTGCCGTTCATCCTGCGCGGTGTCGCCCTGCTCGGCATCGACTCGGTCAACCTGCCGATCGAGAAGCGCCGTGCCCTGTGGACCCGGCTCGGCAACGAGTTCCGCCCGCAACACCTTTCGGCTCTCACCCAGGTCGCCCCGATCACCGAGGCCGCCAAGGTCTTGCACAGCATCCAAAGCGGATCGCACACGGGCCGCACGGTATTCGGCGTGCTCGGCGAGTTCTGATCGCTCAGCGATCCAGCCAAGGGGCGATGACCTCGACATAGGCCAGCGCGGTCTTTCGCCGTCCGTCGGGTAGCCGAGCCACCCCGTGCCAGAGTTCGGCAGCGCACACAGCGGTGGTCGCGAGCTCGTCGGCGGGCCAGGAATCCATCCAGGCGAGGACATTCGGATCGGGTGCCGGGCGCAGGACCCCCACCTTCGCGCCCATGGTCGGCCGCCTGCGTTGCAGTCATTGCTAGCGCTGCCGCGCTCGAGCTGATCGAAAATGCGGGTGCGCTGCTGCTCATGACCTTGCGAACCATGTGCGCAGAAGTGCGTTCTGTTCGCATAAGTGAACGGTGTGCTCTACGCTCGTCGATGACGGAAGGAGCCGGCATGCCCGCCGAGAAGCATCAGGTCGGATCGGTCTGGACGCGGCCGCGTAAGGGCCGCGAGCAACCCGCTCTGACCAGGGAGCACATCGTGACCGAGGCGGTCGCGCTGCTCGATGCCGAGGGCATGGAGGCGCTCACCATGCGCCAGCTCGGCGCGCGGCTGAACGCGGGCGCGACCTCGCTCTACCGGCATGTCGCGAATCGGGACGAGCTGATCGAGCTGGTGGTCGACGAGGTCTACGGCGAGATCCGGCTGCCCACCGCCGGCGATCCCGCGGCCTGGCGCGCGGCGGCAGCCCAGTGCGCCGACGAATTACGCGCGATGATCCTGCGGCATCCGTGGATCGCCTCGACCCTGGGACAGGTCGGCCTCTACTACCTGGGGCCGAACGTGATGCGGATGAACGCGCGGATGGCCGAGGTGTTCGCCGCGGGCGGCTTCGCGACCGAGGAGGTCTCCGACGCGATCGCCACCCTGCTCGGCTACATCATCGGCGTCGGCATCACCGAGGCCGCGTGGCTCTCGCTGCTGACCCGCAGCGGCCAGAGCGAGCCGGAATTGCTCGCGAGTCTGCGACCCGCCGCCGAACAAGCGGCGCAGGAGTTTCCGCAATTGCGGGCGACGACCCCCGACGCGGAGTGGAACACCGATCCCGCGCGGATCCGGGACAAGCGATTCGCCTACGGGCTGGACCGGGTGCTCGACGGGCTGGACGCCCGGCGCAACCAGTAGTCCGGTTTCAGTGCCAGGTGTGATCGGTGATCGGGGTGCGCGGCCCGAACTTGGGCCGGTGCGCCTGACCGCTGATCTCCAGCAGCCGGACCGCCCGATAGCGGTGCGGCCGTAGCGGTTCCAGGTATTCGACCATGGTGTCGTCGTCGATCGGATGGCCGAGCAGCGTCCAGCCCACCACGGCGGCGAGGTGGAAATCGCCGACCGACAGCGCGTCCGCGTCGCCGAACGCCCGCTGGGCGATCTCGGCGGCGGTCCACACCCCGATACCGGTGATGGTGCGCACCCTGCGCGCCGCCTCGACCGGGTCGACATCGGCCGCGCGCTCCAGCGAACTCGCCACCCGGGCGGCGCGCACGATGGTCTGCGCGCGCTGCGGGCCGACGTTGGCCCGGTGAAACGCCCAGGACGGCACGCGCCGCCAGGTCTGCGCGTCCGGCGCCACCCGCATGCCCTCGGGCGCCGGGCCCGGCGCGGGATCGCCGAACTGCCGCACCAGCTTTCGCCACGAGGCGCGCGCCGCGACGGTGTGCACCTTCTGCTCCAGCACCGCCGGTACCAGCGCCTCGAACACCAACCCGGTGCGCAGCATGCGCAAGCCGGGGAATCGGCGATGGGCCTCGACCAGCTTGGGATGATCCGGCGCGAAGCCGTCCAGGTCCTCGTCCAGGCAGAGCATGTGCGCGAGCCCGTCCAGGAATTCTTCGGCGCCGGGGCCCCAGGCCTGCGCCCGCACCGCGCACGGACCCGACTGGGTCAGCCGGTAGGTCACCGGTCCCGAGGCCATGCGGGAGGCGTGCCAGTGCGCGCCGTCCGGGGTCGTGCGATGGCACGGGTCCCCGGCGCCGCGGCGCAGCGGGGCGATGGTGCTGGCCAGGTCGATCGGACGGTCGGCGGTGACGGTCCTGGCCCGGCCGGTGGGACCGGTTCCGGGCTCGGCCGTCGCGCTGTGCATCGGACCATTCTGCCCGACCGTCCGAACCGGTCGTACGCAGCGCCACCGCAGCTCGGCAAATCGGGCACGCACAACACTATTCGGCACTTCGGCTATGCCAAGCATCACCGCAGCGCGCCGGTATTTTGTAACGCGAAGAACAGGGATGGCGATATTCGAGCGGTCGGCAAACACCTGGCAGAGTTGTCCGCTCTGGCCGGTTCGCGCCGAGTATCGTTCCCGGTCGCTGTATGGAGGTATCGCATGATCACCAACCTGCTCAACTGGTTGCTCAACGCCTGGGGTGGCGTTTCCGCGGGCAGCTCGGGCTACCAGATCCCGCCGGGCACCCTGCCTTTCGGCAGCTGATCGGGGCCGTGCCCGCGTCGTGTGTGCACCCGATGCGGGCTGGAAAACCTCACTCCTGCACCAGGAACTGCGCCAGATGGCGGGCGGGGCGCCCGGCCAGTTGAGCCGCCTGGGTACGGCAGGAGAAGCCGTCGGCGAGGAACACCGTCTCCGTCGCCGCGGTCTGCAGGGCGGGCAGCAAGCCGTTCTCGGCCACCGCGACCGAAATGTCGTAATGGCCGCGTTGCATTCCGAAGTTTCCGGCCAGACCGCAACAGCCGGTGATTTCGGTCACGGTAATTCCCATTCTGGTTAACAGTTGGCGATCGGCGTCGAAACCGAGTACCGCGTGCTGGTGACAATGCGGCTGCACCACCACCGAATGGTCCGATCGGTGCGGCGGGCGCCAGTCCGGCTGGTCGGTCAGGAATTCGGCGAGCGTGCGCACCGCCCGTGCCGTCGGCGCCGCGCGTGGATCGTCCGGCAGCAGTTCGGGCAGGTCGGACCGCAGGACCGCGGTACACGAGGGCTCCAGGCCGAGCACGATGCCGCCGGCGCGGACGTGCTCGTCGAGCGCGTCCAGCGTGGCGCGTAACCGCGCCCGCGCGCCGTCCAGTTGCCCGGTGCTGATCCAGGTGAGCCCGCAGCACACCCGCCGGGCGGGAATGCGCACCCGATAGCCGAGCGAGTGCACCAAATGCGCTGCGGCCATGGCTATCTCGGGGTCGAACGCGTCGGTGAAGGTATCCACCCAGAGCATCACCTCGGGCCGTTGCGCTGCCGCGCCCGCGGTATCGGGATGTGCTTGCCCGGGCGCGGGAAGCTCGCCGCCGAGGTCGCGCCACTTGCGCCGGAAACTGCGGTCCGCCAGCCGGGGCACCGGCCTGCGTGGATCGATTCCCGCCGCGCGCAACCCGATTCGCCGCAGGGGACCGATCTCGGCGAGCGTGTTGGCGGCCCGCGGCACCCTGGTCGCCAGCGACAACCACCGCGGCAACCACCCGAGCGAATAGTGATCGATGGGGCGCGGCCGGCGCCGGTAGCGGCGATGCAGCGCCTCGGATTTATAGGTGGCGACGTCGACCCCGGCCGGACAGTCCGAGGCACAGGCCTTACAGGACAGGCACAGATCAAGGGATTCGGTCACCGCGTCGGACGACCACGTCAGCGCACCACGGGCCACCTCCTGCAATACCCGCGACCGGCCGCGGGTGCTGTCCTTCTCGTCCCTGGTGGCCAGATAGGACGGGCACATGAAGCCGCCGCTCGCGCGGGTGTCCGCGCGACACTTCCCGACGCCGACGCAGCGGTGCACCGCGGTACCCAGATCGCCGTCGTCGTGCGGGAACGCGAACCCGCCCGCGGCGGGCAGCAGCGGCAGCCCCGCCACCCGCAGATCGGCGTCGAGCGGTCGCGGCGCCACCAGCACACCGGGGTTGAGCACGTTGTCCGGATCGAAAAGTGCCTTGTACCCGGCGAATACGTCGAGCACCGGCCGGGAGTACATGAGCGCGAGCAACTCCGAGCGCGCGCGGCCGTCGCCGTGCTCGCCGGACAGCGAGCCGCCGTGACGCACCACCAGTTCCGCCGCGTCGAAGAGGAACCGCCGGAAACGTTGCGGGGCCTCGACGATCGGCAGGTCGAGGCGCACGTGAATGCATCCGTCGCCGATGTGGCCGTACAGCAACCCGTCCACCCCGTGGGCGCGCGTCAACTCGGCGAAATCCCGCAGGTAGGAGCCGAGCCGCTCCGGCGGCACCGCCGCGTCCTCCCAGCCGGGCCAGGCCGGATGTCCCTCCGGTGTGCGACCGGCCAGCCCCGCCCCGTCCGCGCGGATGTGCCACAGCGCCGCGGCCACCACCGGATCCGTGACGATGCGCGCGTCGACGGCCGCGACCGAGCGGCAGAGTCGGTCGGCCGCGGCCATGGCCTCGTCCCGGCTCTCGCCCGCGGTCTCGACGAACAGCCACCCGCCGCCGCGCGGTAGTTCGGGCACGGTACCGCGGTGCGCGCGGACCGCGTCGACCAGCCGGGCATCGATGCCCTCGACGGCGGTCGGTTCGCAGGCCATCACGGCGGCGACATCGTCTGCGGCAGTGGCGATGTCGGGGTAGCCGAGCACCGTCAGCACGGTCGCCCGCGGCAGCGCGACCAGCTCCACCGTCGCGTCGAGCAGCAGGCCGCAGGTGCCCTCCGACCCGACGAACGCCTTCGCGACCGACGAACCCCGTTCGGGCAGTAGATGTTCGAGTCCGTATCCCGACGCCTGCCGATCGAAGCGGCCCAGGTCGGTGCGCAGTACCGCGAGGTTCGCCGCGGTGAATTCGGTCAGCCCCGGCAGTACGGACAGCTCGTGCCCGAGCCGCCGCTCGGCGCCGGTGCCGTCGAGAATTCGCAGTTCCCGCACCGTATCCGAGGTGCGTCCCCAGGCCACCGCGCGCGGGCCGCAGGCGTTGTTGCCGATCATCCCGCCGAGGGTGCACCGGTTCTGCGTGGACGGGTCGGGGCCGAACCGCAGCCCGTATTGCTTTGCCGCGCTCTGTAGTTGCGCCAGCACCACGCCGGGCTGTACCCGGGCGGTGCGGGTCTGCGGATCGAGCTCGACGATCTGGTGCATGTGCCTGCTGAAATCCAGCACCAATCCGGGGCCGATCGCATTGCCCGCCACCGAGGTGCCGCCGCCGCGCGCCGTCACCGGCAGCCCTTCGTCGCGGGCGAACTCCAGTGTGGTCCGCACGTCCTCGTCGCCACGCGGAAAGATCACCGCCCGCGGCGGCACCCGATAGTTCGACGCGTCCGACGAATACTCCGCCCGTCGCCGCTGCGACGTATCGATCTCACCCGTGAGTCGCCCCCGCAACGCCGCCAGCACCCGGTCCTCGGTCACCACGCCAGCCTAGGCGCGGCCCGGCGACCCGCGCTCGCCGCGCGGCGAGCCGCAGCAGCGCGGTTTCGCTGTGCGCAGAAGAAATGCCCGCGGGGATGGGCTTGTGCTCAACCTTTGTTGAGGTCTTAGTGTCGGTGCCGAGGGCTTGAATGGGTGGGGAGTGAAAGGACTGAGCAGGTGAGTATCGAATCGGTGGCGTGGAGCCAGATGTACCGGCGGGCGAACGCGCCGGAAGAGCAGCGGCCGTTCCGCCTGGCCACCGCGCGCCGCATTCTCCGGTTCGCCGGCCCGCATCGGCGGCGCATCGGCGCGTTCCTGCTGTTCAGCGTGCTCGCCGCGCTGCTCGGCGTGGCGACACCGGTGCTGGCCGGGCGGGTGGTCAACGACATCGTGGACGGGGCCGCGCCGCGTGTGGTGGTGACCCTGGCCGTCGTGATCGGACTGATCGCCGTGGTCGATGCCGTGCTCGGCGTGCTGATCCGATGGTTGTCCTCGCGCATCGGCGAGGGCCTGATCCTGGACCTGCGGACCGCGGTGTTCGATCACGTACAGCGGATGCCGGTCGCGTTCTTCACCCGGACCAGGACCGGCGCACTGGTCAGCCGGTTGAACAACGACGTCATCGGCGCGCAGCGCGCGTTCAGTGACACGCTGTCCGGTGTCGTCACGAACCTGGTGACTTTGGCGCTCACGCTCGCGGTGATGGTGCGGATCTCGTGGCAGATCACCCTGCTGGCCCTGGTCCTGCTGCCGGTCTTCGTGGTGCCCGCGCGCCGGATGGGCAATCGGCTGGCCGGCCTGCAACGCGAGGCGGCGGGTCTCAACGCGGCCATGAGCACCCAGATGACCGAGCGGTTCTCCGCGCCGGGTGCGACGCTGGTGAAACTGTTCGGCCGGCCGCGGCAGGAGTCCGACGAGTTCGAGCTGCGCGCCCGCCGGGTCCGCGATATCGGCGTCCGGACCGCGATGTTGCAGACCGTGTTCGTCACCTCGCTGACCCTGGTGTCGGCGCTCGCGCTCGCCCTGGTCTACGGCCTCGGCGGGTGGTACGCGCTGCGCGGCCAACTGGACGCGGGTGCGGTCGTCTCGCTGTCGCTGCTGCTCACCCGGCTCTACACCCCGCTGACCGCGCTGGCCAGCGCCCGGATGGAGATCATGGCCGCGCTGGTGAGCTTCGAGCGGGTGTTCGAGGTGCTGGACCTGAAGCCGCTCATCGAGGACGCACCCGATGCGGTCGCGGTGCCCGGCGGGCCGGTCGCGGTGGAGCTGGACGATGTCACCTTCGGCTACCCCGCCGCCGACAAGGTCTCGCTCGCCTCGCTGGAAGACGTGGCGACGTTGGACACCCGCGGCGGGGTCGACGTGCTGCACAATGTCTCGCTGCGCGCCGAACCCGGCCAGCTCGTCGCGCTGGTCGGCTCGTCGGGCGCGGGCAAATCCACGGTCGCGCAGCTGGTTTCGCGACTGTACGACGTGGACAGCGGCGCGGTGCGGCTGAACGGCACCGACGTCCGGGACCTGAGCACCACCTCGCTGCGCGACACGGTCGGCCTGGTGACCCAGGACGGGCACCTGTTCCACACCACGATCCGCGCGAATCTGGCGCTGGCCCGCCCCGAGGCGACCACGGACGAACTCTGGGATGCCTTGCAGCGCGCCCGGTTACGCGACCTGGTCGAATCGCTGCCCGACGGGCTCGACACCGTGGTCGGCGAGCGGGGTTACCGCCTCTCCGGCGGCGAACGGCAGCGCCTGACCATCGCCCGCCTGCTGTTGAAGCAGCCACGCGTCGTCATCCTGGACGAGGCGACCGCCTCGCTCGACTCCACCTCCGAAGCCGCCGTGCAGGCGGCGCTCTCGGAGGCCCTGACGGGCCGGACCGCGCTGGTCATCGCGCATCGGTTGTCCACCATCCGCGCCGCCGATCAGATCCTGGTGCTGGAGGACGGCCGAATCATCGAGCGCGGCAACCACACCGAGCTGCTGGCCGCCGAGGGACGGTACGCCGAGCTGTACCGGACCCAGTTCGCCGACGAACCGGCGACCGTCGCGGCCTGACGGGTTCGGCCCCGATGCCTGAGGGGTCATCGGGGCCGAATGCCGTCGGTGCTATTTCGCCGCCGCGCTGTCGGCGGAGCAGTCCACGTCGGCGTCGGGCAGTGCGCCTTCGGCGAGGTAGGTGTTGATCGCGTCGTTCACGCACCTGCTCAGGTCCGGCCGAAAAGTCAGGTGGATACGCACATCTCGCAGCGTGACCAACTTCGACGCGCTCAGCTGCCGATGCAGCCGCAGCGCGTGCTGGTACGGCGTGCGCGGGTCGCCGGTCGATTGCACGATCAGCGCGGGCACCGCATTACGCACCACCGTCGGGGCCTCCACCGGTCCCGGCCAGAACGCGCACGGTTGAATATTGCCCGCCATCGCGCCGAAAACCGGCTGGGTGGCCCGGGTTTCCTCGATCGTGTGCCAGTACCAGCCCGGATCCCGCGGCACACCCGCGTCCCCGCAGGCGATCTGGGCCAGCGTCGAATTCTCGCCGTCGCGCAGCGCGGTCAGGATCGCGGCGAGCCGGGGCGTGCGGGCCTTGGCCGGTGGGCCGCCCGCCGCGTCGGCGATCTCCCGGATGGTCTGGGCCAGTGCGTCGTTCAACCGGAAGTTCATCAGCATCCCGTGCAGCACGAACGGCAGCCAGTGGTCGTCGACGGCGAAATCGTCGATGACGATCGGCTGTCGGGCGGCCGTGCGGATCAGCTGCTCGACCGTCGCCCGCACCTGCTGCGGCGTACCGCCGAACCGGTATGTCTCGTCTTTCGTCGCGGCCCAGGCTGCCCAGTCGTCCAAGGCGCGCTCGTCCGCCGGTCCCCAATCCTGCACCAGCCCCGCCCAATACCGGTCCGGGTCGATGGCGCTGTCCAGCACGATCCGCCCGCTGCGGTCCGGAAACAGCTGCGTGAACACCGCGCCCAGGTAGGTGCCGTAGGACGTGCCGTAGTAGTCGAGCGTCGGCTCGCCGAGGACGCCGCGCACGACGTCCATGTCCCGGGCGGTGTTGCGGGTGGTGAACTGCCGCATCATCTCCGGGTCGTGCACCAGGCAACCGGCGGCCATGCCCGCGGACTGCACCGTGTCGTGCACGAAGCCGGACAGATCCAGGCCCGCCGACCGGACCATCTCACCGACCGGCCACCCGCAGCGCTTGCTGCGCCCGGATTCGCCGACGCCGCGTGGATCCATCCCGATCAGATCGTGCGTGGCCAGCACGTCCGGGGACAGCACGTCGCCGAGCAGATCGATGCTGTCCAGGCCTTCGGCACCGGGCCCGCCCGGGTTCGCCAGCAGAATCCCCTGCCGCCGGGCGGGTTCGGCCGCCCCGACCCGGGATATCGCCACCGTCATGGTGCGGCCGTCGAGCTTGCCGTAGTCCAGCGGTACCAGCACGTCCGCGCACTCGCCGCCTGCTTTGTCCAGATTGTCGATGCCGCAAGGTTTCCAGGCGAGCTGCTGACGATAGAACCGCTCCATGCCGCCGGGCGCCGGGTCCGCGCCTGGCGCGGCGCTGCCGTACCCGGCGACCGGCACCGTGGCCAGCAGTGACACCGTCAAGACCGCCAACGAACGCCGGAACAGTCGCACCACCACCAGAGTTCGCCTCTCCCGCACACACCTCATCGCGCAGGCAACGGTAACGGATCGGCGCGGGTTCGGCTCAGATCGCGCAGGCGCGCAGCGGGCTCAGCAGGGCAGCGGGTTCAGCAGGGCAGCGGGTTCAGCAGGGCAGCGGGTTCAGTAGGGCAGCGGGTTCAGCAGGGCAGCGCGCGCTCGTCCAGCACGCAGCGGCCCTCCTCGACCAGCGTGGTGCGGGCGCGCCGCCGCACGCGGCAGCGGTCCACGGTGCAGTCGAGATGCAATTGCATTGCCGCGTGGGCTTGTTCGACCGTCATGATGCCGGGGTCGGCGCCGCAGGCCAGCATCGCCGCCACATGCATGTTCAGGTTGGTGAGCTGCATCAGGCGACTCCCGCCGGCTGGGCCGTGGCTCGCCACCGATGTCGAGAAGGAACCGGATGCTCGGTTTCCCAGGATGATTGCCGCACCGCCATGCCGACCGCCTCCAGCGCGGTGAGCCCGACCTCGTCGGCGAGCTCGCCGACCACGTCCAGCAGGGCCGGCACCACTTCGGCAACCCGCAGCGCGGCTACGGCCTGCGCACACGTCAGCGTGCGACCGGGCAGGTAGGACACCACCCAGCTGCCGTCTCCGACGCTGCGTGCTCGGTGCGTAGTGAGATCGCTGGTCATCAAGGACGACGCAATGACATGTACAGCCATGACTCCTCGTTCCTGCGGGCGACTCCTGGTGAGTGCTCGGACAACGCCGGGCATACTTCCAGCACACCATTGCCGGGGAGGTGAAACAACGCCCGCGATGGATATCCAAAAATTTCGCGCGAATTCCCAGCACGAAAACCAGCCGGGAGGGCAGGATTCTCCATAGTGGACGAAAGAGCCCGCTGCCCAAGCGAAGTGACGGGGAACCGAGCTTGCTGGTTGCCCCCGCCTGTCCGCGGGTGAGCAGCCGAACACAGAACGGAGCGTGCTGTGTCAGCGAGTTCGGCAAGAGCGTCAACGAGTTCGGAACGAGTATCCGGAAATCACGACAGACCGTCCGGTACCGAGAGCGCTTCCTCTACCCTACCGCGCCGGCAGCTGGGCCGGTACCTGCGAGATTGGCGCACCCAGGCGGGTCTCACCATCGCCGAGGCCTCGCGGCTGATGGAGTGGGGCGCAAGCACTTTGCAGCGGTTGGAGAAGGGACAGGCCGACCGCATCCGCACCATCGATATCCAAGAGCTGTGCCGCATCTACGGCATCCCGGACGCGCTGGCCGACGGTCTCAAGGGCCTGGCTCAGCAGGCCGCGGTCAAGAGCTGGTGGCATGCCTACGGTGACCTGATACCCGAAAACTTCGACGTCTACGTGGGTTTGGAGGCATCGGCCCAGCAACTCAGTTCCTACCAATCGGAACTGGTACTGGGGCTGCTGCAAACCGCGGACTACGCAAAGGCTCTGCATCGTCTCGGCTATCCGGGGGATTCCGAGGCGGAACTGGAACGCCGGGTGCAATTGCGGTTACAGCGCCAGGCCCTCATCTCGCGGCGGGCCTCCCCCGCGACCGTTGCCGTGGTGTTGCACGAGTCGGTCTTGCGCCGCGTGGTTGGTGGCGCCAAAGTGATGGCGGCGCAGCTACGACATCTTGCGGATTTGAGTACCAACGACAATGTTGCTGTGCGTATCCTGCCGTTCGCGGCCGGCATTCCGCTCGGAGATTCCACGGGGCCTTTCACCGTGCTCGAGTTCGGCACAGATAGCAAGGGACATCCAGTAGAGCCCCCAGTTGTGTATGTAGAAGGTTTCACCGGGGATCTCTACCTCGAAAGACCGGTCGACGTGCAGCGGTACCATCGGGCACACGCGTGCCTCCAGCGCGCCGCGCTGGATATTCAAACCAGTAGACATCTGCTCCGGCAGGTAGCGAAGGAGTTTGCGGCATGAGTATCGATCTGGCTGGGGCGCAGTGGTTTACGAGCACCCGCAGTGGTAGCAAGGATTGTGTCGAGGTGGCCTTCCTCGACGGCGGACAGGTCGGTGTGCGCGACAGCAAGAATCCCGGCGGACCGGCCCTGGTTTTCACCCCCGCGGAATGGGACATATTCACCTCCGGTGTGGCCGGTGGCGAATTCACCCGCGCCTGAGCGCGTGGCGCTGATCAAGGAGTTCGACTCGTGAGTGTCAACAGTGGTGCGAATGTCGACCTGTCCGGCGCGACCTGGCGCACGGCGGGCGAAACGGCGGGTAACGACAGCGTCGAGGTGGCGCTGCTGGCCGAGGGACACGTCGCCCTGCGCGACGGCAAGAACCCGGACGGGCCCGTGCTGGTCTTCACACCCGCCGAGTGGGCGGCGTTCACGGCGGGCGTACAGGACGGCGAGTTCGACCGGCCCCAGTAGCCACGAGAGGACAGCCCGGCCGCGGCGGATGCGGACCGGGCTCGTCGGCGCGCCGTAGTCGAGCGTTTCGCTTGGATAACATTTGGGTAGCCCATGCTTTATGGACCGTGGGTTGAAGAACTCCCACTCCCCGTACAAGAAATTGCGTCCGGGCGATTGGGTGGAATGGCTGATCGTCACGTTGCTGTTCGCGGTGACATCGATCGGCGTCTTCCTCCTCACCGGTTCACTGGTGCAGGCGCTGCTGGTCGGGGCGCTGGTATGGGTGGTAGCCCTCGGCGTGGTCGCGATCTTGTAGCAGGTGGCCCGGAAATAGCACTGCGCACCGGCCGAGAATCTCTCGGCCGGTGCGCATCCGGGTGATTCAGCGCATCCGGGTGATTCAGCGACGGAACAGCTTGTTGCCCAACCACACCAGCGGATCGTATTTCCGGTCGGCCACGCGCTCTTTCATCGGGATCAACGCGTTGTCGGTGATCTTGATATGTTCCGGGCAGACCTCGGTACAGCATTTGGTGATATTGCAGAGGCCGAGGCCCTGCTCGTCCTGCGCCAGGTTGCGCCGGTCGCCGACGTCGAGCGGATGCATCTCCAGCTCGGCGATCCGCATCAGGAACCGCGGCCCGGCGAACGACTTCTTGTTCTCCTCGTGGTCACGCACCACATGGCAGGTGTTCTGGCACAAGAAGCATTCGATGCACTTGCGGAACTCCTGCGAGCGCTCGACGTCGACCTGCTTCATCCGGTAGTCGCCCGGCTTCAGATCAGCGGGCGGGGTGAACGACGGAATCTCGCGCGCCTTCTGGTAATTGAAGGAGACGTCGGTGACCAGATCCTTGATCACCGGGAAGGTACGCATCGGGGTCACCGTGATGACCTCGGCCTCGGTGAAGGTGGACATCCGGGTCATGCACAGCAGTCGCGGCCGCCCGTTCACCTCGGCCGAGCACGATCCGCATTTGCCCGCCTTGCAGTTCCAGCGCACGGCCAGATCGGGGGCCTGCGTCGCCTGCAGCCGGTGGATGATGTCGAGCACCACCTCGCCCTCGTTCACCGCCACGGTGAAGTCGTGCAGTTCGCCGCCCTCGAGATCGCCGCGCCATACGCGGAATTTGGCGTCGTAACCCATCGCTACGCCTCTCGCTCTGTCGAATTCCCGACTGTCGTCGGGTGCCCGGCGAGTTCGGCCGGGGTGTAGTACTTTTCGAGCTCGCCGAGATCGAAAAGGGCGAGCAGCTCCGGCCGCATCGGAACCTGGTCCTTCGGCGTCACTGTGACGTCGGGGATGGCCTGGCCCGCCGTGCTCTGATCCACCGAGCAGACCAGCAGCTTGTTCCGCCAGTCGGCATCCATCGAGGGATGATCGTCGCGGGTGTGCCCGCCGCGGCTCTCGGTGCGCAGCAGCGCCGCCTTCGCCACGCACTCGCTGACCAGCAGCATGTTCTCCAGGTCGAGCGCGAGGTGCCAGCCTGGGTTGAACTGGCGGTGCCCCTCCACGGTGACCTGCTGGAACCGGGCGCGCAGCTCGTCGAGCTTGGTGAGCGCCTCGCGCACCTCGTGTTCCTTGCGGATGATGCCGACCAGGTCGTTCATCGTCTGCTGCAGATCGGTGTGCAGGGTGTAGGGGTTCTCGCCCGCGCCCTCGGCCGGCGGATCGAACGGTGCCAGCGCCACTTTCGCCGCCGCGCTGATATCGGCATCCGAGACCGCGGGACGTTCGGTGAGCTGCTCGACGTAGGCGGCCGCGCCCAGACCGGCCCGGCGGCCGAACACCAGCAGATCCGACAGCGAGTTGCCGCCCAACCGGTTGGAGCCGTGCATGCCGCCGGAACATTCACCGGCCGCGAACAACCCCGGCACCGTCGCCGCGCCCGTATCGGGATCGACCTCGACGCCGCCCATCACGTAGTGACAGGTCGGGCCGACCTCCATCGGCTCCTTCGTGATGTCCACGTCGGCAAGCTCTTTGAACTGGTGGTGCATGGAGGGCAGCCGCCGCACGATCTCCTCGGCGGGCATCCGCGAGGCGATATCGAGGAACACGCCGCCGTGCGGGGTACCGCGTCCGGCCTTGACCTCCTCGTTGATCGCCCGTGCGACCTCGTCGCGGGGCAGCAGGTCGGGCGTGCGGCGCGCGGAATCGTTGTCGCGCAACCACTGATCGGCTTCTTCCTCGGTCTCGGCGTACTGCCCCTTGAAGACCGGCGGGATGTAGTCGAACATGAACCGCTTGCCTTCGGTGTTCTTGAGCACCCCGCCGTCGCCGCGCACACCCTCGGTGACCAGGATGCCCTTGACGCTCGGCGGCCAGACCATGCCGGTCGGGTGGAACTGCAGGAACTCCATGTTGATCAGCGTCGCCCCGGCACGCAGCGCGAGCGCGTGGCCGTCGCCGGTGTACTCCCACGAGTTCGAGGTCACCTTGTACGACTTGCCGATGCCGCCGGTCGCCAAAACCACTGCGGGCGTTTCGAACAGGATGAAGCGGCCGGATTCGCGCCAGTAGCCGAACGCGCCCGAGATGCGGTCGCCGTCCTTGAGGAGTTCGGTGATCGTGCACTCGGAGAAGACCTTGATCCGCGCCTCGTAGTCGCCGGTCGCCGCGAAGTCCTCCTGCTGCAGCGAGACGATCTTCTGCTGCATGGTGCGGATGATCTCCAGGCCGGTCCGGTCGCCCACGTGCGCCAGCCGCGGGTAGGTGTGGCCACCGAAGTTGCGCTGGCTGATCCGGCCGTCGGCGGTCCGATCGAACAGCGCCCCATAGGTTTCCAGCTCCCATACCCGGTCGGGCGCCTCCTGGGCATGCAGTTCGGCCATGCGCCAGTTGTTCAGGAACTTGCCGCCGCGCATCGTGTCCTTGAAATGGGTCTGCCAGTTGTCCTTCTCGTTGGCATTACCCATCGACGCGGCGCAGCCGCCTTCGGCCATCACGGTGTGCGCCTTGCCGAACAAGGATTTGCACACCACCGCGACGGAATGGCCGTGTTCTCTGGCCTCGATCACCGCGCGCAATCCGGCGCCACCGGCGCCGATCACGACGACGTCGTACTTGTGCCGTTCCACTTCTGGCATGGCCGCGAATACTCCTGGGGTTGAGGCGGATCAGTTGATGAACCGCAAGTCCGAAATCGTCTTGCTGGCCACCAACATGACGTAGAAGTCGGTCAGCACGAGGGTGCCGAGCGTGGTCCAGGCCAGCGCCATGTGCCGGGTGTTCAATTTGGAGACCTGGGTCCAGAACCAGTAGCGCACCGGATGCGCGGAGAAGTTCTTGAGCCGACCGCCCGCGATATGCCGGCAGGAATGGCAGGACAGGGTGTAAGCCCACAGCAGGATCACGTTGACCCACAGCACGATATTGCCGAGGCCGAAACCGAAACCGCCGTCCTTGCCGTGGAACGCGACCGCCGCGTCATAGGTGTTGATCACCGAAACGAGCAGCGCCACATAGAAGAAGTAGCGGTGCGCGTTCTGGATGATCAGCGGCAGCCGGGTCTCGCCGGTGTACTTGGCGTGCGGCTCGGCGACCGCGCAGGCGGGCGGGGAGAACCACACGGCCCGGTAGTAGGCCTTGCGGTAGTAATAGCAGGTCAAACGGAAGCCGAGCAGGAACGGCAGCACGACGAAGCCCAGCGGCAGGATCGCGGGCAGGTCGCCGAACGGCGTGCCGAAGTGACTGGACCCCTCGACGCACGAGGTGCTCAGGCACGGAGAATAGAACGGCGTCAGGTAGTGGTAGTCCGGTACCCAATATGCCGTTCGCACATAGGATCTGATCGTCGCGTAGATGACGAACGCGCCGAGCCCGAGCACCGTGATCAACGGTGGTACCCACCATCGATCGGTACGCAACGTGCGCTCGGAGATTCGGGCCCTGGTCTTGCTGAAGACGCCGGTCCCCGTCTCCGGGGTGGCGGTCGGTGCGGCACTCACAGGTGGATGCCTCGCTCTGCTGTGCGGGGGGATCGATTCCCTCTGCAATCGAATGTGATGCCCAGCACCATACGACACCCCTGCTATCGCTCGAGCGGGGTCCCGGCATTCCGGACCCGCCGGGATGCCCGTGATTTGCGCCACATTCCATGTCGCTTCAACAGACAGCGCAGAGCGGTGAACGGACCGCAAACACTTCGAACTCGACTAAAACGGAACATGATTCGAGCAAGGTCGCCCGGAACAAAACCGCGGGTTGAAATCACGACGCGCCGATCGTCACACGGCGGCAACAAATCTGTGGTCACCTTTCCCGAGATGTACCCGCTGACGTGCACCGATGGGCACGGCAGCGGCCGCGTCCAGCTCGACCGGCGGTGCCGGTGGGTGCGGACGCGGCGGGGGAAGGAGAGCCAGGTGAGAAGAGCCGCGATCGTCGCGCCGGTCCGCACGCCGAGCGGGATCGAAGGAGGCGCACTGGCCGGGATGCCGCCGGAATGGCTGGCCTCGACCGTGCTCGCCGCGGTGGTCGAACGTTCCGGCATCGACCCGGCCCGGGTCGAAGATGTCGCGCTGGCCTGCGTCGACGGCGGCCTGTCCGCGGGCTCCGAACTGAGCAGAGCGGCCGCGCGGGGTGCGGGTCTACCGTGGGCCGTGCCCGGTTTTCTCACCGATCGGCGCTGCGGCAGCGGCCTGCAGGCGGTGCTCACGGCGGCGATGATGGTGCAGACCGGCGCCGCCGACGTGGTGGTGGCGGGCGGTGTGGAATGCGCCCCGGCGGTCGACGCTCGCCCCGGCGTGCCGGTCGACGCCGCTGTGCTGGCGAACGCCGAGGACTTGGCGCGCTACTACGGCATCGGCCGGGCCGACGCCGATGAGTTCGCGGTGGCCAGTCACCGCAAGGCGGCGCGTGCCTGGCGGCAGGGAAAATTCGCCGCCGAGGTGATCCCGGTCGGGGTGCTCGAGGAGCCGGGCCCCGGGCTGCGCGGGCCCGATCGAGGCGGCGAAGACACTGGGGGACACCGGATCCTGCGCGATGAGGGGGTCGACGACGAGGTCTCCACCTACACCTTGGCGGCGCTGCGCCCGTTGCGCTCGGACGGTGTGGTGACCACGGGCAACATGAGCGCACACCGGCGCGGCGCGGCCGCCTGCCTGGTGGTGGCCGAGGATCGGCTCGTGGATCTCGGGCTGTCGCCGACGGCCTATCTGGTCGGCTGGGCCGCGGCCGGAAGTGATTCGGGCCCAGCGACTCTCGGTGCCGCGCCGGCGGTGGCCAAGCTGCTCGGGCGCACCGGACTGCGGCTCGACGACCTCGATCTGGTCGAGGTGGACGAGGGGTTCGCGGTGCAGGTGCTGGCGTTGACGCGGGCCTGGGATTTCGATCCGCGGGAACGGCTCAACGTGAACGGTTCGACCATCGCGCTCGGGCATCCGGTCGGCGCGACCGGCCTGCGCATCATGACCACGATGCTGCACGAACTCGCCCGGACCAACGGCAGTTACGGACTGGAGGCCATCGCGCTCGGCCATGACCATGGCATTGCGGCCCTGTTCGAATCGGCCGGATCCACCCCGGTGCCGGACGTCCCCCGCGGTGCCCGGTTCCACGGCGCGCGACCGAATCGACGCTTCGGTCGGCACCGGGCCTGAGCACACCGCACATCGCGGGCCCACCGGCACGGAACGGGCCCGCGAAGTACCTGTCGGGACCTACTTGGTGCGCGGCCGGGAGTGGAAGCCCAGGCCCTCGTCCTGTGCGCCCATCCAGGCGGCCTCGTCGGACTTGCTGTCCGGGACGTAGATGGTGTCCTGCGGACGGCGCTTCACCTCCGGCGGCGGGGCCTGCTCGATCTCGTCGGCGTCGATGACGAGCCGTTCGAGGTCGTTCTCCAACCGGCGCACCATGTTCGCGTCGCCATAGTGCGTCCGCAGTGCGCCGATGGATTGCCGGAGCTGGCCGACCGCATAGCGGAGTTCCGCGATTTCGCTGCGTGTCATCGATACCTCCTGTGTTCCTGGCGGCACATGCGAACTCGGTGGGTAGCGGTTCGTTCCATGGTCTGCCAGGAAACGCGCGTCACCAAGTCGTGTGACTCACCACACAACGTGATCTCTAACACAGTACAGAAGGAATCGATTTCTGGCTCGTCGAGCAGCGATCTTCGGTAGTTCGCCCAAAAGTTGCCCGTGACCGGCCGTCGGCGCTGGTGCGAAACGCCGACGGCCGGCGCGTCAGCCGGCGACCGCGTATTCCGGACCCTGCCCGCGCAGGGTGCCGACGACCTGGTCGACCAGTCCGGCGAGCGACAGCGCCACCTCCTCGGCGCGTTCGAAGATCACGCTGTGTCCCGCGCCCTCCAGCGGCACGAGCTGCGATCCCGCCAGCTGTGACGCGAGCACCACCGAGTGCGCGAACGGCACCACGATGTCCGCGGTGCCCGCGAGCACCAGCGCGGGGATGCTGCCGAGCCGATGCAGAGTCGCCGTCTCGTCGAAGGTCATCAGCGAGGCGAGGAAACTCGACATGGTCAGCAGCGGGGTCTCGTTCAGCATCGCGGTCGCGACCGCGACCATGCGCGGATTGACCCGCCTGGTGCCGGAATTCGCCGCGCGCATGATCGGCTCGAAGATCCGGCGCGACATCCGCTTGGAGCCCTGCATCACGCGGGGCGCGCGCACCACCGCCACCTGCAGCGAGCGCACCGCGCGTCGTTTCAGGAAGCGGCCGAGGCCGACCTCGGTGAGGCCGTTGGCGGCGCCGGCGATCAAGCCGACACCGACGATGCGGGTGCCGATGGTCTCCGGGAAGAGCCGGGCGTAGGCCAGCACCACCATCGCGCCCATCGAATGCCCGACCAGCACGACCGGCCCGGTCGGTGCGACGGTGCGCAGCACGGTGTCGAGGTCGTGCCCGAGTTGGTCGATGGTGTAGGTCGAGGGGTGGGCCTCGCCGGATTCGCCGTGCCCGCGATGGTCGTAGAACACCATCCTGGTGTCGGCGTCCGCCCAGCGGCGCAGCAGGTGATCGCGCAGGAAGGACCAGGATTCGGTGCGTAAGCAGTGCCCGTGCGCGAACACGACGGTCACCGTCGCGGTATCGCCGCCGAACACGCGGACCGACAGCGGGACACCGTCCGTAGCCGTCACCGTGACACGGTGACCTTCGTAGTCGGCAGCGCAGCGCGAAATAGTCATGGACATGACGACCTCCTGTGGAGGGTGCATCCAAGCGGATCGTTCTTGCCCGGTTGTCGATAGATATTTCCGCCCCGTTACCCCCACATACCAGGCGTTACGCACAAGTTGTCCAACTGAAGCCGACACGTACCCCCACCCCCTACCCCTCCCCCCACCTCCAAGATCTACACATCTATAGTCCCAGAACTAGATTGCGATAGAGAGTCATGCGTACGTCGCTCAGTGGGTCTCGGGGTATCGAGGCGATTTCCTAGAGGGGCCTAGATTTTGCCATCGAGCGCCGGCCGACAAGTTCAGGTGAATCTATTGATATCTAGCGTTTGACTGATAGTCGCGAATATTTGCCGGTTCGGGCACGGCGGGGTCGCGCTCCGGGGTGGGAGCGCGACGGGGCCGGGTGGGTCAGGGGGTTGGTTTGCGGGTGGAGGGGAGGAAGGGGCGGAGGAGGTTTGGTTCGGTGGAGGGGCCTACCTGCCATTCGGCGATCCAGGGGCCGGTGCCTTCGCTGGGGTCGAAGACGCCTGCTTCGAGCCAGGTGTAGCGGCCGTCCAGGACGCCGCGGGTGAGGGTGCGGTCTTCGGCGTCGGTGTTGTCCCAGAGCGCGTCGAACAATGCGCGCACGCGGACCCGGGACTGCTTGGCGAAGATGTCGGCGAGCTCTTCGGCGGCCGCGGCCTCGGGGGCGTTCGCGGTGCGCAGCGCGTGCGCGCGCACGCAGGCCGCCGAGATCGCGAACAGTTCGGCCGCGATATCGACGATGCGGCCGAGGAAGTTCTGCTTGTACTCCAGGCCCGCCTGCCAGCGGCCCATGGCGTACATCAGCGATCGCGCCTGCTTGCGCGAGCTGCGCTCGACGAACCGCAAATGCTTTGCCAGCACCCCGAATTCGGAGAAGGTGGCCGGTGTGGTGCCCGCGCCGACCGCCAACTGCGGGAACCACTTCGCGTAGAAGCCCGCCGCGCCCACGGCCGCTTTCGCCTTGTCCTTGAACTCGGCCTTGCGGTCGACCAGCGCGCCGGCCGCGGTCATGTGCGCGTCGGCCATTTCCCGGGCGATCAGCAGCCGCATGATCTCGCTGGAACCTTCGAAGATGCGGTTGATGCGCAGATCCCGGACGAGTTGTTCGGCGCCGACGGCGCGCTCGCCACGGGCCGCGAGCGAGGCTGCCGTCTCGTAGCCGCGGCCACCGCGGATCTGTACCAGCTCATCGGCGATGGTGCAGCTCATCTCGCTGGCCCACAGCTTGGCCAGGGCCGCCTCGATCCGGATGTCGTTGCGCGCCTCGTCGCACATGGCGGCGGAGAGGTCCAGGGCCGCTTCCAGCGCGTAAGTCGTTGCGGCGATGAAAGATATCTTCTGCCCGACGGCCTCGTGCTCGCCGACCGGGCGCCCCCACTGCACGCGGGCGGCGCTCCATTCCCTGGCGATCTTCAGCGACCATTTGGCGGACGCGGTGCACAGCGCGGGGATGGCGAGCCGGCCCGCGTTGAGGGTGGTGAGCGCGATCTTCAGGCCGTCGCCCTCGCGCCCGATCAGGTTGGCCTTGGGTACCCGCACGTCATGCATCCGGGTGACGCCGTTCTCGATGCCGCGCAGACCCATGAACGCGTTGCGCCGCTCGACCGTGATGCCCGGCGAGTCGGCTTCGACGACGAACGCGGAGATGCCGCCGCGGTGCCCGTCGCTCTTGGGCACCCGCGCCATCACCACGAGCAGTTCGGCGACAACGCCATTGGTGGTCCACAGCTTGACCCCGTTGAGCAGGTACGCCTCGCCGTCGTCGGTGGGCACTGCCGAACTCGCCATCCGGGCCGGGTCGGAGCCGACGTCGGGCTCGGTGAGCAGGAACGCGCTCACCGCGCCCGCGGCGCAGCGGGGCAGAAACTCGGCTTTCTGTTCCGCGGTGCCCGCGAGCTTGAGCGGTTCGGGCACGCCGATCGACTGGTGCGCCGAGAGCAGCACGCCGAGGCTGGGGTGCGCGGAGCCGACGAGCATCAACGCGCGGTTGTAGCCGAACTGGGAAAGCCCTTGACCCCCATGGGATTCGGGGATCTTGAGCCCGAAGCAGCCGAGTTCGGCCAGGCCTTTGACGTATTCGTCCGGGATCCGGCCCTCGGTTTCGATCACCCGCCCGTCGATGGATTCGCAGAACGGCCGCAGCCGGGCCAGGTAGGCCTCGGTGCGTGCGGCGTCTTCCGCGCTGGGCCGTGGGTAGGGGTGGATCAGATCCAGCCGGAACCGTCCGAGAAACATCTCCTTGGCGAACGATGGTTTGGCCCAGGTGGTTTCGCGGGATTCCTCGACCAGTGCGCGGGCCTGTTCTTCGGTGGCGTCGACTTTCGCGGCAGTCGCCATGATGTCCTCCTCGGACGTGATCAGGATCACATTCGAGTGTAAGAACTTTAGTTACCGGCCGGTAGGGCTTCGGGTCGATTGGTTTCTATGGATCTCTAATGATCTTGATAGACAGCCTGATTCGCCGGTCGCCGCGATCTCAGACGCTGCGGAGGTAGCGGCCGAAGTGCGGGACCGTGAAGCCGATGGTGCCGCGCTCGGCCGAATAGATGAGCCCCTTCTTGATCAGTCCGTCCCGGGCCGGCGAGAGCGAGGCCGGTTTGCGGCCGAGTTCGCCGGCCACCGCCGCGGTGGCGACCGGACCGTCGTCGCCGGCCAGATCGGCCATGGCGCGCATGTACTCTCGCTCGGCGGGCGTTGCCCGTTCGTAACGGGAACCGAAGAAGCCCACCGCTAGTTCCTCTTCCGCGCTCGGCGCGGCCACGTCCACGTCCTCGGCGGTGATCGGACTCTCCGGCGCCTGGTCCCAGGCCGCTTTGCCGTAGGCCTGCACGAAGTACGGATATCCGTCGGCCCGCTGGTACAGCGCGTCCAGGGCGTCGTCGGTGAACTTCACCTCTTCGCGCTGCGCGGGCGCGATCAACGCCAGATCGGCGGCTGCGCGGTCGAGCCGGTCGATGCGGTGATAGCTGAACAGGCGCTCGGAGTAGCTCTTCGAGGCGGACAGCACCGCGGGCAGATGCGGCAGTCCGGCGCCGACCACGATGAGCGGCGCCGCGTCCTGGCTCAATTCGTGGCAGGCGCCGCAGATCGCGGAAATGTCGGCCGGGCCGAGATCCTGCATCTCATCGATGAAAATCGCGATGCCGACACCGATTTCGCCGGCCAGCGCCGCGGCCTCGACCAACAACTCGACCAGATCGATCTCGATGTCACCGGAATCGGCGCGCCCGGTGACCGCGGGCACGTCGATGCCGGGCTGCCAGCGTTCCCGCATGCCCTTGTCCGCGGTGGCGCGCAGCGCGAAGGCCTTGAGGATGCCGAGGAAGTCGTCGACCCGCTCCGGATTGCGATGCGCCATCGCGATCGCGCGCACCGCCATGTGCAGCGCGGAGGACAGCGGGCGGCGCAGTTCCTGGTCCGGCCGCGCCTCGATCTTGCCGGTGCCCCAGCCGCGGGAGATGGCGGCGGAGCGAAGTTGGTTGAGCAGCACCGTCTTTCCGACGCCGCGCAGCCCGGTGAGCATCACGCTGCGTTCCGGGCGGCCCCGCGCGACGCGCTCCAGCACGATGTCGAAAGCGGTGAGTTGCTTGTCGCGCCCGGCCAATTCGGGTGGGCGCTGTCCGGCTCCGGGAGCATACGGATTCCGCACGGGGTCCATACCCGCACACCGTAGCTCGTCCGGTCCGGGAAATCTGCCGATATCTACGGCGTGTCCTAGATACGACTAGCGGTGGGTATTGCACGATTGCTCTTGTACTGCGGAAGTCACTACGCTGAGGGCGATTCCAGCGAGTATCGGAGGGGCATGTCCGACGAACCCACCCCGACCACCACCGCCGAGGTGGTCGAGTCCTGGAACGTACCGGCCGGCGCCACCGTGGCGCGGCGCATTCGGTCCAACATCCTCGTCGCGATAGAACGCGGCTATGACGATCCCCAGCTGGTGGCCGACCTCGCGGTGGGGCCGCTGGTGATGGCGCTCGGTCAGCTCGAGGTCGGCCTGGCCGACGCGCAGCGCCGGATCGTCGAGCTGGAACAGGCGCTCGGCGGCGACGGCCCACGTTCCGCCGGTCGCGAATTCTGAGGCCTCCCTGTCCGATTCGTCCCGTCGCGCGCCGTTCCGTGACCCCCGCGCGCGGCGCGATATCGTGTCGTGACCCGCTGGGCGTGTCGCAATTTCGGGCGATCGTCCAGGCACTTTCAGTTCGGCTTAAAACATGCTGGTCTGTGCGCTGGACAACACCGCGTCGGCATCGTAATCTCTTCGTGACTTAGTGGAGTCCTGTCGTTTCGAAAGAGAAGCGGCGCCACGGAGTTACCGCCTTATCGGCTGTCGGGGCCATCTACCCGGCTGTCGTGCCGGGATCACCCGAGTGTGTTGGTGACGGTGATGCCTTGCGGCCATTTTCTGGTCAGCTGCCCGGTCGGCGGGAGAGCACGAAGATCGGAGACGTAGCTCGGTGGGTAAACACAGCTTGCAGCGGGATTCTCGCTTGCCGAATTCCGTCAAGGGTGCCGTCGTGATGGGCGCGCTGGCCGCAACGACCGGGGCCATGCCCGCGATCCCGGCGATGGCCGCGACCATCAACATTCCCGGTGTCGGCAACTTCGATGTTCCTGTCCCGCAGGAATACGAGGCGCCGGTCCAGCAACTCAATCAGCAGATCCAGCAGGCTGTCTCGGCGATGCCGAACGCGCAGGCCCCCGGCGCCCAGCAGCAGGTCGCGCCCGGCGTGCCGAACTTTGCGCCGAACCTGCCCGGTATGTTCAACCCCGCGCCCAGCGCCAGCGATATCGCCCTGGATGCCGCCAAGACCAAGGTCGGCGCGATGTACTCCTGGGGTGCCGCGGGCCCGTCGAACTTCGACTGCTCGGGTCTGGTCCAGTGGGCCTACCGTCAGGCCGGCGTCGAACTCCCCCGCACCAGCTTCGAGCAGTCGCACGTCGGCGCTCCGGTGGCCTTCCACAATCTGCAGCCCGGCGACATCGTCGTGACCAACGGCGGTGCCCACGTCGGCATCTACGCGGGTGACGGCAAGCTGCTGAACGCGGTGCAGTCCGGCGAGCCGGTCACCTACACTTCGCTGCGCGCCGATCAGGTGGTCACCGCGCGCCGTATCGTGTAAAGCGTGCCCCGCGCCGATAACGGCATCCGTACCCACGGAACTACGAATACTGCGACGCAGGCCCGAGTCGATTCCTGGACTTGGGCCGTGCGCCTGTTCAAGACGAGATCCGCCGCCGCCGAAGCGTGCCGCGGCGGACACGTACGCGTCAACGGCACCGCGGCCAAGCCCGCCCAGCCGGTCAAACCCGGCGACGAGGTGCGCATCCGCAGCGGCGGCATCGAACGCATCGTGATCGTCGAGCGCATCGTCACCAAACGGGTCGGCGCTCCGATCGCCGCCCAATGCCTGATCGACCGCTCCCCGCCGCCGCCCTCCCGCGAACTCCTCGCCGCCATGCCGCGCCGCGATCGCGGCTCCGGCCGCCCCACCAAACGGGAACGCCGCGAGACCGATCGCCTACTCGGCCGCACCGACGACGCCGGCCCGCTCGACGACCTCGGTCGACCCGACGACTAGAGCACGCCTCACCGAACGCGCCGAGATCTCAGCGCTCGTTTGTGCTGTCCGTCTGCGCCGCCCGGGCCGCGAGCCGGCTCGCCGCGACCGCGCCGGCGGCGATCGTGCAGAGCGCGCCCAGCATCAGTGCCGCGGCCTCCCCGGCCACCAGTACGTGCAACTCGGTACCGACCGTGACGGCGGCGACCGGCACTCCGATCTGCGCGGCCGCGAGCGCGCCGTACCCGACCGGCTGCCCGGCCAGGCGCGGGGCCAGATGGACCAGAAGCGCGCCGGCGCCCAGCGCCAGACCCAGGGCGATCAGTCTCGGATGTTCGCCGAAGTCCCGCAGATTGAGCCGGGCGCCGAGCCAGACGAAGAACAGCGGCGCGAGGAAGCCGTCGCTGATGGCGAAGAGCTGGCGCGCCACCCGCCGCGGTTCGCCGACCGCGGCCACGGCCAGTCCGGCGGCGAAACCCGCCAGCATGATCGAGACGCGGGTCTGCGTGGCGACCGCGCACAGCGCGAACAGCACCGCGAGGCTGACGCGCAGCTCCAGGGCGAGTCCGCGATCCTCGGAGATCCGGTGCACCCGCCGCCGCGCACCCGACTGCTCCACCCAGCGCAAGAGCGCGAAAAGTAGGACGGCACAGGCGGATACCGCGAGCGCACCGAGCGCGGCCCGCCCCGCGTGCCCGGGATCGATCGCCAACGGCAGCGCGACCACACAGACGGTGTCGGCGATCGCGACCTGCGCGGTCAACGCGAGCACCGGCTTACCGCGCAGCCCGAGCGAGTCGATGATCGGCAGCACCAGCGCCGCCGAGGACGACGCGAGCAGCACCGCGTACATCGCGCCGTGCCCGGTGCCGAACCAGTGGGCGATGCCGAAACCCGCTGGCACCGCGAGCAATCCGACGAGCACCGCCCGCAGTGCGCCCACCCCGAGCGCGGCGCGCACCGTCGGGTCGCGCACCGGCACGTGGGTGCCCGCGACGAACATGACCACCGCGAAACCCATGTCCGCCAGGAACGTGAAGATCGGATCCGCGCTGTGCAGCACGCCGAATCCGGTGGCGCCGAACACGATTCCCGCGACTACCTCGCCGAGTACCACCGGCAGGTGCCACGCACTGCGCAGCGCGAGCAGCGGACCGCACAGGCCCAGTGCGAGCACCAGCGCGAGGGTGGAGAAGGTCACGGCAGGGCGGCGATCTTCGCGGGAATGGCGATGTTCTCATCGGCCCAGTGGATGGCGCACACCCGGTGGTAGCCGTCGGCGATCACCAACGGGGTGCCGGTGCGAAAGTCGCCGCGCACCAACAGGATCGGTGACAGCGACTTACCATTGTTGATCTTGATCAGGTCCCGCCGCACGTGCGCGTTCTCCGGCGGCAGCAGTTCCAGCCGGGCGGCCCGCAGAATATCCTTGGCCTTCTTGTACGACAGGGGTGCGGCCCGCAGGTCGTCCACCACGGCGCGCACGATCTTCGGCCCGGCCAGCAACTCCAGGTAGTCGGCCGCGGCCGGATAGTCGTGCTCCTCGGGCTCGGCCTTCCACTGCACGGAAATCGTCTCGGTCGCCATGCCCTCATCTTGGCGGCCGACGCGCCCGATCAGCGGGACCTCGGCGGTGTTTCGGCGCAGCTCAGATCATCGCGACCGGGTCGAGGCGCCCGGCGAGGTAGCGGGCCCGGCACTCGCCGCGCCGCAGCTTGCCGCTGGTGGTCTTGGGTATGCGGCCCGGTTCGACCAGGAGCACCGCGCCGGGCAGCACCTCGTGCGCGGCTGCGACCGCCGCGCGGATCCGGCGGGCGAGCACCGAGAACTCGGTGGGTTCGACGGCTTCGACGGTGCTCAGCTCCGCGACCACCACGAGGTCCTCCCGGCGTCCGTCGTCGTGCCCGAACACCGTCACGTGTCCCGGCCTGACCTCCGGCGCGCACGCCTCCACCGTCGCCTCGATATCGGGTGGATAGTGATTGCGGCCGTCGACCACCACGACGTCCTTGCGGCGACCCGCGATATAGAGCTGATCGTCGAACCAGAAGCCCAGGTCACCGGTGCGCAACCAGTGCACGTCGCTGCCGGCCAGGGCGGCCTGGAAGGTCTCGGCGGTGGCGTCGGGCCTGCCGAAGTAGCCGTCGCAGACGTTGGCGCCCGCCACCCAGATCTCTCCGACCCGGCCGGTCGGCAGCTCGACCTGGGTGAGCGGGTGCACGATCCGCACGTCCTGTCCGGCGGGCACGCCGCAGCCGACGAGCGCCGCGCCACCGAACGGTTCGTCCCCGGGCACCAGCGCGACCACTCGGCCCTCGGCCAGCGCGGCACGGTCGAAGCGCTGCGCCACCGGCTCTTCGTCCCGGGCGCAGACGGTGACCGTCAGCGTGGCTTCGGCGAGCCCGAAGCCCGGCGTGTGCGCGTGCTGCCGGAAGCCGTAATCGAGGAAGGCGGTGCTGAATTCGTCGAGCGCCTCGGCGCGCACCGGCTCGGAGCCGTTCAGCAGCAGATCGAGCCCGGACAGGTCCAAACCCGCCCGCTCCTGCGGCGTGGTCGCCGAAACCGTCAGGGAAAGACCGAAGTTGGGCCCGCCGGTGATGCCGACCCGATAGTCGCTGACGGCCCGCAGCCAGCGGATCGGCCGCTTCACGAACTCGGCGGGCGCCATCGTGTAGCCGGGCACCCCGCAGTAGAGCGGTAGGGACAGACCGAGGATCAGGCCCATGTCGTGGAAGAACGGCAACCAGGTCAGGATGGGCTTGTCCGGTGTGGGCGCCAGCGCGTGGCACAGTTGTTCCAGGGCCGCGGCCATGTTGGCATGGGTCACCTGGACGCCGGTCGGTGCCTGCGTCGATCCGGAGGTGTACTGCAGGTAGGCCAGCGTGCCGCGCAGCGGGTCGATCACGGGCTCCGCCGAATTGCCCGGTGGCACGGCGGGTGTCACGGACACGTCGGGTGGCAGCCGTACCACCTGGCCGAGTCCTGGTCCGAGCACTGCCGGACTGGTCACGTCGCTGTGCGCGAGCAGGGCGGCGGTCGGCCGGGCGTCGGCGAGGACGGCGTGCAATCGTTCCCGGTTCCGCGTGCCCGCAGCCGGAAACAGCGGTACCGCAATGCGATTGCTGTACAGGCAGGCGAGAAACGCGACGGCGTAGTCGAGTCCGTGCGCGCAGAGGATCGCGACCCGATCACCCGGGGCGCTCGCGCCGCGCAGTCGTGCGGCGAGTTCGCCTGCCGCGGAGTGCAAACGGGCGTAGGTGATCGAGTGCGGCAGACGTTCGTGCATCCGGTACCGCAGTTCGGTGTACGCGATGACATCCGGGTGCGACGCGGCCTGTTCGGCTACTCGCACGGCGAGACTGTTGCGCATCGGGTCGGTCACGGGGCCTCGCACGCGGGTACGGGAGCGACCTCGTCGGTCGTCAGGAGATAGGTGTCGCTGTAGCGCAGCACCTGGGTGAGCAGGCCCGCGCCGCGCCGCGCGGCACCGGTGCGGGGCAGCGCGGGGCCGTCCGGATCCGCCATCGATCGATCCCAGCCGATGCTGAGCACCCGGCGGCCGGTGTATACCGAGGCCAGCGCGTCCATCGCGGCGTTGGCCGCGGCGTCCGCCGCTCTGCCCGGCGCGCCGAGCGCACCGGTGGTGGCCGAGCACAGCAGGACGAAATCCGTCGGGTCGGCGGCGGTGAGCTCGATCAGATTGCGGGCGGCGTGCAGTTTGGGCGCGAACATCGTCGCCAGCGCGGCGGGGGTGACGGCGCCGAACGCCGCGTCGGTACCGTCGGCGGCCGCATGCACGACGCCGCGGATGGTGGACCCGCACTCCCGGATGTCGTTGAGCGCGTTGGCGAGATCGCCACGGTCGGCGGCGTCGCAGCGCACGACCACGATCCGGTCCTCCCATCCGTCGAGCAATGCGGGAATCGGGCGCGGCGCCCGGGTGAGCACCACGACATCGCGGGCGCCGGAATCGAGCAGCCAGCGCACCGCGATCGAACCGAGCGCGCCCAAACCACCGGTGACCACGTAGGTTCCGGCGATATCCACGGTGGCCGGCAGCGAGCGGCGGCGTGCGTGCGCGAATCGGCGCACGGCGAAAGTGTCTGTGGACAACCGCAATTCGGCCGGTACGCCCGGGGCATCGGTGACGAGTAGGCGGCACAGCGCGGGCAGGTCCGCGTGGTCGGTGTCGGCCCATACCAGCCGCACCGTCCGTTCGGACTCGCGTTGCAGCGACCGCACCAGCCCGGCGATCCCGCACGATGTCGCGAGTTCGCCGAGCCGTGGCGTGCCCGCGGCCGGGTCTCGCGGTGCCGGTAGCACGATCGTCACGGTGCGCGGGTGCGCCGCCGCGAGTACCTGCTGGAGCAGCACCAGCACGTGGCCGACGGAGGCCGCGCTGTCCGCCCCGGCGGCGCCGTCGAATTCGACAGCGGCCGAGCCGGTTTCGGACCAGACCAGGACCAGTGCGGCAGGTCCGCGCGCGAGCGCCGCCGCGACCAGTGGCCGCGCGGCCTCGGGTCCGTGCGGCACGCGATCGGTGGGCACCACCGCGCCGAGCGCGGTGCTCAGCCGAACGGCCAGATCCGAGTCGCCGATGAGCAAGACGCGCTCGACAAGTGGGTCCTGGTCCAGGTCCGGGAGATCCCCCGGTTGCCACGTCTCCTGACGGAACGAGAACGGGCGCTCGACGGGCCGCGGTGCGTCCGCGGCCGGAATGTCCGGCGCCGCGAACCGGATCCGTACGCCGGAGAGGGCCAGACACGGAACACCGTGCTGGTCGGTGCCGATCACGTCGCCGAGCAGACCGGTCGTGCTCCGCGTGCGCAGGAACGCGTGCGCCTCCAGCACGGTCCGGCGCGGCTCGGCGGACAGCCACGCCGATTCGATGCCGACCGGCAGCGGGATCGCGTCGGCCGGCGCGTCCTCGTAGCCGGTCGCGGCGAGGAGTTGCAGACAGCCGTCGACGGTTGCGGTGCTGTGCAATTCGGCGGCGTCGAACAGCCCGACAGCCTGCTCGGACCCGAGCGCGATGCCGCGCAGCACGCGCAGTCGCGGTCCGTAAGCCAAACGCCGGCAGCGCAGTTCGTCGTAGAACGCCGCGGGCGCGACGACCCGCATCCGGTGCCGTCCGGCCCGGTTGGTATCGACGACCCGCATCCATGCGACGATATCCGCGGGTGTGGGGTCGCCGCCCGGCCGGGCCGAAGCCAGCGCTGCGCCGTCGGTGACCTCCGCCCGCAGACTTCCCTCGCTGTCGAGAGCGCGGTAGCGGACCCGGGGCAGCACCGCGAACTCGGCTTGCTCGTGCACCACGAAATCGCTCAGCACGGTCGCGTCGGCGCCCGCGTGCCGGAGCAGGATCCGCAGCCAGAAGGCCGCGGACACGGTGGGCGTGCCGCACACCACGTGATCGACGAGTTCGTCCGCGGGCAGGGTCGGTGCGGCCGTCCGCGGGTCGGGCAGCGTACGCGGCCTGCGCCAGATCCGGCGCGGCGCCGCGACGAACGGGCCCTGCGCGGACCAGTCGACCGGCCGTCCGTCGAGGTGCAGCCGCGCCAGACAGGCGAGAAGATCACCGGCCTCGTCGGCACGGGTCGCCACCGGGTACACCGCATCGCGGAAATCGGGATAGGCACGGACCGCCGGGCTCAGCACGGGCTGCGGCGCGATCTCCACGACCGTGGTCACGCCGTCCACCGCCGCGTGCGCCAGCGCAGCGGCGAGTTGCACGGTGCCCGAGGCGTTCTCGGCCCAGTACCGGCCGTCCGTTGCCGGGCCGGTGAGCACCGCGCCGTGCCGGACCGTCGAGTACATGGGGGTATGCGGTGCGGCCGGACGTAGACCCGCGAGCGCGTCGAGGAAACCCGCGGGCACAGCGCCGGTCCGACCGTGCGGGTCGGCGTCGTCGGTGAGCCGGCGCGCGAACATGTTGCGGCGCTTGGCGCGTCGGATCACGGTCTCGATATAGCGGGCGCTGCCCGTGACGAGCACCGCACGCGGACCGTTCACCGCCGCGAGGTGGACGTGTCCGCGCAGCGGCTCGATGAGCTTCGCCGCATCCTCCGGGGTGGCGGTCAGCAGGGCCGCCGCGGTACTGCCCGGCGCGGGCAATCTGCTGTGCTGCACCACGACCCGCGCGGCGTCGGCGAGTGGCAGCGCACCGCTGACCGCGGCCGCGGCCAGCTCACCGAGCCCGTGTCCGGCCACGGCAGCGGGCCGAATCCCCCACGCCGACAGCAATTCCGTCACCGCCACCTGGAAGGTGAACAGCGCGGGCACGACGAGCGCGCTCGGGTGCGCGCCGCTCGCGGCACTGCCGCCCGGCGCGGCGAGCGCGAAGCCGTGCTTCGGTGTCCAGCTGCGCGGGCCACCCGCCGCGACGATCGTCTCGGCGGTCTCGGCCAGCGCGGCGGCGAAGACACGGTGCCGCGCGGCGAGCGCGCGGCCCATCGCGACGTGTAGTGCGCTCTGCCCGGAGAACAAGAACAGCAGACGGCCCGGCCGGCGTGCCGAGGAGGGACCGAGCACCGCGGTGCTCGCCTCACCGTGCGCCAGCGCGTGCAACTGCGTCATCGCGTCGTCGCGGTCCTGGGCCAGGACCACCGCACGCGCCCGCTCCGGGATCAATCGTGCTGCGGCCGCCGCGAACTCGCGCACCGAAGCGGGCGCGGCGCCACCGGCGGTGCGCTCGAGGCGCATCGCGTAACGCTGGGCCTGCGCGCGGAGTTCGGCGTTGTCCCGGCCGGTCACCGGGATCAGCACCGGCGGCTCATAGCCGCGCTCGGCACCGGTGGCCGGGCTGCGGCGCAACACCACCTCGGCGTAGGTGCTGCCGCCCGCTCGCACGCTCACCTGGACGAGCGCTGCGGCGGCCGTGGGTGTCTCGGCCGCATCGGGTTCGAGCGGGCGATCGCCGTGATAGATCCGGAGTGCGGCCTCGACCAGCTCGCCGACCGTCGCGACGGGTGGTGCTGCCGCGCTGTTCGCTCGCTCCGCCGGGGCCGCGGGGTGGCCGTGCGCACCGAAGGCCACCTCGGCGATCTGCGCGTACTGCCGATTGCCGTCCCGGGCCGCGTCCGCGGTGCGTTGCAGGATCACCACGGCGCAGTGCTCGGGCTCGGTGCCGCTGGTGTGAATCTCGCTGGTCGACAAGGGATTCGGGGGAGGCGCGGTGACGCCGCCGACGATGGCGAACGGTACCGCCGCGTCGTCGAGCAGCCGTACCGCCATGCCGAGGGCGGTCAGGAACGAGGCCTGCGCGCTGTCCAGGGTGAGGCTCGGCCCGTGCAGATCCAGCGCCGTGGACAACAGGTCGGCCGTGCCCGCGCCCGCTCCGAAAAGCACGGCGGCGCTGGAACCCGGTGCCCGGTAACCGATTCCGGCGTCGTCGAGCGCCTCGATCGCGACCGTCATGGCCAGTCGCTGCGCTGCGGCCATGGCCGCGTGCTCGCGTGCGGACAGGCCGAACCAGTCGTGGTCGAACGGCTCGATGCCCGCGACGGCGACCGGTGGCCGGGCGTGCAGCATTCGCCAGTATTCGCCGGCGCTCGCGGCCCCGGAAATCCGGCAGCCGATGCCGACGATCGATACCCCCGCTGCCGTCATCGCATCGCGAGATACTCGACCAGTCGATCGATATCGGGGTGGTCGTAGATCGTCGCGAGCGAGACCTCGACCCCCATGGCGTCCTCTAATAGCGCCGTGAGCCGGGCCAGCTGGGTGGAGTTCAAGCCGAGGTCGGCGAACGGTGCATCGGTGGCGACGGCGGTCGCGTCCACGCCGAGCAGTTCGGCCACCGCCGTGACCGCCGCGGTGGTGAGCGTCACACGCCGACTGTGCACCATTGAGCTCCGATCCATCCCAACACGCTCGACCCACCGTTACGACGACTTCATGCCGGTCGCCCGGGCACCCCCAGCGATTATGCCGAGATATCGGACGGTGGAGAAGAGTCTTTTGCTCGACCTTCGCTCCGACGCCGCGCATCGTCCGCACGGGCCGGGTCGAGCGTGCTGTGCTCAGCCGGCGCGCAGTTCGATCCGCAGGCCGTCCTTGGTGCAGGCCGAGGGCGTGCGGGGGTCCGGCTGGGCGTGGCACTGCCAGCCCTGGACGGTTTGCGCGTCGGTGTTGCTGACGGTCTGCGCGTATTCGGTTGCCACATTGATGGCTTCGGTGCAGCCCACCCGGCCGGCCGGCGTGCCCGGGGCGATGACGGTGCGGGTGCCGCCGCCCGCGTCGGTGACCGGGCCGCAGTTCACGTCCTCGACGATAGTGCCCGGGGCGGGGGTGACGCTGGGATCGGCGGCGTCCCTCGTGGTGGCGGCCGACGTCGGGTGGGTGGCGGTGCGAGCCGGCGCGGCGGCAGCGGAGGAGCCGGCGTGGGCGGCGTGGTCGGAGTGGTCGGTGTCGTTGGTACCGCAACCGGTCGCCGCGCCGACGACCGCGAGCGCGGTGGCGGCGCAGACCGCGAGGTGGGTGAGTTGCACAGTGCTGGCTCCTGATCTCGAGGCGACTACCGAGTTCCGTAGCCGTGGGGTTGCCGAGTCGAGCGAACGGTAAACCTTATTGTGCCGAGCCGCACCGGGCCTCAGCGGCGCGCGAGCAACGCCAGCACTCGCGCGGCGGTGAGCGAACCCGCCGTGGTGAGTTCGAGATCGGCCAGCGACGACTCGTGTGCCGCCGGGTCGGCCGCGGCCACACAGTCGGCCACGGGATGCACGGTGAAACCCAGATCGGTGCCGTGCCGAGCGGTTTGCTCCACGGTCAGGTTGGTCGCTACCCCGGTGAGGAACAACGTGTCGATACCGCGATCGGCGCACCAGGCGGGCAGTTCGCTGCCGGCCAGTCCGGACAGCTTCTGATTGTCGAACACCGCGGACGGTTGCCCCGTCATCTCCGGGATGAGCTGGCTACCAGGCGAATCCGGCCGGAATTCGGTCTGCGCCGCGCCGACCGAACGCATGAATCCGGTGTTGCGCACCAGCTGGCCCTCGCCCACCGGGATGGTGAAGCGGGTGAACAGCACCGGAACATCCTGGGCCGCAACCGCTTCGTGGAAGCGCACTGCCCGGTCGAGCACACCGGAGGCAGTCACCGGCCCGGCGAGCATCGGCCCGAAGAAACCTTCGGGCTTGATCACGTTCACCTGCCAGTGCAGCGCGAGGACGGCCGCGCGGATCCGAGGAATCGCCATCCGATCGACCGTACCTCAGCGCGGCGCGGTCAGGATGAATAATCCTTGCGCAGTTGTACTTTCACGACCTTGCCGCTGGCATTGCGGGGCAGCTCCGCGACGACCACCAGATCCTTGGGGTGCTTGTACCGCGCGAGATTCTCGTTGAGGAAGCTCGTCAGCTCGTCGAGGGTGAGTTCGTCGTCGGGACGGTGCAGCGCGACGACCGCGACCGGGACCTCGCCCCACTTCTCGTGCGCCCGGCCGATCACCGCGGCCTCGCGAATCTTGGGGTGGCCGAAGAGCACGTTCTCCACCTCGGCGCAGTAGATGTTCTCGCCGCCGGAGATGATCATGTCCTTCTTGCGGTCGACCACCCAGATGAAGCCCTCCTCGTCCTGGCGCACCAGGTCACCGGAGTGGAACCAGCCGCCCGCGAACGCCTCCGCGGTGGCTTCGGGCTTGTTCCAGTAGCCCTGCATGAGGGTCGGTCCGCGATAGACGATTTCGCCGATTTCGCCCGGGGCGACGTCGTTCATCTCGTCGTCGACGATGCGGGCCTGGATGGTCGGGATCGGCTTGCCGACCGAGCCGAGCTTACGCAACGCGTCCTTGCCCTCGAGCACACAGGTGATGGGCGACATCTCGGTCTGCCCGAACACCGCGACGTTGAACGCGTTCGGAAAGCAGTCCGCCATCGCCCGCAGGACCGAATCGGAGGCCGGTGCGGCGCCCCAGCTGAGCGACTCGAGCGCCAATTTGCGTTCGCGCACCGTCGGTTCGGCGCAGATCGCCTGCCACTGCGCGGGCACGCAGAACGCGCCGGTGGCCTGTTCGCGTTCGACGGCGTCGAGGAATTCGGTGGCGTCGAAGGCGCCGAGCGGGTGCAGCACGGTTTTCGCGCCGAGCACGAAATTGGCTGCGAGACTGCCGAGTCCGGCGATGTGGAACAGCGGTGAGGTGCAGAAGGCGATCGACTCGGAGGTGGCCGCCAATGCCCGGATCACGGTGAACGCCTGCGCGTTCATGTTCGCGTAGGACAGGATCGCGCCCTTCGGGCTGCCGGTGGTGCCCGAGGTGTACATGATCAGCGCCGGAGTGTCCTCCGGGATGTCGAGTGCCTGGTGCGGGACGCCGTCTTCGGCGAGTACGTCCTCGAAGCCGAGGACGCCGTCCGCGCCGGCGCCGCCGATCACGAAACATGTTTCCAGCGTGTCCGATTGGGCGAGCACCGCGGTGGCGAGCGGTTGCAGCAGGGTATCGGTGACTATCGCCTTCGCGCCGCTGTCGCTCACGATATAGGCGACCTCGGGCGGGGTGAGCCGGAAATTGACCGGGACGGCGATCGCGCCGAGTGCGTTGATGCCGAACACGGTCTCGATGTACTCGGGGTAGTTCAACGCGAGGATCAGCACCCGGTCGCCGAAGCCGATGCCGCGGCGGGCCAGCGCGTCGGCGAACTTCGACGAGCGTTCGTGCAGCTGCCGCCAGGTGGTGTCGGCGCCACGGAACCGCAGGGCGACCGCATCGGGCCGCATCTGCGCGTGCCCGGCGATCTGGTTGTTCCAGTGATTGCGCCGCGACCGGAGCGGCTCGTCGAGCGCGGTGCTCACCTGCCCCGACTGGGATCCACCCTGCGCACCGATGGTCATGCCACGAACTCCTCTCGGACCGCCGGCCGCGTCCGCCACGATGGCCGACCGCGCCGACGGCTGAACGACCGAAGAATAGCAAGTAACTTAACGCACAGACAAGGCTTCTGGTGCGGAACCGCCGTTAATCCGGCAAAAATGGAGCTGTATCGCAGAAAGTGCAACTGAGCTGGATATTTCCTGCTTATCGACTTGCTGCTCACCTCATGCGACGGCCGTCGGAGATGGTGATCGATGCGAATGACGGCTCACTTAGGAGTTGAATACGAGTGGATTCTCGTGTCACGATCGTCGCGTACGGGCGAACCGGACCGCCCGCGCGAGCAGAGGAGAGCGCAATGCTGCGGACCAGGTTCACCGAGACCTTCGGCGTGGAACACCCGATCGTGCAGGGCGGCATGATGTGGGTCGGCCGAGCCGAACTCGTCGCGGCCGTCGCGAATGCGGGCGGGCTCGGGTTCATCACCGCACTCACCCAGCCCACCCCCGAGGACCTGCGCCGCGAGATCGCGCGCACCCGGGAGCTGACCGACAAGCCGTTCGGCGTGAACGTCACCATCCTGCCCTCGATCAATCCCCCGCCGTACGCGGAGTACGTGCAGGCGATCGTGGAAAGCGGCGTCAAGATCGTCGAGACGGCGGGTAGCAACCCCGAGCCGTTCCTGCCTTATTACAAGGACGCCGGCATCAAGGTGCTGCACAAGTGCACCAGCGTGCGGCATGCGCTCAAGGCGCAGCGGATCGGCGTGGACGGCGTCAGCATCGACGGGTTCGAATGCGCGGGTCACCCCGGCGAGGACGACGTCCCCGGCCTCATCCTGATCCCGGCAGCGGCCCGGGTGCTGGACATCCCGATGATCGCCTCGGGTGGTTTCGCCGACGCCAGCGGCCTGGTCGCGGCGCTGGCGCTCGGTGCGGACGGCATCAACATGGGCACCCGCTTCCTGTGCACCCAGGAGTCCGCCGTGCACCAGAAGGTGAAGGACCAGATCGTCGCGCACACCGAGCGGGACACCCAGTTGATCTTCCGCACCATGCACAACACCGCCCGCGTCGCGGACAACGAGATCAGCCGCAAGGTGGTCGAGATCGAAAAGGCGGGCGGCACATTCGACGATGTCCGTGATCTCGTCGCGGGCGCCCGAGGCCGTCGCGTCTTCGAAGAGGGTGACCTGGACGCGGGCATCTGGAGCGCGGGACAGGTGCAGGGCCTGATCCACGACATCCCCACCTGCGCCGAGCTGATCACCCGGATCGTCGCCGAGGCCGAGGGGCTCATCACCGCCCGGCTCGCCGAAACTGTCGTGCGCGCTTGAGCTTTCGCCGTCAGGGCGTCAGAGCATGTCCTTCGCGGTCATCCAGCGCATGGTGAACCAGCCGCACAGCACCGGCAGCCAGCAGGTCAGCACGCGGTAGAGCAGCACCGAGGGCACCGCGACTTCCAGTGGTACGTCGAAGGTGCCGAGGCCGCCGATCAGCGCGGCCTCGACCGCGCCGACCCCGCCCGGGGTCGGCGCGGCAGAGGCCAGGGTGCCGCCGATCATCGTGACGATGGTGACGGTGACGAAGGTGGTGCCGCCGCCGAAGGCCTCCACGCTGGCCCACAGCGCGCCCGCCATGCCGAGGGTGATCGCGGCGCAGCCCAGGATGATCACCGAGAAACGCTTGGGATCGCGCGCCAGCTCGCCGAGTTCGCCGAGCACCTCCTGTAGCTGCGGGCGCACCGAATTGTTCAGCCAGCGCCGCAATTGCGGCACGAACATGAACGTGCCGATGATGCCGACGCCGACCCCGGCGATGAGGTACAGCACCGTGGCGTCCGGCACGAAATGGGACAGGTCTGCCGAGGTGCCCGCCGCGATACTGAACACCACCAGCAGGCTGACGTGCGTGATCACCTGCACCGCCTGCTGCAGCGCCACCGCCGCGGTGGCGCGAACCGCGCCCACCCCGCCCTTCGTCAGGAAGCGCACGCTGAGTGCGAGCCCGCCGACCCGGGCCGGGGTGGTGGTCGCCGCGAAGGTGTTCGCGATCTGCATGATCACCAGGTTCCGGAAACTCACCGCGCCCGACGCGCAGGCCCAGAGTGCCGCCGCCGCACCGATATACGTCAGACACGAGACCGCGAGCCCGAGCAGCGCCCACCACCAGTTGGCGGTCTTCAACTGGGTGAAGAAGGTCGGCACCGCGCTGATGAACGGGTACGCGACGTAGACGAGCCCGATCAGCAGCACCAGCTGGATGATCTGGTTGCGGGTGAACCGGGTGATCTGCTCGGCCTCGATCCGATCCTGCCCGGTCTGCTTGCGCACCTCCTCGCGCGCCGCGGACAGCGCGCCCTTCCAGTCGGGCACCGACTTTCGCAGCCCCGCGGGCATGGCGGATTTGGTGAGCCGGCTCGCCGCCGCGAGCACCGACTGCCTGCCGAGCGAGTCCAGCGCCGTGCGTACCGCCGGTTCCTTGCCGAAGAGCGCGGTGGTCGACACCAGTAGCTGCGCGATATCGGACTGCTGCTGTTTGGCCGAGGCGCCGAATTCGGAACTGGAGAAACCGCCGAACAGCGTGGCGCCGTCCTGGATCCGGATTTCGGTCGGGCGCAGGTCGCCGTGCGCGATCTGGCCGCAGTGCAGCGCGTCCAGTCCCTGCCACACGCTCGGTAACTGCTCGGCGGACAGCTCGGTGATCGGCGCGCCCTTGGGCATGGTGTGCGCGTGCAGCATCCAGCCGCGATCGAGCGCCGCGACCGCGACCGGTGTGCTGCTGGCCAAGCCGAGTTCGTCCACCGCGATCGCCATCAGCGCGCGATGCTCGACGGCGCGATGCATCGAGCCGTGCATCGCCGCGGTTTCGCTGGCCCGGAAGGTGAGCCAGCGCCAGAGTTGGCGCAGCGCACCGAAACTGCGCTGGTTCTTGCCGTACATCTCGACCACGAGTTCGCGCTCGGGTCCGTCGATCGCGGCGGCCAGCACCAGCGGGCCCCGCCCGGCCGGATGCACCACGGTGAATCCGGTGACCGTATGCCCGCGTTTGGCCAGCACCCGCACCGCGGCGTCGAGCGGCACCTCGAGCGCGGGCGTGCCGACCACGAGCACGATGACCGCGCCGACCAGCCAGCCGACCGCGAGCCCGAACATCGCGCGAGCCGGCACGACAGTACTGACGACCAGGTGGATCGGCGCGAACGCGAGCAGCAGGAACCACAGGTAGCGGCGCGGCCGGGTGGGCAACCACGGACTCGACACCGTCAGCACGGCCGCGAGCATGGCAATCCAGCGCGGGTCGTCCAGGAACTGGGAGAGGAAGGTGTCGAGGCGATCGGGTACTTGCAGATGCCATTTCGGCGCCGAGAGACCGGTGCCGGTGATCGAGAGCAGCAGACCGGCGGTCAGCCCCGCCGCCGCGTAGCCGGCCAGCAGTTTCCACTGCCTGCCGATGATCAGCTCGATCAGGATCGCGAACGGCAGCGCCAGAATGGCCATGCCGTAGACGAGGTACACCAGGTTGGACTGGTCGGGATTGAGGAAGCCGACGATATTGGAGACCGAACGTTCCAGGGCGAGCCATTCCGGGCGGGTGATCACCGAGGCCGCGATCACGACCGCCACCCACAGCGCCGCGAGCACGACGCGGATGATGTCGCTGGTGCGCCGGATCATCGGCTGTAGCAGGTTGCCGGTGACCGGGATTTCCCGCCCGTCCACTCGCATGTGCTGGTCCGCCTCTCCGCGGCTCGTCCGCCTCTCCGTGCCTCAACGTACCGTCGCGGGCCTGCGGAGCACGGCATCGCCGAGTTCTGTGCGTCCCCGGCGAGTTACCGGGCCGCCCGCGATATGGGCTGTCGTGTCCGCCGGGCAAATGTACACACCGGGGCCCGGTCGTCCGGGTAGGCAAAACCGTTCTGGGGCAGCGTAGGGCCCGGATTGTGCCCGATGTCACCCTTGTCGGAGTTGAAGCTGACATTGATGTCAGGTCCGACAATCGACGGCATGGACAACGATCTCTACGACTACAGCCCGATCGTCGACCGTGCCCCGATCCACTGGCCCGGCGGCGCGCGCGTCGCGTTCTACGTCGGGCTCAATGTCGAGCACTACCAGGTGGATCGGCCCTCGACGAGCATCTTTCCCGGCACCGCGGGCCTGACGCCCGATCCGCTGAACTACGGCTGGCGCGACTACGGGCCGCGCGTGGGCTTCTGGCGGGTCGCGGCCGCGCTCGACCGGCACGGCGTCCGCGCCAGCGTGCTGCTGAATTCGGATGTGGTCGAACGTAATCCGCAGCTCATCCGGGCGGGCGTGGACCGGGACTGGGTGTGGCTGGCACACGGGAAGAACAACTCGATCTTCCAGGCGGACATGACCATCGACGAGGAGCGCGCCTATCTGACCGAGGTGGTCGAGACCATCGAACGCGGCACCGGCCGCAGGCCGCATGGCTGGATGGGGCCCGCCCTCACCGAAACCTTCCATACCCCGGCACTATTGGCCGAACTCGGCCTGCACTACGTGCTGGACTGGACCAACGACGATCAGCCCTATCGACTGAACGTCCCCGGAATGCTCAGCGTCCCTTATACGGTCGAGCTGAACGACAACTCGTTGTTCCTCGCCAAGGGCACCAGCGGCCCCGACTTCGTGCGGATCGTCACCGATCAGCTCGACCAGCTCTACGCCGAATCCGCCGAGAGCGGCCGGGTGCTGGCGCTGGCGCTGCATCCCTTCGTGATCGGCCAGGCGTTCCGGGCCAAGTACCTGGACCAGGCGCTCGAGTACGTGGTGAACCACCCCGGGGTGTGGACGACCACCAGTGACGAGATCGCGGCGCACTATTCGAGCGCGTCGCCCCTTGCCGAATCCACCTAGGCCGAAGACGATCAGGTCGGACAACCGATGCCCAGGAGGCAGCTATGGCTGAAGCAGACCAGGATCTGACCGGCAAGACGGTGGTAGTGACCGGCGCGAGTTCCGGTATCGGCGCCGTGGCGGCCACGCGGCTGGCCGCCCGCGGCGCCACCGTCGCGGTGGTGGGCCGTTCCCCGGAACGGACGGCCGAGGTGGCGGCCGCGGCGGGGGCCGACCATTTCCTCGCCGATTTCGCCCGCTTCGACGAGGTGCGCAAACTCGCCGACCACCTGCTCGACCGGTACCCGCGGATCGACGTGCTGGCCAACAACGCGGGCGGTTCGTGGCCGAAGCGGACCGCCACCGCCGACGGCAACGAACTCACCTTCCAGGTCAATCACCTCTCGCCGTTCCTGTTGACCAGCCTGCTGCTCGATCGGCTGGTGCAGTCCTCGGCCAGGGTGATCAACACCTCCAGCATGACCTACCGGATGGCCCGGCTGGATCTGGACAAGGTCAACGCCACCTCGGGCTCGTTCAACCAGATGGGCGCCTACGCCGCGTCCAAGCTGGCGAATCTGCTGTTCACCCGGGAATTGGCGCGGCGCACCGAGGGCACCGGATTGCGTACCGCCGCTTTCCATCCCGGCGCGGTCGCCACCCACGTGTACGACAACGCCCCGCTCGGTCTCGGCGCGCTCATCCGCTCCCCGCTGTCGCGGCCGTTCTTCATCCGTCCGGAGAAAGGCGCGCAACCGTTGGAGCACTTGGCCACCACCGCCGAGTTCGGCAGCGGCGACTACTTCCACCGCTTCGAGCCGGAGCGACCGAGCAACAGGCAGGCTGTGGATGCCGTACTCGCCCAGCAACTCTGGGAGCTGTCCGAGCGGGTCACGGGGACAGCCAAGGCGTAGGCCCCGTCGCGGCAGGAACTAGGCGTCGGCGAGTTCGGCGTTGATCCCGACCCCGAACACCCCGCCGGTGAGCGTGCTGCTCTGATCGAGTTCGATGATCGCCCGCGCCACCTGCTCGGTCGGCACCAGCGCCGGAAAGGTCGTGGGCGCAATGGCATTCGCGCGCACGCCGAACTCGGCGAACTCGGCCGCGATGTTGCGGGTGAGCTGATTCAACGCCGCCTTCGACGCGGAATACAGCGTCTGCCCGGGATACACCTCCGAGCCGGAAATGCTGGAGACGTTGACGATATTGCGGTTGCGCGCGCGGTTCTCGGGCCCGGCGTGCATCCACGCCCGCTGCCCGAGCCGGGCGCACAGCCGCAGCGGCACCGCGACATTCAAGGTGAAGTGCGGATCGAACTGTTCCAGCGCCGCCTCGCCGTCGACGATGCCGCGCGGCTGCAGCTGCACGTGGGCGGCGTTGTTGATCAGCAGGTCGACCCCGCCGTACCGCGCCAGCGCGAGGTCGACCACCCGCTCGACCTCGCCCGGCTGGGTGAGGTCGGCGCGGATCACGAACAGGCGCGAATCATTCTCCGGCACCGACTTTTCCGGCTCCAGTGGATCGACGAACCACTCCAGCTGGGACGGGGCGGCCGGGGTGCGGGTGTGGCAGACCGCGACGATGTCGTAGTCGGTGTAATAGGAGCGGCAGAACAGATCGCCCAGGGTGCCGCTGGCCCCGGTGAGCAAGCAGACCCGGCGGTCACCAGTAGACAATGTTGTCTCCTCCCCAGCGCTGTACCGCGTCCTCCTTGGTGCGGTGCACCCACATGACCACGCTGCTGCGGTCGCGCCGGTTGTTGCCCGCGAAGGTGTGCCAGGTCCGCGGCGTGACCTCGAACAGGATCAGCGAATTATCCAGCGGCGGAACCAGAGTCAGGTTCGGCATGGTCTCGCCCTCGGCGAGGTTGTCGTACAGTGCGGTCTCGCCGCCGTCGCCGGGCTGCCAGTCCGGGTTGCCGAAATAGAACAGCACGGCCACCGCGCGCACGTTCGCGCGCGCGGTCACGCCCGGCGGGTGTTCGCCGGTCTTGGTGTCCACTCCGTCGCCCGGCAGGCGCACCTCGTCCGGGCCGGGCGGCTCGCCCGGGAACCAGGCGGGATTGAGGTCGTTGTGCGGCCAGCCGTACGGCGCGCCGGGGGCGTGGTGATGCACCGACCCCTCGACGTCGCCCGTCGCGGTGACGCCCGCGACCCCGGCGACCAGGTCGTGCCATTCCCGGGAGGTGAACACCCCGAACGGGCCGTCCCGCAGTTCGGCGAGCCCGAGGCCGTCCGCGCTGTAGTTCGCGGCGACCCGGCCGAACCGGTCCACTTCCTCGCGCCGGACCCGGCTGAACTCCTCGGTGAGTCGCTGATAGAACTCCGGCACGAACACGTCCCGGGCGTACACGTGCGGGAACGGCTGGGTGCGGCGGATCCAGCGCCGATGGGCGAACAGGTCCGCGAACCACTGCGGCACCGCGGGCGCCGCCTCCAAGATCGACTCCGTTGTCACCAGCACTCCCTCCCGAACGAACCTCTGGCGATCATATGCCCGGTTCCGGGCGGTGGTGCCGGGTGTTCGTTTTGTGCGGCGGCCGGGGCCGGTGTGCCTGCCGATACGGTCTCGGTTCCGGGAACCCCTCGTGTTCCGGACGCCGCGACCGTGCGACTACGCGCTCGCGGCGACCGGCGTCCTGGTCTGCACCTGCGGTGGGACGGTCGTCGACTGTTCGATGGGTCGTGCGCCCGCGAGCCGGGACGCGAGGAAGGCGAGATAGGCGATGAAGCCGACCGAGCCGATCGGCCTGCTCCGCCGGAAGGTGATCGCGAGGCCGAGCACCATCTCGGTGAAACCGTTGCGATAGGTCCAGCGCCGGGTCGCGCGCGGGAACGCCCGCGCGGTCAGCGGGTCGAACGCGCGCGGGGCGGTGAAGTGGGCCGCCCCCGAGCCCGCGAGACCTAGCCCGAAGGCGCGCGCCCGCACGCTGTCCGGAGGTCGCTGGATCTGTACCACCGGACGCGGTGTCGCTGCGCTCGCCGTGGTCGCTGTGCGCCCTTTGCGACGGCCGAAGATTTTGCGGCGCATAGTTCTCCTCTGGGTGCGAGCGCTGAGCCTGCGGGTCTCCGCGGGCATGCCGGGTACCGACGATAGCACTGTCTCAGACGGATTGGCCAGGCGGCTGCCCACGCCGAAAAGCCCGCACCGAACCGGCGCGGGCGCCCGAAGGCGATAGTCAGCCGACCGACATCTGCCGGTCTTCCGCCTCCGCCCGGCGTTTGCGGACGGCGGCCAGATCCACCGGCCGGTTCGGGTCGGGCGTTTCGACGGCTTCCAGTGCTTCGGCGAGCATCGGCAACCAGCGCAAGATCTCGTCGCGGAACGGTCCCTCGGTTTCCAGCTGACTCAGCACGCCGACGAGGGTGAGCATCGAGCGGGCGAACGGAGTGAAGTAGGCGGGCATCGTCATCTCGCGCACGACGTTCGTCAGCCGCGGATTCGTCGTGCGCAGCACCTGCTTGCGCAGCCACGGCGTGGTCATCCGGTAGGTCGAATGCTTGAGCGGTTCGCTACACGGCGACACCGCTTTGAACAGCGCCTCGCTGTCGAAACTGCGGCCGGTCGCAACGAAGCCGTGCCGCCGGGTCGCCGCCTCCAGCTCCACCGGACCCCCGCTGGCGAAGGCCTTGAAGTAGTCGATCGTGAGTTCCGCGAAACCCTCCGGCGGCCAGGCGCAGCAGGCGCCGAAATCGACCACGCCGAGTCGGCCGTCCGGCAGCACCCGGAAATTGCCGGGGTGCGGGTCGGCGTAGAGCAACCCGTGCCGGCCCCAGCCGGAGGTGACGAAGCGCAGCATCAGCATGCCGACCCGGTCGCGTTCGGCCTGGCTGCCGGTCGCCACGATCTTGGTCACCGGGGTGCCTTCGACCCATTCGGTGATCAGCACGTCGCCGCGCTGGGCGACCACCTGCGGCACGGAGAAATCCGGATCGTCGGCGTAGGCGGCGGCGAAGGCGCGCTGGTATTCGGCCTCCGCCGCGTAGTCGAGTTCCTCGCGCACGCAATCGCAGATCGCCTCGGTGACCGCCTTGACGTCGGCGCCGGGCAGGAAAACGGTGGCCAGCAGCGAGATCCGCCGCAACTGTTCGAGGTCGCCCTCCACGGCCTGCCTGCCACCGGGGTACATCACCTTGACGGCGACCTGTCGGCCGTCGTGCCAGACCGCCCGGTGCACCTGGCCGAGCGAGGCGGCCGCGGCCCGGCGATCGTCGAACTCCTGGAAGTGCCACCGCCAGTTCTCGCCCATGCTCGCCGCGATGGCCGCGTGCACGGTCTTCGGCAGCATTGCGGGCGCGGAATCCTGCAGCTGGCTCAGTGCGATCCGATACGGCTCGGCGATCTCCGGCGGCAACGCCAGCTCGTAAATGGCAAGCAGCTGACCGAGTTTCGCGGCACAGCCCTTCAGCTCCCCGAGTACCTCGAACATGTGTTGCGCGGTGCGCAATTGGATGTCGCGATTGACTTCTTCGGCCGATCTGCCGAGCGCGCGTTTGCCGACGCCCGCGGCCTGCCGCCCGGCGAAGGCTACCGGCAATGCGGCGAGCTTGGCATTGCGAATAGCGGCGCGAACTGGCGGTTTGCCATCGGGCCTTGCTGTGAACAGGCGTGTACGCCGTTCCGTGGAACTCATGTCAGAACTGTCGCCGCTGCGCCGGATTGCCATGACTCACCTCACACTGTGCGCGGACCAGTGTCGCATACGTGCAGTCTGGCAGAGTAGGCCTTAGACTGTCTGGGACGTATTCGAACGTAGTCGAAAGGTGACTTCGATGGGAGCCCAGACGGTAGTCGCGGACGTTGCCGATGAGTTGGCACGCCGGGTTGCCGCGGGGGAGTATCAGCCGGGGGACCTGATGCCGTCGGTGCGGCAGGTGGCCGAGGAATTCGACATGAACCGGGCCACCGCGCAACTGACGCTGGGGCGGCTGGAGTCGAACGGCTTCGTCGAGGCGCGCCGTGGCAAGGGTTTCACCATCCGTGACGTCCGCGAGGCGGGCGGCGTGGAGGTGTACCGGCAGCTGTTCCGTTTTTCCGTGTCCAGGCCCGATGTGGCGAGTGAGATGTTCCGCGACATCGTCGAGGTCGAGCGCGGCATCGTGATGGAGACGTTGCTGGCCTATACCGGTAGCGCCCAGGAGATCGATCCGGCGCTGCTGAAGGCCGAGATCGACAAGCTCGAGACGCTCGCCCGCCAGGACGCGCCGGACCTGCGCGAGATCCTCGCGATCGAGGTCGCCCTGGTGCGCAGGCTGCTCACCGCGCTCGGGCTGTCCATGCAGCGCGCGATCCTGAACTCGATCGGCGAGATGGTACTCGAGGTGCCCGAAGCGGTCGAGGCCTTCTTCGCCGGCGCGCCGGACCTGCACGTGCTGGTCTGGCGGGCGCTCGCGGCGGTGTGGGATTCCGGGTCCGGACCGTCCGACGCGCAGGTCGCGTTGTTCGAGGATCTGTTCGGGATGTACCACGAGCGGGTGGTGCTGCGCTTCGACGAACTCGTCGGTGTGACCGGCGGTCAGGCCGGCGAGGATCACGCGGCCACCGCCTGAACAAACGTCGTTTCGGCGTGATTGACCCTCTGTCTCAGACAGAATAGGGTGGAGATCACGCAACGAAGCGAGGTAGCCATGGCAGGTAGCAGGCGTACAGGGTTGGCACGGTCGGCGAAACTGGCCAAGCTGCCCATGAGCATCATGGCCCGCCGGGTCACCGCGACCGGTCGCGCGATGATGACCGGCGCATCCCGCGGCGAACTCGACGACGAGCTCATCGACAAGGCCGCCGACCAGGTGTTCGCCGTGCTCGGCGAGCTCAAGGGCGGCGCGATGAAACTCGGTCAGGCGCTGAGCGTGGCCGAGGCCAGCATCCCGCCTCGTTTCGCCGATCGCTACCGCGAGGCGCTCACCCGGCTGCAGGCGCAAGCCCCGCCGATGCCGACGGCCGCGGTGCACCGCATGCTCACCGAGCAACTCGGCACCCGCTGGCGGGAGCGATTCACCAGCTTCGACGATCGGCCGGTCGCGGCCGCCAGCATCGGGCAGGTGCACCGCGCGGTCTGGCGGGACGGCCGCGACGTCGCGGTCAAGGTTCAGTACCCCGGCGCCGACACCGCCCTGCTGTCGGACCTCAAAATGCTCCAGATGTTCTCCGGCGCTTTCGGTCTCATGATGCCGGGCGCGGACACCAAAGCGCTGATCGCCGAGTTCATCGACCGCACGGCCGACGAACTCGACTACCGGATCGAGGCGGATCATCAGCGCCGCTTCGCCAGGGAATTCGCCGACGATCCGCACTTCCAGGTGCCGCGGGTGATCGCGAGCGCGCCGAAAGTGCTCGTCTCGGAATGGCTGCAGGCCACCCCGCTGTCCGCGATCATCGCGAACGGCAGCAAGGCACAGCGCGATCGCGCGGGCGCACGGCTGGTGGAGTTCTCGCTTTCCGCGCCGGTGCGCGTCGGTTATCTGCACTGCGATCCCCATCCCGGCAACTTCCAGCTGCTCGATGACGGCCGCCTGGGCGTCATCGACTTCGGCGCGTCCATCGCGTTGCCCACGGGCATCCCCGCGGTGATCGGCGAGCTCGGCCGCTGCGCCGTGCAGCAGGACTACGACCAGCTGGTACGCGTCATGCGGGACCACGGTTTCGTGCGCCCCGGGCACGAACTCGAGCTCGGCCCGATCGAACGGCTGGTCGCGCCGATCGTCGCGCAGATCAATGGCGACAGCGTGCACATCAGTCGAGAACTTTTGCAGGGGCATACCGCCCGCGCCCTCGACAGGAAGAACGTATCGCTGGTCAACACCCGGGCGGTGAAGGCGCCCACCGAGATTCCCGAACTGGCCATGCTGGGCCGGGTGTTCGCCGGTGTGGTGGGGGTCTGCGCGCAACTCGATGCCGAGGGGCCGTTCCTCGAGTCGGTCGCGCGCTGGTTGCCCGGTTTCGCGGCGGACGGTGCGGCGGCCTGACCGGTCCGGAGGTGGTGGGGTACCCAGTTTTCCGGTGTCCGTTCGGGGTTCCCCAGCGGTGCGGCGCATGATTGTCTGGGACAATCAGCGGCAGTGGACCGATGTGATTCGTAGCAAGGCGAAGATTCGCCATTTGTGCGCGGACGTTCCGCTGGGTCGGGGGTTGCGATCTTCGTTGACTGCACCATGTTTCGGTTGGCTGGAGCTGCCCGCGATCGAGGCGCGTTGCTCGAATAGTTGGTATCGAACATCTTTCGTGCGTCAGCCAACACTGCTGGTGGATCGCATCGGTGCAGCTGGAGACATCCACGCTCGTCGGCGGGCGTGGACAGCGGGCGGGAGATGTTGGCACCGAGCGCATCCGATGCGGCCGGTATGTCATCGAGTACGGCGTCACCGGCAGCCGCCGGTCGCGTTCTCGCGGACGAGGTAGCGATCAGCGGGAGCGAAATCGCGAAATAGTGCCAACCCAGACAGCCTGCTGAGCCGCGCCCGCGGACCGCCGCAACCGCCGCGCGGGCGGTCGGTGGAACGCTCAGCGATTGCCGACGGTGACCGCGGCGAGCACCAGCGCCGCCACGATCAAGGCCGCGAGTACCGCCAGGATCAACAGGTTTCGGCCGGAGGGCGTGTCCGTGCGGACCAGGTTCGGGCATTCGATCGAGGGGTGTGCCGCCTCGGCACAACGACGATTGGCGCACGGGTACATGCCGAACCTCCGGAAGAAATCAGATCCGAGTGCTTAACCCACGCAGGCTCCAGCGCGCCACCGGACGGGCCAGTGGCACGAAGAGTTGCAGCGGCAACAGCGCGCCGAAGCGCGGCTGCACCGCGAGCGTCCACGTGAGAGTCGTGTCACCGGAACCGTTTCCGTGAAGCTCGTATTCCTCGGTGATCGACTTCATGACAAACGGTACCGAGGACTTCGTTGCGGTCAACGCGAGCCTATGGCCTTCCTCCCTGGCGATCACCTGCTCCTCCCCCGCGACCAGCAGCCCGTCGAACACGCGCGTGGTGCCGACGCCGCGGTTGTCGTCGCGGTAGCGCATGCCGTTGACCAGCGGCAACCAGGAGAACAAGCCGTTGGTGTCCAGGGCCGCCCACACCCGGTCGCGTGGTGCGTCGAAGGTGTGTGCCGCGGTGACGACGAAGGCGGCCTTGTCATCGACGAAGCCGCGCAACGCCTTTGCGGGCACCGGCTTGATCGGGTGACCACCACCGGCGAGTAGGGCCTTGGTCCACCGGCGGGACACGATGAGCGCCACCAGCCCGGCCAGTGCGCCGACGACGAGCACGATGGCGACGATGGTGAAAAGCTTTGTCATCCGGACACTCCCAGTACTGTGCTGGCGAATACGACGGGCCGCCAGGCGCAAATCCCCTGCGCGCTTCGGCAGTGAGCGCGTGGGCAGAGTGTACACTGTCTCAGACAGTAATGTAGACGTGGCGTGAATGTAGACGCGGCGTGGCCGTCTGCCCGTGTCGTGGTCAAGACGCCGGCGCGGTACTCGTACCGGCGTACCGTTTTTCTCATGACCGTCGCATTCGAGCCGCTGCCCGCGATCCCGCTGGAATCCTGGCGGCCGGCCAAAGAGACCTTGCACCGGTTCGCCCAGGTCGTCGGCAAGGTGGCGCTGGCCGCTGGCATTCGGCGCAACCACTGGTGGCATATGACCTATCGGCTCACCGCGCGCGGCTGGACCACGGTGCCGCTCGGCTCCGCGCGCTCCGGGCCGGTGTTCACCTGCGCGTTCGACTTCTTCGATCACGTGCTGCGGATCGCCACCGATCAGGGCGCCGAAGCCGAGATCGACCTGGTCGACCAGTCCGTCGCCACCTTTTATGGCGCGGTGCGCAACGGCCTGCGCGACCTCGACGTGCACGTCACACCGGCGCACCCCTACCCGTTCGACCTGCCGGACGCGCGACGGCCGTTCGAGGACGACGACGAGCACCGTCACTACGACCCGGACAAGGTGCGGCACGCGTTCCGGGTGCAGAGTCAGGTGGGCCGGGTGCTCGAGGAGTTCAGCGCCACCTATTCGGGCAAGATCAGCCCGGTCCAGCTGTTCTGGCACACCTTCGACATCGCCGTGCAGCGGTTCTCGCCACGCCATGTCGAGCTGCCCGACTCGGTGGATGCGGTGACCCGCGAGGCGTATTCGCGCGAGGTGATCAGCTCCGGGTTCTGGTTCGGCGACGACAAGGTGCCCGAGCCGACCTTCTACAGCTACACCGCGCCCGAACCCGCCGGGCTGGCCGAGCGGCCGCTGACCCCGAACGGCGCCCGCTGGGTCGCCTCCGGCGCCGGCCACTCGGCCTACTACGCCTATGACGAAGCCCGCGCGGCCGCCGATCCGGTCGGCGCCGCGCTCGAGTTCTTCCAGTCCGTCTACGCGAACGGGGCGGAGCTGGCCGGGTGGGACACCGACCAGCTCACCTGCTGGGGCGGCATCACCGACCCGGTGCTGCGCGAAAAGGGCTGGCCGGAATGGCCGGAGTGATCAGCCGTTGAGTTTGCTGAGGCGATCGCACGCCTCGACGTACTCCTCGATCAGCCGGCCGACCACGTCGGCGGAGCGTTCGACCCGCTGCATCATGCCGACCACCTGGCCGACCGGATTGAAGTTCACGTCCTTCGCCGCCTCCGGGTAACGGTGCCCGCGCTTGACGCCGTCCAGCGCCACCATCATCTGCAACGGCATGGGCAGCGGATCGGGGGTGTCGGCCTGTTCCCAGGCGTCGGTCCAGTCGTTGCGCAGCATGCGGCACGGCTTGCCGGTCCACGACCGGGAACGCACGGTGTCATGGCTGGTGGCGTCGATGTAGGTCTGCATCTGCGCGGGCGGCACATTGGCCTCCTCGACAGTGAGCCAGAGCGATCCGGTCCACGCGCCCTGCGCGCCCATCGCCAGCGCCGCCGCGACCTGGCGGCCGTTGCCGATGCCGCCCGCGGCCAGCACCGGCAGATCGCCGACGGCATCGATCACCTGCGGCCACAACACCAGTGACGAGATCTCGCCGCAGTGCCCGCCGCCCTCGGTGCCCTGGCAGACCACGAAGTCCAGGCCCGCGTTCTTGTGGTTGAGCGCGTGCTTGACCGAGCCGCAGAGCGCCCCGATCAGCCTGCCCGAATCCTGCACCTGCTTGATCACGTCGTCCGGCGGCGTGCCGAGGGCGTTGGCGACCAGCTTGGCCTTCGGATGCCGCAGGATCACTGCCACCTGCGGGGCGGCGGTGGTCGCTGTCCAGCCGAGCAACTGGTTGTGCTGTTCGCCGTCGGGCAGTTGCGGGACGCCGTGGTCGGCCAGGATCTTCTCGGCGAAATCGCGGTGACCGTGCGGCACCAGCTCCGCGAGCTTGGCCTCGAGTTCCTCCGGGGTGAGGCCGTCGATGCCCTGGCCTTCGTATTTGCTCGGGATGACCAGGTCGACGCCGTACACGCCGTGCACGTGCTCGTCCAGCCAGGCCAGCTCGACCTCCAGTTCCTCGGCGGTGAAGCCGACCGCACCGAGCACGCCGAGCCCGCCGGCATTGCTGACCGCGGCCGCCACGTCGCGGCAGTGGGTGAACGCGAAGATCGGGAATTCGATCCCGAGCCGCTCGCAGATTTCGGTACGCATGGCGTGCTGGTCTCCCTCGCCGCGGCGTCGCGACGAACGACGCACAGCTGTCCTAGAACGAGTTACATGATTGTCCGCAGTGGGTGCCGGTCCGTCGCCGGACTCCGACTCGTCGATTCGGCCGCGAGCCGCAGATATCGCCATGACACGGCCGCGGCTTCCTCGACGGGTCGGTGCACCATCAGTTGACAGTAACACGTTCTAGTTTTGCTCGGAATGGGTCTTTCAGACGGCGGCGTCCTCCAACTCGGTCAGCGCGTGCTCCAGGTGGTCGAGCAGGCGCGGGAGTTCCGGCACGGTGCGGCGGCAGCCGACCACGCCGAAGTCGAGGTGGTCCGCGGTGGTGGTCAGGGTGAGGTTCACGGCCTGGCCGTCGAACGGGATCGACATCGGATAGGTCGCGTCCAGACGCGCACCGTTCCAGTACATCGGTTCCCGCTGACCGGGCACATTCGAGATCACGATGTTGAACGCCGGCGTGGTCAGCGGGATGAGCCCGGGCAGCAGGCTCAGCGCGAGCGGGCTGAGCATCAGTGCGGACAGTGCCATGGTCTGCGTGCTGGACAGCGAACTGTAGACGTCTTTGCTCTTGCGCATGGATTCGCTCACCACGCGGAGCCGCTCCAGCGGGTCGGCGATATCGGTGGCGAGGTTGCACAGCACCGCACCGACCTTCACGCCGTTGGTCTCGGTGTCCTCGGCCGAGCGCAGCGACATCGGCACCATCGCGATCAACGGCTTGTCCGGCAACGCATCTCGCTCGGCGAGATAGGACCGCAGCGCGCCGGACGACATGGTCAGTACCACGTCGTTGACGGTCGACCCGGTCGCCTTCTTCACCTGCTTGATCCGTTCCAGCGGCACCGACCGGACCGCGGTGCGGCGGGCCCCGCCGATCGGCACGTTGAACATCGTGCGTGGTGCCTCGAACGGCAACGTCAGCTGTTGCTGCACCAGGGCCTGACGGGCCACCCGCAGCATGGCGGCACCGGATCCCGCGGCGGACAACAGATTTCGGGCGGCGCCGCGCAGCCCGCCGGGCTCGCCGGTGTCCGCCCCGCGCGGACGCTGCGGCAGATTCCACGGCACCCGCGGCTGCGCGTCGGCCGGGTCGCTCGACAGCGTGCGCTGTAGGACGCGCTGCGCGGAGACGCCATCGATCAAGGCGTGGTGCATCTTCGAGTACACCGCGAACCGGCCGTCCGCGAGACCCTCGATCAGGTAGATCTCCCACAGCGGGCGATGCCGGTCGAGCAGCGTGCTGTGCAGCCCGGACGCGAGTTCGACCAGTTGGTCGATCCGGCCCGGGCGCGGTAGCGCGAGTCTGCGCAGGTGATATCCCAGTTCCACGTCCGCGGCCCGGCTCCAGGCCATTTGCGGAGCGCCGAACAGGGTGGCCGGGTGTTTGCGGAAGGTCGAGTCGATCTCCTTGGCCGCCAACAACTTTTCGTGGGTGAGCCGGGCGAAATCGGGTCCGGCGTCCTCGGGCGCTTCGAAGAGCTGCAACGAGCCGACGTGCATCGGGTGTTCCCGCGATTCGGCGAGCAAGAAGACGGCATCGACCGGTGCGATGAGTTCCATGGTTGGTCGCCCCCTGACGACAGTGGTGTGGGTTGCAATCGAATCGACCACATTGTCGGGTGGGCCACGCGCAGCCATGAATCCTGCGCGACATCACCAAAATACCTGGTCCGGCCGATGCCTGCGCGGCTATTGACGAAGCTTTACCGCCAGCAGGCAACCCTCCGGGAAGCGTTCGTCCGGATCCGGCTGCCGGATCAGCCGGGCGCGGACCTCGAACCCGGCGTCGCGCAGCAACTCGGCCATCCGCTCGGGCGACCAGCGGTAGGCGCGAGCCACTTTGTGGTCGAACGCTGTCACGGCATCGGTTCCGTCGAACGCCTGGAAAGCCAACAGCGCGTGTCCTTCTGGTTCGAGTACCCGATAGAACTCGTTCAACACCCCCGGCACGCGTTCGGGCGGCAGGTGGATGAGCGAATACCAGGCGAGGATGCCGCCGAGCGAGCTGTCGGCCAGCGCCAACCGCTCCATCGAACCCACCTCGAAGGACAGCTGCGGGTATTGCCTGCGGGCGATGCGGATCATCTCCGGCGACAGATCGATGCCGCGGACGTCGACGCCGAGTCCGGCCAGGTGCGTCGTCAATCGCCCCGGCCCACAACCGATATCGGCGACGGGGCCGCGCACGAGCTCGGCGAAGGCGCCCAGTATCGCGCGATCGCATGGTTTGCCCGCGAGACTGTTCTTGGCGAATTCGGTGTACAGCTCGGCCATCTCGTCGTAGGACGCGCGGGTGACGGCTACATCGGGTGCGTTCGGATGATCAACCACCGCCTCATCATTCACCCGCGCACCGACAGGTCCGGCTGCTGGTCCGGCGGGCGCTCCGGCAACTGCGCGGCCGCCTCGGGGGCGGCGGGCGAACAGGTCAGCGCGTCCTCGTGCACTTCCCGGCTGCGCGCGGTACCGAGGATGGAACCCAGGATCACCAGCGGGAAGCCGATCGCCATGCCCGCGGTCAGCGGTTCGCCGAGCGCGCTCACGCCGAGCACGATGGCCACCGCGGGGTTGATGTAGGTGATCACGGTGGCGCGGGCCGGGCCGACCTCCGAGATCAGCGCGAAGAACAGCAGGAACGCGGCGGCGGTGCACACCAGCGCGAGGCCGAGCACCGAGAGCGTGGCATCGGCGGGATAGCTTGCCGGCCTGCGCAATACCGCGAACGGTGCGTACACCACGGCGGCGATCAGCAGCGAGGCGGTCACCACGCCGAGCGGGGGCAGATCGGCCAGCGATCGATTGATCACGATCGGGCCGAGCGCATAACCGACGGTGGTCAGCGCGATCGCGCCGATGGCGGCCGGGTTGGACAGGTCGATGTCGAGACCGACCAGCGCCGCGACGCCCGCGAATCCGACCATCAGCCCGGTGACCCGGCGCCGGTCGAACCGGTCGTGGCCGAGCTTGGTCACGATCACCACCGCGATCAACGGGACCGCGGCGATCAACAGACCCACGGTCGAACTGTTCAGCGTGGTCTCGGCGAAGCCGATGAACAGCCACGGTCCGACGATCTCCACCACGGTGTACAGCAGCAGCGGCCGCCATCGTGCGAACACCGGGCCGAGGGCCTTGGTGTACCACGCGATCGGCAACAGGACCAGCGCGCCGATCAGGGTGCGGCCGAACGCCACCACCACCGGATCGAAGTCGTCCACCGCGATCCGGATCATCGCGTACGGCACGCCCCAGATCACGCCCATCGCGAGGAACAGTGCCCACCCGCGCTGCGTCATCGCCCGACCCCCGGTGGACACGGCACGTTCCGGCAGGTTCGAATTACTGGCATGCGGCACTCGCTTTCGATCGAACGCGAGCTTATACAGGAGATCGGATCATCCGACAGATCCACTTCGCGATGCGCAGACCAGGCCACTTGCCCCGAAATATCGGGGCATCGGCGTCTTTCGGCCACCCGCATGCGGTGGTACCTGCCCGATCGGCGCAGCCGGGGTCATAGTGGATTCCATTGCAGCACAGCGGTACCGGCGAAGGCGAACGGCGCCACCGGAGGTCGGTGACGCCGTTCGCTTGGTGCGAGCCGAACTCAGTTGGCCGGAGCCACGGTGCTCGTGGTGGCCGGAGCCACGGTGCTCGTGGCGGTGGGCGCGGCGGATTCCGTGGTGCTGGTCGCCGACGGGGCCGACTTGGTGGTGTCGATCGGCGCGGCGATCTCGGACGGGGCCGAGGTGGTCGTCGTGGCCGGCGGTGTGGTGGTCGTGGACGGTGCCGGCGTGGTGGTCGGGGCGGCGGTGGACGGCGTCGTGCTGACCGTGGGCGCGGCGCCGGTGCTGGTCGGTGCCGCGGTCGTGCTGGTCGGGGCGGCTTTGCTGGTGCTGGTGGCCGCGGCCGCTTTGTACACCGCTTCCACGTCCGCCTGCTCGGGCTTGGCGTTCTTGTCGATCTTCTTGCCCTCCTGCGCCTGCTTGGCCAGGTGGGTGATCCACGCCGCCGCGTATTCGGCGGAGGTCAGCGGCTTGCCGTTGGCGGGGTCGGCGTCCTTCCAGTAGTCGAAGTGGTGGCCGGTGTGGTTCGGGCCGAGGGTGAGCTTGTACGGATCGCTCATCACCACCGGAATGGTGTTCTGGTTCGTCACGATGAGACCGATGATCTCGTTCAGGATCTTCTGCGGCAGATATGCCAGCGGCGACATGTCGTCGGCCGCGATCGCATCGGCCTTCGCCGGGGTCGTGGCCGGCGGCTGACCCGGCTTGTAGGCGGGATCGGACACCTTCAACAGCACCTGGAGGAAGGTCTCGTCGCTCTTCATCCAGTTCGGGTTGGCGGCGATATCGGCGAACGCGGTCATCGCGATCCGGCCGAGCACGACGGCGACATCCTGGCCGGTGGCCGGGGTCAGCCCGTCGCGCTCGAGCGCGTCGACATTGATCTGCCTGCCCACGTTGACCACCAGCTGCAACAGCGAAATGTTCTCCGGCGCAGAGCAAGTCAGGTCGCCGTCGGAGCAGAACGAGGCGATCTTGCCGTTCAGTTTGCCGAAATCACCGCTGGTGCCGGGCAACGCGCCCTTACCCGGTACGGGATTCTTGCCGTTCTGATACTTCTGGTCGAAGCCGTCGGGGTTGCCGAACGGATCCTTCGAGCCGGGGAAAGGTCCGTCACCCGCGCTGCGTCCCGCATCGGCGAGGATCACGACGCCGAGGACATCGTCGGGATCGACGATCCCGTACGCGCCGTCCTGGCCCGCCTCCTGATGACCGATCTTCTGGGCGACGCGGCGCACGACATCGGCGCCCTCGCTGTAGCCCACGATCGAGAACTTGGTGTCCGGGCAGGCCTTCGAGATCTCGCGCATCACCTGTTCGGTGTTCGCGGCACCGGCGTTGACCGCGTCCTCGTAGGTGGCCATGTTCGCCGGGTAGGCGATGTAGACCGCGGCGTACGAGCCGGGCTCCACCTGTCCGTTCGGCGCGTTGACCACCGGATCGACCCACTCGCTGTTGTGGTCACCGGCCATCGCGGCGGGCAGTTCCTTGCCGTCCGCGCCGACGAGCAGCTTCGTGGTTCCCGCCACCGGAGTGTCGTTACGTCCGGCCACCGAGACCGTCACCATGTCATGACACTCGGTCACCGACGTCGTGAGCTGCGTATCCCTGGTCTGTGGTGACGACGTCAGTGCGAACGTGGCAGCCACCGCCGCCGCCACGCCCAGCACCGCGGGCGCCGCGACCGCCGAGGCGATCCGATGTCGCGCGAAGAACTCGCGAAAAGCCATGTCCTTATCCCCAATCCATTACCGGCAAGGTGACGGACAAGGCCCCCCCGAGGGCCATGCGTCACCGAGGACGTCGTGGCCGGGGTGCCGAGTGTTACTGGGTGGAATGGTTGCGGGCAGTGTGGAATCGGACACGTAGGGCGCTATTCCCCTTGACAAACAAGCAGGTTCAACTGGATCTAGCTGGCCTTATAGCCAATGGGCATGTCTGCTGCGGCCGTTCGCGCTCGATCCATGCCCCTATAAATGAGGTATCCCGCCGGTCGGTGCGGAACCATTTCTCGAAATGCGGCGGTAGTTCAGGTGCGGCTGCACTTGATGCCGCCGAATTCGGCCGACCGGATTTCGCGGACCGCATCAACTCGGCGTGCAGGTAATCGCGGCCAGTACCGCACGGAGTGCCGATTCCGCGTCCGGCCGGGCCGTCCACCGGGCGCCGATATGCCCGTCGGGCCGGACGAGCAGCGCGCCATCGGTCCCCAGCCCCCAGCGGTCGGCGTGCGCGCCGGCGAGGGTTTCGATGCGCAGCGGCCACGGCAGCGCTGGTTGCTGCCATGCGTCCGGCGCCGGGGTGAGCAGCGTGAACCAGGTGCCGAGCAGGTCCAGCGTGGACCGGCCGTCCTCGCGCCACAGATGCGGCATGCGATGGCCCGGCAGTGCGGTGGGCACGTACTCCGTGCCCATATCGGTGGATTCCGCCACCGCGCTGCCGGTGGTGTGCACGGCGGCAGAGCGATAGCTGACGCCGAGTACCAGCCCCATCTGCGCGAAATACTGTTCGGACCAAGGCAGTTCGATCCTCGCCGGGGAACTGCCGGATCGCGGGTCGCGGCGGCCGTGCTGTACCTGGAGCATGAGCCGGGTGTTCTCGACGGCCTGCCGCAGGGTGCGATGGGCCACCGGCAGCCGCTCGATCTCGTAGGTGTCCAACAGCTTCGGGTCCGCCCACCCGCGCAGCACCCCCGCCAGTTTCCAGCAGAGGTTGTGCACGTCGGCGACGCCGGTGTTCATGCCGAGGCCGCCGACGATGGGCAACGCGTGCGCGGCGTCCCCGGCGAGCAGTATCCGTCCGGCGCGGAAGCGTTCGGCCACATGGGCATTCATCTCCCAGTGCTGCACCCGGAGCACCTCGGCCGGCACCTGCGGACCGAGCGCGTGCGCGAGCAGCGCGGGCCAGTCGGCGTCGGCCACGTTGTCGGGCGTCGGCACGAACCACAGCCAGCCGCCCTCGGGGTAGAGCGGCGCGAACGATCCCTGCATGGTGAAGTAGACCCCCGCGGGCTGCTCGGCCCGCCAGCGCGGCAGGTCCGCCTCGAAGACCACCGAGGTGGCGCGGCTCAGCACCCCCGGGCCCGTGGTGCCGATGGCAAGACCCTGCCGGACAGTGGAATTGGCGCCGTCGGCGCCGAGGGCATAGCGGGCGCGGACCTCGGTCGTGGCCCCGCTGTTCCGATCGATCAGCGACGCCACGACGCCGTCGGCGACTTCGGTCAGATCGGCGGCCTCGACCTCGAAGCGCACCGGGGTGCTCGCCGCCGCGAGCAACGTCGGCTCCAATCGATCCTGCGAACTGACCACGCCGATTACCGGACTCGCCGCGATCGGCGCGTCCACCCCGACCATCGCCGCCGAGGCGAAGTCCTTGTCCAGCAACCGATCCCGGAAACGGATGCGACCGTACTCCGGCGGGAAGGCCCGGGCGGTGATCGTCTCCGCGATGCCGAGCCCGCGAAAGATCTCCATCGTTCGGGCGTTGATCAACCGCGACCTGGGAAACGGGGAGAGTTCGCGGCGCTTCTCGACCACCAGCGTGCGCACTCCCCAGCGTTCCAGCAGAGCACGGGCCGTCAGCCCGACCGGTCCGCCGCCGACAATCAACACCTCGACCTCGAGCATCTCCGCGCTCCTCCCGACTCGTCCGGCGGCTCCGCCACAGACCACTGTGCCGCAGTGCCGTCTCACGCCGGTTGCACCGAGGTTTCACCAGCTCGAGCGGGTAGTGACGGGCCGGTCGGACCGGCTTTCGCCGCGGGGTCCGCCCGGTGCCGAACTCGGCTGCGGCCGCCCGCGGCGGTGGTGTAGATTCGCACGGCCGACGGCATCCGATCTGCAGCGGATGCGCTCCCGCGGGGGCGTCGCCGGTTGCTCGCGCTTCAGGCGAAATTTGCCGGGTTTACGGAGTTACAAACGCGATACGCTCCAGTCACAGACAATAAGTATGGTCGGGTCATCACCTGACCGCGAACAACGTTGTCCGAGTGCATGTTTAGTCGAGATAAGAAAACTGGGCGGTCGGCTTTTGCTGCCGAGCGCTCCCTTGTGATGTGGTCCTCTGAGCGAGAGAGAAAGGCTGCGATCCATGAGAATCCAGCCACGGCGGCAGATTCTGAATGTGTGGAGTTCACTGCTGGCGGCCTGCTACCGAGACGATACCTGGGTGTGGGGCGGGCGGGACGGCTCGAACTCCATCAGTGACGCAGAACAACTGCTGTGCCTGCTCTACCCCGCTACCCAGATCACCAGCTTCGCGCTGCACAACCCCGACCAGATCGCCGACGACGTCCGGGCCACGCTCAAACCGTTCGGCCGGGAACGCCGTATCGGTTTGAAGATCGTCGAGATCATGGACGACTACCTGCGTCGCTACGAGCGCGACGAGGAGCCGGTCTTCTCCGCGGGCAGCTACCTGCGTGCGGGCGCGGGCGAGCAGGCGTCGGAAAAACAGCGCGAAGTCGACGTGGTCGATTCCTATTCCATGTCGCTGTCGCTCTGCCTGGCCGGACTGCAATATCTTCGCGCCCTGCGCGATCCGACCGGTGGCGGTGATCAGCCGCGGCTGGAGATCCTGATCAAGCCGGTCGAGGAGCGGCTCAGGAAGCGGCTCACCGCCGCCATGATCGGCCTGGTGCGCAGCTTCGTCGTGCAATCGGTGGATCCCGAGACCAAGCGTGGGCTCGCGATGCTCAGCATGTTCAATCAGACTGGCGCGGAATCGGATTCGGTGGTGAGCGGGGTCGCGAAGCGGCTCGAACGCGTCCGCAGCCGGCTGCTGCGAGACGTCACGCTGAACAAGACCCCGCAGGCCGACCTGGAAAGCCCCGCGCTGATGTTCGAGTGTGGCTGGAGCTGGGGCGTGGTCAAGGGCGCGGAGGTCATCGACTTCGTCGATGTGCCGACCGCCAAATCGGACGGTTACGCGATCGGACAGCCCTACCTGTACTTCACCATCACCGCTTTGGACGGCATCAACGACCTGACCCAGCCGCGCACCCGCGAGCTGGACCTGCTCGACGCAGACCAGCGACGCTTGGCCGACGCGCTGCAACTGCGCTGGGATCTCGCGCAACGGTATTGGTCGGCCATGGCCCGCTACGGTGACGGCGACTGGCCGCTCGAGGACATTCCCTGGCGGACCTCCGACGGCGAGGAGTCCGACTATTTCAGTCTCTGCGTCTCCGGCCTGCTGATCCAGGACCTGATCGCCCGCGAAGCCGACGACGACGACCTCACCAGGGCCACCAAGATTTTCGACGAGCTGGCCCGCCGCGGCCGGATCACCCGCAGGCTCACCGAGCGCGATCCCGCACGTGCCCTGCATATTCCGGGTGTACTGCTGACCCTGCAGGGCATCGAGTCCATCGACGACGGACCTGTGCTGGCCTGGTCGGTCTCGGACTACGGCCCGATGTTGCTGAAGCGCATCCTGCAGGCGGCGCAGCTGTCGCGCACCCTGTCGACGCGCAGGCAGCTGCTGGAACTGGCGCAGGCGACCATGGATCACCTGGAGCGGCGCGCTTTTCCGGGCGGGCCGGCCAAGGGCCTGTGGGACGATGCGGCGCGCGTATTCGTCGAACCGGTGCCGACCGGTGAGCCGGTCGAGCCCACGGACCGGGTGCAGGAACCCTCCTGGTATTTCACCGAGCGCATCATCGAGTGCCTGGTCGTCGCCGAATCCTCGTACCAGAATCCGCCGTTCCGCTCCCCCACCTCGGTGACGCGGGCGCTGGAATTGCTCGACGAAGCCGATCACCTGCTCAATCAGCGATTCCTCGAGCTCAGCGAAAAGGACAACACACCGAATCGGCGGGCATTGGAGAACATCGAAAAGAACCTTTTGCGCGCAAGCGTTTTGATAGACGAGCGGCCTGCGACGGCGTTCAGTCTCTGCGATCAGGCGTTGCGTGAGCTGGATGCGCTGGAAGTGGCCAGCCTCGATGCCAGGAGAGGTGAGTAGTTTGAGCGATTCCATCCTGGTTTTCTCGACCTCGGACAAAGGCGGCACCGGGCGCTCGGTGACCAGCTGTAATCTCGCCTATCGACTGAGCGCGAAGGACTACCGAGTCGCCTATCTCGATTTCGATTTCGGCTCGCCCACCTCGGGCGCGCTGTTCGAAATCGAGAAGATGGATCGCGGCGTGGTCGAGGGAAACGGCCTGCACCAGTATTTCACGGGCGCGGTGAATCCGCCGGTGCGCTACGACATTCGGTCGCAGACCAATCGCGAGAACCTGCGGGCCATCAGGCATCCGTACGAGCTCACGCTGTTCCCCGGTGATCGCGGGGGCGGTGAATTCGCGGCCACCGAGCAGGTGGTGAAGAAATGCATCGAGTTGATGGTGATCTGTCAGCAAGAATTCGATGTGATATTCGTGGACCTCAGCTCGGGCCGGTCGGCGGCCTTGGAGATCGTGCTGCGCGCCACGGCGGCCGATCCGTTGCAGGCGGTCGAATCGCGCTGGCTGGTTTTCCACCGCTGGACGCGCCAGCACATTCTCGCCGCGAACGGTCTGGTGCACGGCCCGAACGGCCTGTTGGAGACGGGGACGAGTTGCGGGCACGACGCGGGGCGGCTGCTGGACTCGGTCCGTTACGTCCGCACCGCGGTGCCGGACACGAACGAGGGGGAAGGCGACAAGGACCGCGGGCCCCAGTGGGCCTGGTTGCGTGAACAGAACAAAGCCCTGGAATATCTGGCGCAAAGAAATCAGCTCGGCGAGAGTGTCACGCTGGGCACCACTCCGGTGGAACCTATGCTCCAGTGGCGCGAGCAGCTGATCCTCGATTCCGACGTCGACCGCAATATCGCGAACAAAGGCACGGTCGAGGCTTTCGAGGAACTGGCCGATGGCCTCATGGACGTCGCGACGTGGGAGAGGCTCTACTGACGATGAACGGTGTCACCGTCTACAGCGAGGCGACCGAGCAGGTTCCGGTGGCCGGCGTGAACTTCGCGCACCTCTCCATCGAAACCGGGCATTTCTATATGAAGAGCCTGGTGAACGGCGAGGACAAGATCCGCGCCCATTTCCGGCAGGTGGCCCGGCTGGTCGATCTGTACACCAGGGACGCCAAGGCGGAGTACGGCGAATCCGCCCGGGTGAGTACGTGTTTCCTGATCGACGACTACTTCGGCGCGAATACCAAACCGAGCGAGATCCTGCCGAAGGTGCTCGGTATCGCGGCGGACTGCGACCTGCGCATCGACTATCTCGCGCGTGAGGCGGGCTGCTGGGAAACACCGCTGTATGTCAACGGCCGCATGACCGGGCAGCAGATCGAGCTGGCCGAGATGATCGCGTCCTGGGTCGTCGCCGAGCCGTTGAAGCAGACGACGGGCCGGCGCCCGCCGGATGTCGAATCCGGGTGGCTGTGCAACGGACGGCGCTCCTCCGATCACGATTCGGCGCAGGCGATGCAGGTCGCGGAATACCGCACGCCCGAGGAGTTCGCGTCCCGCGAGCACACCATCTTCCTGGACATCGAGCTGTGGAACACCCAGATCAACAAGGACGGGGAGGAGCACACGCGATGGTCGTGCCCGTTCCTGGCCGCGGTCTGGCAGCTCCTGCGTCTGGGCATGGTGCGCTACGAGGGCAAAGCGGTGGTCGAACCGCAGCCGCACGACGGGCCGTGGCCGCAACGCTGGTGGGAAATGCCCTCGGTGGTCAAATTGAACCCGCAGGCGGCGGCGTTCGAGGCCTACCGCGCGCTGTCCATTCTGCCGCGGGAGTACGTGAAGATCGAACATGCGGTGCAGACCATTCTGGACCACATCGTCATCGATCAGGAAGTCCTGGCAAAGGCCGTCAAACGCGCTGCGGGCGAACGGATCACGATCCCGCGCGAGGTCACCGGCCGGTTGTCCCACATGTTCGTCGACGAGGTCGCCAAGCTCCCGCGCGCGGACGGAGCGTGAGATGAACGACGCCGTCGTGGCATCCGATGACCCGCCGCTGGTCGTGCTCGGCGAGATTCACACCTGTCTGCTGCCATCCCGGAATGTGCTGGACACGACCGCCGGGGTCGAGCTGCTGAGCACGGTGCAACCCGGCATCGCGGTGAGCGCCCGGGCGCGGCCGATGCCCTTGGTGCTGTCGCCGAATCGTTTCGAAGGTGTGGACTGTGACCTGATCCCGCTGTCGGGCAAGCACATTCACGTGATCGGCACGGTCGCCTCGCGCACGGTGGTGATCGGCGGCCGGGTGTTACAGGGCTCGTCCCACACCAGGGTGATGCGGGCGCAGGACCGGCAGCCATGGTCGTACTACCTGAGCAGGCCCGGCACCGTCGACGCGGTGAGCGCGCTCGGTGCGCGACCGGCCGGCCGGATCGCGGACGGCCACCTGCACGTGCAGGACGCCGAGCAACTCGACCTGACCTCGGTCAGTCAGCGCATGTCCACCTTCACCCGGGTCGACCCGCGACTCGACCAGAAGGTGCCGTTCCGCGCAGGCAGCACGCGACTGCGCTGGTCCGTCGAGGTGTCGCCGGAGCCGGACTGCCTGCCCCACTTCGCTTTTCATCTGGCGAGCGACACGCTGCGCACCGTACGGCTCACCCTGGGTCCGCAGGATGCCGCGGTGGCCCAGCGCTTCTGTGAGGACCTCGCGATCCACGACTGGCTGCTCACCACCATCGGCCAGGTAGCCGACCGCGGCGCCAGGGCCGACCACGAGACCGACATGGTGCTGGAGCAACTCGTGCCCTTGCTGGAACAGCTTGTGCCGCTCTGGATGCCGGGCGCGCACACGGCACCGCAGTTGCGGCGACTGTGGGAGGGCCTGGAAGCCGATCCCGGCTTCACCCGGCAGTGGACCGCGCGGGTCGGGCAGCTGCGCGACCGCATGACCACCGCGACGCTGCGCGCACTGCGTAATTCGAAGATCATCAGCCACGACTGGTGAGCACGCACGGCCGAACCACCGCCGCACCGGTTGTTATCCCATAGGTGCAAGACCGCAGCTCGTTTGCCGTCCCACGCACTAGAATGACGGTGTGCCGTGGGATGCGGCAGTCGAATTGGGGAGGCATATCGATGGCCGACGTGTTGTTCATCGTCACCGTCGATCCGCGGGAGGAGCAGCGGCTCGATCAGCTGGCCGAGGAGCTGGCCGAGGAGCTGCGCGAGATCTCGGGCGTGGCGGTCGAGCCGGTGACCAAGGCCGGCAGTTCCGGGACGAAGTCCGGTACCGCGGTCGAGCTCGGTCAGTTGCTCGTGTCCGGGGGTGCGCTCAGCGCCGCGTCCTGGGCCGTTCGCGACATCGTCATCCGGTTTCTCGCGCGGAACCGGGCCGAATCCGTCACGGTCCGTAAGGGCAACCGTGGCGTCACGATCGTCCGGCCGACCGATGGGCAGGTCGACGGCGTCGTCGATCAGTTACGGAGTCTGTTAGGCGATGACTAGCCCCCGGGGCCGCCGGATCGCGCTGTTCGTCGCCAACGACACCTTTCATTCGACGGCGATCTCGCAGCTCTACGCACCGGTCTCGGACGCCCGCGAGCTGCGAAACCTGTTGCACGATCCCAGTATCGGCGCGTTCCAGCCCGCGGAGATCCTGGTCAACGAGTCGAAGACCGAGATCGAGCGCAGCATCGAGCGGTTGTTCCGCACCGCGCGCTCGGAAGATCTCGTGCTGTTCTACTACTCCGGCCACGGCTTTCGCACCAGTCGCAACCTGTACCTGGCCGCCTGTAACACGGACCCGACGCTGCCCAGCAGTTCCGCGGTGTCGTCCGCGTTCATCAAGGAGCTGATCCGTGAGTCGAGCGCCGCGGCCAAGGTCATCCTCCTGGACTGCTGTTACAGCGGAGCCTTCCTCGGCAGCGATGTGATCAAGGCGGCCGGCGGCATCGATGACGGGGTCGGCCAGCATCTCGTCGCGGGCGACGGCATCTGCGTGATGACCGCCTGCACCGGCGTGCAGATCGCCGAGGACGGAATCCGGCCCGCCACCGAGGATTCCGTGCCGCTGTCGATGTTCACCTCGGCCATCGTCAGCGGTATCACCACCGCGGGACTGGCGGGCAACGGCACCGGTCAGATCAGCACGCACGACCTGTGGACCTATGTGAGCGAGGAGGTGCGCCGCCGCACCGATCGCCAAACACCCAGTCACTACGGCTTTCTCAACGACGAGGTGTTCATCGCCCGTACCCGGCGCCGGACCCCCGGGGCCAGCGACAGCGGCGACCGGGTGCTGCTCGGCAGTCTGCTCGGCCGCCTGGAGCAGGTGGACGAAGATGCCGGGCTGCGGGCGGAGAACTGGTGGGGCACTTCGCGATTGGCCGTGCCGATCGGTAGGCAGCGCCGGCCCGACGGCACGGCGGGCGATATCGTGCAGCTGGAGTTCGCCGGGGCGGACGACGGGTTGCTCATCGTCGGCCGGGCGGGTTCGGGCAAGAGCACGCTGCTGCGCACCCTGGTGGCCGCGCTGGTGCTGACCCACTCCGCGGACGAAGCGCGGATCCATGTGCTGGAATCGAGTAATCGCCTGGGCTCCATGCGCGATCTACCGCATGTCGCGGACGTGGTCGGTGACGACGAGCCCGAACAGGTGGACGCGTTGCTGCGGCGCATGCTCGAGCAGATCGGCAGCCGAAAGCGGCTGTACCGCAAGCACACCATCGACTCCCCCGCCAATCTGCGGGCGGTTCGCGCGGCCCTGACCGAGGGGCCGGTGCCCGACCTGTTCCTGATCCTGGACCGCTGGGACGATTTCGCGGAGCTGCCCCGGGTGCCGGAGATGGTGCGGCGGATCGCCGATGCCGGACCGGAGTTCGGCGTGCACGTGATCGCCACCGTCCGGGACTGGAACGACGTGCCGGACTGGATGGCCCGGTTGCTGACCGTGCAGATCGAACTGCGCCTGCACCGGCCCGGCGATTCCCGGATCGACCCGGAGCGCGCGCTGCGGCTGCCCGAAGGTCCGGGGTGGGCCCTGCACCAGCAGCAGCCCTTCCGGATCGCGGTGCCCGATATTCGCGAGCCACCCGCCGACCCCACGCTGGTCGACGATATGACCGATGGCGCAGCGGATCTGGTGGCCCGGCTGCGCGCCCGGCACACCGCCGCCGGTGTCGGGGCCGGGCAGGCCGGCGCCGAGGTCGACGTCGATTTCGCCGCGCTGCACGGCCTCGCGGACGTGTCGGTGCCCGATCTCACCCGCTGGTGGCAGGATCGGTCGCCGCGCGAGATGTTGCGGATTCCGATCGGCGCGACGCGACCCGGCGAGCCGGTGTTCCTCGATCTCAAGCAGGTCGGCGACGGCGGCATGGGGCCGCACGGGCTGGTGGTCGGCGCGACCGGCGCGGGCAAGTCCGAACTGCTGCGCACCATCGTGCTCGGGTTGGCCCTGCACCATCCCCCGGACCGGGTGAACTTCCTGCTCGTCGATTTCAAGGGGGGCGCGACCTTCCAGCCGCTGAGCTGCCTGCCGCACCTGGCCGGTCATGTTCGCGATGTGGAACAGGATCTCTACCTGAGGGAACGGTTGCAGCAGGTACTCGCGGGCGAGATCGAGCGCCGCCAGCAGTTGCTGCACGACGCCGGGCCATACCCCACGATCGGCGAATACGAGCAGGCCCGCGCCACCGGCAAGGCGCTGCCGCCGCTGCCCGAGCTCGTCATCGTGATCGAGGAGTTCGTGGAATTACTTTCCGGGACTTCGGCTTTCGTCGACGTGCTGGTGCGGATCGGCAGGCTGGGCCGCTCGCTCGGCATGCATCTGCTGCTCGGTACGCAACGCCCGGACGAGTGGCGGTTGCGCGCGCTGGACAGCTATCTGTCGTATCGCATTGCGCTGCGTACCTTTTCACCCGCCGAGTCGCGGCTGGTGCTCGGCACCACCGACGCCTATCACCTGCCGCGGATACCCGGATACGGCTACCTGCGGATCGGTGCGGGCACCGTCACCCGTTTCCGGGCCGCGTACGCGTCCGGCGCGGGCGCGGCCACCGCGGGCATCGGCGGCGTAGACCGGCCGGTGGCGGAATCGCTCGCCGTCGCCCTCGGCCGCGACGGCCCGGTGGCGCACCAGATCTGGCCCGAGCCGCTGAGCGATTCGTCCACGGTGGGCATGCTGCTGCGGCAGTGGAATACCACTCTGTCCGTCGATCGGCCCGGCGCGCTGCGGCTGCCGATCGGCGTCGTCGATGTCCCGCGCAAACACCGCCGCGACGTGCTGGTCGCCGACCTGTCCAGTAGTTCGGGTCCGATGGCGATCGTCGGCGGACCGCGCTCGGGCAAGTCGACGGCGTTGCGGACCCTCATCGTCGCCGCCGCGGCCACGCACACCCCGGAGCAGGTGCAGTTCTACTGCTTGGATCTGGGCGGCGTGCTGGCCGGCCTCGCCGACATCCCGCACGTGGGATCGGTGGCCGGACGCCGTGATTCGGATCGCATACGGCGCACCGTCGCCGAGATCGCGGCGCTGGTCGGGCGCAGAGAACAGCGGTTCCGCGAGCTCGGGCTCACCTCGATGCACGAATTCCGTTCGCACAAAGCGCGCTTGGCCGAATTGCCGGCGGGCAAGCGTGCCGCGGACCCGCTCTCCGCCGACGAGTACGGCGATGTCTTCCTGATCGTCGACGGGCTCGACGTACTGCAGCAGGACTACCCCGCCCTGGAGCAGACGCTGGTCACCGTGGCGACGCAGGGACCACCCTGCGGTATCCACCTCGTGGTCACGCTGCCGCCGTGGACCCGCTCCCGGCTCGCCGTGCCGGAAACGATCGGCACCCTGATCGAGCTGCGACTCGGTGATCCCGCCGATTCCCAGCTGGACCGCCAGGCCGCGGGCACGGTACCGCCCGAGCATCCCGGCCGCGGGCTCTCCCCGGACAAGTTGCACCTGCTCATCGCGCTGCCGCGGCTGGACGCGGACACCGATCCACAGCACCTGCCGGGCGGTATCGCTGCGGCCGCCCGGCAATTGCGCACGATCTACGGCGCGCGCCGCGCGCCGGAGGTGCGCCTGCTGCCGCTCGATATCCCGCGCACCTACGTGCTGCGGTCGGCGCTGCACACCGGCGTCGCGCAGGACGCCACGCACGTGGTGATCGGCCTCGGTGAACGGGAATTGTCGCCGCTCGCTCTGGATTTCGCGACGCAGCCACATTTCATGGCCTTCGCCGACCAGGGCTACGGGAAAACCACCCTGCTGCACAACATCCTGCGCGGCATCGTGGAGAATTCCACGCCCGAGCAGGCACAGATCCTGCTGATCGACTATCGGCGGACGCTGCTGGGCGCGGTGGACGAGAATCGGCTGACGGCCTATTGCCCCACTGCCGCAACGGTTCCGGACGCCATCGACAAACTCTGCCAGCTCCTGGCGACCCGTATCCCGGGACCCGATATCGGTCCGCACCAACTGCACGATCGCACCTGGTGGACCGGGCCCGAATGCTTTGTCGTCGTGGACGACCACGACCTGGTCGTCACCGACGGCGACGACCCGCTGGAGCCGCTGCTGGAGTTCCTGTCGACCGCCTACGACGTCGGCCTGCACGTGGTGCTCACCCGCCGCGCGACCGGCCTGGCCCGCGCCTTGCACGGCAGCCTGCTCGGGCGGCTGCGCGAGGTGTCCGCCGCCGCCCTGCTCATGAGCGCACCGGCCGACGAGGGAAACCTGTTCGGCGGCAACGTCCGCGCCGCCTGCCTGCCGCCGGGGCGCGGCGTGCTCGTCACGAGATCCCGGGAACCCGAACCGATTCAGATCGCCCACCTGCCGCCACCGCGGTGAACCGGATCAATCGCCGGACAGACTCGCCCGCAGCGCCTGTACGGCGGCGGTCGGCGTGTAGTCGTCGGGCACGCCCTCGACGAGAATGATGTCGCCCTCGATATGCCGCGCGCGCAACGGCGCGATCGCCCGGTAGGCGGGCGAATCCCACCACTGCCGCGCCTCGTCCATCCCGGGAAAGCCGATCATCACCACCGCGCCCGGCCAGCTGCCCTCCTTCACCTCGTGCTGCTTCATGTGCACGAGGTAGCGCCCGCCGTACGGTGCGAAGGTGCCGGGCAGTCGCTCGATGTACTCGGCGATCTCCGCGTGCGGCGCGGCATCTTGCAGATGAGCGATGACGTAGGCGGGCATGACATCCTCCGGGTTCGATCGGTACGCCACCGATCGTGACACGCAGGACGGACGCGGGTCGATTACCTCTCGGGTAATCCTTCGATGTACCGGGCGATTACGGTGCCGCGACGGGTGTCAGGCAGCTGGCCGGCGGATCGACCAGAATGCAGAGTGCCGGTGCGCGGGTCGGGCGGTAGTCACCGGGGACGCCGCCCGCGGCGACGAGCTGGGTGTAGGTGCCGACCGCGTCGGTGGGGCGGCGGGTCAGGCCGGGATCGGTGCGCACGTCGACCGTGTAGAGGCCGAATCGTGGTGTGTAGCTGCCCCATTCGTAGTTGTCGGTGAGGCTCCAATAGTTGTAGCCCATGACGTTCATGCCGTCGGCCTTCGCACGCTGGATCCAGTACACCGTGTCGCGCAGGTGATCGCTGCGGGAGTACCCGTCCGGCCGGGGGCCGCCGTTCTCGGTCGGCATGCCGTTCTCGACGATGTACAGCGGTTTACCGGGGAAGCGCTGCGAATAGTGGCGCAGCGCATAGTAGATGCCCTCCGTGCGCAGCGGCAGATCCCAGATGTTCATGCCCGGCGGGTTCGGCACGGCCGAGCCGAGCGCCCTGGTGACCGAGCCCAGCACCGACTGCACCGGATCGAACCCGAAGTAGTAGTCGACGCCGACATAGTCGAGCCGTGCCGCGACCCGGTCGATGAACGACCCGTTGACCTCGGCCTCCGAGCCCGCGACATAGCCGACGTTGCTGGTGACCTGGGCGCCGGGTTGCACCTGATGGATGTGGTCGTAGATGGCGTTGTGCGCCTGTGCGAGCCGGTCCAGCATCTCGCCGGGATCGGCCTTGCCCCTGCGCACCTCGTGCGAGACATAGGCCGCGGGCTCGTTCACGGTGACCCACAGCGGATCGCGGTCGGCATAACGATCGACGACCGCGCGCATGTTGGCCAGCCAGTCCCCCACCATCTCGGGATTGCGCCACCCGCCGCGATCGACCGCCCACCCCGGATACACCCAGTGGTCGAGGGTGATCATCGGCCGCATGCCCGCCTGCGCGATCTTCGCGAGCACCGCGTCGTAGAAACGGAACGCGCCCTCGTCCCACACCCCCGGCGCGGGTTGCAGCCGGGCCCATTCGATTCCGATGCGGAAGACCCGCACACCGAGATCAGCCGCCAGATCGATGTCGGACGCGTAGCGGTCGTAGAAGTCGACCGAATCGTGCAGCGCGTCGTAGTCGGGATGGGACGGAATGTAGCGCGTCCAATTGCTGTCGGGCGCATGTCCTTCGGACTGGAACCCGGAACTTGCCACGCCCCAAAGGAAATCACCGCCGAGCGGTGCCGCGACCGGCTGGATCGGCGGTGCCGCCGCGGCATTCGTACACAGCAGCATCGTCGATGCGGCGGCAGCGAGTACGGCCAGGACATACCTTCGAACCCGGAATCGCATCACCTCAGGGTAACTGGATGTGCACCGAGGGCCGCCGGATCAGGTGAATCCACCGGTAGGCGACCGGTGTTCGGGCGTGGCGGATCCGCCGTTCACCAGATGTCGGTCCACACCGGACGTTTGGGGACATCGAACAGGGCGTAGTTCTTGCGGACCAGCAGCGCAGCGGTGGAGCCGACGCTCAACCGCTCGGCCAGGGCGCGTGCTTCGGCCTCGCGGAATTGCGGGTAGAGGAACTGTTTTCGGACCCGGAGATCCCGTCCGGAATCCGGGTGGGCGAACCGGGCTTCGACCTGCACCCGCCACAGATCCCAGCTGAGCGTGCCCGAACGGTATTTTCGCCGTAGCTCCGACTCGACCACCACCGCCGCGACTTCAACCCCGGCGCGCCGCAGGTAGCTGCGGCGCAACCGCCATGCGGCGGACAGTACGAGCATCCATGCGCCGATGCCCGCGAACACGCTCACCGGCAGATACAGCGCCATGGCGAGCTGCGAATCGGTCCACCGGACGATCGCGGCACCCAGTCGCAACGCACCCCCGAAGAATGCCACGGCCGCGACGACGACACCCAGCGTCCACACCAGCGACATCAGGCCGATCAACCTGTCGGACCGGCTCATAGCGCTCTCCTCGGGCAACTCGGCGGTGCGTCGCCGACTGTAATGGCACCCCTGCGGCGCGCGGTCACGGTGTGCGCCGGCTCAGCTCCACGGCCGCCGCTCATCGGGATAGTCGTCGAAGTCGTCCGGCCAGTCGCTGGGACCGACCACATTGTCCTCCGGGCGCGGCCGGCGGGTGGGCGTCCAGGTGGTAGCCGAGGGCGGATCCGGTTCGGCCGGGGGCGTCGGGGACCATCGCCAGACGAACTCCGGCGAGCCTTTCATCTCGGCTACCTCCGGTGGCACCGGCCGGGCGAGGGTTTCGATATCGCTCCAACGACATTCACCGCTCGCGACGCGTTCGGCGTACGCCTTCAGCGCCGCGGACGCGGTGTCCATCCCGGCGACCATCGAGATGAACTCGTCGGTCACCTCGGTGGCGCGCTCGAAGAGCTCGGCGGGGTCGATGCTGTCGAGGCGGATGGTGGCGGTGCGCAGGTTGTCGACCGCGTCCATGACCTGGCGGGCGAGCGCCTCTGCCGTGGGGTCGAGATCGGGCTCGCGCATGCTGCCCCACTGCGGCCGGGTCACTGGGCGTTCGCCCACGGTGTGGCGCCGGTGTCGTAGGCCTGCGTCGGCCGGTTCGTGGTGTCGCCGTAATTGGCTATCTGCTCGATGTCCTTGCCGAGGGCCGCTTTACGAGTCGCGTCGTCGATCTTGTTGGTGACCGGCGCGATCGCCTCGTCCAACTTCTGCTTCGCCTTGTCCTGCAATTGACCCACCGGGTCCTTGATGAAGTCGAGGAGCCTCTTGAAGGCGTCGGCCAGCTCCTTGATCTTGGTGACCACGTCTATCGCGGCTTTGACGAGAAACCCGATGTCGGCGACCAGCTTGGCGATCCGTGCGGCGCCGAGACCAGGGACCGCCGTGGACAAGATATTGGCGACCGATTTGAGCGCGCCCTTGATGTCGTCGAAATCGCAGTACTTGTTGAGCATCCCCCACATCTTCTCGAGGATGGTTTTGATGCCGTCCCGGATCATGTCGGACACCGCGCCCGCGCAATCGCTGACGATCCGGCCGACCGGCCCTTCCCACTTCATCGCCGCGATCTGTTTGGTCGCCCACGCGCTGAAGGCCACGGAGGCGGCGCCATCCCAATTCGGTTTGTTGTCGGTACTGCCGTCGATCCGCTTGACACCGGATTCGAGATTCTTGCCGCAGGCCTCCAGGCCGTTACCCGCCGCCTTGTACACCTCACCGAGCCTGCGGATTTCGGACCAGTTCCCGGGAATCGGTGCCAGACAGGTGACCAGCGGGTCGTATTCGGTGCCGGCCGCCCGGGTGATGCTCTTGATGGACTCGTTCACATTGCCGAGCACCGGGAAGACTTCGGCGATGAGCCCGGCGAGTTCTTCTTTGTTCGCGGCGGGCGCTTCGTATTTGACGGACTCCGGCTTCGAATAGCTGGCCGCACCGGCGTATTGCGCGGTCACGCCGGTCTCTTCGGTGTTGTCGTCCACCGGCAGATTCGATTCGGTATTCGCGTTCAGCGCGGCGTAGTTCTGCTGATCCTGGCTGTGATACATCCAGGCGGCCTTGTTGAGTTCGGTGCCGGTACCGAGGGTGGTGTTCGCGAGCACCGAGTGGCGCTGCGACATCCAGTCCGCGGCATCGTTGATCGGGGCGATCAGCGTGTCGATGATCGGCCCGTGCAGCCAATCGGCCGCCTTACCTTCCTTCGCCACGAAACTGGACGCCAGCAGGGCGTCTCCCGCTATCGAGGTGACGAGATTGCCGAGACCGGCAATCTCGCTGGGGTTCGCCGCGAATGTCTCGGCCATCCGTATTACTCCCTGACTGTGTACTTCACTCACATCGGCGGGCGCGGTGCGCGTCGGCACGGCCCGCCGAAAAGCGGCACTACTCGGTGTCGAGTGCTTCGCTGAAGGTTTCGGCGATCTGGCGGATCTGGTCACAGGGCGGCGGCACGGCGACCGGGCCCGGGGTGACGATCAGCCCGACCGTGAACGTCCCGTCGGCCGATTCGATCGATGCCCAGCAACCGTTGCCGACCTGCGGCGTCCGGTACAGCACTGCCGCCCGTCCGCGGATCGGATCCGCGTTGAATATCTCGTGCTCCGAGCTCGTCCGGATGTTGTCGAGGGTGAGGTCGCTGGACGTCACGGACAATCCGCCGGTGGGGTACTTCGCGCCATCGACGAGTGCCTCTCGCCAGAATTGGCAGCCGATCGTCGTGAGTAGCGAGGACACCCCTTCGCTCACCGCACGCTCGCGCGTCGCCGGGTCGAATCCGGCCTTTTGCACGAGATCGTCGCCGACCCGCGCGCACGGATCGAACCGCACCTGCTTCGCACCGGTCTGGGTCGGTGCCGGCGGGAGACTCACCTGCACCGAGGGGGACGTCGCGGTCGACGTCGCGGTATGTCCCGCGTGCTCGGTGGCACCACCGGCGCAGGCGGACAGCACCGTAGCGCTCAGCACCAGACAACCGGCGGCGAAGCCCTTGCTCATCATCGAAGCCCTCCCCGGGTCAGCAACCCCTTGGCGATCCACGACGATACGATGCCTCCGCACCCTGGTCAAACGGCGCTGCCAGGTCTGTTCCGTCCTGGCACCCCGACTGCCAAATGCGGAAATCCAGGTTTAGCGCACTGCTCGACGGGCAAGTGCGCCGGGCAGCGACACCCGGGCTTCCGGGTGCCGCTGCCGTGGTGCCGATCAGAGCTGGGCCAGGTCGATCGCGTCGGCCATGGCCCGGTAGCCCGCGGCGTTGGGATGCTTGTGATCGCCGGAATCGAAGGCGGGGGCGAGGTTTTCCGGATCGGCCGGGTCGCGGACGGCGGCATGGAAATCGACCACCGCGTCGTATTCACCACTGGTGCGCAGCCACTGGTTGAACTCGCGGATCTTCGCCGCAGACTTCTCGGTGTAGTACTCGGCGCCCTTCATCGGCAGCAGGGTGGCGCCGACGATCCGGACGCCCGCGCGGTGCGCGGCGGCGATGAGCTGCCGATGACCGGCGATCAGCTGCGCCACCGAGACCTCCGGGTTCGGCTTGTACGTGGGCAGGTCGACCTCGGAGAAGCCGAAATCGTTCAGGCCGCCGAGGACGATCACGCTGGAGACATCGGGCTTGGCGAGCACGTCCCGCTCGAACCGCCGCACGGCGGCCGCGCCGAACCAGGCGGAATCGTTGAGGATCAGGTTGCCGCCGATCCCGGCATTGAGCACGGGGCGCGGGGTGCCCGCTTCGGCCAGTCGCTGCGCGAGCCGATCCGGATAGCGGGTGTTGGTGTCGTAGGTGGAGCCGAACCCGTCGGTGATCGAATCGCCGACCGTGACGATGGTGCCGCCGTCGGCTTCGGCGCTACCGAACACCTGCACGTCGGTCAGGTAGTACCAGGAGTGGGTGGTCTCGGTGAAGGGTGCGGCGGCCGGGTCGGCGACATGGTCGCCCGCGGCGCGATAAGTGCTGGCGTACGCCTGCGAATGGAAGGTGGCGGGGCCGGTCGGGCCGGCCAGGTACAGGGTGACGCCGACCGAATCCATGGCGGCGAGGTTCAGGTCGGCGGCGTCGCTGGTCAGGGTCTGCCCGGCCGGGATCTCGGCCCCGGCGCGACCATCGAAGGTCAACTCCCGCAACGAATTCGGATCCACCGCCGCACCCGTGGCGGCACGGGCGATGGTGACGCGATCCACCCGCAGCGGGGTGGCGCCGAACAGGTTGGACAGTGTGATCCTGGCCGCGGTGCCGCCGTCGGTCACCCGGACCACCTGGCGCACCGTCTGGTTGTCGAAGCCGTCCTGCGCCCAGTTCGGTTCGAAGCCGATACTGGGCGACTGCGGGGCCGCCGACCAGCCGGACCCGCAAGGTGTTCTGCATCGTACTGTCCTCTCTGAACCGCACTAACGGATCTGTGATCCCGTTAGTGTTGGTGACAGTACTGCCTAACCGCGATTAATGAAACTTCATTCCCGTTAGTTGGGCGCTGACTCGGCGGCAGTGCGCAGTCAGAAGCGGAAGCGCACGATCCGAGTGGACCGGCGCATGCCCGGTAGCCGGTTCAGGAGACGGTACAACCGGCGAATGTCCTTGGGCGCCTTGGTCATCAGCACCGGGGCGTCGTTCATCGGTGCCTCGTCGACGAACTCGAGCCGCGGCAGCCAATCGGCGATCGCGGCCGGATCATCGAAACCGCAATGGAATTGGGTGCCGTACTTGCGCAGCACCGGATGCCACCGCGAGGTGCGCCACGCCCAGACCGCCACCGTGTCGAACTGGATCCCGCCGGTCGGGAAGGTGGCGACGACGGCGTCGAGCAGTTCGCGCAGTTCGGCTTCGGTGAGGTGGGGGACCAGTCCCTCGGCGATCAGCAGCACCGGACGGCCGCGCGGGATACGGTCCAGCCAGGTCAGGTCTGTCACGCTGGAGCCGATCAGGGTGTAGTGCTCGCGCGGCGGCAGCAGTCGTTGCCGCAGTGCGATGATCGCCGGATAGTCCAGGTCGTACCAGTCGACCGTAGCCGGCGGATCGACCCGATATACCCTGGCATCGAGGCCGCAGCCCAAGTGCAGCACCACCGCGTCGGGGTGCTCGGCGAGGAAGGTCCGAGCCCAATCGTCGTGGGTCTTCGCGCGCACCACCGCACTGAGCCCGATCTGGCTCTTACCGAATCGACCCTTGTCGTAGTCGGGCTCGAGCCGCCGCATCACCTGCGCGGCAAAGGTGTCACCGAGTATCGGATCCGGCAACAGATTGTCCAGGGCCTTGGCCCGCAGCACGGGGCTGAGGGTCTTCTGCACTCCGACCAGTTCGGCGTCCGGCACCCCACCCACGCTACTCCCGTCACGAACCCGTGAAAGCGTGCAGTGCGGCCGTGGCGAGCGTCTGCTGTGCACCGAACGCCTCGAAAGTGCTGACGGGCCGAAAGCCAAGGCGGGTGGCGAGTTTCAGTGAACGCGTGTAGGCAGCCGGCTCATGAAAGCCATTCTGGCTCAGCGGCCGAACCCCGCCGGCCTGTTCGGCACAACGGCGATCAGGCCGAGTCGCTGGGCCGCGCGTAGGGCGGCGATGCGATCGTGCACGCCGATTTTCCGGTAGATGTTCTCGGTATGTTTGGTGGCGGTCGCGGGGGCGATGCCGAGCCTGCTCGCGATCGCGCGGGCGGTCAGGCCCTCGCAGAGCAGGCCCAGCACCGCCAGCTCCCGCGGAGTCAGCCGGTAGTCCGTGGGGTCTGCCGGTCCGCGATGCCCGAAGGCCGCCGTCTCGTGGGCTTCCACCGCATCGAGCAATGATCGTGCGAGCGTGGCGTATTCGAGGTCACCGTCGCTGAACCCGTGGCTGCTGCGACTCATGATGACGCCGCGGATTCGGCCGCGTCCCGCGGCCAGGGGCAGCGCCAGCTGCCGGTCGATACCGATCGCGTCCTTGCCCGCCCGGTACGCCTCGCCCTTCCACCAGCGATCGTCGGCGACTTCGTCCATGGTCAACGGCGTCGTGTCCCCGGTCCGGGCGTAATGCTGCAACAGCGGATGAGATCGCATGTGCGCGTGGATGAGTGCGTCGAGTGGTGCTTCGTGCAGCCAGTCCGGCGCACCGGTGAGGGCGTGTCCGGTGCCTGCGTCCCAGTCGAGATCGATCAGTACCGCGAGATCGCATGGTAGGTCGGCGGTGAGCCGCTCCATGAGCAGCGGCCACACCCGCAGCGGCTCTCGTTCGGTGACGATCGCCAAGGCGAGATCGTGGATTTTCTGTGCGGTCGAGTCGGTCCCCCTCGTCACCGCTTCAGTATCTCCCGGGCACGTTCCGCGAACAGGCCGAAGCGCAGAACGCCATACGAAGTTGTTCGTATGGTCGGCGCGGCGCCCGGAATCCTACGGTTGTTCTGCGCGAAATACACTGCCGGATAGTGACTTTCGATCATGGAAAGCGCGGCGGTGCCGACGCGCCGAGGCATGTCGAAAGGAAGCACACAATGTCGAGCCGAAACTCCCACCGCACCGCACGCTGGGCCACCCTGGTCATGGCGGCGACCGCCGCGCTCGGTCTCACCGCGGCGGCGCCCGCACAGGCCGGCAACCTCCCGATGATCTACCCGGGTTACGCACAATTCTGGGAGACCCCCAGCTTCGACAACGACGGTGTCACATTGGGTCTCGGCGCCCACGAACTATTGCGCGTCACCAGGGACTGCGTGTTCTTCTGCTGGAACGACTGGAACAACGTGCCGTCCTCCCTGAACGTCGGGCCGCACACGTGGCTCACGGTGTGGGACGGTGAAGGCCGCACCGGCGACTGCATCGCCTTCTGGGGTGGCGAACCGGTGGAGTACGGCGCAGGCCGCGCCTGGGACGATCTCACTCGAATCAACGCGGGTCCCGCGTCAGGCGACTGGTCCAAACGGATCAGCTACATCACCGTGATCACGGTGTCGGCCTACGAAGACGACCGCATGACCAATTGCCCGGAGGCCGTGTGGCGGTGAGGCGTTCAGCGCCGCCGTCTCCGGCGTCTTCGCTACTGGGGTGCCAGGAAGTCGGTGAACAGCGGAAGCAGTGCGGGTAGCCCGTCCACCGGAATGATGTGGCCGCAGTCGGGGATCACGGCCTCGGTCAGATCGTCGGTGTGCGACCGCAACTGCCGGGCGAGGGCGTCACCGACCGGATGCGCCCCGACGGCCAGCGTCGGCATCCGCAATCGAGTTGTGGCGGTGGCCTTTTCGATCTGACGTCCGCTCTCGGGCAGGGCCCGGTAGTGCGCGAAGGCGGCACGCAACGCGGCGGAGCCGGTGTAGGCGGTGACGAACGCGGTGCGCAGGTGTGCGGGCACACCACGGCCGCGCGTGCCCGCGCGCAGAAACCAGTCGATATAGGCGCTTTCGTGCCCGATGAGCACCGACTCGGCCAGGTCCGGGACGGCATGAAAACCGAACCACCAGGGCGGTCCGTCGCGCAGGAAATCCTCGGCTCCGGGTAACCGGCCGAGCATCGCCTCCATGAGCACCAGACGCCGAACCCGGTCCGGGTGCTGCATCGCGGTCAGGAACGCCGGGGCGGCACCGAGATCGAAACCGACCACGTCCGCGCGGGTTTCGCCCAGGGCATCCAGCACGGCAACCGCGTCCACGGCCAGATTCGCTGCGTCGTAACCGCTTTCCGGCCGGGTCGTCGCACCCAACCCGCGCAGGTCGGGCGCGATCACCCGATGTGTCCCCGCGAGTCCGTCCAGCACACCCCGCCACACCTCCCAGGTGTGCGGAAACCCGTGCAGCAGCAGGACCGCGGGACCCGCTCCGGCGACCGCGACGTTCATCTCGATCCCGTTCGCCGCGACCCTGTGCAGCGCGATATCGGCGCTCATCTCCACCTCGAAGCTGGTAACCATCAGTGACCACCTCACGGTAGGTAACCTGGGCGGATCGGCCAAGACGGCACTTTCGATTCAGGTGGTGAGCTTCAGGTGACTACCCGGCGCGGAGATCTGTTCGATCCCGCCTGTCCTACTCGGCAACTGCTGGACCGGATCGGCTCCAAATGGGTCTCCATGGTCATCAAAATCCTCGCGTCGGCAGATCCGCCCGAGGTGCGCTTCGCCGAACTGCGCCGCCGCATCCCCGGCATCTCCCAAAAAATGCTCTCGGTAACCCTCGCCCAACTGGTCCGCGACAACCTCGTCGCCCGCCGCGTCACCCCCACCGTCCCACCCCAAGTCCACTACCGCCTAACCGACCTGGGCCTATCCCTAGAAGTCCCCCTCGCCGCCCTCCGAGAATGGGCCGAACACAACATGTCCGCCATCGATGAGCGGCCCCCAGCGGACCAGTGACCCGCTCGCCCGTCGCAACCGGACCTCGAAACCACGGCAGATCCACAACACCACTCCGCCACGAGTTCTGAAACCTACGAGGGCCAGGTCTGCTCGGTCGGAGGTTACGCTTACTGCTGGACTGGAAACCGTTGGATCGGCTCGACATGAACTGTGGACCGGCCTACTACTCGCAAGCTACCAAGGCGGCGTGCTACAAGATCCGCTGCAGGTGATGCAGCAAAGAGTCACGGAAGGCAGGAACCTCGTCCGATGACGCGCATTCGATTCCTTCTCCTTCCCGCACTACTGGCAGCAGTCGTGTCCGGGTGTGGCAACTCGGAACGTGGTTCAGCTGCGTTGTCTGCGGCCGAACGGCTCGTAGACCAGGCGTCGACCAATGGTGTAGTCGACAAGGGCGCGGTCCAAGACGCGTTGAGAGGGGTCGGCTTGCCGCAAGGGGTGACGTCCGACGACTTGCTGGACCAGTTGATGAGTCATCGCTGGAAAACCAAAGATTCGACAGTCGGCAACCTGTTTGCCTGGATCGGCTCGGACGCTGGCTCGTCCGACGCCGCGACGTCGACCCGCGCGGGCGAATCCGCAACGATGCTCGCCAGATATGTAGCCGATCACTCTTCAAAATTGCTGAATGTCGACGGGCCCCGTACCAGTGCGGTAGGTGAGGTCAATCCTGAGCTGGTGCAGAGTCTCGCGGTGGCTTTCACTCCTTACCTGCGTGACCTTGCTGGTGCCAGCCCGGAATTCGTCACTTCGAGAGGGTTCACCGCGCCTGATCCGCTCGGAAATCTCCAGCGACCCAAGGCGCAGAACATCTTTGCCGTAATCGACTCTGGTGCAACATCAGCACTTGACCTGAACAGACAAGCAGTCGAAACCATCGCCAAGCTGCAATCCGACTGGACCCGATCGTGGCTGGCGGATCCACAGAACCCGGAACTCCAACTTGCCTATTACGCAGGAACACTCAAAGGGCTCGTGACTCGAGGACTCGATACCGAGGCTGCGGACCGAGCCGATGACCAGTCGAAGGACCCCAAGGAAGTCGCCCCCCGGGTATCGGTCAGCAACGATCTCGACCCTGCCCACACCGTCTACGAGATCGCACGCACGCTGCAAGACGCCGACGGCCCCCTCGCGCATGACCCGCGATACGACAACCTTTTCCAGCCGGACGGACGGCTCGAGGACTATCGCACGCTGGTTGATTCAAAGAGTACGAGCACTCTGTACAGCGATCTACTCAACATCGTGAACACTTACCGCGGCGGCGCGATGAAGAACGCGGTCCAGGACCTAGAGGCATACATGCGTCAAGCCGCCGAGGCTGTACTGCGCTGAGACGACCGGCAGCGAGCTGGGGCTTGCCCAAAGTGATGCCTATGCGCGTGGCAAGCCCGGCTCGATGGACTCAGCCGTACCCTGGATCAAATCGCAGGGCCGGTCCGCAGTCCGCGCCTTGTTGACGTCGAGTTGCAGTTGGAGCACTCCGTCGGTGGCCTTCATGGCGAGAAAGCACGTTGTATTGGTTGTGTCGCCGGGGAGTTGGTACGTCACAGCCTCGCGGCCGGCTATCGACGTAGTGGTCGCGGTGCTCCCGTATCGGTCTTTGTACTCATCGAGTGTCAGATTCGACGACGAGGTGACCAAGGATCCCATCAGCAGTCCCTGCTCTTTGCGAGCGAACTCGCATCCGAGCGCGGAGTAACCATCCGCGATGAAATCCTTGCGCTTGCGAGTGCGCGGATCGTATCCAGCTCGTTCGATCGTCACATCATCGAGCTTGAAGCAGGGATCGAAGGTCACATCGTGACGCCCCTGGTTTCGTTGGGCAGGAGCAGGCGGCACCGAAACGGCAAGCTTCAGCGGAGTTGGTGACGGCGCGGTGGACCTTGCCGCTGGATCGCCCTCCGACGTTCCGCCATCACACGCCGCGATCAGCAGAGCAGTGATGCCGCAGCATGCGGCAGCAACAGAACGCTTCATGCCGTCAGTCCATCGGACTCGCCGACGAACCGCAACGCGGCAGCGTTCTTCTGGTCGACACGCAGGCGCGCCCACTGCAGCTGGCCCACAACAGCAGCGGCGGCGGCAGCGACCTAACCGCGGGCCATGTCCACGAAGCGGCTGAGGTGGAGTTGGTGGGCGACGGTGATGGTGGCGGTGGGGCCGTTTCGGTGTTTGCCGAGGATGAGGTCGGCTTCGCCGCCGCGCGGATCGTCGCGCTCGAACGCGTCGGGGCGGTGCAGCAGGATGACCATGTCGGCGTCCTGCTCAAGGCTGTTGTGGACCGAAATCCCTTGCGCCACAAAATTATGGGTGCCGGGGACGGTACCGTCGTAGACGTCTTGTTCACCGAGGCTGGTGATCTCGACGACTTTGTCCCAGAAGACGTCGTTGGTGGCGAGCATTTCGATGTCGGCATCGTCGAGGACGACGGCGACCCGAGCCAGCCGAGAACGACTCGGGGAGCGCTTCCACATCGTGGATCCGCAGAACCGGGATCCCATGGCCGCCGAGAATTCTCGATGGGTCATCTGCTTGGTCGCAAGCAGGCTGCGAACCTGGTTCCAGACTTCCTTGGGCACGGTGTCGACATTCGTATTGCTTGCCAAGGGCGCCAAATGAGTCAACGCCGCATCGGCGGCCTGCCCGCGGGCGCCGTGGACCCCGACATCGCGCAGGAAGACGGTCTGGTTGTCGGATCCGTCGATGGTCAAATGCCAGCAGTCCCGATAGCCGGCTTTGCGGACCTGTTTGATCCGACCGTGGACACCGACGCGAAGCAACAGTTGCGCGACGTCGTCGATCAGGCGGCGGCTCGTCGACGAATAGTAGACGCGGGCCTGTCCGCCGGTGTCGTCCCAGCGCACCGAACCGTCGGTCGCCCACAGATGGCGCAGGAACAATGCCACCTGATCGTTCGGGAGCTCGAAAACCGGCTTGGGGACGAACTTTTCGTAGCTGCGCAAGCCGAAAAGACCGAGCTCGTCGAGCCATGCGGCAATCGGATTCCGCTTGCCGTGGGTGAGGTGTTCGGGAGCACGCAGGCGCAGGGTGGACACGCGCGCGGCCGGATGGTCGTCACGCACTGCGGTGACGCCGAAGTGCGTGGCGGCCGCGGTGACCGCGTCGAGGTTCGCTTCATCGATGCTCGCGTAGCGAAGCGGCTGGCGCTTGACGCAAGAACCGTCACCGATCATGTGCGCCAGCAGGATGATCTCGGCGTCCGGCATCCGTGTGGTGTGTACCGGCTCCGGTACGTGACGTGGGGTGGCGAGACGGTCGCCGACGGCGAGCTTTTCCAGAGCGATCCAGCCGTCGACGGTCAGGAAGGGATGGTTACCGGTCGCGTCGACCACCCGCCCCGAGGCGAGGCGCAGCCGGAACACTTCCTTGCGTCCGCTGGGGAAGACTTTGACCATCGGACGCGCCACCATGCGCATCCGCTCGTCCAGGGACCACACCAGTGGCTGCTCGCCGCTGGCCAGCAGTTCCCCGAGGGTGCTCTCGGTTCCGTTGTCCGCGCGCAGAATGCGGGTGGATGCGGGTAGACAGCCGGACTCGCGGAGGTCGGACACCATAGGGCGTTTGTCGGTGCGCTGTTCGGGGCCGCGGTTCAGCTGACTGATCGCGACGACGGGGACTTCGAGTTCCTTGGCGAGCAGCTTCAGGTTTCGCGAGAAGTCCGAGACTTCCTGCTGGCGGGATTCGACCTTTTTACCGGAGGTCATCAGCTGGAGGTAGTCCACCACCACGAGTTTCAGGTCGTGGCGTTGTTTGAGCCGTCGCGCTTTGGCCCGGATCTCCATCATGGTGAGGTTCGGTGAATCGTCGACGAACAGCGGCGCTTCACTGATCTCGCTCATCCGCCGCGCGAGTTTGGTCCAGTCGTCGTCGCTCATCCGCCCCGCGCGCATATCACCGAGCTTGATCTTCGCCTCCGCCGACAGCAGACGCATCACGATCTCGGTCCGGCTCATCTCCAGCGAGAAGATAACGCTCGGCAACCCATGCTTGATCGAGCAACTCCGCATGAAATCCATGCCGAGCGTGGATTTGCCCACGCCCGGGCGGGCGGCGACGATGATCATTTGGCCGGGGTGCAGGCCGTTGGTGAGTTCGTCCAGTTCGGTGAAGCCGGTGGGGACGCCGAGGGAGATGCCGCCGCGGCTGGCGATGGAGTCGATTTCGTCCATCGTGGGCTGCAGGAGTTCTTCGAGCGGGAGGAAGTCTTCGGTGGTGCGGCGTTCGGTGACCTCGTAGACCTCGGCCTGGGCGCGGTCGACGACCTCGGCGATGTCCTGGCCGTCGGCGCCCGCGTAGCCGTACTGGACGATGCGGGTGCCCGCCTCGACGAGGCGGCGCAGGATGGCCTTCTCGGCGACGATCTCGGCGTAGAAGCTGGCGTTGGCGGCGGTGGGGACGGTCTGGGTGAGCGTGACCAGGTAGGGCGGGCCGCCGATGCGCTTGAGTTCCCCGCGGCGGTCCAGGCCGGCCGCGACGGTCACCGGGTCGGCGGGTTCACCGCGCCCGTACAGGTCGAGGATGGTGTCGTAGACGGCTTGATGCGCGGGACGGTAGAAGTCGCCGGGGCGCATGACCTCGATGACGTCGGCGATGGCGTCCTTGCTCAGCAGCATGCCGCCGAGCACGGACTGTTCGGCCGCCATGTCGTGCGGTGGTTGCCTGCCGAAGTCCTCGCCGGGGGGTTCGGGCGGGAAGTCCGCGTGTCCGCGGTCGTCGACGACTGCCATCCGGCTCGACCGTCCTTTCTCCACCTGGGCTCACCATATTGATGATTCGGTCCACTGTCCGGCTCCCACGCGGAGGCGGCAGCGCAGCGGGCCGGCGCCGCGGCGCCGGCGAATGCCGCCGCGGGTGCCAGCTACCGTCTTGGTATCCACTGATTCCGGACATGGGGGACCGGTTGTACGGGCTGTAGCGACGAACCTAGGCGTCCGACAAGCGGCCATCAAACCAGAATGTGCACACAGCTGTGGATAAGTTGGGGACTGTTCACCCAACGGTGTGCACCCCCTGTGGACAACTTGGGGAAAACCCAGGTCATAGCGGGGGAAGCTGCAGATAGATATGGATTTTCCGAGCTATCCACGTGTGGATGAACAAAGTCGCGGCGTGTCGGGGAAGTTGAACAGCCGGGCGTGTTGAGGTAACGGCCAGGGTGGCCGATATGAGCTGAATCACATTGCCACCGGTCGGTTTCTCCGGTCATCCACAGGGGAGCCGCTCGGCGCCGCGATGACCAGCGCTGATCGGCCGAGAACGTTCCATCTGGCAGGACTGCGAGCCGAGCTAATAATCAGTTACCGATAAAAGTGGCCGACGTCGCACAGCGAAGACCACCCCCGCGCCGAACGCGGGAGTGGTCTTCGGGACGTGCTCGAATCAGCTGGCAGCGACCTGCAGGTCGAACTTGGCCACCACATCGGGGTGCAGGTGCACCACGACGACGTGCTTGCCGACCGTCTTGATGTGCGACTTCGGCAGCTCGATGCTGCGCTTGTCGACCACGGGGCCGCCGGCCGACTTGATGGCCGCGGCGACGTCGGCCTGGGTCACCGAGCCGAACAGCTTGCCGGTGCCGGCGGTCTTCACCGACAGCGAGACCGACTCCAGGCCCTCGATGGCCTGCTTCAGCTCGTTGGCGTGATCGAGGTCGCGCACCCGGCGGGCATCCTGCGCCCGGCGAATGCCCGCGACCTGCTTCTCGGCGCCCCGGCTGGCCACGATGGCCAGGCCGCGCGGCAGCAGGAAATTGCGGCCGTAGCCGTCCTTGACCTCAACGGTGTCGCCGGGCGCACCGAGGTTGTCCACGTCTGCAGTCAGAATCAACTTCATTTGCGTGCCTCCCTTACTCAGCGAGCCGTCGACACGTAAGGCAGCAGAGCGACCTCACGCGAGTTCTTGACGGCAACCGCGATATCACGCTGGTGCTGCACGCAGTTGCCGGTGACGCGGCGGGCGCGGATCTTGCCGCGATCGCTGACGTACTTACGCAGCAGCGCCGTGTCCTTGTAGTCGATGTTGACGATTCCGGACTTGGCTTCCTTGCAGAACGCGCAAGCCTTCTTCTTGAGCACCTTTTCGCGCGCGGGCGCTTTAGGCATGGTCTTTACTCCGTTATCAGTGATGGTCCACGCGGGGTGGACCTATGAAAGCCGTTGTCAGAACGGCGGTTCGTCATCCATGCGGCCGCCCCCGAAGGAGCCTGCCGCGGGCGCACTGCCCCAAGGGTCGTCCTCGGCACCGCCGGAACGCCCACCGCCACCACCTGAGTTGGCCGGCGCGAAGTTGCCTCCGCCGCCGGAACCACTGCCGCCGCCGAAGCCGCCGCCACCGCCGCCGCGGCTGGTCTTGTTGACCTTCGCGGTGGCGTAGCGCAGCGAGGGACCGACCTCGTCGACCTCGAGCTCGACGACCGTGCGCTTCTCACCCTCGCGGGTTTCGTAGGAGCGCTGCTTGAGCCGGCCGCTCACGATGACTCGGGAACCGCGGGTCAGGCTTTCGGCGACATTTTCGGCAGCTTCGCGCCAGATGTTGCAGCGCAGGAAGAGCGCCTCGCCGTCTTTCCATTCGTTCGAATTACGGTCGAACACACGGGGTGTCGACGCGACGGTGAAGTTCGCCACCGCCGCTCCCGCGGGCGTGAATCGAAGCTCGGGGTCGGCCGTCAAGTTTCCGATGACGGTGATGACCGTGTCGCCTGCCATGTGGTTCCTCCTGCTCGGGTACGCAGTCCGCGTCTCGCTGTTGCGCTAGAGCCTAGAGACAGGCCCCGACGCAATCGAGGGTTGCGGGCCTACTTGTCGTGGCGCAGAACCTTGGTGCGCAGCACCGACTCGTTCAGGCCGAGCTGGCGGTCGAGTTCGCTCACGGTCGCGGGCTCCGCGGTCAGATCGACCACCGCGTAGATGCCTTCGGCCTGCTTGGCGATCTCGTAGGCGAGCCGGCGACGGCCCCAGATATCGACCTTGTCGACCTTGCCGCCCTCGGTACGAACCACGTTGAGCATCGTCTCGAGAGACGGACCAACGGTGCGCTCGTCCAGACTGGGATCGAGGATAACCATCACTTCGTAATGACGCACGGACCAATCACCTCCTGTGGACTAGGAAACGGCCACGGGCTCTCCGTGGCAGGAGGGTCGTTGCGTCAGCAACCCGACAAGGCTACATGAACAGCCCTTTCCCACTGAAATCGATCTCGTCGGCGAGGGAACGCGGGCACAGCGGTATCGATCCACTTAGGGTGGTGCTCATGCCGACCGGACTCGCCGTCAGCGACCTGATCGCGCGCCGGGTGCGCCGGCGCGCGGTGTTGGCGGCGTTCGTACTCGTGCTGTGCGGGCTCACGCTCGCGCTCGCGTATGCGAACAAGGCGCGGTGCGCGGGCGCGCCGTTCCAGGCCGACGGCCGCAGCGCGGTCTTCGAGATCCGCAAGGATGCCGAGGTCTGTTATTCCGACATCCAGTTCCTCTGGCTCGGCCGCGATATCAACGAGCACGTCTTTCCCTATATCAACGGCGGTATCACCGACGACGGCGCGCTGGTCGGCGGCGCGGTGGAGTATCCGGTGCTCAGCGGCACGGTGATCTGGCTCGGCGCGATCGGCGCGCACAATGATGCCGACTTCCTGCGGCATTCGGCGCTGCTGCTCGCGCCGTTCGCGTTGCTGACCGCGTGGATGCTGGCCCGGCTCGCCGGGCGGGCGGCGCTGCTGTGGGCGGCGGGACCGCCGCTGGTGCTCTATGCCTTCCACAACTGGGAACTGCCGGTGGTCTGCACCGCGGTGGCGGCCGTCTACGTGATGGCGACGCTGACCCGATACTCGGTGCGCACCAGGGGAATTCTGGCCGCGATCCTGCTCGGACTCGGCTTCTGTTTCAAGCTCTATCCGGGGATCTTCGTGCTGCCCCTGATGGCGTATGTGCTGACCGGCGGCATCGAGCGGGTCCGCGACGAGCCGGGAGCGCGGCCGCGCGGTCTGGACGTGCGCGGCGCGCTGCTGACCGCCGCCGCGGCCGTCGCCACCGTGGTCGTGGTGAACCTGCCGTTCGCCGTCGCCGGCTACGAGGGCTGGCGGGCGTCGATCACCTTCCAGCAGTTGCGGCAGGCCGACATCACCACGAATTCCATCTGGTACTGGGGACTTCGGCCGTTGTTCGAGCACGACACCGGCGGCGAGGCGGTGTTCCAGGAGGTCGTGTCGTTCGCGTCGCCGACGCTGGTGCTCGCCGCGTTCGCGCTGGCGATGTGGCTGGGCTGGAAGCGGTATCTCAGGACGGGCGTGTTCCCGTGGGTCGCGGTGAGCGGCGCGATGCTGTGCGCGTTCCTGCTGTTCCACAAGGTGCACTCACCGCAGTACACGTTGTGGCTGGTGCCGTTCCTGGTGCTGCTCGAGGTGCCGTGGTCGCTGATCGGGGCGTATCTGGTGGCCGACGCGGCCGTCGGTATCGGTGTGTTCCGATACTTCTACGCGCTGGGTTCGGGTCGTCCCTACGAGACGATGGAGAAGGTCGTCCAGTTCGGGGTGTGGGGCCGGGCCGTATTGCTGGTCGCACTGTTCTTCCTTTTCCTGCGTGCGGTGCCGCGGGGTTCGCGTCCGGTGCAGCCGCCGGTGCCGCGGTTCGCACCGGGTGAGTTGATCCCGGCCTGAGCGTTCGGGCGCAGTGGGCACTGCGAAGTGCGTCACCGGCTGGTTCGAGGCACCACGCGCCGGTGGTTGTCCGGTGGTTGCCTGTGGCTTGCCGAATATCCAGCTCAGGTGGTGCGGGCCTGGTCCGAGCTGGTCGCGGACCGGTAGCACGGGGCCTGCGCACCCGCGAAATCGCCATCAAGTGAAATGGTGCTGGTCCGCTTACTCTGGTCGGGTTGGTGATGGAGCAGGACGGTGAAGTACGGATGGATCAGGTGGACACGGGCGCGCACCCGCCATCCGTCGTTCGATTGACGCTGCTCAACGGAGTCGAAGCGCACCGCGGGGACCAGGTCCTGCCGCTGGGCCCGCCGCAGCGTCGGGCCGTGCTGAGCGTGCTGGCTTTCCGCCGCCGGCAATGGGTTTCGGCGGACAGCCTGCTCGCGGCGCTGTACGACGGTGTGCCGCCGGCCAGTGGCGTCGGCGTGATCCAGACCTATGTCTCCGCGCTGCGGCGAGTGCTCGAGCCCGATCGTCCGCCGCGCACCCCGCCGACCGTGCTGCTGTCCGGCCACGGCGGCTACCAGCTGCGGATCGATGACGAACAGGTCGACCTCGGCGTCTTCGACCGACTGGTCGGCGAGGCGAGCCGGGCGCGCGAAGCGGGCGACCTGGTTCGCGCCGAAGACCGCTACACGCGCGCGCTCGCGCTCTACGCCGGTGAGCCCTTGACCGGTCTGCCCGGCCCCTTCGCGCAGCGGCAGCGGGTGGCGCTCGCCGAGCGACGGCTCGCCGTGCTGGAGGACAGCCTGGATGTCGCTGTGGCACTGGGGCGTTCCGACGAGGTGATCGATCGGCTGCGCGTACTCACCGCCGAACATCCGTTGCGGGAACGCCCGCGCGCCGTGCTGATGCGCGCACTGTACGCGCGCGGCAGCCAGTCCGAAGCGCTCGAGGTCTACCGGGAAACCCGCAACCTGCTGGTGGATCAACTCGGCGTGGAACCAGGGCCGGAGCTACGTCGGCTGCATGAGCAAATCCTTTCTGGCGCAGAACCCTCCGATCTACCTCCGCCCCCTGTGATCCCGCGAGAAGCGATCGCGTCCAACTCGCCGCGCACCGGCACGGCAGAGCGTTTCGGCATCGTATCCACCCTGTGGCCGGAACCCACGGCACCGCCTGCCTCGCCACCGGTGCATTCGGCCGGATCCTCAACTGTGGATTCGGCCGAGCGGGCAGCGAAGCCACCACGTTCAGCATCCGGAACCGAGCCCGCCGGAGCGGCAACAGACACGGACCGCTCACGCCTGGATTCGGCCCACCTGACCGCAGATTGGGCGCGCCGCCCGCCGGATGCTCCGAAACCATCAGGGCGGCCCGCGGATTCGTCCGCCACGTCGAGGCGGACGTCAGCGGAGCCCGCGCAACTGCCTGCCGCGGCGATGGCCCCGACCACGGCTTCGGCGTACCCGGATGCGGGCTCGGCACATCCGACGTCGGGTGGGCCGAATGCTGGTGCGGGCTCGGTGTATCCGGCTGGGGGGTGGGCGCATTCGCCCGCTGGTTCGGTCGATCCGACCGTCGGAGCGGCCTACCCGACCTCGGGTGGGGCGCAACGTGGGTGGGCCGGGATCGATCCGGCGGCACCCGTGGTGTTCGAGCGGGCGTGGGAGCTGGCGCAGATCGGTGCGTGGGTTGAGCGGGCGGCGACGGGGAGCGGTGGGCTGCTGGTGATCTCGGGGTTGCCCGGGTTCGGCAAAACGCAGTTGCTCGACGAGGTGGCGCGGCGGTTCGCCGGGGTGCGGCGGATCGATCTGACGCCGCCGTGGGATGTCGCGCCGCCGTTGGGGCTGATCGCCGAGCTGGCGGAGACCGCGCTCGCGCCCGCCCAGACCGACGCTCAGGCGGCAGCAGCGTTGTGCGCCAGTCTGGTCGAAGCTGCCGCTGCCACCGCACCGCTGGTCGTCGTGGTGGACGGCGCAGATCTGATGGACGAGCGATCCGCGCGCGTGCTGGCCGCGGCGGCGCCCCGGTTGCGCCGCATGCCGGTGCTGCTGATCCTTGCCTTGGACGAACGTGCTTGGGAGCCTGCGGTTCTCGCGTTGCACGGGCGACTGGAGCCGCCCGCCGTCGCGATTCTGCGACTGAGCGGGTTGAGCGTCCCCGCGATCGAGGGCCTGTACGAACAGCGCACCGGCATGCTCTGCCCGCCGGGCCTGGCCGCCGAGATCCAGCGGGCGACGGCCGGCATTCCGCTGCTGGCGGGTGCGCTGATCGCGGATCTGCTGGCTATGCGCGATCCCGGCCGGATCCCGGAATTCCTGCCCGAAGGCTGCTATTCGCGGTCGATCAGCCGACTGCTCGGCCGCTACGCGCCGCGCGGAGTGGTCATGCTGCGCGCGCTCGCCGTGTTGCAGGAGGTCGAGCCGAGCCTCGAAATCCTTGCCGCCGCGTGTGCCGAACCGGTGAGCGAGGTGCGGCATCGCTGTGCATTGCTCTCCGCCACCGGCATTCTGGCGGCGGTGTCGCCGCCGGTGTTTCAGCATCCGCTGATCGGCAACACGATTCGCTGGCTGTGCCGCCGCGAGGACGCCGACCGGTTCCGGATCGCCGCGGCCGAACAGGCGCGCAGTGCCGGGTATTCGGCGCGGCAGGTCGCCGCTATTCTGCACGATCTGGTCGGCGCGAAGTACGCGCGCTGGACCGTGGTGCTGCTCGACGCCGCGGAAGAGTGTCTGCGCCAGGGGCTGATTCCGGATGCGGTACGGCAATTGGCGGCCGCGTTGCGGATCACCGCGCCCGCCGGCCGCGACGACATCCTGGTGCGCCTGGGCCAGCTGGAGCTGTGGACCAATCCGGCGGCGGCGCGCGCACACCTGGAGGAGGCGCTGCACAGTCAGCGCGAACGCGGCGTCGCGCCGAGCGCGCTCATCCCGCTGACCTGGACCATGTCGACCCGCTGGCAGGCGGCGGCCGCGATGACATTGCTCGATGCCGTGCTCGCGGAGACCGAACAGCGAGATCCGGTGGCGGCACAGGATATTCGCGCCGCCGCCTGGGCCGTCGCCGGGTTGACCGCAGCAAGCTGGCGTGGGTTCGTCGCGCGGTTGCGCACGGCAGGGGTGGCCGATCAGATCAGCACGGCCGTGCTGACCTGGGACGACGCCTTCGGTGTCCGGTACTCCGCGCGCGAAACACTCGCGCGTTTTCCCGCGGAGGCGGATCCGGCCCGAGGCTGGGCGGCGTTGCCGCAGCAACTGGTCGGGCTGCTCGCGCACCTGTCGATGTGGTCGGGCGATCTGGCGCTGGCGAAACAGCTCAGCGCCCAACCGAGGGAGCATCATTTCGGCACCATCGACGTCTATCGCCTGATCCTGCACTCGGAAGTGCTGCTGCGCTGCGGTGAGTACCGCGCGGCGCTGCGTGTGCTCGCGCCGACCGTCGGGGTGCTCGACGACGAATCCATCCGGCCGCCACTGGCATTGGTCGCCCAGTATGCGCACGCGCTGCTGGGTCTCGGCCGGCTCGATGAGGCGCAACGCCGGCTCGACAGCGTCGCCGAGCAGGCGAATCCGGAAACCTGGGAGTGGACCGTCGTCCTCCACGTCAGGGGCATGCTCTGTGCGGCACAAGGAGATTCGCGTCAAGCGGTGGCGCACTTCCTGGATTGCGGTCGCCGGGTCGGCGCGGTGGGCATCAGTAATCCGGCGCATATTCCGTGGCGCAGTTCCGCTGCGCTGGCACTGGTAGGGCTCGGCGAACGGGCCCGGGCCACGGAGCTCGCGGCCGCGGAATACGAACTCGCGCAACGATGGGACACCCCGGCGACGCTCGGCCGGGCGCTGCGTGCGATGGCCGCGGCGGCGCCCGGTGGCGTCGACGCGGAACTGCTGAGCCGGGCGGTCGAGCAGCTGCGTCGTTACGGCTCACCGGTCGAACTGGTCCCTGCGCTGCTCGAACTCGCCGCGGCCCGGCCCGAAGCCGCTCCGGCGCTGCGCCAGGAAGCTCGGCATCTGGCGGAAAGCATGGGCGCGACAAGGTATCTCGACCTGATCGACACCCAGACGCCCCCGGCGGCCGCCGACTGACCGGACTCCCGGTTCACCCGGCGGCGGCCCGCACGATGAGATCGGCGATCGCGTCCGGCTGGGTGATCATCGAGGCGTGGCTGGTCGCCAGCGACACGATGTGGTCCTCGGTGGCCACCTGATAGGCCATCTTGGTCTCGAGGTCGGGGTGGATCATCTGATCCAGCTCGGAGATCTGGTACCAGGTGTTGTGCCGCAGCGTCTGCCACGCGGGCGTCGCGGTGCCCGAACCGGCAAGCGACAGTACCGAAGTCGGCTTCTGAGTGGCGGCGAGCACGGCGGCTTCGCGCGGGTCGGCGTCGGCCGCGAAGTCGGCGTGGTAGCGGTCGCGGGCGATGATCAGCTCCGGCGTCTCGGCCGCACCGATGTTCACCAGGTCGGCGCCGCTGGCGAGGTCCTGGCCGAATTCCTGGTTGAGCTGGAACGCGGACTGCCCGGCGTGCGGGGTGAAAGCGGCGACGAACACCAGCCCGCTGACGTCCGAGCGTCCCGCCCCCGCCTGGCTGATCACGGCGCCGCCGTAGGAGTGGCCGACCAGCAGCGTCGGCCCGGTCAGGGTGTCCAGGTCGCGGGTGACCGTGGCGACGTCCTCGGCGAAGCCGCGCAGCGGCAGCTGGCTGGCGAGCACGGTGCCCAGACCCCGGTCGTGCAGGCGCTCGATCACCTTGCTCCACGCGGAGCCGTCGGCCCAGGCGCCGTGCACGAGCAGCACATTCGGGGTGGTGGTCATTCGGTTTCCTCCAGTTCACAGCGGATCGCCGCGCCCGGCGGGCGCGACTGCTCCACCATCGCCGAGCTGGCTCAACGTGAGCTGAATGTCCGACGAACGTGCTGCTCAGTGCCTCATTCCGGGGTGTGCCGCGCACGGAAGGCGGCGCTCTTGGCGCGGTTGCCGCAAATGGTCATATCGCACCAGCGGCGGGTGCCGCCGCGGGAGGCGTCCACGTAGAGGCGGGTGCATGCGTCGCGGCCGCACTCCTTCACCGTGGCGGGGCTGCCGAGGAGCTCGATCGCCGCACGGGCGATCGCGGCGAGTGCGGTCGCGGGTGCGCCGGAGCGGCGCAGTGTGCCGTCGGGTCGCAGGTTGAGCATGGGGATTTCGCCTTTGGCGAGCTCGTTGACGAGCCGGCGGTCCGGGTCGGCGAAACCTTCGCCGTGTGCTTTGGCCACGGCCATCCGGTACGCGGCCTCGCGCAATCGCACGGCCTGTTCGAAGGTGGCCGGCTCGCAGTCGGATACCCGGTCGAGCAGTTCGGCGGCGCGGAACCAGTCGGCGAGGTCGGCCGGGGTGCGCAGGCCGTCGTCGAATGTGGTGCTGCGGGCCTTGACCGTGCCCGCGAAGTCCAGGGCGAGGTTGCCGCTGACGAAGGTGAACACCCTCTCATAGTAACCACCTTGACAGGTTATTCAACGAGCTGTCACGGTAGTAACCATCTAAGGCGGTTAGCTCCGGGAGGGTACGTGCGGACTCAATTCAGGTCGGTGGCGGTGCAGCCGCTGTTCGTCGTGCTGTGGAGCAGCGCCTTCATCGCCGGAATCATCGGCGTCGGCGCGGCGCCGCCGATGACGGTGCTGTTCGCCCGCTTCGCCATCGCGGGCCTCTTGCTCGCGGCGTATGCCGTTGCGGTACACGCCACCTGGCCGCGCGGCAGGCAGCTGCGCCACGTCGGCGTCGCCGGGCTGCTCATGCAGGCGGTGCAGTTCGGCGCCTTCTACACCGCGATGAACGAGCACGTGCCCGCCGCGGTCATCGCGCTGGTCCAGGGGTTGAATCCGGTGGTCATCGCGCTGTTCGCCGGGGTGCTCGGCGAAAGCGTCTCGGCGCGGCAATGGTTCGGCTTCGGGATCGGCGGGGTCGGCGTCGGGCTGGCCGTCCTCGACCAATCGACCTTCTCGCTGATCGGCCTGCTGCTGTGCGTGCTCGGCCTGCTCGGCCTGAGCATCGGCACGGTGTATCAGAAGCGATTCGTCCCCGAGGTCGATCCGCGGGCGTCGACGGCGGTGCACGTGCTCGTGAGCGCGCCGGTCGCCGGCGTGCTGGCGGTGCTGACCGGTCAGCTCGAGGTGTGGGATGTGCCCGGCTTCGCCGGGGCGCTCACCTGGATGGTGCTGGTCAACTCGATGGCCGCGTTCCTGCTGCTGAACGCGATGCTGCGGTACTGGGACGCCACCAGGGTCGGCCGGTTGTTCTTCGCCACGCCCGCGGTCACCGCGGTGCTCGCCTGGGTGTTGATCGATCAGCCGGTGCGGCCGTTGACCTTTGCCGGCCTGAGTGTCGGGCTGCTCGGCTTGGTGTTCGCCTCGCGCAAACCGGCTGCGGTGCGGTCACCGGTACCGCGGCCCGTGCTCGCGGCGCGCTGAGCTACTTGCTGGCTCGGTGCCAGTTCATGCCCCAGCGGTAGGCCTCGTCGATCTGCTGCTGGGCGCCGTTGATGTAGTGCACCTCGCGATGCACGGTGATGCCGTTGCCCTGGTTCTGCAGCAGGGCGATCGCACAGGAGCGCGCACCGTCGACAGGGGAGTCGAGCCGGACCTCGATCTGCGGACCGGAGGTCGGGTACAGGGTCACCACACCGTCGGCGGCGGCCCAGTTCGGTACGCCCTCGTAGATGAACGCGAAGATCAGGATGCGCCGGAACAGTTCGGGGCGAGCGAGATTGATGTGCATGTTCTCGCCGCCGGTGGCGGTGCCGCTGCGGTCGTCACCGTCGAGCTGGATATAGGGCTCGGCGTCGAGCGAGCCGAAGTTGTTGCCGACCGCCTGCACCACGCCCTTGTTGCCATTGGCCAATTCGTAGAGGCAGCCGAGGTCGAGGTCGACGGGCTTGGACCGGCGGAAGAAGCCTTTCGAGCCGGCCGACCAGTTCAGGTTCACCCGCATGGCGCCTTGCTGCTCACCGGGTTTGGTGAGGTTGATGCTGGGCGTGGCCTTGGACAGGGTCACCTTGGACAGGTTGACCCCACCGGCGTTGCTGTCGGTCGCCATGGCGCGATCCCCCTCGGAAGAAATGGGAACGGCAGCGGTCCTCCCGCAGGAGGGGCCGCTGCCGCACGAGTCTTTCGGCTGCCTGCCGAAAATCAGCCTACCGGGGTCGGCTCTCGTTCGCTGTCGACTTCTTTGTCGTTCTCCCGCCGGTTGCGCAGCACGCTACTGATGAACGCCGCACCGATGAACGCGATACCGACCATGCCGGTGATGAGTTCGTTGATGTGCACGCCGATGGAGACGAACAGGATCACCGCCAGCGCGCCGATCGCCCAGTGCGCGCCGTGCTCCAGGTACACGTACTCGGCCAGTGTGCCCTTGCGCACCAGGTAGACGGTGATCGAGCGGACGAACATGGCGCCGATCAGGCCGAGGCCGAGCGCGATGATGATCGGGTCGGAGGTGATGGCGAACGCGCCGATCACGCCGTCGAAGGAGAACGACGCGTCGAGCACCTCGAGGTAGAGGAACAGGAAGAATCCGGCCTTACCGGTGGCCTTGACCAGCTCCGACGGTCCGTCGCCGGTGTGCTCCTCGGTGTGGAACATCGAGCCGAGCCCGTCCACCACGATGTAGGTGACCATGCCGAGCAGGCCGGCGAGCAGCACCGTGGACCGGTCGTCCTCGGCCGCGACCAGTTCCGCGGTGAGGATGAGGCCGATGCTCGCGACGACCACCGAGAGCATGTCGAGCTTGCCGAGCTGGGCGAGCGGGCGCTCCAGCCAGGACAGCCAGGTGATGTCGCGCTTTTCGAAGATGAAGTTCAGGAACAGCAGCAGCAGGAACATGCCACCGAACGAGGCGATCTGCGGATGCGCGTCGGTGAGCAGGGTTTCGTAACTGGGATCGCCGTTCGGGAAGTAGGCCGCGTCGTCCGCGGGCGGGTTCAGCGCCAGATCCAGCGCCTTCACCGGGTCCAGGCCCGCGGTGATCCACACGATCGCCAGCGGGAAGACCAGGCGCATGCCGAACACGGCGATCAACACGCCGATGGTGAGGAAGATCCGTTGCCAGAACGCGCTCATCCGCTCGAGCACTGTCGCGTTGATGACAGCGTTGTCGAAGGAGAGCGACACTTCGAGGATGCCGAGGATCGCGGCTAGTGCCAGGGCCGTGGGTCCGCCGTACAGGAACGCCACGACGAGCGACAGCACCGTCACGATGATGGACATGCCGAAAATTCGCAGGACCACGCGGGGACCTTTCGTTTGCGTCGGCCGGACGTCTGCCGTCCGATCGCTTTATCTGATGTAGCCGAGATGGCGCCGCCGGTACCAGCGTGGCCGGAGAACCCTCGCTTGTCCAACGGTGCTGCGCCCGTCAGCGTTCCCGACAAATCGGACAATCCTGAGCGCACGACGAGGGGGCCCGTCGCCGGGCCCCCTGCAACCGCGAATTATTCCTAGACGTTCACGCCGTAATCACGGGCGATGCCCGCGAGGCCGGAGGCGTAGCCCTGGCCGATGGCGCGGAACTTCCACTCCGCCCCGTTACGGTACAGCTCGCCGAACACCATCGCGGTCTCGGTCGAGGCGTCCTCGGTGAGGTCGTAGCGGGCGAGTTCGTTGTTGTTGCTGCGGTCGACGACGCGGATGTACGCGTTGCGGACCTGACCGAACGACTGCTGCCGCGTCTCGGCGTCGTAGATCGAGACCGGGAAGAAGATGCTCTCGATGGTCGGCGGGGTGTTGGCCAGGTCGACGTTGATGACCTCGTCGTCGCCTTCGCCCTCACCGGTGGTGTTGTCACCGGCGTGCTCGATCGCGCCCTCAGGGGACTTCAGGTTGTTGAAGAACACGAAGTGCTGGTCGGAGAGCACCTTCTTGTCCGCGCCGGTCGCGATCGCGCTCGCGTCCAGGTCGAAGTCGGTACCGGTGGTGGTCCGCACATCCCACCCTAGGCCGACTGCGACGGCGGTGAGGTTAGGCGCCGCCTTGGTCAGCGAGACATTGCCGCCCTTGGACAAACTGACACCCATGCGGGATTCCCTTTCAATAGTCCGTCATTGGTTCCCAGCATGTCCGAATCGCCGGGTACGCCTTACGACAGTAGTAGGTTTCCGCGAACTTGCGTAGGAACCCGCAGAACCCCCGGTGAACAGAGGAGATCTCTAAGATCGGGGCGTGGTAGGCCGTAGGCGCGGATGGTTCCGCTCAGCCGGGAACAGCGAATGGATCGAGCAGGCGCGACAGTCGCTGGCGTCGGCGTTCCTCGACATGGACAGACGGCAGAGCGCGGCCGAGGCGGCGGTGCACGCGTCCGAGCAGGTGTTCCCGGAGCGGCGCCTGGCCGCGCGCTGGGAGCCGGTGCGCAGCCGCTGCTACGACGCGTCGGGCGCGTATCTGACCCTGACCGAGCAGCTCGAGCAGGTCGAACGCGACGCGACCCCGATGCCGCAGGGGCCGGCGCAGGCCGACACCGTGACCAGGCAGCTGGTCGAGGCGGCCCGTGCCGTCGACGAGTTCTATCGCGCCAACCAGGCCCAACTCGAGCAGGCGGTCGGGGTGCTCGGCACGGTGCCGCAGCTGGCCCAGCAGGTGAAGATCGGCGCGGCGGGCGTGCGCAGGCAGGCGGCCGAGTCCGAGTTCGCGAACTATCCCTCGGTCCGCCAACGCGCCCAAGCCGTGGATGAGGCCCTCGTCACACTCGAAGCCGCAGGTCCGGGGGCTCCGGCCGGGACGGTGCGGGATGCCGCGAACCGGCTGGAGGCGACCACCAAGGCATTGGCAGAAGCGTTGGCGCAGGCCCCATCTCGGGCCGCCGCGGCGAAAACCGCGGTCGCCTCGGTGACCACCCGGCTGGCCGCGGCCCGGACCAGGGCCGAGGGGCTCGGCCCGGCCTATTCGGCCCTGCTGCGCGAATTCAATGCTGCGAGTTCGGCAGACTTGGCTGACAATGAGCGGGAAAGCCAGCGAGCCATCGAGGCCGCGGACGATGCCCTGGCCCGGGCGCGTGCGGCAGCGGCGGAGAACAACCCGGAGATTGCACTTGATCTGACCACGTCCGCCCGCGGGTATCTCACGGAGGCCGAGCAGCAGGTCGACGCCGTCACGAAACGGCTGACTCTGCTGCGGGAAGTCCGGTCCGACCCGCAAGAGAAGGCCAAGGCCGTACGATTTCGGCTGCGGGACGCGCAAATGCTCGCGGTGAGTCGCGAGCTCGTCCCGGAATGGGGTTCTGTGCTCGACGCGCAGGCCGTACGGATCGATCGAATCAGCGAGAGCCTGTCGGGGCGGCACCCCGACTATTGGGCGTATGTGACGGAGCTGGATACCGTCATGGATTTCATAGCCGGGGTGGTAGATCGAATGAGAAAGCAAGCAGGACCACGACGAGAATGAGGATGGACCAACGATGACCGCAGGCATCGCCGTCCAGCGGGAAGTTTCCCTGCGGAAGCGAATGCCGCTGCGCCACTTTCGGCAGCTGCACGGTCCGGACGTACGGAGTCTTTTCCATCGGGAGCCCGAGCCGTTCGGCGACGACCACACCGATCGGGAATTACTGGCGGTCGCGCTGGGCGCGACCCTTTATGCGCCGGCGACCCGGCCGGACCTCGCGCTGACCATCAGCAAACGCGCCGAACGCGGCGTGTGCTCGATGGTGATCGACCTCGAGGACGCGGTCGCCGATCACGAGGTCGAACTGGCCAAGTCGCAGACGGTGCGCACGCTGGATGCGCTGGCGCACAACGGGGATTCGAATCCGCTGCTGTTCGTCCGGGTGCGCGACGCGGACACCATCACCGAGATCGTCGAGCAGTTGGACGCCGGCGCCTCGGTGCTGACCGGATTCGTCTTCCCGAAGTTCGACAGCACGACGGGGCCGCGCTATCTGGAGGCGTTGAGCGCCGCGGTGCGGCGACTGGATCGGCCGATCTACGGCATGCCGGTGCTCGAATCGGCGGGCCTGGTGCACCGGCAGACCCGGGATCAGGAGCTGACCCGGATCGCGGAACTGCTCGGCGCGCATCGCGACCGGGTGCTGGCCGTGCGGGTCGGCGCCACCGATATGTGCTCGACCTTCGGCATCCGGCGCGACCGCGACCTGACCATCTACGACGTGCGGGTGGTCGCCGATGTGATCGGCGACATCGTGAACTATCTGGGCCGCGCGGACGGCACCGGTTTCGTCATCACCGGCCCGGTCTGGGAGTACTTCGCCGACCACGAACGCATGTTCCGGCCGCTGCTGCGCACCGCGCCGTTCGAGGAATCCGACGCGGTGCCGTTCCGCCAGTACCTGGTCAGCCGGGATCTGGACGGCCTGCTGCGCGAGATCACGCTGGACCGGGCCAACGGTATCCAGGGCAAGACGGTGATCCATCCGTCGCACGTGGCGGCGGTGCACGCACTGTCGGTGGTGACGCACGAGGAGTACTCCGACGCGCTGGACATCTTGCAGGTCGATGTCGGCGGGGTCGCGGCCTCGGGCTACCGGAACAAGATGAACGAGATGCGGCCGCATCGCAGCTGGGCCCGGCAGACCTTGCTGCGCGCACGGGTGTTCGGCGTGGCCAACAAGGGAGTGTCGTTCGTGGATCTGCTGACCGCGATGGTGAAGGTATGAGCGGCGCCGCCCTCGAGGTGATCGAAACTCCCTGGGCTACCAAGAATCTCGGCATCCAGCTGGAGCACGCGGAATCGTTCGGCACCGCCCCGGTCGGGGTGCTGCCCGCGGAGCTGGACATCGCCGCGCTGATCCAGCCCGGGCTGCGGCGGGGCAACAAGCGCCGCGCCCACCTGCTCGTCTCCACCGTGCTCGGGAAACACCTGCCCACCGACCCCCGCGTGGTGCTCGAGGGCGGTAACCGGCTGGGCGATCTCGTGCGGGAACTGCTCGGCGCGCGCGACGCGCTGGTGCTCGGATTCGCCGAGACCGCAACCGGACTCGGCCACTGTGTCGCGGCACGGATCGGGGCCGTCGGATATCTGCATTCGACCCGGCGTGATGTCGCCGAAGCCGACACGCTCACCGGTTTCGAAGAAGGGCATTCGCACGCCACCTCGCATCAACTGCAGCCGGTGCCCGCCGATATCTTTGTCAACGACCTGCCGCTGGTTCTGGTCGACGACGAAATATCCACGGGCGCTACGGCACTCGACGCGATTCGGGCGCTGCACGCCTTTTCGCCGCGTTCGCACTATGTGCTCGCCTCGCTGGTGGATATGCGAGTCGAGGCCGACCGCGCCGCGTTCGAGCGGGCGGCCGCCGATATCGGCGTCCGGATCGACACCGTATGCCTGGCCTCGGGGCAGACCGTGCTGCCCGCGGGACTGGTGGACGCGGTCGCCGAACTTCCCGAAGCCACGCTCAATCCGGTTGCCGCACAGCGCGGCTCGTTCACCCGGCTGGAATTGCCCTGGCCCGCCGCGGTGCCCGAGGGGGGACGGCACGGCGTGCTGCGCGCCGACCTCGCGGCGTTCGACGCGGCCCTCGCGACGGTCACCGACCTGTTGCGCGCTCGGCTCGGCGCGCGGTTTCCGGCTCGGCCGGTCATCGTGCTCGGGCACGAGGAACTGATGTATCTGCCGCTGCGACTGGCGGCGGAACTCGCCGCCGCCGGGACGCCGGTGCGGTATCAGACGACCACCCGCTCGCCCGCGTATGTGCTGGACGAGCCGGGGTATCCGCTTCGCCGCGGATTCCGTTTCACCGCACCGGAATCCGATCGGGAAGCGCCGCGCTATCTGTACAACGCGCAGTGGGACGGCGGCACCGGCGCCGACCCGGTGCTGCTGGTCGTCATCGATCCGCCCGCCGATACCGACGAGCTGGTCGCCGACGGCGGTCTGGTGGATGTGCTGACCGCCTCCGGCGCCGACGTCGTGGTCGCGGTGCTGCCCGGCGCGGATCCGCGGGCACTGGATGCGGCGCGGGCCGAATTGCGTACCGGCACTGCGGCCGAGGTCGCGTCCACCGGACTACCGACGCCGCTGTACGGCCCGGAATTCGGTTCGTACGCGGCCGATGAGGTGTGCTGGCTGCTGAAAGACCTCTCCGCCGTCGACCTGGAAGCCGATGTCGTGGAACGGGAACGGCGGATCCAAGCCGGGGTGGCGCACTACGCGGAATCGCTGCCGATCGAATACCAGCCCGACGCGGCCTATCGCGCGCTGTTCGACGATGTGCTCGCCGACAGCGCCGAGCGATTGGCGCTCGCGGTCGCGACGGTCGCCGAACTCGTGGTGGCCGAACGCGGCGACGATATCGTCCTGGTCTCGCTCGCCCGGGCGGGGACGCCGATCGGCATCCTGATGCGGCGCTGGCTGCGGTCGGGGCGGGCCGCGGGCCTGCCCGCGCTGGACGTGCCGCACTATGCCGTCTCGATCGTGCGCGGTCGTGGTATCGACGCGGTGGCCTTGGATTATCTTGCGGCACATCATGATCCGTCGTCCATCGTGTTCGTGGACGGATGGACCGGCAAGGGTGCGATCACGCACGAGCTGACCGAAGCGCTGGACGCCTACCACGCGGCGGGCGGCGCGCGCTTCAACGACGAACTCGCCGTGCTCGCCGACCCGGGGCACTGCGTGCGCACCTACGGCACCCGTGACGATTTCCTCATCGCCTCCGCCTGCCTCAATTCGACTGTCTCCGGCCTGATCTCGCGCACCGTACTGAACGACGAACTGATCGGGCCCGGCGAGTTCCACGGTGCCAAGTTCTATCGCGAACTGGCCGGCGACGACGTGTCGAACCGGTTGCTGGACACCGTGGCCGCCGCGTTCGACCCGGTCCGTGACCGGGTGCCCGGCGCGGTCGCCGCGGTCCGCGCCGGCGTGCGCACACCCACCTGGACCGGGTGGGCGTCGGTCGAGCAGGTGCGGGCCGAATACGGCATCACCAGCGTCAACTTCGTGAAGCCGGGGGTGGGCGAGACCACCCGGGTGCTGCTGCGCCGGCTGCCGTGGCGGGTGCTGGTGCGCGAGGCCGACGCACCCGAACACGCGCACATCCGGTTGCTCGCCGCCGCGCGCGGGGTGCCGGTCGAGGTGGTGCCCGGCTTGGCGTACTCGTGCATGGGGCTGATCAAGGACGTGCAGTCGTGACCGAGCAGCTCAGATGATGATGGAACCGACTGGATAATGGAGCTGGGTGCATGATGGAGCTGGGTCGACTACGAAGACACACGCTGGTCGCCACCGACCTGGACCGGACGATGATCTACTCGCGCAACGCGTTCAGCGCGCACCCCGAGGTGCCGACGGTCTGCGTGGAACACCTCGAGGGCGCCCCGCTGTCGTTCATGACGACCGCCGCCGCGCTCCGCATGCAGACCCTCACCCAGCCGGCCGCGGTCGTGCCGACCACCACCCGCACCATCAAACAGTTCAACCGCATCCAATTGCCCGGCGCGCCATGGCGTTACGCCATCACCAGCAACGGCGGCAACATTCTGGTCGACGGCGTGCCCGATCTGCGCTGGCGCATCGATATCGACGCCAAGGTGCGCGCGGGCGGCGCGACCCTGTCCGAGATCACCACCGAACTCCGCGCCCGCATCGGCGATTCGTGGGTGTCGAAATTCCGTGTCGCCGACGATCTGTTCTGCTACCTGGTGGTTCGCCCCAAGGAAGTGCCCGAGGGATTCCTCGCGGAATGGGACGAATGGTGCCGCCCGCGGGGCTGGTCCGCCTCGCAGCAGGGCCGCAAGATCTACACGATGCCGCAGGTGGTCTGCAAGAGCCACGCGGTCGCCGAGGTGCGTCGCAGGCTGCTCGAGTCGGGCGAACTGGCCACCGAGTCAAGGACTTTCGCCGCCGGGGACGGTGCGCTGGACGCCGAGATGTTACGTGCGGCCGATTACGCCATCCGCCCGAGGCACGGCGAACTCGAACATCTCAACTGGACCCATCCGAACCTCACGATCACCCGGGCCACCGGCATCCTCGCGGGTGAGGAGATCATCAACTGGTTCATCAAAGGCTCACCGCAGCAGCAGGACTGAGTCAGGCCGCCCCGGAACGACGTCGTGGTGTGCCCGATGATTTCCGCGTCCGGGCGGTGCGCGGGGCCGGATTCGCCAGGGTGCGTTTGAATTCCGGGCAGTCCACCAGCACCTCGTGCGTGCAGGTGGCGGCGTGGCGCAGGCCGTCGCGCATGCGGATGAGTCGCGCGATGTCGTCCTCCAGATCGACGGCCTTCTGCGCCATGTTCGCCCGGATATCGGTGTCGCCGGGAGTAGCGCGGGTGAATCGGGTGATCTCGGCGAGGGTGAAGCCCGCCTCGCGGGCGCAGATGATCATCGCGAGGCGGCCGAGCACGTCCGGGTGGTAGGTCCGGCGCAGTCCGTTGCGTCCCGCGGACGCGATCAGGCCGCGTTGCTCGTAGAACCGCAGCGCCGAAGGCGCGAGGCCGCAGCGCTCTGCCACCTCGGCGATGTCCAGCAGAATATCGGCCATGGTTCTCCTTGACTTGAAGCGCGCTTCAAGTTGAACACTACTCGCCATGAAGATTCACCACCTCAATTGCGGATCGCTGCGGCAGATCGACGCGACCTACCCGGGACCGCAGCCCGCACCCGCCGTCAACCACTGCCTGCTGGTCGAAACCGATTCGGACGGCCTGGTTCTCGTCGAAACCGGGCTCGGTCTCGACAATGTCCGCGACCCGGCAGGCACACTCGGCACGGACTGGGTAGCCATGGCCCAGCCGCTGCTCGATCCGGAAGAGACCGCGATCCGGCAGGTCGCCCGCCTCGGCTACGCGCCCGCCGACGTCCGGCACATCATCCTCACCCACCTCGACGTCGACCACTGCGGTGGCCTGCCCGACTTCCCGCAGGCGAAGGTGCACGTGCTCGCCGCCGAACTGGCGGCCGCACAGGCGGAAGGTCCGAACTTCCGGTACCGCGACGCACATTGGGCGCACGGCCCCGATTGGGTCACCTATCACCCGGATGGGGACGAAGACTGGTTCGGTTTCCGCGCAACGCCGTTGACGGGCTTGCCGTCGGACTTCAAGCTCATCCCGCTCGGCGGACACACGGCCGGGCACACCGGAGTGGCTGTGCGCGAGGGTGATCGGTGGCTGCTGCACTGCGGCGATGCCTACTACTACCACCGCGAGTTGACCCAGCCCTATCACCCGCACCCGGTAATGGACGTCGTGCAGACCAGCTCGGAGGTGCATCACGACCTGCGCGTCGGCACCCGGGCGCGGCTGCGTGAACTCGTCCGCGACCACGGAGCCGAGGTGTCGGTGTTCAGCGCCCACGACCCGTGGGAGTTCAGCGGCTACAACTGACCGCCGTCGGCGCGACCTGGCACTATGCAGGTGCCGAGAGGAGAAGCGTGCGGGTTCTGGTGACGGGGGCGAACGGCTACCTGGGCGGGGCGGTGGTCGCCGCGCTGCGGTCCGGTGGGCACGAAGTGGTCGGGATGGTCCGGCGCGAAGGCGCGGGTGTGCCGCCGGGGGTGGCGGATGTGCCGCCGGGCGTGCCGGTGCGCCCCGCCGACCTGCGCGACACCGCTGCGCTCGGCGCGGCCGTCCGGGACATGGACATCGTCTGCCATCTGGCCGGGCGCACCCGGGTTCGGGAATCGTTCGCCGATCCGCTCGGCTACTTCGAGGTCAACGTGGGCGGTACTGTCGCGTTGCTGCGGGCGATGGGCGAGTGCGGAGCCCGCAAGCTGGTATTCGCCTCCACCGCTGCGATTTACGGGGCACCAGAGGTGCAGCCGATGTCCGAAGATCTGCCGGACCGCCCGTCCCATCCCTACGCGGCGAGCAAGTCCGCTGCCGAATCGGTGATCGCCGCCCACGCCGCCACCGGGGCAGTGGATGCGATCGTCCTGCGCCTGTTCAACATCGCGGGTGGCGACGATCGCGATCCGACCCGGATCATCCCGCGTATCCTCGCCGCCGCGGCAGGGGAGAGCCCGATGCCGGCCGTCAACGGTGACGGCTCCGCCGTCCGCGACTACGTCCATATCCACGACGCCGCACAGGCTTTCGTCGCAGCGGTCGAGCGGGACGCACCCGTGCCCTGCCGGACATACAACATCGGCAGCGAAACCGGCACCAGCGTCAACGAATTGATCGCCGCGGCGCACGAGGTGACCGGCCGTCCCATCCCCGTCGAATACCGACCGGCGCAGCCGGAGCCACCCCGTCTGATCAGCGACTGCACCCGGGCCCACCGCGAACTCGGCTGGACCCCAACCCACTCCGCGATCCCGACCATCCTCCGCGACGCCTGGTCCGCCCGCCCCACCCCACCCTCCTCCTGAACCACGCACCGCTGCTGTCCGCACGAACCTCGTCTGGCACCACGCACCACTTCTGACTTCGCGCACCCGCTCTGGCCTGCCGCAGCGGGTGCGAAAGCTCAGGCGGGGTGCGGGAATTCGGTGCTGGCTTACCGGCGGTGGGTGCGTAGCCAGTCGACGCCGTCGCGGAAGGTGGGGGAGTGGTCGGGGCGGGGTGTGGACCTGCTCGGGTGTTCCTGCCGAATGTCGTCCGGTTCGGGTCGGTGGTGGTCCGGCTCGAAGTACGTCGGGGAGTGGTCGGGTCGGGCGTTGCCTGACCTGTTCGGGTGTTCGTGCTGAGTTTCGGACGGGGGGCGGTACTGCGGGGAGCGATCAGACCACTGCTGGGGGCGACTCTCGCGCGGGGCCGAGCCGGGGTGTCCGAGGTTGCGCAGGAAACGGTCGAGGGTCGGTGAGTTTCCTTGTGCGCCGGCGCTGTCGGACGATCCGCCGGTGGGCTTGGCGGGGGCGAAGGGGACGCCGGTGGCCAGTGCGCGCAGGCCGAGGGTGAGCATTTCGCCGAGCATGCCGACGCCGATCGAGAGCGTGATCGGCCGGGCCTCCGGAGGCATGCCCATGACGCTGCCGAGGGCGCTGACGCCGAAGCCCGCGGCGGTCGAGACACCCCATACGACAAGGGTTTTCACCGTGTACCGCTGCCACAGGTAGCCGTCGCGTTCGAACAGGACGGTGGTGGTGCCGCGCACCGCGCCGAACGCGATGCCGATCACCGCGCCGATCACCAGCCATCCGATATCGGTGCCGTTGAGCCCTTCGACATGGACGACGCTGTACCCGCCGATGCCGACCAGGATCAACGGCGTGAGGAAGGTGTCCCGCGCGTCCACCGGCTCTCCGGCGAACCGCTTCACGATCAGCACGAGCACGCCGACCAAAACGGCGATCAGCAACCCGACGCTCATGGTGGCCTCCCGGCAAGTAGTCCTGCCGGAAAGCTAATCGCGCGCCGCGGCGCCCCGGATCCTCCGAACGAACGACCCGGCGGAGGATCCGCCCTCCTCCGGGTCGCCGGTCGGTCGGTCAGTAGTGCTGCTGGTTGCCGAGCTGCTGCATGATGGTGGCTTGCAGCCGTTGCAGGCCGGGCGGCGTGATACCGCTCTGGATCTGCCCCTCGATGGTGCGGACCAGCATTTCGTCGCTGAGCACCTTCTCGCTGGATTGGATCAGCACCGTGCCCGCGCCGGTGAAATCGAACTGGCGCTCCTCACCGGAGTTGACGCCGAACCGGGCCGCACCCGCGGCCAGGAAGCTGCCGATCCAGCGCTGGTCGTAGTGATGGCTGGGGGACGGGCAGTCGGCCCAGCCGACCAGGGATTCCGGGTCGACCCGCAGCGGCGGCTCGGCGAACATGACCGGACCGTTGGAGGAGGCGAGGAACTTGCCGGTGCCGATCAACGTGAGGAAGCCGGGCACGATGGACTGGTTCAGCGACAGGCCGGGCTCGAACGCCAGCAGGTTGGCGGCGCGGATGGTGAGGTTGCCGTTGTCCTCGAGGTCATAGGAATTGATGTCGTAGCCGCGGTCGCCGATGATCAGCTTGCCGTGGCCCTCGGCGACGACGTAGTCGCCGGTGAACAGCGGCGCGGAGAACTGCTGCGACACCATGTGCAGCAGCCCGCCCTGCAGGCCGTGGGTGAGCGTCTGGAAACGCATGTCGCCGTAGTAGGCGATCATCGCGCCCTTGCGCATGAACCAGGGCTTGTTCAAGTCGATGCAGTACGCGTAGCTGTTGCCCGGAATGTTGTCGCTGTCCCCGAGATTCATCGGGTTCAAGATGTCAGCCATGGTCACAACTTCTCTTCGGAGGCCTGCACGTACACCACACCCTGTCCGACGCAATGCAACTGCATCGCCTCGCCCGCACCGCGGCCGACCGCGTCGCGCCAGCTGAGTGCCGTCTTCAGCTCGGTTTGCACATTGCCGTACGCGGCGACGAAGGCCTGCGGATCGACCACGATCGGATTCGGCCCGCCCACTGGTAATTCCAGGAAGCCGCCGTGCGCGAGTAGCACCGCCGAGCCCTGACCGGAGAGCTGGGTGGTGAACATGCCCTGCCCGGTGAGCGCGCCGGAGGCGGCGCCGCGCAGCGCGCCCATGAGTCCGCCGCCCCCACCACCGCCGCCGCCCGAACTCATCACGGAGACAATCGAACTCTGCAAGCCAGCGGTGTTCGCCAGCAGCCGCGAGGCCTCGACCCGCAGCGTCGCACCCGGCTGCATGTGCACCACGTGGACTTCCAGCCCGGCGTAGCCGTAGTGCACCTCGCCGTTGCCCTGGGCGAGCATGGTGCGTTCGTGCTCGCCGGCCATCATGCGGCCCGCCATGCGCATCAGCCCACCACCGCCGCCGCCCATGCCCTGACCGCCCGGAATCTGGTGCGGCGCAAAGGAAACGTCGCCGGTGTAGAACAGCATCGCGCCGGTGCGAGCGACCACGCCGCCCGACATCCCGACGTTGACCTTGACGACCTTGCCGTTGACTTTCTCGAACATCTACTCGCCCTTACCGTTCCGCCGGCTGGATCAACACCACGCCCTGGCCGTCCCAGCGCAGCGAGAACGTCTCGCCGGCGCCCTGGCCGACCGCGGTCCGCCACGAAATATCGGTGATGAACGACTGATTGAGGTTGCCGCGCGCCGCGACGAACGCGTCGGGGTCGACCACCAGGGGATACTGCGGCGACACCTCGAGGTGGATCAGCGGACCGCCCGCCGACAACAGGGCGACCTGACCCTGACCGGTCACCGTGGTGGTGAACAGGCCGGCGCCGGTCGACGCGCCCCGCAGACCGGCGAAGCGCACGTCGGTGCGCAGGTTGCCGGCGAACGCGAGCAGCTGCTGCGATTCCACCTGCAGGGTCTCGTTGTTCAGATTCACCACGGTCACGTGCTGGCCGTTGACCGCGAAGAACACCCGGCCGTTGCCGGAGCACTCCATCAGTGAAAGCTTTTCGCCGGTGGCCCGGCGCTTGAGTCCGGCGATCACGCCGTCGCCGCCGCCGAAACCGGCCGCTTTGAACTGCACGTTGCCCTCGTAGGCGACCATCGAGCCGGATATCGCGCGGAGGCTGGTTCCGGCGAGGTGCGCCTCGATCACCTTCTTGGATTGTTCGAAAAGTTGCGCCATGTGGGTGTCTGCCCTGCTGTTCTTGTCAGTGAATATGGGGTAATCGCGCCACATTCCGCCCGCGTTTCGTCACCTTGATAGGCGCAGCGCGACGGATTCTATCCACAGATCCGGTCCATCCGGGGTGAATGCAGGCGGTATGCCCGCAGAACTGACGGGGCCGGGGCGGCGTTTACCTGAACCGTGTCCCGCACGTTTCTCGTAGAGTGGCATCGAACGCACCGACAAGCGAAGGGTCGAACTTGTCCGCAACACTCGCCAAGGGCCAAAACGGTCCGTTGGCCACGAACGACGTGGTGGTGTCCATCCAGCTCACGGCGCCGGCGGATCTGTCCGCGCTGCTGGTCACCGAAACGGGCAAGGTCCGCTCCGACGCGGACTTCGTCTTCTTCAACCAGCCGAGCGGGCCCGGGGTGAACCTGCAGCCCGCGCCGGCCGGACAGCCCGCCTCGCTCGCGGTGTCGTTGAACTCGGTGCCGCCGGACATCGATCAGATCCGCGCGGTGATCACGCTGGACGACGCGAACAGCAACTTCGGCCGGTTCCCCGCGCCGACCGCGATCGTGTCGGACACGGCCGGTAATCGGTTGTACGAGTACCAGATCGACGGATTGAGCAGCGAGTCGATCGTGATCGCGCTCGAGCTCTACCGCAGGCAGGGCAGCTGGAAGGTGCGTGCCGTGGGCCAGGGCTATGCCGGCGGTTTCGCCGCGCTGGTCACCGACCACGGTGTGACGGTCGACGATTCGCCGGCGCAGCCCGCCGCCCAGGCCGCCCCGCCGCCGCCTCCGCCGCCTCCCGCGTACCCGACGCAGCCGCCGCCCCCGCAGCAGCAGCCGAACTACCCGCCGCCCACCACGCCCGCGTACCCGACGCAGCAGGACCCGCAGTTCGCGCAGGGCGGCTACCCGCCGCCCGGCCCGGGTTACCCGCCGCCGGGGCCCGGCTACCCGCCGCCGCCCGGTCCGGGTGGTCAGTACCCGCCGCCGGGCCCGCCGCAGGGCTTCCAGCAGCCGGGGCAACCGGTCGCGCCGCCGCCGCAGCAGCCGCCCGCCGAGGTCAGTCTCAGCAAGGACCGCCCGGTCAGCCTGACCAAGGGCCAGCGGGTCACCTTGCGCAAGGAGGGCGGCACCGCCCTGACCTTCGTCAAGATGGGTCTCGGCTGGGATCCGGTGAAGAGCCGCGGCATGTTCGGCAACCGCACCGTGGACGTCGACCTCGACGCGTCGGTGGTGTTGTTCGCCGATATGAACCCGGTGGACGTCGCCTACTACGGGCAGCTGACCTCCAAGGACGGCTCGATCCGGCACCAGGGCGACAATCTGACCGGTGAGGGCGAGGGCGACGACGAGGTGATCCTGGTCGACCTCACCCGCATCCCGGCGCACGTGAGCACGCTGGTGTTCATCGTGACCTCGTACAAGGGCCACACCTTCGAGCAGATCCAGAATGCGTTCTGCCGCTTGGTCGACGGCTCCAACAACGCCGAATTGGCCAGGTACACCATGGCCGGCGGGATGCCGTTCACCGCGATGGCGATGGCCAAGGTCTACCGGGTCGGCAACGACTGGAAGATGCAGGCGATCGGTGAAGGCTTCGCCGCGAAGCATCCGGGCGAGGCGATGCCGCACCTCGGCCGGTTCCTGCAGCACGGTTGAGTTCGGCAGCGCGGACAGCAAGGCAGACAACGTGATTCCACTCAAAGCCGGTCAGAACGTGCCGCTGACCGGCGATATCGTCCGGTTCGGCGCGCATGCCGAAGCGGCACTGGATGTTTCGGCGCTGGTGGTGGCCGAGAACCTGAAGGTGTTCTCCTCGGACGATTTCGTCTTCTACAACCAGCCCGCCACCGCGGGGGTGGCGCTGGCCGACGCCGAGGTGACCGTCACGCTCGCCGAGGTCCGCGCCGACGCCAAGGCGGTGCTGCTGGTGGTCAGCGCCGACCCGGCGGTGCCCGCGCGGCCGGGCGGGCTCGGCACGGTGACCGCGACGCTGTCCGAGAACGGTTCGGCGACAGCGGAATTCGTGGTGGCCCCGGCTGCCGGTGAGGCGGCGCTGATCTGCCTGGAGGTGTACCGGCGCGGGCCCGAGTGGCGGCTGCGTGCGGTCGGTCAGGGGTATGCGGGCGGGCTCGCGGTGCTGCTGACCGCGCACGGCGTCGACGTCGAGGACGAGCCCGCCGACCCGGCCGCGCAGACCGGTTCGGCCGCGCAGACCGGCGGTGTGCCGCAGCCGGCGGATGTGTCCCGCTCCGGCCCGGTCGCGCACACCATGGCCGGGCCGATGGCGAGCGAGGCCCGCTCGGTCACCGCCGCGCCGACGGAGGTCGGGCACGGCCTGGAACGGCTGTGGATGATCTTCGAGGATGCCGCTCGTTCGGCCGCGGCGCTGGTCTCCGCGCGGGACTACGCGGCCAAACGGCTCGATCACGAATTGTCCGCCGCCGTCTCCGATCCGGCGACCAGGAACACGCCGGCCGCCGACGCGGCACGTCGCGCTGCCCAGCAGCGCAACGACGAACTGATCGCCACCGCCGAGCGTAATCATCAGCGCGACAGCGAACAGCTCGTCCGTGAGCTCGCCGACGCCGACCTGATGTTGCCGCCCGCGTTGGCGTCCTGGGACGCGCCGGCGTGGGACAAGCCGGTGGCCCCCAGCGACGGCATCCGGCTCGGCGAGCTGTACGCGCAAGAACGCGGTGCGCTGCGCGTGCCGTATTGCGTTCCGGTGCCGTTGAATCGGCCGCTGTGGATCGATACCGAGTCGTCGCAGGCGGTCGCGCCGGTGGTCGGCGCGCTGCTCGCCCGGCTCCTCACCGCGGCGCCGGACCGGCGCACCGTGGTCGACATCATCGACCTGACCGGAGCCTTCACCAGTTTCACCGAACCGCTCGCACCGGTGCTGAACGGCCCGCCGATCACCGACCACACGGAAATCTCCGCGCGGCTACAGGAACTGGTCCAGGCCGCCGAACTGGCCGAGCTCGCGTTCACCAGCGGTATGGGCAGCCCGCCGAGCGAACACCGGATCCTGATCGCGGCCGACTTCCCGCACGGATACCAGAGTTCGGATGCGCAACGGATCGGCTCGCTGATCATGCGCGGCGACCTGATCGGGTTGTCCACGGTGATCGTCGGCAGCGACGAATCCGACTCCACCGACACCACGGTCGCGATGCTCTCGCAGTCGTGCCGGCACCTGCCCACCGTGGCCGGGACGCCGCTGTTCGATCCGTGGACCGGCAGCCCCTGGCAGCTCGATCTGGATCTGCTCTCCCAGGAACCGGAGCGGCTGGCGCGCTACCTGCGCACCCACTGAGCGGACGCGTCCACCTGCGGCTGCCATGCGCGGGTGGGCGCCACCCGGGGACGCAGCACCTCGGGCAGCCACGGCAGCAGCGGATCGGGCGCGCGGTCGACGACGCCGCCGATCGGGTCGTCCACGTAGTCGCGACGCACCAGGTCTTCGCCGGGGCGATAGATCTGGCGAACGATCAAGGCGCACAGGGCGATCACCGCGAGGTCGCGCAGCACGACGGTGCCGGTGAACCACTGCTCGGGCAGGCCCTTCTTGTCCAGGCCGAGGTAGTAGAACATGCGTGGCGCCCAGACCAGGGCGTCGATGGTCATCCAGGCGAGCAGGATGCGGCGGTGCGGCAGCGCGAGCACGGCCAGCGGCACCAGCCACAGCGAATACTGCGGGCTCCACACCTTGTTCGTCAGCAGGAACGCCGCCACCACCAGGAAACAGAGCTGCGCGAGCCGGGGGCGTTGCGGCGCGGTGAGCGCGATGTAGCCGATCGCCACACAGGCCGCGATGAACGCGAGCAGCGATACCGCGTTCAGGATCACCGGCGGTTCGCCGTGCGCGAGTTGCCCGTCGAAACCGGCCCAGCCGGTGAACGAGGTGATCACGTTGTAGATCGAGTCCGGGTCAGCGTGCCGGGAGGTGTTGAGCCGGAAGAACTCTCGCCATCCGGTGGGGTACAGCGCGGCGATCGGCAGGTTCACCACGATCCAGGTGCCGAGCGCGGCCGTCACGGTGACCGCCGCGGCGCCGAGCGGGCGCGCGCCGAGCAGGTGCACGCGGTAGGGCGTTTCGCGCACCCAGTCCAGTGCGGCCGCGACGCTGTCGATATCACGCAGCCGCAGGCCGGCCTGGGTGCTCGGCATACGCTGCAGCGGGTCGGTGCGCAGGCACAGCAGCACGATCGGGCCGAGCAACAGCAGCGGATACAGCTTGGCGGCGCCGCCGAGCCCGAGCAGCAACCCGGCCAGTGCGGGTCGCCTGCGGGCCCAGGCCAGCAGGCCGGTCGCGGCCAAAGCCGTTGCCAGCGCGTCGAAATTGGTGAAGATGTGCACGATCACCAGCGGTGAACAGGCGACCAGCGCCGTGTCCCACACCCGGCGCCCGGCCAGTTGCGCGGTCGCCCACACCGTGACCAGCCAGGCGAGCGCGAGGCCGAGCGCGACGACGTTGAAGTAGATCACCACCTGCAACGCGCCCGGCAGCGGCGTCATGTCCCAGGCCTTGGCGATCCGCATGGACAGGTACTGGTAGAGACCGGACAGCACCGGATACTCCATGTACCTGGTCTCGCGGCCGCCGTCGGGCGTCTGCTCGATCCAGAACTTCTTGTAGGGGAACGCGCCTTCGTTCAGTCGCTCGGCCCCGTAGAGCGGCACGGTATCCGAGTAGCACATCGCGACGTACTGGCGGCCGTTGTTCCAATCGAGCGTGAGCGCACCGTCGGCGGTGGTGGTCTGCTGGATGCAGCCCGCCTTGCCGAACCAGCCGAACGCCAGGAATACGACCGTGAAGGCCAGCAGCACGCGCATCGGGGTCCAGAACCGGGCCCGGCCGATCAGCGCGTGCTCACCGACCGGACCGCCGATCACCGTGGACAGCTGCGCGGTCAGCGAGTCGTTGCGACTGGGCCGATCGCGGGCGTCGGCCGAGCGCAGGTCCGGCGCGAGCGGGCCGGCGGCGACGTAATACGCCGTGCCGGAAGGCGCCTCACTCGCGTGCGGTCCGCTCCCGTTCGCCCGCTGATCCACCAGCTGCTGATCAGTCACGGCACCCGAGGCTACCGGGCGATCACCGTCGGGTGCGTCGCGCACCTGTTCCCCCCTGGTCACCCGACCAGACCTACCTGCTGCGCGTGGTCGGGGGAGTCCCGTTCGTATCGCCCTGCCCGTTGGTGCCCGGGCGCGGCGCACCGGTGGCGGTCGGCGACGATCCGTCCGAAGGAGCCACCGGCTGGCCCGGGAGCGGACCGGCGTCCGGCTTCTCGGGTTGCTCGTTGCGCGGCTGCTGCTGTTGCTGCTGCTGCGGTCGCGGCTGGCCGCCGGGCAGCGGGATCGGGCCGAACGGGGTGTCGATCGTCGGCGGGATGTAGATCGGCGGCAGGATCGACGGCGCCTCGGTGGTCGACGGCGGGGTGTACGGGGCCGACCACTCCGGCACGCCCGCCTGGCCCTTGATCGGGGCCGGCTTCGGGAAGGTCTCGTTCTGCGTGCCCTGCAGGGCGCCGTCCATCGTGGCCTTCCAGATATCGGAAGGCAGGCCGGAACCGTAGATCATGCCGCCGCCGTAGTTGCGCAGCGGGGAATCGTCCACGCTGCCCACCCAGACCGCGGTGGACAGCGACGGGGTGTAGCCGACCATCCAGGCGTCCTTGTTCTCCCCGGTGTCGCCGAGCTGAGCGGTACCGGTCTTGGTGGCCGACTCCCGGCCACCGGCCAGGTTGTGGTTGCGCGACCAGGCCGCGATCGGCTTCATCGCGGCGGTGACGTTGTCGGCGACCGCGGCCGAGACCCGCGGTTCGCCCGCGACCTCACCACGATCGAGCAGCACCTGACCGTCGGCGGTGACGACCTTCTGCACGAAGTGCGGCTTGTGATAGGTGCCCGACGCGGCCAAAGTGGCGTAGGCCGAAGCCATGTCGAGCGCCCGCACCTGGTATTGGCCGAGCACGATGCCGTTGTTCGGGCCGGAGCCGTCGGGTTCGGTCAGCGTCTTCGGCACGCCGGGAATGGCTTCCGGGATGCCGAGCTTGTGCGCCATGTCCGCGATCTTCTTCGGGCCGTTGCCCATGTCGATCTGCATCCGGTAGAAGCTGGTGTTCAGCGAGCGCTTCAACGCCTCGGCGATGGTGCACATACCGCACTGCTCGCCTTCCACGTTGGTGATCTTGATGCCGTTCACCGTGAGCGGTGAGCTGTCGTACAGCTGCGACAGCGGCACGCCCTGCTCCAGGTTCGCCGCCAGACCGAACACCTTGAACGACGAACCCGGCTGCAGGCCCGCGTTGGCGAAGTCCCAGCCCTGGCCGTCCTCACCGCCGTAGTACGCGCGCACCGCACCGGTCTTCGGATCCACCGAAACGACCGCGGTGCGCAGCTGCTCCGGCTCGCCCTGCATCTTCTTCTGCGCCGCGTCGACCGCGGCCTTCTGCGCCTTCGGGTCGATCGTCGTGGTGATCGACAGGCCCGCGGTGTTGAGCTGCTGCTCGCTGATGCCTTCCGCGGTCAGCTCTTTGAGCACCTGCGACTTGATCAGGCCCTCCGGGCCGGTGTCGAGGGTCTTGTCCTTGGTCGTGGCGACCGGGACCACCTGCGGGTACTGCATCGCCTGCCGGTCGGCGGCGGAAAGGTTGCCGCCGGAGACCATGCCGTCGAGCACGTAGTTCCAGCGGGTCTTCGCGCCCTCCGGGTTCTTCTCCGGGTCCAGGCCGGACGGCTGCTGGATGGTGGCGGCGAGCACCGCGCCCTCGGCGGGCGTGAGGTCCTGCACCGGCTTGCCGAAGTAGGCCTTGGCGGCGGCATCGATGCCGTACGCGCCGCGACCGAAGTAGATGGTGTTCAGGTACGCGGCGAGGATCTCGTCCTTGCTCCACTGGCGCGCCATCTTGGCTGAGATGACCAGCTCGCGCATCTTGCGGGTGAGCGAGCGTTCGTCACCGACCAGTGCGTTCTTCACGTACTGCTGGGTGATCGTCGAACCACCACCCGCGCTCTCCCGGCCGAGCACGTTGTCCCGGGCCGCGCGCGCGAAACCGGAGATCGAGAAGCCCGGATTGGAGTAGAAGTCCCGGTCCTCGGCGGCCATCACCGCGTACCGCACGTGCGGCGGGATCTTGTCGATCGTGACGTCGGTCCGGTTGCCTTCCGGCGGAACGACTTTGCTGATCACCGACTCGCCGTCGGCGGCGAGGATGGTCGCCACCTGATTGGTTTTGAGATCCTGCGGCTGGGGTACCGACACTGTCGTGTACGCGATCAGGAAGACGCCACTGGGGATCAGGATCATCATCGCGATCAGTACGTAGATGACGCGCCGCACGATCCGCCACGGTGATTTCTTCTTCTGCCCCGGACGCTTGCCGGAGCCACCGCCGGACCCGTCACCGGAGCCGCCGTTGCGCCGCGGCGGCGGGCCGGAGGGCGGTCCGCCCGCGGTCTTGCGGCGTTCGCCGGTGCCGTTGGCCGGGTCGCCGACGCGGCGGGCCCGTTCGGCCGGACGCGGGCCGGTGGGCGGTGCGCCGCGCCGATTGCGTTCGGCCACCGCGTTGTTGGGCAGGTTGGCGCGTTCGATTCGCTGGGTCGCCTGCGGTGCGTTCGGCGCGCCGGGCGCGGGACGCCCCTGCGGCGGCCGCTGCTGCGGGGGCGGGGGCGGGCCGGGGCGGCGCTGTGGCTGTGGGCCACGCAGCTCGCCCGGGTACGGGGCCGGACGCTGGGGTGGCGGACCCGGACGCGCGCCGGGCGGCGGCCCGGGCCGGGGGTTCTGGTACGGGTTGGGACCTGGATGTGAACTCCGCGGAGCACGGCCGCCGTTCGGGTCATCGCCGTAGGGGGAAGTCTCGTAGGGCGAATTCACTGACAAGATCTCCATAACTCGTGACGTTGCTGGTGGCTCGGTGCGGTCACGCGGACCGCGGCGGACCCGTTTCGGCTCCGCGAGTCACCCGACGGGCAGATGACCAGGCACTTCATTCGGCTGCGGTGCGCCGGTTGGCTCGGGTCCCGGTGCGGCGGCGCGTGGGCGCCGGCGCGGTACCGAGCACATAGGACTGCACCAGATGATTCCAGCTGCAGGACCGGCACACCTCGACGACATGGACCGAGAACTCTTCGCGAGTCTCATCGAGACGCGCCAGCTCCTCCGGGGTGCGAGCCGAACCCGCCATCGGTCCCAGGCCGTCGCCGTAGACCCAAGATACAAGCGTGAGCTGTTCTTTCCGGCAGATCGGGCATGTGACCTCGCTCCCCCGACCATGGAACTTCGCCGCACGCAGGAGATAGGGATTCGCATCACATACCTCGGCGACATCGACACGGCCCGCATACACGTCGGCCAGCAGAGATCGCCGCCGGAGGGCGTAGTCGACCACTTGCCGCTGGATTCGCACGAGAACCAGAGTAGCGGTGTTGCCGAGGGGGTGCCCCGGCTCAGGGGTATGAGAAAGCCGGTAGATCGCGGGTTATATCGAGCGGGGCTGTGCACGGTTATATCGCTCCGATATAGTTTGGAGTCGCATCCATCAGTTAGGTCTGTACATAGTCAGGGAGGTGAAGCCCGGTGCTCGAGCTGGCAATCCTCGGGCTGCTCCTCGAATCGCCCATGCACGGCTACGAGCTGCGCAAGCGGCTGACCGGCCTGCTCGGCGCGTTTCGTGCCTTCTCCTACGGGTCGCTCTACCCCACGCTGCGCCGCATGCAGTCCGACGGGTTGATCGCGGAGGAGATCCCGGCGGGCGTGGTCGCGCGCCGTGCGCGCCGGGTCTACCAACTGACGCCTGCGGGCCGGGAGCGGTTCAGCGAACTGCTGGCCGACACCGGACCGCAGAACTACACAGACGACGGCTTCGGCGTGCACCTCGCCTTCTTCAGCCGCACCCCCGCGGAAGCGCGGATGCGGATTCTGGAGGGCAGGCGGCGCCAGGTCGAAGAGCGCCGAGAAGGGCTGCGGGAGGCGATCAAGCGGGCCAGCGGCTCGCTCGATCGCTACACCCGGCAGCTCCATCAGCTCGGACTCGAATCAAGCGAGCGCGAAGTGCGCTGGCTCAACGAGTTGATTGCGGCGGAGCAATCGACGAAGGCGGCACCACAGAAAGAGGGAAATATCGGCCATGAGTGAAGCACAGAAGGCTGACAACGCCACCGAAGTTCGCGTCGCCATCGTGGGTGTAGGCAACTGCGCCTCCTCGCTGGTCCAGGGTGTGCAGTACTACAAGGACGCGGACGAGACCGCGACCGTGCCCGGTCTCATGCATGTCAAGTTCGGCAAGTACCACGTCCGCGACGTGAAGTTCGTCGCCGCGTTCGACGTGGACGCCAAGAAGGTCGGCTTCGACCTCGCCGAGGCGATCTTCGCCAGCGAGAACAACACGATCAAGATCTCCGATGTGCCGCCGAGCGACGTCGTCGTGCAGCGGGGCCCGACCCTGGACGGCATCGGCAAGTACTACGCCGAGACCATCGAGCTGTCCGAGGCCGAGCCGGTCGATGTGGTCAAGGTGCTGAAGGACAACAAGGTCGACGTCCTGGTGTCGTACCTGCCGGTCGGCTCGGAAGAGGCCGACAAGTTCTACGCGCAGTGCGCCATCGACGCCGACGTCGCGTTCGTCAACGCGCTGCCGGTGTTCATCGCCTCCGATCCGGAATGGGCCGAGAAGTTCACCAAGGCGGGCGTGCCCATCGTCGGCGACGACATCAAGAGCCAGGTCGGCGCGACCATCACGCACCGCGTCATGGCCAAGCTGTTCGAGGATCGCGGTGTGCAGCTCGACCGCACCATGCAGCTGAATGTCGGCGGCAACATGGACTTCAAGAACATGCTCGAGCGCGAGCGCCTGGAGTCCAAGAAGATCTCCAAGACCCAGGCCGTCACCAGCAACCTGAAGAAGGAGCTCGGCGCCAACGACGTGCACATCGGCCCGTCCGATCACGTCGGCTGGCTCGACGACCGCAAGTGGGCCTACGTCCGGCTCGAGGGTCGCGCCTTCGGCGACGTGCCGCTGAACCTGGAGTACAAGCTCGAGGTGTGGGATTCGCCGAACTCGGCGGGCATCATCATCGACGCGGTGCGTGCCGCGAAGATCGCCAAGGACCGCGGCATCGGCGGCCCCGTCATCCCGGCCTCGGCCTACCTGATGAAGTCCCCGCCGAAGCAGCTGGCCGACGACGTCGCCCGCGCCCAACTGGAAGCCTTCATCATCGAGGGCTGAGTTTTCTGCCGCGTGGCCGCGGCGTGTTCATGGCCCCTCGGTGTCTCGCGTCCGAGCGGACGAGACTTGCGCCTGCGGCGCGTGCGCTTCGTCCGCTCGGACGCGAGACGGGCCATGAACGCGCTCGTTGGGCTCGCGCTGTGCGGGGCATGAGATCGATGAGCGAGCCGCCCGGAGGTGTATTCCTCCGGGCGGCTTGCTGTTTCCCCGGCACTGCGCTGCTGTCTGCTCAGGCTCTCTACACTCGAGGGTGAGCCTCCCCCTGCGGGTAGGGAGGAAGTGAGGCCGGGATCCCGCCGGACGACGGGACCCGGCTCTCGCGTCCTAAGCCGACCGAAGATCGATCTGCACAGTCACTTCGCTCAGTTTTGCCAGGAAACCGGCATCGCCGCCTCGGTGTGCGAGGCCGGTGGCCCCAGCTACCGCATCCGGTATCCAGAGCATGGGTTCGGTCTTCGGAGACTCGAAATCGACCCGCATCCGCGTCGGCAGTGCGCCGGAAGTGCGAAGCGTGGCAACCAGGCTTTGGTCTCTGCTGTTGAGTGCTTTCGTCCGAGCCTCGATCACCACCTGCGAGACTTCAAGGCTCGCAAGCTCGACCAGCATTCGTTCCATCCCCTTGCGCCTGGCCCGTTCCTGTTTGCGGGAATCGGCCTGATCACTGATCACAACCAAGTTGGTCAGGCCATACCCGGTTATGGCGTCGACGACCTTGCGTCGTTGTGCTGCCGATTCATCGCGCCAATGCAATCGGCCGGCTCCTTTGGGGAGCAGCGCTGCGAGGTCCATGCGAAATGCCTCGCAGTCGAGCGGGGAAGCGATGACCGCAGCCAGCACGTAGAAGCCACCGGCTCCCTCCGCGACCCGCTCGATGCTCGATTCATCGATCCACGCGTGGGTCGAAGTCGCCTCGGACGCCGGGCGGTTCGTGTCGTCGGTAGTCATTTCCCAGCGACCTCTCCGGATGGGCGCTTCTTCTGCTTCTTGCCGGTCTTCTTGACGAGAACCCGGCGAACCTCCGGGTCCGCGACGTCGCCGGATGCGCTTTTTCCTCTGCGCGTCTCCAACTGAACCTGTGCAGCCTTTTGGACCTTGCGGCGTTGGTCGGTGCCGAACGCGCCAGCGAGGCTGTACCAGTGCCGTTGCGTGGCACCGATCGCGGACAACGGCGCTTTGATCCACTCGACGCGTTCGGTGAGTAGACCGTGCGCTTTCAGGTCTTCGATACCGGCTTCAGCGGAACGCGGTGAGATGCCGTACCAGTCTTGAACTTTCGCGTTCGTCAGCCAGATCTCGGCTTTGTCGCTGGTGCCCGCCGAGATGACCAGTAACATCGCAAGCCCCGGCAAGGTGAGCCGTTCGAACCACTCTTCTGTCCAGAATTCCTGGGGGAGAACAAAGTAGGTCTCCCTGCGGTCGTTGGCTTTCTGTCCTGGCTTCGTATAGTCGGCGTTGCCATCTTCCCGGCGTGGTCGCACCACCACGCCGCGCGCGAGCCGCTTCCGGTCGATCAAACCGCGCTGCTCCAGGTCGGTCCAGGCGGCGGACACGTGGGTGTTTGTCCATTGCCTGCCTTTTTGCGTCCGCAGGGCCCGGGCCCATACCTCCGATGCCAACGGAGGCTGGCCCTTCTCCGCCAGGTTCGCCACATACGGCCACGCCGTCAGCAGCATGAGGTAGAGCTGAATCGAGCGGCGCTTGCGGTCTGTGACCATGGGGCCGAGCACGCTGGCTCGCGCTGACTCATCGGAGGGCAACTGAGTGAACAGATGGCGCACAACTGTGTACCCGCGACCGGAGACTTTCAGCAGCTCCAGTCGGGTTTCCTGAGGAGTGGCTTGGGGCCCGGCGTCGCCCACGTCCACGCCGTCGGCAATGCCATCGACCTGCATCGATGTTGTTGGCGCAGTGGACGTCTGTGTGTGCATGGCATCAGAGTATCCGAACACAACCAACGACTGTATGCGCAAGATCGTTCGGTGAATATCTGTTTCGCGCTCACCTATGCAAACCTGATCATGCGAAACCGTGATGCGACACCTCGATGTGACACCCTGGGACACCGACAAAGAACGGATACCCGTGATTCGGTAGCTCGGGTCCGTGTCTCAGGCCGACTGCCGGGCAGTTGAGATTTCTACCTTCCCTTGACGCACGATGCAGACCGACAGGTCTTTCAGAACCTCGCTTCCACACATCTCGGAGCCCCTGAAACGCCTAGAGCCACACGCAGACCTGCGTGTGGCTCTAGGCGTTTTTCGGTCGAGGGTCAGTCGAGGGAGACGTAGACCTCTACGGAGGTGGGGCCGGTGTAGCGCTCGAGTTCGGCGGTGTGGGAGCGGGTGATGGTGCCGGCGCTTTCGGCCTTGCGGACCTGGGCCCAGGCGGTGCGGAGCAGGTCGTAGGGCTTGTCGGAGACGACGAACTTGGCGTAGCGGCCCTGCGGGACGCGGGTGAGCACGTCGCCGGCGTCCATTTCGGCCATGCCGGTGATCTCGTAACCGAGCACCGCGACGGCGTGATCGTTCTGGCCGATATAGGCGGCCACCCGCGGCACGTTCTTTTCCCGCGCGAGGTAGCGGTCCCAGGTGAAGTTCACCAGGTCGAGGTCGCGGGCGGTCACCTCACGCCCGGCCAGCGGGACGGTCAGTCCGGCGACCAGGCTCTCGTCCAACGTGACAATCTCGAAGTCCACAGTCTGTTCCTACCCGTCGACCTGATCGTCTGCCAGCGCTACGAAGACTTCGACCGTGCGCGCGTCGGGATAATGCTCCCAATCGCCGGTATAGGACCGCACGAAACGGCCCGCGGCCTCGGCATCCCACACCGAGCGCCAGATGTAGACGATGGTGTCGCCGAGGTTGTCACCGCTGGCGATGAACCGCGCGAATCGTCCCGCGGGCACCCGGGCCAGTACGTCGCCGGGCAATAAGTCGTCGAGGCTGCGGCAGCGATAACCCACGATGTGGGTCAGATACGAATTGATCTCCGGCGCGTGGTCGACGTACGCGGTCGTCGGCGGTCCGGGCAATTGGCGCGCCAGATTGCGCTTCCACGCCTCTTCGACTTTCGCGCGGCGCGGCCCCTCGACCGCGAGCGCCGGGCTGCGCAGTACCGTGCCCGCCACCAGCGTCTCGGGTTGGTCAACGACATTGAAATCCACCGGCGTAGCCCCTATGTCTCGTCTGTCTCCAATTGCGGCGCTCCCTGGCCCTTCGTGGTGCGCCTCCGGGCCGGTTCGCGGGTCGCTGTGTTCCGTTTCGAAGCCCATCGTGGTCAGGCAAGTCGCCGCCTCCGGGCCTGTCGCTCACACCGCTGTGTCGTCGTTCGAGCGCATATCCTTCCGCATCGATCCCGGGACTCCGGCGTCGGCCTGTTCCGACACAGTCCCTGTTCGCTCTCACTCTGGCAAACGATGCTGCCATGCCAACCGTTCCCCCGGGTGCTCGAAGGTCACAGCATCATCGCTATCCCGGGACCGGAATGCTCAGCCCGGGGAAGATCTCCACTTCCTTGGGCGGCTGCGGGGCGGGCGGGATGATGACGACCGGCTCACGCGGGGCGCCCGTCGGCGGGTTCAGGATGTCGTAGGTGCCGCCGGAGGGCTTGTTCGCGTTGGGTGTCGCGGCCGGGCCGGGCCCGTCCACGGCGGGAAACTGCTCGACCGGCGTGCCGTCGAGCGCGTTGTCCATCACCTGCTTCCAGATGTCTGCGGGCAGGCCGGAGCCGTAGATGTCCGACCCGCGGGCGGTGTGGATGGGCTGGGACCGTTCGGTCCCGATCCAGACGGCCGTGGACAGCGCCGGGGTGAACCCGATCATCCACGCGTCCTTGTTGTCCGCGGACTCGCCGAGCTGGGTGGTGCCGGTCTTGGCCGCGGACGGCCGGCCACCGGCGAGGGCGTGGCCGTTGGAGTATGCCGCGATCGGTGTCATCGCCTGCGTGGTCTTGTCGGCGATCGCCTTCGGTATGCGCTGTTGCCCTGCGGGCATCTGTTTGCCGATCTGCTGTTCCGGAGCGCCGCGATCCAGCAGCACCCGTCCGTCACCGGTCACCACCCGCTGCACGAAGTACGGCTGGTGATAAACCCCGGACGCACCGATGGTGCCATAGGCGGAGGCCATATCGATGGGACGAACGAGATACTGCCCCAACACGATTCCGTTCAACGGCCGGCCGCCGTCCTCGGTGAGCGTCTTCCCGGCCACGCCGGGGATCTCCTCCGGGATACCCGCCGCGTGCGCCGCGTCGGCGATCGCCTTCGGGCCGTCGAACATTGACATGGTGAGCCGGTAGAAGCTGGTGTTCAGCGATCGTTTGAGCGCCTCGGCCATGGTGCATTTGCCGCACGATTCACCGTCCACGTTGGTGATTTTCGTGCCGCGGTCGGTGACCGGGGAACTGTCCAGCAGCCGGGTCAGCGGGACGCTCTGCTGCTGCGCGGCGATCGCCGCGAACGGTTTGAACGCCGACCCGGTCTGCAGCGGCGCCTGGGCGAAGTCGTAGCCGATGCCGTCGAATCCGCCGAAGTAGGCGCGCACCGCGCCGGAACGCGGATCGATCGACACCACCGCCGCGCGCAGTTCCGGGGGCTGACCGGCCAGCCGATCCTGCACCGCGCCGAGCACCGCCTGCTGTGCCTTGGCGTCGATCGTGGTGGTGATCTGCAAAGCCCCGGTGTTCAATTCGTGCTCGCTGATCCCGGCGGAACGCAGCTCGCGAACCACCTGGGCGCGAATCAGCCCCTCGGGCCCGCGGGCCACGTTCTCGTCGGGAATCTCGTTGAGCGGGATGATCGCCGGGAACGTGGTGGCATCGCGGGTGCCCGGCGCGAGCACGCCCATCTCGACCATGCCGTCGAGCACGTACTGCCAGCGGGCCGTCAGGTCGGGCAGGTGGGTTTCCGGGTCGAGGATGGACGGGGTGCGCACGAGTGCGGCGAGCACCGCGCCCTCGGCCAGGGTCAGCTGATTCACCGGCTTGTTGAAATACGCCTTGGTCGCGGCCGCGATCCCGTACGAGCCGCGCCCGTAGTAGATGGTGTTGAGATAGGCGGCGAGGATGTCGTCCTTGCTCCACTGGCGCGCCATCTTCGCCGCGATGATCAGCTCGCGCATCTTCCTGGTCAGCGTGCGTTCGGAACCGAGGAAGGCGTTCTTCACATACTGCTGGGTGATGGTGGAGCCGCCGCCCGCGTCGTCGCGGCCGAGCAGGTTGTCCCGGGCGGCGCGCAGGAAGCCGGAGGTCGAGTAGCCGGGGTTGCTGTAGAAGTTGCGGTCCTCCGCGGACAGCATCGCGTCGCGGGTCGACTGCGGCACCTCGGCCAGCGGGACCGGCGTCCGATTCCCGTTCGGCGGCACGACTTTGGCGATCACCGTGCTGCTGTCGGCGGCCAGGATGGTGGCGATCTGGTTGGTCTGCACCGAACTCGGATCGGGGATCTCGGCGCTCCAGTAGACGAGCACCGAGAGCAGCAGTGGCACCACGCCGAAGATGATGAACAGCGCCAGCACGAGCCGGCGGAACCGTTCCGCTCGGGTGCGCGGCGGGCGATTCGGATCCGTAGTGGGTTTCGGTGTGGTCGGCGGGCGGTCCTTCGCCGCGTGCGCGCGCCGCTTCGCGCGGGCGGCGGGTGAGGTCAGCTCGTTGAAGCCCGCGATGGAGGAGTAGGGCGCGGAATCAGTGCCGCGCCGCGCTTTCCGCCTGCGAATCGAGCCCACGATCATCTCCTCCCGGAGCGTCGGTCGAATCTCACCTGCACGAACAACGATCGGAAATGTGCCCCCACGGCACGACTGTACTCGTGCCGTGGGTGACCCGCGATGCTATCACCGGGCCGTTGCGGCGCACCGGAATTCTGCGCGAGAGCTAGCTCTTCACGCCACCGGCGGTGAGGCCGGAGATGATCCGGCGCTGGAACAGCAGCACCATGAGCACCAGCGGAATGGACACCATCGTGCCCGCCGCCATGATCGCCGCGTAGGGCTCCACCAGCGGGTTGTTACCGGAGAACCGGGCGACCGCGACGGTCACCGGCTCGGTCTTGTCCGAGGAGAGCAGCCGGGCCAGCAGGTATTCGTTGACCGCCGCGATGAACGCGAGGATCGCGGTGGTGAACACCGCGGGCGCGGCCAGCGGCAGCATCACCAGGCGGAAGGCCTGCATCTTCGTCGCGCCGTCGATCCGCGCGGCTTCTTCGAGCTCCCACGGCAATTCGGTGAAGAAGGAAGCCAGGATGTAGACGGTCATCGGCAGCACGAACGAGATGTTCGGGATGATCATCGCCTGGTATTCGCCGATCCAGCCGATGTTGGTGAAGAGCTGGAACAGCGGGGTCACCAGCACCACCACCGGGAACATCGAGGCGCTCAGGATCAGGCCCGACACCAGGTACTTGCCGCGGAAGGTGAGCCGCGCCAGCGCGTACGCCGCCAGCACGCCGATCAGCAGGGCGATCACCGTGGTGATCGAGCCGATGACCACGCTGTTGATCAACGCCCGGCCGAAGTTGTTGCCGCGGCTGGTGTCGAAGGCGTTGCGGAAGTTCTCCAGCGTGACGTGCGTGGGCCACGGGGTGCTGTCGAACGTGTAGTCCGGATCGCGGAACGCGGTCACGGCCATCCAGTAGAACGGCCCGAGCCCCCACACCAGCACGATGAACACACCGGCGTAGAGCCGCACCGACTTGAGCCGGTGGGTCCACGGAACCGATTGCGCGGCAGGCTTTGCCGAAGTCTGTACGGACATCAGTGCGCCTCCCGCTGTTCCTCTTGGGTCCGGACGGCGTTGGCGCCCAAGACCTTCACCAGCACGAAGGCCACCGCGAAGATCAGCAGGAAGGTGATCGTCGACAGCGCGGCCGCGCTGTTGGGGCCCTGCCGGACCTGGTCGACCACCAGGATCGACAGCACCCGGGTGGACGGGTTGTTCAGCGTCATGATCGCGGGCAGGTCGTACATGCGCAGCGCGTCCATGGTGCGGAACAGCACCGCGACGAGCAGGGCCGGGCGCAGCAGCGGCAAGGTGATCTGGGTGAAGCGCTGCCAGGCGGTCGCGCCGTCGACCCGGGCCGCCTCGTACACGTCGGCCGGGATCACCTGCAGGCCCGCCAGCAGCAGCAGCGCCATGAACGGCGTCGTCTTCCACACGTCGGCGGCGATCACCGCGAACCGGGCGGCCCAGGCGTCGGAGGTCCACAGGATGTGGGTGCCGAACACCCGGTTCACCACGCCGTCGTACTGGAACATGAACTCCCACAGCCGCGCCGTGACCGCGGTGGGGATCGCCCACGGGATCAGCACCGCGGCGCGCAGCAGGGCGCGGCCGCGGAACGTCTTGCCCATCACCATGGCGAAGCCGAGGCCGAGCGTGGCCTCCAGCGTCACCGTGACCACCGTGAAGAACAGCGTGACGCCGATGGCCAGCCAGAACTGCGACCCGAGGTTGCCGGTGGGACAGCTGACCGTCTCGCCGCCCGCCTGGCACTGTTGCAGCAGCCAGTGCGTGTAGTTCGAGAAGCCGGCGCTGCCACCCTCGGTGAACATGCCCGTCGCCGGGTCCAGCCCCGAATCCTTCTGGAACGACATCCACAGCGCGCGCACCACCGGATAACCGATGACCACCGCCAGCGCCAGCAGTACCGGCGCGACGAACAGCCAGGCTTTACCGGAGCGCCGCATTTCCAATGCCAGAGTTTCGCCGAGGCCACGCTTGCGTGGCAGGAAATCCTCACTCGACACAGTGCTGGCCGCTCCCGAAGGATCCGACACCGTTTCTCTCTCCTACGGGTCTCGTCGGGTCCGTTGCGCTTCCGCCTACGATCCCGCGGTCTCGATGCCCTTCTGCATGCCGGTGATCGCGTCGTCGACCGACTTGGTCTGCTTCAGCGCAGCATAGGCGTTCTCCTGGATGGCCTTCGACACCGCGGGATAGAACGGCGTGACCGGGCGCGGCACCGCGCTGGCGATGGAATCCTTGAGCGCGGGCAGGTACGGCATCTTCGCGATCAGGGCCGGGTCGTCGTACATCGACGCGCGCACCGAGGGCAGCGCACCGGAGGCGACGATGTGCTGGGCGTCCTCGCTGATCAGGAAGCGCAGGAAGTCGAGCGCGGTGGCCTTGTTCTTGGAGTAGGCACTGATCGCCGCGTTGTAGCCGCCGAGCGTGGACGCGCCGACACCGTTCTCACCGGGCAGCGGGGCGACCGCGAACTTGTCCTTCACCGCGGACGATTCGCCGCCGACGTCACCGTAGGTGGACGGCCACGAACGCAGGAACATGAGCTTGCCCTGCGCGAACGCGTTGCTGCTCTCCGGCTCCTTGAACGAGATGGCCTCCGGCGGGATATCGCCGCTCTTGTAGGCGTCGACCAGTACCTTCAGGCCGGCCCGGGACTGCGGGCTGTTCACCGTCGGGGTCTTGCCGTCGGCGCCGACGAAGCTGCCGCCGTAGGCGTTGATCACCTCGGCGGTGTTCACCGTCAGGCCCTCGTACGGCGCGAACTGACCGGCGTAGCAGCCGATGTTCTGCTCCTTGGCCAGCGGGCACTGGGCGAGCAGCTCGGTCCAGGTCTTCGGCGCGTTCGGCACCAGGTCCTTGCGGTAGAACAGCAAGCCGCCGTTGGTGTTTCGCGGGGCCGCGTACAGCGTGTTGTTGTAGGTGGCGCTGGCGACCGGCGGGGAGAGCAGCGCGGAGGTGTCGATGGCGAAGGCGTCCTTGAGCGGCTGGATCCAGCCCTTCGCGGCGAACTCGGCGGTCCACGGCACGTCGAGGGCGACCACGTCGTAGTTGGACTGCTTGGAGCGCATGTGCTCGACCAGGTCGTCGTACTGCTGCGAGGCGTCGTTCGACTGTTCCTTGAACGTCACCTGCTCGTCCGGGTGCGCGGCGTTCCAGCGCTCGATGAGCTGCTTGACCGCACCGGTCTCGGTGGTGTCCTTGCCCTCGACGTAGGTGATCGGGCCGCGCCCGGTCAGGTTCTGGCTGGTCGGGCTGCCGCCGCTGTCACTGGAGCAGGCGCTGGTGAACGTCGCCGTCAGCAGCGCGACCGAGACAGCCGCGACCGCGGCCTTCGGTACGAGCGACGTACGTAGGGACGACACCTTTTTCACAGCCATCGCGGACACTCCAGATCGATCGTGAGCATTAGCACACCCTGCCGGTTGCACAACGCAAGATACATGGTGTGGGAGTTACTCGGGGGAATGTGGCGGGAAGTCCGCGCTACATCGCCGCGTCCCGCCGCCTAAGCTCGCAGGTGATGACATCGCCGAACCCGGTTCCCGAACGGATGCTGACACGCATCGGCGGACTGCTGCGCCAGGCCGAGTCCACCGACAACGAACACGAGGCCGAGGCGTTCCTCGCCGCGGCGCAACGCCTCGCGACCCGCTCGTCCATCGACCTGACGGTGGCGCGTGCGCACGTCGCGGGGCGCGAACGCAGGCCGACGCCGATCCAGCGGATGATCCCGATCGGCGAGCCGGGCAAGCGCGGATTGCGCACGTACGTGCAACTCTTCGTCGCGATCGCGTCCGCCAACGATGTGCGCTGCGATGTCGCTCGCACCTCGACCCAGGTGTACGCCTACGGTTTCGACTCCGACATCGATACCTGCGAGGCGCTGTACGCGAGTCTGCTCGTCCAGATGGTCCGCGCGTCGGATCAGTACATCAAGTCGGGTCAGTACCGGTCGGCGACCGTGGACAAGGTGGTCACCGAAAAGCGCTGGGGCCGAAAGGTGCAACGCCGGGTGCAGGCGCCGGTCGCGGGCGTGACGGCGCGCCTGAATTTCCAGATGGCGTTCGCGGCGCGGATCGGGCAGCGGCTCGCCGCGGTGAAGGCCGAGGTCGAAGCCGAGGTGGTCCCCGCCGACGCACCCGCCACCGGCACCGCGCTCGCCTTGCGCAACAAGGAGATCGAGCTCACCGATTTCTACACCCGCACCTCCGAGGCACGTGGCACCTGGCGTGGACCGCAGTCCTCGGCCGGGCATTCCGCGGCGGCGCGGCGCGCGGGGGACCGCGCGGGCAAGGCCGCCCGCCTGGGCACCTCCCCCGAACTCGGTGCGGCGCGCGGGCAATTGACCACTCGGAAGGCGCGCGGCGCGGGCGACGGCTCGGAGTGAGTGCGTCGCGGATTTCCCGCTCGGGTCGCGCATTCGGGTACGTAGGACGATGCTCGTGAGCGTGTGTCAGCTGAGTGACCTGAGCCACAGTGGGTTCGGGCTGGGGACGTACTCGCCAGGAGACCTGTCGTGAGTGCGCGAGATACCCAGCGCGCCAAGGTGTACGACGCGGAGCAGTTGGTGCGCGGGGTCTTCGATCGTGCCGACGAGCACGGCAATCGCACCGTCGAACTCTACGGCTCGCATATCACCCTGCCGATCGAACGGCGCTTCGCCTCGGTGGACTCGGTGCAGAGCTACGCGGACAAGGTGCTCGCCCTGAATTGGATTCGGGCACAGTGGGATCGCGCCGACGTACCGGTGCGGGTGCGCGCCCGGGCGGGTGCCACCGCCGCCCACTACGAGTCCGCCGAGGCCGTGCTCGCCGTCCCGCTGCACACCGGCGGAACCGCCTGGGCGCTACGCGAACTCGTCGTCCTGCACGAGCTCACCCACCACCTGGAATCGGCGCCCGAGAAGGTCGCCCCCCACGGTCCCGAATTCTGCACCCGCTACCTGGAATTGGTAGACGGCATCATCGGCCCCGAAGCCGCCCTGATCCTGCGCGCCACAATGCTGGGCTGCGGCGTACGCCTGGGGTGACCCCCTTGCGCCCCAGCGGGTGCGCCTTCCCTCGCGCAATACGGCCGGCGTCGCACGCCGCTGGGTCAAGGCTGCGATCCATAGACGGTCGCCGTGATTGTTCGGGGTGGACTCCGTGCACCGCCCAGGCCGGAGGCGGCGATAAGTCAGGTCGACGCTGTGCCTGGCCTCGGTCGGCGGCGCGCATCGCCGGGTCGGTTCTGCGCGCTGCTGGGGTCGGTGTCACGCATTCCGGGCCGAGCTGTGCGTGCTGCACGGGCCGCGACCATTCGGAGGTGGCGGCGAATCAGGGTGCGGGTGGGATCAATCGGAGGGTGCGCGTGAGGCGGTTCTCCCACCAGGTGACTCGTTCGGGGTCGCGTTGGCGGTACTGCTCGAGTAGGGCGGGGTCGGGTTGGGGGGCGGTGTGGGGGACGGGGAGGTAGCCGTCGGTCGGGCGTAGCGAATCGCGCACAGTGTCGCCGGTGAGCAGGGACAACGTGCCCAGTCCGCAGGCGAAGTCGAGTTCGGGGAGGGCCCCGGCAAGAGCCAGTTGGGCGGCCAGGCCGACGCTGGTTTCCAGTGCCGAGGAGATCACGCAGGGTAATCCGGCGGCCTCGGCTACCCGCAGTGCGCGCCGGACCCCGCCCAGGGGGGTGCATTTGAGCACCGCGATATCGGCGGCTCCGGCGACCGCGACGCGCAGCGGGTCTTCCGCGCGCCGGATCGATTCGTCCGCGGCGATCCTGACGTCGACGCGTGCGCGCACCGCCGCCAACTCCTCGATCGTCCGGCACGGCTGCTCGACGTACTCCAAACCGCCTGCGGCACGGTCGATTCGGGTGATGTGCGCGACCGCGGTCTCGACCTCCCACACCGCGTTGGCATCGACCCGGATCGCCCCGGCCGGACCCAGAGCGTCCCGCACCGCCTCGACCCGTGCGAGATCTTCGCTCAGCGAATCGGGGTGGTCCGCGATCTTCACCTTCGCCGTGCCGCAGCCCGATCCCGCGACGATCGCGTGTGCGCGCTCCGCGTCCACCGCGGGCACCGTGCAGTTGATCGGGATCCGGTCCCGGACCGGTGCCGGCCATCCGGCGCTGATCTGCTCGAGCGCTGTCGCCAGCCACCCGGCCGCTTCCCGGTCGTCGTATTCGACGAACGGACAGAACTCGCCCCAGCCGAGTGGTCCGCGGATCAGCATCCCTTCGCGCACCGTGATACCGCGGAATCGGGTGCGCATCGGTATGGCGTAGACGAAGCTCTCCAGCACTTGATCGCTCATCGCCGCCAGCGTAACCGGCACGGAATCCCCCCATCCGGCCTGAGTAGTTTTGCGGTACTCGCCCTCGGCCGCGCCCAGGATGCTGAAGGCATGACCTACTACCCGGCCGCTTATCAGTCGGCCCAGCCGCAGCAGCGGACCTGGGACGTGATCCTCACCGTCGTCCTCTATTGCGCCGCCGCGGTGCTCGGCCTGCTTGCCGCCTACTGCACCGTCTTCTTCGCCTTCGCCGCCGACGCGTGCGGACCCGGACGCAATTGCCGCGACGAATATCTGAGTGCGGCATTCGTCGTTTCCTGGGGTGGCACCGCCCTCGCCCTGGCCGGCTCCTTCGTCATGATCATCATCGCCGCCGTGAAGCGCTGGCTGATGTGGTACTGGCCGGTCGTCGCCATGGCCCTGATCGTGGCCTCGTTCCTCAGCGGTGTGGCCCTGGCGAACGAGGTCTACGACACTCCGTGACGCACCCTTACGCCACCAATCCGGCTGCCAGCCCGGCGAATACCACCACCGGTACCGCGATGATCCGCCACGACCACTGCCGCTGCCTGCCCACCACGTATAGCGTCTTGATCGCCCAGACCAGCAGGCAGACGCCCAGCAGCCCCCCGCCGAGCACGATCCCCACCAGCTGATCAGGACCGGTCAGCGCACCCCCGAACGGAACTCGCTCGAGCCGAACACACAGCAGAATCGCCACGCCGAGAACAGTTCCCGCCAGCACCGCACCACCCGGCGCGGTGGCGAGGTCTTCCCCATCGGGTGCGACAGTCATCACCCCATCCTGCTGCACCACGACCGAACCCTCAACGCGGCCAACCGCTCTCACCCGGCGCGCTGGTGGTCGGGCTCGATCAGGGCGACGACGCGGTGGAGTTCGCGGGAGTAGGGCCGGCCGGTGTATTCGATCGCGAGCCGGTCGATGATCGCCCAGGCGGCGTCGCCGTCGAGCCATTCGACGACCCGGCCGCGCAGGATCACCGGGTGAAAGAGGTTGTCGGCGGGGGTCATCGACAATGCGACGCGCGGGTCGCGGCGCAGGTTGCGGGCCTTGCGGGAGTCCGGGTCGGTGAGGATGACGACGTGGTCGCCCTCGGTGCCGACGTAGACGGGCACGGCGTGGGGTGAACCGTCGGGCAGCAGGGTGGCCAGGTGCGCGTGCGGAGCACTGTCGAGAACTTGGCGGACGGCGGGGTCGATCATCGCTGAACCTCGTAGTGCAGGTGGGTGACGCCGGGGGCGGGGACGGCTTCGATCAGCCGCAGCCGCACGTGATCCGGGAGCGACTGGAAGAACGGCCGACCGGTGCCGAGCAGGATCGGAACCTGGTGCAGGAGCACCTCGTCGACGAGCCCGGCCTGCAACGCCGCGGCGAGCACACCACCGCCCATCAACCCGACATCACCGCCCCCGGCCGCGTCGCGGGCCGCCGCGATCGCGTCGTCGATCCCGGTGGTGACCAGGATCTGCTGCTCGCTGACCGGCATCGGCCGATGGCTGAGCACGACCAGCCGGGCGTTCGGATGCGGACTGCCACCGTGGAATCGTTCCGAGTCTTCGTAGGTATTGCGGCCGGCGACGATCGCGCCCACCCGCCCGCCCGCGGCGTCGAAGACCCGGGCGCTCGGCGCGCTCAGCCGGAAACCGTCGAACACCGCGCTGGGTGTGTCGCCGTCGAAGTACCAGTCGAACAGCATCCCGCCGTCGCCGAGTCCGTGCCCGGCTCGCGGGTCGCGCCCGGTGATATAGCCGTCTACGGATACCGAATGGGCGCTGATGACCTTGCTCATCGCCGCTTTCCTTTCTGAGTTCCTTCAGGAGACTCCAGAACCGTAGCAGTTAGAGTTCCTTAAGGGAACCCCAATTGCTAGACTGATGTCATGCAGCGGACGAACTTCGGCGAGATGGCCTGCTCCATCGCGCGCACCCTCGATGTCATCGGCGAGGCATGGTCACCGCTGATCCTGCGCGACGTGTTCGTCGGCATGACGCGCTTCGATCAGCTCCAGGCCGATCTCGGTGTCTCCCGCAAGGTGCTCACCGAGCGGCTGAACCACCTGGTCGAGCACGGCGTTCTCGAGCGCAAGCCCTACGACCAGCGCCCGCGCTACGAATACGTGCTGACTCAGCAGGGCATCGAACTGTTCGAGGTGCTCATGGTGATGAAGGGCTGGGGCGACAAATGGCGCGCGGGGGCGGCCGGGCCGCCGGTTCTGTACCGCCACCACGCCTGCGGCGAGATCAGCGATGTGCAGCTGCGCTGCGACCACTGCGGCGAACCCATGCGCGCCACCGACATCGACCTGCTGCCCGGGCCCGGCGCGGCAACCTGAGCGTCGCGCGTTTGGTACAGCGACGTTGCGGGCAGGAATGAGGGGTGAGTTCGCAATTGCGGGGGTGGGGAGCGGATATCGCGCGGGCGGTGCTCGGGTCGGTGTTCGTGATCGGTTTTGCCTGGGTGGTGGCGGCCTTCGTGTCGGTCTACGACGTGGTCGCCTGGGAGGACGCCGACGGCGGGGCGCGGCGCTATCTGGCGGTCGCGCAGTTCGTCGCGTTCGCGGGGATCGCCGGCGCGGTGCTCTGGGCGGTGCTGCTGATGGTCGGAAAGGTCCGGGCCCGCAGGCCTGTCGGCTGGACCCCCGTGGTGGCGGTGCCGGTGATCGTCGGCGCGTGGGTGGCCGGACTGCTGGTCGCGATCGTGCTGGTCGCGGTATGACGGTGCCCACCCCGCGGGGTGGGCACCGATCCGATCAGAGGCGTTCGAGGATCATCGCGTTGGACAAACCGCCTGCCTCGCACATGGTTTGCAGGCCGTAGCGGGCGCCGCGTTCCTGCATCGCGTGGACCAGGGTGGTGGCCAGGCGGGTGCCGGAGGCGCCGAGCGGGTGGCCGATGGCGATCGCGCCGCCGTGCACGTTGACCTTCGCGAGGTCGGCGCCGGTCTCCTGCGCCCAGGCCAGCACGACGGGCGAGAAGGCCTCGTTGACCTCGAACAGATCGATATCGGAGAGCTGGAGTCCGGCCCGCTGCAACACCTTTCGGGTCGACGGGATGACGGCGGTGAGCATCAGCAGCGGATCGTCGCCGGCCACCGCGAAGCTGTGCAGCCGCGCCAGTGGACGCAGACCCAGCTGCTTCGCACGCTCGCTGGTCATGATGAGCACCGCGGCGCTGCCGTCGCTGACCTGGCTCGCGGACGCCGCGGTGACCGCCCAGCCGATCTGCGGGAAGCGGGCCGACATCGCCTCGTCGTAGAACGCGGGACGCAGCTTGGCGAGGGTGTCCAGGGTGCTGCCGACCCGGATGCCCTCGTCGGTGTACAGCCCGTCGAGTGGCGCGAGTTCGCGCGTGAACAGGCCGTTCTTCGTTGCCAGGGCGGCCTTTTCGTGACTGCCGATGGCGAATTCGTCGAGCTGCGTGCGGTTCAGCCCCCATTCGGCGGCGATCAGCTCGGCGCTGATCCCTTGCGGTACCAGCCCTTCCGGGTAGCGCTCGGCGAAGCCGACGCCCGAGACATCGTCGGAGCCGACGAGGTTGGCGCCCATGGGAACTCGGCCCATCGATTCGACACCGGCGGCGACGACGATGTCGTACGCGCCGGCGAGCACGCCCTGCGCGGCGAAGTGGATCGCCTGCTGGCTGCTGCCGCACTGCCGGTCCACCGTGGTGGCGGCGACGGATTCGGGGTAGCCGGCCGCGAGTGCGGCCCGCCGGGTCATGTTCATGCCCTGCTCGCCGACCTGGGTGACGATGCCGCCGATGACGTCATCGATGAGTACCGAGTCGACACCGCTGCGGCTGACCACCTCGCGCAGGCTGTGCGCGAGCAGGTCCACCGCATTGACCTCGTGCAACGCGCCGTTCGGCTTGCCCTTGCCGATCGGGGTGCGTACCGCTTCGACGATCACCGCGTCTCTCATGGTGCAACCTTTCCGGACCGAGAGCCGGCGGCCCTGCCTGGCTCTATCAGTACATAGTCAGCCTACACCTGGCAATAGTTGAGGCAAGTCAGCTCGGCTATGATGTCGGTCATGGCAGCAGTGATGGAAGGTCGGTTGGCCGATCTGAGCGCGTGGCAGACGACCGACTGCTCGATCGCCAAGGCGATGGATCTGGTCGGCACCCGCTCGGCCGTCCTGATTCTGCGTGAGGCGTACTACGGCACCACCCGGTTCGACGGCTTCGCGCAGCGCGTCGGCATCACCGACGCGGCCGCGGCGAGCCAGCTGCGCAAACTCACCGCCGCGGGCCTGCTCACCAAGCAGCCCTACCAGGAGCAGGGCAAACGCACCCGGCACGAGTACGTGCTGACCGAGATGGGCCGCGACCTGCTCCCGGCCGTCCTCGCGCTGATGCAGTGGGGCGACGCCTACCTGCAGCCGGGCCCGGCCCCGCTGCTACTGGTCGAGGAAGCCACGGGCGCTCCCGTGCGCGTCCAGGTCCGCAGCGAATCCGGCCACGAGATCGCGCTCGAACAACTCGGCGTCCGCGTCAACGACGACTACCTCGCCGCGAAGCGGTCCCCGCGCCGCTCTTGAATTCCCGCACCCTTTCCGTCTTCCCGCACTCGCTGCGCCACGCCACAGCGGGTGCGGGAACGTAGAAGGGGTGCGGGAACGATCGACCTGCGCGCGCGGGGACCTACGGACTCAGTTCAGGCGGCGACCGTCGGTGGACGAGAAGAAGTAGGTGTGTACCGGGTCGGTGGAGAGCCGGACGCGCGTGCCCTTCGATGGCGGGTTGCGCCAATCTGCCCGCGCCACAATGGTTTCCCCGGCGGCGTTGCCCTGCGAGGTGGTGCGGCCGTAGATGTAGGCGTCGGAGCCGAGTTCCTCGACCACGTCGACTTCCATCTCGATACCGCCGCCCGCGCCGTTGAGTTCGAAGTGCTCGGGGCGGATGCCGACCGACACCGAACCCTCGGCCGCGTCGACCACCGAACGGGGCAGTGGCAGCTCGTGGCCGCCGAGCGACACGGTCCCGCCGGACACCGGCAGCGTGAACAGGTTCATCGCGGGGGAACCCATGAACCCGGCGACGAACACGTTGACCGGATCCTGGTACAGGTCGCGCGGGGTCGCGCACTGTTGCAGCAGACCGTCTTTCAGCACCGCGACGCGATCGCCCATGGTCATCGCCTCGACCTGGTCGTGCGTGACGTACACGGTGGTGGTGCCGAGCCGGCGCTGCAGCTGCGCGATCTGGGTGCGGGTCTGCACGCGCAGTTTCGCGTCCAGGTTCGACAGCGGCTCGTCCATCAGGAACACCTGGGGCTGGCGCACGATCGCGCGGCCCATCGCGACGCGCTGGCGCTGACCACCGGACAGCGCCTTGGGCTTGCGGTCCAGGTACGGCTCCAGGTCGAGCAGCTGCGCCGCCTCGAGCACGCGCTTGTCCTTCTCCGCCTTGGCGACCTTGGCCAGTTTCAGCGCGAAGCCCATGTTCTCGGCGACGGTCATGTGCGGGTAGAGCGCGTAGTTCTGGAACACCATCGCGATATCGCGTTCCTTGGGTTCGGCGTGCGTCACGTCGTTGGCGCCGATCAGGATGCGCCCGTCGCTCACGTCCTCCAAGCCGGCCAGCATGCGCAGCGAGGTCGACTTGCCGCAACCGGAAGGGCCGACGAGGACCAGGAATTCACCGTCTTCGATCTCCAGGTTCAACTGGTCGACGGCGGGTTTGGTGGAGCCGGGGTACAGCCGCGTCGCGCGGTCGAAGGTCACTGTGGCCATGCGAAAATCACTTCCCATCACCGGCAGGAACGTGCCGGACGATCCGAGTAAGGGTTGACCCGCGATATTACTGGTTCTGCGCGATTCCTGCTCGAAATGCTCGAGTTCGCGCGGAACCGATCGCTGCGCGCTGGTTGCATCGAGCGTTGGGCGCTGCCTGTCGATGCGGTCCCAACCCTCGGCATCGATCGCTCTCCAGTTGTTTGACCAGGGGCGAGCGCTCGAGTTGTGATACTTGCGTGGCACAGCGATGGTGGCGTGAACTACCGCCTGCGGCGGGCTCGTTCGTGATGGCCACGGGCATCGTGTCGATCGGACTGCACCTGATCGGATTCGAGGTCGTGTCCTGGGTCCTGCTGGCGCTGGCCGTGCTCGTCTGGCTGCTGCTGGTCTTCGATTTCGCAGAGCGGTTGCTGCGCAACCGCTCTCGCTGGATAGCGGAGGCCGATACACCGCCCGCGCTGACCGGTGTCGCGGCGACCACGGTGCTCGGCAGCCGGATCGCGCAACTGGGTCTGCCCGATGTGTCCGTGGTTCTGCTTGTCGCGGCGATGGTGTTGTGGCCGTTGCTGTTACACGGTGTGCTGCGGCATACCCGGCGGCGCATGCCGGGCGTCGTCTTCCTGGTGTGCGTCTCGACGCAGGGGCTGGCTGTCTTGGCGAGTACCTTGGCGCTCGCCGGGGCCGGCGATTGGCTGATCCTCGCCGCGTCGGTGTTCTTCTCGCTCGGTCTGTTGCTCTATATCGGGGCCCTGGTGCATTTCGATGTCGAACAGGTGTGGACCGGGGCGGGCGATCAATGGATCGCCACCGGAGCGCTGGCCATCTCGGCCCTGGCCGCGTCGAAACTCGTTGCGGCCCACCAGCTGACCGGCGGCATGCACGGGCTGCTGCGCGTCGTCGCGCTGCTCGTGCTGGGCCTCAACCTGAGCGGTTACGCCGTGCTGATGATCGCCGAGATCGTGCGTCCGCGACCCGGTTACGACATCCGGCGCTGGGCCACCGTCTTCCCGCTGGGCATGACCGCCGTCGCGACCCTGTCCACCGGCGCCGCAGTCGGTGTGCCCGCGCTGCATCTCCTGGGGGAACTCCTGCTGGTCGTGGCGGTGGGCGCCTGGGTGCTGACCTTCGCGGTCCTGCTCACCGACCGCAGCACCTTCCAGCCGCATCGCGCTTGAACGCTGCGCCGGTCCGCCGGCCGCGGGTAGCCTCGATCGGGGGAAGTGCCGCCGACGTCGAGGAGGAGCGTTGCCATGAGTGAGCGAATCATCAAGGTGCGAGCATGAACCGCCCGGTTCGGATCGCAGTCCAACTGAAGCCGCAGCACGCCCCGAAGTACGGACTCATCCGCGACGCCGTGCGCCGGGCCGAGGACGCGGGCGTCGACATCGTCTTCAACTGGGACCACTTCTATCCGCTCACCGGCGATCCCGCGGGCGCGCACTTCGAGTGCTGGACCATGCTCGGCGCGATCGCCGAGCAGACCGCACGGGTGGAGCTCGGCGCGCTGGTCACCGGCGGCGGCTACCGCAACCCGGATCTGCTCGCCGATATGGCGCGCACGGTCGACCACATCAGCGACGGCCGGCTCATCCTCGGCATCGGCGCGGGCTGGTTCCAGAAGGACTACGACCAGTACGGCTACGACTTCGGCACGCCGGGCAGCAGGCTCGCGCTGCTGAAGGAGAACATGGCGCGGCTCACCGCCCGGCTGCGTGCGCTGAACCCGGCGCCGACCCGGGAGATCCCGATCCTCATCGGCGGCGGTGGTGAACGTAAGACGCTGCGCCTGGTCGCCGAGTACGCGCACATGTGGCACAGCTTCTCCGGTCTGGACGAACTCGCGCACAAGAACAAGGTGCTCGCCGAGCATTGCGACGCCGTCGGCACCGACGACGCGCGGATCGAGCGTTCCGTGCAGTGGCCGGGGCTCGCACAGGCGCCCGCATTCGTCGCGGCAGGTGTGTCCACCTTCACGATCGGCGTCGACGGACCCGACTACGACCTGAGCGAAGCCGAACGCGCGGTCCGCTGGCGCGACGAGGTGAACCCGGAGCAGGTCAGCGGGCTCGCCTGAGCCGGTTCTGCCCGGTCGGAGCCCGATTGCCGCTCCGGGACGGTCGGGGCGCGCCGGAATTCGGATCACGCTGATCCGAATCCGTGCGGTCCAGGTCCGACTTGTCCCGTTCCGGGCACCGCCGGGGTAGCTGCGGGTTAGCAACCCGCGCGCCGCTAGGGTTGTCCATCATGGCTGGTCTGCCCGCTGTGCGGTCTCGTGCGTTGATCGCCGTGATATTGCTTGCCGTCGGTCTCGCGGCCACGGCGTGTGGTTCCGGCTCCGATGGTGCTTCCTCGGAGCGCAACCTGTGTTCCCCGCCCGGGGTGAGCGCGGCCTCGGCCGCGCCGACCAACCTGGCCTCGGCACAGACCGCGGGCGCGGACAAATACACCACCGCGACCACCGCACCGGTGTCCGCGATCGACGTCTCGAAGCTCGGCTTGATCACGCCGGGCAAGCTCAGCGTCGGCACGCTCTCCGACGCGCCGCCGAGCATCTGCGTCAACGGCGCGGGCGCCTTCACCGGCTTCGACAATGAACTGTTGCGCGCGATCGGCGCGAAACTCGGTCTGCAGGTGGAGTTCTCGGGCACCGAGTTCGCCGGGCTGCTGGCGCAGGTGGCGGGCGGGCGCTTCGACGTCGGCTCGTCGAACATCACCACCACCGATGCGCGCAGGCAGCTGGTCGGCTTCACCAACGGCTACGACTTCGGCTACTTCTCCCTGGTCGCGCCGGCCAACAGTGCGATCAAAGGGTTCTCGGACCTGAACCGCGGCACCCGGATCGCCGTCGTGCAGGGCACGGTGCAGGACGAGTTCGTGGTCAACACGCTGCACCTGGATCCGGTGAAGTTCCCCGACTACAACACCGCCTACGCGAATCTGAAGTCCGGTCAGGTCGACGCCTGGGTCGCGCCGTCCGCGCAGGCAGAGGGCGCGATCAAGCCCGGCGACGGAACGACCGTGTCGCAGAACACCTTCAGCCTGGACAACTTCGTCGGCTACGCGGTGGCCAAGAACAATCAGCCGCTGATCGACGCGCTCAACAGCGGCCTCGACGCGGTGATCGCGGACGGCACCTACGCCAAGCTCTACCAGGATTGGGTGCCGCGCGAACTGCCGCCGGGCTGGCAGCCGGGCTCCAAAGCCGCACCGCTGCCGCAACTCCCCGATTTCGCCGCCCTCGCCGCGCAGCAGCAGCCGGACGACACCGCGCAGACCGCGCCGAAATCCACACTGCAACAACTGAAGGACACGTTCTTCGACTGGTCGTTGTACCGCAAGGCTTTTCCCGACCTGTTCAAGACCGGTTTGCCGAATACCCTGATCCTGGCGGTGGTTTCGGGCGTGCTGGGCACCGTGCTCGGCATGCTGCTCGCGGTGGCGGGCATCTCCCGGACCCGCTGGCTGCGCTGGCCCGCCCGGGTGTACACCGATATCTTCCGCGGCCTGCCCGCCGTGGTGATCATCCTGTTGATCGGCCTCGGCATCGGGCCGGTGGCGCGCAACATCACCGGGAACAACCCGTACTGGCTCGGCGCTGTCGCACTGGCTCTGCTGGCCTCGGCCTATATCGGTGAGATCTTCCGCTCCGGTATCCAGTCCGTCGAGGCCGGTCAGCTGGAGGCGGCCCGCGCCATCGGGTTCGGCTACCGGCAGGCGATGACGCTGGTGGTGATCCCGCAGGGCGTGCGCCGGGTGCTGCCCGCGCTGATGAATCAGTTCATCGCGCTGATCAAGGACTCGTCGCTGATCTACTTCCTCGGCCTGCTCGCCACCCAGCGTGAGCTGTTCGCGGTCGGCCGGGACCTGAACGCGCAGACCGGGAACCTTTCCCCGCTGGTCGCCGCGGGCCTGGTCTACCTGCTGCTCACCATCCCGCTCACCCACCTGGTGAACTACATCGACCGCCGGATGCGCACCGGCAGGCCGGACCGGCCGATCGACCCGGTCGAGACCGCCACGATCACGGAAGGGCGCGGGTAGACCCATGAGTGCTTCCCTCACCGGTACCGGACTGCATCTCACGCTCGGGCACAACCACGTGCTGCGCGGGATCGATATCCACGTCGACGCGGGCAAGACCACCACGGTCATCGGCCCGTCCGGCTCGGGCAAATCGACGCTGCTGCGCGTGCTGAACCGGCTGCACGAGCCCGACCAGGGTGATGTGCTGCTGGACGGCGAGTCGGTGCTCACCGAAGACCCGGACAAGCTGCGCCAGCGCATCGGGATGGTGTTCCAGCACTTCAACCTGTTCCCGCACAAGAGCGTGGCCGACAATGTCGCACTCGGCCCGCGCAAACTGCGCGGGCTGTCCAAGGAGGCGGCCCGTGCGCTCGCGGTGGAACAGCTCGAGATCGTCGGGTTGTCCGACAAGGTCGACACGCGGCCGGGGAACCTGTCCGGCGGGCAGCAGCAGCGCGTCGCGATCGCCCGCGCGCTGGCGATGAAGCCGGAGGTGATGTTCTTCGACGAGGCCACCTCGGCGCTGGACCCCGAGCTGGTCAAGGGGGTGCTCGCGCTGATGGCCGATCTGGCCTCGGGGGGTATGTCGATGATCGTGGTGACCCACGAAATGGGCTTCGCCCGAACGGTTTCCGACAGCGTGGTGTTCATGGACGAGGGTCAGGTGGTGGAGACCGGGACGCCCGGCGCGCTGTTCGACAACGCGCAGACGCCACGCCTACAGCGTTTTCTGTCGCAGGTGCTCTAACGTCTCCGATGCCGTGGCGTCCGCGTTCCTGCAGCGCGTCGGACGCCACGGTTCCGGGCGGCGCCGGCGCACCCCCAGCAACCTGCATTGATGCGCACATGTTAATGTGTTGACGCTCACAAGTTCCATCTGTCCACGCTGGGAAAGAGGGAGAACTGATGACGACAGCGCATATGCAGCACACCGAGCACGATCATGCGCACGGCCCCGGTTGCGGGCACACCGCGGTCGAGCACGGCGACCACGTCGACTACGCGCACGACGGTCACCTGCATCGCGAACACGACGGCCACTACGACGAGTGCGAGCCCGCGGGCCACACCGAGCACGCCGACCACACCCACCAGCACGGCGAAGGCTGCGGCCACGAGTCCGTCCAGCACGGCGACCACGTCGACTACCTGCACGACGGCCACCGCCACGCCGCCCACAACGGCCACTACGACGAACACTGAGTCCGCCCGCCCGCGAACCGGCCGAGCCCGGTCCTCGCGGGCTCGGGCGGGCCGGGCTTCGGCTACAGCGGCGGGGATGTCCGGGTCACAGGTGATACACCAGCAATAGCCACAGGGTTCCGCTGGTCTTCGTCTCGTGTGGCAGGCATACGGGCACGTTGCCGGGCCGGCGATAGGCCGCCGAGGCGGATCGGCAAGCCCGTTCGGTATCGAAGGCGCGAACCACCAGATCCCAGTCGATGTCGGCGGTGTTCTCGATGCGCACCGTGGTCCGCGCGGGTTCTCGCTCATCGGGCATGGCGAGCGCGGTGGAAACGGAAACCAGGGCAAGAAAGACGAGCGCTTTCGCGGCAACGATCTTTCGAACCATAGATACCCAGCCCATCCAACCTCTGCGGCCACCGTATCAAGCGGATCCTCGTTCCGCACAGCCGTTTTCCCGCCGAGCCGGTGCCGGCACCGCGCTCCCTCGGCTACCGCCCGTCGGCCAGCAGATGGCGCAGGAACTTTTCTGGGGCGGCGAGGAAGCACCAGATCGACGAACGATTCGCCGTGGGAACGCTCGTGTGGTGAGACGCCACCGTAGGCGGGCAGCAGCGACGGCCCGCCGCCGTGCGGCGTTGGGCTGCGGCGGGGTGGGGTGGAGGATCTAGAGTCGGGTGGGTGATCGAGGCGACGGAGATTACTACGGGGGCGGGGACGTTCGACGTGTTGACCTGCGGGGACGTGCGGGGGCGGGAAGTCATGCTGTTGCACGGGTTTCCGGAGGGGGCCATCGAGTGGGAGTTCCAGCTGCATACGCTCGGCGGTGGCGGATGCTATGTGGTGGCACCGGATCAGCGGGGGTATTCCGCGGGGGTGCGGCCGGAACGACCGGCCGAGTACCGGGTCGAAGAACTGGTCGGCGACGTGCTCGCGATCGCGGACGAATTGGGTTGGCAGCGTTTCGATCTGGTGGGCCACGACTGGGGCGGGTACGTCGGCTGGGCGGTGGCGGCGGAGCATCCGGAGCGGGTGCGGACGTTCACCGCGGTCTCGCAACCGCATCCCGGCGCGCTGGTCAAAGCGATGAAAGAGGACGAGGATCAGGCGCTGCGGTCCCAGTATGTCGCGCGACTGCGCGAGCCGCGGACCGCGGAGCGCGCCTTGCTCGCCGACGGTGCCATCGGCCTGCGGCGGCTCTTCGAATGGAAGGTCCCGGAGGAGCGCGTCGACCACTACGTGGAGCGACTCAGTCGGCCGGAAGCGCTGACGGCGGCCTTGAATTGGTATCGGGCCGCACATCTGTCGGGCCGGGTCGGCGAGGTCACGGTGCCGACGCTGTACGTGTGGAGCACCGAGGACAGCGTCATCGGCTCCACCGCCGCGCTGGCCACAGCGAAGTATGTGACCGGTCCCTATCGTTTCGAAATGCTCGAAGACGTCTCGCACTGGATCCCCGAGCAGGCCCCGGAGGACCTGACCCGGTTGATCATGCAGCACCTGCTCGCCCATCGGTCCTGAGCCGGGACACCTTCGCCCGGCAACCTTTTCGCGAGCGGGTTCCCCGGTCGCCGGGCCGAGCCGGACGATTGTGCTAACGAATCGGTGACACGCCGATCCAAAGGGGCACGCCGCTCCGAATGCGGAGCATGCCCAACTCGAATACGCGCACTCTGCACGAACTGCCGCCGGCCGTCGCGGCGGTCGTCCGCGAAGTGGTGGCAACCGGCGCGGACGCCGTCGTCACCGACGGCGACACAGAGATCGCGGTGATCATGACGATGGCCGACTACGAACGCCTGCACCAGTACGCGGATCTGGCGGACGCGTCGCGGCCGGACTACGCGGGCGAGGTGCAGGCGATGTCCATCTCGCAGATGCTCGACGTGCTCGGCGTCGATCCGACGGTGGTCCGGACGGTCCGCGGCCGGGCTTAAGCCCGCAGCGTGGCGAAGGCCGACCAGAGCAGCGGCGAGTGCTCGATCGCACCATCGCCGCGCCAGCGGTTCAATTGCGCGCGTTGCCATTCGGCGAGCGCGGTGACCGGGTCGTCGGCTTCGTGCGCCGCGTCGATCGCGCAGATCGCCTGCTGGAGCGGATGGGCGTCCGGCGGGGCGCCGGCGATCCGGTGGAAGGCGAGGTCGGTGGGCAGCGGCCAGCGGCTCGCCGTCACCAACTCGGCGCCGCCGTTGATCATGGCCGCGGTCAGGCCGAGCGCCTCGGTGAAACGCAGGTCGCCGCCGCTCTCGCAGGCGATCAGGGCGACCCGGCTGGGGATGGGCCAAAGGTCTTGGCCGTTCCCGGGTTCCGCGGTCAGCGTGTGGGTGCCGAGCAGGAAGTCCTTGGCGGACAACGGCCGATGGGTGCGATCGGGTGCGGCGAAGCCGAGTGTGTCCGCGGTGCAGGCCAGGTGGAGTTGTGCGGCTTCGCTCTGGCCCGACTCGGGCGGCGCCGCGGTGACATGGCCGACGTAGACGAGCCTGCTCGCCCCGGCGCGCAGGGTCGCGCCGAGCCAGGTGCGATCTAGGTCGGTGCGGCGGAAGATCTCGGTCGGCGCACCGACCGTGGGCCGCAGTCGCCCCTGTGCCGCGTAGCCGGCGATCCGCCGGGTGAGTGGGGCGTTTTCGGGCATCCGGCCGAGCACCGAGCCGAGGATCGAGTCCGCGCGGAAGCCGGGAACGCGCGGATCGAGCACGGCGACAACGGGTTCGCGCCGCGACCGAGCCCAGCTGCGGGCGGTGCGGCCCGGCGCCTGCACGATACCGGCCGGAGCCAGCAGGCTGATATCGGCGATATCGATCAGGCGCAGGTCGGGTGCCGGTGCGAGGAGCTCCCACGGCACCTGTGCCACTCGCGGTGACGGTTGCAGGCGGATATGCGGTCGAATGTCCTGCCGATACAGCTCGTACAGCTGGGCGGCGAGTCCTTGGGGCAGCAATGCACGGGAAAGTGCCTGGGCGACCAGGTATTCGGTCTCGAGCGCAGCGAACGGGCCGGCCGTCATGGCGTGTTCCAGCCCGCCCGGCTGTTCCGGGTGCGGGAGCGCGTCGGTCAGTCGTCGGACCGCGTCGAGCACCGCGTCGCCGGGCAGCATGGCCGCGCCGCGCGCTGCGGTGCCGTCGGGCCAGCGCCAGGACATGTACACGTCGCCCGCGTCCGCCATGCGCACCAGGACCGTCGGCTGTTGCGTCATACGGTGAGCACCTTGCTGTCTCGGATCAACCGGCCGTATCGCTGTTCGGCGGCGGAGATGTAGGGCGCCAGCGCGATCCGGCCCTCCGCCGCCAGCGCCAAACGTGGCGGCGGGGATACGGGCAGGCCCGCCGCGGCCGCTACCTCGGCCAGCGCGGCACCGAGCTGTAGCGCGTCGGCGCCGGGATGCGTTACCGCTTCGGCGGGCAATTCGAACAATTCCAGCGGTAACCGCGGGGCGGCGGTGGTTTCGGCGCGGTCGACGTTCAAGGTGGTTCCCGCGCACTGGGTTTCGATCAAGTCCGCGAGCAGCAAGCCGTTGCCGGAAAGGTAGGCGAAGCGGAACGCCAAGCGCATGGCGGGGTCGGCGATCTGCCGATTCCACTGGTCTCGCTGATGGCCGTTGGGCAGGGTGTAGCGCACTGCGTCGATGGCCAGCGCCGCCGGGACGGCCACGCCGACGGCCTGCGCAAGCAGCTCTGCCGAGGGCGACTCCGCTGCGGCCACCGCGCCTTCCAGCAGCGTCGCGTACCAGTAGTCGAGTTGGGCGCAGTGCAGTCCGAGGCCGCGTCCGGCGTAGGCGCTGAAGGCTTGCGCGAGCAGTGCCTCGCACTCCGCGACCCGGCCGTTCTTGAAAGCCACGGTCGCCAACCGCATCCGCAGATCCGCGGCGTCCAGAACCGCCCCGGACTCCACGAAGTAGGCCAGACTGCGCTCGTAAAGGTCCTGTGCCTGGGCGAGATCCGCACGGCCCTCGGCGACGAAGGCCAAGGTCTTGAGCCCGATGCCCGCCCGGTAGCCCAGTCCCGCCTGCTCGAAGTACTGCTGACTGGCCCGCAACGGCGGCTCGGCCTCGTCCAGGCGCTCCAGCCGGACCAGCATGGTGGCGAGGTTCTGCTGGGTCTCGGCGACGGCATTGCGGTCGCCGGCCGCATCGAACGCGGCGAGCGCTTGCCGGGCGAAATCGATGGCCAGCTCGCGCCGCCCGGTCTCGAAGTACGTGGCGGCCAGGTTCATCAGCGGATGCCCGGCCAGCTGCGGTGCGAATCGTTGTGCCGCGTCCAGTGATTCGCGGGCCAACTCCGCGGCGTAGGCCCAGTGCTGTCGATGCAGCGCGACGGCGGTCAGCGACAGCAAACAGGCGACCCGGAGCACACCTTGATCAGGATCGGTGCTCGCCGCCAACAGTGCGCGCGCTTGCTCCAAAGCCTCCTGCGCGGCGTCGAGTTCGCCGAGATGCTGAAGCGCCTGCGACATATTCACCAGCGCGTTCGGCCGCAACCGCGGAGCGTCCTCCGGCATGGCCGCCAACGCGTCCCGATAAAGCCGCAACGCCGTCGCATGCTCCCCGAGCTCGTCCGCCATACTCGCCGCGTTGACGATCGCCCCGATCCGCACATCCCCGGTCGTGGTACGCGCCGCCTCCTCGAAAATACGCAGCGCCCCGGCCGTATCACCGCGGGTGTAGGCCGCCGCCCCCGCCGCTAGCAACGCGCGCCCGTCGTCCGGTGTCTCGACCATGTCAGAAGTCCGAATCCGAAGCGGCGGCGGCGCTTTCGGCGGCCAGGGGTGCGGCGTCCGGGTCGGTCGCGCGTCGGAGGCGCGCTGCGGCGAAATCCCTTAAGCGGCGGCGCATCTCCGCGCCACTCGACCCACTGTCCGGCTCGGCACCGCCCGCGCGGTAGTCGGTATCGCCCACGCCCGGCACCGAAACGACCACGCTCACAGCCGGTTCCGTGGCATCGGCTGCCGTTACCGCGCCCGTCCACTGGTCACCGTGTAGCGCCAAGGCTGTTTCGACGGTTCCGGTGGAGGTGTGGATCGCGGCGTGCGGGTGGAGGTGTTCGGGGACCACGGCGGGCAGGCCGGGGGCGGCGACGGCGCGCACCGTGACGGTGGTGCGGCCACCCTCGCGCCGGATTTCCCAGGAGATCGCGCGTTCGGAGGCGTCGAGCAGACCGGGTGGGCAGCAGCGCCAATCCCAGCCGGTGCTGCCCCGGGCGAGGACCAAGGCGCCGCTCGGCACGGTGGCGGGTCCGGCGGCCAGCGCGTAGTCCTCGGCGCGCCCGACGTACACCGGCAGCTCGATCTCCTCCACCGCCTGGTCGGCCCCGTCGACGAGCATCTCGCATTCCGCGCTGAGCACGGCGATCTCGTCGAGCAGCAGTCGCTCGTCCAGCGGCGCGATCCCGTCGAGCACGGACGCGGGCCACCAGCGGGCCGCCCAGTGCGCGTAGCCGAGCCGCCACGCACTCAGTACCAGCTCCGGCAATTCAGGGGCGGCAGGCAGTTCGACGTCGTCGCCCGCGTCGACGGCGAGCGCGATCTGTTCGCCGAACACCGCCCACACCCACTCCTGCGCGAGGTCGGCACGATCGAGTACCGCGGCCGGGAGCCGCCCGCCGTCGAGCAGGCTCCATGTCAGATGCCCGCCCAGCACCTCGAGCACGGTCACGTCCAGCCGTGCCGCCGCGTCGAGGACGGTCGGCGCCCCGGCGGGGGCGATCACCACGAGCCCGTCCTCGGTCCGGTGGATGCGCACCGCATCGTTCATCAGCTCGCCCTCGATTCGGTCGAATCCGGCTCGGCCGCCATGACACTCAACGCCTGTTTGACCCTGGTGCGGTGATCGAGGATGACCGAGCGGGCGACACCGTCGAGCAGATCCCACAGTTCGTCCGGGTCGTGGACCGCGAACTCCCGGACATCCCGGCCGTGCAGCCGCACCCACAGCCGCCGCAGGTACGGCCGCCACGGTGTGGACAATTCCGCGGCGATGGCGGCGAGCGGCCCGGCGGGCGGCGGTGTGGCGGCACTACGGACCACCAGCCGCCGGGCTTGCAGCACATACGCTTCCCGCCGCCACCGACTGTTGATCACGCGGTGTGCCGCGGTTTCCGGACTACCGACCTCCGGCCCGCCGATCGGCACGAGACCGTGTGCCAGCGTGACACCGACGGTCGCCGCCACCCGCAGCGTCTCGTCCAAAAACGCCCAAGGTGAACAACTCCGGGCGATCTCGGTGCGCACCAGCTCGGGAATCGGTGGTAGCTCAGCGCGTTCGGTCGAGGCTTGGAGCGCGGTGAACACACGCTCGTAGACGGTGCGGTCGAACGGCAAACCCAGGGTGGCCGTCGAAGCCGAGACGCCGACCGCGGGCGGCCGTGGCACGGGGTGCACCGTGAGCCCGAGTTCGCCCGCGGAACAGGCGGATTCGTCCTGCCACAGCCGGATCCCGGCGTGCGTGCCCGCGTGCGCGGCGACAAGCCGATCCAGCGTCCGCCGGCCGTTGTCCTGCTGCTGCCCCTGCCGCGCGGCGGCGCACGCATCGAGCAGCTCGACGATCGCGGCCGTGTGGTCACCGCCCGACGGACCGGTCAACGGCCTGCGCCGCCAAGCGATTTCGATCAACCCGGTGAGTTCGGCAGTGCGTTGCGCGACATACTCCTTCAGGGCCTGGGTGGTCCGGCCTGCCGCTAGATCGTGCACCTCGCGCAGTGTCGCCTCGGCGACCGCGCGGTCGCGTGCCGCGTCCGGTGGGCCTGCTGTCGTCGCGAGTTCGAAACAGCGCTGGAAATACAGGTCCTGCGGGTTCCCCTCGGTGATCCGCAAGGCTCGGCGCACCTGCTTGAGCAGCGTGAACCAGGCCGCGGTCGCGCGCAGCACGTCCGCCGCGGCGTGCACGCGGGTGGCGAGCAGCACCGCACCGTCGGCGCTGAGGATCGGCCCGGCGCAGAGCGGATGCTGCACGGGCCGGATCACCAGCGGATCGAGCACGAGTTTCACCGTGCGGCGCAACGGCCCGCCGTGCGGACCGCTGAGCGGTTCCACTCCGTCGAGCTTGCGCCACACCTCGTCGAGCACCATGGCGCGCGGTCGTCGCATTCGACCAGGTTAACGGACATTTGTCGGATTCGGACCGGCGCAAACCTGGGATCGGTAGGGCGCGAACCGTTCCTACCTTTCTCGTATCGGCCCAGCCACACCGGGCCGGCCGAACTCCAGGAAGACACCGAGCCCTCCCCAGACAGTCAGGAAGCATCATGAACACCAAGTCCGTCACCGCCGTCCTCGTCACCGCCGCCGCCGCTACCGCGCTGTTCGTCACCGGATGCAGCGACGACGCGAGCAGCAGCCCGGCCAAGTCCTCGGCCGCCGCGACGCCGTCCGCGCAGGGCAACCCGGCACCGGCGGGCAAGTCGACCGCCTCGGTCGACGGCAAGGCCCTCACCGCGACGTTCACCACCACCTGTGCGAAGCAGGCGGGCACGCTGGCGCTCGCGCTGACCGACAGCGCCAACGCCACCTACGGCAACCTGGCGGTGAGCGCCACCATCACCGGCACCGACACGGTCCAGGCGGTGGGGTTCGCGGGCACCAAGGGCGGCGAGTCGGGTCAGCCCTACGCGATCGGCTTCGGCAACGGCATGCCGGGCGGCTCGGCCACGCTCACGAAGGACGGCAACACCTACAAGATCTCCGGCGAGGGCGTCGGCGCCCCTGACCTGACCAACCCGCTGGCCGGCCCGAAGACCTCGAAATTCGACGTCACCTTCGCCTGCTCGGACATCGTCGGCGGCTGATCAACTTCCGCGCCAACCCTTTCCGGTCCACCCCGTCGTCGCGGCCCGAGCGCGACGACGGGGTGGGCTCGAATCCCGAAGGAGCATCATGAAATACCTGCGCTGGGGCGCCGTCGCGGTCGGGGCGCTCGCCATCGGTTACTACGTCTTGCACGGCCTCACCTACGCCCGCACCGATGTCTACGAACCGGCCGGAATGGGTTGGCTCGGTTGGCAGATGGTGCTGCCTATCCTCGCGCTCACCCTCGTCCCCACCGTGTTCGCCCTCACCGGCGAGGGCATCACCGCGGCGTTCACCGGACGGAACAGTGCGGCGTTCCGCAACGGCCTGCTGGGCCTCGGCACCATCAGGTCGGTCGGTCAGACGGGGATAACCGTCAACGACCAACCGCAGGTGCGGATCGAATTCGCCGTCGAGGGCGCCGACGGGAAGAACTTCGTGGCGACCGCGAAAATGATTGTGCCGCTGACGGAATTGGCCCTGTTGCAGCCCGGGGTGGTGCTGCCGGTGCGCTACCTGCCGGACCGCACCGACAAGGTCGAGGTGGATCTTTCCGGTGATACCGCCCAAGCCCAGCAGGCCATGAACGAGTCGATGATCCGCAAGGGCATCACCACCCGGCACAAGCTCGACATCGCCGAGCGGGGCATCGCGACCCAGGCGGTGGTGCGCTCGCTCTCGGTGACCGGCGAGATCCGCGACGGCCACTCGAAGATCGCCCTCGGGCTGGTCGTGACCAGGCCGGACGGGTCGACCTTCAGCACGCTGGTGGAGAAGTTCCTGGCCCCGAGCAGTGTCGGCCAGGTGCAGGTCGGTCGCATCCTGCGGGTGCACTATCTGCCGGAGGCCGAGCACGAGGTCGTCATCGCGCTCGCCGTCAATGCCTGAACCCCGGCGAATGCCGCGCTGCTCCGCATCATGCGGAGGGCGCGGCATTTGTTCGTGCCGAGCGGTAGCTGGGCAAATTAAGGGTTACCTAATTGGTCCGCTGTTCACCTTTTGTCCGTTTCTGGATTGTCCGGATCGTTTAGCGTGCCGATCGTGAAGTTGCAGCCCCTCGCCTTGTTCGTGAAACACGACGGCCAGTCCTCGCGCGCCGCGGTCACGTGTGAATACAAATGCGCGAACGCGTGTTTCCACGAGGTCCCCAATACCTCGGCGGGCGCCTACTTCGGTGACATCGTCAGCTCGCTGAACCGGCGCGGCCTGATCAAGGGCGGCGCGGCGGCCGTGCTCGCCGTCGGCGCCGGCAGTGTGCTCGCGGCGTGCGGCGACGATGTCGAGCAGGCGGGGTCGGCCGGCCCCTCGCCCAGCGGCTCGCCCGGGACCGGCACCGACTTCGCCGCGGTCGCGCCGAACAAGGAAGACGCGCTGGTGATTCCGGAGGGCTACGAGCAGGGCGTCGTGATCCGCTGGGGCGATCCGCTTTTCGCGGACGCGCCCGCGTTCGATTTCGACAAGCAGTCGGCAGCCGCGCAGGCCAAGCAATTCGGTTACAACAACGATTTCGCGGCGCTCTTGCCGATCGAGGGGCAGACGAATGCCTTCCTGCTCGTGGTGAATCACGAATACACCACCGGCCCGCACATGTTCCGCGGGTACAACAAGGACGCACCGACCGAGGAGCAGATCGCGATCACCCAGGCGGCACACGGCCTGACCGTGGTCGAGGTGCGCGGCGAAGCGGGTACGGGCAAGCTGACGCCCGCCTTCGGCAAGTACAACCGCAGGATCACCGCGACCACCGAGTTCACGCTCACCGGCCCGGCCGCGGGCAGCGATCTGGTCAAGACCTCCGCCGATCCGACCGGCACCAAGGTGCTCGGCACCTTCGCCAACTGCGCGGGCGGCGTGACCCCCTGGGGCACAGTCCTTTCCGGCGAAGAGAACTTCAACGGCTATTTCGCCAACGGCGACAAGCTCACCGAGGCCACCGCGGCCGCTCGCGCCAAGCGGTACGGGTTCGCCGCCGGCAAGACGCCCAACCAGTGGGAGCGTGCCGACAAGCGATTCGACCTGGCGCAGGAACCCAACGAGGCCAACAGATTCGGCTACGTGGTGGAGGTGGATCCGTGGGATCCCACCTCGACGCCGATCAAGCACACCGCGATGGGGCGGCTCAAGCACGAGGGCGCCACCATCTACGTCACCGCGAAGGGTGAGGTCGTCTCCTACACCGGCGACGACGAAAAGTTCGACTACATGTACAAATTCGTGTCGTCGCGGAAGGTGGAGTCGGGTGCGGGCGCGTCGAGCATGCGGCACAACCTGACCATCCTGGACGCGGGCACGCTCTACGTCGCCAAGCTCACCGGCGACCATCCGGACAAGGTCGACGGCAGCGGTGCGCAGCCCTCCGACCAGGGTTTCACCGGTACCGGCCAATGGATTCCGCTGCTGGAGACCGGCGCGGACGGCAAAGGTAAGTCGCTGGTCGACGGCATGAGCGCGGAAGAGGTCGCGGTGTTCACCCGGCTGGCCGCGGACAAGGTCGGCGCCACCAAGATGGACCGCCCCGAGGACTTCGAGGCCAACCCGTATACCGGCAAGGTCTATGTCGCGTTGACCAACAACGACAATCGCGGGGCCGCCGGCAAACAGGGCCCGGATGAGGCGAATCCGCGCAACCTGAACAAGAACGGTCAGATCCTGGAGATCGACGACGAGCACGCGGGCACGAAGTTCACCTGGTCGCTGCTGCTGGTCTGCGGTGACCCGAACGCCGCGGACACCTACTTCGCCGGGTACGACAAATCGAAGGTCAGCCCGATCTCCTGCCCGGACAACCTGGCCTTCGATCCGTACGGCAACCTGTGGATCTCCACCGACGGCAACGCGCTGAAATCGAACGACGGCCTGTTCTCCGTCGTTCTCGACGGCGCGAATCGCGGTGCCACCAAACAATTCCTGACGGTGCCGCGTGGTGCGGAGACCTGCGGCCCGGTGGTCACCGAGGCGCGCGTGCTGGTGTGCGTGCAGCATCCCGGCGAGTCCGACGACGCCACCCCCGAGAACCCGCTGTCGCATTGGCCCGACGGCGGCACCGCGCAACCGCGTCCTTCGGTTGCCGCGGTGTGGCAGAAGAACGGCGGCCGGATCGGCGCCTAGCGTCCCCGGTGCACCGCCCTGCGAAACCGCCACTGTTTCCCTGCAGGAGTGGCGGTTTCGTGGTTTCCGGGTGGCGCTACATATTGGCGAAGCGGGCGAAATCGCCCTGCGCGCCGCTGTAGCGGTTCAGGTCGGTGTTGCCCGCGATGCCGTCGATCCGGCCGCTGTCGGTGGTCTGCCAGAAGGTCCAGTGCGGCCAGCCGCCCGGCACCTCGGGATCGTCGTTGTCCCGGTAGTCGGCGATCCACAGCGGATACCGGGTGAACTCGTTGGTATCGGCCATCGCCGTCCGCCAGAAGTGTGGATAGGTGTAGACGATCGGGACTCGTCCGGTGAGGGCCTGCACCGTGTTGAGGTACCGCCGCGTCCAATCGATCAGCGCGGCGGGCGGCAGTCCGCCGGTGGTCTCCAGATCGAGCACCGGCGGCAGGTCCAGCGCGCCGTTCTGCCCGAGTACCACGGTCGCGTACAGCGCGGCCTGCGGCTCGGGCGGCAGGTTCGGCCGGGCGTAGTGGTAGGTCCCGCGAGCCACCCCGGCCGCCCGCATCAGCAGGCTGTCCGGGACGAAATACGGGTTGATGTAGCTAAGGCCCTCGGTGGCCTTCACCATGGCGAAGTCGTGGCCGGACCGCTTGACCGCGAACCAGTCGATCAGCCGTCCGTCGATGTGCTGCCAGGACGAGACGTCCGGGCCGGTCGGCGTGGCCACCGCGGTGCCGGGCAGGGTTGCGGTGAGGATGCCGGTGAGCATCAGCAGGGTCAGCGCCGAACCGCGGCGACGGATGGTCGAGCTCCAACGACGGATGTCCATGGCGTTCGACGATAGCTATTTGATCTTCCTGTGACCAGTGTTGCTCGAGGGGCAGTTGCGGAACATTTACCCAACAGCGTCCGAACCCGGCGGTTCAGCCCAGCCAATCCAGCACCGACGCGGCGGTCCACGACTGCTGCATGCTGCCGAGCGGTTCGCCGGTGAACGGTTCGTAGTACTCGGCGAAGCTGCCGTCGCTGGCCTGGCGCAGGCCCTCGGCCCGCAGCATGAACGAGCGTTCGGCCCAGCCGCGCCGGGCGAACACCCAGGAGAACAGCCAGCTCATCACCGGCCACACCGGCCCGCGCCAATATTCGCGGGACCGGAACTCCCGCGACACCGGCGAGGTCGAGGGCGGCAGCGCGTAGCGCAGATCGGGATGCCCGCAGAAGCGCGGACCCTCGAACGTGCGCAGCAGCGCCCGTTCGGTATCGCGCGCCAGCCCGCCGCACAGCAGCGGCGCGAACATCGCCAACGTCTCGGTGCTGATCCAGCGCTGCAGGCGCACATCGAAATCCCGGGCCGCGCCGGTGCGCGGGTCCGTCGTCGCGACGACGCCCGCCCGGAAACGATCGGCCCACGCGTACAGCTCGCGCACGTCGGCGTGCGGCTGCTTGTACTCCTCGCCGATATTCGCGAGCACCTCGCACGCCAGCGCGAAGATTCCGGTGACGAACACGTCCTCGACGGCGAAACTCATCGTCGAGGAGAGCTGGTAATCGTCGTAGCCCGCCCGCCGCATCTGCTCGACCAGCCAGAGATAGCGGTCGTACTCGCGATCGCTCGGGCGCTGGGTGGGATCGGCGACCACCGCGGTGTCCTCGCGCCGGTAGGGCGGCAGATCCTCGGGAACCACGTTGGCGTAGGCCCGGTCCCAGCGCGGCGAATTGTCCATGCCGGATTCCCAGCCGTGATACAGCGTGATCCGGCCGGTTTCCTTGGGGTCGCGGGCGTGCGCCAGCCAGCGATGCCAGCGCACCAGATCGGGCCAGCGCCGGTGCAGGAAGTCCTCCGCGACCGCGCGGGTGCTGCGGCCGTGCCTGCGCGAGTGATCGAGGATGCGCTGCACCGCGATGGCGTGCACCGGCGGCTGGGTGATGCCGGAGGTGTCCGGCCCGTCGGGCGCGTTCGCGGCCAGCCTGCGGCACTCCCACCGCGCGGGACCCGGAAAATAGCCGTCGACGCCGTTGGCGAACACGATGTGCGGGATCATGCCGTTCTTCCACTGCGCCGAGAGCAGCGTGTCGAGCTCGATCACGGCCCGTTCCACGCTCAGCGGGGCCAGGCCGACCGCGACGAACGCGGCGTCCCAGCTCCACATGTGCGGATACAGGCGCGGCGCCGCGCTGGTCATCGTGCCCAGGTCGTTGCCGCGCAGCAGGTACGCGGCGCGGGCCGCGAGCTGCGTGGGCGTGAACCCCGGGTGTGCCATCCCCCTATTCTGCGGTGCCACCCGCAAGTACGCCCGTTCTGTGATGTCCGACTCGGCCTCGTCCCACCTGGCGGCGGGGGGCTCGTGCGCGGCGGTTGTCACTCTCGAATGCCCCGTCCGTATTTCACTGCTCGAGATGGTCGATCGATATATGCGTGCATCGCTCTGTTTTCCTGGGCTATTACGGTGGGGCGCATGACCAATGCCGTGACCAGCTCCCCGAAGCCGACCGCGCTGATCACCGGTGCGAGCCGTGGGCTCGGCGCCGCCATCGCCCGAGAGCTCGCGCCGACCCACGACCTGCTGCTCGGTGCCCGCTCGGCCGACGCGCTGCGCCCGGTGCTCGACGAGCTGCCCGGCGCGACCGCGTGGCCGGTCGAGCTGACCGACTACCCGGCGGTGGCCGCGGCGACCGCGCAGATACCGCGCCTGGATGTGTTGGTGCACAACGCCGGTGTCGCGGATCTGAACAGCATCGCCGAGTCCACCGTAGAGCAGTGGCGACATACGTTGGAAGCCAACGTGATCGCCGTCGCCGAGCTGACCCGCCTGCTGCTGCCCGCGCTGCGGGTCGCGAACGGCCATGTGGTGCTGATCAATTCGGGTGCGGGCCTGCGCGCCAACGCGGGCTGGGCCTCTTACGCCGCGAGCAAGTTCGCGTTGCGCGCCTTCGGCGATGCCCTGCGGCTGGAGGAGCCGGCCCTGCGCGTCACGGCCATCCACCCCGGCCGGATCGACACCGACATGCAGCGCGAGATCATCGCGCACGAGGGGCGCGAATATCAGCCGGAGCAGTTCCTGCGCGCGGAGACCGTGGCCGGCGCGGTCCGCACCGCCGTCGAAACCCCGCGCGACGCCCACCCCACCGAAATCGTGCTCCGCCCGATGCCCAGCTAGCACCGGAAAAAACTACGGCCCCTTCCCGTTCCGTCTGCCGGAAAAGGAAGGGGCCGAACCGGTTCGCGCACGGACCGGTCACCCTTACCGTCGATCAGTCGTCGCCGTCGGTCCTGGTGTAGTAGACCGTGACCGAAGGCCAGTCACCTTCGGCGGTCACCTCGTTGTGCAGCACCAGGTCCTGCACACTGACCGCGCCGAGTTCCTCCAGCGTCGCGGCGATCCTGCGCAACAGCGCAGGCACGTCCCCTTGCGCGGCCCCCCGCGGATTCGCCTGCGAGAAATGCAGCGCACTGTATTCGGTCTTCGACATAGGGCTACTCGGGTGGGTCAGGCGACGATGTTGATCAGGCGGCCGGGGACGACGATCAGTTTGCGGGGGGCGGCGCCGTTGAGGAGGGCCGCGATCTTCTCGTCGGTGAGGGCGGCGGCTTCGATTGCGGCGTTGTCGGCGTCGGCGGGGACCTGGATGCGGCTGCGGACCTTGCCGTTCACCTGGATCGGGTACTCGACGGACTCCTGCACCAGCAGCGCGGGATCCGCCACCGGGAACGGGCCGTGCGCCAGGGACTCGTTGTGCCCCAGGCGTTCCCACATCTCCTCGGCGATATGCGGGGACAGCGGCGCCAGCATCAGCACCAGCGCCTCCACCACGGCGCGTGGCGCGCCGTCGGGATAGGTCTTGGTGAGGTGGTTCGTCAGCTCGATCAGCTTGGCGCCCGCGGTGTTGTCGCGCAGCGCGGCGTAGTCCTCGTCGACACCGGCGATGGTCTTGTGCAGCAGGCGCAGCGTTTCCGGCGTGGGATCCAGTTCCGCGACGCGCACCGCGCCGGTCTCCTCGTCCACCACCAGCCGCCACACCCGCTGCAGGAACCGGTGCGCGCCCACGACGTCCTTGGTCGCCCACGGCCGCGAGCTGTCCAGCGGGCCCATCGACATCTCGTAGAAGCGGAAGGTGTCCGCGCCGTAGAGGTCATACATCTCGTCCGGCGAGACCGCGTTCTTGAGCGACTTGCCGATCTTGCCGTACTCCTGGAACACCTCGATCTCGGTGCCGCCCGGTTCGGTCCAGAAGAACTTGCCGTCCCGCTCGACGATCTCGGCCGCGGGCACGTACGCGCCGCGGGCGTCGGTGTAGGCGTAGGCCTGGATGTAGCCCTGGTTGAACAGCTTTCGGTACGGTTCCCGGCCGCTGACGTCACCCAGATCGAACAGCACCTTCTGCCAGAACCGCGCGTACAGCAGGTGCAGCACGGCGTGCTCCATGCCGCCGATGTACAGATCGACACCGCCCGGATCGTCCGGGCCGTGCTCGGCCGGGCGCGGGCCGAGCCAGTACTGCTCGTTCTCCTTGGCGCAGAACGCTTCCGAATTGGTCGGGTCGGCGTAGCGCAGCTGATACCACGAGCTGCCCGCCCAGTTCGGCATGACGTTGGTGTCGCGCCGGTACATCTTGGGGCCGTCGCCCAGGTCCAGTTCGACGTTGACCCACTCGGTGGCCTTGGCCAGCGGCGGTGACGGCTCGGAGGCGGCGTCGTCCGGGTCGAAGGTGACCGGGGCGAAATCGTCCAGCTCCGGAAGCTCTACGGGCAGCATCGATTCCGGCAGCGCGTGCGGCCTCCCGTCCTCGTCGAAGACGATCGGGAAGGGCTCGCCCCAGTAACGCTGGCGGGCGAACAGCCAGTCGCGCAGCTTGTACTGGATGGTGCCGGTGCCGTGACCGTCGGCTTCCAGCCGGGCGATGATGGTCGCCTTGGCCTCCTCGACGGACAGGCCGTCGAGATAGCCGGAGTTCACCAGCTCGCCGTCGCCGGAATACGCGGACTCGGCGAGGTCGCCGCCGGTGATGACCGCCACGATGGGCAGGCCGAGCACGGTGGCGAACTCCCAGTCGCGCTGGTCGTGACCGGGCACCGCCATGATCGCGCCGGTGCCGTAGCCGCTCAGCACGTAATCGGCGACGAAGACCGGCACGGCCTGGCCGTTGGCCGGATTCACGGCATGGACGCCGAGGAAGACGCCGGTCTTCTCCTTGTTCTCCTGGCGCTCCAGATCCGACTTCGCCACGATCGACTTGCGGTATGCCGCAACGGCGTCCGCGGGATTCGCGGCGCCGCCGTTGGTCCATCGGGGATCGGTGCCCGCCGGCCATGCGGCCGCGGTCAGCGTGTCCACCAGCTCGTGTTCCGGCGCGAGCACCACGTAGGTCGCGCCGAACAGGGTGTCGGGACGGGTGGTGAACACCTCGATCTGCTCGCCCGCGACGTCGAACTTCACCTGGGCGCCGCGCGAACGGCCGATCCAGTTGCGCTGCATCGCCTTCACCTGATCCGACCAGTCCAGGTGGTCCAGGTCGTCGATCAGCCGGTCGGCGTAGGCGGTGATCCGCATCATCCACTGCCACAGGCGCTTACGGAACACCGGGAAGTTGCCGCGCTCGCTGCGGCCGTCGGCGGTGACCTCCTCGTTGGACAGCACCGTGCCGAGACCGGGGCACCAGTTGACCATCGAATCGGTGAGGTACACCAGGCGATACGAGTCCAGCAGTGCACCACGCTCGGCGGCCGGGAGCGCGTCCCACGTCTTGCCGTCCGGGACCGGCCGTGCGCCACTGGCGAATTGAGCTTCGAGCTCGGTGATCGGGCGCGCGCGATCGAGTTCCTGGTCGTACCAGGAGTTGTAGATGCGCAGGAAGATCCACTGGGTCCAGCGGTAGTACGCCGGATCGGTTGTCGCGAACGAGCGCCTGCTGTCGTGGCCGAGTCCGAGCCTGCTCAGCTGGCGCTGCATGTTGGCGATGTTCGACTCCGTGGTCACCCGCGGGTGCGCGCCGGTCTGCACCGCGTACTGCTCGGCGGGCAGGCCGAAGGCGTCGAAGCCCAGCGCGTGCAGCACGTTGCGGCCGTGCATCCGGTGGTACCGCGCGAACGTGTCGGTGGCGATGTAGCCGAGCGGATGCCCGACGTGCAGGCCCGCCCCCGACGGGTACGGGAACATGTCCTGGATGAACAGCTTGTCCGCCGGGGTGTCGCCCGCTAGCGGACCGACCGGGTTCGGCGCATGGAAGGTCCCGCGGTCGGCCCACGTCCGCTGCCAACGCGCTTCGATACGGGCGGCAAGCGCGGCGTTGTACCGATGCTCGGGTACATCGCTATCGGTCGCACGAGTGTCCTGCACGGTCCTGCCTTCTTGTTATCGCCGATCCCCGACAAACTTCGTCTATCAGGGTAGAACGTGCACACCGCAGTACTGAAAATCGGGCTGCGCTGACTCCGGTCGCGCCCCCGTGCCGATCTCTCTTCCGGGGTTACCCACCCGTCGGTATGCGGCTGTGGCACACCGGTTTCGCGGTACCGCAGAGTTGGCATTCTCCGCTCGGCGGACCCAACAGTGCGTTTGGTTGCTGGCTCCGCGAGCTGTCCCGGCGCAGTGTGGAAAGCGCTTGTCCGCAGTGGTGACGCGCCGAGTGCTGCAGGGTTGCGCGGGAGCTGTCGGCGGTCCGCCGGGACCGGTGCGATAGCCTGCAGGGGTGTTCGTCGTCGCTCTCGTCTTGTTCGTGCTCGGCCTCGTCGCCCTCGCGACCGGAGCGCTCGGGCTGACCGGCCGGCTGCCGCGCAACCGCTTCGTCGGGGTGCACACCGAGGCCGCCCTCGCCGATGACGAGACCTTCCGCGTCGCGAATCGCATCGCCGCTCCCACTTCGCTGGCCGCGGGGGCGCTGCTGTTCGCCGGTGGCCTCGTCGTGCTCGCCGCAGGAGGTTTCGCGGCGCTGTTCGTCGCCGTCGGTGTCGCCGTCGTCGCGCTGTTCACCCTGGGGGCGGGCGCCAACGCGGCCGCGGCCAAGGCCGCGGCGATCGCCCCGCCCGCCGAGGTCGGCGGCTGCGGCAGCGCGTGCGGCGCCTGCTCGCTGCGCGACGCCTGCCAGCCCGCGACCTAGCCGCCACCCCGTTTCATCCGGTCGAACCATTCCACCGGCCCGCTCGTAGCCCTATTCGCCCAGGTTTCGATCCGATCACCTCGCCGAATCCGGTTGGCACCGGTGTGGGGCGGTCCCATACTGGGGAAACTACTGGCACGACTCCGGGGTGGATATGGGTACGTTCGACCGGAGCGCGGGCTCCGACCTCGTCGTCGCGGCAGGCGAGACGTGGGGCATCTCCGGATCCGATTTCTTGGCGATCTATCTGCCGTTCGCGCTGCTCGCGCTGGCGCTCGGGGTGTGGATGCGGCTACGGGTGACGCGCGCCGCGCCGGACCCGGGCACCGCCCACCCCGGCGCCGAACTGTCCGCGCCCGAGGTCGGCCTGCTGTTCGACGACCGGCGCGCGGTGCTCACCGCGCTGGCCCGGCTGCGCAGCGCCGACCTCATCGATTCCAGCGCCGCCCCGACCCGGCCGCTGGAGCAGGCGGACGAATTCCGGTTGGACCCGTTCACCCTGGCGGTGCACCGGCAGATCGTCGCCGGGACCAAGCCGACGGTGGCCGCGCTCACCGTCGCGTTGTCCGGCACGCTCGCCAAACTGCGCGATTCCATGGTCCGGCGCGGCTACTTCCCGGACGCGGACTTCAAGCGGCGGATCTGGGACGCGGGCCTGCCGACGCTGGTCGTCATGACGGTCGGCGTGGTGCGGCTCATCGCGGGCATGCTCAACAACAACCCGGTCGCGTTCCTCGCCCTCACCCTGCTGGCGCAGTTCCTCTGCTACTGGTTCCTGGTGGGCAAGCCGCGGCTGACTCCGCTCGGCAAGCGGGCCCGTACCAACGCGAGGACCAGCAGCCAGCATCTGCGGCCGGCCAACTCGCCCGCCTACGCCACCTACGGGGTGGAGAGCGCCGCGCTCGCGGCGGCGATCTTCGGTGGGGCCGCGCTGTTGTCGCTCGATCCCGGGCTGGCCGGTGCGGTCGAACCGCCGAGTTCGTCCGGTGGCGACAGCGGCGGGAGCGGGGACAGTGGCGGCGGTGGCTGCAGTGGCGGCGGTGGCTGCGGTGGGGGTGGCGGCTGTGGTGGGTGACGGTCCGGCCGCCCGATGAACGGACTGTTACCGGCGGCGGCGCTCGGCATCGGCTGGCGGCCCGAGATCTGCGGGGTCATCGCCGAACTGGACGGGCTCGGTTTCGCCGAGGTGATCGCGGAGTCGCTGCCGCTGCGGCGGCGGTCCCGGCTGCGCGGCGGGCTGACGGCGGTGCCGCCCGCCGAGCTGACCGCACTGATCGATCGCGGCGTCGCCGTTGTGCCGCATGGCATTTCGCTGTCGCTGGGCGGGGCGGAGCCGGTCGACGAGCAGCGGGTCGCGCACCTGGCCGCCGGTGCGGCGGCGCTGGGCGCTCCGCTGGTGAGCGAGCACATCGCCTTCGTGCGCGCGGGCGGGGTCGAGGCGGGGCATCTGCTGCCGGTGCCGCGGTCGGCCGCGGCGCTGGCTGTGCTCGAACGCAACATCACCCGGACCCAAGCCGGGCTCGGGGTGCCGCTGGCGGTGGAAAACATTGCCGCGCTGTTCGATTGGCCCGACGACGAGTACACCGAATCGGAGTTCCTCACCGAGTTGGTCGAGCGGACCGGGGTGTATCTGCTGCTCGATATCGCGAATGTCTATGCCAATGCCCGCAATCGAGGCCGCGACCCGCTCGGCGAACTACTGCGCCTGCCCGCCGACCGGGTCGCCTACTGTCATGTCGCCGGCGGTCACGAGGCCGGTGGCCGCTATCACGACACCCATACCGACCCCGTTCCGGCTGAAGTACTCACCCTCGTAACGGAATTCACCGCCCGGCGGCCGGTGCCCCTGATGCTCGAGCGCGACGGCAACTATCCACCCGCCGCCGAACTCCTGGACGAACTCGACGCGATCGCCGCCGCGGCGCACCGCCCGTCGATCACCGGCCGGGCCCGGGCGGTGCGCGCATGAGTGCCGAATTGGCCGAGCAGCAAGCGGCTCTGGTCCGCGCCCTGGTGGCCGGTGCGCCGGTGCCCGCGGGATTCGACCGCACGGACGTCGCGGCCGCCGCGCACGCCCTGCTTCGCAAACGCGCCGACGAGGTAGCCCGCCGCTTCCCGATGCTGGCCCAAGCTTGCGGCCCCGAGTACCGCACACGTTTTCTCGCCTGGGCCGACGGCAGACCGAAGACCAGCACCGCCGCCGACGCCACCGCCTTCGCGGCGTCGCTGGGTCTTCCGGCGCCGTTCGGCAGCACCGCGACGAGGTGGTCGCGGCGCTGATCCCCGGCGCACTCGTAACCCCGATAAGCACGAACGTTCGGCTTCGTCCGGAGTGATATCGCAATTCATGGGATGTGAGAAAGTACGCACGGTGTGGGCGCGCTCGGGGCCCGGTGCGGCGTTAGCCTGGGCTGTGCGATTCCTCAGCAAGTTCTATATCGACGGATTCATCCTGTCGATCCTCGCTTCTGTCGCTCTGGCCAGCGTTTTCCCGGCCAGAGGTACCGCGGCGGACGTGGTCGACGTGCTGACGAAGATTGCCATCGCATTGCTCTTCCTGCTGTACGGCACGCGGCTGTCGCCGAAGGAAGCACTGGCCGGCCTCACGCACTGGCGGTTGCATCTGGTGGTGCTCGCCTGCACCTTCGTCGCCTTCCCGTTGCTGGGGCTGGCGGCCCGGGTGCTGGTCCCGAGCGTGCTGACCGACGACCTGTACACCGGTCTGCTGTTCCTCTGCCTGGTCCCGTCCACGGTGCAGTCGTCCATCGCGTTCACCTCGATCGCGAAAGGCAATGTGCCGGGCGCGATCGTGAGCGCGACGACCTCGAACCTGCTCGGCGTGTTCATCACCCCGCTGCTGGTGATCCTGTTGATGAACACCACCGGCCATGCCAGCGTGGACTTCTCGTCGATCGGCGACATCGTGCTGCAGCTGCTGGTCCCGTTCGCGATCGGGCAGCTGATCCGGCCGAAGGTGATCGGCTGGCTGAGCCGCTACGCCGAGCCGACGAAGCTGGTGGACCGCGGCTCCATCCTGCTCGTCGTCTACGCCGCGTTCAGCGCGGGCATGGTGGAGGGCATCTGGCACATGCTCTCGCCGTGGCGGATTCTCGCGCTGGCCGGTGTGTGCTGCCTGCTGCTCGCGCTCGTCATCGCGTTGACCATGCTGATCGGCCGCTTCGCCGGCTTCTCCCGGGCCGATCGCATCGTGATCGTGTTCTGCGGCTCCAAGAAGAGCCTGGCGACCGGATTGCCCATGGCGACGGTGCTTTTCGCCAGCCAGCCGGTGGGCCTGATCGTGCTGCCGTTGATGATGTTCCATCAGATCCAGCTGATCACCTGTGCCGCACTGTCGCAGCGCTGGGCCAAGCAGGCCGACGACCCGGGGGAAGCCAGCGAATTGAAACCGGCCGCTTAACGCAGTCCCGCCAGTGCGTGCAGCACGGCCCGGTCGGCGTCGGGATCGCCGACCGAGATACGCGCGCTCCCATCGGGATACGCTTTCGCCGCGATACCGGCCCGGCGCAGTGCGGTAGCCACGCCGGGACCGGGCAGGAACAGAAAGTTGGCCTGGCTGCGCGGCACCGCGATACCGCAGTCCCGCAACGCGTTGCGCAGTTCCTCGCGCGCGGCGGTGATGCGCAGGGTGCGCGCGGCGAGTTCGGGCGCCGCCGCGTAGGAGGCGGCCACCGCCGCCTCCGCCGTCGAACTCATCCCGAACGGCAGTTGCAGCCTGCACACCCGGGTCACCAGTTCGCGCCTGCCGAACGCGTAGCCGATGCGCAGCCCGGCCAGGCCGTACGCCTTCGAGAAGGTGCGCAGCACGAGCAGGTTCGCATGTCTGCTCAGCAGGGCCCGCGGGTCGACATGATCGGCGGCGTCGAGGAATTCGACATAGGCCTCGTCCAGGATCACCGGCACCCGCGCGGGCACCGTGCGCAGGAACGCGGTCAGCTCTGCGGCCGGGACCACGGTGCCGGTCGGGTTGTGCGGGCGGCACACCACCACCAGCCCGGTGCGCTTGTCGACGGCCTTGGCCAGCGCCCACAGGTCCTGATCGCCGCCGGCGTCCAACGGCACCGGCACCGGGTCGAGCCCGGCCATCTCCGCCATGATCGGGTAGCCGTCGAAAGTCGGTGACCCGTAGACCATTCCGGCGCCCGGCGGGATCAGCGACTGGATGATCTGCCACGCGACCCCGGTCGCGCCCGCGCCGACCACGAGCTGATCCGCTCGGACGCCGAGGTGCCGGGCGATCAGCCGGGGCAAGCGGTCGGGCAGGAACTCGGGGTACCGATTCGCCCGCAGCAGTGTGCCGTGCATCGCACGCAGCACGGAAGGCAGTGGCGGGAAAGGGTTTTCGCTCAGGGCCAGATCGAACCGCGGCGGCGTAGCGGTGCCGCGGCGCTGTCGGGACGGCGTGGTCTCCTCGACGAGCCGGACGTTCATCCGGCCGCGCCCCACCGGATGGCCGCGGCGGCGGCGAAATCACCCGCGTGCGCGAAGGCCGACAGCAGGACCACCGAGCCGTTGCGCAGCCGGCCCGCTCGGTTCTCCACATCCAGGGTCACCGGAATGCCCGCGGCGAACAGGTTTCCGCACCGGTCGAAGGTGTCCGGGTGCCGTTCGGCGGGCAGTTCCAGCGCGTCGTGCCAGTTCCGCAGGAACAGGCGGTTGGGTTGATTGGTGACGAAGGTGTCGATGTCGCGGCCCTTCACCCCGATCCGATCGCACACGGCCAGCGCCACTTCCGGCACCAGCCGGTTACCGCGCGCGAACACCTTGGTGATCTTCGATTCGGTGAAGCTCACACAGCCCTGCCCCGCGCCGGGCTCCCAGTACTTGCGGTCGCCGTTGGTGGAGAACTCCATGTCACCGGCGAACTCGGGGTAGGTGCGGCATTCGATGTCCAGGATCGGCGCGCTGTCGTCCTTCATCAGCAGGCCGACGCCGCACCCGTCGCCGGGCACCGGCGCCTGGGCCAGCTTGCGGATCTCGGGCTGGGTGAAGACCGGTCCGGCGCAGTTCTGGGTGGCCGCGATCAGCGCGGTGCGCGCGTCGGTGGTCTGCAACACCATCTGCGCCATCGACATCATGTGCACGAAGGCCGCGCAGCCGCCGTTGTGCACGTCGTAGACGAAGGCGGGTCGGGCGCCGAGCCGCCGGGCGACCTCGGGCCCGCAGCCCATGACCGGATTGGTCGGCAGCTGGGTATGCGTGATCAGCACGTCGATCTGCGAGAGGAATTGTGCCCCATGCCGTTCGATCAGCGGGGCGACCGCGCGCTCGACCATGTCCACCGCGGTCTCGTCGCGATCCACGTGGTGACGGGCCTTGGGCGACCGGAACATCACGTTCTTGGCCATCCGGTCCGAGCGGGAGAACTGGGTGAAGTATTCGGTGCCGACCGGTTCGCCGGGCAGATACCCGGCGACGTCGACGAGGCTGACCGTGGGAAAGGAATTCATACCGGGCTCAGTTCATCCAGTCGGGTTTGACGGGCAGGCCGTTGGCCGCCCGGTACTCGCAGATCGCTTTCAGGTTGTCCATTTCGAGCTGGTGGCCCGCGGAGAACATCTCCCAGAAGTCACCGACCCACACCGGTCGCTGCGGCGGCGCGGTCTCGGGGTAGGGGTTCTCGTCGTAGAAGGGGTGTTTGCAATTGACCCACAGCACAACCGATCCCGGCTTGTCGAACACCGTCTGGGCATCGATCACGCGCAGCAGGTAGATCATCCACAGGTGTGCCGACTGATCCCAGGCGCAGTGATAGTCCACGGTCATCGCCTCGGGATGCGCTACGGTGCGCGTGAAGATCTGGGTCTCGTCGCCGAGCCGGTCGTAGGCCAGCCAGAGGCCGGGCTCGCCGGTTTCGACGAAGCCGCGCAGGCTGTAGGTCCACTCCTCCAAAGACCTGGTGTCCGCCAGGTATTCGTAGACCTCGCCCGGTGGTGCGGCGATATACGCCTGCACCGGGCAGTACTCGCCGAAGATCTGGTCGTGCGGATACACCGACCGCAGCATGTCCATGATGATCGGGGTGGTGGCGTCCTTGTCGGAGTTCTCGATGCGCAGCACACCCGGGACGACCGCCGCCGGGATATCGCTGAGGGCGGGCAGCGCGCCGGTCGCCCGGACACCGCTGCTACGGGAATCGCTACGCGATGCGGTCATTTCTACTCCTGGAGTGTTCGATGGTCGTCAGGAACGGAAGGAACGGCGGGACCTCGTCGGGATCGACGTCGATCGAAAGGAACGACGGCCCAGGGGTTTCCAGGCAGGCGCGCAGCGCCGCGGGGAGCTCGCCGGGCGTGCGCACCGACACGGCGGGCAGCGCCGGGAACATCGCGCCGACCCCGTCGCCGAGTTGCGTGGGCCGGAACCTGTTGTAGCTGTAGCGATCCCGGTAGTACAGCTGCTCCCTGGTCACGCACATGGCGTGCGCGTTGTTGTTGAGCACGATGAAGGTGACCGGCAGCGCGTGCTCGACCGCGGTGTGTATCTCCATGCCGTGCATGAAGAACGCGCCGTCACCCGCGATCACCACGGTGCGCCGGTCACCGGCGCGCCGGGCGAACGCGGAACCGATGGCGGCGCCGAACGCGTAGCCCATGCCGCCCATCCCGAGCGCCACCGCGAACCGGCCACCGCGCGGTACCCGCAGCTGATGCACCACCGCCGCACCGGTATTGCCCGCGTCGGCGAAGACGTCGGTGCCCGCGGGCAGTGCCGTCTCGATGGTGTCGACCAGTTCGCGATAGCGCAGCCCGGGGCCGGTCGCGGCGGGCACGCGCAGCGGTGTGAGCGCGGTGGCCGGGCGCGGCTCGGAAGGTACTGCGGTGGTGGCGAATTCGTCGGCCAGCTCACCCAGGGTGCGCGCCAGGTCGGTGCTCGTCGCGTGGATCGCGGGCAGGTGTGGCGGGACGACGCCGAGGCTCGCCACGGCACAGCCGGTCAGCGCGTCGTCCAGTCCGGTGCGCGCCGTGATCGGCATGGGGGTGCCGATGATCAGGCACATCGCCGAGGTCCGCAGTGCGGCGGCGAGTTCGGGATGACCCATGCTGCCCGCGACCCCACAGAAACCGGGGTCGGTGTTGTCGAAGGTGTCCTTGGCATCGGGTGCGACCCCGACGGCCGCGTCCAGCACCGCGGCCAGGCGGGCCAGTTCACCGCGGGCATCGTCCCTGGCCACCTGGTCACCGGCGATGAGCACGATCTTGCCGGTCCGGCGCGCCGCCCGCAGCGCGGTGACCACGCGCGCGAGCCCCGCTCGATCACGTCGATAGGTCTTGGCGGGCAATCGGAACGCAGGCGCCTGACCGAGGTCGGCCTGCTGCACGTCCTTGGGCAGCAACAGCACCGCGGGGCCGCCGCGGCGGGCCGCGCCGACCGCCCGGGCCACCTGCTCGGGCAGGTCGGCGGCCGTCTCGACGCGGGCGCAGTACCGGGTGATCGCACCGAACACGCGGGCGGCGTCGATGGTGCCCGCCCGTCCGCTGGTGTCCTGGAAGGCGCCGTGGCCCGCCGCCGCGGTCGGCGGCTGACCCACCAGCGCGAGCACCGGAACTCGGGAAGCGAACGATTCGGCAAGGCCGGCAACGAGATTCATGGCACCGCCGCCGGAGGTCGCGGCTACGACGCCGAATCCGCCGCTGGTGCGGGCGTAGCCGTCGGCCATGGTCGCCGCGCCGAACTCATGTTTGGCGACCACCGCGGTGAGGTCGTGCGCGGTGTCGAAGACGGCGTCGTACAGGTCCTCGATGTTCGCGCCGTCCACCCCGAAGATGTGCCGTACGCCCAGGCCCGCGACCGCTCGGACCAGATAATCCACGACCCGCGTCTGCATCGGCACTCCTCCCCGCGTGGCCGGGTGCCGGGCTCCGCGAGATCACTTCCTGCGTACAGAGGTGATACGGGTGAGCCCGGCAGCTGGTTCAACGGTGAACCAGTACGTGCCCGCGGGATCAGAGCGAGATGGGGTCGCTGTACACCGCGTCGCTGGCCTGGCCCGCGCCGGTGACCAGGGTGAACTTCACGAAGGTGCGAATGGTGACCGGGCCGAGGGCGCCGGTGACGGTGAGGTGGGTGTTGGACAGATCCGCGTAGGCGAACGGCTGGGTCAGCGTGAATTTGGCCAGCGACACCTCGGTGATGCCGCCGTGCCCGACCTGGAAGGACAGCTGCTGCGAGGGCAGGATGGTGGCCTGGGCGCCCAGTTCGGCGCCGAGCTTGGCGCCGAGCGGGAATTCGATCTGCGCGCCGGGGGCCGGCGCGATGTTGATCTGCGGGGTCACCCCGGCCGAGAGTTCGGGGCGGACCGCACCGGAGACCGAGACCGAGGGCGAATTCAGGGTGACGGTGATGCCGTTCGGGGCGAACGACATCGGATAGCCGACCTCGTAACCCACCTCCATCACCGCGCTGGCGACGTGCGCGTCGGGCGGTCCGTCGATCTGCCCGATGCCGATGCCCGACAGGAACGCCTCGCGGCTGAACGGGCTGCCGTCCAGCGGCGGGATGACCCGCGCGTTGGTGTTCGCCTCGGTGGTCATCATGGCGAAGCCGTCGAGCGTGGGTTTCACCTCTTGGTGGCCGATGCGGATGTTCAGCGTCGCCGGGTCGACGAACTGGGCCGACGCGGGCGCCGCGGTGTTCAGCAGCAACGTCGAGACGAGGAGGCCGACCGCGAGCGCCACCGGCGCCGGTAGCTTCCGCAGGTTCTTCAGAGAGATCACCACAGCACCTTTTTCGCTTCTCTGGGCGGCACCGGGTGCTCACCCAGCATCCTGCCGGTCGAGTCCCTGAGCTCAGGCAGCGTCGGCTGAGTACATCTCAGTGAATGTTCAGCAACTTACAAGAAGATGTTTCGCAATGGAAGTATCAAGGCGGAGTCTTCTTCGCCACTTGCGTGTACGTATACATCTACGTATAGTCGTGTCATGCCCAACAAGACGATCTATGTTGCCGATGACGATCTGGCGCTGTTCCAGCGAGCCCAGGAGCTGGTTGGCGGCAATCTCTCCGGAGCGGTGACCACGGCGCTGCGCCGGTTCATCGAGCTGGAAGAGGGTCGCCAGGAGGGGTTCGAGGAGATTATCGCCCGGGTCGGCCACAACGGAGTCCGGCAGGTCCGCTTCTCCGGTGCGCTGCTCATCGAATCGAACGAGTACACCGACGAACGGCAGGAACACATCCGCGTCTATCGCAGCCGCAAAGGCAAGTACGTGCTGCACGCGCACTACAACGACTGGTCCGAATTTCCCCAATCCACCAATTGGGTCAAGGATTTGACGAACTGGCGGCGCATGCTCGGTGTCGGCGACCAGGACTGGGGCGAGTACGTCCTGGAGGTCGTCGACACGATCGAGGAGTTGAAAGACAAACTGCCTCCGAAGCTTTACGAACGGGCGGTCGATCTCGCGAAACGTCCCCAGATCGAAGACCTCGACATCTAGGTCCTGTCCCGCCCGATTCCCGTTCCGCACAACTGAACAGCAGCTGATCGGCCCCCATGCCGCCCCGGGACACCGGGAGCGGTGTCGATCAGTCATGCGTACATGCGCATTCAACAATGAAAATCATCGAAAGGACCGCCATGGTCAACGGCCATCGCGCACCCGCCATTTCGGCGCTGGGCCTGCGCAAAGCATTCGGCGAGCAGGTGGTGCTCGACGGGATCGACATCGTCGTCCCCGAGGGCACGATCTACTCGCTGCTCGGTCCGAACGGTGCGGGTAAGACCACTACCGTGCAGATCCTCAGCACGCTCATCCACGCCGACGGCGGCGATCTGCGGGTCGGCGGCTACGACGTGGCCGCCGAGCGGGCGTCGGTGCGCGAAACCATCGGCGTCACCGGTCAATTCGCGGCGGTCGACGAATTGCTCACCGGCCGGGAGAACCTGCTGCTGATGGGCGATCTGCACCATCTGCCGCGGCGGGACACCAAGCGGCTGGCGGCCGACCTGCTGGCCCGGTTCGATCTGGTGGCGGCCGCGGACAAGCCCGCGTCCACCTACTCCGGCGGCATGACCCGGCGCCTGGACCTGGCGATGACGCTGGTCGGCGATCCGCGCATCATCTTCCTGGACGAACCGACCACCGGCCTCGATCCGCGCAGCAGGCGGGTGATCTGGGAGCTGATCCGTGGCCTGGTCGACGACTACCATGTGACGGTCTTCCTCACCACGCAGTACCTGGAGGAAGCCGACCAGCTGGCCGATCGCATCGCCGTGCTCGACCACGGCCGGATCGTCGCGGAAGGCACTGCGGCGGAACTGAAGCGGATGGTGCCCGGCGGGCACATCCGGTTGCAGTTCGCGGTACGCGAGGAGCTGTTCGCCGCCTCGGCCGCGCTGGGCGTGGCCGCCAGGATCGCCGCCGACGACGCGGACGAAGACCTGACGCTCGCCGTGCCGAGCGACGGCAGCGTGAAATCGCTGCGCGCCGTGCTCGATCGGCTCGACTACGAGCAGATCGAGGTCGAGGGTCTGGCCGTGCACACACCCAACCTCGACGATGTCTTCCTCACCCTCACCGGTCAGCCCACTTCCGAAAAGGAAACCGTCGCATGACTACCATGTCCTTCGCCCTGGCCGATTCGGCGACGATGTTGCGGCGCAACCTGACTCATGCCAAGCGCTATCCGAGCATGAGCATCGGCGTCATCATGATGCCGACGCTGTTCCTGCTGATCTTCAAGTTCGTCTTCGGCGGGGCGCTCGAAAAGTCCTCCGGCGGTAACTATGTCGACTATCTCGCGCCCGGCATGCTGCTGATGGTGCCCGCCTACATCACGGCGTCGGTGGCGGTGTCCATCGCGAACGACGCGGCCAAGGGGATCGTCAACCGCTTCCGGACCATGGGCATCACCCAGTCCTCGATGCTGACCGGTCACGTGCTGGGCGCGCTGCTGCAGGCCCTGCTCGGTATCGCGGTCATGTGCGTGGTCGCGCTGCTGATCGGCTGGCGGCCCGATGCCAACCCGGTCGAATGGGTCGCGGCGCTCGGCCTGCTCACGTTCATGATCTTCGGGCTGAACTGGCTCGCCGTGGCACTCGGGCTGCTCTCGCCGAATGCCGAGGGCGCGAGCAACATCGTGTTCCCGATCATCATGCTGCCGTTCCTCGGCAGCGGCCTGGTCTCGCCCGACACGATGCCCGCCGGCCTGCGCCAGTTCGCCGAGTACCAGCCGTTCACGCCGATCACCGAGACCGTCCGCGGTCTGCTGATGGGCAGCGAGATCGGCACCAACGGGATCATTTCGATCGGGTGGTGCCTGGTGCTCACCCTCGGCGGATTCTTCTGGGCGAACGCGATTTTCCGGCGCAAGACCGCCTGAGCCACCGTCGCCGGCCGCTGCCGGAACCGAAATCCCCCGCCAGGAAATGGGGCCTGGCGGGGGATTTCGCTGTCCGGGCCTAGACCGCGCCGCGCAGGATGGTCTGATCCGTCTTCAGCGACCGGATCTCCACGCTCTGGATGCGCTCCGGGGCCACCTCCGTGGTCCTGGTCAAGGTCAGGGCGTCGCCCGGTCCGGCCCGCCAGCCGGCCAATTCGGCGGTGCTGCCGTCCTTCAGCGTCATCCACATCTCGAAGTTCCAGTTGTAGTCCGGACCGCCCGCGGCATAGCTGCACGACATCTCGACGGTCGTCTTACCCTCGTTCGCGAGCAGCTTGAAGCTCGCCTGCACCGGCGTCGGCACCAGCGGGTCCATCTGCCGCTGGGCGAAAACCGTTGCGGTAGTGGGCGAATCGTTGTCGTTGACGGTGCTGATCACGGGGACGGCGATGGCCACCGCGGCGGCCGCGGCCGCCACCGCGGCCCCGATCGAGACCCACCGGCTGCGGCGCCTGCGCCGCTCGGCCGCCTCGGCGAGCCGCGGCAGCAACTGCGGTACCGGCGGACTCGTCTCGACCGGATCCTGCTCTGCCGCAAGGGCTTCGGGCGGTTCGATCAGCGCGAGTGCGGTGTCCTGGTCGACCATGGCGAGCATGCCCGGCAGGCCGGCCAGTTCCGCCACGGCGGCCTGGCAGGCCGGGCACCCCGCGAGATGCGCTTCGTACTCCTGACGTTCGGTGCGAGTCAGGGAGCCGAGCACGTACGGGGCATCCCACGTGGTGTAGTCGTCGGCAAGGTCCGTCATTGGTTCGTCACCCCCATCTCCTGTAGTGCCAGTCGTAGTGCCCGCATGCCGTAGTGCATCCGGGACTTCACCGTGCCCGGTGGAATGTCGAGTTCCTCGGCGATCTGGTGGGTGGACAGACCCCGATAGTAGGCCCGCACGATCACCTCGCGATGGTCGGAACTCAGCTTGCCGAGCGCGTCCGCGACCAGCCATTTGTCCAGGGCGCGGTCGGCCTGGTCCGGCGCGGCCTGCTCGGGCGGGCTGTCGGTGCGGTACTCGCGCCGGTTGCGGGCGCTGCGATGTTCATCCACGGCGAGATTGCGCGCCACCGTGAACAGCCACGCGCGCGCCGATGTCGTGGCCTGATCCAACACGTTCGGGCGTTGCCACGCCCGCAGCAAGGTCTCCTGCACGATGTCCTCGGCCCGGCCCGGGTCGCGGACCAAACCGAGGGTGTACCGCCACAGCGCAGACGCGTGTTCGTCGTAAAGGACCCGCAGCAACTCGCCTTGGTCGTCCGGCATTGCTCACCTCCCGCACATCCCACGAATCAGCAGGGGCGAACGGTTCAATACCGAGCGACATCTCAATTTCGTTCGAGTTCGATCGGGTGGGTGGCGAGCAGGGAAAGGGGGAGGGGCTGGCGGCGCAGCACGTGCGCCCACAGGTCGGCGCGGCCGGTGCTGATCGGATCGGAGGGCAACGCGGACAATACGATCCAGTCGTCGTTTTCCAATTCGCCTTCCAGCTGACCGAAAGTCCACCCCGCATAGCCTGCGAAAATGCGGATGCCTTCGACCAGCCGGCCGATTTCTTCCGGGTCGGCGTCCAGATCGACGAGCACCACCCGTCCGTCGATCCGGCGCAGGCCGGGCACGCCGTCGATGCTCGCGCCGACCCGGACGGTGCCCAGGCACAGTGCCGCGTCGCGTTTGACCGGACCGCCGATGAACAGGGTGCGCGGCGCCGCGGTCAGCTCGGTCCAGCGGGGTAATACGTCGTGCACGGCGGTATCGCTGGGCCGGTTCAGCACCACGCCGAGGCTGCCCGCCTCGTTGTGCTCGATGATGTAGACCACGGTGCGCCGGAAAGTCGGTTCAGCCAGTTCTGTCGCCGACACCAGCAGGGTGCCGGCGCGCACCACCTGCTCGCCGTGCCGGAAATCGCGCCGCTTGCGGTCGCCGTGCCCGCCGCGAGTTTTCCGATCATCCGGGTCGTCTGCGCGTGCCACTCGGACATCATCGCAGTTGTTTCGGCGATTTGCTCCTTCTGCGGCGGAGTTCGGGGTAACGGATTTCGGCGCGGGGGCTCGAACTCGGCACCGCGCGGCGTCGTAGAGTCCGTGTCATGGAACCGCCCGAGGTGCGCCTCGAGAACAGCGACACCGTGTACGACTTCTATCTCGAGCACCGGCAGAATCGGCTGAAAGCCTGGGGTGCCTACGCCATTCTCGCCCGCCGCTACTACCCGCGCGTCGCCTATGCCGAGGGCGCCCGCGAGGGCTTGCGCGCGGCGATAAAACAACGCCGACCGCTGTTGATCTCGATCAATCATCTTTCCGAGAACGATCCGTACACCGTCGCGGCCGCGGCGTGGCGCAGTGCCCTGCGACCGGTGATCGGCCGGGTGCGGGTGCTGGCCAAGGACGAACTCTTCGAAGAGCCCGAGCAACGGCGCAAGATCGACATGATGGGCGGGATCCCCGTGTTCCGCGGCAAGGACCACGGCATCCGCGCGGTGAACGCGGCCGGCCAGCGCATGATGGACATCTGCGCCCAGCGGATGGCCCGCGGCGACGGCGTCGCGGTGTTTCCCGAGGGCACCTGCAACGAGGTCGATCCCAGCCAGGTGCAATCGGTCGGCAGCGGCATCGGGCATATCGCGTTCCGCGCGATGAAGCTCGGGGTCGAGCCGGTGCTGGTGTCGATGGGACTGAGCTATGGCAAGCGCGACGATCCGACGGTGCAGCCGACGAAGGAGCAGGCCACATCGGCGAGCTTCTATTTCGGCGTGCCGATCACCGAACTGCCGGCCAAGCCGGGCGAGATCGCGCGAATGGTCCGCACCGATCTGCAGCGGGCGCTCGACGGGGCGGTCGCCGCCTACTGAGGCAGGTTGAGGCTGTCGCGCGCCCAGTGCGGCACCATCACCAGGTATTCCGGCCTGGTCTGGATGAAGTGGTGCACCATCGGACACATCGGCAGTGCGCCGAGCTTGTCCGCCGCGGTGCTGTTCAGTGCCGCCTCGAGCAGGTCACGGCCGTAGCCCTGGCCTTCGTAGCTGGGGTAGATCTCGGTGTGCACGAACGCGCGTTCGGACTGGGTGTCCTGGTATTCGGCATATCCGGCGATCGCACCGTCGACATGGATCTCGAAACGTTCCAATGCGGTGTTGAGACGGACCTCGGTCGACATGGCTCGACGCTACTCCCGTGCGACGTCATCCGCGTATTCCAGAACATATCTCGCGCTATGCCGACCCTCGCCGTGGCCCGCGCGCTGACCGGCGAAAACCGGTGTTCGACTTGTCTGTTGCTCCCCACCTGCGCAGAATGCTCTTGATCGGGGTCGCGCGCGTGCACGCGGCGGCGGCCCGGGGAGGTACGAAACATGATGAAGGTACGGCTGTTCTCGCGGGCGGCGGCTGCCATGGGCGCCGTGTGCCTGCTCGGTCTATCGATCGTGCCCGGCTCGGCCGTCGCCGCGCCCGGGGTCGGCTTCGGCGCCTGCCCGGACGGTGCGGTGGTCGCGGGGCACGGCGTGCGGTGCGCGGTCGTCGAGGTGCCGATGAACTACGCCGACCCGGACGGGCCGCGGATCGAACTGACCGTCAGCCGGATCGCGGCGAGCGGGGAACGCCGCGGCGTACTGTTCGCCAACCCCGGCGGGCCGGGCGCGGACGGACTGGACTTCTGGGGGCTGCGCACCGATGTGGTGCCCGCCGAACTCGCCGCCCACTACGACCGGGTCGCGGTGCAGCCACGCGGTTTGCGCTGGGCCACGCCGCTGATGTGCGCGGGCGCGGTGAAAGCCGAAGAGGGCGCCCAGGTATCGCTCGGCGGTGGCAATCGCGACGAGATCAAGCAGGCGTGCGAAGCGTCCCGGCCCGGCTACCTCGACACCATCACCACCGAGAACACCGCGCGTGACCTCGACGCCGTGCGGGCCGCGCTCGGGCTGGAGCGGATCAGCTATCTCGGCACCTCCTACGGCACCTACCTCGGCGCGGTGTACGCCTCGCTGTTCCCGGACCGGGTCGAGCGAATGGTGCTGGACTCCAACGTCAATCCCGACTGGGTGTGGACCGAGGAGTTCGCCCAGCAGCAGGTGGCCGGCAAGCAGCGCCTCGACGATCTGTTCGCCTGGATCGCCGAGCACCACACCGAATACCACTTGGGCGACACCGCTTTACAGGTCTATCAGCACTGGGTGCGGCTCGCGGTCGACCAGGGCGGCGGCTGGTACGCCAACCTGACCCCGCCGCCCGCCAGCCTCGCCGACCTGCCCGGCGCGCTGCCCGAGCCGCTCGCCGAGATCGCGCGCGACGGGTACAGCGGCAGCGTCGAGCAGGCGGGCAAACTGCAGAACCTGGTGCGCACCTTGATCTCCGGCGGCGTCTCGGCCCAGGGGCCGCTGCTCGGCGCCACCTCCGTCGCCAGCTACACCCGCACGTTCTGGCCCGCGTTCGCGCGCGCCATGTCCGAGGCCGCCGCCGATCCGGCGAACGTGCAGCGTCTGCGCACCATCGCGGGCGCGACCTCCACCGACCCCACCGGGCGGTTCGTCTTCGCCGCGATCACCTGCAACGAGAACGCGATTCCCGGGCGGGTGGACGTCATCGGTTCGGCCATCGCGACGATCGTCTCCGGCGGCAACGCGATGGACGCGCGGGCCGATCTGGTGCGTTCCGGAATGAGTTGCGGCACCTGGAAACCCGTCGCCACACCGGTCGAGATCAGCGGCGCCGGCTTGACCACACCGCCCCTGGTGCTGCAGAGCCGGCACGACGCGCTCACCAAATACGAAGGGGGACCGGCGATGGCGCACGCACTGAACGGTTCGCTCGTCACGGTGGCGGGCGGCGATCACGGCAACTTCGCCCGCGGGAACCCCGTCGTCGACGATGCCGTCATGACCTACCTGCGCACCGGCCAGGTCACCATCACCGAAGCGGCCGAGGCTCCCATACCCGGCCGTTGACGAGCACCGGTTCTTCCTCCTGAAAGTGTTCGGCACACCTCGGTTATTCTCGGCCCCGAAACTCAGGGGCAGCCGATTCGGTGGCGGCAAATGTAACGTTTCAGCGCGCGGCCCCGACGAACAGCACAATGCAAACCGGAGGAGTTTTCATGAGAAGTGCAATTGCCACCGCCGCTCGGGTCGCGGCCGCGGGCATTTCGGGGCTGGCATTCGTCGGCGTGGTCGGCGTGGCCGGGGCGGGCACCGCCCAGGCGGCCCCGCAGGACTGCGTAGTCGAGAAGGGCCTGTTCGACGCCTCGGCGGTATGCCAGGCCGACGGCGGTTCGAACTATGTCCTGCATCTGGACTGTGTCGGCCTCTACGCCGGGCCCGCCTTCCCGATCTACAACATCGGGCCGTACAAGGTGCTCAGCTATCCGTTCACGCCGTCGGGTCAGCGTACGACCGCCGCGTGCACGGGAATGGGCCCCGGCGTTTTCGCCTTCGCCACCAATGCGTATGTGGAGATCTATAACGGGTGAATCCCGTCGCGTAGCCCGTTTCGGGAATGGACCGGCCGCCACCGGACCATTCCGGGACGGGCTTTCGTGCGTCTGGTGGAGTGGACAGTAATCGCGCCGTCGCGTTGTCCGTCCCGGCGGCGCGGCTCACACTCCACCTATGATGACGTGGACTCCGCTGCATGGGCACCCGTACGAACCAATTCCCTACCACCCGAACCGGATTCCGGTCGAGCAGGCGCTCGCCGCGTCCGCCGTGCTGCGCGCCAGAATGGACGAGCGCCGCACGGTGCGGATGTTCGCCACCGATCCGGTACCCGAGCAACTCGTGCTCGACGCCATCGCGGTGGCGAACACCGCGCCCTCGGGCGCACATCAACAGCCGTGGACCTTCGTCCTGGTGGAAGATCCCGAGGTGCGCGCCCGCATCCGGGAGGCCGCCGAAGCCGAGGAGCGCATCTCCTACGGCGGCCGCCTCGGCGAAGAATGGCTCTCCGCCCTGCGACCGCTCGGCACCGATGAACACAAGCCGCATTTGACCGATGCCCCTTACCTTTTGGTGGTCTTCCAGCAGCGCTACGGCCTGCGCGCGGACGGCACCACCTACAAGCACTACTACGGCGACGAATCGGTCGGCATCGCCGTGGGCATGCTGCTCACCGCCCTGCATCTGGCCGGCCTGGCCGCCCTCACGCACACGCCCAGCCCGATGAAATTCCTCGGCGAGGTGCTGGCCCGTCCCCGCAACGAGAAGGCTTTCGCCGTCATCCCCATCGGCTACCCTGCCGACGATTCCGTCGTCCCCAATCTGACCCGCAAGTCGCTGGACCAGGTGCTGGTCCGCGTCTGACCCTCGCGACCGCATCGCCCGCGTTCCCCCGATGGAGGGAGGCCGAATTCCGACTCGCGGGCGACGTGAGCCGACCCCGGTGCTCCGTACCGTTCGAAGGCCACGGCAGGTATTCGTCCTGTCCGACACTGCCTTTCGTCAGGAGGACCCGTGCTTTCCGCCCTCGTACCGGCCTTTCGGACTCCGGACCTGCGGCGGAAAATACTCTGCACGCTGGGGTTGCTCGCGCTGTATCGGCTCGGTGCGGCATTGCCCTCGCCCGGGGTCGACTTCACGGCGGTGCGCACCTGTGTCGCGATCGCCTCCGGCGGCGACGCCGCGGGCATCTACCAGCTGATCAACCTCTTCTCCGGCGGGGCGATGCTGCACCTGTCGGTGTTCGCGATCGGCATCACGCCCTACATCACCGCGGGCATCATCACCCAGCTGCTGACCGTCGTGATCCCGCGGTTCGAGGAGCTGCGCAAAGAAGGCACCACCGGTCAGGCGAAGATCACCCAGTACACCCGCTATTTGGCGATGGCGCTGGCGGTGCTGCAGGGGTCGACGCTGGTCGCGCTGGCCGCGCGCCGCCAACTGCTGCGCGGGTGTCCGCAGGACATCCTGGCCGACGACGGACTGTTCGGCATGGTCGTGCTCGTGCTGGTGCTGACCGCCGGTGCGGCGCTGGTCATGTGGTTCGGTGAGCTGATCACCGAACGCGGCCTGGGTAACGGGATGTCGCTGCTGATCTTCGCCGGTATCGCGGCCCAACTTCCTGGTCAAGGCAAGGCGATCCTGGACAGCAAGGGCGCGTTCGTTTTCGCCGGCGTCTGCGTCGCGGTGCTGCTGGTGATCGTGGCCGTGGTCTTCGTCGAGCAGGGGCAGCGCCGGATTCCGGTGCAGTACGCCAAGCGCGTGGTCGGCCGGAAGATGTACGGCGGCTCGTCGACGTATCTGCCGTTGAAGGTCAATCAGGCCGGCGTCATCCCGGTGATCTTCGCGTCCTCGCTGCTGTACCTGCCGAACCTGCTCACCCAGCTCACCCAGGGCAGCGCGGGACCGACCGCGACCTGGCAGGAGCTGATCCAGAAGTACCTGGTGAACCCCGACAACCCGGTGTACGTAGCGAGCTACTTCGCGTTGATCGTGTTCTTCACCTACTTCTACGTCGCGATCACCTTCGATCCCCAGGAGCGCGCCGACGAGATGCGCAAGTTCGGCGGGTTCATCCCGGGGTATCGCCCCGGCAAGCCGACCGCGGACTATCTGGCCTTCGTGCTCAGCCGGACCACGCTGCCCGGCGCCTGCTATCTCGGCGCGGTCGTGGTGCTGCCGAACGTACTGCTCGGGGTCGGTGCGGGCGGCGGGGTGTCGAGCCTGGCCTTCGGCGGCACCTCGGTGCTGATCATGGTGAGTGTGGGGCTCGACACCGTCAAACAGCTCGAGAGCCAGCTGATGAGCAGGAGCTACGCAGGATTCCTGCGCTGACCCGCGGCGTGGAACATAAGGTCGGAGCCATGACACACCCACTGCGTCGAGTGGCGTCGTCGCTCGTGCTCGCTGTCACCGCGGCCACGCTGTCGGTGAGTGCCACGCACAGCGAGCCGGCCGCGGCCCGCTACGCCGCCGCGGAGCAGCGGCCCAGCGCGATCGACCGGCACGACGATCGCACCCCGGATCGGATCGAAACCACTTCGGGCTCGGCGATTTCGGTGGTGCTCGCGGACAACCACGCGATCTTCCGGTCCGGCCTGCGCGCGGCGATCGGTACCCAGCCCGATATCGAATGTGTCGCCGAGGCCGACCACAGCGCCGCCGCGGTCCGCGAGATCGAGCGCCTGCGGCCCGACGTGGCGCTGCTCGACCTGGACCTGCCCGGTTTCGAGAGCCCCGCCGCCGTCGACGCCATCGCGGCGCTGGGCGGCAGTACCCGGATTCTCACCCTCACCAGCAGCGACTCCGACGAAAACCTCTATCGCGCACTCTGTCTCGGTGCGACGGGCTTTCTCGTCAAGACGCTGCCCGCCGACGGACTGATCTCGGCCATCCGGATGGCCGCGCGCGGGGACGCCCTCATCGACCCGCACCTGACCCGCCGCCTCGTCACCCGGCTGACCACGGGCATCGAGCCGTTCCCCCGTGCCCCAGAGGTCGAAAACCTCACCGCCCGTGAGCATCAGGTGCTGCTGCTGATCGCCAAGGCCTACACGAATCCGGAGATCGCCGCGGTGCTGGGGGTCGGCGAGCAGACGGTCAAAACCCACGTGTCCAACGTGCTCGCGAAACTCGGTGTCCGGGACCGGGTGCACGCGGCGGTCTACGCGCATACCCGCCGGATCGTGCCGCTCCCGCACCAGCCCTGGCAGGTCGACCCGATCCGGGCGTAGAACCGGTCTTCGGTCTTCAGCGCTGCACGTCGGGGACGAGCACGACTTTGCCGGTGACGGTGCCGGATTCGGCGAGTTCCATGGCCTGAGCCGCCTCCGTGAGCGGGAACCGCGCGGCGACCTGCGCGCGCAGCGTGCCCTGCGCGGCGAGTTCGAAGACCGCGCCGAGGTCCTCGGTGATCCGGTTGCGGAACCGCGCGGCGTTACGCTTGCCCGCCCAGATGTTGTAGAAGTGCGCGCTGCGCTTGTTGGGCAACGTGTTCCACCAGAGCAGCCGGGCGAACAGTCGCAGCACGGGCAGCCGGGAGTTGCCCTCGTCGTTCTTGGTCGCCGCGGTCCCGTAGGAGACCAGGGTGCCGCCGGGGGCGAGCAGCCGGAACGAGTCGACGATGCCCGGCCCGCCGACGTGGTCGAAGACCGCGTCCACGCCGTTCGGGGCCAGGGCCCGAACCTGCTGCGCCACATCGCCGCGGTAGTCGATCCAGGTCGCGCCGAGCGCCTGCACCGCCGCCGCGTTGCGGGCGGACGCGGTGCCGATGACGGTGATGCCGGCGGCGCGCGCCAACTGGACCAGGGTCGAGCCGACACCGCCGTTCGCCCCGTGCACCAGGATGGTCTGGCCGCGGCGCACCGCGGCGGTGCGGTGCAGCATCTGCCATGCCGTGATCCCGTTCACCACAAAGGTTTCGGCTTCGGCCGGATCGAGCGCGCCGGGTACCCGCACGAGTTCCGCGGCGTCGAGCAGGACCATGCTGCTCCAGCCGCCGACCTTGGTCAGCGCGGCGACGCGACGACCGAGCAGCGCGGGATCGACGCCGGCGCCGAGCTCGGCCACCGTGCCGACCAGGTCGTAGCCGGGCACGAAGGGGAAGGCGGGCTGGTCGTAGTACTTGCCGCGGCGCATCTGCTGTTCGGCGAAGGACACGCCGGAGGCTTCCACCTGGACGAGCACCTGGCCCGGTCCGGGCGCGGGCAGCTCACGCGTCGTGACCTGCAGGCCGTGCGGCTCGACGCGGTCCGGCAGCACGATTTCGAGGGCGGTGGTGGTCATGATGTTCTCCTGGTGTGTGACTGGTCAATCACTCTGACGGTAAAAAGAGCGCCTGGCTGGGGCGCGGTCGGACTAGTGGGCGTTCGGGTGCCGAATGCCCGCGGTGAGGAGGGCGGCCCAGGGGCCGTCGCCGGCTTCGAGGCCGAGGGTGGTGATCATGTGGCAGAGCTCGCCGTAGGCGATGAAGCGCTGGACCTGGTCGTCCGCGGCGCCCGAGCGCTGCTTGGCGAACGTGGTGATCCGCTCGGTGCCGCGGCGCATCGCGTCGGCGACCTCCGGGATGTCGTTCGCCGAGCGGGCGTGCACTTGCAGCATCAGCAGCCGCTTGTCCGCGATGAGTTCGGCGTAGGCCCCGCCCATTTCGTGCAGGATCTGGTCCGGGCCGGCCCCGGCGGCGCGGGCCGCGCCCGCCGACATGGCCTGCTCGACCAATTCGTAGCAGCGGTCGAGGGCGGCCACGAACAGGGCGACCTTGCCGGGGAACAACTTGAAGACATACGCGGGCGAGATCTCCGCCCGTGCTGCCACGTTGTTGATCGGCGTGCCGTGGTAGCCGGTCTTGGCGAACTCGGCGATGGCCGCGTCCACGACCGCGTCGCGGCGGACCTCTGATGTGGAGAGAGTGGCACCTCGCTTGCTCATGTGAGTGACTGTACACTCACTCTTCGGGTGACGTCAACGACTCGGTCGAATCCGCTGGTCGAACGTGGTTTCAGCGCTTCTTCAAATCGGCGGCGTAGGTGGCGAGCATGTCGAGGGTGATCTCGAGGATGCGGTCCTGGATATCGGGGCGCGGGTACGCGACGCGGGTGAGCGCCTCACCCGAGAACAGGTGCACCACGATGAACGTGAGCGGTTCGCGGACGTGCTCAGGGAACTGCGCCAACGCGTCCGTCTGCTCGGCGTGCGTGGTGAGTTCGCTGTAATAGCTGCTCACCGCGGGCGCGATCCGCGCCTGTAATTCTGGATCGTGCAGGGTGGCGATATAGATCTGACGCAGTGCGTGGGTGAGCGGCGTGCTCATCGCCGAACGCAGGAAGCCCACCGTCGCCTCGAGCGAACTCTCGCCCTGCGTCAAATGGTCGACCACCGCATGGAACTGGCGCAGCAGACGGGCCAGGATCTCCTCCGAAGCCGCCGCGATCAGCTCCGGACGGCCGTCGAACTGTTTGAACATCGCGCCGCTGGACAGTCCGGCGCGACTGCAGATCTCGCGCACCGAGGCCCGATCGATGCCGACATCGCAGATCGCCTCGATGGTCGCGTCGATCAACTTCGCGACCGTGGCCTCGCGGCGCTGCTGCATGGTCCGGCGCCCGGGCGCTCGTTCGATCGCACTGCTCATACGATCCATCCTGCCGCGTGCGGCGATTCTCGCGCCCGGGCGGCTACCGCGATTGCCGGTGCGGTGCCGGACGCCACTCGGGCACCTCGGCGAGCAGGGCGTCGGGGGCGGACAGGCGCCAGGCCTCGAAAACGAGTTCGGCCAGTTCGTCGGCCTCGATGCCGTCCAGATACACCACGACCCAGCCGAAACCGCCTGCGGTGAACTGCTCTTCGAATACCTTCGGCCGCTCGGCGACCAGGGCCTGTTGCTCCGACAGCGTCTGTTTCAGGCCGACGGTCCGGGTGCGGGGCCAGTAGTAGCCGAACAGTTTCCCGCGCACCTTGTAGGAGGTGTATTTCTCGCCCGCGCTGCTGCGCACGTCGACGAGCGCGTCGATGATCCGGAAGAACTCGTCACTGTGTACCGCCACCGCAAACCTCTGGCCTTCGAACTCGCTCGGTGCTGACCGGCGTCCGTCACCTCGGGTGCGGCCTCGATACCGGAGTCCGAATATACAACGGCCGCCGCCCCGCCTGTGGTGCCGTCAGGACTGCGCAGGTTCCGGGTCGGGCAGCGGCTCGCCGGTCTCCAGCAGGGTTTTGAGCCCGGACAGGATCGCGGGCCAGCCGCCGCTGATGCCCTCCAGCACCGCGCTGCCCGGCGCGAAGCCGTCGTGCACGACGGTCAGCTTGACCACCTCGCCCGCCGGCTCGAGCTCGAAGGTGACCTTGGAGCGCGGTTCGCGGCCCCAGGCGGCGACCTCGTCGGGGTGCATCTCGAAGGTCGCGGCGAACTCGGCGTCGAAGCTGTGCCAGGTGTAGGACAGCCTGGTGTACGGGTCGGCCTCGAGCACCACCTGCTCGGGGTCCTTGCTGCTCCAATCACGCTGGTGCCACACCATTTCCGAGCCCGGCCGCCAGTCGGTGTCGAACGTCGCGCCCCAGTAGCGACTGGTGAACGCCGAATCCGTCAGCGCCCGCCACAGCTGCTGTGCGGTGGTCCGGATGTAGGTGGTGTAGACGAAAGTGTTGTCGCTCATGGGATGTGCCTCCAGTGCTTGCTTCAGGTCGGCGAGTGCGCGCACTCGCGAGCGGTCGTACCGGTTGATCCAGCGCTCGGTGATGGCGTTGATCGGCTCGGCATTGAGGTAGTGCAGTTTTTCGCGGCCGCTGCGCCGGGTGGTGATCAGGTTCGCCGCCTCGAGCACCGCGAGATGTTTGCTGACCGACTGTCGTGCCATCGCCAGCCCCGCGCACAGGTCGCGCAGGGTCTGCCCGTTGCGCGTGTTGAGACTGTCCAGCAGTCGTCGGCGGTGTGGATCGGCCAGCGCTTTGAATACCTCGTCCATGCCCCACCTTACCGGGAATATGCACCCTTTCGGCTGCCTGTTGCAGGATAGGCAGCCGTTTGGCTGCGTGTCAATCATGATCGATCAATGCTGCGCATTGTCGCGGCGGAATGTAGTAGTTATGCTACGAATCGAGGGATGCCCACCATCGGGAGGGAATTATGACAGTGGGTCAGGACGTCGTCCTCGACGTCGAAAAGCTGCGGATGCGTTACGGCTCGACCGACGTGCTGCACGACGTGAGCTTTCAGGCCCGGCACGGCGAAGTGCTCGTGCTGCTCGGGCCGAACGGGGCGGGTAAGACCACCACGATCGAGATCCTCGAGGGCTTCCGGATGCGGTCGGCGGGCCGGGTCGAGATCCTCGGCGTCGATCCGGCGCACGGCGACGAGACCTGGCGGGCTCGCGTCGGCGTCGTCCTGCAGTCGTGGCGCGATCACGGCAAGTGGCGTGTACGGGAACTGCTCGACTATCAAGGCGCCTTTTACGCGCCCTATGGCACGGATCGGATCCGAAGGCCGTGGGACACCGACGAACTCATCGAAGCCGTCGGTCTCACGCATCGGGCGAACCACCGGCTGCGCGACCTGTCCGGTGGCCAGCGGCGCCGGATGGACGTGGCGATCGGCATCGTCGGGCGTCCCGAGGTGCTGTTCCTGGACGAGCCGACCGCCGGCTTCGACCCGGAGGCCAGGCGCGAATTCCACGACCTGGTGCACCGGCTCGCCGACGACCAGCAGACCACCATCCTGCTCACCACGCACGACCTCGACGAGGCCGAGAAACTCGCCGATCGGATCATGATCCTGGCCGGCGGGCGGATCATCGCCGACGGCTCGGCCGACGAACTGTCGCGGCGGGTCTCCGGCAAGGCCGAGATCAGCTGGACCAACGACGGGCAGCGGTTCGTGCACTCGACCGCCGAATCGACCGAGTTCGTGCACGAACTCTTCCAGCAGTACGGCAGCGCGATCGGCGATCTGGAGGTCCGGCGCGCCTCGCTGGAGGAGACGTACATGACCCTGGTGCGCCGGTTCGAAGCCGGTGCACTCGAGTCCGACGTGCACACCCTCGAGGAGGTAGGACGATGAACCCGCTGCTGCCCGCCGTCCGGCAGGGCCTGATCCGCGGCCGGATCGAACTGCGCCAGGGGCTCACCAACGGGCAGGACCTGTTCGGGCTGCTGTTCTGGCCGTTGGCGATGCTGGTCGTGCTGTTCTTCATGCGCAACGCGTCGTTCGAGTCGAGCGGGCTGCTGCTCGGTTCGCTCGCGCTGCCCAGCGTGATCGGCATGCTGGTCGCGATCAACGGGATGATCGGGATGGGTCAGCAACTGGCCATGGATCGCGAGGACGGCACGCTGCTGCGCGCCAAGGCGACCCCCAATGGCATGGTCGGCTACCTGCTGGGCAAAATCGTCCAGGTGTCCGGTTGGGTTGTCATTCCTGGTGCCATCGTCCTGATCCCCGGGATGCTCATGGTCGACGGCCTGGCGCTGCACACCGTCGGGGCGTGGCTGACGCTGATCGGGGTGATGGTGCTCGGGCTGCTCGCCACCCTGCCGATCGGCGCGATCTTCGGGTCCATGTTCGACAACCCGCGCAACTTCTCGTTGATGACCTTCCCGATCATGGGGGTGATCGCGGTGTCCGGCATCTTCTATCCGATCACGTCGATGCCGGGCTGGGTGCAGGGGCTCGCGCAGGTGTTCCCGGTGTACTGGCTCGGGCTGGGGATGCGCTCGGCGATGCTGCCCGGCGAGGCGGTCGCGATCGAACTCGGGCAGTCCTGGCGGCACCTGGAAACCGTTGCGGTGCTCGGTGTCTGGGCCGTGGTCGGCTTGGCGGTCGCACCGTTCGTGCTCCGCCGGATGGCCCGGCGGGAATCCGGTTCGAGCGTGGCCGAGCGCCGCGAGAAAGCGATACAGCGTGCCTACTGAGGTCATCTACAACCGCATCGCGATGCTGCGCGCCGAGCGTGGCATCTCGCGGCGTGAGTTGGCGGAGGCGCTCGGCGTGCACTACCAGACGATCGGTTACCTGGAACGCGGCGAGTACAGCCCCAGCCTGCATCTCGCCCTGCGTATCGCGGCCTACTTCGAGGTGGCGGTGGAAATCGTCTTCTCCACCAACCCCTTTCCCCGCCTGGGCACCGAAACGGCCTGAGCAGGAGGCACTCTCGTGCCGGGTATGACCGCCGCCCGGCGGGGCGGCGGTCATCGGTCCCGGCCGGCTCACGCGTCGGCGCCACGCATCAGGGCGTAGGTGGAGACGGCCTCGCCCTTCTCCTCGCTGGCCGCGACGGCCTTGCGCCAGTAGGCCTGTGCGGTGTGCGAGAACGTCGCGTCGACGCCGACCTCTTCGCTCGCATCGATGATGTGCTGCGCACCCGCGTCCATCATCTTCAGGCTCGCCAGGGTGGCCCAGCCGCCGTTCTGGTTGGCGACCGAGAACTCCTCCATGAAGTAGGGGTACGCGGCCGCGGAACGCACGGCGAACGGGATGAACTGCGCGATGCTGTTGCCGGACCGCTCGATCATCGCGGTCGCCTGGTCGAAGGCGAGCAGCCACGGGTGGAAGATGGTCAGCAAAGCCTGGTAGAAGACCTGCGACAGACCGTCGTCCGGGCCGAGGTACTCCTGCGGGCTCAGCGGGCGCAGCAGTTCGGCGTGCGCGTCGAAGACCTCGCGCGGACCGCTGTAGAAGATGTACGACGCCGGGTGGGCGATGTTGTCACCCGCCGACATCACACCGCCGGCCAGGAATTCGGCACCGTGCGAACGGACCCACTCGGCGCCCTTGCGCGCCTTCTCCGGGGAGTCCGAGGACAGGTTGACGATCACCTTGCCGGCCAGCTGATCCGCGGCCTGCTCCAGCACGCTGTACATGGCGGCGTAATGGGTGAGGCTCAGCACGGTCACCTCGTTGGCCGCCAGCGCCGCCGCGACCGTATCGGCCCGCTCGGCGCCGAGTTCGACCATCGCGTCGACCTTGTCGGTGCTGCGATTCCACACCGTCACCTCGACGCCGGCGGCGAGCAGGGCCCGGACCATGGACTGGCCCATCGGCCCGAGGCCCACGACGGAAACGGAGCGGGGGGTGTTCTGCTCGGACATTGTGTGTCCCTTCGGTTCTCGATTCGGATGGTTCGGCGCCGAGATCCATAGTCGTTGTCGCAGGTAGAGTCGGGAAGACCGCACGTTCAGGTGTGGTTGCTTACCTCGAGGTTCGAAACGAGGTCAGAAGGAGTGCGGGGAACATGAGTAGTGACGCGGATCACGACGTGTGCGGCATGTCCGTGGCGATCGACGTCGTGGGCGGCAAGTGGAAACTGCACCTGATGTGGGCGCTCGGTGCCAGCCCGCAGCGCTTCGGCGAGATCCGCCGTCTGCTCACCGGCGTCAGCGAGAAGGTGCTCGCGGAGAACCTGCGCCAGCTCGAAGCGTCCGGTGTCGTGCACCGCGAGGTCTATCCCGAGGTTCCGCCCCGCGTCGAATACTCGCTCACTCCGCTCGGCCAGGAACTCGCCATCGCATTGCGTCCGCTCGAAGAGTGGGGCGACAAGCACCGCACCGAGCTGCTCGGCAACCTGCTGGCTTCGGCGAGTTAGGGCAGTCCGAGCGTTCGGTCTTGCGCAGTCGTGGCTGTGATCGATGGTTGCTAAGTGGCGCTGTGCCATTCAGCGAAGCGGCGCTGTGCCATTCAGCGAAGCGGCGCTGTGTAATTCAGTGAAGGGGCGCTGTGCAACTCAGAGGTGACGGCGAGCGATCTGCGTGCCGACCTGCTCCAGTAGCGCGGCGGCCGCCGCGATCGAGCGGTCCGGGTCCGGTTCGAGATCGCTGAGCGCGTAGCAGTCGGCGAAGCCCGCCGCTCGAATCTCCTGCGCGGTGAGCGAGGTTCGGCCGACGGCCGCGACAGCGGGGACGTGCCGCGAATTCGCGACCGCGCAGACACCGATCGGCGCTTTGCCGTGCAGACTCTGCCGATCCAAGGTGCCCTCGCCCGTGACGACCAGTACCGCTGCCTCGAGAAGTGTTCGGAAATCGAGCAATTCGAGGATCACCTCGATGCCGCTGCGCACCCGGGCGCCGAGCACGGCCAGCGCCCCGAACCCGGTCCCACCCGCGGCACCCGCGCCGGGGCGGTCCGCGAACTCCGGCCCCGCGAGCCGTGCCCAATTGGCGAGCGCCGTCTCCAAGGTGTCGAGATCCGTTGCGCCCGCGCCCTTCTGCGGCGCGTAGACCGCGACTGCGCCTGCGGGACCGAGCAGGGGATTGTCCACATCGGAGGCGACCGTAACGGTGACGGAACCGAGGCCGGGATGCAGGCGCGACCGGTCGAATCGCGCCGCCTGCGTCAAAGCCGCACCGCCGGGCGGTAATTCGCGGCCCGCGGCGGTCAGGAGGCGTCCGCCCAGCGCCTGCACCATGCCCGCGCCGCCGTCGGTCGAGGCGCTGCCGCCGAGTCCGAGCACGATATCGGTGACGCCGTGGTCCAGTGCGTGCGCGAGCACCACGCCCAACCCGTAGGTGCTCGCGCCGAGCGGATCGAACTGTCCCCCTGGAAGTTTCACCAAGCCCACCACGGCGGCCAATTCGATGACGGCGGTCGTGCCCTGCACCGCATACGACGTGTCGGTCACGACACCGGTCGGGCCGGGCGCGCGCAGTGCCACCCGCTGCCACCCCGCGGTCACGAAGGCGTCCACCGTGCCGTCGCCCCCGTCGGCGACCGGTACCTGCTCGACCGTCACCTCCGGTGCGACGCGTCCGATGCCGACGGCCAGCGCCGCCGCCACCCGGGGCGCGGACAGCGACCCCTTGAACTTGTCCGGCGCGAGCACCACCCGGCGCGGGGCTTCCCGTGTCATCCCCACATTGTCCGGTGCGGTCGACCGCGCGGGTCATCCACCGGGTTGTCGACCGTTGCACTCGGGTGAATGCGGGGTTCACCTGCGGATTTGCAATGAGAGAGCAGTGCTCTTGTTTTCTGAACCGGCCTGTGGAACACTTGTCGCAACAGAGAGCAGTGCTCACGCAAGGAGTGAAGAAATGGACCTCAGCACCCGGTACATCGGCCCGTCCGGCCTGGATCCGATCATGAACCGGATCGCCAACTGGCTGCCCCGGCTGGGCATCAGCGTGCTGGGCTCGCGGCTGCTCGTGGTGCGGGGGCGCAAGAGCGGGGAGTGGCGGACCACGATGGTGAATCTGCTGGTGCGCGAGGACGGTGTGCGATTCCTGGTCGCCCCGCGCGGGCACACCCAGTGGGTGCGCAACCTGCGCGTCGCGGGCGGCGGTGAACTGCGGCTCGGCCGCAAGGTCGAGGAATTCACCGCGATCGAGGTGGCCGACGCGGACAAGGTGCCGCTGTTGCGGCTCTACCTGCAGAAGTGGGGCTGGGAGGTGGGTAAGTTCTTCGAGGGCGTCACCAAGGACGCCACCGACGACGAACTCGCCGCCATCGCCCCGGGCTTCCCCGTTTTCCGGATCGCCTGACCCCGGCTCGACGAGACGTCGAGCCGGAATCGACGGATCAGGCGGAGCGGACCAGGAATTCGATGGCTGCCGCGTACCCCTGGATACCCATGCCGGCGACCACCGCGGTGGCGATCGGCGAGATATAGGAATGGTGCCGGAATTCCTCCCGCGCGTGCACATTGCTGATGTGCACCTCGACGATCGGTACCTCCGGAATCACCAGCGCGTCCCGCAGCGCCACCGAGGTGTGGGTGAGTCCGCCGGGATTGATCACGATGGCCGATTCGACGCCACGCGCGCGATGGATGCGGTCGATCAGCGCGCCTTCGGAATTCGATTGGAACGCCGCGATCTCGCGACCGTAGCGTTCGGCGGTCTGCCTGCAGAGCTCGACGACGTCGTCGAGCGTCGCCGACCCGTAAACCTCCGGCTGCCGGGTGCCGAGCATGTTCAGGTTCGGGCCGTTGAGGACCAGGATCGGACCAGGTGCGGACATGCCCGCAACACTAGTCCTTACAGACCCTGCGGCCCCTCCGCGCGCAGATCATCCACTGTGCGCATGGCGTCGCGCAGTTCCGCCAGCCACGATTCCGCGTGCTGCCCGGCCAGTTTCACCGTCCAGGCCAGCGCGTCGGCGCGCGAGCGCGCCACGCCCGCGTCGACCAGGGTGTCGAGCACTTTGCGCTCGGGCTGACGCAACCGCGTCATCACGGGCACGGCCAAGTGGGTGAACAGGAGCGGTTCCCCGTCGACCGACACCCCCCACGCCACGCTGCGGCCGTAGCGTCGCTGCGCTTCGTCGGCGATCTGCATCCGGGCGGCGCGGGTGGATTCGCGGAATCGGGAGACGGCCCCCTCCTTGGTCGCCCGTGGAACTTCCTCGGTCGGCGCTTCGGTATCGCCTTCCGTGGAGGTTTCGACCCGGGTCTTCTCCGGCTGCGGGATCGGCAGTTCGCCGATCACGACGATCTCGTCCCGGTCGATCTCGATGACGGGCGGGCCCGTGAACCAGTCGGCGGGCAACCTGCCCGCGAACCAATCCGGCGCGTCCGCGGGATCCGGGAGGTCGGCTTGCTGCCAGCCGCCGGGTCGGCCGAAGCCCCGTCCCCGATGGTGCTGTCTCATGGGGAATCACCTACTTACCGTGTAGTACTGCTTACGTTGATTACAAGATTACGTCGCAATTCATGCGAATGGTTCCGCTCTGTGCGAACAGAGTTCGCCGCTGGTTCAGGCGGTGGTCGAGGCGACTGTTCTACGGTTCGTCCGGACCCCGTCTGGGTACCCATTGATCCGAAACGCCGAGTAAGTCAGTAAGCGCACGACTTTGCGGGAGTGCCCGGTACGGTAGCGGCGCCGGTTGTCGCCGTAGCACTGGACACCGATCATGATCGGGCCCCCGAGATGGGAGATTTCGGGCACAATTGAGATGCTGAGCATGGGTAACGTCCTTGCGGCGGAGGCACCGCAGACAGGTCTTTTTCAGGTACGGTGGTCTTGTTACTGGAGTGACAAGAGTGAAGAGTGGGCGACATGGATGTGTGGGGATCCCGCCGCTTCCGCGTCCGGGGCGCTATGGCACTCGCGGGGGTGGCGGCGCTTGCGATCGCAATGGGATCGTGCGGGATACACGAGGGTAAGAACGAGGCAGAGGCGGTCGTCGAGCGTTTCACCGAACTGCTCGACAAACAGGACTACACCCGCGCCTCGGAACTCACGTCGTATCCCACCGCAGCTTCGGCAACCCTGAAGCAAATGTTTGCCGGCCTGCAGCCGGGCAAGGTGGATTATCGGAAGACCCAATTCATCGGGCTCGACGCGGAATCGGCCATCTTCAGCATGGATGCCGACTGGAACTTCGGCGACCGCAAAAACTGGAACTACAGCCTGCAGGGCAACGTGCGCAAGCTCGCGATCGGCTGGCGCATCTCGTGGGATCCGGCGATCGTCATGCCGCAGCTCGATCACAACCGCACCGTGCGTCTGGTGCGGACCCAGCCCGCCCCCGCCCCCAAGGTCAACGACATCGCGGGCCAGCCGCTGATGACCGAGCAGCCGATCAACGTGATCAAGCTCGACCCGGCCAAGATGCCCGACCCGGTCGGCTCGACCAACGCGCTCGCCAAGGCGATCGAGCCGGTCGCCCCGCTGATCACCGGGCCGTCGCTGATGCAGCAGGTGGCCACCTCGCAGGGCAAGCCGGTGGTCGCGGTGAACCTGCGGGAATCCGATTTCGAACTGCTGCAGCCGGATATGGCGCCGATCCCCGGCGTCGTGATGGAGAAGCAGCAGCGGCTCATCTCCGCCGACCGCCGCGTCTGGTCGCCCATGCTGGACGCGCTGCGCAAGGTGCAGCAGGAGAGCCAGGATCAGCATTCCGGCTGGGGCGTGCAGGTCTTCGAGCAGGACGGCCGGTTCGTCACGCAGCTGGCCGGCGAGCAGGGCCCGCCCGGCCCGGATATCGCGGGCACCATGGACCAGCGTTTGCAGCGCGCCGCCGAGGACGCGGTCGTCAGCGCGCCGACGCCCGCCTCGATCGTCGCGATCCAGCCCTCCAGCGGCGCGGTGGTCGCGGTCGCACAGAATACCCAGGCCAGCGAGCACGGCCCGGTGGCGTTCACCGGGCTCTACCCCGTCGGCGGCAATATCGAGCTGTTCCGCGCGGTCGCCGCGCTCGCCAAAGGCAAGGCGCCGCAAGACGTTCCGGTGCCGGAGGCGGCCGAGTTCGCGCCCGCGCTCGGGGTCGGCGTCGATTTCAAGGTGCCCGGCCTCGACGAGGTGACCGGGCGGCTCGCGGTCGCGGGACGCAGCGAGCAGGTGCGGCAGGGCGGCGGCTCGGACGCGGTACTGGCCAGCCCGTTCGGCATGGCGATCGCCGCGGCGGCGATCGCGCGCGGCTCGGTGCCGCCGCCGCTCATCGAGGTCGCGCGGCCGAGCACCACCGACGCCCAGCTCGCGCCGCTGGCGCCGGAGATCACCGAGCGGCTGCGCGCGATGCTGCGGGACGCGACCAATGCCCCGGAGTTCGCGAGTCTGCGGATGTATCGCGACGTCACCGGTTTCGCGGCGACCGCGGGACGCGACGGCTGGCTCATCGCGAACATGGGTGACCTGGCCTTCGCGGTGCACATCAACGATGTGGACAGCGGCGACGCGACCGCGCGCATGGCGGTGCGGATGCTGCAGTCGCTGGCCACCCCCGAGCCCTGAAACAGCGGCTAGTTCAACGCTTTGATGGCCGCGCGCCAGCCGAGCAGGAACAGCGCCAGCACCACGCCCGCGACCAGCACGAAGCTGAACGCGGTGCCCTGACCGCTGACCACGCGCAGCAGCATGCCGCCGCACAGCGTGCCGAGCCACACCAGAATCCCGGTGGGCCACAACGCCGCCGCGTCGAAGCGGGCGATCCGCCCGGCATCGCCGAACAGCCTGCTCGCCGCGGCGATGGCGACCAGCCAGCCCAGGGCCAGGCCGATCGCGAACGGCCACAGCGTGCGCAGCAGTCCGGTGAGTACCGCTTCGTCGTGACTGCGCCTGCCGATCGCGCAGAACAAGATCACCAGCAGCGCATCGACGACCAACGGCACCAGTTTCTTCACGCGGGCCAGCGTAGTGGGCGCGGCCGCGCCGAATGTGAAGCACCTGCGGCACTGCGTGTTCGCGTTCAGAACCGGCGCTGGGAGAATTCCTTCTCGTATTCGGCGTCGTCGTCCTGCGGGGTACGGAACAGGAAGAGGAAGACGATCCAGCCGACGATCGCCACCAGGATGAAGCTCACCAGGCGGTAGACGAACGCGGCGGCCACCGCCTGCGCCGCCGGCAGCCCGGCCGCCGCGGTGAGGCCGTAGATCAGAGTCGCGTCGACATAGACGATGCCGCCGGGCGCGAACGGGATCGAGCCGACGGCCTTACCGATGGCGAAGGCGAGCAGCAGCCCGGCCAGCCGCGGATCGGCGCCGACGGCATAGCAGGCGGCGCCGAGGCAGGCCACGTCCGCGAAGCGGTGCAGCAGCGCCCACTGGGCGACCAGCGCCCCGTCGCGTTTGCCGAGTTGCACCGACTCCAATTGCGCCAGCACCTCGCCGACCTTGCTCGCGCCCTGGTCGGCGGGGCGTTTGCGCAGCCGGTTCAGCAGCCCGAGGGCCCGGCGCAGCAGGGCCTCCAGCGAGCCGGGGTTGTTCGAGACATAGTTGCCGCCCCACACCAGGGCGATCACCGCGGCGACCGACAGGACCAGCTTGAACGGCCCGATGCTGCCGCCGGACAGGAACGTGCCGCCCACCCCGAGCAGTGCCAGTCCGACCGCGGCGACCACGCCGGAGAACACCAGCTGCCAGGACGCCACGATCGGGCTGGCGCCGAAGCGGCGGGTCTGCCGGTAGGTGAAGGCGGTGGAAAACACCTGCCCCGCAGGCAAAGTGACGGACATTGCGGTGGCGCCGTAGACCACCGCGACGGATTTGCGCTGGCTCACTTCGACGCCGCCCGCGTTCAGCAGTTGTTTCTGCACGCGGCCGAATCCGCTCATCGACAATGCCTGCAACCAAATACACGCGGCGACCCAGCCCCAATGTATGTCGCTGAGTTTTTGCCATGATTCGTGCAGCCGGGGCCACAGATAGATGCCCTCGGCGATCAACAATGCCAGCAGGGCAATGCCGCCGACCCATTTCAGCCACCAGAATTTGCCACGGCGGTTCTGGTCCGTGGGCGCCGGCGCAGGTTCTCCTGCCAGTTCCCCGTTGGCCGTCACCCGGTCAGCCTAACTCGGGAACGCTGGTGTTTCATCGGTCTACCGCGTGGTCGGCTAGGTGGCGACCTGCGTGTCGACCGCATGATCCGGGACTTCCGGGGCGGCCCGAGCGACATCGAAGCTTTCTTTCGGCCAGGCGAGCATGGTTTTTCGGCGCCGGCCGCGCAGTTGTACTTCTTCGCCGGTTTCCCACTTGTCCTGCTCGCTTTCATCGGCGAAATACAGCGCGCTGCCCGAGGCCAAGGTGCGCCCCGGCTGATCTTTGGCGAGCTCGGTCAGCCGGGAGGCTTCGTTGACCGGATCGCCGATCACCGTGTATTCGAAACGATTTGCCGCACCGATATTTCCGGCGACGGCCAGTCCGGCCGATACCCCGATCCCGATATCGAGGCCGGGCACCTCGCGCAGTACTTCGCGCAGTTCCCGGGCCGCGGCCAGCGCCGCGGTCGGCGCGTCCGGGCGGTCCAGCGGCGCGCCGAAGATGGCCAGCGCGGCATCGCCGACGAACTTGTTGACGAACCCGTTGTGCCGGTCGATCACGTCGACCACGATCCGGAAGAATTCGTTGAGCAGGCTCACCACCTCGGTGGGCGGTCGCTCGGCGGCGGTCGCGGTGGAGCCGACCATATCGACGAACAGCACCGCCACGAACCGGGTCTCGCCGCCGAGTTCGGTGCCGTAGTCGAGTGCGCGCTGGGCCACCTCCTCGCCGACGTGCTGGCCGAACAGCTCCTGCAGTTGGCGGCGTTTGGCCGCCTCTTCCATCATCCGGTTGAAGCCCACCTGCAGCAGGCCGATCTCGCTGCCGTCGAAGACCTCGACCTGCACGTCGCGCGCGCCCTCCTGCACCCGGTCGATGGCCTGGCTGAGCTGGCGTACCGGATCGGAGATGCTGGAACCGGTGAGCATCGAGAGCGCGAGGGCCTGCAGGATGACCACACCGCAGAGCAGCAGGATGGAGATCGCCAGCGATTGGGCGGAGAATTTCACGTCCGAGGAGATCTGCGTGATACACAGCAGCACGATGGCGATGGTGGGGGCGAACGTGCCCATGCCCCAGGTCATGGCCATTCGGGTGCCGACGCCCGGGGTCAGCGTGTGATCGAAGGTGCCCGCGGTCAGCGCCTCGGCGGCGACGGGGCGCAGGATCCGCTCGCCGAGCATGTAGGTGAAACCGAACACGATGGTGGCGGCCATACATTCGGTGACGATCACCGCGCCCGCCAGCTTGGGTTCTTCGGAAATGATCAGGGCCGCCAGGATCGCGCCGCCGATCAGCCACAGCGCCAGATGCAGGATCGCCTGGCGCAGCGGCGCGTGCAGCGCGGCCATCTGTTCCTGCCTGCTCGGTGGTCCGCCGCGCATCTGCCAGCGCATCACCGGGCGCAGCATCAGCGCGGACGCGGCCGCGCTGAGCACGCCGCCGGTGATGAACACCAGACCGGGAATCACCAGGCCGGTGTGCCTGGCACCGCTCTGCGCGTCTTCGGGGACCGGGAGGCCGTACTGGATGAACGCCCACACCAGCACCGCGCCGAAGGCGTTGGCCAGCAGCATCGATGCCAGGTACAGCGGCCAGCGCGTTCGCATGGTCTGTTTGACCGCTTCCAAGGGCGCTGACACAACCAACAATCTAGCGTTTCGATCACGCGTCCATCGCTGCGGCGCTGTTGCGCCGGTCCGGCTCAGCTTCGGTCGGGGTGCGGTGGTGCCCCGGCTCGGCGCGGGTCGACGCGGGACTTTGCCCTGGTGTGCCCGTTAAGCTCGGCGAGGTGACCGACGCCGAGCCCAATACGAAGCGGAAAGCCGCTCTGCCCCGGCCTGCCGCTGACTCCGTGCATCCGATCGTCCGGGTGTCGGCGGAGTGGGGTTGGCGGCTGCTGATCCTCTTCGCAGTAGCGCTGGCGCTGGTCGCGCTCATCCAGAAACTGGCGACGGTGGTGATTCCGCTGGCCATCGCTCTGCTCGCGGCCGCTCTGCTCGCGCCGCTGGTGGATTGGCTGCAGCGACTAGGGGTGCCGCGCTCGGTCGGCGTGTTCGTCGCGCTGGTCGGTTCGCTCGGGCTGGTCGCGGGCATCATGACCTTCGTCGTGGAGCAGTTCATCGCCGGCGTGCCGCAGCTTTCCCGCGAGTTCACCAACAGCATTCACAAGATTCAGGATTGGCTGATCACCGGTCCGCTGCATATGAGCAACGATCAGATCGGCAATGCAGGCGACCAGATCGTCAAGACCATCCAGTCCAATCAGGACCGGCTCACCAGCGGGGCGCTGACCACCGCGACGGTCATCTTCGAACTGCTCACCGGCATCTTCCTGACGCTGTTCATCCTCATCTTCTTCCTCTACGGCGGCGATCAGATCTGGCAGTTCGTCACCCGGATCGTGCCCACCGCGCAGCGGGAGCGGGTACGCACCGCCGGTCAGCTCGGCTTCGGCACGCTGGTCGGATTCGTGCGCGCCACCGTGGCCGTGGCGGCGGTGGACGCCATCGGTATCGGGGCGGGGCTGGGCATACTCGGTGTGCCGCTGGCGCTGCCGCTGGCCTCGCTGGTGTTCATCGGCGCGTTCATCCCGATCATCGGCGCCTTCGTCGCCGGGTTCGTCGCGGTGTTCATCGCGTTGGTGACCAAGGGCGTGATCACCTCGTTGATCGTGCTCGGCATCATCATCGCGGTGATGCAGCTGGAAGGCCATGTGCTGCAACCGCTGCTGCTCGGCCGGGCGGTGAGCATCCATCCGCTGGCGGTGGTGCTGGCGATCACGGCGGGTGTGGTGCTCGGCGGGATCGCGGGCGGTCTGCTCGCGGTGCCGTTCGTCGCGGTGATGAACACGGCCATCCGTTCGCTGCTCGCGGATACCCCGGAGGAGTTGTTCGAGGATCTGCAAACCGGGGAGGTCGAACCCGACGAGCCGGACCCGGACCGCTTCGACGTGGCGGCGACCTTGACCAAGGCCGCGGACGAGACCCCCGAGGCCCGGCCCGCCGAGCCCGGATCCGGTGATGGCGCGCCGCGGGGCTGAGCCGCGTTCGTCCGACGTGGCCACCACGCCGCTGTGGCGGGCGGTGCAGGCGCTGCGCCTGGTCACGCTGCTGTACGCGGTCGGTCAGCAGGTCGCCTCGGTGCCCTACTACCAGAACCAGCGGTTGAGCTGGGTGCTGGTCGCGCTGATGGCGGTCTGGTCGGGTGCGTCGGCGATCATGCTGTCGCAGTGGCAGTTTCCCGATGTGCGGCGGCTGCGCGGCTGGGTGGTGCTCGGTGACCACGTCGTCGTGATCGCGCTGATGGCCGCGACCCGGCTGGTCGCCGACTACGACTGGTATCACGGACATCAGACCCTGCCGACCACGCTCTGGGCCGCCAACGCGGTGATCGGCGCGGCGATTCTGCGCGGGCCGATCGCGGGCGTGCTCTCCGGCGCGCTGATCGCCTCGGCGGCGCTGACCGTGCGTGACCAGTGGGGACAGGACGTGTGGACCGATGCGACGGTGCCGGTGCTGGTCTCCGTCGGCCTGGCCCTGGGGCTGGCGGCGAACACCGCGCGCCGCTCGCAGGACCAGCTCGAACGCGCCGTCCGGCTGACCGCCGCCGCCGAAGAGCGCGAACGGCTTTCGCGTGAGGTGCACGACGGCGTGCTGCAGGTGCTCAGCTACATCAAACGGCGCGGTACCGAGATCGGCGGCGCCACCGCGGAACTGGCGCAGCGGGCCGGGGAACAGGAAGTGGCGCTGCGGGTTCTGATCAGCGAACAGGCCGATCGCGGCGATTCCGGCGGGGCCGAGGTCGACCTGCGGCCACTGCTGACCGTGCACGCGAAGCCGGCCGTGTTCGTCTCCACGCCCGGCGATCCGGTGCTGATCGGGCGGTGGGCGGCGGGCGAGATCGCGGCCGCCGTCGCCAACGCCCTGTCCAATGCCGAACTGCACGCCGGGCCGGACGCGAAAACGTATGTGCTGCTGGAGGACACCGGCGGCGAACTGGTGATCTCGGTGCGCGACGACGGCGTCGGCATCGCGCCCGGCCGGCTGGCCGAAGCGGAAGCCGAAGGGCGACTGGGCGTTTCCCGATCCATCGTCGGACGGATCGCCGCCCTGGGCGGTACCGCCGATCTGCTCACCGAAATCGACGGCGGCGTCGGCTTCGGCACCGAATGGGAATTCCGGGTACCGAGGAGCGGACTATGACCGACAGTGCTGCGACCGAAGCGATTTCGGTGATGGTGGTGGACGATCACCCGATGTGGCGCGACGGGGTGTCGCGCGACCTCGCCGAGGCCGGGTTCGAGGTGGTCGCCACCGCGGACGGGGTGGGTAGCGCCACCAGGCGGGCCGCGGCGGTGCAACCCGCGGTGGTGCTGATGGACATGCAACTGACCGACGGAAACGGCGCGCAGGCCACCGCCGAGGTGCTGCGCGTCTCGCCGCAGAGCCGGGTGCTCGTGCTCTCCGCCTCGGCCGAACGTGACGACGTGCTCGACGCGATCAAGGCCGGGGCCTCGGGGTATCTGGTGAAGAGCGCGTCGGTGGCGGAGCTGATCGAGGCGGTGCGCGCGACCGCGGCCGGACAGCCGGTGTTCACCCCCGGCCTCGCCGGGCTGGTGCTCGGCGAATACCGGCGGATGGCGACGGCCCCTGCCGCGCCTGACGAGCCGCACCGTCCCGCGCTGACCGAACGCGAGACCGAGGTGCTGCGCATGGTCGCGAAGGGGTTGTCCGCCAAGCAGATCGCGTCCCGGCTCACTCTGAGTCATCGCACCGTGGAGAACCACGTGCAGGCCACGCTGCGCAAGCTGCAACTGGCCAACCGGGTGGAGCTGACCCGCTATGCGATCGAGCAGGGACTGGAGTAGTCCGGTGGAGGTAGGAAACGCCCGGCGGAATCCGGGATCGCCCTGATACGCCGGAGCCGGTGAGTCGGTAATCTCGAAACCATGGGCGGACCCGAATCGACATCCCACGGCGTCGGCCCCGGTGACGCGATCGGCGACCGGGATCTACGCGTGTCCGACGCCGAGCGCGAGCACGTCGGGCAGCTGCTGCAACGTGCCGTCGGTCTCGGCATGCTCTCGCTGGGCGAGTTCACCGAGCGGATGGACACTGCGCTCGCCGCGAAAACCCGCGGTGAGCTGAACGCCGTGCTCATCGACCTGCCCGGGGTCCGGCTGGTCGGTCAGCCCACCGCGCCGCCCTCCACCTTCGTGAACACCACGCCTTCGTTCGTGAAGCATCGCCCCGCGCCGCCGCCGATCAGCCCGGTCACCGGCAACGGCAGCGTGATCCGCAGCAGGCTGTCCGGGGTGAACCGGCGCGGGCCGTGGCAGGTCGCACCGACCCTGCACCTCAACAACTGGCTCTCCGGCGTCACCCTCGACTTCACCGAGGCGATCATGTCGACCCAGGTGGTCGAGGTGAACGTGGACGATTTCTGCAGCTCGCTCACCCTCATCGTGCCGCGCGAAGCCACCGTCGACCTCAACGAGGTGGATCTGATCGGCTCCAGCGTCAACAACAAGGTGCGCACCGGCCCGCCCATCGGACCGCTGCACGTCGTCGTCCGCGGCCGGATCCGCTTCGGATCCCTCACCGCCAAGCACACCTTCATGGCGCACTGGCGTCGCATGATGGGCCACTGAGCAATTCGATCGGCGTCGGCTCAGGTATGGACGCCGATGCGACGGGCGAAGGCGCGCAACGGGACTCGGCGGTCGTGGTCGAGCAGCTCGGCCACGATGTGGCGGGGCAGCGACTGGTATTTGAGCCAGTCGGTGCCGCCCACCCGTTCGGCGGTGAGCAGGGCGGCGAGCGCGCGCTGATGCTGGCCGGTGCGGGTCAGGGCGACGGCGGTATCGGTGAGGTGCCGGGCGCGCGAGGACTGCGGCAGGCCGCCGTTGGCGGGCATCTCGCGCGCGGCCGCCAGCGCCTCCGGATAACGCTCGGACGAGACCTGCACATCCACCGTCTGCATGACGATTTGCGCTGGGCCGAAATAGGTTTCGTAATCCGTGCGGTCGCCGCCGATCCGCTCGGCGACTGCACGCGCGGCTTCGACCAGCGACAGCGCCTCGGGCACAGCCTGGGCCCGGCCCGCGGCGGTCGCGCCCTGCAGCACCAGCGAGCCGTAGGCGGACAGATGAGCGAGCGGGACCTCACCCTTCGGCTCCAGCTCGGCCGCCGCGCGCAGCGCGACGCCCCGGGACTCCGCGTAGCGGCCCTGCACCAGTAGTTGCCAGGCGACCGAGCCGCGGATGGTGCCGAGCAGCAGCGGGTCATCGCCCGCGGCCGCCGCCACCAGCGCCTGCCGGATCGCCAGGAACGCCGGATCGGTCTGTCCGAGGTGCACCAGCGTGCAGCCGGTCACCCAATACATCCGCGCCAGTAGCTCGTTCGCGACCGGGACCGCGCCGTTGCGCGCGGCGTGCACGGTCGCGCGCAGCTGGGTGATCCCGGTCGGCAGCACCGAGGTGAGCAGTTCGTAGCGGCCGGCCCAGTACGCGCCCCATGCATAATCGACCGCGCGCTGCCCCTCCTCGAGGCTGACCGCGGACTCCTCCTCGGTCACGCCGAGCAGGTCGTCGACCGGGGTCAAGGCGCGGCGGATCGCGACGATGCCGGAATCCGGGTCGCCGGACGGCACGCCCGCACGCTTGCCGATGAGGTCGGCGATGTCCACATCCAGTGCGCGCGCGAGCTTTTGCAGGCTGGCGATGGACGCGGTCTGCCTGCCGCCCTGCTCGAGTTTGCGCACCAGGTCGACGCTGACCCCGGCCTGATCCGCCAGCTGGCGCTGGGTGAGCGCCCGGCCGCGGAACATGCGGATGCGGACGCCGATCGACGAATCGTCCATGGACCCAATTCCTTTGTTAAATCTGGGTTTCAGAGTACGACGCTAAGTCACGGTGTTCGGCCGAAGTGGGACATTACGTACGACTCGTTTTCCGGCGCGTGGAATATCGTTGCCTTTCTGCAACTTTCATAGCAAAGGGCGGCGGCAATGAACATCGTGCCGAACACCGAGCGTTGTCATTCATCCCACGAGATCGCGCATCGGCTGCGCCATTTGTACGGGCTGCCGGTGCAACTACTCGGCGGACGGCCGATGGTGACCACCGGCTCGGTCCTCGGCGCCGTCGCGATGCCGCCCGACCTGGGCCGCACCGTGCTCGCCGCCCTCGAGCGCACCTACGCGGCGCCCGTGATCGCCGATCCCGGCGAACACACCTGGATCTTTCTGGTCGCGCCGCCGAGCCCCGCCCGGCCCGTCGAGGTGCCGGTGCGCCGATACCTGGCCGGCCACCAGGTCACCGTGCTGCCGGGTGGGCATCACATCATGGTGCCCACCGGCGACTGCGCGCGCGGCTGGCACTGGGCGGGCGAACCGGCCCCCGGCGTGCTCCGGATGCCGCCGCGCACCGCGGTGCTCAACGCCGTCCAGCAGGTGACGACCCGCCATTCCGGTACGGCGTGAGCATCCGCCGGTCGGCGCTCAGTCGGCCGTTCGGTAGTGCTGTGGATCGGCGGCGAACGTCTTCTGCATCTTGCGCGAAATCCAGTGGCCCGCGGTCTCCGCGCCGAACTTCTGCTGCGCCGCGCGGCCCGCGAAGGCGCCGATCGGGTCGATCGCCGCGTCGTGACTCGGCAGGTAGAAGAACGGAATCGACAGGCGCGAAGACGTATCGCCCCGTTCGGGATTGATCACCCGGTGCAGGGTGGACACCCAGCGGCCCGCCGTCCACAGGGCCATCAGATCGCCGATGTTGACGATGAAACCACCGGGAATGGCCGGGACGTCACGCCATTCGCCGGTGCCGTGGCGTACCTGGAGCCCGCCGACCGCGGTGTCCTGATACAGGATGGTGAGGCTGCCCCAATCGGTGTGCGCGCCACGGCGCAATTGCCCGGGCAGCGGCGCAGCGCGTTGCGGGAAGTAGTAGTTGACGGCCACCGACGAGACGTGGCGGGCGAAGATGTCGTCGAAGAAATTTTCCGGCAATTCCAGTGCCAGAGCGAACAATCGCATGAGATCGGCGGACAAATCGGTCAGGGCCGCCAGGTATTCGCGCCAAGTGTCCGCGAAATTCGCGGGCACGGCGGGCCAGATATTGGCCAATTTCCAGGAGGCCCAATAGTCGCCGAGACCCGCGCGTTCCGCCTCGCTCAGATCACCCGTCACATGTGCCGAGAAGACCTCGCACAGGTCCGGCGGTGACGGCTGGTCCAGGCTGTGCGCGGTCGCACCCGCCATCCGCCGGAAGCCGGATACGCCCGGCCGATGCGCGACCGAATCCTTCAGCGCATCGGGCAATTCGAAGAACTCCCTGGTCGTCGCGCACATCCGCGCCACCAGCTCCGCCGCAACCCCATGGCCCACGACGGTGAAGAATCCCGAACTCGCACAGGCCTGTCCGATCGCCCGCGCAATCTCCCCACGTCTGTCGGCACAGTGCCGGTCCGACAGATCGATCACCGGCACGAACCCCTCCAGCACCGTCACCCCGTTACCCGCCGTAGTCCCACTCAATGTCGTTGTCCTTCCTCGATTTACGAGCAGACACCGAGTATTCGACCCAGCCCCGTACCAAGTCGCCACCAACCTGAGTAACCAAGTCTTTCCGCCGATACCCGACACTGGCCCACGAAAAACCGCCACCCCCAGCGCTCCGAACGCCCAAATCCTGCACCCCTACGTGGGGGCATAGTTCAGAGCCACGTCACGATCACCTGGCGCTCAGCCGCTCATCACCGACCCACCCTCGGTGCGCCCAGCAGAGATCGGCAGTCCTGGCAGTCGGGTAGATCTCGGGTGGTCAGCAGGGGTTACTACTCATGTTTCGGGGGGCGGGTGGGGTGAGCATGGGTGCATGACCACATCTATCGATCCGGCGCTGATCTCGCGCCTTTCGGGGGAATTCGCTGCGTTGGGGACGCAGATGGGTGTGCTCGGGCGGGACCTGGAGCTGTTGCGTACTCAGGTAGTGACAGGTTCTGCTGGGGCGCAGGGGGTTTCGACTCTCGTACAGGATTCGGCGGCGCGGACGCCTGGCGCGGATACGGCCGCGGTGTCTACTGCGGGAGCGGGCGCGACATCCGGCGAGGCGGTGGGTCCGGCACCGGGAGCGGGTTCGGCCCATCAGGCGCCTGGCACGGGCACGGGTCCTGCCTCAGGTGCCGGTTCGGAGGGGCAGGATGCCCAGGCGGGGACGGCCGCGGTTCCGTCTGCCGCCGCGCAGAACCCGGCTGCTGCGCCGGCGCAGGGTGGAGTTGCGGCGGGCACGGTTTCGCCTGGTCGTATCCCCGGTGCTGCGCCGGTGCAGGGTGCGCCTGCGGCGGCCACAGGTTCGCCTGTGGCGGGTCGGATCCCCGGTGTTGCGGCGCAGAGTGCGCCTGCGGGGGCGGGCATGACTGCGCCTGTGGGGCCTCAGGTGCCGGGTGCGGTACCGCCTGCGCAGGGCTTCGGCGCGGTTCCGCCTGGGGCAGCGCAGCTGCCGGGTGTTCCGTCGGGGCCTGAAGGCGCTTGGGCGGCAGCAGGTTCTGGGGCGATGCCGCCGTACGTGCCCATGTACGGTCCGCAGGCTGGGGCGTGGGGTGGGCGGCCACCGATGCCGGTGCGCGGAATGCCCGGGCCGGGGATGCGGCCGCCGGTGCCGCCGCGGGCCGGGCCGCCGGTGCCGCATACGCCGTGGTGGCAGCGGGACGGGCTGATCAGCAAGCTGCTGGCGGTGGCGGGGGTGGGCGTCACGTTGATCGGCGTGGTGATGCTGCTGGTGCTGGCCGCGCAGGCCGGGTTCTTCGGCCCGGTGCCCAGAGTGGTTGCGGGCGCGGTGTTCTCGGCCGCGCTGGTGGCGGCGGGTATGCGGGTGTTCGATCGACCGGGTGGCCGGGTCGGCGGTATCGCATTGGCGGCCACCGGTATCGCGGGCGCGTACCTCGATGTCGTCGCGGTGACCGCGATCTATCACTGGCTGCATCCGGTGCTCGGTTTCGCGGTGGCGCTCGGCGTCGCGGCCATCGGGGTGGCGTTGGCGATGCGCTGGCAGTCGCAGCCGTTGGCGGTCCTGGTGGTGCTCGGCGCCGCGGTGCTGTCGCCGGTGCTGACCACCGAACTGGTGTTGCTCGCCTTCCTGATCGTGTTGCAGTTGGCCTGCCTCCCGGTGCAGCTGCTGCGGGACTGGCCGTATCTGCACGTGGTGCGGACGCTGCCCGCGGCATTGGCCACGTTCGTCGCCGTCGCCGGTGCGCTGCTCGACACGTCCGACGACCGGCTGCGCCTGCTGGTCGCGGCCGTGGCGGTGGCGGCGGTCGGACTGGCCGGGACCATCCTGGTGGTCCGGCGGCGGCCGGCCGATATCACCGCCTCGCTGACGCTCGCCGTCGCGACCGTCCCGCTGCTGATCGCGCCGGGAATGTACAAGTTCGATCGTCCGATCGCGACGCTGATCGCCGCGGTCTGCGCGACGGTGCTGCTGCTCGTGGCCGCCACCGCCCTGGTGCCGAAAATTGCGGCGCTGGTGAAGATTCCGGGTCACACCGCAACGGTGGCGGCGGTCGCCGGATCGATCGCACTGCTGGAGGTCTGTGTCGCGGTCACCGATGCCCGCACCTTGCCGATCGCGTGGTTCCTGGTGGCACTGGGCTTCCTCGGTGTGGCCGGACAGCGCCGCTCCGGTGTCACCGCCGGTCTCGGTGCGGCCTTCGCGGCGCTGGGCGCTCTCGCGTTCCTGAACATCGCGAGCCCGGAAGTCCTTGCCGCGCAGCATCGCTCGGAGCAGAGCTTGAACTTCGCGACGGCGCTCGCCGCGATGCTCTTGATGGCCGTCGTGGCGGTGGGGGTGTGGTGTGCGCGCACCGTACCGGCCCTGCGGAACACCGCCGAGTTGCAGTGGATCGTGGCCGGTATCGCGGGGCTGTATTCGGTGACCGCCGCGGCGGTGTCGATCGCCGTCGCGATCGGCGCGGACGACGGCTTCGTGATCGGGCACAGCGCGGCGACGATCCTGTGGATGGCGGGCGCGACCGCGTCCCTGTTCTACGGGCTGCGCAACCTCGGAAAGGCTTCCGCCGTAGCGAAACTCGCCCTCGGTTCCGGCCTGCTGGTCACCGTCGCCGCACTGGCCAAGCTGTTCCTGTTCGACCTGGCCACGCTGGACGGCTTGGTGCGGGTGGCGGCCTTCCTCGTGGTGGGCGTCCTGCTCCTGGTCGTCGGCACCAGGTATGCCCGGGCCTTCGCGGAGGCCGCGGCCACGCCGCCGTCGGCGGACTGACCGGCCGAAAGGAACCGCCCCCGCGCCGAGATATCGCGCGGGGGCGGTTCTTTCGTGTGCTGACTATTCGGTGTCGCGGCGGCGCAGCAGCTCGTTCACGCTGACGGTGCGGCCGTCGCCACCGGAATGACGGCCTTCCTCGACCTTGCCGGGCGCTTTACCGCCGCGCCGCGAGGAGCGCAGTTCGGCCATCCAGTTCTCGATGCTGTTGCGGTTCGGATCGTCGGGTTCCGCCGCGGCCTCCGGCGCGCCGTGCTGGGCCGACCGGTCGGCCGAATCATCCTGTGCCGCATTGCGATCGACGAACCTGGGCAGCGGCATGGACGGCCGCGGGTCCGCACCGGCGAAAGGCGCCACGGACGGCGTGGGCTGTGTCGGCTCGAACTTCGCCTCCGGGCGTCGGGCACCGTCCTGCGGCGCGGCCGGTGGCTCGAAGGGCGCCGGGGCGGGCGGTTCGAAGGTGTTCGCCGCCGGCGATTCGAATGCCGAGAACGGAGCACCGGCGGACGTTTCCGTCCGGGGTGCCGGCGGCGGTGTGGGCCGGGGACCGGTGGGGTCGTGCGGAATGGAGGAAAACGGGCGTGCCGCAGCCGAATCCGGTCTGCTCGTGGTCGGCGGGCTGACCCGCGGCGTGATCGGTTCCGGCGGGGCCGCCGCATATCCGGTCGGGCGCGGCAGGTTCGGGTCCGACAGGAAACCGGCGGGCGGGATCGGCCGCTGCCGCGTCGGGTCGAGCGGCGGCGGGGCAGGCGCGGCCTGCGGCGGCTTCGGCGCGGCGGGCTTGATCTTGTCGAGGTGCTTGGTCGGCGCCTCGGCCTCGATCTCCTCCACCGTGCGCGGTCTGCGCGGCTTGCGCGGCTTGTTGGGGTCGGCCACGGCGGGGATCTGCATGGTGACCGGATCGGTGATCGGCGTGGTCTTCACCAGGTCGACGACCTCGCCGCCGCCGGGCCGCTCGTCGTCGAGGATGGGTTCGCCGAGCCCGATCTTCTGCTGGATCTTCTTCATCCAGGCGGGCGCCCACCAGCAGTCGTCGCCGAGCAGCTTCATGGTGGCGGGCACCAGCAGCATGCGCAGAATGGTGGCGTCGATGAAGAGCGCGGCGATCATGCCGTACGCGAGGTACTGCATCATCACCAGGTCGGAGAACGCGAACGCGCCGGTCACCACGAGCAGGATCAGCGCGGCCGCGGTGATGATCCGCCCGGTCTGCGCGGTGCCGATGCGCACCGCCTCGGTGGTGGACGCGCCCTGGGTGCGCGCCTCGACCATGCGGGAGAGCAGGAAGACCTCGTAGTCGGTCGAGAGGCCGTAGATCACCGCGATGATCAGCACGAGCACCGGCGACATGATCGGCTGCGGGGTGAAGTTCAGCAGCCGCGCGCCGTGCCCGTCGACGAAGATCCAGGTCAGGATGCCGAGCGTGGAACCGAGGCCGAGCGCGCTCATCAACGCGGCCTTGATCGGCAGCACCAGGGAGCCGAAGGTCAGGAACATCAGCAGCGTGGTGACGAACAGCACCAGCGCGATCATCAGCGGCATGCGATCGAGCAGCGCGTCGATGCTGTCCTTCTGGATGACCGGCTGGCCGCCGACGTACATGGTCACGCCGTCGGGCACGTTGATCGAGCGCAGGTATTCGATCGTCGGGTCGGCGTTCTCCGAGTCGGCGAGCGTCGCACTGGTGCGGTAGACGTTCGGATCGGTGTTGGAGCGCGACGGCACCTCGAAGGTGCCGGCGAGCCCGGGCGCCTGCTTGGCTTCGGCCCACGCCTTGCCGACCTCGTTGCTGTTGTCCGAGACGAACACCAGCTGGATCGGGTCGGACTTGCGCAACGGGAAGATCGAGTCGAATTTCGCCTGCGCGAGCCGGGTCGAGTTGTCCGGCGGCAGGTACCGCTCGTTGATGCCGCCGAAGGCGAGGTTCTTCACCGGGATGATCAGCAGGAGCAGCAGGATGCAGATCGGGATGGCGATCTTGAGCGGATGCCGCATCACCCAGCGGGTGCACTTGCCCCAGAAGCCGTTCTCGACTTCCTCGGCGGTCTTGGTCTTGCGGAACCGCTTGAGCCCCAACGCGTCCACCCGCGGCCCGAGGACACCGAGCATGGCGGGCAGGATGGTGATGGAGGTCAGCGCGGCGAGCGAGACCGTCGCGATGGAGCCGTAGGCGATCGACTTGAGGAAGCCCTGCGGGAACAGCAGCATGCCGCCGAGGCTGGCGATGATCATGGTCGCGGAGAACACGACGGTGCGTCCCGCGGTCATCACCGACCGGCGGACCGCGGCGGAGGTGCTGTAGCCCTCGGCGAGTTCCTCGCGGAACCGGCTCACGATGAACAGGCCGTAGTCGATCGCCAGGCCCAGGCCGATCATCGAAACGACCGGCGCGACGAACGAATTCACCTCGGTGAACCTGGTGATGAACAGGACGATGCCCTGCGCGCCGATCACGGTCAGACCACCGACGATCAGCGGCAGCCCGGCCGCGATCAGGCCGCCGAAGATGAAGAACAGCAGCACCGCGACCGCGGGGATGGCCAGGATCTCCATCCGGTGCTGGTCTTCGGCCATGGTGTCGTTCAACGTGCCCGCGACCGCCTGCAGGCCCGCGACCTGCACCGTGACGCCCGGAACGTCGAAGACGTTCTTGACCTTGCGGAAGTTGTTCAACATCTCGGTGTCGTTGTCGCCCTTGATGGCCAGCGACGCGAACGTGTACTTCTTGTCCTTCGAACCGAAGGTGAGCGGGGAGGCGGGGCCGGTCTCGGTCTGCCAGTAGGCGCCGTTGACCTTGGTGATCTCCGGGTACTTCTTCGGCAGGCTGTTCAGGCTGTCGAGCACCTTCGCCTTGAACTCGGGATCATCGATCGTCTTGCCCTCGGGCGCGGTGTACAGCACGATCACGTCGCTGGTGTGATCGCGGCCGAACGCGGCATCGGCGATCTTGGCGCCCTGGGAGGATTCCGACGTCGGGTCGTCCCACCCGCTGGAGCTGAGGTGGCTGCCCAGACCGAGGCCGTACCCGCCCAGCGCCAACAGCGCGGCCGCGACGACACCGACCACGCCGAAGCGCAGCTTGTAGACCAGATCGCCCCAGCGTGTGAACACTTAAGCGACTCCTTGCGCGGGGCGAGAGGTGAGCAGCGCCGACAGCGGCCGGAACGGCTGCAGCCAAGCGCCCTCGTCGGGCAGCGAGTCGAGGCTGACCCTGGGCAGCGGTTCACGGAACACGCCCGGGATGTCCTCGAGATCGATGAACTCGAGGGTATCGGATGTGACGGCCCAACTCGCGTGCTCGCGGAACCCGAGTACCTGAACTGGGATTCCGGCGGCGGCGAGTTCCTCGAGCGGCTCGCGGAACGCCTGGCCGTCGGCCGAGGCGACCATGATGCCGGCCAATCCGGCACCGCGGCTGCGCAGTTCGATGTGCGCCAGCATGTCCGCGTCGACGTCGGAGTCCTCGTCGATCTTCGGCTTCGCGAACACCGCGTAGCCGACGTTGCGCAGCGCCTCTACCCACGGCCGCACCACGTCGGCGGTGCCGGGGGCGATATTGGTGAAGACGGTCGCTTCCGGTTCGACCCGGTGCACCGTGCCGACGGACAGCTCGGCCGTGCGCGCCAGCAGCCACCGGCCGAGCGCGTCGAACCGGGGCCGGTAGGCGGCGGTCGGCCGCCCACCGAGGATGGCCCCGAGACCCATGTCGAGGTTCGGGGCATCCCACACCAGCAGGACCCGGCGCACGTCCGGCGTCGCGCCACCGAGACCCTCGGATCCGGTGCCCTGCACCTCCCCGGCAACTTCGACCACCTCGTGGGCCATCTCACTGACACTCATTATTCGATCTTCCCCCATATGAGCTCCGTGATGGCGCTACCCGCACGATGTGCCTTGCCTTCGAATTTCGTGACGGGCCTTTCGAAGCCGATCGGAGCGCTGTCCCGATGGTCCGCGCTGACCCCGCCCGTGCTCTCGTTCAAGCCTCTGAGCTGGGTTTCTTGCGCGCCGACCTCGGCAATATGTTCGGCATAGCCGGCATGGTCGGTCGCGACATGCAACACACCGCCGGATTTCAATTTATTCGCGATCAACGTGAATGTGGCGGGTTGCAAGAGCCGGCGTTTGTGATGGCGGGCCTTGGGCCACGGGTCCGGAAAGAAAACGCGGACGCCCGTCAGCGACTCGTCAGCAACCATGTTTTCCAGCACGTCCACAGCGTCGCCGCGCAGCAGCCTGATGTTCGGGATCTGCTCTCGTTCGATCCGCTGCACCAGTTGCGCCAGGCCGGGCTGATAGACCTCGATCCCGATCAGGTTCAGGTGCGGCTCGGCCTGTGCCATGGCGGCGGTGGCGGTGCCGGTGCCACAACCGATTTCGATGACCAGCGGAGCTTCGCGGCCGAACCAGGCGGCGGCGTCGAGCGGTTCGTCGGCCACCTCGCGCCCGATGGTGGGCCACATGCGGTCCCACGATTGCTGCTGGGTCGCGGTCAGCGCGCCACGGCGCGACCGGAAACTGGTCACGCGGGGGTACAGGCGGGAGCCGGTGGTGCTCCGGGGGCCACGGTCCGCGGGACGGCCGGCGGCGGAGCCGACGGGGTGAGTGGGTTCAGTCGGGGCCGATCCTGTGGACGGCGGGCCCGGAACTGACTCGGCAGTATGGTTCGCGGCGTCGTTCACGGCGTCCATTGTCCAGCATCCGGCCAGTGGTGCGGCAATCGACTGCGCGCAAGCCGGCGAGCGGGAGGTCAGGCGGCGCGCGCGGGGGCGATCGGGGCCGCCGCCGCACTCTCCTGGCGCAGCGGGCGGCCGAGCGCGACCTTGGCCGCGGTCACCATCATCTCCAGCAGTCCACGCGCCGCCGCCGGCGACGCGGCGACCGACCACACCGTGCTGTCGCCCTCGTCGCTCACCGGTTGCCCGGCCAGCCGGTCGGCGAGCCAGTCCAGGCTGAGCGGCGTGGACAGCGGCAGCAGCGAGAAATGCTCGCTCAACCGGTCCCGCACGTAGCTGACCAGCGCGCCGCCGCGCCGATACCGGTCCACCTGGCCGTCGATGCCGTCCATGTGGATCACCTGATCGTGCACCGGCTGCACCACCAGCAGCGGACAGGTCGGCGTCGAATTACCGAGGCGCAGATCGTCGAACATCGCCTGGAACTCGGGGGTGGCGATCACCTCGTCGAGCGGGCGGGTCAGGTAATCGTCCATGCGCTTGTTGGCCAAGCCGAAGATGGCGCCGAACGGCGTCGAGGTCTCGGCGCGGGCGACGAACCGGTGCCCGTCCAGGGTGAGTTCGTTCTGCAGCAGCGCGCCGAGCGCCGGGTACAGCCTGCGCAGTGCCGAGATCACGATGGCGGGCAGGCCCGCATAACTGGTGCCGTTCAACCGGGCGAACACCGCGCCCGGATCGCCCACCGGTGCACCGAGTACCGCGCCGACGATATCGAGTTCCGGGGCGTAGCTCGGCGCCATCTCGACCGTCCACGAACTCGCCATGCCGCCGCCGGAGTAACCCCACACCGCGATCCGGGTGTCCGGACGCAGGCCGAGCGGCGCGAAACGCAGTGCGGCGCGCATGCCGTCGAGCGCGCGGTAGCCGGGTTCGCGTGGGGCGCCGAAGTTTCCGCGCGGGCCCTCGTGATCGGCGATGCTCACGGCCCAGCCGCGGCGCAGCGCGTTCGCGACGAGCAGCCATTCGAACTGGGTGACCGAGCCGAGCGCGCGGGCGCCGTAGCGCAATGCATAAGAAGGAGAACATCTCTCGGTGACCGCGTCCATCGCGGTCTGAAAAGCCAGCAGCGGCCGGTCTTGTGACGGGTCGGCGTCCTGGGGCAACAGGACGGTGGTGATCGCCGCCTCGGGCGTGCCGTGCATATCGCTGCTGCGGTAGAGCAGTTGCCAGGCGCAGACCTGCTGGGGCACAACGCCGAACAGGGCGAGTTCGATTTTGCGGCTGCGCAGGATGGTGCCGGGCGCCTTGGCGGCATAGCCCTTGGGCGGGCGGTGGAACGGATCGGCGCTCGGCAGCAGTGGTTTACGACCCGCTAGGGCGGGCTCCGAGGCGCCGGCGTCGACGATATCCGCGGTCATCTCGACCTCCTCATCCGTGAGGCCGGTGTACCGCACTCGAAAAGCGAAGTTACGCACCAACTATGGCGCCGACCATATCGAAGCAGGGTAAATGACCGGCGCCGGGTCTGGGAAGACGGCAGGATCCTGCCAGTTCCGCATTACACTCGCCGACATGGGCAGACCAGCAGTGTTCATCACCGGCGCCGCAGCGGGTATCGGCCGGTCGACGGCACTGCTTTTCGCTGCGCAGGGATATCAGGTCGGCGCCTACGACATCGACGAGGTGGGCCTGGGCAGGCTCGCCGCGGACATCACCGGCCAGGGCGGCAGTGTGCACACCGGCGTGCTGGATGTGACGAACGCCACCCAGTGGGCCGAGCGGCTCGCCGAGTTCCACGCCGCGGCCGGTCGCCTGGACATCCTGATCAACAACGCGGGCATCCTGCGCGCGGGCCGGTTCGAGACGCTCGAGTTGGCCGCCCATCAGGCGATCATCGACGTCAACCTCGGTGGGGTGCTCATCGGCACGCATGCGGCGTTCCGCTATCTGCGGGACACACCGGGCGCTCAAGTGGTGAACCTGTGCTCGGCCTCGGCCATCTACGGCCAGCCCGAACTCGCCAGCTACGGTGCGAGCAAGGCCGCGGTCAAAAGCCTTACGGAGGCACTGGATCTCGAATGGGAGCGGTTCGACATCCGGGTGATCGCGATCTGGCCGTTGTTCGTGGACACCGCGATGACCGACGGGGTGCAGACCGGCACGACCAAATCGCTCGGCGTGCGGCTGACCGCACAGGACGTCGCCGAGGGTATTTGGGAGGCCACGCGTAAACGAGCCAGGCTGCCCCGGGTGCACTACGAGATCGGGGCGCAGGCGAAGGTATTGGCCACCGCCGCCAAATACGCCCCGAACTGGGCGGTGCGCACCGTGAACAAATACTTCAGCGGCACCTGACCGGTCGCTGCCTGCGCCGCCGCGACTTCTGCAAGAATTGCGCACCGTAAAGGGGGTGCAGCATGCCGACAGCCACCGAGCACGAGGGACCGTTGCGCGAACGCGGCGTGCCGACGGGGGAAAAGGACTACCTCGATCAGCTGCTCGCGGACCTGGCCTTCGGGACCGGGCGGGACGCACAGATCGGGTACGCGGCGGGGGCCGCGGTCAGCACGTGGCGTAAACCGCCGCGAATCCAGGTCACCGGCCGGGCCAACGCCGGGCGCACCACGGTGCTGCACGCGCTGGCCCTCATGTCCGCCGTCGAAACCGGGCCGGTCGACGAGCCGGAGACACCGGAACCGACGCTCGACGCCGACATCGTCGTCTACGTGCTGTCGGCGGCTCCGTCGCCCGCGGATCGGCGGCTGCTCGCCACGTTGCCGCCCGAGCGCACCGTCGTGGTCTTGAACAAGGCCGATGCGATCGGCGCGCGCTGGGCCGACGCGGTCACCGCCGCGGAGCAGTACGGCAGGGAACTCGGCGTCGCCGTGCTGCCGGTGGTCGCCTCGCTCGCCGTCCGCACCCGCGCCGGCGCCATGACCGATGTCGACGTCGCCGCACTGCGCCGCCTGCTCGCGAACGACGATGCGGCGCTGACTCTTTCGCCGGACCTCTTCGTCGCGCCCGGCCCGGATCAGGCCGCCCGCGCAGACCTGTTGCAGCGCTGGGACCTGTACGGGGTGACCTGCGCGCTCGCCGCGCTGCGGCACGATCCGGAACTCGCGCCGCAGACCCTGCTGCAGATCCTGCACGCGGCCAGCGGTATCGACGCGCTGCACCGGCTGCTGCATCGGCGCTACGAGCAGGTCTCCGCGCTGCGCGGCGGCGAACTGCTCGACGAACTCACGCGCTTGGCCGCCCGCGCGGTGCCCGCGGAGCAGAGCCGGGCCCGCGACATCCTGGAGAAGTATCTCTTCGGGGACGACGCCCGCTGGCTCGGTCTGTGCGCGGGGCTGGCGCATCCGTCCGTCGCGCACCTGGCCGCCGGCTATCCCTCGCCCGCGCCCGCCGACGCCGACGACGCGATGGCCCGCGCGGCCCGCTGGCGCGCGGTCGTCGCCAGCGATATGCCCGCCACCGCCCGCCGCGCGGCGTTACGGGTGCACAACGGCTACGTCCGACTATGGGAACGGATGAGCAGTGCCGGTCTCTGACATACCGGACGGATCGCCGGGCGCCGCTCCGGCGGCCGATTCGCTGGACCTGCCCGCCGAGGACGAACAGCCCGGATCGGCCGCGCGCCTGTCCGGCCCGCTCGCGCCCGACGTCGAAGCGGTTGTCGCGCGGTGGAATCCGCAGGGCACCGCGCTGCTGCGCGCCGTGCGGGAGGGCGGCGCGGCCGGCTCGGTCCTGCTCATCGGCCCTCTCGACGCCAACACCACGCTGCTGCGGACCGAACTCGCGCGCTTCGAACCGCGGATTCCGCTCGCCGACCCGGTGGCCGAACCGGGCCTGCCCGCGGAGACCGGGTCGGCGCCCGCGTCGCTCGCGCTGCTTTTGCTGGACGCGGGCACCACGCTCGGCGCCGACACGCTGCAGCTCGTGCGGCGCCTGCGGTCCGACGGCACGCGGATCCTGCTCGCCATGAACGGCATCCACGCGTATCAGGACTGGCGCGCCGTGCGCGAGCGAAACCTGGCCCTGCTGGCCGGGCAGGGCGCGGGCGAACTCGACATCCTGCCGGTCTCGGCGCGGCTGGCGGCGGCGGCCCGCGCGTCCGGGGACGCCGGACTGATGGACCGCTCCGGGCTGGGCGCGCTGCACGCGCAGCTGGCCGCGGCGGCGCAGAGCGCGGAAGCCGACGGCGGCGACCGGCTCGCGGCGGTGACCGCGCGCGTGCTGACCGAAACCCGTCAGCGGGTCACCGAGCAGGTGACCACCCTGCGCTCCGGCGCCGAATCGGCCCGGCTGCGGGAGGAACGCGCGGTGCTGCTGGCCGGCCGCGACGGCGGCCGGGCCACCGCCATGTCGACCCTGCGCGGTCAGTTGCACCTGGCTCGCGTCGACCTGATGACCGAGGTGGGCGCGCGGATCCGGGCGTTGCACACCGCGACCCGCGGCGACCTGGACCGGCTGCGCCGCCGCGACCTGACCGGCTATCCGGATCGGTTGCAGCACGCCGTGACCGAACTCACCGGCGGCGTCGACCAGGCCATCGACCAGCGGCTCGCCGAGCTGGCCGCGCACATCGGCGGCGTCGCCGCGCCCGAGACCGGACTGCCGCCGCGCCGCCGCGACCCCGCGCCCAGAGTCGGTCCGGACCCCGATCCGCGACACCGGGGTGTCGAAGATCACCTCATGATCGTGCTCGGCGCTTCGGCCGGTGTCGGCCTCGGCCGCCTGCTGGTTTCGCCCTTCGCGCTCGTTCCGGCCCTGGACGTGGCGAGTGTGCCGGTGACCCTGCTGCTCGGCGCGGGCGCCGCGGGCTGGGTGGTGCGGGCGCGCGGGCAGCTCGCCGATCGCGCGCACGTGCGGCAGTGGGTCTCCGACGCGCTGATCAACGTAAAAGCCCAGCTCGAGCAGCGCGTGGCGACGGCGCTCGTGGAAACTGAGACGGTGCTGGCGGATCGCGTCGTGCGCGCCAGCGCCACCCGCATGGTCGACACCGATCGCCGGGTCGCCGAGGTCGAAGCGCGATTACGCCGGACCGTCGCCGAACAACCCGGACAACTCGCCGCATGTGAACGTGACATCGAGATCCTCGACCGCTGGATCACGCCGGTTGAATAACTATTGAGAATGGGTACATAGTGACGAACCCGATTCCGTACCGGTCGTCACATCGCGTTAACCTCTAATCAGGAACTTGGGCGTCCGCTAAGTCCTCGTCCGCCGTCCAGCCGGGGCGCGGCTTTCGACTGGTCGTAGCGGGTGCCTTCCCGCCAATGGTGGCGCTCGGTGTGTTACCGCTGGTCAAGGGCCTTGGGCCAAGCGGAGGCAGATCGTAGGGACCGCCCATCTCAGGAGAGTTTTCATGACCTCAGCGACCATTCCTGGTCTTCGTGGATCCGACGGCAAACCGCCGACCGAGCACAGCGAACTACTCGCCTGGGTACAGGAAGTCGCAGAACTAACTCAGCCAGAGCGCGTGGTCTGGGCGGACGGTTCCGACGAAGAATGGGACCGCCTCACCACTCAGCTCGTCGAGGCGGGCACCTTCAAGCAGCTCGACCCGAAGAAGAAGCCGAATTCCTTCCTCGCGCTCTCCGATCCCTCGGACGTGGCCCGGGTGGAGTCGCGCACCTACATCTGTTCCAAGAGCGAGTCCGACGCCGGCCCGACCAACAACTGGGTCGACCCCGCCGAGATGCGCGCCACCATGACCGAGCTGTACCGCGGCTCGATGAAGGGCCGCACCATGTACGTGGTGCCGTTCTGCATGGGCCCGCTCGGCGCCGAGGACCCCAAGCTCGGCGTGGAGATCACCGACTCGGAGTACGTCGTCGTCTCGATGCGCGTGATGACCCGCATGGGTACCGCCGCGCTGGAGAAGCTCGGCACCGACCGCCCGTTCGTGAAGGCGCTGCACTCGGTCGGCGCCCCGCTGGCCGAGGGCCAGGCCGACGTGCCGTGGCCGTGCAACGACACCAAATACATCACCCACTTCCCGGAGGACCGCGAGATCTGGAGCTACGGCTCCGGCTACGGCGGTAACGCGCTGCTCGGCAAGAAGTGCTACTCGCTGCGGATCGCCTCGGCCATGGCCCACGACGAGGGCTGGCTGGCCGAGCACATGCTGATCCTCAAGCTGATCTCCCCGGAGAACAAGGCCTACTACATCGCCGCCGCCTTCCCGAGCGCCTGCGGCAAGACCAACCTCGCGATGATCCAGCCGACCGTCCCCGGCTGGCGCGCCGAAACCCTCGGCGACGACATCGCCTGGATGCGGTTCGGCAAGGACGGGCAGCTGTACGCGGTGAACCCGGAATACGGTTTCTTCGGCGTCGCGCCCGGCACCAACCGCAGCTCCAACCCGAACGCCATGGCCACCATGGAGGCGGGCAACACCGTCTACACCAACGTCGCGCTGACCGACAACAACGACGTGTGGTGGGAGGGCCTGGAGGGCGAGCCCGATCACCTGATCGACTGGAAGGGCAACGACTGGTACCTGCGGGAAACCGAGACGCTGGCCGCCCACCCGAACTCGCGCTACTGCACGCCGATGGCGCAGTGCCCGATCCTGGCGCCCGAGTGGGACGATCCGCAGGGCGTGCCGATCTCGGCGATCCTGTTCGGTGGCCGGCGCAAGACCACCGTCCCGCTGGTCACCGAGTCCTTCGACTGGCAGCACGGCGTTTTCATGGGCGCCACCCTGTCGTCGGAGCAGACCGCGGCCGCCGAGGGCAAGGTCGGCACCGTGCGTCGCGACCCGATGGCGATGATCCCGTTCATGGGCTACCACGTCGGTGACTACCTGAACCACTGGATCAACCTCGGCAAGAACGCCGACGCCACCAAGCTGCCGAAGATCTTCTACGTCAACTGGTTCCGGCGCGGTGAGGACGGCCGCTTCCTGTGGCCCGGCTTCGGCGAGAACTCCCGGGTGCTGGAGTGGATCGTCGGCCGCGTCGAGGGCACGGCCGAGGCCGAGGCCACCGCGATCGGCAACGTCCCCGTCGCCGCCCAGCTCGACCTCGACGGCCTGAAGGTCGACCCCGACGACGTCGACGAGGCGCTGAAGGTCGACGCCGCCGAGTGGCGCAAAGAAATCCCGCTCATCGAGGAATGGTTCGAATTCGTCGGCGACAAGCTGCCTTCCGGAGTTCGTGACGAATTCGAGGCCCTGAAAGAACGCCTCGGCTGATCCCCCGGTCCGAACCGCCCGCACCGTTCCCGGTGCGGGCGGTTCCCTTTTGCACCCCAACAATTTCCGCACAGAAGCAGCCGAATTCATTGTGCGCCAGCCGGTGTGCAGTGCGCCCACGCATCGACAGATCCGGCGTCGCGGGGCCGTAACCCGGTAGAACAGCCCTACGCACCGATTGTGCACTGCGTCACACGTTTATCAGCCTGTGGAACCATGTCGCGGCCCGGCCCGTCCAACCCTATTGACGGACAACGAATTTGGATTCAGCCACACAGGGTGTGGATCCGCCGTCGACACGTGACAAGGCACACCTGCTGTCCGGTTGGCACAGCTGGGGCAGTGGCCGAACCGAGGAGATGAGATGGGGAACATGCGGAGGGCATCGGCGATCGGTTTCATGCTGGCGGGGTCGTTGATTCTGGGGGCCACAACATCGGCGGTGGCGACTGCGACACCGGGCCATCCGATGCAGGTTGCAACTGCCATGACTGGTCAGCCTGCCTCGGCGGGGTGGGTGCCGATGCGGGAGGCGCCGAAGATGGTCTCGGTCACCGTGCGATGCGACAAGGTCAAGAACGACACACCTGGCAACGGGCATTCTGAAGAGAAGATCGAGGGCACGGGCCGCGCCAAGAACCGGAAAGACGCCGAGAAGCTCGCGGAAAAGGATGTCGACAACAAGATGCCGCAGGGTTACCACAAACGGCACTGTCGTGCCATCAACTGAGAGGATGTGACGGATAAGCCGTGAGTAGCTATCTGGTCGTCCAGCTGTACTGCACGCCGGCGCAGGCGGAGGCAACCTGTTCAGCGTTGGAACGCGAGATTGCGAGGTTCCCGGAGTTCGCCGACGCGCGGATCGCGTTGGCACAAGAGACAGAGGCCGATTACGAGATGCACCTGCATTGGGCTGCTGATCATCCTGGACAGGATCCTGCCGACAGGACCTACTACTTGATCCGGGTGGATTCGCCGACCGATGTTCCAGAGCCTGCGCTGAGGGAGGCGGAAACCAAGGTCACCGAGTGGATCGACTCGACCTACAACGACTCTGCCGGCGAGATCGTCGAAGTACAGTGGGGCAGCTACGCCGGGACCAAACTCCTGAGCTGAGTGAATCACGTGCAGAAGGGCTGGCCACCGTCGAAGTGACAGCCCTGTCGGCCCAGTCGCCGATGCTGGGTGACAAACCTATTCGTCGAAGGGGGCGTGGGTTATCAAGGGGCGCATGGCGGCTCGGGTGAGGAGCCATCGGGTGCGGCCGCGGGGGACGGCGGCGGCCTCGTCGGTGAGGGCGGCGGACATGTGGGCGGCGAAATTGTGGCGGGGGTGCCGGTGCAGGAGTTCGGTGACCCAGGCGGGGTCGAGGTCGGCCATGCGGGCGCCGACGACGTCGACGGACGCGCCCGCGTAGATGAAACGGCCTGGCTCGCTGAGGTCTTTGCCGGTGCCGGGGGTGATGTGGGTGGCGATGGCGGTGCCGATCGCGGCGGCCTGTTCGGCAGTGGCGCCCGCGCCGGTGACGAACTCGACGGCCCGTTCGGCGCCGGTGACCGCGAAACAGCGACCGGGCGTGGGGTGTTCGAGTTGCAGGTCGTGCAGCAGGCTGGCGACGTAGACGAGTTCGTCGTCGTAGCGGGCACCGTCGAGGTCGGCGAGGACGCGGCCGAAAAAGTAGGTGCGGTAGGAATGCCCGAGCACATGGATGGAAAGTGCTTCGCGCGCTTGCTCTTCGGCGGCGCGCGCGAGCGCGGAATCGGGTAGCCGCAGGCCCGCGAAGTCGAGCCGTCCCGCGCCGCGCCGACCGGCGGCGAGTCGTGCGCGATCGGCGATGAGGGCGGGCAACGCCCGGGTGACGGTGACCAACAGCTGCCGGCGCTGCTTGCCCGACAGCGCACCGCCCGTCCTGATCGCCCATTCCCCGTCGATGCCGTGCGGCGTGCCCATTGCGAACCCCTCTCCACTGACTCAGGTCCAGTGAATCGCACGCGGGAGCGAGCAACGAGTGGCAGAGATGCCACGGATGCTCGGATTCGTGCCAAACTGCAGGGGTGAAACAGGTCGTCGCGCTCGCCTTGGACGGCGTCATGACCTATGACCTGGCCTGCGCCGTCCAGGTCTTCCGGCACGGACCGAGCAAGTTCGGCGAAGCGGCGGGCTTCGAGATGACCACGTGTGGCCTGCGCAGTGGTCCGGTGTGGACGCCCAACGGATTCGATCTGCGGGTGGACAGCGGACTGGAAGCCGTCGAGCAGGCCGACATCGTCGTCGTCCCCGGCATCGCCCTGCCCACGCTGCCACCACCGGACGACGCCCTCTCGGCACTGCGTGCCGCCGCGGCCCGGGGCGCGATCATGGTGAGCATCTGTGTCGGCGCGTTCGTGCTGGCCCGGGCCGGGCTACTGGACGACCGGCCCGCGACCACGCACTGGGCGTACTGCGACGAGTTCGCCGAACTTTTCCCCGCGGTGAAATTGGACCCGGCAGCGCTCTATGTGGACGACGGCGATGTCCTGACCTCGGCGGGGTTGTCGGCCGGATTCGACCTGTGCCTGCATATCGCGCGCCGGGAGTTGGGCGCGAGCCCCGCGGCCGAACTCGCCCGGTGGAACGTGACGCCGCCGCACCGGTCCGGCGGTCAAGCGCAGTACATTCCGGATCCGTTGGCGGGTGGCAGCTTCCAGGGCGGGTTGGCCGCGACGCTGGCGTGGGTGACGCGGGACCCGGCTGTCGCACCGGATGTTTCGGCGATGGCGGCGCACGCGCTGATGAGCGAACGGACGTTCATTCGCCGGTTCAAGCAGGAGGTCGGCACGACACCGCGGCGGTGGCTGGACGCGCAGCACACGGTGCGCGCCCGCGAATTGCTCGAAACGACAGACCTGCCAGTCGAAGTGGTGGCCGAGCGGTCCGGTTTCGGCAGTGTCACCGCATTGCGGACGCATCTGCGTGCGGCGACCGGTGCGACCCCGGCGGACTATCGCCGGTCGCTACGCCGTTGACGTGTGCTCCCCAGTTGCGCTCCGGTGCGAAGTGGGGATGACGCGACAATGGGGTGCGCACGAGCCTTCCGGCCGCGCACCGGGTTTCATGGTGCAGGAGTCGAATCCCGTTCCATGCCAACAAATACCCGGCGAGATCGGCTCGGGACGGGTGTGGGAATCCTCGCGGCAACCATCCCGCCCGCGCCCGGTCGATGACACATCATCCACACCCGTTGCGCGTGTTTCCCGCCGCGTGAGCCGGAATGTGTGGTGCTATTGGTCATGGTCGGTGGTCACGGAATCGCGCGCAGGGAGCGTTTGCCAAGACGCGGCATGGGGTAGTTGCCTGATGTGTGAGGTTTGCGCAGAGGTGGCTTATGCTTGCAGTGTTCTTGGTCTCATGACCTGCCAGTCCGATTGCTAACCGTTAACTGATCGACTGAACTACTTCCCTATCGACATCGAATTCCCGCGCTGCGGCAAGACGATGAGATCGACGCGCGAGAGGTGGTTGGAGCATGACCGATCTGGAGACGGGCGCGTCCATCGCGCCCCTGGTGGCCGGCTTCGAGCTGACCACGCTCAGCACGCCGTTGCGCCGCGCCGCCGGACGCCTGCAGGCCGTCCTGCCACCGGGATGGCGCGTCGAGATCGTCGACGCGCCCGGCCTGACCGGCCGCGAGAGCGAGCCGGTCCTGCGGGTGGTCATGCCGACGGACTGAGCCGCCGCCACCTCCCGGCTGGTTCCGCTGCGCGAACTAGCCGGTCCACCCCATCGGCATGAGCACCGACTTCTGCTCGCAGAACGAGTCGAGGCCTTCGGGCCCGTTCTCGCGGCCGAGCCCGGAATTCTTGTAGCCGCCGAACGGTGAGCTGGGGTCGAACGCATACCAATTGATCGCGTAGGTGCCGGTCCGCACCCGCGCGGCGATCTCGGCGCCGTGCTCGACGTCGGTCGTCCAGACCGAGCCGGCCAGGCCGTACACCGAGTCGTTGGCGATGGCCACCGCCTCGTCCTCGGTCTCGTAGGGGATCACCGACAGCACCGGCCCGAAGATCTCCTCCTGCGCGATGGTCGACTTGTTGTCCACATCGGCGAAGATCGTCGGCTCGACGAACCAGCCCCGATCCAGACCCTCAGGGCGGCCGCCGCCCAGCACCAAGCGCGCGCCCTCCGCCTTGCCCTTCGCGATATACCCCTCGACCCGTTCGCGCTGCCGCTCGGAGATCAGCGGACCGAGCTGCACCGCGGGATCCGCGGGATCGCCGACCTGCATCGTCTGCACGTGTGCGACGAGCGCGTCGACGGTCTCGTCATAACGACTGCGCGGCGCGAGAATTCGGGTCTGCGCGACGCAGCCCTGCCCGCTGTTCATCAGCCCGGAGAAGGCGAGCACGGGAATGGTGGCCGCGATATCCATGTCCGGCAACAGGATTGCCGCGGACTTGCCGCCGAGTTCCAGGGACACGCTCTTGAGCTGACCGGTGGCGATCGCGCCGATCTTCCGGCCGACCGCGGTGCTGCCGGTGAAGGTGACCTTGTCGACGCCCGGATGCGATACCAGGTACTCCGCGGCCTCGGGTTCGGCGGGCAGCACCGAGAGCACGCCCTCGGGCAGGCCCGCCTCGGTGAAGATGTCGGCCAGCAGGTTGGCCGTGATCGGTGTCAGCGGTGCGGGTTTCAGCACCACGGTGCAACCGGCGAGCAAGGCCGGTCCGAGCTTGTTGGCGGCGAGGAACAGCGGGACATTCCACGCGGTGACCGCCGCGACGACCCCGCGCGGCTCCCGGCTCACCCGTGCGGTGCCGAAGAGTCCGGTACGAGTCTCGTTCCAGGGGAACGTCTTCGCCAGCGCCGCGCACGCGTCCAGCGCCGCCACCGCGGGAATCTGGTTGAGCGTCATGGCGATCATCTGCGGCGCGCCCATTTCCGCGGTGAGCGCGGCGAGCAGCTCGGCCGAACGCTGCTCGATCAGCCGCGCGGCGCGGGTGAGCACTTCGGCCCGCTCCTGCGGCGGCGTGGCGGGCCACGGGCCGTGGTCGAAGGCGTGCCGGGCGGCGGCGACCGCCGCGTCGACGTCGGCCCTGGTGACCGCGGGGACGCTGCCCACCGGCTCGACCGTGACCGGCGAGATGACCTGAACGCGCTCGGTGGTGGCCGGCGCAGTCCAGCGGCCGCCGATGAACAAGCTGTCGTAATGCATGAGAACACGTTACAGTTTTGTGGTCCGGTTGTCTGTAACCTGTTCCAGTTCTGCTTACGGAGGGTGGCGCTGAGCTGGACGGATCCCAACCTGTCGGTTCGCTTTTCGTAGAACGCACTATTGCGTTCTGTTGCTGAAAAGAGGATGCTGTTAGCTACTGATCAGCTCGCTCGATTTCTGAACCGATACCGCAATTGGGGAGACCGAGTCATGGCGGTGCAAGTAGTCGGCAGATCGCTGATGACCAGCGACCAGACCGAACATCAAGCGAAGAGCGTGGGCGCGGGCGGCTGGGTGGTGTCCTTCCTACCGGGGCGCACGCTGACCATCGAGCAAGCAACCGCCGCCATGCAAGCCGCTGAAGCCGTAGCCGTCGTGGGGGCTTTAGCCGACCAGGTCGGTCTCACCACGCTGGAAACCGTCGGTCTCGCGATTCAGGAATCGCCGTGGAGCCGGCCGCTGCACGAACCGTGCGGCAGGCGCACCTGGCGGCGCGGCTGGCTCGAGCACTGAGTTCGTCCGCTGCGCACTGAGTCGTCCGCTGCGCACTGAGTGGTCCGCTGCGCACTGCGTCGTCGCTACGTCTTGGTGGCGACCACGACCAGATTGCTCACCAGTAACTCGCGCAGCGCCGGAACGCGCACGAGCCACCATGCCCAGCGCGGATGATAGCGCGGGAATACGGTGTGTACGTCCGCCGAAGTCGTTGCCGCCCACCGCAATCCGTCCGAAGCGCGCACCGCGAACAGGGACCTGCCGAACCGGTTCTTCGGTTCCCGCCCCTGCTTACGCCGGTACCGCCGCGCCGCGTACTCGCCGCCGAGGTAGTGCCACGGCCCCGTTTCGTGCCCGCCGAACGGGCCGAGCCACACCGTGTACGACAGCACGATCAACCCGCCCGGGCGCGTCACGCGCACCATCTCGTCCGCCATCAGCCACGGATCCGGCACATGCTCGGCGACATTCGACGAAAAGCAGATGTCCACCGCGTCGTCGCGGAACGGCAGCGCCATTCCCGAGCCGCGCACCGCACCCGCCGCCGACAAGCCCGCCGCGTGCATTTCGGAGGGGTCCGGTTCCACCGGGATATACCGCGCGCCCGCGCGCCGGAACTCGTCGGCGAAGTATCCCGGCCCGCCGCCGACATCGAGAATCGTCGCCCCGGTCAGCTCCTTGCCGGTGAGGTCTGTGTAGAAATCGCCGAGCATCGCCGCGCTGTCCTCGGCGAGTCCGCCGTAGAACACCGCCGGATCGGACTGCTCGAACCGGAAACTGCCGAGCAGACGCAGCGACCGGCGCAGCGTCGCGCGGCGCGCGAACCGGGGGGCCGCGCCGTCGGCGGGCGATTTTTCGGCTCTCAACACGGCGCCGAGTCTCGCATAACGGTGTTGTGGAGCTGTCGTCCGCTCCTGCGCTCGCGCGCTCGCCGATAACCAGGTCGGCGGGACGCGGTTGCCGCTCATGTGCCCGCCCGAACGCCGGTGATCGGCTTTCCGGCGGGTCGCCGGGTTAGGGTGTAGCGCGATATCCGACGTTCCCGAAACCGGGACCACCTGACCGAGAGAAGCTCGACCGTGCGCGAAGTCCTCCTGCTGTGCTGGCGCGACACCGGGCACCCGCAGGGCGGCGGCAGCGAACGCTACCTCGAGCAGGTCGGCGCGCAGCTCGCGGCACGCGGTGTCAAGGTCACCCTGCGCACCGCTCGCTATCCGGGCGCGCCGAAGCGTGAACACCTCGACGGCATCGACATCAGCCGGGCCGGTGGGCGTTATTCCGTCTATCCGCGGGCGCTGGCCGCGATGGCGCTCGGCAGGCTCGGTCTCGGGCCGCTGCGCGACGTGCGGCCCGACGCCGTCATCGACACGCAGAACGGCATCCCGTTCTTCGCCACCGCGGCCGCCAAGGCGCCGTCGGTGGTGCTGGTGCATCACGGCCATCGGGAACAGTGGCCGGTCGCGGGGCGGCTGGTCGGCCGGATCGGCTGGTGGATCGAATCGCGACTCTCGCCGCGCGTGCACCGGCGCAATCAATACCTGACTGTTTCGCTGCCCTCCGCCGAAGAACTCGCCACCCTCGGCGTCGAGCAGGCCCGGATCGCGGTGGTGCGCAACGGGGCTGAACCAGTCCCCGCCGACGCGCCGACCGGCGCCGCCGAAACCCGCACGGACAACCCGCGCCTCGTGGTGCTGTCGCGGCTGGTGCCGCACAAGCAGATCGAAGACGCGCTCGCGGTCGTCGCACGACTACGCCCCGGCATCCCCGGCCTGCATCTCGACGTGATCGGCGACGGCTGGTGGGCCGACAACCTGAAAGCCGACGCCGCGCGCCTCGGCATCGCCGACGCCCTCACCTTCCACGGACACGTCGACGAGCGCCGCAAACACGAATTGCTCTCCCGCGCTTGGGTGCACGTGCTGCCCTCGCGCAAGGAAGGCTGGGGGCTCGCCGTCATCGAAGCCGCCCAGCACGGCGTCCCCACCATCGGCTACCGCAGTTCCCGCGGACTCACCGACTCGATCATCGACGGCGTCACCGGACTGCTCGTCGACGACGTCCCCCAATTGTCCGACGCGGTAGGCGAACTGCTCGGCGACCACGCCGCCCGCACCGTAATGGGCGAAAAGGCGCGGGCCCGCGCCCGGGAATTCTCCTGGGAGCAAACGGGAAACGGGGTATACGAGGTGCTGGCCGCAGTCGCCCGCGGCGAACACACGTCAGGATTGATCGCTCCGCGCCCAGTCAGTTGAGTTCGCTCGGGCAATTTGTGGGACTGGAACTTCTCGGCTAAGAACGTGATGCGCCTGTCCCGGGGTGTAGGCGTCTCGGTGCGAGGGTGCGCACCATGACTGCTAGGAGCAGGCCGCCGAGAAGTAGTGCGGTCCATGAAATGTGGGCGGTGATGACGAGTAGGCGATTCGTGGCGGAGCCCGTGCGCTCGTCGATCGGGCCGGGCACGCGGTACAGCGTGAGGTCGGCGTCGGTGTACACCTGATCCAGTTGCGCGAGTGTCGTTTTCGAGTCGCCGAGCGGGCCGGGGGTGCCGCGTTCCAGCAGCACCCAGCCGACGCCCTGCCCGGCCAACTCCGCAGCCGAACCACCGTGCAGGAGCAGGCCTTCCACCGTGCGGGCCCGCGTGCCCTCCCCGGCCACCGTGCGCCCACGTACCGGCAGCTCGCCGGTCTGCAACACGTCGCGTGGCAGCATCCGCGGCGCGGGGTCGAGCACCGGAACCGTCCCGCTGTACCGGAACTTCCGAAACATGCCCCCCGGCAACACCGCAACGTCCCCCGGCCCATCCACCCGCTCGCCAACCTCCCGCCACCCCGCGGGATAGTGCACCGGCCGCAACGCCCCACCCACGCCCCAAGCGAGATCCAGCAGCGGCAGCATCATTGCAACGATGAAAACAGCTGCGACCGTACGGGTCAGCGCCCTGCTCCGCGCAGGGTGTGGCGTGGCAGCGCGAGACGCGGCAGCGGACGCAGTGGCGTGCAAGCGGGCGGCGAGCAGCGTGCAGCCCGCGGCGGCGCACAGGGCATAGGCAGGCATGGCGAGGGCGACGTATTTTTGTGTGTCGCGGAGCAATCCGGTGCCGGGGACGTGGGCGACGAGCCATTCCAGCAGGTGCACGCCCCAGGGGGTGGCGCCGAGGGCGGGCAGCAGGATCGCAAGTGCCGCAAGAACGATGAGGGCGCGGAGCGCGTAGCGATTGCCCTGGGCGGCCCAGACCGATCGCACGCCGGTGGCGACGATGGCCAGTAACAGGAGAGTCCCGATCACCGCGAGCAGTGTTGCCCGCGTAGCCGGCACCGCGTCCCCGTTCCAGATCCCGCCGAGGCCCGCCAGGCTCCCCAGCGTGCCGAGACCGGGTTCGGCCCGAGCGGCGAACGCCGCGATCCCCGCCGGATCCGACGGCTCGCTCCCGGACCCGGACACCGCGGTCGCCAGCAACCACGGCACGGACGCAAGCACAACCAGCACCGCAACCCCGGCGAACCGCCGCCGCCCGACCACCACCAGCGCAGCCACCGCCCCGAGCACCGCACCGGTCGGCGTAAGGCCCGCCGCCGCGAGCGCCCCCGCCAACCCACCCCAATCCCGCAGCGCAGCAAACCGATCCGGCCTCGGATCCGTCTGCGCGTGACCGGCGAATGCCCCAGGTGCTTGACCACTGCGCGACGGCACTCGAATGCGGTTGGCGGTCAGGATGATCCAGGGGAGGGCGGCGTAGCCGGTGAGCAGGCTCCAGTGTCCCTGGAGGAGTCGCTCGGCGAGGTAGGGGTTCCAGAGCGCGACGGTGCTCGCGACCAGTTGGGCGGGCACGGGTGCGTGCAGGAGTTCGCGGACCAGTACGGCGGCGCCGTAACCGGCCGCCCACAGCGCGAGGAGCAGGATCGCTTTGACGAGGAGGCCGCCGTCGAGCAGCGGTGACAGCGCCGCGAGCAGCGCGTCCTGGGGGACCGCGCGCGGGGCCGCGTCACCGAGTCCGAGGGCGGAGCCGGTGAGATAGGAACGCGGGGTACTCACCGCGTCGCGCAGCAGCAGATATCCCGGACCCAGCAGCGGTCCCATGATGAGCAGCGTGAGCACCGCGCTGTACCCGGCGGGGACGAACTTCCCCCACCGCCCGGGCGCCCTCGGCTCGCTCTCGTTCACGCTTGTGCACCCTACGTCCATTACGCCGAGGCAGCCTCGGCGGACGCGTTCATGATCAGGGGGAACTGACGGCGGCGGCTACTCGAACGATGCCGCCACCAGTTCCTCCTGATCTTGAACACGCCCGACCAGGGGGTGCGCAGCCGCCGAAGTGCCACCGGGTGGGACGATGGCGAGCGTGTCTGCGGTCCGTCGATTTCCTGTGGTGGCGGATCTGACGTTGGTGACGGCGGGTGCGATGACCGCCAACGTGGCGGGCTATCTGTTGCAGCTGCTGGCGGGCCGCTGGCTGGGCGTCGCCGGATACAGCGAGTTCGCGAGCCTGCTCGCGGTGCAGTTGCTGTGTGCGGTGCCCGCGCTGGCCTTGCAGAACGTGGTGGCCCGGGAACTGGTCCGGGGTGCGAGTGCCGCCGCGTTGCGCGGGCTGCAGTGGCGGTGCGCGGTGATCGTGGCGGTGGTCGTCGCGTTGTTGATTCCGGTGGTGACCACGGCGTTGAACGTCGGCGTCGCCGCTTGCGCCGCGGCGTTGTGCGCGGCCCCCGCCCTGGTGCTGCTGTCCGGTGAACAGGGAGTGTTGCAGGGGGGCAGGCGGTTTCGAGCGTTGGGCGTCGTACTCGGCGCGGCCGGGATCGCCAGGGTCGCGCCCGCGCTGGTCGTGCTCGCCGCTGGGGGTGGCGCGGCCCCGGCATTGATCGCGGCGGCCGCGGGTATCGCGGGGGCGGCGGCGTTCGCCAGGTTCGTCGCGGGCTCGCCCGCCCCGCGCGACCGCACCGCCGACGTGGACGAAGACGAAGTAGTGCAGGCCATCGGAGTACTGCCGGTGCTGCGGGCCGCGCAGGTGCAGGCGGCGCTGATGGCCCTGTCGTCCGCCGATCTGATCGTCGTCCGGATGGTCCTCGACGACGCGGACGCCAGCCGTTATGCGCTGGGCACCATCGCGACTAAGATCGCGTTTTGGCTGCCGCAGGCGGTCGGCGTGGTGCTGTACCCGCGGATGGCGCAGCCGACGCATTCGGCGCGCGCGATCCGGTCGGCGCTGGCCGTGCTGTCCGGTATCGGCATCGCCGCCGTGCTGTGCGCCGCCCTGGCCGCACCGATCGCGCCGGTGCTGGCGGGCCAGGACTACGCCCCCATTCAAGGACTGCTGTGGCTGTTCGCCTTGCACGGTGCGATCCTCGCCGTACTCCAAGGCGCGATGCTGTCCGCCATCGCCGTCGACCGCACCGCCCTCGCCGCCCTGACCTGGCTGGGCCTGGCGATCGAGGTGACGCTGATGGTCGCGTTCGCCCGCTCGACCCCCGCCCTCATCACCACCGCCGCCGCCTGCGCCGCCACCACGACCCTCGTAGTCGCCGCCATCGTCCTGCGCACAGCAGAGCGCGACCGTCACCAGATCCGCTGACGCACCCGAGACAGCCACCGCGGCAACGTCTCCCCACCCCGCGCACCTTTCGCCGTCCCGCGCGCATGTCGTTCAGCTGACACGCGCGCGGGGTGACATTAAGTGCGCGGGGCGACGTGAGGGTGTGCGCGGGTGGCGGTGAGGTGTGCGCGGTGGCGTGAGGTGCGTGGGGCGGCGTGAGGGTGTGCGCGGGTGGCGGCGAGGTGTGCGCGGTGGCGTGAGGTGCGTGGGTTGGCGTGAGGTGCGCGCAGACACTCGCGTAGGGGGCTGCGTCGCGACCGTGCGTTCACGGGCTGGGGAAAGACCTCCGAGCGTGAGTTCTCACTCCCTCTGTCGCTGCGAGCGCCTGCGCCGTTGACGCGCTCGTGGCCCGCATGACCAGGCCTCGAAGCAGGTCCGGCCCTCGCAGCAGGTCCGGCCCCCGGAGTAGGTCCGGCCCGGGTGCGGGCCGGTCCCGGCAGCACGTCCGGCGTGCGCCCATTTGGTGTCAGCGGCAGTGTCAGGTGGCTGTCAGGGCGGTGTCAGGCGACCCGGCGAAAGTACATCCATCGAACAAAGCGGCCGGCGCCAACGGGGTTCCGGCCACTGCCACAAACGATTACGAGGAGTACTCACCATGAGCATCATCACCAGCACCCTGACCGACCAGGACAAGGCCACCCTGCGCACCGCCGCCTACGGCGCGGTTTCGCTGATCGCGGCCGCCGGTGCGCCGCACAAGGGCATCGCGCAGGGCTCCACCGCGTTGACCTCCGCGACCGGCTTGGTCGGGCATGTGCTCGCGGCCAAGTCCCGGGACATCCACCTGCCCGGCAAGTCCGTCGCCGAACTCGCCGACCAGGTGCTGCCTGCCCTGACCGCGGCCATGACGCTGCTCGGCGAGCAGTACCCGGCCGAGGCGGGCAACTTCCGCGACACCGTCCTGGTCGCCGTCGACGCGGCCCAGTTCGGCAAGGGCACGCCTGCCCCGGCCGTCGCGGCGATGGCCCGCAAGATCGGTGCGGCCCTCGACGCCGCCTGACCGATGCACCGGGCCGACTGTGCCGCGGGTTCCGCTGTGGACCCGCGGCACAGGGCGTAGCTGTCCGTTGAGTTCGGCGTCGCGTGATGGTTGCGTCGGCTCGGCTGTGCGGCGGGCTCCACTGCGGACCTGCGGACAGCGCATGCTGAGGCGACAGTCGAACTCGGCGGTGGTGCCGGCGGTCTGCGTTCGGCGATGTCCCGACTTGTACGCGGGGAGGCGCCGGTGCGTGGCCGGCGATGGTGCAGGGTGGCCGATGGTGACCCGGCACTCGCTCGTAGCCGCCTCGCACGGCGTATCACCCCTGGTGACAGGGTTTCTGGCCTACGATGGCGCGCATGATCACTGCTGTGCACACGCTGGTGTACGCGACGGATCCGGAGGCGGCGCGGGCGTTTTTTCGTGACGTGCTGCGCTGGCCGCATGTGGATGCGCACGGGGGCTGGTTGATTTTCGGGACCGGCCCGAGCGAACTCGGTGTGCATCCGACGGACGGCGTGCCGGTGCACGAGATCTCGCTGATGTGCGACGACCTGGCGCAGACTGTCGCCGAATTGGCCGGTCGCGGTGCGGAATTCGCGGGCGAGATGGTCGATCGCGGCTTCGGCCGGTGTATCGACCTGCGGGTACCGGGCGCGGGCACCATGCTGCTCTACGAACCGCGACACCCGGTGGCCTACAAATGAAACGGCCCCCGGTCGAGGACCGGGGGCCGAATCGCGGTGCTACATCACGGTTGCTTCGTGATCTTGATCTGTTCGGTCGGCGGATCGTTGTCCACAGGGCGCGTCCCACCGGCTGCGGCCGAACCACCGGAGCGCCGGTTCAACGGCCCGCCGCTGCCCGCCGGGGCGGCCGCGGAGCCGCCGCGCACGCCGAGGATCACGCCTACGATCAACGCGATCACGCCGAGCACACCGAGGATGATCGGCATGATCCGGCCGTACAGCGACAGCTTGTCGATGTTCTCCTTGGCCACCGCGATCTGCGACTCGATGGTGTTCTCGTTGAAGACGATATGCGACTTCAGCGCGCTGACCTCGGGCTTGTCGCCGGAACGCGCGTAGAACAGGTGCAGCTGCTCGCCACCCTTGATCACGGTGCCGGTCTCCGGCTCGACCCACACGTCGCGGGTGTTGCTGTACCAGCGGGCCATGGTGACGTCACCCTCGCCCTCGACGCCCCACTTGGCGGCCGGGAAGGTCAGCTTGTTGGTCGGCGCGGGCACCACGTCGTAGAGGTTGGTCGCCGGGATGGTCTGCTGGAAGTGGTAGACCTTCAGGCTGTTGATCTCGGTTTCCTCGACGAAGTTGATGTCGTAGGTCTTGCGCACGTTGAGATCGAAGTACGGGTAGGTCTTCTTCTCGGTACCGATCGGGAAGCGGTACTGCAGGCCGGTGTGCTGCACCGGGTCGGCGACCGACTGCATCTCCTTGTTCACCGTGACCGCGATGGAGCCGTTCGGCTCCTTGTCGACCGGCTCGCCGGTCTTGCGGTCGATGGTGACGCGGTCGATGGTCGCGGTCAGCAGGCCGGTGTCGCCCTGCTTGTCGGTGCGCCGCAACGTCGAGCCCGCCTGCACCGTCATCTCGGAGGCATCGGAGGGCTCTTCGACGGTGAGAAAGCGCTGCGAGACCAGGTTGACGTCCTTGTCGATCTTCGCGACGCCGTCGCCGGTGAGCGACTTGGAGTCCAGCACGAGACTCTCTTCACCAGGCTGGTTGGTCGCGATCGTGGTGATCTCGAGATCGAGAGGAGTCTTCGCCAGTTTGCCGACGGTGTATGTCGGGATCATCAGCGCGGCGACGATCAGCAACGCGCCGAGACCCACGAGCAGGCAGGCCACCGTCCTTCTGGTTCCGGCACTCAGTGCCATGCAAACTCTCCTCGTCGTAGAACAGGGTCGTTCCGGCGAGTGCCCCGGGTTCAACCCCCGTGGCACTCGTGAGCCCCGACACTAACAGTCCGATGTCGTACCATGCGGCGTCGAGGCCGGAAACGGCCGAGAAATCGCCCGAGTTTAGCGCGAAATGTGAAACGTAGAGTTATCACCTGAAAATCGGCAAGGCAGACTGGAGCCCGATGACCGCAACGCTGCCCACCGCCGGCGCGACCGTTCCCGCGGCCGCCGAATCCGTCCCCGCGCGCGCATTTCTGCCCGCATTGGAAGGTATGCGCGGACTGGCCGCGCTCGGAGTGTTGTTGACGCACGTGGCTTTTCAGACCGGTGCGGCCAATACCCCCGTGCTCGGACGGGTGTGGGGACGGTTCGACATGGCGGTTGCGGTGTTCTTCGCGCTCTCCGGTTTCCTGCTGTGGCGTCCGCACGCGACGGCGGCGCGCGGGCTGGGACCGGCCCCGTCGGTCGGCTACTACCTCCGGCATCGGGCCGCGCGCATTCTGCCCGCGTACTGGGTGGTGGTGATCGCGGTGCTGGTGCTGCTGCCCGGTGCGGCCGGGACGGCGGGCCTGCGCGTGTGGGTGTCGAATCTGGCGCTGCTGCAGGTATTCGTGCCGTTGACGCTGACCGATGGGCTGACCCAGATGTGGAGTCTCTCGGTGGAGGTGGCCTTCTATCTGGTGCTGCCGTTGCTCGCGTTCGCCCTGGTGTGGTTGCGCGGGAACGCCGCCCGGTACCGGGTCCCCGTGCTGCTCGTATTCGCGGCGGTGTGTCTGGGCTGGAACTTCATTCCGGTGCCGACCCCCGACGCCATCCATTCCGATAATTGGCTGCCCGCATATCTGCCGTGGTTCGCGATGGGAATGGTGCTGGCCGAACTGTCGCTTCATAGCGAACGGCTATCGAAGGGTTGGCGTGCGGTGGGGAACCAGCCGCTGATGTGGGCGGTCGCGGCGGTCGCGTTCGGTGTCTCGGCGACCGATGTCGCGGGCCCCGCCGGACTGACGCACGCGCAGCCGTGGCAGTACGCGGCGAAGATGGGTCTCGGCGCGATCATCGGCTTCACCCTGCTCGCCCCGCTGGTCCTCGGAGCGCCGGGCCGGTCGCACCGGTGGCTGGAGTCCCGGGTGGCCGCGACCGTCGGGCGCTGGTCCTACGGCATCTTCATCTGGCATCTCGCGGTGCTCTCGGTGGTCTTCCCGGTCTTCGGAATCCTGCCGTTCGCGGGCGATTTCGGCTACGTCCTCGGGCTCACCATCGCGCTGACCCTGCCCGTGGCTGCGGCCAGCTATGCATTGATCGAGGAGCCGGTGCGGCAGTGGATGCGGCGCTGGGACCGGCCGCAGCCGCCGCGCGAAATCGAGGAAGAGGACCGCCTCGCCGCTCCGTGAGCCGGATCGCCTTGCGCGGCAGCTGTCCAGGCGCGCGTCAGTTGTCCAGCTGGAGGTGCATGTCGCGCAGGTGATGGCGCAATTCGTGCAGGGTGTGCAGCGCGAGCCAGCGCACCGAACGTTCTTGGCGCTCCGGGAAGCTGTAGATCAGGGTGCGCTCCCAGTCCTCGTCCTGCAACCGGTCCAGCACGTTGGCGAACAATTGCGCGGCGTCGCGCAGCTGCCTGCCGACATCCGACGGACGCTGATCCGCGTAGCCGTCGTGCTCGACGCGTTCGTCCCGGCCCATCGGCGTCGCCTCGGGGGTTTCCCAGCGGCGGGCGGCGAGCGCGCGTTCGCGTTGCACGAACAGCACATCGCGCATGTGGCAGGCGTATTCGAGCGGCGACCACACCTCGGGCGCTGGGCGCTGCCGTAGTTTCGGCGAATCGGTGAGGAGCAGGTCGGCATATTCGACGGCGTGCTCGGTGGCCAGTGACGCCACGTCGGTCGCGCGGGTCAGGTCGTACACGAAACCACATTCTGCACAGGTGTCCACGCCGGGCCACATTAGCAACGAGGTCCGTTGCGCCGCAGCCTGAATCGATACCGGGCCGGTCAGTTCTTCCGGCGCGCGGGCGGCAGCGCCGCGACTCCGACGGCGACCACGGCGAGCAGCGCGGGCAACTGTGCCCAGAGCGAGCCGCCGAGATAGCCGTCGCCCGAACGCCACGGCCCGGTGGACAGCACCGCCGCCGACAGCACGGTGCCGACGCCCGCGACGACGACCAGTGCGCGCGCCGCGTACCGGGGCCGGAACCGGACGGCCGCGAGTGTGCCCGCGGTGAGCAGGGTTGCGACCGGACCGGCGATCACCGTCGCGGCCGCGGCGAGTCCGAGCGCCCCGAGCCAGCGGGTACCCCACGTGCGCGGCGCGGAATCCGGCTCGTCGGCAGGGGCTTTCGGCGTTGCGGCTGTGTCGCGCGGGATGTGGGGTTCGTCGGCACCGGTTTTCGTTGCCGCGCCTGTGTTGGGCGTGGTGTCCGGCACTTCGGAGCCCGGTGAGGCAGCGTTTTCGGGCGCGGTATCCCCCTCGGCAACAGCCTTTTTCGAAGTACGCGTACGCCGAGGAAGCGCGAGGAAGAACAGCGGGAGCAAGAGCAGGAGTCCGCCGAAGATCCCGAGGCGATACCAGCGGTCGATCGGGAACGACACCGTGACGGGTCCGCGGGCGTCGGCCGGGACCAGCCAGGCCTGTTGCCAGCCGTCGACGACCACGGGTTCCAGCGCCCGCCCGTCGGCCGTTTTCGCCTGCCAGCCGACGTTCGTGCTCAACGGCAGCACCAGTACGCGGGTGCCCTGGTCCGCCGGGGCGGCGGCCGGGAAATCGGTGCGGTCCAGGCGAAGCCGATCGACGAAGAACAGGTCGGTCGGGCCGACGGTGACATCTGCCCGGCCCGATGCCAGCCCGAGGGCGTCGGAATCGGTCTGCGGCGCAGCGTCGTCCGCGCACACCCGCGCGGGAACCGGTGCGCCGGAGCGCAGCTCGGCCGCGGTAGCGGTGACCGAGGTGTGCCGGATCTGTCCGTCGACAGTGATCGTCGGTCCGAGCGCGCAGGGGACGGTGATCTCTCGATCCAGCGGCGCGGGGGCCGGGTAGCCGGGGCCGAGCACCTCGACCTCGGCCAGTCCGGGCGGTTGCGAGAGCACGAAGCCGAGCGCGGTCTGGTCGAGCACCGGCCGCCAGGACTGGAGGCTGAGTTCGATGCGGTCGGTCACGGTGGGGTGCAGCGAGATCCGGCGCGGGGTGCCCGGGTCGCCCGGTCCCAGTTCCCGCACCTGCGGTCCGTCGCCCAGATTCACCACCACCGCGGTGGGGGTGGCCGGGAGTCCACCCAGCGGCGGCGTCAAATCGAGGCCCGTCACGAGCGCCGGCTCGGGAAGTTCGAGTGTCAGTGTGGGTTTCGGACCGGTCAGCGCGCGTACCGAGTCCTCCGGCGCGGTCCAGCTGGTCCGCGGATCGCCGTCCGTCGCCGCGAACGCGGCTCCGCGCACGTCACCCACGTCGGCCTGGCCGCGGGCGACCGGCCGGCCGGGGTCGGTGAGCAGTGCCTCCAGCGCAGGGCCCTGTCGAGTGCGGACGGTCAGTTCGGGTGTCACCGACATCGGTTCCGGCACCGAGAGGGTCCGCTGGAAGGTACCGGGTTCCTCCGGCGCGAGGGCCAGTCCTTTGCTGCAGCGCACCCGATTCGGTGAATCGAAACAACCACTGCGGCCGGGGAATTCCTGCCCGAGATCCCAGCCGCGCACCTGGGCGCCGGGCTGGGTCGGCGGCAGCACGGTCCGGTGCCGGATATCGACACGGACCGGCTGATCGCGCACGGAGTAGTCGTCCAGCGTCAGCTCGCTGATGCCGAACTGCCCGCCGCGCTTGCCGGTTTCGGTGCGGACGGCGGTGATGGTGACCCAGGTGGTCCTGCCCGCGGGCAGCGAAACCGACACCGGCGTACCCGGTTCGGGAATCCTGGTCGTCACGGTGCCGTTCGCCGTACGTACCTCCACCCACTTCACCGGGTCGCCGATGGCGGCCGCGCTGGTGCTGAAGGTCAGCTGCCCGGCCTTGACCGGCTGGTCCAGCTCGAGCCGGAGCCACTGTCCCAGTGCGTGTTCGGTGCCGTTGCTGATCCAGGCGGTCGCCGGATCGCCGTCCACGGCGGCCGCGGTCGAGCTGCCCGGCGCGGCACCGCCGAGTTGTGTGGCGTCGGCGGCGGAGCTCGATGCCGTGACGGTCGCCCCCGACCATTCCCCGCGCACCGGTTCCGCGCCGTCGACCGGGTAGTCGGGCACCAGGTTGTGTGTGCGGCGGGCGTCGCCGGGCGCGCGCAGCGCCGAATTGTGGTTGTCCACCCGGCCGAAGTCGGCCTCGCGATCCATCGGGGTATCGGTGACCGTCAGCGGTCCGATCGGCAGGCCCGCGCGCACCGCATCGGCGGCGAGCAAGGCGGGGGCATTGGTCGTGCCGGGGTCGCGGCGCAGCCGTTCGAGCACCTCGGGCCCGCCCTGGACGATCGGCATCGTGCCGAGCGGCACCGTGTACGCACCTGGGAACGATTGCGGCGCACCGGTTCCGCTGCGCACCTCGGCAGGGGTGCCCGGTGCCGGAGCACCTACCCGATAGATCTCGACGGCGGGGTAGGCGGGCCGCAGATCGCCGTCGGCGACCAGATCCTCGGCGATGACCGCCGATTCGATCGGCGCGCCGAATTCGGCGACCTTGGTCAGGCCCGGCGAGCCCTCGATCGCCCGGTGCGCCAGCATCGGCCGGGTCGAGCGCGAGGTCTCGGCGTCGAGGTCGTTGCGTAGCACCAGGATTCCGATGCCCTGCCCGGCCAGCGTGGGGGCCAGGCCGGTGGACGGCCTGCCGTCGGCGATCAGTCGCTGCACCGAATCCATCGCGCGGATGGTGCCCGGCGGGTTCAGCGGTACCGAGTCCCGGACCGCCCACGGCGTGCTCGCCAAGGCCTGCAACGGTTCGTCCCTGGTCAGGCCCCAGACCTGGCTGCCGAACGGTGCACCGGGCACCACCAGGGCGCGGGTGTCGGCGGCGTGGTCGTGCAACCACTGCGCGGTCTGCTCCCAGTACGCCGGCACCCGATCGTAGGCGCCGCGCGGTGCCAGCCGGCCGGTCCAGGCCAGCGAGGTGGCCAGGGTGAGCGCGGTCAGCACCAGGGCGGCGACGGCAACTACCCGGTCCCGCTCGGGATGGGCGAACGCGCTGCGCCACACCGGCATCGGCACCGAGGCCGGCAGTGGCACCCGGGCCAGCAGCTGGGCGAGGCCGAGGACCAAGGGAATTCGGATCAGCGGCTCGAGTTTGTGCACGTTGCGCAGCGGTGCGCCGCCGGAGTCCAGGAACAGCCGCACCGATTCGGCGAACGGACCGCCCAGCTCGCCGACGTATCCCGCGCAGATGCCGATCAGGCCGACGCAGAGGATGAGCGCGAGCCGTCCCCGGTGCGGCATGGACCGCAGCGCCAGCCCGGCCATGCCCGCCGCGGCGAGCAGGCCGGTGGCGAGCACCGCGGCGGGCTGGGTCACCAGTACCGCGCCCGCGATGCGTTCCGGTGAGACGAACGGCGTCCAGCTGTCCGTGCCGCGCAAGACCTCGGCGAGCGAGGCCCATTGCGTTGTCACGCCGGAGGATTCGATGTAGTCCAGGAACGGCGGGCTCACCTTGCCCAGCAGGAGCAACGGCACCGCCCACCAGAACGTGGCGAGCACCAGCAGCGGCACCCAGGCTCGGGTGAATCGCCACCATTCGCGATTCGGGCGGTAGGAGCCCCACCAGAGCAGCGCGGGCAGGAACGCGGCGACCGTCGCGACCGCGTTGACCGACCCCATCAGCGCCAACGCGAGCGCGCTGCCCGCGGGGGAGGCGGCCCCGCCGCGCCGCCGAGTCCGCCCGCGGAGCCCGAGCGCGGCCGGCGCGAGCAGGACCCACGGGGCCAGCATCATCGGCAGGGTTTCGGACGAGATCGAGCCCAGCGTCGTGAGCACGCGCGGCGAGAGCGCGAAGGCGAGCGCCGCGACGATCCGGGAGCCGCGGGTGCCGATGCCGAGGGTCTCGCACAGCCGGACGATGCCCCAGAATCCGGCGAGCAGCAGCAGCGCCCACCAGATCCGCTGGGTCGCCCAAGCGGGCACGCCGAGCACATGCCCGGCCGAGAAGAAGGCGCCGTGCGGGAAGAAATACCCGTAGGCCTGGTTCTGCACCTGACCCATCGGAGCCTGGCTGCTCCACAGATGACTGGCGCGTTCGAGGAAACCCAGCGGGTTCTGCGTCAGGTCGTATTTGGTGTCCGCGACCGTGCGCCCGGGAGCCTGCAGAAAGGTCAGCAGAAACGCGGCGAGAACGGTTCCGGCGAACCAGCGTCTACCCAGCGGCGCAGTACTGTGCCGCCGCGACGCCGCGGCCGGTGCGAGCGAGTCGGCGGTTAGGGCCGAGGTCAGCGACTGCCGTACTCGACGTTGTTCAGCAGCGACGAATCCTTGTCGCCGCTGCGGTCGATGTCCGGACGCGTGTTCTGCTGCACCGCAACGGTCACGAGGAGCACCGCGATCACACCGAGCACGGCGCCGCCGACAGCACTCGCAACACCAGGAACAGCAAACTTCATTGCGGCACTCCAATACATCGATGCAGGCACATTCCCGGTCAACCTAGCAGCCCGCTCGCCGATTCGGTGCGTTCAGCCCGCCGATTCCTCGGTGATAGTCGATGGGTATCGCCGCGTGAGCACCCGGTCCGCGGTCAGTGGGCGGGGATCGTGCAGTGCAGGCCGCCGAGCAGCGTGCGGAGTTTGGCGGTGGTCTCGTCGAGTTCGGCCTTCGGGTCCGAGGCGGCGACGATGCCGCCGCCCGCGTAGGCGTGCACGGTGCGGCCGTCCGCGGACAACTCCGCGCAGCGGATCGCCACCACCCAGGAGCCGTCGCCGCGCGCATCGCACCAGCCGACCGCGCCGCCGTAGAAACCACGGTCCTCTTCGAGGTCGGCGATGGTCGCCAGCGCCAGGTCGGTCGGGGTGCCGCAGAGGGCGGGCGTCGGATGCAGCAGCAGGGCCAGTTCGAGCGCGGTGGTCGCGGGGTCGCGCAGCGTGCCGGTGATCGGCGTGGCGAGGTGCCAGACCTCGTGGGTGCTGACCAGTTCCGGGCCGTCGGGAATGGACAGCTCGGCGCAGACCGGGCCCAGCCGATCCCGGATCCAGTCGATCACGAACGCGTGCTCGTCCCGGTTCTTGCCGCTGGCCAGCAGCTCGCGCGCCTGGGCGGCGTCGGCGTCCGGATCGGCCAGGCGGGGCACGGTGCCCGCCAGCGGATGCAGGGTGACGGTCCGGCCGCGGCGCTCGATCAGCACCTCGGGGGTCGCGCCGACCAGGGTCGCGCCCGTACGCCCGGCCGCGCTCAGATCCACCGCGAACACGTTCGCGTGCGGATGGCGCGCGAGCAGATGCGCGGCGACGACCTCGGGGTCCAGCGCTGCGGCCGCCTCGGCGAGGACGGAGCGGGCCGCGACCACTTTGCGCAACGGCTGCGCCGGATCGCCGAGCTGCTCGACCAGCTTCGTCACTCGCGCGATATGTTCAGCGGCACTGGGGATTTCGGTGAGGAACTGCACTGCGGGCAGCTCCGGGACCGCCGCGGGCCGCCACGGGCCCGCCGTGTGCTCGGCCTGTTCCGGCACGGTCAGCGCGGCCGGTTCGCGCGGATCGAACGGCAACGCCCCGACGATCAGATCGGCACTGCCCGCACGCAACGCGGCGACCGCGCGTTCGGGTTCGCGGAAAGCGATCCGGCTACCGGTAGCCCGGACCACCCCGCCGGGCTGTGCAAGCAGGAATCCGTCCATAGTCTTTCGACCCTAACCCCGCTCCGGCCGTCACAACGGCTCGCGTGACGGCATTCACGGCCGCACCGCGCCCGGAGCCCAGACCCGTATGCGCGCAGCGACTTCCGTGCCCGCAGGCGGGTCAGCGGGATTTGGCCGCGGGCTCCTTGCCGGGCGGAACCATGAGGACGGGACGGTGACAATGCTTGAGCACGGCGTCGGCCACGCTGCTGTGCATCAGTGCGCGGATGCCGGTGGCGCCCCTGGTGCCCGCGACGATGATGTCCACATCGAGGTCGTCGGCGCATTCGACGATGGCGTTCCAGATGGTCGTCGTGCATTCGGCGGTGCGCGCCTCGGCATTGAGCCCGGCGAGCTTGGCCAGGCGCACGCCCTCGGTGTTGATGGTGCGCGCGTCGACGTAGGCGACGTCCTCGACCTCCTCGTCGGGCACCCATTCGGGTTGCATCACCCCCGACAGCCCGGAGAGGCGGGCGGCTTGGCGCACCATCGGTTCCCACGCGGTCAGCACGATGGCTCTGTCCGCGCTGAGGAATCGCCCCGCGTATTCGATGGCGCGCTTGGCGTTTTCGGAACCGTCGTAGGCAATGAGCATCAGATCGCACGGCACGATGGACCTCCTGGTGGGAGTCTCCCGGCTACAGGTCAAGGTTACCGTGGGAAACGCTTGTTCACCTGCTGGCGCGCGGGATCGGACCTTCCACTCGGAAAGGGTCCGGCGGCCCACCCCACCGTGCCGTAACGGCGCTCGAACAGTACCGTTGACCGTCATGCGGAAGACGCCCCTGCTCGTGTTCGTCGTGCTGGCCGCCGTCGCGACGGCCTGCTCGAGCGGCGGCGACGGCAGTCCCACGCCGTCACGCGCGGTCATCCCCGAGACGGCCACGCAGCCGAGCACCACCCCGAAGCCGGATTGCACGGCGGGCTACCTCGCGCAGTTCACGCTGCGGCAGAAGCTGGCGCAGCTGTTGACGGTCGGGGTCGCCGACCGCGCCGACGCCGCGAACGTGGTGCAGACCGAGCAGGTCGGCGGCATCTTCATCGGCGGCTGGACCGATCCGTCGCTGCTCGGTGCGGGGCAGATCGAGCAGGTCAAACAGGCGGCCAAGGTGCCGCTGATGGTCACCATCGATGAAGAGGGCGGGCGGGTCTCCCGCGTCCGGTATCTGATCGGCCCCGCGCCCTCGGCCCGGACGACGGCGCAGAGCATCACACCCGAGCAGTTCTACGAAGCGACGCTGACCCGGGGCCGTGCGCTGAAAGATATCGGCATCACGGTGAATTTCGCGCCGGATGTGGATGTGAGCGCGCAGCCCGACGATTCCGTCATCGGCGACCGCTCCTTCTCCGACGACCCCGCGGTGGTCACCCGCTACGCCGAGGCCTACATCCGTGCGATGCGTGAGGTCGGCGTCGGCACGGTCATGAAGCACTTCCCCGGCCATGGCTCCGGCTCGGGCGATTCGCATCGCGGCGCGGTCCGTACGCCGCCGCTGGACAGCCTGCGCACCGTCGATCTCGTCCCGTACCGGGATCTCATCGGTTCCGGTGCCGGGGTGATGGTCGGCCACCTGGACGTGCCGGGCCTGACCACGCCGAACGTGCCCGCCAGCATCAGCCCGGAGGCGATGGCGCTGCTGCGGGAGGGGACCGGCTACGGTGCCGCGCCGTTCCAGGGGCCGATCTTCACCGACGATCTCAGCGGCATGGCTGCCATCACCGACCGGCTGTCCATCGAAGACGCGGTGGAAGCCGCGCTGGTCGCCGGGGCGGACAACGCCCTGTGGATCAGTACGGACGCGGTCTCGACGGTGCTCGACCACCTCGAAGCGGCCGTGACGGCGGGACGGTTGCCCGCGGCACAGGTGAACGCTTCGGTGTTGCGGATGGCGGCGTTCAAAGGTGTGCTGCCGCGCTGCTGAACGCGCGCGGCGGCATTGGTTCCGCGACTGGGGAGCAAATCCGACCCGCGGAACTTACCTTGGAGTAATATATGAGATTCACCATTGGTAGGAGAGCGGATGGCGGGCGGAACGAAGCGACTTCCTCGGGCGGTTCGTGAGCAGCAGATGCTCGACGCCGCCGTCGAGGTGTTCTCGCGGAAAGGCTTTCACGATACCTCGATGGACGCCATTGCCGCCGAGGCGAAGATATCGAAACCGATGCTGTATCTCTACTACGGCTCCAAGGACGAACTCTTCCGCGCCTGCATCCAGCGCGAGGGCCTGCGCTTCATCGAATCGGTGGTGCCGGCGGGTAACCCACAGCTGTCCCCGCACGAGCAGGTGCGGGTCGCGCTGGAGGGCTTCCTCGGCTACGTCGACCGCAACCGTCGTTCCTGGCAGGTGCTCTACCGGCAGGCCATCGGCCAGCAGGCGTTCGCCTCGGAGATCGAGAACGCCCGCGAGCGGTTCATCGAGCTGACCGCCAAACTGCTCGAGTCCAGCGCCAAACACCCGGAGCCGGGCACCAACTTCGACGTCGTCGCGGTCGCGGTGATCGGCGCGGGCGAGGCCATCGCCGACCGGGTGGCCAGCGGCCGGATCGAGGTCAGCGAGGCCGTCGACCTGCTCGACGATCTCGCCTGGCGTGGTCTGGCCGGGCGCAAGAAGACCGAATAGCGGCACCTCGGCGGGTGCGCGGACGAGTAACCGGCGTGTAGCGGTTGCCGCGTCGCGGGCGGCCTGCCAGAGTGCGGGGGTTCAACAAGCACAGACCGGCTCCGACGAACGAGCCGGGAAGAAACGGGGCGGAATTGTTCGGGTTGCTCAGGCCGTGTGCGCACGGGGCGGCGAAGTACGGCATCGATGCGGCGCAGTGGCGCAGCCATCTGTGCGGACTGTGTCTGGGGCTACGGGACGAGCACGGCCAATTGGCCCGTGCCACAACCAATGTCGATGCCATCGTGCTGAGCGTGCTCACCGAGGCGCAAGCCGGCGGTGCGGTGCAGCGCACCGCGGCCGGGCGGTGTGCGCTGCGCGGCATGCAGCGGGCGTCGGTCGCCTCGGCGAGTTCACCGGGGGTGCGACTGGCCACCACCGCGTCACTCTTACTGGCCTCGGCCAAGATTCACGATCATGTGGCCGACGGTGACGCCGGTGTGCTGGCCCGCGCGCCACTCACCCAGGCCGCGACCCGCTGGGCCGGGCAGGCGCGAGTCAGTGCGCAGCAGATCGGTTTGGATGTGGCACCGCTGGTCGCCGCGCTCGGCGCGCAGTCGCGGCTGGAGCGGGCGGCCCAGGAACTCGCGGTGGTCGATCGCACCGACGCGCTCACCTCGCTGACCATCCCCACCCAGCTGTGTGCCTCTGAATTCTTCGCCCACACTGCGGTTTTGGCCGAGCGGCCGGAGAATGTCGACGCGCTGCGCGCGGCAGGCTGGCAATTCGGCCGGATCGCGCACCTGGCCGACGCGGTCCAGGACTACGAGCAGGACCTGGCGCGCGGGCGATTCAATCCGCTCGCGGCGACCGGCACCACCATGCCGCAGGCCTACGACCTGCTGCGGGAATCGGATGCGCGGCTGCGGGAATCGGTCGCCGACGCCGAACTGGACCAGGTGCCCACCGTGCGCTGGATGCTGCTCGATCCGCTGACCTCGGTGCTGCGCAAGCTCACCCGCGGTATCGGCGCGGCGGTCGCGCACAGCTGCACCGCCCGGTCCGAGGACGCGGCGGCCGGGCCGCGGGCGCAGCGCACCGGTCATCGTCCGCCGACCCGGCGTCCGGGTATCGGCGAGTCGCTGACGCTGATCCTCGGGGCCTACTGCACCGGTTACGCGTGCTGCGCCGACCACACCCAGCCGTGCACCGGCGAACGCAAGGACGCCTGGATCAAGAACTGCGATTGCAGCGGCTGCAGCGACGGCGGTTGCGGCGGCTGCTGTGAATCCGATTGCTGTGGTTGCGACTGCTGCGGTTGTGATTGCAGCTGCTGAACAATGCTGCGGTGCACCGCTGCACGTGTTGTGTGCGGGAACCGGAAGGCCCGGAAACGAACTGCGCCGCACCCCTCGAAAGAGGTGCGGCGCAGGGGTTTTCGTACGTCAGCGCAGCGTCGCGGTGAGGTGCGGGTAGCCCTTCTTCGGGTTGCGCAGCGCCAGATCCCAACCACCTTCGACCTGGTCGGTGTACACATTGACCTTGGCGGGCAACAGGATCGGCTTGCCGAACTTCACCGTGTAGGTGGCCTTCGCGGGCACCCGGCCCTCGATCTCGCCGAGGATGTGCGCGGCCGACCACATGCCGTGCGCGATCGGCCGCGCGAAGCCGAGCGCCTTGGCGCCGAGCTTCGACACGTGGATCGGGTTGTGGTCGCCCGAGGCGGCGGCGTACTGGGTGATCGTCTTCTGATCGATCTTCCACACGCGTGAGGTCGGCGGGGCCGCCTCCTCCGGCTTGGGTTCGGGCTTCGGCCCGCCCGAGAGCGAGGTGCGCTGCTGGTGCAGGAACGTGGTGACCTGACGCCACACCAGTTCCCGGCCGACGCTGATCTCGCTGATCGCGTCGACCAGCAGCCCCTTCGGGTGCTCGCGCAGATTCTCGATGTGCGACCGGATGTCCAGCGGCTCGCTCACCGAGATGTCGCGCGTCCGCTCGATCACGTTCTCCGCGTGCACCGCGCCCACCGCGACGAACGGGAAGTCGCGCTGCACCACCAGCTGCATCACGATCGGGAAGGTGAGGATGAAGGGGTAGGTCAGCGGCAGCGCGTCGCCGAACCGCAGCCCCGTCGCCCGGCAGTAGGCGGCCAGGTGCTCCGGGTCCACCTGCAGTCCGTCCAGCTGGATCGCCCGATCCGGCAGCGCCGGCTTGCGTGCCGAGACCAGCGGCAGCGGCACCGCGCCCAGCGCGGCCTTGAGATAGAGCGGGCCGTTCTTGGGCGGTTCCGTCAGCGTGATCATCTGGGTCATCATGCTCCGATCAGGCTCTGCCCGCAGACCCGAACGATGTTGCCGGTCACCGCGTTCGACGCCGGGCTGGCGAAGTAGGCGATGGTCTCGGCGACGTCGACCGTCTGGCCGCCCTGCAGCAGCGAGCTCATCAGGCGGCCCGCCTCGCGGGTGGTCAGCGGGATGGCTGCGGTCATCGCGGTCTCGATGAAGCCGGGGGCCACCGCGTTGATGGTGATGCCCCTCTCGGCCAGCTTCGGGGCCTCGGCGTTGACCATGCCGATGACACCGGCCTTGGACGCGCCGTAGTTGGTCTGGCCGCGGTTGCCCGCGATGCCCGCGATGGAGGACACGTCGATCACGCGGCCGCCGTCCTTCAGCGCGCCGCGCGCCACCAGGCCCTCGGTGATCCGGTGCGGCGCAGCGAGATTCACGTTGAGCACGGAGTTCCAGCGGCCCTCGTCCATGTTGGCGAGCAGCTTGTCCCGGGTGATACCGGCGTTGTGCACCACGATGTCGATGCCGCCGAAGCGCTCGGTGGCGAACTCGGCCAGCTTCTCCGCGGCGTCGGGCGAGGTGACGTCGAGCGCGAGCGCGGTGCCGCCGACCTTGTTGGCGGTCTGCGAGAGCGCCTCACCGGCGGCCGGGATATCGGCGACGATCACGGTCGCGCCGTCGCGGGCGAACACCTCGGCGATGGTCGCGCCGATGCCGCGCGCGGCACCGGTGACCACGGCGACCTTGCCGTCGAGCGGGCGGTCCCAGCTGGCGGGGGCGGTGGCGTCGTCCTTGCCGACCCGGATCACCTGGCCGTCGACGAAGGCCGACTTGGCCGAGAGCAGGAAGCGCAGGGTCGACTCCAGGCCGGTCGCGCCGGTCGACGCCTCCGGGTGCAGGTAGACCAGCTGTGCGGTGGCGCCGCGCAGCAGTTCCTTGGCCACCGAGCGGGTGAAGCCCTCGAGCGCGCGCTGGGCGATCTGCTCGTCCACCGACGCGGCCAGCTCCGGGGTGGTGCCGATGACCACGATGCGGCCGGAGGCGGCGATGCTGCGCATGGCGGGCTGGAAGAACTCGAACAGCTGCGAGAGGTCCTCGATCGAGCCGATGCCGGTCGCGTCGAACACCAGCGCGCCGTACTTGGTGCCCGCGCTCGCCGCATCGGCGAAGGTGTAGTCCGTCAGCAGGGTGCGCAGCGGTTCGGCGACCCGGCCCTTGCCGCCGAGCAGCACCGGGCCCGGGAGCGCGGGCTCGCCCTGCTGGTAGCGACGCAGATTCTCCGGCTGCGGCAGCCCGAGCTTGCTCGCCAGGAACTGACCCGGGGAGGAGTGTACGAACGATCCGTAGAGGTTGGGCGCACCCTTGCTCTTGCTGGCTGCCACGGTCCCTGCCTTTTCTGTGTGGTCGGCGGCGTGCACGGTCCCTGCCAAGCTACCGCCGCCGGGGACTGTCGCTCACGCCGCGAATCTGTACTCGGGTCTGCCGTTTCCCCGGCATTCGGTCTGCTCACGCACATTTGCGGGGGTACGGTGTCGACAACAAACTTACTCCAGAGTAAGTTTAATGTAAACCAATCGCGACGGGGCGCCGATCTGTGGAGTACTTCCACGCGGACTCCGGAGCGCCGGACATCCCCAACGAGACCTGGAGACTCGAGTGACAACCAAATCCCGTTCGGCGAAGAGCACCGCCAAGACCGGTAAGACCGCCCGCCCGGTCGCGATCGTGGGCGGCAACCGGATTCCGTTCGCTCGCTCCGACAAGGCCTACGCGCACGCGTCCAACCAGGACATGTTCACCGCCGCGCTGGACGGCCTGGTCAGCCGCTTCGGCCTGCAGGGCGAGCGGCTCGGCATGGTCGCCGGCGGCGCCGTGCTCAAGCGGGTCGGCGAGCACGGCATGATCCGCGAGAGCGTGCTCGGCAGCACGCTCAGCCCGTACACCCCGGCGCACGACCTGCAGCTCGCCTGCGGCACCGGCCTGCAGGCCGTGGTCACCGTCGGCGACGCGATCGCCGCGGGCCGGATCGAGGCGGGCGTCGGCGGTGGCACCGACACCACCTCGGACGCGCCGATCGGGGTCAGCGAGGGCATGCGCGAGTGGATGCTCGACGCCAACCGCGCCAAGTCCAACAAGGACCGGCTCAAGCTGGTCGGTCAGCTGCGCCCGAGCATGCTCGGCATCGAGATCCCGCGCAACGCCGAGCCGCGCACCGGGCTGTCCATGGGCGAGCACGCCGCCATCACCGCCAAGGAATTCGGCATCGCGCGCGAGGCGCAGGACGAACTGGCCTACCTCTCGCACAAGAACATGGCGGCCGCCTACGACCGCGGTTTCTTCGACGACCTGGTCACCCCGTTCCTCGGCCTGACCCGCGACGACAACCTGCGTCCCGGCTCGACCATCGAGAAGCTCGCCACCCTCAAGCCGGTCTTCGGCGTGAAGGCGGGCGAGGCCACCATGACCGCGGGCAACTCCACCCCGCTCACCGACGGCGCCTCCGCCGTGCTGCTCTCCAGCGAGGAGTGGGCCGCCGAGCGCAAGCTGCCGGTGCTCGCGCACCTGGTGGACAGCGAGGTCGCGGCGGTCGATTACATCCACGGCCCCGACGGCCTGCTGATGGCGCCCACCTACGCGGTGCCGCGCCTGCTCGCCCGCAACGGCCTGACCCTGCAGGACTTCGACTACTACGAGATCCACGAGGCGTTCGCCTCCGTGGTGCTGGCGACGCTGGCGGCGTGGGAATCCGACGCCTACTGCAAGGAGCGGCTCGGCCTCGACGGCGCGCTCGGCTCGATCGACCGCAGCAAGCTCAACGTCAACGGTTCGTCGCTGGCGGCCGGTCACCCGTTCGCCGCGACCGGCGGCCGCATCGTGGCCTCGACCGCGAAGATGCTGGCGGAGAAGGGCTCCGGCCGCGCGCTGATCTCCATCTGTGCCGCGGGCGGCCAGGGCGTGGTCGCCATCGTCGAGCGGTAAGCCTCACGAAACAGCAAGTGCCAGATGGTGTCCGGCCGCGCGGCCGGACACCATCTGTGTTCAGCGCACCAAACTCGTTCGGGCGGCGGCGAATCGGACCAGCGCGGGCGCCATGCGACCGAAGACGTACTGCAGGCGGGCTTCCGGGGTCACCGGGACCACGTCACGCTGCTGTCGCACCGCCCGCACGATCTGATCGGCCACCTTGGCGGGCTTGTATCCACGCAACCGGTACAGCCGGTCGTAGCGTTGCTGCCTGCGCTGCTCTTCCGCGGCCGATACACCGGACATCGTGGTGTTGCGGACGATATCGGTGTGCACGATGCCGGGGCAGATGGTGCTGACACCGATTCCGCTGCTCGCCAATTCGGCACGCAGGCAGTCGGAGAACATGAAAACCGCTGCCTTGCTGGTGGAATAGGCGCTGAAGGCCTGCTGCGGGGTGTAGGCCGCCATGCTGGACAGATTGACGATGTGCCCGCCGGTTCCGCGCTCGGCCATCGCGCCGGCGAAAGCCCGGCAGCCGTTGACGACGCCGTGCAGGTTCACCGCGAGCACGCGGTCGAAATCGGCCGCCGGGGTGTCCAGGAAGCGCCCGGCCTGCCCGATGCCCGCGTTGTTGATCAGGATGTCGGGCACGCCGTGTTCGCGCAGTACCGCGTCGGCGTGCTTGCGCACCGCCGATTCGTCGGAAACATCCAGTTCATAGGCGTGTCCCTGCCCGCCCGCCTGGGCGATCAGCGCCACGGTCGCCTCCGCCGCGATGTCGTTGACATCGGAGACCACGATTTCTGCGCCTGCCCTGGCGAACGCCAGCGCGGTCGCCCGGCCGATACCGCTGCCGCCGCCGGTGATCACCACGAGCTGATCTTCGAAAGGCTTGCGTGGCACGCCGATTCGGGACCGGCGCAGGGCGCGCGCCGGTGGCGCACCGGTGACCGTGTCGATCAACTCGGCGGTGGCCGCGGCGAGCAGCCGCGGATGCGAGAACGGCAGCCAGTGCCCGCCTTGCACCACGCGCAGCCAGACCTGCTCGGCCCAGTGGTCCTCGTCGGCGTAACTGGATTGCCGCACCGCGGGATCGCGGGTGCCGACGATGATCTGGGTGGGCACCGCGGTGTACTGCTCGCGCGTCCGGAACGGGTTCGCGGCCCAGGTGGAGCGGTAGATGCGCAGCCCGTTCGCCATGTCCGCGGTGAAGCTCGGCGCCAGATGGATCTGCTCCGGCGGGGCGCCTTCGGCGGCGGAAAGCGCGGCGCGCCAGCGATCTTCGCTCATCCCGAGCTTGATCGCGGCCTGCGGGAGCACCGGCAGCGCGAGGAAGGTCGAGTAGGCGAAGGAGCCGAGTTGCGCCAGCGGCAGCGCGATATTGCGCGGCGTCGGCCGGGCCAGGCGCCGCCGGGCCCACTGGGCGACGTGCGCGATATGCGGTCCCGAGACCGAGGTGAACGAGGCGATCAATCGTTGCGCGTCGGGGCCGCAGACGATTTCCCAGGTCGCGACGCTGCCCCAGTCGTGGGCGAGCACGTGCACGGGTACGCCGTTGCCGAGCGCCTCGATCACCGCCACGTAGTCCGCCGCCAGGGCCGTCGTCGAGATGGCTCTGCTACCGGGCGGGTTGGTCGACGCGCCGTGCCCGCGGTTGTCCACACACAACACGCGGAACCGTTCGGTCAGTTCCGGCACCACGCTGTCCCACAGCCGGTGCGAGTCCGGCCAGCCGTGCAACAGCAGCACCGTCGGGCCGTCCGGATTGCCCTGCTCGTACACGGCGATGTCGACCTCGCCGTTGCGCACCACATGCTTCTCGGCCATGGATTCACCCCACTATCCGGGCCGCGAGCCGCGCGGTCCGTGGACGTAGTTGTCCGCCTCATTCTGTCTGAGACGGTGCGATTCGGGTAGTCCCGGTTGTCGCGATGTGGGGGTGTGCGGTGCTGTGAGGTTTGTCATGAATGTCTGTCGCGCGCCGAGTCGCATTTCGCCGTATTAATTCGGCGATTTAACAGCTACTAGCAGGCAACTTTCGTGTTACAGGTTTAATTCGGTTGCCTGCGATCGGTCATATGGATTCTTGCGGCGGGGCTGATCTGTGTGTTTACCTGCACGTCACCTACTGTGCTAGCGGTATCCGGTGGTGAAACGTGCGTTTTGTCACCGCGCAACGAACACGCAGCTACTGAAAAGACATCTCTTCGCTCAACGAATTGTTCGACTCGAGCAAGCAGAGAGGAAGGCTGAACAGCTGATGCGAATCGGTATGGCGCTGCGCGCCACCGCGCTGGCCCTCACGGCCGCGGTGGGTCTCGGACTCGCCGCCGCGGCCCCGGCGGGGGCGGCCGGTGACCTGGACCGCTACCTGGATCTACCGCTGGTGAATCGGGACGCGGCGAGCGGACCCGGCGGAGTCAACCCGGAACTGCCCTACGACGCGGCCGAATTACGCGGTCTGCTGGACCAGGCGCGGGCCCAGGGCGTCGCGCCGACCCGGTACGCCGCGCTGCTCTATCAATATTGGCTCGTCGACGCGACCGGCAAGGCGGGCATCGACCTGCGGTCCTGGGATCCGCGCGCCGGCGTGGAAGCCAACCGCGCCAACCTGATCAAGTCCTACCGCTATTACGAAGACCTGCAGCTGAGCCACCGCGAACTGCAGTGGGCGGGCATGGGTGGCCAGGTCGGCGCCGACTTCGGCGGCGGGCTGGTCGATTTCGAGCTGATGGGCAATATCTACAGCCTGCCCGGCCTGTCCGAATCCGCGCGCGGCATCCTGGCCGCGGTCGAGCAGACCGCGGGACCGCAAGCGGTGGCGCAACTGCCGAGCGGCCTGCGCGCCCTCGCCGCCGCCGGTCCGCAGATCACCCCGGCGGACCTGCACTACCTCATCGGGATGATCCTGGTGATGCAGAAGAACATATTCTCGGATCTGATGCCGATGCACGATGCGTACGTCACCGAGGGCATACCGGCGCTGGCGGAGTTCCATGCGGCCGGACTGTTCGACGGCGATGTGCTGGCCGCCTGGCGGGACGTGGCCTCCGGCGACCAGGACCGGATCGCCGCGGGCAACGCGGCACTGCTGCGCCGCGAACAGTATTGGGCCATCCGGGATCAGTGGGACGAGACGCGCAACTACAAGGGCGTGGTCGGCGAAGCGATCACCTACGTCAGCGGCGCGGCGGGATCGCCGTCGGTCGCCGGTGTCGCGCCGCCGCGGGAATTCCACCCCGTGCGCATCCCGGTCACCATGGCCGACGGACGTCCGGGGTTGTTGACTTTGCCGCTGCCGGACTGGAATTGGTCGGAGTTCGATGCGCGGTGGGACTACATCACCACCGAACTGCTGCCGAAATACAAGTTCCAGGTCGAGAACAACTGGCCCGCACTGGAAGCCGTGATGCGCACCCCCTACGAGGTGCAGCTGGAATCGCATCGTCCGCTGTTCAACATCCCGCAGCTGCTGGACTCGGCGGCGCGCCAACTCCAAGTGACCCCGACCGAGACGATGGCGGTGCGCTGAGATGAAACGATTCACCGTGGCCGTCGCGACGGCCACCGCCCTGCTGCTGTCCGCGGGCACCGCGGCGGCGGAACCGGGCCCGCAGGGCACGCCCGGACTGGACCAGGTCTTCAACGGCTTCGTCGTCGGGCAGATCCAAGGCGCGCAACCGGTTCCGCCGGATCAGGCGTTCCAGGCGCTGCTCGCCAATGACCCGTTCTACGAGGAACCACCGCTGACCGGTGCCGAGCAGCCGGGCACGCTGCTCAAGGCCAAGAAGGTCGACGTGATGTTCCTCGGCATCACCCCGCCCGATATCGAGGCGTACAAGCTGATGTACGTGACCACCGGGATCGACGGCGTCACCCCGATGATCAGCACCGGCATCCTGATGATCCCGAATCACGGTGCGCCGGTGGGAGAGAAGAAGGTCGTCTCCTACCAGGAGGCCAACGACAGCGTCGGCTGGTCGTGTCACCCGAGTACGCAGTGGACCGGCGGTGATCCGCTGGACGGCTCGTCGTGGTCGGCGCTCGGTCCGCTGGCGCTGATGTTCGACAAGGGTTACGCGGTGATGATCTCCGATGTGGGCAACGACGGAGATCGCAAGCCGCACGGCGTGTTCGCGGGCAAGTTCGCCGCGCACGCCCAACTCGACGGCGTCCGTGCGGCTTTGGGCTACCAGGAAGCCGGACTGAATCCGAAGGCGCCGATTTCGCTGTTCGGTATCGCGGGCGGTGGGGTCGGGGCGGCGTTCTCCGCCGAATTGCAGCCGACCTACGCGCCCGAGCTGGACGTGAAAACCGCTGTGCTGGAAGGCATGGTCGTCAACCCGCGCAACTTCATGCGGGTCGCCGACGGCTCGGTGGGCTCGGGCTTCGCACTCGCGACCCTGCTCGGGCTGGAGCCCGCGTACCCGGAGATGCGGGTGAACGAGAAGCTGAACCCGGCGGGTGTCGCACTGGCCAACGCGTTCCGCACGCAGTGCCAGACGCCGGCGTACTTCGGGCTGCCCTTCCTGCCGCTCAACACGCTGTTCAACTCGGGCCTGAGCCCCGCCGACGAACCCGCGTTCCAGCACGCGTTCGAGGAGAACATCCTCGGCCGTTCCGGGACACCGAAGGCCAAGGTGGCCATCACCTCCTGCGCCGCCGACGACTCACCGATGTCCCTGGTGCCGGCCAAGGACTCGCGGGAACTGGCCGACATCTATCGGGCGGGTGGTGCCGACGTCACCTACCAGCCGACCGATTGCAGCATGGTCCGGATGCTCACCGACATCTACGGCTGGGGCACCGACCTGTTCGGCATGCAGACGATCGACTGGATCGACCGTAATTTCGACTGAAAAGGATTGACCGCCATGGCATTTCTCTACGGAATCAACTATCTGTTCTGGTACGGCCCGCTGGCGGTCGCCAAGCTGATGGCCCAGGCCGCCGGCTTCTGATCCCCGGTGCCGACGGCCGCGGCGCCCGCACCCGCGGGGCCGCGGCAGTCGGTCACTTTCCGGGCAGCTCGTTGTGCCCGCCGAAGGCTTTACGCATGGCCGAGAGCATTTTGTCCGCGTACAGCGATTCTCCGCGTGAGGAGAACCGCTGGAACACCGCGGCGGCGAGCACCGGCGCGGGCACCCCGGTGTCGATCGCCGCGTCCAGCGTCCACCGGCCCTCGCCGGAATCGGAGACCCGCCCGCTGTAGGAATCCAGGTTCGGATCGGCGTACAGCGCGCTCGCGGTGAGATCCAGCAACCACGAGGCGACCACCGAACCGCGCCGCCACACCTCGGTGACCTCGGGAATGTCGAGGTCGTACCGGTAGTGCTCGGGATGCTCGAGCGGGGTCTCCTCGGCCGAGAACTCGCCGGCGTGCTCCGCGCCGAAGTTGGCCTTGTGCAAGATGTTCAGCCCCTCGGCGTAGGCCGCCATCGCGCCGTACTCGATGCCGTTGTGCACCATCTTCACGAAATGACCCGCGCCCGCCGGACCGCAGTGCAGGTAGCCCTGCTCGGCCGGGGACGGCTCGCCCGTCCGTCCCGGCGTCCGTTCGGCCGCCTCGACGCCCGGCGCGATGGAACGCAACAGCGGATCCAGATACCGCACCGGCTCCGGCTCACCGCCGATCATCAGGCAGAAGCCGCGGGTCAGGCCGAAGACACCGCCCGAGGTGCCGATGTCCACGTAGTGGATGCCCTTCGGGGTCAGCCGCTCGGCCCGGGCGATGTCCTCGTGATAGCGGCTGTTACCACCGTCGATGATGATGTCGCCGGGTTCGAGCAGTTCGGCGACCTGATCGATGACCGCGCCGGTGGCGCCCGCCGGGATCATCACCCACACCACCCGCGGCGTCTGCAAAGCCTGCACGAATTCCGTGAGGTCGGTGCTGCCCCGGAAATCGTCGCCGAGTTCCTGCCGCAGTTCGTCGATGGCCTTGGGGCGACGTTCGTAGCCGACCGCGGTGTGCCCGTCCTTGACGATGCGGCGCACGATGTTGGCGCCCATCCGACCGAGGCCGATCATTCCCAGCTGCATTCCATCTCCCTCGTGTATGCGACGTCCGTCCGGACGCTCTGCGAGCCCTGGTGGCGAGAGGTCGTCCTCGATTGTCTCGCGCCGGTGCGAATCGAATGTGCCCGGCTGTGTAACGCATGGTGCGCCGTACCGATAATCAGATCGGCTCCGCGTAGTTGCCAGACCCCCGACCCGGCAACTGCGCGGGGCCCTTTGCGTGTGTCACCGGGCGCTTTGCGGGCGGTTAGCTGCACTTCGGTGCTCGCCTGACGTCGTCGGGACGGCGCACTATCGTTGGCGGGTGACTCGCACCGGGCGGGTCCCGAAGACACCCGAACGGGGAGGACGGTTCGTGACGAGCCAGCCGAGCACCGGACGCCGCGGCCGACAAGCAGGCGGCGAGGTGGGCCTACGTCAGCTGCTCGAGTCGGCCCAGGCGAACGGCGCGAACAGGGCTCCGGGGGAAGCGCCGGGCGGGTCGAACCCGGCCCCCGGCCCGTCGAACCCCGCACCTGTCCGGCCGAACCCGGCCGCGTATGAGTCGAACCCCGCGCCCTACGGAACGAGCCCTGCCGCATACGGCTCGGACCCGGTGCAGTACGGATCGAATCCCGCCCGGCACGGATCGAATCCGGCTCAGTACGAGTCGGATTCGGCCCAGTACGGATCGAATCCGGCCCAGTACGAGTCCAATCCGGCCCCGTATGAGCCGAATCAGGCCCCGGAGTGGGTCAGCGACTCGGCCCCCACCGAACCCCTGCGGGTCACCACGCCCGCAGCGAACACGCACCGCGCCAGGCCCGCCGAGCCGCGCCCGCCGGGGCGCCGCCCGATCTCCGGGCCGCCGCCGAAGCGATTCGACCGCACCAGGATCCGGCGCGCCGGCATCGCGGTCGGCGCCGTGTGCGCCGTGGTCGGCATCGCCTACGGGATCGACCTGGCGCTGTCCTCCGGTGAGGTGCCGCGCGGCACCGTCGTCGCGGGCATCGATGTCGGCGGCATGGCCACCGCGGCGGCGGACGAGCGGCTGCGCGCCGAACTCGGGCCGCGCACCGAGCGTGAACTGCCGTTGCGCATCGGCGACGTGCAGACCCGGATGATCCCGAGCGCCGCAGGCCTGTCGGTCGACTGGGACCGCACCTGGGCGCGGGTCGGCGGTCAGCCGCTCAATCCGGTCACCCGGTTCACCTCGCTGTTCAGCGCTCGTGATGTCGCGGTCGTCAGCGTGGTCGACGATGCGGCACTGGATCGTCAGCTCGAGGCGTTGCGCGTGCACGACCGCCCGTCGGTCGAAGGCACCATCGCCTTCGACAAGGCCAGACCCGTCGCCGTCGCCCCGGTGCCGGGGCGGGTGCTCGATATCGCCGCCGCGCGCCAAGATCTCATCGACGAGTGGATCAGCGGTCTCACGGTGGATCTGCCGGTGCACCCCGCGCCGTTGCAGGTGCGGCCGGAAGCGGTCGACCTCGCCTTGCGTACCGTCGCCGAGCCCGCGGTGCGCGCGCCGATCACCTTCGCGGGCAAGGGCGCGGCCGCCAAGCTCGATCCGGAGCAGATCGCGACGACGCTGTCGTTCGCCCCCGACGGCAACGGCGGGCTGGCCCTCGCCGTGGATCAAAACATCGCGGTCGGTTTGCTGGCGCCGCAGCTGGCGGCCACCGAGGTGGAGGCGAAGGACGCGACGTTCGCGCTGACCGGCGGCAAGCCCACCGTGGTACCCGCCGTCGTCGGTGACAAGATCAACTGGCCGAAGACGCTGGAGCAGTACACGGCGCTGCTGACCGCGCCGGGTGAGCGCGCCGCGCAAGCCGTCTACGAAAAGGTCGAGCCGAAGCTGACCACCGAGGCGGCGCAGGGCCTCGGCGTCGTCGAGACCATGGGTTCGTTCACCACCAACGGCTTCAGCGGACCCTCCGGTGTGAACATCCGGGTGGTCGCCAAGAAGGTCAACGGTGCCGTCGTGAAGCCGGGAGATACCTTCTCGCTCAACGATTTCACCGGCCCGCGCGGTGCCGCGGAAGGCTATGTGGAGTCCGGCATCATCGATCACGGCAGGCCCGCCACCGCCGTGGGCGGCGGTATCAGCCAGTTCGCCACCACCCTCTACAACGCCGCGTATTTCGCGGGCATGGAGGACGCGGGCCACACCGAGCACAGCTACTACATCTCCCGGTATCCGGCGGCGCGGGAGGCGACCGTGTTCGACGGCGCGATCGATCTGCGTTTCCGCAACAACACCCCGACCGGCGTCTTCATCGAGGCGCTCGCCACGGATTCCGAAGTGACGGTTCGGCTCTGGGGCACCAAGACGCTGAACGTCGAATCGGTCACCGGCGAGAAGAGCAAGCCGACCGAGCCGTCCACCATCAAACTCCCGAAGGGCAAGGACTGCATCGCCTCCGAGGGTGCTCCGGGCTTCACCATTTCCGACACCCGGATCATCACCGACCGCCGCACCGGCAAAGAGGTCTCCCGCGCGACCCGGACCGTCAAATACGACCCCATCCCCGTGGTGAAGTGCGAGTAACGCCAGCTCAGTGAGCTTTCAGCCAAACATTCTGTGATGTGAATCACTGGAATCGCGGCGCTGCGTCGGCGGCGCGGAGCGATCGGTCAGTTACCGCCGATCGGCGTGCTGCCTTCGAATCGGCGTGCTGCGCAGCGAGATTCGGCGCGGCACCGCCTTCGGGATAGGGCCGATAATGTTACGTCTGCCGGTTATGTAATGAATCACAGAATTGCGGCCGGATTGCTGTGGACCGGCCGCGGCATGGGTCGCTGAACATTTATCGGATTCGTTCCGATGCCCGATGCCGACAGGTTGTCGTACATTTGCCCGCGGCTTGGTCATGTAGGCCCGCTATCGCATTGTTTGTACTGCGGTTTCGCGTGTGGAAAATTGGTGCCACCGGCTTCTTTGCCGGTAAAAATAGGGTCCTACCAGGTGAGTTGATGGCGCGCCGCAGTTCTTCCTTGGTGTTTGCGTAGTGCAATCGAAGGGTTAATCGTGACCGAATTCCGCGATGACTGAATGGTCGCTGGCCGAGTTCATGCGTGATAGAACTGCTTTCGGCTGAAACCGTTCGGGTTATCGGTCGAGAAAGAAATCGGTAAAGGAAGAAGTTACATGAGCAAAACACGAGTGTTCGGTGTCGTCCTGGCCGCGGCGGCCGGTCTCCTCATCGCCGGGTCGGGCATGGCCAGTGCGGCACCGGGTCTCCCGTTGGAGACCGGCGCGGCGCAGCCGGTGGTCGCGCCGGGCGAGCCCGATCCGACCGGCACCGGCTCGAGCAAGGCCATCGCCGACATCGTCAAGCAGCTGTCGAGCGGTTCGGGCAAGGGTACGCCCGCCACGTAGGTCACCGATCGGCCCCGCGTGAGTGTGGGGATGGGCGGCGGGGCGTCCTGAATTCTGCGCAGCGGTCCGGAGCGATCCGGGCCGCTGCGGCTGTTCCCGCGGATGAACCACGAACTGCTCACATCGGCCGACGGGCGGATCTCACGCCTCGTTTGCTGGTGGTTCACGATGCGGCCCGCCGGACCGGACAAACCGGTCTCCTACCCGCGGTGCCGCGCCACCGGTGCTGTCCGCGCTCTTGGTTGAAGTGACAAATATGCCGTTGACCAGCAATGATGTTTGACAAAGCGGAAGTTCGCCGAGGTGTCGGCGGTATGCGCCGCCGCGCGGGGCGCAATACACTTGCCTGGTAGCTGGTGGGATTTCTCGACCTGATCCCGCGCTCGTCGCAAGCACACGGTACGGATCCCTCTGCACTAGGCGGTGACGGTGGCCCACAGCGGCGCGATGTTCAGAGCTTGGTGGCGGGATCCGGCCGACTATGCCTGGCTCGCGCGGGCGCTGGACTCCTACACGGCGGTGGCCTGGCTGAAGGTGGTGGTCGGCACGGGCGGCGTCTTTCTGGCGGGGATCGCCCTGCTGGCGATGTCTTCCGACGGCGGCCCGCCGAACAACTTCGGTCTCGCGATCGACTGGACCATCGCCGGGTTCGCGGTGTTCTGGGCGCTGCGCTGGTGGCTGCTGCCGTGGCCGTCCCGGGTCGAATCGCTGGTGCTGTTCGGGGCGGCGGACGTCGCGATCACCGTCGCCAACCTGCAGGAATCCAACCGGCTCTACGGGGCGCTCGGCCTGACCCTGCTGGTGATCACCGGCGGCTATCTGGCGGTGATGCACAACGCGAAAGTGCTTGCGCTGCACGCGGCGTGGACGGTGTTCTCGGTGGTGCTGCTGACCGGCCGGATGGTGGCGGGCGGCGGCGATCCGATGATCGGCGCGGCGATCGTGCTGATGACCGCGGCCTGCGGCGTCGTCCTGATGCCCGCGATGCAGTTCTGCTTCTGGGTGCTGCGCCAGGACGCGGTCCGCGACCCGTTGACCACGCTGTTGAATCGGCGCGGGCTGGAGTTGTACCTGGCGGCGCTGGCGGGCTCGGGTTGTCGCAGGCCGGTCTACGCGATCGCGCTCGATCTCGATCGGTTCAAGGACGTCAACGATCGTTTCGGGCACGCGGTGGGTGACGAGGTGCTGGTGCGGACGGCACAGCGCCTGCGTGCCGCGTTGCGCGCACCGTTCGTGGTGGCGCGCACCGGCGGGGAAGAGTTCGTGATCTTCGGCCGGATCGCGGAGCGGACCGCGCAGGCCGAGGCCGAACGGGTACGGCTGGCCGTCTCCGAACCGCAGGCGGTGTGCGCGGCGACGGGTGAGCCGCCGGAAACGATCTCGGTGACCGCGAGCCTCGGGGTCGTGGTCTACGAGGGCACGTGCGATCCCACGCTGCCCTATTCGATGCTGCGGCGGGCCGATGACCTGATGTACCGCGCGAAACAGCTCGGCGGGAACCTGGTCGTCACCGACGAACTCGTCGCGTCCGCCGCCACCTGAGACCCGGCGACGAGAAAGCGGCCCGGATCGCTCCGGGCCGCTTTCGTTGTTCGTGGATCAGAACGCCGCTTCGTCCAGCTCCATGATGTCGTTGTCCAGGTTGGCCAGCACGGCGCGGGTGGCCGTCAGCTCCGGCAGCATGTTGCGGGCGAAGAACTGCGCGACGCCCACCTTGCCCTGGTAGAACGACTCGTCGGCTCCGGTGGCGCCGTTGTCGAGCGCCTTGATGGCGATCTCGGCCTGACGCAGCAGCTGCCAGCCGATCAGCAGGTCACCGACGGCGAGCAGGAAGCGCACCGAACCGAGGCCGACCTTGTACAGCTCGGACGGGTTCTCCTGGGCGCCCATCAGGTGGCCGGTGAGCGTGGCGGCCATGGCCTGCACGTCCTCCAGCGCGGTGGCGAGCAGCTTGCGCTCGCCCTTGAGCCGGCCGTTGCCCGCCTCCGAGTCGATGAACTTCTGCACCTGGCCGGCCACGTGCGCCAGCGCGACGCCGCGGTCCCGGGCGATCTTGCGGAAGAAGAAGTCCTGCGCCTGGATGGCGGTGGTGCCCTCGTACAGCGAGTCGATCTTCGCGTCCCGGATGTACTGCTCGATCGGGTAGTCCTGCAGGAAGCCGGAGCCACCGAAGGTCTGCAGCGATTCGGTCAGGTACTGGTAGGCGCGCTCGGAACCGACACCCTTGACGATCGGCAGCAGCAGATCGTTGACGCGGAACGCGACATCGGCATCCGCACCCGAAACCTGCTGGGCGATATCGGCATCCTGGTGCGCCGCGGTGTAGAGGTAGATCGCGCGCAGGCCCTCGGCGTAGGCCTTCTGGCTGGCCAGCGAACGGCGCACGTCGGGGTGGTGGGTGATGGTCACGCGGGGCGCGGCCTTGTCGGTCATCTGGGTGAGGTCGGCACCCTGGACGCGCTCCTTGGCGTAGTCACGAGCGTTCAGGTAACCGGTCGACAGGGTCGCGATGGCCTTGGTGCCCACCATCATGCGCGCGTTCTCGATCACGTCGAACATCTGCGCGATGCCGTTGTGCACCTCGCCGACGAGCCAGCCCTTGGCCGGAATGCCGTGGCCGCCGAAGGTCAGCTCACAGGTGGCCGAGACCTTCAGGCCCATCTTGTGCTCGACGCCGGTGACGAAGGCGCCGTTGCGGTCGCCGAGTTCACCGGTCTCGTGGTCGAAGTGGAACTTCGGTACGAAGAACAGCGACAGGCCCTTGGTGCCCGGGCCCGCGCCCTCGGGACGAGCCAGCACCAGGTGGATGGTGTTCTCGAACATGTCGTCGGCGTCGGCCGAGGTGATGAAGCGCTTCACGCCCTCGATGTGCCAGCTGCCGTCTTCCTGCTTGATCGCCTTGGTGCGACCCGCGCCGACGTCGGAGCCCGCGTCGGGCTCGGTGAGCACCATGGTGGCGCCCCAGTCGCGATCGATCGCGATCTTGGCCCACTTCTTCTGCTCGTCGGTGCCGTTGTTGTGGAAGATGGTGTTGAAGCCGGGGCCCGCGGCGTACATGTAGACGGCGGGGTTCGCGCCGAGGATCAGCTCGCTGATCGCCCAGTGCACGGTGCGCGGGACGCCGAGTCCACCGAGCTCCTCGGGCAGGCCGAGCTTCTCCCAGCCACCTTCCTGCATCGCGCGGAAGGACTTCTTGAACGACTCGGGGATCGCGATGGTGTGCGTTTCCGGATCGAACACCGGCGGGTTGCGGTCGGCGTCGGCGAACGAGTCCGCGAGCGGGCCTTCGGCCAGGCGGCGGACCTCGTTCAGCATCTCCTTGACCGTGTCGCTGTCCAGGTCGCCGTAGGCGCCGCTGTCGAGGATGGAGCCGAGTCCGAGGACCTCGAAGAGGTTGAACTCCAGGTCGCGGACGTTGCTCTTGTAGTGACCCATGTCGGTTACTCACTCTCCGTTGAGTTGGTGCGGTCGGTTGGTTAGCCGTTCCCGCCCGTTTGTCGCTCTACCGGTGACCGGCTTTCCGCATGCTACTCGCGGGTAACTTACGCTCCATATTACCGACCAGTAATGGGCAGGCAAAGGCTCGAGCGGGCAATGTGACGCGGAAAACAGCGACGCGCGCGGCGGCGGCGATCGGACCGGTGCTCCGGTTACGGTGAGACGTGCGCATCGAGACGAGTGCCGGACCGGCCGAGATCGAGCTCGACCGGCCGCGCAAACCGACCTTCCTGCTGCTGCTCACGCACGGTTCCGGCGGCGGCGTCGACGCGAAGGATCTGCTGGCCGTGCGCGATCGCGCGGTGGAACTCGGCGGTGCCGTCGCCAGGGTGGTGCAGCCCTATCGAGTCGCGGGGCGAAGGGCGCCGGGGTCCGCCGAGAAACAGGACGAGGCGTGGCTCGAGATCGTCGCGGCGTTGCGCCGCAAGGTCAAGGGGGTGCCGCTCATGCAGGGTGGGCGCAGCAATGGTGCGCGGGTGGCGTGCCGAACGGCGGTCGCGGTCGGTGCGCGCGGTGTGCTCGCGCTGTCGTTTCCGCTGCATCCGCCGGGCAAGCCGGAGAAAACCCGGCGCACGGAGCTGTTGGCTGCCGCCCCCGTCGAGGTGGTGGTCATCAACGGGGGCAGCGATCCGTTCGGCATCCCGGACCCGGCCGACGCCGCGGAGGTCCGGGTGATCGCGGGTCAACCGCATTCGTTCCGCACCGGGTTCGATGTCATCGCCGACACAGTCACGCCGTGGCTGCGGCGGTGGAGCGAGTAGTCCGGCGCGGCTGCGCGATCAGAGGCAGTATTTGGCGCCGGCGGACAGCGACTGCACCAGGCAGGCCAGCGACGCGGCGTCGCTCGAACCGGGGGAGACCCCGATCTCCTGGTTGCCGACCGGTGCTACCTGGCTGTGCTGGGCCGGTTCCAGCGGCAGCCCGGGCGCCGCGTTTGCCACGCCGGCCCCTGCGCCCAGCGTGAGGGCAACAGCGGCAATGATTTTCAGTGGGACACGGCGCATCGAACAACTCCTGTGAGACGGATCGGATCTCCGCCACGCTAGCCAGCGCCCCGGGTCGTGGCACGCCCCCGATTCCGGTGGCCGTGATGTCGACGGCACAGCCGCCCCGGTGTGCGCTATCCCCCGGTGGCAGCAGCGCGAAAGCGCTTGTAGGCCTGGGGGACTAGACCCGGAGCCCGATGTGGTATGGCCGGTCCGAACTTACCGTTCACAGCATGCAGAGTGCCCTGATCGTCCGACTGAAGCGCATCGCGCCGACGATCCGCAAGCCGCTCATCCGACGCGTGACGCCGGCCGCGTTTCTCGTCCTCGCCTGCGTCGCCGTGAGTGCGGGCGCCGCGAGCGCCGCCCCCGCCGATGACCCACCGATTCGCGAGGATGTCACGTTCGACAGTCACGGAGTGACATTGCGGGGCACGGTGTTCGTACCGCCTGCCGCGGCCGATACCAGGCGTACCGCCATCGTGCTCGTGCACGGCGCCGGTCCCGGCCCGCGGGACAAATACCGGCCCGAAGCAGAGGCCTTCGCGCGTGCGGGCATCGTCACGCTGGCCTTCGACAAGCGGACGGCGGGTTACTCCCTGGCCGAGCGGGATTTCGGCCTGCTCGCCGATGACGTGCTCGCCGGTCTCGCGGTAGTGCGTGCGCGCGCCGACGTGGACCCGGCGCGCACCGGGCTGTGGGCGCTCAGCGAAGGTGCGTGGGTGGCGCCGCTGGCCGCGTCGCGGTCGCCGGACGTCGCATTCCTGGTGACCATCGGCGGCTCTGCCTTCGATCCGCTGCGCACCCAGACCTGGAACCTCGGCAATCAGCTACGCCACCAAGGGATTTCGGGCGGGCTCGCGGAGGCCATCGCCGCGCCGGGCGCGCAGCTGATGGCCGCTACCGGACTGTTCCCGGAGGCGGGACACGAGCCGGCCCCGGTGCTGGAGCGGTTGCGGCTGCCGGTCCTGGCGCTGTGGGGCGCGCACGACACCGTGACCCCGCCCGCGGAGAGCGCGGTGGTCTTCCAGCAGGCGCTGGCGCGGGCGGGCAACCAGCACGTGACCATCCGCTTCGTGCCGAACGCGGGGCACACCGGGCATCGGAGCACCGACGGCTTCGACAAGGTCGGTGGACAGCTCTTCGACGGCAAACCACTCGGCGCGCTCGATCCGGGCTATACCGACGTGATGACCTCGTGGGTCTGGTCGGTCGCCCGCGGGGCCGCGCCGCTGTCCAGCGCCGAACCTGTTCCGCCGCAGGTGGATACGAGTCGCGAGCCGTCGTCCGGGGCCTGGTACGACACCGCGGTGGTGCGGTACGGCGCGTTGGCCCTGCTGTTGGTCGGCTTCCTCGGCTACCCGGTACTGGCCTGGGCCGGGCGACGCCGCGCGCCGGACGGTCGCGCCGTGCGTGCGCCGGCCCGTTGGTTGTCCGCGACCGGCTTGTTCGCGGTGATCGGCACGCTGACCTACGTCGTGTCGTGCTTCGCCACCGGTGTGCAGGGCGCGTCGGCATTTCTCGCGGGGCGCACCCTGCCTTGGTTGGTGCTCCAAACCTTTTCGGCAGTAGCACTTTTCAGTCTGATCGCGACCGTGCTCGTCTGGTGGCGGACGCGACGCCGGGTGGTCGGCGTCGAGCGGGTCCGGCTCGCGCTGCTGGTGCTCGCCGGAATCGTGTTCGTCCCCTGGGCACTCAGCTGGGGCCTGTACTCGCTGTGACGGTTCAGTCGGTGGGCTCGAGTGCGGTCTCGGCGGGTCGGGTCGCGATGACGAGTGCGTCGATGGCATCGCGACCTTCGGTCGGGCGTAAGACGCGGTCGGCCAGACGGATTCGGATGCGGTGGTCGTCGATGGCGGGTGCCAGGTCGGCGACCACGTCGTCCGGCGTGAACAGGACATCCGGGTCTTTCGGGCCGCCGTACCCGTCGGTGAGGTTGGTGGTGTCGTGGCCGAGGACGAGCAGGGTGCCCTCGGGTGCGAGCAGGTCGGCCGCGTGCCGCAGCACGGTGCGCCGCTGGTCGGCGGGCAGGTGCAGGAAGACCATCAGGACGAGTTCGAACGGGCCCGGGACCTCGAGTTCGGTGACGTCGGCGCATTCCCAGGTGATCCGGCTGCGCACCGAGCGGGACAGCCGGGTCGCGATGGTGCGGCCCTTGTCCACTCCGACCTGGGAATAGTCTACGGCGTAGACCTGCCAGCCGTGCGTGGCCAGCCAGAGCGAATTGCGCCCTTCCCCGCAGGCCAGGTCCAGGGCGCGGGGCAACTCCGGGACCTGGCCGTCGCCGTCGGGCGCGAGCGGGGTGCGCCGCTCCAACCCGAAGACGTGTTCCACCACGGTGCTGTTCGGTGGCGTGCCCCAGACCAAATCGGATTGGGCATAGCGCTCGTCCCACTCGGTCGCATCCATGATCGCGAGTCTATTGACGAGCGCGGCTACCCCGCGATCTCGGTGTCCGGCAACCAGCGCACCGGTGTGGTCTCGCGCACGTGCACCAGCACGTCGAAGGCCCCGGCGAGCGAAGGCACGGTGATGTTCGCCTTGTCGTCTTCGGCCGGGTCGTAGACGCCGCTGATCACGCGCAGCTTCGCCGGCGCCCCGCGCCACGCGTCGACCGCTTGCGGCGCGTCCGCGCGCAGGTCGAGGTAGTAGCCGGGCAGCTCGACCGTGCCGAGCGCCGCGTCCACCAGATCGGGCAGCGGCTCGGGCGCATGGTGTGCGCCGAGGTCACCGTGCCCGAAACCGAGGGCGACCGAGGCGTAGCCGTCGCCGAACTCCGCGCGCAGATAGCTACCGACGCTGCGGAATTCGGCGCTGCCCAGGCCGAGCGGGTGCGCGGCGGTGTGGGCGATACCGTCCCAGTAGACGATTTTCGCGCCGGTGGCGCGTTGCTGTTCGATCACCCGCATACCCGCGGGGCGTTCGTCGCGCGCGAACCCGCCCTGCCCGGCGACGCTCTGCTCGTGGAACTCGACGATCAACCGGGCGCGCCGCCGGGCTTCGACGTATTCCGCTGCGACGGGCAAGGTTTCGAACAGTTCGAAGGCGGCACGCGCGTGCTCGGCGAACGGGCGGCCCGGGTGGGTGCCGAGATGGCGCTGGACATGCTCGTCCACCTGATGCGCGGTGCGGATCGGGGCCAGCTGGGCGTCGATGGCGGCCACCTGGCCGGGGGCCACGCGGCGCACGTAATCCAGGACGACGTCGTAGTCCGCCGGCTCGGCCCGCGGCGGCTCGATGCCGAAGATCCGCACCTGATCGTCGGGGTTCGTCTTGTTGTACGCGCGGATCCAGGCCAGCGCCGCAACGGTTTCCGCGGTGCGCCACGGCCGCCACGATCCGGCGAGCACCGTTTCGGGATCACCCGCGCCCGCGCGCACGTACGCGTCCCACCGTTCGCCGGAGCGGGCGCTGTCCTGAATAGCCAAGGCGCGGAATCCATATCGCTGCACCAGTGCGCGGAAGATCCGTTCCTGGAGCCCATAGATCTGCCGGGAGAATCGGGTCGATTCGCCGAGCCCGACCACCGTGGCCGCGCCGAGTCGTTCGACCAGCGCGGCGAGGTCCGGGCCGGTGTAGTCGGGTGCGGTATCGCTGATCGGACGGGCGTTGGCGGCGAGCCAATCCCGCACGATCGGCCACTCGGGCACGGCGGGTGCGCTGGTTCCCATGGTTCCTCCTGAACAGACGACGATCCGACGCGGTCCAGCCTCATAGGTGAAGCAAGGTTGAGGTCAAGGACCGCGCCGGATCGCGGGTGTCCGGGGGCGCGAACCGCTACAGCTGCGTGCGCATGAGCAGCACGTTGTACTGGCTGTGCACGGTCGTGAGGTAGTACAGATCACGGCCGGTCTGATACGGGAAGATCGAGGGCGCGTACGCGCTCGGCAGTTCCCTGGTGTCGATCAGTACCTCGGGCTCGCTCCACGGCCCGGTCGGTGCGGCCGCCCGGCGCAGCACCACCGAGTTGAACGGGTCGGTGGTGAGCGAGATGTACTGGCCGAGGTACGCGTTGTACATCACCGACAGCTCGCCGACGCCCCACATGATCGGCGCGGCCGCGTTCACGTCGTCGCGCCGCCACTCCTTGCCGTCCCAGTACTCGTACGCGCTGAGATCGGTGATCTGGGCTTCCGGGACGCGTGCGACGAACGCCGCCTGGTTGCGGCCGGAGGGCGTGCCGTACTCGTAGATGAACCCGCCGTCCTTCAGGAAGGCGTTCATCTGGAAGTTGCCGTTGCCGCCCTCGTCCGGCCGTCGAGTGGCGGGCAGCTCGCCCCAGGTTTCCCCGTTGTCGCCGGAGGCGGCGAGGCTGGAGAAGTTGGTGCTCCACTGCCCGACCTCGTCCCAGCTACGGACCGACATCAGGCTCATGAATTGGACATCGCCCACCGAAATGCCCGCGGTAGGAATACGGCTAATCTCCAGAAACGGAATTTTCGGGCTGGGGATCAGATCGCGCGCCTGACCGAAAACATCGCGCACGACACTGTCGAAATATATGCCGTTGACCGGGTTGTTCGTGTGGCTGCGCATCAGGATGTTGGAGCGCCACGACCACATGCTGCCGGCCAGCAGGTTGGGGAAACCGACCCCCGCGGTATCGCCGAACGCGGTGAGCAGCTCGCCCTTGCCGTTGTCCCACATGATGCCGAGGTCGGTGCCGAGCACGTTGTAGGCCTGGGTGTTGTTCGGGCTGGCCATGCCGGTCATCTGGAACACAGCCCGGGACCGGCCGACGAGGTTGGGCAGGCCGTTGCTGCCGTTGAGTACCGGAATCGGATTGATGGTGTTTGGATTGGCGGCGGCCGGGGTAATCGCTGTAGTCAGTAAGGTTGAAACACCCGCCAACGCGGTAAGCACAATGGCTACGGTTCTGTTCAAGTCTGTGCGCCCTCCGGAATCACGCCGAAAGCAATGCGAAACACAGACTTCCGCGATACACAGACCCCTCGCGGTGTGTAGCGCACCACAATTCGACTGGCTGGCAAATCTGCGGAAAATGCTAGCAGTGATTTCGTCGAAAAGGGCGGCCTCGGTCCCGGAACTGCCGGGCCGGATTCAGTCGGTGCCGGATTTCCCCCGGTTGACGGCCAGCCGGATGACCAGCGGCAGCTGCGTCGCCCGCTCGATGGCGAAGGTGCGGCGGGTCGAGGCGTGCCAGGCCTTGTCGAAGAGCCGCTTGGCCCCGGCGACGGCGTGCGGCGAGCGCGTCGCGATCCGGTCGGCCAGCTTCTCCGCGGCGGCGACCGGGTCCGCGGTGACCTCGGTGACCAGGCCGATCCGTTCGGCGTAGGCAGCGTCGACGGTGTCCGCGGTCATCGTCAGCAGCAGTGCCTGGTCGACGCCGATCAGCCGGGAGAGGGTGGCCGCGCCGGTCATGTCGGGCACCAGGCCGTGTTTGGCCTCCATCACCGAGAACTCCGAATCCGGGGTGGCGAAACGGAAGTCGGCGGCCAGCGCGAGTTGCAGTCCGCCGCCGTAGCAGCGGCCGTGCACGGCGGCGATCACCGGCACCCGCAGCCGGCGCCAGGCCCAGCAGGCTTCCTGGAAGACGTTGGTGCCGCGCCAGGGCAGCGGCACGAAGGCCCGCACGATGGACAGCGGATCGCCGGCCGCCTTCGCGATGTCCAAACCGCTGCTGAAACTGGGGCCGTTGCCGGACAGGATCACCGCGCGCACGTCGTCGCGGCCCGCGATGGTGTGCGCGGTGTCGATCAGCTCGCGCAGCATGTCGATGGTCAGGCCGTTGTGCTTGTCCGGCCGGTCGAGGGAGACGTAGGCGCGATCGCCGTCGAAGCGCAGCGCGATGTGGGTGCCCATGCCCGGATCTTACCCGTGAGTCAGTTCGAAGTCAGTGGGCATTGCCCGGCCAAGGGGGACTCTGCTCTAATCGAACTCAGGTTACCGTCAATGCTGACGGTAATTGCGTCGACCGCCGCACTGCCGCGGCGGCGACGGCACGCCTGATCTGCGGAGGAACCATGCTGCCAGCGGGAATTGATCCCCGAACGCCGGTGCTCGTCGGCGCCGGGCAGGTCGTACACCGGAACGGCGAACCCGGCCTGCCGGGCCCGGTCGAACTCGCGGCCGAATCGCTGCGCCGCGCGGGCGCCGACAGCGGCACCGGCGATCGGCTCCTGCGCGGCGCGGACCTGATCGCGGCCGCGGCCCCGGTCAGCAGGCCGTATTCGGATCTCGGCGCGCTGGTCGCCGCCGAGCTCGGTGCCGACCCGAAGCGGACGATGCAGTCCGTGCGCTTCGGCGGCGATGCGCCGCAGCGTCTGCTCAACACCGTCGCCCAGGCCATCGCGGACGGACAGTCCGAGGTCGCGCTGATCACCGGCGCCGAGGCGGTGGCGGCGTGGAACAGCGCGACCCGCGCGGGCGCCACCCTGCCGTGGCCGGAGCAGCCGGACGACGTGCAACCGACCGACCTCGTCGGCTCCGACCGGGCCCCCAACTCCGACATGGAAACCGCCGCCGGGATGTGGGGGCCGGTGTACTTCTACGCGCTGATGGAGACCGCGCTGCGCCATCGGCTCGGGCTCGGCGTAGACGCGCACCGGGCCCGGATCGGCGCGCTGTGGTCGCGGCTGTCCGCCGTCGCGGCGCGCAATCCTTATGCGTGGCAACCGGAATCGCACGACGCGACCGATCTGGTGACACCGGGCGCGGCCAACCGGCTGGTCTCGACGCCGTATCCGAAACTGCTGGTCGCGAACCTGTCGGTGAATCTCGGCGCGGGCTTGATCGTGTGCAGCGCGGCCGCCGCCGACGCGGCCGGCGTGCCGCGGGAGCGTTGGGTGTTCCCGCACGGCGGGGCCACCGCCACCGACGAATGGTTCGTCACCGAGCGCGCGGACATGTCGGTGTCGCCCGCGATCGCCGCGGCAGGACGGGCGGCGCTCGGCGCGGCCGGTATCGGCATCGAGGACGTCGCGCACATCGATCTCTACTCCTGCTTCCCGGTCGCGGTGCAGGTCGCGGCCGAGGCGCTCGGCCTGCCGATCGACGATCCGGCGCGGCCGCTCTCGGTCACCGGCGGCCTCACCTTCGCGGGCGGGCCGGGCAACAACTACAGCACGCATTCGATCGCGACCCTGGTCGGCCTGCTGCGCGAGGACCCGCAGGCCTACGGACTGGCGACCGCGCTCGGCTGGTACATCACCAAACACGGCGTCGGCGTGTACTCGGCGAAACCGCCTGCGGGACTGTTCCGTTCGCTCGAACCCGAGGTGCCCGCCGCCCGCCGCGCCGCGGCGCCGGGATATACCGGTCCGGCGACCGTCGAGGCCTACACCGTGGCCTACCGCAAGGGGCCCGCCCCCGCTCATCTCGACGAACCCGAGGCCGTCGTGGTCAGCGCCTTGAACCCGGCCGGTGCCCGCATACTGGTCCGGACCTCCGCCACCGACGTGGTCGCGGCGTTCACCGAGGGCGACCCGCTGGGCGCCGCCGTGAATATCACTGCCGCTGATGCGCTCACGCTCACCGAAGGGACTGCCCGATGACCGAAAAGATCTTGGTGGAGCGGCACGATGCCGTCACCGTGCTCACCGTCAACCGCCCCGAGGCTCGCAACGCCATCGACCTCGCGACGGCGCTGGCGATCGAGTCGGCCGTCGATGCGTTCGAAGACGATGCGTCGGCGCGCGTGCTGGTGCTCACCGGTGCAGGCGGAACATTCAGCGCCGGAATGGATCTCGTCGCCGCCTCGAAGGGCGAGATGCCGATGACGCAGCGGCGCGGTCCGCTCGGCATCGCCGCGAAACCGCCGGCCAAGCCGATGATCTCGGCGGTCGAGGGGTTCGCGCTGGCCGGTGGTTTCGAACTGGCCCTCTCCGGCGATCTGATCGTCGCCGCGAGCGACGCGCAGTTCGGCATCCCGGAGGTCAAGCGTGGGCTGGTCGCCGCGGGCGGCGGCGTGCTGCGGCTGACCCAGCGGCTGCCGCGCAGCATGGCCGCCGAACTCGCGTTGACCGGCGGCCGGGTCGGTGCCGAGCGGTTGTACCAGCTCGGCCTGGTCAACCGGATCACCGAGCCCGGTGGCGCGTTGGCGGTGGCACTGGAGCTGGCGGCCGAGATCGCCGCCGCGGCACCGCTGGCCGTCGCCGCGAGCAAGCGCATCATCGACGAGTCGCCCGATTGGGCGGTCGGCGAGGCCTTCGCCAAACAGGGCGAGATCGCTTTGCCCGCACTGTTTTCCAAGGACGCCGCCGAAGGCGCGCTCGCCTTCGCGCAGAAGCGTGAACCGCAGTGGCAGGGCCGCTGACCGGCGCCGGGGAACGCGTCCGGGAGACGCAGGCGCAGCGCAGGGCGCGGATGCGCACGCGACTGCTGGACGCGGCGGTCGAGAGCCTGGTGGAGGTCGGCTACGCCGGCACCACTACGCTCGAGGTGCAGAAACGGGCGGGCGTGCCGCGCGGCACGCTGCAACACCATTTCCCGACCAAGGCCGAGCTGCTGGCCGGGGCGGTCGAGCATCTGGCCGCTCGCCGATTCGACCAGCTGACAAGCGAATTCGCGGATATCCCGTCCTCGGTGGATCGGCTGGAGACGGCCGTCGAATTGACCATGCGCATGCTGAGCGGCCCGTCGTTCTGGGCCGCGCTGGAGATGTGGGTCGGCGCGCGTACCGATCCGGAGCTGCTCGCCGCGTTCCTGCCGCTGGAGCATCGACTGTTCGAGTTGATGCACACCAGCATTCGGGACGTCTTCCGCACGGAGTTCCCCGATGATCCACGGGTGCCGACGATCACCGAGTTCACCATCGAGATCATGACCGGTCTGGCCATGCGCGTGCTGCTCACCGGCGATCTGGACGGGAACCGAATCATCCAGCACCGCTGGCGCAACGCCGTCCGCATCCTGCTCGGCGCGGCCCCGGCGGACACGCTGCTGGCGCGTCCCGACCGTCAGGCGTAGGCGGTGCTGCGAATCACCGCGGCACAGGCGGCGGGATCGTCGTAGTACGGGGTGTGCCCGCTGCCGGGCAACGTGACGTGCCGGGCGTCCGGCAGGGTCGCGCGGGCCCGGCGGCTCTGCGTCGCGTAGGTGAGCAGGATGTCGCGGTTGCCCCAGGCGACGGTGACCGGAATGTCGGCCAGCGCACCGATTTCGTGCAGTCGCGCCTTGTCGAACGAGGCGAGCGCCGCGGTGAAACCCGGTGCGTCGGCCGCGCCCGTCGCGGTGTCCAGCCCCACCTGCTTGCCGACCGCCCACGGCTTGCCGAAGACCAGCTGCAGGAACAGGGTGCGGCCCAGGGCCGTGCCCATCACCGCGGGCAGTGCGGGGCGCAACAGTCCCGCGAGCTGCTGTGACCGGCCGAGGGACTGCTGACACCAGATCCGACCGGCCTTGTCCCAGAACGCGATCGGAGAGAACGCGGTCACCGAGCGGGCCAGCCCACGGGCGCCGAGGTTCAGCGTGATCAACCCGCCCATCGAGTTCCCGGCCAGGTGTGGCCGCTCGATCCCTTGCGCGACAAGGAATTCGGCGAGTGCGTCGGTGAGCGTGTCGACCGTGGTGGTGGCCAGCGGGGCCGAGTCGCCGAACCCCGGCAGATCCACCGCGATCACGTCATGCGACTCGGCGAGGGTGTCGATGACCGGTTCCCACACCTGCCACCGGCTGCCGACGCCGTGCACCAGTACCAGCGGCGCGCCCGCACCCACCCGGTGGTAATTCAACGTCGTCATCCGCACTCCGCCTCTCCGCTGCGTCAACCCTAACAGCAGGCACCAGCCCTCAGTTTCTTCTCGGCAGCCGCCGACGTTCCCGCATACGCGCCTGAGCTGGCTTGAAGATGCGGAAAGGTGGGTAAGATAAAAGGTATGGCAACGCGTAAGGTCACCCTCTCGCTGGACGAGGCCGCTTGGTCCTATGCCGAGCAGGCCGCGGCCCGCGCGGGTATGTCGCCGTCGGCGTGGATATCGAAGGCCGCGCGTCGCGAGGCCGTGCGCACCGGCTGTGGCCCGGCGCCCGACGTGACGGCCGAAGCGGCCGCCGACGCGGCCGAGCTGGCCGCCGCCGAGGAGGCGATGCGTGCGGCGGGGTGAACTGTGGATCTACAACCCGCATGGTTCGCCCCGACGGCGCACGGTCGTGCTCATCAGCAGTGACGGCATCAACGAGTCGCCGCGGCCGTGGCTGATCGCCGCCGAGGTGGTGGCCGAGGACCCGCAGGACATCCTCGCGGTGCCGGTGCAGCGGTACGGCTGGGTGCACGCCGGCAATATCGGCCGTATCTTCCGCGGCTGGCTCGCCGAGCGGGTGGATGAAATGGAGTCCGAGACGCTGGAACGCCTGGATACCGCGTTGCGCGCCGCGATGGATTTGTGAAAACGGCATCGGCACGACGGTTTCCGGCTCGATCGGTACCATCGGGGCCGACGTCGGCGCTGTCGCGCCGTCCGTTCGGTCCAGGCAATGGCTAGTGTCCATTCGAAAGAAGAGGATTCAGGTGCGGATCTCCCTGATCGCCGCTGCGCTCATCGCGCTGCCGGTGCTCGCGGCATGCGGAAGCGACAAAGCGGCGGCGGCCCCGGCGGTGACCCAGGCCGACCTGGCCAAGTCGCTGCAGGACAAAGGGCTCAAGAACCAGGAGCTCGCCGAGTGTGCGGCGAAACTCTTTGTCGAGCAGGGAATTTCGCAGGACGGACTGCGGGTGATGGTGAGCGACGAGTACGACACCAAAGCCGCCGACCAGCAGACCCTCGGCATGAGCAAGGAAGACGCGGAGAAGGCCCGCACCGCGAGCACCCGCATCGCCACGGAATGCATGGCCACCCCGCGCTGAACCCTTCCCAGCCCAGGTAACCAGCGTCCTGCGCCGGGGGTTGCGCTACGACTCGGACGTCACCTACTCCTTCGGCAAGCGCGAGGGGCGCGCGGCACTGTCGTTCGACGCCGCGGTGCCGGGGACCTATCAGGTGGCGATCCAGGGCGACCCGGGCACCAGCGCCACGGCGGCGATCGGGCGCGGGCTCGGCACCTCGTTCGTCGGCACCCTGCTCGGCGGTATCGCGCTCGGCGTGGTGGGACTGCTGCTGGGCCTGGCGGTGATCATCGTGGTCGCGGTGAAGCGCAGTGGCAGCAAGCGCCGGGCCGCGTCCGGCTTCACCGGCGGCTATCCCTCCGGTCCTCCGTTACCCGGCCCGTACCAGTACTGAGGGCCTCACAGCGCGACGACGAGTTCGACGCGGGTGCGTGAGCCCGCGTCGAGTTCCTCGGCGGTGCGGATCGCCTTCTTGACCGGGAGCACGTAAGTGGCACGGGATTTGTCCGGGAACAAGGAAGTCGACCAGCGGCTCGCGCCGATGGTGACGTGCACCCGGACCGAGCCGAATCCGCCGACCCGGTGCGCGTAGCGCTCCTCGATCTCGTCGGCGACGTCCTCGGGCAGCGAGACGAAATACCAGGAGCCCGCGTGGTGCTCCCACACTTGCGCGTCGAACGAGTACTGCGATCCAGCCACGCCGCGACTGTAGCGCCACCCTCTGACAATCGGTCAGGACCAGCACTTTCGCCGCGAGCGCCGGGGGTAGCGCGCCGGATTCGGATCGCGCTGCGCGCAACCCGTGAGCTCCCCCGCGGCGTGCGCGATCGTGGGGTGATGACATCCATCGAAGCCAGATCCGCCACCGACGCCGAACTGGATGCGGTCTTCGGGCCGATCTTCGACCGGATCGCGCAGGGCGCGGTGGAGCGGGAGATCGATCGCCGGCTGCCGTTCGACGAGATCGGGTGGTTGCGCGAGGCGAAATTCGGCGCGCTGCGGGTGGCGGTCGAGTTCGGCGGCTACGGCGTCACGGTGCGTCAGCTGTTCCGGTTGCTCATCGAGTTGGCCGCGGCCGAATCGAATCTGCCACAGGCGCTGCGCGTGCACTTTTCGTTCGTGGAAGACCAACTGCTCGCCGAGCCCGGCCCGGCCCGCGAACAGTGGCTGCGGGCCGTGGCCGCCGGCACGCTCGTCGGCAACGCGATCACCGAGCCGGGCGTCGGCGCGGTCGACCGCTACCGGACTCGGCTGACCAGGGACGGCGACCGCTGGCTGCTGAACGGCGTGAAGTACTACAGCACCGGTTCGCTCTACGCGGACCACATCCTGGCCGCGGCCGACCGCGACGGCGAGCGGGTCGGCGTGCTGGTCGACGCGAGCGCCGACGGCGTGCGGCAGCACGACGATTGGGATGGTTTCGGACAGCGGTTGACTGCAAGTGGCACAACGGAATTCACCGATGTGGTGGTGCCGGAGGACCGTATCCTCGGGCCCGGCTACGGTGCGCCCGGTCCCACCTACGGGACGTCGTACCTGCAATTGGTGCAGCTCGCGGTGCTCGCGGGCATCGCGCAGCGCGCGGAGTCCGACGCCCGGGCCTGGGTGGCGGGCCGGACCCGTAGCTACACGCATTCCGCGGCTGGGCTGCCGCGCCAGGATCCGTTGGTACAGCAGGTGATCGGCAAGTTGTCGGCGGCGGCCTTCGCGGCGCGGTCGAGTGTGCTCGCCGTCGCGGACGTACTGGACGACGTGCTCGCCGCCGGTGCGACCGACGAAAAGTCCCTGGTGGCCGCCGAACTCGCGGCGGCGCAGGCCCAGCTCGCGGTGATCGACCTGGTGTTGCCCGCCACCTCGCTGCTGTTCGAAGTCGGTGGCGCGTCGGTGGTTTCGGAGCGGCAGCGGCTGGATCGGCACTGGCGCAATGCCCGCACCATCTCGGTGCACAATCCGGCGATCCAGAAGGCGCGCGCGATCGGCGATCACCTGTTGAACGGCACGGACCTGCCCTTCGCCTGGAGCGCGGGGGAACGCAAAGCCACCGAAGGAGCGGCCGAATGACCCGTCGAATTCGCTTCAACGCCTTCGACATGAACTGTGTCGCCCACCAATCACCGGGCTTGTGGCGGCATCCGGAGGATCAGTCGCATCGATACAAGGAACTGAGCTACTGGACCGATCTGGCGCGATTGCTGGAGCAGGGACGGTTCGACGGCATCTTCATCGCCGATGTGCTCGGCACCTATGACGTGTACGGCGGCACCGATATCGCCGCCCTGCGCCAGGGCGCGCAGATCCCGGTGGCCGATCCGCTGCTGCTGGTGTCGGCCATGGCCGCGGTCACCGAGCATCTCGGGTTCGGCATCACGACCGGCACCGGTTTCGAGCATCCGTTCCCGTTCGCGCGCCGCCTCTCCACCCTCGACCACCTGACCAACGGCCGGATCGGCTGGAACGTGGTGACCGGCTACTTACCCTCGGCGGCAAGGAATTTCGGCGCCGCCGATCAGCTCGACCACGACGAGCGCTACAACCAGGCCGACGAGTACCTCGAGGTGCTGTACAAGCTGTGGGAAGGCTCGTGGGAGGACGACGCCGTGGTGCGCGATGCCGCCCAGGGCGTGTACGTCGACCCGGCCAAGGTGCATCACATCGGCCATCAGGGCAAGCACTTCACGGTCCCCGGGATCCATCTCGCCGAGCCGTCACCGCAGCGCACGCCGGTCATCTATCAGGCGGGCGCCTCCACCCGCGGCGTGCGCTTCGCCGCCGAGAACGCCGAGGCCATCTTCATCGCCGCGCCCTCGAAACGGTTGCTGGCGCAGACGGTTTCCCGGATCAGAGCCGAGCTGGAGCAGGCCGGGCGCGACCGATACGCGGCGCGGATCTACGCGCTGGCCACCATCATCACCGACGCGACCGACGAGGCGGCACAGCGCAAGCACGAGGAGTACCTGTCCTACGCCAGCATCGAGGGTGGCCTCGTGTTCATGTCCGGCTGGATGGGCATCGATCTGTCCGGTTACGACCTCGACGACCCGATCGGGCAGGTGCAGAGCAACGCCATCCAGTCCGCGGTGGCCGCCTTCCAGGAATTCGACGACGACGGGCGGGAATGGACCGTGCGCGATATCGGGCGGTGGGCCGGTATCGGAGGCATGGGGCCGGTCTTCGTCGGTTCCGGTGCGACCGTCGCCGACCGTCTGCAGGAATGGGTCGCCGACACCGATCTCGACGGCTTCAACCTCGCCTATGCGATCACGCCGGGGTCATTCGAAGACGTTGTCCGCCACGTGGTTCCCGTGCTGACCGAGCGTGGCGCCTACGCCGCCGACTATGTGCCGGGCACGTTGCGCAACGCGCTGTTCGGGTCGGGAGATCGGCTGCCGGACGAGCATCGCGGCGCCCGCTACCGCGTGGGTGCCGCCGGGTCGACGGTGTTGCCCGACGAGGTCGCCCGTCCCGGCGCCGCGGTGGTCACGCCGAACCTCTAGATGAGACTGTCGTTGCGGTGCCTGCACCGCAACGACAGTCGATTACGCAGGAAGTGCGGCGAGGAACGCCTGCGCGACGGATTCGAGGCCCTGCCGGTCGATCTCGTCGAACCGGCCGGGTTTCGGGCTGTCCAGATCGAAGACACCGATCAGCGCGCCGTTGTGCACAAGGGGGACAACCACTTCCGAGCGGGTATCGGCATCGCAGGCGATATGGCCGGGGAAAGCGTGCACGTCCGGCACCAATTGCGTTTCCCTGGTCTGTGCCGCCGTGCCGCACACGCCTTTTCCGAGGGGAATGCGCACACAGGCCGGTTTGCCCTGAAACGGCCCGACCACGAGTTCGTGCCCGTCGTGAAAATAGAAGCCGACCCAATTGACGTCGGGCAGTGCGTGAAATACCAGCGCCGCGATATTCGCGGCGTTGGCGGTCCGGTCCGGCTCGCCCGCGACCAGCGCGCTCGCCTGCTCGGTGAGCTGGCGGTACTGCTCGGTGCGGTCGCCGGTCAGCTCGGCAACGGTAAACGACATGGGCCGAATGGTACGCCTGCGCAAAGGCCGGTTCGCTCATTGATTCTCGGTGATCGCAACACTCACGAGGGCCGCGGCACACCCTGATGATCCCTACATGACAACGCAGAATTCCGTTCCCCGTTCCCCCCGTTCGGCCGCGGTGATCGGTGCGGGCCAAACCGGCGCCACTGCGGCACTGGGTTTGCTCGACGCCGGATTCGACGTGACCCTCTACAGCGACCGTGATCAGCGCAGTCTGCGCGACGACGTCCCCGCCACCGGCACCGCGCTCGAATTCGGCGTGACCCAGCAGGCCGAGTCGGCGCTCGGCCTGGACACCTACACCGGTCGCGCACCCCGGCATACCGGCCTCAGCGTCCGGATCGCCGGACCGGAGGGCGCCGAATTGATCCAGTTCGACGGCACTTTCGACGGCTATGTCGGCGTCGCCGTCGACACCCGGTTGAAGGCCGACGAGCGTTTGAGCGCGTTCCTCGAGCGCGGCGGTCGCTTTGTCGTGGAGTCGGTGACCCCCGAGACCCTCGATTCGATCGCCGCGGCGAACGAGCTGACCCTGGTCGCCACCGGCCGTGGCGGGCTGTCCGATCTGTTCCCGATCGACGAGACGCGTACCCCGTACGATGCGCCGCAGCGGTCGCTGCTCACCGTCACCGTGACCGGAATCGGCCACGACAAGGATGTTTTCGCGCACCGCAGCCCCGCCGGCGGCGCGCACAGCGGCTTCTCCATCCTGGCCGAGCAGGGCGAGGCCTGGTGGGGCCCGTACCTGCACAAGGACGCCGGACCCAGCTGGGCCTTCCTCGGCTGGGCGCGCCCCGGCAGCGATTGGGAAACCCGTTTCGCCACAGCGGATTCCGCGGAATCGGCGTTGCGCGTCGTGCAGGACCTGTACCGGGACTACATCGATTGGGACCTGCCGGAGGTGCTGGCCACCCAGGTGCTCGCCGACGACCCGCACTCCTGGCTGAAAGGCGCCGTGCGGCCGGTGGTCCGGGCGGCCGTCGGGCACACCGCAGGCGGCCACGTGGTGGCTTCGCTGGGCGACACGTCCGCGGCCTACGACCCGATCGCGGGGCAGGGCGCGCAAAGCGGGCTCATCCAGGCCCAGCGACTGGTGGCCGCCGCGGCGGTGCACGACGGTCCGTTCGACGAGGCCTGGTTCACCGAGCAGTACGCGGAGTTCCTCGCGGTGCGCGGCGACGCCGCCAACAAGGTCACCCGGCTGTTCCTCGGCGACCCCGAGCTGGCCGAGATCGGCAATCAGCTGTTCGCGGCGGCGAGCGTCGCGCCGAAGTTCGCCGCCGCGCTGGTCGGCCTGCTGCACCACCCGCAGCCCTTCCTCGAGGTCGACTCGCTCGACGCCGCCAACGCCTTCATCACCCGGGTCACCGGCGAAGACGCGCTCGCCGTGCTCGGCCGGTTCACGCCCGCGGGCAAGTTCGCCCGGTCCACCTTCTCGGAAGCCCTCGCCAGCGCCTGATATCGGCACGCCTCGGCACAGCGATCCGATCGCACAGATTCAAACCCTCGTGCCGATCGGGTCGCGGTGCTGGAGTGATGTAGATCGACGGCTACCCCCGAAACCATGGAGCAGCTATGACCACGGAGCAGATCGCCGACCAGATCAAATTCGCCTACTGGGTGCCCAATGTCAGCGGGGGACTGGTCACCAGCGATATCGAACAGCGCACCAGCTGGGACTTCGACTACAACAAGAAGCTGGCACAGACCGCTGAGCACAACGGGTTCGAATACGCGCTGTCCCAGGTGCGCTACACCGCGTCCTACGGCGCCGAATTCCAGCACGAGTCGACCTCGTTCAGCCTCGCACTGCTCGGCGCGACCGAGCGGCTGAAGGTGATCGCGGCGATCCACCCCGGCCTCTGGCATCCCGCGGTGCTCGCGAAGTTCGGCGCCACCGCCGACCACCTCTCCAACGGCCGCTTCGCCATCAATGTCGTCTCCGGTTGGTTCGCCGGTGAATTCACCGCGCTGGGCGAGCCGTGGCTCGAGCACGACGAAAGGTACCGGCGCAGCGCCGAATTCCTCGAGGTGATCCGCAAGATCTGGACCGAGGACAACGTGAACTACGGCGGTGACTTCTACCGCATCCGGGATTTCACGCTGAAGCCGAAACCGCTCAACACCGCGCAACGGCCGAATCCCGAACTGTTCCAAGGCGGCAACTCCACCGCCGCCCGCCGCAACGGCGGCCGCTACGCCGACTGGTACTTCTCCAACGGCAAGGACTTCGACGGCGTCACCGAACAACTCGACGATCTGCGGGCGGTCGCGCGGGAGCACAGTCGCGAGGTGAAGTTCGGCCTGAACGGTTTCATCATCGCCAGGGACACCGAAAAGGAAGCGCAGGACACGCTGCGTGAGATCATCGAGAAGGCGAACAAGCCTGCTGTGGAGGGTTTCCGGGACGCGGTGCAGCAGGCGGGCGCGTCCACCAAGGACCACAGGGGCATGTGGGCCGACTCGACCTTCGAGGATCTCGTGCAGTACAACGACGGCTTCCGCACCAAACTGATCGGCACCCCCGAGCAGATCGCCGAGCGCATCGTCGCCTACCGCGAGCTCGGCGTCGACCTGATCCTCGGCGGCTTCCTGCACTTCCAGGAGGAGATCGAGTACTTCGGGGCGAAGGTGCTGCCGCTGGTCCGGGAACTGGAGGCCGCGCGGCGGCCGGTCGCGGCGGTCGGCTGATGACCGCGGTCGCGGCTGATCGCATCACCTCGGCGGCGCAGGCGTTTTCGGTCGCGCAGGGGCTCGCGGCGCAGTTCGCCACCGGTGCCGCTGTGCGCGACCGCGACCGCGTCCTGCCGCACGACGAGGTGGATCGGCTCGCGGCCGCCGGCCTGCTCGCGGTGACCGTGCCCGCCGAGTACGGTGGCGCGGAACTGCCGCCGAGCGCGGTCGCGGAGGTGGTGCGGATTCTCGCGGCCGCCGACCCGAATATCGCGCAGATCCCGCACAGCCACTTCGTCTATCTGAACCTGGTGCGGCTGGCCGGTTCCGAGGCGCAGCGGCGTAGGTACTTCGGGCAGGTGCTCGACGGTGCGCGCATCGCCAACGCGCAGTCCGAACGCGGCGGCGCGACCATCGCCGATATCAGCACCACCTTGCGCCCGGCGGGCAAACGGTTTCGCGTCGATGGTCGCAAGTTCTATTGCACCGGTTCGCTGTTCGCGAATCTGCTGGCGGTGCTGACCAAACTGGACGATCCGGACCGGCGCAGCGGGCTCGAGCCGGGGGAGTACATCGTGTATCTGCCCGCCGATACTCCCGGCGTGCAGATCATCGACGACTGGAACGGTTTCGGCCAGCGCACCACCGGCAGCGGCACCGTACGGTTCGACGAGGTCCTGGTGGACCCCGACCAGGTGATCGCCCGTTCGACGGCGGTGCGGGCCCCGCACGCGTACGGCGCTTTCGCGCAGCTGCTGCACGCCGCCATCGATACCGGTATCGCCCGCGGCGCACTCACGGCGGCAACGGAATTCGTGCAGACCACCAGCAGGCCCTGGTTCGAAGCCGACGTCGCCCGCGCGATCGACGATCCCTTGCTGATCCAGCGCTTCGGTGAGTTGTCCGTGACGGTCACCGCCGCCGAGGCCACGCTCACCGCGGCGGGTCTCGCCGTCGACGCGGCGACCGGTACTGCGGCGCAGGTGAATTCCGCCGCGCGGGCCTCGCTCGCGGTGGCGGCCGCGAAGGTGCTCGCCGATCGGGCCGCGACCGAGGTGTCGAGCGCGCTGTTCGAAGTGGGCGGAACACGCAGTGCCGCCGCTGATCTGAACCTGCATCACTTCTGGCGGAACGCGCGTACGCACACCTTGCACGACCCGGTCCGATGGAAGTACCAGCACCTCGGCCGTGCCCTGTTGCACGGCACGGCGCCGCCGTTGCACGGGGTGCTCTGACCGCTCGCGCGGTCGAACAGTTTGTCAGCGAGAGGGATACGAACAGTGACAGTGACGGTCGTAGTCGGCAATCCGAAGCCCGCTTCCCGCACCCTGACCGCGGCCACACTGGTCGCGCGGGGGCTGCGTCCTGAGGTGGCGCCCACCGTGCTCGATCTGGTCGAGTTCGGTCCCGCGCTGCTCGGCTGGGGTGATCCCGCGGTGGGCGCGGCGGTGCGCACCGTAGCCGATTCGGAGCTGGTCGTTTTCGCCAGCCCCACGTTCAAAGCCACCTATACCGGGCTACTGAAGCTGTTCCTCGAACAGTTCGACGGCGGCACCGGATTGGCCGGTGTGCTCGGCGTTCCCGTGATGCTCGGCGCCGGCCCGGGGCACGCGCTCGCACCCGACCTGTTGCTCAAACCGGTCCTCGTCGAACTGGGCGCCACCGCCGCGCTGCCCGGCCTCTACCTCTCCGATCGCACCTTTCAGGAGGACGGCGCGATCGACCGCTACAGCGACCGGTGGCGCCCCGTCGCCCAGGCGCTGGCCACCGTGAAGGCGACCGATCATGCATGAGCTCTTCGAATCTCCCGCCGACGGCAGCGGCCTACGCCGTGCCTTCGCCAACTTCCCGAGCGGCGTGGTCGCCGTCTGCGCCGATATCGACGGCGCCCCACACGGTCTCGCGGTGAGCACCTTCGTGCCGGTCTCGCTCGATCCGCCGCTGGTGTCGTTCTGCGTGCAGAACTCGTCCTCGACCTGGCCGAAACTCGCCGCCGCGGGTCACCTCGGCCTGAGCCTGCTCGGCACCGATCAGCAGGACGCCGCCCGCTCGCTCGGCGCCCGCAACGGTGACCGCTTCCGCGGCACCGCATTACATCGCGGCACCGGCGAGGCGGTGTTCCTCGACGGGGCGTCGGCGTGGATCGAAGGGGTGCCGGAGGCGGAGGTGCCAGCGGGCGATCACGCGGTCGTCATCCTGCGCATCCACCGCATCGCCACCCGCACCGACGTCGACCCGCTCGTCTTCCACGGCAGTAGGTTCCGTCGCTTGCATGCCGAAGTCGACATCGCGTCGTGAGGTAGCGCCACGGGTGTGCGAGACTGGTGGCACATTCGTTCGGAAGGGTCTGTCATGACCATGGGCATGGTTGTAGGGGACGGCTCCGCGCGCACGTCGACGCGGGAGCACTAGCCACACCCACTCGCAATAACTCCTCGTCGAGGTGCACTCCGTGCCCCTGACTGCCCGACCACGAGGAGTTGTCCGTGTCCACCGTGACCTGGACCGAAGCCGACACCGTCCGATCCGCCCGCTGGCATTCCGAAAGCGCGACACCGGCACCGAGCCGCGTCCTGATCGCCGACGACCGGCTGCCCGCCGCCACCGCGTACCGGCTGGCCTGCGAAGGCACCGCCCTGCTGTGGCGCGGCGACTATCACAACGCTCGCCAGCTGCTGCGCGCGATGGCACGGCGTATCGATCGGAAAGCGCCTGCACGCCAAGGAGATCCGGCGGAGATGTTTCGCGCGCAACGCCGGGCCCGCAACCAGCGCGCCCGGGTGCTCGGGAAGCTGCTCGTGCACCTCGAGCACGATCACGCGCTCGCGTTGCGCCGCGCCCCCGACGTCCGCGCGGCCTGTGATCAGGCGTACGGACCGGGCCGCGGGCCCGTGCTCGTCGCGCTCACCGAACTCCTCGGTGTGCTCAGTGCTGCGCAATGGCGCGAAAAGGGTGTCCCCATAACGGCTCTCGGCGACCGCATCCATCCGCACTACGGCGTGTTCGCGCCGGTCCGCGGTGAATATGTCGACCTCGTCGCGGGTGCGCCGCTACCGGCCGGTGCGGCGACGGCCTTCGATCTCGGCACGGGCACCGGCGTGCTGGCCGCGGTGCTCGCCCGGCGCGGCATCCGGCGCATCGTCGCCACCGACGACAACCCGCGCGCCCTGACCTGTGCCCGCGAGAACACGGCCCGGCTGCGGCTCGCCGACACCGTCCACGTCACCGGCCCCACCCTTTACCCCGAAGGCCGCGCCGACCTGATCGTCTGCAATCCGCCCTGGCTGCCCGCCCGCCCCACCTCCGCGCTCGAGCGCGGCGTCTACGACGCGGACAGCGGAATGCTGCGCCAGTTCCTCGCGGGCCTGCCCGCCCACCTCACCCCCACCGGCGAAGCCTGGCTCATCCTCTCCGACCTCGCCGAACGGCTCGGCCTGCGCACCCGCCCCGAACTCCACGCCCACATCGCCGCCGCCGGTCTGCATGTCCTCGACCGCCTCGACACCATCCCCCACCACCCCCGCACCCGCGACACCACCGACCCCCTACACACCGCCCGCGCCACCGAAATCACCTCCCTCTGGCGCCTGGGCTGACCACTGCCGCGCACTTTTCGTCACCTTGCGCGCGTGTCAGTCGACCGACACGCGCGCGGGACGCCAAAAGGTGCGCGGGACGCTGAGAAGTGCGCGGGACGCCAAAAGGTGCGCGGGACGCCAAAAGGTGCGCGGGATGCGCCGGACGCTGCGGCGCGGGAGGGCAGGGCGCGTGCGCGCCGTGCACGCCGTGCGCGCCGCGGAGGTCAGCTAGCTCTGGCGCCTGGGTTGAGCACTGCCGCGCACTTTTCGTCACCTCGCGCGCGTGTCAGTCGACCGACACGCGCGCGGGACGCCAAAAGGTGTGCGGGATGCTGAATGGTGTGCGGGGCGCTGAATGGTGTGCGGGGCGCCAAAAGGTGCGCGGGATGCTGAGAAGTGCGCGGGATGCGCCGGACGCTGCGGCGCGGGAGGGCAGGGCGCGTGCGCGCCGTGCACGCCGTGCGCGCCGCGGAGGTCAGCTGGCTCTGGCGCCTGGGTTGAGCACTGCCGCGCACTTTTCGTCACGCTGCGCGCGTGTCAGTCGGACGACACGCGCGCGGGACGCTGAAAGGTGCGCGGGATGCTGGAGTGCGCGGGACGCTGCGCGCGTGTGGGGACGCCGAACCGCGGCGGATGTCGCGAGTAGGTTGCGGATGTTGTTGCATTGCCGCATCATCCGCGCTGTACGGGTTTGCTCACCGGGGGTGTGGAAATTATCCTCGGCAAGAACCGCACCGGGCCGGCACCTCCGTGGTGGAACTCCCGTGGCGGAGTATCTGATGAGGGTTGGTAAGGAGTGTGGCCACGATGTCGGCCGAGATGGTGAAGTGCCGAGGCTGCCACCACCAGTGGCCGTTGAGCGCGCACAACGTGTGCCACTGCGCGCAATGCCATCAAACATTCGCCGACGAAGCGGCGGCCCTACGCCACCAGGACGTCTCCTACACCCGCCGCAAGCCCTACGTGCGCTGCCGCACCCCTGCCGAAGCGGGCCTGGTCGACGGTGCGCGAACCTACGCGGGCAAGCCCTACCTCTGCCTGGTCCCCGCCACCGAAACCCCCACACTCTGAACAACATTGCCGCAGCGGACACCCCCGAAACGCAACCGGCTCCGACCTGAACCACCAGATCGGAGCCGTACTGAGCCGATGACGGGAATCGAACCCGCGCTGTCTGCTTGGGAAGCAGAAGTTCTACCATTGAACTACATCGGCAGGATGCCGAAGCACCTCCCGAGACTTTAGCAGAGTCCCCGAGACGACGTGAAAACTCCAGGCAGAACCCCCTGACCTGCGGCGATCCCGGTGGTGCAAGAATTTGCGGTGCTCACACGGGGCGCAGCATTCCGCGCAGGACCACGTTCCGGGCGACAACCAGTTCGCCGGTGGGGTGGAAGCCGTCGTGTTCGGCAAGGGTTGCGCTGAAGTCGTTTGTGGCGATGACGAAGATGTCGGCTCGGCTGGCCTCGAGACGCGCTCGCACCAGCTGCGCGGTCACCCCTTTCGCGCGGGGCGTGGGGCAGCGTGCCGCCGCACGCCAGGTATAGGTGTGGATGCTTCGGGCGGAGGCCCTCGATTTTGCGGGAGGTGGCCAAGGCTCGTGGTGTCGCCCCGCCGAGTGCTCGGATCATGCTGAGCGGCTTCGCTATTGGCGTGGGTGTACCCGGTAGATCCCACAGGACGACGCTCACGATCCCGGTGTCGTCGGAGGCGGTATCGACAATGCCTTTACGTCGTCGCGATTCGACCCGGGAGTGCCAGAAGTACGGCAGCGCACGCCGTCGGCGATCTGGATCCGGCCAGAAGAAGGTCATCAAGGGGTCGTCCGCGAACGCCTCCGCGAGAACTCGGGCTTCCGGTGTCACAGGATCAAGGCTACGGCTGTCGCGCAGACACTTCCCGTCAGACGAGGGCTTGGTGGAGTGCATTCAGCCAGGGGGCCCAGCGCGGATCCGGGCCCACCGCTACATCGGCGGTCATGTCGGTGCAGGTGTAGCCCACGGCGGTGCCGGAAGCGGGGTGGGCGAAGCCGATTCGGCCGCCGGTGCCGACGTGGCCGAAGGAGGTGGCGCCGAGCATGGGGTTGTTGGTTTGGGGGAGTTCGTAGCCGTTGGCGAAGCGGTGGGTGACGGGGAGCAGGTCGATGGGGGCCGGGTGGATGAGGTGGTCGGTGCCGGGGCGGCAGGCGCGCTCGACGGTGGCGGGGGTGAGCAGGCGGATGCCGTCGACGGCGCCGATGGTGGCGGCGTACATGCGGGCCAGGGCGCGGGCGTTGCCGATGGCGTTGCCCGCCGGGACCTCGGCCGCGTGCCCGGCGCGGGTGTTGAGCAGTTCGATGCCGTCTTCGCGGGTCGCCACGGTTTCGAGAAGGTTGCGCACCAGGCGGGATTCGAGATCGATACCCATCCGCGCGAGCACCGCCGATACCTCGGCGGCCGACGGGGAGGGTGTACGGGTGAACTGTGGAACAACCCGGGGCTCTTCGGTTTCCGGCAGACCGATCCACAGGCTCAACCCGAGCGGGTCGGCGATCTCGGCAGCGAGGAAGTCGCCGACGGTTTTCCCGCTCACGCGTCGCACCAGTTCGCCGGCCAGGAAACCCCAGGTGATGGCGTGATAGTAGAACGCGGTACCCGGCTGCCACAGCGGCGCCATCGTTTCGAGCGCGGAGACGCACCGGGCCCAATCGGTGAAGTCCGCTGCGCGGATACCGGATTCGGGTTCGAAGCCGCACAGCCCGGCCCGGTGGGTGAGCAGGTCGGCGACCGTCACGTCGGTTTTGCCGTTGGCGGCGAACTCCGGCCAGTACTCCCGGACCGGCGCATCGAGGTCGAGCTGTCCACGTTCGACGAGCAGATGCACACAGGTTGCCGTCACCCCTTTCGAGGCCGACATCAACACCACCAGCGACTCTGCGTCCCAAAGTTTTCCGGAGACCGGGTCGTGCCCGGTGCACAGGTCGACGACGACCCGGCCGTGACGATGGACACACAACTGCGCCGCGCCCGCGTCTTTCTCGTGCGCCTGCCCGAACGCGACCCGAACGTCCTCGTACCCGCGCTCGACGAACCCTTCGACCACCACCGCAACTCCTCCTCACGATCCGGCGGCACCGCCTGACCCGGTGAAAACCCTTCGGTGCCAGACAGTATTGGACGGCACGGCGGGCGCGGGGTCGTTCAGCGGGGGTTCACCAGCTGGACGTCTGGACGGACTGTTCGCGCGCGAGGTTGCTGGACACGATCTTGATACGGACTCTCGGGTTCTCGCGTTCTCTTTCTCGACCGACACCGATCCGCGCCCCCGGGCGACGAAAGCCGGGTCACGCGAACGGTATTCGCGCGCTACTGTCAGATCTCGACCGAGGAGTATTGACGTGACATCATCGCGGATCGATTCGAGGCATGGCTGGGCGGCGGGCCGGCCCGACACCCGTCCGGCCGCTACGGTGCAGCGCGAACGGTGGCGGCGACCGCCGCGGTTGCGCACGATTCGGCTGGGTCGGATGGAGCTGACCTATGTGCCCGACGGCGCGGTGTTCCTGAAGCCGACGGGATGGTTGCCGGACGCCACCGCCCGGGACTGGGCCGCCTACGCCGACCATCTCGACGAGAACGGGCACCTGGTCGCGGGCATCGGCGCGCTGCTGGTGCGCTATCGCAGGCGCGCGCTGCTCATCGACGCCGGGATCGGTCCGGTCGTCATGCCGGACGAGCCGGACAACCCGATGACGGGCGCGACGCACGGCGGCGCGTTGCTGCGCAACCTGGCGCGGCTCGGCGTGGCCGGTCGGATCGACGCGGTCGCGTTCACCCACCTGCACACCGATCATTTCGGCTGGACGTTGTATCCGGGCCCGGGCGGTGTGCCGCCGTTCGGCACGGCCCGGTATCTGGTGAACGAGTCGGAGTGGGACTGGTGGCATGCCTTGCCGCCGGAATTGGTCGCGGCGCTGCCGGATTGGGCGCGCAACAGCATCACGACGCCGCAGATGCTGGCGGCCATCACGGCCAGGGTGCAGCCGTTCGTGAACGGCGCGGAGGTTTTCCCCGGCGTGCGTGCCCAGGAGATCCCCGGGCACACCGCGGGTCATACCGCGTTCGCGCTCAAGTCCATGGGCCGTCGCCTGGTGATGATCGGTGACGCGCTGCACAGTCCGGTGCAGGTGCGGCATCCGGAGTGGGCGTGTGGCTCGGATTTCGATCCCGCCGAAGGCATTCGCCGGCGCCGGATGCTGGTCGACCGGCTAGCCGCCACCGGCGATCTGGCCTTCGGCATCCACTTTGCCGACGTCCCGTTCGGCCGGGTGCACCGGGACGGGGACGGCCGCACCACCTGGATCCCCTACGGCTGACGGATGTTTCGCGCTGTCGCGCACCGCATCGTGTTCGCGCGCTTCGAGATAGCGGTAGCCGCTGAAGGTCGCGATCACCAGCAGCGCGCCGATGGCCCACCCGCCGAGTACGTCGGTGGTCCAGTGCACGCCGAGGTAGATGCGGGAAAGGCCCACCGCGGCAACGAAAGCGGCGGCCGCGGCCGCGGCGATCCAGCGCGCGGCGCGGCGGCGCAGGCGAGGGATCAGCAGCACGGACACGATGCCGACGATCGCCATCGACCCGAGGCTGTGCCCGGACGGATAGGCGAAATTGGTCTTGACGACGACGTGCAGGTCGACCGGCGGCCGCGGCCGGGCGATCAGGTTCTTGCCGCCGTCGACGAACAGCCAGGACAGCAGACCGGTCACGATGACCAGTCCGGCCGCGCGCCAGTACCCGAACCAGCCGAAGGCGATCACGGCGAGGGTGGCCAGCGTGGTCATCGCGACCGTGCCGCCGATATTGCTGACCGTGATCGCGATCGGGGTCAGCACGCCGTTGCGATGCGCGACGGCCCAGTCCGCGATATCCGGGTCGATTGTGGTGAGTCCGTCGCGGGCCACCACGTTGGCGGTGAGTCCGACGATGAACACGGTGAGCAACCCGGCCACCACCGCGAGCGGCGGTACCCGGCGTGGAGTCGGGACGAGCGTGGGATTCGGGGTCACCTTTCCCAGGATGTCATTGCCACGCTGTGTATTCGCTGAGTACTGAAAAATCGGACAAAACGGACCAGGTCAGAACATGCTGTAGCCGCCGTCGATCAGCAGCGTGTCCCCGGTGTGGTACGCGCTGGCCGGGCTCGCCAGATACACCGCGACGGCCTCGAAGTCGGTCGCGGTACCCCAGCGCTTGGCCGGGATGCGAGGCTGCACGCGCTCGCGGAAACGATCCCAGGCGAACACGCCGTCCGTCATCGGTGTCTCGACCCAGCCCGGCAGCACCGAGTTGGCGCGGATGCCGTATTTGCCGAGTTCGACGGCGATCGAATTCATGATGGCGATCAGCCCCGCCTTGCTCGCCGCATAGGACTGGCCGCGCGGCACACCCTGTTTGGCGGCCAGGCTGGCGGTGCCCACCAGGCTACCGCCCGTGCCCTGCGCGACCATCACCTTCGCCGCCTCGCGCAGCGTGACGAACGCGGCGTCGAGGTTGATCGAGGTGACCCGCCGGAATTCGGCGAGATCGGTCTCCAAGAACGGCAGACCGCCCTGCGGTACACCGGCATTGGCGAAGCAGGAGTCGATCCGGCCGAGTTCGTCCACCACCCTGGCCATCGTGTCGCGCACCTGCTGCTCGTCGCCGACATCGCAGGACAGGGTGAGCACCCGTCCGCCGTAACCGCGCAGAATCTCCGCGGCGTCGGCGTTGCGCTCGGTGTTGCGGCCGACGACGCACACGTCGGCGCCGGCCCGCGCGAGACCGCGGGCGAAGCCGAGACCGATCCCGGAGTTGCCTCCGGTCACCACGGCCACGTGGCCGCTCAGGTCGAACAGTGCGGGCTCGGTCATCCGGTTCATCCCTTCGGTCACGGGCGGTGCCGGGCGCGAATGTCCGGCACCGCCTCGAACGAGTGGAGGATATCGCCGCGGCCGCATCGATGTGCGGCTGAAGACCGGCGGCGAGCAGGCGCTACGCTGCTTGCCGTGCTGCTTTCCGATCGTGACATCCGTGCGGAGATCGCCGCTGGGCGTCTCGGCGTCGAGCCATTGCTGGAGACGCTGATCCAGCCGTCGAGTATCGACGTGCGCCTGGACGGGATGTTCCGGGTGTTCAACAACACCCGCTACACCCATATCGACCCGGCGCAGCAGCAGGACGAGCTGACCAGCCTGGTCGAACCGGCCGAAGGTGAACCCTTCGTGCTGCATCCCGGCGAGTTCGTGCTCGGCTCGACGCTCGAGGTGTGCACGCTGCCCGACGATCTGGCCGGACGGCTGGAGGGCAAGTCGAGCCTCGGCCGGCTCGGCCTGCTGACGCACTCGACCGCGGGCTTCATCGACCCCGGTTTCAGCGGACACATCACACTGGAACTCTCCAACGTGGCCAACCTGCCCATCACCCTCTGGCCCGGCATGAAAATCGGCCAACTCTGCCTGCTCCGCCTCACCAGCCCCGCCGAACACCCCTACGGCAGCGCCACCGCCGGCTCGAAATACCAAGGCCAGCGCGGCCCCACCCCCTCCCGCTCCTACCTCAACTTCCCCCTCCCCACCCGTTCGTAGTGCCACCGCGACACACCGTCGGCGTGCTGCGTCGGAGGACTTCCATTCGGCCTGTCAGAGGGGGAAGGATCATGCGTGATCATCGGAGTCCATTGGTTGGGCGTCGGACGCTGGGGGTTGTGGTCGGGGCGGTCTGTGCGATCGGAGTGTCGAGTGGTTGTTCCGACACCGACAACACGGGTGGGCCGACGGCGTCGAAGCCGGCGACCAGCGCTGCCTCTGCCCCCGGGGCGGTGCGGGTAGCCGTGCCGCCTGCTGCCGATGACGTGGTTCCCCGGGTTGTCGCGTTCGATCCTTGTTTCCGGGTGGATGATGCGCGCATCGCCGAGGCGGGTTTCGACCCGGCTTCGCGCGAGCGCAATGCCACGGAAGTGACCACGATGAGCAGTCTTACGAAGATCGGGTGCAGTTTTCGAGGTCTGTCTTCGGGGGCACAGGTGGCCGATTTCCTCAGCATCACCACCAGCACAGAAAGGCTGCCGGAGGTGACTGGCTCTGGGCGCAACGAGATCGTCGAGACGACTTCGATCGGGCAGCGGCCCGCGGCCATCTACCGTTCTATGCCTGTCGCTTGTGATGCGGCAGTCGAATCACCGGACGGGACATTGCAGATCTCGCTGATCGTGCCGCCTGCGGCCGCTGCAGCCCCGAAGGCGTGCGATCGGATTCGTGACGTGGCCACCGTGATAGCGAGCGCGCTCGACGTCGGGTAGCTCCGGCCCGAAACATCTATCCTCGCACCATGTCTCGATAGAACACGTCATGCCGACTGTGTTTCGGCTGGCACCTCGGTACGTACACGGCGGAAGTGGCGGCGGGTGGATGGGGGTGTCCAGAGTAGGGCGAAGATGATCAGGGAGAGGGTCCAGCCGGCTAGGAGGGCCAGGTGGGCGCCGGTGGTGGGGAACAGGACCCAGACCACGAATCGGCCGAGGAATTGGCCGCCGAGCAAGACGGTGATGGTGATGCGGGCCCAGTTGCGGCCGCGCAGCACGGGGAGCAGCAGTGCGGCGTAGAGCGGGGCGCTGATCAGGTGGAACACGGTGCCGACGTGCCAGCTGAAGGGCGAGAACACCAGGACGAGAACGTGATTGACGGCGTGTATGCCGATGCCGAGTGCGGCCAGACGCACGGTGAGCGGTGCGGACATCGCGGGAGTCCCTTCGCGGTCGGGGTGCGGGGAACGCTACGGTCCACGCGCGCCGCGGTATTGGACGAATAGGACATCGCCCTGTGCGACAGTGATCGGCGTGAATCAGGATTGGGAAGATCGGGTAGCGGCCGCGTGGACCACGATCGATGAGCACGACGCCGCCGACTTCCGGGCCGTGATCGACGCCCTGGTCGCCGAACTGCCGGACGAGCATCCGTGCGGGGCGTTCGAGCGGGCGTGCGCCTGGGACTCGACCGGCCACTCCGACCAGGCGGTGCCGCTGTATCGGGCGGCGTTGGCGGGCGGACTCGACGACTACCGGCGCAGGCGCGCGACAATCCAACTGTCCAGTTCGCTACGCAACATCGGTGCGGCCGCGGAGGGCGTCGAGCTGCTGACCCGCGAACTCGACGCACCCTCGGATGAACTCGACGACGCGGTCCGCGCGTGCCTCGCGCTGTGCCTGTCCACGCTCGGCCGCGACCGGGAGGGACTGTCCCTGGTGCTCGGCGCATTGGCCGCGCACCTGCCCCGATATCAACGGTCCATGGCGAATTACGCTCGGCTGCTGGTCGAACCGGCGCGATAACCCTCAGCCGAGCAGGCGTCCCGGCGCGGCGCCCGCGAAACGACGGAAGTCGCGGATGAGATGGGATTGGTCGTAGTAGCCGAACTCGGCGGCGAGTGCGCTCGTGTCGTGGTCGGGTCGGCTGGTCAGGGCACCGAGTGCGGCCGAGAATCGGAGCAGGGAACCGTAGTCCTTGGGCGGCAACCCGATCTGCTCGGCGAAGCGGCGCCGGAAATGCCGTGGGCTCCAGCCGCTTTCCGCCGCCAGCGTGGTGACCGGCCGGATTCCGTGGGTCCGGCGCAGTTCCCGTACGGCGTGCACGATCGCCCGGTCGGCGTGGTCGTCGCAGTCGCGAGCGCGGCGGCGCAGGTAGGCGCTCAGGAGTGCGAATCGGGTCGGCCAGCTGGGGGATTCGGCGAGCCGCTCGGTCAGCTGCCGCACCGGTGGCCCGAGCAGTTCGGCGAGTGGGACCGCCTCGTTGCGCAATTCGTCCAGCGGCACACCGAGCAGCCGGCGCGCGCTGAGCGGATCGAGTTGCACTTGAACGCTGCGCATCCGCCCGGCGTGCCCCGCGCTACCCGCGCGATCGTGCAAGCCGATGACCAGCGCGGTCGGGTCGAGACTGCGTCCTTCGAAGATCCCCTCCAGCGCGAAGACGAGTTTCACGGTGCCGCCGGGAATCTTCCTGCGGCGCACCGGGTTCGGTTCCAGCACGTCGAAGCCGAAGCAGCGCAGCACGTCGAGGCCGGCGAAAGCGGCGGGCGGCGCGGCCACCACCTGGTGCGCACGCACCTGGTATGTCCCGCGCAGATCGCTCAGCCGATCACCGCCCATGTTCCGAGCCTACGACCCCGCGCGCACCGAAGCACCGGGTCGAGTCCGCCCCGCCGACTGCCAGAATTAAGGGGCGGACTCGACCCGGTTTGCGCCGGGCGGCAACGGGAACCGATCGCGGCGCGTGATCAGTCCCCGCCGCCCGCACCCACCGCCAGCGCCGTCGTGATGATGACGGATAACGGTGGGAGCGTGTCGCCGCGTCTCGGCGGGGATACCCAGAAGCACCCTTCCCGGGTCCACCGCCCGAGACCGGTCGGCAACATCACGGCACTACCTATGGCGGGGATGCCGATATCGAGACGATTGAGCACGTCCAACACCTGCACCCCCGGCCTGCTGTCCGGTTCGGCGAGGAAGCTCCACCGGATCTGCCTGGCCAGCATGGGCCCCCTGGTACCCTGCTGTTCCAGTGCGGCCCGGACCTTTTCGGCACGAGCAGTCGGCAAGTGGACGACGCAGACGCGGTTGGTGATCGGCAGCATGACGAAGCCGCCACGTTCGGTGACCGGTAGCCCGAACTCGTGCCGATAGAACGCCACCCAATCGTCGACAGTCCTGAGTTTCTCCACATTCACGGCGAACTCCTTGCCTCCCGCCTCAAGGTTCCAGGTAGGAACCCCGTTTCGGTATCGCCCGCACGCCCACTTTCCGCTGCCTTTCCGCTGCCTCTGGTACCAGCTCTGTTTCGTATGTAGCCGTGCCAACGAACCCCTCGTACCCTGGGAAAGAGTTCGTTCGGAAGGGATGACATCGTGGTCCGGCAATGGTCAGGTAAAGAGGCCCGTGCCCTTCGCGATGCCAAAAGGATGAGCATCAGGCAGTTCGCGGCTCATCTCGGGGTGCATGAACGCCTGGTCTCGAAGTGGGAGGCCGGCGGCGTCCGGGTGCACCCACGTCCGATCAACCAAGCCGCGCTCGATACCTCCCTGGCCAGGTCCGACGACGTTGTGCGGGCACGGTTTGCGGCAATGATCGATCAGCCGATGGCCGATCGATCGACCGCGCCCGGATTCGATGCGCCCGCCGATACCTCGGCGCGCGCCCAATATTCGAGCGACGCGGACCTTTTGGCTCTCATAGACGCCGGTGCGATGAGAGGGGATGCGTTAGCAGCGATTTCGGAGAGGGATCTCATCATGGCGGCTGCCCATGAGGCCAGCGAGCACGCCGGCCAGGCCGAGAGCACGAATGTGGGTGCGACCACGTTGGACCAGCTCGACGCCGATGTCAGACGCATCGCGAACGACTATGTGCACGTGCCACCGGTGCCGATGATGGTGGAGATGCTACGGGTGCGCCGCCGGGTATACCGGCTGCTGGAAGGCCATCAGCGCCCCGCCGACACCAGTCATCTGTACCTGTTGGCGGGCACCCTCTCGGGTCTGCTCGCCAACGCGAGTACCGATCTGGGTTATTACGACGCGGCGGGCGAACAGATCAGAGCCGCGTGGGCCTATTCGGAATTGTGCGGCCACAACGGATTACGGGCCTGGACCCGGGGCATGCACGCGCTCATCGAGTATTGGTCGGAACGGCCGCGCCGTGGTGTGCTGCTGGCGCAGAGCGGCCAGGAATTCGCCGAATCCGCAACGGCGAAGGTGCGTTTGCTCAATATCGAGGCCAGAATCTGGTCGCGCCTGGGCAATTCGACCGATGCCGATCGCTGTATCCGGGCGGCCGACGACGCGCGTGAGGTCACCGAGACCGACACGCTGCACGACGAGGTCGGCGGCGTGTTCGGCTTCAACGACGCGAAGGCGCAGTACTACGCCGGCGCCACCTACATCCATCTCGGTCAGGCGACGCCCGCGCTGGCGGCCACCCAGCGCGCCATCGAGCTGTACTCGAACGGACCGTCGGAGCAACGTTCCTATGGCGCCGAATCGCTGGCCCGGGTCGACTGCGCCGCGGCGCACCTGATCAACGGCAGTCTCGACGGTGCCGCCGAGGCGTTGCGGCCGGTGCTCGGGCTGGCCGAGGACAAGCGGATCGCGCAGCTGGAAGAGCGGTTGACCGGGGTGCGCCGCCGGATCGCGGGCCCGGACTTCCGGGACGCGGTCGGCGCGCGCTTCCTGGACGAGCGAATCGAGGAGTTCTGCGGCACGACGGCGGCGAAGGGGATACCTCCTGGCAACCCCGCTTCCTGAGGTGCTCGTCACAATCGTCCGCCCGGCGAGGGGTCGGTTCGCGTCGTCCCGGTGAAATACCGGCAATCGGCGCGAGCTGGACGTTTATCGGCTTGCGCGCACCTGGCACCATGGGACGGGTGAGCCCCAGTCATCTACCGCATCGCCCGCCACGCGTACTCGAGCAGTCCACGAAGCTGCAGAACGTCGTCTACGAAATCCGTGGACCGGTACACGCGCAGGCGGCACGGCTGGAGGCGGAGGGGCATCGCATCCTCAAGCTCAATATCGGCAACCCGGCGCCGTTCGGTTTCGAGGCGCCGGATGTGATCATGCGCGACATCATCGCGTCGCTCCCGTATGCCCAGGGCTATTCCGAATCCAAGGGCATCACCTCGGCCCGGCGCGCGGTCGTCACCCGCTACGAGCTGGTGCCGGGCTTCCCCGAACTGGACGTGGACGACGTCTACCTCGGCAACGGCGTCTCCGAGCTGATCACCATCACCATGCAGGCGCTGCTGGACAACGGCGACGAGGTGCTGATCCCGGCACCGGACTATCCGCTGTGGACCGCGATGACCAGCCTGGCCGGGGGCACCCCGGTGCATTATCTGTGCGATGAGTCCAGCGGCTGGCAGCCCGATATCGCCGATATCGAATCGAAGATCACCGACAAGACCAAGGCGCTGCTGGTGATCAATCCGAATAATCCGACGGGCGCGGTGTATTCGGCGGAAATTCTGCAGCAGCTCGCCGATATAGCGCGCAAGCATCAATTGCTGCTGCTCGCCGACGAGATCTACGACAAGATCCTCTACGACGATGCCAAGCACGTGTCCATGGCCTCGGTCGCGCCGGATCTGCTGTGCCTGACCTTCAATGGCCTCTCCAAGGCGTACCGGGTGGCGGGGTATCGCTCCGGATGGCTGGCGATCACCGGTCCGAAGGAGCACGCGGCGGGTTTCCTGGAGGGGATCGACCTGCTGGCCTCGTCTCGCCTGTGCCCGAATGTGCCTGCGCAGCATGCGATTCAGGTGGCGCTCGGCGGTCATCAGAGCATCGAGGATCTGATCCTGCCCGGCGGGCGCCTGCTGGAGCAGCGCGACGTCGCGTGGGAGCGGCTGAACATGATTCCCGGTGTGTCCTGCGTGAAACCGAAGGGCGCGCTGTACGCGTTCCCCCGGCTGGACCCGAATGTGTATGAGATCCATGATGATTCGAAGCTGATCCTGGATCTGCTGCTGCAGGAGAAGATCCTGATGGTGCAGGGGACCGGCTTCAACTGGCCCAACCATGATCATCTGCGGATCGTCACGCTGCCGTGGGCCAGGGACCTCGCGGTGGCCATCGAGCGCTTCGGCAACTTCCTGTCCAGCTATCGCCAGTAGCTTGCTCGCCACCCTCCGGCAACGGCAGCGCCCTGGTTTCAGGCTCTAAACATACCGAATGTATGAATACATGCGAGGTTTGGAGACTTCTCTAGCGCAAACGAAGTACTTTTGTGTACAGTAGGAATCGGCACTTTCGAGTGTCCGACCGAGTTGCCTACCCCCCTGGGTTAACTCGGTCTCGGGTTCGGCCGCCTACCCCCCTGGGCCGCCAGCCCTGTGGGCGGCGGAGACATCCCCCTGCTCTCCGCCGCCCCCTCCCGAACGTCTCCGCAAGTCAGCGGCATACCCCCTCGGCTGTTTCCGGTCGCAACTTGAAAATGAAATCCTTTAAGCTCTGCGCGTGACCGATCACCACCACCATCACCACGATCACTCCGGTCCCATCGCGATCGGCGACACCGCCGCCCGCGTGGTCATCGGACTGCTCACCGTCATCGGCATCGTGGTGCTGGCAGGCGCCTTCCTGCTTTGGCCGAGCAAACAGCACATCGACATCCCGCTGCCCATGCAGAATGCCGGCGGCGGCGCGGTGCAGACCGAGGCGGGCACGGTGGTGCTGCAAGACATCGGGCCGTGCGGCAGCGCCTCGATCGGCAAGGTGTTCGTGGAGAAGCCCGACGCCCCGCGCAACAACGCCTACACCTGCCAGCGCAGCCTCATCGAGATCGAATCCGGCCCGCACAAGGGCAACCGCACCCTGCTCGAAATCGCCCCTGGCCCTGGCCAACCCGATCTGCACGCCGGCGACAAGCTGCGCCTCGTGCGCCAGACCGACCCGAGCGGCACGCCGATGTACTCGTTCGAGGACTACGCGCGTGGGCTCCCGCTGACCCTGATCGTCGTCGCCTTCGTCGTGGTGATCGTGGCGGTGGCGCGCTGGCGCGGCCTGCGCGCGCTGCTCGGCCTGGTGTTCGCGTTCGCGGTGCTGGTGCTGTTCATGCTGCCCGCGCTGCTGGACGGCAAGCCCGCCATCCCGGTCGCGCTGGTCGCGGGCGCGCTCATCCTCTACGCGGTGCTGTACCTGGCGCACGGAGTGAACCTGCGCACCAGCTCGGCCCTGCTCGGGACGCTGACCTCGATGATCGTCGCCGCGGTGCTGTCCTGGGTGGCGATCAAGATGACCAATCTCACCGGCCTGTCCGAAGAACAGAACACCAACGTCGCCACCTATATCGAACACGTCAGCATCACCGGGCTGCTGCTGGCCGGCTTCATCATCGGTTCGCTCGGCGTGCTGAACGACGTCACCATCACGCAGGCCTCGGCGGCCTTCGAGCTGGCCGCCATCGACAAGGGGGCGTCGCGGCGGGAGGTCTTCACCGCGGCGATGCGGGTCGGCCGCGACCACATCGCCAGCACCGTGTACACGCTGGTGCTCGCCTACGCCGGTGGGGCGTTGCCGCTGCTGCTGCTGTTCAGCGTCGCGGGTCGTTCCATCCGGGACGTGCTGACCGGCGACGCCGTGGCCATCGAGATCGCCCGCTCGTCCGTCGGCGGTATCGCCCTGGCCCTGTCCGTCCCGCTGACCACCGCCATCGCGGTGATGCTCGCGCGTCCGTTCGGCAGCCACGCGCCGGTCGAGCCGCCGCGCCGGGCCCGGCACGCACGGAACTGAGCTGCGGCTAGGCCCGGTCTAGCGCGGCGGGGGCGGTGGGAAGGGGAAGACCTCGGGCGGGATCGTGGGCACCACGATCGGCGGAAGTCCCGGCACGACAATGGTGTTGGGGCCCGGGGCCGGTGGCGGCGGGGGCTCGGTGGTGGCCCGGCGCGGCGGCGGCGCGGCCACCGATTCCGCGGGCGTCTCCGACGGTGTCGCGGGGGCGACGGCGATCTGCGGGTCGAGCGTGGTGGTACGCGGCGCCGTGGTCGTCGGCACGGTGGGCGAACCTTCGCTGTGCGAATCGCGTTGCAGTACTTGGGGACCGTAGCCCAGGCCCAGGCCGATCGCGGCGACCACCGCGAGCGCGCTGACGGTCAGCACCGCGCCGCTGATCTCGCGTTTGCCGCGCTTCTTCGGCGGCGTCGATAACCAGGCCGGGGATAACTCGTCGTCGAGCACCGCGCCGGGCGCCGCCGCCTCGGGCTGCACCGGCCGGGCGAGCAGCGCGGCCCCGCGGGCCACCACGGTCTCCGGGCTCTGCGGCACGATCACCGGAACGCCCATCCAGCGTTCGAGTACCTTGGCCACCAGCGGAATCCGGGCGCAGCCGCCGATCGCGAGCACCCCGTGCACGGGGCGGTCGGAGCGGGTGATCACGTCGCGCGCCATCCGTGCCGACGATTCGATCGCCAGCATGATCAGCGACTCGAAATTCTCCTGTGCCAGTAACACCAGGCCCTGCTCGCTGGGGAGCGCGACCGCGGTGTTGGTGGATAGCTGTTCCTTGGCTTCGCGGCACAGCCCGTCCAGTGCGGCCAGGCCCGCCGCGTCCGGCGGATGCGCGATCCGGCCGGAGGCGATCTGCTGTTCGCGGATCAGCGAGTCGAGGTAGTCGCCGCTGATATCGCTGGTGCGCTCGCTGTAGCGGATCTCCCGCGACTGGGTGTCCACGACGCTCACCGACAGGCCCGAGCTGCCGAGGTCGTAGACGACCAGCGAGGAGATACCGCGGATATCCCCGGTGGACTGCGCGAACTCCAGCGCGGCGACCACCTCGGGGACGAGTTCGTAATTGGTGAGCTGCTGGCGGGCCATGGCCGCGCGCACCGCGCGGGCGTGCTGCTCGCTGCGATAGGCGATCGCGGTGGCGGCGATGCCGGGCGTGGTCTCCAGCGTGACGCCGATGGCCTCGGCGGCCAACTCCTCGACCGTCTGGCCGGCGACCGGAACGGTCTGCAGATCGAACGAATGCGGCTCGACGTGCCCGTGGGGGTTCGCGGTGTGTGGTCGCGCCATACGGACAGCGCCGGCCCCCACCGAAACTCCCAGTACCGAACTCATCAGCTGCCCATCTCGTTCACACTTCACGACATGCGAGCCAGCGCGAAGGCCCGCTCCCCGGACCATACCGTCGGCGAGCGTCTGTGCATACGGCAGGACCGTACGTCCCGCCGCAGACCGCGCCGCCGCGACGCAACTCTACGGGGTACCCAGTCCGGCGTACACCCATCCGGCTTCTCGCCAAATGGCACGATTGAGACAATTCCTCCCGTCGATGATCGACCGGGACCGCACCACTCGCTCCAGATCGGCCGGACGCAATGAGGTGAACTCGTCCCATTCGGTGAGCACCAAGACTACATCGGCCCGTTCGCACGCTTCCGCAATCGAGGTGGCGTAGTTGAGCGTCGGGAACACCCGGCGCGAATTCTCCAGTGCTTTCGGGTCATACACGGTCACCACCGCGCCGTGCAGCTGGATCATGCCCGCCACATTCAACGCCGGGGAGTCGCGCACGTCATCGGATTCGGGTTTGAACGCGGCGCCCAGCACGGCCACGTTCGCGCCGAGCAGCGAACCGCCGCAGGCGCGCGCCGCCATGTCCACCACCTTGGTGCGACGGCGCATGTTGATGTTGTCGACCTCGCGCAGGAACGCCACCGCGTGATCGGCGCCGAGCTCCCCGGAGCGGGCCATGAACGCGCGGATGTCCTTCGGCAGGCAGCCGCCGCCGAAACCCAGTCCGGCATTGAGGAATCGGCGGCCGATGCGGGCGTCGTAGCCGAGCGCGTCGGCCAGCATCGTCACGTCCGCGCCGGTCGCCTCGCACACCTCCGAGACCGCATTGATGAACGAAATCTTGGTCGCGAGAAAGGCATTGGCCGAGACCTTCACCAATTCCGCGGTGGCAAGGTCGGTGAGCAGGAACGGCACCTCGGCGGTGATCAGATCCGCGTAGACCTCGCGCACCAGCTGTTCGACCCAGGCCGCGGCGTCGCGCTCCCGATCCACCCCCAGCACCAGGCGATCCGGGCGCAGCGTGTCCTTCACCGCGAAGCCTTCCCGGAGGAACTCGGGGTTCCACGCCACCTCCACCTCGGCCGAGGTGAGTGCGCGGGCCCTGGCGCCGAGCGCGGTCGCGGTGCCGACCGGCACGGTCGACTTGCCGATGATCACCGACGGACGCTCCAGCAGCGGGGCGAGCGTATCCACCACGGCGTGCACGTATTTCAGGTCCGCGGCGTACTCACCCTTCTTCTGCGGCGTGCCGACGCCGAGGAAGTGCACCTGCGCGTGTGCCGCGGCTTCGGTGTAGGACGTGGTGAACCGCAACCTGCCCGCGTCGAGATTGCGCCGCAGCACCTCCTCGAGGCCGGGTTCGTAGAACGGCACCACACCGTCGGACAGCTTCGCGACCTTGCCCGGGTCGACGTCCACCCCGATCACGTCGTGCCCGAGTTCGGCCATGCACGCCGCGTGCGTGGCCCCGAGGTACCCGGTTCCGAAGACTGTGCATCGCATGATCGATTGATAAGCCTCCCCGGTGGCCACACCACGTCACCGAGGCAAGGGTCACGGCAACGGTAGGTGTACATGTGGCGACGCAGCCCGGGTTGGCCGCCCTGACCTGCGACGACACGGCTAGCATCGACGAGATGCGACGTTTGCGGTGGGCCGTGCTCGGCCTGATCGTCGCCGTGTCGGTCGTGGCGGCGCTGTGGCCCGTCTATGTCCGGCCGCGCACCGACACCCCCGTTCCCGCCGACGCGATCCTGGTCCTCGGCGGGGCGCACGACGGCCGCGAACAGCTGGCGCTGCGCCTGGCTGCCGAAGGCTTCGCGCCCCGGGTGCTGATCTCGGATCCGTACGAGCACAGCACCCTGATCAATCGAATCTGCCACGGCAGCTACAGCTTCCAGGTGATCTGTTTCGACCCCGCGCCCCGCACCACCCGCGGCGAGGGCCGATTTCTCGCGCGGCTGGCGCGAGCCGGCGGCTGGCAGCGCGTCATCGTCGTCACCTTCACCCCGCATATCTCCCGGGCCCGCTACATCCTCGGCAAATGCTGGTCCGGCGAGCTGCTCTTCGTCGACCCCGAACCCGCGCTCTCTGTTCCGCGCTGGGCGTGGGACTACGCCTATCAATCCGCGGGCTACGTCCGGGCCTTCTTCGAGGATTGTGACCCCTAGCTGGGGTTTTATCGGGAATCAGCGCGTGCTTCAGTTAATTGCTGGCAGGTGACATCAGTTTGCTACAGTGGCGGGACACACGTAGGTCCTGTCTCGTTTCGGCTCCGGCCGATAGCGACGCACTGGTGCACACCCTCCGGGAGGGCTGATGGAATTCGACTGGTCAGCGGCCGATCTGGCATTTCGGGACGAGGTGCGGGCGTTTCTCGACGCCGAGCTGACGCCGGAGTTGCGGCGCGCCGGACGCTTGGCGACGAGCGTCTACCCCGATCACGAGGCCAGCATGCAGTGGCAGCGGATCCTGCACGAGCGCGGCTGGGCGGCGCCCGCCTGGCCCGTCGAATACGGCGGATGCGCGTGGAGCCTGACCCAGCACTACATCTTCGCGCGGGAATCGACACTGGCGGGAGCGCCCGCGCTGTCCCCGATGGGGATCAAGATGGTGGCGCACGCGATCATCGCCTACGGGACCGCGGAACAGAAGGCGTTCTACCTGCCGCGCATCCTGACCGGGGAAGTCTTCTTCTGCCAAGGCTATTCGGAGCCGGAGGCCGGATCCGACCTCGCCGCGCTGACGATGGCGGCGGTCGAGGACGGCGACGACCTCGTCTGCACCGGCAGCAAGATCTGGACCACCCACGCCACCGAGGCGAATTGGATCTTCTGCCTGGTGCGCACCTCGCGGTCGGGAAAGAAGCAGCAGGGCATCACCTTTCTGCTGATCGATATGACCTCGCCCGGCATCGAGATCCGCCCGTTGGTGATGACCTCCGGCGAACAGGTGCAGAACCAGGTCTTCTTCGACAACGTCCGGGTACCGAAAAGCAATGTGCTCGGGCAGATCGACGACGGCTGGACCGTCGCCAAATACCTGCTCGTGCACGAACGCGGTGGTGCGATGGCGCCGTACCTGCAGGCGATGGCACAGGAAATCGGCGTCGAAGCGGCGCAACAACCTGGGCCGGACGGCAATCCGCTGATCGACGATCCGGCGTTCTCGGTGCGCTTGGCGCAGGCGCGGATTCGCACCGAGGTGCTCGAAATACTCGAGTACCGCACAATTTCGGCGATGGCGCGGGGCAAGAACCCGGGACCGGCCGCCTCCATGCTGAAGATCCTCGCCACCGAGCTGAGCCAGCAGCTGACCGAACTGGCCTTGACCGCCGCCGGTCCGCGCGCACGGGTGTATCAACCGCATGCCACCAAACCCGGTGGGCCGATCGCCGAATTCACGCCGCCGGTGGACGGTTACCACAGCGGCACCGAATGGCAGGCGGTCGCGCCGCTGCGCTACTTCAACGACCGGGCCGGCTCGATCTACGCGGGCAGCAACGAGATTCAGCGAAACATCCTCGCCAAAGCAGCATTGGGGCTCTGATGGACTTCACACTCACCGACGAGCAGGAACTGCTCCGCACCGCCCTCGCCGGCTTCCTCGGCGCGCGCTATGACCTGGAAAAGAGCCGCACCGCGGTCAAATCCGGGCCGGGCTGGCAGCCCGCGATCTGGCGTGCGTTCGCCGACGAACTCGGCATCCTCGGCGCGATCCTGCCCGAGCGGGTCGACGGGATGGGAGGCGGGCCGGTCGAAATGATGGTCATCGCCGAGGAACTCGGCCGGGCGCTGGTCGTGGAGCCGTTCGTGGACACCGTCGTCGTCGGCGCCGGACTGCTGAACCGCTCCGGTGGGGAACGCGCCGACGCGGTGCTGCGCCAGATCGCGGCGGGCGAGGCGCGCACGGCTTTCGCTGCGCTGGAACCGACTTCGGGCCAGACCCTGCACGACGTCAGCACCACCGCACGGCGCGACGGCGACGCGTGGGTGCTCGACGGCGCGAAGACCGTGGTGACCAGCGCCCCGCTGGCCACGCACCTGCTGATCACCGCGCGCACCGCGGGCAATCGGCGCGACCAGCGCGGTATCTCGTTGTTCTGCATCGATTTCGACGCGGACAACCCGCCGGCCGGTGTTGCGGTGCACCCGTACCGGACCATCGACGACCGCGTCGCCGCCGACCTCACCTTCACCGATTTCCGGGTCCCTGCCGACGCGTTGCTCGGTATCGAGGGGACCGCCTGGGTCGCGATCGAACCCACCGTCGACACCGCCATCGCGGCCATCGCCGCCGAAACCGTCGGCTGCCTGCGCACCGTGCTCGCCGACACCCTCGAATACGCCAAGCAGCGCAAGCAGTTCGGTCAGCCGATCGGCAGTTTCCAAGTGCTGCAACACCGCATGGTCGACATGTATATGGAACTCGAACAAGCCATCGCCGCCACCTACCTCGCGATCTACTCGCTCGCCGCCGAACCCCCGGCCCGCGCCCGCGCCGTCGCCGCCGCCAAGGTCACCGTCGCCCGCGCCGCCCGCTTCATCGGCCAGAACGCCGTCCAACTGCACGGCGCCATGGGCATGACCGAAGAACTGGCCATCGGCCACTACTTCAAGCGCCTCACCGCCATCCAGCACGAATACGGCACCCCCGACCACCACCTCACCCGCTACGCCACCCTCACCCACCCCTGAGCCGACGATCGGCGATTTCCTTCCGGATCACTTGCAGCTCTGCCAGCACCATTCGTGGATCTTCCTCGTCGTCCAGGGCCACCGAGGTCGCGTGGATCGCCTCGTATTGCGTCCGCCGCTGTTGCTCCCGGTACGCGAGTTCTTCGGCGGCGGTGACATCATCGGCGGATGCATCTGCGGCCCGGTCGGTATGCGGTGGTCTACTCATGGCTCGATCTCCTGTCTGGGGTGAACCGCCGAGAGCTGCTCAGGGATCTTGTCGGCGCCGGTCGAGCTGGACTCGAATCCGGTTCATCGGACCGACTGGCCATTGCTCTGGCAGCTTGGCGAGATACTGCGACGGCGTACGCGGATTCGTCGATCCAGGTGGACGGATCAGACCTGCACTATCTTGATGAGCGGTCTCGGCGTCCTATCCCGAGGGTCAGCCCGTCCGCAGCCGTTGATGTGGTTGGCCGGTCACGTCCGCAATGGTCTGGTAGTCGTTGTCGACGTGGAGGACGGTCGCGCCGTGAACCTCGGCGGTCGCGGCGATGACCAGGTCGGGGATGGGCAGCCGATGGGCTCCGCGTTCGGCGAGGATGCCCTGGACGGCCAACGCCCGGTCCATGACCTCCTCGGTGACCGGTAGCCAGACCAAGGACTGTTGACCTGTGAGCTTCGCGACGTAGTCGGCGTGCGAACGCGCCGAGTAACCGATCTCCAATGCGGTGAGATGGCAGGCGGCGACCAGTGCACCTGGTTCGCCGGTCACCCTGGCGAAATCGGCCGCGGCAGTATCGTCGCGCAGTACCCACTCGAGCGCCGACTTGTCCGCGAGCATGAACAGTGTCCTCAGTGCCAAGCTCCCCTCATGGCTTCGGGCGAAAGGTCCGTCTCGCTGTCCCGCAGCTGCTGGATCATCTTCGATACCGCTCGTCTGTTCGCGACCTCCCGCAGTGCGGCGTTCACGGTCGCGACCTTCGTCTTCGTCCCCAGTTCCTCGGCTGCGAGAGCGAGGGCGTCGTCGTCGATGTCTATTAGCGTCCGCGACATCACGAACCTCCTGATATCAGAATCTCTCGATCAATGATATCAGCACGACCGGGCGGGTGATACGTAGTAACTATCGTCGGCATGGCCATAGAAGAGATCGGCCCGGGCGCGTTGGACGCCCGGGCCGATCTCGCTGTTCAGTTCGTTCAGTTCTTGCGGCCCGGGGCCTTGGCGCCGGACTTGAAGCCGAGGCCGCCTGGTTTGGCGGTGGGGGGTGTGGCTTCGCCGTTGCCGGTGCCGTTGGTGGGTTGGGGCGGCTCGGGGGTGGAGTCCTCGGCGGGGGATTCCGCGACGGGTTCGGGGTCGGCCGGGGGTGCCGGGTCGGCCGGGGGTGCCGGGTCGGCCGGGGTCGCGGGGGTGCCGGGGGCCTTGGGGCCGGGGCGCTTGAAGCCGGACTTCATGGCCAAACCCTTGGCGGGGATGGTCGGCTTGGTTTCGGTGGGTTCCGAAACCGGTTCGGCTGCGGGCGTTTCCGGGGCGGCCGGGCTCTCGGCCGCCGGAGCGGGCGCGGGTGCGGCCGGTGCCTTCGCGCCCGGTGCTTTGGCGGCGCCCTTCATACCGAGTCCCTTGACCGGCTTCGGCGCGGGAGCCGGTGCGGCGGAAGCGGACTCGGTGGCAGAGGCCGATTCGGCGGGAGCCGACTCGGCGGGAGCGGATTCCGCGGCCGGTGCCGCCTTCGCGCCCGGCGCCTTCGCCGCGCCCTTCATCCCGAGCCCGCCGGGCTTCTTGGCGAGGCCCTTCATGGCGAGACCCTTGACCGGCGGCGCGGTGGTCTCCGCGGCCGACTCTTCCGCGGCGGGTTCGGCTTTCGCGCCCGGCGCTTTGGCCGCGCCCTTCATGCCGAGTCCGCCGGGCTTCTTGGCGGGGCCCTTCATGGCCAGACCCTTGACCGGTGGCGCCGCTTCCGCGGCGGGCTCTTCGGCCTTGGCTCCGGGCGCCTTGGCCGCGCCCTTCATGCCGAGCCCGCCACCGGGTGCCTTCGCCGGGCCCTTCATCGCGAGTCCGCCGCCGGTCGGCGCGGCCTTGGCCGCCGGGGCCTGCTGCTCCGGTTCGGGTTCGGGCTCGGCGACCTCTTGCACCGCAGGCGCTTTCGGCTCCTGCACGACGGTGAGGTTCTCGGTGAGCCGGGCCGGGTCGACCCGGTCGATGGCGTCGAGCATGAGCTGGGCGACGTCGACGACCTCGACTCCTTCGCCTTCACCCTTTTCCTGCCGGGCGGTGACGCCGTCGGTGAGCATGACGCGGCAGAACGGGCAGCCGGTCGCGATCTTGCCCGGCGTCGCGCCGCCGGCGCCGGTGAGGGTGTTGAGGCCCTCGTCCACGCGGTCGACATTGATCCGCTTGCCGAGCTGCTCTTCCATCCACATGCGCGCGCCACCGGCACCACAGCACATGGAACGTTCGCCGTGGCGCGGCATTTCGACCAGCGTGGAACCGGAGGCTTCCATCAGTTCGCGCGGCGCGTTGTAGACCTTGTTGTGCCTGCCCAGGTAGCAGGGGTCGTGGTAGGTGACGTTCTGCGACACCGAGGCGACCGGGATCAGCTGCTTCTGCCGCACCAGGCGGTTCAGCAGCTGGGTGTGGTGCACCACCTCGTAAGTGCCACCCACCTGCGGGTATTCGTTGTTGAGTGCGTTGAAGCAGTGCGCGCAGGTGACGACGATCTTCTTTTTCTGCTGTTCGACGCCCTCGAACACCGAGTTGAGCAGTTCGATGTTCTGCGCGGCCAACTGCTGGAACAGGAACTCGTTGCCCGCGCGCCGGGCCGAGTCGCCGGTGCAGGTCTCGTCGGCGCCGAGCACCATGAACTTGACGCCCGCGGTGGCGAGCAGTTCGGCGACCGCCTTGGTGGTTTTCTTCGCACGGTCTTCGTAGGCGCCCGCGCAACCGACCCAGAACAGGTAGTCGTATCCGTCGAAGCTGTCCGCGTCCTGGCCGAAGACCGGGATCTGGAAGTCCAGTTCGTTGATCCAGTTGAGCCGGTCCTTGGAGTTCTGGCCCCAGGGGTTGCCCTTGTTCTCCAGGTTCTTGAACAGGCCCGCGAGCTCGGACGGGAACTCCGATTCGATGAGCACCTGGTAGCGGCGCATGTCGATGATGTGGTCGACGTGCTCGATATCCACCGGGCACTGCTCGACGCACGCACCGCAGGTGGTGCACGACCACAGCACTTCGGGGTCGATGATGCCGTTGGCCTCGAGCTCGCCCACCAGCGGACGTTCCGCTTCCGCCTTCGCGGCGTCGGAGATCTTGGCCAGCGCGGCCTCGTTCGGCGCGCCTTCGGCGTCGACCAGGCCGACCTCGTCGCCGCCCATGTCCTTGCGGCCACCGGCCAGCAGGTACGGCGCCTTGGCGTAGCCGTGGTCGCGCAGCGACATGATCAGCAGCTTGGGCGACAACGGCTTACCGGTGTTCCAGGCCGGGCACTGCGACTGGCAGCGGCCACACTCGGTGCAGGTGGTGAAGTCGAGCCAGCCCTTCCAGGAGAAGTCCTCGATCCGGCCCGCGCCGAACGTGTCGTTGTCCGGGTCGGCGGTCTCCATGTCGATCGGCTTGCCCTTGGACATCATCGGCTTCACCGCGCCGAGCGCGACGCCGCCGTCGTCCTCACGCTTGAAGTAGATGTTCGGGAACGCCGAGAAGCGGTGCCACGCCACGCCCCAGTTGAGGTTGCGGCCGACCAGGAACAGGAAGGTGCTGCCCGACATCAGCTTCACGAACGCGAACAGCGCGACCATCGTCGCGTTGGCCGGCAGCAGCTTGGCGACCTGCATGGTGAAGAAGTCGGTCCACGGGTTCGAGTGGCCGTAGACGGCGATCTTGCCCGCCTTGACCAGCACCATGCCGAGACCTTCGATCAGCACGATGGTCTCGATGATGTAGGCGGGACCGAACCGCGAGCCGCTGAATCGGGACAGCCGCTCGGGCAGCCGCGGGTGGTTCAGCTGACGGATCACGATCAGCACCAGGATGCCGATCACGGTGCCGATGCCGAGGATCTCGTCGGCCAGGTGGTAGATCGCCCAGTTGCCGATGATCGGCCAGTGGAATTCGGGATCGAAGGTCTGCCCGTAGGCCTCGAAGAAGAGGATGAACCCGGCCAGGAAGCCGATCATCACCAGCCAGTGGGCCCAGCCGACGGTGCGGAACTTCACCATGCGCGTGTGCGCCAGGAATTCCACGATCATCGTCTTGAAGCGGGGGAAGAACGGTCGCCAGCGGTCCGGCGCGCTCTGGCCGATCATGATGGTGCGCGCGATATTTCGAACGCCGCCGACGAACGAGGCCCAACACAATAGGCTGAGCGCCGTCCCAATCGTGCCCAGCGTCACTGTCAGGGCATTCATGTCGCGACCTTTCTCTAGAGAGGCAACACGAGCGAGGGCAGTCCGGCCGCCCCGGTTGGCTCGTATCCTAACCGGCGGTAAGTTACCCACCGGTAACAACCACTGTCTACCGTACGATCAGCACCTGAGCTATGCCCCATCTTCCTGGGGCTTGACGCAGAATTTACCTGTGAGGAACGTCACAAAAGGGTTGCCAATCCAACTGCATGTTCAGGTGATCACCACCGTAAACGTCGAGCGAATCGGTTCCGTCGCTAAGGTCAGGCTTAGTCCGCAAGGCGCGTAATGCATCTCGCATCTGAGCGGCCGTTCGATTACGCTCACGACGTTCTGTCTGCTGTGCCCGTCTCCGCACTGCTCGGGGAGGATCCGGGGCGACCGCCCGGATTTGATGAAGAGCTCTCGCGTGACGCAGACCGGCCGGTAGACGACCTGATGATGGATTGGAAACTGAATGAACCTCCGCAGAACCACCGCGGGTGCCGCGTTGGTCATCGGCGCGATGACCATCGGTCTCGGGACCGCGCATGCCGAGCCTGTCGCCGCACCGGCCGACTCCGGCATCAACTACTCCGTCAAGCTGGTCGACAAGACGGTTGTCGCGTCGCTCAAGGGGGGCACCTTCTCGGTTACCGAGCAGGACGGAGCGACCGCCGAAGATCCCAAGCTCAGTGTTGCCAACGTGCGTGACGGTCAGGGCAACACTCTCGTGTCGTTCCCGCTCGAGGTCGACGTCGACGGCACCCTCGTCCCGGTCAAGACCGAGGTGAAGAAGGACGGCACCGTCCTCGAGATCACCCCGCAGAAGCCCGAGGGCCTCGTCGTCACCGGCAAGCCGGTGGCCGCACGCCCGTCCGTGGCGCAGGACATCGCCTCGCCGATCGAGAACCAGCGGGCGCAGAACGAGTTCGCCAGCAAGTTCGGCATCGCGACCGCGATCGGTGGCTTCATCGGCACCGCGATCGGCGCCGTCGTCGGCTTCTTCCTCGGCCTGCCGATCTTCGGTGTCGGCGGCCTGCTCGGCATCCCGGTGGGCGCCGGTATCGGCGGCATCCTGGGCACCATCATCGTCGGTGGCCCGGCGCTGGTCGCCGCGGGCCTCGAGCTGATCAACACCATTCAGGCGCCGGACGGCACCACCCAGTGGGCCGACAAGCCGCAGCCGGTGAAGTAAGTTCTTTCGGTTCCATCGACTCGGCCCGCTCTCCTCGGAGGGCGGGCCGAGTCGTCGTTTCAGGCGGGCATTTCCAGCGTGCCGCGCATCGACACCGTGCCCTTCGGTCGCCCGAACCGCCCGAAGGTTCGCTCCGCCATCTCGAACGAGCCGTCCTCCCGCACCAGTAGCACCGTGCTCGCGCGGGTGCCGTGCACGCCGTCGGCGATGAACCGGGACGAGAGCCTGCGCTCCATCCGCTTGGGCACGCCGGTGTCCGGCAGTTCCGCGTCCGCGGCGCGAGTGCGGTCCGCGAGCACCTCGAAATAGCGCGCCACCGCGCCCGGCTCGGACGCCACCACGGCCCGCAGGTCGGCTACGCCGCTGCGTACTTTGGGCCAGATGGGCTGTGGGGTGGTCAAATCCGTGTCCTGTGGGTTCGGCCCTACCGAACTGACGAACGGGGCGTTGGAGAGGCCGTGGAAGCCGGGTGTGAGTTCCCGCGGCGGCGCGGCGCTGCGGTTCGAATGCCACCACAGCGCGTCCAGGTCCGACACCACCAGGTTGTAGCCGTTGTAGTCGTCGGGTGCGGCCGCGACGTCGAGGACGTATTTCTCCGGGCCGGGGAAGTCGGCGCCGGAGCGCCGCTGCGACGAGCCCCGCAGGAAGTCCATCAGCAGCGCGCCGCGCGAACGGGCGTCGGCGCGCTCGTCTTTCGGGTTGCGCACATTGGTCACCGTCGCGAATCGGTTGGGGCGCAGCGGCTCCTGCTGATCCGGCGCGGTGGCGCCGAGCCCGAGCCAGGTGCCGGGCGGATCGCCCGCGGATTTGTTCTTCGCGCCCAGATCGCGACCCGCGAGCAAGCCGGGCAGCTCCGGCCACCAGCGCATGGACTCGGTCGGCCGGGTATAGAACTCGTCCCGGTTGGCCGCGACGATCAACCGATACTCCGGATGGGCGCGCCAGCCGATCAACACCAAACACATGCAGTCCAGGATGCCGCAACGGTGCCGGGCACAGCATCGCATTCGCCGCCGGAACGGGCTGGCAAGGCCAGTGGAAAGGCGCCCGGGACAGCGAAAAGGCCGGCCGCGCGAACGCGGCCGGCCCTTCCGTCGGGAAAAAACTAGTTGGTGCGCAGCTTCAGACCGGGGTTGTCCGAGAGCACCACGTGCACCGGCTGCGCGAACAGCTGCGGTGCGTTGCCGGTGAGGGCGCCGATCAGGTTGGGGATCTCGCAGATCGGGTAGTCGGCCACCGACGACGCGCTGGAGATGCCGAGCGCCAGGCGGCCGGTCACGATCGGGCCGCCGCTGTCGCCGGGCAGCGCGCAGATGTTGGCCGAGAAGGCCTGGGTCAGCTCGCGCTCGCCCACCTGCACGGTCTGGTCGACCGCGTTCACCACGCCGCAGCTGAAGCCGGTCCGCGAACCGGACTTGCAGACCGGCGCGCCGACGACCGGGGTCGCGACGCCTTCGATCCGGATGGACGCGGCGCCGGGCACCCGAACCTCGTTGTTGCTGAAGCGATCCCGGGACTGATCGGCGATCCGCACGATCGAGTAGTCCTGCTCGCCGAGCACCGACTTCTGGAACCGGCCGAGCTCGGTGCCGAGCCGGTCGCCGTTGAGCTCGTGGATCCGCGCGGCGTTGTCGTTGCCCGCCGACGGCAGATCCGGGTTGCAGTGGCCCGCAGTGACATTCACGATGTTGCCGTTGCGGTCGGTGCCGTTGAAGCCGAGCGAGCAGCGCAGCGAGGTGCGGCCCGCGACCGAGGCGTAACCGTCGCCGCCGGCCAGCACACCGGTTCCGGCACCGGCGATTTCGCTCCCCTGCGGCAGCGTCGCCTGCTCACCGGCAACCGGCGGGGCCATCACGATGACCCGGGACGGATCGATGAAGTTCGGCATCGGCAGGCCGATCTTGTCGACGCGCACCGCGATGCTGTTGTTGACGGTGTCGACCACGACGCCGCGCACCAGCGAGGAGACCGCCTCGGGCTGGCCCTCCAGCCACCGCTCGAACGCGCTCTTCTCACCACGCAGCGCGGTCTCGCTCTTGGCCACGTTGCGCACCTCGAAACCGGCGGACTGCGCGGCCTTTCGGGCCTCGTCGGCACCCGGCCCCTGCGCCAGCGCCACGACCGCCTTGCCACCCTCGTCGAGCCACGAGCCGCCGAACACGGCGGGGTACTGCCGCTGGGCGGTGGTGGCGAACGCGGCGACCTGCTGGGCCACGTCGGCGCGGTGCAGGTACTCCTCCGGCGAGATCTTCAGATCACGGGCGATCGCGCTGACGAGCTCTGCGGGCAGGTTCGGCGCGGGATCGGGTTGTGCAGACGCTACTGCCGTCGGTCCGAACAGCAGTATCGCCGCCGAAGCGGCGATCACTGATTTTCGGACCCGGGTCTGTCGCGCAGCTGATCGGAGATGACCTATACGTGGCAGGAGCATGCCCAGACTATATGGGCTCGAGCCCGCTATGCCTACTTATACCGAGCCTCGGGTTCGCACCGAGATGCCGCTGCCGACGCCGCCGCCGGACGAGGCGTCGATATCGGCCAGGATCGGCCGGATCGGAATGCCGAGGCTGGCGGTGCCGCCGTACTGCGCCAGCGCGATATTGGCCTCGTTGCAATCGGGGGCCTCGGCCGCGTTGGAGCCGCTGGTGATGCCGAGGGCGAGCGTGCCGGACACGATCGCGCCGCCGCTGTCCCCGCCGAGGGTGCAGGCCGAGCTGGCGAAGCCGCGCACGACCTTGCTCTCGCCCTCCGCGGTGTAGAGCTGAGTCTCGACCCGGTCGGCCACCACGAAGCCACAGGTGAAGGTGGAGGACTGCCCGGTCTTGCACACCGGCGCGCCGGTGATCGGGTCGGCGGTGCCGGTGATCGACAGCGTGGTGCCGTTGGCGCCGCGCACGGTCGGCTGGTCCATGCCGGCGCGGACGGCGCGCTCGTTCAGCTTGATCACCGAGTAGTCCAGTGCGCTCTGCCCGCCCAGCTTCGCCTGGACGAACGTGCCCAGCTCGGGGCTGGCCGGGATGTCCTTGACGTTGGGGAAGTAGACGGTGGCCGTCTGGCTGTCCTTGCCGACGTTCGGATCGCAGTGTCCCGCACTGATGTTCAGCGCGTTACCGGCCGCGTCGACGCTGTTGAAGCCGAACGAGCAGACGTCGACGCCCTTCAACGAGGCGTCGCTCAGCGGGATCGGGGCGCTGATGTAGGTGTCGCCACCCATCGGCCGCCGCTCCACCGCACCGCCGCTGCCGGGCGAGAGGATGACCTTGACGTTGGCGATCAGGGTCGGCAGGTTCAGCAGGTGGCCCGCGGGGGTGTTGGCGACGCTGAGTACCAGCTGGCTGTTGAGGAAGTCGATGGCGACCGAGTTGATCGCCGTCGAGATCTCCCGGGGCAGACTGGTGATCCACTGGTTCAGCTGCATCAGCGAACCCTCCAGCCCGTCCGCGGAGACGGGGGCGAGCCTGGTCTGGTAGCCGTCGGCGGAGGCGATCTTGGCGGCGTCGAGCGAGGTGACCGCGACGATGGGCTTGCCGTCGGTGCCGATCCACGCGCCCGCGAACGCCTCGGGACGCTCGGAGCGGAAGTCGCGGGCGTAGTCGCGCAGTTGCTGTGCGCGGGCGGCCCGGTCCAGGTATTCGGTCGGCGTCATCTTCAGGTCGCGCGCGATGGCCTGCGCCAGTTCGGGCGGCAGCGTATCGGCGGTGAGCTGCGCGGGTGTGGCTGGCGCCGCCGCGGCGGTGGTCGCGCCGAGCAAGGGAGCGAGGAAAACGGTCGAAGCGATAGCGACAGCTTTGACCGCGGCGCGGCGCGCCACCAACTTGCGCATGAAATCCCTTCGTGGCACGCAAGTGCCAGCTAAATCCGCGGCAACGGGCCTGGAATCCGTTGGCTCACAGTCGTCCTCCAGCAACAGACCGAGCGCCGGGAATTCATCCGACAACACCGGTCAGCGCATCACTTTAAGGCACAAACCGGGGAAGGGCTCTACTAATCACCGACTGCCCGGTATCTGCAGGCCAGGGATGGACGGGATCTCCGGCAACGGCTGGAACGGCGAGGACTTCGACGGCTTCGGGCGCGTCGTCGGTGTCGGCGTGGTCGTCGGAGCTTCGGTGGTCGGCGGCGGGGGTGGCGGAGGCGGCGGCTCGCTCGTTTCCGGCGGTGTGGTCGCCGTGATGGTCACCGGCGGTTCGGTGGTCGGCGGGGTGGACGGCACGGTCGGGAAGTTGACCGGCGGCGCGGCCGGGGTCGGGCTCACCGTCACCTGATCGGATTTGGCGTCGCGCAGCGGCGGCACCGGAGTGTCGCTCTGCTCGCGGAACAGCACGGCCACCGCGAAGCCGCCGAGCACGAGCCCGATCAGCGCCGCCGCTCCGATCAGCAGCGACAGCTGCTTGCGGTCCTTCTTCGGTGCCGGCTGCGTGGGCTCGGGTTGTGGTTCCGGCTCCGCGGCCGCGGTCGTCGGCAGCGGCTCGGCCAGCGGGATGGCCGCCGAATACGCCTGCGGCTGTGCCTCGGACGCAGGCACCGCCGGAATGATCACGGTGTCCACCGTCGAGTTCTCGGCGTGCGTCGGGTCGGGCGGTGTGCTGCCCGCGGGCGTGGACAACACCGCGGCCAGCGCGGCGCGGGCGGCGTCGTAGGCGTACGTGCCGCCGGGCTCCGCGGTCCCCGCGCTCGGCAGCTCGGCCTCGCTGACCAGCAGCACCGAACGCAGTCCGAGGTAGTCCAGCGCGTCCCGCAGCGCCTGGATGTATTCGCGGGGCCAGTCGCCCGGATGCGTGGCGTAGAACTCGGCGGCGCCGTTGAGATATTCGGCCGTGAGGTTGATCAGGCAGAACAACGCGGTCGCGACGAGGTCTTCGGCCCGGTAGGCCTCACCGTCGTCGACCGCGAGACCGGCCGGATCGCCGACGGCGCGCACGAAGCCCGTGATCGCGTGGGCGTTCCCGTCCGGCGGCGCTTCGCCGAGTGCGGCGTCGCCGTCGTCGGACATGTACAGCACCGACTCGCGGACGATGAGCAGCGGCTCATCGCCGCTGTCGGTGACGATCGCCGCCGTGCACTCGTCCTCGGCGATGCGCAGGCCCACCCCTGTGGCCATCCTCAATACCTCGCTTCGGCGTCCGGCTGACGAATCCGCACTCTGTGCACCAGTGCTGGATCACACCAGCAGTGAGCCGTGTCCCATGGCACGGAGCATCGACAATAGCTCCGATCGGGACCGCGCACCGATCCGGCGTCGAATACGGGCGACATGATGCTCCACGGTCTTGGCGGAAATGTACAGACGTGCGCCGATCTCACGGTAGGTGAGGCCGAGTAACACCAGTTCGGCGACTTCGCGTTCGCGCTCACTGAGGATCGCGGCCGGCTCCCCGATCGCCGGATCGGGGACGGGCGGCGTGCCCTCCCGCACCACCGGCTGCGCGGGCGCGACGCTCGGTTCCTGCGGCTTCGCGTCGGCGCGGACCGTACGGGCCAGCTTGAGCAGTGCGGTGGCGGTGGCCGAATCGGCGGCGCCGAGCGCGGCCTCGCTGGCGAGACGGGCGGCGTCCCAGGTCATGCCGATCTCGCTCAGCCCGGCCACGGCCGTCGCCACTGGTGCCGCCGCGACCTGTCCGCGCAGCACGAGCACCCAGGTGCGGCCCGCGTCGGCGAGGATCGCCGCGTGCCGGTCGCCC
>NZ_BDCI01000006.1 GCF_001613425.1 Nocardia vulneris | reverse complement strand
CCGTACCAGTGGAAGGCGTTCGCCCAGGGCGGTGGTTCGCCCACCCGGCGCAGCAGCGCGAGCGCGGCGTCGACCAGCGGCGCGATCCGGCGTTCGTCGCGTAACCGGATGCCCGCCAGCCACAGCTCTCCGATCGGCAGCAGCGTGAGCAGATCGGTCTCGACGTCGTCGAACATCGGATGCGCGGACTGCCAGGCCCGGGCCAGCGCGACGTGGTCGCCGGTGCGCCGGGCCAGGCCGACGGCGACACCGTGTGCGAGCAGCCGGTCGCGCGGGTCGAGCGAATCGTGCTCGAGCGTGGCGACGGTGGCGGCCGCGGCGCGCTCGTCGCCGCCGAGCATCGCCGTCCAGGCGGCGAGCACCTGCAGTTGATGGCAGCGCAGGCCGCTGGCCGTGGCGCGGCGCAGTGCGTCACCGGCCCGGCGCGGCTCGCCGGTGCCGAGGCACAGCAGCGTCGCGATGGACACCGCGGTGCACGGGAGGAAGCGGTCGACACCGGAGTCCGCGTGCGCGGCCTGCACGAGCGCGGAGACCGCCGCGGCGCAGCGATTCGCGGATCGCGGTGCTGCGTCCGGGGTTTCGTGCCCGGTCAGGGTGTCCGCGAGCGCGCCCGCGATCAAGCGGGCGTGCGCGGTGGCCTCGGTGGGCGGCCACTGGGTCGCCGAGGCGGACATCTCCGCCGCGCCCGCCACGTCGCCTGCGAGCGCGAGCACGGTGGCGCCGACCGCCCAGTCCGCGCCGACCCGCTGCGCGCCGAGCCACGAATACAGTTGTGCCGCACGGGCGACCAGTCCCCGCCGGGTCAGCACGGCGGCGCAGATCCGCACCGCGTCGGCGAGCTCCGCGCCGGAGACGCCGGGGCGGGCGAGTACCGGCTCGGCCAGGCGCATGGCGGTCTCACCGTCCCCGTTGCGGCCGGCGGCCTCGGCCCAGCGCAGCGCGATACGGTCCGGGTCGGCGCCTGTGGCCGCGGCCGCCGCGTAATAGCGCACCGCCTCCCGGCCCGCCTTTTCCGCTGCCGTGGTGAGGAATTCGGCCAGGCGCGGATCGCGCACGCCCGATTCGGCCAGCAGCAGCGCGGTGTGGTCGCGCAGCAGGCCCGCGTCGAGCCGCGCGCCGAGCAGCTTGCGCTGCACGCCGACGAACCGGCGATCGCCGAGCAGGGTGCGCAGCGGTCCGACCGCGGGCGTGAGCAGCAGGTCCGCGTCGGTGACCAGGGCGCTGGCCCGGGCCCGATCGATGAGGTGCTGTGCGGCACCGGGTTCCACGCCCAGCACCTCGGTGAGTTCGCTGGCGTCCAAGCCGGTGCCCGTGGTGGCGACGACGAGGGTCTCCAGCAGATCCGGCTCCAGGTTGTCCAGCAGGGCGCGGGCCCAAGCGGCGACGGCGGCGTCCACCGCGCCGATGCCCGCGTCCAGGCGGGCCGAACAGGCGGCGGTCAGCGCGGCGACGACGCCACCGCGGATGCCGTCGGTCTGGCGGTGGATGTGCTGAGCCACCTGGCGCGGCACCATCATGCCGAGTTCCCGGGCGAACGGCGCGATATCGGTGACGCCGAGCGCGCGCAGCTCGACCACCCGGCCGCGCCGGGCGACGGTGTCGGCCAGGACGCGCAGGCGCGGATCGTGGGGCCGCTGCTGGGTGGCCAGCACCACCGTGCGGGTTCCGGATTCGATGGCGGTGCAGAGGAAGTCGAGATCGGACCGGCTCAGCGTGTGCGCGTTGTCGATGACCAGTGCCGGGCGGGGCGACCCGGCCGTGCGGGCGCCGCCGAAGCCGTTGCCCGCGACGGTGATCGGCTCGTCGGCGGTGGCGGCGGGCGCGGTCTCGGCGACCAGCGCGTCCTGTAGCGGGATGCCGCGGGCCCGCAGCCTGGTGCGAATCTCGTTGAGCAGGGTCGACTTACCGGTCTGCGAACGGCCGCGGATGAGATAGACGATCGGCTCCCGATCGGCGGTCTCCAGCTCCCGCAGGATCTCCCGCGCCGAGGGCAGGGTGTCGAAGGCGATATCAGCCACCGTTTCCTCCGAGGATCTGGCCGGGTGCGCGCAGGACGGTGCCGACCGTGCCGCCGACCTGATCGACGGTGTCGTTCAAGACGCCGGTCGGCAGGCTCGGCACGGTGGGCGCGGTCGGCGGCTGCGGCTGCGGGCCGGGACCCGGTGCTGGAGCCGGAGCAGGGGCGGGCTGAGGTTGCGGGGCCGGTTGTGCCGCACCGGGTTCCGCGGGCGGCGCCGCGGGCTGACCCGCGGCGGGCTGGCTGTTCACCACGGCGACGGTGGTCGCCGCCGGTGTGCCGGGCTGCCCCGCTTCGGTTTTCGGGCGATTCGCGGTCGGGGACGCCGGATCCGCCACCGCGACCGGCGCATTCGGATCCGTGGGGTCGCCCGGCGGGGCGCCGACGGTCGCGGCGATCTCGCCGGCTCGTGCGGGCGTCGAGGTATTCGTCGAAGCCGGATTCGATTGAATGCCAGTGCCGATCGCGACGGTGCCGGTGGCGAGCAGGCCGAGTACGACGACCGCGCCCGCGACCACGGCGAGTCGTCGCTTGCCGCTGCGCGGAGCGGCGGCCGCCGTCGGCAGGGGCGGCGTTGCCGAGGCAGCGGCAACCGCGGGCGTGGCCGAAAGTGCCACCGTGGGCAGCTCTTCGGTGTCCGACCCGATCGAGGCCGGTGGTGCGGCGGGTACCCGGGCCGCGGCGTCGGCCAGGTCCGCGGCCAGCAGTGCGGCGCCGCGGGCGCTGGTCTGCGCCGGCGCGGGCGCGGCCAGCACCGGGAGCCCGAACTCGGACGAGATCAGTTCGGCGACCAGCGGTATCGCACCGCCGCCACCGGTGAGCAGCACACCGCCGATATCGCCGATCGTCAAACCGGCCCGGTGCACCGCGTCACGGACCAGATCGGTCGAGCGCAGCAGCGGCGCGCGGAGCAGATCCTCCAGCTCGCCGCGGACCAGCCGCACATTGCTGCTGTGTGGGTCCGCGGGATTCAACCGCACCCGCACGACCGTGGCGGTATTGATCGACAGCTCTTCTTTCGCCGTTCGGCAGCGTTCGCGCAATGTCGCCAATTCGCGTTCCACCGCCGGGTCGAACGGATCCAAATCATTTGCGTCCGTAACATTTGCCAGAACGTAGCGCATGGTGAGCAGATCGAATTCCGCGCCGGCGATGTCCGTGCTCCGCAGCGGTGTGCCGAGCAATCCGGCGTGATCGCCGGTGCGCAACACCGAGACCGTGAGGCCGGTGGCACCGAGGTCGTAGACGACCACCGGGCCGTCGGTGCGCGGACCGTGAGCGGCGGTGAGCCAGCGCAGCGCGGCAATCGGTTCCGGCACCAGGGTCACCTCGCGCAGACCGGACCGATCGAAGGCGGCGCGCTGGATGTCGACGGTGTGCGCCGACCACCAAGCCGGGTGGCAGGCCACGGTCGAGCCGGGCTCGCGCGACCCGGTGGCCAGCTCGTCCATCAGGCACGTCACGGCGGTCGCGACGAGGTCGGCGGCCGAATGCGGCGTGCCGTCCTCGGCCAGCATGTCGACCGGATCGCCGACCCGGGCCAGGAATCCTTCGAGCAGAACCTCGCGGGAGTGCCGTCCCTCGCCGGGCGCGGTGGCGCCGAGGGTGGGCGGTGCGCCGGCGCTCAGTCGCAGCACGCTGGAACGCGTGCACACGCTGTAGCTGTCCTCCCCCGCTGCCGCCACGGCGACCGAATTCGACGCTCCGACAGTGATGCCGAGCGCCACACGCTGTGTCATTCGTGAACCCCGTTCGAAAACTCTGTGGTCGGGTCTCGCTGTTGTGTAGTCCGGGTGCGAAAGGCAGTGCGGGCACGCCGATGCATCAGTTGTTTCGGTAGCTGGCGGTCCGCCGTTACCTGCGTGGGGGAACTCGCGGGGAAATTCCCCTAATGCCGCGGCCGCCCCTAACGGCCGCACCGGGGGAGCAGTAGGGGTCGGCCCCGTTCCGCGTAACGAGTTGCGCCCCTAGCGTGAAATTCATTCCAACGACGCGGATCGTGAAGGTCCGCCAGCTCTCAGGAGATGTTTCCGATGACACCCAACGCGATTCTCGAGTTCATCCTGAATTTGCTTCGCGATCACGAGGCGGCGGTCGGCTACTGCGCCAACCCGACGGAGGCGCTGGTGGCCGCGGGTTTGCCTGCGGTGACACCGGAAGACATCGCTGCCGTCGCCCCGATGGTCGCCGAGTCGGCGCTGGTCGCCGGTGGTTCGCAGCTGTCCGCGATCGTGGCCGCGGGCGCCCAGACCGGTGTCGCTGCCGGGCTCGGCGCGGCGGGCGCGGTCGGGGCTGCCGCGGCCGCCAACGCGGGGCTGAACGTCGGCGCCGACCTCGGCCTCGATCTCGGCGGGCAGGTCGGCACCGGCATCGATGTCGACGCCGGGTTGCATACGGCGATCGACACCGGCTTGCAGATCGGCGCGAATATCGGTGCCGGGCTGGAGACGGCCGCGAACGTGGGCGCGGATCTGACCGGCGCGCTCGGCGGCGCCCTCGGCGCAGGCGCGCAGGCGGTCACCGGTCTCGGCGCGGGCCTGCAGGTGGGCGCGGACCTCGGCACCGGACTGCAAGGCGCGGTGAACAATGCGTTGCACCTCGGGACCGGGCTGGAGACGAGCCTGTCTACCGGCGTCGGCGGCGCGCTCGATGCGGCGGCCGGGCTGCAAACAGGTGTGGGCAGTCAGCTCGGGGCAGATCTGAACGCCGGATTGCAGAGCGCGGTGCACACCGCGACCGATCTGTCCGCCGGCCTCGGCGGCGCGGTGAACGCCGCGACCGGCCTCGGCGCGACCGTGGGCGCGGATCTCGGTACGGGGCTGTCGACCGGCTTGAACGGCGCGGTCGGCGCGGCCGGCGACCTGTCGGCCGGGCTCGGCAGTACCGTCGACGCCGCGGCGGACCTTTCCACCGGACTGACCGGCAATGTATCCACAGCCCTTGGCGGCGTGGGGAATTCGGCTGCACAGGTGAGCGCCGGCCTGGGGACGACTGTGGATGGTTTGATGCAGGCGGGTTCCGGTCTGGAGACCGGACTGTCCACCGGCCTCGACGGTGCATTCGGCGCCGGTGCCGAACTCGGTGCGGGCCTGGACACCGGAGTGGGCGGCACCGTCTCGGCCGCCCTTAGCGGCGTGGCGGATTCGGCCGCGCAAGTGAGCACGGGCCTGGGGACCACAGTGGATGGCGCGGTGCACGCCGGGGCGGAGGTGGGCTCCGGTCTGGAGACCGGCCTCGGTGCGGGACTCGACGCGGGCACCGATCTCGGCGCCGGTCTGGAAACCGGTTTGGGCACGACGATCGGAGCGGCCGCAGATGCGGGCGCCGTTCTCGGCGGCGGGCTTTCGGCCGGACTCGACAGCGCCGTGCAGGCGGGCTCCGGTCTCGAAACCGGTCTCGGCGCCGGGCTGGACGCGACTGCGCAGGCGACCACCGGTCTGGAGACCGGGCTGTCCACGGGCCTCGGCTCCGCCGCCGATCTCGGCGGCGAATTGTCCGGCAGTCTCGGTGGATCGGTGGATACCACTGCGGGACTCGGTGGTTCGCTGGGCGGTGCGGTGGATGCCGGCACGAATCTCGGTGGTTCGCTCGGTGGCACCGTGGACGCGGGTGCGAATCTCGGTGGTTCGCTCGGCGGGGCTGCGGACTCGGGTGCGAGCCTGGGTGGTTCGCTCGGCGGCACCGCACAGGGTGCGGTCGATTCGTCTGCGGGACTCGGTGGTTCGGTCGGTTCGACGGCGCACGGCACGGTGGACACGGCAGCGGGGATCGACGGAACTGTCGGCGCCACGGCGAATACCTGGTCGTCGCTGGATGTGTCGAGCGCGTTCGGTTCGGGGCTGGACAGCTCCACCGATACCGGACTGTTCGCCGATACGCACGCGAACACGGATCTGACCGGCGCCGCGGGCGCGGATCTCGGCGGCGACGCACTGCTGCACTGACCGCACCGAAAACCGTTCCGCACCAATCGAAAGAGGTCCATTCCGCGATGGGGACGCCAACACCGAACGCCACACCACCGGCGGTACCGCTGCTCGCGGTACTCGGCGAAACCATTGCGGCGGCGCGGGCCGCGGGCCGCACCGATCTGGTGGGGACGCTCGAGGTGGCGGCCGAACGGGTCCGGGATCCGCGGCGGCGCATCATCGTGGCCGGACAGCTGGACCAGGGCAAGAGCCGGTTCGTGAACGCGCTGTTGAACCTGGATATCTGCCCGGTGGGCGACGACGTGACCACCACGTTCACCACGGTGCTCGCGCACGGTCCGGCACCGAAGGCGGAGCTGGTGCTCACTGCCCCCGGCGGCGAGGCGGGTGGCCCCGAGACCCGGGTCGCGGTGCCGATCGACGAGATCGGCGGGCTGTCCGCGCGGTCGCCGCTCGCGCACGGACGCCGCATCCTGCGGTTGGAGCTCGAGGTGCCCAACCCGCTGCTGGCCGACGGCATCGTGCTGGTCGATACGCCGGGCGTGGGCGGGCACGGAAGTTCTTACGCGGCAAGTGTCTTGGGCATGGTGCCCGCCGCCGACGCGGTGCTGGTGCTCTCCGACGCGTCCACCGAGCTCACCGAGCCGGAACTCGCCTTCCTGCGGCAGGTCCGCGAATTGTGCCCGACGGTGGCGCTGCTGGTGACCAAGACCGACCTCTATCCACACTGGCGACAGGTGTACGAGGCCGATCGCGGGCATCTGGCCAGGGCGGGTGTGGACGTGCCGATGATCGCGGTGTCGTCGTTGCTGCGCAGTCACGCGCTGCGGTTGCAGGACCAGCAGCTCGGCCTCGAATCCGGTTTCGGACCGCTCTATCAATTCCTGCGCGAGCAGGTGGTGGCGCGCGACCAGCTCGCCACCGGGGCCGCCGTCGCCCGCGATATCCGCTCGGCGGCAGAGCATTTGGCCCTGGCGCTGGGCAGCGAGCTGGTCGCCGTGCGCGATCCGGCGCGCGGTGCCGCCGCGGTGCGCGAACTCCAGGCGGCGCGCAACTCGGCACAGGAACTGCAGCGCCGCACCGCCGCGTGGCAGCAGACGCTGGCCGACGGGATCACCGACCTGGCCGGCGATGTGGACCACGATCTGCGAGATCGGTTGCGCGGCATCGCCAGAACCACCGAGGAGTGGATCGACGAGCACGATCCGGGCCGGCATTGGGATCGGATCGCCGAACATCTCACCGGCACCATCGATACCGCGATCGGCGACAACCTGCTCTGGACGCACGCCCGGGCGCTGCAACTCGCGAAACGGGTGGCCGAGCACTTCACCGAGCTCGGCACGGTCGAACTCCCGCAGGTGCGCTCGGACGCCGCCGAAGGCGCGCACGCGAACGCGGGCACCCTCGCGGAGCTGGAACCCGATATCGGCTTCGGCAGCAAGCTGCTGGTCGGCATGCGCGGGTCCTACGGTGGCGTGCTGATGGTCGGCCTCGCCAGCACCTTCGCCGGGCTCGCGCTGCTGAATCCGATCTCCATCGGCGCCGGACTCGTGGTGGGCGGCAAGGCGTTCCGGGACGACAAGCAGGCACGGCTGGGTCGCCGCCGCAATGAGGCCAAGGCCGCCGTGCGCCGCTTCGTCGACGATGTCGCGTTCCAGACGGGTAAGGAGTCCAAGGACCGCCTGCACCGCATCCATCGGGCGCTGCGCGATCACTACGCGGGCATCGCCGACCGGAGCCTGCGGTCGATCGACGATTCGCTGCGCGCCGCGCAGGAGGCGGCGACCATGGCGAAGGCCCGTCGGGCCGAACGCTGCACGGTGCTGGAACGTCAGCTCCGGGTGGTCGCCGAACTGAACAGATACGCGGAGGCGATGCAGGCCGCGCTGCCGGGCGCGCCCGTCGGTACGGTTGCCTCGTGACACGAGAGGTCGGCGCGGCACCGGGAATTGTGGCCGAGGCGCATCGTCTGGTCGGCGCCGCGCGGGCGGCCCTCGCGAGCGAGCCGCGGCCGCGGGCGCTGCTCGCCGACTGCGCGCGCCGGCTCGACCAACCGTTGCGCATCGCGCTGGCCGGATCGCTGAAGGCGGGCAAGTCCACCCTGCTCAATTCGCTTGTCGGGCAAGACATCGCCCCGACCGACGCGACCGAGTGCACCAGGGTGGTCACCTGGTACCGCTACGGTTCCACGCCGAGCGTGACGGCGCACGCGGGTGACGGCGCGCGCGCCAATGTGGTGGTGCGCCGCGGCAGCGGCACCCATGGACTGACCTTCGACCTGGAGCGGTTGCGCTGGAACGCGCCGGCCCCGCGCGAGGTCGACCATCTCGAGGTCGAATGGCCCGCGGCGGCGCTGGCGCACACCACGATCATCGATACCCCGGGCACCTCGTCGCTGTCGCGGGAGGTGTCGCAGCGCACGGCTCGATTGCTCACCCCCGGCGCGGAAACGGCGCCCGCCGCGGCAGGACCGGCGATCCCCGGCGCCGACGCGGTGGTCTACCTGCTCCGCAGGCTCGACGCGGCCGACGTCCACTTCCTGGAGCGGGTCGGCGCCGGAACCGGTGCGGCCTCGGGAGTTTCGGGTCCGCTCGGCGTGGTCGGGGTGGTCTCCCGGGCCGACGAGATCGGGGCGGGCCGGATCGACGCCTTGCATTCGGCGCGCGAGGTCGCCACCCGATTCGCGGGGGAGCTGGAGCGTACCGGCCTGTGCCAGGCGGTGATTCCGGTCGCGGGCCTGCTCGCCTTCGCGGCCGCGACACTGCGGCAACAGGAATACGCCGCGTTCGAGGCGCTCGCGGGTGTGCCCGTCGAGGAGTTGAGCGCGGCGCTGCTGTCCGCCGACCGTTTCGCCCGGCCCGATATCGCTCTGCCGGTGCTGCCGGAGGCCCGAGCACAGCTCGCGGAGCGGTTCGGGCTGTTCGGCATTCGGATGGCGGTCACCCTGGTGCGGCTCGGTGTGCGCGATTCGGCCACGCTGGCAGCGGAATTGACCGCGCGCAGCGGTGTGGACGAGTTGCGCTCGGTGCTCGACGTGCAATTCGGGCAGCGGGCCGACCAACTCAAGGCGCACACGGCGCTCACCGCGCTCGCTCGCGTGCTCACCGCCTACCCGGGCAGCGAGGCCGACGCGTTGCTGCCGCGCGTGCGAACACTACTCGCCGACGTGCACGGATTCGCCGAATTGCGGCTGCTCGGGCGGCTGCGCACCGACGAATTGTCGTTGCCGCCCACCGATCTCGCGGAACTGCACCGGCTCATCGGCGGCTCGGGCGTCGCGCCGCACCTGCGGCTCGGGCTGCCGGTCGACGCCGCTCCCGCGACGCAACGCGAGCAAGCCATGGTCGCGGTTCGCAAATGGCGGGCGCGTGCCCGCCATCCGCTGGCCGACCAGTTCACCACGACAGCGTGCCTGACCGCTGCTCGCAGTGCCGAAGGAGCACTCGACGTCCTGTCCGGATAAGCCGGATCAGGAAGCGCGGCGGTGTTTTTCGCGCCTCATTCCGTGACCTCCCGAATCGCGGCGGCCAGATCGGCGCCGGTGGGTGCATGCTCGGGGTCGATCAGGCACTGGGCGGCCAGGCCGGTCAGCAGGATCTGGTAGAAAGCGCCGAGCGCCTGCGCTTTTCGCGGGTCGGCTGCGTGGGGGTCAGCGTCGGCATCGGCGTCGGCATCGGCCAGGAGATCGGCGAGACCGCCGCGGGCCTCGGCCATTCGGGCCGCGAGTTGGTCCTTGGTCGCCGGATCGTGTCCGGCCTGGGCGATGGTGTCGAACGTGGCCGCCCAGAGCCCGCGATGGGTACCGATCGAGTCGATCACCGCGCTCCAGCTCACCGCGAATCGATCCAGCGGTGTGCTGTCCGGCCGGCGTGCCTCGGTGAGCGCGCGCTCGAGTTCCACGCCCCATTCGCGGTTGGCTGCGGCGAGGGCCTCGTTCAGCAGGGCCTCTTTGGAGCCGAAGTGGTAGCCGATCGCGGCCATGCTCACCCCGCCCGCGGCGGTCGCGATATCGCGCACGGTGGTGCGGGCGTAGCCCTTCTCGAGCAGGCAGCGGCGGGCGCCGGCCAGTAGATCCTCACGGTTTCCCATGCTCGTCAGGGTAGCGCATGCGCCTTAGACGATCGTATTGCGCGTCCGCCTAAGACAAATGTACAGTTCTGCGCATGAGCAATCCCCGCCCTCCGCGCAATCGGAACGTCCTCATCTCCGGCGCGAGCATCGCCGGACCCGCGCTGGCCTTCTGGCTGAACCGCTACGGTTTCGCGCCGACGATCGTCGAGCGCGCGCCCGCCCTGCGCACCGGCGGGCAGGCCATCGACGTGCTCGGGACCGGCACCGACGTGGTGCGGAAGATGGGCCTGCTGGACCAGGTACTCGAGTCGAGCACCGGGAAACGCGGCACCTCCTACGTCGACGCGTCGGGCCGGTCTCGCGCCGATATCAGCAGCGAGATGTTCAACGGGGTCGGCGCGCACGGCGACACCGAGATTCAGCGGGGTGATCTGGCGCGGGTGCTCTACGACGCGACCCGCGACGATGTCGGATACCTGTTCGGCGACAGCATCACCGGGCTCACCGAGGATGCCGAGGGCGTGCACGTCACGTTCGCCCGTGCCGAGTCACGCACCTTCGATCTGGTGATCGGCGCCGACGGCGTGCACTCGAACACCCGCTCGCTGGTTTTCGGCCCGGAGCGCGAATTCCTTCGGCACATGGGCTATTACATCGCCATCTTCACCACGCCGAACCTGCTCGAGCTGGATCACTGGGAGCAGGACTACAACGTGCCCGGCAAGATCGCGGGCAGCTACAGTGCTCGCGAAAACGCCGAAGCGAAGGCGGTTTTCGCGTTCGAGTCCGGTCCGCTCGACTACGACTACCGAGATGTCGCACAGCAGAAGCGGATTCTCGCCGAGACCTTCGCCGGGGTGGGCTGGGCGGTGCCGCGCCTGCTCGCCCACCTCGACGCCGCCACCGACTTCTATTTCGACGCGATGGCGCAGATCAAGATGGACGCCTGGTCGAAGGGGCGGGTCGCGCTGGTCGGTGATGCCGGGTACTGCGCCGCGCCACTGTCCGGTCAGGGCGCGAACCTGTCACTGGTCGGCGCCTACGTCCTGGCCGGCGAACTCGCCGCCGCCCACGGTGACCACACCGTCGCCTTCGCCCGCTACCACCACGAGATGGGGCCGATGGTCGAGGCCTGTCAACGCTTCGCCGAAGGTGTCGGCAAATGGTATGCGCCACCCACCAATTCGCTGATCCGCCTGCGCAACCTCAACGTCCGCCTCCTGCCCTACCTCCCCTGGCGTGCCCTCATCGGCGGCGCACCCCAAAAAGTCGCCCGCACCATCCCCGCCAAGAACTACCGCCCCCACGAACTCCTCACGCCGCCGAACTGACCGACATCTCCACATGCAGCCCAGCGGCCGTCACCATTCAGCTCATCGGTATTGGGCGGCGTGGGTCAGGGTTGGGTGGCGGGGCTTTTGGGGTCGATGAGGATTTTGGCGTGGTGGTTGGGGGTGGCGAGGGTGGTGAAGGCGGCTTCGATGCCGTCGAGGCCTACGGTGCCGGTGATCAAGGGGGAGGGGTCTACTTTGCCGTCGGCGAGCAGGTGCAGGGTGTCGCGGAATTCGCCGGGGTCGTAGCCGAGGACGAAGTGCAGGTCGAGTTCCTTGTTGATGGCCACGGCGGGGTGGATGCGGTCGGCTTCCATGCAGACGCCGACCACGACGATGCGGGAGCGCGGCGGCGCCGCGGCGAGCACCCCGTCGAGAATTCCTGGCACGCCGACACATTCGAAGATCACCGGGCCCGCGGGGCCCGCGTCGAACTTGTCCGCGAGCCGGAAGACGTACCACCAGGGCAGTTTCGGCACTCGGCGCAGCCGCTCCATGGTGTCGAAGCCGAGATCGAGGATGTCGGTGACGCCCACGATGCGCCCCCGTTTCGGTGCCGCGGTCCACGGCGATTCGACGGCCGGGTCGACGACGATATCGGCGCCACAGGCCCGCGCGAGATCCCGGCGCCGGGGCGAGAAGTCGCTGGCGATCACCGTGCGCACGCCCGCCGCCTTCAGCATGCCGATCACCGCGAGACCGATCGGCCCGCAACCGATCACGAACGCGTTCTGCCCCTTGCCGACTCGGCCTTTGCGGACCGCGTGCCAGGCCACCGCCATCGGCTCGGTGAGCGCGGCGTGCTCGGCGGACAGTCCGTTCGGCACCGGCATCGTCATCGATTCCTGGACCACCACCTGTTCGGCGTAGCCCCCGGGCGCCGCGGCCGACAACCCGGTCAGCTCGGACTTCTTGCCGTGGCGCACGATCGGCAACGCCACCACGGGTGTGCCGGTCCGCCAGCGCTTCCGGCAGTCCGGCCCGTATTCGACTACCTCGCCGCTGAATTCGTGCCCGAGCACTACTCGCTGGGTCGACCGCATGAACCCGGCGTAGCCGGTGGCGTCGGCCAGGTCGGCCATGGTGTCGGCGTGGGCGCGGGCGTGCAGGTCCGAACCGCAGATACCGCAGCGGGATACCTCGATCAGCAACTGGCCGCGGCCCGGCACCGGCGTCGGCAGGTCGGTGACCTCGAACTTCGTCTCGGTGACGACGGCGGCGCGCATGGGCGGACTCCTCGGGTCGGCGGCGGGTCCACGCTACTGCGTCGCGCTGTCCTCGGGAAGGTTCAGCGGGCGGCGGTCAGTTCCTCTTCCGCGGCGGTGCGGCGGTCGTAGGCGTTGCGGGCCGCGACAATCTCGGGTTGATGGGTTTCGGTCCAGGTGACCAGCGCTTTGATGGTGGTGTGCAGGCTCGCGCCGAGCGGGGTCAGCGCGTAGTCCACCCGCGGCGGCACGGTGGGGTAGACGGTGCGTTCGACGAGCCCGTCGCGTTCGAGGTGACGCAACGTGCGGGTGAGCATCCGCTGGCTCACCCCGTCGATCTTTCGCTTCAGCTCGGTGAACCGCAGGCTCTGCTGATCCAGCAGCGCGATCACCAGCAGCGACCATTTGTCGGCGACGCGGTCGAGGATCTGGCGCACCTCGCAGTCGACGCGAGTGTCCCACTGGTAAACGTCGTAGTCGGCGTCGGTATCCCCGCAGTCCCCGGGTGACTTCAAAGTGCCGTCTTCCATGGTCGTCGATTCTGCCGGAAACTGGCTCTCGGTATCAAGAGGTAACCGACCCCACTGTGGGGAACCGAAATTGGGGAGTCGTGATGGTGAAAGCCAGAGCCGCCGAGGTCTTTACGGAGATGAACGGCCGCGCCTGGGGCGTGCTCGCGGTGCTGTGCGGCGCGATATTTCTGGAAGGCATCGATGTCGCGATGCTGAATGTGGCGCTGCCGTCGATCCGGGCCGAACTCGGGCTGTCCACCGGCATGCTCAGCGGGGTGGTCTCGGCGTACGTGCTCGGCTACGGCGGTTTCGTCCTGCTGGGCGGCCGGGCCGCCGACCTGCTCGGCCGCCGGCGGATGTTCCTGTTCTGGCTGACCGTGTTCCTCGTCTTCTCCGGGCTCGGCGGTTTCGCCACCACCGGCTGGATGCTGTTGACCGCGCGCTTCGTCACCGGAGTGGCCGCGGCGTTCCTCGCTCCCGCCGGACTTTCGCTGATCACCACGAATTTCGCCGAGGGGCGGGTGCGGGACCGGGCGTTGGTGGTGTACGCCGGTATCGGCGCGGGCGGTTTCACGCTGGGCATGGTGGTCGGCGGCCTGCTGACCGCGCTCGGCTGGCGCTGGGTGTTCTTCGTGCCGGTCCTGGTCTCGGCGTTGCTGCTCGCCGCCGCGTCTGTCCTGGTCCGGGATTCCGGTGTGCCGCAGCGGGTTCCCGGACTCGCGGGCTTCGACCTGCTCGGCGCGTTGAGTGTGACCGGCGCCATGTTGCTGCTCGTCTACGGCGTCGTCCGCCTGGAGCATCTCGCTGACGGACCGGCGCTCACCGCGGCAGTCTTCGCGGCCGGGTTCACGGCACTCGCCTTGTTCGTCCTGAACGAACGCCGTGCGGCCGCACCGCTGGTCCGCCTCGGCGTCCTGCGCTCGGTGTCGCTGGTGCGTACGAATCTGGTGGCCGTGCTGTTCATGGGTGCGTTCATGGGCTTCCAGTTCGCGGCGACGCTGTACTTCCAGGAGCTGCGCGGCTGGTCCACGGTGCAGACCGGTCTGGCGATGGCGGTGCTCGGCCTGGACGCGGTGGTCGCGCCACTGCTGACGCCGTGGCTGGTACGGACATTCGGCACCGGGCGGGTGATCTTCGGCGGCGTGGTGCTGGCAGCGCTCGCCTACCTGCTGTTCTTGCCGAGCGGACTGGACCGGGCCTACGTCGCCCTGCTGCCCACGCTGCTGTTGATCGCGCTGGCCTTCGCCCTGGTCTACGGTCCGCTCACCATCGCGGGCACCGATGACATCGCCGAGGAGGAGCACGGCCTCGCGGGCGGATTGCTCTACACCGCAATCCAATTCGGTGTCGCACTGGGTGTCTCCGTGGTGACCGCGGTGAATGTCGCCGCGGTGGACGCGGGCAAGGTCGGCATGGACGCGCTGCGCACCGCTTTGATCGTGCCGGTGATCGCCGCGGTCCTGGCGGGAGTGGTCGCCGCAACCGGCTTGCGTCGCAACGCAAAACCCGCGGTCGTGCCGAAACCGGAACAGCTCGTGCACGTCTGACGCGTCCGAAAGAGCAGGCCGGAGTGGCAATCCACTCCGGCCCGCGCGCGTGTGCAGGACGGCGGCTCAGATCAGGACGCCGGGATTGAGGATGCCCGCCGGGTCTAGGGCCGATTTGGTCGCGCGCAGGGCGAGAGCGAACGGCTCCGGCCGCTGCCTGTCGTACCAGGGGCGATGATCGCGGCCCACCGCGTGGTGGTGCGTGATGGTGCCGCCCGCCGCCGAGAGCGCCTCGGAGACAGCGGCTTTGATGTCGTCCCACTGGGCGAGCGTGCTACCCCAGCGGCCTGCGGCGTAGACGCCGAAGTAGGGCGCGGGACCATCCGGATAGACATGGGTGAACCGGCAGGTGAGCACGCCGGTGGCGCCGACGGCGCGGATCGCCTCGTTCGCCGCCGTCGTCACCGCGGCCTTCAGTTCCTCGAATGCGTCCCAGGTGCAGGCGGTTTCGAAGGTCTCGGTGATCATCGACTGGGCGGCGAGCGCGTCACGCTGGTACGGCATGCGCAGGAACGACGAGCGCCAGGTGTCGGCGGCCCCGGCCCCGTCGGTGTGCGCGTCGGAATCGGTGTAGCGCACCGGCTCCGGCAGCGTGCCGCCGTGCGCGCGCACGATGTCGACGGCCCGCTCCATCCAGGGCCGGGTCGGGTGGTCCGCGGATTCGAAGCCGAGCACCAGCACGCCGCCCGCCGTCGCCGCGCCCGCGTTGAGGAACGCCTCGGCGGGGTCGAGCAGACGGCAGTTCGTCGGGTACAGCGCGGACTGCGCGATCGCGCGGGTGGCCGCGACCGCCTTGGTGTAGTCGTCGAAGTGCACAGAAGCCGTTGCGCGCCACCGCGGCCGGTCCTGCAGCCGCAGCCAGGCCTCGATGATCACGCCGAGGATGCCCTCGGAGCCGAGGAACAGCCGGTCGGGGGCAGGCCCGGCCCCGGAGCCGGGCAACCGGCGGGATTCGCTGACCCCCGCGGGCGTCACCACCCGCATGGCTTCGACGAGATCGTCGATGTGGGTGTAGAGCGTGGCGAAGTGCCCACCGGCCCGGGTGGCCAGCCAGCCGCCGAGCGTGGAGAACTCGAACGACTGCGGGAAGTGCCGCAGCGTCAGATTCGCTTCGCGCAGTTGGTCTTCCAGGGCGGGGCCGAGTACTCCGGCCTGGATGCGGGCGGCTCGGCTGGTGTGATCGATCTCCAGCACCCGATCGAGCGCGCCGAGATCGAGGCTGATCGCACCGGCGAAATCGCCGTCCAGCCGCGGCTCCACGCCGCCGACCACGGACGTGCCGCCGCCGAACGGAATCACGGCGACGCCGCAGCGGCTCGCCCAGTCGAGCACGTCGACGATATCGGCCTCGGTGCGCGGACGGATGACGAGGTCGGGCGGTGTGCCGAGGTCGCCCATCAGGTTGCGCACCACATCGCGGAAGGCTTGGCCGTGCGCGTGTGCCGCGCGATCGGCCGGATCCGCCGACGCGAGGTCCGCGAGCGCGTCCGGCACGGTGATCCGCGGCGCGGGCAGCGCGAGCGATTCGATCGAGGGCGGTTCGTGCGCGGTGAGGTCGGCGTCGGGCAGGATGGCCGCGACCCGCCGGGTCAGCGCCGCTCGCTCGGCCCCCTCGACCGCGTCCTCGACGTTCCCCCAGCCCCACCACGATCGCGTCTTCGCCGACACCCCGACTCCTTCCCGCCGGGCTCGGGCCCGTCGCGCGGCTATTGCACCACGGATGCGCGCCCTGGGGCAGTCGCCGTAGCTACCGGTAACCCCTGCTCAGGGTCGTGTCGTTATCGGTAAGTGCTGGTAGGTGGTGGTGTCGGGGACGAGAATGGCGGACGGACGAAATTCTTGCCGGGGTTCGGGAATGATCCGCGCCGGTCGTCCGTTGAGCTATTCGACAACGTTGAGTGCAACGGGCTCAAGTTTGAGTTGACCCGAGCGAAGATCGGGTGCAGGATTGAGCCGACCACGCTCAGCGTTGCTGGGACCGTGCTCCGTCAGGTGCTTGGGGCGAGGTCTCGCGGCACGAACAGTCCCGATGCGGACATCCGGCCGCAGGGCGACAGCCCGCCCAGGCACCGACACCAGTAGGTACGTCAATAGGAGGAACCACAATGGCTCGTGCGGTCGGAATCGACCTCGGGACCACGAACTCGGTCGTCGCCGTTCTCGAAGGCGGAGAGCCGGTCGTCGTCGCCAACTCGGAAGGATCGCGCACCACCCCGTCGATCGTCGCGTTCGCGAAGAACGGCGAGGTGCTGGTCGGCCAGCCGGCGAAGAACCAGGCCGTCACCAACGTCGACCGCACCATTCGCTCGGTCAAGCGCCACATCGGCACCGACTGGACCGTCGAGATCGACGGCAAGAAGTACACCCCGCAGGAAATCAGCGCGCGCACCCTGATGAAGCTGAAGCGCGACGCGGAGGCCTACCTGGGCGAGGAGATCACCGACGCGGTCATCACCGTGCCGGCCTACTTCGAGGACGCTCAGCGTCAGGCCACCAAGGAAGCCGGCCAGATCGCCGGCCTGAACGTGCTGCGCATCGTCAACGAGCCCACCGCGGCCGCGCTTGCCTACGGCCTGGACAAGGGCGACAAGGAACAGACCATCCTGGTCTTCGACCTCGGTGGCGGCACCTTCGACGTCTCGCTGCTGGAAATCGGCGAGGGCGTCGTCGAGGTCCGCGCCACCTCCGGCGACAACCACCTCGGTGGTGACGACTGGGACGAGCGCGTCGTCTCCTGGCTGGTGGACAAGTTCAAGGCCAGCGCGGGCATCGACCTGACCAAGGACAAGATGGCCATGCAGCGCCTGCGTGAGGCTGCGGAGAAGGCCAAGATCGAGCTGAGCTCCTCGCAGAGCACCTCGATCAACCTGCCCTACATCACCGTCGACGCCGACAAGAACCCGCTGTTCCTCGACGAGCAGCTGACCCGCGCCGAATTCCAGAAGATCACCTCGGACCTGCTCGACCGCACCCGCGCGCCGTTCCAGTCCGTGATCAAGGACGCGGGCATCAACGTGGCCGATATCGACCACGTCGTGCTCGTCGGTGGCTCCACCCGCATGCCCGCCGTCTCCGACCTGGTCAAGGAACTGACCGGGGGTCGCGAGCCGAACAAGGGCGTGAACCCGGACGAGGTCGTCGCCGTCGGCGCCGCCCTGCAGGCCGGTGTGCTCAAGGGTGAGGTCAAGGACGTCCTGCTGCTCGATGTCACCCCGCTCTCGCTGGGCATCGAGACCAAGGGTGGCGTGATGACCAAGCTCATCGAGCGCAACACCACCATCCCGACCAAGCGCTCGGAGACCTTCACCACGGCCGACGACAACCAGCCCTCGGTGCAGATCCAGGTGTTCCAGGGCGAGCGCGAGATCGCCTCGCACAACAAACTGCTCGGCTCGTTCGAGCTGACCGGCATCCCGCCGGCCCCGCGCGGCGTGCCGCAGATCGAGGTCACCTTCGACATCGACGCCAACGGCATCGTGCACGTGACCGCGAAGGACAAGGGCACCGGCAAGGAGAACACGATCAAGATCCAGGACGGCTCCGGCCTGTCCAAGGAAGAGATCGACCGGATGGTCAAGGACGCCGAGGCGCACGCCGCCGAGGACAAGGCCCGCCGCGAGGAGGCCGAGACCCGCAACCAGGCCGAGTCGCTGGTGCACCAGACCGAGAAGTTCATCAAGGACAACGAGGACAAGGTCCCGGCCGAGATCAAGACCAAGGTCGAGGCGGCCATCGCCGAGGCGAACGAGGCGCTCAAGGGCACCGACATCGCCGCGGTCAAGGCGGCCGTGGAGAAGCTGGCGACCGAGTCGCAGGCGCTGGGCCAGGCGATCTACGAGGCGTCGGCCAACGAGTCCGCCGCGTCGAGCAATGGCGCCTCCGCGACCCAGGACGATGATCAGGTCGTGGACGCCGAGGTCGTGGACGAGCCGGTCGACACGGAGAAGAAGTGACCAACGGCAAGCATTCGGAGCAGCGCGACACCGAGCAGGAGCCGGTCACCTTCGTGGACAACCGCAAGATCGATCCGGAGACCGGTGAGGTTCGTGAGCCCGCGGCGGAGGCCGCCGCGGGCCCCGAGGCCGGGAACGGAACGGCGGCCGAGGCTCCGGCCGACGCCGCCGGCGGTGAACTCGCCGAACGCACGGCCGATCTGCAGCGGCTGACCGCGGAGTACGCCAACTACCGGCGCCGCGTCGAACGCGATCGCAAGACCGCGATCGATGCCGCCAAGGCCGCCGTGGTCACCGAATTGCTCGGCGTGCTCGACGATCTCGATCGGGCCCGGGCGCACGGCGACCTCGATGCCGGACCGCTCAAGTCGGTGGCCGACAAGCTGGCCGCCGCCCTGCAGAAGCAGGGCCTCGAGGAATTCGGTTCGGCGGGTGAGCCGTTCGATCCGACCCTGCACGAGGCCGTGCAACACGAGGGTTCCGGGCACGAACCGGTGATCGGGCTGGTCATGCGCAAGGGCTATCGGTTCGGCGATCGGGTGCTTCGGCACGCGCTCGTCGGGGTAACCGATGCGGTGGCCGAGCAGACCGGGTCTGCGCAGACAGAGGCATCGGATGCTGATGCCGGTGCGAACAAACAATAACGGCGCGGCGCGCCGCAACCCCAGGACTGTGAGAGGAGGAGATATCCGGTGAGTCAACGGGAGTGGATCGAAAAGGACTTCTACAAGGAGCTGGGTGTCTCCTCCAGCGCCTCACAGGACGAGATCAAGAAGGCGTACCGCAAGCTCGCTCGCGACTTGCATCCGGATGCCAACCCCGGCGACAGCAAGGCCGAGGAACGGTTCAAGACCGTCAGCGAAGCGCATGCGGTGCTGTCGGATCCGGCGAAGCGCAAAGAGTACGACGACACCCGGAAGTTGTTCGCGGGTGGCGGATATCCGCGCGGCGGCGGGTTCACCCCCGGTGCGGGTGGCGGCTTCTCGCAGGACTTCAACATCGGTGACATCTTCGGCAACGCGAATGCGGGCGACGGTGGCCTCGGTGACCTGCTGGGCGGCCTGTTCAACCGGGGCGGCACGCGGACCGCGAGCCGCCCGCGCCGCGGGGCCGACGTGGAGACCGAGACGACCCTCGGTTTCCGGGAGGCCGCGCAGGGCGTCACCGTTCCGCTGCGGATGACCAGTCCGTCGCCGTGTACCACCTGTCACGGCAGCGGCGCCAAGCCGGGCACCAGCCCTCGGGTCTGCCCGAACTGCAACGGAACCGGCATCATCAGCCGCAACCAGGGCGCCTTCGGTTTCAGCGAGCCGTGCGATGACTGCCGGGGCACCGGCTCGATCATCGACGACCCGTGCGTCGACTGCCACGGCAGTGGCATCCAGAACCGGACCCGGACCATCACGGTGCGGATCCCGCCGGGTGTCAGTGACGGACAACGGATTCGGCTCGCCGGTCAGGGTGAGGCCGGTTTACGCGGCGCGCCGTCGGGCGATCTGTTCGTCAGCGTGCACGTCAGCCAGGACAAGGTCTTCGGCCGCAACGGCGACGACCTGACCCTGGTGTTGCCGGTCAGTTACAACGAATTGGTGCTCGGCACAACGGTTTCCGTGCCGACCCTGGAGGGGCGCGTCGGCGTCAAGGTGCCGCCCGGCACCGCGGACGGCCGCATCCTGCGGGTGCGCGGCCGTGGCGTGCCCAAGCGCGGCGGCGGCGCCGGTGACCTGCTGGTCACCGTCAAGGTCGCGGTGCCGCAGAAGTTGGATGACAACGCGGCCGAGGCGCTACGGCGCTACGCGGACGCGGAAAAGGCCAGCGGATTCGATCCACGGGCAGGATGGGCAGGTGCTTGATGTCCAATGATCCGAAGCGGGCGTCCGGTGGGGCGTCCCGAGCCGAGTTCTTCATGATCTCGGTGGCGGCGCAACTGGCGGGCATGCACGCGCAGACGCTGCGCACCTATGACCGACTGGGACTGGTTACGCCACAACGTACTTCGGGCGGCGGGCGACGCTACTCGACCAGGGACGTCGAACTGCTGCGCGAGGTGCAGCGGTTGTCCCAGGACGAGGGCGTCAACCTGGCGGGCATCAAGCGCATCATCGAGCTCACCAATCAGGTCGAGGAACTGCAACAGCGCGTCGCCGAGCTGGCGGCCGAGCTGGATCGGCTGCGCGCGGGCTACCGGCCCGATCTCTCGCCGCCGCAACGCAGTACCGCGCTGGTGGTGTGGCAGCCCCGTAATCGTCGCGGAAGCTAGATCTCGCGCAACAACGCTGAATACGGCTGGCTAACCATCGGGCCCCTTGTCCCGGCACACGATTCGTGTTCCGAGGTCAGGGGGCCCGATGGCGTTGCGGGAGCATCGTCGGCAAGGTTAACCAAGGATAAGCCGAGAGCCGGTGTGCGGCAGTGCTTCGGGCATCCGGTCCGCGCGGTCCTGCTCGTCGCCGAATTTCACCGCCGACCCCCGCGGTCCGGCCGTGCCCGGCGTCTGCTCGGCTGACCAGCGGATGGTCCAGAAGTTGCCACAGGGTCGCTCCGAGGCCGAGTTTTTCACAGCGGGCCTTGCAAATTCAGTGTGTCTGTGACCGATTTCACCTGTTTTTACGGTCTTTCAGTATGTTTGCACGGCGTTTCACGCTGTGGATCCTCGTTTCAGGGGAATTACACGCTTGATGTTTAAACGGAGGATTCCGTAGCTGGCAAACCTCGCATACACTCCTTGGCAACGGCTGCTGACGAGTGTCCCGCAGCACCTCACTCGCCGGCACAGCTTTGTGTTCGAGTGCGAAATGGGGTTGTGACACAAATGGATTCGCGGACTGTCGCTTTGATCAGAACGACGTTCAAGGCGGTTGCTGCGGAGGAAGGGGGGCAGGAGAAATTAGCGAGATCGTTCTATTCGATCCTCTTCACCGACTACCCCCAAGTCCGCGATTTCTTCCCGGCAGCCATGGACGCACAGCGTGATCGCCTTGTCAAGGCTATCGGCTACGCGCTGGACCGGCTCGAGGAGCCGAACAAACTGTTGCCCTTCCTCGCTCAGCTCGGGCGCGACCATCGCAAATACGGTGTGCAGCGCGAGCATTACGCCGCGGTCGCCAACTCGCTGAAGACCGCGATGCGGCTCTACGCGGGCACCGAGATGTGGACCGACGAGGTGGACCGGGCCTGGGACGAAGGCCTGACGATCATCGGCGACACCATGATCGGCGCCGCGGAGAAGGAGACCACGCCGCCGGTCTGGACCGGCACCGTCGTGGAAAGCCGTGCGGTACTGCGCAATCTGTCCATCGTGCGGCTCCAGCTCGACCAGCCGATGCAGTACGCCGCGGGTCAGTACATGAGCGTGCAGGTGCCGTCGCGGCCGCGGATGTGGCGCTATATGTCGCCCGCCGTGCCGGCAAATGCCAACGGCGAGATCGAATTCCACATTCGCAGCGTGCTCGGCGGCTGGGTCAGCTCGGCCATCGTCGGCCACACCGCGATCGGCGACAAGTGGTTGCTCGGCGCGCCGCTCGGCGGGCTCGGCATCCCGCGTAACGCGAAACGCAAGATGTTGATGGTCGGCTGCGGCACCGGAATCGCGCCGCTGCGCGCCCAGTTGATGGCGATGGCGCAGCGCCGGACCAACCCGAAGGTGCACCTGTTCGTCGGCGGCCACCATCCGTGCGACCTCTACGATCTCGACACCCTCAACAGCCTGGCCGTCGCGAACCGCTGGCTGACCGTGACGCCGGTGACCGAACACGAGGAAAACCCTTGGTGGTACCAGGATTCCGGCGCACTGGCGCCGAACTGGACCGGCTTGGAGCCGCGGTTGACCGGCCAGATCGGCAAGGTGGTCGCCGGCTACGGCGCCTGGGCCGACCGGGACGTGCAGATCGTCGGCTCACCCTCGATGGTGCAGACCACCAAGTTCCGCCTGATGGCCGCGGGGACGCTCACCAAGAACATCCGCCACGACCCGCTGTTCTGACCGGCCGTCCGGGATTTCGACCCCTCCCGTAATCCCGGACCGACCCGGAATCCGGCCGTGCCCAGTACCGCGGCCGGATTCCGGTCTCCCGGGGTTACAGACCTTCGAATTGGATGCGCTCCGGCGGAGTTCCGGTTTCCAGCAGGCGGTCGACGGTCGCGCTGACCATCCGCGGCGACCCGCAGACCAGCACCTGGTGATTCTCGAAGGCGCCGTGCGAGCCGACCACTTCGGCGAGGGTGCCGAACAGCATGTCGTCGGGCGGGAAGCCGATGTCGACGCGGCTGTGCTCGTACCACTCGTCCACCCAGCTCGGGTCGTCCGGGCTCTCCACCACGGGAATGACCGTGAGCCAAGGCAATTCGTCGGCGAGCAGGTACAGCATGTCGGAGGCGTAGAGCTCGCGCGGCGAGTGCCCGCCGAAGAACAGATAGGTGCGCGGCGGTTCCGGAGCGCGCGCCAGGTCCAGGATCTGCGCCCGCATCGGCGCGAGTCCGGTGCCGCCCGCGATCATCACCACCTCGTCACCCTCGGGGTCGACCGTGAAACCGCCGAGGGGCGCGCGGATCTTCCACTCGTCGCCCGCGGTGGTGTCGGCCACGATGGAACCGCTGCACCAGCCGCCCGGCACGGTGCGCACGTGGAACTCCAGCTTGCCGTCCAGCGAGGGCGGCAGCGCCGGGGACAACCGGCGCCGCATACTCGGTTGCTGCGGCACCGTCACCTCGACGGATTGCCCCGCGACGAACGGGACGAACTCGCCGATCAAGCGAATCACCGCCAGGTCGTGGCGGATTCGATGATGCCCGACCACGGTCGCGGTCCACTCGGGCGGCTGCGGTGCGCCGTTGCCACGCGCACCAGGGTCCCCCACCATTGGGGCCTCCTTCATCACACAGGATCGGAGCTGATGATGTGCTCCGGAGTACCGACCGCGATCAACGCCCGGCGGGTATCCGCGATCATCTTCGCCGATCCGGCGATCTGGATCTGCCGGTCCGCCCACGCGCCGAAGCTCGCGACCACCGCGCCCAGGTTACCGATCAACCGCCGATGCATGCCGTACGGCTCTTCCTGCGGCGGATGCGGATACCACCACGGGTTGGTCTTCTGTTCGCAGACCGGAACGATGGTGAGCCACGGATTGCTCTGCGAGAGCTGCCACATGTTCTCCACGTCGTAGAGATCGCAGGGGTAGCGGCCGCCGATGAAGAAGTGCACCCGCGGGTTGATGCCCCGCTGGCCCATCTCGATCAGCTGGGCGCGCAGCGGCGCGATACCGGTGCCCGCGCCGATCATCAGCACATCGCGGCCGCTTTCCCGATCCACGTGCAGGCCGCCGAGCGGACCGGCGATCTGCCAGCGGTCACCGACCCTGGTCTCGTTGACGATGGCGGGGCTCACCCAGCCGCCGCGGATCTTGCGGATGTGGAATTCGATCTCGCCGTACGGGTTCGCGGGAATCGCGGGCGAGAAATAGCGCCACATCTTCGGCCGCTGCGGCACCGTGAGCGGCACGTACTGACCGGCCTGGTACGGGATCGGGCTCTCGGACTGCAACCGCACGATGGCCAGATCCTCGAGCACCCGCCGGTGCCCGACCACGGTCGCCTCCCAGAACGGCTGCGATTTGTCGGAATTCGCGCCGATCGCCATGGACGCCGAGATCAGGATCGTGATGTCGCGCCAGCCCTCCTCCAGGCCACGGTGCCAGGCGGCGCCGTTGTAGGCGCGGAAGGCGGACAGCAGCGCGCGGCCCGCCGCGTCGTAGTGCGCCGCGTCGACGCCGTACTTGCGGTGATCCCGAGCCAGCTGCTCGAGGAACTTCTGCGCCCGTCCCCAATCCTCCAGATGGTCGAGCACATACTGGATGGCCGTGACGATCCGCTTCGCCTGCATGTCCATCGCAGGCGGGAAGAGTTCACGCAGTTGCGGGTTCTCGGCGAACAAATGACCGTAGAACGCACTGACCAACCGCTCGGATCCGTTCGGCGCCTCGATCACCGAACGGAAGTTGGCGCGGACCAGCGCAGCCGAACGCGCATCCACGACGCGGTGTTTCCTTTCCCTCAGTTTCTGCCCGGGGACCTACCCGTAACCGGCTGTCCTCCGCGGACCAGTATCCCTGAATTCCCCGTGGTCGGGGCGGGTATGTCCCTGAAGCCCAGACCAAACGGTAACCGTCGGGCTAACGCCATCTGTTACGGCCTTGATGCGGAAATCACATCACGGCAGTCGCGGCTTGTCGGGAGCGCGCTGCCGCTGTCGAGGGTACTCAGATCGCGAGGACGGTTTTGCCGCGGGCACCGGTGGCGCCGAGCACGCTCACCCCGTCGGCGAGGGGGATGGTCGCGTCGATCGGCACCACCACGTCACCTTCGGCGACCCGGTCCAGCAACCGGGCCAATTCCGCTGCGCCGCCGCTGGATTCGAGGTTGCCGCCGCGCAGTCCCTTGGCTCGCAGCGCGTTCTCGTCGGTGGACCAGATGGTGGAGTACACCGCGCCGCCGGGGCGCACGAGGCCGAGCAGGTCGGCCAGCGCCGCGGGCGGGCTGACCAGGTCGTAGAGCACGTCGATGCCGTCCGGGTGCGCGGCGGCGACCTGCGCACCGATCGAACCCGCGGCGTAGTCGACGGTCTCGGCGGCGCCCAGCCGGGTCATCTGATCCGCGACCGCGGCGCGGGCGGTGGCGATGACCTGCGCCCCCGCCATGTTCGCCAGCTGGACCAGGAAGGAGCCCACACCACCGGTGGCGCCGACGATCAGCACCGTCTGGCCGGGCTCGATCCCGGTGGCGTCCACCAGGTCCTGTGCGGTGACGCCCGCGGTCGGCACCGCGGCGGCCGTCGCGGTCGGCACGCCGTCGGGGACGGGTACCAGGATGCCGCTCTCGGGAACCACCGCGAACTCGGCGAAGCTGCCGTGCCCGGCGGGCGGCGTCAGGAATTTGCCGACCACCCGGTCACCGACGGCGAAGCGGCTGACGCCGGGCCCGACGGTGGCGACGGTGCCCGCGCCGTCGACGCCGAGGATCATCGGAAAATCATGGGGCATCTTGCCGTCCAGGATGCCGTCGGCCATTTTCGCGTCGAACGGGTTGACCCCCGCCGCCTCGATCTGCACCCGGACGGTCCCCGGTCCCGGCTCGGGAACCGGCATGTCGACCAACTCGGGTGTCGCTCCGAACTTCTGTACCACGATCGCGCGCATGCATTCGCTCCCTCGGTCGGGTGAAGAGTGATGCATCAACTAACGGCCAGGCTCATCGTATGCATCCATACCCCGTGGGCACTGTGATTCATCGCATTGACGGGTGTCGCGGCGTTCCGGTTCGGGCCTGCCCCGCCGTCGGCTAGTAGTGGAGCGGTGGACACGTTCAATCCGACCAGCAAGACCGAGGCTTCCCTGACCACCGCGTTGCAGTCGGCGTTCGCCGCGGGCAATCCGGAGATCGCACCCGCGCACCTGTTGATCTCGATGCTCGATCAAGTCGACGGCACGGTCGCGGCGCTCCTGCAGGCCGTCGGCGCCGACCCGGGCGTCGTGCGCCGCGGCGCGCAAGATCTCGCGGACCAGCTGCCGACCACCGCCGATGCGAGTGTCGTCCCGCAGCTCGGTCGTGACGCGCTCGCGGTGTGCAGTGCGGCGCGACGGGCCGCGACCGAATCCGGGGCGGTGCACGTTTCGACCGAGCACCTCGTGCTCGGCCTGGTGGCAGGCGACACGGCGGAGGCGGGCCTGCTCGCGGCACACGGTGTCACCGCCGAGACGCTGCACGGCGTGCTGCCCGCGGACCCCGGCGGTGTGATCGCCGACGCCGATCCGGCGAACAGCCGCTGGGCGCTGCGCAAGTACACCACCGACCTCACCGAGTCGGCCCGCAGCGGCGAGCTCGACCCCGTCGTCGGGCGATCCGCCGAAATCCGCCGGCTGGCTCTGGTTTCGAGCCTGCGCAGCAGAAATGCCGCGGTGCTCGTCGGCGCCGACGGTGTCGGCAAGACGTCGATCATCGCGGGCCTCGCGCAGCGAATCGTGGCCGGTGAGGCACCGGACCTGTTGCGCGACAACGTCGTTGTCCTGCTCGATCTGGCCGCGATGATGGCCGGGGCCGGCGGCTTCGGGGAGTTCGAGCAGCGGCTCACCGCGGTGCTGGACGGCATCGAGGACCGGGCCGCGCGCGCTGTCGTCGTGATCGATGAACTGGCCACACTCGCGCCCGTGGCCGACGCCCTCGCGACGACCACCACCATCGTGCTCGCGCCGGTACTCGCGCGCCCGGCGCTGCGCCTCGTCGGTACGGCCACACCCGAGACGTATGCCCGGCTCGTCGCGCGCGACAGCGCGCTGACCCGGGTCTTCCAGCGGATCGAGGTGCGGGCGCCGGACCACGCCGATGCCGTCGCCATGCTGCGCGGCGTCCGGCCGCGCTACGAGGCGCACCATCAAGTGCGGATCACCGACCACGCGGTCCAGGCCGCCGTGCTGCTCGCCGACCGCCATCTGCCCGGGCCGTTGCCGGACACGGCGATTCACCTGATCGACGCGGCTGCCGCGCAGCTGCGCATGGCGACACTCGATCGGCCGGTCGACGTCGACGAGCTCCAGGACGCGATCCGCCGCCTCGAAACCGAACAGGCGGCGCTGAAGCAGGAGCCGGCGGAGCAGGTCGCCGAGCGTTCGAGCCGGCTGCGGTCGGAGCTCGCGACCGCTCGCGCCCGGCTTGCCCAACTGCTGAACGAATGGCGGGACCGGCAGCGGGCCGTCGATCAGATCATGGACCTGCAGGACGACCTGACGCGGAGCACCGCGGGATGGCTGGAGAAGGACCGCATGGTCGATCGTGACCTCGCGCAGCAATTGGCCGACGCGCGGGCCGAATACGAGCGCGCCGAACGCACCGGCGATTTCGGCCTGGCGTCCAAGCTGCGCTACAGCACGATTCCGCACCTGGAGCAGCGCGTAGTCGAACGAGCGGAATCCGCCGGAGCACCCCCGGCAGTGTCCGTCGGACAGGTCGAAGACTGGCACATCGCCGCCTTGGTCGCGGAGTGGGCGGGCGTCCCGCTCGACCGGTTGAACCTGAGCTGACCATTCGGCATCGACCCGGCGCGAGCGGCGGGATTCGTCCTGTTCGCCCGCGTCCCGGCGTACCGTTTCACCGCACGGGAAAACAACTGAACTTGAGCGGAACAGACTCAACCTTTCCGACGTTGGACGTTAGGAACGGCACGGAGCCGTGCGAAGGGTTTCGTGCGGATCAGGCTCCGGAGCCGCCACATCGACTAGCAGGAAGGTGACTTGTGGACTCGTTCAATCCCACCACCAAAACCCAGGCGGCCCTGACCGCCGCACTGCAGGCGGCCTCCGCTGCGGGCAACCCGGAGATTCGTCCGGCCCATTTGCTGGTGGCGTTGCTGGATCAGACCGACGGCATCGCCGCCCCGCTGCTGAAGGCCGTCGGCGTCGACCCGGCGTCGGTCCGGCGCGAGGCCCAGGACATCGTGGAACGGCTGCCCAAGGCGAGCGGCGCCACCACCACACCGCAACTCGGCCGCGAGGCGCTGGCCGCGATCACCGCCGCCCAGCACCTGGCCACCGAGCTGGGCGACGAGTACGTCTCCACCGAACACGTCATGGTCGGGCTGGCCAAGGGCGATTCCGACGTGACGATGCTGCTGGTGAAGTACGGCGCGAACGCCGACGCCCTGCGCGAAGCGTTCACCACCGTGCGCGGCAGCGCGCGGGTGACCAGCCCGGAACCCGAAGGCAGCTACCAGGCGCTGGAGAAGTACTCCACCGACCTCACCGCGGCCGCGCAGGAGGGCAAGCTCGACCCGGTGATCGGGCGAGACGCCGAAATCCGCCGCGTGGTACAGGTTTTGAGCCGTCGCACCAAGAACAACCCGGTGCTCATCGGTGAGCCGGGCGTCGGCAAGACCGCCATCGTCGAGGGTCTCGCGCAGCGCATCGTCGCCGGCGACGTGCCGGAGTCGTTGCGCGGCAAGTCCGTCGTCTCGCTGGATCTCGGCGCGATGGTCGCCGGTGCGAAGTATCGCGGCGAGTTCGAGGAACGGCTCAAGGCCGTGCTCGAGGACATCAAGAACAGTGCGGGACAGATCATCACGTTCATCGACGAGCTGCACACCATCGTCGGCGCCGGTGCGACCGGCGAGTCCGCGATGGACGCGGGCAACATGATCAAGCCGATGCTGGCCCGCGGTGAACTACGCCTGGTCGGCGCGACCACGCTGGAGGAGTACCGCAAGCACATCGAGAAGGACGCGGCCCTGGAGCGCCGCTTCCAGCAGGTGCTGGTCGGGGAGCCGTCGGTGGAGGACACCATCGGCATCCTGCGCGGGCTCAAGGAGCGTTACGAGAACCACCACGGCGTGCGGATCACCGACTCCGCGCTGGTCGCCGCGGCCAGCCTCAGCGACCGCTACATCACCTCGCGCTTCCTGCCGGACAAGGCGATCGACCTGGTCGACGAGTCCGCGTCCCGGCTGAAGATGGAAATCGATTCCCGCCCAGTGGAAATCGATCAGATCGAGCGCGCGGTGCGCCGGCTCGAGATCGAGGAACTCGCGCTGACCAAGGAGACCGACGAGGCCTCCAAGCAGCGCCTGGAGAAGCTGCGTTCCGAATTGGCCGACGCCCGTGAGGAACTCAACCAGCTGACCACCCGCTGGCAGAACGAGAAGAAGGCGATCGATCAGGTCCAGGTGCTGAAGAAGGAACTGGAGGTGCTGCGCGGCGAGGAGGAGCGCGCCGACCGCGAGGGCGACCTGGAGAAGGTGTCCAAGCTGCGCTACAAGGACATTCCGGAGCTGGAATCGCAACTGGCCGAAGCCGAACGCACGTCGAAGACCGCGGGCGACGGCGACGTGATGTTGAAAGAGGAAGTGGGCCCGGACGATATCGCCGAGGTGGTCGCCGCCTGGACCGGTATCCCGGTGGGCCGGCTGCTCGAAGGCGAGACGCAGAAGCTGCTGCGGATGGAGCAGGAGCTGGGCAAGCGCGTGGTCGGCCAGACCGAGGCGGTGCAGGCGGTGTCGGACGCGGTGCGCCGGGCGCGCGCCGGGGTCGCGGACCCGAACCGGCCGACCGGCTCGTTCATGTTCGTCGGACCGACCGGCGTCGGCAAGACGGAGCTGGCGAAAGCGTTGGCGGACTTCCTGTTCGACGACGAACGCGCCATGGTCCGGATCGACATGAGCGAGTACAGCGAGAAGCACGCGGTGGCTCGGCTGGTCGGTGCTCCGCCCGGCTACGTCGGTTACGACCAGGGCGGGCAGCTCACCGAGGCGGTGCGGCGCAGGCCGTACACGGTGGTGCTGTTCGACGAGATCGAGAAGGCGCACCCGGATGTGTTCGACATCCTGCTCGCCGTGCTCGACGAGGGACGGCTCACCGACGGCCAGGGCCGCACGGTGGACTTCCGCAACACCATCCTGATCCTGACCTCGAACCTCGGTGCGGGCGGCGAACGCGAGTTCGTGATGAACGCGGTGCGCTCGGCGTTCAAGCCGGAGTTCCTCAACCGCCTCGACGACGTGGTGATGTTCCACGCGCTAGACGAGGAGCAGCTGGAGCACATCGTCGACATCCAGCTCGATCAGCTGCAGAAGCGGCTCGCGCAGCGCAGGCTGAAGCTGGACGTGAGCGATTCGGCCCGGTTCTGGCTGGCCGTGCGCGGCTACGACCCGGTCTACGGCGCGCGGCCGCTGCGCAGGCTGGTGCAGCAGGCGATCGGCGACACGCTCGCCAAGGAGCTGCTCTCGGGTGAGGTCGCCGACGGCGACACCGTGAAGGTGACCGTCACGCCGGACGGTGACGGGCTCATCGTCGGCAAGTAAGGCACGACGGCGCCCTCGGTCCGGTCGGACCGAGGGCGCCGTGACGCTGTTATGCGGACGCAGTCCGAATTCCTGTCGCGCATGACCCCGGCGCGGGCCCGCCAACGCCTAACCTGGAGTCCATGACCAACCCGAACGATCCGTGGGGACAGCGGCCGGAGGATGCGCCGACCGAGCACCTGGCGGGCAAGTCCGGGTTCGAGCAGCCGCTGCACACCACGGAGTATTCCGAGGCGTACGGGTCCGGCGCGCCCTCGGCGTATCCGGCGACCGAGCAGTTCGAGCCGTGGTCACCGCCCCCACCGAACGCGACCCGCGAATTCCCGCCCGCCGACAACCAGTGGGGTGGCTACGAGAGCACCTACGGAAACCAGTGGGCCGCCGCGCCGGTGGACGCGCCACCGGGCGGTCCGGTCCCGCCCGGTCTCGGCATGCCGCCGGAGCCGCCGAAGCGCAACACCGGTTTGTGGATCGCGCTGGGTCTCGCGGTCGTGCTGCTGGTCGGTGTCGCCGGTGTGGTCGCGGGTGTGGTGCTGAGCGGCAAGGACTCCGATTCGTCCACGGCCGCGAACACCTCGGCCCTGCCGACCGCCAACCGGACGCCGGTCACGCCGCGTACCGGTCAGCCCAACCCGACTGTGCTGCCGAGCCTGCCCGGGCTGCCCGGCATCGATGCGCTCGGCACCACCATGGGCACCATCACCGCCAACGACGGCGGCACCCTCACCGTCAGCACGCTGACCAACGCCACGGTCACCGTGCGCACCGATGCCAACACCCAGGTGATCTCGGTGTCCGGCACCAAGGTCGCCGACCTGCCCAAAGGCGATATCGTCCTGATCCAGGGCGACAAGGGCGCCGACGGGACGATCCACGCCAAGGTCATCATCAGCACGTCGCTTCCCGGAGGCCCGAGATGAACCGGCTCGCTTTCACACGCTCGGCGCGCGGCCGAGAACAGACCGCCTCCGGCCGCTTCCATTAGGCTGGACGGCGATGACGGCAATGTGGTTCGGCTTGGCGGCGATCGCACTCGTGGGTGCGATCGTGCTGCTGTATTTCGATCGGATCCAGCGGCAGCGGACCGGTCACGCGCGGCAGGTCTGGGCGAAATCCCAGGGCTACACGTATGTGTCGGTGGAGCCGGCGCTCCCTTCGACCTGGCGGCGCGGTGCGCTGGCGAAACTGGGTTACCTGTCCGCGGTGGACGTGGTGTCCGGTATTCGCAAGGGCGAGAAGTTCGTGCTCTTCGATCTGGAGGACGCCGCGACGCTGATCGCGGTGCGGCGCCAGATCGGTTCGGACATCGACGTGGACATGCGGCTCAAGACGGCCTCGCCGCCCAAGGACGCCGACCTCGAACTGCTCGGCGCGATCGGCGACCGGGTGGTCTTCGCGACCAACCCGGAAATCGCCAGGCACGCAGTCGATCAGCGGATGGTCGCGTTCATCGAGACGCTGCCCGACACCGTGCAGATGCTGTGGAGCGAAGGCAACTGGACGCTGGGCATGCTGTCGGTGGGCACCTCCTCGCGCGAATGGGAGACCTCGATCGACGCGGTGCTGCGCCTGTCCGGGCTGCTGCACGTGCTGCCGCCGGTCAGCGAACCGCGCTTCGACAGCGGTGATCACGACCCCGGCCGGCCGCGGCCGCGCGGCCGGGCCCGCGACGAGGAACTCGACGAGGACGAACTCGACGGGCCGGTGGGCGCCGGCCGCGTGCAGCCGCCGCGGCTGCGCAAGGACGAGGACTACGACGAGCCGCCTTTCGTCGAGCAGGACTACGACGGGGACTTCGACGAGCGCGCCCCGCTGTCCACGCCGAACGAGCCGGAACCGCCGCGCCGCCCCTCACTCGCCGTCGTGCCCGACGCGCGCGCCCGGGTCCGCGAAGAGCCGCGGGTCCGGGAAGAGCCGCGCGTGCGTGAGGAGCCCGAGGCGGCCGACGACTGGTCGCCCGCACCGCGCGATACCTGGTCGCCCGCACCGCGCGACGAGCGCGCGGACGACGACTGGGCCGACGAGCAGCCCGACCGCCGCCAGGCTCCGCGCGAGGACGATCGTGCGGCCGAACCGCCGGGTGGGCCGTTCCACCCCGGGTTCCGTCCGTATCAGGGACCTGTGCCGCAGTGACCGGCCGTGTCGGCAGGGTGACCGCCGTCCGACCGACCGAGCGCCGATGACCGAACACCCCGTGCCGCCGCGCCTGCCCGGCGCGAGCAGGCCCGTGGCGTTGATCACCGGACCCACCTCGGGTATCGGGCACGGCTACGCGATGCGCCTGGCCTCGCTCGGCTACGACCTGGTGCTCGTCGCCCGGGACGAACAGCGCCTGGTGACCCTCGCCAACGCGCTGCAGCACCGGTTCGGCACCCGGTGCGAGGTGCTCGTCACCGATCTGACCAGTCCGGCGGCCCGCGAGCGGGTGGCGGCCAGATTGCGGGCCGGCGTCGAATTCCTGGTCAACAACGCCGCATTCGCGCATGCCGAGCCTTTTTGGGCGCTCCCGCCCGCACAAGTGCAGGCCGAGGTGGACGTCAACATCACCGCGGTGGTGCAATTCACCCGGGCCGCGTTGCCCGCGATGATCGCGGCGGCGAACGGCTCGGTGATCAATCTGGCCAGTGTGGCCGGGGTGATCCCCGGACGTGGATCGACGTATTCGGCGGCCAAGGCCTACGTCGTATCCTTCACGGAAGGGTTGGCAGGTGGACTGGCCGGAACGGGTGTCCGGGTCCAGGCCCTGTGCCCGGGATTCGTGCGCACCGAATTCCACGAGCGAGCCGGCATCGATAAGTCGTCGCTGCCGAAAGCCTGGTGGCTCAGCGTCGACCAGGTGGTTGCCGGTTCCCTGCGTGATCTGGAGAAAGGCCGGGTACTGAGTGTGCCCGGCATGCAGTACAAAGCGCTCACCACCGTCGCCGGAATGATCCCGCGAAACCTGGCGGCCCGACTGAATCGCGGCTTGTTCAACGCACGCGGAAGGACTTAGGAATGATCGACGAGGCAACCACCAACGAGTCGGCGCTGGGCACCCCCGCCGGTTCCGACCGAGATAGATTGGCCGCGCTGGTGCGCGAGCTGGCCGTGGTGCACGGCAGGGTCACCCTGTCGTCGGGCAAGGAGGCCGACTATTACGTCGACCTGCGCCGGGCGACGCTGCACCACGATGCGGGACCGCTGATCGGCAAGCTGCTACGCGAACTGGTCGCCGACTGGGACTTCGACGCCGTCGGTGGCCTGACCATGGGCGCCGACCCGGTCGCGTTCGCGGTCATGCACGCGCCGGGCCGGCCGATCGACGCGTTCGTGGTGCGCAAGGCCGCCAAGGCGCACGGCATGCAGCGCCAGATCGAGGGCCCCGACATCGTCGGCAAGCGGGTGCTGGTCGTCGAGGACACCACGACCACCGGAAACTCCCCGCTCACGGCCGTGCGCGCGCTGCGCGACGCGGGCGCGACGGTGGTCGGCGTCGCGACCGTGGTGGACCGGGAAACCGGGGCTGATCAGGTGATCGCCGCCGAGGGCCTGGAGTACCGCTCCATCCTCGGTTTGAAGGATCTGGCGCTGAGCTAGCCTGGACAGCGGTCTAGTTCTGCAAGGGTGAAGGGTCATCGTCAGTGGTGAGCATTGCAATCAACAAGAATCGCGACAACGTTGCGATGCTCGGTATCGGCGCCTATCGGCCGGAGCGCATCGTCAGCAACGCCGACGTGTGCGAGGTGCTGGACTCCAATCCTGAGTGGATCTACGACCGCACCGGCATTCGCAACCGCCGCTGGATCAGCGGTGACGAGACGCTGCGGTCGATCGCGGCCGCGGCGGGCGAACGCGCGCTGGTGAACAGCGGAATCGACCGCTCGAAGATCGGCGCGCTGATTCTCGCGACGTCGAGCTGGCTCATGCTCACCCCGCACGGCGCCCCGTCCATCGCGCACGACCTGGGGATCAACGGCATCCCGGCCTTCGACCTGACCTCCGGCTGCGGCGGTTTCGGCTACGGACTCGGCGTCGCGGCCGACCTGATCCGGGCCGGCTCGGCCGACTACGTGCTGCTGATCGGCGCCGAGACCATGACGGTCGGGCTCGACCCCACCGACCGCGGCACCGCGATGATCTTCGGTGACGGCGCGGGCGCGGTGGTGATCGGGCCGAGCGAGGAGAACGGCATCTCGCCGACCGTGTGGGGCAGCGACGGCGAGAACGCCGCCGCGATCGCCCAGGACGTGAACTTCCTCGACTACATGGAGAAGGCGCAGGCGATGCAGGGCACCGATCCGGCGGTCGAGCCGATCGGCCGGATGTCGCTGCGGATGGAGGGCCCGCGCGTATTCCGTTGGGCCGCCGTCACTTTGCCGCGCGCGCTGTCCACCGCGCTGGAGGTGTCCGGGGTGGCCAAGGAGGACATCGAGGTGTTCATCCCGCACCAGGCCAACGCGCGGATCAACGAGTTGATGAAGAAGAACCTGGGCTTGGCCGACGATATCCCGATGGCCAACGACATCGAGAACACCGGCAACACCTCGGCCGCGTCCATCCCGCTGGCCATGGAGGAGATGCTGGTCACCGGCAAAGCGAAGGGCGGTCAGCTGGCGCTGCTGCTCGGGTTCGGCGCCGGATTGAGCTACGCGGGGCAGGTCGTCACCCTGCCGCCGAAGCCGGTCGAGCCGAGCTTCTGAGCCGATGCGAAAGTTCCGGGCCGGGTTCCTGGCCGCGGCCGCGGTCACCGTCTACGGCGCGGTGACCGGCCGCGAGCGGGCACAGTGGCTCGCGAAGCCGCTGCTGATGCCGCTGCTGGCGGCAGACGTCGCCACCAGCGACGCGGCGCTCGACAAGACCGATCGCACCGTCCTGCTCGGTGCGCTCGGCGCCGCGACACTGGGCGACATCCTGCTCATCGACCCGGACGACGACCGGCGCCTGATCGCCGGGGCGTCCTCGTTCGCGGTGATGCAGGCCGGATACACCGCGCTGTGGTTGCGTAAGGGCGCCCGGCCGCGGGCCGCCATCGCCGGGCCACGGTTGGCGGCCTGGCTCGGCGCGGCCGCGTTGTTGCGGGCCAAGGCGCCCGCCGTGGCGCTGCCGCTCACCGCCTACGGCGCGACGCTGGGCACCGCGGGCGTGCTCGCCTCCGATCCGGCCCTGGCGCGCGACGCGAAAAACATTGCGGGCGTGAACATCCCCAATGCCGATCCGCGCAGCAGGCTGGCGCTCGGCGCGCTGCTGTTCACCGTCTCCGACGGACTCATCGTGGCGCGCAAGCTGTTCGCGCGCGGCGAGTGCAGTCGCCGGGTCACCGAGGGCGTCATCCTCACCACCTATGCCGCCGCCCAGTTCCTGCTCGCCGATCCGGACGCGCACGCCTGAACCACCGGCTCACAGCACGACGATGATCCGATCCCGGTTGGCCGGGTCGACCCGGATCGAAATGGTCTCGCCGACCGCGAGTTTCGGCTTGTCCGCCGGGGTGACGTCGAAAACTATGGTGCCCCGGTAGGTTTCGGATCCGGGCACGGTGAGTTCCAGGTCCAGTTCGGTGAGTTCGCTGTGATGATCGGTGGGCCGCAACGGATGCACGCCGTGCACGGTCGCCCAGCCCTCCAGTCCGTGCCGCCAGAGTCGCCGATCCGCCTTGGACGGCCGGGCCGCCAGCATCATCCCGATGCCGAGGCAGGTGCCGAAAAGCCCGACCAGCGCGACGATCTGGTACGGCAGCGTGCCCGGCGGCGTGTGGTGGACCAGCCACCCGAGCCACAGGCCGAGCAGCACGAGGTAGCCGGCGGTGACTCCGAGCACCGTGCGCAGGATCCGCCCGTGGTCCATACCAGCCTCCACCCCGACTGTCCGGCTTCCAGGATAGGCCCGCAGTGGCGCTGACATGCGCGGATCGGGGTCGATAGGGCGGTGACGGTAGGGGGTCAGCCCTTGAGGCGCAGTACCGCGAGCACGCGGCGGTGGTGGGTGTCCGAGGGCGGCAGATCGAGTTTGGTGAAGATGTTGCCGATGTGCTTTTCCACCGCACGTTCGGTGACGGTGAGGCTGGTCGCGATGGCGTTGTTGGACAGGCCCTGCGCCATCAGTTCGAGCACCTCGCGTTCGCGCGGCGTCAGGCGGGTCAGCGAGTCCTGCTGTTTGGAGGCGCCCATCAGTTGGCTCACCACCTCTGGGTCGAGTGCGGTGCCGCCGGTGGCGACGCGGTGCAGGGCGTCGACGAAATCGCGGACATCGGCGACCCGGTCCTTGAGCAGATAGCCGACGCCGCTCGCGCCGCCGGCCAGCAGCTCGGTGGCGTAGCGGGTTTCGACCCACTGGGAGAAGACGAGCACCCCGGTCATCGGATATTTGCGCCGCAGCTCGATCGCGGCGAGCAGGCCCTCGTCGGTGAAGCTGGGCGGCATCCGCACGTCCACCACGGCGACGTCGGGATTGTGCGTACCGACCACATCGCTCAACGTCGTCGCGTCGCCGACCATCGCGACCACCTGGTGGCCGCGTTCGGTCAGCAGTCCGGCGAGTCCGTCGCGCAGGATCGCGCTGTCCTCGGCGATCACGATGCGCAGTGACTCGGTCATCGTGAGCCTTCCTTCGGGAGCAGGATCGTGATCACGGTCGGGCCGCCGGTGGGGCTCTGCACGGTCAGCGACCCGTCGACGGTGCGCGCCCGCGCGGCCAGCCCGGAAAGCCCACTGCCCGCGGCGAGTTGGCCTTCGGCCGGTTGCAGGACGCCGCCGATGCCGTTGTCCCGCACGGTGATCGCGATGGTGTGCGCGTCGCTCGGCAGCACCGACACCCAGGCGTGGGTCGCCGCGGCGTGCCGGACCACGTTGGTGAGCAGCTCCGCGACGGAGAAGTAGGCGATCGCCTCGACCGCCGGGTTGGGCCGCTCGGGCAGGTGTACCCGCAGTTCGGTCGGCACCGAGCAGCGCGCGGTCAGCGTTTCCAGCGCCGGTCCGAGGCCGAGTTCCAGTGCGGGCGGATGGATTCCGCGCACCAGCTCGCGCAGCTCGGTCAGCGCCTCTTTGGACGAGGCGTGCGCGTCGGCGATCAGATCACGCGGATCGCCGCCGGCCTCGAGCCGGTCCTCGGCCCGGCCGAGCGCCATGGCGATGGTGACCAGCCGGGCCTGGGTGCCGTCGTGCAGGTCGCGCTCGAGCCGGCGCAGGGTGGCGGTGGAATCGTCGACCGCGGCCTGCCTGCCCTGCTGCAGTTCGGTGATCCGCCGATCGCGGGCGGTCGCGCTCAACAAGGCCATGGCCAGCAGCCGGTGCAGCCAGCAGAGCGCGCGCAGCAGCCAGGGCAGCGCGAAGCAGCCGAGGACACCGAGGGCGGCGAAGCCGAGCACGCGCGGCCAGGTGTCGATGTAGAAATCGCCGAACTGGGCGAACGAATGATGTTCCACGCCATCGGCATCGACGTTGATCGGATCGAAGAGCACCCACAGGATCGGCGAGACCGCGACGAACACCGTCATCGCGACCACGATGAGCGCGAGATAGCCGACCACGACGCCGAGTACCGCCTGCGCGATGAGGAACAGCGTGGCCCGCCAACTGGCCAGATCGGTGAACGCGCTCTTGAGGAAGCCGACCAGGCCCGGCGTCGGCGCGAACGTCGTCGGCGGCGGCAGCGGCGTGCCGAGCAGGTCCTTGACCAGCGCCCGGTAGATCCGGCCCCAGAAACGCCCGCCGAGCAGGACCAGCGCGAGAATGGGCAGGCCGATGATCGTGAAGGAGATCAGCAACCCGCCGCCCCACCCCGCGTACAGATAGGCCACGGCGATGCAGCCGAGCACGAACGCGGTGAAGACGTAGACGAGTTCTTTCCAGAATCGCGCCTGGAACGGCGCGCGCAGGACGGCACGAAGCGCCTGCTCGGCCGTCGACCGGGTTTTACCGGTCATCGGGTCGAGCACCAGCGTGGGTTCGGCGTGTGTCTCGGTCATGGCTCCATGGTTGTCGGCGCGGCGTCGCGATTCGATGGAGCTGTCCGCCGGATGTGTGGTGTAGCCAGCTACACCCACTACCATCCTGCTGATGAGCTACCCGCCGCAGCAGCCGCCATACGGCTATCCAGCCTACGGGGCCTACGGACCGCCGCCGGATCATCCGCAGGCCACCACGATCCTGATCCTCGGCATTCTCGGTCTGGTCTTCTGCCAGATCCTCGGCCCGGTGGCCTGGGTGATGGGCAAGCGGGCGCTCAACGAGATCGATGCCTCCGGCGGTGCGATGGGCGGCCGATCCAACGTCATGGTCGGTTATGTCTGCGGCATCATCTCCTCGGTGCTGATCATTCTCGGCATCCTGTTCGTCGTGCTGTTCGTGGTGCTGGGCCTGCTCGGCGTCTGGGCGGGGTCGAGCACCAGCTACTGAGCCGGGCGTTTCGCGGTTCGGCCCCGGAATTAGCATCGGCGGAGTGAATCACGCAGTGCCGGACGCGGCCGAGCAGGACCCACCCGGGCCCACCGAATGGGGCGAGCACCCACACGGTGTCGGGCCGTGGTCCGACGAGCACGCCGAGCCGCCGCCGCAGGATCCCCGGCTCGACGCCGAGCTGCTGGCGGCGGGCGACCGCCGCAACGTGGTCGACGCCTACCGCTACTGGTCACGCGAGGCGATCATCGCCGATATCGACCGGCGCCGGCATCCGTTCCACGTGGCGATCGAGAACTTCGGGCACGACGCGAACATCGGCACGGTGGTGCGCACGGCCAACGCCTTCGCGGCCGCGGCCGTGCATATCGTCGGGCGCAAACGCTGGAATCGGCGCGGCGCCATGGTCACCGACCGCTACCAGCACATCGAGCACCACGAGTCGGTGGCCGAGCTGCTGGCCTACGCGGCCCGCACCGGGCTGACCGTGGTGGCCGTGGACAACGTCCCCGGTTCGATCCCGCTGGAGACGGCCGAACTGCCCCGGGACTGCCTGCTGCTGTTCGGGCAGGAGGGCCCCGGCGTGACGGCCGACGCGAAAGCGGCCGCGGCCATGACCGTTTCGATCGCCCAGTTCGGGTCGACGCGCAGCATCAACGCGGGCGTGGCCGCGGGTATCGCCATGCACGCGTGGATCCGGCGGCATGCCGATCTCGCCGACGCGTGGTGAGTCGCGACCTATAGCCCAGACCTGAGAATTCGGCGGGGATTTCGCACGCTGTGTCATTCGAGCATCGTCTTTGTAACAAATCGGGCGCGTAAAAGCGTTCCAAACTGGCACCATTGACGCATGACCACGCGGAAGGCCGAGGACCCGCAGCACGCGACAGCACGGTCGCTGGGTGAGCGCGCGCGGGCGAGCCGGGATGCGGTCGCGACCGCCGCGGTCTGGTCCGAGCGCGCCGATATGGCCGAATCCGCGATCATCTCCCGGCATCTGCGCGCGCTATGGGCGCTACCCGGCACGCAACTGGGCGTGGTCGGCTGGCCGGCGACCAAGCGCGAGCGCGCGTTCGGGTCCTGGCACTACTGGTGGCAGGCGCATCTGATCGACTGCGCGGTGGACGCCGCGAACCGCACGCCGACCCCGGTGCGCCGCAAGCGGATTGCCGCGATCGCGCGCTCGCACCGGATCCGCAATCTCACCGGCTGGACCAACCGGTACTACGACGACATGGCCTGGCTGGCCATCGCCCTGGAACGCGCGGAACGGATCGCGGGCGTCACCGAGGTGCGCAGTGGGCTGCTCGCCCTGGAGAAGCCGCTGTACGAGGGCTGGAATCCGGAGGTCGGCGGCGGCCTGCCCTGGCGGATCGGCTCGGACTACTACAACGCGCCCGCCAACGGCCCGGCCGCGATCGCGCTGCTGCGGCTCGGGCGGCAGCTGCGCGCCCAGGAGATGGCCGACTGGCTGGACGAGACGCTGCGCGATCCGGAATCCGGGCTGATCCTCGACGGCATCCATCTGCCCGCCGGCGAGATCGAACGTCCGGTGTTCACCTACTGCCAGGGCGTGGTGCTCGGCGTGGAAACCGAACTCGCGGTGCACACCGGCGAGGCGCGGCATAGCGAGCGCGTGCACCGGCTGCTCGGCGCGGTCGAGGAGCACATGACGACCCGCGGCGTGATCAACGGCGGCGGTGGCGGCGACGGCGGTCTGTTCAACGGCATCCTGGCCCGCTATCTCGCGCTGGTCGCGCTCATGCTGCCCGGCGAGGACGAGGCGCGGGCGGCCGACCGGCGGGCCGCGGCGGCGATCGTGCGGGCCTCCGCGACGGCCGCGTGGGCGAACCGGCTCCAGGTCGAGGGCGAACCGCTGTTCGGCCACGATTGGAGCCGGCCCGCGACGCTGCCCGGCGGTACCGCCGGGGCCGGTCACTTCACCCCGGGGGGTTCGGTCACCGCGTCCCGGGTGCCCGAACGCGATCTGTCCGTGCAGCTTTCGGGCTGGATGTTGATGGAGGCCGCCTACCAGGTCAGCGCGGCCGGCCTGTAGACCGGCCGCCGCTGTTCGTGGCGGGCGAGTGCGGTCAGCTCTCGGCTTCGACGACCCGGATCGGCACCGTCTCGAAGTCGAAATCCTCGGCGGGCTTGGCCATTTCCTGCCGGTAGTGCCGAATCCCGAGCACGGTGCCCACGATCAGGCCGAGCACCAGCGTGCCGATCACGATCGGCATCAACCACGGCACCCGATCGAGGAAGCTGCCCGCGTAGTAGCCGATCAGCAGCAGCACCGGCGCCCAGATGATCGCGCCGATCGTGCTCGCGACGGTGAACTTGCGATGATCCATCCCGGCCGCGCCCGCGACCGTCGGGCACAGCGTGCGCACCCACGGAATCCAGCGGGCGACGAGCACCGCGACGAAGCCGTGCCGCTGCAGCAGTTCGGTGACCCGCTGCAGATTCCTCGTGTTGATATAGCGCCCGTTCTTGCGGGCCACCAGGTGGTGCCCGGTGCGCTGGCCGATGACGTAACCGACCTGATTGCCCGCGATGGCCGCGAGCATGGTGCCGACCGACAGCGCCCACACCTGGGTCTCGCCGGAGGCGTGCGAGGCCATCACCACGCCGGCCGTGATCAGCATCGAGTCGCCGGGCAGGAACAGCCCGAGAATCACCGCGCATTCGAGAAAGACGAAGGTCAGCACCACCGTCCAGACGAGCGCCGGGCCCGCTGACATCAGCGGATCGAAATTGCCCACTGCTAGGGGCGAGGACGCCACGAACACGCGCTCAGCGGGTCGGCTCGCTCGTCGAAACGGTCAGCTCGGCTTCGGGGGCCGCCACCGGCGCCCCGCCGCCACGATTGAGCAGCCGCTTCGCCACCGCGAAGATGCCGGGCAGGATCGAGACGAACACGATGAGCAGGAAGATGGCCTCGACGTGGTCGCGGATGAAGTCGATGTTGCCGAGGAAGTAGCCGCACACCGTCACGCCGCCGCCCCACAGGATCGCGCCGACGATGTCGAAGGCGACGAACTTGCGGTAGTCCATCTTGGACACACCGGCCAGCACCGGCATGAACGTGCGCACGATCGGCACGAACCGGGCCAGGATGATGGTCTTGGGCCCGTGCTTCTCGAAGAATTCGTGCGTCTCGGTGACGTAGTGCTTCTTGAAGAACCGGGTGTCCTCCTTGTGGAACAGCGCGGGCCCGATGCCGCGGCCGATCCAATACCCGGACTGGTCACCGGCGAAGGCGACGAGGGTCACCAGCGGCAGCAGCCACCAGATCGAGACCGGCGGATTCGACTGCGCGGCGAGCAGGCCGCCGGTGAACAGCAGCGAATCGCCGGGCAGGATCGGGAAGAGCAGGCCGGTCTCGATGAAGACGATCGCCAGAATGGCGGGAAGCACCGCGTTCTTCAGCCACGTCTCCGTGAGCAGGTGCATCGGGTCGAGCAACTGGGTCAATGCGATGTTGCTCGTCACCGATTCTGTCGCTGCCAGCAGAATCACGCGGTCTCCTGTTCTGGGTACGGCCGGCCTGATCGCTCACCCTCGCATCGGGAGCCGCCAGCGCAATTACCGGCACCACAGTACCGGGTTCGGCTGAGAATGCCCGTGCTGTGCGCGAAACTACCGGCTGGTCACCTGATGGTTCCGCGGCGACCACGGCGCGGCCACCCTGTGGGTCGGTGGCGGTGCGCGCCGGCGGTGGCCCGCGGGAGGTTCGTCTGCCTCCCTGGATACCAGGAGAAACCCCGCTGTCCTAGGGTAGTGCTGACAAAATAGGTCTTTGCCGCAACAACACGGAGGTCTTACTGTGCCCATCGCGACTCCGGAGGTCTACGCCGAGATGCTCGGTCGGGCCAAAGCGCACTCCTTCGCCTTCCCGGCCATCAACTGCACGTCGTCGGAGACGATCAACGCGGCCATCAAGGGCTTCGCCGACGCGGGCAGCGACGGCATCATCCAGTTCTCCACCGGTGGTGCGGAATTCGGCTCGGGCCAGGGCGTGAAGGACATGGTGACCGGTGCGGTCGCGCTGGCCGAGTTCGCGCACGTGGTTGCCGCGAAGTACGACATCACCATCGCGCTGCACACCGACCACTGCCCGAAGGACAAGCTGGACGGCTTCGTCCGGCCGCTCATCGCGATCTCCCAGGAACGGGTGAAGAACGGGCAGCATCCGCTGTTCCAGTCGCACATGTGGGACGGCTCCGCGATCCCGATCGACGAGAACCTGGAAATCGCCAAGGAACTGCTCAAGGCCTGTGCCCAGGCCAACATCATCCTCGAGGTCGAGATCGGCGTCGTCGGCGGTGAAGAGGACGGCGTCGAGGCCGAGATCAACGACAAGCTCTACACCTCGCCCGAGGATTTCGAGAAGACCATCGACGCGCTCGGTGCGGGCGAGAACGGCAAGTACCTGCTCGCCGCCACCTTCGGCAACGTGCACGGCGTGTACAAGCCGGGCAACGTGGTGCTCAAGCCCGAGGTGCTGGCCGAGGGCCAGCGGGTCGCCGCGGCCAAGCTCGCGCTCGGCAAGGACGCGCAGCCGTTCGATTTCGTCTTCCACGGCGGCTCCGGCTCGCTGAAGTCCGAGATCGAGGATTCGCTGCGCTACGGCGTGGTGAAGATGAACGTCGACACCGACACCCAGTACGCGTTCACCCGTCCGGTCACCGGCCACATGTTCAGCAACTACGACGGTGTGCTGAAGATCGACGGCGAGGTCGGCAACAAGAAGGTGTACGACCCGCGCAGCTACCTGAAGAAGGCGGAAACCTCGATGGCAGCGCGTGTCACCGAGGCATGCAATGATCTGAAGTCCGCGGGAAGGTCGATCAGCGCCTGACCCGATCATCAACCCACCGGGGGCTCGACAGCTCATGTGTCTGGATGTGCGCGTGCTCGGGCCCGTCCGGTTGCTCGTCGGCGGTGAGCCGGTGGCGGTCGGCGGGCCCAAGCCGCGGGCGTTGCTCGCCGCGCTCACTGTGAATCGACGGCGCGCGGTCTCTTCGGCCGCGCTGGCCGACATGGTGTGGAACGAGGATCCACCCGATTCGTACGCGGCGAGCCTGCAGGTATTCGTCTCGAATATTCGTAAAGCGCTGCGTAATTCGGGTGTGGACCCGGCGCAGGTGCTGCGCACGGAATCCTCGGGCTATCGGCTCGAAGTGGCCGAGACCGCGTGCGATCTCGGCCGTTTCGAGACGGCACGGGAGGCGGGCAGCCGCGCGGCCGCGCTCGGCGATCACGCCGGTGCCGCGCAACTGTTCGGCGCCGCGCAGCGCGAGTGGAGCGGCCGCGCGCTGGCCGATCTCACCGGGCTGCAATTCGCCGACGGCTTCGCCACCGCGATGGAGGAGGAGCGCCTGGCGGTCGCCTCCGCGCGGATCGACGCCGAAATCGCCCTCGGGCGTGCGTCATCGGTGATCGGCGAACTGGTCGCGATGACCACCGAGCATCCGCTGCGCGAGCCGCTGTGGGGTCAGCTGATCACCGCGCTGTACCTGTCCGGCCGGCAGGCCGACGCGCTCGACGCGTGCCGCCGGGTGCGGGCCGTGCTCGCCGACGAATTGGGCATCGATCCCGGCCCCGCGCTGACCGAGCTGGAACAGCGGGTGCTGCGGCAGGAGCCGCTGAGCACGGTCGAACTGCGCCAGGCCGAGCGGATGGCGGCAGCGATGACCGAGACGGTCACCGAGGCGCCGCGCGCGGTGCGCAGCGGGCAGTTGCGGCTGCCCGACGGCCGGGTGGTCTCGATTGCCCAGGGCGGCTTGCGGATCGGCCGGATGACCGACAACGATCTGGTCCTCGACGACCCGAAGGCCAGCAGGTACCACGCGCACATCATGCCGAGCCGGGCCGGGCTGCTGATCAAGGATCTGCATTCGGCCAACGGCGTCTACGTCAACGACGATCCGATCGAGAACGGCGCGCTGCTGGCCGACGGCGATCAGATCCGGATCGGCGCGACCATGCTGACTTTCCAAGCCGCGCAATAGCACCGGCTACTCGTTGCAGGCGATGCCGTCGTTGTCCTGATCGAGGTAGGCGTTGTAGCCGCGTTCCCCGCGGTACAGCGGGCCCGCGCCTTCGGCCCGCACCTGGTCGCAGCTGGTGTACATCCGGCGCTTCTTCTTGTCCTTGCCGCTGTCTTCCGGATCGTCCTTGGGTAGCGAATCCGGGCGGGCGGCACTGGCGATGGTGGGCGAGGTCGCGGCGGCGGCGGTCGGCGGCACCAGCGTGAGTGCGCCGACCATCAGACACGCGGCGCCGAGCGCGGGAGCCACGCGGCGTACTACTGAATTTCTCACGCCTCCATCCTGCGCCGAAATCGCGCAGTTGTGGGGTGTGAATTTTTCAGACCGCGTGGGCCTTAACTGAAACGGACCTCGGCGATCGCGCGCCCGAACAGCTTTCGCTCCTCCGAGGTGCCGCCGAGCACGATCGTCGCGGTGCGGGTGCGCGGGTCGAGTGCTTTGATCCGGCCGGTGAACTCGACCGTGCTCGCCGCGTTCGGGGCGACCGGGACGAAGCCGGCGAACCGCACGCTGAATTTCTCGATGGCCGTGGGGTCGCCGAGCCAGGCGGTCAGGTAGCCGCTCGCCAGACCCATCGTCAGCATGCCGTGCGCGACGACCGTGGGCAGGCCCACCAGTTCGGCGGCGTGATCGCTGAAATGGATGGGGTTGGCGTCGCCGGACACTCCCGCGTAGTTGGCCAGGTCGCCGCGGGTCAGCCGGAAGCTCCCCGGCGCGAGCTGATCGCCGACCGAGAGCCGGTCGAAATCGGGCAGCGTATGCACCGGCGCGGGCACCCGATCGGGCGCGGGGCCGGGCAGCGCGCCCTCGCCGAGCGGGATCAGCGCCGAGCCGTCGGCCGATGCGCTTCCCGCGCTGGGGAATTCGACGACCTGACCGTGCATCATGATGTTGTCCACCACGTCGGCCACGCTCGGATCCACGTCGACGCCGCGGCGGGCCACGATCGTGGTCGAGCCGATCAAGGCCAGTTCGCCGTGCTGGTTGAGCAGGGCCGAACGCACCACGACGAAATCGTTGTCGCCGAACTGGCGGATGGATTCGATCAGGATCTCGCTGCTCAGCCGGTCGCCCGCCTGGATCGGCCGAAAGGCCTGGAAAACCTGATCGGTCTGCAAGATCTGGGACAGATCGTATTCGGTGAGCACCGATTCGAGCAGGGAACGGGTGCCGGCCGAACCGATCACCGAGGCGAAAGTCGGTGGCGCGATGACATTCTCGTGGCCCAGCCGCAGCGCATCGGATTCCTGCTGATGTGCGCCGTGGTGGTTCTGCACCGCCCGCGCGAATTCGCGGATCTTTTCCCGGCCGACCTCGTAGTGGTCGCGTACCCGGAACCGTTGTCCGGACAGTGTTGCCGTCTGCTGCGTGCCATCGGTTTCTAGCGAAAGCGTTTGTTCCCTGACCATGATGCGGCCACGCTACTAATGAACCGGACCCGTGACCAGCTGTGTGTGAGCAGCGCTACCGTCGATCGATATGGAATTGCTATCGAGTTTGCCGGTTCTTCATTTGCGCTGCGGGTCCGAGGTGTGCGTCACATCCTGTCGGTAATTCGGTATCGCTATAAAAGAACTCGGCGTCTCGATGGCCCCTGTGAGGAACAACCGAGACGCCGAACCGAGTCGACGACGATTCCGGGTCGCCGCTACTGCGGGCTCGTCGGCGGATCGCAGACCTTCCAGCCGCCGTCGGTGTCCTGCAGATCGAAGGTGCGGGCCGAGCGCTTGGCCGGATCCGCCTCCGTATAGACGGTCGCCTGGGCGATCGCGGTCTTGTCGGTGATCCGGATGGCGTCGATGCCGTCGATCACCGGAATATTGCGCCGATCCATCGACAACTGATGTACGCCGGCGAACTGATCGGCGGGAATGCCCTGGTAAAAGTCGTGCAGTGGGCCACACGTGGTATCGCGCAGTGCGTTCAGATCACCCTTTTTCAGTGCCTGCGTGTAATCGGTGATCGCGGCGCGCACCTTCTCCTCCGGCGAATTGCCGCCCGAACCCGTGATCAACACCACGGCCACGCCGATCAGCACCACCACCAGCACGGCGGCACCCGCCACCGCCAGCAGCCAGCGCTTCGAGCGGCCCGCCTGCGGGGTGGACTCCGGGGTGGCAGGGGCCTGCCCGGTGGGCGTGATCCGCTGCGGTTGCGCGATCGGCCGCGGTTGCGGAGGGCGCGGGCCGGCCAGCGATTGCGCGGGCAGCGTCGGCTGGATATCCGCGGGCGACGGGGCCGAACCCGGACGCTGCTGCGGGGGACGCGCGTCCTCGACCGGAGCGGGACCCGGACGCTGTGGCGGGGGAGCGGGCCGGGCATCTTCGATCGGCGCCGGACCGCTCTGCGGCGGCGCCGAAGGTCCTTGCGGGCCCGGCTGTTTCGGCCCGGCTGCCGGACGCGGAGTGCTCGGCGGTTTGGTGATCGGCACGCGCCCGGGGCTCGGCGCCACCCGATCGGTGCCCGCCTGCTTCGGCGCGTCAGGCCGCTGGACTGGCAGCGCAACGGTTTTCGCGTCATCCGGTTTGATCACCGGCATGGCCACCGTCACGTCCTCGGACGCAGGCGGATTCTGGCCCCCATCCTTCGCCGTCGACGCCGTCTGCATCCTGACGGTCTCGTCCTCCGCCCCCGCGTCCGCAGGCGGCACTGGCTGCTGCACCCGCATCACCGTCGTCGGCGCATCATCCGAAGCCGCAGACTGATGCGGAGCACCCGCTACCGGAACGCCCTGCGCTGAAGCAGCTTGCGCCCCACCCTGCCCCGCCGGACCGCCTTGCGCAGGAGCGGCTTCTGCCCCGCCCTGCGTTGCCGGAGTGCCTTGCGCCGGAGTGGCTCCGCCCTGCCCCGTCGGAGCACCTTGCGCCGGGGCGGCCGCTGCCCCGCCCTGCGTTGCCGACGTGCCTTGCGTCGCAGCGGCTCCGCCCTGCCCCGTCGGAGCACCTTGCGTAGGAGTAGCTTGTCCGCCACCCGGCGCCGCCGGAGTCGCAGCGGCTCCGCCCTGCGTCGACAGAGTGCCTTGCGCCAGCGCAGGTTGTGCGCCACCTTGCCCCGTCGGAGTGCTTTGCGCCTGGGCGGCTTCTTCCCCGCCCTGCGTCGCTGAAGTGCCCTGCGCCGGAGTGGCTTTTGCCTCACCCTGCGCCGCTGTCCCGCCACCGAACCAGGGACTGCGCTTCTGCTGCGCCCCCTCTTGATCCCCCCTGCGAATCTCCTCGGTTTCCGCCGCGGCGCTTCCCGCCGCCTCCGCACTCGACTGCCCCGGCGCCGCCTGCCGGACGCCCGGCTGCGTAGCCGCTGCCGCAGCACCGGTCTGCGCGACCGCACCTTTGGCATCACCCTGCCGCCCGGTTTGGATCGGTGCGCCGGGAACGGTGGGCTCCGTCCCTGCCGCGCCTGCCGCGCC
>NZ_BDCI01000005.1 GCF_001613425.1 Nocardia vulneris | reverse complement strand
ATTGCAGAAGACCCCCGACATCGTCGGGGGTCTTCTTGCGTTCACGACCCTTTCCCACAGCGCCGCCCTTCCCGCGCCCGATCACCAACGGCCCGCCGATCGAAGACTAGGTTGCGTCCGGCCGTCGATGGCGGGCAGGCGGATTCGCAGGCTCTAAGTCGAAAATTGCGCTGGACGAGGGCCTCCCGTGCACCACGGTTCGTCGCGACCGGGCGATTCGTTGCGACGGGCGAATCGTCGCGGCGTGGCGCGGCTCGGGTCAGGGTACCGAGCCGGCGACCTGTACTGAGCGGCCTTGATTCACGCCTACCTGAACGTTCAGCGCACCGGTGCGCTGAAGACCTCGCGCACGGTGCGACCCTGCCCGCCACGACATCTCGGCGGCGCACTCGGCCCATCACCCAGCCCGCAAGCCCGTCGCAGAACCTGCTGCTCGGGTGACCACTGCGACACCGGCAGGAAACTCTGCGGCGCATCATGGCGGCCGAAAGCGTAGCGGCCACAAAGAGACGGACATGGCCGAGGACCGTGCGGCTCGCGGTCACACTAGCGTCTCGGGCACAGGTGCGATGGCGACATGGCTGCCAGCCGAGGCCCCTGCGACCCGCAGTTACGCCAGTTGCGCCTCAGTGTGCTTCGGCCGAAGATGCAGCGAGGGAATGCCCCGCCAGCCGAGGACCGTGCGGCCCGCGGTCACACCAGTACGGCTGCATACGCCTCGACCACAGGCGCAGTGGAGGCACGGCTGCCAACGTCGATCATCACAACGGCACCATCGCGCATGTGCCTGAACCGCAGCGGAGGGCCGTACGGTCGGTGGTCTCGCCGGTATGGACGACGGGCGCCCACGCTGATCACGCTCAGAACAGACGGCCCGCACGGCCCGGGGTGGCGGGCCTACTGCGAATGTGGCGCGGCCACAGGCGCGATGGAGGCTCGACCGTCAGCCCAGGACCGTCAGCGCAGCCCGCGGTTGTGTCAGTGCGACCGACCATCGGGCTCGCTGAATCACGCGCAATACAAACGGCCTGCATGGCCTGGCGGCGGCGAGGGCTGCCCGGGCCCCGTAAGGAGCCTTAGGGGCGCACCAGCACGGTGAATGTGGCTCGGCCACAGTCAAGGGGGCGCACGGCGACCTCCCGAGAACCGCGCGGCCCGTGGTCGCGTGGCGCGGACCTCGGCTGTCCCGCTGGATCATGCTCAGAACGGAAGCCCTTGGCCTGTACCGGTGCTGCGATTGTGGGGCGGCAACAGGTGCGGAGGCATGGCTGCCGGCCGAGGGCTGTCAGCGCGGCCACCGGCGCGTCGGCAAAGGCCCTTGGGACGCACCCGGCACGGTGAATGTGGCTCGGCCACAGGTGAAGTGGGTGCACGGCGACCTCCCGAGAGCCGCGCCGCCTGCGGTGGTCGGGCGCGGACCTCGGCCGTCCTGCGCTGAATCACGCTCCGATGGGACGCACCGACACAGTGAATGCGGCTCGGCTACAGGCGATGCGGGAGCGGCGGCCACCTCCTGAGAGCCGCGCCGCCTGCGGTGGTCGGGCGCGGACCTCGGCCGTCCTGCGCTGAATCACGCTCCGATGGACGCACCGGCACAACGAATGTGGCTCGGCCACAGGTGAAGCGGTCGCACGGCCACCTTCCGAGAACCGCGCGGCCTGCGGTCGCGTGGCGCGGGACCTCGGCGGTCCTGCTGAATCACGCTCAGAACAGGCGGAATTCGGTGCTTTCGGTGCCGCGGAGGGTGTCGTAGTCGAGGACGAGGCAGCGGATGCCGCGGTCTTCGGCGAGGGTGCGGGCTTGCGGCTTGATCTGCTGGGCGGCGAAAACGCCTGCGACAGGGGCGAGTAGGGGGTCGCGGTTGAGCAGTTCGAGGTAGCGGGTGAGCTGTTCGACGCCGTCGATCTCGCCGCGGCGCTTGATCTCGACGGCGACGGTGGCGCCTGCCGCGTCCCGGCACAGCAGGTCGACGGGGCCGATCGCGGTCATGTATTCGCGGCGGATCAGGGTGTAACCGGCGCCGAGCGTGTGCACATGTTCGGCGAGCAGTTCCTGAAGGTGGGCTTCCACACCGTCTTTCACCAGGCCGGGGTCGACTCCGAGCTCGTGCGAGGAGTCGTGCTCGATGTCCTCGATGGTGATGCGGAGTTCCTCGCCGGCCTTGTTGGTGACGACCCAGAGCGCCTTGGCACCGTCGGGTACGTCTGCGGCGCCGCGCTCCTCCAGCCAGCACGGTGGGCTCATCCAGTTCAGCGGTTTGTACGAACCGCCGTCGGAGTGCACGAGGACCGAGCCGTCCGCTTTCATCAGCAGCAGGCGGCGGGCCATGGCCAGATGGGCGGTGAGTCGCCCTACGTAGTCGACCTGACAGCGAGCAATCACTAGGCGCACCCAAGCACTGTAGGTGAACGGCCGCGCGACGTTGTCGTCAGCCCGCCGCGAGTGCGGTCGTGTCCGGTTCAGCCGAAGAGCACGGCACCCGCGAGCACCGCGCTGGTGGCCAGCAGCGCCAATTCCACCTTGGTGAAGGGGCGGGTGACCGGGGCTTTGGTGCGGATCATGCCGTAGCCGACGGCGGAGCCGATGCAGAAGGCCAGCAGGTGACCGACGTTGGTGAAGGTCTGGCCGAGCAGGACGCCGGCTACGGCGGCGGCGAACCACCCTGTGGCCCAGGGGATGCGGGACCGGCGCGGGACCACGAAGACGAGCGCGCCGATCAGTGCCATCGCGCCGTAGCTGATGCCGACGTCTTCGCTCCACCGCACACTCGCGGGCATCCAGTCGAATTCGATCGCCACCCACAGTCCGGCGGCCACGAGCAGGGTCGCGCCGATATGCCCGGCGAGGAACACCCGCACCATGTGCAGCGCACCGAAACGCAGTTCCGCCAGCGCGAGCAGACAGGCCAGCATCGGCATGATCAGCCAGGCGACGCCGACGTCACCGATGACGAGCGCGCTCGACAGCAGGGTGACGATGCGGCCCTGCAGCAGATTGTGCAGATTGGTGCTGGCGTGCAGCACCACGTTCGACTGGGCCGAGTCGCTGAGCACGGAGAAGATCGAGGTGACGAGAACCAGCGCGGCCAGATAGCCGACTGTCGCGGGCACGCGCGGTCGCCACCAACGAGAACCGACGACCGGCGCCCGGTCGTCCGTGGTCGTCGCGACGGCCATGCCTACCTCCGTTGTCCGGCCCGATCAGGGTATTCCCGGTGTGCGTGCGGTGAAACTGCGCGCCGGCGGGCGTAGCGCAGGCGGTGCCCCACTGTGCCACACGAACCTGAGGACGGCAGGGCAAGCGGCGAACCGGCCGTTCAGAGCCCGCTCGGCGCGGGTAATAGGGTGGAAGGTATGCCTCGTCGGAAACCGCGCCTGGACGGTCAAGCGGGCCGCTCGCGCACGGGCGGCGCGCCGCTCGGTGATGTCTTCGGTCGCACCGAGACAGGCCCGGGCGACGAAACCTATGTGGTGCGCACCATCCCCGGCACCCGCGCGACGAAGCCTTACCGCTGCCCCGGCTGTGACCACGAGATCGCGATCGGCGTCGCCCATATCGTCGCCTGGGCGGCCGACGGCGGCGAGGACGACCGCCGCCACTGGCACAGCGGCTGCTGGAACGGCCGCCGCACCCGCGGGATCACCCGCCGCTGGTCCTGACGCACCCCTTCTGCCTTCCCGCACCGCCTCTGGCATGCCACAGCGGGTGCGGGAACACGGAAAGGGTGCGGGAACCCCGAGCATTAGGAAGGCCGCCCCCGGTAAGGGACGGCCTTCGGATGAATTCGGTTGGGGTACTGCGTTAGTCGCCGCGAGCCCGCCGTTCAGTTGCTGATGTCGGCGTTCTCGCGCTCCTCGTCGACGATCTCGTCGTCTTCGGCCGCGACCTCGGGGATCGCCTTGCGGTTGGCGCCGGCGACCTGCTTGGTGTTGCCACCGATGGACTTGCGGTTGTCCGGAACGCCGTCCAGCAGTTCGCTTTCGCGGTTGACGGCGGCGAGCATCGCGGGCACCGAGTCGAGCTGGCCGCGGATACCGAGCAGCTGGGCGAGCACCCGGCCGCGCAGCACGCGCATCTCCTCGGCCAGTTCCTTCGCGTGCGCGATCTTGCGCTCGGAGGTCTGGGTCGCGGAGGTGATGAGGCGGTTGGCCTCGTCGGTCGCGTCCTTGATCCGCTGTGCGGCCTCGGCGCGGCTGGTGGCCTCCAGCTCTTCCATGGCACGGGTGAGCTTGGTGCGCCGCTCGGCCATGGTGACTTCGAAGTCCTGCTGGTTCGCCTTGCGCTTGGCGTCGGCTTCCTTGCCGAGACGGTCGGCCTCGGCCTGGGCGGCCTCGATGATCTTGGCGGACTCGGTGCGCGCGTTGGCGAGGGTCTGCTCGAACTCGATCTCGAGCGCCTCGCGCTTTTCCTTGGTTTCGGCCAGCAACGACTCGTACTTGCCACGCATTTCGGTGGCCTGCTGCTCCGCGATCGACACCATCTCCGCGGCTTCGGCCTGCGCCAGGGCACGAACTTCGGAGGCCTCGTCGGAGGCCAGCCGCAGCATGCGGGAGATGCGGTCGGACATGCCTTCCGCGGTGGTGGGTGGCACCGAGAGACGGTCGACCTCCTTGCGGAGCTCGTCGATCTCGTCACGCGCATCCTCGAGCTGGCTCGCGAGGTTACGGGCTTGTGCCGCAGCAGCATCCCGGTCGGTAGCGGTGACCCTTAGTTCGGCGTCGAAGCGGTCGAAGTAGTTGCGTACCTCGTCTTGCGCATAACCCTTGCGCACAACGGTGAAGGGCAGTGCAACGAAGCGATTGCGATCGGACTCAGGTGACGACATGGCACACAAACTACAGCCTACCGAGTCCCGATGGTGACTCGACCGCGAATGTGATTCCGATGAGTTTTTCGCGCCCGATCTTGATACTAGTGCGTAACATTCGCGTTCGGCTCGACCAACTCGATCAGCACACCGCCAGCATCCTTCGGATGGATGAAATTGATGCGCGAATCCGCTGTTCCAGACCTCGGCGCCTCGTACAGCAAACGCAGACCGCGGTTTCGCAGGTGCGCGCAGACCGCATCGATGTCGGTGACGCGATAGGCCAGTTGTTGCAGGCCCGGTCCGTTACGGTCGATGAACTTCGCGATGGTCGACTCGGCGTTCAGCGGCGCCAGCAACTGCAGGGCAGTCCCGCGATCGGGCGCGCCGGGCAGCGACAGCATCGCCTCGTGCACACCCTGGCTCTCGTTGACCTCGCGATGGGTCTCGACCATGCCGAGATTCTCCGCATACCAGGCAACCGCGACATCCAGATCGGGCACGGCGACACCGACGTGGTCGACGGCGACGACGTAGTCCGCGGGGATGAAATCGGACGAATCCATATCGTTGCTCACTACTCGAAGGTAGCTCGTACCTGCGTACCGGCAACCGGGGCACAGGAGTTACCGTTGAGTACGGAATTCTGCGGAACAAGCGAAGCGAGGCTCGTCGTGACCACATCAGTAATCGTCTCCGGTGCGCGCACCCCGGTCGGTCGGCTGCTCGGTGGGCTGAAGGACTTCAGCGGTTCCGATCTCGGCGGCTTCGCCATCAAGGCGGCGCTGGAGAAGGGTGGCGTGGCGCCCGAGCAGGTCGATTACGTGATCATGGGCCAGGTGCTCACCGCGGGCGCGGGCCAGATCCCGGCTCGGCAGGCGGCGGTGGCGGCCGGCATCCCGATGGATGTCCCCGCGCTGACCCTCAACAAGGTGTGTTTGTCCGGTATCAACGCAATCGCGTTGGCCGACCAGCTGATTCGGGCCGGTGAGTACGAGATCGTGGTCGCGGGCGGTCAGGAATCGATGAGCCAGGCGCCGCATCTGCTGGAGAAGAGCCGCGAGGGCTTCAAGTACGGCGACGTCACGCTGCGCGATCACATGGCTTACGACGGGCTGTACGACATCTTCACCGATCAGCCGATGGGCGCGCTGACCGAACAGCGCAACGACGCCGAGCCGGTCAGCCGCGAGGAGCAGGACGCGTTCGCGGCGGCCTCGCATCAGCGCGCCGCCGAGGCGTGGAAGAACGGCCTGTTCGACGACGAGGTGGTTCCGGTCGCGGTGCCGCAGCGCAAGGGCGATCCGGTGCTGATCGCCGCCGACGAGGGCATCCGCGCCGACACCACCGCCGAGTCGCTGGCCAAGCTGCGCCCGGCGTTCCGCAAGGACGGCACGGTCACCGCGGGCAGCGCCTCGCAGATCTCCGACGGTGCGGCCGCGGTCGTGGTGATGAGCAAGGCCAAGGCCGAAGAACTCGGCCTGAGCTGGCTCGCCGAGATCGGCGCCGCCGGCGTGGTCGCGGGCCCGGATTCGACCCTGCAGGACCAGCCGGCCAACGCCATCGCGAAGGCCTGTGCGCGCGAAGGCATTTCGCCCGCCGACCTGGATCTGGTGGAGATCAACGAGGCGTTCGCCGCGGTCGGCGTCGCCTCGACCCGCAAGCTGGGCATCGATCCGGCGAAGGTGAACGTCAACGGTGGCGCCATCGCGATCGGCCACCCGCTCGGCATGTCCGGCGCGCGCATCCTGCTGCACCTGGTGCTGGAACTGAAGCGTCGCGGCGGCGGCGTGGGTGCGGCCGGGCTGTGCGGTGGCGGCGGCCAGGGTGACGCCCTGATTGTCCGAGTCTGAGGTCTGCGCCACTCTTTTCGATCGCCCTTCACGAAAATCCTTCGTGAAGGGCGATTTTCGCGAACCGGACTTGACACTGTGATCCGTCGCACTACGACACGTCGTAGTGCATGCGGCACAATAAGGCCTATGGGCAATGTCTTCGACCTGAGCACTGCCGCGAAGCGGCTTCGTTTCATCGCGGTGCTCGAGGCGATCTCGTGGTTTTTCCTGATCATCGGCATGGTGCTCAAGCGGCTGCCGGAACCGATCCTCTGGCCGGTGAAGGTCTTCGGCATGACGCACGGCATCGTCTTCGTGCTGTTCGTGCTCTCGGTCATCGTGGCCTCGCGGGAACTGGGGTGGACCGGCAAGACCACGCTGCTCGCGCTGCTGTCGAGCATCCCGCCGTTCTTCACCGTGGTGTTCGAGATCTGGGCTGTGCGCTCCGGCAAGCTGGGTGAGCTGAGCAACCCGGTTTCTGCCGAGTCCGGAGCCCCGGCCTCGGCCACGTCGTGACAAACTGGAAACCGTGACTCGACCTGCTGCACGCCGTACTTCGCCCGCCGTTGCCGCCGCCATGTCCGGGGCCGTGGACCTGTCCAGCCTGAAGCAGCCGCCCGCCGGAGCATCCGGCGCGGCCGGCGGCGGCGACTACGCGGTCACCGAGGCGAACTTCGAGACGAAGGTGCTGCGCCGCTCGGTGCAGGTGCCCGTGGTCGTCGCGCTGTACTCGCAGCGCAGCCCGGGCAGCGTCGAGCTGGTCCGGACACTGGAACGACTGGTCGGCGAGAGCGGCGGGGCCTGGGATCTGGCCACCGTCGAAGCCGAGTCGAACATGCGGATCGCGCAGGCGTTCGGTGTGCAGGGCATCCCGACCGTCATTGCGGTCGCCGGCGGTCAGCCGCTGGCCGATTTCCAGGGCGCCCAGCCCGAGCCGCAGGTGCGGCAGTGGCTGAGTGCGGTCGTCGACGCGGTGGCGGGCAAGCTGCCCGGCGGCGAGACGCCCGAGGAAGCGCCGGAGGATCCGCGCTTCGTCGCCGCGGAAACGGCGCTGGAGCAGGGCGACATGGCCGGTGCCGAGGCCGCCTACGAGGCGATCATCGCCGCGGAGCCGGGCAACGAGGAGGCCAAGGGCGCGCTGCGGCAGCTGCGGTTCCTCGCTCGCGCGCAGGAGATCCCGGAGACCGCGATCGCCACCGCCGACGCCGACCCCGCGAACGTGGACGCGGCACTGGACGCCGCCGACCTCGAGCTGCTGAGCCAGCTGCCGGAGGCTGCGTTCGAGCGGCTCATCGCGGTCGTCAAGCGCACCGCGGGCGACGACCGCACCAAGGCACGCACCCGGCTGCTCGAACTCTTCGAGTTGTTCGACCAGGCAGAGCCGTTCGTGGTGGCCGCCCGGCGCAAGCTCGCCGCCGCGCTGTACTGATCGGCGGTACCGACGGCTGGTGCCGCGGTACTGACCGGCGGGCTCGGGACCCCGGTGGGCGATCAGCTTTCCGGGGCCAGCCAGACCGCGCTGTTGGGGGCGAGCGCGAGGGTGGCCGAGGCCGGGCGACCGTGCCACGGTTCGTCCGTCGCCTCGACCGCGCCCATGTTGCCGATGCCGGAGCCGCCGTATTCGGCGGCGTCGGTGTTCAGGATCTCCGTCCACCGCCCCGCGCCGGGCAGGCCGACGCGGTACTCGCCGTGCACCGAGCCGGAGAAGTTGTAGACGCAGGCCACCACGGAACCGTCCGACCCGTAGCGCAGGAACGACAGCACGTTGTTGGCCTGATCGTTCGCCTCGATCCAGGAGTAGCCGCCCGGTGTGGTGTCCTGGCTCCACAGCGCGGGGCGCTCGCGGTACACCGTGTTGAGCGCGCGCACCGTCGCGGTGATGCCGAGGTGTAGCGGGTTGTCCAGTTCCGGCCAGTCCAGCCCGCGATCGTGGGACCACTCGCGGAACTGGCCGAAGTCCTGGCCCATGAACAGCAGCTGCTTGCCAGGATGTCCCCACATGTAGGCCAGCAGTGCGCGCACCCCGCTGGCTTTGGCGAAATCGTCGCCGGGCATCCGGGTCCACAGCGTGCCTTTGCCGTGCACGACCTCGTCGTGGCTGATCGGTAGCACGAAGTTCTCGCTCCACGCGTACATCAGCGAGAAGGTGATCTCGTTGTGGTGCCAGGACCGGTGGATCGGGTCGCGGCCCAGGAAATCGAGGGTGTCGTGCATCCAGCCCATGTTCCACTTCATGGTGAAGCCGAGGCCGCCGACGTCGGTGCCGCGGGTGACGCCCGGCCAGCTGGTGGACTCCTCGGCGATGGTGACCACGCCGGGGTGGTGGCGGTGCACGGTGTTGTTGAGATCCTGCAGGAAGTCCACGGCCTCCAGGTTTTCCCGGCCGCCGTGCACGTTCGGCTCCCAACCGCCTTCCGGGCGTGAGTAATCCAGGTACAGCATGGAGGCGACGGCGTCGACGCGCAGGCCGTCGATGTGGAACTCCTCGATCCAGAAGCGCGCGTTGGCCACCAGGAAGTTGCGCACCTCGTGCCGCCCGAAGTCGAAAACGTAGGTGCCCCAGTCGAGTTGCTCGCCGCGCCGTGGATCGGCATGTTCGTAGAGCGGGGTGCCGTCGAAGCGAGCCAGTGCCCATTCGTCGCGCGGGAAATGCGCGGGCACCCAGTCGAGCAGCACGCCGATGCCGGCCCGGTGCAGCCGGTCGACGAAGGCTCGGAAGTCGTCGGGGCTGCCGAAGCGCGCGGTCGGGGCGTAGTACGAGGTGACCTGATATCCCCAGGAGCCGCCGAACGGGTGCTCGGCGATGGGCAGCAGTTCGATGTGCGTGAAACCGGCCACCCGCACGTAATCGGCGAGCTGGTCGGCCAATTCGCGATAGCCGAGGCCGGGCCGCCAGGAACCGAGGTGCACCTCGTAAACGCTCATCGGCGCCTGGGTGGGATCGGTCTGCGCGCGGGTGTCGAGCCACTGCTGGTCGCTCCAGACGTGGCGGCTCTCGGTCACCACCGAGGCCGTGGCGGGCGGCACCTCGGTGGCGAAGGCCATCGGATCGGCGTGGTCGACCGTGCGGCCGTCGGCGCCGTGCACCCGGAACTTGTACATGGTGCCGGGCCCCACATCCGGCACGAACACCTCCCAGATGCCCGAGGTGCCGAGGGCGCGCATCGGCGCGCTCTGCCCACCCCACCCGTCGAAGTCGCCGAATACGGTGACGCCGCGCGCATTCGGCGCCCACACGGCGAACGAGGTGCCGTGCACGTCACCGTCGAGGGTGGTGTAGCGGCGCGGGTGCGCGCCGAGCACGTCCCAGAGTCGTTCGTGGCGGCCCTCACCGATCAGGTGCAGGTCCAATTCGCCCACCGTGGGCAGGAATCGGTAGCCGTCGGCACCGAGCACCGTCTGGCCGCCGGGGTAGGTCGTCACCAGGCGGTAGTCCATGAGTTCGGGATAGGGCACCACCGCGGCGAACACCCCGTGCCCCAACGACTTCAGCGGATGATCCACGCCGCCGACCCTGGCCGCCACCGAATCCGCATGCGGGCGTAGCGCTCTGATCTCCATGCCGTCCGGATGCGGGTGCGCGCCGAGCACGGTGTGCGGATCGGGATGGGTGCCCGCGGCGAGCAGCATCAGATCCCTACGGCGCATCACAGGGTGCTCCGATAGGCCAGTTCGGTGCGCGCCTGCTGGGCGACCGGGGGCAGCGCGAGGATGTGCGCGACCGCGTGCGCCGGGTCCAGCCGCACGTAATTCGTTTGGGCCCAGTGGTATTCCTCGCCACTGACCTCGTCCTGCACCACCGGGTGGTCGTGCCACTCCCGGCCGATGGCGGGCAGATCGAGCGAGAGCATGCCCCATTCGGCGCCGAACGGATTCAGGTTCACCACCACCAGGACGGCATCGCCGCTGCTCGGATCGATCTTCGAATAGGCGATCAGCGCGTCGTTGTCCACGTGGTGAAAGTGGATGCAGCGCAACTGTTGCAGCGCCGGATGCGCCCGGCGGATCTCGTTGAGCCGGGTGAGCCACGGCTCCAGCGATTCCCCGCGCGCCAGGGCCTCGGCGAACGGGCGCGGGCGCAACTCGTACTTCTCCGAATCCAGGTACTCCTCGCTGCCCGGCCGCACCGCCTGGTGTTCGAACAGCTCGAAACCGGAGTACACGCCCCAGGTCGGCGCGAGGGTGGCAGCCAGCACCGCGCGGACGGCGAACATGCCCGGCCCACCGTGCTGCAGGCTCTCGTGCAGGATGTCCGGGGTGTTGACGAACAGATTGGGTCTGGCCTCATCAGCCTTGGCCGCCAGTTCCCGGCCGAACTCGGCGAGCTCCCACTTCGCCACGCGCCAGGTGAAATACGTGTAGGACTGGGTGAATCCGCGTCGCGCCAGTCCGTACAGCCGGGCCGGGCGGGTGAAGGCCTCGGACAGGAAGAGCACGTCCGGGTCGTCGCGGCGCACGGTGGCGATCAGCCACTCCCAGAAGTCGGCGGGCTTGGTGTGCGGGTTGTCGACCCGGAAGATCTTCACGCCCAACGCGATCCAGTGCCGGACCACGCGCAGCACCTCGGCGTAGAGGCCGTCGGGATCGTTGTCGAAGTTGATCGGGTAGATGTCCTGATACTTCTTCGGCGGGTTCTCCGCGAAGGCGATGGTGCCGTCCGGCAGAGTGGTGAACCACTCCGGATGCGCGGCCACCCACGGATGATCGGGCGCGCACTGCAATGCCAGGTCCAAGGCCACTTCCAGGCCGAGTTGTGCTGCGGTGCCGACGAATTCGGCGAAATCCGCCTCGGTGCCGAGTGCGGGATGCACGGCGTCGTGGCCGCCGTCCACGGAGCCGATCGCCCACGGCGAACCGACATCGTCCGCTTCGGCGACCAGCGTGTTGTTGCGGCCCTTGCGGTTGATCGCACCGATCGGGTGGATCGGCGGCAGATAGACCACGTCGAAGCCCATCGCGGCGATCCGGGGCAATTCCTTTGCCGCCGTGGCGAAGGTGCCGTGGATCGGTGCGCCGGAGCTGTCCCGGCCGCCGGTGGAACGGGGGAAGAACTCGTACCACGAGCCGAACAGTGCGCGCTGCCGATCCACCTGCACGGTGTGCTGCGGGCCGCGAGTCACCATGTCGCGCAAGGGCGTCGCGCGCAGGATCTCGGCGATCTCCTCGGCGAAGGCGGGCGCGACCCGGGCGGGCAGTTGCTCGTCGCTGCGCAAAGCCGCTGCGGCCGCGCGCAATCGCTCGAACTGCTTCTTCGGCACGGCCTGCGCGGCCCGCTCCAGCAGCCGGGCGCCGAGCTCGAGATCGTTGTCCAGGTCGGCGGCACTCTGCCCGACCGCGAGCTTGGCCTCCACCGCCGAACGCCAAGTGGCGATCGGATCGCTCCAGCCCTCGATCCGATAGGTCCAGAGGCCGGGCAGGTTCGGCGTGAAGGTGGCGTTGAAGACATCGGGCTCGAAGTCCGGGGCCATCCGGATCCGCATCGGTCGCGACGAACCGGGCGCCCGCACCGCCAGGGTCGCGGCGACGGCATCGTGCCCCTCCCGCCAGACCACGGTGCGCACCGGGAAGACCTCCCCGACGACGGCCTTGGCAGGTCGACCGCCTGCGATGGACGGGGCAGTGTCATCGATTGCGATGCGGCCGGTCACGGGACCAACCTACCGGCACCGGTCCGGATGTACCGGATCAGCGCGGTGATCGGGGAGGGCCGCGGATGGCCTCGGCCGACTTCGTCGCGGCATCGGAGTCGGCCGGGGTGCGACAGTCCGGTCTGCGTCGGCGCGGTCAGCCGGGTGCCGCATTCGTTGGCAGGACATGCCGGACGGGTCGGCTCGCCTTCACTGGTCAGCCGGGGTGGTGCGCGTCCATTGGCAGGGCGTGTCGGAGGGTCGGCTCGCGTTGGCGGTCGGCTGGGTTGTGCGTGCACTGGTAAGGCATGCCGGAGGGTCGGCTCGGCTTCGCGGTCGGCTGGGTTGTGCGTGCACTGGCAGGGCACGTCGGAGGGTCGGCTCGCCTTCGCGGTCAGCTGGGTTGTGCGTGCACTGGCACGGCATGCCGGACGGTCGGCTCGCCTTCGCGGTCGGCTGGGTTGTGCGTGCACTGGCAGGGCACGTCGGACGGTCGGCTCGCCTTCGGCGGCATCGGCGAGGGTGGTTGTCAGCGGGCGTCGGCGGCGAGGCCGAGCCCTAGTGCGATCAGGATCGCGCCGAGGGTCCGCTCCACCCGTTGCCGGATGCCGGTGCGGCGCAGCCAGGTGCCGGCGCGGTCGGCGGCGAGCACGATGCCGACGCACCACGCGGTGTCGATCACCACTTGGATCAGCACCAGCGCGACCACGCTGGGCAGTACCGGACCGCTGGACGGCAGGAACTGCGGCAGGATCGTCAGGCCGAACACCGCCGCCTTCGGGTTCGCGGCGATCGAGAGCAGGGACGCGCGGAAGGCTGCGCCCGGGGTGCGCCCGCTCGGCAGCATTTTGGTCATCGCGCCGCCGAACTCGTCGTCGCGCCGCGCCCCGCGCCACGCCTGGATACCGAGCCAGATCAACACCAACGCGCCGACGATATGCAGCGCGGTGTTCATGAAGTGGTTGGCGACCAGCAGCACCGAGAGTCCGGCGCCGCCCGCGATGCTCCAGCCGAACACGCCGATCTCGTTCCCGGCGACAGCCGCCAACCCCGCCTTGCGTCCGTCGCGCACCGAGCGCTGAAGGAACAGTGCGGTCGCCGGTCCGGGAAGCGCGGCCAGGATCAAACAGGCCAGCAGGAATTGCGGAAGAACGGTGACCCAGTGCGGCATCTGCCGATGCTGTCATGCGGATCGTCGGCGTCGCCAGCGGTTTTCAAGGCGGACTCCCGGATCCTGTGCTGTCCGCTCACACCTGCGTCGGCGTGCGAGAACGGCTGCGAACGACGGCTTGCGGAAGACGGCTGCGAACGACGGCGGCGGGACTCGGCAGCGGGACTCGGCTGCGAACGACGGCTGCCGGAGATGGCTGCGAACGACGGCAGCGGGACTCGGCTGCGAACGACGGCTGCCGGAGATGGCTGCGAACGACGGCAGCGGAACACGGCCGCGGGACACGGCCGCCGGAGACGGCTGCGGGAGACGGCAGCGGGACTCGGCTGCGGGAGACGGCTGCGGGACACGGCCGCCGGAGACGGCAGGGGGACACGGCCGCGGGGACACGGCCGCGGGGACACGGCCGCGGGAGACGGCTCGGGAGACGCTGGCGGGAGACGGCTCGGGAGACGCCGGCGGGAGACGGCCGCGGCGCGTGGCTAGGCGCGGCAGCCCTCCAACAGACCGCGCAGAGCGGCTTTCGTGTCGGTGAGGGCCCGGGGGTCGGTGGTGGTGGCCAACCACAGTGCCGCCTCGTTCATCGCACCGGACAGCAGGTGGGTGAGCGGAGCGACGGGTTGCCGCGCGAGCACGCCCGCGTCGATCAGCGATTGCAGCGCTTCCTCGAGATGGCGGGCCGAGGCGGCCGCGTCCAGCGCGCGCCATTCGTTCCAGCCGAGTACCGCGGGTCCGTCGATCAGCATGATCCGCTGGATTTCCGGATCGGTACAGGAGGTCAGGAAGGCTTCGCAGCCCGCGACCAGTTGATCCCACGGGTCGGTGCCGGTTTCGGCGGCCGCCGAAACCCGCGCGCCGACCTCCTGCTGCACCTGCTCCAGCACCGCGCCGAACAGCGCGGCCTTGCTGTCGAAGTGGTGATAGAGCGCGCCCTTGGTCACGCCCGTCGCCGTGACGATCTCCGACAGACCAACGGCGCCATAGCCTTTCGTCGCGAACAGGCGCCGGCTCGTGTGCAACAGCGCGCGCCGGGTTTCCTCCCGCTGCTGGGTGCGGATCGTGCTCGGCATCGCCTACCTCTCCCTTGACATACCGATGGTATGTGATCTAGCTTAGCTGACATACCATCGGTATGTGAGAGTGAGAGAGTCATGAAACTGAGCAGCTTCTACCCGGTCATCGGCACCACCGACATCGCGGCGGCCCGCGACTTCTACACCACCTGGCTGGGTTTCGAGATCACCTTCGAGGCGGACTGGTACGTGAGCCTGCGTCGCGAAGGCGACCGCACCTACGAACTCGCGCTGCTCGACTACACCCACCCGACCGTGCCCGCCGCCTATCGCAAACCCGTGCAGGGTCTGCTGCTGAACTTCGAGGTGGACGACGTGGACGCCGAATGGGAGCGCCTCGTCGTGCAGGGTGGCCACAAGGCGGAACTGGAGATCCGGTCCGAGGACTTCGGTCAGCGCCACTTCATCATCGCCGACCCCAGCGGCGTGCTGATCGACGTGATCAAGGAGATCCCGCCCGCCGGCGACTACGTGGCGCAGTTCTCCGCGGAGTACGCGGCGGAGAAGTTCGGTGCGCAGTAGCAGCGCGGAGCTGGGCGCACGGTGGTGAGCCGGGCTGCTCGGGCGGACTCGAGGCCTGCGGTTCGGTAGGGTTCGCGGAGTGAAGGCCCTCCGTCGTTTCACCGTCCGTGCCCATCTGCCCGAGCGGCTGGCCGCCCTCGGGGAGCTCGCCACGAACCTGCGGTGGTCGTGGCATCCGCCGACCCAGGACCTGTTCGCCGAGCTGGATCCGCAGCGGTGGCTGGAAATGGGTCACGACCCGGTGCGCATGCTCGGCGAGGTACCCGCCGCGCGGGTCGACGAGCTGGCGGCCGACCCCGACTACGTGCGCCGGGTGGACGCCGCGGCTGCGGATCTGCGCGACTACCTCGCGGCGCCGAGCTGGTTCGAGCGCCGGGCGGGGGAGGAGGGTGTGCGCGGGATCGCGTACTTCTCCATGGAGTTCGGCGTCACCGAGGTGCTGCCCAACTACTCCGGCGGGCTCGGCATCCTGGCAGGCGATCATCTGAAGGCGGCCTCGGATCTCGGCCTGCCGCTGATCGGCGTCGGATTGCTCTACCGCTCCGGCTATTTCCGTCAGACGCTGTCCGCCGACGGCTGGCAGACCGAGCACTACCCGGACCTGGACCCGCAGGGTCTGCCGTTGCGGCTGTTGACCTCCGAGCAGTCGGATTCGGAGACCGCGCCGGTCCTCATCCATGTCGCGATGCCCGACCAGCGGGTGCTGCGGGCCCGGGTGTGGATCGCGCAGGTCGGCCGGGTGCCGCTGTTGCTGCTGGATTCCGATATCGCCGAGAACGATCCGGAACTGCGCGCGGTGACCGACCGCCTCTACGGCGGCGATCAGGAACACCGGATCAGGCAGGAGATTCTCGCCGGTATCGGTGGCGTGCGCGCGGTGCGCGCCTACACCGCCGCGAACGGCCTGCCCGATCCCGACGTGTTCCACATGAACGAAGGGCACGCGGGCTTCCTCGGCGTCGAGCGCATCCGTGAATTCGTCGCCGCCGGAAAGGATTACGACACAGCGCTGGCAGCGGTCCGGGCCGGGACGGTGTTCACCACGCACACGCCGGTGCCGGCGGGTATCGATCGGTTCCCGATGCCGATGGTGCGCCGCTATTTCGGTGGGGCGCACGGTGAATCCGAATCCGCCATGCTGCCAGGGCTTTCCGTCGATCGGATCGTCGCGCTCGGGCGCGAGGCCGATCCGTCCGTGTTCAACATGGCGCATATGGGATTGCGACTTGCCCAGCGCGCCAACGGCGTATCGAAACTGCACGGCGAGGTCAGCCGCGCCATGTTCGCCGGACTGTGGCCGGGTTTCGACGCGGCCGAGGTGCCGATCGGCTCGGTGACCAACGGCGTGCACGCGCCGACCTGGGCGGCCCGCGAATGGTTCGACAAGGCGCGCGAGCACATCGGCGCCGAACTCGTCGAGGAGGCCCGCGGCTGGGAGCGGCTGCGCGATGTCGATCTCGGCGAGCTGTGGTCGACCCGAAACGCGTTGCGCGCCATCCTGGTTGCCGAAGTGCGTCGCCGGGTGCGCGCGTCCTGGCTGGACCGTGGCGCGGCCGAAGCCGAATTGGGTTGGGTGGACAGCGTTTTCGATCCCGACGTGCTGACCGTCGGGTTCGCGCGCCGGGTGCCGACCTACAAGCGGCTCACGCTGATGCTGCGCGATCCGGAACGGTTGCGGGCCCAGCTGCTCGACCCGCAGCGGCCGATGCAGCTGGTGGTCGCGGGCAAGAGCCACCCCGCCGACGATGGCGGCAAGGCGCTCATCCAGCAGGTGGTCCGGTTCGCCGACGATCCCGCGGTGCGGCACCGCATCGTCTTCCTGCCCGACTACGACATGTCGATGGCCCGCTACCTGTACTGGGGATGCGATGTGTGGCTGAACAATCCGCTGCGCCCGCTGGAGGCGTGCGGCACCTCCGGCATGAAGTCCGCGCTCAACGGTGGACTGAACCTGTCCATCCGGGACGGCTGGTGGGACGAGATGTACGACGGCGAAAACGGTTGGGCCATCCCGACCGCAGACGGCGTCAGCGACGAGCATCGCCGCGACGATCTGGAAGCCGCCGCGCTCTACGACCTGTTCGAGCGCACGGTCGCGCCCCGCTTCTACGACCGCGATGCCGCGGGCATGCCGGTGCGCTGGGTCGAGATGGTGCGCCACACTTTGCAGACCCTCGGCCCGAAAGTGCTGGCCTCCCGCATGGTTCGGGACTACGCGGTCGAGTACTACGCGCCCGCCGCCAACGCCTACCAGCAGGCGACGGCCGACGATTTCGCCGTCGCCCGCGCCATCGCCGACTACCGCCGCCGGGTCGAGGCGGCGTGGCCGTCGGTGAAAGTGATCCAGGTGGACAGCGCGGGCCTGCCGGATACGCCGATCATCGGGGCGCGGTTGTCGCTGACCGCGCGCATCGATCTCGGTGGTCTCGCGGTCGACGACGTGGTGGTGCAGGCCGTACTCGGCCGGGTGTCGCCGTCCGACGACCTGTCCGATGTGGTCACCATTCCGATGACCCATCAGGGTTCGGACTCCGGGGTCGCGCACTTCGTCGTCGACACGCCCGTGCCGCTGTCCGGCGCCGTCGGATACACGGTGCGCGTGCTGCCGCACAACGAACTGCTCGCCGGTGACGCGGAGCTGGGTTTGGTGGCCGCGCCGAACGCCTAGCCCGCGCGTGTGAGCTGGGACAACTGCCCGGTCACGACCGGTGCGTGAATTCCCCGATTCGGCGAACGGTCGGTTACCGTGCCTGGGCACGCCCGTACCGTTTTCCCGACTGGAGATCGCCCATGGCCACCGCCGCACCGACCGAGCCCCGAGGTCGCATCGACGCGTTCTTCGGTATCAGCGCGACCGGTTCGACCATGAAACGCGAGTTGATGGCGGGCACGGTCACGTTCCTGGCCATGTCCTATGTGCTCGCCGTGAACCCGTCGGTGCTCGGCGACGAAGGTGCGCTCGGCGCCAAGGGCATTCCGATGCAGGCCGTGTTCACCGCGACCGCCGTCGCCGCGGTGTTCGGCACGCTCGTCATGGGGCTGTGGGCCAAGTACCCGATCGCGCTCGCGCCCGGTATGGGCCTCAACGCCTTCTTCGCCTACTCGGTGGTGCTCGGCATGGGCATTCCGTGGGAGGTCGCGCTGTCGGGCACCTTCCTGTCCGGCGTCATCTTCTTCGTGCTCGCGATCACCAAGGTGCGCGAGCGCATTCTCAACGCCATCCCGATGCAGATGAAGCTCGCCGTCGGCGCGGGCATCGGGTTGTTCGTGGCGTTCCTCGGGTTGAAGAACGCGGGCATCGTGGTGAACAGCGACGCCACCCTGGTCACCCTCGGCGACTTCACCAAGGGCACCACCCTGCTCGCCCTGTTCGGGCTCGTCGTGACCGTGGTGTTCCTCGTCATCGGCTGGCACGGCGCGGTGCTCTACGGCATCGTGCTCACCGCGGCGGTCGGCATCGTCAGCGGGCTCGTCGACCTGCCCGACGGCGTGGTCGCGGCGCCGAAAGGCTTGGAGCACACCTTCGGTCAAGCGATCATCAACCTGCCCGACGCGTTCACCGGTCAGATGGCCGTCGTCATCCTCACCATGCTGTTCGTCGATTTCTTCGACGCCTCCGGCACCCTGATCGGTGTCGCCAACCAGGCGGGCCTGCTGGACAAGGACGGCAAGCTGCCGCGCGCGGCCAGCGCACTGGCCGCCGACTCCGTCGGCACCATGGCGGGCGCCGTCATCGGCACCTCCACCACCACTGCGTACGTCGAATCCACCGCGGGCGTGTCCGCCGGCGGTCGCACCGGATTGACCGCCGTCACCACCGCGGGCTGGTTCCTCGTCGCCATGTTCTGTTATCCGATCTTCGCGGTCGTCGCGGGATCGGGCGAGGTCACCGCGCCCGCGCTCATCGTGGTCGGCATCCTGATGGCGCGTGCGCTCGGCGAGATCGACTGGAATCGTCTCGAATACTCCGTACCCGCGTTCATCACCATCGTGATGATGCCGCTGACCTACTCGATCGCGAACGGTCTTGCCATGGGCATGCTGTTTTATCCGATTGTGATGGTGGCGAAGGGCCGGATCAAGGACGTGCATCCGGCGATGTGGGCCTTGCTCGTCGTGTTCCTCGGCTACTTCTTCTTCCTTGCGGAGTGAACCCACGTCAGGATGAAACCGTAGAACAGGAATAAGACCGGGTCTTGGGAAGTTGGGTCGCATCGTGTGATAATCGGACCGCAGTCCGCTTCATCGCCGAGGCCAATGAACCAGATGTTTGGAATCGACTTGCAGGGACGAGGACCAGCATGACCACGAAATCTGTACTGGAACGCACCACTACCAATCCCCAGCTGGACGGTATTACCGTCGACATCGGACTGCTGATCATCCGCGTCGTGTTCGGCGCGCTGATGGCGGTACACGGTGCGCAAAAATTGTTCGGCTGGTTCAAAGGTCCCGGCTGGAGTGCAAATGCCGAAGGCTTCGAACTCTCCGGCTACAACCCGGGCAAACTGTTCGGCACTCTCGCCGGGCTCACGGAATTCGTCGGCGGCCTGATGCTCGTCGCCGGCCTGCTGACCCCACTGGCCGGCGCGATCATCCTGGGCACGATGATCAACGCGATCAACTCCCTGTGGAGCTTGGGGCTGTTCGGTAAGGACACCTACGAGATGCCGTTGCTGTTCGCCGCGGTCGGTGCGGCCATCGCCTTCACCGGGGCGGGCAGGTTCTCGCTGGATCACGGTCGTCCGTGGCAGCGGCAAGGATTCGTCTGGGGAGCAGGCGCAGTTGTCCTCGCGTTCGCCGCGGCGATACTTACCCTGATCCTGAAATGGGTTCTGTAAGAAGAACGTCACCGTTCGGGCCGAGACCCGGACGAGCACGCGGGCCTCGCCTCCGAACCGGAGGGAGGCCCGCGCCGCTGTCACCACATCCACAAATCCCATCTGACCTGTCTGCCAACTGCGTGGTGACGACTGCCATGTCACAGTTGGGGATGGTGCTTCGTCGTCCTCTTGTTCTGCTGATGAGTCGAGATACGAGGAGACGATGATGGCCATCGAGATCAGCAACCCCGCGGAACTGCACGACCCCACCGGCTTCGGCTACAGCCATGTGGCGCGGGTGACCGGCGAACTGGTGCTCATTGCGGGACAGTACGACTCCGATGCGCAGGGGCACACCACCAGCGGCGACTTCGCCGTCCAGGTCGACAACGCCTTCGCCAACCTCGGAATCGCTTTGCGCTCAGCCGGTTTGGACTACGCGGACGTGGCGCAACTGCGCACCTTCATCGTCGACCACAACCTGGACAAGCTCGCGGTGCTCGGCAAGAAGATCGCCGAGATCTGGGGTGACCGCCCGCCCGTGCAAACCCTCGCGGGCGTCGCCGCCCTCGCCCTCCCCGACATGCAATTCGAAGTCGACGCCGTCGCCGTGCGCGGCTGAGGCCGAGGGGGAACTGGTGGCGGGGCGCTCTCGGGCGTTGCCGCCACCAGTTCCCCCTGATCGTCTGTCCAGGTCGTGGGGGTGGCCCTCGGCGCGCCGACCTGGCATTCTGCATCCTGAGTGGAACGGTCCAATTGGATAGATCTATTTTGGAACGGAACCAGGGGGAGATCTCGTGCGTCTTATCCTGTGTCGGGAGTCCGGGGCCGTAGTCAGGAGAGATATGCGAACCGCCAGTGTGTCGAGGGTTGCCATCCGCACCGTGCTGGTCGGCGCAGCGGTAACCGCGCTGGTCACCGGCTGTTCCCCCACCAAGGACGGGACACCCACCACGTCCGGACCCAAGACCGTCAACGGGGAGAAGACGGTCGAGTGGAACCCTTGTACGCAGTTGTCGGACGAAGCGTTGAAGGCTGCTCGGATGGATCCGGCGACGAAGGATGTCATCACGGATGCACCATCGGGCCCTGTGGATGCGCGGATGTGTCAGTGGTACCCGGTCGAGGGGCCGTATCTCGTGTCGGTCTCTTCCACGATCTACTCGTTAGATGACGCGCGTAAGAATGACAAGCTCACCGGGTTTCGTGACGTTCAGATCGGCCCGCGAGCGAGTCTGATCTCCGAGGATAAATCGGATACGAAGAAGTTGAGTTGCTACGTGGGCCTGCCTACCGCGCAGGGCACGATCGAGGTAGCTGTTGGGTGGCGGTATGGCGAGCCGGTGACGAAGGATCGATGCGATCTTGCTGTCCAGCATGCGAAAGAGCTTGAACCGTACCTCCCCAAATAGGAGCTCGTGATTGGCGCTTGGGGCTACGAAGTTTTTGACCATGTGCTGACGTACAGGTCGTATCGGTGGGAGGTGTGAAAGTTGGCAGACGAGCAGCCGGGAATGCAAGACATGATGACGCGGTGGCAGACGCTGTATCGGCAGGCGGAAGGGGGCGAGCTTCGCGTCGACGAGGTGGTCGGTGACAAGCTGGCACAGCGTGCTGAGCAGATGCTGACCAAGCTCGGGGACATGCGGAACCAAGCTGCTCGATTGGAGCGGCTTTCCGGTTTCGGCACACTAACTTCCGCTCAGGATCTACAGGCCAAGTTCGCACTCAAAGCCAACAACGGTGGCGATTCCGCGGTTAAGCGGCTCGAGCAGAGCATCGATGTAGTCACCCTCATGCGCGACACCTACAAATTGGCCTGCGGCAAGTTGGCCGAGGCCGACAAGTCGGCTGCCGACAAGCTCGCCGGACTGGATTTGGGGAATTCATAATGGTGTCGTACAACGATTTTCAGGTAGCGATCAACTCTCTGGCGATGGGCGTCGGACTTGTCACCGATTCGTCGGGCGATGCCGACAAGAACAAGACGGACGATCAGCAGCGGGCGACGGATGAGCGAGCCAAATGGGATCAGGACCGTAGCTTCGTCAACAATGAGTGGGCGAGCCTGCTGTCGACTTATGGCAGTGGTGCATTCGATGCGCGAGCGATCAAGGCGCAGGACCCGTTCGAAACGATGTCGCACCAGCAGATCTACGACGCACTGAAGGATGTGCAAGAGGGGCAGATCAACAGTTCGGCCGATGGCTGGCGGAACCTGGCCCGTGACGCGAACAATGCTGTTGATGAGTTCTCCAAAGGTGTGAACCAGGACATCACGGAGCATTGGGACGGCAAGTCCGGGAACGGCGCCATCGATGCGACCCGTGAGTTCTCGACATCGTTTACGAAGCTCGCCACCACTTTCCAAATGGTCGGGCACGGCTTGGATTTGACGCAGGGGCACCTCGCCCAGGCCAAAGGCAGTGTCGGCAAACCGGATAACTACACCGTCGGCGATCGGCTCATCGATGCGCTGCCGTTGCAGAACGTCATCAAGGGCCCCACCTATCGCGCCGAGGAGGCGGAGAAGCAGGCCCGGTTCGTGATGACGCAGTATTACCGGCCGGGTGTGAACGAGGTGGATGGGATCACGCCGATTCTGCCGGAGCCTACGACGACGATCGATAAGGGTAAGGCGGTGGATCCGGGGACCGGCCCGAGCGGCAATCCGTCGAGCAATCCGGGTAGTGATAATCCGTCGAACAACGGGTCGCCGGAGGAGAAGAAGACTACGGAGGAGCCGTCTTCGCAGGATCCGACGACTCCGCAGTCGACGCAGCCGGCGAGCACGAACCCGGGCGACGATCCGGACACGTCGAAGCAGCCGAGTACGACTCCGGCGTCGACGACGCCGGCGAATACGTCCCCGACGGATCCGAACGCGCCGAAGACGCAGTCGCCGACGTCGAACGTTCCGTCCACGCATACGGGTACGCCGTCGGGTGTCCCGGGTTCACCGGGTAGCCCGCGGGCCACGCCGGATCCGGGGAAGAGTGTGCCGGGTAAGGCGAATACGGGGACGCCGGCGGCGGCGGCGAATGCGGCGACGCGCGCCGCGTCGACGGGTCGGGCGGGCACGTCGGGGATGGGTGGCATGGGTGCGCCGGGGGCGCGCGGCAAGGGTGACGAGGATGACGAGCACAAGACGCCGGACTACCTGATCTACGACCGTGGTTCGGAGTTGCTGGGTACGCAGCCGCCCGCGCTACCGCCGGGTGGAGTCATCGGCGGATGAGCGAATCTCGCTGGCGCATGGACGGTTTGATGTTCGAGGTGGCGCTGGAGGCGCTCGGGCGCGACCGGTTGCCGTATCCGTTGCGCTTTTCGGTCGAAGGGGTCGAGGCGTATGAGGACTATGTCCGGTTGCGGGCGCAGGCCAGGGAACGGCTGTCGGGCATCGGGAGTCGTGAGCTCTACACCGCGTTGACGGTGTTGACCGAACCGCAGGTGCGGGTCGAGGTGCACGGTTTCTTCGGCCGGGATTTCAAGCAGGTGGTGCGCGTGCACGCGGGCATGACCGGCCGCGATGCGACGGTCGCGGTCCAGATGCCCGGCCCCACACAGGAATACGGCCGAGATATCGTGTTGACCCGGTGCCCGCCGCGGGCGCTGCCCGGGTTGATCACCGCGCAACTGCCGAACTGTGCGGCGGGCCGGTTTCCGCCGATCAGCGGGCGGCGCACGGATCTGAACCGGGTCGAGTACGCCCGGCATCCGACGCGGCTGTCGCATACCGAGCAGCTCAATCGCATTGTGCGCCGGCCGCGGTCCGGGCTCGGTGAGGTGGGGGTGTTCGCGGGCGGTGCGATCGACAGCAGGCCGACCACGGACGGCCGCGGCTTCCACTGGATGGACTATCTGCCCGCGGACGGCCGCTATCTGCTGCACAACCACGGACACGACGAGTTCACCCTCACCCCGGGGACGGCCGAGGAGATCCAGCGGCAGCTGCATGCGTTGCTCGACACCACCTATCGCGCGGTGGCGCACAGCGGGTAGCTACGGGTGCAGGACCAGTACGGTGCGGGCACCGTGATGGAATTCGTAGTCGGTCGCGCGCAATTCGGTGCCGATACCTTTGTCGGCCAGTTCTTTTCGTAGTTGGGCGAGCAGGTCGTCCTGGTGGTTGCCGAGGTGATCGACCAGCGGGTACAGCCGGACTTCGCCCGCGCACACCCTGGTCAGTTCGAGCAGGGCGGTCAGGTGGAAATGCGCGTCCAGCCGGTCGGCATAGGTGAAGAGCAGATGCGAGCTGAGGACCAGGTCGAAGCTGTGGTCGGGGAACGGGAGCGTCGGCAGTTCGGTGGCGATATAGCGGTCGGGGTGCGCGATCAGGTCGGTGCCGAATCGGCGGGCCGCGGCATGCCGTAGCTCGCGGTGCCGTTCCGGGCTGCCATACCAGTCCCACCGATATCTCGTGGAATGCGCTGTAGCCCAATCGCTTCCGCGATCTGTTTCGGTGAGCGCGAAAGCGCGCAGCGCATCGGGGGCGCGGGCGTATATCGGATCTGCGGCGGTGACCTGCGCGCCGAGCGCACTCGCCTCGGCCGTGAAACTCGCTGCGCCGCCGGGGCAATCGAGAATTCGGCCGTGCAGATCGGCGTCGGTGAGGGTGAATATCGCCCGATATTCGGTCAATGATCTTGCGCTGACCAAGAATTCGCCGAGGACATCACTGTCGGAAGGGTGCTTCATCTGGAAACGGTCTCATGTATCGACCGGACACGACAGGGATTTGTGGTGTCCCCGCGCCGCGTGCAGGGCTTGGCGCGGGGACCGCCGATACATTCGGTGGGAATTGGGGTTCACCGAAGTACCACTGCCAATTTACTTCTGTTCGGAAGTACGCGCGCGGGAATGTGCGCGGTATCACACGGCGTTCGCGGTGAGCCGTTTCAACGCTTTGACTACGACCTCGGGGTCGGCGGTCTCCCAATACGGCGGCAGCGAGGCACGCAGGTATCCGCCGTAGCGGGCGGTGGCCAGCCGCGAGTCCAGGATCGCGACCACGCCGCGGTCGTCGACACTGCGCAGCAATCGTCCGGTGCCCTGCGCGAGCAGCAGCGCCGCGTGATTGGCCGCGACCGTCATGAACCCGTTGCCGCCGCGCGATTCCACCGCCCGCTGCCGCGCGGTGAGCAGGGGATCGTCGGGGCGGGGGAACGGAATCCGGTCCAGGATCACCAGACTCAGCGACGGACCCGGCACATCGACGCCCTGCCACAGCGACAGTGTGCCGAACAGTGAGGTTTCCGGATCGTCGGCGAACTTGCGCACCAGCGCGCCGGTCGAATCGTCGCCCTGGCACAGGACCGGTGTGTCCAGCCGCTCGCGCAACGCCTCGGTGGCCGCCTTGGCCGCGCGCATGGAGGAGAACAGGCCGAGGGTGCGCCCGCCCGCGGCCGTGATGAGCTTCTCGATCTCGTCCAGGTAGGCCGGCGCGAGTCCGTCACGCCCCGGGGCCGGAAGATGTTTGGCGACATACAGAATGCCCGATTTGGCGTGATCGAACGGCGAGCCGACGTCGAGCGAACTCCAGCGCACCTTCTCGGTATCGGCGGGCGCGACGGCGCCGTTCGCCATGCCGGGATCGGCGCGTCCGGGCGTCTGTGCGGGCAGGCCCCAGGTGATGGCCAGTCCGTCGAACGAGCCGCCGATCTGCAGGGT
>NZ_BDCI01000004.1 GCF_001613425.1 Nocardia vulneris | reverse complement strand
CCATCCGCAGCGAGCGCCGGGTGACCCCGCGCATCTCGTCGGCGGACAACCAGATGACGTCGCGCCGGTTCGCCGGGTCGGGCTCGTCGAACGCGGTGAGCGCGCGCACGGCGCTGTCGTGCACCTCGTCGATGGCGGCCAGCGCCTGGGTGCGCGCGGCCGCGGACTCCGGGTCGCCCTGTTGGGTGGTGCCGCCCTGCGGCGCGAGCGCGGTGCGCGCGTTCCACGCCGCGTCCCGAACGAGCGCGAGCACCGGCGCGACGCCGCTGGGCAGCTGTTCCCAGCGGGCCGCGGGCAGTTCTTCGAGCACTTCGTGCCAGGCTTCGGCGGCGCCTTCGAGGCGGTCGACCTCTTGTTCGTCGATGAGTTTGGCGCAGCGGCGCGCGGCCGCGCTGATCGCGGTGGAGGCCAGCTCCGCGGTGGCCACGCCGGTGACCCGGTCGACCAGCTCGTGCGCCTCGTCGATGACCACGACGTCGTGTTCGGGCAGCACCTGGATGCCGCTGATCGCGTCGATGGCGAGCAGGGCGTGGTTGGTCACCACCACATCGGCCTGCGCCGACTCGGCCCTGGCTCGTTCGGCGAAACAGTCCTGCCCGAACGGGCAGCGCGATTTGCCGAGGCATTCGCGCGAGGAGACGCTCACCTGCCGCCAGGCGCGATCGGTGACGCCGGGCACCAGTTCGTCGCGGTCGCCGGTCTCGGTATCGGAGGCCCACTCGTTGAGTCGCTGCACCTCGCGCCCGAGGCGGGAGATCGCGAACGCGTCGAACAGCTCGGCCTCGGCGGGCTCGTCCGGGATCACACTGTTGATCTTGTTCAAGCACAGATAGTTGTTGCGGCCCTTGAGGATCGCGAACTTCGCCGCGCGCCCGAGCGGCTTGCTCAGCGCCTCGGACAGCCGCGGCAGGTCCCGGTCGACGAGCTGGCGCTGCAGCGCGATCGTCGCGGTCGACACCACCACCGTGCGCCCGGTGCGCACCGCGTGGCGCAGGCTCGGCACCAGGTAGGCCAGCGACTTGCCGGTGCCCGTGCCCGCCTGCACCGCGAGGTGCTCCTTGGTGTCGATGGCGTGGTCCACGGCGGTGGCCATGGTCAGCTGTCCGACACGCTCTTTTCCGCCGAGCGCCTGTACAGCGGTGGCCAAAAGTTCGGGTACGGGCGGCAGTTCGGGCACGCGAGCAGCCTACTGCGCGCCACCGACAGGGGGCGCGGGCCCAGCGGCGATCGCGCTACCCGCAGACGCTTCCTTCGAGGTCGACGCCCGCGGTGCGCATCCGATCCAGTGCGGCGTCGGTCGTGTCGCGCGCGACGCCCGCGGTCAGATCGAGCAGGACGCGGGTGTCGAAGCCCTCGATCCGGGCGTCCAGCGCGGTCGCGCGCACGCAGTGGTCGGTGGCGATGCCGACCACGTCGACCGCCTCGATGCCGCGCCCGCGCAGCCAGTCGGCCAGGACGGTGCCGTCTGCGGCTGTGCCTTCGAAACCCGAATACGCGGCCGAATACGCGCCCTTGGAGAAGATCTCCTCGACCGATTTCGTGTCCAGGTTCGGGTGGAAGTCGGCGCCCGGCGTCCCCGCGCGGCAGTGCGGCGGCCAGGAGTCGACGTAGTCGGGGTGCGCGGAGAAATGGTCACCGGGATCGATGTGGAAGTCGCGGGTGGCCACGACGGCGGTGTAGTCCGCGGACGTGAGGTGCTCGCTGATCCGGGACGCGACCGCCGCCCCGCCGGTGACGGCGAGCGATCCGCCCTCGCAGAAGTCGTTCTGCACGTCGACGATGATCAAGGCTCGGGTCACGGTGACCTCCCGCGGTATGAACTGTGTCCCTGTACTGCATTCTGCCGCTCGGTGCGCCACCTCGACCACGCGGGCACGACGCAATCGCGCTACGCGCCCACCGAATCGAACGGGTAGCCGGATCAGCTCGGGAAGCTGGTCGGGATCGCGGGTTCGCCCGCGGAGAGCTTCAACCCCTCCCACGGCAGGCTGATCAGGCCGCGGGCCACCTGGTCGCGGCTGTCGGAGAGGGTCGGCAGGTCCGTCACCGGTTTGCCGTCGCGCACCAGCGGGACGAGCAACTCCCTGGCCTCGAAGCCGTTCGCCGTCGGTGCCGGCCCGGCGGCCGGATACACGATCTCCTCGACGATCGTCCCGGTCGGCCGGGACAGCCGGATCGCCCGCTTGGTGCCGCCGCGCGACTCCTTGTGGCTGCTGCGCTTGGCGACCGGGACGCCCTCCACCTCGACCAGCTTGTAGACCATGCCCGCGGTCGGCGCGCCCGAGCCGGTGACCAGCGAGGTGCCGACACCGTAGACGTCGACCGGTTCGGCCCGCAGCGCGGCGATCGCGTACTCGTCCAGGTCTCCGGACACCACGATCCGGGTCTTGGTCGCGCCGAGACCGTCGAGCTGATCGCGCACCTGCCTGGCCAGCACGCCGAGATCGCCGGAGTCGATCCGGACGCCACCGAGTTCGGGCCCGGCCACCTCGATGGCGGTGGCCACGCCGCGGGTGATGTCGTAGGTGTCGACCAGCAGCGTGGTGCCGATGCCGAGGGCGGCGACCTGGCTGCGGAACGCCGCCGCCTCGTGTTCGCCGCTGCCGCCGGCCAGGCCGGTGTGCAGCAGCGTGAACGCGTGCGCGCTGGTGCCCGCGCCGGGCACGCCGTAGCGCCGCACCGCCTCCAGGTTGGAGGTGGCGTCGAAGCCGGCCAGATACGCGGCCCGGGAGCTGTCCGGCGCGGCGAGTTCGTGCGTGCGGCGCGAGCCCATCTCGATCATCCGCCGCCCGCCCGACGCGCTGACCATCCGCGCGGCCGCGGACGCGATCGCGCTGTCGTGGTTGAGGATCGACAGGATCAACGTCTCGAGCACGACGCATTCGGCAAAGGTGCCGCGCACCGAGAGGATAGGGGAGCCGGGGAAATACAGCTCACCTTCGGCGTAACCGTCGATCTCGCCGGTGAAGCGGTACGCGCGCAGCCAGTCCACGGTTTCGGCGGGCAGGAACCGCGCGATGACGGACAGTTCGGCCTCGCCGAAATGGAAGTGCTCCAGCGCGTCGAGTACCCGCGCGGTGCCCGCGACCACGCCGTAGCGGCGACCGTGCGGGAGCCGGCGCGCGAACACCTCGAAGGTGCAGCGGCGATGCGCCGACCCGTCGGCCAGCGCGGCCGCGAGCATGGTCAGTTCGTACTGGTCGGTCAGCAGAGCGGTGCTGGTGACGCCATCGCGGATGTCCACGCAGCCACTGTAGACAGCCAGGCCGCGCATCATAGGTCGGTGCCCGGCGGCTGACCTGGAAAATGCGCGAATCCGGGCAGATCGGGGTGTTGCTCATTCGGAGTCGAGTCGTACCCTTGACGTTATGGCCTTGTGCAACATAGTCCGAGGCGGCGTCGTGGTGGACGCCGTGGACGCGACACTGTCGGCGGCACAGGCGACCCCGGAGGCGGTCGAATACACCGAGATCTTGGAGGCGGAGGATCGCCCGTGGGTCACTGTGGTCTGGGACGACCCGGTCAACCTCATGCACTATGTCGCCTACATCTTTCAAAAGCTTTTCGGCTACAGCAAAGCGAAGGCGACCGAGCTGATGCTCCTGGTGCACAACGAGGGCAAAGCGGTGGTTTCCTCCGGTTCCCGGGACAAGATGGAACACGATGTCCAACGCCTGCACGCCGCCGGTCTCTGGGCGACCATGCAGCGGGACGACTGACCAGGACGACTACCCTGACGCCGTGCGGAAGTGGAGCAGGAAGAACTCGCTGAGCGGTCTCAAACTGCGATCCGAGATGGACGCACGCGAGGCCAACGTGCTGCGGTCGCTGGTCGGTGCGGTGTCCGGATTGCTGACCGAACGAGCCGATGCCGCGCCGGAGGACGACCTCGCCGCGTTGACCGGCCTGCGTACGGGTAATACCGCCGCACCGGAGGATCCCCGGTTGCGCCGGCTGCTGCCGGATTTCCATCGGCCCGAGCCCGGTTCACCCGACGCCGATCGCGCCGACCTGAACAGCGCGCTGCGTGGCCTGCACGAGCCGGAGATCATCGACGCCAAACTGGCCGCGGGTTCGGTGATCCTGGAAACGCTGCCCAGCGCGGGCGGCAAGATCGTGCTGACCCCCGAGCAGGCCGACGCGTGGCTGACCGCGCTGACCGATGTCCGGCTGGCCCTGGGCACGGTGCTCGGCATCGACGCGGACACCCCCGATCATCTGAGCCCCGACGATCCGCGCGCGCCGCACCTGGACGTCTACCACTGGCTCACCTGGATGCAGGACTCGTTGCTGCAGGCGCTCGCGCCCTGAGTCCGCCCCACCCCCGAGCAGGAGCCGACGTATGAATGCGCAAGCGGGCAAACGAAATTCGCTGACCGACGTGGCGGGCCTGCTCGTCGGGCAGCAGCACGTCATCGACGCGGACGCCACCCTCGGCACGGGCGCCGCGACCGGCACCACCGTCGTCTACGCGCCGAACGGCGCGGTCGCCGCCGTCGATGTGCGCGGCGCCGGACCGGGCACCCGCGAGACCGATCTGCTCGATCCGTCCAACACGGTCCGCCAGGCCAACGCGATCCTGCTCAGCGGCGGCAGCGCCTACGGGCTCGCCGCCGCCGACGGTGTGATGCGCTGGCTGGAGGAGCAGGGCCAGGGCATTCCGATGGATCCGACCGACGCGAGCCGGGTGGTCCCGATCGTGCCGGGCGCGGTGATCTTCGATCTTCCGGTGGGCGCGTGGAACATTCGGCCCACCGCCGACTTCGGTTACCGGGCCGCGGCGGCCGCGGCGCTCGAATTCGAGCGGGGCACGGTGGGTGCGGGCGTCGGCGCGCGGGCCGGTTCGATCAAGGGCGGCATCGGCACCGCGAGTGTGGTGATCGGCGCCGGCGCCGCGGCGGGTGCGACGGTGTCCGCGCTCGTCGTCGCCAATTGCGCGGGCTCGGTGATCGATCCGCGCACCGGGCTGCCGTGGGGCGTGGGCACCGACGGCCCGGAGTTCTTCGGCCTGCGGCCCGGTACGGCCGAGGAGATCGCGCAGGCGAACGCGTTGCCGGGCAAGCGGATGGCGCTCAACACGACCATCGGCGTGGTGGCCACCGACGCACCCCTGGGTCCCACCGCCTGCAAGCGCCTGGCCGTGGTCGCGCACGACGGACTGGCCCGTGCGGTCCGGCCCGCGCACTCGCCGTTCGACGGCGACACGCTCTTCGCGCTGGCCACCGGGACCTGGGTGCCGCCGGAGGGCATCGCGCTGCCGCCCGCGTTCCCGCCGGACGTGCAGCTCATCGACCAGCTCGGCACCGCCGCCGCGCTGTGCGTGGAGCGGGCCATCGTCGACGCCATTCTGTGTGCGACCTCGGTCGCGGGCGTGCCCGCGTATCGCGATCTCTTCCCGTCCGCGCGCTGATTCCGCGCACCTCGGACGCGCCGGGCCCGAGCGGGCGAACCCGACCGGCCGACCGGTCGCGGGGAATAGCCGAATATTGTGACTGGTTGTCGACTGCGATGGGTCGGCACAGCGGAAAGGTTTGACTCGTGCTGGTGATCAGGGCCGACCTCGTAGCGGCGATGGTGGCGCACGCGCGCGCCGACCACCCCGACGAGGCCTGCGGCGTCATCGCCGGACCGGAGGGCTCGGACCGCCCGGAGCGGTTCGTCGCCATGATCAACGCCGAGCGTTCGCCGACCTTCTACCGTTTCGATTCCGGCGAGCAGCTGCGCGTCTGGCGCGCCATGGACGACGCCGACGAGACGCCGGTGGTGATCTACCACTCGCACACCGCCACCGAGGCCTACCCGAGCCGCACCGATGTGTCCTACGCGTCCGAGCCCTATGCCCACTATGTGCTGATCTCCACCCGTGATCCGGAACAGCACGAGCTGCGCAGCTACCGCATCGTCGACGGCGAGGTCACCGAGGAACCGGTGCGCATCGTCGACGCCTATGAATCCGTCTGAACCGATGCCTGTTCGTGAAACCGAGGAGTTCTCATGCCGGTAACCGTGTCCATCCCGACCATCATGCGTGGCCTCACCGGAGGCGAGAAGCGCGTGCAGGCGCAGGGCGCGACCCTGTCCGCGCTGATCGATGACCTCGAGGCGAACCACCCCGGGCTCGCCGAGCGCCTGCTCAAGGACGGCAAACTGAACCGCTACGTCAACATCTACGTCGACGACGAGGACGTGCGTTTCGCGGGCGGCCTCGCGGCCGAGGTACCCGCCGACGCGAGCGTGACCATCCTGCCTGCCGTCGCCGGAGGCTGACCGACACCGTGGCGCGCTACGAATCGCTGATCGCGACGCTCGGCAACACCCCGCTGGTCGGGCTGCGCAGCCTGTCCCCGCAGTGGGACGGGGAGCACCACGTGCGGCTGTGGGCCAAGCTGGAAGATCGCAATCCCACCGGTTCCATCAAGGACCGGCCTGCCCTGCGGATGATCGAGCAGGCCGAACGGGACGGACTGTTGCGGCCCGGCTGCACCATCCTGGAACCCACCAGCGGCAATACCGGCATCTCGCTGGCGATGGCCGCCAAGCTCAAGGGGTATCAGCTGGTCTGTGTGATGCCGGAGAACACCTCGGTGGAGCGGCGGCAGCTGCTCACCATGTTCGGCGCGCAGATCATCGACTCCCCGGCCGCCGGCGGCTCGAATCAGGCGGTGGCCCGGGCCAAGCAGATCGCGGCCGAGCACCCCGACTGGGTGATGCTCTACCAGTACGGCAACCCGGCCAACGCGCTGGCGCACTACGAGACCACCGGTCCGGAGATCCTGGCCGACCTGCCCGAGATCACCCACTTCGTCGCGGGCCTGGGCACCACGGGCACGCTCATGGGCACCGGCCGATTCCTGCGCGAGAAGGTGCCGGGCATCGAGATCGTCGCCGCCGAGCCGCGCTACGGCGAGCTGGTCTACGGGCTGCGCAACATCGACGAGGGTTTCATCCCCGAGCTGTACGACGAATCGGTGCTGACCACCCGCTTCTCGGTGGGCCCGTTCGACGCGGTGAAACGCACCCGCGAACTGGTCTCGGAGGAAGGCATTTTCGCGGGCATCTCGACCGGTGCGATCCTGCACGCCGCGCTCGGGGTCGCCCGGAAGGCGGCGAAGGCGGGCACCCGCGCCGATATCGCGTTCGTGGTCGCCGACGGTGGCTGGAAGTACCTGTCGACCGGCGCGTACGACGGCACGCTGGAAGAGGCCGAGGAACGCCTCGACGGACAGCTCTGGGCCTGAGCCTTTCCCGCGGTAGCGCGCGGCGCCGGTCGGTACCCTCGAAGGAGCGGGCCGTCGCCCGCGTCCCGAGGAGGTGCCGATGACCGGCGTCGGTTCGTCGTTCGATCCGGATCGGATAGCGCGGATCCGCGCGCAGCCGGCCAAGCCGGGTGCCGCGGCGCCCCGGGTTCCGGGCACGCCTGCGACATCCACGAATTTCGCGGTGCTGCGGCAGCTGTGGTTGCGCGCCGGGATGCTGATCGCCGGATTCGTCGCGCTGCTGTACGGCATCGAGGGCGTCGACACCCTCGACAACAACCAGCTCGACAATGCCGGAATCCATCCTCGCGACGCCGACGGGCTGTGGGGGATCGTGTTCGCGCCGCTGCTGCACAGTGGCTGGCCGCATCTGGTCGGCAACACCCTGCCGGTGCTCCTGCTCGGATTTCTGGCATTGTGCGCGGGGATCGGGCGCGGACTGGTCGCCACCGCGATCATCTGGATCGTGGCCGGCCTCGGCACCTGGCTGACCGGGGCGACCGGCTCGGTACATCTGGGCGCGTCGGTTCTGGTGTTCGGCTGGTTGACATTCTTGATCTCACGCGGCTGGTTCGCCCGCAACGTCGGCCAGATCGTGCTCGGGCTGGTGGTGCTGGCGCTCTACGGGTCGCTGCTGTGGGGGGTATTGCCCGGTCAGCCCGGAATCTCTTGGCAGGGCCATCTTTTCGGGGCGGTGGGTGGATTGCTCGCCGGCTGGGTACTCTCTGGTGATGCACGTCGAAGTCGTCGCGGGGATCAGCAGGGAATCATTGCGTCGCCACGGTGAGCGTGCGGCCCTTCGAGAAATGTGGGGGATAGTTTCTTGAGCGCAGAATCGTCGTGGCAGCATGGGGGAATGCGCCTAACCGTCCTCGGGTGCTCGGGCAGTGTGTCCGGCCCGGACTCCCCAGCGTCGGGGTATTTGCTGACCGGCCCGGATATGCGGCCGGTGGTGATCGATTTCGGACCCGGCGTGCTCGGCGCGTTGCAGCGTTATGCCGACCCCGGTGAGGTCGACATCTTTCTCACCCACCTGCATGCCGACCACTGCCTGGATCTGCCCGGGCTGCTGGTCTGGCGGCGCTACCACCCCACACCCCCGGTCGGCCGGGCCATCGTGCGCGGACCGTCGGACAGCGCGCTGCGGATCGGCAACGCCTCGGCCGAGGTCGGCGGCGAATGCGACGACTGGTCCGACGTGATCGACCACCGCCCGTGGAACGTCGAGGAGACAGTGGAATTCGGGCCGGGGCACACGGTGTCGGCGTTCCGGATGTTCCATCCGCCGGAGTCCTACGGGCTGCGGATCGTCACCGCCGCCGGGCGCACGTTCGTCTACACCGGCGACACCGCGATGTGCGAGTCGGTGCGTGAACTCGCACGCGGCGCCGACATCCTGATGGCCGAGGCGTCCTGGACCCACGACCCCGCGAATCGGCCACCCGGCATTCATCTTTCGGGCACCGAGGCCGGGCAGATCGCGGCCGAGGCCGGCGTGAAAGAGTTGCTGCTCACCCACATCCCGCCGTGGACCTCGCGGGAAGACGTGATCGCGGAAGCCAAGGCACAGTTCACCGGACCGGTGCACGCGGTCGCGCCGGGCGAGACCTTCGATATCTGAGTACACCCACCCCGTCGGCTCCGTCTCCCACCCCTTAGGCTGTCCGCGTGTCTAGACGAGCCGATGGCAGGGCGGACGACGAACTCCGCGAGGTACGGATCACCCGGGGGTTCACCACCCATCCGGCGGGCTCGGTGCTGGTGGAGTTCGGGCAGACGCGAGTGATGTGCACGGCCAGCGTCACCGAGGGGGTGCCGCCGTGGCGGCGCGACTCCGGACTCGGTTGGCTCACCGCCGAATACGCGATGCTGCCCGCCGCGACGCACACCCGCAGCGGCCGTGAATCGGTGAAGGGTCGCGTCGGCGGCCGCACCCAGGAAATCAGCCGGTTGGTCGGCCGTTCGCTGCGCGCCTGCATCGACCTGGCCGCGATCGGCGAGAACACCATCGCGATCGACTGCGACGTGCTCCAGGCCGACGGCGGCACCAGAACCGCTGCGATCACCGGCGCGTACGTCGCGCTGTCCGACGCGGTCACCTACCTGGGGGCCGCGGGCGGTCTGGCCGACCCGCAGCCGATCTCCTGCGCGATCGCCGCCGTCAGCGTCGGCGTGGTGGACGGCCGGGTGCGACTCGACCTGCCCTACGAAGAGGATTCGCGCGCCGAGGTCGATATGAACGTGGTCGCCACCGACACCGGCACCCTGGTCGAGATCCAGGGCACGGGAGAGGGGGCGACCTTCCCGCGCTCCACCTTGGACAAGCTGCTCGACTCCGCGCTCGCCGGTTGCGAGCAACTGTTCGCCATCCAGAAAGAGGCGCTGGCCCTGCCGTATCCCGGTGTGCTGCCGGAGCCGTCCGAGTCGAAGAAGAAGTAATGACGCGTCGCGTGCTGGTCGCAAGCCGTAATGCCAAGAAGCTGAACGAACTGCGTCGCATCCTCGCCGAGGCGGGAATCGCGGGCATCGAGATCGTCGGGCTCGACGATGTCCCCGCCTACGACGAGGCGCCCGAGACCGGCGCGACGTTCGAGGAGAACGCGCTGGCCAAGGCCCGTGACGGCGCCGCGGCCACCGGATTGGCTTGTGTCGCAGACGATTCCGGGATCGAGGTGGACGCGCTCAACGGCATGCCCGGCGTGCTCTCGGCCCGCTGGGCGGGCAAGCACGGCGACGACGCGGCCAACAACGCGCTGCTGCTGGCGCAGCTCGGTGATGTGCCGGACGAGCGCCGCGGCGCCCGGTTCGTCTCCACCTGCGCGCTGGTCGTGCCGGACGGCGCGGAACTCGTGGTGCGCGGTGAATGGCCGGGCACGGTCGGCCGGAAACCGCTGGGCGAGGGCGGTTTCGGCTACGACCCGCTGTTCTTCCCGGACGGTGGCGACACCTCCGCGGCGCAGTTGACGCCGGCGCAGAAGGATGCGGTGTCGCACCGCGGCCGCGCGCTGACCCAGCTGCTGCCCGCGCTCACCGAGCTCGCCGGCTGAGCGTCAGACGCCGAAGTCCTGCTTGACCTTCTTCGCGTTGACGTGCTCGACGAAGAAGGACAGCAGCGGGATGGTGCCGGCGAGCAGCGTGCCGACGGTGCGCAGCACCGGCCAGCGCACCTTGACCGCGAGGTCGGCGGTGACCAGCAGATAGACGAAGTACACCCAGCCGTGCACGACGGCGATCCAGCTCGGGGTGTGCACGTCGAAGCCGTACTTGGCGATCATCTCGCCGGTGAGCAGCAGCAGCCAGAGACCGGTGACCCAGGCCAGGGTGCGGTAGCGCAGCAGCGCGGCCCGGATCTTCTCGGTCTTCTCCGAGCCGGTGGCGGGCGCGGCTTCCTGCTCCTGCGGCGCCTTGCCGCCGCGCAGCGCGGTGGCCAGCGTGCCGTCGGTCGTCGAGGCGACCGCGCGATCGGCCGAGGCCGCGGTGCGATCGGCGGCCGAATTCGCGGCCGAGTCGCCCGCGGTCGCCTCGACGCTGTCCGGCGTCTGCGACAGGTGGGTCTGCTCAGCCGAGCCCGAACCGCCCTCGGTGAAGTTCTCGCTGGTGGTCAACCGGCTTTCCTCTCGGTATCGCGGGCGCCCAGGCCCGCCTCGCGGACCTGATCATCGATGTCTCGAGCGTGCAATTCGGCCAGGTACCGGTTGTATTCGGCGAGCACCGGGTCCTCGTCGCGCACCGGCTGCGGCCGCTCCGGCAGGATTCCGGCCGGAATCTCGCGCGGCGCAACGGGTTTCGGGGTGGCCCCGGGGGCGTCGCCGGACTCGCCGTGCTCCTCGGCCTCCTGTTCCAGCCGGACGAACCGGAAGTAGGCGAACACCGCGAACGCCGCGAACAGCGGCCACTGCAACGCGTAGCCGAGATTCTGGCCGGTGCCGCTGCTCGATTCGAACCGCTGCCACTGCCACCAGGCCAGCGCGAGGCAGCCCAGTGCGGCGACGATCACCAGCACGATGAGGGCCGGGCGATTGTGTGCCGAGCGGCGGGGTGAAGCGGACACGGCTACTACGGTACCCCGTCTACTACACGGTACGTAGGACAGGTTCGACCAGGTGCCGCCCGCGGACTCGCCCACCGGTCGGTGGGCGAGTCGGTCGAGCTCAGAACTTGTAGGTGACGCCGGTCAGTCGCTCGGATTCGGTCCAGAGCCGCTGCCAGAGTTCCTTGTTCTTGGACAGCCGGGTGGACGGCGAGGATTCCACCGGGCCCTGCGTCTGGAAGAACCGGCGCGGACCCCAGTAGACCTCCGGGTCGGCGTCGGGCATGGTGGCCGCGAACAGCGTCGAATGCGCGGCCTTCTTCGGCGGGTGACCGATCAGCGCGACGAACGGTTTGATGATCCGGTCGATCGGCGTTTCGGTCCTGGCGAACAGCTCGGTGGCGGAAACCCCGGGATGCACCCCGTAGGAGCGTTTGCTCGAACCGGACTCGGCGAGGCGGCGTTGCAGTTCCCGCGCGAACATCAGATTCGACAGCTTGGCCTGCGCGTAGGCGAGGTTGCGCTGGTAGCGGCGGTGCTCGTAGTTGAGGTCGTCGACCCAGAGCTTCGGCGTCTGCTTGTGCGCGATGCTGGCCAGCGTGACCACCCGGTCGCCGATCCGGTCCAGCAGCAGGCCGGTCAGCGCGAAGTGCCCGAGATGGTTGACGCCCCACTGGGTTTCGAAGCCGTCCTTGGTGCGCGAGAACGGCACGTTCATCAGGCCGGCGTTGTTGATCAGCACGTCGAACTCGCCCTGCTGCTCGGCGAACGCGCGCACCGAGGACAGGTCGGACAGGTCGAGTTCGGCGACACGCACGTCGCCGGCGATGCCGTCGGCGACCTCCTTGGCCTTGGCCGCGTTGCGGCAGGCCATGACGACGGTCGCGCCTTTGCTCGCGAGGACTTCGGTGGTCACGGCGCCCAACCCGCCGTTCGCCCCGGTGATCACGAAGGTGCGCCCGGTCTGATCCGGGATTTCAGTAGGTTTCCACGCCATGAGCCAACCTTACTCTCGAGTAAGTTCCGAGGGAAGTGAATCGCCCGGATCGTACATCGAGTGTCTCAGACAGGAAGTGATCCCGGTCACTTTCCGGCCCGGCTTCAGTGTCGCCTAACAGGGATTTCAGCGGCGGCTAACGGCCGTCAGCGACCGCTGCCGATCGGTTGCTGGAACGCGGCGGCCAGCACGGTGCCGACCGTCTCGCCCCACACCTGCCAGGTGGCTTGGTCGAGCATCATCGAGCCGACGTCGGTGGTGTGCACGCCGGTCGCCACCGGCTTGCCCGCGAACCGGTCGGCCAGCCACAGCAGGGCCCGGGGCGCGGCGATCGGGTCGAGCGTCAGGTGCTCGCTGAAGTGGTCGCGGACGTACTCGACGCGGGCGTTCGGGTCCCCGGCGTAATAGTCGACGAGTTCGTTGACCGGTCCCACCGGGATCAGCCAGTCCGGGTTGGCCTGGTACATGAACATCGGCATGTCCGGGACGGCCTTGCCCATCTTGGTCTTGTCCAGCACCGCGGTCACCTTCGGATCGGTGAACGGATTCTTGGCGAGCATGCCGATGTTGTTCGCGAACGGGAAGAAGATCGACTGGTAGCTCGCGCAGAGCTGTTCCTTGGCCGCCATCATCAATTTGCCGAGGCCGTTCATGTTCTCGTCCAGGAAATCGCGCAGCTCCGGGTATTCGCGGGAGACGCCGAGCGCGCCGGCGAAGATCAGTCCGGCCGACAGGTTGCCGTTGGCCATCTGCAATGCGGCCGAGAGGTCGGCGGGGATGCCGCCTTCGGCCACGCCGACGACGTTGAGTTCGGGTGCGTAGCTCTGCTTCAGTTCGGCGGCGTGACCGGTGGCGATGGCGCCGCCGGAGTAGCCCATCAAACCGACTCGGGTCGCGGTGCCGGCCAACTGCATCGGGTCGAAGTGCTCCGCCGCGCGGATGCCGTCGAGGGTGATGCGACCCGCCAAAGGTCCTGCGGCATAGGCGGAATCAGGTCCCTGATGGTCTGGTACGACCACGGCCCAGCCCTGTGCCAGCGCTGCCTGCACCTCCAGGAACTGGGCGGCGACCAGCACCGATCCGGTGATCGTCGCCGGGATGGAACCCATCTGCAACTGGTAGGACGGCATGCAGTAGTTGCCGGTGGAGTCCTCCGCGATCTGGTACGAGAACAGCGGCCGATCGGCCACGTAGCCGCGCGGCTTCAGCACGGTGGCCACGGCGGCGATGGGTTCGCCGCGGGTGTTGGTCGAGCGGTACGACAGCTGCCAGGCGTCCACGTTGACCGGGATCAGCGACAGATTCGCCACATGCACCTGCCGGGCGGCGATGAGCTGACCGGGCGCGAGATCGGCGAACTTGTCCGGGGCCGGGCGATAGAACGTGGGATCGAAACCGGGCGGCATCGGCGGGATCGGGAACGGCAGGGCGGGCGCGACCGGGGGAGTGTCCGGTTCGGCGGCGACCTGCCCGGCAAGGGCGATCGGCAGCCCGGCCGCCAGCACGGCGAGGGCCGCGACCACCTTCATCGTGCGCGTGCGCGGAGTAACCACAGACCAACCTCTTTGTTGCTCGGAGTCATATGTGATCCCGATTGGTTTCAGAATGGTGTCGAGTATGCACAGTCATGACCCGGATCACAACCAGCGCGCTATGAGACCTTCCCCGCGCTGGTCACCGCTGGTCCGGTGCGGGCTCGGATACGGTGGCAGGGTGACCATCGTGGGTAGGCAGTACGGCGGACGCGCCGTCACGGAGCGCAAGGCGGAACGGCGTCAGCGCTTCCTCGACGCGGCGACGCGGATCTTCGCCGAACGCGGCTATGCGAACTGCTCGCTGGCCGACGTCTGCACCGCGGCGGCACTGTCCAAGCGGCAGTTCTACGAGGAGTTCCAGACCCGGGAAGACGTGCTGGTCGCCGCCTACGACCGGATTCAGGACGAGGCCGCCGTGGCGCTGCTCCCGGCGCTGGCCGAGCTCGATCCGGGCGCCGATCTGACCGCCGCGATGAACGCGGTGGTCTCGGCCTACCTGGGTTCGATCGGCTCCGACCCGTACCGCGCCAAGGTCGCCTTCATCGAGGTGGTCGGCGTCAGCGACCGGATGGAGCGGCACCGCAGGGAGCGGCGGCACGCGTGGGCCGACTTGCTCGAGGCCGCCGTCGTGCCGCGCGTGGCTCCGGGCGCTCGTATTCGCGGCGGGACCGCTTGGGGCGCAAGCGCGCTCATCGGCGCGATCAACGGTCTCGCCCACGAGTGGGTGCTCGCCGACCCGCGCCCCCCGGTCGGTGAACTGGTGGACGTGCTGGTGCCGATGGCCCTGGCCATGCTGGAGGGGCCGGATCAGCGCACCGCGTAGTCCGCTAGTGACGGCGTGAGCGTGTCGAACGCGATGCCGATGTATTCGAGGAGCGCCGCGGCGATCTCGTCGTTGGACTCCCCGGCGAGGGTGCGCCGCATGGTCTCGTCGAACAGCACCCGGTGCACCCCGCCCAGCTGGGCCGCCGCCACTCGGGGCGTGATATCCGTTGCGGCCACGCCGGTTTCGGCTGCCAAGGTGTCGGCGAGCGCCTGCTGCCGGTCGTCGTGGAATTCGCGGAGCCGGGCGAGCAGCGCCGGGCTGTCGGCGATCATGCCGGCGAACTCGGGGCCGGAGAAGCCCGCCACCGGGTCCTGTTCGGTCGCCGCCGTCAGGTAGGCGGCGCGCAGGGCCGCCAGGGCGGATTGGCCTGGCTCGCGCTCGCGGACGACGCGGGCGAGTTGGTCGACGAACACGTCGCGCAGGTCGAGGGCGAGGTCCTCCTTGCGCGGGAAGTAGTTGGTGACCGTCATCTTGGCGACCTGTGCGGCGGCCGCGACGTCGGCGATCGTGACCTTGTCGAAGCCGTGCTCGAGGAACAGTCTGGTCGCCTGATCGGAGATGTTCTCCCTGGTCTGTAGCTTTTTCCGGTCTCGAAGGCCCATCTGCTCTGTGGTCATGCAGACACCATAACTGATACCGACCAAAATTTATGCTTGACATATTTTTAGGTCTGTTCTAACTTTGTGCTCGTCAACGAGAACGAAGGAGCACCACCGCTGTGAACCATGGACTTGTCGTAGCGACCCCGGCCCGTACCAGCACCACCATCGACCGAAAGGGAACAGCCACCATGGCCGACAAGACCACCGCGCAGACCACCATCGAGGCCGTCCTCCGTCGCTTCGCGCCGACCGAAGCGGCCTCGGGCAAGACGCGAAAGAGCCAGCGCACCAACGGGTTCCCCGGCGCGGCTCGCCTCGACCGAAGGAGCGGACAGCCGCGGCACCAGAGCGCCTTCCGGGCGGCCCCGCAGCGTCCGCTGCGCATTCCCGGTCGCGGCTGAGCGTTCGCAGCACCGCAGGCCCGACTTACTTCGCTGGTTGAACGCCGGAATCGAGCCCCGCTCCGGGAAGTCTCGACTCGATTCCGGCGTTCGCATTGAGGCGGAACGCTCCGCCGACCAGGCACCGCTCCCTCGGAAGGACCCACCGTGACCACGTACTGCACCGCTCGCCCCGCTCCGTTCGGCGGCACCGTCTCCGAGGATCCGATCAAGGACTACCTGCGGCTCATCGGCCGCACCCCGCTGCTCACCGCGACGCAGGAGGTCGAGTTGGCCACCCGCATCGAGGCGGGTGTGCAGGCCGAGCAGCGCCTGGCCGAGCCGGACGAACTCGACGTCGCCGAACGCCGCATGTTGCAGCGCCGGGTGGCCGAGGGGCAGCGGGCCAAGGACCATATGGTCGAGGCGAACCTGCGCCTGGTCGTGTCCATCGCGAAGCGCTACCCGCTGCCCACCGGCCTGTCGCTGCTCGACCTGGTACAGGAGGGCACCCTCGGGATGATGCGCGCGGTGGAGAAGTTCGATCACCATCGCGGGCTCAAGTTCTCCACGTACGCGACCTGGTGGATCAAGCAGGGCATCGGCCGGGCGCTGGCCGACCAGGGCCGCACGATCCGGATTCCGGTGCACGTCGTCGAGGTGCTCAACCGGGTGACGCGGGCCCAGCGTGCGCTGACCCAGCAGCTCGGGCGCGCCGCCACCGCGGCCGAAATCGCGGCCGAGCTGGACTTGACCGAGGACAAGGTGCGTGAGGTGCTCGACCATGCGCGCGAGCCGATTTCGCTGCACACCCCGCTGGGCGACGACGCGGGCGAGTTCGGTGAGCTGATCGCGGACACCGCGCCGGACCCGGCCGAAGTGGCGTTGGCCACGTCGGTCCGCGGTCACCTCGACAAAGTGCTCGCGGGGCTGGCCGGGCGCGAAGCCGAGGTGCTCGCCCTGCGGTTCGGCCTGGACGGCGGCGATCCGAAGTCGCTCGACGAGATCGGCAAGGTCTACGGGGTCTCCCGCGAGCGGGCCCGGCAGATCGAGGCGAAGGGCCTGGCCAAGCTGCGGCAGGCGACCCGCGCGCGGGCACTGGAGGGACTGCTCGGCTGAGCCCCGGCACGCCCGGCGGGGCGAGTTCGCCGGGCGTCGCTGCCGTGTCGCTGGACGGACAGCAGCGGCGTCTCGCCCCATACTGAGGCAATGACCGGTGCAGTCGCTGTCGCCGAGAAAACCCCCGAGCCGATGAGCCGGGCGAAGATCAACCTCGTGTTCGCCACGATTGTGCTCGGCATGCTGCTGGCGGCACTGGATCAGACGATCGTCTCGACGGCGCTGCCGACGATCGTCGCCGACCTCGGCGAAGCCGGGCACATGGCCTGGGTGGTCACGGCCTATCTGCTCGCCGAGGCGGTCGCGACGGCCCTGGCGGGCAAGCTCGGCGACCTGTTCGGACGCAAGCTGATCTTCCAGCTCAGTGCGCTGATCTTCATCGCAGGCTCGATGATCGCGGGCTTGGCCAACGGGATGACCATGCTGATCGTGGCCCGCGGTATCCAGGGCTTCGGCGGCGGCGGGTTGATGGTCACCGCGATGGCCCTGATCGCCGACACCATCCCGCTGCGCCAGCGCGGCAAGTATCAGGGCGCGCTGGGCGCGGTGTTCGGCGTCACCACGGTGATCGGCCCGACCCTCGGCGGGTTGTTCACCGACCACGCGAGCTGGCGCTGGTGCTTCTACGTCAACGTGCCGGTCGCGATCATCATGATCGCGATGTCGGCGCGCACCATCCCGCGGGTGCGCGCCGCCGTCAAGCCGATCATCGACTACGCGGGCATCGGCCTGGTCGCCGTGGCGGTTTCGACGCTGATCCTCGGCTTGGAGTGGGGCGGGCAGGAATACCCGTGGGGCTCGCCGACCATCCTCGGCTTGTTCATCGCCTCGGCGGTGCTGTTTGCGGCGTTCGTGGCCGTCGAGCTGCGCGCGAAGGAACCGATGCTGCCCATGGGCTTGTTCCGCAGCCGGGTCTTCACCGTGTGTTCGATCCTGAGTTTCATCTGCGGCTTCGCCATGCTCGGCTCGATCACCTACCTGCCCGCGTATCTGCAATACGTGGACGGGGTTTCGGCCACCATGTCCGGCGTGCGCTCGTTGCCGCTGGTGGCCGGCCTGCTGGTGACCTCGATTCTGTCCGGGCAGGTGGTCGGCAAGACCGGGCACTATCGGTACTTCCCGATCGTCGGCACGCTGGTGATGGCGCTCGGGCTGTATCTGATGTCGACCATGGGCCGCGACACCGGCATCTGGGAAGAGTCGCTGTACATGATGGTGCTGGGCTTGGGCATCGGCCTGACCATGCAGGTGCTCACCATCGTCGTGCAGAACACCGTCCCGTACGCCCAGCTCGGCACCGCCACCTCCGGCGTCACCTTCTTCCGCACCCTCGGAAGTACTTTCGGCACAGCTATTTTCGGCACCCTGTACAGCAACGAGATCGGCCCGAATCTGCGCGCGGCGCTGCTCGAGGCCAAAGTGGTCCCGCCCGAGGTGGCCGCGAATCCGCAATCGCTGCAAGCGGTTCCGAAAGACGTGGCGGCGCCGATCATCGATGCCTACGCCGACACCATCGATCACGTCTTCGTGTGGGTGGTGCCGGTCGCGCTGGTCGGTTTCGTCGTCGCCTGGTTCCTCAAAGAAGTGCCGCTGCGCGACAGCGCCCGGGTGAGCGCGGGCGATGTGGGCGAAGGTTTTTCGGTGCCGGATTCGGCCGACCGCGTGGTGCAGCTGGAACGCGCGATCGCGGGCACCATGCGCAAGGGCGACGACCGGCCGATCGGGCCGCGGATTCTCGCGGACGCGGGCAGCACGCTGAGTCGCGGCGAGGCGTGGGCGCTCGGCCAGGTCTATCTGCGCGATCGTGCCGGGGGACCCGCCACGCTGGACGCGATCGCGCGGGCGCACAAACTACCCGACGACGTGCTCGAGCCGATCTATCGCAAGGTGGCCGAGCGCGGCTATCTGGTGGACGACGGTCGCGAACTGCGACTGACCGAGAACGGGCAGGCCGAGCTGAACCGGCTCAAAGCGGCTTGGCGCCGCTGGCTCGACACCCGGCTGGTCGACTGGAACAACGACGACCCCGCCGATCGCGCGCTGTTCGACCAGGCGTTGGACAACCTCGCGGGCAAGCTGCTCGAGCAGGAGGCGGCCGAGCACGAGCACACGCGCGCCTGAGCGCCGGCGAAGTCGAGGGGATAGCCTCTTGCCGGGCTAATGCTCGTACACGTATATTCGTAGACGAGTAAGGAGGTGCGATGGCCACGAAGCGCAAGGTGAACAACCTGCTCGCGCTCGCGGTGCTCTCGGTGATGATGGAGCGGCCGATGCACCGCTACGAGATCGCGCAGACGCTTCGCGAACACGGCAAAGACCAGGACATGGCGATCAAGTGGGGCTCGCTCTACACGGTCGTGCAGAGCCTGGAGAAGGCCGGCTTCCTGGAGATCGTCGGCAGCGAGCGCGACGGCGCACGACCGGAACGGGTGATCTATCGCATCACCGAGCCGGGCCGCACCGAACTCACCGACTGGACCCGAGAATTGGTCGCCGAGCCGGAGCCCGAGCAGCACCGGTTCGTCGCGGGTCTCTCCGTGCTCTCGGTGCTGCCCCCGGACGAGGTGGTCGAGTTGCTCGGTCGACGCATCGAAGCGCTCGAGCGCGCCATCGATGGCGTGCGCGGCGAACTCGACAAGCTCGCGACGAGCAAGCTGCCGCGGCTGTTCACCATCGAGACCGAATACGGCGTCGCGATGCTGGAAGCCGAAGTCGCCTGGGCGCGTTCGTTCCGCGACGAGATCCGGGACGGCACCTTCGACGGCGTGGACTGGTGGCGGCGGATCCACGCGGGCGGCTTCTCCGCCGCCGACACCATCGCCGCAGTAAAGGAGCAGCTGGACTGGCAGATCTGATTCCGAGACCGAGCTCGGCGGGGTGCGGCAACACCGCCGCCGAGCCCGATTGAACAGTCTCGAACCGCGCTCGCATGCGCGCACCCGGCTACAAGGCTGGCAACCACAGGATAACCGGGTGCGTGGTGCACGGGTCGGTTCGGGGATTCGAAAAATCCGCGACACAATCCTGGAGACACCCATGTCCGAAACACGAACCGCACTGGTCATCGGCGGCGGCATCGCCGGACCGGTCACCGCGACCGCGCTGCGCAAGGCGGGCATCGACGCCCGCGTCTACGAGGCCTATCCCGGTCCGTCCTACAACATCGGCAGCGGCCTCGCGCTCGCGCCGAACGGCATTGCCGCCCTGGACATCATCGGTGCGGCCGAGGCCGTCCGCGCCATTGCCTACCCCGTGACCGGGCAGAGCCTCTCGGTCGGCGGCAAGCTCTTCACCGTGCCGGGGATTCCCGGTATGGCGTTGCACGTGGTGGACCGCAGCGAGTTGCACCGCGTCCTGCACGATCACGCGGTCGACGCCGGCGTTCCGTTCGAATACAACAAACGTCTGGTCGACGTGGTCGAGGACGAGTCCGGCATCACGGCCCGCTTCACCGACGGCAGTACCGCCACCGCCGATGTGCTGATCGGTGCGGACGGCATCCGCTCGACGGTGCGCGGCCTGATCGATCCGAACGCGCCCGGGCCGGACTACACCGGCATGCTCGGGTTCGGCGCGATCACCGAGTGCAGCGCCGACATCGCACCGGACACGATGACCTTCGCGTTCGGCAAGCGGGCCTACTACCTGTACGGGAAGACACCGGACGGCCGCGTGATGTGGGGCGTCAATCTGCCGAGCAAGCAGTACATGTCGCTCACCGAGGCGCGTGCGCTGCCTGCGGCGCACTGGCTCGGCATCCTGCGCGACGTCTACGGCGACGACACGCCCGGCGGTGAACTTGCGCGCAACACCACCGAGGAACAGTTGGAGATCACCGGGGCGCTGCACATCATGCCGCCGGTGCCGCAGTGGTCGCGCGGCCGCATGGTGCTGGTCGGCGATTCGGTGCATGCGCCGTCCAACAGCTCGGGGCAGGGTGCGTCGCTGGCCATCGAGAGTGCGGTCCAGCTGGCTCGTTGCCTGCGTGACTTGCCCACGCCCAGAGCCGCTTTCGTCGCCTACGAGGAATTGCGCCGGGAACGGGTCGAGCGGATCACGGCGGCCGCGGCGAAGATCAACCACAGCAAGACGCCGGGGCCGGTGGGGCGCAAGATCATGAACCTGCTCATGCCGATCATGGTCCGGACCGTGATGAACCCGGAGAAGACCCAGGGGCTGAATTTCCGGTACCGGATCGACTGGGACGCGCCGGTGCAGCGGGAACTCGCCCCTGCGGCCTGAGCAATTCGAACCGCGCGGGCTGGTGGTCCGTACCCTGGGAAGCCACCGAAACGACCCTGGGGGACCCGTGCAACCTGACCATCAGCCCGCATTACATCTGGCCGGCCTGTGCAAACGCTTCGGCGGACCCTGGGTGGTCGACAACGTGAGTCTCGTGGTGCCGCCCGGTTCGTTCTTCGGCCTGGTCGGCCCCAACGGGGCGGGCAAGACGACGACGCTGTCGATGGCCTGCGGGCTGTTGCGGCCCGACGGCGGGCGGGCCGAGATCTTCGGCGCCGACGTCTGGGGCGACCCGGTGCGCGCGAAAAGCCTGGCCGGTGTGCTGCCGGACGGGCTCGCGCTGCCCGAACGGCTCACCGGGCGCGAATTGCTCACCTACACCGGCCTTTTGCGCGGGATGCCGGAGCGCATCGTCGCCGAGCGCGCCGACGAACTGCTCTCGGTGTTCGAATTGACCGGCGCCGAAGGCACTCTCGTCGTCGACTACTCCGCGGGTATGCGCAAGAAGATCGGGCTGGCCACCGCGCTGCTGCACGGGCCGAAACTGCTGGTACTCGACGAGCCGTTCGAAGCGGTGGATCCGGTGTCGGCGAGCACGATTCGCACGATCCTGCAACGCTTCGTCGGGGCGGGCGGCTCGGTGGTGCTGTCGAGTCACGTGATGGCGCTGGTGGAGAACATGTGCGACCGCGTCGCGGTGATCACCGGGGGACGGGTGGTCGCCGCGGGCACGCTGGACGAGGTGCGCGGCCAGAATACGTTGGAAGAGACCTTTGTTCGCCTGGTCGGCGGGCGGGTCGGGGGAGGGGACGGGCTGTCGTGGCTGGCGTCCTGATCCGGCTGCGGTTGCTGCTCACCAAGCGTTCGCTGAGCAACGGCTGGCAAGGCGTCACGTTCGTCATCGGCCTCGTGATCGGACTCTGCTTCGCGATCATCACCGCGGCCCTGATCGGGTTCGCGGTCCGCGATGGCGAGATCGACCGCGGGATCACCATCGCGGCAACACTTTTCGGGATATGGACGCTCGGCTGGCTGTGCGGGCCGGTGTTGTTCGGCAGCAGTGACGAGACGGTGCAGCCGGAGCATCTGCGCCTGCTGCCGCTCAGTCAGCGGCAACTGGCCACCGGCTTGCTCGCCGCCGCGTTCGCCGGGCCGGCGCCGTTGCTGAACCTCGTCGCGTTCGGTGGCCTCGTGCTGCTCGCGGCTCGAACCGGGGTCGCGGCAACGGTGGTCGCGGTGTTCGGGGTGGTGTTGCACCTCGTGTTCGTCGTGCTGCTGTCCCGGGTGGTGCTCGCCTGGGTCGGGGCCGCGATGCGGTCCCGGCGCGGCAAAGACCTCGGCGTGCTCGTCGCGGGGCTGCTCGGGCTGGCCTACTACCCGATGAGCTGGCTGCTGTCCCATGTCGGTGCGCTGCGCGACGTGCCGCCCGCGGTGGCCGACACGGTGCGCCTGCTTCCGTCGGGCTGGGCCGCCGTCGCGGTCGAGGGTGCGGCCCAAGGGAATTGGGTGCTCGCCGTGCTGCCGTTGCTCGGCCTCGTACTGGTCTCGCTCGGCCTGTGGCAGGCGTGGTCGATGCTGCTCGCGCGGCGGCTCGCCGCGCCGATGAACTCGGTCGGCGGGTCGGCGGGCGGTGGGTTGCTCGGCCGGGTTCGGCAGGGCGGACCCGTCGGCGCGGTGCTCGTGAAGGAACTGCGCGCCTGGTCCCGTGACAGCCGACGGCGCGCCACGCTGCTGCCGGTGCTGGTGGTCGGTGTCCTGATGCCGGTGTTTCCCGCGGTGCAGGGCAGCGGTGCCGGCGGCGTACCGTTCGCCGGCGTCACCTCGGCCGCGTTCGCCGCGCTGGCCGGCGCCAACCTCTACGGCTACGACGGCACCGCGCTGTGGCAGACCCTGATCACGCCCGGCGCGGTGCGGGCCGACGTGCGCGGCAGGTCGCTCGCGTTGCTCGTCGTGATCGGCGTCCCCACGCTGCTGCTCGCCCTCGTCCTGCCCGGTGCCCTCGGCCGCTGGGGCGTCTATCCGTGGGTGCTGTCGCTGTACGCGGCCGCGCTCGGCGTCGGCGTCTGCTCGGCCCTCGTCCTTTCCGTGCTCGCGCCGTACCCGCTGCCGCCCCGGACGGGTAACCCGTTCTCCGGCTCGGGCAATCCCGGTTGCGCGAAGATGCTCGTCCAGGTGGCCATGATCTTCGGCCAGTTCGTCGCCCTGCTGCCGGTGCTGGCCGTCCTGGTCATCGGCTATCTGACCGAGTGGAAACCGGTGGAATGGCTGGCGGTCCCCGTCGGCATCGCGACCGGCCTGGCCGCGATCTTCTTCGGTGCCCGTATCGCCGAGCATCGCCTGACCGCCCGCGGTCCGGAACTCCTCACCACGCTCCGCCCCCGCTGACGCACCCCTGCGGTGTCCCCGCACCGAGCGGGGCGGGACAATGCGGCGGCGCGCATCGGCTCGGCAATAGACTGTCCCGGTGAGCGATAGAGATCCCGATGGCAACTTGGATCTGAATCAGCTCCGCACGTTCCTCGCGGTGCATCGGGCGGGTTCGATCACCGCGGGCGCGCGGCTGGTGGGGTTGTCGCAGCCGACCGTGACCGCCCAGCTGCAGGCGCTGGAGAAGCGACTGGGGCAGCAGCTGTTCGAGCGGCTGCCGCGGGGCGTCGCACCGACCGCGGCGGCCGCCGAACTGGCCGCGCGCATCGCCGAGCCGATGGATGCGCTGACGACCGTCGCCGGGCCCGCCGACCCTGCGGCGTCCGCGCCGCAGCCTCCGGTCCGGCTGGCCGGGCCCGCGGAAATGCTTGCCGTGCAGGCCCTTCCGGCGCTGGCGCCGCTGGTCCAGCGCGGTGTCCGGCTGACCGTGACCGCCGGACTCTCCGACGAGCTGCTGACGGGGTTACGGGCCGGGCACTACGACCTGGTGGTCTCGACGGTCCGCCCGCGGGGGCGCACCGTCCTCGCCGAGCCGTTGATGGACGAGGAATTCCTCCTGGTCGCGGCCCCGGCGCTGGCCGCGCGCATAGATCTCGACCGGCTGCGCGCGGACGGCCCGGCCGCGCTGTCCGGTCTGCCGTTGGTCAGCTATGCCGCCGATCTGCCGATCCTGCGCCGCTATTGGCGGCACGTCTTCGGCCTCCGCCTGACCGCCGCGGCGGCGGTGGTCGTCGCCGACCTGCGTGCCGTCGCCGCCGCGGTCGCGGCGGGTGCGGGCATCAGCGTGCTGCCCCGTTATCTCTGTGCGGCACAACTGCATTCAGGAGCTCTGGTCCCGCTCCTGGAGCCGTCGGACCCGCCGATCAACACCGGCTTCCTCGTCCGGCGGCCGGGCAGCGCCCAGCCCCACGTCGACCTCGTACACACCCACCTTCGTCGCGCGGCCCGCACGTGGTGACCGCCCGGCGCTCAGCGCGGTCCGTACTCCTGGGCCGCGCGCTTGCGCAGGATCTGCGCCGTCTGCTCGTCGGCGGGGAGAAAGGCCTCCAGGTGTAGTTCGGCCAGGGTGATGTCGGTGGCCGTGGCGAACGAGGTCAGCGTGGTGATGAGCCGTAGCTCGCCGTCGGGGCTGCGCAGCCGCAGCGGGACCGCGAAGCCGAGGTGATCGGGGCCCGGTTCGGCCTGCGGGAGATAGCCTTCGAGCTCTTGGACGAGTTCTTCGAGCGCCGGGTCGGGGCTGCGGGCGAGGCGGCCGTTCAGTGCCTCGGTCACGTGTTTGCCCCATTCGGGCAGGTTCACCACGCGTCGCGCGAGCCCGTCGGGATGCAGCGCGAGCCGGAGCACGTTGACCGGCGGCTCCAGCAGTGCCGCCGCCGCGCCCTCGGTGAGCACGGCGAACGCGTCGTTGGCGGCGAGCAGGATGCCGTGCGGGCGCACGACCAGCGCCGGATAGGGCCGATGGCCGTCCAGGATCGTCTTCAGGGCCTCCCGGACCGGACCCAACTCCGGTGTGTCCAGGGCAGATTCGGGAAAGGCGGGCGCGTACCCGGCGGCGAGGAGCAGCGCGTTGCGTTCCCGCAGCGACAATTCCAGCGACTCGGCCAGCCGCACCACCATGGTGCGTCCCGGTCGCGACCGCCCCTGTTCCAGGAAGCTCAGGTGCCGTTGCGTGGTATCCGCCCGGATCGCCAGGTCCAGCTGGCTGACCCGGCGCAGGGTCCGCCAATGCTTCAGCTGCCGGGCGAAGCCCGGCGTCTCGATCGCCGTTGTCATGCGCACAGTCTGGTCTGCGCGCTGCGGGACCGCGATTCCGCGGAAGGTATGACGCGAGCACCTGAGCGAGGATTCGGCTATTCCCTGCCGGGAATCGCGCGGTATCGCCGCGACGGCAAAACTCGGTGCCATGAGCAAGCAGATGAACGAAAAAGAACTGGCTACCTTCGCCGAGCGGTTCGCCGCGCTGTGGAACGAGTCGGACCCCGAAGCCCGGGAGCAGCGCATCCGGGAATTCTTCGCGCCCACCGGAGTTCAGGTGCTGGTCGATCCGCCGATGGAGCTGCGCGAGCAGGTGGAGCGGTTGCAGTTCGCGCTGCCCGCGCTGGAGGTGCGCGGCTATGCGGCGTTGTCGCGCCGGGTGACTCGGGCCTACGAGCTGTTCATCGCGTCCGGTGACTACGAGTTCGCGGTGCCTGCCCCGGCGATCCCGTTGCCCGCCGGGCTGATCGGCGTCAGCTGGGTGATGGTGGCGAAGGCGGACGGCGCGATCGCGGGCGGCGGCTTCGATGTGCTCGGCCTGGACGCCGACGGCCGGATCCTGACCGACCACCAGTTCATCGAGGGCGTGCGATGAGCGGCACCACCGGCTGCGGCGTCGGCATGGCCTGATCAGGGGCAGGTGCCGAGTTCGCGTGTCATGGCGTCCTTCTCGGCCTGGGTCACCCAGAGCTGGTACGCCGCTTTGACCTGGATCTGCCTGGTCAAGTAGGCGCAGCGGTAGCCCTTGCTCGGCGGCAGCCAGCTGGCCGCGTCGGAGTCGCTCTTGGACTGGTTGGTCGGGCCGTCGACGGCCTGCAGGTTCAGCGGGTCGTTGGCCAGGTCGCGGCGGCGCTCGGCGGAAAGCTGTTGCGCGCCTTTCTGCCAGGCGTCCGAGAGGGCGATGATGTGGTCGATCTGCACGTCGTCGGAGGTCTTGGGCCCGCGCACGAATTTGATCGTCTTACCGGTGTAGAGATCGTTGAGGGTGCCGGTGGCCACGACGCAGCGCTTGGTGTCCTTGAAGGTGACATCGATGAGATCACGCTGCAGGATGTCGTCGCGGGTGCCGCAGCCGTTGTGTCCGCCGGGTACTGACACGTCATCGGACCAGGCGGGACCGAATTGTTCACGGGTGTAACCGGTTTTGGGGGCGCGTCCGGCGACGCGGACGGTGTCGAGCAGGGCGAGCGCGTCACGGCTCGGCATACTCGCCGGTGCATCGGCGCAGACCTGGGCGGATCCGGTATCGCACTGCGCGTTCGCCTTCGGCGGTTCCACCCGGTTCACGTAGTAGTAGGAGACTCCGATGAATGTCACGATCGCCAGGACGATCAGAGCGAGTCGCTGTGCTGTGAACTTCATCGAGCTTCCTAACGCCAACCACCTGAACTATAACGGCCGCCAACGTATCCGGCGGCTGAGGTGGTGTAAGTGATTGCCCTATATGACTTTCCGCACAGCGGGGCGGCTAAACAGAAAAAGCCACCCCCGAGTCGCCGTGCCGGCGCCGACTCGGGGGTGGCGGATCACGAGTCACTGCGACCGCGAAGCGCGGCGATGCGGAAGGATGTCCAGTCCCGATTCCGCACACACCGACACCACGGGGCTGATGAGGGAGGTCCCGAGGTGTCGAACCGCGCTGGGCGAGCTAGCTCGTGATGTTCAGGGGGTGTTCTACGTATTAGGACAGTAGATAACGCGGGTTGATCTTGGCAAGTCACGGGCGCTGATTCGGGACTATTCTCAGGATCATTTCAGCCTGGCTGTTATATCTACTGGACGTATACGGATGTGCCGCGCGATGAGCGGTGCGAGCTTCGGCGTGAACGCGGCTCGGGTCTGGCCACTCACGTGACGAGCGTCACTCCGATGCCGGTCACAGCGGGCGGTGTTCGGGTGTCCAACCGGGTGAAGGCAACTCAGCCGGACCCGAAAGGACAGCTCATGGCCACCGTCGACGTTCTCGATTCGTTCATCTCCTACCGCGATGCGGGCACCGGCTCGGTGCCGGTCGTGTTCCTGCACGGCAATCCCACCTCGTCGTATCTGTGGCGGAACGTGATTCCGCACGTCGGCGACCAAACCCGGACGCTGGCACCTGATCTCATCGGCATGGGTGCCTCCGGTAAGCCGGACATCGGTTACCGGTTCGTCGACCATGCGCGCTACCTCGAGGCCTGGTTCGACGCGCTGGAACTGGACCAGGTGGTGCTCGTCGGCCACGACTGGGGCGGCGCGCTCGGCTTGGACTGGGCCGCACGCCATCCCGGCCGGGTGCGCGGCGTCGCCGTGCTCGAGACCTTCCTGCGGCCGCTGCGCTGGTCCGAACTGCCCCCGCGGGGTGCGGAGATCTTCCGCGCCTACCGCGGGCCGGAAGGGGAGCGGATGGTGTTGGTGGAGAACATGTTCCTCGAGTTCAACCTGCCGAATCAGGCGCCGAGCCTGACCCCCGAGGACCACGACGTGTATCGCGCGCCGTACCCGACGCCCGAATCGCGCAGGCCGCTGCTGGCCTGGCCGCGGGAGTTGCCGCTGGACGGCGCGCCCGCCGACGTGGTGGCGATCATCGAGAACTACGGCCGCTGGGCCGCCGCGTCGCCCGAGGTGCCCAAGCTGATCATGGGCCTGGCGAACGGATCGGGCCTCGGCTCGCCCGAGGTGGTCGACTGGGCCGCGACCACCTTCGCGAATGCGGAGACCGCGGTGATTCCCCCGGCCGGACATCACGCGCCGGAGGATCGCCCGGACGAGATCGGGGCCGCGATCGCCGCCTGGCTCCGCCGTCACGCGCTGGTCGGCACGGCCGAGATCGCCTGAATCGCCGGGCATGTGGGTCTGCTCGGTCCCGCAGCCTGACGGGCAACGCTTGCGCAACCGCGCCGGTCATCGAAGGATGGCCGAATGGGTGTGCAGGAGCAGTCACAAGACGGTACGCGGGCCGCGGAGCAGCAACTGGTCGAGCGGGCCGTGGCCGGGGATCGGGACGCGATCACCGAAGTGGTGCGGTTGCTGCAGGATCCGCTGTATCGGCTCGCGCTGCGCATGGTGGGGCGGCCCGCCGAGGCCGAGGACGCGACGCAGGAGATCCTGCTGCGCGTCCTCGGTAACCTCGCGACCTGGCGGGCCGAGGCGGGGCTGCGAACCTGGGCCTACCGGGTCGGCGTGAACTATCTGCTGAACCTGCGGCGCCGGACGCCGCAGGAGGCAGCGCAGTTGAGCCTGGACACTTTTCGGGAGGGACTGGCCGACGGGCTGGCCGAGCAGGACTACCGCGGCCCCGAGGCCACGCTGCTGGTCACCGAACTGCGGCTCAACTGCTCACAGGCCATGCTGCAATGCCTGGCCAGGGACGAGCGGGTCGCCTTCGTCCTCGGCGACGTCTTCGAACTCGGCTCCGCCGAAGCCGCCTGGGTGCTCGACATCACTCCCGCCGCCTACCGAAAGCGTTTGGCGCGCGCCAAGAAACGCCTCGGCGCGTTTCTGTCCGCCAGCTGCGGCTGGGCCGACCCGGCGGCGTTCTGCCGGTGCACGCGCCGGGTGGAGCGCGCGGTCGCCCTGGGCCGGATCGACCCGAGCCGCCCGCACTTCGCCCGGCATCCGGTCACGCCCGGCGGCCGCACCGCAGACCAGGCCGAACAACAGATGATCCAGCTGCACGATGCCGCGGCCATACTCCGCGCCCACCCGGATTACGCTGCGCCGCAGGCGAAGATGGACGTCATCGGTGAGCTGCTCCGGTCCGGGCGGTATCCGCTGCTGCAGTGAGTACCGCGGGACGGAGCAGTGATCCGTCCAGCACGCCGCGGGCGGTGCGCGCCGCGACCACCGCCCACGCGGCGACCAGCACCAGATACAGCAGCACCGCGACGACCGCGAAAAGGTCCGCGCCGGTGTGGCTGTAGAGCACGGTGCTGCCGGTGACGCAGGTGCCGAGCGGGAAGGTGAAGCCCCACCAGGTCAGGTTGAAGGTCAATGCGCCTGCGCGATAGGTCTTTACCGTCACGGCGAGCGCCAGCGTCAGCCAGAGCATCGCGAAACCCCAGACGGCGAGACCGAAGATGACCGAGAACGCCAGCAGCCCTTTGGCGTAGAGGTCGGGCAGCGCGGTCGGGGCGGCGTTGGCGAGCAACCCTGCGGCGGTGACGGATTGGCCGAGCGGACCGAGCACGATCCAGAGGGTGGGCACCATCCCCGCGGCGGGGATGCCGTGGTGTACCAGCCGGGACCAGATCATGGTGATGGTGACCAGGGCGGCGATCAGGCTCAGTCCGAACAGGGTGACGCAGACCAGGATCATGGTCAGCCGCGGCTGACCCGCGGGAGTGTGCGGGACGAGCAAGGCGCCCATCGCCGCCGACACCATGGGCGGTACCACCGGCATCAGCCAGCCGCCGAACGCGGCGTCGGCCTCGACCCGGTGCCGGGTGAACATTCGATAGGGAATGGCCACGGCAGACAGCAGCCCGAGCACGGTGCCCGCGATCCACAGCACCCAGTCGATCGCCAGCGCCGCGGGTAGCCCGATCACGTCGCTGCCGAGCAGCAGGGTGCCGCCGCCGACGGTCAGCAGCGCCATCGGCGGCGCGCCGAAGAACTGCGACATCACCGGATGATCGCGGTGGTCGCGGGCGTTGTCGGGAAACCGCACCCGGTGGGCCAGCCATGCCACGCTCAGCAGCACGAGAAGTGCGGCGGACAGCGCCCACACGACCGTCGCGGCACCCCGCAGGCCGGGAAAACGCAGCGGCACCGTGGCCGCGGCGTTGGCGACGATGCCGGTCCCCATCACGGCGGCGAACCAGTTGGGGCCGAGTTGCCGCAGCGCGGACGGCTGCCGGAGGGACCGGCGCTGGTCGAGCTCGGCGACCACGTGCCGCGCGGCGGCGGGACGGACGGTCAGGGTGGCGGTCATGCCTCCAGACTGGTCGCCGGTTGTCCTGTCAGGTAGCTGCCGTGTTCCTATGCATGCATAGACTCGTTCTATGCCCCTGTCCCCGCGCGTACCCGACCTGGCCGCCCTCGACCTGCTGCTTTCGGTGATCGAGCTGGGCAGCCTCGGCCGCGCCGCGCAGCAGCACGGCATCAGCCAGCCGTCCGCCTCCTCGCGCATCCGGTATCTGGAGCAACTGGTCGGGGTGCCCGTGCTGGAGCGCAGCACGCTCGGTTCCCGGCCCACCCCGGCCGGCTCGCTGATCGCGGAATGGGCCAGGGCCGTGGTGCGCGCGGCCGAGCAACTCGATGCCGGGATCGGCACACTCCGCGCGGAACGTGCGTCGCACCTGCGCGTGGCGGCGAGCCAGACCATCGCCGAATATCTGTTTCCCGGCTGGCTCATGCAACTGCGGGCCGGTGCGCCCGATACCGCCATCGCGCTCGAATCCGGCAACTCGGTCGAGGTCGCGCAGCAGGTGCTCGACAGCAAGGCGGCCATCGGATTCGTCGAGAGCCCACAGAGTTTCCGCGGTCTGGAGTCGCACGCGGTCGCGACCGACCGGCTCGTCGTGGTGGTCGCGCCCGCCCATCGCTGGGCCCGGCGCGGCACGGTCGGCCTCGCCGAACTCGCCGAAACCCCACTGATCCAACGGGAAGCGGGCTCGGGCACCCGAAACTGGTTCGAGCACGCGGTAACTCGGCGGCTACCGGGCTGGACACCGGGCGTCGCCCTGGAGCTGTCGTCGACGACGGCCATCAAGACGGCCGTCGCCTCGGGTGCGGGCCCGGCGGTGCTCAGCACACTGGCCGTCGCCGCCGAACTCGGCGCGGGCACCCTGGTCTCGCCCACGGTCACCGACCTCGACCTGACCCGCACGCTGCGCGCGGTGTGGCCCACCGGCCACCGGCTCACCGGACCCGCACGCGAGCTCTACACGATCGCCCGCCGCAGCGGCTGAGCGCCGGTGCGCGGTAGCTCAGGCCGAGTCGGCGGGTTGGGCGGTCGGCGGCACGCCGGTGTCGAGAAAACGGATCAGCCGATCGATCCGGGCGGTGTGATCGACGCAGCGCTCGAGCTGGTTGGCGAGTAGCGCGAGGGTGATCGCCGAGGTGGTCGGCTGCGCCGACACCGGATCGGCCAGGGCCGTATGCAATTGCTGATGCAGTACTTCCATGGCTTGGCTGCCCGATTCCGGTTCGGTATCCGATTCCTGACGGCCGGTCGCGACGGCCGCGCCGCTCGCCGCGGTCCGGGCGGCCGCGAGCCTGCCCATCGCGGCGAGGATGTCCAGCACCGCTTGCGGCGCAACGTGTCCCGGATGGCTCTGATACACCTGATCGGCGACCTTGCTCACCAGGGTGCCGATGCCGGACAGCTCGGTCGCGATCTGAATGGCGGTGACCACGTGGCGCAGGTCGCGGGCGACCGGCGCCTGCAACGCGAGCAGCACGACGGTTCTCGCCTCGCACGCGCCGTACATCCCCTGTAGTTGTTCGTCGAGTGCGAACACCTCGTAGGTCGCGGTGAGATCGGCCCCGACGAGCGCATCGGTCATCCGCTCGGTAGCGTCGTGCGTGAGGCGGCACATGAGCGTCAGATCATTGGTCAAAGCGACGAGCTCGCGAGTGAACTGGGTTCGCACGCGCAAATTCTCGCCCATATCCACGCGCCGGGGCACATGAATCCCCTGTCGGCCACGAATTGACCGCCTATATGATGCCGACTCGGTACCCGCGGGTCGTGAATACGACCGAGTACTCGACCGCAGCTGGCAGGATTGAGCTGTGCATCGCGATGTGTCGGCTCATCTGGAGGTGGCGATCACCGCGCCGACGACCCTGGAATTCCAGATCGCCGCGGCCCGGCACCCGAATCTGGAATTGAACGAATCGCTGGTGTTCGAGCTCGACGGCCGACCGGTCACGCCGTGGGAGATTTTCGGGCCGCACGGCACCCGGATCCACAAATTCGCGGTCGGACCGGGCACCCTGCGCGCCCATTACACCGCGACCGTGCTCGGCACCGCGCTGCCGGACAGTCCTTCCGATTACGATCTCGCGCTGTATCTGCGTCCCAGCCGATTCGCCGAATCGGACAAGCTGCTCGGCTTCGCCAATACCGAATTCGGTTCGGCCACACCGAGCGCGCAACTGGCCGCCGAGGTGTCGGCATGGGTCGGCCGGCGGATCCGTTACGTCGCGGGCAGCAGCGACCCCATCGACGGTGCGGTGGAGACGCTGCTGTCCGGTGCGGGCGTGTGCCGTGATTTCGCGCATCTGGTGGTCGCGCTGTTACGCGCGGTCAAGGTGCCTGCCCGGGTGGTGTCGGTCTACGCGCCGGGCTGTGTGCCGATGGATTTCCATGCGGTCGCCGAGGCCTACGTCGACGGGACCTGGCGCGCCTTCGACGCCACCGGCCTGGCTCCGCGCTCCACGCTGGTGCGCATCGCCACCGGCCGCGACGCCTCCGATGTGGCCTTCCTCGACAATCACGGCGGCGAGATCGGGGTGAACAGTCTCCAGGTCAACGCGACCGTCGACGGCTTCCTCCCGTTCGACGACAACGTCACCCCGACCTCGGTCTGGTGAGCTCGCTCAGCTGATGTTCTTCAGGAACGACACGGCGTTCGCGCTGCCCGCGACCACGATGTCCAGCTTGCCGTCGCCGTCGTAGTCGGCGACCGCGGGTGTCTGCGGCTGTGACGTGACGTCGAATTCACCGGTCTTGCTGATGGATCCGCCGGTGCCGGCGAAGATCACCATCTTCGAGTTGAGCACCGCCGACATCGCAGCGTCGAGCTTGCCGTCCTTGTCGAAGTCGGCGACCGCGATGCTGGTCGGGCCGAGTCCCGACAGCGCGACCCGGTCGGTCTTCTTGAATCCGCCCTGACCGTTCGACAGCAGCAGCGTGGTGCTGAAGGAGAACGAGTCGGCGGAGATGACATCGTCGATACCGTCGCCGTCGAAGTCGCCGGCCCGGACGTCCTCGGTGATGAGGCCGGAGGTGCTCGCGTCGCGGCGGGCGAAGCTGCCGTCGCCGTTGCCGGTGAAGATCTGCACCTGCTGCAACACGGTGTTGTTGATCGCGATGTCTATCTTGTTGTCCGAGTTGAACTTTCCGACGGTGAAGGCCGACGGGGTGCCCAGGACCGAGCTGGTCGATCCGCCGTCGAGGGTGCCGTCGCCCTTGCCGATCCACGTCTTCACGCCGGTGGGCACCAGGCTGAGCACGTCGGCCTTGCCATCGCCGTTGGCATCGGCGACGATCACTTCCTGTTGTGCGCCTTCGAGTGTCGTGTACTTCTTGGCGGCGGCGAAGGTGCCGTTGCCGTTGTTCAGGAAGGTCGCGATGGTCGTCCAGGCCTGCGCGACGACATCGGGTTTCCCGTCCCCGTTCAGGTCGCCCGCCGCCACCGCGCCGAATCCGATGCCGACATCGCCCACTCTGGTGCCGCTGTTGAAGGTGCCGTCCCCCTTGCCGGTCATCAGGATCGGCCCCGCCCCTTGGAAATCGGCCGCGACGATATCGGCTTTGCCGTCGCCGTTGAAGTCGGCCGTGACCGTGCCGATCGGCGACGGGCCCGGCCCCCATGACGGAAACTGGCCGCCGGAAGGGGAATCCACTTTCGGCGCGAAGTTGATCGCTCCCGCGGCTTGGGCGGAAACGGGAAGGGCTAGGCAGAGTGCTGCTGCGGCCGCGGCGACGACGACGCCGCGCGGACGGAGGGATGCAGTAGGCATGAGATGTCCTGGTGTACTGAGAGTAATGCCGGGGACCAGGACTCTATGGCGCGTATCACAGTCGGAATGCCGCATTTTCGGCAATTCGTGGGATTGCCGGATCCGCGGGTGATCCTTTCCGGCACTGTGCCCAAACCGCTTTGCGCACAGTGCACTACCCGCGGTCGCCGGATCGGACACGATGCCCAATCGCCGTACTGCGTTCGCACACCCGCCGGTGCTACCGTCGCCGCCTGCGACCCGACCTGGACCAGCTCAGCCCGGGTCCTTGGTGCACTTCGACCAGAACTTGAACGGGCCCTGGATGTTCCAGGTGCTCTGCGCCCGGGCGACGGCTTTGTCCTGGGCCTCGTCGATGGTGACGCCCCAGTCCGAACCCCAGCCGTTGTTCTGGCCGAACGCGAACGCGACGCAGCCGTCCTTCGACCACACCGGCTCCTGGCAGGACGGGCCGCAGGCGAGCTGCGCCTTCGCGGCCGCGGCTTCCTGGCTGAGTGTGCTTGTGGCCCAATGCACCTCGCTGGACCCCTCGTTGTAGGTCGCGGCGATCCACGTGGTCGTGGCCTTGGGGGTGGTGGTCGGCGGTGCGGTGGTCGGCGGCGGCACCTTGGCGCTCGGCCGGGTGCTCGGTGTCCCGGACGAGTCGATCGAACCCGCGGCGGACTGGCTGGTGGTGGCGCTCGCGCTTCGCTCGTAGCGGTCTTGCTTCTCGTTGTTCTTCCACACCTTCAGCCCGATGATGCCGGCGATCACGAGCACGGTGAACAGCACCGAACCGATTGCGGCGAGAATCTTTCCGCCACCGCCACCACCGCCCGGCCCGGAACCGCCGGGCCCGTACTGCGGTGGGTATTGACCGGGCGGGGGGCCGGGCGGGAACCCGCCCTGCTGCGGCGCGAACTGCTGCGGCGCCTGCTGATACTGCGGCTGCTGGTATTGCGGGGCTTGCTGCTGGTACTGCGGCACCGACGGATACTGCTGTCCCTGCGGCCCGTAGGGCTGACCGTACTGCGGCTGGCCCATCGGGTTGAGCAGGGTGGGATCGGCGGGCGGCACCTGCTGGTAGGCGGGATCGGCCTGGCTGACGGGGTTCAGCAGGGTCGGATCCGACGGCGGCACCGGGTGGTAGCCGGGATCGGGCCGGCTCATCGGGTTGAGCAGCGTGGGATCTGCGGGTGGTACCTGCTGATATCCCGGACCGGAGTGATGCGCCGGATTCACCATCGTCGGATCCGAACGCTGCTGGTCAGGAGCCTGTTGTCCGCCCTCGGCCGGTTTCGGCTGAGCGTTCGGGTCGTAAGGCTGCCCGGGGTACTGGCCGGGTGGGTATGACATGAGCTCCCGCTGCTGGTCGTCTCGATCAAGGCGGAGCCAGGGTATCGGCTCGCCGCCAGGGAATCTGCCCCCGTCAATGGGGGCACGAATCCTCAGGCCGAGCTGAAAGTACCCGCTGCCGACCCGCGATGCGTAGACCTGGAATGAATGCGCGGGCGGCGCGGAAGAAATCGGTGTCCGCCGATGTCATACCCTCCGGTGACCTGAGCAGGTCGCGCAGACCGCACATGACTGGAGGGTGTATGACGACGTACGAGATCCCGGAGCAGGCCCGCGACCTGCTGGAACGCCCGATCTACGCGAGTCTGGGCACGACCCGGCCGGACGGCGCGCCGCAGGTGAACCCGATGTGGTTCGTGTGGGACGGCGAGTACATCTGGTTCACCCACACCAACTTTCGGCAGAAGTTCAAGAACCTGGCCCAGGAACCGCGCGTCTCGATCTCGATCTTCGACCCCGACAATCCCTACCGCTACATCGAGGTGCGCGGCGTGGTCGACCATGTCGACGACGATCCCGAAGGCGCCCTCTACAGCCGCCTGGCCGAACGCTACGGCCGCGGCCCGGTGGTCCCGCCGGACGCGAAGGACCGGGTGGCCATCGCGGTCCGGCCGACCGGTGCGAGCGGGTACGCCCTGCAGGACCACTGACCCCCGTACCCTCTCGGCCTCGCAGCGGGCCGGGAGGGTGTCGCGAAACCGGCAAATCGCCCACTGACACAGCTCTGACCTGTGTGCGGAGCGTTTGCTGCAACGATGGTTCTCATGATCCGTGTGTTGACCGAACGCTGGACCTTCGTCATTCCACTGCTCGCCGCCGTCGCCTTGGCACTGACCTGGGGGCGAAGTCTGTCCGGTGTGGCGGTGATCGTGGTGGCCGCCGCCCTCATCGGCGCGGTGCTCGCGGCGGTGTATCACGCGGAGGTGGTCGCGCACCGGGTCGGTGAACCGTTCGGGTCGCTGGTGCTCGCGGTCGCGGTGACCGTCATCGAGGTCGCGCTCATCGTCACGCTCATGATCTCCGGCGGCGACAAGGCCGCCTCGCTGGCCAGGGACACCGTGTTCGCCGCGGTGATGATCACCTGCAACGGCATCGTCGGTCTCGCGCTGCTGGTCGGTGCGCTGCGCCGACGGGTCGCGGTGTTCAACGCCGAAGGCACCGGCGCCGCGCTGGCCACCGTGGCGACGCTGGCCACGCTCAGCCTCGTGCTGCCGACCTTCACCACCAGCACGCCGGGGCCGGAGTTCTCCGCCGCGCAGCTGGCCTTCGCCGCGGTCGCCTCGCTCGCGCTGTACGGGTTGTTCGTCATGGTGCAGACGGTCCGGCACCCCGACGACTTCCTCCCGGTCGAGGGCGACGGCGTGGTGACCGACGACGACGCGCACGAAACGCGGCCGACCGCCAAGGCCGCGCTGCTCAGTCTCTTGCTGCTGTTCGTCGCGCTGGTGTGCGTGGTCGGGCTGGCCAAGGTCGTCTCCCCGTCCATCGAATCGGCCGTGGCCTCGGCCGGCCTGCCGCCCTCGGCGGTCGGTGTGGTCATCGCGCTGCTGGTGTTGCTGCCGGAGACGCTCGCCGCGTTCAACGCGGCCCGCCGGGATCGGGTGCAGATCAGCCTTAATCTCGCCCTCGGTTCGGCCATGGCCAGTATCGGCCTGACCATTCCGGTGATCGCGGTGGCGACGATCTGGCTGGACGGTCCGCTGGTGCTCGGACTGGGCGCCACCCAGATGGTGCTGCTCGGCTTGACTGTGGTCGTCGGCACGCTCACCGTGGTGCCCGGCCGGGCCACGCTGCTGCAGGGCGGGGTGCATCTGGCCCTGTTCTCGGCCTTCGTTTTCCTGGCCGCCAGCCCGTAGCGATGTGACTCGACTCACCCGCGGCCGGGCTGCCGCTGCCTCGGATCACCCCGTTCCGGGTTTCGGTCTTTCGCTTCGGGTGTGCTGACTGTTGTCCGACTCGGGCCATTCGGTCGAAGAACCAGACGTCCGGCTTGTCTTTTTCGCTGCACTTCCGGTTCTCGTGACCGTGTCGTGATCTTGCTTAGTGTTAGCTGAGCTAAGTGGCGTGGATCACCGTGATAGCCGATCTATGCTGATAACTCGTTTCAGAATGCGGATTTACTTCCAGGTTGAGCCTTTGACCTGCGGCTGGTGCTAGCTGCCAGCAAGCGTTTTAGAGGCGATGCTCACACCGTGACCGGCTTTACTGTTACCTATCGTCACCGATAGCTTCATGGTGGCAGTGACGCCCATCATGGAGAGTGCGATTTTGAAACTCGAGACACACCTGTTCGGCCGGGGCCCCGCGTGGCACCGGTGACCCGGGCTCGCTCGAGCGCCTCTGCCGTCCGCGTCGTCCGCAAGAACTTCTCCGACACGGTCGTCTCGTCACTGCGTACCTTCGGTCGCGCGGTGGATATCGCACGCGAATCGGCGACCGGCGCGGTCACCGGCATCGTGCGCGGTCAGTTCCAATGGCGGGAGGCGATCACGCAGGCGTGGCGCCTGGTGACCGTCACCGCGATTCCCGCGATCCTGATCGCGATCCCGTTCGGCGTCATCGTCTCGATCCAGGTCGGCAACCTCATCCACACCCTCGGCGCGGATTCGCTGCTCGGCGCGACCGGCGGGCTCGGCGTGATCAAACAGGGTGCGCCGCTGGCCACCGGCTTCCTGCTGGGCGGCGCGGGCGCCGCCGCGATCGCCGCGGACCTGGGCGCGCGCACGATCCGCGAGGAGATCGACGCGCTCAACACCATGGGCATCAGCCCGGTGCCGCGCCTGGTGATTCCGCGGCTGGTCGCGATGATCTTCGTCGCGCCGCTGCTGAACATCCTCATCATCTTCGTCGGCATCGTCGCGGGTTACGCCGTCGCGGTCGGCGGCCAGAACGTCACCCCGGGCAGCTACTGGGCGACCTTCGGCTCGTTCACCACCGTCGCCGACGTGTGGGTGTCGCTGCTCAAGGCGGCGCTGTTCGGCTTCCTGGTGGTGGTCATCGCCTGCCAGCGCGGGCTGGAGGCCAAGGGCGGACCGCGCGGCGTCGCCGACGCGGTGAACGCCGCGGTCGTGCTGTCGGTCGTCTCGATCGCGATCGTCAACCTGGGCGTCACCCAGGTCGTCGAGATGTTCCTGCCCACCAGGCTGGTCTGAGCCATGTCCGCATCGACCTATGTACCCAAGGGGCTGGGCAAACTCTCCCGGTTCTATCGCCGCCGCGGTCTGCTCCTGCGCCGGTTCGAGGCGCTCGGCTTCGTGCTGGCCTTCGTCTGGCAGGTGCTCTCCTCGATCCCCGCGACGCTGCGGCACTATCGCGACGAGACGCTGCGCATCATCTCCGATATGACCTGGGGCCGCGGCTCGGTCATCGTCGGCGGTGGCACGGTCCCGATGATGATCGTGCTCGGCCTGGTGATGGGTGCATCCGTCGCGGTCGAATCGTTCACCATGCTGAACATGCTGGGCATGGGCCCGGTCACCGGCATCGTCTCCGCCTACGCGACCACCCGCGAGCTCGCGCCGATCGCCGCGGCCATCGGCTTCGCCGCCCAGGCCGGCTGCCGGATCACCGCCGAGATCGGCTCCATGCGCATCTCCGAGGAGATCGACGCGCTGGAGGCGATGGGTCTGCGTTCGGTGCCCTTCGTGGTGACCACCCGGGTGATCGCGGGCGCGATCTCGATCGTGCCGACCTTCCTGATCGGGTTGATCCTGGCCTACCTGTCCTGCCGCGGGTTGATCACGCTGGTGCACGGCCAATCCGCGGGCGTGTACGACCACTACTTCTTCCAGTTCGTCTCCGGGTTCGACGTGGTCGCCGCGGTGATCAAGGTGGCCATCTTCGCCACCGTCGTGATCCTCATCCACAGCTACTACGGCTTCTTCGCCACCGGCGGGCCCGAGGGTGTCGGCATCGCGTCCGGGCGTGCGGTGCGCGCCTCGTCGGTGGCGATCGTGGCCATCGACATGGTCCTCACCATCATGCTGTGGGGCTTCAACGCGACGATCAGTTTCACGGGGTAGCGGCCGATGCCTAAGTACGGAATGCCCGGAGTGGCGGTCGACCAGCGCAGGACCCGGTTCCTCGGCGTGGTCGCCTTCGTGGTGCTCGTCGCCGTGCTCGCGGCCGTCGTGCTGTATCGAGAGCTGCGCTCCGACAACGGCTTACAGATCACGTTGCATACCGAGCAGATCGGTGACGGGGTGCTCGCGGGCACCCCGGTGCGGCTGGACGGCGTGCAGGTCGGCACGGTCGAGGCGATCGCGCCGGACGAGCGCGGCACGCAGCGGATCACGCTGCGGTTGAACAGCTCTCAGCTGCACGGCCTGGACGACAGCATGCTGGTCGACTATGCGCCGGCGAACCTGTTCGGCATCAGCGAGATCGGACTGCGGCGCGGGTCGGGCGGCTCGGCCCTGCGCGACGACAGCGTGATCGATCTGACCGGTGCACGGACCGACGCGGTGTTCGACGCGACCATGGGCAGCATGCTGCGCAGCCTGTCGCAGACCGGCGACTCGGTGCTCACCCCGCAGGTGGCCACGGTGATCGACCAGGTCTCGCGGGACATGAAGGCGTTCACCCCGCTCGCGCAGGCGATCATCCAGGTGGCCCAGATCGTCACCGATACCCAGCGGATGCCGCCCTCGCAGCTGGCCGGCGCGCTCGGTCCGGCGTTCTACGGCGCGGGCGATTTCGCGGGCGCCAACGAACTGATGGTGTACGTGCTGCGCAACAACCCACGGCTGCAAAGCAATCGGGAAGCCTTCGACGCGGGCGTGCGGATGCACACCGACCGGCTGCTGCCGGATATCGCGGGGCTCGGCGCGGCGGCGGGCGACGGCCTTTCCGGCGTCACCGACATGCTCGGTCCGGTGCTGGCGCTGCTCACGCAGATGGTCCCGCAGCCGACGCGGTCCGGTGCCGAACTCACCGAACTGCTGCGGCGGCTGCGTGCGGCGATGCCCGACACCCCGAACGGGCCGGTCCTGAACGCCGAGATCGATGTGAGCGGTATGCCGGTGCTGGCGCCGCTGCTGGGAGGTGCCCGATGAAGGTGGGTGCCGCCGCGTGGCGGCTCGGCGTATTCGCCGTGGTGATGATCGCGGTGCTCATCGTCGTCTGCACGGCGATCAAGCGCCCGGTCTCGGGCCCCACCGAACCGCACGCCGCGCTGTTCACCGACGCCAACGGCCTCAAGGTCGGCGACGACGTGCGCATGTACGGCGTGCAGGTGGGCAAGGTCGAGGGCATCGCGCTCACCGGCACGCAGGCCCGGGTCCAGTTGTCGCTGAAAACCGATGCGCCGCTTTACGACAACTCGAAGCTGGCCATCCGCTACCAGAATCTCACCGGCCAGCGCTATCTCGATCTGCAGCAGCAACCGCAACCGGGCAAGCGCCTGGCCAGCGGTGCCACCGTCGGCATCGATCACACGGTGCCCTCGTTCGACGTGACCAGCATGTTCAACGGCCTGAAACCGGTACTGGCGACCATCTCGCCGGAGGAGATCAACCAGTTCAGCGCGAGCATGGTCGCGCTGATCGAGGGGGACGGCAACGGGATCGGGCCCGCGCTCGAGGCGATCGACAAGCTCGCGGCGCATGTCAAGGATCGCCAGCAGGTGATCGACGTGGTGCTGCAGAATCTGTCCGACCTGCACGATGTCGCGGGCGGAAAGATGCACTACATGGTGCCGATCCTGGCCCGCCTCGCCGACATCATCTCCGGTCTGCAAACCAACATGAACGGACTGGCCGACTTCGCGGCGTCCGCGCCCTCGGTGCTGGGTCCGCTGAACAACCTGTTCAACGCGCTCGGTCTGCAGAGCCCCGACGATGTGAACGCGTTGATCCAGCAGATCTTTCCGGATCCGCAGCAGGCCCTCGAGGTGTTCGACAAACTCCCCGGCCTGCTCGCCGGTTTCGATGCGGCAATCCCGAAATCCGGTGCGGCGGGCTGGAAACCGCAGTGCTCCAAAGGACAGGCCGACGTGCCGCAGGTGCTCGGCGTCTTGATCGCAGGACAGCAGGTGGCGGTATGCGCTGGGTGAGCAGGCTTTTCCCGGCCCGCCGGGTGGTCGGCGAGGCGGAGACGACACGGCGCGAGATCCGGCTCGGGCTGATCGGGGTGGTGCTGGTCGCGATCCTCGCCGTCACGGTGGGCGTGCTGTACGTCGTCCCGTTCGGCAAGAAGACCTACACGGCTGATCTCGCCGAGGCGCAGTCGGTGCAGGTCGGTGACGACATCCGGGTCGCCGGGATCAGCGTCGGCACGGTGAAATCATTGGAGCTGCAGCCGGATCGGGTGACCATGCGGTTCACCGTCGACTCCGAGGTGTTCGTCGGCGACCAGTCCACGCTGGACGTGCGGATGCTGACCATCGTCGGCGGCAACTACGTGGCGCTGTTCCCGTCCGGCTCGAAACCGCTGGGCAGCAAGCATATTCCGACCGACCGGGTCCGGCTGCCGTACAGCCTGGTGCAGACCTTCCAGGACGCGGCCGAGCCGCTGCGCAAGATCGACGGCGATACCCTGCGGCGCAACCTGGCCGCGCTGGGCACCTCGGTCGCGCAGGCGCCCGACACCCTGCGTACCACGCTGGACAGCCTCAACAGCTTCGTCGACGACCTGAACCGCCAGCACGTGATGATCTCCAAGGCGATCGCGAACGCCGACGAGTACACGACCATGTACGACGGCGCCAAGAGCTCACTGGGCCGGCTGGTGCAGGCCACCAACCTCCTGGAGGACCTGGTGCTGTCCAAGCGCGCCGAGCTGAGCGAAGCCATCCGCCTGTTGAACCAGGTGCTGGGCAAGGCCGCGGCGATCGCGCCTGCCTACGCGGCGGCGAAGCCGAAGTTGCAGGAGCTCTTCGACGTGCTGCCGCGGATGGAGGAGCTGTTGAACCGGCTGGATCCGGTCGTCGGCTCCGTGCAGGACATGCAGCAGAAGGTGTCCGCGCTGGCCATCCCGGAGGACGGCCTGCGGGTCGATCAGTCCGGTCAGACGATCACCGCGCCCGCGGACGCGCTCGCGCGGGTGTGCGTGCCGGTGCCGGGGAAGGACTGCTGATGCTGCACAAGATCCTCGGCTCCCGCGCGTTCATGTCGGTCTCCGGTGCGGCCGTCGCGGTGCTCCTCGTCGTGGTCGCCTATTTCGTCGCCTTCGATCCGCTGAAGAAGACCGAGAGCTACTGCGCGATCATGCCGGACACCGTCGGCCTGTACACCGGTAACCAGGTGACCATGCGCGGCATCCCGGTCGGCACGGTGACATCGATTGTCCCGCAGGGCAAAGCGATGCGGGTGGAGTTCGCGGTCGAGGCCGACAAGCCGGTCTACGCCGACGCGGGCGCCACCACGCTGGCCGACAGCATCGTCGCCGCGCGGCAGCTGGCCGTGGTGTCCAGCGGAAAGGACACTGCGCGCTGGAATCCCGGGCAGTGCATCACCAAAACGATGACGCCCAAGAGCGTCACCGAGACGCTGAACGCGGTCGCGAAGCTGTCCGCCGAGATCTCGGGCCCGGATGCCAAGACGCCGGACGCGCTGGCCAACGGCTTGGCGCAACTGAACGCGGCCACCGCGGGAACCGGGCCGCAGGTCAACGCGATCATCAAGCAGCTGAGCGGCGCCATGGCCTCGCCCGATGCCGATATCGCGCACCTGGTCGGTGTTTTCGACGCCTTCTCCTCGGTCGGTAAGAAGGTCGAAGAGCATTGGGGCGATATCGAATCCATGTTCACCCGGTTGGCGCCGGTGCTCGTCATCGCGCGCACGACCCTGCTGGAGCCGGGCGCCGAAGTGGTGGACGGTCTGGCGGCGCTGCTTCCGGTGTTGAACGACCTCACCATGGCCTTCGGCGGTCCGCTGACGAAGGCGCTCGATTTCACGGTGCCGCTGGTGAAGTTCCTGCGGGCCCGGGTCGGCTCGCTGGCCCAGGTCGTGTCGATGATGCCGGTGCTGACCGACGCGTTCCGCGCGGTGGGCAACTCCGGAATCGCTTACGCCCCACCGAAGGTCGCCATTCCGCAGGAGCACGCGGATCAGGTCTGCGCCGCGGTGAACGCGCTGGCGCCGGGGCAGTGCACGGCCGACGGCGGTCTGGCGAAGCTCGACCTGGCGGCCCTGGTATTCGGATCGGCGGGTGTGCGATGAAGCTTCGGCGCGACGAAACAGGCCGGTGGGCCCTGTCCTTCCCGCGTGGCGGCCACGAAAGCCGCAGGCGTGGAGCGCGTTTCGCGACCGGTGTCGCCGCGGTGCTCGCGGTGGCGCTGCCCGCCTCGGGCTGCGCCTTCGACCCCTCGTCGGTGCCCGTGCCGGGCGCCGAGGTGTCCGGCCCGACCTACCAGATCCGGATCCAGTTCGAGAACGTGCTGAATCTGCCTGCCCGGGCCAAGATCATGGCCAACGGCGCGCAGGTCGGCACGGTTTCCGGAGTGTCGGTGGTGGATTCGGCCAAGGCGGGCGGCCGCGGCGGCTATGTGGTGGTCGACGCCCGGATCTCTAAGTCCGTGCGGCTGCCCGAGGCGACGCGGGCCGAGCTGCGGCAGAACACGGTGCTCGGCGATATCCACCTCGCGCTGCTCACCCCGACGAACGGTTTCGACAAGCTGCTGCCCGAGGGCGGCACCATCGGGCTGGCGCAGACCAAACCGCCGGTGCAACTGGAGGACACGATGGCCGCGCTGGCCACGTTCACCCAGGGCGGGGCGGTGCAGCAGGTGCAGGACACCATCAAGCAGCTCAACGATGTGCTGCCCAAGGACACCGCCCGCACCGCACAGATCGGCAAGACCATGGCGGACGACGCCGTCGACCTGGGTAATCATCTGGACGAACTCGATTCGCTGCTCGACGGCATCGACAACAATTCGACTGTCCTGCACAAGATCCGGCCCGAACTCGCCGAATTGCTGTCCCAGGAGTCGGTGGATCAGCTCACCGGCATCGCGCCCTCCATCGTCGGCGTGACGAAGATCTTCAAAGAGCTCGGTCCGATCGGCACCTCGCTCACCTGGCTGGCTCCGCTGCTGAACAATGCCGACGGCACGGTACAGGCGTTCCTGCCCCTGCTGGCCTCGGCCCGGCCACTGGACCTGAGTCAGCCGTCGAATCTGCAAGCGCTGGTTTCGCTGTTGCGCGACAAGGTCATCCCGTTCGTCGAGCGCGGCCCGAAGGTGAACATCGTCGGGGTGAAAACCGAAGGCGCGAACGTGGTTTCGGCCCAAGACCAGACGGACCGGATCATCCAGACGCTACGCATGATCGGAGTCGTCCGATGAAACTCGGGCCGCTTGCCTCCCTGGGCGGCATCGCCGCCATCGTCGTGCTCGGCGCGGGCTACCTGACCTTCGGTGTGGTGCAGGTCGATCCGCTGGCCGACTACACGAAGGCGACGATGGTGCTGAAGAATTCCGGTGGGCTCGCCGTCGGATCGCCGGTGCTGCTCACCGGCATGGAGGTGGGCCGCGTCGAGTCGGTGACCAACAGCATCGGCGGCGTCGAGGTGGGGCTGAAGCTCGTCGCCGAGCGCCGGGTGCCCACCGACAGCACGGTCACCATCGAACACCTCTCCGCGCTCGGTGAGCCCTACGTCGAGTTCCGTCCGAATTCCGAAGGCGGACCGTACATCCGGGACGGCCAGCAGCTGCAGACCACCACTGTGCAGACGCCGCTGTCGATTCCGGAGGTCGCCCGGCTGGCCACCCGAACCCTGAACCAGCTCGATCCCAAGGTGGTCAGCTCGCTGGTGAGCACGGCCGAGCAGTCGCTGGTCGGCACCGACAGCGCGATTCCCAATCTGGCCCGCTCCGGCGATCTGCTCGCCGCGGCCGTCATGAGCCGCAACCCGCAAATCGTCTCGCTGCTCAACAGTTTGCAGAGCACGGCGACCAATATGGACTGGGTCGGCCCGTCGTTCAGCGCCGCCGCGCCCGAGTGGCTGAAGTTCGCCGAGGCGGTGAGCAACTTGGTCGACCACGTCGGCACCATGGTCGACAGTCAGCCGATCGACCAGTACACCACCGGCAACGGGGTCGCACCGTTCACCGAGAAGACCATCGCCACGTTGCGGGAGTTGCAGCCGGAGTTGAGCTCGCTGGCTCCGGTGCTGCGTCCCCTGGTCGATGCGATCGTCGCGGCCGCGCCGCGGATCGATATCTCAGCCCTGATCTCCCAGGCCCTCGCCGATGTCGACGCCGACGGCGCCGTCAAGGTGCGGGTCGCGATCAAATAGGAAAGGAGGCCGCGATGTCGAACGACGTTGTGACCGAACCGAAGCCGGCAACCGAGGACAAGGACACCGCGGCTGCACCGGTCAAGGACGCGCGGACCGTCTCGATCCGCCTGTCCACCATCGCGACCGGCGCCGCGCTGGTGGGGCTCGGCGCCGCGACCGTCGTGTTCGCCTCGCTGTGGTTCTCCGCGCGCGGCGATCTCAGTGATCGCGACGCCGCGGCCGCGGCGGACCAGCACGCCGAACAGGTCGCCACCGACTACGCGGTCGGCGCCTCCAACATCAACTTCCAGGACGTGAACTCCTGGGTCGCCAAGCTCAAGACCAACACCACTCCGCAGCTGGCCAACAAATTCGACGCGACCGCGCCGAAGCTGCAGGACATCCTGGTGCCGCTGAAGTGGACCTCGACCTCGACCCCGATCACCGCCAAGGTGATGAATACCGACAACGGGATCTACAAGGTCAACGTCTTCCTGAACGTCACCTCGACCAGCGCCCAGACCCCCGACGGCGCGCAGACCACCGTCACCTACACGGTGAACGTCGACCCGAACAACGGGTGGAAGGTCGCCGACGTCGGCGGAGTGGCGGGCGCGCTGCCCAAGCAGTAATGCTGATTCATTCAGCAAATCTCGGGTAACCTCCCGTTCGGATCAGCTGTGCATTCGTACCGGTATTTCCTGTCCCAGCAGTGAAGGCGGTTTCGATGGCGACACCTGAAGGCGGGCGCGGCGACAACTCCCGCATGCTGGCCATCGCGGCCGTGATCGCCGCGGCGCTCGCTCTGGTGGTCGCGGTCGGTCTGCTGGTGCGATCGAACGGGGACGCCGAGAATCACAAGCCGGGTGCGACGACGGCCCGGACGTCCACGAAGACGAGCCCGACGCCGACCATCACGGTGAGCCGGCTGCCCGCTACCTTGCAGTCACCGAGCCCGCCGCCGGTGGTGCCGCAACCGGCGCGCCGGATCGGCGACGACTGTTCCGCCGGCGGCATCGTCGCACAGTGGGATCTGCGCGAGGGGCAGTGGATGTGCGTCCCGCAGGGACAGGGTCGTGACCCGCACCGGGTAGGCGACGACTGTTCCCACGACGGGATCGTCGCGCAGTGGGGACTGGGTCCCGACGGGCGCTGGATCTGTATCCCGCAGGGACAAGGCGACGATCCGGCGCCGCCACCGGTGCCCGCTCCGCCGGTTGTCCCCGCCCCGCCGGTCGTGCCTGCCCCGCCGCCTGCGCCGGAGCCGCCGCCTGCGCCGGAACCACCGCCCGCGCCCGAGCCGCCCGCTCCGGCTCCGCTTTTCCCGCCACTGCCGGGATTTCCGCCCCCGCCACCCCCGGTTCCTGCCGTGCGCTGACGTGCCGAAAATCAATCGACACAGCTGAGATGCTCGACGGGTGACTGTCGTCCCCGAATTCTTCGCCACTCGCCTCGCCGGGCAGGAGGGTGCGCCCGCGCGTGCCTGGCTCGATGCCCTGCCCGATCTCGCCGCGCGCTACCTCGACCGCTGGCAGCTCACCGTCGACGGACCGTCGATGCACGGTTACGGTGCGCTGGTGCTGCCGGTCCGGCGTGCCGACGGTGCCGCGGCCGTGCTCAAACTCGCCTACCTGACGCCGGAGACCAGGGACGAGCCGGTCGCGCTCGCCGCCTGGGGCGGTGACGGGGCGGTCCTGCTGCTCGACGGCGCGGCCGACGACGGCGTGCTCCTGCTCGAACGATTGACCGCGGACCGGTCCCTCGAAACCGAGCCCATCGACGATGCGGTGCGGATCACCGCCGAACTCATGCGCAGGCTTGCTGTGCCAGCGCCCCAAGGCATTTCGCGTGATCTGCGGGTGGAAGCGGCGGGGTGGGCCGAAGAGCTGCCCCGCGAGTGGGCGCGTCTCGGCGCGCCGTATTCGCGCAAACTGCTCGACGCCGCCGTCGAGGCGTGCACCCAGCTGGGCCCCACCGCGGACCGGCTGCTCGTGAACGAGGACCTGCACTTCGAGAATGTCCTTGCCGCGCAACGGGAACCGTGGCTCGTCATCGATCCGCAGCCGCTGGTGGGCGATCTGGAGTTCAGCACGCTCTCCCTGCTGTGGAGCCGCCGCACCGAATCCACCCTCGACGACCGCTTCGCCGCTTTGGTCGACCTCGCAGGCCTCGACCCCGAACGCGCCCGCGCCTGGACCCTCGTGCAGTGCGCCCGCAACTGGCTCTGGTTCGCCGAGGAAGAAGCCTGCACCGACCCCGGCTACCCCTCGGTCCAAGCCATCGCCCCCTGGGCCCTGCGCTGAGGCGGCTATGGGGCGAAGAGGGGCACGACGAAGCGTTCGACCAGCGCACGTTCCGTGGCGGCAGGGTGGGCGGGCCAGAACAACAGTGACAGCACCACCCGCACGATCCACTGGCCGGCGGCGGGGTCGGCGGCCGCCGCGCCGGTGACCGTCGTCGCGGCGGTGGCCAGGCGTGGATTGTTCGCCAGGAAGCGGTCGACCTCGCGTGGGTCGGCGGTGCGCAGGAAGGCCGCGGCCACGGGGTCGGCGCGTACCGCGGTCAAAGCGGTGAGGATTGCTTCGGTGACGCGCTCGGCGCCGGTCAGCGCCGCCACCGACTGCTCGATGGTGTGCGCGATGCGCGCGGTGGCCGCGGCGAGCACGGCCTCGCGCAGGGCGGATTTGCCGCCCACGTACCGATAGACCGTCGCGCGCGAACAGCCCGCCTGGGCGGCGACGTGGTCGATGGTCAACCGTTGCATGCCGTCGCGGGCGATCAGGGTCGTCGCGGCGGCATGAATGCGGGCCACGGCGAGTTCGCGACGCTCGCCGCCGGCGAGCCAGTCCGGTTGTCCGGTCATCGGAAACCCCCGATTCGGTCGAGATACGGTCGAACAATTTTGTCTCACCATGCGACGAATCCACCTGTTTTGCTCGATAAACCGCTGCTCATCGCGTCCGTTGAGACATCGGACGGACCTGGATGGACCTGGGTCGTCTCACTTTCCCGGAACGGTTGACTTCGCCGGTGACAGCGCGAAATCTGTTGTGCGGAAACAATTGTCGGCGATTGGAAGGGGCGGCGCAGATGCCGGACACGACGGATCGGCTGGACTTCTTCGATCCAGCGCTGGTGAACGACCCGTACCCGCTCTACGCCGCCTTGCGCGCGGGGCCGCCCGTGCATTGGCTCGCCGATACCGGGTTCGCGCTGGTGAGCCGGTCCGATCTGGTGGTCGAGGCCGCAACCCGGACCGCCGAGTTCTCCTCGCACCTGACCGCCGCCCTGGTGCGTGCGCCGGACGGTAACCCGGCGGTCTTCGATCTCGACGGCGGCGGTAACGCCGTGCACGTGCTCGCCACCGGTGACGAGCCGGCGCATCAGCGGCACCGCAAACTGGTGCTGCCGACGTTGGTGGCGAAACGGATCCGCGCCCTGGAGCCCGCCGTCGCGGCCGCCATGGCGCGGCTGTGGGAGCGCGGTTTTCGCGACGGGCGGATCGAATGGGCCGGCGCGGTGGCCGATCGCCTGCCGATGACTCTGGTCGCGGCGCTGATCGGGTTGCCGGACAACGACATCGCGCAACTGGTCCGCTGGGGCTATGCCAGCACCGAACTGCTCGGCGGCCTGATGGCACCGGATCAGCTCGGCGCGACCGTGACCGCCTCCGTCGAACTCGCGGGCTACCTGCACGAGCAGTTCGTCCGCGCGCGGTCCGAGCCGGGCGACGACCTCCTCGGTGATCTGGTTCGTGCTTGCGCCGCAGGCGAATTGACCTCGTCGGTCGCGGTACTGATCCTGGTCCAGCTGGTCGGCGCGGGCGGTGAATCCAGTGCCGGTCTGATCGGTAACGCGGCGCGGCTGCTGGCTACGAATCCTGCTCTCCAGCAGCAGGTTCGGGATGAACCGCGGCTGCTGGAGCCGTTCCTGGAGGAGGCGCTGCGGCTGGAGTCCCCGTTCCGGGCGCATCACCGGCATGTGGTCGCCGATACCACGCTGGGCGGGGCCGAGTTGCCCGCGGGCAGCCATGTGCTGCTGCTGTGGGGTGCCGCCAATCGTGATCCGGCGGTGTTCGACGCGCCGGACGAGATCCGGCTGCACCGTGCTGCCCCGCGCAGTCATCTCGCGTTCGGCAAGGGCATGCACTTCTGTGTCGGTGCGGCGCTGGCCCGATCGGAGGCGCGGATCGCCCTCGGGACTTTGCTGGAGCGCACCGAATCCTTCGAACTGTGCCCGGAAAACGTTGCAGCGCAATGGTTTCCGAGTATCTTCGTGCGCCGGCAGCAGCGTCTCGAGCTGAGCTGCGCAGCGCCGTGAGCGCTCAGTGCGGATGCTGGGCGGTGTATCGCGCGCGTTCCTCGGCGCGGCGACGGGCTCGTTCCGGGTTCTCCAGATCGGCCGGTAATCCGTGCTTGGCCAACCGGTGTGCGCGGTTCATCGGCATGAAGGCCACCGTGTAGAACAGCGCCAGCAGCAGCGCGAGCAGCACCATCGACCCGCGCAGCCACAGTTCCCCGGGGAAGAGCAGGAAGACCGCGAACAGCGGGGTGAACGGGATCAGCCCACGCACCAGATGCCGGGCGACCGCGTGCTTTCCGGTGAGGTCACGGCGCACCCAGTCGATCATCGAATCGGGCAGTCGGCGCCCGAAGGCATAGCCGAGCCACTGAATCGGGTTGGGCCGTCGCTGTTCTCGGGACATGCGCGAACTCCTCGCAGGCGGTCGGGGCGAACTAGGCGGGCACGGCGCGACGGGCCGCGGCGTTGACACGGTGGAGTACGTCACGCAGTTCCTCGAGATCGGTCAGGGTCACGCCGAGCCGCTCGACGACGGCGGGCGGAATTTGCAGGGCCTGCTCGCGCAGGGCGACCCCGGCCGGGGTGAGGTTCACGACGAGGTTGCGCTCGTCGCGGCTGTCTCGTTCCCGGCTGATCAGCCCGGCGCTCTCCAGCCGCTTGAGCAGTGGCGACAGGGTCGGTGAATCCAACTGGATCGCCTCGGCGATCGCTTTGACCGACATCGGCGCCTCGCCCCACAGCGCGAGCATCACCAGGTATTGCGGATGGGTGAGCCCGAGCGGTTCGAGCAGCGGCCGGTAAACGGCGAGCACCGCGCGATTGGCCACGGCCAGCGCGAAGCAGACCTGCCGATCGAGCTGCAGTGGATCCTCGATCTCCATCTGTCCTCCTTGTGGGCTCGTGCCTAAGATTAACGCACAAACAGTTAGTGCATGAAGTATGTGGGCGACATCTCGTCCGCAGATGCACGGTTCCCGCGGGTGCGGTGGTTAATTTGAGACGCATGCACAACGACCCCGGCCGATTACGTATCCACGAACTCGATGCCGTGCGCGGATTCGCCCTGTGCGGGATCCTGGTCGTCAATATCTGGCAGCTCACCGACATGACCGCGGTGAAGGCGCCCGGCGAGATGGTGCCGCTGCGGCACGTCCTCTCGATCCTGTTCGAAGGACGGTTCTTTCCGATCTTCTCGTTCCTGTTCGGACTCAGCTTCGCGCTGTTCCTGGAGAGCGCCGCGGCGCGCACCGATCGTCCTCGACTGGTGCTGATCCGTCGCCTGCTCGCCCTCGGCGTGCTCGGGTTCGTCCATCACCAATTCCAACCCGGCGAGGCCCTGGTGCCTTACGCGATCGTCGGGCTGGTCATCCTGCTGCCCGCCGCGAGCCTGCCGGATTGGCTGGTGCTGCTGCTCGGACTGGTGGCGGTGGGGGTCGCGGTGGCGCTCGGCGGCGGGTTCGGTCTGGTGCCGGGTCTGTTCCTGCTCGGCCTCGCCACCGCCCGCTACGGGGTCGCCGACACACTCGACGAGCGCGGCGGGCAGCTCGCGGTGGCGTTCGCGCTGGCCCTGCCCGCCGCCGTGGCGACGGCGGTGTGGGAGTTCCGTATTCCGTATCTGGACCTGCTGGCCAGCAACATCCCGTCGGTCGCGGGCTTGTGCGGCGCGCTCGCGTATCTGACCGGGTTGCTGCTCGTGCTGCGCACCGAGCTCGGCGAGGTCGTCTCGGAGGTGCTCGAACCCCTCGGCCGGATGGCGCTCACCAACTATGTGTCCGCGACGGCGCTGGTGCTGCTGATCGCACCACGCATCGGACTGACCGGGTCGAACCGGTACGCCCTGCTGCTGGGCCTGGCGGTCGCGATCATCGCGGTCCAGGCGGCATTCAGCTGGGGTTGGCTGAAACTGTTCCGCTACGGCCCGCTGGAATGGTTGTGGCGCTGCGTGACCTGGTGGGAGCTGGTGCCGGCGCGGCGCAAGCCCGAGCCGAGCCGGCGGTGGTGATCAGCCCAGACGCACCGGCAGCGTGAGCGGGCCGCGATGCCGGAAACCGGAGCGCCACGGGATCTCTCGCGCGTCGACCGTCAGCGTGGTGTCCGGCCAGCGGGTGAACAGCTGGTCGAGTGTGGCCGCGCCCAGCGTGCGTACCAGCGCGTTGCCCAGACACGCGTGCGCGCCGTAACCGAGGGCGAGTTGCGCGTGCGGGGCCCGGGTGAGGTCCAATTCGTCCGGGCGGCCGAATGTTTCGGGGTCGCGGTTGGCCGAAGCGAGGCAGAGCAGCACGGTCTGTCCGGCGCGGATGGTCTGCGCGCCGATGGTGAGTTCGGTGGTCGCGTACCGCGGGGCGGCGAGTACCTGCGGCGACAGGTAGCGCAGTAGTTCGTCCACGGCCGAGTGCTTTTCCCGAGTGTCGCGGAGCAGACGTGCCTGATCGGGGAATTCCAGCAAGGCCAGGGTAGCTCCGGTCACCAGATCGACCAGCACTTCGTACCAGACGAAGAGCAGATAGAACAGCAGCCCACCCAGTTCGTCCGCGCTCAACGTCCCCGCCGTGGTGTGCGCGGCGACGAGCCTGCCCAGCAACGAGTCGCCGGGCTCGGCGCGGGCCCGGTCCATCGTGGCTTCGATGATCGCGACCATGGTGCTCAGCGTGTCTCTGGCGCGCGGGGGAGTGGCCGAGGGCAACAGGGTGGCCTCGGCCCAACCGAGCATCGCCGCACGCTCGGAGGCACCCAATCCGAGCAGTTCGCCCAGCACCGCGGCGGGCAGCGGCACGGCCAGTTGCGCGACGAGATCGAGCTCGGCTCCTGAATCCACCTCGCGCAGAAAGGAATCGACCAGCTCGGGGGCCAGTTCCGTCCACTGGGCGAGGCGGCGTGGTGAAAGCTCGCCGGTCACGATCCGGCGTAGGCGCGCATGGTCGGCGGGTTCGGCGTGCTGGTAGGTGTCCAGTGGCCGGGGCAGGGTGAAGCCGCGGTACTCGCCGTCGCCCGCGTGCCGGACGTTCATCGCCAGCCGCTCGTCGAGCAGCCCCGCGCGCACGTCCGCGTACCTGGTCACCAGCCACGCGGGCGGGCCGTCCGGTGTCGTGATCCGGTGTACGCCGCCCGTGTCGCGTAGTCGTGCCAACGTCGCCCACGGGTACGCCGCGAACCCGGCCCCGAACAAGTCCGTCACGGCGTCATCCTCTCGCACTGTGTGGCAGCGCTTCTCGGTGGCCGGGCGGGGTCGGCAGTCGGCAGACGAGGCCATGCGCCGACAGCGGGATCGCGCCGGTACGGCGCGCCGGACCGGCAACCCGTCCGGCGCGCCGCAGACTGGACGGTCATGGACCAGCTGGTGTTGATATTGGTCATCCTGTTCGCCGCGATCCTCGCCGAGCCGCTGGCCAACCGGATCGGCGTCGCCTCGGCCGTGCTGATGACGGTGTTCGGCTGTGTGGTGGCGCTGTTGCCGTTCGCACCCCGGGTCGACGTCGCGCCCGATCTGATCCTGCCGCTGGTGTTGCCGCCGCTGCTGTACGCCGCGGCGCGGCGAACCTCGTGGCGGCAGTTCGCGGAGAACTGGGGACCGATCGCATTGCGCGCCATCGGTCTGGTGATCGCGACCGCGGCGGCGGTGGCCGCGGTCTTCCACGCGTGGTATCCGGGCCTGCCGATCGCGGCCGCCTTCGCATTGGGAGCGCTTGTCGCACCGCCTGATCCGGTCGCCGCGACCGCGCTGGCGGGCAGCCTCGGCCTGCCCCGGCGTCTGGTGGTGGTGCTCGGCGGCGAAGGACTCTTCAACGACGTCACCGCGATCGTGCTCTACGGTGTCGCGATCCAGGCGGTGGTCAGCGGGCATTTCTCCGCACCGCGGGCAGCGGCGGAATTCGTTGTCTCGGCGGTGGTCGCCGTCCTCGTCGGCCTGGTGCTCGGCGTCGCGGGCAGCAAGCTGACCGACTACCTCGGCGAGGCGACATGGCGGGTGGCGCTGAGCCTGCTGTTGCCGTTCGCGGCCTACGGGCTCGCCGAGCAGCTGCACGGTTCCGGCGTGCTCGCCGTGCTGGTCTGCGCGCTGTATCTGACCGACGCGGTCACCGAATTCGGCGATCCGGACTATCGGATGGTCGGCGACTCGTTCTGGGACATCGCCGAAATGCTGTTGAGCGGCTTCGCCTTCGGGCTCATCGGACTGGAACTCGGCGCGGTGCTGGAGGCCACCGGCGACGACTGGCCGCGGTTGCTCGGCGGCGCGGCCGCCGTGGTCGCGGTCGTCGTCGGGCTCCGGCTGGTCTGGCTCTTGACCACGTGGGCCCTCGGACGCACCTGGTGGCGCAAGACCGACGCCGACGAGCCCTACACCTGGCGCGAGACGATCGTGACCTGGTGGGCCGGAATGCGCGGAGTGGCGACCGTGGCACTGGCGCTGGCGATTCCGATCGTCACCGACGACGGCGCCGACTTCCCCGGCCGGACCGAGATACTGTTCACCGCGTTCGTGGTCGTCCTGTTCACCCTGCTGCTCCAGGGCCCGACCCTGCCGTTGGTGGTCCGCCTGACCGGGGTGCACGCCGACACCAAGCGGGAACGTGAACTCGAACGCCAACTGTGGGAGCGAGTCGTCAAAGCGCAACTGTCCCGCTTGAAAGAGATTGCGGCAGAACAGCATCTCCCCGAAGAGTATTACGAGCGATTCCGCGACAGCCTGCGCCAGCGGATGGCGCGCGCCGACCCGCAGGCCGCGGACGCCGATGCCAAAGCCGAGACAGAGCGAAACATGAAGGTGGCCAAGAAATTACGAGCTATCCGCGACGATGTCGTGGAGGCCGGCCGACGCGAGGCGCTCGCCGCGCGCCGGGAGCCCGGGATGCCGCCGGATCTGGTCGACCGGGTGACCAGGCGTCTCGATCTCGGCGGGCGTTGAACGAGGGGTCTCCCTTACGCCGGCAGCAGGCGCCAAGATCGAATCAGCTTGCCGCGACGCCGGTCTGGCGGATCGCGTCGAGTACTTCGCCGTAGGTGAGGGAGGAGTTCACGAGGGCGGTCTCCGACGGAACGTCGATATCGACGGAGTCGACACCGTTGACGCCGCGCAGCTGGGATTCGATGGCCGAAGCGGACTCGCGTGTAACGTTGTGCAGGGTGATCGTGTAGGTCATGTCCTCCGAATAGACCGAATCGAGGCGTGCAAACGCCGTCGAGCGGTCGAGTTCGATTTCCTACGTTTGGTTGTCGCGGCCCCGGGAATAGCCGGTTTGTCAAACAACTCGACGCAACAGGATTGTCATGATCATCATCATAGGGCTCGTCGTCCTGATTGCCGCGGTGGCTGTCGGCGTCGCCGGTGTGGTGGCGAACAGCGGCGAAGGTCATTTACTGCCAGATGATTTCGCGGTTTTCGACTTCCACTTCCACGGCTCCAGCGGTTTGCTGTTCGGCTACGGCATCGTTCTCGGCGCTATCGGGACGATCGGACTAGCCCTGGTACTGACGGGTGCTTGGCGGGTTTCCCGCCGGAGCATGGTGGCGCGACGCGAGCTGAAGCAGTCTCGGCGTGAAATCGCGGCGGTGCGGCGCGATCTCGGCAACACCACGGCACCGGCTCGTAAGGAGCCCCTCGTGCGTCCGTCCACCGAACCCGCGACGCAACCGCCTCGCGAGTCGGTCTGGGGCCGGTTCACTCGTCGACCTGCCACAGCTCCGTCCGGTGACGCAGTACATGCCGGCAGCGCGCCCCGCGCGCAGGCGCCGACGTCGAAATAATCATAGAGAAAAGGAAATACGACAATGATTATTCTCGGACTCATCCTCCTCATCGCCGGGTGGCTGCTCGGAATCGGATTGCTCACCACCGCCGGAATCATCATCCTCATCGTCGGCCTGGTGCTGATGGTCGCGGGTTCGGTGGGCCGCCCCGTCGGTGGTCGTCGCTGGTATTACTAGGGACCGACCATGAAGTTCGAAGACCGGATCGCGCACCAGGTGCAGGCCGCCCGGGGCAACGTCAAGAAAATCTATGGCCGGGCCACGGGAAACCGGCGCCTGGAAGGCGAAGGTCGCCGAGAACAGGCCCGGGGCAACCTGAAACGGGCCGCGGACAAATTCCGGGACGCGTTCAAGCGCTGACCTGAGCACCGACGAAGGCCGAGGGGCGCACCGTACCCCTCGGCCTTCGTCGTGTTTCGCTGTCAAGACTTCTTGTCGGTGGCGCCCGCTCCGGTGAATGCGGTGATGAGTGTGTGCACCAGCTTGTCCAGATAGTCGTCGCCGGTCGGATTGCCGCCCAACAGCTTTCGCCAGAAGAGCGGAGCGATGCACAGGTCCAGGGCGAGTTCGAGATCCAGATCCGCCGGCAGTTCGCCGCGATCGATGGCGCGGTGCAGCAACTCGGCGACCTTCGCCCGGCGACTGTGGCCGACCGACTGCAAGCTTTCGGCGATGGTGGGCGTGCGAACGCCTTCCGCGAGCAGGTCGGGGATGATCCGGGCCGCCAGCGGATGACTGAATCCGCTTGCCGTCGTGGCGAGGAACGCGCGTAGATCGCCGCGCAGCGATCCGGTGTCGGGGACGTCGGCGGCGGCCACCGCGACCCGTTCGACGAGTGCGAGCACCATTTGCTCCTTGGTCGGCCACCTCCGGTACAGCGTCGGCTTGCTGACGCCTGCGCGCCGCGCGACTCCCTCCATCGTCAGCTTCCCGTACCCGAGCTCGGCCAGCTCGGTGAACGCCGCCCGGGTGATCGCGGCGGTGACCTGTGGCTGCATCACCGCGGCGCCGGCCGGGGCGCGTTTGCGGTCGGTCGTCGGCTCCGTCATCGGCTCAGCATAGCAACGACGACACGGTTGCGTTTCGTCGTAGTTCGCCGTACCGTGACGCTTGCACGACGAAACGCAATCGTATCGACGCAAATGCCGAGGTAGAGCCATGAAATTCCTGTTCGACAATGAATCGTTCGACTTCGAGACGCTGCGCTCGGCGGGTTTCGCCCGCCACGACGGCGCCGAGCTCGGCGAGGTGCTGGCGACCGCGCGCCGGATCGACGACGGTGACGAGGCGGCCTGGCTGCGCGAGTGGCGCGCCACCGCCGAGCGGGTGCACGCGATCGGCTCGGACTGCCTGGCCAAGGGACACCGGGTGAGCGCGCGCGAGTCCCTGCTTCGGGCCTCGAACTATTACCGCACCGCCGAGTTCTACCTGCGGGACAACCCGGCCGGTGATGCGGTGGCGCAGGAGCTTTCCCGGCGCTCGCGCGAAACCTTCGCGCAGGCAGCCGAATTGTTCGAGACGCCGGTGCGGCGGGTGGCGATTCCGTTCCAGGACACCGAACTTCCCGGCTACCTCTACCTGGCCGATGATTCCGCCGAGCCGCGGCCGACGGTGATCTTCAACAGCGGCTTCGACTCCACGCTGGAGGAGTCCTGGTTCGTGCTCGCCGCCGCGGCGGTGGCGCGCGGCTACCACGTGCTCGCCTTCGACGGTCCCGGACAGGGACAGGTGATTCGTGAACAGGGCCTGCCGTTCCGGCACGATTGGGAGGCGGTGATCACGCCGGTGGTGGACTTCGCGCGGACTGTGCCCACGATCGACCCGGACCGAATCGCGTTGTACGGCTACAGCTTGGGCGGATATCTGGTCGCGCGCGCCGCGGCGTTCGAACATCGCCTCGCGGCGCTCGTGCTCAATGACGGACTCTTCGACTACCACGGGTCGAACGTGCGCATGATGCCCCCGTTCCTGACCGAGTGGATCGAATCGAATCAGGATGCCGAAGCACTCGCGGTCGCCGGGCTGATGATGGCCTACGACACCACCGTGCGCTGGGCGCTGCGCAACGGCATCTGGACCTTCGGCGCGGAATCGGCGGCCGACTACATCCGCAAGACCAAGCCGTACACGCTGGTCGGGATCGTGCACCGCATCGAATGTCCCACACTGGTGCTCGACGCCGAGAACGATCTGTTCTTCCGTGGCGAGCCGCAGCGCGTCTACAAGGCGCTCGCCTGCCCGAAGGAATTGATCGTCGGCACCGAGGCCGAGGGTGCGGGCGCGCACTGCCACATGGGCGCGACGACGCTCACCAACCAGCGCATCTTCGACTGGCTCGACACCACGCTCGCCGCGCACTGACGGCTCGTCTGCCTGCTGTCTCGCACCGGAACAGCCTGCGCGACAGCAGGGATATCAGATGCCCGCGACGTCCGCCAGCTGACCGATACCGTAGGTGACGGCCATCGCCAGCACACCGCCGAGCACCACGCGCAGCACCGCGCGACCGGGCGCGCTGCCGCCGAGGCGTGCGCTGACCGAGCCGGTGAGCGCCAGCGCGACGATCACCGCGGCGAAGGTCACCGGTATGCGCACCGAGACCGGCGGCAGCAGGATCGCCAGCAGCGGCAGCAGTGCGCCCACGGTGAACGACACCGCCGAGGACAGCGCCGCGTGCCAGGGATTCGTCAGTTCGGTGGGGTCCAGGCCGAGTTCGACTTCGGCGTGCGCGGTGAACGCGTCGTGCGCGGTGAGCTCCGCGGCGACCTGGCGGGCCGTCTCCGGGGACAGGCCCTTGGCCTCGTAGATCCCGGCCAGCTCCGCCAGTTCGTACTCGGGTTCCTCGCGCAGTTCCCGCTGCTCTTTGGCGAGCAGTGCCCGTTCGGAATCGCGTTGCGTGCTGACCGATACGTATTCGCCGACCGCCATCGAGATCGCGCCCGCCGACAGGCCCGCGATGCCCGCGGTGAAGATCGCGCCGGTGCTGGTGGTCGCCGCCGCGACGCCGACCACCAGGCCCGCGGTGGAGACGATCCCGTCGTTTGCGCCGAGCACCCCGGCGCGCAACCAGTTCAGCTTGGACGCCAGCCCTTCAGCGTGGGGTTCGTGCGGGTGTGGTCCCGCGGCGGCGGATTCGGCCATGTGTCGAAGACTAGCCGCGCGCGGGCCGAAATCCGGTTCAGCAACCCGGTGACAGGAACGCCCGCAGGTACCCCGCCGACTGCCGCAGGTACATCCAGGCCCAGAAGCGCAGCCCCGAAGCGCTCGGACTGGCCACCATGGTCACCTCGCCGTCGAAGCACTTCTGCACGATGTAGCGGGCCCGGGAGACGTGCGGCGTGTAGGTCACCACGATGATGTGCCGCCAGCCGAATTGCCGTGCGCGCCGCCGGATCTCCTGCGCCTCGCCCTCGGTCGTCCACGGATCCGGAATGAAGCAGCTGACGGTGAATTCGAAACGGCCCGCGCAGTATTTGTCCATCTCGTGATCGTCCGGGCCGGTAGAGCGCGAGATCAACAGCGTGGGCGCGTATCCGCGCTCGGCCAGCTCCAGCCCGAGATCGAAACGTTCGTACGCGGTGCCGCCGAGCACCACGATGGCATCGGCGCGCCGCAGCGGGTCGAGCTGCGGACGGACGTACACCGGCCACCCCGCGGCCCCGATCATTACCACCAGGGCGAGCAGGGCACCGAAGAAGATCCCCGCTCGTCGCAGGCCGGCCACATCCGCAGACGATACCCAACCCCACGCCCCTGCCGATTTCACGCAGGTGGGAAGGCATACACCCGTTCCGGTGTGATCCGCACGATCAACCGCTCGGCAGCCGGCTCGGTGCACGACGCGGAGGATCTCGTCCGAGAGACGTATCTGCGGGCGTGGCGGTCGTTCGGCACGTTCGAAGGACGGTCCTCGGTGCGTACCTGGCTGTATCGGATCGCCACCAACGCCTGCCTGACCGCATTGGCGGCGGGTGCCCACCGTGTGCTGCCCGCCGGGCTCGGCGCCGCGAGCGACGACCCCTACGCCGAGCCGGCCCTGGCGGCGTCCTGGATCGGCTGGGTGCAGCCGCTGCCCGACGCGCTCGTCACCGACGACGCTGCGGATCCGGCGAGCGTGGCCGTCAGCCGGGACAGTCTGCGGCTCGCACTCATCCACTGTCTGCAATCGCTGACCGAGAACCAGCGTGCGGTGCTGCTGCTCCGCGACGTGCTCGGCATGTCCGCCGCGGAAGTCGCGACGATCCTGGACACCAGCACCGCCGCCGTCAAGAGCACCCTGCCGCGCGCCCGCGCGCGGCTCGACCGAACCGCTGCCGGGGCAGAACACGTCGTGCCGCCGACCGAACCCGCTCAACGCGCGCTCCTGGACGAGTACATCGCCGCATTCGAGCGCTCCGATGCGGTCGCGCTGGAACGGCTGCTGCATCGCGACGCCGTGCTCGAGATGCCGCCCGCGCGGACCTGGTTCCGCGGCAAACACACCTGCATGGCGTATCTCGCGGCCCGGGCGCTCGGTGTGCCGGGGGACTGGGTGCTGTATCCGACCGCCGCGAACGGACAGCCCGCCGCGGTGGCGTATCGGCGCGAAAGCCCGGGGTACTACCGGGCTTTCGGCGTTGCCGTCTTGACGACCACGCCCGACGTCATCCGTCGGATCGTCGCCTTCGGTGACCCTACGCTGGTCCCCGCCTTCGGCTTTCCCGCGGAGCTCAGCGGCACAGTTGATCGAGGTGCTCGCGGAGCAGCGCCCGAACACGTTCCGGGGGAACCTTTTCCGGGCGGATCAGGGCTTGCACGGTGAGGCCGTCGACGAAGACATAGAGCCGTTGGGCTTCCCGTTCGAGATCGAGGCCGGCGCGCAGGACTCCGCTCGCGGCGAGTTCGTCGAGCACCCACGCGACGAGTTCCGCTGTGGCATCGTACAGTTCGTCGCTGCTCTGCCGCAAGGCGGGCTCGGTCAGCACGCGGCCCAGGAAGGCCAGCCAGACCTTGGTCACCGTATGTTGCCGCGGGCCGGTCGGCAGTAGGCCGGTGAGCAGGATCTGCGCCGCTCGGTCGACCGGGTCGGCGGCCAGGTCCAGCTGCCGGATCCGGTCCATCATGCCCTCGCCGACCATGCCGAGCGAGAACGCGAGCAACTCGGACTGGGTGGAGAAGTAGTGCCGCAGGCTGCCCATCGACACCCCGGCCTCGGTGGCGACCTTGCGTACCGAGGCGTGTTCGAGTCCGTCGCGCTGGATCACCCGCCACGCGGCTTCGGCGATCGCGTGCCGTCGCTGCTGGTGCGCCTGCTGGTCCACGGTTCGAGCCACCTCGTATTTGTAACACAACTGTGCTAGCTTTCATTACCAATACAGTCGTGCTGAGAAAGCGGAGAACGGTGATGCGGTGGTTCGGGGCGGTACTCGCGGTCGTGGCGCTCGCCGCCGGGGCCTGTTCGGCAGCGCCGTCCGGCCCGGCCGGGCCCGCGTGGTCGCCGTGTCCGGGCGTCGCGGACGACGGACGGCAGTGGGAATGCACGACGATCGCCGCCGCCCGGGACTATCGCGATCCCGGTGCGGGCACGATCGAGCTCGCGCTGATCCGCACCCGCAGCGCCGATCCGGCGAAGCGGCTCGGCTCGTTGGTCTACAACCCCGGCGGACCCGGCGGTTCCGGCCTGGAAACCGTTGGGGGCGTAGCCACCCGGTTCTCCGCCCTGCTCGACCGGTACGACCTGGTGTCCTGGGATCCGCGCGGGGCGGGTCGCAGCACCCCGGTCGTCTGCACGGAAACCGCACTGCCCGAACGCGTTCCGCGCACAGACGCGGAGTGGGACGCGATCGACGCGAGCAGCAGGCAATTCGCCGACTCGTGCGTTGCTGGTTCCGGGGACCTGCTGCCGCACGTCGGATTGTTCGACTCCGCGCGCGATCTCGATCTCGTCCGGGCCGCGGTGAATGACGACCGGCTCAACTACCTCGGCGTCTCCTACGGCGGGCAGCTCGGTGCCGCGTACGCCACGCTCTTCCCGGAGCGGGTCGGACGCATGCTGCTCGACGCGCCCGGCACCCCGCTGCGCACCTTTCGGCAGAGCTTGCTAGATCAGTCCGCGGGCAGTGAGACAGCACTGCGCGACTTCCTCGCTTTCTGTGTCGCCCAGGGGAATTGCCCACTCGGCGCAACCGTGGCGGAGGCGCTGGACCGGGTCGACGACTTCCTCGCCCGCACGGAGATGTCGCCGCTGCCCACCGGGCGCGGTACACCGCTCACCCGATCGGTCGCGACCGCCGGACTGGGTCTCGGTGCCGCCGCGCCCGAGGCCTGGCCGCACCTGATCACTGCCCTCGCCCAAGCCATCTCCGGCAGCGGCGACGAACTCGTCGGCTACGCCGACCTTTTCGCCGGCCTGCGCCCCGACGGCACCCGCTCCAACTTCGCCGCCATCAACACCGCCGCGAACTGCGCCGACTACCCGGACGTCTATTCCGTCGCCCACGTCCGCGCCCTACTGCCCGAGTTCGCGGCGACAGCACCACGTTTCGGCGAACTGACCGCCCTCCGCCTAGCCGAATGCACCTACTGGCCGGTCCACGGCGTCGGCCGCGCCCCACTGGGCGCCGCAGGCGCACCCCCCATCCTCTTGATCGGCAACACCGGCGACCCAGAAGCCCCCCTCGCCTGGGTAACCGAACTAGCCCAAGCCCTCCCCTCCGCCCTCCTCCTCACCTACCACGGCGTCGGCCACGGCGCCTACGGCGGAGTAGACGCCTGCGTCGACCGAACAGTGAACGCCTACCTGCGCGACGGAGTCGTGCCAGACCGCAGAACAACCTGCCCGTAAGCCCGTCCCCGCAGCCGGGCGGCTCGGTCCAAGCGCGACTGTCCGTGGTGGTGCCCCGCCCCAGGTTCACAGGCCGGACAGGTCTGCTGAGTTCAGCTGGGCCGTAGGGGTTTAGGCGTGATGGCTGCCCGTGATGGTGTGCCCGTCCCAGGCTCTCGCGCGGACTTGGTGTGTCGAGTCTGGTTGGGTGGTGGCAGTTTTGGGCGTGAAGACTACCCGTGAAGGCGTAGCCCGTACCAGGTGTGCGCGTCGGACTTGGCGTGCTGAGTTTGACTGGGCGGTGCGGGTTTTGGGCGTGGCGACTACCCGTGATGTGTAGCCCGTCCCAGGTTTGCACCGGATTATGCTGGGCGCGTCGTGTGCCGTACCCGGCTGTAGGTGCAGGTCAGGTGCGCGGTGTCTGGTTCCGGCGTGGTCATCTGGCTGTGGTTGCGTCTCGAGCGGCTTGGGAAAGGGAGGGTGGTCGGGTTTGTCTGGACCAAGCGGCAGATAGGTGGGTGGGTTCACAGAGTTTCGATGCGGTTCACAGGGGGTGCAGCTGCTGTGAACCGTAGAGACGGTCTGTGGAGCCCCCGGCTGCGCTATCGCGCGCAGCCGATCGCGCCGGAAACCCGCCCCAGGTCGCTGTGTACCAAGCGACAAGTAGTAGGGGTTCACAGAGTTTCCATGCGGTTCACAGGGGGTGCAGCTGCTGTGAACCGTAGAGACGGTCTGTGAAGCCCCCGGCCGCACTATCACGCGCAGCTGATCACGTCAGAAGCCCCGGGTCGGCATGTACCAAGCGACAGCTTGGTGCGTGTCGACACGCGGAAACCCCACAGCTGCACCAATTCTCGGGATCTACACCCTTTCTGGACGCCCACAACCGGTGCAAGTCCCGAGAACTGGTGCAGATCCCAAAGCGCCCGCACACCATCCGCCCGCCCCCGAAAAGAAGCGCTCGAGAACGGCACCACAGCCAGGCGACCACGCCGGGACGCGACACCGCGCACCCGGCGCGCGCCTACAGCCGGGAACGGCACCCGACGCGCCCAGCACTATCCGTGTAACTCCCGCGGCAGGAACACCTGACTGTGCCCGGCGAACTTCGGGAGCCAGCCAACAAGCCCAAACGCAACTTTCTCTCCAGAACCTAACCACCCCGAACGCAACATTCTCTCCGGAACCCCACCACCCCAAACGCAACTCTCTCCAGAACCCCACCCTCGCCTGACGACGCGAGGAACAAACGACACCCCTCTCACGTTCCATTCCATGGAAACAATATCTGCGGAGTCGACGCGGGGTAATCCCGGTAGATCCCATCCGGAGCTGCAAAACCCACAGCCCGAACAGGCAAAGCAACGTGACAGGGAATGGAGTGTCGAATGCCGGAAGCGCGTCTGGTCGAACTGTTCGACCAGCTGGTGCGGGTCGAGATCCTGCTGTGGAACGCCGTGGAGCGTCGGTTGCGGGCCGAGCACGAGCTTCCGGTGCCGTGGTTCGAGATGATGCGCGTCGCGGATCGGCTCGGTGGGGCGCGGGTGCGGGACGTCGCCGAGGCGTTGACGATCACCGAGGGTGGTGCCAGCAAAATCGTGGATCGGGTGCAGGCGGCCGGTTATGCCGAACGTACCCGGGATCCGGCGGACGGCCGATCGCCGCGAATCACGTTGACGCCCAGCGGTACCCGCATGCTTCGCGCCGCCACCGCGACCGCCGAGGCAGAACTCGCCGAACGGGTCGGAGCCGTTCTCGGCCCCGACTCGCTGGAGCGGCTCGACGCCACGTTGCGCCTGCTCCGTTCCGCCAACTCCGCCGCTGCGGCGGAGAACTACAAGGAGTGATTCGAATGTCCGTTGTTCCCGACACCATGCGCGCCGTCGTGCTCGATGGCCCCGGCCCGGTCGAGGCCCTGCACGTGCGGCAGCTGCCGGTTCCTGCGCCCCGGCCGGGTGAGGTGCTGATCCAGGTGAAAGCGTTCGGGCTCAACCGGTCCGAGCTGCACACCAGACTGGGTCTGGCGGAAGGAGTGACGTTTCCGCGGGTGCCGGGCATCGAGGCGACCGGCGTCGTCGCCGCCTGTCCCGGCGGCGAATTCGCGGTCGGCAGTCAGGTGATGGCGATGATGGGCGGTATGGGCCGCACCTTCGACGGTGGGTACGCCGAATACACCTGTGTCCCGGCCGGTCAGGTGCTTTCGTTCACCAGCTCGCTGGCCTGGCCCACCCTCGGCGCGGTCCCGGAGATGCTGCAAACCGCCTACGGTTCTTTGACCATCGGCCTCGATGGTCGGCCGGGGCAGTCGATCCTGATCCGGGGCGGCAGTTCCTCGGTCGGCGCGGCCACCGCCGTGCTGGCCGCTCAGCGCGGCATGACGGTCCTGGCCACCACCCGGAATCCGGCGAAAGCCGAAGCGCTGCACCAGTTCGGCGTCGATCATGTGCTGATCGATGACGGCGCGGTCGCCGCTCGGGTCCGCGAGCTGTTCCCCGACGGCGTCGATACCGCACTCGAACTGGTGGGCACGCCGACACTGCCGGATACCTTGCGCGCCACCAAGGTCCACGGCGTCGTCTGCTTCACCGGGATGCTGTCCAACGAATGGATAGTCGAGAACTTCTATCCCATCGGTTATCTGCCGCAGGGCGTGCGACTCACCGCCTACGGCGGCGACGCGAGCGACCTCCCGGCAGACATCCTGCAGGGTTTCCTCGATGCGGTGGCGGCCGGCCGCAGCACCGTTCCGGTGGATCGCGTTTTCTCGCTCGAGCAGATCCGAGAAGCCCACGCCTACCTGGAATCCGGCGCAGCGACCGGCAAATTGGTTGTCGCGCTGTGAGTTCCGCCTGGAACAGGGAGAAGGGTGGTGGACAGGGGTCGAGTAACGGGCACGCGCTGCGCCTCGCGCACCCCTCGAACGCGAGTGGACGCGGTCCCGGCCCCGCCCTCCCGGTCTCGGTTTCCGGGCGGTCCCAGTTCCGCACGGATCATCCCTGTCCACCACTGGCGATGGTGTGGTCACATCGATAAAGCAGAATGCCAGCTGTTGTTCAGCAACCGATAAATATCGAATAAACGTTCGTTATTATTCGCCCGCCGACTCGGGGTTCTGCCCGCCGGTGCCGAACAGCCGATCGATGGTCGGCGCCGAGAGTCCGGCGCGACGGAAGATCTCGGCCGCCTCGCGGAACTCCTGCTCGGCGCGCGCCCGCCTGCCCTGTGCCGCGAGCGCGGCCGCGTGCAAGGCCATCGCGCGAGCCCGATCGATCGGATCGGCGGCTTTGGTCAGCAGGTGCAGCGCGTCCGCCGCGTTCGCCTGCGCCTCGGCCACATTGCCCGCCCGCAGCTGGATCTGGGCCAGCCTGGTGCGGGCCCAGCCCTCCCACAGGCGTACCCCGTTGCGCTGCGCCGCGTGCACCGCATCGGTGCCGAGCTCGATGGCGCGACCGTGCTCGCCGCGCATCGACAGCGTCGCGGCGAGCTCATGGGTGGCCCAGCCGAGTGCCACCGGGTTCGACGATTCCCGCGCCAGCGCGATCGCCCGGCCCGCCATCCGCACCGCTTCCTCGTATTGCCCTGCCTCGCAGTAGGTCCGGGTGACCAGGGCCAGGCACCACGCCTCCATCGACCGATCGCCGAGCGCGCGCGTGAGTTCGGTCGCGTGCTCGAAATGCCGATGCGACGCGTCGGCATCGCCGAGCCGCCGGGCGGCGACGCCGAGCAATACCGAGGCGAGCACCGAGAGCCTGCGCTCGACATCGCTCGTCGTCGGGCCCGAGACCGCACGCAGATGCGGCAGGCTCGCCTCGACCTCCCCGAGGCCCACCTGGAGCAGCGCGCCGAGCGCCGTCCTGATCCGTCGTTCGGCGCCGTGATTGTCCTCGACAATGGCGGTGTCCAGCAACGACTCCAGCGCGCGGGACAGCTCCCGGGCGCGGGTGCCCGCGTCCATCAGTTCGGCCATCACCCAGGCGAGATCGGCCGCCACCTCCAGCGCGCGTCCACCGATGCGGGCCGCCTGCTGATGCAGCGCGATCACGACGGGGCGCTCGATGTCGTTCCACGCCTGGCCATCCGAGCCGCCGCAGAACGCGCGACCCGCCGCGGTGGTCGGGACGAGCAGGCGGGCCGTGTTGCTGTAGTCGATCGCGCTGAGCAGATTGCGCGCACTCGCGAGGTGGTAGTCGAGCACGCGGACGAGCACGGCCGATTCGTCCTCGTCGGCCAGCCCGCACGCGAAAAGGCGCAGCAGATCATGGAATCGGTAGCGGCCGGGCGTGGTGGTCTCCAAAAGACTGAGATCGACCAGTGATTCGCACACCTGCTCGGCCTCGGGTTCGGTGAGGCCGAGGATCGCCGCGATGCCGTCGACCGAGAGGTCGGGCACCTGCGCGAGCGCCAGCGTGCGAAATGCCTTGGCCTGGCGCTCGGTGAGCTGACCGTAGCCGAGATGGAACGCGGCCTCCACCGCGAGTTCACCGGTCTTGAGCACGTCCAGCCGGTTCTTCTCGTCGGCCAGCCGCGCCGCGAACGACGCGATCGTCCACTGCGGCCGGACCGCGAGCCGAGCCCCGACGATGCGCACCGCCAGCGGCAGGAACCCGCACTGGGCCACCACCTCCCGCGCCGACTCCGCCTCGGCGGCGACCCGATCCGCGCCGAGAATGTGCACGAGCAGCGTCGTCGCCTCCGCCTCGTCGAGCACGTCGAGCCGGGTGCGGGTCACCGCGGGTAGTTCGGTAAGCGCGGATCGGCTGGTGATCAGCACCGCGGACCCGGCGAGCAGCGGCGCCACCTGGCTGTAGTCCCTGGCATTGTCGAGCACCATCAGGATTCGCTTGCCGGACAGCCTGGTTCGCAGCTCGGCGGCACGCTCGTCCACCGTCGAGGGGATATCGCCCTCGGCGACGCCGAGCGCCCGCAGGAAGCCGCCGAGCGCGGCGCCCGGGGGAGTGGGTACCGGGTCGACACCGTGCAGGTTGGCGTACAGCTGCCCGTCCGGGAACCGATCCCGCACCCGATGTGCCACGTGCAGTGCGAGTGTCGTCTTGCCGACCCCGCCCATGCCGCCGACCGCCGAGATCGCCACGGCGCTACCCGCACCGGTCAACTGGTCGGCCAGTTCGGCGACGAGTTGCTCGCGTCCGGTGAAATCGGCGATATCGGGCGGCAATTGCGCGGGTACGGGATCGAGCCCGCGTTCGATGCCCGCACCCGATCGGGTCGTCGATTCGAACGCGGCGGTCCCGCTGGACGAGTCGGACGGCGCGTCGGAGCCGCCGCTCGCGGCGATCGGCGGCATCGCCCCGCGCAGGATCCGCTCGTGCACCACTGACAATTCCGGCCCCGGCTCTACCCCGACCCCGTCGACCAGGGCCCGTCGAGCCTGGGCGTACGCGTGCAGTGCGTCGGACTGCCGTCCGCAGTGATACAGCGCGGTCATCAGCAGCGCCCGGAAGCGTTCGCGCAGTGGGTATTCCTCGATCAGCGGGCCTAGTTCGGCAACGGCGGCCGAGCTGTGACCGGTCTCGATATCGAGGGCGAGCCGATCCTCCAGGATGGCCAGCCGCCACTGCTCGAGCCGGATCCGTTGCCGTTCCGCGAACGGTCCCGGCAGTCCACTCAGCGCATTGCCCTGCCATTTGCTCAGGGCGGCAACCAGTTTCGCGCGGGCCGCGGCGGGATCGCGGTCCCGGACCTGCCCGGCCGCCGCGACGAGCCGTTCCACCTCCGCCACATCGGTGGCCTGGGGCGCGATGCGCAGCGCGTAGCCGTCGCCGACCGAGACCAGCACGGTCGAGGGCGCCCGGGCCGCGCGGCCGGGCTCGAGTGCGCGGCGCAGCTGCGCGACGTGGGTCCGCAGCGCCGCGATCGCGCGCGGCACCGGCCGCTCGCCCCAGATCCCCTCGACCAACTCGGCCGCGGTCACCGCGTTTCCGGCACGCAGCAGCAGGGCCGCGAGCACGGCCCTGCGCTGCGGAGGTCCCAGGTGCAGCGGCGCCTCCCCGCGCCACCCCTTGACCTCGCCCAACACCTCGAAATGCACCAACCGACCTCCCGAACGCTGGGAGTTTACGTGGCGCCGTGGCGCGTTGTCCGGTTCATGCGATCAGTCGCCGCGTGTCCCGTCCGCGCGGGAGGCCGCGGCGGCCGTCGCGGTGTTCTCCTCGGCGCGGTATCCGGCGAGGTCAGGCGGCGAATCGGGTGCTGCGGAAGGTCAGTGCCACGAGGAAGGTCAGGGCGGCTATACCGCACGCCGCGGCGAACGCCGTGGTGATCCCGCTGACCAGAACCTCGTGCGCCGAGCCCGACGCCTCGCGGACCGCGGTGCCGAAGACGGTCACCAGAATCGCCAGGCCGAGCGCCGATCCGGTCTGCTGCAGGGTCTGCATCGCGCCGCCCGCCGCGCCGGCGTCCTCGCCCGGCACGTTGGCCATGATGATCACGCCCAGCGGCGAGAAGGCCAGGCCGATACCGAGTCCCATCAAAACCATCGCGGCGAACAGGAGCGGGAAGTACCCGGATTCGGCGGTCAGCTGGGTGAGCAGGACCAGTCCGGACAGCATCAGCGCCGAACCGAGCATGGTCACCGGCTTCGGGCCGAACCGCGGCAGCAGCCGGGGGATCAGCCTGATCATCGTGAACATCAGCACCGCGGTCGGCAAGAACGCGAAACCTGTTGCCAGCGCGCTCAACCCGCGCACCTCCTGGAGGTATTGAGTGAGGAAGAAGAACATCGACATGCCCGCCATCGGGCCGAAGAAGATATTGGCGTAACCGGCCGCCCGATCGCGGTCCAGGAACAGCCGCAGCGGCAGCAGGGGTTGCGCGGTGCGCAGTTCGATGACCAGGAACGCGGCGAGCAGTAGCAAGCCCGCCGCCAGGGCGATATCGGTGGTCTCGCTGCCCCAGCCGTTGGCCGCGGCGCTGATGAACCCGTAGACCAGCACCGCGACACCGGCGGTCGCCGTCACCGCGCCCGGCAGGTCGAGGCGCGCGGGCCTGCGCGGCGCATCGGGCAGGTACCGCAGCGCGAACACCACGACGGCAAGCCCGAACGGCACGTTGATGAACAGGGCCGAGCGCCAGCTCAGCCATTCGGTGAGCAGCCCGCCGACGATGAGGCCGATCGCGAAGCCCGCGCTCGACATCCCCGAGAACAGTGCGAGCACACGCATCCTGGCCTTCGGTTCGCTGAAGGTGGTGGTGAGCAGCGCGAGGGTGTTCGGCCCCGCCATCGCGGCCCCGATGCCCTGCACGACACGCGCGCCGATCAGCCACGCGGCCGAGGGCGCCAGCCCGCCGGCGAGGGAGGCCACCGTGAACAGGGCCGTCCCGATGATGAACAGCTTGCGCCTGCCGAACAGGTCGCCGGCGCGGCCGCCGAGCAGCAGCAGCCCGCCGAAGGTGAGGGCGTAGACGTTGATGACCCAGGACAACCCGGTCGCGCTGAACTCCAGATCGGTGCGAATGCGCGGCAGCGCGACGTTCATGACGGTGATGTCGAGGACGATCATCAGCTGGCAGGTCAGCAGGGTGACCAGCACCGATCCCGATCGGAACGGCTTGGTTCCGGCGATGGACGCGGGTGTTCCCGCGGTAAGGGTGTTCGTGGACAAAGAATGCTCCGTCGAGTCGTGAGCTAAACGGAGATAGTCTCCGCTTCCGACGGGGCTATCATATGGAGAGTTTCTCCGTTTATGCAAGACTAAGCGGAGAGTCCATCCGTTTCTACTGGAGGGTTCATGGGCGCACCGACGGCGGCACGGCCGATGCGGGCCGATGCGCGGCGCAACTATGAACGGATCATCGAGTGCGCCCGCGAGGCGTTCGCGGCGCACGGTCCGCAGGCACCGCTGGACGACATCGCGCGCCAAGCTCAGGTCGGTCCCGGGACGCTGTACCGGCATTTCCCGAATCGGGACGCGCTGATCGAGGCCGTCTACCGCTCCAGCCTCGAGGGGCTGAGCCGACGCGCCTACGAGCTGCTCGAAAAACACTCTCCCGCCGATGCTTTGGCGCAGTGGATGCAAGCCCTGGTGGAGTACGTGATGGACCGGCACAACCTCGTCACGACCCTGAAAGCGGTGATGGACCACGAGTCGGAGGTCTTCACCCTGTGTCGCGCGACGATCACCGACGCGGCCGCCGCCCTGCTGCAGCCCGCGCAGGCCGCGGGCGCGATCCGCGCCGACGTCGAACCGCGCGATCTACTGCGCTTCGGGCACGGTATCGGCGCCGCGTGCGAGAAAACACCCGAAGCCGCTCCGCGGATGCTCGCGGTCACCTTGGATGGTCTGCGCACGGCGCGATAGTTGTTGCCGGACAGCCGTGTTCACGCGCGAACCACCGAGTGGTCGCGCCGGACCGCGGTCGGCGTCGTGCCCCACCAGCGCCGGCAGCAACGGGTGAAGGTCGCCTGCTCCGAGAGGCCGATCAGCGAGGCGACCTGACTCATCGGCATGTCGGTGGTGGTGAGGTAGCGGCGGGCCTCGGCGCGGCGCACGTCGTCCAGGATCGCGGCGAACGAGGTGTGCTCGGCCGCGAGCCTGCGTTGCAGAGTTCGCGGATGCATGTTGAGAAGTTTTGCGACGGAGCCGATTTCGGGCGGCAGGGTGCCGAGCAGCTGCTGTACCGCGGCATGGACCTGCGGCACCGCGGAGGCGCCGACCCCGCCCGCCTGCTCGGCCAGGAACGCCATCGCCAGCCGGTGCAGCTTCTCGTCCCCGCCGCTCAGTGGCCGGGTCGGCAGATCGCGGGGGACGCGCAGCGCCGCGTAGGGCCGTTTGATCCGCACCGGCGCACCGAAGAACTCTTCGTAGCGGGCGAGTGGCGCCGCGGGCTGATACGGCAACTCGACCGAGCGCAGCCCGTAACTGCCGTCCACCAGGCGCTGAATCGTGCGGTGCACGAACGCGAGTCCCAGATCGGTGGCCTGGGTGGGAATCGCCAGGCCCGGTTGGACGCCGTAGCGCAGGGCGATCACGCCGCGGTCGCCGTACGGGTCCGACTCGCCGGTCAGGGTGAGTGCGCGCGCATGCAGGAACAGATAGCGTGCCGAGCATTCCAGCACGCCGGTCAATGAAGGGGAATTCCGGATGGCCAACGCGAGCGGGCCGAGCATGTCGAGGTCTTGGCGCAGCGAGATGCGCAGGCCGAGGTCGGGGCAGTCCAGCCGGCGCGCCGCCAGTTCCAGCACCGAGGCGAGCGCGTGATCGGGGATGAGCAGGTCGTCGGCGTCGAGCGCGGCGACCGGCAACCCGCAGGCGGCGGCCAGTTGTTCGGCGTCGCCGCCCAGCTCTGCGACGGTCGCGCGGAATCCGCGCAGTCCGGCGGAACGGATGACCGACATGTCGTACAGAATCAAATAGTTGTCGCGCAAAGTCAAGAATGCGGTGTCGCGCCGCAGCACACTGGAACCATGAGTGAGCGCGGCAAGGCCCCGGAACACCTCGATGTCGTCATCGTCGGGGCCGGACTGTCCGGCATCGGCGCGGCGTACCGGTTGCAGACCGAGTGCCCCGGCAAGACCTACGCCATTCTGGAGGCCCGGGCGGCGCTGGGCGGTACCTGGGACCTGTTCCGCTACCCCGGGATCCGCTCGGACTCCGACATGTTCACCCTCGGCTATCCGTTCAAGCCGTGGCGCGACGCGAAGTCGATCGCCGACGGGCCGTCGATCCTGCGCTACATCGACGAAACCGCGGCCGAGAACGGCATCGACCGGCACATCCGCTACGGGACAAAGGTGGTCGCCGCCGACTGGTCGAGCGAAACCGCCCGCTGGACATTGACTCTCGAACAGCGCGACGCCGCCGGTGACACCGTGCGGCGCGAATTGACCTGTGGTTTCCTCTACGCCTGTGCGGGCTACTACAACTACGACCACGGTTATACGCCCGAATTCGCCGGTCTCTCTTCGTTTTCCGGCCAGGTGGTGCACCCGCAGTTCTGGCCCGAGGAGCTCGACTACCGCGGTAAGCGCGTCGTCGTGATCGGCAGCGGCGCCACCGCGGTCACCCTCGTGCCCTCGATGGCCGATGCCGCCGAGCAGGTGACGATGTTGCAGCGCAGCCCGACCTGGATCAGTGCGGTGCCGCGCCGGGACAAGCGCGCGGACAAGATCCGCGAACTGCTGCCGCCGAAGCTGGCGCACCGGGTGATCCGGACCAAGAACATCCTGTTCAGCATCGGTTTCTATCAGTACTGCCGCCGGCGTCCCGAGTCGGCTCGAAACCTGTTGACCCGCTTGAATTTGCGCATTCTCGGGGACAAGCAGATGGTGGCCGAGCACTTCACCCCCAGCTACAACCCGTGGGACCAGCGGTTGTGCGCCGCCCCGAGCGCGGACTTCTTCCGGGCGCTCAAGAAGGGCAAGGCCGAGGTCGTCACCGACCACATCGACACCTTCGTGCCGGAGGGCATCCGGCTACGGTCCGGTCGCGTGCTGCCGGCCGATATCGTGGTCACCGCGACCGGCTTGCAGCTGCTCGCCTTCGGCGGCATCGCGCCCCGCGTCGACGGCGAAACCGTTGCGCTGGCAGATCAATTCGTCTGGCAGGGCACCATGGTGAGCGGTGTGCCCAACTTCGCCGTGTGCATCGGCTACACCAACGCCTCGTGGACGCTGCGAGCCGACCTCACCTCGCGGCTGGTGTGCAAGATCATCAACCACATGGATCGCCGCGGCTCGGCCGCCGTCGTCCCGAAGCCGGACAGTGACCTGGTCGAACAGCCGCTGCTGGAATTGACCTCCGGCTACATCCAGCGCGCGATCGGGGCCTTCCCCCGGCAAGGTGATCGTCGTCCGTGGAAGGTCCGGCAGAACTATCTGCTCGACTCGGTTTTCACGCTGCGCACCGATCTGGACAAGACCCTCGCGGCCACCCCGAAATCGGCGGTGCGGTCTGCTGATCTGGTCACCGCGCCCTGAGCGACGAAACATCCGCCGCCGAATCGGGCTCTAGGCTGAACCGGTGGCGGTGATATTGGTGACGGGGATGTCGGGCACCGGAAAATCGACGGTGCTGCGCGAGCTGGCGGGCCGCGGCTACCAGGTGGTCGACACCGATTACGGCCCGTGGATCGAGGAGCTGCCGCTGCCCGACGGTACCGGCACCGAACGGCAGTGGCGCGAAGACCTGATCGATGCCCTGATCTCCGACCACGAGCGCACCGGCACCCCGCTGTTCCTCGCGGGCACCGTCTACAACCAGGACACCTTCTACCCGCGCTGCGTCGAGGTGGTCCTGTTGACCGCTGCGCTCCCGGTGCTCCTCGACCGCATCGCCACCCGCGCCACCAACCCCTTCGGCAAGACCCCCGAGGAACGGGCCCGCATCGAAGCCGACACCGCCGAAATCGAGCCTCTCCTACGCTCGTCCGCGACCCTTGTGATCGACACGGACAAGCCCCTCGGCGAGGTGGTCGATCAACTCGCCGCCTTGGCCGGTCCCGTCAGCTGATCCCGGCCGACGGGTTGCTGCCGCACGTCGCCTGAGGTGTTCGGTCAGGCGCCGATCGAGGAGAGCAGCATCGGCAGGGCGTTCTGCATCTGCACCTGCCAGGCATCCCAATTGTGGCCCTGGGACGCCACATAGCGCTCGTCTACCTGAGCGCCGACACGCTGGAGTTCGTCGACGAAACGGTAATTCTGTTCGTAGGCGCGCGCTTCGACGGGATCGGCCTTGCCGTACGAGATGAACAGGGGGATGCCGGTGAGCTTCGCGGCCTGGCTGTACGGGTTGTTGGCGACCCAGATCTTGCGCTCCTCGGCGTCGCGGTAGTCACCCCAGACCCGCTCCCACTCGGCGGCACATCCTTGGCCCGGCTTGTCCGGCTCACCTGGCGCGCCCGAGGCGTGCAACGGGTCGACGTTACCGCTGAACGAGGCGGCGGACTTGAACCAACCCTGGTGGGCCGCAGCAAATTTCATCGAGCCGAGCCCGCCCATCGAGTTGCCCGCGACGGCGCGCGTGGTGTTGGCGTGGTAGGTCTGCTCCAGAATGGTGCGGACATCCCCGAGCAGGTACTTCTCCCATGCGGGCGGTCCGCCGCGGCGGTCGTTGTACCAGTCGGAATAGGCGCTGCACCAGCTGGTTTCGGGCAGGACGAAGATCGCGTTCCGGCCCGCCGTCAATGCTTCCAGGTTGCCCTTGGCGGTCCAGGATTTGTGGTCGTCGAAGCCGCCGTGCAGTACCCAGACCGTCGGCCACTTCTTGGTGGTCTCCTTGGTCCAGCCGGGCGGCAGCAGCAGGCGAACGACTTTGACCGACCAGTCCGGGCCTTCGAGATTCGGCGAGGAGATGCCGAGATCGAGAATGCGGTCGCTGACCCGGGTTTCCCAGCGAACCGTGCCCGCCGCGGCCTGCGCCGGTGCGCTGACCACGAAAGGCGCTGTGAGACTTGCGATGACGGTGGCGACAGCCACGAGGAGCCTGCTGAGTCGAGGCATCGGATGTCCTTCCCGCGGGGTCGTCGAACGGTGCGATCCCGTGCCCGAATCTAGAGCAGCCCCGCAACTTCACGAATAGTGTTGTTCGTAAATGCCAGTTTCTTGCTATCCGCCGGGTGTGCCGAATCGCCCTGTTCGCCTGGGCGTCTCGCAGGCATCCACCCATGGTTGACCGGTGCGGGCGCTGCGGCAGAGTTGCCCCATGCGTATTGCGGTGTACCTGGCACATCCCCGGGCCGACGGTTTCAACGGGGCGCTCTTCGACGCGGTGGTCGACGAGCTACGGCAGCGTGGAGTAACGGTCCTCGCGCACGATCTGTACGCCGAGGGCTTCGATCCACTGCTGACCGCGGCGGAGACCGGAACGCTCGTGGGTGCGGTCCCGGGCGATGATCTGGTGCGCCGGCATCAGGAAGAGCTGGCCGAAGTCGATGCGCTGGTCTTCGTGCACCCGAATTGGTGGGGGATGCCGCCCGCCATCCTGACCGGATGGGTGCAGCGCGTGCTCACGCCCGCTGTGGCCTACAAGCTCGACACCGCGGCGGGTGCGCCGGTCGGCCTGCTCCGGGCGCGCCGGGCACTGGTCCTCAACACCTCCGACACCACGGTGGAGCGCGAGCGGGACGTGTTCGGCGATCCGTTGCAACAGATCTGGGCGGCCTGCGTGCTGCCCTACATCGGCGTCGACGATATTCGCCGCAAGGTCTTCCGGACGGTGACCGATTCGACCGCGGATCTCCGCTCCGCCTGGCTGGGCGAGGCGCGCGAGCTGGCCGCGGCGTTGGTGGCCGAGGGCTGAGGCGGGCTGGGGTGAGCGGATGCTCTCGTGTCCTGATTGTTATCTCAAACAACAAAATGGTCGCTCGAGTGGGTTGTGCGCTGGGTCACAGTCGAATATGTTGCAGCGAACAACATTCGCTCGACCTCGACCGCCCAGGCCTTTCCGGGGCGGTGGTTCCACGAAAGGCCCCCTCATGCGTAAGGGCATTCTCGGCGTCGCGGCCGTCTCGGTCGCCTTGCTCACTTCGCTGACTGCTTGCGGCGACGACTCGAAGGATTCAGGGGGTGGGGCCAAGATCGGGGTGATCCTGCCGGACAGCAAGACCTCCGCGCGGTGGGAGACGGCGGACCGCAAGTACCTGCAGCAGGCGTTCGACTCGGCCGGGGTCAAGGCCGACATCCAGAACGCGCAGGGTGACAAGAACGCCTTCCAGACGATCGCCGATCAGATGATGACCAACGGCGCGTCGGTGCTGCTGATGACGAACCTGGACAGCGGCACCGGCAAAGCGGTGATCCAGAAGGCGAAGGCGCAGGGCGTCACGGTGATCGACTACGACCGGCTGACGCTGGGCGGCGGGGCCCAGTTCTACGTGTCCTTCGACAATGTGAAAGTCGGCAGCCTGCTCGGCTCGGGCGTGGAGAAGTGCCTGAGCGACAAGAAGGCGGTCAATCCCGTGGTCGCTTACCTGAACGGCGGCCCGACCGACAACAACGCCACGCTGCTGAAGCAGGGTTACGACTCGGTGCTCAAGCCGAAGTTCGACGCGGGCCAGTTCGTGAAGGGGCCGGATCAGGCTGTGCCGGAATGGGATAACACCCAGGCGGGCACCATTTTCGAGCAGATGCTCACCGGCACGCCGAATATCGGCGGGGTGGTCGCGGCCAACGACGGACTGGCCAACGCCGCGATCGCGGTGCTGAAGAAGCAGAAGCTGAACGGGCAGGTCCCGGTCAGCGGCCAGGACGCCACGGTGCAGGGCCTGCAGAACGTGCTCAAGGGCGATCAGTGCCTGACCGTCTACAAGGCGATCAAGAAGGAAGCCGAGGCCGCGGCCGAGCTGGCCATCGCGCTGACCAAGGGCCAGCAGGGACAGGCGAACGGCTCGGTGAAGGATCCGGAGTCCAAGTCCGACGTGCCCTCGGTGCTGTTGGAGCCCAAGCCGATCTACGCGGCCAACGTCAAGGATGTCGTCGCCGACGGCTACGTCACCAAGGACGAGCTGTGCACCGGTGAGTTCGCGAAACTCTGCGCGGACAACGGCATCTGATCCCGCCACGCCCCTTCCGCCGTTTCGATGAGGGGACGGCGGACGGGGCACCCCTAGGAGCAGTAAATGAGTGAAGCATCGCGCGGCGATTCGATCCGGGTGGTGGTCCGGTGACCGGCGGGAACGGTACGCCGGTAGTCGAATTACGCGGCCTGCAAAAGAGTTTCGGACCGGTGCATGTCCTGCACGACGTGGCCTTTTCCGCCTACGCGGGTGAGGTGACCGCGCTCGTCGGCGACAACGGCGCCGGCAAGTCCACACTCGTCAAATGCATCGGCGGCACGCATCCGATCGATGCGGGGGAATTCCTGTTCGAGGGCAATCCCGTTCAGGTGCACAGCCCGCGCGACGCCGCCGCGCTCGGCATCGAGATCGTGTACCAGGACCTGGCGCTCTGCGACAACCTCGACATCGTGCAGAACATGTTCCTCGGCCGGGAGAAGAAGACCGGCATCGTGCTCGACGAGTACGCGATGGAGGAACTGGCCGGAAAGACGTTGGCCAGCCTGTCCGTTCGCACGGTCAAGAGCGTGCGGCAGCAGGTGTCGAGCCTGTCCGGCGGGCAGCGGCAGACGGTGGCGATCGCCAAAGCCGTGCTGTGGAACAGCAAGGTGGTGATCCTGGACGAGCCGACCGCCGCGCTGGGCGTCGCGCAGACCCAGCAGGTGCTCGAACTGGTGCGCCGACTGGCCGACCGCGGTCTCGCGGTGGTGCTCATCTCACACAACATGAACGACGTTTTCGCGGTATCGGATCGGATCGCGGCGCTGTACCTGGGCCGGATGGCGGCGCAGGTGCGGACCTCCGACGTGACGCACGGCCAAGTCGTGGAACTCATTACGGCAGGGCGCAGCGGCGATCTCGGCCTGGACGCGAACGGAGCCAACCGATGAGCCTGTTGGAGAAGGAAAAGCCCGCCACCGCACCGGTTTCCGAGCTCGTGAACGAGTATGTCGGGCGGGTCCGCAGCGGCGACATGGGCGCGCTGCCGTCGGTGCTCGCGCTGGTGATCCTGTCCTGTGTCTTCTGGGTCGCGCGCCCGGTCTTCATGTCCGAGGCCAACTTCGCGAACCTGTTCACCCAGGGCGCGGCGATTGCGGTGATCGCGATGGGCCTGATCTTCGTGCTGCTGCTCGGCGAGATCGATCTCTCGGCCGGATTCACCAGCGGCGTCTGCGCCGCGGTGCTCGCGGTGCTGCTCACCGATCGCGGCTGGCCCTGGTATGTGGCGGTGCTGGTCTCGCTGCTCACCGGCGTGGTGATCGGCCTGACGATCGGCACCATCGTGGTCAAGATCGGCATTCCGTCGTTCGTGGTGACGCTCGCGGCTTTCCTTGCGCTGCAAGGTGTCGCGCTGAAGATCATGGACAACGGCCGCAATATCTCCATCCGCGACGACACCATCCTGGCCATCGCGAACAAGAACGTCCCGCCGCTGCTCGGCTGGCTGATGTACGTGCTCCTGGTCGCCGGGTTCGCGGTGCTCCAGTATCGAAAACTGCGGGCCCGCAACAAACTCGGGCTGACCGGCGAGACCATGCCGGTGATCGTGGCGCGGATCGTCGCGGTGGCGGTGGTGCTCGGCATCGCGGTGCTGGTGCTCAACGGGGAACGCAGCCGCAACCCGGAGTTGCACTCGCTCAAGGGCATGCCGATCGTCGTTCCGCTGATCGCGGTTCTGTTGCTGCTGTGGACCTTCGTGCTCAACCGCACGTCGTTCGGCAGGCATATCTACGCGGTCGGCGGGAACGCCGAAGCGGCCCGGCGCGCCGGTATCACGGTGGACCGGGTGAAGATCACCGCATTCGTGCTGTGTTCGACGATGGCCGCGGTCGGCGGTCTGGTCGCGGCGTCGCGTGCCAATTCGGTCGACCCCAACACCGGCGGTAGCAGCGTGCTGCTGCTCGCGGTCGGCGCCGCGGTCATCGGCGGTACCAGCCTGTTCGGCGGGCGGGGCCGGATGCTGGACGCGGTACTCGGCGCCGCGGTGGTAGCCGTGATCGACAACGGCATGGGCTTGATGGGCTACAGCGCGGGCACGAAATTCGTTGTGACAGGATTTGTGCTGCTCTTGGCGGCCGGCGTGGACGCGTTGTCGCGCAAACGCACCCGCCTCGGCGGTTAGCTGCCCGGGTACCGAGGACACCAGACGCGGAGAGGCGGTGACCATGCGACCGGCTTCTTCGCCGGAGGAGATCCGCAGGCGGAATCTGGCCGTGCTGCTGCGGCACGTGCACCGGGACGGCCAGGTCTCGCGTGCCACGCTCGCCGAGCGAATGGGGTTGAACCGCAGCACCATCCTGGCCTTGACGGCCGATCTCGCCGCCGCCGGTCTGATCAGGGAGGAACTTCCCGGTCAGACCGGCAAGGCGGGACGCCCGTCGCTGGTGGTGCGCCCGGAGTCGGACCGGGTCTATGTCGTCGCGCTCGATGTCGGCGCCGATCGGCTGGCCGCGGCTCGGGTGGGATTGGGCGGCTCGGTGCTCGATCAGGTCGAAACCGTGCGCCCGACAGGGACTTTCGACCCGGATGACGTGATCGATACGTTGGCGTCGATGGCGCGCGGCTTGATCGGCGGGGCGGCGGGCGAGGCTCGATGCGTCGGTGTCGGGGTGGCGTTCTGCGGCATGGTGCGCGAGGAGGACGGCGTCGTCCGTTACGGCCCGAACATCGGCTGGGTCGATGTCCCCTTCGGGGAGCAGCTGACTCGGCAACTCGATCTCGGCCTGCGGGTGGTGGTCGGCAACAACGCCAATCTCGGCGCACTCGCCGAATGCGAGCGCGGCGTCGGCGCCGGTCTGTCCGATCTGATCTATCTGCACGGTGACGTCGGCATCGGCGGCGGCATCATCATGGGGGGCCAGCTGCTCGGCGGCGAGGGCGGCTACGCGGGCGAGGTCGGCCACATGGTGGTCAACCGGGACGGGCGGCCCTGCGCCTGCGGATCCCGCGGCTGCTTGGAGGCCGAGGCGGGCGAGCTGGGCCTGATCGCGGCCGCGGGCCGCACCGATCCGCCGGGCCGCGCCGCGGTGGAGGCGATCGTGGAGGCCGCGGCCCGCGGCGATTCGACGGCCCGGGACGCGCTGCATCAGGTAGGGGACTGGCTCGGATACGGCGTCGCGAACCTGGTGAACATCTTCAACCCGTCGATGGTCGTCTTCGGCGGGGTGCTGCGGGAGATCTATCTCGCCTCGGCGGCGCAGGTGCGCAGCCGGGTGGCGGTCGAGAGCCTGCTCGCGGTCCGGGAGCGGGTGCGCCTGCGCACCTCGTCCCTGGGCGGTGATGCGACCCTGATCGGCGCGGCCGAGCTGGCCTTCGCCGACGTGCTCACCGACCCGGTGCAGACGCTGGCCCGGATCTCCGCCGCGGGCGCATGAAATCGGGTGTGCGCCAACCCCCGTCGCTTCCGATCTACCCGCAGGCCACCGAACCCGACTATCATTCGCACAGCACTGTCCGGGTGATCAGGCACACGACGCCCGGGTGGGTAGGCCGGTCTGGTGCGGCGAGTTCGATCGTGAGCAAATAAAGGGGTTTCGATGGATAGGCCGGCGTGGGCACCCGAGGGCGTGGATATGCAGCAGGCGAGCCCGGCGCGTATGTACGACGCGTTGCTCGGGGGTTCGCACAATTTCGAGATCGACCGCAAAGCCGCGGAGATGGGCAAGACGCTGGTGCCCGATTTGCCCAGGTTGGCGCTGAGCAACCGGGCATTCCTGCGGCGTGCGGTGCGTTTCCTGGCCGATTCCGGAATTCGCCAATTCCTCGATATCGGGTCGGGGATTCCGACAGCCGGAAATGTGCACGAGGTGGTGCAGAGTATTGACCCCGATATTCGCGTCCTCTATGCGGATATCGATCCGGTGGCGGTGGCGCATTCGCGGGCGATCCTGCGCGGCAACGACCGGGCGGGCGCGATCGAGGCGGATCTGCGTAAGCCGGCCGAACTGCTCGCCAAGGCGGGCGATACCGGGCTGATCGACTTCGACCAACCGGTCGGTTTGCTGCTGGTCGCGGTGCTGCACCTGCTCGCCGACAGTGACGAGCCGATCGCGAAGGTGGCGCAGCTGCGCGCCGCGGTCCAGCCGGGTAGCTACGTGGCGATCTCGCATCTGACCTCCGAGCTGCGGCCCGAGGACGCGAGCAAACTCGGCGACAACGCGACGAACAAGGAACGAATCGGTATCCATTTTCGCGATCGCCGAGGGATCGTCGCTATGTTCGAAGGATGGGAGCTGGTCGAGCCCGGCGTGGTGGAGTTGCCGGTCTGGCGCCCGGAGTCGGACCGCGATCTGCACGAGACGCCGGGCCGTTCGCTCGGTCTGGCCGGCGTCGGCCGAAAGGCCTGAAGCCCGACCACGAGCCGGCAGGGGGTCCCTGAGTGGGGTCGCAGGAGCTAGCGGTGCGGTGGGCCGACGCGCTCGACGGCGCGGTGGCTCCCACGCTCACGCGATCCCAGATCGAAGCCATGCTGGCCGGACTGGCCGAAGCCCTGGCGGCGGTGGTGCTCGGCACGGCTGAACTCGCCGTCGCCAGGGAAGCGGCGGCGGTGCTGATCGCGGCGAACTATCGCGACGCGGTGGCGGTCAGCCGCTCGGTGGTGGTGATCTGCCGGGATCTGGTAAACGACCTGTGCGCGGCGCACAGTGGACCGGAGTACGAGCGGATCCGGGACCGGGCCGTGCTCGCCGCCGCCGAGTTCGCGGCGGGCTGTACCGCGGCCCTGCGCTCGGCGGCGCTGGCCGAGCAGGAGGCGACCCTGGTCGCGACCTTGGCCGCGGCCCAGGAGGCCGAGGCGAAGCGGCAGCTCTCGGAGGCCAGGTTCGCCGCGGTCTTCGCGGGCGCGTCGGTCGGCATCGGCACCATCGACGTGATGGGCAACGTGCTCGACTCGAACGCGGCGATGGCCGACATGCTCGGTCTCCCGGTGGAGGTGATGCCGGGGCGTTCGGTCGCCGAACTGCTCGGACCCGCGAATATCGGCTACGCCTTCGACGAACTGCAGCGGCTGCTCAGCGGCGCGGCGGACCGCTTCCGGCTGGAGACCGATCATCTGCGGCCCGACGGCACCGTCACCACCATCGACCTGTCGATGTCGGCCGTGCGCGACAACACCGGCCAGGTGCGGTTCCTGATCGGCGTCGCGGTCGACGTCACCGAACGCAAGCAACTGGCCGACCGGCTGTGGCACGACGCCAATCATGACAGCCTCACCGGGCTGCCCAACCGCACGTTGTTCTTCGACCGGCTGGCGAACGCCGATCCGCCGATCGGCGTGTGCTACCTGGATCTGGACGGTTTCAAGGAGATCAACGACGTCTGGGGACACACCGTGGGCGACAAGGTGTTACGCGTCGTCGGGGAGCGACTACAGGGCGCCGTGGTGCCGTTCGGCGGATTGGTCGCGCGGCTCGGCGGCGACGAATTCATCGTATTGGTCGAAAAGTGCTCGTGTGCAGAGCAATTGGCAAAGGTTTCGGCTGCACTGGCGCAGTCGCTGGTGCAGCCGATAGCCGTGCAGAATCATCTGGTGACCGTCGGCGCCAGCATCGGCACCGTCTTCCTCGACGAAGTACCCGCCGCCCCCGACGAACTCATGCATGCGGCCGATACCGCCATGTACCGCAACAAGGCCGCCCAGGGGGCCCGGCCGCTGCGGTTCCGGGAACGCTGAGCCGAACTCACCCGCTCGGCGCCGAATCGTCCAGATCGGCCAAGCTTTTCGGCACGAAGAACGGCGGGGTGCTGCGCCCCGAGACGCGGTAGCGGTCCCAGAAATCGAGGTCGCCGAACACGGCCGCCGCAGTGCCGAACGCGGTCTCGACCGTCCCCTCCGCGCGGTCGCCCACCGCGGCGGCGAGTTCCGGATTCGGCCGGATCCGCCCGTACCAGCGATAGATTCCGTCGATGCCCTGGAAGTGCCCGCGCAGCACCAGCTCTACCGCGATGCCCTGGCCGCCCACGGTGACGGTCGCGGGGCCCACGTAGTCGTAGTCGTCCATCGGGGCACTATTGGTCGAAGGCGATGTCGACGTGCTCGGTCAGCGGGACCGACTGGCAGGCCAGCGTGAGGCCGAGCGCGAGATCGGCATCGACCAGTGTGTCGTTGCGGAGCATGCGGACCTCGCCCGAGCGCACCGTGCAGGCACAGGCGCTGCACGCGCCCTCCCGGCAGGAGTAGGGCGCGTCGTGACCGGCGGCCAGCAGCACCTCGAGCAACGGTGTGTGCCGAGGCCAGGCCAGCTCGAGCCGCCTGCCGTCGAGGTGCACCGTCGCGGTGGCCGGTGTTTCGGCGTCGTCCGCGGCGAGCACGATATCGGCGAAGGGATCGCCGGTCAGCGATTGATAGATCTCGGTGTGCACGTGCCGTTCGGTCATGCCCGCCGCGAGCATGGCCGCCCGTGCTGTCCGCATGAAAGCCGCAGGCCCGCAGAGGAAGGCGTCGAATCCGGTATACGGCCAGAGCCGTTCGGTGAGTGCCGCGGCGGTGGGCAGGCCCATGCTCGACACCAGCCAGTGGTCGACGATCAGGCGGTCCGGATACTCCGTCATCATCCCGGCCAGCTCGGTGCCGAAGATGACCGAGCCCGCGTCGCGGTTGGCATAGAACAGGTAGGTCGTTCCGGTGCCCGCGAGCAAGGCCGACTTGATGATCGACATGATCGGGGTGATCCCGCTGCCCGCGGCGATCATCAGCAGGTCGGCGTCCAGCGATCTCGGTGTGAAGACACCGGACGGGGACAGCATCGTCACGCGCAGGCCGGGAACAGCGTTGTCACACAGCCAGTTCGAGGCGTAGCCGCCTCGGTCCGTTTGACGGTGATGATCAGATCGTCGTCGAGGTGCGGTGAACTCGACAACGAGTAGCAGCGCGCCACCGAGCCGGCCCGGGCACTCGGGATCCGCAAGGTTAGGAATTGCCCTGGGCGGTAACGGAATCGAGGGACGAGCAGATCGGGCACCTCGAAGACGAGCGAGACGGTGTCCGGCGTCTCACGGATCACCTCCACGATCGTCAGTTCGTGCACATGGGTATTCGCGGTAGCGGTGGGCGCCTGCCCGGTCCGCGGCGGCGCGACATCCGGTTCGGTCATCGTCACGCCGCCCGCGACAGCTCGGCGAGCACGTCGTCGGGCAGGGCACGGGCCAGGCGCAGGATGCGGGTGGTGACCGCGCCGCGCACCATGCCGACCTCGTATCCGTAGCGCAGCAACATCTCTCCGGCGAACTTCGCGTTCTCCTGATAGTGCGGATTGAGTAGTGCCACGACCAGTCCGTGCAGCGGATGGATGCCCACCGAGCGATAGACCCGCGGCGTCACGATGGCGGGCTGGATACCGAACACCATGATGGCGAACGCGAGTCGGTGCGCCGCGTTCACCAGCTTGCCGCGCGCGGCGATCTGGCGGACCAGTTCTTCCCGGGCGTAGGTGATGTGCCTGGCCTCCTCCAGTACATGAATCTTGTTGAGCTGGCGCATATGTGGCTGGATCTGCGGATCGTCCATGTTCTCCCGCTGCAGCCGATCGAGGGTTTCCTCGACCAGCAGCAGTCCGGCCAGCGTCGCCGGGCCCATCGGAACCAGCCCGACCAGCCGCACCGCTTTGAGCAGTGGCTTGGGAATGAACGGTTGGTACGCGCGCAGTCCCGATTTGTTGATCATCCGGCTGAACATGGTGGAATGCCTGGTCTCCTCGCCGACTTCGGCCAGCGCGTACCGGCTGTGCTCGTCGCCGGGATTCTGGTATTCGATCACCTGCCGCAGCAGAAACGTGGACAGCGCGGTCTCGGCGAGGATGCCGAAACTCAGCGCGCTGACCGCCTCGTGCATGCCGAGGGTGCCGCGCTGCTCGTCGGTGAGCCGGTCCCACAGGTAGGTGCCGTACAGGGTCTGCCGGTGGTCGAGCATCCATCGCTTGCCCGGCTCGAGCGGCGCGTCCCAATTGATGTCCACCTCACCGTCATAGGCGCGATCGGCAGCCGAACGCAGCAGCCGCTGCGCGGTCTTCTGCCGATCGCCGACGTTCTTGGCGCGGGTGGTCGACATGCCCGCCGTGCTGACGGCATGTTTGGTGGGGGTGCTCATCGGTGCCTCCTCGATGTGGAACCGGGCCACACGCGACCCAGCCGGAGAATGGTCGTGGTTACCGGTCCGTCGAACAGTCCGGCCTGAATACCTTGTCGCACAAAGGATTCAGTTAATGCCCGGGCGGATTCCGCGTAGTGCCGGCTCAGATAGGCGGCGAGGAGCGCGTGCCTACGCGGTACTCCCGCCGCCCGATAGGGGCGCGGTGCGATGAGCGCCGGGTAGAGCGCAGCTGTCGCGGCGGCGGCCCACAGCGCGGCGACTGTGTTGGAAACCGTGCCGTGCTCCTCGATTTCGGCGCGCAGTTGGTCTTGCGCATAGGCCAGGTTGCGGCTGGCGGCAGCCTGATGGATCTTCATCAGCTGACGCAGATGTGGCTGGATTTCCGGGTCGTTCGCGATCGTGTCGGCCACGTCGTGCATCGCCTGTTGGATCAGCAGCGTCACCGCCGCGGCCGCGGTGTTCTTCGGCGTGAGCAGAATGAGTCGCGAGACTGTCTGGGCGAGTACGGGTCGCCGGTAAGGGGCGAGCCCGCTCTTGTGCACCATGCGGCCGAACATGGCCATCGTGCGGCTGTCGGCGTGGATGGCGGCGAGTGCGGCGCGGGTGCGGTCGTCCGCGGGCCCGGACGCCTCGATGATGTCGCGGAACAGCAGCATGGACCGGGCGGCGTCGGCGTAGATGGCGAGCGTGAGCAGGTTGGCCAGCTCGTACCTGGCCAGCGTCGCACGCTGCTCCGCGCTCATCCGGCGCCACACCCAGGTGTCGTGAATAGTGCCGAGATGCTGGGGCAGCCAATGCTTTCCGGGGTCGATCGGCGCCGCCCAATCGATGTCGAGATCGCCGTCGTAGGTCTCCTCGGCCGCGTCGAGCAGCAACCGGCGCGCACTGAGGTCGCGGTCGGTTACGGTGCGGCGGCGCCGCACCGGGCCGCCTGAGCTGGTGTCCGGCCGAGGGAATTCGCTCGGGTCGGGAATCGGGGTTGCCATCGGGATCGGCTCCCTTCGGGTCGCGCACGGGTGTCCTCGGCGTCGACCCGCAACGGCGCACGATCGTGACATGCTTTATCCGGTACCGCTGGTACCGATCTCCCTTGAGTCTGGAACTCGCGGTGCGTATTGTCAAGATTGTCTGAGACACGGTTTCGTCAGCTTCCAGGAGGTCGCCATGACTGAACGTGGTGCAGCCGACGGCAGTCCGCACGACCGCGCCGACTATTTCGGGGCGGCGACCCTCGTGGTGCGCGGCGTGGAAGTGCCGGTGCGCGTGGAGTTGCGGGGATATCCCGAGCCCACCGACGGCGTGTACCGGTGGGTCGGCCGGGTCGACGCCGACGACGCGCTCACCGAGGTGCTCGGCGACGAACAACGCACGCCGTGCGTGGTGCGGACCGACGCCGCGGCACGGCCCGCGGTGATCGGCGACCGGGACCTGTGGAATCGGTACCGAATCATGGGTAAGAGCACCCCGCCCTATCCGTTGGCGTGAAACTGTCGGCGTGCGATGGCACAGTTGTCCGATGACCGAAACTGTTTGGCCCGTGGTCGAACTCAGGCAGTACACGCTGCATCCCGGTACCCGGGACACCATGATCGACCTGTTCGATCGGGAACTCGTCGAAACGCAGGAGGCCGTCGGCATGCGCATCGTCGGCCAGTTCCGCGACGAAGACGATCCGGATCGGTTCGTCTGGATTCGCGCGTTCCCCGATATGGCGTCCCGGGATGCCGCGCTCAACGCCTTCTATGTAGAGGGTGCAGCCTGGCGGACGCATGCCCCCGCCGCGCGCGCGACCATGGTCGACACGTCCAATGCATTGCTGCTGCAGCCTGTTTCAACGCAGCACGCACTGCGGCTCACGGGCACGCGCGCCGGTGTGGCGGTCACGGATCTGCCGGACTCGCGGCTGCTCGTCACGATCTTCTACCCCGACACCCCGCTCGCGGAGTTCGCGCCGTTCTTCAACGAGCGGGTGCGCCGCGCGTTGCTACTGACGGGGGGCACGCTGACCGGACTGTACGTCACCGATCCCACACCGAATACCTTTGCGCCGCTGCCGGTGCGCGATGAGCGGGCCGTCGTGGTGTTCTCGTTGTTCGAGAGCGCGGCGTGGCGCGAGGCGCATCTGCGCGCGCTGGCCGAACCCACCTGGACCGAGCGGGTGCTGCCGGAGTTGGGCAAGTGGGTGTCGCGCCCGATCGAGCGACTGCGGCTGGCGCCGACCGCCCGTTCACTGCTGCGCTGAGGGTTCCTGTCGATCTGCCCAGCAGAATTGTGCATTCGTGAAGGAAGTGTCCGACACGCCCCGGCGTGACTTTCGGGTCTGTTAGAACCGAAGCACCGAGACAGCGCAGCGAAAGCTGTCTCATCCCGCAGCAGTCGCGCCGAGAGTGGTTGGTCGGATGAAGATCTCGTCATTGTCGATGATCGGTGTGGTGGTACTCGGCGCGCTGTACAGCGCGCCGATCCCTGCCGTGGCCGAGACCGGCTCGGCCGCCGGACCCGGCAGCTACACCGTCACGACCACCGCGGACGGCGCGGTCGCGAACCCGTTCGACGGTGTGTGTCGTACGGACGCGGGGGAGTGCACCCTGCGCGCGGCGATCCAGGCCGCGAATGTGCGGCCGGGCAGCACGATTCGGGTGCCCGAGGGCCGCTACGAGCTCACCATTGCGCCGAACTTCTGGAACACCAACGGCCCCTTCATCGATCCGGCCACCGGTGACCTCGATGTCACGGCGGACACCACCATCGAGGGCGCCGGCCAGGACCGCACGGTCATCGACGCGGGTCATCGGGACCGGGTCATGCTCACCACCGCGCACGTGTCGCTGTCCGGACTGACCATCACCGGCGGCAACGCCACAGAGCACGAGATTCCGCTGTTCGAGACCGGCGGCGGCGGAATCGCCAACTCCGGCAAGCTGGTTCTCGATCACGTGACGGTGGTCGGGAACGCGGCCGACTACGGCGGCGGTATCTTCAACATCCCCGTCGCGGATATGCGGATGACCGACAGCATCGTCACCGCCAACGCGGCGGGTGAGGCAGGCGGTGTGCGCTGCGACAACACCTGCACCTTCACTCGCACCGCGATCACCGACAATCGCGTCGTCAACCCGCGCGTCAAGTGGTATCGGTTCGGCGGATTCGCCGGGCGCGGTGGCGGTCTCGATATCCGGGGCGTCGGTGAGGTGGTGCTCATCGACTCCGTCGTGACGGGGAACAGCGCGGACGAAGGCGGCGGCGGGATCAATATCGCGCCCGCGTATCTCGATACGTTGCCCTACCAGTTCACCGATGTGTTCAATCCCGGTATGGGGCATTTGATCCTGCGCGGCTCGACCATTGCGCAGAACACCGCGGGCCTCGGCGAACAGAACTGTAAGAAGGTGTTCGCCACCATCCTGTCCACCGGCGGCAACCTCAGCAATGACCACTCCTGCGATCTGACGGCCGCCGGCGATGCCGTGCGACCGGACGCGGGTCTGCGCTGAGGTTCGAAATACACACGAGCAGAAGGAAATCCGCGATGGGTTCGTTCAACGTAGGCGACTGGATGACGGCACTCGGCCAGGGCTTCGCCTGGGTGATGTCGATGCTGGTGTCCGGTGCGACCGCCGGATCGTCCTGATCAGCTGGCCTGCTGCCCGGCCGGGTAGGCGCGGAAGCCACGCACCAGCGGGCTGGTAGCCGGGCTGCCGGTGGTGGCGCGGACCGGCTGCTGGGGTAAGAGCAATCCCTGGTCATGGTCCAGCAGCCGGCGCTCCAGGTCGCGCAGTGCGGGGCCGGGTTCGACGCCGATCTCTTCGCGCAGCAGCTGCCGCACCGTGCGCAGCTGTGCCAGCGCCTCGGCCTGCCTGCCGCCGCGGAACAGGCCGAGCGCCAGCAGTTCCCATCGTCGTTCGCGGTACGGCGTCTGGATGACCGCTTCGCTCAACGCCGCGACGGCGCCCGCGGTATCGCCGCACGCCAGCCGGGCAGCCTGTAACTCTTCGACGGCGAGCTCCCGGAGTTCGCTCAACTTCGTTCGGGCACCGAGCAATTCGGGCGAGTCGCCGAGTTCGGTCCACGGTTGTCCGCGCCACAGCGCGAGACCCTCGGCCAGGGTGGTCACGGCCTTTTCGGCGTGACCGTCCAGCAGTGCGCGCACGCCCGCGCCGACCAGCACGCCGAACTGCCCCTGATCGGTGCACTCCGGCGGTAGTGCGAGCCGGTAGCCGCACCGATCGAGCACGAGGACCCGGCCGGCCTGCGGTCCGAGGGCGGCACGTAAGCGATGGACCACGACGCGCACGTTGGGGCTGGGCCGACCGTGCGGGGTGCGACCCCACAGGTGCCCGGCCAGCACGTCGTTCGGCACCGAGGCGCCGCCGGCGAACGAGAGCGCGGCCAACAGCTGACGCGGCCGTGGGCCGGGCAGGTCGACCGGTACCCCGTCGACGTCGATCTCGACCGGTCCGAGAACCCGGCACACGACCGGGCCCCGGTGACCGAGCGTGCCGACCACCCCGCGATCAACGCTCTCCAGGCTGTCCAAGGTTCCTCCGCACGGTGCGCCATCCAGGTGACAGCTCTCCAGTTAAGTCCGGACTACCTGCGGAAACATCCCCCTGCGTGCCGATGTTTTTCCCCGCCCCCTCGGTTAAAATAGAGAAGGACAAACGGTGATAGCCGGGTCGGCCGCGTCAGGTGTCGCCCGAAATGGGCGCACGGTTGGTCCGGCGCGGGGGCTGCGCGCTCGGCTCAGCTGTTGCTCGCGCCGGACCTGTTGGCGTGGTGAGGATTTGGTGTCCAGGAGAGGACGCTACGCAGTTTCGCCGCGTAGGTGTCGACGCGGTGCCGCTCCTGCGCGATGCGTTCCTTCGAGTGATGGGTCTCGATGCTGAGGCGGCCGCCGAACGTGCTCACGATGGCCGCACCACCCTCCGGCTGCTCCGGCGGCGGGGGCGTGCCCGCGGGAGGAGCGGCCGTGACGGTCGAGCGAAAATCGGTGATACGCAACCCATCCGGGGCGGCGAGCGCGGGCACTCGACCCCAGTTGGAGACGATCATCATGCCGGGCAGCTGCGGCGGCCCCGCGGCGATCTGGTCGGGGATATGCAGCGGTGTCTGCTGCACGGTCCCGTCGGCGAGGGCGGTGTGCAAGGCCGCGCAGATGTCCTCGGCGAGCTCGACCAGGTCGGTGGTGTCCCCGGTGGGGTGGTAGTCGGCGAACCCGAGCAGGTTGGTGCCGTCGGTTCGGCCCACCGTCGGCGTGAGCCTGGTACGCAGATCGACCGGGTAGACGTAGACGATCTCGTTCAACGGCAGGCCGCGAATTTCGGCCTCGGTCAACAGGATTGCCGCCGAGACCAGGCCGTTGATCGTCACCCCGGTCCGGTGTCCCAGCTCGATCAGAGCCGTGGTCTCCGCCTCGGACAGCAGGCACCGCGACGAATCCGGCACGGTCTGCCGGTTCTCTCCCGCCGCCGGCTCGGTGGCGGACGGCGCGGGATGCGGTTCGGTGGGCGTGCCGGTCTGATCGTCAGGGGCCGGCAGCTCCCGCTTCTCGATGCCGCGCGCGGCGAGCACCTCTTCGATGGAAACCGGATAGGCGTGGACGGGCCGTGCCGGTGTCTGCCCGGACACCAATTCTGTGTAGCACGACCACAATTCGGCCAGCACGGCCAGCGAGTGATACGCGTCCGCGATGCTGTGATGGGTCAGCAAGGTCACGCTCGCGGTGTCGCCGGCGCGGGTCACGCACACCGCGCTCAACGTCTCGCCCTGATCGAGTTTCTGGTCGGTGAGCAGGCGGTCCGGATCGTCGTCGACGACCGAGATCGCCGGAGCGGCTCCGGTCCCGGCGACCAGCGAGTAGCCGCCGTCGCCGGTCGGCGCCAGCCGTGCCCCGAGCACCGGATAGGCCCGCACCACCGCCGCGTAGGCCGCGGACAATTTCGTGAGATCCAGCCGTCCCGTCACCTGCACCGCGTACCCCACGTAGACACCGATCCATGCGAACATCTGCTCGCTCGGCGCCAGTGGACGAACAACCGTAGACGTGGTCATAGAGCTCCCCTTCACCTAGACGACTAGCGTGCCCAACGGACGATCAAAGCCCCCACACGCACGCCGGAGCAACCAGTTTTCCGGCCGTCGCCCACCCTCCCCGAGCCGCGTTTCAACCGCGTCTCAGCGGTGTTTCGCAGTCAGGAAACCAGCTGCACCGGCAGGCTGAGCAGGCCGTGCGAGCGCCAGGACTGCCGGTAGATCAGCTCCGCCCGCGGCACCGCGAGCCGCACCTCGGGGTAGCGATGAAACAACGCGGAAGCCGGTTTCGGCATCGCTGCGTCAGGCGAACTCGATCTGGGACTGCATGCTCAGGTGTCTGCCGAGGAGGTGGACGCGTAGTCGTTGTTCCGCGGTGGTTTCCTCGGGGTGGTGGATCTCGATGCTCAGCCGGTCGTCGAAGGTGCTGATGATGATCGTGCCGCTGGGCTGCTGTAATCGATGCCCGGTCTTGTCCGGCTTCGCTACCATGAGGGTGCGGAAGTCGTTGACGTACAAGCCTTCTGGCAGAATTGGTCGCTCTATGCGGCCCCAATTGGTGGCCAGTACGATGCCGGGGGATCGAGGCGCGGGCCCGGACGCGATATCGGGGATATGCAGCGGGGTCTGCTGTACGAGTCCGGTGGCGAGTCCGGCGTGCAGGGCATCGCTGATCGCGCGCGCCAGGTCGACCATGGTGCTCGCGCCGGCCGGGGGGACGAAATCGGCGAAGCCGAGCACATTGGAGCCTTCGGTGCTGCCGATGCTGGGAGTGACGCGGCTGCGCAGGTCGACGGAGTAGGTGTAGGTGAGTTCGCGCAGCGGCAGCCCGCGTATCTCGGCCTCGGTGAGCAGAATCGCGGCGGAGGCCAGGCCGTTGATCGTGGTGCCTGCACGGTGCGCGAGGTCGGCGAGTGCGGCGGTGTCGGGTGTCGACAGGCGGCAACGGGCCGTCAAGGGAATCAGATAGGGGGCGTCGTCCACCGGGAGTACGACGCTGTGCGCGGTGTCGCGCACGAACGGCCGTACCGGTGCGGACGGGTCCGAGAACTTCTCGATGCCCCGGCACAGCAGCAGATCCTCGACCGCCTCCGGATAGCCGTGCATCGGCAGCTCGGGTTCGCGTCCGTGGCACGCCTCGGTGTAGCAGGACCACAGATCAGCGAGCACGGCGAGGGAATGGCAGGCGTCCGCGATGCTGTGGTGCGTCACCAGTGTCACGCCCGCCCGATCACCGTCCAGGACGACGCACAGCGCGGCCAGTGCACTGCGCTGATCCAGCTGCGCACCGGTGAGCAGGAGTTCCGGATCTCCCTGAGAAACGGTCAATTGTGTTGTGTTACCTAATGATTCGACCAGAATATGGCGTTTGCCGTCCGGCTCCAGACGTGCTCCGAGCGCGGGGTACGCGCGGAGCACGGTGTCGAAGGCTACCGACAGTGCGGTTAGATTCAACCGACCGGAAAGCCGCATCGAATAGCCGACGACGACTTCACTGCTCGCGAAGATCTCTTCACTCGGTGCCAACGGCCGGATGACGGTAGCCGTGGTCATGTCGAAATCCCTCCACAGGAGACTGCCCCATCGAGGCTAGCTCTAAGGCCGGGCACACCACGGTCTTTCGGAATCATCGCCTCTGTGATGTATCGCCCGTACCGAACATGCTGTTTCCGGTTGTAGCCACAACGAGACCTGCATCGATGATCAGCCACTGCCCGCACACACAGCGCAGGTAGCGGACGGTGCCGTGCGACGACACCAGTGTGGGTGCCGGCCAGGAACATGCGGGGCAGGTTACGTCCATGAGCCCAGCCTGATGTAATGGTCTAGTGCATTTCAACCCTTACGGCGGCGCGGCCGCCGAGCTGGCGGCGCGGCTGGTGAACGCAGGCCCGGACCAAGATCTGCGGCAGTTGCTGGCCGACGCGGATTACAAACCGCTCGGCTCGGTGACCGCCGCGCAGACCGCGGAACTGCGCCGATGGATCCATGAACTCGATGCGATGTTCGATCACCCCACCGTGCGCCGGCTCAACGCCCTACTCGCCAAAACCACAAGTCAGCCCTATATTTCGACGCACGACGACCGCCCGCCGCACCTGCATTTCGCGCAGGAGACCGCTCCGGTCGACGAGCGGGTCAAGGCCTACACTGCGGTCGGTCTCGCCGCGCTGTTCTGCGACGATCCGACGCGGATCGGCCGCTGTGCCCGCGCGGGCTGCGACAAGGTCTTCGTCGATACCTCCCGCAACGGCAGGCGGCGCTTCTGCTCTACCCGCTGCTCGACCCGGGTGCACGTGGCCGAGCATCGCTCCCGCCGGGCCGGCTGAGATCCTGCTGGCCTCGGCTTTTACCGCCGCGTGGCGGGCAGGTCGCGCGAGTGCGGACGTCTCGTCGCCAACTTCTGCACTTGCAGATGTCTGTGCGGACGCGAACCGAACGGTCTGAGTACGGGTGCGGGCGTGGGGTTTTCCGCGCGCCGAGGGCGGAGCCGAGAGTTCGTTCCGGAATGTGATCACGCGGGCTGCCGCCTCGTTTGTGACGACATTCGTCGCAGCACTTTGTACTTGCAGATGTCGCTTGCATTTCCCGATCTGCGCGAAACCGAGTGCTTGTGGCGGAAAAGAGATCTCGTAATTGTTCGCCAATTGTCAACAGCCCTTTACCGATGTGACCGTTCGCGCCGCCTTTTTCTTCCGATGGGACCACCGTTCCGGTGCGTCGCCCGTCACTCTCAACGGCCGGATTCGGCGTCGGTTTCAACCCTGGCGAGCGACTAGAATGACAGTAGAACCTAGGTCCGGTGCCCGTCCGAGGCAGTGTCCGGCGATCATGTCGACGCGGTGTCGCCACATTCTGTACTTGCAAACGTCGGTCTCGCCAGGGCTGGTGCGCTGCGACCTCCGCGGCTCAGTAGGCCTTGTCCGCCGCTACTATTCGGCCGGATTCTATTGCGGCAAGCAATGTTTGGTGATCGGCGGCGGTTTGGTCGGCGTAGGCCAGGGCGAAGTCGATCATGGCGCGGTCGAAGGCATCGCTGGTGCCGAGGTATGCGGCGATCGCGACTCGATCGCCGGAGCGGGCGTGCGCCCGGGCGAGGGTATGGCCACAGAGCGCAGAGTAGTCGCGCAGATATCGGCGCGACATCTCCTCGATCGTCGCCGAACCCTTCATGTCGCGGAGCTGGCGGCAGTAATAGTGCCTGCCGTCCAATCCGGCTGCCCAGCCGAGGAAGATGTCGCTCGCGGCCTGAGTGAGCCGCTGCCCGTGCACCACTCGGTGCCCTTGGTTACGGAACTTGCTCGGCGCGGTGTGCCGCGCGAGCACCGACTCCTGCGCCTCCTTCACCTGCAGGAACAGCGGACTGCGGCTTTCTCGCCCGGCCAGCAACGCGACGAAGCAACGGGTGCCGACGCTGCCCACACCGACGACTTTGACTGCCACGTCCAGCATTTCGTGCCGGTCGAGCAGGACCCGTCGCTCCTCCGCCAGGGTGCGCCGGAAGTCCGCGAACACCCGCCGCACCGTGTCGGCGTCGACCTGCTCGATCGGGGTCAACAGCGGTGGCCGATGCCGGATACGCGGCACGCCGTCGGCGTCGGGTTCGGTCAGCTTTTCCAGGGCCTGGAGGTTGGTACGGGCCCGTGCGTCGGCGAGCGCCTGCTCAACTCCCTTGCGCCGCTTCGGTTTCTGGGCGAGCGCGGCCAGCTTGTCGGCGTCGATCATCTCGTACCAGACCGCCAGTTCGCCGAGTCCGGCCAAGCGACCCATCGTCGCCCGGTAAGCCGAAGCCGCTGCCCCGACCGAGGTTTCGGCATCGGTGTCGGCAAAGCCGTTGGCGCGAGCCGCCACCGCGATACTCGCGGACAGCCTTTTCACGTCCCATTCGAAGGGGCCGGGCAGCGTCTCGTCGAAGTCGTTCAGGTCGAAGACCAGTGCGCGTTCCGGTGACGCGAACAGACCGAAATTCGACAGATGCGCGTCGCCGCACAGTTGCACGGTCAGCCCGGTATCCGGCGCGGCCGCCAGATCCGCCGCCATGATCGCGGGCGCGCCACGCAGAAACGGAAACCGCCCGGCCGCCATGCGCGCATACCGGATAGGCACCAACTCCGGCACGCGGGAGGCGGCCTGCCGCTCCAGAACCGCGACCGGATCCGCTCGATCCGCGGGCGCCGCCCACTCGCCCAGCGCCCGCCGTCCCACTCGCTTGCGCGCCTGCCGCCCCGCCGCACCCGCCAACGACTCCGCCATTCCCGCAGTCTCTCACCCCAACCGCAAACTTCCAGGCAACCCACGCCGCATCCGATTTCCCCTTCTCCGTCCGGCCCGGCGGGTCCAAGGCGGTATCCACCAGCGCCGCACCGTTTTCGGTTGCGCATCCGGCGTGGGTGATCAACAGTGGGGGTGTCCGAGTGGATCTGGCGACGGGAGGCCGGCATGGACCGCGTGGACGTGGTGGTGGTCGGTGCCGGATACGCGGGGCTCAGTGCGGCAAGGGCGCTGCGGGCGGCGGGTCGAACCGTCGTCGTGCTGGAGGCGAGTGACCGCGCGGGCGGTCGGGCGCTGAGTGCCCGGATCGACGGCGGTTGGGCGGTGGACCTCGGGGCGCAGTGGATCTCCGGCGGGCACACTCGATTGGCGGCGCTCGCGCAGGAGTACGGGGCCGAGACCTATCCCTCCCCGTCCGTCGGGGCGAATCTGCTGGTGGAAGGCGCGGTGCGCCGCCCGTTTCGAGGTACGCGTCCACCCCTGTCGCCGCTCGTGCTGCTCGTGCTGGGCCAGGCCATGTGGCGGATCGAGCGGCTCGCCGCCCGGATCGACCTCGCGCACCCGTGGACCACCCCGGGCGCCGACCGGCTCGACGCGATGACCGCGGCGACCTGGTTGCGCCGCAATCTGCCCGAACGACGGGCCAGGCAACTCGCCGAGGTGATGATCGGCGAGGAACTGTGCGTCGACGTCGGCAGCGTCTCGATGCTCGCGCTGCTGACCACCATTCGCGCGGCCGGCGGTGTCGAAGCGGGCGTGACGGCGGAAACGGTCACCCGACTCTTCGTCGAAGGCGCGGACGGTCCCGCCCTGTCGATGGCGGCCGAATTGGGCGACGCGCTCCGGCTCCGTTCCGCGGTGACGTCGATTCAGCAAGGGGCGCAGGGTGTTTCGGTACGAGGCGAATTCGGGGCGGTGGCGGCCGGGCACGTGATCGTCGCCCTGCCGCCGGTGCTGGCCGGTCGCATCGCCTACGACCCACCGCTGCCCGCCGCGCGCGACCATCTGACGCAACGCATGCCGATGGGTTCGGTGTTGAAGGCGTTCGCCGTCTACGACCGCCCGTTCTGGCGCGACGAGTTCCTCACCGGCCAGGCCTTGAATCTGCACGACCCGGTTCCGGTCACATTCGACGCCACCCGCCCCGGTGGACCCGGCTGCCTCGGTGCGCTCGTGCCCGGCCGGGCCGCGCATCGTCTCGCCGCATTGTCGCCGCCGGAGCGGCGCGGCATGATCGTCGGCTCCCTGGTGCGGGCTTTCGGGCATCGGGCCCGCGATCCGATCGGCTGGCACGAGAAAGTCTGGGCCGATGATCCCTTCGTCCGCGGCGGCTACGGCGCTTTCTTCCCGCCCGGTGTGCTGACCACCGTGGGATCGGGCGTGCGGCATCCGGTCGGTGCGATCCACTGGGCGGGTAGTGAGACGGCTACCGAGTGGTCGGGCTATATCGAAGGGGCCATTCGCTCTGGTGAGCGCGCCGCCGCGGAGATATCCGCGCACTGATGGTAATAATTCGGGCAATAACACCGAAATGCCCGAAAGCCGCTGCGTCAAGGGTTAAACGTCGGTATTTGAGATTCGAATCGTAGACCGCTGACCGGCTCCGGTACAGACTTATTTGCACAACGTTTATGTATCGCGGGCCTTTGCGGCGAATAAATGCGTTCCGAGCGGGGGAAAGGGCGGAACGTGATCTGCGTTATGTTGACTGAGATTCTGCCAACGGCGAACCATGGACCGCATGACGCAGCTAGCAAATCTTCAGCAAAGGGGAGTTGCCCGCAAGAACTCACCCGCGCTCGGGGCCGTGCTGCTGATGCTGTTCTCCGTCCTGGCGGCCGGTTGGGCCGGCGGGCCGGGAACAGCGGCCGCGGAGCCGACCGGGTGCACCACCGACACCTCGGTGACCAATGAGCTGACACTCCGGTGCGAACCCGGGGCGGGAGCAGGCGAACACGCCTTCATCCGCTGCCGCGACCTGCTCGGCATGCCGCACACCCATATCGGTCCGGCCATCGGTACCGAGGGTGGCTGGTCCACGGCTGTATGCGCCCCGTACGAAAACGGTCCGATCTGACCAAGCGGGAGTTCCCGCAACACTTTTCGCGTCGATTGCCCGTGTACCGCTCGACCAGGGCCAGGACGCGTCTGACCAGGCACGCCCCTAGGGCGCGTTCACGAGAGGCTTCAAGCTGATGCGTGTAGTCACGAAGGAACGTTCACGAGAGACCAAGGCATCCGGACGGCACCGAAAGGTCGTCCAACGCTCCAGACGCGGCATGTACGCCGCCGCCACCTTCGCCTCGATGGCGACCGTCATGCTCGGCACCGGCCAGGCCGCCGCCGACGACTTCGGGATTCCGGGACTGCCGCCGGGCATCGATCCCGGCGACCTCCAAGGCACGCTGCCTGCCGTGGGCGGCGAAATGGCAAGCCAGATGCTCGATCCCGGGCAGCAGGCCGCGCTGAACGATGCCATCGGCGTCGCGGGCACGGTCGGCGGCTACACGCCGGCGGCGGGCGACATCAACGCGGCCATCGACGCGTTCCGCGGTGGCGGTGCGCCGCAACCCCTCTACTTCGGCCCCGGCATCGTGCCCGCGGTGGCGCCCGCCGGAGCCGAAAGCGCCCCGGGCGCAGTAGCGTCACCGATCGCCGATCTCGCCGCCACCGTCGCCCAGATCACCGGTGGCGGCATGCCACTCGAACACCTCGCCTCCTGGGCGGACCAGACCTTCCCCACCGGCCCGCTGCGCGGCCCGGTCGATGACCTGCTCGTCTTCGTCGAACAGGCCACACAGATGGCGGGCACGCGCCGCAATACCGCGACACCGGCCATCGACGATCTGATCAGCCAGGCCAAAACGCTGTTCGGCTTCCCCAAAGACGGGCCCGACCCGGTCCAGGGACTCCGTGACCTGCTGACCGGAACCACTGCTGGACAACAGGATCCGTCCGCTCAGCAGCTACCGCCCGGACTGCTCGCCGTCGCCGCACCGCTGCTCGGCCTGTTCGCACCGCAGCTCGGCGGTATGACACCGGCCCTCGCGCTCATCGTGCCGCTGCTGGCCATGGCGTCGAATCCGGCCGCCGCGATCGGGGTGGTCTTCACCCAGCTGCGCGACGCCGTGCGCGGGATGGTCTCCGATGCCCGGCATCCGGCCGCGCTCGGGCTGCTCGCGCTGCCCGCGATCGCGCTGCTCGCCGTCGTGCCGCTGGCCATCGTCGGCGGACTCGGCTTGGCCGCCGTGCTCACCCTGGGTGCGGTGGTACTCGGCGCGATCCTGCTCGCGCCCTTGGTGATCGGTGCGCTGATCGTGGGCGCGATCGTGCTCGCGGTCCTGGCGATACCGGTACTGATCGTGCTCGCGGTGATCGCGATACCGGTGCTGCTCATCGCGATTCCGGTCGCCATCGTCGCGTTCACCGTGCTCGCGCCGGTCATGCTGGTGGGTGGCATCGCCGCGATCGCGGTCGCCGCCGTCGTCGGAATCGTGCTCGCCGTACTCGCTTTGGCCGCGGGTCTGGTGTTCACCCTCGTCGGCTTCGTGGTGCTGACCGCCGCGGCGCTGCTCGCCTCGATCTTCGTGCCGTTCCTCGGCCTGATCGTGGCGCCCGTGCTGTTCACGGCCGCGCTCGCCTTCCTCGTCGTCGGCTTGATCGGGACGGCGGCGGCGTTCTTCGGCGTGCTCGGGATCGCCGGATTGATCACTGCCGCACTGTTTGTCGGCGTGGGGCTGCTCTCGCTGCTCACGCCGTTCGGGCTCATCGCGCTGCCGATCCTGGCCGTGCTCGCGGTCGTCGCCGTGGTGCTGTTCGGCGCGGTCGCTGTGGCCGGTGGCGCGATCCTGGCGGTGGTTGCGCTGGCCGGGCTGCTGGTGCTCTCGGTGGCGGGCGGGGCCGCGGTGATCGTGCTGCTCGCACTCGCTGTGGTGGCGACTGCCTTGCAGCTCGTGGCGGCGGCGCTGGTCTGGGCCGGACTCGCCGCCGCGGCAATCGCTTTCGCCGCGCTCGGTGCCGTCGGCGTGGCGCTCGCGGTGGTCGGCGGATTGCTCGCCACGATCGCACTCGTGATCGCCGTGCCGATCCTCGGGCCGCTGCTGGCTCCGCTGCTGTTCCTCGGTCTGGTCGCGATTCCGGCGGCGATCGGGTTGACGATGCTGTTCGCCGGCTTCGGCCTGCTCGCGTTCGCGACGTTCGCCGTCACCGCGGTGGCGCTGCTCGCGATCGCCGGTCTGGCGGCGTTCACCTTGCTCGCGACCGTGGTGTTCATGGTCACCATGCCGTATGCGATCCCGTTCATTCTGCTCGGCGCACTGGCCTTTTCGATCATCACGGGCGCGGGTATCGGCGTCGTCGCCGCGGCGTTCGTGGTGGCCACCTGGATCGGTGGCGGTGCGATCGTGCTCGGGCTGCTCGCCTTCGCCCTCGCGGTGGTGGCGACCGTGTTCGCCGGGGGGCTCGTGGTCTCGGCGCTGTCGTTCGCGTTGCTCGCGCTCGGGGCACTGGCGCTGATCGTGATCAATCCGCCGCTGGCGCTGATCGCGCTGCCGCTGCTCTTCGGCGGCGTGCTGCTCGGCACGCTCGCGACTCTCGGCACCGTGGCCGTGGTGAGCACGCTGCTCGGCGGGTTCGTCGCGGCACTCGGACTAGGGCTGGTCGCCGCCTGGATGTTCTTCGGCGTGCTGGCGCTGGGCACCTTCGTCGCGGTTTCGGCGCTGTTCCCGCCGCTGCTGCTGATCTCGGTTCCGCTCGCGGCCGCGGCCTTCGTGGTGATGGCGGTGCTCGCGTTCGCGACCTTGCTGGTCGGCGGTGCCGGGCTGGGCGCGATCCTGTTGGCGGGCAATCTGATTGCCGCTGTACTGGCGGTGGCCGCGGTGCTGGCCACCGGTGCGGTGGGGCTGGCCGGGTTCGTCCTGGCCGCGGTGCTCACGCTGCCGTTCCTGATCTTCGGCCCGTTCGCGGTGGTGGTTTCCACGGCGTTGTCGCCGGTCCTCGCGCTGGCGCTGTTGGCGGTGTGGTCGCCGATCCTGGTGGCAGGGTTGGCGATCGCGGCACTCGGTGTCGGCCTCGGTCTGTTCGGCCTCGTCGGGTTGCCGGTGCTGGCGCTGGTGATCGGGGCGGCGCTGGTGGCCGTCACGACGGCGCTCGCGGTCACCCTGGTCGCCATCAGCCTCGTGCTCGACTTCGCCACCCTCGGTGTCGCCGCCGCAGTGCTCGCGCCTTTGGTCGCCTTGGCGGGCCTCGGCGCACTTGCGCTGCTTGCGCTTCCGGTGCTGGCGCTGCTGGCGGTGCCGGTGCTCGGGATGGCGGGTTTCGGTGCGCTTGCGTTGCTTGCGCTTCCGGTGCTGGCCTTGTTGGCGCTTCCGGTGCTCGGCTTGGCCGCACTGGGCGCGCTTGCACTGGTGGCTCTGCCGGTCCTGGCGGTGGTGGCGGTGCTGGCCTTGGCGGCGCTCGGAGTGCTTGCCGCCGTGGCGGTTCCGGTGATCGCCGTGCTCGCGCTTCCGGTGCTCGCACTGCTCGCGCTCGTCGCGTTGCCACTACTCGCCATGGCCGGACTGGCCGCGCTCGGCGCGACCTTCGTGGCCGGCGCGGTGGCGGGCGCGACCGCCCTCGCCGTCGCCGTGCTCGGCGCACTCGCGCTCGGTGCTCCGGTGGCGGCGCTGGCCATCGTTGCGGTGCTGGCCCTCGCGGCCGTCGGCGCACTCGCGCTGCTCGCCCTGCCGGTCCTGCTGATCGGCGGCGCGCTCACCGCGGCGATCGGCATCCCGCTGGCAGTAGTGGGTGCGCTCGCCCTACTGGCACTGCCCGCGGTTCTGATCGGCGGCGCGCTGGCCGGTCTGGCCGCGCTGATCGGCATCCCGTTGGCGGCACTGGGCGCAGTCGTCCTCCCGGTGCTGCTGGTCGGCGGTGCGCTGCTCGGTGTGGCCGCGGTGGTGGGCCTCCCGCTGGCGCTGGGCGCGGCCGCACTGCTCGCCGTGCCCCTCTTGATCGGCGGCGCCTTGGCCGCCTTGATCGGCGTGCCGGTGGCGGCCGTGGGCGCACTCGCGCTGGCCGCATTGATCGGCGTGCCCCTTGCCGTCGTCGGTGCGCTTGCGCTGGCGGGTGGTGCACTCGCCGCAGCGGTCGGTATCCCGTTGGCGCTCACCGCCCTCGCAGTTCTCGGCCTCCCGGTCCTGGTCATCGGCGGCGGACTCGTCGCCCTCGCGGCAGTGGGTGCGCTTGCCCTGCTTGCCCTTCCGGTGCTGCTGGCCGGTGGCGCACTCGCGGGCCTGGTGGCGCTGGTCGGTGTCCCGCTTGCCGTGGTGGGCGCGCTTGCGTTGCTCGCGCTTCCGGTCTTGTTGGCCGGCGGTGCCCTCGCAGGCTTGGCAGCGTTGATCGGAATTCCGCTTGCCGCAGTGGGTGCGCTCGCGCTGCTTGCGCTTCCGGTCTTGCTGGCCGGCGGCGCACTCGCTGGTTTGGTTGCGCTGGTGGGTGCGCCCCTCGCTGCAGTGGGCGCGCTTGCGCTGCTTGCCCTTCCGGTGCTGTTGGCCGGGGGTGCGGTGGCGGCGCTGGTGGGGGTTCCGTTGGCCGCGTTCGGGTTGTTCGCGCTGATCGAGATTCCGAAGCTGCTGCTCGGTGGTGCGATCGCGGCCGCGGTGGCCGCGGCGCTGGCTCCGGCCGCCGCCGTCGGTGTGGCCGCGTTCGTCGCCGCGCCGCTGATCGCGCTCGCCGCGCTGGTCGGCACACCGCTGGCCGCGCTCGGGGTCGTGACCGCAGCGGCGCTGGCGCTGGCGCTCGCCGTGCTGCTCACGCCCGGCGCGCGGGTCGGCATCATCTCCGGTATCCGGGCCGCGCTGGATCGCAATGGGCCGCTCGGGGCTTCGGGTGGCGGCGCGGCCGCGGCCGGCAGTCAGTTCCTCGACGACATCCCCGACGACCCGTCCCTGGAGCAGCTGGCCGCTTCGCTGCAAAAACTGCTCGCCCCGCTGCCGAGCCAACCGCAGGCAGCTCCGAAACCCGCGGCCGCGCCGGTCGCCTACGCCGATCTGCCCTACTCCGGAAAGGGGGCTGCCGAAGCGGTGGCGCGGGACCGCGCGCCGCACCTCGTCAGCGTTTCGCTGTGACGAACCCTGCATTGTCCCAACGCATTCAGCACAAGGAGAGTCAGACATGACGCACACAACGGAAACCCTGCACCTGGAATACCTCTACGGCCCGCGCTGGCAGGACGCCGTCCGCATCATCGAACGGTCCGGCCAGTTGACCGCGGCCGAACGCGAGAAGCTCAACGCGGCCGCGAAACAGATGGTGCAGGACAAGGTTTCGTCGCTGTCCAACGGCACCGGTCTCGGCCTGGAAGGCGGCCTGGCCGGCTTGCTGGCGGGGCTGGGCCAAGGCACGAACGCCGCCGCGCCGGGTATGCCGATCAATATCGCCACCGCCACGGCGAAGGCGTTCGGCCGCTCGCGCAACGTACAGGTCGCGGGAATGATCGCGGGCCAAGCCGTCGCGCCCAATGCGGCGGCGGGCCCGGGCGATCTGACCGGCCTGCTCGAATCGTTCGGTTCGATCGGCGTGGTGACCGTGGTCGGGCAGGCGGTGACCGCGGCGGTGCTGAGCGACCTTGTCGGACAAGGGGAATTCACCCAGGACGTCTATGACGAGCTGATGCGTCCGTGGAGTACCAGCATCGACGGGTGAGCGCGGCGACGAGTAGCGGGAAGAGGTCGGCATCATGTTCGATTCGCGAAACATCGGCTCGGGTGGGCTCACCACCGACGCCCTCGGTGGCCTGCTCGACGTGCGATCCGCACCGGTCACGTTCGGCTACTACGAGCAGAACGAGGCCACCGCGGACGCCGGTGTCGAGTGGAACACCCGGTCCCGGACCGCCCCGATCGGGTGGTGGAATCGGCACCGGCACGCGCAGACCGGCTTCGGGCTGGCGTTGATCACGACGCTCGCCTTCGTGCCTGCCGTGCAGAACGCGATCCTCACGGTGCTGACCCATGCCGGGTAGCGGGCGGCCGTCGCGTCGAGGGACGACCTTCCTCGCCGCGACGGCCGTCGCCGTCCTCTTCCTGCTCGTCGCGGGATTGCTCGGGGCGTGCTCCGACAACGGGTCGGCCGCTGCACAGCCCAAGGTGACCGATTCGGGCACCGCGGATTGCGCGGCGGGCGGGCAGGCCGTCGCGGGCTTGCGCGACACCTTCCGCGGGCTGTCCGATCAGCTCAACGGCCTCGGCCCCGCCGCGCAACGTGGCGACCTGACCGACGTGAAATCCCGTGTGGCCCAGGGCATACGCTTGTCCGACCAAGTCACCGCGACGATCCAGCCAGCGGTCGAGCGCATGGGTTCACCCCTCATCGGCAGCACCTATCGCGACGTCGCCACGGCGGGCGGCGGATTGCGTTCCGCGCTGGCCGAGTTCGCCGCCGCGCTCGATGCCGATCAGCAGGCCCAACCGGCCGCCGATGCCGTGAGCACCGCCCTGACCTCGCTCAACACCGCCATGGACCGCATGCGCCGCGCCTGCCCCACCGTCTTCCCGGACCAGCCGAGCCCGACCTACGGTCCCGCCGTTCATTACCGATAGCGGATCACGCGCCCGCAGAACGCCTTTCGAAGAGCCGGTCGCGGGCGACGGCGAGCGCCCGGGAGACGGCGCCGGTGAGGACGCCGTCGTCGCCGAGCGTGCTGGCGACGATGCGGGGGCGTAGCGGACCGAGTTCGCTCATCCGGCGGCTGATCGCGCTGCCGAGCAGCTCGAGATTGTTGCCGATACCGCCGGTGAGCACGACGAGTTCGGGATCGAGGATGGCGGCGACCGCGGTGATGAGCGCGCCGATGCGGCGGCCCTCTGCTTCGACCACCGCGATCGCGCGGGCATCGCCGCCGGCCGCGGCGCTGAAGATCTCCTTCGCGGAAGCGCCCGCCAGACCGGCCTGTTCGGCCGCCCGCGCGACACCGCCTGCCGCGGCGACGGTTTCGGTCATGCCGCGTTCGCGGGCGTCGAGCGGGGGAGCGTCGACCTCGGTCGCGGGCAGGAACGAGACCTCACCGGCCGCACCGGTGTTGCCGACGTAGAGTTCGCCGTTGATCACGATGCCCATGCCGACACCGGTGCCGATCGAGATGAGCACGAAATTGCGCACGCCGGCCCCGGCGCCGAAGGTCAATTCGCCGACGGCCGCGAGGTTGATGTCGTTCTCGATGCTCGACTCGACCTCGAGCGCGGCACGCAGCTGCCCCACCAGCCCGGCCCGGCCCCACCCGGGCAGGTTCTGCGCGTAGTCGAGTCGCCCGGTGCTCGGATTCAACACGCCGGGACTGCCGATCACCGCGTAATGCACTGCGGCCCAGTCGATCCCCGCGTCGGCGGCGACCTCGTCGGCCAGGCTGCGCACCCGGCGTACCAGGTCCGCGGCCGAGCGGGCGGAATTGCGCACATCGCGGCGTCCGATGAAATCGCCGCGCAGGTCGGCGATGGCGAGCCGGATCCAGTTCCGGCCGATATCGACTCCGGCCACCACCCCGGCGCGCACGTTCACGTCGTACAGCGCGGTGGTCGGTCCCGGCCGGCCGCTCAGCGAGCCGACCAGCTGTACCAGCCCGGACTTTTCCAGACCCGAAAGTGCCGCTGACACGGTAGGTTTGGACAATCCGCTGGCTTTGGCGAGTTCGCCGCGCGAGGCGGGCCCGCTGACCCGCAGATAGTCGAGCAGCAGCCGTTCGTTCATCGTCCGGAGCAGTTGGGGATTACCGACCCTGCTCATGACGTCGCCTCGACGGCGCTCGGCGTCGTCACGCGCGGGCACGCCGCGACACGATTCGCTCGCTCATGAATCCTCCTGCTCGCACCACTGGACACCTCGTTGTTAGTAAACTACCTTTCTTACCAACGCTCAACCGGGCGCTCTCACTCCACTCGGCACGGTGACCTCATGCGTCGAATTCAGCTCTTCACCGCGGCGGCGGCCGCACTCGTCCTGGCGGCAGGCTGTAGCTCCGGCGACAGCGCCACAGACGCGAAATCGGGCGGCGACACCCCGACGATCGCGCTGCTGCTGCCCGAATCCAAGACCACCCGTTACGAGGCCTTCGACCGCCCGCTGTTCGAGGCGAAGGTCAGGCAGCTCTGCGACAAGTGCAAGGTGCTCTACTTCAACGCCGACCAGGATGCGGCCAAGCAGCAGGGCCAGTTCGAGTCCGCGCTCACCCAGGGCGCCGACGTCATCGTGTTCGACGCGGTCAACGCCGATGCCGTTGCCCCGCAGGTGAATACCGCCCAGCAGAAGAAGATCCCGGTGATCGCCTACGACCGGTTGATCTCCGGCATCGCCTACGACTACTACGTGTCCTTCGACAACGTGAAGGTCGGCAAGGTGCAGGGCGACGCGCTGCTGGCCGAACTGAGCAAGCGCGGCACCACCGACAAGGGCCAGGTCGTGGTGATCAACGGCTCGCCGACCGACCCCAGCGCGGGCGACTACAAGAAGGGCGCGCACGAGGCCCTGGACGGAAAAGTGAAGGTGGGCCGGGAGTTCGACACCCCGGACTGGTCGCCGGACAAGGCGCAGCAGCAGATGGAACAGGCCATCACCGCCCTCGGCAAGGACGCGATCGTCGGCGTGTACTCGGCCAACGACGGCATGGCGGGTGGCGCGATCGCGGCGCTGAAGCGGGCCGGCTACGCCACCCTGCCCCCGCTGACCGGGCAGGACGCGGAACTGGCAGGCGTGCAACGGATCCTGACGGGCGAGCAGACCATGACCATCTACCTGGACTATCGGGCCCAGGCGGAGAAGGCGGCCGAACTCGCGGTCGCGCTCACCAAGGGCGAAAAGCCCACGGCCCCCGCGAAGACGAACAACGGTGCCACCGATATCCCGTCCTTCCTGCTCGACGCGATCGCGGTGGGCAAGGACAACATCAAGGACACCATCGTCAAGGACGGTCTCTATTCCGTCGCCGATATCTGCACGCCCGATGTCGCGGCGGCATGCCAGGCCGCGGGTATCAAATGACAGCTCCTGCAGCGGTTCTCTCGGCCCGGGGCCTGACCAAACGCTATGGCGCGGTGCAGGCGCTGGCGGGCGCGGATCTCGAGGTGCGCGCCGGTGAGGTGGTGGCCCTGGTCGGCGACAACGGCGCGGGCAAATCGACACTGGTGAAAGCGATTTCGGGAGTGACCGTCGCCGATGAGGGCGAAATCGTCTTCGCCGGTGCGCCGGTGCGGATCGCGCGCCCGCAGGATGCGCAGGCGCTGGGCATCACCACGGTGTTCCAGGATCTCGCGCTGTGCGACAACCTCGATGTCGTCGCCAACCTGCATCTCGGCGCGGAGACCAGGATCTGCTCGGTGCTCGACGAGATCGAAATGGAGCGCAGCGCACGCGATCTGCTCGCCTCGCTGGACGTGCGGATCAAGGACGTGCGGGCGCCGGTCTCCGCGCTGTCCGGTGGTCAGCGTCAGTCGGTCGCCATCGCGCGGGCCCTGCTCGGGCGGCCGCGGATGGTGATTCTGGACGAGCCCACCGCCGCGCTCGGCGTCGAACAGACCGCGCAGGTGCTCGCGTTGATCGGCCGGCTGCGCGAGCGCGGGCTCGCGGTGCTGCTGATTTCGCACAATCTGGTGGACGTGCGCTCGGTCAGCGACCGCGTCGTGGTGCTGCGGCTGGGCCGCAATGCTGGTGAGTTCGAGACCGCTAAGGCGACTCAAGCAGATATCGTGGCAGCGATCACGGGAGCGGCCGCATGAAAGAACGCAGTGAGCGACCGAGCCGAGCACGGCGAGGTAGGTCATGAGTGAAGCTGTTATGAAAAGACCTGTGTTACAGGGAGATCGGGGTCGTGGGCTGCTCGATGCCGCAGTGGACCGGCTGCGCCGCGGCGAAGTCGGATCGGTGCCGGTGGCGATCGGTCTGGTCATCATCGCCACGGTGTTCTATCGGCTCAACGCGCACTTCCTGTCCGCGGAGAATCTGACCAACCTCGCGTTGCAGATGGCGGCGACCGGGACCATCGCGCTCGGCATCGTGCTGGTGCTGCTGCTCGGCGAGATCGACCTGTCCGCGGGCTCGGTCAGCGGCCTGACCGCCGTGGTGATGACGCTGCTGTACGTGCAGCACGGGTGGAATCCGATCTTCTCGGTGCTCGCCGCGGTGGCGGTCGGCGCGGCCATCGGACTGCTGCACGGCCTGATGCGGACGATGCTGAGCATGCCGTCGTTCGTGGTGACGCTGGCCGGGTTGATCGGCTGGCAGGGGCTGATGCTGTATCTGCTCGGTAAGGACGGCACGGTGAACCTGCCGTTCGATCGTGGCATCGCCACGATCAGCGATACCTGGCTCTCGCCGCTGCTCGGCTGGATTCTCGTGGTGCTGCTCGCGGGCGGTCATCTCGTGGCGAGCCTGATCACCCGGCACCAGCGGGTGCACGCCGAACTCGACGCTTCGGCGCCGGTGTGGATCGTGCTGCGCTCCGCGGCGCTCGCGGCCCTGCTCGGCGCCACCGTGCTGGTGCTGAATTCCGATCGCGGCGTGCCGCTGACCCTGGTGATCTTCGGCGGACTGGTTCTCGGCCTCGACTTGATCTTGCGCAGAACGGTTTTCGGCCGGCGGATGTACGCCGTCGGCGGCAATGCCGAGGCGGCGCGGCGCGCGGGCATCAACGTCACCTGGATCCGGATCTCCGCGTTCATCGGGTGTTCGGTGCTGGCCACCCTCGGCGGCATCCTGGCCGCGTCCCGGCTGGTCGCGGTCAACCAGAGTTCCGGCGGCAGCGACATCCTGCTCAACGCCATCGCGGCCGCGGTGATCGGCGGAACCAGCCTGTTCGGTGGTCGCGGGCGCGCCTATGCCGCGCTGCTCGGCATTCTCGTCATCCAGTCCATCACCAACGGCATGCTGCTGCTCAATGTGGACTCCTCGGTGCGCTTCATGGTCACCGGCGCCGTCCTCGCGGTCTCCGTCGCTATAGATTCGGTGGCCCGCCGCGGCGCCGAGGGAGCGCGCTGAGTCACGGGCGAAACTGGGTCGCCCGCCGGAGGGGCGCCTGAACGCGGAGGGGTTGTCTCGCGTTCAGGCGGTTCCTCGCCCGGCCTCTGTGTTGATCGAACAACTGTGTCCGATCGAACAACCCGATCAGGTAACGCCGCTGAACACCCGACCGACACGCTGGGGGAGTTGTGCATGAGTTCGAAGCCGTGTGGGTCGGGGTTTTGGGAGTGTGTTCGTGGATCGCAGATCGACCTGGGTGGTTCGAGCTCGGGCAGTAGTACTGGCGGCGTCACTGTGTCTCGGACTCGGTATCGCGGCCGGCGCGCCCGCACAGGCGAGCGTGCCGCGTGACTGGGTGTCCACGCCCGCCGCGCCCGACGGGTCGGTGATCGCGCGGGTCGAGGAACCCGACGGACGCAACATCCGGATCTGGGTGCGTTCCACCGCGATGCAGGGCGCGACCTTCCCGGTCGATATCCAGCGACCCGCCGACGACACGCAGCCGCGGCCGACGCTGTACCTGCTGAACGGCGCGGGCGGCGGCGTCGACGACGCCAGCTGGCAACTGCGCACCAACGTGCTCGACTTCCTGGCGGACAAGAACATCAACGTGGTCCAGCCGGTGGGCGGGCAGTTCAGCTACTACACCGACTGGATCAAGGACGACCCGGTCCTCGGTCCGAACAAATGGAAGACCTATCTCACCGAGGAACTGCCCCCGCTGATCGACGCGGCCCTGAACACCAACAAGGTGAACGCGATCGCGGGTCTGTCCATGGCGGGCACCTCGGTGCTCGCGCTGGCCGAGGCGAACCCGGAGCTGTATCGCAGCGTCGCCTCCTACAGCGGGTGCGCGCAGACCAGCGACCCGATCGGCCAGGCCTTCGTGCAGATGACGGTGGAACGCGGGCACGGCACGATCGACAACATGTGGGGCCCGCCCGGCGACCCGCTGTGGGCGGCCAACGATCCGCTGGTGCACGCGGACCGGCTGCGCGGCGTCAACCTGTTCGTCTCCAGCGGTAGCGGGCTGCCCGGTCCGCACGACACCCTAGACGGACCGTTCCAGATCAAGCCCGGCGTCCCGCAGTGGGCCGATCAGCTGGTGGTCGGCGGCGCGATCGAGGCCGGTATCCGGATGTGCTCGCAGAACCTGCAGAACCGGCTGAACGAGCTGGGCATCCCCGCGACCTTCGATTTCACCCTGACCGGTACCCATTCGTGGGGCTACTGGCAGGACGCTTTCATCGCGTCCTGGCCGGTGCTCGCCCGCGGTCTCTACAGCTGATGAAGGTCGGCCGCGGCGTGTGACCCAGGTCATCCGAGGTAGCACGCCGCGGTCGGCATAGGGTCGGCTAAGGTGGGTACGACCGATGCAGATATGCGCATACATCGCGGTGAGGCGGGCGGCTGATGGGACACGAACACGAGCACGGACACGGCCATGGGAGTGGCGGCCACACGCATTCCCACGGGGTGTCCGGCGATGCCGATCGCCGCTGGCTGACGGTCGCGCTGGCGTTGATCGGCGGCTTCATGATGATCGAGGTCGTCGTCGGCTTGCTGGCGAACTCGCTGGCCCTGCTCTCCGACGCGGCGCACATGCTGACCGACGCGGCCTCGATCGTACTGGCGCTGACCGCGATTCGGCTGGCCGCCAGGCCGGCCCGCGGCAAATACACCTACGGCTTCAAACGTGCCGAGATCCTGTCCGCGCAGGCCAACGGCATCACGCTGCTGGTGCTGGCGGGCTGGCTGACCTACGAGGCGATCCGGCGCCTGCTCGAGCCGCCGGAGGTGACCGGTGGGCTGGTCGTGATCACCGCGCTGTTCGGCATCGTCGTCAATATCGCCGCGGCCTGGGCGATCAGCAAGGCGAACCGATCGAGCCTGAATGTCGAAGGCGCGTTCCAGCACGTGCTCAACGACCTGTACGGGTTCATCGCGACCGCGGTGGCCGGTGTCGTCGTGCTGCTCACCGGCTTCGCCCGCGCCGACGCGATCGCCACCCTGGTCGTCGTCGCCCTCATGGTCAAGGCGGGCCTGGGCCTGGTCCGGGAGTCCGGCCGCATCTTCCTCGAAGCCGCGCCCGCGGGTCTGGACCCCGACGCGCTCGGCCGCAGGCTCGTCGAGATGCCCGGCATCGACGAGGTGCACGATCTGCACGTCTGGCAGATCACCTCGGGCAATGTGGCGTTGTCGGCGCATGTCCTGGTCCAGCCCGGCGCGGACTGCCACGGCCTGCGCCAGCAGATCGAGCGGCTACTCGACCACGACTACGAGATCACCCACACCACCCTGCAGGTGGACCACTCCCAATTGGTCTCCGCCGCAGCGACATCCGACACCGGACGGCTGCTCCCGGTGCTGGCGGAACACTGCGACGACGCGCACGGCCCGGTGCACCGCGAAACCCACCCGCGCCACTAGGCGTCCAAGCGCCGGAACGGTTGTTCGGCTTCGATGAGGTAGGCGAGTTCGAGCAGGGTGCGTTCGGTGCCCATGGTGCCTGCGAACTGCACACCGATGGGCAGCCCGGCGCCGGTGTAGCCGCCGGGCACGGTGATCGCGGGCGTGCCGGTGATGTTGTTGATCGGGGTGAAGGCCACATAGGTGCGCAGGCGCTCGATCAGCACCTCGAAAGGGACTGTCGGACTGAGGAAACCGAGCTCGGGAGTTTCGTGTCCGAGGGTGGGAAGCAGCGCCGCGTCGTAGGGGTCGAAGGCGCGCCGATAGGTCGCGGCCGCCGCGCGTAGTCGATACAACGTCAATGGTGTGCGCCATGCGTCGCGGAGAAAGAGGCGGCGCAGGCCGATCGTCAGATCGTCGAGCTTGCCCGTGTCGAAGCGGCGGTCGCCGAGTTTGCCGGTCGAGGCGATCACCGCGGCGAGCAGGCCCCAATAGTGCACGAACGCGTTCTCCAGCGCGGCATCGAACGGCAGCGCGACCGGCTCCACCCGATGCCCGTGCGATTCCAGTGTGGCAGCGACGTTTTCGACGGCGTCGCGAATCGGGCCCGGCGGCACCGGTCCGCCGATGCCCTCCAGGATGAGCGCGATACGCAGTGGTTTCGATCCCGGCCCCTCGACCCGGCCGATCGGCGGCAGTGCCGGATTGTGCCAATATTCTTCCGCCGCGGCGGTATACGCCGCGGTGTCGCGCACGGTTCTGGTCAGCACGCCCTCGCTGACGATCCGGACCGGCAGCTTCCGCGACATCGGGGCGTCGATATGCCGTCCCCGACTCGGTTTCAGCCCGACCAATCCGGCGCACGCCGCCGGAATCCGGATCGATCCGCCGCCATCGTTGCCGTGCGCGATCGGCACCACCCCGGCGGCGACCAGGGCGGCCGTGCCGCCGGACGATCCACCCACCGAATAGCCGGTGTGCCAAGGATTCCGGGTCGGCGGCGCGAACGGCGGCTCGGTGGTCGCGTTGAAGCCGAACTCCGGCAGTGTGCTCTTGCCGAGCACCGTCATTCCGGCACTGCGGAATTGGCTGGTGTAGTCGCCGTCCTTGCGAGCGGTCCGGGCGCGAAAGGCCGCGCTGCCGTGGTTGGTCGGCATTCCCGCCACATCGATGTTGTCCTTGATGAACGTGGGGACGCCGTAGAGGCGGCCGCCCGGCTCGGACGGGGCCAGCGGTTGCGAATACGTCGCATAGGCGACGGCCGCGAGTTCTTCGACCTGCTCCGCCCGTCGCACCGCTGCCGCGGCCAGCTCGCCGGGGCTGCGTTCGCCGCGCCGCACCAGCTCGGCCAGTGCGACCGCGTCATGCGCACCGAGCGCGTCGTCGGTGAACGAATGCAAACGGGTGGGCGGAGCGTCAGCGGTCACATGTCGAACTTAGCGGCCGATCGGGCCGCCGGAGGCGGTTGTTCGTGGCACAACGACCGGCGCTTACGGTGGAACGGCAGGTCACTCTCAGCTATCTCGGAAGGAAGTAGATGGTTTCGCCGGTCTCCGACCCGTTGCCGCCGCAGGTGCGGATCGGTTCACTGCTGTTCGCGCTGCCTCCGGCGGGACGGCGATGGAGTCCGGCGTTGCGCTCCGCGCTCGCATTCCTGCTGCCCGCCGCGGTGGTGGTCGCGCTGGGGTATCCGGGGTACGCGCTGTTCGTGTTGTTCGGCGCGCTCGCCGTCATGTACGGGGAGCGCCGGGCCTATCTCCTGCGGGCCGGCGTGGTGCTCACCGCGGGCCTGGCGTTGCTGATGTCGTGTGCCGTGGGCGCGTTGCTCGGCGAGGTGCTCTCCGGTGGGCTCGGTGCTGCGCTGCTCACGGTGGCGTTGCTGACGGCGGTCGCGGCGGTCGCCGTCTACGTGATCGACGCGATGCGGCTCGGGCCGCCGGGTGCGCTGCTGTTCGTGATCGTGTGCGGTGGCTCGATGATGGCCACCGAGGCGGGGATCTCGGCCGCGGTGTTGCTGGCTTGCACGGCGTTCGGTGTGGCGGTGTCGGTTCTCGTCTCGATGGCGGGGGTGCTGCGTGATCGGCGCAAGCCCGAGCGGGTCGCCGTCGAAGCCGCCGATCACGCCGTCGACGCCTACTTGGCGGCGCGCGCGACCGGTCGACCCGCCATCGACCTGCGCCATCAGGCGGGTGGCGCGATCGCGGAGGCGTGGGCCGCGGTCTACGACGCGCGGCTGCCGACCCGGATGCCGGATTCCGAGCTGCTGAGCACCCTGGTCGCGGCCCGGAACCGGCTGGCCGGACCGGCCTACGACGACACCGACGATGTGGTCGTCGATCCGCTCATCTCGTTCGTCCGGCCCGGTGTCGGGTTCCGGCTGCGGCGCTCGCTGTCGTTCGACTCGCACGCGATGATCAGCGCGTACCGGGTCGGACTCGCCTGCCTGGTCGCCGGCGGTCTCAGCGCCGTGCTCGGTCAGGACCGGCCGCACTGGGCGGTGTTCACGGCCGTGATGGTGTTGCAGATCGGCCCCGACCGTGTCCGCGGCAAGGTCCGCGGCATTCACCGGTTCGCCGGAACTGTCGTCGGGCTGGCGCTTTTCGCGGGCATCCAGCAACTCGCGCCGACCGGTTACGCGCTCGCCGCGCTGGTGGCCGGGCTGATTTTCTTCATGGAGTTGTACGTTCCGCGCAACTACGCGATCGCGGCAGTCTTCATCACGCCGATCGCGCTGCTCGCGGTCGGCGCGTCGCCGCAGGTGGCGGTCGGGCCGCTGATCCGGGATCGGTTCGTGGAAACCGTGCTCGGCGTGGCGATCGCGATGCTCGCACCGCATGTCGTCACGCCGCGCGCACACCGGCGCACCTTCCGCTGGATCGAGTTGCGGGTTCGGGCCGCCGCGCATGCGTTGGTCGAATTGCTCCGTGCCGAACCGGCCGGCGCCGAAGCCGTGGTGCTGGTCCAGCAGTTGCAGTTCGAGCTGGTCGGCGTGGCCCGGACCGGTCTGGACTCGGCCACCGAGGAACCGAAATGGACCGCCGCGCACTGGCCGGTGCACGCCGCCATCGCCCATCTCGGTTACGACCTGCTCGCCGCCTGCTGGGCGTTGCCGCCCGGCGCGCTGCTGGACGATCCGGACTCCTGGGACACCGCGTTCGACGCGGTGCTGCCGCATGCGCCACGCGCGCAGGGGTAGCGAAAAACCTTAGGCCTGCTAGCGTTCGGGCATGCAGGACAGTGTGACGGTGCGGATGGCCGCGCCCGCCGAAACCATCTGGGAACTGGTCAGCGATATCACCAACACCGGCCGGTTCAGTCCGGAGACCTTCGCCGCCGAGTGGCTCGGCGGCGCCACCGGCCCGGCGGTCGGGGTGAAATTCCGCGGACACGTCAACCGCAACGGCTGGGGTCTGAAGTACTGGACCGTGTGCCGGATCATCGCCAGCGAGCCCGGCCGTGAGTTCGCGTTCACCGTGCTCGGGCCCGGCGGCATGGCGATCAACACCTGGACCTATCGCTTCGAACCGGTCGCGGGTGGCACCGACGTCACCGAGTCGTTCCAGTTGCACGCCAGCCCGCCGATCCGGCTGTACTGGCTGCTGGCCGGGCGGGCCAGGCGCAAGACGAACGTCGAGGGGATGCGCGAGACGCTGGAGCGGATCAAAGCCGTCGTCGAGTAGGTCAGTTCACGCAGGGGATCGTGTTGCCGATCGTCGTGGTGACCGGTTTGCCCGCGTCCGGCGCGGGCTCGGCCGGTGTGGTCGTTGTGGTGGTCGGCGCGGTCGAGGTCGATGTGCTCGCGGTCAGCTCGGTGGGCATGGTGAAGTCGCCGCCGAGAACTACCAGGACGTGTCCCGGCGCGACGCTCGTCGACGCGGTGGGGGTGAGACCGCCGAGGGTTTCGCCCAACTGGTTCGCGTCCGCCTCGGCGCCGGCACCGTAGGTGATCGACGTCGAGACCGCGCCGCTCGCCGTACTCCGATTCCCGAGGGTGCCCTCCCGGTAACCGCGCGCGGTCAGCGCGGCGGACAGGGTGGCCGCCGCGCCGGACACCGTGCCCGCGTTCTGGATATCGACCGTGCTCGTCGGCGGTTGCGCCGCGGCGGTGGGCGGCTGCACCCCGAACGCGGTCCGGACCTCTTTCTTGATCGCCGCCGGATCGATGATGTTGACGTCCTGGCCGTTGATCGTCTCGTAGCGCAGCACGGGCAGGGTCCGGAATTCGATCGCGATCGACCCGGCGGCGCCCAGATCGCTCGCGAAGTCGATCAGGTTCCAGTTGTCCGAGAGCACCACGTCGCGGTGGGCCACGTCCATCAGCGCGGAGAGCTTGCTCAGATTGGTCAGCGTCCCGGATTCCTTGAGCGACTTGGCCACCGAGGTGAGAAACGCCTGCTGCCGGTGCGTCCGGTCCAGATCGCCGTTCTCCAGTTCGTGCCGTTGCCGCACGAACGCCAGCGCCTCGGAACCGTTCAGATGTTGCGGTCCCGCCGGGAACTTGGCGCCCGAGTAGTAGCTGTCGTCGACCGCCTTGTTCAGGCACACGTCGACGCCGCCGAGCGCGGTGGCCAAGTCGTAGAACCCGGCGAGCGAAATCTCGGCGAACCGGTCGATCGGGACACCCACCAGGTTGCGCACCGTGGACACGATCGACGCGCGACCGGCCTCGCGACCTTTCCGCTCCAAGGTGACCGGGTCCTTCTCGCCGGCCGCGACGAGCTTGTCCTGCGCGGCCGCCTTTTTCAGGCCGTACGCTTCCTTGATCTTGGCTCGGTCATAGCCGGGGATACCGGTGACCGGCACGTAGTCGTCACGCGGGATGGAAAACGCGACGATCTTCTTCATGTCCGCCGGAATATGCATCAGGATCAGCGAATTCGCGTTGTAACCGCCGTCGTCGCCGTCGCCCGCGTGCAGTTGGTCGAGGATCTCTTTCGGTAAGTCCTTGCCGTTCAGGTCTTTCCGAGTGTCCAAGCCGATCAGCAGGATGTTCAGATCGCCGCCGAGCGAGTGCGGCGCGTCCTCGCCGATCGCGTCGGTGCGGGTGAACCCGTGATCGAATTCGAGCTTCGCCGACCAGGCGAAACCGGTGCCGGAGACCACGGCCAGGGCGGTGAGGGCCACCACTGCGCGGACAGCGTTCTTCGCCACCTTGGTCGCGCGACGTGGGGGCTGCTCGCGCGGTGCGGGAGCGCGCCGGGTTGCCACCCGGCGCGGTTTCGCCGCCCTGCGATGCCGCGCCCGGCCACTGGTCTCGTCGCCGATCTTGGCGAACTCGACGGTGTCGTCGTCCAGCATCGCGGCAGGTTCCGTGCCCGGCTTCCTCTTCGGCACTCGCTCCACCGGATCATCCTCGTCGTCAGTTCTACGCGCTTTCCCATCGAGAGTACGGATGTTGCGCTGGCTACGCCGGGGCAACCATCGGCAGGGGTCTGACCATCTCTTTCGGCGCAGCCGCTGCGGGGCCGGTATCCGGTCTGTTCCAACGGCAACGTTCCAACGTGACCGTTCCAGTGTTGACACGTCGTAAGTCGTTGGGGGTCAAAGTTTTTCGTCGGTGGGCTGGACTAGGGTAATGGGACCTCCACCTCGAGGGACGGTGCGGCAGTTGGTCCAGGCCGCATCGTGCCGAGGAAGGAGGTGGTGGGTATGGCGAAACATCGCCGGAAAAAGCGAGAGGCTCCGGTCGATTACGGCATCCTCTTGAGCGGAGCTGCTGTAATCGCCGGAGCACTCGTCTTGGTCCGCTGGCTGCGGGCTGAGTAACCCACCAGGCGGGGCGTCGACTAGCCCTCGGCGTCCCGCCACCCAGCATCACTAGGTGACGCTCACAACTCTACACGTCCCTGTATGTATTGTTGCGGCGAAATCGGTGCACAGCCTGCGTCAACCGGGGGTTTCGCCGGGACCACCGGGGCGGCCGTAGGCTCGGGTCCATGTCTGCTCCCGTTCTTCTCGTGCTCGGCGCCGGCCCCGGCGTCGGATTGGCCGTCGCCCGACTCTTCGCCCGTGACGGATACGCGGTGGTGCTGGCCTGTCGGTGGGCCGAAGAGGCGGAGCCGCTGGTCGCCGAATTGCACGAGGAAGGGTTCGACGCCGACGGGGTGGGTGTCGATCTGTCCGATCCCGCCGATGTGACCCGGGTGGTCGCCGGGGTGGGGGAGCGGCACGGCCGGATCGACGTGCTGCACTTCAACCCGAGCATGTTCCGCCAGTCCGATCCGCTCCAGTTGACCGTGCCGGAGTTGATCGAGGACTTCACCATCGGCGCCGCCGCGCTGCTGCCCGCCGTCCAGTCCGCCCTGCCGTTCTTCGCCGCAGGCGCCCGCGTGCTGGTTACCGGCAGCGCCGCGGCGGACAAGCCGTGGAATCAGGCCGCCTCACTCGGCGTGCAGAAGGCGGCCGTCCGCAACCTGGTCACCAGCCTGGACACCACCTTGGCCCCCAAGGGTTTCCGTGCCGTAGCAGTCCAGATCAACGGCGTCCTCGGCGAGGGCGCCTTCACCCGAGACCGGGTCGCCGCCGCCCTGCACGCCGCCGCCACCCGCCCCCTCACCGACTGGACTCCCCACACTTCCTACAACGGCTGATCCGGCGCACCTTTCAGCATCCCGCGCACTAATTCGTCGACAAAACAGTGCGCGGCAAGACAATTCGTGCGCAGCAGGATGATTCGCACGCCGTGCGCGGGCTGCCGTCTGGCGGGTGATTTGTGTGCGGTGCGAATTCGTGCGCGGGAGGGTGAGTCGCGCGGCGGGTTGCCTGGTGCGTGGCGACCTGGTGCGTGGCATCCAGTGGGTTTGTTCGATGCCGGCTCTGCGTCCCTAGCGGGGCAGGATTTCGGGAACCTCTATCGGTAGGTGGGCGGGGCCGCGGAGGTTCACGTGTTCGCGGTAGGGCGGGGGGTCTACGCGGAGGCGGGGGTGCGGCAGGCGTTGGGCGAAGCGGGTCAGGGCTATTCGGGCTTCCAGGCGGGCCAGGGGAGCGCCGAGGCAGAAGTGGGCGCCGAGGCCGAAGGTGAGGTGACGGCTTTCGCGGGTGGGGTCGAAGCGGTCGGGGTCGGGGTAAACGGCGGGGTCGCGTTGCGCGGCGGCGGTCAGCATGACCAACAGGTCGCCGCGTGCGATGTCCATGCCGCCGACGGTGAACGCATCGGCGGCGATCCGCGGCATCAACTGCACGGGCGGGTCGAACCGCAGCGTCTCCTCGACGATCCCTTGGGCGCGTTCGGGATTCGCTCGCAGGGCAGCGAGCTCGTCCGGGCGGCGTAACAGGGCCAGTGTCGCGTTCGAGATGAGGTTGACCGTGGTCTCGTGTCCGGCGATGAGCAGCAGCGCGCAGGTGGAGATCAGCTCCTGGTGCGAGAGCATGTCGCCCGCGTCTTCGGCCGCGATGAGCTGCGAGAGCAGATCGGGCCCCGGTGTGGCGCGGCGGCGTTCGGCGAGTTCCTCGAAGTAGTTGCTGAGTTCGGTGCCCGCACGTTCCAATTCCGCCGGGTCGGCCTGGAATTCGGCGGCGCGCCGGGAGGTCGGGTCGAGTGTGCGGGCCAGCAGCCCGGACCAATGGCTGAGTTGTGCTTCGTCTTCGAGTGGCACGCCGAGCAATTCACAGATGACAGTGACCGGCAAGGGGTACGCGAAGTCGGCGACACCGTCGAATGCCCCTGCTGCCGAACGCTTGTCGAGCAGATCATCGACGATTTCGGTGATCCGCGGCTCCAGTTGCTGCACCACCCGGGGCGTGAACGCCTTCGACACCAGCCGTCGCAGCCGGGTGTGGTCGGGTGGATCGAGAAACAGGAACGACGGCTTCACTTGTTCCGCAGGGGTTTTCGACGAGGTGTACAGCGGCATCGGGCCCATGTGCAACGTCGCGAGCGAGCGGTCCACGCTCACCCGTGGGTCGCGCAGCACTGCCGTGCAGTCGGCATGGCTGGAGAACACCACGACCGGCGCGGTGCCGATCCGGAACGGTCCGGCCGCGCGTATCCGTGCGAACAGGGGATAGGGGTCCGGCCTGAGCGCGGGATCGAGCAGGCGCACGTAGTCGGCGGTCGGTTCTTGGGCTGTCGTCATGAGGCTCCCACCTGATGCGCCGCACCGTTGCGGGTCGGCATCTGATCGCCCGGCGGTGACCGGTTGTTAGTATTATTGCGATACTGGTGGTAGGAATGCAATACCGTCACCGCATGCGAGGATGTGCCCCATGACCATCCGACGTCCGCCTGATGATTCGGTGACCCGCGTCGTCGAGTTGCTCGGCGACCGGTGGACGATCCTGCTCATCGCCGAGGCGTTCTTCGGCGTGCGGCGGTTCAGCGATTTCGCCCGCAATATCGGCATCACCAACCGCAATCTGCTCACCAGCCGGTTGCGCATGTTGATCGACGCGGAGATCTTCGCCCGCACCGACGAGGGCGGTGGCCGAGTCGATTACCATCTCACCGCCGCCGGTCGCGAGCTGTACCCGATCATCATCGCGATGATGGCCTGGGGCGATCGTCACCTCGCCGACCCGGACGGCCCGCCGCTCGTGCTCGAGCACCGCACCTGCGGGCACACGATCACCCCGGTCATGGTGTGTGATCACTGCCGGACCGAGCTCGACCCGCGCGAGGTCGAGGCGCGGCCGGGCCCAGGCTTCCATTCCTCGCCCATCACCGAGGCGACCGGCTGAGCGTCAGCCGAGTGCGCGCGCCGCGGCGGTGATGGCCGCGGCCGCACGGTCCACATCGTCGGCGGTGGTCCGCCAGTTGCTGAACGCTGCGCGCAGCGCGGGCATCCCCTCGTAAACCGTTGGGGTGACGAAGGTTTCGCCGCTCCCCGCGATCGATGCGGTGAGCGCGGCGATCCGCTCCGGTGTCGGCCGGTCGGCGAGGGTGAAGCAGACGACGTTGAGCCGCACCGGCGCGGCGAGCCGCAGCAACCCGTCGGCGGTGAGCAGCTCGCCGAGGCGATTCGCGCAGGCTATGTTGCGCCGCACGATGTCTCGATGGCCGTCACGGCCGTAAGCGGTCAGTGAGAACCACGCGGGCAAGGCGCGCAGCCGACGAGAGTTCTCCGGCACCAGGTGCCCGAAATCCGGTGTGCCGGTGGGCGCGGACAGGTACGCGGCGGAATTCAGGAAGACCCGCAGTTGGAGCTCGCGGTGCTTGCTGAACTGGACCGCGGCGTCATAGGGCACGTTGAGCCACTTGTGCAGATCGACGCACACCGAATCCGCCTCAGCCAGTCCGTCGACCAACTCGGCGTGCTCGGGGTCCAGTGCCGCGAACGCGCCGAACGCGCCGTCGACGTGCAACCAGAACGGATACCGTTGGCGCAGTGCGGCAATCGCGCGCAGATCGTCGAAATCGACCGTGTTCACCGTGCCCGCGTTCGCCACCACGATGGCGGGGTGGCCGTCGAGCGCGTCGAGCGCCTCGGCGAGCCTGCGCACGTCGACGGCTTCGCGCCCGGGCCGGGTCGGCACGTATTTCAGGCTGTCCCGGCCGATTCCGAGCATGGACAGCGATTTGACGATGCTGGAGTGCGGTGTGCCCGAGAGCACGGGCACCGGGCCGAGCGCCCCGACACCGGCCTGCGCCACCGAGACGCCGAGCTGTTCGCCGAGCCACTCCCGCGCCATGGCCAGGCCGACGAAGTTCGACATGGTCGCGCCGCTGACGAAAGCGCCGGTGTGCCCGGTCAATCCGAACAGCTGCCCGATCCACTCGACCGTTCGACGCTCCAGTTCGGCCGCCGAGGAGTCCTCGCCCGACATGGCGTTCTGGTCGAGGGTGGCGGTGAGCCAGTCACCCGCGACTGCGGCGGGCGTGGCGCCACCGGTGACGAAGCCGAAGTACCGCGGACCAGCGCTGGCCGAGAACTGCGGCTCCCAGCGTTCCCGGAACAGCGCGAGCGCGGCCCGCAAGCCGCTGCCCTGTTCCGGAAGCGGCTCCGGCCCACCTTCTTTCGCCGGTCGCGCGACCGGACGTGCGGCGAGGCCGGTCAGCAGCTCGGTCGCCGATTCGCGCACCGCGTCCAGCAGCGCGGGCAGTTCGGCGAGGTCGCCGGCAAGGTTCTGATCCACAGCTCGACGCTACGAGCCGCGCCCCGGCGTGTCCGGAGCCAGTCGAAAAGTGCTGGCCTTACTCGAAAAGCGACCTTGCTCGAACGGCCTCAGCGCAGCGCACTGCCCTGCTGCCACTGGTCCCAGGGCACGCCCCAGTCGCCGTTCTGCCAGACCTCGAGCGGCGCGCCACCGGTGTTGCGGACCTCGACCACGTCACCGGGAACCGCGAAATCGTAGAACCAGCGCGCATTGTCCGGGCTCAGATTCAGGCAGCCGTGCGAGGTGTTGGTGTTGCCCTGCGCCCACATGGTGGAGGCCAATTCGTGCAGGTAGATGCCGTCGGTGCTGATCCGGGTGGCCCAGTTGATGGTTTCCTTGTAGCCGAGCCGGGAGTTGACCGGCAGGCCGAAGGTGGAGGAATCCATGATCACCGGGTTGGCCTTGCTCATCACGGTGTAGGTGCCGGGTTGGGTCCAGAAGGTGATGGTCTTGCCCCCGACGTTCTCGCTCCCGCCCATACCCATCGAGGTGGGCATGGTGCGGATCAGCCTGCCGTCCTCGAAGACCTGCACCTGTTTGGTGTTGTCGTCGGCGATCGACACGTGCGACGCGCCGACGGTGAACGAGGCCTTGCTGTCCTCTTGGCCGTAGAGTCCGCCGCCGAGGTCGACCGCGTAGATGTTGGCGGCGACGTTCACCTTCGTGCCCGGCGTGTAGTAATCCTTGGGCCGCCAGTGCAGGTGCCGGTTGTCGAGCCAGTACCAGGAACCTTCGACCGGCGGGTTCGTGGTGACCGAGAGCCTTTTCTCGGCCAGCGCGCGGTCGGGGACGTCTTCGTCGAAATGCGCGGCGATGACGGCGCCGACCCCGAAGGTGCCGCCGTCGAGCAGGCCGCCGCCGGTGGTCTCGAAATACACCTTGGTCTGATTGTTCGGCGTCAGCGTGGCGAACGTCGAGGTCAGCGGTCCGCTGCGGCCGGTGATGGTGAGGCCCTCGGCGGTGATCGTGTAGGTGTGGCCGTAGCCGAGCGCGTCGGCGGGCTTCCACGCGGTCTTGTCCGGCGTGAAAATGCCCTCGATCTGCTTGCCCGCCTCGTTGGTCATGGTCACCGAGGTCAGCACGCCGTCACCCGCGCTCACCTGAACGGGGGTGGTGGGGTCGACGCCCTTCGCGCCGGGGGCGGGGGTGATGGCGATCGCCGCGGGTGCCGGGTCCTTCGATACCGGTGCCTTCGAATCCGACCCTGAACAACCGGCAACCACCAGCGCTACGACCAGGACGGCGATCCCGGCGGCGCTGGATCGGAAGCGGCGACTCGACATGATTTCTCCTGTGCTCGCCGTGCGCTTCCCGCGGCGCACCCTCGACTTTCGATCCCGCCCCGCGAGTTTACCGGCCCGCGGCGGGTGCCTTGGTCGAGGCGGAACTCAGTTGTCGGGGCCGATCCGGAATTGGGTCGCCAAGCCGCGTGCGACCTCGTCGCCGAGAAACGGCTGCAGGAGGAGGAAAAGAATCATGGACATCGGCACAGCCCCGATCGTGTAATGCGGTACTACCAGGCCTCGGCGCCGCAGGCACTTCGCTCGACGGCGCAGCGTGACCTTGCACACTGTCCATTTCAGGCTAAGGGTGCCGTTGACGCCGGGCAACCCGTCGGCGTGAATCTGGTCGACTGTCGAATTACCCGGCGTGTCACCGCGACACGCTCGCGGGATCGCCGAATGCCTTGCGGTAGTTGCGCGGTGCGGTGCCCACCAACCGGGTGAAGTGGTGGCGCAGCGAGGCCACCGAACCGAAGCCGGCTTGCTCGGCGACGCGGTCGATCGGCAGATCGGTGGTTTCCAGCAAACGCTGAGCACGGCGGATGCGGGCGTGCAGAATCCAGTGCAACGCGGTGGTGCCGAGCTGGGTTTCGAAGCGGCGCTGCACCGTTCGAACGCTCAGACCTGCGTGTTCGGCGATATCTGCCAGGGTGAGCTGCTGGGTGATGTGGGCTTCGATCCAGTCGAGCAAGGGGTGCAGTGCGGTGGCGTCCTGTGCCGGGTCGGGGCGGGTGATGAATTGTGCTTGGCCGCCGTCGCGTTGCAGTGGCAGCACCATCTGCCGTGCGGTGTCGCCTGCGATCGCCGAGCCGTAGTCGCGGCGCACCACGTGCAGGCACAGATCCAGGCCCGCGCCCGAACCGGCCGAGGTGAGGATCTGTCCGTTGTCGATGAACAGCACCGAGGGGTCGACCTCGACCCGCGGATATCGCGCGGCGAACAGGTCGGTCAGCCGCCAGTGGGTGGTGGCGCGCAGCCCGTCGAGCAGGCCGGATTCGGCGAGCAGGAAGGCTCCGGTGCAGATGGAAGCGATGATCGCGCCGCGCGCCGCCGCGGCGCGCAGGGCGTCGCTCAGCCGCGGATCGGGGGTGAGCATGCTCTCGGCGCCGGGCACGATCACCACATCCGCCTGTGCCGCGGTCTCGAGCGGCCAGAGCGTGCCGAGTGCGAACAGTTGCTGACCGGCCGCGAGTGCCGTGGTCGCGTCGCCGCACATGCGCACGTCGTAGGCCGGGCGATAGTCGGGCAGCAAGGAGGACGCGAAGACCTGGCCGCCCAGGACGAGGTCGAAGGCGTTCACACCGGCCGGTACGAGGATGGCGACCATCCGCATGTCGCGATCTTAGCGAAAGCTGGCATTGACGCCACTTGTTTGCTGATGGTTTGCTGTAATCATTGAGCGATCAACCGGCGGGACAGGAAGGGCTTGTGATGACCGACATGACAACCGCTCCGCAGGACCGGAGGCGCGCGGCTGTCCGAAGCGATCGCTCCGTCGCGGACCTGCTCGCCGCGGCCGATGAATGTGCGGTGGTCGAACGCTTCTACGAACTCATCTTCTTGCAGGACCACGCGCAGGCGATGGCGCTGGTCACCGCCGACGTGCGATTCCACGCGCCGTGGCAACTGCCCGGCCTGCCCGATATGGTGGTGAGCCGCGACGAACTGCGGGACAGTCTCGACTCCTGGGGCGCCGAACTCTGGCACGCGGGCAACCTCGCCCGCATCACCGTCCGGCCGTTCGCGACGCCGCACCTGTGGTTCGCGACCATCGAGGGCGAATGGACCGCGCGCGAAAGCGAACGCCGATATCACGCCGTCTTCCTCAGCGAGGTCCGTTTCCGGGACGGCCGGATCGCCGGGGTGCAGCAGTATCACAACGCGCTGCACGAGGTCATCGCGTTGGGTGCGGACGTGCCGGGGATCAACGTTCCCGGCTATGGAGTCGGCTCGTACCGGGCCGATGGGACGGATCAGCACGACGCGGCCTGAGCTGCCCGCTACGGTGTTGCCTTAGTCCGGGCCGAACACGGTCCGCGGTCCGAGGAGGCGTTGTGTCGATGATCACGGTTACCCGCGAGGTCGCCGCTACCCCCGACCGGGTCTGGGCGGTGATCACCGATCTGGCACGCACCGCCGAGGTGATTCGCGGCATCACCCGCTTGGAGCGCCTCGACAACGGAGCCGGATTCACCGTCGGCACCAAGTGGCGGGAAACCCGGGTCATGTTCGGTAAAGAAGCCACCGAGACCCTGACGGTCACCGCCCTGGTGCCGGGCCAGACCTACACCACCGAGGCCGATTCGCACGGCACCCACTACCGCTCCATCTTCACGCTCACGGCACAAGGCCAGAACACCCTGCTGGCCATGGGTTTCGAAGGTAAGCCGCACGGCAAGGTCACGCGCACAGCCGCTTTCATCGGTAGGCTCTTCGAAGGTCCCACCCGCCGCATGCTGCAGCGTGATCTCGACGATATCGCCAAGGCCGCGGAGTCCGCTGCCGACTGAGGGAATGCGATGCCGCACACAGGTTTTGCCGGTCGCCGATATGTGATCACCGGGTCCGCTTCCGGTATCGGCGCGGCGACCGCCGCCTTGCTGCGGGAGCGCGATGCGATCGTCATCGGCTGCGATCTGGACAACGCCGAGATCCAGGCCGACCTGTCCACCCCTGCCGGTAGGCAGTCACTGATCGAGCAAGTGCGCGGGCCGATCGACGCTGTTCTGGCCATCGCAGGCGGCGGCAAAACCGGTCTGCTGGAAACGAATTACTTCGGGGCGGTGGCGACCTTGGCCGGGCTGCGGCCGTTGCTGGCGCAGAGTCCGGCACCCCGCGCGGTGGCCGTGTCGTCGACCGCCTCGCTCGCCCCGGCCGACGAACGCATCGTGCAGGCCTGCCTCGACGGCGACGAGGCCGCCGCGGTCGCCTGTCTCGCCGCTGATCCCGCCGCCGGCGGTGTGACCGGCGGCTACGGGATCGCGAAGCGTGCATTGAACCGCTGGGTGCGCAGAGTTGCCCCGACGCGGGAGTGGGCCGGTTCCGGTATCGCCCTCAACGTCGTCGCACCCGGCGTCGTCGACACGCCTGCTGCCGCTTATATTCTCGCCGACCCCGCGATCCGCGCCGCCGTCGAAACCGCTGCGCCGCAACCGTTCGGCGGCTTCCCCGGCCGGCCCGAATGGGTCGCCGACCTCATCTGCTGGCTGGCCGGCGCCGACAATAGATTCGTCACCGGCCAGATCGTCTTCGCCGACGGCGGTTCCGAGGTATCCGCCCTCGGTGATCACCACTGGCGTTGAGCCACCGGTCAATTCGCCGGCGGGCGCAGGTCGAGCAGCTGCTCGAAGAAGCCCCCGATGTTGTTCGCCTGGTCGATCAGGTGGATTTCGAGGATCCAGTGGCAGTGCCGATCTTTGGGGTCGAGGCGGCGCATCGGCAGGGTGGAGCCGGGGGCCACATACGAGGTGACCTGGGTGCCGGAGATCTGTTTGTGCGGGAATTCGCCGACCAGGTGGCCCGCGATCTCGGCGGTGAAGGCCCAGCCCTGGGTGGCGGCCTGGTCGACGACGAACTGGTAGAGCTGGTCGCCGGTGATATCGGGGTGCGCTTCGAAGTAGGCGCGGCCCTGCTCCCACAGCGGTTCGAGCGCGTCGCGCAGGGCCAGTTTCGCCGGGTCGTCACCGAGTACGTAGGTGCGGCCGAAATCGGCTTCCCATTCCTCGAAGATGGGGCCGAAGTCGAGGAAGCAGATGTCGTCGGCTTCGATGACCCGGTTCGGCGGTTTGGCGCTGTACGGCTCGAGCGTGTTCACCCCGGAACGCACGATGCGCTTGTGCCAGAACCGCCGTGTCCCGAACATCTCGTTCGCGAGGTCGCGTACCGCGTCGCTGACTTCCGCCTCGGTCGCGCCCGCCGCGATGATCCCCCGCGCCACCACTTCATCGAACAAAGCCACCGCATTGGCCTCGGCCGCCAGCAGGGCCGAAACCCGCGCCGCCTCGTCCACACCCACCGTCTCCATAATTCGACCCTAACCCGTCGCGCACCGTCCGGTCTGTACGCAGCGGGCACACGCACGAAACGTGCTTCACCTGCCACCGCCACGCACAAAATATGCTTCGGTGGCCGTCTCGGCGCACCATGCGCTCAGGCGATGAGCGTCGCGGTGCCGGAATCGGGTATGCGGCGGGTATGAGCGGACCAGAGATGGATCGAGCGACGGCCGAATCGAAGCTGGAAGAGGCGGATTTCGCCGACGAGCACAGCAAGGCGACCCACGCCGACGAGCACCCGTCCGGCGCCGACTTGGAGACCGACGAATCGACACCGGACGGACACGCGGGAATGGACGGTTAGCGCCGGCGGAACCTGGCCTGCCAGGCGGCGAGTTCGACGGCGGTGCCCGCGGGCAGGTCGAAGCCGGTGTCCTGGCCGAGTACCGACGCGGTCACCGTGCCGTGGTACTTCGAGGGCTGCAGATCCTCCAATGCCCAGCCCTCGCTGAAGGATTCACGGATGAGGGTGTCACTGATCCGCGGCCCGAAGCCGGGCTCGACGTCCGAGAGCGCCAGGATGTGGACCGTTCCGCCCGGCTTGCACAGCGCGTGCAGACTGCGCACGTAGGCGGCGCGGTTCTCCGGTTCGGTACCGAAGATGTGGAACAGCGCGCTGTCCACGATGGTGTCGTAGGTCGGCGCCGCCTGTGTGCCGCCCAGCGCGAGCAGATCCGCCGCCTCGAAGCGCGCGGTCGGAACCCCTTGCGCGGCAGCATTTCTCCGGGCGTATTCGATCGCGCTGGGTGACAGGTCCATGCCGACCACGTCGTACCCGAGCTTGGTCAGCAGGATGGTGTGCTCACCCGCGCCGCACCCGGGATCGAGCACCCGCCCGCGCACCCATCCCGCCCGCTCCAATTCCACGATCGCGGGCTGCGGACGTCCGATCAACCACGGTGCCGCATCCTCGTCGTACACCGCATTCCATTGCTCGACAGATTGAGTCATGTCCCCACTATCGGACCTCAACCGCACTCGAGGTCAACGGCCGAAAATCACTGGAGCGGGGGCGAAATGGTTTTGTACCGTGACCCGCTATGGGCTACGAACATCCGCTGGCGTACCTGCTCGGCCTCGAAGGCATCGCGTTGTTGCGATCGTTCACCGGTGCGCACGATCGGGACTTCGTGGCCGCCCGGATCGCCGAGGTGCGCGAACTGCTGGCCGACGAGACATTGATCGATGCCGCTGTCGAGGTCGAGCAGGTGGACACGGTGGCGGGGTACCGGATCTGGTCGGCGCGTTACGACGAGCCGGGGAACGCGGCTTTCGATATCGACACCCCGGTGGTGCAGCGGCTCGTCGACGCGCTGCCGGTCGGCGCGGTCCTCGATGCCGCGTGCGGGACCGGGCGGCATGCCCGATGGCTGGTCGAGCGCGGTCATCAGGTGGTCGGGGTGGACAGCTCACCCGAGATGCTCGGCAAGGCTCGGGCCCGAGTGCCGCAGGCCGAGTTTCGAACGGGAGATCTGCACGACCTGCCGGTCCACGACGACGCGGTCGATCTGATCGTGTGTGCCCTTGCGCTGAACCATAATTCGGCGTTGGAGCCGATCCTCGCCGAGTTCGCCAGGGTGCTGCGCCCGGGCGGGCATCTGGTGATCGCCGATACGCATCCCGATGCCGTCGCATTCGGCTCGGTACCCACGGTGCGTGACAGCGCCGGACAACCTGGGCGCCTTCCGGTCTACCGCTACCTCGTCGGCGACTACCTGCGTGCCGCACTGCCGCTCGGTTTTCGGCTGCGGCATTGCGAAGAACCGGAGCTGCCGATCGGACCCACGCCGGCGCCGGCCGAAGACCTCGGCCCCTGGGATGTTTGGCCGTGGTCCTTGGCCGCCATGGTGCCCGAGGCCGCGCAGGCGGCTCGAGCGGGCGTGCCCGCCCTGCTCATCTGGGATTTCCAGCTGAGCAGGGACTGACCGGCGGGCTCGGCGGCGTGGTGCGGTGCGAAACCGCAAGCCGGACCGGCACTTCGAGCCCGCCGGGAGCGTCTGGTCAGGCGACGGCGACCAGGCGGGCGGCGTTCGCGGCCTCGTCGTCGGCCGCCTGGTTGGCGGTCAGTTCGGCTTGGACGCGATCCCGGTACCTGGTGAGTTCCCGCTCGGCGTCCGCGGTGTCCCAGCCGAGGTGCGGGCCGATCAGGAGCGCGACCTCGGGCGCCGCGAGCAATCCGCGGTCGGACGCCTCGATCGAGATCCGGGTACGCCGGGTGAGCACATCATCGAGATGCAGTGCGCCCTCGTGGGTTACGGCGTACACCACCTCGGCGGCCAGGTACTGCTCGGCGCCGGGCAGTGATTCGGCCAGGGCCCGATCCGCCGCGATCAACTCGAACAGGTCGTGCGCACCGGAACCGTACCGGCCGAGCAGGTGCTCGACCGTGGCCTTGGGCAGGCCGACGCGCTGCGCCAGGCTGTCCAGATCGGCCAGCATCTCTTGGTAGCCCACCGCACCGAGGATCGGCAGCTTGTCGGTGACCGACGGTGCGACGGCGCGGCCGAGGCCCTTGACCGCGGCGTCGACGACGTCGGCGGCCATCACCCGGTAGGTGGTGTACTTGCCGCCCGCGATCACGAACAGACCCGGAACCGGTTCGGCGACTGCGTGTTCCCGCGAGAGCGTGGAGGTGTCGCTGGACGCGCCGGACAGCAGCGGACGCAGCCCGGCGTAGGTGCCGACGATGTCGTCCCGGGTCAGCGGCTCGCGCAGCACCGCGTTCACGTGGTCGAGAATGTATTGCACGTCGGCATTGCTCGCGGCCGGATGATCCTTGTCCAGCGACCAATCGGTGTCGGTGGTGCCGATGATCCAGTGGTTGTGCCACGGGATCACGAACAGCACGCTCTTCTCGGTGCGCATGATCAGGCCGGTGTCCAGGTCGAGCCGCTCGCGCGGCACCAGGATGTGCACGCCCTTGGACATCCGCACGTGGAACGGGAATTCGACGCCCGTCATGCGGTTCATCTCATCGGTCCACACGCCGGTCGCGCTGATCACGCGACGGGCTCGCACGGTGTGTTCGCGGCCGGTCTCCAGATCGGTCACCTGCGCGCCGATCACCCGCTCGCCGTCGCGCAGCAGCCCGGTGACCTTGGTGCGGGTCAGCACCGTGGCGCCGTGCTGGGCCGCGGTGCGCGCGATCATCATGGTGTGGCGCGCGTCGTCGACCTGCGCGTCGAAGTAGCGGATCGCGCCGGTCATCGAATCCTCGCGCAGCGCGGGCGCCAATTCCAGTGCGCGCGTGCGGCTCAGGTGCCGGTGCATGGGCAGCGCCCGCGCACCGCCGATGGTGTCGTACAGCGCGACGCCCGCACCGATGTAGGCCCGCTCCCAGACCCGGTGCTGCAGCGGCAGCAGGAACGACACCGGGCGGACCAGGTGCGGGGCCAGCTTGTTCAGCAGCAGGCCCCGCTCCTTCAACGCCTCACGCACCAACCAGAAGTCGAGCTGTTCGAGATAGCGCAGGCCGCCGTGGATGAGCTTGCTGGAACGGCTCGAGGTGCCCGCGGCGAAATCCCTGGCCTCCACCAGGGTGACGCTCAGGCCGCGGGACGCGGCGTCGAGCGCGGCACCGGCGCCGACCACGCCGCCGCCGATCACCAGCACATCGATGTCGTTGTCGCCCAGGGCATCAACCGCGCGGGCGCGGTAGCTCGGATCCAATCTCGCGGACATTGCATTCTCCTTCTTCGGTGATAAGTCGCCAAGCGCCGACGAGCTACTCGTCGACGTCGATCCAGTCGAGGGTGCGCGCCACGGCCTTCTTCCAGCGGGCGTAGCCGCGTTCGCGCTGCTCCTCGGTCCCGGTGGGGTTCCAGCGCTTGTCCTCGTGCCAGTTCTGCACGAGTTCGTCTGTGCTGCTCCAGAATCCGACCGCGAGTCCGGCCGCGTAGGCGGCGCCGAGCGCGGTGGTCTCCGCGACCACCGGGCGTGACACCGGGACGCCGAGGAAGTCGGCTTGCAGCTGCATGCACAGCTCGTTGGCGGTGACGCCGCCGTCCACCCGCAGCACGTCGAGCTGCACGCCGGAGTCGGCCTGCATGGCTTCGACGACGTCACGGGTCTGGTAGCAAATGGATTCCAGCGTCGCCCGCGCCAGGTGGGCGTTGGTGCTGAACCGGGAGAGCCCGACGATCGCGCCGCGCGCGTCGGAACGCCAATACGGTGCGAACAGCCCGGAGAACGCGGGCACGAAGTACACTCCGCCGTTGTCCTCGACCTGCCGGGCCAGCGATTCGCTTTGCGACGCACCGGAAATGATGCCCAGCTGGTCGCGCAGCCACTGCACCGCCGAACCGGTCACCGCGATCGAGCCCTCCAGCGCGTACACCGGCTTGTCGTCGCCGAGCCGGTAGGCCACCGTGGTGAGCAGGCCGTGCTCGGAGCGCACGATATCGGTGCCGGTGTTGAGCAGCAGGAAGTTTCCGGTGCCGTAGGTGTTCTTCGCCTCGCCCGGCCGGAAACACACCTGGCCGACCGTGGCCGCCTGCTGATCGCCCAGCACGCCCGCCAGCGGCACCTCGCCACCGAACGGGCCGTCGGCCCTGGTCTTTCCGAACAGTTCGGGGTTCGACGACGGGGCGATGGTGGGCAGCATCGAGCGCGGAATCCCGAAGATGGACAACAGTTCGTCGTCCCAGTCCAGGGTCTCCAGGTTCATCAGCATGGTGCGGCTGGCGTTGGTCGGATCCGTGACGTGCACGCCGCCGTCGACCCCGCCGGTCAGGTTCCACAGCAGCCAGCTGTCGGTGGTGCCGAAGATCGCCTCGCCGCGTTCGGCCGCCTCGGCGACACCGGCGACGTTGTCCAGGATCCAGCGCAGCTTGCCGCCGGAAAAGTAAGTGGCAGGCGGCAATCCGGCCTTGTGCCGGATTGTGTCGCCGTGGCCGGCCCGCTCCAGTTCCGCCGCGATGCGATCGGTACGGGTGTCCTGCCAGACGATGGCGTTGCAGTACGGGCGGCCGGTGCGGCGGTTCCACACGACGGTGGTCTCGCGCTGGTTGGTGACGCCGACCGCGGCCAGATCGCTCGCCTGCAGATCGGCCTTGGTGAGCGTGCTCTGGATGACCGCGCGGGTGCGCTCCCAGATCTCGGTCGGGTCGTGTTCCACCCAGCCGGCCTGCGGCAGGATCTGCTGATGTTCGAGCTGGTGGCGGGCGATCTCGTTGCCGCTGTGATCGAACACCATGAAGCGGGTGCTCGTGGTGCCCTGGTCGATGGCGCCGACATACTGGGTCATCGGTGGTCCTTTCGGGGAAAGCTGTGGAAAGAGAAAGGTATTCAGAAAAGGACCTGTGCGGCCAGACCCGCGAGCACGCCGCCGAGCAGCGGGCCGACGATGGGCACCCAGGCATAACCCCAGTCGGAGTTCTTGCGGCCCGGCAGATCGGTGGGGCCTGGATCGGCCCGGAGCTCGGCCGCGCCGCCGCCGACGGTGGCGGGCTCGCGCACCGGCCGGACGGCGGCGCCCTTGCTCACCGGCAGCAGCGCGTGCGCCAGCCGTGGGCCGAGGTCGCGCGCCGGGTTGATGGCGTAGCCGGTGGGCCCGCCGAGCGAGGCGCCGATGCCGACCACCAGCAGCGCGGCGGCGAGCGGGCCGAGGCCGGTGGCGGTGTGGCCCATGGCCAGCAGCACCAGCACGAGCGCGAAGGTGGCGATCACCTCGGTGGCGAAGTTCCAGGACAGCCCGCGGATCGCGGGGCCGGTGGCGAAGACGCCCAGCTTCTTCTCGTCGTCGGTTTCCTCGTCGAAGTGCCGCTTGTACGCGACGTAGGCGAGGTTCGCGCCGACGAAGGCGCCGACCAACTGACCGAGAATGTAGGCGAGCGTGGTGGCGACGGTGATCTCGACGCCGGCGGTGTACTCGTCCGCGCCGCTGGCCAGCACGCCGATCGTGTACGCAGGGTTCAGGTGACCGCCCGTTTTGTAGGCGACGTAGACACCGGCGAGCACGCCCAGACCCCACCCGAAGTTGATCAACAGCCAGCCGCCGTCGAAGCCCTTGGATTTGGTCAGCAATACGTTCGCGACTACGCCGACACCGAGTAAGACCAGCATCCCTGTGCCGAGTGCCTCACTCAGGAAGATCGAGCCGAAGTTCATCGTTGAGTCTCCGTTCGCCCGTGGTCGCCCCACGCGACCCTGCGCATCGAGACGTTACGACCCGGCCGCGAACCCGGACATAGTGCGCGTTCGACAATGCCGAACGGTGCGCCTGGCTGCCCCCAGCTGCTGCCGCTAGTGTCGGGCGGCCGAGGAAGCGGGCATGACGCACGTCACACTGAGCGCCGGGAGTGTTGCTGTTTGTTCACCGTATGTTCGACATTGTCGAATCCGGCCGCTAGTTTCGGGGCATGCCCGGACCGATCCAGTCGATCGAGCGAGCGGCGGCCATCCTGCGCCTGCTCGCCCGCGGCGCAGGCCGGCTCGGCGTCGGCGAAATCGCGGGCGCGCTCGGTCTCGCCAAACCCACCGCGCACGGCATCCTGCGCACGCTGCAAGGTGTCGGTTTCGTCGAGCAGGATCCGGCGACCGGTAAATACCAGCTCGGTGCGGCCCTCGTGCACCTCGGCACCAGCTACCTGGATGCCAACGAGCTACGTTCGCGCGCTATCAATTGGGCGGACGCCCTCGCGGCGCGCACCGGCGAAGCCGTGCGCATCGGCGCACCGGTCGATGGCAGCGTGGTGGTGGTGCACCACGTCTTTCGCCCCGACAACTCCGAACAGGCGCTCGAACTGGGCGAACTGCTCCCGCCGCACGCGACCGCCCTGGGCAAGGTGCTGCTCGCCTACGACGCCGATCTCCTGGCGGACATGCGCGGCACCGACCTGCCCTCGCTCACCAGGCGCACGATCATCGACCGCACGGTCCTCACCCGGACGCTCGCCGCGGTCCGGCAGGCGGGCTGGGCGGGCGATACCGAGGAATACCGGCCGGGCGAGGCGGGCATCGCGGCGCCGATCCGCGCGCACGGCGGGCTCGTGGTGGGCGCCATCGGCATCAGCGGACCGGTCGACCGGCTCTGCGACGCGCAATTACGACACCGGGCCGCCCTGGTCGGGCAGGTACGCGACGCCGCGCACGCGGTCTCGCGGGATCTGGGCGGCGGACACTGACGTACTGACCCATCGCAGGAGAGGACGCGGATGACCCAACGTTTCGTGCTGGCGATCGATCAGGGCACCACCTCCACCAGGTGCATCCTGTTCGATCAGCGCGCGCGCCTGGTGGGCGTCGCGCAACGCGAGCACAAGCAGCACTATCCGCGGCCCGGCTGGATCGAGCAGGACGCGATGGAGATCTGGCGCAATGTCGACCGGATCGTGCCGCAGGCCCTGCGGGACTCCGGCACCGCCGCCGAACAGGTGGCGGCCCTCGGCATCGCGAATCAGCGCGAGACCACGGTGGTGTGGGACCGCCGCACCGGCGCACCGATCCGGCGCGCCATCGTCTGGCAGGACGTGCGCACCGAGGATCTGGTCCGCGAGTACGAGGAAAAGCCTGGCGCACACCGCATCCGGGAGCTGTGCGGGCTACCGCTGGCCACCTACTTCGCGGCGCCGCGGCTGCGCTGGCTGCTCGATTCCATTCCCGGACTGCAGGAACGGGCCGAGCGCGGTGAGGTGCTGTTCGGCACCATGGAGACCTGGCTGATCTGGAATCTCACCGGCGGCGTCGACGGCGGCCTGCACCTGACCGATGTCACCAACGCCAGCCGCACCCTGCTGATGAACCTCACGACGCTCACCTGGGATCCGGAGCTGCTGGGCTTCTTCGGTATTCCCGCCGCCATGCTGCCGCGGATCCAGCCCTCGACCGCGTCCTACGGGACCACCCGCCGCGTCGTGCCCGGGATCCCGATCGCCGCCGCGCTCGGTGATCAGCATGCCGCGCTGTTCGGTCAAACCTGTTTCGCGCGTGGGGAAACCAAGTGCACCTACGGCACGGGTGGGTTCCTCATGATGAACACCGGCCGCGAACTGGTGCAGTCCTCGCACGGTCTGCTCACCACCATCGGCTACCAGATCGGCGACGAGAAGCCGGTGTACGCGCTGGAGGGGCCGATCGCGGTGACCGGCTCGCTGGTGCAGTGGGTACGCGACAACATCGGCCTGGTCACCAGTGCCCCGGAGATCGAAACCCTCGCCCGCACAGTGCAGGACAACGGTGGCTGCTACATCGTGCCCGCCTTCTCCGGGCTGTATGCGCCGCACTGGCGCAGTGACGCGCGTGGTCTCATCGCCGGTCTCACGTCCTATATCACCAAGGGTCACATCGCGCGGGCCGTGCTGGAGGCGACGGCGTGGCAGACCCGTGAGGTGGTCGACGCGATGAACGCCGACTCCGGTTTACAAGCCCGCGCCTTGCGCGTCGACGGCGGCATGACCTCGGACAACCTGCTCATGCAGATCGTGGCCGACGTGCTGGATCTGCCCGTCATGCGCCCGTTCGTCGCCGAAACCGTTTCGCTCGGAGCGGCTTACGCCGCCGGTCTGGCCGTCGGCTACTGGCCGGACCTGGAGGGCCTGCGCAACAACTGGCGCCTGGCCGCCCAGTGGGTACCCCAAATGGACCCGCTGCACCGCGCCGACGAGTACGAGAACTGGCAGCGCGCAGTGCAATTGACTTTCGGCTGGCTCCGCTCGAAGCGCCGCCGCGACGAAGCGCGAACGCGTTGAGTACCGGGGAGCCGGAACAGAATTTCGACACCACGGTGGGGATCATGCGAGGTTCTGGGCGTGGAGAGGGTTGAATAGAGGGGATCGGCTATTGGCGGCCGATCGGAGGAGGCTCGACGAATGAGTCAGGAAAGCGGGCAAGGGTCGGGGCTGTTCAGCCACGACACCATTCCCATCCAGGTGTATAAGCCTGCCGAGAGCAGTGAAGTACATCATCAGCCGGTGTTCAGTAGGGCCGAGGACGGCTCCGGTTCTGTTGTCGGGGAGGTCGCTCCGCCGCACGCCTGACGCCGGACATGACGCGCGAGCCCCCGCATCTCGAGGAGATGCGGGGGCTCGAGCCGTTCCCGGGGCCGTATCTTTCGGCCTAAGTGAATCATCGATAGCGTACATGGTGCTCTTGACCAGGAATTTTCGCGATTTCCAAGATGCTCATCGCATTGTGCTGTTCAATAAGTGAACATTCGCTAGTCAATGTTGATGGGACGGGCATGAGCAGACGTGCAGTCGTGGCGGGCGTGGGGATGATCCCGTTCACCACCCCGAGCCGCAGCGAGACCTACGACGTCATGGGCACCAGAGCGGCGCGGGCCGCACTGCTCGACGCCGACCTCGACTACTCCCGTATCCAGCAGGCCTACGCCGGCTACGTCTACGGCGATTCGACCTGCGGGCAGGCGGTGATCTACGGGCTCGGCCAGACCGGTATCCCGGTGATCAACGTCAACAACAACTGCTCGACGGGTTCGTCGGCGTTGTTCCTCGCCCGCCAGGCGGTCGAGTCCGGCGCGGCGGACGCGGTGCTGGCGGTGGGCTTCGAGCAGATGCAGCGCGGTGCGCTCGCGCGCGGTTACGCCGACCGGCCGAGCCCGTTCGCCCGCTTCGACGAGGTGATGGACGAGATCCAGGAACGCGATGAATCTCCTTTCGCCGCACAGATGTTCGGCGGTGCGGGGCGGACCTATGCCGAGCGCTACGGCACCGCGCCGGAGACCTTCGCGAAGATCTCGGTGAAATCGCGCAGGCATGCGGCGAACAATCCGTTCGCGGTCTTCCGCGACCCGCTGACGGTCGGTGAAGTGCTCGCCTCCCCGCACATCTACGGTCCACTGACCCGATTGCAATGCTGTCCGCCCACCTGTGGCGCCGCCGCGGCGGTGCTCGTCAGCGCAGAGTTCGCCGAAGCCAACGGCATCGATCGCTCGGTCGTGATCCGGGCGCAGGCGATGACCACCGATTTCCCGTCCACCTTCGAGCAGAAGGACATGACGAAGATCGTCGGCTACGACATGACCAAGGCTGCGGCACACCAGGTTTACGAAGCCTCCGGTGTCGCGCCGACCGATATCCGGGTGGTCGAACTGCACGACTGCTTCACCGCCAACGAGCTGCTCACCTACGAGGCGCTCGGCCTCACGCCGGAGGGGACCGCGGAGCAGTTCGTCAACGACGGCGACAACACCTACGGCGGACGGGTGGTCACCAATCCCTCGGGCGGCCTGCTGTCCAAGGGACATCCGCTCGGTGCGACCGGACTCGCGCAATGCGCCGAGCTGGTCTGGCAATTGCGCGGCGAGGCCGAAGGCCGTCAGGTCGCCGACGACCTGAAAATCGCGCTGCAGCACAACATCGGCCTCGGCGGCGCGGCCGTGGTGACCCTGTACGAGAAGGTGAGTTGAGCGCATGCCCGTGGACCCGAACGTGATCGGCACACAACTGCCGCCGAGCAGCCTGACGGTGGAGGCGGGGCGACTGCGCTTCTTCGCCAAGGCGATCGGCGAGACCAACCCGATCTACACCGACCTCGCCGCCGCGCAGGCGGCGGGCTATCCGAATCTGCCGGTGCCGCCGACCTTTCTGTTCGGCATCGAGCTGGACAGCCCGGATTCGTTCGGCTGGCTCGGCGATCTCGGCGTCGACCTGCGCCGGGTGCTGCACGGCGAGCAGTCGTTCGTCTATCACAGCACCGCGGTGGCGGGTGACGTGCTGACCGCGACGCCGACCATCGGCAATGTGTACAGCAAGAAGGGCGGCGCGCTGGAGTTCATCGAGAAGACCTCCACCGTGACGCGCGCCGACGGCACCCTGGTCGCCGAGCTGAAATCCGTGATCGTCGTCCGCAACCCGGAGGTCACCGCGCCATGACTGGTCTCGCGTCCATCGAAGTCGGCACCGAGTTGGCGCCGCTGCGCCTCGCGCCGATCACCCGAACCACCTTGGCGCTGTTCGCCGGTGCCTCCGGCGACCACAACCCGATCCACATCGACCTCGACGTGGCGAAGTCCGCCGGGCTCGACGACGTCTTCGCGCACGGCATGTTGTCGATGGCCTATCTGGGCAGGCTGGTCTCGGATCGGTTCGGCCCGCGGGCGATCCGCGCGTATCGGGTGCGCTTCGCCGCGATCACGCCGGTGCATGCCCAGCCGACCGCGACCGGCAAGGTCGTCGCGATCGATGAGGTGGACGGCGAGCGCCGCGCCACCCTGGACCTGGCCGTCGTCCTCGCCGACGGCACGGTCACCCTCCTCGGCGACGCCGTCGTCGCACTCTGAAAGGATTTGCAGCACATGGGAACTCTGGATGGCAAGGTCGCCATTGTGTCCGGCTCCGGTCGCGGGATCGGCCGGGAGATCGCGCTGAAGCTCGCCGCGGAGGGCGCGCGGGTGGTGGTGAACGACCTCGATCCGGAACCGGCGAAGCAAACCCTCGCGGCTATCGAAGCCGCGGGCGGACAGGCGGTTTCGTGTGTCGGCAGTGTCACCGAAGAGGGCTTCGCCGAGCGGTTCGTGCAGACCGCGGTGGACGAGTTCGGCGGACTGGACATCATCGTCAACAATGCCGGCTACACCTGGGATTCGGTGATCCAGAAGATGACCGACGAGCAGTGGGACGCCATCCTCGACGTGCATCTCAAGGCCCCGTTCCGGATCCTGCGGGCCGCGCAGCCGGTGATCGCCGCGGCCGCGAAGCGGGCCAAGGAGGCGGGCGAGCCGGTGCCGTGCCGCAAGGTGGTCAATATTTCCTCGCTGGCCGGCACGGGCGGCAATGCGGGACAGGCGAACTACTCCTCGGGCAAGGCCGGGATCATCGGTCTCACCAAAGCCATGTCCAAAGAATGGGGCCGCTACAACGTGACCGTGAACGCGGTCGCGTTCGGCTTGATCAAGACCCGGCTCACCGAGGCGCCGGCGGGCACCGGCGGCACGATCGACGTGGCGGGCAAGGAGATCAAGGTCGGCGTCAACCCGAACCTGCTCGCCGCGATGGAGCAGATGGTGCCGCTCGGGCGCGGCGGGACGCCGGAAGAGGCGGCGGGTGCGGTCTACCTGTTCTGCATTCCGGAATCGGATTACGTCAGCGGGCAGACCCTGGTCTGCGGCGGCGGCTTCAACATCTAGGACGACGATGTATCTGACCCAATCGCTGCACCGCACGCTGCAGCAGCATCCGGACCGCGTGCTCACGGTTTTCGGCGACCGCGTGCGCACCGTTGCCGAATCCGCCGATCGCATCGCGCGATTCGCGGGCGCACTGGCCGAACTAGGTGTCCGGCGCGGCGATCGGGTCGGCATCCTCGCGCTGAACTCCGACCGCTACTACGAATACCTCTACGCGGTGCCTTGGCTCGGGGCCGCGGTCAACCCGGTGAACATTCGCTGGAGCCCGGCGGAGATCAGCTACTCGCTGCGCGAATCCGACACCAGGGTGCTGCTCGTCGACGACGCGTTCGCGGCCCTGATTCCGCAACTGCGGCACGAATTTCCGGGCCTCACGACGGTGATCTTCTGCGGTGACGGCCCGACGCCCGACGCCGCGCTGTACTACGAGGCACTGGTCGCCGACCACGATCCCGTCGCGGACACCAGAACCGGCGGCGACGAGCTGGCCGGTGTCTTCTACACCGGCGGCACCACCGGGCACCCGAAGGGGGTCATGCTCAGCCACGACAACATGATCATCTCCGCGCTCGGCAGCTGTGCCGTAGGGGATTTCGTCACCCCGTACGGCACGGTGCTGCACGTCGCGCCGATGTTTCATCTCGCGGATATCGCCATGTGGGTCGCGGGCAATCTGGTGAGCGCGTCGCACGTCTTCGTCCCGATGTTCACCCCGGGCGGCGTGCTGCAGGCGATCAGTACGCACGGCGTCACCAATATGCTGTTGGTGCCGACCATGATTCAGCTGCTGGTCGACGATCCGGCCGTCGCGGATTTCGATCTCAGCGGTGTGCGCACGGTCACCTATGGCGCTTCGCCGATCTCGGAGGCGGTACTCGGCCGCGCCCGCAAGGTCTTTCCGATGGCGGGCTTCACCCAGGCGTACGGCATGACCGAGTTGGCCCCCGTCGCGACGTTGCTGGGGCCGGCCGAGCACGACGACCCGGTGCTGCGGCGCTCGGCGGGCCGGGCGACGCCGCACGTCGAGGTCCGCATCGTCGATGCCGACGACAACGAGGTGCCGCGCGGCGAGGTCGGCGAGGTGGTCGTGCGCGGCGACAACGTCATGCTCGGCTACTGGAATCGGCCCGAGGACACCGCGGCCGCGGTCCGGGACGGCTGGATGCACACCGGCGACGGCGGCCGGATGGACGAGCACGGCTACGTCTTCATCGTGGACCGGCTCAAGGACATGATCATCACCGGCGGGGAGAACGTCTACTCCGCCGAGGTCGAGAACGCCTTGGCCGCGCACGCCGCGGTCGCCTCGTGTGCGGTGATCGGCGTGCCGGACGACGAGTGGGGCGAGCGGGTGCATGCCGTCGTCGTGCTGCTGCCCGGGGCGCAGGCGGCGGAAGAGGAGTTGCGCGCGCACTGCAAATCGCTGATCGCGGGCTACAAGGCGCCACGCACCGTGGAGTTCGCCGAGGCTTTGCCGGTCTCGGGTGCCGGTAAGATCCTCAAGCGCGAACTGCGCAGGAAGTATTGGGATCCGGACGCGAGTCAAGTGTCCTGAGGGAGCGAAATCGTATGGTGAGCGGGCCGGACCTGGTCCGTCCGGCCCGTGGCACCAGGCCGGCGAACCGGCGTGCACTGATCGTCGCCGCTGCCGCGGATCTGTTCTGCCGCAACGGATATGCCGATGTCGGGATGGGCGACGTGGCCGCGGCCGTGGCGATCGGGCCGTCCGCGCTGTACCGGCATTTCCGCGGTAAACAAAGCCTGCTGGCCACCGTGGTGGGGGAGGCGCTGACCGCGTTCGCCGAGGCGGTCGACGCCGCGGCGGCACAGCCGGACGAGATCGGCGCCACGCTCGCGGCCACCATGCTGGCCCGACGCGATGTCGGCGTGCTGTGGCGCCGCGAGGCGCGCCACCTGTCCGTCGACGATCGAGCCGAATTCCGGGCCACCGCACGCCGGATCGGGGCACGCCTCGCCGGGCTCATCGCCGCCCGCCGCCCCGACCTGACCCCGGCGGCCGCGGATCTGCTCGCCTGGTCCGCGCTCGCGGTCGCGAACAGCGTCTCGTTCCACAGTCTTTCGCTGCCCGAGCCCGAATTCGGCACGCTGCTCGGCGAACTCGTCGACTCGGTGGTCGGTGCCCCGCAGCCGGTATTCGGCGAGCTTCGCGATCGCGAGCGGGCCCCCGCGCCGCTCGCTGCGCTGGACCGCCGGGAAGCGATTCTCACCGAGGCGACGAAGCTGTTCGCGGCACGCGGTTTCGCGAGCGTCCGGATGGACGAGATCGGCGCCGCCGTCGGCATCGCGGGTCCCAGTGTCTACAACCATTTTCCGGGCAAGGCCGATATTCTGCTCGCGGCCATCGTGCGCGGGGACGAATGGCTGCGTCGCGACCTGCACCGGGCGCTGGCGCAGGCCGCCGGTCCGCGCGACGCGCTCGAACGACTGCTCGCGAGCTACAGCGCTTTCGTTTTCGAGAACCCGCATCTGATGCAGACGCTCGTCTCGGAGGCCCGGCATCTGCCCGAGGCCGATCGCAGGCGCGCGAAGGCGGCGCAGCGGGCCTACATCGCCGAGTGGGTGCATCTGCTCCGTCGGTTGCGGCCGGAGTGGGAGCCGATTCCCGCCCGCATCAGGGTGCAAGCCGCCCAGTCGATGCTGAACGATCTGGCCTCGACCCGGCAGGTGCGGGCCTATCGCGATGTCGACGCGGTGGCGGCGACGATTGCCGCCGAGGTCCTCGGCCTGCCCGGCCCCGACCGCTGATTCAGCGTCCGCGAGCCGCGGTGCGCGGACCCGCACCGGGTTGCATGACCTGTGCCCACCAGGAGGCCAGTGGGCTCGGATCCGGCCATACGACAGTGGAATCGGTGTCGTCGGCGATATCGACGGATGCTTGGTTGGCGCGTGTCGTGTTGTCTTGGCGGAACACGGTCGACGATCTCCTTGGAGTCGGTACGTGCACGGGCACCCCGCGAACGCGGGGTGCCCGTAACGGCGTTGTCGAAACGCCGGGGGACCCAAGGTTGACGTTCCGTCCGAGCAGCTACCGGACCGCTGAGTGCCCGGGCATCCGCGATCCACTACTCACGACACGAAACCCTCTGCCACACTGCATAATTCGAGGGGTCGGCGAGTTAATTGCCACTATAGCAATATTTTGCCGGTGCGGTGGCGTAAGTGCTCGTCAGGATGCCCAGGGACCGATACCGCCGACCTTCTCGATGCGGATCCGGGTGAGCAGGCCGGGCGGCGCGTCGGCGGGCGGGAAGTCGACGCCGGGATCGGCCAGCGTCGCCGCCAGCTCCTTCAGCAGTTCCGGCGCGCCGCCCTCGACGATCCGGGCAGTGCCGGTGATCGACAGATAGGGCCGCATGAGCTCGCCGCGTTCGGCGGCCTGAATGGTCACCGCGACCCGGCCGTCGCGGCGGACATTGCGCACCTTCTTGTATTCGCCGAGATGGGCGGTGACCAGTTCGTCGCCGTCCGGAGTCGACTGCAGCGCCACCCAGACCAGGCTGACCTGCGGGCTGCCGTCGGGATTGAGGGTGACCAGGGTGGCGTCGGCGCCGGCACCGATGAGCGCGCGAGCGGAGTCGTCGAGTTTCATGTGTTGTCCTACCTCGGGGCCGTCTCTTTCATTCCCGGCGCTGTACTACCGTCGCTGGCATGCGGCTTCACGTGGGATGTGCGATGTGGACGCACGCGAATTGGCAGGACTGGCAGCCTGCCTCGGGGGACCGGCTCGCGGCGTACGCGCAGCGGTGCAACGCGGTGGAGGGCAATACGACCTTCTATGCCATACCGGCGCAGCGCACGGTGGAGTCCTGGGCCAGGCAGACCGCACCGGATTTCCGGTTCGTGGTGAAGGTGCACAAGTCGATCACCCACGAGCGCAGGCTGACCGAGGCCGATGCCGAGCTGCGCACCTTCCTCGCGGCGATCGAACCGCTGGGCTCGCGCGTGCACGCGCTGTGGATCCAGTTGCCCGCCTCGTTCGCTCCGACCGACCTCGGCACGCTGGCCGGATTCCTGCGGGAGCTGCCGGGCGGGTACCGCCCGGCCGTGGAGGTCCGCCACCGCGCCTTCTTCGAGAACGAGCACGCCGCGACGCACCTCGAGCGCGTCCTCGGTCGCTTCGGCGCCGAATGGGTGACCTTCGACACCACCACGCTGTTCGACGGGCAACCGATCGGACCCACCGAACAGGAGGCCTGGTCGAAGAAGCCGCGGGTGCCGCGCCGGACCCGCGCGCTCACCGAACATCCGATCGTCCGGTATCACGGTCGCGCCGCAATCGAACGCACCGTCGAGGGGTGGCAGCCCTGGCTCGGCACGGTCGTGGAATGGCTGCGCGAAGGTCGTTCACCCACCGTGTTCATCCACACTCCGGACAACGCCGACGCGGTGTCGCTGGCCCGTCGCTTCCACGAGGAGGTCGCGTCGCGGATGCCGGAATTGGCACCGCTGCCGCAGCCCGTGCCGGTCGAGCCGATGACCCTTTTCTGATCGTTTGCTGGATGTGTTTGCCCGGTCCGTCGCCGGGCATAACCCGCTCATGAAACCGGAGGAAGCCGCGAGCCGACTGCTGGAGGAAATTTTGGCGCGGTACGAGTCGATCGAAGAATTCATCGGATTGCTCCGGGTCGATCCGCTCGTCGACACCGCAGAACTGCCCGCGTTGTCCGAATATTTCTGGAGCCTCCCGACGTAGTCTGCCGAGGGTTTCCTCGCGGCAACGTAATTCGCGCTGCGCCTATCCGCGTTCGATGCCTATCCGCGGTCGATCGGGCGGGTCCGGCGCGCGTCGACTTCGCGAACCAGGTCCGTCCACTCGTTCGCCAGCGCGGCCAGCCGCGACCAGGCCACGTGCACGCGCTGCTCGGCGACGTTCTCGGCGGTCATCAGCAGGTGGTCGGCGAGAATCTGGGCGGCGGCCATCCGGTCGACCGCGCCGCCGAGCGAGGCGGGCGCCCGGTCTCGGGGCTGCCGGGGCGCGAGTTGCTTGGCCACCCAACCGTCGATCACCGTGACGATGTCACTTCGGCGACGGTCGATTTCGGCGGCCCGCTCGGGCTGGGCGCGGCGGGTGTGGTGCAACTGTGCCAACGCGCGGGCCAGCTGGGTGACCAGGTGGTCGCCCGGCCGATCGCCGATCTGCAACCGCAGTGCCGCCGACAGTTCGTGCCAGTCCGGCAGGATCGGGCGGAGCTCGCCGCCCTCGATCGGCAGGAGGCGCGATCGCGGTCCGTCGGCGGTCTGCACGGTCAACGGAGGGGGTCGCGCCGACGCCGGGCGTGCCGGTGGCAAACGCCACCTGCTCGAGCCTCGCCGCATAGTGGTTGCCGCGACGAACTGGTGCGGCGGTAGGTGTCGGGCAGCTCTCGGATGTCCGATGGCGTGGGCAAGGTGGGCCTTCCCTGGCGACGGTCGAGGTGCACCCGACGCCGGCGACCAGCCATGTCCTCGAAGCTCGGCCGGTCGTTCTGCGCGTACCCGAGATAAGGGAGCAGAGCGCCCGGCGTCGGATGCGAATACCAGTTTCGTCCGCCGCGCGGCCCGCCGGAAGTCTGATTCGGGTCAGAATGCACCCGGTTTGGCCGCTTCGGTTATGCCTCCGCAATCGGTCCGGCGCCATGCGGCGAAAGGTGGTGCGCGGCGAAAGGCGGTGCGCGGCAGGTCGTTCAGCCGGACTCGGTGCCGTACTCGGGCAGCACTGTGAAATGCCGGACGGTGCCGGACAGGCCCGGCAGCTCCTGGGGTTCGGTCCAGGTGGCGAAGGCGTCGTGGCAGTCGCTGTAGAAGTATTTGCCGTCGTCGTAGGAGTCGAAGAAGATCCGCCAGCCGCCATCGGGGAGCGCAACCACGCATTGGCCTTCCCGCGGGCTGCCCCAGCCGGCCCAATCACCGGTCTCGATCAGGGTGTACGGCCCGTGCGGCTCGGCGCCGACGGCCAGTTCGACGTATTTGGTGGTCTCGTTCTTGGTGAACGCGTAGTAGCGGTGGTCGCGCCGCACGACGGTGGTGTCGATATAGCCGTAGAGCGAACAGGGTTTTCCATCCGGCCCCGGTGTATCGACGGGGGCCGGTTCGTCCGGTGGCGGCAGGATGGACACCGGGGTGAGGTCGGTCCAGGTGCGCAGCGATCGGTCGGTGGCGGTCATCAGATGCGGGGTGAACGAGCAGCCGTCGGACAGCGATACGAGGATGTGCACCCGCCGCTGCGCGTCGATCAGCCATTCCGGCGCCCAGGTGGAGGTCACGCCCGGTAGCGGAACAGTGAAGTCGTACAGGTGATTCCAGGTACGCCGATCGGTGCTGCGCGCGAAGCCGATGGTCTGGCCCTCCCACGCGGTGGTGTAGGCGAGGTAGTAGGCGCGGTCGACATGCCGGAAGACGGACGGGTCGCGCAGGAGCCCGGTGGGTGGTCGATAGGCGGGCCCGCGCAGCAGTTCGAAGTGCAGCGCGTCGGCGGATTCGTAGACATACAAATCGGATTCGCTCGCATCGGTGAAAGCGGTCATCGTGTACCGCACGATCGGTCCGGCCGCCGCGGCCCGATGCGGCGCGTACAGGCCGATCGGCACGGCCGCCGCCAGGGCCAGCGCGGATCTGCGACTCATCGGCACGTCTGCCACCAGAGGAATTATCCAGCGCCGAGCGCGTCGCACTTGTCGACACGCCGCAGGTCGCGTCGCCCACCGACCTGCCGGGACCCGGAAATCTGTGGAGACCAGCGGATATATGAATTACACAAGTGTCCAGTATTGGTCGATGGGATATTTCGACCGTGGGTTCATACCACAATGCGGGGTGTATTCCGAATGCAATAGTGCGTTTTCCCGCATATGCGGGGTCAGGGGATCATTCCATCCGGAATCGCCCCATAACCTCGAAAATGTGGGTAATCTGGTCTGGTCCCACGCAGTTCGGGACAGCTCCGCAGAGTGAGTCGTGGTCGCCCCTGCGGCTCACTATCGCTGTACACAGTCCGATGAGGCCCGGGTAATCCCCGGGCCTCATTGGTGTGTATTCGATGGTGGACATTTGCCGCGCCACTCTCGCGTATGCCGGTGATTTATCTGACGCAGGGCTATTTCCTGCGAAATTCTTTCTGGCCGAACCGGCAGCGGGCTCGAATGCCCGCTCGGTCCGGGCCGGTGCTGTGTATCGAATTCGCAACAATAGGGCGATTACTCGTGTTTCGCAAACGGCGGTCGGCTCTTGGGTCGGAGCGTCTGTGAACCTGCCAGGGCCGCGGACCGAGTCGATGCGGCACACGGGGTCTTCGTAGCCCAACTACGTTCGGATGGAAAGAATTTCAGGCGATCACCGGGCGGCTGACGTCGGTCGATGTGGTCCGTGACGCTCGGTTCGTGCGGCGCGTCCGGCGCGTCGGCTCAGGCGTTTTGTCCCGAGTGGGACTGGTGCGCTAGCCTTTCTTCCGGTCCTTCATGTTGTTCGCGTTCGGCAAATGACATCGATATGTTTCCGTCACATTCAAGACGGAATATCCCTTTTTCACGTTGTTTCCCTTGCGGCTGGTCCGGGGTGGCGGTGGTGGCCATCCCGGACCGGCGTCCGACTGTCGACCGAGGAGGTTCGTTGATGACGCAGTGGTCCGTGGCACCGGCGCAGGGCGGGTCCCGTTGGTAGGCAAGGTCATTCCATTGCTTTCCGGCGGTGCCGGCGCGACCGCGCTGCTCGAGCCGGACATCACCCGTGACCTGCTCGCGCAGGCGAAGGCCAGGGCGGACAGCGCGGCGAACCGGGCCGGCGCCGCGAGCGGGCGGGCGGTGAACCGGGAAAAGGTGCTCGAGCACGTCGGGTCCGCGCACGGCGCCGCGCGTGCGGTGGCCACGGCGACCAGTGCCCGGGACGCCGCCTGGCATGCCTACGTCACGGCGAACCATGCTCTGAAGGTCAGCTGCTACGCGGTGGCCGCCGCCGAGGCCGTGACCAGGGTGCAACTGGCGGCCGCGCGGGCGCTCGAGGCGGCGAAGGCGGCCGCCTTCGCCCCGGACGATGTGGCGGTCGCCGATCTGGCCGCGGCCGCCGAGGAAGCCGCGGCGGCGGCCAGCAACGGCGCATACGGTGCCCCGCACCTCGTGTCGATCGCCCGCATCGATCGCAGCTAGCCGCTCCACGCGGGTGGGCGAACTCGCCGTGCGAAGCGCACTTACGGCGAGTTCAGCTATTTCCCGGTTATATTCACGGTTTATGCGTACTTGGACTCGGCGGGCAGCGAGCGCGGTCGCGGCCTCGCTGGTGGCGCTGCTGGTGCCCGGCGTGGCGGTGGCCGTTCCGCCGGGGCCCGCGGCAGGCGTACCCGCGCTCGGACCGGATTTCCTGTGGGGCGTTGCCGCGTCCGGCTTTCAATCCGAAGGCCATGTACCGAACAGCAACTGGACCAACTACATCGACGACGAGGGCCTGGATCCGTACGGGAACTCGATCGACTTCTTCGACCGGTACGCCGCCGACATCGATCTCGCGAAATCGCTCGGCGTCAAGGTGTTCCGCATCGGTATCGAGTGGGCGCGGCTGCAACCGAGCGGCCCGGACCAGTGGGACGCCGACGGTTTCGCGTTCTACGACAAGGTGGTCGCCAAGATCGTCGCGGCGGGCATGCGGCCGATGATCACCCTCGATCACTGGGTGTATCCGGGCTGGGCTTTCGACGAGGGCGGCTGGGACTCCGACGGCATGGTCGAACACTGGCTGGCCAACATGAAGAAGGTGGTCGACCGGTACGACCGGCGAGATCCCCTGTGGGTCACCATCAACGAGCCGGTCGCCTACATCATGCACGAGGTGCACAAGAACGAGACCGACCAGCGGGTGATGGAGGACCGGGTCGTCGAGGCGCACAACGCGATCTACGACTACATCCACCAGAAGCGTCGTACTGCGAAGGTCACCAGCAACTTCGGCTATGTCGCGGGCGAGGACGAGCAGGCCAACGGCCAGATCATCGAAAAGATGCGGGACCGGCTCGATTACGTGGGCGTCGACTACTACTTCGCGCGCGGCGCCGCCCCGTCCAGCGTGTCCGCGCCGGCCCGGGCGATCGCGGACGCGCAGTCCATCGGCATGTGGCAGCTCCCGTTGCGCACCGAGGGCATCTACTATGCGCTGCAACGGTATTCGCGTCTGTTCCCCGGGAAGCCGCTCTACGTCGTGGAGAACGGCATGCCCACCGAGGACGGCACGCCTCGTCTGGATGGCTACACCCGCAGCGACCATCTGCGCGACACCATCTACTGGCTACAGCGGGCCAAGGCCGACGGCATGAATTTGATCGGCTACAACTACTGGAGCATCACCGACAATTACGAATGGGGTAGCTACACACCACGGTTCGGGCTCTACCAGGTGGATGTCGCGGCCGACCCCGGCCTGGCCCGCAAGCCGACGGACGCCGTCGCCACCTACACCGCGATCATCGGCGACGGCGGCGTCCCCGCCGACTACCAACCGACCCGTGAGCCCGCCCCCTGTCACGTCGTCGACTGGTACAACGGCTGCACCGACCCCGGGCCGGTGCCGTAGCGCCGACTACCCGTTGCTGCCCGCGACGAGCACGGCGACGAGCGCGATCGCGCCCGGCAACGCCTGTACCAGCAGAATTCGGCGACTCGCGGTGGCCGCGCCGTAGATTCCCGCGACGACCACGCAGGCGGTGAAGAAGATCATCGCCGCATGCCCGACCGGATCGGCGGCGAGCAATCCCCAGATCAGACCCGCGGCGAGAAAACCGTTGTACAGGCCCTGGTTCGCCGCGAGCACCTTTGTCTGCTCGGCGAATTCGGCGGAACTGCCGAACGCCGCCCGCACCCGCGGCGTGGTCCACAGGAACATTTCCATCACCAGGATGTAGACGTGCAGGGCCGCGACCAGCCCGACCAGGATCTCCGCTGCTATGCGCACGTTCGACTCGCTTCCTCGAATGGGCCGGGGCCGGTTGGCCGGGGGAAAGAAAACGGGATGTCCGTGCTGGACATCCCGTTTCGGGTCATGAATGGTGCTGGGTGGTTATTCCACGACCTGGACGATGTCGCCCGGCTCGAGGTGGCGGTACGTCGCCTCGGCGGCGTCGGGGTTCATTCGGATACAGCCGTGGGACATCGAATCGAGCGGGCCGATGTGGGTGGCGATGTCACCGTCGAAGAAGACGGCGAATTCCATCGGAGCATTGTGCATCGTGCTCCAGAAGTGTTCCCGCTTGAAATCGACGTCGAAGATGCCGACGTGCGATTCGTAGCCCGGCCTGCCGATCTCGATCGGCTTGGGACCGTAGATGGTCTTGCCGTCCTCCATCAGCCAGACTTCCTTGGTGGACAGCCGCATGCACGCGCGGGTCTTCGGCGCGGTGCACGGCGCGTAGACCGGCGGGGGCGGCGGTGGCTGGATGATCGCCGGAGTGCCGATATCGGGGCCGCCGGGCCATAGCGGTTCGGCCTGCGCGGTGGCCGTCATGGCGAATCCGGCCGCCACGACCCCGGCCACCGCCACGGATCTGACCGCCCAATTCCGAAAACGCTTACTGCTCATCAAATTTCCGACCTCTCTTCGCCTTGCCGCCACACTGCGTGCCGAATGCCAGGGTGATAGGAGTACCTCGTCGCAAAAGCTCCAGAAATCCGAGGTGCTGAGATCATCGCGGACGGTGCGCACGTGGTCAATCGCGGCGCGCGAATTGTTAGCCGAACTATCCCGCTATTAGCCGAACAATCCCCCCAATGCGCCGCCGCTCTGCCCGGCCTGCTGGCCGCCGCCGGTCCCGCCGAGCAGGCCGCCCGGCGGCAATTCCGAGGGCTGCACGATGACGAAGCCGCGGCCCGAGAACGACAGCGTCAAACCCTCGCCGGTGCTGCGGCCGATCAACCTGCCGAGACCGAACGAGTCGTTGCGCTTGATCCCGGTCTGCAAGCTCGACGACCAGGCGACCGCGGCCTGCGGATCGGCGTAGGTCGGCTGATCGACATTGAGCACCACCGGCGAGCCGTGCGTGGTGATGGCGATCCGGCCGCGGCCGGTGAAGACACAGTTGAACAGGCCCGCGTTGCTGGCGACGCCGGCCGCGCCCTGCACCCGCTGGATGTTGTAGGACAGCGAGGTATCGAACGCGAGCACGTTGGAGCCGTTGATGGTGAGCCCGTCGGAGCCGTCGAGATCGATGAGGTGCACGTCGGCGGCGCTGTCGGCGAGGAACAGATCGCCCCGGCCGGACACGTTCATCAGCGGCACGCCCTCACCGGTGAGGCGCTGCTGGATGGCGCGGCCGATGCCGCCCGAGCCGAGCGCCTTGAACTGCATGTCGCCCTGGTAGGCGACCATCGAGCCGGCCCGCGCCATGACCTCGCCGTTGACGGCGACCTTGATCATCTTGCTGCCCTGCTTCTGGATACCGACGCCGTTGACTTCGGCGTGGCTGGGGTCGAACAGATCGCTCTGCATCGGCAGTGCTCCTTGCTGAGGTGCGGGCGCGGCGGGCGGCGGGTAGGCGGGCGCCGCGGGGTACTGGGGTGCGGCCGGTTGCTGGGGCGGCGCGGAATATCGGGGCGGTGCGGCATACTGCGGTGGCGTCGCGGGCGGTGCCTGTCCGTAACCGGGCGCGGCGGCGGGCGGACTCGGTGGCGGCGCGGGCTCGTCATCGATGTTCACGCCGAACGCGGTCGCGATACCGGCCAAGCCGTTGTCGTAGCCCTGGCCGACCGCGCGCACCTTCCATGCGCCGCCGCGCCGATAGATCTCCACGCAGACCACGGCCGTCTCGGTGGTGAGTCCGTCCAGCGGGAAAGTCAGTGCCCCGGAATCGGATCCGATGGTGGACAGCAGCGTGCCCGCGCCCGCGAAGGTGGCCGGTCCGCTGCCGTCCAGGCTCGCGGTGACGACGACCTTGTCCACATCGGCCGGCAGGGCGCTGGTCTGCACGTCCACCATGTCGCCGCGGCCGCTGCCGTGCCGGTAGGTGACGCCGGGACCGACCGGCTGGTTGAAGAACACGAAGTCGGCGTCGGAACGGACCCGTCCGTCCGTGCCGAGCAACAGCGCCGACACGTCCACCCCGGCGGCGCAGGCGACGGTGACCGTCATCCGGTCGGCGGGCGCGGGCCGGTTCTCCCCGCGCGCCAGGGCCGTCATCGCGACCCGCCCGGGTCGAATGCCATCCGATTCACGGCATCAAGTGTGTCCCGAGTTCGTCCTGCGCGCTACCACCCGCGCCGGAGCGCCGAGCGTCCGGGCATTGACAGTTAGTGACCGATCGGTTGCAATGTTGGAGTGAGCTACGACACCATCATCAAGGGCGGCCGCTGGTTCGACGGGGCAGGCTCCGCCTCCGCTCTGCGCCATCTCGGACTCCGCGGCGACCGCGTGGTCACCGTCTCGGCCGACCCGCTCGACGAGACCGGCTGCGCGCGGGTCCTCGACGCCGCGGGCAAGTGGGTGGTGCCCGGGATGATCGACATCCACACGCACTACGACGTCGAGGTGCTGAAGACGCCCGCCCTGTCGGAGTCGGTGCGCCACGGCATCACCACGGTGCTGCTCGGGTCGTGCTCGCTGTCCACCGTGCACGTCGGCGCCACCGACGCGGGCGACCTGTTCGGCCGCGTCGAGGCCATCCCGCGCCGGCACGTCATCGAGGCGGTCGAGCAGACCAAGACCTGGCGCTCGGCGCGCGAATACATCGCCGCGCTGGAGGAGCTGCCGCTCGGGCCGAATATCGCCGCGATGCTGGGACATTCCGATATCCGCACCGCATTGCTGGGGCTGGACCGGGCCACCCGCGATGACGTGCGCCCGACCGAGGCCGAACTCGCCGCGATGGAAGCGGCCTTGACCGAAGCGCTCGATGCCGGGTTCGTCGGAATGTCGGCCCAGCAATTGCTGTTCGACAAGCTCGACGGTGACACCTGCCGGTCCCGGACGCTGCCCTCGACCTATGCCAAGGCGCGAGAACGCCGTCGGCTCAACGCGATTCTGCGCAAGCGCGGGCGAATCCTGCAGGCGGGCCCCGATATCGCCTCGGTGCGCAGCATCGCCGCGATGACACTGAGCACCTTGGGTATTTTCCGTAAGCAGTTGAAGACCACGCTGCTCTCGGCCGCGGACATCAAGGCGAACCCGGCCCTGGTGCACATCATGGGACCGCTCGCGCGCGCGTTGAACGCGCTGGGCGGCGATTTCCGCTGGCAGCACCTGCCGGTGCCGTTCGAGGTCTATGCCGACGGCATCGATCTGGTGATCTTCGAGGAATTCGGTTCCGGCGCAGCGGCATTGCACCTCGCCGATCAGGTCGAGCGCAACGCGCTGCTGCAGGACGAGACCTATCGGCGGCAGTTCCGTAAGGACTACGACGCGAAATTCGGCATGCGGGTGTGGCATCGCGACTTCTTCGACGCCGAAATCGTCGCCTGCCCGGACGATTCGGTGATCGGCAAGACCTTCGGGCAGGTGGGGGTCGAGCGCGGTGGCCTGCACCCTGTCGACGCGTTCCTCGACCTGGTGCTCGAGCACGGCACCAAAGTGCGCTGGCGGACCACCATTTCCAATCACCGGCCGGAGTTCCTCGCCAAGCTGGGCGCGGATCCCGGTGTGCAGCTGGGCTTCTCGGATGCGGGCGCGCACCTGCGGAACATGGCGTTCTACAACTTCGGGCTGCGCTTCCTGCGCCGGGTGCACGAGGCGGAGCAGGCGGGCCGACCGTTCCTGTCGCTCGAGCACGCGGTGTACCGGATGACCGGTGAACTCGCGGACTGGTACGGCATCGACGCGGGCCACCTGCGCGAGGGTGATCGCGCCGACCTGGTGGTGATCGACCCGGCGCACCTGGACGCCACGCTGGACGAGTACGCGGAAAGCCCGGTCGCGCAGTATGACAACCTGTCCCGCATGGTGAATCGCAATGACGGCGCGGTCTCGGCCGTCTTCATCGGCGGCGAGTACGTCTTCGGCGACGGCACGGCCGCGCCTGTCCTCGGTGCCGAGCGCACGGGTCGTTTCCTCAGGTCACTGGCCCGGTGAGCGAACAGCAGCGACGACCACCGGCGCTGCGCCGGACCCAGGCCGAACGGCGCGCCTCGACCATCGCCAAGCTGGTCGAGGCGACCATCGAGACCATCGCCGAAATCGGTTACCACAACGCCTCGCTCGGCGAGATCAGCCGGCGCGCGGGTGTCTCCAAGGGCGGTATCTTCCGGCACTTCGACTCGCGTATCGACCTGGTCGTGGCGGCCGCGGAGGAGGTCGGTCGCCGGCACATGCGCGCGTTCGACAACATCCGGGACCGCGAGCATGCCGATCGCCCACTGGATGTGACGCATGTGCTGCACCGGGCGCGCAATCAGATCCGGCAGGAAACCAACACGGTCTGGTTCGAGCTGCTGGTGGCCGCGCGCACCGAACCGGAGCTGCGCGCCCGCCTCGCCCCCGTGACCAAGGCGCTGATCGATGATGTCGAACGCGTCGCGGTCGCCGCGCTGACGCCCGCGGTGCCCGCGGAGATCGCCCGCCTGCTGGTCACCTCGATCGTGCACATGTTCGACGGTGAAGCGATCTTGCGTGCCGCCTATCCACGGCCGGAACTCGAAGACGCGCGCATCGAATACTTCTCCGGCGTTTTCCAGTATCTGATCGCCGAGCACGGGCGCATCGAACCGAATTCCTGAGGCCGCCGCTCGGGGCGCTGATCAGCGCTTTGTGAGCCTGAGCACAAGACTGTACGACCGATCGGTCAGATTGTAGCGTTGCGGTAGGCCGGTGACGTGCCGGTGACCGTTCCAGCGACTCCGAGAGGTCGGGCATGACGGCTACACAAGCGATTCGACAGTTGGCGCCGACCGAGGCGGTACACGTCGGCACGGGATTGTTCGTCGGGTATTCGGTGCGAGTCCGCGGTGCACTCGATCTCGAAGCGCTCGCCGCCGCTTTCGATGCGGTGCGCCACACGTTTCCGGTCGGTCGAGCGCGGCTCGCGGTGGACGGAGCGGCGGTCGCCCTGGTCGACGCGCCGCCTGCGCCCGCGGCGATGAAGGTGTTCGACGGCGCGGTCGATACCGTGCTGCACGACCCGGGTGTGGACCAGCATCGTGTCCTGTGCGAATTGCATGTGGTGCGTGCGGGCGAGCGGGCCAATGTGACTCTGCTGCTTCATCACAGCGTTGCCGACGGCCACCACGCACTGGCGGTGCTGGCCGAATTGTGGTCGCTCTACACCGATTTCGCGCAAGGGGCGGTAGTCGCGCCGCCCGAGCCGCATGGTTACCCGATCGCGGTGGAGACGATGCTGGCCGAGCGAGGTTTCGAGCTCGCCGACCCCTTGCCGGTGGCGGGCGACGTTTCCGCGGCCGACGGTGGCTGGTGGCTGCTGACCGGGTTGCGCTGCGGGCTCGACGAAGCGGGGACACGAGCGCTGGCCGACTATGGCCATCGGCACAGCGTGACGATCAACGGGTTGGTGTCGGCGGCGATCGTGCTCGCCCTCGCCGAGGTGTTCGAGGTGTCGAATGCCGAAGTGCTGTACCTGTTTCCGGTCGATCTGCGGTCGCGGGTCATGCCGTCTGTCGGCTTCACGGAAGTCACGAATGCGCTGGGGCCGGTGTTCTACCGACCCGACGACGGTGCGGTCGAACTGGTGGATATCGCCCGTTCGATCAACGCGCGACTCGCGGCCGACCTGGCCGAGCGGACGGTACACCGCCGGGCCGGGGAGTTCGCCGGTTTCGGCTTCGTCCGCGAACTGCAACAGGCGCAGGCCTCGGCCTTGGGCACGAACTGGGGCCGGGTGCCTGCGTTGCGGCATCCGGCGGACGTCGAACTGACGGACTTCTGGCCGATGTTCCAGTACAACCCGGTGGTCGACGTCCAGCCGGCCGAGTCGGGGCTGCCGCTCAACTTCGTGATCACGAGCTTCGGCGGGCGCCTGAACGTCGACCTGATGTTGCCCACCGAACCGGACGACCGCGCCCGCGCCATCGTGGCCGCGGTGTACCGCCGGCTTTCCGGCGTTCGATAAGGACTATGGACTACACCATAATTCTGCGGTTGACTGGAGCCCATGGCCGACACAGTCACCGTCGAACGCGACGGACACGTCCTGCTCATCGGGCTCAATCGTCCGGACAAGCGCAACGCCTTCACGCTGGAGATGCTCGCCGAGCTGTCCCGGGCCTACGCCCTGCTCGAACGCGACGACGACCTGCGCGCCGGTGTCCTGTTCGCGCACGGTGACCATTTCACCGCGGGGCTCGATCTGGTCGATGTCGCGCCGGCGCTCGCCTCCGGCGCGATCACCTATCCCGAGGACGGTCTCGACCCGTGGCGATTGGACTATCGCTGGACCAAGCCGGTGGTCGCGGTCGCGCAGGGACGCTGCCTGACGCTGGGCATCGAACTGCTCCTGGCCGCGGATATCCGGATCGCCGCCGCGGACGCTCGATTCAGTCAGTTGGAAGTGCGCCGCGGCATCTACCCGTTCGGCGGTGCGACGCTGCGGTTCTGGCGGGAGGCGGGCTGGGGCAACGCGATGCGCTGGGTGTTGACCGGGGCCGAATTCGATGCCGCGGAAGCCTTGCGCATCGGGCTGGTGCAGCAGGTCGCGCCCGACGCGGCCGCCGCGCTCGCCGCCGCACGGGCGCTGGCCACCGAGATCGCCGAGGACTCGGCGCCGTTGGGCGTGCGCGCCATCCTCGCCTCCGCGCATCGCGCCCGGGCGGAGGGCGATGCCGCGGCCGCCGAACATCTCGTCGGCGACGTCACCGCGCTGTTCGCCACCGCGGACGGCGCCGAAGGGATTCAGTCGTTCGTCGAGCGGCGGAAGGCGAACTTCATCGGCCGCTGACCGGGTCGCCGAGCTGCAGATCCACCTGCAACGTGGTGCCCTGCATATCGGTGTGCATGCGGACCAGGTCGGCGAGCTGGTTGACCAGCAGCAGTCCGCGGCCGCCGAATTGGAACGGTTGCGGCGGCACGCGGCCGGCGAGCGGGTTGCCGATATGTCCCGCGTCGCGGATCTGGCAGCGCATCTGCGTGCCTTCCACCCACAGGGCGAGCGTGCCGCAACCTCCGCCGTGCACCACCGAATTGGTGGTGGTCTCCCCGATCAGCAGCTCGAGATCCACGAGGCGGTCCTCTGTCATGCCCGTGCGCCGGGCGAACTCGACCGCGCGGTGCCGGGTGCCGGTGAGTGCTGCGGCGTCGAAGGCGATGACCGGCACGGCCGCGGGGGGAGCGGGCAGCGGTTCGTTGTATCGGCTGACGATGTGGTCGGGATCGTAAGCGGCACTGGCGCGTTCGCCGTCGCCGTCGATCAGCGTGGGATGCGTCGCGGTGGCGTCCGCGAGCACCGTCGCGTCGAGGGCGGTGGTGTCGTACGGACACAGGATGCTGACCTCGCGCCCGGCGAACGCGGCATTGATCAACGCCTCGTGTTGCGCGCACGCCGGGTATTCCCGCGCGGAGCGGCCCGCCCAGATGGGTTCGCCGACGATCCGTACCCGCCCGGTCGGGTGGCGATCGGCGAAGGCGCACAGCACGCCGGGAATGATGCGGCCGGGGTTGCGGCCCTCGACGGTCATGTCCATGAGTTGGACCGCGGCCGCGTCCGGGCCGAGCGCGTCCCGGATCAGCGCGAGATTGGGGCCCGGGACCGAGACGGCCACCGGCTCGTCCTCGGCGAGCCCCGCTCGAATGAAGCCGATGGTGCCCGCCAGGTACTCCTCGGCGTCGCGATAGAACAGCGCCGGATGGATGAACTGCCGGGTGTTCGGCGGTCCGGCGGCGGTGCTGGTCATCGGTGGTTCTACCTTGATCTCGGGCAGGAGGCCGATGCGGCTCATCAGACTCTGCCAGTCCAGTGTCCAGGGTGCGGGGCACGTTGTCAGCCCCGGCCCCGGCTCAGGACTCCGGCAGCAGTGCCGGGTCCGTGCACAGCGCCCGCAGGCGCGACAGGACCGCGGCGCGCGACTGCGCGAACGCGGACTCGAAATCGAGCAGGCGCGAGCGCGGGACCGCGCCGGCGCCGAGGGCGTCGAGTTCGAAGGCGAGCAGTCCCGGGTCGGTCTCGGGCCGGAGCTCGCCGGACTCGATCGCGTCGCGAATGATCGACTGCGCGAACGCATCCCATTCGCGGGCCAGTTCGGCCAGGCGATCGTGCACCGGCCCGGGCCGGTCGTCGAACTCGGCTTGGATGGCGACGAAGAAGCAGCCGCCGGGCAGCTTCTTTTCGGTATAGAACCGCAGCCGCGCTTCGTGTAGCGCCCACAATTGCCGCACGCCGGCCGGGGCGCGCAGGGCGGGCGCCGCGACCAGCTCCGCCCATTGCCGCCGCGCGCGCTCGATGGCCGCCAGTTGTAGTTCTTCTTTGTCTCGCCAGAGGGAGAACAGCCCGGATTTGCTCACGCCCGCGGCGGCGGCGACGTGGCCCATGCTCAATCCGTCCAATCCCTCGACGGAGGCCAGTTCGACGACGGCGTCCAAGACGACGGTCCGTGCGCGATCGCCGCGGGCCCGACGTCCGTCGCTCGGAGTGCTCTGCGCCATCGGTCCAGTTTATCGCAATACGTCCGACCGATCGGTCGGTGGCGCGGCGGGCTCAGCTCGGCAGCTGAATAGTGTTGGCGCACACCGCATCGCGCAACTGACGTGGACCCACGTTCGGCGGAATGTCGTACCAGAGATCCAATTCCAGGCGATTGCCCGCGCCGAGGGTGAGCTCGGTCGGCTGCCGTTTGATCGCCATCGCATCCACGCTCGGCGGATGGGCCGCGTCCGCGGTGTCGTCGAGCTGGTAGTCGGCCGGTCGCGTGGTGTGAAAAGTGTTGTCGGTGTTGACGATAGCCACCCGGATGCGGATGAACTGTCCCTTGGGCAGCCATTCGGCGTGCGTGCCGAGGATGTAGCCGATGCCCGGCTCGACGGTCGACGCGGTGACGGTCAGTTTCGCGCAATCCTGCGGGGTGCGGACGTATGCGGTCGGGGCGGGCGGTGGTGGCGGCGCGGCGGGCGGCGCCTCGGTACCGCAGGCGGTGGGCAGGACGAGCAAGAGCAGGAGCAGCCGACGCACGCGCTCCAGCGTAGAAGCAAAAGCCCCGCGACCATTGACATTCGGCGTGACCGGCCACAAACTGGTGGCAGGTGCGGACAATGGTGTCATGCGACACCAATTGGGGCGAGCCCGGTCCGCGCGACTCAGGAGACCTGATGGCTACCACCACGTCCGCCCCGCGGCCGAAGACCTCGGCCCGCACCGGCACGCTCACCGCGACGATCGAGGCGCTGACCATCGGCCTGGACTACGAAGGCGGGATGATCGGCCGGACGAAGGGTCACGACATCCTTCGATTCCGCGCGGGCACAAGGCGTTTCGTCGCCTTCACGCACCCCGACTACGTGGACCACGTGCTGCACGCCGGGCGGTTGAAGTACCACAAGTCCTTCGAATACGAGATCCTGCGGGCGCTGCTCGGGGTCAGCCTGTTCACCGACGAGGACGAGTCCTGGCAGCGCCACCGGACGATGCTCACGCCGATGTTCGCCAAACGGCACCTGCACGGGCTGATCGACCTGATGCTCGAGCCGATCGAGGCGAGCGTCGGCCGGATCGACGCGCAGCCCGGCCGGGTCGAGATCGACATGGTCGGCGAAATGGTCGAACTCACCCTCAACGTCGTCGGCAACGCGCTGTTCGGCCAGCAGTTCGGCCGGATCGCGGTGGGGATGTCGCCGCTGGTCACCGACGGTCTGCGGTTCGCGGAGCGTTTGGAGCGGCTGTTCATCGTGGCGGCGCCGCCCAAACAGGCTTGGCGCGCGGTCGCCGGGGTGGCACTGACGCCGATCCCGTTGCCGCCGCCGTTCCGTCGCATCCAGCGGATCGCGCGGACGCTGGACCGGGAGGTCTGGCAGGTCGTCGACGACCGCCGTGCGCATCCCACCGACAGCCCGGATCTGCTCAATCACCTGCTGCATGCCGCCGACGAACAGGGCAGCCTGCCGGTGCGCCGGGTCCGCGACGAAGCGCTCACCTTCATGCTGGCCGGGCACGAGACCACGGCGAACGCACTGTCGTGGATGTGGTACCTGCTCGCGCTGAACCCCACGGCCAGAACGCGTTTGCTCGACGAGGTCGACTCGGTGCTGGGCGGGCGCCGTCCGACGGCCGCTGATCTGCCCCGATTGCCTTGGACGGCAGCCTGTTTCCAGGAGGCGATGCGCTATTTCTCACCCGCATGGGCCATTCCGCGGGTGGCGATCGCGGACGACGTGATCGACGGGCATCACATCCGCAAGGGCACCACCGTGGTGATCCCCACCCATCACATCCACCACGACGCGCGGTGGTGGCCCAATCCCGAGGAGTTCGATCCGGCGCGCTTCCTGCCCGGCGCGGGCCGCGAGCGGGCGCGTTCGGCCTACCTGCCCTTCGGCGGCGGTAAGCGCATCTGTATCGGTTCGAGTTTCGCCGTGATGGAGTCGGTGTTGATCACCGCGGCGATGAGTCAGCGCTTCGTCTTCGATCTGGTGCCCGGGCATCCGGTCGCGCCGGAGGCCACGTTGACGCTGCGGCCGCGGCACGGTCTGCGAATGATCGCCCGGCGCAGGGATATTCCGGTCGGTTGAGCTCAGTACCAGTGGTTCGCCTGCCAGAAGTCCCAGGCGGCGATCGGGCTGCCGTAGCGCTTGTTCATGTAGTCGTAGGTCCAGCGGATCTGGGTGACCGGGTTGAACTGCCAGTCCGGGCCGTGGGTGCCCATCTTTTCCGGCGGCAACGCCTGGCCGAGACCGTAGGCGCCGCTTTCCGGATTCACCGCGAAAACATTCCAGCCGCTTTCCCGGGTGATGATGTTGTCGAATGCCCAGAAATGGTGCGGCGGCACCATGGTCATCGCCAAGGCTTTCACCGCGGCGCGCGGCATCGACAGGACGGAACCGGCCGGATGTAATTGGCCGCCTTTCGAGGGGGTCGCACAGATCGCCGGCGCGTCGGCGGCCGCGCAGTCGGTGGCCACGGCGTGTGCCGGGGCCATACCTAGGAAAAGCGCACATACGGCTGCTGCGAGAGTGGGAATGACGTACCGCATCGTCGGTCCTTTCGCCTTCAATGGTTGAAGCTCGAAGTCCGTGCTGCGAATTCAGCAAATCACTGGTGACCGACGCGGGGCCGCAGCCACTCCGGAGTGTCCGGGTATCGAATGGGAAATTTCGGGCGCGTCGCCCGCCGTCGACGCGCGGACGACACGCCGGTCCGCGGAATCGCCGGGGAACCAGGTCAGCTCCGTTCGCGTTCCTGTGAAACCCCCTGCGACCTGCCAAAATACTGCCGCGCGGCAGCGCGCGACAGTGATGTCTATGAGCTATTGTCCCTGTTCATGATGAGTAGCCCGGGTCGGACGCGAATTCGAAGCCGTCTCACCGCCTCGGTGGTGGGGGTGATCGTCGCGGCGTTGCTCTCGCCGCCGGTGGCCTCGGCGGACCGGGCACCGGCGCCTGCCTCTCCGACCTCGGTGCCCGCCGCACCGGACGAACCGCCGGGCGGCTCGCCGCCGCGCATTCGCGGCACGAACTGGGCCGGGTACGTGGTGACGGGCAACTTCAAGAGCGTCTCCGCCGAATGGGTCGAGCCGGAGGTGTCGTGCACCGACACCGGTGTCATCCAGCGGGTCGTGCCCTGGGTCGGCTTGAACGGGACCGTGGTCGACGGTAAGCAGGCCCTGCCGCTCATGCAGACCGGTGCCGAAGCCATCTGCGTCAGCGTGGCGGGTGCGATCGCCTCGCTGCCCGGCTTGGCCATCGTGAACCTGGCCAGCGCGACCATCGCGAACAACCCCACCTGGTTCCGCAACGCGGTCCGGGCCGCCGAGGGCGTGAACACCCAGCTGGGACAGGCGGCAGTGGGCGCGTGCCAGACCGCGGGCAGCGGTTCGGCGTCGGGCGCGGCGGTCTGTGCTCAGCAGACGTATCGGATGGCCCTGTGGGAGGCGTATCCGGCGAACCCGGTGATCTATCCCGACGTGACCATGGCCCCCGGCGACAAGATGCAGGCCTCGGTGACCTTCGACGGCTCGGCCTACACGATGACCGTCGCGAACCTGACCCAGAATTGGTCGCGGACCACCGTCGCGCATTCCACCGCCCCCGCGCAGACCGCGGAAATCATTGTCGAAGGCCAGCTCAACAGTGCCCTGCCGGATTTCAGCCCGATCAATTTCACCAACGTGAAGATCGATGGCAAGCCGCTCTCGGCGTTCGCACCGGTGAGTTATTCCATCGGTGCGACCAACGGGGAGCTCAGCCCCGGCCCGATCGCCAAGAGCGGTACCGCGTTCACCATCGCGCGCTAGCGCGGCACGGATTTCGCCCCGCCCCGGCGCGCCCGGGGCGGGGTTTTTCATGGCGCCGGTTCGAACCAGGCCGGGCCGTCGGACAGTGCGTGTGCGAGGCGCAGCGATTCGTGCTCGGGCAGTTCCGGTAGCGCCGCGAGCTCGAACCAGCCGACCTCGAGTGATTCGTCGTCGTTGACCTGTGCGGTGCCGCCGACTGCCCGGCAGCGCATCGTGATGTCCATGAACTGGCAGATATCGCCGTTCGGGTAGGTGTGCGGCGGCATCGCGCGCACCGCGACGAGCCGTTCGGCGACGCAGTGCACGGCGGTCTCTTCGTAGACCTCGCGGACCGCGCATGCGGCCGGATCCTCGCCGGGCTCGGGCATGCCCGCGATGATCGCCCACCGTCCGCTGTCGGCGCGTCGCCCCAGCAGTACCCGGCCCTGGTCGTCGAACACCACCGCGCTCACCCCGGGCAACCAGAGCAGCTGGGTGCCCGCGTCGGCACGGATGGTTCGGATGAAGTCAGGAGTCGCCATGGCACGACAGTAGGGCAGGTCAGGCGGGAGATTGCTATGAGATTTTCCTGTGATTGCACAGAGATCTGTTCGGTGATTGATTCGTTATAGGTCGCGTGTCGGGCTTGGCGTTTTATCCGAAGAGGCGGAATATGGCATTCGGATCCGATGGAATCACAAACACCAGGGTGTTCTCGAAATCCATTCAGGGCCGGTGGTTCTCCCGCCGGTCGTCGACGGAGATCGGAGGAACGCACGATGAAATCCATCGATATCGCGCGAGTCGACCGGGGCGGACGCCGCCTCGTGGTGACCGTGCTGATCGCTACCGCCGCCGTGGGTTCGCTGTTCGGTACCGGTGCGCCGGCGCAGGCCAGGCCGCAGTCCGGCGAGTCCGGTGCGGTCGAGGAGCCGACCGAGAACAAGCTTGCGGCGGGACACGGGATCGCGCCGAGCGCGATCGCGGAACGGGCCTTCGCCGCCGCATGGACCAAACTCGGTTCACCTTACCGCTGGGGCGGCACCGGACCTGACGCCTTCGATTGCTCCGGCCTGGTGGTGTGGGCCTACCGCCTGGCCGGCCGCGAAGTACCGCGCACCAGTGGCGATCAGCTGGCCGCGGGCACCCCGGTCGCGCAGGCCGACCTGCGCCTCGGTGATCTCGTATCCTTCAACGGCGGAGGACATTCCGGGCTCTACGCGGGTGACGGCAACGTCATTCACGCGGGCACCGAGAGCACCGGCGTCACGATCGCGCCGATCTCCTCCATGCCCTTCGCCGGTGCGCGGCGCTTCTGATTCGAGACTGGTCGTTCGGTGATTGAAGACGCAGGACCGGGGTATGTCGCCGTTGGCGGGCCGCTTCGGCGGTCGGACAGGTTGGTTCCTGACCTCGTCAACGGCGACGAGCCGCTCAACGGCGAGTGGGTGGTTCGGGAGCGCACCGGTCCGGACGACGGCGGGCTCGCTGGGTAGATATCGAGATAGATCGGCGTTGCGGTAGTTGGTTGCCGTGGTCGCCCCTGCGAAAGGGGACACCCGGTGTCCATTGCTCTGGTCGACTCCGCGGGCCTGCCGCTGGAGCACGTCGGCGTCTCGCTGGGGTGGGACCCCGCCGAGGTCTGGGTCGATGTCGACGGCTCGGTGACCGCGGACAACAGGATCGACGTGAATTCGGCCGCGCTGGTGTTCAGCGCAGAGGCGTTGGTGGACACCGTTTATCACGAACAGCTGGCCTCGCGGGACGGCGCGATCACACACAGCGGGGACGATCCGACGGGGGCCGGCGCGGGCGACAACGAGGTGATCACCGTGGACCTGACGCTGGTCGCGCCGCAGGTGACCACGGTGCTGTTCGTCGCGACGTCCTACTCGGGACAGAGTTTCGCTCGCATCGAGAACGCGTATTGCCGGGTGCTGGATACCACCTCGGGCGTCGAGCTCACCCGCTACCTGTTGAGCGGTGGTCAGCACACCGGCTTGGTGATCGGCAAACTCGTTCGGACCCAACAGTGTTGGTATTACGTCGGCATCGGCGCGGGCATCTACGCGAACCATCTGGCAGACGCGGTGCCGCAGGCCGTCGCGTACCTGCGCTAGTTCTGTGCGCCATTTACCATCGGGGCTATGCGGATTGCTGCGGCGCAGGCCCGTCCGGCCTGGCTCGACCCGACGGCGGGCACGAAGATCGTGGTGGACTGGCTGACCAAGGCCGCGGCGGCGGGTGCGGAGCTGGTGGCCTTTCCGGAGACGTTCCTGTCCGGCTATCCGATCTGGCTGGCCCGGACCGGCGGCGCCCGCTTCGACAATCCGGCCCAAAAGGCTGCTTACGCCTACTATTTGGATGCTGCCGTGACCTTGGACGGCCCGCAGCTGGGTACGGTGCGCGCGGCCGCCGGCGACTTGGGCGTGTTCTGCTACCTCGGCATCACCGAGCGTGTCCGGGGCACCGTGTACTGCACGTTGGTCGCGATCGATCCGGACCGCGGCATCGTGGGCGCGCACCGCAAGCTGATGCCGACGCACGAGGAGCGGATGGTCTGGGGTATCGGCGACGGAAACGGTCTGCGCGCACACGATTTCGGTGGGTTCCGGGTCAGCGGCCTGTCCTGCTGGGAGAACTGGATGCCGCAGGCGCGGCACGCGCTCTACGCCGACGGCACGACGCTGCACGTCTCCACCTGGCCCGGCTCGATTCGCAACACCAAGGACATCACCCGCTTCATCGCGCTGGAGGGGCGGGTGTACTCCCTGGCGGTCGGCGCCGTCCTCGACTACGCCGATGTGCCCACCGATTTCCCGCTGTACGAGGAACTTTCGGCCCTGGACAAACCGGCGGGCTACGACGGCGGCTCAGCCGTCGCCGCCCCCGACGGTACCTGGCTGGTGGAGCCGGTCGTCGGCACCGAACACCTGATCCTCGCCGACCTGGACCCCACCGAAGTAGCGAAGGAACGCCAAAACTTCGACCCCACGGGCCACTACGCCCGACCCGACATCTTCTCCGTCACCGTAAACCGCACCCGCCGCACCCCCGCCGCCTTCGTCGACTAGCGGCGTGGGGTCAGAAGGGGACCGGCCGATACCCGGCACCGATGTCGTTGCGCGCGTTCAGGTCGGCCATGATGGCGCTGATCGTGGTGCCGACTTCGGGCCCGAAGCAACCGACGGCGAAATAGGCGTTGACCATGCCGACCAGGGTGCTGCCGAGGACGACAGGCGCACCGGAATCGCCACGCAGGACACACATCTGGGTCCAGGTCTCGGTGTTGGTGGCCCGGACATCACCCCAGGTGACGCCGCAGCTCGTGCCGCTGGTGGAGCCGCGCTTGCAGACGATCGCGGGAAACTGTGCCGGTGCGCCGAGTTCGGTGATGGTGGTGCCGCCGATCCGGTTCACCGGGTTGACGCGATGACGGTCGAATTCGATGACGGCGTAATCCAGTACCGGATCGGAGTGGACGAACCGGCCGATCACCCCGGAGTCCGGATCGGCGTCGGCCACGACGGTCGCACCGGCCTTCCCGCAATGTCCGGCGGTCAGCCCGACCAGCCGATCCGCGCTGTCGCGTCCGATGGTCGTCAACGTGCACACCGCGCGTCCGTCGACGACGATGCCCGAGCCGCCGCCGATCGCCGGGCCGGAGTTCGCGCCGACGGTGGAATCTGCCGGGGCAGGCGCCGAATCGGGGTGCGCGACAGCGGGCGCGGCGTGGGCGGCAGCGGGCGCCGCGCCCAGTACGGCTGCGGCGGCGAGAGCGAGGGCGGTTCGGGTCACGAGCAGGACTCCTCTTGGTCGGACTTCCGGCGCCGTATCACCGGGTGTTCGCGGCATTCCCGGGTCGACCGATTCCAAACAGAGTATGGCGCAGTCGAATTCGCCCTACGCTCAGGGGCGGATGATCGGGTGCTCGCGGCTGATGTCGATGCCGAGCAGCCGGCGCGCCGCGGTGGCATACGCTTCGGGGTCCTCGAGCTGCGGATAGTGGCCCAGGCCAGGCAGTTCGATCACCGGCGCGGAGGGGCGCAGTGCGCGTAGCCCTTTGAGGACCGCGACCGTCGCGACCGGATCCGCGGTGCCCCAGAGCAAGCCGATCGGCTTGCCCCAGTCCCGGATCGCGCCGTGCCAGCGCTCGGCGTGTGTCACGCGTTCGTCCAGGTAGGCGGTGAGCAGGTGGGCGATCCGGTGGCCGTCGGCGTGCGCGAGCAGTTCCCACTGCGCGGCGGCCTCGCGCTCGGTCAGCGGGTGGGCCTTCGAGAACACCGCGCCGAACTCGCGGGTGAACATCGCCCGATTCGCCAGGCGTGCCGCGATCGGCCCGAGCCTGCCGCGCAGGATCTTCTGAATCGGCCGCAGCGTCGCCTTTTCCAGAATGATGCTGCCGTTGCCGAGCACGGCCCGCTCCAGCGAGAAGGGGAGCGTGCCGTCGAGGTCCCTGGCGATCAGCTCGGTGGCGACGGAGGTCCCCATGTCGTGCGCGAGCAACACGACCGGGCCCGGATCGAGTGCGGCGACCACGTCTTCGACGGTATCGGCGTGCTCGAACAGGCTGTAGCGGTGCGGCCGGGGTTTCTCCGAGAGCCCGAAGCCGAGGCAGTCGAGGGCCAGCCAGCCACGCCCGCCGAGCCGGTCGACCACGCCGCGGAAGTCGAACGAACTGGACGGGTATCCGTGCAGCAGAAGGACGGTCGGTCCGTCACCGGGCGCGGAGCGGACGAACACCGAGCCCGCTCGGGTACGCACCTGTTGCCCGCCATCGCGCCATATGTGGACCAGATTCGGCATCACAAATGCGACATTACGGCCTATCCGCCCATCGCGGGGCCACTCCGGTACCCAGACGTACCGCGAGCACTCAGAGGAACGCGCCGTTGATCAGATAGGGCCTCGGCTCGGTCATTCCGCGTAACGCCAGATAGCCCTCCTGGAACAGGTCGAGGCGGGCCGCGAGCCCGGCATCGATCGCCCACTCGTTGGCCGTGGTGATCGAATTGACCATGATCGGGCCCGGTGCGGTAGCGAGAGCCTCCCACAACAGTTTTCGCGCGGTGTCCGGATGCGCGGCGGCCAGGAGCTTCGTGTTGCCGTGCGCATCGAGGTAGACATAACCGGGTTCGGCGCGCGAGACGACGAGCCGGTTGGCGCCCAGCAGGTAGCCGTGATCGGGTCCGTGCCCCACGCCCCGCAACTGCTGGTCGAGTCGATCCATCCAGTCGAAGTCTTCGGCGGTGCCCTCGGCCAGGCCGGTAACAGCAGGTAGCGCCGAACGATCGACTGTGCCGACCATGCGCATCTGCGGGTGCAGCGTGAACCCGGCCAGCCGATAGCGCCGGGTCGCGCCCGGGTGCCCGGATGCCGAGATCATCCCCGCGCGATCGCCCGCGTGCGCGAGCACGGCGTCCATCAGCCGTTTGCCGATGCCGGTGCCCTGCTGGCCCGGCAGCACGGCGTAAGACGCCAGATACCAGAGCTGTTCCCGATTCTGCGACACCGCGAGGCCGACCACCTCGTCGTCACGCGTGGCCACCCAGCAGCCCGCCGGATCCGCGGTCAGGAAATAGCGCAGCCGATCCGACCACTGCTTCGCGTCGGCCTCCGATCGCGGTTCCGGTTCCGGCTCGTTGACTCGCCGATAGCGCCGGTCCACTTCGAGAAATCCGAGGCCGGAAGCCCGTTCCGCCCCCGGCACGTCCGTTGTGCGCATGAGTCTGACCGCAACGGAGTCCATGGCGGTCACGCTACCGATCGGCGGAAAACGGGGACACCGAATTTCCGCGCGCTCAGTCGGTGAGCCCTCGCCGGACCAGCAGCGGCTCGATCTCGGGCGCCCGGCCGCGGAACGCCGCGAAGGCGGCCAGCGGATCGACCGAACCGCCGCGCGCGAGCAATTCGCGCCGGAACACCTCGCCCTTGTCGCGGATGGAGGCGGCGCCGTCGGTGAACCATTCGACCGTGTCCGCGTCCAGGACTTCGCTCCAGATGTAGGAGTAGTAGCCCGCCGCGTAGCCGCCGGAGAAGATGTGCGCGAAATACGCGGTGCGGTACCGCGGCGGAATCGTCGCCATGGCCAGCCCCGCCCGTCGCAAGGCCGCCGTTTCGAACGCTTCGGCGTCGGTGCCCGCCAGCGCGTCGGCGTCCGGCACCCGATGCCACGCCCAATCCAGCAGTGCCGCACCGAGATACTCCACGGTGCGGAAGCCGGTGCCGAAACGCTCGGCCGCTGCCATCCGCTCGATCAGAGCGGCGGGCATCGGCTCGCCGGTCTCGAGATGGCGCGCGTAGTTCGCCAGGATCTCCGGCCTGGCCATCCACATCTCGTTGACCTGAGACGGGAATTCCACGAAATCCCGGGGTACCTCGGTGCCGGCGAAGAACGGAAAGTGCACGTCGGAGAACAGGCCGTGCAGCGCGTGCCCGAACTCGTGGAACAGTGTCCGGACGTTGTCCCAGGTCAGCAGGGCGGGCTCGCCACTGGGCGGTTTCGCGATATTGAGGTTGTTGACCACCACCGGGCGCTGGTCGAGCAGGTGCGATTGGCTGACCAATTCGTTCATCCAGGCCCCGCCGCGCTTCGAGGGCCGGGCGAAGAAGTCGCCGAGGAACAACCCGAGCGGGGCGCCGTCGGCGTCGAAGACCTCGAAGATCCGCACTTCCGGGTGGTAACCGACGAGGTCCTCGCGTTCGACAAGGGTTATCCCGTAGGCCTTTTCGGCGGCGAAGAAGACGCCGTCGCGCAGCACGCGGTTCAGTTCGAAGTACGGGCGCAGCGCCTCACCGTCGACCGAGAACTGTTCGGCCCGGACCTTTTCCGACCAGAACTGCCAATCCCACGAGTGGAGTTCGTCGTTCGGCGCACCGTTCGCCGCGCGCATCGTCGCCGCCAGCTCGGCCGCCTCGCGTTCGGCGTTGGCGACCGCGGGCGGCACCAGCTTTCCGAGCATCTCTTCCACCGCCGCAACGGTTTTCGCGGTCTGATCGGCCACCGCGTACGCGGCGTGATCCGGGTAGCCGAGCAGCGCGGCCCGCTCGGCGCGCAGGGCGGCGATCCGGACGGCGAGCGCGTGATTGGGCTCGTCGGCACCGAATCCGCGGCCCAGCGAGGCGGTCATCACGCGCTGCCGGACGTCGCGGTTCTCCAGTTCGGCGAGCACGGGCTGATTGGAGACGTTCTGCAGGCGCAGCGCCCATGCGCCGGTGTGGCCGAGCGCCTGGGCGTTCTCGGCGGCGGCGGTGACGGCGGCGGGGGCGAGCCCGGCCAGTTCCTCGGTCCGGTCGAGCACCAGTGCGGCGGCGTTCGTCGAGGCGAGGATGTTCTGCCCGAATTCGGTTGCGGTGGTGGCCAGCTCGCTGTTCAGCTCGCGCAGTCGCGCTTGCTCGGTAGGGCCGAGGCGAGCGCCGGCCCGGACGAATCGGGTGTGGTACTCGGTCAGCAGCCGGGATTCCTCGGCGGTCGATTCGAGTTCGGCCGCGCGCTCGTGCAGCGATTCGATCCGCGCGAAGAGGGCCGGATCGAGATAGATGGCGTCCCGGTGCGCGGCCAGGCGCGGCGAGATCTCGGCTTCGATCGCGTCGGTGCCGGGGGTGGAATCCGAGGAGGTGATGTTGAAGAAGACGTTGGCCACCCGGGTCAGCAGCCTGCCGGAACGTTCCAGCGCCACAATGGTATCGGCGAAGGTGGGCACCGTGTCGAGGGCGGTGATGGCGGCGATCTCCGCGAGCTGCTCGGCCATGCCGCGATCGAACGCCGGCAGGTAGTGCTCCTCGCGGATCAGGGCGAACGGAGGCAACTGGTAGGGCAGCGTGCTGCGCTCGAAAAACGGGTTGCTCGTCATGGACCGACTCTATGCCGCCGCGCGCACTACCTGGTTTCGTCGGCGGCGGACCGACGGGTAGCGACGCCGCCGAGAAAAGTGCGGATGGCGTTGTCGGCGATCACGTGCTTGGGCACATTCGCCTGCTGGGCCGTGGTGGCGGCGACGTAGAGGTGCGCGTTGAAGATGCCTTCGACCCATTCGGTGGGCAGGTCCGGATCGAGTGCGCCGTCGGCCTGCGCGGCGGCGATGAGGGCGCGCAGTGACGCGTCGCTGGTATCGCCCCAGTGCGGGTTGCCGCTGAAGCGGCCGGGATCGGTGAAGAGGAAGACCACGTGGTCGGCGACTTCGACGAAGGAGCGCAGCAGATAGATGAGGTGGTCCAGGGGCGGGCGGGTGCCGTCGTTCGCGGCGCGGGCGATCGTGTCGATGGTCTGCAACGAGTCGAGCAGGACGGCGTCGACGAGATCCTGCCGCTCGGGGAAGTAGCGGTGCAGCGTGCTGCGGGACACCTCGGCGCGCTCGGCGATATCGCTCAGTGCGGCGGTGAAATCACGCGCCCAGACCGTGAGGGCCGCGGTCATGATGGCGGTCCGGGTGCGGGTGCGTGGGCCGCTCGACGCTATCGATCGCGCGTCTGCCGTCCCGCTCCTGACCATGGCGGAACAGTAGCATCCAGATCGGCTGGATGGGACATAAGACATTGTTTATGAGACATCGATGTCCTATTTTGATAGTCATGCGACGTAAAAGACTCCTGATGTTCGCGGGCGCGACGGTCTCGCTCGGCCTACTTGCCTGGCTCGCGCTGCGCGACACCGCCCCGGTCGGCCACTTCACCTCGGCCGCGGGCCGGGATCGGTTCTTCACCGCGTATGACCGGGCGATGCGTGATCTGCCCACGCCGAACGCCACCTTGGATTTGCGCACCGAGTTCGGCGTGGTCCGGATGTACCGTTTCGACGGCGCGAACCCGTCCGAGCCGCCGCTCGTGCTGCTGCCCGGCCATGCCGCGTCCACGCCGATGTGGGCCGCCAATCTGCCCTCGCTGCGGAAGCTGCGCACGGTCTACACCGTCGACCTGCTCGGCGAACCGGGTGCCAGCATCCAGGACCGGCCGATCGAAAGTCATCGCGACCAAGCCCGCTGGCTGCATCAGGCCTTGGCGGGACTGCCCGAGCCGAAGGTGTACCTGTTCGGTGTCTCGATCGGCGGGTGGACCGCGACGAATCTCGCGATCCACCAGCCGGAGAAGATCGCCGGGGTGATCGCGCTGGATCCGGCGATGACCTTCGCGCCCATGCCGATCGAGACGATCCTGCGTTCGATTCCCGCGTCCGTGCGCTGGTTTCCGAAGAGCTGGCGCGACTCCTTCAACAGTTGGACCGCCGGCGGTGCGCCGGTCGAGGATGTCGCGGTCGCCGACCTCATCGAGTCGGGTATGCGGCACTACGCCATGAAACTGCCCACGCCCGAGCAGTTCACCGACGACCGATTGCGCAGTCTGACGATGCCGTTCCTGGTCATCCTCGCGGGCCGGTCGGTCATCCACGACGCCGCCGCGGCGGCGCGGCAAGCCGAGGCCACGCTGAGCCACGCGACGGTGCGTCGCTACGACCAGGCCAGCCACGCGATCAATGGCGAATACCCGGACGAGATCGCCGCCGACACCGCCGCGTTCCTCGACGCGCACCGGTGATCCGGCGCGGCCTACTCGGCCGCGAGATCGGCCTGCGGTCGTGGCGGCCGGATGACGAATCGCCGTACCACCGGCTCGACGATGCGCGCGCCGATGGGTCCGAGGATCGCCATCAGCAGCACGTAAGTGGTGGCCAGGGCGGCGAATTCGGCGGGCAGCGCACCGGCGGCCACCGCCAGGCCTGCGATGACGATGGAGAACTCGCCGCGGGCGACGAGCGCGGTCCCGGCGCGGGCGCGGCCGAGGGTGGTGGCACCGGCCCGCTTGGCGGCCCACCAGCCGGTGGCGATTTTCGTCGCGGTCGTCACCACCGCGAGCAACACGGCCCAGCCGAGCACCGGCGGAATGCTCGCCGGATCGGTCGACAGGCCGAAGAGCACGAAGAACATCGCGGCGAACAGGTCACGCAGCGGTTCGAGAATCTTGGTCGCGCTGTGCGCGGTGGAATCCGAGATGGCGATGCCGAGCAGGAAGGCGCCGACCGCCGCGGACACCTGCACCGCCGAGGCGATGCCCGCCACCAGCAGCGCCGCGCCGAGCAGCTTGAGCAGGAACACTTCCCGGTCGTCGCTGGCGACGACGGCGGAGACGTACTTCCCGTAGCGCAGCGCGATGACGAGCACGATGGTCACCGCGATGAGCGCGATGCCGAGCGTTTTCAGGCCCGCGAGCAGGCCGACGCCCGCCAGCACCGCCGTGAGCACCGGCAGATACGCGGCCATCGCGAGATCTTCGAACACCAGGATCGACAGGATGACCGGTGTCTCCCGGTTGCCGAGGCGGCCGAGGTCGTTCAACACCTTCGCGACGATGCCCGAGGACGAGATATAGGTGACCCCGGCCATCGCGATCGCTCCGGTCAAACCCAGGCCGAGGCCGAGCGCGACGATCACCCCGGGGGTGGCGTTGAGCGCGATATCGAGCAGTCCGGCCGGCCAGGATCTTCGCATCCCGGTCACCAGCTCGGCCGCGGTGTACTCCAAGCCGAGCAGCAGCAACAGCAGCACGACGCCGATCTCGCTGGCGAGATGGATGAACTCGTCCACCTGATGCAACTCGACCAGGCCGCCGGTGCCGAACACCAGTCCGCCGAGCAGGTACAGCGGAATCGGCGACAGGCCGATCCGGGCCGCGATCCGGCCGAGCACGCCGAGCCCGAAGAAGACTGCGCCCAGCTGGATGAGCGCCATTGCGGTTCCCTCGATCACCATCGGCTCACCCGTCCGTCAGGATCTCGGCGGCGGCGTCGAGGCCCTCGTCGGTGCCGACGACAACGAGCAGATCGCCCGCGGTGAACGTGAAATCCGGCCCGGGGGAGGGCTGCACCTGACCGGCGCGCATCACGGCGACGGTGGAAGCCGTTGTCCGGCTGCGCATCTCGGTCTCGCCGAGGGTGCGTCCGTCGTACGGTGAGCCGCCGATGATCGGCATCGTCCTGGTCTGCACCCCGGCGATGCCGCGGTGTTCCTTCAGGAGCTGGGACACCAGTTGCGGGGCGCCGAGCAGGTTGGCGAGGACGCCCGCTTCCTTGGCGGTCAGCGGTATCTGGACGGTGGTCTCCGGATCGCCGAGTTTGGTGTAGATCAGGTCGATGGTGCCGTCACGGTGTTCGACGACGCCGATGCGACGGCCCAATTTCGTCAGCGGAAACTCTTTTCGCACACCGATTCCCGGCAGCGATGTCACCTCTATGTTCACTGCAAACCCCATCCGATCCTGACCGGTACCTTACCTTTTCTTTACCTTTGGTACCAAACGGGACGACTGGGGCGGGCCGCTTCCGCGGATTCACTCGGCGGCGGGAACCGCGGTCTCGTGCACCGAGCGCCACAGATAGCCGTGGTCCGCGACGAACAGGATGGCGGTGACCAAGCGGCGGGTGCGCAGCTCGGCCAGACTGTTCTCCGCGACGAAGCGGACGGTGACGATCTTGCCGCTGTGTGCGAGCTCCTCGAGGTCGGTGACCTCGATTTCCAGGCCGGGCTGGCTGTTCTTCGCCGACCACACACCGGCGAGCAGGGTGTCCCGGTCGACGACCTGGCCGACCGTGGTCACCGCGGAGAACTTGTCGTGCAGCGCGTTGGCGAACCGGTCGAACACCTTGGGCGGTGCGTTCGAACTCATCCATTCGGCGAGATCGAAGTGCAGGGCGGCGACCACGTCGGCCAGGTGGGGATGTGCGGACATCAGCGGCGGATCTCGATCTCGGTAGCGCGGTCGGGTTCGCTCCGAAGATCATATCCAGCGCGGTCGGTCCTAGGTGTCCGCGCCGACCAGTGCGGTGGCCGGCGCCTGCGCCGGTGTCTCCGGCGGGGTGTCCAGGTCGCGGCGGCGCGTGCGGTAGTACTGGAGCACGCCGATCCCGGCGAGGCCGAGCAAGGCTGTCCCGATGCTGATCTGCCACCCTGGCGGGCGCCAGGTGATGGTCAGTTCGGCGTTGCGGGTGCCTGCCGGGAGGTCCGCGGCGAGGAAGGTCTTCGCGACGGCGGCGGTCGGAACCTCCTTGCCGTTCAAGGTGATTCGATAGCCCGGCCAGGCGAGCCGGGCGAACACGACCCGGCCGCCGTTCGCGGAACTCACCGTGGCCCGGCTGGTGTAGTCGCCGTCGGTGATCGAAGTGGCGCGCACGCCGGCCGCGGTCGCGGCGATCGCACCGTTGCGTGCGGGCTGCGCACCGGGCATGCGTTCGAGGACCGAGATGTAGCGCTCGTGGCCCGGGTAGTCGACCCACCGCCAGCCGTTGGGCGCGGGCGAGTTACGCGCGTCCGGGTACTGGGCCCGGTGCAGCACAACGCGATCGACCTGCATGAGGTCGACAATCGTGGTGCCGGTACTCGGTTCGGTCTCGAAGGCGCGCCGGAACGCGTCCGGACAGGTGCTGCCGTCCCAGGCCATGCACAGCACGCCGGCGAACGGCGCGTGGCCGATGGGGGTGTACCCGTTGACGTAGCGGGACTGCAGATTCTTCGCGTAGTTGCCGATCGCGAGCGAACCGTATGCACCGGCGAGCGAGCGGTCCTGCGGGCCGAGCACCGCGCGATCGGCGAGTTGCAGTGTGAGACCGTCGAAATCGGGGAAGGCCGCGGTCATCTCGGACCGCCGCTCGGGGAAGTTGTAGGACATCGGCGTCTCGGGTGCGCTGCGCACCTGGGCGTAGGCGATCGGGAACATCACGAAGATGGCCAGCGCACACGCCAGTGCCGGCCCGCGGTTGCGCAGTAGCCACAGTGTCGCGGCGCCGACCGCGAGCACCACCGCGGCCGCGAGCAGATGCCGCAGCACCAGCGCGGGTGCCGCCGAGAACGAGCGCACGAACAGCAGCGCGACCAGCACGGCGGCGGCGACGCCGCGCCGCCGCCAGGACGTGAAAGTGCCGTGGCGGCTGAGCAATACGCAGACCAGCACGAGCAGCGCGATGGCGAGCATGGGCAGCACGCGCGCGGGCCAGCGCAGCGGCCCGACCGCACCGGGCCCGGCCGTCCACATCAGCATGGCCGCGGCGAAGATCGCGATTCCGCTGAACTCGCGCGCGGAACGCGCCGCGGCGTGCCAGCCGATGAAGGCCAGCGCGGGAATCAGGAACCACGCGATATAGACCATCGGCAACGGCTGCACGTGCCCCCACCACGCGGTGAACGCCGGCGTCGTGCTCGGCAGGCTCGCGTTCAACGACTCCGACCAGGGCACGGTCAGGAACGGATCGTTGTGGATCTTGGCGTTGCCCCGCCAGGTCACCTGCGAGGAGAGGATGCCGGGCAGGTTGGCCGCCATGGCCGCCAGCGCGGCGCACCCCGCCGCCGCCATCAGCCGCAGCGACGGTCCCCAGCGGCGCTGGTGGATGACCTCGCCGACCACGACGGCGGCGATCATCAACCCGGCTTCGACTGCGGGAAAGGCGTATTGGACGGTCAGGGTCAGGTACAGGAAGGCGAAGACCGGGATCGGACCGCTGCGTCCGCGCGCGTAGTACACCGCCGAGGCCCAGGCGTGCACGAGCCACGCGGTGGCGGTGTGCGAGGTCATCCAGCTGGCCTGGTCGAAGAACAGGAACCAGCCACTCAGTGGGAAGGCCACACCGGCCAGCGCCGCCCACGGGGCGTGCGCACCGTAGGCGCGGCAGATCCGGAACACGCCGAGCGCGGCGATGATCGAGAAGATCAGCTTCACCGCCGTGGCGTACACGGCCAGGTTGTCCATCGAGGGCGCGAGCAGGTGCACGAGCAGTTGGGGCGGGTTGTAGAGGCCGGCTTCCTCCAGGGAGTAGTTGCCCGCCATCCATTCCCAGGGCACCAGCGCGGGGAAACGTCCCTCCCGCAGGTGCGTGCCGAGGGCCACCCACATCGGCGCGTACTGCGCCTCGGTGTCGTCGGTGTAGTAGTGCCGAGCGTCGGCCAGCAGGACCGCCGCATACCCGGCGATCACTCCGACTACGGTTACCGCTCCCCAGATTCGCGTGTCTTTCCGCGACGCGTCCACCGCAGTTGCTCCCACGAGCGCCAGATCGTATTCGCACGGAGTGAACGGGGCAAGAATCCGGACAAAAGCGGCCGTTTATCGGGTGGGGGGCGGCGTGGTGGTGGGTACCGGTTTGGCCGGAGTCGGCGCGGGTTTCGCCGGCGTCGGCTTCGGTTCGGCAGTGGTCGGTGCGGGCTGCTTGGTCGCGGGTGGCGCCGCAGGGGGCTGTACTGCCTGCGGCTGCTGGGCCGGTTGTGACTGCGCGGCCGGCGGTTGCTGCGGTGCGGGTGCGGACTGCGGTGTCGAGGGCGCGGACTGCGGTGCCGAGGGTGCCGCGGCGGGCGGTGGCGCTACGGCTGGTGCGGGTGGCGGCGGCGTCGCGGTCGAGGTCGGCGCGGGCCGGGCCGGGCTCGAACCCGGTGCCGTGGACGGTGTTCGCTGCGACTTCGGCTCGACGACGGTCGGCGCGGTGGTGGTGGGAGAGGTGGTCGGCGTGGTGGTGCGCGGCGTCGTCACCGGCGGCGGTGTGCTGGTGGTCGGCGCCGGGGTGGTGGTCGTGGCCGGGGCGGAGGTCTTCGGGGGTACCGGCACCGTCGTGGTCGGCCGCTTGTTGTCCGGCAACCCGGGGATCGTCAGCGGCATCGACGGCGGCGGTCCGGGCAGACGCAGCGGGCCGGGTTTGGGCGCCGGTGTGCCGGGCGCGGGGGGCGTGCAGAAAATCCCGCACGGGATCTGCCCGCGGCCGGGCACCGTGATCAAGACCTGGATTTGCAACGTCAACGTGCCGTTGGGGGTCGCGGTACCGGTGGGCTCCACCGTGGTCGTCGGCGCGGGCGTGGTGGACGGCGTCTCGGTCGTCGTGGGCGCCGCCGGATCGGCCGGCGGATCAGCGGGCGGATCGGCGGGCGGGGCGAGCGCGGCCGGATCGTCCACCACCATGCTCGAGCCGGTGCCCTCGGGCATGCTGCCGTCGGGCATGCTGTCCGGCACGGCGGCCGAGATCTCCACCGGCGTCGCACCGCCGGTCTTGTAGGCGTTGGCCCAGCTCAGCACGAGCGTCGCGTAGTCGCGGGAATTGTTGTAGCGCAACACCGCTCGCATCTCCTGCTGCGGATCGCGCAGGTCCAGCCCACCCGAGCAGAGGTATTTGCCCGCGGCCAGCGTGGCATCGAAGACGTTGTTCGGGTCGGTGTTGCCGTCACCGTCGCCGTCGGCGGCGTAGATCGCCCAGGTGCCCGGCAGGAACTGCATCGGGCCGACGGCGCGCACGAAACTGCCGTCGCTGGCCTTGATGATCTCGTTGCCGGGCAGGGTGCCGTCCAGCGCAGGGCCGAAAATGGTGCCCTTGGTGGTGCCCTTCTCGTCGATCCGCCCGTTGGCCGCGTGATTGGACTCCACCTTGCCGATACCGGCCAGCAGATACCAGGGCAGGCCGCATTTCGGCATCGATGATTCCGCGGACAGTTCGGCGTTGCGGTAGGCGGCGAGCAGCGGCTCCGGGATGCCGCGGGTGCCGTCCTGCGGCACCTCGACGTCCTGCAGGTCCAACGGGCCGTTGATCAGCGAATCACCCTCGGACAGCGGAGTTTCCGTCGACGAGTCACCGAGTTGTTCGGTGCCGGTGGGGGTGACGCTCGCCGACTGGTCGGTGACCGGGTAGGTCTGGTCGGTGGAGGTGGTCGCGGCCGCGAGCGTGCTGTCGGGTGCGTGTGCGGGCGGCGCGGTGTGCGCGGCCGAGCCGGTCATCAGCAACCCGGTCATTGCCAGCGCGGATACGGTAAATGGACCGGACATTCGCATCGGCACACCAATCTCTCGTACGTCTACAGCGCGGGCGGCGACTTGCGCGGCACCACCACGATTTCCGAAAGTTCGTCATCGACGCAAAGCACGCACGCGAATATCTACCGGGACATCCGCATTTCGCTGACCACCACAATTCACCCCGAAGGTGTCGACGGGTGTAATCGAGAAGTGTTGTACGAGTGGATGTCTCAGTAGGCGCCGGTACTCCTGTCGTGCGGTTGGCGAACAAGCGGCGCAATCATGACACGAAATGCGCCGGATCGGATTCCCCAGTCCCACTGGGGAGGACGCCGAATACCCTCCGGCGCCCCGAATTACGGTCCGACCGGCAGGTATCCCCAGTTCTGCGGTCCCCAGTCGGAACTCGGGCGCTGACCCATACTGCTGTGTGCACCCTGCTGTTCATTCGGAGGTCCGCAATGCGGAAGTTGTTTTTCCCCTACGTTTTCGGCGCGGTAATCGCGCTCATCGCACTTGTGCTACCCGGCCTGACCGCCACCGCCACGGCGGACCAGCCGCCGGCTACCGAGCGTGGCGTGACCGATATCGTTCCGGTGCCCGTTCAGGCGCGGCCGGACACCAAGGCGAATTTCAAGCTCGCCGCCGACAGCGTCATTCGCGCCGAACACCAGGCCAAGCCGGTCGCCGAATATCTGGCCGCATTGTTGCGGCCCGCCACCGGTTTTCGGTTGCCGGTGGTCGAGCGCCACGATCTGGCCAAGTCCGGGATCACCCTGCAACTCGGCGACGCCGGCCCGCGCGTGGGCGACCAGGGCTATCAGCTCTCGGTGACCAAACGCGGTGTCACGCTGCGGGCGAACACCACCGCGGGCCTGTTCGGCGGCGTGCAGTCGCTGCGCCAGCTCTTCCCCGCCTCGATCAACAAAACCACTGTGCAGAAACAGGATTGGATTGTCTCCGGTGGTGAAGTAGTCGACTACCCCCGGTTCGCGCACCGCGCAGCGATGCTCGATGTGGCCCGGCACTTCTTCAAGCCCGACCAGGTAAAGCGCTATATCGACCAGATCGCGCAGTACAAGATCAACACGCTGCACCTGCACCTGACCGATGATCAGGGCTGGCGGATCGAGATCAAGAGCTGGCCCAAGCTCGCCGAGATCGGCGGCCAGACCGCCGTGGGCGGTGACCCGGGTGGGTATTACACCCAGGAGCAGTACCGCGACATCGTCGCTTACGCCGCGTCGCGACACATCACGGTGATCCCCGAGGTCGACATGCCCGGCCACACCAACGCCGCGCAGGCCTCCTACGGCGAATTGAACTGTGACGGAAAGCCCGTGCCGCCGCGTACCGATATCGAGGTCGGCTACAGCTCGCTGTGCATCGGCAAGCCGATCACCTACAAGTTCGTCGAGGACGTCATCCGCGAGCTCGCCGCCATGACCCCCGGCCCGTACCTGCACATCGGCGGCGACGAGGCGCACTCCACCTCGCCCGCGGACTACCAGACCTTCTACGACAAGGTCTCGCCGATGCTGGCCACCTACGACAAGAAGGCCATCGGCTGGCACAACATCGTCGTCACCAACCCGCCGACCTCGACCATCGCGCAGTACTGGGATCCGGCCAACACCAACGCCGATGTCGCCGCCGCGGCGGCCCGGGGCAACAAGGTCCTGATGTCGCCGGCCAACAAGTCCTACCTGGACATGAAGTACAACCCCAACACCCCGCTCGGCCTGCACTGGGCCGGTTATGTCGAGGTGAAGGACGCCTACAACTGGGATCCGGCGACCTTCCTGCAGGGCGTCTCGGAGAAGCAGGTCATCGGCATCGAGGCCCCGCTGTGGTCGGAGACCCTGCGGACCAGCGCCGACATCGAGTTCATGGCCTTCCCCCGCTTGGCGGGCGCGGCCGAGATCGGCTGGTCCCCGGCCGCGACGCACAACTGGGACAGCTACCGCGCGCGACTGGCCAAGCAAGGACTGATCTGGGCCGCGCAGGGCATCAACTTCTACCGCTCGCCGCAGGTGGATTGGAAATAGCCGGATACTCGAAAGGAGTTCGAAGTGTCGCTTTACAGATCAGCTCTCGTCGCTTGCTTCGCCCTACTGTCCGCCTTGGGCACGGTCACCGTCCCGACCGCACTCGCCGAGTCACAGGCGCAGGCGCCCGCTGTGGACACCGACGGTGACGGACTCAGCGACGAATGGGAGACGAAGGGTTACGACGCCAACGGTGACGGGAAGATCGATGTGGATCTTCCGGCCATGGGCGCGGATCCCAAGCACAAGGATCTCTTCGTCGAGATGGACTACATGAACGGTCGCCTGCCGACCACCGCCGCGCTCGATCGGGTCGTCGCGGTGTTCGCCACCTCGCCGGTGACCAACCCGGACGGGCGCAACGGCATCAAGATCCACCTGGACGCGGGCAATGCCCGGGGCGCTGCCTACAACCTCGGCGGCGGCAACCAGGTGCCCTACGACAACAACCTGTCGCCGGTGGACAGCCAGGTGGCGGCCATCAAGCGAACCAACTTCGCCGCCAATCGGTCGCGCATCTTCCACTACATGATCTGGGCCGACTCGTACGACAACGGGTGCAGCAGCGGTATCTCGCTGGGTATCCCGGCCGACACCTTCATCGTGGCACTCGGCCCGAAGTGCAACTGGACGCCCGACGACAACGAGAACGTGGGCACGTTCATCCACGAGCTGGGCCACAACCTGGGGCTCAAGCACGGCGGTGTGGACCACACCAACTACAAGCCGAACTACCTCAGCGTGATGAACTACAGCTTCCAGTTCGGCGGCGTGCCGAAGACCGACGGCTCGTCGTATTTCGGCTACTCCAGCGTGAATCCGCCTGCGCTGGACGAAACCGCGCTGCAAGAGCGGCAAGGCATGGGCCCGGTGTCCGCGGGTTGGCGCACGGTCTACTTCTGCCCCGACGGCTCCCGTAAGCGGACCGGCGCGGCCGATCAGCCGATCGACTGGAACTGCAACGGTTCCATCGCCTCCGGTTCGGTGCGCAGCAGCATCAACAACGACGGCAGCTACAACACCTTGCGGGCCCAGAACAATTGGGCATCAGTGGTATTCGACGGCGGCAGCATCGGCACCGTCGGTCCCGAATCGCGCAGGCTGCCCGAGCGTTCCCCCGACGAGATGACCAAGGAGCAGTACGACCAGATGAAGAACGTCCGCGACTGACCCCCGCAGCCGTCCCGTATGGATTCCCGGTGACGGGGCCCGCGCTGGCCCCGCACCGGGAATCGCCCTGTGTGTCGCATGGCCGAAAGACGCCATAGCAATGATTTGCCACGGCACTACCCGCACGGGTCGGTCCTAGGTCGGCGGTCCCGCCGATGTGCGATGATCACGCAGGTGAGCAGTACATCCGAGGCGGACCGCCTGCGTGATCTCGCCCGGTTGCGGCGAGTCCGCGATCGCATCGACCGGGAGTACGCACAGCCGCTCGACGTCGAGGCGCTCGCCCGCGACGCGCACATGTCGGCCGGGCATCTCAGTCGCCAGTTCCGGATCGCCTACGGCGAGTCGCCGTACTCCTACCTGATGACGCGCCGGATCGAACGGGCGATGGCGTTGCTGCGCCGGGGCGACCTCAGCGTCACCGAGATCTGCTTCGCGGTCGGCTGCTCCTCGCTGGGCACCTTCAGCACCCGCTTCACCGAGTTGGTCGGCCTGTCGCCGAGCGCGTACCGGAAAGCGATCGCCGACCAGACCACGGAGATGCCGACCTTCATCACCAAACAGGTCACCAGACCGATCAGGAATCGAGAAGCGTCGACCCGGCAGCCGGATCTAGCGTGAATGCCATGGACATCAGCATTCTTTCCAGCTTTCTCCCGCAAGACGACCCGGAGGCCGCGATCGCGTTCTACCGCGACACGCTCGGCTTCGAGGTGCGCAAGGACGTCGGGTTCAACGGCATGCGGTGGATCACCGTCGGCCCGCCCGACCAGCCCGGCACCTCCATCGTGCTGCATCCGCCCGCCGCGGATCCCGGCATCACCGACGAAGAGCGCCGCGTCGTCACCGAGATGATGGCCAAGGGCACCTACGGCGCGCTGCTGCTGGCGACCAAGAACGTCGACGACACCTTCGAGAAGGTGCAGGCCGGCGACGCCGAGGTGGTGCAGGAGCCGACCGATCAGCCCTACGGCGTGCGCGACTGTGCCTTCCGCGATCCCGCGGGCAACTTGATCCGTATTCAGGAAGTGCGCTGAGCGATTCGGCGATCGGGGTCGCGCCGGGCACACCGGCACCGTGCCCACGCGGCCCCGCCTAACCAAGATGGAGACAGGATGAGCAGCGCCACCAGGGCGAACTCGAAGCAGGCCGCACGCCACGCCGCGGACAGTCACGACGCGATCCGGGTGGTCGGCGCGCGCGTGAACAACCTGAAGGACGTCAGCATCGAGCTACCGAAGCGCAGGCTGACGGTGTTCACCGGTGTTTCCGGCTCGGGCAAGAGCTCTCTGGTGTTCAGCACCATCGCCGCGGAGTCGCAGCGGCTGATCAACGAAACCTACAGCAGTTTCGTGCAGGGTTTCATGCCGACGCTGGCCCGGCCCGAGGTCGACGTGCTCGACGGGCTGACCACCGTGATCACCGTCGACCAGCAGCGGATGGGCTCGGATCCGCGCTCCACGGTCGGCACCGCCACCGACGCCAACGCCATGTTGCGCATCCTGTTCAGCAGGCTCGGCAAGCCGCATATCGGCTCGCCGCAGGCGTACTCCTTCAACGTCGCCTCGATCAGCGGCGCGGGTGCGGTCAACATCGAGCGGGCCGGGCGCACCATCCGGGAGCGGCGCAGCTTCAGCATCACCGGCGGCATGTGCCCGCGCTGCGAAGGGCGCGGCTCGGTCTCCGATATCGATCTCACCCAGCTCTACGACGACTCGAAGTCGCTGGCCGAGGGCGCGTTCACCATCCCAGGCTGGAAGTCGGACAGCTTCTGGACGGTGCGCGTCTACGCCGAGTCGGGCTTCGTCGATCCGAACAAGCCGATCCGCAAGTACACCAAGCGGGAACTCAACGATTTCCTCTACAAGGAACCGGTGAAGGTCAAGGTCGACGGCGTCAACCTCACCTACGAGGGGCTCATCCCCAAGATCCAGAAATCGTTCCTGTCCAAGGACAAGGAGTCGATGCAGCCGCATATCCGCGCGTTCGTCGAGCGCGCGGTCACCTTCACCACCTGTCCGGACTGCGCGGGCACTCGGCTCAGCGAAGAGGCCAGGTCGTCGAAGATCAAGCGCAAGAACATCGCCGACCTGTGCGCGATGGAGATCCGCGATCTGGTCGAGTGGGTGCGCGCACTGAAAGAGCCGTCGGTGCAGCCGCTGCTCGATTCGCTGGTGGCCACCCTCGACTCGTTCGTCGAGATCGGGCTCGGCTATCTCTCGCTGGAGCGGCCGTCGGGCACGTTGTCGGGCGGAGAAGCCCAGCGGGTCAAGATGATTCGCCACCTCGGCTCGGCGCTCACCGACGTCACCTACGTTTTCGACGAGCCCACCATCGGCCTGCACCCGCACGATATCCAGCGGATGAACGACCTGCTGCGGCAATTGCGGGACAAGGGCAACACGGTGCTCGTCGTTGAGCACAAGCCGGAGACGATCGCGATCGCCGACCACGTCGTCGATCTCGGTCCCGGCGCGGGTTCCGGCGGCGGCACCATCTGTTACGAGGGCTCGGTCGAGGGTCTGCGGGCCAGCGGCACCATCACCGGACGGCATTTCGACGACCGGGCTGCGCTGAAGGAGTCGGTGCGTAAACCCACTGGCGCACTGGAGATCCGGAATGCCACGCGGCACAACCTCCGGGGCGTCGACGTCGACATTCCGCTCGGGGTGCTGTGTGTCGTCACCGGTGTCGCGGGATCCGGCAAGAGCTCGCTCGTGCACGGCTCGATTCCGGCGTCCGAAGGCGTGGTCGCCGTGGACCAGACGCCGATCCGCGGTTCCCGGCGCAGCAACCCGGCCACCTACACCGGCCTGCTCGAACCGATCCGTAAGGCGTTCGCGAAGGCCAACGGCGTCAAACCCGCACTGTTCAGCGCGAATTCGGAAGGCGCGTGCCCGAACTGCAACGGCGCGGGCGTGATCTACACCGACCTCGGGATGATGGCGGGCACCGCGAGCACCTGTGATGTGTGCGAGGGCAAGCGATTCGACGCCTCGGTGCTGGATTATCATCTCGGCGGCCGCGACATCAGCGAGGTGCTCGCCATGTCGGTGCGCGAGGCGGAGGAGTTCTTCGGCTCGGGCGAAGCGCGCATCCCCGCCGCGCACGCCATCCTGGTACGGCTCGTCGATGTCGGGCTCGGCTACCTCACCATCGGGCAGCCGCTCACCACGCTGTCCGGCGGCGAACGGCAACGGCTCAAGCTGGCCACCCACATGGCCGACAAGGGCGGGGTCTACGTCCTCGACGAGCCGACCACCGGTCTGCACCTCGCCGACGTGGAGAACCTGCTCAACCTGCTCGACCGCCTGGTCGAGTCCGGTAAGTCGGTCATCGTCATCGAGCACCACCAGGCCGTGATGGCGCACGCCGACTGGATCATCGACCTGGGGCCGGGCGCGGGTCACGACGGCGGCAAGATCGTCTTCGAAGGCACGCCCGCCGAACTCGTCGCGGCGCGGTCCACGCTCACCGGGGAACATCTGGCCGATTACGTCGGCGCCTGAGCGAGGGCGCACCGCAGACAAAGACCGACGCCGTACGGCCCCCGAGGGTTGGGCCGTACGGCGTCGATCTTCGGTTCTGCTGAATTCGCTTGTGCCGCTTGATCGGAGCCGATCAGCGCGGCAGGCCCATACCCTCGGCCAGTAGCGGCCAGGAATTGTGCAGGGCCTCTTCCCAATACGGCCAGTAGTGCGTGCCGACCGGATTGAACTGGTAGGTGGCCGGGATCTGCAGCGAGTCCAGGCGGTTCTTCAGATTTGCCGTGCACCCGTTGACGGCGGCCTCGATGATCACCCCGAGGCCGAGGTTCACCGCACCCGTCGGGCCCGGCGCCTTGCCGAGGTAGTAGTTGACGTCCTCCAGCACCGGGATGCCGCTCCCGCTGGAGATGTAAAGCAGTGTGCCGCGCAACTTTTCGGCATTGAGCACCGGATCGTTCGCGGCCCACAGCGGGCTGTCGGCGGGGCCGTACATGTTGTCGGTGCTACCGCCGGACCACGTCTCGACCGCGAACTTGACGAACTGCCGGCCCGCGGGATCGGCCAACTGCGCGCAACCGCTGTAGGCGGCGACCGCTTTCCAGAGGCCCGGTTTGGCCTCTGCCAGCTGCAACACCGAGGTGCCGGAGGTCGACAGGCCGGTCAACGCGTTGCGACCGGTGGACTGCAAGGCCTTGTCCAGCAGTGGCGGCAGTTCCTCGGTGAAGAACGTCCGCCACTTGTTGAGCCCGAGCACCGGGTCGCGCTGCTGCCAGTCGGTGTAGTAACTCGCGCGGCCGCCGATCGGCTGGATCACGTTGACCGGCTTGTCGGCCAGCCATTCGAGCGCCTTGGTCTGGGCCTGCCAGCTGGCCGTGCCCTCGCCGCCGTCGAGGCCGTTGAGCATGTAGAGGTTCGGTGCGGGCACCGACTCGTTCGCCGGGCGCTGCACATCGACCGCGATCTCGGTGTCCATCGCCGCCGAGTACACCTTCAGGTGCCACAGCCGCCCCTCTTTCGTGAGGGTGGTGATGGCCGAGGCCCGCTGCGGTTCGGCCGAGGCGGTCCCACCGAGCAGGCTCACCGACAGCATCGCCGCGAGTGCCACGACGGTGGTACGCACCGCGACCCCGGCCCGCGACGATCGTCTCTTCAGTCGAACATGCATCTGTTTGCGTACTCCCTTTGCTTGCGGTGCGCCGAGCGGAACCACGGATACCCGCCCGGTTATGTCTGTTCCGACGGGAAAACTGTTACACGGCAGCGTTGTTCGGCTGCGCGCGCAGCCCGCTGCCGATGCTCGATCCGCCCCCGGCGCGCCGCGGGCCGCGTCGTCGAATTCATCTCATTCATGCCAGCTACATCGAATGAAGCTGCTGCTCATTATTTCGAGTAAAGAGTTAGGACTTTCGTCTCGGCGCTGCGTTCGGAGACGGTTCCGACTCGTCTTGCAATAAATCTCATGAACCCCTAATAATGCCCCTATCGCATATGTGGCATGGGTCACCGATCGGCGTGAGTTCGCTTGTGCCGCAAACGGCAGGCAATGGGTAATCCGGTGTCGTGTTCAGATTATCGATTCTTATTGTTAACCGCCTGTACCCGGTGCAAGCCTCAGGTTACCCGCGAGGCAACCTTTCGATACCGACCGCGCGGTAGCCTCGGATGGAAGCTATCTGGCAGCAACTTTCAAGTGAAAACCTCGATCGGGAGTGGGAAGGTGCGGTTCATGATAAAAATCCGGCGAGCGATCGGCGGCCGTGCTGTCGACGTAGGGAAATCCGACATGTCACGAACTGGTCAAGTGACCAATCGTGACGGCAGCCGCTGAGCAAGCTGCTGGACAAAGAAATGTGCAGGGGAGATCGAAGTGCGGGATAGCGCATCCGTTGCGGCTGGGCCGACGCGGGAACCGGGCCGTGCGCGACGGGCGCGCGCGCCGCGGTCCGGGGGCGCCACGCTGCCGCGATTGCTGGCGGTGGCGGTGGAAGCCGATCCGGACGGGACCGCGGTCGCGTTCCGGGGCACCGCGTTGCGCTATCGCGAACTGGACGATCTGTCCTCGCGCTTGGCGCGCCTGCTGATCGGGCGGGGGATCGGCCCCGGAGATCTGGTCGCGGTCGCGATCGAATCCGCGGTCGAGGCGGTGCTCGTGATGTGGGCGGTGGCGAAGACCGGCGCGGGCTTTCTCGTGCTCGACCCGCACGAGTCCGAGCGGCGGGAGCGGTTGGTGACGGCCGCGGGGCCGGTCATCGGCTGTACCGCGGCGGCGACCGGCGCGGATACGCCCTACGGGCTCGACTGGCTGGTGGTCGATGACCCCGGTGTGCGGCGTGAACTCGCCCAGTTGTCCAGTGAGCCAGTGACTTACGCGGATCGGCTACGCCCCGTGGAAGGTGCTGACATCGCCTATCTGTCCGGATCGTGCATTGCGGACAGCGAAGTCGTGCCCGTGACACAGGCCGAGGTGGCGGCGATCGAACCGCTCCTGGAGCGCGGACAGGTGCCGGGCCAGCTGGGCGTCTTCTTCGGCACCGTCTTCCCCCGCACGGCGTATCCGAGCCCGGACAAAACGTTGGCCAGCTCGTTCGACGAGGTGGTCCGGGCGTTCCCGGATGCCACCGCGGTGACCTGCGGTCCCGCGGCACTGACCTATCGCGAACTCGACGTGCGGTCGAACAGGCTGGCGCGCAGGCTGATCGCGCGCGGGATCGGTCCCGAGCATGTGGTGGCGGTGGCCCTGCCGCGCTCGGTGGATCTGGTGGTTGCCCTCCTGGCGATCATCAAGGCGGGCGGCGCGTATCTGCCGATCGATCCGGCCTATCCGGCCGACCGGATCGCCTATCTGCTGGCCGACGCCGCACCGGCGTGTGTGCTGACCCGTGCCGGAATCACGCTGCCCGGCACGACACCCACGATCGATGTGGGCCGGGTGGTCGACCTCAACGGCGCGCCGATCGATGACGACGAGCGTGTGCTGGCCTTGCGTCCGGAGAACCTTGCGTACGTGATCTACACCTCGGGATCCACCGGGCGCCCCAAAGGTGTGCAGGTCCCGCATCGCAACGTGCTCGCGTTGTTCGCGAACACCCGGGCGCAGTTCGGCTTCGACCAGCGGGACGTGTGGACGATGTTCCACTCGTACGCCTTCGACTTCGCGGTGTGGGAGCTGTGGGGGGCATTGCTGCACGGCGGCAAGTTGGTCGTCGTGGACTACGAAACCTCCCGTGCCCCTGACCAATTCCTGGAATTGCTGCGTGCCGAGCGAGTTACCGTGCTGAATCAGACACCGTCGGCGTTTTATCAGCTTGCCGAGGTGGACCGCGCGGTGTCGTCGGACGACGCGGTCCATGCGCCATTGTCTTTGCGGTACATCGTATTCGGCGGTGAAGCGCTCGATTTCCGCCGGGTGGACGCGTGGCAGCACCGGCACGGTCCCGGCGTCCGGTTGGTGAATATGTACGGCATCACCGAGACCACGGTGCATACCACTTTTCATTCCGTTGTCATCGGCGAGCGCAGCGTAATCGGCACTGCGGTAACCGGATTGCAAATTCTGGTGCTCGACGACCGGATGCGTCCGGTCCCCGCGGGCGTGCCGGGGGAGATCTATGTCGCGGGCGTGCAGCTGGCGCGCGGTTATCTCGGCCGGGCCGGCCTGACCGCGGGCCGGTTCGTGGCGAACCCGTTCGCCCCCAACGGTTCCCGTCTCTACCGGTCCGGCGATCTGGCCGCTTGGCAGGCCGACGGCAAGCTCGTATACCTCGGCCGCGCCGATGACCAGGTGAAGATACGCGGGTTCCGCGTCGAACTCGGTGAGATCGAGACCGCGCTGCTCGCCGTGGCATCGGTACGACAGGCCGCCGTGGTCGTCCGCGAGGACACCCCGGGTGTTCGGCGGATCGTCGCGTACGTGGTCGGAGCGGTGCCGCCCGCGGCGGTGCGCGCCGCGGCGGCCAAGCTACTGCCAGAGCATATGGTGCCGTCGGCGATCGTTCGCATCGACGCACTGCCGCTGACCCCGCACGGCAAACTGGACCGTAAGGCGTTGCCCGCGCCGGTCATCGAGACCGCGGTATTCCGTGCGCCGACGCAGCCCCTCGAACGGACCGTCGCCGAGGTGTTCGCCGCAATTCTCGGCGATGTCCGAATCGGTGTGGACGACAACTTCTTCGCGCTCGGCGGCAACTCGCTGCTGGCCGCGCAGGCCGCGGCCCGGCTCGGCGCCGCCCTGGATGCGCGGGTGCCCGCGCGGCTGCTCTTCCACGCGCCCACGGTCGCGGATCTGGCCGTCGAGGTCGGCAGACATCTGGGCACGGGGGCGCGCCGGCCGCTCGTGGCCGGACCGCGCCCGGAGCGCATCCCGCTCTCGATGGCCCAGCAGCGCATGTGGTTCATCAATCAGTTCGACCCCGCCTCGGCCGTCTACAACATCCCGGTCGCGGTGCGGTTGACCGGCGAACTCGACCCGGTCGCGCTGCGCCTGGCGGTCGGCGATGTGATCGCGCGGCACGAAACGTTGCGCACCTGCTACCCCCAGTCCGATGGCGTTGCCTACCAGTCGATCCTGGAACCGGCGCAGGCGGCGTTCGATCTCACCGTGGAAACGATCGACGCGGCCGCTGTGCTGCCCCGCGTCGTCGCGGTGGCGACCACCGGATTCGATGTGGCAGTGCAGGTTCCGTTGCGCGTCGAGCTGTTCCGGATCGCCGCCGGGGCCGCCCCGAGCACCGAGCACGTGCTGGTCCTCGTCGCGCATCACATCTGCAGCGACGGGTGGTCGATGCTGCCGTTGACCCGAGATGTGATGGTGGCCTATGCGGCTCGCTCGACCGGCGTCGCGCCCGAGTGGACGCCGCTCCCGGTGCAGTACGCCGATTTCAGTGTCTGGCAGCGGGCGACCCTCGGTGCCGAAACCGATCCGGGCAGCTTGCTCGCCGGCCAGGCGCGGTTCTGGCGCGCCGAACTGGCCGATGCGCCCGACGAATTCGACCTGCCGTTCGATCGGCCGCGGCCCGCGACGCGCTCGTTCGCCGGAGGGCACGTGGCCTTTTCGATCGACGGCGCGGTGTATAGCGGACTGACGGAACTGTCCCGCGACCACAACGCGACGCTGTTCATGGTGGTGCATGCCGCTTTCGCGGTGTTGCTGTCCCGGTGGTCGGGTACCGACGATGTCGTCGTCGGCACGGCGGTGGCGGGGCGGGGTGAACCCGAACTCGACGATCTCATCGGCATGTTCGTCAATACGCTGGTCCTGCGCACGCAAGTGCGGGCTCAGGAGAACTTCGAGGAACTCCTCACGCGGGTCCGAGACAGCGACCTGCAGGCGTTCGCGCACGCCGATCTTCCGTTCGAGCGGCTGGTCGAACTGCTCGAGCCGGACCGCTCGACCGCGCGAAATCCCTTGTTCCAGGTCGGTTTAGCGTTCCAGAATCTCCCGGCGGCGGCCTTCGAACTACCCGGGCTGTCGGTCACCGCGGTCGATGTCGAGAACGCTGTCGAGAAATGTGATCTGTCCTTGGTGATCGGCGAGAACGATGCGGGGCTGGCGGGCCGGTTCTCCTACGCTCGGGACCTGTTCGACGAGGCCACGATTCGGCACGCCACCGAGCGGTTCGCGCGGTTGCTCGCGGCGATCGTCGCTCAGCCGCGCCGACCGGTGGGGGATCTGCCATTGCTCGCGGCCGACGAGTACACCGCGCTCACCCGGCACCATCCCGCGACGATGCCGCGGGGGGTGCCGATGCCGGACCTGCTGCTGCGGGGCATGGCGCATGGGCGCGACCGCATCGCGGTCCGCGAGGACGGCCGCTCGATCAGCTACGGCGAACTCGACGAGCACTCTTCGCGATTGGCCCGGGTGCTGATCGATCACGGCGTTGGCCCGGAGCGACTTGTCGTCGTGGCACTGCCGCGCGGGTACGCGATGCTCGCCGCGGTGCTGGCGGTGGGCAAAGCCGGGGGCGCCTACGTTCCGGTCGACCCGGCGTATCCGGTGGATCGGGTGCGTCACATGGTGATCGACTCGGCGGCGGTACTCGGTGTCACCACCACCGAACACCTGGAGCGGTTGCCCGACGAGGTGACCTGGCTCGAGCTCGATCATCCCGACGTCGCCGCACGCTGCGCTCGCCGCTCGGCAGCGCCGGTCACCGATGTCGATCGGAGCACGGCACTGCACCTGCACAATCCGGCATATCTGATCTACACCTCCGGGTCGACAGGTGTGCCGAAGGGGGTCGTGGTGACGCACGCTGGACTGGCCGGGGTGGTCGAGCATGCCGTGGACATCATGGGCATCGGTTCGGAACATATTCTGCTGCACTCGATTTCGCCGAGTTTCGATCCCGCCGCGCTGGAGTGGCTGTGCGCGTTGTCGGTCGGGGCGACCTTGGTGATGCTGCCGCCCACCGTGTTCGGCGGCCCCGAGTTCGCCGCGGTGCTGCGGGACGAGCGGGTGACGCATTGCAGCGTCACTCCGGCGATGCTCAGCACCGTCGATCCGGCCGAGGTGCCGACCCGTACGTTCCTGGTGGGCGGCGATGTCACCCCGCCCGATCTGGTGGCGAAGTGGGAACCCGGCCGCCGCTACGTCAACGCCTACGGTCCGACCGAGGTCACCATCGCCGCGACCTTCGGTGCCCAGCACGCGGGGCGCGAGGTCACCATCGGCGGACCGGTGCGCGGGGTGACCGCGATGGTGCTGGACGCTCGGCTGCATCCGGTGCCGCCTGGCGTGACCGGCGAATTGTATTTAGCGGGTGCTACGTTGGCCCGCGGCTACCATGACCGCGCCGCGCTCACGGCGCACCGGTTCGTCGCCAACCCCTGGGGTGAACCGGGGGAGCGGATGTTCCGGACCGGTGATCTGGTGCGCTGGTGTGCGTCGGCCGACGGGCAGTCGCCTTGTGCGCTGAAGTACCTGGGGCGCTCCGATTTCCAGGTGAAGATCCGTGGGTTCCGGATCGAACTCGGTGAGATCGACGCGGTGCTGGGCGCACCCGACGATGTCGGGTTCGCGGTCACTGTCGGGCACGAGACACCCACGGGGGAAACGGTTCTGGTCGGCTACGTGCGCGCGGAACCGGGACGTACGCTCGACCCGGACCGGCTTCGCACGGCAGCCGAGCGCATCCTGCCACGGCACATGGTGCCCGCCGCGATCGTCGTGCTCGACGAGGTACCGCTGACCCCGGTCGGCAAGCTCGATCGAAAAGCGTTGCCCGCACCCAGTTTCGGTGCCGCGACGTTCCGTGCGCCGGCCACGCCGACCGAGGAGATCGTGGCCGCGGTCTTCGCGGAGGTACTCGAGCTCGAACAGGTCGGGGCCGACGACGACTTCTTCGCGCGCGGCGGCACCTCCCTGCGCACGCTCACCCTGCAACACGCGCTGGCGGCGCACGGCATCGAGTTGCCCGCCGCGGCGGTCTTCGGCGCGTCCACCGTGCGTGCGCTCGCCGCGCGCATCGCGGGTCAGGAAGCCGCACTGCACGATCCGGCGGTGGTCGCGGCCGATGCGGTGCTCGGGCCGGACATCTCGGTCGACGGTCGCACGCCGAGTCACCGCGGTGGTGCCCGCGACGTGCTGTTGACCGGAGCGACCGGGTTCGTCGGTGCGTACCTGTTGCGCGAACTGCTGGACCGCACCGACGCCGTGGTGTGGTGTCTGGTGCGGGCCGAGAATGCTGGGGCGGGTCGTGCGCGAATCCAGGAGGCCCTGGCGCGGTATCAGCTGTGGGACGATGCGTTGGAGACCCGGATCGTCCCGGTACCAGGCGATCTCGCACAGCCCGCGTTCGGTCTGTCCGATACCGAACATGCCTGGCTCGCCGACCGGATCGACGTCATCTATCACAACGGTGCCCGCGTCAATCACCTCGAGCACTATGCGCGGTTGCGTGCCGCCAATGTCGAGGGAACACGGGAAGTGTTGCGGCTGGCCACTACTCGCCGGCTCAAACCCGTGCACTTCGTTTCGACCGTCAACACCGTGATCTCGACCGAGCCGGGCGCGTCCGTGTACGAGAACACCCGGATCAGGGCGGACGAGCTACCGGCCCAGGGATACATCTCGTCCAAATGGGCTGCCGAGCAACTGATCCTGCAAGCGGCCGAGCGCGGCGTGCCCGCGCGGGTCTATCGCCCGGGACTGGTGTCCGGGGATCTTCAGGTCGGCATCAACAGCCCCGACGACTCGTTCTGGAACATGGTCCGTGCGGCGGTGATCCTCGGCGTCGCCCCCGACGTCGGCGCGGCGAGCATCGCACTGGTGCCGGTGACCTACGTGGCGCGGGCCATCGTCGAGATCTCGCTGAGCCCCGCCACCGCCACCGCCTACCATCTGGTGAACGACGAGCCGGTGGCCGTCCGCACCCTCTTCGACTGTCTGCGTCGCCGCGGATTCCCCATCGAGACAGCGATATTCGACGACGTCCGCCGCCGCCTCACCGAACAAGCGCACACCCGCTTCCAGACCGGCGACGACTCCCTGGTCCGCGCCGCCCTGCTCGGCGGCAATTTCGCCACCACCCCGCTCGACCGGGTCATCGACGCCACCAACACCGCGCGCGCCCTCGCCGACAGCGCGATCACCTGCCACCCCATCGACGACCACGCCCTGGACACCTACATCACCGCCTTCCTCCGCACCGGCTTCTTCCCCGCCCGTAGCGGTTCCGGCTAGCGTGCGCACAGATCTCTACGGAAGTTGCCGTGTCGCTTCGGAATCGGTTGTGGCGTCTACGGTGGTCGGCTGCCGGGACATGACGTGTCGTCGTAGGTTTGTGTTCGGGTTGTCGGCGGCAGGGGCATGACGTGTCGTCGTAGGTTTGTGTTCGGGGTTGTCGGTGGCCGGGCAGCGTTGGTCTTGTGTTGTTGCGTTTGGGCTTGTTGGCTGGCTCCCGAAGTTCGCCAGCCCAGTCAGGTGTTCCTGCCGCGGGAGTTACACGGATAGTGCTGGGCGCGTCGGGTGCCGTTCCCGGCTGTAGGCGCAGGTCAGGTGCGCGGTGGCTTGTTCCGGCGTGGTCGTCTGGCTGTGGTGCCGTTCTCGAGCGCTTCTTTTCGGGGGCGGGCGGATGGTGTGTGGGTGCTTTGGGATCTGCACCAGTTCTCGGGACTTGCACTGGTTGTGGGCGTCCAGAAAGGGTGTTGATCCCGAGAAGTGGTGCAGCTGTGGGGATTCCGCGTGTCGACACGCACCAAGCTGTCGCTTGGTACACGCCATGCGGGGCTCACCGAGGTCGTTCCGGGCGTAGGGCGGGTGCCCTTGGGATGTAACAGAATTCGCCGTCTAGTCCGCGGCAGGGCGCTCGAGTAGCCGACTCACTCGGGCAAGAACGTCGAGTTGCGCAGGGTTGTACAGATCATCGATGGCGGTCCCGATGGCCTCGGCGGCGAAGTGGCGGCCGCGGGGGGCGTCGTCGGTGCTGGAGAGTAGTCCTGGGTGGGCGGCGACGAGGGCGCGGATCAGGGGGACGGTGCGTTCGGCGAGATGCTGTTTGGTGTGGTCGTCGGCGTCGGCGGGGAGTCGATCGAATTCGAGGGCTTCGGGTTCGGTGTGATAGTCCCGGAAGAGTTCGATGTAGGTTTCGATGCCTGCGGGGCCGAGGACACGCGACAGCACCACGATGAAAGCCCGGTCGGTTTCGGAGAGTTCGACGTGGGCGGAGGCGGCGGCCAGCGCGGGCGGGAGATCGGTCGGCGTGCCCAGCGTCATGGTGGTGGCGAGTTCGGTGCGGACCCGTTGCAGGCGTTCGATGTTCGCGGCCAGCTCGGCGTCCAAGGTGCGCAACGCTTGTTCCGGCGGGACGTCGGCCGTGCCCATGGCAGCGATCTGGGCCAGCGAGAACCCTAGTTCGGTCAGGCGTTTGATGCGCAGCAGCCGCACCAGGTGGGCGACGCCGTAGCTCTTGTAGCCGTTGGGGCGGCGTTCGGGCTCGGCGAGCAACCCGACCTCGTGGTAGTGCCGGACCGCTCGCAAAGTGGTGCCTGCCAGCTCGGCGAGCTGGCTGGTGCTCCACGCCATGGGCTGTCCCTCCTCCGTGTCCTCGCGCACATTCGGCTTGAGTGTGCCGCAACGGCACGGTGTCTGCTGGCACCGGAGTACCGAGCGAAAGGACAGTCATGGCATTACCAGCAGTCATCCCCGTCGAGGAACTGTTCGGTTCACCGGCGCGCGCCGCCGCGACGATCTCGCCGGACGGCACGCGCATCGCCTATTTGGCACCGTGGCAGCACCGTTTGAACGTGTGGGTGCAGCGTCTCGACGGGGCCGAGCCCGCCCGCTGCGTCACCGCGGACGACAACCGCAGCGTGTTCCACTACCGCTGGACCGACGATGCGCGGTGGCTGCTCTACCTCCAGGACGACAACGGCGACGAGAACTGGCATCTCTACCGCGTCGATCCGGAGAACGCGGACGCCGCGGCCGTCGATCTGACGCCGTTTCCCGGCGTGCGGCTGCTCGGTTTCGAGTTACCGCTCGGCAAGCCGGGTACCGCGATCGTGCAGCTGAACAAGCGGACGCCGGCGGCGTTCGACGCGTATGAACTCGACCTCGGCACCGGCGAACTCACTCTGCTCGCGGAGAGCCAAGGCGCGACGTACAACTGGCTGAGCAGCCACGCCGGTGACCTGTTCGCGATGGCGCTCACCGCCGACGGCGACGTCGAATTGCGCCGCTGGGACACCGCCACGAAGACACTGCACCCCGTCGCAGTCTGGGACGGCGCCGACTACCCGATGGGGATCAATCCGCTGCAGATCACGCCCGACGGCACGGGGGTGTGGCTCGGTTCCAACCGGGGCACCGACCGGACCCGCCTGGCCCGGCTCGACCTGGCGACCGGACAGGAGACCGAGGTCGACAGCCACCCCACCTTCGATCTCGATGCCGGGATCACCGCATTCGCCGAGCCGCTCATCGTCAGCAGGCGCACCGGCGAGCTGATCGGGGCCCGCTACTCCGGCGAACGACAGGTGATCCACGCGCTGGACCCGCAGTTCGCCGAGGTGCTGCCGAAGCTGACCGGCCTGTCCGACGGCGACCTGCACACCCTGTCCTCGGATCTGAGCGGTCAACGCTGGGTGGTCACCTTCACCCACGACCGCGACCCCGGCGTCACCTACTTTTACGACCACGGTTCAGGCGAGAGCCGCCCGCTGTTCCGCGCCTACCCACGCCTGAACCCCGTGGATCTGGCCCCGATGCGACCGGTGACCATCACCGCGCGCGACGGACTGGCCCTGCCGTCGTATCTGACGCTGCCGGTCGGCGTGCCGCCCAACCGACTGCCGCTGGTGTTGCTGGTGCACGGCGGCCCGTGGACGCGGGACGCCTGGGGGTACGACCCGGCCGTGCAACTGCTGGCGAACCGCGGATACGCGGTGCTGCAGGTCAACTTTCGTGGTTCGACCGGCTACGGGAAAGCCCATGTCAAAGCGGCCATCGGTGAGTTCTCCGGCAAGATGCACGACGACCTCATCGACAGCGTCGACTGGGCGGTGGCGCAGGGCTACGCCGATCCGGCGCGGGTGGCGATCTTCGGCGGTTCCTACGGTGGCTACGCGGCGCTGGTCGGTGTCACCTGCACCCCGGATGTCTTCGCCGCCGCCATCGACTACTGCGGCATCTCGAGCCTCGCGAACTTCATGCGGACCATGCCGCCGTTCACCCGGCCGATGATGGCCAACAACTGGTACCTGTTCGTCGGCGATCCGGACGACCCGGCCCAGGAGGCCGACATGCTGGCGCGCTCGCCCATCACCCACGTGGACCGAATCCGCACACCCCTGCTGGTAGTCCAGGGCGCCAACGATGTCCGGGTAGTCCAAGCCGAGTCCGACAACCTGGTCACCGCCCTGCGCGCCCGCGGCGTCGAGGTCGAATACCTGGTCAAGGACAACGAAGGCCACGGCTTCGTGAACCACGAGAACGAAATAGAAATGTTCCACCTCGTCGACCGCTTCCTGGCCCACCACCTGCACGGCCGGCAAGGCCCGCTCAACAAACCGAGATCCCCATCGGTACAAGCACTTTGAGCTATCTCGCGGCCGAGCGCACCGGCACATCGGGCTCGGCCGCGTGGTGCAGGCGGGTCCGCTCGAAGATGCCACGCAGGAAAGGCGGTGCCCACCAAGCGGCCTTTCCGCAGAGTCGCATCGTTGCGGGCAGCAGGGCGCCGCGCACCAGGGTGGCATCCATCAGCACCGCCAGCGGCAAGCCGATGCCGAACGCCTTCGACAGCGATATCCCGGACACCGTAAAGGCCAGGAAGACCACCGAGATGACCAGTGCGGCCGCGGTGACGATCCGCCCGGTGCGTTCCAGCCCGACCGCGACGGCGACCGTGCCGTCACCGGACCTGTCGTATTCCTCTCGAATGCGCGCGAGCAGGAAGACCTGGTAGTCCATCGCGAGCCCGAAGGAGAGTCCGAAGAGCATCGCCGGAACCGAAGCGGACAGGGTGCCGGTCGGGGTGAAATCACCGAGCAGCCAAGCCAGATGCCCGTCCTGGAAGATCCACACCAGCGCACCGAAGGTGGCGGTCAGGCTCAGCACGCTGAGGATCAGCGAAAGGAAGGGGACGAGCACGCTGCCGGTCACCAGGAACAACAACACGACCATCAGAACCGCCACCGAACCGAGTGCGTACGGCAACCGGTCGATGATGGCACGGGTCGCGTCGTAGTTGACGGCGGCGATGCCGGTCACCAGGGTTCGGAACGGCGCTTCGGTCTCCCGCACCGATTGCACCAGCGCGGTGGAATCGCTCACGCCCGCCGGTGTGGGAAGCACGGAGAAATAGGTCGCGGACCCGTTGGTGAATCCGGCGCTTTGCGGGCCGGCGGCCGCTGTCCGCTGCCCCGACGCGAACGTGCCGGTGGCCGTGTCCACCTGTGCGACGGCGGGCAACTCCGAAAGCCGGGTGGCGAATTCGGTGATCGCCGCCGGATCAGTGTTCGCTTCGGGGGCGACGATCAGCAGGCTGTTCTGACCGCTGGTGTCGAAGTCGCTGCGGATGGTGTCGGCGACCTGCCGTGCCATCGTCGACGTCGGCAGGATCCGCTCGTCCGGCATACCCAATTTCATGCCGAGCGCCGGTGCGCCGAGCAGCAGCAGGACCGCGGTCACCAGGACGGCCACCGGGATCGGCCGCCGCATCACGGCCGAGGCCAGCCGATGCCAGAACCCTTCGGTCACATCGGTTTCGACCGCGGCGGGCCGATGCCGGAGCACCCGCCACTTCTCGATCCGCGGTCCGAGCGCGACGAGCAGCGCGGGCAGCACGGTGACCGCGGTGGCGCCCGCGGTCAACCCGGTCAGCACGCCGACGTAGCCCATCGAGCGGATCGCGTCCAGCGGGAACCAGATCAATCCGGTCAAGGCGATGGCGACGGTGATCGCGGAGAAGATCACCGTGCGTCCCGCCGAGCCCATCGTGATCCGGATGGCGTCCGGAACGTCGCGCCCCGCGCGCAGTTCCTCGCGGTAGCGGTTGACGAACAGCAGGCTGTAGTCGATCGCCAGGCCGAGCCCGAGCAGCGTCACGACACTGATGGCCAGTGACGACAGGGTGGTGACGGACAGCAGGACCCACATGAGCCCCATGCAGATCAGCATTGCCACGATCGCCACCGCGAGCGGCGTCAACGCCGCGACGACGCTGCCGAAGATGAGCACGAGCAGGACCAGGGTGATCGGGAAGGCCAGCGACTCGCCTTTCGTCGCGTCCTTCTGGCCCTGCACATTCATCTCGTGCTGGAACAGGGCGTTGCCGCCGACCTTGACCCGCAGGCTGCCGAAGTCCTTCTGGTACTCCCGCTGGATATCGGTGATCCGCTGCTCGACCGCCGTTTCGTCGCCCGCGATGGTTCCTAGGACAAGTGCCTGCTCACCGTCGCGGCTACGCAGCTGCGGTGCCTGCCCGCTGGTCCAATACGAGCTGACACCGACGACCTCCGGTTCGATGGCCAGCCGCTGCGCCAGGGCCTGCCCGTCCCGGACGGCGTCGGGAGCGTCGACTCCGTCCGGGCCGGACACCAGCAGGGTCAGATTCGAGGCATGCCGGCCGAACTCCGACTGCAGCAGCTCCGCACCGCGTGCCGAATCCGAATCCGCCACCGCGAAGCCACCCGCCGACAGCTTCGGGTAGAGCGCGGAACCCGCTGCGCCACCGGCGAATACGAGCACAACAGCGAGGATCAGAAAGCTTCGCGATCGGCGCACGATCAGCGCTGAAAGCCGCTCCAACATGACTTTCCTCCCGTCATAGGGTTCAGGTACCTGTAGGAGATTTGGCGAACCGGAAGTGTGACATCATGATTGGGTGGTTCATGTCACACCGGGCGATGCGACGGTCTCGGCGGCGCTGGACGAGGCCACCACAGCGTTCGAACCGCATCGGCACCTGATTTTCGCGGTCAGCTACAACCTGCTCGGCTCGGTGGCCGAGGCGGAGGACGTCGTCCAGGAGACCTGGCTGGCTTGGGCCGCGGTCCGCCGGGCCGACATCGTCAACGTGCGGGCCTACCTGGTCCGGATCGGGGTCAACGACGCGCTCGCCCGGCTGCACCGCGCCCGCCGTGAGCGGGAGACCTACCCTGGCCTGTGGCTGCCCGAACCGTTGCCGACCGACGTGGACGGCGAGGTGAACGCGATGCAATCCGAAGCGATCTCGTTCGCCATGATGGTCGTGCTGGAATCGCTGACCCCGCTGGAACGCGCCGTTTTCGTGCTGAACGAGGCATTCGGTTACAGCTATCGGGAGATCGCCGAGGTCATCGAACGCAGCCCGGATTCCGTCCGTCAGGTGGGTCATCGCGCCCAGCAGCACATTCGCCAACGGCGCGGACGCTATCCGGCCGACCCCGAGGTGCGACGGGCGGTGACCGCACGGTTCCTGGTCGCCTCGCAGGGCGGCGATCTCACTGCGCTGCTGGAGTTGCTCGCCCCCGACGTGGCGATGTGGACCGACAGCGGCGGCTTCGCCAAGACCGCCCGGCGCGTCATCCTCGGACGCGACAAGGTGCTGCGCCTACGCGACGGCGCCGCGGCACTACTGCTGGACCACCTCACGCCGTCCCTGGTGCACGCCAACGGCGGACCCGCCATCCTGCTCTCCCGCGACAACACCCCCTTCGCCCTCGTCGCACTCGACCTGAACCCGGACACGCACACCATCCGCGGCATCTACTCCGTGGTCAGCCCGATCAAACTACGTACCCTCGCTCGCGTGGCCCCGCGACATCCGCACTGGTGCACGCCGAGTTGTCATTTGGCTGCCATGGTGAAATCTACGCCAGCACAAGCACTTTGAGTTGAAGCGCGTTGGCCGCCCGCGGGCAGTGATGCCGAAATTCGCGGGCGGCCAAGGGGATGCGGAGGGTCAAGGGGTGGCGGCGAGGTGGGGGGTTGGGTGGGCGGAGGGGGTGCGGAGGCGGACGGGGACGCGGTCGTAGCCGCGGAGGACGGCTAGGCCGCGGAGTTCGGGGGTGCCGTCCAGGGCGAGGTCAGGGAAGCGTTCGAACAGCTTGCGCAGGCCGATGGTGCCTTCGAGGCGGGCCAGGCGGGCGCCGAGGCAGGTGTGGATGCCTTGGCCGAAAGCGATGTGCTCACGCACTCTTTCGCGGCCGATGTCGAAGGTCGCCGGTTCGGTGAAGCGTTCGGGATCGCGGTTGGCGCCGCCGAGCAGCAGCATCACCACCTCGCCCGCGCGGATCCGGTGCCCGGCGACCTCGACGTCCTCGTGCGCGGTGCGCATGGTCATCTGCGCGGGGCTCTCGATGCGCAGGATCTCTTCCACGGCGCTCGCCCACTGCTCCGGGTCTGCCTGGAGTTTGGCGAGTTGGCCGGGATTGCGCAGCAGCAGCACGATACCGCTGCCGAGCATGTTCATCGCCGTCTCGAACCCGGCGCCCATGATGATCGACGCGGTGGCCATCAGTTCGTGCTGCGCCAGCCCGCTCGTCGCCACGACGTGACCGAAGATGCTGGGGCCCGGCTGGATTCGCAACCGGTCGACGTGGTCGCTGAAGTACTGTTGTGCGTCGGTGAGGCCCTCGATGCCGGTGCGGTAGCCCTCGTGGCGTACCCCGATGTCGAACAGTGGCGCCCCGCTGTTGCCCCATTCGAGCAGCTTCGGATGATCCTGCTCCGGGACGCCGAGCAGGTGCGCGATGATCGCGACCGGCAGTTTGGCCGCGAAATCGGCGATCAGGTCGGCGTGCGAGCGCGGTTCCAGCTCGTCGAGCAGTTGATCGGCCACCACGCCGATGCGATCGGTCATGTCCCGCATGGCCGCGGCGGTGAAGGCGGCGACGACGGGACGGCGCAAGCGACTGTGGTCCGGTGGGTCCAGGGCGATCAGCGCGGGCGGATCGGTGGGGTTGGGCAGGTCCCCTCCGGTGTGCTCCAACATCCAGCGCACCGGTTTCGGCATGCTCATGTGGCTGGGCTTGGTGGCCCCGAATCGACTGTCCCGCATGATGGTCCGGCAGACCTCGAGGTCGACGGTGAGGTTGAGCAACGGGGTCGGCACGATCCGGCCCGCGGCGCGGATTCGTTCCATGTCGGGGTAGGGATCGATGCCGCGCCCCGGCCCGACCAGCAGGGTGGCGAACGGGTCGCCGCGGCGCGCCATCATCCGCAGCATGACGCCCGCCGCGCCGTGCAGCACCAGCCAGCGAACCCAGATCTTGCTGCGCCGTGTGGTTTTCGAGATGTTCATCAGTGTCCTTTCGCTGCGAGCTCAGTTCGCCAGGAACAGGTTGCCGATGGCCATCAACACCGCGCCGGTCCAGGCGAGCCGGCGACCGAGTAGCCGCCCGACGAGCGGATTGCGCTTGATCGCGCCGAGCCGGAACTGGACGAACCGCAGCGCGAACACCGGGCACAGCAGCAAGCCGAAGGCGAGCGGCAACTCGTCGACGGCGATCAGCGCGAACACCACGATGATGTCGGCGACCGCGAGCACGCCGAGCAGGTTGATGTAGGTGCGTTCGCCGGTCATGGTGGCCACATTGATCCGGCCGACGCCGCGATCGGTTTCGATATCGCGCAGGTTGGAGTACCAGGACACCATCATCAGCCAGAACGCGAACAGCCCGCCCTCGATCATGCTGCGCGTGGTGACGCCGCCGGTCAGTGCCCAGAACGGCACGAAGACCAGCTGCATCGTGAACAGGAACAGCACCAGTTCCTGAAAACCGATGTGGCTCAACTTCAATCCGTAGGAGTACTGCACCGAGATGCATGCGCCGACGACGGCGAGCACGATCAGCCACAGCGGATGATAGGGGGCGATGAGCAGCCCCACCACGAGCAGGGCCAGCCCGGACAGCAGGCAGATCCAGGAGAACCGCAGCGCCTGCGGCAGCCGGAGTTCCCCGGTTACCAAGGGTTTCCAGTGCGCGCGCCGCAGGGCGCTCGGGTTGTCGCGATAGTTCTTGGCGTCGCTGCCGTCCCGGAATCCGGTGATGTCGTCGAACGCGATGAGCGCGCAGTGCACCAGGAAGTATCCGGCGATGATCACCCCGAACGCGGCCCAGGTGCGGCCTTCGCGCACGACCGCGGCGGGCAGCAACGTCGCCACCATCGGATAGGCGAGGTTGTAGTCGAGGAAATAGAGATTGGCGAGCCGCCCGTACGCTCGCACAGACTTAACGGGTGTCATGACATCGACCACGACTGGTAATCCAATCTTGTTGTGTTGCAAGGTTCGACGCGGCGCTCGGCAGCGGACGGCAGAACTCCGGCGCCCGCATCGCGAGCGCCGTCGTTGTCTGGCGTCGAAGGTCGGGAGGGGCTAGATGATCTGGATCCGCTGCATGTGCCGGGCGGTCGAGCCGAGGAATCGGTTGCGCCCGTGCAGCAGTGCGTGGTTCTCGGCGACGACGATGTCGCCGGTCTGCCAGGCGTGGTCGTAGCAGTAGCGCGGGTCGTGCAACCGGTCGCGCAGGTCGTCCATCACCTGTACCGCGTCGTCGGCGCCGAGCCCTTCGACGGTGAGGAACAACGGATTCCGGTAGCGGGCCGGGTCGAGCGGCTCGGCGTAGCGGATGGTCGTCTCACCGGTGGTCGGGTGGGTGTCGAGCAGTGGCTGGGTCATGGTGCCGCCGTAGTGGGCGAGCCGATCGGTGCGGTAGGTCACCGAGGTGCGGGCCCACAGCTCGCGCAGTTCTTCGGGCGCTTCGCGATAGACCTGGGTCGAATCGCAGAACACCGTTTCCCCGCCCGCGCCGGGCGCGCAACCCTGCACGCACTGGAACAGGAAGAAGCGCGGGGCCCGTTCCGACCAGGCGCCGTCCCAGTGGAACGGGACGTCTCCGGAGTCGAACAGGTAGTTCTGCGGGTTCTCCTGGACGACCAGGTCGAGGATGGTGCCGAATTCCCACTGGACCAGCTCGCCCGCGGCCATGCAGTAGGCCTCCAGGTCGGTCTTGTCGAGCAGGTCGAAGCCGCGCAGCACCAGGACCTTGGCCGCGAGGGTGGTCGCCAGCAACTGATCGATCGGTACGTCGGCCAGCGTGCGGCCGCCCGCGTCCGCGGTCACCACGCGCCCGAACGGCGCCAGGTCGGTGCCGTCGAGCAGGGTCTGCTGAAGTTGGTCGCTCACAACTCTCCTCCGGAAATAACCAGTGCTGATGCGGTGTGGTCATCGACCGGTTCGTCGATGACGAAATGACTCGGCCTGCTGTTGCGCCACACCAGGCGCCCGCCCAATTCCTCTGCGCGCGCCCGCTTCACGAGGACGTGGCGCACACCGTCGTCGAGCACGACGCCGTGCCACGGGGTGAGCCAGCCGTCGACGGTGCGCAACAGGTGGAAGCCGATCTTGCTGCTGTGGTGGTCCTGCGGATGAATGGACAGGCGGACGGCGGCGGGGAAGACCTCGCCGACGAGGCGGCTCCAGGCCTGGCTGCGCTGCACCACCTCGTAGGCGGTCTGCTTGGCCTGATTTCGCCTGCGCGTGGCACTGAGCTCGGCGTAGAGCACCGCGTCGTCCTCGGTGACGAAGCGGTGGATCCCGTTGAACATGCGTCGCGCGGCAGGGTCGGTGCGCACCGTCTCCCTGATCTCGGCGATGGACTCGGAGTACTCGGCGAGCAGCCGCGCCCGGCGCTCGTCCCAGGACAGGTCCGGCATCGCGTCGCGCAGCCCGTACAGGCCGATCGCGCCACCGCCGATGGACCGGATCATCCGCATCAGCTCGTGCCCGTAGTCGTCGATGTGCTCGTCGGGGATGCCGAGCACATCGCTGAACACGTGCCCGTCCGAGCAGACCGTCACTACCGCACCGGGCTTGTACACCGCCGAGACCTGTTCGCAGAAGCCCTGCACGGATTCGAGTGCGATCTGCTCGCCCAGGTCCGGCAGCCGCCCGATGGTCTTGCGGCGGTTGCGCGATTTCGCCGGGAAGGCGGGAATGACGAAGTGGATCGGCTTGTTCGCCGCGATGAACTGGCCGACCGTTTCCAGGTGCGGCGCAAAACAATCGGGGCACGGCTTCGTCGCACAGGGATCGGCGGGTTCGGCGGTGCGGCGCCGGCGAAAGACAATTCGCAGAATCCGTTCGGCGACAGCGTGGTCGGCGGGCGAGAGCGTGGTCTCGCGCAGGGCGCCGGCGGCGGTAGTGGTGGTCATTACCCTTCCTTTCCGGAAGTGGTCGCGGCGGCAGCGGGCACGCCGAGTGGCTCGCGCCATCGTCGCGGCAGTAAGTCGGAGGTCAGGATCGGCCACTGCGCCGGGTCGGCGGGCAGGGTGGCCAGCTCGGCCAGTTGCAGTCGGCTCCACGGCGAGATCTGCAGCGCCTCGGTGCGCACCAGCGCGTTGAAGCCGGACCAGTCGATCCAGGCGTAGTCGTCCACCTCTGCGGGGTTCGGGACCGGGTCGCCGTCCACGAAAGCCACGAAGACAGGGCAGATTTCGTTCTCGACGATGCCGTCGTCCATGACGGCGCGATAGCGGAAGTCCGGCAGTGCCATCCCCCAGCGCCGCGGTGTCAGGCCGAGCTCGTCGGACAGTCTGCGCAGCATGGCGTCGGCCATCTGCTCGCCGGGCTGCGGGTGACCGCAGCAGGAGTTCGTCCAGACGCCCGGCCAGGTGCGCTTGGTAGTGGCGCGGCGAGTGACCAGGAAATGACCCTGCGGCCCGAATACATAACAGGAGAATGCCAGGTGCAACGGCGTTTGGTGGTCGTGAATCGAGGCTTTATCCGCCGACCCGAGCGGAATACCGGATTCATCGACCAGTATTACATATTCCATGAAAAACTCTCATATCATGATATCGACGGCATTATCTGCACGTCTTTTCGAGACCTCCCGGTACCGAAGATACCGCACCCCCCAGGTGGGCGCAATCACATACAACTAAAGCGGCAGAGTGCGAGATGACAAATTATCGATTTGACATATTCTCGAGTCGGCAAAGGTGGAGCTGACAAATTATCCGAGCCGGTCGCGTGACGGACGTAACAACCTATCGGACCTGACAAACTATGTCGCGGATTGTGGGGATTCGGCGGTGTGCGCGACTGCGACGATGGCCGGTCGATAGGCCAAGGATAGTCGAGATCTGCTGTGCGGCAAGCGCTTACGGTCCGCGCAAGCGCTGATCCTGCCGTGCGTCCAATGGCAGGTTACTGCTACGGAAGGAGCATTGCGATCGCTGTCCCGGTCTGTAGCATTCTGTCTGTTCACGGCGAGGTTGCGTTGCGTTCGGCAAGTTGATCAGGTGGGCACGAAAGTCAGCGTGGCGTCGTCGATCGTCTCATTCGAGCGAAATCAGGAGAGTCGTGGCACAGGACCTCGAGTACGCGCATATCGACCGGTCGACGCCACCCGATGGCGACCCGGTAACCGTCGATCCGCGCCGTTGGATCACGTTCGCGATCGTGCTGGCGGCCGGCTTCATGGATTTGCTGGATGTCACGATCGTCAATGTCGCGGTGCCGAGTATCCAGGGCGACCTCCGTGCGCAGTATTCGCAGATCGAATGGATTGTCGCGGCCTACGTGCTCGCCTTCGCGGCGACGCTCATCACCGGTGGGCGACTCGGTGACCTGTACGGGCGCAAGCGCGTCTTCCTCATCGGCATGGCGTGCTTCACGCTGGCTTCCGCGGCGTGCGGCCTGAGTTCCGGACCCACCGCGCTGATCGTCGCGCGCTTCCTGCAGGGTGCGGCCGCCGGTCTGATGGTGCCGCAGATCCTCGCCATCCTGCGCATCACCTTTCCGGTCAAGGAGCGGGCCAAGGCGATCGCGGTCTACAGCGGCGTCTGCGGGTCGGCGACGGCGGTCGGGCTCGCGCTGGGCGCGCTGCTGGTGGAATGGAATCTGTTCGATCTGAGCTGGCGGCCGATCTTCCTGGTGAACATCCCCTTCGGCATCGCGACGGTGATCGCGGGCGCGCTGGTGATGAAGGAATCGCGCTCCGCGGCCGCGTCGCGGCTGGACCCGGTGGGCGTCGTCCTGATCGTCGCCGCGATCCTGCTGCTCACCTACCCGCTTACGGAGGGACGCCGACTGGGCTGGCCCGCTTGGACTTTCGCCATGATCGCGGCCTCGGTGGCGGTGTTGCTGGTGTTCATCGGGTACGAGCGCAGGCGCCGCGTCACCGTCGGTTCACCCCTGATCGACCTCAGCCTGTTCCGGCTGCGGCCGTTCGCGCTCGGCCTGACGAGCTGGCTGCTGTTCTGGATCTGCTTCGGCGGGTTCTTCCTGGTGTGGACGCTGGTCATGCAGGTGGGCCTGGGCTGGTCGCCGATGCGGGCCGGACTCACCTCGCTGTTCTTCGCGGTGGCCACCGGCGTCGGTGCGGCTGCCTCGGCGGGTGTGCTCGCGCCGCGCTTCGGCCGGAAGGTACTGATTGCGGGCGGTGTGGTCACCGGCCTCGGCCTCGGGCTCTATGGCTGGTTCGTCGCCCACTACGGGCCGGACACCACGCCGTGGCACATGATGACGCCGCTGCTCGTGATCGGCCTCGGGTTCGGCCTGGTGGTGGCGCCGACCATCGATCTCGTGCTCAGTCAGGTGCGGACCGAGGATGCCGGGGCGGCCTCCGGTCTGCTCAACACCGGACAGCAACTCGGCATCGCGCTCGGTGTCGCGCTGGTCGGCATCGTGTTCTTCAATCAGCTCGATCACGATTCCGCGCGCGGCGTCGACGAGACGACGGCGTCGATCCGCACCGAACTCGGCGCGGCCGGTCTGCCCGCACCCGCCCAGGAACAGATCCTCGCGAATTTCCGGGCCTGCGTACAGGATCGGTCGGCGCAGGTGGACCCGTCCGAGGTGCCGCACAGCTGTCAGCAGAACGGGCCGGCCGACGAGGTGGTCACGCGGGTGCTGACCGACGCGGGGGCGCACGCCAACGCGATCAACTTCGCGCACACGTTCCGCTACACCCTCGCCTACGGCATCGGCATCATGATCCTCATATCCCTGGGGTTCTTCGCATTGCCGCGCACCGCCAAGCTCTGAGGGCAGGGCGGCGCCGCCGGAACGCGAGCAAGGGGCTCGAGATGAAGTTCGCGGGGCGGCGGGCGCCGGTGTTGCTGCATCGCACGGAGGAACTCGCCGAACTGGCCGGGCTGCTGGCCGATCGACGGGTCCGGCTGCTCGCGCTCACCGGCACCGCCGGTGTCGGGAAGAGCAGCCTGGCTCGGGCGGCCTTGCAATCCGGGGCTTTTCACGAGAGCCGGGTCGTGCCGGTGGATCTCGCGTCGGCGGCCGATCGTCCGGGCGCGCTGGCCTGCGTGCTGGATCAGCTGAGCGGAGCGGGACCGGACCGCCCGAGCGAGCCCACCGAACTGCTCAGGAGTATCGCGGCCGCGTTCGCCACCGGTCCGGCTGTGCTGCTGCTGGACAATTGTGACCCTGTCGCAGCGGCGATTTCGTGCGATATCGCGCAGTTGCTCGACCGGTGTCCGCGGCTGCGGATCGTGGTGACCACCCGCGTGCCGCTCGGCCTGCGCAACGAATGTGTGTTGTGCGTGTCCGCGTTGCCGGCCGGGCCGCCGACCGAGCACGGCGCCTTCTCGCCTGCGGCCCAGCTCCTGCTCGGCGGTCTCGGCGGCCACTACGACGAGGCCGATACTCTTGCCGAACAGGCTGTGCTGGAAAGCATTTCGCGTGCGGTGGGCGGTGTGCCGCTGGCGCTCGAGCTGGCCGCCGCCGAAATCGTGCGCGTCGGCGCGGCCGAGACGCTGCGCCGGATCGAGGCGGGCGGTGATCTGGTGTCCGCGCAGTTCGAGGACACGCCCGTGCGGCACCGAACGCTGTGCGCCGCCATCGACTGGGGCCTGACCGATCTCGATCCGGTGCTGCTCGAGCTGCTGCTTCGACTGGCACAGTGCACCGGCGCGGTGGACCGCGGCGCGGTGCTGTTGCTCGGTGGCCTGGACGGTGAGCTGACCACCGCCGGTCTGGCCGAGCTGGAGGATCGCAGCCTGCTGCACGGCAGGCTGGCTGCGCAGGGCGACGTGAGTTACGAACTCACTGCGACAGTACGGATCTGGTGCCGTCGGCGACTGGCGGCCGATCCGCAGCTTGCCGCACGGTTGCGTGCCGAGCATCTCGATCGACTGTGCCGGCTGGCCGAATCCCTCGGGCGCGGAATGGATCCCGACCGGGCCGTGCCCGCCTGCGCCGACGTGCACGCCCGGGACTTCCTGACGGCGATCAGCGAACTGTGCATCGCCCGTCGGGTGGACGAAGCCCTGCGCATTGCGGCAGATCTGCAAGACGTATGGATCCGATGCGGCCATCTGGACGACGTGGAACGGCGGCTCTCGGCCGGTCTGGCCCAGGACCTACCCGGCGCGGCGCGGTGGGGCGGGGCGCGGTTGCTCGGCCGGTGGGCGTTGTCCGCGGGCCGTTTTCCGCGCGCGGTGGCGTTACTGAGCGAGGCTGCGGCGCTGCGGCAGTTCGGCGACCAGGCCGATACCGATGCCGATACAGATCCGCTCGAGCTCGCCCGCGCCGCGCTCGCCCCGCTCGCGCCGGTGACCGCCGAGTGGGCCGAGCTGCGACAGCGGATTCAGCGGATCGCGCCGGCGGACGGCGGCCTCGCGGTGCGTAATGCGTTGGCGAGCAACAGGCTCTGCACCGCCGATCGGGCGCTGCTGATCTATCGGGAGGTGCTCGAGCATCCCCAGGTGCACGGATACCCGCTCGAAGCGATCTGTGCCATCGAGGGTTGCGGCGCGGCCTACGCGCTGTGCGGCGCCGAATACGCGGCGGCAGCGGCGACCTTGGTGCTCGCCGGTGCGCGGCTGCGCGCCGGTCACGGGATCCCGGCGCTCGACACCGACGGCGAGCTCTTCGATTGGCCGAAGCGGTTGGGGGAGCGACTGTTCGCGGACACCGTGCGGCTCGTGTCGACGATGAACCTGGCAGCGGCGATCGACTTCGCGCGGTCGGTGCGCTCCGAGCACGGCCGTTGCGGGCTGTACACGCTCACGCCACGCCAGCGGGAGATCGCCGAGTTGGTGGCGACCGGCAAGACGAACCGGATGATCGCCGGCGAGCTCGGGTTGTCGGAGTGGACGGTCGTCAACCATCTGCGGCGGGTGATGGTGAAGCTCGGTTGTCCCTCGCGGCTGCATATCGCACTACTGGTGCAGCGCGGCGCGAAAACGGCGACGATCATCGGCCCGGGCAAGTGGATTGGCGAGAATCCGTAATTAATTGGCGATCCATCCGGTTCCGCGCCGCGGCGTTGTCGGCTAGCGTTCGCGGGTGATCAACGTCCAGCTCGTCAGAACCGTACTGACCTGGGCGTTTTCGTGTGTCCGGCCCCGGTGCCGGTACCCCGTCCCGGCATCGCGCCGACTCGATGTCAGATCTTTGTCAGACCCGAAACCCGGTACCTCTAATGGTGTGGTGTGGCTATGTCAAATCTTTGTCAAATGCGATGAGGGGAGCTATGCAGATTATGTCACCTGTGTAGAGTAATGAGCGTCGGACGCCGCACTCGCAAGTTGGTCTAACAATTTCCGGGCTGTCTGGAATCTCCGCGGTTCAAAGCAATATTGGGGAGCATTCGTATGTTCGAAGATTTTGAAGAGGCTGCCGAGCTGTGCAATGTTCTGTTCTCTTCGTTGCCGCGTAAAGATCAACGTAGTCGAGCGGCGCAATATTTGAAAGGGCTGTTGGACTCGCCCGGTCGCAAATCGGTGCGGAATATCGCCCGGTCACTCGACGGCGCCGTCACCGATCAAAGCCTGCACCATTTCATCAGCGCCTCGAACTGGGACTGGACCCCGGTTCGCCTCGCGCTTGCCGAATACCTGTTCCGCAGGCAGGAGATCGAGTCGCTGGTGGTGCACTCGATGGCGATCAAGAAGTCGGGCCAGCATTCGGTGGGTGTCGAGCGGCGCTTCCTGCCCACCGCGGGCCGGGTGGTGAATGTGCAACAGGCGACCGCGATCTGGGCGCTGTCGCCGGAACTCAGCGCACCCGTCGACTGGCGCCTGCACCTGCCGCGCGGCTGGCTCGACGACCAGCATCGGCGCTCGTCCGCGGCGATTCCGCCGGATCTGCTGCCCCAGCTGCGCGAGGACCTGATCGTCGAGCTGTGCCTGCGACTGAAGCACGACTGGCGCCTGCCGGTGCGGCCGGTGGTGCTCGACGCCCGTGAGCTCGATATCCGCGCGGTGGTGCCGCGGCTGCACGCGCACGGTATTCCGTCGCTGTCGCGCATCGATCACGCGACGAAATTGCATGTTGCCGATGAAATGCTGACCGGTCATCGCGCCGACTGCCTGATTCCCGCGGGCGACATCATGAAAGCCGCCAAGGGAAGTCGGCGGCGCATGCTGTTGCCGTCGCACGGTGAGCTGCCGGGTAAATTGCGCGCACCCCGGGCCGCCGCGGTGACGGTCGGTTTCGCGCCGCGCACGCGCAATTCTGTCGGCGGACCCGCGGCGGAACTGGCGCTGCTGGAAATTCCCGCGCAGACCGGCTCGGCCGCGCGGACGCTGTGGCTGACGGATCTGCCGACGGAGCGGGCCGGTGAACTGGTCCGGCTGGCAGCGGCGCTGACCCGGGTCGAGCGGGACAGCGCCGAGGTCGCCGACAAGGCCGGTGTCCGGGACTATTCCGGTCGCAGCTACGGCGGCTGGCATCGGCACGTGACGCTGGCCTCGGTGGCACACGCGGTGCTGATGCGGCTGGCGGCCGATCGGGAGAAGCTGGCACCGATGGAGGCGGCCGGGTGATCACGACCGCGATGCGCACACCGAGGTGAGGGTGGCGAAGGCCGCGGCCGCGGCCTGCCAGTCCGCGCCGCCGGCGCGGGCCGGTGCGACCGACACGACCGCGCCGCGGCCCTCGCGCATGGCCGGATGCCTGCGCGCGACGGTCGACAATCCTTGTCCGGGACCGGCTTCGACACACACGATGCGCTCGTGGGAGCCGACGAGCGCGTCCAGGGTGGGCCAGAAGCGCACGGTCGCCACGGGGTGGTGCGCCCAGTACGCCGGATCGGCGATCGTCGGCTGGTCCAGTGGCCGGGTGGTGTAGCAGGAGTAGACCGGGATACGCGGCATCCGCGGGGTGAGCGTGGCCAGGTATTCCAGACTGCCGGTGGCCGCGGGCAGCAGCAGCGGGCTGTGAAACGCGCTGAGCGACGGCACCGTTCGGCAGGTGCGTCCCGCCGCGCGCAGTTCGGCGGACACCGTGGCGAGTGCGGTGTCGGATCCGGCCAGGATCGTCTGGCGGGGCGCGTTGATCGCCGCGAGCGCCACCTCCGGTGACAGGTACGGCTCGAGTTCGTCGACGGTCGCGGCCACCGCGAGCATGCCGCCCGCGGGCGCGGCGGCGATCCGGTGCACCCGGTCGAGCACCACCTCCGCCGCCTCGGGCAGCGACAGGATGTCGGTATAGGCCGCCGCGGCCAATTCGCCGATGCTGTGCCCGATGACGAGGTCGGGGGCGAAACCCCAGTTGGTCACCATCCGGGCCATGGCGTAGTCGATGGCGAACAGCAGCGGCTGGGCCCGCGTGACGTGGTCGATCGGCACGACGGGCGTCGTGGCCAGCCAATCGTCGCGCAGCGGTGCGCCTTGCGCACCGAAGGCCGCGAAGACCTCGTCCATCGCCTTGGTGAAGGTGGGCTCCGCCCGATAGAGCCCGGCGGCCATGCGCGGGTATTGCGAACCTTGGCCGGGGAACATCATCGCCAGGGTCGGCTCACTCATGGGAATTCCCCTCGGCAGTGGCCACCCACGAAGGGCGGCTGAGGATTTCGACGACCGCGCAGGACCAGCTGAACCCGGCGCCGACGCTGGCCAGCAGGCACAGATCGCCCGGGCCGACCGCGCCCGTGCCGACCAGGTGGTCCAGCCCGGCGATGGGATCGCCCGCACCGAGGTGACCGATGGTCCGGCTCCACGACCAGGTGGTGCGCGCCGGATCGATGTCGAACTGGGACAGGAAGCCGGCCTTGACCCGCCGCCACCCCATGTGCGGCAACGATATTCGCGCGATGTCCGCGAGCTCGACACCTGCCGCGGCGAGCGCGCCGTGCAGCGCGGCCTTCTGACCCGCGGCCACGCGTGCGGCGCTGTACTGCCGGCCGCGCGCGGCGACGTATTCGCGTTTGTGCGCGTCGAGGTCGACCGGAGACGGAGTGGTCAGCGACGGCGCACCGTAGGAGTCGCCGCCGCGGTGCATCCCTTCCAGCTCCGGGTCCGAAACCGTATGCAGCGCACGGAGAACGGCGAAACCGGTCCGCCGCGACACCAGCAGCGCCGTGCCGCCGTCGGCATAGACCGTGCCGGGATCGCTGCGCCAGCGGTCGAACTCGGGTGGGTGCATCCGGTCACCGCTGGTGATGAGTACGCAATCCCGGTCGGCGGACGCCGAGAGATAGGCGCCCGCCAGTTCGAGGGCGGCCATGCCGCCGTTCGAGACCTGCCGGATTTCCATTGCCGGGCACCGGTTTCCGACCGCGACACGTTGAATGTACGACGCGGGCGACCACAGGTGATGGCCCTGGAAGTACAGGCTGGCGTGCAGGATGAGGTCGATCCGGTCGGGCCCGATACCGGTCCGGTCCAGCACCGCGGTAGCGGCGTTGGCGGCCATCTCCGGCCCGGATTCCTTCTCCGCCACGGTGACCGAGGCCATGCCGGTCATCGTCGCCAGCTTCTCGTCGCAGTCGCCCGCTGCCACCGCCTGGCCGGTCGACACGGTCGGTGGCAGCCAGGTGGCGCATCCGGCGAGGTAGAGCTCGCCGCTCATGCGCGTCTCCGGGTGCTCATCGGGCGGTACCCGCCACGTCGAGTTCTTTGGCCAGCAGCGGGGGCAGGTGCTCGCTCACCAGCTCGATATTGCGCGCCACCAGGTCGTCCGGCATGCCGGCGATATCGGCCCAGAAGATCAAGTGCCGCACCGGCAATCCCGCGATGCGGGCCTTGATCCGGATCGCGGCCTGCTCGGGTGTCAGGATCTCCAGGTGCCCCCAGGATCCGTCCAACGGCCGTACGCGCAGGTCGTCCGGCCCGAGCAGCGGCGGGGCCGGGCGGTCGGTGCCCTCGACGGAGGAGCTGCGGTAGGTGTTCTTCTGATGCGCCAGATAGGGGGTGACGCGGGCCCACGCCGCTTCCGGGTCGTCGGCCAGCAGAATCGGCACCAGATCCGCGACCCGCGCCGACGCGGGATCGTGACCGCCCTCGACCAATCCCACTTGATAGTGCGCGAACATCTCGTGCGAGATGTGCATCAGGCCGATGCCGAGCCGGCCGGCCAGCCGCGCGCCGCGCGGGCGATAGAAGCCGCCCCACATCGGTACCGGCTGCTGCACGGGCCTCGGCGTGACACCGCCGGTCTCCCACAGGCGGCGGACCTCTTCGATCGTCGCGCCGGTGCGGGCGAACCGCTTGTTGAAATCGGCGTCGAACAACTGGTATTCGGGCACGCGATAGCCGGCGCCGAGGCCGAGTTCGAGGCGTCCGCCGCTGATCAGATCGACGACCGCGGCCTCCTCGGCGAGCTGCGCGGGCTTGCGCAGCGCCGGTAGCACGACGGCCGTGCCGATCCGGACGTGCCGGGTGCGCGCCGCCGCGGCGGCCGCGAAGGTCAGCGGCTGCGGCAGATAGCCGTCCTCGAAGAGGTGGTGCTCGGTGAACCAGATGGCACCGGCGCCCCGCCGGTCGGCCTCCTCACAGAACTCCAGGGTGCGTGCGTAGTGGTCGGCCCACGGCCGCTGCCACTGCCGGGGGTTGCGGAGATCGAAGACGAGTCCGACGTCCATGTGTGCTCCATTCTTCGGCGGTGCCACCGTGACTCGCGCGAGCCACGGTGGCGTCGAGGCGCCGGCTCAGCCGGCCGTCGATTCGGTGATGACCCGCTCGGCCGCGCAGACCTCGATGGTCCGGCGCAGTGCGGTTTCCAGGGGAACGGTCGGCTGCCAGCCGGTGACGGCGCGAAAAGCCGAGGAGTCGATGGTGATGTGCACCAGATCGCCGGCCTCGGCATGGGCGGGCGGCGGCACCGAGACGACGGGGGCGCGGCTGCCGGTGTGCGCGGCGACCAGGTCCGCGATGGTGCCGAACAACTGCCCGAGCGGAATGCCGTGGCCGGAACCGAGTACCCAGGCGCGCCCGGCGAGTTCGGCGGTGTGCTCGGTCGCGGCCACCAGCGCCCGGGCGATGTCCTCGACGTAGACCACGTCGCGCTTGACGGTGCCGTCGTGCCACATGGTGAGCGGGTCACCGGCCAGCGCGCGCCGGATCATCATCGAGACCACGCCCTTGTCCCGCGCGGTCGACTGGGGCCCGCTGCCGAAGACTGTCGGCAGCCGGACCGACACCGCCCGGTGCGGCCCTGCCGCCAGCGAGTCGAGTAGCAGCCGTTCCGCGCGCAGCTTCTGCCGGTCGTATTCGCCTGAGGGAGCGTCGATCTCGGTGCCGTCGATCACTTCACCCGCACCCTTGCCGACCTGGGAGACGGCACCGGCGAAGACCACGCCGACCGGGTCGGTGCGCTGCTCGAGCGCGGCGACCAGGTCGGCGACGATGCCGACGTTCACTCGTTCTGCGGCGTCGTCGCCCTCGGCGATCCGCCAGGTCGACGGGCCGTCGTTGATGTAGGCGACACAGTGCACGACGATGTCCGCGTCCGCGACCACGCGGGCCACCACGCCGGGCGCGGTGAGGTCCGCGGTGCACACCTCGATGGTGGCGCGCGCGTCCGGCGGGATCGGTGCGGGATGCCGCGCGACGACGCGCAGGCGGATCGGGCGCGCGGCGAGTTCGCGCAGCACCGCCGAACCGACGAAACCGGTGGCGCCGAGCAGGGTGACCAGAGGTGGTGTCAGTGCCACAGTTTCGCCTCCAGCTCGAGGCAGGTCGCGTAGTCGGGAAGCAGGCCGCGTTCGCCCGCGGCTGCGAGAGTCAGTGCGGCGCGGTCTCTTTCGGACTGTTCCGGACGGGGGATCCGGGGGATCGGCAGCCCGATCTCCGGGTCCAGCGGGGAGATGGCCAATTCGTTGGCCGCCTCGTATCCCTCCGACATCACGTAGACCACGATCGAATCGTCCTGCTGCGAGAGGAAAGCGTGGCCGACACCCATGGGGATGAACAATGCCTTGGCCGTGGCGCCGTCGCCGCCCAATTCCGTTTGGTCCCAACGGCCGAAGGTCGGTGAGCCGACGCGGAGGTCGACCAGGTAGTCGGTGACGCGGCCGTGCGGGACGTACACGTACTTCGAGCGCCCGGGCGGGGTGGTCGTGTAGTGGATGCCGCGCAGTACCCCGCGAGCCGAGACGTTGTGGCTGATGTCGCGGACCGGGAACAGGCCGTGGCCGAGCGCCGCGTCGAACGCATCGATCTGGAACGGGCTGGTGAAAAGCCCACGGCTGTCCCGGTATACCGGGACGGAGAACTCCACCGCACCCTCGATAGCGAGCTTTCTGACCTCGACCGCGCTCATCACGCACCCGCCTTCGTCGCGGTGATCGCGGCCGCGATCCGGTCGATTACCGTGCTGGGAGCAGGCATGTCGTGCATCTCCTGGGCTACTTCGGTGCAAGCGTCGCGATGGCTCTCGGAGTCGAGCAGCTTGCCGAGCGACTGTTCGATGGTGCTCGCGCCGATCTCGCCGGCGTCGAGGCGCAGGGCCACGCCGCGGGTCACCGCGATCTGGGCGTTGGTATCGCTGTCGGTGCCGCGGTCGGGCAGCACCAGCTGGGGGACGCCGGCGTCCAGGGCCGCGTACATGCTGCCCGCGCCGCCGTGATGGACTACGGCCGCACAGGATTCCAGCACCGCGCGCAACGGCAGCCACGGCACCGGGCGCACGTACTCGGGCAACGGGCCGGGCAAGGCGGCGTCGCCGGTCATCAGGATGATCTCGACGTCCAGCTCCGCGGCGCCCTTGATGATGTGCCGCAGCAGCGTGCCGTCGCCGTAGGTCGCGGTCAAGGAGCCGAGAGTGGCCGCGACTCGGCGGCGCCCGGTGCGCGGCGCGCGCACCCAGGCGGGCAGTTCCCCACCGCCGTTGTAGGGGAGGTAGCGCATGCCCTCGATGCGGCTCGCGTAGGTCTGCGTCGGCGCGGGCGTGGTCCGATGATGGATGGCCTCGAGCGAGGGCGGGCTGACGTCGATCTCGATATCCGCCTCGACCGCCTCGGTGACGCCGAGATCCGTTGCAGCGCTGTGCAGATGGGCGAGCGCGGGGCCGTAGGTCGGCCACCGGGTGCCGAGACCGTGCACGATGGCGGTCGTGCCCGTCGCGCGCGCGGCCACCAGGCCGGCCACCGCCATTGGGGTGTACACCACGGCGTCGGCCTGCCATTCCCGCACGGCCTCGACCAACCCGCCGAGCATGAGATTGCCGGTCTCGCCGAACGCGGCCGCGAATTCCGCGTGCATCTGCGCGGGCGACATCGTCTCGGTCATGTCGGTCTCGCCGATCCGGCGCACGATCTCCTCGTACGGGCGGGCCGAGGCGCCGTCGTCCACGGCCAGCGCGTGCAACCCGGCCGCCACTGCGGCGGGCAGCGCCGGACCGGTGCAGGCCACGCGCACCTCGTGCCCGGCGGCGAGCGCCGCCTGCGCGAACGGCACCAGCGGCAACAGGTGCGATGTGCCGGGCAAGGTGGTGAGCAGGAATCGCATTGCGATCGGTACCTCCGGATATGTCGTGGTCTGGCTGGCCGGCAGCTGTCGCGAGCGCGTCCGGCGAATGAGCCGTCCGGCTGGATATTCAATAATTTCCAGTCCGCCGATGAATAGGCAATACGGGGTTTTGCATATTTGTGTCAATTCTTGGTCAAGTTCGAATCGTTGCTCGCCGGTCGGCGCCCGTGGCGAGTTGACAGTTCGCTGACACTCGGTGTTCTCGCAGGATTTCGGGGGTGCGAAGCGGAATCAAAAGTTTGACAATGTCCTGACCGATTCGAATCTTGTTTATTGTCGATTCCTTCAAGATCATGGAACCCGGGGTCGAAATCGCTACCCGCTGCGTGGAGTAAAGAATCCTCGCCAGTGCAGTCCGCTCGCCGATGTGGGCGATCTTCTGGGATTGCGAGCGTCGAATCTAGTAGAAGGAGACAACTCCGATGCACAGCACATTGATTGTGGCGCGGATGGATCCCGGATCGCACCCACAGGTCGCGGACCTGTTCGCCGAGTTCGACGGCACCGAGATGCCGCACCGCATGGGTACCCGGCGCAGGCAGCTGTTCTATTACCGCGGACTCTATTTCCACCTGCAGGACTTCGATTCCGCGGACGGTGGTGAACGGATCGAGCAGGCCAAGACCGATCCGCGCTTCGTCGGCATCAGCGCCGATCTGAAGCCGTTCATCGAGGCCTACGACCCGCAGTGGCGTACGCCCTCGGACGCCATGGCCACCCGGTTCTACAGCTGGGCAGCCGAATCGTGAACGAGCGCAGAGTCGTCGTCACCGGCATGGAGGTGCTCGCACCCGGCGGCGTCGGTCGCGACGCGTTCTGGGAGCTGCTGAGCGCCGGCCGTACCGCGACCCGCGGCATCACCTTCTTCGATCCGGCGCCGTTCCGGTCCAAGATCGCCGCCGAGGTCGACTTCGATCCCGAGGCGGGCGGTCTCAGTCCGCAAGAGGTCCGGCGGATGGATCGGGCGGCACAGTTCGTCGCGGTCGCCGCGCGAAACGCGGTGGCCGACAGCGGCATCGACATCGAGGCCTACGACCCGTACCGGGTCGGTGTCACGATCGGCACCGCGGTGGGCGCGGCCACCAGCTTGGACTGGGAATACCGCGTGGTCAGTGACGCCGGGCGGCTGCACCTGGTCGACCACGAGTACGCCGTACCGCATCTGTACAGCTGCCTGGTGCCGAGCTCGTTCGCCGCGGAGGTGGCCGAGCTGGTCGGGGCGCGCGGGGCGACCACGGTGATCTCGACCGGCTGCACCTCGGGCATCGACTCCGTCGGCTACGCGGTCGAGCTGATCCGCGAGGGCACCGCGGATGTGATGGTGGCGGGCGCCACCGACGCGCCCATCTCGCCGATCACCGTGGCCAGCTTCGACGCGATCAAGGCGACCTCGCCGCGCAACGACGAGCCGGGCACCGCGTCGCGCCCGTTCGACGGCACCCGCAACGGCTTCGTGCTGGGCGAGGGCGCCGCGGTGTTCGTGCTGGAGGAACTCGAATCCGCCAAGCGGCGCGGCGCGCGCATCTACGCCGAGATCGCGGGCTACGCGACCCGCAGCAACGCCTATCACATGACCGGCCTGCGGCCCGACGGCATCGAGATGGCCGAGGCCATCCGGGTGGCGCTGCACGAAGCCGCGATGAACCCGGACGAGATCGACTACATCAACGCGCACGGTTCGGGCACCAAGCAGAACGACCGGCACGAGACCGCGGCGTTCAAGCGCAGCCTGGGGCAGCGGGCCTACGAGATCCCGGTGAGCTCGATCAAGTCGATGGTCGGGCATTCGCTCGGCGCGATCGGCTCGATCGAGATCGCGGCGTCGATCCTGGCGATGACGCACAACACCGTCCCGCCGACGGCCAACCTGCACACCCCGGACCCGGAATGCGATCTGGACTACGTGCCGCTGACCGCGCGCGAGCACGTGACCGACGCGGTGCTGACCGTGGGCAGCGGTTTCGGCGGCTTCCAGAGCGCGATGGTGCTCGCCCGCGCCGAACGGAGCGCGGCATGACGACGGCGGTGGTCACCGGATTCGGCGTGGCGGCGCCGAACGGTCTTGGCGCGGAACAGTATTGGGACGCTACCGTGGCCGGCAAGTCGGGCATCGCCCGGGTCTCCCGATTCGATCCGAGCGGCTATCCGGCCCAGCTCGCGGGCGAGGTGCCGGGCTTCGAGGCCGCCGATCACCTGCCGGGCAGGCTGCTTCCGCAGACCGACCGGATGACCCAGCTGGCCTTGGCCGCGACGGACTGGGCGTTCGCCGACGCCGGGCTGACGCCGAGCCGGCTGCCCGAATTCGACATCGGCGTGATCACCGCCAGCTCGGCCGGCGGTTTCGAATTCGGCCAGCGCGAATTGCAGAACCTCTGGCACCGGGGCAGTCAGTACGTCAGCGCGTACCAGTCCTTCGCCTGGTTCTATGCCGTGAACAGCGGCCAGATCGCGATTCGCAACGGCATGAAGGGTCCGGCCAGCGTGCTGGTCGGTGACCAAGCAGGCGGCCTGGATGCCGTAGCCGCCGCGCGGCGCGCGATTCGCAAGGGCACCAGCACCATTGTCACGGGCGCGATCGACTCGTCACTGTGCCCCTGGGGCTGGATCGGGCAGCAGGCGAGCGGGCGACTGAGCACCAGCGACGACCCGGCGGACGCGTATCTGCCCTTCGATGCCCGCGCGAACGGGCATGTGCCCGGCGAGGGCGGCGCGATCCTGGTCGTCGAGTCCGACGGGCAGGCGCGAGCTCGTGGCGCCCGGACCTACGGCGAGATCGCCGGTTACGCAGCCACTTTCGACCCGAACGGGCCAGGGCTGCGCAAAGCGATCGAACTGGCGCTGGCCGATGCCGGGCGGACACCGGCCGACATCGACGTGGTGTTCGCCGACGCGGCGGGCCTGCCCGAGCTCGATCGCATGGAAGCGCAGGCCATTTCGGCGGTGTTCGGCGCCGGTGGGGTGCCGGTCACCGTGCCGAAGACGATGACCGGCCGGCTGTATTCGGGCGCCGGGCCGCTCGATCTCGTCGCCGCGCTGCTGGCCATGCGGCACAGCCTGATTCCGCCGACCGTGCATGTCGAGCCCGATCCCGAGGCGCAGCTGGATCTGGTGGTGGGCCAGGCCCGCCCGGCCCCCGTGCGCACCGCGCTGGTCTTGGCGCGCGGCTACGGCGGATTCAACTCGGCGCTCGTGCTGACCAACGAAAACTCATGAAGGAGAAGGACAATGGCTGACCGATTCACACTCACCGACCTGGGCCGGATCATGCTCGAAGCCGCGGGCGACGAGGGCATCGACTTCGCCGAACCCGTGCTCGACGTGCTCTTCGACGACCTCGGTTACGACTCGCTCGCGCTGCTGGAAGCCAGCGGCCGGATCGAGCGCGAGTTCGAGATCTCCCTGGACGAGGACACCCTGCTGTCGGCCACCACGCCGCGGGCCCTGATCGGCGCCGTCAACGCGCGTCTCGTGAACGCGGCCTGAGGGGGAACGCAGATGTCGAATGTCGAAGCGCCGGTGGCCCTGGTGACCGGGGCGACCAGCGGTATCGGACTGGCCGTCGCCCGCCTGCTCGGCGGCTCGGGACACCGGGTGTTCATCGGCGCGCGCACCGCGGAGAACGTGACCGCCACGGTGAAGCAGTTGCGCTCGGAGGACCTGACGGTGGACGGCGCCGCCGTGGACGTCCGCTCGGACACGGAGGTGCAGCATTTCGTCCAGGCCGCCGTCGACGCGTTCGGGTCGATCGATGTGCTGGTCAACAACGCCGGGCGCAGCGGCGGCGGCGTCACCGCCGATATCACCGCCGAGCTGTGGAACGACGTCATCGAGACCAATCTGACCAGCGTTTTCCGCTTGACCCGCGAGGTGCTCAACACCGGCGGCATGCGCACCAAGGATCGCGGCCGGATCATCAACATCGCCTCCACCGCGGGCAAGCAGGGTGTGGTGCTCGGGGCGCCGTACTCGGCGTCCAAGCACGGCGTCGTCGGATTCACCAAGGCGCTCGGCAATGAGCTGGCCCCCACCGGCATCACGGTCAACGCCGTGTGCCCCGGCTACGTCGAGACGCCGATGGCGGCGCGGGTCCGGCAGGGCTACGCGAGCGCCTACGGCAAGAGCGAGGCGGAAATCCTGGAGAAGTTCCAGGCCAAGATCCCGCTCGGGCGCTACTCGACCCCGGAGGAGGTGGCCGGACTGGTCGGCTACCTGGCCTCCGACACCGCCGCATCCATCACGGCGCAAGCGTTGAACGTCTGCGGCGGACTGGGCAATTTCTGAGCTCGAGGAACAGGTATTTCGATGACTACCAGCACTATGCGCGAGGTCGAGCACGAGATCGAGATCGCCGCACCCGCGGACACGGTGTACGCGCTGATCGCCGATGTCGGCAGTTGGCCACGCATCTTCGGGCCGACGATCTACGTGGAGCAGCTCGAGCAGACCGAGGGCGCCGAGCGGATCCGGATCTGGGCGACGGCCAACGGCACCGCCAAGAACTGGACCTCGCGCCGCACGCTCGATCCGGCGGCCCGGAAAATCACCTTCCAGCAAGAGATTTCGGCACCCCCGGTGGCGTTCATGAGCGGCGCGTGGCTGATCGAGGCCCGGTCCGACCACACCGCACTGGTCCGGCTGCAGCACAGTTACCGTGCGGTGGACGACGATCCGGACGGTCTGGCCTGGATCGACCAGGCGGTGGACCGCAATTCGCGCAGTGAGCTCGAGGGCCTGCGAACCGAACTCGAATTCGCCTACGCGGCCGCGGATTCCACCTTCTCGTTCGAGGACTCCGTGCAGATCGCGGGCTCGGCCGTGCAGGCCTACGAATTCATCGATCAGGCGCAGCTGTGGACCGAACGGCTGCCGCACGTCGCCGCCGCACGGCTGGAAGAACCCTCGCCCGGCCTGCAGACGCTCGAGATGGACACCAAGACGCGCGACGGCTCGGTGCACACCACCAAGTCCTATCGGGTCACCTACCCGCACCATTCGATCGTCTACAAGCAGGTGACCCTGCCCGCGCTGATGTCGCTGCACACCGGACGGTGGACCTTCGCCGAGAACACCGACGGCGTGCTGGCCACCTCGCAGCACACGGTCACCATCGCCACCGACCGGATCGCCGACATCCTCGGCGCGGACAAGACGCTCGAGGATGCCAAGGACTTCGTGCGAAACGCGTTGAGCACCAACAGCATGACCACCCTGCAGCACGCGAAGTCCTTCGCCGAGCGACGCGACTGACCCGATGATCGAACAAACGCAGGTGATCGTCGTCGGCGCGGGCCCGGTCGGGCTGATGCTGGCGGGTGAGTTGCGCCTCGGGGGCGTCGAGGTCGTCGTGCTGGAGTCGCGGGAGACGCCGTCGACGGAGTCCAGGGCCTCGACCTTGCACGCGCGAACCATGGAGATCTTCGACGCTCGTGGCCTGATCGGCGAACTCGGCCCCGTGCCGAACGAGCCGCGCGGCCACTTCGGCGGCATCCCCTTGGATCTCACCCTGCCCAGCCGGTATCCCGGTCAGTGGAAGGTGCCGCAGACCACCACCGTGGCATTGCTGCACGAGTGGGCGGTGGCGCTCGGCGCCGAGGTCCGGCGTGGTTGGCGGGTATCGGCGGTGCACGACGACGGCGCCGGCGTCGAGGTTTCGGCGCAGACCGGCACCGGAATACGGCGGCTGCGTGCGGCATTCGTGGTCGGCTGTGACGGCGCGGACAGCACGGTGCGCGAGTGCGCGGGGGTGGAGTTCGCGGGCCGCTCGGCCACCCGCGAACTGTTGCGTGCGGATGTGGCGGGCTTGGCGATCGAGGACCGGCGGTTCGAGCGGTACGAGCACGGATTCGCCACGGCGGCACGAAATCCCGCCGGGATCATCAGGGTCATGGTGCACCGCTTCGGCGCCGACGGTGCCGGGCGGGCAAGCGATCCCGCCTTCGACGAGGTCGTGGCGGCGTGGCAGCAGGTCACCGGGGAAGCCATCGGGCACGGAAAGCCGTTGTGGGTGAACGTCTTCGACGACACCAGCAGGCAGGTGCGGGAATACCGCAAGGGCCGCGTGCTCTTCGCGGGCGATGCCGCGCATCAGCAGATGCCCAGCGGCGGCCAAGCGCTGAACCTCGGTCTCCAGGACGCCGTGAACCTGGGCTGGAAGCTGGCCGCCACCCTGCACGGGGCGGCGGATCAGCTGCTCGACACCTATCACTCGGAACGCAGTGCGGTCGGCGCGCGGATCCTGTCGAACATCCGGGTCCAGACCGAATTGCTGCTCGGCGGACCAGAAGTCGAGTCGTTGCGGACCATGCTGCGCGAGTTGATCGCGGCGGAATCGGTGCGGGTGCACCTGGCCGGGATGATCAGCGGATTGGATGTGCGCTATCCGGCCGAGCCGGGGGAGCACCGTTGGCTCGGCGTCCGGCTGCCTGAGCTGGCGCTGCGCGCGCCCACCGGGACCAGCACCGCGGCGCTGCGCACCGGGCGCGGTCTCGTGCTCGGGTGCGGGCGGTCGCAGGTCGACGCGCTGGAAAAGGTGGTGGCGCCCTGGGCCCAGCGGGTCGGGGTGGCCGAGGTCGTGGCCGGCGACGAGATCGGTACCGAGGCCGTGCTGGTCCGGCCGGACGGCTACGTGAGCTGGGTGGGTTCCGCGGATGCCGACCTGGACGGCCGCTTGCGGCACTGGTTCGGCCCGCCCGGGTCCGTTGACTGACCGCGAGCCCGTGCGCAGACAAGGAGAGCAAACGTGGACACCGATGTGATTGTGGTCGGCGCCGGGCCGACCGGCCTGCTGCTCGCCGGCGAATTGCGGCTGGCCGGCGCCGAAGTCGTGGTGCTGGAACAACTGCCGGAATCGACGGGGCAGTCCCGCGGACTCGGCTTCACCGCTCGCGCGATGGAGACCTTCGATCAGCGTGGCCTGCTCGCGGCCGTCGGCGGGCTGGAGCAGAGCCCGATGGGTCACTTCGGCGGGCTGCTGTTCGACTACACGGTGCTCGAGGACTGTCATTTCGGCGCGCGCGGCGTGCCGCAATCGCAGACCGAGGCGGCGCTGGAACAGTGGGCCCGCGAGTTGGGCGCGGACGTCCGGCGCGGCTGGACGGTGCGCGGACTGCACGACGACGGCGACGGGGTTTCGGTCACGGCAGAAGTCGCCGGCGACGAAAGGACCTTGCGCGCGACCTATCTGGTCGGCTGCGACGGCGGGCACAGCGTCGTACGCAAGCTCGCCGGTTTCGAGTTTCCCGGCACCGCAGGCACTCTCGGCATGTATCTGGCCGATGTGGTCGGCTGCGACATCGCGCCGCGGCCGTTCGGTGAAAGGCTCCCGGGCGGCATGATCATGGCCATGCCACTGGCGCCGGGTGTCGACCGGGTCGTGGTGTGCGAGCACGAAACACCCGTGGTGCAGCGCGGAACCGAGATCGGCTTCGCCGAACTGGCCGCGGCGTGGGAACGGATCACCGGGGACTCGATCGCCCACGGTCGCGCGGACTGGGCCAGCTCGTTCTCCGATGCCACCCGCCAGGCTTCGGAATACCGCAGAGGCCGGGTGTTCCTGGCGGGCGACGCGGCGCATATCCATCTTCCCGCCGGTGGTCAGGGGCTGAGCACCGGCGTCCAGGACGCGGCCAACCTCGGATGGAAACTCGGTGCCGTGGTGCGTGGTTCGGCCGGGCCGGAACTGCTCGACACCTATCACGCGGAACGCCATCCGGTCGGTGCCCGGCTGCTGGACAACACCCGGGTACAGGGGATGCTCTACATCACCGGCGCCGAGGCGGATCCGCTGCGCGAGCTGTTCACGGAGTTGATCGCCTACGACGACACCAAGCGCTACCTCGCGGGCACGGTGAGCGGGCTCGACATCCGGTATTCGCCCGAGTCTGCGGCACATCCGTTGCAGGGCAGACGGATTCCGCCGCGACCGCTGCGTACCGCGGCCGGCGCGACCACGACCACCGAACTGCTGCATCCGGCCCGCGGCGTGCTGCTGGACCTGGCCGCCGACGGTGCACTGCAAGCCGCGGCCGATCCGTGGCGGGACCGGGTCACCGTCGTCGAAGCCGAACTGCAGGAGCGTCGCGGCCTCGAAGACGTGACAGCCGTGCTGATCCGCCCCGACGGCTATGTGGCGTGGGCGGCCGCTGAGCGGCGCGACCGTACGGCGCTGACCGCGGCCCTGCGCCGCTGGTTCGGTCCGGCGGACGCCGTCTCCCGCAGCGTGGCAGCCGAGGCGCAGCGGTGACCACGGCGGCGCTCGCGCGCTCCACCGGCGTCCGTTCGGTCATGCTGGACGGTGCCGGAATCACCCTGTCCGCGTTGCTGAATCGGCCCGACGAAGCACCACGCGCGACGATCGTGGCGCTGCACGGGGCCGGGATGAACGCGAGCTACTTCGACGGGCAGGCGACGGCCGAGGTGTCGTTGCTGACCCTCGGTGCCCGCCTCGGCTATGCGGTGCTCGCGGTGGACCGGCCGGGCTACGGGCGGTCCACCGCGCAACTGCCCGACGGACAGACACAGGCGGCGCAGGTGCGCACACTGCGGCACGCGCTCACCGGATTCGCGGCCGAGCACGACATCGGCGCTGGCTTCTTCCTGCTCGCGCATTCCTTCGGCGGCATGGTCGCGCTGCGCCTCGCCACCGAGACGTTCGGCTCGGCCCGGCTGCTCGGGGTGGACATCTCCGGCTGCGGCCATCGGTACGCCTCGCGCCTGTTCCAGCTCGGTGACGCGCGCAGGCGGGCGCTGCGGGGCTGGGGACCGCCGCGGCTGTACCCGCCCGCGACCTTCCGAACCAGCTCGACCGTCGTCGCGCCGACGCCCACGCTGGAGCTGGCCGAGGCGGCCCGCTGGCCGGTGGTGTTCCCGCGCCTGGCGGCCCGGGTCGCGGTGCCGGTCCGGTGCACCTTCGCCGAACACGAGGCGCTGTGGCGGCACGACCCGAATACGGTGCGGGATATGGCCGCTCGCTTCACCGGCGCGCCGAGTGTGGCGGTGGAGCGGCAATCCGGGGCGGGCCACAACATCAGCCTGAGCTGGGCCGCCCGCTCCTACCATCTGCGCGCACTCGGCTTCCTCGAGGACTGCCTGCACCCCGTCGATGCGCCGGCGGCGGACCGGCCGATGCAGTCGACATCTTCCGAACTATGAAGCCGCACAAGCGATCCTGGAGGAGACGGCCGTGAAGGGGATAATCCTCGCCGGTGGCAGCGGCACCCGGCTGCAACCGGTCACGCTGGCGGTGTCGAAGCAGCTGCTACCGGTCTATGACAAGCCGATGATCTACTACCCGCTCTCGGTGCTGATGCTCGCCGGCATCACCGATATCGAGATCATCGCCACCCCGGACGATCTGCCGCGCTTCCGGCAGCTGCTGGGCGACGGGTCGGCGCTCGGATTGTGCCTGACCTACGCCGAGCAGGACAAGCCGCGCGGGCTCGCGGACGCGTTCCTGGTCTCCGAACGGCACATCGGCGCCGATTCGGTGGCATTGGTACTGGGGGACAACATCTTTCACGGTCCAGGATTTGTCGAGGTGCTACAGCAGAGTAGTCAGGACGTCGACGGCTGCGTTCTGTTCGGTTACCCGGTGCTCGACCCGCAACGCTACGGGGTCGCCGAGCTGGACGCCGAGGGCCGCCTGCTCGACCTGGTGGAGAAGCCGGCCCGGCCGCGGTCGAATCTCGCGGTCACCGGGCTGTACTTCTATCACAACGACGTCGTCGCGATCGCGAAGGATCTGCAGCCCTCCGCGCGCGGCGAATTGGAGATCACCGACGTCAACCGCACTTTCCTGGCGCAGGACCGGGCCCGCCTCGTGCCGCTCGGCCGCGGCTTCGTCTGGCTCGACGCGGGCACCCACGAGGCGCTGCTCGAAGCGGGTCAGTACGTCGAGATCATGGAGCGGCGCCAAGGCGTACGGATCGCCTGCATCGAGGAGATCGCGCTGCGCATGGGCTTCATCGATCAGGAGTCCTGCCACCGGCTCGGCAGGCAACTCGCGAAATCGCCGTACGGCCAATACGTCATGGACATCGCGGCCGCCGTGTGAGCGCGCCCGATCTCGCGATGTCCGTTCCGATCACCCGAACTACCAAGGGAGCAAACTCATGACCACCCGTGTATGGGACTACCTGCCCGAGTACGAAAAGGAGCGCGAGGACATCCTCGACGCGGTGCAGACCGTGTTCGGATCGGGTCAGCTGATCCTCGGCGAGAGCGTGCGCGGTTTCGAACGGGAATTCGCGGCTTACCACGGGCTCGCGCACTGCACCGGTGTCGACAACGGCACCAACGCACTGAAACTCGGCCTGGAAGCCCTCGGTGTCGGACCCGGTGACGAGGTGATCACCGTGTCGAACACCGCGGCGCCCACCGTCGTCGCGATCGTCGGCGCCGGTGCGACACCGGTTTTCGTCGACGTGCGGGCCGAAGACTTCCTGATGGACACCGATCAGGTGGCGGCCGCGATCACGCCGCGCACGAAAGCTATTGTGCCCGTGCATCTTTACGGACAGTGCGTGGACATGACGCCGCTGCGGCGGCTGGCCGCCGAACACGGGCTGCAGATCCTGGAGGACTGTGCCCAGGCACACGGCGCCCGGCAGGGGGAGCAGTTGGCGGGCACCATGTCCGATGCCGCGGCGTTCTCCTTCTATCCGACCAAGGTGCTCGGCGCCTACGGCGACGGTGGCGCGGTGGTCACCCCCGATGCGAACATTCAGCGAAATCTGCAGCAGCTGCGCTATTACGGCATGGACAAGGTCTATTACGTGATGCGCACGCCGGGCCACAACTCCCGGCTCGACGAGGTGCAGGCCGAGATTCTGCGCCGCAAGCTCGGCCGGCTCGACGACTACATCGCGGGCCGCAACACCGTGGCGCGGCGGTACGAGCAGGGGCTCGGCGATCTCGCCGACTCGCACGGATTGCTGCTGCCTGCCACGAATCCCGGCAATACCCACGTCTACTACGTCTACGTCGTGCGACACCCGAAGCGCGACGCGATCATCGAGGCGATGCGCGAGCACGACATCCTGCTCAACATCAGCTACCCGTGGCCGGTGCACACCATGACCGGATTCGAGCATCTGGGTTGGCGCGCCGGGCAACTGCCGGTCACCGAAGGGCTTGCGCAGGAGATCTTCTCGCTGCCGATGTATCCGGCGCTGAACGAGGCCGAGCAGGACCGCGTCATCGAGGTGCTGCGCACCGTCGTGGCGGGGCTGTGAGCGTGCGCTCCGTCCGGACCCGCTCCGACGAGGACCTGTCGGAGCGGCTCGCGTTGTCGGCCGCGGCCACCGGGGCCGGTGCGTGGCTGCGCACGGCGGACTTTCCGGCGTGGCTGGCGGGGCGGGCGGCCGCCAACCGATTCGAGGTGCGCCGCATACCGTTTCGCGAGATGGACGCCTGGTCCTTCGCGCCCGACACCGGGAACATGCGGCACCGCACCGGAAAGTTCTTCAGCGTCGAGGGGCTCTCGGTGCAGGTGGACGAAGGGGCGGTGCGGTCGTGGCAGCAGCCGATCATCCTGCAGCCCGAGGTCGGGATACTCGGCATCCTGGCCAAGGAATTCGACGGTGTGCTGCACTTTCTCATGCAGGCGAAGATGGAGCCGGGCAACCGGAATCTGCTCCAGCTCTCGCCGACGGTGCAGGCCACGCGCAGCAATTACACCGGCGTGCATCGCGGGAGCAACGTCCGATACCTGTCCTACTTCGCCGATCTCGGCGCCGGGCGGGTGCTCGCCGACGTGCTCCAGTCCGAACACGGCGCCTGGTTCTATCGCAAGTCGAACCGGAACATGCTGGTGGAGACCACCGATGACGTCCCGGTGCATCCGGACTTCTGCTGGCTGACCCTCGGCCAGATCGGCGCACTGCTGCAGGCCGACAACGTGGTGAACATGGACTCGCGCACCGTGATCGCGACCTTCCCGATGAACGGAACCAGTGCTGTCGCACTGCGTTCGGATGCCGAGCTGCAATCGTGGTTCACCGTCGAGCGCGCCCGGCACGACGTGGAGATCTCGCTGATGCCGCTGGCCGACGTCGGCGGCTGGCACCGGGGCGAAACCCATATCGGCCGCGCCGACGACCGATTCTTCCGGCTCATCGCGGTCGAGGTGGAGGCGGGCAGCCGGGAGGTCACCTCCTGGACCCAGCCGCTGTTCGAGCCGCACGGCCAAGGCATCGCGGCCTTCGTGTTCCGCCGGATCGACGGCCTGCCACACCTTTTGGTGCAGGCGAAGGTCGAGGCAGGCTTCCTCGACACGGTCGAGCTGGCGCCGACCGTACAGTGCGTGCCTGCCAACTGGGACCAGCGACCGCCGTTCCTGGATGTGGTCCGCGACGCGGGTCCGGACCAGATCCGTTACGACGTAGTGCATTCCGAGGAAGGGGGGCGGTTTCTCAACGCGGAAAGCCGCTACATGTTCGTCGAGGCGGACCTGCCGCTGGAAGTGCCGCGCAACTACTGCTGGGCCACCCCCGCGCAGTTGAATTGGCTCGCGGGCCACGGTCATTACCTCAACGTGCAGGCCAGGACGCTGCTGTCCTGCCTCAACGCGGGGGCCGTTTCGCTGAATCAGGATTTCGCACACCATGGTTGATGTTCAACAGCGTCTGCACGCTTTCCTCGACAAGGCCGAGCTGGTCGAGCTCTTCGACCGCTACGTGCACCACCTCGACTTCGACCGGGACAACGACGCATGGCTCGATGCGGTGTTCACCGACGATGCCGAACTCGTCTTTCCCCAGGGCACGTTTCGCGGCATGGCCGAGCTGCGCGAGTTCCAGCGCATGGCGTACGAGAAGTTTCCGCGGTCGCACCACCTCGGCGGCAACCACCGGGTGGTGTGCGACGGCGACACCGCCACGGTGACGGCACATCTCACCGCGGTGCACATCGGGGCCGCCGCGGGCCCGGCCGGGCACACCTCGTTCGGCGGATTCGGCACGGCCGCCGCGGTGCGCACCGCGGCGGGGTGGCGGATGCGCCGCTTCACCTTCACTTCCGCATGGAGCCGGCCGTAGCCGGGCTATGCGTGCTGTGCGTCGTATCGGTGTCCGATGAAGCGGAAGCCGATACCACGCACGGTGACGATCCACTCGCTCGTGCCCAGCTTCTTGCGGAGGCTGTTGATATGGGTGTCCACGGTCCGGCTCGACAGCGTGCCGTCCCAGATCTCCTCGGTGATGGTGCTGCGCTCGATGACCTTGTCCGGATTGGAGGCGAGCAGGTACAGCAGGTCGAATTCCTTTCTCGTCGTCTTGACGAGATCGCCGGCCAATTCGACGCGTCGGGCATCGGCGTCGACGGACAGCGGACCGTGCCGGATCGAGGTCGCGGTGACCGGCGTGGGCGCCATACATTCATCGGGCACGAATCGGCGCAAGACCGCTTGGATCCGCGCGATCAATTCTCGCGCGCCGTACGGTTTGGTGATGTAGTCGTCGGCGCCGGAACGCAATCCGAGCACGCGATCGAGGACCGAATCCCGGGCCGTCACGATGATGATCGGGACGGCGCTGGTGTCCCGGATGGCGCGGCAGACCTCGATACCGTCGAGATCGGACAGATCGACATCGAGCAGCACCAGATCGGCATTGTGGTAACACTCCAGCGCGCTGCCCGCGGTATCGACCGCGGTCACCGTATAACCGTGCCGAACCAGTCGCTCGGTCAGCGACCGCCGTTCTGCCTCATTGCTTTCCACCAAGAGAATGTGGTGGTTCGCCGACCGGTCGGCGTCGAAACATTGTAGCTCCATAATCCCCCGATACATCACAGCTCGTACTGCAGATTGCGGTGGGTGAGCGCATTGCTCCGACGGACGCGCCGTCGGGCTCGGCTGCACAGTTCTTGTGGAATTACTTGTCGCGCTGGCCTTTCCTGGCCGGGTGGCACGCCGCGTGCTCCGTGGCCGGAATGTAATACGCGATAGCCGGGCTGCTCGACGCTGGGCAGCTGGGCTGGGGTAGGCTGGGGAAAGGTCGAATTACGTTGTGGCAGTGTTGATTTGGCAGTGCCCTCCGTTCGCTCTATGATGCCCGGAGATCCTATCAGATGGGATGATCCGAGGTCTTCGTATTGTCATGTGACGCAACGTATGTCGATATACGCGCCGGATTCCCGCGCGTCGCGGATAGTAGATGACAAGCTATTGGTCCAGCTTTCGAACAATACGAACTAAACTTGTCAGTCCGCGTATCTCGTAGTGATGCCCACACTTTCGTGGTCAGGCTCGGGCCTAACCCCTGTGGTACTGTCGGCCTTGCCGTCGGACGGCGACCTCCGGTCCGACGGGCGTCCCAGGTGGGGCGCGGTTTTATCGGTCGCCGTGCTCCAATGCGGGAAAGTTTGGGGGGTATTTCGACGTGCAGTCCGGACAACGGAAGTCGACACAGGGTCCGATTACTCACCAGGGTGAGCGAAGTACGGGCGCGATGACGAGGTGGTCTGTTGGGCAACGAATCCTGATTGTCGACGGTAACCCGGCATCGCGGGCGGAACTTGCCAAATATATGACCCGGCATGGCTACGAAGTTGCGGAGGCCGATTCCGGTCTGGCGGCGGTGGACGCGTGTACCGCTTATGACCTGGTTATCGTGAGTCTCGAACTGCCGGATATGGATGGTCTTTATGTATGCCGGAGTGTCGCCGAGTGCGGCGTACCGATAATCGTCACCGCGGAACGGAAGTCGGAACTGGATTGCGTGCTCGCATTGCAGGCCGGAGCCGACGACTACATCGCCAAGCCCTATCACTTCCGTGAACTCGCGGCCCGGGTCGAGGCGCTGATGTGGCGCCGGTCGGCCCGGGTGCGCCGAGCCGAGCCCGCGCTCGAGCACGGACCGCTGCGCATCGACGCGCTGGCCCGCGAGGTCACCGTGTTCGGCCGCCGGATCGCGCTCACCCGCAAGGAGTTCGACCTGCTGGTCCTGCTGGCGGAGAACAGCGGGCGGGTGGTGCCGCGGGCCGAGATCATGCGCGCGGTCTGGGGCCACAACTGGTCGCGCCGCACCGCCGATACGCATGTCAGCAGCCTGCGCGCCAAGCTCGGCGCCAGTGAATGGATCATCTCGGTGCGCGGTGTCGGTTTCAAACTCGTCAGCGACGCCTACCCTGCCGCGCACCACCCGATGGTCGATACGGGCTGACGGTGCGCTGCCTCGCCGGATCATCGGGGGCGGTTACTTCTGCCCGCGCTTGAAGCTGTCGGTCAGGCGTGGGACGCCCTCGGTGGTGACCACGTCGACCGACGCTTTGACGTTCCGGTTCTCCATCACCTCGCGCAACAGCGCGTCCGCCAGGTCGGCGCGTGCGGTGTAGCGGCCGGGGATCCCGGACGGGCCGATCGTGTAGTCGGTGACCCGGTCGGCGTCGAACAGGCCCGAGGCGCGCACGATCGTCCAGTCCAGGCCGCTGTTCTCGACGATGTCCTCCATCCGGCCCATGTCGAAGTAGGCGGTGCGGCCCAGGGTGAGCAGGATGGGCAGCAGGACCGTGCGGAAGAGGAACGTCTCGCCCGGCGCGGCCTTACCCGCGACGCAGACGGAGCTGACGCACACCAGGCGGCGGACACCATGGGTCCGCATGGCGGGCAAGATATTTCCCAGACCTTCGGAGAATATCGATACCGGCTTCATCGTGTATTTACCGCCGAGAATGGATATCACCGCATCCTGGCCCGCGACCGCGTTCTTCACCGATTCGGCCTCGAGCGCGTCCACCTGGACGACTCGCAAATTCGGTGCGGTGAGCGGGAATTCGCCGGGGCGGCGGACCGCTGCGGTCACTTCATAGCCCTTGTCTATTGCCTGCTGGATGACCTGTAGTCCGGTCGGCCCACTGGCACCGAATACAACAAACCTCATCTTGCTTCTCCCACCGGCTGATACAGCTATTTGTCAGTTTTCTCGGTCGCGCCTTGCGGTCGCGCGCCCGCATATCCCGTGAGCAGCGGAATGACCAGGGAATCGATCACCCGCTCGAAATATGCGCCCTCCATTGGTTCTTCCTTGTCGAGCAGGCGATAGAAGATCATCGCGGGCACGACGTCGGCGATGAGTTCGGTATCGGCTCCCGCCGCGATCTCGCCGCGTTCACACGCCCGATGCACGATGGCGGCATAGGCTGCCCGGCGCGGTTGCGAGATAACGCGTTCGACGGTTTCGCGCAATTGCTGATCGCGTTTGATCGCCGAAGCGATCGCGGACAGGATCGAATCCCGCTGACTGCTCGGGTCGAGATACATGGCGCCCACGGCGATCAGATCCGAACGCAGGCTGCCGGTGTCGGGCAGCGGCTCGTCCCAGCTCAGCGCCTGGATCGCGTCGCGGACCAGTTCCGACTTGTCCTTCCAGCGTCGATACACGGTGGCCCGCCCCGCGCCGGCCCGGGCCGCGACGGCGTCCATGGTCAGCCGGTCGTAGCCGACCTCGGGCAGGATCTCGCTGACGGCGGCCAGCAGTGCGCGATCGCGATCCGGATCCCGGGGCCTACCACCGGGTTTCGCTTTGGGCTCGCCGCTCTGTTGTGTCGACACACCGACAGCGTAGCGGCGCGGGAGTTACGAAACAAGCGTGTTCTGTATCGCATCTCCAATTATGAAACGAGTGCGTATCGTTTCGTAATGAACCTCGTGGAAGGAATGGAATGAGTGCAGGTCAGGACGGTAAGGGTGGGTCGTTCGAGCTGAGCCGCCGCCGCTTGCTGGTGGTCGGCAGCGGGCTCGCGGTAGCGGCGTGCACGACCGATGGCTCCGGTACGGAGGCGGCCCCCGGAGATGATTCGAAGCTGCGATCCGCCGTGCGCGGGCGAGTGCTGCTGCCCGGCGACGAGGGGTTCGACCTCGCTCGTAAGCCGTGGAATCTGACGGTCGACCAGTCGGTGCGCGCCGTCGTCGAACTCGCCGACGCCGAGGATGCCACCGCGCTTGTGCGGTATGCCAAAAATGCTGGCAGTACCTTGGCAGTCCAGCCGAACGGACACAATCCCTCGCCGGCGGTGAACGGAACGATTCTGGTACGCACCAAGCGGCTGAACGAGATCCGCGTCGATCCGGTCGCGCGCACCGCCCGGGTCGGCGCCGGCGTCTCCTGGGGGCAGGTGCAGGAGATCGCGAGCTCGCACGGATTGACCGGGGTGGCGGGCAGCGCGCCGGGCGTCGGCATCACCGGGTACACCCTCGGCGGCGGATTGAGCTGGTTCGCACGCAAATTCGGCTGGGCCGCCGAGAGCGTCACCGCGTTCGAGATCATCGACGCCGACGGACGCACCCGGCGGGTGACGGCCGCGACGGAGCCGGATCTGTTCTGGGCCCTGCGCGGTGGCGGTGGCGACTATGCGCTGGTCACCACGATCGAGTTCGGGTTGCACCCGGCTCCCGCCCTGTACGGCGGCAAGGTGCTGTGGTCCGCCGACCGGGCGCCGCAGGTGATGGCCGCCTTCCGCGAGGTGACCGCCACGGCTCCGGACGAGCTGACGCTCTGGTGGAGCCTGCTCCAATTCGACGGCGCCCCACCGATGGTCGGCCTCGACGTCACCTATCTCGGCGACGAGGCGGCCGGGCAGGCGCTGCTGCGTCCGTTCGACGGTATCGACGGCAAGATGCGCGATACCCGCAGAGTGCTGCCGATCGCCGAATTGGGCACCATCACCGGGGAACCCGCCGAGCCCAGTCCGATCCGCTCGCAGATCGAACTGCTGAACGGGCTCACCGACGCCGACGTCGCCGGCCTGCTGGGCAAGCCGATGGCGCCGGTCGCCGCGGTGCAGGTCCGCCATCTCGGCGGCCGCCTCGCGCGCGCGTCCGACACTCCGGCCGGCGCCGTCGCCGCCCCGTACTACATCGGCCTGATCGCGCCCGAGGTCACCCCGGATATGGCCGCCGCCAACGAGACTCGGATGGCGGACTACCTCACCGCCCTCGGTTCGTCCCGCAGCCGTCGGACGCCGCTGACCCTGCTGGGTCCCGGCCAGACCGCCGCGGACGCCTTCACTCCCGACACGCTGGCCCGGCTGCGCGATATCAAGCGCAGCGCGGACCCGCACGGTGTGTTCCGCAGCAACTTCCCGGTCCTCGACCCGAAGTCCGGCCGCTGAACCACCGACCGAACGTGGCCGCAGCCGCGGCTGCGGCCACGCCGGTTCTCGATGTCAGTACGAAATGCCGTTCGAAAAGGGGGATTACGTCATGTCGCATGCTCTCGACATCAATGGTCGCGCTCGGGGCGGGTCGGTGACCTGGCCGGACGAGATCGATGACATCCTCGCCGGCGATCTCACCGCCGGCCTCGTCTATTCCACCCCGGCCGCGGGCGCGGTGGTCACCGCGGTCTCGCCCATCGGTTTGCGTGATCGGGCAACGGGGACAATCGGTTTCACCACCTCGCTCGGCATGGGCCGCAAACTGGACCGGATCGAGCGCGAGCCCAAAGTGGCCCTGGCCTTTCACAGCCGCGCGCACGGTCTCGGCGATCCTGCCAACCGGCGCTACGTGCTCGTGCAAGGCACGGCCCGTTTCGATCCCGAACCCGATCGGGCGGTGCTCGACGAGATCGGCGCCCAGTCCGCGCCGTTCATGGGCGAGCGGCGTCGCGGCGCCTTCTGGGACCGCTGGCTTAGCGCCTATTACGACGATCGCGTGCTCGTCGAGGTCACGGTGACCCGGATCGTGTGCTGGCCCGACCTGCACGCCGCCGAGCGGCCGGTGGTCTACGGCGCGCCGCTACCGGTTGAGCAGGTGCCCCCGCAGATCCGTCCGGCGAAGGGCATCGTGCCCCGGGTGGACGTGCTGAAATCCGCGAATCAGATTGCGCGACTGCCCTATCGGTTGCTCGGCTACCGGGATGCCGACGGCTACCCGATGGTGCTTCCGGTCGAGGTGACCGGCCGCGGCGAAGCAGGTATCGAGCTGTTCGTGCCGGGCGGTCTGCCATCCGGCGGTCGCCGGGCGGGCCTGCTCGCCCACTCGTACAACCCCAAGCTCGTCGGCGTGGAGATCGGTCAGTACACCGGCTGGCTGGAGGCCGACGACACCGCGGCCAGGTACGCGCCGCACACTCGCTCGGTCATCAAAGCGCCGGCGAGCGGCACGATCATGATGCTGGTGTTCGGATTCCTGGCCCGGCGCAGGTTGAAGGCGCGCAGACGACGACAGTCGTAGCCGGTCCGGTCCGCCCGCGCCGCCGAACCGCCGTTTCCCGGGAATTCACGGCGGGCACAGGACCATCACGGAGAATGGGGCAGATCGATGATCAGCGCCTGATCCGATGGGAGCCACCGCCATGCACGACGACCGTCGATTGATCGAAGATCGCCTCGGGCGAGTACTCGGCGAACGGATCACACCCGCGATCTACGGCGCATCGGTGCCGATGCAGGTGTCCATCTGGGTTGCACCGGACGAGCCGGTACCGGTGGCCGAGGGTCTGGCCGCGCCGCGGACGCCGACCGCGCCGGGTGCGGCCTGGGGTGCGCCGTGGGGCACCAGCTGGCTGACGGTGGAGGGCACCGTGCCGGCGGCGTGGGCGGGCAAGACCGTCGAGGCGATCATCGACGTCGGTTTCGACCGGAACATGCCCGGTTTCCAGTGCGAGGGCCTGGTGTATCTGCCGGACGGGTCGCCGGTGAAGGGGCTGCACCCGCGCAACCAGTGGGTGCGGGTGGGGTCTCCCGCGGTGGGTGGCGAGCATGTGCTGCTGCATGTCGAAGCGGCGTCGAACCCGATCATCCCGTTTTTCGGGCCGACGCCGCTGGGCGACAAGTCCACCGCGGGCACCGAGCCGCAATACCGGCTCGGCCGAATGGATCTCGCGGTCTTCCACGACGACGTCTGGCACCTGGTGCAGGACCTCGAGGTGCTCGGCGAACTGATGCACGAGATGCCCGAGGATCCCGCCCGCCGCTACGACATCGTGCGCGCGATCGAGCGCGCGCTGGACGCCATCGATCTGCAGGACGTGCCCGCCACCGCCGCCGCGGCGCGCGCCTGCCTGGCCGAGGCGCTGGCGCAGCCCGCGATTGCGTCGGCTCATCGAATCTCGGCGGTGGGGCACGCGCATATCGACTCGGCCTGGCTGTGGCCGCTGCGCGAGACCGTCCGCAAGGTGGCTCGGACCACCGCGAACATGACGGCGCTGCTGGCCGAGGACCCCGAGTTCGTCTACACGATGTCGCAGGCGGCGCAGTACGACTTCGTCAAACAGCAACGCCCCGAGGTCTATGCGAAAGTCAAAGCGGCCGTGGCCGAAGGGCGGTTCGTGCCCGCGGGCGGGATGTGGGTCGAGGCGGATACCAACATGCCGGGCTCCGAGGCGATGGCGCGCCAGTTCGTGCACGGCAAACGATTCTTCCTGGCGGAATTCGGGATCGAGAACGAAGAGGCGTGGTTACCGGACACCTTCGGCTTCGCGGCCGGGCTGCCGCAGATCATCAAGGCAGCTGGCTCGAAATGGCTACTGACGCAGAAGATTTCCTGGAGTCAGATCAACAAGTTCCCGCATCACACCTTCCTGTGGGAGGGCATCGACGGCACCCGTATCTTCACCCACTTCCCGCCCGTCGATACCTACAACTGCTCCATGGCCGGGCGCGAGATCGCGCACGCCGCAAGAAATTTCAAAGACAAGGGCCGGGCGTCGATGTCGCTCGCGCCGACCGGCTGGGGTGACGGCGGCGGCGGGACGACGCGCGAGATGATCGCCAAGGCGGCCCGGATGAAGGACCTCGAAGGTTCGCCGAAGGTGCTGTGGGACAAGCCCGCCGACTTTTTCGCCCGAGCCGAGGCGGAGTACCGGAATCCGCCGGTGTGGGTGGGGGAGCTGTACCTCGAGCTGCACCGTGCCACCCTCACCAGCCAGGCGAAGACCAAGCAGGGCAACCGGCGCAACGAACACCTGCTGCGCGAGGCGGAGTTGTGGGCCGCGACGGCGACGGTGCGCAAGCGCGCCGCATACCCCTACGAGGCACTGGACCGGCTCTGGAAGACGGTGCTGCTGCACCAGTTCCACGACATCCTGCCCGGTTCGTCGATCGCCTGGGTGCATCGAGAGGCGGAGCGCACGCACGCGGCGGTGACCACGGAACTGACCGCGCTCATCGATCAGGCGCACCGGCAGCTCGGCGGCGATCAGGCGGGACCGAATGTCTTCAACCCCGCGCCACACGCCTGGCGCGCGGTGCCCGCGGGCGGCGCCGGACCGCAGCAGTCGGAGGCGCCGTGCACGGTGGCCGAGCGGGCCGGCGGCGGGTTTGTGCTCGACAATGCCCTGCTGCGGGTGGAGATCGACGCGCGCGGTCTGGTGGTGTCGGTGTTCGACCTCGCCCAGCAGCGCGAGGCACTGCCGCCGCAGACCCCTGCGAACCTGCTGCAGTTGCATCCGGACCTGCCCAACTCGTGGGATGCCTGGGATGTCGATCTGTTCTACCGGAATCGGGTCACCGATCTCACCGACGCGGATTTCGTGGTGGCGGAAACGGATTCGCCGATCGACGCGGTGGTGCGGGTGGGCCGCTCGTTCGGTTCGTCCAAGATCGAGCAGACGCTCACGCTGCGCGCTGGCGCGCGCAGTCTCGACATCGACACCCGCGTCGACTGGTACGAGACCGAGAAGTTCCTCAAACTGGCCTTCCCCCTGGACATCCACGCCGACCGCTACGCGTCCGAAACCCAGTTCGGGCATCTGTACCGGCCCACGCACACGAATACCAGTTGGGAATACGCGAAGTTCGAAGCCTGCAATCATCGTTTCGTGCACTTCGCCGAACCCGGTTGGGGTGTCGGGCTGGTCAATGACTCCACCTACGGCCACGACGTCACCCGGACGGTCCGGCCCGACGGCGGAACGACGACAACGGTGCGGGCCTCGCTGTTGCGCGCGCCGCGGTTCCCCGATCCGGAGACCGATCACGGCACCCACGACTTCCGGCACGCCCTGTTGCCGGGCGCCTCGATCGGGGACGCGGTCGCCGCGGGCTATCGGATCAATCTCGCTCGCCCGACCGCCGGCGTCGCCGACCCGGTCGCGCCCCTGTTCACCGTCGACAACGACGCGGTGGTGACCAGCGCGGTCAAGCTGGCCGACGACGGCAGCGGCGATGTCGTCCTTCGCCTCTACGAAGCGCACGGCGGTCGTGCCACCGCCCTGATCACCCCGGATTTCGAGACCACCGGCCAGCAGGTGTGCGATCTGCTGGAACGACCGTTGTCCGGCGCAGTCCCGGTGCTCGTGGAATCCGGCGGAGTTCGCGTGCGACTGCGGCCTTTCCAACTCGTCACGCTGCGTTTCACGCGCCCCGCGGCGTAGGCAAGGGGCCGAGGGTGGCCCCGCGCCGGGGTGTAGCGGCGCGGGGCCATCGTGGCTGCCGGTACACGCTCCGGCACTGTCTACGGTAACCCCAAATTATTTATCAGGGAAGCCGAACTCGCCGAGTCGTGGCGAAACCCGAGGTGAAGGTGTGGTTTCGCGGCTGGAGCCTTGTAACGTTCTGATCGGCGTAGGGAACACCGGTGCGAATCCGGGGCTGTCCCGCAACTGTCACCGAGGAGCAAACCGCCAGTTCATGGCCACGACCTGCCCAGGTTGGAAGGCCGGCGGTGCGCGTCGAATCGGGAGCCAGGATACCTGCGCCGCGGTAAGGGACGAACACCACGAGGATGGCGATGCACAACTCCACATCGACCGCGCCCGCATTCGGGCGGCGGCGGTTACTGCTCGGTGCGACCGCACTGGCCGCGTTCGGCGGCGCGTGGGCGCTGAGCGGCTGCGGTACCGACGCGAACCCCGGTAACACACCCGATGGCCCACCCCGGCCCGGCGGGCGGTTGCGCACGGCGATCGCGGGCCGGTCGGCCACCGCCGATGTTCTCGACCCCCATCAGGCGGGCAGTTCGGCGGGCGGCGCGGTCTCGAAGAACGTGTGGGACAAGCTCGTCGCCTACAACAACGACCTCACCCTGCGGTACCGCTTGGCGGAATCGTTGCAGCCCAATGCCGACGGCAGCGAGTGGCGGATCACTCTGCGTCCCGGCGTGCTCTTCAGCGACGGCACACCCCTCACCTCCCGGGACGTGCTGTGGAGTTTCACGCGCATGCTGGACCCGGCCCGCAAGTCCTCCGGTGACCTCGCCATGGTCGACATGGCCCGGACCCGCGCCGATGGCGATCTCGGCGTGGTGGTGGCGATGAAAACGCCGCTCGCGGACTTCGGTTCGGTGCTCGCGGGCTGGTACTGCTACATCGTCAAGGACGGCACGACCACCTTCGACGAGCGCACCCTGCCGGTGGGCACCGGACCCTTCGCGCTGGTGCGGTGGTCGCCCGGGGACCGAACGCTGTTGCGGCGCAACGAGCGACACTGGGACGGGCCGGCCCTGCTGGACGAGGTGGAGATCATCCAGATCGCCGAGACCGAAGCCCGGGTGAACGCCTTCCTCTCCGATCAGGCCGATGTGGTGCACGAGGTGTCGTATCTGCAGGCCAGCAATCTGTCCGGCGATCCGGACGTCTCGGTGATCGTGCCGCCCGCCGGGTTGATGGGCGCCTTCCAGATGCGGGTGGACATCCCGCCGTTCGACGACGTGCGGGTGCGGCAGGCGATGCGGCTGGCGGTGGACCGGCAGGCGATGGTCGACTCGGTGTACTACGGCTACGGCGAGGTCGGCAACGACGTGTACGGCAAAGGCGCGCCCTACTACGCCGATTCGCTGCCGCAACGCACCTATGATCCGCAGCGGGCCCGTGAGCTGCTGCGCGCGGCGGGGAAGGAAAACCTCACGGTCGCACTGCAAACCGCCGACGGTATGCCGGGCATGCTCGAATCCGCCACCCTCTACGCCGAGCAGGCGAAGGCGGCGGGGATCACCATCCGGCTCGAATCCGTGCCGGCCGATACCTACTTCTCCCAGGTCAGCGGAAAGTACCCGCTGACCCACATCGGTTGGTGGAACTACAGTCTCGACTACTTCTACGGCCAGACCATGACCAGCACGTCGCCGAGCAACGGCACCGGCTGGCAGCGCCCTGAGTGGGACGCGAAGTTCGCGGCGGCGCGCGCGGCGATGGACCCGCAGCGCCGCCGTCAGCTCTACCTCGAACTGCAGCAATCGCTCTGGGACGAGGGCGGCTACATCCTGCACAGCTTCGCGAAACGACCGGATGCGGCAAGGCCGTTCGTGCGCGGGGTGCGCAACGGAGTGCCCGGCACGGACGACTGGGCGAACTACGCCACGACCTGGCTGGCTCGCTGACGGTCGTGCTTCGCTATGTCGCACTTCGAGTGTGCGCGGGCATCGCCGTGCTGCTCGGCGTCGCCCTGATCGTGTTCGGTCTGTTCGAGACGCTGGATTCCGATGCGGCCACCGTCATCCTGTCCCGGGAAGGCGGTGGCGATCCGGCGCCCGCGCAAGTGGCCGCGCTGCGCGCGCAATTGGGTCTGGACCGGCCCGCGCCGGTCCGATTCGCGGAGTGGGCGGGCGATTTCGCGCGGGGCGACTTCGGCAATTCGCTGATTTCCGGGCGCCCGGTGCGCGAGGTGCTGCTCGGCAGGTTCGCCAACAGCGCGACACTGGCGCTGCTCACCGCGGCGTTGCTGGTGCCACTGGCGATCGGGTTCGGCTTGGCGGCCGGCGCACGGGCCGGTTCGCGGACCGATCGGGTGATCAGCGTCGCCGCGCTCACCGCGGAGTCGGTGCCGTCCTTCGTGTCCGGTGTGCTGCTGGTGGCGACCGTCTCGCTGACCCTGCAGCTGCTGCCCGCCGTCTCGCTGCTGCCGACCGGCACCAGCGTCTGGGACCGACCGGAGATCCTCGTGCTGCCCGTGACCTGTCTGCTGATCGGGTTGTCACCACACCCGGTGCGCATGGTGCGCGCCCAGACCGCCGAGGTCATGGCCAGCGAGTACATTCTGACCGCGCGGCTCAACGGAATCAGGGGTGCGCGCTTGTTCTTGCGGCACGTCGCGCCCAACGCGATCTCGGCGTCGATCCATCCGCTGGCCGGTTCGGTGGTCGGGTTGATCGGTGGTGTGGCCGTGGTGGAGACGCTGTTCGTCTATCCGGGCCTGTCCCAGGAGTTGTTGCGCGCCATCTCCGCTCGTGATTTTCCGTTCGTCCAGTCGACGGCCGTCCTGCTGGCGGCCTTCGGCATCGGGGTCCACCTGCTCGCCGACCTGCTCGCGCTGCTGGTGAGTCCGCTTGCGCGGCAACAGATCGTGGCGGGCCGATGAGGCGGCGGCTGCGGACACCGTGGACGGTGAGCGCCCTCGCCGTGCTGCTGGTGGCGCTTGCCGGTCCGCTCTGCGCGCCGTACCCACCGACCGCCGCGCACGGCCGGCCGTTCCAGCCGCCGAGCGCGCGCCATCTGCTCGGCACCGACGTGGTCGGGCGCGACGTGCTGTCCCGGGTCCTGCACGGCGGTCTGTCGCTGGTCGCGACCGCCGGGCTGGCGCTGCTCGTCGCCTACGGACTCGGCCTCGGGCTCGGCCTGGTCGCGGGGCTGCGCCGCGGCGCCGACCGCTGGATCATGCGGCCGGTCGACGCGATCGTCGTCGTACCGTGGTTCCTGCTGCTCGCGGTGCTCGCGACGGCGATCGGCGCGGGGCCCGCCGCGATCGTCGCGGCGAGCACCCTGGCGTCGGTGCCGTGGATCATCCGCATCGTGCGCACCGCGGTGCTGGAACTCGCGGGTACCGGCTACGTCGAATCCGCGCGCGCCCGAGGCGAACCCCTGTGGCGGCTCGCGCTGGTCGAAGTGCTGCCGAATCTGCGGTCGGTGGTGCTGGCCGATGCGGGTGTGCGGATGTCGATGACCATCTCGATGGTCGCGGTGAGCGGCTTCCTCGGCCTCGGGCTGCGCCCGCCCGCACCGGACTGGGCGCTGATGATCACCGAGAACCGGCCCGGGTTCGGGCGCCAGCCATGGGCGGTGCTCGCACCGGCGTTACTGATCATGGTGCTCGTGGTGTCGATCAACCTGGTCGTGGACCGTGTGCTGGGCGCGCAGCGCGCGACGCGGGGCAAGACGGTATCGCCCAGCCGGACCGGCGCTGCCGGAGTGCGGGTGGAGCGGCTCACGGTGCGGGATCGCGCGGACAACCTTTTGCTGCAGGATGTTTCGGTTCAGCTGCGCACCGGCCGCGGTGTAGCCGTGGTCGGCCCGTCCGGCGCGGGCAAGACGACGTTCGCCCGCGCGGTGCTCGGTGCTCTGCCCGCCGGGCTGCAGGCCGAAGGGATGATCGAAGTCGGTGCGGCACAGGGGGAACGGCGGACCACCGGCTACGTACCCCAGGACCCGGCGTCCGGGCTCAATCCGTCGTTGCGGATCGGCACCGCGATCCGCGAGATCGCCCGGCTGCACGGCGATTCCGGCGATGGTGTCGGGCAGGCCTTGCGCCGCGTCGGCCTACCGGACGACCGCCGCTTCCGGCGCCGGTTCCCGCACCAGCTCTCCGGCGGCCAGCAGCAACGGGTGCTGCTGGCGATGGCGCTGCTCGGCGAGCCCGCGCTGCTCGTGCTCGATGAGCCGACCACCGGGCTCGACGCGCAGACCCGTGATGAGCTGGTGGCTACGTTGCGCCGGATCAGGCATGACAGCACGATCACCCTGCTGGTGATCACGCACGAGGTCGCGACCCTGGCCGAGCTGATCGATGACGTGCTCGAATTCGATCAGGGCCGAGTTCGCTCGTTCGCGCCGCCTCGCGAGGAAACGCCTTGTGACACAGCGGGTTCCCGGTCATTCACCAAGAAAGACACGGTCCCTCCGGTGCTTCGCGTCGAGCAGCTGACGGCCGGGCACGGGCACCGCAGGCACTTTCGGGCGGTCGCCACCGACCTGTCTTTCACGCTGCATCCCGGCGAATGTCTTGCCCTGAGCGGACGTTCGGGTGCGGGCAAGACCACCGTGGCCCGCGTGCTCGCCGGCCTGCACCGGCCCGCGCACGGCCTGCTCGAACTCGACGGCGCCCGCTTGGCGCCCGACGTGGATCGGCGGACCACCGCGCAGCGGCGCGCGATTCAGCTGATCTATCAGAACCCCGCGACCTCGCTGAACCCGCACTACCGCATCGGCTTTCAGATCAGCAGGCCGCTGCGTCTGCTGCGCGGGATGACGCCCGAGGCCGCTGCCCGTGAGACCGTCCGACTGCTGGAATCCGTTCGGCTCGAACCGAACCTGGCCGCCCGCCGCCCCGGTGAGCTGTCCGGCGGGCAACAGCAGCGAGTCGCCATCGCCCGCGCGCTCGCCGCCGATCCGAGCATCCTGATCTGCGACGAGATAACGTCCGCCCTGGACGCCAGGGCCCGGGAAACCGTCCTCGACCTGCTCGCCGAGTTGCGCCGAGATGGCCTGTCCCTCATAGTGATCAGCCACCAGCGCGCCGTACTCGATCGCCTCGCCGACACGACCCTCACGCTGACCGCATCGAGCGCCGACCTCGATACTCGGGCGGGTCGGTCCTTGCCCGTCGGGAGCCGGACCTGAGCCGCTAACGGTGGGGGATCGGCAGGCCTGCGGCGCGCAGTTCGGCCTCGACCAGCGCGGTGAGCCGGGCCGAGACCGGGGAATCGCGATGGTTGTTGATCAGCCTGTACTGGGTGGCCGCGTTGGTCCAGGCGTTCAGGTCGGTGACTTTCGCGGGTGACGCGGTGTCGGCGAGATAGTGCTCGGCCATGGCGGTGGCGAGTTCTGCGATCCTCGGATCGTCGGGATCCCAGCTTTCCGCGGCCCAGCCGCGTTTGGCCAGGTCGATGTGCCCAGGATCGCTGAATCGGTGTTCGAGCTGGGCCAGGAAACCGTCGAAACCGTTGGGCACCAGGGCTCGCGTCAACACCAGGGCCTCGCGTTGCACGGCCACATAGCCGGGGTCGAAACCGAGTTCTGCCATTCGGTCGAGCAGCGCGCAGGCGCGGTCGGGCAGCAGGGCGCGGTCGCCGTCGGCGAGCCGGTGCAGGGTATCGCGCCGGGCGACCAGGTCCGCGATCCGTTCGTTCAGCAGGCGTTCGGCCTCGGCCAGGGCGGTGGCGAACTGCGCGGCGTCGGCGTCGAGCAGCGGCCCGATCTCGGCCAGCGGGATGCCGGCCGAGGCCAGGGCCCGGACCTGGACGAGCCGCAGCAGCTCGTCCGATCCGTAGCGGCGATAGCCCGAGCTGTCGCGCGCGGGTTCCTCGATCAACCCGTGCTTGTGATAGTGCCGCACGGTTTTGACCGTGACACCGGCGAAGGCCGCCGCCTGTCCGATCGTGACGCCGTTCATCATTCGTCCAGCTTGCCTGGTGCGCGGGCAGGTCGGTCTACTCGGCCTGCGCGCCGCCGAACACCGCCGCGACGAGCCGCTGCATGCCCTGCTGGAACGCGCCGGACAGGGACAGGTCGGCGTCGTCCACCGAATTCAGCGTCGCGGTCAGGGTCTTGCGGCCGTCGAGCGAGCTGTACATCAGCGCCCCGTGACCGCCGATACCGCCGTTGTGGGTGATGAGGGTACCGCCGCCGTTCGGCGCCTCCTGCACGAAAACCCCCAGGCCGTAACCGAATTCGGGATGCGGGGTGAACATCTGCGCGAGCAGTTCGGCGGGCAGGAGTGCGCCGCCCACCAGTGCGGCGATGAAGGTGTGCAGATCCCGGGTGGTCGAGATCATGTCCCCGCCGCTGGAGATCCAGGACGGATTCTGCCGGGTGACATCAACCGTGTGTGCCACCCCGGCCGCGTCCTCGTACCGGTAGTAGGCGTGGGCGTGCGGTTCGGCGATCTCCGGCTCGACCGTCGGGGCCACGGTGTCGGTCAATCCCAGCGGTCCCAAGATCAGCCGCTGCATCTCCGCGGCGTAGGGGCGGCCGCTCACCTTTTCGATCAGCAGCCTGGCCAGCACGTAGTTGGTGTTGGAGTAGCTCCAGCCCGCGCCCGGCTCGAACCGGGTCGGGTTGGTCGACGCCAGCTGGACCAGTTCCTCGGGACGGTAGGTCTTGAACCGGTTCTCCACCCACTCCTGGCCGGACCAGGCGATCCCGCGGACCATCCAGCCGTCGTTCCACGGCACAGCCGCTGCGTTCTCGCGTTCGGTGTAGAACTCGCCGGTGAAGTTGAAGATTCCGCTGGTGTGCTGCAGCACCATGCGCACCGTGATCCGCGAATCCAGCTCGAACTCGGGCAGGTAGCCGATCAGCGGTGCGTCCAGGTCGATCTTGCCCTCGGCCACCAGCTGCAACACCACGGTCGCGATGAAAGTCTTTGTGTTGCTGCCGATCCGGACGTGCCCCTCGATCGGAGGTGCGGCCGTCTCGCCCAGCTTGCACAGTCCCGCACTCCCGGTCCATTCGCCGCGCTCGTCGTGCACGCGCAGGGTGACGCCCAGAAAACCCGAATCGACCATGCTCTGGATGGCCTGTTGCAGTTCCGGGCGTTCCAGAACGACGGTATCGGTGCTCATGGTGGTACTCCTTCAACTCTGTTCCGTGCGGCGCATTCCGTGCCGCTGGAACGAGCGTCCACCCTGACCTCGGGTCAACCTCAACAGTGATCTGGCTCACTGCATCTTCGGCGCTCACGGAGCCCTCCGACGCTGCATCGGATTCGGCAGGTACGCCAGGTGACAGGGTGGCGATACCGCCCTGACGCACACGGACGTCGGCCCTGCGCCTGCCCGGCGTGCCTGGGGCGTGGCGAATACAAGGCGGCGGACCTGCGCCGCCGGTACCCGGTCGAAGGCCCCGAGCCTACGAAACCACAACTGCTGCACCAACTGCGGCACGCGAACGATGATGACGACCTGGTCGATGCGCTGTGGGGTCTGAGCCGGCGCAGTCGCGGTGCTGTTGGCGATATCGCGCACCTGATCGAGCACGCCAACCCCGACGTGCGGTACGCGCTCGCGGTGGCATTGCGCAGCTATCGGGGGAGCGCGGCCCGTCGACTGCTGGCGGGCTTGGCCACCGACCCGGATCCCGAGGTGCGCGAGGTGGCGGTCGGTACCACGGGGTGAGAAGGGCGTGGCGTTGCGCTACCCGAGGGTGATCTCGGTGGGTGGATGGCGCGGATAGATTTTCGCGGACTCGGAAGGGGACGCGATGCGATACACGACGGTAGCTGCGGCGGTGGCCGCGGTCCTGGTGGTCAGTGGCTGTGGCGAAACGACCGGCGCTGATCCCTTACAGCGCGATGTCGATGCGATCGTGGCGGTGGGCACCACCGGCGTGCAGGCCAGAACGGTGGACACCGCAGCCGGTGTCGACCGCGTAGCCGTGGGCGGCCGCGCGGATATCGCTGTCGCGGAATCGGTTTCGCCGGACGGATACTTCAGGATCGGTAGCCTGACGAAGACGATGGTGGCGACCGTGGTGCTCATGCTGGTCGGGGAAGGACGGCTCGGCCTCGACGACGCCGTGCCTCGATGGTTGCCGGATCTGTTGCACGGCAACGGCTATGACGGAAATCGGATCACCGTGCGGCAACTGCTCCAGCACACCAGCGGTATTCGCGACGCTCCGCTGGAAATGCACACCGCCGAGGACTATCACCGCCTCCGCTACCAGACCCGCACCCCGCAGCAGGTGGTGGCGTCCGCCATGGAACAGGCGCCCGATTTCGCACCGGGCGCCGGTTGGTCGTACTCCAACACCGGCTACGTCTTGCTGGGTCTGATCATCGAACAGGTGACCAAGCGTCCGTGGTACACCGAGATCGGCACGCGCATCCTCGAACCGCTGGGGCTGCGTGACACCCGGTGGCCCGGCGACCAGCCGACGCTACCCGCCCCACATGCGAAGGGCTATCAGCAATTCGAGGTCGACGGACCGATGGTCGAGGTCACCGAACTGATCGACGCCGACGCGTCCGGCGGTTACCTGTCCACCACGGCGGATATCGGTACCTTCTATCGAAAATTATTGGACGGCAGCCTGTTACGTCCCGAAGAACTCGCCCAGATGCGCGCCACGGTCCCGGTCGACGGCGTCACCGCGAAAGCGTGGCCGGGCGCACGCTACGGGCTCGGACTGTTCTCGGTCCCGTTGTCCTGCGGCGGTACCTACTGGATGCACAACGGCGGCCAGACGGGCTACCTCAGCAACGCCGGTGTGACCGAGAACGGAGCCCGCAGCGTCGTCGTCTCCCTCACCGGCACGCTCGCCGTGGGTGGCGAAGACATCACGCGCAGTGCGGGATTCGCCCAACTGCAGGCGGCCGACGAACTGACCGATCACGCACTCTGCGCGGCTTAGCCGGCGTGGTCAGCGGAAGTTCAGGATGAAGTCGAAGGTGCCCTCCTTCCCGGTGGGCACCGTCCGCACCGTCATCAGCAGCCGCCGGTCGAAGATGGAATCGGTGTTGTTGCGCGGCTCGCCGGGGAAATACAGCTGGGTGGTGAGTATCCGCTGGTTGGGCGCCTGCACCTTCACATGGATGTGCCGGGTGCGGCCGGGGTAGAGGCCGGGCACGATGGTCGACAGGCTGAATCGGCCGTTCGCGTCGGTGAACTGATGCCCGCGCCAGTTGTAGCCCGAATTGTCGTAGGCTCCGGCGTTGTCGGCCTGCCAGAAGTCCAGCAGAGCTTGGGCCACCGGGCGGCAAGAGCGCGTGAACACATAGCCGCTGACCGTCAGTCGGGTACCCGGCGCGCCCGGGAGCACCAGGTCGCTGCGCCGAGGCGAATTCGGTTTGAAATAGGGGCCTTCGGTCTGCGCGATGGTGGCCGCGTCGCCGTCGTGGCAGGCCGGGGTGGGTTCGAGGTCGTCCGGCACCGCCTGTGGCGGACTGGCGTTTCCGCTGGTAGCCGCAGTGGCGGCGGTCATGGCCGCCGCGGCCGGTACCGCCAGCAGGCCCATCTGCAGGAGGCGTTTGCGGGTGATCGCCTGGGGGATGTCGGCGTCGTCGTCGGACAGGGGTCGATCGGTCATGATTGTTCATCTCCTCGCGGGACTGGATTGCCGAAGTGCGCGGGCTTCGACTCCGGCGGCGCCGACAGCTCTGATCATTGCGCGACGCGCAACCTGAGTGCGCGTGCGGCGGCTTGGCTGGTGATCAAAGATCTTGTCGGCGAGGGTATTTCAAATTTGAACGCGAGAAGAACGATAAGTCGGTCGCTGTGGGGCGGACAAGAAGTGCAGTCTGAAATGTGCGCCGGGTTACCTGGTCGCTTATCGAAACACTCTGGGCTGCAATGGGATTCGCCGCACAGTTCTGGTTCATCCCGCGATGTCCCCAGTGCGCCCCAGTTGTCGAATCGACTATGCGCAGGCAACCGCCGTGGCTGGCCGGATCAAGGGTCTTCCGTAACATGTTGCAAAATAATTATTTTCGCGCATCGCGAACAGGCCGGACGGGATGCCCGTCCGGCCCGGTGAGATCGGCCGCGAAGCCGTCGACTGTCGCGTTAAACGGTCAACCGCGCCGCATCGACCGCGCTGACCTCGACCGTCAACGGTGCCGGGTGCAGTTCGATCGTGTGTGGTGCGGGATCGACCAGGTCGAGCAGCCGCGGCAGATACTCGGTCAGCACACCGCTGTCGTGCGCCGCCTGATCGGCGCGCGTGGCGTACTTTTCGATCACGGTGACGCGGAGCGGGTCGGTGTCGGGTTCGACGTAGAAGGCATAACGCTGCAGCTGCGGTTCGGTGTGCAGGACCCGCGGGGCCAGTTCGGACAGCAACGCGAGCAGGTCCGCGCCGCGTCCGGCTTTGGCCTGCAGACTGGCGATGACGACGATTTCGGACAAGGCGAACTCCTGTGGGTCGATGGTCATGCGGCGAGCATCGGCAGGCGCAGCGTGGAGGGCGCTGCCGGGTGGTGGTGCACGGTGTGCTGAGCGGGCACGGCCTCGTCGAGGGTGCCGAACTCGGGCACGGTGCGGGTGTGCAGGTTGCGGCTGAACCGGGGGAAATCGAACCCGGCGATCTGCACACGAATGCGGTGGCCGACACCGAACCGGTGCGCCACGTCGTGCAGGGTGACGGTGACGCGGCTGGGTTCCTCGGCATCGAGCCAGTCGGTGTCACCGCCGTCGCGGTAGCGGGCACGTTGCGCGCCGTCGGCGACATTGCGGGCGAAACCATCCGGTTCGACGTCGACCAGGGTGACGCACACGTCCGCGTCGGGGGCGCTGCTGGTGAGGAAGGTGACCAGCTCGGGTTGTCCGGCGATCGTCACCTCCTCGGTCAGCGGCTCGCTGGTGTAGACGAGCAGGTCGTAGCGCCGGTCGACGGCGCGCTGGTCCTGGATGCCCTGTGGCGCCGCCGCCGGGTCTCGTTCCAGCAGGACCGCGCCGCCGTGGGTCGGGAAGGGATCGTGCGGGTCGGCGGTGAAGGTATCGGAAAGCGCAGTCGCCGCTGCGTTTTCCGTGCCTGAACGGATCAAGTGGCCGTTGCCGTCCGCGGTGCGCGCGTCACCGCCCGAGCCGAGTGCCCACTCCGCGATGGTCGACGCGGGCGGCCAGACGGACGCGGAGGCCCAGGTGTCCGAGCCGCCGACGAAGTACGTCACCCGGCCGGGTCCGGAAAGATACCGGTCGGCACCCGGGTGGTCCGCGCCGTCACCGCCGCGCAGATGTCGGTCGAAGAACGCGGCGAGCACCGGATTCCAGGTGGGCACGCCGGCGGCCGCGTCGGCGAGCACGCGGGCGCCGACCTGCCCGGACGGGGTGTAAGTGCCGAAATGCGTCCAGGGTCCGGCGACGAGGCGGGCGTGCTCGTTGTCGGCGAGCGCGGTGGCCAGCCGGAACTGGGTGGGGCTGGTGAAGTCCTGGTAGCCCGTCACCTGCAGGAACGGGATGGTGACGCGTTCGGGTTCGGTGAGCAGGGTCGGTCGCTGCCAGAACGGGTCGTTGGGCGAGCGCAGCCAGTCGGCCCAGAACGGCGCTACCCGGTCGTCGTCGAGCGGGCCGATACCGGTGAGCGGCAGCCTGCGCACGGTGGCGAGCGGGTCGGCGAAGGCTTCGGCGAGTTGTTTGCGCACCTGTTCCTGCTCGTCCGCGTCCAGCGAGCTGTGGTCGAGACCTTCGAGGCAGAGCACGAGACCGTAGGTGGTGAGGAAGCCGAGCTCGAACACGCCACCCGGCCGGGCGGTGTGGCGCATATCGGCGGTAGCGACCAGGGCGACCGCCGCTTTGAGATGTGGATTGCGGGCCGCGACGGCTTGCAGGACGGCCATGCCCAGATAGGACGAGCCGTAGATGCCGACATTGCCGTCGCTCCAGGATTGCGTTGCGGCCCAATCGATCGCGTCGTAGGAGTCGTTGTATTCCTGTGTGATGAAATCGAATTCGCCACCGGACTGGAATCGGCCGCGGGTGTCCTGGACGAGCACCGCGAAGCCCTGCCTGGCGAGCCACAGCGGGTCGGCGACGATTCCGGACACCCGGAAGGAATCCCTGCGGTTGTACGGGGTGCGATGCAGCAGCACCGGCCATCGGCCCTCCTCGGCCGGGCGGTACAGATCGGCGGTGAGGGTGACGCCGTCTCTGGTCGTCATCTCGACATCGGCGTCGATGCGGGGTCGGTACACGGTTGTCTCCTCTGGGGTCGACGGGCGACCGGGGTGGATGCTCCGGCCGGAGCGGGGCGCACGCGCTCAGACGAGCAGGACCCGGCGTCCACGGGTGTGCCCGGCTTGGCTGTCGGTGTGTGCGGTCGCCGCGTCTGCGAGCGAATATGACTGGGCGACAGGGATATACAACTTTTCGCGGGAGATCAGATCGACGGTCTCGGCGAGCGCTTCGGTCATGCTGCCGCCCACACCGGCGAATCGGATGCCGAGCATCGGCGCCTCGAGGTCGGCGATGGTGACGACCTTGTCCGGGTCTCCGGTCAGGTCGAGCAGACCTCGGATGACGCCGGCACCGTTCAGATCCAGCGCGGCATCGACAGTGCCGAGTTCGCGGACCCGCTCGACCCAGCCTTCGCCGTAGGTGGTGGCCGCGGCGCCGAGGCTGCGCACATAATCCAGATTCGCGGCCCCGGCGGTGCCGATCACCTTGATGCCGCGTTCCCGGGCGATCTGCAGCGCCGCGGAACCGACACCGCCGGCCGCACCGCTGACCAGCAGTGTTTGCCCGGGCTGGACATCGACCAGGCGCAGGATTCGTAATGCGGTCTCGACTACAGACGGGTACCCGGCCGCCTCGGCGAAGGTGAGACCGCGAGGCAGCCGGGCCCACGACGACAGCACAGCGAACTCGGCGTACGTGCCCGCACCGCGGCCGAGCACGTACGCGCCGACCTCGATATCGCTCACACCCGCGCCGACTTCGTCCACCACGCCCGCAGCGTCCTGGCCGAGGCCCGTCGGCAGTTCGATCGGGCGGATCCGCCGGAACTGGCCCTCGCGAACCCGCCAATCGTGCGGATTCACACCGGCCGCGCGCACGGCGATGCGTATCTGCCCCGGCCCCGGGTGAGGTTCGGGCACTTCGGTCAGTTCCAGGACTTCGGGGCCGCCGTACTCGGCGAAGCGGACTGCTCTCATGCTCAGAACATAACGCTACCCGTTAGTGTTTTGCAATGGGTAGTTTTTAGGTACAGATGTTGGTTCGTATCTGATAGCGTCACAGGTCGAGGTGCTCGCGCGAACGGCATGGGCGTCCCGGCATCCACGCGAGGACCGCCGGAGAACTGGCTGACCAGTTCGCCGCCGCGACTGGAACCCCAAGGCGGGCTGGTCGATTCGCAGAGCGTGAAGGCGGCCAACACGTCGTGCACAAGAAAGGCGAAGGCGCCCAGTGTGGTGAATCGTTCGGGTCGAGTCTTTGTGGGCGGGCTACACTTTCGCTGCGGGACGTGAGCCGAATCGAGGACGGGCGCATGGCGAGCGACGGTGACTGCATCGCGGATCGTTACACGTTGCGGGAAATGTTCACGTTGGGTGGCGAAGGGCTGGTCTGGCGGGCCACCGACGAGGTGCTCGGCCGGGACGTGGTGCTGAAATGTCCACGTACCGGCGATGCGGAGGGCGCGCAGGTGCTGCGTGTCGCGGCACGCAACGCCGCAGGCCTGCGGCATCCGAATATCGTCGGCGTGCTCGATATCTTCGAGTGCGACGGCGTGCTGTGGTTGGTCACCGAATATGTCCCGGGCGCCTCGCTCGCCGAAAATGCGCGCCAGCAAAGGAAATTGGGGATTTCCCAGACCGTGGCCGTCGGCGCGCAGATCGCGAGCGCGCTCGCGCACTGTCACGACAACGGCATCCTGCACTGTGATGTCTCGCCGGAGAACATCATCCTCACCCCCGACGGCGAGGCCAGGCTCACCGATTTCGGCAGCTCGCTGGATCTGCGGGCAGCCGGTACCGGCGAGCGTCCGAAAGCCGATGCCGCGCGCGGAAAGTGGCGCTATGCCGCGCCCGAGATCGGACAAGGCGGGCTCCCCGGCCCTAAAGCCGATGTGTACGCGCTCGCCGCGTCCTTGCTCGCGGTGTCGGGCCCGCGGCGCGAGACCGGCGCCCTCGACGTGTTGCTGACCCAGCTGACGCTGACGAATCCGGGCCTGCGCCCCTCCGCCGCCGCGGCCGCCGCCTCGTTCGCGCGCCTGGAACAGGCGCCGCGCGATCTGGACCGCACGCTGCTGCGCCGGGTGGTACTCGGTGCGGCCCTGCTGTGTGCGGTAGCGCTGACCGTCGCGGCCGGGGTGGCCATGCCCGCAGACGGGCCTGCCGACCCGCTCGGTGATCCGCGGACCGCCGACCCGTGTGCGCTGCTGGACCCGGCGGTGCTCGCGGACTTCGGGCGCATCGACATGGCTACGGACCAGGGCAATTTCGATACCTGCGATATGCGGGTCCGGCTGCCCGGCGAGGACTTTCATCCCGAGGTCGGCCGGGTCCGGCTGACCCTGTCCGGCGCCCCGCCGCCCGAGCCGAACTCGCAGGCCACGGTGACCCGGGTCGGTGACCTCGCCATTGTGTCCGAGCCGGCGGGGAACACCAGATGCACTCGGGCCCTGATACTTTCGGGCAATGCGAGGATCGAGATCCTCGGTCAGCGCAAGCCGGGTGGGCCGGATCCGTGCGCGATGGCCGATGCGGTGACCGGTCATGTGCGAGAGATGTTGGCACGTGGGCCGATTCCGCGACGATCAGGGGAGTTCCCCGCAGACTCGCTGGCCCGCCACGACGCCTGCGCGCAACTGGACGTGCCGACGCTCAGCAAGGTCCCGGGATTGGACGCGCTGCGTCCGGTGCCCGGCTTCGGCAACTGGTCCTGTCGCTGGAACAGCACCATCGATAGCCACGTGACGGTGCGCTACGACCGCGACCCACCGAAAACGGCCGTGGACGGGCAACCACTCGTGCTCGCCGGACTCCCCAGCTTCCGGCGCGCCGGAGTGACCAATACCGACGAGTGCACCGTGCAGATCCAGTACCGGGACTTCACCGGGGTTTCCGGTGACGAACTCGCCGAGATCGCCGTCGTCCGGTTCGGAGGCGCGCCGACGCCGGAATTGCGTTGCGCGACCGCCACCGAACTCGCCACCACCGTCGCCGCCAGCCTGGTCCGGTGACCGTGCGGACCGGTCCGGCGGGTGGCGTGCGAGGCTCGAACACCGAGTCGAGGAGGCCGAAGTGTCGCAACAAGCAGGGGAGCGCAGGCGAAACGGACTGACCGCGTTGGCCCCGTCCACGCAGGGATTGGCGGGCGGGGTCGGTGGTGTGCCGCCGGGCACCATCTCGGTCCAGTCGACGGTCGGCGGGGTGAGCGGACGTCCCGAGGAGGGCAATGTCATCGAGTTCGGCCGCAATCTGCGACAGGTCGATGTCGGGGTCGGGCCGGACGATCTGCGGATCAGCCGAGTACACGGGACGCTTACCTATCACCGGGCCGGTTGGGCACTGAGCAATACCGGCACCGTGCCCATCCGGCTACCGGAAGCCCGGCTGTTGTTTTCGCGGGAGGAGCCGTTTCCGCTGTACACCGGCTACACCCCGATGTTCATCCGCGGATCGCACCACCGTGAGCATCTACTGGAGGTCTACGTCACCGGCGACGACGGTGACGTGCGGGCACCTCGGCACGAGCATGTCACCGACGTGGCGCCGCCGTGGCCGTTGCGGCCGGACGAGAAACTGGTGCTGGTCGCGCTCGGGCAGTCGTATCTGTTCCATGAACGCTGGCCGCAGCCGTGGACCTGGAAGGAAACCGCCACGCTGCTGGCCACGGTGCAGCCCGAAGCGGGGTGGACCGACCGGGTGGTCGCCGAGCTGGTCGGCCGGGTGCGGGCCAAACTCTCGGACGAGAAGTACGCGCGGGCCTGCGGGCGGGCGCCGGTCCCCGGGCTGACCAGGGACCAGCTGACCGAGCCGATCGGGAACATGCTGAACCACAACTTGATTCAAGAGCTGATCCAGTCGTCGACCCTCGTGCCACGGGATCTCGACCTGCTCGACTAGGCGCACCTCCGATGCCGCGACAGCAGCGTATTGCGCTGTCGCGCCCTTTGCTGTGCGAAACCCATTCTGGCTCAGTGCATTCAACCCCGGACCGGTCCGGAGAGGGTCGCGCGAATATCTGATCGCGGAGTTCGATCGGGGCCCGCAGCATCTGATACCTGAACGAAGGGCAATTCTCATGGCACACAACAGCATCCGCTATTCGTTGGCGGCGGCAGTGGTCGGTACGGCGCTGTGTTCGGCAGCTGTACCTGCCACCGCGGCCGCATACGAACCGTCGACACTGGTGCCGAACGCGTCGCGATCCGAGGCGCGCACCATTGTCGGCCAGGTCGCGTCCGGGTCGGCGGGCCGTTACCAGCTGCCCGATCCGGGCCCCTATCCGAACCGCGAGGAGTGCGAGAAGGCGCGCGCGAAGTATTACGACCCTTCGCAATTGGAGTGCGTCCCCGTGCGAACCGGTCACTGATCGTGCATGCCATGCGGCGGCCCGGCCGGATCTGGGTAGCGATCGGCAACGCGTCGCTGCTCGGGCTCGGCTACCTGATGGTGCGGCGGTGGCGGTCGGCCCTCGTCACGACTGCGGTGACGGTCTGTGTCGTCGTCGTGCAGACGGTATTCGTGCGAGCGATGTGGCTCGATCTCGTCGTGCTGCTGTGGTGGGCAGCGCTGATCGTGCACGGCAGCCGCGTGGCGGCGACCGTCGCCGAACCCGCGGGCGGGGTGCGGGTTCGGCGGGCGGTCGCGCTCGCCGTGACCCTTCTGGTGGTGGGTGTCGTCGTGGTGCTGCGGATGGAGGCCGTGCACATCGACCGCCAGATCGCCGAAGCCAGGCGCGGCGGCGATTGCGTGCAGGGCCGTCTTGCCGCCGCTCGGCTGTGGATCGGTGATCGGGTGGCGGCGGCGCCCCGCGCCGCGCGTATCGAACGTACCGATCGAGCATGCGCGCTCCTGCGTCGCGCCGCAGACGAGTTCAGCCTGGCGCTGACCGGCGACACGTCTTCCCTAGCAAGAGGATTCGCGCTGCTGGACACGGTGTTGACCGAGTTGCCCGGTCACGGGGCGATGGCGCGGCGAGTTCTCGACGATCTGCTCCAGCGGCTGCCCGACGGCAGCGAGGACTGTGCGGCTGCCGCCGTCACCGATTGGCTCGTGGAGCATCCCTTCGACGACGACGTCCGTCGGCGCGCTACAGACGCAGTGCCTGCCATCGCCCCTTGGGCGCTGTTCGGCTGCGCCGCAGATCTGATGACGGTCGGCAACTGGGCCGGCGCCAGGGACCGCTACCAGCACCTGCTCGACCAGTATCCGTGGCACCCGCTTTTCGATCAGGCAAAAGCGGGACTGCGCAAAGCCGTTCAGGCGATCGAACTGGCGACGGTGCGCGGGCTGTTGCAGCCGCAGACGCCCGGTGCACAGCCCGCGTACTGCCGCGCACCGCAGCCATACAGCGCTGCGGCGCCGTACCGCAGCGCAAACCCCAACCGCGCCTTGCTGTTCGGGAACGACTTCGACACCGCCGCGTTCCCGGCCGAGTGGCGGGCCGGCGATGCCGCGGACGCGGTGATCGTGATCTGCGCCGGACCGACCGAATTCGGTGACGTCGTCGAAACATGCACTTACCGTTCGGAACTCACCCACCGTCTGTCGGACGTGCCGTTCCACAAGAAGGCGATACCGTTGCGTGTCTTCGAGGTACGCACCGGAAAGCCGGTGCTCGACACTCGCATCCAGATCACCGGCGCGACCTGCCCGCCCACGCTGTTCTCGACCGCTGACGACCGTGTCGGTGCGAAGTACGTCCAGTCCGCCGACACCGACGTCCGCACCGCCTTCGACGCCGTGATCAATCCCTGACCGAGAGGTGAATCGGCAGCACCGGCAACTTCGGCCGTCAGGGCTATCCCACGATCGCCGTGACCTGGACCTCCACCGGCCCGACCACCGCCACCGTCACCCTCACCCCGCGCTGAGGGATGGCGCTGCTACCGACCTCAGCGATTGCTTTCCTGGATGTGGGGAGCCGGGCTGTGGGGGAGGTCGAAGTCCTGCTCTGCGGCGACGTCGGCTTGCTCGGTCTCAGGGCTGTCCGTGTCGAGCGGGAAGGAATGGTGCTCGTGCGCGACGACCCATCGACCGTCCTGTTTGCGCAGGCCGAAGGTCAACCGCAGTCGGTTGTCGGGATTGCGGAGAAAGTTGTGCTCGGTTCCGCACCGCAGCAGGGCGTGGGCGAAGGCGACGTCGGCACCGGCGGTGATGTCGAGTGACTCGATGTCGAAGGCGGCGCCCTGGGCCTGCCATTGGAAGAACGGCGGCCAAGTGTCGCGGTAGGCGTCGAGGCCGCGCACGCCCTGCTGCGGTGGCGGTACGTCGAACATCACGATGTCCTCGGCATGGTCGGCGAGGACCGCGGGGAGGTCGCCGTGGTGCACCGACTCGGCCCAATGCTCGATCAGTGCGCGGATCTGCTTCTCGTCTGTGGACATGGTCTGCTCGGTCCTTCCGGGTTGTTATGTCAGCACTACAACCCGGGCCGTCCGGCAAACTCATCGCCGTTTACAGATCTTTTTCTCTCAGCTGTGGCGGCAGACCGAAGGACGGGAAGTCGGCGTCGAGGAACGAGACCACTTCCGCCACCTGCCGATCGCGTACCAGCAGCAAATCCAGGCCGGACGGGACGTACACGCCCTGTTCTGTCTCCCACCGGTAGGTTCCGAACGCGATCTGCCCGTTCGCCCGCACCGGCCGGAACCGCCAGCGATGCCGCAAGGCGGTATCGACCAGGAACTCGCGTACCCCGTCGCGCCCCTCGTACCAGATGTGCAGCGGTGGCATCGAGTACCGGACGTCGTCGGTCAGCATCGCCACGATCGTGTCCACGTCGCCCGCCTCCCACGCGAGCAGGTACTTCTTTGCCAGGTCCCGCTGAGCGACCTCGCCCAGCGCGTCGAGCGTCCGGTGTTGCGTGGTCGCCGGAAGCAGGTCGGCCTGCACCTTGCGTGCCCGCTGCAGTGCGCTGTTCACCGCAGGCACCGTGGTGTCCAGGAGTGCGGCGACCTCGCCCGCGGCGAAGCCGAGCACATCGCGTAGGAGGAGCACGGCGCGTTGTAGAGCCGAAAGGTGTTGCAGCGCAGCGACGAACGCCAACTCCACGGTTTCTCGTGCGATGACTCGAGCTTCCGGGCTCAACTGCGCCGTCCAGCCCATCAGGTGATCCGGATAGGGTTCCAGCCACGTCGCCTCGGCTCGCGGGGTAGCGTCCGCAGCCAAATCGGTGGGCAGCTCACGTCGCCCGCGACGCTCGATGATCGTCAGCGACCGGTTCGTTGCGATCTTGTACAGCCACGGTCGGATCGACCCCCGATCCTCGAAGTTCTGCAGGCTGCGCCAGGCGCGATCCAGGGTTTCCTGGACTGCGTCCTCGGCATCATGAACAGACCCCAGCATTCGATAGCAGTGGGCACGCAACTCATCGCGAAACGGCCCGACCAGCCGTCCGAACGCATCGCCGTCACCCGAACGTGCCGCTACCAAAAGACTTGTGGCAGCGGACTCATCGGTCTGCCGTGAATCGCTCACCCGGTTGGAGCCATCGCCCATGACCGTCACGGTACCTCGGCTTCACCTCGTCTCCGGGGCTGGCAGGGCTCCCGAGTCGACTCTTGAAAAAATCGGATCAGCCGCGGCACCACGTCCCGGCCTTGCCCGCCCAGAGCTCTTCCACGAGCAGAGCATCGCGCTGGGCAGCCGCCGAGCTTTTCGAAACCTGGGGCGTCCGTCCGCAAAATTTCGCGGAGTGGGCGGCCGTGCACCGCGACGACTTCGGTCGCTGACCCGAGCCGGGCGGCACGAATTCTGTTGCGGGAGTCTGCTGAAACCGTCGGGTGGACGTGGCCCTTGCAGTTGAACAACGCATTCTGGAAAACACTAGTGATTTGCCAGTAGTTCGGCCGCGGGCACCGCTGGAAGGCTCCTCCGCATGGACAGTGTGGTTTGGTCGGCGGCGCGCCGACGGGGGGTCACCGCTCTCATGGCAGCCGCGGTGGTGGCATCGATGACACAGGCCGGGGTGGCGGGGGCCGACCCGGAGCCGGTGAGTGCGGCGAGCGATCGGCAGGAACAGGTGCTGTCGACGCGGGACGGGGTCATTACGTCGTACGTCAGCTATCTGCTGCCGTTGCCCGCGGACGCGCCCGCACATCCGGCGGCCTGCGATCGGGTCGGGTATCTGCGGTATCGATCCGTGGACGGGCCCGCCGCGTCGGCGGACGCGGCGCACATCGCGATCCAGGAGCAGGGGCTCGGTGGTGGCGCGCAGAACTCCGACAGCGTCGCGTTCAATACCGTGCATTCGGCGCGGGCCATGGGGCAGCAGATCGAATTCTGGGCGCTGGGACGGCGCAGCGCGTGCCTCGACGAGACCGAGGGTTTCGACTACGCGCTGCGCAGCGGCGACTACCTCGACGCGGTCGACTACTACTTCAACGGAAAACCGTTGGACGGCAAGGTGTTCCCGGGAATCAAGACTTCGGCCGAACTGCCGGTGCTCGATTTCATGGGTCTCGAACGCGTGGTGCGGGACCAATACGAGGTGATGCTGGCGGAGGTGCCCGAGCAGGCCGAGCGGCAGCGGCGGTTCGTCTGCACCGGAATCTCGTTGGGCGGCCTGGTGACCGGCTTCTTCGCCGACTGGGACTTCGACGGGCGTCCGGGCGCGGATCAGTGTGCGGCCTTTGCCGCGCAGGACTCGATCATCTCCTCCGATCCGGTCGCCATCCAGAACACCCCGTTGCTGCACGACATCACCAATGCGCTTGTCTCGCCTGCGGAGACGGTGGTGCAGAACGGATTCCGGGCGGGGCTGCTGCCGCGCACCTTCGGTCCGTTGCCGGTGATCGGCACCAAGGGATTCCTGCTGCTGCGGCTGGCTGGGTTGGCCGCGCATCTGGATCCCGACGGGGAGAGCAGCCTGCTCGCGCATATCCCGCACGACCTGGAGATGGACACGACGCTCAACTACCTGTTCGCCCGCAGTTGGAGTGCCTTCGCCACCAACGGCGCCGACGGCACCGGCACCATGCGCGACTACCGATTCACCAATTCCGCCCTGCTCGGCGTGTTGATCGACAACAACTCCTCCAATTTCACGCTTTTCCAGCAGGGACTGGGCGCGCTGGCCGGCGGACCGGTCGAGGAGAAGACCTTCCCGAATCCAGGATCCGTCACGCAGATACCGCTGCTCGGCAACTACCTCAGGTTGGGCGCCGGCCCGCAGACGCGCGTCGCGCCGACCGACCGCGGTGCGCTCTACACCTGGCGCAACTACGACGACGTCCTGGGCATCGGGTACACCGCGCCTGCGCATGAGACCGCCGATATCCGTGATGCCGCAAGGCAACTCGCGATGGGCTCGCCATACGCATACTGGGAGACCTACTTTCCGCTGCGCGTGGTGGTGGATATCGGTGCGGGCTACGGCGGTGCGCGCAGCGGTGAGCTGAACGGACTGCGCTACCACGGCATGAGCCGCACCAAACCCAATTACGCCGCCTTCGCGCAGGACAGCGTCGTGCAAGCCGCGGTCGGTGCGCTCTTCCCGACGCCGCCGTCGTCGACCGTCGTCACCCTGCCCGGCTACAACCACGTCGACACCATCGGCGCCGCCGCGGTGCAGAACGACGGAAGCCCGGACTACAGCGGGGAAACCCTCGCCCGTTTCATCCGGACGCTCGGCTAGACAACCCTGCTCCTCGAACGCTGAGAACGGTGCGCTCGGTGTGCTCGATCGCGAGATCGGCACGCCGAGCGCACCTTCGGTCCTCAGCGCGGGAGGTCACCGGTGCTGCGTTGCTCCGCTCGCTGCCAAGCCGCATGTATCGCGTCCGCGGTCGTCTCGTAGAGCGTTGCCAGGTGCTGGGCTCGTTCCTCGGACAATCGGGTTCTGCCGCGCTCGATTTGGGCGAAGGCATCGGTGCGCATCCCCAGTGTCCAGGCGACCTGGGACTGGATCAGGCCGGCCAGCCAACGGTATTCGGCCAGTGACCGGGTGTTGATCGGCAGGTCGAGAATCTCGTCCATCCCGACCTCGAGCACGGCGGCGACCCGGTGCAGGAGATGGACCTGTGGTCGGCTGATGCCGGTACACCAGCCGTAGACCGTGGTCACCCCGACGCCGCTGTGCCGGGCGAGGTCGGCGATCGAGAAGCCCTGCCGGCGTCGAATCGCGTCGAAGCGTTCGGCGTCGAAGCCGCGCACGATATGTCCATTCATTGCGGGAACTTCTCGATCGTCGGGTCGCTCGTGCGAATCGGGTGTGGCTTCGGAGATTTGGAGCAGGGCGGCGAGGGTGGACAGGCGTTTGATGGATTCGCTGGACAACGCGGCCGAGGCGCGAACCAACCGCCGTAGCGCGGTATCGGACAGTTTCGCGGCGAGAGCTTCGTTCCAGTGGCTGGAACCGAGCTCGGGGCCTTCGGTGAAATAGTCGTCCTCGACTTCGAAAAACGTTGCCAGCGTAGTGATGACCTTCGCGGAGGGCTCGGTGCGGATGCCCCGGCGCAGTTGCGACAGATAGGGCGAGGAGATGCGGCAGCCGCGACGGTCGAGTTCTCGGCGGAGTTGTTCATTGCTCAGTGTCTTGCTGTGCTGTTCTTGCCATCGGTCGATCAGGGCGTTGAGCTTTGCCGCGAACGCACCGGGTGATTCGCGGTTCGGGGTCGGCTCGTAGCGCTCGGGCGCTGGTTGCATCGTCGGCTCCTTCAACAGACCAGTGGTCTCGCGGCGGAGTCAGCGGCCGGGTGTGCGTCCGACCTGCTGTCCGGTGAGCAGTCCGGCCAGGGCGGGCCATTTCTGGACGAGCAAGTCGACGACGTCGCCCTCGGCGAGGGTGCTGAATTGTTTGTTGGTCCGGCAACCGGGTTGGGCGGGACGGTCTTCGAGGCGGTCGACGACGAAGTCATAGGCGCGGGGGATCCAGGTGAGCAGCCCGGAAATGTGTTCGGCGAAGTATTCGCTGTCGTAGGTGATGGATTGGCCGGGGTCGTCGCAGTACCAGTCGATCAGTCGGTCGGTGCCTGCGTAGGGGATCAGCTCGTCGCTCTGCGCGTGGTAGACGTACATCGGCACGGTGGGTCGTTGCTTACCCAGTGCGTTGTCGTTGATCGCGTCGACAATGGCGGGTTCGGCCAGGATGCCGCCGGGCTCGGGGCCGGTGTAGCCACCGAGGTAGTTCCAGAACGGGAAAGTGGCCGAACCGTAAGGGCTGTGGCACAGAAAGCTTTTCACGGTCATGGTGAACCGGGTGAACCAGTCGGTCCTGGTCTCCAGTACCTGTTTCACGCCGGGGTATTCGGTGGCGAAGCCCGAGAAGGCGCCACCGATCAGTCCGGCGCCGATGTTGAAGTTGTTCTGCCGGATGACCGCGGGCAAGTCGGCCATGGCGACACCGCCGAGGCCGATACCCACGATATTCAGTTCTGGGGCATAGTCTTTGGCGTGTTCCGTGAGCCAGCCGGTAGGGATGGAGCCGCCCGAGTAGCCGAGCGCGGCGATGCGCGTGTCATTCCCGGCGGACAGTTCCAAAGGGGTGAACTTTATCGCCGCGCGCATGGCGTCCAGCGTTGCTTGCCCGCCGATGACGGCGGCGCCGAAAGCCGAGTTCGGGCCCTGGTAGTCAGGCATGGACAGGGCGTAGCCGTTCGATACCGCTTCCAGGACAGCGAGATTCGCTTCGCCCATGTTCACGAAGTCGGAGAAGATCGGGATGCTGCCCTGCTGGATGCCGTAGGACGGCGCGCAGTACATCGCGGTGGAGTCTTCGGCCACCTGGTAGGACAACAGCTTTCGCCCGCCTTCGGGAGCGGGCCCGCGCGGCTTGATCAAAGTGGTCACGGTGGCGATGGCTTGGCCGTGGCTGTCGTTGGTGCGATACAGCACCTGCCAGGCGTCCACGTTCATGGGGATCACGTTCAACGCGGCCGGGGTGATCAAGCGCGCCTTCAGGATATCCCCGGGCGCGGCGGCCTCGATCGCACTCGCCGGCGCTCGGTAGAACGGATCGAGTTCTGGGGGGAGTACCGCGACCGGTAACGGATCGATCGGCACCTCGGCCTTGGTCTCCGGCGCGGCCGCGGCCATGCCGCCGGTCAGTTGCACCGCCAACACCGTGATGGCGGAAAGCATTACCGCCCGAACCCGGTGTCGTTGCCACCTCGTTGTGGATACCCGCATTCGTTTCCTCGCTCTCGGAGACAACCTCTGGTGCGGATCTGTACCGTTTCTGTTCCGTTGCCGGAGGGGCACGGGGAAGTCCGAATGAAAGCCCTTCGACCTGTGCCCAGTGCTTCGTATCCTTTGCAGTCTATGGGAGACTGTATAGTCTCCAGAAGCATCCTGCAACATGCTGGCTATAATTTGTAGACGGACTGGTTTCCCGGAGACGAGGTAATCTACCGCAGTGGCCCCTTTGACCTCGCTCAATATCTCGCGCGACCGCCTTCCTAGCGGGAAACACCGTTTCACCAGGGAGGATGTCGTTTCTTCGCAGCGTGGCAGGATTCATCTGGGCTTGTTCGAAGCCCTCCATGCCAAGGGCTATGCCGCGACTACGATCACCGACATCGCCGATCGCTCCGGGGTATCGCGGCGTACCTTTTATCAGCAATTCACTGGCAAAGAGGACTGCTACCTCGCCGCCTTCGATGCGGTGCTGCCCGTGGTGATCAGCGCGATCGACGACGGTATCGAACGGTCCGCGGGGGACTGGCGGGCCAGGATCGACGCCTCCCTGCGTGCCTTCATCGATGTTCTGGTGGCCGAACCCGCGGCGGCCTGGGCGCTACTGGTGGAATCCCTGGGCGCGGGTCCGCTCATCTCGACCCGGCGCACGCAGATGCTCGCGGCGTTCGCCGGGCGCGTTCGCGGTGCGTATCACCTTGCGCGGCAAGACGACCCGGCGTTACCCGAGCTGCCGCCGGAAATGTTCGACCTGCTCGTCGGCGGTTACGACGACCGTGTCCGCCACTGCATGACCACCCGGAGCATCAGCGAATTACCCAGCGTGACACCGCTTCTCGTGTCCGCCACCCGACGGCTGTTCGGCGATCCCGAGTAGCTCCGCGCCACGATCGCGAAGTCGACTGACGGCAGTGTCTCGGCGTATGACCTCAGGTGTCGCGTTCATGCTCGGTGGCGAGCTGTCGAGCGATGCCGAGCAAGAAGTGCCCTAGTTGTTCGAGATGTGGTGCGAGGTCGGGGGTTCCGGTGACCGTGTCGGCGTCGGGCGCCAGGCCGAGGAGTTGTGCGGCGATGTCGCGGGGGTGATCGGCGGACAGGTCGAGGCGGCTGTTGCCGTCATCGATGTGATGGGCTCGGTCGGGGAGGGCGTAGGCGCGGGTAGCGGCGATATCGGCCGGCATGGGGACAGTGATGTGCACCTGGTATCGGGTGGGTGCGGCAGCCAGGCGGGTGGTGACATACGTGGCAGGGTCGGCGGCTGGGAGTTCGCGGGGTGTGGTGTGCCGACCGGTCGGAGCAGGGTCGGTGAGGCGGTCGGCACGGTGGATGCGCCAGTCGCCGTGGCGGGCGTCGTAGGCGAGCAGATACCAGTGGCTGGTGGCGAAGACCAGGCTGTGCGGTTCGACCCGCCGCCGCTCGGTGCTGCCGTGCCGGGTTCGATAGTCGAACTCGAGGATCTCCTGGTCCCGGCAGGCGGCCGCGAGCGTGGCCAGCACCGTGGGATCGGCGGAGGGTTCCGCGGGCGCCCACGAGAGTGGTCCGATCGGATGCGTGACGGTGCCGAAAGCGGTGATCCGGTGGCGCAAGCGTTTCGGCAGTACCTGCTCGAGTTTGGTCAGTGCCCGCAGTGCCGTGTCCGGTAGGCCGGTGACGCCGCTGGAGGCGGTGCGCAGCGCGACGGCGACGGCGACGGCTTCGTCGTCGTCGAGTAGCAGCGGCGGCATGGCCGCACCGGACGCGAGCCGGTAACCCCCGGCGTGACCGGGGGCGGATTCGACCGGGTAGCCCATCGCACGCAGCCGCTCGATGTCGCGGCGCACCGTGCGAAGGGTGACCCCGAGGCGTTCGGCCAGCTCGCTGCCACCCCACGAGCGGCGGGTTTGCAGCAGCGACAGCAGGCGCAGCATGCGGGCGGGCAGGTCATAGGTCATGGCCCCAGATTGCCAAGGTTCGGTGACAACTTCTGTCCTCAAAGGGTTCTATCGTCGATTCCGGCTCACCTTTCCGAAGCAGAAAGCGAGGACGTGATGGCCTACGACGAGGTACTCGCCGACCGCATCAGCGAGCGGCTGGCGCCACGCGGGGTGACCGCGAAGAAGATGTTCGCCGGCCTGACCTTCCTGTGGCAGGGCAACGCCATGGCGAATCTGTACGACGAGGGCCTGATGGTGCGCGTCGGCGGGGACGGGATGGACGACGCCCTGGCGCGTCCCGGCGCGCGCCCGTTGCTGTTCCGCGGCAAACCCCAGAACGGCTGGGTGCTACTCGACGAGGAAACCCTCGACGACGCCGCGCTGGATTCCTGGCTCGAGTGGGCCTGGGAGTGCACCGCGGAACTGCCCCCGAAGAAGCCTGGCGCGAAGACGAAGAAATAGCCTCTCGCGCAAGCAAATTCACGATTGGAGACCCCGTGATCACCGGAATCAACACTGCCGTCGCCTGGGTGCTCGACCAGGACGCGGCCAAGAAGTTCTGCACCGACACCCTCGGTCTGCAGGTGCGCGCCGACGTCGAGATGGGACCAGGCGCGCGCTGGCTGGCCGTGGGGGCTCCCGGCCAGCCCGACGTGCAACTGGCTCTGTTGATGCCGGGCCCGCCCGCTCTGGATCCCGAATCCGCCGGGCAACTCGAGGCGCTGCTCGTCAAAGGCGTGCTGGCCGGCTGCACCTTCACCGTCGACGATTGCGCCGCCGTCTACGCGGAACTCTCCGCCCGCGGTGTGCAGTTCCTCCGCGAACCGGAGCCCCTGCCCTGGGGACTGTCCGCGATCCTCACCGACGGCACCGGTAGCAGCTACGAAATCCTGCAACCCACCCGCTGACCTCATCACGGCAACCCTTAGTCTTCCATCGCAAGACATGTTGGACGCCGGAGGTTCCATGCGTTTGATCTCGAGTGGCCGTCACCATGCCACCTTCGAATTCGGCGAGCTGCAAGTGATTTCGTTGCGGGACGGGTACATCGATATGCCGCCGACCCGGCTGCGCGGCGAGGACGGGTGCCCACTCGAGGCGCTGCCCGCTTCCGTGCCGCTGGTCGACACGAACCTGCGGCTGGCGGTCAACGCCTTCTTCGTCACCGACGGCACCCGATCGGTGCTGATCGACACCGGCGGGTCCGATGTCTGGCACGACCCCACCATGGGCCTGATCTACGACGCGCTCACCGAAGCGGGTATCGATCGCGCGCAGATCACCGACGTGGCCATCACGCATAGACACGAAGACCACGTGAGCGGGTTGGTCATGCCGGACGGTACAGAGGCGTTTCCTGAACTCGAACGCGTGTGGATCGGCGCGGGCGACACCTCGGTGTGCACCGGAAGACTCGCGCCGCTGCGCGACCGCGTCGTCCCCGTATCGGACCAAGTCGCGCTCACCGACTGGGTCACCGCGATCCCGACACCGGGCCACACCCCCGGCCACACCGTCTACGACGTCCGCAGCAGCGCCGGTCACCTGCTCGTCTGGGGCGACACCGTGCACGTCCCCACCCTCCAATTCGAGCGCCCGAACATCGCCTGGGAGTTCGACCGCGACCAAACCCAGGCCCGCGCCGTACGAGCATCGCTCCTCGAGCAACTGACCCGACCAAACCACTACGTAGCCGGCGCCCACCTCGACTCACCCGGCATCGCCCGCGTCACCCCCTCCGGCCCCGGCTATTCCCTGGAATACCTGGCCCCACCGATCGGCTGACGGAGCATACCGAGCTGCCGCGTGAGCGGAAAGCGTGCTCACGTCCAGGCAGTCGAAGCGCAACGTGCCCCTATTCGCTCAGTAGGCGGCGGATCTCCTGGTCCGGATATCGAGCGCTGCGGCTCTCCTGCTGGAACGCGCGCATGAACGCCGACATTGCCGCTGCGGTGGGTGCGTGCCGCGTGAGGATTGCTGCGGCTTGCGCCGGAATTCCCTCCGGCGCTTCGCCTTCGGCGAAGGCGCGCACCAGCTCGGACCGCGCCTGCCGGTCCGTCGGCCGCAGCCCGTACAGGGCGACGATCAGCCAGTTCACGAGGTAGGTGGCGGTGTAGCCGCGGTCGTAACTTTGATGCTGGTCGAAGAACGTGACTTCCTCGGGCGAGAGGTCGAATCCGCGGGCGAGCGCGAGGCCGTAGTCGCCGAAGTAGAGGCGCCGACCGTCGGTCAGGATGTTCTCGAAGTGCGCGTCGAGGTGTAGCAGCCCGCGGCTGTTCATGAAGTGCGTGCCGACGGCCAGTTCGCGTTCCACCATGACGCAGGCTCTGTCGGCAGCCTCGTCGCCCGCCTCGATCTGGGCGTTCAGCCATTCGTGCAGGTTCTGTGGGAGGTACTCCAGGAACAGCGCGATGCTCGCCGACGCATCCCGGATGGCCTCGATCCGGTGGCGCATCTGCGGTCGGTTGCCCCAGTACGCGACGGCGTGGTCGATGTCGGCGAGTTCCTCCGGCAACGATGTCGTGTCCGGCAGTACCCGCCAGTGATACATGAGCGGGAAGCCTTCGTGTTCGGCGGCGAGCACCCAGTTCGTCGTCATGACGTGCACGGCGAGTTCGCGCCAGGCCCCGAAGCCGGGACCGCCGAGGAGCCCGACGCCGTACTGGCAGAACGACGGCAGGTCGAACAGGTTCGCCGTGGACCGGACGTGTTCCGGCTGCCGTTCCAGGTCGGTGAGGGGCACTCGCTTCACGAAGACCCGGGTTCCGGCGACCTCCAGCAGCGCCGACTTCCCGCCGATACCGGTACCGATCGGCGCGGCCCCGTCCACGAGTTCGCGCAACGTGTAGTCGCTGTGCAGTGCCAAGGCGGTGGAGACGGCGCTGTGCGCGTGCAGTCGCGCCCGGTGCGACAGGTCGGGAGTCGTCGCGTGAGGGGACATTGCTACTACCCTGCTTCCCGGCCTGTTGCTTGACCGATCTTCTGCTGTCGGGTTAGCTGTTCGCTGGTTTCATGATCGTTGAGTTCGAGGGAGTGACGTCCATGCCTACGCGCCCGCAGGGGCCGTTGCGCACTGCCGGGGTGGGTTTTCAGCTCTAGCCCGCACTGATCGCTGGTGTCAGCGGCCTATGTCTTCGTACATGTGGTTCGTATTTGTCTGCACCAGTGAAGGATTCACTCTCATCATGTTCGATCATTCTTTGCGCTCGCCCGAGCGCGCGTTGCGCGACCTCAACGTGCTCATCTGTGGCGGGAGTGTCGCCGGCTCGGCGCTGGCGTATTGGCTCGGCCGGTACGGCTGCCGGCCCACGGTGGTGGAGGCCGCGCCCTCGCGCCGCGACAGCGGTTTCGCGGTTGACTTCCGCGGCGCGGCGCATCTGACCGTCCTGGAACGGATGGGGATTCTGGACGACGTACGCGGGCTGCAGACCGGCGGAGTTCCGACGACGGTCGTCGACAGTGCCGGTCGCCGGCTCGCGGAGGTACCGATCGAGTGGGGCGGCGGTCAGATCGAGATCATGCTCGGCGATCTGACGCGCGTGCTGCACGAGCACACGCGCGATGCCGCCGAGTATCTCTTCGGGGATCCGGTCGTCGCCTTGGAGGAAACCGAAGATGCTGTGCGCGTTGACTTTCGGCGGTCGCCATCGCGCACGTTCGACCTCGTCGTCGGTGCCGACGGGCTGCATTCGACCGTGCGGCGCTCGGTCTTCGGTCCGGAGTCGTGGTTCGTCAGCCATCTGGGCTATTGCGTCGCCGCTTGGACGGCGGCCAACCGGGTCGGGATCGACCGCACCGCGTTGATGTACAACGTCCCCGGCAAGATGATCATGGCCGTGCCCCGCCCCGGCGGTTCCGCGACGATCGACGTCTACGCCCTCTTCGCCGCCGACACGATCGGTAATGATCGTGATCCGTTCCGGCAGAAGAAGATCCTGGCCGAGACGTTCGGTGGCATCGGCTGGGAAACGACCACGCTGCTGGACGGTTTAGCGGAGACGCCGACGCTGTATTTCGATTCCATCAGTCGCGTCGACGTCGACTCCTGGTCCAGCGGGCGGACGGTCCTGCTGGGCGATGCGGCCGCCGGTGCCACTCTGGGCGGCAAGGGCACCGGGTCGGCGATGATCGCCGCGTACGTCCTCGCCGGAGAACTCGCCATCGCGCAAGGCGACCACCGAAATGCGTTCCACGCGTACGAGTCCCGTCTGCGCGACTACCTCACCGCCTGCCAGGAAGGCGGCCAGGCGACCGCACAGTTCCTGGCACCGCCGACCACCGAAGCGCTCGATGCCCGCAACCGCCTGCTCAACGCGGAAAGCGCGATGGACGAACAGCTCGAGGACAGCCGCGAGACCGCGGCCGCCATCGAACTCGCGGACTACGCGGAGGCGATGAGGTAGCGGACGCCGCCTGAAGCCTCACCAAGGTGCGCCGCTCACCGGCACGTTGACGAAACTCGGTTCGTCTGGGTTCAGTTCGACGTGCTGGGGGCGGAGTTGACTGTCGATGAGGAAGGGGGTGAGGGCCATTCCTTTGGGGAGGTTGCTCGCGTACACATCGATCCGCAGTCGGTGGCCCGGTTGCAGGACTGCGTCGGTCGGAGTCAACCCGATGTCGACGGTGGTGGCTCGACCGGGAACCAAGGGCTCGCGGCTTTCCATGGTGAGCTTCGGATATGGGACGGTGAGATCTCCGTTGGGCGAGTATTGATTTCGGCCCGGGTCAAGGGCGCGCAGTGAGGCGGTGAGCTGCCCGGTGGCGAGCACGGTGGAACGGCCGTCCGGTGCGACATCGTTGAGCGTGGCGCTCCAATAGCCGTCGGTGGCGTCGAGGACGGTGTTCAGGTGCACGGCGCTCGGGCCGGAGACGAGGGTGGGTTCGAATACCGGGCCCGTGGTGAAGCTCAGGCCGTTGAGTTCCTGCGGCCGTGCGTCTTTGGTGCACCCGGATAGCAATATCGACACACCCGCCGTACCGACCGCGGTGTCGTTCGAGCACAGGCTGGTGATGCCCGGCGCGATGGTGACTCGTTGCGGCGCAGTGCTGTTCGTGGGTGCCAGGGATCCGTCGTACATGCTGGTGGCGCTCGTCCCGCTCGGCGTGCCGTTCAAATAGAGGCGCCGGTGTTCGACACCGGAGCGGGGGTAGGTATCGGTGGTGGACCAAGCACCGCCGAGCTGTTCGGAGGTGATCGGTCCGTAGGTGTCGATGCCGTTGTCGATTCCCTTGAGCCATTTGTCGAACCAGGCGCGCTGCAGGACGTCCAGGCGTGGTGGATTGCCCGGCCGGCCGAAGTCGATACCCGGATTGAGATGGTAGGTGTTGCCCATCAGCAGCTGCTTCTGCCCCGGCGGCACCGAAATGCGTTGGTATATCGATGGTTCGCTGTTGGTGAAGACGTCGTGCCAGCCGCCGGTGACGAAGGCCGGGATCTGGATTCGCTCGGGTTCGCCGCGCATCCCTTGGCGCAGTGAGCTGTTCTCGTCGAGTACCGCCGCCGTGTTCGGCGGCAGCGACCCGGCATCGGTGCTGGTGAGCGCGCCGATCAGCAGGTCGAAGAAGGTGAACGGGTTGGCGACCCGGTCCGCCAGCCACTTCCAGTCGAATCTGCCCTGTGCGATCGAAACCAGATCAGGCAATAGTTTGGCGATATTCACACTTGTCAGCCACCCGGGAGTGAATACGACGTTCAAACCGCCACCGGGGGCCAGAATGTCACGCATCAGGTCACTACCGGGTTCGACCGGGAAGATCGCTTTCAGCGCGGGTGGTTGTTTCTCGGCGGCTTGGATCTGATTGACCGCCGAATACGACACCCCGGTCATTCCGACCTTCCCGTCCGACCACGGTTGCCTTGCCGCCCAATCGATCACCTCGACGGTGTCCTGTTGTTCGCGCGCACCGAAGAACGACAGGACACCCTGCGAGAATCCCGTCCCGCGCACATCGACCACGATCTGGGTGTATCCGGACTGGATGAGCGGGCGATCGACCGCGAAGTTGCGCGGCAGCCCGCCGCCGAGCATCTTCGTCAGGTCCGTGACACCGTCCAGCGGAGTGCCTGAAAGATCGAACCGGCGAAACAGGTCGATCACCGCGTCCGAGAGCACAGGTATCGACAGCGCCGAATCCACCAGCATGGAAGCGAGTTTTGTATAGGGCGTCAGGTTGACCAGCGTCGGAGTCGGTGTGTCGACTGGGCGCCCCATCTCGTCCGCCGGACGATAGATGTTGGCTTTCAACACTGTCCCGTCGCTCATCGTCAGCGGCACGTCCCAGTCGATGTGTACGTGCGGGTAGAGCGGTGGCGCCGAATAGGTGGCTGTCCATTCGGCACCTAGTTCACCGGCGTCCGGGTTCGCGTGCGCCGATGCACTATACGAGAACGGCAGGGCGAGACCGAGAACCGCAGCTATCGCAGTGATCTGTAACGCGACGCGGGAAAGCCTCTGCCACAGGGTAATACGAACGCGACTGGTCAATGGAATCCTCCCGAACCGGGCGACGGAGCGGCACGCACGGACGTGACACCGATCACGTTAGAAACGATCCATGACTCGAACCATGACCGAGTCGGTCACGTTCCATGACAACTCCGCCCACCCCCGAATCGGTTTGCCCAGCGCGCCCTATCGCGGCGCTCGGAAGCCGCCGATGCTCTGCTCGAGCAGTTCGGCCAGCCGCAGCGGGGTGTGGTCCTCGAACGCCGGGCCGATGAGCTGGACGCCGACCGGCAGGCCGGCGGGGGACAAGCCTGCCGGTATGGCCGTGGCAGGCAGCCCGGGCATGGTGGCCAGACCGGCCCAGACCAGCTGGTCGAAGAAGGGGTATTCGACGCGGTCGATGTCGATCCGGCAGTCCAGCAGCTCGGGGTTGTGGTCGTGCGGGAACGCGGGGGTCGGCGTGATCGGGCACAACACCGCATCGAATTCGGCGAAGAACTGCCGCCAGCCGTGCCGGTGGAGTTCGCGACGGTCGTTCGCCGCCATCCAGTCGCGGTGACTGAACAGCATCCCGCGCAGCCGCGACGCGTCGAGACTCTGGTCGTCCGCGCGCAATTCGGCGGCGCGAATCCGCAACTGCTCCTCGGCTTCGATGGGAAAACGCGCGACGGAGCCCGAGAACAGCAACTGGGTGTAGAGCGTTGCCGCTTCGGAAAGATCGGGGAGCAGTGGACTGTGCCGTTCGACGCGGGCACCGCCGGCGACCAGCGCATCGGCCACCCGGTGCACCGCCGCCCGCACCGCGGACCCGGTCGGAATGAACGGATGCTCGTCGAGGACCAGGACCCGGAAGTCGCTCAGCCGCTCGTGGCGCGCGGGCGGCAGGACCAGCTTGTGCGCCACGCCGCGCGTCAGCGGATCCGGCCCGGCCATGACATCGAGCAGGAGCGCGAGGTCGCGGGCGGTGCGCGCCATCGGGCCGACGACCGCGAGGTCCAGGTCGACCGGCAACGCCGGTGCGAGCGGTGCGACCATCCCGCGGTTCGCCACCAACCCGAGGGTCGGCTTGTGTCCGTACACACCGCAGAAATGTGCGGGGGTGCGCAACGAACCGGCGATGTCGGAGCCGATGGACAGCGCGCCGAAGCCGGCCGCCAGGGCCGCTGCCGATCCGCCGGAGGACCCGCCCGGGGTACGTGCGTGATCCCATGGGTTGTTGGTGGTGCCGTAGATCTCGTTGTAGCTCTGTAGCCCTTGCAGTCCCGGCGGCACGTTGGTCTTCCCGAGCAGCACCGCACCGGCCGCCTTCAGCCGCGACACCTGCACCGCGTCCTCGGCCGGGTGGTAGTTCCGGTGTTCCGGCAAACCCCAGTTGGTAGGCAGCCCGGCGACGTTGTAGCACTCCTTGACCGTCACCGGAATACCGAGCAACGGCAGATCCGCGCCGCGGGCGCGCGCCTCGTCGGCATGGCGCGCGGCGTCGCGCGCACGGTCGAAATCCGCGACGCAGATCGCGTTGATCGTCTTGTCCTCGCGTTCGATACGGGCGATCGCCTCGTCGGTCAATTCCACCGAGGTCACCGCACCGGCACGCAAAGCAGTCGAAAGTTCTTCGGCCGAGAGAAAGTTCCACTCCATGCCGCCGAAGCTAGAGGCCCGCCGAGTAAGCCACGAAATATTATTTCGCGCAATCGAAAAGCCGGACGGGCCGCCCATCTCGTGCCACCGAAGACAGCTCACCCCAGGTCAGGGCGTCGATCGCGGGCCGACTCCACCGGTGCAGGGCATGTGCTGCTGCGTCGTGCAACGGGATGGATGTCTCATTTCTCGCTATCGGCCGATCGGCCAGGACCAGTTGTAGCGCAGCGGCCCGAAGTGGCCGAAACCCAATGTGGCGCTGCAGATCTGTTCCTTCACGGTGGCGGCCGCGCGACCGGTCAGCACCGGGCGGCGCGGCCGGTCGGCCAGGTCGGAGGTCTGGATCAGGGCGTTGCGCCGACCCAGGCTCATCGCCTGACCGACGTACTTGCGGCGCACCGGTTTGGGCTCGCGGCCATCGATCAATGCGAGTACGGTGTCGGCGGCGTGCACCCCGGTCGGGTTGGCGGCCTGGGCGCTCATCCGCAGTGGCCGGGCCGCGAAAGCGCAGCCGTCACCGGCGCCGACGATGGTCGAAGCGCTGGTGCTGACGAGGGTTTCGGAGACCTCCAGAGCACCGGTCGCCGTGGTGGCCAGCCCACTGCCGGCGGCCAGCTCCGGTGCCTGGAAAGCCGTTGTCACCAGGGTGAGTTCGCTGCCGAGGTGACGGCCGTCGTCGAGGACGAGCTTGTTGTCGAAGATCTCGACGACCCGGGTGTTCTCGATGACGAGCACCCCGGCCTCGCGGAAGTATTGCCGTAACCGGTTCTGCGCGTGGGTGTTCAGTGTGGCGCCCAGCGCACCGGCGCTGATCAGCCGTACCGCGAAGCGATCCAGTTCGTTGAGTTCGGCCGCGGTTTCGATACCGGTCAACCCGCCGCCGACCACGGTGACCGTCGCACCGTCCGGTAGCGCGTCCAACCGCCGGCGGGCCGCGACCGCATCCTCCCAAGTGGACACCGACACTGCCGATTCGGCGGCACCGGGGATCCCGGTGCGGCCCGCCCGGCTACCCACGGCATAGACCAGATAGTCGTATTCGAGGGCCCCGGAATCGAGCAGCTCGACCCTACGGGCCTGCGCATCGATGACTTCGGCGGTGTCGTGCCGGAATTCGACCGTTTCGGGCAGATGGTTCCGCATCGGCGACACCGCGGCGTGATTGCCCGCAACGTACTGGTGCAACCGAATCCGCTCGACGAATTCGTTACGCGGATTGACCAGCGTCACCGCGGTATTCGCCCGGGCCAGCCGAGTGGCGGCCGCGACACCCGCGTAGCCTCCGCCGAGCACGACCACCTTCGCCTGTTTCGACGAAACCCTCATCACCACAACCCCTCCGTTGAACCAACCCGCGGCCGGATGGCGCCAGCACGGCCGCGACCGATGGTAGTTGCTGAGTTGCGTGGTCGAGTAGCGCTACGCCGCAACCAGGGGATTCGGTAACACGGTGCGGTCGGCTCAGGTCGATATCTGCTTCACGTCGCTGATCAGCCATCGGCTGTCGGGTTGCTCTTCCGCGGTGACCACCATCGCGGTAAGGGAGACGGACTGTTCGGCCGCCGTGTCGTTCGTCGTGGCCAGCTTGACGTAGCCGACGCCGAGTGCGCTGCCGCCGGTGATGGCGCGCAGGCCGCAGTTGAAGTCCAAGACCTGACTACGGCGATTGGTGGCAAGCAGGTATTCCCGAGTCGCATGTTGAGTGTCGATCAGGTGCTTGCGGTGCGCTCCGGTACTCGAATCTATTGCGCCGGTGAAGTATTCGTCCAGTGAATGCGGTGCATAGGTGGAGATGTGGTTCATGTAATTGTGAATCGCATGGAGAGCGGCAATATGACGACTTCCGATACGCGATATCTCGGGTGCGAGGTCGGCTGCAGGGGCGGCCTGTGTCGTGAGGGTGCTGGCCGTCGTCGGCGTCGGACTGGCGGTAGCCGGGCCGGGAACGGCGGCGGACGAGACGTTTTCACTGTTCCGGCCCTGCATCAGGGCGCCGATCCCGATGGCGCCCAACGGAAGAGCGCCGGCGAGGGCGGCAATTCTTCGCCGGGACACGGTTTTCCTGATCGGCCGTGCGTCCGGGAACGGCGGTGGCTCTGCCGGTCGAAAGGACAGCGATTCATCTTCGGATGGAGTCACGATGATCCTCGGGTTTGACGGCGTGCTGGGGACTGGCAGGAGCGGCCGACGCACGATGCTACCGAGCGCACCGTGGTTCAGCGGCAGATTCGCAGGGACAGATCTGGTGTACGGCAATTGTCGGAATTGGGCGAAAGTGATCACTGCGAAAATCCCGTGCTTTATTGAGCCGCAGTCGCTTTGAGGCCGTAAACCGTTACCGGTCGGCTGTTTCGCGCGGGGCGATCCGGCTGGTGCGACCGGCCGCGCGGGCCACCGTGTTGCGCAGCACGAGGCCAGGCTGGGTGCGGGGCACCAGGAGCCGGGAGACCAGGCCGACACGTCGCTGCCGTGGGCCTACTTCCCGGCGCAGTCGCGACTCGTAGGCAGCGAAGGCGCGGGCGTGATCATCTGGATGGGCGGCGAGCTCGTCCGCGAGGGCGTACGCGCCCGCCATCGCCATGCTGGATCCGTCGCCCAGCAGGGCTGTCGCCGCCGCCGCGTCCCCGAGTAGTACGACCCGCCCGCGGGACCACGTGGGCATTCGGACGGTGGTGAGAGGGTCGAAGAACGGCGCCGGGTCGTCAAGGTACGTCGCCACGAATTCCGATGTCCGCCAGCGCATGTCGGCGTACGCATCGGCCACGGTCTGCTTGTGCAGTGCGATGTTCTTGCGATCGTGGGGTGCCGGCTGTGGTGCCCGGAAGGTGAAGATCGCGAGCGGGGTGGTTCGCGCGGGGTGCACGACCAGCATCCGGTTCGGCGCGGTCAGCATCGTCATCTCGGTCGGGTCCTCGATGGCGTCGGGTGCCAACGGGACGGTCGCGCCGTACAGGCCCAGATCGCGCACGAACTGTCGCTCGGGTCCGAATACCAGTCTCCTTACCGTGGAATGCATTCCGTCCGCACCGACCACCAGGTCGAAACGTCGTGGCGCGGATCGCCGGAAGGTGACATCGACCCCGCCTCCGTCCTGGTCGAGAGCGGTGACCGTGTCGTCGAACAGGAACTCGGCCGCAGGCTGCGCCGACCGGTGGAGCACCTCGGACAGGTCGGCTCGGGTCACCTCGACCGTCGGTGCCTCGTCCGAGGTGAGCGGGAGTCGCAGGATTCGCCTGCCGTCGGGGTCGAGCAGGGTCAGCGACCGGTTGCGCGTGGCGAGTTCCCGCAGCTGCGGAAGGATGCCCATGCGTTCGGCGACCGGGATCGCGGGCCCCTGCACGACGACCGCGCTACCGCCGGAGCGCAACTGCCGGGCCTGTTCGACGACCGTCAGCCGAAATCCATGCTGGGAGAGCCGGTATGCGAGGGCGGGTCCCGCGATTCCGGCGCCGACTATCAGCACTTCGCGCTTCTGCATGACGATGACCTCTCGGAGTGTCGATGACCCGGCCCCCGGCGAGTACTGGGCCGGGTCTCGGCGACACAGCGCAGTGCAACCGAGTCAAGGTACGATCAATTTCGTACCTTAGTGAACACCCCCTTGAGGTACGATGCAAGTCGTACCTGAAAGGAAGGTTGCGTGGTCGCGAGGAACCGGATCGGGCCGGAAGCTGATGCGCTGGATCTGGGCGCGGTGTTTCGCGCCCTCGCCGACGAACATCGTCGTGCGGTGATGACGGAGTTGGCCGCAGACCGCAGCGACAGCGAACGGGGCTGCAACTCGTTCGATCTTCCGATCTCGAAACAGACTCAGACCCACCACTTCCGGGTCCTGCGCGAGGCGGGCCTCATCGACGAGATCGACTACGGCAACCGCAAGGGCATCCGGCTACGCCGCGCGGACGTCGAGAAGAGGTTTCCTGGCCTGCTCGCACTCCTGAAAGCGGAGCTCGAGGTGAAATGATCGGCGTGCGCTGAACCTTCAGCGGGCGCTGCCGATGTTTCGGTCCGCTTCGGAACCGTGGAGCATGAGCGTGGTTTCCTCGATGCGGCTGAAGCGACCGTCAGGGGCGAACTCGCCGAAGACGTAGACCTCGGTGCGTACGGTCGATCCGTCCGTCTTGGTGATCTCGACGGTGTGGCGGTCGGCGTAGCGGGGGCCGTCGTACAGCTCGTCATGGACCTCGACAGATCCTGCGGCCACGATCGTGCGCAGATGGGCGATGTGCTCGACGAACCCCTCGCGGTCGGCCCATTCGCCGTCGGTGCGCTGGCGGTAGTCGGGCGCGAAGTGCCGGTCGGCGGCCTCGCGCAGGTCGAGGTCAGGGGTGAACAGCAGATCGGTGAGGGCGGCACGGATATCGGTCTGGCTCATGGGAGTCCTTTCACGACTACAAGCGATGTGCGTGCGCCACGCACGCACTACCGCGAAACTAGCACACGATGCGTGCGCGGCGCACGGTAGTCTGTGGAAATGCACGATGAGGTAGGTGGCGAGATCGCCGACGCACTGGGTGTGTTGCTCAGGCGCGCTACGCGGGTCCAGCTGTACCAGACCCTGACCGCCGACATGGGCGAAGCGCTGGACGAATGGACCTACCCGGTCCTGAGCGCGGTCGCCAGGATCGGCCCCCGAAGCGCGGCTGACCTGGCCTCGGAGGTGGGGCTCGATCGCTCCGGCGTCACCCGCCGCGCCTCCAGACTGGAACAGGCCGGCCTGCTCTCCCGCGAACCCGACCCCCGCGACCGGCGCGCAACCCTGCTGGTCCTCACCGAGCAGGGTGAACGCGCGGTGGACGAGCTACGCCGCCGTTTGGCCGCTCACATCACCGCAAGCCTTACGGGCTGGCCGCCAGGCGAAGCGGAGGCGTTCGCCCGCGGGTTGAGCCGGTTCATCACCGAAGGTCCATTTGCGTGACGGCGACGCCAGCCTCGATGCGGCCGGCCGAGTCGGGGTCCGCCGGAGCCGCAGCCACGCCACCCTCTGGACGGTAGGCGCTGCCCGTCATCGATTACTTCAGTTGGTATTTGATTGAATCTGCATTCGAACAATGGCGCGAATAAATTGAAGGCGTGCGTAGATTCGGTTCGCTGGCGGATTTTGGAGTACCTTCGGCGCTGATTGACCTTAGGCGGTACCGATCGGAATGCATTCTGGGGTAGCTCGAAGGCTGTAAGACGTGCCGCGCCACCAGGTTTCGTCTCGGATGGGCTGTGGGCAACACAATTCGGGGCGTGTGGCGCAATGATGCGTCTTCGTAGGCTCGGGGCGTTGTCATCCCTGTTTCGAGGAGAATCAAATGCCCCGATCCCGATTCACTGCCCGCGGAATTCTGCTCGGCGGCCTGGTCGGCGCTGCCGTTTTGATGTGCGGTGGCCCGGCAGTTGCGGACTCGATTCCGCTGGAGCCGCCCGCTGTGGGTTCCGTGCCCTGGCTCAACGCTGCCGAAGCGGCGTTCGGGCCAGGTGTGAGGTGTCGTGAAACCTGCACGGCTGGGGGCGTTTACGCCGATGAGTGCTTGCGGGGGCGGGTCTGAGATCGGTGCGGGGCAGCCCGTGTGGGCGTGGGTGGCGCGACGGTCGATTCTGAATAAAGGTGATTTTGGGATTGCTATGCAATCCGAATATGGCTACTATTCGAGAAAGTGAGGTCGAACACCGACAAGGGAGTCGAGCATGTCCGAGACGTACGGATCCGCCGCGGAGTGCGGGAGGTCGGCATGGGTGCGGTGACCGTGGTGACGGGTGCGGGCAGCGGTATCGGCCGTGCGACCGCGCGCCGGTTCGCGCGGCGCGGCTCGACGGTGATCGTGGCCGATATCAATGAGACGACCGGTGCGGAGACCGTCGATCTCATCCACGCGACGGGTGGGAAGGCGGCGTTCCGCCGGCTCGATGTCGCCGATGTCGAGGACTGGGAGCGGTTTGTCACGTGGGTCTGCGCGGACTTCGGCGTCCCCGATGTCGTGGTGAACAACGCCGGGATCCTGATCGGCGGCGGGTTCCTGGAGCAGTCCGGTGCCGACTGGCGACGGATGATCCAGATCAACATGATGAGCCCGATCGTCGGGTCGCGGTTGTTCGTCGAGCGGATGGTCGACGCGGGCCGCAAGGGGCACATCGTGAATGTCGCCTCGGTGGGCGCGTTTCTGCCGACGGCCGTCGCGCCCTCGTATGTCACGGCCAAGGCCGGGGTGTGGTTCGGTACGCAGGCGCTGCGCGCGGAGTTCGGCGGCAAGGGTATCGGGGTCAGTGCGATATGCCCCGGTTTGATCCGTACCAGTTTGGCGGCCAATGGTTCTCGGGCCGGCGTCGATGAGGGTGCCAGCGCGGAGTGGACCACCAAGCTCGCGGCGGGGCATCGCTATATCGGCCGTTCGCCGGATCGGGTGGCCGCCGCCGTGGAGCGGGCCGTCCGATGGAATCTGTCGACGGTTCCGGTCGGCGTCGAGGCGTGGGCGGGATGGTATGCCTACCGTCTGTCGCCCTCGCTGGTGCGCGGGCTGTCCGGGCTGGTCAACATGTCGGTGGCGGACTTCGGGGCGACCGTGTCCGGCAAGGTGTTCGGGGGTGCGCGATGAAGACGGCCATCATCACCGGCTCCGGGGCGGGAATCGGGCGGGAAACGGCGAAGGTGTTCGCGGGCAGGGGATATCGGGTGATTGTCGCCGACATCGACGAGCCGGCCGCGGCGGCGACCGTGGCCGAGATCAAAGCCGCCGACGGGCACGCGGTGCCGTACCGGCTCGATGTGAGCAGCGAATCGGAGTGGGACGATTTCGGGCGGTGGGTGCGCGCGGCGTTCGGACCGGCCGATGTGCTGGTCAACAATGCGGGCGTGATGGATCTCGGCGGTTTCGTCGAGACCACGATTCCGCAGTGGCAGCGGATGGTCGACATCGATCTGATGAGCGTCGTCTACGGCTCGAAGGTGTTCGCGCAGCAGATGATCGACGGCGGCGTCCGCGGACACATCGTCAACATCTCCTCGGCCGCGGCCTTCGTGCCCATGGAACTCGAACCCGCCTACGGTGTCGCCAAGTCGGCGGTGCTGATGGCCACACAGTCGCTGCGGATCGAGTTGAGCCGCTACGGCATCGGTGTCACCGCCATCTGCCCGGGCGTCATCGGCACCGATCTGCTGGCGCACGGTGAGCGCAACGGCATCACCGACGAACAACAGGCCGAATGGCGCGACCAGATGAGCAAGGTGCAAACCGGCTTCGCCTACGCCGGACCGGACAAGGTCGCGCGCATCATCGAGCGTTCGGTGCGCCGCAATTGGGCTGTCGTGCCGGTCAATCCGGAGGCGTGGTTCGGCTACGCCGTCTTCCGGCTCTCGCCCAGTCTGGTGCGCGGGGTGCTCTCGATCGCTTCGTTCGACCGTGCCGAGCAGCTGCTCACGCTGGCTCGTCCCCTGATCAACCGCCTCGCCCAGTGAAAGGCGATCCCATGACCTATCAGATCGATCACGAAGTCCTCATCATCGGTGCGGGTTTCGGCGGCATCGGCGCCGGCGTCGAACTCCGTAAGGCGGGCATCGACGACTTCCTCATCATCGACAAGAACGACGGTATCGGCGGCACCTGGCACGCCAACACCTATCCCGGTGTGGCCGTGGACATTCCGTCGATCTACTACAGCTTCTCCTACGAACCGCCCAAGACCTGGACCCGGATGTTCGCCCCGGGCGCGGAGGTCAAAAAGTACGCCGAGCAAGTCGTCGACAGCTACGACCTGCGCTCCCGAATCCGGCTGAACACCGCGGTCACGAGCGGGGAATGGGACGAGTCCGCGCATGTGTGGCGAGTCCAGCTGGCTTCGGGGCAGACACTGGTCGCCCGCTATGTGATCGGCGCGATCGGTGCGCTCGAGGTGCCGCAGCTGCCCGATATCGCCGGATTCGATTCCTACACCGGCAAAATCGTGCACACCTCGCGCTGGGACCACGATTTCGACTACCGCGGCAAACGCATCGCGGTGATCGGTACCGGCGCGACGGCGTTGCAGCTCATTCCCGAACTCGCCGATGTCGCAGGACATCTGACGGTGTTCCAGCGCACCCCGATCTGGGTGGCGCCCAAGCCCGATTTCGCGATCCCGCGACCGGTGAGTGCGGCCCTGCTCAAGCTGCCGATGCTTCGCCGCCCGATCCGCGCTGCGGTCACTGTCGCCATCGATTTCGGGATCACCGGCATCGGCGTCTTCCACGAGCGCGTGCCGTTCCTGGCGGAGGCACTCGAACGTGGTGGCGCGGCGGGCTATCGGGCCTGGCTGCGCGGCAACCCCGAACTGGCCCAGCAACTCACGCCCGACTACGCGCCGGGGTGCAAACGCCCGTCGGTGTCCAACCGGTACCTCAAGACCTTCACCCAGCCGCATGTCGCGCTCATCACCGATCCGATCGAGCGCATCACCGACAACGGCGTCGTGACCGCCGACGGTACGCACCATGAGATCGATGTCCTGGTGTGCGCCACCGGGTTCAAGGTCATGGCCAAGGGGGGCACACCGCCGTTCCCCCTGCGAGGAGTAGACGGGGTGGACCTCAACGAGTTCTGGGACGAGCACCATTTCCAGGCCTATCAAGGTGTCTCGGTCCCGCAATTCCCCAACAGCTTCCTCATCACCGGCCCCTACGGATTCGCGGCGGGCTCCTATATCGCGATGATCGAGTGCACCAGCCGGCACGCGGCCCGCGCGATCGCGGAGTCGCGGCGCCGGGGCGCCACTCGGATCGAGATCAGACAGGACGCGCACGACGCGTACTACCGCAAGTATCGGCGTCGCGCGCAGCAGACCATGTGGCTGTCCTCGGCGTGCGCGGGCTCCAACACCTACTACGTCAACTATCAGGGTGACGCGGCCGCGATCCGGCCGAGCACCCATCTCGAGATGTGGTGGGGCAACAAGCATTTCCCGTTCGACCACTACCGGTACGCGACTCGGGTCGCGGTGCCGAACCGGGAATTTGCCGAGGCGGGGAAGGCGCTGTCATGAAGCTCAACGACTTGCGACCCGAGCTGGTGGTCGTCACCGGCGCGGGCAGCGGCATCGGGCGCGCGATCGCGATTCGTTTCGCGGATCGTGGTGCGCACGTGATTGTTTCGGATATCGACCGGCACACCGCCGACCAGACCGTGGCGCTCATCCGGGCGCGGGGCCGGCGCGCGAGTGCCGAACTGCTCGACGTCACCGACGCTGAGGCCTGGGAACGGTGCGCCGACCAGGTCCGCGCGGAATTCGGGATCGCCGACGTCCTGGTCAACAACGCGGGTTTCGTGCTGGCGGGCGCGTTCCTGGACACGACCGCCGCATCGTGGGAACGCCAGCTCGGCCCGAATCTGCTGGGTGTGGTGCACGGCAGCCGGATTTTCGGACGGCAGATGGCCGAGCGCGGTCGCGGGCATATCGTCAACATCGCTTCGGCGGCCTCCTATACGCCGGTGCCGGGCACCTCCGCATACAACGTGGCCAAGGCCGGGGTGCGAATGCTCACCGACTGTCTGCGGGTGGAACTCGGTCCGAAGGGGGTCGGCGCGAGCTCCATCTGTCCCGGTCTGATCAACACCAACCTGGGACAGCATGCCGAGACCGTGGGCGTGGATCCCGACCTGTTCCGGCGCGGGGTCGGCCTCGTCGGCCGGCTCCAGGCCTTCGCGGAGCAACTGCCGGTGTCGCCGTTGAGCCCGGACCTGGTCGCGCGAGCAGCGGTGCGCGCGGTCCGCTTCGACCTCGATGTGGTGCCGGTGCGCACCGAGGCATGGCTGTCCTACGCGCTGTATCGCGTCGCGCCGTCGCTCACTCGCGGTGTGCTGCGCAACTTTCCGGTCGAGCGCCTGGAGTCCGCGGGCGAACGCCTGCTCGAGCTGCTGGATCGCGTCACCGGAACTGCGCCCGCGCTCGGTACGGCCGCACCGGCCGGTGTCCTCGATCACCAGCCACAGGAGGCGATCAGCGTTGACCACTGAGACCGTTCAGCCGCAGTACGAAGTAGCCGTCATCGGCGCGGGCCCGGCGGGCATCGCCGCCGGGGTCAAGCTCCGAGCCGCCGGCCTCGACGACTTCCTGATCCTCGACCGCGCCGACGACGTCGGCGGTAGCTGGCACGAGAACCATTACCCCGGCCTCGGCGTGGACGTCCCGGGTCTGGCCTATCAGTACTCCTTCGCCCGCAACCCGCGCTGGAGCCGGATCTTCCCCAAAGGCGCGGAGGTCAAGCAGTACCACGTCGAGGTGGCGCGGCGCTTCGACCTGTATCCGCGAATTCGGTTCGACGTCAACGTCGAACGTGAGGTGTGGGACGACGAAAGGCGCTGCTGGACGCTGCATCTCGACGACGGTTCCACCGTCACCGCACGGTTTCTGATCAGTGCGGTCGGCGCGTTCGTGCGTCCGAAGGAAGATATCGGCATCGCGGGTGCGAAGTCGTTCAAGGGCAAGGTGTTACGCCCCAGCTCCTGGGACGAGGGCTACGACCTCGACGGCAAGACCGTCGGCATCATCGGCACCGGCGCCAGCGCGGTGCAGATCATTCCCACCATCGCGCCGCAGGTGCGAAAGCTCACCGTCTTTCAGCGCACACCGGTGTGGTCGCTGCCCAAGCCGGACTTCGCGGTGCCGCGGATCATGCAGCGCGCGTTCGCGATTCCCGGCGTCACCAAGACCCTGCACGGCGGCGTGCTGGTCGCGATGGACCTGCTGTTCCGCGCTATCGTCGTGCCACCGACGGCCGTCCTGCACCCGGCGATGAACAAGTTCGATGCGTGGTCGATCGCCGGATACCGGCGCTACATCCGCAGTGTCGTCGGCGACGAGACAACCGCGGCCAAGCTCACCCCCGACTTCGGGATTCTGGCCAAACGCCCGACGATCTCGAGCGCCTATCTGCGGGCCTACAACCGCGACAATGTCGCGCTGATCACCGAGCCGATCGGCAAGATCACTCCTACGGGCGTCAAGACGCGGGACGGCGTGCTGCACAAGCTCGACGCACTCATCCTCGCGACCGGTTACGAGGTTTTCTCCGACCCGGAGACCTACCGTCCCGGAACCATCTTGGGGCGCAACGGTTTCGACCTCGCCAAGTTCTACCACGAGGAAGGGCTGCAGGCCTACGAGAGCGTGTCCGTGCCCGGCCTGCCCAACCGTTGGACGCTGTGCGGACCCTATTCCTGGACCGGCTCCGGCTGGCATTCGTTCGTCGAAATGACCGCCGATCACGCCGTGCGTGCCATCACCGAGACCCGTCGACGCGGCGCGCAGGTGTGTGAGATCCGCCAGGACATCGCCGACGCCTATCACCGGCGGATGTACGCGAAGGGCGAGTCCATGCGCTACTACCTCGCCGACTTGAACGGGCACGTCCCGACCTACTACCGGAACTCGCAGGGCGACACCACCTATCTGCGTCCGGCGGGCTTCTTCGAAGCCAGCCGCGGCAACCGGCGCTTCCCGCTAGAGCACTACCGCTACGAGCAGGTTTTGCCCGCGCCCGCGCCAGCCGTGGCGCCGGCTTCCGCTCTCGCCTGAGAGAAAGGCACGCTCATGACGATCATCTCGACTCTGCGGCAGCGAATTTCGATCCAGACGCCGCCGTCCAAGGACACGACCCCGCCCAAGGTGCGCCGCATGCGGTTCCGCTTCGGCGAACCCGAACCCATGCAGCACATATTCGCGAACAGTATCCCGCTCCGTCACGGGCTCGCGATCGGGAACGCGGTCATCCCGCTCGGCGAGGAAACGATGCTGCGGGCCGTGAAAAAGTTTCAGCGCGACATTCAAGACCCGGTGCTGAAGAAGCGGGTCGCCGGTTTCGTGGGGCAGGAACTCGTGCACAGCCAGGAACACGACCGCCTCAACGGCGAGCACCTGGCCAACCTGCGTTACCCACTCGCGAACATCGGGATGACGATCCTGCGCGAGGGAACTGTCAGTTACAGGGCGGTCGTCAAGCTCGAGGACTTGATCGGAGTCCGCTTCCATATGGGCTTTACGGCGATGCTCGAGCACATCACGGCAACCCTCGGTCGGCGTATGCTCGCCCATCCGGAACTACACGCCATGCCCGACGCCGATCCCGAGACCCTCAAGCTGCTCACCTGGCACGCGTTGGAGGAACTCGAGCACAAGTCCGTGATGTTCGACGCCTACAAGTATGTCGGCGGTTCGGAATTCGCGCGGATCGGCAGTATGGCGGCGCTGCTCGTTCTGCTTTCCACGGGCGCCGTGCCTTTGGTCTTGGTGTCGATCCTGCTCGATCCCGAGGACAGGAAGCATCCGATTACCGTCCTGCGCGAGACGATTCAGCTGCTGCGCGGACCACTGCTGAAGGGATTCCTGACCGAACTCGCCGAGTTCATGCGCCCCGGCTTCCACCCCGATGACATCGATACCGAAGCCCTGGTTCAGGACTGGCAGCTCAAGCTGTTCGGCGCCAACGGCGACCTGGTCGACCGGCTCCGATGACCAGCGACACCGCCGCCCGCGAATTCGACCTCGTCGTGTTCGGCGCCACCGGCTTCACCGGCGGCTTCATCGCGCGCTACCTCGCCGACCACGCTCCTGCGCAGGTGTCGATCGCGTTGGCGGGCCGCGATCTCATCAAGCTCGCGAAGGTCCGGGATGCGCTGCCGCCCAGAGCGTCCCGGTGGACGCTCGTGCAGGCCGACGTCGAATCGCCGGCCAGTCTGGACGCGATGGCGGCCCGGACGCGGGTCGTCGTCACCAGTGTCGGGCCGTGGCTGCGGTACGGGGAGAATCTGGTGGCGGCGGCGGTGAACGCTGGCTGTCACTACCTCGACCTCACGGCGGAGCCGCCGTTCGTGCGGTGGTCCATCGACAATTTCCACGACCAGGCCGTCGCCAACGGATGTCGCATCGTGCATTCGGCCGGATTCGATTCCATCCCTTCGGATCTGCCGGTCTACCTGCTGCACAGGACGGTCGCGGCAGCCGGCGAGGGCACCCTGACCGACACCACGATGGTGGTTCGGAAGTTCGTCATGTGGGCGTCCGGCGGTTCCGTCGACACGGGCCGCGTCCTGGCCGAACATGCCTTCCGCAAAGGCGTTCTGCGCCTGCTGCTGGACCGGGATTCGCTCACCGCGAATCCGGGGGAGACACCACCGAGCACCGCTCAGCCATCCGACCTGCGAATCGTTCGAGCGGCCACAGTCGATCCGGCGCTGCGGGGTACGCTCGCGCCCTTCGCGGCCGCCTTCTACAACACCCGGGTCGTCCGCAGATCCAACGCATTGCTCGGGGATGCCTACGGCCCCGGCTTCCGCTACAGCGAAACCCTCGGCGTCACAGAGCTTCCGATCATCTCGACGGTCGCAGCGGGTGCCGTGCTGGCCGGATATGCCGTCGCGGCCACCGCGCTGGCCGTGCCGCCGATACGGCGGATACTGGACCGGCTCCTCCCCGCAGCGGGTCACGGACCGTCCGAAACCATCAGGGACAAAGGCGTTCTCGACATCGAGACGTACACGCGAACCACCACCGGAGCGCGGTATGTCGCCCACTACCACGCCGACGGCGATCCCGGATACGAGGTCTCGGCACTGATGATCGGCCAGGCCGCGCTGGCATTGGTCCAAGACGGCGACCGGCTACCCGAGATCAGCGGCGTCCTCACCACCGCCGCGGCCTTCGGCGACGTCCTGATCGATCGGCTGCGCGCGGCAGGACTCACCCTCGACTGCCGGCGCCTGGCCTGAACGGCTGGGCACCGGTCTCGTTCACATCAACGACGATGCAGAGGAATTCGACAATGACCGCACCGGCCCTCGCCACCGTTTCCCCCTTACATCCGGCCGTCGTCGCGGAGTTGCCGCGCCGCGCCAGCCTGCGCCTGCGCGCCGCCCACGCGGTGCTGCACGCCACGGTCCGCCAGTTCTTCGAACTCGCCGTGTGGGTGGACCGCAACCGGCTGCTGACGCCGAGTCAGATGCTGGCCATCACTACGCGCGTGGATCCGCTGCTGATGCCGCTGCGCCCGCAGCGCGGCACCGGACTGCGGGCGGTGTCCTTCCCGGATTTCCGCGCGGAATGGGTGTGGGGCAAGGGCATTCCCGACCCCGACCAGCAGCGCGACACCGCGATCCTGTACTTCCACGGTGGCGGGCTGCTGTCCTGCGGGCTGCACACCCATCGCCGCTTGGTCGGCCGCATCTCCAATGCCGTGGGGGCGCCGGTGTTCAACGTCGACTACCGCCAGATTCCGCGAGCGCACGTGACCGAGACCGTGCAGGACTGCCTGACCGCCTACCGTCACCTGCTCGACAACGGATTCCCGGCGGACCGGATCATTTTCGCCGGCGACTCAGCCGGTGGCGGCCTGACCTTCTCGCTGGCGCTGGCCGCCCGTGACCACGGCTTGCCGATGCCCGCGGCGCTCGTCGCGATCGCGCCCTGGGCGAACTATGACTCGACCGTCAAACGCGCCCACCCCAATACGGCCACCGACGCGATCCTGTCCGCGGACGCCTATGCGCTGCCGGCGAAATGGGGCGTCGCGGTCGACGGTTGTTTCGATCCGGCCTGGTCACCGGTCAACCACAACCTGACCGGATTGCCACCGACCCTTGTTCAGGTGGGCTCGACCGAGACCCTGCTCGCCGACAGCGAACAACTGGCCGCGCGCTGCGCCGAAGCCGCAGTGCCGCTCACGCTGCAGATCTGGGACAACGCCATTCACGTCTTCCAGGCCGGCGCGGACCTGCTGCCCGATGCTCGCGACGCCATCGCCGAGATCGGCCGGTTCGCGCGCGCGGCCCTCGAAGCGGCGTCGACGCGAACCACCGCCTCGGTGCGAACGCCTGCCTGACAAGTCTTCTCCACCGCACCACCATGTCCGGCCGGAGCTGGACCGAACCACGAGGACAGCCATGTCGAGTCCCTTCCGCGATCCCGCTATCGCCGACGGCGAGAAATCCACCTACTCCGTCCGGCTCGCCGACAGCAAGTCCGAGGGCCGCATCACCAGCGTCGTGGAGCACGGTGACGACGCGTACGTGTCGTATCTGGAGTCGGGCTCCGAGGACTCCTACAGCATGAAAGTCGAACAACGGATCCGCCGTGAGTCGGGGACCATGGTGGCCGAAAGCTACCAGGCGGCGTCCTACTTCAAAGGACGGTTGGTCTCGCGCGAAGAGGGCTATTTCGTCGACACCGAGCACATGCAGTTCGGCGGCACGCTGGCACCGTTCCCTCGCGGAGTCATGCCGCTGCTCGGCGGACTGACCCTGCTGCGCGGCCTGGACTTCCAACGCGGCGTGAAGTCCAAACACGATCTCTGGCTGGCTTTCTCGATCCACTGGCCACTCGAATTGAAGGTCGAGAAGCGGATGGTGGTGGACGTGCCCGCCGGATCCTTCGACGTGTGGCAGGTGCACATCCGGCCCAGCTTCAGCCACATGAACGGCCTGCTGGACAAGGTGATCGCCGGTTTCCTCCCACCGTTCATCGGTCATTTCGAGGTGGCGAGCCCACATCGCATGGTGCGCTTCAGCTTTCCCAGCGGCCCGCTGCCCTGGCATCCCCGCGGCACGCTCGAACTGACCGCCTGACACCACGCTCCGGCACCCGACAGAGGAACTCTCATGGCTTTGCTCTCAGTCCTGCAACGTGATTGGCCGACCGAGCCCGTCGACGATTCGACCTTCGGCACCGCACCGATCGTCTTCACCACCGAGGTGGTCTTCGACGCTCCGATCACGGCGGTCTGGGCGGTGTTCGACGGCGACCAGGCCTGGGAGTGGTTGCCGTTCTCCTGGCTTCGGCTCTGCGGTGCGGGCGTCCGCTACCCGACGCCGCATCGTGGTGTGGACGTCGTCCGCGAAATGGGCACCGTGCACGGCATCTGGCGCGTGTTCTGGATCGAGCACGAGAAATTCTGGCGATACGAGCCCCGCAAACGCGTCTCCTACGGTGTCGCCTCCAGCAATTGGATGCAGCACCTGTTCGTGCGGCAGTACGCCGAACACCTGTGGTTCGACGAAACCGGCGACGGTCGCACGCTCGTCACCTGGCAGATCGCTCTGCGGCTGCGCGGGCCGTTCCGGATCGGGCACCTCTGTACGCCGATGTTCAGATCCGTCTATCGATTCGCACTGGCGCAGGCGCGCGGGCAGATCGCCACCCGCACCGCTGAATCAACGGTGCAGTCCACCGCGAATTGACCCTTCCTGCCGGGCCGTGCCCGGCACATTCTTCGAAAGCGAAACCCTATGACGCAGACCACAGCTCCCGAATCCGCCGAGGCGGCGGCGTCGGTGACCCCGCAGCACGAAGTGCTGATCATCGGCGCCGGGATCGGCGGCATCTGCGCCGGAATCAAGTTGCAGGAGATCGGTGTGCACGACTTCCTGATCGTGGACCGCAACGCCGGGGCGGGCGGTGTCTGGTTCTCGCACGACTATCCGGACGCGGGCTGCGATCTGCCGTCGATGTCCTACCAGTACTCCTTCGCCCCCAAGCCCGATTGGGACCGCTTCTTCGCCAAGCGCGACCAGATCCTGGCGTATATCCAGGAGGTCGCCGACGACCACGGGCTGGGTGCGAAGATGCGTTTCGGCGTCGAGGTCGTCAAGGAAGCCTGGGACGACGACCTGCACCTGTGGCGCGTACAGCTGGCCCACGGCGCGGAGATCACCGCCCGCTTCGTGATCAGCGCGGTCGGCATCTATATCAACGCCAAGGACAAGCCCGACATCCCCGGGCTCGACTCCTTCCAGGGCAAGATCATGCACACGGCGCACTGGGACCACGACTACGACTTCACCGGGAAACGAGTCGCCATGATCGGCGTCGGCGCGAGCACGATGCAGATCGCGCCGCAGCTCAGCCCGAAGGCGCGCAGCCTCGATCTCTACCAGCGCACTCCGCAGATCTATCTACCCAAGCCCGACTTCCGGATGCCGCGCTGGGGCCAGAAACTGCTTGCCACACCGGGATTGGTGCCCGGTGTGCTGCGTGCGGTCTACGCCGTCGCCGATATCGCGATCGGATTCGCCGTGCATGCACCGGAATCGCTGTGGCGCAGGAGCGCGGCGGTCATCGACTTCGCCGGGCACCGCGCCTACAACGCGTGGCTGTGGGCGAATGTCCGGGACAAGGCGACCCGGGACAAGCTGCGGTTCCGGTTCGGTGTCGTCTGTGTCCGTGGCGGTTTGGCCGGACGGTACCTGAGCAACCTCAATCGGGAGAACGTCGATCTGATCACCACCCCGATCGCGCAGGTGACTCCGGAGGGCATCCGCACCGCCGACGGCGCCGAGCGCACCATCGACGCACTGGTATTGGCGACCGGCTACGAGGTGTTCTCCGATCCTGAAAGTTACCGGCCCGGCGTCGTCACCGGCCGCGACGGTTTCGACCTCGGCGAGTTCTTCGCCAAGGAATCGCTCAAGGCGTACATGAGCACTTCGGTGGCGGGCCTGCCCAACCGGTTCATCATGGTCGGGCCGTACTCGTGGACCGGCGGCGCGTCGTTCTTCGCGGTGCTCGAAACGGCGGTCGCCCATATCGTGGCGGTCATCGATGAAACACGCAGTCGCGGAGCGAATGTCGTCGAAGCGCGGGCAGCGGCGCAGGAACGCTTCCATCAGGACATGCTGACCAGCGGCCGCAATCTCAGCTACTACCTCGTGACGCGGTGCAGCGGGTCCAACACCTATTTCGTCAACTCGCAGAACGAGTCTCCGTACGTCCGGCCTTGGACCTTCCGCCGGGCGAACCGGCAAGCGACGCGATTCGACCGCGAGGACTACGAATACCGGACCGAAACGCCGCGCACCGCGGGTTGATCGGCGCTACTCCGTCAGGGCCAGCCGACTCAGCCACAGCCGCAGGGTGTCGGCGAGCAGTTCGGTGGCATCCTCGAGCGAAACAGCCTGTGCGGCTTGACCGATGGCCAGTCCTGCGCCCGTCGCGACCACGGCGCGCACGGCAGTGTCGAGCAGCGGGCTCGACGGGTGCACCTCGGCGGGCAGGAAGTCCTCGAGCAGCGCCCGGCCCGAGGCGATGATGCGGTCGAGCCGGTCGGCCGCGATCGACCGCTGATCGGCGTCGCGGATGATCGTCACCAGGTACTCCCCGGCCAGGGTGATCATCGCCGTGTCCACCGATACCTTGGCCCACCACGTCGGCAGGATGGCCAGCCGTGCCTCGACCTCGTCGGGCGCGGCGGCGATGACGGCGACCAGTTTCGCGCCCTCGACGGCCACTCGCTGCCGGATCACCTCGTAGCAGAGCGATTCTTTGTTCTCGAAGTTGCTGTAGACGGCCCCGACCGTGCGGCCGGCCTCGGCGGCGATGGCCGCGATCGAGGTCGCGTGATACCCCTCGGCCAGGAACAGCCGTTCGGCGGCCGCCACCAGATCCGCCCGGGTCTGGGCCTGGCTTTCCGCGCGCGTCAGGAGCTTTCGAACCGCCACTGGGGTAGCACCTCCATAATATTGACGCCCTCTCCTATCTGGATAATACTTCAATGTGGATAGCGGTCACATTCGAACTTGTTTGTCTGTGGTGCGCCCGAGTCCGGGCACCGAGGTCGTTGTCGAGTCGGTTGGAGGAACCGCATGGGTGAGCGCATCGCCAAAGGGCGGATAGCGCGCGGTCGTAAGCTCGGGATGCTGGCCGCCGGGCAAGCCGCCCGTGGCGCGTCGACCCGCCTGAGCATGGTCGGCCGCTCCGAACATGCGCGGGCGGTGCTGGCACAGCGCTCGACGATGGACGCCGCCGAGCAGATGGTCGACGTGCTGGGCAATCTCAAGGGCGCGGCCATGAAACTCGGGCAGATGCTGTCGCTGCTGGATCTGGATCTGGTGCCCGCGTCGCATCGCGAACGGTTCCGGCAGAAGCTGGCGGTGTTGTGCGCGCAAGCCCCTACGACACCGTTCGACATCATGCGCACCACCCTCGACCAGGACTACGGGTCGGTGTCGGCGGTGTTCCGCGACTTCGACGAGGCGCCGATCGCGGCCGCCTCGATCGGGCAGGTGTACCGCGCCGTGCTGCGGGACGGGCGCGAGGTGGCCGTCAAGATCCAATACCCCGGCATCGACCTCGCCGTGCAGGCCGACCTGCGCAATCTGCGACTGTTCGCCAAAATGTGGAAGTCCATGTGGCCCACGCTCGAAGGCGGCGCGCTGGTCGACGAGGTGGCGAACAATATCGCGAGCGAACTGGACTATCCCCGGGAGGCGCGCACCCAGCACGAAGTAGCGGCGCACTACCGCGGGCACCCCTTCATCGCGGTACCCGACGCGGTCCTCGAGCACTGCACCGCCCGCGTGCTGGTGACCGAGTACTTTCCGGCCCAGCCTTTCGACGTGATGCGCGGGCTGCCGGACGAACAACGTGACCACATCGGCGAGCTGATCTACCGCTTCTATGTGGGTTCGCTGTTCCAGCACAACGAGTTCTGCGGCGACCCGCATCCCGGCAATGTGCTGCTCGCGCCCGACGGCCGGGTGGGGTTCATCGACTTCGGCCTCTACAACCGGATGAATCCGCAGGATGTCGACTTCGAGCGGACGCTGGCGCGCCTGGCCGCCGAACGCCGGGCGCAGGACCTCTACGCGCTGATGGTGTGCCGCGGCATCATCGACCCGTCCTCGGGCGTCACCGCGCAGGAGTGTCTCGACTATGTGTGGGCGGCATCGGAAATCTCGCTGACCGACGAATCGATCACCGTCACACCGGAACTCGCCACCAGCGCGCTGCTGCTCGCGATCGATCCGCGAGCGGCTCAGTTCGGTGGCATGCGTCATCAGCAACTGCCGCCCGAGCACGTCTTCTCCCGGCGCGCCGACTTCCTCACGTTCGGCGTGCTCGGCCAGCTGCAGGCGACCCGCAACTGGCATCGGATCGCCCGGGAATGGATGTACGGTGACCCTCCGGTCACCGAGATCGGCCGGGTGCTGGCCGAACGGTCTCGGTCCGCGACCCGCTGACTCTTTCGCGACACCTCGACGGCCGCGGGCGAGCAGCTGGTCACATGCACTAATCTGGATAATGTCAGTACCTGGAATATGTGCATGTGCTGGCCTTGCCTACCAATCCGTCGGATGAACAGTGGAGGATCTGCCGTGGCTGCTCGCAGAGTGTTGACGCGTGCGGAGAGTCAAGCGCAGACGCGAGACGAACTGATCGAGGCCGCGCAGACGTTGTTCTACGCCGACGGCTACTTCACGACCTCGCTCGCGGCGATCGCCGCCGAGGCCGGTCGCACGATCGGCGCGGTGTACAGCAACTTCGAGAACAAGGGCATGTTGTGCACCGAGGTGCTGCGCAGCTGGGCGACCGGACGGCTAGGACGGCTGACCGCCCTGATCGCCGGCACCGACGGCTCCCTCGAAGCGCGCAAGCAGGCCATCGCCACCTGGTGGAACGAGGGCATGGAACAACGCGCGCCCATGGTCTTGGCCGCCGAATACGCGATCAGCGTGATTCGCGAGCCGGGTCAGACGGCCGCCGCTGTCGAGATGTGTGAGCGCTTCGTAGAATCCGGACGCGAACTGCTGCTCGAACATCTGCCCGAGCATGCCGCCGAGAACACCGCGCTGCTCCAGGACGCGGTGCGCGGAATCCTGGCCACCGGAGTGGGATTGGCGGTCGGCAGTGTCGCCGACGTGGTCGGACCCGGGGAATCCAGCGCGATTCTCACCACGACCATCGAGTTCTGGCTGCAGCGCGTCGGCGAATCCCTTCCGTCGCAACCTATTTGACCGGCAGTGCGCCGTCCATGCCGCCGACGTCGGTGATCTTCCAGTCGGCGTTGCGATCGACCGAGACGTTGTAGGTGACCGTGGTCTGCACGCCGTTGGGATCTTGGGCGTTGGTCGAGGTGACGTTCACGAACACGTTCACCTTGTACACGCCCGCGGATTCCGAAATGACCTTCGCGGTAACGGGTGTCGCGGTGGAGGTCCATTTCAGCGGCGTCAGGATCTGCTGAAGTTTGGGTGCGGTGGTCTCGAATTTGGTGGCCAGCGCGGGAGTCGTGTTCGCCTTCAGCTTGCCGACCCAGGAATTGAAATCGGCGAAGTTGACCGTCGCCGCGCCGACCGCGTAGTCGGTGGCGATCTGTTCGGCGTGCTTGTCGTCGGCGGCGGCCGAGTCACGCGCGCCGAGCTCGGCGCGGGCGGAGATCAGGAAACCGCCGAGAACGAGCGCGAGCACGGCGAGCGACGCGGTCACCACGGTCCAGCTCATCGTCGGCACGCTGATCGAGACCGACCGCGTCGTGGTGGTCTCGGGTGCGGGCGCTTCGGCTTCGGTGCTCATCGGTTGTCGTCCAATCTCGTCGGCGGGTTCGAAGTTTTGGTCGCCCACACGGTTTGGGCCAGCCCGGCGGTCACCTGGTCGATATCGGTGAAGCCATGGCCCCGCAGACATCCGGTGATCTCGTCCCGGTCGAACATGCGCATGGTGGACAGTGTTTCCAGCAGGCGAACGTGGGGGCGGTCGCGGCGGCCACCGGGAGCCAGACTGGTCAGCAAGACGATTCGGCCGCCGGGGCGGAGCACCCGGGCCATCTCGCCGATCGCGCCGAACGGATCGTTGATCAGGTACAGCGCGGCCAGGCAGCTGACCGCGTCGGCGCCCTCGTCCTGGAAGGGAAGTCGTTCCGCCGCGCCGTAGAGGTAGCGCACCGACGGCGCCGAATTGTCGGCGACCGCGCGGGTGAGCATGGAGGTCGAGGCGTCCAAGCCGACCGCCAGGCCGCCCGCGCCCACGACGGAGCCGTAGTAGCCGGTGAAATTGCCTGGGCCGCAAGCGATGTCGAGCACCGTTCGGCCGGGGGCGAGGTTGAGCCGGGCCGCGATGCGGGCGCGGTCGGCATCGCGGCCGGGCGCTTCGAGCGCGCTGGCTATGCGCATGCCCAACGGGCGGCCCAGCTGATAGACCGTCGCGTAGAAGCGAGTGCGCATCAGCTGCTGCCCCAGCCCCTGCGCCGAGGGGATATCGGTGCCCGCGAGCTCCAGATAGCCGGTGGGATTTTCGGTGACCGCGCGGCAGCGTGCTGGATCGAGGATGGACCGGAGCCGTTCGGTCACCGGATCGACTGGTGCGCGGTCCGCGGTCACGGGCGTCTCGGTCATTGTTTCTCCACATCATCGTCGATGCACGCACAGTGTGAATAGCGGTAGTTTGTGGATAGTATCGCTATGTGAGAGGGTGTGGCAATGCCCGAAGCGTAGCCGGGTTTTCTGCAAATGTGGATTGCAACACTATCCACATATCGCTACTATCCATTTCACGGCTTCGGTGACGAAGCGTCCCCCTCAGGAGCGCAGGCATGCCCCAAGACAACAACCTCCCCACCTCCCGCGTGGTGCGCACCGCCATGCTGGGGCGGGTGGTCGCCGGACAGGCCGTGCGGCACGTGGGCACGAAGGTGGCGATCGCCGGGCGCGACGCGGACTACCGCAGCGCGAAACTCGAAAAACGGCAGGCCGAGGCGGTCCGGGCGATCGTCACCGGCCTCGGCACGATGCGCGGCGCGGCCATGAAGCTGGGACAGATGCTCGCGCTCGTCGACATCGGCCTGTTTCCCGAGGAGATCCGCGAGGATATGCAGCGGGCGATGGTCAAACTGCTACATTCCGCGCCGACGGTGCCGTTCGACAAGATGCGCAAGGTGATCGAAGGCGATCTGGGCGGCAAGCTGTCGAAGTTCTTCAGCGAGTTCGACGAGACCCCGCTGGCCGCCGCCTCGATCGGCCAGGTCTATCGCGCGCGCCTGCACGACGGCCGCCGAGTCGCGGTGAAAGTCCAATACCCGGGGATCGACAAGGCGATTCGCGCTGATCTGCGCAACCTCGCCCTGATTCTCAAGGCGGGCAAAGTAATAGCGCCCAATGTCGACTGGACCGCACTGTCGACCGAGTTGCGCGAACGCATGGAAGAGGAACTCGACTACGGCGTCGAGGCGCAGAATCATCGGCGCGTGGCGCGACTGTACCGGGGGCATCCGTTCATCACCGTGCCGGAGGTGATCGGCGAGCTCTGCGGCGCGCACGTGCTGGTGACCGAGTTCTTCGACGGCCGGCGTTTCGAGGAAATTCGAGATCGGACGGCCGCCGCGGAACGAAACCGGGTCGCCGAGATCATGTTTCGCTTCCACATGGGCAGCCTGTATCTGCATCGGCAGTTCTCGCCCGATCCGCATCCGGGCAACTTCCTCGTCGGCGCCGACGGGCGAGTCGCGTTCCTGGACTTCGGCATCTACAAGCACCTCGACCGTGCCGAAGCCGAGAACCAACGCGCACTGATGCGGGCGGTTCTGTCCGACTCGCCGAGCCGGATCCATGCCGAGCTGAGCCGAGGCGGCATCATCGCCGACGGCGACGGCGTACCCGATCAGGAAGCGTACGACTTCATCCACACGCTGTTCTGGTGGGCGAGCACGCCCGGCGAGGTGACCTTGGCGCCGGACGTGATCAACGACGCCGTACTGGTCACCATCAATCCGGCCGCGGCGCATTTCGACCTGGCGCGCAAGCAATCCATGCCCGCCGACCAGGCGGTGGTGCTGCGCATGATGCTGATGGTCATCGCCACCGCGGGACAGCTACGGGCCACCTGCGACTGGCATCAGATCCTGCGCGAATGGCTCGACAACGCGGCGCCGGTCGGCGAACTCGGCCGCGCCGACGCCGAATTCCGGGGTGTCACCGTCGACACCGCGGTATGAGCAGAACTCGGCCGAGATGGACAAGGAGGTCCCGATGAGCTTCGCGGAGCACGCTTTCGGCGCGACAGTGAAACTGGTCAACACCGTGCTGGAGCATCCGGCTGCCGCCGATGCCCTGCAGCGCACCGGTGAACTGCGGGAGACCGTGCTCGCGGTGCAAGAAGCGGTGCTCGGGGTGTTGAACCTGCCGACCGCCGCCGATGTGTCCCGGCTCGATGCCCGGCTGCGGTCCGCGTCGCAACGGCTGGAGCACATCGAAGACGCACTCGAAGACCTGGGCGGGCAGCTCGGTTCGCTGCCGGCGTTGCTGCGCGGGCTCGAAGCCAGGGTGGTGTCCGCGACGGCCGACGCCGATGCCGCGGTGGAGCGCGCGTGGCGACCATGAAGGCCGCCGCGGTTGCGCGTCCTTCGGCGGCGGCGGTCCTGCGCGCCAACATCTTTCGCACGATCAGCGCTAGTGTCGAAACCTTGGGACGGCTGGTCGCGCTGGCGATCGAAGCGGTTCGCGGCGCGATCGGCGACCTGATCAGGGGTCACTTCCAAGGGCGGGAGACCGTGCAGCAGGCGTGGTATCTGATCACGGTCACCGCGCTGCCCGCGGTGCTGATGGCGGTGCCGTTCGGTGTCGTGGTCTCGGTGCAGGTCGGCAACCTGATTCATCAGCTGGGGGCCGATTCGCTGCTCGGTGCGGCGGGCGGGCTGGGCGTCATCCAGCAGGGCGCGCCGCTGGCGACCGGACTGCTGCTCGGCGGGGCGGGCACCGCCACCATTGCCGCCGACCTCGGCGCCCGCACGATCCGGGAGGAAATCGACGCGTTGCGGACCATGGGGATCAGCCCCGTGCATCGCCTCGTCATCCCGCGGCTGGTCGCCATGCTGTTCGTCGCGCCGCTGCTCAACATCCTGATCATTTTCGTCGGCGTGCTGGCCGGATACGCGGTGGCGACCGGCGCGCAGGGCGTGACGCCGGGTAGCTACTGGGCCACCTTCGGGGCCTTCTCCACTCTCACCGATGTGGCGATCTCGATCGGCAAGGCAGTGGTTTTCGGCTTTCTGGTGGTCATCATCGGTTGTCAGCGCGGACTGGAGGCCAAGGGCGGGCCACGCGGCGTCGCCGACGGCGTCAACGCCTCGGTCGTGCTTTCGGTGGTCGCCATCGCGGTGGTCAACGTCGGTATGACACAGCTACTTTCGATGTTCTATCCGACAAAGGTGGCATGATGGCCACCCCCTACGTGCCCTTCGGACTCGGTGTGCTGCGCCGGGCCGCGCGACGGTTGTGCGCGGCGACGCCGGTCGAGGCCATCGGTTTCGCGGTGGCCTTCGTCTACGCGACGTTCGTGTCGGTTCCCATTGCGCTGCACCGGTATCGGGCCCAAACCATGCGGATGATCACCGACCTGACCTGGGGTCGCGGTTCGGTGCTCGTCGGCGGCGGCACGGTCCCGGTGCTGGTGATCCTCGGTATCGCCATCGGTGGCGGCGTCGGCATCCAGGGATACATGGCGCTGAACCTCGTCGGGCTCGGTCCGATGACGGGCGTGATCTCCGCCTTCGCCAACACCCGCGAACTGGCCCCGATCGCCGCGGCGGTGGGCTTCGCGGCCCAGGCCGGCTGCCGGATGACGGCCGAGATCGGCTCCATGCGCATCTCGGAGGAGATCGACGCGCTCGAATCCCTCGGCCTGCGCTCGATTCCGTTCGTGGTCACCACCCGGGTGCTGGCCGGTGCGATCACGGTGGTGCCCACCTTCCTGGTCGCTTTGCTGTTGAGCTACCTGTCCTGCTCGGCGGTCGTCCTGGTGGTGCACGGTCAATCCACCGGCATCTACAACCACTATTTCGACCAGTTCGTCAACCTGCACGATATCGTCGCCGCAGTGGTCAAGATGCTGGTGTTCAGCGTCGTGGTGATCCTGATCCATTGCTACCAAGGGTTTTTCGCGACCGGTGGTCCCGAGGGCGTCGGCATCGCCAGCGGCCGCGCGGTTCGGGCCAGCTTCATCGCCATCATCACCCTCGACATGATGCTGACCATCGTGCTGTGGGGAATCAACGCACCGATCACCTTCTCGGGGTGAGCCCAGTGCCTGCGTATGGATTGCCCGGGGTGCGCACGACGCGCCGCTCCGCGTTCACGGTCGGGACCCTCACCGTGGTCGCGATGGTGCTGGCCGCGTTCGCGTGGCATGGTTCGGCCACCCAGCGTGAGCCGGGGGAGTGGCGAATCCACCTGCGCACCAATCGAACCGGTGATGGCATCGGCCCTGGCGCCGGGGTGCGGTTCAACGGCGTCCAAGTGGGGCGGATCGCCACCGTCGACCGCACGCCGGGCGGTGCCCAGTCGATCACGCTGGAGTTGGACCGGACCCAGCTGATCGGGCTCGGTGACGGCCTGCGGGTGGAGTACGCGCCCGCCAACCTGTTCGGTATCAGCGAGGTGGTGCTGCGGGGCGGCGACGGCGGGGCACCGCTGCACGACGGCAGCATGGTGGACCTCACGGCCGCGGGCCGGGTCACGGACGCGACCATGGGCACCCTGTTGCGCGCACTGTCGCAGACGACGCTGACGGTGCTCACGCCGCAACTGACCGAGGTCTTGCACCAGATCGGTTCCGATGTCGAAGCTTTCGCGCCGCTCATCGAGGCGATGGTCGGGGTGAGCCGCGCCATCGCCGACACCCAGCGATACCCCTCGTCGTTCCTGATCGCCCAGTACGCCGCCCTCTTCGACGGCGTCGCCGCATTCGGTAACGGCTTCGTCAAACTGATCGCCAACATCTATCACATCGATGTGCTGCGCAATGACCGCGCACATTTCGACACCGGCGTCGAGCTGGTCGTCGACCAGCTGTTTCCTCTCATCAGCCGCGTTCTCGGTACTGCCGACGGCTATTTCGGCGGCTACGCCGACAGCGCGACGACGGTGCTGACCCAAGTGGCGCGCACGGTCCCCGACCCGGACCGCTCCCACGCCGAGCTGACCGAACTACTCGCCCGCCTCGACCGCACGTTCCGCGACACCCCGGACGGTCCGCAGGTCGGGCTCGACATCCTGGTGCGCGGTATGCCGGGAATCGCGGTGCCGCTGCTGGGTAGCGCTGGGCCGACCACGGGGGGAGACCGTTGAAGAAGAGCAAGAGCATCCGGGCGGTGCTGGTGCGGCTGGTCGCGTTCACCGCGCTGATCGCCGCACTGCTCGCCGGGATCTGCATCGCCATCCAGCGACCCGTCGACGGGGATACCGGCACGTTCGAGGCGGTGTTCACCGACGCGAGCGGCCTGCGCGTCAACAGCGACGTGCGCATGTTCGGTGTCGCCGTCGGCAAGGTGCGCGCCATTGATCTGCAGGACAACCGAGCGCGGGTGCGCTTCACCCTCCAGCGCAACCGCCCGCTCTACGACACCAGCACGCTCGCCATCCGATACCAGAACCTCACCGGGCAGCGGTATCTCGACATCAAGCAACCCGACAAGGCCGGCGCCCGGCTCGGGGCGGGCACCAGCATCGGGACCGCGCACACGATCCCGTCCTTCGACATCACCGCGCTGTTCAACGGGATGGAACCGGTCCTCACCCAGTTCTCGCCGGAAGCACTGAATCACTTCCTGCGCAACGCGATCGCGGTGATCGAAGGTGACGGAACCGCGGTCGGAGCGACGCTCGACGCGATCGGGAAGCTGTCGGCCTATGTCTCCGATCGCCAGGCCGTCATCTCGCTGCTGCTGCGCAACTTCGAGCAGGTGTCCCAGCAGCTGGGCGGCAAGGCGCCGGAAACGGCGACCCTGATCAAGGGCATCTCGGAGGTGTTCGTGAACCTGCAGAAGCAGTTCGAAGGGCTGATGGACTTCGTCGATATCGCGCCGTCGGTGCTGGGGCCGCTCAACAGCCTGCTCGCTCGCCTCGGGTTCACCGAGCCCGGCAACCCCGACCTCCAACAGGATCTGCGGCTGCTCTTTCCCGATCCGCAGACCACGGTGGACCTGCTCAACCAAGTGCCGGGGCTGTTGCAATCGATGATCGCGCTGCTGCCGGACGGCACCGCGGGCACGCCGCCGACGTGCAGCAAAGGCGGTGCCGACCTACCCGCCCCGCTCGCGATACTCGTCGCCGGACAAAGGATTTCGGTATGCAAAGGCTGACCGCGCCGTGGCGGCTGCTGCGCGAGCTGAACTACGGCACCGACACCGACCCGAGAATCCAGCGACTGCTCGGCGTGGTCGGGGTGGTCGTGGTGGTGCTGCTGCTGGCGGTCAGTGCCGTGGTCTACCTCGTGCCCTTCGGTCACCGCACCGTCACCGCCATGCTCAGCGACGGAGGGTCGGTGCGCGTCGGCGACGATGTGCGCATCGCGGGCATCTCCGTGGGATCGGTGCGCTCGCTGGCCCTCACCGACGACGCGGTGCGCATGAGCTTCACCGTCGACAACTCGGTGCGGCTCGGCGCCGACACCACCCTCGACATTCGGATGCTCACCCCGATCGGCGGCCACTATGTTGCCCTCGAGCCGGCCGGTGCGGCACCCCTGGGATCGAAAACGATTGCCGCGGACAAGGTCCGGCTGCCTTACAACCTGGTACAGGCCATGCAGGACGCGCAACGACCGGTGGCGGGCGTCGACGGCGACACCCTACGCCGCAATCTGGCCGACCTCACCGCCTCGCTGCGCGAGAGCCCCGGCTCCGTGCGCACCCTGACCGACGCGCTCTCGACCATGGTCACGACGCTCGACGCCCAGCAGGAGGACGTGAGCCGTGCGCTGGCGGTGGCCGACGAATACGTGAGCATGCTCGCCGACTCCCGCACGATCGTCGGGGCCATGCTCACCAAGATCGGCCTGATGGAGACGCAGATCCTCGACCGCAGAGCCGATGTCACCGAGGCGCTGCGCGTCGCCACCGAGCTGTTCTCGCGCCTGGCTGCGATCGAACCGGCCTGGCGTCAGCAGCTCGAGCCGCTCGCCGAGCGAATCCTCGCGGCCGCCCCGCAACTCGACCAGCTCGGTCAACGCCTCGGCTCGGTCGCCGATCAACTCGCCCGCGCCGGCGACCGGCTGCGCGCGCTCATCACCCCGCAAGGCTTCGCGATCGATCAGTCCCACCAGATCGTCACCGCCGCACCGATCTGCGTTCCGGTCCCAGGAAGGGGGTGCTGAATGGTGCACCGCCTCTTCGCTTCTCGGGGCTTCGTCTCCGCGCTCGGCGGCCTGCTGGTCGTGGCGCTCGCGCTCGTGGCCGGTATCGTGCTGCTGCAACCGACCAAAGCGCGCATCGGGTATTGCGCGATCCTGCCCGACGCCATCGGCCTCTACGTCGGCAACGATGTCACCCTGCGCGGCATCAAGGTCGGCACCGTCACCGCGATCACCAATGAGAATGCCGCTGTCCGAGTCGATTTCCGCATCGACGCGCAGCACCCACTGCGCGGGGACCCGACCGCGACAACGGTGTCCGACACCATCGTCGCCGATCGGCGGCTCGCGGTGCACAGCAGTGCCGGGCCGGACTGGCAACCGCGGGCCTGTCTGACCAGAACGGCGACGCCCAAGAGCATCACCCAGACCCTGGACGCGCTGTCCACACTCGCCGATCAACTCGACGGCGGCAGCGACCCGGCCCACCGGGACTCCCTCAGCAACGCGGTCACCGAATTCGACCGCGCCACCACCGGGACCGGACCGACGCTGAACACGATCATCACCCGGCTGGCGTCGGTGCTGCGCAGCCCCGACGCCTCGATCGCGCACATCGGATCGCTGCTCGACGCGCTCACCGCGCTGTCCCACAGCGTTGCCAACGGCTGGGGTGACCTGCGTCAGATGCTGACCGGACTGTCCCCGATCCTGCAATTGGTCAACAGCGTCTGGGATCAGGTGGTCCAGATCGTGAATTCGATCGTGGTGCTGCTGCCGTGGATCAACGACATCACCACCGAATACGGCGGACGGATCCTGGGACTGCTGGACACCACGGTGCCCTTCCTGGGTCTGGCGGCCGCGCACGCCGGTTCGCTGCGGCAACTGCTGGACCTGATTCCTGTCGTGGACAAAGGGTTTCGTACCGTGGCCGACCCGAACACCGGACGTTTGGCCCTCGCCTATCGAGGACCGAAGGTGACACTGGACCAGCCGGGGGCCGATCAGGTCTGTGCGGCATTGAACGCACTGCTGCCGGGCCGCTGCACGAACTCTGGCGCCGGCTTGGCCACTACCGACCTGACGACGGTGGTCCTCGGCGTGATCGGACGCGCACAATGAACAACCGCAACGGTTTACGCCGCATCTGTGCCGCCATGCTGGCGTGCACGGCGCTGACTCTGGTCGCGGGTTGCCGGCCCGACCCCGCGAATCTGACCCTGCCGGGTTCGGGTGCGCAAGGACCGACCTATTCGATCCGCATCCAATTCGCCAACGCGCTGAACCTGCCCGCACATGCGCGCGTGATGGCCGACGGCGTCCAGATCGGCGCCCTGTCCTCGGTCAGCGTCGTCGACCCGACGGCGGACGCGAGCGGCTCGGTCATCTCCGAGGTCGCCATCCGTGCCGCGGTGCAGGTGCCTGCTGCCGCGAAAGCCCAACTGCGCCAAGACACCATCCTCGGCGACGTGTACATCGGCCTCGACCTCCCCGCCGCCTCGACCGGCCCCTATCTCGCGCCGAACGCGTTGCTGCCGATCACCCAGACCGAACCCGCGCTACAGATCGAGGACGTACTCGCGGGGCTGGCGACCTTCGTTTCCGGTGGCGCACTGCGTTCGGCGCAGGACACCGTCAACGACATCAATGCCGCACTGCCCGCGGATCCGGCCGATACGCGCCGGCTCGCCGACGTGCTGAAGCGCGACCTGATCGACGTCGCCGCCCACACCGCGGACGTCGGTGCCTTCTTGGACTCCGTGGATGTCAATGCTCGTCTGCTGCTGGACAATCGCGCGCAGTTCGACGAAATCCTCACAGCGCAGGGCGTTGTCGACATCACCGAGATCGCGCAAAGCCTGATCCACGTGATCGGCGTCATCGGCGCACTCGGTGGCATCGCGCACGCACTGGCCTGGCTGGCGCCGCTGCTGACCGCCGGTGACGCGACGGCCCGAGCGTTCGTGCCGATGGTGCTGAATACCGGTCGGCCGCTGAACCTGTCGGCTCCCTCGAATCTCAATCGACTGGTGGAGTTCTTGCGCGACAAGCTGATTCCGTGGGTGCAACGCCCGACGGTGAACGTTTTCGGCGTCGAGGTGACCGGCACCGAGTCGGCCGCACAGCCCTCGGCCGGCGATCAGGCCGATCGTATCGTGGCCACCCTGCGCATGATCGGAATGGTGCGTTGAGACGACCTCGGCCCGCTTCGGTGTTCTCCCTGGCCGCCATCGCGCTGGTGGCGGTGGTCGGCTCGGTGTATCTGGTGTTCGGCGTGGCCGATGTCGATCGGTTCGACGATCGGCTCAGCGCCACCATGGTCATTCCGGACGCCGCGAATCTGGTGCCGCGTTCGCCGATTCTGCTGTCGGGAGTAAAGGTCGGCCAGGTGACCTCGGTGCGCAACACCGCCGAGGGCGTGGAGGTTCGGTTCTCCCTCGACCCGGATCGGCGCCTGCCCGCCGACAGCACTGTTGCCATCGAATCCCTGTCCGCACTGGGCGAGCCGTACGTCGACTTCCGATCGTCCACCGGTAAACCACCGTATGTCGTTGACGGGCAACGCATCCGCACAGAGTTGGTGCGCACCCCCCGTTCGATTCCGGACGTCGCCCGCACGGTGACATCGCTGCTGCGGCAACTCGATCCGCAGGCCCTCGCCGGTCTCGTCGCCACCTTCTCGCGAGCTCTGACCGGTACCGACGTGGTCATTCCCGACCTCACCCGGGCCGCGGACCTGCTGGCGTCCACGCTGCTCGCGCGGCTCCCGAACCTGCGCGAGCTGCTCACCAATCTCCAGGTACCCGGCCCCGACGTCGCGCGGGCCGGAGTCGACATGGCCGATGGCGGACCACAACTCGATCAGTTCGGTGTCAAGGTGCAAGGTGTGGTCGACTCGCTCCAGCAGCTCCTCAACGCCCGTCCCGTACCCGAGGCCTACGCCACCGGCACCGGTCTCCTGCCGTTCCTGTCGAAGGTGGACGACTACCTGAATCGCATCGGGCCCGACGCACAGCGGCTGTATCCGGTACTCGGCCCGCTGCTGGATCACGGCGCGGGATCGGTGCGCGGCCTGGACTTGTCCGCACTGATCACGCAGGCGGTGAACTCGGTCAGCCCGGATGGGGTGGTACAGCTACAGCTCACCCCTTTGCCGCCCACCCGCTGACAAACGCTCAGACGTACCAGTGCGCCGTACGGGCCGCGTCGTAGACCCGAGTGCTGCACCGGTTGTGCCATTGCAGGTGGGAGACAATGCGTTCCGGGGACAGGCCCAGCCGTTCGCCCGCCCACCGAACTGCTCCGTTGTGTACGCGGGTGTGGATCGCCTCGAGCAGCGCCAGTCCGCCATCGGCGGCGTAGTGCACACCGTCGACCAGCGACCACAGCACGGGAATCGGCTGCGGCAGCCCGGCCGCGCGTTCGGTGATCCTGCGCCGGAATTCGGGTTGGGGCATCGTTGTCATCCTTTCCGCCGCTGCCGCCGCGGTCGACTCAGCAGTCTTTTGCATTGCCTCATTATTCACATGTGTCCTATATTTGAATAGTGACAATATTTGTGGTCTGGCTGGATCGAGCCCGAGCAGTGGGGAGCCGGAGATGAACCGCCGTGCGCACGACGTCCGTGTCTACGACGTTGTCCAGGAGACCCCCGAGGCGGTCTCGATCGTGCTGGGGCTCGCACCGGAGCTGCGGGAACGATTCGCGTACACGTGCGGGCAGTTCCTCACGGTCCGTGTTCCGAGCGAGCAGACCGGGTCCGTGGCGCGGTGCTACTCGTTGTCGGGCAATCCGCATCGTGACGAGGTGCTGACCGTGACCGTCAAGCGGGTAGCGGGCGGATACGCGTCGAATTGGTTGTGCGACAACATTGTTCCCGGATCGACCCTGACCGTGCTCGAGCCTTCCGGGACGTTCGGGCCCGACGGTACGAACGGGGACCTGCTGCTGCTGGCGGCGGGCAGTGGGATCACGCCGGTCATGTCGATCATCAAAACGGTGCTGGCGTGCGGCACGGGAGACGTCGTTCTGATCTACGCCAACCGTGACCCGGAGTCCACGATCTTCGCCGGCCAGCTCGAACAGCTCACGCGTGAGCATCCGGACCGCTTCCAGGTCCGGCACTGGTTCGAAACGGATCGGGGAGTGCCGGACGCGGCTGCCTTTACCCCGCTGGTCGCACCGTTCGCGGCGCGTGCGACCTACCTCTGCGGGCCTGCCGGGTTCATGGCCGTGGCCGCGGCCGCGCTGGCAGGTCTGGGCGTACCCGCCTCCCGGATGCACCGGGAGGAGTACCGCTCGCTGACCGAGAACCCCTTCGAACAGCCCGAACCGACGTCGTCGCCCGGGTCGCCCGGCGCCGACGGTGCGACCCTCGAGGTCGAGATCGACGGTGACCGCCACACGCTGACCTGGCCCCGACAGGAGAAGCTGCTCGATGTGCTGCTCGAACAAGGCATCGACGTGCCCTACGTCTGCCGTGAATCGATCTGCGGCACCTGCGTGTGCTCGGTCCGCAAAGGCCGAACCCGCATGGTGCTGAACGATTCTCTCCCCGAGAAAGACGTGCAGCAGGGCCTGACCCTCGCCTGCCAGTCCCTCCCGGAAACCGACGAAATCTTCATCGCCTTCGACCAATAGCCCTGCCTTGCCCTCGCGCGTCGGACGCAGCGGTCAGGTCTTCGAACCGAACATCGGCTTACGACCGGTCGCTGCCGTTGAGTGCTACAGCGTTGCGGTGGTGTGCCGGGGCCGGGTTGGGGCTTCGGGGAGCGTGGTCGGGGGCTCATACACCTTGGTTGCTGGGTTGGCATCGATTCGGGGAAACGTGGCAGGGGAGACACGCCGACGTGGTGCGGCTTCGTCAGTTCTGGACCAGCGACCGGCCCGTTATCCCGAAGAGGCCAGCCGGTCGGGTACGCGGCTGGTTCCTGACTCCGCCGAGCAAATCTCTCGCGTGTGTCGCAATCACGTGCGTGCGCGGGCCGACGCGCGGCGCGAGCGGGGGAATGTTTGAAAGAGCGCTGGTGAGGGCATATGTGTCGGGTTCAGGAGCGGGGTGGCTCCAAAACCCGACGCGGGTGTCACCGAATGGTGCGCGAGAGGGGACTTGAACCCCTACGTCCGTGGACACCAGAACCTAAATCTGGCGCGTCTGCCAATTTCGCCACTCGCGCGTGATGGTACGACCGTCCAAACTCTACCGGGCTTGACCGAGTTCGCGAAGCTCCGGGCGGGCGTGGCGTACTGGTCGGTAACCCTACCAGGGATTATAACGATTTGATAAATCTCAACATGAGGAGCACTCATGTTTCCTACGTGTTGGTAACCGGGTAGACCAGCGCGTTCAAACATGAGGAGGGGTCATGTTTGTCGCGATTCTGGTACGGAAGTACCGAAATACTCGAGGGTAGCGCCGTCGCCGGCGAGCAAACGTGAGGATTTCCTCATGATTCTGTGGAATCCTCGCCGTTATCAGGCCCCAACGCTGAGGATCACCTGCGCCCGGAGGAAGCGGCGTGTCTCGGAGGGCATGTCGCCAGGAGAAGGAAGTCGAGCTGCCTTGACGATCAACGAGAGCACCGAGGCCGGTACCGGACAGAGCGCGAAGGTCGGTGGAGCCACCCGCGCGGGAGGTACGCGGTCGCCGCTGCTGGACCACCTGTTGAACGGGACGCCGTATGCGCTCGCGTTCGGTGGGCAGGGCGCGCAGTGGCTCGACGAGCTCGCCGACATCAGCCGCGACAGCGCGCTGGAGCCGGAACTCACCGCTCTGGTGAACGAGGCGGAGGCGATGCTGGAGCCGGTGTCGGCGCAGCTGCTCGTGGTGCGCCCGGTCGGCTTCGATCCGGTGGGCTGGATGCTGGAAGACGATCTGGTCGACACCGAGCTGGGTGAGGTCTCGGCCGCGCCGCCGGCGCAGGTGCTGCGTTCGGCCGCGGTCTCGATGCCGGGTGTGTTGCTCTCCCAGGTGGCCGCGATGCGCGCGCTGCGGCTGCAGGGTCTCGACCCGGCCGCACACGCGCCGGTGGCGATCGTGGGGCACTCGCAGGGCAGGTTGGCGGCGACGGCCGTGGAGGCCGGCGGTCAGCGCGACGCCGAGATCCTCGCGCTGGCCCAATTGATCGGTGCCGCCGCGGGTCTGGTGGCGCGCCGGCGCGGGCTGATGCCCGTCGGTGAGCGCTCGCCGATGGTCGCGGTGTCCAACGTTGACCCCGAGCAGCTGCGCGCCGTGGTGGCCGAGGTGTCCGAGGGTGTCGACCCGGCGGCGGCCGCGGTGGTGTCGATCCGGAACGGACGCCGGCGCGCGGTGCTGTCCGGCGCTCCCGCGCAACTGGAGCGGGTGCGCCAGCGCTGCGCCCAGATCCATGACAAGCAGGCCGCCGAGCGCGAGGGCAAGGTGCGCGGTGGCGCGATCTTCGCGCCGGTGTTCGAGGACGTGGCCGTCGATGTCGCGTTCCACCACCCGGCCCTGGCCGACACCGTCGATCTGGTGACCTCGTGGGCCACCCAGTGCGGGCTGGACGCGGCGCTGGCCGGCGCGCTCGCGCAGGAGATCCTGGTCGACCCGATCGACTGGGTGGAGATCGTCGACGGTGTGGTCGCCGCCGGCGCGCAATGGATTCTGGACCTCGGCCCCGGCGACCTGCTGTCCCGGCTGACCGGTGGTTCGCTGAAGGGCACCGGCGTCGGCATCGTGGCCGCCGCAACCCGCGCCGGACAGCGCAGCCTGCTCACCCCGGGCGCCGCGCCGGAAACCGCCGCCGCGTGGACGGAGTTCGCGCCGCGCCCCGTGCGCCTGCCGAACGGCCGCATCGTGGTGGAGACCGCGTTCACCAAACTCACCGGTCGCTCGCCGATCCTGCTCGCGGGCATGACCCCGACCACTGTCGACGCGAAAATCGTTGCGGCGGCGGCGAACGCGGGCCACTGGGCCGAACTCGCCGGTGGCGGTCAGGTGACCGAGCAGATCTTCGCCGACCGGGTGGCCGAGCTGAAGACGCTGTTGCAGCCGGGTCGCGCGGTGCAGTTCAACTCGCTGTTCCTCGACCCCTACCTGTGGAAGCTGCAGCTGGGCGGGAAGCGCCTGGTGCAGAAGGCCCGCACCGCGGGCGCGCCGTTCGACGGCGTCATCGTCACCGCCGGTATTCCCGAGCTCGAGGAAGCCGTCGCACTGATCAACGAGCTCACCGAGGTCGGCATCTCGCATGTCGCGTTCAAGCCGGGCACGGTCGCGCAGATCCGGGCCGTGCTGCGGATCGCCGACGAGGTGCCGGACTACCCGGTGATCATGCACATCGAGGGCGGCAAGGCCGGCGGGCACCACTCCTGGGAAGACCTGGACGACCTGCTGCTGGAGACCTACGCCGAGCTGCGCAGCCGGGACAACGTGGTGGTCTGCGTCGGCGGCGGCATCGGAACCCCGGAGCGCGCAACGGAATACCTCACCGGCGCGTGGGCGAGCGCCCACGGCTACCCGGTGATGCCGCTGGACGGCGTGCTGATCGGCACGGCCGCGATGGCGACGCTGGAGGCGACGACCGCCCCCGAGGTGAAGCAGCTGCTGGTGGACACCCCCGGCACCCCCGACTGGGTCGGTGCGGGCACCGCGTCCGGCGGGATGGCCTCGGGCCGTAGCCAATTGGGCGCCGACATCCACGAGATCGACAACGCCGCCTCGCGCACCGGCCGGCTGCTGGACGAGGTCGCCGGGGACGCCGACGCCGTCGCCGCGCGCCGAGACGAGATCATCGCGGCGCTGAACGGCACGGCCAAGCCGTATTTCGGTGACGTCGCCACGATGACCTACCAGGATTGGTTGCAGCGCTACGTCGAGCTCGCGGTCGGCCTGGACCGCCGCAAGGACTTCGACTGCGGCAGCGATATCGGTGACGCGATCGCCGACGCCACCCGCTCGCTGTGGCTCGACATCAGCTGGCGCGATCGTTTCGCGGAAATGATGCGCCGCACCGAATCCCGGCTGCATCCGGCCGACCGCGGCGAGATCCCGACGCTGTTCCCGACCGACGACGCCTTCGAGAACCCGGTCGCGGCGCTGTGCGCGCTGCAGGAGCGGTACCCGGCGGCCGCGCACACCCAGCTGCACCCGGCCGATGTGCCGTTCTTCGTCGCGCTGTGCAAGACCCCCGGCAAGCCGGTGAACTTCGTGCCCGTCGTCGACGGTGACGTGCGCCGCTGGTGGCGCTCGGATTCGCTGTGGCAGGCCCATGATCCGCGCTACTCCGCCGATCAGGTGTGCATCATCCCGGGCACCGTCGCGGTCGCCGGGATCACCCGGGTCGACGAGCCGGTGGGCGAGCTGCTCGACCGCTTCGAGCAGGACACGGCCTACTCGCTGGTGCGGGCCGGTGTGGTGCCGGTCGCGATCGACGCGCGCCGCGTCGCGGGCGTGACGACCGGAGCGATCGACACCGTGCTGGCCGCGCCCGACCTCGAATGGTCCGGGCGCACCACGGTCAACCCGGTGCACCGGCTCGGTGAGCTGTCGGAGTGGACCGTCGACGGCAAGGGTGCGGTGCACCCGCCGAGCGGCGCCACACTTACCGAGACCACCGGTCCGGTCGCTGAGCACGCGTACGTCGAGCTGACCGTTCCGCTGTTGGGCAGCAACGTGGTTCGCATCCGGATCACCGTGCCGACCGCCGTCTACAACGGTGGCGCGCCGGTGGTCACCGAGGCCGACGCCACCGCGGCGATGTCGGCGCTGCTCGCCGTGGCCGCCGGGCAGGACCTGCCCGAGGTGAAGGGCAAGGTCGCCCACCTCAACATCGCGTGGACCCCCGATCTCATCGCCGATCACGCGGGCGTGACCGGTTCGGGTCTGCCGTCGGCGCTGAGCACGCTCGGGCGCACCGTCCCCGACGTGCTGGTCGGGGCCTGCTGGCCCGCCGTGTTCGCGGTGCTCGGCGCGGCCCGTGCCGCCGATGGCACCAGCGTCATCGAGGGGATGCTCGATCTCGTTCACCTCGATCACCAGATTCACCTGGTGGGCGAACTGCCCACCAGCCCAAGCGTTCTCGCGGTCCGCGCGGAGGCGGGGGAGACCCTCGACACCGATCTCGGCCGCGTGGTCGAGGTGCGGGTGCGGATCGCGGGTCTGCTGGATCGGCCGGAAACCGGGCTGTCCATGCCGACGGTCGCCACGCTCACCGAGCGGTTCGCCATCCGCGGCCGCAACGGCGCGGGCGAGCTGACCGATCCGCCGCGTGCGGCGGGTACGGTCGCCGACACCGCGACCGACACCCCGCGCCGGCGTCGCCGTGACGTGACCATGGTCGCGCCGCGCACCATGCACGCCTTCGCCGCGGTCTCCGGCGATCACAACCCCATCCACACCAGCGATGCCGCGGCCAAGCTGGCCGGCCTGGGCAGCCCGATCGTGCACGGCATGTGGCTCTCGGCCGCGGCCCAGCACGCGGTGTCGGCGGTCGACCCGGACAGCACGGTTCCGGCCCGGACCCTGACCGCCTGGACCACCCGGTTCCTCGGCATGGTTCGCCCCGGCGCGGAAATCGACGTGCGGGTCGAGCGCGTCGCGGTGGACGCGGGCAGCGAGATCATCGAGGTGTCCTGCCGTGCCGCAGGCGATCTCGTGATGACCGCGACCGGTCGCACCGCTACGCCGCGGACCGTCTACGCGTTCCCGGGCCAGGGCATCCAGCGCAAGGGCATGGGTCTGGACGCGCGCACCCGGTCCAAGGCCGCGAAGGCCATCTGGGACCGTGCCGACAAGCACACCCGCGACGCGCTCGGCTTCTCGATTCTCGCTGTGGTGCGTGACAATCCGACCTATCTCAAGGCGCGCGGTGTCGAACACCGGCACCCGGACGGCGTGCTGCACCTGACCCAGTTCACCCAGGTCGCGATGGCGGTACTCGGTGTCGCCCAGGTGGCCGAACTGCGGGAGGCCGGTGCGTTCATCGAGGGCGCGATGCTGGCCGGGCATTCGGTCGGTGAGTACAACGCGCTCGCCGCCGTGGCCGGTGTGCTGCCGCTGGAGGCGGTGCTCGAGGTGGTGTTCCAGCGCGGCTCGGCGATGCACGAGCTGGTGCCGCGGGATGACAAGGGCCGCAGCGACTATCGGATGGCCGCCATCCGGCCCTCGCAGATGGGGCTGCCCGACGACGAGGTGATCGACTTCGTCGCCGGCATCGGCGCCCAGGTCGGCGAGTTCCTCGAGGTGGTCAACCTGAATCTGCGCGGTTCGCAGTATGCGATCGCGGGCACGGTGGCCGGACTCGAAGCGCTGGAGGCCGAGATCGACCGTCGCCGTACCGAATTCGGCGGCAAGCGGGCCTACATCCTGGTGCCCGGCATCGATGTTCCGTTCCACTCCACCGTGCTGCGCAAGGGCGTGCCGGAGTTCCGGCACAAGCTCGAGCAGCTGCTGCCCGCCGACCTGCATCCGGAGGTCCTGGTCGGCCGCTACATCCCGAACCTGGTGCCGCGTCCGTTCTCGCTGGAGCGCGAATTCGTCCAGGAGATCGCGGATCTGGTGCCGTCCGAGCCGCTCGCCGCGGTGCTGGCGGACTTCGAGGGCTGGGCCGCGCGCCCGACCGAGCTGTGCCGCGTGGTGCTCGTCGAGCTGCTCGCCTGGCAGTTCGCCAGCCCGGTGCGCTGGATCGAGACCCAGGATCTGCTGTTCACCGATATCGCCTCGGGCGGTCTCGGCGTGGAGCGCTTCGTCGAAATCGGTTTGGGCGCAACCCCGACCGTGGCGAACCTGGCCAGTCAGACCCTGAAGCTGCCCGCGTTCAGCGGCACCACGGTCGAGGTGCTCAACATCGAGCGCGAGGCCGGGATCGTCTACTCGACCGACACCGATCCGGCGCCGGTCGACGAGCCTGCCGACGAGGTCGCCGAAACCCCCACGGCCGCAGCGTCCGTCGCGACGGCGGCGCCTGTCGCCGCACCGGCGCCGAGCTCCGGCGGCCCCCGCCCGGACGACATCGTCTTCACCGCCGCCGACGCCACCCGGGTGCTCATCGCGCTGTGGACGAAGCTGCGGCTGGATCAGATCGGCCCGGTCGACACCATCGAGGGCCTGTGCGACGGTGTGTCCTCGCGCCGCAACCAGCTGCTGGTCGACCTCGGTTCGGAACTCTCGCTCGGCGCCATCGACGGCGCGGCGGACGCGGACATGGGTGCGCTCGCCGCGACCGTGGAGCGGCTCGCCCGCACCTACAAGCCGTTCGGCTCGGTACTGACCGACTCGATCGGCGATCACCTGCGCAAGGTGTTCGGTCCGTCGGGCAAGCGCCCGGCCGCGATCGCCGAACGGGTGAAGAAGGTCTGGGAACTCGGTGACGGCTGGGCCAGCCACGTCACCGCCGAGGTTTCGCTCGGCACCCGCGAGGGCGCGAGTGTCCGCGGCGGCGAACTCGGTGGCCTGGTCAGCGGTTCGCTGGGGGACGGTGCCGCGGTGGACGCCGCCGTCGACGCCGCCGTGCAGGCGGTCGCCGCGCGTCGCGGTGTCGCGGTGTCGTTGCCCTCGGCCGGTGGCGGCGGCGGTGCCACCGTCGACGCGGCCGCGCTCGGCGAGTTCACCGAGCAGATCACCGGACGTGACGGCGTGCTCGCCACGGCCGCCCGGGTGGTGCTCGATCAGCTCGGCCTGACCGAGCAGGTGTCCGCGCCGGAGGCGACCGACACCTCGCTGGTCGATCTGGTCTCGGCCGAATTGGGTTCGGACTGGCCGCGTTTGGTCGCGCCCGCGTTCGACGCGCGCAAGGCCGTGCTGCTCGACGACCGGTGGGCCACGGCCCGTGAAGATCTGGCCCGGCTGTGGCTCGGCGACGACGCCGAGACCGCGGCACTGCCGGTGACCGGTTACCTCGGCGCGGGTGACGCCGTTGCCGCGCAGGCGAACTGGTGGCGCGAGCGGGCCAAGCACGAGGCCCGTTCGGTGCTGGCCGGGGTCTACGCGCAGATCGCCGAGGCCGCGCTGAGCACCGATGATCGCGGCATCTGGTCCGCCGATATCGCGGTGATCACCGGCGCGAGCAAGGGTTCCATCGCGGCCGCGGTGACCGGGCGACTGCTCGGCGGCGGCGCCACCGTCGTGGTGACCACCTCGGGTCTCGACGACAACCGGCTCGCCTTCTACCGCAAGCTCTACCGCGACAACGCCCGGCACGGCGCGGCGCTGTGGGTCGTGCCCGCCAACATGGCGTCCTACCAGGACATCGATGCGCTCATCGAGTGGATCGGCACCGAGCAGGTGGACAACGCCGGCGGCGCGAAGATCAAGACCAAGGACGCGATGACGCCGACCATGCTGCTGCCGTTCGCGGCGCCGCGGGTGGCCGGTGACCTTTCCGACGCCGGTGCGCGCGCGGAAATGGAGATGCGCGTGCTGCTCTGGTCGGTCGAGCGGCTGATCGGCGGGCTGTCGGTGCTCGGCGCCGACCACGACGTCGACGCGAAACTGCATGTGGTGCTGCCGGGTTCGCCCAACCGCGGCATGTTCGGCGGCGACGGCGCGTACGGCGAGTCGAAGGCCGCGCTGGACGCGGTGGTGGCCAAGTGGCGGGCGGAGAAGTCGTGGTCCGCGCGGGTCACCCTGGTGCACGCGCTGATCGGCTGGGTGCGCGGCACCGGGCTGATGGGCCACAACGATCCGATGGTCGCCGCGGTGGAAGAGGCCGGCGTGCAGACCTGGTCGACCACCGAGATGGCCGACGAGCTGCTCAAGTGGTGCACCTCGCGGGCGCGCCAGGTCACCCTGGCCGGCCCGCAGCAGATCGACCTGACCGGCGGATTGGCCAGGGCCAAACTCGATCTGCCCGCACTGGCCAAGCAGGCCGCGGAGCAGGCGGCCGCCGAGACCGCGCAAGCCGATGCGGCCGCGACCATTTCGGCGCTGCCCGCACCGCCCGCGTTGACCTCGGCGCTGCCGGTGCCCGAATGGGGCACGGTCACCGCCGATCTCGCCGACATGGTGGTGATCGTCGGAGCCGGCGAGCTCGGCCCGTACGGCTCGGCGCGCACCCGGTTCGAGATGGAGGTCGAAGACCAGCTCTCGGCCGCGGGCGTGCTCGAACTCGCCTGGACCACCGGCCTGGTCACCTGGGAGAACGATCCCAAGCCGGGCTGGTACGACGCCGAAACCGGTGACTACGTGCCGGAGTCGGAACTGGCCGAGAAGTACCACGACGTGGTGATCGCGCGCTGCGGCGTGCGCCGCTACGGCGACGACGGCGCCATGGTCGACAACAGCGCGCCGCTGGTGACCTCGGTGTTCCTCGATCAGGACCTGACCTTCACGGTCGGCGGCGAGGCCGAGGCCCGCGCCTTCCACGAGGCCGACCCCGAGCACACGGTGATCGTGCCGGTGCCGGATTCGGGCGACTGGACGGTGATCCGTAAGGCGGGCACCGAGATTCGGGTGCCGCGCCGGGCCAAGCTGTCGCGCACCGTCGGCGGCCAGATCCCCACCGGCTGGGATCCGACCGTCTGGGGCATCTCCGCAGAGATGGTGAACTCCATCGACCGCGTCGCCCTGTGGAACGTCGTCTGCACCGTGGACGCGTTCATCAGCTCCGGCTTCAGTCCGGCCGAGCTGATGAGCTGGGTGCACCCGAGCCAGGTCGCCAACACCCAGGGCACCGGTATGGGCGGCATGTCCTCGATGCGCTCGCTGTACATCGACAACCTGCTCGGCGAGTCGCGGGCGAACGACATCTTGCAGGAGGCGCTGCCGAACGTGGCGCTCGCGCACGTGGTGCAGGCCTACGTCGGCAGCTACGGCGCGATGGTGCACCCGGTGGCGGCGTGCGCCACGGCCGCGGTGTCGGTCGAGGAGGGCGTCGACAAGATCCGCCTCGGCAAGGCCGACCTGGTGGTGGCCGGCGGCTTCGACGATCTCGGCATCGAGGGCATCGTCGGCTTCGGTGACATGTCCGCCACCGCGGACTCGGCGGCCATGAGCGCCAAGGGCATCAGCGATCGGTATTTCTCCCGCGCCAACGACCGTCGCCGCGGCGGCTTCGTGGAATCGCAGGGCGGCGGCACCGTGCTGCTCGCCCGCGGTGACGTGGCGGTGGAGATGGGCCTGCCGGTGCTCGGCGTGGTCGCGTTCGCGCAGTCCTTCGCCGACGGCGTGCACACCTCCATCCCGGCCCCCGGCCTCGGTGCGCTCGGCGCGGGCCGCGGCGGGCGCGAGTCCCGGATCGCCGCCGAACTGCGCAAGCTCGGCGTCACCCCGGACGACATCGCGGTGCTGTCCAAGCACGACACCTCGACCGCGGCGAACGACCCCAACGAGTCCGAGCTGCACACCCGCCTGGCCACGGCCATCGGGCGGTCCGCGGGCGCACCGCTGTTCGTCGTCTCGCAGAAGAGCCTGACCGGACACGCCAAGGGCGGCGCGGCCGCGTTCCAGCTGATCGGCCTGTGCCAGGTGCTGGAAAACGGTGTGGTGCCGCCGAACCGGAGCCTGGACTGTGTCGACGACAAGATGCAGGCCTACCCGCACCTGGTGTGGGCCCGGGAGCCGCTGCGCTTCGGCGAGCGCTTCCCGCTGAAGGCGGGCCTGCTGACCTCGCTCGGCTTCGGGCACGTCAACGGGTTGCTCGCGGTGGTGCATCCGGAGGCGTTCATCCAGGCGATCGAGCCGTCCCGGCGCGAGGCCTACCAGCGGCAGGCGCAGGAGCGTCAGCTCGCGGGCCGGCAGCGCTTCGCCGAGGCCATGTGCGGCGGCGCGCCGCTGTACGAGCGCCCGGCCGACCGTCGCCTCGGCGGCGACGGCACCCCGGCCAAGCAGTCGCGGCAGCTCGAGGCCGACGTGTTGTTGTCGACCGAGGCACGCCTCGGTGGGGACGGCGCGTACCGGGCCGACGGCTTCGCGTGCGGTGCGGCGGTATCGGATGCGCAACTCGCGGCGGATGGTTCGCGCGCGAGCGGCCAGAGCGCGTCGTAGGCTCCCGCTCTATGACGATCCTCGGTATCGGCTTGGACTTGGTGACTGTCTCCGAGTTCGCCGAACAGCTCGAACGTGCCGGAACCACCATGCTCCGGGAAAGTTTCACCGCGGGCGAGCGACGCTACTGTCAGAGCAAGGGGACCGATCCGGCACGCAGCTATGCGGCGCGGTGGGCGGCGAAGGAGGCGGTGCTCAAGGCGTGGGCATCGTCTCGGTTCGCCCGCCGCCCGCAGATCGGTGACAACCCGTACCCGCTGATCGAAGTGGTCAACGACGCGTGGGGCAGGCCGAGCATCAAGTTGCACGGCCTCGCCGCCGAATTCCTGCCGCGCGCACGGGTGCACCTGTCGCTCACGCACGACGGCGACATGGCCGCCGCGATGGTGGTGCTGGAGGACCCGGGCGAACTGGCGGATCTGATCGCGGGCCGCGAAGGCCAGGGCTGACGATCAGTCCCGGTGGGTGCGCCGCAGCCGCCTGCGCTGCAGCGCCCACCACGCTTCCAGGGCTCGGTCGGGATCGGTGAGATCGATCCCGACCAGATCCTGGAAGCGGCGCAGCCGGTAGCGGACCGTATTGGTGTGCAGGCCCATCTCTTTCGCGGTGTGGTCCACCCGCATGCCGTTGCTGAGGTAGTGCTGCGCGGTGTCGAGCAGCGTTGCCGCGCTTTCGCTTTCACCCAGCGGCAGCAGATAGCGCCGATCGAGTTCCTCGCCCACCTCGCTGTCGGCCAGCACCGCGGGCAGCAGCCCGAGGTCGGCCAGGGTGTGCACGCCGGTGAGCTCGAAGGCGTCGGCGGTCGCCATCGCACGGGTGGCGCGCAGGAACGACGGTTCCATCCGGTCCAGCCGGGCGGCCGGGCCGATCCCGACCGCGGTCGGGAGCTCGACGGTCGGTGCCGTGTCGACGATTCCGGCGATATCGCCGTCGATGACCGCGAACAGCGCGTGCGGCCGATCGCCCGCGGGCTCGAGCGCCCTGACCAACGCTTCGGCCGGCACGGCGGCGCTCGGCCGGGCACGCACCGCGTGGTAGACGCGGAACGAGTCGAGGCCGTAACGCTCTGCCTGAAACCGGATTTCGGCGGCGGCGAGGGTGCCGAACAGGATGCCGCGCACCAGATCGGACCGGTGTTGCTGGTCGTGCAGGGTCTGCTGGAATTCCACTTCCAGATGCCCGCGCGCCACCGCGAGGATCGCCGAATCGGTCACGGCGAGAATGTCATTGGCCAGGTCGAGCAACTGCCGGTCGGTCAGGCCGAGCTTACGGCCCATGGTGATGGTCTCGTCGGTCGCCACCCGCACCGCGAAGCGCCAGCCGTTGAACATCTCGTGCACCGGAATCCCTTGCCGAGCACGCGTTTTGCCGTGCTCGGTGAACAGGGCCAGTTCGGGCTCGGTCAGCTCGCTCTCGGCGGCCAGGGTGCGCAGCACCTGCTCGACGGTGCTCACCGCCGTGGGCAGGATCTGTTCGGTGTCCAGCCGCCCGTAGGAGGGCACCTCGACGCGCATCCGTTCGATCGCGGTGGTGGTCAGATCGGTGGCATGGGTGAGCAGCCGAGCCAGCAGGGCGCGGCGGTCCGCGGGGGTCGGACGAGTCGCCATTAACTGGAGGGTAACTCTCTTTCGGCCCGGCGACAAAGGGTGCGCCGATTTCCCGGCTTGATTGCGACAAACAGTACGATTGCGACGCGATCGCTCGTGCGCATCCGCGGCGCCGAGCGCGCCGCGGCGGTCAGCGCTGGCTGGCCGAGCGCGATTCCTTCTCCGCGACCAGCAGATAGGCCACCATCAGCCGCTTGAGCTCCGACACCGCCTCGGCATTGCTCTGCTCGTCTTGTACCGAGAAGTTCAGCATCGAGTAGACGACGTGCACCAGGACCTCGGCCATCATGGTGCGCCGCGCCCGCGGGGTGCGCGGCGTGAGGGGACGCAGCATCTGCGCGACGACCTCGGCGAACTCCTTCTCGTGGATCGCGCCGGTGGCCCGCGTCGACGGGGTGGACTGCATCGCGAGCCACACCTCGCGCCGGGACGGGTCGGTCATCCACAGATTCGCCATGTGGTCGACGAACTGGTTCATGTGCCGCAGCCAGTCCAGCGACGGGATCTCGCCGTGGAAGTCGGCGAGCTCGCGCGAAACGGCCACGAGATCCTGCCGATTCAGCTCACAGACGATCACGTACTTGTTGGCGAAGAACTGGTACAGGGTGCCGATCGGCACCTCGGCCCGGGCCGCCACCTCTTCACAGGTGAACGATTCGAATCCGACCTCTACCAGCAGTTCTCTGGACGCCTGCAAGAGCGCGTCGAACTTTCGCTTGCTGCGTTCCTGCGTCGGCCGGCGCCGCGGCATGAGCTCCTGTGGGTCGTCCTGCAGCTCCAACGCAGGGTCCAGCCGTTGCTTCGACCTGGCCTCCGCGCGTACTTCCACGTATCCAGGCTAACGGTAGGGACACTCCCACGACACGCGCCGGGCATCTGCGTGTTCCTCTTCTGTCCGAATTCACCACCCATCCAGATCGAATTCGGCGTCGAACACATACCGAGCGCGCGTGGCTGCAGACGCGCGAAAGGATCAGGAAGGCGCGATCTAGTGGTAGCTCGATCAGTGGTAACTCTCGGCGTCTCCACCGAACGTGGCGCCGTGCACGCGGTAGCTTTCGCCGACACCGGCTCCCGGCTACCCGAGCGCGTGCTGCTGCATCGGGTGCGGCGTACGCACAGCGACAGCAAGGCCGAACTGGCGGAAGCGGTCGAGACGGCGATGGACGAACTCGCCGCCGAACTCGGTCCCGAGCACGAGATCGCCGGCGCCGCGGTCACCTACCGGGACGCGGCCGAGCGGCGCGCGATCGTCACCAGGCTGGCGAGCGGGCGATGGCACACGGCCTCGCTGGTGTCGTCGAAATCGGCCCACCTCAGTGTGGCGGCCGTGATGACCTGGCTCGACGAGTTCGACGACCTGCTGATCTGTGAGGTCGTGCCGGGGTATCAGGCCTTCACGCTGGTCGATCGGGAGCGGCGCCGGATCGTCGCGGCGACCAGTCAGTCCGGCGGCGCGACCGCCGAGGCGATGGGCGCCGCGGTCACGGCGGCCTGGGACCAGTTCGAGGCGGCCGCGGTCCGGCCCGACGCGGTGGTGCTGATCGGCTCCGCCGCGGGCAAACCCGCGGTCGTCGCGGCCGTGGACGGCTTCGGCGCGCCGGTGATTCCGTGCAAGACCGCCTCGGCCGCGTCCGCCGCGGGTGCGGCGCTGTACGCGATGGCCGACCTGGACGAGTTCGGCCTCGCGCCGGAGAAGGTGCGGCGGGTGCGCGGCGGGACGGCGGTGTTCGCGGCGGCCAGCGTGCTCGCGGGCGGTCTCGTGGTAGGCGGGGTTTACGTCGCGGGCGGTTCGTCGCGGACGCTGCCCGGTGCGGTCGTGAAGGACGCGCACGTCACCGCCGAGTCCAAGATGGTCGCGGGCGGGCCGGGCGGCGCGACCGACGAGGATCGCGGGGGCGACGGCCCGGTGCTCGATCGGCGCGTGCCGGTCGCCGCGCACGCGCCGGATCTGACCGTGGTGACCATCGATCCGGCGGACCTCGGGCCGCAGTACTCCACGCAGCGGTGGGGCAGGGGGCTGGAGCATCCGGAGCCGCTGCTCGCCGACGAATCGGCGCACGAGGCCGAGACCAACGCGTCGGCGCCACTGACCTCGGGCTCGGGCACGCTCGCCGGCACCACCAAGGTCGGCGCGCCCAACGGCGCCCTGCTCTTCCCCGGTGAGACCGCGCCGCCCGCCGCCTTCACCCCGGAGTCCTACGCGTGGTGGGACAACCACTTCCGGATGATGCTCCAGTGGGCGGCCCAGCAGTTCTCGCCCGTTTAGCCTGACGACATCTCGAGACGAAAAGGTCCGGTGCCCGCCTCCAGCACCGGACCTTTTCGTCTCCGGAGTCTCAGTTCGTCGTACGGCGACGGAACAGTGCGCCCGCCGCGACATATCCCGCCAGTCCGATTCCCGCACACCAGAGCACCGCGAGTAGTGCGCTGTTCCCGATCGGGGTATCGAGCAGCAAGCCGCGCATGGTTTCGGTCACCGGGGTCACCGGTTGATGCTCGGCGAACCAGTGCAGCCAGCTCGGCATCGACTGCGGTGGCACGAACGCGCTGCTCACATAAGGCAGGAACATGAAGAAGAAGGTCGCCGCGTTCGCGGCCTCCGGATTCTTCGCCAGCGCGCCCAGTGCCGCCGCCACCCAGGACAGGGCGAGCACGAACAGCGCGATGATGCCGTAGGCGGCCAGCCAGCGCAGCGGGTCGGTGGTCGGCCGGAAACCGATCGCGACCGCCACCCCGATCACGATCGTCGTGGTGATCAGGTTGCGCAGCAGACTTTCCACGACATGCCCGGTGAGCACCGAGGAGCGGGCGATGGCCATGGTCCGGAAGCGATCGATGATGCCGTTGTCCAGATCGGTGGACAGGCTGACCGCCGTTGTCGCCGAACCGAATCCGGCGCACAGCAGGATGATCCCCGGCACGATGTAGTCGACATAGGCGGTGCCGACGTTCATCGCGCCGCCGAACACGTAGACGAACATCAGCAGGATCACGACGGGCAGCGCGATCGTCACGATCATCGAGTCGGGACTGCGCAGGGTATGGCGCAGATTGCGGCTCAGCATGGTGGCCGAATCCTGCGCGACGGTCGACATGGTCACAGCGCTACCGCCTGCTGCACAGTGGGATGCCCGGTGAGCGCGAAGAACACGTCATCGAGGTCGGGAGTGTGGATGGCGAGACCGTCGATGGTGATCGCCTGATCATCGAACCGATCGAGTAGCTCTTTGAGAGTGCCGACGCTGCCGTCCGAGGGCACCAGCAGCTTCAGCTGGTCGACCTCGATCTCGGCGTCCGGCACCGCCCGCGCGGCGGCGGCCAGCCCGGCCCGATCCGCGAACGACAGTTGGATGTGCCCGCCGGGCGCGAGCTGTTTCAGATCGGCCGCCGTGCCCTGCGCGACGATCTTTCCGTTGTGCAGCACCGCGATTCGGTCGGCGAGCTGATCGGCCTCCGCCAGATACTGGGTGGTGAGGAAGATCGTCACGCCGTCGGTGACCAGATCGCGGATCACCTGCCACAACTCGCGGCGGCTGCGTGGATCCAGGCCGGTGGTCGGCTCGTCCAGGAAGATGATCCGCGGTTGGCCCATCAGGCTCATCGCCAGGTCGAGCCGTCGGCGCATTCCGCCGGAATAGGTCGCGACGCGCGCGGCGCCTGCCTCGGTGAGATCGAACCGGGCGAGCAGCCTGGTCGTCCGGCGTGCGGATTCCTGGCTGCTCAGATGCAAGAGGCGGCCCATCAGGCGCAGGTTCTCCGCGCCGGTGAGCACCTCGTCCACGGCGGAGTACTGGCCGGTGACCCCGATGAGCCTGCGCACGGCGTCGGGTTCGCGGGCCAGATCGTGACCGGCGACGCGGATCTCGCCGCCATCGGCGCGGGCCAGCGTCGTGAGGATGCGGACCATGGTCGTCTTGCCCGCGCCGTTCGGGCCGAGCAGCGCGAAGACCGTGCCCGCCGCGACATCGAGGTCGATTCCGGCCAGCACCGCCCGGCTGCCGAAGGCTTTGGTCAACCCGCTGATGCTGACGGCGGGGATGGATGGAACTGTCATAGTGTTCCTCGGTTCGAAACTGTGTATGCGATAAACTTTGTTTAGATAGTACGCAGTTTTCGACGCGGGGCAAGAGGTGCTGCAGAGAAAGAGGTCGACAGTGACGGACACCCCGGACACGAGTGGCGCGGAGGTGCTGGCCAAATCGTTCGCCCTGCTGTGGGGAATGGACGAGCAGGGCACCCGCGGGCCGAAACGCGGGCTCAGCCTCGATCAGGTGGTCGATGCGGCGATCGAGGTGGCCGATGCCGAAGGGGTGGGCGCGCTATCGATGAGCCGGGTCGCGAAGCAACTCGGTTTCACCGCGATGTCGCTGTATCGCTATGTGGACAGCAAAGACACGCTGCTCGCGCTCGTCTCGGATCGGGTGCTCGGACAGCCGCCGGAGCTGCCGGTCGGCAAGGGTTGGCGGGCCGGCGTCGAGGCCTGGGCCTGGGCCGAGGTCGAGCAGATCCGGCGGCATCCGTGGTTCCTGAGTCTGCCCATGGCCACGCCACCGGTCGGACCGTGCAATATGGCCTGGCTCGACGCGGGCCTGGCGACCTTCGCCGACACCGCGGTGCCCGAGTCGACCAAACTGCAACTGGTCATGAATGTTTCGCTGTACGTGCTCGGGCGGCTGCGGGTGGCGCGCGAAATGGGCGGCGACGACGAAGACAACGACGAGTACCCGGCCATGCTCAGCCGGGTCCTCGACCCCGAACGCTTCCCCGCCCTCACCCGCGCCCTCACCGCCCAAGCCTTCGACGAGGTGGACGCCGACTGGGACGACGCCGACTTCGCCTTCGGCCTGGCCCGCCTCCTGGACGGCTACGAACAATTCATCCGCTCCGTCGAGGGGTAGACCGCCGCCGCTGACCAGCTCACGGTCTGGTCAGAGGCGTTCTTCGGTGGTGGCCGTGCCGGCTACCTCGTCTTGCCGTACTGATCGACGAGATAGCGATACGACTCGGCGTGCCTGGCGTAGTCGAAAATCGGCCGCAGGCCAACCGATACCGACCGATCGGCCGCCGTCGAATACCCGTCGGCGGCCAACCCGAGGTCGTCGGCGATGACCGGGAGCAGTGCGTCGATTTCGTCGTCCGTCGCGTACACGGTCACAGTGCATTCGAACGGGATCTGCGCCAGGTCGTAGTCCTCGCCCTGCAGCCGCACCGCCGCCTCGGCCAGCTCCGACACGGCACCGAACCCGGTGACACACGGAATGTGTTTCCCGACCTTGACCACGCTGCCCTCCAGCAGCAGCGCGATCGGATGAATGTCATCGCTCGACAGTGCCCCCGGCCCCTCCCGGTCCGGCTTCCCCACCCCCACCGCAACCTGCCAAAGCGAGCGATCGGTCATCGCGGTAGGTCAGACGGAGAGGTCGCGGCGGAGTTTGGCTACGTGGCCGGTGGCGCGGACGTTGTATTGGGCCACCTCGATTTTTCCTTGCTCGTCGACGAGGAAGGTGGAGCGGATGACGCCGGTGACGGTTTTGCCGTACATGGTCTTTTCGCCGAAGGCGCCCCAGGCGGTGAGCACGGACTTGTCCGGGTCCGACAGTAGGGGGAAGGTGAGCTGTTCGGCGTCGCGGAACTTGGCCAGCTTCGCCGGCTTGTCCGGCGAGATGCCGAGCACGGTGATACCCGCGCCGTCGAGTTCGGCGAGGTTGTCGCGGAAGTCGCAGGCCTGCTTGGTGCAGCCGGGGGTGCTCGCGGCCGGGTAGAAGTACACGATCACCTTGCGGCCGCGGTAGTCGGCGAGCGACACGTCCTTGCCGTCGGCGTCGGGCAGCGTGAAATCGGGGGCGGCATCGCCGGGGGAGAGTCGTTGGTTGTCGGTCACGTCCTGCACGGTAATCGAAGGCTCGGACAGTCCGGGGACAGACAGAACGACACTGGCGTTTACGACAGGCCCGCGCCCGCAGACCTGCGCGACACTTGTCGGGACCGACAGGGCACCGCGCGCTCGAGCGTATCGCGACCGGACCGATAGACTCGTCCGGGAGCTGAGGGTGACCCGCGACGGCCGAACACGCACCGCGATTCGAGCCCCGGCGCGCATATCAAATACAGGAGGCCGGAACGTGGCAAAGGACACCGAGCGGATCGAGCAGGAGATCGAGGCTGCGCGCACACGGTTGGCGAGCACGCTCGACGAGCTCGCGGTGCGTGCCGATCCGCAGCGGATCGCCAGCGACAGCAAGCAGATCGTGTTGCGAAAGCTGAACGAGCCCAAGGTGAAGTACAGCCTGCTCGGCGCGGCGGCGCTGGTCGTCGGGCTGGTGCTGCTCAAGATCTTCCGCTGATTCGGCACACCCCGAACAGCAGAACACCCGGTGTGTACGTCACACCGGGTGTTCGTTTTTCACGGGTATCAGACCGTGGGGCAGGCGAACCCGTCACCATCTGGATCCAGGTGCGGGCCGTAGCCCGGCTCGCCGCGAAAGAGCGGCGCCCGGCCGGCGGCCTTGGCGTCTTCGCAGTTGGCGAAAGCGCCACCCGCGGAACCGGTCTGCGTCAGACCGGCCGAACCGGTCGCGGCCGATCCGGTGTCGACGGCGGACGATCCGGTTCCGGAGGAACCCGAGGGAGGCTGCGCCCCTGCGGTCGGCGCCGCAAGTAGGGTCAGTCCCGCGACGGCAGCGCTGAAGGTAAGCCGGCGAACGTTCATGTATTCCTCTAAATAGTTGCTGCGATGGATAGGCGTCCGACCGGACGCCGCATCCACTGTTGTGACGGCTCGCCCTCTTGTCAACCGCGTCGCCCGAGAACTAGGGCATTAGGGGATCGGTCCGCAGCGGTGCTCACTCGCCGAGCCGATGGCCCGCCAGATGCTCTGCCGGGATGTTTCCCATGCGTCCGGCCTGGTAGTCGTCCATCGCCTGGATGATTTCGGCGCGAGTGTTCATCACGAACGGCCCGTATTGCACGACCGGTTCGTTGATCGGCCGGCCACCGAGCAGCAACACTTCCAATTCACCGCTCCGATTGTGTTGCGCCGCATCGGCACTCACCGTGATGGCGTCGCCCTGACCGAATACCGCCAGTTGACCCTCGCGCACCGGCCTGCGCTCCGCGCCGACGGTGCCGCTGCCGGACAGGATGTAGGCCATCGCCGTGAAGTGCTGCGGCCAAGGCGTTTCCAGCTGTCCGCCGGGGCTGATCGAGGCGTGCGCGTACGCGATCGGGGTGTAGGTGGAGCCGGGGCCGTCGAAACCGCCGACCGAACCCGCGATGAGCCGGACCAGCGCGCCGCCGTCGTGCGAGGTGACCAGCGTCAGTTCGCTGCCGCGCAGATCCTGATAGCGCGGCGCGGCGAATTTGAGTGCACGCGGCAGGTTCACCCACAGTTGGATGCCGTGGAACCAGCCGCCCGCGACGACCAGTTCTTCGGCGGGCAGTTCGTCGTGCAGGATGCCGGAGCCCGCGGTCATCCACTGGGTGTCGCCCTCGCCGATCACCCCGCCGCCGCCGTTGGAGTCGTGGTGCACCATGGTGCCGTCTATGACGTAGGTGACGGTCTCGAAGCCGCGGTGCGGATGCCACGGTGCGCCCTTGGCCTCGTGTGGTTCGTAGGCGACCGGACCCATCTGGTCGAGCAGGATGAACGGGTCGGCGGTGCGCAAGTCCATGCTCGGGAAGGGCCTGCGTACCTCGAAGCCCGCGCCTTCGCGCTGCTTGGGGGCGCTGACCACGCTGCGCACGGCTCGGTGGCGCATGGTCTCGGTGGGGCGGGGCAGGCGCGGCAGCACCATGATGTCGGGGACGGTGATGGCGGGCATCGTGACCTCCTGAGCGGGTTGGTGTCCATGTCAACCAACTGGGTCTAGACTTCATTCCCATGGAGTGGCTCAGTGATGAGGAGCAGGTGACGTGGACGGCGTACGTCCGCATGCGGCAGCGGCTGGACGCGGCGCTGGCCGCCGGTCTGGCCAAGGACGGCGTGTCCGCGGCGGACTACGAGCTGATGGTCGCGCTGTCGGCCGCGCCGGGTGACTGCTTACGGGCCAAGGATCTCGCGGCCGAGGTCTGCTGGGAGAAGAGCCGGCTGTCCAAGCATCTGGCGCGGATGGACGCGCGCGGACTCGTCGATCGGCAGCCGGTCGCCGAGGATGCGCGCGGTGTACTCGTCCAGCTGACTCCGGCAGGCCGCCGCCTGCTCGAACGCGCGGCCCCCAATCACGTTCGGTTGGTCCGCGAGATATTCATCGATTGCGTGGATCCCGCTGAGGCCGAAGCGATTCAGGCGCTCTCGGACAAGGTCGTCACCGCGGTCGAGGAATCCTCGGTCGGCACCCGCCAGGCGTCCTAGCGGCCGAAGAGCCGACGCCACCAGCTGACGCCGGACTGTGCGGGCGAGGACACCGGGGCGGGCGCCGGACGCTGCGGCTTGCGCCGTCCGGCGCGCCACTGCTCGACGATCTCCTCGGTGTCCACCGGCGCGACCTGCACGTACGGGCCGTGCGGCAGGCGCAGCCAGTCGACGACCCGCTTGTTGAGCTCGCGCACGGTCTCCCGGACGGCGCGCTCGGACTGCAGTTCGCGCACGGTCTCGGGCAGCCGTTCGATATCGCGGCGCAGCAGGATCGAAGGCGGCAACAGCGCGTCGCCGCTCACGCCCTCCTTGCGGAGATAGCCCTTCAGCCACCAGTTCTCGTCGTCGCTACCGCGCGGGATCGGCTTGCCCGCGCCGGGCAGGTTCCGGAATTCGCCGCGCTCGGTCGCCTCGCGGATCTGCTTGTCGATCCACGATTCGAAATCGAGGCTCGCGGGCTTGCGCTCGGTCATAGCGGTCTCCATCACGTCATCGTCGACGGCGGGTCTATGGCACCAGCGTACCGAATCTTCCGTCAGCGGTGCTGAAACCGCTGCTGTGCAAGGTTTTTCGCTACGACCACGGCATGATGGGCGGTTTCACCCAGAGCAGCTTCTCGTCGGTGTTCGTGCGTTGCGCGGCCGGATGGTCCGGATTCCGTGCGGCCCACTCGTCCTTGTCCGTCAGCAGTGCCGCGACGGTGCCCCAGGTCTCCTCGGTGCTCGGCGGGTTGGTCTCGGCGGCCCTGGCGAGTTTGCGCCGCGTCGCGGCCGGCATCGCGAGGAGTTCCGGTCCGGTGATGCCCCGCTGCCAGATATAACCTGCGAGGCGTTTGGCTTTTTCGGCGCGGCTCTTGGCGGCCGCGTCGCTGTGCGCGTAATCGGTCATCGCGGAAGTCCAAAAGGTCGGGTGATGAACGACCCTAGTCGCAGGTCGGCGCGGACGCGACGACGCCTCCCCGGGCGAGGCGCGGGGAGGCGTCGGGGTGCGTGGCTCAGTACGCGCCGTGCACGTTGTCCATCGAGCCGTAGGTGCGCGCCGCGTAGTTGCAGGCGGCGGCGATGTTGGCGACCGGGTCGTAGATGTCCCAGGAGGTGCCTTCGACGTGGTACGCGCGGAAGGTCGGATCGATCACCTGGAGCAGGCCCTTGGACGGGATGCCCGCGGCGGCGTTGGAGTCCCACAGATTGATCGCCTGCGGGTTTCCGGTGGACTCGCGCATCACGTTGCGGAGGATGCCGTCGTAGCTGCCTGGGATGTTGTTGGCCGCCATGATGTCGAGCGCCTGACGGATCCAGCCGTCCAGGTTGTCCGGGTAGGTGGGCGCGGGCATCGGCGCCGGGATCGGCTCGGGCTCGGGTGCGGGGAGCGGGGCGGGCATGGGCGCCGGGAGGGCCGCGGCGACGGGCTGGGCGGCCAGGTGCCGGTCGGCGACCAGCGCGATGCGAGACGGGACGCTGTCGTCGGCCACCGAGACGGCGGAGGAGGCGGCCACGGCGACGATGCCGGCTGCGGCGATCGCGATGGTGCAACCTTCGCGGAGCGACGAGCGGCGGAGCGGGAGAAAGCGTCTGTCAGGCATTGCGAAATCGGTTCCTTTGTCGGGGACTGGTTTCGATCCGGGCGTGCGCGGGCAGCACGGATCCGAGGCGGGCGCGCGGGTCGGCGCTCGCCGGGACGGGCTGATGTGCTTTTGTGGGGTTTTGTTGTGCGGGACGTCCTGGTCCCGAAAACGCGACGCGTTCAGTGCGGCGATGCCGGGGCGCTCACTGCGAGCCCGGCCGCGATGTCGCGGGGGACTCCGCATCCTCGATGCGGAGAAAGTGGCGGAAGGTTGGGTTCGCGGGTCCGTTGCCGGATCCCGATCCGCCGACCGCGGCGGGCATGGTGCCTACCGTTGCGGTCGTTTTCCGAATGTGGGTGAACAACTCCTCGGTGTAACCAAACTCCAGGTCGCTTCTTGACCTGATCGCAGAATGGTCACAGATAGTTAACACGGCATGAACGGTAGGCAAATGGAAGGTGCTACCGATCTTGGAAGGTGCCCCCGGTAGTTGCCGAACCGTTACCTACGCAGGGAGTTTGCTGCTAAACCGATTGTGCGACACGTCACAGAAGTTTTCGGCTAACGAATCCGTTTTCGGTTGCCGCATAGGGGTAATGGTCCGGATCGGGGCCCGTGGTAAACCAGCGGCATCGGTCGGTTCACCCGGTGTACGCCCCGGGGAAGTCCGATCCAGGGTGTGCGTGAAGCCGAATACAGGGGAGTAGCTAACCGTCGACACCTCGATACCGGGGTAGATAGGGACTGCCGTGAAGATCCGAACCGCCCCCGTGTGCCGTGCGGGTGTGCTCGTCGCCGGCGCCGCGACCGCCGCGCTGCCGTCTCTGGGTGTCGCATTGCTCACCCTGACGACCATGGCGGCGGTGGATCTGCCCGACGCGGCGGGCCGGGGCGCGGTGATCAGGCAGTACGCGGTCGTGCCGCTGGAGGCGGGCGTCGACTTCTGTCAGGACGCGAACAAGGACGAGGGGTATTACGCCGACCCCGACGACGACGCGGTGTTCTACCGCTGCCTCGATTCCGCGAACCGCCGCATGGCGACCCTGCACTTCCGCTGTCTCGATCAAGCCCGCTACGACGCGCAGCGTTCGGTCTGCGTGGTGCGCCGGCCGTACTGACTGGTCGCCCGTGAAATCTGCTGTGCCGCAACATGGACGACGGGTTGCGCGCGAATATTCGCTTTCCCCGGCGCGACCGCCGAGGCAGGATGCGTGGTGGTGGGCCGATCGGCTCGCCCGCGGCCGACCGGTGGGAGCGTGGTCATGGACTGGGTGCAACCGTTCTTCGAGACCGCGCCGCTCTGGTGGGGTCCACAGACGGTGCAGGAGAAAGACTTTCAGCGCGCCGATGCGATCGCCCGATTGGGTGGCCCCGGTGTGCGGCGAGTCCTGGAACTCGGCGCGGGCAGCGGCCTCACCGCGGCCGTCACGGCAGATCGCGGCTACTCGGTGGTCGCGGTCGAATTGAGTGCGACGCGTGCGCGGCAGGCCGCGGAACTGGTCGAGGGACGTGATCTGCGGGTGGTCGAAGGCGACTTCTACACCGTCGAGCTCGAGGGGCCGTTCGACTGCGTGGTCTATTGGAACGGTTTCGGTATCGGCACCGACGCCGAGCAGCGCACCCTGCTGCGCCGGGTCAGCGGGGAATGGCTCGCGCCCGGCGGCCGCATGATCGTCGACGTGTTCAGTCCGTGGAAATGGGCGCGGATCGCGGGTGAGCTCGAATACGACACCTACACCATCGATCTGGCCAATTCGAACGACTACGACCCGGTGGCCAGTCGTTTCAACGACCGCTGGTGGCCCACGGGCCGCGAAGCCGAAGCGCTCGATCAGTTCGGTCGCTGCTATACCCCCGCGGACCTGCTGCTGCTTCTGGAAGGAACCGGCTTGACCGCTGAGCGGATGGAGCTGGACGGCGTGGAAATCCTTGCCGATCAGCGGTATTCGGCGAAGCATCCGCTGTGGGAAGCCTGGGAGTATCGCGCGGTGCTGCGGCAGTCAGTCCCGGCCGACGGTCTCGAATAGATTGAGCCGGTAGGTCTTCACCGGTGTCGTCCAGCCGAAGACTTTGAGGCCGTAGCGGTATCGGGCCGGCCAGGTCCGGGCGACGGCGGGCTGGGGAGTGGCGAAGGTACGTGACTCGCGTAGCCGCAGACCGCACTGTTCGAGGTCCGCGGGGTCGTCGCAGATCCATTTCATCCGTGCGGGAACCGCTTTGAACACCGGATTGCGATCCTGGCTGTTCATCATCATGGTCCCGCCGGTGTCGAAGGCGAGCGGGCTTGCCGGGAACGTCTCGGCGAACCGCTTCAGCGTGGTGCGCACCTGCTCGTCGGGGAAGTAGAGCAGCACCGCCTCGCTCAGCAGGAAAACCGGCCCGGACCGCTCGGTGACCTGTGCGTACCAGTCCGTGTCGAAGATCGACCCGGCGATCATGGTGTAGCGCTCGCCGTCGTCGAAGAACGTGCGCCGCAACGCCATCGTGTCCGCGACGTCCAGATCGAACCAGCGAAGCCGGCCGTTGTCCAGGCGATCGAACCTGGTCGACAGGCCGCAGCCCAGGTCGACGACCGTGCCCTCGGGATGCTCGCGCAGGAACCCGCGCACGTACTCGTCGAAGATCGAGGCCCGCAGCACCGATCCGGCGAGCGAGGGTCCGCGGAACTTGGCGAAGTCGTAGTCGATCGACTCGACGAGTTCGATCGCCTTACGGTCCTGCAACACGCTCCGGCGCTGCCGGGCATCGATCGCCCGCCCGTACAGCGGGATCAGCAGCGTTTCCTGGACTTCGCCCAGCGACACCATTTCGGCCACGTGCGGAGCGTAACTTAGGATTACCTAACCGTCTAGTGCTTCGCTGCTGCGGCTCGGGTGTCATCGCCGGTTCGACTGTGGCGCAATGCAAGTGGAAGAAGTAAGGTGAACCTTATCGACTCCTTTGTGAGGTGCGTATGTCGACTACCTGGGTGGACACCCTGTTACGGCAAACACGACGACTAGGCGAGTTCCCCTACCCCCACCAGGCCGCGTTCCTGCTGGACAACCCGGTGCGCCGGTTCATCTCGAACCCGCGGTCGGTGATCGAACGGCTCGAGCTGGCCGGGACCGAGCAGGTCTTGGAACTCGGCCCCGGTCCTGGCTTCTACAGCCTCGAACTGGCCAGGGAACTCACCGGCGGCCGGCTCGAGCTCTTCGATATTCAGCCGCAGATGCTGGACAAGGTGCGCCGCAAACTCGACCGGGCGGGCTGCGCCGATGTGGGATTCCACAGTGGTGACGCGGGCGCCGGTCTGCCCTTCGCCGACGGGCAATTCGATCTCGCGTTCCTCGCGGCGGTGATCGGTGAGGTCCCGGACCGCGCCGCCTGCGTGCGCGCCCTCGCGCGCGTCATCAAACCCGGCGGCCAACTCGTCTTCTACGAGTACTTCCCCGATCCGGACCGCTTGAGCGCGGCAGAGTTGCGGAAACTCGCTGAGCCGGAGGGCTTTTCCTTCCGGGACGACCGCGGCGACCGATGGAGCGACCTCATTCGCTTCACCCGTGCCGCACCGCCCAGCACCGCTGCCGAGCCCGAATAAGGACCGCGCCCGCTGCCACCGCGACCCGGAACCCGGCGCCCGCGCCGTGCGCATCAATGATCCGCCTTGCGGCGGCGGGACCGATCGCGATGCCATGCGCTGCGGCTGTAGTCGAGTCCGGCGTCAGTGCGCCTGCAACGTCAGTTCGACCATGGGCAAGGTGCCGACGGGCGCTCCGGTGGCTCGTTCGATGGTGGCGCGCAGGTTCTTCCAAGCGCGGGGATGGTGTGCGCGGTAGCGCTCGAGTGCGGCGGCCGATTCCGCGTCGGTCATCGGCGTTGCGGTGGCGGGGACCGCGCGCTTCGTGCCCGTGGAGACGCGCACTCGGGGCTCGGCCTGAATGTTGCGGTACCACTGGGCTTTCGCGCCGAATCCGGAGACCACGATGTAGTGGTCGGCCGAGGGTCGATCGACGACCTCGAGCACCACGAATCGTGCTGCGCCGCTGCGGCGTCCGACATGCTGGAGCATCAGTAAGCGAGAGCCGAACAGGAATCCGAGACCCGCCCGGTAGAGCAGGATCGGCGCACGCACCGCCCATCGGGTCTGCAACAGACGGGCACCGAAATCGGCGATGGACATGGTTACTCCTCCGGGCTGGTCACGACACCGCGGTCAGTTCGCGGTCGGGCTCGTCGGGTGTCCGATGCGCCGGTGGCGCGGCACCGATGTCGAGCCGTCGCCGGCGCCGGTAGGCCCAATGCAGCCAGCACATTCCGGCGAGGCCCGCCAGTGCGGCGGCGAGACCGGCCTGCCAGGCCGAAGGCCGCCAGGTGAGGATCAGTTCGGCGTTCTCGGTACCCGCCGGAATATTCACCGACACAAAGGTTCCCGCGAGCTTGTCGACGGCTAGCTCACGCCCGCCGAGCGTCGCCTGGTAGCCGGGCCAAGCCAGCCGGGCGAAGACGACCCGTCCGCCGTGCACCGAGGAGACGCGAATACGACTGGTGACGCTGGTGCGTTCGGTCGAGATCGCGGTGGCGCCCTGCGCATCGGCGATCAAGCCGTTGCGGGTGGAGAGCAGTCCGTCGGTGCGTTCGAGCACCCAGATGTAGCGTTCGTGCCCCGGATAGTCGACCCACTGCCAGCCGGGCGGCGCAGGAGTGCGGCCGATCTCCGGATACTGCGCGCGTTGCAGGACCACACGATCGACCTTCATCAGATCGACAATCGTTCTGCCCGTGCCTGGTTCGACCGCGAACGCGCGCCGGTACGCGTCCGGACAGGTGCTCCCGTCCCAGCCCATGCACAGCAGCGCGCTGAACGCCGCGTGCCCGATCGGGGTGTAGGCGTTGACGTAATCCAGGTTCATGTTCTTGGCGTAGTTGCCGAAAGCCAGTGAGCTGTAGGCCCCGGCGAGCGACTTGTCCTCGGGCCGGAGCAGTCCGCGGTCGGCGAGTTGCAGTGTGACCCCGTCGAATCGGGGGAACGCCGCCTTCATGGCCGAGCGCCGTTCGGGAAATCCGTACGACAACGGGGTCGGCGGTGCGCCGCTCACCTGCCAGTAGGCGATCGGGAACATCGCGACGATGGCCAGCACACAGGCCATCGCCACACCCCTGGTGCGGATCAGCCAGACCGTCGCCGCCCCCAGCGCGGCGACGGCCACGGCCGCGACGAGATGCCACACGACCTGGTGTGGCCCCGCGGCGAACGACCGCACGAACAGCAGTCCGATCAGCACCGCGGCGGCGACCCCGCGGCGCCGCCACTGCTCGAACGTGCCGTAGCGGCTGAGCAATACGCACACCAGCACCAGCAGCGCGATCGCCACCATCGGCAGCACCCGCGCGGGCCAGCGCAGCGGGCCGATCTGCCCGGGCCCCGCGCACCACATCAGCACGGCGGTCGCGAAGAGCGCCGCCCCGCTCAGCTCGCGCGCGGCGGCCCGCGCCGCGCGCCAGTCGATGAACGCCAGGGCGGGAATGAGGAACCACGCGATGTAGACCATCGGCAGCGGTTGGACGTAACCCCACCAGCCGGTGAACGCCGGAACCGTGCTCGGCAGACTGGCATTGAGCGATTCCGACCACGGCACCGTGAGGAACGGATCGTTGAGGATGCGTTCGTCGCCGCGCCAGGTGATCGGCGAGGCGAGCACGCTCGGCAGATAGGTCGCGAGTCCGGCCAGTCCCGCGCAGCCCGCCGCGAGCAGCAACCTTGTCGCCGGGGCCCATCGTCGTTGGTAGAGCACCTCGCCCGCCGCCACCGCGACGATCATCAGGGCGGCTTCCACCGCGGGGAAAACGTACTGCACCGAAATCGCCAGGTACAGAAAGACAACGGTCGGTATCGGCCCGCTACGCCCACGCGCGTAGCGCACCGCGGACGCCCAGGCGTGCACCATCCAGGCCGTGCCGGTGAGCGAAGTGGCCCAACTGGATTCGTCGAAGAACAGGAACCAGCCGCTCAGCGGAAAGGCCACACCCGCCACCGCCGCCCACTGCGGCCGGGAACCGTAGGCGAGGCAGATCCGGAAGACACCGAGCGCGGCGATGATCGAGAAGACCAGTTTCACCGCGGTGGCATAGACGGCGAGATTGTCGAACGAGGGCGCGAGCACGTCGACCAGGAGTTGGGGCGGGTTGTAGATCCCCGCTTCCTCCAGCGAGTAGTTGCCCGACATCCACTCCCACGGCACCAGCGCCGGGAACCGGCCCTCCCGCAGGTAGCGGCCCATCATGACCCACATGGGCGCGTACTGGGCCTCGGTGTCGTCGGTGTAGAAGTGCCGCGGATTGCCCAGCAGCACAGCCGCGTAGCCCAGCGCCACGCCGAGCGTGGTCACCGCTGCCCAGGTGCGAACGTTCGCCCGCGATTCGACCGCCGCCTCTGACATCACGACTTCGAGACCTTACCGGATAGGGGCAGTGTGCAACAGTTGCCATGTGCAATATTTCTGCCGCGCCGACTCGGGATGTACCTCTCATTCGTCGCGCACCGGCCGCCGGATGGGAGAATCGACTCTTACTGCGATCAAAGGGAACCGATGAGCCGCCGAACCGAGGAATCGGTCGATGAGATCACCGAGGCGCTGCTGACGGCGTCGCGAGTGCTCGTCGCGCTGTCTGCCCGGTCGATCGCCTCCGTCGACGACACGATCACCATCCCGCAATTCCGGACGCTGGTCATCCTTTCCGCGCGCGGGCCCTCCAATGTGGCGGCGCTCGCAAGCATTCTCGGGGTGCGACCGTCCACCGCGACGCGCATGGTCGATCGCCTCGTCGCCGCGGAGCTGATCGATCGCAAGCCCAACCCGCATTCCCGTCGGGAGCTGATCGTCGAGTTGACCGCTCGCGGCCACGAGATCGTCGCCGCCGTCACCGAACGCCGCCGCGCGGAAATCGCCGTCGTGGTCGCCGAATTGCCCGAAGCCGACCGGCACGGGCTGGTGCACGCCCTCACCGCCTTCGCCGCGGCCGGCGGCGCCACCCACGGCATCGCCGACATCGAGAGCTATCAGCTGTGAACCGATAGGGGTTGCGGGGCAGCACTGTTCGTTCGCCTGCGCGGCTCGCCGGATCGGGCACGGAACGTCACGCTAGCCGCTGCGGTCGCGCCAATTGTGTTGAATTCGTGGAGATTTCGGGCAGGGTTGGCGGGCCGCGCAGCAGGTCCGTGGTGCCCCCGAAACAGGGGTATTGAACGCCTGGATGGGGTGCGGGACAGTTCGCAGTGTTCCCGAAATATTCCGGGAAATTCATTGTTGTAGAGGGGATTTCATCGTGTTCAAGAACAGACCGGTCGCCGTCGCGGCGATGATCGGCGCGCTGGCCACCGGTATTGCACTGGGCGCACCGCAGGCGGGCGCCACCGTCACCTATGTCGGGGTCGAACGCGGACAGAGTTTCGGTAGCTCCGAGCCCGCCCTGGGCGCCGGTTGCTCCTACTCGGTCATCGCGAAGACGGACCCGGGCCAGGAAGTGGTCTTCCTCGACGAGGCCGACGGTCGCATGGTCAGGGGAGCGTTCCAGCCGGCCGTCGTGGTCGCGGACGCTTCCGGCGTCGCACGCACCACGTGGATTCCGCCGCAGCGGGGTCAGCATCACATCTGGGTGGTCGAGTACCGGTCGGAGGAGGACTACGACGCGTACTCCCACGACAATCCGTTCCCGATCGGGACCGGTATCAGCGTCGGACCCGCGTGCGTCGTCCTGCCGTGATCCGCTGACGCCTCCGGCTACGCACGTTTTACCCACGGCAGTGTGGGAAGTCGCGTAGCGGAAGGAGGCAGCAATGACCGAATCGGGCAACACCTACGACCCTCCGCAGGACACCGGCGATCCGGACGCGGTCGAGACCGACCCGGCAGCGCTCAACAGTGCCGAGGATCTCGACGAGGATCGATTGCGGCTGGATCCGCAGGAGGCGGGGATGGATCCGCCTGAGCACTGGTCCGGTGCGACCAAGTACGGGATGACGCCCTGGGAGGAGAGCCACCCGCGACCATTGGGAGAACGGCTGGCCGAGGAACAGCCCGATGTCGCGCCGGATCCGGCACAGCCGGTCGAAGACGCCGAATCCGCCTCCGACGGTGCGGATCTCGAAGTTCGCGAGTACGAGGAAACCCTCGGCATCGCCGCCGACGTTGCCGGTGGCTCGCTGCCCGCCGGTATCCGGCAACCGTCGCCGCCGGAGTAAACCGAGCGCTACACCCGGCTCTGACGGGTGAGCGCACCGAACCGGATCAGCGCCGCAGGGGGTGCGAGCGCGGGACCGGCACCACACCGGCCCGCCCGCACCCTCGCGGCGAGTTCGGCGGCCACGGCGTCTACGTCCTGCGTCCGACCGGGATCGGGCCGGTGTCGTTCCGGTCGCCGATGCGCCGGGTGATCAGCTCGCGAAGTAAGCGGCCAGCCGCGATCTGATGATTGCTTGTCGTTCGCTGAAGGCGACGCCTCGGTCCGGCGAAGCGGGCGAGTGAGCGCGTCCTCGGGCGGTTCGGTCGACCTGCCGAAGGTGAGACGCCGGGATTATGCAGTTGCATAAACTGGGCGAGCGGACCCTATGCGTTTTCCAATGGTTCCGGCGCGGACCGCTGTGGGAAGTTTGCTGAATGACGAAGACGCGCCCGGTGCAGCGTGGCACCGGCTGGCATCGACGGAGCCGGGCCGATCGGCCGGGCCGCCGGCGGATGTCGCTGTCGGCCGCGGTGGTGGCGGGGATCATCGCGGTCGCCGTGCTGCCCGCGGCGCCGATGTCGGCCGCGCCGACCGTCGGGCTCGCGCAACCCGCGCCGCCGGGGTTCGGATTGCCGCCCGGTTACTCGCCGAGCCCGAGCCCGTACCAGACCGGCTACGACATCGTGCAGAACGTGCGCATGAGCGACGGCGTCGAGTTGCATGCCTCGATCCGCTATCCGCTGGACCCGGTGACCCACGAGCCCGCGAAAGGGCCCTTCCCCGTGGTGCTTTCGATGACGCCGTACGGGTCCTACAACGGTCTGCTGGTGTCGTTGTTCGGCGGCCTCTTCGAGGAGTACGACCTGCCGGTGCCCGGCGACCTCGGCGGGGTGATCAACTCGGTGCTGCAGGAGGTCAGCGCGCCGGTCGATCTGGTGAACCGCGGGTACATCAACGTCATCGCCGACGTGCGGGGCACCGGTGCGTCCAGCGGTCAATGGTCGCCGGTGAGTGATCGCAACGCCCAGGACGTGCAGGAACTCGTCGACTGGAGTTCCCGGCTGCCCAACGCCACTGGCAAGGTGGGCATGTTCGGCTACTCGTTCCCCGGCGTCGAAGCCATGCACGGTGCCACGAAAATCGGTGAGAACTCGCCGCTGAAGGCGATTTTCACGATGAACACCGATTACGACCTGCTGCAGGACGTGCTCGGCGACGGTCAGTGGGCGCCGCTGATCTCCGCGTTCGTCATCGTCTGGCCCGGGTTGTGGCTGCAGTACGCCAACCTGTGGGAGGCGGCGCTGGTCGAACCGCTGCGCGCGATCGGGCTCGTCGTCGATCGCCTGAAGGGGCTCATCGGCGACGACGGCCAAGGCGTCATCGGTCTGGCGGCGCGCCTGCTGACCCAGGGCATCAACGCCGACGATCCGGTCGTCGGCGCGCGGCTGCTGTCCGACGATATCGCCGAGATCGTCCGCAACGATGTCGCGGTCTACGCCGTCGGCGGTGATACCGACATCTTCCAGGGCGCCACGTTCAAACTGTATGCGGCGCTACAGAACGCGGCGGCCGGCCGCGATCCCTACGGCCCGATGGACCCGGCGCAGCGGCCGGACCCGCGCTACCAGATCCTGCAAGGTCCGTGGCCGCACGTCACCACCGGGTTCGCGCCGACCGGACGGATCAGGACCGAAGAGCACACGGCGGCGTGGTTCGACCACTGGCTCAAGGGCATCGACAACGGCATCGATCGAAACAACAAGCCGCTCAATGTGATCGACGCCAACGGCAACGCGATGAGCGTCGCCGCCTATCCGTTCGCCGAAACCACGCCGACGAGCTACTACCTCGACGGCAATCAGCTGTCCACGACTGCGCCGGCCGGCGAGCAGATTTCGGATCGCTGGGACTACTCGCTGGTGAACAACCCGTGCAATCGGGGAACCAGCAAAGCGACCGGCGGCATCCTCGAGTTCGTGGTCAACCTGCTCTCACTGGGTAACCTGCACGAGCCGTGCAGTCAGACCGCGGTCGGTCCGCAACACGGATTGACCTACACCACAGCGCCATTCGACGAAGCGATGACACTGGCGGGGCCGATCGTCGCCGATCTGTTCGCGGCCTCGACCACGACCGATGCCGCCTTCGATGTGGCCGTCGAAGACGTCGCCCCCGACGGTACGGTCCGCCAGCTCACCGAGGGGTCGCTCACGGCCCAGCGCCGCGCACTCGACGAGGACCGGTCGTGGCGAACCAGCGACGGCACTGTCTATGCCGCCGTCCACCAGAACACCTCGACGTCCCGGCAACCCCTCGTCCCCGGCCAGGTCACCGAATTCCAGGTCCGGGTCTTCCCGACCGCCCAGAAGATCGACGCCGGCCACCGTCTGCGCATCCGGATAGCCAGCGGCAACTTCCCGGCTTCGATGCCGCACCCGCTCGACCTGCCCGGATTGCTCGGTTCCGCCGTGACCCTCGAACACTCGGCTCGGTACCCGTCGAAAGTCGTTCTGCCCCTAGGGCGTGCTGCGGACAGCGGTTGGCGCTGATCGGTCGAGAGTGCCCGGGGCCTCTGTTTTGGGGGCTGTTCGGCGGTGCCGAGCTCGGATAGATTGCCGATACGTGGGGTCAAGGGGTGGGCCGACCCGCGATTGTCGGCGATCATTTCGATCGGCAGCGGTCCCCGCGAGGATTGGTTTCGGTGCCGTAACGGTACGTAAGATCAGAAGAACTGTCTGAGTCGAAAATCATGCACGGGGGTATGCAATCTCCGTGTGCGGAATAGCGACGAACAGTCTTGCCAATTCACACACGATGAGCTTGACTTGCGTCCGGGGTTATTCCGATGCCGAAGTAGCGTCTGGTGACCTGACGTGTGTGATGTACCCGGGGGGTGAACTCGATTTCGTGACCGAAATCTGTGGTAACAGTAATCTCGGCACCGGTACCGACCAGTTGGTCATTTTCGTCGGCGGTGGGGACGCCGACGCGGTGGTGCCGTACTTTACAACAAATGCTGCCGACCTCGTCGGAAGCAATATCATATATCACCCTGGGTGCTCGGGTAATGCAGGCCTTGGAGCGAAAACCCGGCTGCCGTGCGCGCAATGCGGCAGCGGGGATGCCAGGAGGGATAGTTATGGACCAGATTGCTGCGGTCCGACCGGAAGCGGATGCTGCGGGTCATGACGTACTCGAATTCGGGTCGGACTCGGGGGATTCGGAAATCGAACAAATTCCCATCGATGAGCTCAGCGTGCTCGATTCACCACGGATCGGCGGTGAGGATTTCACGCACGTGCGCGCGCTGGCGGAAGTGATCACCGCATTACCGCCCATTGTCGTGCACCGGCAGACGATGACGGTGGTCGATGGCGCGCACCGCTTGCGCGCGGCGCAGCGCAGCGGGGCCGAGGTCATCAATGCAGTGTATTTCGACGGTGACGTGCGGGAAGCATTCGTGATCGCCGTGCGTATGAACAGCGCGCACGGTCTGCCATTATCCCTGGCCGACCGAAAGGCCGCGGCTACACGCATACTCGGCGACTACCCGGAATGGTCGAACCGGCGGGTGGCCGATGTCGTGGGATTATCCGACAAAACAGTCGGTGCTATTCGCCGAGGGGCAGATGCGGAATATCCGCAGCAGCCCGACGCTCGAATGGGACGCGATGGCGTGATGTATCCGGTCGAGGCCGGGGAGCGGCGGCGGCGCGCGTTGGAGTTCTTGGCCGACAAACCCGGCGCGTCGGCAAAAGAGGTGGCATTGGCGACGGGCGTTTCGCTCACCACCGCCAAGAAAGCTCGCCGGGACGCCCGGGAAAGCCGGGCCGCCGTCGCGGGCCGGGACGAATCGGCCGTCGACACCGGTGCGGGCGGCGAACCGGGCGCCACGCCCTCGGCGGATCGGCAAGCCGGTGGCCGGCGCGGATCGCGAGATACCGGCGCGATTGTGCGGCGCCTGCGGGCGGATCCGTCGTTGCGCTTCACCGAGTACGGTCGAAAGCTGCTGCGGATGCTGGAGGCGCTGCCCGTGGAACCGGCGGCGTGGCAAATGATAGTCGACAGTATTCCGATGCATTGCGCGCCGACGGTGGCGGAATTGGCTCGGCGGCACGCCGTGGAATGGCAGAATCTCGCCGAGCGATTGGCGCGAAAGGCCGACCTCGACCGTATTTCCTGAAGTTTTTGCTAATATTCGAACAGTCACTCGATACAGACAATTATTTCGGAACCGACTACGAATCCTTCGGTTGATTCGGCCGCGTAGTCGCATCGAGTGCTGTTCTCAGGAGGGGTTCGGTGTATTCAGCCAACGAAGAACGACGCATGCGGAATATCCGGAAATATCTGGGTCGGTCGCGCGCGGAAGTCGAGCCGACCATGCGCGCGGCCGTGCATCAACTGCCCGAATCGATGCAGCGCATCGCGAGTTATCACCTCGGCTGGTCGGACGAGCACGGCGTGGCCACGGCCGGCAACGGTGGCAAGGCCATCCGGCCCGCGCTCGTGCTACTCGCTGCCCAGGTCGTCGGGGGTGCCGCGGCGGCGGCGCTGGTGCCCGCCGCCGCGCTAGAACTCGTGCACAACTACACCCTGATGCACGACGACGTGATGGACGGCGACCTCACCCGCAGGCATCGGGCTACGGCGTGGCAGGTCTTCGGCCGGTGGCCCGCGGTACTCGCCGGCGACGCGCTGCTGGCTCAGGCGCTGAACATGCTGGCGGCGGAGCCGCGCGCGGAAGCCGTCCGGGGCACGGCGGTGCTGGCCGGCGCGGTGCTGGCAGTGCACGAGGGCCAGTTTGCCGATCTGAGTCTCGAGGCCCGCAGCGTGGTGAGCCTGGACGAGGTGACGGCCATGGTGCACGGCAAGACCAGTGCGCTGTTCGGTTGCGCCTGCGAACTCGGCGCGTTGTACGGCGGCGGGACCGAGGAGCAGATCAAATCCCTGCGCAATTTCGGTGACCATATGGGTATGGCCTTCCAGTTGGTCGACGACATGCTGGGCATCTGGGGCAGGTACGAATCGACCGGAAAGCCGGTCTGCGCGGATATCGCGGCCAGAAAGAAATCGCTGCCGGTGACCGCCGCGCTGAACTCGGCGACGGCGGCGGGCGCGAAGTTGGCCGTGATCTACCGGAGCGAGCGCCGGCTCACCGACGAGGAATTGCGGAATACCGCCGATCTCATCGTGGCGGCGGGCGGGCGGGCCTGGGCGGAAGCACGTGCCGAAGAAGAGATCGCCGCCGCGCTCGGTTATCTCACCGAGGCCGCGGTTTCCGCCGATCACGCCGAGCGGCTCATCGATATCGCGCACCTGGTCACCCATCGAGATCTCTGATCCATCCGAAAGGTAGAAATGAAATCGCGTAAGAAGTATTCGCTGGCCCGTGTGGCTCTGTGCCTGCCCTTTGCCGCCGCGCTGCTGCTGTCGATGTCGGCGCCCGCGGGAGCACTGCGTGGCACCACGCCACCGACCCCGCTGCGTATCGCGACGCCCGCGGACATGATCGATACCTGGTATCCGATGAGCTATAACTGGCTCGCCGTGCAGAATCCGGCCGGAAAAGAGAAATTGCTGATCACCTTCGCGCTGCACAACTTTCCCGCACCACAATTGATCAGCATCATCACCGCACCGGACGGCAGTTATTACAATGCGCTCGACTACGCGCTCGATCCCTACGTCATCACCGCCGATCCGATCACGGTGCGCAACAGTCGATTCAGTTGGAGTTTCGCGCCGGAACGCGAGGCGTGGCATCTGGTCCTGAACGACCCGATGACCCAGATCGGTGTGCCGGGTGCGGTCGCGGACCTGTGGTTCTACGACACCAAGCCCGGCGCGGCCATGACCGACGTCGATTGGGACGGGCAGAAGGTGTTCTGGGCTTCGACGCTGGGCGCGGCGAAGGTCGACGGATGGATCAGATTCCCCGGGCAGGCCGAGCCGACGGTGGTGCAGGAGTGGGCGGGCGAGCAGGAGCGGATGGCGGGCTACTTCGACCTGGTGGCCGGCCACAAGGGGTACGAATACGCGCAGGCGAGCAACCCTGACGGATCGGCCGATCAACTCTTCGCCTTCCCGCAGAAGAACGGTGACGTGCGTGGCGTCCTCGCACATACCGGCGTCGACGGCTCGGTGACGATGTGCGAACCGGATCATGTCGAATTGGCCGATTGGACCACCGAATTCGGCATGGACCGCGGCGCCCCCGTTGCGCCCCTGGACTATCCGCGGACCATCCGTTCGTCGTGCACCAGCGGCGATGTCCACCTCGCCCGGACGTTCACCGTCACCGAACAGCACGTGCACCCGCTGCGCTTCGGCCCTACCGACTTCACCATGGCCTTGACGACGATGGCCGACGGCCACAGCGACGTGCCCGGGTCGGTCGCGACCATCCAGCATCTGCGCAACCTCGGTTGGGAACGGCAGCGCAACTAGCGGATTCACCAGTAGCCGCGGGCCGCCAGCGAGTTCCGGGCGAGGTGGAAGTCGTTGCGCAGCACGCTCGCCACCTTGCGGGTCGTCCAGCGGTCGCAGGCGACCCAGCCGAAATGGTCGGGAGCGGCAAAGGCGGCGGCGCGGACCTGGTGCACCAGTGCCGCGCCGCCGTGCTCGCGCGGCACCCAGGTGACCTCGGTGCGTGCGGTCGCCGCGACCGGCAGGTCGCGATCGTCCTCGTGCTGCCATTCCAGCCACACCGTGGCCGGTGCGTCGCCGATCGCGGCGAGCAAGGAGTTGATCGCGGGCAACGAGGCGGTATCGCCCACGACGAGGTACCCGGCGGGCGGCGGCTGCGGTATCGCGAATCGCGAGCCACGAATGGTGGCCATGATCGTGTCGCCGACGCGGGCGTTGCGGGCCCAATTGCTCGCCCGCCCCTCGTGCAGCGCGAACTCGATATCGAAGCGGTCACCCCTGGCATCAGGCTCGACGAGGGTGAATGCGCGCATGTGCAAGCGGCTTTCGTCCGGAAACCACATGCGGACCCACATCGTCGGGTGGATCGATCGCCCGCTGAGCAGGCCGCCGCCGTGGAAGCCGAGCCGCAGATAGTGCGGCGAGATCTCACGGCGGCCGGTCACCGTCAGCTCGAAATCGGCGACGCCCACCGCCTTCAGCAGCGCGCCGTGCAGGTCCCGGGACGAGTGTTTGGCGACCGTCGGCACCGCACCGACGAACCGCGACATGAGCGACTGGTCATCTGACAGTTCAGGCATAGTGGGGGACTCCATCAGAACGGTTTGCATCTGTCAATACAAAGTGTCTCATAGGTGGGCGTAGTGACTCATGCCCAAAAGGAAGCCGAGGGCTCCCCATCGGGCGCCCTCGGCTTCTTGACCAGTGCTGATACTGCTATGGTCGCGCGTCGATCTCGACCACGGCGGCCGCGGCCTCCATGCCCGGCCCGCCGGTGAACAGCAGCACGCGATCGCCGGGGCCGACCTGGCCGGTGCGCAGCAGGTACTCGAGCCCACGGATCTGATCGGCCGGCCCCGCGTGCCCGACGGTGCGGGTGTAATCCCAGATGCCGCGCTCGACCGGGACCCCGATGGGGTCGAGGAACAGGTCCTGCAGCGCCCAGAAGGTGAACCCGTCGTGCACCACCCGGGCGATCTCGTCCATCGAGGTGTCGGCCTCCTTCAGGGTGCGCTCCACCACTTCGATCACGACCGACCCGAAATCGCTCTCCGGACGCAGTACGCCCTCGTTCATCCGGCGCTGGAAGTGGCTGGTGCGCTCCTCGAAGTTCAACGCGCCGCCGACGGTGAGACTCGGCGGGAACATCGTTTCGCCGGAGCGGTGGCGCTCCTCCAGTTCCGGCGCCGATACCGAACCGAGCGCGAGCACCCTGGCGAATCCGCCGGTGCGCGACAGTACGACGGCGCCGCCGCCGTCCGCGAGCACGAACAGCTTGGACGCGTTCCATCGGTCGACAGTGGGTGTGCCGAAATTGTCCGCGCAGGTCAGCAGGGCGGCCGGGCGATCGGAGGCAGTGGTCAGATACATGGCCGCCAGCTGCAGCGTGGACAGGAAGCCGATGCAACCGTTGCGGATCTCCATCGAGGGCACCGGCTGGTTGATGGTGCGGCGGTTGATGTAGTGCTGCGCCGACCATCCCTCCGGCCCCTGCGGGTGCACGTTGGTGTGGAACACGACGCCGAAATCCGCGGGCTGCTGCCCCGAGGTCGCGATCGCGACCTGGGCCGCGGTGACGGCCAGGTCAGGAGCCGGGGTGGCGCCCGCGGTGGTGATCGACACCAGCTCGCTGCGGGCGCGTTCGTCGGCGTCGTACCAGCCGCGGGCAACGGCGTCGGCGGTCTCGAGCCGCGGGACAGGGGCCGTCCCGATCCCGGCGATAAAGATACTGCTGGTTTTCATCGGAATGTCCTCCAAAGGGTTGGTGCTGCCCCGAAAAGTTTGGGCATTTTCGAACGAGAAAAGACCGTTTACAAGAAATGCCGAAGGTCTTTCACCGAGTGGTCGACAGAGTGTCCAGAGCGGACCTACTGTATCCACTGAGCGGAAGCGTACACCTCGACACACTCTGTCTCATCATCTAAACTCGTTGTCGCCGAGGGGGTCTGAAGTTCAGTGCGGTGTGCACGGCCGGTCGTCGATCATGCGACCGGACGCATACGTGAGAAACAATCAGACGCGAAATCAATCTGTGTAGGTTGCTATGAATTTGCAAACCAATGGAAACAATACTGGATCGACCCGAGTCGATCGAGTTTCTACGCGATCGAGAAACAATTCCTGGCGCAAGCCGCCGCGGCGCATCGAGGCGTCCGAATGCATCACCTGTGATTCCTGTCTGCGCAGTTGTCCGCAGGAGTTCGGAGCGATTTTCAATCGCGGATTGGACGTCGTCATCGTGCCGGAGCTGTGCTCGGGCTGCCCGGCCTGCGTACTGGTCTGCCCGGTGGACTGCATCTATGTCGACGAGGACTGGGCGGCGACCGGCAACGAGCTCTGGAGCCAGATCGATCCGACCGTCCGGGGGGACTGATGGTGACCACGCCGCGGCGTGCGGCCATGGCCAAGGCGCGGTTGAGCCGCCGGCCGAGCCGCCTCGGGCTACCGGCCGGCTCGACGCCTGTCCCCGAGTACACGGACTACGACGGCGGACTGCCCGGACTGCTCGCTCGCCTCTGGGCGGAATGCACGCGCAGTACCGAGCATGCCGCCGCGCTCGAACTGTTGCTGACCCTCGGCGGCCGAGTGCCCGCCGCGGTCCGGCTCCGGGCGCTCGCCCCGGTCGAGGAGGCCGCCGTGGCGGCGCTGTCCGGCAGGTCATGGCGATCGGCTGCCGACGGAGACCGCGACGCCGACGACGACCGGGCGATGGTGTTCCTCGGTGAGATCGGCCTGACCACCGATGCGCGGATCGTGATCCGGACACCCTCCGATCCGCCACTGAGCAGCGAGCACGACCTGATCGACGGGGTGCGCCGAATCCCGTGGACGGCCGCGGCGGTCACGCACCACCAGCGCGTGCTCGCCGAAATCGACACTCGCCGAAGGGATTCCATCCGCGATTGCCGGCAGTGGCTGACCGGTCTCGGCGGTCGCGGCCGCGACGAGTCGCTCGACGAACTCACCGAGGCGGCACTGCGTACCGCGCCGTTCATCCTGTACGAGGGACCGCACCGGTACAGCAACTTCCGCGAGCCCAACAATCTCACCGGCAAGTCGCTGTGGCCCGGCCATCCCGACTGCGTGCTCAGCAGTCTGCGCGGCCTCCCGCTCGACCTGTGGTCCGACAGTCAGGTCGTGCTGGTGGTCTGCCTGCTGCTGCTGGTCCGTTCGGCGGGCCCGGCCCGGATCGAAGAGGCCAACGGCACGCAGCTGAGCATCGACCATGTCGCGGATCTGCTGGCCGAGATCCGGCTGCGCTACAACCTGCTCCGGCGGGGTCCCGCCATCGCGGCGCCGGCATCGAAATCGGTGTCTGCGCTGCTGGGACTGGCGGACGCGCTGCGGGCCAGACGGGCCGAATTGACCAGTGCCGTGCAGCTGTATCGCGAGATCCACGGCGCGCTGGTGCACAAGACCGAGCGGGTCGCGGGGCCGGTTGCCGAGCCGTGCGAGGGGATCGACCGCAGACTCAGCGCGCGGCTGACCGAACTGCTGCCGGTGTCGGGACGCTCGCTCGCCGAGCTGAGTGCGGCGGTGGCCGCCCACCCGGACTGGCTGGCCGCGCGGCACGGTGAGTTCGGTTCCGGACTGGAATCGCTGGTGTACGAGACGGTTTCGGCCGCCGTACGGGAGTTCGGGGCCGACTTCGCGATGAGCAGGGGGCTGCGGTCACTGCCGCGCCTGGTCGCGGCGCTGCGCGGCGCGGACTGGGCCGAGATCGTGCGCTGGGAGATCGCCGACTACTTCTGCTGCGTCGTGCCGGACCCGGCCGCCCGCGCGCATTTCGGCGGTTCGCCGGTGCGGCTGGCCGATATCGCGTGGTCGATGGCGGCGCGGATGCAGTACAACTCCTGGCATTTCCTCGCGGGGAACCTGCCCGGGACGCCGGTGGTGCGGGCGCGCGACCACTTCTTCCCGCCGAGGATCCCGGATATCTCGCACTTCTCGGATCTGCACCACCACGGCCACATCGCCGGCCATGTCCGGTTCACCATCCGTAGCCCGCAGCCGGTGCGGGTGCTGGACCGGGTCTTCCACGGGTTCGTCGACCTGCGGCTGCTGCGCTGTCTGGGCCCCGCGTTCGACGAGCAGGAACTCCTTGCCGCCCAGCGGGTTTCGGCGTTCATCGCGCGGGCGACCGAACAGGCCGCCGCGCTGGTCGCGAACGGGCGGCAGCTCGAGGTCGCCGCATTCGACACCGCGTGGCACTGGGCCACGATCGCGGGCTCGGCGCCCGAGCCGGATATCGAGCCGGTCGGGGCGCCGGTCACTCTGCACGAAGGACATCGGCTATGACATCGTCAGCGCAAACCCGAGCAGTGCCCGCCGCGGCGCAGCAACCACCGTGGGACGCGCACCCGGACATCGGGCCGGTCCGTCAGACGTTGACCGCGCTGCCGGAGCTGGTGCGGCCGTGGGAGATCCGGTCGCTGCTCGCCGCGCTGGCTCGCGTCGAACGCGGCGCCGCGCTGCTGCTGCACGTTGGTGAGTGCGCCGAATTGTTCAGCATGGCCAGCCCCACCCATATCGATCGCAGGTTGCTGCTGTACCGGCGACTGGCCGATCGGCTCGCCGAGCGCAGCGGCCGCGAGGTGGTCCTGCTGGCGCGGATGGCCGGGCAGCACGCGAAACCGCGCAGCCAGCCCTATGAAACGCTGCCCGACGGTAGCCGGGTGCTGACCTACCGCGGTGACGCGGTGAACGGTGCCGCCTGCTCCGCGGGCGAGCGCGCCCCGGAACCGGCCCGGCTGCTGGAGAGTTACGGCCGTTCGCATCGCACCCTGGACTACCTGCGCAGGCATCAATACCTGGGCCGCCCGCTGTTCGTCTCGCACGAGGCGTTGCTGCGCGACTACGAGGAGCCGCTGACCCGCGACCACGGCGTGCGGTACGCGGCGAGCGCGCACCTGGTGTGGATCGGGGACCGTACCCGCGGGGCGGTGGACTGGCATATCAACTGGGCCGCGTCGATCGCCAATCCCGTGGCGGTGAAACTCGGTCCGACGACCGAGGAGCACGAGCTGACCGAGATCGTCCGCGCACTGAACTGCCCGCCGGTGCCGGGCCGGCTCGGCCTGATCGCACGGATGGGCGCCGGGCACACCGACCGGCTGCGCGCCCTCGCCGGTGCGGTGTCCGCCCTCGACGCGGGCGCGCTGTGGGTGTGTGATCCGATGCACGGCAACACCATTCGGGCGGGCGAACGCAAGACCCGGCTGCTGCGCGATATGCGCGCCGAGATCACCGCGTTCGTGACGATCCTGACCGCGGCCGGTCTCCACCCCGCGGGTCTGCATCTCGAGGTCACCCCGGACCAGGTCCGCGAATGCGGCACCGACCAACCGGACGCCGATCCGGGCGACGCGCCGCCGTGCGATCCACGGCTGAATCCCGATCAGGCGACCACGATCATCGACCACTTCGCCGCGGAGCTGGCGGCTCGCGCGCTGACCACCGAGGAGAGGCGTTCATCATGACGCTCGACGGATTCACGCCCTGGCCATCGGATTTCGCCGCGCGGTACCGCCAACTCGGCTACTGGGGCACCGACACCCTGGCCGAGCTACCGCGATGCTGGGCCGAGACCTTCGGTACCGCAACGGCGTTGGTGCATTTCGGCACGGGCGTCCGGCTGGACTACGCGGAACTCGATCGGCGCATCGACCGGATGGCGGCCGGGTTCCGGGCCCACGGTGTCGAGGCGGGGGACCGGGTCGTGGTCCAGCTGCCCAATCATCCCGAGTTCGTGGTCACGGTGTTCGCCCTCATCCGGCGCGGCGCCATCCCGGTCTTCGCGCTGCTGGCGCACCGCGGCAACGAGATCCGGCATCTCTGCCGCAGCGTCGACGCCACCGGTTTCGTCACGCCGGCGCGCTACCGCGGCTTCGATCATCGGGAACTCGCGGTGGACGCGCTGAAGAACTGTCCGACCCTGCGTACGGTTTTCGTCGCAGCCGACGCAGCCGACGCACGCGACTCGGGCGACGCAGCCGACGGGGTCGAGGCCGCGGTGTCGGATCGGTTCGTCGCGCTGGCCGAGGTCGACGCGGCGCCCGCCGCCTTTCCCCCGCCGCACCCGTCGGAGGTGGCCTTCTTCCTGTTGTCCGGCGGGACGACGGCGATGCCCAAGCTGATCGGCCGCACCCACTACGACTACTGCTATCAGACCCGCGTTCTCGCGGATCTGGTGCAGCTGACCGCGGGGGACGTCTATTTGGCGGCGCTGCCGGTGGAATTCAACTTCACCTGGGGATCTCCGGGTGTGGTGGGCACGCTGTGCCGGGGCGGTACCGTGGTGCTGGTCGACGACCCGAACCCGGACGATTGCTTCGCCGCGATCGACCGGGAGCAGGTCACCGTCACCTCGCTGGTGCCCGCGATGGCGCAGCTGTGGCTGGAGATCGCGGAGCTGGAACCACCGCGGCTCTCGACGCTGCGCCTGCTGCAGATCGGTGGCGCGCCGCTGCAACGCAGTGTCGCCGAACGTGTTTCGCCCACCCTGGGGTGTGCGCTGCAGCAGGTGTTCGGTATGGCCGAGGGCTTGCTCAGTGTGACCCGGCTCGACGATCCCGTCGAGACCGTGCTCGGCACGCAGGGCCGGCCGATCTCGCCCGGTGACGAGATCCGCCTCGTCGACGACGCCGATGCCGACGTGCCGCTCGGGCACATCGGCGAGCTGCTCGCCCGCGGCCCGTACACGTTGCGCGGTTATTTCCAAGCGCCGGAACACAATCGGAACGCCTTCACGCCGGACGGCTTCTTCCGGACCGGCGATCTGGCGCGCCTGAGTGCTGCGGGGAATCTCGTGCTCGAGGGGCGCCGCAAGGACATCGTGATCCGCGGCGGCAACAAGATCTCGGCCACCGAACTGGAGGGGTACCTGCTCGCGCATCCCGCGGTCAGCCGGGCGGTCGTGGTGCCGGTGCCCGATGCCGATCTCGGCGAAGCGATCTGCGCGTGCGTGCAGCCGATCGCCGAGCCGCCCACGCTCGCGGACCTACGAGAGTTGTTGCAACGCAGCGGAGTAGCTGAATACAAATGGCCGGATCGGCTGGCGATCGTGCCCGCACTGCCGCTGACCGGCCTCGGCAAAGTCGACAAGGCGGCCCTGGTGCGGGCCGTGCTCGCGGTGGGGCGGTGAGTCGGGTGAGCACACCGGACCTGCCCACCCTCGCCGAGGTGCGGGCGCTCGTCGCGGACATGATCGGGACGACGCCCGAGGCGGTGCCGCTCGACGCCGATCTGCACGCGCTCGGTGTCACCTCGATCGGCATGATGCGCCTGGCCAACCGGTGGCGGCGCGCCGGTATCAAGATCGCGTACGCGGACCTGGTGGCCGACCGGCGGCTGATCGCCTGGCGGCGATATCTGGCGCCGGAACAGGAATCTCGATGAGCGGCACGGTATTCGAGGTCACCGGCCTGGCCGCGGCCGTGGACATTCTCATCGATCGCTGGGGCATCCCGCACATCTACGCGGCCACCGTCGACGACGTGTTCTTCGCCCAGGGGTTCAATGCCGCACGGGACCGCCTGTTCCAGATCGATCTCTGGCGGCGAAAAGCCCTGGGCCAGTTGGCCGAAGTGTTCGGCCCGGATTATGTCGACGACGATCGCGCGGCCCGCCTGCTGCTTTTTCGCGGCGAGATGGACGACGAGTGGCGGGCGTACGATCCGCGCACCCGTGGCACGGTCGAGCGATTCGTCGCGGGCATCAACGCCTACCTCGACTGGCTCGACGCGCATCCCGACCAGCTACCGCCCGAATTCGGCCTGGCCAGCTACCGGCCCGCGCGGTGGTCCGCCGCGGACGTGGTGCGACCACGCGGGCATGCGCCCGCCTACGGACTGCTCACGCAGCATCGCCGGGCACTGGTCACCGCGGCCGCGGGCGTCGAGGCCGATCTCGTCCGCCAGCCGCTCGCGCGCGGTCACCGACCGGTGGTCACCGCCGATACTGTCCTCGATATTCCGGAGACGGTGCTGCGCGACTACCTGCTGGCCACCGGCCGGCCCGGGCCGCTGCCGGGGACCGCGTCGGGCAGCAACTGCTGGGCGGTGGCGGCGAACCGGACCGGCACGGGACGCCCGGTGCTGGCCGCCGATCCGCATCGGGGCTACACCACCCCCGCCCTGCGCTACCTGGCGCACCTGTCTGCGCCGGGCCTCGACGTGATCGGCGCGGGTGAGCCACAGCTGCCGGGAATCACGCTCGGGCACAACGGTACCGCGGCGTTCGGTTTCACGGTCTGCCCGATGATCTCGGAGGAACTGCTGGTCTGCGCGCTCGATCAGGAGCCGATCAGCACGGTGTTCGAGACCATCGAGGTCCGCGACGAGCCGCCGCGCCGAGTCCCGCTGCGGTTCACCGCGCACGGGCCGGTACTGGACATCGATCCGCGGCGCGGCCGCTGCTACGTGCTGCGCACCACCTGGACCCAACCGGGCACCGCGCCGTATTTCGGCAGTCTGGCCTACCTCACGGCCACCAGCTGGACCGAGTTCGACAAGGCGCTCGAGTCGTGGCGGCTGCCCGGCGAGACCCATGTCTACGCCGACGTGGGCGGAACCATCGCGCGGCGCACCGCGGGGCTGATCCCACGGCGCGAGGCGGGCACCGGCCTGCTGCCCCGGCGCGCGCCCGCGGTCCCGGTGGCCGAAGGCTGGTTCGCCCCTGCGGATTTCGCGACGGCCGTGGATCCACCGGAGGGCTTTGTGGCGACCGCGAACCAGTGCAACGTGCCCGACGAACTGCCGCTGCCCACCTATGAGTGGCCCAGCGATGCGCGGTATCGCCGGATCGTCGAGGTGCTCTCGGCGCCCGGCGACCATACCCTCGACGACAGCGCGCGCCTGCAAACCGATCTGCTGTCGGTCACCGCCCGCGCGGTCGTCGCGTTGTTGCGCGAGTCGGATTTCCTCGCGCCCGACCGGGTGCTCGAAGCCGCGCTGCGGCTGCTGCGCGGGTGGGACGCCGTCGAATCGGCCGACTCGGCCGCCGCCGCGCTCTACGAGGTGTGGTGGAGCAACAAGCTCGGCCCGGCGTTCGTCGCCGCGTGCGTGCCCGCCGCGGCGGTCCCGGCGATTGCGCGCCCGCATGCCCAGGCGGTATTGGACTGGCTACTCGATCCGCCTGACGTTGCCGAGCGGGACCGCCTCGTCGCGGTCACGTTGCGTGAGGCCTGGGACGAGGTCGTGGATCTGCTGGGCGCCGACCCTGCCGCATGGGCCTGGGGTCTGCTGCATCGAAGCCCACAGCCGCACCTGTTCGAACATCTGGACTGTGCGCTCGGCGTCGAGCCGATGCCGGTCGGCGGCTCCGATTCGACCGTGGCGGCGGCCGCCTACGTGCCGCCGGATTTCAGCACGGAGATCGGTGCGTCGATCCGGCTGCTCATCGATGTGGGCGGGTGGGACAACTCCCGGTGCGTCAACACGCCGGGCCAGGCGGGTGATCCGGGCAGCCCGCACTATCGGGATCTGCACAATGCCTGGCGTACAGGCGATTACGTGCCGCTGCTGTATACCCGCGCCGCCGTGGAGCGTGCGACCGAGCATCGCATCCGGCTGGAGCCCGGGGGCCGGCCATGAGCCACCACTTCGCCCTCGCGGAGATGACCGCCCTGTGGACCGAGCAGGCGCGCTACGACACCTGGACCCGGGTCGAGATCCTGGTCGCCGAGGCGCAATCGGCGATCGGGCGCGTCCCGGCGGACGCCGTCGCGGACATCCGCCGCGCCTCGGCCCCGGCGGCGGCCCGGGTGCGCGCACTGATCGCCGAACGAGATCATGAGGTGCTGTCCTATCTCGCCGCGTTCTGCGATCCGATCCCGGCGGATTCGGCGCGCTGGGTGCACCTGGGGATGACCAGCTATGACCTGGTCGATACCGCACTGGGCCATACGCTCGCCCAGGCCACCGACCTGATCCTCGATCAGGCGCGTCGGCTACGTCGTGTCCTCGCAGACCTCGCCCGAGCGCAGTGGGAGACGCCCTGTGTCGGCCGTACCCATGGCATCCACGCCGAGCCGACGACTTTCGGGCACAAGCTGGCCGGATTCGTCTTCGCCGTGGACCGTTCGGTCCGGCGCCTGGTCGCGGCACGAGCGGCGGTGGCGGTCGGCACCATCTCCGGCGCGGTCGGCACGTACTCGTTGATCGATCCGGCCGTGGAACGAATTGTCTGCGAACGGCTTTCGCTGGGTGTCGAACCGGCGCCCAGCCAGGTCGTGGCCCGGGACCGGCACGCCGAGCTCGTACAGGCGGTGGCTCTGCTCGGGGCGTGCGTAGAGCAACTGGCGCTCGAGTTGCGGCTGTTGCAGCGCACCGAGATCCGCGAGGTCGAGGAGCGCCGGACCAGCGCCTACCAGGGGTCGAGCGCGATGCCGCACAAGCGCAATCCCACCGGCAGCGAGCGCCTGTGCGGGCTGGCCCGGGTGCTGCGCGGTCAGGTCACGCCGTTCCTGGAGAACGTCGCGCTGTGGCACGAACGGGATCTGGCGCACGCCGCCGTCGAACGGGTCCTGCTGCCCGAGATTCTCACCATCGGCCACTACCAGGCGGCGCTGGCCGCCGATCTGGTCGAAACCCTCGAGGTGCGCCCGGATCGGATGCGCACGGCGCTGGCTGCGACCCGCGGGCTGATCTACAGCTCGCCGGTACTGGCCGCCCTGCTGCGCGCCGGCATGGACCGCGAAAAGGCTTACCGGACCGTACAAGCCGCGGCCGACCGAGTGGCACGGGGCGAGCTGGACTTCGGCAGTGCACTGGCCGAGGCCGGTATCACCGCCGAAGTGCTGGAGCCCGAACGGTTTCCACTCGATCACGAGGTCGTCCTGCAGCGCCTGCGCGCCCTCGACCTCACCACCTGAACCACGGAAGAAGGTACCGGACCGATGACGATCACACTGCCCGCCGTCGCATGGCAGACCCCCGCGACCTTGACCGGCGAACTCGTACAACTGGAGCCGATCGACCTACCGCACGCCGCGGACCTGCTGGCGATCGCCGAAGACGAGGTGTTCGAGCATCTTTCGATCACCCGGCCGCAGGACCGCGACGCGGCCGATCGGATGGTGCGGGCGATCCTGGACAGCTGCGCCGCGGGCAACCGGGTGTGCTGGGTCCAGCGCGATATCCGGGACGGGCGCGCCGCGCCGGTGGCGGGGACCACCTCCTACTACGAGATCAGCCCGGTGAACCGCAGTGTGGCAATCGGATTCACCTGGCTGGGGCGGGCGTGGTGGGGGACCGGCATCAACGTCGAGTCGAAGCTGCTCCTGCTGCGGCGGGCCTTCGACGAACTCGGTGCCGTCCGCGTCGTCTGGCACACCGATATTCGCAATGTGCGGGCCCAGCGCGCGATCGAAGGACTCGGCGCGCAACGCGAAGGCGTACTGCGCAAACACAAGCGCCGCCCCGACGGCAGCTGGCGCGACACCGTCCAGTACGCGGTGACCGACGACGAGTGGCCCGCCGTCCGGCAGCGGCTCACCCGACGGCTGGGCGACACCGCGCCGGACCACTGAGCGTCTACAGGAAGGTCAGGAGGATGCACGAACATCCGATCGGTATCGGCTTCGCCCATGCGAAAGTCGTTCTCTTCGGTGAGCACGCCGTGCTGTACGGCGTTGCGGCGGCCGCGATCCCGGTCAAGCAGCTCACCATGCAGGTGACCGCCTCGCTGTCGGCGGCCGACGACGAATGCTGGGTCACCTTCGCCGGGCCCGGCGCCTTGCCCGCGGTCGATCCGCGCCGCCGGGCCGACGCGCCGATGCGGGTGCTCGTGTCGAATACGCTTGCGGCGCTCGGCAGCCGGCACCGTGGCGTGAATCTCGTGGTGGACTGCGGCATTCCGCAGGCACGGGGACTCGGCTCCAGTGCGGCGGGCGCGCGGGCGGTCGTGCTGGCACTGGCGGATCTGCTCGATCGCCATATCGAGCCGCAGGTCTGCCACTATCTGATCCAGGCGTCCGAGCAAGCGGTGCACGGAAAGTCGAGCGGTGTCGACGCGGCCGCCGTCGCGGCGACCCGGCCGATCCTGTTCCGCGACGGGGTCGCGACCGACCTCGCGTGGGGCGTCGACGCGCTCGTCGTGATCGCCGACAGCGGCATCGCGGCCAGTACCCAGGACGCGGTCGGGCAGCTACGCCGCCGGTTCGCGCAGCACCCCGGCCGGCAGGCGGAGTTCGTGGACCGGGCGCTCCGGATCGTGCGCACGGCCACGGACGAGCTCGCGCGTGGCGATCTCGACGCCGCGGGCCGGGCCTTCACCCGCAACCATGAGCTGTTGCGCGACGTCGAGCTGAGCAGTGCGGCGTTGGACGCTCTGGTCGACAGCGCGGTGGCCGCGGGCAGCCCGGGCGCCAAACTCACCGGCGGCGGACTGGGCGGATGTGTGCTCGCGCTGGCGCGAGATCTGCCGCAGGCGAGCGAGATCGCCACGGCGTTCCGGCGCGCCGGTGCGACGGCGACCTGGACGGTAGCGCCCGGCCGAGTGCTGAGTCTGCCCGAATTCGACGGGAGCCGACCGTGACTCGCGCTGTGTCGGCCACGGCCGTCGCGCACCCGAATATCGCGTTGATCAAGTACTGGGGCAAGCGCGACGAGGAGTTGATGCTCCCCGCGACCGACAGCCTCTCGATGACCTTGGACATCTATCCCACGACCACGACGGTGCGGGTGCTGCCCACGGCGGACCGCGATGACATAAACCTCGACGGGCAGCCGGCAGCCGGCGCGGCGGCGGCCCGGGTCGTGCGGTTCCTCGATGTCCTGCGCGCGGCGGCGGGCCGTTCGGATCGCCTCCGCGTCGATTCGCGCAACACCGTGCCGACCAGTGCCGGATTGGCCTCTTCGGCTGCCGGATTCGCCGCGCTGGCCCTGGCCGGTGCCGCGGTCTTCGGCCTCGACCCGGACCCCACCGCGGTGTCCCGGCTGGCCCGGCGTGGGTCCGGTTCCGCCAGCCGGTCGCTGTTCGGCGGCTTCGCCCTCTGGTATGCGGGGGAGGGCGACGGCGCGGCCGGGGATCGGTCCTCGTACGCCGTGGCGCTCGACGGCGGTGCGCTCGACCCGGCTCTGGTCGTGGCCCTGGTCGACACGGGGCCGAAGGTGATCTCGAGCCGGGAGGCGATGCGCCGGACAGTCGATACCTCGCCGCTGTATCCGGCGTGGGTCGACGCGAGCAAACCGGACCTGGTCGAGATGCGCGAAGCCATTGCGGCAGGCGATCTGCCGGTGGTCGGCGAGATCGCGGAACGCAACGCGCTGGGCATGCACGCGGTCATGCAGAGTGCGCGGCCCGCGGTGCGGTATCTCACCGCCGCGTCGTGGACCGTCATCGATCGCGTCGAAACGCTGCGCCGCCGCGGCGTCTGCGCGCACGTCACGATCGACGCCGGGCCGAATGTCAAAGTGCTCTGCGCCCGCGCGGACGCCGCCCAGGTAGCGCGGGCCCTCACCGAACTCGGTTGCACCAGAACCGTTGCCGTCGCCGGGCCCGGCCCGGGCGCGCGGCTGATCGCCGGAGGACAGCCGTGATCGTCCACCGTGCGCCCGGAAAGCTGTTCGTGGCGGGAGAATTCGCGGTCGTGGAGCCGGGACGGTCCGCGGTGCTGGTCGCCGTGGACCGGTACGTCGAGGTCGCGGTCGCGCCGGGCACGGATCCGGCCGCGGAAGTCACTGTCCGCAGCGATCTCTCGGTGACGGCACGGTTGCGGCGGGTGGGCGGGCGATTGGTCGCCCTCGACAGTTCCGCCGCGGAACTCGGCCACGTGATCACGGCGATCGAGACGGTCGAGCAGTTCGCCGGCGAACTCGGTCGCGCTCCGGTGGCCGTCGAGCTGACCATCGCCAGCACCATGCACGAGCACGGCACCAAGTTCGGGCTCGGCTCCAGCGGCGCCGTGACCGCGGCGGTGGTCGCGGCGTTGTCGGAGTTCCTCGGCATCGAACTCACCGCGGCGCAGCGGTTCCGGCTCGCGTTGCTCGCATCCGTCCGGCTCGATCGGCGCCCGTCCGGCGCGGACCTCGCGGTGAGCACCTGGGGTGGCTGGCTGGCTTACCGTGCGCCCGATCGCGAAGCGGTACACATCCTTTCGGCCCGGCACGGGCTCCGGCACGCGATGCACGCCGACTGGCCCGGGCTGTCGATCCGCCCGTTGCGCGCGCCGCCCGATGTCGACCTCCTGGTCGGCTGGACCGGTACCCCCGCTTCGACCGGCGCGCAACTCGCCAAGGTGTACGGCGGAGATGTCCGAGCCAGTGCGGCCTACCGGACCTTCCTGCGGGAAAGCGGCACGTGCGTCGCGGCACTCGAATCCGCAGTGCGGGAAGGCGATTCGGCATGGCTGCTGCGTGGCGTGCGCCGGTTTCACGCAATCCTGCGCGCTTTCGACAGCGCGGCTCGGCTCGGCATTTTCACGGAGCGGCTGACCGCGCTGTGCGCGACGGCCGAGGCCGCGGGTGGCGCGGCGAAACCGTCCGGCGCGGGCGGCGGCGACTGCGGTATCGCGCTACTCCACGGCGACGCGCGCACCGCCGCGGCGGCACTGAGCGAGCAATGGCAGGCACAGGGCATCCGGCCCCTGCCCGTCGCGATTTCCACTTCGGCAGGAGCAGCGCGATGATCGGCAACCGCAAGGACGACCACGTCAGATTGGCTGCCGCACAGCAACAGTCGCCAAGGCGAACGAACGACTTCGACCATGTCCGATTCGTGCACCACGCGCTGGGTGCCGTCGATCGGTCCGACGTCGAGCTCCGCACGGGCTTCGCGGGCGGGACGTGGCAGGCACCGCTCTATGTCAACGCGATGACCGGTGGGTCCGTCGCCACGGGACGGATCAACCGGGATCTCGCCATCGCCGCGCGGGAGACGGGTCTTGCGATGGCGACCGGTTCGCTCAGCGCCTATCTCAAAGATCCGGCGACCGCTGACACGTATCGAGTTGTGCGCCAGGAGAACCCGAAAGGCTTTCTGATGGCGAACGTCAACGCGACCGTGTCCGTGGACGACGCGCGCCGCGCGATCGACCTGCTCGAGGCGGACGCGTTGCAGATCCATCTGAACACCGTGCAGGAAATCGTGATGCCCGAAGGGGACCGCGAGTTCGCCTACTGGGCCGCGCGGATCGAGCAGGTCGTGCGCGGTGTCGACGTGCCGGTGATCGTGAAGGAGGTCGGCTGCGGGCTCAGCCGGGAAACCGTCGCGCTGCTGCGTGATCTGGGTGTCTACGCCGCCGACGTGGCGGGTCGTGGCGGCACCGATTTCGCGTCGATCGAGAACAGCAGGCGCACCGCGGGCGAGTACGCGTTCTTCGCCGGCTGGGGACAGTCCGCACCGGCCTGCCTGCTCGACGCCGCGGCGGTGGGGGTGCCGTTGCTCGCCTCCGGTGGCGTCCGTCATCCCCTCGATGTCGCGCGCGGCTTGGCGTTGGGCGCGGTGGCGGTCGGCGTTTCCGGACGCTTCCTCGGCGTCCTCGTCGAGCACGGTGTCGACCGGCTGATCGAGGAAATCCGTTTGTGGCTGGATCAATTGACCGCGGTGATGACTGTGCTGGGCGCCGCCACCCCCACTTTACTGACGCAATGCGCGCTGGTGATTTCCGGCGAGCTGCGCGAATTCTGCGCGGTCCGAGGCCTTCCGGTCGGCCACCTGGCGAACCGGTACCCGTCCGCGGCCCGGCATCCGAGGCGGGCATGACGGGTGACGATCAGCGGCGTGGCCGCACGAAGAGAGGAACAGGGATGCACGATACGGCGGATTCGGCGGCCAGGGTGCCGATGAAATGGGTGGGACCGCTGCGTATCTCGGGGAATATCGCCGAGACCGAGACCGAGGTCCCGCTGGCCACCTACGAATCACCGCTGTGGCCGTCGGTCGCCCGGGGCGCGCGGGTGTCGATGGCCGCCGATCGGGGCATCGTCGCCACGTTGACCGACGAACGCATGACCCGGTCGATCCTGCTACGTGCCGACGACGCGGCAACCGCGTACGCCGCCGCTCAGCAGCTGCACAAGGAACTGGGCCTGCTCCAAGGGATCGTCGAGGCGGGCAGCCGATACGCCCGGCTGATCGGCTTCCGGCACGAGATCGTCGCCGATCTGCTGTACCTGCGCTTCGAATTCAGCACAGGCGACGCGGCGGGCCACAACATGGTCACCTTGGCCGCCGACCAGCTGATGGGCGCCATCCTGGCGCGGATCCCCGGTCTCGCCTACGAATCCATCTCCGGCAACTACTGCACCGACAAGAAGGTCTCGGCGGTGAACGGCATTCTGGGGCGCGGGAAGAACGTGGTCACCGAGCTGCTGGTGCCGCGTGCTGTCGTGACGAACGCGCTGCACACGAGCGCCGCGGCGATCGCCGGGCTCAACCTGCGCAAGAACCTGATCGGCAGCATCCTCGCGGGCGGAATACGTTCGGCGAACGCACATTACGCCAACATGCTGCTCGGCTTCTATCTCGCCACCGGGCAGGACGCGGCCAATATCGTCGAGGGTTCCCAGGGCGTGACGGTGGCCGAGGACCGGGACGGCGATCTCTATTTCTCGTGCACTCTGCCGAACGTCGTCGTCGGCACGGTCGGCAACGGCAAGCGCCTCGATTTCGTCGAGGCGAACCTCCGCCGGCTCGGCTGCCGCGACGACCGCGAAACCGGCTCCAATGCAAGACGTTTGGCCGTGATCGCGGCCGCCACGGTGCTCTGCGGGGAGCTCTCGCTGCTCGCTGCCCAGACCAATCCGGGCGAACTCATGTACGCGCACGTGCAACTGGAGCGCGGCGCCGACCTCTCTAGGAAGTGATCCTGAAATGACAGAAGTACCAGTGGGAATCCACGATCTGGCCTTCGCCACTGCGCACTACGTGCTGAGCCACGCTCGCCTGGCGGAGCACACCGGGGCGGATATCGGTAAGTACCACCACGGCATCGGGCAGGAGGCGATGAGCGTCCCGGCCCGTGACGAAGACATCGTCACCATGGCGGCGACGGCCGCGCGGGCCATTGTGCACCGGCATCCCGACGCCGATATCCGCACGGTGGTGCTGGCCACCGAGACGTCGATCGACCAGTCGAAATCCGCGGGCATCTATGTGAGTTCGTTGCTCGGGCTGCCCTCGTCGATTCGCGTGGTCGAGCTGAAACAGGCGTGTTACGCGGGGACGGCGGGCCTGCAGTTCGCGTGCTCGCTGGTCGCCGCCGCGCCCGAACAGAGCGTGCTCGTGATCGCCAGCGATATCGCGAAATACGAGCTGGACAGTCCCGGCGAGGCGACCCAGGGCGCCGGTGCGGCGGCGATGCTGGTCAGTGCCCACCCCGCGATCCTGCGGGTGGAACGACCCGCCGGGCTGTACACCGCCGACATCATGGATTTCTGGCGGCCCAATTACCGCGACGCCGCACTCGTCGACGGTCAGGCGTCGGTCGTCGCCTACTTGCAGGCGGTCGAGAGCGCCTGGAAGGACTACCGCGAGCAGGGCGGTCGGCCGTTGGGGGACTTCGTGGCGTTCTGCTATCACCAGCCGTTCACCAAGATGGCTTACAAGGCCCACCGGCACCTGCTGACCTGCTCGGACACCGATGTCACCGAGGACGAGATGCACGCGATGATCGCACCGACCACGGTGTACAACCGGGCGATCGGCAACAGCTACACCGCGTCGCTGTACATCGGGCTGGCCTCGTTGCTCGATCACGGGGGCGACCTCACCGGAAAGTCCATCGCGTTGCTGAGCTACGGGTCCGGCTGCGTCGCCGAATTCTTCGGTGGCACGGTGGTTCCCGGGTATCGCGCGCACTTGCGGACCGCGGCGAACGCGGCCGTCCTGGCCCGCCGCGAGGCCATCGACTACCGCAGATATCGCGCGCTGCGGGTGCACGAACTGCCGACCGACGGCGGCGACCACGAGTTGCCGCGACAGACCGGTGCGCCGTTCCGGCTCGCCGGTATCACCGAGCACCGCCGCATCTATCAGCCACGGCCTGCGGCGGTGGCGGACTGACCCACCAGGCCTTTCGCATTGGTCAGGTGAGCTGCTCGAGCCGCCTCGTCCGACCAGGGGGCGGGCGGCGCGGTACGTGTCGATCATCGATACAGTTCGATTCGATATGGACAAAGTGTCTCATCAGTTCTATGGTGAATTCCCAAGGGGGACGCGACGGCAGGGGAGCCGCGCCCCCCGTACAGGAGCGATGACCGCCGAGCGAACCGGAGTGCTCATGAGTATCGGGTCCACCCAGCGTCCTACCGTCGACGAGCCGCGGGCGCGCGGCCGCTGGCCCAAGCCGGTCGTGGCGGTGATCGCGCTAGCCGTGCTGGCCTTCCTGGTGGGCGGGTTCGGTGGTTCATATCAATCGAAGCTGTCCGAGGTGATCCGCAACGACAACAAGGCCTTCCTGCCGAGTTCCGCCGAATCCACCGCGGCCAACAGCGAGGTCACGAAGTTCTCTGCGGCCCAGACGATTCCGGCCGTGGTGGTGTTCCACCGCGACGGTGCGCTCACCGCAGGCGACAAAGACCGGATCGGCCGCGCCGCCGTCGCGATGGCGCAGGTCGCGGGCGTGGACAAGGACGGGGTGCGTGGGCCGCGGTACGCGGCGGACGGTACGGCCGCCGCCGTGTTCGCGCCGCTGATCTCGGCGGCGCCCGACGGCTCTACCAGAACCGGCGACCAGCTCTCGGCCGCCGTAGCAGACCTGCTCGAGGTGGCTCGGCAAACGGCGGGCGGCGACGGACTCGAGGTGTCGCCCGCCGGGCCGGGCGGCTTGCTGGTCTCGCTCATCGAGTCGTTCAAGGGGCTCGACAGCACACTGCTGCTGGCCGCCCTCGCGGTGGTCGTCGTCATCCTGCTCTTGGTCTACCGATCACCCGTATTGTGGGTGTTCCCTCTGCTTTCGGCGCTGATCTCGCTCGGCCTGGCCTCGCTGGCGATCTACTATCTGGCCAAGCACGACGTGCTCACCTTGAACGGGCAGGCCCAAGGCATCCTGTTCGTGCTGGTGATCGGCGCGGGCACGGATTATGCCCTCCTACTCACCGCGCGATATCGGGAGGAGTTGCACGCCAAGGACAATCGGTTCGACGCGATGATCGCGGCGTGGCGCAAATCCGTGGCCGCCATCATCGCCTCGGCGGCGACCGTCGTGATCGGTGTGCTCTGTTTGATGTTCGCCGAACTGGATTCGACCGGCAGCATGGGCCCGGTCGCCGCGATCGGTGTCGGGTGCACCGTGCTCGTCATGCTGACGGTCTTCCCCTGTCTGCTGGCGCTTGCCGGACGCTGGGTGTTCTGGCCGCGGCTGGCCCGGGTGGATCACCTCAGTGATCTGTCGGCGCACGGGATCTGGGGCCGGATCGCCGGCTGGATCGCCGCCCGGCACCGCGTGGTGTGGGTCGGCACGACCGTGCTGCTGATCATCGGGGCCTGCGGGATCGGCATGCTCGACGCACGCGGTATTCCGATGCAGGAGGCGTTCACCAACGACCCGGAAGCCGTTGCGGGCCAGGAGATCTACAACGCGAAGTTCGACAAGGGCGCGGGCGCACCGGCATTCATCGTCGTGAACAGCGGCGCGGTCGATCAGGTGATCGCGGCCGGTGCGCAGGTGCCCGGCATCTCCGATCGGCCGGGCTCGATCTGCGTCCGTGTGGATCCGGCGAAGCTGGCGGCGCTTCCCGAAAGTCAGCGTGGGTCCGCGGTCGGGTGCCCGCCACCGGCACTCCAGGCGCAACCGGTGAACGGCCGCACCGTGCTCGACGCGACGCTGGCCGATCCCTACGACACCACCGCGGCACTGGACGCGGTCGACCGGCTGCGGGAAACGTTGCACGCCATACCCGGCGCCGACGCGCTGGTCGGCGGACAGTCGGCCGAGGCACTCGATGTGCGGGAGGCGGCGGTCCGGGACCGTACCGTCATCATCCCGATTGTGCTGGTCGTGATCTTCCTGGTGCTGGCTTTGTTGCTGCGCGCGCTGGTCGTGCCGATCCTGCTGATCGGTTCGGTGGTGCTGTCCTTCGCGACCGCGCTCGGCGTCAGCGGCTTCGTGTTCGACAAGATATTCGGCTTCCCCGGACAGGATCCCTCCTTCCCGCTGTTCGTTTTCGTCTTCCTCATCGCATTGGGCATCGACTACAACATCTTCTTGATGACCCGGGTCCGCGAAGAATCCCAGACCTTCGGCACACGGGTCGGAATCATTCGGGGACTCACGGTGACCGGTGGCGTGATCACCTCCGCGGGCGTCGTGCTGGCTGCGACTTTCGCGGTACTCGGCGTGGTTCCGCTGGTGAATACGGCCGAGATCGGTTTCGCGGTGGCGTTCGGCGTGCTGCTGGACACCGTGATCGTGCGCAGCCTGCTGGTGCCGGCGCTCGCCTACGATATCGGCAGGCGTATCTGGCTGCCCTCCGGCCTTGCCGCCGTGCGGGATTCGGGCACGGACCACGTTGACGCGGCGCGAACGCCCGTGAAATCCTGACTGCTGTCGGGAGCGCCGCGTATCCGAATTTCTTCGGATGAATATCTGAAGCCTTCTTTCGATAACTCCAGCAGATATCGGGTGGGTGCGCGATGAGCCACACTCACTCTGTTCTGGAGAAACGATGAACGCAGCACAATCGGTCAGCTCGCCCCTCGTCACGACAGGGCAGAAATTCCGGTACGCACTACGTATCAGGCGGCTGGAATTTCTGCCCGTCCACCTGTCGGTCATACTCACCGCGGCTTTTCTCGGGGCGGCCTCGGCCGATCAACTCATCTCCGGCAAGACACTGGCCGTTGTGGTCGCCTTCCTCCTGGGCCTGCACGCCGGGAACATGGCGAACTGCGTCGCGGACCGGGAGTTGGACCTGATCTACAAGGGCAGGCTGGCCGAGGCGGTCGACGGTTTGGGCAAGCGCAACATCGTGATCCAGATCGTCACCCACATCGTCCTCGTGCTGTTGCTCGGCGCGTATGTGACGGCGTCGAGCGGGCACTGGGAGATCGCGGTGCTGGGCGTTGTCTGGATCGTCGTCGGATTCGAGTATTCGTTGCCGCCGCTGCGGCTCAAGGGCGCCGGCGTGTTCCAGTCCGTGACGCTCGCGTCGACCATCGCACTGCTGCCCGGCATCATGATGATCCGGGCCATCGGCACCGTCCCGGAATGGGCAGCGTTCGTCGCGTTTCTCGGATACACCACCGCGATGACAATGGTCAATTTGATCAACCAGACCGAAGACATCCCAGAGGACGCGAAATTCGGCATCATGACCAGCGCCCGCGCGTTGGGACTCACCGGAACCGTGACGACCGCATTGGTTCTGGTGGTGATCGGCGCGACGACCTTTCTCGCGGCAGCGGTATCGCTCGGGGCCTACTGGTGGGCCGTCGGGTTGTATGCGGTCGCTGCCCTCTTCACGCTGCGATTCATCTCCGGAATACTTCGTGGTGTCCGCGGTAAATCGCTGGACGACGCGATTCTGATCGCACGGAAGAACACCCGGCGGCTGCCGCTGTACGGCGCGGTAATGGGTTGGGGGAGCGTTGCTCTCGCGGCGGCGGTATTCGCCGCGCGCTGATGCCGCCGGGTGCAGCCGGAAAGGATTCCAATAGTCATGCCTTTGCCCGAGTCGATATCCTATGCGCTGCCGGAGGCGCTGCCGCCGAATATTGTGAAGTGGACGGTGGATCCGCGCCGCGCGGTGGTGCTGATCCACGATATGCAGCGCTATTTCATCCGGCGGTTCGACGGCTCCGCCGAACCGATCGCCGCCGTCGTACGGAACATCGCGCGCATCAAACGTGCCGCCGTGCAGTCGGGCTGTCCGGTGATCTACACGGCCCAGCCGGGGGATCAGGAGCCGGCGACCCGCGCGTTGCTCGCGGACTTCTGGGGGCCGGGCCTGTCCGGCGCCGCAGAGGACACCTCGGTGATCACCGAGCTGACGCCGGACCGGCGCGACGTCACGCTGACGAAGTGGCGCTACAGTGCCTTCTCGCGCACCGATCTGCTCCGGCGGCTGAGCGCCGCCGACCGGGACCAGTTGATCATCACCGGCGTCTACGCGCATATCGGCTGTCTGGCAACGGCTTTGGACGCTTTCATGCACGACGTCCAGGCCTTCCTGGTCGCGGACGCGGTGGCCGACTTTTCGCGGTCGCATCACGAGCAGGCACTCGACTACATCGCCGCCCGCTGCGGCGCGGTGGTCCGCACCGCCGACACCGTCGAGCATCTCGGCCGCGCCGGTACCGAGCCGGCGTCCTCGATCCTGCTGGAGCGGCAATGGGTGGGGTAGACCGCGCGGCGGCGTGCGTGCTCACCGGTCCGGACGGCAGTCTCGTCGGCACCGGTGTCCGGCAGAGTTATACCGATCTCGACACCGCGGCGAAGGCGCTGCGCAACGACGACGCATCAATCCTCCTGGGCGCCTTGCCGTTCGACCCGGCCGCGCCTGCCGCCCTGATCGACCCGATCGCTTTCCGGCGCGCGCCGGACCGGTGGCGGCACGGCCGAAACGCCGAATCGTGGCGGCCCCGCCTGCGGTCCATCGAACCGGATCCATCGGCCGCCGAGCATCAGCGGCGGATCGAATCGGCGCTCGACTCGATCGCCGCCGGACGGCTCGACAAGGTGGTGCTGGCGCGCCGGATGCGCCTGACCACCGAGCGGCCGATCGATGGGGTGGCGATGCTGCGCGCCCTGGTCGCGCGTGACCCGCGTGCGAATGGGTTCTATCTGGATCTCACCGCCTTCCGTGGTCACGGCGCGGCTCTGGTCGGCGCCAGTCCCGAACTGCTGGTACGGCGCACCGGCTCGCAGGTGTACGCCTGCCCGCTCGCCGGTTCGGCACCACGGCGCGGGGCGATGGATACGGCCCGCACCGCGGCCACGTTGCTGGCCTCGGAGAAGGACCGGCGCGAGCATCGCTTCGTCGTCGACTTCATCGTGTCCGCCCTGACGCCGCTGTGTTCCGCGCTGCACTGGTCCGAGGAACCCGAGATCTTCGGTACCCCCGATCTCGTGCACCTGGGCACCCCGATACGCGGCACCCTCGCCGATCCCGACTGCACCTCCCTGGACCTGGCACGCATCCTGCAGCCCACGCCCGCGCTGGGCGGCACACCGCGCGGCGAGGCGATGCGGCTGATCGAGGAGATCGAGGGCGACCGCGGCTTCTACGGCGGTGCGGTCGGATGGTGCGACCGGTCGGGCGACGGGGCCTGGAGCGTCTGTATTCGATGCGCGGATATCGCGCCCGGCGGCCACGTCGCCACCGCATTCGCCGGCGGTGGGATCGTCGCGGGCTCGGAACCGGTGGCCGAGGTCGAGGAGACCATGGCCAAGTTCCGGGCGATCCTGAGCGTCTTCGATGACGAGCCTGCCGCATGAATACCACTGAGCAGCAAAATGATTCGGACTGTGCGCTGGTTGTCGGCGCCGCGGGCGGGATCGGCGGCGCCGTCGCCGAGCGGCTGGCCGCGGCGGGGCGCGACCTTGCTCTACTCGACCGCGACGGCGCGGCACTCGCCGTGGTGGGCAAGCAGATCCGGGCGAACCACGGCGCGGACCGTCGAGTCACCACCCATGTGGCGGATATCGGCTGTCGCGCCGAGGTGGAGTGCGCCATCGACGAGATCGAGCGGCAGCACGGCCCGGTCGGCGCGCTGGCCTGTGCCGCCGGCGTGCTGCACAGCGGCCCGCTCACCGATATCGATGCCGACGCCGTGCAGCGCATGATCGATGTGAATGTCGTTGGGGTACTGCATCTTCTGGCGGCCGTCGGCGGCCGGATGAAGCAGCGTCACCGCGGGTCGATCGTCGTGATCGGGTCGAACGCCGCGGCGGTACCGCGGCTGCGCATCGGTGTGTACGGCGCGACGAAGGCGGCCGCCGCGCTGCTCACCCGCGTGGCCGCGCTGGAGCTGGCGCCCTACGGGGTGCGGGCCAATGTCGTGGCACCGGGCTCCACCGATACCCCGATGCTGCGGGCGCTGTACTCGAGCGAGGACGAGATGGTCCGGCACGCCGTCGGCGGCAGCTCGGCGGACTTCCGCTTGGGCATACCGCTGGGGCGGCTCGCGCAGGCGTCCGATATCGCTGCGGCGGTGCACTTTCTGCTCTCGGACGCGGCGCGTCACATCACCATGCAGACGCTGTACGTCGACGGCGGGGCGACGCTGCACGACTGAACCGAACAGCTCAGTCCTGGTAGCGCAGTCCGGTGAGCGTCAAGGAGACGAGCCGCTGCACCGCGGCCTTGCTTTCCAGGCTGTTCGCGCCGGTGATCGCGAACAGGCAGTAGTTGGCCAGCTCGAAGGGGTTGATGTCGTCGCGAATCCGCCCCGCCGCCGCGGCGTCGGCGATCACGCCCTGCAGCAGGCCGTGCAGCTGCCGCTGCGACTCGGCCACGCGCTCGTTCGTGTGCATGAGCGATTCGACCTGGGCGCCGTGCATCTCCCGGCGTTGGTTCTCGGCGCGGCGCAGGTGGATCTCGGCGTAGGCCTCCAGCACCGCGCAGAGCCGCTTACCCGGGTCGGTCTTGCTGTCGCGCACCGTGGACAGATGCTCGAGGTGCCGATTGATCTGCCGCTCGTGCCAGGCCGCGAGAATCGTTGCGATATCAGGGAAGTACCGATACAGGGTCGCGCGGCCGATGCCGACCTTCTCGGCAACCTCCGACATCGTCGTCGACGCGGGTCCGTGTTCGAGGGCGAGCGCCCACGTGGTGTCCAGGATCGCCTCGCGGACATCGCGGCGATGCGATTCGACAGTGGCGGCCCAAGGTCTCGACATCAGCGAAGTATAGCGCGGTATCCCAGGTAGGTCATTTCGTATCGACACGGACAGAATGTCCGATAGAATGGGACGCATGGACGAGTCGGCTGATCTCCGGGTTGGTAATCCCGAGCGAGAGCAAGCGCTGAGCGACCTTTCGGCACATCTCGGGGCGGGGCGGCTCAGCGTCGCCGAATTCGACGAGCGCAGCGCGCAGTTGGTGCGTGCCACGACCCGGCGGGACATCGCGGCGGTATTCACCGACCTCCCCGCACTGGCGCCCGCGCAGGCGGAAGTCGCCGAGCAGGTCGAGCGGGATCCGGCGTACCGGCGCGTCATGGTGCTGGCGCCAGCCGCGCTCGTCACGGCGGCGCTGACCGTCGGTCAGCTCAGCTGGCTGTGGTTCCTGCTGCTGATCCCCGCAGTTCGGCGGGTCCTCGTGCGGCGGCCGGACCCGCATCATCCGCCGCACCGCGGACACCCGGCCGCGCGCCTGCACGAACTGCGCACCAAATCGCGCGCGGCGATTCATCGGTAAGGGTGCGCGGGTCGGCCCCGTGCAAGTCCGCCCCTGAAGGGGCGCAGCATCACGAGCCGATCGAGGTCGACCTCCCGATCGGGCAGATCGCCGAGCGCTTGGATCGCCGCCGGCGACCCCGACCGGTTGCCCAATCAAGCCCTGTCATCACAGAGTTTTCATGCACTTCACAGCAGCTGTAAGTGCTGTGAAGTGTGTGGATCGTCTGTGAGCCAGCGAGTTTCGCGCCTGACAGTGCTCGGACGGTCCTGCTGCCGGTGGTCGGCGGCGGGGTCGTTTGGCGCGCGGGTCAGGCCTGCGAACGTGCCGTGGGTCGGCCCGCGGGTCGGCCCGTGCGGTACGTGGTCGGCGAACCGGGTCGTCCGCCGCGGGTAGTCCAGTTGCCGCGGCGGCGGTCCCGGGTGACCCAACCGGCGTCCGGGATCATCGTTCGACTCCTAGGGCCGCGCGGGCGATGGCGTCAGTGTCGGCGAGGGTGACCGAGTTGACGCCCGGGCGGGCGCCTGCGGCGGTGACCCAGCGCACCGACTCGGTGGGTACGCCGCAGGCGAATCGGCGGGGATGGCTGCGTCCCTTTCGGTCCAGCACCGCGTGCGAACCCGCCATGACGTCCAGGCCGCCGGTCGGGTAGTCGTCGCGGTCCGGATCGAACACCGTATGGCGGCGCACCTCATCGCGTTGAAAAAGGTTGCGCAGCAGTGGGTCTCCGGTGCGGGGTAGATCGGGTGCGGGCAGAAACGCATCGATCAGCGTGCGCGCGGATGTCGTCGAGCCGGCGACGCTCGGCGAATCGGTGACGAAACAGCCGAGCGCCGGATCGACCCGGACCCGCATACCCGGGCCGACGACGCGGACGATGCCGGCGCGGATGAGCGCTGCCAGCTCGGCGATCCGATGCGCGGGCGGTCCGATGGACAGGAAGGCGTTCAGCGGCGTGTACCACCGATCGAGGTCGTCGCGGTAGGAACTGCCGGTGATGCCGCCGTAGTCGACGATCAGCCGGACCTCGTTGCGCAGATCCCGCAGCACATCCAGCGCCGCCTTGACCGGGCCGTGGACGTTGCCGAGTTGGGCATGTCGGACGTCCGCGTCCAGGTAGCCGAGCAGCCACGATCGGAAATCCGCGGGATCGCCGAAGTGGCGACCGCCGGTGGGGTCGGCGATGGTCGCCCAGTCCCATCGGTGGTCGCGGGGGACGTGAAACCGGTCCAGTACATCGGCGGCGTCCGGTGCGGTGGGCGCGTGCAGATAGCGGTGTCGGAAGTCGCGGAGTTCGCGGGCACTGACCCGGTCGGCGATCGACGCGGTGTAGTACACCGATTCGACCTCGCGAGCGATCAGCGGCCAGACGTCGCGGCGAAACGACAGGTCAGCGAATTGCTGTGCCCTGGTGCGGAGTTCGGCGATGCGCGGAGCATCGAGTAACTGTGGTTCGTAGCGGCCGTCGACCCCCTTCTGGTTCTCGCCACGGGCATGGTGGGGTACACCGCGCCGGCATCCCGCGATGATGAACGGCTCACTGCCGGACGGGATGTACTCCAGCGGTCCGCGGGTCTGTTTGAAACAGCCGCCGCGTCCCGAGGTCAGCAGGGTCAGGTAGTCGAAGAAGGTGAGGCCGAGGCCGCGCACGAGCACGGGTTCGCGGGCCGGGATCGAGTCGACGTCGACATCGGACGCGTTGGCAGGCGCGAAATAGGTCAGGCCCGAAGTTCGTGCGGCGTGCGCTATTTCGGGGCTGTTCGTCCCGGCCAGCGGCAGGTGGCCCTGCGTGAGTACGACGGCGTGCAAGCCGCGCAGGTGTTCGCCGTTGCTCAGCCGGAGCTCCTGGAGTCCGGCGGGTTCGTCGCGCAGATCCAGCGCGGTAGCGGTGATTTCCTGCGCGTGCGCGACACGGCGGTATCGGTCCCGGATCTGCTCGTAACTCCAGCGCAGATAATATCCGTAACCGGCTCGGGTGGGATAAGTATCCGGGCCGAGCGCGCGGAGTCGCGTGTAGATATTCTGCGGTAACTCGGCGAAATTGCCGACTTTGTCCAGGAAACTCGCCCATTCGTAGAGGCTGGGACCGGGCTCGACCGGTCCCGCCATCTCCACCGAGACGTCGGTGAACACGGTGACCTGCGAGGCAACCGTGTTCATCAGCAGCTCGCCGGGCTGATCCGTGCGCCAGACCGTCCCCGTGCCGACCCTGGTCGAATCGATGAGAAATACTTCGATGTCCCCCGATGCACCCGAGGCCCGGGCATTGGCGCAGATTCGCTCGAAAACGCTCAACCCGCGCGGTCCGACCCCGACTATCGCAATTCGAAGGACCGGTCCCGATCTGTCGGCGTGCGAATAATCTGGAGTCGCCGGTGAAATCAATGCTCCGCCCCCCCGGAACAAACAAAGTCGATGTCGCGCAATTGGGCGACGAATTCGATGCTATTCAGCGCGCGCACGAAGCGTCAACGGGGCAGCGACCGGGCCGGCCGTTACCGAACGCGAATCGGCGCAGCGTGGAGCAGTGCCCTTGCCCGGCCCGGCACGGTAAGTGGCCGAACGCGCTATCCTCCTGTGTACGAGGAGGTTTCATGACGCCGGCGGCCCAAATTTTCTCGAAGCCGCAGCACAAGGCGGGTCGGTACGCCGACCTCTGCAGCGCGCTGTTGCTCTGCGCGGGCGCCTTCCTCTTCGGAATGTGCCTGTCGTTCATGGTCGGCATGCTCGGTGCGCCCGGTGGGCACGCCGGCGAGTGCACGGGCACCTGCCGCACCTACGCCGACGCGGGCGTCTACCTGATGGGTTACGGGACATGCGTTCTGGAGCTGGTGGTACTCGCGCTGATGGTCCGGAGTTGGCGGCGTGGTCGCCTCGTCTCGGCATGGCCGATGTGGTCGTTTCCGGCCCTGGTCGTCCTGGCCGCCGTCAGCGTCTTCCTCGTCTTCTTCGGCCCGGCCTTCCCCGGCGACTTCCTGCCCGCGACCCCCGACTACCTGCCCTCCCTGAGCAGAAGTCCCGCACCCACCCCGCCACGCACGCACCGGCGCCGCCACACGAACGAGCCGCCGCCACGCGAACGGGCGGTGAACCAACTGGAGGAGGAGGCAAGACGATGAACCTGGTGGCAGCGGAAACAGTGCTACCAAAAGATCAAGGCCCCGGCAGTCTTGCTACCAAGGCCTTGTGTATGTGCGCCATCAGGGACTCGAACCCCGAACCCGCTGATTAAGAGTCAGCTGCTCTGCCAATTGAGCTAATGGCGCTTGCTCCGTGTTCCGGTGCGTGAGAAACCTTAACAGGCCGAGGGTGCAGATGTGAAATCGCGCCCTGACCGGCGCGGATGGGTGCGTCGGTTGCCGTGTTAACAACGGAGGGGGCGGTTCGGATCTATCCCGTGTAACACCACTGTGTCGACGCGGGATTTGCGTTGGTGCGAGCCCTTCGGACTGGCAGAATGTCCGAATGTGGTCTCGACCGTTCCGCAGACACGGCGGGTTGAGCTGTAGCGGGCGGGATCGACTTGAAACGGGGTTGAAGATGAGCGTTGGACGAGGTCGGCGTCGGTGGATACGACATATCAGCGGGCCTGTTGCCGTGCTGGCGGTGGCGGCGTTGGCCCTGTCGGGTTGCTCCTCGTCCAGTACGACGGACTCGTCCGCGGTCATGATCGACCGTAATCCGCTGCTGGAGTTGATCAAGCCGAAGTTGATGTCCCCGGTCAAGGACGGCGATGTCGGAGTGTCGCCGGGCGTGCCGCTTGCCTTCCACGTCGAAGACGGCCGGTTCACGAATGTGACGTTGGTCAACGCGCAGGACAAGCCGGTGGCGGGCAGGCTGGCCGCGGACGGCCGATCGTGGGAGACCACCGAGGTGCTCGGCTACGGCAAGACCTACCGGTTGAAGGCGGACGCGATCGGTCTCGGCGGCGCCAATTCGGCGACGTTGAGTTTCACGACCAGTTCCCCGGACAGTCAGACCAAGCCGTATCTGCTGCCCGGCGAGGGCGAGGTCGTCGGCATCGGCCAGCCGGTCGCGGTCCAGTTCGACGAGAACATTCCCGACCGCAAAGCCGCCCAGGATGCGATCAAAATCACCACCGAACCCGCGGTGGAGGGCGCGTTCTACTGGGTGAACAATCGTGAGGTCCGGTGGCGGCCGGAGAATTTCTGGGCACCGGGGACCAAGGTCACCATCAACGTGAACGTCTATGGGCGTGACCTCGGCAACGGCCTGTTCGGGCAGGACAACATCCAGTCATTCTTCACCATCGGCGATGCCACGATCTTCACCGCCGACGACAACACCAAGCAGGTGGTGGTCGAGCAGAACGGCCAGGTGATCAAGACCATGCCGACCTCTATGGGCAAGAACAGCACGCCCACCGACAACGGCGTCTACATCGTCGGCGACCGGTTCGACAAGATGATCATGGACTCGTCGACCTACGGCGTGGCGGTGAACTCGCCGGACGGATACAAGACGCCGGTCGACTACGCGACCCGAATCTCCTACAGCGGCATCTTCTTCCACTCCGCGCCGTGGTCGGTCGGGCAGCAGGGCTACAGCAACACCAGTCACGGCTGCCTGAACCTCAGCCCCGCGAACGCGCAGTGGGTGTACCAGAACGCCAAGCGCGGCGACATCACCATCGTCAAGAACACGGTCGGCGGAACGCTGTCCGGCACCGACGGACTCGGGGACTGGAACATCCCGTGGCCGGTGTGGAAGGCGGGCAACGCAGACCGCGGTTAGCCACCACGTTCGGGCGGGCCATCGGTGGGAACCGGTGGCCCGCTCGCTATTTGGCGTCGAAGTAGCACTCGACGATCGCCGTGGTGAACGGAAAGCGGACCGGCGTGGGGCCGAACGTGATGTGCCCCGCGTTCTCGGCGGCGGTGGTGATCGCGGCGGCGACCGTCTCGGCTTCCTCGGCCGGGCAGTGCACGATGACCTCGTCGTGCTGAAAGAAGACGAGTTCGGCGCGGAGCCCGGCGTGCGACATCGCGTGGCGTAGACCGGCCAGTAGCAGCAGGGCCCAGTCGGCGGCGCTGCCCTGCACGACGAAGTTCCTGGTGAAGCGCCCGCGGGCGCGGGCCGCGGAGGTGCCGAACCCGCGGAACTCCTCTTCGTCGTGAGTCGGCTCGACCTCGGGCGCGGTGACCGGCGGACAGGTGCGGCCCAGCCAGGTACGCACCAGACGACCCTCCTCGCCGGCGTGGGCGGCGTCGTCGACATAGGCCATGGCCGCCGGATAGCGGCGACGGAGTTCGGCCACGTGTGCGAGCGCGTCACCGGAGGTCTGGCCATACATCGCGCCCAGCATGGCGATCTTGGCCTGGTCGCGTTCGCCGCCGAACGCGTGGGCCGCCAGATCCGCGTACAGGTCGTCGCCGCGACCGGCGAGTTCCATCAGCCCGGGATCGCGTGACACCGCGGCGAGCACGCGCGGCTCCATCTGGGCGGCGTCGGCGACCACCAGCCGCCAGCCCGGATCCGCGCGAATGGCTTGGCGGATCACCTTCGGAATCTGCAACGCGCCACCGCCGTTGGTGGTCCACCGGCCGGAAACCGTGCCGCCGGGCAGGTATTCGGGCCGGAACCGGCCGTCGTGCACCCACTGTTCCAGCCAGGACCAGCCGTTCGCGGTGTGCAGCCGATAGAGCGACTTGTACGCCAGCAGCGGCGCCACCGCGGGATGATCGATCCGCTGCAGTTCCCATTTCCGCGTGGACGACAGTGAAATCCCCACGCGGGCAAAAGCTCTGATGATGTCCTGGGGCAGGTCCGGGCGCACCCGCACACCGTTGCCGAACGCGCGGGACACCTCGTCGGCCAGTTCCGCCATCCGCCGCGGCTCCAGCCCGCCCGGAAAGCGTTCGCCCAGTAGGTTGTCCAGCAACTCGCGGTGGACGTCCGCGCGCCAGGGGATGCCCGCCAGGTTGAGCTCCGTGGCCACCAGCATGCCCGCCGATTCGGCGGCGAGCAGCAGGCGCATGCGGTCCGGGTGTTCGGTTTTCGCGGTCCTGGCCACCTGTGCCGCGTAAACCTCCAGCAGTGCGGTGAATTCGTCGACGCCGGGCGGCAGTGGCGCCGGGCCGGAATCGAACAGGGACGGCTGGGTCTCGGCGGCCCGGATCGGCGCGTCCGGCGGGACGGGCAGGTTGTGCAGGCGGGCCCACGCGGCCGCGAGCGAGCGGGCCTGGCCCGATTGGCCTTCCTCGTGGCCGATCAGCAAGGACTCGGCGGCCTGCACGTCGTAGCAGCGTTCCACGCGCACGCCCGCCGCCAGCAGCGGACGGTAGATGTCGGTCGTGCTGCGCCAGACCCACCGTTCGACCTCGGGCCGGGACCGCACGGCCGCCGCGAGCGACGGCTCGTCCACCACCGGGCCTGCCGGTCTGCCCTCCTGGTCGAGTGGGCACAGCCGGGCGCCGCCGTCGCCTGTTTCCGCCACCGCCCACCGCATGCCCAGAGTCTGGCAGCAGGGACCGACAATCCGGTGCAGTGCTCGCCCGGGCGAGGTGCGCGGTCCGGACACCGCAAAATGAGGTGCCGAATCGCGGTCCGGTGCGGTGAACTCGACCCATGAGGATCAGACGGGGAACCGGGTCGGACGCGGAGTCCGTCGCGGCACTGCACACGCACAGCTGGCAGACCGCCTACGCGGGCATCATGCCCGACGCATATCTGCACGGATCGTTGCTCGAGGACCGGCTCACTCTCTGGCGGAACCGACTCGACGGCTCACCGTCGGACGGCGCGCTTTTCATCGCCGACGACGCCGACGAATTGCTCGGCTTCGCCTATCTCGTCCCGCGTCCCGACGGCCGCCTCCTGATCGACAACCTGCACGTCCAGCCGCAGCTGAAACGTTCCGGTATCGGCGGGCGACTGCTGCAGCACGTCCTCGCCTGGGCCGCCGCCGAACACCCCGGCACCACCGTCTACCTCGAGGTCCTGAAAGACAACGCCCCCGCGATCGCCTTCTACGAACGCAACGGCGCCACCCGCACCGACGAACGCACCGCCCACTTCGAGCAGGGCTTCGACCTACCCGAACTCGAATACACCTGGCTCCCAGGGGATCTGCCCGGACCGGAGTCGCTCTGGAACCGCTGACTGTCAGCGTGGCACTCGCCCCGCGCCACCGCGATCGGCACAGTCGGCGATCTCGAGCAGACTCCGCTTCCCGCCGGCGCGGGCCCACCACGTAGTCGACTACCGCCAGGGTGACTCGGGCCTGCGAGAGGTGCGAGTAGAGCGCTACGTGCCACGTGCGGGGCGATCGTGCCTTGGGTGTGAGATATCGGTTACGGTGCAGGTAACTTGGAGACGATACAAATGTATCGTCGCGGTATGGAGAACACCGCAGTGCAGCCGTTGTCCGGGGTCCGGGTTGTTTCCCTGGCCGTGAACCTGCCCGGACCGCTCGCGGCCGCGCGTCTCGCGGAACTCGGAGCGCACGTGATCAAGGTGGAGCCGCCGGGTGGGGATCCGCTCGCGGCCGCCGCGCCGGACTGGTATCGCGCGCTGATCGAAAATCAGGAGATCGCCTCGCTCGATTTGAAGCAGGACGCGGACCGACGCAAACTCGACGACCTGCTGCAGCCCGCGGATCTGCTCATCACCTCGATGCGGCCCAGCGCGCTCGTGCGATTGAATCTCGCCCAACCGCAGGAGCGTTTCCCGCGACTGTCGCTGATCGAGATCGTCGGCCACGCCGATGACCCGGAGTTGCCCGGCCACGACCTGAACTATCAAGCCGTACACGGCACGCTCGTCCCGCCACAGATGCCGACGGTGCCGATCGCCGACATGCTCGGCGCCGAACGAACCGTCTCCACGGCGCTGGCCGCGCTGGTCCGCCGCGCGGAAACCGGTGCGGGACAGCCGTATCGCGTGGCATTGGAAGAGGCCGCCGCCCGCGCCGGCGATGCGGTCCGCTATCGGCTGATGGGCACCGACGCCATCCTCGGTGGCGCGTTCCCAGGCTACGGCATCTACCGATGCGCCGACGGCTACGTCGCGCTCGGCGCCGTCGAACCCCACTTCTTCATGCGCACACTGGCCACCTTCGGCGCCGACGGCAGCCACGAAAGCCTGCGTACCGCCTTCGCCGACAAATCCACCGCCGAACTGGAAGCCATCGCCGCCGCCAACGACCTCCCCCTGAACGCCGTCCGCCCCTAGCCCCACCCTTCCCACACCACTTCCGTCTCCCCGCACCCCTTCTGCCATGCCCCAGCGAGTGCGAAGCATCAGGAGGAGTGCGGGAACCTGTCCCGCGAAGCATCGGCGGTCAGCGTTAGCGCGTACGGCGCGCACCTTTCGCCGCCCCGCGCGCGTGTTTGCACGCTGACACGCGCGCGGCGTACTAAAAAGTGCGCGGCGGCCGCTCGACCGCGTGGTGGCTGCCTGCTCTCTGCCCCCTCTGCCATGCCACAGCGAGTGTGAAGCATCAGCAAGGAGTGCGGGAGCACGCCGTCGGAGCGTCGGTTGCGCCGCGCTCCCGCGCCCAGCGTTGGTCAAACACCTCCACGCTGCGCCGCCTTTGGCGCAGAGGCGCTCCCGACACTCGGGACATAAACGTGGCACGACGCGCACCTTTTGCCGTCCCGCGCGCGTGTTTGCATGCAGACACGCGCGCGGCGTAATGGAAAGTGCGCGGCAGCTCACCTGACCGCGTAGTGGTGGCGGCCCGCCAGGTTCGGGCCATGCGGGCTCGTACTGGCGCGCACGTTTCACCTTCCGGCGCGCGTGTCAGCGTGCAGACATGCGCGCGGCGTGATGAAAGGTGCGCGGTGGCTCGCTCTTTGCCCCTTTCCCCGCACCACTTCTGAGTCCTCGCACCCCCTCTGCCATGCCACAGCGAGTGCGAAGCATCAGAAAGAGTGCGGGAGTATGCCTGCGCCGCGTCGGCTGCGCCGCGCTCCCGCGCCCGGCGTTCGCTTGGTTCCCGAGTGCCGAGCGACTCTGCGCCGAAGGCGGCCGCAGGGCGGAGGTGCTCGACTGGCACGGCGCGCACGTTTCGTCTTCCCGCGCGCGTGTCAGCGTGCAGACACGCGCGCGGCGTGATGGAAAGTGCGCGGCGGCCCGACCAGGTGGTGTCGCCCGCAAGGTTCGGATCTTGCGGCGCTTGGGTCGCCGACGCGCACGTTTCGTCGTCCCGCGCGCGTGTCAGCAAGGCAGACACGCGCGTGGCGTAATGAAAGGTGCGCGGCAGCTCACCTGATCGTGCATGGACGCCGAGCAGGTTCGGCCAGCACTTGGCTCGTCGACGCTCTGGGCCGCGGGTAAACAGGAACTAGGCGGCCAGGGGCCTCGGCGAATTCGTCTCTTCAGGACGCAGACACATCAGGTCGACGCGGACACATCAGGTCGACGCGGACACATCAGGCCGACGCGGACACATCAGGCCGACGCGGACACATCAGGTCGACGCGGACACGTCAGGCCGACGCAGACACCAGGCCGACGCAGACGCACCAGGCCGACGCAGACACAGCCACCCACAACCTCGCCCAACCAAAAGGGCCAGGTCAGGAAAACCTGACCTGGCCCGTGAGGGTGACCGACGGGACTCGAACCCGCGACAGCCAGGATCACAACCTGGTGCTCTACCAACTGAACTACGGTCACCATTGCCGGGATGAATACCGGCGCCGTCGATATTAGCGTGTCAACCCTTCGAGTCCCTAATCGGTTTCCGGCACGCCGCTGACCTGGGCTGATTCGACGGCCGATGCGGCGGCGCCGATCTCGGCGGCGACGGCGGCGATCTCGGCGGTGTTCGGGCCGGGGGGCGCGACGAACGCTGTGCGCCGGTAGTACTCGAGTTCGCGGATCGATTCCTTGATGTCGGCGAGCGCGCGATGGGTCAGGCCTTTTTCCGGCTGGCCGAAGTAGATGCGCGGGTACCAGCGCCGGCACAGTTCCTTGATGGAGCTCACGTCGATCATGCGGTAGTGCAGGTGTGCGTCGAGCGCGGGCATGTCGCGGGCGATGAAGCCGCGGTCGGTGGCGATCGAGTTGCCCGCCAGCGGAACGGTCCGCGGCGTCGGCACGTATTGGCGGATGTAGTCGAGCACCTGCTCTTCGGCTTCGGCCATGGTGACGGTGGAGCGGCGTACCTCTTCGGTGAGCCCGGAGCGCGCGTGCATGTCGACGACCACCGGGGGCATCGCGGCCAGCGCCGCGTCGTCGGCGTGGATCACGATGTCCACGCCGTCACCGAGGATGTTGAGGTCGCTGTCGGTGACGAGCGCGGCCACCTCGATCAGCTTGTCGCTGTCCAGGCGCAGGCCCGTCATCTCGCAATCCATCCACACCACATATTTGTCCGACACGGCAGCAACATTAGCTCTGTCCGATTTGCGGCGCCGTCGCGCCGCGTGTTCGCGGCGGGGTGTCTCGGCGGGTTTACGGGTGTGGCGACAATCTCGGCGGGGCGTGCCGCTGCTGTTCGGGCGTTGCGGGGATACAGTTTCGGGCAGATCGGCACAGGCGTTTTCGGTACGACAGCAAACACTGCGTTAGCAGTTCGAGTCAGACCAGACGGAGGACGTGATGGAGCCTGGATCGCGCAGCGATTCGATGGGGGGCGGTCGGGAGGCGGGTGGGCCTACGCCCCAGGAGAAGGCGGCCGCGGCGCGTAAGGCTGCCGAGGAGGCGGCGCGGGTAGCGGCGGAGGCGGCGGCTGCCGCGGAGGAAGCGGAGCGCGAGCTCGCCGAGCAGGAGGCGGGGGCGAGTAAAGCGAAGGCGCAGAGTGCGGCCGCGAAGGCCGACGAAACCGCCGCTGCCGCCGAGGCGGCCGCGGCGAAAGCCGACAAGAAGGAAGCCGCGGCCGCGAACGACGCCACGGGCTCGGCGGCCGCGCAGGAGATCGCCGCCGGCTACGCCTTCGACGGGGTGGCGTTGGAGCTCGGCACCGTGGTGGTCGACGGCGAGGTGGATACCACGGCGCGCGTGCGCATCCCGATGCGCACGATGAACCGGCACGGCCTGGTGGCGGGCGCGACGGGCACCGGTAAGACGAAGACTTTGCAGGGCATCGCCGAACAGCTCTCGCGCGCAGGCGTTCCCGTGGTCCTCGCGGATATCAAGGGCGATCTGTCCGGTCTCTCGCAGCCGGGTCAGGCCAACGACAAACTCAGTGCCAGGGCGGCCGAAACGGGTGCGCAGGACTGGGCGCCGACGGGGTATCCCACCGAGTTCGTCTCGCTCGGCACCAACGGCATCGGGGTGCCGATCCGCGCGACGATCACCTCGTTCGGCCCGGTGTTGCTCAGTAAAGTGCTGGGGCTCAACGAAACTCAGGAATCGACGCTGGGTCTGATCTTCCACTGGGCGGACAAGAACGGTCTCGCCCTGCTCGACCTGAAGGATCTGCGTGCCGTCATCACGCATCTCACCAGCCCCGAGGGCAAGGAGGACCTCAAGGGCATCGGCGGCGTCTCGGCGGCCACCGCGGGCGTGATCCTGCGCGCGCTGGTGAACCTCGAGGCCGACGGCGGCGACACGTTCTTCGGTGAGCCGGAACTGGATCCGAGCGATCTGGTGCGGGTCGCGGGCGGCCAGGGCGTCATCACGCTGTTCGAGCTCGGCGCCCAGGCGGCGCGGCCGGTGATGTTCTCCACCTTCCTGATGTGGGTGCTCGCCGACCTGTTCCAGACGTTGCCCGAGGTGGGCGATATCGACAAGCCGAAGCTGGTGTTCATCTTCGACGAGGCGCACCTGCTGTTCGCGGACGCCTCCAAGGCTTTCCTGGATCAGGTGGAGCAGACCGTCAAGCTGATCCGCTCCAAGGGCGTCGGCGTGTTCTTCTGCACGCAGCTGCCCACCGATATCCCGAACCCCGTGCTGTCGCAGCTGGGCGCGCGCATCCAGCATGCGTTGCGCGCCTTCACCCCCGACGATCAGAAGGCGCTGTCGAAGACGGTGCGCACCTACCCGAAGACCAGCACCTACGATCTGGAGAAGGCGCTCACCTCGCTCGGCACGGGTGAGGCCGTCGTGACGGTGCTTTCGGAGAAGGGCGCGCCGACCCCGGTGGCGTGGACCAGGATTCAGCCGCCGCGCTCGCTGATGGACACCATCGGTGACGACGCGATCAAGTCGCGCGCGCTGTCGAGTTCGTTGCAGGGCAAGTACGGTCAAACTGTCGACCGGGAGTCGGCTTACGAGATCCTGGCCGCGAAAGTGCAGGCAGCAGAACAGAATCCGGAGGTCGCCGCACCTGCACCGGGACGCTCCGCGAAGGGTGACGACGAGTCGACCGCCGAGCGCATCATGAAAAACCCTGCGGTGAAAAGCTTCCTGCGTTCCGCCGCCACCGCTGCGGGCCGGGAGATCAGTCGCAGCATCTTCGGCACGCGCAAGCGCTGACCGGTTCCCCCCGACTCGGCCTGCCGGATCGGGGGGTCCTGTAGCTGTTCTCAGCTCGCGTCGCGATCCAGCAGGTGCGGTTCACGGCGGAGCAGTTCCGTGCATCGGCCACCCCGTACGCCGATCACCGACATCGCGGGCCCGCGATGGTATGCACCGGTGCACGGCACGGCCAGTATTTCGCCGGGGCGTAGGTCGGCGGGCAACCGTACGTCGGCCGCGAGGATGACGTCGCCCGCGCGCCCCGCGACGGTGGCGCTGGACAGCGGCCCGGACGGCCGCCGATTCGCCACCACCGTGCCCGCGTAGGCGCTGTTGCCGCCGCGCTCCTCGCTATCGATGACGACCGAAATGCGGCCGCCGTCATTGTGTTTCACCGACAGCACGCGGTACAGCGTGACACCTGCCCGCGCGACGATGCCGCGCCCCGGCTCCAGCGCGATGTTCGGCCGGGGGAAATGCTGTCGCGCACAGGCGGCGTCGAGTGCGTCCTCGATGATCGCGGCGAGCTCGGTGAGGTTCATCTCGGCGTCGCCGTTGCGATACGCGATGGCGTGACCGCCACCCAGGTCCAGATCGGTGAGCAGGCGCTCGTGGTCGCGGCGGACCTGCGCCATCTCGGCGACCAGTCGCCGGATCGCCTCGCCGTAGTGGTCCGGGTTGTAGATCTGCGAACCGAGATGGCAGTGGAAGCCGATCAGTTCGAGCGTCGGCGTGCCCAGTACCCGGGCCACCGCGGTGGCGATGTCACCGAGCGCGAAGCCGGGGGCGTCGGCGTCGTCCCAGGTCGGGTAGCCGTCGCGGCCGATCCCCGGCGCGACGCGCAGCAGCACGCGCTGCGGTCGGGTGGCGATCGAGGCGAGCACGCCGATCTCGTCCAACGATCCGACCACGATCCGGCCGACCCGGCGGGCCACCGCGGTCTCCAGCGTGGCGCGCGGAGTCCGGTTGGCATGCAAGATGATTCGCTTCGGATCGACGCCCGCGGCGAAGGCTGCGGTCAAGTCCGCCGCCGTGCCCGCGACCACCGAGAGCCCCTCGGCGGTGACCCAGTTCGCGATGCCGCGCACCAGCAAGGCCGTTGCGGCGTAGCCGATCTCGGCCTCGGCGAAGGTCTTGCGGTATACCCGGCAGCGCTGTCTGACCTCGCGCTCGTCGACCACCCGCAGCGCGGTGCCGTAGTTGTCGGCGATCTCGGTGAGCGCCACGCCGGCGAGCACGATCCGGCCCCCGGCATCGTAGGTGGCGCCGGCGGGCCACACCGCGGAATCCAGCAGTGTGGCCGCACCCGGCCGAGGTGGCGACAAGAAGTCCACTAGCGTCACGGCTGCTCTCCTGATCCGCTCCCCGCTTTCGCTGTGCTGCGGGGCCTACCAACTACTACGCCCTTGCGTAGACCCGGGGCGGGTCGCTTAGCGCAACCTTGACCACCGGCCCCGCGATCTTGACGAATCACTGACACGCGCCGATCCCGGAGCGCGCACCGGCCTGGCGCATGGACAGACCGGTGCGAACCGCTCAGTACCCGACGTCGCGGCTCAGCAGATCCGCGGTGGTCTCCCGGCGTACCAGCTCCCGGCACTGTCCGTGGCGCACCGCGACGATCGGCGGACGGCCCACGCTGTTGTAGGACGAGGCGAGGCTGTGGTGGTAGGCGCCGGTGCTGGGCACCGCGAGCACCTCGCCGGGGCGCAGGTCGACCGGGAGTTGCACGTCGGTGGCCAGGATGTCACCCGCCTCGCAGAACCGTCCCGCGACCGTCGCGGTCATGCTCGCGCAGGTGGGGTGCCGGTTCGCGACGACGACGCTGTAGCGCGCCCCGTACAGCGCGACGCGCGGGTTGTCGCTCATGCCGCCGTCCACGGTCACGTAGGTGTGCCCGCCTTCGATGTGCTTGACCGAGAGCACCCGGTACAGCGTGACGCCCGCGTGCGCGACGATCGCGCGGCCCGGTTCCAGCGAGATGGTCGGGCGCGGGAAGTGCTGGCGCGCGCAGGCCGCGTCGAGCGCGTCCTCGATGATGGCGGCCAGGTCGGCGAGGTCCATCGCGATATCACCGGTGCGGTAGGCCACCGCGTGCCCGCCGCCGAGGTCGAGTTCGGTAAGCAGGTGGCCGTGGTCGGCGCGCACCCGCGCCATCTCGGCGACCATCCGGCGTACCGCCTCGCCGTAGTAGTCCGGATCGTGGATCTGCGAGCCGAGGTGGCAGTGGAAGCCCACCAGGTTCAGCTTGGGCTGGCGCAGGATGCGCGCGACCGCCTCGGCCGCGGTGTCGCCGCCGAGCGGGAAGCCGAACTTCTGATCGGTGACACCGGTTTTCACCGCGGGATGTCCGTGCACGTCGATGCCGGGGGAGAGGCGGAGCAGGACATTCTGCGAATCGGTGACCAGCGCCGAGAGCAGGGTGATCTCGGCCAGCGAGTCGACCACGATGCGGCCGACCCCGGCCTGCACCGCGGCGGTCAGTTCGTCGAAGGATTTGCCGTTGCCGTGCATGATGATCCGGCGCGGTGCGACGCCGGCGGCGAGTGCGATGGCCAGCTCCCCGGCGGAGCACACGTCCACCGACAGTCCCTCCTGGGAAACCCAGTTGGCGACCGCGCGGATCATCAAAGCCTTACCGGCATAGATGATCTCGGCCTCGGGGAAGGCCTTGCGGTAGGCCCGGCAGCGTTCCCGGACCTCGCGCTCGTCCAGGACGTAGGTCGGAGTGCCGTACTGGTCCGCGATATCGGCTAGGGCGACCCCGCCGATCGTTATGCGGCCCGCGTCGTCGTAATGCGTGTCCTGCGGCCATACCGCCGAGTCGAGGCGCGAGGGCATTCCCGACTTCAGCGACGGGAAAATTTCGAGCAGCGTCACGGTGTCTCCTGTGTGCGCCCCCGCTATTCCGTATGCGGGGCCGTTGTCAGGACTACGCCGATTCCCCCTGGGCAAACGTCCAGCTTACGGGTGCTTGACGAGCCGAGCCCCGATCTTGACGGAACCTTGACCAGGTCCGTGACCGCAGTCTCAGCCGCCAAGTTTGCGGTAGAAGGCGCCCGCGATGGGTGCGGTGACGGCGCGCGGCCCGTACTGCCCCGCGACGCTCATGCCCTTGCTGATCAAGCCCGGCACGACGCGCATCTTGTTGCGGGCCAGCGCGTCGATGGACACCTTCGCGGTGTACTCCGAGGAGACCCACATGAAATCGGGCACCAGCCGGTCCACGATCGACGCCTCGGCGGGATCGGGCGTCTCGGTGCGCACCGGGCCGGGCGCGAGCAAGGTGACGTGCACGCCGGAATCCTTCAGCTCGCCGCGCAGTGACTCGCAGAAGGTGTTGGCGAAGGCCTTGCTCGCGGCGTAGGTCGCGTTGTTCGGGATCGGCATGTTCCCCGCGGCCGAGCCGCTGATCAGGATGCCGCCGGCGCCGCGCGCGATCATGCCGGGCAGTACCGCGAGCGTGAGGTCGTGCACCGCAACGGCATTCAGTTCCATCTGCGCCCGCTCGTAGGCGAGATCGAGCTCGGCGACCGCGCCGAAGGTGGCGATCCCGGCGTTGTTGCACAGGATCGCGATGTCGCGGGCGCCGAGTTCCTCGACCAGGGCGCCGCGCTGGGTGCGGTCGGACAGATCGACCGCGCGCACCTCGGCGGTGATGCCGTGCGCCAGCGTCAGCCGCTGCGCGAGCTCGGTGAGCACCTCACCACGGCGGGCGACCAGGATCAGCGAATAGCCGCGGGCGGCGAGGTCGGCGGCCAGCGCGGTGCCGATGCCGGAGGAGGCGCCGGTGACCACGGCGCGGTTCTCGGAGGTGGGGGAGGGCAAGCTCACGCCAGGAGCCTAAGCGATGTTTCGGGACGACGAGGCGGGCGGTCTGCCGAGACCTCGGCTAGTGGGCCGGATTGTCCAGCGGAGCTGTCTGCACGTCCGTCGGCGCGGGCGAGCGGACCGGCAGCAGGGCGCCGAGCCCGAGCGCGAGCACGAGGACGAGCCCGACGATGCCCGCTCGATCGGTGTCGAACAGAATCGTGAACAGGGCGAACGAGAGCGGCGCGAGGAACGACACCGCGCGTCCGGTGGTGGTGTAGAGGCCGAAGATCTGACCTTCCCGTCCCGGCGGAGCCAGGCGGGCGAGGAAGGAGCGGGACGCGGACTGCGCCGGCCCGACGAACACGGTGAGCAGCAGCCCGAAGATCCAGAACATCAGCGGGCCCGACACCACCAGCAGCGCGAGGCCGCACACGATCATCGATACCAGCGAGACCACGATGACGCGTTTCGGCCCGCCCCGGTCGTCGAGCCGTCCCGCGACGATCGCGCCCAGTGCCGCAACCACATTGGCCGCGATGCCGAACAGCAGCACATCGGCCTCGGCGATGTCGTACACCCGGACCGCGAGCACCGCGCCGAAGGTGAAGACGCCCGCCAGCCCGTCGCGGAAGACCGCGCTGGCCAACAGGAACCAGACGATGCGCTGATCGACGCGCCACAGCTCACCCAGATCCCGGAACAGCACCTTGTACGACGCGAAGAACCCGGCGTTCGCGGCGCCGGGATCGGCGTCGGTGCGCGGTAATTCGGGGACGCTGAACAGTACCGGCAGCGCGAACGCCGCGAACCAGACCGCCGCGACGACGGCGACCAACCGGATGTTGAGTCCGTCGTCGGTGGGGATGCCGAGCAGCCCGCGGTTGTCGCCGTCACCGGAGATGAAACCGAAGTAGCAGATCAGCAGCAGGAAGATGCCGCCGAAATAGCCCATGGCCCAGCCGAATCCGGAGACCCGCCCGACGTTGTCCGGGGTGGACACCTGGCGCAGCATGGCGTTGTAGGGCACGCTGGCCAGCTCGAAGAAGGCGGAGCCGAGTCCGAGCAGCAGCAGGCCGTACCCGAGATAGTGGTAGTCGTCGTGCACGAAGAACAGCAGCGTCATCGACGCGATGCAGAGCCCGGTCAAGAAGGCAAGGGAGCGTTTGCGTTTCGCCGACGCGTCGAATCGCTGCCCGAAGATCGGCGCGGTCAGCGCCACCAACAGCCCGGCGGCACCGAGGGTCAAGCCCAGCCAGGTACTCGAGGAGAAGGGGCCCGGCAGATCGTCACCGACCTTGTCGGTCAGGTACACGGAGAAGACGAAGGTGAGGATCACGGCGTTGAAGGCGGACGATCCCCAGTCCCAGAATCCCCACGCCACCACCTGTGCGCGCCCGGCGGCCTGTCCGACAGTCGCTCGCGCGTTCACCTCGGTCATGCCGCGCAGCCTATCCGCCGCGGGCCCCGCCGGTGGCCGACAAAGCGGCCTGCGCGCCGATTTGATACCGGGGTGCTACGCGCGCAGCGCAGGTCTCGTTCCGGCGAGTTACCGGCACGGTAGCCGAACGTTATGCACTCAGTTGCATAGTACTGTGTGTTACGGCTAATCTGACGCCATGGCCCTCGAGCATGCGCTGCTGGTATCGCTGACCGAGCGGGCCGGCTCGGGGTACGAGCTGGCGCGCCGCTTCGAGAAGTCCATCGGCTACTTCTGGAGCGCCACCCATCAGCAGATCTACCGGGTGCTCAAGCGCATGGAAGAGTCCGGCTGGCTGAACAGCGAGTCGGTGGTTCAGGAGGGCAGGCCGGACAAGAAGGTGTACTCGGTCAGCCCGGCCGGCCGCACCGAGCTGGCTCGCTGGATCGCCGAACCCTCCGACGCCGGCACCCCGCGCAACGAGCTCGCGATCAAGATCCGCGCCGCCGCCTACGGTGACATCACCGCGCTGTGTGCCGAGGTCGCCCGCCACCGTGACCAGCACGCCCAGCGCCTAGAGGTGTACCGCCTCATCGAAAAACGCGACTTTCCGGTCCCGGATCAACTCTCCGGGACGGCTCTGCACCAGTTCCTCGTCTTGCGCGCGGGCATCCGCGTGGAGGCGGGGTTCATCGAATGGTGCGACGAAGTTCTGCAAGCCCTGCGCCCGAGTGCGACAGCCCCGCACCCGGATTGACCGAAAGCGAGACGCGCCGATGAGTTCCTTCCCGCATCTTTTCGAGCCCCTGGACCTCGGCTTCACCACCTTGCGCAATCGCGTGGTGATGGGGTCGATGCACACCGGCCTGGAGGACCGTGCCTGGGACACCAACAAGCTGGCCGCCTACTTCGCCGAACGCGCCCGCGGCGGTGTCGGCCTGATCATCACCGGCGGATACGCGCCCAACCGCACCGGGTGGCTGCTGCCCTTCGGCTCCAAGCTGACCAACAAGACCGAGGCCTACCGGCATCGGGTGATCACCAAGGCGGTGCACAAGGAAGGCGGCAAGATCGCCATCCAGATCCTGCACGCGGGCCGCTACTCCTATGTGCCGGGCAGCGTTTCCGCGTCCTCGATCAAAGCGCCGATCAATCCGTTCCGTCCGCGCAAGCTGTCGTCCAAGGGTGTCGAGAGCACCATCGACGACTATGTGCGCTGCGCGCGGCTGGCCCAGTTCGCGGGCTACGACGGCTGCGAAATCATGGGCGGTGAAGGCTATTTCATCAATCAATTCCTCGCGCCGCGCACCAACAAGCGCACCGACAAGTGGGGCGGTTCGGCCGAGAACCGCCGCCGGATCGCGGTGGAGATCGTGCGCCGCACCCGTGCCGCGGTCGGCCCGAAGTTCATCATCGTGTTCCGGCTCTCGATGGCCGAGCTGGTCGAGAAGGGGCAGACCTTCGACGAGATCGTCGCGCTGGCCAAGGAACTGGAGGCGGCGGGCGCGAACATCCTCAACACCGATATCGGCTGGCACGAGGCGCGGGTGCCGACCATCGTGACCTCGGTGCCGCGGGCGGCCTTCGTCGAGTTCACCGCGAAGATCACCAAGCAGGTCGACATTCCGGTCTGCGCGTCGAACCGGATCAACATGCCCGAGATCGCCGAGGAAATCCTCACTCGCGGTGACGCGCAACTGGTTTCGCTGGCCCGCCCGTTCCTCACCGATCCGGAGTGGGTGAACAAGGCCAAGCAGGACCGGATCGACGAGATCAACACCTGCATCGCCTGCAACCAGGCCTGCCTCGACCACGCGTTCCAGCGCAAGACCGTGTCCTGCCTGTTGAACCCGCGGGCGGGTCACGAGACCGAGCTTCAGCTGCTGCCCACCCGTCGCACCAAGCGGATCGCGGTGGTCGGCGCCGGACCGGCCGGGCTGTCCGCCGCGGTCAACCTGGCCGAGCGCGGTCATCGCGTCGACCTGTTCGAAGCCGACGACAAGATCGGCGGACAGTTCGACATCGCTCGCCGCATCCCCGGCAAGGAAGAGTTCGACGAGTCCATCCGCTACTACCGGCGCAAGCTCGAAGTCACCGGCGTGACAGTGCATTTGAACAAGCGCGTGAGCGCGGCCGAACTCATCGCGGGCCGCTACGACGAGGTGGTGCTCGCCACCGGCGTCAAGCCGCGCATCCCGAACATCCCGGGTATCGACCATCCGATGGTGCTGTCCTATGCCGAGCTGGTCCGGGAGGAGCGGCCGGTCGGCAAGCGCGTCGCGGTGATCGGCGCGGGCGGTATCGGTTACGACGTCAGCGAATTCCTCACCGTCGAAGGCCATCCCACGCTCAAGCTCGACGAGTGGAAGGAAGAGTGGGGCGTCGACGCCGACAACGAGCAGGCCCCCGGCCAGCTCACCAGGCCCAAGCCGGCGCCGGCCGCGCGTGAGGTCGTGCTCCTGCAACGCAAGTCGACACCGTTCGGCAAGGACCTGGGTAAGACCACCGGGTGGGTGCATCGCGCGGCGCTGAAAGCCAAGGGCGTCGATCACATCGGCGGGGTCAACTACGAGCGCATCGACGACCACGGCCTGCACATCAGCTTCGGTGAGAAGCGGCAACGTCCCCAGCTGATCCCGGTCGACAACGTCATCGTCTGCGCGGGCCAGGAATCCGTGCGCGACCTGGAGGACGAGCTGCGCGCCGCAGGCGTGAACCTGCACCTCATCGGCGGTGCCGAACTCGCCGCCGAGCTGGACGCCAAGCGGGCCATCGATCAGGGCACGCGGCTGGCGGCTCGCCTCTGAATCGACGCCGGGTCTCGAATGTGACGTAGCTCATATTTGTTCGGCCGTGGAACCGGACGTGCCGTCGCGCGTCTAAAGCCATGACAGGACAACAGCATTCGAGACAGGAATTGATATGAGGCTGCTGCGTACGGCCAGTGTCTTGGTTTTCGCCGCGATCATGGGGTCGGGGCTGCTCGCCGCCGGCTCGGCGACGGCAAACCCCATCGGGCTCGGCGGATTCGGTTCGGTACAGGGCGCCACGCCGCCCGAGGGGTGCGTGCCCCCGCCGCTGGGTTCGGACGGTAAGCCGTTGCCGCCGCCGGTCGGCTCCGACGGCAAGCCGTTGCCGCCGCCGTCCGATCTCAACGGTAAGCCCTGCCCGCCGCCCAACCGGTAACCGAATAACTGGAACGTGTTTCATCTCTGACCGTCGAATGCCCACGGGGACAACGCAAGCGTGTTTACGATCGGGGGGTTATCGCATACGGGAGGGGAAGTCAGGCGTCGTGCGGCGACGTTCGCCATCGCACTGTTATCGCTCACCGGCGCTGCATTTGTGCCGCAACCAGTTGCGTCCGCTGCGCCGGTGAGCACCGCGAGTTGTTTCGTCGCGGGGGCCGAGCGGGCGCTTCCGCCGGGTCTTGGCTTGACGCCGTCGCAGCAGCAGGTCCGCAACCGGGGGCTCACGATCGTCTGCGCCGGACGGCTCGCCGGTCGCGAACTGGATCCGTTCCGGGCGGGTGTATTCGACGCCGACGTCACCACCGGCACCCGGCCCGGCCTGGGTAGTACCGGCACCTGCCTCACCGACGGCGGCGACGGGCACGTCACGGTGCGGCTGCCGACCATGGACGGCGGGACGCTGCAACTCGACGGGCCCGCCACCTACGTGAGCGTCGGCGCCGAGAACTTCATGGAGGGCTATCTCGGCCCGTACCACTATGTTTCGTTCGTCCAGTCGATGCCGGATCTGAACCATCTGGACGAGAACTGCGTCACGAAGCCGGTTCAGCACTGGATCAGCGCGGGCCCGATCGTGCTCTTCGACGCGGCCGAGTGAGCGCCGGTCCGGATTACTGTGGGGGCGTGGGGTTCTCCGATTACGCGCCAGGTGACGTCGTCTACTTCCCGGAGGGGCCGTTCAGCGGTGTCTGCGCGGTCGTCCGGGAGGTGGACGTGCGGCGGTCGACGTTGCGCATCGACTTCGGTGAGGGGCTCGCGCACCGGGAAGGCGGCGTGCTGCGGGATCGGCGGCACCGGCTCACCGTGGGATTCGACGAAGTCGAGTTGGGCTAGGCCCGGTCCAGCCGTTCGCGGCGGGTCAGGCGCCGCGGGGCGCGTACATGATGACAGCGACGCCCAGCAGGCAGAGGAGGGCGCCGGTGAGATCCCAGCGGTCCGGCTCGAATCCGTCCAGCGCCATCCCCCACAGCAGCGAGCCCGCGACGAAGACGCCGCCGTACGCGGCGAGAATGCGGCCGAAGTTGGCGTCGGGTTGCAGGGTCGCGACAAATCCGTAGAGACCGAGGGCGAGCACCCCGGCGCCCATCCACGCCAGGCCGCGGTGTTCGCGGACGCCTTGCCAGACCAGCCACGCCCCGCCGATCTCGGCCACGGCGGCCAACGCGAAGAGCAGGATCGAACGCAAGACGGTCATAGGCACGCAGCGTAGAAGATCAACCCGCGCCGTCCGGGCCTGCACCGTGACCTCGCCTGCCGGTCACCGCGTGGTGTCGGAGCCGCTCGCTTCGATCGCCTGGGCGGCGAGACCGTCAAACACGGCAACCTGCGCGGCGGGGACCTCGATGTCCATCCACACCGTGTCCGGATCCCGAGGCGTGAACTCGAAGGTGAAGAACGAGCAGCACCCGGATTCGCGGGCGGCGAGGTCCCGCGCCGTCTGCTCCGCACCAGCGGCCACCGCCAGCCGCAGCAGGTACGGCGAAGGCCGCTGCACGGTCCGCACCGCCGCGGCGAACAGTGCGGCGAACTCGGCCTCGCGTACCGGCTGCGCGGCGGTGGGCAGCGTGCACCCCTGCACCGGAGCCCAGCGCACCCGCACGGGCCCATCGCCTCGTTCGACTGGTTGTGCGGTCATCGCCTACCTCCCACACCGAAAGCGCCGATCAGCGCCGCGTAATTCGATGCTAAGCCCGTACCGGGTATCGGATACAAGCTCGAATTCGACCGGGCGGCAAGCGGGCAGCGCCGGAAATCCCGTTGTTCCCCATGCGTGGCGGGTGTACCGTCTCGCGCATGCAGCGCGCACAGTGCATCACGACGCCGGACGACGTCCCGGCGCGCTGACTCTTGTTCTGACAAAGCCCCGGGCGGATGCCCGGGGCTTTGCCGTGTGGTCATCCGCCCCATTCGGAGGAGACCTCATGTACGACCATCGCAAACTGGGCCGGGAACTCGGCTTGTTCGACACCGACCCGTTGATCGGGGCCGGGCTCCCGTACTGGTTGCCCGACGGCGCGATCGTGCGCCAGTGCCTGGAGGATTACATCCGCGGCGTGGAACGCCAGGCGGGCTATCAGCACGTGTATTCCCCGGTCCTGGGCAAGCGCGAGCTGTACGAAATATCCGGGCACTGGGCGCATTACCACGAAGACATGTATCCGCCGATGGATCTCGGCGGTGAACAGGTCGTGTTACGCCCGAGCCTGTGTCCGCATCACGCGTTGATCTACCGATCCCGCTCGCACAGCTATCGCGAACTGCCGCTGCGCATGGCCGAACTCGGTGCGATGTATCGCTCCGAATTGTCCGGCGTGCTGGGCGGTTTGACCAGGGTGCGGTGTATCCAGCTCAACGACGCGCATATCTTCTGCACCCTCGATCAGGTCGCCGACGAGGCCGCGAACGCCCTCGCGCTGATCGGGGCCGCGTATCGCGCGATGGGTCTCAGCGCGGTGCGCTACCGGTTGTCGCTGCCCGGCCCCGGCGGCAAATACGTTGCGGCACCGGATATGTGGCTGCGGGCGAGCAAGATTCTGAGTGAGGTGCTCGACCGGGTGGGGGTGCCGTACGACGCAGTCGAGGGCGAAGCCGCGTTCTACGGGCCGAAGATCGACGTCCAGGTGCACGACCACGCGGGCCGGGAGTCGACCCTGTCGACCGTACAGGTCGACTTCTATCAGCCCGATCAGTTCGATCTGCACTACGTCGGGCCCGACGGCGCGAAGCATCGCCCGGTCATGGTGCACCGCAGCATCATCGGCAGCGTCGAGCGCGCTGTCGCCCAGCTGATCGAAGAGCACGGTGGCGCGTTCCCGGCCTGGCTGGCCCCGAAACAGGTTGCCGTGCTGCCGATCTCGACCGCCGACGCAGCCGCTGCCGTCGAGCTGCGCGATCGGTGTGCGCGGGCCGGTCTGCGTGCCGAGGTCTTCGGGGCCGAATCGGGCAGCCTGGCCGCACGGGTGCGGGAAAGCCGCTCGGCGCCTTATCAATTCGTGCTCGGACCGGCCGAGATCGCGAACGACGCGGTCGCGGTACGGCTCCGGGACGGACGAAGGCTGCCTGCGCAGTCGGCGGACGACGCGATCGCGCGTATCCGCGCGCTGGTGGACCGCCACGACACCCGACTGTGGGCTGACTGATCGCCCGGCGGCGGGCCGGTGGCCGGCGGCCGCGCGAACCGATCAGGAATCGAGAAGCGCTGGTCACCGGCCCGCACCTAGCGTTATCGACATGAACATCACCACTGACCAGATCACCATCGACGCCGTCACCCTCGAGGTGGCCGACCCCGCCGCGGCGGCGGAGTTCTACGCGGCCGCGTTCGGCCTCGGCGACAAGCTGCGGGTACGCGCCTCGGACGCGCCGACCAGCGGATTCCGCGGTTTCATCCTCTCGCTGGTCGTCTCGCAGCCCAGCACCGTCGACAGCCTCGTCGGCAGCGCCGTGCAGGCGGGCGCGACGATCGTCAAGCCCGCGAAGAAGAGCTTCTGGGGCTACGGCGCGGTCGTGCAGGCCCCGGACGGTGCGATCTGGAAGATCGCGACCTCGGCGAAGAAGGACACCGGCCCGGCCACCCGGGAGATCGACGACTTCGTCGTGCTGTTCGGTGTGGACAACGTGAAGGCGACCAAACAGTTCTACGCCGATCGCGGTCTGTCGGTCGGCAAGAGTTTCGGCAGCAAGTACGCCGAGTTCGAGGCGCCGGCCGCGGCGATCAAACTGGCGCTGTACGGGCGCAAGGCGGCGGCCAAGGACGCCGGCGTGGCCCCGGAAGGTTCCGGCTCGCACCGCATCGTCCTCGCGAGTGGCCTGGGCGCTTTCGCCGACCCCGACGGCTTCGAATGGGAGCCGACCCCGGCCGCCGCCGACCGTTGAGCGTCTACCATCGGCGGCCCGCGACTACGGCTTCCTCGCGCACCTTCGCGAAGCTCGTGCTCATTGACTTTCCGGATCCGTCGGCCCATCATAATGTGAACAGTGATCGCAATGCGGTCATTGATTGCATTACGACGAGGCGTTTCTCGGAGGCAGGAATGGCAGAGCTCACCGACCGTGCCCGCGATATCCGGCAGCGGATCATGACGCAGGTCCGGCGGGAGGGAACGGCGCCGACGATTGCCGAGCTCAGGGCCGAGTTCGTGCTCTCGGAGGCGGATCTTTCCGCGGACCTGCGCGACCTGGAAGGCGCCATCTGCGTGGCACGGCAAGACCAGGAACACGCGGACAGTCCGGTGTTCCAGGACGAGCCGCTGGCGCGGCCGCAACCCGCGGTGGGGGAGATCGTCTACGCGCGTCCGTTCGCGACGTTCGAGAACCACTATCGGATCACCGTCGACGGCGTGCAGCGCTGGTTCGCCGAATGCGCCGTCGAGGCCTGCGCGATCTCCGGGCAGTTCCCCGGCGCGGAGGTCGTCGTCGAGTCGGTGTGCAGGCAGACCGGGCAGCCGGTGCGTCTGGTCGGACGCGACGGGGTGCTACTGGACTACGCGCCCCGCACACTGCGGGTGCATCTGGGGTACCCGCTGCGTGAGATGCCGCATCGGGTGGTCGGATGGTGCGACTACAACAGCTTTTTCGCGTCCGAGGAGGCCGCCGAGCAGTGGCGCCGGGCGCATCCCGAGATCAAGGGTGTCACCCGTGCCCCCGAACAGATGGGCCGTCTCATCACCGAACTGCTCGGCAAGGGCAGGCTGGACTACGACTACCAGCCGGTGTTCCCGCTGCTGCCGCTCGCCCGCAAGCTGCGTCGGTTCGGGCTCGTCGGCTGGTCGCCACGCGGCTTCCCGCGCCTCGAAACCTTCTGGCTCCCAACCCTTCCGATGCTGCGTGCGTGGCGGCGTCGTGGTCTGGGATTCTTCCTGCGGTTCCGGCTGCGCTGACGCGGTAACGGGTGCGCGGTGTATCAGCGAGTCGGTCGGAGCGCGTCGATCATGGTGGTGAGCAACTGGATTCGGCGCTCGGTCAGTTCCGGGTAGGGCCGGACGTGCCGGAACAAGTGCTCGGCGTCGAACATATCGCTGATCATGAACACCACCGTGGCGAAATCCGCCGGATCGATGGCCGGGTCGGGGTCCGTGGTCTCGAGGGCGAGTTGCAGAATGCGCACGCCGTAGGCGAACAGCGCCGGTTGCAATCCCTCGCGCAACTTCTCGTCGGTGCGCGCCGCCAGCTGCAATTCGTAGATCGCGGTGTTGACGGAGTTGCCCGCCAGCTCGTACTGCAGCCGCAACACCGTTTCCACGCCGCGTTCCGTGGCCGGAATGGCGGCGAACCGTGTCTCGAACGCATCGAGCTGGCGCCGGAACGCCTCTTCGGCAGTGGCGACCATGAAATCCGCCATGGTCTCGAAGTGCCGGAACAGCGCACCGTAGGAGAGCCCGGCCCGGGACGCGATGGTCTTGACCGAGGCGCGCGCATAGCCCTTCTCGCTGATCGTCGCGATGCTCGCGTCGAGCAGCTTGGCGATGGTGGACTCGCGCCGTTCGCGCTGGGTGCGGCTCATGTGCGCGATCGTAAGGGCACGGTGCGCCGCCGCTGCTCAGGAGCCGACGGAATGCCGGATCTCGACGTGTGCGCGTGCGGGCCGGCCGACGCGCAAGAACTGGCCGGTGCCCCAGTCGGTGCCGAAGCCGGCCGCGAATTGTCCTTCGCGATAGACGGTTACGCCGTTGACGACGGTGGCCGTCACCGCGCCGTCGTTGCGATTGACCATGCGGTTGAGACCGAACTCGGGCATCGGGCGCTCGTGCAGGCCGTGCACGGACTGGTCCAGCCCGGCGGGGTCGAGCACGACGAGATCGGCGCGATCCCCGACGCGCAGGTGACCGGCGTCGAGGCCGTACCAGTCGGCGAGCTCGCCGGTCAGCCGGTGGATGGCCTGCTCGGTCCGCATGAGGGGCTTGCGGCGGCCCTGCGCGGCCTGCACCCGTTCGAGCAGCCGCAGGTGGTAGTTGTAGAACGCCATGTTGCGCAGGTGCGCGCCCGCGTCGCCGAACCCCATCTGCACACCCGGGTTGGTGGCGAGCTTGTCCAGGTACTTGCGCCGATGGTTGGCCACGGTGGTCCGCCACCGCAACCGGGTGCCGTATTCGACGACCAGGTCGAGGTAGGCGTCGACCGGGTGCAACCCGCGATCCTTGCCGACCTGCCCGATGGTCTTGCCGATCACGCTCTCGTCCGGGCAGGCCACGATGGTGGCGTCGAAGAAGTCCCGGTGCCAGATCCGGGGACTGAACTTGTTGTCGTAGTCCTTGCGGAACCAGCGACGATATTCCTTGTCCTGCAACAGTTCATTGCGTTCGACCTCGTCCTTGAGATGCAGTGCCGCGGCGCCTGCGCCGAACTCCTCGAACACCACCAGGTCGATGCCGTCGGCGTAGACGGTGAACGGCACCGGCAGGTGCTGCCATCGGAAGTCGGTGCGCGCGAACCGGTTCAGCAGCGGCGCGGCGTACATCATGAAGAACACGATCGGCGGATACGCCTTCGAGTCGGCCGCCGACAGCAGGGAGGTCCGCAAAGCCTTGCGCCCGAACAACCCCGAGCTGGCCGCGAAGAACTTCCAGATATTCGGCGTGAAGTTGATGGTCGGCGCGCTCTGCAGGATGCGGCCGCGGCGGCGCAGTACGGCGTTGAGCGCCCGGAACTCCCGGCCGCGGGCGTAGGTCGAGGGCAGCGAGCGGGAACGGTAGATCTCGCCGTCGATCTTGTCCAGGGTGTTGGTCATCGAGGACAAGCCGAGGAAGCCCGCGTCGATGGCCTGCTCCAGCAGCGTCTGCATGCGCGCGAGTTCCGCCGCGCTCGGCCGGGTGTCCCGGGTGACGGCGCGGTCGAGACCGAGCACATGGGTCCGCAGATCCGAATGGCCGAGGAACGCGGCAACGTTGGGGCCCAATCGAAGTCGCTCCAGCGCTGCGGCGTATTCGGCGGGAGTTCGCCAGTCGCGGTGCGCCTCCAGCACGTCGTGCACGGCCGCGCGGGGCACCGCCTCGACCCTGCTGAAGAAGTCCGCGCAGTCCGCGTTCGAGGCCAGGATGGTGGACAGCGAACAGTTGCCGATGAACACCGTCGTGACACCGTGCCGTACCGACTCCGAAAGTGCCGGACGCGCAAGGAGTTCGGCATCGTAATGGGTGTGCACATCGACGAAACCCGGTGCGACCCATTTGCCTTCGGCCTCGATCACCTCGGTGTCCGGACCGCTGGGCAGTCGCTGCGCCGAGATCGCCGCCACGATCCCGTTCCGGATGCCGAGGTCGCGGCGTTGCGGCGGCGCACCCGTTCCGTCGAACCAGAGTCCGTCTCGCACGATCATGTCGAACATCGCATGCCTCCTGGCCGTTTCGCTTGACGGTAACATAAATGGTGATCGATCACTATCTAAGTTCGGCAAACCAATTGCCCTGGTCAGGTGGGGTAGGCATGATTCGACCCATGGATTTGTCGTCGTCTACCGTGCTGCGCTGGCAATTCGACCTGGTCTGGGCGCTGTTCGAATTCCACCTCGAGCGGTTGACCGAGGCCGAGGTCCGCTGGGAGCCCGCAGACCTGTGCTGGACGCTGCGGACCGGAGCCGACGGGAGCTGGGTGCCGGACTGGGCCGACGTCGAGCCTGATCCGATCCCGGTGCCGACCATCGCCTGGCTCAGCTGGCATATCGGCTGGTGGTGGAGTGTGGCCATGGATCATCTGGCCGGTCGGGCACCCCGGGGGCGGCACGAGATCGAGTGGCCGGGTGACCACGCCGTCGTCGCATGGCTGCGCGGCTTGCGGGCTGAATGGTCGTGTGTGTTGGATCGGATCTCCGACGCGGATCTCGTTGCCCCGGCGGCGTTTCCGTGGTCCGGCGAGGACGGCAAGTCCGTAGCGCACACCATCGCCTGGGTGAACGCCGAACTGATGAAGAACGCCGCCGAGATCGGGCAGTTGCGGCTGCTGCACGCGGCGCGCAACGGTCAGTGAGGCAGGCGGTTTCGGCTCAACCGTTGATCGTGAGGCCGGTGATCAACTGCTCGATCACCGCGCGGACGGCGGCGGTGTCTTCGGTGGATTCGGCTGAGTGCGCGAGGATTTGGGCCGCCTCGTCCAGGGCGCCGACGATGATCAATGCCAGGGGGCGCACGGGTTGGCGGCGGATACGTCCCGCCGCGATGGCGCCCGCCAGGGCGTTTTCCACCCGGCCGATCGTGTGCCGCAACTCGATCTCGCGCCAGAGGTGCCAACCCAGCACCGCGGGGCCGTCCAACAGTGCGATGCGCCGCACCTCGGGCGCGGTCGACGCGTCCAACCAGGCCAGGCAGCCGACGATCAAGCCGGCGATCGGATCGTCGGACCGGGCCTCGGCCACCGCCGTGCCGATCACCTCGACCAGGCTGCGCTCGAGGTCCTCGAACACCGCCTCGAACAGCTCGCGCTTCTCGCTGAACTGGTGATAGAGCGCACCGCGACTGACGCCCGCCGCCTCGGCCACCGCGACGGTGCTCACCGCGCCATATCCGAACCGGCCGAACAGTTCTCGCGCGGCACGGATCACCGCGGCGCGGGTGGCGGCCGACCGTTCGGCCTGGGTTCGTCGATCAGCGTTCATGGCGACGTAGCAGTCTATCCACGCCGCCGCACCCCTTGACCGCGGCGGCCACCTTCGTGGAACATACAGTCATCCTGTTTGTATCTTAGAAGGATTCGGATCATGTCCGTTGGCACCAAGGATCTGTTCGAGCGCTACCACGCCTGCTGGGCTGATCGCGATCCCGACCGCATCGTCGAATTGCACACGCCCGACTCGATTTTCCATCTGCACTCCGGGGGTGCGCCCGCGCACGGCCGGGCCGAGATCCGCGCGGCCGCCGCGGAAACCTTCGCCTTGGTCCCGGACCTGACCTTCCACCTGGTCAATCTGCGCGTCGGCGACGATTTCTGGGCGGTCCAGTGGAAGTTGTCGGGCACCTCGGTCACCGGCGCCGCCGTCGATGTGGACATCGCCGACGTGGTCTTCGTCGAAGATGGCGCGGTGCGCGAGAAGCACACCTACGTCGACGGCGTGGCGATGCAGGCCGCACTGGCCACCCCGGCCGACATCGCCTGACGAGCCCGAAAACCCAACCGCCGGAACATGTCCGGCGGTTGTGGTCAGACTGACGGGTAGACGGCGATCTCGATGAGGTTTCCGTCCGGATCGCGGCAGTAGTGCGAGATCATCTCGCCCCGCGCACCGACCGGCCGCAGATTCAGCTTCTGGTCGCCGAACCGCAGGGCGGTCCGCGCGCTGGGCCCGAACGTCGGGCGAATCGCCCGCGCTACCGGCCGCGGCCGCGGGATCCGCTGGGCGCCGCACGGTTTCGGGTACCGTCTGCGGCCGTCATGGCGAAGCCGGGGCGGTGCCCCTCGCACGGGGGAGGATCGGGGATGTCGAACGGCAGCGGGGTGTCCCGACGTGGTCTGCTGGGTACCGCGCTGGCCGCGGGTGCGCTGGTGACGACGGCGTGCGTGCCCGCCGCCAGCGTCGGCGCCAGTTCGCGCAGCGAATGGCTGGCCAGGCAGCTGCTCGGCGTCGGCGCGAACGGCACCGATCTCACGTTGACGTATTTGACGGCCCTCGTCGACACCGGTCTTCCCGCCACGGATCGGCGCAAGCGCATCATCGTCGTCGGCGCGGGCCCGGCGGGGTTGAGTGCCGCGAACCTGCTCGCCGCGGCCGGACATCAGGTGACGGTGTTGGAGGCCAACCGAAATCGGGTCGGCGGCCGGGTCAAGACGTTTCGCGGTGTTTTCACCGATCCTGCCCTCTACGCCGAGGGCGGAGCGATGCGGCTGTCCAGCGCGCAGCCGTTGGCGCTGGCGCTGGCCGACAAGTTCGGCTTGCCGCGCAGGCCGTTCTACAGCGCCGACGTGCATCCGGACACCCCTACGCCTGCCACGCCGCCGGTCGTCTACCGCTCCTTCACCGGTGAGGAGTGGTCCAACGGTCCCGTAATGCGTTACGTGCCACCGGATCCGGCGGGCCGCGGGCTGATCAAGGTGAACGGACGCGTCGTGTCGCGCGGCGACTACGCCGCGAACCCCGGCGCGGTGCACGCGGGTTTCGGCTGTGCGCTGTCCACGGCCAGCAACGTCGCGCTCGATGCCGAACTGCGCAAAGACGCTGTGCGGCAGAGTGGTTCGATCGAGCGGCAGGTCGAAAGCTGGACCCGCCTACTGCACACCTACGAAAACCATTCCCTGCGTGACTATCTGCGCGAGCAGGGCTGGCCCAAAGCGCGGATCGATGCGGTCGGCACCTTGGAGAACCTGACCGCTCGGCTGGGGTACAGCGTTGTCTTCCCGCTGGTCGACCACACCCTGATCCCGGCAGGCGCCACCTACTGGGAACTGGCGGGCGGCATGTCGACGCTCACCGACGCGCTGGCCCGGCAGCTGGGACCGGCGCTCCTGCTGGGCAAGCGCATGACCGGGCTGGAGCAGACCGAGCACGGCGTGCGCATCCGGACCACCGCGGAAGCAGGCGACGAGACCTCCGACGGCCGGCCGATCGATCCGGTCGAGTCGTTCGAGGCGGACTACGCGATCGTGGCGATCCCGTTCACCGCGGCGCGCTTCTGCACGTTCGATCCGCCGTTGAGTTACGCCAAGCGCCGGGCGATCATCGAACTGCAGCACGACTCGGCGACAAAAGTGTTGCTGGAGTTCAAGAGTCGCTTCTGGGAGCAGGGACCGGCCGGCTTCCGCGGCGGGCGCTGCGTCAGTGATTCGCCGAATCGGTGCACGTATTTCCCCTCGCACGTCACGGATTCCGACGGCGGTGTGGTGCTGGCCGCCTACACCTTCGCCGACGACGCGATGCGCTGGGACGCACTCACCGAGGGGGAGCGCATCCACTTCGCCCTGGCCGGCCTGCGCGAACTGTTCGGCGCGCGGGTCGACGCCGAATTCACCGGCGTCGGCATCACCCAGAGCTGGGCGCGGGCCCGCTACGCGCTCGGCGAAGCGGCCATCCCGGCGCCCGGCCAGTTGCACGAGCATCATCTCGCCACCCGATCGGTCGAGGGCCGAGTGCATTTCGCCGGTGACCACACCAGCCTGAACACCGCGTGGATCGAAGGCGCGTTGGAAAGCGGTGTCCGCAGCGCCCTCGAGGTCCACCAGCGCTGAGCCGCAACCGGTTTCGTCAGCTCGGCGCGATATCGGCGACGAACAGCCGCAGCCGCTTGCCCGTGATCGCGTGGACGAGCCCGGTCTCCGTGCGCGGCACCAGCGGCAATCGCGCGACGGTATCGCTGTCGACGATGCGCGGGTTGACGAGCCGGATCGACCGGCCGCGGCGGCGCAACCGCGCGTCGCCCGCGGCGAGTACGTTGCGCGCCCAGTCGGTGGTTCCGTGCCCGAGCACGATGCCCAGTCCGCTGTCGACGCTGAACGTGTTGACCGGCGTCTCATAGGGTTTGCCCGACTTGCGTCCCCGGTGTTCGATCACCGCGAACGTCGGGAGGTAGCGCGATAGGCGACGGGCGACCGGGTTCATGTACCGGCTCTGCCAGCGGCCGAACCAGGTGGGAAAGAACTGCGGGCCACGATCTGCCTGGGTCATGCGTCCTCCGTGTACATTCGGCCGCGAACGAACGGTGTGCGGGCACACCGTCGCAGACAGCTTAGAAAGCGCGTGGCCGCGCCGCATCCGACTCAGGGCGGACCCGGGTGAAGCTGGGGTGACCTCGTCTGATTCCGCATGCCGGGCGTGCGCGCCCGGTTCAGCGTTCCTTCGGTGGCCACCAGGCGCCCATGCCGAGGGCGATCAGGCGCATCTGTTGCACGGTGCGGTCGACGAGCAGTTCTTGTTCGCGCGCCGGTGCCGAGATGTAGGCGGCGATGCCGTCCGAGACCGTGGCGACCAGCAGGTCGGCGGCGATCTCCAGATCCGCGGGGGACCAGGAGTCCAGCGCGCGGATGCGGGAGAGGTCGGCGACCAGTTCCCGCACGATCAACTGGATCTCCAGCGCAATGGATTTGCGCAGCGCAGCCGATCCGCCGTGGCGCTCCCTGGTGAGAAAACCGAACAGTTCCCGTTTCGGGTCGACCTGCGCGAACACGAAGCGCACGGTGTCGGCGAGGCTGGCCTCGGGATTGCGCCGCACCTCACGCAGCGCGAGCCGCAGGGCGGTGATGCCGTCGTCGACCAAGGTCGCGCCGAGATCGTCGAGCGAGGCGAAGTGCCGGTAGAAGGCGGTCGGCACGATGCCCGCGGAACGGGCGATCTCACGCAGGCTGAGCGCGGCGAAGCCGCGGTCGGCGGCCAACGCCAGGGTGCCGTCCATGAGGGCCTGTCGCGTGCGCTCCTTGCGCTCGCCTCGGGTTGCTGACTGCTCGCTCATCACGGTGAGCATACATCCGTTCACCATTCCACTCATCCAAAGATGTTGTTCGGGTCACATGTTTTGCCGGTTGACACCCGACCCCTGCCATCGGTCACACTAGTTGAGTGTACAGACGTGCACTGAAATTGGAACGCAACGTCGCGGGACCTGCGCCACACAGCCCGGCAGTAGGACCCCGACGCAGAGGTACGGAGAACGAATGGTGGATCTCATCAATCTGGTGCAGACCCTGACCACGCCGCATCCGCTGGACCGGTACCTGGAACTGGTGCGTCCCACGCTGACCGCGCGGGAGATGCGCGCCGAGATCGTCCACGTCGACCGGTCGGTGCCCGGCTCGGTGACGCTCACCCTGCGCCCGACCCGCCAGTGGCAGGGGCATGCCGCGGGTCAGTACGTGCAGATCGGCGTCGTGATCAACGGCGTCCGGCACACCCGCTGCTACTCGCCGGTCGGCCCGGCGGGCGGCCGGGGCAAGCAGGTGCAGCTCACCGTGAAGGCCCATCCCGAAGGTTTGGTGTCGCAGTATCTGCACCGCAACGCCCGGCCCGGACTGGTGGTCGACCTCGAGCCCGCCGCGGGGACGTTCCGGCTGCCCGACCGGCGACCCGACCGGGTGCTGCTGATCAGTGGCGGCAGCGGTATCACCCCGGTGCTGTCGATGCTGCGCACCTTGGCCGCGGAGGACTATCCGGGCGAGGTGGTGTTCCTGCACTACGCGAAGTCGCCCGAGGTGGTACCGCATCGCGCCGAACTCGACGCGATCGCCCAGCGGCACAAGAACTTCCGCATCGAACTGCGGCATCCGTGGCGGTCCGACACGAGCAATGTGAACCGCAAGGCCCCGTGGGTCGATGTGGCCACCGCGGCCGCCAGTGGGTATTTCGACTACGACGAACTGGAACGGGTGGCGCCGTGGTTCGCCGACGCGGAAACCTTTGTCTGCGGCCCGCAGTCGCTGATGGACGCGGTGCGCAAGATCTACCAGGCCGAGCAGCTCGACCAGCGGCTGCACAGCGAGGAATTCACGGTTTCCCTCGCTCCGGTGGACGCCGAAGATGCCTACGGCACAGTGAGTTTCGCCGCCACCGGCGTCACCGCGGACAACAACGGCGCCACCCTGCTGGAGCAGGCCGAGGCGGCGGGTCTCACCCCCGAATACGGCTGCCGGATGGGAATCTGCTTCTCCTGCACGGCCGTTCGCCGTTCCGGTGGCACCCGCAACCTGCGCACCGGCGAGACCGACAGCGACCCGGATCAGCCCATCCAGCTCTGCATCAACGCCCCCGTGGGCGACGTCGAGATCGACATCTGACCGAACAAGAGGAGCAATCGATGACCATCCTCACCGAAACCAAAGACGGACCCCTGGTACTGAGCCCCGATCAGGTCGAGGAGCTCGGCCGGGCGCTGGACGAGCTGCGCGCCAAGGTGGTGGCCGACCTGGGCGAGCGCGACCGCGAATACCTGTACTCGATCATCAAGGCGCAGCGCGGTTTCGAGATCGCGGGCCGCGGCCTGATGTATCTCGGCTTCCTGCCGCCGTTCTGGCTGGCCGCCGTCGCCGCGCTGAGTGTGTCGAAGATCCTGGACAACATGGAGATCGGCCACAACGTCATGCACGGCCAGTACGACTGGATGCGCGAACCCGGCGTGAATTCCCGTGTCTTCGAATGGGATACCGTCTGCCCGGCGGACCAGTGGAAGCATTCGCACAACTACCTGCACCACACCTACACCAACATCCACAACAAGGACCGCGACATCGGCTACAGCATCCTGCGGATGGACGAGGCCCAGTCGTGGAACGTGCTGCGCCTGGGGCAGCCGCTGTACGCCTTCGCGCTGATGGTGCTGTTCGAGTGGGGCGTGATGGGCCACGACCTCGAGGTCGAGAACATCATCGCGGGCAAGCGGAAGTGGTCCGACATCAAGAAATTGGTGAAGGGGCAGTGGCGCAAGGCCGGCAAGCAGGTGCTCAAGGACTACGTGATCTTCCCGGCGCTGAGCGGCCCGCTGTTCGTCAGCACGCTCGCGGGCAACGTGACCGCCAACCTGGTGCGCAACCTGTGGGCCTTCTCGATCATCTTCTGCGGCCATTTCCCCACCGGCGTACAGACGTTCACCGAGGAGGAGACCGCCGACGAGACCCGCGGCGAGTGGTACGTCCGGCAGATGCTCGGCTCCGCCAACATCACCGGCAGCAAACTGTTCCACATCATGTCCGGCAACCTGTCGCACCAGATCGAACACCACCTGTTCCCGGACCTGCCCGCCGCCCGCTATCCGGAGATGGCGCCGGAGGTCCGGGCATTGTGTGAAAAGTACGGATTGCCGTACAACACCGGCTCGCTCGGCAAGCAGATCGGCTCGGTGTGGCTGAAAATTTTCAAGCTCGCACTGCCGCCCGGCTTGGTCAAGAGCGAGCCCTCTCCCGGTGTTATCGTGATGCGTCAGCGAAAGGCAAGCGAAGTGGGCGTGTGAATGATTGGGAAATTCGAAAGCAACAAGGACCTCATTCAAGAATTGACGTCCTCGGGTGCGAAGCATGTCGGCAATATCGCGAGCATCATCGCGGGCACGGTCGCGGAGGTCACCAAGGAGATCGGTGAGTGGATCACCGACGGGATCGAGATGCGGGAGGCCGCTGCGGCCGCGCGCCGGGACGCGGCGGCACAGCGCGATCTCGATCTCGATCTCGACGATGATCTCGCGCCGCCGGCGACCGAGCCGGTGGTGAAAGAGCCGGTGGCGACCGAGGCGCCCTATGTGGACGCCGAGGTGGTCGAGCCGGAGCCCGGCGAGCCGCGCTGATCAACCCGTCGCGCTGATCACCACACCGGCAGCCTGCGCCGGTGCTCGGTGACGTCGGTGATCAGGTCGCGGTATCCGTCGGTCAGCTCGGCGAGCCGGCACCACTGCAGGTGGGCTTCCCCGTCCACCTGCACGCGGTGTGCCTGCTGCGGCGCCTTTCGCAAAGCCTGTTGTGCTGCAATCCATTTCGCCGCCAGTCGATCGATGACCGCGCCGAGGGTCTCGGTGTGCAGCGAGGCGCCGCCGCGGTGCTCGACGTTGCCCGCGACCCAGCTGTCGATGCGTCCGACGAGCTCGGCCCGGTGGCTGTCGATGTCCTCGATCAGCTGACCGCACGCCACCACGCGGCCGGTGGTGACCCCCGGTGCGTGCGCGGCCTCGAGCGCATTGCGCCGTCGCTCATGGCATTCGACGAGTTCGCGGGCGGCGGTGAGCACGCTGTGCTTGCGGTGATTCGGCTCGTTTCGGAAGGCGCGCAACAACTCCGCGGGTGGTGGCAACTCTTCGATGCCGATACGGACGCCTGCGTATTCGGTAGGCATGTGCACACCCCTGCGGTCACGATCCAATTCTGGATGCGCCAGGGCCGAGGGGGATTTCGGGGAGGGGCACCCCTCGGCTCCGGCGCAGCCCCGCGCTCGGACGCCACCCCCAACAGTCCACCAGCACGGCAAAGAAACCGGGAAATCCGCGACGATGCGATGAGGAAGACGGCCCGAGAAATCGGGACTCTTTCAGGAAAGCGCGGTTGTCGAATCCGCGCAATAGTATGGTGTACAAATCTATCCGGCGCCGATGAATCGTTATGATCCGTCACGGAGCGGTCACATGCGGATACCGTCGCAGTTTCCGACATCGTATCGTCAGTTCATGGGCAGCAACCGGTTCGGCGCGGCGGCTGCGGGCCGCCGTGCGATCGGCTAGCCTCGATATTCGTGCCTGCCTACGTGTCATCGCCCGAGCTCACCTTCGGGTTCATGTTCGCGCTGGAAGACCCGGAGCGAATCGGCGAGGTGGTGCGCACCCTCATCGTGCGCAAGACCGTTTCGGTGTTCCGGCTCGCCCGCCTCTCCGACGACGACGGTCCGCCGGAGCGCTACGTGGTGAACTGGGCCGCGATACCGCAGATCTCGATCACCACCGAGGCCCCTGACCCGGACGAACTGCAGGCGCAGCGCATGATGCTGGTGAACGCCTTCCTCAGCGAGGACGGCGAAGTGAGCCTCTATTCGGCGCAGGGCACCGGGCCCGGCTAGTCCTGGCTCCAGTCCGGTACGCCGAACAGGGCCATGGTGATCTGGTACAGATGTGCACCGAGGTCCGGTAGTGCCTGCGCCCCAGGGCCGTCCAGGCAATCGCGGATGCGGTCGTCCACGGCGCCGATGAGCGCCTCGAAGATCTCGGGCGGAATATCCACCGGGATATCGCCCGCGGTGCGGCCGATCCGGAAGGCGGCATGCATACGGTTGGCGAGCAGCGTTTTCATCGCCCGCCGCTGCTGCGCGACGATCGGCCCGGCCACCAGACACTCGATGTGCAGCGCCCGGGCGTAGACGCCGTTTTCGGCCAGCACGCGCAGGTAGGTGTCCAGCGTCCGGCGGATCAGGACCCGCCATTCCGAGCGCGGCGTGGCCTGCACGCTGGTGTCGAGTTCGCCGAGCACCAGATCCACCGCGGCCTCGAAGGCTTCGGTGAAGCAGTCGTCGCGGCCGCGGAACAGCTCGTAGAAGGTGCGCCGGGAAACGCTGGCGCGGGCCACGATATCGCCGACTGTCGTTGCGGCATAGCCGCGTTCGGCCACCGCCTCGAGCACGCCGAGATACATCCGCATGCGCTGCGAGTGCGCGACCGCCTCCGGTGCCATGCCGTGGGTGCCGCGCGGTAGGCGGCCGCGGTCGACGCCGGCTTCGAGTCCCATCCTCTGAGGATAGTCACCTTCGCGATAGTGATCCGTCTCATACTTGCCCGTCGGATGTGGTCCCGGTTACTCTCACATCCCAGTTGGGTACGGCGATGTTTTTAAGCGGGTCTGCCAGGAGGTTCGATGACGATGAGGACAGTTCGCCGTGCCGGGGCACGTGCCGGAGTCATGGTGGTGGCGGCCGCCATGGCCGCACTGTGGGTCGTGCCGAGCACGGCTGTGGCCGAGACGCCGCCCGACGGTGGCGCGCTCGCCGCGGCGTGGCTCGCGGCGCACGATGGCCCGCCGAAATACCCCGGGCCCGTGCACATCGACTTCGATGTGCCGGTCACCATGAGCGACGGGACGGTGCTGAAGGCCAACATCTACCGTCCGGTGGATGCGGCGGGCCGGATTGTCGACGAACCGCTGCCGACTATCGTCAACCTGACCCCGTACACGAAATTCGTGTCCCTGATCGCCGATCTCGCGCTGAACATCCCGGTGCTCTCGGATGCGCTGATCGAGCTGGTGAACCGATTCGACTTCGGTGGCACGCCGTTCGACTCGATCACCGATCTCACCAGGGCGCTCAGCGGCGGCGCCGCACGGACTTTCGGCGCGGATCGCAAGCTGGTGCAACAGGGCTACACCTACATCGTGGCCGACGTACGCGGTACCGGTTATTCCCAGGGCGACTGGAAGTTCTTCCAGAGCAGGGAGACTCAGGACACCGTCGAACTGATCGACTGGGCGAGCAAGCAGCCGTGGTCGGACGGCAATATCGGTATGTCCGGTATCTCGTACTCCGGCATCAATCAATTCAAGGCGGCCGAACAGAATCCGCCCGCACTCGAGGCCATCTTCCCGGTCGAGGGCAGTACCGATACGCTCACAGATGTCGCGTTTCCCGGCGGCGGAGTGGGGCTGTTCGGCCCGCTCTACATCGCCGCGATCGACGTGATCTCCAATTTCCCCGACCCGGTGGGCATCGCTCTAGGCCATCTGGATATGAAATGGCTGATGGACCGGGTCCAGACGCCGCTGGAGTTCTTCGACTACATTCTGATGGCGTTGTCGCTCTCGGTGGATTCGGTGCCCGAGCCGCTGAAGCAGCAGCTGTTGCCCGGTAGTCCGCTGCGCAGCGCGTGGACCGACAACCACCCGGAGGATATCCGGGTGCCGACCTTCGCCTACGGCGGCTGGCAGGACATCTTCGCCTCGTCGAGTGCGCGCTCGTTCGGTGACATTCCGCTGCCGCCGGAGCGCAAGAAGCTGATCATGGGCGACACCTACCACATCAATCCCGGCTCCGGACTGGGCAATCCGGGGCGGCCGCCGCGGCTGGACGTCCTGCAGATGGCGTGGTTCGACAAGTGGCTCAAGGGAATCGACAACGGGATCGATGAGTACGGGCCGGTCGCACTGTGGCAGCAGGGCGGTGGCTGGACCACCGCGTCGGCCTTCCCGCGGCCCGGTATGGAATATCAGCGCATGTACCTCTCGCCGGTCCGCAGCGGCACCGCGAACAGCATCTACGACGGTTCGCTGAGCGCGCAGACGCCGCAGGACGCGGTCCGGCTGACGGTATCGCCGGTCACCGGGATCACCTCGCTGTGCTCGCGCGACTCGGCGGTCGAATCCACCGGTGTGCTCAGCATTTTCAACTTCTGCGGCCGTGACGATCGGATCCACGAGACGGGCGGGCTGACCTTCACCGGCGCCCCGGTGACCGAGCCGACCGTGCTGTCCGGCCCGATCACGGTGCACCTGAACACGATGTACGACAACGTCGAGGGCTACTGGGCGGTCAGCGTGAACGACGTTGCGCCGGACGGGCAGTCGACGGTGCTGGCCAGCGGACAGCTGGCGGCGTCGCTGCGCGCGGTCGACGACGGCAAGAGCGAGAAGGACGCCGACGGCGACTACACCCACACCGTGTACAAGCTGACGCTGGCCGACCGTCAGCCGCTGGTGCCCGGTCAGCCGACCGCCCTGGACGTCGCGGTGAATCCGCTCGACGCCGTGCTGAAGCCGGGACATCGGTTGCGCGTCAACGTCTTCGCCAGCAATTTCCCGCGCGGCTTCCTGCCGCCGCCGCTGTTGTTCGACGGCGGCATCCGCAACGCGCTGACCCCGCAGCACCTGGTGCTCGATCCGGCGGCGCCGAGCTTCGTCAACGTACCGCTGAGCCGGGCGATGGATTAGCTCGGTACCGGGTGCCACCGGTGGATGTACCGGTGGCACCCGCGTGTCGCCAGAGGTGCGAATCGGGCGATTAAGGCGGGCGAAGCGCACCGGCCGGCTGCGCACATCTATTCGTCGGCGTGTCGATATCAGATCGTGGCGTTCGCGCACTTCGGGTACGTGACAATCGATGCAAGTCGCGTTTGTTCGCGGCGTGGATCGAAAGCATCTGAAAGGGGCGTCGATCATGGAACCCGAAAATCCCGAGATTGCCGCGAAAGCGGTCGACGCGGTCGCTCCGATTCGTGTGCGCGGTGATCTGGATCCGGCACTGTCACGCTGGATGTGGTTGGTGAAATGGCTTCTCGCCATTCCGCATTACATCGTGCTGTTCTTCCTGCACATCGGTTATATCGTGCTCACGATAGTCGCGTTCTTCGCGATTCTGTTCACCGCCAAGTATCCGAAGGCGCTGTTCGACTTCAATGTCGGTGTCATGCGCTGGACGTGGCGAGTGGAGTTCTACGCGCTGTCGGTGCTCGGCACCGACAAGTACCCGCCGTTCAGCCTGCAACCGAACGCGGAGTACCCGGCCGATCTCGAGGTCGACTACCCCGAGCGGCTCAGTCGTGGCCTGGTGCTGGTGAAGTGGTGGCTGCTGGCCATTCCGCACTATCTGATCCTGGCCGCGATGATGGCCGGTGGGGCGGCGTTCGCGATGGGCGACGACGACTCCTGGGCCGGCAGCGCGAGTATTTCGCTGACCAGCATCCTGGTGCTGGTGGCGGTGATCGGGCTGCTGTTCACCGCCCGGTACCCGCAGGGTGTGTACGACTTCCTGCTCGGCATCAGCCGCTGGAGCATCCGGGTGCAGGCCTACGCCACCCTGATGCGCGACGAGTACCCGCCGTTCCGGCTCGATCAGGGCGCCCGCGAAACCCGCTGACGCCCAAGCTCCTCGGCACCGGATCCGCCCGCTGATTCAGCGGGCGGATTCGTATATCCGCCGGACCACGTCTTCGATCTCGGGCTCCTCGATGGACAGGTCCCGCACCTCGGCGCGCTCGGAGACCAGCGCGAGCAGCTGCGCGGCGGTGGTCTGTTCCGGATCGAAGGCCAGCCGCTGACGCATGCCGCCGCCTTCGGATTCGAGCAGTTGCGCGCACGGGAGATCGTCGAGATCCGGTGCCGGCTCGGCCAGATCGACGACGAGGACGCGCCGCGCCCCCACCGTCGCGGCCAGCCCGGTCAGCGACCCGTCGTAGACCAGGTGTCCGTGATCCACCACGAGCACTCGGCCGCACAGTCTTTCGATGTCGCCCATGTCGTGGGTGGTGAGCAGCAGCGTGGTGCCGCGCTCGGCGCGCTCGGCCCGCAGGAACTCGCGCAGGCGTTGCTTCGACAGCACGTCGAGTCCGATCGTCGGTTCGTCCAGAATCACCAGTTCGGGCGAATGCAGCAGGGCCGCGGCCACTTCCGCGCGCATGCGCTGGCCCAGCGAGAGCTGGCGCACCGGCGTGTCCAGCGTCTCGGCCATCTCCAGCTGCTCGACCAGCTCGTGCTCGCGTTTGCGCGCGGCATCGGGCTCCAGCCGATGGATGGCCGCGAGGATCGAAAACGATTCGCGCAGTGGCAGATCCCACCAGAGCTGGGAGCGCTGCCCGAACACGACGCCGATCCGGGCGGCCAGTTCGCGCCGCTGCCGGACCGGTTCCAGCCCGCAGGTGCGCACGCGGCCCGCGGTGGGCACCAGGATGCCGGTGAGCATTTTGATGGTGGTGGATTTGCCCGCGCCGTTGGCGCCGATATAGCCGACCGCGGCGCCGCGCTCGATCCGGAAAGTCATCCGGTCCACCGCGGTCAAGGTCTCGCGCCGCCGCCGCCATCGGCGGCCGTCCTTGCGCGTCAGGGTGAATTCTCTGGTCAGGTTCTCGATATCGATGATGGCTTCTGCCGCACCGGAATTCGCCATGTCAGCCGCCCCCTCCTTGGTAATGCCGGGTACCGAAGCGCCAGAGCACCAGTGCCAGCAGCCACACCCACAGCACAGCGAGCGGGACGAACCAGGCCAGCCAGGCCGGCAGCAGCGGCGGGCCGGGCAGGTCGAGCAGCGCGATGGTGGGTAGGTAGGCCGTGAACGACACCGGAATCGCGAAGCCGAACAGCACCCGCAGCGGCATCGGGAACACCGTGGCCGGTTGGACCGCGGCGAACGAACCGCCGTAGGTGAAACTGTTGGTGAGCTCGGCTCCGTCGATCAAATAGAACTGTAATCCCGCCGCGCACACGAAGATCCCGCCGAACAGGGCGACGCCGCTCACCAGGGTTAATGCGATCAGGGCGAGAGTCGCTGGGCCCCAATCGATATCGTTGCGCCACAGTCCGACGCCGAGCACCACGATCGCGACCGCCGCCCTGGCGAAGCGGCGCAACGAGATATCGCTCGTGACGAGTTGCAGCAGCAGCGGCTGCGGGCGCAGATGGTAGGCATCGAGCTGGCCCATCCGGATCAGCGTCGGCAGCGTGTCCAGATGCCCGAACAGGACCTGGGCCAAGGCGAAGGTCGATTGCCCGAAGCCGAAGAGCAGCAGCGCGGCGTTCAGATCCAGTCCGCCGAGCACCCGGACGTTGTGGAAGATCACCCACACCTCGGCGAATTCCACGAGACCGATCAGGAACGCGCCGAAAACCTCACTGGCGAAAGACAACCGATAGGACCGCTGCGCGCGGATCCGCGAGCGCAGCACCGCCGCGTACGGGGTGAACCAGGTGCCCGCGGCGGCGGCCGACTCAGCCACCCTGCACCTCCAGCTTGCGCCGTCCCGCAGCCAGCAGCAGCCGCCCGGCCAGGCCGATCAGGAGCACCCAGAACACTTGAACCGCCAGCACCCCCACCGCCGCCGTGCCGGTCGTCCGGCCGGACAGCACGTCGATCGGGGCTTGCAGGATGGACGGGAACGGTGTCGCCTGCGCGATCGTGCGCAGCCAGAGCGGGAACATGTGCACCGGCACGAAGAGCCCGGCCAGGAACGTGCCGCAGATCTGGTACACCACCCGGATGCCGCGGGTCTCGACCACCCAGAATCCGATCAGCGCCACCACGAACAGGCAGAGGAACGAGAGGGCAACGGCGAGCAGCACACTCATCGTCCCCAGCAGGTAGGGGCCCGGCGTGGTCGGCATCGCCAGGCCGAAGGTCAGCACGCCGATCAACACGCTCGGCACGCCGCGCGGCAGGATCGTGCACGCCGCGCGTCCGATATCGCCGGCCAGATAGCCGAGCTGGATGTCGACCGGACGCAGGAAATCGATCGCGATGTCGCCGTTGCGCACTCGATCCGAAAGGTCGAGCGGCGGTCCCATGAACTGCAGCGCTCCGAGCAGCCCCTGAGACAACCAGACGTAGGCGCCGATGGAACCTTCGGTGTAGCCGCCGAAGTCGCCCGCCACCCGCACGGCGGCCAGCATCACCGCCGCCCGGACGAAGCCGAACACGCAATTGGTGAACAGTCCGGCGAACATCGCCAGCTTGTACTGGGACTGCCGCCGGAACCCGGCCCGCGCCAACTGGGCGTATACCGCGATGACCCGCCAAGGGTGCCCGGTCGCAGCGACTTGCCCGCCCCCCTCCACACTGCCGCGCACAAAGAGTCAAGCCTAGTGCCTAGGACAACCCGAGGTAACCCCTCGGGAATCAATTCGACGAAGTGCCGGGCCAGCGCATGACAGCGCGTACGTTGATTGCCATACTCAGCGGAGCGACAAGCGAAGATCTGACGCAGGTGTCCAGGTCGCACAGTAGGCTTGTCTTCGAATCATGTCGCGGTAGCGAAGGACTGGTAACCCGGGAGGGGAACGGTGGACACGCTGAAGCTCGACCCGGCGGCGGTAGCCGCATACACCGCGATCGCGGACGCGGTCTCCCAGCAACTCGCCTCGGCGTCGGCCGTAGCGTCCGGCGCGGTGAATCAAGACCAGCTCGCCGCCGACCTCGGACTGATCGGCGCCGATTTCGCGGCGCGCTTCGCCACGGCGGTCTCCGAACACGCGCAGGCGCTCTCGACCGCGGGCCAGTTGGTCGGCACCTATGGGCAGGTCCTGCGCGACTACACCGCGAATATGCAGGGTGTCGACGGCGACACCGCGGGCGCCATCACCCGGACAGGGGAGACGCTGACATGAGAAGCCTTTCCGGACTACGCAGACGGCCCGCGGCCGCGCCGGCGCGCACCGACAACGCCGTGCCCGCAACGACCTATCTCGACCCGAATGTCGATCCCCCCATCGTCGCCGCGCTGGTGCGGCCGCTGCTGCAACTGCGGTCCACGCTCGGTTCGGGGGTCGCCGTGCCGAATCAGACCGCGACCGCAGCGCTGTCCGCCGCGAGCACCCAGGCCGCCGACACCGAGGGCCCGCACCGCGACGGCCTGCACGCACTGGAGTCGACCTGGACCTCGCGTGGCGCCGATGCGGCGGTGCCCGCGCTGCGCACCACACAGACCGAGATCGGCGAAATCTCCGATCGCGGACCGGCTTACCTGAGCGTGCTCGGTGACGCGCACGCCACCAGCGCGCGCGCCGCGCGCACGGTCGATCAGATCATCGCCGACTTCCGCAGCGACGCCCGCCAGATTCTCGGCAACGCGACCGCCGCGCCCGACACCGACGCGGTGATCGCGCGGGCCACCCAGGCCCTGCGGGACGCGCTGACCACGGTCAACGCCGCGCAGACCGAAATGGACGATCACAGCAGGCGGCTCGACGCGATGGGCCCGCTCACGGTCACGCAGCCGTCCGGGGTCACCACAGCGCAGCCCTACTCGTCCGGGCCTTACTCTTCGGGCACCTACCCGCCCGGCGTAACGAGCCAATACGTGCCGGGCACGACCGCCAACGGGCAGCCGATGGATCCGGCACTGGCCGCGCAACTCCAGTTGCAGCAGCAGTTGATCTCGGCGGGGGTGCAGGTCGGCACCGCGGCGATCAACGCGGGCGTCGACATCGGCACGAACATCATCGACAAGATCGCCGGCGTCGGCACCCACATCATCGACAAGGTCGCCGAGGTCGGCACGCACGCCATCGATACGGTGGCGGCCGGCGCGGACAAGGCCGTGACCGAGGCGATCCGGCCCGGCAGCACCACCGGCGACGGGCCGAACGGCTCGTCGAATTCGAGTGCCTCGCCGAAGCTGTTCGATTTCGGCGCGGGCGCGCGTACTCCGGCACCGAGTGGTCCCAGCGGTCCGAGCAGTGTGATTCCGCCGTCCGGGCCGGGCTCCGCGCCGACCGCGAACGAGGCACCGCCGAAACCGGAGTCGAAGCCGGCCCCCGCGCCGGCCCCGGCGCCACCGGTGGTGGACGACGCGCCGTCGCGTTCCGCCGCGCCGGACCAGCCGCACCCGCCGGGCACCACCGGCGGCGTCGCGTTGCCGCCCTCGCCGCCGCCGGACGATCGGGAGCACAAGCCCCGCGAAGGCCAGCTCGGCGTGACCGTGCCGACCGCAGTGGTCGCCGTGACACCGGTGCTCGGCGACTACGACGATGACACCCTCTGACCCGAATTCTCCGGGTCGGCAAGAGGGGCAGGGCAATCCGTTCGATACCGGACTGCCCATGGTGCGCACGCCCGTCGGCAAGACGCGCAAGCGGCGGCGTCCGTCCGGTCGCCGGTCGCCGGTGCGCCGCCGAGATCCGGAGGTCTACGTGCCCGAGCCGAACCCGGACGCACCGGCCGCCCGGCCGCGGCGCACCGGTGACTGGGAGCAATGGCTGGACCCGCCGCCGCGTACGGCCGAGCAGGGACCGGAGCCGTCGGTGGCGCCGGAGCGGCGGCGCGTGCCCGTCGCGGACGAGGACGATCGCGCCGCCGGCTACGACGACAATGTCGCGCCGCCGCCCGCGATCATCAACCGGTCCGGCATCCATCCGGGCGTCCCGCTGCGCCATCCGACCCGCCAGCGCAGCAGGCAGTCCAACGGCAATCGGATCCTCGCTGTACTGATCGTGCTCGGCGTCGGGATCGCGGTGGTCTCGATCCTGTACACCGCGATCAACGGTCTGGGTGGCGACGACAAGCCCGCCGCGGCCAGTTCGACGGTGCGCGCCCCCGGCGCGGTGACGACCGCGGCGACCAGTACGGCACCGCCCGCACAGGCTTCGGCGATCGCGACGCAGGGGTGCGAGCAGCGGCGTACTCCTGACATCGTGTCCGGCACCGATCCCGGCGGCACCGCCACCGGCCCGGACGCCATCCTCGCCTTCGAATACGCCTACTACGTGGAGCGTTCCGGATATCGGGCGCGTGCGGTGGTCGCGGACAATGCGATCGTCTCGCCCGCCGACCAGATCCAGCGCGGGATCAACCAGACTCCCGTCGGCACCCGCTATTGCGTCCTGGTCACCCGGGCCAAGGACGGCGACGACGGACTCGCGCACTGGGAGGTGAAACTCACCGAGCAGTACCCCGGCGAACAGCCGCGCACCTTCACCCAGCTCATCACGACCCGCACGCTCGCCTCCCGCACGCTCATCACCGCGATCGCCTCCGGCTGACCGGGCGCGCGGGTAACGCCGATTCCCGGGGCAGGAAAAGTGCTGTCTGGGAACGCCGTTCGCGGGTGGATACCGTTCGTTCGACAGGGAGTTGGCGACGAGGTGTGCGGTGCACAGTTGGGGTCGGGATATGCGTATTTCCAAGCGGACGGTGGCCGAAACCGCGGCGGTGGTGGCCTTCATTCTGTCTGCCGTGGTGGCCGCGCCGCCGGCCGACTCGGCCTCGGCGCCGCACCCCGGATCCACTGTCGTTCAAAGGTAGTACACGCTGGGTAACGGGGCTTTCGATGCTTGCCTGGTGACTCGCGGTCTGCGAAAGTAGTGCACCGGATAGTTTCGTTTTCGATTAGCTCGATGCAGAAGGCGAGTCGGCAGATGATGTCGATGCTGTGGATCACGCTTCCCTACAGTGCGTTTCTGTCGTTCGTCCTCGGCCATGTGTGGCGTTATCGGCACGATCGGTTCAGTTGGTTCGGCAATCGCGAGGAGACCGACCCCGGTCAGCGGTTCGGCACGACCGCGCTGCGCGTCGGCATCGGTGTGCTGATCGCGGCGCGGGTGACCGAGTTGCTGGTCTCGGGGCCGCACGGCCACCCGGACGGGCCGCTCTACGTGGCCCTCGCCGTCGTCGAGATCGGTGCGCTGGTCGCCGCCGCCGTCGGCGCGGTATTGCTGTTCGTCCCCGACATCATCGGCGGGTCGGCCCGACCGGTGATCAGCCCGTTCGACCGCATCACCTTTCCGTTGATGGTGACCGCGCTGCTGTCCTGGGTGGCGATCAAGTTCGACCCGAACTCCACCGAGGGTGGATATCGCACCGCCGAAACGCTTTTCGTCTGGTTCCGGTCGCTGTTCAGTCTCCATCCGCAGCCCGATGTCATGGTGCACGCACCGCTCATCTATCAGGCCCGGGGCCTGATCCTGGTGGTGTTCATCGCGATCTGGCCCTACACCCGGCTGGCCGGTGTGATGGCGGATCCGATCTGCCGCGCGCTGCTGCGGATCAAGACCGAACCCGCGCCGGAATCGCCGCGGATGCTCGCGGCCGGGTAGCCGCGCGGTCCACGGAACCGGCTGCGCCGCAACGCCGTACAAGACCGTCCGGTATCCGGCATACTGCTGCTCCGGGGCATCGCCGTTTCGCTGATCGTGCCTCGTGGACGAAAGGCGGACCCATGGCGCAGGACGAGCGCATCGACGCGACGGGGCCGATCGAGCGGCGCACCATCGAGGTGATCCCCGACGCCGAACGGCACGGCACGCCGCGCAGCCAGTTCACCCTCTGGTTCGGGGCGAACATGCAGATCACCGCGATCGTCGACGGCGCGCTGGCGGTGGTGTTCGGGGCCGACGCGCTGTGGGCGATCTTCGGCCTGCTGATCGGCAACATCCTAGGCGGCATCGTGATGGCCCTGCATTCGGCGCAGGGACCGCGCCTCGGGTTGCCGCAGATGATCTCCAGCCGAGCACAATTCGGGGTGTTCGGGGCCGTACTGCCGCTGCTGCTCGTCGTCGTCATGTACCTCGGGTTCGCCGCGACCGGTACGGTGCTGGCGGGTCAGGCGGTGAACAAGATCCTGCGCATCGAGGATGCGACGGTCGGGATCCTCGTGTTCGGTGCGCTCACCGCCGTGGTCGCGGTGACCGGGTACCGGCTCATCCACGTGGTGGGCCGGATCGCCACGGTGGTCGGCATCGTGGGCTTCGGCTATCTCGCGATCCGGCTCGCCGCCGACTACGACGTGCGCGCGCTGCTCGGGGCGGAGCCGTTCGATGCGGCCACGTTCGTGCTGGCCATCTCGCTCGGCGCGGGGTGGCAGCTCACCTTCGGGCCGTACGTGGCGGACTATTCGCGCTACCTGCCCCGCTCGACCAGCGACCGCACCACCTTCTGGGCGACCTTCGCGGGGAGTGTGCTGGGCTCGCAGTGGTCGATGACGTTCGGCGCGATCGTCGCGGCCGCGGCGGGAAAAGCCTTCCTGGGCAACCAGGTCGGCTTTCTCGGTGAGCTGGCGGGGCCGTTCGTGCTCGGCGTGCTGATCTATCTGGTGATCGTGGTCGGCAAGCTGACCGTCAACTGCCTCAACGCCTACGGCGGCTTCATGTGCATCCTGACCTCGGTGACCGCGTTCACCGGGCAATCGCGCGCCACGCCGATCGTCCGTGCCGCCTACATCGTCGGGTTCACGGTGGTGTCGATGCTGATCGCGATCGCGGCCAGCGCCGACTTCCTGAACAATTTCAAGAATTTCGTACTCACGCTGCTCATGGTGTTCACGCCGTGGAGCGCGATCAACCTGATCGACTACTACCTGATCTCCCGCGAGCGGATCGACATTCCGGCCCTCTACGACCCGAACGGTCGCTACGGTCGCTGGAACGTCACCGCGCTGGCCTGTTACGCGCTCGGCATTCTCGCGCAGATCCCGTTCCTGGCCCAGCAGCTCTACACCGGCCCGCTCACCGAAAAGCTCGGCGGCGCAGATATTTCCTGGATCGTCGGCATCGTCTTCACCGCCGCGATCTACTACCCCCTCGCCCGCCGCACCAGCAACCCACCGAACCAGATGATCTACCCACCGGGCACCACCGACGACTGAGCGCTGAACATGTCACGGCTGCCCCGATATCTATCGCCGGGCGGCCGGAATTATTTGTCGCCGGGAGGTTTTCGTCTGGCCGGATCGGTGTTGGCGCCGGTCGTGCTGCCGAGCAGGGTCGTCACCTGGTCGGCGGGCATCGGATAGTGGAAGTGCCAGCCCTGGGCGGTGTCGCAGCCGAGGTCGCGGAGTTGGTCGGCCTGGTGGCGGGTTTCGACGCATTCGGCGGTGACGGTGAAGCCGAGGGCGTGCGTGAGATCGATGATCGTCTCGAGCAGTAGCAGGTCGGTCGGGCTCGCGGTGTCCGGCGTGCGGATGCGCTGGACGAACGGGCCCGCGAGCTTCACCACGTGCAGCGGAAGTTGCCCGAGGTAGGCGAGATTCGAGTAGCCGGTGCCGAAATCGTCGATGGCGATCCGCACGCCCGACTCGGCCAGCGTGTGCAATGCCCGCAGCGGCCGGCCGGTGGTCTGCATGAACGCGCGCTCGGTCAGTTCCAGTTGCAGCAGGCCCGCCTCGATGCCGGTTTCCGCGATCACCTGCTGCACGTGATCGAGCCAGGCCGGATCGGCCACCTCGGCGGCCGAGACGTTCACGCTGATGGTCGGGGTATGCGGGTACCGGGTATGCCATTCCCGGCTGTCCAGGCAGGCGCGTTCGAGCACCACCGCGCCCAGCGCGCCGATATGGCCGTTGTCCTCGGCCAGGTCGACGAACCGGGCCGGGCTGAGCACACCGAGATCGGGATGGCGCCAGCGCACCAGCGCCTCGACAGCGACGGTCTGCCCATCCGCGAGCGAGACGATCGGCTGATAGTCGAGGAAGAACTCGCCGTGCCGGATGGCCGAGGGCATCGCCGCGGACAGTTCGGCACTGGTGTGTTCGCGCCGGCCGCGATCGGCGTCGAAGATCGCGTAGCGGGCGCGGCCCGCGGCCTTGGCCCAGTACATGCTGGTGTCGGCGGCCTGCAGGAAATCACCGGTGGACGAGCGATCCGCGCGCTCCTCCATCACGCCTATGCTCGCGGTGATCGCCAGATGGTGCTCGTGCACATAGAACGGCTGAGACAGCGCGTGCAACACCGTGCGCGCCACCGCGGCCATCTCCTCGACGCCGCTGGAATGCGGTACGAGCACCACGAACTCGTCGCCGCCCATCCGGGCCACGAGCTGATCGGCGCGCGTGGTGCAGGCACTGAGCCGGGCGGCGGCCTGGGCGAGCAGTTCGTCGCCGACCGCGTGCCCGTAGGTGTCGTTGACGGTCTTGAAATGGTCCAGATCGACGTAGCAGAGCCCGACCCTGGTGCAGTCGGCGAAAGCCGCCGTGAGCGCGTCGAAGAAGCGCGATCGGTTCGGCAGGCCGGTCAGCTGGTCGTGGTGCGCGCGGTACTGCAACCGTTCGCGCAGCGCCCGTCGCTCGGACACGTCCTCCACCAGCACCAGCGTGTACTGCGGTTGTCCCTGCTCGTCCCGGATGAGCGAGACGTTGATATGGGTCCACACCGTGCCGCCGTCCCGATGCCGGTACGCCTTCTCCAGCTGCACGTTGTCGTATTTGCCCGCGAGCACCCCGGCGTACTTCTGCCACATGTCGGGGCCGTCGTCGGGGTGGGTCAGATCGGTCACCGAGAGCCGGCACATCTCCTCGGGCCGGTAGCCGAGCATGTTCGCGAAGGCGTTGTTGACCTCGATGATGCGCCCGGTCATATCGGAGAGACCGGTGCCGATGCCGGCCTGGGAGAACACCGCCCGCAGCCGGGCCTCGCTGGAGCGCAACTGCTGCTCGACCATCCGGCGGGCGGCGATCTCGGCGGTGCGCACGCTCTCCTGCTCGGCGAGTAGCCAGGCCCGGAACGCGCGCAGGTAGCCGGTCGCGAACGCGCCGACCAATTCGGCCACGCGCCCGGCGGGGACGCCGCTGGCCTCGGTGAGGTAGGTGTTCAGCACGGCCAGGGTGCGCCCGAGCACCTCGTCGCCGACGAAGTGCGATTCCGCCAGCCGCGCGCCCAGTTCCGCGACCTGTTCGGCGGGCGCGCCGGTTTCGGCGGCGATCGCGAATTCCTCGGCCAGCGTGGTGAGCAGCAACCGGGATTCGGCCGAACTCATGGGCACGACATGATCGCGCGGTCCGCCACCGAGCGCGGCCGCCCATTGCTCGGCCAGTTCGGCGTGCGGTCCGCCAGGATCTGAACCCCTCCCGGCATCCCACGCCATAAGCTCTGATCGTAGTCCGGTTTGCTGGCGCTCGCCCAACTGCGGGCGACGGACGAACCCGGCTACGATGACGAAGCTTTCGCCGCGTCGATCGTGAGCTGGCGATATTTCTAGGAGGGTTCGGGATCGATGACCAGACCGAGTTGGGCGCCCGAGGGAATCGATCTGGATCGGCCCAGCGCCTCCAGGGTCTACGACTACTTCGTCGGCGGCATGCACAACTTCGAGATCGACCGGACCTTGGCCAGGCAGATCGAGGCGTTCACGCCCAACGTGGCCGAAACCATGCGGGCCAACCGGGATTTGCTGCGCCGATGCGTACGGTTCCTGATCGATGAGGGCATCACCCAGTTCCTCGACATCGGCTCCGGCATCCCCACCGTCGGCAATGTGCACGAGGTCGCCCAGGGCCGAAACCCTTCGGCGCGAGTCGTTTACGTCGATATCGACCCGGTCGCGGTGGCGCACAGCCGGGCGATTCTGGACGGCAATCCGGCCGCGGCGGTGGTGCGCGCGGATATCGGTGACCCCGAAGCCATCCTGGCCGATCCGGCCGTGGCGGAGCTGATCGATTTCGAGCAGCCGGTGGCGGTGCTCGCGCTCGGTGTGCTGCACTTCGTCGGCGACGACGCCGACCCGGCGGGCTGCGTGGCCCGGCTGCGCGACGCGGTCGTGCCCGGCAGCTACCTGGCCATCACCCACGCCACGGCCGACGGACAGCCCGAGGAGGTGCTCGAGGCCCAGAAACTGTCCGGGCGCACCTCGACCGAGATCGTGCTGCGCAGCCGGCCGGAGATCGCCGAATTCTTCGTGGGCTGGGACCTGCTCGACCCGGGGCTCGTGCACCTGCCGCTCTGGCGGCCGGAGAACGCCGCGGATATCGGCGAGTTCCCGGAGCGTTCCGGGGCGTACGGCGGCGTCGCCCGCAAACCCTGATCGGCCCTCAGGCGCTCGCGGTGCGCAGCGCGAACCAGCCGGTGCTCGGGTCGGCGAAGCCGTGATACATGAGCCGGACGCGCTGGTCGACCTCGAAATGCCGGTAGACGGTGGCCATCGCGCGGCGCATGGCCGCCTCGCGGAAGTCCGCGGTGCGGCGAAAACCGATGGGGTGCTCGGGAAGTAGCGCCAGCCGGGTCAGCTCGGCGGGATCGTCGAGATCGAGGCCGACCGGTGCGGTGGCGCTGATCTGATGGTCGTGCAGAATGGTCCCGACCTGTCCGGGTTCGGGCAGGCCCGCCAGAAACGCGCGGAACTCGGTGTGCAACAGGGCCGTTCGATCGGCGTCGGCCGATTCGGCCTGCACCCGGTCGATCAGGTCGGCGTCGGGGGTCGGCTCGGTGGCCGCGGTCAGGGGCGCTTGTTCGAGCAGATGCAGGATGCTGCCGCCGGGCAGCAGCGGTTCGGGCGCGAGGAACACGGTGATGCTGGGGCAGCGGCAATCCTGCCCGAACAGACAGACCTTGACGTGTGATGGATCGGGCATGGCGCCTCTTCCATGGAACGGGCCGGGCAACGCGACCGGCGAGCGGGATCAGGACTTCGATGGATGCCGATCGCCGAATGCGGGCCGCTCCGACGTCTCGACCGTGCCGCAGGTTCTCAGTGTAGAAGCCCGCGCGTCCGCTGTGCACCCCTGCGGCACGGCCGATCGCGCTCAGCGCACCGGGAAGTCGAAAAAGGTCTTGGGGAAGGGCTCGTCTTTCAGGGTGAAATGCCACCACTCTTCGGGCAGATTGGTGAAGCCGTGATCGTCCATCAGTTCGGTCAGCAGCGTCCGCACGGCGCGCTGGTTGCCGCCGGTGGCGGGGTTGGCGGTGTGCGCGGCGGGGTCGAAGCAGTCGTAACCGGTGCCGAAGTCGAGGATGTTGTCGTGGAATCGCTGCTCGGCGGGCAGGAAGCAGGCGCGCAGCGGATCACCGGCGCGGTACGGCTCGGGGTCGGCGGCGGGCAACGCGACGATGGCCAGATCCACTGTGCTGCCGCGACTGTGCCCGGATTTCTCGGCGATGTAGCCGTCGCGGAACAGATTCGCCTTCTCCACGGTGGGGTAGAACTCCTGCTTCATCTTCACGTCGCCGAGATCTTTGGCCCACGCCACGAAATGGTCGACCGCGCGCTGCGGCCGATAGCAGTCGTAGGTCTTGAGCGTGAGGTTCATCGGCCGCAACTCCGCTTGCACCTGGGCCAACGCGGTCGCCGCCGGCTTGGTCAGCAGGCATTTCGGCGCCTCGTAGCCGTTGACCCGGGTGCCGAGGAAGTTGTGTTCCCCGTAGTACCGGGCCTCGACCAGGATCGTCGGATCGACCTCGGTGATGGAGACGAAGGCGGATTCGTCGGCCGGCGCCGCGGTGATGGTTTCGGCGGCTGGCGCCGCGGTGGCGGATTCGGCGGCCGGCGGATCGGTGCGGCGCTCCGCGCAGGCGGTGAGCGCCAGCAGAAAGGCCCCGGCCACCGCCAGGATGCCGAGCCGTCGGACGGACAGCACAGTTCTCATGGTTCTCCTCGTGGGTCAGCTGTTGCCACAATGACGGGCCGCCTCGCGGTGCGCGCAGGTTTCGGCGGATACTGGACGCGTGAGTTTGGGCGACGAGGTGCCACCGGGCGTGGTGCAGGCGATGGAGGAGACCATCGGTGTCGACCCCTGCGCCGAACCGGGCTGGTTCCGATTCTGGTTTGCCGATCAGCGGTGGGAGTGGTCCGACGAGCTGGCGGCGATGTACGGCTACGCACCCGGCGAGGTGGAACCGACCACCGAGCTGCTGCTGTCGCACAAGCACCCCGACGACCGCGAGCACGTGGCCAGCTGCATCGCCGCGGCCGCCGAGACCGGTCAGCCGTTCTGCGGCAGGCACCGGATCGTCGACGCGAAGGACGAGGTGCGCGAGGTGGTCGTCGTCGGCGACCTGCTCACCGACGACGATGGCGCCATCATCGGCACCTCCGGCTACTACGTCGACGTGACCGAACGGCTCGAAGAGCAACGCCAAGAGGTCTTCGAGGAGATCCTGCCCGAGGTGATCGAGGCCAGGGCGGTGATCGAGCAGGCCAAGGGCGCGTTGATCCTGGCCTACGGGGTGAACGCGGAGCAGGCGTTCCGGGTGTTGCGCTGGCGCTCGCAGGAGACCAATACGAAGTTGCGCGATCTGGCCGCGCAGTTCGTCGCCGAACTCAGGATGATCAGCAAGGACAGCGCCGGTTTCCGCACTCGCTTCGACCATTTACTGCTGACCGTGCACGAACGCGTCGACGCCTCCTGAGGACGCTCACCGGCCGGTGAGCGACTCGCCTGCGGCCAAACCGAGCACCAGCGGCAGCGCTACCAGCACCAGGCAGGTGAGGGCGTTGGTCCACTTGTAGGCGACGACGATCGCGATGAACTCGCGCAGGATGGCGCTCGGCAGGTAGTAGAAGGCGGTCCGCGCGCCCGTCACCTCCGCGTCCAGGCGCAGCCTGCGCGCCAGAATCGCGGTGCGCAGGATATGAAAGTTGCTGGTTACCAGCACCATTCGGGTCGTGGTGCCCCGCTCGCCGAGCAGCCGCTTGATGAAGAGCAGGTTCTCCCGCGTGGTGGTGGATTTCTCCTCGCGCGCCACGCTGTCCTCGGGGATACCGCGGGCGAGCAGGTAGTCCGCCATCGCGGCCGCCTCCGATACCGCCTCGTCGGAGCCTTTGCCGCCGCTGGTGATGATCACGGGTTTGCGGCCTTCGGCCAGTTCGGCCCAGTAGATCTGGGCGGCACGGTCCAAGCGAGCGGCCAGCAGCGGCGGCACCCGCGCGCCCACCAGCCCGGAGCCGTGCACGACGATCGCGTCCATGCCGGGCCGGTACGGCAGCCGGCCGTAGAGCAGCGAATACAGCACGAAGCCGGTGAACACGAAGCCGAAGTAACTCACGGCCATGAGCAGCGACGCGAGCAGCACCGATCGCAGGCTGCCGGTCGCGATGGCGACACCGAGCAGCACGTAGGGCGCCAGCAGCACGACGCCCGGCCCGATCGAGAGCAGGTTCGCGATCCGCAGCCCTTCCCTGCGCAGCATCTGCATGCCGTTGGCCAGCAACAATCCGGCGAGCACCAGCACCGCCAGCGGGGAGAGCACCACGAGCAGGCCGGCCAGCGCCAGCGTCAGATCCACCTGATCGCCCGACCCGATCGCCCACACCCCTAGGACGAGGACACTCGACAAGAGATAGATCCCGTTGCTCAACCGCCGACGATCCAGATGGAAGCGCAACGCGAAGACACCCAGCAGAATCAGGCCGACCGTGAGCAGGATCACCCGCGCACGGTAGCGCTACGGTGGTGTCCGATTGCGTCGGGGCCTCGGTTGGGCCGCCGTCGGAACGGAATTGTCCGTCAGGTCCCCGCGGGTTTCCGGTCGCTCAGTGCTCGGCCTGCGACGGCCCGTGCAGCAGGTGGTCTACCTCGCGCCGCAACTCCGGCGGCGCCAGATCCAGGCTCGGCAACTCGGCGATCAGCTGCGCGGCAAGCGACCTGAGCTTGACATTCGTTGCCTGCGAGCGCTTACGCAGCAAGCCGAACGCCTGCTCGGCATCAATACCGTAGGCCAACATCAACGCGCCCTTGGCCTGCTCGATCACGGCCCGTGCGGCCAAGAGTTCGGGTAAGGCACGTCCGAGGGACGGTTGGCCACGTTCCTCGAATGCATTGCTCATGTCGGCTGACTACCCAGTGATCGCCAGGTTATGGGTGCTCGATCAGGTCCAAAAGCCAGCGCGGTCCGATGGTGTCCGCGCCGAGCGCCTCGACCCGCTCGCGCAGGCCGCGATCGGCGGTCACGACGATGATCGTCCGGTCGATGTCGTCCTGGACGGCAGCGAGCACCACGCCGACGATCGCGTCGTCTCCCGACCCGTGGGCCGGCACCACCCGCAGCGCGTCCGGCGCGTCTTGCGCCGCCGCTTTGGCGGCGCCCTCCAGCACGACCACCACCTCGGCCGGTTCGGTCAGGCGCTGATCCAGCACGGTGAGTTTGTCGAGCAATCTGCGGGCCGCACCCGCACGGTCGCGCCACCAGCCGTCGGGTCGCGAGCCGACGACGTTCGCGGCGTCCACCACGATCAGCTGCCCAAGGTCGTCTGTCACCACACCAGTGTGCGCCGTGACCTCACGCGGGACGGCCGATCGCGTCGAGTACCGCGCGGGCCTGCGCCTGCGCGCCGGGCGGGCAGCAGCGCCGCGAGTGAAAGGCATTGCGGGATCAGCTCTTGCAGAGCACGTCCGCGGTGAAAGAGTCACCGAGGCGACCGGCTTATTGCGCGCGGAACACCACGAGGCCCGGCACCGATCGGACGTATTCCGCCAACGGTGAGTCGACCACCTTGTTATCGGCGGCCAGCGACGACGCGTTGCGAAATACCGGACCCGTCGGTGTCATGACGAAAATGCCGACGTGGGTGACGTCCAGCCCGGGTGCGTCGGCATACGCGCCGAGGTAATCGCCGGTGCGGAGCTGACCGATGACGGTGTCGTCGACGGCCTCGCTCGGAATATAGGTGATGTCCCGATCGGTGACAGGTAGTCCCGGAAGGTACTGTCCACCATCGGCTTTCGCATTCAGCCGCTTGGCGACGGTGACCGCGCCCGGACTGAGCGAGCGGGTGATGTCGGTCGCGGCGACGCGCGGGGTATGCGCCCAATCGCTGAAGAAATGCTTGCGATGCGCGAAGTCGACGACGCCGTCGGTGTAGCGCGTCTGGATCAGATCGGCGGTGAACTCGTCGCGCGTGGAGGCTCGGCTGAGTGCCTCGACGTAGTCGAGGTAGGTGAAGCAATCCACCCGCTGCAGGTCGATCACCAGTTGCTCGGCCTGGGTCGCGGAGCCGATCAGTGTGTTCGCGACGTACGGCGTCCCGAGGAAGGGCCGCGACACCCGCTCGATCGACTCGCCCTTGCTCGGTGCGCCCGCCCGGGCCGCGAGCGCGTCATCGATCCTGCGCGCGGTGGCGTCGTCAAAGGCTGCGTCCGGGGTGCCCGAGGCCGCGGGCAGCGCGGTCGCCGCGCCGATGACCAGCGTGAGCAGGACGAGCAGGACACGAGCGAGCATGCGCAAAGCGCCTCCAGAGTCGATCGAGGTACGACGGCGTTCCCCACGGTATCCGGAAATCCCCAGTTGATATGTGACGTACATCACATACGTTCCGGTCATCCGGGTACTCCCGCGCTGCGACTCCGTAGTGATCGCGCAGTGGGCCCAGCGGGCCCGGCTCCAACTCGATGTCGCTCGGACCGCCTTGTCGCGCAGGCGGCGGGCGAGCTCTCGGTACTCCGGCCCGGCCACCACATTCGACCGTCGAACTTCCTGGAGGTTGCTGCATGAGTCGTCACGCTCCGTTCTATGCCGAGGTGCAATCCCATTACGACCTGTCCGACGATTTCTTCGCGCTGTTTCTCGACCCCAGCCGCACCTACAGCTGTGCGTATTGGAAAGAGACCGGCTACACGCTGGAGCAGGCGCAGCAGGCGAAAATCGACCTGGCCCTGGACAAGTGCGGATTGCAACCCGGAATGACGCTGCTGGACGTCGGGTGTGGCTGGGGCGCGACGATGCTGCGCGCGATGGAAAAGTACGACGTGAATGTCATCGGCCTCACGCTGAGCCGCAATCAACGCGACTATGTGCAAGCGCAACTGGACCAGCGCGCGAACGGCAGGCACGCGGAGGTCCGGCTGCAAGGGTGGGAGGAATTCGACGGGCAGGTCGACCGGATCGTGAGCATCGGCGCATTCGAGCATTTCCGGCAGGAACGCTATGCGGATTTCTTCGACTTCGCCTATGGCGCACTGGGCCCGGACGGGATCATGCTGCTGCACACGATCGTCGTGTACGGCCTCGACCATATGCGCGCCAACGGAATTCCGCTCACCCGGCGCGATATCGACTTCATGCGTTTCATCCGCACCGAGATATTTCCCGGCGGTCAGCTGCCGATCCCGTGGGGCCGATTCCCGCGCGGAGTACGGGAATACGCCGAGACGGCCGGTTTCGCGGTGACCCGGATCCACCCGTTGCGGCTGCACTACGCGCAGACGCTCGATCACTGGGCCGCGGCGCTGCGCGAGCGCGAGGACGAGGCCGTCGCGCTGGTCGGCGCGCAGACCTTCGAGACCTATCTCCGTTATTTCACCGGCTGTGCGCACCACTTCCGGGTCGGGCACATCGACGTCATGCAGTTCACCTGTGCCAAGGGGGTGCATCTGAGCCACTAGCCGTGCCTGTTCGCCACTACGAGGGAGCGTGAACCATGACTGCTGAAGACCTGCGCGTGGACCGGGCACGGACGCCGGCCCTGCCCGCGGCCGCCGAATCGTTTCTGGTCGCCCGCATCGGCGAGGACCTGCGGCACGCGGCACAGGTGTCGATCGACGACGCCGACGCGGGCACCCGGTTCGCCGCCGAGGCGCAGGCGAAAGCGGCTGTGCTGGTGATGTATCGGTATGGGCGCGCCGAGACCTGCGCGGAGACCGCCGAACACGCGCTACGCGAGGTGCTCGATCTCTTTCTCGATGTCTACCAGGCCCATCCGAACTTCGACGCGGCGTGGACCGGTCACGGGGTACGGGCCTAAGCGTCCGCCGGGACTACCTCGTCGGGCCGGGCGGCTTCGTCGAGTGCCGCGTGCAGGTTCTTGATGACGCCGCGGGCCAGCGCATGGTTGCCGACGCCACCGACGACCGCGCCGATCCCGGCCGGAATCACCTTGCCGAAGGCGAGCGCACCACGCTTGACGATGAACTGGACGACGAATCGTTTGATCGGTGAATCGTCCATCCGGCGCAGCACCGGAAGCTTGTTGGCCAGCATGGTGTCCCATTGCTTGGCCGAACGGCCCGCCGCGCCGAGCGCTCCGGTGCCCGCCTGCCCGAGCACGACCGCGGAGACCAGCGGCGGTCGCGGCGCGGTGGCCTTGCTCCCGGCGACCTCCGACGCACCCACCGTGTACACCGTCGAGGCCTCGATGAAGAACACTGTGTCGGCGCCGGCCGCGGCCAGCCCGACCAGGGTCCCCACGCCGGGAACGGCCGCGCTCAAGCCGACCACGACGCCGCTCGCGGTCACCGCGATCAAATAGTGCCGCCCGAGCCGCTCGACGATCTGATCGGGCGATTCGACCGGATGCCTGCCCTGCACGAAGCCGACGTACTTGTCCACCAGTGGCTTCTGTAGCCGTGCCGACCGGTCGATCAACGAGACGACACCCTGATCGAGGAACTTCCGCAGCATTGCCTTCAGTCCTTCCGTTCTGCCCGTGCGACAACATGGTGGCTGCCCGCTGTCGGATCGACACGACCGAGCCTACGGTTGTCACGCGGCGCCGTCGGTGATTCCCGCCACCGTGCGCGTGTGCGGTCAGGCCGTCGTCAGGTCCAGCCGGGCCACCTCGACCAAGCCGACCCCTTCCCGAGCCGTTTCCAGGGTGAACCGCGCGGCGTCGCCGGTGAGGTCGAGCGCGGCGATCGAGTTCCCGAAATGCGGGCCGCTCACCTTGGTCCAGCGCACCGGGTCCGCGGAGATGCCGCGCCGGTCGGCGAGCCACCGCAGCGCCGAGGCGATCGGTGTGGCCCACGAGAGGGCGAACACGGGCCGGAACCGTTTCGGTGGGTCGTTGTGCACGGGCGAACACACCAGTTGCAGCACTTGGGATTTCGTCGGGTGCGGGTAGTCGGCACGGGCGGCGTAACTGTGGTGCACGTCGCCGGACAGCACACAGATCGTGCGCGGCGCGTCCGGTGCGGTACCAATCCGGTGGATCAATCCGGCCAAACGCTCGAACGACCCGCGGAATGCGGGCCAATGCTCCAGATCTGCCGCCTGCCTGAGCTTTTCGCCGAGCCTGCCGCGCAGCCCCGGCTGGTTCGCGGCGCGTTCGTTGAGCGACTGGAGATGGCTGAGCGCGTGCGGCATCAGCCACGGCAACGACGAGCCGATGAGCAGATGGTCGAACTCACCCGCGGCGTTCGCCTCGATCCAGTCGAACTCCTCGGCTCCGACCATCAAGCGCTGGCCGTCGAGGATGCGCCCGCCGCGGGTGTCGATCATGAGCAGTCGGATCCGGCCGAAATCGCGCCGGTAACTCCAGCGGGTCGGCCTGCGCCCGTCCACCTCGCCATCGGCGCGTTCGGCGAAATCCTCCAGCAGCGCACGGACATCCGCGCCCGACGCGGTGACCGTGCGGTACAGCTCGTTGTCCGCGAGTTCGGCGGGTCCGAGATTGCCGATGTGCTGGTACACCCAGTAGCTCGCGAGCCCGGCGCGAATCCGGCTGCGCCACCACGGCTTTTCCGCCATCTGGGTACGCCAGGTGCGCGAGGTGTTCCAGTCGTCGCGGATGTCGTGGTCGTCGAAGATCATCGAGGTCTGCACCGTCGACAGCAGCCAGCGGATCTCCGGATCGCTCCAGGTCTCGTGATACAGCTCGCCGTACTCCCGGAACGACACCACCTCACCCCGCGGTTCCTGGTCCCCGCGCCGCCGGTGCAACCATTCCCGCAGCTGCGGCGTGGGCTCGTCGGCGTACACCTGATCGCCCAGCAGCAGTAAGGCGTCGGGCCATCGGTCTTCGGGCAAGTCCCGCATGCGGGACGCGTAGGCGTCCAACGCGTCGAGACCGACCGCGTCCGCCGCCGCGTCCGCGGTCGCCTTGGCCGCCCGGCACGAGCCGAACAGGATCTTCTCGACGGGCCGGGTGCGGATCCGGCAGGCCGGAAAACGGGATTCGGGCTCCGGCCACACCGCTTCCCCGTCCAGTCGCACCTCGTACGGCGTCGACGTGCCCGGCGTCAATCCCGTGACGAGCACCAGCGCGAAATGCTGCTCCCCGACTCGAAAGGTGTTCGCGCGCAAGCCCAGAACATCCACTTCGCACGCGCTGTCCGTCTCCACCCAGACGGTCGCCGAGGTGGTGTCGACGTGCCGTAACACCGGCCCCAAAAGCAGCTTCGCCATGCACTCCGACGTTACTTCGCCGGGCGGCGGCCCGGTCCGGAACGCCGATGCCGATCCCCAGTTGTGCGCCAGTCGAGTTGCTCGCCCGGATGTGGTTCCTTGATTAGGCATTCGACGCATCCAGAGACGGCGCGCCACCGCCGTTTCGCTCGAATTCGCGGACCATTCCAGGAGTTTCGTCATGCCGCTGCTACGACGTCTGTCCACCATCATGTTCGGCACGGTGATCATCGCCGGACTGTCCACCGCCACCGGATCCGCCACGCAATACGAAGAGCGGGAAGTCTTTTCGCCCGACGGCACGATCAGCCGGGTCGTCGCACCGGTCCAGGACCAGACCCCGGCGCCGCGCTCGGCGGTACAGGCCGATGTGGTGCCGATCCAGCAGACCGGCCCGTCGAGCCAGCGCTTCGATCTCGTCTTCGTCGGTGACGGCTATACCTCGGCCGAGCTGGACAAATACAAGCAGCAGGCGACGAGCCGCTGGAACGAGCTGACCCAGGTCGAGCCGTTCAAGTCATACAAGAACTCCTTCAACGTCTGGGCCGTGAACGTGGTGTCCCAGCAGTCCGGGGTGGACAACGATCCGCGCGGCACCTATCGGAATACCGCGCTGGACATGACCTTCTGGTGTGGCGGCACGGAGCGGCTGCTCTGCGTCAACGAGAACAAAGCGCTGCAGTTCGCCCGGCTCGCACCCGAGGTCGACCAGGTGGTCGCGCTCGCCAACACCACGAAATATGGCGGCGCGGGCGGCCGGGTCGCCACCTCGTCCGGCGGCAACACCGCGGCGGGGCAGATCGTGCTGCACGAACTCGGCCACACCATCGGCGGATTGGCCGACGAGTACGACTACCCCGACGACCGCTACACCGGCGGCGAACCGCGCGAGGTCAACGCCTCGATCTACACCAGCGCGCAGATGCAGCAGAAACGCACCAAGTGGTACCAGTACCTCGGCAAACCCTCACCCGACGGCGGCGTGGTCGGCACCTACGAAGGCGCGGTCTATCACAAGCGCGGGGTGTACCGGCCGACGGAGAACTCGTTGATGCGAGCGCTCGGGCGGGAATTCAACCTCATCGGCCTGGACGCGATGAAGGCCGCGATCGAGCGGAAGGCTCCGCCGAACAAGCCCTGATCCAGCAATTCCTTTGCACCAGTGAATGTTTCGAGCCCCGCGCGGAAAGGTCGCGCGGGGGATGACAAGGAGTGGATTATGGCGGCGATTCCCAGACCGTGGCAACGACTGGCCCTGGTGAGCGCGGTGGGTGCGATGCTGCTGTGCGGCGCACCCGCGATGGCGCAACCGGCAGGCGGGCCATCGTTTTCCGGCGGCGAGGCCCAGCCGGTCTTCGACGCGGCCGCGCCGATCCGCAAGGACCTGTGGGTCCGGGCGCCGATCGACAGCGACCGGGACGGCAAGGACGACGAGGTGCATATCCAGGTGGTCCGCCCGGCGGGTGCGACCGGCAAACTGCCGGTCGTGTACCAGGCGAGCCCGTACTTCTCCGGCGGCAACGACGTCACCAACCACGGTGTCGACGTCGAGCTCTACGTGCCCGGCGGGCCCGAAGGCCGGATGGCCAAGGCGCCCGGCGAGATGCGCGCACGGGTGGCCGAAGACCTGCGGGTCGCGGGTATCACGGTGGGCAACGGGCAGATCACCTGGCAGTACGAGGAATACTTCCTGTCCCGCGGCTACGCCGTGATGTACGGGGAATCGCTCGGCTCCGGTAAGTCCACCGGCTGCCCGACCTCGGGCGCGCGCAACGAGACCATCGGCGCCCGCGCCCCGATCGACTGGCTCAACGGCCGGGCCGAGGCCAGGGACGAGCAGGGCAAGCGCGCCGTAGCCGATTGGGCCAGCGGCAAAGTCGGCATGATGGGCGTCTCCTACAACGGGACGCTGCCGAACGCCGTCGCCTCGACCGGCGTGCCCGGTCTGGAGGCCATCGTGCCCATCGCCGCCATCAGCAGCTGGTACGACTACTACCGCGCGGCCGGTGCGGTGGTCGCGCCCGGCACGTACCAGGGTGAAGACACCGACGTGCTGGCCCGCTACGTCTACACCAGGGCGGACCAGAACATCTGCAAGCCGGTCATCGACCAGCTCGAGCGAGACCAGGACCGGATCACCGGTGATGTGAACAAGTTCTGGGAGGAGCGCGACTACCTCAACGACGTCGGCAAGGTGCGCGCCGCGGTACTGGCCGTGCACGGGCTCAACGACTTCAATGTCAAGACCAAGCATGTCGCGCAGTGGTACGCGGCGCTCACGAAAGCCAATATCCCGCACAAGATCTGGCTGCATCAGTCCGGCCATGTCGACCCGATCAGCCTGCGCCGCGACGAATGGCTGCGCACGGTGAACCGCTGGTTCAGCAAGTATCTGCTCGGCCAGAACAACGGGATCGATCGGGAACCCAAGGCCACCATCCAGCGTGAGGACAAGTCCTGGGTCAACGAGGCGGAATGGCCCGCCCCCGGTGCCGCCGCGGCGATCGCGCAGTTCACCCCCGGTGGCCGCAGCGCGGGCGGGCTCGTGCCGATCGGCGGCGCGAACGGTGCGCCGCCGGAATCACTCGACGACGACGCGAGCAAGACGGCCGCGGACCTCGTCGCGGCGCCCAGCTCGCCGAATCGCCTGGCCTACTACACCAAAGCGACCAGGTCCGCGCTGCGGATAAGCGGCACAGTCGATGTCGCGTTCCGGATGACCTTCCAGCGACCCGCGGCCAATGTCACCGCGCTGCTGGTGGATCGGGGACCCGACGGCAGATCCCGCATCATCACCAGGGGTTGGGTGGATCCGCAGAACCGGGACGCGCTCGGTAAGACGACCCCGATCACGCCGGGCACGCAGTACTCGATCAACCTTTCCATGCAGCCGCACGACTATCTGCTGCCGAAGGGACACAAGCTGGGCGTGGTCATCCTGTCCAGTGACAACGAGTACACCCTGCGACCCAAGCCGGGCCCCGGGTTCTCGGTGAACCTCACCGAGACCAAGGTGACCTTCCCGGTGGTCGGCGGGCAGGGCGTGTTCAACGTCGCGACCGGCTAGTCCGGTCTCGCACGGTCCGGCCTACCGCAGTGGGGTAGGCCGGATTCGTTGCGGGTCAGCCGAGTTCGGCGAGTTGCTTGACCGCCGGCGCCATCGCGTCGATCCACGCGGCGGGTGCGCCCGTGGTCGGCGTGATGATGACGGTGTGCACGCCGAGCGGGGCGTAATCGGCCATCTGCCTGACGAATTCGTCGCGGCGCTGCGGGTCCGGGCGGGGATTGTTGGCCATCACCGTGATCCGGATGTCGTCGTAGTTCCGGCCCACGTCGTCGCAATGCTTGCGCAGCACGTCGAGTTTGTGCCGGACGTCCTCCGGGGAGGAGCCGAACAGATTGCAGGCGTCCCCGTACTGTGCGACCAGGCGCAGGGTCTTGCGCTCGCCACTGCCGCCGATCAGCACCGTCGGCTTCGAGATCGGCTGCGGGGCGCAGAGTGTCTCCGCCAGTTGGTAATACGTGCCCTCGAACGGCCCGTTGTTCGCCGGATCCCACATCTGGGCGCAGATCTGCAACGCTTCTTCCAGCCGCCCGAACCGTTCGCCGAGCGGGGGATAGGGCACTCCGAGCCCGCGGTGTTCGCGCTCGAACCACGCGGCGCCGATGCCGAGCGCGGCCCGGCCGCCGGACAGCACGTCGAGGGTGGTGACGATCTTGGCGAGCAGCCCGGGATGGCGATAGGTCACGCCGGTGACGAGCAGGCCCAGTTCGACGGTGGAGGTGTGCGCGGCGAGGTAGCCGAGCGAGGTGTAGCCCTCCAGCATGTTCGCCTCCGCGGGCAGGCCCGTCGGCTCGATCTGGAAGTAGTGATCCATGAAGGACAGCCAGGTCGCGCCCGCCGCCTCCGCGGCGGCGCCGACCCGGGCGAGTTCACCGGCGATGGCAGTGGTGCCACCGTCGATATCGAAGATCGGAAGATGCAAACCGAGTTCCATGACCAGCCCCTTGTCTGTCGAAGACTCTCGGTGAGCACGCTACGACTTGGAGTGCACTCCAAGTCAAGTACTCGCATGCGACCGCGTTTCGGCAGTGCGGCAGGGGCGAATTGATCGGACGAATTTCGGGACGGGTGGTGGCCGTGGGCGGCATAGTCGACAGGTCACCGCGACCACTGATCGACTGGATGCTCGACTATGACCGACACTCCCACCTCCGGTGCTCGTTTCGCCCGGGTGGTCGCCGCCAGCGTGGCGGGGACGACCATCGAGTTCTACGACTTCTTCCTCTACGGGCTGGCGGCGGCGCTGGTCTTCAACAAGGTGTTCTTCCCGGCGGATGACCCCCTCGTCGGGGTACTGCTGGCATTGGCGACCTACGCGGTCGGGTTCTTGGCGCGGCCGCTCGGTGGCGTGCTGTTCGGGCACCTCGGCGACCGGCTCGGGCGGCGGCGGACCCTGTCGATCACGTTGCTGCTGATGGGCGGTGCGACCGTCGCGATCGGATTGATTCCGTCCTACGCCAGCATCGGGGTTGCCGCGCCACTGCTGCTCGTGCTGCTGCGGCTGGTGCAGGGCATCGCGCTCGGCGGAGAGTGGGGCGGTGCGGTGTTGCTCGTGGCCGAGCACGGCTCGCCTGCCCATCGTGGTTTCTGGAGCAGTTGGCCGCAAACCGGCGGTCCGCTCGGAAACCTTTTGGCCACAGGCGTTCTCGCGGTGCTCGGGCTCTGGGTGTCGAATGCCCAATTCCAGGCCTGGGGCTGGCGGATCCCGTTCCTGCTCTCGATCGTGCTGGTGCTGGTCGGCATCTGGCTGCGGCACGCGGTGGAGGAGTCGCCGATCTTCCTGGAAGCGCAGGCTCGCGCCGCGGGCCGGTCCGGACACGCGCCGGTGCGAATCGTGTTGCGCCGCTTTCGTAAACAGGTGCTCATCGCCGCGCTCGCGGACGTCGGCGAGAAGGCCACCTACTACACCTTCAGCATCTTCCTGCTCGCCTACCTCACCCAGGTCGTGCACGTGCCGAAAAGTACTGTGCTGTCCTCGATCACGATCGCCTCGTGCTTCCAGGCGGCCGCGATCGTGGCCGGGGGAGCGGTGGGCGACCGGTTCGGGCGGCGGCCGACGAGCGTGCTCCTGGCCGGGCTGATCGCGCTCTGGGCCTTCCTTGCGCTGCCGCTGGTGGACGGTGGCCGGTGGATCGTGATCACCGTGGTGATCACGATCGGACTCACCATGCACGGCCTGCTCACCGGCATCCAGGCGCCGTTCTTTGCCGAGCTGTTCCCGAGCGAAGTCCGTTACACCGGTGCGTCTTTGGGCTATCAGCTCGCCACCGTCGTCGGCGGGGCGCTCACCCCGCTGATCGGGGTCGCCCTGCTGGACCGGTACCCGTCCACCGTTCCCGTCTCGCTGCTGCTGTGCGCGATGCTGGCCTGCACCGCCACCGCGTTCCTCTGGGCGGGGGAGACGCGCCGTCTGGACCTGCGCACCATCGCGCACGAGGACGATCCCACGAAGGTGTCCTAGTTGGGGGTGTCGCCCTCGTAGTCCATATTGGCGGCCGGGTCTTCGGTGGTGGCGGTCGGATCGTCGCGCGCTTCGGTTTCGGCGCCCTGGGCGTTCAAGGCTTCGTCCAGCTCGCCGCGCAGGCGGGTCACCGCCGCCTCGTCACCCGCGTCGGAGGCCGTCGTGAGGTCTTGGCGTAGCTGCGCGATCGTGTCCTGAGAGACCATCAGTCCTCCTGTGTTCGAGTCCGTTGTTGTCCAGCCGCGCCGAATAGGTTCGGCGTGCTTGGGGCGGCGTACCCGGGGTGCGGGAAAAGATGCATCGCCGCCGCGGCGAATAACCACCGATATGCCGGGTAGCACCTGATCATGGAGATAATCGTGATCATTGCGCTCGTGGTGGTGGTCGCCGCCGTGCTGCTGTTCCGCAAGCGGTCGCGCGGCAAGGACGACACCTCTCTGTCGACCGGGAACCCGTCGGCCAACGAAGGCGACGATCGAATCTGACCCTTCAGAACACGAGGGTGCGCAGGGCCAGGAAGCGCAGCCCGCCGACCGCGGCCATGATGACGAGCACGGCGCCCGCCTGTGTGGTTTCGCCGAGGCCCGGCGCCCAGAAGTCCAGTCCCGCAAGAGCCGCGGTGCTGATGCCGAGGCCGAGCAGCGCCAGCCCGCCGCCCTCCCACTGCGCGGTGCGCCAAGTGACGCGGCCCGCCGCGCGAAACGTGAGCTGCCGGTGCAATTCGTTCGCGATCGCCGTGCTCACCAGCGAGCCCGCGACATTGGCGACCAGGGGACCGCTGCCGTGCATGGCCAGGAACAGCAGCACGTAGGCGATATTGCTGGCACCACCGACCAGGGCGAACCGAACGAGCTGGGCCAGCGCGTGTTCGCTGCGCACGTGCCGCAGCGGTCCGGCGAGCGCCGCCTCCCATTCCGCGCGCAGCCCCCGGTACCGATCGGCCAACGCGGCGTAGGCGCTCGTGCCGGGGAGCAACCCCGGGCGGGTGGTCTGCAGGACGGTCATGGTCTTCCGATCGAACGTAGGTCTCGGCACCGCCGACTTCCGGCGACGCTCTGACTATACGTAGATGTATACGTATAGGCAAGATCGAACTCGGCGACTCGCCGTTTTGTCGGCGCCGAATCGGTGTTTGCCCCGACGCTGCCGCGGTAGTCGCGGCGGGAAGGGAACGTATACAACTCATTTGGAGGACAACGTGTTTCGCCATACCGGCCATTTGCAATTCGATGTCAAGCCGGAGAAGCCGGACCCGGTGTACGCGCGCAAGCTGCAGGAACTCATCGGCGGCGCCTACGGCGAGATGACCGTGACCATGCAGTACCTGTTCCAGGGCTGGAACTGCCGGATGCCCGGCAAATACAAGGACATGATCATGGACGTGGCGACCGAGGAGATCGGGCACGTCGAGATGATCGCGACGATGGTCGCCCGCCTGCTGGAGGGGGCGCCCGCGACGCACGCCACCCAGGCGGCGATGGGCGACCCGGTGGTCGCGGCCGTGCTGGGCGGGATGGATCCGCAGCAGGCGATCGTTTCCGGCGGCGGGCCGGTGCTCGCCGACAGCAACGGGGTGCCGTGGAACGGCCGCTACATCGTGGCCAGCGGAAATCTGCTCGCCGACTTCCGGGCCAACGTCACCGCGGAATCCCAAGGTCGCGTGCAGACCGCGCGGCTCTATCACATGACCGACGACCCGGGTGTCAAGGACATGCTGAAGTTCAACCTCGCGCGCGACACCTACCACCAGAATCTGTGGTTGTCGGCGATCGCGCAGCTCGAGGCGGACGGCATCGAGGGCACCATCACCCCGAACGCGCTGCTCGACGAGGAGCACGGCGAGCACGCGACCAGCCTGTGGCACCTGTCCGACGGCGTAGCGGCCGATCAAGGCATGTGGGCGCACGGCATGGCACCGGACGGCCTGCACAAGAACGGTTTCATTCCGGATCCGGTTCCGTTGGGGGACAAGGCCGCACCGCCGCCGCCGGATCCGCAGCTCTATGTCACCTACGACGGCTCGATGGGTGAACCACGCTCGGCCGCGCTCGGTACCGAAGCGGGCTTGATCGGGAAGATCAAGGACACATTGGATCCCGACAAGCCCTGATCACCCGGCCCGGCAACGCAAGCCCGGTGTTGCTGAGCCGCCGCAGCCGATCGCTGCCGACTCCGATCGGCCGTAATCAGTGCCTGACCAGTGTGTTGTCCGGCGGCTCGGGACCGAACATGGTGGGGCGCAATGTTTCGGGCGGCTCAGGTGGGTAGTCGTATCAGTGGTGCACCGTTGCGCCGACCTGATATCCACGTCGAAGGACAAAGATTTTCATGAGCACACGCGACACCACCACCTTGCTGGCGCAGTTGCGCGCTGTCCGCGATCTGACCAACACCGAAATACAGGTCGCCGAAACCCGCATCGCCCAGGCGCGCACGGACGCGGTGCGCCGGGAGCTGTCCGAGAACGCCGACAACGCCCGGGCTCGCGCCGCCGCCATCGAAGCCGCCCTGCGCGAATTGGGCGGCATCCCAACCAGAATCGGCCCCTTCTTCGGCCGAGCCGTCGCGGCGGTCAAGGCGATGGGCGAACAGGCGCAGCCGTTCGACGAAGCCCTGCTCGGCGATCTCGCACTCGAGCATCAGCTGCTCGACCGCGCCCGCTACCTGAAGGCGCTCGCCACCACCGCCGAGCACGCCGGGATCGTGGCGTTGGCGGACCGGCTGATCGCCGCGCACTCGGCGACCGTCGACTGGCTCACCACCGTGCTGGCCGAGGACGCGCTCGGCGGCCCGGCGGCGTTGCGCCGCACGCCGTTCCAGGCGGCCGCCGGTACCGCGGTGAAACTGGTCAACATCCCGGTGACCTGGTCCGCGCGCGGCATCGACCGGGCGCTGGATACGTTCCGCAGCGCGCCGCCCGCGTTCGAAGAGCTGCTCGCCAGAGGCGCGTACGCGGGTGATGTCGCCGTGAAAGCGCTTGCCGCGTCGCGCGATGCGGTCCTCGAGACCGCCGAGCAGGTGGCCCACCGCGAAGGCGCGAGGGGGGCCGCCGAGGCCGTCCACTCGTTGCGTACCAGCACCGGCGTGCTCGAGCCGGCAGAACTGCCGATCGCCGATTACGCCGACCTGAACGTGACCCAGGCCGTCGCCGCGATCAAGGACCTGACCTCGCCCGCCGACATCCGCGCGATCGTCGCCTACGAGGAGCAGCACAAGGACCGGCACGGTGTGATCTCGGCCGCGCAGACCCGGCTCGCCGCGATCGCCCAAGAGGTGACCGGCTTGAACTGATACCCCAATTCGCCACTGGCACAGGCCGACTCGGATTCGAGTCGGCCTGTGCCAGTAGGGTCAGGAGGGCTCGCGGGACAGCAGTTCGCGCAGCACCGCCACGGTGTGCGCGTGTTCGGTACTGCGTTCGGCATAGGTGTCGGCGACTTGTCGATGACCGCGCTCGAGTGCGTCGGCGCGCATCCGATCGGCGAGTGCGCGCTTCTCCTCCACCACCCGCAGTGCCGCTGACAGCGCGCGTTCCACTTCGAGATGTTGTTCGAGCAACAGCGCCTGCGCGGTCCACGCATGGCCGATCCTGCAGCGGAATCGAGCGGCTGTCTGTGCGGCGAACAGCGAGCCGCCGCAGTCGGGGCAGCTCAGCCCTGCCGCGGGCAACGCGGCCGTCACCTCGGTCGAGTCGTCTTGTTCGCCTGCATCGATGCGGGCCTCCAACCGGTCGAGCGGCGGCGGTGGTGCCGGCGGGTCGGCGGGTTGGAAACGCAAGCGATCGGCCAGCGCGCTGCCGATCTTCTTGGCGGGCATGACCAGATCGACGTCCACGTTCGCCAACGCGTTCTCCGGCATCGAGGGGTAGAGCGCTTCGGCAGGGTCTTGGACCGCGGTCAATCCGCCCTGGGCTTTGATCGAGGCCAGCCCGGCCGTACCGTCATCGAGCGAGCCCGAGAGCACCACGCCCGCCACTCGCGGCCCCCAGACGACGGCCGCGGAGCGGAACAGCGCGTCTACGCCCGGGCGATGCCCGTTCTCGGTGGGACCGCGCGAAAGCAGCGTGCGACCGTCGGCGACCAGCAGATGATGGCCCGGTACGGCGGTGTAGATCGTCCCCGCGGCCAACGGCGTGCCGTTGTCGGCCGCCACCGCGTGCAGCGACCCGGCCCGGCGCAGAATCGACGGCAGCACGCTGGGTCCCTGCGCCGGAATATGCAGCACTACCAGCACGGCTGCGGTCAGATCGGTAGGCAGCCCGCCGACGAACTCGCGCAAGGCTTCTACGCCTCCGGCGGAAGCGCCGACGACGATCAGATGCGAAGGAGACTCGCTCATGGCACCCTTCTGGTTCTTCCCTGAATGTGTCGGCTACCCCAGCCCAGGGCAGGCAAACAAGTGCCGCGCCCGGCCAGGTGTGTAGGGCGCGAACGCTCGGGTAGTACCGGAATGTAGCGCCGTTCACTGGCTCGCCGAGCGGCAAACGCGGTAGCGAGTAGCGGTCCGAGGCACCGAGACGATGACCAGGCAACGCGAAATCGATTGGCACAAGAGCGAACTCGCGGGTTCGATCGTCCTTCGTCCGCGCGGGGAGCTGTCGGCGGTGAACTATCGCGAATTCACCGACGAGTTGGTGAAGTACGCGATGGAGCAACCCCGGGCGGTGCTGGTGGTCGTAGACGGACTGCTGATCCGGAGCGAACCGCTGTTCACGGCGTTCTCCAGTGCGTGGATGCGGGTCAGCACCTGGCCCGGCACGCCGGTGCTGCTCGTCTGCGCGGCCCCGGGTGAGCGCAGGCGGCTGCGGTCGAGCGCGGTGTCCCGGTTCGTGCCGGTGCTGGACAGCCTCGGTGCCGCGCTGCGGGCGGCGCGCGACCCGCGGGCCTATCGGCGCGTCAATCTGGAGATCGCTCCGACGGCCTTGGCGGGACAGCAGGCTCGGCGGTTCATCAGCGAGACCTGCGGGGCGTGGGAGCTGCCACAGGTCCGGGTGCTCGCGCTGGTGGTGGGCAACGAGTTGATCGAGAACGCCTATCGGCATGCCCGGGGCACGGACGATTTCCGGCTGCGGCTGGAGCTGTGCAATGACGTGCTGACCATTGCCGTCTACGACAGCGATCCCCGCGAGGCGATGCTGGCCGAACCGGGTGCCGGGGGTGCGCACGTCGGGGGATTGCACAGTATTTCGCAGCTGAGCGTGGCATGGGGCTGTGCGCCGCGCCGGCCCGTCGGCAAGGTGGTCTGGGCCGCGCTCACCACCACGGACCGCGCGCCGGGGTGACCGGCGTGTCGTGCGGGTTCGCCGGTCAGCCCGGCGATTCGTCCGGGCACGTCGCATCCGGTGACGTTCGCGGCGATACTGGATCCCGTGACCGGTGATGCGCTGCCAGCTCGAGCGAGTACGGAGGACTTCGAGCACGTGATCGGCGGGACGCCGCAGCGGGTCGGCACCTTCTGGTACTGGTTCGCCGATCAACGCTGGGAATGGTCACCCGAAGTCGCCGAACTGCACGGATATCGGCCGGGGACCGTCCAGCCGACCACGGAACTGCTACTGGCACATCGGCATCCGGACGATTCCGAGCAGGTCGCCGCCGCGATCGCCGCCGCGGTCGAGAACGGGCAGCCGTTCAGCAGCAGGCACCGCCTCGTCGACGCCGCGGGCGCGGTCCGGCACGTGATGGTGGTGGGTGACCACATGTTCGACGACGCCGGGCAGGTCATCGGCACCACCGGGTACTACGTCGACATCACCTCGACCGTCGCGACCGACAAACGGACGGTGCTCACCGAGACGTTGCCCGAGGTCGTCGCGGCCCGCGCCGCGATCGAGCAGGCCAAGGGCATGCTGATGCTGGCCTACGGCATCGAGGCCGATCAAGCGTTCAATGTGCTGCGCTGGCGTTCCCAGGAGACCAACATCAAACTGCGGGCGTTGTCCGAGCAGTTCATCGCCGATGTCACCGGGTCGGGCGCGGCCCCGACCGCACTGCGCACCCGCATCGATCATGTCCTGCTGACCGCGCACCAGCGCGTGCCCAGCACACCGGACACCGAACTCGACGCGGTGCGTCACGAGGATGACGGCGCCCGCCGATGAACAGCATCGAAACGCCCGCGGCCGATACGCGCGGCGGTTTCGCCCTGGACTCCACGGACCCGGGCCGCGTCGCGCGCGGTTTCGATATCTTCCGGCACGGATGGCTCACCGAGGTCGGCTCGGCCTTCCCACTGCCGACGTTCAGCTCCACCACCCGGGGTGATTTCCGGGTACGGACCCGGGTCGCGAAGGTGCGCGACGTGGCGGTCACCGATCTCGACAGCGCGTCCGTCATCCGCACCGCGGGTACCCCCTACGGCTACGCGGATCAGGTGCGGATGTACGTGGTCCGGCGCGGCACCTGGGCGCTGGGCGGCACGCCCGGTGGTGATGCATACCGCGTGACCGATGGACAGTTCCTGCTGCGGTACGGTTCGCCGTTGCATTTCGGCGCCGCACCGGGCACCACCGTGCGGATCCTCACGCTGCCCTCGGCCGTGCTCGAGTCGCGGCTGCGGAACCAGAGCAGCCTGGGTTCGGCGGATTCGGCCGAGATGCGCCTGCTGATGGCGCACACGACCATGGTCCAGGAGACCGTGACCGCGCTCGGCCCGGCCGGTGTGCACGCCGCGCACGACGCACTGCTCGAGCTGGCCAGGGCGGTGCCGGCGGGGCGGTTCGACGACGCGGAGGCCGAGTTCCGGCCCGCGCTCGTCCGGGCGGCCAAGGACCTGGCGCAGCGCCGCCTCACCGATCCGGACCTGTCTCCCGCGATGTTGGCGCGGGAACTGAACGTCTCGGTGCGCACGTTGCAACGGGCCTTCACCGAGGCGGGGGAGTCCGCGGCGACCTACATCCGGCACCGGCGGCTGGACGCGGCGCGGCGTGCGCTCACCCGCCCCGGCCGGCGGCCGACCATCGCGGAAGTTGCTGCGCGCTGGCACTTTTCGGACAGCAGCCACTTCGTCCGCGCGTTCAAGAAGCGCTACGGTCGGACGCCGGTCGACTACGCCCGCTCAGTGGGGGACGTCGGTCGCTGAAGGTTCCGGGGTCAGCTCGCCGCGCGGTCCGGTGAGGTCGGCAACGCCCGAACAGGTGTCGCCGCGAAAGATGCCGAGTTCGTAGTGCACGGTATCGGCTTCGAAAGAGCGGACCGTGACACCGATTTCATAATCCCCGGGGTAGGTGACCTCGCCGATGTAGTCGATACGGTGCGCCGTCGGCGCCAGGTCCGGCACCAGGCCGGTCACGCCGAGCGCCGCGGCCGTGAACGCGGCGACCGCCTCGTCGTACCAGGTCGCCAGGACGATGGCGTTGACGTGCTGGTTGATGTCGACGTCGGCGATCCGTGCGCGCAGGGGCGCGAAAAACGAGTAGTGGCCGCGGTTTCGGCGCTCGACCGCCGGTCGAGCGGGGGCCGGTTCGGCCGAATCCGGGAGGGACAGCTCCGTGAGATCGGCGATCATCTCGTCCGGCAGTGCGAGCGGTCCCGCGGGGCCGAGCAGCAGGATGGTCGCCCCGCCGCGGCCTACCTGCTCGGTGCCCGCGAACACCGCCTGCTCGTAGGTGAACGACGACCGGCCGAACCGCCGGATTCCGGTGTGCACCGTGATATCCGGGTCCGAGAGGCGGACCGGCGCGAGCCGTTCGGCGCGCTCGCCGACGAGCACGATCTGGAAGGGACCGAACGCGCCGGAGTGCACGAGTCGCTCGAATCGCGGCAACCGCAGTCGTCTGCGGGCTTCCAGCAGCCACTGCGCCAGTGCGGTCGTGCTCGCGGTGCCGTCCCGGCCGAGATCGGCCTGCCGCGGTTGGATATCGCACCGGACCGGGTACAGGGAAACTTCGACAGAGCTCATGCAAGGGACCTTAGATCGGTCCGCGAGCCGAGGGCCATCGCAAAATGCCTGGTGGCGGAAACGTTCTACCAGGTTGGCGCGGATCTACCGGGCAGCATCCGACGGTGCTCGAGCGGCGGTGCGCCGGGTCCATTGCTCGATCGCGTGCTGGAACGCTTCGTTCACCAGCAGCAGGAGTTCGGTCGAGGCGGCGAACCGCGCCCCCGCCGGAGTATCGATGCCGAGAATCTCCGCGGTGCGCTGGGATTCGGCGGCCAGGGCCTCGCTCATCTGCAGCGTCGCGTGCAGGTTGCGCAGCCAGAGATCATCGTCGATGACATAGCGTTCGCGGCGTCCACCGGGCACTCGTTCGCGCCGGAGCATGCCCTGTTGTTCGAGGAAGGCGACGGCGTGCGAGATGGACGCGGGGCTCACCTGGAGGAGCTGGACCAACTCGGCGGCGGTGCGGGCACCGGAGTCGGTGAAGTGCAGGCAGGCCAGCACGCGCGCCTCCATCCGGGCCAGGCCCTGGCCCACCAGCAGCGCGGTGAAGGAGTCGGCGGCGTCCTGGACCTCGTGCGGGTCGCGGCCGTAATCGCTGTCCGGGAGTGGTCGCGTCGTCGGCTGCGGTCGTTTCTGCCGGCGCGCACGCTGACGGGTGTCCTCGTCCGCCCGATCCGCGCGGTAGCCGTCGGCGCCGCCGTTGCGCGTGACCTCGCGCATGATGGTCGAGGCGGGCCGGCCCAGCCGCCGGCCGATCTCCGCGTAGCCGAGTCCCTCGGCCAAGCCGGTGGATATGCGCTGGCGATCCTCGTTGCTCAGTCTGCCTCCGGGCATGCGGTGCCGATCTCCTCTGTGTGTCGGTGGGCTATGCCCGCCGCTGGCTGCCCAAGTATGCCGTCTTCTGAATCTCATTGCAAAGATGTCGTGCGATTTGCATTGCATTCATTCTCAATGTCATTGCAATAGCCCGTAGAAGTGCGAGTTATAGCGGCAATCGAGTCGAGAGAGAACGTTGACGAATTTCTGAATGCAATGTACGTTCGATGACATTCAGAGATTCCCGAACATGGGAATCGCGAAGCGTAGACAACGCACCGAGGAGATTCGTGATGAGGACCAGGACCGCGCAGCACGCGACCGCCGACTCGACCTGGACCGGCCTGGTGCCGGTCGAGGACACCGCACTGGCGGTGACCGACACCGGTGGTTCCGGTCCGGTCATCCTTTACCTGAACGGTGCCTACGCCGATCAGCGCCCGTGGCGGCCGGTGATCGCCGATCTCGGTACCGGATACCGGCACATCAGTTACGACATGCGGGCGCGCGGCAAGTCGCGGCAGTCCGCGGACTACACCTTCGAGGCGTGCCTGCGCGATGTCGATGCCGTTCTCGCTGCGCGCGGCGTGGATCGGGCGATCCTGGTGGGCTGGTCCTACGGTGCGACCCTCGCGGCGCACTGGGCGGCGCGGAATCCGGAACGCGCGCTCGGCGTGGTGTCGGTGGATGGTGCGATGCCGTACGGGCTGACCGGTGCCGAAGGACGGGAGCGGATTCGGAAGTTGTTCCACCGCATGCGTTTTCTACTGCCGCTGGCGCGTCCGTTCGGCATGGCGGCGCGGATGAGCGCGGCCGAGCACGCCGAGGTCAATATCGAGATCAACGAGATCGTCGCGGCGATCGCACCGGTGCTCGATCAGGTGCGCTGCCCTGTGCGCTACGTCCTGGCCACGGGTGCGAGCCTCGGCGGCGGCGAAAAGGAGATGGAAGCGGTGCGCGCCTCACTCGATCCGGTGCTCGCACGAAACCCGCACATCCAGGTGAGCGCGAAGGTCGCGAGCAACCATTCCCATATCCTGCGCAAGGACTTTCGCGCCGTCGCCGCCGCCGTGCGCGAGACCGATTCGGCCCGGCAGCCCGCGCGTCGGTGATCGACCGGCGCACGAGCAACGCTCATGTTGGAGCGGCACGAGTTGGAGGCTTTTCTCACGCTGGCCGAGGAATTGCATTTCGGCAGGACCGCCGAGCGCCTGCGGGTGACCACCAGCCGGATCAGCCAGACCATCGGAAAGCTCGAACGCCGCATCGGCAGTGCGCTTTTCGAGCGCAGCAGCCGCACGGTCGCCCTCACGCCGCTGGGCAGACAGCTACGCGACGAGTTGCGCCCCGCGTATGAGCAGATCACCGCGAGCGTCCTGGCCGCCAGCCGGGGCGGTAGCGTCGAACGGGCCATCACGGCCGGCTTCTCGGCGCCATGGTGCGGGAATCTGCTTATGCGCGCGGCGGATCTGTTCCGTACCCGCTACCCCGGCGCCATCGTCGGCATCGAAGAGATCCAGCCGACCGAACCGCTGCGCCGGATGCGTTCGGGCGCAGTCGATCTCCAGCTGACCGCATTCCCGATCGCGGAACCCGACATCATGACCGGGGCGATCGTCTTCACCGAACCGCGCGGACTGATGGTGCCCGAGCAACATCGCTTCGCGGCGGCGGAATCGGTGTCCGTAGAAGACCTCGCGGACACGAAACTGATCACCCTCGCGGATGCATCGGTCCCGCGCTACTGGATGGACTGCCACTTTCCCCGCCGGACTCCCGCGGGCCGGCCGATCCCGCAGGGACCGGCGACGACCTACTGGGCAGAGGTGCTCGTGCACGTCAGCCAGGGTGTCGGCGTCAGTACCGTCGCCCTGCGGGCCGAGCGGTTCCACTCGCATCCGGGAATCGTGTTCGTCCCCTTCCGCGACGCGCCGACCATCGATTACGGGCTGATGTGGCCGCGCGCCGGGCAGCACCCGCTGGTGCCACCATTCCTCGAAACCATCACCGAGGCAGCACTTTCGGCGTGAGCCGCCGCGTCGCTGATCGTTTAGCCCCGCTACATCCGGCGTTGCCGACATACCGCTTGTTGCGCCCGTCGCCGGCTGTTGAGATTCGTGGTGCCGCTGAAAATGTTTGCTGAGAAAGGCACGAATGGTGCAGACCATCACCACGCCCGGAGGCGTCGTCCTCGCCTTCGATCGGATCGTCGGCGGTACCGCCGGAACGGTCATCCTGATCGGTGGCGCGTTCAGCTATCGGAAGTTTCCGAAGCTGGTCGAGCTGGCCGAGATATTGGCGCAACAGTATGGGCTGACGGTCGTGAATTACGACCGGCGCGGACGCGGCGACAGCACCGACTCGCCCGGTGTCTACAGCGTAGAGAACGAGATCGACGACCTCGCGGCGCTGATCGAGGCGGTCGGCGGCCGCGCCGCGGTGTTCGGTTGGTCGTCGGGTGCGGGCCTGGCGCTGCTCGCTGCCGCTTCCGGGCGGGTGCACGGCATCACGAAAGTGGTCGCCTACGAACCGCCTTTCGTCACCGACCAGGAAAACTTTGTTCCCCCAGCGGATCTGGCAGCCAGGCTGCACGAGATGATCGCCGCGGACCGGCGCGCGGAGGTGGTGCGCTACTACATGACCAAAGGCATGGGCATGCCGTGGTTGCTCGCCGCGGTCATGCGATTCACCCCGTTCTGGAACGCGCTGTTGGCCACCGCTCCCGCCACGGCCCACGATTGGGCGATCATGGGCCCGTACATGCGTGGTGAAGCGTTGCGGCCCGCCGAGTGGGCGGGCGTCGACGTGCCGACCCTGGTCATCTCGGGCACCAAGAGCGGAGCTCTGTTGCGGTCGGCTGCCCGTGCGATTACCGCCGTGCTGCCGAACGCGCGGCACGCGGAAGTGGCGAAACTGAGTCACGATCCGAAAATCGCACTCCTGGCACCGGTTTCCGGTGCCTTCCTCGTCGGCGCGGATCACTTCGCGGCCTGACATCCAGCACTCTCGAAGAGGATCACCCATGCGAATCCGCATCGTGTCACTGGCCGTCTCGGGCGCCGTGGCCCTGTCCGCAGTGCTCACCGGCTGTGGCGGTACCGACGATACCGGCGGCGCGGTGGCGTCGGAAACACCTTCTGCCGCAGATGATCCGGTGTCCGCCGACGGTAAGGGCCGATATGCCGAGATCAACGGCGGGCGGCTCTACTACGAAACGCAGGGCACCGGAGAGCCGTTGATCCTGTTGCACGGTGGGCTCGCCACCGCTGAATCCACCTTCGGCACTTACGTTCCCGAGCTGTCCAAGACACGTCAGGTCATCTCGGTGGACTTGCCAGCGCACGGGCACACGCCCGATCGCGAGCGAGCGTTGAGTTATGAGTCACTGGCCGATGATATTTCGGCGCTGATCACTCACCTGAACCTCGGCCGGACGGATTTGTTCGGCTATTCGCTGGGCGGTGGCGTCGCCCTGCAGGTCGCGGCGCGCCGACCGGATCTGGTCGGCCGTCTCGCCATCGCGTCCGCCCCCTACCGCTCCGACGGCTGGCTGCCCGAGACTCGAGCCGGGATGGCCGCGATGAATCCCGATGCGCTGCGCGAGACTCCGCTCTATCAGCTGTACAGCGGTGTCGCGCCGGATCCGGCGGGTTGGACGGCCCTGGTCACCAAGACCAGGCAGCTGCTCACCCAGGACTACGACTGGACCGCGCAACTCCCGAAAATCCAAGCACCCGCGCTCATCCTCACCGCGGAATCCGACGCCCTGTACCGCGAGCACACCATCGACCTCGTCGCCCGGCTCGACGCCGGAAAGGGTGCGCGCCTCGAAACGGTCCCGGGCACAACCCACTACGACATCATGTACCGCCCAGATCTACTCGTACCATTGGTCGTCTCCTTCCTGGATTCGACGCCGGTTCGATAGCCGGACGGCCGCACACCGGTCAAGAAGGTCGGCCGGGCGCCCCCGATTGCAGGGTGCACCGGCCGTCGGTACAGACCCGATGCAGCCGGCCCCGCGACAGTGTCTGCGCCAGGCCGATCGCCCAGCAGGTGGGGCAGCCGCGCAATGCCACCAGACCCGGCACGATGAGCAGCAAGCCGATCCATCCGAGGACCGGTAGCAGTGCCATCGAGGCGGCCAGGAAGCCGAAACCGATGGCGCCCTTGGCCAGGTGCAGCGGCAGGGATCTGCTGGCGAACGACGGCGCGTCGGTGCTCAACGCGGTTCACCCCCCTCGATGACGGCAAGGTGCGCCCGCACGGTCGCCCGGGCACGATGCAGCCGCGACTTCATCGCCGCCGCGCTGAGCCCGAGCGACACGGCGACGGTCTTTCCCGGTAGCCCTTGGATGTCCCGCATGATCAGGACGCGACGCTGATCCTCGGGCAGCAACGCCACGGCGGCGGCCACCCGTTCGATCTCCAGCCTGCTCAGCACGTCGTCCTCGGCCGAGGGCGAAAGCTCCTCCGCCGCAGGCACCGTGCGGCGCGCGAACAGCTGGGCGCGGCGCAGGCATTCGTTCCGCACGATCCGGAACACCCAGGACGCGAGCGCCGTGGTCGCGCGCAGCGTGCCGATCTTGCGGAACAGCACGATGACCGCTTCCTGCGCCGCGTCCTCCGCGTCCTGACTGCTCGCGCACAGCGACGTCGCGAACCGCCGGATATGCGGATACGCACCCGAAACCAGTGCGGTGATGGCGGTTTCATCGCCGCGCTGGGCGGCCAGCACCAGCTGGTCGGCAGGCCAAGCAGTCGATTCACTCATGCCTGTTCGTCCTTCCACGCCACCGCAGCACCGCCACACAGCTGCACACCGACACCGCCGCCACCACGGCGACCACGATCACTGTCATCGATCCTCCTCGACACCGGCCCTTTCGGCCGCTCCTACATAAGAGCGACCGAAACGGCAAAAGGATTCGGCGGCAGCAGCCCGGATATCGTCGCAGCGCCGGGCCGGTCAGTTCTGGCGGGCCAGATCACCGATCAACTCCTCGAGGTTCCCCGCGACGAGGCGGCGCAGTGCGGCGATCCGGGTGCGGTGATGGTGGTTTTCGGCGTAGGTGAACTCGATGCTCAGGCGCCCTCGGAAGGTGTAGACGAAATAGCTGAGCTCTGGGACGGAATCACCGGTGACGAAGCCACGGAAGTCGACCACCGCCATCCCGTCCGGACACTCCAGCGCGGGCACCACACCCCAGTTGGTGAGGATGTTGACGGCCGTGTCCGGTGTGCTCTCCCCGCTGCGGGCCGCGGCGAACATGGTGGCCAGTGCGGTACCGCTCTCGATGCCGAATACGATCTGCGCCTTCACCTCTTTGCCGAGGGTGAGCAGGTCGGCGTCCGGTCCGCACAGGGTTACGGTGGGCGCGTACCCGAGACCGTTGCTGGTATCGGTGACCGGAGCCGGGGGTGTCAAATGCGGGCGCAGGTCGACGGCATGCCCGATGATCATCGGCAGCTCGTCTTCGGGTGCGGCGCCGGAAGTTTCGGCGATCATCGCTCGCTCGGCCCGGATCACCGCGGCGCTGAGCAGCGCGTGCACCGTCGTGCCCTGCGCTCGTGCGAGGCGCAGCAGCGCGCCGGTGTCCCTGTTCGACAGCGTGATCCGCTCCTCCGTGGCGAGGCGCAGGCCCGGCCGGCCGAGTATCTCCGTCGGCGTGCAGCGGTAGAGGCCGTGGGGTGCGGGCAGCGCCACGTCGGGGACGGGAATCCCGCGCTCGTGGAGTAGTTCCTCCAGCCTGCGGGGCACGATCGGGGTGGGCTCGGCGAGTGCCCCAGTGGCGGCGAGTGCGGTAGCCGTCCGCCAGAGTTCGGTGAGGAGTTCGAATCCCAGGTGCGCGTCGCCGATGGCGTGGGACACGCGCAGTGCGACCGCGGTGGTCGCGCCGGCGTGCACGATCTCCAGTGTCGCCAGCCGAACGGCCGGATCGACTGGGTCGAGGCCGCGCGCGAGCCACTCCGAGACGCTGCTGTGCACCGTCTCGAAGACGGCGTCGTCGCGCTCACTGTCGAGAATGTGGACGTAGCAGTCGCCGTCGTCCGAGCGGAGCCGCCCGCACAGCATCGGAAAGCGACGGCACGTGTGCGCGAAGGCCCGCCGCAGTAGGTCGACATCTACCGTGCCCGCACAGATGGCCACGTACGAGACGGTGAGTCTGTTCGGCGCGAAGTTCTGGTCGATGGTGCCGATTCGGTATTTCACAAGATTCTCCTCAGGGGTAGGTTCACGGCACCAGGACGGCCTGCGCGCCGCGCAGAACGTGCGCGGTACAGGGCCGCGCGTCCAGTGATGTGCCGTCGACGATCGCGCTGCCCGCCGGGCACCACACGGACACCGCGGCGGCCTGGTGGTAGGTGACGGCGGGATGAGTGACCGCCCGTCCGGCGGCCAACGCGGTGAGCAGGCGGAGCGTCTGTCCGCGCGGTGCGGATCCGATCACGGTGACGTCGAGCAGGCCGTCGTCGAGTCGTGCGCCGGGGCAGATCGGCTTGCCGCCGATGCGGCCGATATTGCCCACGGTCACGAACAACGCCTCGGTATCGATCACGGTCGGCGTGGAAAGCTCAGTACCACAAGTTAATTCGATCCTTACCGGGTGTGCGGAGGGAGCCGGCAGCGCCGCAGGAAAACCGGGGGACCACGGCCGGTACGGGCGTTCGAGCAGCCGGGTGTCGGATCCGATGTGCACGGCGGTCGTGAACATGGTGTGTGCGGCGGGTGCGGTACCGGCGACTCCCACGTCGATCTCGCGGAGCTGCCCGGCCAGGACGACCTCGGCCGCCGACCGCGGGTCGTTCAGCGGGATGCCGAGTGCTGCGGCGAGATCGTCCCGGTGCCCGGTCGGCAACACGCCGAGCGCGACCCCGGTTCCGGAGATGGCCTGCAGAACAAGCGATATCAGGTCGTCGCCACCAGCGCAGGCGATGACCTCCGGACGGTCGGGCCGGCTGAGCCGCGCGCGGATCAGGTCGATCGTCGTCGCGGGAGTGGTGCCGCGCAGTTGGCGGACCCGGGCGCCGCGGGCGGCGAGGTAGTGCGCCGCCGTGACGGCCGTACGCAGTCCTCGTCCGCGCGCATTGCACGGATACCCGATCACATCGATGGTCTTGCTGCCGATAGTGGCGGCGGAAGGCATGGTGAACTGCTCCGATCGGACCGGGGAACGTGCTGTCGATCCGATCTTGGGTGGCGTGCTCGAGCGGGCGTTGAGCCGCGAATGAACGCCCGCCCGACCTGGTGCGATGAGTAAAGCGGCCCAAGCCGACGGTCAGGGTCGGCCGGTGCTCCCCGCGCCGGCGACGTCGAACTCGGCCGCTGCCGGTGGTGTACGGCCGATCCGGGTGGCCAGCTCGGCCAGTTGCGCGCGCACCTGCCGGGCTTCGATATCGCGTCCCAGCGCCGCCAGTGCCCGGGCCCGATAGTCCAGCGCGTGCCCGCGGCGGATCGGGTCCGCGGCTTCTGTGAGTACCGAAATGGCTTCGGCCGCAGCGGTTTCCGCGATATCGAAGTACCGCCCGTACAGGGCGACCTCCGCCTGCCGGTACAGCGCCCAGCCCAGGAGCAACCGGCGGCCGTGCCCGCGCGCCGTGCGCACCGCGTCCGCGCAGATCGTCACGGCAGGCTCCGGATCATGGTCGCGCATCAGGACCACCCGGCCCAGCTGGCTCCGGGCCAGCGACTCGAAGGCCGCGCCACCCAATCGCTCGGCCAGGCGCAGCGCGCGCTCAGCGGCATCGGCGGCTCGATCCCATTGCGCGGCATCGCCGTACCGGTCGGCGAGGGTGGCGCAGGCCCATCCCTCCCAGGCCGGGTCGTCCAGGTCGTGGAAGATCTCGACCGCGGCGGCCATGTGGGTGATCGCATCGGCGGCGCGCCCGACGCTGAGCGCGGCGGCGCCCAGCAGGTGTTCGGCGAAGGCCAGCAGCAGACTGCTCCCGTTCGGTCGCAGTATCTTTCGCACGGGTTCGAGCACGGCGACGGCGTCGTCACCGCGACCCAGGTCCAGAGCGAGGATCAAGCCGAGCGCCACGCGGGCGCGGAGTTCGGTGTTCCGGTCATCGAATCCCGCTGCGACAGCGAGCAGCCCGCGCAGCGCGTCGGCCAGCTGCCCGGACTCTGCCGACGGGTCGACGCTCTCGCTGATCAACATCGCGACGTCCACACTCGCGGGCACGAGTGCGGGGTGATCCGCGGCGATCTGGCGATGCAGGGCGATCAACGCCGTACGCTCGGTATCCAGCCAGGCGTGTGCGGCGGCCTCGGTGCCGATCGCGGTGCCGGGTTGCGCAGTGGGCGGGACATAGTCGAGCCGATGGCCGGGATAACGATGGCGGACGATGTTTTTCGCGGTCGCGAGGTAGTAGTCCAGCAGGCGCGACAGGACCGCTGCCCGGTCGATCTCGGTGTCGACGGTGTGGGCGAACAGCCGCAGCAGATCGTGGTAGCTGTACCGATCGTCGCCGACGGACTGCAACAGCCCGAGATCGACGAGTGACTCGCAGACCTGTGCCGCCGCAGCGGTATCGAGACCCAGGATCGATGCGGCCGCGGCGGCCGAGAGATCGGGCACCGCGGGCACGGCCAGCGCCACGAACGTCCGCGCGGTGGCGGCGGGCAGTTGCCGGTAGCCGAACGCGAAGCAGGCATCCACGGTCAGGTCGCCGCAGCGCAATTCCGGGAGGCGATGCCGTTCGTCGGCCAGCCGCTGTGCCACTGCCGCCATACTCCAATGCGGTCGCGCCACCAGGCGGGCACCGATGATCCTGATCGCCAACGGCAATCGACCGCAGGCCGCGACGACCGCCTCGGCGGCCGCGGGGTCCGCCGCGATCCGAGCCGTTCCCACGATGCGTGCCAACAAGTTTCGCGCCTCGGCCGCGGACAGGACGCCGAGCGGCCGGTACGTCGCGTCCGGCAGCGGCAGCACCGCGCGGCTGGTGACCAGGACCGCGCAGCCGGACCCGCTGGGCAGCAACGGGCGCACCTGATCCAGGGTGCCGGCGTTGTCGAGCACCAGCAGCATGCGGCGGTCGGTGAGCATGCTGCGCAGCAGTGCCGCTCGTTCGGACTCGGTGGGTGGAATATCGCTGTCCGGCACCGCCAGTGCGCGCAGGAAGGCGCCGAGTACGCCGACCGGTTCGGCGGGACGATCGTCCATGCTGTGCAGGTCCGCGTAGAGCTGTCCGTCCGGGAAATGTGCGCTGATCTCGCGTGCGACGTGCGTCGCCAGGGTCGTTTTGCCGACCCCGCCCATCCCGGTGAGCACCACGATGGGCGGGGTGTCTCCCGCGGGGATCAACGTCGCGCAAAGCTCGTCGACCAGTGCTGCGCGTCCGGTGAAATCTGCTATGCCCCGGGGTATCTGGGCCGGCCGGACGTTCTCGCGCGACTCGGGTCGAGCTGCGTGCATCGAGGGCGCGGCCAGATCGTCGTCCAGGATGCGCTGGTGCAGTTCGGCCAGTTCGGGGCCGGGTTCGATGCCGAGCTGGTCGATGAGCAGCCGCCGGGTGTCGGTGTACACCGACAGGGCCTCGCTGCGCCGGCCGCAGCGATACAGCGCGGTCATCCGCAGTCCGCGCAGTCGCTCGCGCAGCGGGAATTCGTCACTGGCCGTGGCCAATTCGCCGATCACCTGCTCGTGCCGCCCGAGCTGGAGATCGACCTCGAAACCGGCCTCCAGCAGGGTCGTGCGCAGCTCGGTGAAGTGCCGCCGCCGGTCCGCTGCCAGCGGTCCCGGTACGCCCGTCAGCACTTCACCACCCCACAGTGCCAGCGCTTGGTCGAGGTGTGCTCGCGACTGCTCGAAATCGCCTGCGGCCCTGGCCTTGTCGGCGGCCGCGGCCAGCGACTGGGCCTGGAAGGCGTCCACCGATTCCCGGGGGACGCGCAATTCGTATCCGTCGCCGACCGAAACGAGCACCGTGGCCGCGCCGCGGCGCACGCGATCGGGTTCGACGAGTTTGCGCAACAGCAGCACGTGTGAGCGCAGCGAGGCGATCGGGTCGCCGGGCAACTCCTCACCCCACACCGCGTCCACCAACTGTGCCGCGGTCAACGGCCGCCCTTGCGCGAACAGCAATGCGGCGAGCACGGCCTGGGTCCGCAGGCGTTCCGATGCCAGCGTCAGCGCACCGCGCCGCACCGTGACGCGGCCCAGCACCGTAAAACTCAGGTCGGCAGCGTCCATCGGCTTCTCTCGGCGGAACATGGGATCACCCGATCTTAAGGGTCGGCGTCCCGCTGTCCGCCATCAGCCGAAGAGGCGGTCCTTGACCTCGAGCACTACACACCCCACCGCCACGACCACGAGGACCAGCAGCCGCTTCACCCAACCCCAGGGCTCGTGCAGCGCGGCCAGTGGCGGGGGAGTCCGATTCGTCATGTTTTCGGACCGTAGGGACAGCGGATCAACGGACGCTGTCTCGCGCTGAACGGTGAATGAACGCGCCTGGTGAACGGCAAGTCCTGCTGCACAGTGCCACTGTGCCGGAAGGTGCCCGGCCAGGGGAGCGGTTGGGCTCAAGCGACTTTCAAAGTGGTGTAGGTGAGCGCGAGCAGCCCGGCGACGATCGCCGTGCCCAGCAGAATGCCCATCGTGGACAGGGCCAGCCAGCTCAGCCCGGCCACGGCGGCGACCGTCGCCCAGGCCAGCCTGGGCGCCACCCGCGACATCAGTTCGAAGCCGCGGCCGGGCTTGACCACGTGCGCTTCGCCGCCTGCCGCGCCGGTACGCACGTAGTCGACGACGGCCGAAAGACGGTCGGTCACCAGGGCCGCGCCGTGTCCGCCCTCGATGTGGCGGATCTGCCGGGTGCCCGGCGGCACCGAATCGAAGCCCGTGAATCCGCCGACCCCGACGTCGCGCATCCGGAACGCGCGCAGCCCGCTGCACAGCCAGCCGACCGGCTTGTCCTGATTGGCGCAGATGTTGACCAGCGAGCCGATCTGGCCCGCGTCGGCGCACCGGACCCAGTCGAACTCGCGCGGCAGCACGCTGCCCGCCAGGAACACATGCTGAAACTCCAGGGCCGGAATCTGTTTCAGCGACTGACCGAACAAATAGGTGCCGTTGCTGTGCCCGACGAAGTGGAACGGAATGCCCGGGTGGCGCGCGAGGTGGTAGCTGTACATGTCGGCGAACCAGCGCAGGTTGCGCCGGCGCGTGAACGGAAGCGCGAAATCGTAGGCCGACAGCCGGCCGTAGGAGGGCGTCACCACGAGCACATTCTTGTCGGCTGCCAAGAGTGCCGCTTCCAGCTCGCTCGGCCATTCGCCGTTACCCGAGCGAATGCCGTGCAGGGCGAACACCACCGAGGTTTTCGCGGCCTCGGCGTCGGGCAGCGGCTCCGGATTGCTGGGCGGCAGTGGCTCGGTGATCGCCGCGCGCAGGATCTCGTACCGCTGACCGGCATAGTCCTCGGACAGGCCCGCTTCGATGCTGATGATGTCCGCGTGTGTGGCACCGGGCACCACCTTCTGCACACCTGTCGGCAACGTTTCCAGATCGCGGCTGTCCTCCTTCACGACGGCCCGGTCCTTCTTCCCGCTGACCTGCACCACGATCGGCGCCTGGTTGCCCAGCTGGGCGATCTCGCGCAGCCACAGGATCCGCAGATTGGTGATGAACGGTGCGCCGCAGATCAATTCGACCGCCGTGAACCGGCGCAGCAGCGGCGCCAGCAGCTTCGTCGGATAGCGCTGCCACCACGGCAGCCGATCGGGATCGACCCCGCGATTCGGCGCGGCCAGCAGCACGATCCTGGTCACCGCGTCCGCCCACGGCAGCCGATGCCCGTCGATTCCGCGCAAAGCCTGCAAGTAGGCGTACCGGTGCATGATCCCGCCGATGCTGTGCCCGATGAGCACGATCTCCGGCGTCTTGCGCGGCCCCGTCCAGTACGCGTCGATCCGGTCCGCCAGATCCCGGCACCGGTTCGCCAGCGTGCCGCGGCTGAAACGGCGAATCCCGTCCGGAAACTGCCAGTAGATCGTTTCGTCGGTCCCGTAGCCGGGTTCCCGTTGCAACCGCGCGAACAGGCCGTCGATCGCCCCCGGCCGCTCGGTCAGGCCGGGGACATAGACGATCAACCGTCGATGGTGCACTTGTGCGGTGGTCATCTCGCCCCCGAGGTGTTCCGTCGCGGGCCGTCCGGCCTGCGGTGATGCTCTTATCACATCATCGGCACCGCGTCGTCCGGCGTTTCGTCTTCGCGGGAAAGGTGTGGTCAGCAGGTGCTGGGTGCGGGCCTGCCGGAGAAGCGGTCGGACAGGTAGGTCAGGGCGGCGGGCAGCCCGGCTGCCGCTTCGGTGCCGTGCTCGCCGATCGGATTCTCCACTCGCTGCACCGGAGTGCCTGCAGCGCAGTAGTTTTCGGCCAGCCCCCGGGCGGAATCGATCGGCGCGAACTCGTCGTTGATCGCGTGATAGATCAGCACCGGCGCGGTGGGCGCGCCGGCCCGGAACAGCGGGCTGGTCAACCGGATGACCCGGCTCAGCTCCGCATTGTCGGTGAGCGAACCGGGCCAGGCCTCCAGCTCGGCCACCCTGAGAAAGGGGTGCGCGAGCGCGGCGTCGAGCAGGCAGTCCGACCGGCCCGCGGCGATCATCCGGCGGCCGGATTCGTTGACGTAGCGCAACACGTCGGCGTACGGATACGAGCGGTCCAAGCCGGCCAAGCCGATGACGAGCGCGCCGCCCATCGGTCCGCCGCTGAAACCCGCCAGGGTGGCGGCCAGATCGGCGACCACGCCGCCCAGCGCGGCACCGGACAGCGCCAACTCCGGGGCGTAGGTGCTGTGCGCCTGGGCTGCGACCGCCGTGGCCTGCGCGCCGCCGGAGTAGCGCCACAGGCCGATCGGGGCGGCGGAGTCGACACCGGCGGGCGGGAACGTCTTGGCGGCGCGAATGCCGTCCAGGACGCCGTGCGCGTAGCCGTCCGCGCCGGATAAGTCGGAGTTCGGGCCTTGATAGTCCGGCACGACGACGGCCCAACCTTGTTGGAGCGCAATGCCTATCATCCCGGTCTCGCTGAACGAGTTACTCGGGCCGCCGCCGAGCCCACCGCGCAACGCATAGGAGGGTGCGCATTTCGTGCCGACGCCGTCTTCGGCGACCTGGTACGACAGCAGTGGCCGCGGGCCGATGCCGCGCCATTCCTGCTGTGGCACAAGGATCGTGGCGATGTATGCGCTGGGCTCGTTGCGATTGTCGATCGTCTTGTATTGCACCTGCCATGCGTCTGCGGCCAGCGGCTGGAAGTAGGACTGTGCGTCGATCGGCCGCGATGCGAGCACGGTGCCGTTGGGCAGGTCCGCGATATTCGGCGGCACCGTGTAGAACGAATCTTGTTCCGGCAGTGGCACTGCCGTCGCCGCGCCGGCGCTCGCTACTGCGACGTAAGCCGCGACGATGGCGGCAGCCGGCAATCTTGATCCCCGCACCGCGAAGCCCTCCCCCTGGAACCTGTTCTAGTTCATGTGGTCGGGAAGCATAGTGCACTCGGCTGTCGCGGTGGTCGGCAATGGCCGGCGCCGCGCGTTCAGGCCCAGGGTAGTTCGGCGCGGGTGCGCCAGAAAGTCTCGGGGGATTCGACCAGGACGGCCAACTCGCTCAGGTCGGCGGGTGCGAGGTGGAGTTCGGCGGCGGTGAGATTGGAGGTGAGCTGGTCCAGGGTCGCGGCGCCGGACAGGACGATATCGGCCCAAGGTTGGGCGGCTGCCGCGGCCAGCGCCAGCGCGTCGGTGCTGGTGCCGAGACGGCCGGATACCGCGCGCAAGGCGGCGGTGCCGGGACCGGTGGCGTTGCGATCGGCGAGGCGGCCGTTGGCCATGGCTTCCTTGACCACCACCAGCCAGCCTGCCGAATGTGCCTCGGCCAGTGCGGGTCCCGCGGAGGGGTCGAGCAGATTCCAGGTGGACTGGACGGCGGCGAACAGCGGCTGACCGGCGACGGTGACATCCAGCGCCGCGCGCACGGTCGCCGCCTGGGCGGGCCCGCTGGTCGACAGCCCGACCCGGATGCCCGTCGCGGCCAGGTCCGCCAGTCGCGCGTGCAGCTCGCGGTTGGCCAGCGCGGGGCTGTCGGGAGTGACCGAATGGATCAGATAGACATCCAGGTGCTCGCCCAAAGCGGCTCGGGTTTCCCGGATTTGACGATCGAACACGGCGACCGTGTGTTCCTTGATCTCATGGGCCGCGACGCCCGACGCCTGCCAGTCGGCGGTATAGGTGTAGCCCCATTTGCTGCCGATGGTGGCCGCTGCCGCTACTTCCGGCCGTGCCGTCAGCCATTCGCCGACGAATTCCTCGGCGCGGCCGTAGGAGCGGGCGGTGTCCAAGTACCGCACCCCCGCCGCCCACGCGGCGTCGAGCAGCGCGTGCGTGCGGGTGCGCATCGCGTCCACCGTGCGCTCGGCAGGCAGGTCGAGTTCTCGTCCGAGCGTGATGTAGCCCGGCCGTCCGACCGCGGCCGTCCCCAGTCCGTATCTGCTGATCGGCGCGTCGGTCGGGGCATCGGGAGAGGCGGAGGCGGGCATAACTACAGCGTTGCACGAGGCAACTGCCGAGCTGTGCCGGCCTCCCCAGCACAGCGCCCGGCGTACTAGCGGATCGCGCGGAAGGCGTTGCGTAGCTCGCTGACCAGCACGTCCGGGTGTTCCCACCCCGGGAAGTGTCCGCCGTGTTCCCTCTCGTGCCAACTGGTGAGGTTCCGGTAGCGGTGTTCCGCCCAGCGCCGGGCCACCGGGAACGGTTCGGCCGGGAACAGTGTGCAGGCGGTGGGCACGAGTACCGGCTGGCTGTTCTGCTCGGCCGCGCTTCGCGCCGTCCACCGCAGGGCCTCCCAATACCAGCGAGCGGTAGCGGCTCCGGTACCGGTGAACCAGTACAGGGCGATGTCGTCCAGCTGCTGCGCCACGCTGACGCCGCCACCCGCTTCGGGGCGCGTGTCCGAAAAGGCGACCAGGGCTTCGCTCAGCCATGCCGCGAGCCCGGCCGGCGAATCGAGCAGCGCGTAGCCGATCGTCTGCGGCAGCATGCCTTGGGTGATCACATGGGTGGGCCCGGTCATCATGAACCTGTCCCGCCGGGTGAGCATGGCTTGCTCCGCAGCGTCGGCCGTCGCGATGTCCGCTGCCGTCGGCGCCGCGATCGGCATCGTGAGATGCAGTGCGGCAACTCTTTCCGGTACCACGCAGGCCAATTCGGTGCTGACGAACGCGCCCCAGTCGCCACCGTGCGCCCCGAAGCGTTCGTACCCCAGCCGGGTCATCAGATCGGCCCACGCCCGTGCGGTCCGGCCGGGATTCCAGCCGGTTTCCCGCGGCCGCTCGCTGAACCCGAAACCGGGCAGGGCCGGTACGACCACGTCGAAAGCGTCTGCGGCCGAACCGCCGTGCGCGACCGGGTCGGTCAGCGGCCCGATCACGCTCTCGAACTCCAGCACCGAGCCCGGCCAGCCGTGCGTCAGCACCAGCGGAAAGGCGCCGGCCTCCGGCGAACGCACATGCCAGAACGCGATATTCAACCCGTCCAGCCGAGTGCGGAAGTGCGGCAACGCATTCCATCGTTGTTCCAGCGCACGCCAATCGTGCCGCCGCCAGCCGTCCAGGAGCCCTCGCAATCGTGCCAACCCGATGCCCTGCGAACCGTCCGCCACTGTTTCCGCTTCGGGCAGTCGTACCCGGTCGAGACGCTCTCGCAAGTCCTGCAACTCGCGCCCGGGAATGTGCACGGGAAAAGGTTCGATCTCAGTCACGGTCGCGATGCTAAGACGCAGGACGCACCGTGCTCGATACCCGAAATTGCGCACTTCATGGAGAGAAACGTCACCGGCAGCCCGCTTGCCTCCGGTGCGCCGAGTTGCCATCGTGGAAGGCAGGTCCCGGCAGGGACCCCGGACGAGGGAGCCGTACCCGGTGCGCGACAAGACGGCCTCGGAGGCTCGTCATGTCTTGGTTGATTCTGGTGTTGTCCGGCGTTTGTGAAGCGATCTGGGCCACCGCTCTAGGCAAATCGGCCGGTTTCACCCGGCTGATCCCCACCCTCGTCTTCCTGGTCGCGCTCGCCGCCAGCATGGCCGGCCTGGCCTTCGCCATGCGCGACCTCCCGGTCGGCACCGCCTACGCCGTCTGGGTCGGCATCGGCGCCGTCCTCACCGTCGCCTACGCGATGACCACCGGCTCCGAACCGATCACCCTCCTCGAAGTCGTCTTTCTCCTAGGCATCATCGGCAGCGTGATCGGCTTGAAACTGGCGCACTGATCGGGGCCAGGTGACCAGCAAGTCTGCTGTGGAGAGACGCACATCAGCGTCGAGTGGAGAGTGGTGCGGTCGTCCGATAGGGTCTGGCGTGGTGCGGCAGTCGGGGGCCGATCCTGCCGCCTATTCGAGAAGAGCTGCCAGCTACGGGCACGGGCCCGGGCCGGTTGGGGGGAGATTCGCCACGAATCGCCGCGCGGACCGGGCTGGCAGACGTACTAGGAGGTACCGATGCCCTACGCGATCGTTGGACTGCTCACGTTGGCACTGTGGGTCTACTGCCTGATCGACATCATCACCTGTCCCGAGGCAGGCATCCGGCACCTGCCCAAGATGGGCTGGCTGATCGTCGTCATCCTCATCCCCACCGTCGGCGCGCTCCTCTGGCTCTTCGCGGGCCGCCCGATGCACGAGGGCCGTCCCCGCTCGACCACCGCGTACGCCGAATACGACCGCCCCGGTCGCTACGTCGCCCAGGACGCCGCCGCCGACGAAGCCTTCCTGCGCGGCCTGCGCGAGCGCGCCGAACAGCAGCGCGCCGAGGCCCGCCGCCAAGAAGCCGCGCGCCAGAGCGACCTGGACCGACGCCGCGAACAGGGCGAACAGCTCTGATCGCTACGCTCGCCGAGCCGCCGGCGCCCCGCGCCGGCGCTGCTCACCGTTCGGGCACTCCGGAGGGGTCAGTGAAATACTCGACTGCCGCTGCCGAATCATCGCCGCGCTTGCTCTATCGCCGTCGGTAGCGGCGTCGCCGTCCCCGTGGCGGTGTTCGCAAAGCACGGCGAGGTACCCACCCATTGTTATCTGAAGGTGGAGCAACCCCCGGAAATACCTACTTCTCTGCTGCTCCACCCTCCATAGAACCGTGGACAACTATCTAGCAAACTATTCGCCCGGCCCATCCGGCGTGTGCAGCAAACCTGGCGGGGAAAGGCGGCGGCCATCGCAGGGTCTTCCATGCACCGGAAACGCGCCTGGCGGCGGCGCTGGACAGGACACGTCGGGGACAGGTGCGTGTCGCGGGGAACCCGCGCCGCCGTGCGTGGGTCCAACTCGGTATGAGCAAAGAGGAGCGTTGCCGGTGGGTGCCGCCGAGCATGAGTAAATCGGAATTGCGTGGGCGCAGAAGTGATCGGCGCACGTGCACGGCAAAAGGGGCATTCGGGGCGCGCTATCGCCGTCGCAGAGATCCAGAGGAAGGGGACGGGCCGCAACTTTGAGCCGGTCGGTCGGTGGCTCGAGGATCGGGAGTTGTCTGGCTCGACTACCGTCGAGCGAACGGGGTTGGCATCGAATGTGGTTGAAGTGCAGGAGATCTCAAGATAAAGCCGAGTGCGACGACGGTCGTCAGAATGCCGAAGGTGATCGTGCCGGTGGCCGTGTTCAGTTCCGGGGAGTTCGCGGCGACCACATTCAACATGGTGTGCAGCAGGATCGCGGCGCTCACGCCGCCGGTCCGGTTGTACAGGTCGACGATGAGAACACGGGCGGCGACGGTGGCCAGGAACCAGCCCGCGACCCAGAGCGCCGAATGTCCAGCCTGCACCCATCCGACCAGATGCCATACGGCCCAATACAATCCCATCCCGAGTCCGGTCGCGATCGGTCCGAAACGTCGCTGCAGCGGGTCGGTGGCATACGCCGTCCACCCCAATTCCTCGAACGCGGCTCCCACCATGAACAGAACGAGCCCGATCGGCACGGCCGATGTCAACGACAGCGGCGCCGCCGTATCCACCCGACCGGCACACCACAGCACCAGATGCGACACCACCCCGATCGCCGGAACCATCAGCGCCGCAGCGGCATACCAGCGCAGTCTGGCCGCCGGTCGGTCCACGACACGCCTCAACAAGGCCATGACCGCGACGCCGCCCCCATCCCGCCAGGTCAGCGCCACCGCGACAGCGGCGGGCAGCACGAATATCACCGCACTGCTCGGCAACAGCATGGAACCGATCCGGAGTCCACCGGTGATCGCGCCGAGCACATACAGCGGAATCGACAGTGCGATAACAAGGATCAAGAACCGCACTGATCTATCTGATACCTCCACCACACGCACAATACGAAGCCGCGCAACCCTGACACTCTCCAAGACCCGCGCTCGGGATCTGGTCCGTTTGAACCAAGCCCGAGCGTGGCGCCTGGCCCACCGGCGTCGGGGTGGCTTTGTCGCCCCTATTGGACGGCTGGTTCCTCTTGTGCGGGGTTGTGTGACGATGCGCTGTCCGGGTCGGGCGCGGCGACGAGACCCATCTGGCTGAGGATCCATTCGGCGATGCCTGCCGGTGTGGGCCGTACCCACACAACGCCCGGGTCGATGACGATTTTCAGGCTGTGGTTGAGCTGAGCTTGGAGTTGGACTGCGGCCAGGCTGTCCATGCCGAGCAGGACGAGGCTTGTCGAGCCGGTGATGTGGTAGCTGGTGTCACTCAGGACGCTGCGAACGCAGTCGATGACGTGTTGTTCGAGAATACCGTGCCATTGATGCAGCGTAGTGGCGGCGAGCAGTTCGGTCAGTACCGCGCTGTCCCCGCCGGAGTCGGTGAGCAGGTCGGCGAACAAGGTGCTGGTCGCAGCGGCCGGATATTGCTCGACCCAGCGGGTCAATTCCATAGGTGAGTAGGCGATCTCGGTGAGACCGGCCGTCAGGATGCGCGCGAGGGCGTCCAACCCGTCTCCCGGGTTGATCAGATCGAGACCCCGGGTAGCCATGTGCTGGCCTTGTCCGATCTCGCCCCATGCGCCCCACTGGATGCTGGTCGTAGCCAGCCCCTGGGCGTCGCGCCAGCGAGTGAACTGGTCCAGCCAGGCATTGGCGGCGGCGTAGGCCGTTTGTCCTGGCGATCCCAGCAGCGCGGCGGCGGAGCTGTAGTTGATCCACCAGTCCAGCTCGTGCCCGAGGTGCGCCACGGCGCGGTGCAACGCCCACGCGCCGTCGACCTTGCCCCGCCACACACGCGAGATCAGCTCGGGGGTGAGGGTGGCCAGGGTGGCGTCCTCGATGACGCCGGCCGCGTGGACGACGCCGTGCAGTGTTCGGGATGTCGTTACCGCGCGGTGAGCGATTTCTGGGTCGGCCAGGTCACCGAGCACGATGCTGACGTCGACTCCGGCAGCACGAAGTTCGCTGATCGTGGTTTCGGCTTCGACGGTAGGAGTATTGCGTCCGCAGAGCACCAGATGCTCGGCACCCTGGGTGCTCAACCAGCGGGCGGTGGTCAGTCCGAGTGCACCGAGTCCGCCGGTCACCAGGTAGGCGCCGCCCGCTCGCACGGGCTCGGGGTTGCTGTCATGGTGTTCGGCGGTTTTCGGCGCGCCGGGCGTCAATCGGGCCGAATAGCGGCGTTCGCCGCGCCATGCGATCTCCGTCGGCGCGGGCGGCGCGGTGAGCAGGTCAGTGACGAGCAGACGAGCGTCGATGCTGCGGTCGCAGCTGATCATGCTGGGGTTCAGGTGTCCGCATTCGTAGGCGGCGGTGCGGATCACGCCGGCCAGGCCGCCGGTGGCGGGACTCGGATCAGCGGTGCTTCGGGCTACGATCCACACTCGCGGGGGCGTCGGTAGCGCGGCGCATCTAGCCAGTACGGTTGCGGCGCGGGTCACGCGGGTGCGAGCGAGCAGTGCAGGCTCGGTCTCGGCAGGGTTGGTGGTGGTTTCGTTGACCGTGACGACGATCCCGGCCCATTCCGAGTGAGTGGACAGGGCATCGTCGAGTGTGGACTCGAACGTGGCCAGGTGTCCGTTGTGCCGTTGTGGACACGTGAGTTCCTGGGTTGTCGCACCGGCTTCGGTCAAGGCTCGTGCGAGTTGGTGTTCCCAGGTTCGGTTCGGGTCGCCGATCACGAGCCAGGCGCCGGAGGCGATGGCGTGCTGTTCGGCGGGCTCGGGCAGATCTGTGGGAACCCAGGCCTGGTGGCTCAACCGGCGGGTGAAGCGCTCGTGCGGGGTGGTGATGTTCACCAGGCGCAGGCCGTCGATTTCGGCGGTCACAGTGCCGTCGAGAGTGGTGAGCACCGCGGACGCGACGAAATGCTGCACGTCGGCTTCGCTCACCCGCACGTGTGCCAGGCGGCTGGCTCGAGTGTCGCCGTGCAGGTGGACGGCGTCGATCCCGCCCACCATGATCGGGCCGGGTTCGGTGTCGTGGCCGAACAACCAGGCCGCGGCGATAGTGTGGACGACGCTGTCGAACAGCACCGGGTGCAAGGCCATCGGCGCTACGGAGATTCGTGCCGCGTCAGGGATCCGGATCGTGCCGATCGCCTGCTGGCCGTCTTTGTGCAGCCGGATGCGTTCGCACCCCTTGAAAGCCGGCCCGTGTACTACGCCGTGCCGGTCTCGGAAGACCCGATACAGTTCTTCGGGCACGACATCGGTCCACGCGTCCTGGTCGCCGTCAGCTTGCGGGACAAAGGGTTCCGGGTTCGAGGCGAGCAGGTGGGCGAGTGCGTCGGCGTGCACGATCGAGCCGGATCGACCGCTGGACGAGACGACCACGTCGGCACCGCTGCTCGTCGTTTCGATCCGGGTTGTGACGGTGGGTTCGGGATCGAGCACGAGGGGCGCTTGCAGCGTCAGCCCGGACAGCGTCACCGTCGAGGTGCCGAACACCACACGGGCGGCGGACAGCATCATTTCCGCGATTCCCGCGCCGGGCAGCACCGGTACACCGGCGACCTGATGGTCGGCCAGCCACGGGATCCGGGACGGACTTACCGGGGTCTGCCATAGGTGCCGCCCTGGCCGTTCCGGGTCGTGTACGTGGCCGCCGAGCAGACCGTGCTGCGTCGCGCCGACCAATCCTGGCGCGACGAGTTGGTGTGGCGGCTGATCGCCGCCGTGGCGGACTCGGTGCCATCCGGTCGGCGGTAGATCAACCAGTTCGCCTTGCGAGTACCGGCTTGCCCAGTCGACCTTCACTCCCGCGCAGTGCGCCGACATCAAGGATTTCAGGAAGCCGGTGTCGTCCGGGGTGTCGCGATACAGACTTCCTGTTACCACTGTGTTGCGGACTCCTAGTTCGCCTGCGATGGCTGTGGCCGTTCGCACGGCCAGTGGATGCGGGCCGCACTCGATCAGTGCCCGATGCGCGGCGTCGAACGCGGCGCCGACCGCGGCGGCGAACTGGACCGGCAGCCGCAAATTGGCGGCCCAGTAGTCCCCGTCCAACACCGGTTCGGGCTCGCCGGGCCGGGTGCTGGAATAGAAGCCGATCCTCGGCCGCTGCGGGGCGATGTCGGCCAGGCGATCGCGGAGCCGGTCCAGAATCGGGTCGACGTAGGCGGAGTGCGAGGCGACATCGACGCTGATCCGGCTGGCCGAAACGTTTCGCCGCGTCCAGTGCTCGACCAGGTCGCCGACCTGCTCTGGATCGCCGGACACCGCGGTTGTCCCTTGTCCGCCGAGCACCGCGACAGACACCCGATCGGCGCCCGCGCAGGCCATGTCTGCCTCGACTCGTTCGGCGGGCAGCAGGACCGAAGCCATGGCCCCGCCCGAGATCGTGGCCATCAGCGATGACCGGCGGCAGATAACCTTGGCTCCGTCGTGCAGTGACAATGCCCCGGCGGTGACCGCGGCGGCGATCTCGCCCATGGAATGGCCGATCACACCAGCGGGATGCACCCCCCACGAGCGCCACAGCTCGGTCACCCCGAGCTGGATGGCGAACAGGGTGGGCTGAATCCTGGCGATACCGGTCAACTCAGCAGGGTGGGTGATCATACGGCGGACCGAAAACCCGGACTCCGCTTGGATCAGCGGCTCCAGCGTGTCGATCGTCGCGGTGAACGCCTCGTCGCGGCCGAGCAGGCGTTGGCACATGCCCGGCCACTGTGATCCCTGCCCGGTATAGACGAAGACCGGTCCTGCGTGTTCGCCCGGCAATGCGATGTTGCCCACGACCATCCGGTCGTCGGGGCGGTCCTCGGCGATGGCCCGTGCCACTTCGACCAGTTCGCCGTTGTTACAGGCGATCAGTCCGGCCCGGTGCGGACCGTGCCATCGGCGTGCCGCGAGTGTGTGTGCCACATCCCGCGTCGTGATCGGACGCGGCTTCAATGCGGGTTGGACCGGGTTGGTGGACATCCAGTCGGCCAGTCGTTGCGCGTTGATCCGCATTGCTTCTGCCGATACTCCGGACAGCAGGAACGCCGCCGGGCTGTCGGCTTGGGTATCCGCTGCCATATCGGGTGCGGATGCGCCGTTCGTGCGCCGCGGGCGAGCCGGTTCGGGTGCTTGTTCGAGAATCAGATGTGCGTTGGTGCCGACGATCCCGTAGGACGACACCGCCGCCAACCGCGGCTCGTCTCCCGGCACCGGCCAGGCGGTCAGCGCGCCGGGTACGAACAGCCGCGAGATGCGGTTGTCGTGAAATATCTGCGAATTCCACGACTGCCAGTGCAGATTCGGAGGGATGTATCCATGCCGTAGCGCCTGCACCGCCTTGATCGTGGCCGCGATCCCGGAGACCGGCTCGGTGTGCCCGATATTGGTTTTGACCGATCCCAGCGCGCACTTTCCGGTGCCGCGCCCGTAGACGGCATTGATCGAGGTGTACTCGACCGGGTCGCCCACCGAGGTGCCCGGACCGTGGGCCTCGACCAGACCGACCCGGCCCGGATCGATCTGTGCCCGCTCGACCACGTCCCGGAACAACTGCTGCTGCTGCAGGGTCGACGGCGCGGTCAACCGGCCCGAGCGGCCGTCGTTGTTCACTCCGCAGCCCCTGATGACCGCGAGTATTCGGTCCCCGTCCCGCTGTGCGTCGGCCAGGCGCTTGAGCACCAGCACCCCGGCTCCCTCACCGCGCACGTAGCCGTCCGCGCGCGCGTCGAACGCGAAACAATGCCCCTTCGTCGACAACAGGTACGGCGCTTCCAGATAGTGGGTTTCCGGCGCGAGCATCAGCATCGTCGCTCCGGCCAGAGCCATATCGCAGTCGCCGGCTGTCAGCTGCCCACACGCCGTGTCGACCGCGACGAGTCCCGAGGAACAGTGGGTGCCCAGCACCATGGTCGGGCCGCGTAGGTCCAGCCCGAAGGCGATCCGCCCCGCGCCGGAGGCGGGCAGGTTGCCGAACAGGTACAAGGTGTTGAGCCAGTCCTGTTGCGGGCGGGCTTCACGCAGCAGGTTGTCGGTGGTATAGATGCCCACGTACACGCCTGTGCGACTGCCACGGATCGCGCCGATCGACAGTCCGGCGTTTTCGACCGCCTCCCAGGCGGTTTCCAGCAGCACCCGGAACTGGGGGTCGACATAGGCCGCTTCGATGCGGGCAATGGAGAAGGCCTCTGGATCCCAGGCCCACACATCGCCATCGATAAAGCATCCCCGGTCATAGCGGGACACGTCGTCCGGATGCAGGAATCGGGTCAGGGCAGGGTCCCACCGGTCCGGCGGCACCGGCCCGAGCGTGTCCCGGCCCGCGGCGACAAGGTCCCACAACCCGGCGGGCGACTGCACTCCACCAGGGAATCGGCAGCCGATCCCGATAATCGCTATGGGTTCTCGTGCGGATGCGGACATGAGTCTTCACTCCCTTACTCGAGAATGGCTTCTCGGCGATCGTGGTGTAGAACCTTCATCGGGTTTCGCATCCTCGGCGCTCGTTCTCGACCAACGGCGTGCGAGAGGTCGTCAAGGGTTGCTGGGGAAGCTGACCTCGCTCCAGAAGGCGGGAAGTTCGGTGGGGCTGACAGTGGATACCAGGCTCAGCGCCACGAGCCAGGTGACGTAGAGGGCGATGATGGTGCAGACGACACCGATCGCGGCGACAACCGGAACGGCTGCTCGCAGCCACCGCGGCCCCGGTCCGGCGCCTGGCATCAGGAACGCCCGTCCGCTCCCACGTAGCCAGTAGTGGAACCCGATGAGCGAGCTCATCAGGATGAACCCGAACCCCATGGCTTCGTGTAGCGGAAACTGGTGCCACGTGCCTGGAAACAGCGTGAACCCCTCGATGCCGGTATCCCAGCGGGTGAACCCGAAGTAGGCGAAGAACGGATCCTGCAACTCGGCGCTCACGAAGCCGAAGGCCAGGACAACGGCGACGAAACGAATTCCGGACAGGTTCGGATACCGACGCCGGATTCGGGACAGGAGGTAGACGCAGAACGCGGTGACCGCGGGGGCACTGAGCCAGATCAGCACGTTGGTCGGCTGGTAGGGCTCCTCGTGTGGCGCGTTTCCCTGCCAGCCGGGTAGATACGGTGCGAAGCTGGAGATCACCCATGGTCCATTGGCGTTGTTGACGAAAACAGGCTTGAAGAATCCGCTCAGCTGTTCCATCCACAGTCCGGTCCCGATCCCGATGGTCATCACGAATTCTGGGGTGACACATCGTTGCCTGACCGCGTCGCGGACTATCACGGTCGTGAACACCACAAAAATGACGGTGCAAATGGCCGTGACGCCCAGGCTGGAAAGCACCGGGAAGAGGGATCCGTTGTGCGCGGTGGTGGGCTCGAGCCGGTAACCGTCGTCGGCGATCCAGCGGGCCATGACCACGATTTCCAGTGCGAGGAATGCGATGCCGAGTACGGTCCACACCGTCCTCGGCCACAGCAGCACCGGTGGGGTCTCGGTGGTGGGCCGGGCGACGGAGGAAGAGACGTCGTCCACGAGGAATGGTTTGTGGCTCATGTGGTCTCCTGCGAGTTGGCGTGCATCGCGTGATCGTGTTCTAGCGTGCGGTCTGCATGGCCTCTGGCGGCGGTGAAGGTACGCAGCAGAGTGGGTGGGGCCGCCAAGGAAATCGGGGACCGCAGGAGGTGCATCACGTCCAGAAAGGACTGCTGCACGCGCGGGGACCGAGTGGCCGCCGCCATCACCCGATCCAGATGGCGGCCCATGATTCGCTGCACGGGGTTCGGTGAGGTGGCGCCGGGCCAGCGCACATCGGCGCTGGTGGCCAGTGTCCATGCCCACTGCGTGACCGGGGTGACCGCGCGGTGGAAACGTGCGGCGAAGCCACGATCCAGGCTGGTGGCGGCGAGTTGGCGACCGAGCACGACCGCGGCGTTGGCCGCAACGCTCATGCCCTGGCCGTAGATCGGATTCAGGCAGCACAGCGCGTCACCGACATGCACGAAGTTGGCCGGGTAGCGGGCTGTTCGCTCCGGATAACGGCGCCGATTCGAGGTAGCGGTAGTCACGCGAACCGGTGTGACCGGCTCGGCGGAATCGATGATTTCGGCGATCGTCGGGTCGTGGAGGCTGCGCGCGAACGATAGGAAATTCTCTTCGTGCCGAGTGGGTCGGTCGCTGCCGACGCCGAACAGGGAGACCCGATAGCGGTCGCCCTCGATCCGGCAGACAAGCCCGCCACGCGGATGATGCGGGGCGACGAGCGGCAGATAGCAACACAGCCAATCCGGGCGGTAATCAGCGGACAGCGTGTAGACGCGGCTGGCGTAGCCGGCGTGGGAGTCCACGGTCACCGTCGGTGGCGGAGCCAGGTTCAGGTCGGTCAGCCAGCGATCGGCCCGTGAGCCGCGGCCGGTCGCGTCGATCACCAAATCAGCGGGCACTGCGATGGTCGTCCAGTCCACCGAGGACAGCTGGGCTCCGATCACTGCCGTGCTACTCGGCTCGGCTAGTAGACCGGTACAGGTGTGGCCGCACAGCAGCTGTACTCCCGGCATCGCCGACACGTGCACACGGATCGCCCATTCGATCAGGTCCCGGCTGGCACCGACCACCCTCAGATCGGACGGAAAGCGCTGCGCCCAACCGAAGGGCGTACCCAAGGCGACGTCGCGGGCGAAGTCGCCGGCCACCCCACCTAGGTCGACCACGGTGTCCAGGAAGTCGGGTACGAGCTGGTCGACAGCTCGACAGCCTGACGCGAGCAGACCGTGTACGTGCGCTGCCTGCGGAATATTCCGGCGAGGTACGGGGTCCGCGGGAAGGATGTCGCTGTCCACCAGCACGACCTGATCGACACAACCGGAGGCGGCAGCCGCTGCGGTGGCCAGCAGACCGGCGATTCCCGCCCCGAGGATGACCACCTGTGTCATCAGCTGCCCCAGGCGTCGATGCCCATCAGACAGACGAGTGTTGTTGGCTGGGCCGTGTCCATTTCACGTACCTTCCCCATGGGGCACCCACGAGGTCACCTTGCATGTCGGATTGCTAAAACCATTGTCTCGCAGGATATGTGATCAATATGTAGGGTTGGCAAAATCGAATCTCCCACTTTCACAACAACTCCCGCGTAGCACGAAGGTTGCGCGTGAATCCGGACGGTCGGTGCGGTTTGCGTGCCCAGTGCCCGAGATCGACTCTCACGCAGTCGCTCTTGCCACTTAGCCACGTCTTTCGAGGCGTTGCAGTCGCTGATGCATCACGCGAACTGCTTGCAACGTTTCACCGGTAGTGTCGGTGCTCGGCCGGCGATCTCGGTGAAAGAACGCTGCCAGGCGGCGTGCGTTTGAATCCCGTGCAGGGCAGCACTGCGGTCCCCTGGACAGGAGGTTGCGATGCGGACCCGCGACGATCAATGGGTCGGCCTCGCGTCGACTGGGACGGCAGTTGAGGTCCCGCCGCCACGTCCGCGGGTGTTCTGCGGAGTCCAGGTCCTACCGGCAGGTGTCGAACTCCTGGCGCATCCTGTGCTGGACGGCTCGGGCTGGGGCGCTGAGTGTTTCGTCGGCAGTGGGGATCGTGTAGTGGCAGCCCGCGGCGTGGACGGAGCCCTCGTTGCGCTTTCCTTCGGTGTAGGCGAAGAACCAGCTCCAGTTCAGGAGTAGGGGGTGAGTGGTGGTCGGGCCCAATGTCCTTACGGTGTCGGACAATTGGGTGTAGGCGAGGTCGGGGTCGACGGCCGACGGTGTCGTGTTGCGCACGGCCAGCTGGACGATCGCGCCGTCCTTGATAACGACGAACTCGGTGGCCCAAGGGTTTTCGGGCAGCTGACGGCGAAGCTCCGTCTCCCGCTCGACGGACAGCGGTAGGTCGACGTTCCATCGCCCGTGCTCGGCCGCGTCGATCGAGACCTCGGCGGTGGTCGTGGGACCGATCATCGCCCGGATCGCGGCGAGCGGTTCGGCCGTGCCGGTCCGCTGCGCCCCGAGGGAGATTCGCGGCGTGGGACGCAGCTCCCAGGAGATGGTCCCCTCGGGCATCGAGGCGCTGTAGTGGCGGGCATGTCGGACCGCGTCGAGGAACGGGCCCGCCGCCAGTGTCTTGGGCGAGCCGACCCGGGCTCGATCACCGACGACGAATTCGAAGCTCCGATCCCGCAAACCGCCGAACTTGCCCAGGCTTTCGTCGATGCGAGCGATGACCTGTCCGATCTGCGGCTCGGTCGCCTCGGGCATGGCGGCGGTGAGTCGAAAGTAGTTGTCCCCGAGGAAGAAGTCACTGGCGACGGACAGTTCGAAGCGCTGCACCCCCGGCATGGCCGAGATCTCTTTTTCCAGCTTGTCGGCTTCGGCGCGATAGTCGGCCGACGCCGGGGAGCAAGCAGCGAGGACGAGCACCGCGACAACGGCGAGTACGGCACCCAGCATCTGCACCGTACCGCCACAACGGTTTTCGACCATCGGGAACGCTCGATCAGCTGGCCGAGTCGAGGACTTCGTGGAGGACCCTGGCGAACGCCTCGGGCTGACCCGGATAGCCGGACTCGGGACCGGTGAAGCCGCCGTGATGGCTCGGGAACAGCACAGGCCGGTGGCCGAGTTGGTCGGCGAGCGCCGACGAGGTGCGGTAGGTGACCGTGCCACTCGACTCCTCGCCGTAGCCGAGGACGATCCGCGTCGATGCCGCGGTGAGCGCGGCGATATCGGGACGGTAGTCGACGACCTGCCGGGAACGCTCCGACAGCAGCGGGTGGTCGCGGTCGCCGTCGTCCGCGGTGGGCAGGCCGAACATCGCGGGATCCGCGGCGGGCGCGGCGAAATAGTCGTCGGTGAATTCGCCCCGCCAGGAGGTCATCGCGATGAACGTCGCCATGCCCGCGCCGAAACCTTTCGCCGCGTAGGCGGCGCGGTACCCGTCCGCCGCGCGTTCGGCCGCAGTGGCATCGGGGAGCACCGACAGCAGCGGCGGTTCGTGCGCCACCAACGTGGTCACGTCGTCGGGGTGAGCGGTCACGAGGGCCAAGGCGACGACGGCCCCGCCGCTGCTGGCGAAGACCTCGACCGGCCCGGCGGCGAGCGTCTCGATGACAGCGTGCACGTCGGCGGCGTGGACGGCGGGTGCGTTGTCGACCTCGCCGTCGGTGCGCACGCTGCGGCCGAGCCCGCGCGGGTCGTAGGTGACGACCGTGCGGTCCGGGAAGTGCGCGGCGAGCGCGGTGAAACCGCTGGCATCCATCGGAAGACCGATCATGAGCAGCGGCGGCCGCCCGTCCGCGGTCGGAAGCGGTCCGTGGACATCGTAAGTGAGCGTCGCGCCGGCGGTTTCGAGCTTGTGTGTCGTCATACCGGTATCGACGGTACCGGAGCCGAGAAGTCACCGGTGGTCACCGATCTCCTCGCACGCTGCCGAGCCGGCGCTGTTGCGCACCCTGCGAAGGCAGCGCCGACTCAGTTCAGTCCGGCTATTGCCGCCAGTCTGTCCAAGTCGCGGCGGACGAGCCGGTGGTGCCGCAGGGTGAGGGTTCGTACGGTTTCATTCGTGTCGGCGTTGTATCTGAGGTCTTCGGGGCACGCGTCGGAAGCTTTCGTCAGTTCGAACGTCGCCGCGACGTCTTCGTTGCGGCCGATGAAGGCCTGTGCCAGCACGGTGTGATAGCGGGTCCGCTGTCGGACGGGGGTGCTCGGCAGCGGATCGATCTCGGCTCCGATTTCGATTGTCTCGGTGAAATTCGCCCGGTCCAGGGCGATCTTCATTCTGGTCAACGCGACTTCGTTGCGGTCGAAGACCACGCCGAATGCCGTTCTTTCGCAGGCGGTTTCGCCGGCGGCCTGGCCTGCGGTCGCCAGTAGCCGCTGGGCGAGCGGGAGGTTGGCCTGCGCGGCGGCGCCTTGGGCGGCGATCAATTGCAATGCGCCGCGTTGGCGGGTCCAGCGAGGGGTATCGAGGCGGGTGCAAACGCTCATCGCGTAGCGCTGGCATTCGTCCGGCCTGTTCAGATGTAGCCACGCGGTGGCCACGTGGCAGGCGCATTCGGCGATATAGGGCTGACGGCGGCGCCCCATCGCCATCGCCATCGCCATCGCTCGATCGGCGCACGTCCATGCCGCGGTATGCGCTCCGACGTCGGTCAGTAGTTCCCGTGCCAAGTGGTAGATCTGCACCAGTAGTTTCAATTGATCGAAAGAAGCAGTGTCGCCGTAGAAATGGTGAGCTGTGGCCAGCAGCGGTGGCAACTGTTCGACCAGCAGCGAATACCGGGACGGGGAGGACTGCCAAATATGGAGGCACTGCCGCAGTTCGGCGGCCAAGTCGGCCACCGAACGGGACGGATCCGGATCGGACGGTGTGGCGATGACCGCGACCGGACCGTCGACGATCGCGGAAACCAATTGCCGGGTGAGGCCGACGCTCGACGGCGGCGGTTCGGCGGATAGCGGTGGCGGTGACGGCAATTCGATCAATTCCCGGAAGTCCTCGATGCCGAGCACCTCGGACAATCGGATGATCGTCCGGATGCTGTCGAGGTGGCGGCGCCCCGTTTCCACCAGCCGCAACCACTCTTCGCTTCGGCCGACCAGTTCGGCTACCAGTCGACGGGACAGTCCGCGTTGTAATCGTCGAAGCTCGATCGTTTGTCCTACGCGCGTACTCCGTGCATCCACGCCCACCGACCGCACGCGCACCGCCCACCTCTCGAGCCTTGGAACAAGAGAGCATCCCTGTGTGGCAATACGGTCAATGGTGACACACCAGGACAGGACGTTTGTGGTTTCTGTGCAGGTCACCCCCGTCATTCGAGAGCGACCGGTAGTCGGCCGCGGTTCGGTCCCGCGCCGGACGTTTCCCCGGAGTCGATCGCTGCCGCAACACGGCGGCTCACCGGTCAGCAGGGCGGCCCGGGATTCGCGCGGTCAGGATGAGTGCGTGCGGGCATCGTAGGTACGGCTCCCAGAAGTCGGCGCCGTGTTCGGACACACCATCGGGAGTGGGTACCGGTGCGGTCCAGGCGATGTGGTCGAATCCGGCATCCCGCATTGCTGTTTCGTGTGCTCGGCGGGACCAGCGATAGCCGGTCACCGACAGCGGGGGATCGAATTGATATGAGGTCAAGGTGAGCGGTTCGCCCTCCGCACGTTCGGTTTTCGAGCGGAGGACGAAACCGTAGCGCTGGTACCAGCTCGGGTCGGCGGAGAACTCGGGATTGAGGGCGAACGCCACGAAGCGGCCGCCGGGACGCAACGCGGCAGCCGCGCCTCGGCACATGCCGCGCAGGCCCTCGATCGTTTCGGCGTATGGCAGGACGTAGACGGCGGTCACCAGGTCGACCGGACCGACCCGGCCCGCATCGGCGAGTTCGCTGTGTACGTAGCGCACGCCGAGCGGCTGGGCGTCCTCGCGTTCGGTGGCGACCGCGAGCATGCCTGGCGACGGGTCGATTCCGACTACCCGAGCCGCGCCGAGCCGCGCGAACAGGCGCACGTAGAAGCCGCTGCCACAGCCGGCATCCACTATCGACAGGCCGGACAGGTCACCGGTCGCGGCCAGCAGACTGGGTGCTTCCAACTGTCTGCGCATCGGCCATTGTTCCGAAGCCTCGTAGGCCGAGCCCAGTGCGGCGAACTGGTCGCTGCCGGGCGAGAGACGAGTGGGCTCGGTCATTCGGGTATCCCTGTGTCGAGGTTGTCGCGGGAATGCGCAAGGCTGCGTGTCACCTCGGCTGCGACGGCCGTGACGTTCGGTGACTCCATGATGGACAGGTGGTTTCCCGGCAGCGAGCGCACCGTCGTCACACCGGAGCAGAGCGCTGTCCACGCGATCTCCGGATGCGGATCGAAGATTCCGTCGTCCCGCTCGGCGGCCCGGACGAACAGCAGGTCGGCGGCGATCGGCCTGGGTACGTGGTGCCGGATCGCCTGGTTGGTGGCGAGTACGACGTCCCGGACTCGGGGGTCGGTGTGTAGCGACGCGTGGAATGCGTGCCACATTCGCGGTGCGGTGTTCTCGAAGGCGGCGAACGCCGCTGTGATGTCCTCGACGGTACGCAGATCGTGCCTGCTCGCATCCGCCACCGACACTGTGTCCAGCATGATGACCTGCTCGACATCGTGTCCGGCGTCGAGCAATTGGCGCGCCATCTCCTGGGCGATGACGCCACCGGAGGAATGACCGCCGAGTGCATACGGTCCCGCCGGTCGAGCGGCCAGCAGGTCCTCGATGTTTCGTGCGGCCATGGCCGGCACGGTCGCGGGTATGGTCTCGTGCGGCTCGAGCCCGCAGGCGCGGAAGGCGAGAACGGGCTGCTCCGGCGGCAGGCTCGCGGCCAACTCCCGGTAGGTGTAGACGGTGCCACCGATGGGCTGGATCAGGTACAGCGGCGTGCGAGACGAATCGCCGGGGCGGAGCGTGATCAGCCGGGGCACTGTCGGAAGCTGTTCGGGCTGAAGGTGTTCCAGCATCTCACCGAACGTTGTGTGCTCCAGTAGGGCGTGCGCCGAGATAACGAGACCGAGTGCCTCCTTGACTCGACTGCGCAGCAGCACCGCGAGCTGAGAGTCGCCGCCGCTACGGAAAAAATCGTCGTCAGCGGTGACCTCGGCGGTGCCGAGCAGTTCGCACCACAGCGCCGTGAACTCGGCGCGAATGCGGTCCTGGTCCCCGGCCGGCGTGGGCTCGGTGGCGACGGCTCGTCGATCGCGCTGGGCTGACGTCGCACCGAAGGGATAGGTGGGCGTCGCGCCGAAGGGATAGGTGGGCAGGGACACTCGGCGCCGTGGTTCCCCTCGATGCGCCGCTTGCCATCGGATGTTCGCGCCTCGGCACCAGAGTTCGGCGAGGACGCGGCTGAAGGCGCTGTGCTCGGACTGTCCTTTCGTCGCGGCGAGCGTGGAGCAGACCAAGCGGTCGTCGCCGCAGGCGGGATGGAGGCGGGCAAGCTGCGCGAGGGTGGTCCCCGGACCGACCTCGACCAGGTCCAGGCCCGGCGTCTGGCACAGGGTCCGCAGTCCGTCGGCGAATCGGATCGTGTGCCGCATATGGCGCGCCCAGTACTCCGGCGGCAGGGGATCGGCGGCGCTCAGCCATTGCGCGGTCATGCCGGAGACGATCGGTATCGCCGGTCGGCGCTGTGCCAGTCCGGCGCCCACCTTCGTCAGCTCATCGGCGACCCCGTCCATCAGCGCGGAGTGCGCGCCGGTCGCGATGGGAAGTCGCCGGGTGCGAATCCCCTTGGCGGCCAGCTGTTGTTCGAGCCGCTCTATTCCGGCGAGTCGCCCCGAAACCACGCAGTTGCGGACGCCGTTGACCGCGGCGAGCGACAGACGATCGCCGATCAGCGACAGCACCTCGTGTTCGGCGAGCGGCACGGTGACCATCGCGGCCTCGGGCAACTCGTCGCACAGTCGCCCCCGCAATGCCACCAGGGTCACCAGATCCGGCAGGTCGATGATGCCTGCCACGTGGGCGGCGGTGTATTCGCCCAAGCTGTGACCGATGAGGGCGTTCGGGACGACGCCGAGGGCCAGGAGCAACTCGGCCACCGCGACCTCGGTCGCCACGATGGCCGCCATGTTGTAGGAGGGCCGTTGCAGCGCTGCGGCCGAGCAGTTCGGCGCGAAGATCAGCGACCGCAGGTCGCAGCCGAGTTCGGTGTCGAACAACCTGGCGCATCGGTCGAGCACGTCCCGGTAGACCGGTTCGGTGGCGTACAGCTGCTGCCCCATTCCGGCCTGTTGCGAGCCGACCCCGGGAAACAGGAACGCGAAGCCGGTCGTGGCCGCGGTACCGGAGAAGGTGCTCGCACCGTCGTCGGCGGCCAGCAATCTCGCCGCATCGGCGGCGGTGTCGGCCACCACTGCCTTGCGGTGCCGCTGCGCTGCGCGGCCCTGTTGGAGGGTGAAAGCGATATCGGACAGCGGTGTCACCGAGTCGCCGCGCAGCCGGTCGCTCAGCCGGGCACAGACGTGGGTGAGCGCGGTGACATCCCGCGCCGAGACCGGGACTATCTGGGCTAGGCGCGCGGGCTCGTTCGGCGCAGCGGCCGGCGGTTCTTCGATGATGACATGTGCGTTGGTGCCGCCGATGCCGAAGGAGCTGACACCGGCTCGACGCGGTATCCCGGCGGGCGGCGTCCACGGCAGCGCGGTCGCGTTGACATAGAAGGGGCTGCGCTCGAGATCCAAAGCCGGGTTGGGTTGGTGAAAATGCAGCACCGCCGGGATCGTCCGGTGCCGGATGGCCTGCACGGCCGCGATCAGCCCGGTGACCCCTGCGGCCGAATCCAGATGTCCGACATTGCTTTTCACCGACCCGAGCGCGCAATAGTCGAGCCGGTCGGTATCTCGCCGGAAAGCGCGAGTCAATGCGGCGACCTCCACCGGGTCGCCGAGTGGCGTCGCCGTGGCGTGCGCCTGGACATAGGTGATGGTCTCCGCGGAAATACCTGCCGCCGCACAGGCTTCGGTGATCACCTCGACCTGCCCTTCGACACTGGGTGCCGTGAAGCCGGCCTTGCGCGCGCCGTCGTTGTTGACCGCGGCACCGATGATGACGGCATGCACGGTGTCCCCGGCGGCCAGCGCATCGTCCAAGCGTTTGAGCACGACAATGCCGACGCCGCCGGCCGGCACGGTGCCCTGCGCGAGCACATCGAAGGGGCGGCAATGCCCGTCCGGTGACAGCACGCCGCCATCCTCGTACCGATAACCCTCCGCGTCCTCGGGCTGCAGGCTCACCCCACCCGCCAGTGCGAGATCGCAGTGGCCCTCGGCGAGGCTCTGGCAGGCGAGCTCGACAGCGACGAGCGAGGTCGAGCATGCGGTGTTCACCGTCACCGCGGGCCCGTGCAGGCCGAGCTTGTGTGCGACCTGAAGGCTCAAGAACTGCAACGGATTTCCCGTCGCTGCGCGCTGTGTCGCGGCGATGCCGGACCGTAGTTTGGTGGCCGCGTCACGTAGCCAGTGATAGGGCAGTCCGCAACCGCCGAACACGCCGACCGGTACTTCGAGGCGTTCGGGGTCGTACCCCGCGTCTTCGAGTGCTTGCCAAGCGGATTCGAGAAACAGGTGCTGCTGCGGATCGCTGTTCTCGGCGTCTGCCCGATTGATACCGAAGAACGCGGCGTCGAATTCCGCTGCGCGTGGCGGGATCCCGGACGATCCGACCTGGCCGGGATGGCCGGTGGGAAAGTGCACGAGCCCTTCCCTGCCCTCGTGCAGCAGTTCCCACAAACCGGCGACGTCCGCCGCGCCGGGAAACCGCCCGCCGATTCCGATGATCGCGATCTTCGGTGTCGTCGTCGGCCGGGGCCGGTCCGCACGGGAGGTGGCCGGTGTCCCGGACCGCAGGTGCTTCACGAAGCCACGGATGGTCGGATGGTCGAGCAGCGTGGTGGGGTCGACGGCCACGCCGAGCCGGGTGCCGAGGAGATTGTGTAAGCGCATCAGGAGCAGCGACGTGCCTCCGGCTTCGAAGAACGGCTCATCGATATCGACCACATCGAGCCCGAGTACTTCGCGCCACAGACCCTGGACGTCGGTGTGCAACGGGTCCGGCCCGGGCCGTGGCTCGGCGAATGCGCCACGGGGGACAGGCAGCGCCTTGCGATCGATCTTGCCGTTCGGCAGCAGCGGCAGCGCGGGCAGCACCACGTACAGCGCCGGGACGAGTGGCGCGGGCAGTCGCTGCCGTAGATGTCGGCGGAGATCGGCCGGTTGCGGAGTTTGCCCGTTCTCTTGGACCACATAGGCGACCAATCGCTTGATCCCTGGATCATCCTCGCGGACAACAACAACCGAGCGGCTCACCTCGGGGTGAGTGCCGAGGGCGAACTCGATTTCGCCCGGCTCGATCCGCCACCCGTGCAGTTGGATCTGGTGATCGACGCGACCGGCATAGACCATCGATCCGTCGGGCCGGAATCGCACCAGATCGCCCGTCCGGTACATGCGAGCGCCTTGTTCGGCAAAGGGACAGGCGACGAAGCGGGTCGCCGTGAGCGCCTGCATGTTCAGATAGCCGCGGGCCAGTCCCGGGCCGGCGATATAGAGTTCCCCGATTTCGCCGTGCGCCACCGGACGCAGATCTTCGCTCAAGACATACAGCCCGACCCCGCGTCCCGGGGTGCCCAGCGGCGGACTCGCCGAGCCGGAGAGTGGATCGCTGATGGTCACGACGACCGTGGTCTCGGTGGGCCCGTAGACGTTGATCATCGTCACCTCATCGGACCAGCGTTCGACGACCTGGCCTGGACACGCCTCGCCGCCGACGACCAAGGTGAGCCCGGCGGGCAGTCCGCCGCACTCCTCGAGCAGCGGCATGATCGCCGGAGGCAGCACGACATGGGTGATGCGCTCAGCCTTCAGCAGCCGAACCAGGGCCGGTCCCGGGTGCAGCTCGGACGGGTCCGCGAGCACCAGCGTGCCGCCCAGGAACAGCACGGCCATCTCCCAGAACGCCGCGTCGAAACTCGGTGAGGCGAACTGCAAGAACCGCGAACCCGGGCCGAGTCCGAGCCGATCCTGTTCCGTCAGAGCCATATTCGCGATTCCGCGATGTGCGATGACGACGCCCTTGGGCCGGCCGGTCGAGCCGGAGGTATAGATGACGTACGCAGCGGTATCGATGGGCAGGGGGCGCTGTGGATCGGTCGGCGACATCGTCGGCAAAGCCGCCAATTCGCCTGTGGTGTCGGGATCGTCGAGATACAGCAGATCCCGCGGACGATCCGACAGGACCTTCGCATCGGCGCGGCGGGTGAGGACGAGAGCCGGTGCCGCGTCATCGAGGAAGAGATTGATCCGCTCCCTCGGATAAGTGATATCGAGCGGCAGGTAGGCCGCCCCGGCCTTGCTCACCGCGAGCACCGCGGCGGTGAAGTCGACGGACCGTGGTAGCGCCAATGCGACCGTGTCTCCGATACCGACGCCGCGCGACCGTAGAAGATGCGACAGCTGATTGCTCGTGCTGTCCAACTCGGCGTACGTCAGATCTCGGTCCCCGGCGGCGATGGCTACCGCTTCGGGCCGCGCGGCGACCTGGGTTTCGAACAACTCCGTGATCGTTGCTGTGGAAACAGGATTGGCCACGATCCTCACCCCGCCTTTGCCTCGTCGATAGAGCGGTGATCGCGCCCGGCACCGGTGGAGAACGCGGCCAGCCGCGCGCGGGCTATCGCCAGGGTTGCTTCGCTGCGGTTGAAAGCCACCCGCACATGGCCGTTTCCGTCGGCCGGTTGCGCGTAGAACGCGGTCGCCGGGGCTATCAGCACGCCACAGCGCGCGGCCAACGTCTGGGCCAGAGCCGGGCTGGCCGAGGTGGAAACCGCCTGAGTGTCAGCGAGGATGTAGCAGCCGCCACGCGGTGGGGCACAGCGGAATCCGGCCTCCCGCAACAGGGCGGTCGCCTGGTTTCGCCGCGCGCGCATTTCCGCCACGACCTCGTGCAGCCAGGGACCGAACAACTCGACGCTCGCCGCCGCGTGCTGCAACGGAGTGGACGCGCACACCGTGGTCGCCACATGGACCGCGCGCAGTAGCCGCGTCCACGGTGGGCGAGCACGGAGGAAGCCGAGTCGCCAGCCGCTGACCGCATGGCTTTTGGAGAGGCTGCCGATGACGATGCTGCGCTCGGCCAGCCCCGCGACAGATGCCACCGAGCAGTGGTGTTCGTGGTCGTAGACGAACGGTGCGTAGACCTCGTCCGACACCGCGGTGACGTCCCACTTCTCGCACAGCACCGCCACCTGTTCCAGTAGTGCGCGCGGCAAGACGGTGCCGGTCGGGTTGCCGGGGCTGTTGAGGATGATCGCGCGGGTACGTGGCCCGAACGCCGCCGCCAGCTCGCCGGGATCGGGCAGCCAATGTGGGCCGCGCAACCGGACGAACCGCGGTATACCGCCGCTCAAAGCGATTGCGCTGAGGAAGTTCTCGTAGAACGGCTCCAGCACGACCACCTCGTCACCGGGGTCGACGGAACTCAGCAGCGCCACGGCGAGTCCTTCGCTTCCGCCGACGGTGACCGTCAATTCGGTCTCCGGATCGGGTGTATCAGGTAGCCCGGCGGCGATTCGGGTACGTAAGGCGAGCAGGCCTGCGGGATCCGCGTACTGGTGTGCGCCGGAGCGCAACGCGGCACTCGCCGCGTCGGTCAGCGCAGCGGCAGGGGCCGGGAAGCCGGGCGTGCCGACAGCCAAGTTGACCAAATCGGCGATGCCGTCGGTGTGTAATAGGGCGGCCAACCCGCCGCTCGGCAACCGGCCGACCCGCTCGGCACCGAGCGTGCGTCGTGACGGGGTTCGAATCTCTTCGTCGGTCATGATAATTCGCTGCTCTGCCGGATCTCGTAGGGCCGGTCCGCAGCTGATCGGCACAAGCCGCAGGCCGCGTGGACCTGGTTGGCCACCGAACGCACTGCGGCGCGTACCGCCCGATCTCGGGTACCTGCCAGACCCACACCCCAGAACAAGCGTCCGTCATGGAACACCTCGCAGCATGCGTACACGGTGCCGAGGCGCGCGCCTGCACCGCTCAGCGTCCCCACGGTCAGCTCCTGCACGACGCCGTCCACCTCGTGCGCCGCGAGCATGTGCGCCGCATCGGCGGTGGTTTCGCTCGCGTCATCGATGTGGTCGAGCACCGCGCCGATACCGGGCTGGACGTACCTCGTGTCGAAATGCCGCCACAACTCGCCGGCGGTCATCTCTCCGCCGGTCGTCTCACAAACCTGCTGCATCGCCGCCGCGAGATCGATCTGCAGCCGCCGGGGCAACTCCACGCCGTATTCGGTGCGCAGGAGATGCGCGATACCGCCCTTGCCGGACTGGCTGTTGATCCGGATCAGCGCCTGGTAGTCGCGGCCGATATCGTGCGGGTCGATCGGCAGATACGGGACTTCCCACACACCGTCGGCGGACTGCCCGCGCGCCTGCAGTCCCTTGGCGATCGCGTCCTGGTGGGTTCCGGCGAACGAGGTGTAGACGAAGTCCCCGACCCACGGATGTCGTTGACCGACCGTCATTCGGGTGCAGTGCTCCACCACGCGCCGGATGCCGTCCAGGTCGCGCAGGTCGAGCATCGGGTCGACGCCTTGCGCAAAGAGATTGAGCGCCAGGGTGATCAGGCAGACATTGCCGGTTCGTTCGCCGTTGCCGAACAGCGTCCCTTCCACCCGGTTCGCACCGGCCAGCACCGCCATCTCCGCCGCGGCTACGGCGCATCCTCGGTCGTTGTGCGGGTGCACCGACAACTGGACTCGCTCGCGATGCGCCAGATGGCGGCTCATGTACTCGATGCGGTCGGCGAACTCCTGCGGTGGATAGACCTCGACCGTCGCGGGAAGGTTGATCGCCAGCGTATTTTCGGCTCGTGGCGCCCAGAAGTCCAGCACCGCATTGCAGATCTCCAGCGCGAACTCGGGTTCGGTCTGGGTGAAGGATTCCGGTGCGTACTGCAGGAAGATCTCGGTGCCAGGTAACGAGTCCTGCAGGCGCAGTGCCTGTTCGGCGCCGTGGAGCGCCAGCGCAGCCAGTTCGGCTCGGCTCTTGTGGAATACCAACCGGCGCTGCATTGCGGAGGTGGGATTGAAGACCTGCACGATCGCTCGCCGGGCACCCGCGAGCGCAGCGCCGGTGCGCTCGATGAAATCGCCGATGATCGGCGCCATCACCTGAATCACCACATCATCGGGGACTGCGTCGGTCTGGATCAGGTGGCGGACGAAGTCGTGATCGTCGCGCGATGCGGTCGGGTAGCCGACTTCGATCTCCTTGAATCCCAGCGCTATCAGTAGATCGAACATGGTGCGCCGGCGGTCGCAGTCCATCGGGTCGATCAGCGCTTGGTTACCGTCTCTCAGGTCCACGCTCGCCCACACCGGGGCGCTGTCGAGGCGTCGTGCGGGCCAGGTCCGATCGGGCAGGCCCAATGGTCGGTAAGCAACGTACTTTCCGGTGTTCATCGGGCTCGGTCGTTGCTCGCCGCGAACGGCCTTGGTGCGCCGGGCCCGCGCGGCAGAATTCGGTATCGATCGGCTGATCTGGGACGCGACAGTCAAGGCAACCCCCTACGAAACGGACTGTGGGTGTTTCGATTCCGAGTGATTCGGAGCTGTAGAGGTGGGTACTGCATTGAGCGTAGGGCGGCAGGGTGCCTTGCCGGCCAATCGGAACGGGAGCCGCTTGCCCTACGAAGTGGGCACGAGCACGCGCCGTTTGTCGCGCGTGGTGCAGTGCGCGGCTATGCCCGCGCCGCGCTGGTGACGGTGCTCCAAAACATCCTCGATGATGTCGGCCAACTATCGTTGGAAGACGTATTCGGTCGAAGCCGACCCTGAAGAGGAGTGGTCGCCGGCCCGGCTGTATCGCTGCTCAGCGCGCACTCGGTGCGGGTATCTGCATGGTGAGGCAGTGGATGGTGCCGCCGGAGCCGGCGGGGACGCGGGCGGGCACGCCGACGATGTCATGATCGGGCATGGCCTGCTGGTAGGCGCGGACAGCGGCTCGATCTGCCTCCGGTACGTCGAACAAGGGCAGGAAAACCGTGCCGTTGCTGGTGAGAGCGTTGGTGTAGGAGCGCCACACCGGCACCTGCCAATTGAGATACGCCGGTAGATAAGGCAGTTTGACGACGCGGTAACCGGCCTGTTGGAGTATTTCGATGATCCGTTGGCGGCGAGCATGATTGACGCCGCGGCCGGGCTCGGTGGCGAGTATCGTTTCGCCATCGGCGGGCTTGACGACCAGATCGACGTGGCCGGTGAATTCGCCTGTCAGGGGTGGCAATTCGATGATGTTGTGCACGTCGAAGGTCTCGCTCAGCAGTTCGCGGACGCGGGCACGACCTCGGAAGCGGTTGCGGTGGAACAACAGTGACGTGGTGAGTAGCGTGCCCTGACCGTCGGACCAGAGATTGCCGCCGTCGAGCCGCAGGGGCAGGTGGCGCCAGCCCAGCTGGTTCGCGCCTGCCCAGCGACCCGGGAAACTGTCGTCGTGTCCGGTGAATATGGCGGGCGGTGGTCGATAGCGGGTGTCCACCGCGACCCGTCGACCGGCGTCGTCCACGCCGACGAGCGGGCCGTAGTCGCGGATCCAGATGTCGTCGAGCCGTGCGACCGCGTAGTCGACGGTCTGCCCGGGCAGATGCAGTGCGACGGCAGCGGCGAACAGCGGGGTAGGCACGATCACCGTCACGGGGGTGGTCGCCGCGATCGCGCGGACCAGACTCCGATGAAACGGCCACAACCCTGGAAACAGATAGGGCCACGCCACCAGCACCCGGTCCACCGGCTCCCATTCGGCAGGCAACCGCAACGGCGCACCGTGCTCCGAAGATGGTGCGGCGGAAGGTATGTCGATAATCGAGACCGCGGACCGAGTGATCTCGGCAGCCGCCGCATCGACGTCGACACCGGGCGGCAGCAGCCGCCACCGAGACAGCCACCGGGCCATCGCCGCAGCCGTCGCCGGTGGCCGCAGCTCGGTCATCGCGGGATAGAACGCGGCCAGTTCCGGTGCGAGCCACCAGGTATAGCGCCACTTCCACCACGGATTGGCCGAATAATCGAATCGAAGACGTGCCATCGGTGCACCCCCTAACTCCCCACCCCGATCGTACCGAGCAGCCGCCCCGGCAGCGCTTCTTCGCAACTCGATCGATGCCGATCGCCGCTCGTCGCCGCCTGACGAATCTGCTGCTCGTTTCTTGCCGCGCCGTGCGGCAACGGCATGGCCGACGCGTCGAAGTGGCCTGTGTGCCGAAGGCGGGTCAGTCGTCGGGGAGCGCCCATTCGCGCAGTCGGCGTCTGTCCAGAAAACGAACTCTGATTCCCGTCAGGACAACTAACGAAATCTGTAGGTGTTGTCGCGTGTCGCCGGTTGTCGACGCGGGTATGCCGAGAACAGGCTGATCGGAAAGGAATCGTCTTCGGCACGTGATCGTGCTGGTCGGGTTGTGGGAGGTGCGCTGGTGACAGCGAGGACGCGGTTCAGCGGCCGCGACGTGGCCGCGATCGAGGACTTCCTGCGCGTGGTCTGCTCCCGCGGGTATGACGGGCCCGCGCCCGATATGCGCGCGGTGGAGTTGGTGCGGTCGGTGATCGCGCATCAGCACACCGTCGAGGCCGAGATCAGCGAGTTGGGGTTGGCCGAGGACGCGGCGGCCTATCTGGCCGCCTGCGCGAACGCCGTCGTGCCCGCCGAAATAGTGCAGGTCGAGCCGGCCCCGCGTGCCGCGGGGGAGCCGGTGCGGCGTGCGGTGTCGTTCATGCAGAAGCATCTGCGCGACGAACTCGCCATCGCCGATATCGCGGCCGCGGGTTTCGTCTCGGTGCGCACCATCCAGCTGGCGTTTCGGCACCACCTGCATACCACCCCGATGGCCTACCTGCGGGAGCTGCGCATGCACGCCGCGCACCACGAACTCGACCAATGCTGCGCCGGCGACGGTTGCACGGTCACCGGGATCGCCATCGAGTGGGGCTTCAGCCACCCGGGGCGTTTCGCCGCGGCCTACCGGCACCTTTACGGCCAATCCCCGCACACCACGCTCAACGCGCCGCGCTCGCCCGCGACTGCACCGGGGTCCGAGTCGTGACCGCCTCGATCGCTGAGCAAGCCGGGGCCCGCGCGAAAGAACTGGCCCGGTTGCGCATCGACCTGGCTGCCGGGCGTCGGCTCACGAAAGCCGACGTCGCACTCGCGGTAGAACGTGCCGAGCAGTCGCGAGCGCGGGCCGAAGCGGCCCGCCGCCGCGCCATCGCGGCTTACGAGCGAGCCGCGTGTTCCCACGACCGAGCAGCCTCGGCCCACGAGGACGCACTGAGCCGAGGTCGCGGCAACGCCACCGCGCACGAACGAGCAGTCGCGGCCCACCGTGCGGCCGCCCGCTTGGACCGGCTGGCCGCAGAGGCCGCTGAAAAAGATTGTCCGACAAGCAGGTCCAGCGCAGATGACGGTGCGCAGGCGTCGACCCTGCAGCGTGCCATCGACTACGTTCATGCCAACGTCGACCGGCGGATCACACTGGCCGAACTCGCCGAAACCACCGGCGTGAGTGAACGCGCGCTGCAATACGCGTTCCATAGCCACTGCCACACCAGCCCGCTCGGCTACCTTCAGCAGGTCCGGCTCGACCACGCCCACGCGGACCTGCGAGCCGCGGCGGTCGCAGGCGACAATCCGACCATCGCCGAGATCGCCGCCCGCTGGGGTTTCACGCATCCGGGTCGCTTCGCGGCCAGCTACCAGAAACGCTTCGGCCGGCCGCCCAGCCGCACCTTGCACGGGTGAGCCGTAGGGGCAGACGACGGTTGTCGTCGCGTCGGCCGGTACCGCCGACCCGGTAGCCACCACTTCCACGTCGAAGCTCCCGCCGCTGCCGCAAGCTACTGGCCGACGCGGTCTCCGGGTAGCAGCGAGGCCATCCCGAGAAGCTCCGACATGGGCCATGTCCGGAGTGTCTCAATCGCGTTGGGGGGCTCGGTTGCGTTGGTCTCATTCACCTTGACAACGGCCATCGTGACGATGACGATTGGCTTTATCTTCAGTCAATTCATTTGACCTAGGCTGAGTCGCGATAGGAAATCTATATGACCGCGGTGTCGTCGGATATGCGCTTTCACGTGGGCGGGCAGGGCTCTCGGACTGACACACCGGAACTGGATGCCGGCGCGCTCCTCGACGCCGCACGCGAACAGGTCGAGCCGCTGTTGCGTGCGGCAGTAGACGGACTCGCGGATCCGCTGCGACGAATGGCCGGGTATCACTTCGGGTGGTGGGATGTCGAGGGTCGCCCTACGGGCTCGACACTGGGGAAGGGGCTGCGCGCCGCGGTGACTTTCGCGTCGGCGCGAGCGTGGGGGGCTGATGCCGCGGTGGCGGCGCCGGCAGCGGCAGCGGTGGAGCTACTGCACAATTTCACGCTGATTCACGACGATGTGATGGATGGCGACCATCTGCGTCGTGGCCGGGCGACGGTGTGGCGCGTATGGGGTATCAGTGACGCCGTGCTGCTGGGTGATGCGTTGCATGCTTTGTCGACTCGCGTCCTCATCGGCAGTCCGGACCATGTGGTGGTCCGAGCGGTTGCGCTGCTGGCCTCGACGGCCCTGGACCTGTGCGCGGGTCAACATTTCGACTGCGCCTGCGAGCAGGGCGGCGCGGTGGATGTCGCCGACTACCTGCTGATGGCGTCCGGCAAGACCGGCGCGTTGCTCGGGGCCGCGTGTGCGCTGGGCGGGTTGTACGCCGGGGCCGACGACGCCACCGTGGCGGCGTTGGAAACCTATGGCCGGGAGACGGGCGTCGCATTCCAAATCGTCGACGACCTACTGGGCATCTGGGGCGATGCGGCCATTACCGGGAAAACATCCGGCAACGATCTCGCTCGGCGAAAACGAACTCTTCCGATTGTAGCGGCGCTCGAATCGGACCATCCCGCGGCAGCCGAGCTGGCAGGTCTGTATTTCGATGACCGAGTGCTGAGCAAGGCCGACTTGGCTCGTGTTGCCGAGTTGGTCGAGAAAGCGGGCGGAATGACTGCGGCACGGCAACTGGCCGAGCAGCATCGACTCGCGGCCATGGCAGCACTGCCCAGTTTTATCGATGTGTCCGAGCTGAGCATTCTCGGTTCGTCGGCTATCGACCGCAACCGATAATTCAATAGGAGTCCGAGTCACGATGCGAGCAGTATTCAGCCGGCACCGGGAACTGCCGAACGGCGTTTCGGAAAATCAGGCGATTCCGACTGTGCCAGGAGCGCTGCCGATGGTCGGGCATTCGTTGGCGCTGCTGCGGGACCCGTTGGCGTTCATTTCGGCACTTCCCGCACACGGCGATGTGACGACGATACGAATCGGGTCCCTGCCGATGGTGATGGTGTGCGATCCGCTGCTCACCCGGCAGGTTCTGTTGGAGGACAGCACCTACGACAAGGGCGGACCGGTCATGGACAAAGCTGCGGAGGTGATCGGCGACGGTCTGATCACCTGCCCGCACAGCAGGCATCGACGTCAGCGTCGTCTGTGCCAGTCGGCGTTTCATCCGACCCGGCTCCCCGAATTCGGCGCGGTGTTCGCGTCCGCGGCGAAAGAAATGGCGAGTTCCTGGCAGGACGACCAAGTCGTCGATGTCGACCGAGAATTGATGGCAATGACAGCAGGCACGGCCGTGCTGACAATGTTCGCCAACACCCTGCCGGAGCCGGAACAGCTCATCGCCGACTTGGTCACGGTGGTCGAGGGGGCGTTCCGGCGAATGATCACACCCCGGTTCCTCAACCACTTCGCGCTGCTCGGAAACCGGCGCTTCGACCAGGCGAACAAGCGATTGCGGAGTGCGGTAGCCGACGCCGTCGGCAGACGTCGTGCGGACGACGCCGGCCACAGCGACCTACTGGCTTTCCTGCAGGAGGCCGTCGATTCCACGGAACACCCGGACAGCAGCGATCGGCTGACCGATGTCGAATTGGTCGACCAGATCACCACCTTCTTCGGTGCCGGGACGGAGACGACCGCGAGCACAGTGGCCTGGGCTCTGCACCTGCTTGCCCGCCACCCCGAAATTCAGGACCGGCTGCATCAGGAAATCCAAGACGTCCTGGCCGGTGCACCGATGACTTTCGAGCGGCTGACCGACATGGAAATGGCAAGTCATGTCATCAACGAAACTCTCCGGCTTTATCCACCGGCCTGGCTGCTCACCCGCACAGTTACGAAGGAGACTTCGCTGGGCGGCTTCCAGCTTCCGGCCGGGACCACGCTGGCCTACAGTCCCTATGTCATTCACCGTAGACCGGATTTGTACGACGATCCCGATCGTTTCGACCCGCAGCGCTGGCGGCACACCAAGCCTGATCGAACGGCCTTCATTCCCTTCGCTGCCGGAGCCCGCAAGTGTATCGGCGATCGCGTTGCCATCACCCAGGCGACGATGGCATTGATCACTATTGTCGGCCAGTGGCGCCTGACGCCGCTTTCGGATCGAGCTCTCGAGCCTGCTGTCAAGGCGACCTTGACCCCCCGCCACCTCCGCCTCCGGGTTACTGCGCGCCGCTCCCGGTAACCATCCGAGCTGCCCGAATAGATTGGAGAACCACAATGTCGGTGGACGCAGGACAAGCAGTCGACGGTTTGCGCATCCCCTTCCCCAGCGCCCGCAACCCGCGAACAGAGCTGGTCCGTAAGCCGCATCGGGACTGGATCGACACCATGGGGATCGCCCCCGCGGCGACCGCGGACATCGGTGCCGACCTTCCGCTCATTATCGGGCGTCTCTATCCACACGCCGGTGTAGACGATCTGGCCCTGGTCACCGATTGGAATTGCTGGGGTTTTCTCTACGACGACGAATTCAACGGCAGTCTGGGCGCATTGCCTTCGACGGTGGCAGCCTCCGTCGAAGGCATGATCGAGATCATCTGCGCACCAGCGGATTTCCGAGAAACGTCCGAGGTGCCGTTGGCTCGGGCGCTCGCCGACATGATGCGCCGATTCCGGGACAGCGCGTCGGCGATCTGGTTCCATCGATTCAGCGAACACTTCGCCGCGGGTCTCACCGGTTTCGCCCATCACGCCGCCGCTCGCGCGGCGGGCGGATCGACCAGCATCGAGGACTACCTCGCCCATCGACGACTCGATATAGTGTCCGACCCGCTGCTGGATTTCATCGAACTGACCGACGACTGCGAACTATCGCCGGTAGTGCACACCAGTCCGGCGATGCTTCGCCTGCGCCGGGCAGCATTGGACATCATCATCATGATCAACGACGTCTTTTCCTACGACAAGGAACTCCGCTGCGGCGACACGGAGAATGCGGTAGCCGTCCTGGAACGATCGACAGGATTAACCCACGAAGACGCGACGGCACGCGCGATCGAGATCGCAAACCAGAATATCCTCGCTCTTGTCGAAGCCGCCGAGACCCTGCCGGCAGCATTGCGCAAGCTCGACGCCGACCTCGACCAGATCGATCGAGCCCTGCGGTTCCTCACCGGAGTTCAGACCGTGGTGAAGGCTACGTACGACATTCACCTCGAAAGCGCCCGATACGCCGAATAAATGTACGAACACGTCGTGCCGGGTATTGGGAATGCCGAGTACGGCGATGCGGAAACAATTGTTCTGTGAATTTCTGTAGGAGGACTGCGATGTCGGAGGTTCGGTCCGGAGCACGCCAGTATCCGATGGCCCGAGGGCGCTGCCCGTTCGACCCGCCACCCGAGCTCGGCCGCAGGCAGCGGGAGGATCCGGTGTCCAAGGTGCGGATCTGGGACGACGGCGAGCCATGGCTGTTCACCCGGTACGCGGACGTGCGCGCGCTGCTGGCCGATCCGCGCGTCAGCGCCGATTCGACCCGGGACGGGTATCCGGCGCAGTCGCCGGGGATCAAGGCCAGTCCCGACCGGGCGAGATTGTTCATCACCATGGACAACCCGGAACATGCCGCGCAGCGCAGCCTGCTCACCGCCGACTTCACCGTGCGGAAGATAGAACGGTTGCGACCGCGGATCCAGCAGATCGTCGATGACCTGATCGACGATCTGCTCGCGGGCCCGAAACCGGCCGACCTGTTGGAGGCGTTCGCACTTCCGGTGCCCTCGTTGGTGATCTGTGAACTGCTCGGCGTGCCGTACGCCGACCGGGCCTTCTTCCAGCGGGTGAGCAAGGTGCTGACCGCGAGCTATGTGCCCGCGGCCGAATCACTCGCCGCGATGCAAACACTGCTCGACTACCTCGGCGGACTGGTACGGGACAAGGCCGCCGACCCTGGCGACGACCTGCTGAGTCGGCTTGCGACAGAACACGTCGCCGCCGGCGCGGTGACGGTCGCGGAGGCGGCGTCGATGGGGCTGCTGCTGCTGGTCGCCGGGCACGAGACGACGGCCAACATGATCGCCCTGGGCACCGCCGCGCTGCTGGAACATCCGGATCAGCTCGCCGCCGTCCGCGACGGTGACGACGCAACGGTGGCGAATGCGGTCGAGGAGCTGCTGCGCTACCTCACCATCTCGCACAGCGGACGGCGGCGCGTGGCACTGGAGGATCTGGAGGTCGGTGGGCAGCGGATCCGCCAGGGCGACGGGCTGATCACCGCGGACAACGTGGCCAACCGCGATCCGGCGCGGTTCCCCGACCCCGACCGGCTCGACGTGACCCGCGAGGCGCGCCACCACCTCGCGTTCGGCTACGGCATCCACCAGTGTCTCGGCCAGGCGCTCGCGCGGGTCGAACTGCAGGTCGTCTACCGCACGCTCTACCGGCGGATCCCGACGCTGCAGCTCGCGGTTGCGCTGGACGAGATCGAGTTCAAGCACGACATGGTCGTATACGGGGTGCACGAACTCCCGGTGACGTGGTGAACCCGGAACTGTTCGACCAGTGCTTGTGATGAAACGCCTTGTCCGCAGCCTCTAGCCACAGCCACTGCCACACCTATCGGGGGTCCGAACCCGACCGGAGCTGAACTCGGGCGTTGAGGTCGCCGCGATCGAACGGATAGGTACGGCAGTGCTGACCTATTTCATGACTCTGTCGAAGCCCCCTGCCAAAGCGCGGGCCACCTCCAATGCGTGACGCTCGACAGCGGGCCCTTGCTCGGGCGTGGACGGGCCGGCGAACGTTCGGTTCAGGCGGATGTGCACGGTGGCGTTGGCGACGCGGAAATCGGTCTCGGCCGCGGCGTCGGTGGACGAGATCTCGTGGAATGAGTAAGCGTCGTCACCGATACCGTTCACGATCTTTACCGCGGGGGAATGCTGGTCCCGATAGCTGATGAAGCTGCGCTCGGTCTCGTTGACCGGATCCTTGTCCCCCCAGGAGCCGGGCTGGTTGACGGTGATCGCGATGAAAACGGTGGCAGCGCGGATTCCTGTTGCGTCGGCGCCATCCCTGTGGGACGCGTTGTTCACGAAGGCGCCGTAGCAGGTCAAGACAGTCGCGGACTCTTTCTGCGGCTGCTCGGGACGGAATTCGGATTTCGGATCGTAGAGTTCACCCGCATAGCTCGACACCGCGTCCTTCGTGACTGCCTGGACTTCGAGGCAGTCGGTGGGCGGAGTGCTGAACGGAGGGGCGGAGTCGGGTGTTTTCTCCTCGCAGCCGGTCAGTGCGAGCGAGGCCAAGACGATGCCCATCGTCACAGTTCCGATGTTCTTCATGACGGCGTCCCCCAACCCGGTCCGGTCGGGTTACGTGGTTGCCATCCAGGAACGGTCAATGCGGCTGGCGCTATCGCTGCGGGGACTTCTACCTGGTTGATCTTGGTGATGACATCGTCGATTTTCCCGCCGGTATCGACCATATATTTGCTGAGATTATCCAGTAACGATTTCGTGTCGGTCATGAACCGGTCCACGAATTCCAGTGCGGCGCTCTGGTAGCTGTCGGTGCCGCCCGCGCCGCCGGTGAAGATCACGATCAAGGCGTTGGTTTGCGCTTTCTTACGCGCAGCCTCGTACTGTGCAAGGCTTGCCGCGGTACTCTGCACATTCGACGTGGCGTTGGTATATGCGGTCGTCACATAGGCGCCGAGATCGTTCAAATATGTGGCGATTTGCGCGATGTGGCCATTGTTCGAGCGCGTGGATGTAGCGAGCCGATCCACGTAGTCGACAGCGGCATCCCGTGCAGTGCCTGCCCAGCGAGCTTTCAGGTTTTCGTTCGCTGTCGCCAGACCCATGCCGTCGTTGCTGCCATCGACCGCTTTCGTGAGTTCGGTGACCGCCTGCTGCCAGGCCGCCAGGACGGACGACACTTTGCTGGGGTCCCCGAGCATTTTCTGCAGGACGCTCATTCGATCGCGGACGGGCTCGTCGACGCCGAGGTGTTCGGCCCAAGTGACCACGTAAGCTGCCTGATCCCAGGGGAACACGAGTTCAGCAGGCAGGCCATTGGGGTTTCGCTCCGCCGGGATGGCGAAACCTTTGGTATCGCCCACGGATCAGTACCCCAACTGCGCGTCGATGTAGCCGAACTGACGGTAGTAGTCGGCGTCCAGGTTCTCGAAATGTGTAGCGCATGTTTTCAATCCGTCCGCGGCGGACTGGATCGAGGTGGCCCCTTCGCGGAGCTTCGCGGTCAGATAGGTCGTTGCGAGATTGAACTTGGCGGCATTGTCTTTGCCATAAGACCCGAGCGCATGGAGATCCATCGGAGTTTCGAGGATCTTCTTCTTCGCGGCATCCCAATGACCTGAAGTCTGCCGGATTTCTTCAGCTTCCAGCTTCAGCGCCTCGGGAACCACATGGAAATCCTGGTCAGACATTCTTACCCACTCCCTGGTAGGAACCTTGGTGCGATCGAGTGGCCGACGAGTTCATCGCGGCGGAGATCGCTTTCAGTACGTCGCCCTCGTTCGATCGAGCGACCTCCTCTGGATCGAGGTCCATCGACCTGATCGTGCCGTTTCCATCGACGATCAGGAATCCGTACGTCGCTCCGGAACAATCGTCGACAATCGGCACTTCGCGGATTTGCGCCGCGCGCTTCGCGTAAAACCGTCCGGAGTTGACGTCCGCCATGAGGTCACGCCACTCTTTGTTCCTCTCCTGCGTCAAGTGGTACAAGCTATCGAAATCCGACATGCATATCCTCGGTTGTTTCGCGTTCCCACGTCAGCGAGCGAATTCGCCGGCCAATCGGTCGGCGACCGTTTCGGCTCTGCTGAACCGCGCGGCATTGACCGCCTCGACGATGGCGGTGGCAACAGAGTTGACGTCATCGGCGACCACCCAGCTCGGACGCGTCAAATCTCCGAAGCCCCTTGCCAGTCGGATGTCGACGACATCACCGGAGCTCGAGACACTCGCGACCGCGGCCCGATCGGACGACGCCCCGGTGAACAGCATCGAACCGACACTCGCCATCACCGCGTCGATACGACCTCGGGCGATATCGCGTTGACGCTCGAACTGCTCCTGTTGAGCGGCGACATCGTCGTTGGGCACCCGCGGTTGAGACGGGGGTTGGGCATGAACGGACCTGACGTCACTCTCGGGGGCCTCGCCGATGGATGCGCCGACGTTACGGGATACGGGAACCTCCGCCGACGGGCGGCGGGAGACCTCGAGCGGTGCGTCGTCCCAGAATTCGTCAGGGTCGTCGTAATGGTTGTAGTAGCCCTGGGCAGCCATCATCGCCCCTTGGCTGAAGCGTTGCAGGCAGCTCTGAGGTGGGTCGTGCCAATGGCAGTCATCACGTGTCCCCCCGTCGATCGCGCCGTGATCATGACCCGGCGGTCCGACAGTATCGGCCATCGAATGTCGGGGTCAATCCGCAGCAACGTCATTGGCAGTTGACCGTGTCTGCGATCAAGGACCCGACCGGGCGTAGTGGAGATGCACGAACCTCTACCGATGACGACCAGGACGTGACACTTGTCTCGAGCCGTAGGAACCCGTGATGCCGTTTTGGATTGCTGGCTGGAAGCTGTGCGCAAAACCCATCGGCGTGTCGAGTTGAAGACACGCCGAAGTGGGGTTGCCGAGGTTTGTCCCCGAAGTGGTCTGGGTAGGGAGACAGGGACCTTGCAGTCACCGTCGCACGGCGGCCGAATCCAACCGGGGTGATAGGGCCTACCAGCTACCTATGAGTCGTGACCTGCCATTACGGCTCTCCACATACTCTCCACGACGGACGCCATAAGGCCCCAGAACGGGCCATGTGGCGAGTTCCTCATGGGAGGAAAATGCCCTGGTAGGGCACCATATCTGCCATATGGCCCGTGCTGGGTTGTGCGCCCCCGGCAGGAATCGAACCTGCGACCTAGGGATTAGAAGGCCCTTGCTCTATCCAACTGAGCTACGGAGGCAGTGGGTTCCACCATGGCCGACATTGGCCGTGCTGTCCAGCGCGCCAATTATAGCGACCGACCAGATGGCTAAGGGTCCAGCGCGACGGCGAGTACGAGCATCGCGGCCAAGATCACCTCTAGCACCAGGTAGAACCAAACGGGGTAGAAGGCGGACGGGCTTTCCACGACGGACGACCACACGCGGCCGAACGCCATGCCGCCGAGCGCGGCGGCCACCGCCACGCACGCCCCGAATCTGAGGTCACCGACATCTGCGGCGGCCAACCCGAGGATCACCGCGATGGCGATGCCGAAACCGCCGTAGACCGCCCGCACCTCGGCGCGGGCGTCCGCGCGGTCGGCGAGCAGCCCGAGCGGGTCGACGAGTTGGCTGGGCCGTAAGAGCCCGAAAACGCCCATGGCAGCGAAGAACAACGCCACCAAGGCAATCAACACGATCGACACGACCGACACAACACCTCCGTGATCCGCAGCCCACAATATCGGCCCAAACCCGGCGCGGCCACGCGATAACACTGGAACTACGCTCAGTCGTATGTCGTCTGCGCTGGACCCGTCCGCTTCCCCCGAGCTGGAAGGCAACCGGCCGGCGGCGACATACGCAGTGGTGATCGCGCTTTCCGCGGCGATCGCGGCGGTGGTCGCGGCACTCGTGGTGGGCCTGTCCGCGGCGCAGGCGCTGAGCTTGCTCGGCATTCCGGATCCCGGCGCGTTGACCACTTACGGGCTGCCCGCGGTGCGCGCGCTCGCGGATCTGTCCGCGGCGTTGACCGTCGGCTCGCTGCTGTTCGCCGCCTTCCTGGTGCCGCCGCAGGCGAGCGGGCTGCTCGACGTGGGCGGCTACCGCGCGGTGCGGCGCGCCTCGAACTTCGCGCTGCTCTGGGCTTGCTGTGCGGCGCTGCTGATTCCGTTGACCGTGTCCGACACCACCGGACAACCGGTGCGCGACACGCTGGACCCGGTGGGGCTGTGGCGGGCGATCGATCAGATCGAACTGGCGGGCGCGTGGCGTACGACGGTGCTGTTCGCGTTGATCGTCGCGATCGGCGCCCGGCTCGCGTTGCGCTGGGGTTGGACGCCGGTGCTGTTCGGCGCGGCGATCGCGACGATGATGCCGCTCGCACTGACCGGCCATTCCTCCTCAGGCGGCGCGCACGACGTGGCCACCAACAGCCTGATCCTGCACCTGGTTTCGGCCGCGGTGTGGGTCGGCGGCCTGTTCGCGCTGCTGGCGCACGCCCGCCGGGGCGGCGCGCACACCGAGCTGGCCGCGCGCCGCTTCTCCCTGACGGCCACCTTCGCGTTCGCCACGATCGGGGTGAGCGGGGTGATCAACTCGTGGGTCCGGGTGCCCTGGGACGAGCTGTTCAGCAGCACCTACGGCAGGCTGGTGCTGGCGAAGGCGGTGGCGCTGGTGCTGCTCGGGCTGTTCGGGTACGCGCAACGGCGGGCCGCGCTGCCCGCGCTGGCAGCGGACCCGAAAGACCGCGGCGCACTGATCCGGTTCGCCGGAGTCGAGGTGCTGGTGTTCGCCGCGACCATGGGTCTCGCGGTGGGCCTCGGCCGGACGCCGCCACCGCCGCCGACCAGCATCCCCACGCCCGCGGAGGTGGAGCTCGGCTACAACCTGGCCGGGCCGCCGACGGTCGCTCGCATGCTGTTCGACTGGCGCTTCGATCTGATCTTCGGCACGTTGGCGATCGTCCTCGCGATCGGATATCTGCTCGGCGTGCGCAGGTTGCGGGCCCGCGGCGACGCCTGGCCGATCGGGCGGACCATCGCCTGGCTGTCCGGCTGTGTGGTGTTGCTGCTGGCCACCTCGTCCGGGGTGGGGCGATACGCGCCCGCGATGTTCAGCGTGCACATGGGCGCGCACATGGCACTGTCCATGCTGGCGCCGATCCTGTTCGCGCTCGGTGGCGTGGTGACGCTGGCCTTGCGTGCCCTGCCGCCCGCGGGCCGCGGCGGGGCGCCGGGACCGCGCGAGTGGATTCTGGCCGCGGTGCACAATCCGGTGTCGCGGTTCCTGACCCACCCGATCGTGGCCTCGGTGATCTTCGTCGGCGGGTTCTATGCGCTGTACCTCGGCGGAATCTTCGACACGTTCGCGGATTCTCATGCGGCGCATCTGCTGATGAACCTGCACTTCCTGCTCAGCGGCTACCTGTTCTACTGGGTGGTGATCGGTATCGATCCGAAACCGCGTCAGGTGGAACCGCTGACCAAGCTGGCCATGGTGTTCGGTTCGCTGCCGTTCCACGCCTTCTTCGGGATCGCGCTGATGAGCATGACCACGGTGCTCGGCGGCTGGTTCTACCGCGGCCTCGGACTCGGCTGGAACGGTGACCTGCTCGGCGATCAACGCACCGGCGGCAGCCTGGCGTGGGCGAGCGGCGAGGTGCCGCTGGTCGTGGTGATGCTCGCGCTGCTCATCCAATGGTCGCGCAGCGACAAACGATTGGCGCAACGCACCGATCGAGCCGCCGACCGCGACCACGACGCGGACCTCGCCGCGCACAACGCGATGTTCGCCGAACTGGCCAAACGTGATCGGGGACCACAGAAGTCGGCGGGCGATCCGGCACAACCGTGATTTGAGTGGCACAGTGTGTTCCACTGACACAGTGTCCTGCGAAGGCAATCGTGCGAAATCCGTCTTGCGGGACGGTGCTGCACGATCGGACACTGTGCTGTCGGACATGGTTGTGCAGTCGTGGTCGAGTCGAATGTGGTCAAGGTGTGGTTGTGAACGAGCGTTCCATGGTCTTCCCCGAGCACGACCACATCGACCGTGTGCACCGATCCGATGTGCGGGCCGCGCGCAAGCGGCTGGCCGGACGCACCCGTAAGACCCCGGTCTTCCACACCTCCGTGGCCGGGCCGGACGGTCCGGTGCCGGTCACGATGAAGCTCGAATACCTCCAGTACGGAGGCACTTTCAAGGTTCGCGGCAGCCTCAACGCGTTGCTGGCGGCGCCGGACTGCGCCGAGCAGGTGGTGATCGCCTCGGGCGGGAACGCGGGCATCGCCGCCGCCTTGGCCGCCGCGCAGCTCGGAAAGTCTTGCACGGTGGTGGTTCCCGAGTCGGCGCCGCACACCAAGGTCGCCGCGATGTGGTCGCACGGCGCCGAAGTGCTCTGGCATGGCACGACTTACACCGAGGCACTCGACTACGCCACCGAACTGGCGGTGGAACGCAAGGCATTGCGTCTGCATGCTTACGACTTGGCCGCGGTCGTCGCCGGGGCCGGCGTGGTCGGATTGGAGCTCGAGGAGCAGGTGCGCGGGCGGCCGCCGGTGCTGGCGGCGGTCGGCGGGGGCGGGCTGATCGCGGGGATCGCCGCCGCGATCGGCCGGCGCCAGCAGATCATCGGCGTCGAACCGGAAGGCATCCCCACCTTGCACGCCGCGCTGGCGGCGAACCGGCCGGTGGAGATCGCGGTGTCCAGTATCGTGGCGGAATCGTTGGGCGCCACCAGGATCGGCGATATCGCGATGGACGTGGCGCGTCGGCACGAGATCCGTTCGCTGTTGGTCACCGACGACGCGATCACCACCGCGCGCGACTATCTGTGGCGTGAATTCCGGATCGTGGTCGAACTGGCCGGGGCGGTCGCGCTGGCGGCCGTACAGAGCGGGGTGTACGTTCCGGCTCCTGGGGAGCGGCCCGTTATCGTGCTGTGCGGGGCGAATACGGATCTCGCGGCGCTCTAGGGGACGAACGCGGGGTCGGGCGCGGACGCGGGACTCGCCGCCGCTGCGGGATCGGGCGCGGCTGCCGGTCGGTCGCGAGCGTGAGATTGGGCGCGGTCGCAGGGCCGTGCGTGAGCGGGGGATTGGGCGCGAACGCGGGATCGGCGGTCGCTGCGGGATTGGGCGTGGTCGCGGGGTTGGGCGTGAGCGCGGGACTGGGCGAGCGCGGGATCGGCGGTCGCTGCGAGATCGGTCGCGAGCGCGAAATCGCCTGCGAAGCACCGGATATCCACATCCGGGAAAGTTGTGCACATTCTCGGCTCGCACCGTCCGATCGGCATCCGGATCGGCAACGCTGGTGGCATCCCATCAAGGGGCGGAAGTTCCCGGGCAAGCGGGCGGAATGCGAAGGGGCGTCACCATGTACGAGGCGAATACGACCGTGATCGGCACGATCGTGAACAATCCGGTGAAGCGGGATCTGCCGAACGGCGAGCAGATGCTGACCTTCCGGATGGCGAGTAATTCGCGCAGGCTCGACCACGCGACAGGGGAGTGGGTGGACAACGGCGCGTTGTTCCTCACCGTGTCTTGCTGGCGCCGTTTGGTTTCGGGCGTCGACGTGTCACTGCACCGCGGTGACCCTGTCCTCGCGCACGGCCAGCTGCGCTCCCGCGAATACCGCGGCAGAGACGGCGTAGAGCGCCGCGACCTGGAAATGCGCGCCACCGCAGTGGGTCCCGACCTCGCCCGCTGCACCGCCCAGGTAACCCGCTGGTCCGCAGACCGCTGGACCGACGACCAACCCCCACAAGAATTCTCGGTCGCCGAGTCCGGCGTCCTCTCCGCCCCGCTCCCACCCACCCAGCCGCCACAACACGTCCCACACGACGAAGCCGTGCCCGCCCCCGTCTGATCCCCCGCCAACTCCACCCGCTCCGGTGGCATCGCAACCGCGGCCGGAGCGGGGCTGAGATTGCCCGGCGACGTATCTCGCCGCCTATCTGATGCCGTCCAGTCGTGGCCGTGCGCGTAGTGATCGGCGCGGTGTTCAAGGGTCCGAGCGAGGTGGAGACGGCCTGCCGACGGCCCGGCGACTCCGTCGACGCGGATCCCGGTGGGGGTGGGAATCTCGGTGATCAGGTGCTGGTTGAATGTACGGGCCCGTGAGCTGCGAGGGTGGGGCAGTGGGGCGTAATCGTTGATCCCCTTACCGATAGGCTTCCCTGTATGGCTGAGTTCATTTACACGATGAAGAAGGTTCGCAAGGCGCACGGCGACAAAGTCGTGCTCGACGATGTCACCTTGAACTTCCTTCCTGGCGCCAAGATCGGTGTCGTCGGCCCGAACGGTGCTGGTAAATCCAGTGTCCTGAAGATCATGGCCGGACTGGACCAGCCGAACAACGGCGACGCGTTCCTGGCGACCGACGCGACCGTCGGCATCCTGATGCAGGAGCCGGCGCTCAACGAGGAGAAGACGGTCCGCGGCAATGTCGAGGAGGGCCTCGGCGAGGTCAAGGTGAAGCTGGATCGCTTCAACGAGATCGCCGAGCTGATGGCCACCGACTACTCCGACGAGCTCATGGACGAGATGGGCAAGCTGCAGGAGTACCTGGATCACGCGGACGCCTGGGACGTCGACTCCCAGCTGGAGCAGGCCATGGACGCGCTGCGCTGCCCGCCGCCGGACGAGCCGGTCACCAACCTCTCCGGTGGTGAGCGCCGCCGCGTCGCGCTGTGCAAGCTGCTGCTGAGCAAGCCCGACCTGCTGCTGCTCGACGAGCCGACCAACCACCTCGACGCCGAGAGCGTGCTCTGGCTCGAACAGCACCTGGCCGCGTACGCGGGCGCTGTCCTCGCCGTCACGCACGACCGGTACTTCCTCGACAACGTGGCCCAGTGGATTCTCGAACTGGACCGCGGCCGCGCCTACCCGTACGAGGGCAACTACTCCACCTATCTGGAGAAGAAGGCCCAGCGACTCGAGGTGCAGGGCAAGAAGGACCAGAAGCTGCAGAAGCGGCTCAAGGACGAGCTGGCCTGGGTGCGCTCGGGTGCCAAGGCGCGGCAGGCGAAGAACAAGGCGCGCCTCGGCCGCTACGAGGAGATGGCGGCGGAGGCCGACAAGCACAGGAAGTTGGATTTCGAGGAGATCCAGATTCCGGCGGGTCCGCGCCTGGGCAACGTGGTCGTCGAGGTCGAGCACCTGGACAAGGGCTTCGGCGATCGGCAGCTGATCAAGGATCTGTCGTTCACGTTGCCGCGCAACGGCATTGTCGGCGTCATCGGTCCGAACGGTGTCGGTAAGACGACGCTGTTCAAGACCATCGTCGGCCTGGAAGCGCCGGACAGCGGCACGGTGAAGATCGGTGAGACGGTCAAGCTGAGCTACGTCGACCAGAACCGTGCGGGCATCGACCCGAAGAAGAATGTCTGGCAGGTGGTTTCCGAGGGCCTGGACTTCATCCAGGTCGGCAACCAGGAAATGCCGTCGCGGGCCTACGTCAGCGCGTTCGGTTTCAAGGGTCCGGATCAGCAGAAGCCCGCGGGCGTGCTCTCCGGTGGTGAGCGCAACCGGCTGAACCTGGCGTTGACCCTCAAGCAGGGTGGCAACCTGATCCTGCTCGACGAGCCGACCAACGACCTGGACGTGGAAACGCTCGGCTCGCTGGAGAACGCGCTCGAGCAGTTCCCCGGTTGTGCCGTGGTCATCTCGCACGACCGCTGGTTCCTCGACCGGACCTGCACCCACATCCTCGCGTGGGAGGGCGACTCGGACAGCGAGGCCAAGTGGTTCTGGTTCGAGGGCAACTTCGAGGCGTACGAGGCCAACAAGATCGAGCGCCTCGGTGTCGAAGCGGCTCGCCCGCACCGGGTCACCCACCGCAAGCTCACTCGCGACTGACCCGGTCGTTTCGGGGTAGGTGCGCCGCGCACCTACCCCGATGAGTGATACCCGAAGTACCTCCAAAGTACTGTCTCGGATCCGGCACAACGGCGACCGGCCCGCGCACACGACCCGCGCGGATCTCGCTAGGGTGGGATACGTGAATGCGAAGGCGCAGTTCGAGCAGTCGGCGGTCCGCACCGCCGAGGTGGTGGCCGAGCTGAACCGAGGTGCTTCGGCCCCGCTGCCGCCGCGGAAAGCACCTGTCGCGCACACCTGACGTTCGTGGGTCCGAACGATGCTGTGTGCCGAGATCATCCGTTCGAGATCGGCAATCGCGTGGCGAACACGGCGGTTGTGGTGAACACCCCAGGATTGGAAGGGATTTCACCCCCGCGTCTTCGACGTACAGCTACTCTCGGACCGGCGTCGCTTTGTTACGGAACCGAATCCGAGGAGTTGGCGAAAAAATGACGGTCTCGTCCGAATTGTCCAGTGCGGCGTGGGCCGCTGGTTTGCCGCAGGCGCTGCGCGGCGAACTGGCGACCCTCGAGGAGGCGTATTTCCGCCACGTCGACGCTGGCGATGTGGACTGCGCGATCACCGGCATCACACAGATCTTCCGACGGCACATGGAATTGGCCATGCACCGTCCGGCCGGCCGGGCACTAGTGCGGGTGTACCACCCGGATGACAGCTCCGGCCTCGGCGCGGCAGTACAGGTCGTCACCGACGATATGTCGCTGCTGGTCGAATCGGTCACCGCGTCGCTGAGCAGGCTCGGCGTGAGCGTGAGCGAAGTTATCCATCCGATTTTCGAGGTCGAGCGCGACGCGGACGGACGCCTCGAACAAGCCGCCCCGCACGAGGTGGACGGCAACGGCGCGGCCGGGCTGCGCGAGTCCTGGATGCATCTGCAACTGCACCCGGCCACCAGCCGGGCGCAGCTGAGCCGGATCGAATCCGGCCTGCCGAATGTGATCGCCGACGTGCGCCAGGTCATCGGCGACACCGAAGCGATCAAGGATGTCCAGAGCAAGCTGGCCGAGGACCTGGAGTTGGCCGCGAAGTCCGGCAAGGCGCCGTTCTCGGAGACCGACCTGGTCGACACCGCGAACCTGCTGCGCTGGCTGTCCAGCGGAAACTTCACCGTGCTCGGGTACGCCCGCTACCGGCTGAGTTCCGAGCAGGAACAGCAGTCCTCCAACGCACTGCCCGGCACCTGCCTCGGCGTGCTGCGGCCCGACGTGGGCACCGATTTCCAGGTGCCGATCAACGCGATCGACCGGCCGCTGCTGATCCTGACCCAGGGCCTGGTCCCGGCCACCGTGCACCGCTCGGTCTACCCGTACTTCATCGGCGTCGCCGATTTCGACGAGTCCGGCACCATCGTCGGCGAGCACCTGTTCATCGGCGTCTTCACCGTGACCGCCGTGCACGAGAACGTGCTCGACATTCCGGTGATCGAGCGGCGCGTGCGCTCGGTGATCGAGGAGAGCGGGTTCGATCTGGACTCCTTCTCCGGGCAGGCGATGCTCGAGGTCATCCAATCCTTCCCGCGCACCGAGCTGTTCTCCTCCGACGACGACACGATGCGCAAGACCGCCCTGGCGGTGCTGAACATCGGGCTGCGCCGGCAGGTGCGGTTGTTCCTGCGCGCCGACGGCTACGGCCGCTTCGTGGCCTGCATGGTCTACCTGCCGCGTGACCGGTACACCACCCGGGTGCGCCTGGAAATGCAGGAGATCCTGGTCCGGGAGCTGGGCGGTGTCGATATCGACTACTCCGCCCGGGTCGCCGAAAGCGATTTGGCCAGTGTGTATTTCACTGTGCGCATGCCCGCGGCCGAGCACGTCGCCCCGCGCTACGCGGCGGCACCGGCGGCGGACACCTCCGAGGCCAACCGCCTGCGCATCCAGGGCCTGCTCGCCGAGGCGAGCCGCACCTGGGAAGACCACCTGAACGACGAGGTCAGTACCTCGACGATGCTGGACCCGGCGGTGGTGCAGCGCTACGCCGTGGCCTTCCCGGACGCCTACAAGGAAGATTTCGAAGCCGACCGCGCGCTGGCCGATATCGTCCGGCTCGAGCACCTGCGCGACGGCGGTATCGATCAGTACCTGTACCGCAACGCGGGCTCGGATCCGGGGAGCTGGCGCTTCTCCCTCTACGTCGGCGGCGCGGGCATCTCGCTGAGCCAGGTGCTGCCGGTGTTGCAGAGCCTCGGTGTCGAGGTCGTCGACGAGCGGCCCTATCAGTTGGAGTTGGAACCGCAGCAGGGCGGCGACCCGAGCAGCGGCGGCGAGCGCTGGATCTACGACTTCGGTCTGCTGGCCCGCCCGGAGCTGCTGCGCAGCGCGCTCGACCGGGACCTGGACGCGGAACTGCTGGAGTCGTCCAAGCGCGCCGCGGTGCTCGAGGCCGAAGTGCGTGGCCTGCGTGAGCGATTCACCGAGGCGTTCGAGGCGGCCTGGTACGGCCGGGCCGAAGCCGACGGCCTCAACGAGCTGGTGCTGCGCGCCCGGCTGCCGTGGCGTGCGGTCTCGATCCTGCGGGCCTACGCGAAATACCTGCAGCAGGCGGGCTTCCCGTACAGCCAGGCGAACATCTCCCGGGTGCTGCTCACCTATCCGGATGTGGCACGGCTGTTCGTCGACCTGTTCGGTGCGCGGTTCGACCCGGACACCGTCTCGGCCGAGCACGCCGCCGAACTGGAAACCCAGGTGCGCGCCCGCATCGACGAGGTGGTCAGCCTGGATGCCGACCGCATCCTGCGCGCCATCCTCAACCTGATCCGGGCGACGCTGCGCACCAACTACTACGTCACCGACGCCGAGGGCATGTCGCGCGACTACCTGTCGATGAAGGTCGAGCCGCGCGAGATCAGCGAATTGCCCAAGCCGCGGCCGCAGTTCGAGATCTTCGTGTACTCGCCTCGGGTCGAGGGTGTGCACCTGCGGTTCGGTCCGGTCGCGCGCGGCGGGTTGCGCTGGTCGGACCGGCTCGAGGATTTCCGCACCGAGGTGCTCGGCCTGGTCAAGGCGCAGGCGGTGAAGAACGCGGTGATCGTCCCGGTCGGCGCCAAGGGTGGCTTCGTGGTGAAGCAGCCGCCGGCCGCCACGGGTGATCCGGTCGCGGATCGGCAGGCCCTGGGCGCCGAGGGCGTCGCCTGCTACCGGACCTTCATCTCCGGCCTGCTGGACGTGACCGACAACGTCGATCGCGCCACCGGCAAGGTGCTGCCGCCGGCTCGGGTGGTCCGTCGCGACGGTGACGACACCTACCTGGTCGTCGCCGCGGACAAGGGCACCGCGACCTTCTCCGATATCGCCAACGATGTGGCCAAGCGCTACGGCTTCTGGCTCGGCGACGCGTTCGCCTCCGGTGGCTCGGCGGGCTACGACCACAAGGCGATGGGCATCACCGCCAAGGGCGCCTGGGAGAGCGTCAAGCGCCACTTCCTGGAGATGGATATCGACACGCAGACAGAGGATTTCACTGTCGTCGGTATCGGTGACATGAGCGGTGACGTGTTCGGTAACGGCATGTTGCTCTCCGAGCACATCCGCCTGCTCGCCGCGTTCGATCACCGGCACATCTTCTTGGACCCGAACCCCGACACGGCGGCGTCCTACGCCGAGCGGCAGCGCATGTTCCAGCTGCCGCGCTCGTCGTGGGCGGATTACGATGCCAAGCTGATCAGTGCCGGCGGCGGCGTCTGGGACCGCACCGTGAAGTCGGTGCCGATCAGCCCGCAGGCGCGAAAGGCCCTGGGCCTCGGCGACGATGTGGAATCCCTCTCGCCGCCCGAGCTGGTGCGTGCGATCCTGCTCGCTCCGGCGCAGCTGCTGTGGAACGGCGGCATCGGCACCTACATCAAGTCGAGCACCGAATCCAACGCCGACGTCGGCGACAAGTCCAACGATCCGGTCCGGGTCAACGGAAACCAGTTGCGCGTCAAGGTGATCGGCGAGGGCGGCAACCTGGGTGCGACGGCGCTCGGCCGGATCGAGTTCTGCCGCAACGGTGGCAAGATGAATACCGACGCGCTGGACAACTCGGCGGGCGTCGACTGCTCCGACCACGAGGTCAACATCAAGGTGCTGCTCGACGGTGTCGTCAGCAGCGGCGAACTGGCGGAGCCAGATCGCAACCCGCTGCTCGCCTCGATGACCGACGAGGTCGCGCAGATCGTGCTCGAAGACAATGTGGCGCAGAACTTCCTGATGGGTATCTCGCGCACCGACGCGCCGCAGATGCTGAACGTGCACATGCGCCTGATCGATGATCTCGAAGAGCGCCGCGGTCTGGACCGCGAACTGGAGGCGCTGCCCTCCGAGGCGCAGATGCAGCGCATGCTCGAGGAGGGTGCGGGCCTGACCTCGCCGGAGCTGGCGAATCTGATGGCGCACGTGAAGCTTTCGCTCAAGGCGGACCTGCTCCAGACGGATCTGCCGGACAGCGCCTACTTCACCACCCGGCTGCCGGACTACTTCCCGACGCCGCTGCGCGACCGGTTCGGTGCGGCGATCAAGAAGCACCGGCTGCGTCGCGAGATCCTCACCACGATGATCGTCAACGAGATGGTCGACTACGGCGGCATTACCTACGCGCACCGGTTGAGCGAGGAGACCGGCGCCACCGCCACCGACTCGGTGCGCGCGTTCGCCGCGGCCACCGAGATCTTCGGCCTGCCGGAGATGTGGGCGCGGATCCGGGCGGCCGACGCCACCACCTCGGTGCGTGACCTGCTGGAACTGGAGACCAAGCGCACCCTGGACCGGGCGTCGCGGTGGTTCCTGAGCAACCGGCCGCAGCCGATCGCGGTCGGCGCCGAGATCAACCGGTACTGCCGGGACGTGCAGGAACTGGCGCCGAAGGTGCCGGGTTGGCTGCGCGGGCACCATGTCTCGACGCTCACCGATCAGTCGGCCGAGCTGATCGCGCGCGGGGCGCCGACCGACCTGGCCACCGAGGTGTTCGGGCTGCTCAACCTGTTCCCGCTGCTGGACATCGTGGATATCGCCGATATCACCGACCGGGACGGCGACGAGGTCGGCGCGCTCTACTACGCGCTGAACGAGCACCTCAAGATCGACTGGTTGTTGCAGGCGGTCAGCCACCTGGAACGCGGCGACCGCTGGCACTCACTGGCCAGGCTCGCGCTGCGCGACGACATGTACGCGTCGCTGCGCTCGCTCACCCTGGACGTGCTCTCCGCCGGAGACCCGGAGGAGAGCGCGGACGAGAAGATTGCATACTGGGAGTCGAAGAATCAGTCCAGGCTCGGGCGTGCCCGTGCCGCACTGTCGGAGTTGTTCGAGTCCGGAACCCACGATCTCGCCACGCTGTCGGTTGCAGCGCGGCAGGTGCGAAGCATGGTGAGCGGGGTGGGCGCCCAGTCGGAGGTAGCAGCACGGTGACGAGTCCGTTGAACGGTCACGGGAAGGCGCAGGGCGGCCAAGCCGTGCTGCCCAAGCGTTTCCACACCCAGGTCGAGGTCAGATGGTCGGACATGGATGCTTTCCAGCATGTGAACCATGCCCGCATGGTGACCCTGCTGGAGGAAGCGCGCATCCCGTGGCTGCTCGAGCCGGGCCGGCCGACCGCCGCGCTCGGCACGGGCTGCGTCCTCGCCGACCTGCGGGTCCGTTACCGCGGTCAGCTGCGGCACGAGGACACGCCGCTCGATATCGCCATGTGGATCGAGCAGCTGCGGGCCGTCGACTTCACCATCGGCTACGAGGTGCGGGCCGCCGCCGCGGCCCCGGACTCGCCGCCGGCCGTGATCGCTGCCACGCAGATCGCCGCGTTCGACATGCAGGCGCAGCGGTTGCGCAGGCTCACCGATGACGAGCGGGATTATCTCGCGCAGTGGCGTAACGACTGATCCAGCACGGTCGTGATGTCAGAACAGCGGGTGTTGCATGTGTCCGATCCGGCGGAGCGGGAGAATCTCGCGACGTTCCTGACTCGGGCGGTGCGGCTGGACCCCGCGGCGGTGGTACGTATCCGCCGCCGCGGGGCGCAGTACGTTTCGGCCTGGGTGGCAACGGGTTTCGAGACGCTCGCGGTGCGCACCGTGGTCGCCGAACTCGGGGTCGACGATGTCACCGTCGACGCAGAGTTGGTGTTGACCGGTTTGGGTTCCGGCCTGCCGATCGACCTCGGGTACTCGATGGATTCCGCCTGGCGCGGTGCGCTGCCGCCGCCGGATGGTTTCGCACACATCGATGACGTTCCCGCCCGCACCCTCGTCGAACTGGCCGAGCAAGGGGCGCAGCTGGCGAAGGAGCACGGCAGCAGCCACGGCCCGCCCGCCTCGCTGCTGGACCAGACGGTGCTGACCGTATCCGGGGCAGGCACCCAGGTGCAGGTTCCGATGCGGGTCGTCTTCGCGCTCACCGCAATGGATTTCATCCCGCATTCGGGCGACAAGGCGGACTCTCGGCGGATCATGCCCACCGAGATCGTCCGCGTCCGGGCCAGCCGCACCTGGCTGCGCATCGATGCCCGCTACGGTTCGGTCGCCCGCCGCCTCGGCGGCGGTATCTCCCTGTCGCCGAGCTGATCTCGCGCACCCGAGCAGCCGGGGCGCCGAATGCTCGGGTGCGCAACGGGTCTCGTGGATCAGGCGATGCCGAGGAAGCGCAGCAGCGCGGTGGTCCCGGCGGCCGCGAGGATGACCACCAGGATCGGCAGCTTGCGCCAGGCCAGCAGTCCCGCGACGAGAACGCCTGCGGGTAAAGCGAATCCGAGATGGCCGGTCCCCGCGGGTAGAGCGGTCACCGCCACCAGGGCGGCGAGCAGCACCACCGCGCCGACCTCGAGGACGCGAACGGTCCGCGCGGGGAAGCGAATACGTTCGCGCAGCGCCGGCCCGGCCCAACGGAATGCAAAGGTGCCCGCGGCGAGGGCGAACATTCCGGCCACCAGCATCATTCGCACGTCGCCTCCGAGTTCGTGGGTGTGCGTTGGGGTACCGTGACGGGCTGCTCCGGCGCGGATGTCTCGTCTTCTCGTCGCGGTATCGCTACCAGCACTCCCAGAAGTGCCACCAGTACCGGCATTCCGGCGGGCAGGAAGGGCGCGCTGATCAGGGCCAGCGCCACACCGGCCAGCACGGCCCGCAACGTCGCGCGGTCCGCCAGTGCCGGAATGACCAGCGCGAGCAGTACCGCGGGAAACACCGCGTCGAGGCCGAGGATCGAGGTGTCGGGCACCACCGACCCGATCAGCGCACCGATCGCGGCGCCGCTCGGCCAGGCGAGCAGCACGCCGAAGCCGGTGGCCCAGTAGGCCGCACGTTTACGCTCGGCATCGGGCTGGGCCAGGGCCATCGCCACGGATTCGTCGTTCATCAGATGCACCCCGAACATTCGGCGCCAGCCGGTCCCGACCACGTCCGGCACCGAGAGTCCGTAGGGCAGATGCCGGGCATTCACCACCAGCCCGGCGAACACAGCCGCGATCGGGCTGCCGCCCGCTGCGACGATCCCGATGAACAGGAACTCGGCGCCGCCCGCCAGTACCGTGAAACCGAGTGCGATGGGCAACCAGACCGGCAGGCCACTGGTCACCGCGGTGGCGCCGTACGAGACGCCGATCACCCAGACCGCGAGGCACACCGCCGCGATCCCGGTGAACGTGTCCCGGCCGAGTGTTCGCCATATCGAACGCATGTTGTTTATAGTGAACATGGTCGCCCGGTTCGTCAATATGGTTTTCTGTTGAGCGGTCTGCTACGTGACGGGAGTTGGGGATGGCGCAGGACGAACCGACGGCGACGACGCCGCAGGCGATGATCGCGGTCGCGCTGCGGCGCGAACGCGCCAGGGCCGGGTTGTCCCTCACCGAGGTCGCGAGCCGCGCCGGGGTCGCGAAGTCCACACTGTCGCAATTGGAATCGGGCACCGGGAACCCGAGCATCGAGACCCTCTGGGCGTTGTGCGTCGCGCTGGACATGCCGTTCTCGCGTCTGCTCGATCCGCCGCGGCCGCGCGTCCAGGTGATCCGGGCGGGGGAGGGGCCGGTGCTGGCCGCCGAACGTTCCGACTACCGCGCCACGCTGCTGGCGGCCAGCCCGCCGGGTTCGCGCCGCGACCTGTTCCGGGTGACCGCCGAGCCGGGGCATGCGCGCAGCTCCGACCCGCATATGCCGGGCGTGGTCGAGCACGTCCTGCTCGCGGCCGGCCGTGCTCTGGTCGGTCTGGCCGACGAGCCGGTCGAACTACACCCCGGCGACTACACCTCGTATCCGGGCGATCTTCCGCACGTCTTCGAGGCGCTCGAGCCCGACACCTGGGCTGTGCTCGTGAACGAATACCCGTGAGCCACTACCGGTTTCGCCGAGCGGTCAGGCCGCGCCCTCGCCGAGATACTGCAACCAGACCGGGTCGAGATCGGCCGTCGTGGACAGCAACCGCCAGTGCGGGCCCTTCGGCGAGACGAGCGGCGAACGCAGCGTCCACCCCAGCTCGCTCAGCAGTTTGTCGGCCTTACGGTGATTGCACGGCGCGCAGCTGGCGACGCAATTCTCCCAGGAGTGTTCGCCGCCCCGGCTGCGCGGAATCACGTGGTCGATGGTTTCGGCTTTGCTTCCGCAGTAACCGCAGCGATAGCGGTCGCGATGCATGAGGGCGGCGCGGGTCATCGGGACGCGGGCCCGATACGGCACGTGGACATAACTGCGCAGGCGGATCACCGAGGGAATGGTCACGGCGGATTCGGCGGAATGGACTACCGGACCCGCGGCGTCATGATGGACGGTGTCGGCTTTGTCGCAGATGAGCAGGACGATCGCGCGGCGCGCGGACAGAGCGGTGAGCGGCTCGTAGGTGGCGTTCAGCAGCAGCACCCGGCGCTTCAACCAGCTCGGAGTCTCACTGGGCGGCGGTGCGGAGCGGTGCGCATGCTCGGCATGACCGTGATGCGCGCCCGGATAATGATCGGACAAGATATGCAGCGGAGTAGCCCCCGACCCACGATTGTGGACGTCGGCGGGCTGGAGTTGTCGGTGTGTCCGCGCCTCGTGTGACCTGGCGCTGTGCCGCTGCTTCATCTGGACCTCAATTTCATGATTGGCAGGATCATGCTGTTAGCTCGGCAGAGATTGCCACTCAGTTGACCATGGAACGACGGCCATTGCACGGTGATTTTCAACAATGTCCGGTTAACTGTGGCTGAAGAGCCACCGCTCCGCGATTTTCCACCGCCGGATACGGCCATGTGGGCGGGCTTTGGGGCCCAGTAAGGAGCGCACAGGCCGCACTTGCCGGTGGCGGTGCTCAGCTGAGGAGCTATCGCCTTCCGGGATGGGGGCAAGGTGACGGTCGGCTTGGGAGGCCGCACAATGGTTGTGGCGCATCCAGCGAATCGAGAGGGTCTATGACTTCGGGCGAGCAGGCAGCAGCGGCAACGGCGGGCGAGCCGACGACGTCGTTCTACGAGGCGGTCGGCGGGGCGGAAACGTTCCGGCGCATCGTCGCCTCGTTCTACCGCGAGGTGGCGGAGGACGAGGTGCTCCGTCCGCTCTATCCCGAGCAGGATCTGGGCCCCGCGGAACGCAGGCTGCGGATGTTCCTCGAACAGTATTGGGGCGGACCGCGCACCTACTCCGACGAGCGGGGCCATCCGCGGCTGCGCATGCGGCACAACCCGTTCGTGATCGGGCCGATCGAGCGCGACGCGTGGCTGCGGTGCATGCGAATCGCCGTCGCCGAGATCGAACCCGAGCTGCTCGACGACGAGCATCGCAAGGCCCTACTCGACTACCTGGAGATGGCGGCGAATTCGCTGATGAACGCACCCTGGTGAGATCGTTTCGCGCGCGTACCCCTACGGCCCGAGGTAGTTCCTGTCCTGGCCGGAGTGTTCGCGCGCTCGCTGGCAATTTGCCCGAAGTCGAGATTGCTGCTCCGCCTAAGGGTTTTTACCGTAGATCTTTGGCACTATTGGCTGTGTGACTGATACACCAGCCGGGCCGGCGACGGTGGATCGCACCACGCAACCATGGTGGCGGTCGGCCGTGTTCTACCAGGTATATCCCCGTTCCTTCGCGGATTCCGACGGCGACGGCGTCGGTGATCTCGGCGGGATCCGGGACAAGCTCGGCTATCTGGAACTGCTCGGCGTCGACGCGCTGTGGGTGTGCCCGGTGATGCGGTCACCGATGGCCGACGGCGGCTACGACGTCGCCGATCCGCGCGATATCGATCCGATGTTCGGCGGCTTGGCCGCGATGGACGAGCTGATCGCCGAGGCGCACTACCGCCAGATCAAGATCACAATGGACCTGGTGCCGAACCACACCAGCAGCGAACATCCCTGGTTCCACGCGGCGCTCGAGGCGGGGCCGGGCAGTCCGGAGCGGGCCCGCTACATCTTCCGCGACGGCCGTGGGCCCGATGGTGACGAGCCGCCGAACAATTGGCCGAGCATCTTCGGCGGCCCGGCCTGGACCAGGGTTCGCGAGTCCGATGGCAGGCCAGGCCAGTGGTACCTGCACATCTTCGCGTCCGAGCAGCCCGATTTGAACTGGGAAAACCCCGAGGTAGCCGCGGATTTCGAGAAGACGCTGCGCTTCTGGCTGGACCGCGGTGTCGACGGCTTCCGGCTCGACGTGGCGCACGGGATGGCCAAGCCGGAAGGCCTGCCGGATATGGCGAAGGTCACCTCCGCGCTGCTCGTCAACGATGACGACGATCTGCGCTTCAACAATCCGGCGGTGCACGAGATCCACCGCCGCATCCGCAAGGTGCTCGACGAATACCCCGAAGCGGTGTCCATCGGCGAGGTGTGGGTCAACGACAACGTCCGGTTCGGGGAGTACGTCCGCGCCGACGAATTGCATCTGGCGTTCAACTTCCGGCTGGCCGAGACCACGTTCGACGCGGACAGCGTGCGCGACGCGATCGACAATTCGCTCGCCGCGGTCGCTCCGGTGGCGGCCGTGCCCACCTGGACGCTGTCCAACCACGACATCAAACGTGAGGTCACCCGGTACGGCGGCGGGCCCGAAGGGGTGGCGCGGGCTCGCGCGATGATCATGCTCGAACTCGCGCTGCCCGGAGCCGTATTCATCTACAACGGTGCGGAACTCGGCCTGCCGAACGTGGACGATCTGCCGGACGAGGTGCTCCAGGATCCGGCGTGGGAACGATCCGGGTACACCGAACGCGGTCGCGACGGCTGCCGGGTGCCGATTCCGTGGGAGGGCACTACGCCGCCGTTCGGATTCACCACCGGCACACCGTGGTTGCCGATGCCGGTCGGCTGGGCGAACCAGACGGTCGAGGCGCAGTTGGAAGAACTCGGCTCCACCCTGTCGCTGTATCGGATGGCCATCGACCTGCGCAGCATGCGGCCGGAGTTCGCGGGAGATCGGATCGAGTGGTACGGCAGCCCGCCCGGCTGTCTCGCCTTCCGCCGCCCGGGTGGGCTGGTCTGTGTGCTGAACGCCTCGAATACGCCGACCCAGTTGCCGCCCGGCGACGTGCTGCTCGCCAGCATCCCGCTCGACGGCGGTCACCTTCCGCCGAACGCCGCGGCCTGGCTGGTCTAGTGATCCGTCGCGTCGCCCGCGCGCAGGGACTGGATCATGCTCTGCAATATCCGGAACGCCCCTGACTGCTCGGTGTCGCTCAGCCCGGCCAGCATTCTGAGCTCGACGGATCGGACAGCTGCGGACGCCTGCTCGAGGCTTCGACGTCCACGGGGCGTGAGCCGGGTGGGCAGCACCTTGCCGACGGGCGCCGCCGCGGGCCGGGTCACGTAGCCGTCTCGTTCCAGGGCTTGGAGCAGCACGTTCATCGTCTGCCGTGTCACGAACGCGCCCCGTGCGAGTTCGGAGTTCGACAGGCCCGGTCGTTGCGCCAGCAGCTCGAGGCAGGAGTAGTGCGTCACGCTCATTCCGAGTGGGCGCAGCACCTCGTCCATGGCCGTGCGGAGCGCACTCGATGCCTCTTTCAACAGGTAGCCCAGTGACGTCTGCAGGTCGACTCCGTCTTGACTCATGTCAGTATTCTGACATAGGTTGAGTCGTGTCAGAAGACTGACACGCAACGAAGGAGCATCACCATGCCTGTTACCGGCCCCGACTTCCTCTCGCTCCAAACCCGCGACCTCGCGGCGTCACAAGCGTTCTATGAGCAGTACCTCGGCCTCGTCCGCTCCGAGGCCGGGCCGCCGCACGCGGTCGTCTTCGAGACCGAGCCGATCGCGTTCGCGCTCCGCGACCTCGTTCCCGGCACCGATCTCGCCTCCGTGGCGCAGCCCGGCATCGGGGCCGCGATCTGGTTGCACGCCACGGATGTCCAAGCGATCCACGATGCGCTCGTCGCCGACGGGCACCCGATCGTCGCCGCACCGATCGACGGGCCCTTCGGCCGGACCTTCACCTTCGCCGATCCCGACGGCTATCAGGTCACCCTGCACGACCGGGCTTGATGATCGGGATCGAGTATGCACAGCTGAGTGGGCATGCAAATGCAATTGCAAAATCACTGGGTAACAATGGATTTGTTGGAATTCCAAACGCGTCCATCTACGGTCCAATGAACTCTTTCGACGGTGCGTGATAGTAAGTGAACATGCAGGTAGGGCCGTAGTTTGGACCGAGTTGTACATGAATTGTGTTCGGCGGGGGCATCTTCGGGTCAATAGGGCTGGATACGGTCGGTCGAACCGTGAAAGAATTGGCGCTGCCTTCGACTGACGTATTCGTGAAACCACAGCGTGGAGTCCGTGACGCAGGAAGATCGCTTCGCTCGACCGGTGCATCGTGGCCCGCCGCGTACCGCGGTCGGCCGCGATCCCGCCGCCCGCAGAACTCCTTGCCGGACTTGAGGAGTGCTCGTGACCATCGACGGTCTGCTATCCACGAACGTCGGCGTGACGGCCGGACGGCGGTGCGCCGCATCGCCCGAAGCCCTGGGTCATTGGCACCGCGACCGGTGAACACGGCGACGTCCACCGCAGTCCGGGAAGCCCTCGATGCCCTCGAGCTCGAAGCGGAAACCCCCGAGGAGTTCCTGGCGATCCTGCGCGCCGCCCACACCGCATCCGGCCTCACCCGGGGTCAGCTCAGCTCCTACACCGACATCTCCCGCAGCACCGTCTACAACTGGCTGCGACCCGGCTACACCGCGCTGCCCCGCAACCGCGTCCAAGTCGAGGCGATCTTCCGCTACTGCAAACTCACACCCGACCAGCTCCGCCGGGTGCTGGCGCTGTGGGAGCGGCTCGACGCGGCACGTGCCAAACCCACCCCGCCTACGCCGAAGAAGAGGAAAGTCCAAGTCGCGCAGGAGGGTGGAGGGGTGGGCCCGAGGGCGGTTGCGTCCGCGTCGCCGAGTGCTGTGCAGGAGCTGCCGGGTTCTGCGCAGAGCTCGGTAAGTCCCATGTCGACGCCGTCGGCTTCGAGGCACGGGGCGACAGGTTCGGTCGCGACGTGGGCGAGCCCCGGGTCGGAGCTGCTCGGTTCGACACCAGGCGCGGGCAGTGCCGCGTCGTCGCAGTCGGGGTGTGAGCGAGGGGAGGTAAGCCCGGTCGCGGTGTCGGTGAACTTTGCGTCGGAGCGGCTGGGTTGTACGCCGGGCGCGGTTGGTTCGGCGTCGTCGCAATTGGGGCGTGAGCGGGGGGAGGTAAGCCCGGTCGCGATGTCGGTGAACTCTGCGCCGGAGGTAGTGGGTTCCACGCCAGACTCGGTCAGTCCCGCGCCGTCGGAGCTGAATTGTGGGCACGGGCCAACGGATTCGGTCGCGGCGTCGGTGAACTCTGTGTCGGCGTTGCTGGGTTCGGTGCCGTCGCAGTTGGGGCGCGGGGCAGCAAGTCCGGTTGGGACGGAAGCGGGTGTGGTGTCGGGGCTGCTGAGTTCTACACCGGATGTGGTCCGTCCCGTGTCGGCACAGCTGGGTCGTGGGCGGGAGCCGACGAGTCCGTTCGCGACGTCGGGGAGCTCTGTGCAGGTGTCGCCGAATCCTGTTCAGGCACTGGCCGACCCTGTGCCAGAGGCGGCGAGTCTGATCGCGGTGCCGCCGAAAGCTTCGCAGCTGCCGCCGAATTCTGCGCACGTTCCGCCCGTCGGTGCATTCGCGTGGCCGAGTCGTGTCCACGTATCGCCGGACCATGTGCTGGCGAGCCCTGCACCCTCGTCGACGCCTTCGGATCGTGGGCAGGGTTCGACCGGCTCGGTGGCGGTGTCGACAGGTCCTGTCCAGGTATCGCCGACCGCTGCACAGGTACCGGCGCGTCCCGATTCGGTCCCGCCGAGTGCCGTGCAAATGCCGACAAGCCAGGTTGCGGTGCCGTCGGATTCTGCACAGCTGCCGCCGATCGATGCGCCCGGACCGTCGAGTTCGGTGTCGCCCCAGAGTCCGCAGCTGTCGCCGGGTTTCCGGCCGGCGGCGGTTTCTGAGCAGGTCCCGGGTGGTGCTGCGCACCATTCGGCGGATTCCGTTCCGGCACCGGCGAGTTCTGTGTCTACTGCTGGTCCGGTACGGGTGTCGCCTGGTCTCTGGCCGGTGGTGCAAGGGTCGGTGGTGGTTTCTGTGCGGGGTCCGGGTGGTGCTGTGCACAGTTCGGCGGATTCCGTTTCGGCACCGGCGAGTTCCGTGCAGGTCGGGCCAGGCTTGGGGCGAGCGTTGGTCACTCCGGTGCCAACAGGTTCTGCGTCCGCGTCGATGAGTTCTGTGCAGGTGTCGGGAGAGCCTGCGCCTTCGGTGACGCGTCCGACTCGGACGGGCTCCGCGTCCGCAGTGAAACAGCCTGCGCTCGATCACGCGGACGGATCGGCCACCGGCCGTAGTGCGGCATCGGGCGCGGGGGGACGGTCGGGTACGGAAGCTGGTTCGGTTCGCGGAGATTCGCGGTGTGCGCGCCGATCCTGGCAGGTCAGTTCGATCCTGACGTTGATCGGGTCGGCCGCGCTGATCATCGTGCTGCTGCATGCGCTGGCCGGCACGGATCGGACGTTGGCCGGACCGGTGACCGTGGCGTATCTCGCGGCATTGCTGTGCGCGCTGGTCATGGTGGGGTTGGGTGCCGTCGAACGGAACCGCCGCACGGCGTACCACCGGCTGGCGAACGCGCCGGCGGTCGTGGCGCTGGCGGGTGTGGCAGTGGCGGCGATCGCGACGGTCGTCCCGCATGCCGGTGACGCTTTGGCGGCCGGAACGGTCGCCGGGACTGTGGGGCTGGTGTGGACCGGCTGGTGGCTCGCCTCGTTGAGCATGCGCGGGGTGCGTCTCCTGTTCACCGACGTGCCGATGGAATGCACGGTTTGCGTGCTGATCGGCACCGCCGCCGGAGGGTGGGTCGGCATCTCCGGCTACCCGGCCTCGGGCGCGATATTCGCCGGCGTCCTGACCACGGCCGCCCTGGTCCACCTGTTCGGCAACGCGGCCGCCGCGCTGGTGGAACCGCCGCACCGAGACGAGACCGGTCCGCCGACAACGCCCCGTGAATCCGCCACGCGTGGCACGGGTGCCCGGGAAATGTCGTTGACCGCAAAGGATCTGATCGACATCTCGACCCCGCCGCTGCCGAGATTGCCTCGGCGCAGGCCGCAGGCGCGCAACATGCACGAGCTGCTGGTCGGAATCAGCTCGGCACCGAAACCTGGTTCGGTGCAGGCGGATTCCGTGGGGTTCGGCCCGGAGCCGGAACGTCGCCCGGTGCCCGCCTACGAGATCATCGACCGGATCAACAACGAGCGGCGACAGGCTGCCAACGTCGGCGGCGAGCAGCCTTTCGCGGCTCGCCCGCGCTCGCTCGGGCGCCGCACCGGGGCGCGGTTCGGGCGCTACCGGCTGCGGTCGCTCGTGGGCAAGAGCGGGATGGGTGAGGTCTACGAGGCTTTCGACACCATCCAGGGCAGGCGGGTCGCGGTCAAACTGCTGTCGGAGGCAGTGGCCCTGGATCCGGCCTACCAGGCCAACTTTCGCAGGCAGACCGCGCTCGCCGCACAGCTCGCCGCGCCGTACATCGTCCCGATCCACGACTGGGGTGTGATCAACGGCGTGCTGTTCGCCGCCACGCGTTTGATCGACGGCACCGACCTGCACACCGTGCTGCGACGCGGTCCGGTCACCGCGGAACAGGCGGTGTCCGTTATCGAACAGGTAGCTGCCGCGTTGGACGCCGCGCACGCGGTCGGGCTGGTCCACGCCGACGTGAAACCGGCCAACATCCTGCTCACCCCCGGTGGTGCCGCCTATCTCAGCGATTTCGGAATCGCCCACCCGGCCGCCGATTCCGGGCCCGGAGCCAGCGTCGAAGCCTGCGCGTATCGAGCACCGGAGCGTTTCACGACCACCTCCGTCACCGCCGGCTCCGATATCTACGCGCTCACCGGCGTGCTCTTCGAAGCACTCACCGGTCTGCCGCCATTTCCCGCCGCGACCACAGGCGAGGTGATCCACCGCCAACTGACCGATCCGCCGCCGCGCCCCAGCACACTGCGGCCGACGGTCCCGCCCGCCATGGACGCCGTAATCCGTCGAGGCATGGCAAAGGTTGCCGCCGAACGCTTTCCGACCGCGACCGCCCTGGCCCGCGCCGCCCGCGCGGCCCTCGGCGCAACTCCGCGACCGCAGACCCCGCCCGTTCTGCTGCCCCAGCCCGCACCGATGCCACAGTCCGCGCCGCGACAGTCTGCGCCGCAGCTGAGGCCCGGCGGGGCGCCACGGTCTGCGCGACCGGTGGTTTCCGGAGCGCCACTACCGTCTGCGCCGTCGATGGGGTCCGGAGGGACGCCGGGATCTGCACGGCGGATGGTGTCGGGAGTGCCGTCGCGGTCTGCGCCGTTCGGTGGGCACGAAGCGTCCCCGGGATCTGCATCGTGGACGGGGTCGGGAGCCTCGTCACGGTCTGCGCCACGGCCAGGGGCCGGAGCGCCGTCTACACCGCAGGCGGGGCCGAAATCGCCGACGCGGTCTGTTACGCGGACCCAGTCAGCATTTCTGCCCGAGATCGCCCCTGCGACAAGTGTCATGCTGCCGCCGCAGCCTGAGGTGCCGATGCAACTCGCTTCGCGGGTGCGGTCTGTCCCGCAGGTGGGGCCCGGTTGGTCGGCGCAGTCTGTTTCGCCGACGAGGCTTGCGCTTTCGCCGGAGATCACTCCTCCAACGAAGGTCACGCCGGCGCCGCAGTCCGGGGTGCCGACGCTTGTCCCGCAGGTGCGGACCGCACCGCAGGCGGAGTTCCGATGGCCGACACGGTTTGGTTCGCCGACGGGGTCAGTGCTTCCGCCGGCGATCACCCCTGCGATGAAGCTCATGCTGCCGCCGCAACCCCCACCCTCGACGTGGTCGGCGTATGCGATGCCGGCCTTCTCCGCGCCACCTGCACCGTGGACACAATGCGCATTGCCGACGCGAACTGCACCAGCGCCACAGCCCACACCGCTGCCGCAGCCTGTCCCGCTACCCCAGCGTGCGTCGCCGCCGCAGCCCGCACCGTGGACCAAGTCCGCACGAGGGACGATGTTCGCACGAGGGACGATGTTCGCGCCGCCGCCCCAGCCCGCACCCTCAGCATGGGCTTGCGTTTGCAACGGTGCCTGAATAGTTCGCGCAGTAACCCGCGTTGGTCCGCAACGCGCATTGCAGGCAAGACCTGCGTCAGTGCCGCAGTCCACACTGCTGCCGCAACGTGTTTCGTTGCGGCAGCATGCGTTGCCGACGCAGCCTGCACCGTGCGGTACCTGACGCGCACTGCGTTGGCGTGGCACCTCCTGCTGCGGCCGTAACCTCTGCCGATGCGGCGTGCGTGGCCGAGGGAACGGTGCGGTGCGGTGCCGGGGTCGTGGCGTAGTCCGCGTATAGGACGAAGGTCGTACTGTGGACGGGCCCGCTCGTTCGTGGCGGTCTGCTCTGCATACGGAGTCTGCTTTCCCGACGTGGTTCAGCGTCTTCAAATGACGGTGTGGGCGGCGGGGACTTGGGGCGAGGAAGCGCAGCTTGCCGCTGATTCGGTGTCGTGGCCGATCGGAAACTTGCACGAGATCTGTTGTTCAGCAACGAGTTTCCAGCGCCGGGATGGTCTGATGGGCCGTCAGGCCGGAGTGTGCGCGTCGGCTATGTCGTCGCGGGTAGGTTGCCTTCGCCTCGGGGTATAGCCGCCTTGGCGTTTAGCTCTCTGGGTCGCGTATCTGTCGTGAGTTTCGGCATCCACGCCCGGTCGGCGGCGGCCCGTCGGGACAGGCCGGCGCCCTGTGTCTGGCCATCGCCCGCGCGCTGATCGAGGTCACCCCGGACGACCGTCCCGGTCGCTCTGCTGTTGCTGATAAGGGTGTCGTGCTCGGTATGGGGATGCGGCCTGGGGGTGCTGGTCGATCGGTTCAGAAGAGGTTGCACTGTGTGCATTGCCGGGAAGGGTGTGCAATGCACAGATACATGTGTTGGCGCGCAACGTATCTGTCCATTTGGGCACTGCTGGTCGATTCGGGGCTGAGTTCGGTGGTCTGTTCATCGGAGGTAAACCGCTGGTCGACGGCATTTGCAAGAGCGAGCGCCCGGCGCGTTCGAGGCGTAGTTACACATTTGTGATTTTTGCTCGCGAAGGGTGGCCGAGGAACGTTCCGGAGTGGGAGACTGGTGGCAGCCCCCGGTGCAGTGGGGGGCCGCGCCAACCGTAACTGGCTGGTAGCGCACTGCGTCGCAGAAGTCCCTGAATTGGGCTGCACCCACAATGCTTTGGGGGTTCGCGGGGCACGCGATGCTCGTCGGGCGGGAACCCATCTGGTGATGGATCCCGACCCAGGAGATACCGATCGAGGTGATCGGTTCGCGGCCCGCGGACTCCTCCGTTCCACAGGTTGAGGAGTTGACGTGACCGGTCTTGTCCGGAGAGCTGGGCGTTTCGCGGGGATCGATCATGCGCTACGTCCGGATTCAGGTGTCACTGACCGCTTTTCGTCGCATTGAGCGCCGAGTTGGCGCGGCTGGGCGCCGAATTGGGCTGCACCCTCGACCTCGACGCGGCCGCCTACCCGGATCTGCGCGTCGAGTTCCTGGCGATGACCGCGGCGGCGCAGCGCGACTCGGGACGGTCCAGGGCGGACATCGTGAAACGCTGCGCGGGCCGGCCCGGCAAGCAGACGGTGTACAACTACGCCGGTGCCCCGGACTACTCGAGCTTCCCCAAACCTGAACTTCTGCAACGGTATCTGGTGCACTGCGGCCTCGAGTCCGAGCTGGTGCGGTTCGCGGTCGAGCGCTGTGCGGAGATCAGGCGCAGGTATCCGGAGGCGGGCAAGCCCGGCCCGCGCAAGCAGCATCCGTCCCCGACGGAAGCCCCGGGCGGCCACGCACCCGGACGATCCGCGAGCGCCACCACGCCGATCAGCGGAGCGCCGGAATACGGTGGGTCGGAGGGCACCGGCCTCGGCGCGCCCGACCGTCCGGGTCCATGGCACGGATTGGCGCGAACATGCTTGCCCCGAACAGGTTTCGCTGCGGTCGGCCAGCAGTTCATCACGTTGCTGTCGCCTGCGGTGTACGAGCCGTTCGCGGCGGAAGCGTGGCAGCCGGGCGCGCGCAAAGCGGCCGATGCCTCGCCGCCTGACCGCTCCGGCCGGTGGGTGGGCAGTGCCGTACGGGATTCGGGCGTACGGATCTCGCCGGGCCGCATGGCCTTGCGGATGGTGCGCGCGGAACTCGAAAGCGGTGTGCGGCACGACGATCCCACCGCTGCGGCGAGGCTGGTGCGCCGAGGATATGCCGCGGCCGGCATCGCCCTGCACACGCGGGCCGGCGAGCAGGCCGAAGCCGGAGTGCAGGTGCCGTGGGACCAGGCCGAGCCAGGCGACATTCTCATCCGGCTCGACGGCGGCTTCGCCCTGTACGCAGGGAACGGCACGGCACTGTTGCTCGGCACCGGCGACCCGAATCCCCAACCGGTACAGCCCGATCGAATTCGCATGACGCGCCGCATCACCTGGCCGTCGGTGCCCCTGGAAAGCAGGCCGGACCTCCCGAGCGCGGGGCCGGACCCCAACCGGCGGATCCCGGACCGGCCGCTGCGGCCGGTGCACATCGCGCCGTGCCCCGCGGACGTCGCGCCACCCCATTTCGTCGATCCGCCGGAGCACGACGCCGCGCAACCGGTAAGTCGGTCATCGGCGCCGGCGCCACGAGGTCCCCGGTCGGCAGACGAGCCAGCGGACAATTGGCGGGCAGAAGCATCGAAGACTTCGTGGCCGGCGGAGAAGCTGGAAGGTTCGTGGTCGGCGAAAGGGCTTATAGGCCGGTGGTCGCCGGTAGAGCCGGAGGACCGGTGGTCGCCGGAAGGGCCGCGGTCTGCGGAACCGTCGAAGGGTTCGCGACCGGTGGAATCGCCGGAACCGCTGTGGATGGCGGGAGAGTTGGAGCGCCGGTGGTCGGCGGGAAGGCCGCGGTCTGCGGAACAGTCGAACGGATCGCGGCCGGCTGGATCGCCGGAAACGGCGTGGATGGCGGGAGAGTCGGAGGGCCGGTGGTCGGCGGGAGGGCGGCGGTCTGCGGAACAGTCGAACGGATCGCGGTCGGCGGGATCGCCGGAAACGGCGTGGATGGCGGGAGAGTCGGAGGGCCGGTGGTCGGCGGGAGGGCGGCGGTCTGCGGAACAGTCGAACGGATCGCGGTCGGCGGAATCGCCGGAACTGCTGTGGAGGGCGGGCGAGTTGGACAGGCCGTGGATGGCGGGAGAGCCGGAGGGCTGGAGGTCGGCGGAAGAACTCGAGGTGCGGCAGTCTACGGAACGGCCGGAGGGTTCGTGGTCGGCGGAAGAGCCACCGGTCGCGGGGTTGGCAGGAGAGTCGGAGGGGCCACGATCGACGGAACAGGTTGTCGCAGCTTACGAGCGGGCGATGGGTGCGGCGAGTCGGCTGGTCGAGGTTGCGGGGCGGGCAGCGGTGCCGGGCTTGGCGGCGCTGCGGGCGGTTGATCGGCTGGTGTTTCCGTATGAGGGGCCGCAGGCGTGGCTGGTGCGTGCGGCGTTCGAGGCGATCGACCTGCCGTTGCCCGCCGAGATCCGGTTCGAGCTGCCGGTCATGGCGGTCGCGCTGCGACATCTGGCGGTGCGGCCCGGCGACATCGTGTTCACCGAGTCCGGCGTGCTCGGGATCTATGGTGAGCGTGGGGAGTTGGTGCATCTGGGGCCCGCGGGTACCCGTGCGGTCACCGAGTTGCAACCGGCGGTGTACGCCGTCGCGTGGCGAGTGTCCGCGGCCCCGGCTCGAACGGGTTACGGGCTGGTGAGTGCGGTGACGATGGTCGAGCACGACGAGGCGGGCCGCCTGGTGCGGATCTATCGTCCCGGCGAGCGGCGCAGCGGCAGACACAGCCGAAGTCCGGAAACGGCCGAGGTCGTCGCGATGGTGATCGAGGTGGTGGAACAGGCGACGCGACGCGGTGCGATCCTGCCGCTGAGCGCCCGAGAGTTGTTCGCTGCAGCCAACTTTCGGGGCGGCGTCGACTTCTCGCCAATGACCGCGGCATGGGATCCGCGGCGTCAACCCGTGTACCCCCTGGATGCGCGTTTGCCCACCGCACCCGACCAGGCACCAGCGAGTCCGGCAACCGCAGCACAATTGTTCCTGGCCAGGTCCGGCTCGGCACAGTTGGCCCGGTGGGTCAGGCGGCCGAGGCCGGGAGTTGCATGAATGGAATCCCTGAGCCCCAGTTCGTGTGGCGTGTGGAAACTTCGGCGGTGGCTTCGCGGGGCTTGGACCGCGTCGGCAGCGGCGAGTCCGCGATCGCGGCGCAGCCGGTGCCAGCCAGATCGGGGACGACATCGCTAGGGCGTTGGGTCAGGCGGCTCAGGCCCGGAGTTGCGTGGGCGGGAACCCGTTGGGTCCCAGTTCGTGTGGCGTGCGGAGACTTCGGCGGTGGTTTCGTGGTGGCTCGGACCGCGGCGGCGGTGAGTCCTCCTGCGGTGCAGTGGATGTCGGTCAGGTCGGGCTTGGTGTCGCTAGCGTGGTGACGTCGGGTGGCGGAAGCCCGGAGTTGCATGAGCGGAACCCGTTGGTTCCCAGTTCGTGTGGCGTGCGGAGACTCCGGCGGCGGATTCGTGGTGGCTCGGACCGCGGCGGCGGTGAGTCCTTCTGCGGTGCAGTGGGGGTCGGTCAGGTCGGGCATGGTGTCGCAGCGTGATGACGTGGGGAGGGGCAGCCCGGAGTTGCGTGAGCGGAACCCGTTGGTTCCCAGTTCGTGTGGCAAGTGGAGACTCCAGGGACGCTCGGCGTCGATTGGATCGCGGCACTTTTGGCGGCAGGGTGCCTTCGGTTGAGCCCCGCGACTCCGTGGCAGCTCCACGTCGCTCGAACCACACCGGCTGCGTGCGATTCACGCAGTGCTCGAAGCCATTCTGTGAACGCATCGACCGTTGCGGGCGTGGTGACTACCCGTGACGGTGTGGCTGTCCCTGGTTTGCGCGCCGGACTGGTGTGTTGAGTTCGGTTGGGCGGTAGTGGTTTTCGGTGTGGAGGCTACCCGTGATGTGTAGCCCGTCCCAGGTTTGCACCGGATTATGCTGGGCGCGTCGTGTGCCGTACCCGGCTGTAGGTGCAGGTCAGGTGCGCGGTGTCTGGTTCCGGTGTGGTCATCTGGCTGTGGTTGCGTCTCGAGCGGCTTGGGAAGGGAGGGTGGTCGGGTTTGTCTGGACCAAGCGACAGATAGGTGGGGGTTCATAGAGTTTCGATGCGGTTCACAGGGGTTGTAGCTGCTGTGAACCGTAGAGACGGTCTGTGAAGCCCCCGGCCGCACTATCGCGCGCAGCCGATCACGGCAGAAACCCCAGGTCGTTGTGTACCAAGCGACAGCTTGGTGCGTGTCGACACGCGGAATCCCCACAGCTGCACCACTTCTCGGGATCAACACCCTTTCTGGCCGCCCACAACCGGTGCAAGTCCCGAGAACTGGTGCAGATCCCAAAGCGCCCGCAGACCATTTGCCCGCCCCCGAAAAGAAGCGCTCGAGAACGGCACCACAGCCAGACGACCACGCCGGAACAAGCCACCGCGCACCCGGCGCGCGCCTACAGTCGGGTACGGCACCCGACGCGCTCAGCACTATCCGTGTAACTCCCGCGGCAGGAACACCTGACTGTGCCCGGCGAACTTCGGGAGCCAGCCAACAAGCCCAAACGCAACTCTCTCTCCGGAACCTCACCACCCCAAACGCAACGTTCTCTCCGGAAGCCCACCCCAAACGCAACGTTCTCGCCGGAATCCCACCCCAAACGCAACTCTCTCCGGAACCCCACCACCCCAAACACAACGAATTACCACCCGTCAGCCGGTAACACCCACCCGGAATACTTCCATCCGATCATAATCGTGCCCGATTATTCGCCACAGACAACACTCCCACCCGAGTTTCGAACAATGGAACCGGACGCTCCGGCATAAACAAGGCCGAGTCCGAGATGCTGAGGGTGGACCTCCGCTTGCGGACGGAAGCCCACCGGTTTCACCCCGATTCTCGGTCACATTCCCTGTTTGAGTCCGGGGGAGTCGGCGCGCGAGGAGATCGCCGCGCTCGACTCGCGGTCCAGTGAACCATGGACGAGGGGTCGGAACAACCCTGACATGCGTGCGGTAGTGCTGTCCTAGATGTGTCCATACCGGTCCAAGCTTCCAAAATGGCTGGTAAGTACCGTTTTTGGACTGGTCTAAATGGTCTTGAAGGCGACTACCCGCCCTCGCTTCGGTTGTCAGCGCGAATTAATTGGAATCGATGTGGAATTCCAACCAACGCCCGCGCCTCGTTGGAATAGTCGGACTCGATGTCACGTCCAATTCGGATCCGATCAACGCTGGAACACTTCTCCGCGCGTTCGGAACGTTCCAGTAGGAACGGTTCAAAACAAACGTTGAAACCCGGCCATTTTTAGTTATGCTCGTGATCGCCTTCCGGTTCCGGCGAGGCGGGCGAACTCCGACAAATTGCGGAGCGGGTTCGCTGGTAATTCAAACGTGCACTTGATTGTGTGCTGGTCACATTCCCTGACGATTCACGAGTCCGTTGCTCGGCGGGCTGACCCGGTCCTGGAACACGGATTCCACACGAGGAGAACAACACAGAGATGCTGAATTCACACCGACATTCCGGGGACGACGCCGAGCGCGCCGGTGCCGTCCCGGATCAGGTGAACCCCGCGGTAGTGCCGCTGCCGCAGGGCGAGCCGCACCCGGCGGCCCACACCGAGGACCAGCACACCTGCGGTCACGAGCCGCCGTTCCGGCAACTGCCCGCACCGATGGTCGTCGAGCGGCGCACGACCTTTCGTGCCCTGGCACGGCGAGCAAAGGTCGATCTCCGGTTGGTCGCGGGCAGTGTGTTCACGGCCGCGACCTGCACCCAGCTGGCCGCACACGGCTGGCCGGACGACGGACTGGGCACGACGATGGCGGGAAGCGCGGCGCTGTTCGCGGCGCGCACCGCGTGGCCGATCCTCCGCGCGGTATGGCGGTACTGCGGACCCGAGGAGATCTCGTTCCGCATCCGCTTCCGCGGTCCACGCAGCTGAGCGCGCGGCCGGGCGGGGCGGGCAAACCGCCCGCCCGCGGCGCGTCATCGCTCGACACGACGGGGTCGGGACGACCAGAAGGCGAACTACTACACAGCATCGTCTACCGTTGGACTGTGAGCATTCTCGAGACAGTGCTGATCTTCGGCGGCATCCCGCTGGTGATTTATGGCGCGATCGCCGGATTGTCGTATCTCGGTAAGCCACTCGCTGGTGAGAAGCCGGCCCACTACGACCTCGGTCAGCAGTGGACCTCGGCGCCGGTGCTGTGGAGTGCGACCGACGAGGTGACCTCGGCGGTTCATCACGAAAGGGCAGAGGAGGCGCACGGCGGGCATGCGGAGCCGCATGGTCACCACGCGGCCATCGACGCCCCCAAGGCGGAGCTGATCGGAGGCCGGGCAAGTGGCAAGTTCTAAGTGGCCCGCGGTGGTCGAGGCCGACCTGCCGCACGGGTACGTCGTCACCAGCAGCGGACGCGTGTCCGGCGTGCACGAGGCCGGTGACGTGTTCAAGGAAGCTCCGTTCAGCGATGACGAGCGGCTGGCCATCGACAACGTGCTCACCGAGGCGACCCGCGCGACCAAGGTGCGGTTCAACATCTTCATCGGCGATCTCGGCACCGATTCGGCAGCCGGCGCGGACGCGATCTTCCCCTCGACCCCTGAGGCGTCGGCTTCGGTGCTCATCGCCGTCTCGCCCAACGACAAGGCGATCGAGGTGCGCTCCGGCCGCGAGGTCGCCGACCGCGCGAACGACCGCGTCTGCCAGCTCGGCGTCACCGCCGCGCTCAGCTCGTTCCGGCAGGGTCAGCTGATCGACGGCCTGGTCTCGGCGGTGCGCGTGATGGCCGCCGCCATCGGGCGCTGACCATCCGAAACCGCCACCGCGCCTGAGCCTTACCGCCGGCGCGGCGGCCGCGCCGCACGGCGAAACCACGAGCGTGTTCTTCCGGCGCGCACACCCCGAGCAGGGTGTGCGCGCCGGTTTCGTCTGCCCACACCACGGTGCGCAGACGCGGTCCGATTTTTTTCGGCAAGCACCAGAATTTGGGCTTGTTGGTCGTGGCCCTGCTCGCGCACCTTGGGACTATGCAGATTCTTGTCACGGGAGCCACCGGAAACATCGGCCGCAAGGTCGTCGACCACCTCGTCGCGGCCGGAGCGCAGAACGTGCGAGCGCTCACCACCAACCCGGCGCGCGCGGCGCTGCCCCCGGGTGTCGAAGTCGCCGAGGGCTATCTCGGACGGGTCTCCACCCTGCCCGCCGCCTTCGAGGGCGTGGACCGGATGTATCTCGCACCGTTGCTGGACACCATCGATGAGGTGGTAGCACTGGCGAAAGAAGCGGGCGTCGGGCAGATCGTAGATCTCTCCGGCGAAGCGCATTGGACGCCGATCGCCACGGCCGTCGAGAATTCGGGTGTGGACTGGACGCACCTGTTCACCGGCGACTTCATCGAGAACTCCACCATCTGGACAGATCAGATCCGCGCGTCCGACGAGATCCTCGATCCGTTCCCCGAGGTCGCGAGCACGCCGATCACGATGGACGATATCGCGCGCGTCGCCGCGGCGGTCCTGCTCTCCGACGGTCACGCGGGCCGGACCTACGAGCTGACCGGGCCGGAAGCGCTCACCCGCGCCGAGCGCATCCAGCAGATCGGCACGGCACTCGGGCGGACCCTCTCGGTCCGAAAGGTGCCCCGCGAGGAGGCGATCGAGATCTTCGCCCGCAGCATGGGGGACGGGGCCGAATGGTACGTGGACGCGACCGGCTCGATGCTGGGCTGGCAGCCCGAACCGACCACCGCCGTCGCGGATCTCACCGGCAGCCCCGCCACCACCTTCGCGCGCTGGGCCGCCGACAACACCGCGTTGTTCAGCTGAACGGCAAGCCCCCGCCCCGGCGGGGCGGGGGCCGCGACTACTACTGCGGACTACTACTGCGGACTACTACTGCGCGTCGAAGGCGCGGGCACGCAAGGCGCGCTCGACGCCCGCCTTGCCCTCGGTGACCAGGCGACGCAGGGCGGGCGGGTGGTCACCGGCGAGGAACTTGTCGGCGGCCGCGACCGCGTCGGCGCTGACGTCCCAGGACGGGTACAGCCCGACCACCACGGTCTGCGCGACCTCGCTGGAGCGACGCTCCCACACCTGCGCGACCTCGGCGAAGTAGCGCTCGACGTACGGCGCGAGCAACTCGGCCTGACCCACCGGGGCGAAGCCCGCGACGATCGCGCGCGTGGTGATGTTGGAGACGGAATCGTCCTCGAACACCGTGCGCCACGCCTGCGCCTTGACCTCCGCGATCGGCCGGGCGGTCGCCGCCGTCGCCGCCTGCCGCTTGCCCGCCGCGGTCGGGTCGTTGGCCAGTTCCTGGTCGATGAACGGGGTGGCCAGGCCGTCGGCGTCGATCTCGCCCGCGATGGCGAGCGCGATGACGATGCGCCAGCGCAGGTCCGTGTCGATCACGAGACCGGGCAGCCCGACCTTGGCCGGATCGCCGTCGATCAGTTCCCGCAGCACCTCGGTGTGCCAAGCCGACAGCTTGGCACCGGTGAGCGCGTTGACGAAGGCCAGTTGGTGATCCGAGCCCGCCGTGGCTTCCCGCGCCAGCTCGAGCAGCCGGTCCGCGTACTCGGTCCAGCCGGTGCTCGCCGCCCACGCCGGGTCGGCGTAGCTGCTGAGCGCGAGGTTGGCCTGCATCAGAAGTCGTTGCACCACACCGATTTCGGTTTCGGCCCCGACGCCGCGCTGCACCAGCGCGAGGTAGTCGCGCGCCCGCAGTTCGGCCTGCCTGGTCATCTCCCACGCGGCCGACCAGGCCAGGGTGCGGGGGAGCGGTTCGGCGATATCGGCGATCCGGTTGATCAGCACGTCCAGCGAACCCGCGTCGAGGCGCACCGAGCAGTAGGTCAGATCGTCGTCGTTGACCAGGACCAGCTGTCCGCTCGGTACGCCGACCAGCTCGGGGACGTCGGTGCGCTCGGCGGCGTCGAGATCGAGCTCGACGCGCTTGGTGCGCACCAGCTTTCCGTTCTGGTCGTCGTACACGCCGATGGCGAGCCGGTGCACCCTGCGCTCACCCGCGCCCGGCGCGGCGCCGTCCTGGACGACCGCGAACGAGGTGAACTTGCCCTCGGCGTCGACCTCGAAGTCGGGACGCAGGGTGTTCAGGCCGGTGGTCTTGAGCCACTGTGCGCCCCAGGTGGAAAGGTCACGGCCAGAAGACTTTTCGAGCGCGGTCAGCAGGTCGTCGAAGGTGGCGTTGCCGTAGGCGTGCTCGGCGAAGTAGGCGCGCAGGCCGGCCAGGAAGGGTTCCAGCCCGACGTAGGCGACGAGCTGCTTGAGCACCGAAGCGCCCTTGGCATAGGTGATTCCGTCGAAATTCACCTCGACGGCGGCGAGGTCGGGGATGTCGGCGGCGATCGGGTGGGTGGAGGGCAGCTGGTCCTGCCGGTACGCCCAGGACTTCTCGACATTCGCGAAAGTGGTCCAGGCGCTGGTGTATTCGGTCGCCTCGGCCTGGCACAGCACCGACGCGAAGGTCGCGAACGACTCGTTCAGCCACAGGTCGTCCCACCACTTCATGGTGACCAGGTCGCCGAACCACATGTGCGCCATCTCGTGCAGCACGGTCTCGGCCCGGCGCTCGTAGGACGCGCGGGTCACCTTGGACCGGAAGACGTAGTCCTCCAGGAAGGTTACCGCGCCCGCGTTCTCCATCGCGCCCGCGTTGAACTCCGGCACGAACAGCTGGTCGTACTTGCCGAACGCGTACGGTACGCCGAAGTTGTTGTGGTAGAAGCCGAATCCCTGCTTCGTCTCGGTGAACAGCCGCTCGGCGTCCATGTGCTCGGCGAGCGAGGCGCGGCAGTAGATGCCGAGCGGGATGCTGCCGTGATCGTCGGTGTAGACGTCGGTCCACTGGGCGTAGGGACCCGCGATCAGCGCGACGAGGTAGGTGCTCATCCGCGGGGTGGTGCGGAAGATGTGCTTACCCGGTTCTGCCGCAAGGGTTTCCACGACGGCGCCGTTGGAGATGACCTTCCAGTCCGGCGCGGCGGTGACGTGCACGTCGAACGTCGCCTTGAGGTCCGGCTGGTCGAAGCACGCGAACATCCGCTTGGCGTCGGCGGTTTCGAACTGCGAGTACAGGTAGACGGCGTCGTCGGTCGGGTCGACGAAGCGGTGCAGGCCCTCGCCGGTGTGCGAGTACTCGCAGTCGGCCTCCACCACCAGTTCGTTGGTCGCGGCGAGATCGGGCAGCGTGATGCCGGTGGACTCGTCGTAGCCGGAGACATCGAGCGCGGTGCCGTTGAGCACCGCCGAGCGCACGCCGCGGGCGACCAGGTCGATGAAGGTGCTCGCGCCCGGTGTCGCGCTGAAGGTGACCGTGCTGCGGGAGAAGAAGGTTTGTTCGCCCGGTTTGCCGGCACCGTCGGTCAGGTCCAGGTCGATGCGATAGTTCTCGACCGACACGGTCGAGGCGCGTTCGATGGCCTGGTCACGAGTCAGGTTCGGTGCGGACATAAGGCTCCTTCGGGTTCGAAGAACTACTCGGGCGCTCCCCACGATGCCACCTGGGTAAGGTTGCCCGCGCGGGACTTTTTTCCAGAACCCTATCCAGGAATGGAGCTGCGGAGTGAAGCATGTGCACGCCGGCAAGGTGCGCGACCTCTACGAGGACGGCGACACCCTGCTGCTCGTCGCGTCCGACCGGGTCTCGGTCTACGACGTGGTGCTGCCGACCCCGATCCCGGACAAGGGCGCGATGCTGACCCAGCTGTCCAACTGGTGGTTCGACTACTTCACCGACGTGCCCAATCACGTGATCTCGGCGACCGATGTGCCCGCCGAGTTCGCCGGGCGCGGCATCCGGGTCAAGCCGTTGAAGATGGTGCAGGTCGAGTGCATCGCCCGCGGCTACCTGGTCGGTTCCGGGCTGAAGGAGTACGAGCAGACCGGTGCCGTGTCCGGTGTCGTGCTGCCGCCGGGGTTGCGCGAGGGCGACAAGCTGCCCGAGCCGATCTTCACTCCGACCACCAAGGCGTCCGAGGGGCACGACGAGCCGATCACCTTCGACGACGTGGTGCACCAGGAGGGTCGCGAGGTCGCCGAGCGGCTCCGCGAGCTGACCCTGCACGTCTACACGCGCGGTGCCGCGCACGCCGCCGAGCGCGGGGTGATCGTCGCCGACACCAAGGTCGAGTTCGGCTGGGACGACAGCACCCTCACCCTCGGCGACGAGGTGCTCACCTCCGACTCGTCCCGCTTCTGGCCCGCGGCCGAGTGGGAACCCGGCCGCCCGCAACGTTCCTTCGACAAGCAGTTCGTTCGGGACTGGTCCACTTCGACCGGGTGGAACAAGGAATATCCGGGTCCGGAGATTCCCGCCGACATCGTCGAGGCCACCCGCCAGAAGTACCGCGAGGCTTACGAACTCATCACCGGCAACCCCTGGCCCTAGGCCCTGTCGCGAAGTCCCATCCGGCGCCGCCGCGGTCCAGCTCGGCCGGACTTCGAGACAGGGTTACGCCTGCGCGAGATGCTCGCGTAGACGTTCCAGATACGGCCGCTGGCCGGTGCCGAGTTTGGCCTGCGCGGTGGTGAGGTCGAACCAGTCGGCGCGGTCGATCTCCGGGAAGCTGGCTTGTTTGCCGGAGCGGGGCGGCCATTCCATCTCGAAGGTGCCCGGCACCATGTCGGTCAGGTCGAGGTCGGACTCGACGGCCCACACGGTGAGGGTCTTCTTGCCCCGGCCGCTGCCGTAGCGCACGTCGCCGAGCGGGATCCAGTCGCCCGGTGGCACGAAAAGTCCGAGCTCCTCGTGGAATTCGCGGCTCGCGGCCGCCCTGGCGTCCTCCAGCTCCGGTTCGTACTCGCCCTTCGGGATGGACCACGCGCCGTCGTCCTTCCGCGCGAAGAACGGGCCACCCATATGCCCGAGCAACACCTCGATCGTCTCGCCGTTCGTCCGCCGGAACAGCAGCACACCGGCACTGGTCTTATCCGTCACTCTCGCAGTCTGCCCCCACCCGCCGGCCGAACCACACTCGGCGGCGGCGCATGTCGGCTCACGCGTGCCGCAGCCGGGCGGCGCGCAGCGTCAGATACCGGTGCTCCGGGACGCTGTGCGTGCGTTCCGCGGCCGCGGTGTAGGCGGTGATCGCGGCGGCGGAATCGCCGGCCATCTCGTACAGATGGCCACGGACGGCGTCGAGCCGATGGTTGTCGGCGAGCTGGTCGTCGAGGGTGGCGAGGAGTTCCAGACCGGCCGCCGGCCCGTGCACCATCGCCAGCGCGACCGCTCGGTTCAAGGTCACCACCGGATTGTCCGAGAGCTTGTCCAGCAGCTCGTAGAGGGTGTGGATCTTGGGCCAGTCGGTGTCCTCGGTGGACCGTGCCTGCGCGTGCAACGCCGCGATGGCCGCTTGAATCTGGTACGGCCCGTCGAGTCCCGCGGCGAGCGTGCCCGTCGTCAGCGTGACGCCCGCGACGATCTGCGCGCGATCCCACAGCGCCCGGTTCTGCTCGGCGAGCGGGATCAGCTCGCCGTGCGTGCCGGTGCGGGCCGCGCGCCGGGCGTCGGTCAGCAGCATCAGCGCGAGCAGGCCGGTGACCTCGGTATCGGCCGGTACCAGCCGGTGCACGGCGCGAGCGAGCCGAATCGCCTCGCCGGACAGGTCCGTTCGGTGCAAGTCCGGGCCCGAGGTGCTGGTATTGCCCTCGTTGAAGATCAAATACAGCACGTGCAACACCGCGCCGAGCCGCTCGCGCCACTCCGCGGTATCCGACCCGGCGAACGGCCGGTCCAAGGTCGCCAGCTTCTTCTTGGCCCGCGTGATCCGTTGTGCCATCGTCGTTTCCGGCAAAAGGAAAGCCTGCGCGATCTCGGCCGTGCGCAACCCGCCGACCGCACGCAGCGTCAGCGCCACGGCGCTGGCCGGGGACAGCACCGGATGGCAGCAGAGGAAGAACATGGCCAGCGTGTCGTCCTGCTCGACCGGCATGGCGTCGGTCACCGTCTGCTCGAATGCCGTTGTCTCCCTGCGTCGCCGGGCCACCTCGGCACGCACCGCGTCGGCCATCCGGCGCTGTGCCACCTGGATCAGCCAGCCGCGTGGGTTGTCCGGCAGGCCCTCGACCGGCCACTGGGTCGCGGCGGCGAGCATGGCCTCCTGCAGCGCGTCCTCCGCGGTGTCGAAATCGCCGAAGCGGCGGACCAGCGCACCGAGGACCTGTGGCGCCAACTCGCGCAACAGGTCCTCGGCCCTCGCCGGGAGCGGTGTGTCGTCGGGCACCGCTCGCCGGTTGGTCACTGCGCGGTGGCCGGAGCGTGCATGACCGGTCGCACCTCGATGTATTCGCCGATCGGTTTACCACCCGGACCCGGGGCCGCCGAGGCTTGCGCGGCGATCTCGTAGGCCCGTTCCGGGCTTTCCACATCCACGATCCAGTACCCGGCCAAGAACTCTTTCGTCTCCGGGAACGGTCCGTCGGTCACCATCGGCGCGGAGCGGCCGTCGGAGCTGACGATGCGGGCTTCGGACGGACCGGCGAGCCCCTGCGCGTCTACCAGCTCACCCGACTTGGCCAGTTGCTCGCCGAGGGCGCGCTGAAAGTCTATGTGCGCCTGGATCTCTTCGGGGGACCACTCGTTGATCGGTGTGTCGCAGTAGGCGGGGGTGGTGTAGGTCTTCAGCAGCATGTATTTCATCGGATGTCCGTATCACAGGGGTTTCGAGGTGTCGGCGAGCGCGTCGGGGTCGGCCGGGGCGCCGTTCAGGATCAGTTCCTTGATCCGATCCGTCACATCCCACACGTTCACGTTCATGCCCGCGAGCACTCGATCGTCCCCGTCCAGCCAGAACGCGACGAACTCGCGGCCCGCGACATCGCCGCGGGTCACCACCCGCGCGTAAGCACCGGGCGCGGCGTAACCGGTGTACTCCATGCCCAGGTCGTACTGGTCGGTGAAGAAGTAGGGCAGCCGGTCGTAGCTCGCCTGCTTGCCGAGCATCGTCGCGGCCGCGACGGCGGGCTGGTTGAGCGCGTTCGCCCAGTGTTCCACCCGAATCCGGTGGCCCAGCACGGGATGCTGCTGCGCGGCGATATCACCCACCGCGACGATATCGGCGTCGCTGGTGACCAGATGTTCGTCGACGAGCACGCCCCCGTCCACCGCGAGCCCGGCGGCTTCCGCCAGCTCGACGTTCGGCTCGGCGCCGACGGCGACCAGCACCGCTTCGGCCTCGATGGTGCTGCCGTCGTCGAGTTTCACGCCGGTGGCCAGATCGGTCGCGATGCCTTCCCGGGTGGTGATCTCGCTGATCTTCGCGCCGAGCCGGAGGTCGACGCCGTGCGACCGGTGCAGCTCGGCGAACACCGCACCCATCTCGGGGCCGAGCGCGCCGAGCAGCGGCTGTTCGGCACTCTCGACGATGGTCACCTCGACACCGGCGGTGCGGGCCGCGGCCGCCACCTCGAGGCCGATCCAGCCCGCCCCGATGATCACGATCCGTTGTGCGGCGCTGGCGAAGAGTTCGATCAGCGTGTCGGAGTCGTTGATGGTGCGCAGCGTGTAGACGTTGGGCGCGTCGGCGCCGGGGATGGACAGGGTGCGCGGCGTCGATCCGGTGGCGAGGGCCAGCTTGTCGTAGGCGACGGTGGAGCCGTCCGGCAGTTCGACGGTCTTGGCGGCCGGGTCCAGGCCGGTGACGGTGGTGCCGAGCCGCAGATCGACATTGTGGTCGCGATACCACTGCGCCGGGTCGACGGTGAATTCGGCGAGCGCCTTCTTGCCGAGCAGATGTTCCTTGGACAGCGGTGGTCGCTCGTAGGGCAGGTGCTCCTCCGCGCCGATCATGGTCACCGACCCTGGAAAGTCGTTGGCGCGCAATGCTTCTGCCAGCTTCGCCGCGGCGAGCCCGCCGCCGACGATGACAAACCGCTGCCCCGAGCTCATGGCGGACTCCTTGTCGAGAGGGAACTGGACTCCTGCCGATCAACCCTAACCGGGCCGGCGACGGCATCGGCGGAAAACGCCGCGGCGGGCGGGAACGAATCGGCGCCCGCCGTGGTTGCTGGTGGTAGCGGTTAGGGGGACACCGCCCCGACAAGCCTGCGATTCGAGAGGACCCGCCGTGAGTGACAAAGGCTCCGCGAAGGATGTTGCCGATTTCTGGTTCGATCCACTGTGCCCCTGGTGCTGGATCACCTCCCGCTGGATTCTCGAGGTCGAGCAGGTGCGCGACATCGAGGCCAGGTTCCACGTGATGAGCCTGTCGGTGCTGAACGAGAACAAAGAGGGCCTGCCCGAGCAGTACAAAGAACTGCTCGCCACCGGTTGGGGACCGGTGCGCGTCGCCATCGCCGCGGCGCAGGAGCACGGCGACAAGGTGCTGCTGCCGCTCTACACCGCGATGGGCACCCGGATCCACAACTGGCGCGCCGAATACGAGCGGGACTCGCGCAAGGAGTCCCTGGCCGCGGTGATCGCCGACGCGCTGGCCGAGGTGGGCCTGCCCGCCGAACTGGCGCAGGCTGCCGAAAGCACCGACTACGACGAGGCGCTGCGCGCGAGCCATCATGCGGGCATGGACAAGGTCGGCCCGGATGTCGGCACGCCGACGATCCACATCAACGGCACCGCGTTCTTCGGCCCGGTGCTGTCCCGGATCCCGCGCGGCGAACAGGCGGGCAAGCTGTGGGACGCCTCGGTGACGCTGGCCGACTACCCGCACTTCTTCGAGCTCAAGCGCACGCGCAACGAGGAGCCCGAGTTCGACTGAGTAGCTCGGCGAGTGCCGCGGAGCGTTCCGCGGCACTCGTTCGTTACGGCACCGGTTTCGGTGGGAACGCCGGAGTCTGGCCGTACGAACTCGGATAGGCCGGCGGCGCGGCGCCGACCGGCGGGCTCGGTCGCAACCAGAGCTTGCCGTGCCTGCTGCGGTCGCGCAGCGCCCACATCCGCCAGGTCAGCACCGGGTGCGAGGACATGGCGTTGACCACCCAGACGAAGAAACCCTTTTCCAGCGCCGCCCGGTCGGCCATCTCGTCGAAGCCGACCAGCGTGTTCAGGTATTTGCCCGCGGCCAGCGTGGCCATCGCGGTGGGCGCGCCGGTGTGCCGATGGCAATAGCCGTGGTTGTCGGCGGTGTACTCCTGCGCGCGGATCAGCGAGTTGCCCAGGAACGGCAGGAACGGGACGAGGAACATGCCGAGCTGGCGCCAATAGGAGGTGTGGCCCGCCGCGATGTGGCCGACCTCGTGCCCGATGATGAACGCGAGTGCGTCGGGTTCCCGTGCCGCGCCGCCGATCTCGAACAGGTCGCTGTACACCGCGACGTAGCGGCGGAAGCCGTGCCCGCTGGCGAACGCGTTGATCTGACCGTTGCCGAGCACCACGTAGGCGTCGGGCACCTTGGCCATGCCGAAGCGGGCGGCGGCCTCGGCCACCATCCGGTACCCCTCGGGGAACTGGGTCGGCGACATGCGCACCCCATTGACCCGCTGGGTCGAGTAGGTGATGCCACGACCCACCCACAACAGCACCGGCGCGAAGACCAGCAGCAGCACGTACTGGTCGACGCTGCCGGTCACCAGCAGCAGCACCGCGATCGCGTACGCGATCACCGTCAGCGTGACGACCACGACGAGCATCGGGATCTCCCAGCTGTGCCGGGCGGGCATGCCGTAGGGCGAGAGCCCGCGCGGTTGCTGCAGGGGCGGCAGCGGCGGCGGCACCGGCGCGCCGGGGTACGGGCCGTAGGGCGCGGGGTTCGGCGGGGCACCGTAGGGCGTGTTCGGGACCTGCGCCCACCCGGCCGAGGCATACGGGTCGGCCTGCTGGCCCGTCTGTGGGGGCTGGGTTTCGTGCGGCTGCATGAAATGAACTCTATTCACTTGCTGGGAACCGGCGGTGCCGCGACGGCGCGCAGACCTCGGTCTGCCGGTCGCTCGCGGCGTATCTCTCGATTCGCGGCAGCCGCCCCCGGTGTTAATCGAGCCGCCTGACAGAATGCCTGCCATGCGCGTATACCTCGGTGCCGACCATGCCGGTTTCGAACTCAAGAATCTTGTCAAGGATCATCTGGAAAAGGCGGGCCACGACGTGGTCGACTGCGGCGCACTCGAGTACGACGCGCTGGACGACTACCCGGCCTTCTGCATCGAAGCGGCCCGCCGCACCGTCGCCGACCCGGGCAGCCTGGGACTGGTCTTCGGCGGCAGCGGCAACGGCGAGCAGATCGCCGCGAACAAGGTGCCCGGCGCCCGTTGCGCGCTGACCTGGAGCGTGGAGACCGCCAAGCTGGCCCGTCAGCACAACAACGCTCAGCTGGCCGGCATCGGCGGACGCATGCACTCCACCGAAGAGGCGCTCGCCATCGTGGACGCGTTCGTCACGACCCCGTGGTCGGAAGAGGAGCGCCACCAGCGTCGCATCGACATCCTGGCCGAGTACGAGAAGTCCGGCGACGCACCGGCGGTCCCCGCGTACTGACGCAGACCGGCTGTGCCTGAAGGACATACGCTGCACCGTCTCGCGAAGCTGCACCAGCGGCGGCTCGCGGGCGGTGTGGTGCGCGTATCGAGCCCGCAGGGCAAGTTCGCCGCCGGCGCCGCCCAAGTGGACGGGCAGCTGCTGACCAGAGCCGAGGCGTGGGGCAAACACCTGCTGCACCACTACGATTCGGGCCTGGTCGTGCACGTGCACCTCGGCCTCTACGGCAAGTTCTACGATTCCGAGCTGCCGATGGGGGAGCCCGTCGGGCAGGTGCGCATGCGCATGCTCGGCGCGCCCGACGGGCAGCCCGGCTTCGGCACCGACCTGCGCGGTCCCACCGCCTGCGAAGTGCTGCTGCCGCCGGAGGTTTCGGCGTTGACCGATCGGCTCGGTCCCGACCCGCTGCGTCGCGGCGCCGACCCCGAGCGTGCGTGGGCCCGCATGCACCGTTCGCAGCGGCCGATCGGCGCGCTGCTGATGGATCAGAAGGTGGTCGCCGGGGTCAGCGTATAATTAGTTACACCTGTTGACCCCTCACCGAGGAGGCGGTCATGCTCGATCTGATCTTAGATATCTACGCCCGCGTCTCGCGGTTGGGCGACGACCGGCAACGGTCCACGTCCGGCCAGGTAGAGGACTGCGAGGTTCGTGTCCGGGACCGGGGCGCAGAAGTCGGAGAAGTTCACGTAGACAGCGGCCGATCGGCCTGGAATCCGCGGGTGCGTCGCCCGGCATGGGAACGGCTGATGGAGCGCCTCGAATCGGGGGCAACCGGTGGCGTGATCGTTTTCGATATGGCGCGATTCTCGCGACGGCCGATCGAGGGGGAGCGCCTCATTCTCGCGGCTGAACGCGGGCTGGTGATCCTGGACAGCGAGGGTGAATATGACCTTGCAACTGCCAACGGGCGCAAGACATTTCGCGACCAATTGAACGCTGCTGCGTATGAATCCGACAGGTTGTCCACACGATCGAAACGCGGCAAGCGGATCAAGGCGTCGCGAGGCGAATCGAACCACAGCCACCGGCCGTTCGGCTTCGAGCCGGACGGCGTGACCATCCGCGAGCCTGAAGCCGTCGTACTGCGCGAAATGGTGGCTCGCCTGCTGGCGGGGGACAGCAAGAACGAGATCGTGAAGGACCTCAATGCGCGCGAGGTGCTGACATCGACCGGGCAGCGGTGGTCAGCCGAAACCTCAAACAGGTTGTGCAGCGGCCCCGTAACGCTGGTCATGTCGTCCATATGGGTGAGATCGTTGCGAAGGCAGCGGGCACGCCCATCGTTGCCGAAAAGGACTGGGACAGGCTCATGGCGCTGTTCGCATCCCGGCAACGGGGCCGACCGAACTCGGAAACCTATCTGTGCTCGGGGCTCGTGTTCTGCGACCTCTGCGGGCATCACCTCAGCGGGCGGCCCAAAGCCAATCTGCGGCCCTACCCGGATGGAAAGATGCGGCGGCAATACTGGTGTCAGAAGCGTGCGATTAATGGCGGCTGCGGCAAGATCACCATCGACCAGCGCGAATTGGACAAGCACATAGGCGCGATCGTTGTTGGCATCCTGGCAGACCCCCGTCACGCCGAGGCGGTGGAGGCAGCATCCAAAGCCATCGAGGAAGCGCGCCGACCCCTCATGGCGGAACGCGCTGAGTGCGAGCAGTTGGCCCTCGAGCTCTCAAAGAGGTTGGGCCGCCGCCAGATAACCGTGGCCCGGTACGACGCGGCCATGGACCCCTTGGAACAGCAGATTGCCGAATTGAATGCCAAGCTCGACGAGATCGGCACCGTCCCGGACGGTCCTGTATCCGCGGAAGACGCAAAGGCATCGCTTGATGAATGGACGGCCCGATGGAAGGCGGCTACCACAACCGAGAAACGGGGAATGTTCCGCCAAGCGCTTACCGGGAAGCGAGTCGTGATCAAGACAGCCGTACGCAATGGGCGCGCTCATTTCGACCCGGGCCGGATTGCGATCGAGGACGTCAAGAAGAAGAACAGAGGGAAGAGCTAGGCTGCCCGACGCTCGTCGATTTTGCGGACTATGGCGGCGACGGCGGCAAAGTGTTCGTCGTTCATGGCGGGGAATCGGGAGGTGATTCCCCGCCAGTAGTCGATGAGTTCGGCGTCGAAGCTGAGCTGATCGGGTTCGGTGCCCGGCTGGTCGGCCGGGCCTTCGTTCTGTGCGGGGGTGTCCTCGGGCATAGTCGCTGTCCCTTTCGATCAGGCGGCGAGTGCCGTGGGTTCGGTGAGTGCGATCAGCCGTTGGCGGTCGTGGCTGCCAGCGGGCAGCCACACGGGCCCCGCTGGGCTCATGGCGTCGATATCGCCGGTTGCCGTGCTCGCCACGGCGAGTCCGGCGGTGAGCGCGGGTTGTGCGCTGAGGTGGCGATGAAAGTTGTTCTGCCGCAGCTCTCCGGTGAATACGAAGAGCACCGGCAGGTTCATTCCTGCTTGTGCCAATTCTCGATATCGGCCGAGCTTGCCTACGAGTTCTTCTATCGTCTCGGTGCCGTTGTCGTATTCGAGGAAGAAGCGTATCCGTTTTCCGTGTTCTTCCCAGTGGCCGTATCCGTCAGGCCGCACGATGTTCGCACAGATTTCGGCCGTGTCGCGTTCGTTCCACCATTCCAGAAGCTCCTGGCCGTCCTTGTTTCGCGCGTCGAATTTCAGGTGTGAGAAGAATTCATTTATGCCGAGCAGGTGATCGAGTCGCTGGGATCGGGATAGTCGGAGCATTTTCTCGTGTGTTTTGCTGGCGGTGGGCAGCGTGTGCCCGTGGCTGGCGGCGATGATCATCGCGCCGAGCGGTCCGAGGGTGTAGCGCCACGGCAGGGTGCCGGGGCCGGGGCATGACCGGAAGCGCCCGATCACGCCGCGTGCGGTGAGCTTGGCAAGCCGTTTCCGTGCCACGTTCTCACTGGCGAACAGCAACCGCGCGATCTGCGTGGAAGTGAGAACGTGATGAGTGTCGAGCAATTCCAATAGCTCGATATCGCGGGAGGTGAGTTGTCGTTGGGTGGTGATGGCGTCGGCGGTGGTGATCCTGTGTCGGGTGGCTATAGAAGCCAGTGGGGGTTTCGTCATGGCGAGCCGCCTCCGTTGCCGAGCTGGGGTGATGGTTGACCGGGAGTGTCCCGTTGGGTGTCCCACTCTTAAGCGGGACACCCAACGGGAGGGCTGTGGGACACCCATTGGGAAACCCAATGGCCTCACGCTGCCGACCCTGGATCGAATTTGCGTTTATACGCGTCCGACAATTCGGTCCGGTGTTTAAGTAGCGTCCGCTGTTGCTGTGAGAGGCCGGTCAAATTCCGTGCCGCAGTCCGTAACTCGTCCGCGCGTCCCGCTATTTCGGACGGTAATGGCACGGTGTCCAGGCTGAACGGCGGAAAGGCTCTGCCGTCATGAATGATACGCGCGGTCACTTCGTAGCCGGGCCGGTTCGACAGATCCGCTGGCTGAAAATAGGGCGCGAAATGCGGCCCGAATTTCCGGCCGTCGTCCGGAGACACGGTGAACACGATCTTATTGCGGGCGTTCGCGTCGATCGCTTCCCGCATTTCCGGCGGCAATTGCGCCATGTGCTGGTGCGCGAGGACCAGCGACACCCGATAGCCGCGCGCCTCGGCCAAGGCGTCATCGACGCCGATCGGTAAATGCAGGAAATTGTGGCATTCGTCCACGATGATGGTCGCGTCGAGCCGCTGATCGGGTGATAGTCCGGCGCGGCGGGTGATCGCCGACCACAACCCCGACAACAGCAGCGACCCGACGAGTTGACTGCCGTAGTCGGTGATCTCGCCCTTGGGGATTCGGGCGATGAGTATTCCGCCGTTCAGGATTTCGGTCAGGTCGAACGTGGAAGCCGGGGCCGCGAGCAGATCCCCGGCGAAGCGGTGCGACAGCACCGACCGCAACCGTGAGACCACCGGCCCGTACAGCTGTTGGCGTTGCGGGTCGCTCAAAGCGTCGTAGCCGCTCCAAAACCCTTCGAACCCACCAGGTTCCCCGTAGCGGGTGGTGATGGCGCGGTGATGGCCGCGCACGGTCAGCAGCGGTATCACATCGGCCAGGGTGGAGCCCGGACGGCGGGCCGCAGTCAAGCACGCCGCCCGGAAGATCTCCTCCATACGCGGTCCCCACCATTGGGCGTGGGGTTTGCGGAAGGTGCCGATCACGGTCTCGGCCGCGAACTCGCGGCCCTCGAGGTCATCGGCCAGCCCGGCGGGGGCGGCGAGCACGTTCCACGCCGGGGGCGCGTCCCGTTCGGCCGGGTCCAAGATCACCAGCCGTTCGGCCGCATACGCGGGCAGCCGCGCGAGCACGTTGTTGGCCAGATCGCCCTGGCAGTCCAGCAACACCACCCCACGCCCGGCGGCGGCCTCGGCCAGCGTCAGGTTGGCCAGCCACGTCGATTTCCCGGAACCGGTCACCCCCGGCACATGGACGTGATGGCGTGCGCCCGCCACCGTCAACCCGATCATGTCGCCATCGGTGGCCAGTCCCAGCGGCTTGGGTGACTGGCGGCGCACGTCGTCTGGTGTGGCCAGCCGTAGCCGGTTCACCAACGGGTGATCGCCCGAAGGCTGCGTGTTGTCATCGGGATTCGCGGGCTTGTCGAAGCGTGGCGAGTCGTTCATTGCTGATCGTCCTTCCAGTCGGGGATGCGCGGGGCGCGGCGTCCGGCGGCGCGGGTGCGGGCGGGGCTGGTGTCCATGCCGTAGGTGCCGCCATGGGCCGGGAGATGCCACAGCGCGGCGAGTTCGGCGACCGTGGCGACGAATCCCGGCCCCGGCCGCCGGGCGGCGATACGCCGCGCGGCGCGCGCGACCCTGCGCGTGATCAGGCCGTCACCAGCGGTGACAACCTGGTCATAGCCATCGGTCAGCCGCGTGACCGCACCGCGCCGATAGCGGGCCGGGACCGACCCCGCCACACCCGCACGCACGGTCACCCGCAGATGCTGCCGATCCGTCTTCTTGACCACGACGTCTCGAAACCATTGCGCGGCAACCGGATCGGGATCCTGCGTACTCCGCGCACGATAACCGGTGCGGGCAGGGGCCGGGCCGGGCTGAAGGAAGTCCAGCAGTTCCCGCAGCAGCCACAGGCACAGCCCGCCGGTACCGTCGAGCACCCGCACACCCAAGCCGCGGGAACCCGTGCCGCGCTGCGCGGCCACGATCACCTGAACGACGGCGGTCTCACCCGGCCCGCGTTCGGCCAGTGCGGTCAGCACCTGCCCCAACGGGTCGTAGTCGTCCGCGTCCACCACCCGCCTGGCGGTCGCGTCCACCAGCGGTGACCATTCCCCAGCGCGCGGCGCGATCTCTCGCCCGCACACCCCACCGCGTCCCTCCAGCGTCGGCGGTGGGGTCACCTGTTCGACCTGCGCGCCGGGCCACGCGCCGAGAATGGCGGCAAGAACGTCTTTCGGCGCGAACGCGGGCGGCACCCACAGCCCTACCGTCGTCGCGTCGTCGGTGGCGAAGAACTCACACGCCACATGCCGCGCCCGCCACGGCCGGCGGTGAGTCCGGTGCAGCATGCCGGCCAGCGACCGGGCGAACCGCTCGCCCGCATCCCGGCCCATCGTCGCGGGCACGGTGACCTGCAACCACACCGCCTCCCGCGCCTCCCGGCAGCGGTACCAGCCGACCAGCCAGCCCAGCACCAGCCGCGCGAGAACGAAAACCACGGCGGCGATGACCAGCCACCGCCAGCCCAGGTTGATCAGCCGCCAGACTCCGGCGGACAGTCCCTGGACGAACGCATCGAGATTCCGACCGAGCTGCATGATCATGCGAATGCCTCCCGCCAGCGCACCTGACACGGGATAGACGGAGGGACCTTGCTCATGGCTACTCCTCGGATCGTGGCCGTAGATTTCTCGTGCACCCAGTACTGGCACCCCGCTGCCTGAAAATCCGGGTAGGACGGGATAAAGATTGGGATAGCGCCCGCCCCACCACCGCGCGCCGGGCGGCCCATCGACCACCGGCACCGAACGCTGCGCCGAACTTCACGCATCGCAACCTCCTCGGCTCGTCGGCATTCTTTTCTCCTCGTGTCCTCAGCAAAGGCAGGAGCTCCCCAACGTTCGACAACCGATCGGAAGGGTGCGGGACACCCCTCCTGACCTGCTCCTAACCACGGCGTCCGACTTCTCGCGCGATATGACACAGCGGTCCTCCTTCCCGGCGAATTCGCTAAGTCCTCTCGCCCGGTAGTTGCACGGGGGGGGGCCTGTTTTGCGACACCGGATCACAAAACGATCGGGACACCGGTTGGTATGACCTACACATGGGGCGAGCCCCCAGCCTCGAGGCTGGGGGCTCGCGTAGAACCCGGTAGTTCTCGTCCGGATTCATTCGGTTGTGGCAGTACATCTTGCGGTGCTGCTCGAGCACCTCTCGGTCGAGGTCAGCGGAACCCCGAGGTGTCGGGGGACCGTCGCAGTGTCGGATTCCGGTGCAGGACGGGCTGTGACCGCGTGAACTAGCCCCGGCTCACTGGGTGATCCAGCCGGGTTTGTCATCAACCCAGATGTCCGGGCGCGGAATGTCGCCGCGACTGATCCGCAGCCAGAGCCCCGCGTGCGCGATCCCATGGCGGCGGCACATGGTCACCGAGTCCGCCGCATCGATCGTCGGCTCAGGCCAGCGCCATTCCGGTGGAACTGGTCCGGCACCGGCTACGACGATCGGTGCCCACGTCTGGATCATGGGCAGCGTCCATCCCGGCCAACGGCCGATCATGACTACTGGCGGCGGCACCCAGTACGGGCCGTGCACGCGCCATCGCTGGAGCCGGTCATAGGGCACGCCCGCCTCTCGCGCGAATCGGCGCAGCCCGAGGAAGCAGCGGACACCGACATCGTAGGTACCGCGCGGCGGCGATATCGGGACCAAGGCGGCCGTCACCGTGACCGCATTTCAATGGTCGTGTCCGGCGGAATGATCCAGCGTGCGTAGGTGTCGTGCGGATCGACGGTGATCACATCGACCACCCGCACCAGCTCGTCGGGCACCGTTCCGCCGAAGTGCTCCAGATTCGGCACGACCACCGCCTCCGCGCGCATCCGGCGGACGACGTTGATCAGCCGTTGGATGGGGTCTTCGATGTGCTCGCTGAACACGACGGTTTTCGCGAGCGTGTAGCCGAGCCGTTTGGCGAGGCTGCGGTTCTGCATTTCTTCCCACTGCTGGCGTGCTCCGGACACATCGCTGCGCAAATAGCCTATGGCCCTCGGGGTTTCGAACATCGTCACCACCGCCTGGTTGGCTCATATGCACGTCGGCGCTCTGCTGCAAGGCGTGCCTGTATGTCGGCAACGCTGGCCCCGGCTCGGTGCTGCGCCGGATGGGTTGCGCGGCTGGATGATAGAGCTGCCGCGAGCATCACCATGGCAGCCAATGTGATGGCGAGGATGACTTCCATGTCGGGCTCCTTCGGATTCTGCTCGGTCAGATTTGGCGCTGTGACCAGCGTGTCTCCGGGTTTGCCGTGATTGAAGGTGACGCCAGTGCACGCGGGTATACGCTCGGTTCACGCATCTCCCCGCACAGGTGAGGTAATGGGTATGCAAGAGGCATGGACAGGTGCCGACGCAACCGCGCTGCGCATAGCGCTCGGGGTCACCCAACCCGAGTTCGCCGAGCGCACCGGCGTCGCGTTGAGCACGGTAAAGAAGTGGGCGCGACGCGGGACCACGGTTACGCTGCCGTCGTTCTTCGGCGAGCTGATGGAAACCCACCTCACGCGCGCTACCCCACAGCAGCGCGCCAAATTCCTGGCCGCCAAGAAGAATCGCATTCAGATCGTTCTCCCCGGTGATACCGATGATCCGGCCGATTCCATTGCCGCACAGTGGGAACCGGGCGTGTGGACCGCCGACTGCACGGCGATTGCCGATGACCTCACCCGAAAGGACCTGATGGTGGATCGCCGCCAAGCCACCCGCGCTCTGCTTGGGGTAGTCGTCGGAGCCAACCTGCTTGAACCGCTCGAACGCTGGCTGCTCTATGGAACCGGCCAGTCCGCCACTCCGACAGTGACTTCGGCGTGCCGAATCGGGGTGCAGGAAGTCGAGCAGTTGGAGATGGCCGCCCGAGTATTTCGCGAGTGGGATGACCAGTACGGCGGGGACTGCGACGCAAAGCCGTCATCGGCCAACTCAACGAGGTCAACGAACTGCTCACGCAGACTCAGCCGCCGGAAGTTCGCCGTCGTCTCACAGGTGTGCTTGCTCATCTCGCCGAAACCGTGGCGACGATGTCGTGGGATTCCGGACAGCAAGCCGCTGCCCAGCGCTACTACGTGCTCGCAGTCCGGGCTGCACGCGCGGCAGGTGATTCGGCCTTCGCCGCCAACTCTCTCGCGGGCATGGCGCGACAACTGCTGTATCTCGGCCGAACCGCCGATGCTCTGGAACTCGTGCGCCTGGCACAGGATCAGGCAGCTGCGGCGACACCGACTGTCCAAGCCATGCTGCGCACCCGCGAAGCGTGGGCCTATGCCCACCTCGATCGCCCCTCGGCATTCCACCGCGCCTGCGATCGAGCCCAGGAGACCATGGCCGAGGCAACACCGACGATCGACCCCTACTGGATCGGCTACTTCGACGCCTCGGAAATGGCAGGCACCATCGGCGGTCGTCTCCTCGAAATGGCGCAGCGCGCACCAGAATTCGCGAGCGAGGCTGCCGAGCAGATCGACAAGGCGATCGTGTTGCGGCAACCCAACCGGTTGCGCAGTACTGCACTGGACCAACTCGGACTGGCGGAGGCCCGTCTGATCCAGGGCGAGCTCGAGGAAGCGTGCCGACTGGGGCACGCCGCCCTGTCCACCGTCGAACAGACCGCCTCCGATCGCGTGCGGGTCAAACTGCGGGAGATGTTCGCGCGCACCGAGTATGTGGCGGACGTTCGCGCGGTGGCCGAGTTGCGGGACAGGATGCGCGTGCTGGTCGCCGACCCGGTATAGAGAAGGGCATGACTCGCATCGGCGTCACCGGGCACATGAACATCACCGCGGATTCGGTCCCGCTGGTCTACGCGGAGATCACCCGCATCCTGGCCGCCGCAGGAGATCCAGCCGAACTGATCGGTGTCAGCTGTATCGCGCGCGGGGCCGACAGCGTCTTCGCGCAAGCCGTGCTCGATGCCGGTGGGCGACTGGAAGTTGTTCTGCCGTCCCGCAACTACCGGGAGCGCAAGGTCAAGCCGGACCACGCCGAACAGTTCGACACTCTGATGTCGCGCGCGGAAACCGTGCGCGTAATGGACTTCGACGATGCGGGCACGCAAGCCTACGAGGCAGCCAACGAGGCCGTCGTAGGAACGTGCGACCGGCTGATCGCGGTATGGGACGGTCAGCCCAGCGAGCAAGGCGGCACCGCCACAGTCGTGGAACTCGCGAGGGGGAAGAACCTTCCCGTCGATATCGTCTGGCCGAGCGGTGCGGCCCGCAATTGATGCCCAGCGCCAAGGCGGGCGCTCGTTGTAGGTTCAGCAGGGCTGGCAGGTGGGGCACCAGAACAGGTTTCGGCTCTCCATCACCGCGTGGAGGACTGTCGTCCCGCACAGGCGGCAGGGTTCGCCGACACGGCGGTATACATAGGTGCGCGGTCGGTCAGCGGCGTAGGACGGTGCGCCATGGTCGTGTTCGGACCGAACCACGTGCATCTTGCCGCGTTGCACTCCAACCTGCATCAACTCCACCAAGTCGGCCCAAAGCTCGCCCCACTCTCCCGTCGACACCTCACGGCCGGGACGATGCGGGGAAATACCATGCCGGAACAGCAGCTCAGCGCGATATACATTGCCAACTCCAGCAATGACGCCTTGGTCCATGAGCAGTGCGCCGATGGGACGCTGAGAGCGGCGAATGCGCTGCCAGGCGAGGTCCGGGTCGGCATCACGGCGCAACGGATCCGGGCCGAGGCGGGCGACGAGGGTTTCCACCTCAGATTCATGCAAGATCTCGCACGCGGTAGGGCCACGTAAATCGGCACCGAAGACCTCGCCGGACCGGCCCGCGCCAATCATCCGCATACGCACTTGCCCGACCGGATCGCCAAAGGGTGCAGTAGATTCGGTGAACTTGCCGTACAGCCCGAGGTGTACATGCACGACCAGCCCCGATGCGTAATGGTGCAGGAGATGCTTACCCCAGGCGTCAGCCTGGGTCAGCATCTGCCCGTCGATCAACGCTGCGCCGTCGGCGAAACGCCCTTGGGGGCTCGATATTCGAACCACTCCGCCAGCGAATCGTCTGTGGTGCAGTTTCGCTAAGCGGTGCAGGGTATGGCCCTCAGGCATGAGTGTCCGTCACATCACATCCTGACGCGTGGCCCGCACGGTAGGTCACGAGATTGCACCACCGAAGGGCAACTCTCGTGCAATCTGCGACATTCTCTTCCAGTCGGGCTTGCCATCATTTGTCGACGGAAGAAGTACGGTGCTCTCCTTCATCCTTTCGAGCGTCCACTTGTACCCATACGTAAATCGACCTCTGCCATGTCGAATTACTCCTGCCACAAATAGCAAGGCCAACTTATCCTGTTCATCCTTGGGAACCAAGACATTGACATCGTCGCAGGCGAAGAACGGTTTATCCTGATAGAAGGCGCATCCGACCGAAGCGCCATTGTATGGCACTGTGATCGCTCCTGAATCAAAAATCGGAGCCAGGCTGACCATATCGGTAACGCCATTATTCCTTTCGGATGCGCCAATAAAGCGTGTTGTTCCAGAACTCCGGTCTGCTTTTGTAACCCGACGACCTTTGTGGATCTCGAAGATGTCTCCAAGTTTAAACTGTAGCCATTTGTCGGAGTTTCCGCGTATTGGGTCCGAGTCATGCTCTTCGTCTCCGCCCAGCGCGAACATTGCGTAATCTCGTAGTACGGAGGTGATTTCCCCTTTTGAAAGGGTGGTGTAGTCTGTCTGCAGGTATGCTTCAGCGATCCACTCATCGTCTGGGCCCACTCGGCGCATTGCGGATTCACCATCGTGAACCTCTCGATTGCGGAATATCTCGATCCAACGATCGCGAATCTTCGGCCATTGGTGATCGCGATCGATCCGGCCATGGTTCTTTACCTTGACGTATCCGTCCTCGCGCCAAAGGCCGAACCAAGTCTTTCTGCCCGACCTTTCGTGTGGGACTCCTGCAGTGAAAACCATGACGCAAGTAATTACGCCAACGGGGTGAAATATCTCCGGTGGCATGCTCATGACAGCTTCCAGCGTATGCTTCTTCATGAGATTGGATTTATGGATACTCGGCGTCGTAGCGCATGAGACTGGCACGATGGCCACACCGCGCCCGTGCGGCTCTAGGCAGTCCAGCATATGCTCGATGAATCGCAGCTCATGAAGGTCGGCCTTTGATTTTGCGTAAGGCGGGTTTATGAGGCCAACCGTAGGTTTGTGAGACTGTACTTCCTGGGTTATTCCCTTATCGAAGCAGGATCCTTGATGAAGGTTGGCCTTTCCGTCGCCACGAAGAATCATATTCGATGCCGCAAGTGCATACATCGTTGCCTGTTGCTCGATGCCGATCAAACGGTTCTTTTTGATGTCTTCGACTTCGGCTTCGGTTGTAGCATTTCCGATCATCTTCATCATTGAGCTGATTAGAAATCCACCTGTACCCGCGCATGTATCAAGGACGATATCGCTCTTGTCTACATTGGCGATGAGAACGAAAAGCTCGGTGAGATGGCGCGGAGTCAGAACGATGCCGAGACCCTTGCCATCTCCACCTGTGTACTTCAAAAATTCGCCGTAGAACTGGCCCACGACATCGAAATCGTGATAAATGGTGAGAAATGGGAGAACCTGATCCGCCAACATCGTAATGATCGCGTTTAGCAGACCCTTGGGGTAAGTCTTTGATGATTTACGCAACTCCGGGTGCACTTCGATTGCGCTGAAGGGTTGCGTCATGTTCTTGATCTTCGGCACCGGGAGTTTCGCTGCCTTGGCTTCCTTGATGATAGTTTCCATCCAGTAGCCTGGCAGTTCGTGTGCTGGATACTCCTGATAGGTGCGCGCGAATGTCCTATTGGATAATGCGAGGAGCGTGCCCGCAACGGTGAGTGGCTTCTCTTTTTCCTCAAGCTCGGCTTCGTCGCGCATGAACCGATGCATTTCTTGGCTAAATGCAATCAGGTCTGAAGACCGTTTTAATCTGACGGCGGGGTCGTATGCGGCCGCCTTTACGAGATCGTGCATGGGAACCAGTTCATTGATTTCCGCCCCGGTGGGGGAGATCAAAGATCGTGGCTCCTGTTGTCCTTGGGGGATTAGGAACGTCGACCAGCGGTTAGATTGCGGGGTTCCACTTACCGCAACTGCGATTACGGAGTACTTGCTGCTTAATGCCAGGGCGTAATGAAGTACGCCATCAACGGCGTAATCTACTGGACGATTCCGGTCTTTTGATACATGTTGACGAGTGGAGGCTTTGCACTCGATGACGACAACTACGTCCGGAGTGGCCGCTTCAGTGATGATGAACTCAGGATAGCCAGCTCCACCTTTGCCGGTCTTGCTTGCTTTGGCTAAGATTGCTCGAATCGCAGCCACCTCGCTCTGCTGCTTCTCTACAAATACTTCCTCTGGCTGGTCGTAGAAGCCTAGCTTGCGGAGGATGCCGTCGACCATGTCCTCGGTGATGCGCTCGTTAGCCACGGCAGTGATAGTATCGGGAGCGTTCTCAGTCAGGTCTGGTACCACGACTGCGGACGTTTCGTAGATGATGGTCCTCCTTGTAGCCGGATCGTGGTCTATCGCGAAACATGCGGCAGCGCTGTCTGGTGTCACCGCTTGCTCGTCGAAGCGATGGAGCGACCATCAGTATCGGATACGGGAACGGTCTAGCCTGGTGAGCGACGCGCGGCACGAGCTGGCGAGCATCCTACCGTCGTTCCACCGTCGGTTGCCTGTAGTTCCGGTTCCGTGGACTGCGGTAGGTATGACATCAACTGCTTGCTGTTATCGCCAACTTCTTCCAACCCTGAACTCCTTGGATGCCGCGCGGCGTCCAATCCGGGGAGCCCGGTCGCTGTTGCATCATTTCCGCTGGTCAGATAGGGTGAACTAATTCAATACCGACCGGGGTCGGCAACGTGTACCGGGCGGAACTGCTGTTCCGGCACCACGTTTCGCCGTTCCGGCCGGGCACCGCGCTGTCCGCCGACGAGTGGGACGCGATGTGGGCCGATCTGGTCGCGTTGATGAAGGTGGGCGTGCGGGTCGGCAAGATGGTCGTGGTCCGGCCCGAGGACGATCACGGGGAACCGTCCTACGCCCCGGACCGCCCGCGCACCTACGTCTATCGTCGCCAGGGCGCTGCCTGCCGTCGCTGCGGCACCCCCGTAGCCCATGCCGTCATGGAAGCACGAAATCTCTTCTGGTGCCCCACCTGCCAGCCGGACTAGCCGGGCACGGCCGTCCTATCCGGCGACGGCCGTGTCGATCTCCGGTTCGTCGGCGAGCGCGAAGCGGCGTCCGCCTGCCGTCTTGGCCGAGTACATCGCGCGGTCCGCGCGACGCAGCAGATCACTGAAATCGCAGGAACTTCCGGGCGGGCAGTACGCAGTGCCGACGCTCGCCGAGACCGGGACCGGGCCCGCCGTCGACCAGACGGGGTCGCGCAGGGCGGCCACGATCCGATGGGCGAGGTCGCCGAGGGTGTTGTGCGGCGGATTCACGGCGAGCACGAATTCGTCGCCGCCGTACCGGCAGATCACGGTGTCGGGCGGGCACACCTCGCGTAGCCGGTTGGCCAGTTCGACCAGTACCTCGTCGCCGATCGCGTGCCCGTAGCCGTCGTTGATCTGCTTGAAGCGATCGAGGTCGATCAGCAGCAGGCCGACGCCGCGGTTCGGGTCGGTGGACATCAACCGGACCCGATCCTGGAGCAGGGTCCGGTTGGCGAGGTCGGTGAGCGCGTCGTGGGTCGCCTCGTGCCGCAGCCGATGCTGCAGCGCCGCGATCTCCTGGACCCGCAGCGACACCTTGGCGGACAGGTTCTGTTCCTGCTGTGCCAGCGCGCGCTCCTGCAGCGCCTGGGCGTAGCTGTCGATGGCCTGGCTCGCGACGAACGGCCAGCGGGTGGCGACCAGCGAGCCCGGCGCGCCGGAGGGGAAGCCGAGCAGCCAGCGGGTGGCCTGCGCGAGCATCCGGATGCGGTCGAACGGCGCCTCGGCGAGCCGGGCGCCGAGCATCCGCGCCTCGGGCACGGGGAACGGCTCGGACCGGGCCAGGGTGAGCAGCCGGTCGACGATTTCGATCAGTACCGGTTCCAGCTGTTGCGGCGCCGCGCCGGAACCCGGCTCGGCGCACACCGCACGAGCCCAGGCGCGCGCCATCGCGGCGACGGGGGGCTCGATATCGATCGACATCGAACTCACCCGACGCAGGTAACGTCGGTGCCTTGCGGCACGGCGCCGGCACAGGTGCCGGTTTCACCCCGATCCTTCGCACTGCTACGCGGTTGGGTCCACCTCGCTCGGTGCACGCTCACCGCCCCCTTTCCAGATACCCCCGTCCGGCAAAAAGGATCCTAGCAAGCCACCCGGCATCGAAAAACGCTGTTTTACAACGTGTTCTCGATCCCTCGCGAATGGCGATCGGGTATGTGATCGCAGCAGCCGCGCCAGTGTTACACCAGGATTTCGTTCGCTGTGAAGTCGCGCCAGGACCCGCTGGCGACACGCTGTAGCGCCACGCCGAACGGGTCCTCGCGACCCCTCGCGATGCCTCGATGCCGTGGGGCCGGGCTGGCCGGCCGCCGGTCCATGTTTCGGACCTCGACATCGAAGTAGCCGGAGGAGTAGCCGAGGATGCGCGAGTCTTCGACCCGGTAAGGGTGTTGGGCCGGATTTTCCTGCCAGTAGCACACTCGGCGGTCGGTGGCAGCTGACAAGAAACTGCTGCTGCCCTTGCGGCGAGTCGTGATGTCCCCATGGGTGGCATCCTCTCCGCGACCGGTCGAGCGTGACAAATGGCCACCCCGTGGGCCACGGCTCCCCCCGACAGGAGTCGTCACGCGAACCATATGCTCCCCGTTTCCGGTCCGACACGCCCGAGTTTCAAGGAAGAGATCCCTTTTAATTTCATTTAGTTCTGTTCTGCGCGCCCTGCGTTGACCGGGGCGGTACCGTGCGAGACTCCTGCCGGGCGTTGCGACGACGACCGTCCCGGCACCCGCGTGATCGCACTGCGCGGGGGGCTGATTGGCGTTTGGGAAGCCGGGTTCGGTACAGTCTCAACGCACACGACATCGTGGCGATCCCATAGATGTCGTATGCCTGCGGGTGTAGTTCAATGGTAGAACCTCAGCCTTCCAAGCTGATGGTGCGGGTTCGATTCCCGTCACCCGCTCCACGAAAACCCTCCCTGACCAGGGAGGGGAGGAGCATCGAAATCGGACCGATCGGTCACGTGTAGCCAAAACTGTAGCCAAACGACCGCGCTCCTCCAGCTATCGAAAACGGAGCCGTTGGTACGCGCGTGCTGGTGTCGCTCATTGGGACACGCCGCTGTCGCGGGCGGGGGCGTTCGGCCGCGCGGTTGCCCCGGGCGCGCTCCTGGCGCACTGCGTGCTTCGGATCGAACCCTCCAAGTTGAATGAACCGGGGGGTTGGTTTGAATGTGCACTGCTCCAAGACTTCTCGCGTAGCGTGCAAACCTGATCGTGCCTGCAATGTTGCTGCTGTGGCTAACAAGACACGTCATGTCGGTATCGGCGTCATCTCAACAGACGACCCGGTCGGCTCTGATTTCCCTGGTGGGTCAACGCGTTTGACGCAGTAGTGCCACTGCCCATCCGAAACACGAAGGCTTGCTGAGGATTAGCGCATACGATGACCGCCGGTCACAATCCAATAAACCGGGCCGAAACCCTCCGAACTGCTGGAAGGCCCCGGCCAGGCGTGACTATAGTCGGGGCTTCACCTAGTTCACCGCCTCAACTACCGAGCACCCATTGGTAGCTGACCGAACGACGTGAAGTGTTGTCGCCGGGACGGCGACCGCGGAGCAGCTCACGAAGCCGGGCGCTCGAGCGGGTCGCGCATCGGACGTACCCGGCATGGCGTGGGAGCGGCCCGTCGATAGCGGCTGTGTGCCCGCGTATGCACAGTTACATACAGCGAACACCGGGCGCAGCGGGTCTGTCGGGGCTCACCGCAGCGGTTCGGGGCAGACGAACCGAGATTCACCAATGAAAGAGGAAGTACCTCAAACCGACTGGCCGCTCTACGATCCCGCGCTGATGCAGGCGATCGGCGTCCGCATCCTCCAGCCGAAGGGGGACATCGAGTCCCGCGGCGGCCGGCTGGTGATTGGCGGACTACGCATCACCGCGCGGGGACTGACCGTGATCCCGCGCTGCGGACTGACGCCGAAGCAGATGCGCCGGCTCTTATCGAAGGTCGATAGGGTCTGGGCGCGCGGCCCGCGTGACCATCACTGGAAACTGGTGCCCGATTTGGGTTGGTGCGCGGAGGTCTACACGCGTCAGGAGTCGGGGTTCACCTCGGCGTCGGCGCGCAAGATCCGCAGCGTCTCCTCGGACGGGGTTCCGACTTCGTCGTCCTCCTCGTCGTTGGGGGTGAGGAGGGCGCCGTTGCCGGTGTTCTTCGGGTGGGCTTCCTGATCGGCGGTCTGCACTTGGTGGAGGTGGCGGGCGCGCCCTCCGTGATGCCAGTTGGCCCTGCTGAGCGCAGTCCCGATGAAATCGTCGGGGCTGAGCTTGAAGGCCGCCGCGATCCGCGCTAGCTGCTCCATGTCGATTGCGGCGAGCCCCCGCTCGATCTTGCTGAGGGTGTCGACGGGAATGTCCGCGGCGGCGGCGAGGGCGTCTTGGCGCATGGGGATCGCCGCGCGCGTGGCCCGTATGTGGGCTGCGATCACTCGGGTGAGATCGCCTACGGGGCGGGCGTTGGTGGCCATGCATTCAGGCTAGCCGCCCATATGGGCAGATCCCAAGAGGACGTTAGGGCGTCCTTGGTCGCCTGCCTTGACCGAACTGTGCCAAATGCAAAGCCGTTACCCTCTTGCAAACCGTCCATATAGGCGTACAGTCGTCCATATGGACGGCTGCGAAGTTTGGTCGCGGGAGATATCAGCCCGAGTCAATTCCCTGATCGAAGACTCCGAGTACTCGGTGAGCAAAGTCGGCGAGCTTTCAGGGATCCCCAGGGTGACCCTGGATCGACGCCTCCGCGGCGTGAACCCCTTCAACACCGACGAGCTGGCGGCGATTGCCCGCACGCTCGGCGTCACGCCCAACGCCTTCCTGGATCCCGAGCTGTGGAAGAAGGCGTCATGAGCGACGACCTGACGCCCACCGCGGCGGTCGACATCCGGCCGATCACCTTCGATCTCGAAGGCGCGAAAGCCTATACGGGACTGTCGAAGTGGAAGCTGGAGACGCTTCTGCGTGAAGAGGTGATCTGCGGCCGCAAAGAAGGTGCAAAGACTCTCTACGAGCGCGAGAGCCTCGACCGCTACATCAAGTCACTGCCCGCGTACGGGACCGTCTGATGTCCGGGGAACTTTCGGCGCTGGGGTTCAACCCGAACCGGTTCTTGGCATGGCTGTTCCACGAGACAGAGAAGGCCGGGTTCGGCATCGCCGATGGGGCGTCGTTCGAAGCGTTTCCCGGATGCGAGGACGCCGCCGCCGACTACATGGAAGGGCTCCTCTCCCATGACTGAACTCACCCGCGCGGCCTCGCCGTTCGACGCGATCATGCTCCCCGGCGAACGCTGGTCCGCCCGCGCGCTGATGCCGCTGCTCGGCTACGGCGCGGACTGGCGCAACTTCGTCGCGGCGATTGACCGCGCGAAGGCTGCGGCGGCTAACCAAGGATTCGACGTAGTAGCCCTTTTCGTTGGCGTCACCGAAAACTCCGGTGGGCGCCCGCGTGAAGATCTGCACCTCACCCGCTTCGCCTGCTATCTCGTGGCGATGAACGGGGATCCCCGCAAGGAGGAGGTCGCTGCTGCGCAGGCGTATTTCGCGGTGAAGACTCGTGAGGCCGAGGCCGCAGTGCCTGCGCTGACCGAGGACGAGTTGATCCACCGCGCGCTCGAAGTATCGGCGCGCCGAGTCGCGGAGTTGACGGCGCGTAACGGCGAGCTGGAGGCGAAGGCCGCCGTCGACGCGCCAAAGGTCGAAGCCTACGAGCAGTTCATGGAGGCCGACGGCACGTATCTCGTCGGCACGGTGGCGCGGATGCTCGGCTCGTCGCAGAACAAGCTGTTCAAGGAGCTGCGCGAGCGCGGCGTGTTCATCGCGAAGGGTGCGATGCGAAATACCCCGTATCAGCGGTACATGCAGCACTTCACGGTGAAGGCTACACATTTCGAGCGGTCGGACGGTAGCGAGGGTGTCTCGTACACGACTCGGGTGAAGCCGTCCGGGGTGGATTTTATCCGCCGCCGTCTGAGCATGCAGGTGGTGGCGTCATGAGCAGCGGTCAGAAGCCCCGCGTCCGTACGTTCTTCCCTCGCATGAAGGTCCGCCGCGCGCACCGTCGCCGACCTCCGTTGATCGTCCTGTGGGACGCGAACTGGAATCCGGTCTGGTACGCACGCGGGCGTGACGGGCGTATGCCCAAGCTCCCGTTCGAGATCTCGATCGGCGGTGCGGCATGAACGCGCTGCTGATCGTCGCTGCCGTGTTCGGTGGCTGGTGCCTGATCTCCATCGGTGTCGTCCTTCTCATTGCCCGCATTCGTGGCGGGCTCTCTATCTCCCTCGGTGTGGCGTCCCCTGCAGCCCCCGAGGGCGGGGTGCACCCGGTAGACCCTGTGGTCGCCGATCCCCCCTCGGTGCAGTCACCGGGTGCACCCCAACCCCGTCTGCGTGTGGTGCGGGGAGGTGGAGAGCAGTGATGCGCCCCGCCGTTCCGTTCACCGCCCACGATGCGGCCCGTGACATCCGGGACACGTTGATCGCCGATGGGTTCAAGGTCCAGCGCTGCGACTGCTGCCCGTGGTCCGGACGCGAATTCATCTACTCCATGCCCAACGGTGACCGGTTCCGAGTCACCGTGACCAAGCTTCGGGGGCGCGCATGAGCACCTTCCTGATCGCTCTCGTTGTCCTCGCGCTGCTGGTGTCTGCCGTGTATGCCGTGTTGGCGCGCGGTATCAGTCCCCTCGGTCCTGTGCGCCGGGCCGGGGTGCGGGGTGCGTCCCGTCGTCGTGATCCGCAGCGGACCCCTCGGCCGCTTGCGCCGCGACGGGACGCGCTCCCGCTGACCGCCGAGCAATTGGGCGAGCTGCTGCTGACACGCCCGTGGGAATCACGCGCCGATACGCCCGAACTGGCGGTGATGTCGGCCCACGAAAACCACGGCTACTACCCGGGTTGCCCGATTTGTGCAGGCGACGAGGCGGGGCTCACGCGGATCGCTGAGGCGGTACTCCGGGCACTGCTCGATGAAATGGCAGCGGAGGCTGCCCGGCAAGACGCGGCGCGGACGGCGGCGCAGTTGCCGATCGTCGGCGTCGACAGCGCAGTGCGGGACTACCGCAGGCAGATGGCCGAGCAGATCGAGTCGACCGGCTACTACGGGGAGGAGCTGTCATGAGCGAGTCCTACAGGGTGCGGACGGAGCATCGCTTCGCGACAGGTCAGGTACTGCGTGTCGGTGATCTGTTCCGTGACAACGACAACAGTTCGATCCGGGACATGTATCGGGTGAAGGCGATCCGTGACTATCGCCGCAGTGGTTTACATGTCGTACTGACCATCATCCGCCGTGAGCACAACGGTGAGGCGACTGAGCCGATGACCGAATGCGTGTGGCCGATCGCGGCGCTGTTCGATGACGACGACCGCGTCGTCCCGGTCGAGGCTGGTGATCAGCGATGAGCCATAGCATCGAGGATGACTTCGGGGAATTCTTCGCTGAGTCCGCTGCGGCGGCCGACGCGAGTCTGACGGCCGACATCCACCAACTGATCGAGGCGTCGTCCCTCGGCGCTCCGGAGGCTCGTGCACTGCGGGAGTCGGTACCGGTTGAGGTCGGGCAGGAGATTGTCCGTCGCGCGGCCGAACGAGATCAGACCCGGCATGCCCCGATTGATGCTGACCTGGCCCTGCAATGGCGAGGTGCGCTGGCGCTGATCGCCGCCCGGGGTTGCGTGTGTGGTGGGGCGTCCTGCCGTGACCTGAAGTGGCTGTTTCCGGGCGACTGGTGTTCGTCGTGTGTCGCGGCCGGCGCCCTCCATGCCCCCTCATCGCATGACGACGAGTCTCCGTGCGGTGAGGCCACATCCCCCGGACCGCTACATGGCGATGCAAGCGGTCCGGGGGGTGTCCCAAACGTCCCCTGAAACGGGGATCGGCCGGAGGAGCGCCCACTCCTACCGGCCAGCGAATTTCACAACGCAAGAAACGAGTTTACCCGATGGCCGTTCATCCTGACGCGTACGAGCAGTACGTCGCGCAAATGTTGCGCACCCCAATCGATTCCATCGAACACCACATGGCTGATGCCGTCCAGGCGATCTCCGACGACGATGCGCTGCTGACGCTGCTGGTCGAGATGTACCTCGAAGACCGTGGCAGCCGGGAGAGTCAGATCGCGGGCTACCTGCTGTCGAAGCTGTTCCCGAAGGCGGTGCCGTCATGAGCGCGATTCCGGAGGCGGCGATTCCGGAGGCAGCGGTCGCGTTCGTCGCCGACCTGCTGCGCACCCCGGCCGAGTCGATGGAGCATCGCGTTGGCCGCTGGGTGTGGGAGATCCTCGGCGACGGTTCCCGCGATCAGGTGATGGAGTCGGTGACCGCGGTCATGGCCAACAACCCGCCGCAGTCCAGGACATTCGAGGTCGCGTACGACATCTGGCTGCTCCTCGGCGGTAGGGGAGCGGCGGCATGAGCGCCGTCGACCCGAAGGCCGTGTTCCGGTCCTGCCTCTACATCGCGTCGCTGCCGGTCCCGTCGACGGCGTTCGAGATCGGGCGGGCGTTGTTGCTGACGCCGGAGCGGCGGTGGGCGAAGTTCTTGCGGCAGATGTCGGTGGCGTTCCCGGCGGGGACGCCTGAGCACGAGACGGTTGTGGCGTTGCAGCGCATCGTCGTTGGCGATCAGGAGGCTGCGGCATGACCGCGCTCCTGCACACGGTCACCATCACCGGCACCGAGGACAACCCGCGCATCGAGTTCGCCTGCCACGGCACGATCGGCGCGGAATGTCACAGCTATCCGGATTGCGACTGCGAGACCTGGGATCGGGACCACGAGCATCCGTACGTCCAGCAGGACGAGTGCTGGATGAAGTCCTTCTTCGACAACGCCGAACAAGGCGCGGTCGATCCGATGCCGGAGATGCTCGCCGAGAGCGACATTTTCGTCGGGATGAGCGGTCCGATCACGACGCACTTCAACAACGAGTACATCGAGTGGGAGTTCGCCGAGGTGCCGTCATGACACGGCATCTGTTCCCGCGCGCGCATCTGCCTCACCCGCATATCGCCCAGCATCTGGCCGACGCGTTCGCGGCCGCGTTCCACCACCGCGAGGCCCCGCTCGTCGCCGACGGGCATGACTGGGACGACTGGCATTTCGCTCCAGCCGAGGCCGATTGGGAGCACGAACACGACGGGAGGACGGAGCCGTGAGGGAGCGATGGTTCGAGTTCTTCGAACGCACCACCCGCCATCCGGCGCACATGCACACCGGCAAAGGCTTCTGCTGCTGCCTGGACTGCAACCGCCGAGACCCGGAGAAAACCTGGCCCTACCGGAAGCAGGGAATCTATGACTGCGACTGACCTGACCGAGCGCGTTGTCGTGGAACAGGCTGCGCTGGAACACGGTTGGGTGATCAACCGAGAAGGCTTCCGCACCGAATTCACCCGCGGCGATCGGCAGTTCCGGGCGTTCTGGGACCTGACCACCGGGCGGTGCACGGGCGCGGCGCCCGCCCCGTGGATGGGTGCCCCGACGTCGTATCTGGCGGAGTGGCTACTCGAGACCCTCACCGCCACCGAAGAACCGGTCGATCCAGACGACGGCGCCGCCGACCGCGGGCACGACCAGTGGGTTGATCGGCAGGTGGGACTTTGAGCAGCAATAGGGGCAAGCAGTACTTGCCGCGCCTGACTCCTCGTCAGGTGGCCAATATCCGCACCCGGTACGGCGCCGGGGCGTCAGTGGAGGCGCTGGCCAAACAGTACGGGCGGCGGGTCGACACGATCCGGCGCGTCGCGCTCGGCCACTCGTACCAGTCCAAGTCGGCGCCCAGTCCCGTGGAGCGCTGCGCGCGATGCTCGGAGTCCGACATCGTCGCCGACAACAGCGCGCGCCGTGCCGCGGCGCCGGTCCTCGCGCGCTGCGGCGGGTGCGAACGCGAAGTCGACGCCACCGTCGCCGCGCTCGATGCTCTGGGCTGCCGGATCCGCTGCGACCACTGCGTAGGAGTGACCGCATGACCGGGGTGAAAGTCGACCGGATCTCATACCGAACCGGGGTCAGCGGGCATTGGCGGCAACGCGCCAAATGCGCGGGCGATGACGCCGACATATGGTTCGACTCCTCTTACGCTGCGCTGGCGAAGGAGACCTGCAGCGACTGCCCAGTGCGGCGGGAATGCGGCGAGGTCGCCGACGACTCCGGTGAGCAGTTCGGGATACGCGCAGGATTCGACTTGTCCGATCCGGTCGACCGGATCCTGCTGAAGAAGAGCCTGGGCAGGGCGGCCCCGTCCGCGCCGGGGATTTGCGCCAAGTGCGGCGGGCGGTTCCGGCCTGGCCGGTACATGCGGCAGCTGTGCCCGGCCTGCCGGGGCTTGGCTGACGCCGACCCTGTGCGTGCGCACCTGGCCGAACTGGAGGCCGCGGGCATGCCACGACCGGTGGTTGCGGAAGCGGCGTCGGTGTCACCGCAGCTGCTGTGGCGGTTGGTCACACCGAAGTACGGCAAGCTGCAGCAGTTCATCTCGGCTGTCGCGGCGAAACGCATTATGGCCGTGGCTGTCCCGCAGCGTGCCGCTGAGGGGGTGGCGTGATGAGCCGGTGTACGCGGTGCCCCGTCGTAACCGACCTGAAGAGGGGGCTGTGCGGCACGTGCTACTCGGCGCTGCGCAACAAGGAACTCGCCTACGGGCGCTGGGAATCCGAACTGGTACCGGCGGCGGATACCTTCGCGCACATCGACGCGCTGACCGACGCCGCGATGGGGCACCTGCAGATCCGACGGCTGTCGGCGGTGCCAGCGGCGACGTTCAGCAGACTGCTCCGGGAGCGTCCCCCGCAGATCGGCCGGCTCACTGCGCAGCGCATTGCAGCGGTGCCGGTACCGCAGACCGTGGCGGCACTCGTGGCGTCCGCTCAAGGGCATGAGGTTGTTCCGGCGCTAGGGTCCACGCGCAGGCTGCGGGCGCTGGTATCGGCCGGATGGCCCATGGCCACGATGGCCTACGACCTCGGGATGAGGCGCGCCGGTATGGACCGGCTCATCCATCGCAGCATCCGGATCCGTGCCTACCGCCACCACGAGGTGGTCGCCCTGTTCAACAGGTTGCAGTTCGAGCAGGGGCCGTCGGATGACGCCGCCGCGTATGGGCTGGAGCGGATGTGGCCGCTGCCGTTCGAGTGGGACGAAGACTCCATCGATGAGCCGGGCACGAAAGCCGCTTGGGCCCGGCGGCATCCCCGGGAGGCGGCGTGAGTATCCGTACCTGGACCAACGGCCTGTCCCGGCTGGACATCGAGCGTGATCCCGACGGCGGGATCCGGTTTGCGGTGCATGGGCTGGACCGCCGCGGTGACGTCGTCGAGTACGGCTACGTCGCGAAATTCACCGGCACCGACCTGGATGAGATCGGCGAATTCATCACGGAGGGTTCATGACTGACGCGCCTGCTGTGCACGACTGCCCGATCTGCCGCGGCGCGGGGTGCTCGCATTGTGGCGGCGGCGAGGTCGACGACCGGGAGCTGCGCATCCGGGAGCCGGGTGTATACGACGACGTCACCGACACGGAGTATCACGGCGACACGAGCAGCCTGTCGTCCTCGGGTGCCCGCAAAATCCTGCCGCCCGGATGCCCGGCGGCGTTCAAACACGAACGAGACCACGGCAAGGTCACCGCGGCCCACTTCGACGAGGGCCACGCCGCGCACTCGCTGGTGCTCGGCGTCGGCCTCGACATCGTGGAAGTGGCCGCGGAATCGTGGCAAACCAAAGCCGCTCGGGAGGAGCGCCAAGCCGCCTACGACGCGGGCAAGGTGCCGCTGCTGAGCGCGAAGGTCTCCGAGATCAAAGCGATGGCAGCCGCGATAGCCGACCACCCGCTCGCCGCCGAACTGCTCGCCGACGGCGTGGCCGAGACCTCCGCCTACTGCCTGGACCCCGCGACGTGGACCAGGCTGCGTGCCCGCGCGGACTGGCGCACCGCCTTCCGCGGCCAGCCGACCATCGTCGACTACAAAACCAGCAAGAACGCCGATCCCTCGCTGTTCAGAGTGTCCGCGTCGGGGATCGGATATCACTGCCAGGACCCCTGGTACCGGGATGTGTTCGCCGCCTGCGGAATCGAGATCGACCGCTTCATCTTCGTCGTCCAGGAGAAGACCCCGCCATACCTGATCTCGGTGCACGAGTTCAGCGATGACGATGTCGCGCTCGGCCGGCGACTCAACCGGCTCGCCATCGACATCTACGCCGCCTGCGTCGCCGAGGACTACTGGCCCGGCTACGGCGACCACATCCATTCAATGCGCCTGACCGCTCGGGCGCGCTACTTCGCTGAGGAGCTGCTTTCGTGACAGAACAATGGCGCGATGTCCCTGGTTTCGAAGGGCTGTACCAGGTCAGCGATTGCGGCCATGTGCGCTCAATCGACCGGGTTGTTGCGCACGGAAACCGTGCGAAGACGTTGCAGGGCAGACCATTACGCGGATCGACTCAGAAATCGGGGCACGTTCAGTTTCATCTCTACCGCGGACGGAGGCGCACCCACCGTGCCGTGCACCGCCTGGTTCTGGAGGTGTTCGTTGGCCCACCCGACGTCGGCATGGAGGCGTGCCATCGAGATGGCGACCCCAGCAACAATCGCGTGGCAAATCTGTATTGGGGGACTCGGTCCGACAACAACCGAGACGCCGTGCAGCACGGCACGCACCACAACGGATCGAAGACGCACTGCGTCCGCGGGCATGAGTTCACGCCCGTCAATACCTATATCAGGACCAACGGTGGCCGCGACTGCCGAACCTGCTTGCGCAGGCAGAAAGCCGCCTACAAGAACCGGATTCGATCGAAGGCGACGGCATGACCACTATCTACCAGGCCCTGAGCGCAGTAATGAACGATGTCGGAGCCGTTGGCAAAGGTGGCTGGAACGACGCTCCGGGGGCCAAATACAACTTCCGCGGCGTCGATGACGTTATTAACGCGGTAGGCCCCATCCTCAGGAAGCACGGCGTTATCGTCGTGCCCGAGCTGGTGACTGCCGACTACGAAATCGTCACCGTCGGAAAGAACCGTACGGAGATGTCCTCTGTGCGACTCCAGGTCAAATTCCACTGGTTCGGCCCCGAAGGCGACGAGGTGGTGGCGTCTGTGGCCGCCGAAAGCTTCGATTCGGGAGACAAGGCCACAGCGAAAGCGCACTCGGTGGCGTATCGGACGGCGCTCATCCAAACACTCTGCCTGCCGACCGACGAGCGCGACCCGGAGCAGGACACCTACGAGCGGTCCGAACCCGCACCGGATCCGGCGGTGACTGCGCGCACCGAACTGCTGGAGTTGCTCAACCGTATCGGGATCTCTCCGGGTGAGGCGGCCGAACGGTTCGCCGCCGACGGGCACGGCGAGATCGGCCGGTCCAGGGACGTTGCCGCGATCAAAGCGCTGACGACGCACTACCGCGAGGTGTCGGGCGAGGTGCAGCCGTGAGCGACGAACTCGACGAAGCGTTCAACCTGGTCGACATCGCCCGCAACCTGCGCCGGTTGGAGTCCACGGGCGGTCGGGCGGCGCTGGAGCTGAAGCGGCTGCGCGTGCAGCAGGCCGACGCGAAGAAGGCGCTGCGGCAAGCCAAGGCCGCCGCGCGCGCCGCGGCGCCACGCAGCTCAGACAAGGCGCGGTCGGAGTGGGTCGACGACCAAACCAATGAGGTCCAGTACCAGGCGGAGCTGGCTGAGATCGAGGTGAAGTACGGCGCGGACATGGTCGAGGAGCGTCGTTCGGAGCGGTCGTCGTTGCAGACCCGCGCCAAGCTGGCGATCGAGGCGATGCGCCTGTCCGGCTACGGCGGCGATGGCGCATGAGCGATCACAGAGAAGCGGCCCAGACCGCTATGAATCAGCGCGACTTCGCCGCGGCGAACGTACACGCCCTGCTCTACCTCGCCGACGAGCAGCGGATGGCGAACATGATCGCGGCTATCGATGTCGGCCTCGCATTCACCTCGGATCAGCAACTCGCGGTCGAGACCTACGTGTATGCCGTGTTGGCTGAGGGGGCGTCGTGAGCGTTAATCCGCGCGTCCGTGACGTGGTTCGGCAGTCGTGGCCGAAACGGCAGCCACGCAAGACGAAACCGAACCCTGACGGATTCTCGAAGGCTGCGAAGGGCATCATGTTCGGCCGCTCGGGCGGACGCTGCGAGATCGACGATTGCGGTCCCGCATCAACCTGTCACCACCGCGGTCCGAGGCAAATCGGCGGCACCCGCGAGGAGTGGGTGAACCAGCCGGCGAACGGACTCGTCGTAGCCGACGCCTGCCACTTGCGGATCGAGCTGAACCGCACCCTCGCGTACATGAACGGCTGGCTGGTATCCCGGCTGGGCCGCAAACGTGCCGCCGATATTCCTGTGCTGTACCGCGGGGAGTTCGTGCTGCTCGACGACGCCGGCGGTATCCGACCAATCGGCGGTGTCGAATGAGTGCGCCGACGGCGAGCCGGACCGCGACGCACAGGCCGGCCACGCGGCGGCGCCGGTTCCGCCACGATGACCTCGTCGCAGTAGACCTGTTCTCCGGGTTCGGTGGCCTCACCCGCGGCATCGAGATGGCCGGGTTCACCACGATCATGGCCGCGAACCACAACGCCTACAAGGTCGAGGTCCACGAGGCCAACCATCCCGACGCCGAGCATTGGATCGCCGACCTCGTCGACCCTGAATCCTCGGACTACCACTCGGCGCGCGACCTGCCCGCGGCCGACCTGCTCGTCGCTGGTGTGTCGTGTGTGAATCATTCGCAGGCCAACACGAAGAAGGCGTACGAGCAAGGGCTGTCGCTGTTCGATCTGGACGACCCGGACTTCGACGAGCGGGTCACTCGCTCGGAACGAGACCGCGCCACCGCCAATTGCGTGCTGCACTACGCAGCACGCCACCACCCTCGGTTGATCCTGGTCGAATGCACCACCGAGCTGACCTCATGGGGGCCGGGGCTTCCCGGACGGCCGAAGGTCGGCGACGGTTCGACGTATCGGTATTGGCTCAAGCAGTTCGAGAACGAGGGCTACCGGCACAAGGTGCTGTACCTGAACTCGATGTTCTTCGGCGTGCCCCAGTCCCGCAACCGGTACTACCTCGCCCTGTGGGACCGACGGCTGCCTGAACCGGATCTCGAGCATCGGCCGTTGTCATGGTGCGCGCACTGCGACCAAGCCGTCCAGGCGGTGTGGTCGTGGCGTACCGGCGTACCCGCGAGCGGGTCGGTGAGTTACGGACGCCAGTACGACTACCGGTGCCCGCGGTGCCGCAGAGAGGTCGTGCCGCCGATGAGCCCGTCGCTGACCGCGTTGGACTTGAGCACGCTGGGCGCCCGGATCGGGGACCGGACGAAGCCGCTCAAGCCGGCAACGATGGCGCGGATCGAACGGTGCCGTCAACGGTTCGCCGAGTTCCCCGCGATCCTCATGCCCGCCAAGAGCATGCACGGCAGCGAACGCCATCCGTGGCAGCCTTTGGCCACGCAGACCAGCCAGCAGGAGACCGCGATCCTGTCGACCGGGGCGGTGTTCGCCGCGCACCGGCACAACGGCGACGGCAAACATTTCTCGCAGCCGATGGACACGGTCACCTCGACCCATGAGCTGGCGATGCTGTTCGCCGCGGTCAACAACTATCAGGGCAGTCCGCGCAGCCTCGGCGACCCGCTGCCGACCGCCGTCGGGTCCGAGACCCTGAGCTTGATGGCCGGGGTCGTACCGTTCCGGCGCAACACAACCCCGACGATCAGCAGTGAGCCGATGCCGACCGTGACATCAGATCAGATCCCAGGACTGCTCACCGCCGAGTGGGCGGCCGCGCTCGCGGAGCTGGCGGTGGAGGACTGCCACTTCCGGATGCTCGCCCCGCACGAGGTGGGCCGCGGCTGCGGATTCGACACCACCTTCCCTGATCGGCCGGGCGAGTTCGTGGTGTGGGGCAGCGCCCGCGATCAGTGCGATGGGTTCGGCAACGCTGTGAGCCCCGCCGTCGGTGCATGGATTGGAGCGAGGTTGCGCGCCGTCCTGCACGCCGAACCGGACGCCTCGACTGAAGGAGCCGCACCATGACCCGCACCTGCATCCTGCTACCCGGCACGGGCTTCTCGAACGGCAACGTCGACGGCATCAGCCGAGCGTTCATGGAGGCGTTGATAAGCCGCGGTCTCGCCCGGCAGCTCGCCGAGGTCGTCAACCAGGAGGTGGCCTAGTGCCTTGGTTCAAGGTCGACGACGGATTCGCTACTTCAAAGGCCGTCCTCCGCATTCCCCGCCGGTACCGCTGCCAAGCCGTTGGGCTGTGGACGATCGCTGGGACCTGGTGCGCCAAGGAACTGACCGACGGATTCGTGCCCGCCTATGTTCTCGAAGACCTCGGCGGGACGCCGTCACTGGCCGAACATCTCGTGCAATCGGGGCTGTGGGAAACGGTCGAGGGCGGTTGGCAATTCCTCGGATGGGGGAAGTACCAGCCGACTCGCGCCGAGGTACTCGACGAAAGAGCGAAAGAAGCCGAGCGCAAACGAAAGTGGCGCGAATCCCGAAAGGCGTCAGCGTCCGGTAAGTCTGCGCAGGCAGACGACACCGCGTCCGGGGCATGTCCCACGGGGACAACCCCGTCCGTCCCGCCGGTGTCACAACCGGAGTCCGAGACCCCCGACCCGACCCGACCCGACCCGACCCGACCGCTCCCTAAAGGGAGCAATAAGGGAGAGGCGCGAACGCGCGCCGCCGCTGCCCGAGGGCATCGACTCCCCGACGGTTGGGAACCGGACACCGAGGTGATCCGGCAGATGCGTGAGGAATGCCCGAGCGTCGATCTCCGTGCCGAGCACGCGAAGTTCGTCGACCACTGGAAGTCCCAACCCGGCAGCAGGGGATGCAAGGCGGATTGGACTGCCACATGGCGCAACTGGATCCGCCGCGCCGGCGAAAACGTCCACGCTCGCGCCCGCCCAGCCGAGTCGCAACCCGGTCCATCCCGCGCCGACCAGAAGGTCCAAGGGTGGCTCGACCTCGGCAAAGACCGCCCAGACCAGCAGAAGGAACTCATCTCATGATCAGCGACGACGATCGGGCGACCGCGGCGCTCGTCCTGGCCAAGTGCGCCGCGAACGACCCGTGGTTTCCGCACGGTGGCGAATCAACCGTCCTGGCCTGGGCGGAGGTGTTCGGCGAATCAGGGCTTTCCCGCGAAGACCTCCTGTCTGGCGTGGCCCGCGCCTACCGGATGGCCGAGGAAGGGTTCCGGCCGTTGCCGGCCTCGATCGTGCGCCATGCCCGCGCCGCCTACTTCGAGCAGCTCAAGGCACTGACCGACGAGCAACGCGAGCTGATGGAGGAAGCGAACTACGTCCTGCAGGACATGGGGATCTCACCTCCGGAGGCGCATCGGTTCGCTCGCCGGGTGGCGTTGGGCCGCGAGCCGCAACTCCAGCTGACCGAGCAGCAGGCCACGGAGTTCCGGCGCCGCCTACAGGAGCGCCAGCAGTTGCCGAAGGTGCGGCGCGCGGTGGAGATGCCGGGCTTCGCTCGCCCGTTGAACGAGGTGATCGGCGATGCCTGACCGCTATGGGGAGCCCGAAAGCCCGACATGCCGCGACCCGCGCTGTCGCCGTGGCTGGCGATCCCGTGCCTGGAGCACAAACCGCACCTGATCGCGGGGACGGTGCACGACAACGACTTCGCCGAGCGGACCCCTTCCGCCCGTGCGCAAGCAGCAATCGACGCTGACGAAAGAGAGAACCAGCAATGAGCACACCAGGAATGGGCGCCCGTCTGATGCACGGCATCACCGAGTCCGCGCCCGAGAGCGAATTCACCCGGCTGTCGGTGGCACACCACGGCATCGCCGGTGATGTCCTCGGCGAACTCAATCGCGCGATCACAAAGTTCCCGCCGATGAACTCCATGCACGAGGGTTGGGCGATCCTCCGGGAGGAGGTCGACGAGATGTGGGACGACATCAAGGCCGACCGGTGGGCGGAGGCGATGGCCGAGGCGCAGCAGGTGGCGGCGATGGCGATCCGGTTCATCGCCGACATGCAGGCGCTGCGTGATGCGGAGGCGGGCGAATGACGCTGTCGCGGAACGAAACCGACACCGCCGCCCTGAAGGTGGTGCGCGAGAAACTCGACCGCGGCGTCTCGCACGTCGAGGTGGAGCTGATCCTCAACGGCCCGCCTGGTGCGCGGGAGTGGTCGGTGGAGGAGTTGCGGCAGGTGCGGGATCGGGTGCACGAGTTGTTCGCGGAGTACCTGGCGGCGATCACCCCGGAGCGTGTGGCATGAACGCGCCGGTCAACAAGTACGGCACGGAGATCCGTGTCGGGCAAACCTGGGCGGACAACGATCCGCGTAGCGCGGGCCGCACGTTGCGCGTCTTGTCGTTCACGGACGACGTTGAGCCCCGCGCGGTCTGCTCGGTGGAGACCGAGCCTGGCGGCGAGCGCGCGAAGCGGTGGCGGACGGTCCGGATCAAACTCGACCGTCTGCATCCGACCTCTACCGGGTACCGGCTCGTCGAGGACGGTGCGGCATGACACAGACGACGAACCGTGGCGTGCACGACTACCTGTCGACGTACTGCTGGCACGAGAACCACGACGACTGCCGCAAGACATGCAAGACCTGTGCGCGTCCCTGCCGCTGCGAATGTCACCGCCCCACCCAAGGACTCGAGACCATGCCCGATCGTTCGTCAGTGGACGCAGCAGGCGGCAATGCGGGGATCGTGGATCGGCTCGCCGCCGCGCTGAAGCGGGAAGGTGACCGGCGGACCTCCCATGGGTTCCGGCTCGCCGACCACTACGTGCCGATCGCCGAGCGCCTGCTCGCCGACACCGAACTCCTCGATGCTCTCGTCGCCTACCGGCGCCCCGCCCTCAAGGCGGGGAATCTCGAAGAACTGCTGGCGTTCCCGGACGGCACGGTGTTCCGCGACCGAATGGGCTGGGCGGGATTCCTCGCCACTCATGAGAGTGGCCTCAGGGGTGCGTGCCTCACGAACATGCAGGGAGTTCGGGACATCGAGTACCTGGCCTGGCCTGCCGAGGTCCTCGCCATCCCAGCCGAGAAGGCGGACACCGAATGAGCGACCCGTCGAACACATTGATGGCGGTTCTCGCCGCACACACGACCGAGACCCCAGACGTCGATGAGGACCGCCTCGAATGCGCGTGCGGGGAGACCTACATCTCAATCTCCTCGTGGGCGTGGCATGTCGCCGAAGCCGTCGAAGCCGAGCATCTGGTGATCCCCCGCTCCGACATCGTCACCGAGTACGGCGTCCAAACCCACTGGACCGACACGACTCTCGTCGAGGTGTGCAGAAGCGAGGACGTCGCCCGCTACCGATCGGAGCGGATCTGGAGTGGACGGCCGGTGGTGTCACGGGAGACGTGGAGTAGCCCGTGGACACCACACCCGGCCGAGCCCGCACCTGTCCGCTGTTCGGACTGCGGGTATCCCGAAGGACGTCAGCCGGACTGCGACACCTGCAAAGGCGTGCCGATCAGCCCGGCCCCGCTCCTCGAGGACGGTGCCGAATGAGCCACCCGAATTGTCAAGGGACGCAGGGTCATGTGTGCCAAGTGCCATCAGGACAGCCATGCGTTGACTGCGGCCAACCTGCCGGGACGAAGTGGGGACCGCATTGGTGTCCAGACTGCGACATGAAGCGGCTGGACCAGATCTCGGCCTCACTGAGCGAGCTGGTCGCCGGGGACGGAGAGCCGCGATGAGTGACGAGCGGGCGACCGCTGAACCGGTCAGATTCGAACTTCGCGAATACTTTATCGACCCCGGCAGCTGGAGGATCGGCGTCTATGACTCGATAGACGAAGCGAAGGGGGCTGCCGACCACGAATGCGGCGGCAGCCTTGAATGGGACGACGAGCGGGATGGCAGAGAGGTAGCGACGGGGTCTTTCCGGATGAGGACCCATATCAGGGAGTTCATCATCTCGGAGGTGTCCGATGCCCACTGACCGTGACCTGATCGCCGAGGGGAAAGCGATCGACGCCGCCCTCACACCAGGCCTGTGGTACTCGTGCCTGAACGACATGATCGGTGGCCGGTGTATCCAAACGGCGGACGTTCCAGCGTCGCAAGCCGAACCCGGCGCGGCGGTCGTGGACATGGTCCTCCGCGACGAGGACGCACGGCTGATCGCCCGGATGCGGAACCTGTTCCCGCTGATCCTCGAGCGGCTCGCCGAGATGGAGGCGCAGGTCGAATCCGATAGAGCCAAGGCGGCCGCAGCGGTGCTCGCCATGGAGTGCCGCGTCGCCGAGCTGGAGGCCGCGCAGCGTCCCCCACTCGGGTACCCGACGCCAGACGAAGTCGCCGAGCTACGCGCCGCCACCCTGTTCAGCTACGAGGCGGGCGAGCCGCCGAAGGTCGTCAATAGCGACTGGGTCCGCGGCGTCGTCTCGCAGGCTGATGGCGGCCTGGTGGACGTGATCGACACCCTGGCCCGTGTTTTGGCCGAGGTCCGGGAGGCACAGCCGTGACGGCGAAGATCATGTGGAGCCTGCACCGCCTAGCCGAGAAGCTTGAGGTCGCGAGGACGGGCACCGCGAAGAAAATCCGACACCTCGCCTACCTGGTCGACCCCTCCATAGGGCCGCGACCGTTCGCCGCCTATTGGAATCTCACGCCGGACGGCATCGTCATTACCAAGACGGATGGCATCCAAGTTCGTCCAGGGGATTCCGAGATGCCCGGCTGCCCACTGTGGTTCATGCAAGAAGACTACGAACGCAGCTGGAAAGGGATGCCGCGATGACCGCCACTGTCTACCGCCTCGACGACTACCGCCCTGACCCGCTGTCGGTGCTGTGCCCGCAGTGCGAGGCACCGCCTGGGCGTCGCTGCACCCTTGGCGTGTACTCGCCGATCATCCGCCTCGGCGGACCACACCAAGAACGCATCGCCGCCGCCGAAGCGGCACATCAATCCAGGAGGGAATGACATGGGTAGATCGCTCAGCGCTGACGTGTATTTCGGATACGACCTCGGCGACGAATACGAGCCGGACTGGTGGCTCGAACAAGACGAAGACGGCGAATTCGACTGGGAAGACGCGTACGCGGCTCGCCTCGGCTGGGTGAGCGTCCCATTTCCGGCAGACTACCCGGAGACTGACTACGCCCTGCCGGACGACGAACGGCAGCGGATCGAGGCAGACTACGAGAAGTCCTCAGCTGCGTACCAGGAATATGAGGCGAGCCGCGAGCGCCGACGGGAGTTGCTGGCCGACCTCACGATCGAGATCGATAGCTTCGGTTACGAATACGAGCTGAATTGCGTACGCGTGAAGGCATCGGTTCAAACGACCTACGGTTCCACGCAGTTAAAGCCGCTTGTCGCTGATCCGGAATGGGTTGATCAACTTAATCGGTTCGTCGAACTACTTGAGCTGAAGGTGCCTGAGGGTGGTCCCGGCTGGCATCTGAACTGCTCGTACGGATAGGGGCCGATCATCATGCCTGAACCTACCGACAGCAACTCGACCGCCGCCATGGCTCCTGCCGAACGGATCCGGGCTGTCCACATCGAGACCCTGGCTACCGGGCTGGCACTGTACGGCGACCTGACGGTCGACGCCGCGACAGGAACCGTCACCCTGCCCAGTGGACTGGCGCCGCTGTCCCCGCGGCACAAGGCCCTCGCTGTCATCCTGACCGACGCAATCGAACAGGCGGGACTGCTCCCGGACCACAGCCAGCGCGTCACCGGGTTCATTCGCGGACGCCCAGCCGAGCTGGAGCGGTACCTCACGGCATGGCAGGAGGTGACCGATGGCAAAACTGTCTGACCTCGAACAACTACAGGATGGCTGGGACGGGCCTGCTAGCAAGGCGATCCCGCCGCGCGTGTTCGCCGCGTACGCCAGCCTGGCGGCCGAGTTCAACGGCGCCATTCCGGCCGACCTTGAGCCGTTAGCCGACCACGATGGCGGCATCGCCCTGGAATGGGAGCGCGGACGGCTCTCGTTCTTCGCCACCATCGAAGCAGATGGCGGACTCTATCTGTGTCGCATCGGCCGCTGGCCGCAAGACGACGTTGACCGTGGCTACGACGTATTCGACGCGGCAGTGCTGAAGGCGTTCTACGACACTGGACGAATCGAGGCGACCGATGGCGAATAGCAACAAACGCAAGGGATCTGAGTTCGAGCGCTCCCAGCGTGACTACTACCGCCTCACAGGGTTCCCGCACGCCGAAACCACCCGAGCCGGCTATCAGCGCGACGGCGGGGACATCCACCTCGACCCCGTCGTCGGTGTCGCACCCGGCGTGATCGCCCAAGCTAAGAACTGGGGTGCCACGAACTGGACACAGTGGATCCACGATCTCCGCCAGCAGGTCAAGACCGCCCGGGCGGAGGTGGGATTCCTGGCGGTGAAACGCCGCGGCGTCGGCGAGGCCGGCGAACAACTGGCCGTGATGCCGATGTGGGAGTTCCTGCACCTACTGCGCCGAGCCGGATACGGCCAGCCAGTCGCCGAGGAGGACACATGACCGCTACCAGGCCGCCGTTCTGGCAGGCCTTCGTCGACCACGAGGAGCTGCTGGAGAAGAAGCGCGCCGAGCGTTCCGCCGCGGCGCGGCCGGTCGTCGCGGCCCCGCCGATCGAACCCGACAAGCCCGAGCGCCGGTCGTTGCGGGATCGGGTGGGGACTGGGCGACCCTGGTCCGCGCGATCAGCCTGGCGGTACGGCGGTGACCGAATTCAACGGACCCACCGGAGCGGCAGTGGAAGGATCCAAATCGTGACCATCGAGGATGTCCTCGCCCGGCTGTTGGCCGGACTCGAAAAGGACGAACGAATCGCGACGGCCACCAGCGGCACATCGGCCGAACGCGAATGGGTGTACGCAGAAGGCCGGGTCTCAGACACCGGCGAGTACGGCGGACTGCACGCGGAAACGCACGATCCACGAGACGGTGTACATATTGCCCGCCATGACCCTGATCGCGTCCTCCGTCACGTAGAGGCGATACGGAAGGTGATCGCCGAGCGTGATCGGCTGGCCGCTGAAGGGGCGGCGCGCGATAACGCCTTCGCTGAGGCCACTGTCGACGGCATCGAAATTGCCCTGGCGATCCTGGCCGGTATCTACACCGAGCCCGCCGAAGGGGCCGCAGTGAGCCCGCCGCCGGGTCTGAACAGTTTCCCGCGCCGCGCGGTCGGCGGCGTCGATCCGAACAAGCTCGTCAGCGCGATCATGAAGGTCGTATACGAGGGCGGTGAGGTCGACTTGCAAACGGCCAACTATCTAGCCGGACGTGCAACCAGCGACCTGTTCGTATGGCTTGTAGAGGAGCTGAATGAGGTGCGGCAGCGAGCAAGTGTGCCGCCACTGGCCAATCCATCCGAGCCCGCCGACGAGACGGAGGCGACCTGATGGGCATGTTCGACAACGTGCTGTGCCGGGCCATGTCCTGCCCTGGATGCGGTGGAGACCTGGATTGGCAGACGAAGGACGCGGGCTGCACCCTCGACACGGTTCTCGTCGTGGATGTGATGCGCGGCCGCAACGACATGCGCATGATCGGCGGCTGCGACGAATGCCGATGGAGCGTCGAGGCGACGATTACGCGCGACACCTCGCCCACGGTGAAGCAGCTGCTGATGTTGACTGCCGAGGCGAGGGGACTACCCCAGCCCACCGACACCGAGGGAGGGACACCCGCATGAGCCACGTCACCGCCTTGACGTTGTGTATCGACTATTCAGGCGATAAGGGCCTGGAACCGTTCCTGGAGAAGATCGCTGGCATCGAACGGTTCCACGACACCCTCCAAAAAATCGACACCAGCGAGGCGGGTGGCACCCGCAACTACACGGGCGCCATCTACGCGAATTGCAAGCGCTGATGGATTCGGTCCAGTGGAGGCACCCCGACCGGGTGGTGCTGATCGCCTGCGGCGAACGCTTCGCCACGGAGGTGATTCGCCCTACCTTCGAGTACGAGGAGCGATGGGGCGACTATGCGCGGGCGTATCAGCCCGCCTTCGAATCAGCCGGAAGAGGAGCACCGTGAGCGACGACGGCTTCCAGCCCGGCCGCTGGTACCGCATCCTCCAACCGGACGGCGAGCTTTGGATGGAGACCAGCGACCCCGACGAGGTACACCGGGAGTCGCAGCGCACCGGCTGGCCGGTCGAGCGCTTGTACGAGCGTCACGAGTCCGAATGGCGAGCCGACGAGACGGAGAAGCCATGAGCCGCTTCGGAGCAGTTATCCAGCGGTACATAGAGGCTGGCGTCCCGATCCTCCAGATGCTCATCAAGAGCGGCGCGGAGCGGATACGTACATGGCGATTCCGCATCGAAGCGTTGGCCGAGTTACTGGAAGGCCACTACCCGTACGACATGCTCGATGTGGACACGGGGCGCGAATGGCGTGAGTGTGCGTGCGGCTACCGGTTCGATGACGAGCCGAAGCAGTGGGCGCAGCATGTTGCGACTGTATTGGCTGCCGACGGACGATCGAGAGGAACAGCGTGAGCGACGAACGAGCCCGCCAGGTCTGCACCGCGATCTTCGATGAACTCGACCGCCAGCACGAGACCGGCGAGATCGACGGCAACGGCTACTGGGATCGGGAATGGGGTCGTGTTGATGGCGAACCCCGATGGGGCAAGATCGCTGAAGCTGTTGTCGCGGTCATCGACGCGGGAGGATCGAACCCATGAGCACCGGCAATCAGGAAATGCTGACTCTCGCAGATGGCCGTGAGGTTCCCGCTGCTGCTGTCCGCGCACTCGATGATCTGGAGCGGAAGTGGCCCGGAGCTTCGCTCGCGCAGGCGCGGCCAGCGATCGTTGCGGCAGTGCTAGCTGCCGTGGCCAAGACGGGAGGATCGAACCCATGAGCGGCAAGCCTGACGCGATTACCGCCCGTTTCCTTCGCGGCGAATGCAGCTGGGATGACGTCGCAGCCGATAAGCGCGGTTACCTCGAGATCGAGCGTGGCTGGGGAAGTCGATCCCCGCTGCTGATGCGAGTGGTCGAGGGCATCATGCGCGGCGGCTCGAGTTCGTCGGTGTAACCCCGCTACCCTGGATCTGCAACCCGCAAGTGCACTACCAGCGAGCCTCGCGCGCGCAGATCCTAAGGCCACCCCTCCTAGGTTGGGGTGGCCTTAGTTGTCGGACTACCAGCTGTTCTCGGCCATGTATCGGTTCTTGCCGCTGCCTGGGCATTCGACCCGGAACGTGACTCCACCGCGGACATCGTCGCGCAGATGTGACACGTAGACCCATGGGCTGGTCCGGCCGTCGTCGTTGATCGGCCGCAGACCGTTATTGCGTACTTCTACCGTTTGCCAGCAAACGGGGCATTGCTGTGTTCTCACGTTCTGAGTGTCGCCACCGCGTCAAGTTCGAATTGTAGACGAATCTACAGACGGTATGTAGACTGGTCTACAACAATGAACGCATCGGCACAAGGGGAATTCACATGATCACCGTCGCCATCACAGTCACATCGCGCCGCCCCGGATTCACCCCGCCCGAGCCCGACGAACAGACCTACAGCAGCTACGAAAACGCCGCCCGAGGACTCGAGGCTCAGCGCCTCAACGTACCCACCGACACCGACCGCGGCATCCACTGGGGCCGCACGGAGCGCGGACACCAATACACTGCCACCCTCATCGATGGCGAACGACGCGATTTCGACGCCGCGATGTGGGCCCGCGCAGACCTCTCTACAGCGGGGCGCAGGCTCGCCGATGCCCGCCGCGCCGTCGACGAGGTGATGCTCGAAGCCGAAACGCTCGGCATCAAGGCACTTCGCGCCGGCCAATCCGAATCGCACGTCGCGCGCGAACTCGGCGTCGACCGGATGACGGTCCGCAAGTGGCAGGGGAAGCGGTAGCGGCCGGGCTGAACGGCATCGCGCGGCGGCTCGAGTTCCACAGCCGGTTTCCCTACACTCGCAACTGATCGGCAATCGAGTTGTGAGGTGGGGTTCGATGGGGATCAGTCCATGCACATACCCGGGATGCGCCGACCAGCACGGCGACCCCGTCCTCACCTCCCTCGGCATGTGCGAGCCATGCCAGCGCCGCTTCACCCGCCTCCTCGGCTGGCTGGTCATGGACTGGGTGAACCTCACCACCAACCTGCCCCTGCCGGCCGCCCGCGGACGCCAGGAACGCCGCACCGCCGACAAAGTCTTCGGACACCCCGCGGAATGGGCGTCCGATATGGCCGCTCAGATCGCGACCAGCTTGAACTGGACCCACGATGCCCTCGCCGACCACCTCGGGGACACCCCACCTCCACACCTCGGCGTCGCCGAACGCGCCCGCGTACGGGCCGCCTGGACGTATCTGGAGTGCCGCATCGACCGGCTCGCCGCCTCAGGGTTCGGTGGCGATACGGCGGTGGAGATGCGGGACCTACACGGCCTGGTCCGCTCCCGCCTCGGCCTCACCCGCCCCCGCCAACTCCTGCCCACCCCATGCCCATCCTGCGAATTGCGCACCCTGTTCCGGGCGCTGGATGTCCAACGCCGCTCCGAAGGCCACGAGTCCTACGACAGCATCGACTGCGGCTCCTGCGGTCACACCATCCGCGAAGAGCACTACCCCTTCTACACACGCGTCGTGCTGGACACGCTGCTGGCCAGCGACACCGCAGCATGACATCCGGTGGGTGACCTGGTACTTTCACACCTAAGCAGTACTACCCGTATGCCTACACCCCTTCTTCGCCCAGCGCAGAGGGGGTTTCGTCGTTTCTGGGGAGGTGCTGTGACCGCCATCCTCGCCACCGACGGCCTCGACCAGAAACTCTCCGCCGTGGAAGCGTCAGCGATCTTCGGGGTACAGGCAGCCACGATCCGTAAATGGGCGTCCCTGGGCAAGATTCAGGCCGTGGGGGAGGACCGGCAGCACCGCAAGCTGTACCGGCTGATCGACCTCGCCCGCTACGAGAAGGAAACCCGCCGCGCGGCGGGCCGTTCCTGATCTGTAAACCGGCCCCTACAGACGTTCGATAGAGCCCTGATAGAGATGCGATAGAGCATGCGAGCTGGCAAGTGCAGGGAGGTGCCGTGGCCGATCCTGTCTGCTCGGACTGCTGGCGCCGCGCGAATCTGTCGTTCCATGAGCTGATGGACCCGGCCATGAACCCCAAACGGCGCGGCTGGCTGTGCCCCGAGCATTGGGCCGACCGCTACCTCACCGAGGAGTCCTGATGGACCTGTACGCCGTTATCGACCAGATCCTCGCCCCGCTCGCCGACGACATCCAGGCGGCCTACGAGCACTGGGCCAGCCGGTCCTGATGGTCGAAGCGCGGAGGGCTTGGTGCTGGAAATGCCAGCAGTTCCGCCCGGCAGGCGCCTGGCACTTCTACTGCAATTCGCGCGCCAGGCACTGGTTGAGACGGCTGTTCGTTGCCGAATGCCGACGCTTCTACGCGAGGGAGTCCTGATGTTCGATCTCGCCGCCCTCATCCGCTCCTGGTGCCACCCGCCCCCGAAGACCCTCGAGCAGGTCTACGTCACACCGATGCTGGAGTGGACGTGGTGAATCCGTTCCTGCCGCCGATGTTCCAGTTTCCAGACCCGCGTCGCCTCGATGCCGCTGAGCCGTTCAGTGACGCGGAACTCGACGCCGCGTTCGCCTTTGCGGACATGGACGGGCCGCTCAGCCAGGAGCAGCGTAGCCGGGTGGCGGTGGTCGTGGCGGCCTTCAATCGGTTGGGCAAGGTCGATGCGTAAGGCATTGGCGGGCAAGCTGATTCGGTTGGCCCACCGCATCTACCGGCCACGGGTGACGGAAGAGGCCCACTACACCACCATGCCGGACCACACCATCCGCGACCGAGCGGGCCGAGTAGTCGGTGGATGGGGCACCGGCGGCCGCGGTGTCCTGCCGCCCGAGCGCCGCGAATCCCGAGGATGGAACTGATGCCCGAACTCGCCAAGCGCGTCACCATCGACCACGACAAGAGCAAGCTCTACATCGACGGCGTCGAATTCCCCTGGCAGATCACCGAACAAGGACCCGTCGTCGCCGAGGCTGTGCCGGGCTGGCCCCTGAAACTCGTCACGGTAGCCATCCTCGCCGAGAACGTCGAGATCATCCAGGAGGCGAAGCAATGACCCAGCCTGAATCCGTATGGGATGTTTACGACTCCAACACCAATGTCGTCTACTCCACCGCCACCGCCGAAGATGCCGGCCAAGCAGTAGACGAAGCCCTGGCCTGCGTCCCTGCCGGAACAGTCCTGGCAGGCGTGCAGCGCCGCACCCTCGCCACCGGCGACCTCGGCCCGATGATCGGCGTCGCCCACGTCGCAGCGACCGGCGAAGGCGATGCCTGACCTGCTGGACCGGTGGATTGTCCGCCTCGTGCAGTACCTGATCTACCGCCTCGGCATCCACTGAGGCTCGGGAAACGCCCGGTGAGCCTCGATTCGCCGGTATGTTTTGTGACAGGAGTGAACAGTGACCGCCCTGCTCCCGCTGCTCTGGACCATCATCAGCTACAACGACTTCATGCTGCCCCGCCTGCTGTGGGGCGCGATCAGCAGCGGCTCCGCGGGATAGGTCGCTGCAGTTACCGTTCGCAACACCGCAACCCGCGATAAACACCGGGCACTGCTTCGCCGCGGCCGACCACCTTGCGCCATCTGCAAGCAGGACATCGACTACACACTCCCGCACCTCGATCCAGGCGAGTACGTCGTCGACCACATCATCCCGCTCAACAAGGGCGGCACCGATGACCTCGCCAACAAGCAGCCAGCACACCGAGCCTGCAACCGAGCGAAGTCCGACACCACCAACGAAGAGACTGCGGCAGCCAACGCGCCACGCACCTTCGTCACAACCCGAACGTGGTGATCACCGCATCCCGCCCAGGGGCCACCACCCTCCCTCTAGCCTCCATCCGCCGCTCCGGGCATAGGCGGCCATCTACCCACCACGATTTTTCTGTTTCCGCTAGGAGGTGGCCGAGTTGGCGAAGCGCCCCTTGCGAGCGGTGGCCGATGATGAGCGGCCGCCCGCTGCGAAGAAACCGATGTCGCTGGCCGAGGCTGTCGAGAATGGCGACCACTATCAGATCCTGCTGGCCCAACGGCGGCAGATCGTGGTCGACATGAAGGATGCGAACGGCCCGGCGAAGGCGGCATTGCACCGACAACTGTCGCTGCTGTCGAAAGAGATCGAGGTGATCGACTCGGCGTCAACCGACGACCCGGTCGGTCGGGCGGCAGCCACACCCGATGAGGACTGGGACGAGTCGGCTATCTGAGGTCGCCCGCCACGTCGTGGCGCCGAAGGGTGTCGTTTCGACGGGTTGGCCAGCGGTCCGGGATACGTGCGGCCGGCTCGGGCTTGGCTTCGACGGCTGGCAAGACGGTGGGGGCCGGCTGATCCTGGCGAAGCGGGCCGATGGCCTGTACGCCGCGGATACCGTGGTGATTTCGATCCCGCGGCAAGTCGGCAAGACCTACCTGGTGGGCGCGATCGTGTTCGCGCTGTGCATCATCATCCCGAACCTGACGGTGGTGTGGACGGCGCACCGGTTCAAGACCGCCCGGGAGGTCTTCTCCACGATGCAGGGGTTGGCGCGCCGGAAGGCGATGAGACCCTACGTCGAACGAGTCCTGCGTGGTGCCGGGGACGAGGCGATCGAGTTCCGTAACGGCTCCCGGATCCTGTTCGGTGCACGCGAACGCGGCTTCGGCCGAGGTTTCTCGAAGGTCGACGTGCTGGTGCTCGACGAGGGGCAGATCCTCACCGAGGCCGCGATGGACGACATGACCCCGGCGACGAACGTGTCAGCAAATCCGCTGATCCTGATCGTAGGCACCCCGCCGAAGCCCACCGATCCCGGTGAAGTGTTCACGATGCTCCGCCAGGAAGCCCTCGATGGGGAATCGCAGGACACGCTCTACATCGAGCTGTCGGCCGACCGCGGTTGTGATCCACGCGACCGGGAGCAGTGGCGCAAAGCGAACCCTTCGTACCCGCACCGCACTTCGGAGCGCGCGATGTTGCGGATGCTGAAGAACCTGTCGGAGGCATCGTTCGTTCGTGAGGCCCTCGGGATCTGGGACGAGGTATCCCGGCATCAGGCGGTTATCAAGGCGTCAGCATGGCGGGACTTCTCCGACGTCGGTCCGGCGGACGGTGTTAAGCCGGACGCGCTGGGCGTTGATATGTCCCACGGTCGCGAACTCTCCGTGTCAGCGTGTTGGCTCGAGGACGATAATGCGCACGGCGAAGAAGTCTGGGCCGGGGTGGATGAGGACGCTGCGCTGGCTTGGATCGTCGAGCGGGCGGGGCGGCGGACGCCGGTGGTGATCGACAACGCCTCCCCGGCGGCCTCATTGGCTCCGGCGCTGCGAGCCCGAAAGGTGCGGGTCATCACGACCAGCGCGCCGGATATGGCGAAGGCCTGCGGCTTGTTCGTCGGCAAGTTCGACGCTGGCCGTTTCACCCACGCGAACCAGGAATCGGTGAACCAAGCCCTGCAGGGTGCGCGCAAACGAGCGATCGGCACCGCTGGCGGGTGGGGTTGGGATCGACGCGACGACGCCGTGCTTCTGGCCCCGATCGTGTCCATGACGTTGGCGCTTTTCGGGGCCACAGCGACGAAACGCAGCCGCAGCAGCGAAGTTCGGAAGGCGGTGACCCTTTGACCTTGGCTGTCGCGATCGCCCTGCCGACGCTGGGCCTCAGCGAAGACGAGAGCGAGACGCTGGGATACCTGCGCGCGCGCCTGCAGTACGTGCGGGGCGTCAACGAGATCAAACAGCAGTACTACGACGGTACCCATTGGCCGAGGCAGCTCGACATCTCCATCCCCCCGCAGCTGAAGGACCTGGAGACGGTGATGGGTTGGCCGTCGACGGTAGTTAACGCTCTAGGAGAGCGGCTGGACTTTCTGGAGTGGACGTCCACCGGCGACTCGATGGGGTTGGACGAGATCTACGCTGACAACCAGCTCGAGGTCGAGTCGGGTCAGATCAACATCGAGTCGCTGACCAACGGCGTCGGGTTCGCGATCGTCGGCCGCGGGGACGTAGACGAGCCGCCAGTGCTCATCACCGCAGAGTCGGCCTCGACCACCACCGGAGAGTACGACCGGCGCCGGCGCAGGCTCGTCTCGGCGATCTCGCAGACCTTGGACGATCGCGGTCTGCTGAAGCTGGAGACCCTGTATCTGCCGGACGTCACAATTCGGATGGAGTCGGATCCGAAGACGGGACGGTCCACGATCGTGGACCGCGACCGGCACGGCCTTCATCGAGTTCCAGTAGTCCGATTCGTCAACCTGGAGCGTCCCTCCGACATCATGGGCCGCTCTGAGATCACCCGGGCTGTCCGCTACCTGACCGACGCGGCGCAACGGACCCTGTTGGGCATGGAGGTCAACCGCGAGTTCTACACCGCACCCCAACGTGCCGCGCTGGGCGCGACACCAGAGCAGTTCGGGGTGAAGGAAGACGACCCGGACTGGAAGAAGAAGCAAGCCGGGTGGTCGGCGATGATGGGCCGGTTCAACATCGTTCCCGCCACCGAGGACGGCACGCTGCCGCAGATGATGCAGTTCAACCCGTCCCCGCCAACTCCGTACATCGAGCAGATCCGCGCATACGCACTGTGGCTTGCATCCGAAGCCGGCGTGCCCGCAGCGAGCCTGGGCGTGCACACCGACAATCCGTCATCGGCCGACGCGATCATCCGGGAGGAGCGGCGGCTGATCTCCCGGGCAGAGTTCCGGCAGCGTGCGTTCAGCCGGGCGTATCTGGAGGTCGCCTCCCTGGCGCTGACATGGCGCGACGGAACAGCGCCTGACCGTGACGCCATGCGGAAGATCTCGGTGAAGTGGCAGGACCCAGCCACCCCGACGCGCGCCGCTGCGGCGGACGAGGCTACGAAACTGGTTGGCGCGGGCGTGCTTCCAGCGGACTCGTCGGTGACGTACGACCGGATCGGCCTGTCGCAGCAGGACCAGAAAAGGCTAGCGGCCGACAAGCGGCGCGCGGGAATGGCGACGTTGCTTTCCAGGCTGCCCCAACCCGCCCCGGCGCCGGTAGGCACCGATGCCGACAACGTCTGAAATACACGCCCTGCGTGAAGTCCTGGACGAACTCGCCCGTGCCGCGGCAGCCGACATCAGCGAACTCTGGCGGCTCGTCGACGGCATGGAACCGGCTCGGGCCATGCGTGAGCTTGCAGAGGCCTACCCGGAGGTGGTTACGCCGTACTCGGCAGCAGCAGCTGACGTTGCCGCGGTGTGGTACGACGACCTCGCGCCAGGTGCCCCCTTCCAAGCGGTGGCTGCGGCGCCTGCTGCCATCGAGCAGCTGCAAGCTACCGCACGGTGGGCGGCGGGCCCGCTGTTCGGCGTCGGCGATGCGTCGCCTCTGGATCTCTTGACCGGCGCTGGGCAACGTCACATCTACAACGGATCTCGGGACACGATCCGGCTCAACGCTGAGGCCGAAGGGGTGCGATTCGCCCGTTACGCGTCGGGGACGGCGTGCGCGTTCTGCCGACTGATGGCGATTCGGGGTGCGGTTTACCGCGACCGGCGAAGCGCTGAGAACTTTCACGACCGGGACCGGTGCATGGCCGTGCCAGATCGACCGGACAGCCCCATCGTGGTGCCTTCGTACGTCGAGAAGTGGGCGGATGAATACAAGGCCGCCCGCAAGGCAACGGACGGATCTACCGCAGGGATTTTGACCGCGATGCGGGTCAACGACACGAAATAGCTTCCCCAACAAGGGGATACGCGCCTACATCCAGCGCTCAAACGGATGGCATGCCGACGGGCTCACGGGAGAAACGCATGAACACAACGATACTGCCTGTCCACCCGACCACTGGTCTGCAGGCGATCGGCATCGGACGGCGCGGGCCCATTTGGCCAGTGCTGGGAGGATCCGGCGACGAAAAACCGCCAGCTGATAACCCCGACGACAAACCAGCATCGTTCAGCCAAGACGATGTCGATCGCATCGTTCGGGACCGTCTGGCTCGGGCCGCCGACAAGTACAAGGACTACGACGCCTACAAGGCGGCCGCCGAGAAGCTGGCCCAACTCGAGGACGGGCAGAAGTCCGAACTGGAGAAAGCTACCGGCCGGGCCGAGCAGCTGACTACCAAGCTGGCTGAGGCGGAAACCAGGGCAGCAGAAGCAGAGTTGGGCTTGCTGCGCCGCACCATTGCATCCGACGAGGGCTTGACCGACGCAAAGCTGGTCAAGCGTGTCACGGGTGCCACCGAGGAAGAGATCCGCGCCGACGTGCTGGAGCTGAAAGCGATCCAGGATGCAGCGGTCACTCCATCGGGACCGAAACCCAACCCACAGCAGGGCACCGCGTCATCGACGCGCACGTCCGGCCGTAGCGAGGGGTCAGCCGAAGCCGACCGGCGATTCGGCGCGATGACATGACGACACGAAAGGAACTGCAATGACCTCCATTGCGGTCACCCAGACTGGTTCATACCAGGCTGAGAACCGGTCGTGGCTCGTGCCGAGCCATGGCATTGATCCGGGCGCGAACCCCTCCATCACCCTGGATGTTTCGCTGTTCACTGAGCTGAACGTCGACGAAGTTCAGACGGTCACTATCACCGGATCTCCAACCGGCGGAACATTCACCCTCACCTACAGCGGCCAAACCACCGCGGGCATCGCGTTCAACGCCGCAGCATCTGCGGTGCAGTCCGCGCTGGTGGCTCTGTCGAACATCGGCACCGGTGACGTGACCGTCACTGGCAGTGCCGGTGGGCCGTACACCGTCACCTTCGCTGGCGCGCTGGCTGACCAGAATGTCGCTCAGATGACGGCATCCGGCGCCAGCCTTACGGGCGGTTCGTCGCCGTCGGTGAACGTCGCGACCGCCACTGGCGGTACGACCTCGCACTACCCCAACGGGTTCATCCCCTCCGGAGTGGTGCTCGGCAAGGTCACCGCGACCGGACGGTATGGCCCTTACGACAACTCGGCCAGCGATGGCCGCGAGGTCGCCGCGGGGCATCTGTTCAGCTCTCTGAGTGTGACCGGTCTGACCACCGTTGGTGGCGCCCTGGTCGTGCACGGGTTCGTACGTGAGGCGAAGTTGCCCACCAACCACGGGCTCGACGCGAACGCGAAAACTGACCTCAAGCTCATCCACTACAGCTAGGAAGGACCGGAGTAATGACCATTCTCTTCGACGCGCCGGTCGTTCCCGACGCACTCACCACGTTCGTCCGCCGTGTCCCCACCCCCGCGGTGAACACCCTGTCGACGCTGTTCCCGACGGTGTACAAGGACACCAACACCATCGATTTCGCGGAGATCGTGCAGAAGAACCGCACCGCGAAGTACCGCAGCTTCGATGGCCGCATCCACGTCTCCGAGCGCGACGTGGGCTCGGAGAAGCGCGTCCCGCTCGCTCCGCTGTCGTCCTCGATCGGCGTCGGCGAGTACGAGCGACTCCAGCTCGAGTTCGCGCGCACTGGCGGCACCTTCAAGCAGGCCCTGGCGAACGCCATCTACAACGACGGCGAGAACCTGACCCGCGAGGTTCTTAACCGTGTCGAACTGGCGTGGGGCGACGTCCTGACCGACGGCATCCTGTCGATCAACGATGACGGGTTCGAGTCCACCGCCGATTACGGCATGCCCGCAAACCACGCGGTCGCCCCAGGAACGGCATGGACCGATCTGACCAACGCCACGCCCCTGACGAATTTGCTGGCGTGGTCGGATGTCTGGAACACCACCAACGGCACTCGGCCGGCGTCGATGCTGACCTCGCTGCGGGTGCTGCGGTTGATGCAGCGCAACAAGGAGGTCATCGACGCAGTGCACGGCGCGACCCAAGGTCGCACCCGCGTCACCGTGACCGAACTCAACGACCTGTTGGAGTCCGAGTCCCTGCCGACCGTGCGTCCGCCGTACGACACGCAGCTGAACGTCGACGGCGTCGACACCCGGGTCATCGCGGACGACAAGGTCATCTTCCTGCCGGAGAACCTCGGCGAGCTGGGTTTCATGGCCTACGGCCTGACCGCCACCGCGCTCGAGCTGCTGGATTCCCGCAAGACCGACCTGTCGTTCTCCGACGCGCCGGGCATCGTCGGCGTCGTCATCAAGGACGGTCCTCCGTTCCGGCAGACGACCTATGTCGATGCGGTCGGGCAACCGGTCCTGTCGGACGCGAAGAAACTCCTCGTGGCGGATGTGGCGGCGTGATGACCAAGAAACTGACGCGATATGTGAACGTGGACGGCCCTGAAGGGTCGGTGTGGTTCGGACCAAACGATGAGGTGCCGGACTGGGCGGCCCAGGCGATCACCAACCCCAAGGCGTGGGCCGAGGATCCGGACGAGGGCGCTGAGAAGGAGTCGACTGGTGGCACTGGCAGCACAGGCCGACGTCGAAGCGCGTCTCGGTCGAAGTCTGACGACTGAGGAAGAAGGCCGGTTGCCGGGGCTCCTCGATGAAGCCTCGGCGCTGGTCGAAGCCTGGTTCCACGAGGGTGGCTGCACCATCGCCGATCCCACTCCGTCGAATGTGACGTTGGTGGTGTCGCGAATGGCGGCCCGAGTGCTGCAGGTAACCGACCAGCAGCAGCCTGGTGTGGACTCCTCCAGCGTCACCGCGGGCCCGTTCTCGATGAGCCGTAGCTACTCGGCGAGCTCCTCGCAGGGCGGGCCGTGGATCAACAAGACCGACCGTTCACTGTTGCGGACCCTGTGTGCGGGGTCTTCGGCGGCGTTCAACGTGCCGATGTCATGACGATCCCGTTGCCGTTCACGATTGGTCATCGCGCGTACTCCGGGTCGGGGGAGGACGCGCACGGCAACGAGATCGGCTCCCACGCCGCGGCGGTGGACATCCAGGCGTTCTACTACTCGCCCTCGTCCACCGAACCAGCCGTGGCAGGACACGACCGTGTCGTTGTCGACATGGTCGCTGTCGTCGATTCGGACGAGCAGATCGGGCCTCACGATCTGCTCGTTATCGACGGCGAGGAGTTCGATGTGATCGGTTTCCCCGAGGACTACGATCACGGCCCGTGGTGGAAGCCCGGCCGTAAACCGGTGAACCTGCAACGGGTGGACGGATGAGCGGGCTACCGCGGGTCCTGATCGACCTCGACACCAACGAGATGTTCTTCGATGGTGAGCCGTTCCCGTTCTCGTACGCGGGGGTGGAGCCGACGATCGCCGAAGCCCCGGATGGACGTGTCTATCCGGGGGTCACGATCACGATCGCCTGCGCGGAGGTGCAGGTCATCAAACCGAGCGAGGTGATCAGCGATGGCTAACTTCCGCCTGGTCATGAAACGGGACGCCCTCTACAAGATCCGCAGCGAACCCGGCGTCCGGCAGGACCTCGAGCGGCGCGGTCGCGCAATTCTGGGGGCTGCGGGCGGCGAAGCTGCGGGATACATGATGTCGTCTCGTCAGGGAGCTAAGAGCCCCCAAGGCCGGTGGCAGGTGTCTGTTTTCGCGGCTACCGCAGTGGCGATGAGACAGAACGCGCAAGACAACACGCTCGTGCGGGCGTTCGGTGCCGCAAATGGGTGAGGTCGTCGCACCTGCTGACGCCGAGGCCGCCGCGGTCGCCTACCTGAAAGCCGCCTTCGCTGTGCGCAGCGAGACGGCGAAAGTCGCCACCAAGGTGCCACCGGTCCGCCCGGAGCGCATGGTCCGCGTCTCTCTTGCCGACACACTTGAGCAGACGCGAGGTCATTTCTACTCACGCTTGATCTTCGAGTGCTGGGCGGCGGACGAACCGGCCTGCGCGAGTCTGGCCAGGCTCTCGTACGCGCTTATGCGTGCCGCCGAAGGCGAATCGGCGGGACCAGCGTGGGTCGCCCATGTCGTCACCGTGTCGGGACCGGCGAACTTCCCCGATGACGTCGGCCCCCGATACCAATTCACGCTCGACCTGCTCATCGGCGGCGTACTGATCTGAACTCCCCCGGCAACGGAGGGTCAGCAAGTTATCCATTCAGGGCCTGCGAATCCTGAAGGGACACAACAACAATGGCCGGAAACTCCGTTGCCAGAATCGGCGTAGGCGCACCGCTGGCCACCGGCGGTGTCCTGGTCGCCGCCGCAGGGACCGCGCTCCCCACCGGCGTCACGGGATCAACCGCGAGCTACACCAAGCTCGGCTACGTCGCAGACGATGGCCTGCGCCCGTCCGGTGAACGCAGCTCGACACCTATCTACGACTGGGCAGGCGACCTCATCGCCAGCCCGCAAGAGAACCACTCCGCCCAGTTCCAGTTCAAGCTGTACGCCGTCTACGACCCTGACGTCCTGTCGGAGGTCTTCCACGAGGACAACGTAACGACCGTTGGGTCGCTGACCACCGTCGAGGAAACCGGCGAACCCCTCGAAATCCACCCCTGGGTCTTCGATATCAAGGACGGCAGCAAACGCGCCCGATTCGCTGTTCCCCTCGGCCAGATCACCGGCGTCGCTGAAGACCCGATCGTGCGCAACGGTTTGATGGCTTTCGACGTGACCCTCGAATGCTACAAGGACGAGAACGGCGTCAAGGTCTACCGCTACTACGACAACGGCGCGGCGGCGGCGGCTCCGACCATCACCTCGCGCGAACCCGTGGGCAACCTCGCCACCGCAGGCGGTGAGCTGTTGATCCTCACCGGCACCGGCTTCGTCGGAACGACTGCGGCCACGGTTGGTGGCACCGCGGTGGGCGACTTCCAGATCTACAACGACCAGACGCTGGCGATCATCACCCCCGCGAAGAGCGCGGGCTCCTACAACGTCGTCGTGACCAACGCGACCGGTCCCAGCGCCGGCCTCTCGGTCACCTACGCGTAACGAAAACCCCGGTGGCGCGGTCTACCTCGCAGGCCCGCCGCGCCACCGGGCCCTCGGGCCTGCGACAAGGAAAGGGCCTGCGAGCCAATGGTGTTCGAAATCCCCGCAGCCGGTGCTCGACTGAAGAAGAACCGGTTCGAGTTCAAACTCGGAGACGAGACCGTCTCCGTGCCGAAGCTGGAATTCATTCCCGCCGAAGCAGAGGACTACCTCGAAGAGGTCAACGGCAAAGGCCTGTCGATGTACCGGTTCGTCATCGGATTCATCGCCAGCTTCGACCCCGACCTGGGCAAGAAACTGCACGAGGCACGTCTCTCGCGCGACCAGATCACCGACCTCTACGCGGCTTGGGGTGCGTCCTCGAAGGTGAGCACGGGGGAATCCTCGGCCTCCGAGAGTTCATAAACGGACACGAGGAGGCGATCGTCGCCGACCTGCTCGACCGCGGCCTACATCTCTACGACCTGGGAGACCGCCTGTCGTGGTTCGAGTTCAAATGCTGGCTCAAGCACCTGCACGACCCCTCGGCCGTCGTGCGAGTCCGGCGAGAGCGAATGGCCGCGGACTCGATACCTGAAGACCTTCGCGCCATCGGATCAGATCCGCTCCCAATCGACGAGATGGATGCCTGGCTCGGCTGGGACCAGTGAGTGAGGTGATCACATGGCCGGTGGCGTGCAGTTAGCCCACGGGTACGTCACCGTCAGCGCCGAAACGGCGGGGATCCCACGCCAACTGGACCAGGCGTTCGGCCGGGCGGGCGAGCGCGCGGGCCGCGCCGGCGGCGAGGCCGCCGGCGGGGGGATCCTAGAGGGCCTACAGGGCAAGGCGGGTGCGTTCGGCGCGGTACTCGGCACGGCCATGGCAGTGGCAGGCGTCAGCGCTGGCGGACTGTTCGTCAAAGCGCTAAGCGACGGCCTGCGGCGCGAAAAGGCCCTGGATCTCACCCAAGCACGGTTGGGCATCGACGACGCGACCATGGCCAAGATCGGCACTGCGGCCGGGCGCGCTTACGCCGCGAACTTCGGTAACAGCGTCGAAGAGAACATCGATGCCGCTCGCCGCGCGATCAACAGTGGGTTGCTGGACTCCTCGGCCACCGCGCAGGAGACCCAAGCGGTCATTTCGCAGCTGAGCGGCATCTCGGACCTGATGGGCGAGGAGATCCCCGCGGTCGCCCGCGCCGCAGGCCAAGCGATCAAGACCGGCATCGCCGGGTCGGCCACCGAGGCTTTCGACCTGTTCGCCGCGGCCGAACAGAACGGCCTGAACGTCAGCGAGGACTTCCTCGACACCATCACCGAATACGGTACGCAGTTCCGCAAACTGGGCCTAAGCGGTCCCGAGGCGATCGGCCTGATCAACCAGGCGGTTCTCGCCGGCGCTCGCGACACCGACGTTGCTGCGGACGCGATCAAGGAGTTCAGCATCCGCGTCGTGGACGGTTCGAAATCCACGGTCGAGGCGTTCCAAACCCTCGGCTTCAACGCCGACGACCTGACGAAACGATTCGCGACCGGCGGCGCCACCGCGCGCGCGGCAGTCGGAGATCTCCTCGGCGAGATCAACAAGATCGAAGACCCGGTCGAGAAGAATTCGATCGCTCTCGCGCTGTTCGGAACCCAGTTCGAGGACCTCGGCGACGCGCTGAACCAGTTCAACCTTGATGACGCCGCTGCGTCGCTGGGCAAGGTGGAAGGTGCCGCTCAATCCGCACTGAACACCATGGGCGGCAACGCTGCGTCGTCGATCGAATCCGCGAAGCGATCCATCCAAATAAGCACCGACGCGATCGGTTCCGCGCTCGCGAAGGCGTTTGGCCCGGAGCTGGCCAAAGTTGCGGACTGGGTTACCCAGCACCAGCCGGAGATCCTGGCCTTCCTCGCGAAACTCGCCGACGGGGCGTTCGCGACGGCAGACGCGTTCCTGTCATTCAGTTCGATCAGCCTGCGCGCGTTCGCGACCCTCGCCGAGGGCGTGGGACCGTTGCTCGAGCACCTACTCGACCCTGTCGGGAAAGTCGCCGAGGTCATCGGCAAGCTCACCCGCAACGAGGGCCTCGAAGATCTTGGCCACACGCTTCAAAACCTCGAATCGACGATGGACGGAGCGGCCGACGCCGCGATCGGCCTTGCAGACGGGATCGACAACACCACCCGCCCCGGCCTGGACCGAATGCGAGATTCGGTCGCCTCCAATATCGAGCAGGCGGTTGCCGCCCAGGAGGTATTCAGGGCACTCGGCGATCAGGTCACGGCGCTTCCTGACGGCCACGACATCATCGTCAAAGAGAACACCCCTGAGGTAACGGCCCGTCTGGAGGCGCTGGGACTCAAGGTCACCCAAATCCCTGGCACCAAGGATGTGGTCGTCAACGCCGCGACAGCAGACGCTCAAGCAAAACTCGACGCCTGGATCGTCGCCAATACCGGACGCCCGCTCGAGCAGAAGGTAACGGTCCGTTTCGTAGACATCTACGGCAACACCACGAACGACCCCGCGCAGCAAACCAACCAGGTCACCGTCGGCAACACCCCCCGTGGCCGGTACGCCGCCGGTGGCCTGTTCTATGGGCGCGGCGGCCCTACCGACGACGCGAATATCATTGCCATCTCCAACCGGGAGCATTTGGCGTACATCACCCGTGCCCAAGCCGCGAACCCAGCAACCATTCCGTTCCTCGACGCCATCAACAGCGGCTGGGTGCCTCCGCCCGAGTTGTTGCACGGGATGGTCCCCGGGTTCGCTGGCGGCGGCCTGGCATCCAAACGCGCGCTGGACTATGCCCGTTCGCACGACGGCGAACCGTACGTCTATGGAGGGCTGGACTGCTCGGGCTACCTCTCGGGGATCTACAACCAGCTCACGGGCCAGTCTGTGCGATTCACCACCGCATCGGACTTCGCAGCCCTGGGTTTCAAACCGGGCATGGACCCCGGCGGGTTCAGTATTGGCACCAACGGCGGCGTCGGCACCAACGGCCACATGGCCGGCACACTGCTCGGAACCAACGTCGAATCCGACGGATCCAACGGCATCCAGTTCGGCGGCAGCGCGGACGGGGCGGCCGCGTTCCCGAAGGTCTGGCACCTGCCGCGCGAGCTGTGGTCTCCACCAGAAACTGACGACCCAAGCAGGCAGTCCGGCGCACCTGGGTTCAACACCCCGCAGGGCAGCAGGGCGGGAAGTCCCGGATCCGGTGCAGGTACGGGCGGCCTCGGAGGTAGCGCGGCGCCGTCCAGCGGCGGCACCTACGGGGGTGTGGCGGTACCCGCTGGCGTCGTGCCGGTGTGGGTCGTCGGCAGCGGCGGCGGGGGTGCGAACCCGGTGACGCCCGCGCCGGCGGAGTCGTTCGCGCCTCAGTCATCAGCGCCGCCGTCCTCGGCGCCGGGGGTGCAGACCCTCGAGCAGGTCGACGCCGCGGGCCGAATGAGTCAGGCAGGCACGGACTTCGTCAACGCCAACATCGACCAGTTCCTGTCCGACCTCGGTGCGCGCCGCAGTGGCGGCGCGATCCAGGCGATCGGGCAGGCCGTCTTCGACTGGACGACCAAGGCGATCCAGGAAGAGATCCGGCGCCGTAGTTCACAGGCCAACACGTTCGTGAGGAGGTGAGGGTGGCTACGACGATTGTCGAGCTCGAGAGCTACACCGGGGAGTGGTTCCGCCTGCACGGTCCTGGCCAGGGCGACCGCGGCGTTATCCTCACCGCCCTCGACGGCATCGTCGATGCACCAGTGCGGACCATCTGGACCCAGACCGCGTTCCAGCTCGGCTCGAGCCCTGGCGGCGTCCGCTGGGACGCCCGCGACGTCACCTTCAAGGTGTTCATCCGCGGCGAAGGCGAAACCTGGGAGGACCTGGACTCGGAGTTCCGCAAGGCCTGGTCCTACAGCCAGGACTCGAAGCTGTGGATCGAAACCCCCAACTCTCGAAGGCACCTGTCGTGCCGGCCATTCGAAGCCCCCCGCGTAGGGCTCGCCCGCGACCCGGGCAAGCGCGGTTACGTGGAAGTGGAGATGCAGTGCCGGGCGGGGATCCCGTGGTTCGTGGAGGCCGATGTCACCGACACCTGGGTATCGCAAGCCTCCGGCGCACAGTCCGGGACAGTGACGGTGTCCAATCCCACCGACCGGCCGATGTGGCTGAAGTGGACCATCTCCGCGCCGGGGACATGGACGCTCCCGGACTACTCCTGGTACGGGTCGGAGACCTTCTCGGCCGATGACCTGCCTGCCGACATCGCAGACCAGGCTGCCACGTCGACGGCGCGCACGATCGTCATGCCCACTCTCTCCTCCGGTGCCGCGGTCGACATCGACACCGACCCGTTCGAAGAGCAGGTCGTGCGGCCCGGTACACCGAACTTTTGGTCGCTGATGAACGGCGTGCAGTTCTTGTTCCCCGTCCCGCCGTGGACTCCGCCCACTGATCTCCCGGTCGCCTGCAACGGGCCGACCGGGTCGACGGTGCTGGTGCACTGCGCCCGCAACTGGACCCGAGCCTGGGGGATGCGCTGATGGCCTACACGAAGCAGACCTGGGCCAACGGTGAGGTCGGCGGGACGGAGGTCGACGCCGACGCACTCAACTACATCGAGGAGGGGATCTATCAGGCGTCGCTGACCCAGCCGAAGCCGTGGGCGCATGAGCTGATCGTCACCAACTCCGCCACCCGTGCCTCCGGGTTGAACGGTGCAACGCTGGGCATCGCGATGCCCGCGGGGATCACGCTGACCCGGATTCGGGTGAGGTTCGGCACCGCGGACGGCAGCGGCTCCACGGTGATCACGATCAAGAAGAACGGGTCCGCGACGGGGATGCCGACGGTCACGGTAGCGCAACCGGCGACGAACCAAACCTGGACCGGCACAGTGAGTCTCGCCCAGAACGACGTCCTCACCGCAGACGTGGCCCCAGGCGGCACGCCCGGCACCGGCCTGGCGATCCTGTTCTCCGGGACCTACGCGTAAATGCCCACCTATCTCTACCCTGGGGAGAACGTCTACCCGGGGGAGTCGGTGTTTCCCTCGGTCCCGCCGCAGGACCTCACCGCGGTGCACGCCCAAGCTGTCGCCGAGCGACGGGAGCGCAGACTCCGCCGCATCCGGCCTCCGCTGATCCGGCTGTGGGATGGCGACTGGGTGCTGCGTGGTGTGGTCCGCAACGAGATCCGTAGCGAGTGGCAGCTCCTCGACAACGAGACCGGTATCGGCGTCCTCGAGATCCCCATGTACACGCCGAAGGGCGAGAAGTACTACCTCGCCGAGTGGGCGATGGACCCCGACCGCGACCCGTACGGCATCCACGTCACCGTCGACAAAGACGGCTTGCGGTGGGGCGGGCGCATGGAAGAGGTCGACACGATCTTCACCGACCAGGGCACCGCCTCGGTGAAGATCACCTTCAAGCACGACCTGGAAGAACTCAAGCACATCCGGTGCTGGCCGAATCCTTTCTTACCGGCCGAGATCCAGTTCCCGCGGCTGTGGTTCATGTTCGGGCCGGCGAAGTGGGCGGTGAAGCTGACCCTCGCGGTGAACATCATGCGCCTGGAGTCGTCGCTGTGGATGCTCCCCGACGACCCGCTCGACCCCTCGCAGTGGTTCAACTTCGACATCTCCACCTGGAGCATGGTCGTCGCGCCGGGCGCGATCGACGAGGACAACTCCCCGTTCGCGATCCCGTTCTCGCGCATGAAATCCGCCTACGACATGTCCAAGCGGATCATGCAGGACGGGCAACTGTCTTGGGTGGCGAGGCGTTACCTCGACGGCGACCCGCCACCGTGGCCGGGCGCGAACCTGCGCCACGGCTGCCTGGTGTGGGACATCGTCGACAAGTCCGGCTGGACTACCGGCACATCCTTCGGCGGGAACCTCCTCACCGGGCTGGTGCGGGCGTTCACCACGATTGAATCCGACGGCCTCACCGAGGGTGTCGACATCATCAACGACCCGTCGTTCCCGGTTGAGTACACCCAGCCCGGATGGATGGGCACCCTCCCCGAAGCGCCGTGGGTGATCCTGCGCCACGGCATCGGCGTGCAATCATCCAGCTTCAAGCAACGGCCCGCGACGGATGTCCAAGTGACAACGGGCGGGCACTCGATGCCCGGCGTCAACGAGCTCATCAGCGCAGCGATCCAATGCGTGGCCGGGGAGACGATCATCGATGGCCCCGACGGCAAGGAGCGCATCGATGCGCTCGCCGCGCGAGGGACCCCGTTCCGCGTCTGGGCGTTGACCCCCAATGGCGAGCGAGTAGGCGCGACAGCAGATTTCGCATTCAAGAAGGGCCGCACCGAACTCTTCGAGTACACGCTCGCGAACGGCCAGACGATCACCGCGACGACGCGGCACCGCTGGCTGACCCGGGCGGGCTGGGCAGAAGCCGGGGCGACTGCGATCGGGACCGAAGTAGCCGCAGTAAGTCCGGCGACGGCGGTCGACATCGCCCCGCCCAACGACGACCTGCCGGACGCGGCCTGGATCGGAGTGCCCGATGGGGGAGCTGTCGAGTACTCACCGGTTGTATCGGCTAGGTCGGTCGGGGTCCAGGACTTCTACGACATGCACGTTCCGGGCTGGGTGACTTACTCGGGCAACGGCGTTTGGTCGCACAACACGGCCGGAGACCTCATCGCTGCAGCGGTGTTCATCCCGCCCATCGGCGGTACCCTCGACGCGATCCTCAAGCCGCTCTACACCGACGTCCTGTTGGCCTTCATGTCCTGGAAGTCGCCCGAGCGCGCACAACGGTTGGGGTGGAGCCACTATCACGAGAAGTGGGGCGACGGCGCTGACCGCGCCTACAGCCTCGCTGCCCTGATCGCTCTGCGGACCGGGTTCTGGCTGACCCGCGAGCAGACCTCCCACAGTGTGGTCGTCGCTGACGGCGCGCCGTACCTCGTCGGGGCGCGCGGGTTCGGGCACATGGACATCGGTGACCGCGTCGGCACCACCGTCAAGGGTATGCCCGCCGGACGGGTGTTCGTCGACCGCATCACCGAACTCACCCTCGCGGCGTCACGTGACGAAGCGCCCGCTTGGAAGATTCAGGTCGGCGAGCGGGAGTTCGAAGACCCCGTCCTGAAGGCGCTCGAAGTTCTCCAGGACGTCCTCTCGATTGCCCAAGATCTGGGCGTGCTCTAGGAGGTGACATGACCCGCATCCCGCACCAATCCGAATGCAACATGGACGACCCCGAGGAGCACGCCCTGTGGGCGCTCGTGTGCCCGCCGGCGACCGGTCAGACGCCGATACTGCTGCCGCTGTTCGTGGCCAAGAATCTCGCAAAAGCATTGTGGAACTGCGGATTCCGGCACCATCCCGAGTTGCAGACCGTGAAGTTCCAGCGTCCCTTCCGGGGGCAGCAGCATCCAATGAACGGCATGGGTCGCTGGGTGCCGATCGACACCCCCGAACCCGACCTGCCGATCCTGCCGAACCTCGCCGAGATGACCCCGCACGAGGTCGACGACATCGTCCAGCAAGCCCGCGCGCTCGGCGCCGTCCCCGAGATCCCCGAACCGCCGAACCATGCGCGCGTAGTGAACGGAGACGCATAGATGAATCACGACACCATGACCCTGGTCCTGCTCATCCTGGCCATCGTCTCGCTCGCGCTGCAGCTTGCTCGGTGGCCGCGATGAGCTTCCGCACCGTCTACGGCAACACCCACAGCGAAAACGGCTGGCGGATGTGCAACCGTAACGAATGCGAAATCGCTTCCGTCCCTCTGCATTTCATCGATACCGCCCCGCTCCGCAAGGGCGACGTGAGCACCATCCTCGGCGCGTGGATGGTCTGGTACGACCGCAACGTCGAGGAGATCGTCTCCCCGGTGTGGGGCTGGTCGGCCACCAACGACGTCCCCAACTCCAACCACCTCTCAGGCACGGCGATCGACCTCAACGCCCCGCAATATCCGTGGGGCCGCCGGGTGATGCCGCAAGCCCGGATCGCGAAAGTCCGTGCAGGACTGAAGCTGTTCGAAGGCACCGTCTTCTGGGGCGCCGACTGGAACCGAGCCGATGAGATGCACTACCAGATCGGCTACGAAGAGGGCTACCCGTGGATCGCCGAATTCGCAGCCCGTCTGCGTGACGGACACCTCGGCATCTACGGGCCCGAGCCAGCCTCACAGTACAGCCAGCGAGTAGTCGAAGGATTCATGCAGCTCATCCCGCCATCCAGGTGGCCCCGATGACCGCCTGGGCCGACGTCAGCCAATACCAAGGGATCCCGGTCGACGACACCTACCCGCATCCGCTGTTCTGCTTCCGCACGAACTCCGGAGACCGAGTAGACACCCTCGGTCAGGTCAACGCCCGCCGCGCCCGCGACATGCTCGACAGCGGGAAGCTGCAGGCGGTCATCGCCTACTACTTCTTCCGGCCCGGGCAGATGAACTGTGACCTCCACAGAGATCAGCTCACCGAAGCCGGACTGTGGGGGCACCCGCGGCTGGTCACGATGATCGACGTCGAAGACGCCGGCGGCGTGATCCGCGGTGACCAGTCCGCGGAAGTGAACGACGAAGCCGAGCGGCTGGCTCGCTGGCACGGCGACAACCGCCGTGTCATCGGCTACTGGAACCCCGTTTCGAACTTCGACCTCTGGCCGACCCGACCGGCGTGGATGCGTCTGGTGGTGCCGTCCTACGGCCGCACCCCGGGCAGCCCCGCGAAGAAGCCTTCCGGGTATTTCGCGCACCAGCACACCGACTCCGGACGGTGCGCGCCCTGGCCGGGTGGCGTCGATCTGAACTTCACCGACCTCGAACTACCAGATCTGCTGGCTTCGTTCGGAATCCAAGGAGGAACACCCGTGGTAGACATCGTCGCCGAAGGGGCGGGGCAGCTGCATCCGTTCCCCAACAAGATTCGCCAAATCGAGAACGAGCAGCACGTCCAACCCTCGACGCGGACACCGGAACAGCCGTGGCCCTACGACATGTGGGTCGACCTGTGGAACAACGTCGTCTGGGATGGCTTCACCCTCGAAGGCGTCGGCGACAACGCGGAGAAAAAGACCCTCGTCGGCTGGGTGCTCGACACCGATGCCCGCGTCCGCGCATGCGAGTCCAAGCTCGACGAGATCCTTTCCCTGCTGCGAGGTGGGAAATGAGGACTGCAAAGTTTTGGACCGACACGGCGGAGCGTGCCGGGAAAACGTTCGCGCAGGCACTGCTGGCGTCGATGACGGTTGGCGTCGCGATCACAGACATCGACTGGGCGTCGGCGCTCAGCATCGCGGGGACGGCGACATTGGCCAGCGTTCTGATTTCAATGGCCTCCAGCGGATTCGGTAACCGGAGCACTCCGAGCCTGTTGGGCGGCGATGCTGCTGGCGACGCCGCTGGCCGCCTGGAGGACTGACGCCCCTACTCGATTACTCCAGGCGCTCGGCTGGAGGTGGCTTACGAGGAGGGGTAAATGGGCGCGCCTGAATACGGCGTCTCCACGCGAACGCTCACAGTTCTGGTCTATATCGTCACCGTTGTCTGGGCAGTGAATATCGTCGCCCCGTTGCTTTTCCAAGCATACGAGAGCAATACGGGCGCGAATGGAATCATGGGCGCACTACTCGGGCTCTTGGGCGCCGCACGCTACCAGGCAAGCCGAAACAAGGAGCCTAAGAAGAAGGCAGATCCCAGTGAATAGCGTGATTCTGCAATTGCTTTTCGGGACAGCTTGCATCGGAATAGGGTTCTTCGCTGGCCTGTCGATGTCGTGGCGCGAGTACAAGTTCGGCGACAAGCACATCGCCGCACCGACCTTGCCGCACACAGATCGGCAGCAAGCCTACGTGCTCGTGGTCGTCGGCGTGCTGAGCGTCGCGAGCGTCGCCTACGGCGGAATGCAGTCCGCCGCACAGGCTGAATGCAACCGGGAATTTCGTGAGTCCCTTGTCGCGCGCTCGAAGATCTCCACGGAGAACCAGCGGCAGCTCGACACAATGATGGGTGTCATCGCGGACTCTATTTCAAACCCTCAATCGGATTCCCGTGAGCGAACGCAGAAGGCAATTCTCGACTATCGCGTGTGGTCTGTGTCGGCGGACCAACAGCGTGCCGCGAATCCGATCGGTGACCCAGTCTGCGGCGGAGGGTGAATGACAACTCCTGGCGGCGTCCCTCCAGATCAGGCGTGGGTCCGCGGCGGTGGCGAGTGGCGATACGGCCAAGACCTCACCGAAGCCTCCGCGAAATCGATCATGAATGGCGGCGTGCAGGGCTCCTACGGCGGCGCGCGCCAGATCTACGAGAACGACGTGAAGGCCCCGATCACCGGCTACGCCGGATCGATCACCAACCACGAAACCCGCATCGTCGCACTCGAAGACGGCGGCACCATGACCGTCTACTCCGGCAATGACACCTGGGTCAATCAAGGCGGCCGGATCGGTGTGGCGGTGATCAACGGCGGCCAGGCAGGCCAGGCGGGCAGCGGCGCGAGCAGTCAGAAGCTCGGCGGCACACACGGCGGATATGCCTACCAGGAATTCAACGCCGCAGACCTGCCGTCCACCGTGGCGATCACCGTCGGCGCGCCGGGCACCTCGGCCGGGCAAGCGGGTGGCGTGTCGTCGTTCGGTTCCTACCTCGTCGGGGCGGCGGGCACGATCGGCGCGATCCTCACCTCACGCGGCGCGGTGTCGTCCTCATCAGCACCAGGCGCGGGCGGCAACAACGGCGGCGCATTCGCGAGCAGCGGACTCCCCGGCGGCGCAACGGCGCTCGCCGCGGGCGGCGCCGGTGGCGCGGACGGCAGTGGCGGCGGCGGCGCGGCCGGTGACGGCGGTGACGGCGGCAGCGTCTCGACGGGATCGCTGACCCCATGCGGGGGAGGCGGCGGTGGCGCCGGTGGCGGGGACGTCGGAATCTTCGGCTCCGGCGGCGACGGCGGAAACGGCGGCAGCCCGGGCGGTGGCGGCGGCGCAGGAGGCAACTGCGACGGCGGTAGCGCAGGCACTTTCGGCGTCGGTGGTTCGGGGCGGGTGTATGTCATTCAATCGGCGGGAGCGTAAATGCGAACTGCGACAGTGCATGTGCCCCTCGTGCAGGGGATCTATCCGGGGCCGACACGCTGCTACAAACTGAGTCCTCCGCTGCCGAACCCCGACGGTGCGGGCGAATTCGAGTACGTCGCGGTGTGCGTGCAGCCCGGCCGGCCACGCCACCAACTGCCCGAACTGCTGGTGTATGCGGCCGAGCCGGTGCGCGGCGCGCCGGTCGGGCCGAGCATGAAGAAGCTCCCCGGTTCGCAGCCTCTGTATGCGGCGCCGGCCGACGATGACGACGGCTGGCGGTGGGCGCTGCTCAGCCTCGGAGTCACCGAGGTGACCGAATGACGAAGACGCCGCCGTTCCACAAGCTCCTCGACAACGGGATCGGCGCAGACTTCGTGTTCACCGCCTCGATCAGCGGCTCGACGTTTCCGCTCGACACCGAAGCGCGCATCGAGGTGTACGACACCGACAACACCACCATCCTCGACACCTTCGACGGCACGTACGACACCACCTCGTTCTCGTGGGCTGAAACCTCCACCACGATGGACGCCCTGCCGGACCGGCCCCACTACCGGTGCTACGTGAAGTTTCCGAACACCCCCGACGACTACCTGTGGTTCTACGGAACCCTCCGCCGCATCGGCTGACCTAACCCCCATTCAGGGCCTGCGAATCCTGAAGGGACACAACGATGGCCATCGCCACCACCGGCCTGAAGAACACGATGTGTGACGCCTACAAGGGCGCTGGCACGTGGCTGTCGCTGCACACCAGCAGCCCTGGCTCGACCGGCGCGAACGAAGCGACAGGCGGCAGCCCCGCGTACGCGCGCAAGCAAACCACCTGGGGCACCTCCAGCGGCGGCGCCGTCACCGGCACCTCGGTCACCTTCGACGTCGCCGCGGGCACCTACACCCACTGGGGCCTGTGGACCGCGTCCTCGGGCGGCACCTACCTCGATGGCGGCGCCCTGTCCGCGAGCCAGTCGCCCGGCGCGCAATCCCAGATCGTCGCCCCGATCACCTACACCCAGACCTAAACGCGCGCGATGGTGTTGTCGAGCGCTCCCGCCGCTCAGGCGCTGACCTCGAAGGCTCCAGTCCCGGCGACGCTGCTGTCGACCGCGCCGACGGGGCAGACGTTCGTCAGTGGCGGAGAGTGGGTGCCGTTCTATCCGCTGCCGGCGTTCATCGACGCCAGCGGGACCGGCACGGCAACGGTCATTACGAGCGCGCGCACAACCATCGCAGCCTCCGGCGCCGGGACGTCCACAGTCACCTCGGTCGCGCAGACCGCCATCGCCGCTTCCGGGTCCGGCACGTCGACTGTCACAGCGTTCGAACTCTTCACCACCTCTATCGCCGCCTCAGGTTCCGGCACGGCGGCAGTGACCGCGGCCGCGCACTGCACCGCACAGGCAACCGGCTCGGGAACGGCGACGGTGCCGACGACTACCACCACGACCATCGCTGCGACAGGCTCCGGGACCGCGGCGGTCACCCCGCAGGCGGTAGTCGACATTCAGGCGTCCGGCTCGGGCACCGCCACGGTCGGCGGGCTACTCACCGACATGCAGGCCTCGGGGTCGGGCACGGCGGCAGTGGTACCGGTCGCACAGACCACGATCGCCGCCTCGGGGTCGGGCACGGCGATTGTCACGGCAGGAGCGGCGACCGCGATCAGCGCCAGCGGCACCGGCACATCCGCTGTGACCGCGTCGGCGGCGACCGCGATCGCCGCGTCCGGCTCGGGCACCGCCACGGTCACCTCGGTCGCGCAGACCGCCATCGCCGCTTCCGGGTCCGGCACCGCGGTGGTGAATGCCGCGCCTGCCGCGCCGACCAGGGTTGCCTCCAATGGAGCGATCTTCGACGCCTCGCCTTCGGCGCCGACGAGCTTCACCTCGAACTACCCGTCCGGTAGCGCCAGCGGCGATCTGCTGGTCATGCAGGTCCACATCAGCAAGTCGGCCGCGGCCGCGGTGGCGGTCACGCCGGACGGGCTGACCGGCGGTGCGCAATGGAACTTCATCCAGCAGCGCGACGACAGCGCCAGCAATGGCGTCTACATGGCCTACTTCTGGACGATCCGCGGTTCGGAGACCTCGGTGACGATCACCCCGTCGCCGACGACGAGCATCCGCGCGATCATCACCACGATCGTCGCCTACGTCGGCGCGACCGTGGACAACGGGATGCCGATCGGCGATTACAGCAACGGCTACCTGCTCACCAACAACACCACCGGTATCGCCGCCCCCGCGGTCGCTACCGGGCTGGACAACACCGAGGTATTGCTGTTCAGCACCTCGTCCAACGCCACCGATACAGCCCTCACCACCACATGGACCAACGCCGACGCCGAAATCCTCGACTCCCGCGAATGGGTGTCTGCGCAAACCTCGAACTTCCAGCACTCCGCGGCCTACGACGTCCAACCAACCGCCACCACGACCACGACGTACACGGCCACTCCGAGCGCGACCTCGGCGGGTAAGGTCGCTGCGGCGCACGTGATCCGCCCGCAGATCACGACCTTCCCCAGGCTCGCCGCGTATCTCACCGACTTCGCCGACTCCAACGGCACCAGCACCAACATCACCATGCCTACCGCCGCGACCGGTGACCTGCTGCTGGTCGAATTCCAAGCCGATGGATCGCAAACGACGATCGGTACCAGCTCGAGCGGGTGGACGAAGATCGGCCAATACGCCAACTCGACAGTGTCGACGTTCGCGTTGTTCGCTGGAATCCAGGGCACCGCCGCGGCATTGACGATCACCAACACCACCAGCCTGCACCGGGCGTGGACCGTCCGCGTGATCAAGAACTGGTCCGGCACCATCGCCGACATCGAGGTCGGGTCGACGACTGGCTCGGGCACGAACATGAACCCGCCGTCTCTGACCCCCGCTGCGGGGTCGAGGAACTGGTTGTGGGGCGCGATCGGCGTGGGCAGCCAGAACTCGACGTACCCGACCGTGCCGCCCGCGTCGTGGGGCAACTTCGTCAACGTCCGCTGCAACTCCTCCGCGGGCTCCACGCACATCGGGCACGGCGACGCATGGACGATCGCCGCCGGCACCTCCATGGATCCGCCCACCTTCACCTCGGCCTCCGGCGCGTGGCTCGCGCTGACCGTCGCCATCCGGTGATCCGTTTCCCCTTCTGCACAAAGGAGCCCGCTGTGGCCGTGACACTTCTGCCTGCAATGACCGGACCGAACCCGGTCGGCAACCGCAGGCTGTTCATCAGCGACCCGCGCAAGGACAACTTCACCAACGTCGCGCCGCGCAAGATCTCCGTCACCGCCTGGTATCCGACCTCCACGACCGGTCCCGTCGCGAGGTACCTGTCGGCGGTCAACGCCTACGACAACACGATGGCCAGCCAAATCACCAACGGCATCGAGGTGCCTGGCTGGTTCACCCCGCAAAGCCAGACGATGTACCCGAACGTCAACCAGCGCGACACCCGAGCGGTGCTGAACGGGGACGTGCGCACCGACCTCGGCCTACTGCCCGTGGTGATCTTCTCGCCTGGGTTCGGTGTCCCCGGCAACTGCTCCTCGATCCTCGCCCAGGAACTGGCCTCGCACGGCTACCTGGTGCTGACCACGTCGTGCACCTACGAATCGGTGTGCACGGAATGGTCCAACGGCGTGATCAACCAGAACGCTGGCTACGTCGGGAACCAGTGGGCCAAGACCCTAGCCGCCCGGGTCGCGGACGTCCGCTGCCTGCTTGGCCAGATCTCCGCCCTGCCGAACGGGATCGGAGCGCAGGCCGACGTCGACAAGGTCGCGGTCGTCGGCCACAGCTACGGCGGCACCACCGGCATGGAAGCTGCCTATCAAGAACCTGTCCGCATCAAGGCCGTTGCTCTGTTGGACGGCCCCGTCGGATACGCAGGCACCACGAACCTCGCCCAGAACAACGGCATCCCGCAACCGGTCATGCTGCTGTCCGGACCGGTCAACGCCAGCGACGGATTCACCACCGGCGCCGAAATGGCCGGCTGGTCCACCTACGCCGCCACCAACCACGGACCCCTGCACCGCTACCAGGTCGCCGGCGCCCGGCACTACGCGTTCACCGACGTCGGCCTGCTCACCAAGAAGCCCGCCACACTGCTCGGCACCATCGGCGCCGCGCGGGCGATGGAAATGCACCCCCGATGGACACGAGCATTCCTCGACACCTACGTCCGCGGCGTACCGGATCCGCTGCTGACGTTGCCCGCGGTGGACTGGCCGGAGGTCACTGCGATCTAACGACCGGTGACGCAGCCCTGTACGGCGATCCCGTCGTCGTCTCCGGCGCTGACGTTCAGGACGTCGCGGCCGTCAGGCAGTGTGGTCTGCCGTCGAGCATCGCCGGAGATCGCGTAGGTTACCGGCCCCTTCGAGATCCACACATCAGCGCTCGAGACCTTCGTGGCTCCGTTCATGATGTTCCCGCCGACCCAGAGCAGTTCACCAACCTGGATCGCGGACACGTCCGCCAGCCGGTACGCAGAGTTCTTGAACGCACCGTTGATCGTGGAGACGACACCATCTGGTGCTGGCTGGCATCGCCCCCTTGCGGTCGGCGCCGGTGCAGTGGTCGGTGCTGCGAGTCCGGTCAACTGGCCCGGGCAGAATCCCACCGCGGACGCGTAGAGGAAATCACCAGCCTGCGCGATCTTGACGGGGTCACCCTGGACACTCCCGTCGATGATCGTGCCCCCGGATAGCTGAGCCAAGGCCTCCAGTTTCTGGCCGGACGCCATCTGGTTGCACGCGATACTCGCCGCCTGGACCAGCTTCGTCGTGTCGCCGCTTGCCCGCCAATACGGGGTGAGGGCGTCCAAGAACTTCTTGTCCCGGGTGCCCGGCCCTTCTTCGCTGTTCGGTACGACGACCGGCGTGCTGGTGGTGCTCGCCGAGGGCTCGTCGCTGCCACATCCGGCGACGGCGCCAGCCATGCCGACAGCGATTGCCACAATTGCGATGGCGGTTTTCATCGGGTCCCCTCGGGCGTTGTTGGCCGCAACCATAGACCCACGACATCGCCCCCGCTGGAAATTCCCGCGTGGTGTTACTCGGCCGCGATCAGGTCGGCGGTGTTGTAGACGAACGGGTAGCGGCCCGGCGCGGATGCTTCGGCTTGGATCAGGACGCGTTCCGGGTTGCCGTCCACGTCGGTCTCGACGATCTCGAACACCGACACGGGACTGGCCTTGATCTGTACTCGGTCCCCCACTTGAAACGCCACCGGCACACAATATCCGGTGGTGGGTGACGAGTCGTGCGACATGCTCGGCGCCGACCCAGTGCTCGGCGTACTCGCGAGCGAGCGCGGCCGCGGCGGCGAGCAGGCGGGTCACCGCCACGCTTCTTTCGGCATTGTCGCCCAGACCTGTTCGCTGGCGTGGTGCAGCGCGATTCGCCGCGCCTTTGCCGGGTCGGCGGTTGAGACGCTGGCCGCGCCCGCGTCGAACAGTTCTTCCAGGATCAACCGCACCATCGCCTCACGACGAGCCCCACCTCCTTCGGGAGGTGGGGCTTCTTCGTCGTTCACGAGGCTCGGCGGATGGCGCGGCGCTGCATGGCCCGCGCCAGGACGGCCAACCCGGCAGCTGCAGCGGTGGCGATGCTCATCGCCACGACGGGGCCGCCGTTGTAGACGTTCAGGATCAGCACGCCCGCGGATACGGTGGCCGCTGCCAGGCAGGCTGTGAGGAACCCTGCCCAGAACCAGAGCGCCCCGCCGCGGGCGGTTATGCCCTGGCTTGCGGTGTAGCCGATGGTCACTTCGGGGCCGTCGTGATCAGGCACGCGTTCCTCCAGGGGATCGGCGCCCAGTGTTCGCTCGTTCGCGTTTCGCCCACTCATCGAGGGCAAACCGTTCGCGGATGACGGCGCCCACCAGGAATGTGTCGCCGCGCGCGAGCGCTTCGAGGACCTGCGTCAGCATCGGGGGGATATGACGACCGTCAGGCAGGAGCACGCAGGGCAGCACGCCGAATTGGTTGCGTGGTCCTGATATATCGCGTGGCGCGTTGACCCATTCGCCGCAGCGGAGAAGCAGCATGAATGTGTGACCGACGGATCGATTCCATCGGTCGGCAACTGGGGTGATGACTCCGTTGGGGTGCCAGTCGATATCCGGCGGGAAGAGCCGTCCGGCAACATGTTCAGCACTTTCGAGCCCTTTGAGCGTGTAGGCATTGAGGTCGCGCATCTCGGGCGCGTCACTGACACGGAACCGGGTGAGGTCGACAGAGAACTGTTCGGACCAGTTTCGCCATCCGTGGGGATCGATCTCGGTGATGTTCATGCCAGCCCCCGGCATCCGCCGCTGTATGCCTCGGCGGCGAGGTACTGCAGGCAGGCGGGGCCGTGCGCGGCGTGGGTGGTCATGACGTAGCGGGCTTCGTCCAGGCTGGCCGGCGCGGATTCGTCGCCGCAGAAGCGATGCTGGAGATCCCAGCGTTGGCGGGACGCGATGGTCGCGGCGTTCACCGCTCATCCTCCGCGCGGAAGAGGTGCCAGTCCTTGATTGCGAGGACATAACAGATGACGGCCATGAGGCCGAGGCATGCCGCGAGCACGAGCGCTGCGACGTATGGTGCGGGCATTGGGCGATACCCCTCGGATGCGTGTGTGTGGTTGGAGTGCACCCGGTGTCGGGGAGTTCCCTCACCCCTGATCGGCTCTGGGGCTTCGGGGGTCCTGCTTCGCCGGTCGGGGCCGTGACCCGACACCGAGTGCTAACTTGACGTTAAAGTCCTGATAGACGGGCGAAGTTCAAAAAAAGTTCAAAATTTCGGTGCTACCGTAGATGGCGTGATTGAGAACGATTCCGTCGGCGCGCGCATCAAGCGGTACGCCAAGCTGCGTGGCCTCACCTACGAACAGCTGGCACAGAAGTCAGGCGTAAGCCTGAGCATGATCAAGCAATCCACCAGCGGTCATGCCTCGCCGAGCAGGTTCATCCTCGGCAAGCTCGCGCTCGCCCTTCAGATCGATGCGGCGAAGTTCGACGTAGCAGACGATCTGGAGCAATTGGAGACCTTGGATATTGTTCCGATTCTGCGGCGCACTTTGGCCGCGACCGACTTGATGGATGACGACCTGGAGCCCGAGCCGGTCGATCAGCTGCGGCCGCTCGTCGCGAAGGTGGGCCAATGGCGTCGGGCCACCAACTACAAGAAGATCGGCGAGGTGCTGCCCGGCCTGGTCGACCGACTGTTGATTGCTGGCCAAGTCGAGGGCGAGCCCGCCTACGCGCTACTCACCGATGCCTACCGGGCAGCGAACAGCCTGGCCCACAAGATGGGGTACAACGACCTGAGCATGACCGCGACCGAGCGGATGGTTTGGGCGGCAACACTGTCTGGCGACCCGCTCCGGCTTGCCATCGTGCAGGACCTGAAGGCGGCGACACTCACCAGGATCGGCGCAGGGAAGCAGGCTATGCGCCTGCTCATCCGTGCGATGTCCGACATCGAAGACCTGGTCGGTTCGGACCCGACCGCCGCGGCGGTCTACAGCGTTCTGCATATGCGCGCGGGAACCATCTCCGCGACGATGGGTGACGCCGACACCTCACGCGACCACCTTGCCGAGGCGGAAGCGCTGGCGCAACGCTTCCCGGAAGGTGTCGTGTACGAGACTGTCGTCGGGGAGACCAACGTTGCGCTCTACCGGCTCGCCGCGCACAACGATCTCGGCGATGTGGGTCAGGCCCTGGAGATCGCCAATGGCACGCATATCCCCGAGGGAATGGCAAAGGAGCGCACCTCGTACTTCTGGCTCGACTCAGCTCGTGCTCACCTCGCGGCGGGAGATCTTGATGCCGCCGAGGAGGCGTTGTTGGAATCGCGGGCGATCGCTCCTCAGCACTGGCGCTCCTCGCCCGCCGCCAAGGCGGCAGTCCGGGCTGTCGCAGACCGGCAGCGGTACCGCTCGGACACGCTGCGCTCGCTCGCGAACTCGTGCGGGATCCTGGACTGATGGCCCTCCCCACCGAGCCCGGGCTCTACGCGGACGCCGATGACGAGCTGTGGCTGCTGCGTGATGACGGTATGTGGCAGCAGGTCGGTCGCCAGCTTCCGTTCGGTGGCGTCCAGCTCGATCCTTCCGCTGAGCCGCTGCCGCCGAGCGCACTCGGGCACGGCACAGCGCCGCACCCGAGCCGCCGAGTCGAGATCCCGCCGGACGTCCTTAGCTGACTGCGTCCGACTCCGGCTTGCGGCGGCGGGGGCGTGTGCGGTTCAGGTACGCGGCGACTTCGGCAGCGTTCCGCCGCTCGCCGCGGTCAACGCCCAGGTCTGGTTCGGACTTCGGAGCAGGCTTCAAGGTCGGGCGTGGTTTGGTCATGCAGGGTTAGACGCGGCCGCGGCCGCGGCGGTTCCATCAATACCGCGGGTCGACGTAGTCTTCGGCGTCGTCGCTGTCCTCGTCGATGCTGCCGTCGAGGATGCCCAGTACGCGGGTGAGGACGTTCGCCGGGTACTTCCCGCGCCGGAACCGGACCTTCTCGTTGCGGAGGATCGCGAGGACGTGCCCGACGTCTTCGACGGTGTCGAGGATCGTCTCGGGCAGCCGCCGGTGGACGTCCTCGGCGGTGACCGCGCTCGAGGAGTTGAGTACGCCGACGACGGCGAGGAGTAACCGTTTCTGCTCGTGCGTCATGGGCGGCCATCGAACGGGTTGTGGACGCACTGCTCGGTCTCGGGCGGGTAGTAGGTGATGTGCCCGCAGGTGCGGCAGTAGTAGGTGCGATGCCCACCGGTGGCCAGGCAGGCTTGGTGCGCGACGGTGACCGGCGCGCCGCGCAGCTCGAGCCCGCACCGGCACTCGATCGGGGCGGGGCATTGCCATCGGCCGGCAACCTCGTAGAGGCGGGCTGGGTTGACGTCGGTCCGGCCGTCACCGAGCCGCCAGCGAGGAGTCCAATCATCGTCTATCGAACTCATGTTCGACAGGCTACCGCCTTCGCTGCGCGGGCGGAACCAGTTTCTCCGGCAGCAGCATCCCCGCCAGCACGTTCTGGCCGGCCCGCAGCTTCTCCAGATCCTCGTGCAGGTACAGCCGGTTCGCCGCGGCGGTGGACTGGCCGAGGAACTTCATGCGGTGGGCCTCATCGACCGGGATCAACGTGTTCGCGGTGTGCCTCGTGCCGTGGCCTTGAATGTGCTGGACCTCGGCGCGGGCTTGGGCATCGGCCCATGCCTCGTTTTCGTACTCGCGGCGGATCGGCCGGAACTGCTCGGTCACCCACACCAGCCCGAACTGGTTCGGGATGCGGTTCTCCAGGTAGATCATCAGCATGATCGCCAGCTCGACCGGGATGGACACGATGTGGGACTTGCGGGTCTTGGGTCGCACCAGGGCGAGGTTCTTGTACAGCGGCTTCACCTCGTAGGTGTCCGGCGCGTCGAACCGGTCCGGGCTGTCGCTGTTCTTCATGCCCGGTTTCAGCGGCAGCTGCTGGAGCTGCCAGGCGATATCGATGGTCAGGTTCTCGAAGTCGATCCGGTCCTCGGTCAACCCGAGCAACTCGCCCTGGCGTTTCGCGGTGAGATACCGCGTCACCCACAACGTCACCAGCGGGTCGCCCCATCCCAGGGCGGTCTCGAGCACCCGCTGCGCTTGCGCCGGTGTGTGCGTGCCGCGTTCCTCGCTGATCGCGATCGGCCGGTCGACGAGGGCGGCGACGTTCTCTCGGATCAACCGGGGGCGCTCCTTGAGTTCGTCGTCGAGCCAGTCCCGAACACGGTCGTAGGCGATCTGCTTGGTGCGGGACTTCCACCGCGGGATCTGCTCGGTGGTGACGGTGCCGTCGGGGTGGGTGACCTCGACCGGTTTGGTCTGGTCGTCCATCCAGCTCAGCATGTAGTCGATGTGACCGGTGCCGAGGGCTTTGAAGTCGGCGCCGCCGATCGATGGTGTGATCTGCTGGTTGATCGTGGACAGGACGTTCTTGTAGTGGTTGGGGCTCCAGCCGCGGGTCTTCTTCTTCTCGGCCCAGCGCCGGATCCGGTCGTCGACGCGGATCTTCTGTGCGGGTATCTGGGCGATGCCGTTGCGGGTGTCTTCCTTGAGCTTGTCGAGCTTCTTCATGCACTCGTTCTTGTCGCGCGAGTACACCGGCATCGACCGGTTGCGTTTGCCGTCCGGGCGCGGGGGCAGCGATACCGTGCCGACCCACATGCCGTCGGCGCGCTGGAACAAAGAGCCCTCGCCGTACTGGCGCTTGCGTTTCTTGCCGGGTGTGCGGAAGGAATTCTTCCGGGCGGGAGATGTCATGGATCGGCCCTCGAGGAACTATCCTGGGCTGCATGACATCCAGACGCGGTCGGGCACGAAGCGCCCTCCGATTTGCGGATGCCTACTGTAGCCAATTACTGTAGCCAATGGTACAGATCTGTACAGATCTGTACCAACGGATCGGGAGCTTTGACCAGGGAGAACGCATAGTTCATCTGGGTGGATGACGGCGAAGCCTCAGCCTTCCAAGCTGATGGTGCGGGTTCGATTCCCGTCACCCGCTCCACACAGGATTCAGCCTCGGCGGCGGCCGATCACCCGCCGCGAGGGACACGGGGTGTAGCGCAGCTTGGTAGCGCATCCGCTTTGGGAGCGGAGGGTCGCAGGTTCAAATCCTGTCACCCCGACCAGTTTTCAACTCTGTCTTCACAGGTCAGAGACTTGTGCCGGGTACGGCGACCTGTTCGATGCCACCGTCGCTGTCCGGTGCGCGGTAGGTGCGAACGGTCCTCGCTCTCCGATGATTTTCTGCCGCAGGGGTCGTCCGATCTTTCGTAGCGGACGACGGGAGTGGTGGAAATGGACCTGTACAGCGTCATGTGTGTGCGTGATCGGACCCGGGCGCGGAGCTGGTACGAGGTGTTCTTCGGGCGTCCGGCCGATGAGGTCATCGGCGAGGAATGCCTGTGGCAAGCCGGTGCGAACGCGTGGATCGTCATCGATGATCGCGAGGTTCGGGCCGCCCGGGTGGGCGGATCGATGATCACACTGGGCGTTGCGGACCTCGATGTCTTCCTGGCTCGTTTTGCCGAACACGGCATCGCCTACGGACCGGTCGAGACCTACAGCAACGGGGTGCGCCATGTCGAAGTGCTGGATCCTGACGGCAACAGCCTCTCGCTCGCCGAAGCGCCGCCGGACCTGTGAACCGGTGACCTCAGTGCCCGACCTGTCCGCGGAGTCGACGTTGGTCGGCGGGGCGGGTTCGTAGCCGGCGATCCCGGTCGGTGCGGCTACGAGAGTGCGTCGGGGGTGCGGAGTTCGGCCGCAAGACGGGTGAAGATGTCGAGCAGGTCGGTCGCGCTGGCGTGCGTGGCCTTGTCTGCTTCGTGGCGGTCGGTCCATTCGGCCAGTGCCGCGGTCATGATTCCTTGCGCCACGAGAAGGAGTAGGCGGACGCGGGAGCGGGTGGCGAAATCGGCCTGTCCGGCCAGTAATTCGAGGGCAGCCTTGTTTTCCGTGTCGAACGCCGCGAAGGTCGCCGCGGCCAGCTGTGCAGAGTCGGCGGTCACGCGGTGGGTGCGCGCGAGAGCGTCGGTGGCTTGCTGGTCGTCTATGAGATCTCGGATGAGGCCGAGGTAGACGCTCTCGATATCGGCCAGGCGCAACGTGCGGCCGGACACGGTCGTGGCCATCCGCCGAATCGCGCGACCGAAACCCCACCGGTCGTGCGCGATCGCGCTGTCCTTGGTCGGGAAATAGCGGAAGAACGTCCGCGGCGACACCCCCGCGCGGGCCGCGATGTCATCCACGGTCACCCGGTCGTAGCCGTGTTCGATGGCCAGTTCCAGTATGGCGGAATGTATTTCGGCTTGCGTCTGGGCTCGGCGGCGGGCCCGCAGGTCTGGCGGGCCGTCTTCGGGGTCGCCATCGACGGTGCTCTGCATCACTCGATGGTAAAGCATGTGACAGAGCTTACCTAGATGACATAAAATGCCCTCTTGGCAGATTCTGCCAAACGAGTATTCTGGGTCGAATAGATGGATTGTTTTGCCAGTTCACAGGTCTGAACCGCCCGCGCGTTGCGGGCGACAAGAGCCAGGAGAAGGCATGAATAGGCATTCCGCATCGGGCATACAGGTCCGTCAGCTCGATCCCACCGAAGAACGATTCGCCAGAATGGGTCTCTACACGGGCTATGTCAGCCGGGTCCGCGGACCGCTCGACCCGTGGTCGCTGTTGGAAGCCTTCGAGCTCTTACAGCACGAGTATCCGATCCTGTCCTGCCGGATCGCCCAAGACGCGACGGCCGGGCAGCCGTATTTCGAGGCGGCTCACGGTCTGCCGCCTGTGGTCGATTGGCGGGACAGCGACAGTGTGGAGTCCGCACTCGTTCTCGCGGGCCGGGTCGCCGCTGTCCAGGTGGTCGAGACCGACGTCGATACGGCACAGGTCAATCTGCTGACCCACCACTCGGTCGCCGACGGCCATCACTCGATGCAGCTGCTTTCCGATCTGTGGAGCTTCTACACTGCGGTGAAAGAGGGACGCCACGCACCGCCGGCCAGCCACCCCTACCCGCGATCGCCGGAACAGCTGCTGGCCGAACGAGGTTTCGGCTTCGACCCCGACGAGATACCGGACGTGCCGCTATGTCCGGGACGCACGGCCGATCCGGCAGACGTTTCGGTGCCGACGGTACGCGGTCCGCGGGTCCGGCTGACCGTTGAGCAGACGAAAGTTCTTGTCGCACTGGGGCACCGGGCCAAGACCACGATCAACGGGCTGGTCTCGGCGGCGTTGCTGATCGCCACGGCCGACACCCTCGGGATCGGCCTCAGCGATGTGCTCTACACCTACCTGGTGAATCTGCGTACTCGGATCACTCCCTCGGTGGGGTACACGGACGGCACCAACGTCCTCGGCTCGGCGCTGTTCATCCCCCGGCAGGACGCCCCGGCAGACCTCGTGACGCTCGCCTGCGCGGTGAACGATCAGCTCGCGCGCGACCTCGCCGCAGGCCGGATCCAGCGATCCATGCTGGCCCCGCCGGAGCAGCTCGACGTGATGGTGCCCCTCATCCAGGCGTATCCGGGTTCGGTGCTCTCGACGAACTGGGGCAAGATCCCCGCCCTGGCAACGCCTGCGGGAGTCGTCATCGAGGACTTCGAGCCAGGTGTGCACCTGGAGACGACACTGTCCGGACCAGCGGTCGCCCTGCCGTCGCCGCCGCGCTCCTGCATCATCACCAGTTTCCGCGACCAACTCACCATCGACCTCGTCGGCTTCGCCGGCGCGGACGCCTTCGCCGAACGGCTCGGGGCGGTGCTGACCAACGTGCCGGTGACCGCCTGATCAGGCGTCAGTCTGTTATCGAGCAGCACTGGTGTTGGGGTTGCGGGGAAGATGAGGTCGGTGCGGTGGGTGATCTCAGGAAACTGCCCTGCGGTTGCTGCCGTCTTGCGGACGATCCCTTGCGCACCTAGAGTCGGCGCGCAGGGGAGGCCGCTGGCCGCGACGCGCACGATTTCGAGATCTGTTCCGCGCCATCGGCAAGCGAGGCGGCGTCCGACCGCTATCGCTGGAAAGGTTCGAACCCGAAACGTGCATCCCATCGACATCATTACGACCGCCGTGGCAGCCGGGGCTGCCGGACAACCAGGCACCACTACCACGGCGGTGCTCGACGCATACGGTCAACTGCGGGACCTCATCGGCCGGCGTTACCCCGGAGTCGATCTGCGAGACATTGCAGCCGAACCGGATTCGGCCACGGCACGCGCGACGCTGACCGCTGCCTTCGCCGCCCAACAGGCCGACTCTGATACCGAGTTTCTCTATGCGGCACAGCAATTCGTCGACACCGCGCTGAGCAATCCGGCGGCTGATCGCACCACCGCGATGCTGTACGAGGTGTTGCTGGCGGGGGCTGAGCAGACGCAGGGCGCCGACAATCCGGAAACCCTGACGATCCGGCACGAACTGGCCCAGACCTATCACTCCATCGGTGACATCGACAGTGCCATTACGCATTTCGAGGCGACGCTCGCCGCTCGCGAACGGGTGCTCGACGCCGGGGACACCCTCACCATCACGACCCGAACCTGCCTCGCGAACTGCTATCGGGAAGTGGGTCGGGTCGATGACGCCATTCCCTTGGACGCTGCTGTGCTCACCGCGCGTGAACAGTTCTTCGGTCCGGCTCATGACAATCCGGTCGGCTACCGCGACTTTCTCGCCGACGCGTACGAGTCCGCCGATCGCTTCGGCCGCGCTATCGAGTTGCGCGAGACCAACCTGCAGATGCGCCGTCGAGAGCTGGGGGCGGACCACCCCGACACTCTCGGAACGCATGTGAGCATCGCGCGCTCATACGCCTCGGCCGGGCGAATCGAGGAGGCGGTCACCGCGTACGAGACAGCGCTGACCGAGTACGAGCGCGTGTTCGGTGCTGCGCAGGCGCAGACGATCCTGGTTCGCTACACGCTGGCTCGCGCCTACGCCGCGAACGGACGTTTCGACGAGTCGATCGCGTTGCACACCAAGGCGATCGAGGAATACAGCCGGATCGTCGGCCCGGACCATTCCGATCCGGTAGCCATGCGTAACAGCCTGGCACGCGTGTACGAGGACGCCGGACGGATGGACGATGCCATCGCCACCTATACGCGTGTGCTGGCGGACTCCGAACGTGTCTACGGCGTCGAGCACGACCTCACCGACCAGGTGCGCGGCTGGCTGGCCCATCTCACTCGATCGACGGGCGGAGCGGCACCTGCCGGGGACGCGCGACGTGATCTCGAAGATCTCACCCAGCAGCTCGGCAACCGACTGGTCGACCTGGTCGGCGAAACAGGCTGGCGCCGGATAGATCTGATCGCGCGTTCGAGCGGGCAAATCCACGATCTGTCGCTGACGGTGCTGCCGGACAACGGTGGGGCGACCGCGCTTGCGGCGCCGACCGAGCTGGCGCCGCTGCTGGACGCCATCAAGGTTGCACACTACGAGCGCGATCCCGAACGCGGCGCATGGTTGTCGGCAAGGTTCCTCATCGACTCGTCCGGCTCGTTCTTCCGTTCGTACAACACCGATTACGAGCCGGACTGGCCGTCAGCCGTCGATGCGGCGACGTATATCGAAGAACTCGAGCGGTTTCCGCGCGAACTCGAGTACACGCCGGAATGGCTGCTGGATCGGCTGCCGAAATGGCAAGGGCGGTACAAGAATACCGACACCGACATCACCGAGCTCATACCGCTGAATATGCAGCTCGTCGCGATGGTGCTCGACAGTTACCGTGATCATCTGCTGCACCGGTTGCCGAGCGACTGGCAGCAGCTGTTCATCGACTTCCGGTCGGTCGGCGAGTACGTAGAGACGCGGGCGCAGGTTCTCACCGTGCTCGGTCAGTCGATCGAGTGGGAGGCCCCGCAGTCGGTGACCTTCTTCAGCGAGCTGCGCCGCGACATGTACACGCCGTGGCAGGGCACGTGGACCTCCGTCCGGTTCCACCTCGTGGTGAACGGGAAGTACAACGCGGAATACGACTGGGACCACGAGCCGGACTGGGACCATCGACCCGACGCACGCGCGTTCCAGCAGGAATTGCACATGTTTCCACGCAGCGCAGAGCACGTGCCCGCCTGGCTCGATGCCCGGCAGCACTGAACCGCGCTTGCGCTGGGCCGGGCCTCGTCAGGCGGGCGCCGATACCGTGTTCGGAGCGTTCAGAGTGAAGGTGAGTTCGGTGCGGCGGGTGATCTCCAGTTTGCGGTAGACGCGGGTGAGGTGTTGTTCGACGGTGCTGGTGGTGATGGCCAGGGCGGCGGCGATCTCGCGGTTGCGTTTGCCGTGTGCGGCGAGTTCGGCGACGCGGCGTTCGGCGGGACTGAGGGCGGCCACGCCGGTGGGTGTCGCGGTGAGCGGGGAGACCGTGGGCGCGGGCTGGCGTTCGCCGAGCAGCTCGCGCAGCAGCGGGTCGGCGCCGCAGGCTTCGGCGAGGCGCACCGCCTCGCGAACGAGCATGCGCGCCTTCTCGTGATCGCCGACGGCCCGGTGCGCGGCGCCGAGATCGCCGAGGACCGTGGCGAGTTCGAGATCGCAGCCGGCGGACCGCGCGATCGCGGTCGCCTCGCGCAGCAACCGGACCCGCTGATAGCGGTCGGCCGTCGCGGCGAGCAGACGCAGCGAGACGCCGCCGGTGCGGTGGGCCGGCGCACCGCCGAGCAGGTCGAGGTGGCGGGTGGCGAAGGCGCGGGCATGTCGACCTTCGCCGAGCGCCAGATGCGCGACGGCGATGTCGTTGCGCCACGGCACCAACCACGGGAAGTCCATCCGCCAGCGGCGCATCAGCTCACCGCAGCGCCGGAAGGTGCGCAACGCTTCGCGCGGCTGGCCGGTGGCGAGCTGGAAGTGGCCGTGCGCGTGCAGGTACAGCAGTCCGAAGCGGGACTCGAACAGCGCGCGCGGCACCGGCCTGCGCAACTGTGCCTCGGCTTCGGCCAATCGGCCCGCGGACGTCAAGGCGCGCACCCGCACCGCGATCGGGATCCCGACCCACACACCGAGATGTTCGGCCGGAACATGATTCAGCGCGAGCGCGGCCTCGTTGGCCGCGGCACGCGGATTGCCTTTGCGCAGCATGGTTTCCGCGCGCAGTCCGGCGAAGATCGCCTGCCAGGTAGGGGCTTTGCGCGCCTCGGCCTCGGCGAGCAGTGAATCGCACCACGCGGCGGCGGTATCGAGCCGATCGGTGTAGATCAGGCAATGTACGGCCGCGGCAAGGGTTTCCACGGTGGTGGAGGCGAGTCGATGACAGGTGAGCAGGCGCTGGGCCAGTGTGGTGGTGTCGTCGAGCGGATGGGTGGTGCACAGCCGGGTGAGCAGCTCGGCGCCGAGCAGGTGCGGTGGCCGCTGGTCCGGCTGCGTCGGTCTTCGTGGCTCGACGGCACCGGGTGCGGGTTCGGGTAATCGGTCGTCGGCGGGCAGGCGTCCGTCGGTGAACAGACCCTGGTGCCGCGGCACGTAGGGCGGGTGGGTGAAGCGCAGCCAGGCGCGCAGGAACTCGGCCTGCGGCGCGGGTTCGTCGCGCGGGCACGAACTCAGCTGTCCCAGCGCTTGATCCGCGCGCTGGGTCTGGCCGTGCCAGAGCAGGAACATGACGGCGGCGGGCAACTGTGCGGCGGGCACCCGGCCGCCGCGCAGCGCCGCTCGCATCCGGCTGAAATTCCGGGTCCGGCTCGAAGGGCTGCCGCGCCAGTCGACGCAGACCAGCCGGACCGCGAGCGCGCCGCGGGCGCTCGGCTCCCGGGTAGCGCGATAGGCCAGTTCCAACCGGTCGGCCGCTCGGTCGATCTGATCGTTGGCCAGGGCCTCGTCGGCGGCGGCGAGCAGCACCCGGGCCGCCCACGGATAGTCGGCGACACCGGCCTCGACCAGCTGGTCGGCCACCGTCGCCGCCGGGAAGCCCTTGCTGTGCAACAGTTCCGCCGCCCGACAGCGTAGTTCCGGATGGGCGGGCGCGGGGATTTCGCGGGGGCGCCGCTCCACGGCGTCCAGATCGTCGATCACCACCCGGGCCGAGGACCGCGCGGCCAGCCTGCGCACCACGGTGCGGACCGCCGTCTCGTCCACGGCGAGCAGCTCCGCGATCAGGCCGACGGTGCTGCACCCGCCGAGCACCGCCATGGCCTGGCCGATACTGGATTCCGCGATGGTCGACCACTGGGTGTTCTGTACCGAGATCGGCCGTTGCATGCCCTAGTCCCTTCATCGATGAGTGTGCCCGACTGTGGAAGGGCACCATCGATGCGTCGTCGCAGCAGGGGCATGTCCGGATGCCCCGTTGATCCAGCCGGTGCAAACAGCCTAAGCCGCCTTCCCTGACCTGTCCCGGCATTGCGGCGACAAGGCCGCCGCAATGCCGGTAATGCATGGAAAATCGTGGAAGCTCCCGGACGTCAAGGCCTTTCGGTTTCCGTGACGGCAGCGCGGCCGACGAAGGCCGGTACCGGCTGCCGGTAGGGCAGACACGCCGCCGAGGCGTCGTCGGCGGCCAGGAAAAGCACCGTCTCCGCGGCGGCGAGCACACCCGACTCCTGCGCGTTCAGGTAGGCGTGTACCGGAGCCGCGGAGTAAGGGTCACCGACCTCGGTGGGCACGCCGACCAGTGATTCCGGTGTGAGCCCGAGGATTTCGGCCAGGCGTGCCCGGAACCCCAGCGCGGGCGCGGGTGTGAGCAGCAGGGCACGGCCCGTGGCGAAGTCGTCGCTGTCGATGCCCTCCTCGGCCATGCAGGCGCGTACCGCGGTCGCCGCCAGCGTGAGCGGATCTTCGTCGCCGGGCCGCACGCGCATGGCCGAGCGGCCGTTCGCGCCCGCCTCGCCGAGCGCGACCCAAGCACTGGGGCGGGCGTCGCCGTCGGTCCGGCTGGTGTACAAACGGCCGAATCCCGCTGCGAAAGGGGTGCTTTCGAGCAGAACCGCGGCCGCCCCGGTGGTGTACGGGAATCCGGCGACATACCGCTGCCGCGACGGATGGGTATCGCCGGCCAGGATCAGGGCGTACTCGACTTCGCCGGTGGACAGGAAGCATTCGGCGGCCGTGACCGCGTGCAGCAGACCGGCGGAGCCGTGCATGAGGTCGAAGGAGAAGGCGGGGACTCGGCCCGGCTCGTATTCGAGTCCGATGCCGACCCGCTTCTGGATGAGCGCCGAGACCGCGGGCTCGGAAATATTGTCATCGCGGAACACTCCGGTATTGACCAGCATGCCGACCTCGTCGACGGAGACGTCGGCCTGCTCCAGGCAGGACATCGCCGCGCGGGTCGCCAGCTCGAAATAGCTGCCGGTGTCCAGATCGGTGTTCGTCGCCGCCGCGACGATGGTGGTCGCCATGACTCAGGCCTCCAGCCGCGAGACGGTCGCGGCGAGATAGCCGGAAACGGTTCCGGAGGCCGCGGGGATCATCAGGATCTTCGAACCCTTCGGTATCTGCTGTCGCGCGAGATACTCGTGCAATACCAGGAAGTGCGAGGTCGACGCCGTATTGCCATACTCCTGCAACACATTCAGCGCCTGTGGCATCGCCGTGCCGAAGTGTTCCCCGGTGAGCTGCCCCAGGTATTCGAGTGCCGGAGCGCTGAACTGATGATGGATCCAGTAGTCGAATTTCTCGGTCTCCCAGGATCTTCCGCTCTCCCGCAAGAAGGTGTCGATCCGCTCGATGCCCTGGCGGTAGCGCGACTCGTTCTGCATGGCGCGGTTGTCGGTGTAGAGCGCGATACCGGCCGACCGGTCGCTCGGCATGCCGAGGCAGTGCTCGGCGCCCTCCGCGGTGGTCATCAGCTCGACGTAGTGGATCTCGTCGTGGTCGTCGCCCTGCTCGTCGAGGATCACCGCGACCGCCGCGTCACCGACGGTCAGCGCGGCGAACTGCGGGTCGTACGGTTGGCTGATCTCGCGCATCGCGGTTTCGGCGATCGGGGTGATCTGCTCGCCGCTGACCACCATGCCGTTGCGCACCACCCCGGCCTTGATCATCCGGTCCAGCACGAGCACGCCGGTCATCATCCCGGCACAGGCATTGGACACGTCGAAGTGCCGGGCCTCGGTCGCGCCGATGGCGTTGCCGAGCATCAGCGCGAACGCCGGTGCGTAGCAGAAGATTTCCTTCCCGCGGGTGCGGGTGATCGACGCCGAGATGATGATGTCCAGATCGCCTGCGGCGTAATCGGAATGGCGCAGGCAGTCGTCGATGGCGCGCAAGGCCAGCTCGAACGACGATTCGTAGCGGTCCGGATGGGAATCGTAGACTCGCCGCTGTTCGATTCCGGTGATCCGCGCCAGATCCAACGACCGCGGTACCGCGAGGCCGGCGATCAGTTCTTCGGTGGAACGGACAGTGGCCGGAGTGTACGAGCCGATGGACTCGAAACGCGTACGCTGCATTGTCCCTGCTTTCTACAGCTCAGTCGGTGACAAACTATTTGTGTCGCTAGGACTTTCGACAACGTTGTCGTTGACTGTGTGGCGTGCCTATCCGGTGGCGGTGACCAGGTTCGCGCTCACCGTGTAGAGCCGCTGGCCGAGCACTTCGTCCTGAGCTCGGCGCGACGGCGTCTTGATGCGGTTGTGCTGGAAGTAGGCCCCGCTCACCCCGGCCACTTCCGCGCCGGTGGCGAGGTAGGCCAGCGCCTGCCCGCCCTCCTCGGCGGTGATCATGAACAGCCGCTTGGCCAGCGCGACCAGCGGCTGCCCGAACCACGGCATGTCATCCCAGATGCCGGTGGCCACTGCGCCGGGGTGGAAGGCGTTGACCGTTACCCCGGTGCCCTCCAGGGTCCGGGCCAGTGCCCGGGCATACAGGATGTTCGCGAGTTTCGATCGGCTGTAGGCTTTTTCGCCCGAGTATCCGCGGCGGAACGCGAGATCGTCGAGATCCAGACCCGCGCCGAAGTGCAGGACCGAAGAGGTGAACAGGATGCGCGAGGGAGCGCTGCGCACCATCAGTTCGGTGAGCAACTCGGTGAGCAGGAAGCCACCGAGATGATTGACGGCGAAAGTCTTTTCGACGCCCTCCTTGGTCACGGTCCGGTCTTTCTGGTAGCCGCCCGCGTTGTTCGCGAGCACGTCGAGCCGGTCGTACCGGGACAGCACCGCCTCGGCGAGTCGCCGCACCGAGTCCTGCTCGCCGAAGTCGCACTCGAGGGTGTCGACCGCACCTGCTCCGGCGGCGCGGACCTCGGCCGCCGACTCGGCGAGTTTGCGCGGATTCCGGCCGACCAGCACCAATCGATCGCCCCCTGTCGCGATCTGCCGCGCTGCCGCGAGTCCGATACCCGACGTGGCCCCCGTGATCAGGATCGTCTTCATAGCCGATCACCCTGCCACACACGCAGACCCCGAAAGGCCGTCGTGACCGGGGGTTATCCGCAACCGTGCGTATCGCGAAAGATGCTGCCCCGGAACAACATCAGCGAAGTCGCGCAGGTCGGCAGAGTGAGGTGTAAGCACCCGTAATGCCGGGTACTCGGGCAGTGCCCGGTTGTCGGCGCGGCCGATAGGGGGTGATAGGGGTTCGGCATATCTGCCTGTCAAGCCATACAGTACAATCGTACTAAGTACGCCCGTACTGTTAAATGAGGAGGGTTCGTATGTGGGATCCGAAGAAGTATCTCGACTTCGCCGATCACCGGGCACGCCCGTTCTTCGAGCTGATCGGGCGCATCGACGCCGAAAAGCCGCGGCGCGTGGTCGATCTCGGATGCGGGCCGGGCAATCTCACCGAAGTGCTCGCGCAACGCTGGCCGGACGCGCGACTGGACGCGTTCGACTCCTCGCCGGAGATGGTGGACGACGCGCGGCAGCGCGGGATCGACGCCAAGGTGCTCGACGTGCACGACTGGCAACCGGACGAGGAAACCGACGTCGTCGTCTGTAACGCTGTCCTGCAATGGGTTCCGGATCATCTCGCGCTGCTCGCCGAGTGGTTGCCCGAGTTGCCGCGTGGCGCCTGGTTCGCCATGCAGGTCCCCGGCAACTTCGATGCGCCGTCGCATCGGGAGATCCGCGCGCTGGCCGGCGAGGCGCGCTGGCGGTCCCGGCTCGCCGACGCGATGCTGCGCGGGGTGGACGCGGTGCCCGAACCGGCCAGGTACGCGGCGGTGCTCAGCACCGAGCACACCGTCGCCGATATTTGGGAAACCACGTACTACCAGCGCATGCAGGGACCGGACCCGGTACTGGAGTGGGTCACCGGCACAGCACTGCGACCGATCCGGGCCGCACTGGACGACGAGGACTGGCGCGAATTCCGGACCGAGCTGGCCCCGCGCCTGCGCGTTGTCTACCCGGCCATGCCGGACGGCACCACCTGGTTCCCGTTCCGCCGTATCTTCGCGGTGGCGCACAAGTCGGCGTGACTGCTGCGCGCGAGTCAGGGGGCGGTGAGGAACCCGTCGACGATGCGGCGCGCGCGGCGCATGGCCGCCGTGTCGCCGACGCGCAGCGCGGTATTGGTGGCGCAAAGGACCGAATCGATCTGGAATGCGGCGAGTTCCACGTCGAGTTCGGCGATCTCCCGGGCCGTCACCGCGCGCCGCAATTCGTGTTCGAGCACGCGTACCCAGGCGTGCCGGTCGCGCAGCAGCGCGTCGAGCACCGGGCCGGGTCTGCTGTCCTGTTCCGGTAGCGCGGCCATCCAGAAGCAGCCGCCGGTGAACAGTGGCGCCTCGATGTAGGCCAGCCAGTATTCGATCAGCGCCCGCAGCCGGGGCAAACCGCGGGCGGTGCTACGGGCGGGTTCGATCACCGCCTCGACGAACAGGTCGCGCGCATGGTCGATGGCGGCGAGCTGCAGGGCTTCCTTCGTTTTGAACAGCGTCTGGATGCCCGCCTTGCTCAGGCCGGACTCGGCCGCGAGCCGGCCGAAGCTCAGCCCCTCGAGTCCGTCGAGCGAGGCGATGTCCACGGCGTGCCGCAGCACCGTCTCCCGGGTTCGTGCCCCGCGCAGCAGGCGCTTGTCCGTGATCTCGGCGGGTTCGCGCCGGGTGAGGACGGAGTCGGGGCCACTTTCCATACGGTCGATCGTACTCAGGCTGGCGAGAATCGGTCACCGGCCGATATGTAGTGTCCTCGGGTGCAGGGCACGCGGCGGCGGGATGATTTCGTACCCGAGCCGTACGGCAGTAGTGCGCGGCCAGTCGGTGCAGGACTGTGCCGGGTCAGCCCGCCGCGGCCTGCCGCGTGACCGGCAGGCTGCCCGCGGCTCTGCCGAGGGTGCCCGCACGCCTGGCGAGGGCGGCGAGGGTGGGGAGTCGCGCGTCGCCCAGCGTCATCCCGGAGTAGCCGAGGTGATTGGTCACGAAGGCGACGGAGACGCCGACGCCCGGCATGGCGATCGCGCCGGAGCCGCCGACGCGGAAGTGCCCCAGCGCTTCTCGGGTCAACCTGGTGCCGACGATGCCGCGGTGATAGCCGAGCGCCCAGTGCGGAGGCGCGCCGAGCACGTAGTCGAAGCGACTGTTCGGCGGCATCTGCGCGATCATCCGGGTGGTCTCCGGCCGCAGCAGCCGGCGGGTGCCGACCACGCCGTCGTTGGCGATCGCGCCGTACATCCTGGCCAGCGAGCGCGCTGTGAAAACGCCACCCCAACTGGGCATCACGGCATCGTAGGGCCGCTGGCCGATGCTCATGTCGGCCCAGCCGTCGTAGATCGCGCTGTGCGCGGACTGCACCCTGCGCAGTGCGCCGAACGGCGCGATCAGCCGGTCCACCGGAACCCGGCCGATGGTGAGCCGCGGCGCGAGGGTGGCGAGCCGGTGTCGTTCGCCGCGCGGGACGCCGAACCAGAAGTCGTTGTCGCCCAGCGGTTCCGCGAGCTCGGCGTGCACCACCTCGGCGAACGAGCGCCCGGTGGCCCGCTGCGCCAGCTCGGCGACGAGGGTGCCGAAGGTGAGGCCGTGATAGCCGGAGGCGCGCAGCCGCAACGGATCCGGTGCGGAGGCGGCCAGTGCCGCGGCCAGGCTGTCGTGGTCGAGCAAGGCGTCGTCGTCCAGCACGGCGCCCTGGCTGTCGACCAGCCCGCGGATGCGTTGCAGCCCTGCCCGATGGTTCAGGACATCGCGAACGGTGATGGCATCCTTGCCGTTCGCCGCGAACTCGGGCCAGTAGGTCGCCACCGGTGCGTCGAGGTCCAGGACGCCGCGCTCGATGAGCCGGTGCGCGACGGTCGCGGCGACGCCCTTGCCCGTCGAATACGTCAGCGCCATCGTGTCCGAGCGCCAGCGTCGTTCCGGATCGGCCCATCCGGCCCAGATGTCCAGCACAGGCTCGCCGTCGAGGTAGACCGCGAGCGCGCCACCGCCTTGTCGCCTGCGCCGGAACATGGCGAAGAACTTGGCGGCGACGGCCGTGAAACGGTCGTCGACCAGCATGCGGCCGGTGCTCGAGGCGCCGTCCGGGGTCGCTGCGGGCATGGTCAGACTCCCTTGTCCAGTACACCGGGCGGCTTGCTGTATAACACTTGCAAGCGGCCCGCTAACTCGCACGGTAACGCGTTTCAGTTGCCCCGTGCAAGGGGGCCCGGCGCCGGGCCGCGAGGTGCCGACACCTCGCGCTCAGCGCCGAGTGAGGGACGTCACAACCGCGGGTCGACCGGTTCGGACTCCAGCGCGAGCACCGCGAAAACCGCCTCGTGCACCCGCCAGAGCGGCCCACCCGCGGCCAGCCGGTCGAGGGCCTCGAGCCCGAGTGCGTACTCGCGCAAGGCCATCGAGCGTTTGCGGCCGAGGCCACGGGAACGTAGCCGTCGCAGGTTGTCCGCGCGCAGGTACTCCGGCCCGTAGATGATCCGGAGATACTCGGGCCCACGGCATTTCACGCCGGGTTGGACCAGCCGGCCGTCATCCGTCGTCGCCTCGTCCTTTCGCGGGCCACGTGCCAGCGCCTGGCGCGGTTTGACCACCATGCCTTCCCCGCCGGCCGCGGTCAGTTCGCTCCACCACGCGGTGGCGGCCGCGATGCTGTGCTCGTCGTTCAGGTCGACGAACACGCGCCCGGTCGGCGCGCACAGTTCCGGATCGGCGGCGACCAGCCGGTCGATCCGTTCCAGGTGCCAATCATGTTCGCGCACCGCGTGGTTCGCGCCTTCGGCGGCGAGTATCTGGAAGGGGGCGAGCCGCAGACCCGCCGTGCCGTCCACCGGCCAGCAGTAGCGGCCGTACGCGGTGGTGAACGCCGCGGCGTCGTCCCGGCGTGCGCCGGTGCGGTGCGCGAGTTCGCCCACGTCCAGGCCGCGCGCGGTCACCGCGGCCAGCACCTCGCCGGCGGCGTCGAGCGCGCCGCGCGCCGCCGCCCCGACCGCCGCGTACTGCGCGCGCAGCAGGCCGAGCGCCTTCGCCGACCACGGCATCAGCTCGGTGTCGAGCAGCAGCCACTCGCTGTCGAGTTCGGTGAAGAGCCCGGCACGCTCGGCGGCCGCACGGACCCGCGCGAGCACGGCCTCGGTGTGGTCCCGGTCGTCGAAGAACGGACGCCCGGTGCGGGTGTAGATCACGCCGGTGCCGCCGTCGTCGACGCCGAAGCGGTCCCGCGCCGCCTGCGCGGACCGGGCCACCAGGACCACCGCCCGCGAACCCATGTGCTTCTCCTCGCACACGAGGCGGTCGACGCCCTCCGCGCGGTAGTACGCGAAGGCCTGGTCCGGGTGCTCGAGGTAGCCGTCCAGCTCCGAGGTCGCGCACGGCGCCATCGTCGGCGGCAGGTACACCAGCCAGCGTGGGTCGAGCGCGAACCGGCTCATCACTTCCAGTGCGGCACCGGCGTTTTCCTCCTGGACGCCGACCCGGCCGTGGTAGCGGGTCTGTACCACCCGGCGGCCGAGCACGTCCGCCAGATCGAGCACGCCGGGATCCCGGTGCACCACGCCTTCGGCGGTGCCGATCGTGGTGGCCTGCAGCGGTCGTACCGGTTCGTACCAAACCTGTTCCGCGGCAACCGAGACCGGCTCGCGTTCCGGGTAGCGCAAGGCCGAGAGCCTGCCGCCGAACACCACGCCGGTGTCCAGGCACAGGGTGTTGTTCACCCACTGCAGGTCGAGCACCGGGGTGTGCCCGTACAGCACGGTGGCCGTGCCGCGGTAGTCGTTCGCCCACGGATAGCGCACCGGCAAGCCGTATTCGTCTGTCTCGCCGGTGGTTTCGCCGTACATGGCGAAAGAGCGGACCCGGCCCGAGGCACGGCCGTGGTACTCCTGCTTCAACCCGGCGTGCGCGACGACGAGCTTGCCGCCGTCGAGCACGTAGTGGCTCACCAGGCCGCGGCAGAACTCGTGCGCGGCCTTGCGGAACACCTCGTCCTCGGCGTCGAGCTGAGCCAGCGACTCGGCGAGGCCGTGCGCGACCCGCACCTGCTTGCCGTTGAGGGCGCGGACCAGCTTGTGCTCGTGATTGCCGGTGACGCACAGGGCCGTTCCGGCGGCCACCATGCCCATCACCACGCGGAGCACGCCCGGTGTGTCGGGTCCGCGGTCGACCAGGTCGCCGACGAACACCGCCGTCCGCCCCGCCGGATGGTGCGCGCCGACCGCGCGCCCGCTCTCGTCCCGGTCGATGACGTAACCGAGTTCGCCGAGCAGCGTTTCCAATTCGCCCCGGCAACCGTGCACGTCGCCGATCACATCGAACGGGCCGGTGAGCTCGCGCTTGTCGTTCCACGACTTCTCGTCCACGATCGTCGCGGCCTCGATCTCGGCGGCGCCGCGCAGCACGTAGACCTTGCGGAAACCCTCTCGCTCCAGCCCGCGCAGGCTGCGGCGCAGCTCGCGCTGCTGCCGGACGACCACGTGCGCGCCGAGACCCGCGCGGTCGGGCCGGGTCGAATTCCGTTGCAGGCACACTGAATCCGGGACGTCGAGCACGATGGCGACCGGCAGGACGTCGTGGGCGCGCGCCACCGCGATGAGTTCCTGCCGCGACCTGGCCTGGACATTCGTCGCATCGACCACGGTGCGCAGACCGCGGCGCAGCCGAACGCCCGCGATGTGGTGCAGCAGGGCGAAAGCTTCGGCGGTGGCCGACTGATCGTTCTCGTCGTCGCTGACGACGCCGCGGCAGGCATCGGAGGAGACGATCGCGGTCGACCGGAAGTGCTTGCGCGCGAAGGTCGACTTGCCCGAGCCGGTGCTGCCGATCAACACCACCAGCGACAGTTCGGGCACCGAGAGTTCCGTCATCACGCTGCTCCTTCCTGGATCAATGTGGTGAAGATTGCCATCTGGGTCGGCGCGCCCACTGCTGGGTCGAGTGGGCCGATCGGCACGAAGCGCACGGCGTAACCGTGCGCGGCCGCCACCCGTGCCGCCCACGACTCGAATTCTGCACGGGTCCACTCGAATCGGTGATCGGCGTGCCGGAGTTTCCCCGCGGGCAAGGTCTCGTAGCGCACATTGAACTCGGCGTTGGGTGTCGTCACGAGCACCGCCCGCGGTGCGGCCGCGGCGAACACCGCGTGCTCGAGCGCGCCGAGCCGCGGCGGATCGACGTGCTCGATGACCTCCATGAGCACGGCCGCGTCATAGCCGCGCAGCTCGGCGTCGGTGTAGGTGAGTGCGCCCTGACGCAGGGTCAAGCGGGCCGCGACCCGCTCGGGCAGCCGATCCAGTCGCAAGCGACGTTCGGCGATATGCAACGCCCGCATCGAGACATCGATGCCGACGATCTCCCCGAAGGCTTTGTCCGCCAGCAGTTCCCGCAACAGCACACCTTCACCGCACCCGAGATCGAGCACCCGCCCGGCCCCGACCTCATGCAACGCGGCAATCACCGCCGCCCGCCGAGCCACCGCCAGCGACGGCGTCCGCAGGCCGGTTTCGCCCGTCGCCTCGGACACCCGCAAAGCCGAATCATGTTGTGCCGGCTCGGACCGCGCAGGAACGAGCCGCGCCGCATCGGGCAACGCCGCGTCGGACGCCGCCGCGTCGGACGCCGCCGGATCGGACTGGGTCGCACTGGACAGCGCCGGCTCCCGCTGCGCCGAAGCAGCTTGTCTCGGCGCGCGGTAAGCCGGAAAACATTGCGCCGCAGCGCTTAATGTGGCCTCGGTGGCCTCGGTGGCCTCGGTGGCCTCGGTGGCCTCGGTGGCCTCGGTGGCCTCGGTGGCCTCGGTGGCCGTGATATCCGCGCCTTCGTCCCCCTCCTCGACGGCGTCGAGCTCCTCCGGTTCCACCTCGTCCACTTCGGCGAGGCGGGCGAGTGCGGCTCGTACGAGCGACTGGCGGCGGGCCAGGTATCGGCGGGTGATCCAGGCGCGTTCGGGGTGTTCGGCCAGCCAGCCTTGGCCTGCGCGGATCAGCTTGTCGACCTCGTCGGCGGCCAGCCAATAGTGTTTGGCCCCATCGAGGACCGGCAGCAGCACGTACAGGTGTGACAGTGCGTCGGCCAGCCGCATCGTGCCGGTCAGCGCCAGCCGCAGATGGTGAGAATCGCCCCAGTCCGGGAAGGCCGGATCCAGTGGCAGGGGAGTCGCGGTCACCGTCCAGCCCAGCGGCGCGAACATCCGCTCGGCCACTTCGGCGCCGCCCTTGCACGGCACGGCGGGCAATTCGAGCTGTAACGGCAGCGCGGTCTGCGCCAGTTCCGGTCGCAGGGTGCAGCGGCCGTGCAACGCGGTGCGGAACACCGCGCCGATGGCCACCGACAGCAGGGACGACGCCGCGTACGGCCGGTCGTTCACGTACTGGCCGAGGCTGAAATCCGGTGTGCCACGCGAACGTCCGCGTACCAGTCGGATCGGGTCGATCTCCAGTAGCAGGGCGGCGGTGCACCGCTCGGCCGTGGCTTGCGGGTAGAGGACGTGTGCCGTGCCGTACGACTGCTCGAACGCCTGGACCCGGTCGGGGTTCTTGTGCAGCAAGAACCCCAGATCGGTCGCCGGCCACGCGGCGCCGTCCGGCGGTGTGCAGGTGATCGTCAGCAGCATGCAGCGATCGTCGCCCAGTCGCGGGAACCCGCGCAAGGAAGTTTCATCCTGGTGGCAGTGCCTGGCAGCCCGTCACCGCGTCGGCTGCGGCCAACTCCAGTCCGCGACCTCGGGGATGTCCTCGCCGTGCTCGCGCGTCCAGGCCCGTGCCGTCCAGCGGGCGTCCACCATCTCCTGGCGCAGTCCCGCGGCCCGCTCACCGAGGCTCGGCACCCGATCGATCACGTCCATCACCAGGTGATACCGGTCCAGGTCGTTGAGCATCACCATGTCGAACGGTGTCGTCGTGGTGCCGCGTTCCTTGTAGCCGCGCACGTGCAGTCCGGCATGGTTGGTTCGCTGGTAGGTCAGCCGGTGGATCAGCCACGGGTAACCGTGGAAGGCGAAGATCACCGGCCGGTCGTGGGTGAACAAGGTGTCGAACTCGCTGTCGGGCAGGCCGTGCGGGTGTTCGTCGTGTGGTTGCAGGCGCATCAGGTCGACCACGTTCACCACGCGAATCCGTAACTCCGGCAATCGTTCCCGCAGGATCGCCGCCGCCGCGAGCGTCTCCAGCGTCGGCACGTCGCCCGCGCAGGCGAGCACCACATCCGGGACGGTGCCGAGCTCGTCGTTGTGCCCGGCCCAATCCCAGATGCCGATGCCACGTGCGCAGTGCTCGGCCGCGTCGTGCACCGAAAGCCAGTCCGCCTGTGGCTGTTTGCCCGCGACCACCACGTTGACGTAGTGCCGCGACCGCAGGCAGTGGTCGTAGGTGGACAGCAGCGTGTTGGCGTCCGGCGGCAGGTAGACGCGCACGATCGAGGGCTTCTTGTTGAGCACCACATCGAGGAAGCCGGGATCCTGATGGGTGAACCCGTTGTGGTCCTGTCGCCAGACATGTGAGGAGAGAAGGTAATTCAGGCTCGCGATGGGCCGCCGCCACGGCACCGCCGCACTGGCGTCGAGCCATTTGGCGTGCTGGTTGAACATCGCGTCGACGATGTGGATGAACGCCTCGTAGCAGGTGAACACCCCGTGCCTGCCGGTCAGCAGGTAGCCCTCGAGCAGGCCCTGGCACATGTGCTCGGACAGCACCTCGATCACCCGCCCGGTGCGGTCGAGTTTCTCGTCGTGACTGCCGATTTCGGCCTGCCAGTTGCGTCCGGTGACATCGAGGACGTCCTGTAACCGATTGCTGGCCAGCTCATCCGGGGCGAAGGTGAGGAAGTTGTCCGGGTTGGCCCGGGTCACCTCGCGCAACCAGCCGCCGAGCACCCTGGTCGCCTCGTGCGACGTGGCGCCAGGCGCGCTCACCTCGACCCCGAAGTCCCGCCAGTCCGGCAGGTTCAGATCGCGAACGAGCATGCCGCCGTTGGCAATCGGGTTCGCGCTCAGGCGCCGCTCACCCTCGGGCACCTGATCGAGCAGCTCCGAGACCGGCCTGCCATGGTCGTCGAACAGCTGCTCGGGACGATACGAGCGCAGCCATTGCTCCAGCACCGCACGATGATCGGGATTCGAGCGCGCACCGGGCAGCGGCACCTGATGGGCCCGGAACGTGCCCTCGACGGGGTCGCCGTCGACCACCGGGGGACAGGTCCACCCCTTGGGCGTGCGCAGGACGATCATCGGCCAGACCGGCCTGCTGCCGTCGGCGCCACCGCGGGCGGCCCGCTGGATCTGCGCGATGCGTTCCATACAGGTGTCCACCGCCGCGGCCATGGCCTGATGCACCGCCGCCGGGTCGCTGCCCGCGACCACGATCGGGTCGTATCCGTACCCGCGCAGCAGCGAGACCAGCTCGGTCTCCGGAATGCGGGCCAGGATGGTCGGATTCGCGATCTTGTATTCGTTCAGCGCCAGAATCGGCAGCACCGCGCCGTCGCGCGCCGGATTGACGAACTTGTTGGCATGCCAGCTGGCAGCCAGCGGGCCGGTCTCCGCCTCGCCGTCGCCCACCACGCAGAACACCGTGAGATCCGGGTTGTCCAGTGCGGCGCCGTAGGCGTGCAGCAGCGAGTAGCCGAGCTCGCCGCCCTCGTGGAACGAGCCCGGCGTCTCCGGCGCGCAGTGGCTGGGCACGCCGCCGGGGAAGGAGAACTGGGCGAAGAGCGCGCCCATCCCCGTCCCGTCCCGCGGAACATGGCTGTAGAGCTCGGAATACGTGCCTTCCAGCCAGGCGCACGCGTTCGGGCCGGGCCCGCCGTGTCCCGGCCCGGCCACGAAGACCGCGTCCAACCCGCGCTGCCGGATCGCGCGGTTGGCGTGCACCCACACCAGATTCAATCCGGGCACGGTGCCGAAATGACCGAGCAACCGCGGTTTGACGTCCTCGGCGCGCAACGGCTCGCGCAGCAGCGGATTCGCCATCAGATAGATCTGACCGACCGCCAGATAGTTCGCGGCCCGCCACCACGCATCGATCGAGGCGAGCTCGTCGCGTTCGAGTGGTCCGTCGACGGCTGCCAGCCGGTACGGCTCCGGTGCGACCGTCTCGCCGCCGGTGCTTTCGACATTGTCGGCGGCGGTGTCACCGCCGGCGCTCGCCATGTGGGTCATGCGCCGCCTCTCCTCGTGTTCGGGGTCCTCAGTAGCCGCGATACCCAACTGAACGGTGTGCACAAGTCCGCACGGAGAATTCACGGCCAGCGTAGTGCGCGGTGGCCCCGTGGGCGGGGGACTCGGACATGTCGGCTCGGACATTCGGGCCGGTGTGGTCTAGGGTCCGCCGCATGCAGACACTCGGCAGGATCATCGCGATCGGCACCATGACCGCGGCGGCGTGCACGCTGGTCGCGTGCGGCTCGGACGACAAGTCGTCGCCCGCTCCCTCCACCACCTCGGCCGCGCGGGCCGCCGCCACCTCGGCCGCCGCGGGCCCGACCCAGAGCAAAGGCCGGGAATGCACCGCCGACGACATCGCCGTGAGCGGTGAGTTCGGCGCCGCCCCGACGATCACCATCCCGGACAACTGCGATCCGCCGAAGCAGCTGATCACCAAGGACCTGAACCCGGGCAGCGGACCCGGCGCCGAGCCGGGCCAGCAGCTGACCATGAACTACGCGCTGATCACCTGGTCCAACAAGCAGAAGAAGGACAGCTCCTTCGACCGCGGCAAGCCGTTCCAGCTCACCCTCGGCGCGGGCCAGGTCATCCAGGGCTGGGACCAGGGCCTGGTCGGGGTGCAGCAGGGCGCGCGGCGGCTGCTGATCGTGCCGCCGGACCTCGGCTACGGCGCGGGCGGGCGCGGGATCGCGCCGAACGAAACGCTGGTCTTCGTCACCGACGCCGTGTCGATCGGAAAGTAGGGGCCGGGCGACCGGCCGAGTGCAGCCCGCCCCGGCCGGTCAACTAACCTGGTCGGGATGCGTACGCCGCGTCCCTCGCCACCCGGCGGGTGCCGGTGTCCCGGAGCATGTCCGGGATGACGGGGGATCGCGTCTCAACCAGAACAGACGACGAACAAGGAGCATGTCCGTGAAGAGCACCGTCGAGCAGCTGAGCCCGACCCGGGTCCGGATCAATGTCGAGGTGCCCTTCGAGGAACTGAAGCCCGACTTCGATCGCGCGTACAAGGCACTGGCCAAGCAGGTCAAGATCCCCGGCTTCCGTCCCGGCAAGGCGCCGGCCAAGCTGCTCGAGGCCCGCCTGGGTCGCGGCGCGGTGCTGGAGCAGGTCGTCAACGACGTGCTGCCGGGCCGCTACAGCGAGGCCGTCACCGCGGGTCAGGTGAAGGTCATCGGCCAGCCCGAGATCGAGATCACCAAGATCGAGGACGGCGAGGAGCTCGCCTTCACCGCCGAGGTCGACGTGCGCCCGGAGATCACGCTGCCCGCCTACGACGGCATCGAGGTGACCGTCGACGCGTTCACCATCGGCGACGAGGACATCGAAGAGCAGCTGCTCTCGCTGCGCCAGCGCTTCGGCACCCTGACCGGTGTCGAGCGGGCCGTGCAGGACGGCGATTTCGTCTCCATCGACCTGTCCGCCACCGTGGACGGCGAAGAGGTGCCCGAGGCGGCCACCACCGGCCTGTCCCACGAGGTCGGTTCCGGCCAGCTGATCGAGGGTCTCGACGAGGCGCTCATCGGCCTGAGCTCCGGTGAGTCCAAGGAGTTCACCTCCACCCTGGTGGCCGGTGAGCACGCGGGCAAGGAAGCCGTCATCACCGTCACCGTGCAGTCGGTGAAGGAGCGCGAGCTGCCCGCCGCCGATGACGACTTCGCCCAGCTGGCAAGCGAATTCGACACCCTGGACGAGCTGAAGGAAGACCTGCGCACCCGGGTGGAGCGCAGCAAGAAGGTGCAGCAGGCCGGCGAGATCCGGGACAAGGTGCTGGAGACCCTGCTGGAGCAGGTCGAGGTGCCGCTGCCCGAGGCCGTCGTCAAGGCCGAGATCGACGCCGTCACCCACGACGCGGTGCACGGTTTCGACCACGACGAGGCCAAGCTCGCCGAGGCGCTGGAGGCGCAGGGCTCGAGCCGCGAAGAGTTCGACAAGGACGCCAAGGAGTCCGCCGAGAAGTCGGTGAAGACCCAGCTGCTGCTGGACGCGATCGCCGAGGCGGACAACACTCAGGTCGGCCAGGAAGAGCTCACCGAGCGGATCCTGTTCCAGTCGCAGCGTTACGGCTTGGCGCCGGAGCAGTTCATCCAGCAGGTGCAGCAGGCGGGCCAGCTCGGCGCGATCTTCGCCGACGTTCGTCGCGGCAAGGCGCTGGCGGGCGTGGTCGGCAAGGTCAAGGTGACCGACTCCGCGGGCAACGCCGTGGACACCGCCGAAATGTTCGGTGCGCCTGAGGATTCCGCGCCGGAGATCGACGCCGAGGGCGTGCTCGAGGTCGAGTCGGACGAGACCGCCGCGGCGAAGGCAGAGTAGTAGAGCACAGCGCAGCTGAGCGCCGCGAAGTTGCGCTGTGAGCGAAGTAGGGCGGTACCGGGAGTTCGGTGCCGCCCTGCTTCGTTAATGTTTGTGACAACGAACCAGAGATGGCCGTCGGCCAGCGAGCCGGTATGAGAAGGCAGGTATCCGTGACAAGTAATCAGGCAGGGATCGCTATGACGTCCGCGACTGCTGGGCTCAACCTCAGTGATTCGGTGTACGAGCGCCTGCTTCGCGAGCGCATCATCTTCCTCGGCACCCAGGTCGACGACGACATCGCGAACAAGATCTGCGCGCAGATCCTGCTGCTCACGGCGGAGGATCCGACCAAGGACATTTCGCTCTACATCAACTCGCCGGGTGGCTCGGTGACCGCCGGTATGGCCATCTACGACACCATGCAGTTCGCCGAGTGCGATATCCGCACCGTCGGCATGGGCCTGGCCGCCTCGATGGGCCAGTTCCTGCTCACCGCGGGCACCAAGGGCAAGCGCCTGGCCCTGCCGCACGCACGGATCATGATGCACCAGCCCTCGGCCGGTATCGGTGGTTCGGCCGCCGATATCGCGATCATGGCCGAGCAGTTCGCGCACACCAAGCGTGAACTGAACGAACTGCAGGCGCAGCACACCGGCAAGTCCGTGGAGCAGGTCACGGCCGACGCCGACCGCGACCGCTGGTTCACCGCCAAGGAGGCCCTGGAATACGGCTTCATCGACCGGGTCGTCAGCCACGCGAACCAGACCGGCGGCGTGAGCGACAACTAGGCGCGATCGGCGACTCTTCGCCGGTGCCAACGCCCCAGCCGCTTACCCACAGAGACTTTGGAGACCAAGATGGCCAACCAGTTTGACCCACGCGCACTCGGCGGCATGGCGCCGCAGGGCCCGCAGTCGCGCTACATCCTGCCGTCGTTCATCGAGCACTCGAGCTTCGGCGTCAAAGAGTCCAACCCGTACAACAAGCTGTTCGAGGAGCGCATCATCTTCCTCGGCGTGCAGGTGGACGACGCCTCCGCGAACGACGTGATGGCGCAGCTGCTCGTGCTCGAGTCGCTCGACCCGGACCGCGACATCACGATGTACATCAACTCGCCCGGTGGCTCGTTCACCTCGCTGATGGCCATCTACGACACCATGCAGTACGTGCGCGCCGATGTCGCGACCGTCTGCCTGGGTCAGGCCGCCTCGGCCGCCGCCGTGCTGCTCGCCGCCGGCACCCCGGGCAAGCGCGCCTGCCTGCCCAACGCCCGCGTGCTGATCCACCAGCCGTCGCTGGAGGGTGGCATCCAGGGTCAGGTGTCGGACCTGGAGATCCAGGCCGCCGAGATCGAGCGCATGCGGCGCCTGATGGAGACCACGCTGGCCCGGCACACCGGTAAGGACGCGGACACCATCCGCAAGGACACCGACCGCGACAAGATTCTCACCGCCGAAGAGGCCAAGGAATACGGGATCGTTGATACGGTGTTCGACTACCGCAAGCTCAGCGCACAGAAGTGATCTCGTCGCGTGTCGCCGTTTCCCGGCGGCGATTCGCGCGCGAATAGCTGTACCCCACGGAGTTCCGGCCGGGAAGCACGCCAGGTGGCATGCTGCCCGGCCGGACTGCTTCAATGACGACGTCGGCGCCGAAACACTTCGGTCTCCGGCGTCGATGAACAAGCGGCCGGAGCTCGAACAGGCCGTCGCAATGACAGAACGCGCTCCGGTGCCGTGAGAACTCGCACAACCCGGCGGAGAAACATGCTCGAGTTGTCGACCTCCATCGCACACACCAGGTACGGTCAACCTAGGGACCTTTGCTCCCGGTTGACAGCACTGCCGTACACACCGGAACCGGTCGACGCGTTTTCGACCACGCCGTGGTGCCGACAAGCAAGGCGGCAGATAACTGGCAACCTGGACGACGGTTGCACGCGGACAAGGAAGTAGGGACCCACGAGATGGCGCGCATCGGAGATGGCGGCGATCTGCTGAAATGCTCGTTCTGCGGAAAGAGCCAGAAGCAGGTCAAGAAGCTCATTGCGGGACCAGGGGTGTACATCTGCGACGAGTGCATCGATCTGTGCAACGAGATCATCGAGGAAGAACTCGCCGAGTCCAGCGAGGTCAAGCTCGATGAACTGCCCAAGCCGGCGGAGATCCGGGACTTCCTGGAGAACTACGTCATCGGGCAGGACACCGCCAAGCGCACGCTCGCGGTGGCCGTGTACAACCACTACAAGCGCATTCAGGCCGGCGACAAGGGCCGCGACAGTCGCGGCGAGGTCGTCGAACTCACCAAGTCGAACATTCTGATGCTCGGGCCCACCGGCTGCGGCAAGACCTACCTCGCGCAGACCCTGGCCAAGATGCTCAATGTTCCGTTCGCCATCGCCGACGCGACCGCGCTGACCGAGGCGGGCTACGTCGGTGAGGATGTCGAAAACATCCTGCTGAAGCTGATCCAGGCCGCGGATTACGACGTGAAGCGCGCCGAGACCGGCATCATCTACATCGACGAGGTCGACAAGATCGCCCGCAAGAGCGAGAACCCGTCGATCACCCGCGACGTCTCCGGCGAGGGCGTGCAGCAGGCGCTGCTGAAGATCCTGGAGGGCACCCAGGCGAGTGTGCCGCCGCAGGGCGGTCGCAAGCACCCGCATCAGGAGTTCATCCAGATCGACACCACCAACGTGCTGTTCATCGTGGCGGGCGCGTTCGCCGGCCTGGAGAAGATCGTCTCCGACCGGACCGGCCACCGCGGCATCGGTTTCGGCGCCGAGGTCCGCTCCAAGGCCGAGGTCGACACCACCGACCACTTCGCCGAGGTGATGCCGGAGGATCTGATCAAGTTCGGTCTGATCCCCGAGTTCATCGGCCGGCTGCCGGTCGTCGCGTCGGTGACCAACCTGGACAAGGATTCGCTCGTCAAGATCCTGTCCGAGCCGAAGAACGCGCTGGTCAAGCAGTACATCCGGTTGTTCGAGATGGACGGCGTGGACCTGGAGTTCACCACCGACGCGCTCGAGGCGATCGCCGATCAAGCCATCCTGCGTGGCACCGGCGCCCGTGGCCTGCGCGCCATCATGGAGGAAGTGCTGCTGCCGGTCATGTACGACATTCCCAGCCGCGACGACGTCGCCAAGGTGGTCGTCGATTCCGACACCGTCACCGAGAACGTGCTGCCGACGATCGTGCCGCGCAAGGCGCAGCGCACCGAGCGCCGGGAGAAGTCGGCCTAGTCCTTCGGTACGAACCTGCCGTTCGAAGAAGCCACCGCGACTCGCGGTGGCTTCTTTGGTTTGTCGCGAGCCGTCGCTGGGTAATCTGCTTTCAGGGTTGAGTAGACAGCCCAGCTCGGGATGGCGATGTCGCATCAGGGCGAAAAATCTTGCCGGCAACCGGACTTCATTTGCCGCGCGCGACAGGACCGAGGTCCTCATGTCGACCACACTCGCTACTTCAGCATTCCTCGTCGACAACAAGGCGAGATCCGCGACCATCCCGAAGCGAGGTGGGGCACCGAGTCGAGCCACGGTGCCGAATCGTCCCGACCCCCTGGATCGGCTGCGCGTCTCCCTGACCGCACCGAGTGACACGGTCACGCTGTGTGCGCTCGCCGGCGAAGTCGATTTCTATACCGCGGACCTGTTCCGCTCCCGGCTGACCGATGCGCTCGGCGATGCGGCGTCGACCGTGGTCATCGACCTGTCCCAGGTGACGTTCTTCGGCGTCGCCGGGCTGCACGTGCTGCTCGAGGCCCGAACCTGGGCCGAGCGCAGCGACCGCAGGATTCGCCTGGTCACGGGCCCGCGGTGCGTGAACCGACTGCTCGCCGCGGCCGGTGACGTTGCCGCCTTCGACACCACCGACAATCTCGCCGACGCGGTGCTCGCCGCCTGAGCGTCGACGGCGGTCACTACGATTCGAGCATGTTCGCCCACCGCCGCCTCGAGCGGAAGATCGACGCACTGCACGTCAAGCTGGATCTGATCCTCGATCATCTGGGGATCCAGGAACGTCCCGACCTCACCACCGCCAAACCCATCCCCGCCATGCCGGTCGCTCCGCGTCCCGTGTCGTTCAGCTGGGCCGAGATCGATGATCTTCTGGTGCAGGGCAAGAAGATCCAGGCCATCAAGCGTTACCGAGAGCTCACCGGCGCTGGGTTGAAAGACGCCAAAGACGCTGTGGAGCAACACGAACGGCGGTACTGAACGCTGTCCTCGTCACAGTGGCACCGGCCGCTCGTGCACCACATGTTTCATCACCAAGGTCGACGTGAGGTGTTGCACGCCGGGCAGCGTCGCCAGGCGCTCGTCGTAAAGCTGTTGGAACGCAGGCAGATCCGCGGCCACGACGCGCAACAGGAAGTCCGGGTCGCCGAACAGTCGCTGTGCTTGCAGCACATGCGGTATCTCCGCGACCGCCTGCTCGAACGCGGCGACGGTGGGGCGATCCTCCTGCCGCATCGTGACGAACACCAGCGCCTCGAAGGTCAAGCCGACGGCCGCCGCGTCGACCAGTGCGCGATAGCCGCGGATCACCCCGGACTTCTCCAGCTCCCGTAAGCGGCGGTGACACGGCGAAAGACTGAGGCGTACCCGGGCGGCGAGTTCGGTGATCGTCAAACGGCCGTCGTGCTGCAGCTCGGCAATAATCTTCCGGTCGATCCGATCCATGGGGAAGATTCTTCCACAATCCCGCGCTCACCAGCGAAAAGTTGGAATCACCTCCCCGTTGATCACACCTATCCTTCCTTGGGGTCGCTGTTCGAGGGAGAGGGTTGGGTATGGCTGTCGGGTACATCGCCGCGTTCTGGACGGTGTCGGTGCTGCTGATCCTGGTTCCCGGTGCGGACTGGGCGTACGCGATCGCGGCGGGTCTGCGGGAGCGGTCGGTGGTGCCCGCGGTCGGTGGGCTGCTGCTGGGTTATGTCGCGTTGACCGTGGTGGTCGCGGCCGGCGTCGCGGCGGTCGTCGATCGGAATCCGGTTGTGCTGACGGCACTTACGGTATTCGGCGGGCTTTATCTGATGTGGCTCGGCGGGACGACGCTGGCCGCGTCGAACGCACCCACCGCAGTGGCGGGGGAGCAGAACCCCGCGCCGTGGGGTGCGAGCCTGCTGCGCGGCATCGGGATCAGCGGCCTGAATCCCAAGGCGCTGCTGCTTTTCGTGGCATTGCTGCCGCAGTTCACCGACCGGACCGGGAGTTGGCCGCTTGCCGCTCAGATCGGCGCACTGGGCTTGATCCACACCCTCAGCTGTGCGGTGATCTACCTAGGCGTCGGCATGCTGGCTCGGACTGTGCTGCGTGCCCGGCCGACCGCGGCCGGGATCGTCACCAGAATCTCCGGCGTGGCAATGCTTTTGATCGGCGGGCTGCTGCTGGTGGAGCGGTTGATCTGAGTCCTACTCGGCTGTTACGCGTCCACCGACTTCGATCAGCCCGCCCGGCTGCGGTGCGGTCACGATGATCGAACCGCGACCTTGCGAAATATGCAGGGGGCGTGCGAGTTCGGCGGTGAGGAGTAGGGCGGCGGCGCCTGTTGCTTCGTCCTCATCGATACCGTCGCCACGGCCGGGGAAGGCGCGGGCCCGCACGTGACCGGCCTGCTCGTCCTGCCATGCCCAAGCGTAGATCCATTCGCCCGGTTCGGGCACAGGCAGCGCGTCCACCTCGGCCGCGGATCCGTACTGGCGCAACGTCCGCGGCGGTGCCCACTCGGATCGTGCTGCGATATAGGTGAATTCGTCGTCATGCCGGGCACCGACGACGCCCGCCGCGGTCACCAGTTCGGACGCACCGAGCAGCCAGGCGGTCCCGACGCACGGATGCCCGGCGAAGGGGAGGCGCAGCGTAGGAGTGTAGATATCGATGGCCCCGCGCTCGGCGTCATCGACGAACACCGTCTCACTGAACCCCAACTCCGCGGCAAAACGTTGCCGCGCCCCGACCTCCGCAACAGCACCCCCGTCCCGCACCACCCCGAGCCGGTTCCCGAAACCGCCCCCTGGCCCACAGAACACGCGCACCACGTCGTACTCGATCACCCGACGAGTCAACCACGCCCGCACCGGTGGATGCAGGCACCTTCGGCGGCAGGTAAGTGTGCGTACCAGCCGACGGCGGCAGAGGTGCGCGCGTGCGAAGCGGCCCCAGTGTCGCCGCAGCCGCACCCGTTCTGTGTTCCCGCACCGGCTGTGGCGGGCCGTAGCGGGTGCGAAGACTCAGAAAGGGTGCGGCGCAAAGGAAGCGGGGGCGACGGGTCGTGACGGTGGGTGGTGGCCGTCGTTGTCGTGGCTGCGTCATCGCGAGTTGGTGCCGGGGCGGCCGCGCTTTGTGGCGGCCCCGGGTTTCAGGCGACCGGGTTACTGGTGGCCGAGGATGGGGTGGGGGCGGTAGGGGGTTTCCAGGGTGGTGATTTCGGCTTCGGTGAGGTGTAGCCGCACGGCGTCGAGTGCGTCGTTCAGATGGTTCGGGTTGGTGGCGCCGATGATGGGGGCGGTGACGCCGGGGCGGTCGAGTAGCCAGGCGAGGGCGATCTGGGCCGGGGGCAGGTTGCGGGCGGCGGCTACTTCGCGGACCGCGGCTACGACGTCGAAATCGTTGTCGGTGTACATGTTTGCGGCGATGTGGTCGGAGCCGGCGCGGGCGGTGGTGGGGTGGCCGCCGCGCGTGCGGGAGCCGGTGAGGAGTCCGCGGGCGAGGGGACTCCAGGGGATCACGCCGACACCCTGGTCGCGGCAGAGCGGGAGCATTTCGCGTTCCTCCTCCCGGTAGACGAGGTTGTAGTGGTTCTGCATCGCGACGAACTTCGTCCAGCCGTGCGTTTCGGCGACGTGCTGCGCCTTCGCGAACTGCCAGGCGAACATGCTGGATGCGCCGAGATACCGAGCTTTCCCGGCGGTGACCACATCGTGGAGCGCCTGCATGGTTTCCTCGATCGGCGTCTCGTCGTCCCAGCGATGGATCTGATACAGGTCGACGTGGTCGACGCCCAACCGATCGAGCGAGGCATCGATGGCGGACATGATGTGCTTGCGGGACAAGCCTTTGTCGTTCGGTCCGGGACCCGTCGGGAAGTACACCTTGGTGGCCAGTACGTAGTCGTCGCGGCGCGGGAACAGCTTGCCCAGCAGCCGCCCGGTGATCGATTCGCTGACTCCCGCGGAGTACATATCCGCGGTGTCGAAGAAGTTCACCCCGGACTCGGCAGCCTGCCGGACGATCGGTTCGGCGGCGTCCTCGCCGAGCACCCACGCCCACGACGCGGGATCGCCGTAGCTCATCATGCCCAGGCAGATCCGGGACACGGTGAGGCCGGTGCTGCCCAATCGGCGGTATTCCATCAGTTCTCCTCGTTGTCGTGATGTCGGTGGATCGAGACGCCCGCGGCGATCAGCGCGATGCCGGCCAGTTCCTGGACAGTGGGGACTTGGGCGAGCACCACGATCCCGATCACCGCCGCGACCGCGGGCAGGATGCTGAGCAGCAGGGCGAAGGTACTGCGGCGTAGTCGCGCCATGGCGAGCTGATCGGTGACGTAAGGAATGACCGAGGAGCAGAGCCCGACGCCGATCCCGGCGAGCAATGCCACGGGACTGGTGAACGCCGGGACGGCAGCGCCGAGACAGAACGGAGTCGCCACCACCGCGGCAATCGACATCGCGGCGGCGAGCTGGTCGAGGCCGGAAACCGCTGCGCTGTTGGCGATCCGGTGGCCGAGCAGCACGTACAGCAGAAACAGCGCGCAGTTGGCGAACGCGAAGACGAATCCGGTCGGCGCGCCGGCCAGCTGGATATCGGTCAGCGCGACGACCCCGCCGACCGCGAGCATGAGCGCGAGCACGTTGCGCCCGTTGCGCAGACCGATCGCGGCGAGCACGATCGGCCCGAGGAATTCGATCGCGCCGACGGTGGCCAGCGGCAGTCGTGCGATGGCGAGGTAGAACGTCGCGTTCATCGCCGCGAGCACGATCCCGAGCGCGAGCAGCATCCGTCGCTGCTCGGCGGTGCCGTGCCGGAGCAACCGCCACGGCCTGCGCCAGGCCGCGAACACCAGTGCGGCGCCGACGATCCGCAGCCACGCCACGCCGAGCACATCCACCCGGGCGAACAGCAGCACGGCGCAGGCGGGACCGAGGTAGTGGAAGACCGCGCTGATGCCGAAGTAGGCCACGGCGGGCACGCGTGGGGCCGTGCGCTGTGCGATGCCCCGCGGCGATTCGGTCATGCGGAGTATCTTCCGAAGAAATACCCGCGGCCGGAATGGCACTATCCAGGAAGATGACGTGAGTTGTCTGGAAAATCAAGGCAGAACGGCCATATTGCCTTCACCGATCGGGCACGGCTGTTGGACGAGGTGAATGTGCGCCTGCTCAACGAGTTGCACGCCGATCCGCGACTGTCCATGTCCGAACTCGCGCGCCGCGTCGGCATGTCGGCGCCCGCGGTCACCGAGCGGGTGCAGCGCCTGGAGCAGAGCGGCGTGATCACCGGCTTCCGGATGGAGGTGGACCCGGCCGCGCTCGGCATGCCGGTGACCGCGCTGGTGCGCATCCGGCCCGGGCCCGGCCAGCTACCCAAGATCGTGGCCGCCGCTCGGGACACCCCGCAGGTGGTCGAATGCTTCCGGATCACCGGCGAGGACTGCTTCCTGCTGAAGGTGCACGGCCCGTCGATCGGCGAACTGGAAGAACTACTCGACGGATTCCTCATGTTCGGCCAGACCACCACCTCGATCGTGGTATCCGAGCCGGTGCCCCGCCGCCCCCTACCGGTCCCGCTGCAGCACAAGCGCTAGCGAGCGCGGCGGGTGGGGCGCGTGTGCCCAGCGGCCGCTGCGCCACCGAACCCGAGTGCCGCACCCGTTCTGCGTTCGCGCACCTGTTGTGGCGGGTCGTAGAGGGTGCGAGGGCTCAGAAGGGGTGCGGCGCAGCAGAAGAGCGCCGCGGAGCATGTGGCGTGCCGCGGAGCAACTGGTGCCCGTCGCCGGGCGAGTGGTGTGCCGCCGAGCAGATGGTGTCCACCCAGCGAGTCGTGCCCTGCCAGCAAAGTTTCCCGCTGGGCCGTGGGGGTGGGAGCCGCGCGGACTTTGCCGCGGTCGTGCGATTACGCGCGAGCGGTGTTGAGGAGGCCGCTTTCGGCCCTCGGCCAGGGGGTGTTGGGGTTGTCGCGGATGTGTTCGGTGGCGCGCGCGATCGCTTGGCTGTAGCGCGAATTCGCGGCGTCGTGGGTGAGTAGGGCGACGCCGATCATCACGGGTGCGACGGCGTGCACGCCCGCGTCGAACCAGCGGCCGTCGCGCACGTGCGGGTAGGTGTTGAGCCCGACCGTCAGCGCGAGCAACGCGACCTCGGCGGCGACGACCTGGGTGCGACTGTCCAGCACGCCCCACTCGGTGATCTTGGTGGTGCCCACCATGATGATCACCAGACAGACGCTGATCATCGCCTCGACCAGGTAGCTGAACCAATACAGCGGATCGCTGGCACCCTCCGGCGCGATGTTGTGCTGCACGTTGACCGCCGACCACAGCATGCCCGCGATCACCACGCCGGCCAGCGCGCGCAGCGACCACGTGCGGTGCCGGTACAGCGACGCCAGCTGGGCGTGCGGGCTGGATTCCCGGCGTTGCGCGGCAATGGCCTTGCGCGCCATCAGCAGATCGCGGATGTCGGCCTTGTCGATGGCTTCCTTGGTCTGCCGGGCGCGGTCTGCCGCGGCGGACACGGCCTGGGCGTACTTCCACCGCTGGCCGCGTTCCTGCGTGCGGATGCGTTCGGCCAGCTCGCGCTCGGCCTCCAGCTCGTCCTCGGCCAGTGCATCGGTCAGCGCGGGATCGAACTGGTAGGCCAGCCGTCCGCGGGCCCGCTCGACCCGCCTGGCCAGCTGTGCGACTTCGTCGATGGGGTGTTCGTCGGGCATGCGGCTCCAAAAGTGGATGTGCTGAACGGAACTCGACAAATAGCAAGACGCCGGGCAGCCCGCTCACCGAGAGCTGGGTCCCAGCTCGATGAGAGGGTATCGGACGCGAGGCCTCGATACCCACTCTTCCTAGTCGATTCCGCGCGCCAACAACACGCCACACGGTCGATTGCACCGAAAAACGCGGCGCGTCACTCCGGTTCGATGGCCATGTCGTCCTGGCTCCAGAAGGCGCGCATGCGCACGATCTTGCCCGAGTCGTCGAATTCCATGTAGTCGATGGGCGACATGGTGAAGCGCTGGCCGCCGACGCGCGTGATGATCGTGAACTGGAAGGCCACCTCGTTGCCCGCGACGCGCACCGAGTCGGTGCGCAGCTCGGTCTCGCGGTCCAGGGGCGCGAGGATGTCGTAGAACTCGCGGATGGCGTCGTGTCCGTGCCGCACCGGGGCGCCCACCGGATCTTCGACGGTCGCCTCGGGTGCGTAGAGCTCGACGATGGCTTCGGTCGGACCCGAGCCGACCAACTTGACGTACCGGTCGACGACATCACGGATCTGCTCGGTCATCTGAACTCCTGCGGAATTGAAACGTGTTCTAATTCCGGCAGCGTAGCAGCATGTCGGCACGAAACGGCAACGGGCGGGATGGTTTCGCCCATCCCGCCCGAGCGCGTACCCGCTCGCTACCCGGCGGCGGCGAACCCGGCGCGCAGATCGGCGAGGATGTCCTCGATCCCCTCGATGCCCACCGCGAGCCGGACCAGTCCGGGGGTGACGCCGGAGCTGAGCTGTTCGTCAGGGGTCAGCTGGGAGTGCGTGGTGGAGGCCGGGTGGATGACCAGCGAGCGCACATCGCCGATATTGGCGACGTGGCTGTGCAGGGTCAGCGCCTCGACGAAACGCTTGCCCGCGTCGACGCCGCCGGCGAGTTCGAACCCGATCACCGCGCCCGCGCCCCGCGGCGCCAGCGTCTTCCCGCGCTCGTACCACGGCGAGGACGGCAGCCCGGCATAGGACACCGAGGTGACTTCCGGCCTGCTGCTGAGGAATTCGGCCACCTGGTGGGCATTGCTCACGTGCCGTTCGATGCGCAGGCTCAACGTCTCCAGTCCCTGGCTGATCAGGAACGCGTTGAACGGCGAGACCGCCGCGCCCAGATCACGCAGCAGCTGCACGCGGGCCTTGAGCGCGAACGCGGGCGCACCCAGATCCGCGTACACCACACCGTGGTAGCTGGGATCGGGCACCACGAAGCCGGGGAAACGCGGCTCCTCGCCGGACCGGACGGTCCAGTCGAAGGTGCCGCCGTCGACGATGACGCCGGCGATGGCCGAGCCGTGCCC
>NZ_BDCI01000003.1 GCF_001613425.1 Nocardia vulneris | reverse complement strand
GGTCTCGCCGTAGAACGCCTTGGTGTTCGGCCGGATCGCGGCGCGCCACTGCTCGAGGTCGTCCGGGTCGTCGACGAAGGACACCTCGATGCCGAGCTTGGGCAGCGTGTAGTGGAAGAGGTTGTAGGTGCCGCCGTACAACCGCGGACTGGACACCAGGTGATCGCCCGCGCCCGCGAGGTTCAGGATCGCCAGCGTTTCCGCCGCCTGCCCGGACGAGAGCAGCAGCGCCGCGACACCACCCTCGAGCGCCGCGATCCGCTGCTCCACCGCGTCCTGGGTGGGGTTCATGATCCGGGTGTAGATATTGCCCGGCTCGGCCAGGCCGAACAGCGCCGCCGCGTGGTCGGTATCGCGGAAGGTGTAGGAGGTGGTCTGGTAGATCGGCAGCGCGCGGGCGCTGGTGGTGCCGTCGGGGACCTGGCCGACATGGACCTGCTTGGTCTCGAAACTCCACGTCGCGGACGGGTCGAGCGACTCTGTCATCGATGCTCCTGGTTTATCGCGGTGGCTAGTTGGTGATCAGGGTGGTTTCGACCGGCGTGGCGCCGGTGCTGAGATCGAGGACCGGGCAGTGCGCGTCGACCGAGCGCTGGAGTTCTGCGTACCGCTGCGGTGTCTCCGGCCCGGAGATCCGGACGGTCACCCGGACGGCCTGGAAGCCGGCGCGGACGCTGTCGTCCAGGCCGAAGAAGCCGCGGACGTCGAGATCTCCTTCGGCCTGGACCTCGAGTTCGTCGACGGCGATCCCGAGTCGCTGGGCCCAGAAGCGGTAGGTCACCACCTGGCAGGAGATCAGCGCGGCGAGGTAGACCTCGACGGGATTGGCGGCGCTGTCCGCGCCGCCGAGCGTGGGTGGTTCGTCCACCCGGACAACGTGCCGGCGCGCGGTGATCGTGCTGCCCACCGTGCCTTCCGGGGTGCCTGCGGCGCGGAACACCACCAGCGCGTTCGCGGGGTCGGTCGCGACCGCTTGCGCGGTGGCGTCGCCGATATCGTTGAGCGGAGTGCTCAGATGAGTGGTCACGGCAGTGAACGGTAGGAAACCGGCCACGCGCTGACGATGGTTTGATTCGGACAGAACCCAACGGTGGACGCCGCTGCTTTCGTCCTCGTTCGACGCCTGCGGGGGCGGTCAAGCAATGGATCCGCTCATTCGTCGAACGGGCGACGGCGCTTCGGCCTGTCGCGAAGTCCCCCCAAAGTTTGGCTTGCCCCCGCAGTCGCTCTTCTTTTGTCGGCATCGGCGCTGACGAGACACGGTGACGATCGGGGAAACCGATCGCGCCCGGAGCCGGAAATCGCCGTTGATCTCCCGTGGTTCGCCGTTGAACCTTGATCCCGCGCTGATGCTTTCGTCCATTGTGTCGCATCGATCGGGTGCGGTGTTACGTCCGTTTCGATGTGCGGACCGGAAGTCATTGTTCATCCGATTTGCCCGTTGTGTGCCGCTCGATTACTGCTCTCAACGGCCCCGGTCCAGGAAACTCATCGCTAACTCCGCCGAAATGGTCCCGGTGTGTCGACCTTGCGCTGCCGGTGAAGTGCTGTTTACTCGGTCCGGTCAACCAGATGTTCGAGTGACGAGTGGAAGCGGAGGAGACATGGCACTGCCTACCATGACCGCGGAGCAGCGCACTGAGGCGCTGGCCAAAGCGGCAGCGGTCCGCAAGGCGCGCTCCGAACTGATCGGCAAGGTGAAGGCGGGCAAGGTTTCGGTCGCCGATCTGCTGAAGAAGGCCGACTCCGATGAGCTGGTCAAGAAGACCAAGGTCGCCGCGGTGATCAAGGCTCTGCCCGGTGTCGGACCGGTGAAGGCGGCCAAGCTGATGGACCAGGCCGAGATCCCGGAGGATCGTCGTATCGGTGGGCTCGGCGCGCGGCAGCGTGCGGCCCTGCTCGACGCCCTGAAGGACTGACGGGGCTAAGCGGACCGAACAGCTCTACCTCGGTGGCGCGGCTGAGCCCGCGCACGACCGCATAGACAGTTCAAACGCCCCACAGCGCCGGCACGGGCTGTGGGGCGTTGTCGTTCCTAACCCCGTTTGCGGCGCGGAAACCGGACAGTGATCGGGCTCGGATCCGACATCGGAATATCGCCGCGCGGCGGCAGCAGCACGCAGGCCGCGGCGAGCGCCACCAGCAGGGCCGAGGCGAGCACGCTCAGCGTGAAACTCACGGTGCTCATCCCCTCGGGTTGGTGGAAGAGGTGATAAACGACGTGCGGGACGCTGAAGACGAGCCAGCCCAGGCCCGCGATCCGTGCCACGGTGGTGCCGTCGACCACCAGCGCGGCAATCGATACCGCGGTCAAGGCGAGGAAGAACGCGCCGACGTCGGCCGCGAGATGATGGTTGTACGGGCCGTCCGCCGCGACCCATCGCATGCCGAAACCGGGAAAGCTGGTGTACCAGGAGTGCGGCGCCACCGTGGCCCACAGTCCGCTGATCGCGCCCTGAACGGCCAACACCACCAAGATGATTCGAGTCGCCAGCAGCCGGCGGCGATACTGCTCGAACCGCATCCGCACGCGCAGCCCCTCCTGCGTGCCCTCCACCGAAATCCGCATCGGTCTCTCCGTTCCCGCCGAACCGCTCCGATCACGTAGCTGTCACGGTAAAGCCGGCCTCCGGGTCGGGCAAGGGTGCTCAGGCCGGCATCGGCGTGGCGTTCGAGGCGACGACCCGATCCGGGTGGGTGTAGACGTTCATCGTGTCGCCGCGCAGGAATCCGACCAGCGTGAGTCCCGCCTCGGCGGCCAGGTCGACCGCGAGCGAACTGGGCGCCGAGACCGCGCCGAGCATCGGAATGCCCGCCATCACCGCCTTCTGCACCAGCTCGAACGAGGCGCGTCCGCTCACGATGAGCACCAGATCGGCTGCGGGGACCCGATTCTGCCGCAGCGCCCAGCCGATCACCTTGTCCACCGCGTTGTGCCTGCCGATGTCCTCGCGCACGGCGAGCACGGTGCCGTCGGCGGCGAACAGACCCGCCGCGTGCAGCCCGCCGGTGGCCTCGAACAGGGATTGCTTGCCGCGCAACGTCTCCGGCATGGCGCCGAGTGTGTGCGGGTCCACCGCGATGCCCTTCTCGGCGATCGGATAGCGGGTGTTCTTGCGCACCTCGTCCAGGGCGGTCTTCCCGCAGAGTCCGCAGGCGCCGGTGGTCAGAAAGCTGCGGGTCTGCACCGGGACCGGGGTGCGCAGCGTGAGATCGAGAACGTTGTAGGTGTTGCGGCCGTCGTCGTCGGTGCCCGAGCAGTAGCGGGCCGCCGTGATGTCCTCGGCGACGCCGATCATGGCCTCGCTCAACAGGAATCCGTGCACCAGGTCCACATCGTTGCCCGGCGTGCGCATGGTGACGGTCAGCGACCGGCCGCCGATCCGGATCTCCAGCGGCTCTTCGACGGCCAGGGTGTCGGGGCGCTGGATCTCCCCGGTCGGCGAGATCCGGCGCGTCCGGCGGCGGGCGGTGACTCTACTCATGACTGGCACGCTGCAATCTGATGGTGACCGATTTGGAGACCGGCGTATTCGACCGCGCCGCGACATGGTCCAGTGGCACAAGCGGATTCGTCTCGGGGTAGTAGGCGGCCGCGTTACCGCGCGGGGTCGGATAACCGACCAGACGGAAACCCTCGACGCGCCGTTCGGTTCCGTCGGTCCACTCCGAGATCACGTCCACCAGTTCGTCTTCGGCGAAGCCGAGCGCCGCGATGTCCTCGGGGTGCACCAGCACCACCTTGCGCCCGCCGTGTACGCCGCGGTAGCGGTCGTCCAAGCCGTAGATGGTGGTGTTGTACTGGTCGTGACTGCGCAGCGTCTGCAGGATCAGTCTGCCCTCCGGGACCGGGGTCCAGGTGAGTTCGTTCACCGCGAAGTTGGCTTTGCCGGTGCTGGTACGGAATTCGCGGCTGTCCCGGGGCGGGTGCGGTAGGACGAACCCGTTGCGGGCGCGCACCTTCGCGTTGTAGTCGGCGCACCCGGGAACCACCCGGGAGATCGCGTCGCGGACGGTGTCGTAGTCGCTGCGGAAACGCGCCCACGGCACCGGATGATCCGCGCCGAACAGGGTCAGGGCCAGATCGCAGACGATCGCGACCTCGCTGCGCAGGTGCTTGCTCACCGGATCGAGCCGGCCGGTGGACAGATGCACCATCGACATCGAATCCTCCACCGACACCTGCTGTTTCACGCCGTCTCGCAGATCCTTGTCGGTGCGGCCGAGCGTCGGCAGGATCAACGCGGTCCGGCCGTGCACGACATGGCTGCGGTTGAGTTTGGTGGAAATCTGTACCGTCAGTGCGCAATTGCGCAGGGCGGTCTCGGTCACCTCGGTATCGGGGGTGGCCGAGACGAAATTGCCGCCCATCCCGATGAACACCGCGGCGCGACCGTCCCGCATCGCGCGGATCGCGTCGACCGTGTCCCACCCGTGCTTGCGCGGGCTGGTGATACCGAACTCCCGGTCCAGCGCGTCGAGGAAGGTGTCCGGCATCTTCTCCCAGATGCCCATGGTGCGGTCGCCCTGCACGTTCGAATGCCCGCGCACCGGGCAGACCCCCGCGCCCGGTTTGCCGATCATCCCGCGCAGCAACAGCAGATTCGTCGCCTCCTCGATGGTCGCGACACCGTGCGACTGCTGGGTCAGGCCCATCGCCCAGCAGATGATGACGTTCTTCGCCTCGGCCAGATACTTCGCGGTGCGGTCGATCTCGGCCCGGCTCAGGCCGGTCGCGGCGAGCACCGTATCGAAATCGACGGCACGGACCTGCTTTTCGTACTCGGCCAGACCAGCACAGTGCGCGTCGACGAACTCCCGGTCGACGACGGTGCCCGGGGCGCGGTCCTCCGCCTCGAACAACAACCGGCCCAGCGCCTGGAACAGCGCCATGTCACCGCCCAGGCGGATCTGCAGGAAGTCGTCGGCGATCGCGACGCCGGTGGTGAAACCCTTGACGGTCTGCGGATCCCGGAAGCCGAGCAAGCCGGTCTCGGGCAGCGGGTTGATCGCGATGATCCTGGCACCCTCGGATTTCGCGTTCGCCAGCGCGCTCAGCATGCGCGGATGGTTGGTGCCGGGATTCTGCCCGGCGACGATGATCAGGTCTGCTGCGGCGAAATCATCGATCGACACCGAACCCTTGCCGATACCGATCGAGCTGGTCAGCGCGGCACCCGAGGACTCGTGGCACATGTTCGAACAGTCCGGCAGATTGTTCGTGCCGAAGCTGCGGACCAGCAGCTGGTAGAGGAAGGCGGCCTCGTTGCTGGTGCGACCGGAGGTGTAGAAGACGGCCTCGTCGGGCGAAGCCAAGGTGCCCAGCTGATCCGCGATCAACCGGTAGGCGTCGTCCCACCCGATCGGCGAATAGTGAGTGTCGCCGGGGCGCAACACCATCGGATGGGTCAACCGGCCCTGCTGGCCGAGCCAATACCCCGACTTGCCCGCCAGCTCCTCGACCGAATGCGCGGCGAAGAACTCGGGCGTGACCGTGCGCAGCGTGGCTTCCTCGGCCACCGCCTTCGCGCCGTTCTCACAGAACTCGGCCGGACGGCGATGACCCGTCGGCTCCGGCCAGGCGCAGCCGGGGCAGTCGAAGCCGTGCACCTGGTTGACTCGCGCCAAAGTGCGGGCAGTGCGAATCACGCCCATCTCCTCCACCGCGCGGCGCAGCGACACCGCGACCGCGGTGACACCCGCCGCCTGCTCCTTCGGCGCGGAGACGGTGAGCTCGGACTCGTCGATATCCTGGGTCGGCCCGTTACGGTGCATAGTTCGTATTGTCCTCTTCGCGGTGTCTGAGTCGGGCAGTGGACCGGTTACCTCGATGGTAGGCACTGGGAACGTCCAGGGGGCGGAACATGCGCCGCGCCCCGGCGCCGCGCCCAGCCGCCGGTCAGCCGGCGAGCGGCGCGCCGGAGTTGGCTCCGCGTTGGCGCACAGAGCATTACGATGCTAGTGATCCGCACGCATCAGGGGGCGGCCGGACGGACTCCGCCGGCACACCACTTGACCGAAGCGACGGCGGAGGTACGCCTAGCGAGAGCACGGCCGATGGGGACGTTGGCACCAGTCGTTGCGCGTGTCGGTGCACTGTCCCGGCAAGCGCGAACCCGGCATGCGAGACAAGTCGCTGGGCTGGGGGTGTTGTGCGTCGTGGCGTTGAGCTGTGGTGGGTCTGGTGGGGGTGGGTCTGGTGGGGGTGGGCCTGGCGTGGTGGGGTTGCTGACCGGTCCGACGGTGGCATCGGGTGGGGACGGGGCGGCGGCCTTTGCTCCTGCTCAGGTTCTTGCGGGTTCCGGTGGTCAGGTTGGTTGGGTGGGGCCCGTGCTGGTGCGGCAGCCGACGACGCCCAAGCCGCCGGCGTCGGATGGGGGTGGGACCAGGGATGGGACGGGCGCGCCTGCTCCAGCACAGGTTCCGCCGCCGCCGCCGCCGCCGCCGCCGCAGCCGCCGCCGCAGCCTCCTCCGCCGCAGCAGCGGCCTGCGCCGCCGAATGGTGGAGCGCGGGATGTGCCTGCTCAGCCGGAGGTGAGTGGGACCTCTGAGGGGACGCGGGATGGGCCGGTGGCGCCGCAACCTCGGCAGCCCGTTCCGTGCGGGGAGGGGAATGGGCCGACGTGTCCTGGGCCCTCCGGCGATCCGAAACCTGGGGAGCCGAAGCCGGGGCATCCGAGGCCGGACCCCGGAACACCTAGCGATCCCAAGCCGGGGGATCCGAAACCGAACGATCCGCAGCCGTGTGACCCGAAGCCTGGTAGTTCGAGGCCGTGTGATCCGCCGCCGTGTGACCCGAAGCCGGGTAGCTCGAGGCCGTGTAATCCGCCGCCGTGTGACCCGAAGCCGGGTAGTTCGAGGCCGTGTGATCCGCAGCCGTGTGACCCGAAACCTGGTAGTTCCAGGCCGTGTGATCCGCAGCCGTGTGACCCGAAACCTGGTAGTTCCAGGCCATGTGATCCGCCGCCGTGCGATCCGAAGCCGGGGAGTTCTAGGCCGTGTGATCCGCCGCCCTGTGATCCGAAGCCGGGGAGTTCTAGGCCGTGTGATCCGCCGCCGTGCGATCCGAAGCCGGGGAGTTCTAGGCCGTGTGATCCGCCGCCCTGTGATCCCAGACCCGGCAGCCCTGGCTCGTGTGATCCCAAGCCGGGTGAGCCCGTGCCGGGTGATCCCAGGCCACCTGATGTTCCGGCACCGCCGCCGGTGCGCCCGCCGGATGCCGTTGTCCCACCGCGGAATCCGGCGCGGGTGCCCGGCGTGCCTCCGCCGGAGCCCGCGCCGCAACCCTTGCCGCGTGAATTGCCTTCTCCCGCCTTGGCTCTCATGCCGACGGCGATCGGTCCCGGTGCCGGGGTCCGGGCGAGTGGGCAGGGGTGTGATCCGCAGGCTCCGGTTCAGGTCGCGATCGGGGATGTGGCCGTGGGAAAAACCGTGGCGGGACCGGACGGGGCGTTCGAAGTTCCGTTGACCACCGGTGCCGTCGAGGTGGGCAGGCATGAGGTGACGGCGAAATGTGGACGGACGCTGACCGCGCCGCTGGACGTGGTGCTGGTCAGCAGCATCGGTTCCGGCACCGGCACTTTGATGGTGATCCTGTTCTTCCTCCTGTTCGGCGGCTGGTATTACGGCCATCGGCTGATTTCGCATCTACCGGCGCGGAGGGGCGAATGAGCGGTCTGTACCGCGGCATCGGAGCTGTGCTCGGACCGATGCTGCTGCTGACGGTGCTGTGGGGGCCTGCGGCTCCGGCGACAGCGCGCCCGGACGGCGTCGACATGTCCGCCAACTTCGACGGGCGCGATATCGCGGACACATCTGTCGATGACCCCCTGCGGCTCGAGCCGGGCAGTACCGTCCGGGTCGCGATCGAACTGTCCAACAAGACAGGTGCGCCGGTCGAGATCCGGCACGTGGATCTGGCCGGGCAGGTGCTCGGCCTGAGCTTCTTCTCCTATTCCACCGCCGTCGAATTGACCATCCCGCCGGGCGGGGCCGAATCGCTGCGATATCGGCTGGAGTTGCGCGGGCTGGAGGGGCAGGCGGTCGGGTTCCTCGGCGGCGAGCTGGCGGTGTACGGCGCGGACAGCGCGAAGGTGGCGGCCATCCCGTTGATCACCGATGTGCGCGGGTCGCTGTGGTCGGTCTACGGGTTGTTCGGGATCGCGCTCGCGACCCTCACCGCCCTGGCGATCGCGGATGCGGCGCTGGCCGTTGCGCGCCATCGGCTTTCGGTCAATCGCTGGCAGCGCGGGTTGCGGTTGCTCGCCCCCGGGCTCGGGATCGGGCTGGTGTTCGCGTTCACCGCGTCGGTCGCCCGGTGGTGGGTGCCGGACACCAGCCTGTGGCTGGCCTTCGCCGGTGTCACCGCCGCCGTCGCGTTCCTGCTCGGCTACGCGTCACCGACGCCGGAACCGGATGAGGCAGCAGACGACGAGCCGGACGAGGCCGCGGTGGGGGACGAGTTCGCGGCGCCGGACGAGATCGCGGAGGCAGACACGCAACGATTCCCGCCCGAGAGGCCCAGGTTGTGACCGAGCAGGGCGCGCGATTGCGGGAGGCGTTGCCCGCCTACGACATCGGTGCGGAACTCGGCCGGGGCGGGTGCGGGGTGGTGCTCGCGGGGACCCATCGCCGGCTGCGCAGACCGGTGGCGATCAAACAGATTCCGGCGCAGTTCGTGCACGACGAACGGGTCCGGCGCCGGTTCGTCGCCGAGGCCAGGGTGCTCGCCGCCATCGACCATCCGCATGTGGTGCGGGTTTTCGACTACCTGGAGCACGAGGAGCTGTGTCTGCTGGTGATGGAGTACCTGCCGGGCGGCACGGTGGGCGAGCGGTTCGCCACGGACGGTTACGATTTCGCCAGCGCCGTCGCGATCGCCTTATCCTGCGCGGCCGGATTGACGGCCGCGCATCGGCATCGGGTGCTGCACCGCGACGTCAAACCGGCGAATCTGATGTTCGCGGCGGGTGGTGCGATCAAACTGACCGACTTCGGCATCGCCAAGATCGTCGGTGGTGACGAGACTTTGGTGACCAAAGCGGGCGACATCATCGGCACCCCCTCCTACATCGCCCCGGAACAGGCTCGCGGACAACCACTCTCACCGGCCACCGACGTGTATGCCTTGGCCACGATGCTCTATCAGCTCTTGTCGGGCGTGCTGCCGTTCCCGCCGGGCGAGGGACCGCTGGCCATGCTGTTCGCGCACGCCTTCGACGAGCCGATCCCGCTCGGCGAAGTCGCGCCGAATGTGCCGGAACCCATTGCCGCCGTGGTGATGCGCGGACTCGCCACCGATCCCGCCCAGCGTTTCGCCACCGCCGAATCCTTCGGTATCGCCCTCGCCCGCCCGGCCGTGTACTGCTGGGGCCAGAATTGGCTCGCCCCCGTCGGCATCCCGGTGATCGGCGCCGACACCATAGTCGCCGCCGCGACCGGCAGCAGCCGCCCCCATCCCTCCAGAACCCCACCACCCGGCAGCGGCTCGGCGCTCCCGCCTACGCCGGTGTCGGACGCGGAGACCGCGCCGCCGTCGAGCGCACCACCTCGGACTCCGCGCGGCACCGCCCCGCCTACTGTTCAGTGGTATCCGGCAGGGGCCGGGAGCTCGCAATCCGGTGCCGGATCGGGGCCGGTTGCTCCGCCCGGACGTCGGTATCGACCTGCTGGGCCTAGGCCGGGAGCTGTTCCTGGGGGATCGCGTGTTGCTGGTGCTCCGGGCGGCTTGCCACCGGCGGACGGGGTTCGGCCTGTTGGCGGGGCTCGGTCCGGGTATCCGGCGGGGGTGGGGCCTTTTGTTGGGCAGCGGGTTGCGGGGGCGGCGACGACTAGGGTCCGGCCGCGGGGTGCGGCACCGGCGCGTGGGGCTCGGTTGGTGGAGCTGGATCGGCGGGATCTGCGGCCGATCCAGCAGGTGGTCACCCTTGCTTCGCCGCGGGTGCCGCTCGTGATCGGTTCGGCGCTCGCGGTCGTGGCGGTGGTGCTGGGTCTGGTGGGGAGCGGGCCGTCGATCGGTGGGGATCTCGCGCCCGGCGCGGTGCTGCTCGGTGGCGAAGATCCGGCAACGGGTGCGGTCGAGATCGATTTGACGAAGCCGACTTCGTTGCAGGCCAACGGTATTGATGCCGATTCGGCGGCGTTGAAGGTGACGTTGCTCGGGGTGCCGCTCGGCGGGGAGACCGTGCCTTTCGCACCGGGCGATCGGCAAGCCTCGCTTCCCGCGCCCGTCAACGAGCACGTCATGGCGGGCACACTGACCGGTGAGTTGGTGCTGCTGCGCAATGGCGCGGAAATCGCCACGCAGCGTGTCGAACTCCGCACCGTCCAACGCTCGACCACCACGGTGACCGCGGGGTGTGTTGTGCTGCTGGCACTCTTCGCGCTCGCCTATCTGGAATCCAACATGCGTCGTTTGCGCAGTGGCCGTGGCGGATTCGCCAATGCCCTCGGACTGGCGGTCAGCGCCGCGCTGCTCGCGGTCGCGTTGCTCGGCGCGAGATGGGTTCTGCTCGCAGTGCCGCCGACCGTCTTCACCGCCGCATGCTGCGCTGCTTCGGCTGCGGCGGCAGGCGTTGCGATGTCCGTTGCGGCGCGCCGAATCGGCAAGCGCCGCCGTTACCTTCGTCGCGCCCGTCGTCGGGCGTCGTGAAGGACGGCTGATCTCACGGGCGAGGCCAGCGTTCGACGACCTGGACCATCTGCTTGCCGAGATAATCGAGGTATCGGCTGATCTCGGTCAGGCGGGCACCGGCTCCCGTTGTCGCACCCAGTATTTCGGCACCGCGGCGCGCCGCCTCGACCCTCACCTCGGCAGCGCGCGCCAGGTTGAGCGTCGTGCGGTACCAGGTTTCGTCGTCGATGCAGTAGCGGTCCCGGCGGGCGTCACGTTCCCGGCGAATGAGATCCCGCTGCTCCAGAGCGGCGACGGCAGTGGAGATGGACGCGGGGCTGACTTCGAGCCAGCGCGCCAGCTCGGCGGCGGTGAGACTGCCGGAATCGGTGAGGTGCAGGCAGGTCATCACGCGCGCCTGCATCCGCGGCATGCCATCGTAGACGAACAACTCGGTGAACTGCGCCGCGAACTCGCGTACCGCCGCGCTGTCTGCCGCGAATTCCGCTGCGCCCGAATCCGATTGCGTGGCCACCGCCGCTTTACCACGCCGGGCACGCGCCTCGGTGGCCCGGTGTGCCCGTTCGGCGCGATAGCGACCGGGCCCGCCGTTGCGGTTCACTTCGCGGCTGACGGTCGACGACGGTCGTTCGAGCCGGCGTGCGATCTGGGCGTAGCCGAGTCCGGCGGACAGCCCGTCCGCGATACATTCCCGCTCGTGCAGGGTGAGCCTGCCTCCTGGCATCGGCGCGGTTCTCCTTCGGTCGCAGTGGCGTGCATTCAGCGCCAGCTCATTGCACGATTCGACGGTTCAGGCACATTCGGTGGCAAGGTCATTGCATCGCCGAAAGTGACTTTACCTGCATTGACGGTAACTATTCGTGCGTTCTCCGTTGAGCATTACCTGAATGCTACGTACGTTCCGTTCATCGTTGCCTCCCTGCACCAGAAGGAAATCGATGACCGAGCTGACCACCGTTTTCGCGATACCCTCCGACCGTCCTGCGGGTTGCCCGTTCGATCCGCCCGTCGAGCTGGGCGCGCTGCGGGCCCGGAATCCGCTGACCCGCATGGTGTTTCCGGACGGCCACCACGGCTGGTTGGCCACCGGATACGCCACCGTGCGCGCCATCCTGGCCGATCCGCGTTTCAGTGCGCGCGCCGAGCTCACGCACTCCCCGATCGTGGACCTCGGCCCGCTCCCACCGGCGCCGCCCGGTGACTTCCTCAACCTCGACGCTCCCGAGCACACGCGCTATCGAAAGCTGTTGGCCGGCAAGTTCACCGTGCGACGGATGCAACTGCTCACCGCGCACGTCGCGCAAGTCAGCGCCGAATACCTGGACGCTATGGAGACGTGCGGCGGCCCACTGGATCTGCTGACCGCGTTCGCGTATCCGATTCCGGCGCTGGTGATCTGCGAACTGCTCGGTGTACCGGACAATGACCGTCCTCGGTTCCAGCATCTGGTTGCCGATCTCGTCACCAAGATGAACGATCCGAACATTCCCCTCGAACAAGGACTGGCCGTTTTCGAGGAGGCGCGGCACTACATGCGGCGTTTGGCCGCCGACAAACGCCGCGCACCCACTGACGATCTGCTCAGCGAGCTGACCGCCACCGAGCTCGGCGAGGACGAACTCACCGGCGTCGCGGTGCTGCTGCTCATCGGCGGATTCGACACCACCGCGAACATGTTGGCGCTCGGCACTTTCGCGCTCCTGCGCCACCCTGAGCAGTTGTCCGCGTTGCGCGCCGACCCCGGCTCCGCCGATCGTGCGATCGAAGAGTTGATGCGATACCTGACTCTCGCGCACACCCTCACCCGGTCAGCCCTGCAGGATGTCGAGGTAGCCGGACAGATCATCAAAGCCGGTGAAACAGTCGCCCTTTCGGCGCACGCTGCCAACCGCGATCCGGCGCGCTTCCCCGACCCCGACACCCTCGATCTGCGGCGCAACGCCACCGGGCACCTGGGTTTCGGCCACGGCGTCCACCAGTGCCTCGGTCAGCAGCTGGCCCGAGTCGAACTCCGCACCGCCCTGCCCGCCCTGTTGTCGCGCTTCCCGACCCTGCGTCTTGCCGTCCCGCCGAACGAGGTCCCCCTGCGGCCCGAAGGTCTCGGCACCTATGGTGTCCAGCAACTCCCGGTGACCTGGTAGCGGGCTGGTCTGAGCCGGACGCATGATCACCAGGTAATCCTGGCGGCATCGCCCGAGTGCTCTCCGCCACCATTACCTGGTGATCAAGCGTCCATCTGGAATCGCGGATGGACGCGCTCAGGAAGCCGGGCGGTCGTCGGGGCGGTAGGTGAGGACGCGGTCGCTGATGCGGACGCTCCAGCCGGGGCGAAGTTCGGTGGGGGAGGTGGTGATTCGGGTCCACTGGTCGGTGCCGGGTGGGGCGATGAAAGTGCCGGAGGTGGCGGTGGCGTCGCGGACGAAGACTTTGCCGTCATCGACCGAGACGTAGGCGTGCACCCGCGAGACATGACGGTCACGTTGAATCACGATCGGCGCAGCGGTGGCGGCACGCACCGCGTCGTCGGCTTGGGGACCGCGCCCGATCACGTAGGGACGATCGAGCGGATACGCGGTGCCGTTCTCCAGGATCAGCGCGCCGACCGCCCGATCCAGCACCGGTCGCATCACCCGCAGTCCACGGTTCTCCGAAGGACGATGCAGCGCCACAGGTTCCGGCCGGCCACCCGGCTGCCGCGCCTGCGACCAGGCCAGCGGGCGATCCGCCGCAGCCTTGCTCCCGATAGGTGGACGTGGGCGCGGCAGTGGACGTCCCGGGCGTCGCGGATACGCGGCCGAACCACCTTGTGCCGCTGCGGAAGCGCCCGGCGTCGCGCTCGACCGACCAGCTGTTTTGGACGGTGCGTCCGAGCCCGGCGAAACACTCTGCGTCCCAGCGATATTCGATGACGAGCCCACGCGCGGTCGATCGGCTTCCGCCGGGGACGCCTCGGCATTCACGTTTGTAGATGAGCGCGTGCCGGCAGACGGCGCGACCGCATCGGATTCGCCGGTCGGCTCCGGCGTCGCGCCGAAACCCGAAGCGGCTGTGGCCTCGAGCTCGTCTGTGGAAATGGTGGGCCGTGCCCCGGCTGAGCCGCTCGCGCTGGGGCTCCCCGCCTTCTTCGCCGACGAGGCCGACTGTCGCTTCGCCGCAGCTGTCCCTTTCGGCCCGGCCCCAGCTGCCTCCGTGCTGGAGTCCGAGGCGGCCGCGAATCCTGCGGCGGCCGTCGGGTCGAGGGGGATGTCCGCTGAATTGCCTTCTGCCGCAGCAGGTTGCTTCGAAGACCCGCCCTGAACTGAGGTGGCGCGAGGGCGTTTCCCAGCAGCGCCTGTTGCCGAAGCCACGGTGATACCCGCAGCCGCGGTCGGCTCCGGCTCGACCATCGGGGTGCGGCCCGCACCCTTCGCCGACGAACGTTCCGTCCCCACCGCGTTAGAGCGTTGGGCCGATGAGCCGGACGCACCGTTTGTGGTCGCAGTGGCGGTGTGCAGTTGCTGCGCGGCTGGGTCTGCCGCTGTGGCGGTGATACCCGCAGCCGAATCCGGCTCGACCGCCGCCGTGCCACTACTTGCACTCGATGCGGAACTTCCCGACGAACGTCCTGCGGCGGCTACTGCGTCAGAGCGTTGGACCGACGTGCCGGACGCACCGTCAGCGGTGGCGGTGTGCAGTTGTTGGGTGTTGGAGACACCAGGGACGGCATCCTGTTCGCGTGCGCTGTTCAACGAGACGGCGCGAGATCGGTTCGCGTTGGCGCGGGTGTCGGAGGCACCCGACGTGGTCGTGCGGCCGCGTTCGTCGGTCGGCGTGGCGGCGCGCGGATCGTTTGTGTTGGCGTGGGGACCAGCTGAGGCGGTGGTGGGTTCTGGTTCGCTGGTCGATGAGGCGGGGCGGGTGCGAGCGCGGTGGGCGGTGAGGTCTACGGCGGGGGGTGGGGTTTCGGCGGGACGGCGCGGAGTTTTTGCGGCGCGGCGGAGTGCGGCATTCAGGACGAAACCACCGCCGGGGGCGATGCCGGCGCGGAGGTCGGTGCGGGGCAACGCTTTCAGGGCGGCGGTGCCGGCCGCGCCGATCGTGATGCGGCGGAACGGTTCGCGGACGATCTCGTCGACCCAGGTGAAGGCGCGGGTGCCGTCGAGGCGCCGGGTGCCTTCGGCGCCGTTGATCTCGGCGAACACCGGTCCACGCAGCAGGATGAGGGTGCCGTCGTCGGTGGGTGCGAGCACGCCGAAGTGTTGCGGTTCGGCGGTGCCGGCGAAGACCACGGCCGCGAGACGTTGGGCCAGGGCCGCGCCGGGGCGGTCGAACTCGGCGACTGCCTCGATCGTGCCGAGAATTCGCTCGGTGGAAGCGGTTTCACCCGACAGATAGACGACAATGCCACCGAAGCGCGCGACCAGGCCGTTGCCCGGCGCGATACCCACGGTGGACGGTTTGCTGCGCACCCGCGCCCTCCTTCCCGGCGCACTACCGACTTTCGAAGCCAGCATAGAGCGTGAACCTGAGGCAAACCGGTGCCTTGAACCGTGCGTGACCACCGAACTCCCGCCGTCCCAACCCACCGCGGATTGATCTTCCCCGGCCGAATTCGACACCCCGGGTACACATCTGACCCCCACCCGCACAACCGCCCGACCAGCGACAACCCGATCATCCACGCTATTCACCCACACGCCCCACTGTGGCCACCATCTCCTCCGCAACCACCCCGCCCACTTCCCGAACACGCCAACTGCCGCACATGGGCGGCTCGACCCCGCGGGTAGGGCCGATCAATGCACTCGCGCGTTGCCGGCACATCTCTGCCGCGGTGGCGAGAGCGCTCGCCGACTTCGCGTATTGCGACCCGGCCCGCGAGGTCGCCGACGAGACTGTCCATCGGCTTGCGCCCGACGAGACTGTCCCCGGCCCGCCACGGCGACGAGGGCGCTCGATGGTGGCGCATACCGTGACCGGGCTCGAGGCACCGGACGTTTCATACGGGTGGATCGCAGACCTGCACCGGTCAGTTCTGGAATTCGGCGGCGTGCTCCTGCAACCATGTGGTGAAGGTGCGGGGTGGCTGGCTGGTGAGGGTGGTGACGGTGTCGGTGAGTGGGATCGGGACGCCGTCGTGGCGGCGCCAGTGCTCGAGCAGGCCGTCGGCGACGAAACCTGGCATATGGGGTGCCATCTGTTCCTTCCATTCCTCAGCGGTGATTTCGGCGATCGGGACGGGGCGGCCGAGGACCGAGGCGACGCGGTCGAGTTGTTCGCGGAAGGTCAGCGCTTCGGGACCGGTCAGACTGTGTTGGCCGCCACGGTGTTTCGGCGCGGTGAGCACCGCGTGGGCGCAGGCGGCGATATCGCGTTCGTGGATCGGCTCGGCGTAGGCGTTCGGGTAGGGGAGGCTGACGGGCTGTCCGGCCTTGATCGGCCCGGCCCAGAATCGCGCGTTGCCCGCGAAGGTGCCGGGGCGCAGCACGGTGACGGTCATCGGTGCGTCGGCGAGCCCGATCTCGGTGTCCAGGTGTGCTTTTCCGATCGGGTTGTTCGCCGCATCGGGACCGAGCACCGAGGCCGACGAGAGCAGCACGATGTGCTCGACGCCGGCTTCGGTTGCGGCGGCGACGAATTCGGTGATCGCCGCGGGTTCGGCGTAGAGGAACACCGCGTCGACGCCGGACAGTGCGGCGGGAAACGTGCTCGGGTCGGTCAGGTCGCAGGCGAGGGCGGGGACATCGGCGGGCAACGCCAATTCTTCGGGTCGCCGCGAGCCGACACGGACGGAATGGCCGTCGGTGCGCAGCAGATCCAGCAGATGGGTGCCGACCGCGCCGCGGCCGCCGGTGATGAGAAACATGGGAAGTCCTTGGTGAGTAGCGCTCGCCGATCGGCGCGACGGCGGATCCGAGCGAAAAGGTTGACGAACGTTGTTCGTTCGAGTGAAACGATACGAGACGAACGCTGTTCGTGTCAAACACTGTTCGTAATGGCGTATGCTCGCCCTATGAAAGAAGCGCCTGTGAGCCGTCGAGCGCGCCCGGCCAAGGCGCCGCTGAGCCGCGAGGTGATCATCGAGACCGGGCTGCGCATCCTGGACCAGGACGGCCTCGCCGCCCTGACCATGCGCCGGGTCGCCCAGGATCTCGACACCGGTGCGGCTTCGCTGTACGTCTACGTCGCCAATCGCGACGACCTGATGGCGGCCATGCTCGATCATGTGCTCGGCATGATCGAGCAACCGGTCGGCGGCACCTGGCGCGAACGGCTCGTCGAGCTGGTGCACTCGGCGATTGCGGTGATGAGCAGGCACGAGGGGGTCGCGCTGGTCGCGCTCGGCGCCATCCCCACCGGCGAGAACGCGCTGGCGCTGGTCGATCGCATGCTCGCGCTGCTCGCCGAGGGCGGGGTGGCCGAGCAGACCAACTCCTGGGCCGTGGACCTGCTGTTCCTCTACATCACCGCGGCCGCCGCCGAGCAGAGCGCCTACAACACCAAGGGCATGCGCGCCGACCAGCACATCGCGGAGGTCACCGCGCGCTATGCCGCGCTCCCCGCCGACCGCTATCCGATGGTCGTGTCGATGCGCGAATCCTTGACCTCCGGCGACGGTGACGCCCGCGCACAGTGGGCACTTCAGGTGCTCATCGACGGCATTCTCGGCACACCGGTCACCTGGACCCGATAATGGGTGCGTGTCTGTGATCCGTCCGGCGACCGAGGATGACCTGCCTGCCCTTCAGCAAATCGAGATTGCGGCGGGAAAACCGTTCGCCGAAATCGGGATGACCGCTGTCGCGGAGGACGACCCGCCCGCACTGGAGATACTGCGCGAGGCCCAGCAGGCCGGGCGCGTCTGGGTGTGGACCGACGACGCCGACCCGCCGATCGGCTACCTGATGGCCGAGCTGGTCGACGGCGACGTGCACATCGACCAGGTCTCGGTGCACCCCGACCATCGCGGCAGGCGGATCGGCAAACAGTTGATCGACCATGCCGTCCGCTGGGCGAAAGCCCGAGGGACGCAGGCGATGACGCTCACCACGTTCACCGAGGTGGCCTGGAACGGGCCGTACTACGAGCGGATCGGGTTCCGCTACCTCCCCGACGAGGAACAGACGCCCGGCCTGCACGCGATCCGCGACGCGGAAGCCGCGCACGGTCTGGACGACTGGCCCCGGGCCTGCATGCGCGCGGACCTCGACGCCTGGTCGTTCGACGAAACCGCCTCGGGCAGTTGAGCTGTCGCTGACCTGCGGTGTTCGTGGGCGCATCGGCGGATCGGCCGGGCCGGGGGCGGGTGGACGCGCCAGGCCTGCATGGCCGACCATGGGGTCATGTCGCTCAGCATGCAAGAGGCCGATCTGTTCGAGGGTTACCGGGGCCGCCTGGAGGCGATCGCCTACCGGCTCCTCGGGTCGGCCGGCGATGCCGAGGACGCGGTGCAGGACGTGTACCTGCGCTGGCACGCGGCGGACCGGACGCTGATCGAGACGCCCGTGGCCTGGTTGACGAAGGTGCTCACGAACATCTGCTTGAACCAGCTGACCTCGGCTCGGGCGCGCCGGGAAACCTATGTGGGACAGTGGCTTCCGGAACCCGTCCTGGCCGGCGACCGGATCCTGGGTCCGGCCGACAGCGCCGAGCAGCGCGAGTCCGTCTCGATGGCGATGCTCACCCTGATGGAACGGCTCTCGCCCAATGAGCGGGTCGTGTACGTGCTGCGGGAAGCTTTCGGGTATTCCCATCGCGAAATCGCCGAGCTGCTCGACCTCACCGAAGCGAACTGTCAGCAGATCTATCGACGTGCCAAACAGCATCTCAGCGATGAGCGGGCCCGCGCCGAGATCGATACGGTCGCGGCCCGCAAGGTCGTCGAGGAATTCCTTGCCGCCGCGCTCAGCGGTGACACCGACTCGCTGATCCGGTTACTCACCGACGACGCGGTCAGCGTGGCCGACGGCGGCGGCCGGGTGCATGCCCGGAAGACCCCGGTGCTGGGTGCGCTGCAGATCGCGCGCTACCTGCGTGGACTGTTCCGGCGGACCGAGGGCAAACGCGAGATGATCGGCGGCACCCCGGCCTTCTATGCCGTCGTCGCCAACGGTGCGCCCGCGCTGCTCGTGGAGGTCGACGCGCAGGTGATCGGCGTTTTCTGCCTCGACGCGACCCCCGCGGGCGTCGCCCGAATCCACATCCAGGTCAACCCCGAGAAGCTGACCCACCTGACGCGGCAGTGGACGGCGAGCGAACAGCCGCAGCCGCTCGACTGGACGTGGTGACGCAGCTCTCATCCCTTACCTGTCAGGGATTGTGCGGCTGTCCGGTTCAGGAGGTGAGCACAACCCAGATAGGAGCGAGCCATGAAGCATCGCATTGTCGTCCTCGGCGCCGGATACGCCGGAGCCAACACCGCCGGCCGCCTCGCCAAGCGGCTGCACGGTGACGACGTCGAGATCACCTTGGTCAACGCCGACACCGAATTCGTCGAGCGGATCCGCTTGCATCAGCTCGCGAGCGGACAGGACCTGCCGTCGCGGCCGTTGCGCGCGGTCTTCGCGGGCACCGGTGTGCAGGTTCGGACCGCCTGGGTGACCGCGGTGGACGTCGACCGCAAGACCGTCGACCTGGTCGGCGAGCACGGCCACGACACCCTCGGCTACGACACCCTCGTGTACGCGCTCGGCAGCACCACCACCGATCACGGCGTTCCCGGCGTCGCCGAGCATGCCTACGACATCGCGGGGAAGCAGGCCGCGTCGCGGCTGCGGGCACGGTTGGCCGAACTGACGCCCGGTGCGACGGTGTTGATCGTCGGCGGTGGCCTGACCGGTATCGAAGCGGCCACCGAGATCGCCGAGGCGTATCCCGAACTGGCCGTGGCGATCGCCGCCCGCGGCGGTGCCGGCGACTGGCTCAGCGAGAAGGCGCAGCGGCACCTGGACCGCGTGTTCGACCGGCTCGGCATCACCGTGCACGAGAATGCGGATGTCGCGCGCGTCGAAGCGAACGCCGTGGTCACTGCCGCCGGGGAGCTTCCGGCCGATGTGACCGTGTGGACCGCCGGTTTCACCGTGCATCCGATCGCGGCCGCCACCACTCTGGAGGTGTCCGAGACCGGTCGGATCGTCGTCGACGCCGGCATGCGCTCGGTCTCACACCCCGACGTGTACGCGGTCGGTGACGCCGCGATCGCCGCCGGTGTGGGCGGCAAACCACTCCGGATGGCTTGCGCCACAGCAACTCCCATGGCGTGGCTGGCCGCCGACGTCCTCGCCGCGCGGCTGACCGGACGCAAAGTGCCGGAGACCACGATCGGATACGCGTTGCAGTGCGTCAGCCTCGGCCGCCGCGACGCGATCGTCCAGCGGGTGACACCTGCCGACGAGGTCACCTCCACCGTCCTCACCGGCCGGATCGGCGCCCGCATCAAAGAGTTGATCTGCGCGAGCACCGCCTGGAGCATCTCGCATCCGACGATGATGATGCCCACCCGCCGTCGGCACATCGTCGCTGGGGTGGAGAGCCCCATCCGCACCGTGTGAGCCGAAACCGGTTGGGCGGGGCGGATGTTCAGACGCTGCAGCCGACGAGGTGACGTCGTCGGCTGCAGCGTTCCCATCAGTGGCCGTGTCCGGGGTTCCGTCAGTGGCTGTGTCCGGGGTTCCGGCGGTGGTCGTGTCCGGGGTTCCGGCGGTGGTCGTGTCCGGGGTTCCGGCGGTGGTCGTGTCTGGCGTTCCCACTGGTGGCCGTGTCCGGGGTTCCCACTGGTGGTCGTGCCTGGCGTTCCCGCTGGTGGCTGTGTCTGGTGTTCTCGCTGGTGGCTGTGTCCGGGGTTCCCGCTGGTGGCCGTGCCTGGCGTTCCCGCTGGTGGCCGTGCCTGGCGTTCCCACTGGTGGTCGTGTCTGGCGTTCCTGGCGGTGGCCGTGTCTGGTGTCGCGGCTGGTGGTCGTGTCCGGTGTTCTCGCTGGTGATCGCGCCGGGTGTTGCCGCTGGTGATCACGCCCGGAGCCCATGCCCGGAGCCCATGCTCGGAGCCTGCGTCTCGTAGTGGCTTCCGCCCGCGACTGCCGGGGTCGATCCGCTCCCAAGCGGCACAGGGGTGGCTCTCGCACGGGTTCTGTGTTCGCGCACGCGCTGTGGCCTGCCATAGCGCGTGCGCGAACGCAGAAGGGGTGCGACCTGGGCGGGCGCGGGATCCCCGGCCGGGGGAGCGCCGTCGCCGGTAACCCGCGGACCGTCAGGTGGCGGGGGCCAGGGCCGCGACGGCGGCGGGGGTGGCGGCTGTGCGGTCGGCGGGTACGAGGCCTATGCGGGTGCGGCGGTCCAGCAGGTCGTCGGGCGTGAGGGCACCCTCGTGGGTGACTGCGAAGGCGAATTCGGCGGCGGTGACGTCGATTCCGGGGGCGACGGGGTCGGAGAGGGACGGGTTGGCTTGTGCGGCAGCGAGAATGGTTGCGGCCTCACTGCCGTAGCGGTCGATCAGGGTGGGTGGTGCATCGATGCGATCGCGCTCTGCGCCGGATACCGCGCCCACCAACGGCAGTCGCCGGGTGCGGCAGGGGCCGGCGGTGAGCGCGGCGTGCGAAACCGCGGCGTCGACGGCATCCTCGGCCATGCGGCGGTAGGTGGTCAGTTTGCCGCCGACGATGGTGATGACACCGGTCGGCGAGGTCAATACCGCGTGCTTGCGGGAGATGTCGGCGGTGCTGTCGTCGGCGGTTTTCAACAGCGGGCGCAGACCGGCGTAGCTGCCGCGGATATCCGCCCGCGTCAACGGTTCTCGCAGCGCGGTATTGATCGTGTCGAGCAGGAAGTCGATCTCGGTCTCGGTGGGTTTCGGTTCGTCGGGCACCGGGCCGGGCGCGTCCTCATCGGTCAGGCCGAGGTAGACCCGGCCGTGCGCGGCGGGGAAGGCGAAGACGAATCGACTCGTACTGCCGGGCACCGGCACCGTCAGCGACGCGGTGAGGCCTCCGAATGCGGCGGCGTCGAACACCAGATGGGTGCCACGACTGGGACGCAGCCCGATACTCGGGTCGACCTCGTCGGCCCAGACACCGGTCGCGTTCACCACCGCGCGGGCGCGAACGGTCAGGCTCGCACCGCTGAGGGTGTCTCGTAGGGTGGCCGAATTACCGGTCACATCAAGGGCTTCCACGCGCGTCAGCACGCTCGCCCCCTGCGCTGCCGCGGTGCGCGCCAGCGCGACCACCAGGCGGGCATCGTCGACGAGCTGTCCGTCCCAGGCTTGGAGCCCGCCGCGTAAGCCCGCGCGCCGAACCGTCGGCGCGAGGCGCAGCGCCTCTGCCGCGGCGACCCGGCGGGACCGGGGCAGGATCGCCGCAGGGGTGCCCGCCCCGCGACGCAACAGATCGCCCGCCACGAAACCGGCTCGGACGAGCGCGCTTTGCGCCGCGCCGATACCGGGCAGCAGCGGGACGAGCTGGGGGAGCGGTCGCACGAGATGCGGTGCGGTGGTGCGGATCAGGATGCCGCGTTCGACGGCGCTCTCGTGTGCGATGCCGACCTGACCGCTGGCGAGGTAACGCAACCCCCCGTGCACGAGCTTGGAACTCCAGCGGCTGGTGCCGAACGCGAGATCGTGCCGCTCGACCAGCACGGTGCGCAGCCCGCGCGCGGCCGCGTCCAGCGCTGCGCCTGCGCCCGTGACCCCGCCGCCGATGATCAGCAGATCGATCTGCTGATCATCGCCGAGCTGTCGCAGCTCGCGGGCGCGCCGTTCCCCGTTGAGGGCCGATTCTCCGGTGCCCACCGAATTCCTAGTCATCGCACTACCTTTCCGATATCGATGGCATCGCCTGCGCGCCGCCCAGCAGTCGTGTGCGGCAGCCCCTGAACCGAGTAGGGCACCCCCCGAAACGCGCCGGGCGGCAACCTGAACCCCGCCGGGCGGCAACCTGAACCGCGCGGGGCACAACCCGAACCGAGCGTGGGGCGCAACCCGAGCCGGGTGGGGCGCCACCTGAACGGCGTCGGGGGGAGCAACCTTGAATCGCGTGGGGGAAACCCGAACGGCGTGGGGGCAACTTGAACCGCGTGGGGGAACCTGAACCGCGCGGGGCACAACCCGAACCGAGCGTGGGGCATGACCCGAACCTCGTGGGGGCAACCGAACCGCGTGGGCGTAACCCAAACCGGGTGGGGCACCCCCGCAACCGCGCCGGGCCAACTTGAACCGCGCGGGGGGAAACCCGAACGGCGTGGAGCAACTTGAACCGCGTATGGGCGACCCGAACGGCGTGGGGAACAAACCTGAACCGAGCGTGGGGCGTGACTCGAACCTCGTGGGGGCAACCGAACCGCGTGGGCGTAACCCGAGCCGGGTGGGGCACCCCCCGAACCGCGCCGGCCAACTTGAGCCGCGCGGGGGAAACCCGAACGGCGTGGGGCAAGCTGAACCGCCCGGGGGCAAACCTGAGCGGCGTGGGGGGGCAACCTGAACCACGTGGGGCGTAGCCCGAACCGCGTGGAGCGTAGCCCGAACCGCGTCCGGGGCAACCCGAACCGCTTGGCGCACAACCTGAACCGTCTTCACCGGGGTGCACCCGGAACGAGGTAGCCGTTGATCGCGTGGCGCAGTTCGGCGTCGAGTTCGGTGCCGCGCAGCATCGGCGCGACCGTGCCCGCGGATTGCACGGCGGATTGCGCGATCAGTAGCAGCATGGTGGCCAGGTGTTCCGGGTCGCCTGCGCGAATCGAGCCGTCCTGCTGGCCTTCTCGGATTCCGGCCGCGAACAGTTCGATCAGGGCGCGTTGGTTGCGGCCGAGCCGGCCGAACACGTAGGTGAGCATCAGGTCGGTGTCGGTGCGGAAGATTTTGCCGAACAACGAGTTCGAGCGCACCGTCGCGGCGCCGGCGACGATGCCCTCGACCAATCGGGCCCGCCCGGTGCCCGCGCGCGGCATGGTGTCGGTGACGATCGCGCGCAGCTCGCGCACCAGCAGCTCGGCCACCAGCGCACCGGTGTCCGGCCATCGGCGGTAGACGGTCGGCCTGCTGACGCCGGCCCGCCGGGCCACCTCGGTGAGGGTGGTGCGCCGCACGCCGAATTCCTCGACGCAGCGGCGCGCGGCCTCGAAGATCGCGAGGTCGATCGCGGAGGGGGCGGTGTCGGCGGACTCGTCCGGAGCGGTCAAGGTGTCACCTCGGGTCGGCGGCTCATCGTTACTACTTGACATTCTATGTCAAACTGTAACGCATGGTCGAGACGCAGAAGCACACCGGCGAGGAACCGACTCCCGCGCAGAACTCGGGCGTAACCGAGGCCGCGGCGGGTATGGTCTGGGATGCCTGGGGCATTCCCGCCGGACACAAGCCGCTGTCGGCACAGATCCGGAACCTCTTGACGCAGGTGTTCGGAGTGTCCGGCGACCCGGTGGCGCGCCGCGATGAGGGCGATGTGCTGCTCCGCGAGTCGGCGCTCACGCCGGACCAGCGAGACGGGTTGGCCGGGGTGGTCGGCGCGGACAATGTGTCGGCCGACCACCGCGACCGGTTGCGCCACGCGGGCGGTAAGAGCACCTTCGACCTGCTGCGCCGTCGTGCCGAAGAGCCGCAGGACGCGCCCGACGCCATCGTCGCCCCCGCCGACCACGCGCAGGCCTTGGCTGTGCTGGCCTACTGCGCCGAGCAGGGGATCGCCGTGGTGCCGTTCGGCGGCGGAACGAGCGTGGTGGGCGGCGTCGACCCGGTCCGCGGTCGTTTCGACGCCGTGATCGCGGTGGACCTGCGCAGGCTCGATACCGTCACCGACGTCGACCCGATCAGCGGCCTGGTAACCCTCGGCGCCGGTCTCACCGGTCCGCGCACGGAGCAATTACTTGCCGCGCAAGGGCTTTCGCTCGGCCACTTTCCGCAGAGCTTCGAGTTCGCCACCATCGGCGGTTTCGCGGCAACCCGATCGTCCGGTCAGGCGTCCGCGGGGTACGGCCGCTTCGACGACATGGTGCAGCGGCTGAAGATCGCCACCCCCAGCGGCACAGTGGAACTCGGCCGCGCGCCGGCGTCCGCGGCGGGCCCGGATCTGCGTGAGTTGTTCGTCGGTTCCGAAGGCGCGCTCGGCGTGATCACCGAGGTGACGGTGCGGGTGCACCCGGTGCCGGAAACCGTTGCGTACCGAGCGTGGTCTTTCCCCGACTTCGAAACCGGCACCGCCGCACTGCGTTCGGTGGTGCAGGCGGGGGCGGCACCGACCGTGCTGCGCCTGTCCGACGAGGCCGAAACCGGCATCAACCTAGCGCGCGCGGGCGATATCGGCGGCAATGCCGTCACCGGTTGCCTGGCCATCACCACATTCGAGGGCAGCGCGGCGCACGTCGCGGCGCGCAGTGCCGAGGCGGGGGGGTTGCTGGCCGCGGCGGGCGGCACCGATCTCGGCGAAACTCCGGCCCGGGAATGGGAACACGGCCGCTTCGGCGCGCCCTACATGCGTGACGCGCTGCTCGATGTCGGCGTGCTGTGCGAAACCCTGGAGACCGCGACGATCTGGTCGAACGTGCCGGTGCTCAAGGCGAAGGTCACCGCGGCGCTCACCGACTCGCTCGCCGGTCAGGGCACCCCGCCGCTGGTCATGTGCCACATCTCGCACACCTACCCGACGGGCGCCTCGCTGTACTTCACCATCGTCGCCAAACAGCTCGACGATCCGATCGCGCAGTGGCACATCGCGAAACAGGCCGTCGGCGACGCGATCGTGGCGGCGGGCGGCACCATCACCCATCACCACGCGGTCGGCACCGATCATCGGCCTTGGCTACCCGCCGAGATCGGCGATCTCGGGGTGCGCGTGCTGCGCGCGGTAAAAGCCGAAGTGGATCCTGCGGGCATCCTCAATCCTGGAAAGCTGGTTCCGTGACACAGGATTCATCCCGCAGCGCGCGTTCGGTCACCGTGGTGACCAATCCGCGGTCCGGGCACGGCAAGGGCCACGACGTCGCGGATGCGGCTTTGGCGCGGCTGCGCGCGCGTGGCGTCGAGATCACCGAGGTGCGGGCGCCTTCCGCCGCCGAATCGGTACGGCAGGTTCGGGATTCGATCGAACGGGACCGCCCGGACGCGGTGGTCTGCATCGGCGGCGACGGTCTGGTGAACGTGATCCTCGCCGCCGTCGCCGAAACGGGCGTGCCGCTCGGCATGATTCCGGCGGGCACCGGCAACGATCTCGCCAGGGAACTCGGCATCCCGACCGAGGATCCGGTGGCCGCCGCCGATGTCGTGCTCGACGGGCGCGAGCGCGCCATCGATCTCGGCCGGATCGACGCGCCGGTACCGGGTTCGGCGCCGACCTGGTTCGCCACCGTGTCCGGCACCGGGTTCGACGCCAGGGTCAGCCTGCGCGCGAACCGGATGAGCTGGCCGAAAGGCCGTCTGCGCTACACCGTGGCGGCACTGGCCGAGATCTCGCGCCTGTTCCCCGTGCCTTACCGGATGGCTTTGACCGGCGCGGTCACCGACGGACTGACCAACCCCGGCGGCGGCTCGAACCTGGAGATCGACGCGGTGATGGTCGCGATCGGCAACACCCGCACCTACGGCGGGGGCATGCTGATCTGCCCGGACGCGGAGATGGACGACGGGCTGCTCGATCTGACCGTCGTCGGCGCGCTGTCGCGCCGCGAGATGCTGCGGCTGCTGCCCGCGCTGTCGGCGGGCAAGCGGCAGATCCACCCGAAGGTCACCCAGTATCGCGCCGCGGAGATCACGCTCGCCGCACCCGACACCCCGGCCACGGCCGACGGCGAACCGGCGGGCGCGCTGCCGATCACGGTGCGTGCCGTGCGCGGCGCGCTCACCGTGCTGGTGCCGTGAGCGCGTAATCCGCTACGCGGCGAAGGTGACTCGGCGCATCCGGTTGACCGTGCGCCGGTCGACGATCACCAGCGACTCCGGCGCGGGCCGCATGGTCTGCCCGGAGCGCAGCCGTTCCATCAGCTGACGCCAGCGAAAGCAGTGCAGCACGAATGTCATTCGGTTGGATCGCCGCCCCCGCGCGTGCTGACCGGCCTTGGCCACGGTGGCGGGCACGTCGAGCAGGATCACGTGCAGTTCGCGGCCGTATCCGGCGGCCCAGAACGAGATCACCCGTCGCGCCCACCCGACGGTGGCGCAGTCGTGGATCACCACCGGACCGTCCGTATCGCGCAGTGCCGCATGGATTCCGGCGAAATGTGCGACGTGCACCACCGGCCGCCACAGCGCGTAGGGCAGCCAGCCGAGCCGGTGCCGCAACCGATTGCGGACCTGGAGCGAATCGAGCACCACCGAACCTTCCGGTCCGCCGGACGGCTGCTCGGCGTCGGTGTCGGTGCCGAAGAAACGGCGCAGCACGGTGCTTTTTCCCGCGCCCGGCAAACCCGCGACGACCAGGGCCGCGGTTGCGGGGTACTGCAATTCATCGATGGAACTACCCCGCAGGTCGTGCACGGCGTCGGGGGCGAAGACGGGCGGCACCACTTCCGTGGCGAGCAGGTCCGCGGGCGGCCAGTCGGCCTCGGCGGGTAGCGCGGCTTCGGCGAGCGGGAGCACGGCTTCGTCGGCGTACGTGTCGAGCGGGGGCTTCACCTCTTCCAGCGTCCCCAATCGTCTTCGGCGTCGCAACGGGGAATACCCTGGTTTTTCACTGAGATTCCCCTGAAGGCGACTACCGGATCCGTTCACACTCTCCAGCGTCCGCATCTCGAGCCGATCTGGCAAGAACGGACAATACGGACACAGCTGAATTGTGATCAATCCGTGCGGCCCCGGCGGGGCCGGGCCCGCAGGTGCATCCGCTCGCCCTGACTGCCGAAGAGGCTGAGCAATTCCACCGGACCGCGGCCGGCACTGCCGAACCAATGCGGTTGCCGGGTATCGAATTCGGCGGCTTCACCGGGGCCGAGCACGACATCGTGCTCGCCGAGGATCATCCGCAACTGGCCGGACAGGACATAGAGCCACTCGTAGCCCTCGTGCACCCGCGCCTCCGGTTCGGTGCGATCGGCGGGCAGCACCATCTTGAAGGCCTGCAACGGTCCGGGCTGCCGGGTGAGCGGAAAGACGGTGATACCGTTGATCTTCCGCGCGGGAGCGTGCACCCGCGGATCGGCGTTGCGGGGGGCGGCGACGAGTTCGTCGAGCGGTACCTGCAGGGCCTGCGCGATCGGCAGCAGCAATTCGAGGCTGGCGCGGCGCTGGCCGGATTCCAGCCGCGACAGTGTGCTCTTGGAGATCCCGGTCGTCTCGGCCAAGGCGGTCAAGGTGACTTTGCGCTGGGTGCGCGCCGCTTTGAGCCGGGGACCGATGTCGGCGAGCGTCGCGGCGATGGTCGGCTGGTTCTCCATCACTCCAGTGCACCTCGATTTCCCGGAATTGGCAATAATGGTTGCCGTAACAGGACGCGGAGCGGCACGCTGTCGACGGAGGTGATCACTGGATGAACGAGATATACGAGGTAGTGGTGGTCGGCGGGGGCGCGGCGGGACTGTCCGCGGCGCTGGTGCTGACCAGGTCGCGACGCCGGGTCGCGGTGGTGCGCGGGGGACCGGCGCGCAATGCGCCCGCCGAGCACATGCACGGGTTCCTCTCGCGGGACGGCATGCCGCCCGGCGAACTGCTGAGCGCCGGCGCGGCCGAGGTCGCGGGCTACGGGGGCGAGCTGATCGATGATGTCGTGACGAAGGCCGAAAAGATCGAGGGGAGTGCGGATTTCACCGTCCGGCTGGCGAGCGGCCGGGTACTGACGGCGCACCGGTTGCTGATCGCGACCGGTCTGCGCGATGAACTGCCGGACCTGCCCGGCGTGCGGGAACGGTGGGGCGCCGAGGTGCTGCACTGTCCGTACTGCCACGGCTACGAGGTGCGTGACCAGCCGCTGGGCTTGCTCGGCGGGGCGGACCCCCGGGTGCTGCACCTCGCGTTGCTGCTGCCGCAATGGTCCGCCGACGTGGTCCTGTTCCCGCACACCATGGCACTGTCCGACGCCGACCGTGCGCGGCTCGCCGCGGTGGGCGTGCGGATCGTCGAGGGTACGGTCGCCCGGCTGGTGGTGGACGGCACGTTGCGCGCAGTGGAACTGACCGACGGCCGGACCATTGCGCGCGCGGCGCTGTTCGTCGCGCCGCGTTTCGTGCCGGAAGCCGATCTGCTGCACGGGCTCGGCTGCGAATTCGATGACAAGGGATGGGTGCTCGCCGACCCCGCGGGGCGCACCAGCGTGCCCGGAGTCTGGGCCGCGGGGAACGTCGCGAACGCCGCGGCTCAGGTGGTCGTCGCGGCGGGCGCGGGCTATACCGCCGCGGTCGACATCAACGGTGATCTGGCCCTGGCGGCCGCCCAAATGCCCGTTTCGACGGGTTAGCCGGGGCGGTATCGTCCGAAGCTGAGAATTCCGTATGGATTCCGGAACACTTCCAGCTGGGACGGTAAGCTATCAGTTGTAGGCGGAGTCTTCGGTGTCCCTCATCCACCGAAGACTCCGCCTTACTTTTTGTTTGTGCGCGCACCCCCCGCCCCTGCGGAATTCCGTTGAGCCCGACTACTAGAATCGTCGGGTGACCAGCGCAGCCCCTGACAATCCACGTAATCGTGCCGATGCCCTTCCCAAGAGCTGGAACCCCGGCGAGGTAGAGGCCTCGATGTACGAGCGCTGGGTAGCCGCTGGCTATTTCGAGGCGGACGTCACCAGCGACAAGCCGCCGTACTCCATCGTGCTACCCCCGCCGAACGTCACCGGCAACCTGCACATCGGCCATGCCCTCGACCACACCCTGATGGACACCCTCACCCGCCGCAAGCGCATGCAGGGCTACGAGGTGCTGTGGCTGCCCGGCATGGACCACGCCGGAATCTCCACCCAGACAGTGGTGGAGAAGCAGCTGGCCGTCGACGGCAAGACCAAGGAAGACTTCGGCCGCGAGCTGTTCATCGACAAGGTGTGGGACTGGAAGCGCGAATCCGGTGGCGCCATCCAGTGGCAGATGCGCGCGCTCGGCGACGGCGTCGACTGGAGCCGGGACCGATTCACCCTCGACGACGGCCTGTCCCGCGCCGTGCAGACGATCTTCAAGCGGCTCTACGACGCCGGGCTGATCTACCGCGCCGAGCGACTGGTCAACTGGTCACCCGCGCTGCGCACCGCCATCTCCGATATCGAGGTCAAGTACGAGGACGTCGAAGGCGAGCTGGTCTCGCTGCGGTACGGCTCGCTCGACGACAACGAACCGCACGTGATCGTCGCGACCACCCGCGTCGAGACGATGCTCGGCGACACCGCGGTGGCCGTGCATCCGGACGACCCGCGCTACCGGGCGCTGGTCGGCACCACCCTGGAACACCCCATCACCGGCCGGCAGATCCCGATCATCGCCGACGACTACGTCGATCCCGAATTCGGTTCCGGCGCAGTGAAGATCACCCCCGCGCACGATCCGAACGACTTCGAGATGGGCGTGCGGCACAGCCTGCCGATGCCGAACATCATGGACGAGCGCGGGCGGATCGTCGATACCGGAACCGAATTCGACGGCATGGACCGCTTCGAGGCGCGCGTCGCGGTGCGCGAGCGGCTCGCGGCCGAGGGCCGAGTGGTCGCCGAGAAGCGGCCGTACCTGCACAGCGTCGGGCATTCCGAGCGCAGCGGTGAGCCGATCGAACCGCGCCTGTCCATGCAGTGGTGGGTCAAGGTCGAGACGCTGGCCAAGGCCGCCGGTGACGCGGTGCGCAACGGCGACACCGTGATTCACCCGGCCAGCTCCGAGCCGCGCTGGTTCGACTGGGTCGACAACATGCACGACTGGTGCATTTCGCGGCAGCTGTGGTGGGGTCACCGCATCCCGATCTGGTACGGCCCCGAGGGCGAGGTGCTGTGCGTCGGTCCCGACGAGACCGCGCCCGAGGGCTACGTGCAGGACCCGGACGTGCTCGACACCTGGTTCTCCTCCGGGCTGTGGCCCTTCTCCACGCTGGGCTGGCCGGACGCCACACCGGAACTGGAAAAGTTCTATCCGACGAACGTGCTCGTCACCGGCTACGACATCCTGTTCTTCTGGGTGGCCCGGATGATGATGTTCGGCACCTTCGTGGCCGACGACCCGGTGCTCACCGCGGGCAAGAACGGTGCGCGCCAGGTGCCGTTCAAAGATGTGTTCCTGCACGGCCTGATTCGCGATCAGTACGGCAAGAAGATGTCCAAGTCGCGCGGCAACGGCATCGATCCGCTGGTGTGGATCAACGAATACGGCGCGGACACAGTGCGTTTCACGCTGGCGCGCGGTGCCCAGCCGGGCAGCGACGCGGCGGTCGGGGAACAGCACGCGCTCGCCTCGCGCAGTTTCGTGACGAAGTTGTTCAACGCCACCAAGTTCGCGCTCATGAACGGCGCGCACACCGGGGCGCTGCCGGATCGTGCCACGCTCACCGATGCCGACCGCTGGATCCTGGACCGGCTCGAAGAGGTGCGCGCCGAAGTGGATTCGGCCTTCGACGCCTACGAGTTCAGCAAGGCCTGCGAGGCGCTGTACCACTTCGCCTGGGACGAATTGTGTGACTGGTACCTGGAATTGACCAAGGTGCAGTTCGCGGCCGAGGAGACCCGCGCCGAATCGACCAGGGTGGTGCTCGGCACCGTGCTGGACGCGGTGCTGCGGCTGCTGCACCCGGTCATCCCGTTCGTCACCGAATCGCTGTGGCAGGCGCTGACCGGCGGCGAATCCCTGGTGGTCGCGGCCTGGCCGCAGGCCACCGGCGTGCCGACCGATCAGGTTTCCGCGCAACGGGTTTCGGACACCCAACGGCTCATCACCGAGATCCGCCGGTTCCGCAGCGACCAGGGTCTGGCGGACAAGCAGAAGGTGGCGGCCAAACTCAACGGTCTCGACGCGGCCGGACTGACCGACCTGCACGCACCGGTGGCGAACCTGGCCCGGCTCACCGAACCCGGCGCCGATTTCGCGGCGACCGCCTCGCTGGAGGTCCGGCTGAGCGCGGCCACCGTCACGGTGGAGCTGGACACCTCCGGTGCGGTCGATCTGGATGCCGAACGTCGCCGTCTGGAAAAGGATCTGGGCGTCGCGGAGAAGGAGGTGGCCACCACCACGGCCAAGCTCGGCAACGAGGCCTTCCTCGCCAAGGCGCCGGAACCGGTGGTCGCCAAGATCAAGACGCGGCAAGAGATCGCCACCGCCGAGGTGGCCCGGATCAGCGCCCGGCTCGCGGAACTGAGCGGCAAATGAACCACGAACCGGAGCCGCAATACGGCGACGAACTGCGGCACCCGGCGGCGGGGCCGCGGCTGAGCTCCGGTCCGTCGCCGGTCGAACTCGCCGAAATGGCGTTGGTGGAAGCCGAACTCGACACCCGCTGGCCGGAAACCAAGATCGAGCCCTCGCTCACCCGGATCGCCACCCTGATGGATCTGCTCGGCTCGCCGCAGCACAGCTATCCGGCGATCCACGTGGCGGGCACCAACGGCAAGACCTCGGTGACCAGGATGATCGACGCCCTGCTCACCGCGCTGCACCGGCGCACGGGCCGGATCACCAGCCCGCACCTGCAACTGGCCACCGAGCGGATCAGCATCGACAACGCGCCGATCAGCCCGGCCAAATACGTGGAGACCTACCGCGAGCTGGTGCCGTTCATCGAGATGATCGATGCGCAGTCGGCCGACGCCGGCGGCCCGCCGATGAGCAAGTTCGAGGTGCTCACCGGCATGGCGTTCGCCGCGTTCGCCGAAGCGCCGATCGATGTCGCGGTGGTGGAGACCGGCCTGGGCGGCACCTGGGACGCCACCAACGTGATCGATGGGCAGATCGCGGTGATCACCCCGATCGGCATGGACCACACCGATTTTCTCGGCACCGATCTCACCAGCATCGCGGGAGAGAAGGCCGGCATCATCAAACGCGCACCGGACCTGTTGATTCCGCGCGACACCGTCGCGATCATCGCGGAGCAGGACCCGGAGGCGATGGACGTGCTGCTGCGCCGTGCCGTCGAGGTCGACGCCGCAGTGGCCCGCGAGGGCGGCGAATTCCGGGTGCTCGCCCGCCAGATCGCGGTCGGCGGCCAGCAACTCGAATTACAGGGTCTCGGTGGCGTTTACGACGAGATCTTCCTGCCGCTGCACGGCGAGCACCAGGCGCGCAACGCGGTGCTCGCGCTCGCCGCGGTCGAGGCCTTCTTCGGCGCGGGCGCCGACCGGCAGCTCGATATCGACGCCGTGCGTGCGGGTTTCGCGAACGTGACCAGTCCTGGCCGGCTGGAGCGGATGCGCAACGCGCCGACCATCTTCATCGACGCCGCGCACAATCCCGCGGGCGCACAGGCACTCGCGGCCACCCTGACCGCGGAGTTCGACTTCCGTAAGCTGGTCGGTGTGGTCGCGGTACTGGCAGACAAGGACGCCGACGGCATCCTCAGCGCGCTGGAGCCGGTGTTCGACGAAATCGTCGTGACCAACAACGGTTCCCCGCGCGCGATGGACGTGGACGTGCTCGCCGATCTCGCGGTCCAGCGCTTCGGCGACGAGCGCGTGATCACGGCCTCGACCCTGCCGGACGCGCTGGAGTCCGCCATCGCCATCGCCGAAGAGGTCGGTGAGGCCGGGGAGATGGTGTCCGGCGCGGGCGTCGTGGTGACCGGCTCGGTGGTGACCGCGGGCGCGACGCGCGCACTGTTCGGAAAGGACCCGGCATGACCGACGAGACCGGTTCGGTGCCACCGCCCGCCACGGACCCGTGGAAGGGCTTCCGCGGCGTCATGGCGGGCACCCTCGTGCTCGAGGCGATCGTGGTGCTGCTCGCGCTGCCGGTCGTCGGTTCGGTCGGCGGCGGGGTGACCTGGTGGTCGGGGACCTACCTCGTCGTGCTCGCCATCGTGATGTTCCTCGGCGCCGGACTGCAGGGCCGCCCCTGGGCGATGCCGTTCAATCTGGGCCTGCAGGTTCTGGTGTTGCTCGGCACCTTCATCCATCTCTCCATCGGCATCATCGGCATCGTCTTCGCCGTGGTGTGGGGCTTCATCCTGGTGCTGCGCGCGGACGTGCGCGGCCGGATCGAGAAGGGTTTGCTGCCGAGCCAGCGGCTCCCGCGTTCCTCGTGAATCGGGTCCGGGAAAGGTCCGTCGCGGTCGCGACGGAACCGCGGGTTCGGTACCCGGTGGGGGTGCCGGTTAGAGTGTCGCCGTGACTGAGCAGACGTTGGTACTCATCAAGCCGGACGGTGTGGCCCGTGGCCTCGTCGGCGAGGTGCTGGTACGCATCGAGCGCAAGGGCCTGAAGATCGCGGCTCTCGAACTGAAGCACGTGTCCGAGGACCTGGCCAAGGGCCACTACGCCGAGCACGCCGAGAAGCCGTTCTTCGGCTCCCTGATCGAATTCATCACCTCCGGTCCGGTCGTCGCGGCCATCCTGGAGGGGCCGCGCGCCATCGCGGCGTTCCGGCAGATCGCCGGCGGCACCGACCCGGTCGAGAAGGCCGTGCCCGGCAGTGTGCGTGGCGACTTCGCCCTGGAGACCCAGGAGAACCTGGTGCACGGGTCCGACTCGCCCGAATCCGCCAAACGAGAGATTGCTCTCTGGTTCCCCGAGTTCCGTATTTAACCGACAGTTGCCGACCCCGCCCGGTCGCGCGCTACTGCCGCGGCCGGGCCATCGACACCAATGGCGGCAGTGCCGCCGACGTGCGCGAGCGCAGCGAGGGCAACAGCGCCCCCGGCGTGCGGCGAAGCTGAGCGTCAGCGCAGCGAAGCCGTGAGGGAGCGCAGCGAAGCCGTGCGCCGCGGCGTACTCGTCGCGCGTGGTGTGGGATACTTGGAAGCGGTTGCTGTTGATGCCGACTGTTCGCGCAGGTACGCGGATGATCGGGACGATCGCAACCGGATGACACACCGCGGTTCGATGCCGATCATCGCTGCCACGGACAAAAGGCCCGGTTGCGCGGGCCCGCTGTTCGCGTCGGCACGCTGGATGAGCGCTCACACCGTGGAGTTCAGCCAACAGCCAGGCGCCGCGTGACCAGTTAGCCCAACCGACGATCGACATGGTGATAACCGGACATGCGGGGCGAGACCAGATGACCTTGCGCCGAGCGGCGTGAGGCGAACGGACAGTGCCCCCGCGTCGGCCGCGTCACTCCTTACCGGGAGGGACGCGCCCGGGGGTCCGAGGAGACTTCGTGGCCGAACAAGAGCCATCGGGAACAACACCACAGGATGCGGAACAATTGCCGGAGCGGATCCGAGTTCATGCACTCGCCAAGCGCCTGGGAGTAACGAGCAAGCGCATCCTGGCCAAGCTCACCGAGCTGGGAGCTGACGCACGCAGCGCGCAATCCAACGTCGACCGGGCGATCGCGGAATCCGTCCGTGACGCGCTCGGCCCGCCGGAGGGGGAGACCCCCACCGCGACCCCGGTCGCCGAGACTCCGGCGGTCCCGGCCGCGGAAACCCCGGCGGTCCCGGCCGCGGAACCTTCGGCGCCCGCCGCCGCAGCTCCGGTCGAGCAGCAGGCCGAGGTCGTCGAGTCGCCGCCGAGTCGCGGCCATGGCGGCCTCGTCTTCTCCGCACCGGACCCGATCGTCGGGGCGGCCGGTTCCGAGCGGCCGAGCGAGGTCGCGCATCAGCCGTCGATCCAGCTGTTCACCCATCCGGTCCGGGAAGAGCCGCACGTCGCCGCGCCGGTGGTCTTCGAGTCCGCCGCCGTGGTGCAGGCGCCGCTGTTCCTGCCGCCGGACGCGGCCGCGGCCGAGCAGGCCCGCCGCAAGCGACGCACCGAGCGGGAGACCCGCCGCGAAGAGCCGGTGGTCGAGCAGGTCGAGGAAGAGCCCGAGACCGTCGAGGACGAGCAGGACTCGGCCGACCAGCAGCCCGATGCCGACGATCAGCCGCGCCGCAGGCGGCGTGGCCGGCGGGGCCGGGGCCGCGGTCGGGGCGAACAGCACAGCGACGCCGACGACGAGAACGACAACGACGGCGAGGCCGAGTCGGATACCGACGACGAGCAGCCCGCCGAGCACGCCGACACCGCGGAGTCGACCGATACGGCCGACGACAACGCCGATGCCGACGACGACGAGAACGCGGGCGACGGTTCCAGCCGCCGTCGGCGTCGGCGGCGCCGGCGCAAGGTCGCCGGTGATTCCGGCGATGCTGCCGACGTCACCGAAGACGACCCGCCGAACACCGTGGTGCACGAGCGCGAACCGCGGAACAAGAGCCGCAGCCGCGCCACCACGGTCGACGAGGTGCAGGGCATCACCGGTTCCACCCGGTTGGAGGCCAAGCGGCAGCGCAGGCGCGACGGCCGCGAGGCCGGTCGCCGCCGCCCGCCGATCCTGACCGAGTCGGAGTTCCTGGCCCGCCGCGAGGCGGTCGACCGGGTGATGGTGGTGCGCGAGAAGGCGTTCCCGGACCATCCGACCGCGACGCAGGTCGCGGTGCTCGAGGACAACATCCTGGTCGAGCACTTCGTCACCAGCACCGGGTCCGCGTCCATGGTGGGCAACGTCTACCTCGGCAAGGTGCAGAACGTGCTGCCGAGCATGGAGGCGGCGTTCGTCGACATCGGCCGCGGCCGCAACGGCGTGCTGTACGCGGGCGAGGTGAACTGGGAGGCCGCCGGACTCGGCGGCAAGGAACGCAAGATCGAGCAGGCGCTCAAGCCCGGCGATCAGGTGCTCGTGCAGGTCTCGAAGGATCCGGTCGGGCACAAGGGCGCCCGGCTGACCACGCAGATCAGCCTGGCCGGCCGCTTCCTCGTGTACGTGCCGGGCGGCACGTCCACCGGGATCAGCCGCAAACTGCCCGACACCGAGCGCAAGCGGCTCAAGGAGATCCTGCGCGACATCGTGCCCAACGACGCGGGCGTGATCATCCGCACCGCGTCCGAAGGCGTGGCCGAAGAGGAACTGGCCCGCGACGTCGAACGCCTGCAGGCCACCTGGCGCACCATCGAGAAGGCCGCCGCGGGCAAGAACGACGGCGCGCCCAAGACGCTGTACGAAGAGCCGGACCTGTTGGTCAAGGTCATCCGTGACCTGTTCAACGAGGACTTCTCCAAGCTCGTCATCGAAGGTGACCGGGCCTGGAGCACCGTCGAGAAGTACATCGGCACCGTCGCACCGGAGATGCTCGCCCGGGTCGCCCGGCACGAGAACAACGGCGTCGACGTGTTCGAGACCTATCGCATCGATGAGCAGCTCGCCAAGGCGCTCGATCGCAAGGTGTGGCTGCCCTCGGGCGGCACCCTGGTGATCGACCGCACCGAGGCGATGACCGTGGTCGACGTGAACACCGGCAAGTTCACCGGCGCCGGCGGCAGCAACCTGGAAGAGACGGTCACCCGCAACAACCTGGAGGCGGCCGAGGAGATCGTGCGCCAGATGCGGTTGCGCGATATCGGCGGCATGATCGTCGTCGACTTCATCGACATGGTGCTCGAGTCGAACCGGGACCTGGTGCTGCGCAGACTGACCGAGGCGCTCGGCCGGGACCGCACCCGGCACCAGGTGTCCGAGGTGACCTCGCTCGGCCTGGTGCAGATGACCAGGAAGAAGCTGGGCACCGGCCTGGTCGAGGCGTTCTCCACCACGTGTGAGCACTGCCACGGCCGCGGGATCCTGGTGCACGCTTACCCCGTCGAGCCGTCCTCCGGCGAGGACAGCGCGGGCCGCGGCACGCGGGAGAGCGGGTCGCGTCGTCGTCGTGGTCGCGACAAGGGCGCCGCTCCGGCCGCACCCGCGGCCGCCGCCAACGGCACCGCACCCGCGGAGTCGGAGGAGGACATCGCCGTCAAGCGGGCCCATCCGGTCGCGTTGGCGATGGCGGCGCACCACGGTGAGGACGCGGCGCACGAGGAGTCGAAGGCGGCCGAGTCGGGCGCGGTCGATTCCGAAGCGGGTTCCGCTGCGGCCGCAGCCGATTCCGCTGGCCAGGCGTCGGCGGTCGAGACCCCCGTGGCCGAGCCGGAACACGCCATCGCGGCCGACGAGGTGACCGAGGCGGTCACGACCGAGGCCGTGGTCGCCGTGCCCGCGCAGGACGAGGAGACCGAACCGGCCGAGGTCGTCGAGGTCGAGACGCGCACGCAGGCCCCGGTCGCACCGGAGCCGGTCGCTGCCGAGCCGAAGGTTTCCGAGCCGAAGATCGCTGAGCCGCAGGCTGCCGAGGCAAAGGTCGCTGAGCCGAAGACCACTGAGCCGCGGGCTGCTGAGCCGAAGGTCGCCGAGCCGAAGGCTGCCGAGAATCATGCGGTGACCAACGGCGTGCCGGAGCCGGCGCCACGCACCGCCCGGCGGCGTCGGGTGGCCCGTTCGGTGGCCGCGCCCGCCGCGGACAGCAGCGGCGCGGTGTTCGTGCTGCCGACCGCGGAGCACGCGCTCGCACCCACCGTCGACTACACGGCCGATGTCCCGGTCGTGGTGCCGGAGCGCAGGCCGCGGCGGCGTGCGGTCGGGCGTCCCGCGGGGCCGCCGCCGGAAGAGTCGTAGCAGCTGATCCGTCAGCCTGATTCGGCCGGTCGCACCCACGGGGTACGACCGGCCGAATCGTTTGCCGGAGGGCGGTTTCGCCGCGGCACACCGCGCCGCGTAGACCGCGGCCGACCCGGCTGCCTGGGACCGAAACTGCTGGCCGCCGAGTTGCTCGCGGGCTGCCGGAGGCCGGATTGTGTCGTTGCCGGGGTGCTCTGGTAACCTTGGTCGGTCGCTGCCTGGCGATGGGCGTTATACCACGCCCCGCGCAGCAAGCCAGCCAAGAACATCTCGCGTCGCGAACTTGCGCCGCGAGAAGAAACATGACTGTACTTATTCGAGTGGAGGAAGCCGACCGATGGCAACGTACGCGATCGTCAAGACCGGCGGAAAGCAGTACAAGGTCGCGGTCGGTGACCTGGTGAAGGTCGAGAAGATCGAGGGTAAGCCGGGCACGTCCGTCTCCCTGGATCCGGTTCTCGTCGTCGACGGGGCAGACCTGACCACCGACGCCGCCAAGCTGGCCAAGGTCTCCGTGGCCGCGGAGGTCGTCGAGCAGACCAAGGGCCCGAAGATCCGCATCCACAAGTTCAAGAACAAGACCGGCTACCACAAGCGTCAGGGTCACCGTCAGCCGCTGACGGTCATCAAGGTCACCGGCATCAAGTAAGACATCCCGAGGAGATTCAGCTATGGCACACAAGAAGGGTGCATCCAGCTCCCGGAACGGTCGCGATTCCAACGCCCAGCGACTCGGCGTGAAGCGCTTCGGCGGCCAGAAGGTCAACGCGGGCGAGATCCTGGTGCGTCAGCGTGGCACCCACTTCCACCCCGGCGTGAACGTCGGCCGTGGCGGTGACGACACCCTGTTCGCCCTCGCGGCGGGCGCCGTCGAGTTCGGCACCAAGCGTGGACGCAAGACCGTCAACATCGTCGTCGCGGAGCCGGTCGAGGCCTAGGCCTTACCTCTCCAGACAACAGCCGAGCGGGTCAGGGTCGCAAACCCTGGCCCGTTTTGTGTTTTCGCAGGCCCCGTGCGTTTCCGGCACAGCCTCAGCCAACGACCAGTCCTGAAGGAGGATGATCGCCACATGTCCAAGTTCATCGACCGTGTCGTACTGCACGTGCGCGCAGGCAAGGGCGGCCACGGATGCGCTTCGGTGCTTCGCGAGAAGTTCATGCCGCTCGGCGGGCCCAACGGCGGCAACGGCGGCCACGGCGGGAACGTGATCCTCGAGGTCGATTCCAACGTGCACACCCTGCTGGACTTCCACTTCCACCCGCACGCCAAAGCCGGCAACGGCAAGCCGGGCGAGGGTGGTAACCGCGACGGCAAGCAGGGCACCGACCTGCTGCTCAAGGTGCCGGACGGCACCATGGTGCTCGACAACGAGGGCAAGGTCCTGATGGACCTCGTCGGCGCGGGCAACCGCTACATCGCGGCCCGCGGCGGCCGCGGGGGTCTCGGCAACGCCGCACTCGCCTCGAAGGCGCGCAAAGCCCCCGGCTTCGCGCTGCTCGGCGAGGACGGCGAGGAATGCGACCTCGTTCTCGAATTGAAGTCCGTGGCCGATGTCGGCCTGGTCGGCTTCCCGTCGGCGGGGAAGTCCTCGCTGGTGTCCGTGCTGTCGGCGGCCAAGCCGAAGATCGCGGACTACCCGTTCACCACGCTGGTGCCGAACCTCGGCGTCGTGCTCAGCGGGGACACCACCTTCACCGTCGCCGACGTGCCCGGCCTGATTCCCGGTGCGAGCGAAGGCCGCGGGCTCGGCCTCGACTTCCTGCGGCATCTGGAACGGTGCGCGGTACTCGCGCACGTCGTCGACTGCGCGACCCTCGAACCCGGTCGCGATCCGGTGTCCGACGTGGACGCGCTCGAAGCCGAACTCGCTGCCTACAAACCGGCGCTCAGCGCCGATGCCGACCTCGGCGACCTGGCCGATCGGCCGCGCGTGGTGATCCTGAACAAGATCGACGTTCCGGACGCCGCCGAGCTCGCCGAGATGGTCACCCCGGAGTTCACCGCGCGGGGCTGGCCGGTCTTCGAGATCTCGGCCGTGAGCCGAGAAGGGCTGCGTCCCTTGACCTTCGCGCTCGCCGATCTGGTGCTGCAGTATCGGGCGGCGCATCCGAAGGCGGCGCCCGCCCGTCCGGTGATCCGGCCGATCGCGGTCAACGAGACCGGATTCAGCGTCATCGCCGATCCCGAGGAGCCGGGCGGCTTCATCGTGCGCGGCCCGCAGCCGGAACGCTGGGTCAAGCAGACCCAGTTCGACAACGACGAAGCCGTCGGCTACCTCGCCGACCGGCTCGCCCGCCTCGGCGTGGAAGACGAACTGGTCAAGCAGGGTGCGGAGCCGGGAGCCCCGGTGACCATCGGCAACGTGACCTTCGAGTGGGAGCCGCAGATCTCGGCGGGCATCGACATGGTGCCGACCGGCCGCGGCACGGATATCCGCCTGGAACAGGACAACCGGATCAGCGCCGCCGAACGCAAACACGCCTCCCGGGTGCGCCGCGGTCTGGTCAAGGACGACGAAGAGTAGCGACCGGTCCGGTGTCGGTGGATTCGATTGTGGCGCAGGGAGTTCGAGGGCTATGACGGGGAATTCGGGTGTGACCGAGGTGGATTCGGAGCTGAGCGAGGCGCGGCAGGCGATCGCATCGGCGCGGCGGGTGGTCGTGAAGATCGGTTCTTCCGCGCTCACCAGTCTGGCCGGCGGGATCGACCTCGCGCGGCTCGACCGGCTCGCCGACGCGGTGGAGGCGCGGATGCGCGCGGGATCCGATGTGGTGGTGGTGTCCTCGGGCGCCATCGGCGCCGGCATCGCACCGCTCGGGCTCAGCAGCAGGCCGCGTGACCTCGCCACGAAGCAGGCCGCGGCCAGCGTCGGCCAGCTCGCGCTCGCGCACGCCTGGGGCACCTCTTTCGCGCGTTACGATCGCACGGTCGGTCAGGTTCTGCTCAGCGCAGACGATTTCGCGCGCCGCGAGCACCACCGCAACGCGCAGCGCACCCTGGACCGCTTGCGATCGCTCGGCGCGATCGCCGTGGTGAACGAAAACGACACCGTCGCAACCGAAGAGATCCGTTTCGGCGACAACGACCGGCTCGCGGCGCTCGTCGCGCACCTGGTCGGCGCCGACGCGCTGGTCCTGCTCTCCGATGTCGAGGGCCTCTACGACGGCGACCCGCGCAAGGGTGCCGCGAATTTCATCCCCGAGGTGCGCAGCAGTGCCGACCTGGACGGGGTGATCGCGGGCAGCGGTGGCGCGCTGGGCACCGGCGGCATGGCGTCCAAGCTGTCCGCCGCCCGTTTGGCCGCGGACGCGGGTGTACCGGTGCTGCTCGCCGCCGCCACCGCCGCGGACGTCGCGTTGACCAGCGGCACGGTCGGTACCGCGTTCGCCGCCCGCCCGGTTCGCCTGTCCGCCCGCAAGTTCTGGGTCCGGCACGCCGCCGACAGCCGCGGCGCGCTGCTCATCGATGAGGGCGCGGCTCGAGCCGTCGTGGCCCGCCGCTCCCTCCTGGCCGCGGGCGTCACCGGCCTGCGCGGCCGCTTCTACGGCGGCGACGTGGTCGACCTCGTCACCACCGGCGATCGCATCGTCGCCCGCGGCGTCGTCGCCTACGACAGCACCGAACTCACCACCATGCTCGGCCACTCCACCGCCGAACTCCCGGAAACCATGCAGCGCCCCGTAATCCACGCCGACGACCTCGTAAAGGTCTGAGCCACCCGGCACCGCGACGCGAACCGATCCCACTCCGCGTGGCCTGGTGCAACGTTTCGGGTGACTGCGCGCGGCGTGGTTCTGTGACTCGGGTGCACGGTCCGGCGTGCGCGGGTCCCGCGGTTCGGCGTCCTGCCCGGCATGCGCCGGTACCACGACCCGCCCGCTCGGCCCGACGTGCGCTCTGCTGACGTGAAAACCGTTGCTGCGCACAAGATCTGGGTGCGAGTCGACCTCGCTGTCTCCGCCCGCCGCCGCAGATCCCGAGGCCGATGATGGCCGATCCGAAGGCACTGTAAGGGCGTCGGGCACTCGCGTCGCCCACCACCCGCACTTCGTGCGCCGTCGCCCACCACCCGCACTTCGTGCGCCGTCGCACCCCTCTGCGCTGTCGCACCTGTTGTGGCAGGCCGTAATGGGTGCGACTACCTGGAAGGAGTGCGAGAACGTCGAAGGATTGTGGCGGCCGCCGGCCGGTCTTGCCGAGACGTGCATCGCGCACTGTGCTCGCTTGTAGTCTCCGTCGGAGAATGCGGCAGAGCCGGAAAGGACGGCTGCGTCGCTTGGGCCGCGCGCTCGCGGGACTACGCGCAGAATCGGCGCCGCCGCGTGCATTCGGCGCCCGTGCTCTGCACAACCGCGCTGACTACGTCCGCCTCGAGGCGCTCCATTTTCCCACTCTTGCGGGGCGGTGGTGCTCGTCGGCAGGCTGTTCGACCGGGCCGCCGTGGACGCGCGCTCGCCGATTCGGGTCGGCACCGACTCGATGGCGGCACCTGGGCCGCTGGAATACGTGGCGGCCCAGGTGGATTGGGTCTACTTCTGGGACGGGACCACGCCGGGCTGGTTGGTGGTCGACGGGGGTTGTTGTTCGTCTTCCGAGGGGATGGGGCCGGTGACTCCTGGTTGGCCGCCTGGGTCGGGGAGAGTGCCCGGGGGCGGGGGTGGCGGCGCTTGTTGACTCGGGGGTGCGGGTGGCGGGGCGTCGCGGGTCGGCGGGGCCGGCGGCTCGTGCGTCGGCGGCGGGGGCGGCGGCGCCTGTGTGGTGGGCGGCGGCGGAGGTGCTTGCTGTGTTGTCGGAGGTGGCGCCGGTGTGGTGGGCGGCGCGTCCTGGGTCGGCGGGGCCTGCGTTGTCGGCGGAGCCGGTGTGGGGGAGGGCGATTGGGTGGTCGGCGGCGTCGAAGGGTGTTGCGGCGCTTGCGATTCGGGGGACGACGGGGCCTGCGGCTGTCCGTTCGGCGGCACCTGCGGTTGTCCGTTCGGCGCGGACGGGTAACTGTCCTGCGGCGTCGACGGCTGTTCGTCCTGTGGGAAGTACTGGGGCGCCTGGCGTTGTTTCGGTGGCGGCGGCGCCGACTGGATGCCGGGCAGCTGCGGCGGAGCAGGAAGCGCCGGAACAGCTTTGCCCGCTGTGCCGTACGCCGGTTTGTACACCATGTTCATGGCCAGCACTGCTTCTTGGCGCAGTGCCTCCTCCGCCATTTGCGCGTCGATGACGTGCGCGGCTTCCAGGAGTTTGGCGACGGCTCCGATCGGCCCGGAACCACCGGGCGGCGCGACGGCGATCTTGACCGCCTCGGCGGCCGCGGCGACCCCGCCGAGGCGAGCCCCGACCTGGCCCATGATCGCGGCGAGTTCGTCCACCGACGCGGCGAAGCTGCGGGTGCTCGCGAACGCGGCGTCGGCCGCGGCGCCTTGCCACTCCATCGAATTCATCACCCGGTCGGTGCTGGTGCGGGTGAGCGGGAACGAGGTGCTGAGCGTGCCCGCCACCTCCAGCCACGCAACCGACGCGCGCAGCACCTCGGCGGCGTCGATCTGCTGGGCCTTGGCGTAGATCTCTTCGTGCCGCATCGACTCGAAGTGCTCCATCGAGCTGATGTAGTCGGGGTCGACGCCGGTCATCGCGGCACCCGGGTGGCGACGGCGCGCAGTGCGGCGGCGTTGGCGGCGTCGGCTTCTTCGAGCAGTCCGCCGCTGATCAAGAACGCTTCTTTCATCCGGTACGCGGCTTCGATGTAGTGATCGAGCAACGCCGCGGCATCTCGTGCTTTGTGATTGAAGCCGGCCTGTAATTGCTGGGCGGAGACGAATCCGCCGAATCCGCCGAGTTCAGCGGCGGATTCGAGGCGCTGTTGCAGGTAGCTCAGCCGTTCGGCCTGCCGCTCGTACATCTCCGCGCATTGCCGCGCCGCAGCCGGATCGAACTGGACTGTTCCTGCCTGGGCCGCCTGCTTGAACCGGGTGATATCGGCTCGGCTGGTCTCGATCGTCATCGCACACCCCTGAGATGGTCGGTCCGCCCCAGACTATCCCGAAGCCGAGTATCCGGTCAGCACTGGTCGGCGCTCGGCCGGGCCGACGGGCGTCACGGCTGAATGCGTTTCTGCAATTGTGCGGCGATCTGCTCGGCCGAGGCGGGCGTGATGTGGACCTCCTTGCCCGCCCTGATCAGGTACCGCCCGTCGCCTTTGACGTCGATCCAGGTGTAGTGGACGGCCGGCGCGGGTGTGGGCTGGTCGAGCTGGGACTCGATCCGAATGTGGCCCTCCGCGGAGTGCGGCTTCAACAGCAATTTGCGGATGCGCGGCGCGGTGGGACGCTGGGCGACCACCACTTCCTCGTCGCGTACCGCCTCGGTGGGCGCGACGCGGGCGGGTTCGTGTCCCGGCGGGGCGGTGGGCAGCAGACCGGCTATCCGGGCCCCCAGCTTGCCACTGTGCCCGATGGTGAGGCGGACCCGGCCACCGAACTCCGGGCTCGAGCCCGGCTCCTGGAGAGCGAGTACAGCGCGGTCGTAGATAGCCGCGGCGAGCAGCCGCAGCTCGCTGCCCGGCGTGTGCGCACCGCCGATGGCCACGATCCTGGTCTGCGGCGCCGCCAGGATGCGCAGACAGGCGCTCAGGTCCGGGTCGGCGCGCAGCGGCAGCCGCTCGTCGAGGGTCGCGCGCAGGCGATCGGCCTCGTCTTCGGTGCGCGGGGTCTCCAGGATCCGCAACGGATACGGGTGCCGATCGAGCTCGGTTTCCCGCCAGACGTGGGCGAACTCGTCCGGAGTGAACGTCCAACTCACCGCCCGAATCACATCCTCACCGAACCCACCGACGCTGCTCGTAGCCTAGCGGTCGCGGTGCGGTCGGCGCACCGAGCACCTAGGATTGTGGGCTAACAATGCGGTGATTTCTCGGATATATCCAAACAACCCCTATTTGTTTTTGCTCGGCTAGCCCGTGTCGCAGCGTCTTGCTGCGATGCGCTGACCCAGGGGTGACGGGAGGAATCCGTGCACGTGCTTGGACCATGGACCGATACCGCGACGATCGCCGAGCTCGGCGGCGGCAAAGCGCGGGGCCTGCATAGCCTGGGGCAGTGCGGGTTTCGAGTCCCGGACTGGACCGTGCTCGGTACCGACGTCTTCGCCCGGTTCCTCACCGAGAGCGCGCTGGCCCAGACAGCGGACACAATCGTTTCACTCGAGGATCTCGATGCCGCACTCACCGTCGCGGCCACATTTCGAGCCGAAATCGTCGCGAAACCGTTGCCGCCGGATATCGGTGAGCTGGTCGCCGAGGCTTATCGGCAGCTGGGTAGCGGGGCGATTGCGGTGCGCTCGTCGGTGGTCGCCGAGGACGGCCCGGATCACTCGTACGCGGGTCAGTTCGATTCATTTCTGAACGTCAACGGCCTGGACGCGGTGCTGGACCGGGTCCGTGACTGCTGGGCGTCGGCCTTCTCGGAGCGGTCGCTGCGCTACGCGTTCGCGAACCAGCGCCCGCCCGTCGCCGGTGTCGCGGTGGTACTGCAGCGGCTGGTCGCCGCGCGGGCCAGCGGCGTCCTGTTCACCGCGAACCCGATCAGCGGCGCCCGGGACGAGTTGATGCTCAGCGCGGTCTACGGCCTCGGCGAGGGGCTGGTGTCCGGTGCGGTGGACGCCGACTCCGTAGTGCTCGACAAGAGTTCGGGCGCGGTGCTGGAGACGGTGCTGGGCGAGAAGGACCAGTCCTACACGGTCACCGTCGATCAGGGTTACACGATCGATCCGGTCGAGCCCGCTCGACGCGCACAGTCCGCGCTCACCGCCGCCGAAATCGCCGAGATCGCCGAACTGGGCGCGAAATTGGAGGTCGAGTTCGGCGCGCCGCAGGATGTGGAATGGGCGATCGACGGTGCGGGCCTCTGGTTCCTGCAGGCGCGCCCCATCACGACGGCGCTGGCGAGTGCGCCACCCGGCGCGGTGTTGCGCGGCGCGGGCGAGGTGGTGCCCGACGGTGCACGCCGAATCTGGGACAACTCCAACATCATCGAGAGTTTCAGCGGTATCACCTCGCCGCTCACCTACACCACCGCCGCCGATATCTACGGCCGGGTGTACCACGGTTACGCGCGTTCGCTGCGCGTGCCGAGCGCGCAGGTGCGCCAGACCGAACAGTGGACTCCGGTGCTGCTCGGCTACTTTCACGGCCGGGTGTACTACAACCTGCTGCACTGGTATCGGATGGTCGGCATCGCGCCGGGCTATCCGCTGAACCGCAAGGTGCTCGAGGCCGCGCTGGGCGTGGCCGAGCCGCTGCCCGATGATGTCGCGAAAACGTTGCGGCCGTTCACCTTCGGTAACCCGCTGGCCCGCCTGCGGTCGCGGACCGTGACCACGGTGACCTACCTGCGCCGGCTGTTCGGCATCGACGAGCTGGTCGAGCAGTTCATGACGGACTTCTACCGCGTCTACGACGAATACGACGCGATCGACTACACCGCGCTCTCCGGTGCCGAAGCCTATGCGGCCTACCGGCGGGTGGACCGCGATCTGGTCGAGCGCTGGGGACCGCTGATGGTGCTCGACGCCATCCTGTTGACCTGTACCGGCTTGATGTTCCTGCTCACCAAGCTGTTCCTGCCGAAGGCCCCGGAGTGGTTCCTGTACGCGGTGGTCGGTCCCGGCGCCGACGTAGAGTCCGCGGAACCGGCTCGCGCGATGAAGGCGCTGGCGGACGCGGCCCGGGTCGACCCGGAATTGACCGCGCTGGTGAATTCGACTGCGCCGGAAAAGATCTACCCCGCACTGGCCGATCACCCGGACTTCCGCGCGAAGGTCGATGACTATATCGATCGGTACGGATACCGGAGCCTGGACGAGCTGAAACTGGAAACGCCGGACCTGCGCGAAGATCCGGCGAGCCTGTTCGTCATGCTGCGCAGCGCCCTGCCGGACGCGCCGCTCGGGCACCGCGACGAAGCCGAGGAGTACCTGGACGCGCATCTGCGCGGTTTCCGCCGTCGGATCTATGAACGATTGCGCGGCAAGGTGTCTCGTTGCGCGGCGCATCGGGAACGGTTGCGGTTCTGCCGGACCCGTGCGTTCGGCATGGTCAAGCGGATGATCCGGGCGATGGGTCGTGATCTGGCCGGCCGCGGTGTGATCGACGAGTTCGCCGACGTGTTCTACTTGACCGTGCAGGAGTTGCGCGGTTGTTATGACGGTGCCGATACCGCCCCGATGCGTGAGCTCGTCGCCGCCCGGAAGGCGCAGCGCGCCAGGGACGCCGGTTTGGTGGCGCCGGATCGCTTCGTCACCGTCGGTTCGGCGTTCGGCCGGGCCGAACTCGCGCAACAGGGTTGGGTGCCGGTCACCGACACCCCGGCGGCCACGGCGGGGACGGTGCTGCCCGGCACGCCGTCGGCCTCGGGCATCGTGACGGGGGCCGCGGTGGTCGTGGACGAGCCGCGCGACGTCGCGGGTGGCATCCTGGTGGCCTATCGAACCGATCCCGGTTGGGTGGCCGCGCTGCCCTCGGCGGCGGCGCTCGTCATCGAGCGCGGCAGCCCGCTCACCCATGTGGCGATCGTGGCGCGGGAACTGGGTGTGCCCACGGTGGTCCAGGTCAAAGACGTCACCAGAGTGATACGGACCGGTATGCGGATCCGGGTCGATGGCACCAATGGCACCGTAACCGTGCTGGCCGAAGGAGATGACCACGATGCGTGACGACAAAGATGTTGCCGCCGTACGTAATTGGCTAGCCGAACCCGCGACAGGGGCCGGAATCCATTTGGCCGACGAGGCGGACGGCTGGGAATACCGCAGCTATGCCGAGCTCGCCGAATCGACCTGGTCGATCGCGGCGTTGATGCGGGCGCACGGCATGACCAGTGGCGACGGCGCCTGCGTGATCATGCCGACCGGATTTCCCTGTGTCGCCGCGTTCTACGCGGTCTGGGCGTGTGGCGGGGTGTTCACGCCGGTCGCGCCGCCGATGTTCGGCGATCTCGAGCAGATCATCGCGCATATCGCGGGCATCCTGACCCAGGCGCGGCCGCGACTGGTGGTCACCTCGGTCGAGTTCGAGCAGCTCGTGCGGCAGGCGGCGACGGCGGCCGGGCGCACCGACGAGCCGTTGGTGATCAACGCCTCGGCGCTGCCCGAATGCCCGCCCGGGCAAAGGGTATTCGGTGAACCCGACGAATGCGCGCTGCTGCAGTTCACGTCGGGCTCCACCGCCGCCCCGCGCGGGGTGCGGGTGAGCTGGCACAACCTGGCGAACAACATCGCGATGATCTCCGCGCTGGTCGAGTGGGAGCCGGGCGAGGCGATGGTCTCGTGGCTGCCGCTCTATCACGATATGGGTCTGGTCGGTGCGTTCCTGACCACCGTCACCAATCAGGGCGATCTGTATCTGATGCGGCCGGACCAGTTCGTCCGTGATCCGGTCCGCTGGTTGCGTGCGATGGCGCACGCCCAGCATTCCCCGTCGCCGTCGTTCGCGCTCGGCTATGTGGCACATCGGGTTTCGCCCGCCGAGATCGCCGATCTGGACCTGTCCGGTTGGCGCACGCTGGCCGTGGGATCCGAACCGGTGGAGGTGGCCGATCTCCAGTCCTTCGCCGACCTCGCCGGACCGCAAGGCTTTTCGATGAGCGCCTATACCCTCGCCTACGGGCTGGCGGAGTCGACGCTGATGGTGACCTCCTCGGCGCGCCATCGTCCGATCACCGCGCTGCGGATCGATACGCCGACACTGCGTTTCGGCGAGCCGGTCACCGTGCTGGAGGAGCGGCTGCTCGACGACGCCCACCGCGTCGAGGGCGCGGGCTGGATCACCGGCCTCGGCTACTCGACCCCCGAATCGACCGTCACGGTGGTCGACGACGAAGGCCGTCCGCTGCCGGACGGCACGCTCGGCGAGATGGTGGTGCTCGGCGATTCGGTCGCGCTGGGCTACTCCGACGAGTCCGAGTCCGCGTCCACCCGGATCCTCGACGGCGCACTGCATTCCGGCGACGCGGGATTTCTGCACCGCGGTGAGGTTTTCGTGCTCGGCCGGATGGGGTCGAGCCTGAAGGTGCGCGGGCGGTCGGTGTTCATGGAGGACATCGAATCCCGGGTCGCACAGGAAACCGGCATCACCAAGGGCAAGCTGGCCGCGGTCGCGATCACCGAGCCCGGTGCCCAGGGCATCGCACTGTTCGCCGAGTCGAAGCCGGGCGATTGGATCGCCGAGGCCCGCAAGATCATGCGTAGCGAGCTCGGCCCGGCGCAAACGATCATCATCGTCACCGGCCCGCGCGGCATCATCCGCCGCACCTCCAGTGGTAAACCGCGCCGCAGGCACATGTGGGAGCAGTTCCGCGGCGGTGCGCTGGCCGACGCGGTCGCCCACGAAGAACAGATCGGCGCCGAGGCCGGGACGGTCCGCGCGTCAGCCGACCCGGACCTGCCGGTGCCGACCATGGCCCTCGACCGGGCGGTCCAGCTGCTGGACAAGGCGCTGGACAGCGTTGCCGTGCCGCGGGATTCGACGGTGCTGTTCGAGGGGTCGCTGGCCGAGGGTTTCGGCAACGACGGGTCCGATGTGGACTTCCTGGTGCTCGCGCCCGGCGACGACGAACTGCCCACCCTGCCGACGGTGCTGTTCATCGATGGCCGCCGGGTGGAGGTGCGGACCCGCTCGGCCGCCCAACTGCGCAGGCAGCTCGAACAGGTCGCGCACGCCACCAGCGTGCCCGACCTGGACGAGGACCTGCTCAATCGATGTCAGCGGTTCCTGCGGGCCACCGTGGTCCGGGCCGGGACCCAGGACGTCGGCGAATTGCGGGCACTGCTCCCGCATGCCGCGTTCACCGCCCTGCTCGCCGAATGGTGGCACGACCGTGCCCGGCATGCGCTGCGGTACGCCGTCGCATTGTGGGCGCTGCATGCCCGCGACGAAGCGGTCGAGTGGGCCCGCGACGGTTTGCTCCAGGCGATGAAGGGCTGGGCAGCGCATCGGGGCGAAAGCTACGTCGAGACCAAATGGCTGCCGCGCCAGCTGGATCGGATCGGTGCCGAGGAACTCGTCGACCGTTACCGTGCTCTCGCCGATCCGGCCGCGTGGGCAGGTGAAGACAGCCGCGACGGCGGGGACGTGCGGCCTGATGCCCCGGCGGAAGAACTGTCCGAGGACGCGACCTGGGCCCAGTTGTACACGCTGGCCGGGGAACTCGGCGTGACCGGCGTCGTCGATGATCCCGACCAGATCCTGTTCGCCCGGATGCCCGAGGTCACCACCTGGCATATCGGTCCGCGCGTGCACGTCATGCGGGACAGCAGTGAGGTTTTCGTGCTCTCCGACGACGCGGCGCGGGCGTGGCGCTCGGTGGTGTTCCGGCATTCGATCGCCGCGGTCCTCGGCCGCGCACCGCACGACAGCACCGCGGCCCTGGCCGAGTTCCTGCGTCTCGGTTTCGTCGGCCTGCAATGGCGCGGTGGCGAAGTGCTCACGCCCGCTTTGGCTCTCTGCAAACGGGTCAGACCGCACACGCCCGTGCCGTCCGCGATATCGCCCGCGCTCGGCGTGACCGGTGCGGTACGCGAGCAGGCGATCGCGACGCTCTCGCCGCTGCCCGCGCGCCGGTTCACCGAGTGCGCGCTGAACCTGGTGTGGTCGAACATCGTGCTGGAGAACGCCAGAGAGGACCTGGCGGGCGCGCTCGGGAACGCGCAGGGCGCGGTCGCCGAGATCGCCGCTCACCGGATGATCGCGATGGCCGTGCGGGTGGTGTTGTCCGCCTACGGTATTCACCCATTGCCCGCCGACGTCGCCCCGTCCTCGACGCTGGCCCGGCTGCTGCCGCCGGCTGCCCCCCGCCGCGACGAGCTGCTCGCTCGGCTGGAATCGGCCCGGCGGGTGCGGTTCTCGCAGCTCGTGGACGGCGGTGACACGCTGGCCGGGCTCGCTGTGCTGGACGAGTTCGTCACGCTGGTACGTTCGGTGGCCGCCGACCCGGCCGCGACCGGCTTCCCCGCCTCCTTCGACTCGCGGGAGCAGTGGCGTCGCACGCTGGCGATCGGCTACGACTGGCTGCGCATCGCCGGCTATCTGAACACCGAACTGCCCTTGGACGAGGCCCGCGACCTGCTGGCCTCCGGTGGGCAGCAACCGCATCTACGCGACGAGGAGGTGCAGGCATGACCGCCGTGGCCGACGCCGCTGTGGCCGAGCGGGTCCGTGGGCTGATCCAGCGGATGGCCCCGGACGCGCAGGCAGCTGCCGAGGACAGTCAGCGGCTGATCGAAGACCTGGGCTTCGACTCGCTGCGTCTGATGGAGCTGACCGTGGTGCTGGAGCGCTCCTTCGAGCTGCCCCGTTATCGACCCGAGCAGCTCGTCGGCGTGCGCCGCGTCGGCGAGGTCATCACGCTGGTCACCGGGACATTGGCCGCGGAGGGACGCGCATGACCGGGCGGGACACGGTATTGCTCACCGGCGCCTCGGGACTGGTCGGTGCGGAGGTCCTCGCCCGGCTGTCTGCCGCGAGCCGCCCGGTTGCCGCGGTGCTGCACAGCAATTCGCGGATCATCCGCAACGACGGCACCGTGCTCGGCGCGGGCCGTGCGGTCGCCGGTGATATCCGGGCGCCGGGATTCGGCCTGGCCGAGCCGGATCGGGCCGATCTGGCCGACCGCGTCGGCATCATCGTGCACTCGGCGGCGACCACGGCGTTCGACGCCTCGGCGACCGATTACGACGAGCTGAACGTGCAGGGCACCGCCAACGCGATCGAACTCGCGCGCGCGTGGGACGTCCCGTTCGTCCACGTCAGCACCGCCTACGTGTGCGGCGAACGCAGCGGCACCATCGGTGAGCACGACCTCGACGCGGGCCAGTCGTTCGGAAACGGCTACGAGGAGAGCAAGTTCCGGGCCGAGCAGCTGGTGCGGGCCGCGGGGGAGCAGGGTCTGCGCTGGGCGATCGTGCGGCCGGGCATCGTCACCGGCGCGAGCGGCACCGGCGTGATCCGCGAATACAAGAACCTCTACACCGTCGTCAAACTCATGGTCGAAGGCAAGCTGCGCTCGCTGCCCGGCCGGTACGACGCGACGCTCGCGCTGGCGCCGGTCGATCATGTCGCCGACGTGATCGCCGCCGCCGTACTGGATTTCGACTCCGCGCACGGGCGCACCTTCCACGCCGTCGGCCGGGACGCGCTGTCGCTGCGTGAGGTCTCCGACGTGCTGGCCGAGTACCCCTCCTTCGAGGTCGCGACCTTCGTGCCCGCCGGCACGTTCGACGAGCACGATCTCGACGGCATCGAGCGCGAGTACTACCGGCGCATCGGTGTGCTCTACACCAGCTATTTCCGCCGCAAATTGCGCTTCGCCACCGCGAATGCCGAAGTGCTGCTGGGTAAACCCGCGCCCGCGAGTGGTAAGGAGTATCTGCGCTTGCTGTTGGACTACTGCCTGGAATCCGGTTACCTGGGCGTGCCGCTGCCTTCGATCGAAGAAGTGCTGGCGGGCAACGACTTCGGCGGGGCGGACCGATGAGCGCGTCGCTGGAACAACTGCTCACCGAGCTGACGCCGCAGCCGGCGAAGGTCACGGCCTACGCCGCCGATACCTACCTGTTGGAGACGGTCGACCAGCTCGATCGACTCGGCGTGGACGCCGCGAAGTTCGCCCGCGAGCATTCGCTGCTGTTGCTCAAGCCCGACGCGATCGTCGCCAGGGCAGTCGGGCCCACCCTGAAATGGCTGGCCGACAACGACTTCCAGGTCGTCTCCGCGTTCCGGGTCGCGGTGGACCGGCATCTCGCCCGCGCGCTGTGGTACTTCGCCTGGAACATCGCCTCGCCCGAACGCCGCACGCTCGCCGACCTGTTGGTCGGCATCTCGGACGTGCTGGTGCTCGTCGTCCGGGGCGAGGACGGGGCATTGCCCGTCTCCGTGCGCCTCACCGAGGCCAAAGGGCCGACGGATCCGCGTAAACGCGAGGCCGGTCAGCTGCGATACCTCCTCGGTAGACACAACTATTTACTCAACCTGGTGCATTCGCCCGACGACCCCGCCGACGTGCTGCGGGAGCTCGCCATCTACCTGGGCGAGCAGCGGCGGGCGGCGGTGATCGCGCAGGCGGGCACGGGCGAGGATCGCTCGGCCGAGGCGCTCGCGCTCACCAATGGGCTCTACACGCAGGTCCCCGCACGTAGTTTCGATCGCGCGGACGCGACCGAGCAGATCCTGCGTGACCTGGCACGGGCCGGTGCGCCGGCCCCCGACGACTTCGACCCACAGGCGGACGACGAGTGTGCGCGGCTGCTGTACGCCGCGTGGGCCGATGGCCGAGAACTCGATCCGTGGTCGGTGATCGTGCTCGGGTCCTATGTACTCCCGATGCGGGCCGGCACCCAGCAGCAGACGCTGCGACCGGTATCCGCCGAAGACTGGCAGGAGGGACGACCGTGACGGCAAATGTGGAAACGGTGAAAACGGCAACCCATCTACGCACCATCTCGCGCGAGCTCGCGCATCGGTGCGCGGTGTCCGAGGTGTTCGTCACCTCGCTGGACACCGTCGCCGAGCACGAGTTCGTGGCCGGTGCCCAATTACCGCGGATGCACGCGTATTACAGCGACCACGCCGGGACGCTGGGGTTGCGCCACGATCCGCTGCTGGTGATGGAGGCGGCCAGGCAGGCCGCGATCGCGCTCAGCCACGAGTTCTACGGCGTCCCCGCCGATATGGGGTTCATCGTGCGCACGTTCAACGGCACCGGCGCGGACACCGCGGCATGGACGGTGGGCACCGCGCCCGCCGACCTCGTCATGCGGGTGCGGGTGCCGCGCAGGCACGTGCGCGGCGACACGCTGCACGGCCTGGACATGGTGCTCGAAATCGACTGCGGCGGTGAGTCGATGATGACCGTGGACGGGTCGTTCTCCTGGGTGACGCCACGACAGTGGGCGGCGCTGCGCTCCGCCTTCCGCACGAGCCTCGAGCTCGGACCGTACGTCGGGGCGTCCGCGCTGGGCGATCGTGCCGCCGCCGCCGTTGTCGGCCGGGAGAATTGGCGCAACGTCGTGATCGGACCGCCGCAGCTGGACGGCAATACCGCGCGTGCGACGCTCGTCCCGGACCTGGGACATCCATTCCTGTTCGATCACGAGCTGGACCACGTGCCAGGCAGTCTGCTGATCGAGGCGTGCAGGCAGACCGCGTTGGCGATGGTGTTGCACCGGGCCCCGCAATTGGAGTGCGTCGGAAGCTCTTTCGAACGGTTCGTCGAGCTGGATCGGCCCGCGGAATGTGTCGCGGAGATCACCGGACAGCAGGCCGATCGCACCGTGATCCACTGCGAGATCCGGCAGGCCGGTGCCGTGGCGGCCGAGATCGATCTCGAATTCGCCGACGACGAGCTGGCTTTCGGCGTCGAGCAACCGGAGGCCGACCGTTGACCGGTGTCGAACTGCTCACCATGACTCGGTCCACCCGCCGCCGCCTCGATCTGTCCCGGCCGGTCGATCGGGGAGATCTGCTGGCGTGCTTGGACATCGCGGTGCAGGCGCCGAGCGGCAGTAATCGGCAACCGTGGCGATTCCTCATCGTGCAGGACGGCGAGACCAAGCGGCGGATCGGGGAGTTCTACCGCAAAAGCTTCGCCGCCAACATGTCCGGCCGGACGCCGCGGCCCGACCAGCTCGGCGATCTCGCGTCCGGCCAGTACCTCGCCGATCATCTGGCGGAGGTGCCCGCGCTGGTGTTCGTCTGCTCGCTCGGCCGTCCGCCCGAACCCGCCTCGCCGCCGCGGCTGGCGAGCTTCTATGGATCGATCTATCCGGCGGTGTGGAATTTCATGCTGGCCTTGCGGGAACGTGGGCTGGGGTCCTGCCTGACCACGGCGCACCTGGCGTACGAGCGGGAAATCGCGGAGCTGCTGGGGATTCCGTACGACGAGGTCACCCAGGTGGCCATGGTGCCGGTCGCGCACCTGCTGCCCGGGCGGGACCGGCCGGGCAGGCGTACGCCCGCCGCCGAGCTGACCAGCTGGGATCGGTGGGCGTGACCAACCCACTGGTCTCGGTCGCGCGGATAGCGCGGTTCACCGCGGTGATGTACAAACCGCACTATCTGCTGTACGGCGTGCTGTGGGTGCTGGCCTTGGAAGGCACGGCTTCGCTGGTGACACAGCCGGATTCGGCGTGGCGACCGACCGGTGCCACCGTGGTCCGGATCGTCGTCGTGGCGTTCGTGCTGCTGTACCTGCGGATGGTCGACGAGCAGAAGGACCTCGAGTACGACCGGGTGCACAATCCGGACCGGCCCCTGGTGACCGGGGCGGTGAGCGCCGTGGAATTGCGGATCGCGATGGGTGTCATCGCGGTCGGCGCGATCGCGGGCAGTCTCGCGCTGTCCGTCGGCTCGGCCGTGATGATTGCGGTGGCAATGGCTTACGGGCTGGCGCTGTGGGGCCTGGAACGCGCGTTCCGCACGGTGCGCGACGCCATCGTGGTGAACCTGATCGTCACCTATCCGGTGCAACTGCTCGTCACCGGCTACGTGGTGGTCTCGGCCATCGACACCGGCGAGGTGCGGGCGCACTGGCAGGCCGCGGCAGTCGCGGTCATCTTCGCGGGCGCGTTCCTGCAATTCGAATTCGCCAGGAAGACTTCGCGGGAACGTCGCCCTGGCGAGATGCTGTATTCGAATGCGTTGGGCGCCAACGGGAGTGTCGCGGCGATGCAGTTGTGCGCGGTGGTCGCGGTGCTGGGCGATATCTTGCTGGTCCGGCCATGGGATTTCGCGGCCCCCGGGTCGCTGATCGCGTGGGTGCCGGTGGTTTTGCTGGCGCTGCCCGGGCTCGGCGCGTGGAAGTTCCTGCGCTCGGCGCGGATCGACTATCCGTTCGGGCCCGCCGTGCTGTTCATCCTGACGCTGTATCTCACCTTGGTCGCGCAGGCGTTGATGCTGCCGTAGCGAATTCGTGCGGGTGCGGCTCGTCGTGTCTGCCGCCGTTCTGAGGGAACACCAGGGACGATCGAAGATTCGGGCGAGGTAACGCGGAAGAAAGGATTGCTGTGAGGACCCTGCTGCGGCGTATCGGTGGAGGCGGCTGCCTGGTCACGCTCGTCTCCGGGCTACTGATCGCGGGCTCGGGGTCCGCGCAAGGAGATCCCGCCGCGTGCTACGTCGAGCCGGGGATCACCGACGCCGTCGCGCGGTGCCACGACGGTGCCGGCGCGTCCGCGCTCGAGGTCGAATGTCTCGGGCTGATGACGCCCAGCACGCCGGACGGGCCGATCTTCGGCGCCTACTCGGGCACCGAATCGGTGCCGTCCGCGGTCGGCCAGCCGATGCGCGCGTCCTGCATCTCCGACAAAACCCTCGGTATCACCACGCGGGCGTTCGTGACGCCGAGGTAATCGGCCTCAGGACTTCTGGTTTCCCGCGGCGGCCTGCTCGATCCCGGTACGCAATGTCAGGGCGGCCCGCTCGATCCGTGCCGCCTGTCCTGCCCAATCCTCTTCGGCCGCACCCAGGTACACGGCTCGCGCATGAGCGAGCACCGGACGGTGCTCCGGCGCGATCCGATCCAGCACCCACTCGGCCGCCTCGTCTTTCGCGGCGATCACACCGGTGGCGACGGTCATCCACACCCGGGCGAGAGTGAGAAGCACATTGCGCGTATCGGTTTCGAGTTCGCCGAACAGTTCCGGCACGCCCGCCACCATCGCGTGCGTCAGGTCGGCCCTGGGGACCGGATCGAGCACCTGGGCGGGCGGCGGCCCCACCAGCGTCGAGTCCCCGTCCAGCACCATGGTTATCAGCACCGCCAGATCGGGACTGACTGTGGCCGAGGGTATTTCCCCACCCTCGTACTCCGCCCGCAACCATTCCCCATACTGAAAATCACTCGTCGGCGGATACCGCCACGGCCGCACCGCACCCTGCACCACCGAAGTCAACTCCACCGGCCGCAGGGCTCCCCCCACCTCACCCGACAACTCGAGCAACCCCGCCAACAGCGCCCGCCGCTGCCCCTGGTCCAGCGGGTCCGTACTCACCACCAACACATCGATATCGCTATACCGCCGCAACCCACCCAACACCGCCGACCCGTGCCGATAGACCCCGACCAACTGCGCCCCGAACACTCCCCGAACCAGCCCGACAACATCGTCTTCCTGCGTCACCCCGCCACGCTATCCCTAGCCGACACCGCCCGAACGAGCCGGTCAGGCGGGGAGGGTGTCGCCGGGGAAGCTGAGGCAGGGGTGGACTTCGCAGTGCATCATCTGGGCCTGGACGCAGGGGTCTGCGTGCATGATCTCTTCGGCTGCCTCGGGGGCTACGGTCATGATGGCGATGCCCGCCACGGTGTCGGAGACGACCGGGCAGAGGATGGCGATGATGCCGTCGGCGCGCAGTGTCACCATGCGGCGCTGGTGTTCGAGTTCGGTCGCGGCGGCGCCGTCCATGTGTCGTTGCGGGCCCCAGTGCAGGATGGCGACGCTGTAGGGCTTCGCGGAGGCGGCCAGCTGTTGGATCTGTTCGTCTGTGATGGTTGTGGTCATCGGTTCCTCTCGTCGCACGGTGTGACCGCGTTTTCCGAGACTGTAACCAGGCGCGGGGATGTCGGGGCTGGAGATCGGACAGCCGGTCGGCGAACAATACGAGCAATCAGTCTGCTCTGGTCGCGGTGACCATGACGGTCGTGTACCGGCAGACGAAATCGCCCCCGGTGCGGTCGATGACCGCGCCGAGATCGGCGAGCACCTCGTCCAGTACGGCCGGCGCCAGGCGGGTCGTTGCGCCGGTGGTGGCGGAGTAGTCCAACCATTCGTCGCGGGTGTAGCGCTGGGTCCACTGGAAACGTTGCTGTTGCGGCTCGTCGAACGCGGCCGTTCCGCGAATGCCGTCGGCGGCTTTGTCGCACATCGCCGTGTAGATCTCGACGCTGGATACTTTGGGCAGGTGGGCGATCGGGGATTCCGGAACCACGCGGTGGAAGACCTCGGCGAGGGCCTGTTCCAGTTCGGGCGGTGGCTGCTGCACATTCCAGAACAGGGCGAGGGTGCCGCCCGGACGCAGGGCCTGGGCCGCCTTGTGCGCGCCCGCGACGGGATCGACCCAGTGCCAGGTCTGCCCGGCGACGGCGGCATCGAAGTTGCGCCCGGCCGGATCCCAGGTCTCGAAGGTGGACACTTCGACCTCGGCACCCCGGTGGCGGGCGAATTCGGCCATGCGCGAATCGGGTTCGACGCCGAGGACCGTGCAGCCGGCGGCTTGGAATCGGCGTGCGACGATGCCGGTGCCGGTGCCGATATCGAGGACGCGCGGTCCTGGACTGGCGTCGACGACCGCCGCGACGAGTTCTGTGGGATAGCGCGGACGGCACCGGTCGTAGCGCGCGGCATCGATACCGAATGATTCCGCGATCGCGCGGACTCGATGGGATTCGAGCTGAGGGGAGGGCGATGGCCCCGACGGTATAGTGGGCATGCGCCCACTGTAAATGGGCAAGTGCCCACTCGGCAAGGGTGGTTTCGGCGATGAAGGGAGATGTACACGGTGCCAACGGGAGTCGCCATGCGTGACGTGCGCGCGCAGTTGTTCGACGCCGCCGAGCGGATCATGCGCCGGGACGGGCCGAGCGCGCTGACCAGTCGGGCGGTCACCACGGAGGCCGGGTGCGCGAAAGGCGTGCTGCACCGGCATTTCACCGACTTCGACGACTTCCTGGCCGAGCTGGTGCTGGATCGCGTCGCCAAAATGGAACAACTCTCGGCTGCACTGTATGTGTCGGCGGGTGCTGGCTCCGTGGTCGAAAACCTCTCGGACGCACTGACATCGATATTCGAGTCGGTCGCGGTGGCGATCGTCGGTCTGGTCACGTTCCGGGACGAGTTGCGCGCCAGGCTACGTCACCGCTGGCCGACCGGGCTACCGCTGATGTCGGAGGCGACGGCGATGCTGGCGGATTACCTCGCCGCCGAACGCGTGCACGGCCGGATCGCGAAGAATGCCGATATCGACGCGCTCGCACCCGCTTTGATCGGCACGGGGCACCTGCTGTTCGCCGACCGCACGGGACCGCCGCCGGATACCGCCGCCGTCACCCGGGTGGTGACCGCGGTGATCGGTGGTGCGTTGACTGCCGCGTAGACGCCCGGCAGGCCTACCCGGCGCACGAATTCAGCTCGGCACGGCCTCGAGAATATTGTCCGGCGACACCGTCGGGATCACCCGTTGCAAGGTGAACCCATAGCGCGCCAAGAACTCTCGATACTCGGCGGCCGTGCGCTCGCGCCCGCCGACGTTCACCAGCATCTCCAGATCCACGAACTTGCCCGGGTGCGGGTGATTGTTCTCCGGCAGCACCAGCTCGACGATCACCAGGCGCGCATCGGGTTTCATCGCCGCGCGGACCGCGCGCAAGATGCGTCCCGCATCCGCTTCCGGCCAGTCGTGCAGGATGTGCTTGAGAATGTAGACGTCGCCGCCCTGTGGCACCGTGTCGAAGAACGAGCCGCGCTCGATGGTGCACCGCTCGGCCACGCCGCGCGCGGCGAGATGGTCGGCCGCGGCCTCGGCGACCTCGGGGAGATCGAACAGGATGCCGGTGGATTCCGGTGTGCTGCGCAAGATTTCGGCGATGAGCGTGCCCTCCCCGCCGCCGACGTCGACGACGGTGCCGAAGCGGGTGAAATCGTAGGCGGCGAGCAGCGGCCCGAGCGAGAGGGTGCCGATGCTGGTCATCGCGTTGTCGAAGAGCCTGCCGAGTTCGCGGTTGGCCTGTACGTGTTCGAAGAACGACATGCCGTGCAGCGCTTGGCCGACCGGCTTACCGGTACGCACCGCGTCGACCAGATGCGACCAGTGGTCGCGGTGCAGTGCGGAGCCGAAGAACAACGCCGCGTCGCGCAGCGAAACGGCACTGTCGCGGCGCAATGCCTTGCCCATCGGCGTGAGTGCGTACCTGCCGTCGCGGCGGCGGGTGAAGATGCCGTAGGCGATGAGCAGGCGCAGCAGCCGGTGCAGTCCGTCCTCGTCGGCTCCGAGCTGTTCGGCCAGGTCGGCCCCGGTGCGCGGGCCGTCCGCGAGCGCGTCGGCGATGCCGAGTTCGGCGGCGGCGTGGATCGCCTGGGTGAGCCAACCGGCGGCGAGCAGTTCCATCACCGCGATATGGCCGGGTACCAGCTTGCGATAGGCGACCGCCACCCCGTAGCGGATGAGTTCGACGGCGCGGACCACCACCTGCGGCGGAACTCTCGATTGCCCGGGTGCCATGGGTGGCTCCATCCCCTCGACGGTCGGCACCGCCGAATGAGCGCGGTACCCGTGCCGGCGCCGTCGCCGCACCAGTGCTCACCGAGCTCCGCGCTGGTGCGCTGTGAACAACGCGCCCCACGTAGCGTACGTGGTCCGCATCCGCTCGGCAGGGCGATCCGGGCGCGGCCGGTCGATGCGCTCAGAACGTCCAGCGCGTCGCGCCGCCGGGTTCCACCGTGGACAGGGCCGTCGCCGACTGCGCGGTGATCCGGTAGACGTGCCACGGCGGCGGTCCCGCCGACGGCGCGCTGTACTCGGCGGTGAGCGCCTGCCCGGTCGCGTCGGGGGCGGCGGGCCACCCGTCCGCGGCGTACTTCGCGGCGACCTCGGCCACCACCGCCGGGTCGGTGACCTGACTCGCCGTCCCCTCGATGACCAGATCGAAGTCGTGCAGCGAGAGGCTGACCGCGCAGCGCGGATCCCGAGCGAGGTTGCGGCCCTTGCGGCTTCGCGCGCCGGTCGTGAACACGACCGCGCCGTCGAGCCACAGCGCGCCCAGCGCGGTCATGTGCGGGCTGCCATCAGGATTGAGGGTGGTCAGCCAGTAGGAGTGCCGTTTCGGACCGCCGGTGTCGGGTGCCTGCGGGATGTTCTGTTCGAGCTTCGCCTGCACGCTCGACCATTCCAGCGCGGGCAGCGAGTAGAGGTCTGCGAGATTCTTGGTGTCCATACCTGTCCTGACGGCGCGACGCCGCGGATCTCATCGGTTACGGAGCGAGATGCAAGACCGCCGGGATCCGGGACGGTGCGGGCACGAAATCACGGTTCGACGCGGTGACCTGGTAGAGCGGGTCTGGGACCGGCTGCCAGCGAGCGAAGAGGGCGGCGGTGGCCAGGGTGATGGTCATCAGGGCGAAGTTGCTGCCGGGGCAGTGCCGGTTGCCGACGCCGAACGGCAGGATCGCCTTCTTGTCGATCTCCTCGACTCGGTCGGGGAACCAGCGGTCGGGGTCGAAGGTTTCCGGGTCGGGGTAGTAGTGCGGATTGTGGTGGATCAGATACGGGCTGAACACCACCGTCGCGCCGTCGGGCAGGATCGTGTCGCCCAACGTGACGGGACCGTCCGCGGTCTGCGTGCTGACCCACGGGCCCCAGAAGCGCAGCGTCTCCTGGATGACCGAGCGCAGGTAGGGCAGTCGCGTGACGTGCTCGGCGGTGACCGGCCCGGCGCCCACGAAATCGTCCAGCTCCCGGCGTATTTCGTCGGCGATCCGGGGTTGGCGCATGATCTCGTGCCACACCCAGCCGAGGATCGACGCGGTCGAGCCGACGCCGGCGGCGAGCATCAGCAGCAACTCGTCGATGATCTCCTCGTCGGAGAGCCGGACGCCGGTCTCCGGGTCGCGATGGCGGACCAACTCCGAGAGCACATCGTGGAAATCACGGTCGGCACGGCGGTATTCGGCGACCACCGCACCGATCTGGGTGCGCAGCCGGTGCGCCGTGCGCGCGAAGCGGCGGTTCGCCAGCGCCCGCATCCGGCGCACCGGCGGCGGCAGTGCGGCCCGCTGGATCACCTGACCGAGCAGCCACGGGATGCTCTGCTGCACTTCGCATTTGGCTCGTGCGCTGAAGTCCGCGGTGAACAGGGTCGAGGAGATGATGTCGAGCACCACGCGATGCGCCTCGTCGGTCAGCTCGAGTTGCTGACCGGGACGCAGCGACGCCGACCAGGTATTCGCGAGATCCGCTGCGACCAAGGCGTATTCGTTCAGACGCCGTTGCCGCAGTGCGGGCGCGATCAACCGGCGGCGCAGCTCGTGCGGTGTGCCGCTGAGCACATTGGACGCCTCGCGGATGACCTCGTCGATCGCCTCGCGCAACTCTTCGCGATGGAAGTGCCCTGCCTCGCCGAAACCCACCGCGCGCACCAGCTCCGGGGTGGTGAGCAGGTAGGCCGGGCGTGGGCCCAGATAGATCCGCACGATCGGCCCGAGTTCGGCCAGCGAGGTGACGAAGCGCAGTCCGTCGCGCAGCGCGATCGCGGTGTGACCGAGCAGCGGCAGCCGTCCCGGCGCGGTGGGCACATCCGGAACCTGCTGTGTGGCAGCGGCATACACCTCCAGGATCGACTCGGTCAGCCGGGACTGACGCGCGGATTCGGTGTGCTCGGTGAGGATCTTGCGCATCGGCGCCAGCAGATCGGGGTCATCGGCCAATTCCCGCAGCGTCGCCGCGATCGCGGCCACCGACGGATCGCCGGTGCGGATCCCGCCGCCTTCGGGCACGGTCTCGGCCAGATCGGGATCGCAGTAGACCACCGGTAGCCGCATCGCCGCGGCCTCCAGCAAGGCCATGCCCTGTGTGTCGAAACCTGAAGAGGGAAAAAGTAATACGTCGTGGGTTGCCATCGCGGCGAGACACTCGGCCTGGCCGACCGCGCCGTGCAACCGGATCCGTGCCCCGAGTCCGCGCGCGTCGATCACCGCTCGTGCCCGGTCCGCGAGATCGCCCGAGCCGTAGATGTCGAACTCGCAGTTCGGCACCGCGGCCACCGCGTCCAGCGCCGCCGGCAGCCGCTTCTCGGCGGACAGCCGGGCACACCACAGCACCCGCAGTGATCCGGTTGCGGCAGTGGATGTTTCGGCCGAGCGGGCGGCCTGTGCGCGATCGAGCAGCGCGTCATCGATGCCGTTGGAGATCACCTGCAGCGGACGAGCCAACCCGTGCGCGCGCAGACGCTCGGCGAAATGGTTGGTCGGCACGATCACTCGATCCGCCGCCTGGGCTTGGCCGACCATGGTGTGCCAGGCGTGCCTGGCCGCCCGGGATTCGTCGTTGCGCGGCATCCGCTCGGGGTGCGTGACGAAACGGCCGTGCAGCGCGCGCATGGTCAGCGCGGCCAGGTAGGGGGCGGGGGAGGTGTGCTGGATGAACACGTCGTCGCGGCTGTGCACGGTGTGCACCACCGGAAGGCCGTGCCTGCGGGCGGCTCGCAACCCGGCGATGGCGACGCCGTAGGTGGTCTGGGTGTGCACGACGTCGACCGGGCCCCGCTCGGCGAACACCGCGTCGATCAAGCGGGCGTTCGCGCTGGTCGGCAGCACCATCGCGAACCCGTTCACCACGACACCGCCCAGCGCGGACAGCACCACCACATCGGGGTCGGTGTCCGCGGCGCCGGGCAGCGGCGCGCAGAACAGGGTGACGCGATGGCCGAGGCGTTCGAGCCCCCGCCGCTGGGCGTGCACCGAGGTCTGGATTCCGCCCATGGTGTCGGGATGGAAGTCGGTGAACAGCGCGACGTGCATGGCCACCACGGTACGGACCGAGCGCGCGCTTCAGCACTCATCAGCCGCTGGTTTCGGCCATTTCCCGGCCCGCCGCGCAAGGTCATCTCACTTCGTCTGTGATGAAGCGGTAGGCATGTTCGACAGCAGTTACCAATGCCGCCGCCGATTTCGCTGGGTTACGGTGTGTCCCATCGTGTCGCGGTGGGATTCCAGGTGCCTACAGTGACTGTGAGATCGAGGAGCGGGTCGGCGAAGCGCGAAAGGCTGTTCAGCGCGGTGTCGAGATGATGCAGTCGCGGGGGCAGAGAGGTCTCGGCAGCGACCTTCGGATAGCCGATCTCCCACGCGGGCCCCGGACGGGTGATGGCTGGGGGCAGCTCCAGCGTGTCACGTCGTTGTTGTTGAATCTGCAGTGCCCGCTGAGTTTTGGTGGCATCAACGGGGAATCGGCCGATGATGAGCAGTAGGTCGACCAGATCGTGCCAGCGGGTGGAGGGTGTTGCCTCGGGTCCGTGGGCTTCGTACATAGCGGCGATCTTGTCGGCGATTTGGTCCGCCAGCGACAGGCAGCGGAACGGTGGCAGGTGGCCGAAGTCGGCGAGATCGAGGAGTGTGGCGGGCTCGACGTGGTCGATATCAGAAGCCAGGGTTTGTCTGATCGAGAGGTCGATGGGGAAGTGATGGAGGTCGATAGCACCGTAGTAGACCCTGGTGTCCAGCTGTGCGCTGTGTGTGGTGGCAGGGTCGTTCTTGCCGCGACGCACTTCGAAGGTGAACGGATCGAGCTCGCTGGGCGCTGAACAGAGTTGCTGGAGTTCGGTGACGGCTCGGTCGGCGTCGATGTCGGTGCGCAGAATGTCGATATCGCGGCTGAATCGGGCATCGTCTGCGAGGCGTACCAGCAGGCCACTGCCGCCTTTGAGTACCCAGGGACTGTCGGGGTCGGCGAAGACGCGGCCGAGGAACCGGATCAGGTAGAACTCTCGGTGGATTTGCGCGACTGGCCGGCCAGTCGCGCGCGCAAGCTGTTTCGCCTTGGCGTTGATCGACATGCGGAAGGCCGATACTGATCGGCGTGGCTGATTCGGGATGATCACTCCTCGTCGATGGCAGTGGAAGTCGCGTCGTCGACGGATTCGTCGAGGTCGACGCGCTGGTGGCCGGGCTTCTCGATGAGCTTCGGTGGTAGTCCGAGGTTTTCGGCGACGATGTTTCGGACGTCGGCGAGTAGCTCGGCCCACTCGGGGGTGGAGGTCAGAACGCTCAACGCTGCTTCGCGCAGTACGACGGGAACCATTGTGTCTAGATCGAGTTTGCCTGTCGTGGTGCGGAAATCGACCTGGCCTAGTTCGAGCGCGGGCAACGTGGCGGCGATTGCGGCCATGTCGATGGCGGAGGCAGGGATGCCGGCCTGGCGAATGAAGTCGCGGACGAGGCTGGTGCCGTCGCCCGCGGGCAGGCCGTAGTGGTGGGCGTAGGGGCGCAATTTCGCGGCCACCTGGGTGGTGTTGGTGTCGCCGGTGAGGATGGCGTCGCGCACGACGCGAGCTAGATGTCCACCGTCGATGTGGGTGGCGGCGAGATCGATGACAGTGCGCAGGGGGCGGGTTACGGGGAGTCCGTCGATGCGGTGCCAGTCGTCGGGGGTGAGTGCGGCAACGTGGAAGGCGATATCGGGACTGCGCGTCGTGCGCCGTTTCGGGACGGTGAATTGATGGATATCGGCGTCGACGTCGCCAAGGTCTTGCAGAACCGCGGCCGAACGGTGGGAAACAACACCCACGGGTACGGGGTCGTGGAGCCGGTCGGCGGCGGTGCGTTTGGGTTCGAGGGCGAGCCATTCGGCGCGCAGGGATTCGAAGGGGGTTTCAGGAGCCCCGGAGAGTCGGTAGACACCGTGGCGCAGTCTGACGAGGAGATTGCGGTCGGCGTAGCGCTTGAGCATCAGCGGGCTGACGTTGATGGTCGTGGCCTGACCGGTGGTGAGCAGGCCCCATTGTTCCTCAGCCAAGTCGGCTAGGGCGACGAGGCGCTGATCGGTCATGCGTCAATAATATCTTCAGGTCTGCAATAATTGCAGCCTGGTTGAAATTATTGATGCATCGTCGGTAACTGGCGCTGCCAGACTGCGACTTAGGCGGGATCGGTGCGGGCGCGTTCGCGTTCGGCCGCGGTGGCCAGGTAGTCGCCGAGTTCCCGGCGCAGGGTCACGTCCAGCGAGCGGGCGAGCGTGGCGTGCACCGAGGCGACGGCCAGCTCCCGCATCTTGCTCAACATCGTTGTGGTGTCGGCGATCTCGCTGCTGGTGTCGGGCAGCCAGCCGGGGCCGTGCTCATCGATGATGTGCTGTTTGGCGGCCGTGATCATGATGTGGGTGATGTCATCGATCCGGTCGGCCACCTTGGCGTAGATCTCGATGAGGGTGCGCAGTTCCAGCCCGTACTCGTGCAGTTCGGCGAACGAGGTGAGCAGCTGCGTGTCGGTGAACACCACGGTGTCGCCCTCGAGCCGTACCAGCTTCATCTCGCGCAGCCGGTCCACCAGCTCATCGGCCTCGGCGCCGAGAATGGTGCCGATCAGCTCCCGGGGCACCTCGAACGTCTCGTCCTTCGACCACGAGGCGGTCACGGCGTGTTGCAGGCCGAGCACCTCGGTGAGGTCCTTGCCGGTCTCCCAGCTGGTGATGAAATCACCGATGTGCGCGGTGGTGAACCCGCGCTGCAACAGCGCGTCGATCAGCCGCAATCGCTCCAGGTGTGAGTTGTCGTAGATGCTGGCCCGGCCGTCCTTGCCGATCGGCGGGGGCAGCAGGCCACGCTCCTGATAAGCGCGCACGTTGCGGGTGGTGGTGCCCGCGGCGCGCGCGAGGTCATCGATCCGGTACTCCATCGACTTCACCTCCTCGCCCGCCACGGTGCCGGAGCCGAGTCTATCGCCCCCGCCTCCGGCACCGATCACCTACGAAACCGCCGCGATCCGCGTCTTGCGCACCTGACCGGCCGACGGCACCACCGTGTAGTCGGCGAGGTCGACGGTGCGCAGCTGGTTGACGTACTGGGAGGCGAAGCCCGGGTACATCGTGGCGTTGAAACCGTCCTCGGTGAGATACCAGCTCTTGCAGCCCGAGTTCCAGGTGGTGCCGGTGAGGCGGCGCTGCATGCCCTCGTTGTAGCGGTCCTGCCGGTCCTTGCGGACATCGAGGACGCGCAGATCCTGCTTCAGGATGGTGTCGATGCCCTGCACCAGGTAGTCGATCTGGGCCTCCATGTACACCAGCGCCGAATTGTGGCCCGGCCCGGAGTTCGGCCCGAACGTGAGGAACATGTTCGGATACCCGGACACCGCGACGCTCTTGAACGCGTAGGCGCCGCGCGACCATTCGTCGGCGAGCACCCGTCCGTCGCGGCCGACCACCGGGATCGGCGTGCCGGTCTTGGACACATCGAAGCCGGTCGCGAAGACGATGCAATCCGCCTGGTGCTCAATGCCTTCCGCGGTGCGGATACCGCGTTCGGACAGGGTGGCGATGGGCCAGGTGATCAGCTTGCAGTTGTCCCGTTGCAGCGCGGGGTAGTAGTCGTCGGTCATCAGCAACCGCTTGCAGCCCGCCCGGAAATCCGGCGTGAGCTGCCTGCGCAGCCACGGATCCTTGACCTGCCTGCGTAATTGGGCTTTGCCGACCAGCTCGACCACCCGGGTGAGCGGGGTGTTCCAGACCACGCCGAGCGCGACCGATTCGTGCCCGTAGAACCAGGCCTGCCGGGCCAGCTGCTCGGCGGCGGGCACCCGGCGGTAGAGCTCCCTGGTGACCGCGTTGGTCCGCCGGTTCACCCGTGGCAGCACCCATCCCGGCGTGCGCTGGAAGACCTTGACCGAGGCGGCCTTGTCCACCAGCTCAGGAATGATCTGCACCGCACTGGCTCCGGTGCCGACGACAGCGACCTTCTTACCGGTGAAGTCGTAGTCGTGATCCCACCGGGCGCTGTGGATCTTGTGCCCGGCATAGTTTTCGATGCCGCGAATGTTCGGGAAGCTGGCGTTGGCCAGCGGACCCGAGGCGAGCACCACGGTGCGGGCGAGCACGGTGTCGGCGCGGCCCTCGATCGAGATCTCCCACCGCCCGGCCGCTTCGTCGAAGACGATGCCGGTCACGTTGTGGCCGAACCGCAGATGCGGCGCGAGCCCGAACTCCGCCACCATCGTCTCGATGTAGCCGAGGATCTCGTTGCTGCCCGAATAGGTGTGCGACCAGTTCGGATTCGGCGCGAAGCTGTAGGAGTACAGCCGGGACGGAATATCGCACGCCGCACCGGGATAGGTGTTGTCGCGCCAGGTGCCACCGATGGATTCGCCCCGCTCGAAGATGGCGAAGTCGTCGATGCCCTTCTGCTTCAACCGAATCGCGGCACCGATACCGGCGAATCCGCCACCGATGATCGCGACGTCCAGGGTCTCGTTCGTCCCCAGGGTCTTGTTCGTCATAGCCATCCCGTCAGGCCGCCGGCTCGTAGGTGACTTCCTTGACCCAGGTCGGGTCGCGGCGCAGCAGGGCCTTGGGCACCCGCGCGGTGATCTTCACCAGTGCGTCGGCGAACAGGTGGTATGGGTGGCCGCGGTCGATCACCCAGCCGCCGTGCATCTTCACGATCTGGTACATCGGCAGTCGGCGCGCGAATTCGCTGCGCTCGCCGACGTTGGCGTAGCGCTTCAGCGCGGCGTACAGCTTCTCCTCGTCGACGCCCATCTCGACGATGTTGTCGCGCATCTTGTTCAGCAGCGGCACGTAGCTCAGTACGCCGATGATCAGCGAGGGCTTCATCCAGCCGCCGACCAGGTCGATGAACAGCTTGCGGGCCTGGGAGTGGCCGAGCAGGTCCATCACCGCGAAATCGACGGCCAGATGCCGGGATTCGTCGTTGTTGATCTTCTTGAAGGCTTCCTGGCAGACCGGGTCCTCGATCTCGTCCATGATGAACTTGACCAGCGCGCCGTCGAGTGCGACCTCGAGCATCGGGATCACGGTGCCGAGGAACGACAGCGACATGTCGTCGGCGTACTTGTCCAGGAAGTCGATCACCAGCTTGACGTTCACGTTCGGCTGCGGGATCTCGTCGCCCTCGAGCATGTTCCAGCGCCGCATCAGCGCCAGCTCGGCATTGGCGTGACGCTGCTCCTCGGCGTGGAAGTACCGGTAGATCTCGCGCAGCGTCTCGGTGGGCGCCTTCTTCGCCATGGCGGCGAAACCGCGCGCACCGACATTCTCGATCCACATCAGGTCGGCCATGAACGGCTTGAGCCGGGCGTGCAGTTCGGGCGAGATCGTCTCGGCGCCCGGTGCGTCCCAGTCGATATCGGCCAGCGCCCACTGCCGGTTCTTGATCTTGGTGAGCATGTCGTCGAAGTCCATTGCGATGGCCATGTCAGACTCCTGTCTTGTCGGTGACCGAAGCGTGGTCGGTGGCGGGGGAGTTGTCCTGGGGCAGTACGCGATCCAGGAGGCCGAGAACATAGGTGTACTGGGCGGGGAAGTAGCGCTTGAGCCGCCAGATGACGTGCGCGTCCAATTGCGGCAGCACGTAGAGCTGTCCGCGATCGTGCGCGTCGAGGGTGTTGCGGGCGACCGTCTCGGGGGAAAACCCGGTCCAGCGCATCAAGGTGTCGGCCAGCCGCGCGGACTGCTGGGTGATCCGGCCGTCCTTGGCCACATTGGTTTTCACGAACGTCGGACACAGCACGGTGAGTGCGACGCCGGTGCCGCTCAGCTCGGCCGCCATCGTTTCCGACAGCGCGAGCACGCCCGCCTTCGACACGTTGTACACGGCCATCGAGGGCGCGGCGGTGAAGGCCGCCGCGGACGCGACGTTGATGATGCCGCCGCGGCGAGCGGCGCGCAGCTTCGGCGTGAACACCTCACAGCCGTGCACCACGCCCCACAGATTGATGCCGAGGGCCCATTCCCAGTCGTCGAATCCGACCTGGCCGACCCGGGTTCCGCCGATGCCGACGCCGGCGTTGTTGATCACCAGGGTGACCGGACGCTCGAACAGTGATTCGGCAAAGCGCGCAAGGTTTTCCACGTCCTCGCGCTGCGCGACATCGCAGCGGAACGCGTGCGCGGCGCCGGGGAACTTGCGCTCGATCAGGGCGACGGTCTCGTCGGCCCGCCCCTCGTCGATATCGGCGCAGATCACGTGGCCGCCGCGATTGGCGATTTCCACCGCGAAGGCCCGGCCGATGCCGCTGCCCGCGCCGGTCACCACCGCTCGCGCGCCGTAGCTGCGCCGCGGTCGATGACCAAGGGGCAGTAGATTTTCCAGTCCGAACATGTCAGCTCACCTTTTCCGAGACGGGATGGGAGGCCAGTGCGGCGGACAGGAAGTCGGCCGCGCGCGTCAGGGCTCGGTCGGCCTCGGGCACCAGCAGCGGCAACGCCTGGAAGACGTGCATCTGGCCCGGCCAGACCTCTAGATCGGCGCTGCCGCCCGCGGCGCGCACCATCGCGCACAGCGCCCGTGCGTCGGCGCGCAGCATTTCGGCGCCGCCGACCTGCACCAGCATCGGCGGCAATGCGAGGCCGTCGGGGATGCTCAGCCGCACCCGTGGTGCGTCGGCGGGCAGGCCGCGGGTGTACATGGCGGGCATCCGGCTCGCCGCCGCGGCGGTGATGAGCGGATCCGGTTGCTGCCGTTCCTGTTCGGCGGCGAGACCGAGGGTGAGATCGAGTAGAGGCGAGAACAACGCGACACCGGCCGGGGTGGCCATGCCGCGACGGCCGTTCTCCACGAGCAGGTCGAGCGCGAGGTGCCCGCCCGCCGAATCACCGGCGAGCACAAGGTTTTCCGGGGCATAGCCTTGTTCGAGCAGCCAGTTGTAGCCTGCCTCGACGTCGTCGGCCGCCGCCGGGAAACGATGCTCGGGGGCGAGCCGATAGTCGACGACGAAGACGGGCAGGCCGGTCTTGCGGGACAGGTGCGCGGCGAGCGCGCGGTGGGTGCGGGCGGAGCAGATCACGTAGGCGCTGCCGTGCAGGTAGTAGAGCGCGCGCGGGCCGAACGACACACCGGCGGCGCGGACCCATTCCCCGCGCACCGCGCCGGCCCGTACCGGTGTGACCTGCGTACCGTTCGGCACCGGACCCCCGACGGCCATGAACGTGGCGACGAGCTTGCGGGCGAACCAGACTCCCGGCGCGTTCATCGGCACCGCGCAGTTGAGCTGCCGCAGGCCGAAGCGGGTGGCCGTCGCGGCGAGCGTCGCCTGCACGGATGGTGCCGTGGGTACGCCGGGAACCGAGGTCCTCGTTGACCTTGTCATGTGCCCAGAATCATCCATGAATGTGCCAGTTGTCAATGGCACATTTGTTGCAGGCTGCTTACAGGTGGCCTTGACCTGCAAAAACAACCGGGGTACCAGCAGGTCTGCTGGTACCCCGGTCGGTTTCGGCTGGTTCAGGACGCTTTGCGCAGACCCAGGTACTGGAGGGCGGCGAAACCGCCGACGGTCACCGCCTGCATGACCGCCCACACCGAGCCGACCGTGTTCAGGTCCAGGGCGCCTTCGAGCAGTGCCGCGAGGCTGACGACGACCCAGGCCGAATTGGCCGCGATCACGGCGCGGGTGGCGCCGGTGCTGATCGTGGACCGGGTGCCGATGACCGCCACCGCGAGACCGTACAGCGTGAGGAAGGCGCCGATCGGGATGCCGATCTCGGTGTTCAGGCCGAGCAGCGACTCCAGCGGCTTGGCGAGAGCGAGATAAGCCAGGCCGTTGACGCCGGTGACCACCGCGTCCAAGCGGAGCGAGAGACGGAGCAGCTTCGGGCCGGGGGCGAGCACGGAGGACAGGTAGGACGGGGCGGTGGTGGTCATGGCGGTGCCATCCTTCGGTGAATCAGTTTGGGGGAGAGAGGGTTTAGATCAGGCAGTCGCGGGGACGCGGTCCAGGAAGCCGTACACGTTGGCGATCTTGCCCTGCTCGAGCACGGCCACATCGAAGCCGACGACGACGGCGGCCGCGTCGGCCGGGCCGAGTTCCCAGGTGAACCGGACCTGGTCGTGGTGCGCGTCCACCGGACCGGCCAGCCGGAACGTCCAGCCGGGGAATTGTGCTTGCGCGGCGGCGATTCCGGCGTCGATGGCGTCGTGGCCGGTGACCGACATCAGGGGGTCGGTGTAGCCCGCGGTCTCGGTGAACACCCGGGCCACTGCGGCCTTGCGCGCTGCGGCGTCGGTGGTGTTCCAGGCTTCCAGGTACTGGGCGACGATGGTGTCCATGATGAGCTCCTTCGGGGCTGTGATCTGCGGTTTCGCTGTCGCTGTGCTGACAGGAACTACGTTATGGCCGCAGGGGGGTGCCCCGAATCAGTCATCGATAAGTACTTTTCGCGCTCCTATACGTATGCCGAGCCACTCGGCATACGTACGGGGGCTAGTAACCGCGTTCCGGATCGATCGGCGCGAGCAGTTCCTCGCCCGCGACGAACCGGCGCACGTTCGCGCCGACATGGTCGGCGAAGGCAGCTAGCCGCAATTGCGGCGGATTCGAATCATGTGGTGTGACAATGGCATTCGGCAGTACCCAGAGCGGATGCCCGTCCGGCAGGGGTTCCGGATCGGTGACGTCGAGCCCGGCGCCGGCGATCGCCCCGGAGGCCAGCGCGGTGACCAGCGCGTCGGTGTCGATCAGGCTGCCGCGAGCGATGTTGACGATCCACGACGACGGTTTCAGTCGAGCCAGCACGTCGGCGTCGATGAGGTGGGTGGTCGCGGGCGTGGCCGGCGCGGCGACGACCACGTGGTCGGTGCGCGCCCACACCCGGGAGAGCTGATCGGTGGAGATCGTCTCGATCGTGTCCGGGATGCCGGGGCCGGTGACCGGCTTGCCGGAGCGGTTCACCGCGATCACGTGCGCGCCCAACGGGATCAGCATCGGGATCAGCGCGCGGCCGATGCCGCCCGCGCCGACGATGGTGACGGTTTTGCCGCGCAGCGACCCGATATGCGGGACGAAGTCCTGCTGCCGCCAGCTCGCCGCGCGCAGTTGCTCGGGCAGGTAACGCACTCCGGCGAGCAGTAGCATCAGCGCGTGCTCGGCCACGCTGGCCGCGAAAGCGCCTGCGGCGGAAGTGAATCGAACCTTCGGATGGTTCGCGATGATGCCCGCGTCGAACCATTGCTCGACACCCGCCGCGGGCAGCTGCACCCATTCGACCGAGGCGGGCAGCTCGTCGGGGAACTGTCCCGGCGTGCCCGCCCAGATCAACCCGCGAGCCTCGGCCGGATCGGTCACCTGTGCGCCGGCCTCCACCACCGCCTTCGCCAACAGCGCGGGCGGTGGGTCGGCGGGTCCGATCGCTATCGCTGCTGCCGGTCGGTGCACGGAAATGGACCTCCTTCGAAGCAGTGCGACGGATTCGCGCGGCACCGTCGATCAGTGCCCCAGCGACGTTATCACCGCTGGCCAGACGGGCTCGGGTCACTCCTGGTCGAGGTCGGTTTCCTGCTCCAGGTCGGCGTCGACCTCGTCGCGGTCGGCCCACTCGAGCAGCCGGTCGATCTCGAAGACCGCGTCATCGATGCCCGCGTGCAGATCGCCGAGTTCGGCGAAACGAGCGGGGACGGTCTGCATGGTGAAGTCCCGTGGATCGATATCGGGAATCTCGCCCCAGCGGACCGGGGTGGAGACGGTGCCCGCCGGCACGCCGCGCACCGAGTAGGCGGCGGCGATGGTGTGGTCGCGGGCGTTCTGGTTGTAGTCGACGAACAGCATCGCGGGATCGCGGTCCTTGCGCCACCAGGTGGTGGTGACGTCGTCGGGTGCGCGGCGCTCGACCTCGCGGGCGAAGGCGAGCGCGGCACGCCGCACATCCTGGAAACCCCACTGCGGCGCGATCCGCACGTAGACGTGTAAACCCTTGCCGCCGGAGGTTTTCGGCCAGCCGACCGCGCCCAGTTCGTCGAGCACCTCGTGCACGACGCCCGCCACCCGCTGCACCCGCGACCACGGGCAGTCCGGCATCGGATCCAGGTCGATGCGCCATTCGTCCGGGCTCTCGGTATCGGCCGCGCGCGAGTTCCACGGATGGAACTCCACGGTCGACATCTGCACCGCCCAGATGACATCGGCCAATTCGTGCACGCACAGTTCGTCGGCATGCCTGCCGTACCGGGGGAAGAAGACGCGCACCGTGGGAATCCAGTCCGGCGCACCCGCGGGCAACCGCTTCTGGTGCACCTTGTCCCCGGACAGTCCCTTCGGGAACCGGTGCAGCATGCACGGCCGATCACGCAGCGCGCGGACGATGCCGTCACCGACGCTCAGGTAGTACTGCACCAGGTCGAGCTTCGTCGCACCGGACTCCGGGAAATAGACCCGGTCCGGGTTGCTGATGCGGACTGTGCGGTCGCCGACATCCAATTCGATGGCCGACGCCGCCGACTTGCTGGCCACGGGTCCGACGATAGCCGATCGAGCGCCCGCGCCGAGTGCATCGATCTGGTATGCATGTGAGTATGAGCAAGGCGACGCGTGTCACGGTGACGCTGGACCCGCAGGTGGCCGAGTGGGCGAAACAGGCGGCCGACCAGCAGAAACGCAGCCTGTCCTCGGTGATCAACGCCTCGCTGCGGTCCGCGCTCGTGCACGACAGCCTGGCCAAGCTCGCCGTCGACGAGGAAGCCGAACGCGCCGCCGCCTACGACGACGTGCACGTCACCGAGGCCGCCGAAGCCGACGCCCGCGGCGCGGCATGAGGCGCGGACAGATCTGGCGTTACTCTCCCGCGCTCAGCGACGGCACCCCGCTGCCCAGACGCATGACGGTGGTGCTGGTCTCCGATTCCGCGGTGATCACCTCTCCGTACCGCTGGCTGCACGTCGTCCCGCTCCGCGAGGCCGACCCCGGCCACGTGCTCGCCACCCACACCGAACACGGTTGGGCCGACACCCTCGAACTACACCGCGCCTACCGCCCCTGGCTCGCCGAGCACCTCGGCGAACTCACCGCCGCCGAATGCGAATCCCTCGACGCCCGCCTCCGCGCCACCCTCAGCCTGTAGCGCCGCGCTCGGCGTGTTGCGGAGCGCTCAACCTGTAGCGCAGCGCGCGGCGTGTTGCGAAGCGCTCAACCTGTAGCGGAGCGCGCGGCGTGCTGCGGAGCGCTCAACCTGTGGCGCAGCGCTCGGTGTGTGGCGCAGTGCTCGGCGTGTGGTGCAGCGCTCGGCCTGTAGCGGGCCGCTCGACGTGTGGCGCAGTGCTCGGCCGGTAGCGCCGCACTCGGCCGAGGCACAGGCGCTCGGCGTGTGGCGCTGCGGGTTGACGTGCTGCCGCTAGGTCACCGAGGCGAGGGCGAAGGGGAGGACGGCGTCCGCGCCCGCCTTGCGCAGGGCGTGCGCGGCGAGGGTGAGGGTCCAGCCGGTGTCGGAAAGGGTGTCCACCAACAGGATCGGGCCTTCGACGGCGGTTAGGTCGGGGACGTCCCAGGAATCGTAGAGGCCCGCGACGCGATGCGCGGAGTTGGCGGCGGAGACCGGGGGACGGTCGGGACGCGTCGGCAGCGTGCCCAGATCGTCGAGGCGGCCCACCTCGGCGAGACGGGCGGCGAGGGTCGCGGTGAGCACCGGGTAGCGCGGGGCGGCGAGGGCCATGACGGACGTGGGGCGGGTCGCCCAATTCCAGTCGCGCAGTACGGCGATACAGGCGTCGAAGACCGCGTCGGGGATCGGGTCGTCGGGTCCGTCGAGCAGCGCACGCAGGCGCTGGCCCCAGCCGAGGTCGGTCAACCTGCCCAGCACCCGGCCGGTCTCCGCACCATCGGTGATCTTGCCGGACAACGGGACACCGAGTTTCGCCATGCCCGTCGGCCACTGCTTGCGCGGGCTGAGGTCGAGTCCGGGCCGATCGAGGCGGGCCCGGGTCGCGGCGACCGCCGCGGCGTCCACCGAGACGTCGGGACGGGTGCCGGTGCAGTTGTCGCACCGTCCGCAGCCGGGTGAATCCGACGGCGCCGCAGGCAATCCGGGGTCGTCGAGCTGGCGGCGCAGGAACTCCATCCGGCATTCGGCGGTCGACTGGTAGTCGATCATCGCCTGCTGTTCGACCTCCCTGGCCGCGGACAACCGCTCGTAGCGTTCGGTGTCGTAGGTCCACGGCTGCCCGGTGCTGAGCCAGCCGCCGCGCACCCGGCGCACCGCCCCGTCCACGTCCAGCACCTTGAGCACCATCTCCAGGCGGGACCGGTTCAGCTCCACCATCGGTTCCAGCGCGACGGTGGACAGCGGGCGGTCGGTGTCGAGCGCGTCCAGCACCGCACGCACGATGTGCTCGCGCGGAAACGCCACGGAGGCAAAGTAACTCCAGATCCGCGCGTCCTCCGGCCCGGGCAGCAGCACCACCTCGGCCCGGGCGGTGCCGCGACCCGCGCGGCCCACCTGCTGGTAGTAGGCGATGGGCGAGGACGGCGCACCGACGTGCACGACGAAGCCGAGATCGGGCTTGTCGAAGCCCATGCCGAGCGCCGAGGTGGCGATGAGCGCCTTCACCTCGTTGTTCAGCAGCGCCGCTTCCAGCGCTTCGCGTTCGGCCGGATCGGTCTGGCCGGTGTACGCGGCGACCGTGTGCCCGTGCGAGTTCAGCACGTCGGCCAGGTCGTGCGCGGCGGCGACGGTGAGGGTGTAGACGATGCCCGAGCCGGGCAGCCGGTGCAGCTGCGCGCTGAGCCAGGCGGTGCGTTCCACCGCGTCGTCGAAGCGCACCACCGACAGGTGCAGCGATTCGCGGTCCAGCGTGCCGCGCAACACCAGGGTGTCGGTGCCGATCTGCGTCGCCACGTCGGTGACCACGCGATCGTTGGCGGTCGCGGTGGTGGCCAGCACCGGCACCTCGGAGCCGAGGTCGGCGATGAGGGTCCGGATGCGGCGGTAATCGGGCCGGAAGTCGTGGCCCCAGTCCGACACGCAGTGCGCCTCGTCGATCACCACGAGACCCGCGTCGGCGGCGAGCTTGGGCAGCACCTGATCGCGGAAGTCCGGATTGTTCAATCGTTCCGGGCTGACCAGCAGCACGTCGACCGCGCCCGCCGCGACCTGGGTATGTATTTCATCCCATTCGGTCATATTGCCCGAATTGATGGTCGCGGCAACCACTCCCGCCCGCTGGGCCGCCGCCACCTGGTTGCGCATCAGCGCCAGCAGCGGGGACACGATCACCGTCGGACCACGACCGGCGCCCCGCAGCAGCTTCGCGGCGATGAAGTACACCGCCGACTTGCCCCAGCCGGTGCGTTGCACCACCAGGGCCCGGCGCCGCTGCACCACCAGCGCCTCGATCGCGGTCCACTGATCCTCCCGTAGCCGGGCCTGCGGCCCGGCCAGCTCGCGCAGCAGGGCTTCCGCGCGCTCGCGCAGGTCGGGTGCGGTGAGGTCGATCGCCGGGACATCGGTCGCCGTGGTCATGCGCTCCATCGTGCCCGACGGTACCGACACACCTGGCGCGCGTCGCGTCCGCCCGTCCCCTGCGCGCCAGTCGCCGTCTGATACCACGGGCAAGGGCGACGCGCCGAATCCCGTTCGAAACGGTCGGTATATCCGGGGTTGTGAACTCGTGGTGTGCCTTACACTGCCTGAATTGCTGTGACGTCGCCGGGTCGAGTCCGGCGTCAGGTGGCGGTATTCACCGCATCAGGTGCGCTTTTCGTGGAGATACGAGGATTCGTCGACGCCGAGGACTTGTGGCAATGAACGAGCGGAGCAAACGAGGTGCGGCGCTGACCGACCACGTCCAACTGCTGCGGGACTGGTGGCGCGACGGCGTCGACTATCGCTGGGTGGTGAACGCCCTGGAGTCCCGCAACGCGCTCGGGGTGGTGAAGATCGCGATCGGATTGTGCGGCCTGGCAACGCCGTTCATCAGCGTGCTCACCGTGACGTCGCCGGCGGGCCCGGACACGCTCTTCGGCCGGACGGTGCTCTGGTGCATCACGGCGCTGTCGGTCGTGTGGGTCGCGCGCTGGTGGTTCCTGCCCTGGCCGAACGTGCTGGAATCGCTGGTCCTCATCGCGGCGGGTGACGTGTGCGTGACGGTGGTCTGTCTGCTGAGCCCCGGCTACGTGGTGCGCTCGGTCGGCATGCTGCTGTTGCTGATCGTCGGCATCTATGTCAGCGCTTTCCACAGTCCGCGGCTGCTCGCCGTGCACACCGCGTGGTCGCTCGCCTCGGCCGTGGTGCTCGCCGTGCCGCTGTTCGGAGAGGGCGACCCGGCCTCGGCGGCCATCATGATCCTCGGCATGGTCGCGGCGACGGTGGTGGCGCCGGGCCTGCAGTTCTGTTACTGGGTGCTGCGTACCGACATGCTGTCCGATCCGCTGACGACGCTGCTGAGCAGGCGCGGTTTCGAATATCACTCCTCGCTGGTGGTCGCCCGTCCCGGCCCGGTTCCGGTCTGTGTCCTGATGGCCGACCTGGATCGGTTCAAGGTCGTCAACGACACCTTCGGGCACCACGCCGGGGACAAGGTACTGGTGACGACCGCGGAACGGTTGCTGCACCACGCACCGGCGGACAGCATCGTGTCCCGGCTCGGCGGTGAGGAATTCGCGATCGTCGCCCGCCTGTCGCTGCCCGACGCGCTGGACGCCGCGGAGCGGTTGCGCGCCGCCCTCGCCGCGCCGATGGGATCGATCTCGGTGACCGCCAGCCTCGGCCTGTCGATCGGCGAGGCGGACGTGATCGGCTTCCACCGCACCCGCCGGCTGGTACAGGATCTGATCCGCTGCGCGGACAGCGCGATGTATCAGGCGAAACAGCGGGGCGGCAACACCGTCGTGGTCGAGAACATCGCCGCGCTGTACGGCGTCGACACTCGCGACTCGGCGTGACCGACGCCGGGGGAGAATAAGACGCCGGGGGAGAATAAGACTGGGAAGATTCCCGGCGCCGGGGACCCGCAGGAGGGCAACCATGTCGAGCAACTATCAGCCACCCGCGGGCTGGTCACCGCCGGGCACGCAGTTCCAGACCCGCAGCGGCTTCGGGCGGACGCTGATCGGGTCGGTGGTCGGACTGGTGGTGACGCCGATCGGGATCGGGCTCGCCGCGCACGGTGCGCTGGACACCCGGCAGTGGGTGCTCCTCGGCACCGCCGCCGACCGGTGGGGTTCGAACTTCCAGATCATCGGCGGCGCGGTGCTGCTGTTCCTGGTCGCCGCGCTGGCCGCGTTCTCGCCGGTCGGCACGGCTATCGCGGGGCTGGTGTGGGGTTTGATCCCCGGCGTGCTGCAGATCCTGTTCCCGGAGGACACCTACCGGCAGATCGAGAACCTGCCGGAGCTGTCCGACGATTTCCATCTCGCCCTGCACAATTGGGTGCTGAACGGTTTCGCGCTGATCACCGGTCTGTTCCTGATCGGCGCCGGGATCGCGGCCACCCTGCGGCGCAAGTAGATCCGGGCCGCGCGCCCACGGTGTGGCGCGCGCGGCCCGGAGTCAACGGCTCAGCCCTTGACGCACAGCACCTGCCGGAGCGTCGCGACGACGTCGACCAGATCCCGCTGTGCGGCGATCACCTCGTCGATGTCCTTGTAGGCGGCCGGGATCTCGTCCACCACACCGGCGTCCTTGCGGGACTCGACGCCTTCGGTCTGCGCGACCAGGTCGGCGACGGTGAACTGCTTCTTCGCCGCGTTGCGGCTCATCCGCCGGCCCGCGCCGTGCGAGGCCGACTGGAACGAGGCGGGGTTTCCCTTGCCGCGCACCACATATGAGCGGGTACCCATCGAGCCCGGGATCAGCGCGAGATCGCCCGCGCCGGCCCGCACCGCGCCCTTACGGGTCACCAGCATCGGGATGCCGTCGATGAGTTCCTCCGCCACATAGTTGTGGTGGCAGGAGATCGGCTGCTCGAAACGCACTTCGCGCGCGGCGAATTCGTCCCGTACGGCCCGGCAGACCAGGGCGAGCATCACCGCACGATTACGCGCGGCGTATTCCTGCGCCCAGGTCAGGTCGCGCCGGTAGGCCGTCATTTCCGGTGTGCCGGAAAGGAACACCGCCAGATCGCGATCGGGCAGGTCGACGTTGTGCGGCAGCGTGCGCGCGACGGCCATGTGCCGCTCGGCGAGTTCCTTGCCGATGTTGCGGCTGCCCGAATGCAGCAGGATCCACACCGCGTCGTCCTGGTCGAGGCAGACCTCGATGAAGTGGTTGCCGCCGCCCAGCGTGCCCATCTGCTTGTGCGCCTTGGCCTCTCGTGCCCGCACGCCGTCGTCCAGCGCGGCGAACGAACCCCAGAAGCGATCCCAGCCCGTGCGCAGGGTCGCGGTGCTCGCACCCAGCGCGGTGACTTCGGCGCCGAGCTTGGCCACGTTGACCGCGTCGTCGTGTGCGGAGAAGCCCACCGGCACCGCCGCCTCGATCCGGGACCGCAGCGACCGCAGGTCGTCGGGCAGGTCGGCGGCGGTGAGGTCGGTCTTGACGCTCTCCATGCCGCAGCCGATGTCCACACCGACCGCGGCGGGGGACACCGCGTCCTTCATCGCGATCACGGAGCCGACCGTCGCGCCTTTGCCGAGGTGCACGTCCGGCATCACGCGGACGCCGTGGACCCAGCGCAGCGCGGCGATATTCCGCAGCTGTTGCAGCGCCGCCTGTTCGACGGCGTGCTCCTCGGCCCACATCAGCGTCTGCGCCCGGGTACCGCGCAGCTCGACGGGAAACATCGGTTCGATCCTCTCGTTGTCGTTACTGCTCAACGGTAGGGATCAGGTCTGCGCAGTGCACTCGATTAAATGCCGGTTCACCGCGCCGGCGTGCTCGGATACGCCGCTTCGGCGTTGCTGTGGGCGATGCCCGCGGCGAGGTGTTCGGCGTCGGTGGTGGTGATCACGTCGTCGGCGATCCACTCGTCCAGGAGCCGCCCGAGGCCGCGCCGCCACCAGAGCGCGCCGAGATAGTGCAGTTCCGGCAGCCCGTAGCCGTCCGAGGAGTAGCACAGCGACCGGAACGGTGCCAGCTCCAGCGTTTCGGCCAGCACCGCCTGGGCGCGGTGGCCCACGTACGGCACGGTGAGTCCGACATCCATCCGGACGTGCGCGAACGCGTGCGCCAGATACGCGGCGTTGCGATGGAACGGCCAGCAGTGCAACAGCATCACCGTCAGGCCGGTGTCCGCGGTCTTGCGCAGAAAGTCGGTGAGCAGCAACGGATCCGCCCGGTGCAGCCGCAGATCGGTATCGCCGAAGCCGGTGTGGAACTGCAGCGGCAGACCGTATTCGGCGCCGATCCGCGCACCGAGACAGACCAGCCAGCCGAGCAGATCGGGGTCGGCGAGCCGGCGTTCGGGCAGGACCGCGCGCGGCGGCCGATCCCGCAGCGGGAAGTCCAGGCCACACCGATAGGCCACGATGGTCTTGAGGCCCACCGCCTCGCGCGCCCGCGCTCGCAGCCGCGACTCGATCTGCTCGAAGACCTTCCGGCCCGCGCCGACCTCGGCGATGACCTGCTCCGCGACCTGCTCGATGCGCACGATCTCGCGCACCTCGCCGTCGGCGAGCGCACCGAAATCCGCTGTGCCGCCGCCGTATCCGGTGTCGAGGAACCAGCTGGTCGTCCCGGTCGCGCGGAGCAGGCGGACCGCGGTCTCGCGCCAGCCCAGCTCGGCTCGATGGGACAGGTAGGCATCCGCGCCGACATGTGGCGGCAGGTCGAGGGCCGGTGCGCACCAGCGGCGCACGGCGAGTCCGATCGAGGAGTCGAAGGTGCCGGTGGGCCCTTCGCTGAGCAACTGTTCGAAACCGGGACGATCGAGATCGGCGGGTACCACGCCGTGGCAGTGATGATCGGTCAGGGTGAGTCCGTCGGTCAGCACGTCAGAACCGCCAACGGGTCAGTGCGACAAGCTCTTCCGGGCTGGTGTCCCGGTAGCGCGCCGCTTCGGCGCGGCGCACGGTGAGCAGGGCGTCGTGCAGTTCGGGGCCCATCGCGTCGGCGAGCACCGCGGAATCGGCCAAACGCTCGGCGGCTTCGCCGGAAGTGGTCGGCAACCGTCGTACACCGGCGATCATCAAGCGCTCGGCATCGAAATCCACCGGGTCGCCGTTGATCTCGGCGGGCAGCCGCAGTCCCTCGGCGATCCCCGCCAGCCCGGCCGCGATGATCGAGCCCACGATCAGATACGGATTCCCGGTCGCGTCGAAGCATTTGACTTCAGCGTTGGCCGCCCACTCCTCGGTGCCGCGCACCCCGGTGACGAAACGCAGTGCCGCCTCGCGGGTTTCCCGGCCCCAGCACTGCCAGGCGCCCGCCCAGCGCGACGGCACCAGGCGCAGGAAACTGGCCGGATTGCCCGCGCCGACCGCGACCAATGCGGGCAGTTCCCGAAGTACTCCGGCGAGGAAGGCCTCGCCGGTCGCGCGCATGCCGTAGGGGCCCTCGCCCGTGGCGAACAGCGGCCCGTCGTCGTCGAGTGCCGAAAAGTGCAGGTGCGCACCGGAACCGGCACCGGCGGGATCGATACAGGGGGCGAGCTGGGCGCGCCAGCCGTACTGCGTGCTCACCTGCCGGATGGTGTGCCGCACCAGGATCGCGTCGTCGGCGGCGCCGACCGGGTCGGCGGGCTGCACGGACAGTTCCAGCTGGCCGGGTGCGTACTCGGGATGGAACTGCTCGACGAGGATGTCCTGCCGCTCCAGCACCGCGACGAGTTCGCGCGCATAGTCGGCGACCTGCCCGAGTCGCACCAGGCCGTAGGCGGGCCCGTGGATGGCGGGGGTGAACTCGGCGGTGTCCTGGCCGACGGACCACTCCGTCTCGAACGCCATGGACAGCCGCAGCCCTGCCGCGCGGGCCGCTGCGGCCTGACGCGTGGCGAACCCGCGCTGGCAGGCCACGAACGGGGTGCCGTCCTGGGTGTATTTGTCGGCGGGCGCCCAGGCCCAGCCCGGTTGGCAGGCGAGTTCGGTGAGCATGGACAGGTCCGGGACCAGCCGCAGGTCGCCGTCCGGGCCGCCCAGGTATTTGCCGACCGTCATCAGGTCGTCGAACGCGAAGGTTTCGAAGCAGGGCGAGACCCCGACGCCGAACCGGGCGGCCTGCGCGAGCCGGCGCATGGGCACGGTTTTCACCCTGGTGATCCCGGCATTGTCGACGAAGGTGAGGGCGACGATATCGGCGTCCAACCTGCCGATCAGTGCCTCGTGGTCGTCCTCGGACGGTATGCGCTCCGGCATGGTCGGCATGAACGTCAACGATAGCCCGCGGGTCCGGCCGGGGGAACAACCCGCCGGGTCGAACCCGGTGTCGCCCAGGGGATTCGCGTATGGAGGCGGACTGTGCGGAGGTCGGCCGGAACGAATCACCGTTCGCCGGCCGGGTGTCGTTCGGCTATTCGGCGACGAGCGCCCCCGTGATCTCTTCGGCGGTGGGGATGGAGGTGCTGGCGCCGAGTTTGGTCGTGGCCAGGGCGCCCGCGGTGACCGCCCAGTTCAGCGCCCATTCGGGGCCGCGATGCCAGGCCGCGGCGAGCGCGCCGGTGAAGGTGTCGCCCGCGCCGGTGGTGTCGACGACCTCGACGTGCGGGCTGGGCTCGGCGATCTCGCTGTTCGGCCCGCGGTAGACCGCACCGTCGCCGCCGCGGGTGATCACCACGTGCGTCACCGGGTCCAGCTCGGCGCCGAGCTGCTCGGCCTCACCCGAATTGACCACTGCCACATCGACATTCGCCCAGAGCTCGGCGGGAAGCGGTTGCGCCGGGGAGGGGTTGAGCAGCACCGTCGTGCCGTTCGCCCTGGCGTGCCGGGCCGCCGCGGCGACCGTCTCGACCGGGATCTCCAACTGGCACAGGAGGATATCGGCATCGGCGATGACCGCGAGGTCTGCTTCGGTCAGCTCGGTCAGCCGGGCGTTCGCCCCGCCGACCACGATGATGCTGTTCTCGCCGCCGTCGTCCACCACGATCGCGGCGACCCCGCTCGGCCCGGCCACGGTCCGCAGCCGATCCACGTTCACCGCCGCATCCGTCAGCGCCCGCCGCAGCTCGTCCGCGAACACGTCGTCACCGACCGCGCCCACGAACCGCACCGACCCGCCCGCCCGCTGCGCCGCGATGGCCTGGTTCGATCCCTTCCCGCCCGGCACCATCGCGAACCCCGTCCCGAGCACCGTCTCCCCGGGCACCGGCCGCCGCCGCGTCGTCGTCACCAGGTCCATGTTGATGCTGCCGAGCACCGCGATCGAGGCAACGTCCGTCTTTTCGGCCATGCCGTCGAGGCTAGGCCTGTCGCGCCGAGCGGTGGGATTCGCCCTGGACCGGGTCAGTAGGCTGTAGCCATGACGGTAGAAACGGCGTCCGAAGTGGATGTCCGCGAGGTGGTGCACGAGGCCGCGCGCAAGGCTCGGGTCGCGTCGCGGGTGCTCGCCCAGCTGACCACGGCGCAGAAGAACGAGGCGTTGCACGCGGCCGCCGACGCACTGCTCGCGGCGGCCGACGCCGTCCTCGATGCCAACGCCGAGGATCTGATGGCGGCGAAATCCGCGGGCACCGAGGATTCGCTGCTGGACCGGTTGCGGTTGACGAAGTCCCGGATCGACGGCATCGCCTCCGGGCTGCGCCAGGTGGCGGGGCTGCCCGACCCGGTCGGGACCGTGGTGCGCGGCTCGGTGCTGCCCAACGGGCTGGAGACCAGGCAGGTCCGGGTGCCGCTCGGCGTCGTCGGCATGGTCTACGAGGCCAGGCCGAACGTGACGGTGGACGCCTTCGGCCTCACCCTCAAGTCCGGCAACGCGGCGCTGCTGCGCGGCTCGTCCTCGGCGGCGCACTCCAACGCCGCATTGGTCACCGTGCTGCGGGACGCGCTTGTCGCACAGGGCCTTCCGGCCGACGCCGTGCAGCTGCTGCCCAGTGCGGACCGGTCCAGCGTCACCCACCTGATCCAGGCCCGCGGCCTGGTCGACGTGGTCATCCCGCGCGGTGGCGCGGGCCTGATCAACGCGGTGGTCCGGGACGCGCAGGTGCCGACCATCGAGACCGGCACCGGCAACTGCCACGTCTACGTGCACGCCGGCGCCGACCTGGACATGGCCGAGCAGATCCTGCTCAACGCCAAGACCCGCCGGCCGAGCGTCTGCAATGCCGCCGAGACCGTCCTCATCGACGACGCCATCGCCACCACGGCGGTGCCGAAGCTGATCGAGGCGCTGGAGCGGCACGGTGTCACCGTGCACGGCGACCTGCCCGGGTTGGTGCCGGCGAACGACAAGGACTGGGGCGAGGAGTACCTCACCCTCGACATCGCGCTCAAGGTGGTGGACGGCCTGGACGCGGCCATCGACCACATCAACACCTGGGGCACCGGGCACACCGAAGCCATCGTCACCGGCGAGATCGCCGCGGCCCGCGAATTCACCAGCCGGGTCGACGCCGCCGCTGTGATGGTGAACGCGTCCACCGCGTTCACCGACGGCGAGCAGTTCGGCTTCGGCGCCGAAATCGGCATCTCGACCCAGAAGCTGCACGCCCGCGGCCCGATGGCACTACCGGAGCTGACCTCCACCAAGTGGATCGTGTGGGGCGAGGGCCAGATTCGGCCCGTATAAGTAGAGGGGCGAGCGGTCCGCATTCCGCTCGCTTCCGAAGGAAGGACTGCACGTGGCCCCCATTCCCGAGACGCCCCAGGAGCCGATCTTCACCTCGGTCGAGGATGTGATCGATCGGCTCGCCGAAACGGGCTATCTCGCCGACAAGGCCACGGCCACCTCCGTGTTCCTCGCCGATCGGCTGGGCAAACCGCTGCTCATCGAGGGTCCGGCGGGCGTCGGCAAGACCGAGCTGGCGCGCGCGGTCGCACAGACCTCCGCCGCGGAGCTGGTCCGCCTCCAGTGCTACGAAGGGGTCGACGAGGCCCGCGCGCTCTACGAGTGGAATCACGCCAAGCAGATCCTGCGTATCCAGGCGTCCAGCGAAAACGACTGGGAAGAAACGAAAGCCGACGTCTTCACCGAGGAGTTCCTGCTGTCGCGGCCGCTGCTCACCGCGATCCGCCGCAGCGAGCCCACGGTGCTGCTGATCGATGAGACCGACAAGGCCGATGTCGAGATCGAGGGTCTGCTGCTCGAGGTGCTCAGCGATTTCGCGGTGACCGTGCCGGAACTGGGCACCATCACCGCGAGCCGCAAGCCGTTCGTGGTGCTCACCTCCAACGCCACCCGCGAACTGTCCGAGGCGCTCAAGCGGCGCTGCCTCTACCTGCACCTGGATTTCCCGGACGAGGAACTGGAACGCCGCATCCTGGCCAGCCGGGTGCCGGAGCTGTCCGCCGCCGTCGCCGCTCAGTTGGTGCGGATCGTGCACGTGCTGCGCGGTATGCAGCTGAAGAAGCTGCCCTCGGTGGCCGAATCGATCGACTGGGGCCGCACACTGCTCGCGCTCGGCCTGCACGATCTGGACGACACCACGGTGCGCGCCACGCTCGGTGTGGTGCTCAAACACCAGAGCGATCACCAGCGTGCGCTGGCCGAACTGAAGCTGGCCTGACCGATGCCCGCGCGATCGCTGCCCGCGCCGGAACCCGAATTGCACGCGCCGCACGGATTGCCCGGCCACCTGGTCGGGTTCGTCGAGGCACTGCGCGAGCGCGGCATCCCGGTGGGACCGTCGGAGACGGTGGACGCGGGCCGCGTGGTCACCGTGCTCGACCTGCTCGACCGTGACGTGCTGCGCGAAGGTCTCGCCTGCGCCCTGCTGCGCCGGACCACGCATCGCGCGACATTCGACGGGCTGTTCGATCTGTGGTTCCCGGTTGCGCTGGGGGAGCGCACCGCCGCGCGGGACGAGGTCGAGATCCCGCGCAACGCGGCGGGCGAGGTGGATATCGCGGCGCTGCGCGAGTTGCTCGCGGAGTTGCTGACCGAGGAGTCTGCCGAGGCGCGACTCGAAGCGCTCGCCGCCCAGCTCGTCGACCAGCTCGGTCAGTACCAGTCCGCCAGCGGTTCCTCGTTCTCGGCCTATCAGGCCTTGAAAGATGTTCAGCCGCAGACCTTGCTGGCCAAGATCCTGGCCGGGCTCGCGGCCGGGCCGGATGTCAGCGCGTTCGACACCGAGATCGCCCGGCGCACCGCCCGCGGTCGGATCGACGGGTTCCGTGCGTCGGTGGAGGCCGAGACCCGGCGGCGGGTGGCCGAGCGGATCGGACGCGAGCGCGTCGCCGGCTACGGCGTCGCACGGCAATCCGAGGATGTCGACTTCCTGCGCGCCTCCGAATCCGAGCTCGCCGAGATGCGGCGCAGCACGCAGCGCCTGGCCCGCATTCTCGCCTCGCGACTCGCGGTGCGGCGCAGGCATTCCCGGCGCGGCGAGATCGATCTGCGCAAGACGCTGCGCAAGTCGATGTCCACCGGTGGCGTGCCGATCGATCTGGTGAATCGCAAGCCGCGGCCCGGTCGACCGGAGCTGGTACTGCTGTGCGATGTGTCCGGCTCGGTGGCCGGCTTCAGTAATTTCACCCTGCTGCTGGTCAGCGCGTTGCGTGAACAGTTCTCGCGGGTAAGGATTTTCGCGTTCGTCGATCAGACCGACGAGGTGACCCGGTTCTTCGATCCGCGCACCCAGCTGGACAAGGCGATGGCACGGATCTTCACCGAGGCCGGCGTCGTCGGCATGGACGGGCATTCCGATTACGGCAACGCGCTCGCCGGCTTCGCCCGGAACTACCCGGATGCGGTCACCGCGCGCAGCTCGCTGCTGATCCTCGGCGACGCACGCACCAACTACCGCGATCCCGACCTGGAGACGCTGCGGTCGCTCGTGCGCACGGCCAAACACGCGCACTGGCTCAATCCGGAGATGCGCACCAACTGGGGATCGGGCGATTCGGCCGCCGACAAGTACCAGGACGTCATCGAGATGCACGAATGCCGCTCGGCCCGGCAGCTGACCGCGGTGGTATCGCGCCTGCTCCCGGTGTAACGATCGGCCGCCATCAGCGGTCGTTAAGAGAACCATTGGGCCGTTCGGGCAGGCTTGCCCACCATGGTGGAAAGAACGCCGAACGGGGCGGCGGCGGTGGCGGACAGTTATGCGTTCCAGGTGGATCTACGGGGGATCGTCGATTTACTGTCGCACCACTTGTACTCGAGCCCGCGCGTCTACCTGCGGGAGCTGTTGCAGAACGCGGTGGATGCCGTCACCGCGCGGGCCACGCGAGACCGGCTGGCCCCCAGCGCGATTCGGATCAGTGTCGACGAGCGCGGCCTGCGGATCGCCGATCCCGGGGTGGGTCTGACCGAGGCGGACGTGCACCGCTTCCTGGCCACCATCGGCCGCTCCTCGAAACGAGACGAGATCGAGGGCGCGCGCCGCGAGTTCCTCGGGCAGTTCGGGATCGGCCTGCTGGCCTGCTTCACGGTGGCCGAGACGATCCAGGTGGTCACCCGTTCCGCCACCGACCCCGCCGCTGCGCCGGTCGAATGGCTCGCCGCCGCCGACGGCACCTACTCGGTGCGCGTGCTGGAACCGAAGGTCTGTCCCGAGCCGGGCACGACGGTGCGGCTCACCCCGCGGGCGGGCGCCGAGTCGTGGTTCGCGCCGCGCCGGGTGATCGAACTCGCCCGCGAATTCGGCTCGCTGCTGCCATATGCGGTGACAGTCGAATCCGAGGGCATCATCGTGCCGATCACCGACGGGCCCGCCGTGTGGCATCGCGAGTATCCGTCCCCGGCCGAGCGCCGGGCGGCGCTGCTCGAATTCGGTGAGCGCACACTCGGTTTCGCACCGCTGGACGTGATCGACCTGGACGCGGAACTCGCAGGGGTCACCGGCGTCGCGTATGTCCTTGCCCAGCCGGGTAATCCGGCCGAGAGCAGCGCGCATCGGGTCTACCTGAAGGGGATGCTGCTCGGTGACGCCATCCGCGGCCTGCTGCCGGACTGGGCGTTCTTCGTGCGCTGCGTGATCGACACCGACTCGTTGCGGCCGACCGCCTCCCGTGAAGGGCTCTACGAGGACGAGCGGCTCGCCATCATCCGCGAGGTGCTCGGCGATCGGGTGCGCGACTGGCTCACCGAGATCGCCGCCGAGCAACCGCAACGCCTGACCGCGTTCCTCGCGGTGCACGCGCTCGGGGTCAAGGCGATGGCCCGGCATTCGCCCGAACTCTTCCGGATCATGCTGCCGCACTTGCACTTCGAGACCACCGACGGCCGGGTGCCGCTCGCCGACTTCGCGCGCAACCACCCGGTCATCCGGATCACCTCGACGGTGGAGGAGTTCCGTCAGGTGGCCTCGACCGCGGCCGCGCAGGGCATCGGCATCGTCAACGGCGGCTACGCCTACGATCGGGAACTGGTCGCACTGCTACCGCGACTACTCCCCGATGTCGAGGTGGTCGACCTCGACGTGAATACCCTTACGGCAGCGCTCGATCCCGTCGACCCGGCCGAGGAACTGGCCTTGACCCCGGTGCTGACCACAGCCCGCGCGGTGCTCGATCCGCTGTCCTGCGACGTGATTCTGCGTGCCTTCCATCCGCTTTCGGTGCCCGCGCTGTACCTGGACGGCCGGGCCGCGCGCAACGAACGCACCAGGGCCGAGACCGCGCTCGGCGCGGACGAGCTGTGGTCGGAGATCCTCGGCGCGCTCGATGCCGCCGCGCCCCGCGCGCAGCTCGTGCTGAACCACCACAGCCCGATCGTGCGCAGGCTGTCCCGGATCAGCGATCCCGCGTTCCTGAAGACCGCGGTGGAATCGCTGTACGGCCAAGCCCTGCTGATGACCCACCGCCCGCTGCGGCCCGCCGACACCGCGCTGCTCAACCGCGCCTTCGGTGAATTCCTCAGCTGGGCAACGCGTCGTGCCACCGGCACCGGCGACGAGACGGAGTGAACGTGGACACCGCCGAGATCAACGACGCGCTGGCGCAAGTCTATTCGTTGCCGCACGGACGGCTCCGCGTCGAACGGCTGGAAACGCTTGCGGCAGCGGCCAAGTCGGCCGCCGACCGGCACCTCGAAGGACGGGTGCTGCTGGAGCTGGCCGAGTCGTACGCCTACGCGAGCGAGCGCGACCTCGCGCCGGTCGCCTACGGCCGGCTGTTGCAGATCTACGACCAGTACCCGGCCGAGCTGGGCCCGCTGACGTATTCGGTGCACTGGTACCTGAAATGGATGACCTGGGGGCTGATCGACAATCCGGCGATCCCGCTGTCGACCGTGCACCGCTGGTTCGAAGAGCTCGAAAGTCGGTACCGGCAGCGTGGTTACAGTCTGCGACCGGTGCTCGCGCTGCGGGGCGAGCTGGCCCGCAAGCTCGGCGATGCCGAGCAGGGCGCCCGGCTGCACGAGCAGGCCATGGCCGCGCCCCGGGATGGCATGTCCGACTGCGAAGCCTGCGAACGCAACGAATGGGGTACCGGCAGTGCGGCTCTCGGCGACGACGAGGCCGCACTCGCACACTGGCAGTCGGTGCTCGACGGCGCGCACAGCTGTAGCGAAGAGCCGCACCGGGTGCTGGCGCAGGCGCTGCTGCCACTACTGCGCACCGGGCGCATTGCCGAGGCACGGGGTGCGCACCTCACGGGGTATCCGCTGGTGCGCCACAGCGACAGCCTGCGGCCCTCGGTGGCCCAGCACATCGAATTCTGCGCGCTCACCGGGAACGAGGGCCGTGGGCTGGAGATTCTCGCCCAGCACGCCCGCTGGCTCACCGAGCCGGGCGCGGACGTCGGCGCGCGGCTCGCGTTCATCACCGGCGTGAGCGTCCTGCTGCGCCGGTTGCAAACTCTCGGCCTGGGCTATCTGCCCATCGGCGGCGGGACGGCGTATTCGCTACTGGCCGAACTCGATACGGAGATCGCCGGTCTGTGCACCCGGTACGACCTGCGCAACGGCAATACCGCGGTGAGCACCCGGATCGCCGCGCGGTTGGCCGCGCAGCCACTGGTGGAGCGGCTACCTCTCGGACTGCGCAGCAAGCAGCTCGAGGTGGTCAGCGTGCGCGCCGCGGTGGACGAGATCGCCGCCGCGGACTGCGTCGAACGCACAGTGGTCGCCGCGGAATGGGCGGGCAGCTCGGCCGACGACCGCCGGGCCGAGGCGTTGCGGCTCGCCGAACTCGGCACCGCGGAACTCGCCGCCGCGCCGGCCGCGGCCGAGGGGCATCTGCGCGAGGCGCTGGCGATCGGTGTCGCGGTGTTGCCCGCCGAGCATCTGGCCCGGCTCAGTTCGCAGCTCGTCATCGCGCTGGCCGGACAACGGGGTCGCGAACTGGACCTGGCCGACGCGGCGGTGCGGGCGGGCGCGCGCTGGGAGGGGCTGTCCGAACCGGATCTGCTGCATCACACGGTGATCGCGGCGCGGGCCTTCCACCGGGCGGCCCGGCACGGCGAGGCCGTGGCGCTGTTCGAGGAAGCCATGGCGGCCGACGTGCCGTATCCGGCCGCCGAACTGGCCACCGTGCGCGCGCAGTTCGGGGCGTCGCTGAAGGCGCTGCACCGGCACGAGGAGGCCGCACGTCAGTTCGCCGAGGGCGCCCGGCTGGTGGAGCGCGATCCGGAACGCCGAGCGCTGCACGCCGACCTGGCCTGGTCCGCCGCGACGGCGCTGGACTACTGCGAACGCCCCGAGGAGGCGCTGGCCGCGTACCTGCGCGCCGCCGAACTGTTCGGCGAACTCGGCGAGGTGGTGTCGCGGACCAAATGCGTGCGCTCCGCGGCCTGGTTGCAGCTGTGGGGCTACGGCGCCGAATCGGACCGGCCGTGGTTCCCGGCGATGCACGCCCTGATCGTGGAGCTCGAGCAGGCCGCCCCGAGTGCGGAGGTGAGCGACGAACTCGCGGAGACGCGCAGGCAGCTGGACGAAATGCTGGACGGCGAAGCATCCGGCGGATAGCACGGCTGCGGGCGGTTGCCCGCAGCCGCCCGTCCGGCGGCTTACCGCCCCTGTCGACCGGCAGCCGACCGGTTAAGCTCGGCACTCATGCAAGAGACAGGCCGGCGCGGCCGCAAACTGGGTGTGATGGGCGGCACCTTCGACCCCATCCACCACGGTCACCTGGTCGCCGCCAGCGAGGTCGCCGACCGGTTCGACCTCGACGAGGTGATCTTCGTTCCCACCGGTCAGCCGTGGCAGAAGGCGGACAAACAGGTCAGTCCCGCCGAGGACCGCTATCTGATGACCGTGATCGCGACCGCCTCCAACCCGAGCTTCTCGGTCAGTCGCGCGGACATCGATCGGGAGAAAGTCACCTACACCGTCGACACCCTGCGCGAGATGCGCAGCAAGCATCCCGACGCCGAGCTGTTCTTCATCACCGGAGCGGATGCGCTGGCCAACATCCTGACATGGCAGGATTGGGCGGAACTGTTCGAACTGGCGAGGTTTGTCGGGGTGAGCCGTCCGGGGTATGAGCTGAATACCGATCATCTCGAAGAGCATCTGCGCGACCTGCCGGCCGACGCGGTGACCATGATCGAAATCCCCGCGCTGGCGATCTCGTCGAGCGAATGCCGTCGCCGCGCCGCCGAGAACCGGCCGGTGTGGTACCTCGTCCCCGATGGCGTGGTGCAGTACATATCGAAGCGGCACCTGTACGAGGCCGCAGAAGCGGAAGGTAGCTGAGTGAAAATGCGTAGCGAGGGGCGGGCATGACGGCATCGGTCGAGTCGGTCGAGATCGCGCAGGTTGCTGCGCTGGCGGCGGACGAGAAGCTGGCCACCGACGTCGTGGTGCTCGACGTGTCGGAGCAGCTGGTGATCACCGACTGCTTCGTCATCGCCTCCGCGCCGAACGAGCGCCAGGTGAACGCCATCGTCGACAACGTCGAGGAGAAGCTGCGCGAAGCCGGGCACAAGCCGGTGCGGCGCGAAGGCACCAGGGAGGGGCGCTGGGCGCTGCTCGACTACGTCGACGTCGTCGTGCACATCCAGCACAACGACGAGCGCAATTTCTATGCGCTGGAACGGTTGTGGAAAGACTGCCCGGTGGTGCCGGTGGACGGCATCGGCGCGCCGGAGAACCGGCCCGCGGCGGTGAACGGTGACGCGGACAGCGACGCCGAGTGAACGAGGGGGAGTAGCCGGGTGGCAGTCGTGAACAAATATGCCAGCGTGCGCACGTTGATCCTGTTGCGCCACGGGCAGACCGAATGGAACGCCGCCGACCGGATGCAGGGGCAGATCGACACCGATCTCACCGAACTCGGTCGCAGGCAGGCGAAAGAGGCTGCGCGCGAACTAGTTTCCCGCAATGCCATCGCCATCGTCTCGTCGGATCTGCGTCGCGCCTTCGACACCGCGTCCGCACTCGCCGAGCACACCGCCCTGGACGTGGTGCCCGATCAGCGGCTACGCGAAACCGATCTCGGTGACTGGGAAGGCCTGACGCATCTGGAGGTGGACGCCGACTACCCCGGCGCGCGCCTGGAATGGCGTCGTAACCCCGGCTTTCGGCCGCCCAACGGGGAGACCAAACTGGAGGTCGGCGCGCGGGCGCTGCCGGTCGTGCGGGAATTACTCGTCGAGCGGCAGGACTGGCCGGGCCGGACTATCATCCTGGTGGCGCACGGCGGGCTGATCGCAGGCCTCACGGCCGCGCTGCTCGACCTGCCGCCAGCCAACTGGCCGGTCCTCGGTGGACTGGCCAATACCAGCTGGGTGCAGCTCAGCAGCCACGGCCCGAGCATCGACCAGCCCGGCTGGCGTCTCGACGTGTGGAACGCAGCTGCGAAGGTGGCCCCGGATGTCCTCTGAAGATCCGATTCGGCAGGTGCCGGACGAACTGTTCCGGAAAGCTTCGGCGAAACCGGAACGTTCGATCCCGGATGCGCTGTTCGGCCCGCCGCCGGGAGCCCCGGCCGCGGCGACCGAAACAGACTCCGACGGAACGGATTCGGGTACGGAAGACGCGCAGGGAGCCGCCGAAGCGGACGACTCCGCCCGGCCCGCCAGTTCCGTGGACCCGCCTCCTGAAGTGCGCGGCAGCGCTGCCGGTTCGGTCGTGCTGGCCGAGCCCGACACCGGCACACCGGAATCCGAGGAACTCGACGCTCCGGTCGCCGAGGTGGTCGACGCGGCCCAGTTGATCGCCGAATCCGCGGCCGACGCCCTGGAAGTGTCCGGTCAACCGCAGGCCGTGGCCGACGCGTCCGACGAGCGACCGGTGCTGCTGGTGATCGCCGATTCGCTCTCGTATTTCGGGCCCAAAGGCGGCCTGCCCGCGGATCATCCGCAGATCTGGCCCAATCTCGTCGGCGCCGAACTCGGCTGGGACGTCGAGCTGGTCGGCCGGATCGGCTGGACCTGCCGAGATGCCTACTGGGCGTTGATCGGTGACCCGCGCGTGTGGGCGGCCGTGCCGCGCGCGCATGCGGTGGTCTTCGCGGTCGGCGGGATGGACTCGCTGCCCTCACCGCTGCCGACCGCGCTGCGCGAACTGATCCGGTACGTGCGCCCGCCCGGCGTGCGCCGCGGGGTCCGCGCGACCTACAACTGGCTGCAGCCCAAACTCTCGAAACTCGGTCGCCCCGTGGCACTTCCGCCGAAGGTGAGCGTCGACTACCTGGAGCAGTCGCGCGAAGCGCTGGCGCAGCTGCGACCCGACCTGCCGTTCGTCGCGGTGCTGCCGTCGGTGCACGACTGCGCGGCCTACGGACGCGTACACGCCGGGCGCGAACCCGCCGTGCGGGCGCTGCGGGCATGGTCGGAGCGCACCGGCGTGCCGCTGGTCGACCTCGCCGAAGCCGTGCGCGCGAACATCTTCTCCGGTGACGCGAACCCGGACGGTATCCACTGGGGCTGGGCCGGGCACGAGGCCGTGGCCAACGCGATGGTGAAGGCTTTGCAGGAGGTTCGGTAGTCCGTGGCCGTCGTGGTCGTGACAGATTCGTCGGCCAGCCTTCCTGCCGAATTCGTCGATGAGCTCGAGATCGACGTCGTCCCACTGCATGTCCTGATCGGTGACCGTGCGATCCGCGAAGGTATCGACCCGATCGAGATCGACTACACCGCCGACACGGTGACCACCTCGGCCGCCTCACCCGGTGAATTGCGCGCCGTGTACGAGCAGGCCTGGGCGCGCAGCGGTGGCGACGGTGTTGTCGCGGTGCATATTTCACGCCAGCTCTCCGGTACCTGGGAGGCGGGCAGGCAGGCGGTGCGGGACATGGACGCCGCCGATCGCGTGCGGCTCGTCGACTCGCTCGGCGCGGGACTCGCCACCGGGCTGCCCGTGCTCGCGGCGGCCCGGCGGGCCCGCACGGGCGCCGCGCTGGACATCGTCTACGACACCGCGGTCGCCGCATCGAGCCGCGCCCGCACGTTCATCCTGGTCAATCGGACCGAACAGCTGCGTCGCGGCGGCAGGCTGAGTTCGGCCGCCGCGTTCTTCGGCAGCGAGCTGGTCACCAAACCGCTGCTGCAGATCGTCGCAGGGCGCCTGGAGCTGCGCGAGAAGGTGCGTACCCGATCCAAGGCATTCGCGAAACTCGTTGCGGCAGCGGTGGATGCGGCAGGGGAGGACGGTGCCGCGGTTGCCGTCCAGCACCTCGGGGCCGAAGAGGCCGCCCAGACCGTCGCCACGCAGCTTCGCGAGCTGGTGCCCGGTATCCGGGAACTGATCGTGGCCGAATTCGGGCCCGCGCTCGGCGTGCACCTCGGACTCGGGGCCGTCGGCGTGCTCGTGCTGCCGGGCGGCTGCGCGTAGCCGGTCAGGGCAGGGCGGACGACGATCGGCGCAGCGCGTCGACGCCGGACCGCACCGCCGACCAATCCGTGTCGGGCTGCTGGTTCATCGCGCGGGCGAGCCAGCGTGCCCGATCGTCCTGTTCGTACGCGAGGTGGTCGAGGTCGAGATCGATACCCGGTGGGGGACCGGATGATTCGAACTCGCGCAGCCGAGTAGCCATCGCGGACAGCAGTGCGCGGTCGAGTTCTCTGACGGCGCTGCGGAATTCGTCGGTCGGTACGCTGATCCGGCCGGACGACGGTGCGGTGAACTCGATCTCGTGCTCCGGGTCCGGCGGGTGGTGCCAGGCCAGGGTGACGGTGTCGGCGGCGCCGTCGATCGTGCGCCACCAGCGCAGATGCGGGCCGAACCAGAGGTAGCCGGTGTCCAGGGTGTGCTCGCCGTACCAGGTGGCGGCGGCCTCGGCCGCGTCGGATTCGGACCACCGCCAGTCCGCGGCGTCGGCACCGATGAAATCGGCGAGGTCCCCGGGGACCGGTTCCAGCACGCTGGGTAGCAAGGCCAGCAGGTCCTCCCACAGGCGGGCAACGTAATAGGCGACGTAGCAGTCATAAGGCGTCTCCACGCCGCCGGACTGCGTGCGCAGGAGTTCGGTGGTACGCGCGGAATAACGCAGCAGGGACTGCCCGCCGAGGTCGATGCCGTACCAACCTTCGGTCAGCGCGAACCAGTGCAACGTCCGGCGTTGCTCTCCCCACGGGGCGACTCGGTCCACCGGCGCCAAGCCGAAACGGAAACGGATCACGGGGCAAGTCTGGCATCAGCCCGCGGAATCCGGGTGCGCGCGCACCGGTGATCCGGCGATCGGTCTGCGTGTCGTCGGCGAGTTGTCCCCATCGCGCGACGGTCCACAAGACAGGCGAAATACCTGTTCGGCCAAGACCTTTGCCCCGCCCCCGAAACTACGTTCGGTCACATGTCACGACAGCAAGAGCGCGACCGGACCCACCAGCGACTCGGCACCCTGACCGCCCGCGTGCGCGCCGGCCGCGGCACCAGCCCGAGACCCTTGCGCACCCGGCGACCCCACGTATCACGGGCGCTGGCGGTGAAGCGGTGGGAGGCCGAGGGATTGCGGGCACTGACGGGATCGCACTCGGCACCGAGCACCAGCGCGCCCCCGATTGCCGAGTCCTCGCGTACGGACGCGGCACCGGCCGCACGGTCGAGCGGTGCGGACCGCTGCGATCCCGTGGCGGGCGACGCGAACGGAGCCTCGGATGTGCATGTGCGGACCGAGGTTCCGGCCAGCGCCGGAGCGCCGGGGGACGCGAACAGTGCCGATCCGGGTGCGGGGTTGTCGCCGGTCGCGGTGGAGGGTGCCGACGCCAGATCAGGTGTGCCGGCAGACGGCGCGACGCGGCGGCGGGCGGATGTGTCGGATGCGGGCCTCGGCGGGGACATGGCACCTGACATCCCCCAGGTGAACTGGGCTCTAGGAGGTTTGGCTCCCGCGGCGGACGACGAGGTGCCCAGTGTGGGCGACGACGTCGGGGTCGGAGGGTCGCGCACGAATCGGAGGGAGCCGGTGGTTCAGCCGGGCGTGCGTCGAGGAGATTCAGGGCCCGAAGGCTATGGGGACGAGGAGGTGTCGGCCGCCGCGGTGGATCGCGGGACTGCGGGTGCTGACGTCGGGGTGGTGCGGTCGCGCACTGACCGGACGCAGCCGGAGGTTCTGTGTGGCGTGCACCGAGGAGAGGCAGGGCGCGAAGGCAGTTGGGGTCGGGAGGAGCCGGCCTTCGCGGCGGACCGAGCGGCTGTGGGTGACGACGTCGAGGGAATTCGGTCGAGCAAGGACCGGACGGAGCCGGCGGCTTCATCGGGCGCGCGCAGGGGAAACGCAGGGCGCCAAGGTAATTGGGACCATGAGGTGTTGGCTCCTGCGGCGGATTGTGGGGCTGCAGGTGATGACGTCGGGGTGGTGCGGTCGCCGGGATGGTTGACGGAGCCGGCGGCTCGACGTGGGTGGCGGGATCGGTTGGTGCCGGAGCGGTTTCGGGGAATCCGAGTCGACCCTGGGCGGCGCGGGGTATGCACTTTGCTGGCGGTCGGCGTGGTGGCGATGGTGGTCGCCGGAGTCGTGATCTTTCGTGAGCGGCCGATCGCGCGGCCGGTGCCGCCGCTGCCCGCGGTGCACTCGACCGCTGACGTCGCGGCACCCGCCTCACCGCCGGGTACAGCAGCGCAGAGCGGGACCGGGCCGAAACCTGTTGAGCCTGGCTCGCCCGCGGGCGAACTGGTGGTCAGTGTCGTCGGGCTGGTGCATCGGACCGGATTGGTGCGACTGCCGACGGGAGCGCGGGTGGCCGATGCCCTCACTGCGGCAGGTGGCCCGCGTGACGGCGCCGACACCACCGGCCTCAACCTGGCGCAGCGACTGTCCGACGGCGACCAGGTGCTGGTCGGCCCGTCCGGCGCCGACCCCGCAGCACCGAAACTCGGCAGCGCGACAATCAGCGCGGGCGGTCGACCCACAGCCCCCTCCGCCTCCGGCTCCGGCTCCGCCCAGCCTCCACCGTCTTCGGGCCGCCTCGACCTGAACACCGCCACCGAAACCCAACTCGACGCCCTCCCCGGCGTAGGTCCCGTCACCGCCAAAGCGATCATCACCTGGCGCACCACCCACGGTCGCTTCACCGACATAACCCAACTCGGCGAAGTGGACGGCATCGGCCCAGCCCGCCTCGCCCGCCTCCGCGAGCTGGTGCGGGTATGAGGACGGTCGGCGTGGTGCGGCGCACCGCTGGTGCGACGGGCGAGCAGCGGCCCGAGGGGTTCGATCCGTCGACGTTGTCAATGGTGTTGGGTCGCTGGGGCGTAGTGCTGGTGGCTCGGTGCGTGCGGCGCTGCCGCGTCGCAATCGCGGAGTTCGGTGTGGTGGAGAGTGTCGGTCCGGCGTGGCCTGCGCGGTGTGGTGGATGGGGTCGGGGATGAGGGGTGGTGTGGTCGAGGTGCGCGGGGAGGAGGCGGGGGACCGGGGGATGGAGGTGCTTGATGCGCGGTTGGTGCCTGCGGCGTTGTGTTGTTGGGGGGCAACGATTGTGGCATTGACTGCCGGGTGGGTGGTGGGGGTTTGGGTGGCGATCGCGCTGGTTGTGCTGGCGATCGAATTGTGGGTGTTGCTGTTGTGGGCGATGGCGCATCGGCGGGTGCGGCAGCGGGCTGTGGCGGTGGTGGTGCTGGCGGCTGTGCTGTTGGCGGGCGGGTTCGCGGTCGCGGCGGCATGGCGGGAACATCAGGTGGCGACGCATCCGTTGCGGGCGTTGGCCGGGCATTCGGTGCGGGTGCTGGTGACGGCGAGTGATGATCCGAAGCCGGTGCGCGGCAATGCGTTCGGTGCTGACCGCTGGGTGTTCAGGGCGAATCTGCGGGAGTACCGTTACGGCGAGCGGACCGTGCGGGCCGGTGGTGCGGTGGTGATTCTGGCCGCCGGTGCGGGCTGGGCGAATCTTTCGCCGGGACAGACGGTGCAGTTCCCGGCGAAAGCCGACCGTCCTAGGCAGCGCGACCTCACCGTCGCGACACTGCGGGCGGTGGGAGAACCGCAGCCGATGGGTGCATTGCCCTGGTGGCAACGGCTCGCTCGTGCTGTGCGTACCGACTTCGCGGCGGCGGTCACCCGCGCATTGCCCGCCGAACCAGCGGGTTTGCTCCCGGCGCTCGTCGTCGGGGATACCTCGGCACTGTCGGACCAAGTTCGCGAAGACTTCGAAATCGCTGGGCTGGAACATCTCTGCGCCGTGAGCGGGACGAACTTCACGATCCTGCTGGCGGTGGTACTGGGCGCGATACGCGCGCTCACCCTCGGTCCGCGTGCTGCCGCGTTGGTCGCCGGGCTCGTGCTGGTGCTGTTCGTGATCGTCGCACGGCCCGACCCGAGCGTGTTGCGGGCGGGAGCGATGGGGTCGATCACCCTGCTGGCCTTGGTGACTGGTCGGCGGAAACAAGCACTTCCAGCGTTGTGTGCGGCGATCATCGGCCTGCTCGCCGTTTGGCCCCCGCTCGCGGTATCGATGGGCTTCGCGTTATCGGCTGCCGCCACCGGCGGACTGATCCTGCTGGCACCGAGTTGGGCGGACTGGTTGCGCGCCCGCGGCTGGTGGCGCCTGCCCGCGGAACTCTGCGCGGTGGCGGCGGCCGCGTTCGTCGTTACGGCTCCGCTCGTCATCGCGGTGACCGGAAAGCTCAGCCTCGTCGCGATTCTGGCGAACATGCTCGTCGAACCGGTCGTCGCACCGATCACCGTGATCGGGGCGGTCGCCGCGGTGCTGGCGTCGATCTGGTCGCCCCTGGCCGAATTGGTCGTGCACTGCGCGGCACCGCCGCTGTGGTGGTTGCTGTTCGTCGCCGAACACGCGGCCGCGGTGCCGGGCGCGTCCGTAGTGGTGCCCGGCGGCTTGTCCGGTGGGCTGGCGGCCGCAGCGATCATCGTCGTCGGCATCCTCGCGTTGCGTTTCGCGGCCAGCCGCAGACTGGTGCTGACGGTCGCCTTCTGCGTTGCCGCGGTGCTGATTCCGGTCCGCATCTGGCACCCCGGCTGGCCTCCGTCCGGTTGGGTACTCGCCGTCTGCGACGTGGGCCAGGGTGACGGGCTCGCACTGTCCACCGGCGACGGTTCCGCAGTGGTGATCGACGTCGGCCCCGAACCCCGGCGTATCCGAATGTGCTTGAACCGCATGGGCATATCCCGCATCGACCTCCTCGTACTGACCCACCCCCACGCCGACCACATCGGAGGTCTCACCGGTGCGCTGGAAGACCGCGCGGTCGCCGCGATCGCAGTCGGTGTGCGGGAAGGCGATGGCGCGCGGGAAGGCGATGGTGTGCCGGTCCGTCGCTCGCCGCCGGAGCCGGCACCGAACGGAGGCGCGGGGGCGGTCTCGCGCCAGTCGGGTGCCGACACTTGCGAAGTACCCGGGGCACAAGGTGAACCGGCCAGACCTGCGGCCGGGACGGATCCGAACGGCGGTGAACTCGAAGCGGAGCGGTGCTTGTCCGCGGAGGCCGAATGCGCGCATTCAGGGGACGGACGTACGCCGTCGTGCGCGTCCACCGATTGGTGTGCGACCGGTGGTGAACGGTGTCGGCGAACTGGTGCAGCACCGGCGGCACGCGCCAAGGGCGGGCGAGTCGAGAACATTGCACAGGTGGTGGAAATTGCACGGCGCGAACGTATTCCGGTGTTGGCGCTGGTGGCCGGGCAAGTGCTGGAGATCGGTGGGGTCCGGCTGACGGTGCTCGCACCCGAGCTGACGGGCGCACGGCCGACCCCGGGTGCCGAAGCCGAGGACGCCAACGACCGGTCGATCGTCCTCGCCGCCGACACCGCGGCCGGTCGGATCCTGCTGACCGGTGATATCGAGGCTCCAGCCCAGCAAGCACTACTACGGCAAGGGACCGCACTACACGCCGACATCTTGAAGCTTCCGCACCACGGATCCCGGACGACCACAAAAGAGTTCCTCGACGCGGTGCACCCACGCCTGACCCTGATCAGCGTCGGCGCCGAGAACACCTTCGGTCACCCGCACCACGGCATCCTCGCCGAACTCACCACCCTCGGCACCTCCGTGCTCCGCACCGACCACCACGGCGACCTCCTGGTCCTCGGCGGCAACCCACCCAGAACCATGACCTCCCGGTAGCGCATTGCGGCCTGTAAAGCAGATTGCAATACAGCGTGGCTATACAACGGTAAAGTGAAGGGATGACCAGGCCCGTGAACATGCGGCTACAGAAAGAGCTGGTCGAGGCTGCCAAGCAAGCCGCTGAGACCGACGGCGTCACCCTCACCGCGTTCGCCGCCAAGGCGATCGAGGAGAAGCTGCTGCGTCGCGAATTCGAGGAGCACGCTCGTATGGTCGCGGTGGCGGAGGCCGGGGACCCCGAACGCCTGGCTCGGAAATCTCGCGCGATGCGCGATGGCTTGAGTGGTTGGAAGGCGGAACGGCGCTCGGGCGAGCCGGCATGAGGCAAGGGGACATCTACCTCTCCGACCCCTCCCCATTGACCGGTGAACGCGAACTCTACCTGGTCGTTTCGAGCGACGAATACAACGACGCCGCAGGCCCGACCGTGGTGGTGGTCGAACTGGAAACCGGAACCCGTTACCGCGCAGCTCCTTTCGGTACCGCGGTGGAAACACCGTTCGGTGTGGCGCTGGCCGATCGATTGTTGTGGCTGCCGCGCGGTCATGTCGGCGAAAGAGTCGATCGACTCGATACGACGCTGACCCATCGGGTGGTCGATGCGAGTTGCCGGGTCTTGCGCGGTGCGCGGTGAACGGCGAACCTGCGGGGAGGCTGTCGGTGGGTCACCGTAGGATCGCTGCCGTGACCGACCACAACGAGCGTCAGCGAGTGAACCGTAGGCACGGTGCTTCGTCGGGTGCGGCGAAGGTGCGGGCCGGCGGGGCGAAGTCATGAGCGCGCCCGCACCGTTGCACCTGGTGCTCGGCGATGAAGAACTGTTGGTCGAACGAGCGATCGGCGCGGTCACCGCGCAGGTGCGGGAGACCGCGCCGGACGCCGACGCCGTGCCGGTCGACCGCATGCGGGCGGGTGACGCGAGCACCGCGGAACTGGCCGAGCTGCTGAGTCCCTCGCTGTTCGCCGAGGACCGGGTCATCATTTTGGAGTCGGCGGCCGAGGCGGGCAAGGAAGCCGTCTCCGTGATCACCGAAGCCGCGAGCGATCCGCCGCCCGGTGTGGTGCTCGTGGTGTTGCACTCGGGGGGTGGCCGCGCGAAAGCGTTGGTCCCCGCGCTCCAGAAAGCCGGTGCCGTCCAGCACGATTGCGCCAAACTGACCAAGTCCGCCGAACGAGTGGAGTTCGTCCGCGGCGAGTTCCGCAACGCGGGCGTGCGCGTCGCCGGTGACGTGGTGCAGGCGATGTTGGAGTCCATCGGCTCCGATCTGCGCGAACTCGCCGCGGCTTGTTCGCAGCTGGTCGCCGACACCGGCGGCAAGATCGATGTCGCCGCCGTCCGCCAGTACTACTCGGGCAAGGCCGAGGTATCCGGGTTCGACGTGGCAGAACTCGCCGTCGCCGGTGACCGTTCCGGCGCGATGGAGGCGTTGCGCTGGGCGAACGATCGCGGCGTCCCGCACGTGCTGCTCGCCGACGCCCTCGCCGATTCGGTGCACACCATCGCCCGCGTCGGCTCCGCGGGCCGCGGCGACCCGTTCAAACTGGCGCAGCAGCTGGGCATGCCGCCGTGGAAGGTCAAAAAGGCACAGGCGCAAGCCCGCAACTGGACCCCCGCCACCATCGGCTCCGCCCTCCAGGTCGTCGCGACACTGAACGCCGACGTCAAAGGTGGCGCCGCCGACGCGAGCTACGCCCTCGAACACGCCCTCACCCGCATCCTCGACCTACACGCCGCAAACTGAGCCGGAGCGGCCGTAATACCCTGCCGCTCAGCTGAACTCGTAGGAGAACTGCGAGACCCGGAACGACTTGTTCCCCAAACTGCATCGGATGCCGTCGACCGCGCTGGCGCAGGTGAACCCGTCGTAGGTCAAGGGCGAGGCCGTTGCTGTGTCGCTCGCTGCCTGGTCGGATATTTCCCCGAACGCGATCGGGCACTGCGGCGGATCGCCGGAGCGTAGTCGATCGGGCAACGTGGACGATCACCGGAAGACAGACGATCGGCTGCGGACACTGGAGTTGCCGCACCGCTTGGCCGCATACCAAATATGGATGCCAGATGTGTGCTGCACCACAGCAGGCGGATGTCGGAACGCCGTGTTCAACTCCGGGTTCGCGCCACGCCACCCGCTTCGATCCGTAGTCGCCCTGGACGGCGAACTGAGCCGTAAAAGGCGTTTTGTCCCGGCTGCACGACGCGGCTGGAAGTGCTGAACATGCTCTGCCGGAGGTTCGCTCGCACGCCCTCGACCAGCACGTTCGCCAACTATGGCAAATTGCTGGTTACTCATTTCGTGTCAGACTTGACTGGGTTATGGATGAACACTCGGCACCGGTCCTTCCGGTCGACGAATCCCGGCGGGCTCGTGCACGGCACCCTCGACGGTCGATTCGGAATGCGCATGAGCGACCGGCTCGCCGGGTCGGGCGGATCGTGGTGAAGATCGTCATCGGTGGGTTGTCGACGGCGATGCTCGCGGGGACCGCGGTCGGGTGGGCGACGGAGGCCAGGTTCGATCGCGGATTCACCCGCTCGGCGGCGCTGGGCGTGGACGCGCCCCATTCGCTCGCCGGGGATATGAACGTTCTGCTGATCGGCTTGGATACCCGGAAAGACCAAGATGGCAACGACTTGCCGAAGGAGATCCTCGATCGACTGCACGCGGGCGACGGCGAAGAAGGCGGCTACAACGCCAACACGCTGATCCTGGTGCATATCCCGGCGGACCTGAAAAAGATTGTGGCGGTTTCGATTCCGCGCGACGACTACGTCTCGGTGTCCGGCATTCCGGGCTATACCAAGGCCAAGATCAAGGAAGCGTACGGCTTGAAGAAGGCCGCGGTACAGGACGAATTGATCGACCAGGGGATGACCGACAAGAAGGCTTTGGAGCGGGCGGGCCGGGAAGCGGGCCGGGCGTCGATCGTGCGGGCGGTGCGCGACCTGACCGGCGTGCCGATCGATCGGTTCGCCGAGGTGACCCTCGCGGGCTTCTACGATCTCGCCGAAACCCTCGACGGCGTCGAGGTGTGCCTGAATCAACCGGTGCGGGACCTCGAGTATTCGGGAGCGGATTTCCCGGCCGGGCGCCAGCGGCTCGATCCGGCGCAGTCGCTCGCCTTCGTGCGTCAGCGGCACGGTCTGGAGAACGGCGATCTCGACCGCACCCATCGCCAGCAGGCGTTCCTCACCTCGGTGGCGCTCGATCTGCGCCGCTCGGGCACGTTCACCGACGTGCGCAAACTGAACGCGCTGATGGACGTCGCGCATCGCGATATCGTCCTGTCCGACGGCTGGAACGTCACCGATTTCCTGCGCACCCTCGGCACCGCGGGCAGCCCGGCCGTCGAGTTCCGCACTCTCCCAGTCCTGCGCTATGACTCCATCAATGGCCAGGACGTCAACATCGTCGACCCGGCCGCCATCCGCCGCGAGGTCCGGATCGCCTTCGGCGAACCGGACCCCGCTACGGCGCTGTTCAAATCGGCACCCCCGCTCGGGAGCGCGAGCGTCGCCGAAACCGCCGATCCCGCACCGGATGTCGGCAAGCCGGTGCAGGCCGCGATCGCCGGTGACACCATCCCCTGCGTGAACTGAGCCGCGCCCCAACAGCTCTGCTCAGCTGCGGGCCTGGATTTTCAGATCGCCGGACACCACATTCCGGGTCATCGGCCGGGCCAGCATGTCGTGCGGGAAGCCGAGTTCGATCGCACTGACCTGTTCCAGGCGGGTCAGCTGTCCGGCATCGAATTCGACGTCGAGCGCGCCGAGGTTGTCCTCCAGTTGGGTGGCGGTCCGCGCGCCGATGATCGGCGCGGTCACCCCGGGGTTGCGCAGCGTCCACGCCAACGCGACCTGCGCGGGCGACCTGCCGAGCTCACCGGCCACGTCCTTGACCACGTCGGCGATGTCGAGTGTCCGTTCGGTGAGTGAACCCTGCGCGGCCGCAACGTTTTTGCGGCTGCCCTCCGGCGAGCTTTCGGCGTTGTGCGCGAGGTCGTCCCGGCTGTACTTGCCGGTGAGCACGCCGCTGGCGAGCGGCGACCAGGGGATCACGCCGAGCCCCAGCTCTTCTGCCATCGGGATCAGATCGCGTTCGACGGTCCGCTCGGCCAGGTTGTATTCGATCTGCAGGGCGATGAGCGGCGACCAGCCGCGCAGGTCGGCGATCGTCTGCATGCGTGCCACCTGCCAGGCGGGCGCATCCGAGATGCCGACGTAGAGCACCTTGCCCGCACGTACGAGATCGTCCATGCCGCGCAGGATTTCGTCGACCGGCGTGTGGAAATCCCAGGCGTGCAAGTAAAGCAGATCGATGTAGTCGGTGTTCAGCTTGCGCAGGCTCGCTTCGACCGAGGCGAACATGCTCTTGCGATGGTTCCCACCGGAATTGGGGTCGCCCGGCCGCCGCAGCATGGTGTATTTCGTTGCCAGCACCAGGCTTTCACGGTTGTTCGCAGTGAATTCGCCGAGAAGTTGCTCGGCGGTGCCGTTGGTGTACATGCTCGCGGTATCGATGAAGTTTCCCCCGCGGTCGACATAGGTGTCGAAGATCTTGCGTGCCTCGTCCTGGTCGGCGCCCCAACCCCAATCGGCGCCGAAGGTCATTGTGCCCAGCGACAGCGGAGACACCCGAAGGCCCGAACGGCCGAGCAGCCGGTAGGTATCGAGGGTGAGTGCTCCGGACATGGCCAGCTCCTTTTGTCGGTGCTTCCGTACTGATGAAAGCCAGTCTGGAACGGTGCAACGGCAACGGTAAGGGAAGGTTTTTCCTGGGAAGGCCAGTCCTACTCAGCCGTACTATCAAAGACGATGACTGGAACGGTGAACGCGGATCGAACCCATGAGCTGGCCGCCTTCCTGCGGGATCGGCGCGAGCGACTCGCCCCGGGCGACCTCGGCCTGCCGCAGCGCAAGCAGGCCCGGCGCACGCCCGGGCTGCGCCGTGAGGAGGTCGCCGAGCTGGCCGGGGTGAGCACCGACTACATCGTCCGGCTGGAGCAGGCCCGCGGCCTGCGTCCCTCGCCGGATGTGCTGGACGCCCTCGCGCAGGCGCTGCGGCTGAACGCCGACGAACGCGCCTACCTGTTCGATCTGGCGCAGCAGCGGCAGCCGAACGCGGGCAAGCCGAGCACAGTGCCCGCACCGGCGCTGGCCATGCTGGTGGCGGATCTTTCGCCGCTGCCCGCGATGCTGATCAACCATCGCTACGACATCCTGGCCTGGAATCCGGAGATGGCGCGGCTGATCATCGACTTCGACACGCTGCCCGCTCAGCATCGCAACACCATGTGGCTGTGCCTGATGGAGCCGAGCATGCGGGACTTCTACGTGGAGCGGGAGCGGATCATCCGGGAGGGGATCGCGGATCTGCGGGCGGCCTGGGCGGCCCACCCCGACGACCAGGCGCTCGGCGACCTGATCGGGGAGTTCATCGCGCACAGCAGTGAGTTCGAGGCCGCGTGGGCCAGGCACGACGTCCGGGTGCAGGGCCGCGGCGCCAAACCGCTGCGGCACCCGATCGTCGGTCGGTTGGTGGTCAATTTCGAGGTGTTGATGCCGGTACAGGATCCGGACCAGCGCATCGTCATCTATCGCGCGGCGGACGAGGATTCGCAGGCGGCGCTGGATCGGCTGGCCGCCGATCCCGCACCGGCACCGGGGTCATTCGACCGAGCTGAGCACTAGCTCCTCGCCCTCGTCCACCTCGTCGTCGTAGCGGCCGTCCCATTCCTCGTAGGCCGGTACTTCCTCGTCCCTGGTGACGACCCACTCCAGCGAGTAGTTGCCCTCATCGTCGATGGGCACCATCACGTTCTCGATCTTCACCCCGAAGCCGAGCACCTCGGCTGCCCGGATCACATCCGGCAGATCCTCGGCACGGACCACGGTCTGATTGGCGTACACGGTAACCATGCGCCGAATGGTAGCTGGAACCACTGACAAGCTGTGGGCCGATCCGAAATCCCCGCAGATGAACAGTTCGCGCCGACCGGTCCGGCCGTGGGCACGACAAAAACCGCCGTGGTCGTCCAGGCCACGGCGGCTGCGTCAGTATGTGCGGTACCGGAAGCGGTACCGGTGGATCAGAGCTTGTTCAGCGCGAGCGCGAGCGCCGACTTCTTGTTGGCGGCCTGGTTGGCGTGGATGACGCCCTTCGAGGCGGCCTTGTCGAGCTTGCGGCTCGCGAACTGGAGCTGCGCGGCGGCCTTCTCTTTGTCGCCGGCCGCAGCGGCCTCCCGGAAGCTGCGGATCGCGGTGCGCAGCGCCGACTTGACCGACTGGTTACGCTTGCGCGCTTCCTCGTTGGTACGGATCCGCTTCAACTGGGACTTGATGTTGGCCACGCCTGTTTCCTCGTGTTCCTGTCGCTGAGTGATGTGCTGGGAAAGTTCCTATGCGTGCGTCACACCCTGGGTAAACGGGTAACGCAACGCCGAAGGTCGAGGGTACCAGCCGCCGTCCGGCGCACGAAATCGGCACCGGTCGCCCCGGCGAAACGTACCGACCGGTCGCATGTGGAAATGTGTCGCTTGACCGGAAGGTCACGAGTGATGCGAGAAATTTACCTGTGTCTCACACAGCATTGCTGCTGCGTGTAGCACGATTTTTGCATGACTCCCGCCTCTCCGCCACGTTCGGCGCGACCCGCCGCGTCCGAACCGGTCGGTACGAACGGGCGGGCTGCCGGAAACGGCAAGGTCGCCTCCGCCGGGTTATTCGAGGGTTATCGCCCCGGCCGCTTCGCCGCCGCGTTCGACGAGATGTTCGACGGCTCCGGCCGCGTCCGCCAACCCTATCGGGGCCTGTTCGCCGCCCTCGATCCGATCGATGTGGCCGATCTGGCGGCGCGCTCGGCCGCCCTGGACCGGGCCTTCATCGACCAGGGCATCACCTTCTCGCTGTCCGGACAGGAACGGCCGTTCCCGCTGGATCTGGTGCCGCGCGTGATCGCGGCGGCCGAGTGGGCGAAGCTCGAGCGCGGCATCAAACAGCGGGTCGTCGCCCTCGAACTGTTTCTCGCCGACGTCTACGGCGAACAGAACATCCTGCGCGACGAGGTGATCCCGAAACGACTCGTCACCTCGTGCCAGCACTTCCATCGCGAAGCGGCCGGCCTGATCCCGCCGAACGGGGTGCGCATCCACGTGGCGGGCATCGACCTCATCCGCGACGAGCGCGGCGATTTCCGGGTGCTGGAAGACAATCTGCGGTCGCCGTCCGGGGTTTCGTACGTCATGGAGAACCGGCGCACCATGGCGCGGGTCTTCCCGGATCTGTTCTCCTCGCATCGGGTGCGCGCGGTCGGCGACTATCCCGGGCATCTGCTGGCGGCGCTGCGTGCCTCCGCCGCGCCGAACGAGGCCGATCCGACGGTGGTCGTGCTGACGCCCGGGGTGTACAACTCGGCGTACTTCGAGCACTCGCTGCTGGCCCGGCAGATGGGCGTGGAACTGGTCGAGGGCCGCGACCTGTTCTGTCGCGACAACGTCGTCTACATGCGCACCACGGCCGGCGAGCGGCAGGTCGACGTGATCTACCGGCGGATCGACGACACCTTCCTCGATCCCATGCATTTCCGGCCGGATTCGGTGCTCGGCGTCGCGGGACTGCTCAACGCCGCGCGGGCGGGCAACGTCGTCATCTCCAGCGCGGTGGGCAACGGGGTGGGCGACGACAAGCTGATCTACGCCTACGTGCCGACGATCATCGAGTACTACCTCAACGAGAAACCGGTGCTGCCCAACGTGGACACCTATCGCTGCTGGCTCGACGACGAGCGCGACGAGGTGCTCGACCGGATCGCGGAGCTGGTGGTCAAACCGGTCGAGGGCTCGGGCGGCTACGGCATCGTGATCGGGCCCGACGCCACCCCGCGGGAATTGGAGGCCTCGCGCCGACGGATCAAGGCGGACCCGCGCGGCTGGGTGGCGCAGCCGGTGGTGCAGTTGTCCACCGTGCCGACCAAGATCGGCAACGAGTTGGTGCCGCGGCATGTGGACCTGCGGCCCTTCGCGGTCAACGACGGTGACGAGGTGTGGGTATTGCCCGGCGGGCTCACCCGGGTGGCGCTGCCCGAGGGCTCGCTGGTGGTCAATTCGAGCCAGGGCGGCGGCAGCAAGGACACCTGGGTGCTGTCCGGGCGGGACTCGCCGGCCGATCGGGAACTCGCGGGCGCGGAACTGGTCAGCGATCCGCCGCAATCGGATTCGCGTGAAGTGGGCCGCGACCTGACCGCCGCACAGGCGAATCAGCAACAGCAGCAACAACAACAGGAACAGCGGCAATCGCGGCTGGGGCAGCGGCAAGGGTCGGTGAGGCCCTGATGCTGGCACGCAACGCGGAATCCCTGTACTGGATCGGACGATACGTCGAGCGCGCCGACGACACCGCGCGCATCCTCGACGTCGCGGTACACCAGCTGCTCGAAGACGCGACCGTCGACCCGGACCGCACATCGCGGGTGCTGCTGCGGGTGCTCGGCATCGAGCCACCGGACGGCATCCTGGACGTCTGGTCGGTCACCGACCTGGTCGCGTTCAGCCACGACGGCGGCTCGATCATCGATTCGATCGCCAACGCTCGCGAGAATGCCAGGGGTGCAAGGGAAGTCACCTCCAGCGAGATGTGGGAGTGTCTGAACGCCACCTACATCGGGCTGGCGGTCGCGGAGAAGGCGGCGCGCAGTCTCGGGCCGCACGAGTTCTTCCACTACGTGCAGGACCGCGCCGCCATGTTCGCCGGACTGTCCGACTCCACCCTCAGCCGCGACGACGGCTACCGGTTCCTGCTGCTCGGCCGCTCCATCGAACGGGTGGACATGACTGTGCGGCTGCTGCTTTCCCGCGCGGGCGACCGCACCTCCTCGCCCGCCTGGGTGACCGTCCTGCGTTCGGCGGGCGCGCACGACACCTACCTGCGCACGCACCGCGGGGCGCTGGATGCCAACCTGGTGGCCGAATTCATCCTGCTGGACCGGCTTTTCCCGCGTTCGGTGTTCCACTCGGTGCGGGTGGCCGAAGCCTGCCTCACGGAACTGGACCAGCGGCCGAGCAGTCGCGTCGGCGCCCGGCACGAGGCGCAACGACTACTCGGCCGGGCGCGCAGCGAGCTCGAATTCCTGCCGCCCGGTGTGCTTTTGGAGGATTTGCAGAACCGGCTGCTGTCGCTGCAGAAGACCTGCCGGGAAGTGAGTGAAGCGATCGCATTGCAGTACTTCCATGCGGCCCCGTGGGTGGCGTGGACCGATCTGCGTAGCAGTCGAGACGACAATGTGCAGGTCGAGGGGGAGCTATGAGCTGGCGAATTCGGGTGGTGCACACCACCGGCTACGTCTACGACGCGCCCGTGACGCGCTCGTTCAACGAAGCCAGGCTGACGCCGCGCGCCGACAGCAGGCAGAACGTGATCCTCAACCGGGTGGAAACCGTGCCCTCCACCCGCTCCTATCGCTACACCGACTACTGGGGCACCGCGGTCACCGCATTCGACCTGCACGCTCCGCACACCGAATTGGAGGTCACCGGCTCCTCGGTGGTGGAGACCGAGCCGTTCGCCGGACCGGCCGAGGAACTGGACTGGGACGAGTTGCGCGCCGGGCACATCGCCGACCGCTTCGACGAAATGCTCGCGCCCACCGTATTCGTGCCGGCCGACCGTAAGCTGGCAGGCATCGCCCGCCAGCTGGCCAAAGGGCTGCCGCCTGCGAAAGCCGTTGTGCGCGCGGCAGAATGGGCGCATCGAGAAATGACCTATCTCGCGGGCACCACATCCGTGCACACGTCGGCGGTACAGGCCTTCACCGAACGGCAAGGGGTCTGCCAGGATTACGCGCACCTGACCCTGGTTCTGTTGCGCAGCATGGGCATTCCCAGTCGCTACGTCTCCGGCTATCTGCACCCCGACCCGGCCGCCGAGATCGGCGTGACGGTGGAGGGACAGTCGCACGCCTGGATCGAAGCGTGGACCGGGATGTGGTGGGGTTACGACCCGACCAACAACATCGCGATCAGCGAGCAGCACATCTCGGTCGGCGTCGGTCGCGATTACGCGGATGTGCCCCCGCTGAAAGGCATCTTCTCCGGCGGTGGCTCCACGGATCTCGAGGTCGTTGTAGAGATCACTCGTCTCGCGTAGCGTCCGGGTAACACCGTTGATCTTGAACGGCTCTGTTTTCGAAGCGGCACCACGGTTGGCACTGGCTACTCGTTGAACGCGGAAGGTGGAACAGATGTCTCCAACGGCTCAAGAAGTTGTCGAGGAAGTCGCCGAACTAGGGCCGATTCCCGAATCCAAGAAATTCGGGGCGGAGGCGCTGGGCACCTTCGTCCTGGTGATCGGCGGTGTCGGAACGGCGGTGCTGGCGGGGGACCGGGTCGGCGCGCTCGGCGTGGCGCTCGCCTTCGGACTCACGCTGCTGTTCCTGGTCTATGCCATCGGGCCGATCTCCGGCTGCCACGTCAATCCCGCGGTGACCCTCGGTCATCTGCTGCTCGGCCGGATCGGCGCGGTCACCGCGGTCGGTTACTGGATCGCGCAGTTGATCGGTGGATTCCTCGCCGGGCTCGTGCTGTTCGCGCTGGCGAAGAACCTGCCGTCCTACGATCGGGCCGTGGCCGGGCTCGGCGCCAACGGGTGGGGACGGCACAGCCCGTCGGCGCAGACCGGGCCGCTCGGTGAGGTGGTCCTACAGAACGGTTACGGCATGGCCGCGATGATCATCATCGAAGTGATGCTCACCGCGCTGCTGGTCTTCGTGGTGCTCGCCTCGACCGACCAGCTCTCCGACGTGCCACTGGCCGGCCTGTCGATCGGCGTCACCCTGGCCGTCATCCACCTGATCTCGATTCCGGTGGACAACACCTCGGTGAACCCGGCCCGCAGCCTCGCCGTCGCGCCCTACCAGGACGGTGCCATGGGCCAGGTCTGGGCGTTCGTGGTCTTCCCGCTCGTCGGTGGCGCGCTCGGCGCGCTGCTCTACGGGCTGCTGTTCGGCCGCTCGCGCAACCTGCTGTCCTGACCGCTGATCGCCGGGCCCGGCCGGGCCCGGCGACTTCGGTTCAGTGCCAGGCGTATTCGGCGCACAGACGGTGCGCCACCAGGTCGAAGGTCTTGCGCGGCAGGATGGCTCCTTCGCGGCGGATGCCGTCCTCGGGGACGTCGAGCACGCGGTCCAGCCGGACCCAGCTCGGCCGGCCTTCGGCATCCCAGCTGCCGCTGCCGATACCGACCCAGTTCCGGTCGAAGGCGCGGTCCGCCTTCGACGACAGCATCAGTCCGAGCAGCGTCCTGCGGTCCCGGCCGACCACCAGCACCGGGCGATCCTTGCCGTTGGCCGGATCCTCCTCGTAGGGCACCCAGGTCCACACGATCTCACCGGGATCGGCGCGCCCGTCCAGCTGCGGCGAGTACACGATCTGCCGCGCCCGTTCGGCGGTCGGCACCGGCGTGGACGCGGTCGGCCGCACCCGCACCGGACGTGTCCCACGCTGGGTCAGCGAACCGACCAACCGCTCCACCAGCTTCGGTCCCTGCTGCCGGACAATCCTGGGACCCTGCTCCTTCGCGATGATGCCGAGCTGCTTGCCGAGGGAGTTCCAACTTCGGGCCATCTTCGCAATATAACGGCGTACGCCGCGCTTCTCATCCGTGCCGCGCTGTGGTCACAAGAGCCTGAATTCGCTGATCTGGGCTTGCGATGCCGGTCCGAATACGCGCAGCCGAGTGAAGGCCCTCGTAAGCAGGGTCGCAGCAGAACCGAGGCTATCCGGCCATTTATAGCGCTACGGCATCGAGTGTGCGAGCGCTCACGACAGGCGACCCTCCAACTCTTCGAGCCAAGCGTCGAAGTGCGGGCATTGGGCGCGGAGTTCGGCGACACCGAGGTCGGCGATGGCCAGTGGGCCATCGTTGGTTTTCGAAATATTGCGGGCAATAGTTGAGGATTCGCTTCGACGGCGCCGACCTGCTCGGCGGCAGCGAAAACCCAGGTCTCCAGCTCGTGCAGGATCAGATGCGGCACAAACCGGTGATCAGCTGCGGCGGCCGCGAGCGAAGCTTCGACATGAGCCACCCGGTCATGGGGAGCCAGGCCGGGCGGAACGTCGGCCATTCCCGGAGCGTCCAGGGGAAACGCGTAGAAGTCGAACAGTGTCGTCAGAACGTCGAGGCTCGAGTTCCGCAGTAGGAGTTTGATCTCGCGCTCGACCTTGGACCAGCTGCTCATACCGCCTCGGTGGTTGGGACCACCGGCGGGCCGTCGTGTCGTGACGATGGACTGGGTCACTGTCCAGCCACGACCAGCAAGATAGGGCTCGAGCACATTGTTGACGACGATCTCCTCGCTCTGCCCTTCTACCAAGAAGTGAAGGCGGTGATAGCTGGTCGTCATGTCTGATCGAGGTCTTCCCTGGCAGGACGACCGCCGAGCAGGTTCTTTTCCCACAGCTCGCCGAGCGAGTATTCCGCCAGCCAGGCTTCGAGTTCGGCGGCGTCCGGACGAGAGAAGACCGAACCTCCGGCTCTGCGCTCGACGACGATCAGATCATCGACCTCGAACTGGTTCATCAGGGTGACCGATTGGGTGGCGATCAGAACTTGACTACGCGAGGGGGCCGAGGCTTGTCGGAGCAAGTTCGCGAGCTGCACGATGGCGAAGGGATGCAGGCCTAGTTCGGGTTCGTCCAAGACGACGAGGGCGGGCAACTCTGGTTGCAGCAACAGCGTCGCCAGACAAACGAATCGAAGCGTGCCGTCAGACATCTGATTGGCTGAGAAGACCGCGTCGGAGCCTTGCTGCTGCCACCGAAGGCGGATTCGATCGTTGTTCTCGGGCTGCAGCACGAAGTCCCGAAAGAAGGGTGCCACCAACTGGATTGCGCCGACGATCCGGCGGTAGGCGGCTTGGTCGGAGGGCTCGTTGCTGGTCTGCAAGCGATAAAGACAAGGGGCCAGGTTGCCGGCGTCCGAGCGCAGATTCAGGTTGTCTGCGGTGGAGACCATCCGTTTCACCGGGGCGTTCGCGCTCGTATCGTGGAAGTGGAAGACCTTGCAGCCTTCGAGCAGTGCGAAGACGTACTTGGCGATGCCACCGCGTGGGTCGCCGACGTCAGTGGCCAGACGTGTTTCGCGATGCCCGTGCCCGAGCGACTTCTGGTATGGGCGGTCGTACTCCGGCTCGTGGTAATACACGACCTCGGTCTCGAAGATCAGTTCGTCGTTCGCCGCCGGGACGAGGACCGCCTCGTACGAGTTGGGTTCCGCATCGAGTTCCAAGCGAATCCGAGAGCTGCCGTCACCGTCGGTCAGCAGTGCCGAGGCGCCGCCGTTGAGGCCGACGAACAGTCCGAGTTCACAGTCGACGATTCGTCCGAGCAGGGCGAGCGCTTGGACGAAGTTGCTCTTCCCCGCTCCATTCGCACCCACCAGAATGTTCAATTGGCGAAGCTCGACCGTCGCCGATCTGATCGAGGTGAATCCCTCGATCTGGATTGTCTTCAGCGGTTGGCCCGGCATGGGGCTAACTCTACGATGAGCCACTGACGTTCCCCGGATTGCTCGTGCGCCGACTCGAAATCGGCGCTGACCGGATTCGGCCCCACGTGGTTCGGCAGACCGATGGCGGTGGCTCGGTACTGCTCATGGGACGATAGAGGACAGTTTGCCGATACCCATGAGGAGTGGAGTGCCCGCCAGCTTCGCCGATACGACGTTCACCGATCCGACTCGGATCCGGAACTTCTGCATCATCGCGCACATCGATCACGGCAAGTCGACGCTGGCCGATCGGATGCTGCAACTGACCGGAGTGGTCGAGGAGCGGGCGATGCGTGCCCAATACCTGGACCGGATGGATATCGAGCGCGAGCGCGGCATCACCATCAAGGCGCAGAACGTGCGGCTGCCGTGGCAGGTCGACGGCACCGACTACGTGCTGCACCTGATCGACACGCCCGGTCACGTCGACTTCACCTACGAGGTGTCGCGTGCGCTGGAGGCGTGTGAGGGCGCGGTGCTGCTCGTCGACGCGGCGCAGGGCATCGAGGCGCAGACGCTGGCCAATCTCTATCTGGCACTGGACAAGGATCTGACGATCATCCCGGTGCTCAACAAGATCGACCTGCCCGCCGCCGACCCGGACCGCTACGCGAGCGAGATCGCGCACATCATCGGCTGCGACCCCGACGACGTGCTGCGCGTCTCCGGCAAGACCGGTGTCGGCGTGCCCGAGCTGTTGAACGAGGTCATCAAGCAGGTGCCCGCGCCGGTCGGCGACCCGGACGCGCCGGCCCGCGCGATGATCTTCGACTCGGTCTACGACACCTACCGCGGCGTGGTCACCTACGTCCGCGTGGTGGACGGCAAGATCATCCCGCGCGAGAAGATCAAGATGATGTCCACCGGCGCGCAGCACGAACTGCTCGAGGTCGGCATCGTCTCGCCGGAACCCAAGGCGACCCAGGGGCTCGGCGTCGGCGAGGTCGGTTACCTGATCACCGGCGTGAAGGATGTGCGCCAGTCGAAGGTCGGCGACACGGTGACGGCCGCGCGTAACGGCGCCACCGAACCGCTCACCGGCTACCGCGAGCCGCGCCCGATGGTGTACTCCGGCCTGTACCCGGTCGACGGTTCGGACTACCCCGACCTGCGCGACGCGCTGGACAAGCTCCAGCTCAACGATGCCGCGCTGACCTATGAGCCGGAAACTTCGGTGGCGCTCGGGTTCGGGTTCCGCTGCGGCTTCCTCGGCCTGCTGCACATGGAGATCACCCGCGAACGCCTGCAACGCGAATTCGACCTGGACCTGATCTCCACCGCGCCCAACGTGGTCTACACGGTGGAGATGGAGGACGGCAGCGAGCACGTCGTCACCAACCCGTCGTACTGGCCGGAGGGCAAGGTCCGGCACGTGTACGAGCCGGTGGTGAAGTGCACGGTCATCTCGCCCAGCGAGTTCATCGGCTCGATCATGGAGCTGTGCCAGGGGCGGCGCGGTGAACTCGGCGGCATGGACTACCTGTCCGAGACCCGGGTCGAGCTGCGCTACACCATGCCGATGGCGGAGATCATCTTCGACTTCTTCGACTCGCTGAAGTCGCGCACCCGCGGCTACGCCAGCCTCGACTACGAGGAGTCGGGCGTCCAGGAGTCGTCGCTGGTGAAGGTGGACATCCTGCTGCAGGGCGAGGCCGTCGACGCGTTCAGCGCGATCGTGCACAAGGACGCGGCGCAGGCCTACGGCAACAAGATGACCACCAAGTTGCGCGAGCTCATCCCGCGCCAGCAGTTCGAGGTGCCCATCCAGGCGGCCATCGGCTCGAAGATCATTGCCCGCGAGAACATCCGCGCCATCCGCAAGGACGTGCTCGCCAAGTGCTACGGCGGCGACATCAGCCGCAAGCGCAAACTGCTGGAGAAGCAGAAGGAAGGCAAGAAGCGGATGAAGACGATCGGCCGCGTCGACGTCCCGCAGGAAGCCTTCGTGGCCGCCCTCTCCTCCGACGCCGCCTCCGACAAACCGAAGGGCCAGAAGTAGGAAGGTGCCGCTCGGCCCGTTTGGGAACCTTGCTCGACAGGCTTCGAAAAACAGCAGGATAATGCCGTGTAGGTGGTGATACATGAGGCAGAATTCGGCTGCGAGCGGTGCTGAACCAGGGAGGACGGCGATGACTGCGGTGCACGAGGACGCGATCCTCACCGAGGATTTCGAAGTGATCGAACGCTCGGTCGCACAACAGACCGAAGGGGTTCGGCTCGAGCTGATCAATGGACGACTGGGGGTCAAAGGCATGCCCGACGGTGACCACGGCCGGATTCTCAACTGGTTGTTGCTGTTGCTGTTGCCGTTGAACCCGGGGTTGTTTCTGCACGTCATCGGGCAAGGTTTGGTTGTTGGGCCCTACCGCAAAGGACGGGCTCGCCCAGACGGCATTCTCGCACCCCTCGATGCCTTCGTCGGTGCTGGTGAATGGGCCTCGGCTGATTCCGTGGTGATGGCAGTCGAGGTCACCTCTCGCGATTCGGATACCACTCAGCGCGATCGAGTGGATAAGCCTCTCGCGTACGCCCAGACCGGGATTCCGATCTATCTTCTCGTCGATCGAGAAGCAGGCAAAGTAATCGTGCACAGCCAACCAAAGGACGACGGGTACGAGGTCGTGCACAGCTATGCCTTCGGGCACGGGGTAGAGCTTCCCGCCCCGGTGAACGTCACGATCGACACGGAGAAACTCAAAGACTTCGCCGACTGAGGTGCCCTCACCGAGTCGCGATCGTCACCCGCAGGCGGGTGCCGCCTAGCGGGCTCTTGGTGAGTTCGGCTGTGCCGGAGTGGAGTTCGGCTTGTTGGCGGACGAGGGCCAGGCCTAGGCCGGAGCCGGGGGAGCCGGGGCCCTTGACGAAGCGGTCGAAGGCGTTGGGGCAGACGGTTTCCGGGATGCCGGAACCGTTGTCATCGATCAGGATGTCCACTTCGTCGGTGTGGGGGGCGGCGGAGATGGCGATGGTGTCGGCGTGGCCGTGCTGCACGGCGTTCGCGACGGCGTTGGTGACGATGAGCAGGACGCCGCCGGGCAGGCCGGTCACCGTGACGGGTTCGCATTCGGTGAGCGTGATGGTGACGTCGGGGTAGCGGCGTTGCGCGTCCTGGGCTGCGCGGTCCAGGGTTTCGCACAGGTCGAAGGATTCGAACACGTCGGGTTCGGTGAGTTCGCCGACCGCGAGCCGCTCCAGGTCGGTGAGCGTGTTCTCGATCTGCTGCTCGGCGAAGAGCACCTCGGACAGGATCGCGCCGCGTTGTTCGGCGGGAATCTCCTTGGTGGCCAACACCTGTAGGTCGGTACGCAGCGCGGTCAGTGGGGTGCGCAGCTCGTGCGCGCAGACGGCGGCGAAGTCGCGCGCACTGGTCAGCGCGCGGTTGGTGGCGTGGTGTGCGGCTTCCAGCCTGGTCAGCATGCGGGTGATGGCGTCGGAAAGTTCTTCGGATTCCCGCGCGCCGCGGCCGGACAGCGGCGGCAACTCTTCGAGCGTGTCGATGCCGTGGGTGGCGGTGGCCAGGCTGCGCAGCGGGCGCGCGGCGTAACCGGCCAGGAGCCAACCGAGTACGGCCGCGATGAGCGCTCCCGCCACGCCGATGCCGAGGCCGATCAACTGGCTGCGGTGAATGGCGGAGGCGACGACGTCGCGGTTCGGGTCCAGCGAGACGAGCACGCCGGGCAGTCCGTCGACGCGGGTGATCGCCACGTCGGAGGGCAGGTCGTCGCGCCGGACGGTGGTGGCCTCATCCGGGATGTCGGCCGCGTTCGGCGCTTCGGTCGCGTAGGTCGACGGGCCCGCGCGTTCCGGCGCGGCAGGCGGCGGCGGTACGGCAGGCCCGGGCGGCCCCGGAGCCGGGAGTGTTTCCGCTGGAACACCTTTCAACGGGGGCGCGACCCGGACCGCCATCGAGGAGACGGTCTCGTCCAACTGCCGCTCGCCGGACGCGTTGAGCAGCGCGGCGAAGGTGATGGTGAGGGTGAGCGCGACGAGCGCGGCGACCACGCCGGACACCACCGCCACCCGGGTACGCAGTGACGGCGAACGTTTCACGGCTGCTCCCGCAGGACGAATCCCACCCCGCGCACGGTGTGCACCACCCGTGCCGCGCCGGGCGCCTCGAGTTTGCGGCGCAGATACGAGACGAAGACGTCGACCACATTGGTGTCGGTCGGGAAGTCGTAACCCCATACCGCGGAAAGGATCTGCTCGCGGCCGAGCACGATCCCCGGATGGTCGGCGAGCAACGCGAGTACCTCGAATTCTCGTTTGGTCAGGTCGACGGGCTTGCCCGCGGCCAGCACGCGATGCCCGGCCAGGTCGATCTGCACCTGGCCGACCCGCACCGGCGCGCCGGCGGGCTCGGCGGCGGCGACCCGGCGGCGCAGCAGCGCGCGCAGCCGGGCGACGAGTTCGCCGAGGTCGAAGGGTTTGGTGAGGTAGTCGTCGGCGCCGCGTTCCAGACAGGCGATCCGATCGGTCACGGCGCTGCGCGCGCTGAGCACGCAGATCGGGATGTCGTTGCCCATCGCGCGCAACGCCGTGACCACGCCTTCACCGTCGAGCGTCGGCATGTTCACGTCCAACACCATGGCGTCGGGTGTTCGGGTGCGACACATGGTCAGCGCCTCGGCGCCGTCGCTCGCGGTGAGCACCTCGAAGTCGGAAAGTTCCAGCCCGCGTCGCAGCGACGCGAGGACACGAACCTCGTCGTCCACGACCAAGATCCGGTGTCCGGTCATGGATCAACAGTAGTCCCGCAGGTCAGCGCACGCTGGCGGCGACGCAGCCTTCCTCGAGCGGTGCGGTGGCCGACGGGGGCGTCCCGGGCGCGAGCGGAGCGGTGGCCAGCGGCGGAGTCCCCGGCACGAGCGGAGTCGCCGGCTCGATCGGGGTCGCGGGCACCATGTCGACCGGCCCCTGACGTTCGATGGTCACCCAGGGGCCGTCCTCGCCCTCGTGCGTGGTGATCACGACCTGGCCGTCCGGGTCGTCGATCGACGGGCACACCACGACCTGACCGGGGCCGACCGGCTCGCTCGGGACGCCGGGAGCGGGCGCGGGGACGGCGGGCCGCACGGGCTGCGCCGAGGCGGCACCCGCCATGCCCGCGACCACGGCGGCGGTGAGCGCTGTTCCGCCCAGCACGGCGGCGACGCGGCGTCCGATGAGTGAGGTCATGAGGGGGTCTCCTTCAGCTCGATCCTGTCGACCGGGTGGCTCGACGAGTTCGACGTTAGGTACGGGATCTTCACGAGTCGTTGAGTAACTGTTAGAGAACTCTTAGGTCTGCCGGAATCGCTGGTGCGACGAGTTCGAACGGGCAGAATCAGTCCTGGTCATCGCCGGTTTTGAAAGCGGCTTACGGTTTGCTCGACCCACCAGAAATAGGGCTTTCGTTCTGCTTTTGGGGATGGCAAGGTTGTGTTGCTCGCCACCGCTGGACTCTCTACAGTCCTGGGTAAAGTGACAGTCGGGTTTTCCCGAAATAGTGTTAGGTGATCTTCACTCGGTCCGGCCGGACGCGTGAGGATGGCTGTTGGAACCCGAGATGGAGCTTTCATGACGCGTGACCTGCCCTTCGATGACGATGCCACCGAGGGAGCCGAGCGCACGGGTGACACCGCCTATCGAGTAGCCACCGGCGTTGCGCGCGTCGCGCGCGCGGGTGCCTACGTCACCGGTGGCGCATTGATCGCGGCGAACGGCGGCGGCGTGCCCGCCGCGCCCGGTTCCCGGTTGGACAGCATGAACACCGGCTGGGCGCACAACAGCGACCCGGACTCCGGTGCGCCCTCGCCGGTCATCACCTTTCCGGACCCGGTCATCGAGCCCGCGCCGCTGAACCCGCAGCATTCGCCGAATCTGCCGGTCTCGCACGGCAATTCCGGTTTCGACCTGCCCGGCACCGCGGGCGGCGCGAACTTCCCGCTGCCGACGCTGCACGGTGACTACAACGGCACCGACGCCGGCCTGCCCGGCCTGCCCGGGACCGATTCCGGCCACGGCTTCGGCCTGCCGAGCCTGCCCGGCAACGCGGCCTCCGCCGACGGTGTGCCCGGTCTCGGCGGCATCCCCGGCACGGACACGGCCCAGTCCGGCGGACTGCAACTTCCGGGCACGCCCGGCAACGCCCCGAACCACGATCTCGATCTGCCCGGCGGCCAAGGCTTCGGCCTGCCCGGCCACGGGCTCGGTCAGGCGGGCCACGGCTTCGGCCTGCCCGGCACCAACGGCTTCGTCGCGCCCGGCTCGTTCGATCTGCCCGGTACGCACCCGATCGCGGGCACGCCCTCGGCCGGAACGCCGACGGGCGACGGCCCGTTCGACGGCGTCGGCGGTGACAACCTCGGCGTCTTCGTCGGCACCTCGTGGCAGGTCGACTTCGGTGTCGGCCCGAACGGCATCTACTTCAACTCCGAGATGAAGGTGGACGTCGGCGTCGGCCAGGTGGGCGACCAGCTCGACAACTTCACCGACTGGCTCGGCAGCGCACTGCCCGCGCAGTCCGGCGGCACGCGGTCGGCGACCGACCCGACCGACTCGAACCATCACGGGAACCCCGGCGTCGTCGGGGGACTCACCACACCGCTCGGCGGTCCCTCCACGACACAGTCGGCCATGTCCGCTCAGTCGCCGGCACCAGCCGCTACCCAGACCGCGGCGCCTCCGGCCGCTACCCAGCCAGTCGCGCAACCGCCCGCACCGGTCGTGGCCGCGGTCGCGCCCGCTGCCGTCGCGCCGGTCGCCGTCGCGCCCGCGGTCGTGGCTCCGGCGGTCGTCGCTCCGGTGGCGAGCGCCGCGCAGCCGGTGGTGGCCACCCCGTTGCAGACCACGATCCAGCCCGACGCGGCCAGCACGCCGATCGCGAACGTGATCGGCGCACCGCCGGCCGGTCCCTCGGTGCTCACCGCGCCGGCCGCCGCGACCCCCGCGTTGTTCGATCAGGCGCGCCCGACTCCGGTGGTGAAACCGACTCCGGTGGTGGACCATTCGCGTCCCACCGACGTCTCGACCCCGTCGACGACGAACTCGCCGACCACCATCACCAAGACGGTGCCGACGACCCCGGTGGTGCCGTCCGACGTCACCACGCCGTCCGTGCCGAAGACGTCGACCCCCGACGTCACCAAGGTGCCCGGCGTGTCGACCCCGACGACGCCGCACACCCAGCCGAGCACCGGCCAGACCGACCCCACCACGAAGGTGCCGGGAACGACCGGATCCCAGCCGTCGACCCACGTCCCGACCACGTCCCCGGACGACGATGTGACCACTCCGGGCACGGCACCCACCGGCCCCACGAGCGGTGCGGGCGACGACATCACCACCCAGCCGACCGCGCCGACGCAGCCGACCGCGCCCACCCGCGACGTGCCGACGGCCACCCAGCCGGAACCGACCGCGACGGTGCCGACGCACGACATCCCGACCCGGGACGTGCCGACGCACAACGCGCCGCCCCCGACGGCCGATCTGCCACCGACCTACCACGCGCCGACGCCGACCCAGGCGCCCGTGCCCACCTACAAGCCGCCGATCGTCGACCCGAAGCCGCACGGTATCTCCGACCCGATCAATGTCGGGCCGTACTATCCGGCAGGGGACTCGATGCAGGTCGTGGATCACGTGACCTACACCGATCACGCGCCGCTCACGGTCGCCGCGAGCGGTGGGCTGTCCGGCGGGTTGATGCCGGAATCGACCCTGGCGGAGACCCACCACATCGTCCCTGGCGGCGTGGACATAGCGTTGCTGTAAACCGGAACGCAGGGGGCGTCCCGTGCAGATCGAAAGCAAACCACTGTAAGGAGGACGGTTGTCTGCCGCAGCCGGGCTGAAGGCCGCGACGGTGAAACACCCGGACGCGATGGCGCCGCTGATCCGGATACTCGACGAGCTGCGGGAGATCGCCGGATTTGCGGGGCGGGACGACCTCGGCAGTCGTTTGAGCATGGTGCGCGCCCGGGTCAGTGACCCACGGGTGCGGCTGGTCGTGGTCGGCGAGCCCAAGAACGGGATGAGCACGCTGGTCAACAGCCTGGTCGGCGCGTCGGTCAGCGCCACCGACAGTGACCTGAGCGTGCCCGTCATCGTCGAGTACGGGCCGGAACCGACTGCGACACTGGTGCGTTCGGTCGACGGACGGACCGAACGGCAGTCGGTGGATCCGCTCGACCCCGGCCCCGCCATCTCCGCGTTCGGCGTGATCCGCGCCGAATTCACCCAGCCCAGCCCGCTGCTGGCCGACGGGGTGGTGGTGATGGACGCGCCCGGCACGCGCGGCGCCGCCGACAACACCACCTGGTCGATGATCGCCGCCGCCGACGCCGTACTCTACGTCGGCAACGCGGCCACCGAACTCACCGTCGATCAGATCGCCTACCTGCAGCGGATCCAGCAGATCTGCCCGACGGTCATCTGCGTGCTCAACAAGATCGACCAGTTCTCCCACTGGTCGCACACCCAGCAGCGCAATCGGGAACTGCTCGACGCCGCCGGGCTCGGCTTCGCGGTGGCGCCGGTCTCGGCGGAACTGCACCGGCAGGCGGGACTGTCCGGCAACTACCAGCGCGATATCGAATCCGGTGTGCCGCAACTGATCGACCATCTGCGCGACTACGTGGTGTCGCGCGCGGACAGCGTGGCGCTGGACGCCGCCGTGCAGGACATCCGCTTGGTGACCGACCATCTCGCGCTGACCCTGCGCAACGAGGTCGAGTCGCTGCGCGATCCGCGCCGGCGCGCCGAGATCACCGACAAACTCGTCCGTGCCCGCGACGATGCGGACCAGCTGCGGCAGCGCACGTCGAACTGGCAGGTCACGCTGGTCGATGGCAGCACCGAGCTGATGGCCGATATCGAACACGATCTGCGGCATCGGTTGCGCAATCTGGTGCGCGACGCGGAAGCCGAGATCATGCAGCACGATCCCGCGCGCCGCTGGAAGGAATTCGGCACCGATTTGGACGCCCGGATCTGCGAGGCGGTCGAAGAGAACTTCGTGATGGCGCACTATCGTTCGGTCGAGTTGTCGGAGCAGGTGGCCTCGAAGTTCTTGGCGGACAACCGAACCGCCCCGCTGCCGGATATGCGCTTGGAAAATCCCGGTGAGGTGCTGGAGGCCGTGCAACCGCTGGAGCCGCTCGAAAGCGCGAAAGTCGGTGTGACCGAGCCGTTTCTGTCGGGTCTGCGCGGTTCCTACGGCGGTGTCCTGATGGTCGGTCTCGCCACCAGCCTGCTCGGCATGTCGCTGGTGAACTGGTACTCGGCCGGTGCGGGCGTGCTGCTCGGCGTCAACGCGCTGTGGGACGACCGTAAGAATCGCAAGGCCCGTCGGCGCGCTGAGGCGAAGGTGGCGGTGGCCAGGCTGATGGACGACGTGATCTTCCAGGTCAGCAAGGAATCACGAAATCGTTTGCGCGCCATGCAACGTGTGCTCCGCGATCACTTCACCGAAATCGCCACCGACGTCGCCAAGCAGGCCGACGAGGCCCTGCGCCTCGCCGAGGCCGCCTACCAGAAGTACGGCGACCGCAGCGGCGAGCGCATCGCCGACCTGGACAAGCAGATCGTCAAACTGCGCGAACTGCGGGAACAGGCCGACGGCCTCGTCACCGGCTGACCCCGCGCTACCGGCTGACCCCGCGCTCAGGCGGGGCGGTTCGCCGGTACGTGGGCGGGTTGGAAGCCGCTGGCGGGGCGGTTCTCTTCGGCTCGGATGACGTGGGTGACCGCGTTGATCAGGGCGAGGTGGGTGAACGCCTGGGGGAAGTTGCCGAGGTGGCGTCCGCTGCGCGGGTCGATCTCCTCGGCGTAGAGCTGCAGGGGGCTGGCGAAGCCGAGCAGGCGCTCGCACAGGTGCCGGGCGCGCTGCACCTCACCGATTTCGACCAGCGCGGACACCAGCCAGAACGAGCAGATGGTGAAAGTGCCTTCGGCGCCGGACAATCCGTCGTCGGTGGTCTCGGTGCGGTAGCGCAGCACCAGCCCGTTCTCGGTGAGCCGGTCGGCGATGGACAGCACGGTGGCGCGGATCCGGTGATCGTCCGGCGGCAGGAACCGGGTCAGCACGGCCAGCAGCAGTGAGGCGTCCAGGGTGTCGCCGCCATAGGTTTGGGTGAAGACGCCGTTGCTGTTCACCCCGTGGGTCAGGATGTCGTCCTTGATCTCGTCGGCGATGGTGTACCACTCGGTCGCGTGCTCGATCTGGCCGTGCAGTTCGGCCAGTTTCGCGCCACGGTCGAGCGCGACCCAGCACATCACCTTGGACGAGGTGAAATGCTGTGGCTCGCCGCGCACCTCCCAGATGCCGCGGTCGGGCTCGCGCCAGCGCGCGATGGCCGCGCGCACCTGTCGTTCCAGCAACGGCCACAACGTTTCCGGGACCTGCTGCCGCGACTTCACGTGCAGGTACACGGCGTCGAGCATGGTGCCCCAGATATCGTGCTGATCCTGGTTGTAGGCGGCGTTGCCGATGCGCACCGGACGCGCCCGGTCGTAGCCGCTGAGATGGTCGAGGGTCTCTTCGGTGATCAGGCGTTCCCCGCCGATGCCGTAAAGCACTTGCAGCGGAACAGCATCGCCGTTGTCGCCGGTGGTCGCGTCACGCAGGAACGCGAAGAAGTCGTCGGCCTCGCGATCGAGCCCGAGGGTGTACAGGCCCCACAGGGCGAAGCTGGAATCGCGCACCCAGGTGTAGCGATAGTCCCAATTACGTTCGCCGCCAGGCGTTTCCGGTAGAGAGGTGGTGGATGCGGCGAGCAGCGCTCCGGTCGGCGCGTAGGTGAGTCCCTTGAGTGTCAGTGCACTGCGCTGTAAGTAGCTGCGCCACGGGTGATCCGGGAAGTTGCCGAGGGTGATCCACTGTCGCCACGACTCGGTGGTCTGCCACATCTTCTGTGCCGCATCCTGATACGTCTTCGGCGCGGGCAGCTCCGACCAGGTCAACGCGACGAACACGTCGTCGCCCTCCCGCATCCGGGTGCGCGCCCGGGCCTCCCTGCCCTCCAGGCCGAGCCGTAGGTCGGTGGTGAGCACCAGCGTCGGGCCTGCGGCCGGATCGTCCGCGCGAACCGCGGTGGCCTCCTCGTAGACCTTGCCGGTGTACTCCCAGCGGGCCGTCGCGCGGTGGTAGTCGAAGGAGGGCTCGCAGCTCATCTCCAGTTCGACGGTGCCGTTCACGCACTTCACCGTGCGCAGCAGCATGTGCTCGGCATCCCAGTCCACCGGGGTGCGGCGGTGGGTCTTGGAGCGCTGATCGTTGTTGTGCCACGGCCCGAGCACCAGCGCGTCGCGCACGATCAGCCAGCCGGTCTCGGTCTGCCAGGTGGTCTCCAGGATCATCCCGCCCGGCAGATAGCGTCGCGCGGCGGGCACGTTCACCCCGTACGGGCCGATTCGGAAGTGGCCCGCGCTGCGGTCGAGCATCGCGCCGAAGATGCTCGGCGAGTCCGGGCGGGGGACACACATCCACTCGACGCCGCCGTTGTTGCCGATCAGGCAGCTGGTCTCACAGTCGGACAGGAACGCGTAGTCGTCGATCGGCGGGAAGGCGCCGTGCCGCGGCTCGGTCAGCTGGCTCGGCACCGGCAGGTCGTACGGTTCGTCGACGGTGAGATCATCGGAGGACGGCATACCTCACAGTATCTATGCCCCTAGGGTGTCGGCGGCCGTCGCGGCCCGTGCCGAATCGGGCTTGCTTCTCTCTCAGGTGGACGCACTAGGCTGGGTTCGTGGTACATCACATCGCAGGCTGGTGGGACAGCTTCGAACTGTGGGTTGCGGGACTCCCGTTCATCCCGCAGTTCCTGGTCGTGCTCGTCGGCATGGTCCCGATCTGCTTCGCCATCGCCTTCGCGCTGGACCGGGTCCTGCGCGCCGCGCTGCGGGTGCTCGACCGCAAACACCCCGCCGAGCCCGTGGTGCGGGTGCCGGCCGATGCCGCCACCCTCACCGCCGACCCGGACGCGGTGCTGCTGCCCGGCGACCCGCGCCGGCCCGTGCAGAGCGGTGCCCGCTGATGCCACGTTCGCGCGTCCAGCTGGCCTTGATCGCCCTGCTGGTGCTGGTGGTCGTCGCGTGGCTTTTCACGCGCTGACGAGCGCGGGCGAGAGCTAGTTGTTCTGCTCGCCCGAGCGCCAGTCGTTGAACCGCTTGCCGATCTTGGACACCGTGTCGCCGACCTCCTGACCGACCGTGCTCACGGCCGAGCCCACATCCTTGCCGATATTGCGCACGGTGCGGATCAGTGGATCCTCGGACTGGTCGAAGTTGTTGCGGTAGGTCCGGGCGGCCTCCTTGATCTCCGCGCCGATGCTGGCGTTCTTGTCGTGTTCGCGCCGCGGGTAGTCGCCGGCGAGGATGCGGTCGTATTCGCCGCTCTGGATCCAGCGGCGCAGCTCCGAAGCGCGCAGCACCGAGAACGGATGGCTCTGCAATTCCAGGTTGAGCAGCTTCAACACGCCGTCGCGCAGGTCGCCGGAGCGTTCGTAGTCGTCGGCCTGGGCCAGGAACGCGCCGTGATTCATCTCCTTGATCCAGGTGCCGCCGGCCGTCTTCATGTGCACCCGCACCGAGGTGTCGACATCCTGCACGCACAGCAGCCCGGCCCGGTCGCCGGAGAGCTCGGATTTGCGGCTCCATTCCATCAGCGCGGCGACGATGGCGCGTAATGCCCAGCCGCCCACCGGCATCCAGCCGAAGCTGGCCGAAATCCGCAGCAAATGCATGAGCATGGTGCGGTACACCGCGTGCCCCGACAGCGCGTGACCCAGCTCGTGGCCGATGGTGAAACGCAACTCCTCGGTATCCATCAGCTCGATCAAACCCGTGGTCAGCACGATGAACGGCTGGTCCATGCCGATCGTGAAGGCGTTCACCTGCGGGCTCTGCAGCACGAACATCTCCGGCGTGGTGCGCGCGTCGAGCACCTGGACGCAGTCCTCGCGCAACTGATGCAACGAACGGAACTGCCGCTCGTCCACCCGCACCGCCGTCGCGAGGTACATCAACCGGTGCTGGCGTTCCTGCAGCAAACCCGACAGGGTGCGCAGGATGGCGTCGAAACCGGACAGCGTGCGCAGTGTGACCAAGGCGGTGCGATCGGCGGGATGCTCCCACGCGCGGGTGCTGATGCCGGGAAATCGCGCGCGGACCCGATCCGGGCTGGTAGTCATGGGATGAAACCCCCCTCTTCCTGGAACTCTGTAATTCGAACTAACACAACGTGCTCTGCTACAGTCTGCCCGTGTCTTCGAGTGTCGTCCCGCTGGTCCGCCATGAATTGGCGTTGATCGCGGTCGGCAACCTCGCGGTCGCGGACATTCTCTGTCGCTGATCGGCGACCGGGCACGGCTGCGCGTCCCTACTTCGTAGACTGGCGTGCAACTTTTTCGCAGACGTCCCCGAACCCCCGGCGGCCTTCCGGCCGACAGTCACGCCATTGCCGCATAATTCCGGCGACAGGTCTACCGATCCACCAGCATGTCTGTGCCACTCGACGCTCCGAGTCGGCAGCCAGTAGGAAAGGTCCACCCGAAATGTCTCGCAAAACTTGGCTCTTCTCGCGCCGCAGCGCCGTTGCCATCGCCGTCACCTCAGCCGCGGCGGTCGTGCTCACCGCCTGCGGCGGCGGAGCCAGTGACACGGTCGGGGGCAGCGGTGCCGACGGCAGCGGTGGCACGCTCAACCTCTACGCCTACGCGGTGCCCAAGCCCGGTTTCGACAAGGTCGTGCCGGAGTTCAACAAGACCGAGCAGGGCAAGAACGTCGTCGTCAACGGCTCCTACGGCGCCTCGGGTGATCAGTCCCGCAAGGTCAAGGACGGCGCCGAGGCCGATGTCGTGAACTTCTCCGTGGAACCCGACATCACCCGGCTGGTCGATGCCGGACTGGTCGATTCGAACTGGAATGCCGACGCCACCAAGGGAATTCCGTTCGGCTCGGTCGTCGCGATCGTGGTCCGCAAGGGCAACCCGAAGGGCATCAAGGACTGGGACGACCTGTTGAAGCCGGGTATCGAGGTGGTCACCCCGAATCCGTTCAGCTCGGGCTCGGCCAAGTGGAACCTGCTCGCGCCCTACGCGGCCAAGTCCGAGGGCGGCCAGAACCCGCAGGCCGGTCTGGACTACCTGAGCCAGCTGGTATCCAAGGAACATGTGAAGGTGCAGCCGAAGTCGGGCCGCGAGGCCACCGAGACGTTCCTGCAGGGCACCGGTGACGTGCTGCTCAGCTACGAGAACGAGGCGCTGTTCTCCGAGCGCAACGGCGACCAGATCGAGCACTTCGTGCCGCCGGTCACCTTCAAGATCGAGAACCCGGTCGCGGTGTTGAAGTCGAGCAAGAACCAGGAGAAGGCCGTGGCGTTCCGCGACTTCCTGTACACCCCGGAGGGTCAGCGAGCGTGGGCCGCAGCCGGTTTCCGGCCGGTCGACCCGAAGGTGGCCGCCGAGTTCGGCAAGGACTTCCCGACCCCGCAGCGGCTGTGGACCATCGCTGACCTGGGCGGCTGGAAGACCGTGGACAAGGAGCTGTTCACCCCGAACACCGGTTCCGTCGCCGTGATCTACGACAAAGCGACCAAGTAACCGGGCTACACGGACGGAATACTGGACGACTGTGACTGACAGCAGCACCGCCGGGGACGGGGCAGCACCCGTTTCCGGCGGTTCCCAGAAGGTGAGCCCGGCCGGGCGGGTGAACTGGTCGTGGCTGCGCGTGACCGGCTCGGTGGGGCCGCTCGGCATCGCCACCGCCGTGCTGTGGCTCAGCATCATCGTGCTGCTGCCGCTGGCCGCACTTACCGTCACCTCGTTCGACGAGGGGTGGTCCGGCTTCTGGAGCGCGGTCACCGCGCCCGCGGCGCTGGACTCGTTGCGGATCACCGTGTTCGTCTCGGTGGTGGTCGCGGTGATCAACGTGGTGATGGGCACGCTCATCGCCTGGGTGCTGGTGCGCGACGAATTCCCCGGCAAGAGCATCGTCAACGCGCTGATCGACCTGCCGTTCGCGCTGCCGACCATCGTTGCCAGCATCGTGCTGCTCTCGCTCTACGGACCGCAGAGCCCGATCGACATCCACCTCAACGCGACCCAGCCCGGCCTCATCGTGGCGCTGGCGTTCGTCACGCTGCCGTTCGTGGTGCGCTCGGTACAGCCGGTGCTGATCGAGGCGGACCGCGAGGTGGAACAGGCCGCGCTCTCGCTGGGCGCGAACAACTGGACCACGTTCCGCCGCATCGTCTTACCGACGCTGGCCCCGGCGATCATTTCCGGCGGCGGCCTCGCCTTCGCCCGCGCCATCGGCGAATACGGCTCGGTGGTGCTGATCGGCGGCGCCATCCCGCGCAAGACCGAAATGGCTTCGCAGTACATCCAGAAGCAGATCGAGATCGACCGGCCGATCAACGCCGCCGCGGTTTCGGTTGCCCTGCTGGTCATTTCGTTCGCGACCCTGCTCGTGCTCCGCCTGCTCGCCGAACGCAGCGTGCGCAAGGAACAGGAGACGCGTTGAAACTCTCTGCATGGTCCCGTATTCCGCTGCGGGTGGTGGCGCTGGGGTACCTGGTCGTTTTGCTGGTGCTGCCGCTGGTGATCATCCTGTATCGCACCTTCGAGAAGGGGATCGGCGCGTTCATCGATTCGATCTCCACGCCCGCCGCCATCTCCGCGTTCCAGCTGTCGATGATCATCGTGGCGATCGTGGTGCCGGTGAACGTGATCTTCGGCATCGTCACCGCGATCGCGCTGGTGCGCGGAAAGTTCCCGGGGCGCACCCTGGTTCAGGGCATCGTCGATCTGCCGTTCGCGGTGTCGCCGGTGGTGGTCGGTGTCGCGCTGATCCTGCTGTGGGGCGCCGGCGGCTGGTTCGGCGGCCTGGAGGACATCGGCTTCAAGGTGATCTTCAATCTGCCCGGCATGGTGATCGCCACCATCTTCGTCACGCTCCCGTTCGTGGTGCGCGAGGTCGAGCCGGTGCTGCACGAGATCGGCGACGAACAAGAGCAGGCGGCCGCCACCCTGGGCGCCACCCGCTGGCAGACGTTCTGGCGGATCACCTTGCCCGCCATCCGGTGGGGCCTCACCTACGGCGTGGTGCTCACCGTGGCCCGCGCGCTCGGCGAGTTCGGCGCGGTGATCATGGTCTCCTCGGCACTGCCCGGTAAGTCGCAGACCCTGACGTTGCTGGTGCACGGTCGATACATCAACGACCACAACACCTTCGGCGCCTACTCGGCCGCGACCCTGTTGATGGGCCTCGCGCTCGTGACACTCCTGTTGATGACTCTCCTCGAACGCAAGCGGGGCGCCAAATGATCACCGTGACCAATGCGAAGAAGAACTACGGTTCGTTCGCCGCGCTCGACGACGTCACCATCGATATTCCGTCCGGCGAGCTGACTGCCCTGCTCGGGCCCTCGGGTTCGGGCAAGTCCACGCTGCTGCGATCGATCGCGGGGCTCGAATCGCTCGACTCCGGCATCGTGGTGATCGCGGGCAACGACGTCACCCGGGTACCGCCGCAGAAACGCGACATCGGTTTCGTCTTCCAGCATTACGCCGCGTTCAAGCACATGACCGTGCGCGACAACGTGGCGTTCGGCCTGAAGATCCGCAAGCGGCCCAAGGCCGAAATCGCCAAGCGGGTGGACGAATTGCTCGGCATCGTCGGCCTCGACGGCTTCCAGCATCGCTACCCGGCGCAGCTGTCCGGCGGTCAGCGCCAGCGCATGGCGCTGGCGCGCGCGCTCGCGGTCGACCCGCAGGTGCTGCTGCTCGACGAGCCGTTCGGCGCGCTGGACGCCAAAGTCCGTGCGGACCTGCGTACTTGGCTGCGCAGGCTGCACGAGGAGGTGCACGTCACCACCGTGCTGGTCACCCACGACCAGGAGGAGGCCCTCGATGTGGCCGACCGCATCGCGGTGATGAACAAGGGGCGGATCGAGCAAATCGGTTCTCCGGAGGACGTTTACGACCGCCCGGCCAATGAGTTCGTGATGTCGTTCCTCGGCGCGGTGGCCCGGCTGAACGGACATCTGGTGCGCCCGCACGACATTCGCGTCGGTCGCGAGCCGAGCATGGCGCTGGCCGAGCACGAGGGCACCGCCGAGTCCGCGGGCGTCACCCGGGCCACGGTCGAGCGCGTGGTGCATCTCGGTTTCGAGGTCCGGGTGGAACTGCGCAATGCCGCCACCGGTGATCTGTTCGCCGCTCAGGTGACCCGCGGTGACGCGGAGGCGCTGCGGCTCGCGGACGGGGAGACGGTCTACGCCCGAGCCACCCGGATCCCGGAGTTGCCCGCGCAGTGAGGCGCCGCGCCGATCGGCTGCTGCGACGTTGCTGATCTTGTGCTGGCGCAAGGCTATCCGCTGAGTGCGGCCACCGGAGTGTTGCCGCATTGTCCGGTACAGAGTTGCGGCGGTGACCCGCCCGGCTCGGTCGACCGACCCGGCTTCAGCGTGTTGTTCCGGCGAGTCTGCGCAGTATCGCGCGCCGCGGCCCGCATGTCCGGCGAATAGGGATTGTTAGGGGCTATCACCGCATGTGAGAACGTGTATCCGGAGGTGATGCCGGATCGGTGTCCGGTGCGGCGTCGGGCGGCAACCCGGTATGGGACACGGTCGAATGTCGGCGTGTCGCAGTGAAATCCGGGTGTCGGCGCGATTCGCGCACTCCAGGGCAGGTGACCAGGACCGATCGTTGTGCTATGCAACCTGTTTCAGAACAGGCGGGCGGCGGACAATAGGGTGTCCGGTGGTTGGCAGGCGAGTCGCGGAGTGGTTGCGTGGACGGAGTTCGAAGCAAATCGGCTCGGCGATCAGGTGGATTGCGATGGCGGTTGGTCTGGGTTTGAGCATCGGCACGGTGAACACGGTTTCCGCTCTCGCGGAGGAAGGTTCGAGTGGCGCCCACCCCGCCCGCTGGTTGCGTCAGCTGCCCTCGCCACAGGGTCCGCCGGGCCGCCGGTGGCCGCCGCGTGCCCAGTCCATCACCCGCCGCACCACACTCACCTTCGACAGCACCGGTCTTGCCCGGGTCGGCATGATTCCGCGGCACGGCCGCGCGATCACCGAATTCGCCGATCTCTCCCAGCGCTCCGTGGTCTCGGCCCGCGTCGGACATCGGGCACTCTCGCCCGCGGACCTGGTCGCGGTGGTGGCCGAATGCCTGATCAGCGAGGCGCTGTTCGATCATCCCCACGACGCCGGTCACGGGGTCGGCATCGCGCTGACCCATCCCGCGCGCTACACCGACGCGCACGTCGGCGATCTGCGCGCGGCGCTGGACGCGATCGGCCTCGACCACGTCGCCCTGGTCGCCGAGCCGGTCGCCGCGGCGACCTGGCTGGAGGCCGACCGCGGCCCGCTCATGCCCGGCCTGGCGCTGGTCTATGACCTGGGCGGGGCCAGCCTCGATGTCACACTGGTCCGGGTCGGGGCGGGTTGTCCACGTAATCCGATCGTCGGCGAGCCGCTGCGCTCGTCGGAGTTCGGCGGCCGCGCGTTCGGCGCCCTGGTCGCCTCGCGCGCCGGGCACGGCCTGCCGTCGGACTCCATTTCCGGCTCGGTCACCGGCACCACGGCCGACGAGTTACGGACCAGGCACGTGCGGGCCTCTTTGGAACTGGTCTACAAATGTCTGCGCATCGCCGACGTCACGATGGCCGATGTCGACTGTGTGCTCGTCGTCGGCGGCGCGGCGCGGCCGGTCGAGGTGGCGCAGGTCCTGGCCGGCGAGCTGGCCCGGCCGGTCATCGCCGCCCCGGATCCGGAGCGGACCATCGCGGACGGCGCGGCGATCATCGGCCGCCGGGCGGCGGTCGTCGTGGAGGAGTCGGCGGGCAAGCAGCACGGGAAGCGGCGCGGCGGGGGCGCGCATCGACGGGCGGCCACCAGGGCGATGGTGTTGTCGCAGCGGACGAAGCGCAGGCTGAGCCGGGTGGCGCTGGCAGCGGGGCTGTCGGTCGCGGGCGTCGGAATGGCGCTCGCCTTGCCCGCCGACGGGGTGATCGTGGGGATGGCGCAGCTCGCGACCCTGCGCTGACCGCGGGCGGTCGTACCCGGTGGTGCTCGTGACGAGGGCGATCGCCACCGGGTACGTCGCTTTTTCCGGCGAGGGGGAACTGGCGGCGGCGGCCTCTCGCGATACGCCGCCACCACTTCCTCCTGATCGTTCGACCAGCTCTTTTCGGGGTACTCACTTCGTGGGTTGACGTGACAGCCTGTAGGTGTAACCATGGGGTACAGGTAAACGTTTCGAAGAGAGAGGCAGTGACGACGATGTCTGCAGCCGTGACGCCCCCGATCGACCCCGATCTGGAGAAGGCGCAGGAGTACGCCGCGACGCTTCTACTGCTCTCCGAGGGCTCGGTCAACAAACATTTCGACCCCTTCGACGATATCGACTGGGACAACCCGGACTTCGACCCGAACACGGGCGCGCACCGGTGGATCCTGCCGATGTCGGCCGACCCGCTGGGCCGGCACCCCTGGTACCTCGCGCAGTCCGACGAGCGCAAGATCGCGATCGGCAAGTACCGCCAGGCCAACGTCGCCAAGGTCGGCCTGCAGTTCGAGTCGATCCTGATCAGCGGCATGGTCACGCACAACTTCGGCCTGCCCAACGGCTCGCCCGAATTCCGGTACTGCTCCCACGAGATGATCGAGGAGCACAACCACACCCTGATGTTCCAGGAGATGGTGAACCGGATCGGCGACGACGTGCCCGGCATGGGTCCGCTGGTGCGCAAGTTCAAGTACCTCGGTGCGCCGGTGGCCGCGTGGTTCCCCAACCTGTTCTTCATGGCGGTGCTGGCCGGCGAGGAGCCGATCGACCACATCCAGAAGGCGATCCTGCGCTCCGACGAGGACGTGCACCCGATCATGCGCGGCGTGATGGCCATTCACGTGGCCGAGGAAGCGCGGCACATCTCCTTCGCGCACGAGTTCCTGAAGATCCACGTGCCCGAGTCGAACGCGTTCAACCGGTTCGTGCTCTCGATCGCGATGCCGATCGTGATGTGGATCCTCGGCCGCTCGATCTTCACCCCGCCGCGTTCCTTCTGGAAGGAATTCGACATCCCGGACTACGTCCGCAAGGAACTGTTCTACGGGTCGAAGGAATCCAAGCAGGAGTTCAGCGACTTCTTCGGTGACGTGCGCACGCTGGCCAAGGACATCGGCCTGATGAACCCGATCTCCAAGGCGGTCTGGAAGCTGCTCAAGATCGACGGCCACACCACCCGCTACCGTTCCGAGCCGCTGCGCGCGGTCAAGGCCGGCTGACGTGCCCTACATCGTCACGCAGTCGTGCTGTAGTGACGCCTCGTGCGTGTACGCCTGCCCGGTGAACTGCATCCACCCGACGCCGGACGAGCCCGACTTCCTGACCGCGGACATGCTGTACGTGGACCCGAAGGCGTGCGTGGACTGTGGCGCCTGCGCGACCGCCTGCCCGGTGGACGCGATCGTGTCATCGAAGAAGCTGACCGCAGAGCAGAAGCCGTTCATCGAGATCAACGCCGACTTCTACCGGCAGGCCCGGCCGCGCCCGCTGCTGGCCAAGCCGGTGCCCGCGGCCGAGATCCGGACCGAGCGCCAGCCGCTGCGGGTGGCGATCGTCGGGTCCGGTCCGTCGGCGATGTACGCGGCGGACGAGCTGCTGACCCAGCCCGACGTGGCGGTGACCGTGTTCGACCGGTTGCCGGTGCCCTACGGGCTGGCCCGGCACGGTGTCGCGCCGGATCACGCGAAGACCCGGAAGGTCAGCGAGCTGTTCGACGTCATCTCGGCGCAGCCCGGCTTCGCGTCGTATCTGAATGTCGAAGTGGGCGCGCATGTTTCGCACAGTGAACTGCTCGACCACTTCCACGCGGTGATCTACGCGGTCGGCGCCTCGGCCGATCGCAAACTGGGTGTACCCGGTGAGGGGCTGGCGGGCAATGTCTCCGCCACCGACTTCGTCGCCTGGTACAACGGGCATCCCGATCACGCGGATCGGCTCTTCGATCTGTCGCAGCAGCGCGCGGTGATCGTCGGCAACGGCAACGTCGCACTCGATGTCGCCCGCATCCTGACCAGCGATCCGGAAACGTTGTCCGGCACCGATATCGCGCCCTACGCGCTGCGTGCGTTGCGCGAGAGCAAGATCGAGGAAGTGGTGATCCTCGGCCGCCGCGGCCCGCTCGAATCCGCTTTCACCGTGCCGGAATTCGTCGGCCTGCTCGGCTCCGACGTGGACAGCGTGATCGAGGGCGACCTGCCCGAGCTGACCGAGGGGCTGCCGTACCAGGTCGAGCAGAAGCTGCGGTTGCTGCACACCGTGCGCAACCGGCCGGTCGGCGAGCGCAAGCGAATCGTGTTCCGCTACTTGGCTTCGCCCACCGAGATCATCGGCACCGACCGGGTCGCGGGCATCGAGGTGAGCCGCAATGAGCTCGTCACCGACGGGGACGGGCGCACCAGGGCGGTGGCCACCGGTGCGACAGAACGGCTCGACGCGGGTCTGGTGCTCACCTCGGTCGGTTATCGGGGTGTCGCGTTGCCCGGCTTGCCCTTCGACGACGCCGCGAGCGTCATCCCGAACCTGAACGGTCGTGTGCTGGAACGGGTCGACGGCGCGGTACTGCCCGGCACGTACGTCACCGGCTGGATCAAGCGCGGCCCCACCGGCTTCATCGGCACCAACAAGTCCTGCGCGCAGGAAACCGTGCAGCAGCTCGCCGACGACTACAACGCGGGGCGGCTGCCCGAACCAGGTGGCAGCGCAGCGGAATTCGACCGGCTGATCCGGCATCGGCAGCCTGCGGTGCGGGTCGCGGGTGCGGCCAAGCGCGTCGGTCCGGTGCGCAGGTTGCTGGCTCGCTCCTGACCCGAAACCCCTCGTGGATCACGAGATCCGCGAGGGGTCTGCTGGTTGTGTAGCCCCATTTTCTGGGCCTTGCCGCTAGGGTCGTGCCCGTCCACGATAGAAGTGGGCGGGGACTCACCGGTGACGCGGTTACGAAGTCCGCAGTGTCATCACCTGCCTGTTCCAGCGAGGTGCGTCGGGTCGTCCTCGCTGATGGCTCGGGCGGGCCGCGCACGGCGGCCCGTTCGAGTATTCCGCCCGCCGACGTGCGTCAGCGCGCGGTGAAACCGCCATCGATCGCCAGGGCCGCGCCGGTGACGAAACCGGCCTCCGCGCTGAGCAGGAACGCGCAGAACCCCGCGATCTCCGCCGGCGTGCTGATCCGGCCGAGCGGATGCAGGGCGGCGATGGCGGCCTCGCCTTCCGGCGTCGCGCCCATCGAATTGCGGAACGCCGGCGTATCGACCGCGCCGGAGACCAGCGCGTTCACCCGGACGCCCTGCTCGGCGGCTTCGAGCGCTACCGCCCGGGTCAGGCCGACCACGCCGTGCTTGGCCGCGACATACGGTGCGACCGAACCCATTCCGACCACGCCCAGGTTCGACGCGTTGTTCAGGATCGCGCCACCCCCGCCGGCGACCAGCGCGGGCACCTGGTGTCGCAGGCCGTAGAACACGCTCGTCAGATTGAGTTCCAGGTCGGCGCGCCAGCCCGCCTCGTCGATCTCGGCCACGGACCCGAACGCGTTGACCGCGCCCGCGTTGTTGAACGCCGCGTCCAACGTGCCGAACTCGGTGACCGCGGCCTCGGTGAGCCGGGCCACGTCCTGTTCCACGGTGACGTCGGTCGGCACGAACAGCGCCCGTCCGCCCGCGGCGCGGATCTCGGCGGCCACTTGCTCACCCGCGTCCTTGCCGCGGGCGCCGAGCACGACCGCCGCGCCCTCGGCCGCCACCCGCAACGCGACGGCCTTGCCTACGCCGGAGCTGGCGCCGGTGATCAGCACGACCTGATCCGCGAACCGTGATGTCATGTTGTCCATTTCCCTTCTGGTTCTTGCGATCTCACCGTCCTGTGGTGCGATCGCAAGAACCAGTCAAGTCCGCGGCAGGCGCCTGCGCTGGCGGGAAACAGTCGTCGCGTTGACGTGTCATATGTTTGTGCGTGTAGTCGGAGCTAATTCAGGTGAAGTGGTACAGATGATCGAATTAAGCTGAGCTGGCAATGGTTTAGTTACCGACCGGTCAGTGTGTTGGAGTAACTTATGATTCGGTGGGGGAGGCTGTCCGATATTCGTGCATGTGCACATTGTCCGGATCGCTACGTGATAACGGGATCGGGTGATGTGTTGTTCAACCTTCGACTGTCCAGAGGGCTGAACATTGCTGCCGCTCTGCATCTTCGCAGGTGATCCGGATCATTGCGCTGTGCAGCTAAACGTTTCACGCCATTTCGTCGCCGTTCATATCAATTCCGCATCCTTCCAGCGAGCCGAGCAGCTAATCTGTGCTGGCTGTTTGGAAGACGACCGCGGCCACATGGTTCTCTGTGTGATGGACGTGGTCTCGGTACGTTGACGGGATAGCATATGACCACAGGTCTGGGTTTCAGCATCGGCGCAGTGAACTCTATGACGGCTTCGGTTACCGGTGCGCGAACCCGGCCCGTCGTGCGCAGCAGGCGCACCGCGGTGACCTTCGACAGCGCGGGCGGACTGCGCGTCGGCGGCATCCCGCAATTCACCATGGCCGTAACGGATTTCGCCGACCTGAGCCGAGACCCCGAGCCGATGATCGTCGGCGGGCGCATCTGGTCGCCCGCCAACCTGGTCGCCGCGGTGGTGAACGGGCTGCGCGCGGCCGAGCCGACCGCGGCCGAGTCCGGCGCGGTAGCCACCTATCCCGCAACGTATTCCGGCAAGGACGTGTCCTTGCTGCGGCAGGCGCTGGATCTGTCCGGGGCGGGTGATGTCGAGCTGGTGCCCGAGCCGGTCGCCGCGGCGGAATGGCTGGAGGCCGAGCACGGTCCGCTGGAGCCCGGTTTCGTGCTGGTCTACGACCTGGGCGGAACAAGTTTGGATGTCACCATCGTGCGTGTCGGACCCGACTGGGACGACCACCCGATGGTCGGAAAGCCGGTGCGTTCCTTCGACTTCGGCGGGCGGCCACTCGGTGCGATGATCGCGCGCTACGCCCACGAGGCCGGGCCCGGCGCCACCGCGACCTCGATGCTGTCCATGGTGGACATCGACGGTCTGCGCGCCGCACATGTGTACGACACGCTCGAGATCGTGCGTGATGTCGTGCGCTCGGCCGATCTCACCCTGTCCGATATCAGCCGCATCCTCGTGATCGGCGGTGCGTCCCGCCCCGCCGAGGTCGCCCGCACCCTCGCCGAACTCGGCCGCCCCCTGGTGGTTTCGGCCGATCCCGGACACACCGTGGCCGCCGGGGCCGCCCTGCGGGCCGCGCGGACGATGGCGCTCGCCGCGTCCGGTGGTAAGCAGAACGCCCCGCGCGTCGCGGTATTCTCCAGTGCCGCTGTCGTTTCCGCGGTGGCGATGTCGGCGGTGACGGTGTTCGGCAGCCCCGCGGGGCCCGCTGCGTCACCGATCCTCGAGCACTTCCCTGGCGGCGACATGCCTGCCAACGACAGCGCGCTGTACGACACCGGCTTCGACCGGATCGCGGGCAATCACGAAGCCTGGATCGCCTCCCCGGCGGGCTGGACGCCGCCGCGTTCGCTCGCCGCCTCCACCGGCCTCGCGCGCCCCTCCGCGTACAGCAAGTTCATCACGCCCGTCGCGCACTCGACGCCCCTCGGCCCGACCCTCGCCGAATCCCGTCGCGGTGATCACAACGAGCCCCGAACCTACGACACCACAGACCGATACCACGGCTCGCCCTACGCGAACCCGGCCTACTTCATCAACCCCCTGCCCTTCGGCCAGCCGCCCGTCGCGACACCCGGAACCCCCGGCCAACCCGCCGCGCCGATCGCAGGCACCCCTGCGACACCACCCGCCCCCGGTGCCATCCCGCCCGCAACGCAACCAGGGGCCACCCCCGCGGTGCCGGACCCCGGCACGATCCCCGGCGTACCGGCCACCGGCCCGATCACCGACCTGCCCACCTCCGGAACCACTACCGGCACAACCCCTTCCACCCCCGGCACCAGTGCCGGTGGAACAACCTCCGGCGGTACCTCCACACCCGCCGCCGGAGGTTCCACCGACACCGGTGGTGCCACGACGGGCGGAAGCACGTCCGGCGGAAGCACGTCGGGAGAGTCGACCAGCGGTTCCACGTCGGGGGGTGCCACGTCCGGTGGTTCGACCTCGGGTGGTTCCACGTCGGGAGGTTCCGATTCCGGCGGTTCCACCTCGGGAGGATCCGATTCCGGCGGTTCCACTTCTGGTGGATCTACTTCCGGCGGTTCGACTTCCGGAGGTTCCACGTCCGGTGGTTCGACGTCAGGTGGTTCCACGTCCGGTGGCTCCAACTCGAGTGGTTCGACCTCGGGTGGTTCCACGTCGAGCGGTTCCACGTCGAGCAACTCGACGTCAGGTGGCTCCTCCTCCGACAGCTCCTCCTCCGGCGGTTCCTCATCAGGCGGTTCCTCGTCAGGCGGCAGCAAGAACTAGCCCTGGTCGCGGCGCAGGCATCGACGCGTTCGCCCCCCACTCGGGCGATGTCAGAGGTGTCGTTGCGTTTGTGCGTCGCCTTGTGGGCAGGGGTGGTGAGGTGGCTTCTGCACTGGTGGTTTCGCCTTAAGGTGGCCGAATGAGCTAGCCGTCGTTGCGCGCAGCAGTCGCGGCGGTCGCGGCGGTCGCTGCTCGGGGCGACGCCGAGGCGTCGTTGCGTTTGGGCGGCACCCTGTTGAGCGGGCGTGCGGAGATTTCTGCGCTGGCGGTAGCGGCAAGTCGTGTTCGAGCGCGGTTCTGTTTCGGATGGCAGCAAGATCTAGGTCCTGTCGGCAGGTGCGGCGCCGGCTAGGCAGGCGGCGTGCGTTTCGAAGAGACCGCCGCGCACGGTCTTGCCAGACAGATCGGCACTCGATGGGGGCGATCCCGGAGTTGCCCGGGCGAGTGCACAGCACGGATCACCCCCGGGCGGCAGTCGGGTACTCAGTGCGTCTCTAGGCGAGCTGATGGTCAGTGGTCCGATCTCGCCGCGCCCCAGTCCGCGGACTTCGCAGATGCGAGCGCGGCTACCCGCGACTCGGTCGCCGCGTTCTGTACCCTTCCTGCACCCCTTCTGCGTCCGCGCACGCGCTTTGCCATGCCAGAGGTGGTGCGAGAACACGGAACTGGTGCGTCAGCTCAGAAGGGGTGCGTGACCGCTCCGCCGCTGCCCGTTGTGCCGACTGTGCGTCGGCCGTGTCGTCCCGCGGCGTATCTGCCGTGTGCGCGTTCGCGTCCCGCGCGCGGTTTCGAAGAGACCGCCACGCACAGGCTTGCCAGGCAAATCGGCACTCGCTGGGGGCGATCCCGGAGTTGCCCGGGTTAGTGCAGAGCGCGAATCACCTCGTCGGGGGTGGTCGGGTACTCAGTGCGTCTCTGGGCGGCCTGAAAGCCGACGGGTCCGGTCTCGCCGCGCCCCAGTTCGGGCACTCCGCGGATGCGATCCGAGCAATTCCCGCACCCCTTCTACGTTCGCGCACCCGCTTTGCCATGCCATAGGCGGTGCGGGAAGGCAGAACTGGTGCGTCTGCTCGGAAGGGGTGCGCGGCCGCTTCGGCGCTGCCCGTTGTGTCGACTGTGCGTCGGCTGTGTCGGCTCGCGGAATTCCTGCCGCGTCGCGTCCGCGTCCGCGTTTGCGGACTTCGCGGATGCGATCGCGGCTACCTCCGACTCGGTCGCTTCGTCCAAAGCAACTTCCCGCATCCCTTCTGCGTTCGCGCACCCGCTTTGCCATGCCAGAGGCGGTGCGGGAACGCAGAACTGGTGCGTCTGCTCGGAAGGGGTGCGCGGCCGCTTCGGCGCTGCCCGTTGTGCCGACTGGGCGTCGGCCACGTCGGATCGCGGAGCCTGCCGCGCGCGGTTTCGCGTCCCGCGCGCGTGTCGTTCGAATGACACGCGCGCGGGGTGATGGGAAATGCGCGGGGGCGCTGGCGGCGTTGTGAACGGCTGACGGGTGTCGTACCCCCTTGGCACAATGAGTTGATGACAGTAGGGGGTCCGCGGCTTATCGCGCTGGACGTGGACGGCACGTTGCTCGATACCGGTAGCCCGGTGAGCGAGCGGGTGGCGGCGGCGGTGCGCGCGGCCATCGGGGCGGGCGCGCATGTGGTGGTGACCACGGGCCGGACTGTGCTGACCACCCGGCCCGTGCTCGCGGAGCTGGGCCTTATCGAGGGGCACGCGCTGTGCTCCAACGGGGCGGTGCAGGTCGACGTCGCGAATGGTCAGCCGGTCGCCATCGAGGCGTTCGATCCGGCGCCCGCCGTGCTGGCGCTGCGCGCGCTGATCCCGGAGATGATCTTCGCGGTGGAGAAGGTGGGCGTCGGCCACTGGGCGACCGGTGCCAGTCCCGGCGAATTCTCCATCGGCGAATACCTTTTGGTCGATCACGGCGCTCTGAGCAGCGAGCCGACGCCGCGCCTGAACGGCTGGTGGCCGCAGGGCACGCTGGCGCAGATGCGAGCCCTGCTGCACGAGCTGGAAGTGCCCGGTGCGAGTTGGGTGCACGGCGAATTCGGCCCTTGGCTCACCGTTTCCCGCCAAGGCGTCTCGAAAGGCTGGGCGCTGGAACGTCTCCGCTGCGCCCTCGGCGTCCCGCACACCGCGACCCTGGCGATCGGCGACGGCTATAACGACCGCGAAATGCTGCGCTGGGCCGCACATTCCGTGGCTATGGACAACGCGCCGGACGAGGTCAAGACCCTGGCGACCGAGGTGACCGGCACAGTCCACGAAGACGGCGTCGCCCCCGTCCTCGAACGCTGGTTCCGGCCATAACTCCTCCGCGCCGGCGAGGTCGGCACGCCCGACCTACCTCTCCGGCGGGCGTGCGGTTTTCGGGACCGGCGCCGGGCACACCCCGGCGGATGGACCATGCAAGGTTGCGAAAGACCCTCGGCGTGAAGGGCGGTGCTCGGTGTGAAGGGCGCGGCTCGGTGGTCGGTGTGGAAGGCGTGGCTCGGTGGTCGGTGTGGAGGGTTCCGGCTCGGTGCTCGGTGTGAAGGGCGTGGCTCGGTGGTCGGTGTGGAGGGTTGCGGCTCGGTGCTCGGCGTGGCTCGGTGCTCGGTGCTCGGTGTGAAGGGCGTGGCTCGGTGCTCGGCGTGGAGGGCGGTGCCCAGTGCTCGGTGTGAAGGGCGCGGCTCGGTGGTCGGCGTGGACGGTTGCGGCTCAGTGGTCGGCGTGGAAGGCAGGGCTCAGTGGTCGGCGTGGAGCGGTGCTCGGTGCTCGGTGCTCGGTGCTCAGTGCTCAGTGCTCAGTGCTCGGCGTGGAGGGCGTGGCTCGGTGCCCGGTGTGAAGGGCGTGGCTCGATACCCGGCCTGAAGAGCGGGGTCCGGTCCTCGACATAAAGCGTTGCAGCTCAGTGTATTTCGATGCGAACGACGGGCGGGCTGGTCGGTGTTGCCGAGCCGGTATCCGGTTCGGCGGTGATGCCGAGTGCCGTGGTGGTGCGGAGCAGATCGGCGGTGAGTTCGGTGGTCGTGTCCGCGGTGTGCATCATGCCCGCGGAGCGTGGCGTGCCGTCGGCATGGATCAGCCAGAGTTGGTAGCCGTGATCGGAACCGGGCGCGGGGAGCCCGGTCGCGGTCACCACCACCTTGCCGACACTGCGGGACAGCACCGCCGTCGCCGAACCATCCCCGGTGAAGACCACACCGGTGTGGGTGACGGCGTCGCGGGCATTGCGCACCTGCTCCGCCACCGTCGCGTCCGGCCCCGCGGTCCGATCGACGAGGACCAACCCCACCGCGACAACGGCCGCTGCCATCGCGACACCGATCCAGACCCGGACCAGCCATCCGCGCCGATCGATGTCGGCGGGAGAGTCGTTGTCCGACAACTCTTCCAACGGCGGCAAGATCACGGTGCGTTCCAGTTCGCCGGCAGTCGGGATGATCTGCGTCCGGTCGAGCGCGCTCGCGGAGCCGGAAACCTGTGGGCGCGTGCCGATCTCGGCGAGTACCTGTTCCTGCACCGCCGTCGCCGATACGGGGGCGACGGCGGTCGCGAGCCGCACCGCGAACGGCCGTAACGCGTCGACCTCGACGTGGCAGGTCGGACACTCGAGGAGATGGCGTTCGAAGTCTGCCCGTGCGTCGCCGGCCAGCGCATCCAGCACGTATGCGCCGGTGCGGTGGTGTAATTCGGCCGTCACGACTGATCGCCGATGCTCTCGCACAGCCGGAGCAGTCCGTCGCGCAGCCTGGTCTCGATCGTGCCGACCGGCTTGTCGAGTATCTCGGAGACTTCCCGAGTGGAGTAGCCGCCGTAGTAGGCGAGGATCAGCGACCGGCGCTGCGAATCGGTGAGTTCTGTCAGCGACCGGCGGACCATGTCGTCCTCGATCCGGTCTACCGTGGTCTGTACGACTTCGTCGAAACACCAGCGCAGTTCGGTCTGTCCGTCCCGGTCGGCGCACGCCGTCCGCACCCGGTCCACGGCGCGACGATGCGCGATCGTCATCGCCCACGCCAGGACCGGCTGGTGCTGCTCGTCGAACAGCGGGGCCTGCTCCCAGAGTTCCAGCAGCACGTCCCGCGTGACCAACTCGGACTCGGCGTGATCGCGGATCACTCGTGTGACGAGGCCGAGGACCGGTGCCGCGACGAGGTCGCAGAACTCGGTGAAGGCCTGCTCGTCGCCGCGTCCGGCCTGCCGGATCAGCAGTTCCGGGGTGGCGGCGCCGGGTACCGCTCGGGCGGAGATGACCATGTGGTGTCCTTCCAAGCCTGACCGAGCCGGAAGCCGTGCACGGTGATCACGGCGAATGTGGCCCAGATCATATGTTGCCGCCTCTGCCGCGCCACCCCGGCTACCCCGAACCGGCTGCTTACGCCGGGCCTGTCTTCGCGAGGACCTCGAGGTAATGCGGGTTGGACATGAGGCCGAGGACGTTGCCGAACGGGTCGACGACGGCCGCGGTGACGAAGCCGCTTCCCGTGCCGCGCTCGGTGATCGGCTCGTATTCCGTCGCGCCGAGTTCGAGCAGGCGGGCGAAGGTGGCCGCGAGGTCGTCGACATGCCAGTTGACGATCGCCCCGCCGGGAGTGTTCCGGGCGCCCGCCGGGGCGTAGGCACGATTGACGAGGCCGAATTCGTGCAGATAGTCGCCGATCCGGAATTCGTAATACCCGTTGGGGACGTGGAAGTACGGCTCGATGCCGAAGAACTCCGTGTACCAGTCCTTCGCGGCCGCCAGGTCGTCGGCGTAAAAGGTGCTCGTCGCCATTCCGCGCAGCATCTCTGATCTCCTTCGTCGGTTCGTTCTTGCTGGTGAAATCAATGATCCGGGATAAAGTGCGCACGGAATGAGCACTTTTTCCGGCAGAATTGTGCACATGCGAGCGGACAGATTGGTGGCGATCCTGCTGATGATGCAGACGCGCGGGCGGGTGACCGCGGCCGAGGTCGCCGCGGAGTTGGAGACCTCGGTCGCCACCGCGCGCCGTGACCTCGAGGCGCTGTCGATGGCGGGAGTCCCGGTGTATCCGCAACCCGGCCGGGGCGGCGGATGGTCACTGGTCGGCGGCGCGCGCACCGATCTCACCGGCTTGACGGCAGGGGAGGCGCGAGCGCTGTTCCTGCTGGCGGGGCCCTCGGCGGGATCGGTGCCCGAGGCGAAATCGGCACTGCGCAAACTGGTTCGGGCCCTGCCGCAGACCTTCCGTTCAGACGCGGCAGCAGCGGCCGACGCGGTGGTGATCGATCCGTCCCGGTGGGGACAGACGGACCGCGCACTCCCGCAGGTGGTCTCGCTGCTGCAGCGAGCGGTGGTGCAGCGCAACAAGGTTCGCCTGCACTACACCGGCCGGGACCGGGAACGCACCGAGCGCCTGGTTGATCCCTGGGGCCTGGTCGACAAGGACGCCGTCTGGTATCTCATCGCCGGGACGGACCGCGGTCAGCGCACCTTTCGCGTCGACCGGATCGCCGAGGCCGTCGTCACCGCGGAAACGGCGTATCGCCCAGCCGATTTCGACCTGTCCGCGGCTTGGCACGAGGTCGTGGACGAGATGGAACAGCGTCGCGCGAGCACGGCGGCCACGGTCCTCATCTCGGACCGTCTGTTGCCCATCCTGCGCAATCAGCAGGGCAGGAACTGCGTTGTCGACGGCCCGGTCCCCGATGGCCGCATTCGCGTCCAGGTCACCGCCCCCACGTCGTGGATGCTCGCCCAGCAGCTCGCCGGGTGGGGCGCGTCCATCGAGGTCCTCGACCCGCCGGACGTGCGCGCCGAACTGGCCCGCATCGGCACCGAACTTCTCGACCGCTACGCCGACGGGTAGGCCGGCCCTGGCCGCCTTGCCCGGCCGGCTCGCCGGTGCCCCGGCAGCGCCGACAACTCGTACCTCCGCGTACGACCGACCGTTCGTGTTCGTGGAATTTCGTGGAACAATGGCAGTATGACCGAGCCGAAAACCGCCGGTGACCAGCAACCCGGCGCCGACCAGCGCCTGGCGAAAGGGGCCAGGTCCCGGGCTTCGATCGCCCGGCATGCCGCCGACGTGGCGTCGGTCGAGGGGTTGACGGGCGTGAGCATCGGCAGGCTCGCGACCGATCTCGGCGTCAGCAAGAGCGGCATCGCGACCTTGTTCGGCAGCAAGGAAAGCCTGCAGCTCGCGGCGATCAAGGTCGCCCGCGAGGTCTTCATCGACGCGGTCGTCACTCCGAGCATGAGCGAGCCGGCCGGGATGCCGCGGGTGCGGGCCGTGGTCGAGCGGTGGTTCGGCCAGGTCGCCGCGCCCGCGTTTCCCGGCGGGTGCTTCCGGGTGGCCACCATCGCGGAGTTCGACAGCCGTCCGGGGCCGCTGCGCGACGCCATCGTGGCGGACAGCCGTGACTTCGCCACCTTCCTGTCCAACGAGATTCGCCTCGCACAGGAGCAGGGCCATCTCACCGGACGCAACGCCGACGTGATCGCGTTCGAATTGGGTGCGGTGATCGGAGCGGCGCACAGCGCCCAGCAGATCGGTGACGAGTGGGGCGTCGCGACCGCCCGTTCGATCGTCGACAACCTGCTCGGTGACTGACCCCGGCGAATCGGTTCAGGCGGACAGGGTGAGCGTGTTCGCGAGCGCCGCGTCGTAGCGCTCCCACCCGATCGCGGACAGCGCCGGATGCGCCCCGATGACGTCGGCGTGCACCACGTCCGGTGCGGCCGCCACGAGCCGATCGGTCAACAGACCGGGGGCCAGGAACCAGGGCGCAACCATGATCTCTTCGGCACCGCGCGCACGCAACCGTGAAATAGCTTGCCCCACAGTGGGTTCCGTCGTGGCGAAGCAGATCTCGGTGAGCTGGCCGGTGCGCGCCGCCAGTCGCCGTGCCACCTCGGCGGTCAGTGCGTTCGCCGCTGCCGACGAGGAGCCGACGGCGGCGACCGCGATGCCGAGGCGCGACGAGGCGGTGCGGCGCTCGAGTACCCGATCCCGCAGCGCCCCGATCAGTCGGGCGTCACGCCCGAGCACATCCGCCTGCGTCAGCCGCAACTGCGGATGCCTGGTGCGGGCCGCGGCCAGCAGCCCGGGCAGATCCACCCTGGCGTGGAACGCGCTGCCGAGCAGCAGCGGCGTGACCACCGCGTGGGTGTGCCCCGCCGCCGCGACGGCGGCCACCACATGCTCGACCGACGGCGCGTTGAGATCCAGAAACGCCAGTCGCACATCGTATTCCGGCCGCACCGCGGCGAGATCGGCGACCACCGCCGCCATTGTCGCGGCCGAGCGTGGATCCCGGCTGCCGTGCGCCACCGCGATCAGCGCGGGCCTGCCCCGGTGGGCGGCGAGCCCGCGCATCTCAGGCTCCGGTGCCGACCTCGACGGTCGACAGGACGTCGCCGACGAGGCCCGCGGCCAGGGTGTTGCCGCCCGCGGGATCGATGAGCAGGAAGCTGCCGGTGTGCCGGTTCACCCGGTAGTCGTCGACCGCGAGCGGCTCGGCCACCCGCAGCGACACGCGACCGATGTCGTTGAGCGCCAACGACTCCGGGTTCGGCTCGGCCGCGAGCCGCTGCTCGTCGAAGCGCTCCAGCAGTCCGCCGACGATCACCTGGGTCGTGCGGGTGCCGTGCTTGAGCAGCAGACGTGCGCCCGGGTGCAACGGCTTGTCGCCCAGCCAGCAGACGGTGGCGTCGAAGGTGTCGATCGGCTCCGGCGCGTCGGCCACCGAGGCGATGATGTCACCGCGGGAGATATCGACGTCGTCGGCCAGGATCAGGGTGACGCTGCGCCCGGTCTGGGCCACCGCGAGCTCGCCGTCGGGCGTATCGATCCGTTCCACGGTGCTGCGGATGCCGGAGGGCAGCACCACCACCTCGTCGCCCGGCGCGACCGAGCCCGCCGCGATCTGGCCCGCGTAGCCGCGGTAGTCCGGGTATTCGGCGGTGCGCGGCCGGATCACGTACTGCACCGGAAAGCGAAGTCCCAGTGTGTGATCGCCGGTGCTGTCGGCGTCGACCGGCACCGACTCGAGGTGCTCGATCAGCGACGGGCCGGTGTAGTACGGGGTGTTCGACGAGCGGGTCGCGATGTTGTCGCCGTGCAGCGCGGAGACCGGGATCTCCAGCACGTCCTCGTCGGACCAGCCGAGCGTGCTGGTGAGCCGGTTGAATTCGGCGGAGATGTCGGCGAAGACGCTCGCCGCGTCGTCCACCAGGTCGATCTTGTTCACCGCGAGCACCAGCTTCGGCACGCCGAGCAGCGCCAATACCGCGGCGTGCCTACGGGTCTGCTCGATGACGCCCTTGCGCGCGTCCACCAGCAGGATCACCAGCTGCGCGGTGGACGCGCCGGACACCGTGTTCCGGGTGTACTGCACGTGCCCCGGGGTGTCCGCGAGCACGAAAGAGCGTCGGGGCGTGGCGAAGTAGCGGTAGGCGACATCGATGGTGATGCCCTGCTCCCGTTCCGCGCGCAGGCCGTCGACGAGCAGCGAAAGGTCCGGCGTCGCCAGGCCTTTGTCCACCGACGCGCGAGTGACGGCGTCGATCTGGTCGGCGAGCACGGATTTCGTGTCGTAGAGCAACCGTCCGACCAGAGTGGACTTGCCGTCGTCGACAGAACCGGCGGTGGCCAGCCTCAGTAGGTCGGACATGTCAGAAATAACCCTCTCGCTTGCGGTCTTCCATCGCGGCCTCCGACACCCGGTCGTCGCCGCGGGTCGCACCGCGTTCGGTCAGTCGGGACGCGGCCACCTCGGCGAGGATCGCCTCGTTGTCGGCCGCGTCGGAAAGCACGGCGCCGGTGGACGATCCGTCGCCGACGGTGCGGTAACGCACCGACAGTGTCTGCAGCGCTTCACCTTCGCGCGGCCCGCCCCAGACGCCGGGGGTCATCCACATGCCGTCGCGCTGGTACACCGGACGCTGGTGCGCGTAGTAGATGCTGGCCAGGTCGATGTCCTCGCGGGCGATGTAGCGCCAGATATCGAGTTCGGTCCAGTTGCTGAGCGGGAACACCCGGACGTGCTCGCCCGGTGCGTGCCGCCCGTTGTACAGGTTCCACAGCTCGGGGCGCTGGCGCTTCGGATCCCACTGCCCGAAGGCGTTGCGCAGCGAGAAGATTCGCTCCTTGGCGCGTGAACGTTCCTCGTCGCGGCGGCCGCCGCCGAACACCGCGTCGAAGCGGTGCTCGCTGATCGCGTCCAGCAGCGGGACGGTCTGCAGCGGGTTGCGGATGCCGTCGGGGCGTTCGCTGAGCCTGCCGTCGGCCAGGTAGTCCTCCACCTTGGCGACATGCAGCCGCAGCCCGTACCGCTCGACGATCCGATCCCGGAACTCCAGCACCTCGGGCAGGTTGTGCCCGGTGTCCACGTGCAGCAGTGCGAACGGCAGCGGCGCGGGCCAGAAGGCCTTGAGCGCCAGGTGCAGCAGCACGGTGGAGTCCTTGCCGCCGGAGAACAGGATCACCGGCCGCTCGAATTCGCCTGCTACTTCCCGGAATACGTGAATCGACTCGGATTCCAGCGCCGCGAGGGTGTCGAAATCACTGATCCCTAGGGCACGCTGGGTAACGTTCGAGGCTTCGTTCATCATCATCTCCGTCACGCTGTATCCCCTTTCACATGCCCGAGGGGCCCTACGTGGTTACGCGGGCTGCCGCCTCCGGGCCCTGACTCGGTCATGTGGTGTGCAACCCGCATTCGGTCTTGGCGAGGCCGGCCCAGCGGCCGCTTCGCGGATCGGATCCCGGCTCCGGCTTCCGCGTGCACGGAGCGCAGCCGATGGACGGATATCCCTCTTCGACAAGGGGATTGACGAGAATGCCGTGCTGCTCGATGTAGGCCTGCATCTCGTCGTCGGACCACGCGGCGATCGGATTGATCTTCACCAGCCCGAACGCCTCGTCGAACGAGATGAGCGGGGCGTTGGCCCGGGTCGGCGCTTCCACCCGGCGGATACCGGTGACCCACGCGTTGTAGCCGGACAGCGACTTGCGCAGCGGGACGACCTTGCGCAGCCGGCAGCATTCCCCGGCGTCGCGTGCGAAGAGGTCCTTGCCGAGCAGCCGATCCTGTTCGTCCACAGTGTGTTCCGGCCGGACGTTGACCACGTTCACCCCGTACACCGCCTCGACGGCGTCGCGGGTGCCGATGGTTTCGGCGAAGTGGTAGCCGGTGTCCAGGAACAGCACGTCCACGCCGGCGTGCACCTGTGCGGCCAAGTGGACCAACACGCCGTCCTGCATGTTCGACGCGACGATATAGCCCGAACCGAACGTGTCTTCGGTCCATTGCAGCAGGTCGACCGCGGACGCGTCCGGCCCGAGGTCGGCGGCGCCCTGCGCGGCGAGCGCGCGGAGCTCGTCCTCGGCCAGCTTCGCCACCAGTTCCGTTGTCACAGTTGATCTCCCATCACGTGCCCGGCGCAATCGAGGCTCATTTGAGATCCGCCTCGTCGGCACGAACGGCCCACTGGGCGAACCGTTCGCCGTCCTCGCGGTGCTTGATGAAGTTGCGCACCACCCGCTCGATGTAGTCACCGAGATCGCTGCTGGTCACCTTGTGCTGACGCAGCTTGCGCCCGAAGGCGCTGTCGAAGCCGAGGCTGCCGCCCAGGTGTACCTGGAAGCCCTCGACCTGGTTCCCGTCGCCGTCGTCGACCAGCTGACCCTTGAATCCGATATCGGCGATCTGGGAGCGCGCGCAGGAGTTCGGGCAGCCGTTGATGTTGATGGTCACCGGAACATCCAGCAGCGCATTGAGATCCGCGAGCCGGTCCTCGAGTTCGGGCACCAGGGCCTGGGACCGCTTGCGGGTTTCGGCGAAGGAGAGTTTGCAGAACTCGATGCCCGAGCAGGCCATCAGGTTTCGCCGCCACAGCGACGGACGCGCTTGCAGCCCGAGGAGCGCCAGCTCGTCGATCAGCGCGTCGACCTTGTCGTCGGCGACGTCGAGCACGATCAGCTTCTGGTACGGCGTGAACCGGATGCGGTCGGCCCCGATCCGCTCCACCGCGTCGGCGACCTTGGTCAGGATGGTGCCCGAGACGCGGCCCGCGATGGGGGAGAAGCCCACCGCGTTGAGTCCGTTCTTCAGCTTCTGCACCCCGACGTGGTCGATCGGCTTGGTCGGCTGCTCCGGCGCGGGACCGTCGATCAGCTTGCGCTTCAGGTATTCGTCCTCGAGTACCTGGCGGAACTTCTCGATGCCCCAGTCCTTGACCAGGAACTTCAGCCGCGCCTTGGTGCGCAACCGCCGGTAGCCGTAGTCGCGGTACAGCGACACCACGGCCTCCCACACGTCGGGCACCTCGTCCAGCGGCACCCACGCGCCGACGCGCTGCGCCAGCATCGGATTGGTGGACAGGCCGCCGCCGACCCACAGATCGAGACCGGGGCCGTGCTCGGGGTGTTCCACGCCGACGAACGCGACGTCGTTGATCTCGTGCACCACGTCCTGCTGGCCCGAGATCGCGGTCTTGAACTTGCGCGGCAGGTTGGAGTACTCCTTCTTGCCGATGTAGCGGCGCACGATCTCGTCGATGGCCGGCGTCGGGTCGATGATCTCCTGCAGCGACTCGCCCGCCAGCGGGGAGCCGAGCACCACGCGCGGGCAGTCGCCGCACGCCTCGGTGGTCTTCAGCCCGACCGCTTCGATCCGTTTCCAGATCTCCGGGACGTTCTCCACCTCGATCCAGTGGTACTGGACGTTTTCGCGGTCGGACAGATCCGCGGTGTCGCGGCCGAACTCGGTGGAGATCTGGCCGAGCGTGCGCAGCTGCTCGACGTTCAACGCGCCCGCGTCGCAGCGGATGCGCATCATGAAGTACTTGGCCTCGAGCAGGTCGATGTTCTCGTCGCCGGTCCAGGTGCCGTCGTAGCCCTGCTCGCGCTGGGTGTAGAGGCCCCACCAGCGGAAGCGTCCGCGCAGGTCGCCCTTGTCGATGCTGTCGAAGCCGGCCTTCGAGTAGATGTTCTCGATCCGGGCGCGCACGTTGAGCGGGTTGTCGTCCTTCTTGGACTGCTCGTTCGGGTTCAGCGGCTCGCGGTAGCCGAGCGCCCACTGGCCTTCGGCCCTGCGCCGCACCGGCTTACCCGTACGGGCGCGCGGCGCCGCCGAGGCTTCCGGGCGCGGGCGGTCGGGTCGGACGCGGCGTTCGGCGGCGGGGCGGTCGGGTCGCGCTTGCGGGCCGGGCCGGGACTCGGGGCCGGACTGATCGATCGGACCGGCGTCGGTGCTCGACGTCATGGGGTCGCTCCTGCGGGTTGGTGATTGCCGTGCAGAGGGCGCGAGGGGCTGATCTCGCACCTGCGGTGTGCAGCGGAGGCGATGCGGAACTTTTGGGGTCGCCGGTTGAGCCCGGGAATTGGGCGCGCTGAACTACCGAGAAGAGTGGGTCAGACAGCAGGCGCTACAGACGCGCTTGTAGTCGACGTGGCGACGTGCCACAAGTCGTACTCCCGATGCGCGCATACGGGTTATTGTGCCATGTCAGCGACGGCGTTCCGACCCCTCGCCCATATTTTCCGCACTTTGCCGGGAAATCCCCTGGACCGTTCCCCTGAGATGTGACGGCTGTCATAGATCAACCGGCGATCGCGGCTCGTGATGCGGAAACTTTATTGAAGTGAGCTGTCTCACAAGGGGTCACGTAGCCGGATCCGGCACTTGACCACAACTAATGTTGAGGTGTGACCGTTGTCGGCATGAGCACCACTACCGCCGAACTCGACGCCATCCGCGCAGTCGTCGCCACCGTCCAGCACGCCCAGCAGAACGAACTCGTCGACGAGTTCGTCGGTCTCTTCCGCGCAGACGCCATCTGGACCACCGGTCACGGTCAACGGCTGTTCGGCCGGGCCGCGATCGCCGAGTTCACCGCCGCCGCCCTGCCCGGCGCCATGCGCGACGGCACAGCTACCTACGAGGTCGAGCACGTTCTGTTCATCCGGCCCGATGTCGCCGCGGTGAAAGTTGTCCAGCGCTATCTGAACCACGCCGGCGAACTCACGGGTCAGGGCTCCCCGATGTATGTGATGGCGAAGGAAGACGGCCGCTGGTTGCTCACCGCCAACCAGAACACGCCCGTCACCGACTGATGCGCCGCCCCCGTTGCCCGCGTGTGGCCGGGCAGCGGGGGACCGGCAGACTAGAGGGGTGAGTTCCCCTGCGGCGGTCCCTGTCGAAACCGAAACGTCCGAGCCTGTACTCGGCGACTTCGGCGGCGGTGCGTTCGGGATCTACGTCCATGTGCCGTTCTGCGCCACCCGCTGCGGATACTGCGATTTCAACACCTACACGGCGGGCGAACTCGGCACGTCGGCGTCGCCGCAATCCTGGCTCGACGCGTTGCGTGGTGAGTTGTCCACGGCGGCAGAACGTTTCGCGGCACTGCCGAGTGCCACCCCCGAGGTGGCGACGATCTTCGTCGGCGGCGGCACCCCCTCGCTGCTCGGCGGCGACGGGCTGGCCGACGTGCTCGACGCCGTCCGCGCGAACTTCACCCTCGCCGCCGGCGCCGAGGTGACCACCGAATCCAATCCGGAATCCACCGATCCGGCGTTCTTCGAGCGGCTGCGCGCCGCGGGGTTCACCCGGATCTCGCTCGGCATGCAGTCCGCCGCCGCGCACGTGCTGAAGGTCCTCGACCGCACGCATACCCCGGGCCGGGCGGTCGCGGCCGCGAAGGAAGCCCGCGCCGCCGGATTCGCGCACGTCAATCTCGATCTCATCTACGGAACGCCCGGCGAAAGTGACAGCGACCTGGACGCCAGTCTCGACGCCGTGCTCAGCGCGGGCGTCGACCACGTCTCCGCCTACTCGCTGATCGTCGAGGACGGCACCGCGCTGGCCCGTCGCGTGCGCCGCGGCGAACTGCCCGCCCCGGACGACGACGTTCTCGCCGCCCGCTACGAACGCATCGACGCCCGGCTCACCGCCGCCGGTCTCACCTGGTACGAGGTCTCCAACTGGGCCGCCGGTCCGGCCGCGGCCTGCCGGCACAACCTCGGCTACTGGGACGGCGGCGACTGGCTCGGCGCCGGACCTGGCGCGCACAGCCATGTCGGCGGCGTCCGCTGGTGGAACGTGAAGCATCCCGCGCGCTACGCGGACCGGGTGGCCGCAGGCGGCCTGCCCGCCGCGGGCTGGGAGGCTCTCACCGCGGACGAGCGCTACACCGAGCGCCTCATGCTCGCCGTCCGGCTCCGCACCGGTCTGCCGCTGGCCGAACTCGACGAGTTCGGCGCGGCCGCCGCCGGCCAGATCGTCGCCGACGGCCTGGCGGCTCGACACGAGGACCACCTGGTGCTCACCGATCGCGGCCGACTCCTCGCCGACGGCGTGGTCCGCCGCCTGCTCGTCCCCTGACCACGCCGCCCCTATCGCGCCGTTAGGGATTTCCGCGGACTCCTGGGTTGGTTCGGCTATCGCGGAGCCGACGACCCTTGTAGGCTTCGGATCAACCCCAAGGAGATTCATGTCCCCGGCACGACACATCACCCTCATCCATGAACCGGGCGAATTCGCCGAGGCGCGGGCAGCGGAAAAGGCCGAAAATGCGCGACAGAGCGCAGTGGCCGCCCGCACGGTCGCCAGTTATTCACAGAATGCCGATGATTGCCAATCCCTATTGGCGATGCTCGGCTTGGACGCCCTAGCGGGCAAACAAGCCAGGGTCTGCGACTAAAAGTTCGGGCCCGGTCGGGTCGGCCAAGCCGGTGCGTGCAGCGCATCATCGACTCGATCTCGGGGCCCGTCATCGCGCCCGGCTGTTCATTGATGTCGGCCCCGTCAGTGCGGCCGACATGATTGCGCACCAGCACTCCCTCCCGACCGCGGCCGACCTCGCGTCGTCCGGCGTACCGTCGTGGTCGGGCACGCCCGGGTGGTAGCTCGTCTCGGCCGCCGATCACGTCATTTCGCCTGCGTCGCAACGCTTCACGGCGCAGCACGGGCCAGCGACATCGATGCCTCGCACGTCTCGCTGTGTCGCGACCGGAGGGGAGGCCGGTGTGCGTGCGGCGGCCGCGCAGTAGCGTGGGACACCTACGGAATGGGGGAGTGCGGTGGACTGTGGGCACCGAAAAGACGGTGGGCGGGTCGATTTGCTGTACGCGGTACGACACGGGCAGAGCACGGCGAATGTCGCTGCGGTAGCCGGGGCGTACCGCGAGACCGACGATATGGCGATCGGCCTGACCGCGCTCGGGCAGCGGCAGGCCACGGCCGTCGGACGGCGACTGGTGGCCATGGCGCCCGACGAGCGACCCGAGCTGGTGTTGTGTTCCCCATACCTGCGCGCGGTCCGGACCTGGCAGCTGGCTGAGGCGGAATTGCGTTCTGCGGCAATACCTTTGCCGTGTTATCAGGTTCATCCGAGCCTGTATGACAGGCATCGCGGTCAGCTCACACCGCTACCGTCTGCCGCTGTGCGGGAACGCTTCCCGGAAGAGGCCGCGAAAGAAGCGCGCGATCCGCTCGGGTATCGGCCCCCGGACGGGGAATCGTTCCGCGATGTCGCGGCGCGGCTACGCGGCGTGGTGGCTGATCTCGAAGCCGATCGGCAGCACCGCCGGGTGTTGATCGTGGCGCACGACGCGGTTGTGCTGTACCTGCGTCAAATACTCGAAAACCTCGACGACACAGCAATTTTGGCAATAACCGCCGAGGGGCTCGCAGGCAATGGGTCACTCACGACCTGGCGCCGGATATCGGACGGTTATCGTCTGGAATCCTACGATGAGCGTGGGCACCTACCGTCGGCGTGAATTGCGCGGATACGCCGAAATCATGGCTCCAGCAAATTGTTTCGCATCGGCGCGGGTAGCGCGACGATCTGCTGCGAGATGTGACGGCGCACCTGGCCGACCCGCAGTTCCGCGGGCAGCGTCTGCCAGACCTGCCGGATCAGCGCGCGGGCGTGTTCCGGGTCGCCCTGCCGGGTGCGCATCGCCGCCATGTCCAGGTCCAGCAGCGAGCGACCGACTTGGTCCTTGTCGGCCATCGGCAGGCTGAGCATCCGCTGCCGCAGTTCCTCCGCCGCGCGCCAATCGCCGATCGAACTCAACGCGTGCGACTGGTGCCAGCGCAGGATGTATTCCGAAATACCCAGGTTGTCATCGGATTTCACGTCGGACGGCAGGCTCGCGAACATCCGGTCGGCGGCCTGCACCCCTTCGATCGCCTCGCGGCGACGGCCGATCCGGGCCTGGATTCCCGCCTCGGCGAGCAACCCGAAGACCATGGCCGAATCCGGGTTCGCGCCGCCGGCGGCCTGCGCGGCGCGCGCCATGGCCAAGCCCTGATCGAGTGCGTGGCGGTAACACTCGTGTGTGTGCGCCATATGTCCGTGCAGCCATGCCTCCACTTCCCGGTCACCGGCCAGGCGGGCGGCGCGGCGCGCCTTGTAGAACCACATGAACGTGTCGTGCAGGTCGGCGACGTCGTTCATCCGAAAGGCGATGAGCCCGGCCAGAATTGCCTCGATCCGATGCAGCCGCCGGTGCATGTCGGCCGAGTGGTCGGTCAGCTGCAACTGCTGGACCTGCGCCAGATCCCGCATGCGCGCCGGAATGTACTCCGAGGGTGGCAGTACATAGACCAGATACCCGCAGAGCTCGAGGCTGGATTCCAAGGCGCGCAGGATCTCCCACGCCGTCGGCCCGCCCCGCACCATCGCGGGCAACACGATTCGCCGCTCGGGTTCGTCGTCGGTGTAGTCGTGGCCGAAACCGAGCCGGTCCGGCCGAGTGCGGTACAGCCGGCAGAGCGCGTCGAGGAACTGATACGACGGCATGTCCAGCCCAGTCTCCCAGCGGGACACACTCTGATGGGACAACCCGCGACACGGTGATTCGGTTTTGACGAGTTCTTGCAATTGCTGCGCGACGTCGACAAGCGTGAATCCATAGGCGATGCGATGCGCGCGCAGCAACGACACCCCGCAATGCGCGCGCACGGCATGGACCGTCTCCCAGGTCGAAGACCCAGCGGCTTCGAATTCGCGTACGACACGGCGCCCGCACGCAATGCTGTGCTGACTGCTCACCCCTGCTCCAGATGACTGGCTATGCACTGAGCGGACGTGCGCTGGCCTCGGCAACATCCGCGCTTTCGACGGTATCCCTGAGCTGGTCCAACGTCCACTTTCTGGCAGTTCTGCGCGCGATACGTGCAAGCGGGGCGGTGTCTCTGGCCTGGTCGGGGCGGCGGCGGCACGCTGTTGCGCATGAAAAGAATCAGAATCGTCGGTGGGGTCCCGGCGAGCCCGTGCCAAGCCGGTGAGGATGAGCACTCGTCATTCGTCACGCAGATCGCGCACGTGCTGACCGCTGTTGGGACCGTTGTGACCGCGTTGGCGGCCTTTGTCGCCTGTGCGGCGGCACTCAATACATTGAGCGTCACGGTATTGGCCGCGGCGTGGGTGGTGGCAGGCTGGCTGGCGCGGGGTCGTCGATGCCACTGTGCCGCCGACCGAAAGCATGTCCGCAGCCACCATGTCATGGAGGGATCCGTCTAGTCCCCTGACAACCTGAGGTGCCTGCTCACACGTGAGCGACACCTGAAAAATACCCGTCAGTACGGAACTGGCGGTGCGTCGCGCTGGGTAGGCTCAGCGCATCAACGGCACCGCGCTCGCACAACGCAGAACACTTATCGACCTGCGTGGTATCGGTGCGTTGATCTTGCTGACCGCGTCGTTCGCCATGCTCACCGTGTTCTCGCGGTATCTCGACACCGGTTTCACTGTCGCCCAACAAGTTTACCTACGCGCCGGTGTCGCATTCGGGATCGCGGCGGTCGTTTTCGGCCGCTGGATCCGATGGCGGGTGATACTCCACGCAGGTGCCCGGGAATGGTCGGTGATCGTGGTGCGCACCGTCCTGCTCTATGTCTTCGGGACGACGTTGTTCGCGAAGGCGGCGACGATGACGACCGTCGGCAACATCTCGTTCATCGCCGCGCTACCGCTGGTCGCGGCACTCGGATTGGTGTTGCGCCGAGTGCCCGTGACCGCGGTCCGGGTGTTCTTCGTCAGCGGGTCCGCGATCGGGGTCGCGATCCTGTCCGGCTTCGGCATGAGCTGGGGCTCCGGCAAACAAGGCGACGTGATCGCCCTGGTCGCGATGGTCGCGATTTCGCTGAGCTATCTGGGCCGGGATTGGCACAGCGGAACCCTGAACAACTACGAGATCACCGCGTTGACCGTCGGTGTCGGTGCGCTGGGTGTCGCATTGACCTCATTGTGCCAATGGGAAGGTCTGCCGCGGCTGCCGTCGGATGTTTCCCCGGCGATGCTGTGGACCGCGATCGGGATCGCGGGCGGGCTCAGCGTGCTGAACGTCTTCCTGATGAACTACGCCTTCGAGCGGGTGGATCCGGTGCAGGGCGGCAACCTGCTGACCCTGGAATGCGTGTGGGGCCTGCTGTTCGGGTTGATCTTCTTCGGCCAGGTGCCGACCTGGGCCGGGATCGCGGGCGGGGTGCTGATCGTCCTGTGCGCGGTGGGGCTCAATATCGCCGACGGGCGCGCACCCGCCGACGCGCAACGCAGCGAGTCGGTCCAAGTGGAACAGCGGGAGCTCGAACCGCCGGATCCGGTGCAGTGGATTCCTTTGCCGAACCGTCCGGAACCGCTGCGCGACGACGAGTTGCCGCAGTATGCCGGTGTCGTCGGACCCGTGTTGCCGGGATCCGGCGCGGATTCGGAACAGCGCTGAGGTTGCTACCAGGCGTCGTTCGCCTCCGCCAAACGCTGGAGGGACCGCTCGATCCAGGTGGTGAACTGTGCGGTGAGGTCCGCCGGGGTCGCCGGTCGGACCGCGATGTGCGAGCCGCGGGTTTCGGTGTAGCGGCCGTCGTCGGTGATGTCGTGCCACTGCACGACCTGCCACGGCTCGGCACTGGTGTGCCAGGGCGCGGCGACGAGGACCGCGGTTCCGCCACCGTCGGCGGGACGCCCGAGCAGACGCTGGTACTGCTCCCGCGGCGTTTGGCGGGCGACATCCTCGAAGTAGCCGTTGCGGCGCCGGCCGATATCGTCCGGATGGAACGTGGCCGGTGGGGCGCTGCCCGGCGCGCACGACGGGATCGACTGAACCACACGGGCGGGCAAGGTCTCCGGACGGAACATGCGCACGCGGATCGGACCGTGCTCGGTTTCCGTCCCCGCCTGCATCAACGTGACCGCGCGATACGAATTGCGCGCGCCGATGATCCGATACTCCCGGAAATCCCCCGGCCCGGTGCTGTTCTTGTGTCGGCTTGTGCCACCGAGGATTTCGATCCGCAGCTCCGAGCTGCTCAACGTGTGCAATGCCAGCTGGATCTCCTCCAGCTCGTCGGCCGAGTAGCGTTCGCGGACCGCGCGCCGGTGCGCCGCGAAATCGTCCCGCAGGGCGAACCGGCTGGTGTAGCGCAGCGGGCTGGGCAACCGGTCATGTGCCTCGGAGTACCAGAGCGACGCGAAATCGTCCGGCTCCCAACTCCACTCAGCCATGCTTGCTCCGGTCTCCTTCGCCTAGCTCGATCTCGCCCGCGGGAAAGCCCGCGCGGGCCGCAACCACCCTCGTGCGACGTCCGTCAGGTGGGGATATCGCCACCGATCACGCCACCGGGCACCGTCTTCGGCAACTCGCCGAGTAGTTCGTCGGTGTTCTCCTGCGTGATCAGATAGTCGGGGATCTTGTGCTCCGCGTCGTCCTCGGATTTGCCGCGAGCGCCCGCACCCGGCACACCCATGCCGGACGCGCCTGCCGCTCCGCGCGCCGCGGTCGCTGCCGCGGCGGCCGGGGTGGGCGAGGTGCCGGGGATGGTGGGGACGCCGGTGCCGGGGATGCTGCGGCCTGGTTGGGGTGCGGTGCTCGGGGAGCCGGGGCTGCCGGGGCTGACCGAAGTGCGTGGGCTGCCGGGGGAGCCGGGTGTGCCCGGGGTGTACGGCGTGCCGGTGCTTGTCGGGACGGTCTTCGCCGGGTCCGTGGTGGTGCTCGGACTCTGCGTCGTCGGGGCGGTGCTCGACGGTGCCTGCGTGCTGCTCGGGTTAGTGGTCGAAGCCGGGTTCGTCTGCTCCCCGGTCTTCGCCGGATCGGTCTGCTGCTCGGTAGTTCCCGGCTCGTCGGGTTTCCCGTCACCGTTCGTATCGCCAGGAACCGCGGAGTTCGTCGAACCAGGATCAGTACCAGGAGTTTTGGATTGAGACGGTTGCCCGCTGCTCGTGTTCTCGGCGTTGTAGCCGCCGGGGGGAGGGGCCGGGATGTCGACCGCCTTAGTGGGGCTGGTGGGGGTGGGCAGCACAGGGATCTTGCCGTCCATTTGACTGAACGGCTTCACATAGTGCTGATCCATTGCCTCCCGGGCCTTTTGCGTCTCCTCGGACTGCTCCCGCTGCAGATCCCAGCGGCGCGGAGGCCAACCCCACGAGGTCCAGGTGATGATCACCGGATCCGGAATCGCCTTCTTGGTGTTCACGATCGCCGTCGCAGCGTCGCGAACCCGGGTATGCAGTTCGGCTAGGGCAGGCGTCAGCGTCTGCGCATCACTGGTGTAGTTCGCGATCGATTCCTTCGACTTCTCCGCGGCGGGGCCGGACCAAGCTTGTGCGATCGAGGTTTGAATCGAGCGTGCGAAGGTCTCGACACCCTGCTCCCACAGTTGGTGCACCTGCCAGTACTTCTCCGCCTGCTCTATCGCGCTCGTGGTGTCCAACGGCTCGAAAGCGTCCTTGATCTCCGGATGGTCCCAACTGTCCGTATGCTCGCCGCCACCGGGAATCTGTGTCGGCTCGTATCCGCTCATCGACCGGTCCCATCAGGAAGGAGGTATGGGCCAGCGGGGAGTTGCGCTGGTGGACGTTGCGGCAGAGTTTCGTTCAGGTGAGTGAACTCCTGTGCGAATGCGCTGTCCGCCTGCATCATTCGCTCTCGGACGACTCGGTGGACTTCCTGGATGTCGTCAACGATTTTGTAGTGCTGCTCCATGATCGCGTAGACGCTGTTGCCGTCTGCTGCCCCGTCTGCCTTCTTCTGAAAACGCTGGACCAGCGTTCGTGCTGACACCATCTTGTCGTTCTCTTCGCCGAGGCCCCAGAAATCCTGGTTTGCGACATCGAGCATGATCGACTGGATCATTCGGATCGCATTCTTGAAATAGTCGCAGTCACGATCGATGTATACGAAGTCCTCCACCTTCAGCTCGATGGCGAGCCGTCCCTCATTGGCCTCGGTAAGGATGTTCGCCATCGGTCGAGGCTGTTCGCTGTCATCGCTCATACCTGCTTCCCTCCCAACGAGCCGATCCGGTCAGTGTCTACGCGCCCGCCGGGATGGCCGCCGCGACCTTCTCGGCCAGGGTCCGGGCGAGCTGGCACGCATCGGTACTTCCAGTGTCGCGATTCGATGGCGGATTGCTGAGGTTGAAATCGAGACTGCCGCGCTTCATCTCGACATTCACGGTGCACGCTTCTTTGATATATGGGCCATCGAACTGCCGCGTCGATATCGCTTCTCGTCCGCTCACAGTGAATTCAGTGGCCTCCGGAAATTTCTTCTCTCGCGTCATTTCCACAGTTATATTTGTTGTCCTGATGCTAACAAAGTATCCGTCAGTGCGTCCGTAACGGCAACCGCGCCATTTGATGCCCCCTGAAGCATTCGAGTTTGCTTCACCCTGTTGGCGCAGCTTCTCGGAATCCAGCACGCTTTGCGGGATGTCTTTGCATGGATCGAATCCAGACGGAACATCCGGGGCGAGAGACGTTCCACCCGTCGACGGCCCCGTCGTCTTCTCCGCCCCATCCTCCGAAGGCCCACATCCCCCCACCACAACCACCGCACCCAGCACGAGGACCCCCACCCTCCAAGACTTCGACCTGCGCGTCATCAGATCCTTCGCCCGCCGGTGCCGATTCGGATCGCGCGGGGTCGGACCGGCTTCTCCGCCCCCTGTCAGCTCTCCCTGACGCTACCCACTGCGTCTCCCTGCGTGCAAGCGTCCCAGCGCAGGTCGGCAGCCTTTTGGCACCCGCTTCCGGGGCGTTGAGCAGCAGGAGTCCGGATTGCCGCGGTCGTGCGGCTCCGGTACTCCTGCTCGGCCCGGGGCAACTTTCAGGTCGCATACTCCGCCACGCTCGATTGCACGATCGATTTGATGAGTGTCCGGCTGCGCCTTTCGTCGAGCGCGGCCCGCCGCAGGCCGTCGTAGGTCTGCTGGTATCGCCGCACATCGTCGGCTTCGAGGTACTGCGCGTCGAGGTGCCCTTGCAGGTAGACGACCGGCGGTTCGGTGAGATGCGCTGTTGGGTGGTTGGGGAATTCGAGGATCACGAAGGGGCCGACGGCCAGTCCGCCGTAGACGGTGTCGAGCGGAATCACCCGGATCGACACGTTGCGTAGGTGTCCGACCCGGGCGAGGTGCCGCAGCTGAGCCGACATCACGGTCCGGCCGCCGATCGGGCGCCGCAGACTGCACTCGTCCACGATCACCTCGACGCGCAACGGGTCGGCGGGGTTGGTCAGCCGGAACTTCCGGCGGCCGAGCAGTTCGATCTGCCGTTCGACCGCTTCTTCGGCCAACCCGGGCGAGCCGGCCCAGAGCAGCGCGCGATGGTAGTCCGCGGTTCGCAGCAGTCCGGGGATCAATGTCGCGTGGTAGGAAATCGTCCGCGTCGCTGCCTCTTCCAGGCCGAGGAACGTGGCGAAATGCTTCGGGACGTCGTCGCCGTAGGCATGCCACCATTCGCTGCGCCGGGTTTCTCCGGTGAGCTCCAGCAGCATCCCGGTGAGGTCATCGTCGGCTCCGTACACGTGGCACAGTCGCTCGACGAACAATGGATTCAACCGCACCGGCTGCCCGGTCTCCATCCGCCAGAGCGTTTGTTTTGCGACACCGATCGACTTTCGGGCGTATTCGGCGGTGACGCCTGCCTTTTCGCGGAGCTCGCGCAATTGACGTGCCAGAATGCGGCGGGACAGGGTGGATCCGATGGGGGTCACGACAGTTCCCTTCGTAAGGCTCACTATTGGCCAGGTGTGCAACTGGAACCTCTAGGACGGGAATCCTGGAACCCTGTGAATTTTCTCCGCGCCTCGCTGTCGAGACGTTCCCGCCGATCAATCCCCGGTGCTCTACTGAACGCGCGCCCCGGTCCGTGTCATCGAAGTCCTGAAACCTTATCGGCGACAACGGGTCCAGGTCCACACCGACCGGGCGCACCAAGCGACCGATCGGGGGAGTTGACGTTGACCGTGTACGACCCGGCGCGAGCCGGCCTCCGTTGTGCCTGCGTAGCGGCGAGGACACTGCGATGAGCGAGGTGAGAAACGCGGCCGTGGCGACCGACGGCTCGGGCGCGCAACTGGGGAGCCAACTGGGGAATTGCCCGCTGCCCACGAGAAGTGAAGTGCTGCAAGCTTGTCGGGATTCCGCGAGCAGCGGTCATCCATTGTTGCGCGCCGCCGGCGAGTTGACCGCGCTGCATCGGCGTAGATTGATCTTGGCACGCCGAATCACCGGGGAGATCGATGAATACCGTGCTCAGCAGGTCCGCACTATCGACCGGTGGGTCGCGCCGCGGCTACCGATCGCGCACGGCGGCGCCTTCCTGCACACCGAGACGTTCGGCGCGGTACTCGACCGGCTGGCCCGGCTCACCGCCTGCGCCGAAGCCGCGCTGGCCGCCGAATCCGACTGGGACATCTGGTTCGCGTGGGAGCGGCTGGCCGAGTTGGCGGTCGGCTACGAAGATCTCGTGGCCGAACTCGCGACCGGGCGGCGTCGCCTGCCGAGCGGATCCTGATCATGAATTGTATTCGCACGGTAACGATTCGGGTTGGCAGTGTCGGGTATTCGTGAACCGATAGAGCGGCGTCTTCCGGTCGGTTAACCTGCCGGAGATCGTTCGATAAGCCGAGGGAGTTGCCGGTGATCGTGGGCGGCAGACGGCAATGGTCGACCGTGGCGGTGATAGGCATGGTTGTCACCGCGCTGTGCAGCTGCGGCACCATCACCACGGGAGACGCCGTACAAACCAGCGTGGAAGTCAGCGCTCCGAAAGCCGCGAAGGCCTCGTCGGGTATTCCCGGCTCGGCCGAATTAGCCGCTATCGCACCAGGTACCGGCGATCTCATGGCGCGAATACGAGCCACCGACGCGTGCACGCTGTTGAATCGCGATATCGCCCAACGCCTCGGCACATTCCAGAATTTCGACCGCGCCCCCGGCTGGGAGCGCAGCGGCAGTTGGACCGGCTGCGGCATGTCGATCACCGCGGCCGACGATCCGGACGCGATCTACTACTTCAACGTAGACCTCGACAAGCTCTACACCGCCGACAAACAGGCGCTGGACAAGCCCGAGTTGATCAACGGCCGCACCGTCTACCGCAGCGCGGTCAGCGACGACAGCAGGCCCGACGCGTACCGCTGTGACTACCGCATCCCGGCCGACGACACGGGTTTCGCGCACACGGTCACCGTCGCCAAGGTCACCGGCTCGAAAAAGACGCCCGTCCCCTGGTCGCAACCCTGCCAGTTCACCAAGGGCTATCTCGCCGCCACCCTCGATGGTCTCCTCGCTCTGCCACCCCACCCCATCCCCGAACCGACCGGAAGGTCACTGGCGCAACGTGATCCGTGCGCCGCCGAACCCCAGATCAGCGCGCAGTTCCTCGGCTGGAAAATGACCTCGGTCGGCTGGAGCAAGGCCTACAAGTGCGCGATCACCATCGTCCAGCCGGGTGGTTCGCACCGCGTGACCGTCGAGGTCTCGTTCGAACAAAACAACGAGCAAATGGTGAAAACCGGCGAGGTCCTGCGGCTTCCGTCCGGCGTCGACGGCGGCCAATCCATCCAGTACGGCCGCCACCTCACCCTCGACGGTCTCACCGGCACCGAACTGCGCACCGTCCAATCCACCGACCCCACCCGCCAAAACACCAGCTGCGCAATCACCCTCAACTACCGTCGCGCCGACCCACCCACCGCCAACAATGCCCACCTCATCCACGTATCGATGAACATCGCCCCCGCCAGCCCACCCTTCCCGTTCGACGCCTGCGCCCAAACCGCCCAAGTAGTCCCCGCGGTCCTCCGCTCGGTGCCCTAGGTGACGCGGGCGTAAGGGTCAGGACTGGACGATCATGCGCTCCGGCACCGATCCGCTCAACCAAGCCGAGGCGATCTTCCGCGCCACTGCGCGAGAGAGCATGTTCTCGACACCACTCTCCAGCGAAATCGTCTCCGCTGTCTTGTTCAGCAACACCGTCTGCTCCGTGCCGCCCGCATCGACATAGGCGTAACGAACAAACTGGTTGTCTTCGTTGACCTTCCGGATCTCCGCATACAAAGCCATCATTCCCCCAAGTGATTTCGACTGCGAGCCCGCAACCGCCCGCCTTCAGTGTGCCACGTCGAATTCCGCCAGCCATTCATTGGTCACCAGGTCCAGGTGGACCATCACCGCCAGGTTGGTCAGCCGCAACGTGTTTTCCACACCACCCCAACGGATTTCCGGAAATTCGCCGTCTATCCGGGCGGTGGGCTCACCGATAGCCGCAATCAGCGTGGAACTCATCCGGGCGAACGCGTCATCGATACCCGCCCAGCCCTCCGCGTCGTCGGGGAAGAGCGTGGTCACCGCAACCTCGATGCGCTCTGCGTCCCCAGCCCGGCCGATCACGTCACAGGTACCGGAACCCAGTCCGGCATCGAACCGAACCCAGTCCGGCGATCTGATCATCGGCTCCTGCCATCTGAACACGTCCAGCAGTATGACGAGGTAGTCCATCCGCCACGGCCATTGCAACGAATACAGCTTGTTCGCCAGATCGACGATGTCGTCATCACCCATCACGCGCTGCTCGTAGGGGCCAGTATCGGTACTCGCATCCGCGTCGGCCACGCTCGGTTCACCGTAAGCTACGCCGAGAAGCGGCAATTCGACTTTGCGATTGCCGGCACGCTCGTTCCACGTCCGGTAGATCAGCTTTCCCGGCTCCGGTATCCCGAACCCATCGCGCAGCCCGGTCGTGATCCTGGCCGCGAGACGTTCGTAGTCGCTCGACCCGGCCGGCCAAGGCAGTTCGAACCACCAGTTGTCACAATGATCGGCATCCGGCTGCCGCCAACCGGCCTCGCCGATAAGACGTCCCCTCGTACCAGCACGAAACTCGGGTTCCAACCAACTATCACCCACCAACTCCGCCCAAATCATGTCATCGAGCTGGCGGAACTGAGCGGACCGGCACCGTTCCTGGTGCGCCTCGTCCTCACTGATGATGACAACGACGCCGACCGGCAGCGTGGCCAAGTGCTCAACGAGACCCTCGGTGAACTCCGCCCACCCGGTCATATCAACCCCTGCTCCTGAAGTGCCACGGTCTCATCGTGGACGCCATGTATTCGTCGGCCTGGACGCCGGCGGTCGTACCGTGTGCGAAGTCGGCGTCGAATCGACTCCGTGCCGGGTGCTTTCCAGCGACTATTAGCCTCATGCCGTGCGGTCGGGTCGGGTTCGATCACGATCGGGGGAACGGCAAGCACTATCGTTATGCTGACGAAAGCCCGACTCCAGAAGCCGTTCGCTCGCTTCCAGGTCATGGATGAAAAGATAGATCAGGTTACGCTGCATCTCACTGACCTTGCCGGGCCGTCGTCGCGGAGGCTGCTGGCGGACGATTTGCTGACGTTGCCGCATCCCTTGACGGCATCCTGGGAGCACCCATTATTCGCGTTCCTGGTCCTTATTCGAAATCTTCTGGAATACGCCAAAATTCATCGGGGAGCTACTGCTACTCGACCTCGAGCTCAATGCCTCGGTGTGCAGGCGGGACAGCTGGGGAGTGGTGGACGAACTTCGTGCGCGAGGCATCGAACTGTAGATCGCTGAACTCAGAGTGTTCGAGGGCGCCGTCGACCTCGATCGGAAACTTGCGAACCTGATTGTAGCGCAACGCTATTGAGACGATGGGTCGTGTTCGACGGTCACTTCGGGGCGATAAGGGCGTACAGCATGAAGAAGACGAATACGGCGCATAGAGCCCAGATGAAGTAGGCCCAGAGCATGCCGCGGGACTTCTGCGGGACGGGGCCGATGCTGCCGATGAACCTGTTGATCATCGGGGTGCGGTAGAAGACGGGAGTGCTGCAACCCTCTACGACTGGGATGACGGCTTCAGCGGCTCCCGCCGTCGGTGTGCCGCTGTCGCGGAATCCGCCGAAGGGCCACCATTTCGGGAAAGAGCCGGTCGCGATCTGAAGGTGATGTTGGCCCGGAGTGACCGGTATATGGATTGTCCCCCAACCATTCTCCGGCACCGGATGCCCGTTCAGATGAATCACCGGACGCGTCAGCGCCTGGACCAGAAACCTCGGCTTGCATGAGGTGTGCACAATGATGCCGGTGGATCCCGGTTCCGGTACGAACGACGCCGGGTCGGGCATCGGCGACGGCACGTAGCCGGGCGGGTGCGGTGGACGTCCATGCTAGGGTTGTCCACCCTGGCTCGGCGGACATCCTCCGGGGCCGTTGGCCCATTGCTGTTGTCCCCCAAAAGGATTGCTCACTATTCGATCTCCCTTCTCGAATTAGATACTGGTGGCTAGGCGCGCAACGCGCGACCGCTTCTCGTGCGTTTCTCAGGTCTTCGACCATCTGCCCCTGGTGCGTAACAGTTTTCGCAAACTGCGTGTGAAGCACCCGCGAGTGGTGTCGGCTCGGCTGTCTATCGCTGCAATTACCCGGCTGACTGAATGAGTCGAGAGTTCGGGGTCGACGCCGGAACTCGGTGACTCCCCGGGTTTCGCCCTCCTACAAGTCTCGGGTGTTGCGGTAAGGTGATGACCGACCACGATCTGGAGGGGAGCGCATTTCATGAGCGACAGCGTGAAGGTGGACGTCGATGCTGCGGTCGATTTTTTTCGACGGGCCGTGGAGTTCGATTGGACATGGGGGATGGATGACGTGCAGCGGCTCAGCGCTCGCATGGAGTGGGTGCCGGCGGAGTTAGGAACCGCGAGCACGATCGTCATGTTGACAAAAGCTCGATTGGAGAAGCCGTTCGCTCGCTTCCAGGTCATGGACGGGCGGATAGACCAGGTTGCGTTGCACCTCACTGATGTGGTGCCGCCGTCATCGCGAAAATTTCTCGAGGGTGGATTCGACGAAACCGTCGAGTCTCTCGACGGATTACTGGGGGACCCTATTCTTCGCGTCACTGGAACCGATTCGAAGATATTCTGGAATACGCCAAAATTCATCGGAGAGCTACTGCTGCTGGACATCGGCCTCATTGCGTCTGTGCACCGGCGGGACAGCTGGGGAGTTGTCGACGAACTTCGTGCACGGGGTGTCGAAATTTAGATCGTTGAATGTCCGGGCGCAGGTCAATACCCACCTCGGACGGTGCCCACTACCGACTGGAGGGGTGTCAGGTCGAGGTTGCCTGGCCCGTCTACCCACCCGCGGGCCGTCAGATCCCAGGTTGTGCGGACTTGTAGTGCCTCCCGAAAGGCGACCGTCGCGGAGTGGGCGAGTGCGATGTACTCGCCGATCTGACTATACCGCGGTATCGAGCGCGTCCAGTTTCCGAACTGCCCTGCATGCCTGACTGGGACGTGCCAGCCGGCATCGGCGAGGATTTGTTCTGATTCGGCAGTAATCTTCTCGTCCAGAAAAGCATTGCTCACCACTTCGGCTAATATTTCGGTGTCGAACATGGCGAATTGTATGTATTTGTTTCCGGCCGACTCGATGATGAGCTTCGCTTCGCTGGGGAGGTTCGAAAGAATATCCGTCATAACCTCCGTAAACGTACCCCACATCTCCGACGAATACTCTGCCATTGTTCTTCGTGCGTCGATTTCGTCGACTACTGGATGGCTCGGCGGGATCAATGACATAACAACGCTGTGGTCGAGTGCGGCGACCTCGACGATGAACTTTGGTGTTCGCCACCAGGACATCCTTATCGGGCCACCCTCATCTGCAATCTGCCTGCCGAGGAGCTCGGCTATTCTCTCGCCGGCTTCGGTGAAAACTTTGATCAGGGACGTCGGTTCTGGCTCCTCCACAATCCCAGTGATCGAGAAAACCACTCGTCTGATTTCGTTGCCGACGAGTTCAAAAGAAGCGTCGTGGTCGACTGTGCGAGGCCCGGTAGTCGCCCAGACCCTTGCAGAATCTGCGCTGGATTCCGGCGTCCAGCCCGCAAGTTCGCTGAACCGATCGACGTCGGTAGTCTGCCAGGTCCAGTCGAACTGGGAAGCCGCTCTGATAACGCCGATGATGGCTTTGTGATCGACGTGATAGTCCTCAGTCATCGCATCCACCTCTGTACTCGGTTCGAACATGGACCCAGCTGGCCACGGGAAGAGTCAGCGTTCACGTTCCAACCCTCGGTCCCGCTCTTCTCTTTCGCGTGCTCGTACCCGTTCGGCGGCCTCCTGTGCCCGGAGTTCGGGCAAGCTGAGTGCATTACCCGGGGTCGCGTTGCTCGCCTCCGTGACCCTGACGAGGTCCAAGGTTGCCGGGTCAAGCCCTTGCCACATTCCGATGGCGATGCGAGTATCGCGGCGTATTTGCGAATCGAAAGGTACACGAAGAGGCTCCAAACCGGGGCCCCGGCTGACCTCTATGCATATCACGGGTGGTGCGGAAGGTCCGCCTATCTGCGGTACTTGGCCAGGCGACTCCCCAACCAGCCTCGCATTCGCACTTCCGCCGTAGTATTGGGCGACGGCTGCGACCCTTTCGACATCGCCTGCGGCCAGGTTCCGCAATGTCTCTCGGTACAGCTCGGCTCGTTCCCGCAATTGTTCCGCCGCTTCTCGCCGCCGCGCTAGTTCCTCCTCACGTTCCCTCCGGCGATCCTCAGTCCGGTGTGTCGACTGAGGTGCATGTTCATCGACTCGAATGGGTTGTCGTTCTATCTGCTCGATCTGGCGTTCTAGTGCTTCGACGAATCTGGTCTCAGCCTGACGAAGGAACACTCGTGCCTGGTCACGTAGTCGTTCTCGGGCTTGCGCGAGTGCTCGATCCGGTTCCAGGATCCGGGTTCGAACGTCGATGTTGAACTCGGTCACGGTGACTCGGTCGAGTTCGACGTGAACGAGTTGGTAGTTGACATGGCCGGAGGCGATCGCATGCTCCACCACACGCGCCAGCTCTGGATCAGTACGCTCTAGCTCTTGCCGGGCTTGCAATAGAGCCTGATCGTTTTTCAACATCCAATCAAGGTATTCACGCGTTCCCTGTTCGACGCGTAGCTCATCGACCATCCTGGAACCGAGGGGCGAGCCGAATCCCTTGGCTTCCAGAACAAGCAGATACGGATCTTGTTCCGGCCCTGCGGGAATCAGAACGACGAGATCGAGGGTATTCGCCTTGCCTGGCCCACTCTCGGCGAGGCCAGTCAAGATCAGTGCATGCTCCGGGAGGATATCGCGGGCACCATTCATTCCCGCTTGTTCCGCGCGGTCTACAACTGCCCAGATCGCGCGGGAGGTTTCGAGTGCTAGTCGATTGAGCGTATCGATTCGTGCGGCCTGCTCGTTATCGCCCATCGTAAGAGCGAGCAACCGCAGTCTCTCGACAGTTGCATCTCGGTTCTGTCTGTTGAGGTCTTTCGCTGTGACTCCGAGTTCGGCGGCGAGTGCATCACGCGCTTCGAGCAGTCTGTCGCGCAGGTCTCTTGCGCGCTCGCGCTCTACCGCCATTTCTCGGTGCCTGTCGAGCGCAATTGCGGATAATTCGTGTGACCTGGACTCGCCCAGCACGGCGCGCAGATCGACTTCAGTGCGTCGATATGGGTCGCTGGTGAACTGACCACGGAGGTCACGAACCTGACCGTTCGCGTCGCGCCATGTGCCCGGTGCGTCCCGCGGCCAATGTTCCCGTCCGTCCTGGTCGACCCACGGCCCGAGACGAGGCTGTTCCGATTGGCTCTGCGGTTGGGTGAAGTCGGAGCTCCCTGCTGTGTGAGAATCCTCCCGGCCGGGGATGGGATGCTCTGCTGGGCGCTCATTCCGGGTGTGTGGGTCGGCGTGCCGAAAAGCCTCCTCGCCTCGCCTGAGTGACTCAGGATCAGTCGCCTGGGCAATCGGGTATTCCAGCGGACGATCATTCCGGATGTGTGGGTTGGCGTGCCGGAATGCTTCCTCGCCCCGTCTCAAGGACCCAGGATCCGAGACGGTGGGAGTTTCACGCGGTGCAGGCCGGTCGTCCGGTGTCGGGTGGGCGATCCGATGTTCTTCGGCGAAGCGGCTCGCCGCGTTCGGGTCGTCAGCCCGTTCGACGTGAGGTGTGTCCGGTCGGTTGTGTGCAGTGGGGTCGATGTATGGCGGGTACTGGCGGCCGCCGGTGTCTATAGATCGACCTGAGCGATCCCGCCTGCTTCCAGGGTCGTCCGGAGGCGCGTCGGAGGCGAGGCTCGGGGCTATCGGTTGATCAGTGTTGTGCGCTGAATCTAGAAGGTGAACGTCCCTCGTTGGGGCCACGTACCGTCCGGATTCCGGTTCGCGTGTGCCCAGGCTGTCGTCTGTGCGCACGCGGGATGGATCGCTGGGGTGTTCGTTCGTGAACGGAGTGTCTGCTTGTCGATGATCAGTTGGTGATGGGTGGGTGGTTCTGTCGTAGATGATGCTTGGACCAGGTACTCCAGTTCGGTCTGGTCTTCCCGAGTTCGTTCGAAGGTCACTTCCCACTGGGGTGGATAGACTTGCCCGCCCATCGGCGGTCGACCGGTCCGCTTCGCCTCGATGTAGTTGTCCATCACCATCCTGACCGACCAGCTCGGGTACTCGATTACTACTCCGGTCTCGGAATCGATCACTAGTTTCGTCAGCCCGAGTCCTTGTCCCGCCGCTATCTCCTCGTCGGTCAGGATCGGAAGCGCCACCCAGCCGTTCTCGAACTGGAACAGCTGGTGTTCCCGATCTGGGCCGAAGATCTGTGCCAGGTATTGCTCCACTTGGTCGCTGGTTGGAAACAGCTCCGGCATTGTGCGCTCCTCGGTCGGGTGGGATCGGGGTAAACCAAACTCCGGACGAATCGTCGACCATCCATGCTGGCGGGTGGTCGGAGATAGCGCCGGATTGCGGGCACCACCACAGCGGTCCGGCTGCGCCTGGCGGGTAAACAATGACTGTGGCATGAGACCCGGCAGTGACCGGGTCTCCGTTTTGGTCGTATCGGAGTTCCCCATTCCGATCACGAGCAGCCCATTCGTTGACGACGAGAGCTGCTGAACCTGGACCGAGATGTGCGATCCAGTTGTGTACCGAGTCGAACTGTTCGGAGACTGTCAGCCCTCGGTTGTTGTATCCAGTGAGGCCGCTGCCCAGCCAGTTCGCGGCACGCTCCAAGCCGCCGTGTTCGCCGCTACGAACGTCCACGGCGCCATTGGGAAGCCGATCCAACCAGCGTGGCAATGCGACCTGTGGGCGACCGAAAAATGAGGACAACGCCGCCAGTGCGTTATCGAGGCAATTGTTGCTGCGGCCCGGGCGGGTTGGCCCACCATCGTTGATCAGCTGACCGTATGGATGTGTTCGAGGGTCTGCCCCTCGTATGAAGCGGTCACCGTCGCGTAGCGCGTCTTCGACCGCTGCCTGGTAGGCATCATTTTCCAGGTCTCGTAGTCGATGATGGTCGATCACTCGGGTGCCGGGGAGGTCGGTGAAGCTGCTCGGGGTATGGGCCGCGGCGATGTCGTTGCTGATCTGGCGCAGGTCTGTCGCGGTGAGTCCGGGGTGGGTGCCGGGCTCGTTCGAGAGCAGGCCCAACTGCTGACGGATGTTGTTGGCCAAGGTTTCTGGGCGGGCGTGGACCGACCAGTTGCTGAGGTCGCCGGGGGCCTGCGTGACGTTCGCTTGGAGGTGGGCGGTCGAAGGGTCGGTGGTGAAGACGAGGTCGATGAGTAGGCGGTCGCCGTTGAGCAGGCGCGGTGCGGTGTTGAAGGCTTGGTCGGTCGCGCGTTGCGCCGACTCCATCAGGTTCTGGATCTCCAACGGCGAGGCGTAGGGGCCGGGGGTGAGATGCACCCGGACGCTGATCACGCTGATGCCGCGGTCGGCGTAGCGCCGCACATCGAATGACGGCGCGGTGGGGGAGAAGGGATGGCGTGCGGGATTTACCTCGGTGACTCGGTCGGAGTCGGGCCGTTGGTTGCGGAAGAACTCGCGGGCTGCGCGGACCTGATCCTGGTGAGTCCGGGCAGGATTCGGTGGGCGGTGAGCCTGTGCCGGCGGCTGGTTCGGTGCGGTTTCGCGACCAGGTCGGCGGGACGGTGGCAGGGACTCCGGGGCTCGGGCGATGAAGTTGTCGATGACGGGGCTGGGATTGCGGTGAGGTTGGTCGGGATGGGTTCCGGGCTCGGAATCACGCTGTGCCCGAGTTTCACTCGGCTGTTGGGTAGTGGTCGGTGCGCCCTCGCGGGGCCACCAGTCGGGCAGCCGCGCCTGTCGTTGGTGGAAGTCGGGGTCGAGATGGCTATAGCCGGGCGGCAATGCCGAGACACTGGGTTCGGTGTGGTACGGCACGCTTCGATTCGACGTCGAATGTGGTTGCGTGAGAGCGGTACTCGGCGCACTCTGGGTGGCGTCAACCGGCGCCGTCGAATGCGCTGGGCGCGGAGCGGAAGTCGATTCGGTGTCGGTCGGCGTCGCGAGGGTGGTCGCGGACGGATCTACGAGGCGATCATGCCGTTCGGCGGCCAGGTCTTCTCGCGTTCGGCTCTGATCAGGATCTGTCCCGCTGCGGAGCGGAAAATCCCGTCCTCCGGTTGGGCCGTCCGGACGGTGTTGTCCGTCTTGTCGATGATCAGGCTCCGATCGAGGTTGTCCCTCGTCTCCCCGAATCGGTACTCCACCTCGGTCGGGTCGTCCCTGATCTGGTTGAAGTAGATCAGCAGTGCCATCTTCTGCTCCCCAGAGGGTGTCGTGTCGCTCGCCGGCTGCCGGATCGTCTGGAGCGGTGTCCGTGGCCGGGGTGCGGTCGGACGGATCAGGATCGCCACGGTCCAACTCGTCCGGACGGGCTGGTGCTTCGGCAGCATCTGTTCGAGCCTGCTCGACCGCAGGCGGACGTGGTGTGCTCGGCGTAGCGGTGGGACTGCTCGGTACCGGACGGGTCGGATCCGCGGTGGTCGGGCTCGTCGGTGTGGTGCGTGCTGAGTCCGGCGCAGGGTTCGGCTGAGGACGAGCGGGATCCGACGGACGAGCGGGATCCGATGGACGAGCCGGCTCGGAGGACAGCGGGGCCTGCGTGGTGCCGGGGCCGCGTGCGGGGTCGGAAAGCAGGTTCGCCGGCCCGGCGCCGGTGGGGCCGAGAGGAGCGAGGGGAGGCGCGACAACACGAGGTCCTGCCACTGGACCAGCCGCCACCGGTGCCGAAGTCGCCGGTGTTTGTGCCGGATTGGCTGCCTGTGCCGGATTCGCGGACTGCGTGGGAGCCGCTGTATCGGTCGTGGGCACTGTCGCGCGATGTCCGGAGTCGGCAGCGGGCGCGTAGGTCGACGGTGGGCTGATGGTCGGAGCGGACGCGGTGGTAGTGGAGACGGGAGCAGTGGCGTTGGTCGAACTTTCGGCCTGGTTCGGTGCCGAAGCGGCCGTGTCCGACAGCGGCAGGGCCGTTGTCGACGATTCGAACCGATCCGGAGATGGTCCGGGTGTTGCCGGCGCCGGAACATTGTCCGTCGGCGAAGTGGTCGCCTGCGTCCGTTGACCCACAGGCGAATCGGCTGTCGCCGGCTCAGGACTTTGAGCTGAGACCTGTTGTCCAGCAGGCGAATCAGGCGTCGTGCCGGGGTGCTGGGTTGAGGAGACCTGCTCGGACGTCGGCGCCGCTGCTTGCGGCGAGTCTGCGGTACTCGAAATCCCCGCGGAGGCGGCAGTATCGGGACCAGCGCAAGTACTCGGCGTGGATGGACTCGAATCCTGGTGACTGGCCGGGTTATCCGTGGCGATGCCGGATTCGGCGGGTGCGAGCCCATCGGTGGCGGACGGGTTTTGCGACAGCGGATTCGTCGCCGACTCAGTGGGCGCCTCTATCTCCGAGGTGGCTGGTGCGGTCGGATCAGTTCGGGTATCAGCATTTTCGGACGGCGCTGTGCTCGCCGCCGCGCTCGTGGATTCGTTGTGTTCAGGCGCGGGTGCCTGGTTCGTATCAGTGGAGTTCGCCGGAGACGTGGTGTCCGCGGCGGGGCTGGTGACCGCAGGCGTCGTGCTTTCCGGCGAGGGAGCGCTCTGCGTTTCGCTCGGTTCAGCTTGTGCTGCGGGCTGAGTGCCTTCGGATTGCTGCGTGCTCGGGGCTGGCGGAGTGTTGCCCAGCTCTTCGATACTCGGATCGGGCGCGGGCGCCTCGGTCTCGGAGTGGTGGTTGCCTGCCGCGTGGACACCGGCCGGAACGCCTTGGGCCGCAGAGGAAGTGATGCTGTCGAGGGTGAGATTGAACGGTTGGTCGGTGAGCGCGGCTGCGGTGGCGGCGCCCGCTATTTCGCCCGCGATGCCCGTGGTCGCCTCGGTTGTGGCGGCTACGGTGGCGCGGCCGAGCCGACTGGACGCGACATCGGCCGCACCGGAGAGCAACCCTCCGTTGCCGAGGCCGGCGCCCACCGCACCGCCCGCGGCGCCCGCGGCCGCCGCCACACCGGCGTCCTTCACATCCTGCATGGTGATCTCGTCGCGGTGGCCGATGCCGACCTGCAGAATCTTGGTGCCGATCTCCAGCCCACCCTCTTCGATGGCTTCGAAGATGGCGCCGTGCAGCGCGGCGCGAGCGGCGGCCTTGGCGGCGGCACGGGTGAGCATTCGAGCGATCAGCTGTTTGATCGCCATGCGGATGGTGATCTGGGTGGCCACCCGCAGAGCGACCGCGCCCGCAGCGCTGATCCCGGTCCAGGCGGTGGCCAGCAGCGGGGCCATCTCGATCGCGAAGATGACCATCGTGCCGATGATGACGAGTTTGGTCTGCTCGATATCGGCTGCGCCGTCGCCGATTTGATCGGCGAGCGAGTCGAGATATTTGACCAGGCTCGTCCAAGCGCCCTGCTGCCCGGTCAGCTGGTCCCAGTACGCCGCGATGGCCTCGTGGGTTCGGCCATCGATGGCTGCCAACGCCTGCCCGACCGCATGTGCGGCCTCGTCGTCGATTTCGTTGAGTGCCGACGACATCGCCGACCACGCGTCGGACACGCGCCACATCGCGGTCTCATCGCCTTCGGGCCAATCGCCCGCACCGACAATCCATTTGGCGACCCATTGCAGGGATTCCGGGATCTCGATGCCCATCAGGGGTTGTTCTGGTTCAGCTGGGCCGCGTTGATCTGATCGCGGTTCTGCAGTTCGTTCGCGGTCGCGACCATCTTGTCGCCGAGCGTGCTCATCGCCTTGCCGAGGCCGTCGACGCCCGCGAGGGCCTTCGGCACACCGGGGGTGTAGTTCTTGGCGAAACTCTGGCCGATTTTGTCGGACCCCCAGCACTCACCCTCGGCCTCGATCACTTGGCGCAGTTTCTGTGCGGCACTGGCGATCTGGTCGGCGACACTGACGAATTCGGTGCGAGTCGCGCGGAGGGCGTCCGGGTCGACACGGAAGTTCGTCACGGGCGGTCCTGCAGGTAGGACCGGTTGCGGTAGTACTCGTCCTCGTCTTCCGGCGGCGCGGGCGGCTCCTGCGGGACGATGGCGGGCTCTGGAAACATCGTGTCGACCAGGTGACGAATACTCGGTGCGCCCGGAACGAGATCGGACAGATCGGGAAGGCCGGCGGTGGCCTGCTGCATCGGAGCTATCGCCTGCTGCGTCGCTGCCAGCGCTTGTCGTGCGGCGGCCTGCACCGCCTCCGTGATGGACCGGCCCAATTTCGCCGGGGTGGATCGCTTGAACGCGGTGGGTTCGACATGGACCTCGGTGGGAACTCCCGCGGCGTTGCTCACCACACGAACCAGATTGTCCGAGGACCACGCCGTCACCGTGGTGGCCGCCAGCGTGGACTGCGCTTCGGCCAGATCTCGTTGCTGCTGCTCGAAAGTGCCCAGTAGGGAATCGATCTGGTCACGTAGTTCGTCATTGCGTGTGCGCGCGTCGTCGCGGCGTCCGTCGTCCACCGGTCTACCCCCCTGATTCGAGATTCGATCCGTTACTCAACACAGACGCGCCGGACCGACGATCGGTTCCACCGAGTTTCAGATTTCATCACCGCGACTCGGTACAGGCAAGCCGTTCCCGTGTCTCGGCAGGCGCGTCGCCCCGCCCCGCCCCCGGTGTGCGAGCGGGGCGAATCGGGTATAGGCAATTAGACTGGTTAACCAGACGGACCGGGATGCACAGGGTGTTGTGCGATGGGATCGGGTTGTCGGTGGCGTGCCCGAGGACGAAGCGAGGAGGTGGGGCCATGTCGAGCACCGAGGACAGGCGCTTCGAGGTCCTACGCGCGATCGTCGCGGACTATGTGGCGACGAAGGAGCCGATCGGGTCGAAGAGCCTGGTGGAGCGGCACAATCTGGGTGTTTCCAGTGCGACGGTGCGCAACGATATGGCGGTGCTGGAGGCGGAGGGCTACATCACGCAGCCGCACACCAGCTCGGGCCGGATCCCGACGGACAAGGGCTATCGGCAGTTCGTGGACCGGATCGCGGAGGTGAAGCCGCTCTCGGGCGCGGAGCGCCGGGCGATCATGGAGTTCTTGGAGTCGGGCGTCGATCTGGACGATGTGCTGCGCCGCGGGGTGCGGTTGCTGGCGCAGCTGACCAGGCAGGTCGCGGTGGTGCAGTATCCGTCGGTGTCGGTGTCGACGGTGCGGCACATCGAGGTGGTCGCGTTGAATCCGGCGCGGCTGTTGCTCGTGGTGATCACCGACACGGGGCGGGTCGATCAGCGTCTGGTGGAGTTGGGTGCGCTGATCGATGACGAGGATTTGGCGGCGCTGCGCGGCATGCTCGGCGGGGCGATGGACGGCAAGCGGCTGGCGGCGGCGTCGGCCGCGGTGGCGGAGCTGCCCGAGCGGGCGCCGCTGCGTTTGCGGGACGTGCTGATCCGGGTGTCGACGGTGCTGGTGGAGACGCTGGTGGAGCATCCCGAAGAACGTCTGGTGCTCGGCGGTACGGCGAACCTGACCCGCAACGCGGCGGACTTCGGGTTCCCGGGTTCGCTGCGTGACGTGCTCGAGGCGCTGGAGGAACAGGTCATCGTGCTCAAACTGCTCGCGGCCGCGCAGCAGCCCGGCACCGTGACCGTGCGGATCGGCGAGGAGACGCAGGTCGAGCAGATGCGCGGCACCTCGGTGGTGTCGACCGGCTACGGCACGGCGAGCACCATCCTGGGCGGTATGGGTGTGCTCGGTCCCACGCGGATGGACTACCCGGGCACGATCGCTTCGGTCGCGGCGGTCGCCCGCTATATCGGTGAGGTCCTCGCCGAACGCTGACGGCTCCGATGCCGCTGCTACCCTCGAACCTCCGGCCGGATAAAGTTGAGTGCATCCGACTAATGCTGGGCATGCGGTTGGAACGGTGAAGGCACCGTCGGGCACTGTCGAGAACGACCAAGGACTAGAGAACTCAAGTGGCACGGGACTACTACGGACTGCTCGGCGTCGCGAAGAACGCGACCGACCAGGAGATCAAGCGCGCCTATCGCAAGCTGGCTCGCGAGCTCCACCCCGACGTCAACCCCGACGAGGTGGCGCAGGCCAGGTTCAAGGAAGTGTCGGCCGCCTACGAGGTGCTGTCGGATCCGGAGAAGCGGCGCGTCGTCGACATGGGCGGCGATCCGCTGGAATCCGGCGGTGGCGGCGCGGGCTTCTCGGGCGCCGGTTTCGGCGGGCTCGGCGACGTGTTCGAGGCGTTCTTCGGCGGCATGAGCGGTGCCTCGGGTGGCACCCGCAAGCCGCGCGGACGGGTACAGCCGGGCGCGGATTCGCTGCTGCGGACCCGGTTGAGCCTGGCCGAGTGCGCGGTCGGCGTGACCAAGCACCTGACCGTCGACACCGCGATCCTCTGCGACGTGTGTACCGGCGCGGGCACCAACGGCAAGTCGAAGCCGGTGCGTTGCGAAACCTGCGGTGGCGCAGGCGAAGTGCAGTCCGTGCAGCGCTCGTTCCTGGGGCAGGTGCTCACCTCGCGCCCGTGCCCGACCTGCCGTGGCGCCGGCGAGACCATTCCTGATCCGTGCCACAAGTGTGGTGGCGACGGCCGGGTGCGCGCGCGGCGGGAGATCGCGGCGCCGATCCCGGCGGGCGTGGCGAACGGTATGCGGGTGCGTCTGGCCGCGCAGGGCGAGGTCGGTCCCGGCGGCGGGCACGCGGGTGACCTGTACGTCGAGATCGTCGAACAGCCGCACGACGTGTTCGTGCGCGACGGCGACGACCTGCACTGCACGATCCGCGTGCCGATGGTCGACGCCACGCTGGGCACCACCGTGGTGATCGACACCATCCTCGACGGCCCGACCGAACTGACCATCGCGCCCGGCACTCAGCCCGGCGAGGTCTCGGTGCTGCGCGGCCACGGTATGCCGCGGCTGCGTTCCGGCGCGCGCGGTGACCTGCTCGCGCACCTGGACATCGTCATCCCGAGCAAGCTGGACAGCAAGCAGACCGACCTGCTGCGCAAGTACAAGGGCACCCGCCCGAACGAGCGCGCCGAGGTCATGTCGACGCAGTCCGAGCACAACAGCGGGCTGTTCGCCCGGCTGCGGGCCTCGTTCAGCGGGCGCTGATTGGCTGCGACGGTCTTCTACCTCGACGAGGTGCCCGAGCCGGGCGCCCTCGCCGTGCTCGACGGCCCGGAGGGCAGGCATGCCGCGACGGTGCGCCGCATCCGGGTCGGTGAGCCGATCACCCTGTCGGACGGTCGCGGTGTCCTCGCCGAATCGGAAGTGGTTGCGGCCCAACGTGACCGGCTGGAGCTGCGGGTACTGAACCGTGCGGTGGCGGCGCCGGTGACGCCGCGGGTGACGGTGGTGCAGGCGCTGCCGAAGTCCGACCGGTCGGAGCTGGCGGTCGAATTGATGACCGAAGCCGGTGCCGACGCGATCGTGCCGTGGCAGGCCGCGCGCTGCATCGCGAACTGGGAAGGCAAGGCGGGCAAGGCCGTCGAGAAATGGCGGGCCGCCGCGCGCTCGGCCGCGCGACAATCCCGGCGCGCCTACATCCCCGAGGTGGCAGAGCTGTATCGCACCCGCGATGTGCTCGAGCTGATCCGGAAAGCCAAGGCGGACGGCGCGATCGTCGCGGCGCTGCACGAATCGGGCGCAGCCCGTTTCACGGCGCTGCCGTTCGCCGGCGTCCCCGAAGTGGTGCTGATCGTCGGGCCCGAAGGCGGTCTCGACGAGGCCGAACTCGCGGCGTGCACCGAGGCGGGCGCGGATATCGTGCTGCTCGGCCCTACGGTGCTGCGCACGTCGACCGCCGCCGCGGTCGCCCTCGGTGCGCTGGGTGCGTTGACCCCGCGCTGGGGTGCGCGCTAGGCAGCGGCGTTATGGGGTCGGTTCGGCTGCGGGCGTCCGCGCCGAACTGCGGATCGCCAAGGCACACACCAGGATCAACGCGATGAGCAGCAGGACGGCGACGCCCACGGTGAGACCGGCCCAGCCGTAGTGCGTGTAGGCGACCCCGCCCGCGCCACCGACGACGGCGCTGCCCACGTAGAACGAGAACAGGTACAGCGACGAAGCCGCGCCGCGATTACCCGACGCCATGGCGCCGACCCAGGCACTGGCGACCGTGTGCGCCCCGAAAAACCCTGCGGTGCACAGGGACATCCCGAGAATGAGCACCACCAGATTGTCCGGAATGGTCAGGGCCAATCCGAGTCCCATGAGCACCACCGTGCCCGCGAGCACACGGTGCCGGCCGACGCGATCGGCGAGCCGCCCGGCGACGGTCGCGACCGCGGTGCCCGCCAGATAGAGCAGGAACACCAAACCCGCGACCGCATCGGGCAATTCGAAGGGCGGCTGGGTCAGCCGATAGCCGAGAAAGTTGTAGAGCGAGACGAACGTGCCGACGAGTACCAGGGCCAGCCCGAACAGCGCGAGGAGTCCGCGGTGGCGCAGCTGGACGGCGAGATCGCCCAGCACCGTGCGGATTCCGGCCGGTCGGGCGACGAAACCGCGGGAGGGCGGCAGACTGCGGACGAACCACACGGTGCACACCGCCGCCGCGACCGAGATGGTGGCCTCGGCCCAGCGCCACGAACCCAGGCCGAGCGTGAACGCCGGAATCACCCGGCCGGCCAGCCCGCCCATGCTGGTGCCCGCGATATAGACGCCCATCGCCGCACCGAGTCCCGCGGCGCCGATCTCCTCGGCCAGGTAGGCCATCGCCACGGCAGGCACGCCGGCCAGGGTCAAGCCTTGCAGCGCCCGCCCGGTCAGCAGCACCTCCAGCGACGGACTGAACGGCAGCAGCAACCCGATCACCGCCGAGGTCACCGCAGAGACGGTCATCACCCTGGTGCGCCCGATCCGGGAGGACAGCGCGCTCACCGGGATGATGGCCAGCGCGAGCATCCCGGTGGTGAGCGAAACCGCAAGCGCCGCATGGGCGGGCGTCGCATCGAACGCTTCGGACAGGCTGGGTAGCAGGGCCTGCGCGCTGTACATGGTCGCGAAGGTGGCCAGCCCTGCCGCGAACAGCGCGGCGGCGATCCGGCGTTCATGCGTGGTGCGGCCCCCGGCGGCAGGCCGGGTCTTCGTCAGGGTCATGGGTTTCAGGATCGCCCCTCGACCTTTCCGAAGGGAAATGAATAATAATGGTGGAGTTCATGCGTCCAGTGCATATAGCGAGGGCGCTTTGTGCAGGTAGCGGTCCTGCGACAGGATGTGACACTCATCACCCGGGAAGGTGTGGCAGATGCTGGGCGAGGATCTGGAATGGTTCATCACGCTCGCCGAACTGGAACGGGTCGGCGCGGCGGCCGAACGCCTGCACCTCACGCAGCCGACCCTGTCGCGCATGCTCGGCCGGCTGGAACGCCGGCTCGGCGTCGAACTCTTCGATCGCCGGGGCAAACGCATCGTGCTCAACGAGTTCGGCCGGATCTATTACGAGCAGGCCCGGCGCGCGCAAGCCGAACTCGACACCGCGGCCAAGTCCATCGCCGATTTGAACAGTCCTGCCAATGGTGTTGTGCGCCTGTCTTTTCTGCATTCCTTCGGCGGCTGGCTGGTGCCGCAACTGGTCGGCGAATTTCGGCGTGGTTCGGCCCGAATAACTTTCGCGCTGCGACAGGGGGCGGCGGAAATGGTGAACGACGATGTCCTCAGCGGGACTTCGGATCTCGGCATCGTCTCGCCCCGCCCGACCATGTCCGGCATCGGCTGGCGCGGGCTGCTGCGGCAGCGGCTCGCGCTGGCCGTGCCCGCCGACCACCGGCTCGTGGGCCGCAGGCAGGTGCGCCTGGACGAGGTCTCGGACGAAGACTTCATCACCATGCATCCCGGTTACGGTATGCGCCGCATCGTCGACCAGTTGAGCGCCGCCGCCGACCTGCGCCCGCGGATCTCGTTCGAGGCCAGCGACCTGGTGACGGTCGCGGGCCTGGTCGCCGCGGGTCTCGGGGTCGGGGTGCTGCCCGAGGAGGATCCGGGCCCGGCGAACGCGCCGCGGGTGGCCGGGGCGAAGGCGGAGGCGCGTCTGGCCGGCCCGGTGCTGATCCCGCTCGCGGACGCCGGCGCGACCCGGGAGGTGGGGTTGGTGTGGTCGGCCGCGACACCGGCCTCGGGCGCGGCGCGACGGTTTCGTGATTTCACCGAGGATTGGGCGCAGCGGCGACGGGGAATCCCGTGATCACCTGGTCCTTCCGTTAGCGGCTTATTCACTGGGCGGTGTCGGTGGGGCGCGTTAAACTTTCCTCAACACAGCAGCACGTCGAGACCGGAAAGCAGGCTATAGCCACTTTTGAGAACACAAGGCGAGATCGGCGACCCGACAACCTCCGCAGCCGGAATCGGTGCCGAAGACAGCGGCTCGGGGCCCGCAGCACGTACCGTGCGTTCCAGTATCGAACTCGCTCCCGAATCCGTGTTCCCGTTCCTCGGTTCGGCCGACCAGAATCTGCGTGAACTCGAAGAGTTGCTCGACGCGGACATCCATGTCCGTGGCAATTCCGTCACCCTGACCGGCAAAGCGGCCGACGTCGCGCTCGCCGAGCGAGTGATCGAACAGCTCGTCGCGCTCACGGGCCGGAACCGAGTGGTGACCCCGGAGGCGGTGCGACACACCGTTTCGATGCTCACGGAAGGCTCTTCGGAGTCCCCGGCCGAGGTGCTCAGTCTGGACATCCTGTCCCGGCGCGGCAAGACCGTCCGGCCCAAGACCCTGAACCAGAAGCGCTATGTCGACGCGATCGACGCCAACACCATCGTGTTCGGCATCGGTCCGGCCGGTACCGGTAAGACGTATCTGGCGATGGCGAAGGCCGTGCAGGCGCTGCAGACCAAGCAGGTCACCAGGATCATCCTCACCCGTCCCGCGGTGGAAGCGGGGGAGCGGCTCGGCTTCCTGCCGGGCACGCTGAACGAGAAGATCGATCCGTACCTGCGCCCGCTCTACGACGCGCTGCACGACATGATGGATCCCGAGGCCATTCCGAAGCTGATGGCGGCCGGCGTGATCGAGGTCGCGCCGCTGGCGTACATGCGTGGTCGCACGCTGAACGATTCGTTCATCGTGCTCGACGAGGCGCAGAACACCACGGCCGAGCAGATGAAGATGTTCCTCACCCGGCTCGGGTTCGGCTCGAAGATCGTGGTGACCGGTGACGTCAGCCAGGTCGACCTGCCCACCGGCGCCCGCTCCGGGCTGCGGGCGGCCAGCGAGATCCTCACCGATATCGAGGACATCCACTTCGCGCAACTCACCAGCAGCGACGTGGTGCGGCACCGGCTGGTCGCGGACATCGTCGATGCCTACGACCGGGCCGAGGCGGAGGCCAGGCCGCAGGTCGGCCCGCACTATCCGGGTAACCGAGCACAGCGCAGAGCGGCGAGTCGAGGCGATCGGCGCTGAGATGCGCCGCATGTCGGTCGTTCGGTCGACACCCAACGGCATCGGGTGTCGACCTGCGGCATTAGGCTGACCGGGTGAGCATCGAGATCGCCAACGAGTCGGGTATCGACGTACCCGAAGAAGATCTGGTCAGTGTCGCGCGCTTCGTGATCACCCGGATGGACGTGCACCCGGCCGCGGAACTGTCCATGGTGCTCGTCGATCTCGACACCATGGCCGACCTGCACATGCGCTGGATGGACCTGCCCGGGCCCACCGACGTGATGTCCTTCCCGATGGACGAGCTCGAGCCGGGCGGGCGCCCGGACAGCCCCGAGCCCGGTCCGTCCATGCTCGGCGACATCGTGCTGTGCCCCGAGTTCGCGGCGGGCCAGGCCCGCAAGGCCGGACACTCGCTGGACAACGAACTCGCGCTGCTCACGGTGCACGGCGTACTCCACCTGCTCGGCTACGACCACGCCGAGCCGGAAGAGGAGAAGGAAATGTTCGCGCTGCAGGCCCGGCTGCTCGAGGAGTGGTACGAGAGCCTGCGCGAAGCGCAGCGGCGCGCCGAACTCGCCGCCCGGGACGCCAGGCTGCTGGGGAAGGCGGGCTTCACCACACCGGGTGACGCACTGGGACCCGCGTGAATTCGCTGACCCTGATCCTGCTCGCCGTCCTGCTCGTCCCGGTGGGCGGCGTGTTCGCGGGCGTCGATTCGGCGCTGAACACCATCTCCCCGGCGCGGGTCGACGACATGGTGCGGGCCGATCGGCCCGGCGCGGTGCGGCTCAGCCGCATCGTCGCCGATCGCGCCCGCTACGTGAATCTCATGGTGCTGCTGCGCATTCTGTGCGAGATCGGCGCCACCGTGCTGCTCGCCGCCGGGCTGCTAGCGGACTGGGCCGACGACTGGGCGCTGCTGGTCACCGCGATCGTCATGGTGCTGGTGTCGTATGTGGTGATCGGGGTGGGGCCGCGTACCCTCGGCCGCCAGCACGCCTACTCGATCGCGTTGGCGTCGGCGCTGCCGCTGCAGTTCATCGGCGCGCTGCTCGGCCCGCTCAGCCGGCTGCTCATCCTGCTCGGTAACGCGATCACCCCCGGTAAGGGATTTCGCAACGGCCCCTTCGCGTCCGAGATCGAACTGCGCGAGGTGGTCGAGATGGCCAGCGAGCGCGGCGTGGTGGCCGACGACGAACGCCGGATGATCCAGTCGGTCTTCGAACTCGGCGACACGGCAGCTCGTGCGGTGATGGTGCCGCGCACCGAGATGGTGTGGATCGAGGCGGACAAGACTGCGGCGCAAGCGATGTCGCTCGCGGTCCGTTCGGGGCACTCCCGGATTCCGGTGATCGGTGAGAACGTCGACGACATTCTCGGCGTCGTCTACCTGAAAGACCTTGTGCCGTATGCGGAACGGGGTCGCAAGGTGCTGGTGCGCGAGGTGATGCGGCCCGCGGTGTTCATGCCGGACTCCAAGCCGCTGGACAGCCTGCTCGACGAAATGCAGCGCAGGCGTAACCATATGGCGCTGCTGGTCGACGAATACGGCGGCATCGCCGGTCTGGTGACGATCGAGGACGTGCTCGAGGAGATCGTGGGCGAGATCGCCGACGAATACGACACCGACGAGACGCCGCCCATCGAAGACCTGGGGGACGGCCGCTATCGCGTGTCCGCGCGGCTGCCGGTCGAGGACCTCGGCGAGTTGTACGGACTGGATATCGAGGACGAGGACGTCGACACCGTCGGCGGTTTGCTGGCGCACGAGCTCGGCCGCGTGCCGTTGCCCGGGTCCAAGGTCGTGGTGCACGGGTTGGTGCTGCGCGGCGAGGGCGGCGCCGATACCCGCGGACGGGTGCGGGTGCACACCGTGGTGGTGCGCAAGGCGACGGACACATCGCAGAACGCGGACGGCGACGAGAAGTCGAACGGCAAACGCAAGGGCAACGGATCGGATCGGGACACCCCGGCCGGTCGACATGAGGACGGAGATTCCGAATGACCGAACTGGATCCCGAGGACAACAAGCTGCTCGTCCTGGCGCGCGGTGCCATGGGGCGCACCGGCGGCGCCAGCGGTGCGGCGATCCGGGACACCGACGGCCGCACCTACGCGGCGGGCGAGGTGGGCCTGACGGCGTTGCGCCTGACCGCGCTCCAGGCCGCGGTCGCGGCCGCGATCTCCAGCGGCGCAGAGGGTTTCGAGGCCGCCGTGGTGGTCAGCGGTCGGTTGTCCGACTATGGCGTCACCGCGGTCCGTGAGGTGTCGCCGGACGCCAAGATCATCTTCACCGATCGGGACGGCGCCGTCTTCGAGATCGTCGACGACGCCGAACTCGCGGTCGATGCCCAGCCCGCCGGCGAGGTGCGCGGTGGCTGACGCCAAGGGCGAATTCCGTTCCGGCTTCGTCTGTTTCGTCGGCAGGCCGAACACCGGCAAGTCGACCCTGACCAATGCGCTGGTCGGGCAGAAGATCGCGATCACCTCGTCGCGGCCGCAGACCACCCGGCACACCATCCGCGGCATCGTGCACCGCGACCACGCGCAACTGATCCTGGTCGACACGCCGGGCTTGCACCGGCCCCGCACCCTGCTCGGTCAGCGGTTGAACGACCTTGTGCGCGATACGTATTCGGAAGTCGACGTGATCGCGCTCTGCGTGCCCGCGGACGAGAAGATCGGCCCGGGCGACCGCTGGATCGTGCAGCAGATCAAGCAGATGGCGCCGAAGACGACCGTGCTCGGCGTCGTCACCAAGATCGACAAGGTGGGCCGGGACCAGATCGCCGAGCAACTGCTCGCGCTCTCGCAACTGCTCGGCCCGGACGCCGATGTGGTGCCCGTGTCGGCGGTGAAGAACGAGCAGGTAGAGGTGCTCGTCGACGTCATCGCCGCGAAAATGCCGGAGGGACCGGCGTTCTACCCCGACGGCGAGCTCACCGACGAGCCGGAGGAAACCCTCATGGCCGAGCTCATCCGCGAGGCGGCGCTCGAGGGCGTCCGCGACGAGCTACCGCACTCGCTCGCCGTGGTGATCGAGGAGGTCCTGCCGTACGAGGAGCGCGAGGACATGCTCGACGTGCACGCGATCCTCTATGTCGAACGCCCCAGCCAGAAGTCGATCATCATCGGCAAGGGCGGGGCTCGGCTCAAGGAAGTCGGCACCAACGCGCGCAAGCAGATCGAGCACATCCTCGGCACCCGGATCTATCTCAACCTGCATGTGAAGGTCGCCAAGGATTGGCAGCGCGACCCGAAACAGCTGGGCCGCTTGGGGTTCTAGGTTCGATCAGCCGTTGGCGATCGCCTGCAACTGGGACAGATCGCCGTTGAAGCGATTCTTGTCCAGCGGGGTCGAGGTGTACTGCCAGAAGCTGTACACCCGCCAATTGAACGGCAGCGCGCCCACGGTCGAGTTGTAGCGGGCCACCCACAGCGGGCTGTCCGCGCTGAAATCGCCTGCGGTGCCGACGCAAAGGCTCCACCAGCTGGTGGAGGTGTAGATCACCGGCCAGCGTCCGGTGGTGCCGTGATACCGATTGCTGAAGTCGTGGATCCAGGACGCCATCGCGCTCTGCGACTTGCTGTAGCACTGGTTGTTCTTGTCGTACGGGTTGTATTCGAGGTCGAGCGCGCCCGGCAGCGTCTTGCCGTCACGCGACCAGCCGCCGCCGTGCGCGATGAAGTAGTCCGCCTGGCTCGCTCCGCTCAAGCTGCTCGGAATGGCGAAATGATATGCGCCGCGGATCAAACCCTGCTTGTACGATCCGTTGTACTGGGCGGCGAAGTAGGGGTTGGTGACGTTGGTGCTTTCGCTCGCCTTGATATAGGCGAAGCGAACCCCGTTGTCCCAATAGCTTTTCCAGTCGACGTCGCCTTGGTAGCGGGAAACGTCGATGCCTTCCACCGATCCGGCGGACAGGGAACGCTCCTGGCTGGGATCCCCGGCGCCGGCGCCTTCGTGCACCACGATCTGCGAGCCCAGCGTGTGGTCGTCGCCCTGTTCGGTCGGCGCCGGGTCCGCGGTGGCCGGGGCGATCACGAGCAGGGTGGCCAGGCCCACGAACAAGGCGGCTGACAGTGTGCGTCTTCTGTTGAGATTCACCGATATCCCCTCTGTAGTTCACCGATTCGACATGGAGGTGGCGCGGGCCTCGCCCGAATACGTTTGCGGTGGCCCGCAATCGTGGAGGCGGTCGTGACGCTAAGCCGGGCCGATAGAGGGCGACTGGAACGAATCTGGGGGCGGCACGGAATTTCTCCGAATTGCCCGTAATCGGTGAATTGTCGTGCGCTTGGCCTGGTTTCGGATAAGGGGCCGCGAAATTACCGTCGCGCGAAAGGTATTTAAGGTGCGGTTAACGCGCCATTGGTCGAATCGGTCGGCTCCGGCAACGCGCGCGGTGTCAGGTATTCGGCATGAGGATCCGTGATGTGGCTCTCGTCTGTCTGACCTTTCCCGCCGCGCTGCTCCTGACCTCCGGCTACGCGGCCGCGACCCCGACCCCGGAATACCCGATCGACCCTGCCGCCGAAGCGGCCTCCAAGGTGTACCCGGGCGAACCTGTCCCGCAGTCGCGTTCGATGGCGTCGGCCTTCGTCGGCGTGCCCAGCGACTATGTGTACAACACGAAACTCAAACCCGTCGCCCGGCACGATTACTGCACCTCCGCGCCCGACAGCTACTTCGCCGCCGACTTCCGCGGCCCCTGCGCCCGTCACGACATGTGCTACGACCGCGCCGACGCCGCAGGCACCAACTACACCGCCTGCAACTCCGCCCTGCGCACCGACATGATCACCAACTGCATCTACGCCTACGGCACCTCCGGCACCGCCCTGCAAACCTGCAAGGCCACCGCCGAAATCTACTGGGCTGCAGTAACCGTCACCCATCTGGATTGAGCGACGCTCGACTACATCGCCCAGCCGGCGGCCTGCCACTGCAACACCGCGGCGGCCTCCGCTTTATCCGCGGCGACGGCGAGCGGCACCGAATCGGAGACCCGTGCACTGCGTGCGGCACGCAAGGCGTGCACCGCCGCGTCCTTCACGGCCATATCGGCTGCCGAGAGGTTCTCGTCGTCGTGTGGTCCGGGTATGCCGTAGCCCGCGCGTATCAAGCAGAAGCCGCGATTGCTCTCCTGCGCCGCACAATCTGTGTCGAGGTACTTGTCGCAGACGCCGCCGCCCTTGGCGGCGAAGAAGCCACACGCATCCAACGCGGCGGCTTCGGCAGCGTCCTCGGGTGCGAGTCCGGAGAACATGGCTGCGCGAGTTGCTTCATCGACCCCCATCGCGCTCTTCATTTCGAACGGTGTCGCGAGGCTGAGCCGTGCCTCGCTGGCGAGCGGCAACGGAATGGCTTTGTATCGGGCGAGCGCACTCATGTCGCGCTTGCTCGCGCATGTGGCGCCGTGGCCCTGCTCGGCCGCTTCCTCGGCGGCGGTGCACAGTCCGAGCGCTTGCAACTGCTGGTCGGTGATTTTCGCGCCGGGCGAGTCGTCGTCGCTTTCCATATCGTCGTCGCCGACCAGCGCGATATTCGGCCGGCTGCCGGTGCCGGTCTGCCCGTCATCCGGCGCCATAGCGAGCAGGCCCACACACGCTATGAGGGCCAGCGGTAGGACGCTCACCCGGGCCGAGAATATCGCTTTCATATACCGCTCCTCCTGATCCAACGATTGTTTGCAGGACGGGCATCTCGATGCCCGGAGAAACACGGTGTGGTGATTGAACGCGGTAACAGACGCTCCACGATATCGGGAGTCGAGTATGCGACCGGTGCGACACGCCTCGGAATCTCGGCCGGCTGCGCTACCTCAGGCTCAGGCGGCGGTCCACCAGGGCTCAGGTCGCGCACGTTCCCAGTGCAGCTCCGATTCCAGTTGTGCGGCAACGGAGATCAGGAGGGGTTCGGTGTCGGCGGTGCCCATCAGTTGAGCGCCGACCGGGAGGCCGGCGTCGGTGAAGCCGGCGGGGACGTTCACGCTCGGCCAGCCGAGGACGTTCCACGGCCAGGTGTAGGGACAGGCGGCGGTGATCAGGTTGTTGGTGGCGTGTACGCCGATGCCGTCGATGTCTTGCGCGTGCGGTGGCGGGGTTGCGGTGGTAGGGGCGAGAACCAGGTCGTAGTTCTGGAAGAAGCTGCCGATCCGCTTGTGCAGCAAGGGTTCTGCTTGGCGGGCCGCGAACAGGGCCGGACCGTCGAGCAGTCTGCCGAAGCGGGTATTGGCGATCGTGCGCGGGTCCACTTCGGCACCGGGCATGTTCTGGTGCACCGCGCGGATGCCGGCCATGGAACGGGGTAGGAAGGACGCGCCGATCAACAGTCCGTAGTGCAGATCGGCGACGGTGACGGTGTGGCCGAGCGTGCGCAACGTGTCGCCGACGCGGCGGACCGCCGCCGCGATCTGCGGGTCGAGCGTAGTTCTGGTGGCGGTGAACGGAATTCGCAGCGAAAGCGCGATGCGTAGCCGCCCGGGATCGCGTCCCACGGCGTCGGTGGCCGAGATCGGTGCGGGCGTGTGCCGGTCGCCGGGATGCGGTCCGGCGGCCAGGTCGAGCAGCAGTGCGGCGTCGGCGACGGTCCGGGCCAGCGGCCCGTTCACGGTGAGGCCGTAGAAGGCTTCGGCGTGCGGCCAGGTGGAGATGCGGCCGCGTTGCGGTTTGATCCCGACGAGATTGGTCCACGCGGCGGGGATGCGGATGGAGCCCGCGCCGTCGGAACCCAGTGCGGCGGGCACCAATCCGGCCGCGACAGCCGCGGCCGAACCGCCGGAGGACCCGCCGGGCGTGCGGTCGGCGGCCCACGGGTTGCGGGTGTGGCCGAAGGCCGCGGCGCTGGTGAACGGCAGCTGGCCGAGTTCGCAGGTGTTGGTCTTGCCGACGATCACCGCACCCGCCGCGCGCAGCCGCCGAACCGATTCGGCGTCTTCGGTTTTCGGCGGGAAGGCGCCGCCGCAACCGAACGCGGTGGGCTCGCCTGCGATATCGGTGTCGTCCTTCACCGCGACCGGCACGCCGAGCAGCGGCAGTCGCTCGCCTGCCGCGAGCCGGGCGTCGGCGTCGGCGGCCTCGGCCAGCGCGCGTGCACGGCGCACGATCCGGAACGCGTTGAGCGTCGACTGCGCGGCGTCGATCCGATCGAGCGCGGCGCCGACGGCGGCGACCGAGCTGACCGTGCCGTCGGCGATCGCGGCCGCGAGCTCGGTCAGCCCCAATTCACCCGTCAGCGGTCCGTCGGGCGGCCGGGTGGGATCGGTGGCGGTCATGTGAGCTCCGTCTCGTCAGCAGTGGAAGAACCGTAACGCGAACCTGGACAAGTGACTAGTCCGCCTTCGGCGCCTTGTCGACGCGGCACTCTTCGAACTCGCCCCACGCCGAGGCTCGCTCGTGGACGTCCCTGGCGGCGTAGTTCTGGCCGGTGAACGAGGGTGAAATGAGTTCCCTTGGAGCGCTTCGGAACTGCGTGCAATCCGCCCGAGACACTGGTGCTGCAATCGGCTCGACTCTGGACATACATACAGTATGTATGTAAAGGTGTTGGCACCGCGACTCGATGGAGGAAGACGATGGCAACCAGCACCGCACTCGGCCGGACGCACGAGATCGATCTGCCCGGCGGCCGCATCCGCTACCACGAGACGGGGGAGGGGCCGCCCGTCGTCTTCGTGCACGGCCTGCTCGTCAACGCGGATCTGTGGCGCAACGTGGTGCCGGGCATCGCCGCGGCCGGCTACCGCTGCCTGGCCCCTGATTGGCCGCTCGGCGCGCACTCGATTCCGGTGCCCGACGCGGATCTGACGCCGACCGGGGTGGCCGACCTCATCGCCGCCTTCCTGGAACGGCTCGACCTGACCGACGTCACGATCGTCGCCAACGACACCGGCGGCGCGATCACCCAGGTGCTGATGACCCGGCAGCCGGCTCGGATCGGGCGGGTGGTACTGGCCGCGGTCGATAGCTACGAGGGGTTCCTGCCCGCGCCGTTCACCGCGCTGGGCTGGCTGGGGTGGGTCCCGGGTTCGCTGCGGCCGCTGCTGGAGGCCCTGCGGATCCGCGCACTGCACCGCACGCCGCTGGCCTTCGGCCTGGTGGTCAAGCGGCTGCCACCGCGGGAGGTCGTCGATTCGTACGTGCTGCCGAGCCGCCGGTCCGGCGGAGTGCGGCGCGACCTGCGGCGATTCCTGAAGACCGCGCGCAAGAAGTACACGCTGGAAGCCGCGAAACATTTCGCGGGGGTCGAGGTTCCGGTGCTGCTGGTGTGGGCGCGCGAGGACCGGGTCTTCCCGCTCGCGTTCGCCGAACGCCTGGCCCGCGACCTGCCGCACGCGACGCTGCAGGTCGTCGACGACTCCTACACACTCCTGCCGGAGGACCAGCCCGAGTTGCTCACCGCAGCGATCCTGGAGTTCACTCGGCTGCATGCCACGCCGTAGCCAGGAGGATCGCTCCCGCACCACCAGGGCCGCGCTCGAACAGGCCGGACGTCGCCTGTTCACCGAGCGCGGCTTCGCGGCGACCTCGGCGGAAGAGCTCGTCACCGAGGCCGGGGTCACCCGCGGTGCGCTGCATCACCACTACGGCGACAAACGCGGTCTGTTCCTCGCGGTGCTGGAGCAGATCGAGATCGAGAGCACCGCGGAGATCGAATCCGCCATCGGCGCAGTCGATTCCGACGATGTGATGGCCGCGATGGCGATCGGCCTCGGGCTTTTCCTGGAGATCTGTCAGCGCCCGCCGATGCTGCGGATCGCGCTCACCGACGCACCCGCGGTGCTGGGCTGGCAGGCCTGGCGCGAATTCGAGAGCAGGCACGGCCTCGGCCTGATCACCACGCAGTTGGAGCGCGCCCGCGCCGCCGGGCTGATCGCGGACGCGCCGGTGCGGGTGCTGAGTCAACTCGTGCTCAGCGCATTGAGCGAGGCGGCGTTGATCGTCGCGCACGCGGACGACCCCGACACCGCCCGCGCCGACGCGCAGCAGTCGGTGCTGCTGCTGATCTCCGGCCTGCTGCGGAACTGACATCCGATGGATGCCGACGCGGTGACGCCGAGCTACTCCACGAACTGCAGCTCGACCTGCGGCAACTCCGCCATCACCCGGGCGCAGACGGCGCGATGCCAGGTGGCGGGGTAGCGGGTGCCCGGCTCGTGCCTGCAGTAGTCGTCGTTGGTCCGGTAGGTGTGCAGGCGCGGCGAGATCTCACCCGCCCCGATGGCGTCGACCATCGCATCGACGACCTGCTCGGTCTCGTCGGCGATTTCGGCGAGCTCACGCGCGACCGTGTCCGGGATCTGGAACGCGCCCTTCTCCCAGCGCTCCACGGTGCGCTCGGCCACGGCGAAGAGCCGGGCGCACCATGGCACCGGCAGGCCGAGTAATTCTCGAGTGGCCCGGAAACCCGCGGCGGTTCCGGTGCCAAGTAGGTCGTCCAACTGTGAAAACCCCTCCCCAACAGTGCGGTAGAGGAAAAGAATAGGTCAGCGCACCGAGCGGCAATGGCGGATTCGCCGGGACTGGTCGATCAACCCCTACTGGCGCCGGACCGGTATAGGGGTGCGCGCCTGCCGAGGGCTGTCGGGTGTTCATGGGAGGATGAGGCGTGCGTTTGTATCGGGATGTGGCGGTGGTGGTACGCCAGCACAAGCTGGGCGAGGCGGACCGCATCGTCACGTTGCTGACGCGCCAGCACGGTTTGGTGCGTGCCGTGGCCAAGGGAGTGCGCCGGACGAAATCGAAGTTCGGGGCCAGGCTGGAACCGTTCGCCTACATCGACGTGCAGTTGCATCCCGGCCGCACGCTGGACGTGGTGACCCAGGTACACACGGTGGAGGCGTTCGCCGCCGACATCATCGACGACTACGGGCGCTACACCACGGCCTGCGCGGTGCTGGAAACCGCGGAACGGCTGGCCGGTGAGGAGCGCGCGCCCGCGCCGCGGCTGCACGCGCTCACCGCGAGCGCGCTGCGCGCCATCGCGGCCAAACAGCGACCGCACGAGCTGATCCTGGACGCGTACCTGTTGCGCGCCATGGGTTTCGCGGGCTGGGCGCCCGCGCTGGACGAATGCGCCAAATGCGCGACCCCCGGTCCGCATCGGGCCTTCCACGTCGCGGCGGGGGGCGCGGTGTGCGTGCACTGCCGTCCGCCCGGTGCGGCGACCCCGGCACAGGGCGTGCTCGACCTGCTGGTGGCGTTGTTGCGTGGCGAATGGGAGTACGTCGAGGCGGTGCCCGAGGGGGTGCGCAGGCAGGCCAGTGGCTTGGTCGCCGCGCATCTGCAATGGCATCTGGAGCGGCAGTTGCGCACGTTGCCGCTGATCGAGCGGTCCCGGGCGGTGGGTTCGCCCGCCTGATCAGGGGCCTGGACGGAGACCGTCACAGGGTCTCCACAACCATCAGGCAGGATAGGGGCCGTGATCCTGCGCCGAGACTCCTCCACCGCGACCCGGCCGAACCCCGCGGGGTCGGTCGCGACCAGCACCGTTCGCCCGCCCTCGCAGCATCCGTCGGGGGCGCGTCCGCCTGCCATCCCGGCTGAGCTGGTGCCGAACCATGTCGCGCTGGTGATGGACGGCAACGGCCGCTGGGCCCAGGAGCGCGGGCTGCCGCGCACCGCGGGGCACGAGCGCGGTGAGGCGGTGCTGATGGACACCGTCGAGGGTTGTATCGAAATGGGCGTGAAGTGGCTCTCGGCCTATGCCTTCTCCACCGAGAACTGGCGGCGCAGCCCCGACGAGGTGCGCTTTCTGATGGGCTTCAACCGGGACGTGATCCGGCGCCGGCGCGACGAGATGAACGAGATGGGTGTGCGGGTGCGCTGGGCGGGTCGGCGGCCCCGGCTGTGGCGCAGCGTGATCAACGAGCTCGAGATCGCCGAAGAGATGACCAAGCACAACACGGTGATGACCCTGACGATGTGCGTCAACTACGGCGGTCGCGCCGAAATCGCCGACGCGGCAAGGGAAATCGCACGCCGGGTGGCCGCGGGGGAGATCGATCCGGAGAAGGTCACCGAGGCGACGGTGGCGCGGTTCCTGGATGAACCGGACATGCCCGACGTCGACCTGTTCCTGCGCCCCTCCGGGGAATTCCGCAGTTCGAACTTCCTCATCTGGCAGTCCGCCTACGCCGAATTCGTCTATCAGGACACCCTTTTCCCCGATTTCGACCGGCGCAACCTGTGGGCCGCCTGCCTCGAGTACGCTTCGCGTGATCGGCGCTTCGGCGGCACCAAGTGAACGGCGGCACAGGCATGGAATCATCGGTGACTCCGGAACAGGAACTGCAGGCGCGCGCGGGCGCCTCCCTGTCGTACTACGACATCGACGTGCGCGTCGATCCCGAGGGCTCGATCGGCTTCGAATACGAGGGCGCGCTGTGCTCGTTGCGGGCGGTCAACCTGGCCCCCGGCCTCGATGTGCTGACCTTGACCTGCGTGCTGGCCTGGGATCGGCCGCTGAACGCGCAGCTGCACAAGCGGGTCGCCGAGCGGAACAACGCGCTGCAGTTCGGTTCGCTCACCGTGATCGGCCACGACAAGCTCGCCGACATCATCCTGCGCTACACCTTCCCCGCCGCGGGTCTGGAAGATCAGGCCCTCGCCACCATGCTGGTACTCGTGCTCTCCGGCGCGGGCAAGGCCCGTCAGGGTCTGGTGCCCTGAGTCGGCGCCCGGTCCGTCCGGTATGTGAGTTATCCGCGCACCCATGACAACTGTCATGCGCGACACGTGACAGTCATGTGGGGTCGTGCGCGCCGCGGTGCGCGAGTGTTGAGGCATGACATCAGCACTGACGACCGGGGCCGTCCGCGCAACGGCCGACGGGTCCGCGAAACGCTCGGCCGCGGCCGCGATCGAACTGCGCGATCTGCGTAAGAGCTTCGCGCTACCCGGCGGCGGCGCGGTGCAGGCCGTGGACGGGCTGGATCTCGTGATCGAACCCGGCGAGATCGTCGCCTTCCTCGGGCCGAACGGGGCGGGCAAGACCACCACCCTCGACATGGTGCTCGGCCTGGCGTCCCCGGACGCGGGCAGCGTGGCGGTGTTCGGCGGTACGCCGGCGGAAGCGCTTGCGGTGGGCCGGATTTCGGCGGTGCTGCAATCCGGCGGGTTGCTGCCCGATCTCACCGTCGCCGAGACGGTGCGGCTGGTCGCGACCCTGTACGCGGCCGCCCGGCCGGTCGACGAGGTACTCGGGCGGGCAGGCATCACCGAGATCGCGGGCCGGCTGGTCGGCAAATGCTCGGGCGGGCAACGACAGCGGCTGCGGTTCGCGCTGGCACTACTGCCGAACCCGGATCTGATCGTGCTCGACGAACCCACCACCGGCATGGATGTCGAAGGGCGCCGGGACTTCTGGAACGCGATGCGGGAGGACTCCGAGCGCGGCCGCACCGTCGTGTTCGCCACCCACTACCTGGACGAGGCCGACGCGTACGCCGATCGGATCGTGCTCGTCCGGGCGGGCAAGGTGGTCGCCGACGGCAGCGCGGCCGAGATCAAGAATCTGGCGTCGGGTCGCGCGGTGCGCGCCACCCTCGCCGGTGCCGTGCCGCCGGATCTGCTCGCGCTGCCCGGTGTCGACGACGTGGAGCAGCGGGGTGACCGAATCATCGTGCGCACCAGCGATTCCGATGCGGTGGCCCGCTACCTGCTCACCGAGACCGCGGCCGTCGATCTCGAAATCACCTCGCACAACCTCGAATCCGCCTTCCTCGCGCTGACCACCGGAGAGAACTGAGATGACAACCCTTGCCGCCGAGCCGGTTTCCGCCCGCCGCCCGACCCCGCTGGGCGGGTTCAGCCTCGGCTTCCTGCGGGTGGAGCTGCGCCGCATGCTGCGCAACCGGCGCACGATGATCTTCACCCTGCTCATCCCGCCGCTGTTCTTCGTCATCTTCGGCCTGCAATCCGATTTCCGGACGCAGTCCTACGGCTCCGGCAACGTGACCGGTTACGTGATGGTGTCGATGGCCGTGTACGGCGCGATGCTCGCCACCACCAGCGGCGGCGCGATGGTGGCGATCGAACGTGCCCAGGGGTGGAGTCGCCAATTGCGGCTCACACCACTGCGTCCCGTCGCCTATATCGCCACCAAGGTCGCGGTCGCGATGGTGCTCGGGCTGGTGTCGGTGACCGCGGTCTTCGTGGTCGGCGCCGCGCTCGGCGCGCACCTCACCCCGGTCGCCTGGGTGAGCTGTTTCCTGCTCGCCTGGCTCACCTCGCTGGTCTTCGCGGCGTTCGGGCTGTTCGTCGGCTACCTGCTGCCTTCGGAGAACGTGATGCAGTTGCTCGGCCCGGTGCTCGCCGTGCTGTCGTTCGCGGGCGGGCTGTTCATTCCGCTGCACGGGTGGTTCGACACCGTCTCCCGGGTGTTCCCGACCAACGGCGTCGCGACGCTGTCCCGAATTCCCTTCGGCGACAGCAGTGCCGGGTCGATCGCGTTGGGTGTGCTGAACGTGGTGGTGTGGGCGGCGCTGTTCATCGGCGGGTCGGCGTACCTGTTCCGCCGCGACACCGCGCGTTGAGCTGCCCGCGGTCGCCCGTCGAGGGGTGGGCGACCGCGTCGCGGTCGGGTCGCAAGGAAAGGTCGACATGACACCACGTGACATTCGGTGCGTGCGGTGGGCGGGTGCGGGTTCGGTACCGTCAGTCCTCGTGATCGCCCACCATTTCCGCAGCGTTCGCCGCTCCCCGGCGCGGGCCGGAGGTGTGGCATGGGACTGAACGCCCGGCTGCGCGCCGTGCGGGCGGTGGGCCTGTCCGGGCTCATCGATCGCGCCCTGGAGGACCAGTCGTACACGGTGAACGGCAGGCGCCGCGGGTGGTTCGGGGTGTTCATCGCCGTGGTCTGGCTGGTCTGGCTGGTGCCGCCGATCATGCAGCACTGGTCACGCGGAGAGGAAGGCGACGCAGTGCTCGCGGCGCTGTTCCTGCTCGGCTTCGCCGCGCTCGTCGTCGGCTCGTTCCTGATGTTCCGGCGTACCGGTCCCCGCGACCTCATGGTGGATCAGCCGGTCGATCAGCGAATCTGGGCGGTGCTCGCCCTGCTGGTCGGCTTGCACGTCGCCCTGGTGGCGACCCTCGGCGGGGCCGCCTTGCCGACCGCGCTGTACGTCGCGGTGGTCGCGATCTTCCATCTGCCGCTGCGCGAATCCGGTTACGTGGTGCTCGCGGTGATGGTCGCGCTGCTGCTCGTTCCGGTCGTCGCGCCCCGCTCGCAACTCGCCGACGTGCCGTTCTACCTGGCCTTCATCCCGGTGGGGATCTGGCTGGCCCGGCAGCTGGGCCTGCGCGGCGAGCGGTTGGCCGAGCTGAACCGCAGGCAGCGTGCGGAACTGGACCTGGTGGAGGAGCGTAACCGGGTGGCCCGCGACGTGCACGACATCCTGGGCCATTCGCTGACCGTGATCACGGTGAAAACCGAACTGGCACAGCGTCTTCTCGATGTCGATCTGGCACGGGCACGGACCGAGCTGGCCGATATCGAGCGGCTGGCACGGGAGGCGCTGGCCGGCGTGCGTGAGACCGTCGGCGGTTTACGGGAGGTGTCCTTGCGTGGCGAACTGGCCAATGCGAGAACGGCATTGGCTGCAGCCGATATCGCCGCGGATCTCCCCGACGAGGTGCCCGATCCGGCGCACGGCGAGCTGTTCGGCTGGGTGCTGCGCGAGGCGGTGACCAACGTGATCCGGCACAGCGCCGCCCGGCACTGCACGGTGCGGGTGAGCGCCACCAGCATCGAGGTGGTCGACGACGGCCGTGGCCTCGCCGCTGTCGCGGGTTCCGGGTCGGGGTTGACCGGCCTGCGTGAGCGGGTGCGCGCGGCGGGCGGCACGTTGACCCTCGCCACCCCGGAGGGAGGGGGTTTGCGTGTCTGTGCCAGCGTGCCGGGCTGAGGCTTTGCCCCGGCCGGCGAAAGAGTCGAGTGTGGTTCGGCGCGCACCCGCGCGAAACAGGAAGTGGGAACGATGATCCGGCTGCTACTGGCCGACGACCAGGCGCTGGTTCGCGGCGCACTCGCCGCGCTGCTCGGACTGGAGTCCGACCTGGAGGTGGTCGGCGAAGTGGGGCGCGGCGACGAGGTACTCGAGGCCGTCGATCGCACGAATCCCGATGTGGTGCTGCTGGATGTGGAGATGCCGGGCATGGACGGGATCGCCGTCGCCGCGCAGATCCACGCCGCGCATCCCGGCGTGCGCATTCTCATGGTGACGACTTTCGGCAGGCCGGGCTACCTGCGTCGCGCGATCGATGCCGGCGCCGATGGCTTCGTCGTGAAGGACACTCCGGCAAGGGAACTCGCCGATGCCGTGCGCCGGGTGCAGCTGGGTCTGCGGGTGGTGGATCCGGCGTTGGCGGCCGAAACACTCACCGCGGGTACGTCGCCGCTCACCGAACGGGAGCGCGAAGTCCTCGCGGCCGCGGCCGACGGGGCCACCGCGGGGGCTATCGCGAAGAAGCTGCATCTGTCCGAAGGCACCGTCCGCAACCATCTTTCGGCCGCCATCGGCAAGACCGGCAGCACCACCCGCGCCGAAGCCGTCCGGGCCGCCGAGCGACTCGGCTGGCTCTGAGCGGCTGTCGCCGCGTCCGGACGGCTTCGCCGCGGGTGCAGGCGACTATCCCAGCACGACGCAGGCGGGGCCCGCGCCGATGCCGGAGCCCGCGACGGTCACCGTGGTGAGGGTGTAGGCCTCGCCCTGCACGTACTCGGCGGCCCAGATCTTGTGCTCGCCCTTCTTGGCCGGCGTCCACACCGTGCTGGCCTTGCCCGACGCGTCCGCGACCGGACCGACCGGCTTGAACGTGGTGTCGGTGCGCGCACCGTCGACCTCATCGAGGAACACGACCGTGGCGCCCGGCTTCGCGGTGGCCGTGACCGTGTAGGAGCAGCCGGCGCCTAGCGACGCGCCCGAGCTACCGAAGCTCAGCCCGGGCGAGACCTCGATCCGGGACACCGAGGCGCCCGCGCTGGGTGCGGCGAGCGCGAGCGCGGCGGTCACCGCACCGAACGCCGTGACAGCGGCGGCGGTTTTGGTCGAGAAGATCACGACAAATTCTTCCTTCCGACAACGAATTCCCCTGGCTGGGGCACGCCCGACACTTGCACAGGCGCTGGCCGAGATCAATGGGCCGAGCGGCTGATATCTCGGCGCGACGCGTCGCCGCTACCGGTGACCAGCGAACTTCGGAACTATGCTCGCCTGATAGTCCTCTGAGAATCCGGCAAAGCGGACACTTTTTCCGGGCTCGCGGAGTTGACACGGGTAGAGGGCCGACCTGGCCACCATGAAGGAGTTCGGTATGAGTCTCATCGGGACGCTGCTCGGAATCGTCTTGACGGTGTTCATTCTGCTGATGCTGGCCCGGCTCGTGCTGGACTGGATCGGCGTGCTCGGCAACAGCCCGGCGTGGGCGAGCAAGGCGCGCGACGTGACGCACGCTGCGACCGAGCCGGTGATCGCTCCGGTGCGCAAAGTGTTGCCGCCGATTCGTGCGGGCGGTTTGTCGATCGACCTGGCCTTCACCGTGGTGTTCATCGTCGCGCTGATTCTGCGCGCGGTCGCGTTCAGCCTCTGATCGGGGTTGCCGCCGAGCCTGTTTCCGAATTCATTCGTTCGGTATACAGGACGGCAAAAGCGGCAGTACCCCGACATCGGTAGCCCTATATTTTTCGGTGTGGGAGGACGACTCGCGCTGGTGATCGGATCGGAATGCGCTGCGCTGCCGCGTCTTTCGTTTCCGAAACAATTGGCTTGGGACCTGTATTCGAGTTTGAGCGAACGGGGCGCATGGCAACCGGCGACCTCCTATGACGGGCCTATTGTCGATCCGACCGCCACCGAGCTGCTGTCGGCGATGGACGAGGCTTTTCGCGCGGCCTCGACCCGGCAGGCGACCTTGCTGATCAGTTTCGTCGGTCACGGCAAGACGACGGGCGCTTCGGATTTCTATCTGCTCGCCGTCGATACACCCGAAGATGTCAACCTGCACAACGCTTTCCACCTGCCGCAGGAAATCCGGGACCGCTTGAACAGAGCGTCGCTCGACGGTTTGATCGTGCTCGTGGACGCGTGCGAAACCGGGCAGGCGTTCACCGGCGCGGCCACCCGGTGGTTCGACCGGATCGACCAGGCGACCGGCCGGATGGAGCTGCTGGTCGCGGCCGACGACGGCAGCGCGTACGGCGGCTGCTTCACCCGGACGATGGTGGAGACCTTCGCGAACGGCCTGGACCTGGGCGGGGCGAACCTGCTGCCGTCAGACCTGCGCTCACCGATCGCCACCACGTGTACGGGTCAGCATCCCAGTCATCTCGGCGCGGCTTTCGGCGGCGATGCCGGGCTGTGGCTCGTGCCCAATGTCGCGCGGCATCGCGACGCGGTGGCGGGGCGGCGCGCGGCGGGCCTGGTGGACCAGCTGACCCGCGGCGTCGTGCTGACCGCCACGCTGCGCCGGCGGCTGGAGGACGTGGTGAACGCGCGGGGCCGGCGGTTGCGGGCGGTGGTCGGCTCGGCGGGATCCGGGAAGTCGACCTTGATGTCCTTGCTCGTCCGGCCCGACCTGGTGGGCGACCTGGACGACCAGTCCCCGCGCAGCATCACGGCCGCGGTCTTCCTGGACGTGTCGAGTTCGCTCGAGTCGTTCGTGGACGAGCTGGCCACCCAATTGACCGATCGGGTCGCGGGTTTCGCCGCGGCGCGCGCGGAGGTCGAGCGCGCCTACCGGGGTCGTTCCGGGCCTGATATCGACCAGTTCGCCTTGACGGTGACCCAGCCGCTGAGCGGACTGCGCGAAAAACACCGCATCACGATCGTTATCGACGGACTCGACCAGCCGCGTCCGGGTACGCGCGAACTCGTCGTCGCTGCCGTCGCCGAGCTGACCACCCGGGCGGATTTACGCAATGTCCATGTGATCACCGGGATCCGGGCAGGTGCGGGGATCGAACACGCTGCGGCGCTCGGACATATGTGCCGGATCGATCTCCAGCCGCCCACCGCCCGGGACATCGCCGGGGTGATCGGCAGGGGACGAGCCGAATTCACGCAAGCGTCGTGGGCCGAGTGGATCGGTGACGCGTTGCACCGGCTGGTGGCGCAGGCTCCGGCCGGTGGTTGGCTGCTCGCCCGGCTGCTCACCGAAATCGCCTACCACGGCAGCGGCGACACCGACGTGCTCGAGGCGATCGGTTTGACGGGTCTGATCCAGCGCCGTGTCGCGGCGGTGTGGCAAGGGGCCGAAGAGGATTCGGCGACCGTGACGGTGCTCGGCGTGCTCACCGCGGCGGGCGCGGGCACCGTGCTGCCGCTCGAGCTGTTACGCGCGGCGCTGGCGGAGCGGCATATCGGGTTGAGCGAGGCCAGGATTCGGGATCGCGTGGTGGCGTTGGGCGCGCTGATCGCGCGGGGGAGTCCCGGCGTGGCGGAGGAGAGCCTGGGCATCGCGCACAGCGCCTTCGTGGCCCCGCTGAGGGAGGTGTTGCGCGAGAACGGTTTCGACCTGCGCGACGGGCACCGAGCCATCGCGGCGGCGCTGGCGGTCACCACGTCGGCGCAGGCGACCGAGTACGCCGGCGGGTCGGCGGTGCGGCACTATCTCGCCTACGGCGATTCCGCGGCGGCGTTGCGGTACCTCGAAAGTCTCGATACCGGAAGGGCTTCGGACAACCGCGACCGGTGGGCGGCGTGGTTGCCCGCGTTCCACGAGTCGGCCGATCCGCTCGACGTCCTGCGCGCCCGCTACAACCTGGCCTGGTGGCGTGGGGAAAGCGGCGACAAGCAGGCCGCCGTCGAGGACTACGAGCGATTGCTCGCCGATCGGCGCGTGGCGCTCGGCGACGACCATCCGGAGACCCTCGACACCCGCGACAATCTGGCCTGGTGGCATGGCAAGAACGGCGATGTCGCCCAGGCCGTCGCGGAGTATCGGGTGTTGCTCCGCGATCGGCTGCGCGTGCTCGGCCGCGACGATGTGGCCACCTTGCGCGCGCGGGGCAACCTGTCCTACTGGCGTGGCCGCGGCGGCGACTTCGCGGGCGCGATCACCGATACCGAGGCTCTGCTGCACGACCGCCGCCGGGTGCTCGGCCACGACGATCCGGACACCCTCGCCACCCGCAACAATCTCGCGTGGCTGCACGGCCGCAACGGCGAACCCGACCGGGCTGTGCGCGAGCTGCGCGAGTTGCTCGACGACCGGCAACGGGTGCAGGGCCCCGAGCATCCGAGCACCTTGGCGACCCGATTCGATCTAGCGCAATGGCGCGGCAAGAACGGTGACATCGCCGGCGCCATCGCGGATTCCGAACTGTTGCTGGCAGACGAGCGCCGGATATTCGGCCCCGACGATCTGCACACCTTCGGTGCCTGGTGTCATTTGGCCAAGTGGCTCGGGCACGGTGGTGCCACCGACCGCGCGGTGGCCGAACTCACAGTGTTGCTGGCCGAGCAGACCCGTGTCCTCGGCCGGTCGAACATCGCCACCCTCGCCACCCGCAACCGGCTGGCGTGGTGGCGGGTGCGAAACGGTGAGACAGCCAGGGGCATAGTCGGTTTCGAACAGGTCCTGGTGGACCGGCAGCGCATTCTGGGGCCGTACCACAGCGATACCCTGCGGACCCGGTACGACTTGGCGCGGTGTCGTGGCTACGCCGGAGACGTGGCAGGCGCGATCGCCGAACTGGAGCGAGTGCTCGCCGATCGGGTCCGGGTGCTGGGCGAGCGGCATCCGCACACCAGAAAGACCGTCGCCGAGCTCGAATACTGGCGCGGCTCAGCGTGATCAGGCCTGCGCCGGGCTCGCGGTGCTGCCGTAGGGGAGCAGGGTGCGGACGCCGCGCGCCAGCGTCTCCGGATCGACATCGCCGATGATCAAGTGCTGCAACATGAATCCGGGCAGGATCCCCATGACGGCGACGGCCACCGCGTGCAGGTCGGCATCGTCGGGGAGCCAGCCGGCGTCGCGCATCAGCTCGGTGTACTCGTACATGCGGTCACGGATGCCCATGATCGCCTCCTTGACATACACCGCGGCCTCGGGGTGCACGAGTGCCAGCGCCCATGCCTGCGGGGCCAGACGTAGGGGTCCGTCGGGGCCGCTCTGCGCGATCATGTTCTCGGCGATCGCGCCGACCAGGCGGTCCGGCGTCGGCAGGGGGTCGGCGTGGATCAGCTCGCCCATCACCGCGCGCAGGCCGACCGAGGTCTGGCCGGCCAGTGCCGCGATGATCTCGTCCTTGCTCTTGAAATAGCGGTAGACGGCACCGGCCGACAGCCCCGACTCCGTGAAGACGTCCTGCATGGAGGTCTCGTGGAAACCTTTGCGCGCGAAACACAGCCGCGCGGCGTCCAGGATCTGCTGCCTGCGGCGTTCCAGGTGTTCTTCGCTGACCTTGGGCATGAGTCCAAAGTAAAACGAATATCCGTTCTTGACAAGTCCGAGGGGGCGTGCGACGCTCGATCCATCGAAAAAGAACGGTCATTCGATTTATGGGAGTACGTCATGAACATCAACCAGCGAGCGCTCGCCATCGGTGTCGGCGCCGCTCTGCTCCAAGCGCTGATGCTGGTCGCCTTCGCCTGGCCCGCGGCCAATATCGCACCGCGCGACGTACCGATCGCTGTCACCGGCCCGCAGGCCGACATGGTGATCGGCAAGCTCACCGCGCACAGTCCGGACGCGTTCGAGATCTCCCGGCCGGGCGACGCGGCCGCGGCTCGTGCCGCGATCGAGCGCCGTGCGGTGTACGGCGCGATCGTCACCGGCGACGGGCCGCCCCGGATGCTGGTCGCCTCCGCGGCGAGTCCCGCTGTGGCGCAACAGCTCACGCAGATCGGCCAGCAGCTGTCCGCCGGTGCGGCGGCGCCGGTGGAGGATGTGGTGGCCGCGGACGCCGACGATCCGCGCGGCGCCGCGTTCGGCGCGATGGTGCTGCCGCTGGTGATGTCCGGCCTCGCGGCGGGCGTCCTGATCAGTCTGCTGATCCCGGCCTTCGGCGCAAAAGCGCTGGGACTGTGCACCTTCGGTGTGGTCGGTGGCCTGCTCAGCATGGCGATCGTGCACGGGTGGATGTCGGTGATCCCCGGTTCCTACCTGGTGCTGTCCGCGGTCGCCGGGCTCGCGTCGTTCGCGGTGGCGGGCGCTGTCGTCGGGCTCTCCGCCGTCATCGGCCGGGCAGGCATCGGGATCGCCGCCCTCACTCTGCTGCTCATCGGCAACCCGTTCTCCGCGGCCACTTCCGCACCGGAACTCCTACCGCAGCCGTGGGGTGCGATCGGCCAGCTCCTCCCGCCCGGTGCCGCCGCTTCCCTGTTCCGCTCGGTCGCCTTCTTCGACGGTGCCCGCGCTACGGGACCCCTTGTGGTCCTGCTGATCTGGGCCGTTGCCGGACTGGCACTGCTCGCCGTCGCCGCTTTCCGTCCCCGGACCGAAACGGCGCACGCGACCCCGGTTCCGGTCCCCGCCACCACTGGCTGACCACCACCGAGCGGGACATGCGGCCACAGCGGCCGCATGTCCCGCTTTCCCGTTTGTCGAGTGTCTCGGCCTGCTGCTCGTTGTCGGCGACGGTATTCAGTCGACAGTGAACGCCAGGGTCGGTGCGGTGGCCGCGCCCTCGGCTTTCTGGTTGTTGTAGGTGAGGACGTAATTGCCGGTCCCGGGGGCGGGAACGACGAAGACGACGTAGTTCTTCGGGTTGTCGATGGTCTTGCCCGCATCGAGCAGCTCGTTGATCTGGCCGCGGTCGTCGGCGACCACGGACTTGCCGTCGGGGGTCTGCAGCGAGAAGTACTCGGTGAAGATGTTGGTGCCGCCCGCGGCGATCCCCGGCCCGCCGCTGATCTTGATGCGCAGCGCGAGTTCGTCCTTACCGCGCTCGTTCTCGGCGTAGCTGGGGGCGAGCTTGCCCGCGGTCACCTCGATCGTGGTCTGGTCCTGCACCAGCGTGCCGGTGACGGGCAGCGTCTTCGGCTGCACGCTCTCGACCTTGCCCGCGGCACTGAGCGGAATCTTGGTCTGGTTGTCCGAGGCCTGGCCGTAGACCACGGTCATCGTGTCGAGCAGATGCTCGGCGTCCTTGGCGGACTTGACCGGCGTGGTCACCGAGCCCTTGGCCGACCCGTTGCCCGGCACCGTCGGGTTGTTCCAGCTCGCGCCGCCGTCGACCTCGGTGCCGACCAGCAGCGAGGTGTTGTTGCTCATCGTCTTGTTGTCGAGCGTGGTGTTCTTGTAGGTGATGTCGATCAGCACCTTCGCGCCGCCGAATTCGTCCGGCACGACCGTGGCCTTGTCGACCGTGATGTCGAAGCCCTCGAACCAGCCGGTCTTGCCGACCGTGCGCACCGTCGCCTGGGTCGCGCTACCCGGCGAGCCGGTCGCGGCCACGCTGGTGGCCGGCGTGCCGGAAGCCGGTGTCGCCGTGCCGTCTTTGTCGTTGCACGCCGTCAGCGCGAGCGCGGCGGCGCCGAGCACCGCGGCCGCCGCCGCGGTGGTGCGCAGCCGCCGGGGCCGCGCGGGGACTGCGGATGAGATCAGGGTCGAGCGCACGCTGCCTCCAGAAGATGGGCGAAACCCCAGAGCGATGCCCGGTTCGGCCGGGCGTCGCGGGGTTCGCGTTGAAATCTGCCGGGGGAAGCGTGGTGTTAACCAGAGTCCGGTCCGCTGAGCGGACCGCGGCCGGACTAGAGCGTGCCGCGGCCGTCGCCGTTGTCGGCCGTTTTGCAGGAGCGGCAGGTGCCGAACACCTCCATGGTGTGGCTGACCTCGGTGAATCCGTGTTCGCTCGCGATCGCGTCGGCCCACGATTCCACGGTCGGGCCCTTGACCTCGACGGTGCGTCCGCAGTGCCGGCACACCAGATGATGGTGGTGGCCGGTGGAACACTGCCGGTAGACGGATTCGCCGGTGTCGGTACGCAACACGTCGACCATGCCCGCGTCGGCCAGCGATTGCAGGGTGCGATACACCGTGGTCAGGCCGATGCCCTCGCCGCGCTTGCGCAACTCGTCGTGCAATTCCTGGGCGGAACGGAACTCCTCGATATCACCCAGCAGCGCCGCGATCGCGCTGCGCTGCCGGGTACTGCGGATGCCGACCGGCTTCTGCGGTACGACCGTGTTGTCTGGCACGAATCACCCTTCCTCGGCGTGCGCGACGGCGTCGACGACGATATGCGCGAGATGGTCGTCGACGAGTTCGTAGAGCACCTCGCGACCGGACCGCTCGCCGTGGACGACGCCCGCGGACTTGAGGATGCGCAGATGCTGGCTCACCAGCGGTTGGGTGACGCCGAGCGCATCGACCAGTTCGTGCACACAGCGCGGCGACTCGCGTAGTTGCAGCACAATGGCGATGCGGACCGGTGCGGCGAGGGCGCGCAGCAGTTCGCCCGCGTCCTCGAGCACAGTGCGCGCCGGTACCGGTGCCGGCGCGGGCGAGCGGTACGGGTTGTGCGGATGCGCCGTGGCAGTCTCGGTGGTCATGTCACCAACTCCTTATTGGAAAGCGATCCCATTTTGATATGCACAGTTGCGCATGTCAAACGGACGCGCCGAACAGTGCTGGTGCCGCGGCGATGCCCGTGCGGTGGAAACTCGGTTGGGCAGGGCCGATAGGCTGTGGGCGAGGTCTGATCGGACCCGACTGAATCCGACTCGTAGTGGATGGAGAATTCTCGAGTGGCACCCAAGTCGAAGGTGGACACCGTTGCCAACCTCGCCAAGCGCCGGGGTCTGGTGTACCCGAGCGGTGAGATCTACGGAGGCACCAAATCGGCATGGGACTACGGTCCCCTGGGTGTCGAGCTCAAGGAGAACATCAAACGCCAATGGTGGCGTTCGATGGTCACCAGTCGCGAGGACATCGTCGGCCTCGACTCGTCGGTGATCCTGCCGCGCCAGGTGTGGGTGGCCTCCGGCCACGTCGGTGTGTTCAACGACCCGCTGGTCGAATGCCTCAACTGCCACCACCGCTTCCGGCAGGACCACCTGCAGGAGGCCTACGCGCTCAAGAACAAGATCGACGATCCGGACACGGTCTCGATGGAGCTGCTCGCGTGCCCGAACTGCGGCACCGTCGGCAAGTGGACCGAGCCGCGCGACTTCAACATGATGCTGAAGACCTACCTCGGCCCGATCGAGTCCGAGGAAGGCCTGCACTACCTGCGCCCGGAAACCGCGCAGGGCATCTTCGTCAACTTCGCGAACGTGATGACCACCGCGCGCAAGAAGCCGCCGTTCGGTATCGCGCAGATCGGCAAGAGCTTCCGCAACGAGATCACCCCCGGCAACTTCATCTTCCGCACCCGCGAGTTCGAGCAGATGGAGATGGAGTTCTTCGTCAAGCCCGGCGAAGACGCCGAATGGCACAAGTACTGGATCGAGACCCGCTTCTCCTGGTACACCGATCTGGGCATCAACCCGGACAACCTGCGGCTCTACGAGCACCCGAAGGAAAAGCTGTCGCACTACTCGGCGGGCACCACCGACATCGAGTACCGCTTCGGCTTCCAGGGCAACGAGTGGGGTGAGCTGGAGGGCGTCGCCAACCGCACCGACTACGACCTGAAGACGCACTCCGAGCACTCGGGCACCGAGCTCAGCTTCTTCGACCAGACCACCAACGAGCGCTACATCCCGTACGTGATCGAGCCCGCGGCCGGTCTGACCCGCTCGCTGATGGCCTTCCTGGTCGACGCCTACGCCGAGGACGAGGCGCCCAATGCCAAGGGCGGCGTGGACACCCGCACCGTGCTGCGGCTGGACCGCAGGTTGTCGCCGGTGAAGGCGGCCGTGCTGCCGCTGTCGCGTAACGCGGACCTGACGCCGAAGGCGAAAGACCTTGCGGCACAGCTGCGGCGGAACTGGAACGTGGAGTTCGACGACGCGGGCGCGATCGGCCGGCGCTACCGTCGTCAAGACGAGATCGGCACCCCGTTCTGCATCACCGTCGATTTCGACACGCTCGAGGATCAGGCGGTGACCATCCGGGAACGGGATTCGATGACCCAGGAGCGGATCGCGCTGGACAAGGTCGAGGGCTACCTGGCCCAGCATCTGCTGGGCTCCTGAGCTTTTCGCGACACGACGAACGACCCGTGCCGATCAGTCGGCGCGGGTCGTTCGTCGTTCAGTGACTCGGCGGCAGCGGTGGGGTCGGCGGCGTCGGCGGCAGCGGTGGCCGGGGCGAATCGGACTCGTTGCCGCGCACGGTGATGCCGATCGCGGTCGGGATGAGCAGGGCGCAACCCCACGGCACCGCCACCCAGAACGGCCAGAAGTACCCCAAACCGGTAGCCGCCCAGATCAACAGGCAGAGCATGTTCACGAAGACCCACGGGGTCCACATGATGACCACCCATTGCGGCACCCGTTTCGACACGGCCTCGCGGGTATTGCGTTGCGTCGGCAGGTCGGCCAGCAGCGGCGTCAGCTCGCCGTAGGTCTTGGCGGCGTACACCTGCTGCAACCGGTCGTCGAATTCGTGCAGGCTCAACCTGCCCTCGTTCATCGCCAGACGCAGTTGTTCGACGATCTTCTCGCGGTCCGCGTCAGAGGCCCGCACGTGCTCCACTCCCACGACAGTCAGCGTAGGGCGTGGCGCGCCGCCTGTGCACCACTTGTTCTGGTGTGGTCAGCGGGGGACGTCCCAGAACGCGAGCTCGTGCCGCATGCCCTCCAGGAACAGGGCCTCGGCCCGGGCCGGGTCCGCACCCGCCTCGTCGATCATCTGGGCGATGCGGCGGGTGAGGTCGGCGAAGCCGGGGTCGGCGTAGGTGTCGACCCAGCGGCGATAGCGCGGTTCGGCGGGCGGGTTCTCGGCGAGCCGTGCGCCCAGGTTCGAATAGCCCCACATGCACGGGTAGAGGGCGGCCAGACCCTCGGCGTAGTCGGCCGCCGACTCCAGCAGGAATGCCGTATATGCCGTGCAGGCAACGCCTTTGGTGGCGCCGTCGAGGTCGGCGCCGAATTCGGCGGCCAGCGAGCGGTGCAGCGCCAGTTCGTCGTGGTAGGTGGCGTGTGCCAGATCCACCAGGTCGGCGAGGTGGGCCGACGGCGCCTGCCAGGCCAGGCGGCTGAACACCCGGACGTAATCGAGCAGGAAAAGGTAGTCCTGCTCGAGCCAGGATCGGAAAATCGGCTCGGGCAGATCACCCTTGGCGATCCCGGCCACCGTGGGATGCGTGAGCTGATGCTCGACCAGCGGACGGCCGAGTTCTTCCAGATGTGCGGCAAGACTCATGCCGACCAGTCTTGCGTACCCCGCGGTTTGCACCCGCGCGGGTGTTGCCGCACGCTTGCGAGGTGTTGCGGGATGAGGATGCGGTGGTGCGGGTGCTGGCGCCGTCGGAACAGCGGTTCGTACGGCACGGCACGTACACGGGTCGCTCGGTGTCGGTGACGGGAGCGGTGGATATCGCGGCGGTGCAGGGGGCGTTCGCCGCGTTGCAGACGACGTACCCGGTGATCACCTGCCGGATCGGCGAAGACGAAGAGGGGACCGGATATCTACTGCGACCGGGGGATTCGCCGGTGGGGGCGACGGTGACCGAGGGGGACGTCGAGACGATCGGTCTGCCCGCGACGCCGCTCGACCCTGGAACCCAGCTCGCCTACCTCGAGGTGGTGGTGTCCGGCGAAGACCGTTGGCGGCTCACGCTGTTCGCGCATCACAGCGTCGCGGACGCCGGGCACTGCGTCGAACTGCTCGCCCGCTTCTGGGACCACTACACCGGCCTCGTCGAAGGAACACCGGTGGCCGGTGCACCGCATGACTATCCGCGGCCGTTGGAATGGCATGTGGCACAACGGGGCATCGTGGCGGGGGCGGTGTCCGGCTTCGAGGCGGTGGCGCGGCCGCTGCCGGTGCCCGCCCCCATCGTGGCCGCGGCTCGCGCGGACGGCCGCGGTGCCGAATCGGTGAACATCCGGTCGTCCGGATCCGCGGTCGCGGTGCCCAGCTCCCTTGCCCGCCCTTTGCGGACCCGCCTCGACGCGGCGGTCACGGCGCGGATCGTCGCACTCGGGCGGCATCGCGGGGTGAGCGTGAACGGGTTGGTCACCGCGGCGCTGTTGCGCGCGTTCGCGTCCGGAATCACCGATGCCGCAACCGGTCCGGTGCCACTCGGCTGTCTGTATCCGGTGGACATGCGTTCCCGGCTGGTGCCGAAGGTGGCTCCCGGGGACGGCACCAACATGGCAGGACTCGCGTCGTTCGCCGCCGAGGTGGACCTGTCGGGGAGCGTTCTCGAGCTGGGCGGGCGGATCGCGCAGCAGCTGCGTGCCGATCTGGCCGCGGGCATCGTGCAACAGTCGGTGCTGCATTTCCCGGACTTCTTCGGGGACAAGCGGATCCACTCGCTGGCCGGTCACGTCGCGGTGACGAACACCGGGGCGGTGCCCTCGTTCCGGACACCGGCCGGCCTGGAACTCACCGATTACGAGATCGTCTACCTCTCGGCCCATCCGCGCCCGTCCACCGGAGCCTCGGCAGCCGTGACCTTCCTCGTCTACACCTTCCACGGCGCACTGACGATCGGCCTGCTGGGCGGCGGTCCTCAGGCGAACGGGCTACTGGACGCGGTACGCAACGAACTGCTCGCCCTGTCCGGCGAGACGATCGTCAGCGATGACCGGTAGCTGACGCAGTGCGGCCGCAGCACCCGAACGACGCGACACCTGCGCCGCCTTTCAGATAGGCGCGGGCACGTGGGCACGCGGCCGCGAGTACGCCGCGCACGTTTCGTTGCGCCGCGCACGAAATCGTCGGCGAATCCGTACGCGGGACGCGAATATGCGCGCGGGACGCGATATGCGCGCGGGACGCGATATGCGCGCGGGACGCGAATATGCGCGCGGGACGCGAATATGCGCGCGGCGCGGCGGACCCGATCGTGTGCGCGCCGCGACGCCGCCGGTCGGTGTGGCTGACGCCGCTGGTCGGCGTGGCTGGTGTGGCTGGTGTGGGGCTTCGGGGGGATGGTGCTCGGCTGGTCGGCGACCGGCCCGGGCGGCTGTGCGGTACTCGGGACGGCGGGGTGAAACGAGTGGGCCGGTGGGACCGGTCGGGCAGAATGCTGGGTGACAGCGGACGATCGGGTTGGAAGCGGGTGCCAGCGATGCTGACGAACGGAGACGGAAGGCTGGGCGCGGCCGCGGTCGGGTTAGCAGCCCTAGGCGTCGGTGAGGCGATCGCCGCGACCAGGGGCGGCTCGCTGATCGACACGCTCGGGCGGGCCATGATCGACGTCTCGCCGGTGCCGGTGGTGGAGGCCACGGTCGCGTTGTCGGGCCGGCACGACAAGGCGGCCACCCGGCTGGGCGTCGGTGTGGGCGCGGTGGCGGCGACCGTCGGACTCGGTGCGCTGCCGCAGCGATGGCGCACCCCCGCCGCGGTCGCGTTCGGGGCCGGTGCCGCGGCGCTGGCGACCCGGCTGTCCACCCGCTCCACCTCCACCGTCGCGGGCGCGGTCGCCGCGGCCGGCGTGCTGGCCACCGGGCTGCCGCGGCGGCCGCGCGGTCTGCTGCGCACGCTCGCCTGGGCGGCGGCCGGCGGCGGGATGTTCGCGGCCGCGCACACGCTGCACCACGATCTGGACCGCAAGCAGGACAACGATATTCGCCGGGTCGGACCCATGGGCGCGCTCGGCGTCGTACCCGAGGACGGCCTGGAGGGCGAGCCCGGCCTATCGCCCCTGGTCACCGCGGCCCGGCGGATGTACGTCGCCGACGTGAATCTGCGTCCGCCCCGGATCGATCCGATCCACTGGCGGCTGTCGGTCACCGGCAAGGTCGCGCATCCGCTGCGCCTGTCGCTGGCCGAATTGGCCGAGGACGCGGTGGAATTCGACGCCGTCATGGTGTGCGTGCACAACCGTCCCGGCGAGGGCCGGGCGGCCAATGGGCGCTGGTTCGGCGTTCCGCTGGCCGATCTGCTGAAGCACGCGATCCCGGAGACCGGCGCGACCAGACTGGTCACCAGAGCCGTGGACGGCTACACGATCTCGCTGCCGGTCGAGCCGCTGCGCTCCGGCGAATGGCCGGGCTATGTGGTGATCGGCATGAACGGCGAACCGCTCACGCCCGCACACGGTTTCCCCGCCCGCGTCTTCGTGCCGGGCCTGTACGGCCAGTACACCGGCGCGAAATGGCTGGGGGAGCTGGAGCTCGCCGACGACAGCCAGGTCGACTACTGGTGGAAGCGAGGCTGGCCCGCCGGACCGCTGTGGGTTCCTCCGCAGGCCCGCATCGACGTCACCGCGCCGGGCCGGACGGCCGCCGGTACCACCACCGTCGCGGGTGTCGCCTGGGCGCCACCGCAGGGGGTGTCCGGCGTGGAAGTTCGTGTCGGTCAAGGTGATTGGTTCCCCGCCGAACTCGGCACCGAACTCGCACCGGCCGCGTGGCGGCGCTGGCGCACCACCGTCGACCTGCCGCCGGGCGAACACCTCGTGCAGGCCCGCGCCCTCGGCCGTGCCGGTGACGTCCAGGAGGGCAAGCATCGCGCGCCGTTCCCGACGGGCCCGTCGGGCTTCCACACGGTCACCGTCCAGGTCTGACCAAGATCAGGGGGAACTGGTGGCGGGCGGCTCTCGGGCGATGCCGCCACCAGTTCCCCCTGAGCGCGGTCACTTCGCGACGATGGGCTCCTGGAGTTCGGTCACCCAGCCGCTCGGGTCCTCGGTGTAGACGAGGGTGACCTCGCGGCTGGGACCGGTGGTGCGATAGCCGTTTTCGTCGATCCAGCGGCCGAGCGCCTGCCACGGTTCCAGCACCTCGTTCATGCTGCCCTTGTGGACCACCGTGGCCGCCTGCTCGATGGCCGGTAGATCGACGATCTCGAAGTCGTAGGCCGCGCTGGCTTCGACATCGACCGGCATGGCGGCGTGCGCGAGCACCGAACCGTCTTCGCGCTGTTCGTAATACGCGATGCCGCACCCGACGATCGGCACGCCCGCCACCGCCAGCCTGCGGCAGATGTCCTCGAACAGCGGCCCGATCACCGGGCCGATCGAGCTGGGCTCGAAATCGCCTGCGGTATCGGACAGTACGGCCACCCGAACGGCGGGCAGGGGTTTGACGATCACATCATGGACGGGCATGGCGCCCTCCTTCTCGATGATGCGGAGCCTCGCTTCGACCTGGGCGAGCCGGGCGCTGTCGCTCGCGATGCGCTGCTCCAGCTCGCCGCGGCGCAGCGTGAGCATGCCGCGCAATTCCGCGGCCGTGACCTTGTCGTCCAGGATCCGGCCGACCTGGTCCAGCGTGAAGCCGAGTTCCTTGAGCGCGACAAGGCGGTTCAGCCGGGCCAGCTGGCCGCCCGAGTAGTAGCGGTAGCCGCTGGACGCGTCGACCCGATCCGGGCGCAACAGTCCGATGGCGTCGTAGTGGCGCAGCATGCGCACCGACACCCGGCCGTGTCTGGCGAAGTCTCCGATGGTGAACATAACGACTCCCGGTCTATGGCCTCACACGGTGTCAGGGTCAAGCAGCGACCGGCCTCCGATCAGAAGCGGCCACCGCGGCTGATGCGCCGCGACCCGGAGGAGCCGCCGTAGGAGCCTGCGCCCCAGCCGCCCGATCCGGAACGGCGGCCGCCACTCGCGGCGCCGCGCAGCAGCCCGTCGATCAGGATGCCGCCGAGTACCGCGCCCGCCTGCGCGGTGCCCGACGGCGGTTGGCTCGCCTCCCACGCCCGCACGCTGGCCTGCGCCGCCTGCAGTGCGCGTCCGCCGAGTTCGGCGGCGGCTTGAGCGTTGGACAGCGCCTGTGCCGGATCGGTGGGACTCAGCTGTTGTGCCGCCGCGAGATTGCGCTGCGCCTCCGACAGTCGGGTGCGCGCCTCGGCGTCGATCCCGCCACGCCGGGTGGTGATGTAGTCGGCCGCCGCGCGCACCCGGGCGCCCGCGTCGGTGAGCGCGCGGTCGAGCCGGCGCCGCAGATCCTCGGCGGCGAGTTTGCGGTCGGTGGCCGCGGCGATGGCACGATCCAGGTCGGTGTCGGCGGCCACGGCGTCGTGGAAGGCGTCCAGCGGGTCGGCCTCCGCCGCCGCCGCTGCCTTGGTCAGCGCGGTTTGTGCCGCAGCGGTCGCGGCGGCCAGTTCCGGGCCGCCGTACTCGGAAAGCTCGGTGGCGGAGGCGATATCGCGGCGCAGTTCGTCCAGCACCGCGGGAAGTCCGTCGCGGGCCTGCTGGATATCGGTGGCGGCGTTCTCGACGGCGTCGAGCAGCGTGCGGGCCTGCCCGACCGCCGCTTCGGCCGAGCGGATCGCGGCCACCGCGCCGCCCTGCTTGCCCACCGGCTGGGTGAGCGCGCTGCGGCCCGCGTCGATGTTCTGCTCCGCGAACGTGATTCGTTCGCCCGCCATGGTCACGTTGTCGTGGATCGGGGCGAGCACACTCGCCGGATGTGCCGCGGTGAGCCGGGACATCTCCGCCTCGGCGGCGGGGACGCGGCTCTTCAGCTCGACCAGATCCCTGGTGAGCCCGGCCAATCGGTCGGCGGCGTTGATCAGCAGGTTGCGCATCGCGTCGAATTCGGCCACCTGGGCGTCGAGTTCGCGGTCGGCGCGGCCCACCGTGCCGATCAGGTCGACCAGCAGTGTGCGCTGCTCGTCCGGGGTCTCCGGAATATCGTCGTCCAGTCGCTGCCGGATCGAAAAAGCCTTGGCGGCGGCGGTTTTCGCGTGGTCGAGCGCGGTGGTGAAGGGGAGGGTGGCGGTCGCGCCGAACTCGCCGGTGGCCAGTTCCAGCTCCTCGGCGCTGGTCCGGATCGCATTGTCGATCTCGACGAGGGCCTCGCGCGAGCGCGCGTCCAACGCCTCGACCGGCAAGGCCGCCAGCGCGGTGGTGTTGTCCGGATCGATCTGCCGGGCCGCCGCGAGTTCGGCTCGCGCGCGCGTACGACTTCGCTTGCGGGAGTAGAGCACCAGCCCCACGATGACGAGCACGAGCACGCCGCCCAGAAGCAGCAGCACCCGAATGTCGGTGCCGCCGCGCATCGCCGAGTTCAGGCCGTCGGCGGTGGCGATGCCGGCGTCGGCCCATCGGCTGTCGCGCAGCGCGGGTTCCACCTCCCGGGTGAGCAGGCTGTCCAACTCGGCATCGCTGACACCGCTCGGTACGTCGCCTGCCAGGCGGTAGGCGCGATCCTGGGTCGCGATGGCGAGCAACAGATCGCGCGTGCCGAGATCGGATTTCGCCGCGGTCTGATCGGCCCACTGCTGTGACCCGAGACCACCGAAATCGCGCACATAGACCACCCACAACCGCACCTGGTGGTCCGCGTACAGCTGGTTCACCGCCGAACGCACCTGATCGAGCTGTCCCTGATCGAGGACTTCCGCCGGATCGACCACGTAGGTGTCCAAGCGGACGGGCGGCTCTGCGTGCGTTGGAGGCGCGCCCACCATGGTGACGGCGAAACAGGCCGCCGCCGCGGCGGTCCAGCGGACGACACGACTCGGTAGCGACATGCGACGAATCTAGCGCGCGGCAGGTCGGGCCGGTGGGTGCCGCCGCGAGTGGTCGTGGTGGGCGCCGGTGGCTAGCATCGGAAACGTGATCACCATCGATCGCCCGTATACCGGCCATGTTTCGGCGGATTCGAATCCGCAGCAGCGCGATGTCGCGGGCGCGCGCATAGTCAAGATGTCCGTCGGCGGCATGGACAACAACTGCTACCTGGTGCAATGCACGGGTACCGGCGCCACGCTGCTCATCGACGCCGCGAACGAACCGGCGCGCATCGAAGCCCTGGTCGATCATGTGGCGCCCGGTCAGATCGCCTTGATCGTCACCACCCATCAGCATCCGGACCACTGGTTCGCGCTGAAGGAGACGACCGCCGCGACCGGCGCGCCGACCGCGGCCCACCCGCTCGACGCCGATCCGTTGCCGGTGCGTCCCGATCGGCTGCTGGCCGACGGCGAGCACATCGGCGTCGGCAACCTCTCGTTCGAGGTCATCCATCTCAGCGGCCACACGCCCGGCTCGGTCGCCCTCGCGTGCACCGACGGTGACGGACTGGTGCACCTGTTCACCGGCGACTCGCTGTTCCCCGGCGGCGTCGGCCGCACCACCGACCCGGCCGACTTCGACTCGCTCTACCAGGACGTGACGACCAAGATCTTCGCCCGCTATCCCGACGACACCGTCGTCTATCCCGGCCACGGCGACGACACCACACTCGGCACCGAGCGTCCCCATCTCGGTGAATGGCGCGAACGCGGCTGGTAGCGCGGGCCGGTAGCCTCACCCCCGTCGCGCTGGGCCGAACCACCCGCGCGCGAGACACCTACTGGCAGACTTGGGGAGTGGATTTGCCATCGATGCGCGCTCGAGCCGGTGCGGCGCCCGACCCTGCCCAGGCCACGGCGCCCGCGCGCGGTTTCGCCGCCGGGCTGCTGCGCTGGACGCGCCGGCTGGTCGTCGGCTCGGTGCTGATGGGGCTGGTGCTGGTCGGTGGCACCGCGTTCCGGGTCTGGCAGGTCGCGCGGATCGACGACTACACCCAGGCCGACGCCATCGTGGTGCTCGGCGCCGCGCAGTACTCCGGCACGCCGTCCTCGGTGTTCGAGGCGCGACTCGACCAGGCCTACAAGCTGTTCCGGCTCGGCGTGGCGCCCCGGGTGATCACCGTCGGCGGCAAGCAGGAGGGTGACCTCTACACCGAGGCGGCGTCCGGCAAGAACTATCTGCAATCGCGCGGCATCCCGAGCGACCGGATCCTCGCGGTGGAAACCGGCTCGGACACGCTGCGCAGCGTCGAGGCGGTCGCCACCGCCATGCAGGCCCGCGACATGTCCGCCGCGGTGCTGGTCAGCGATCCGTGGCATTCGCTGCGCACCCGCACCATGGCCCGCGACGAGGGCCTCGACGCGTGGACCGCGCCGACCCGAACCGGGCCCGCCGTCTACACCCGCGAGTCGCAGGCCCACGGAATCGCCAGGGAGACAGGCGCTCTGCTCTGGTATCAGCTCACCCATTTCGCGGCAGACTTCCGATATACGGCCGGACAGTGAGCGAGAACCGAAGGTGCGGTAGGGCTTTCGGCCCGAAAGCACCGTGCGTGAGCGAGGTGGAGTAGTGCAGAACTACAGCGAGCCGGACTACGAACGCTTGGTCGTCGAGCGGCCGAAGACCGCGGGCCTCGGCGCGCCGGGCAGCGAATTCGAGGTCGGGCACCGCACCGAATTCGCCCGCGACCGGGCCCGGGTGCTGCATTCGGCGGCGCTGCGCAGGCTCGCCGACAAAACACAGGTGATGGGTCCCCGCGACGGGGACACCCCGCGCACCCGGCTCACCCATTCGCTCGAGGTGGCCCAGATCGGTCGCAGCATCGGCGAAGGCCTCGGCTGTGACCCCGATCTGGTGGACCTGGCCGGCTTGGCACACGACATCGGCCACCCGCCGTACGGGCACAACGGCGAGAAGGCGCTCGACCATTTCGCCGACGCACACGGCGGTTTCGAAGGCAACGCGCAGAACCTGCGGATTCTCACCCGCCTCGAGCCCAAGGTGCTCGACCCGGCCGGGGTGAGCGCGGGCCTGAATCTCACCCGGGCCTCGCTCGACGCGGCACTCAAGTATCCCTGGGGCAGAACCGGTCCCGGCACCAAGTTCGGCGCCTACGACATCGACGCCGAACGGCTCGCCTGGATTCGCAAGGGCGCACCCGAGCGTCGCCGCAGCCTCGAATGCCAGATCATGGACTGGGCCGACGATGTCGCGTACTCGGTGCACGACGTCGAGGACGGTGTCATCGCCGGACGTATCGATCTGCGGGCGCTGGCCGACCCGTGGGAGCAGGAGGCGCTGGCCAGCCTGGGCAGGCACAAGCACTACTCGCTGTCCGCCGAAGAACTCGTCGCCGCGGCGCAACGCCTCTCCGAGCTGCCGGTCGTCGCCGCGGTTGCCGCCTACGACGGCACCCTCGCCAGCTCGGTCGCGCTGAAACGACTCACCAGCGAACTCGTCGGCCGGTTCGCCACCGCCGCGATCACCGCGACCCGCGAGACCGCGGGCACCGGACCACTGCTGCGGTACGGCGCGGATCTCGAGGTGCCGATCATCGCGGCCGCCGAAGTCGCGGTGCTCAAGACCGTCGCGCTGCATTACGTCATGTCCGACCGGGATCACAAACTGCGCCAGGCCGGGCAGCGCGACCAGATCCAGGCGGTCGCCACCCGGCTGCTCGCGACCGCGCCGAACGGACTCGACCCACTGCTGCTGCCGTGGTGGCACGCCGCCGCCGACGACACCGCGCGGGTGCGCGTCATCGTCGACCAGATCGCGTCCTACACCGAGAGCAGGCTCGAACGGGTGGCCGCGCTGCTCGGCGTCTGAGCGTGTGAACAGCCACAGGTGAAGAACGCGGGCCGCGCCGGGTACGCTCACTGCCGTGGCCGGACGACTCCCAGATCGCGATATCGCGGCGATACGTGACCGTGTCCGGATCGAAGACATCGTGGGCGAGTACGTCGCGTTGAAACGCGCCGGCGCCGACTCCATGAAGGGGTTGTGCCCGTTCCACGACGAGAAGTCGCCGTCGTTCCATGTCCGGCCGAACCACGGGCTGTACCACTGCTTCGGCTGCGGCGAGGGTGGCGACGTCTTCGCGTTCCTGCAGAAGATGGAACACGTCGGCTTCGTCGAGGCGGTCGAACAGCTCGCCGATCGGATCGGCTACCAGATCAACTACGAGGGCGGCGGCACCTCGGTGCAGCGCGACCGCGGCACCCGCTCCCGGCTGGTCGCGGCCAACGCCGCCGCGCACGAGTACTACATGGCGCAGCTGCGCGAGCCGGAGGCCGAGACGGCGCGCAAATTCCTCACCGACCGCAATTTCGATGCTGCCGCCGCGCAGCAGTTCGGCTGTGGTTACGCCCCCGCGGGCTGGGACACGCTGACAAAGCATCTGCTGCGCAAGGGTTTCGAGTTCAAGGAGCTGGAGGCGGCCGGGCTGTCCCGGCAGGGTCAGCGGGGCCCGATCGACCGATTCCATCGCAGGCTGCTCTGGCCGATCCGCAATCTCGGCGGCGACGTCATCGGATTCGGCGCGCGCAAGCTGTTCGACGACGACACGATGCCCGGCAAGTACATAAACACCCCGGAAACCATGCTGTACAAGAAGTCTCAGGTGCTGTTCGGCCTCGACCTGGCCAAGCGCGACATCGCCAAGGGACATCAGGCCGTGGTCGTCGAGGGCTACACCGATGTGATGGCCATGCACCTGGCCGGGGTGAAGACCGCCGTCGCGTCCTGTGGCACCGCCTTCGGTGACGAGCATCTCGCACTGCTGCGCAGGCTGCTGCTCGATGACAACTTCTGGCGCGGCGAGATCATCTACACCTTCGACGGTGACGCGGCGGGCCAGGCGGCGGCGCTGAAAGCCTTTGCGGGCGACCAGAAGCTGGCCGGCCAGACCTACATCGCGGTCGCGCCCGACGGCCAGGACCCGTGCGAGCTGCGCCAGCACTCCGGCGACGGCGCGGTGCGCGACCTGGTGGCCCGCCGAACCCCGTTGTACGAGTTCGTCGTTCGCGGCCTGCTCGCCGACCACAATCTGGACACCGCCGAGGGACAGGTCGAGGCGCTGCGCCGGGCCGTCCCGGTGGTCGCGCAGATCAAGGACAACGCGCTGCGCAAGGCCTACGCGACGAAGCTGGCCGGCTGGGTCGGCTGGGACGATATCCAGACCGTGGTCCGCCGGGTCGGCGACGAAGCCAAACGGAATCGAATGGGCGGCGCCCGCCCCGCCAACGGCGCCCGACAGCCCGCCGCGCCCGCCCAGCAGCCCGAGGCGGTCGCCGAACATCCTGCGGCACGGCCGAAGCCGAACGATCCGACCCTGCTGCCGCAGCGTCAGGTGCTGGCGGCGGCGCTGCAATACCCGGCCATGGCCGGATCGTCGTTCGACGCGCTGGAAACCGACGCGTTCACCCACCCCGCCTATGCGGCGATCCGCCAATTGATCGCCGAGGCGGGCGGCACCGCGGCCGGGCTCGGCGGCGCGGAATGGCTCAACGCGGTCGCGGACCGCACCGACGACCTCACCATGCGCGCATTGCTCTCCGAACTGGCCAGCGAGCCGCTACCGGTGAAGAACGCGGCCGGTATCCCGCGTTTCGTCGCGGGCGTGCTGGCGCGTACCCAGGAGGCGTGGGTCGGGCGCCAGATCGCCGAGCTGAAGTCGAAGTTGCAGCGGGTGTCGTCCACCGAGCAGCCCGACGCGTACATGGCCCTGTTCGGTGACCTCGTGGCCTTGGAGCAGTACCGCAAGAGCCTGCTCACCCAGGCGATGGGTAACCACGACGATTTCGCCCCCGCCTAGACCCTGTGCCGCGCGGTGACCCTGTGCCGCGCGGTCAGCGGCGCAGCTGATCCTGCGGGACGAGCACGGTGGTGCGTTCGTCCAGCGGCTCCATCGGTTCCAGCTTCGGGCGGGTGCTCAGCTTGTCCGACAGGCGCTGCCTGCCCACCAGCACGAGCTTGCGGGTCACCGGGCTCTCGGTCAGCGCCCGGGTCGCCGCGCTGATCTGCTCGTAGCGAGCCCGCCCGGCCTTGCTGCCGAGTACATACCCGGCTGCCACGCCGATGATCAACCGCAGCATCTCGATGTGCTCCTCCCAGTTGCCTGTTCGCCGCTCTATCCTGCCCGACGCCCGACAGACCTGTCGATCCGGATAGGCGCGGCTGTGCGGAGCCTGGCGGAACGTCGTCGGCGAACCGGAGCGCGGCAAGACCGCCGGTGTCCCGTGGTTCCACCTGCTCGCCGTCGAATGGGAAAGAACCACAACAGGTTTCGTGGTGGAACCGCACCGTCCACAGCGCGGGGACCGGCGACTGGATTCGGGCACACGGCGGATCCGCTATCGGTCATCGTCGGGCGATGACCCGGTTCGAGGCGAACCAGTGTCAGGCGGCGAGCTCTTCTCGCTTGGCCCGATGCTCGTCGCACAGGTAGTAACGGCTGCTGCGGCGGATGTGCGCCGGATCCAGTCGTTGCGCGAAGGTGAGGTTCTCGCGGCGCCAGCAATCGCCGCAGGCGAATTCGCTCATGTCGGCCTCCTCGTTCCGTTGCTCAGCGGGTCGCTGAGGAGTTCCCGCTCAGTGCCGCGCTCAGCCCTCTGTTCCCATAGTCTCCCCTGATGGTGGCCATACTGTTACCGCTTGTTACCGGTAGATGTGGCATTCGGCGGATTTCATCAATCTCTCATCGGCCGCGGGCACCGTGGCCCGCATGCTGCATGAGACCGCTTCGCAGGGGCACCTCGCGCGTGACGTCGCGCTCGCCTCGTCCTCGCTGACCCTGGCCGCGCTGCTCCTCGCCCGCCGCTGGCTACCCGAACTCATCGCCCAGCCGGTGCAGAGTTTCCTGCCGTGGCTACTGGCTCCCGCGCTCCTCGTGGCGGCCGTAGCGCTCGCAACCGGATCCCGGGTAGGCCTGCTGACCGTTGTGCTGCCCATCGCGACGTGGGCCGTGCTTTTCGTACCCCAGCTGGTCGCCGGCCCCGGCAGCGAAACCGGCACCGGCGAATTCCGCGTCGCCACACAGAATCTCGGCACCGGCGGCCCGGCCCCCGCGCTCGCCGACGTACCCGTCGTCGCGGTCCAGGAACTCACCGACCGCAACCGGCCCGCCGTCACAACAACTTTGGACCCCGCCCACCCCTACGCCGCCACCGTGGGCACCGTCGGCCTGTGGAGCCGCTACCCGCTCACCGACATCCAGCGCCTCGACCTCGGCCAAGGCTGGGCCCGCGCGCTTCGTACCCGAATGCACACGCCCACAGGCGATGTCACCGTCTACGCCGTGCACCTCGGCAGCGTCCGCTTCGGCGACACCGACTCCCGCAACCGCACCCTGCGCACCCTCGGCGACCTCGTCCACCACGACCCCGCCGACCGCCTCCTGATCCTCGGCGACCTCAACACCGCCTCCACCGACCCCCACCTGAGCACCCTCACCGACACCCTGCACGACGCCCGCAGCGGCTTCGGCTTCACCTGGCCGTCCCCCTACCCCCTCACCCGCCCCGACCACATCCTCACCCGAGGCTTCACCACCCGCGCCGCCACCGTCCTCCCACCCACCGCCGGCGACCACCGAGCCACCACCGCCACCCTCACCCCCACCCAACCCCCACAACACAGCAGGTAGCGACGCGATTTGGGCCCCCGCCCGCCCATACGCTAAAGTTTCTCCTCGGCCCGCCCAGCAAGGCGAGCCAAGGATAGTCCCCTATAGCTCAATTGGCAGAGCAGCCGACTGTTAATCGGCAGGTTTCTGGTTCGAGTCCAGATGGGGGAGCAAGAATAAGCCCCTGACCAGGCAATCTGGTCAGGGGCTACGTTCATTTGGCCGGGTGTACGGGGCTGTCACCAAGAAAACACCAAGAATTCGCCACCAAACATCGTCAGGTCCCCGCCCCGAAGCTCTTCTCCAGCACGGCTGATGAATCAGGGGCCTGCTCGGGCGAGGCGATGTAGTGCCGCTCGGTGATTCCCTCTCGGGTATGGCCTAACTGCTTCGCGGCGGTCTTCGAATCCGATGCCTCGGCGATCAGCGTGGCGACGGTCTTGCGGAACGTGTACTGGGTGACGTCCTTGTACAGCGTGCCGCGTGCGTCGCGCCATGTCCGGTTGAAGTTGTGCGGATCGCGAAGGGCTCCTCCCCGGCCGGGAAAGACAAGCGAAACTTTGTCTTCTACCTCCACGACGTTGCCGCCCACCTCCCGGACGGCCTTTACCTCACACATGCCCCCGTACTTCGGATCGGCCCGTAGCCGCTTCAGCATGCGGGTGGTGAACGCCGGGAGCGTGACGACGCGATGCCCGGCATCGGTCTTCGCCCACTCCTGCCGGTACAGCCCTTTCCCGGCGAGCCTGATGACGGTCGCCGAGATCGTGAACAGTGCTGGCTCGGCCTCGAGGTCGAACTGCTCCCAACACGCCGCCAGGGCTTCTCCTGGCCGTACGCCGGAGCCGAGGATCAGATCGGCGACGTCGAGGACGAGCGGGTCTCTCTTCGGGCCGTGGGTGTATGCGGGCGTTCCTGGAATCTCGTTGCCTGCCAACCACTCCTGGAGTTGGGCGCGCAGGCCCTTGAGGCGTTCTTGTTCGATGGGTTGTGGCTTGGCCTTGCGTCGGCGCATTCGTGAGGTGTCGCGGACCGGGTTCTCCGAGAGGGCGCCGTAGCGGACGGCGACGCCCATGATGCCGGTCAGGATGACCTTGTGTAGTCGTGCCTTCGACTTCAGCCCGGCAGCGGTCAGTGCTTGGATGTGTTCGTCCAGTCGGCCCGTATCTGCCTCCCACACACGCAGATTGCCGAGTGCGGACCGCAACTTGACGGTGCTCTTCTTGGCGCGCTTATCGTCGCTCGCATCGATCTCACGCCGGTATAAGTCGTAGGACTGTTGACCAACACCTTCGTCACGTTTCACCTCGGTGAGCCACATGTCCATGAGGATCGTCAGGCGGGTATCACGGGTGACCTTGCCGCGGGTGCGGCCCCTGTACTGGTTCTGACGAGCGGTCAGCTTCTTGCGCAATGCCGCCTTCGCCTTGTTCTCGGTCGGCCCGCGGCCGTCAACGAGACGGCCCTTGCCGTCGTAGTCACGGAACGTGGCCCAAGCTCTCCACGTCCCGTCTTTCTGTTCCTTGGTGCCGATCTCGCCGTAACTCCCGAGTTCGGTGGCTGGTCTTGGCATTACGGTTTTCCCTCCGTGGCGATCAGGCTGCTTCTGGCTGTTCCTCGGTGTGCACCATGTGCGCCTCGAGGTAGGCGTCCAGGTCGGCAAGCCGATACATGCAGGAGTTGCCGGACGGCTTTGAGTAGCAGGGGCCCTGTCCCTTGGCGGCCCAGTTCGCGAGGGTGCGCGGATGAACCCCGAGGTACTCGCCGGCTTCCACACGAGTGAGCCACCGCTTGCCTGGCAGTTCGTCACCGGTGCCGCACGAGCTGGCTCCGGGCATCACCGCCGTGTTCCTGTTCGTTCGACCGACGCCGATCCGGACGCGGCACGATCAACCCTCGATACGATCGGAATCGTCAAGTCCCTCATAGACAAACCGCCTTCGCGCAGCCCCGTAACGACCCGGCGCAGCTTGTACCAGGCATCCAGTGGGGCGGTAGGGATCGGTGCCGCCCGCGTGCTGATCACCGGTCCATCCGGCGTGTAGGACGACACCCAACCCGCTATTTCGCTCGGTGCCAGCAGGGAACCGCCGACGTGGAGGTCGGCGTGAAAGAGCCCGCGCGAGTCCGTGCACATGGCTAGACACCCCTCGGATCGACAGAGTTTGCCTACGCCCAGGTACTGGCAGGCCGCCTCCTGAAAATCGCGTCAGGACACCATCCAAAGAACGTCGAACGAGCAGATCCCTGCGCTCTGGGATTGCAGCCAGTACTTGTGTGCGACTCACGGTGACATGAGAGTGGGCAGTGTCGTCGTCGCTGGCGACGGCTTGGTGATCCTGCGCGATCTGAACCGCACGTCGATCGGGGTGGACCCGGTGCATACCGCGATCCGGCGGTCGTTCGGCTGGACCGCCGAATCGACGACGATGGCTGCACGGGCGGCGGCCACAGATCAGGTGCGAGGCGCAGACAAAACATCGATTGGCCTGCCTTCAAAGGGATCTCGGGCCGCAACTCGGATGGTCGCCGAACGTAGGCACCAGAAGAATGTTTTGGTTCAAGGCGGTTGCACCCCCTTGGTAGGGCACTTCATGTGTACAGGTCGACAGGCATCGGATCGGAACTGATTGGATACCAACCACTACAGTGGTTGGCGTTGGGCGGCCCTGTTTGAAAGGATCGCCTAGCTTGTCCTATGGCGGGCAGTCGTGGATCGTGTGATCCACACGGCCCACCAAACAAATTTCTCAGCGGCGGAAGGAAATTCAGTGGCGGCACCCACGTCAACCGAACACCTGACATTGGACTTGTGGGCGAGTGAAGTTGGCAAGCCACTGACAGAAAATGATCGGAGTGTCACCGTTTCAAGTCTCGAGAGCGGATTCCCAGCTGGCGTAGTATCAGCAGCTGCTGAGAAGGAGTCCTGGCGAAAGGAAGTGCATCGCCCAGCGACGCATACCCATAAATGGTGGGCCCAGCGGTTAGGGTCGGTCTTTCGTGGAATAATTGTCTCTGCGATTGCGAGATCCGAGGACGAAGCGGTGAAGCTTTTTGAGTCTGCGGTCAAGAGGCCTGATCTGGTTATATTCGATCCGTTTGCAGGGTCTGGAACAACGTTGGTAGAGGCGGCGAAGCTGGGGTGTCGCACAATCGGGTATGACATAAATCCAGTGGCAACGCTCGTCCAACGGCAGTCTCTCGCTAAATGGGATCGAAAAGCGTTGCAAGAAGAATATCTAAAGGTTGAGGCCAGGGCGTGCTCTGAGATTAACCGAATGCATCTCAACAGCCTTGGTGAAACCGTACTGTATTACTTCTGGGTTGGTACTGCGCAATGCCCTAATTGTCCGGCAGGCGATCCTCCGGTCGATCTTTTTACTCAGTATGTTTTCGCGAAACACGCCTATCCCAAGAAGTATCCTCGATCTCAAGCGACCTGCCCGGCGTGTAGTGCGGTTAATGTTGTCGATATTTCCAAAGACTCAGGCTTCGTCTGCCATAATTGCGACTGGTCGGGCTCCTTCGATGGCCCAGTAAAGGGCGCGACGATGACGTGCTCAAGAGGGCACTCAACTAAGGTTATCAACGCGCTTGGCGGCCAACCTCCCCAGCGGAGGATGTATGCCAAACTTGTGCTCGGCCTGGACGGCACCAAACGGTATGAAGCGATCGACGACTTTGATCGCCAGCTGTATGCCGAAGCAGAAACTCTGCTTGAACGAGATGCTGACTGGCTGGTGCTCCCAAGCGGGTCGCTCGACGCTGGGTATAATACCCGTCAGGCCATTTCATGGGGATACAAAGAATGGCGGCAATTCTTTAATGCACGGCAGCTGTACTCGCTCGGTCTCCTTGGGGCTGCGGTGCGGGATCTGTCGCCAGGCCCGGAACGGGAGGCGCTGATCGCATTATTCTCGGGTGTCCTTGAGTTCAACAACGTGTTCTGCTCGTACAAAGGCGAAGGCACTGGTGCGGTACGCCACATGTTCTCTAACCACGTTCTTAAGCCAGAACGCACGCCGCTTGAGGCACATCCGTGGGGAACAAAGGCGTCCTCCGGATCCTTCTCGACACTCTTCAACAGCCGCCTGGTGCGGGCGCTGGACTACAAGCAGGAACCTCACGATATCGTCAATGGTGAACGCACAGCCGGAATTTCAGAACCACTCGGTCACACTGTGACCGACGAATATGAGACTTTCGTGGACCGGCTCGATTCTGCACTTATCGTCTGCGGCTCGTCGGATAAGACCGTCATGCCGGACGGCAGCGTAGACATGGTTATCACAGACCCGCCGTACTTTGACAACGTTCACTATTCTGAATTGGCTGACTTTTTTCACGCTTGGCTTCGCCAACTCAGGCCGTTCGAAGGGTATCCGGATGCGTCTACTACACGGGCCAGCAGTGAGGTTCAGTCCGCGGACGCAGCGGAGTTTGGTTCGGCCATCGAGGCAGTCTGGCGCGAAGCCGCACGAGTTATGAAAGACACCGGTTTACTGGCGTTCACCTTCCACCAAGCACGACAGGAGGGGTGGGAGGCCGTGGTGAAGGCCCTCAAGGCGGCTGGCCTCATCGTGACGGCGGTGCAGCCGGTGAAAGGTGAAATGAGCGTCGCTGCCCCGAAAAGCAGCGCCGCCAACCCTTCAAACCTGGACTCAATTGTGGTTTGCCGCAAGACTTCTTCTGGCACGCGCCCCACCCTCGATCGCGTAATCGCCGAGTTGCAGGAGTGTAAAGACGCGGGTATATCAGTCGGCTGGGTTGATGTGCAGTCTGTCGTACGTGGCGCGGTGCTTGCCGCCTACACCGACCCAGGTTGCGAGCGCACGCTCGATGACCTGAAGGCGCAGGCGGAAACAGACGTGGAGGCCGCTTGCTTAGCACTTGACGTTACTGATGGACGGCTCAAAGATCCACAATAAATTTCCCACGTTGGGTCGTTTTCGTCGACCGTGCGTCTGGGGTTGGGAAGGGGTCAATTGCGACCCCTTCGTCCTTTTCCGCGGTCCGGCGGTACGCCCAGAATTCATGTTCGCCTCCATCTTGCGCGGTGCGAAGGACACGACGGATGCGGTGGAGGTGATCCTGCTCGTCCGCCAGATCTTTGCGATGGTGGATTAGTGTCGGCTGCGCCTTCATCCAATCCCATCCAAGTGGATTCGAAAAAACCATCATTGGGCGCTGCCGGTCGAGACCATCGCCGAAGGTTCCAAGATCTATGGCCTTATCACGAATGCCTGTTATGAGGTCATAGAGCTTTTTATCCTGGTTCAATGCCGCTCCACTGACCAAAGCCAGACCGACGATCACGCGGTCCTCTTCATGAGGCGTATGGGCTGCAAACAGATAGAATGCCGGAACGAGTAGCGGCGCGCCGTTCTTAGCGTAGATTCTTACGTGAGAACACGGCGGCGTCGAGTTGAAGTCCATGCCCGTCGCGCGACCAATCTTCCCCGCTTTGGTTGTGTCCACTTTCTTGACCTCGATCGCAATCATGCGTCGGTCGTCAAGTTCTTGGCCACCGTTGATCAGGAGTGAGGCCTCCTCCGGCCGTGCGATCACCATGTCCGGACTCACCAACGGTTTGCCTGATGCAAGGACCTTCACTTTTGATGGCAACCGTGCATCCAGGCGGTTGCTGATGAGTTCATCGAAGGGGTCGTCCTGGGTACCTCGCTTGGGTCGCAAGAAGAACGGACGCGGCCGGCCGTCCTCGAAGTAGAACTCGTCGACCAGCGCGGCGAAGCATACCGCCGCCAGATCCAGTGGATTCGCTTCTGGCCCAACAGGAATAGTCACAGGTTCCCCTCCAGCAGGTAGTTTGGCGCGCCAGCTAGGTCGCTGACGGCCCCAAGGTACAGCTGAGCACCGACAGAACTGTAGTCTCAATCACAACAGCGCGAGGGGACCTCTTGTTAAGGCTGGTCTCTTGGTCTGTACCAGACACTCATCGTTAATGACGGCAGCATCTGACCGCACGGTTGCCTGCCAGCGAGAGCAAGGAGCTGACTTGCCAGTCTCAGACGAGATGCTGGTGCCAGGTGAACGGGTCGACTCGTCGGTTACCCCAACCGCGAACCCAGCAGACCCGACGGACGACGAAGAGATTAACGAGCGGTATGTCCGCGGCGAGATCCGTATAGTCGTTGAGCAGGCCAGGTATCAGCTGAAACAAGTACCCGCACTTGTTCAAAGCGCTGACTATAATCTGCAACCAACGTTTCAACGGCGGCCGCGATGGTCACGGGAGAAGCAGTCGCGGCTTATTGAGTCGTTTATTGTAAACGTTCCAGTCCCGCCGGTGTTTCTGTACGAATCGGAGCTTTCTCGGTTTGAGGTGATGGACGGGCGACAGCGCCTGACGGCCATCTCCGAGTTCTACAGCGACCGGTTCACCTTGATTGGCCTTACTGAGTGGCCTGAGTTGAACGGCCGGAAGTACAGCGACCTGCCCGAGCAGATTCGCCGCGGCATCGATCGACGGTATCTCTCTTCCATCGTGTTGCTGCACGAAACGGCTAAAACTGAAGCTGAGGCTGAGCGCCTCAAACAGCTGGTCTTTGAGCGAATCAATACAGGCGGCGAGGACCTGACGCCTCAGGAAACCCGCAACGCGCTTCATCCTGGACCGCTAAACGACCTGTGTATGCGGCTATCGCGTCACCCCTCGTTTTGCTATCTGTGGGACATCCCCGAGCCCGACGCTGACGAGCTAGCGGAAGATGTTGATTGGTCTCCCCCAGAAGAACTGATCAGCAACAGGCGATACCGGACTATGGAGGACGTTCAGCTGGTCCTACGCTTCTTCGCCCATAGGCAGCGCGATCGACTGTGGAGAGGAGGCAGTTTGGACGACTATCTTTCCTATTACCTGACCGTGGGCAACCAGTTTGACCACGCGACTATCGGCATGCTCGGAGAGATTTTCAAAGACACCTCCGATCTCGCTCAGAATCTGCTCGGACAGAATGCGTTTTGGCTGTATCGTATGCGGCGCTCTGAATGGTGGTGGATTGGAGGCTCGACCGTCACCGCTTATGACCCGATGATGAATGCTCTTAGTCAGCTTTTGGATAGCCGGGAAACGCTGATAGCGAGATCGAGCGAAATTTCTGAGAAATTGACTGACTTCTATAAGGAGAATTCCGCCATCTTCGATGGGCGAAAGGTGAATCCGTCCGATATCCGCGATCGGGACTCTCTGATGCTCGATTTCATGCAGGGGTTCGCCTCGTAAGATGTCGACCAACCTGTTTGCGCCGGTGATCCGGCTGAATGCGTCTGTTGGGCAAATGGCTGATTTCTTCCGCCTGGTTAATAGCCTGGAAAATCTCCGCAAATCCGATGTTTCTCAAGCCAGCGGAAAGCTCGCTGATTCAATGCGAGAACTTTCGCCAATCTTGGCCGGATCGACGTGGCGCAGTCAGACCTACGGATTCTCAATTATTCTGATATATACTATCCATGAGCGGTTCGTCAGAGACCTCATGGAAGTTATGACACAGCTCATGGCTGAAATGTATTCTCGGTACGAGGATTTACCTGATGTCGTACGATCCAGTCATCTTGAGCAGACCCTCAGTCGGTTCCAGGACCTAGCGCGCCGCCCAAGTGCATCGGATGGTTCTTCGCTGCTAGGTGAAATCTACGACCTCGCGGCGTGCCTCGACGGCACCGTGCAGTTAAATTCTGCGGCGATGTCCCACAGCAGTGCGAACTTCAAGCCCAGTGTTATACGAGACGTCCTTCGCCGTTTGGACTTCGCACTGCCAAGTGAAGCGATTGCGTCCGACTATGGCGAGTTTCCCTTTGGCGCACTAAATGGTATCTATACGACACCTGAATCTGTTCTGGATGACCTTACGCAGCGTAGAAATGTGATTGCTCACGGCGCGGATCCAGAAATAATGGATTTGGAGACGCTCCGGGCCGTCGCCGCCGCTATTTATAGATATGATCTCTGGATTTTTCGTAGAATTGCACATTCCAGACTCTTTGCTCTCCTGGATCGTTTCGGAATTGAACTGGGCACGGTTAGGAATGCTTGGAAGAATTCCGATACGCAGGTTAAATCCATCGTCAATCTGCTGGACGTCTCTGTAGAGGTGCGGCCTGGCTCGCTGGTCTATCAGGGTGGTGAAAAGAAAGCATGCTACACAATCAATAGCATTCAGGTTGACCGGACTCCTGTACCCGTAGCGATGCCCGGCGCTGGTCCGTTTGGTGTAGATCTCGGTGTTACCGCGCCGCAAGAGGCAACCTTGATGACGTTCCCTCCGCAGTGGCAACGACTTGCAGGTGCGCTGAGTTCTGCTCTCACCCAGCAGCCGACAGTGGCCTTGCTGGCCGACGATTAGTGCGCGAATTGCCGCGCGGCGAATTTTTATATATATGCCGAGCCTGTCGCTAAGTGGGATGGCTCCGCTAAGAGTCCTGGGCAGCGGACAGGTGAAATATTATAGCAACGGAGGTTTAGGTTGAACGACGTACTTCGCCGTTGTAGAGGTGCTCGAATTCTTGCTTTGCTCTGCAATCCGCCTTTGAGGGAGACGTCTCTCACCACTTCCTGGCGTAATTTGCAGACACTTAGAGGAGTACTGGGAGCAAACGAGATCGTCATCTGTAATCTTATCGAGGTGCCGTCCCGGTCGTCGGAGGAATTGGGTCATCTTTCGGGACTTGTTGATCTCAGTCAACTGGCTGTTCGAATCAAGTCTGAAGCCTCTATGGCCTCCCTGGTCGTGGCAGCATGGGGTACTCACCGACCCGCTGGATGGAAAGCGAGGCACTGGTCTGAACTAATCATTTCAACTCTAGATGGCCTCGCAGATTCTGGTCACGATGGGGCAATCCACGTGGGACCGAGTGCGCGTCATCCTTCGCGGTGGCGGCAGTACACAAGTCCGGTCCACCAGCGATTTGTAGGGCCTACTTTTGAGAATCGCCTGCGCGAGTCATTGCAGTGGAGTGGTATGGATTTTCTCCGACTCTCGGCACAGCCGTCTGGCGCGCGGCATCCGAAGTCGGACTGACGATCAGCGAAGTCGCCAACGATGCCCCTAATGTCGCAGCTGGATCAGCGGCGACACCGAGATGACGTGAAATTCGAGCCGATTCGCCGTGGACGGCGGCACGCGGTATAAGGACCTTTTGGGCATCGGCCGCCGTTGCTCACGTGGATTTCGGCGGGTCTTCTGGAACGGAGGGGTGGTTCGTGGAGCCTGGCTGCAATCGGAGCTAGAGTCAGACGCGGGTCGCATCCTGCGCACTCATCACGTTCAGAACGACCCGACCGCGATCACGACGAGGTGACGAGGTGATACGTCTGTTTGATTCAGCCCGGGGTCTGACCGTCGTAGCGGTGCTGACCTGGTGTCTGGCCTTTGTGACGTTCCCGACTTCCCAAGCTGGACCGCTCGACCTGGGATGTGCCCTACCTCGCTCGGGCAGTCAATTCCAGGCCGCACCACCACAAGCGCAATTCTTGGACCCCAGCGCGGTCCAACAAGCGATCGACTACGCAACCTCCCACATGCGTGTGTCGGTGCAGATCTTCCGCAACAACTGCCGGGTCGGGGCCGGATCGCTTGAGCCGGCGATCGACTCGATTCCATTACCGATATGGAGCTCGGTGAAGTCGATCGTCTCCTTGCTGACCGGCATCGCCGCCGAGCGCGGTTTGCTCGCCCTCGATGATCCGATCGGAGGGTACCTGCCCGCCGGACCTGCGTGGGGAGACGATGCCCATCGCGACATCACTATCGGTGATCTGCTGACTCAGACGTCGGGACTGCGGCAGTCGATCATCAGCGAGGCCGCGTCGTTGCTGGCGGATCCCGATATTGTGCAGGAAGCGCTCGCTCAGCCACTCGACTACCCGCCAGGCACTCATTTCGCTTACGGCCAGCGCCAGGTGGACCTACTCGCCTTCATTGTGCAGCGGGCAGTAGGTCAAGACCTGCAAGCTTTCGCGCAGGAGAACCTGTTCGGACCCATCGGAATCCCCGCAGACAACTATGTTTGGTTGCGGGACCGTGTTGGTAACACCTATGGATCCTCGAACCTCATGATGCCCGCGCACCAGTACGCCAAACTCGGCCTGCTGGTCCAGAACGGCGGTGTCTGGAACGGGCACCGCGTGCTGTCGCAGCAATATCTGCGCCAGGCAGCCGAACCCACCCTCACCAACGGCTGCTACGGCTACCTGTTCTGGACCAACCGCGGCCAGTCGTGCACCAGCGCCGACTTCCCCTCCGCGATGACGGTGGCGCACAGCATGATCCCGAGCGCGCCCGCCGACTTATTCGCCATGGTGGGGTTCCTGCACCAGAACAACTTCGTCATCCCCAGCCTGCGCATGACCGTCACCTGGATCGGTGCCCTCGGCGACGTCGCTCCCGATATCGGCACCGTGCTTAGCGCCAACCCCGGCACCTCCGACCTCTACTACAACTTCTTCCGCATCCTCATGCGCGCCGTCACCGACACGCATATCCCAGACCCCGGCCCGTATCAACCCCCACCGATGAATCTCAACTTCGACCCGCTCAAGTTCGCAGACCCCTCGGTCCTGCTAACAGACCTGTTTCCCAACAGCACCTGCAACATCTTGACCTGCAACGGCTGACCATTCCGCTAACCTCCGTGCCCGCGCCCGGTACCCTCGTGACGGAGATGCGCCGAAGCCCGTGTCATGCCAAGGCGGACGGTCACCCGGCCGTGGGGAGGTGTGCGCACGTGGTGCTCGGATTGTGGACGGAATGATACGTCGCTGGGCAGATCCGAAGTGCTCAACCGAGATTTTCTCAGATGTTGAGTTCGCGAATTTGCCGCGGAAATTTCCCAGGCATCGGAGGCAACGCCATTAGGATCCTGTCTCCGGGGCCCGTGTCTATGCGAAAGCATCACATTGCCGATGAACGGGCACCCGAACGATGTCGTGCTCAAGGGAAGACTTGTTCGATTGAGTCTGATGCGCCTATGGCTGTTGTGGGTTGCTGTTGCCGTCGGCTTTAGTGATGCGGATGATGTGCAGGATGCGGCCGACTTCGCCGGGATATCGGCTGGAGGTGATGTCAACTGGTTGCCATCCGGTGTCAGTGTTGGCCCGGATGCGGGCACGGGTGGTGATTTCGATTGTGGGGCAGGCTGGTTCGAGCATGGCTTGGGTCCGTCTGAGTGCGGTCCAGGAATCGGGATGGATGAGGGCCGTATCCCCGTCGCGTTGCCAGTCGATCCAAGTGGGCACCTTGCCGATCCAGGATGAGATGGTCGGTGGTCCTGAGCGAGCGGGGAAGGCGAGGAGCGCCGCGGCGGGTCCGTCGGTGGCATCTTCGTCGGCTAGGCGTAGCGTTTCGAACGGGCCGACGACTGGTGGGTCGATGTCGGTGACGTCGTGGGTGAGGGCGCGGACTCCGACGTGGCGTTCGTCATTTCGTCCGCGTGCCATGATTTGCCAATTCATCAGGTGGCCGTCGTCGTGGAGGATGCACAGGCTCGACTCGAACTGCGCGTCGGGGGTAGGAGCGTTCGCTATCTCGATGAGTCGAGGTATGTCATCGAAACGCAAGACTTTCCGGAATATCTCGCCGGGGGATCTGATGCCTTTCCAGGCTGATGCGTCGTTGGTGCTCATCAGCCAGGATTCAAGCCGTTGCTGGATTTGGAGTTCGCCGAGGTTGAACCGGAGGCCGGCGGCGGGTCTGGGCTGGGGAGCGTCGGCGCTGGTGTCTCCGATCCATAGGTGCATGGCATATACGTCATCTTCGGGCCCCAGGACTGGCACGATCTCTACCCGGCGGTCGCCGAAGCGGCCCGGCATTCGCTGCTCCAGGTGTGAGCCGCTGCTGTGTGTCCAGTTGAGTGCGCCCACCGCATCGATGCCTTCGTCGCGTTCGACGCGGAAGATCGAGACCCACTCCTTTCGCAGTCCGTCTTTGGCAACGATGCTCATCGAGGAAGGGCCTAGGCATTCGACGAGGTACCACGTCATTGGGGCTCCTCTTTCGGGTCGCTTACGGTCGGGGTGTCAGGTGCAGAGTGACCGGTTCGGGGCTGAGAGCGGCGCGTTCGCGGATGCGCAGCTCGTTGGAGGTCGATAGAACGAATGCGTCGAGAATGCGGGCCAGCAGCACGGTTGCCTCGTGGATAGCGAAGACGCGGCCGATGCAAGCTCGCGGCCCGGCTCCCCAGGGCTTGAAGAAGCGATCAGGATGGCGGCGCAGCGCCGCCGGATCGAATCGGTCGGGGTCGAAACTGTTGGCGGTGGGTCCCCAGACGTCGGTATCACGCTGCGCGGCGAGGCTGAGCACGAAAACCGCACGACCGGCTGGGATTTCGTATCCACCGACGTTCTGGTCTGAGCGGGCGACGCGGAAGAAGCCGGGGGCGATGGGCCACATGCGGAGGACTTCGTTGAGCATCTGCCGGGTCAACCTCATACCCGAGACGCCGTCGTAGTCGTGGCCCCGGGCGCGGATCTCGTCGGCGAGTTTGTGCTGAAGGTCTGAGTCGGAAGCGAGGTAGTGCAACGCGATCTGCAATAGCGCGGCCGTGGTGAGGTGACCGGCCACGAGGAACGTGATGACCTGGTTGCGTACGTTGTCGAGTGGCAGCGTCCGTCCGGTCTCTGGGTCGACTGTGGTGAGCATCAGGTTGAGCAGGTCCCCGGTGTCCTTTGGGCGGGCTTGGCGTTCGGCGATGATGCGGTCCACGTAGTCACACATCGCGGCGTGCCTGCGCTTCACCCCTGGTGTGCGCCAGAGCGCTCGCAGATTGCCGACGATCGGCAGGTCGTTGGTAGCCTCACCCGCCCAGCGCAAGACGAAGTCGAGCTCGCGTACGAATCGCTGCGCGGCGCTGCTGTCGGGGTTGGGGTGGAATAGGCCGAGGTCTTGGCCGAATCCAGCCCGGCCGATGACCTCCACGGTGGCTCGGGTCATGGCCGAGTGCGCATCCACCGAGCCGCCCGCAGTCGACCATTCGGCGACGAGGTCGTCGCCGACCGAACTCATCGCGTCGTGGTAGGCGCGCATGGCCTGCTGGGTGAAACCGGGGGCGAGGATGCGGTGAGCTTGCCCCCACAGAGGATCGCTGCTGCGCGCGGAAAAGAGCCCGTCGGGAGCGAGCATCCTGAGGTTCGCGGTCGGCCCGACAAGCGCTCTGCCCCAATTATTTTCGTCGCAACACTGTACAGCGAGTCGAGCACCGGCTACTACCACCAGTCGGGCACCGAGAATTTTGCGCTGGAAGATTGGCCCGAGTTCCGTGGCCAGCTTGGCTTCGTGCTGTGTCGGGCGAACGCGGTCCACGCTCGATATGTCGCCCAGCAGTGGGAGGCGGCCGGGGGCATGAGGAAGCCGGTCGATCGGCAGAGTGCCGGACGTCAAGGTCATACTCATAGGCTCTCACAGTCATCGGGTGGAGTTGGCCGCCTATCAGGACAGTTAGTTTGTTCTTCCGCTTGAAACTATCAGGAGTATGTGATTCACTTCACACGTGCTGGGTGGCTAGTCCCCGGCCGTGAGGTCCAACTCCACACGAGGCGCTGGTTCCGTATGCCTGCGCGCGTGGAAACACCTCACGGAGGACGCCATGTCAGCTATTCGTCGGTCAATCACTTCGCCCTTCGTCGGCGATGCGAGGTTGGCGCATCGTGCAACTCCCTCGTTGACCTTCCCTTCCGCTGTCCCTGATACCCGAGAGCGGGCGGTCGTTCGGTTGTGTTCGGGAGAGCGCTGTGTCCGGGCGGGCGTGGCGAATCGTGCCGATGCGGTCTTTGCGGGATCTTCTGCGGGCTCGAAAAAAATTGCCTCGCAATGGAATCCCTGCTCGGTGTTGTCAATGAACGAAGGAGTGCGTGATGAATAACCTCCTAGTAGGTGGCAGTGATCGGATGATCGAGACGGCTTTGGTTACTGCTGTTCAGGCCGATGGTGAGCACGCCCATGCCGTGGGAATCTGGGTTGTGTGTTTGTGGGGGCGGCAGGTCGTGGCCTGCCAGTTCGTGGCCCGGCTGGATATCGATCCCGTGACGTTCGTCCCCGCGGAGTCGACTGGAGTCGTGCTCATCGCGGTTGCACCGTGCCGGGTCTCGGACGCGGTGATCGCCCGGGTCGAATTTGCGCACGACTTTCTAAGCGCTCATGGATTGGATGTGCGGGCGATTTACCTGCCCGTTCTGGTGCCTGGGGGAATGTGGTCCTCGTTGCGGGGGAGTGCGATCGATGGGATCGTTCCCTCGAGAGCGGCGCAACTCGTGCCAGTTCGCCACCCCCGACGGCTGCCGTTTCTGGGGCGAGGACGGCATCGGTGGCCGACCGCCACGATGGTTCCATTGGCCGCGTTGGTGTTCGCGCTGCCGATCGGGCACGCCGTGCCCACAGGACAGCCGGGTATCGCCCCACCTCGGCCCGGCGCGGGCCAGGCCGGAGTCACTGCTCCACCATCGGCTAAAACCATCGCAGCTGCGCCCTCAACTCCCTCACCGACCGACTTCCGCGGCAACGACGAGCCAGTGCCGGGACCATTGACATCCGCGACCAGCAGCTCGGGGCGCACGGCATCGACCGTACTGATGAGTGACGGCAGTGTCGGGTTCTCTGACGACGCGGACGCGAAATCGCCGCCAGATGCAGTGTGTGTCGGTTCACTGGGTTTTCCTCGGCCGCAGTGGATTCCGGAGGAGCTCGCAGACAAAGAGCGCGCATGGAATGCGTTCGCCGCCACGAGGGTGGCGTCTGTGCTGAACACGGCGGGGTTGCACGATCCCGCGATCAGCTCGGCCTTGGGAGCGGACGAGGGCGAGGCGCCGGCGGTCCCGGAGGGGCTGGAGCCGGTCGCCGCGATACTGCCCGACCCGACCGAGGCCGCGGGCTTGCCCGATCCCGTGGCTGATTGGGTCGAGGAGGTCGGGCCTTCGATCGTTGAGGCGGTGTTGTCGGTAACCGCCCAGTTTCCAGTGTGGTGGCCATGATCACGCATCGGATCCCTCCAGAGGATGGGGAGGATTGGGTCGACTTGGACGAGCCGGGGTGCGCTGATAACACGACCGGGTGGGCTCAGTGGCTCGTCGCGGGGTCTGCGTCTCAGGCGCAGGTGTGGTCAGAGACGCCTCAGTGGCCGAGTTCCGGTCGGAGTTCCTGGCCGGGTTCCCGCTGGGGGTTTTTCGGTGCGGCGATTTTGACCGCTGTGGCGTTGGCGGTGGCGGTGGCGGTGGGGCCGAGGCCGCCCGCGCCAGCGACCTTGGAACCCACGACGGTGGCGTTCGATGAGGGTTTGCCGATCGTGGCGGGCACCGCGCGGGATTGCCCGGGCGGTACGGGCACGGTGTCGGTCCCGGTGACCGGACCACCGCTGTTGCCGCCGGACACCGGCGCTAGCGCAATTGTGGCGTTCGAGACTGCTTACTACTCGGCTCGCGACGGGTACGCGGCTCGGCGGTGGGTGGCGGATGGTGCGGCGATTTTGGACGCTGCCGGTATCCAGGCGGGAATCGACTCCCAATCCGTGGCGGCGTTCTGTGTGCGTATCCAACGCCTGCTGCCAGGTTTGTACGACGTGCAGGTGCGTGAGCATCGGCCGGGGGAGCCGGAAACCCTGTGGAGGCAACGGATCACCACCAGCGCCAGTGGCGGCTACTCGGTCATTACTGCCATCACCGCCGAATGAGTTACGCAGGCCGCTCGGCCCGCCGGTTCGGGCCGAGCGCGAGACCAACGACGAAACGTTGAGTGCGAGAAGAGGTGTGAGATGTTGATAGCAATCGCCGGGCTCGGTCCCGGCATGGGAGTGACTACGACGACGGCCGTTCTCGCGACGACGTGGCCGGGCCCGGAACCGGCGCTGATGGTCGATGCAGACCTCAGGTCGGGCGTGGCCTCTGAGGTCGTTCATGGTCCCCCGGTCGAGTCTGTCGATGGGCTCTGTCTCGCCGGGAGGTCAGGCTCGTCGGTGGGGACCGTTCCAGTGCTACATCTACCGAGGCTTGCGGCAGCGAGAAGATCGGTGCCCGAAACGACAGAGGTGGCGGGGCAGTTGGCCGTGGTGTTCGCCGATTGCGGTGCGATATGGCCGGTTTCGGCCATGAAGTCCATTGTCTCCGGTGCCGACGCGATCGTCGTTGTTGTTCGAGTTGACCTGACCGACCCTCTCCTCGCGGGTCAGCGTGTCCGCGAGCTCACCGCGGATAGCCGGCGCCGAGGCGTCGTGCTCGTTGGCCGCCTTCCCGGTCGCGAGGACGACTATCTGAATCGGCTACAGATACCAGTCTTGGGATGGTTGCCATGGAGTACGAACCCGACGGCAAGGCTGGTGCCGTCAGGCTTGAGAAGGCCGCGCGGGGACCGCCTCGTCGTGGCAGCGCGCGAAGTAGGCCGGGCGATCCGCGCTCAACTCGCAATGGCGACACCAGGACCGTGCTCGACGGCAGATCGTACGCAGCGCGGAGGAGGAGGAGACGGGTGGCGGCGTGACCTTGCCCGCCGATCTGGCGGCACGCTCGAGCCGTCGGTATATCCGCTGCCAGTACCGAATGTGCTCGCGCCAACTGCGGGTTGCGTGGGATCCGCGCCGCCGACTCTTCGTGAAACTGACACGGTCGACGGAACTGAGACGGATATGGTGGCGCTGGACAGGTCCGCACCAACCCCTGGCGTTGCGGCAGATGATCAGCCGCCATCCGCGTCCGGCTGGCAGGACACGACTCGGCCGCGCGCAGCGGCCGGTCACCTCCCAGCGCCGACCTGCGCCCCGTCCATTCCAGCCCGTACTTCAAGGCGCAATGTGCCACTCACTGCCGCGGTCGCCACACCCGCTGGGCGAGGGCCGGTCGTACACGCCGCGCCACGTGCGAAGCGTGCCGCCGCGCCCGCCGAGTTGCCACCAGCGCTCACGGTGCAGTTGTTCGGGCCCGTGCGTGTGATGTGGCAGCCATCCCGGCCTGAACAGGGTTGCGTGGTCGCCGAGGTAGAGATCACGGGACGGCTGCAGCGGCGTAGCCGGGAGGTGCTGGCATTGTTGGCGACACACTCGCACGGCCTGACCCGCACACAACTGGTGGATGCGTTGTGGGGCGAGCGGGGTCCGCGGCGGCCCAGCAACGCCGTCTGCACCACCCTGGCCCGGCTTCGCACCGCCGTAGCGGAGGCCACCGATGGCGCCGTCACTCGGATAGTGGACACCGCGTCCGGCCGCCTCCGTCTGGACCAGGGCGTGACGAGGGCCGACTACACCGAGTTCCTTGCTGCCGTGGCTCGCCGCCGAACCGCGGCCGCCGTCGAGCGTCGGGAGGTTTGCGAGCGAATTGTCGAGCTCGCCGCCTCGGGCGTGCTCGCCGCGGATCTGGACGCCGGCTGGCTCGTCCCGATGCGAGAGGCTACGCGTCGAGACGCGATCGCCGCCCTTGCCGCGCTCACCCAGACCCTGCTCGGCACCGACCCGAGTGGTGCTGCGCTCTGGCTAGAAACCGGCTTGGTCATCGACCCGTACAACGAGCTCGTCTATCGCGACCTCCTGCGCCTGCACGCCCGCTTGGGAGAACACCACGCTATCGACGACACTCTGGCATTGCTTACCCGGCACCTCGCCGATATCGGGGAAAAGCCGAGCCGGGAAACACAAGCCCTCGCTCGCCAGCTAAAAGAACAATGTGGTGCCAGTAGGTAAGTCTTGAGCGCTCAGGTGGGGTCTCTTAGCTAGGGGTTGGGCTGAGATAGGTCTCTTTCTAGTAAATGTCAAATGGGGAATGTCTATGTCGACTTGATGGTTGAATTGTGGTACTGAATATGTCTATGACGCCGATGATGGGTGTGCATGCTGATGTAAAAGATATATGCTAGATGCAAGTAGTAGATGTTATTTCTTCCTTAAGGGCGGCCTTGGGGTAGGCTCGAATGGTTGTGGCACTGAGTTAACACCTGAAGGTTATTCGAGGGAATCTCGTAGCTATGGAGTTGGAAGCCGACTTGCGACCGGATAGCCCGAGGCTGCGGACTCGTGGGACGAGGGTGCGCGGTAATTACTCTGTGTGCCAATCCGTGTTGCATTCGGTAGGTCAGTCTCTGTTGCGATTGAGTCGCAACACTTCCCTCTGGGCGGGGGCCCGGTCGTGGCCACTATTGTCCGTGCTATGCCGCCCAGGGTCCTAACCCCGCCAGGGCAATATCAACATGGGGCCGATGGCGGTGGGGGTCGAGGCGACGCTGCTGGAGTCATGTTTCTGTTCGTGAAGTAGTCGTCCCCCGGCGGCCATCTAGGTACTTCCTTGTCTATGTGCAGCTTCGCTGCGCTTTTCGAATAACTTGAAATTGTCGATGGAATGCGCAAATTCATTGTGCAAATATGGCCCTGAACTGCGAAAATGGATTAGAAAATTTGTGCTGAATGAGTTGCATTGCCTGACGAGTCGAGCTAGGCTCGACATATAAAAGAAATCCAGAATTCCCGGTAATGTCGGATTTGCGGCGGCGCTATTCCTGCGTGAATAATTCGCTAGTGCCGCGCCTGGTGTTCAAGCATCGAATGGAGGCGAGTCGGATGACCCATGCAAGTGATGATCGACTGATTGTCGCGCTGAAGAGTTTCGTTGCGCCCGCCAGTGTGCGGGATGCGGATGATTTTGAGCCATTCGAAACGCTGGCCAGCGCGCGGGAATGGGCGGAAGAACAATTGCGGGCCGATGTTGCCCAGCATGGGTCGGGTTGGGACTTCCAAGTCGATGTCGCATGGGTAACCCGCGCAGAATTCCGGGCCGACACGTGGGGCGTGGTCGATGACATGATCGCCCGCGCCACGTGGGACGCGGCGACCGATTCGGTCGCATGGCAAGACGATGGCCCATTCGATTTCACCGACTGCCACATCTGAACGCGTCGCGCCGGGCCTGGTAAGGCCAACGACGCACCCAACCGCCCGTTCGATTCACCCCGTGAAGGAGTTCGCGATGACATCCCCGGTACCCACCACCACCGCCCCCGCCGCCCCCGCGTCGGGTAGGCGGTTGGGCAACGGCGAATTGCGCCGACTGGTGGCGCAGACGTTGGCCGACGATCCTGGCACCGAATTCGGTCCCCGTGAGATCGCAAGAATCACCGGACGGTCATCGGGTGCGATCGGTAACGCACTGGAAGTGCTGGTTCGTGACGGACACGCTGACCGCACCCAGGACGCGCCGCGCCGCTACCGCGCCAATGCCGAGACCGCTGCCGCCGCTTCTGCGCACCGGACCACAACCGCACCCCCTGCGGCCCCATCGCGCCCCGCAACGCCCGCCCCTGCCGTGCCGACAACGGCCCCGGTAACCGCTGCCCCAGTAGTGCGCCCGAGCGGGCAAACCTACTACCCGCGCGCACTGGCGGGATTGTCGGATGTCGATGTGCTGGCCCGCATGCGCGCCAACGGGGTACCGGTGTTGTTGTACGGTCCGCCCGGTACGGGCAAAACCAGCCTGATCGAGGCTGCCTACCCGGACCTTGTGACCGTACAAGGTGATTCGGATACCACAGTCGCTGACTTCGTCGGCGACTATGTCCAAACCCCGGACGGCCGTTTCGAATTCGCCCATGGCCCGCTCGTGCGTGCGATGCGCGAAGGGTCGGTGTTGTTCATCGATGACGCGACCCTGATCCCGCCCAGCGTGCTCGCCGTGGTGTATCCGGCGATGGATGGCCGCCGCGAGGTCGTCGTCAAAGCCCACAGCGGGGAGATCGTCACTGCCGAGCCCGGGTTCTTCGTGGTTGCGGGCCACAATCCCGGCGTGCACGGCGCGATCTTGTCCGAGGCGCTCGCGTCCCGGTTCGCGTTTCAGGTGGAAGTGTCTTCCGATTACGAACTCGCTACCGGGTTCGGCGTTGATCAGCGTGCGATACGTGTGGCACGCGCACTGGCGGGGCGGGTGGCACGAGGGGAGATCGGGTGGGCTCCGCAACTTCGTGAACTGCTGGCGTTCGCCAAGATCGCCGACGCTACCGATACCGCGACCGCTGCCGCGAATCTGCTCGGCACCGCACCCGAAGAGGACCGCGCCATCGTCGCCGAGGCCGTCCGAACCGAGTTCGGCACCAGCTACAAACCCCTCGCGCTGGGTGCGCGCCTCACCCGCTGAACCGCTCTCGGTACCCAAACCTCCGCTGCCCGAAGGGATTTACCGCCATGACCGCGACACACGTTGTCACCGGCTCTACCGCCCCCGCCGTGGGCCGCCCGTCCGCTTGGACTGCGTGGGCGACCCTGTCCGAGGCCATGACCGCTGAAACCCCGGCAATTGCCAACCGTAACGATCTGACCGTGGTGATCGCGCCCGGCGCGGCGGGTGGCGAATTGGCGATGTTCGTCCCCGAGCTGGCCGTGATCGCCATCGAAGGCGACAACCTGGGTATCGATCCCGCCACAGCGCGACCGTGGCGGTATGCCGACCGCCGCCGCTACGCCCCCACTTGGGGTGCGCTGACCCATGAGTGCGCGCACGCCGCACACACCCGCTGGACGTCGCCGAAGGCTGCCTCCCCGGTCGTCGATGCGGCAATGTTGCTGGAGGAGTCCCGTATCGAGGCCGCCCATCTGCGCGACCGACCCGGTGACCGGTTTTGGCTGCGCGCGGGCACCCTGGAGCTGGTTTTCGCCGATGCCGGGGGTGCGTCCGCGACCGCCGAACTCGCGCCCTCCCGTTACGCTGCCGCGCGTGCCGCCGGGTTGATGTTGGCGCGCATCGATGCGGGTGTGCTGACCGCTGCCGAATGTGCGCCTGCCGCCGCTGCGATCGAGTCGGTGCTCGGCCGGGACGTGTTGCGGCAGTTGCGGTTTCTGTGGCGGGTGGCGCACCGGCTATCCGACACCAACACCAAAGGCATGCTCGAACTCGGACGGCGCTGGTATGCGCTGACCGGTCCCGATCCGCACACCGACCCGGAACCAGACTCGGTGCTGGGCGCGGCCATCATCGCCACGCTAGGCGATATCGCAACGAGCGTCGCTGCCGACTGCCACCCGCTCGACCCGGCCGATCGCGCCGATGCCGAAGCCGAACAAGAACGGACGCACACCGACCGCGCCAGCACAACAGCCGCTGCGGTTTTTCGGCCCCGTTCCCGGCGGGTGGCCAGACACCGTACGCGCGTCCCGCGCGACGAAGAACGCACCGCCGCGCGAGTCCTGGCGCGCGCCCTGAACACCGCCAGTGCCCGCGAACGTGCGCTCGTGAAGACCACCTCGGCGGTGCCGCCCGGCCGGTTACGGATGCGCGGGGTACTGGCACGAGAAGCCCAGCGCGCCACCGGCGCGGTCCCGAACGCCGAACCATTCACCCGCACGGTCCGTAAAACGGTGCCGGTGCCGCCGCTGCGGATCGGCATCGCCTGCGATATATCGGCGTCGATGGATGACTACACCGCCGAGGTCGCCTCGGCGGCATGGATTCTCGCCACCGCCGCGCAGCTTGCAATGATGCCCGCTGACACGGCCACGGTGACCTTCGGTGCCACGGTGGTACCGGTCACCTACCCAGGCCCCGCCCCCAAATTGGTGACCGAATTCGAAGCACCTGACAGCTGGGAAGCCATCGAGATCGCCATAGACGCTCTCGACGGCGCACTTGGACTGTCGCAGCCGGACAACACGCGGCTTCTGGTCATCATCTCCGACGGCCGGTTCCAACCCCGACCCCGCGCCGCTGGACAACAGCGGCTGGATCGGCTGCGGGCCAGCGGATGCGCCGTGCTGTGGCTGGCACCCGATCTCGATGACGCCCGCCCGTTCACGGGTGCGACCGTGCACGAACTCGCCGACACCGCCGCCGCCATCGCACGCGCCGCTACCGCCGCCGTCCGTACCGCGTAACACCACCTTGTCCGTGCCCCGCCGGGAGCGGATGTGTTTACGGCGGTATCGGCAAGCAGACGCGAACAAGGACCGAACCAACCCTACAACCGGAAGGAATCGCAATGGACAGCAACGCATTCAATGGTCCGATTGCCCTTGGCAGGGCCGAGGCTCCGGTGCCACTGCCAGCCGCCCTGGCCGCCGCGCTGCACGACACCTTCTGCTCCAGTGAGCACGGCTCCGACAGTATCGAGCTGTGGCTCGACATCGCAGCCGAAGCGACACGGCTGATCACCGTACCCACTTCCCAAGAACCCTGCGCGGTACCGATATTCGCGATCTACGGCAACAAACGAACCAACGCCGTACTCGACCCCCACACCAGCGCCGTGTACATCACCTCGGGCAGGCTGACAGGCACGCACTACCCCACACCGGTCGAAGCGGCACGAGCGGTTATCGCGTGCGCGACCGGCAGCGACGGCGAGTTCGACGGCGACGATCGCACGAGCTGGCGACTCCCTTCCCGCCAGCCGAACCGGGAGGAGCGCCACCGATGACCACTACCTACCCGAGCTGCCTGTATCCGGATGTCCCCCAATACCGTTGGGCCGCCACACTTATCAGTAGCGACAACCTAGCGGTATCCGATCCGGATATGGCCGCTCTCGGATACGACAGCAAAGCTGGCCTGTGCAGCCGACGCCACGACCGCCGTCGAGGCCGAGCGGCGAATCTTGACCTGGTTCGCCCACGACTTCGAAGACGACCTTGTTGGTTGGGCGGCCACCGCTACCCGCACATCGACACCAGGACGTTGGAACGTAGAGGTCCACAGCCCGCCCTACCGATGAGCCTCCACCGGGTTCGCCACCGCACCAGTCTCGTACGAGGTACGCCCTGGGCCACCGATTCGAGTTCGGTGGCCCAGGGTGCGGCTCGTATCCAGGGCGCGTGCCTGCATTGGCTGCTTGACCGGAGCCCGGTGTTGTCGGCACCCGAGCTCGAGAAAGAACGAGGTCGTTCCCCGGACCTGAGAAGGGAGTCCAAAACATGCGGGTTATCGGATATTGCGAGTGTTGCCGACGGTGCAAACGCGTACGGGTCTCGACCCAGAACCTCGTGCTGAATCGGCTGATCGGGATCTGCGACGACTGCGCCGAACCCTCAACCCATGCGGGCAGTTCAACCGAGTAACGGCAGCGAGAGCCGCACCTGTTGCTAAAGGGCCAACGACTGGAAATGTCGACGGCAGCGGTGTTCGAGGGCGATCGGCCACCGGGTTCAACCCGGTGGCCGATCGCCTCCTGTCGCTTGGTGCTGCCCCACTGGTGCGGGGGTGAGAAAAGCTATCGGGCGGTGTCGATCTGGCTGGTCAGGAACTCCAGCACCTGAACAACGGCCGCGTCGTAGCCGGTCTGATGCACCCCGCCGAGGTAGAACTGCGCGGCGTCGCCGCCTTCGCGAGCCAAATCGGCGAATGCTTGGCTGGTGTCGGGGCTCGTCAACTCGGTGAAGCTCGACGCGAGACCTGACAGGTGTGCTCCGCCCTCGCCGGTGAGGGCCGCCGCGGCGATGCCGGCGAGGTCGGCTCCGATCGGTGCGAGGCCGATCAGCTCCAGTCCACCACTGAGCGGGTCGCCGCCGGTCAGTTTGTCGAGCGCACGCCAGGCGATCTCCTGGGCGGTGCCGATGTCGCGGGCAGCGCGGGCCACGTCGACGCCCGCGAGAACGTTCACGATCTGGGCGGCGGTTCCGACCGTGCCGCTCTGGTCAAGCGGTGCCGCGAGGGTCAACGCGCGTGCGACCAGACGGAGGTCGACTTTCGACGCCATCTCCACCAGTGGCTGGAGTTGGGTGTTGAGGTCGCCGGTGAGTTGGTGCAGGCCGGGCAGGTCGCCCGCGGCGAGTCTGGCCGGGAGTTGGCCGAGATCATCGACGATGGCGGGGAGGTTGGCGGCGACCCCGGCCAGGCCACCGAGCACGATGACGACTTGCCGAGTCACCGACGACGGATCCAGATCAGCTCCTGCTGCCGGGGTGAAGCTTCCAGCCGAGTCAGGCAGGGCGTTGCCGCTCGTGAACGCTCGCCCGATCGCGGAGAGCGCGGGTGCGGCGTTCGGGTCGGTCGAGCAGTACAGGTCCCCCGTGGCGCACACGGTCCGGACGCGGTTCGCGAGTGCGCCGAAATCGTCGCGGGGACCGGCGATGCCCTGGCCGGTGGCCGGTGCACCCAGCTGTGGGGTGGCGGGGTCGCGGCGCGGGTCGGAGATCAGGCCGACGCCGAGCACGCGCGCAGGGTCGAGGGGACCTCGCCCCTGCCCGATCGCGGCGGTGGTATCACCCACGACATCGGCGCCTTGGGAGTAGCCGGCGAGCACTACTCGCGTGGACGCGCACAATCCGCTGAGCATGCTCGACATTGCGGCGACACCACCGTTCTGCGAGGGCCGGTAGGGCGCGAGCGCAGCGGGGTAGGGCAGGTAACGGACGTCGATATCGCCGCCGTATCGGGCAGACAGACCGTTGCCGACGGTCGTTAGCAGCCCGGCCGGTTGGGTCGGGTTCGCGGCGGGGCTGGTTTCGGTGGTCCCGGGCACCAGGATCGCGGTGAACGGCGCGCATTTGGGGTCGGCGGCGGCGGTGCCCGTGCCCATGATGGTGGCAGCCGTGGCGGCGGCAGCGATGGCGGTGGCGGTTATGCGGGTGGGCAGTCGGCATGATGAACCGGTCGTGGCGGGGCGCGGGAAACGGAAGCGGGCGGGGTTGGCCATGAAGCGTCCTCCGGATACGGATGGTCGGCGCACACACCGATGTGTGTTCCGCGTGCATCCATGGACTGGCAGCCTCGAGGACGTTCTTCCCACCGGAACCGCGAAAAGTTCCACCTCCTCTCCTCGACAGCGCTTGGTCACGAATCACGACACCACCTCGCAGCGGTCCGATACCTGTGGTCGCGAATTCGCAGCACTCTTGGCGGCCCGCGCATGGCGTCGTAGCGTTCAGGTGTTCCCAGATATGCAATAGGCCAGCTGGCCCGGCATCGCAAGACTGCCTAGACACGCTCCTGCACCACGACTTCGCGGTCGAGACCGAGCGGTACGGCCGCGCGGGCGCGACTATATGTCCGGAGAATCCGGGATGACTCGCCGGGTTGCCACGTGATCCGTTCCGCGATGTGCAACACTGACCTGCCCTGATGAGATCTCGGATGTCTACACTGGCTTTGAGGAGGTGGCGCGATGCTGTTGGCTGATCAAGTGGCATCAGTGATCATCGCCCGGCACGGTGGTCGATGGCTGGACAAGATGCCGCTGCAAAAGCTCCTGTACTACGTGCAGGCGTGGCACCTGGCCATCACGGACAGGCCACTGTTTCCCGAGAAGTTTCATGGCTGGCCGATGGGGCCTGTTATTCCCGAATTATGGCGCACTCGTGCTGACGTACGTACTCGTCAACCGGAAAACCAAAAGCTTGACGGCATCGAACTCTGTGACCTCGCCTCCAATCTCGTAGATCTGGTCTTGGTGCAGTACGGCTCGATGAGCGGCTCGGAACTCAGCGCACTGACTCACACCGAGACGCCATGGAAGGAATCCCGCACCCTATTGCAGGCCCTTCGGCGTAGTCGCCCGATCAAGAACGATTCGATGGCCCGGTTCTACCGTCAGGAACGGTTGCTCGGCGGCCGAACCGCAGCAGATTTGGCCGCAGGTGGCGTACATGCGCCGGTCATTGATACCGAGCGCGTCGACATCGACACGCTTCTGGCGAGCCTGCCCGAGGACAAACTCGACGACGATCCTTGGGGCGGAGCGAATCTCGCGATCGCGAGTCCCGACGACTACGACGGCATCCCGCTGGTACGAATCCGCAACCGGGAGGCATAGCCCTTGCAACCTGCCGGTACCGAGGTACAGCGGCATGTCGTCATCTTCGACTGCAACATTTACCTCGACGTAGCGAGCTTGACGGGTCCGCCGTTCACCTGGGCCAAATTCAACTCTGCCGCAGCTCGTCTGGCCTCTACCCGGCCAGACCCCGCCACACGGTCGTATCCTGACTCGCTGCTGGCGGTCGCGGTGTGCCAGTCCGGCAACCTGACTCGACGTGAGCCAATCGAGGTTGTTGTGAGCGACCACATACAGGTGATGACCCACAAGAAGGCAGTTGAGATACTCGGCTGGCAACGCCAGGACGCGGACACGCTGCTGACCGAGATGATCGGTGGCCTGGTGGAAAGGTCGAATGGCTACACCATTTCCAATCCTTGTCCGGACGGTAACCCGCCGCTGGATCACGAGGACGGCCTCGTTTACGGCACATGTCGATTCGTGGCCAACGAAGACCCCCTAGCCCAGGTGTATTGCGTGACCCGGGACAAGCCGTTTGTGGAGGCATACCGCAGCCACGTACTGCGGCAGCACACCAAGGTCCTTACACCGACGCAGTTCCGCAGCCTTGTGAGAGCGGCGAGGAATCCCATGGCGCGGGTCATGTCGCAAGAGAATTGATAACGGGCCATCGAGTCGGCTTGAAAGATTTGCCCCCTCGCATTCTTAGAATGCGTCCGAGCACTTCGGTTTCTGGCAGATATGCTTGAGATTCGAATTAACGAACGGCGTCGGGGCAGCGTTGGCCACCCAGGCGGTACCGTGCGGAGAGCAGCCCACCCGGCTGTTCGTTTCGGTCCGGGTAAGTACTGGCTTTGCCTGACTCCCGATGTTCACGACCAAAGCCAGCAGGAACGCCCTTCGGCCGGTACGCGTATGGCGCACCGGCCGTTAGGTGGTGTCGAGTTACTGCTGTTGCTGCGCTGCTTGTTCCTGGGCCTGCTGCTGTTCCTGGGTGGGGTGGAGCTTGAACTTGTTCGGGCGTTCGCAGGTGTATTCGGCGACGAATCTCCCGACCAGTGCAAAACATGCGTTGTAAACCGCGCCGGAAGACTTGCCGCCCAACGCTTTAGCGATCTGTCCGGGCGTGAACTCTTCGCCCGGGTGATCGCGCAGGAAGTCCTCGACCAGCCCTCGCAATGCGCCGGGCTGCGGCCCTCTGGGGCGCTTGATCCGCTGCCCGCAGGTCGGGCACGTGCCCTTCACTGCCGGATCGGCGGCGGGATCTACCGAGTCCTCCTCTCCCGCAGTGCTATCCGCATCGCTACCAGGTGTCGGCGAGATCGCCTCGGTAGTGTCCGTTTCGGTGTCGGATTCCTCGGGCAGTGGCTCGTCTGCGGGTTGCGTCTCGGCTGCGTCGGTGTCCGGGGTGGGGTGGGGTTCGGCCGTCGTCGTCGCGTCGGCAGCGGGAACGTCCTGGGTGGCGGCAGACGCAGGTTCGTCGGCCGTCGCCTGCGGTGTGGGTTCTGGTGCAGCGGAACTGGTTTCGGCGTCGGCTGCGATACGCCAGCGGAAGCCGGAACGATCGTCGCCGTCGTTGGCGCGCACGACCAGCCCCTCGCCAGCCCAGGCGGCGACGATCTTGCGGACGGTGGTCTTCGGTACCGATGCGAAGTTGGCGAGTTCGCTGGTGGTGCTGCCGGGGTTGTCGGTCAATGTCTGCCACAAGGTGTTTTCCTGGGCGGTACGGGTGTCGGTGGTGGTCGTGCTGGTGGTGGACATGACAGTCCCCTTTCAGGATTTGAGCGATGAAATGGAATGTGGGTCATGTCCCGGCCGGGACGGTCGCCCGCCGGTTGCGTTACCGGGTGTGCGGGGTTCCATCTATATCGACGCTCCGTACCCGCATCGATGTCAAGGGGTATCGGAAAACAAGATGGATGTACGTTGAATTCCTGGGGTTTTCGCGTACGGAACCTCCGCCCGTCCTGTTCACACCGCATGGGGAATAGCTTCTTGGACAACATCTCCCACCTGTGCGGCTCGGGGCCTTCCGAGATTAATTTCAGTTGTTTTTATCCCAGGGAAGGCGCTCGCAGAAGAGGTGGTCGAACTGCCATTGCCAGGCGCAATCGGGACACAGCGTGTCCTCGTGCGTGCAACGACCGTTTGTGGCGAGGCGGATTTCGACTTCGTCGATGCAAGGCTCGGGAGTTTTGGCTCCCGGTGGCAGGTAACTACAGTCCGCGAGCGCGCTCACTGTCTTAGGGTTCTTTTCGGGCATGTACCTGCCCTTTCGTGTAAAGGAGCCACCGATGGGTTATCCAGGAACCGGGGTGCTGGCGCGCAGCGAACAAGGGATCGGATCGATCTCGCGAATGGCTGGAAGGTGTTAGGGAACTTGAGAACTCGCTTCGGAGCCGTTCTGGTCCGGTATCCAGGGGCGTGTCGCGCCGAAGTAATCGGCGAGTCGATAGTCACTCACTTGGACGGGGATGCCGAAGGTCGGTGCGTGCACCATTTTTTCGGCTCCCAAATACATCCCGACGTGGTGGATGTTGCCCTCGACCCCGTAGAAGACGAGGTCTCCCGGCGCGAGGTCGTTGTCCGGGATTCTGGGCCCGGCGGCGTATTGCTCGTCGGTGGTGCGGGGCAAGGTGATTCCGCTGCGACGGTAGGCGGCCTGGACCAGGCCCGAGCAGTCCCAGCCGCCGTTGATGTCGGGGCCGTTGCCGCCCCATACGTACGGTTGCCCCAATTGGGCGCAGGCAAAGGCGATTGCGGTCGCCGCGGCCGAACTCGCGGCGCGGATATCGAGGCAGTCTCCGCCGCCGGGTGGGGCCGTGAGGCTGTAGCGGGCGGCCCAGTCGAGGACCTGGTCGACGTACCAGTCGGCGTGGTTGTAGGCGAAGATCGCAGCCCGCAAATCGCTGGGCGCGCCGGAGTCGCACAGGTACCACGCGGCGGCATAGACCGCGTCGGAAGGGTTGTAACGCGAGGGCGGTGTGGACCCGCCCGGCGGGAGTGGATGACGCGCGGTGATGCTGTCGAAGGTGGGTGCCAGAAATTGCATCGGACCTGCTGCGCCCGAGGCATTCTCACCGGAGCCGACTCCGGGCAGGGGAGAGCGGCTATGGTCGGTCTCGACCTTGCCGATGCCGGCGAGGACCGACCACTCCAGGCCCGGGCAGACTCCGGCGCCGCGCTGGTAGAGCACGAGCATCGGTCCGGGGATGTCGGCGACCGCGTCCGGGCTCGGCGCTGAACCGGCACCGGGCGCGGGCACGATCGCGTGCGGTCGATCGAATACCGCGACAGTGGTGACGACCGAGGCGATGACGACCGAGACGAACACCACGGCCGCGCAGCCCATCGCAATCACGCGCGCCAACATCACCGGCTCCCAGCATCGGGCGGTCGCGGTGAGGGTGGTGCCAGCACTGCGTGGCGGCTCTTCGGCGATATCGGCACCGTCGCCGGAGCTGGTGTCAGGCGCGGCCATCGAGAAGCCAACTGCGCGAGGGAGACTCGTTGACCACCGGTGTCTTCCAACGCCAGCCATACTCGCCGCGCCGGGCTTGCCCCGGCGAAGTCGCCGACGAGCTCGGCGGCAGCAGTCGCGATCGGCACCGTGTCGGGGTCGGTGAGTTCGCTCCAGTTCTGGCGCAAGACTTTTCGTGCAGCGGCTTCGCGGGCGAGGGTGGGTGTCCACAGCAGGATCGGGGTGATGACGGCGCTGGTGCGGGCCAGCTCGGCGTAACCGGTGAGTTTGGCTGCGACTGTGGACAGTGTCATGGTGCCCAGATCGAACTCGAGAAAGAAGTCCAGAGTCGGTGCCGCAGAGCCGAACCGGCCGTAGCCGTCGGGGCGAGCGAGATCGCCCCAGAGCGCGTTGCAACGGTATTGCGACCACCACGCCAGCAGGGTTTCGGGTTCGGAGGCGGTGGCTAAGGCAGTGAACCAGTCGTTGGCACCCAAGGTGTGGGCCAGGTGCAGGCTGTGCGCGATGGCGAGCGCACGATCGGGCCGGTAACCCAGATCACGTACCTCGAGACCGGCTTCTGCGGCGAGCACCGCGGCCCCGGCGGGTGCCAGGACCCAGTGTGCTGGTGCGGAGCCGGTCGCGCGCAGGGGCCGGAATGAGTCGAGTACACCCTGGTGGCGTAGCCGCCCCAGCCGTCGCCGTGCGGCCGATCCGGTGCCGAACCCGAGCGCGGTGAGCTGACCGGTGGTGAGCACTCGATGCTCGTGACACATCCGCAGGATCCAGCGATCGCGTTCGGTCAGGCAGCCCGCCAGTCGCGCGTGCTGGCGTGGGCGTGCCGGTGAGGTGAGTGCTGGGCCGCGCAGCTGATGCTGGCGGGTGGGATGAGAAATCATCGCGGACTCCTTCCTTGAGCTGATTTGTCTGCGGCACAAGCGATCCGGTGACAGGTCAGCGCTCATCGCAGGCGGGGGTCGCTGTCGGGAGCGTCGAGAATCGAGGCGGCGGGTGCTGGCGGGGCGGGGCGGGATCGGGTGCGGGCAGCAGCACGGATTTCGGCGGCGCGTCCCGGGGTCGGGTCGGGCAGGGGTTGGGTGGTGAAGGTGAACGGTGGGGCCTGCTGACCGGTGACGAGAATCCGTGCGGCGGCGTGGTGGACGTCGAGGTGGGTCAGATCGTGCTCGGACAGCCATGGGCTGGTGTGGCGTGCGAGGTCGCGGCTGTCTTCGGGCGAGGCGGAGAACACGATCTTGTTTCTGGCGTTGGCCGAGATACCGTCACGCAACTCTCGCGACAGCTGGCCGAGGTTCTGGTGCGCCAATACCAGCGACAGGCGCAGGCCGCGGGCTTCGGCGAGCATGTCCTCCACCGGTGTGGAGAGGTTGAGGAAGTTCTGAGCTTCGTCGAGCACCAGCGACGCGTCGGCGCGTTCGCTGATCGGGGTTGCGGTGCGGGCGGTGACGGCTTGCCAGGTGCGGGCGACCAGCAGCGAGCCCATCAGGCGGGTGGTGTCCTCGCCGAGGCAGCCTTTCGGCAGCCGCGCCAGGCAGATACCGCCCTCGTCGAGGACCGCGGCGAGGTCGACGGTGGACTCGCCGGCCGCGATCGCGGCTCGCACGAAAGGTCGTAGCAGGAACGTCCGCAGCTTGTTGAGCAGAGGACCGACGACCTGGGCGCGAGCGGCATCGGAAAGTTCGGCGTAGCCGTTCCAGAAGCCGCGCAGGACGGGGTCGTCTATATCGCGGGTGATGCGGTCGAGGTTGGCTTCCCCGGTCAGCAGCCGTGCGAGATCGACCAGCGTGACGGTGCCGGGGCGCGCGCACAGGGTGCGCAGTCCGGCACGGAGCAGGTCGTCGGTGCGTGGCCCCCACCAGCGCGCGTAGATGCGGGAGAAGATCGTGGCCAGGTTCTCCACCGCCAGATCCAAGCCCTCCGGGGTGGTGTCGAGGGGATTCACGCACGGCGGCCGGGCACTGGAGTCGGCATCGAACAACACGACCTTGTCGGCTAGGCGGCGCGGCAGACGCGCGAGGACATCGGTGACCAGGTCGCCCTTGGGGTCGATGACGACTTGACCGCGTCCGGCGTCGGCGTCGGCGAGGATCCAACGCGCGAGCAGCGTGGATTTACCGACACCGGTCGCACCGAGGACATGGGTGTGGTGGCGGGCATCGGCCACCGCCAGCGCCACCGGCCGCCTACTGCCGGAATCGGCTAAGCCGAGAGGTTTCGCGTATGGCCCCCCGACCAGGACGGCCGTGGTCGGAGGCAGTGCTCGAGCGCCCGCACGTGCCAGCCCCGGGACCACCGCCGCATCGCCGGGCAGATGCGCGATCCCGGCCAATTCGGGAACCGACAGCAGATCCCCACGCCCGAGCCAGCGCCGCTGCAACGACCATTCTTTCCGCCATAGACGGCGGCGGCGGTAGAAGTTGAGGTCGGTGCAGGAGGCGAACACTGCGGCTGCCGCGTGCGCGCGGCCCCGCGCGACCGCACGCGCTCGACGGAGGCGCTGCGGGTCGGTGTCGGCCGGAAGTTCGACAGCGGCGGCGTAGCGGATGAGTGTTTCCCAGTGCCCGCCACGGGTTTTGGTGACCGCTGCTCGAGTCTGGGTGGTGTCCTCTACGCGGGAGAACCGATCCATCGAAGGCATCGACCTCACCCGCGGCGAGCGTGCCGAAGAGCCGGGGGTGAGAAGATCGAGCAACTCGGCCACAGCGCTCGACACGACACGAGCGAGCATGCCGGTAAGCCCGCCTCGCCGCCCGGTCAGGACGCGGCGGACCCGGTGGCCGGTGACCGGGCGGGCGAGGATCTGCACACACACGCTCTCCCCGGCGGCCAGATCGGCTGCGGCCGTGAGCACTTCGCGCGCGATGTCGGCACGGTCGTAGTCGGTGCGAATCGGGAGGCTTTCCACTCGACCCAGTCGCAGTTTGCCCGCAACCAGTAGTCTCCGACACCCGGGCGAGGGTGTCGGCAGAGGTGGTTCGGCTAGGTCGAGGGTCCGCGTGCGGGCTCCCGGCCACGCCGAGGCGACGGCACGTTCGACCAGTCCGGGCGGAACGCTGGCCGGTACCCACAAGGCGAGGGTGACGCCCGCGTCGCCGGTGACCTTGTATTCGAAGCTCAGGTGCGGCTGCCCGCACAACAGTCGCTTCCACGCCGGGCGCAACAGTCCGACCAGATGTGACCAGAGTGCCTGCGCCGCACGCGCTTCCAGCGTGGGTGGAGACAAGATGACGACGTGGCGGGCACCGCGTCCGAGGCGGGCGCGGTGCACCAGTCGCATGATCGCCGCGGAAAGTGCAGTGGCGACCATCACGCAGGTCAGGACGGCGACGGTGGCCGTGTTCGCTGCGACGAGTTGGGCGGTGAACCGGTCGAGAATATGGTGCGGGGTGAGCAGCAGCTGCTCGAGCCAGCCCTGGGGCGGCGGTGTCGGGGTGGGGGCGGGCATCACGGCCTGCCTTTCGGGATGCGGCGGGTGCCGCAGCGGTGGCGGTGTGCGCCGATCCCGCCGGGGCCGTAGAACAGCTGCTTGGGCACGGCACCGGTGACGACTTCGGGCGCGGGATGACCGACATGCCAGGCCCCGGCCCGGCGCGGGCACTCATAAGCACGCAGGCCCGCGCCTGGATAGCGGCGTCGCGCATACTGTTTGGCGGTTTTGCGGCTACGGAACCCCGCTTTGCCGCAGGCCGGACAGGTCCCGAGATAGCCAGGCGAGACCTGCCAGCGCCGGTGGTGGTCGACGTGCCCCGAGGGCGGCATCACACCGCTCCGGGCACGTCGAGGAAAATGTCGTCCTTGTCCTCGCCTGCGGCGCCGGCGTGCTCGGCCGGAACGAGATCGAGGTCCGCGGTGGGATCGGTCTGCTCGGTGGGCAGGTCGACGTCGGCGTGATCGCTGTCCTCGCTGGCACCGAACTGCGGTGCGGTCGTGATCAACGAGTCCTCGAAATCAGAAGCCAGCGAGGCGAATACGGTGCGGTCCGAGCCAGCCGCGAGCAGTCCCTGGCCGCGGTCGGCGGCAAGCAGGAACTGCCGCTCGCCGTCGGAGAGAGCGAACGCGGCAGCGACCTCATCGATGGCTTGAGGTGCCTGGCGCAGCAGGATCTGGGTGGCGGCGTTGGCGACGATCGCTTTGCCCAGCTCGGTACCCAGCACATCCGCGCAGTCCTGGGTGGCGACGGTGAGGCCAGCCCAGTACTTGCGGAAGGACTTCGCGGCCCGGAACAGGAACTCCCCGCCCGCTTCCTGGCGCAGCATCCACCACGCCTCGTCCACGACCACGAGCCGGGGCCGCCGGGTGCCCGGGTTGGACACCCGCCGCCACGTCAGGTCCAAAGCCAGCAGCGTGCCAAGGGTTTTCAACTCATCCGGCAGCTCGCGCAGGGAGAACACCACGAAACCGCCCTCGGGCGCGGTGGTGGTCGCGCCGTCGATCAGCCCGGCGAACGCGCCTCCGTCGACGAACGGCGAGAGCGCCTCGGCCAACGCGACACCGACGCTGCTGCCGCACACATGCAGCTGCTCGGCCAGCACGCCCAGCGTCGGGGCCGGACGAGTCCAGGTCGTCGGGTCCTCGGTGATACCGGCGGCGGCGTAGGTCGCGGTCAGCGCGGTATCGAGCACCGCCCGCTGCGCGGGCGTCTGCTCACCGAGCAGTACCCGGATCACGGTATGCAGGAACAGCTTGCGCCGCGTCAATGCATCGGACGGGGCGCTGCGGCGACCGTCGGGGCGAGTGTGGACTTCCAGATCGAACGGATTGAGACTCACGCCCGGCGCACCGAGCTGCAGGACGGTGCCACAGACCGCTTGCGCCAGGCGCCGATACTCGTCCTCTGGATCGATGGCGATGACCTCGATACCGCGCAGCAGAGACCGCAGCAGTTCGGACTTGACCAGATAGCTCTTGCCCGCGCCCGAGCGGCCGAGCACCACCATGTTGTGGTTGTGGACGTTCTCGGCGAAGCGATCCCAGAACACCAACCCCGATGCGGCATCACGGCCGTAGAGCACCCCGTCCGGGCGGTGCGCCGAGACCGGGTCGGCGACCGGCAGCTGCGGGGAAGTGAACGGAAACGCGGCTGCCAGCGCATCGGTGTCGAACGTGCGCCATGCCTTGACCGGGTCCAGCCCCAACGGCAGCGTCGCGGTCCACGCCGCCACGGAGCGGTAGGTGAGGTGGGTGGTGTCGATGAGCAGGCTCGCCGCCATCGCTCGCATCGCGGCGACCTCTTCGGCCAGTTCGGTTTCCGAGCTGGCGTGCACGCTCACATAGAGCCCGACCCGGAAAAGCCTGCCCTCGCCGCGGGCCACACGCGAGGAAAGGTCGGCGGCGTCCTCGGCGGCGACGTCGAGCACGTCATCGGCGAGCAGACCGTAGGCGGCGTTGTGGCGGCGCGAGGACTCCAGCCGAGCTTGCTGGCGGCGCAGCCGGTTCGCGGCGGTCTGCGGGTCGATCGGGTCGATGTGCAGGGCGAGATCGACGCGGCCGGGATGGGCGAGCAGGGGCGCGAGCCAGCCGCCGGCGACCTCGCGGGGGTAGCCGGTGACCGCGAGAGTCGACACCCAGTCCGAACCGACCTCCACATGGCGGGCACCCACGGTCAGCGACTGCGGCGCGAACACCGACGTGGTGCCGAACCGGATGCGTCGCAGCAGGTTCCGGCGGCCAGCCTGGGGTGCGGTGGACTCGATGACAACTCCGCCACCTGGGCTAGGGAGGTCGAGTTCGGTGTCGGTCGGGTCGGTGAGTTCGGCGTCGCCGGTGGTGATGACGGCGTCGGGAGTGGCGATATCGGCCGAGTGCGGAACAAGGCTGCTCGGGTTGGTGGCCGAGGCCAGGATCGCGGTGGCCTGGACATCGTCGAGGCCGGTGACAGTAACCCCGAGCGGAGCCAGCATGTCGGTGGCTTCACCGAGGCGGCGCAGCAGTCGGGTCTCCGCTGAGCGACGCGCGGAAGCCGATACTTCCCGGGCAGCGCGGCGGCGGCTGGGCAGCAACGCGGTGGCGAGCGTACGGACGGACGGCCCGGCCAATCCGGGGGCGGCGGCGCTGGCTCCGTGCAGGGATTCGCGCCACACCAGCAGGACCTGCCGGTGCAGCAGATCCTCGGTAGCCGCCATGCCGCTCAGGAATGCGGCGTGGTCGCGGGCGGCCTCGCCGAGCTCGGGCGACATCTGTTCGGCGGCCCCGCGCAGGGCGGTGATGCGGCCGGTCAGATCGAGGCGGGTGGAGCGGATAAGGATCTGCACCGGCTGGCGCAGGGTGTGTAGCCAGCCGCCGAGCTGAGCGACCAACGCCGCCTGCTCGCTGGCAGTACGTAGTGCGAGATTGACGGTGCCCGCGAGGGCCACTACGGCCAAGCCGTCGGCACCGAGGTCGACGACACCGACCTCACCGCTCGCACGGACGTGTTGCGGCAGATGCGCGGTGGCAGCCGTGATCGGCTGCTGCGCCGCCGAATTCGAATCCTGACGGGCGTGGACGGTGAGCCAACGCGGGACTGCGGGCAGCCCGTGCGGCGCGGCGACCAGGCGCTGCGGACGCAATCGGTGCCGGATCGCGGCCAGCAGCAGCTGGTCCCCGGACAACCCCTCGCGCGTGGTCAGGACCATGCCAGTGACCAGCGCACCGACCGGGACCGCGCCCGCGACGAACACCGGCGGCGAGACCACGGCGCGAGTGAGCAGCCACGCCACATACAACGCGAGGGCAGTGCCCGCGAGGAGGACGAGCTGGCGGGCGGTGAACGGGCCGACGAGCTTGTCGCGGCGCTCGACGTCGGCAGGAATACGCGCGGTGACAGTCATTTCGATCCCCTCCCAGGGTTTCGGCGGGTACGACGGCGAACAGGTAGATCAGGAAGCGGCAGGTGTAACTGCCGCCCGGACGAACGCGCTGGTGGAAGCACCGGTGGGTATGGCGGTCGTGGCGGTGCGCTGCCAGATGTCGGGGGCGGGGTGCGCGGCGGTGCGGCGGGCGGGGATGCGCTGTGGGGCGGCGGGGTGCGGCGGACCTCGATCGGCAATGGGTATTGGCCGTTGCGCAGCGGCCGGATGCTGGCGTAGGGGTCTGGTTCGGTGAAGTCGAACGCCAGCTGCTTGGATCGCGAACCCCGAGTTCCAGCAGCATGTTTCAGGGTCGGCGGAGCCTGTGGTGATGTGGGTTTCGGGGCGCGTTGCACGCTGATCGGTAGCTGGTATTGGCCGTTGCGTCCGAGGGCGGGTTTGGGGCCGAGGTCGACACCGCCGTGGAACTGCGGCAGCGGCAACGTCAACTGCTCGCCCTGCGGTGCAGCGGCCGGAACCGTCGCCGCGTGCGGGATGCGCTCGCCGGGTGCGGGTGGGCGGGGCACACGCCGGACTCCGGTGAGCGGCAGCATCAACTGCCCGTCGCGGGTCGAAGAAACCTTCGTGTAGGGATCGGCGGCTTCGCCGCTGCCGTGCGGCGCAGGCTTCCTACTGGCGGATACGGACTTGCCGATACCGGCGAGCAGCCCAAAGGTCTTGTAGGCGATCAGCCCACGCACGAGCGAGGACACCATTCCTCGTCCTGGACTGGTCTTCAATGCCGACAGCAGCCAGAATGGGATCTTCACCAAGATCACGCCCATGGCGAGGGCGACGATCACGTTCACCAAGCCGGTCGTGTCGGGGCCGAAGAACGACCAACCTCCCGGCGAGAGAAAGACTTTCAGCCCGGTGATCAGCACCAGCGACTGCACGACCTGGATGGCCAAACACGCGCAGAAGGCGCGCCACCACCACCGGGCGATGCCCTCGGTGGCCGGGAGGGCGTGGCACATCATGACCAGCGGTGCGGACACGATGAGCACGACGGTGACGACGACGCGGATCACATACGAGATCGACAGAGTCGCCAGCACCACCACGAGTGCGCTGAGCATAAGAGTGACGAACAGAGTGGCCCCGGTGCCGCCGCCGACATGCATCATCGACTTGAACGCGGTGACCGCCGAGTCGGTGGACACGCCGTCTCCGGCCAGCGCTTGTGCGAGGGCATTGGCGAAGCGGATCGCCTCGGTGGCGATCACCATGCTCAGTGCGCCCGCTAGGAACCCGACCACCAGCCGGGGCACCAACTCTCGCCACCCCCATTGGGTCTGCAGCGTTTCCTGGAACATCAGCAGGACGCCGACGGCGATGACCACGAGCCCGTACATGGCCAGCATCAGCTGCCACGAGGAGGACCACAGCTGGCCGAGTTGCGGCCAGGTACTCGGATCCGGAGTGGTCAGTAGGTTCGCCGACAGCACGTCCATCAGCGGGTTCAGCGCCGAGTCGACCAGGCGGCGGAAGAAGCCGTCGATTGCCTCGGCTACGCAATCAGAGATATGGGTAATCCCGCAGTCACTGGGCGTGCCTGTCGGACCGGCGGGGTTCGCGGGTTGAGGCCCGGGCTCGTGAGAGGGCGTCGGGAGACCGGGGACGGCTGGAGTAGCCGGGGTGGGAGCGCCGTGCGGCAGGGGAGTAGTGGTCGGTGCCGGGCCCGTGGGCACGGGCGGGGGCAGCGACGGTGTGATCGTCGGGTCGGCCGCCGCGAGGCCGCCACAGCACGCGAGGAGCGCGGCTACCGCGGCGAGGACGAGTAGCACTCGACGAACCGGCGGCGAGACGCTGCGGCGGTGCGCGGCCATCATCAGCCGCCCACGATCGACTTGAGCACGGCCACGACGACCGGGGCCAGCATCGCCAGCGCGTACCCGATGCATGCGGCTTTGAGTGCGATTTTGGCGCGTTCGACTTCGCCGGGGTCTCCCGAGCAGACCAGGTAGCGGGCGCCTCCGATAGTCAGGCAGACCGTGGCGATGAGCGCGAGGATCCCCACCAGCCAGTTACGCAGGTTGTTCAGTACCTCATCGAAGCTCCCCGCTACCGCGAGCACCGAGGCAGGCTCGGCGCCGGCCGAACCGGCCGCGGCGAGCACCCCGGCGCTCACGACGAGCGCGAGGGTGCTGCGCGCAAGGATGCGCTGTCCACGGCCGCACCGGATGGTGGGTGGCTCGTCGGGTGGAGTGGTGGGGGAGTGGGTTATGCGCATCGCTTCACCTCCGCAGGAGTCGGATGCGCGGAGGCCGCAGACGGTTCCGCGCACCCTGTACTGGCGCGGGAACGCTCCGAAATCGCTGCCACTGGGGAAATCAGCGGTCGACCGGGCTGGGAGCGGGTAACGGCATCGAGCGCGGAGGCTTCGACGATGCTGGTGCGGTCGGAATCGGAGTCGGCGATCCGGGCGTGCAGCCAGCGCTGTAGCCGGGTCTCGGCGAGTTTGCGACGTTTGTGCAGCCGCTTGTAGGGCTCACCTCGCTCGGTGGCCAGTGCGATCAGCGTGCGGCGGGTCAATCGGGTATCGGCGATCAGCTCGGCATCCTCGGCGTCGATCACGCCCTCGGCGACCGCCAGCGTCAGCAGTGCCTCCACGTCACCGCCGGAACGCTGTGCGCGCAGTCCGAAATCCTCCGGTGGGATCGGGATACCGCTGAGGGCTTCCTGCTTCTCCCACCTGCGCCCTCCCCGGAACGCGGCCCACCGCAGCGCACACCACACGCGGGTTTTCCGCAGATTGAGGTGTCCGACCGCATGCACGAATGCGGCCAGCACGGCTGCCTCGGCGTCGGCGCGGTCGCTGCCGACCCGATGCGCCAGCCGCGCGGCGGTCGCGGCCAGCATCGGCACCGCCAGCCCCGCGCACACCAGCACCGCCTCCTCGCCGTCGCGCCGGGCACGCTCGAGCAGCCACCGCCACACAAGATCGACATCCATTACCTCGAACGGCACCGAGGTATCGGCCAGCAGCTCACCCAACCGCCGCCACGTCACCGGCGACTCCGGCAATGCCGCCACGCATGCTGGGCTCAACGGAACCGCCTCATCAGCAATACGTTCGAAATGCTTGATCACCGCCGTCAGTGGCAACCGCGGATCTCTGCTCGTGACATCGCGATCATGTGAATTCACGGGAATCAGCTCCTCGCCTAGAACGAAATCGGGAAATCTGACCAGGCAAAGGACAGCAAGGTGACGCCACGAGAAATACGCAACAAATCCACGAACAGCATTCGGGAAGTCCACTCAGAGTCCACCAGTGCACGACCATGACAACGAGTAGCTCGCGCCCGCCGCCAAAGCGGACATCTGTGAGAAAGTTGCGTCTGCCTGGCGTTGTGTATGTCTCGTGGCGTTCTGGTGGCATCGCCGACCACGCGCGGGGTCGGCCGTGAGCTCGCAGAATGAGAAAGTGCCGAAAGAATTCACGAATCGCAGAGGTTCCGGCACGGATCCGCTATCGGCATTCGAGTGTCGGAAAAGAATTGATCGGCGATTTTTGCTGGAGGTGGGTGCAGTCCTGGGTGTACGCGAGTTCCGTTATACGAAGGGCTGTCACCCATGAACGAACCCCACCCCGCCGCCATACCGTCCACGATCTGGGCCTGCGGAGCAGACGTGCTAGACCCTAATGACCTCTGGCCCGCGGTGGTGCTGCGCCGGGCGATCACCGAATTCAGCCGTCCCGCCGCCCGTGTGCGGTTGCTGGCCGCCACCAAGACCCACCAACTCGCCGCCCGCCGCGCCCACACCCAGCTCGCCGACACCGGCCGCGAGATCAGCACCGACTCGCCGGCCACCCGCGGCGAGGCCGACCTCATCATTGCCAGCCTGCTGCCCGCACCGACACACCCGCACAGCACCGACAGCTACACCCGCCTCGCCTTCACCGCCGCCGACCAACTCCGCGGCGGCGCGGTCCTGGCAGTACTGACTCGCACCGGCCTCACCCCCGCCCACACCCTCGACGACCCCACCGGCCCCATCGTGACCGCCGCGCAATCCGCAGACCTGCTGTACCTGTCCCACATCGTCGCCACTCCCATCCGCGACGACACCATCCCCGCCCCCGAACATCACAGCCACCCCGAAAACCGCCACCACGTCGCCCACATCGACCTCACCGTCTTCATACGCCCCGACGACCAGAACCTCGCCGCCGCCGTCGACCACGCCGCCTGAGCAGAGCCCGCCACCGCCACTGCTTCCCGGAAGGACCTGTCATGAACGAACTTCCCGCCCCTGCATCCGGCCCGAAACCCGCGCTAGCGGTGTCGGTATGGGCGACCGCGCAACACGCCCCTGCTACGCAACGACGGGGCCGCTATCACCCCGACGGCACCGCCCACCCCGCGAAAATGCTGCCCGCCGTCGCCGCCCACGCCATCACCCACTACACCTGCCCCGGCGACCTCGTACTGGACCCGATGTGCGGGACCGGCACCACCCTCGTCGAAGCAGTCCACCTCGGCCGCTGCGCACTCGGCGTCGAATACGAAAACCGCTGGGCGACTGTCGCCCGCACCAACCTCGACCAGGCCCGCGCCGCCGGGATCACCAGCGACGCGGCGGTCTATACCGGCGACGCCCGCCGCCTCGACGCCATCCTCCCCGACCACTACCGGGACACCGTGGATCTTGTGATCACCTCACCACCGTACGGAGACTCCATACATGGCCGCGTCAAGACCGGCCCCAGCACGAAAGTGCACAAATACAACCACCGATACGGGTCCACCCTGAATCGGGGGCAACTCGCCAACGTCGGCCTCAACAGGCTGCTGTCCGGGTTCACCCGAATCCTGTCCGGCAGCGCCGCATTCGTGCGGCCCGGCGGACACGTCGTGATCACCGCCCGCCCGTGGCGACAGCACGCCGAGTTGGTCGACCTGCCTTCGTACATCATCGCCTGCGGCACCGCGGCCGGCCTCGAACCGACCGAACGCTGCGTCGCCCTGCTAGGGCGCCTAGCCGACGGAGAGTTCATCGCCCGCAGCAGCTTTTTCCAACGCGACTTCGTCGTGAAGCAACGCCGCACCGGCCTACCGACCCACCTCATCGCACACGAAGATGTCCTGATCTTTCGTCGGCGACTCACCGGCACCAGCAGCACACCGCCCCCGCCATTCGGTTATGTCGCATGACCTCCCCGGCATCGAGTCGACCGCGTCGGCGCTGGCGTCGATCTCCAGCGCTGCCCCAGCAGTCGACGCGACAGCGTCGCGTACGTCGCGGTTGTGTTGTCGTACAGAACCGTTCGCGTCGGGGCGCTGGAGGGCGCAGTGTCGCCTGGGCCGGATTCGCGTTCGGGGCGGTGCTGTCGGTCGCGGCGAACTGGCTGCACACCTGGCTACCCGCCGCGACAATGCCGCACGGCTGGCACCCCGGTGTCGCACCGCAAATCGGGTCGGCGGTCTGGCCGATCGGACTGCTGCTCAGCGTCGAGGTTTTGTCGCGCACCCGATGGCGGCGCGGTATCGCCTGGATCCTGGGCCGCTACCTGGGCGCGGGCAGTGTCGCGGTCGGCTCGGCGATCATCTCCTACCGCCACGTATACGACGTACTGACTGCCTGGGGCTACGGGCAACTCGGTGCGGCCGTCGGGCCGGTCGTCCTGGATGGACTGATGGTGATCTCTGGGTTCGCGCTGCTGTCGGAGTCACCTGTTATGACCACGACGACCACTGTGGCCGCGACGCAGGGACACGACACCGAAACCACGCGGACCGACAGCCCCGCAACCATGGCCGACAACCTGAGCAACACCGACCGGGACGCGCAGATTCGTGCCGCGTATGCGCAGATCAGCTCGACTCGTGAAGTCGGGGAAGTGTTCGGTCTCCATCACTCGACCGTCGCCCGCATCGTCGCGGCAGGCAGCAACCGCCACAGGCCCGGCATGACCGTCGACCCACGCGACGCTACGGGCGGCAGTGGGCGCGACGATATGTGAAGGAACTAGCCCTTGAGGCGACAGACAATCGCTGGCGGCGACACCGTAGTGATCGGTGGTGCTCCTGTAACCGCGCACGTGCCAGGTCATTTCTCGGGCAGCCGCAATCGAACCCGGCCCGCCTCGACGTCGGCGACCAACGTGTCCAGGGCCTCGATCTGCTGATTCAGCTGGTGTATCTCCCGAGAGACGTCGGGCTTGCGGTCCTGTAGCAACCCTACCTGCAGATATCGCCACGCCAGCAACCCCACCAGATCGCCGTAGGTTTCACGGTGCAGCGGAGCCTCGGCCGCCGGGAACGGTCCCTCGGCCAGCATGGCTTTGGTCTCGCGGTCGATTACCCAGCCCAGATAGGAAAGTCCTTCCTCGACCTCTGGGTCGATCTGCTGCCCTGGTTGCCATGCGTCGAAGTGCCGACGCCACACAAAAAGCATCTGAACAGCCGCCCGCCCCCACGCGGTGGAGGGCTGGTCGGCACCGGTGAACAGACGCAAATACGGACCAGCTCCCGGCAACGGTCCCGGTTCGGCCTCGGGTGGACCCACTCTGTAAACGCCCATCAGCTCCTCCCTGTGGATCGAGAACTGCAACAGGAAGGTGGAATTGGAACGAGATCGGTGTCCAGGATCACCGGGTCGTGCGCTGGATTGGGGGCCTGGGCTGCTTGCGTGGGCGACTGTTGGGTGTATTCGTTCATCGGGTTGCGGTCGTTCCTTTCGGGATGGTCGTGCTGGACGGGCCGTGAGGACAGAAGCGGGCCGAGTCGCTGGGGTTGGGGAGACCCAGAAAGACGCGCCGCGCGGGCTGCCTGCGTGGTGAAGCTAGGTTGCACCTCGGTGTCAGTCATGGGGGCGGCCCCCTTGGTGGAGGGAGGTAGCAGAATCCTGTGTGGCTCTTCAGGATTCGAGTACCGAGGCGGTCGGAAAGTCCTGCGGTGGTGTGGTGGGCATGCAGTCGGTGCCGGTTGCCAGGGTCAGCACGGTCCACGCTGATTGCTGGTCGCCGGTCATGGCTTGCCATTCGGTGCTGAAGTCGGTGTCGGCGACGGGCCAGGAGTGGCGGGTCGATAACCGGCACACCCTTGAGCGCAGGGTGGTGTCGATCGGGTAGATGGTGAAGTCGTTGCTGTGGTCGGCGACCGCCCGCGCGATCGTCGCGGGCAGGAGCTGGGGCAGCCGCGTCGATATCGCTTCCATCAGCTCGGTTGCGGTGGCGCCGGAGGGGAGCAGTTCGTTCCAGTGCGAGCCGTGGTCGAGGTAGGCGTGGGCCGCTAACCTGAGTGCCGGGAGCTTTACGCCTAGCAGCACGTCGGGGATGTCGTCGCGGGTCAGTCCGGTGACCGCGTCGGGGCGGGGGAACAACCATCCGTCGTCGCCACCGGGGGTGCGCACGCGGCGGCCGTAGGCGCGGCACAGCCGCGCGTAGGCTTGTTCGCCGAGTTGTGGTGTCACGAGTTGGGCGAGGATGGCGGTGGCCAATGCGTCCCACAGGTGGGGGTTGGCCAGCCGGGAGACCGACCCGCGTGCGCGCAGTGGCGCGGTGAGGGTCAGTGGTCCGGTGAGGGTGGTCGGGTCGAAGTAGCCGACGCTGGTCGGGACCGGGTCCGGGCCGAGAGGTTCGCAGTTGATGAATAGGTTCTGGTCGAGGTTTTCGACGGTCACGATCGAGACCGCCTGGTGGTCGTCGGTCACGACTCGGTATGTGCGCCCGTCGGCGGGGCGTAACCATCCGGGGTGATCGAGCATCAATGTCGCCATAACTAACGCTCCTTACGGGTTCTCGAATTCGATAGAGCAACAACAGGTTCAGGCCCTCGGGGTGCGGTTACCAAGGGCCGAGGAAGGTGGCGGGGAGTCGGCGGGTGCCGTTGTGGAGTTCGTCGATGAGGTTCTGGTAGCCGCTGGCGAGATCGAGCAGCCGTGCCCAGGCGTCTCCGTAGAGGGCGTCGGAGGCGTAGGCGAGCGCAACAAAGGTGTGATGGGTGAGCTGAGCAAGCCGATCCACGACTTGCCCAAGGGTTTCGGTGTGCAGTGGGGCCGCCGGAAACGCGGGCGGCACGGTGTCGCGGACCCAGGTGTCGATCGAGGCGACCAACTGGATCCGATGCCAGCTCAACCGCTCGTCTGGCGTCGCTGTGGTTTCCAGCTCGGCGTGGATCTGTGCGAGTTCGGCGGCGGCGTCGAGGATCGGGTGCGCGGTGATCAGCGGCATACCCCGGCACGCCATCAACAACAGCTCTCTACCCGGGATCTGCGCCGGGTCCGCGAGGTGGGCAGTCATTGGACCGGGAGCAGACGGAGGCGGAGTCGGCCGGCGGCGACCTCGGCGACGACGTTGTCGAGGGTGCGGCTGGACCGCTCGAGCTGGCGGGCGTAGTGCGCGATCGCCTCGGGGCCGCGGTCCTGATGTAGCTCGACCAGCACGTAGTGGTCGGCCAGCCGCCCAACGAGCTCTCCGTAGGTGTGTGGGTAAAACGGCGCGTCAGGGGCAGGAGGCGGACCTCCCGCGACCATGACCTTGGCCCGCTTGTCGAGCATCCACGCCGCCAGGTTCAGGCAGTCTTGGATATCGCGATCGATACCCGAGGTGCCCGGTTGCCGGACTTTGTAGTGCTGCCGCCAGGTGGCGAGCGACTCGACCGCGGTGTGCAGCATCGGTGTGGAGGGCTTTTCGGCACCGGCGAAGACTCGCAGGAACGGACCCGCCTTCGGCAGCGGACCCGCACTGGCCTCGATCGGCTGCACTGGATAGGCACCCATCATCTGCTCCCGTCCGATCGCGAGCCGGGGTGTGGGCGTGTCGTTGTGGGCATATCAAGTTGCTCCTGTCTGGGTGTCCTGGGTTGCGGCTGGGCGGGCGGTAGGCCCGTGCCGTTGTCGGGTGTGGATGCCGTGTAGGCGGCCGTAGATGCCCAGCACGGTGTGGGTCGTTTCGGTGACCAGCGGCGTCTCGGCGATCAGGCTGGTCCAGGTGTAGGCGTCGTGGTCGATCAACTCGATCGGCTCGGAAACCTCCACATCGACCACGAAGACCAGCAGCCGCGCCGGGCGGTCATCGCTGGTGGTGTAGTCGATCTGGGACAAGAACTGCGTGACCGACCCTGACGGCAGACAGGTCGCAGCGCGAACGACCGCTGCGACCGCTGTAGGCAGGTTGTCATCGGGATTTATTGCGCTGGTGGGTATTTCCCATACGCCTTCGGTCGCATCGGCCACGGCGGGGTGACGTAGCAGCAGCACCTTGCCGCCATGGCGAACCACAACGGCGACCGAGAGCTCCTCGATACCGTCGCGTCGGGCAGCACGGGTGAGTAGCTGCCAGTCGGGGTCGGATTGCTCAGACATCGAGGCCGCCCTGCCGGAAGCTACCCATCTGGAGCAGTGGGTTGCCGACCCGCAGCAATGTCATCCGGAACAGCCGATACCCCGAGGCCGCAGCGGTTCGGTCGGGTTCGGTGGTGGGGATGTCCCATGCCTCGATCGCCACGGTGGCCGGGTCGGTCCAACGAATGCGGACGGTGATCGCATGAGCGCGCAACCAGGGCTGGTCCTCGAACCAGCATCGACGCATGAGCTCAGCGACCAGCGTCTTGGTCGATTCCTCGACCAGTGCCGCGTGATACTGGATATTGCAGTGCTGGCAAAACCAAGCAGCCTCTTCGGCCGCCTGCATGGCCGGGTTTCTGTCTATTGGCACCGTGACGGTGGTGGCCAGCTCGCACCACGGAACAGACTCCACCGGTGGTGCTGCTAGATCGGTCTTCTCGATGCAGATCATGAGCCACCGCGCTTTCTCGTAAGAGGGTCAGGGCATCCACAAGCGTTGGTAGGGAAAGGGTTTGAGATCGGAGGTGAGATTGTGGTCGATCGAGACCTCAGCCAGACGCTGGGCGTGGGCGGCGAGAGCGAACGCAGTAGCGGCGCATTCCTCACCGCAGTAGTGCAGGACCGGCCCGTCGTAGAAATCGACGATCAGATGACACAGCGACATAACCCACCACCCCTGCCCGCTACATCGGCCCGGGAACCGATGAGCAGTGACGGGCGGGCTGCACACATCGTCGTGACCATCGCTGCTCTGGCATCGCCGCCCACACTTCGGTCTTGTGTCTCAGGAGATCGAGCCAGCCGGTGACGTGCGAGATAGAGGGCACCAGCACGATCTCGGCGGCATCGAAATCCAACGCGGCCAAAAGCAGGCAGAAACCCGACTCCGACTGCGTCAGAAGAACGCCGCCGCTCACGAGCTCGATGTCTCGATCGGCGGCCAACGCCTTCAACGCGGCGATATGTGCGTCGGCCGCAGGGCCCGAAAGATCCAGGCGCACAATCGCATACGCGCCGGTCATGACACGCCTCCAGCTACCTGGCGGGTGACCGATGGGCCGGGTGGGCGATAGTGCGGCAGCGGTAGCTCGAACCAGGTCAGCGTGCCGCCGTCTTCGCATCGGTCGCGGCCGACGCTGGTGCCACGATGGCGATCGCACACGGCCCGCAAGGCGACGCTGATCGGATCGGCGTGATCGCGGGTCTCCTTGAGCGTCACCAACAGTCGATCCGGGTAGCGCAGCCAGCGCACTGTCAGCCGGTTCGTATCCGCCGCCAGATTCGCTCGCGCCGTGAAACGCAATGCTGCGCGGACAACTTCGCCCAATAACGCATCCACCTGGTCGATCAGATCGCCGAGTCCGGCCCTCGCGAGGTGGCGGTGGGTGCTGAGCCCGATCACCTCGAGCGCCAACCCATACGCGCCGATCTGCTCCACCCCCAACTCCACCGGCCGATCCTCATCCAGGACTTCACTTTCCGCGGCGCGGCGCTCCTCACTGCGATCGGGCTGTGCCCCACGCGGGACCAGGAGGGGATCTACATACTCCACCGTAGCTGACCGGCTGGCCTGCGAGATGCGCTCCAGCACAACCTTTCTCGCAGCACCCAGGCCATCGAAATGCGCCGGGCTCGGAGCGATCACATACTCACCACCCCAGCGCGACAGCGCATCCAACATCGCCATGAACGCCGGTACCGGCGCAGCGGATGCGACCAATCGGGCCAAGTCGACGCCGGTGCGGTCGGCAGCTTCGCGCAGCTGCTCCATGAGCCAGCCGTTCGAACGCTCGTCTACGGCGACCACCAGCGACCACAACACGGCCACCGGGGAAGCGGCCTCACAGAAAAGTCGGCCTTCGATGGTGCCGCCACACCGAGCGGCGAGCGCCTCCATCTCGGCCTCGACCTCCGTGCGCTGCGATCCCAGCAGCGGCAGCTGCATGTACCCACACATCTCAAAACGGCGGCCTGACACGGCCCTACCCGTAACAATGGAACCATCCATAATCGTTGCGGCCCTTCAATATTCGAGTCACGCGGCGGCGTTCGGATTCACGCAGATCAGCTCAACACGATCAAAAGTTGCTGCCGTCCGGGGTATTGACTTGCCTAGATCTGCGGAACATGTTACGTGGATCACATGTAGATTAGAATGTAGATCTACATGTAGCAATAGATACGCGGACATTCCGTACGGTGGTTATAAGGGGCCGTCCGGTACTCTCTCGATGCCAATTGGAGGAGGTATGGTCCGATGTCCGAGCGTCGTGCAGACCCGACGGCCGTCAGCTTCTTGATCGGGTACGAGCTACGCATCGCGCGAGAACGTGCCCGTGTCTCCCAGGTCGACGCATCGAAGGAAATCGGCTCCAGTACCGCAAAGATCAACTACCTCGAGACCGGGCGCACGCAGCAGAAGCCTGGGGACATCCGCAAGCTGCTGGCGCTCTACGGCGTGGATGAAAAGCACGCCCACCGGGTGGTCTCGCTTGCCGCTCGTGCCGATCAGAACCCTTGGTGGACGCCGTTCGGTGAGGTTCTGCCAGATTGGTTCAAGACCTTCGTCGGGCTGGAAGGGATGTGCGAGGGCCTGTTCGCCTTCGAATCGATGAAGCTGCCTGGACAGGTTCAAACACCCGAATACGCGCGGGCGCTGTTCGCCGACAGTATCGGGATCGCACCGCTTGAGATCGATCAGGTCGTCCAAGCGCGTATGGCTCGGCAGAGGCTGAAGACCAGGACTGCACCTCTGAACTTTCGTGCCGTGATCGACGAGGCCGTCCTGCATCGGCTGGTCGGCGGACCGCAAGTCATGCGCCAGCAACTCCAACATCTACTGGATCTGATGGAACGCGACAACGTCGAGCTGCATGTCATGCCGTTCGCTGTGCCGGTGCATGACGGAATCAACGGCGACTTCGTGCTGCTTCACCTGCCCGGTGATCGAAGCATCGGCTACATCGAGCACTCCACGGGTGCCCTCTATGTACAAGACGAAGACCAACTGCGCTGGTACAAGCTTGCGGCCGACCGCCTTTGTGCCGCAGCACTTTCACCGGCGGACTCGGCCGATATGATTGCTAGGCGAATTGAACTGATTGGCAACAACTAATATGGAGCACACTATGATCGCGCCTCCACTCGTGTGGCGGACATCTAGCTATAGCGGAAACACCGGGGGCAACTGCGTCGAAGTGGCGAGCGACGGTGCCCATGTCTTCATCCGTGACAGCAAGTACCGGCGGGAACCGTCGAATGATCCGAGTGCCGAGCCTGTCATCACTCTGACACCGGACCAGTGGGACAACTTCGTCAAGGTTGCCCTCAACCGCTCGAAGGGCCCCACTGAACCTGCCATCGAGATCGATCCTGCAGCCCATGTCGAGCTGCGCGCGGCAGGCGGACCGACGCTTCGATTCACCCCGCAGGAGTGGGAAGCATTCACCGCTGGAGCGACCGGCGGGGAATTCGACTCGGAGATTCTGGCTGCTTGACAAGCGGGCCCTTTCGATTGCTGGAGCAATCCCGGAACCTAGTGTTCTGCGCCTGAAATGCGTTGGTGAATTGTAGGATTCGGTGGTGGTGAGGACTGGGAGGCCGAGGTCGGGTCCGGTGTTGACCGTGACGGAGGAGCAGCGGCGGGAGTTGGTGCGGGGTGCGCGGGCGGCGACCTCGACGCAGGCGTATGCGTTGCGGTGCCGGATCGTGCTGGCGTGTGCGGAGCCGGGGGCGGCGAACGCGCATGTTGCCGCGGTGGTGGGTGTGACGGCGATGCCCGTGGCGAAATGGCGTAAGCGGTTCATCGAGCATGGTCTGCCCGGGCTGGCTGATGAGCCGCGGCCGGGCCGGCCGCCGTCTGTGCTGCTGGATCGGGTGGAACAGGTGGTGGCGTTGACGTTGGAGCAGACTCCGCGCAATGCCACGCATTGGTCGCGGTCATCGATGGCCGAGCGGACCGGGCTGTCGAAATCGACGATCGGGCGGATCTGGCGACGGTTCGAGTTGAAGCCGCATCTGGTCGACGGGTTCAAGATGTCGACTGATCCGCTGTTCGTGGAGAAAGTGGTCGATGTTGTTGGCCTGTATCACAATCCGCCCGAGCGAGCCGTGGTGTTGTGTGTGGACGAGAAATCGCAGATGCAAGCTCTCGACAGATCCCAGCCGGTGCTGCCGATGATGCCGGGCATGCCTGAGCGCCGCACCCACGACTACGCCCGCCACGGCACCACCAGCCTGTTCGCCGCGTTCAACATCGCCGACGGCACCGTGATCGGCGAACTGCACCGCCGCCATCGGGCCACCGAGTTCAAGAAGTTCCTGGTCTCGATCGACAAAGCGGTGCCCGCCGAGCTCGATGTCCACCTGATCTGCGACAACCTGGCGACCCACAAGACCCCGATCGTCAACCAATGGCTCGCCCGCCACCACCGTTTCCACGTGCACTTCACACCGACAGGCTCATCCTGGCTCAATCAAGTCGAACGCTGGTTCGGCTACCTCACCGATCAACTCACCCGCCGCGGTGTCCACAAAAGCGTTGCGGCACTGGAGAAAGACGTCACAAGCTGGATCGAGCACTGGAACCAGAACCCCCGCCCGTTCGTCTGGCGCAAGACAGCCGAGGAAATCCTCAACTCCCTTGGCCGATATCTCCAACGCATTTCAGGCGCAGAACACTAGTGTCGGTCGATAATTCGCCTCCACCAGTGCCTGCCGTCTGACACGTCGAGGATGATCAGGGGGTGTTGTTCGTCGTTAGGTGCCCAAGCGATCGGCGCAGCGATCTTGTCGCTGAAGTGAAGCCACCATTTTGTCCGTGGGTCGGGATGGTCGACGAATGATGGCCGATGCCATGACAGTTTGCCGCCGCGGTGGAGCAGTTGTCGAGCGTGTCGTTCGGTTCGGCTTCCGGGCGGGAGGCGGTGTGGGTCCAGCCGGCAGTGGCCGGTGAGGTCGGTGGAGTCGCATTCGAATAGATGCGCGGCTCGGTGCATGAAGGTGGTGGCTTCGAAGGCGTGACGTGCATCACCTGCGCGGCAGGGTAGGCAGTACTCGTCGGCGGTGCCAGCGATCAGGTAGAACAACGCGGGTTGAGCTGATCGCCACCAGTCTGGTGGGCCGGAGCTGGCGCGCGCTGTTGGGGCAAGTCGATCGGTGAGCTGGAATCTGGCGTGCTGCTGGTCAAGGTCTCCGCCGCCACGCTGCTGAAATCGTTGGATCGCGTGCACGGTGAAGTTCACGTGGGCGAGTAGTTCGTGCCCGTGTAGTGAGAGCGGATCGATCGACCGATCCACGGGGAAGCCAACGCAATTGGTCGCTATCCACTGTGAGCGGCCGTCGCGGTCGTGGCCTTCAGCGAGCGGAAGGGCGAGGAGCCCGTCGATGAGAAGGAAGTAACCGGAGGGGCTGCGCCGCCGTGACATTGGTGCGGGCAAGTGGTCGGCGATGAACCCCCGTTCAACGATCAACTGGACCAGCCAGGCCCGTGCTTCGTCGCGTCCGTTCAACCCGAAGGTCTGAGCGCAGGTGTCGGCGCAGGTGTTCGTTACGATCACATCGAGGGTGTCGCGATCAAACATTGCTGCTCCTTATGAGGCTGTCGCCTCGCTCGTGCGCTCCTCGTCTCCGACGCTGGCTTTCGAGGTCGTCCATGCCATGGTCGCCGAAAGTCACAAGGGCAGGTTCCGATACCGGTGCAATTGCTTGGAAGCCCGGCGAAGCGTATCGGTTTCGCGGCTTCCTTCCACTCCACCTGACAAGACTCTTACCGTTCACCAGGGCCACCGTCGACGCTGCGGGCGGATCGGCACTCAGCGGATTCGAGATGGTGGATGTCGTTCTGCGAGGTGAGGGTCCATCGGAGTCCTATGGTCGGCTTGGTCCAGGCGAGGGGTTGCTGTTGCCAGGTGGTGAGGCTTGCGTGGAAGGTGGCTACGGCCGCTGTGGACCGGATGCTGACTGGCATGTCGAGGAAGTAGTGGAAAGCCGCGTCGACGGTTTCGCCGTGCCCGACGATCAGGACACGATCATCGTTGTGCTGGGCGAGGATTCGGTCGATGGCGTCGCTCGATCGATGAATGTAGTCGCGCCAGGTTTCGCCGCCGGGCGTCAGTGGTCGGTCAGGGTCGAGGGCGGGAATGCCGCCGTACTCGGTGACCACGTCGTGCCACGGCCGCCCGTCCGCACTGCCGTGGTCTTGCTCAGCCAGGTCCGCGACCGTTTCGGGCGTGATGCCCAGGTGCATGCCGATGAGGGCTGCGCTTTCTTGCGTGCGCCGTAGTGGAGAGGCATAGATGGCGCAGACGGGTTGCGTGAACTGGCGGCGTCCGAGTTTCTGTGCGAGCAGTTCGATTTGTTGTCGGCCGTGGTCGGTGAGGCCGCGGCAGCCAGCGGGGCCGCCGATCGTTCCGTCGCGGTTACAGTGCGCTTCGCCGTGGCGTGCGATCAGCAGTTCGCCGGGTGTGTGGTTCATGAGGATCGTGTCCGGGTGCCGATGACCCTGTTGTAGAGCTGTAGGCATTGCGCTGCGTGGTGGGATGCGCTGAACAGGTGCGAGCGTCGTCGGGCGTTGCGCGCGAGTTCGCTTCGGTGTTCGGTGTCGGAAGTGAGCCGGTCGAGCGCGCGGGCGAAGGCGATGTCGTCGCCGGGGCGGATGATGTATCCGGCGTCGCCGATGAGTTCGGTCATATTGGCGATATCTGTTGCTAGAACGGGGATTCCGTGGGAGAGGTAGTCGGCGATGGCGCCGCTGCCTTGAAAGGTGGGGTGGGCGCGGTAGGGAAAGACTCCGAAGCTCGATCGTTGGAGGAGAGCTTCGCGGTCTCCGGGGCCGAGGTAGGCCGGCACGACGAGGACCTCGGTAGCGCCGTACTTCCGCCCAGTCTGGACTTCTCGGCTCAGATCGGTTCCTGCTTGCTCGGGGTCCTCCCAGAAAGGTCCAGCGACCACCATCATGCTGGGACAGCGAGTGAGAGTGCAGGCGCGAAGTAACGCTGCGAGGTCCTTCCACGGGGCGGCGTACCCGTAGAGAGTGGCTACAGGGCGATGGTCGCCGCGAGCGAGTGCCGACCGCAACGCTGCCGTTGCGTCGGTTCCGGGGTGGGGTGGGATCGTGGTGGGCAGCCAGCTGACGACCGAGGGAACCCGGATGCGATGTTGTCGCGTGAGTTGTGTCCGGGCGTACTCGCCGAAGAAGACAAAGCCGTCCATGGCATCGATGGCGCAGTCCACGAGCACTCGTAGCTGCGGGTCCGGGACGTGAGTGGTGAACAGCGTCCAGTCGAGGCTGTGAACGTGATAGATCGCGGGCGGTCGATACGTCTGGCGAGCCCAGAGGCTGGGTAGGAGTTGCTCGATTTCTAGGTTTCCGTAGTGGACGCTGAGCACGTCATAGGCGTTGAGGTCGACGGCGGCGAGCAGCTTTTCCGCGGCTTCGATGATGCGCTCCGCTGGCCAGAACGCTGATTGCGAAGGCTCGTAGGGGACTTCGGGGAAGCCCAGCCGGTCGACCTGGGCGCCGTGTTCACGGAGGCCGGTCGCGAGGACGTTCAGGTACGGCGGGAGGCTGCCTTCGCCGCCGGTGGGGCCGATCAGCAGAATCTGCATGGGCTATCCGTGGACGAGTTGCCGGTAGTGATCGAGGGTGGTGGCAGCGTTGAGGCCCCAGTCGAAATGACTTGGCAGTGTTCCGGACCTTGGTGTGCGGGTGGTGAGGAGACGGGCGAGGTCGTCGACGTCGCGGTAGGTGTAGCCGCCGCCGGAGGCCAGTAGTTCAGGTGCGACGCCGAGGTGCTCGGGCAGGAGTACTGGTGTGCCGCAGGCGATTGCTTCGGCGATGGCCAGCCCGAATCCCTCCCAGCGGCTGGTCGACAGGAGCCAGTCAGCGCTGCGATAGACAGTGGGCATGTCGGTGTCGTCGAGGTCATGGAGCACCGTGATAGGAGCGGATTTGGGCGTCACTGGGCAGTATCGGGCGGAGTGCCCCAGCACGGCGGTGATGACGGCGGTGTCGCGTAGTTGGGTGGCGATCTGTTCGAGGAGGTCCCAGCCCTTCATCGGCGTGATCTTTCCTACCCACACCAACCGGATTCGCCCGCGCGGATCAGGTGTGAACGGTGGCACCGGTCGACCCGATTCGAGCAGCGTCCTAATCGGCGTCGGGTCGATCAATTCGCCCTCGTCGTTGAGCGACACCCACAAGCCACTGGTGGGCGCTCGGTGTGGGCCGGGGCAGAAACGTCTGCGGTCGATGCCGTTATAGATCACCGCTGGAGCAGCGATGTCGTAGGCGTCAGCCAGGTCGCGGGCGGCGTAGTGGCTGACGGCGATCACTCGGTCTGCACGTCGGACAAGCTGTCGCTCGTCGTGCGCCAGTTGCGGCGCACCGATCGTGCGGGCGCTGAACTCGCCCCGCACCAGCACCGGCGCACGGCCGGGGCGCAAGTCGGTGAGGTAGGTCAGCGTTTCGGCTTCCCAAGTCGAGCAGTCGATCACATCCGGTTCGATCTGCCACAGCAGCTTCGCCACTCCTGCGCGATGCGCCACAAGGTCTTCGGTACGAGGCATTGTCACGACACGCACACCCTCCACGACTACGGGGTCTGGGGCTTCTTGAGTGATCAGGGTGATCCGATGTCCTCGGGTCGCCATGGAGGAGGCGAGGGCGCGATACAGCGTGCAGATGCCTCCGCGAGTTCGTTGGTGGAGATCTCGGTGGACCATCGCGATATGCATCTCGAACTTCCTATCCGAGCCGGTGAATCCGTTGCCGGGCGTGCTCCCAGGCGGTTTCGATGACAGGCAGCGTGGTCTGGCGGAGCGGACCGTCGGGCAACTCGCGGTGGATGCGGAGCTCGCGGGTGAGCACTGCCGCCAGGTTGAGCACGAAAGGTGTTTCGATGCCGGCCTCGGCGACCGCGGCGTCGATGCGGGTTTTGAGCTGTGGTGTGTTCGCGCCGAGGTGGGTGTGCAGCATCGCCAGATCGAAGCCGGGCAGGAACAGTCCGGTGAACTCCCAGTCGAGCAGGATGGCCTGGTCTCGATCGTCTAGCAGAATGTTGCTGGCCAGGGGGTCACCATGGTTGGGCTGATCGGGCTGGCCGGTCCTCGCGAGAAGCCGTTGCAGGACAACGTGATCGGCGTCGGTGAGATAGCTCAGTGCGTGATAACGGCGGAATCGGTCGGGGTAGTCGAAGATGACCTCGAACGCGCCAGAGGGTGGCCGCCAGCGATTCAAGGCCGTCACACAAGACAGAATCACCTCGGTGCGGTGGTCGGTGATCGGTTGTGCAGGGTAACGATCGGTGGCAACGGGTGTGCCCTCGATCCATTCCAACACCATGATCTGGGCGTTGTCGGTGTCGACGAGCCGCGGAACACGCACCGGGGCGGGCATTCGATCGAAGAGTTGGTAGACCGACAATTCGTGACGCCATTTTCCTGCCCAGAAGGGGTCGGCGCTGCGGAGGAACTTGACGGCGACCGGTCGACCGCGGCGTGTGCCTTTGGCCAGTACCGTCTTATCGGTCTGCTGCAAGACCGTGGTGATCTGGATCTCGGCCGCGCGAGTAGCGGCAGCGAGGTCATCGGGCAAGGTCGACACGGCGCTCCTGGATCGAGGCGATGATGCGGTCGGGCAGGTCGGATTCGGATTGATCGCCATGCCAGGTGGCCGCGATCTCACCCATACAGCGCTGGAAGAAGTCCCCGGCCAGTGTGCCGCCTTCGGCGACCACGGTCAGTGCCTCCCAGTACACGACCGCAATGTAGAGACGGAACCGTTGTGAACGCGCTGTGCTCGCTGGCCAGCGTGCCCAGATCCGCTGGGCGAGTCGACCGAAAACCGACAGCGCCGCAGCATCGGACATAGTCGCTCCGCACATGCTGTGCTGCTCGGGGAGCCGGTGATAGATCACCGTCGGCTCAGGTACGTGGTGGAATCGGTAGCCCTGCTCGCGGATCAGTCGCAGCCACATGTCCCAGTCCTCGAGCGCGGACAATCCGGGGTCATAGCGAGCAGCGGCCGGTGGCATCCGTATGACGGCGGCATGGACCGAGATGAAATTGGCCACCGACAGTAGCTCGCCGTCGAACGGGTGAGACCAACCCTCGAGCCGCTGCGGCAGCGCCGGGTCGACCCGCGTTGTACTCACGGGGCAGATTCCGTAGGCGGCATCGACGTTCTCGCGCTCGATCGCGGCGATCATGGTGGCCAGATGGTCGGGCAGGAAGACATCGTCGTCATCGAGGAGTGCGAGGAATTGTCCTCGGGCCGAGTCGATTCCGATATTGCGGGCCATAGGCAGGCCCCGGTTGGACGGGAGGTCGATCAGTCGAGCACGCACGCCACGGTCGCGGACCGCCTCGACCGTGCTGCTGACCTCGGTGCCTGCGTCATTGACGACGATCACCTCGACCTCGCCGGCGAGCCCACGTTGATTGGCCACGCTCGACAGCGCTGACCGCAGCATTTCCGGGCGGTTGTAGGTCGGGATCACCACACTGACCAGCGGTGTCACGACCGACTCACCTCCAGCCCGGCAGCTTCCAACATTTCGGAGGGGTCGCCTCGGTGACGCCACTCGACGACCCTCGCTCGCTCCGCAAGCCCGCGGACGAGCCTGTGCGCGTCTGCCTCGTACTCGTGCACGTCGCGTTGATGACGAGGCAGGTAGCGCTGGTTGAGATTCGGATCGAACATCCAATCCGTGCGTACGTGCGGCATCAGCGCACTCACGGGATCGTCGACCAGCGCCCATCTGGTGCTGCCGTTCGTATAGCTGGCCAAGACAACCAGGACACTCGGACCAGAGCCGCTGTCGCCGAGGTCGACTTCGATCGGGTTCTGCTGCCCGAGACCGGCGAACGTGTACAGCACACGCCGGTCGATCCCGTAGAGCTCCTCCCGATCCACGCTGCGGTAGGCGTCGATGTCCAAGCTCTCGTCGTCCCACGGCCGCGGAAGACTCTGTTCCAGATCGAGGTACGTGCCGATCTTCAGCGGAATCGGCGTCGGCAGCGACGTCAACGTCAGCCTCTCCCGTGGAGAGCTCAGGTCGGAGTAGACGATCAAGTGATCATTGGACAGATAGCGCATGCCATGGGAAAGAACCGATTTCACGCCAAGCGTGGTCTTTCCACTGCCCTTGTCTCCCACGATGACGATCACCCTGTGGCCATCGACCACCACCGAGGCGTGCAGCATGATGTAGCGTCGCTGTTCGCAGTAGTCAATGAGCGTCTCTCGGACGGTTTTACGCGCGGTAATCGCCAGATGGCGAGGATCATTGGCGTGCAACCGAATTCGCCGCTCTCGAGGAAGTACGGCATGTCCGACACCCCAGGAGTTGATGGCCAGATCCGAACTAAGCGGGCCGACCGTCGCCTCGACTGTCCACTCCGACGCAGCAGGATCAGCTTCGCTGATCTGATAGAACTCAGCCATAACATCGAGTACGGCGTCGCTGTTGGTGATCAGGCCGACCGAAACTGGTCCGAGATGACAGGTGCGGACCTTCAGGCTCATACCGCGACCTCCGCGTGCGGGGTCTGTGCGCCCCGCACGACCTCGGCGATTCCGTCCAGCAGCGAGACTCGCGGCTGCCAGCCGAGCACAGCACGCGCACGGCTGATGTCCATGACCATCCGCCTAGCATCGCCCGGTACAACTGGGACAAATCTCGGCATCACTTGCGTACCCGCCAGCGAGCACACCATGTCGAAAACCTCAGTGACACTGGCCTCTTGGCCCGAGCTGATATTGACTAGTCCCCGGCCACGGCCAGAAGACGCTGCCACCACCGCCTCGGCGACATCGGTCACAAAGACGAAATCGCGAGTTTGCCGACCGTCTCCCGAAATCTGTGGCGCTACGCCCCGGACGACCTCGGCTGCGATGCGAGGGATCACGCCGCTACTGACACCGAACTGCCTGGGCCCGTACACATTTCCGATTGCCAATGCGACATAGGGAAGCTTGCGATGGCGCTCGAACAGGTCCAAATAGCGCAGCGCGGTGGCTTTGCTCAGCCCGTATGGGGAACAAGGCGCGATCGGGGTCTGTTCTGTGACCGGCAGGCGATCGGGCGGGACTTGGCCGTAAATGGCTGCGCTGGCGGCGAATACGACAAGTCCGACCCCGGTGCAACTACATGCCTCCAGCACATTGACGCTGCCCCTGATGTTGATATCGGCATCCACCAGCGGTGACCGCAACGCAGCGGGCAAGCTCGCTTGCGCGGCCAGGTGCACCACCACATCCGGACGCCACTCCGCAATCACCGCCGCGCACTCCCGGCTCCGCACATCGACGACGCGAATATCGTTGTCGGACAACCCGAGAGCCAGCGCCTCGCGTAGCTGGCCGACCTTACCCGTCGACAAGTCGTCGATCACCCGGACTCGGCTTCCCATACGCATCAGCCGCGCCACCACCTGGCTGCCGATGAACCCCGCACCGCCGGTGACAAGAACTTTAGTGCCGCTCGATAGCAGACGCGGGTGGCTCGCCGAATCATCACCACAAGTCCGCTGTTGTGGCTGATCTTGTTCGTTCGTCATCCCCGTCCCCTCCTCTTCATTCGAGGTCATGGGGTTGGTCCGGCCGTGTGCCGAACTCCTCTAGACAAGTAGGTCTCGATGGTATCGAGCTTGTCTAGACAAGTACAGGGGATTGGAGAAATTTGAGTGGGCGCGACCGGATTCAGTGGGCGGGGAAGTCGTACTCGAGCAGGTAGGCGCTGGCGACCTTGACGGTGTCGCACACTTCGACCGCGACATCGTTGGTGTCGTAGGCGGTCCGGACGACGGTGATCACTGGCGCGCTGTCGGCGAGCTCCAGCTCGCGGCGCTCCTCGGGCGTCGGCATCCGCGCACCCACCTCCTCGACGAACCGAGCCAGGATATGGCCGGACTCCTCAAGACGTGCGTAGATCCCACCCGGGCCGGTATCGGGCTCCTCGATTAGGGTCCCCGCAGCGAACTCGGCTGGAATGTAGGACGTTGCCGTCTCGACTGGACGTCCGTTGGCCAGATATCGGCGCGCCCGTACGACAAGCTCGATGCCCGGCTTCACGCGTAGACGCTCAGCGATGGAAAGTTCAGCGGGGCAACGAGATATCTGGATGCGATCGACGCCGGGTGCGAACCCGGCCTTCTCGGCCTCCACCGAGAAGGCGGCTTTACCGTCGGCGCCCGCGCGGTGTTTGCGGGCGAATCGATCCGAGGCAAGGCGGCGGATAGGCGGCTCGCGGCGAACGAAGACGCCACGGCCCTGCTCGGCGAAGACCAAGCCCTCATTTCGAAGCTCCTGCACCGCTTGGCGAGCGGTCATGCGGGCAACACCGAAATGTGCAGTCAACTCGGCCTCGGACGGCAACGAATCGCCAGGAGCGATCTCGCCGGCCGAAATCGCCTTCCGAAGCATGTCAGCGATCTGGCGATACGGTGCACGACCATCGGAGCGATCCACCGTGCCAAGTCGCAGCACCAGTCACTCCTCTCGGCCGCACCGACATACCTAGACAACTAGCTTAGTCTTAGCCCGCAGACGCCTGTCAGAACCGCGATATTCACTGGAGGACCGATGGACCTGCCGAAGCATTCGGTGAGTGTCTCAGGCATCGTCGTCGACACCGACGACCGCGTCCTGGTCATTCGCCGAGCCGACAACGGCCACTGGGAAGCTCCGGGCGGTGTACTCGAACTCGACGAATCCTTCGAAGACGGCGTACGCCGAGAAGTCGCTGAAGAAACCGGACTGAACGTCCACGTCGAACGTCTAACCGGTGTCTACAAGAACTTACAAGGCGGCATCGTGGCCCTCGTGTTCCGTTGCGCTCCGGAAGGTGGTAGCCCGCATCCCACCGCGGAAGCGGTCGAGGTCAAATGGATGACCGCCCGCGAAGTGCAAGACGCCATGGTGCCAGCGTTTGCCGTCCGGGTGCTCGATGCGCTCGACGAGCAGGGGGCTCGGGTGAGAGCCCACGACGGAGTGAACCTGAAGTAGCGGACCGTGCTTTCCAGTACCTCTTGCCAGGTGGAATCCGAGCGATGACCCGCGCCCAAGTGGATGAATGCGCGATTGCATCACAGACGAGTGGACGGCCAGGCCGATACTGGCGGAGACCATCGCCTTCGTCTGGTAGGACGGGCGGTAGGCCAGCGAAGTGAGATGGTTAGCGAAGCCGTGCTGGTCTTCACGGCGTCATATAGTTACGCAATATGCACCGGTTTACTGGGCGGTGAGGGGAGACTGCATGTCGGACGAGCTTCAGGTAGAACCGGATCGGCTCCGCGATGTTGCGCGGGTCATCGCTGAGAAAGCGCAAACGATCCGAGACGGGGTGGTCGGGCTCGACACGACGGTCGGTAAGGAACTGCTGGCCGATGGTTGGCAGGGCAGGGCTGCGTCGGCTTACGACGAGTCGTGGGTGGAGTGGAAGCAAGGCGCCGACGACATCGTCTCGGCTCTCGAAGACGCGGCGGCGAATCTGGTCGATGCCGCGCACCGATACGAAATGCGTGACCGGGACAACCGTGATGCGATCACTCGTGCAGGCGAGCAGGTGTAGCCGATGGTGGACGACTACAGCTACCGGGTGAATCTGGCGCAGCTCGACGAAGCGGTCACGGCAATGGCGAAATTCGGTGCCGATGTCGAAGGATGGCTGCGGGAAGTCGATCAACTCGTCGCTGAACTGCATCTGTCCTGGTCGAGTCAGGCGGCTCAGGCGCAGCGCGTTGCCCACGACCGGTGGCTGGCGGGTGCGGCGGAGATGCGAGAAAACCTCGACGAACTGCGCGACGTCGCACGCAAAGCGCACACCAACTACACCGGCGCTGTGCAAACCAATGCCGAGATGTGGCCATGAGCCCTCCGGCAAGTTTTCCGATCATCGTCTGTCGCGGCGAGGACTACCGCTCGGCCAGCGAAGGCATGGGATTCATTCGCGACGACGCCAGCGAAGTACACAGTGCGCTGCTGACCACGTTGGCCGGGTACGGCGGCATGGGTGGCAGCGATACTGCCGGCGAGCAGTGGGCCAAGTCTTATGACGAGGCTGTCGATGCCGCGTTGCAGACCTCGTCGAAGCTGGTGTCGACCTGTGCCCGCACCAGCGATCTGATCGCGGCCGGTGCTCACAACCACGCTGTGGCCGAAGCGGTGGCCAACGGTGTCGAGTCGCCCCCGACACCCGCTGTCGGGTTCGATCCATGCCTGGCGATCCGGGTCCCTTCGGCGGGTGGCGGTGGCGGGCCGGAGCCGTTCGGCTGGTCATTGATCAAATCGGTTTCGGGTCTGGTGTGGCCGAACGGCCGCCAAGACCAACTGCGCGCGGCCAAAGATGTCTGGTGCGCCGCGGCGGAGGCTTTGGACACCGCCACCGGCCGGTTCCCCAATACGGTCGGCTTGCTGGAGAACCAGCAGTCGGCCGAGATCCCCGCCGCGGTCGCCGCCTGCAGCGAAACTTCCTACAACTTCATGGAGCTGCAGGCGGCGTACCGCGAGATCGGTGATTCGTGCGCGGACTATGCCCAGCACCTCGATGACGCGCACAGCGAGATCCTCGATGAGCTGAAGAAGATGCTCATCGAGACCGCTGCGGTGGAAGCGGGCATGGCCGTTCTGGTTCCGTTCACCGGCGGACTGTCCGAACTCGGCAACGGCGCGGTCATCGCTCGCATCGGCGTCTATGCCGCCCGTATCGGCCGGATCATCGATCGCCTCGTGACCAAGGTCGCCGCCATCGCCAGCCGTATCGGATCGGCGGTCACCGGCAAGCTGAAACCGATATTGACCAAGCTGGGGGAATGGCTGGAGAAGGCCAAAACCAAGTGGTGGAGGTCCGATTCCGGTGGAGGGCTGCCCGAACTGCCGCCCAAACCGGCTGCAGTCAAACCGACCGTCAACGACACCAAGCTGCAAAATATCCTCAACGACCTCTACAAAGGCGTGAACAATCCCACCAGAGTCGGCGATGGCACCACCGCTGACGCGGTTCGCAACGAGTACCGCACGTTGATTCCGACCGAAGAGCGTTGGCATCTGACCAAGGCGATGGAATCACAACGGGCGCTGGCGAAATGGCTGATGGACAAATCGAACACCGATCCTGCCGAGCGAACAGTGGCGATACGCGAGTTATGGAATCTCATGGACGCCTTGGCCGGACGGTAGAAAGAAGGACAGACCATGGATGAGCGAACCGACAACGAGATACTGGACATGCTCTACACATGGACCAAGAGTTTGGTGCCCGAGTCCGCACGGTTCATCGAAGGCCTAGCCGACCTGGAACCCGAAATTCGCCCCCTCATTGCTGAGCACGTCCGCTACTACGACGAGATGCTCCCAACCGTGCTGATGGGCGACGTATCTCGATGGGTGGAGCAGATCGTGCGAGACAGCGAGGATCCCCGATCACGCTTGGCGCCGTTTATCGCACGCCTTGAGGAGGCGTGGGGCGACGGACAGAACCCGGTTGCCGACCTGATCGCGGTGTCGTTCGTCGAAAACATCTACGACAATCCCGACGTCGTCAAGCTTTTGGGGCCCAAGCTGGCGCGCTATTACCGGGTGTATACAGGGCAGGAGAAGCCTCGCAACGACCAACGTCGACCGGTACCTGAGATCGTGCACCAGATACGCAAGAAGCTGGGTTGGTCATGACGGATCTGCAGAAATGGGAACAGCAACTGCGGCAAGAACTCGCCGAGATTCGCCGCAGCGCAGACAAGCTCGCGAAGTCCGCCGCAAGGCTCGTCGGGCGGGGGGAGGTCCGCGGTGTCGCCATCGAGGTCAATGCCCAAGGCGACATCACGAACCTGCAAATCGCGCCAGCAGCCATGCGCTGGACTAACACTCAACTAACGGCTGCTCTTCTCGATTGCCACCAGCGGGCGCGAGCTGAGGTCAAGGTTGCAACCGAAAAGGTCACTCGTTCAGCCGATACTCGCCTCCGTACGCAAGTTCAGGAACTGCTGGGCACGGCGGAGACCCCGGCCGACGAGCCAAAACAGTCGATGACCGAGGAAGAAATCCAAGCCGCCGACGACGCCTATTTCGGACGAATCAATCAAGGCTGGACGTAACCCGATCAACGGGTTGTTGCTGGGCTTGTCGAGCCAGATAGGAGTACCTGACGTAGACACGACGAGCGTGGTAGGTTGATTCCCATGGTGTCGATCGCTCCCGGCCGCGATGCAATGGAGCACGCTCGGCTTATTACGGTGCTAAATGGAATGTCATCGCAAGGCGTGAGTCGACACCAACGCTTAGGACGCTACACCCCTCGCGAAGGCCGATCCACGCGTCAGCCGATAGTTCCCACCTTTGTACCGTGAACCCAACTCTAACGTGCTAGTGGCGACGTTTCCGGCGAGCCGTACGGACAGCGAGGCTCTGCTTGCGTCCAGGTCTATGGGAGTCCATCAGATACTGAAGGTGCGTCGATTCAACCCATCCCAAATCTACCCCAAATTTTCGGGGTGATTGCGCGTGATTTCCAGTGAGCACACATGCGGGGCGTCAGAATATAATCGCATGTGGGGTAGTCGAATATGACCGCAGGTGATTCAGTGTGAAGCCCCCGAACACCCGAACCAACAACGGCAGGTTTCTGGTTCGAGTCCAGATGGGGGAGCCGGAATCCGGCCCCTGACCAGCGTTTTAGTATACCTGGTCAGGGGCCGAGTTCGTCTCCAGACCCCGAAAGTCGCTCAACGTTGGAACCCGCCCCTCCGGGGCGTGGTCGTCCTCACAGTGACCGAGTTGTGAGGGGGCGGATCGCTCGCGCCCGTCTTGGATGTGACCCAGTTGATTGGGGCTGGCGCAGGTTCGGCATCTTCGTGGACCCGACTCCGGACGCGCTACCTGTACCGGCGGAATCGGGGCGTTCTATGGGCTCCGGTGTTGGTTCCGGTCGTTACGTTCGGGGGTGGTGGCGGAAAGCTGCGGGACGACTCGGCTGGTTCGGCGCCTTCCTGATCGCCTGGTTGCCTTGTGCTGCAAGGAAAATCAGGACGACGACTTGGTTCGTCGAGTGGAACAGTGGAGGTGGTCGTGGCGAATGTATTGCTGGTGCACGGAGCGTGGAGTGACGGGTCGCTCTGGCAGGAGGTGATTGCGGCGTTGGACGACCAAGGGCATCGGGGGCGGGCCGTCCAGTTGCCGCTGACCTCGCTCACCGATGACATCGCCTGGACTCGGCGGGAGATCTCGACGTTCGACGGGCCGGTGACCCTGGTCGGGCATTCCTATGGTGGCATGGTGATATCGGGGGCCGCCGAGCGCAACGAGCAGGTCGATGCGCTGGTGTTCGTCGCGGCTTACGCTCCGGAGCAAGGCGAGACGGTCGCGTCGCTCAGTGATCGTGGTGTGAAAATGCCTGGCGGGGAGGCGATCCGGTTCGCCGAGGATGGGTGGTCCACCATCGATTCCGGCATGTTCATCGAGGTGCTCGCCGCCGATGTCTCGGCCGCGAAGGGGCGGGTATTGATCGCAACACAGCAGCCGACGCACGGCGCGTGCTTCGCCCAACCCTCGGGACCAGGCGCGTGGCGCGACCTGCCGTGCACCTACGTGCTGTCGCTGGACGATCAGATCCTCGACCCCGGCTTGCAACGATGGTTCGCCGAACGCGCGAACGCCACCCTCACCGAATTGCGCTCCAGTCATCTGTCCCCGGTCGCACACCCCGAAGAGGTGGCCGCCGCAATCGGAAAGACGCTCAACGCCTGAAGGGTTCGCGACGGCGAGGCGTGCGCTACGGCGTGATCGAGCGCGACGCGCCGCAAAGCTGACGGGTACCGGCCAGCTATCTGCTCTCTCGGACGGCCGGCGCGACCGCTGGTGGCTCGGCACTGCCATCGGCCGGGATCCGGTCACTCCGAGTTTCCCGGATCCGTGCGCGGGGAGGTCCTTGCCTATGTGGGCATTGACCACTATGGTGATGGCGGTGTGATCGCCCCCCCGGCCATTGGTGGTGCGAGGCATGATCAGCTGTTTGCCGAAGCCTTTCGGGACAAGTGCCGGATGCGAAGAGGACCATTATGCGCCTTGGTATCGGACGATGGATTCTGTCATTTGTCGCCATCGGTAATGCGGCATTGCAGTGGATCGACGACTACAACAGCACGCATATCTTCAATCCCGATTTCACTGCGCACGCAAAATTTCATGACGGTATCACGATAACCTTGGCCACCGCGCTGGGTGTACTGGCGTTGATTTATCTGTGGTGGCCCGGGTATAACCGTGAACGACTTCTGGCCGGCGCTCTTTTCGCTGGTGTGTGGTGGGTTGGCGCGGGTGTTGCCTTCCTGTTTCCGGGTGCGTCTCATCGCGACGCCCAGTTCGCCGATGATGTACCGCACCTCTACGGTGTGCCGGTCGATCTGCGCGTCCTTGTTCCCTTGGCGCTCGTCTTGGTCGCCGCCGGCTATTGGCTCGAACGCCGCCGCTCGAGTGTGCGACCGCGCGAGGTGTAGCGGGGGCGGTGAGCGGCACCCGCAGTCTCGCCCGCTCGAACGGTCACACCCCCGAGTGCTGCGCACCCCTTGTCAATGTGGGCATTGACCACTAAAGTGGGCAGTGTCCACATATCGTGTAGGCGCTCTCGCCTCGCGTGATTTCCGGTGCTCGCAATGGCTCCGGATGCTCGGAGCAGGTTCAGTTAAGGGCGAAAGCTCTCCGTTTTCCATGGGTTATGCCCTGGATCAGTCAAGGAGTTGCCATGGCTGCCGTAAACGGCTTCCATTCGTACTTTGCATGCACCGTCGCAGCACTCGCCGCTGCTCTTGTCGTCGCCGTGTGCCCGGGTGTGGCACCTGATGCGGAAGCGAGCCCCATTCCCGTTGCTCCGCCGCTGCCGTTTCCCGTACCACCCATGCCGCCCTACCTGGATTCTGCGTTCTACCAACCAGATCCGGCGAAGGTCGTCGCCGCACGGCCGGGCGAGATTCTGGCCGCGCGGCAAGTCCACTTGGCGAATGCCTGGCTGCTGCCGCTCAATGCGGACGCCTGGCAACTGTCCTTTCGAAGCGCCAACACGCGTGGGGAAGCGATTCCGGCTGTCGCGACCGTGGTCGTTCCGCATCGACTACCTCGGAGTGGACAGCGGAGCTTGCTGTCGTTTCAGATCGCCGAAGATTCGCTGTCGATAAACTGCGCACCGTCTTATGCCTTGCAGATGGGAGCGCTCCCCAATCCGCTCAATGCCATTCATCAGATCGAGTTCGTCGAGGTGCAGGCCATGCTGCAACTCGGGCACGCTGTCGTCATACCCGATCATCAAGGTGTCGGAGGCGCTTACGCTGCCGGTCCGCTCGGCGGCCGCATAACCCTCGACGGAATACGCGCGGCCGAGCAATTCGATCCCGCCCAGTTACCCGGTGCCGACACGAGAGTTGCGGTATGGGGTTACTCCGGTGGTGCCATCCCCACGGGGCACGCCGCGGAACTGCAACCCGACTATGCCCCGGAGTTGCACCTGGTCGGTTCCGCGACAGGTGGCCTGATGACCGATATTCGCGATGGCATCGACTACAACAACGGCACATCGGTGCTCGGCGGCGCCGTGCTGGGTGGGCTTTTCGGTGTGGCTCGCGAGTATCCCGTGCTCGATCAATTCATCGATAGGTATATGAATCCGTTGGGGAAGGGCTTGCGGGTGGTGCACGAAAACCAATGCTTCGGTGTGCAGGTCGCGGCATTTCCCTTGGTGAATATAAAGGGACTGTTCGACTATCCCGGCGATCCGCTGGACGCACCGGAGTTGCAACCCGTGCTCAAGGACCTCGCGCTCGGTAAGCGCACACCCACCGCTCCGGTCTACATCTATGAATCACCGCTGGATCAAATCATTCCCGTGAACTCGGTGAATCGGCTCTACGACGCATACTGTGCAACCGGCGCCCGCGTGTCCTACACCCGAAACGTGTTGAGCGAACACGCCGTCGCGGCACTCTCCGGCGCCCCCGCCGCCCTGCTCTGGCTCGACGACCGTCTCAACGGGGTAGCGCCTTCGGAAGGCTGTCACAACCGCGACGTTCCCACTCAACTCGCCGACCCCGGAGCGATCACCACTGCGGTCGATGCTCTCGGCCAGACCCTGGCCGCCGCCCTCGGCCTGCCTGTCTGACGGGCGAAGCCACGGACTCCGGAGCCCTGCTACGGGCGGGGATGCAGGCCGTGGATCAGGTTCGTCACGGTTTCGTTCAGTAGGGCATCGACGCCGTCGTCCCCGACCAGCCCAGCCGTGACGAAACTGGCCAACCCCTGCAAGGTGATCGCGACGGTCCAGCCTATGCGCAGTGGATCGCCATCGACGATCTCGCCGCGGGACTGTGCGTCGGCGGTGAGGGTCACCGGCAACGTGAACGCCGTCATCACGGCCGCGCCCATTTCGGTGCCACCCGTCGGGCTGTGTTTTCGCGCGAACATCAGACTGAGCAGTGCCGGATTCGCCACGGCGAAGTCGAGGTAGGCACGTGCCAGCACGCGGAAGCGCCCTTCGAACGGAAGCGGCTCGGCTTCGCCGGCGACGGCATCCAATGCGGCGCCGAGTCGCTGAAATCCGGTGACGGCCAGCGCGTCGAGGAGTGCTTGCTTGTCCGCGAAATGGCGGCTGGGAGCGTTGTGTGTGACACCCGCGTCACGCGCGAGTTGACGTAGCGAAAGCTGCTCGACGCCGTGCTCGCGCAACGCCAGCTCGGCGCGTTCGAGCAGCCGATTCCGCAGGTCGCCGTGGTGGTAGGGACGGTCGGCGCACATAGTGCTCAGAGCCTAACAGAATGTGGGCATTGCCCTCGGTATGCGAGACGATGGGAATTTCAGTGCGGAAGAGGGCATGTCACGTGAGTCAGCTGCTCGGACAGCTCCCATAGTTCGAGCGCCTTCTCGGCATCCCGAGCCTCCGCCGAGCGCCCGACGAGAGTCGGGGAGCCGCGGTACTCGAACAGCCCGTCGCGTCCGACATAACTGCCGGGCGCCAGGTCTTGGCTGATGGCGTAAAGGATGGGGAGTGCTCCGGTGTGCGCGGGCTGGGCCAGGAGCCGGTTGCCCAGATGCATCAGAGCGCCGGTGAGCAGACTGCCCGAATGTCGCTGCAGATTTGTCGCCGCAATGCCAGGGTGCGCGCTGTACGCACGGCGAGAGCCGGCTGCGGTCAGTCGGCGCTGCAGTTCGAGGGTGAACAGCAGGTTCGCGAGTTTGGATTGGGCGTACGCGCCGGATGCGCTGTATTTCCGGGTCTCCCAGTTGAGGTCTTTCAGATCGACCGTGCCGCGGCGGTGTGCTTGCGAGGACACGGTAATCACGCGGTCGGTCACGTGCGGTAGCAGCAGGTTCGTCAAGGCGAAGTGCCCCAGATGATTGGTGCCGATCTGGTTTTCGAAGCCGTCGTGCGTGCGACCCTCCGGCACGAGCATGATGCCGGCATTGTTCACCAGAACGTCGAGGTCACCGGTCCATTCCTTGGCGAAGCGCCGGACCGAGGCCAGGTCGGCCAGGTCGAGCGCACGCACTTCGGTCGACCCCGCGATCTGTCGTGCCGCCTCGTTGCCGCGCGCGACATCGCGGACCGCGAGCACCACGTGGGCGCCCACTCTGGCGAGTTCTCGGGTCACGATCAGCCCGAGTCCACTGTTCGCGCCGGTCACGACGACACGGCGGCCCGCGAACGAGGGGAGATCAGTTGATGTCCACTTGTGGTCAGCCATGTCTCCAATGTAGTCAACGACCACATAATGGTCAATGTCCACATTGGCTACGTGCTGCGGAGGGGTCGCGACAATGTGGGCGTTGACCACAATGGTGGGCAGTGTCTACATTGAAGGTATGCCTTTTGAAATCAGTCTCGACTGCTACACCGATGCAGTAGTGGTGACCGGACGAGGCGACGTCGGACTGACTTCCGCACTGAGCCTGATGACCGCCCTGCGCCGGGCTGTCGAAATGCCAAGGCCGCTGGTCATTGTCGATCTTTCGCGCGTGGACCACTGCGGTGCCGTCGGCCTCGCAGCACTGGTGCTCACCACCCGGAATGCGGCGCCTCGGCCGGTTCGCATCGTGCCTTCCCCCTATATCCGGCGTGCGCTTCGGGCGGGTGGTTTGGACCGGGCTGTTGTACTTTGCGCCGATCTCACCTCTGCGCGTGCGACGTGACGGGCGCGTTCCATCTGTCCGGGATTCCTGCAGAAGCCCGGGCAACGACGATACGTAGGACACTCGAGTTGCATGTGATAGCTCGTCTGGGTCCGGAGTGTGCCGTCGCCGACCTCTTCAGTGATGAGATCTTTTATTGCACAACCGGTCTCGGAGAGCCCTCGGTGCGCGGATGGTCGGATTCGGTACGCACGGCACCCGGAAGTCCCGTTTCCCTCACCTCGCTTGATCACGCTCTATACGCCAGGGGGTACCTGCGTACCAGCTCCTGGCGCCCGCACGTCACTGCTGCCGATGTTCTGCGGTACTTTGCCACCGCCTACGTCGAGATACGCGAAACCATTCGCTGAAGGTCGACTTCGATGTGGGGCCGCCGCCGTCGTGGCGGACCGGTCGGCGAGGGACAGCTCACACGGTTGCCTCGCGCCTCCCTCGCTTCAGCGGAACTCTGAACGGACCGTGCGGGACGGGTGGTGGTGTGCTGTGACGGGCAGAGTAGGCGACGACACGAACGCCGGCATGTTGCAGATCTGTTCTGCGGCGTAGTGGTCACGTTGAAGGGCGCACGCATCGTCACCGCCCCGGCACACGAGCGTATGACCGATGAAACGCCCCGTGGGTAGGCCAACTTCCGCCGGTTTCCGCCGGGTCGTTGGATGTTGCGTTACCCAAGCGATATCATTTGCGCTGGCGCAGTGTGACTCGTGTGAGGGTGCGGGTGCGGCGGCGCTGCTGCTGGTGGACTTCCAACATCGGAGAACTCGTGACCGCAGAACCTGCCCAGATCGTTGTCGATCCTGGCGTCGCAGAGCGAGGCCCGACGGCGCTGCGGATCGCGGTCGGTGGTCAACTCCGCAAACTGCGTGAATACCGTGGCATCACACCGCAAGAGGCGGGTGACCACATTCGCGGTTCCTACGCCAAGATCAGCAGGCTCGAGCTCGGCCGCACCGGGTTCAAAGAACGTGACATCGTGGATCTGCTGGACCTGTACGGAGTGCCGGATTCCGAACAGCGGGAGATGTTCGTCGATCTGGCGCGCAAGGCGAACGAGCCGGGTTGGTGGCATCGGTACAACGACCTGTTGCCGCAATGGTTCGAGACCTACGTCGGTCTCGAGGGCGCGGCACGGGTGATCAGAACCTATGAGGGCCAACTGGTTCCGGGTCTGTTGCAGACCGAGAACTATGCTGCCGCCGTTGTCGGGATGGGGGAGAAGACCGACGAGGCCGCGCGGCGCGTGGCGTTGCGCAGTGACCGGCAACGGATCCTGGATGCCCCTGGCGGTCCGCTCTTGTGGGCGGTGCTCGACGAGGCGGTGCTGCACCGGCCGGTCGGCGGTGCGGCGGTCCAGCGGGAACAGATCGAGCATCTCGTCACTATGTCGGCCAAGCCCAACGTGACGATCCAGGTGCTGTCCTACCGCTCCGGTGGCAGCGCGGCCGCGGGCAGTTCGTTCACCATGCTGCGCTTCGCCGAACAGGATCTGCCCGACATCATCTACTTGGAACAGCTGACCACCGCGCTGTACCTGGATCGTAAGGAGGATGTTCGGCTCTACCGCGGGGTCATGGACCGCCTCTCGGTTCAGGCGGAAACTCCGGACCGTTCCCGCGAATTGATGATGGACGCCGCTGCGGCGCTGTGAGACCGCGCTGGCCGGGCCGTTGACCTCATGCCCGGAATCGCCCCAGGTACCGTGATCCCATGATCGGGGCGGTGGTGTTCGATGTCGGTGAAACTCTCGTCGACGAGACACGTGAGTACGGGACTTGGGCGGATTGGCTTGGCGTGCCGCGACATACGTTCGTGGCGGTGTTGGGCGCGACGATAGCTCTGGGCCGCGATTACCGTGAGACGTTCCAGGTGTTCCAGCCGGGGTTCGACCTTGCACGCGAGCGCGAGGCGCGTGCTCAGGCGGGCAAGCCGGAGACCTACGGCGAGGCGGACCTGTATCCAGACGTCCGACCGGCCTTGTCGAAGTTACGCGAATTGGGTGTGTGGGTTGGGGTCGTCGGGAATCAAACTGTTCGATCAGGCCGCATCCTGCGCAGCTTGGGCCTGCCGGCCGATTTCATTGCGACTTCGGATGATTGGGGTGTGGCGAAGCCTGCGCCGGAGTTCTTCGCCGAAGTCGTGGAGGCCGCGCCGTGTACTGGCGAGGAGATCGTTTACGTCGGAGACCGTATCGACAACGATGTCGCTCCCGCGAAGGCGGCGGGCATGCGCACCGCCTATATCCAGCGTGGCCCGTGGGGATGGATCCATCGAGACAAGCCAGAGGTTGCGCGGTTGTCGGATTGGCGGATCCGCGACCTCACCGAGCTACCCGGAATCGTTGCTGCCGAGAACGTTTAGACCGGGCCGCTCAGCACTGATCGACAACCCTGCTCACTAGCCCCCGCGCGTATTCCGCATCGATAGCGCTGGGGCGCAAAAGGATTCGGTACATGATGGGGGCGACCAGTTGGTCGAGGACGGGTTCCAGGGCGGGTGGGCATTCGCCGCGGCGGGTGGCTCGGTCGAGGATGGTGGCGATTTGGTCGGCGGCGAACTGGGAGCATTGGCCGGCGTTGGCGCCTTCGGGGTCGGCGAGGAGGGCGTCACGGAGGTAGGCGCGGCCGGGTGGGGAGTCCATTTCTTCGATGAATTGTTCGGTCCAGGCGCGCAGGTCGGCTCGGAGGTCGCCGTGGTCTTCGGGTGGGCTGTCGGGGCGGAGGCGTTCGACGGCGACGTCGGAGAGGAGTTCCTGCAGGTCGCCCCAGCGGCGGTAGATGGTGGAGGGGGTGACGCCGGCGCGGGCGGCGATCCGCGGCACGGTGAGGGCGGCCCGGCCCACCTCGGCCTCGAGTTCACGGACGGCGGTGTGGACCGACTGCTGGACCCTGGCGCTGCGCCCGCCGGGTCGAACTATCGATCTGCGGCTCACTGCTCCACCTTAAATGGGCTCGTGCGGGACGTTCACAGCACCGGTAGCGGCTGACGAACGGTGGTGCGCTCGTAGGCGTGCCCGGCTCGCAGCAGCAACGGCTCACCGAGGGGCCGGGTCATGAGCTGCATGCCGATCGGCAGACCGGCCGGGTCGTGTCCGACTGGGATGGTCATGGCGGGGATTCCGGTGATGTTCGCCGGTGCCGAGAGCCGCACGTAGCCGTCGGCGACGGTCTCGACTGTGCCGTCGGGCCAATGGAATTCGTCCTGTCCGGCGCGGGCGGCAGTTGCGGGGACGGTCGGTGCGGCGATCAAGTCGACGTCGTCGAAGAGGCGGATGACGGCTTCTCGCAAGAGGGTTCGGGCGCGCTGAGCGCGCAGGTAGTCGGCTGCCGGGAGAAATGTGCCTGCCTCCAACAGGTTCCGGACGTCCGGACCATAGCGGTCAGGTGTGCTGCGCAACGAATTTTCGTGCACGGCACTGGCTTCCGGCACCATCAGTCCCCATTGGATCGCTTTGATGTAGCGGGTCATCGGGATCTCGATCTCGACGAGCTCGGCACCCAGTCCGGACAGGTGGTCGATAGCGGCCCGCACGGCGGTCTCGATGCCGGGCTCGACGCGGTCGAAGTAGTAGTTCACGGGCACGCCGATGCGCAGACCGCGCAGGTCGATATCGGTGTCGAGTCGATAGTCGGCGGTGTGGGACAGACTGGCCGGGTCGCGGGGGTCTGGGCCGGCTAGGGCGGTGAGGGCCAGCGTCGCGTCGGCGACGGTGCGGGTGATCGGTCCGACGTGATCCAGTGACCAGGACAGCGCGGTGACGCCGTGTCGGGAGACCAGGCCGTAGGTCGGCTTCAACCCGACCACGCCGTTGAGGGCGGCGGGCACCCGGATGGAGCCGCCGGTATCGGTGCCGAGGGCGAAGGTCGCCGCGCTCGCCGCGACCGCGACCGCGGAACCGCCGCTCGATCCGCCGGCAACCCGCTCGAGGTTCCAAGCGTTGCGCGTCTGGGGTGTGGTCAGGCCGTACGCGAACTCGTGCGTGTGGGTTTTGCCGAGCAAGGCGGTGCCCGCTGCGGCCAAGCGGGTCGTGACGGCACTGTCGGTCTCGGCTCGGTGGCCTGCCCGGACGCGCGAACTCGCCGTGGTCGGTAGCCCGGCGACGTCGATCAGGTCTTTCAGCGCGACCGGGATGCCGTGCAATGCCCCACGCGTCCGTCGTTGCGCAATTTCCCGCTCGGCCTGCCGTGCCGCCGTGCGCGCACGGTCGGTTGTCACCGTCACATACGCACCGAGCAAGGGCTCGACGTGCTCGATGCGGTCCAGTATCGAATCCACGAGTTCGACCGGTGAAAGTTGGCCGGCCTGCATCGCGGCGGACGCGTCGGCAAGCGTCAGCTCATACGGTTGCATCGCGGCCACCTGCGTGGAAGACGGTCGCGGGGACGGTGTCCGTGAAATCCAGTTCTCGCAACAGTCCGACCACGGACAGGATGTGGTCGAGCGTCGCGGATACCTCCGCGCGGCGGTCGACCGGCAACGAAAAGTCCACTCGCGCCGCCCATTCAGCGGTTCCGGGGGCTCTGCTGAGCTCGGCGGTCATCGATCACCTTCCAGCGGGTCACAGCTACAAAAGCTAAGGGTTTGCGTTAATGGACGTTAGGGCATACGGTTCGTTAAAGCAAACACTTTGCTTTTGTGGAGGACGGTATGCAGACGACAGGGACAGCCGGCGTGTCGACCGCTTGGCCGGTGGGCGACCTCACGATCCACCGGGTGGACGAACTCGCCCTGGCGGCGGAAACGGGTGCGTGGCTGCTGCCATCGGCCACGCCGGACCTGATCGCCGGGCAGCCCTGGCTGCAACCGGCTTTCGCGGACGACCAAGGAATCCTGCGTTTCGCCAGCCACAGTTTCGCGGTGCTCGTCGACGGACTGCGCGTGCTGATCGACACCGGGATCGGCAACGGAAAGACCCGGGCGAATCCCGCCTGGCACGACCTGAACACCGATTACCTGGCCCGCCTCGCCGACATCGGGTTCGCGCCGGAAGCGGTGGATCTGGTGCTGCTGACCCACCTGCATGCCGATCATGTCGGCTGGAACACCGTTGCGGAACAAGGAAATTGGGTGCCCACCTTCCCCAATGCGCGCTACGTCACGGCGCGTGCCGAACGTGAGTTCTGGGCGAGCTATGACATGGACGAAGCGCGCAGCCAGATGTTCCGTGACTCGGTCCATCCGATCGAGGACGCCGGGCTGCTCGACCTCATCGACGTCCCGGCGAGTGGTTCCGCGATTACGCCGTCGCTCCGGCTGATCCCGACGCCCGGACACACGCCGGGGCACCTCGCGGTCGAATTGCGGAGCGGCTCAGCTGAAGCCGTCATCACCGGCGATTGCATGCACCATCCCGTCCAGCTGTCCCATCCCGAAATCTCCAGCTGTGTCGACATCGATCCCGGCCAAGCCGAGGCCACCCGTCGCGCCCTGCTCAGCGAGCTGGCCGATACCGAAACCTTGCTCCTCGGAACACATTTCCCGGACCCGACAGCCGGCTATGTGCGATCGCACGAAGGTGGATACCGGTTGTCTCCGATCAGCGACTCACAACCGATTCGGTACTGAGCGACCGGCCCATTGAAACCGAAGTGATCAGTGAGTTGTAGCTCGCTCAGGTGACGATGCATGTCGCAGCGGCTGTCCAAAGCCCTTGGCGCTCGTTTTATGCCGCCAGGTAAGAGTCGAGCAGTACGAGCTTGGCGCAGGTTAGTCGCTGATCAACTTGCATGTCCACACGCAGAGCCAAGCAACCGTATCGAGCATGGCAGCGACATTTCGCATCAGTGATCCGTCTCAGAGGACGTGTCAGGGCGGCGTCAGGGTCGTGTCAGGTGGGGTGGGGAGGGTGGTTCATGTCAGCGAGGACGGGGACAGGACCCGGAGCTGAAATCACAGATGGAGGAGTACTGCTATGCCTACTTTCACTACGCCGAAGCCGGTTGCGCTCACTGTTGAGGTGCTCAGTGGAGATGTGACGGTGATCGCCTCGGATCGGGTGGATTCGGTGGTCGAGGTTCGGCCTGCGGATGCGACGAAGAAGGGGGATGTGCTGGCTGCCGAGCAGACCAAAGTTGCTTTCGCCGAAGGGGTTTTGACGGTGCGGACGCCGAAGCAGTGGCGGACGTATACGCCGTTCGGCGGGAATCCGTCGATCGTGGTGCGTGTCGAGGTGCCCACTGGCTCGCTGCTGAAAGCCAGTGCGGCAGTAGGGCGGTTGCTGGTGGTGGGGGAACTGCGGCAGTCCGATCTGGAGATTTCGGCGGGCGATATCACCGTCGAGCGGCCGGGAGGTGCGGTGACGGCGAAGGTCGCCAAAGGCGATGTTCGCGTTGGTGATGCGGCGCGGGGTGTGCTGCGGTTGGAGACGTCGATGGGGGAGTTGGAGGTCGGTATCCGGCCGGGTAGTGCGGCGCGGCTGGAAGTGGACGCCAAGTCGGGCACTGTGCAGAACCACCTGGGGGCGGTGCATCGGCCGGCGGCGGACGAGGACACCGTGCAGGTGTATGCGCGGAATACCTTCGGCAACGTGATCATTCGGCACGCCGTCGCCGCCTAGTGTGCGCGGAGTTCTCCTTCGCCGCCGGAAGTGCGCCTGTGCCCACAGTTGGACGAGTGATCACCAGGTAATGGTGGCGGCATCGGCCGAGTGGGGTCCGCCACCATTACCTGGTGATCAGCCGTCCAGGAGGATTCGGCCGGGTGAGCACGCGCGCCTGCGCCCGCTGCCCGGCAGGTATGCAGGTACGCCGCGTCTCGGAACCTCCAGCGCTCACCCGGCGAGTGCGGCGGCGACCAGTTCCTCATAGTTCGCTTGCGTCCCTTCGTTTGTCGCCTCGGCGAACCGCGCTTCGCCGAGGCGAGCACGGACCGTCTCCTCGATTCGCCCCGCGTCGGGCAGGGAGCGATCGGCGAGTCCGCACACGCTGGTGCGGGCGGCGAGTAGCTGCGCGGCCAGCTCGTCGTGGTCGCGGCGCAGCGCGAGATCCGCGACCCCGACCAGCATTTGGGCGACGAGCGGTGCGTAGCCCGCTTCGGCGGCTGCCCGGAACGCGGCGGCATGCTCGGTTCGGGCGGTGTCGAGATCGTCGGCGAGGTAGCCGCGCAGGTCGTGGATCACCGCGCCGACATGCCACTGGTTCGCATCGTTACCCAATGCGCTTGTCGCGATGTCGATTTGGCGGTACGCCTGCTCGCCGTCGCCTTGCCAGCGAGCCAGTTCCGCTTTCGCCAAGGCCAGTTCGGCAACGGCGTTCGGCCAGGCGGCCCGGTCGGCGAACCGCTCGGCTTCGCGAAGGGCCCTCGAACTCGCCGCCGAGTCGCCGAGCAGCCAGTACAGCTGGGCTTGGCGCGCACGGATGCGGACCACGTCTTCGATCGCGCCGACTTCGACGATCACCGCGATCGCCTGCTCGAAAAGCGCACACGCCTCGGCGAATTCGCCGCGCGTGGCGAGCCGGCCGGCCAGCTCGGTCAGCGCGAACGAGATTCCCCAGCGCTCGCCGAGTGCGCGGAATTCGGTGAGCGCCTGTTCGAGCAGTGCGTCCGACCCGTCGTGGCCGAGCACGATGCGCATCTTGCCCAGTTGCAGCCGGGCCAGGGCGCGCACCCACGGGTCGTCGTCGGTGAGCAACGCCTCGAAGGCGGGCAAATATTCGTCGGGTCCGCGCAGGATGCGTTCCAGGGCGGTGGCGAACGCCAGTGTCGGATGGTCGGATCGGGCGTTGCGGCTGAACTGATACGACTTGCGGATCCATTCCGCCACTTGGCGTTCGTCATTGCGCCCGGAGCTCAGAAAATGCACCACCAGCCCGTATACGGTCGCCCGGGTCGGGTCGTCCACGTCGCCGGGCAGTTCGGCGGCCGCGGTCACCAGGTCGAGACCCTCGGCCTTGTGCCCGCCGAGCCACCAATACCAACCGGCGGCGGCCGCGAGCCGCATTGCGCCGGGCGTATCGCCTGCGGCGAGCGCGCCACGCATCGCGATGGCGATGTTGTCGTGCTCGGTCTCGAGTGTTGCGAGCCATTCCAGTTGGTCGGCGCGGCGCAGGCGGGGTTCGGCGGTGGCGGCGAGTTCGGTGAAGTACGTGAGATGTGCGCGCCGCGTCGAATCTGCTTCTCCCGCTTCGACGAGACGATCTTCGGCGTATTGCTTGATCGTTTCGAGCATGCGGTAGCGCGGCTCGCTGTCGCTCGCCGTGAGCAACAGCGACTTCTCGGTCAGTGCGGTCAGCAGTTCGAGCACCTCCCACTGCTCGACCGCCCCGCCGGCGCAAACCTGTTCGGCCGCAGCCAAACTCGCGCCGTCGGCGAAGACCGCGAGCCTGCGCAGCAGCACCCGTTCGGCATCGCTGAGCAATTCCCAGCTCCAGTCGACCACCGATCGCAAGGTCCGGTGCTGCGGCCGCGCGGTCCGGCTGCCGCCGGTCAGCAGCCGGAACCGATCGTCGAGCCGGTTGGCCAGCTGATCGAGGGACATGGTGCGCAACCGGGCCGCGGCCAATTCGATGGCCAGCGGTATCCCGTCGAGCGCGCGGCAGACGCGGGCCATGGTCGCCAAGGCTGCGGCGTCGTCCGGGAGGTCCTTGCGCACGGCACCGGCCCGGTCCCGCAGCAACTGAACGGCGGGGGAAGCCTCGATGTCGTCGGTCCCGGCGTCGTCGGCCGGCAGGGCGAGTGGCAGCACCTGCCACAGCGCTTCGCCCGTGATACCGAGCGGTTCGCGGCTCGTCGCGAGGATCCGCAGCTTGCGGCATTCGCCGAGCACGCGGTGCGCGAACGCCGCCGCGGACTCGATCACATGCTCGCAGTTGTCCAGGATCAGCAGTGTTTCGCGCTCGCGTAGGGCCGCGATGAGCCGATCCATCGGTTCGGCATCCGGCGGCCCGCCGAGCAATGCGTCGCGGAGCCCGAGTGCGGCGAGCGCCGACTGGGCCACGTCGGCGCCCCCGCCGAGGGGCGCCAGCTCCACCAGCCAGGCGCCGTCGGGCAGGTCCTCGAGCAATGTTCGCGCGGTCTCCACCGCCAGCCGGGTCTTGCCCGAGCCGCCGGGCCCGGTCAACGTGGTGAGCCGATGTTGCGCGATGAGTTCACGCACGACGGCGACATCGGCGTATTTGCCGACGAAGCCGGTCAATTCGGCGCGCAGGTTGGTGCGCCGGTCGTCCTGCTGCGCGCCCACTTCGCCCCGCAGCAGTGCGACGTGCAGGTCCGACAGTTCGGGTGCGGGATCCACACCCAAGGTGTCGGCGAGCGCGTCGCGGGCCCGCTGGAAAACGACCAGCGCCTCGCTGCTGCGCCCCGCGGCCGCCAGCGCCCGCATCAATGCGCCGACGAGCCTTTCCCGCACCGGGTTTCGCGCCACGACATCGGTCAGTTCGGCCACCAGGTCTGGGCCCCGGCCGAGCCGGACCTCTGTCTCGTAGCGGTCCTCCATGGCGGCCAGACGCAGCCCGTCGAGCCGGGTGATCATCGCCTCGAAGGCTTCGCTGTCCTGGATCTCGACGTTCTGGAACACCGCTCCACGCCACAGCTCGAGGGCCTCGCGCAGCAGGGCGGCGCGCTCGACGTCGGCCCCGCCTCGCGCCTGATCGAGGAGCTGCTCGAAGCGCACGGCGTCGACGGCGTCGGGCTGCACCGTCAGCCGATATCCACCCGGCTGCCCGTCGAGCGATCCGTTCGGCAGCACCCGCCGCAGCCGGGAGACGAGCGCCTGCAGCGAGTTGGCCGCGTCGGCGGGCGGTTGTTCGCCCCAAATCCAGTCGACCAGGGTCGCTTTCGGCACCACGCGACCGGGTTCGAGCGCGAGCGCGACCAGCAACGCCCGCAACCGAGCACCTGGTACCTCGATCAATCCGCCGTCGTCTGATCGGATTTCCAAAGGTCCAAGCATCCCGATCCGCACCGGACCATTCTGCCGTGCATGGTTCCCGGGCGACCGGTCGGCCTTGGAACGTCTGACCATGGCGGATGTGACGGGCTGACACCGTGTCAGGCCGGTATCAGGCCGGTGTCAGCGAGCCCGGCCACAGTTCTCCTCGTGAACAGTTCAGCGATTGCAGTTCCCGGGCCGCGAAAGGCGTACGGGGACATGATCTTCCCCGCAGTGCAGGTCACCGGCGAGCGGGGTCACTGATGGAACTCAGGGTGGACCGGGAACGCTGCATCGGCGCGGGCATGTGCGTGCTGACCGCTCCGGAAATGTTCGACCAAGCCGAGGCGGACGGACGGGTGCTGCCGCTGCGCCGCACCCCGACGCCCGACCAGGAGCAGGCCGTCCGCGAGGCGGTCGAGATGTGCCCCTCCGGCGCGATCGCCCTCGTCGCCGACTGAACCGAACGAAAAAGGAAACCTGATGAATACGACCGTTCCAGTCCCGCACGGCCTCCCCATGGAGCGCAACGCCGGCCCCTTCGACCCGCCCAAGGAGATCACCCAGCTCCGCGCCGCTCGCCCGGTCAGCCCCCTGATCTTCCCGGACGGGCACGAAGGCTGGCTCGTCACCGGCTATGACGCCGTCCGGCAGCTCATGGCAGACACCCGGTTCAGCTCGCGGCAGGACATCGGCATCGTGCACGTCCCGTACGAGACCCCCGGTATGCCCGCCGCGACCGAGCCGTCCCCGCCGATGCCGGGTCTGTTCATCGCGATGGACCCGCCGGAGCACACTCGGTTCCGGCGCAAGCTGATCGGCGCCTTCACCGTCCGGCGGATGAAGATGCTCGAGGAACACATCATCGAGATCACCGAGCGGCAGCTGGACGAGATGGCGCGGCTCACGCCACCGGTCGACCTGGTCAAGGCGTTCGCGCTGCCGGTGCCTTCGCTGGTGATCTGCGAACTGCTCGGCGTGCCCTACGCGGATCGAGAGACGTTCCAGGTCAATTCCGCCAAGTTCCTGGTCAAGGACCAGACGCTCGACGAGAAGATGGCCGCGTTCGGCGCGATGCTGGGCTACCTGACCGGACTGGTCACGCAGAAGCGGGCCGCACCTGGTGAAGACATTCTGTCCGACCTGGCCCGGCAAGAGGACCTGACCATCGAGGAGCTGACCGGTATCGCGTTCCTGCTGCTGCTCGCGGGGCACGAGACCACCGCGAACATGCTGGCCCTCGGCACTTTCGCGCTCCTGGAACACCCCGAGCAATGGGCCGAATTGCGCGCGAACCTCGAGCTGGTGCCCGATGCCGTCGAGGAACTCATGCGCTATCTGTCCGTCGCCGACATCTTCTACCGCTACGCGACCGAGGACATCGAACTCGGCGGTGAAACCATCCGCGCGGGATCGACGGTGGTCGTCTCGCTGCTGGCCGCCAACCGCGACCCGCTGCGCTTCGAGCGCCCCGACGAACTCGACCTGCACCGCACCGCCCGCGGCCACCTGTCCTTCGGCCACGGCGTCCACCAGTGCCTCGGCCAGCAGCTGGCCCGCATCGAGATGCGCGCCGGATTCGAACGACTCCTCCGCCGCTTCCCGACCCTGGAACTGGCCGTCCCCGCCGCCGACGTGAAACTGCGCACCGACATGAACATCTACGGCGTCCACGAACTCCCGGTCACGTGGACCGAGGGCGTTCAGTAGCCTTTCGCCGACCCACAGGCCGGGTCGAGTCCGAGGGTTCGACTCGGTTCTGTGTTGGCTAGGTCGCCCACGATGCCCACGTCCAATCGGTACCATCACCCGTATGTTGCGGGCCGAGACGCAGGAGAAACTGCGGGCGGACTACGTGGCCATGCGACATCTCACCAATCTCACGCCGCAACTTAGAGGCCAACAGTTCAACAGTTGGCTGGCTGCTCTTTTACGCGCATATGGAATCAACGCCAAGGAGAATCAGCGTTCCGCCGGTGAGATAGATGTCGTATTCAGTATCGGCGAGACGCGATACATCCTTGAAGCCAAGTGGTCGAAGACAAAATCCGATACCGGACAACTCGCGAAGCTACAGAAGCGAGTTCGCCAACGCCTCAGTGGAACCTATGGTGTTTTCGTCGCGATGGCGGGTTACACGGACGAGGCGCTCGGTGATCTTATCCAAGGTGATCGACTGGAGTTGATTCTTCTCGACCGCGAGCACGTCGAAGCGATGCTCTCTGGCGCCATCGGTCCACAGGAGCTCCTTTCCAAATTACGAGACGAAGCCTCATTCGCCGGACGGCCCTACACGCCGATGTCCGCCGTGCACAGTGGTGCTGATGAAGGCGTGCGGGCAAAATCTGAAGGGAAGCTCTCAACTGAGCCGAGACTGGGTGCGTCCGGCGACGGACATAGAGTGCCCTGGGATCCGCGTCAGCCATGGCGTGGCAATCCGGCGGGACAATACGTTGCGTTCGAAGGACATCAACGGATGTATTGGGGCTGCGTCGCGCTGCTGCTTTGCGCTGCGATCGTCATGACGGTGGCTGTGATCAGCGATCACAGCGCCTGGCGAATCGTCTGGGCGGGCGTTGTCGTCGTCGAAGTTGTTCTTATCGTAGGGTTCTGGCGTCTCGCCATGCGTCCGGTCCGGCTGGAAGTCGGCTCGTCGGGTATCCAGGCGTTCTTCCCGAAGGACAACGCGTGGATGCCGTGGGATCGAATTGATCGCGTCGACGTGGCACGGGTGGACGGCAGTCTTGCGATTGTCGCATGGAGTCGGTACGCGAAGAACTTTCCGACGGCCGGCGAGACCGGGATAGGAGCGCACTACGTCCCATCGTTCGACGCGGTGGCGATCTGCCCTCTCGGACCTCTGCGGGCCAAGCGTCATGAAGTAGTTCGCGCGCTCGAGTTTTATGGGCACAATCGTTACTAGTCATCGTTGCATCGAGAAGTGTTGGTAGAAGCGGGGTTCCACAGCATGAATTTGTTGACACTTCTCTCTGTGACGGTTCCGCCCGCCACGGCATTGATCGGCGTCTTCCTCGGTCAGCGCTTGGCGGCGAGACAAGACCGCTGGAGACAAGAGGCCGAGCTCGGTCGCGTGCTGTGGGCCGCGCGACGGGAGCGGCTCGCTGCGTTCGTGGTTGCGCTCAATCGAGCCATCGACTCGACCCGGATGGCCGTCCGCGAGGGTGCGACGCCAGAGGAAGCGCGAGCGATCGATGATTCTCGGGAAGAGCTGTGGGCGACCGCATTCGAGCGCAACCTTGAAGCGTCGCTTGTCTTTCCAGCGGAAGCAACGACGATATGTACAGAGCATTTGCAGGCCGCGTATCGGTGGCGGCGGGCGTCGATCGAGGCGGGTCGAGAGCTGGTAACCGGATCGGGTGCGGGCAGCCATGAAGACTTGATCGATAGTCTGCGACGCTGGCTGGCACCAACACTGGAAGTCGAGCGTTAGGGTCGATTCGTCGAGGCCCGCGGTATCGAGCAGCGCTCGAAGGTGTTTCGAGCGGCTTCGTCCAGAACTCTGACACCGGACGTGTTCGGTTACGGCCAGCCGGGGTTCACGTGGACGGTGTAGTTACTTCGCCGGTCAGGTAGCGCTGGAGGGTGGGGGCGATGGCGGTGATCAGGTCTTCGGCGGGGGCGGAGGCCATGGGTTCGATGCCGACTATCTTGCGGGCCATCAGGAGGCCGATCATTTGGGAACCTACCAGTGCGACTCGTAGGCGTCCGTCGTCGTCCGGCGTGGCGATGCGCAGGCGGACCCGTTCCAGGACGACCTCGAGGATGAAGGAACGGGCCAGCGAGGTGTCGCCGCCCGCGATGATGCTGCGCACCATCGCGACGACACCGGCGCCGGCCGGTGAATCCCAGACGGCGAGCACCGCGCGCAGGATGGTTTCGCCGAGTCGATCGATCGGGGCCGCGTCGACGGCGGTCAATGTGTGTTCGGGATTCACCGGCAGTTGCACGACGGCGCCGAACAGTTCCTGTTTGGTGCCGAAGTAGTGGTGCACCAATGCCGGATCGACGCCCGCGTCGGACGCGACGGCACGGATCGAGGTCTTGTCGAAACCCGCCTCCGCGAACCGGGCGCGGGCCGCGTCCAGGATCGCCTCGCGCGCACCGGACTGTCCTGGCCGGCGTCCGGAGCGCGCGGGGCGACCTCTGGAACCGCTCACTGAGTGCGCCGCCGAAGTGTCGCGGCGCCGAGGCACAACGCGACCACCGAGAACCCGGCGACCACCGCGAGATCACGCCACATCGTGCCGGTCGCGTTCGGATGTGTCGAAACCTCTTGCAGCGCATCGACCGCATAGCTCATCGGCAATACGTTACTGATCGCCTCCAGCCAGCCGGGCAGCTCCCCGCGCGGAACGAGCAAGCCGCACAGGAAGATCTGCGGCGCGACTACCACCGGCATGAACTGCACCGCTTGAAATTCGGTGCGCGCGAACGCACTTGCCAGCAGGCCGAGCGCGACACCGCACACGGCGTCGACCACCGCGATCAGCACCACCCAGCCGGGGTTGCCCGCGGAGTCGAGCCCGAGCAGCCCGAACGACACCAGGCAGGCCACCCCGGCCTGGGCCGCCGCGGCCAACGAGAACGCGGTGCCGTAGCCGCCGAGCAGGTCGAGCTTGGCCAGCGGCGTGGTGAGCAGCCGCTCCAACGTGCCCGAGGTGCGTTCGCGCTGCATGGCGATGGCCGTGATCAGGAACATCACGATGAACGGCAGGATGCCGAGCATGCTGATGCCGACCCGATCGAACAGCGACACCGGGTTGAACGGGCTGGGCGGGGTGTCTTTGTAGATGAAGTAGAGCAGCGTCATCAGCAATGCGGGCACCACCACGATCATGGCCACGGTGCGATGGTCGTTGCGTAGCTGGCGCAGGATGCGGGTGATCGTCGCGAGATAGGGGCGGAGGGTGGGAGTCCGTCGCGTCGCGGACGCGGTATTGCGGGTCATGATGCGGCCTCGAATCGAAGGGGCGGTGCCGGTGCGGGGATGGTCGGTGCTCATGCCGCCCGACCCATCGTGATCAGTGCGAGGAAGGCACGTTCGAGGTTCTGTTCGCCGGTTTCGGTGCGCAATTCGTCCGGGCTCAGCTGGGCGAGCAGCCGGCCTTCGCGCATGAGCAGCAGCCGGTCGCAGTGTTCGGCCTCGTCCATCACATGGCTGGACACGACCAGCGTGGTGCCGGCCGCGGCCAGCTCCTTGAACTGTTTCCACAGATCTACGCGCAGCACCGGATCGAGGCCGACGGTCGGCTCGTCCAGCACGAGCAATTCCGGCTGGGCGACCAGGGCGCAGGCCAGTGACGCGCGGGTCTTCTGCCCGCCGGAGAGTTCGTCGCCACGCTGCTTGGCGTGTTCGCCGAGGCCGACCGCCTGGATCGCCGCGTCGACGGCCGCCCGTTCGCGCCCGTACAGCGCCGCGAAGTAGGCGACGTTCTCGTGCACGCTGATATCGGAGTAGATGCTGGGCGCCTGCGTGACGTAACCGATGCGGTGCCGTAGTGCCGCAGATCCCGCGGGCAGGCCGAGCGCCGAGATCTCGCCGGATTCGACGATCTGGGTACCGACGATGCTGCGCATCAACGTGGTCTTCCCGCACCCCGACGGCCCGAGCAGCCCGGTGATCGAGCCGCGCGGAATGGTCAGCGAGACATCGTGCAGGACTTGCCGTCCGCCGCGCCGCACGCAGAGGTTCCGAACATCCACGGCCGCGGAAGGGAGGGTTTGCGACATGGCCGCCTCAATTCATCATGTGTTGAATTCACTGTGTGATGAATTTAGCGCGACGTGTCTGCCCAGGCAAGACCCGGTCGGCGTGTTGCGCTCGTGTGGGACTGGACAGCTGATCACCAGGTAACGGTGGCGGCATCGGTCGACAGCCCACCGCCACCATTACCTGGTGATCAACCGTCCAGGGCGAATCGGCGCGTCAGTGGCCGTGGTGCGGGGGCGGGGGCACGGCGGAACCACCCGGATCGACCACCGCGAATTGGCCCATCATGCCGCGGTCTTCGTGCCAGAGCAGGTGGCAGTGATACATGTACGGCGTCGTCGGGTCGGCCGGGCCGTCGAACCGCAGGGCCAGTTGCACAGTGGTGTTCGGCGGTAGGAAGACGGTGTCTTTCGGACCGGTGAGGTGAGCGGGTGGTGGTCCGTCGTTCCTGCGGAGCACGCGGAACTGCACGTCGTGGATGTGGAAGTTGTGCGGCATGCCGTCGTTGTTGCGCACGGTCCAGGTTTCGGCGGTCCCGCGGGTGACGGTGAAGTCGATGCGGTCCATCGCCATCGGTTTCCCGTTGATACCGGACAGATTCAACTCGAAGCGACGTTCGCCGACCGAATCGGAACCATCCGGCGTCGACGGTTGCGCCAGTGTCGCGGGTAGTTCGGGCGACGGGCGCAATGTGTCGGCGGCGCGGAGTTCCAGGACGTCGAAGGTGTCGTCGCCGCCGGCGAAGCGCTGGGTCCAGAAGTCGAGTCCGGCGTCGAGTTCGTTGCTGCGCAAGAGGGTTCGTTCACCCGCGTGCATCCGCACGACGATCTCGGCTCGCTCGCCCGGCGAAAGCGGCAAGCGGTCCAGCATGAGCGGCCGTTCGAGCAGCCCGCCATCGGTCGCGACGAGGGCGAAGGCGCGTTCGCCGGTGAAGCCGAAGGTGTAGGTGCGGGCGGTCGATGCGTTGAGCAGCCGCAGCCGGACCAGTTCGTCGCCGACGGTGCGATGGGGCGCCAGGGTGCCGTTCACCATGACCTGATCGCCGAGGAAGCCGACATCGCGGAAGATCGCATGGGACGAATCCAGTTCGTTCCCACGGAACTTCACGTCCTGGACGATGACCGGCAGATCGTCGACGCCGTAATTCTTTGGTAGCGGCAGTTTTTCGGAGATCTCGTCGTCGAGCAGGAACAGGCCTGCCAGCCCGCGCCGCACGTGGTCCTCGGTCGCGCCGTGCGGATGCGGGTGGTACCAGAGCGTCGCGGCGGGCTGGTCGATCCGCCACTGCGGTTGCCAGGTGGCGCCGGCTTGCACCATCTGATGGGGCCCGCCGTCCATGGCCGCCGGGAGGTGCATGCCGTGCCAGTGCACGGTCGACGCCTCGGGCAGGTGATTGCGCACGGTCACCGCGACGTGCTCGCCGCGCCGAGCCCGCAGCGTCGGCCCCAGGTGGGCGCCGTTGAATCCCCATGTCTCGGTAGCCTGACCGGCTCGGAATTCGGTTCGCCCCGAACGCATGTCGAGCTGGAACTCCCGGGTGCCGTCCGCGCGCACGTGGCCCGTTGCCAGGGGCGGAACGGCGAGTTCGTTGCGGAATTCCGTGCGGCCCACCGTGGATACGGTGGCGTGCACGAACACCCACGTGACCGCACCGCCGACGGTGAGCGCGCACAGCACGACCAGCGCGCCGAGAATCAGAACGAACCGCCGCCACCTGCGCGGCCGGGAAACCGAAGACATTGTCCGACGGTAGGAATCGACGGGGCCGCCGCACATCCGGGAGCGCCCCCGAGACGGCCCTGATTCCAGGTGCCGTTTTCTCGGGGGTGCACGCCCGAAAAGCGTCTGAACTGCGGCTACAGCATGTGGTGCAGGTCACAGTGTCGAGGTGTCACGTAACCGCGGGGTCGTTTGTCCCATGGTCGTCAGCAAGCACCCGAGCATCGGAGAACCCCATGGACACCGCACACCGCATCGTCATCCTCGGCGGCGGCTACACCGGAATGGTGGCGGCCGCGCGATTGGCTCGGCGCACCCGCAAGCAGGACGTGCGGATCACGCTCGTGAACCCGTCGGCGCGCTTCACCGAGCGGCTCCGGATGCATCAGATCGCCGCGGGCCAGGAGCTGGCCGACCATCGCATCGCCGACATCCTGGCCGGCACCGGCGTCGAATTCGTCCAGGGCTGGGCCACTTCCCTCGACCCGGCCTCGGGGCACGTCCTGATCGATGGCACCCGGACGCTGCCCTACGACGAGCTGATCTACGCGCTGGGCAGCAGCACCGACACCGATATCGTGCCCGGCGCGGCCGACCACGCGTGGACGCTCAACGATCCCCGGGCCGCCCATCGCTTCGCGGAACGTTTGAATGTGGTTGCGGCGCAGGGCGGTACCGTCGCGGTCTGCGGTGGCGGCCTGACCGGCATCGAGGCGGCGGCCGAAATCGCCGAGAACCACCCGGGATTGCGGGTCACGCTGATCAGCAGCGGTGAGCCCGGCGCCATGATGAGCGACAAAGCGCGTGCCTACCTGAACCGCGCGTTCGATCGCCTCGGCGTTGTCCGCGAAATCGGCCGGGCGGTCACCAAGGTGCTACCGGATGCGGTCGAATTGGCCGGGGGCACTGTGGTTCCCGCTGACCTCACGCTGTGGACCACCGGTGTGCGGGTCGCGCCGTTGGCCGCCGCGGCGGGCATCGCGACCGACGAGCGCGGGTTGATCGTGGTCGACGAGACCCTGCGCTCGGTGTCGCATCCGAACATTCACGCCGTGGGTGACGCGGCCGCGATCCGGATGCCCTGGGGGCAGATCCACGGCACCTGCCAGAGCGGCATACCGACGGCGGCGTACACCGCCGACGCCATCGCGCGTGAGCTGCGTGGGAAAGCGCCGAAGCCGTTCCGGTTCGGCTACTTCCACCAGCCGGTCAGCCTGGGCCGCCGGGACGCGATCATCCAGTTCACCAAGTCGGACGACACACCGGGCCGGTTCTACCTGACCGGCCGGGCCGCGGTGGCCTACAAGGAGTCGGTCAGCGCCAGCCCGGTCCCGATCGTCCGGTTCAGCCGCCGGATGAACGTTCCGGTCAAGTTGCGGGCCGGCCGGCGCGCCGACGCACCGGCCGCGTGACGCGGCGTCCAGATGTGTCAGGTGCGTTTGGGAGCATGACCGCATGATCGACGTAGTGCCTCAGCAAGATCCCTTCCTGGAACACCGGCGGCTGCTGTTCGCCACCGCGTACCGGATGCTGGGCACCGTCACGGATGCGGAAGACGTCCTGCAGGACACCTGGCTCAAATGGCACGAGACGGATCAGGCGACGGTGCGCCACCCGAAGGCCTACCTGGTGCGCACCGTCACCAATCTGTCGCTCAACCGGCTCACTTCCGCCCGGGCCACCCGCGAGAACTACGTGGGCCCCTGGCTGCCCGAACCACTGCTCACCGCACCGAATGTCGCCGAGGAGACCGAATTGGCCGACACCGTCTCCACCGCGATGCTCGTGATCCTGGAAACCCTGACACCGGTGGAACGCGCCGTGTTCGTGCTGCGGGAGGTGTTCGGTTACACGCACGCCGAAATCGCGGACACCCTGGACCGTCCCGAGGCGACCATCCGCCAGATCGCGCATCGCGCCCGCGGGCACGTGCAATCGCGGCGGCCGCGCGTCGACACCGACAGAGCCGAACGTGACCACATCACCGCCCAATTCATGGCCGCCTGTGCCGGCGGCGATCTCAACGCGCTGATGGATCTGCTCGCGCCGGACGTGACCCTGTGGTCCGACGGCGGCGGCATCGTGACGGCGGCGCGCCGTCCGTTGCACGGCCCGGATCACGTGGCCCGGTGGATTCTGGGAGTACTGGCGAAACCGGTGTCCGCGGGCATCGAACTGGAATCCGCCTACGTCAACGGCGAGCTCGGCGCGCTGGCCTGCCTGGACGGAAATCCGGGCGGCGCGTTCACCTACGACATCGTCGACGGCCGTATCCAGAACCTGCGTTTCCAGGTGAACCCGACCAAGTTGAAAGGTCTCTACCTGGACCCCGACCCACTGGGATGACGGGGTGCGGGCGGCCGACGTTCTAGGCTCCTGCCGTGACCAACCAGAGCACAGAACTGTCCGCGGACGGGGGACAGGTGCGGGCTTCGACCCTGGAGCTGTTCTTCGATCTCGTCTTCGTCTTCACCATCACGCAGTTGACGCACGTCTTCACCCATCACCCGGGCTGGCCGGCGCTGGGCCAGGTGGCCCTGGTCTTCGGGTTGATCTGGTGGATGTACAGCGGATACGTCTGGCTCACCAACGAGGTGGCGCCGAACAGTTCGGCGCGGCGCACCTGGCTGCTGATCGGCATGTTCTCGTTCTTCGTGCTCTCGCTGGCCATCCCGGACGCGTTCCACGGCACCGGGATCGCCTTCGGTGTCGGCTACGTCCTGGTGACCGCCGTGCACACCGCGCTGTTCGCGTCCGGGGGCGGGGCGTCGGCTGCTCTCGCCATCAAACACATCGGACCGTTCAATGCGCTCGCCGCCGCCCTGGTGCTGGCTGGCGGCTTCGTCCACGGCTGGGCGCAGTACCTCTGCTGGGGTCTCGCGTTCGCCGTGCAGATCGTCAGTCCCTACCTGATCGATACCGGTGACTTCGTGGTCCGCGCGACGCACTTCTGCGAACGGCACGGTCTCGTCATCATCGTGGCGATCGGCGAGTCCATCGTGGCGATCGGCGCCGGACTGGCCGGGGAGAAGATCACGCCGCAGCTGATTGTCACGGTCTCGCTCGCGCTGTGTCTCGCCTACGTCCTGTGGTGGGCGTTCTTCGGCTTCGACGACGAACGCGGCGAACACGCGCTGGCCGCGGTGCCCGAACGGGAACGTTCCCGTCCGGCGTTGGTCGCCTACGGCTACGCGCTGTATCCACTGCTCATCGGCGTGATCCTCACCGCGGCCGGTATCCAGATGAGCATCGGGCACGGGAACGAATCCGTCGGCGTGGCCACCGCGGCCGCACTGTCCGGCGGCGTCGCGCTGTATTTCCTCGCCCAGTTCTTCTTCCGGACGGCGTTGCGGCTGCCCCGGCCGTGGATGCGCTTGATCGCCGCGGCGGCGGTCACCGCGACCATCCCGATCGGTGTGGTGTGGGTGGCCTGGGCGCAGCTGGCGGTGCTGGTCGCCGTCGGCTATCTGGCGGTGATCGCGGACGACCTGATCACCCTGCGCTCGGGGCAGCACAGCTCGTACGTGTAGATCACACGACCGATACCGCGGCGCAGGTGACGCGCGATATGTTGTGGCGATCCAGCGAGTTTGCTGGACATTTCGCCGAATATCGCTCTGTTGCAAGGAATTTCGCTATGCCTTCGAAACCGCTGCTCGGTTTGTTCGCTGCCGTCGTCGGTCTTGCCGCCCTGATCTCCGCGCCCGCCTCGGCTACGCCGCTACTGTCCGCGGCGTGCCCGTCGGGTCAATACGAGAACGTGGACAACCGCTGCGTGCCGCGGCCACAGCAGGCGGCAACCCCGCCGGACGGCGCGACCGCGCGGTGCAAGGACGGCACCTACAGCTTCAGCCAGCACCGCAGCGGCACTTGCTCGGGGCACAAGGGTGTCGCCGAGTGGCTGGTGAATCTGCCCAAGTAGGCGTCTTGGACAATGGTGGGTGTGTGTGCCGATGAGCTTGCCGTCGAACCGCCCACCGCCGCTCGTCGTCTGTTGGGCTCGACACTGTGGTCCGGGCCGGTCGGCGTGCGGATCGTCGAGGTCGAGGCGTACGGCGGTGATCCGGCCGGACCGTGGCACGATCCGGCGTCGCATTCCGGGCGCGGGCGCACCAAGCGCAACGCGGTGATGTTCGGCCCGGCGGGGGTGCTGTACGTCTACCTCAGCTACGGCATGCACATGTGCATCAACGTGACCAGCGGGCCGGACGGCACCGCCAGCGCGGCGCTGATCCGGTCGGGCGAGGTGATCGCGGGTTTCGATGAGGCCCGCGCACGCCGTCCGGCCGCGCGCACCGATGCCGGCTTGGCAAGGGGGCCGGGCAATCTCGGTAGTGCGCTGGGCATCACGCTGAGCGACTATGGAACTCCGCTGCTCGAGCCGTCCTCGGCGATCCGGCTCGAGCTCGCCGACCCGGTGGCCGCGAAGGACATCGCGAGTGGTCCGCGCGTCGGTGTCAGCGTCGCGGCGGACCTGCCGTGGCGGTTCTGGCTGCCGGGGTCTGCCGCGGTGTCCGCGTATCGGCGCAGTCCGCGCGCGCCGCGCGCCGCAGCGTCCTGATCGCCGGACGCTCTTCAGCGCCCTGTCGATACCCGGAAATTCGCTCGACCTGCGGGTGACGATGTCGAGACACTGAGGCCCACTCGAGGCACGACAACCCGTGCGGAAAGATGGGCAAGCGTGAGCGGCGACATCATCGACGAACTGACCTGGCGCGGACTGATCGCGCAATCCACCGACCTCGACGCGCTGCGCGCCTCCCTGGACGCTGGCCGGTTGACCGTCTATGCCGGCTTCGATCCCACCGGGCCCAGCCTGCACGCTGGGCACCTCGTTCCGTTGCTGGCGCTGAAGCGCTTCCAACGCGCGGGCAATCGTCCGATCGTGCTGGCCGGCGGCGCCACCGGCCTCATCGGTGACCCGCGCGATGTCGGTGAGCGCACCATGAACTCCAACGACACCGTGCGGGACTGGTCCGATCGGATCCGTTCGCAACTGGAACGGTTCGTCGACCTGGACGATTCGTCGACCGGCGCGGTGGTCGTCAACAACATGGACTGGACCGGGCAGCTGTCCGCGGTCGACTTCCTGCGGGATGTCGGCAAGCACTTCTCGGTGAACGTCATGCTGGCGCGCGACACCATCAAGCGCCGTCTCGACGGTGAGGGCATCTCCTACACCGAGTTCAGCTACATGCTCTTGCAGGCCAACGACTACCTGCAACTGCGTCGCAACTACGACTGCACGTTGCAGGTCGGCGGCTCCGACCAGTGGGGCAACATCATCGCGGGCGTCGAGCTGAACCGGCGGGTGGACGGCGCCTCGGTGCACGCGCTCACCGTTCCGCTGGTCACTTCGGCCGACGGCAAGAAGTTCGGCAAGTCGACCGGTGGCGGCAGCCTGTGGCTGGACCCGGAAATGACCAGCCCGTACGCCTGGTACCAGTACTTCGTGAACACGGCCGACGCCGATGTCATCCGGAACCTGCGCTGGTTCACCTTCCTCTCCCGGGAGGAACTTGCCGAACTGGAGCAGGCCACGGCGGAACGTCCGCACGCGCGGGAGGCGCAGCGCAGGCTGGCCGCCGAGATGACCACGCTGGTGCACGGCGAGGCGAACACCCGAGCTGTGCAACTGGCCAGCCAGGCGCTGTTCGGTCGCGGCGAACTCCGGGACTTGGACGAGCCGACCCTCGGTGCGGCGCTGCGCGAAGCCGCCGTCGCCGAATTGCAGGCGGGGGAGCCGGACACGATCGTGGACCTGCTCGTCGCCACCGGACTGAGCGAAAGCCGGGGCGCGGCCCGTCGCGCGGTGAACGAAGGTGGCGCGTCGGTGAACAACGAGCGGATCTCGGACCTCGAATGGACCCCCGCGGACAGCGACTACCTGCACGGACGCTGGCTGGTGCTGCGCCGCGGCAAGAAGAACCTCGCCGGCGTTCTGCGGGCAGGCGCATGAAGATCGCCGTGGCTTGAGTCACATCCGTGTGATTCAAGCCGTCCGGCGGCCCGACCGCGACGCTCTGACCTGCGGAAACGCGAGCGTGAGCAGCGGATTTGACGTAGCGTTATCCGCCGCGTAACTTATTCCAGGTCAGAGCGACACGGACACCGACCCGGAGCCGAGAGGCCAGCGGAAACGCTGACTAGAAGGACCGGGAAACGAGGTAGTACGGGGAGCGCCTGGCCAAACAAGTAAGATGTCTAGGGTGATCACGCGGACTTGACTCTGCGGGAGAAGCCACTTAGGCTGGAACAGTTGCCTCACGGAAGATCCGGTTAACGCCGGGGACGAA
>NZ_BDCI01000002.1 GCF_001613425.1 Nocardia vulneris | reverse complement strand
CTGGCGAACTTCTTGTTCGGTGACGACGACGCGTTGATCCAGATCGATATGGGCGAGTTCCATGACCGGTTCACCGCGTCTCGGCTGTTCGGTGCTCCTCCTGGCTATGTCGGGTACGAGGAGGGTGGTCAGCTCACCGAGAAGGTGCGGCGTAAGCCGTTCTCGGTGGTGTTGTTCGACGAGATCGAAAAGGCGCATCAGGAGATCTACAACACCCTGTTGCAGGTCCTCGAAGACGGCCGGCTCACCGATGGTCAGGGTCGCACGGTCGATTTCAAGAACACCGTGCTGATCTTCACCTCGAACCTGGGTACCTCCGATATCTCCAAGGCGGTCGGGTTGGGCTTCACCCAGTCCAACGCCGAGGGCTCGAACTACGAGCGGATGAAACTCAAGGTCAACGACGAACTCAAGAAACACTTCCGCCCCGAGTTCCTCAACCGCATCGACGACGTCATCGTCTTCCACCAGCTCACCACCGACCAGATCGTGCAAATGGTGGACCTGATGATCGGCCGCGTCGCCAAGCAACTGAAGAACAAGGACATGAAAATCGAGCTCACCGAGCAGGGGAAAGCCTTACTGGCCAAACGTGGATTCGATCAGGTACTGGGCGCCCGGCCGCTGCGGCGCACCATCCAGCGCGAGGTCGAAGATGCGCTCTCGGAGAAGATCCTCTTCGGCGAGATCGGCCCCGGCCAGACCGTCATCGTCGATGTCGAAGGCTGGGACCGTGTCGCCGATCCCGACGGCGCGGAAACCGCGAGCTTGGTATTTCGAGTTGACAGCCGGGAGATTTCGCTGACCTGATTCCGCTGTAATCCGCCGCGCAACACACAACGTGTTGTGCGGCTTCGGCATGCAATTTGTCAGCGCTGATCCAGGGGGGTCCGGAAATTAATCTTGATACTTCGCCTTTTGATTGTGCTCATATCATTGACCTAGATAAGTTAAAAAACATATAGTTAATGAGGATCGTTCCAACTAGTACCGCAGACGCTGGAGGTGTCTGGATTGAGCGCCATCAAAGAGACGTACGAATCGCTGAACTTAGAACCGAAGCCGATCCGTCCGCACATCCTCGCCGCCGCTACCGTGGCCTTCGGCGAGGACTACTACGCGGCACGGAAAGAGACCATCAATCTCTCCGGTTTCGTTCAACTGAACAAATGGCCGATGCCCGGGTTCGAGCACCGCGTCGACGAAAGGGGATACGCGGAGTTCCAGACCGAGTTGATCTCGGCGCCCGAGGTCGGTATCAAGGGCTTCAGCTACGAGTTGGACGACCGCATCCAGGTGCTGTCCAACCCGTTCCTGCCCAATACCGGTCACGTACGGCAGATCACGCCCGGCAAGAACTTCCCCGCGGAGTTCAACATTCGCCGGTTCGGCATCCTGGAGTCCAGCACGTTGCGCCTGGCACACCGCAACGTGATCGACATCTACGGGGTCGTCGACCACATCCCGCCGTTCAAGAAGCCACTGACCGGCCCGTACCTCGGCAAGCCGCGCGGTGACGGACCGTTCGATGTGATCGTCGGGCCCAACGTGGTCCGGGGCACCACCTTGCCCGAGGCCTGGTACCCCGCCAACGACGAGAACGAGCCGGTAGGCATCACGCCGAGCATGTTCTTCATGCCCAGCGCCGGACCCTGCATCTCCATGCTGGTCGATCCGTCGATGATCATGCAGGTGTCGTTGGAGGGCCAGGCCAAGCTGGAGGTGGGCGGTAAGGAAGTGACCGTCGACCTGGCCGGTGACTACAAGAACGCCGCAGGCACGGAAATCCTGCTGTTCGGACCGGAGAAGCACGACGAGGGTGCCGGCGTGCTGGCACAGATCTCGCGCATCGCGATCTCCGGCCACTGCGCCGCGCTCGGCGGCCGCGTGATGCTGCGCGTCAGCTTCCCGCGGGTGTCCGGTGGCACGCTCGGCGAAGGCAGCGAAGACAGCCTGAGCCGCATCCGCTACCCCAGCGAGCTGCACATCGACACCGAGTTCGAGCTGGTCACGCCCGACGTGACGCTGTACGCGACGAACCCGGTGCATGTGTTCGGCAAGCTGTCGAGCATGGAGGCCACGGGCACCGAACTCCAGATGAACGGCACGGACACCGCGCTGGTCACCACGGAGGACGAGGTCAAGGCCAGGCTGACGGGCATCAACCTGGTCATGCGGGATTCGTTTGTCGGCGAGCACGCGGCCGTCAACGTATAGGCGGGCTTTCCCGAGCGGTCTTTGCTTGACGCGGGCCGCTCGGGTGAGTTCCCTTGAGTTATCAATAGCGATAGTTCAGCCTTGCTGGTCCCTCACCGCGTTGTCGGGAGGGACCAGCGTCCACGACCGGAGGCAGGCACTGTGGACCCGTTGACCCTTCTCATGCACCAGGTGATGCTCTCCGATCGGCCCCGGATGACTGCCTACGAGCAGGCGCTCGCACAGGTCGTCGCGCCCGGCTCGATCGTGATCGACGTCGGCGCAGGCACTTTGGCGCTGTCGCTGCTGGCGCTGAAACACGGCGCCGAGCACGTGTACGCGATCGAGGCGGACCCGGATATGGCGGCGGTGGCCGAACGCATCATCGCGACCAACGATCTGAAAGAACAGCTCACCCTGATCCAGGGTGACGCGCGGGCGGTCCGGCTGCCGCGCAAGGCCGACGTCATCGTCTCGGAGATGATGGGCAATCTCGGCCCGGAAGAGAACATGATGCGCGTGCTGGACAGTGTCGCTCGTAAGAACCTGGCGCCGAACGGCCGGATCATTCCGCGCGAGTTGACCACCACCCTGGCCGCCATCGAATTCGATGACGAGGGCTGGGGGATGTGGGGACAGGACTTTCACGGCTTCCGGCTGGACGCCGTGCAGGATTTCGCCGAGCCACGCGCCCAGCTGCACTTCTTCCAGCGTGCGCCGCGGCTGCTCAGCGAGCCCGTGCCGATCGCGGACCGGGTGCGGCTGCCCATCGCACGGTCCGGCAGCTTGCACGCCGTCATGGGGTTCTTCACCGCCGACCTGATCGAGGGCGTCTCCCTGTCGAATTTCCCTTCGTACCAAGGATGTAACTGGGCGGTGTGGATCTGGCCGCTACGGCACACGCCGGTGCGCGCCGGCGATGCCATCCAGGCGACGGTGCATCGGCCGTCCGGCTCGGCCCGGTCCAGGGTGGTCACCGAATGGCGGCTGGACTGCACGATCGCTCGGGGAGGTCAGGGCTGATGCCGATTTCCGTCGGAACTGTGCGCGACATCCCGGTACGAGCGTTGAAGCTGTGCGGCCTGACCTGGTCGGGGGATCTGCTCTGGTTCTCCGAAGGCGTGCTCAACCAGATCATCGCGATCGACCCGGCGACGGGCGCGGTCGAACACCGAATCCCCTGTGCGGCAGTCCGCTCCGACCTGACCACGATGGGTGGCCATCTGATCCAGGTCGTCGGTGACGAGCGTGCCTTGCGCGTGATCGATCCGGCGACCGCGGATACGGTCGCGGAGTTGCCGAATCCCCGTCCGGGCGAAGGGTTGTCCGGGATCGAGGCGGCCCAGCACGGGGTGTGGCTCGGCTACGAGAATCGGAAGGCGATCGATCTGCGCACGCCAGACGGTCTGCAGTTGGTCGACACCATTCCGGTGCACGCCAAGCCCGCGGGCGTCACCGTCTCCGACGACTACCTCGCCTACGCCGACTACAAGAACGCCATGATCAATCTGGTCAGCCTGGTGAGCCGGCGCGAGGTCGCTTCCTACCATGTCGCGGGCAATCCGACCGGACTGACCTGGGACGGCAGCCGGATCTGGTATTGCGACCACACCACTTTGCAGCTGCGGGCGATCATGGTGCCCGGCATCAGCGCCGGATAGCAGGTTTCGCCTTCGTCGCGTCCAGATCGCGCTGTAGGTCGCAGGGCAGCAACGGTTCTCGCAGCAGGCTCCGATAGCGTTCGGCGACCGGCTGATCCGCCGGCCCGGCGGCCAGCCAGGCGCCGACCAGCCGTGCGCCCTCGATGTAGGTGACCGTGTACGCCCGCCACAGCGGGTCGGTCAGGAAACGCACCATGTGCTGGGCTCGGTCGCGCGGCAGCAACAACCACCGCTCGAGGTAGTCGGTGACGTCGTCGACCGTGGCGCCCCGGTCGTGCAGCATGATCGCCGCGTCCTGGCGAGCCGCGAACAGCCGCTGCAGATGGGTCCGCACGCGCTCGACCAGTTCACCGTCGCTGAAAATCCCTTCCGCGGCAAGGATTTGCGCCGTCCATTCGCCCCAGCCCGCGCCCAGGACCGCTACGTGCGCGAGTTCGGCGGTGCCTTCCGAGATCAGGCACTGCGGCGTGTTCACCAGTGCGATGAGTTGCTCGCCGTGTCCGTGCTCGCGCACCAGCCCGGCCTCCTTGAGACAGTGATCCGTGTGATGGCCGGGATAGGATTCGTGGGTCACCAGGATCGGCAGGGCCGCGATCGCGCGCCCGGCCTCGTCGTTGAGCGCGACCTTCGAGCGGAAACCGCCCAGATACCGGTTGAAGGCGTTCCAGGGCTTGCCGTGCACCACCTCGTAGTCGACGCGTTCGCCGGCCGGCAGGCCGAACAGCGGTCGGGTGAGCCCCCGCAGTTCGTCGGAAACAGCCTGTGCGGCTTGCTGTAAGCGGTCCGGTGGAATGCGATTGCGCTCGTAGTACGCGTCGAGCCGCTCCCGCAATCCGCCACTGCCCGGTAGCAACTCGGCGATCGCCTCGTGTGCGTCGGCGTAGCACGCCGGATCGCCGAGGGTGATCTCGACGTCGAAGTACTGACGAATTTCGTCCTGGAACGGTATGTCCGTGCCGGACAGTCGTTTTCCCACGCACTCCAGCGCCGTGAGTTGCGCCGACAGATACCGCTGCCGCGCGTCGGCCAGCCCCGAGTCGGCGAGTTCGGTACGCAGCCGGGCCGCCTGCCGAGCCAGATCGGCTGGGGCGGCCGGTGGTTCGTCCGCGACCCGCGCCGAGAGTCGCGGATCGCCGAACCAGCAGTCCACGAAACCGTCGATCAGTTTCCCCAGACGCAGCCCCAGCAGCAGGTATTCGCGGACTACGGGCTCGTAGGCCAGGCGCTCGGATCCGGGGACGCTCATTCGGCGGGGTCGAGCCAGAGGTTGGACAGGTCGAACCAGCGATCGATGGTGGGCATGGCGATCGCGTTGCGTACCCGCGCCCCTTTGATGTGCGGGATGGTCGGCGCGTGCACCAGGATCGGCACGATGGCCGCGTCTTTCATCACCTGTAGATCCACCGCGTGCCAGGCCGCGTGCGCGTGGGCCGGATCGGTCGCCGAGAGCGCCTCGTCGATCATGCGATCGACCTCCGGGTTGCTGTAGCACCCGTAGTTGCCGGTGCCGCGAATCTCGTTGGTCTGCAACATCGGTTGCAAGAAGGCGCGTCCGTTGTTGCCGAACCAGTCCGGTGTCCAGGCCGGGGTGGAGATATCCCATGCGCCCGCGCGCGCATTGGCCGGATCCCGGAGGAAAGGGTAGAAGTCGGTGTGTCCCAGGGCGACGACACGCAGTGTGATGCCGATCTTGGCGAGGTCGATCGCCACCGCGGCAGCGACTTCGGGGTTCGCGTCGACATCGCGATGCGCGATGGTCAGCGTCAGGCCGTCCGGATAGCCCGCGGCGGCCAGGAGTGCCCGCGCCTTCTCCGGATCGCCGCGGTCGCCCGGCGTCGCGTAGAGATCGAAGTCCTCGTAGCCGTAGTTGCCCGGCGGAATCGCGGAGCGGGCGGGCCACATCACCGTGCCGACGCTCAGCTCGTCGAAGATGCGCACCATCACCGTCTTGTCGATCGCATAGGAGATCGCTTGGCGCACTTCGGGTTTGCCCATGGCGCCGGCGGCGTTCGGGCTGACCGTGTTGAACACGAGGTAGGGGTTCAGCGCGTAACCGAGGTTGTTGCCCGGATCGGTGGGGTTCTCGTCATAGGTCTCGGTGACCGGCGACGCCCAGGACAGGTCCGCGTGCCCGGCCCTGATCCGCTGCCCGACCTGCTGCGGCGTCGCCTTCTCCATGACCACCTCGACACCGTCCAGATACTGGTGCCGCACCGGATCGGTGTCCTGCTGCCACACCGGGTTTCGGGCCATGCGCAGGTGCTTGCCATGGCTGTAGTGGGTCAGCCGGTAGGGGCCCAGCGACCTGACGTTGCGCCGGAACTCCGGACTGTCGGGGACGAAGTCGTCGTATTCCACCGGGGCCGGTGACGCGAACATCATCGAGATGATGTGGATGAAGTCGAGGGCGGGGCGGATCAATTCGAATACCAGGGTGCGATCGTCGACCGCGGTGATCCCCGGGATATCGCGCGAGTTCTGGAAGCGGGCGAGCTCGGCGGGCGCCGGGTTCCGATCGGGTACTGCGGCGGCGTAGTCGTCGCAGTATTCGGCCACTCCCTTGATGGTGCTGGTGTAGTAGTGGATCGCACCGGCCCGGAGCACGGGGTTGCACATGCGTTTGAACCCGCGCACGAAGTCGTGTGCGGTCACCTCGCGCGGGGGAGTGGTGTCCCACAGGACATCCGGGCGCAGGTGCACGGTATACGTCAGGTGGTCACGGCTGAGGCCGCCGTTGTCGACCGTGGGAATCTCCAGCGCGACATCGGGCACCGGCGTCACCTGATTCCAGTCGTGCAGGTGCGCGACCGGGCGATAGGTGAACAGCTGGCGGGTGAACAGCCTGATGATCTGCCCGGACAGCATGTAGTAGGAGCTCGCCGGATCCACGTGGTCCATGCTTCCCGGCCCGTACAGGCGCAGGGTGCCGCCGTACTTTGGCTGATCACCGTTCATTGCTCCGACCTCCTGGTCCGAACCGTGCCGAAAGATCCTCTAGATCACTATATGTAATAGAAGTATACTTTGGGGCGAATGCGGAAAGGTGGTGCGGCAGTGCGGGAAACAACCACGCGAGCAGGCTCCGCGGAGCCCCGGGCGCCCCGCCGCGGCGGCACGCTCACCCTGGTCGGCGCCGGCGACGTCGACTATCTCGACCCCGCGCTGGCATATCACACGGCTACCCGCGGGATAGTGCGCGGCTACACGCGGCAACTGGTCGGCTGCGTCGCGAGCCGCAACCGCGAGGAGGCCGGAAAGATCGTCGCGGACCTGGCGACCGAGGTGCCGACCGTGGCGAACGGCCGGATCAGCGCCGGCGGAACGCAATACCGGTTCACCCTCACCGAAGGCCTGCGGTGGAATACGCCTCGGGGCATCCGCCCACTGGTCGCGGGCGATATCGTGCGCGGGATCAAGCGACTGGCCCATCCGCTCGCGAGCAGCCCCGGCCTGGCCTACTACCTGAGCACGATCGAGGGCATGCGCGAGTTCCGGGACGCCGTGGCGGGCGCGCCGGCCGAGTCCGTCGCCGCTCGGCTCGAACACACGGAGATCAAAGGTGTCCGGGCGCAAGGAGACCGCGAGATATTCTTCACCACCCGGCATCCGTCCTCGGACTTCTTGAACATGCTCGCGTTGCCGTTCGCCACGCCCGCGCCGGTGGAGTACCTGGATTTCGTCCCCGGCAGTCCCGAGTTCAACCGGGTGCTCGCCTCCAACGGTCCGTACCAGGTGGTGAATTACGTTCCGGGAGAACAGATCGTGCTGGAGCGGAATCCCGCCTGGGAACCGGAATCCGATCGGCTGCGTGCCGCCTACGTCGACACCATCGTCGTGCGCGAGGGAATGTCGGAGCGCGCGGCCCATGAACTGGTCGCCACCGGCGCGGCCGAAATGCTGTGGGACATTCAGCCGCTCACCGAGGAACTCCCGCAGCTGCTCGGCAGCGCTGATCCACGGCTGGAGGTATACCCCGCCGGATTGTTCAGTCCCTATATCGTGGTCAACTTTTCCAGTCCCGTCATGACCGCCCGCGCGGTGCGCGTCGCACTGCAGTACGCGGTGGACAAGGCCGCGGTGTCGCGAGTGTGGGGCGGGCCGAGCCTGAACGATATCGCCGACCAGATCCTGCCGCCGCTGTGCACCGCGCACCGGGAATTTCGTCCGTACGGGACCGAAGGCGGCCGCGGTGATCCGGAACTGGCCAGGCGGCTGCTCGCCGACGCGGGTTATCCGGACGGGCTGACACTGCGATTGATATTCCGCGACCGCGACATCCATCCCGAAACGGCCGAGGTGGTCAAGGCGGCGATGGCGCGGGCCGGAATCCGCGTCGAGTTGGTCGGCGTCTCGATCAATGAACTGTTCTCCGACTACTTTTCGTCGTCGGTCACGCGTACGAGCTGGGATATCGCCCTCACCGGCTGGGAACCGGATTGGTACGGCAACAACGCGCGCACCTATCTGCAGCCTCTGTTCGACAGCCGTGGTGTGGTCGAGGGCGGTGACTGGGGTTCGAACTTCGGCCGCTATCGCAGTGCGAAGGTCAACGAGTTGCTCGGCGCCGCGCTCACCTCGGCGGACGAGACGCGCGCCGCCGAGCTCTTCCGCCGGATGGAGGCCGAGGTGCTGCACGATGCGGCGGTGGTGCCGGTGCTCTTCGCGCACCAGTACTGGTTCCACGCCACGACCGTCCGGAACTGGCTGCCCTACCCGGTGCTCAACGGCGATCTCACCAACCTGTGGCTCGCGGGAAAGAGCCTCGCGGGAAAGAGCCGTTGACATGCTGGAACGGCCCACGGTAACGCCCATCCACCGTTACTGTGTGTCCGAACTACTATCGAAAGCTTTACCGAATCTCATCAACGTAGAGGAGGCACCATGGTTGCATCGCAACCGATCGAACCGCCGTCCGTGGATCTGGGCATGCTCATCCGGCGGCCACCGCACGACGTCTTCGAGGCCCTGGCCGACCCGTCGATAACGTCCAAATTCTGGTACACGAAGAGCAGCGGCCGCATGGCCGAGGGCGCCGAACTCACCTGGGAATGGGAAATGTACGGCGTCGCCCGCACGATTCGGGTCCAGAAGTTCGACACCGACAGCAAAATCCAATTCACTTGGGATAATTACAATCCCGAGGAGCCGACTACGGTAGAATTCACCTTGATACCGTATGAGAACGACACCACGTATCTGCATATCACCGAAACCGGTTACGGCGGCGATCTCCAAGCTCAGGTCGACGGCGTCCGGGATTCCACGGCCGGATTCGCCTATTTGATCGCCGCGTTGAAAGCGGCCCTCGAACACGACGTGACACTTCGGTTGGTGCAGGACGAGAATCCACCGAATCTGCAACGGCACTGATCGTTAATTCACAGCTGCGGTAACTCGGCTGACGGGTGGCGTCGCGATGCGGTGTGGAAATCACACAGTGAATGAGGATGAGCATCATGGAATTCACCTACACGACACGCATCGCGACGACACCGGAGCAGCTGTGGGCGGCGTTGACCCAGCCGGAATTCACCCGTCGATATTGGTTCGGCGTCGCCATGCATTCGGACTGGCGGGTCGGCTCGCCGGTGAAATGGCAGAACATGCCCGAGGAAGAGCCCCAGGATCTGGGGCAGGTCGTGCTGGCGGCCGACCCCTATCGCGTCCTCTCCTATAGCTGGCACCTGCTGCAACCCGCGCACGCCATGCTCTTCGGCTGGTCGGACGCCGAACTCGCCGAGTACATGAAGGAACCGCGCACGATGGTCACCTTCGAGATCGCACCCGACGGCGCCGGCGCGGTCCGGCTGACGGTGACCCACGACGGCTTCGAACCCGGCAGCGTCATGTACCAGGCGATCAGCGGCCAACTCCCGGGCAGCGGCGGCTGGCCGGGACTGATGAACAATCTGAAGGCGCTGCTGGAGACCGGCACGGTTCTCGCCGCCACACCGTCGGCCGCGCATGCCATTCGCGGCGACGAATAGCCCACGCGGATCGATTCAGAAAGTGGCGAACCGATGACCACTATTTCCCGACAGCCGACCATCACTCCCGGCGGACTGCCGCTGCTCGGCCACGGGCTGGAGATGAAGCGAAATCCGGGTCAACTGCTGCTCTCCTTGCAGTCCGGCGACCCGGTGACCATGATCCGGCTCGGCCGCAGGCCGATGTATGTCGTCAACGACGCCGACCTCATGCGACAGGTCATGCGCGCACCGGAGATCTTCGCCAGGGGCGGCCCGATCACCGAACGGTTCCGGGTCATGTTCGGCAACGGCCTCGGGATCTCCGACGGCGCTTTTCATCGGCGCCAGCGCCGGCTGCTGCAGCCCGCGTTCCATCGCACGCGGATCATCCACTACTGCACGCTCATCAGTGAATTGGTCGCGGCGCGGATCGATGGCTGGTCCGACGGCGAAACCCGGCGGATCGAGCGGGACATGGACGAACTCGCCCTGGCGAATGTGACCCAGGTGATCTTCGCGCCGGGCACCACGCTGGATCAGCGCCGGTTCATGGACGCCACCGGTGTGGTGCTCGGCGGGCTGTTCCGGCGCATCGCGGACACCACCGGCGTGCTGACGAAGCTGCCGACCGCGGCGAATCGCCGCTACCGGGAGTCGGAAGACTATCTGCGGCGGACCATTCACGAAACGATCCGGGAGTATCGGGCCAGCGGCGAGGATCGCGGCGACCTGCTGTCGATGATGTTGCTCGCGCGCGACGAGGACGGCAGCCCGAGCATGAGCGATCAGCAGATCCACGACGAGGTGCTGACCTTCTTCATCGCCGGTAGCAACACCATCAGCAATACCTTGGCGTGGGCCTGTCACGAGATCGCCAGCCATCCGGAGGTCGAGAAGCAGCTCCACGAGGAAGTGGACAGCGTGCTCGCCGGCCGGGCCGCGGAATTCGACGATGTCGCCCGCTTGGAATACACCCGCCGGGTGCTCACCGAAACGTTGCGCCTGCGCACGCAAGGGTTTTTCCAGACCCGGATGACGACCGAGGACACCGAACTCGGCGGCTACCGCATACCGGGTAACGAGGCGATCCTCTACAGCTTCTACGCGCTCATGCACAATCCCGGAATCTTCGCCGAGCCGGAGCGGTTCGATCCCGACCGGTGGTTGCCCGAGCGGCTGACCGCGACGCAGCGCAACGCGTTCATGCCGTTCGGTGCGGGCGTGCACGGTTGTATCGGTGAGACGTTCTCCTGGACCGAGCTGATCATCGTGCTCGCGACGATCACGGGGCGTTGGCGGCTGGCGTCCGTGCCGGGGCACCAGCCCCGGCCTAAACCGGCTGTCACGATGCCGGTGGACGCTCTTCCGATGACGGTGCACCGCAGGTCCGCCGCCACGGCCTAGGACCTACAGTTCGCCGGCGATGTGATTTCCCCGGGCGGCCGGGTCGTCGCTCAAATAGAATTCTCTGGAGGCTTGCACGTATTCGTCGGTGGTGACGTAACCGTCACCATCGGCGTCCAACAGGGCGAATGCCTTGTTCGTTTCCTCTTCGGACATCCCGCCTTTGATCTGGGCGGCCATCATTTCCTGCGCGTTGATTCGTCCGTCGCGGTCCTTGTCCGCGGCGGCGAATACCGCCATGCTGAACGGTATCGCGGAATTCTCGACGAATTTCTGGAATTCCGGATCGTCGCCCCAGGCCACCCATTCCTCGATGGTCACCTTTTTGTCGCCCTCGGCATCCAGCGATCCGGGCATATCCCGGAACATACGGTGGGCCTGCCGGTGAATGCTGCTCCAGTCCGCCGATCGTGGTGGCAGATCGTATGTGTCGCACCACATTTGGGCCAGTGCCGTGACATCCAGTTCGTCCATGACACCGTCTTGGTCGACATCATAGGCGCTGAACAATTTGCGGAGTTTGGTCGTTCTCAGTGCACTGGTCATCGCGAAATCTCCGTGTATTCGAACCGGATAGTGGGAATGCTGTCGATACTCGATCAACCCACAAATGCTATCATCTTGTATACCTATCTGACTACGGGAGGCTGGAGTGACGATCGGAGAATCCGGATATCACTGCGATGTAGTGATCGTCGGTGGTGGCGCGGCGGGCTTGAATGCCGCATTGATGCTGGCCCGGGCGCGATATTCGGTCGTGGTGGTGGACAGCGGCCTGCCGCGCAACGCCCCCGCCGCGCACATGCACGGGTTCCTGAGCCGGGACGGTGTGGCACCGGGGGAGTTGCTGGTGGCGGGTCGCGCGGAGGTGGCGGGATACGGCGTCGAGTTCGTCACCGGCGAGGTGACGGCCGTATCGGCCGTAGATGGGGGTTTCGGCGTGGACGTCGCCGATTCCGGCAGCATTCGCGGCCGCCGCCTGCTCGTCGCGACCGGACTCACCGATGATCTGCCCGAGCTGCCGGGACTTGCCGAGCGGTGGGGCCGGGATGTGTTGCACTGCCCCTTCTGTCACGGCTGGGAGGTGCGGGATCAGGTCATCGGCGTGCTGTCCACCACGGCCATGTCCATGCACCAGGCCATGCTGTTCCGGCAGTGGTCGCCGCGGCTCCGTTTCCTGTCGCACACCGGACCCGCGCTGACCGAGGCCGAGGTCGAGCAGTTGGCCGCGCGCGATATCGAGATCATTCCCGGCGAGGTGGAAGCGGTGCAGGTCAGCGATGATCACCTGACCGGAGTCCGGTTGCGGACCGGTGAGATCGTCGAATTGCAGGCGCTCGTGTGCGGCCCGCGCTTCTCCGCGCGCGCCGACCTGCTCGCTCCGCTCGGACTCACCCCGACCGCGCACCCGAGCGGCATCGGCGACCACATCGCCGTCGACGCCGCCGGCCGCACCGCCGTGCCGGGGGTGTGGGCCGCGGGCAATGTCGCCGATCCGGCCAAACAGCTGATCGGCGCCGCGGCGATGGGCGCCGAGGTCGCCGTCGCGATCATCGACGACCTGATCTCGGCGGAGGTGCGCGGCGCCGTCGACTCCCGGCGGGCCGCTGCCGGCTCGCGGTAGCCGACCCGGCGTCGGCGGTCGCGGCCGCCGACGCCGGTCGTCCTCACGGGGCCGGTGCGAGCGCATGCCGGCGTTCGATGGCGACGGAGACGAACGCGGTGGCCAGCGCGAGCGTCGCGACGATCACGCCGACCCAGATGACGTCCTCGATCGCCCGGTGCGCGATGACGACGCCGCCGATCGCCGGGCCGATCGCGTTGCCGATGTTGAAGGCGGACATGACAATTGCGACCGCCAGCGTCGGCGCTCCGACCGCGAAACCGATCACCCGGGAGCTGAGCGCGGCGGTCATCGAGAACGCGCACACGCCGAGCACGGTGATCGCCGCGGCCGCCGCGATGCTGTGGTGCACGACGGTCCGCAGCACCACCATCATGACGATCATCGCCACCAGACTGCCGATGACGTTCTTCATGGCCGACCACTGCGCCAGCCGGCCGCCGAGGGTGTTGCCGACGAACAACCCGACACCGAACAGGAACAGCACGATCGGCGCCTGATGCACGCTGATACCGCTGGCGTCGGTGAGGATCGGCTGGATGTAGGCGTACACGCTGAACAGTGCGGTCTCGAACAGCACCGTGGTGGCGAGGGCGACGAAGACCCGGGTCTGCACCAGCGATCGCAGTTCGCGCGCGACCAGGGTGCCCAGCCCGACCTCGGGGCCGCGGTCGCGCGGCAGCCGGGGTACGAAGATCGTGACGAGCAGGGCGCCCACCGCGCTCATCACGCCGATCAGCACGAAGATGACCTGCCAGCTGAACACCGCGCCGACCAGGCTGCCGAGCGGTACGCCCGCCACGTTCGCCAGCGTCATACCGCCGAGGATCACCGCGATCGCCTGCGGCATCCGGCCGGGACCGGCTAGCGCGACGGCCATCACCTGGGCGACGGTCAGCGCGGTCGCACAGGCCACGGCCGCGATCAGCCGCATCGCGAACATGACGGGGAAGACCGGGATCACCGTCAGCAGATCGGAAATGCAGAAGACGACCACGGCGGCCACCATCACGGTCTTACGGTCCCGTCCGAGCGTCAGGACGGCCATGGTGGGCGCGCCGACCAGCATGCCGATGGCGAACGCCGTGATCAGCTGGCCGACCTGGGACACCGAGATGTCGAGCGAACCCGCGATCTGATCGACCAGGCCGGACACGATGAATTCCGAAGTGCCCAGGGCGAATACGCTCGCCCCGAGGACGTACACGCCGATCGGTAGGCGTTTGGAGACGCGAGGTTCCGCGGGGGCTTGATCGTCACGATTAGTCGTTTTGAACAGCCGCCGTCGGATCTCGGACACGCCCGATCACACTCCTTGTTCATATAGTTGTGCCGCCGACCTTACGTCTTTCGGCACACAATGAGGTAGTAACCGATCTTTTCGCGACAGAGTTCGAACATCGTGGTCATGCCGGATTCGAAGGCATCGATCCGTTCCTTGCCGTAGGCCGCGGCCAAGTCGGACCGTTGGTCGGCCAGGCGCTGCAGGAACGCCCGGTAGAACCGGCGCACGCGATCACTGCAGTCGAGCTCCTCGAGCACCTCGAAGCCCGCTGCGATCGCCGGCGCCACCGCTTCGCGCATGGTGGTCGGTGGATCCGGCACGGTATTCGCCCGCAGGACCTCCCGTTGCGCCGCCGTCACGTCCGCGATCAGCGGGTATTCCGAGTACACGAGACGGCTGCCGGGGCGCAGCACGCGATGGATCTCGCCGAACCACTTGTGCTTGTCCCCGGCGTTGGGCACCGAATCGAAGGCGATGGCGGCGTCGAACTCGGCGTCCGCGAAGGGAAGTGCGGCGGCGTCGGCCAAGGTGATGGCGATTCGTTCGGACAGCCCGGCCCGCGCGACATTCCTGCTCGCCTCCGCGACCTCCCAACCGCTGATGGTGATCCCGGTGACCGAGATGCCGAGGCGCTCGGCCAGGCGAATCGCCGGTTCGGCCACGCCGCAACCCACATCGAGCAGATGCTGACCCTGCTGCAGGGGCAGTCGTTCGGCGATCATCCAGGTGAGCCTGCCCATGGCTTCGAGAAACGGCGTATCGTCCTGGTCGTCATCCCAGTACCCGAGGTGCAGGTTCCCCCCGACGATCTCCACCAGCTCGCCGACACCGTCGTAGTACTCGGCGACCTCGTCGGTCATGTCAGATGATTTCTCGGCCATTACGATCTCCGCGTTCTCTTACCGGTCCGCTGTTCGATTCGGGCCGCAGCGTTCGGCCGACTTCCGCAGGCTGCGCAGCGGTGACCCAGGGAGACCTAAGGTGACCTAAGGCGACCTACGGAAAAGATACTTCTAAAAACTATAGCTAGTTTAGCTCAGATACAGCTATGGCCAGGCGAGAAACGGGTAGGCGGCCTGTGCGGTCATGGCGCTCGGCCGCCCTCGATCGGGTTACTCCGCGTTGGCTTTCAGCACGTCCAGCTGCATTTTCCAGCCACCGCGGTTGTCGTCGACCCGCTTCGCCTGCTCTTCCTCGGGCAGGTCCAGGGCGGCGAAGCCGCTCTCGATCACGCGTACGCGCGTGCCTCCGTCGTGTTCGGCGAGCCGGAACTCCACCAGCGTGGCGGTGCCCTCGCCCGGCGTCGCGCCGGGGAAGGCGGAGGCCCACCGGTAGGACGCGTAGGATTCCTGCGGCGCCACCGTCTCTACCCGGACGGGAAACCGGCCGTACTTCGGATCCTCGATCACCTCGAAATCGCCGTCCCGCGAACGACTCTGACCCGATCTGTCGCCGTCGCCCACCCACCAGCCGGGCTCGGTCACCAGCTCCCACACCCGCGCGACGGGTGCGTTGATGTCCACCTCGTGCTCGATCTTGTCGGTGGTGATCATCGGGAATCTCCTCTTCGGTCGGCATGACTGTTCGTGGCGAGCTGCTCACTATGGCGAAGAAGTGCAACCCCACGGTAGCGCGTTTCGCCGTCCTGCCGAGCGGGAATCGGATGTCGACGCCAGGTCTGGCCCAAAACCCTGGCGTCGGAAGGTTTCTGCGCTGCCGCCGGTGCCGCGGCGGCCCGACCGCGAGACGGTGGTACGCAGCCGCGTGCTGTCGATGGCGACGGCAACTGCACGGGGGCCGGTGTCATGATGGGCCGGCGACCCCGTGCAGGTCCCGGATCTCGTGGTCGGGTGCGATCCTGTTACAGACGCCCCGCCAATTGAGTTCCCGCGGCTTCGAGGTTGTCGCTGCCGAAGAAGTCACGAAGCGCCGCATCGTGTTCGTCGGTCGTGATATACCCGTCGCCGTTGCCGTCGAGCATCTGAAACATCTTCAATGCGTCGATCTGATTGACCCCCGAGATGGACTGCAGGGTCATCCATTCGCTCAACGACACCGCGCCGTCACCGTCGACATCGCCGAGTTCGAAGGTGAGCTGCGCCAAGGGAATTGCGACCTCGTCGACGAAGCGGGGGTCTTCGTGCGCGGCGATCCATTCCTCCCTGCTGATTTCCTTGTCGCCGTTGGCATCGGCATGGCCCTGCAGGTCCTGCCATAGTCGATTGGCGCGTTTGATGGTGATCCGCCATTTGTCGGAACCGGGGGGAATTTTGAATGCGTCGCACCATTTGTTGATCAACGCGTCGATGTCCGACTGATCGATCTTGCCGTCATTGTCTGCGTCGTACCGCTCGAAGTGCTTCGCGAATTTCTGGTGCCGGGCTTGCGTGACCATGGGACTCCCTATCTCATTCGGTCTTCAGTCTGCGGACCTCTACTACCCCTACTTTACTGCCGGTGGGGCGGCTCTTCAAGAGGTAATTATATTTTAGTGAAGTTACTTGAAGGTCGCCATGGAAGTGAAGCAAGAGTGTTTCCGAGTCTCGATATCGGTGAAAAGAGGTGGTCAGCGCGGTGTGCAGAGTATTGCTGCGCGATGCGCGGCGCGGCACCACGCCGGGGCCGGCGCGCGCTGGAACCCCCGCATCGAAAGCTGCTCTGCGAGTCGTGCATCGATGCGAGACAGCCGTTATCGCGCGGGGGTCGAATTGTGCTGAATGTTTGCGAGAGTCTGCCTACCAGCGTGCGAGCATGAAAACGATCGACATTATCGCTGTGACAACTCCGACCGTCATTTTCGCGAATACCTCGACGAAGAACGCCTGCGTCGCTTCGCCGATGAGATGTCGCGACGGCAGACCGACGTCCGCGGAACGCTCCATGGCCAGCGAGCGGATGGTTTCGATGCGCCAGCCCAACGTCGACAATGCCACCGACGACACGAATGCCGCGAGCGCACACAGCAACAGGGACAACTGATTCGGCGGAGCGGGCACCGCGCCGTAGGCCTCGGTGAACGTATTCGCCGCCAGCGAAAGTACTACTGCGCTGGCCAGGTAGTAGGCGCCGGGATGTACCTGGCCGAGACTGGCACTGATCCTACGAATCACCGAGTACCCTCGCCGATTCCGCCTCGAACAATTCCACCTCGTGTGCCAGCTCGCTCAGGGCGACGACGTCGCACCTGGCTTTCGCCGCCGCCTCCAGCTCGATCAGTTTCTCGGCCCGCCGGGTCAGCGCGGTGCGGCTGTTCACCGTGGGGTCGCGGCGCTTGGCGCCGCTGCGTAGTTGCTCCGCGAGTTGCTGGAGCCCGGCGATGCGCCGGCGCAGCTCGGTCTGCGCCGCGAGCGATATCGATGCGACCTCGTTGCGCGCCGTTTCCCGCCGCCGCCGATCCGAGCCCACGAGCAGATCACTCACCGTGTCGATGAGATCCGTTGTGCCGTAACCCTCCCGGTCGACATCGCCCTTGATCACGATATCGCCGACACCGTACCGGAGCAGGATGTTCTTGCTGATCGCACCTTTCAGACGCGAGCCGGTCACCACCGCGCGCGGCAGATCGGGTCGGTTCCGCAGGATGTACGACAGGACCTCATAACCCGAATAATCGTCCTCGTCGGTGAGATTGAGGTCGATCAATGCGCAATCCACGTCGGGGCGCTGGAGTTCGTCGATCGCCGCATCGACTCTGGTTACATGCCGGACCTCGTGCCCGCGCAGCACCCGCTGTACCGCCCGGGCGAATTTGAGATTGTCCTCGAGTAACAACACGATCGCCATCTACGACCTCCTGCAGGTTGGCAGCACTATCAGAAAAGTGGCGCCGGGTGCACGGTCGATATCGACCGTGATCTTGCCGCCCAGGTCTGTCACGATTTCTCTGGCCCGCGCCAAGCCGAGCCCGCGACCTTCGCCCTTTCGCGAGAATCCCAATTGGAAGATTCCTTCGACGTCCTCGGCTTTGATGCCCGGGCCCTCATCCGACACCACGATGGAGACGGACCTGCCGGTCACCGTCCCGCTCACGAACACCCGTCCTCTGGTGTGCATGGCTTCGATCGCGTTGTAGAGCAGGTTCTCGAACAAGGCGGTGACATCGCCTTTGACACCACGAACGAGAACGCCGGCGAGGCCATCGATATCGAGTTCGATGGTGCTGTCCGGAAATTCCAGGCCGAGTCGATTGCGCAGTGCGGTCAATACGCCGCGCACACTGATTTGCGCCACCTTCTGCGCACGATGCAGTTCTGCGGGCGCGCGGGCCAGCTCGGTGCAACCCTCGGTGATATCGTCGATCCACTGCGCGAGTTCGCCGTCTATCTCCACCCCGCGCAGATGGAGTTCCTCGCGTATCGCATGGACATTGCGCAGGATCGGGTCCACCGCTTTGCGTATGCGATGGGCGAAGTCACCGTTGAGTCGTAGTCTGGTCGCCTCGGCGCGCGATTCGGCGGCCTCTTCCCGCCGCCTGCGGATCTCGGCGGCCAGGCGCGCGCTCGCCAGCACGGTCGACGACAAGACCGGCAGCGCGTCACGTTCCAGCTGGGTGAAAGCATGGGGGGCGGCCACGCGGAGCACGTGCAGTCCGAGGAACTCGCCTTCGGCGTGCAGCGGAATCAAACCGACCGTGTCCAACGGCCCCTGGTAGGTGTCGAAGAGTTGCTTGAGCAGCCGGTGCGGGCGGGACTTCGAGTCGTGCAGAATGGATTTGGTGTTCGACGCGAACCAGTCGAGCGCGCGGCCGATGTCCAAGCCGGCCGGCATGACCCAGCCGCCGCTACGGAACACTTCGCTGAATTGCCCGCCCTCGTCGGCGTGCCAGACACTCGATTCGGCCGGCACATTGAGCGCCTGCCGCAGCAGCTCCATGCCCAGGGCGAGGGCGGCGCGCTCGTCCTCGCCGGTTCCGGACAGTGTCATCGCGCCCACGAGCCGCCGCAGCTGCTCCGAAAGGTCCTCGCGCGCAGCGCTTTCGCTGATGTGGACGGCCTCTGCGCGGGTTTTGGTGAGTCGCGCCGCATCCTCGAGGGAGATATCGGTGACGTCGATACCCGCCTCGGCGAGCAGATGTGCGTTGGTTGCCCTGTCGAACAGCGGAAATCGAATCGTCAGCAGCAAGCGCTCCGAGCCGGAGTGCATCACATCGTCGACCAGGCTCCGGATCTCGACGCCGGATCGCACTATCTCTTTGTGCTCGGCGATCGCCCGGTCATGCTCGAGCCGATTGATCAACAGGTCGATATAGCTCTCGCCGAGGATCTCCGCACTCGAGTACCCGTACAGCCTTTCGGCGCCACGGGTCCACAGTCTCACCGCATAGTTGGCTTCCGGACCCGCTGCCGCCCACAGGGATACGGCGGTGCCTGCGGCAATCGTGGTGAGCAGTTGGGCGTCGTACTCGTCCACTTCCGCGCTCCCTTCACATCCACTTTTCGATGGCGCCCATGAGGGTGAGGATCATCGCGGGCATCTCCTGGTCGGAGTGCCCGTTCATGCCGTCGAGGGCGGGGTCCAGCCGCGGCGTGGTCAGGTCGATCGCGAAACCGTGCGCGGGCAGCATGGCGGCAGCCCGCACGCGGCGACCGCACAGTTCCCGGGACGCGGGCACCTGGAAGAGCAGCGGGATGATCGGGGCGTCGGCCAGTGCGACGAGTTCGGCTTTGCGCCAGGCGGCCTCGGCCGTCACGCGGTCCTCCGCCGCGGCGAGTGCCCGTTCGATCAGGGCGTCCACTTCGGGATTGCGATAGCGGCCGAGGTTGGCGGGGGAGTCGGAGTGCAGCAACGGCTGGAGGAAGACGCGGCCGTTGTCGTGCATCCAGGTGGGTGCCCACGAGGCGAGGGCGATATCCCATTCGCCGGCCGCCGCCCGGGCCGGGTCCGCCAGCAGATCCAGATATTCAGGAACGGTGAATTCGACCGGCACGACGGTGATTCCGGCTTCGGCCAGGTCGGCGGCGTAGCGCTGGGCGACCAGGCGAGCGTGCTCGGTGCCCGGATGGACCGCGGTGAGCGTCAGCTCGTCCGGATGACCTGCGGCGGCCAGCATCGCCGCGCACGTGGCCGGGTCGCCGCGATGATCCGGCGTCGCATAGGGATCGAGGTCCTGGTGACCGTCGTTGTGCGGCGGGACGATCGAGCCCGCGATCCGGATGATCGTGTTGCGGCCCAGGGTGGCGACGCCGGCCGCGATGGCGGCCTTGTCGATCGCCAGGGATATCGCCTGGCGCACCTGTACTTTCCGCAACGCCCCCGCGGCATGGGGGCTGCGGGTGTTGAACACCAGGTAGGGGTCCAGGGCGAAACCGAGATCATGGTCGGCGGGCATCGCGGGATCCGCGAGGCGCAGGCCCCACGCCAGATCCGCTTCGTCCGAGCGGATTCGGTGTGCGACGTCGGCGGCGGTGACCTGTTCGGCGATGACCTCGACGGCTTCGACATGCCGGTGCCGGACGGGATCGGACTTCGCGCGCCACACCGGGTTCCGGCTCAAATGTAGTTCTCGGCCGGGGGTGAAATCGATCGGCCGGTACGGACCGGTGGATCGGATATTGCGGCTCAGCTCCACGCTGCCCGGCACGAACGAGTCGTATTCGACCGGCGCGGGGGAGGTGCAGGGCAGCGTCAGCATATCGATGAAATCCAACGCGGGCCTGCGCAATTCGAACACGATCGTGGTGTCGTCGAGCACCAGCAGGCCCGGAATGTCATGGGCCCGCTGATACTCGGCCAGTTCGTGCGCGGTGGGGTCGGCACCGGCGAACGCGGCGGCGTAGTCGTCGCAGAACTGCGCCATGCCTCTGATGGTGTCGGTGAAGTAGGACAGCAACGCGCTGCGGCGCAGCGGGTTACCCATTCGCTTGAAGCCCCGGACCACGTCGGACGTGGTGACCGGGCGCTCGGGGTCGCTGTCCCAGCAGACGTCCGGGCGCAGATGGACCACGTAGCTCGTGTGGCTCGCGCCCATTCCGGCGTTGTACATGGAGGGAATCTCGGCGGCCAGATCCGGTGTCGGCGCCACGGCCTGCCAATTCCGCAGATCGGCCTGCGTCCGATAGGTGAACAGCTGCCGGGCGAAGAGCCGGACCACCTGGTCGATCGGGAATCTCGGGCAGCACACCGGATCCAACTGGTCGAGCACGCCGGGACCGTACAGCCGCAGGGCCGCAGGCTCGGTCATGACATCTCCTCGGCAAGCCTGGCCATGATGTCGACGGCCTGATCGATCTCGTCGTAGTCGTTGAAGATGTGTGTCGTGATCCGCGACGCGTAATGCTGGTGTGGTGATCCGGCCACGTCGAACTCGGTCCACCTGGTGAAGAGCCGGTGCTCCCGCTGCAGCCGCATGGTGAATTCGTGGATCTTTTTCACATTCCACGCGTCTTCCGGCCGGCGGAAGGGATGGAAGGCGATCAACGGTGACTGCAACTGGGGGTCCGCGCCGGGCGAGTACATCGCCTCGCGCCCGAAACGCTGAGCGACGCGATCGCGCGCATAATCCGCCAGCCGCATGATCCTTCGTTCGATCCGGCTCCGGCCGATCTCGTCCCACATCTGGCAGGCCGTGGCGAGCGCGGCCCCGCGGGCGATGCTGGCACTACCCGCGCTCTGCAGATAGTCGGCCATGTTGTCGCTCTCGATCGAGGTCCGCGTCCGGGGCGGCGGGCTGCCCTTCATCGGATACCAGGTGGAGATGATCGGCCAGAAGGTGGGCAGCGGCAGCGGATTGTGTTCGGGATGAATCTTGTTGCGCACGTAGAGCAATCCGGTGCCCAGCGGGCCGCACTGGAACTTGGAGCCGGAGCAGGAGATGAAATCCGCACCGATGGCCCGCATGTCGATATCGAGCATGCCGGGTAGCAGCGCGCCGTCGATCACCGTGATCAGTCCGTGCCGGTGCGCGAGCTCGCACAGGGCGCGCATCGGCAGTTTGGTGCCGGTGAACAGCGTGATCCCCGCGAAGGCAAGCACTTTCGTGCGCGGGGTGATCGCCGCCTCGAACAGTTCGACGATCTGTTCGGCGCGCACGTCGAATCCGGTGGGCAGGGTGATCGTCTTCAGCGTGACGCCGAAACGGTTGCGCAGCAGGTTGAAATTCGACAGCACGGAGTAGCACTCGTGCGTGGTGGTGACGACCTCGTCGCCGGCGTGCAGATCCAAGCCGTGGATGACCCGCGCGACGCCTTCGGTCGCGTTGTGGGTGATCACCATCTCGTCCTGATCGACCCCGTAGGACTTGGCGATCACCGCCCGGTGGTCCTGGTACATCCCCGGCGGATAGACATCGCCGAGTCCGCCGGCCCAGTGTCTGGTCACCCGGTCGACGGTGTCGAGCACGGCGTGCGGCATCGCGCCGACGGTGCCGGTGTTGAGATGGATGGCGCCCGGATCCAGTGCGAACAACCTGCGTATCTCGGGCCAGGTCGCGGTGCGCAGGCTGCGCGGCGGTTCGGCGGTGATCGTCGCCGCTCGATGCTGCAGGGTGGGATCCACGGCGCCGTTCATGGGGGACCTCTTCCACGATGGGCTCGGCCGGATGAGCCGTTCAACTCCGTCGCCTGTGCGCCCGGTCGGCCAGCCATCGCCGCCGTGCGTCCGCGACATTCCAACTAGCTATATGTTACATAAGTTTTCTGCAGATTCTGCGGCTCTGCCCCTTTCGGTTCTGCCGTCGGGCATCCTCGTGGCGGCTGCCGCAGGGGTTCTGCGGTGTTCGGTCCGATTGGGCTATTCGTTCCGCCTCGGCAGTTGGCTTCAAAAAGCTATGGTGTATCTGGCGGCCGGTTCCGGCCCCGAGTCGGCCTCGTGGCACGCCGTGCGAAGCGGATGCCGCTGCTATCCAGGGGGTTTCGGATGGTCACGCCGCACCGGACGGAGCCGAGCGGCGGCGCGGTGCCCGGCGACGGGCAGTCCGCGGCGGCCTTGCTCGCGGCGCTGCCGAAGGTGGAATTGCATGTGCACCTGCTGGGTTCGGCGACGGTGGAGACGGTGGCCGAATTGGCCGCGGGCCGACCGGATGTCGGGGTGCCGGCCGAGCCCGCCGAATTGCGCCGGTATTACCGATTCACCGATTTCGCGCATTTCATCGAGGTGTACACCGCGGTCAACAGGTTGGTCACCAGCGGTGCCGCGGTGGTGGCGCTGGTGACCGGTCTCGGCGACCAGCTCGCGCTGGACAATGTGCGCTATGCCGAGGTGACCGTGACGCCACTGTCGCATCTGCGCAGGGGCATCGCCGCGGTCGAACTCGCCGAGGCGCTGGCGACCGGACGCCGGCTAGTGGCCGAACGCCATGGCATCCACCTGAATTGGATCTTCGACGCGTCGGCCGATGACGGTATCGCCGGTGCCTTCGCCACCCTGGACTGGATACTGCACCACCAGCCCGAGGGTACGGTGGGGTTCGGGCTGGGCGGTCCGGAACTCGGTGCACCGCGCCGGCTGTTCCGCGCCGCGTTCGAAAAGGCAAGGGCCAGTGGGCTGCACGCGGTGCCGCATGCAGGAGAAGTCGCCGACGCCGGTGAAATCTGGTCTGCCGCGCGGGATCTGGGCGCGGAGCGGATCGGGCACGGCATCCGGGCTGTGACCGACCGTGAGCTGCTCGATTATCTGGCGGAACGGAATATCACCCTCGAGGTCTGCCCGTCGTCGAATGTCCGCACCGGTGCGGTGCCGACATTCGACGAGCATCCACTGCCCGCGCTACTCGCCGCGGGTGTCCCGGTCACGCTCGGCGCCGACGATCCGGGGATGTTCGGTACGTCGTTGAACCGCGAATACCAGCTGTGCCACGACCGGCTGGGCATGTCGGTCGCCGCACTCGTCGACCTGGTGGCGACCGGGATCGATGCGGCCTTCTGTCCGCCCGGCGTGGCCGCGGAAATTCGTCGTGATCTCGCGCAGGCGCGGGCGCGGCTCGAACAACGGTAGAGAACAGGGAGATGAGATATGCGAGCAGGATTCGCGCTCACGCTGCGGGCAATGCGCGTCACCGGCACCGTTGTCGCGGTGGCCGTCCCGGCGATACCGGGTGGTGTGGTCCGCCGGTTGCGCTACGGCCCCGAGTCCGGTCGGCGGCACGTCTATCGGCGGCTCGTCGCGCTGTTGATGTTGCTCGGTCCGACCTTCGTCAAAGCGGGTCAGGTGCTCGGCACTCGCCGCGATCTGTTGCCGCCGGCGCTGTGTGACGAGCTGTCGCTGCTGCAGGATTCCGTTGCGCCACTGGACGCCGCGCACACCGCGGTGGCACTGACCGAGGCCTACGGCGCGGAGGTGGACGACGTTTTCGCCTCGCTCGATACCCGGCCGGTCGCCTCCGGCAGCGTGGCCTCGGTGTATCGGGCGCGGTTGCGCTCCGGCCAGGATGTCGCGGTCAAACTGCGCAGGCCCGGTATCGAGCAGACCATGTCCGCCGATCTCGCGCTGATCCGCGGCGGTGCAGCCTTCGTCGCTCGACTACCGATTTTTCGCGGCGTTCCGGTGACGGAGGTCGTCGCGAATATGGCGGACGCCATCCTGGGTCAGCTCGACTTCGAGCGCGAGGCCGACAATCTGCGGCGGTTGCGCAAGAACCTCTCCGAGGTGCCGCGGGTCTGGGTGCCGAAGGTCTACCCCGAGGCCTGCCGTCCCCGATGCATCGTGATGGAGTTCATCCCGGGCTTGGCGGTGGACACGGCCGAGCACTGTTCCCCGGCGGCCCGCCGGCGCTTCGCGGCTTCGGGCATGGCCGCGATGTACCAGATGCTCTTCGTCGACGGATTCGTGCACTGCGACATGCATCCCGGCAATCTCTACTTCACCCGCAGCGCCCAGGTGGTGGTGCTCGACGCGGGCTTCAGCGTCCAGCTCACCGATCGCCTGCGGCGCCTGTTCGCCGAATTCTTCATGAACATGGCGATCGGACGCGGGCGGCATGCCGCGGAGATCGTGATCCAGAGTGCCGCCCACATCGCCGCGGACGCCGATCTCGAGGGGTTCACGGTGCGGATGGCCGACCTGGTCGAACGCAGCCACGGTCAGGCGGCCAGCGAATTCAGCCTGATCGCCTTCGCCATGGAAATGTTCGACCTGCAGCGCCGCTTCGGCATCAACGCCGCGTCCGAGCTGGTCTTCCCGCTGCTGTCGTTGCTGGTGATCGAGGGGACCATCCGGGACCTCGATCCGGACATGGATTTCCAGGAGGCGGCCAAGCCGCAGCTCATGCGCGGCCTGTTCGGTACCGAAGGCGGCCGTTCTATGCTCGATTGAGCACGGCGTCGAGTTCGACGGCGCGCAGCGCGCGGGCGGGGAAGTCGCAATACCAGAGATGACTACCGTCCCAGGTCATTCCGGTCGGATGGCCGGGGACGCGGAACGAACCGATCTGCGCGCCGGTGCGCGCGTCGAGCGCGCGCACCAGCGCATCGCCGAAGTCGCCGTGCAGCACCATGCCGTCGACATAGGTGAGACCCGAAGGGGATTCGCCACCGGTCGGGTATTCGCGTTCGATCTCCATGGTCGCGTAGTTCCGCAGCTGCACGACGGTCGGCCCGCGCAAGCACAGCCACAGTCCCTCGGGGCCGAACTCGATTCCGGTCAGCCTGCCACTGGACGGGAGTACCGCCTTCTCGCCGACGGATTCCCCGGTGTCCGGATCGAGGAGCACGAGCCGCTTGGGGTGCCCGCCGACCTGGAGCAGCCGGGCGCCGTCGTAGGCGAGGTCCGCTCGGACCCGGGCGCAGGCCCACGTTCGAAGGACCGTGCCGTCGGACGGGTCGAGGGCATAGATCGCTTTCGCGTTCTGGTCGGAATGCCACAGCATCGAGCCGTCCCAGGTGAGCCCGCACAGATAGCCGGTGGGCGCATGCAGTGTCTTGGCGACGGGTATGGATTCGGAGTAGGTCATCTCGGTCTCTCCTGACCTGGCGTCGATCTCACTTCAAGAATATATTGTGAATCAGGGGTGATGTTGATGGCAGCGGAACTGGCCGATCTTGCGCAGGCGTACGTCGATCATCACCTGCCCGCTGACGGGTGCGCGCTCGCTGCCTCGGCGGCGTGCACGCTCGACTGGGACGAGGACTACTGCCGCCGGGTGGCCGCGTATTTCGATCAGGCGCCGCGGCTGGCCTACGACCCGCCGCTGGCCCGGCGCTACGACCGGTTCAAGCGGGAGAACCTGCAGCAGTACGCGGTGGTCGTCGATGCGGGCGTCGCGGTGCGGCCCTGGCTGGCGCCCGGGCAGCCCTACCGGAGTTCGGCCGAGCTGCGGGCGTCCGTGCGCACGCGCGGTGAGCTGTACGTTTATCTGACGAGTGCCGGGCACGGGTCCGGTCCGGACGAGGAGTTCCACCCACTGCTGGAACCTTCCGGCATCGTGGTCGAGGGCGTGGAGCTCTGCCACAACGACGTGTTCCGGGTCGTGCACGACGTCTTCGGGCATGTGCTGTCCGGGCACGGGTTCTCGGCGCGCGGTGAGTTCGGGGCGGCCTTCTGTCATATGGGGATGTACCCCCCGAGTGTGCATCCGGTGTTGTTCACCGAGCAGGTCGCCCAGATCTGCTGGTACTTCTTCGGTCCCTACGCGGACGAGCGCCGGTACCCGCCGCAGAAGGTGTTCCAGTTCCCGCGCCGCTATCTGACCGAGTTCCGGAAACTGTTCCAGCTCTAGGCAAAGTAACTTCATTTAGATATGGTTATCTAATGACTGATCTGGTGAGTAATGGGAAGATCAGCTCTTCGACTCTGGGGGAGTCCGTCCGGCGCGACTTTCCCATCCTGGAGCGGCGTTTCGGCCCGAATCCGTTGGTGTACCTGGACAATGCGGCGACGACGCAGAAACCGCGCGCCGTGCTCGACGCGCTCGTGGACTATTACTCCGGTGTCAACAGCAATATCGGCAGGGGCTACTACCAGCTCAGCATGGCGGCCACCGATGCCTATGAAGCGGCACGCGAGACCATTCGGCAGGCGATCAACGCCGAGCACGCCGACGAAGTAGTTTTCACCCCCGGCACGACCGCGGCCGTCAACCTGCTGGCCGATACCTTCGGCCGGTCCACCGTGACCGCCGGCGACCAAATCGTCGTCACCGGAATGGAACACAACTCCAACATGTTGCCGTGGCGCAGGCTGTGCGAGACGACCGGCGCCGAGCTGGTGGTCGTTCCGGTCGGCGCCGGGGGGCGGGTGGCGCTCGACCGGTTCGCCGCAGCGCTCGGGCCTCGGGTCAAGTTGGCCGCGGTCGCGCAGGTGTCCAATGTGCTCGGCACGGTCAACCCGGTCCGGGACATGATCGGCGCGGCGCATCGGCACGGCATTCCGGTGCTCGTCGACGGTGCCCAGGAGGTGCCGCACCGGCCGGTGGACGTGCGCGCCCTCGGCGCCGATTTCTATTGCTTCTCCGGGCACAAGATCTACGGTCCGATGGGTATCGGTGTGCTGTACGGCAAGCGCGAGCTGTTGTCGCGACTGGCGCCGTATCAGGTGGGCGGTGGCACCGTGAAGGGCGTGACCTTCGACGAGCCGGTCGCCTATGTTCCGGTGCCGGCCCGGCTCGAAGCGGGCACGCCGCACATCGCGGGCGCGATCGGACTGGCCGCGGCGTTCGCCTACGTCGAGCGCTTGGGCTGGGACGACGTTCAGCGCCACGACGACCTGCTGGTGCGCACCGCCGTCGATGCGCTGGAAAGTGTTGCGCGCGTGCGTATTCTGGGCGACCCGGCAGCCCGGCCGAGCGGGATCGTGTCGTTCGTCGTCGACGGCATCCACCCTTACGATGTCGGCGGCCACCTGGATGCGCATGGCGTGGCGGTGCGCAGCGGCGTGCACTGCGCCAACGTATTCCTCGACAGCTTCGGCGAAGTCGGCACGGTTCGCCTGTCGTTCGCGGTCTACAACACCGAAGCCGAAATAGATCTGGTGCGGCGCGCACTGACGACCGTGCGGCCCGGTTTCTGGACCGAAGAGCATCCCACCGAACGGTTCCTGGCGATCGATCCGTCCACCCCGCACCAGAACTGACGGGACAGGTGTCATGACCACTGCCGATTTCGATCCGGTGAGTTTCAAACGGACGCAACGAGCCAACTGGAACGCGATCAGCGACGGCTGGATGTCGTGTGCGGCCGACTTCGAGCGGGGCGGCGCGCCGGTGACCGCGCGACTGCTCGAACTCGCCGGCGTGCGGCCGGGTCAGCGGGTGCTCGACGTCGGCACCGGCACCGGAGAACCGGCGCTGTCGGCCGCGGCGGTCGTCGGCTCGACCGGCGCGGTCGTCGGGATCGACCTCGCCCCGGAGATGATCAGCCGGGCTCGGCAGCGGGCGCGCGGTCTGGACAATGTCGAATTCGCGGTCGGTGACGTCGAATCGCTGGAATTTCCCGCGGCGTCCTTCGACGTCGTGCTCAGTCGATGGGGCCTGATGTTCGCGGTCGATCACGTCGAGACGTTCCGGGCCTTGGCGCGGGTGCTGGTGCCCGGCGGGCTGTTCGCCGCCGCCGTGTGGGCGGTTCCGGGGTCGGAAGTGCCCATGATGTCGCTGGCCTTTCAAGTCCTCAGCAGACGGCTCGAGCTGCCACCCGCGCCACCGGGCACGCCGGGGCCGTTCAGCATGGGCGACCCGCAGGCGCTCGCCGCCGAGGTGACGAAGGCCGGTTTCACCGACGTCGAGGTGACCCCGTTCCGCGTTCCGTTCGTGCTCGAATCCCCGCAGCACTACATCGAATTCAGCAAGGTGGTCAGTCCGCCCGGCCTGAAGACCATGCTGCGGGAGAAGTTCGGCAGTGCCGACGATCCGGAAACCTGGACCGCGGTGGGCGAGGCCGTCGAGCCGTATCGCACGTCCGCGGGCGAGATCGCCCTGCCGAGCAAGGCCCTGCTGGTGCGGGCCGTCGCGCCGATCGGCTGATCGCCATGCGCTTCGATACCCGGCTCGTGCACAGCGGGCAGCGACCCGCGCCCGGCACCGGTGACATCGTGGCGCCGATCCATGTCGCCACCACCTACGATCGCTTCGCGCAGGAACCGTTGCGGCTCTTCTATTCTCGTGGCGAGAACCCGACCAGGGAAGCCTTGGAGGAATGTCTGGCCGCACTGGAGGACGCGCGGTACTGCGCGTCCTTCTCCTCGGGGCAGGCGGCCGCGACCACGGCGTTGTCCGTGCTGTCGCCCGGGCAGCGTCTGGTGTCGTCCGACGATGTGTACGGCGGCACCTACGCGTTGTTCTCGACCCTCGGGCGCTTCGGCATCCAGGTGGACTATGCGGACTTGACCGATCCGGCCGAGGTGCGGCGTGCGCTGGCGACCGACACCGCGATGGTGTGGGTGGAGACACCGAGCAACCCCTTGCTGAAGATCACGGATGTGGCCGAGGTCAGCCGGCGGGCCCGTGCGCGGGGTGCGGTGGTGGTCGTCGACAACACGTTCGCGAGCCCGGCCCTGCAGCGGCCATTGGAGCTGGGCGCTGATGTAAGCCTTTACAGCACAACAAAATTCATTGCAGGGCATGCCGATGTGCTCGGTGGTGCGCTGGTGTGCGGCGACGAAGCGCTGCATGCCCGATTCGTCGAGCATCGGACCGTGACCGGTGCCGTATCCGGCGGCCTGGACTGCTATCTGGTGCATCGCGGCGTGAAAACGCTGTCCCTGCGGGTGAATCGCCAGACCGCCACCGCGCGGTCGATCGCCGAGGAGCTGTGCGGACATCCCGCCGTCGTCGGCGTGTGCTATCCCGGCCTCCCGTCGCATCCCGGGTATCGGCTGGCCGCTCGGCAGATGTCGGGACCGGGTTCGATCGTGAGCTTCCGCTACCGCGGCGATCCCGAGAAACTGATGGCGCGCACGCAGCTGTTCGCCTGCGCGGTGAGTCTCGGCGGGGTGCGCTCGCTGATCGAGTGCCCGGCATTGATGACGCACCGGCCGATACCGCGCGCGATCAGGAACGCCGCCGGCATCACCGACGACCTGATTCGGCTTTCGATCGGGATCGAGGATCCGGCCGATCTGGTCGAGGATCTGACGACTGCGCTGGAGGGTGACTGATGACGAATTCCTATGCTGGCCAAGGGGTCGTGCTGCTCGACGGCGGCAGCGCGACCGAGTTGCAACGCGCCGGATTGTCGGTGCGCCCGCCGTGGTGGACGGCGCGGGCCATGCTCACGGACGCGAACCGGAGCGTGCTGCAATCGGTGCACGAGGCGTATCTCGCCGCCGGCGCCCAGGTGATCACCGCGAACACCTTCCGGGCGAACCTGCGCGCGCTGAGCCGGACCAAGCTCGACGACGCGGGCCGGGCCTGGATGGTGCATGCGGCCGTGGGGGTGGCCGGGGCCGCCCGCAAACATGCCCGCGTGCCCGAGGCGCGCATCGCGGGCTCGATCGGCCCGGTCGAAGACTGCTATCGACCTGACCTGGTGCCCTCCGACGAGGAGTTGCGCGCCGAGCACGGCTGGCTGGTGCGCGAGCTGTCGCGGGCCGGTGTGGACCTGTTCCTGATCGAGACGATGAACACCATCCGCGAGGCCCGGATCGCGCTGGCGCAGGTGCTCGCCGCGGGCGGGCGGGCCTGGGTGTCGTTCGTCTGCGCGGACGATGCGACGCTGCTGTCCGGGGAGCCGTTGACCGGTGCGGTACACGCGGTGCAGCGCGACGGCGCCGAGGCCGTGCTCATCAACTGCACCTCACCGCACGGCACGGAGGTCGCGCTGCGGGTGCTGTGCCGCGGGCGGGCGGGGCTGATCGGGGCCTATCCGAATATCGAGGACCGGACCGGCCTGCCGCCCTACGAACATGTCGATCGCGCCGTGCCCGCGGCGTTGTCTCCCGAGGAGTACGCGGAACTGATCGCGCGGTGGCGCACCGACTACGGCCTGGACATCGTCGGCGGCTGCTGTGGCACTTCGCCCGCGCACCTCGCGGCGGCGAAAGGGCTGCTGAGCGCGGCTGTCACGACGTGAGGTCTCGGTTCGACGGCGATCTCGGCTCGATCGGTCACAGCCTGCGCCGAGGCGTAGGCTTAGCATAGATAACTATATATTAAGATATTTTTATCGGGGAGATGTGCTGCGGGCTGTCGGGCGCGCGTCCGACAGTCGGTCGAGGACTGCGGCCCGGGGCCGGTGCGGACGCGGTCCGGGCCGGCCGCTCGCGCTTCGGCCCCCGCGTCGAAGTGTTATTTCCGGATGGATCAGTTCTCGTGGCACAGCCTGCGGACCGGTCCGGCACCGCCGTTGCCACCCCGTTAGCTCGGAAGGTACTGGCGGTCGGCGGGTCGGCCGCAGCTACCGAAGGGAAACACTTAACGTAGTATCTATGTCACTAGTAAGTTGTAGTGACCCGACACCCGAGGTGCCCACATGGGAACGAAGCGCTACGCGCAGATGTGCGCAGTAGCGGCCGCGCTCGACTTGGTCGGCGAGCGCTGGACCCTGCTGATAATTCGCGATCTCACGACAGGTCCGAAGCGGTACAACCAGTTGCTCGAAGAGACGCTGGTCGGCATCGGGCCGAACCTGCTGGCCGCGCGGTTGCAAATGCTCACCGAACACGGGGTGATCCAGCGCGAGCCGGTCTCCGGCGACGGCCGCGGCGTCCAGTATCGGCTGACGGCCAGTGGCGAAGCGCTCCGGCCGGTGATCATCGGGTTGGCGTCGTGGGGTCTCACCCACATCTCCTCCTACGAGCAGGACGGGCTGGTCCGCTCCGAGTGGGGACGCTTGGCCTTGGAAGCGATGATCTCGGTCGGGCCGCCGCCCGAGGTCGACGAGGCGTACGAGTTCCGGATCGGCGACGAGGTGTTCCACGTGCGGTGCGAGGAGCACACGGCGCGCGTCGTCGACGGAACCCCACCGGACGAACCGGCGCTCGTCGTCACCGCCGACCCGGAGACGTTCATCCGCATCGGCACCGAGCAGATCGGTATTCTCGACGCGATGCTGTCCGGCAATCTGACGGTCAGCGGCGATACCACCTCGTTGACGCGCTGCCTGCGCCTGCTCGACCTCGAGCTCACCTCGAAGGCGCAGCCGGCCGAGGCCCACGCCGACGTGTCCTGACCGCGTTCCGCGCGCGACTGACCGACCATGATTCAGTCGGCGCGACGACCGGCCGGGACGCGCACGCCGCTTCTCAGGTGGTCGGATGCGGCGTAGGGCTCGAGCGCGCGCCGCAGGCTTTCCGGCACCCGGGTCGGCTCGACCCGAGTTCCGTTGTCGCGCATGCACGCAACCCGTTGCCGTCCGCGGGCCACCAGGTGCTCGACCGCGCTCTGGTCGTCGATGTCGAGGTAGGCGAACTCGAATTCGATCTGCGTCTGGGTGAGGTCGACCAGGGTCATCCGAATGGTGAGGTGTTGGAACGCGGTCAGTTCGGCGAAGTATTCGCATTCGCACCTGATCGTGAAAAGCTTCAGGTCCCGGTTTATCTCGTCGAGCACGTCCGGGGCGTGCTCCATCAGGAACATTTCCCGGCAGCGGCCTTGCCAGCGGAAATAGTGCACGAAATAGACGTTGCCGACGAGGTTGGTCTCCTCGAAGCCGACGATATGGGAGATCTCGTAAGCGCGCACGTATCAACCTTTCTCGGTCACCGAGAACACCATCGATTGCTGGAATGCCGGTAACGCCAGGGTGGTGCTGAACGACCAGATGACATCGGTACCGTGCCGCAGCGCCAGCCACCCGTCGGCCGCGGACCGGTTGTCCAGGGTCAGTCGCGCCCGGCTCACCGTGACGCCGAGTTTCGTGACGGCCTCGCGCGCGCTCCACACCCGGGTCGCGGCGGTATCGAAGGACTGACCCGTGGCGCGGGCGCACAGCTGGGCGAGCGAGACACCCGAATTGCCCAGCAGGCCGGTCCATTGCGCCGGTGTGCGCGCCTGGACGGGTTCGATATCACAGCCGACGGGGCAGGCGGCGACCACGGCGACGGTGAGTCCGGCGCCGTGCGAGAAGCTCGCGTAGCCGTCCGGTATCTCCGGGCGTCCGTCGGGGCGGTGCCGCAGGACGGCCGCGCGTCCGAGGGCGGCGGCCAGCGCGCGCCGGGTTGCGGCACGGCGTCCCGGGACCCGCGGGTCGGTGTCGTCGTCGGTGACCGGCCGCGGTTGATCCCGGACGATCGCCAGCTGAACAGGCCGGGGCAGCAGGGTTTCGAGACGCCGCTGCAGGTGCGGGCCGAGCAATTCGGGCGTCCACCCGGACGGCGACGAGATAGGCGCGACCGCGGTGAGTTCCAGCGCCTCCCAGATCGCGACGACCGCGCCGTTCTCGTCGTGCACGACGACGTCGTAGATATAGGTCGATTGTTCGTGGGACCGTTCGCGGGCGGCCAATACGACGGTCCGGACGTCGGGCGCCACCGGTAACGACAGCACGCGTGCGACTTTCGAGGGCAGCAGGGTGGAATCGGGTACGCAGACTTGGATGGCGTGCATGAACGCGTCGCGCGCCGCCGGATCGTCCAGCACGAGCGCACCCGGCAGCATCGGCGAGAACCAGCGTTCGTCGCGCACGCGAATCCGGGCCACGCATTGTCGCGCGGACAGATGGTGATAATCCTCGATGGATCGGAACATCGGTCCGTGGAACATGATTCGGTCGTAGAAGTCGGTGTCGACGGCCATCCCCAGGCCGGCGGTCGCCGTGCGCGCGGTGTGCGCGAATTCGACAAGTCGCTGCAGCGGTTCGGTCGCCGCCGCCGGCATGGACGGCGTCGCGCCGGCGGCAATGTCGTTGCGCTGCCTGGCTTGTCGGCAAACGCCGCGGAAATGGTCGAGCTGAAATGCGGTGGTGTTCGACCGGATGGCCACGCGGACCGTATCTCCCGATCGCAACGCGGCGACCCGGATCGTGGTGACCCGGTCCGGTGCCGCGACGATCGGCCGGAGGAATTCGAGGTCGTGCAACTGCACCGGATGCTGTTCGCCGAAAAGGGCGGTGGCGGCCTGCGCCATCGCCTCCATCCCCAGCACCGCGGGGAACAGTGCGTCGCGGGAGAATTGATGATCCGCGAGATAGGGGTCGGTCGCCGTCGAAATGTCGGCGTCGGCGAGCAATTCGATCCGGGGGACATGCAGGCGTGGGCGTTCCAGGAAGCGCAACAGCGGCAGTTCGATCTCGTCGAACCGGATCGTCGGCAAGCCGCCGGTTCTGCCGATCACCACCACACTGCTCGGACAGGCCGGAGTGCGCAGCAGATCCAGCATGAGTTCGACGCCGACGTCGGTCGGAATCGGCTCGATACCCTCGCGGACCAGCGAATCCAGCACGCCGAGCCGTTCGCCCATCCCGGTTCCCGCCCAGACCGACCATTCGATGGTGACGCACCGGCACTCCGGCAGTTCGCCCGCGAGGGTATCGATGGCCGAGCGCAACCAGTCGTTGGCGATCGCGTAATGCGCCTCACCGCGCAGACCGGCCCGGCCGATGATGCTGCCGAAGCCGACCACCAGACGCAGTTCGGCCGGGTGCAGCGATTCGAGCAGGTTGCGCAGGCCGTCGACCTTGGGCGCGATGGTTCGCGCCATATGGTCCTCGGTCAGTGATCCGATCGCCGCGGGAACGTTGATGCCGGCGCCGTGCAGAATGCCGGTGATCGCACCGAGTTCGCGTCGAATCGTGGCGGTCGCGTCGGCGACCTGGTTCCGGTCGGTGACGTCGGCGGTGTAATAGTGTGCGGTCAAACCGGATTCGCGTAGCCGAACCATGTTCGCGGCGATATCGGGATCGTCGGCGGGGGTGCGCGCGATGACCGCGAGCACGCATCCGGTCTGTCTGGCGAGCGCGACCGCGCATTCGATGGCGATGCCGCGCACCCCGCCGGTCACGGCGACCACGTCGCTCGCGCCGAGCGGCAGGCGGGCACCGACCATCGGCAACTCGCGCAGGACCGGTTCGGTCCGGATGCCCGCCCGGTCGTAGTGCACTTCCCGGAAGGTGCTGGTCGCCGCGATATCGGCGCAGATCAGCCGCGCGCTGTCCGCGGGCGTCAGTTCGGCGGCCGGGTGGACGACGGTCGTGCGGACCGCAGGCGCCTCCAGATGCACCGTCTTGGCCAGTGCGGCCGCATCGCGGCCGTCGTCGACGACGACGACCAGGCGAGATCCGGTGTCGATCGCTGCGCGGGCCGCGCAAAGCATTCTGTCGATGGCGATTTCGGTTGATTCCGCGGTTGCCGCGCCGAGGCGGAGCAGCACACCGTCGCCGAGGTGGGCGGTGTCGAGCCGGTGCCGGAGGGCGGCGGTGAGTTCGTCGTCCGGTGGGGCGAACACCCGCCACTGTCCCGGCTCGTCGCCACGGACGGCGGCCGGCGCCGAGGTGGTGACCAGGTCGATCGTGAACGGCCGCACCCAGATATCGACCCCGGTGAGATCGTCGGCCGGCTTCGGCGGTGCGTCGTCGCGAGCGGCGTGCACGATCTCGTCGATCGCCTCGGCGAGTTCGGCGATCGTCGCGGTGGCGACATTGGTGGTCGGCTCCGGGATCTCGGTGCCGAGCAATTGCAGTGCGTCGGCGACCAATTGGGTGATCGTGATGCTGCTCAGATGGAGATCGTCGAGCGGGTGGGTCTCGGGGGTGATGCCTTCGACGGGAAGTTCGACGCGCTCGGCGATCAACCGCCGCAGCGTCTGCAAGGTCGAGGTGTCGTCGACCGCTACCGCATCCGCTTGCTCGGCAACAGCCGGTGCGACTTCCGCGTGCGCCGCGGACCGGGCCTGGGCGAGGAACGAGTCGTTCGGTGCTTGCTCGCAAGGGCTTTCGAGGAAAACGAACTGTTTGTCGAGCGGCAGCGAGCGGGTGAAACGTTCGGCCGCGAATCCGTCCAGATCGGGCCGGGCGCCGAGGACGTAGCACGCGGCGAGCGTGCGCAGGATCCCGGCGACGGAGTTGCCGTCGGTTTCCATGGCGAGCGTGGGTACTCCGGGGCAGACCTCGGCGGCGAGGGCCGACAGCGTCGCACCAGGACCGACCTCGACGAGCAGATCGCAGGTCTGCGCGAGTTGGGACAGCGCGTCGGCGAACCGGACGGGTGCGTGCACCTGGCGCTCGAGCAGATCGGCCACGGCGCAGCCCGCCTCCAGCGGACCCGCGGTGACGGTCGAGAAGAGGCCGGATCGTTTGATCTCGCCGAGATCGAGTTCGTCGAGGTAGCGGCGGAAGGCGTGCGCGGCCGGCGCGACCAGCGGTGAGTGGAACGCGTGCGAGACCCGCAGCGCGTGGCCGCGCAGGCCGGCGGCGCGCGCGCTCACCAGCACCGCGTCGACGGCATGGGCCGGGCCCGCGACCACCGTGTGCTTGGGACTGTTGTATCCGGCGATCACCACGGGGCTGTCGTGCAGCAGCGGCGCGACATGATCGGCGGCCGCGAAGATCGTCGCCATGGTGCCGGGCTCGTCGACGGCCGCGGCCTGCATCGCCCGGCCGCGGAACGCCGCGACGCGCACCAGTTCGGTTTCGTCGAACACGCCGGCCCAGTAGAGCCCGGTCAATTCGCCCAGGCTGTGCCCGACGCAGCCGACGACGTGCACGCCGGCGGCATCGAGCATCCGCAGGCCGGCGAGCGAGGCCGTCACGATGCGCGGCTGCGCGTCCTCGGTGGCTTCGCCTTCGGCGTGCACGCCGACCTGTCGATACAGGTCGGCGATGCCCGCGAAGCGGCGTGCGGGCCGGCCGCCGTCGCCGTGCCCCGGCGCACCCTGCCCCGGAAACATCAGTCCGATGCGCGGCGCGGAACCGAGGTCCGCGCCGAGGAATTGGCCGGTGCCCGGCGCGAACCGGTGCCGTTCACCGGCAGCGAGCGCGTCGGCCAGTTCGGTCAACCGGTCCGCCGCTTGTTTTTGGTCGGCGGCGACCACCGCCGCCTTGCTCGGCAGCCGGGAGTCGACCCGGGTCAGCTCGGCGGCGAGATCACCGAGTTCGGCGAACGAACAGCGCGCGGCGAGTGCGGCGGCCGCGCGCAGTTTGTCCGCCAGCTCCAGCGGTGTCGCCGCGGACACGATGAACAGTTCGGCGTCCTGCGCGCTGCGTGCCAGCCGGGTACCGGCCGTGCGCGACAGCGCGCGCGGCGGCATCCGGCTCTCCAGCACGACATGGGCGTTGCTGCCGCCGAAACCCAGCGACGAGATACCGGCCCGGCGCGGCGGCACGGTGCCCGGGTCGGACGGCAGCGCGGCCGCGGAAAGCTGTGGCGCACCGGGCCATTCGAGTGCCCGGTCGGGGAGCCGGAGTCGGTTCTCGGCACCGGCGAGGACCGGATGGGCCCGATCGGTTCCGGTGATCGGCGGAATGGTGCCGTGGTGCACGGCGAGTGCGGCTTTGATGAGCGCCGCGACGCCGGCCGCCGCCTTCGTGTGACCGATGTTCGCCTTGATCGATCCGATCGCCACCGGCGGCCTGCCCGCATCCCGCGCGGCGACGGCCGTGTTGAACACCTCGAGCTCGGTTCGGTCGCCGACCGCCGTACCGGTGCCGTGGCCTTCGAGATAGTCGACGGTATGGATCCCGAATCCCGCCATCCGGTAAGCGCGTTCGATGGCCCGCAGGTGGCCGTTGCGTTCGGGTCTGGTGATACCACCGCGCCCGTCGGAGGAGATACCCCAGCCCGCGATCGTCGCGTAACTGCGCGCGCCCCGGGCGATCGCGTCCTGCTCGCGCAGCAACACGAGGATCCCGCACCCCTCACCCGGCCAGAAGCCGTTCGAGCGCTCGTCGTACACGCGCATTTCCGACCGCGACAGCGCGCCGGTCTTCGCGAACCCGACCAGTTCGAACGGATCGATGGACAGGTCGACGCCACCGACGACCGCGGCGTCGATATGCCCGGCGCTCAGGGCGTCACCGGCCTGCGCGATCGACAACAGTGACGACGAGCAGGCGCCGTCGATGGTGAAACCGCCGCCGCCGAAATCGAAGTGGTTGCAGATCCGCCCGGCGATCGTGTTCGCCAGCCCGCCGGCCAGGCTGTCCTCGGTGATCGCCGGAAACGGTGCCTTGTAGTCGGCCTCGTATTCGTCGAGGAAGACGGCGATCTCCGCCGCGGGCCAGCCTTTGCGTTGCAGTGCCCCGGCCAGCGTGCGCCGGACGTAGGGCCACCGCAGCCGCATGGTCGAAGCGCGGGTCATATCGCCGGTGAGGGTATTCCCGATGATCACGCCGATCCGCTTGCGGTCCAAGCCTTCTCCCGCGGGAAAGCCCGCGTCCTCGAGCGCCGCCGCGGCGGTGTCCAGGGCGAGCCAGTGCACGATGTCGGTGGCCCGAAAGGTGCCGGCGGCGACGCGATGCCGGGCTCGATCGAAGGTCCAGCCTTCGATGACCGCCGAATGCGTCGCGTAATGGCGGTCCGCCGCCGCGGGATCACTCGCGTAGTAGTCGGCCGCGTTCAACCGGACGGACGGGATCGGCCGGAATGCGCGCCTGCGGGCAAGGACGTTGTCCCACAGCTGAGCCGGAGTCGCGGCGTCGGGAAACCGGCACGCCATACCTACGATCGCTAGCCGAGGCATCGGTCATGCTCGCTGCGTGGGGGCGCCGGGGGACAGCGCCGGAACTCGTTCGCCGCGCCGGCGTTCGGCACCGCGGTCCGCAGCGGCCTTGCGCCAGTGGGTGAACCACGCGTAGCAGCCACGGATCGCGCAAACGAGCGTGAGGGCGAAGAACAACGTGTAGACCACGTTGAAGACCATCAGCACCCCGTACACGGTCGCCACCGAGGCGCCGAACATGAATTGCAGTCGGGCCGGGAACGGTGTCGTGCCGGGGTCGGTGATCATGTAATTGGTGAACAGGATGAACGCCGTACCGGTCATCGTGCCGAGCGCGGCGACGAGCGCGATATCGAACAGTCCGTCGCGGACCAGGGCCTGGATCACGAACCCGCCGAGCCAGCCGACGATCAGCGGCACCCGGCCGACGAGCGTCGCATTGATCACCGAGCCCGCGACAAGCAGCACGAGCGGGACCGCTACCCGGAACATGGTGTTGATGTTCTCGCCGAATTCGTAGGGCGGCGCGATGCTGACCCAGGCGCTGAAGCACAGCAGCGCGAGCGTGATCCCGAAGTTGGACGGATTCATGAAGTGCCGCATCCGCCCGGCGAACGGGGCCTGGAACACATACTTGCCGGTGATCGCGGCCGCGACGGCGAACAGCACCGGCCAGAACTGGTTGTTGGCGTAGAGCAGCATGTTCACTGCCAGCGCGGTGATATGCGCAGGCAGGAGGAACTCGTACACGCCGCGGGCCCCGCGGCCCTGGAACCGCGGGGTCGCGTGCCGCGACCACGCGGTGATCGCTTCGAAGGCCAGATCCAGCACGTAAGCCGATAAGAGCGCCAGAATGGGCCATAACGGCGGCTGTTCGAAGCCGAGCAGGGTGTAGCCGATGATATTGAGGACGCTGAGCGAGATGGCGAAATTGCGGAGCGCCAGGTATCGCACATCTTTCTTGGGTGGTTGGGGGTCGCGCTGCCGGTCGCTCGGCGCCGCACCGTTGGTGGTCGGCGCCGCGACCGTGGTCACCGACGGATGATCGCGCTGGATTCGTTTACGGTTGAGCAGAGTCATGGTGCGGTGATCCCCTCGGCGATCTCGGTGGCCGTGTCGGTCAGCATCAGCGCGTGCGTGCCGGGCTTCAGCTGGAGTGTCTGGTGCCGTGGGACACCGTTGTTGTCGAGCCATGCGATCTCGGCGGTGACCGGGCCGGTGCTCGCGCCGAGTCCGAAATGGACGTCGAAGCTGCGCTTACCGCTGTGGCCGCTGCCGCCGTCGAGCTGGCTGTGCATGGTCCGGCCGTCGGCGGTGCGCACCGTGACGGTCGCGTTGTACGCGGGCTGGCCGATGACCGCGGCGGACCCGCTGCTCGCCTGCGGTGCCGGCCGATAAAGGCTCAGCTGCAACGGATTTCCCATACTCGGTGAGCGGTTCGCGAAGAACGCGGGCGGTCCCCACTGGCGGGCCACCGCGAAGTCGAGGGTCCCGGTGCCGGTGGTGTCGGCGATCGCGACGCCGCGGGTCGGTATCGGCGCGTCGGTGCCGAGCTGCTCGGTGATGTTGACGTATTTACCGTCGGTGCCCTTGGCATAGAACGCCATGGTGTGATCACCGGCGATGTCGTCGCCGGGTGCGACCCGCGGCCACGCCCGCGGGTCGTGTACCAGGACGTCGTTGCTGGTGGCCAGCTCCTGCAGCCAGGTCCACCGGTTCTCGCCGCTGCCCTTCACGAACCCGGTCGTCTGGAGCACGTTGAGGTTTCCCGAATTGCGCAGGTCGGCCGCCTTGATATCCCAGCCCCAGCCCGACCACGCCAGGCCGAGTTGCTGTGCCTGCTGGGAGAACGGGGCTCGGCCGTCGGCGAGTTCCCGGCGCATGTCCTCCGGGGAGGCGGTGTCGTTGCGCCAGGCGAAGTTGCTCTCCTGGATGCCCCACGGGGTCGTGATGTTGCTGACCAGCATGTCGAATTTCCCGCGGTTGTACAGGTCGACGAAATCGACACCCATGCCTTTGAACGAATCAGCGCCCAGAACAAAGGATTTGGGATCGGTCCAGGTGCGCTGTCCGCGCGCGATGCCGAAGCGGATAGTGCCCGGTGTGGACTGGTTGTACAGCAGATGATCGTGGCCGAAGTCGTTGCCGATATAGAGCTCGGGCCGCAGGTCACCGGTCAGGTCACCGGCGCCGAGCGCCAACGTCCAGCCGGTGGCCTGGGCATACGGGACGGCCTGCTTCTCTTCGGTGTAGATCGGGCTTCCGTTGGGGTCGTTGCCGTTCCACCGCAGTACGCGCTCGCCCGCGGCGTTGCGCGCATTCGACATCGAGTCGTTCATGACGACGTCGGGCCGTCCGTTCGGGTCGAGGACGCCGGAGTTCGGGAAGTAATTCCCGAAAACGATGTCGGGATGGCCGTCACCGTCGAAGTCCGCGATCGAAACAGCGTTGGTGTTCCACCGTTCACCGTTGTATTGACCGCGCGTGTTGCCCGGCGGGACCACCTCGACCGGAACGTACGCCGGGGCCGGATCGGCGGCATTGTCCCTGTGCAGGAACATGATCGGGGTGCGTCCCCAGTAGTAGACGAGCAGATCCATGCCGCCGTCGCCGTTGAAATCACCGGGGGCGCAACCCATCGGCGCCATCGTCGAATCCATGATGAGCGGGTCCGGCCGGAGCAGGAACGGGGTGAACCGATCGGCCTGCGGTGCGGTCGGTGTGTGGGTCACGATCACCGAGTCGGTGCGCGTGTCGACGATGCACATGCCGTTGGATCGCCCGTGTCCGACCAGATCGTTGATGGCGATCGACGCACCCACGGAGGAGATCCAGGAGCGGATGTTCTGATACGCCGGGTTCACCTCGCGCACGGATTTCGCAGGCAGCTGGTCGTATCCGGGCGGCATCGCGATCGACATGGACTCGAACTCGTAGTCCTGGGCCACGTCGGCCGGATCATCGGTGGCCACCTGTGCCTGCGCGATCAGGAAGGCGGCCAGCAGCACCACCACCGCGCAGATGGTGGGTACCAGGGCTCTCATGCGGGAGTTCATGATTCGGCCTTTGCGGTTGTTTCCGGCTCTGCGGAAGCGGTCGGGTCGGGTGGCTCCGCGGTCAGGCACCGGCGCCGGATCCGCTCGCGCCAGAGTTCGAAACCGGGGCGGCCGTTGATCGTGTGCACCACGGGCCGGGCTTCGATCGCGATCGTGGACGCGTCGGCGACGCGCTGACCTGTGAGTACCGCCAGCGCGGTCTCGGTGTTCGGCTGCACGATGCGGGCGCGAGCACGCGCTTCGGCGGCGAAGACCGCACCCTGCCCGAGGTCTCGGCGGTAGGCCGCGCTGCGCTCGCGCAACATGGCGAGCTCGGCCGCGGTGGCGCCGCCGGCGTAGGTCGCCGCCAGGCCGAGGCCGGCGAACAGGTCCGGGCGCCGGACCGCCGCGAACCCCTCGATCAGCGTGCACGCGGCCGCCGGATCGGCGCCCGAGACGAACCACAGTGCGCGCCCGATGCCCTGATCGATCGCGCGCGGTGTATAGCCCGGATGCCGGTTCGACACGACGGGCGGCTTCGCGTCAACATACTGCTGTTTCACGTAGCGATCTGTGTGGAAATAGGCTTGGTGAAACCCGTAACCATCGAGCGCCAGCCACAGCAGAACCGGATCCGGCGCGCCGGTCAGCGCCGCCCGGTGCAGCGGCCGGGGGAGTCTGGCCAGCGCCCAGCCGACGCCGACGTAGATCATGTAGAGATGCTCGTCGGCGGCCGCGATGAAATCTGTCACGTGATGGTTGTGGCCGAACGGCAGCCCGTCGCGGATCGCCAGCGCCATCGCAGCGCCTTCGAATGCGAAACCTCTTCTGTTGCTTTCTATTTCGGATAACCGCCGCGCAGCCTCGGCTGCTGTGCCACACTCCGCGGCCACCCCGAACCCTTCGAGGAACGTCGAGCCGGCCGTCTCCAGGCAGGATGCGGCGTGTGGATTGCGAGCGGGGAATCCCCGAACCCTCAACGATGCTTGCCGCGTGTCCGGCGTAAAGATCTTCCGGCGAAGCTTTCCCAGTGCGGAGACCATCCGAAGTCCTCCCTCGCGGAACCTGTACTCAAGATTGCCATCCGGCCGCGTCTGGGGCTTCTTCCTCGTTGCTCAATCTACAAAATAGAAGTATTCTACCGTCCAGTTACATCTAACAATGATGGTGGCGAACTGAGCCACCAGCGGCACTCCGCGCGCTGCCTCGCTGCATCGGGGCTGTGGGGCTTGCGTCGGGGCTACGGGGCAAGGGGGTACCGAGCGGAAGTGCAACCGCCACTGCGGAATCGACGGCTTCACTTATCAAGCATTCATCCCACGGCCGATGGGTCACCGACATTTTCGTAATGAGCGTGCGGTCTTGGGAGCGACACCTGAATGGTTCGACCTCGGTGCCGGAGGCGGCCGGTCAGTGAAAAATCAGCGGCAGCGGCCTCGTTTCGCTGTCCCAGCAAAGACGCTATTTTGCAGCTATTCCGCAGCCGTACGGCTGCGGAAGGCTTGATTCTGCTGCCGGCTCGGGCATCCTGGATTGTTATGAGTTTGGAGAGTTCGTGTCCGATCATATCGCTGACAGCATCAAGTACATGTGGGAAAATTGTGGGCAGCAAGTTTCCTTGGACGACCTCGCCGACGTGGCGAAATGCAGTAAGTTTCACTTCGTCAGACGGTTTCGCGTAGAAACCGGCTGGTCGCCGGTCCGGTTTCTCGCGGCGATCCGGCTGGCGCGCAGCAAGAAATTATTGGCGTCCACTTCGATGAAAGTTTCTGAGATCTCATATGCTGTCGGGTATTTGAGTTACGGGACCTTCACGTCACGATTCACCGAAGCGGTCGGACTCAGTCCGTCGCAGTATCGGCGCTACATCCGCGGCGAACATGTTCCGCTGAGATGGTCCGAGCAACACACATATTGTGGCAGAGAATCCAGCAGGCCGTTGCTGTGTGGGAAATTGACCGATCCGGGCGGAATCATGGCCAGCCGCAGGTATATGAGTATATACTCCGCGGCAAACCCGCTGACATCCGCCGTGGCGTTACTCAATGTCCCGGATCGGGGAGCGTTCAGTATCAGCTGCCTACCACCAGGGAAATGGGTCGCGCGCGCGATCGCGGTCTCCACCGTTTGTGACGACAGAAATCGTCGAATAGCCAGAGATGTCCGCACGGGAATCTGCGAGTTCCGGCTCCGGGAAAACGATCGACTCGAAATCGGTATCACCCTGAGCGAACAGACGATTCGGAGTGCCCCATTCTTGCTGGCGCTGCCGCAGCTCTGAACCTCCTACCCGCACCCCAGCAAGATCGCGTTCAGTCCGGCCCGCCAGTCCGGCCGGACTGATCGTGCTGGGGCGAATCGTCTTGCGGTCCCGGCGCGGGCGGCTTCGGCACCCCCGGCGTGGCCTGGCGAACAAAGATCAGGTGAACTATGTTCACTGGGTCGAGACCGCGGTCGTGCCGTGGCACCGACAGCGCATCGTAAGATCACCGGTAGATGAGGGATGTATGGCAACACCCGGCTTCCCGCCGAATACGCTTGATGCCGAAGGCTTCCCGCTGTGGATCAGCGAGCTGGCGAACGACGACCCCAATCATTGCGTGCACGTCGTCCGTGGGCTCGAACCCGCCGCGGCGCTGGAGGCGCTGGGGGCCAAGACGCCGCTGTTCCGTCAGTGCGAACTACCGGTCGGCAAGCCGGACGAGTGGACCTCCTTGCCCGCGGCGGCGCTCGGTGGCGAGCGCGGCGACGCCGCCGCGACGCTGCTGGCGGGCCGGATCGGCGAATGGACCTTCGTCTACGACGACGCCGGGGCCACCGACGACGTGGCAGCCCTGTCGGCCGCCGGGCGAGTCGCGGCGACCAGCTATTACTCCATCAATGCCGACGCCAGTCTGACCTACTGCGCCGACGGCGACGAGATCGCCTGGATCAACGTCGACGACCTCGAACTCGACACCGATCTGGCCGAACTCCCCGCCGAACTCCGCGCGGCCTTCGAAGCCGCAGGCACCCTCGAATTCGACTACCTCGAGCCGGGCGACGCCGACTACGCCATCTGCATGCGCGCCGTCACCGCCCTGGCCGCCCTCCCACCCACCCTCGCCGACCTCCGCCGTATCCCGTTGCTGCTCACCCCTTTCGGCTGAGGTGGACTGCGCCGGTCAGCGGCCGGGTGTGATGAAACCGGATTCGTAGGCGGTGATGACCGCCTGGGTGCGGTCTCGTGCGCGCAGTTTCATCAACACGTTGCGGACGTGGGTTTTGACGGTTTCGATACCGAGGAACATCGAGGTTGCGATCTCGGCGTTGGTCAGGCCGCGCGCCATGGCGTGGAGGACTTCGGTTTCGCGGTCGGTCAGTTTCGCCTGTGCCAGAACGTTGTTCGGCAGCGGTGGGCGGGCGGCGACCAGCGCGCGGATCGCGCTCGGGAACAGCACCGAGTCGCCGGTCGCGACGGTGCGGACGGCCTGCACGAATTCTTCGGGCCGAGCCCGCTTGAGCAGGAAGCCCGTCGCGCCGACGCGCAGTGCGTCGTAGACGTACGAGTCGTTCTCGAAGGTGGTGATCACCACTACCTTCGGGGGGATGGTCAAGGCGGCCAACAGATTTCTCGTGGCGGCGATGCCGTCCACGGTCGGCATCCGGACGTCCATCAGCACAATGTCCGGGCGCGTTGCGCGGACGCGGTCGAGCACCTCGCTGCCGTCTTGTGCTTCGCCCACCACTTCGATATCGCGCTCGGCATCCAGGATCGCGCGTAAGCCGGTGCGCACCAGCGGATCGTCGTCCACGACGAGCACCGCGATCACGGCGTCACCACCCACGGCAGGGTGGCATCGACCGACCATCGCTCACCGGTCGCACCGGCGCGTAACTCACCGCCCAGCACCAGAACCCGTTCCCGCATGCCGATCAAGCCGCGGCCGTGACCGGCCGACGACCCACGAGCCACACCGTTCGACACCTCGAGTTGAACGACGGGCGGCGCCGCACGAACGACGAGATCGATTGCGCCACCGTCACCGTGCCGCACGGCATTGGTCAGTGCTTCCTGCAGCACCCGGAAAGCCTCGCGAGATATCAAGTCGGGCACGGTATTCAGATCACCGACTATGGTCGTCGCGATCCGCGCGCCGTGGCAGCCGGCGGTGAGTTGCTCGAGACCCGCGAGGGTCGAGCCGGACAGCTCCGCGTCCACGCCCCGGCGCAGCATCCCGAGCGCCTGGTCGAGTTCGTCCAGGGCGGCTCGTCCGACTACCTCGATCTGTCGCAGCGCGTGCCGGGCGAACTCCGGATCGGCGTCGAGCACCCGGCCGGCGGCCCCCGCCTGCATCGTCATCGCCGTCAACGCGTGGCCGACCGAATCGTGCAGTTCGCGGGCGAGCCGGTTGCCCGCGGCGAGCTTGCGCTCCTGGCGGCGCAGCGCGGCCATCTGATCGGCCTGGGTCGGTCCGAGCAAGGTCGGGGCCAGCCACACCAGCAGCGAACCGGCCCCCGCGACGACGTACAGCGCGACAGCCAGTAACCCGGCACCAGCACAACCGGTCAGGATTGCCGTCGGCAGGTCGGGAGCCGACACCGTGAACCGCTCGGTCAGATGCAGCGTCGCCTCGTGTGAACCGGCGAACGGCACGACGAGCATCGTCGCGGCGGTCGGGACGGCCCAAATGAACACACTCGTCGCGCAACCACCGACGATCAGCGTCAGGAAGTACCAGACGGCTCCACGCGTCCGCGACTCCCACGCACGACTCGACGACGGGTCCGGGTCCGGCAGCGAGACCCCCAAAAGTGCTCGGACAACGACGATTTCGAGCACCCGCACCGCCGGCAGCAGCGTCACGCCCACGGCGACCGCGGCCGTACCGGCGGCGAGCGCGAGGACGAGGGCCAGGTCACCCGCGGTGGCCCCCTCGCGCCGCAAACCGATCACGAAGGTCGCCGCGAGGCCGACGTAGGGGATGGCCGCGACCCCGCCGAGCGCCAGATAGACGCCGCGCAGATAGGTCGACGGCCGCACCAGCGGGCCCGTCGCCGAGCGCAGCGTCTGCCGGAATTGCACACGTCGATCATCCCAGAACAACGGATACGGCGATTCACTCGAATGGGGGAGTCGATTCACTCTCCGGCGGGAAGTGGTGCACGCCGCCGTGCAGAACAGTCGAACCATGAGAATCAAAACATTCGACAACGCCCGCTCAGTAGTCTGGGCCGGCCGTCTGATCACCCTGCTCGGCGCCGGCCACACCGTCGGCGCCCTCATCCTCACCCGCGGCTTCCTCGACGACTGGCTGGCCGGCGATCTCTGGGACAGCTCCCTGGATCTGCGAGCGCCCCAACCGATCCTGGGCGCCTTCTTCGTCTCGGTGGCCAGCTTCGGTATCCCACTGCTCCTGACCGGCTGGGCCATCACCCGGATGGGCCACCACAACCTGATCCCACCCCCGCTCCTCACCTGCACCCTCGCCCTCTGGATCACCGCCTGCGACCTACTCGGCGGCCCGAGCCCCCTCCTGCTCGCCTGGCTGTCGATCCTCACCCTCCTCCTCGCCGCCCACCGCAGATCCCGCGCAGCCACCCCGGCCTCCGAAACCCCCGCCTCGGCCCACTGACCTACGGCGGCACAGTCTGAACGGGTGGAGCTGTCGCTCAGCACAAGGCCGGCATGGGGACTTCCTTGGCGTAGGTTTGCCATTCCGCCGCAGTGAGGAGTGCCGTCTTACTCTCGCAAATGGCTGCGGCGAGTTCCTCGGTTCGAAGGGTGTAGACGCGGGCCGGGAAGGCATTGCTGGTGGCGGTCGCGAGATAGCCGGGAGTTCCCGCGAAGCTGACATGCCGGGGACCGTCGTCAACCGTGTGCAACTCCAGCATCACGTGTGGTGATGCGGGGTTCGCGACGTCCCATATCTCGATCGATCCGTCGCGACCGATCGCGAGTTCGGTGCCATGGGCTGCGAAAGCGAGAGCGGATATGTTTGCTCGATCACCTGACGGTCCCGCAATGGTGGTCACTGCTCGGCTTCCGTCGGTGCGACGGATCTCCACTGCGGCGCCGTTCGAAACAGCAAGCACACCTTGATGATTGAGGGCCATCACCCGCGGATCTGTGGTCATGTCATTGCGCGCAATGGTCTTCTTGTGGGGGACGGGAGAACCACGGAGATCCCACACATCGATATCGTTGCCGCGGGTGAGTACGGCCAGGACGCCGGTGTCGGTGATGGCCATGGTCGGATGCTCAGGATAGCTGCCCGGCTGGTCGAGCGGGTTGCCGTTGTCCAGGACGCGAGGGCTTGTCGACGCGTCGGCGACCTCCTCGAGGTTCCAGATTGCTATCTTCGAAGGCGATGCGACAGCGAGGAGCGTCCCGCTGGGATTCATCACGACAGAACCGCTTCCGCTCGATAGGCCATCGACCGGGGGTAGCCGCCGGGTCGCGCGCCATGGCGTGGGTGCGGCGTCCCGACCGGGCGCTCCGGGATCCCATAGGTATACGCCGCTACTGCCATCGCTGATCGCTGCGACGCGGCCGTTGGCCGACACGGCGGTGTGCAGTCCATCGAAGTTCTTTTCTGTTTCGGCAGACCTCCAAGCGTCCATGTCTCGGGTGATGATCGCTGCGTCGAGTTGCCGGCCGGAAAGAAATCCCGCTCCGATGGAGTTCCATTGACGTAGCAGCGGCGCACTCACGGAGTTCCCCGGACCCGGTGTGTTCGAAAGAGCGTCGATGGCAATGCCGAAGTCTGTGCGCTGCGTCGGTAACGACCATATCCAGACCGTTCCGTCGCTGGTTGCGGCTGCGAGTGAGCGCCCTTGCCGCAAGAAGTGCACAGAAGAGATGTCTGCGGGTGTGTGCAGGGTTCGGCCTTTGTCTGCGTCGCTGGAGTTCACAGTGACGACTCGGCCTTGTTCGACGGTGGCTTGGTAAGCGCCGTCGCTGGAGTAGTCCAGATCCTGCAGCGGTTGTCGGTCGGTGCTGGTTCCGATCGATGTGACGACGCTGGTGGGTTCGGCGTGGGCTGGTCCGTTGCTGAGGTCGAAGAATTCCAGACCGGGAAGTTTCGAGTTACGGAGGATCAAAGCTCGGCTGTCGGGACTGAACATCAGTCGGCGCGTCTGGTTCGTCATGACGGCGATGCCGGTCGGCGGACGATCGAAATCCGGGACCGCGCCGTCGGTGCGGACTCGTGTGGTGTCCCAGATGCGCACCTGGTTGGTTTGCCCTGGTGACACGGTCCCGGCTGCACCCAGCAGTGTTCCGGCCGGGCTGTACGCCACTATGGGGTAGCCACTGGGCAGCTCGAGGGTGGGGAGCGGCGCCGGTGCGGCGTCACTGCTGATGTCCCATCGCAGGATCTTGCCGTTTCGCATCCCTACGGCTATCTCGCGCGAGTTCGCGGCGGTCGCGGCGGAGACGACTTCGTCGTCCCCGACGGGAAGGTCATAGATCGGGCGTGGTCGACCGTTCATATCCCACACTTGGACGCGCGCGGTGCCCGGGACGGCGGCACAGCTGACCGCATCGTTGCCGAATGGCGTGCACTGCTTCCGATCGATCTGATGCCAGGCGGTGAGTCGCTGCCCATCGGGACTGAGCGAGATGCCCGATACCTCGAAACCTATTGGGAATATATACAATTCGTTGATTCCGCTGGCGGTGATCGTTGCGTATGTCACCCGGCCGTCAGGGGTGGCGGCGGCGAGTCGGTCGGTGTTCGGGGCGGTGGTGAGCATGGTTCCGGCCTCGATGATGCGGTACGGCACATCGCCCGCCGAGGAGCTGAGCAACTCCGTGCGCGCTTGGGGGGTGTCGGCGATGCGCAGCGCCGCCAGCGCTAGTTGCTGGGCGATGGCGGGATCGACCTCGCGCAGCGTGCGCGCGGTGTCCGCGAGTTGCCGCGAGCGCGTCACCTCGAGTTCGGTGCGGTGGTTCGCGTCGAGTACCCAGGTCCATGCGCCCACCAGGACAGCCACCATCGCGATGGCGAGCGCCACGAGCCGTCGGGTGGGGTTGGGCCTGGTTCTCGCCTCGGCGATTGCGTCCGCCAGTGTGCGGGCAGGTACGAGTTGCGGACAGAAGCCTTGGGGTACAGAGCCTTTGGCTTCGTCGTGGTCATCGAGGGGGACGATGATCCGCAGGCCTTTGCTGTTCGCGGCCGGGAGTTTGGACGCGTAGCCGGTTACATGGGCGAGTGTGCCGTCGGCGTGCAGATCGGCAGTGGCTGTGGTTTTGGGGTCGAGCGTGTGTGGCCTGAGTGCGCGCAGTCGCGGGTGGCGGGGCGCGAGGTCGTTGAGTGCTATCGCTATCGCGACGCTCATCGACGCGCCGCGCAGCCTCGCGTAGGGACCGCCGTGTTCACCGGTGACCGACCAGACCACGCACGCGTCGGTGTCCGTGAGTGTGCTGCTGTTCCAGGCGGTGTGCAGGCTTCGGATGAATTCGGGGTCGGGTTGGGTGAATCCGCTCCAGGCCGGGTCGGGATGCATTCCGCTGGGGCCGGATTCGAGTAGGTGCAGAGTCAGTCGGCCGACCTCGCCCTTTTCGTTGCCATTGCTGTCGCGATCGCTGGCGACGAGCAGGACGGGGATTTCGGTCGTGCGTCGTCCGGCCGGGCGGACTCCGGCGACCTCCAGGGCGGTCAGGATCGCGAAACCCCGCAGCTGCGCCGGCGCATCGCGCCACAGCTGTGCGAAGACCTGCACCAGTGTGGCGGGACCGGGTGGTCGAGGCCCGGCGACGAAGGGGGTGCCCACCGAGCAGAGTCCGCTGGCAGCGAAGTGGTCCAGGAATGTCCGGACACCCTGAGCGGGGTCACAGGTACCGGCGATCGCGCCGGTGAGATGCGCGACCGCCAATGCGGCGGAGTAGTCGAACGCAGTACGCACACTATCGGACTGGTTCGGTGTCTCGGCCTCGTCCCGGAGCGGGTCGGTCCGCCACTGCCGTGAATAGCGCGTCAGGGCATGCGCTTCGCGCGTGGTGGGGTCGAGCAGATCGCGTGTCGTGCTGTCCGAGAACGCATGTCGGCATTGCCCTGGCCAAGTCGGTTGTGCCCGTGAGCCGGTGAGCTTTTCATAGAGCTCACGTAACGCTCGCTCGTCATAGTCGGGCGCCCGCTCTGGGTCCACCATCAGTGCCTTCCCGCTCGTGACTCGACGAGGCGGTCGTCAATCGATGAAAGGTGAAGAAGTCACGTCGATTTCGGCGACGCCACCGTGATCTCGACCGCTGGTGTCACAGGGATTTCGCCGGAGTGGACGCGAGCACAGCGCGGCCGGGGTTTCACGTCTGCTCGAGTCCGTCGACGATTGCGCGCCGAACGGGGTCGTCGGCATGAAGGTTGCGCGCGATTCGCCGCCAGGCGTTGCGTTCACCGGTGAGGGACGCACCGATCGCGGCGATGATCTGCTCGCGAAACTCGGCGTTGAGTTCCGTGGCCAGGATCGCAGTGAGTGTCAGCTCGTCGTAACCGGCGATGGTGGTGATGATCCGGCCGATGCGCCGGTTGTCCGGACCAGGATGCAGCACGAGCAGCAGGTCGGCTGTCGTCGGCTGACCGACGGCGTGAATTCTGAGGAGATCGGCATCGATCGAGCCCGGGGCCAGGGACACGGTGAGCAGGTAGCGATTGTCGAATGGTGCCCAGGCGAAGTCTTTACCGTCCTGGTGGACGTGATGTGTGGGCAGCTCTGGGTCATCGGTGGTGGACGCATCCTGAAGTTCACTGCGCCAGGCGGGAATTACCATCAGCGGTGCGGAGTATTCGGATCTATCGCCCGCATGACGATCGTTGTGCGGCGATCGGCCGATGTCCGGGGGTGAGGTGGGGGACGCGCTGGGAAGCGGACGGTTGGACATGGCGGCCGCAACCCGGTCGAGGAAGGTGGCAGGCCTGGCGAGCGTACGTCCGGCAGGGCGCCGCCAAGTGCTCAGGATGGAGTTCATATCTCCCCCTCGGCTGGTTGCGCTGGTGTCGCGGGGACAACGCCGGTGTCTTTGGCGCCCGCGAGGGAACTCAAAGACAGTGCGCCGGTGAGTCCGACCGCGATTCCGGCTTTGGCATCGGCTATCCAGCCTGCGCCGGCCAGGGTGCCGGCGAGCACGGCTGTCGCGAGCATGCGCAGGCCGACATTGCTACACCACCAGAAACCTGGTGGCGGGCGAGTGAGATCCCCTGCGGCGGACTCCTGTTCGGACCGCCACGGCCATCTGCCTTCTTTACTGGTGAATTGCCACAACTCGTACATCGCCGCACCGAACGCGGTCACCGCAGCGATGATCGCGCTGGCCGCGACGAGAGTCAGGTTCACGGTGTCCAAAGCTACCCCACCTAGCCACGGCAGCGGGCCGATCTTCGGCACAGCAGTCTTCTGACCCGATCGGCCACCGACTACCTTTGCCGCATGTTCATCCCCGCGCGTGAGTTGACGCGCATTCAGCGGAGAATCGTTCTCGTTGTGGCGATCTTGTTGTCCTGTGTTGTTACCGCGGCGCTGTGTTCGTGTGCCACGGCAACGCCCCAGAAACGGCCGGAACTGCCGGAGTTGCCGTCGTACACGGATCAGTTGTCGGCGGCGGACCGGGAAAAGATCAACTTCCGCAACAGTATTCGAGCGCTGGATCCCTGTGCGTATGTCGATGCCGTGGCACTGAGCCGGATCGGGAAGCCGGTGATGAGCGGTGCGTCGGGCTTCGTCTTCGGGCCGTGCGAGATCTGGTTCGACGGTCCGCGGATCACGATCGACATCGGCAAGGTGGTCGCCGACGCCGTGCCGCGCGTGGTCGGCGGCACCACGGTGTGGATCCACCACGCGGACGAGTCCGGCAACTCGTGTTATGCCCAGCAGCGCCTGAATGACAGCTATGGCGTCGATTTCGGTGTAACACTGCGCCGGAACATCGGTGATCCGCCGACGCCGGTGGAAGCGTGCAACATGGCGGCAGACCTCGCCGCAGCGCCTGCCGCCCGGCGCACCGATCGCCCGTTGCGCGCGGAATCGCAGTACCCGCAGATGAATTCGCGATTGTCCGTCATCGACCCGTGCGCCGTGCTCGGCAAGGTCGGCCCCGGACACCGCCCCGTGCTGGAGCCGGACTTCGACGACTTCCTGTTCTGGTGTGGTTTCCGCCTGGACGAAGGAGACGAGTCGAGCTTCCAGGCGATCCACTACGTGTATCGGAGCTACAGCCACATGAAACCGCTGCGCGGACAGCGGGAGTTGACGATCGGCGGATTCCAGGCCTTGGAGGACCCCAAGCCCATCGACTCGGAACCGGGCACCTGCGCGATCTATATCGCGACCGACCCGCCCGAGACCGAGAGCGGCGTCCAAACCGAGACCGTCGAAGTCATCGCCCGCAGCGGTTGCGCCGCCGCCAACACCCTCGCCGAGGAGCTCATCCGCCTCTATCACGAATTCGCCCGCTGAGCGCACGGCAGCTCGTCGCTCCTGCGAGCTACGCGGAAGTGGGCTCTGCAGTGGGATGTGGGTGGTGGGGGAGGCCGCTTATGGTCGGGAGGTGATCGAAGCAAGAGGCTTGACCAAGGCTTATGGCCGGATGGTCGCGGTGCGGGACGTGGGGTTCACCGTGGCGCCCGGCCGGGTGACCGGGTTCCTCGGGCCGAACGGATCGGGCAAGACGACGACACTGCGGATGATTCTCGGCCTCGCTACCCCGTCGAGCGGGGAGGTGCGGGTGGCGGGCAAACGCTATGGCGAACTCGTCCGTCCGCTGCATGTCGTCGGCGCGTTGCTGGACGCCGGTGACGTACTGGCATCGCGGACCGCGGTCGCGCATCTGCGGGTGCTGGCGGCGGCGAACGGGATTCGCCGTTCGCGCGTGGACGAGGTGCTCGGTGCGGTCGGTTTGGCCGAGGTGGCCGGACGACGGGTCGGCGAATTCTCGCTGGGGATGCGGCAGCGGCTGGGTATCGCCGCGGCATTGCTCGGCGATCCGGCGATCGTCGTGCTGGACGAACCGGTCAACGGGTTGGACACCGAGGGCATCCGGTGGATTCGCGGACTGTTGCGCTCGATGGCCGACCAGGGCCGCACGGTGCTGCTGTCCAGCCATGTGATGAGCGAGATGCAGCTGGTCGCCGATCATCTGCTGGTGATCGGCGCGGGCACGTTGCTCGCGGACGAGCCGATGACGCGGTTCATCGAGCGGCATGCGGATCCGGTGGTGCGGGTCCGCGCAGCCGAGCTCCCGGTGTTGGTCGAGACGATCGGCGCCGAAGCGCGGGTCGAGCTGCATGGCGATTCCGCTGTGGTGCACGGGATCTCGTCGCGCGCGATCGGCCGGTTGGCGGCGCGGAACGGCATCGTGCTCGATGAGCTGACGCCGATACACGCTTCGGTGGAGGACGTGTTCACCGGACTGGTCGAGCAGCATCAGCAGTTCGCGCACGGCGACGCGGGGTGGGCGGCATGAGCGCGGTGCGCGTCGCCGTGCCGTACCGGTCGCTGCTGGGTGACCAGATCCGTTCGGAGACAGTCAAAATCAGGTCGGCACGGGCGCTGGCACTGCTGCCCGTGACGGCGTCGGTGCTGGGCCCGGTGTCGGCGGTGCTGGTGGGGGTGACCGGCAGCCTCTCGCCGGGCGACACCCTGATGGGCGGCGCGCTGACGGGAGTGTCGGCAGCACTGGCGGTGGTCGCGGCTTGGGGTGCGCTGGTGGTGACGACCGAGTATTCCGCGGGCACGATCCGCCCGGTATTGGCCGCCACGCCGCAGCGGACCGTGGTCTTGGCGGCGAAGGCGATCGTGGTCGCCGTGGTGGCCGCCGTCGTGGGCGTGCTGTCGCCCTCGGCGTCGCTGCTGATCGGACTGGCGACCATCGATGCGGCGAAATATCCAGTCGGCGAGGTTTTTCCGGGCCTGATCGGTATCTGGTGTTGTTTCCCGTTGGTCGCGCTGCTCGGCGTCGGCGCCGGGGTACTGCTGCGCGGTTCGGTGGCTGCGGTGGCGATGGTGGCGGCACATGTCGTGGTGCCACAGCTGACGGCGGCACAGGCGTTCGGGGAGTTGCACAAGTGGGCGACCGTGGCCGCGCCGAGCGCCGTGGTGGCGAAACTGTCGCACAACGCCGATGCCGCCCCCGAGCTCATGGGTTCGCTCGGCGGCTGGCCACGGCTGGCCCTCGTCGCCGCCACCGCGGTGTCGGCGCTGTACTCGGCGCGTCGCGCGCTGGAACGCAGGGACGTATGACGATTCGGATCGGGGAGCGGTGGCTGGTGCCGGCGGTGCTGGTCGTCGCGGTGTTCGTGTTCGTGGTGGTCGACCATACGCTGGTGTCCGACACGGACCTCGGCCTGCGGCAGTCCACCGGGTTGGCGTTGCTGCAAGCCCTGGCGATCGTGTTGCAGCTGCGGTTCGCCGTGCTCGGCTGGCTGGTCAGTGCGGTAGCGGTCGGGTACGCGTCGGTCGCGGTGGGCGGGCCGTCGTGGGTGGAGCCGATGTTCAACAGCTACCTGGTGGTGCTCGCCCTGCTGGCGGTTCGGGTGCCCTGGCGCACCGCCGCGGTGGTATGGGCCGCCACCACCGGTATGGGCGTGGTGCTGACTGTGGTGATGCCGCACGCGCGGTGGACCGATATCGTCGGGTCCGCGGTGCTGGCGGGTTTGGTACTGGTGGCCGCGGCGGCGGTGCGGGCGGTGATCGACGCCCGCCGCGCCGCGTACGAGCAGGCGCGGGAATCGGCGCACCAGCAGCAACGCACCGTGTTGCTCGAGGAGCGGGCCCGGATCGCGCGCGAGTTGCACGACGTGGTCGCCCACCACATGTCTGTGATCGCGATCCAGGCCGAATCCGCGCGCTACCGGATCGCCGACCCGCCGCCGGAGTTGCTGACGAGTCTGTCCGCGATCCACACCGGAGCCGCGGCGGCCCTGACCGAGATGCGGCGCATTCTCGGTGTCCTGCACGCCGAAGCCGACGAACCCACCCAGCCGCAACCTCGCATCGCCGATATCGACGGCCTGGTCGAGGGCATCCATGCGGCCGGACGGCAGGTGCTCCTTGGCCGCGAGGGGACGGTGCGGGAGCTTGCGCCGGGCGTGGAGATCTGTGCGTACCGCATCGTGCAGGAAGCGCTGAGCAATGCGGTACGCCACGCGCCCGGCGCCGACATTCGAATCGAACTGTGTTATCGCACTGCGGAACTGGAGATATCGGTGATCAACGGGCCCGGGGGCGCCGTTGCGCCGTCGCGAAGCGGCGGTCGTGGGCTGATCGGAATGCGCGAACGAGTAGCCGTCCTGGGCGGCGGTCTGGAGACCATGACGACACCGGAGGGCGGCTACTCCGTCCGGGCCGTCCTGCCACTGACGGAGCGGAACGCGCCATGACGATTCGCGTGCTGATCGCCGACGACCAGGCCCTGATCCGCGACGGACTCTCGGTGCTGCTGACCGCCCAGCCGGATCTCGAGGTGGTCGGCGAGGCCGCCGACGGCGTCGAAGCGGCCCGTCTGACGGCCGACCTCCGACCGGACGTGGTTCTGATGGATATCCGGATGCCGCGACTCGACGGGCTCGAAGCCACCGCTCGCATCGTCGCCTCCGGCGCACCCGCCCGGGTGATCGTGCTGACCACCTACGATCTCGACGAATATGTCTTCCGCGCGCTCCGCGTCGGCGCCAGCGGCTTTCTGCTCAAAGACGCCAGTGGGCTCGTGATCGTGGACAGCATCCGTACGATCGCGCTGGGGGACGCGATGCTCGCGCCGTCGGTCACCCGGCGGCTGCTGGCCGAGTTCGCCCGCTTACCCGCCCGGCACCGACCGGACGATGCGCGTCTACAGGCCCTCACCGACCGCGAAACCCAGGTGCTGACCCTGATCGCCCGCGGTCTGTCCAATGCCGAAATCGCCGAAACCCTCGGCATCGCAGAGGAAACCGTGAAAACCCACGTCGGCCGGATTCTGGCCAAACTCCGGCTGCGTGACCGCACCCAGGCCGCGATCGCTGCCTACGAAACCGGTCTGGTCACACCGGGCTGACCCGTCCTCGGAGACATTGTCATGCGCATCCACACCCTCATCAGCGGGGCCGGACCCACCGGCCTCACCCTGGCCGTCGACCTCGCCCGCCGCGGTATCCCGGTCCGGATCGTCGACAAGGCGGTGCGGCATCCGACCGGTTCCCGGGGCGACACCCTCCAGCCACGCACCCTCGAGGTCTTCGACGACCTCGGCATCATCGACCGCGTGCTGCGAGCCGGTGCGCCGCAGCCGATCGTCCTCGCCTACCGGGCCGGTGCCCCGGAGCGCGAACTGCGGATGACCGACCCGATACCGCCGAGTTCTGCTGTGCCTTACCCGAATCCGTGGACGCTCGGCCAAGCCGACACCGAGGCGATCCTGCGCGCACGCTTGGCCGAATTCGGTGTCGAGGTCGAAATCGCCACGGAAACAGCAGGTTTCGCCGCGGACGACAGTGGAGTCACGGTCACTCTGGCACACGCGGGAACCACCGAAACCGTCCGAGCCGACTATCTGATCGGCGCGGACGGCGCGCACAGCCTCGTGCGCCGCACGCTCGGGATCGAATTCGACGGTTCCACAGACGAATCCACGCGTCTGCTGCTCGGCGATGTTCGCGCCGACGCCCTCGATCACACGCACGGCCACTGTTTCGCATCCGCCGACGCCGCCACCGGGATCGTCTTCTCCCCGCTACCCGGGCGACCGCACTTCCAAGTCGGCATGCCGCTACCCGCCGGGATCGAACCCGGCCTCGGCCTCCTCCAAACTGCCGTCGACACCTGCGCCGGCCGCTCCGATATCCGCCTGACCGACCTGACCTGGTGCACCGTGTGGCGCCCGAACATCCGGCTGGCCAGACGATTCCGGTCCGGCCGGGTTTTGCTGGCCGGCGACGCCGCCCACGTCCATCCGCCCACCGGCGGGCAGGGACTCAACACCGGCGTCCAGGACGCCTACAACCTCGGCTGGAAACTCGCCACCGGTGACGACGAACTCCTCGACACCTACGACATCGAACGCCGCGCCGTCGCGGCTGCTGTCCTCGGCATCAGCACCGCATTGCTGCACCGGGCCACCAGCGGGGCCGAGGACGCCCACCGCCGCGACCACACGCACCAGCTCGACCTCACCTACCGTGATCCCGCCGCCACCGGCACCCTCGTTCCAGGCGACCGCGCCCCCGACGCGTCCGTCACCGATATCGCCGGACAGCGGCTACGGCTGTTCGACCTCTACCGCGGGCCGCACCACACCCTCGTGTCCTTCGGCGAAACCGCGCCTTGCGCAACCGTTCCCGACGTCCACGTCTGGTCGGTGCGGGGTCCTGGACACCGCCCGAGCGATCCAGGTATCGGCCGCCACGTCATCGACGTCGACGGTCACGCTTTCCGCGACTACGACGCTCGTCCTGGCACGCTCATCCTCGTCCGTCCCGACGGACACATAGCCGCGCGCACCGACCCGGCATCGTCGGGATGACCCTCGGACGGTCCTGCCGCAGAGCCGATGTGCAACACTGACGCGGTGCAGCCTAAGCGCAGGATTCACTTCGTGGGCAGCTTGCCCGGACAGTTGGACACTCCAGAGAAGGCTATGGCGTTCGCCGTCGACACCGCCGGTGAATATCTGGACGGCGTGCTACCCGGTGGCGAGGCGGACCCTTATCGCGCCCAGTGGTACATCAGGCCGATCATCGACCGGCTCGACAGTATCCCGGCGCTGGCGCCCGTGCGCCGCGGGGATTGGTCGACGCTGCGTTCCCGCAACACTTTTCGGCTGAAGGAAGGCAGGTCGCTGACCGAAGCCGATCTCGACGCCGCGCTCGGCTACGCGGCGGAGACCGACCGGGCACTCGAGGCGCTGGCGCAGATGCGGCGATCCGATCCCGGACTGCGCTTTCAGGTGGGCATACCGACGCCTTTCGTCATCGGTTTCATCGCTTTCGAAGCACGGATGCTGGTGTGGCGTCGGCGCTCGGCGCAGCGCGGTGCCCGCGCCTTCCCTTATTACCGCCCGATCGTCGACGCGACCGTCCGAGAGATCGTCCGAATCCACGAGAAGCTGGGCGACAACGTCGTCTTCCAACTCGAGCTGGCCGCGGAGACGCTCATCTGTGCGCGCATGCCCGGGGTCCTGCGGCAGGGCCCGGCCGCCGCGGCGGGTCGAGCGATCGGCCGGCTCGTCGCACGGGCGCCTCACGATGCCCACTTCGGCGTCCATCTCTGCTTCGGCAGTCTCGACGACAAGCCGGCCGTGGCGCCGAGATCGGCGGCGGCGGTCGTCGATCTGGCGAACGCGATAGCCCGATACTGGCCTGCGGGAAGACATCTCGATTTCGTTCACATGCCCATCGGCGACGGCAAACAGGCGCCGGTCCGGCCGCGGTACTACGCGCCCCTGGCCCGCCTCGAACTGCCCGCGGATACGCGGGTCGCCGCCGGGCTCGCGCATGCGGCGCAGCCGCTCGCGCAGGCCCGGCAGGCACTGGCGATCGCGGAGGCGGCCTACGGCGGGCCGTTGGACGTCGCGGCGCCTTGCGGTCTAGGGCGCTATACGACCGTCGACCGGGCGCGGTCCGCGGTCGCGCACGCGGTCGCCCTGGCGGAAACAGATCTCTGAAACGACCTTTGGTCACAGTGGCCCTTGTCGGCCGTCGCCAGCCGAGGTGGGCAGGCGCAGACGTGGTGCACACCGGGACGGGAACAAACCGCGGCGAAAGCCGCAGCCGCACGCCGAAATCCGCTCATTCGCACGCCGAAATCGGCGTATATCGGACTGTCGGTGGCGTCGCGAACACCGTTGTGCCGGAGCGCGGTTCGTCCCAGCGCAGACCGAAGGGCCGGTTTGGCAGGCGCGATACTGGGTACGGCGCCACGAATTCCAACACATCCGAGCGTCAGATCCGTGGAGGAGCACACACCTGCGGGGGTGATCGGCTACGGTTACACCCGTGGTCGAAGCAACTGAAGGGCCTGCGCCGGAGAACGACCGAAAGCCGGAACCGTTCGACCCCGGCGCGCTGAACTCTGCGCGGGTGTACGACTACCTATTGGGTGGGAAGGACTACCGCGAGGTAGACCAAGACATGGGCAACGAAATGCTCTCCAGCGCACCGGAAGTCAAGACCGTGGCGTGGTTCGCCCGCAGCTTCGTGCTCAAAGCGGTCCAGATGGCCGCCGATGCCGGCATCCGGCAGTTCATCGATCTCGGCTCGGGTATCCCGACCTCGCCCAACGTGCACGAGGCGGCTCGCGAGATCGAGCCGTCGGCGCAGGTGGTGTACGTCGACTACGACCCGGTCGTGCACGCCCACTGCGACGCGCTGTTGGCCGGCCCCCGCGGTGTCACAGCACTATTGGGCGATATTCGCCATCCCGACGAGATCTTCGATCAGCTGAAGAACCAGACCCTGATCGATTTCAACGAGCCCGTGGCCATCACCATCATCGGTGTGCTGCACTACGTGATGGACGAAGAAGGCCCCGGCGATATCATCGCTGCCTTCCGCGATCGGTTGGCCCCTGGCAGTTTGCTGGCGATCACGCACGGTTCCACCTCGTCCTCCCCTGAGATACTCCAGGTGCTCGAAGCTACGGCGGGCACGTCCGCGCAAGTCTGCTTCCGGCCCGCGGCGCAGACGGAGGCCTTCATGGACGGCTTCGAGCTGCTCGAGCCCGGTGTGGTCCCGGTGCAGGAGTGGCTGCGGCCCGACTTGCCGAAAACTCGGATGATCATGGACGGCGTCATCGGCCGCAAACCCTGAGAATCCGGTAGCAAGAGGAGTAATGTCGGGTACGCCAATTTGTTGTTGGCCGCCTGCACATTCGAGCGTGCATCAGGTGCTGTCCCAGTCGATCAAGAGGATGAAATAATGAAGACCCTCACAACTGTCGCTGGTGTCGTGTCGTCGATCATGACGGTCGCCGTGGTCACGACCGGTGCCGCGGTTGTCAATGCCCCGCTCGCCGCCGCCGCGCCGGGGGATCTCATCACCGACGATGTCCCGACACTCAACGAACTCGATGATCAGGTCGCGTTCCTGATCGAACTGCCCGGATCCGACGAGGCCAAGGCCGCCCATATGGAAGGCGGCATGCGGGCGGTCGTGGTTGCCCGCACCCTGTACAACATCGGCTGGTACCGGGCGCCGCGCGGATCGAACGAGATCACCGGTCCGGAAACCCACGAGGGCAACGTGCACACCGCCATGTTGCGCAGCAAGTCGGCGGGACAACCGGATCTTGTTGCGCGCGTGGTCTGGAAGCGGATCGACGGTGTCTGGAAGCTGTCCAACAGTTCCGTCTGCGAAGGAGTCAAGGCCGTCGGGCTGGCCATGGGCTGCGACTTCTGACGGCCCGCCGCGCACCGTGATCGAAATCCGTGACCTCACCCTGGGGTATCCAGGGGTCACCGTCCTCGAGGTCCCCGAACTGAGCGTGGCAGACGGGGCACTCACCTACCTCATCGGTCTGAACGGCACCGGCAAAACCACGCTGCTGCGGTGCATCTGCGGCGTCATCACGCCCGCGGTCGGTACGGTCCGGGTCGACGACACCGTCGTCCGGGCCCACCACAGCACCCCGGCCTCGCTCGGCATGCACCTCAACTACCGAGCCTTCGACCCGCGCCACACCGCACGCCGGCACCTGCGCTGGATCGCCCGGGCCCGTGGACTGCGCACCGGCCGGGTCGAGGACGTCCTCGAGCTCGTCGATCTCGTCCGGGTCGCCGATCGCCGGCTCGGTCACTACTCGCTCGGCATGCTGCAACGGGTCGGCATCGCCGCCGCACTGCTCTCCGAGCCGCAGACCCTGCTGCTCGACGAACCGCTCAACGGCCTCGACATCGCGGGTATCCGCTGGATCCGCGGACTGCTGCGCGACCTCGCCGATGCGGGGACGTGCGTCCTGGTCGCCACCCACCTGCTCGATGAGGTCGAACGCAACGCCGACCACATCGTCATCATCGGAAACGGACGCGTGTTGGCCGACCAGCTGTTCGCTCACCTCATGAACACCCTGGAGCCCGGTGAGACCGGCCTCGAAGACGCCTACTTGCGCATCGCCGGATTGCCCACCGAACTCCCGTCGGGAGTGACGCCATGAGCGGCCCCGGTCCGGCCACCCTGATCCGCCGCGGCATCGCCGCCGAATGGACCCGCACCGCGGGACGCAGCTTTCTGTGGACCGTGTCCGTCCCCCTCACCTTCGCGCTGCCGCTGATCGTCACGTTCGCGATCGCCGCCGTCGCAGAACGACTCGCCGACCTGCCCGGGCAGAGTTACGTGGCCACGGTCTCCACCACCAACTCCGTGTACTGGGTGATCACCCTGTCCGTGTCGGTCATGATGGTCACCGCCGCCTACGCCCACGCCACCCAATGGCGCGGTCAGACAAGCGATCTCAACGCCTTCCTGTTTCCCCGCTCCTGGACGGTCGCGTTGGCCCGGTGGATGTACTACGGCGTCATCACGGCGATCGCGACGACGGTGCTGCTCGTCGTCGTCATGGTCACGCTGCCCGCTCAATTCCCCAAAATCTATGGGGCGGTGGACATCACGGATGCCGCCGGGATCCGGTTCCTCTGGACCGTCCCGAGCTACGCGTTCGCCGCGTGCGGCGTGGGGATCGCGGTCGGGTCGGTGATCCGCACCCCATCCGCCGCCATTGCCGTCCTGCTGTTCTGGGTCTACGTCGCCGAGAACTCGGTCAATCTGCTACCGCACGGCCTCACCCTGCAGGCCTACGCCCCGTTCCTCAACGCCGTCGCCGCCACCGGCCAAGAGGTCGCCTTCCTCCCGCGCTTCGGCCGTAACGGATCTCTGCTCTATTTCGTGATCGTCGCCGCGACCCTTTTCGTCGTCACGGCCGCCCTGCCGATCCTGCTTCGCCGCGTGTCCGGCCAGCGCAGAACAACGCTCACCAAATCAAGCACACCCTGAGCCGAGCGTGGTGGCTACGGAGTCGATGGTTCGACTGGGTTCTGTCTCGAAGTCCCCGTAACTCCCGCGGCAGGCACACCAACCTGAGCAAGTCACACTTCGGCAGCCAGCCAACAAGCCCGGACGCAAGCAACACCAAGCGACAGAAGACAAAACCTAGCCGGAGACCGGACGAACCTCGAGCGGAAGCCTCTTCATCACCGGGATCGGCCCCATGGCGCGCCCGGGCTTCTTGATCGGGACGGCCTGGAACTCCCATTTCGACAGCAGACTGAAAAGCGTGGTTTGCAGTGCCATCCAGGCGAAGTTATTGCCGATGCACATCTGCTTGCCCATGCTGAACGGAGCGAAGCTCCGGTGTTTCACCCCGGCGGCCGACCACCGATCGGGGTCGAAAACGTCCGGATCGGGGAAGATGTTCGGGTTGCGGTGAATGGCCGCGAGGCTGTAACCGATATCGGTTCCGGCGGGGAACTCGAAACCGCCGAGTTGGACCGTGGTGATGCTGCGCCTCGTCTGCAGCAATGCCGAATGAGATCGGGTGACCTCGTTCAGGAACTGGTTCAGGTAGTCGAGTTTGTCGAGGCTGCCGGGACTGAAATCGCCTGCGGCGGAGATCTCTTCCTGCAGTCGCGAAGCCGCCGCGGGATGCTGTGCCAGCTCGTACATCGTCCAGGTCAGCGTGGCGGTCAGGGCGTCGATCCCGCCGAAGAGCACGGTCATGGCCTGCTCCACCAGGAACTCGTCACCACGCTGCGCGGCCTCCGGCGAGTCCAGCAGGAGATCGATCAGGTCGTTGCGGCGGACACCACTGGCCCGGCGTGCGAGCAGCCGCTCCCGGCAGAAGCCGCGCAGTCGCGCTCCTCCCGACCGAAAGTTACGGTTCACCGGCAATGGCAGGCTCGCCAGTTGCTTCGGCAAGATACTGCCCACGATGGCGCCGGCGCCGATATCGTTGATCAGACCCGAGATGAGTTGGATGTCTTCGTCAGTGGGTTCGTGCGAGAAGAGAGACCCCAGCAGGTCGGTGATGACCAAACGCAGCAGGACGGAAGTGAATTCGACGACCTGGCCCGGCTGCCACGAATCCGCCAACGCATCCGCGTTACGCTTCATGATGTGCGCGTAGCTTTCCAGCTCGGTGCGATGGAACGCGGGCTGGAGCATACGACGAATATCGTTGTGTTCTTGGCCGTCCGCGACGATGAACGATTCCCCGAATATGAGACGAATGCGTTCGAAGAGGAGTCCGCGCTCGTAGGTGCTGGAATTCTCGATCAACACCTGGTGCAGTAGGTCGAAATCGGTGATGACGTAGACGACGCGGCTGCCGATATCGACCCGGGCTATCTTTCCGACGCTGGACAGATCCACCATGAACTGGACCGGATCGCGCGCGATCCGCCAACCGTGTCCGACGACAGGCAAACGTCCGGGACCGCACGGGACGTCACGAAGGTCCACTGTGTCTTGCCCTCTCTTCGGCAGGTCCAAGGTCGAGGACTTCGGCGGATCCGACCGCTATCGCTGAGGTCCGTTGTCGATCGACACGTTACCTTAGCTCGGATTTCCCTGACGGCGGGGGCGACAAGCGAAAACGTTTGTCCTACTGCGATCATCGGCGGCGCGTCATGTTGTTCGGCTTTGCCGTGACGTCCCGATCCGGGCCGCGAGATGGAGGACGACACACTGAACTGTTACCTGTTCGGACTTGCGGCGGAACGATTTACGCGATAGCGGCGGCGAACAATGGCGCGGTGGAAATGTTCGCCGCGAGGGCGGAGCCGAGGCCGGAGACGATCGAGGTCTTCTGGCGCTACCCAGGCGATTGCGCGACTTTCACACCAGGGCAATAGGTTCCACCGATCGGGCGCGAGAACAGGTGAGCCGTTCAGTCGGGTGCCGGGTGGTTGCGGCGGCGTAGCTCGCCCACCCGGAGTTGGAGATGGGCGAGCAGCATCGCGTCGGTGTCCTCGGGGTCCAGGCCGCAGACCTCCCTGATCCGCCGCATGCGATACCGCACGGTGTTGACGTGGAGCTGCAGCGTCGCCGCTGCGACCTCGGCCCGGCCCGCGCTGTCGAGGTAGGCCCGCAGGGTGGCCAGGAGCGGCCCTTGCTCTCCGTCCTGATCTGCCAGCACTCGCAGCGCGCCGACGAATTCGGGCAGTGCGATGGAATCGGCGTAATCGGCCAGCTGCAGCAAAGCCAGCGGCAGTAACGTACCGTCGAGATTCGCCACGGCATCGGAGACGACCGCGGGGTGGCACATCGTCCGCAATATTTCCTCGGCCTGGATGCGGGCCTGGCTCAAATCCGAAACGGACTGGGCGGGCGGGCTCACCGCTATTCTGCAGGAAATGGGAAGCGGGGTTCGTCCGGCGAAGTCGGCAGCCAAGGATTGCGCTGCGGCGCATGCTTGCTTTCGCGTCCGATGCGGCCAGGCGAGTATTCCGTAGACCGTATGATCTGCCCTGATCGCTACGCCCGAAGTGTGCACCGCGGCCAGGTAATGGGCCAGTGAATCCTCGATGCGTCGCAAATCGGCTGTTTCCGCCGAGATACCGGTGGAAGGCGTCGCGCGTCGCGTTGGCCCGGTCCGTGCGAAGCCGAGCGCCAGCACCGACACCGGGCCCTCGGACAGGCCCAGCTTCTCCGCTGTGGCGATTCGGCTGGGCCCGCCGGCGATCAAGGCCTCGGCCAGCTCACGGCGACGTCGCTGCGCTCGTCCGCACGTGTCGTGTCCAGCCGCCAGCAGGTGCGCGGCGACGAGTTCGGCGGCCGCGGTCAAGCGCTGGGACAGCCGGGCGGACAGCGGCTCCGACACGACGAGCCAGACGTAGCCCAGGACGGACCCGCCGCCGCGGACCGCTATCGCCACCCGGGCCGCGGTGCCGTCGCCGGCGACGCCCTGGGGGACGAAAACGGGGTCGGTGCTGGTCTGCAGCCGCTCGAAGACGCCGTGCTGTTCCAGCGCGCGGAGGTGTTTGCCGGGGACGGTGCGCGCGAAGATCGATTCGGTGCGCATCGGGTCGGCCGTCGTCTGCTGCGCGGACCATGCGAGAACAGTGGAACGCCAGTCCTCGATCGTGACCGGAGCGTGCACCGCGGCGCTGATGGTGTCGGCGACGGCGAACAGATCGGCGGCGGTCTCGGCGGGGGACCATTGTCTCTGCACGTGCTCGAGCAGTTGTTCACGTAACGCACTGGCCAGGTCCATCCAGGAAACGTCGGACCGGACCCGCACGATCGTCAGCGGCAACGAGGCGGGCAGCGGCGGTATCTCACCTTTGACGGCAACCGCCGCGGCATGGTGGCGTGCTGCGTCGTAGACCACGTCGTGCAGGCAATTCGCCCCGAGGTCGGCGGCGACCAGGATGAACGCCCCGTCGCGGGGCAGGCCGCGCACCGGATCGTAGAACTCGATGGTCGAGACCTGCCGATCGGCGAATCGGTCGCCGGCGATCACGGTGAGTGGCTCGGCGGCGAGGCTGCTGACGAGACTGTCGACCGTTGCTGTGCCGGTGAACACGACGCCTGCTCCTTTGGTTCGAATGTCCCGTCGACCGACAGTACGGAAGCGGGCCGAAGATCTGCCCGACGCCGTTCGGCATTGTCGAACGAAGCCTCGAGGATCGCGGTTTGTCGAAACCGACAAACCGCGTATCGCACAACGTCGGATCGCCACAAGAGGCCCGTCATCGTTTCTGGCACGCTGATTTATCGGTTGCTCATGCGAAGGGAAAAGAATGGTCAAAGAATGGGAAAAGCCCACTGGCACAGCGGCTTTCGCTACGGGCTTCGCGCTCGTGCGGGCGTGTTGATCCGCGCCGAAGGAATGGCAATATCGCTCGACTCACTGACCGTGTCCTACCCTACGGCAACCGGCGCGCACTGCGCGTTGTCCGAGCTGGACCTCACGGTCGAAAAGGGGCAATTCGTTGCCATCGTCGGCCCGACCGGATGCGGCAAGTCGACCGTTCTGAACGCGGTGGCGGGCCTGTCGGCGCCGTCGGGAGGGCGGGTGCTGATCGATGGCCGGCCATTATATGGTCGAAACCGCAAGGCGGGCTATCTGTTCCAGCGTGAGCCGCTGCTGCCGTGGCAGACGGTGCTCGACAACGTAGCTTTCGGGCTGCGGCTGCGCGGGATGCGCGCGGCGCAGCGCGAACGCATGGCGCTGGCGTGGCTCGCCCGGGTCGGCCTGTCCGGCTTCGAACGCGTGTTCCCGCACCAACTCTCGGGCGGCATGCGCAAACGGGCGGCGCTCGCGCAGACCTGGATCGTCGATCCGGAGATCCTGCTCATGGACGAGCCGTTCGCCGCCCTGGACGTACTGACCCGGCAGGTGATGCAGCACGAATTGCTCACGTTGTGGACCGGCAGCGCGAAGACGGTGCTGTTCGTGACCCACGACCTCGACGAGGCCATCGCGCTGTCCGATGAAGTGGTGCTGATGTCGGCCGGACCGGGCAGTCGCGTGGTCGGCCGCTACCGGGTGGACCTGCCGCGGCCGCGCGACCTGTTCGAGATCCGGGTGCATCCGGAATACGCGCGGATTCATCGCGCGATCTGGACGGCCCTGCGCGACGAGGTCCGCAAGACCTTCGCCTATGTCCCTGCAGCGCAATAAGAGTCGGCGTCGGGTCGCCGCGATCCGGATCGCGCAACTCGGGCTCGCAGTCACCGTGTTACTCGGCTGGGAACTCGCTGCCCGATACGGGGCCATCGACGAATTCTTCTTCTCGCGGCCCAGCGATATCGCTGTCCGACTGAGTGACTGGTTCGGCTCCGGCTCGATCTGGCGCCATATGCGCCTCACCGTGGTCGAGGCGGCACTCGGGCTGGGCATCGGCGGCATCGCCGGGCTCGTGCTCGGATTCGCCTTGGCCCGAATGCGATTCGTCGCGGCGGTGGTCGAGCCGTATGTGCGGATCGGCAACGCGCTCCCGCGGGTGGTGCTGGCGCCGATCTTCCTGCTCTGGTTCGGGCTCGGCATCTGGTCGAAGGTCGCGCTCGGCGTTTCGCTGGTGGTGTTCATCGTCTTCTTCAACACCTATCAGGGTGTGCGGGAGGCCGACCAGTTGCTGGTCGACAACGCGCGGATGCTCGGTGCGACCGAGCGGCAGCTGTGGCGGTACGTGCTGTTACCGAGTGCGTTGACCTGGATTCTCGCCAGTCTGCGACTCAGCGTCGGTTTCGCCGTGATCGGGGCCGTCGTCGGCGAATACCTCGGTTCGGCAAGTGGTCTCGGTTACCTGATCGCTCAGGCGGAGGGCACCTTCGACACCACCGGGGTGTTCGCGGGCATCGCTGTGTTGTGTGCGGTCGTGGTGGTCGTCGACATGGCTGCCGATCGCGCCGAACGTCATCTGCTGCGGTGGCAGCCCGTGCGTGGCACGGCAATTACGAAAGGCAAGCAAGAATGAGAAAACAGAGATGTGCGGCGGTGCTGCTGGCAGCGGTGGTGCTGGTGCTCGCAGTCGGTGGTTGTGGCCGGAAACCGGAGAGCGGCCGGCGCGTCGTCATCGGGGTGGGCGGACGGACGCTGCCGGTGTATCTGCCGCTCGTGCTGGCCCAGCGTCTCGGCTACTTCGGCGAGGCCGGAGTGTGGGTCGATATCCAAGGCCTGCAAGGCGGTTCGAAAGCGTTGCAGGCGTTGGAAGGCGGCAGCGTCGATGTCGTCGCGGGATACTACGACCACACCATTCAGATGCAGGCCAAGCGCCGGGCGCTGACCTCGTTCGTGACCATGCTGAACCGGCCCGAACTGGTGCTGGCGGTTTCGCCCGCGGCGCGTAAGCCGATCCATTCCATCGCCGATCTCGCCGGTGCGAACGTCGGGGTCAGCGCGCCGGGTTCGTCCACGGACTTCTTTCTGAAATACGTGCTGAGCAAGCACGGTCTGGCGGCGGACGCGGTGAGCGTGCAGGCGATCGGGACGGCGGCGACCGCGGTGGCCGCGATGGCGCACGGCCGGGTCGACGCGGCGGTGCTGGTGGATCCCGCGTTCTCGCTGTTGCAGCGGCGGGCCGGTGCCGACAAGGTCGAGGTGTTGCTCGACGCGCGCAGCAGCGAGGGCGTCGAGCAGACCTTCGGTGTCTCGAAATACCCGGCCTCGGTGCTGTATTCGAGCAGCCGATGGCTCGACGGCAACCGCACGACGGCTACCGCGCTGGCCGAGGCGATTGTGCGGACATTGCGGTGGATCCAGGGGCATTCCGCCGAGGAGATCGCCGCCCGCATGCCCGCAGAGTTCGCACAGGACGATCGGGCGACCTACGTCGAAACGATCGCCAAGATGAAGGACGGTTTCTCCACCGACGGGACCATTTCCGTCGACGGCGCAGAGGCCGTCCGCAAGGTGCTCGCACAATCCGACCGCACCGTCGCCGCCGCCGAGATCGACCTGTCGCAGACCTACTCCAACGACTACCTGCCCAGCCATGGGTGAGGGCGGCAGAGATCGGTCGCGGCGCAGAGTGCTCGCCGTGCTCGCGGCCGGTGCGCTCTCGCTGACCGCAGGGTGTTCGCTCGACAACGACGAGGCAGAACGGCCTGTCCCGCGTCCCGCGGCGAGTCCCGTGGTCCACAGCGGACCGCCCGTACCGCCGCCCCGCCAGCCGGGTGTCGCACGGATTCCGATGCCCAGCGGGGTGGTATCGGCGATTCCGGGAGAGGGCGACAACATCGCGCTCACCATCGATGACGGCACCAGCTCGGACGTCGTCGCGGCCTACATCCGTTTCGCGAAGGACAGCGGCGCGCGGTTCACCTTCTTCGTGACGGCGTGTTATTCGTCGTGGACGGTCAACAAGCCGATGCTGCAGCCGCTGGTCGACCGGGGGCAGATCCAACTCGGGAACCACACGTGGGATCACCCGGATCTGACCCGGCTTTCGGATAAAGAGGTCGCGGCTCAGTTCGCGCGCACCAAAGCGTTGTTGCGCAACAACTTCGGCGTCGACGGAACCCCGTTCTATCGCCCGCCGTACGGCTATCGCGACGCCAGGGTCGACGCGCTCGCCGCCGATCACGGCTACACGGTACCGGTCATGTGGTACGGAACGCTCGGCGACCAGCAGATCATCACCGAACAGGATCTGGTGGCGAACGCCCGCAAGTACTTCAGAGCGCAGTCGATCGTGATCGGCCATGCCAACCAGCGCCCGGTCACCCGCGTCTATGACCAGCTGTTGCAGATCATTCGGGATCGGCGCTTGACGATGGTCACGCTCGACGACGTGTTCGAGCGGAGGCACTGACCCATGGTCTTCGTAGCGGAAGGCGTTTCGAAAGTCTTTCTGGGCGAAGGGCAGCCGGTGTGGGCGCTGCGGGACTGTTCGCTTCGGGTGGCGGCCGGCTCGTTGACCTGCATCGTGGGCCCGTCGGGGTGCGGGAAGTCCACGCTGTTGCGCATTGTGGGTGGTTTGGACACACCGACGACGGGGCGTGTGCGGGTGCCGTCGGCGGACGGGCGAATTCCGCCGTCCGCCTTCGTCTTCCAGGAGTACGGCGTGTTCGCGTGGTTGAACGTGCTGGACAACATCGCCTTCGGTTGCCGGATGGCCGGAATGCGGCGCGCCGAGTACACCGCGCGGGCCCGGGAGTGGCTGGCGCGTACCGGTCTGGCCGGTTTCGAGCAGGCCTATCCACACCAGCTCTCGGGCGGTATGCGCCAACGGGTCGCGCTGGCGCGCGCTTTCGCCCTCGAGACACCGGCCTTGCTGATGGACGAGCCCTTGGGCGCCTTGGACGCGCAGACCAGGCTGCTGATGCAAGAGCAACTCGTGCGGCTGTGGGAGGCCGAACGCAAGACGGTCGTGCTGGTCACCCACAGCATCGATGAGGCGTTGCTGCTCGGCGACCGCATCGCCCTCATGTCGGCGCGGCCGGGTCGGGTGGCAGCCGAGTTCGCCGTGCCGTTCGCGCGGCCGCGCAGCCTGGAACTCACCCTGACCCCCGAATTCACCGCGCTCCGGCATCGGATCTGGACCGCGCTGCGCGCGGACGCGGCGGCATCGGCGCAGGCCGGATGAGCGCCGAGATCGACGCCATCCGGCGTCGCGAGCGGAATCGCCGCCGCCGGGATCTGCTCCTCGCGGTCGGCTGCCCGATCCTGCTGTTGGCCGGCTGGCAACTCGCAGCGCGGCTGAACCTCATCGACGCTCAGTTGTTCCCGCCGCCGTCGGCGGTGCTCGCCCGCTGGACGCAACTCGCGGGCAGCGGCGAGCTGCGCGAGCACGTGAGCGCCACCCTCTACCGGCTTTCGGTCGGCTACGTTTCGGGTGCGTGCGGCGGTGTCGTCGTCGGCTGTGCGATGGGGCGCTGGCGACCGGTCGCGGCGGCGCTGGGTCCGTTGTTCTCTGCCCTGTACGCGCTGCCGAAGGTCGCGGTATTGCCGTTGCTGCTCTTGATCTTCGGGCTCACCGAAACACCGAAGATCCTGTCGGTCGCGATCACGGTGTTCTTCGTGCTGCAGATCAACACCTTCGCCGGTATGCGCCAGATCGATCCGCGAATCCTCGAGGCGGCCACCGCCTATCGGGCCGTCGGCTGGCGGCTGTGGCGATTCGTCCTGTTGCCCACCTGTCTGCCTGCCGTCTTCACCGGCCTGCGCATCGCCGCGGGGCTCGGGGTAGCGGTCGTCATCGCGGTCGAGTTCGTCGCGGCCAACAGCGGGATCGGCTACTTGATCTGGAACTCGTGGCAGCTGTTCCAGCCCGAACGAATGTATGCGGGCCTGTTGACCGCGGCCCTCCTCGGTGCCTGCCTCACCGGTGCCCTCGCCGCCGCGGAGTTCGTCGCCATGCCGTGGCGGCGCAGTCTCGAAGAGATCAGTGGAAGGAAACAATGATCGCCAAACGTATTCTCTCAGCTGCCATTCCAGTTCTGGTGCTGGTCGCCGCCGGTTGCGGCGGCCGAGCAGCGCAACCCGTTGCGCCGGCCGGCAAGGTGACCGTCGCGCACGTCCCGTCGACCTTGTTCGCGCCGCTGTACGTGGCGGCCGGTAAGAAGTACTTCGCCGAGGAGGGTCTGACGGTCGAGTTGCAGACCATGAAGGCGGGGCAGGACGCGATTCCGCTGGCGGCGGCGGGCAAGGTGGATGTGGTCGTGGCCGGCTTCTCCGCCGGTCTGTTCAATGCCGTGCACAGCGGCCTGCGCCTGAAAGTGGTGGGCTCCATGGGGATTGCGCCCGGGGACCCGAAAGCCTCGCCGTCCGCGTTGGAGGTCTCGAAGAAACTGGTCGAGGCGGGCGAGGTGACCTCGGTGGCCGATCTGCGCGGCCGCAAGGTGGCGGTGTCCGGCGGCGCGGCCGCCGCGGGCGGCTACCAATTGGCCGCGATACTGCGGCAATCCGGGCTCGCGCTGGGCGACGTGCAGATCGTCAACATTCCCATCCCGGACCAGCGGACCGCGCTGGCGAACGGCGGCGTGGACGCGGCCCTGACGGCCGCGCCCTTCACCACCCGGATCGAGCAGGCCGGTATCGCGGTGCCGCTCGCGGTACCCGCCGCGGGCGTCTCGGCAACCGGCGTCGTCTACGGCGGTGCGTTCACCGAATCGCCTGCGGCGCATGCGTTCTTCCGCGCGCTCCAGCGAGCGAGCCGGGATCTCCAGGACGGCGGCGTCAAGTCGCCGGAGAACCTCGCCATCCTCGCCCAGGCGACCGGCCAGGACCGCGCGGTACTCGAAGCGACCCCGGCATATCGATGGCGACCCGATCTGAGCCCGGACGCCGAGCAGCTGACCGCTCAGCAGCAGGCGTACCGGGACGCCGGACTACTCGACTACGCCGATGTCATCGCGGCGGGCACCTACGTTTCCACCGCCTTCTCCGGCGAGTGACCACAAGCTCGGGCGAACTCGCCGAGGACGTCGAGTCCCACCGCCCGGCTTCTTGATGCAGTTTAAGTTGCAATCTGGTCTACACCGAAGAGCGAACTGCGCCACGGTATGCGCATCGACTGGGATGTGCGGATCACGATGGACGACGGCATCACTCTCGCGGCGGACATCTTCCGCCCGGACGACGATCAGCCGCACCCCGTGCTCCTCGCCGCCAGTCCCTACGGCAAAGGACTGCCTTTCGCGGTGGGCTACACGAGTCAACTGCAGAGCCTGATCGACGAGCATCCCGAGGTTGCCGCACAGTCCACCAATGCTTACCAGGTCTGGGAATATCCGGACCCCGAACGCTGGGTGCCCGCGGGCTATGTCTGCGTGCGCATCGACACCCGCGGCGCGGGCGGCAGCGAGGGCGCGATCGACTTCTTCTCGGCCCGCGAAACGCAAGATCTCTACGAGTGCATCGAGTGGGCGGCCGCACAGCCGTGGAGCACCGGAAAGGTTGGCCTGCTGGGTATTTCGTACCTCGCCAGCAACCAGTGGCAGGTCGCCGAGCTCGCGCCGCCGCATCTGGCCGCGATCTGCCCGTGGGAGGGCGCCTCGGACTACTACCGCGAATACACCCACCACGGCGGCATCGCCACCGAATTCCTGCCCAGCTGGATGCCCTACCAGGTGGAGAGCGTGCAGCACGGCCGGGCCGACGCCGAGATCAACCCGCATACCGGACGCCGCGTGTCCGGGCTGCCGATCCGGACCGAACAGGAGTTGCGGGACAACGCGATTGCGATCGGTGACGTGCTGCGCGCGAACCCGACCGTGAACAACTACTACCGAGATCGTTCCGCGGTGCTGGAAAAGATCACCGTTCCAGTGTTGTCTGCCTCGAACTGGGGTGGGATGGGGCTGCACTCTCGCGGCAACTTCGAGGGTTTCGCCCGCGTCGGCTCCGAGCAGAAATGGCTGGAGGTGCACGGGTTGGAGCACTGGACGGAGTTCTACACCGATTACGGTGTGGATCTGCAACGGCAGTTCTTCGACCACTTCCTCAAGGGCGAGAACAACGGCTGGGACACCAAACCCCCGGTCCAGCTCAAAGTGCGTACACCGGACGACTTCTTCGTCCGAGCGGAGTATGAGTGGCCACTGGCCCGAACCGAGTGGACCCGTTGCTATCTCGATATCGATGCCGGATCGATCACCCGCGCGGTGCCGACGTCGGATCAGCAGGTGACGACCCCCGCGCGCTCGGCGGGGGTCATGTTCAAGTTGCCGGTCCTGGATGAGGAGCTCGAGCTCACCGGCCCGGCCGCGCTGAAGTTGTTCGTCTCGTCCACGACGACCGACGCGGATCTGTTCGTGACCATGCACCTGTTCGATCCCACCGGCGCCGAAATCCTTTTCCCCACAGCGTTCGAACCGCACGGACCGCTCGCGCAGGGCTGGCTGCGCCTGTCGCAGCGGACACTCGACGCGGACCGTTCGCTGCCGTATCGGCCGTGGCACGCGCACACCGAAGCGGCGCCGGTGACGCCGGGGACCGTGTACGAAGCCGATGTCGAGATCTGGCCCTTCTCGATCGTCGCGCCCGCCGGATACCAGATCGGCTTGTCGGTGCGAGGTCAGGACTACACGCACGGCCTGCCCGGTGTACAGGAGCGCGCCTACGGTCGCGAGCTGCTGGGCAGCGGTGCGTACTGGCATGAACTGCCGGGGGACCGCGACAATCCGGTTTTCGACGGTCGGACCACGTTGGTCGGGACCGCCGACCGGCGCCCGTACATTCTGCTTCCCGTCATTCCCCACGCGTAGTTTCTGGTACGCGCGCGCCGGTTCCGGCTACCCCTCGGGCAACCAGGGGTAGCCGCGGCGGCATTTTATCGCAAGCCGTTGTGGCCCAATCGGATAACGAATCCGGGCGCGGAGCTGCCGGAATGACGGCGAAGTGCGGCCGCCGTTATCCGCCGGTGTCGGAACCAGTGTTAGACACGATGGAGTGAACTTGATTTCAGAACTGACCCGTTGGTTGGATGCGACCGATCAGGCCGCGCTCGTCGCGTCAGGGGAGTTGAAGCCGATCGATCTGGTCGAGGCCGCGATCGATCGGATCGAGCAGCTCGATCCGGTTCTCGGCGCGGTACCGCTGCGCTATTTCGACCAGGCGCGCGCGGCCGCGGTGCACATGACCGGGCCGTTGGCCGGCGTTCCGTTTCTGGTCAAGGACCTGCTCACCGACGTCGCGGGCCAGGTCTGCACCGACGGCAATGTCGCGCTCGCGGCGCAGGCCCGCCCCGCGGCGGCCGACGGTCCGCTGGTGGCGCGTTTGCGGGCGGCGGGGCTGATCTTCGCCGGACGGACGTCGACTTCGGAGTTCGGAACCGTGCCCGCCGCCGATTCGGTCGCCTGGGGCGCCACCCGGAACCCTTGGAACACCGCACTTTTCTCGGGTGGGTCCAGTGGCGGTGCGGCCGCCGCGGTGGCGGCCGGGATGGTGCCGGCCGCGCACGGCACCGATGCCGGGGGCTCGATCCGGGTCCCGGCCTCGTGTTGCGGGCTCGTCGGGCTCAAGCCCTCGCGGGCGGCCGGGCAGGCGGTCGACTCGGTGTTCGACCTGATCGCCGAGTCCGCGGTCACCCGTTCGGTGCGCGATTCGGCTCTGCTGCTGGATATTTCGCGGGATACCTCGGGTACAGACGGCTATCTCGCGGCCTCGAGCGTCGAGCCGGGCACGTTGCGCATCGGGGTGCTCGGCACCCGGTTCGACGGTTCCCCCGTGGCTGCGGAATGTGCTGAGGCAGTGCGTGTCTCGGGACAGCTGCTGGAATCGCTGGGCCATCACCTCGAGCCCGGATTCCCGGCGGCACTAGGCGATTCGACGTTGGACGGGCTGTTCGGGACGTTCTGGTCCTCGGGTATGGCCGCGCTGCTCGACGGCCTCGCGCACCGGTTGGGTCGCGCGGTCACCGAGGCCGACGTCGAACCCCTCAACTGGCTGCTCGGTGTACTCGGCGCGGAGGTGACCGAGGCGCAACGCCAGGCCGCGGTCGAGGGCGTCGCCGCGTTCGCCGGGGCGGTCCTGAGCTGGTGGGACGAGCACGATCTGCTGCTCACCCCGACCCTCGCTGAACTACCCCTGCCTTCCGGCGCACTGCTCTCCGCAGCCGCGGACCCGATGGCGGCGCTGCAGCGTAGCGTGCAGTTCTCACCCTTCACCCCCTTCGCCAACTTCACCGGCCAACCCGCGATCAGCCTGCCCCTGCACGTCACCGCCGACGGCCTCCCCGTCGGCATACAGTTGGTCGCGGCTCCCGGCCGGGAAGATCTGCTGCTGCAGGTCGCCACGCAACTGGAGCTCGCGGCACCATGGCGGGATCGTCGCCCCACCGTGTAGAACCCCGCGTCGTTCTGTGCTGTTCTGGCGCAACGGCTTTGCTACGCACAACAGGCTGCTTCACGTATTGTCTGCTGCTGCACGGCCTTCGAGCGGACCGGGATCGCCGACTGGAGAGGTTCCGCTGAGGTAGCGGAAGAGCATCGCGGTGAGTTCGTGCTCGAAACGGGGAATTTCGATCGGCTCGTGGGACGCGATCAGGTGGTGTACAACCAATTCCACCGTGGCGACGACCAGCCGGGCCGCGGTGTAGGTGTCGACGACCCGGACCTCTGGATGGCGGTCGAGGATGTGCTGCAGGTAGACGACGCGCTCTTCGCCGTGCGCGGCGATCTTCGCCAAGAGCTCGGCCGAGCGGGGTGTCTGCTCCATCATCACGCGCAGCAGTTGCGGGTCGTCGAGATGATTCTCGATCGCGGCCCGCACGAACATCCGCATGGTCTCGGCCAACGAGTCGGGCAGCCGCTCGTTGCGGAGACGTTCGACGGTGGCCGCACCCGCGTCGAGATGGCGGGTCATCAGCTCGACGAGGATCGCGTCCTTGTTCGGGTAGTACTGGTACAGCGAGCCGATCGAGATCTCCGCCTGTTCGGCGATCCGATTGGTGGTACCGGCGGCGTAACCGTGCTCGGCGAAAACGCGCGCGGCCGCGGTGAGGATGCGCTGCCTGGTGAGTTCGGCCCGATACTGGCGCGGCTGTTTGCGGGGGTTGAGCCGACGCTGGTCCGACATCGAGGCACCTCCGGGACGGCCGAGGGAAAGCGAGTAATTGCTCATAGTAGTTCCTGGCCTGGTACGGATCATTTGGTGGCAGCGGGGATCTGCGCCGGTCTTGCTCGCCGACCCGTGCTCGCCCGTTGCGCGCGTCCGTGGTTGCATGTGAGTGCGCAGGACGAGGCGGAGGATCATGGGATACGACTGCACATTGCATCTGGTGGACGAGGACGCGATCCGGGAGCAGTTCGTGCCCCGGCTGCTCGGCAGCGCCACCGAGCCGACGGCGTTGGATCGAGTGCATCCGGATGCCGAGGGCCTCTGGCGGCAGGTACGAGAGCTGTTGCTGGACAGGGACGGACGGGCCGCCGCTGCCGCCGTGTCCGTCGCGGCGGTCATGTTCAGCGCCTCGATGCTGCCCTACCGATACGAGCGCGGACTGGCGCTGAGCCTCGCGTTCGAGACGGGCCGGGTGTTCCCGGACTCGGTATTCGCGCCGCAGGCGGCGTACGTGCCGGACGGGCTGTTCACCGAAGTCGTTGCGGCACATCCGCACTTGCGCGGGCAGTTCTCGTCGGGGTGGTTCGGCGGAAACTACACGACCGGCCTCTACGTGCCCGCTGATCATGTCGCGGAGGTGCTGGAGTGGGTCGAAGAGCAGCTCGTGCCCTTGCCGAAAGGTGAACAGCGGAAGTATCGGGGGATCGTGGCGACCTTGCGGGCGGCGGTCGACCGCAAGCTCGGGTATTGGGAGGCGACCGATCTCGCGGTGCCCGCCGCCGGGGAGTTCCCAGGAGATCCGGAACTGATGTGGGCGCAGTACCTGGGCAACGACGGGACTCCGGCCGCCGCGGTGGAAACCGCACCGGCCTCGCCGATCGCGAGTGTCCTCGACGACATCGTCGACGGATTCCTGTTGTCGCACAGTGCTGCTCGCACGCCGTCGGTGGAGTTGTGGGACCTCGCCGCGTGGCCGCCGCGTTTGGCGTTGCAGCGCAACGAATTCTGGGTGGCGGCGGCGCGGTCGCCCGGCGGTGGATGGCTCGCGCAGTCCACCGCCGACACGAAAGCGCGCCCACGCGAGTTCGGGCCGATCCTGGTGGACGGCTCGGACGACGCGCCCCGAGTGCTGCCTGCCAAAGGTCCCGGCGACGCCGACCTCTACGCGCACGAATGCTATTTCCTCGGTGCGCGTCCCGTGGTGTTGCACGAGGTGAAGACGCACCTGCTGCGCTTCGGCGGGATGAATGTGGGTGACCCACTGCCCGGTCCGCTGTGGCTCGCGGAATCCGGTGCGTGGGAACAGATTCCCGGCATTCCGGACGCTGCCGTGGTGAAGAGCGTGCTCGGCGACGCGGCGCGTCCGATGACCGGCGCCGCCCGGCTGGCCGACGGCAGCACCGTATTGATCTGGGACGGAAACGGATACGAGCTGAACGCGGCAGGCACCGGCTGTGTGCGTGCGTTCGACATGGGTGCTCAGCGCTCGTTCGTCGAGTTCACCTCGGTGCCCGCGGGGGACGACGGATTCTTCTATCTGTCCGATCGCCGCCTGCACGAGATCCATCGCGGCGGGACTCCGGTCCGGCATGGCGAAGCCTGGACGAATGTGATGGCGGTGCGGCCGGGACCGGACGGCGGGTTGCTGCTGAAGTTCGGTGGTAATGACGAGGGCGACGTCGGGGTGCTCTACTTCCCGGGCGACCGCACCTACATCCCGCTGCCGCCGGAGATGTTCGACGACAGGTCCAGCTACTCGGCTCTGTACTGGAGCGAAGGGGCCGATCGCATCCTGGTGGTCGGCGGTGGTTATGTCGCCGTGCGGTCGGAAGCTGTGCTGGCGCGGCCGCGGTCGGCGTTGCCGGAGTGACTTCTGTGGGCCAGCACCGATCAGTTTCTGCGCCGCGCGCCGTCTACTCGGTATGACCACACCCACCATCGGCAGTCTGCTGTTGTCCAGCACCGACCCGGCACGCTTGCGTGACTGGTACGCAACCGCTTTCGCGGTGAAAGTCGACCGCACGCCCGGCGACCCGGGCTACGAGGTGCTCGATTTCGGCGGCTTCTACGTCTTCATCGACAGCCGCGACGACATCGGGGACACCAACCCTGAACCGGGACGAGCGATCCTGAACGTCGACGTGGACGACGCGCGCGCGATAGCCGGCCGCATCGACGACCTCGGCGGGCGGTGGCTGGCCGAGCTCGAAGACCGCGATGGCAGCCTGTTCGCCACCGCGATCGACCCCGACGGCAACTACATCCAGCTCATCCAGCTGAGCCCGCAACATCGTGCCGAAATGGCAGCGGCGGCGGCCCCCTGATCGCCTGGTTCAAAGACCCCGCCGGCAACCCCTCCCCATAATCCAGGAGTAGTCGCCTCTTGCGGGCGCCGCAGGGACCGGTCAGCGTCGCGATTCGGTCCAGGCGGCGCCCGGCGCTCGACAGGGCCGCAGTTGTCGCGGCCGGTCTTCGAAACAGCTCGGCGCGGTTACGAACTCGACGACGAGATCACCGGACCGGGTGGATCAGATACAAAGGTGCCGACCGGCAGGTACGGCCGTGTCGGTCGAGTAACTGACAGACGCTCGTTGTCTTGACGCTGTCCCCGGCAGTTGGTGGAATATGACGTTCGAGATTCGGAAGCTCGGTCGACAGCAACGGGGGTTTCGCAAGTGGCGCTTGACAGTCCACGGCTTCAGGAGGTGCTCGAGAACATCAGAACCGGGACCATGCAGCTACCGGATTTCCAACGTGTCTGGAAGTGGGATGACCAACGGATCCGGGAATTGATCGCCACGGTGACCCTCGACTACCCGCTCGGTGTCGTCATGACCCTGGAGACCGGCGAGAAGTCGCCGTTCCGTGCACGCCCGCTCACCGGCGCCGAATCCGTTGCGGCAGTTGATCCCGGCTTGCTCTTGCTGGACGGTCAACAGCGACTCACATCGCTCTTTCAAGCCATGTACCTGGACAAGCCGGTACAGACGGTCGACAGTCGCGGTAAGGAACTGCGGCGGTGGTACTACATCGACATCGTCAAGGCGCTCGGTTCGCCGGCGGATCGAGACGACGCCATCATTTCGGTGCCGGAGGACAAACTGGTCCGCCGGGATCACTTTCGCAAGGTCTCGCTCGACCTGAGCAGCACCGAGTTGGAGTGTGCGGCAGGGTACTTCCCACTACACGCGGTGTTCGACACGCAGAAGGTGCACGGTTGGCAGCGCAAGTTCGTCGAAGCCAATGCGGACAACTGGGATCTGTGGTCGCAGTTCGACGAGGGTGTGATCAGGAATATTCGAGGGTTTCTCATTCCGATGATCAGGCTGGCGTCATCCACTACCTCCGATGCTGTCTGCTCGGTCTTCGAGCGCGTGAATACCGGCGGCGTACCGCTCAACGTGTTCGAACTATTGACCGCCACGTATGCGGGCGATCGCGCTTACGAGCAGCAGCATTCGACCTATTATCGGCTTCCCGAAATCTGGCACGATATCAAGAAGCGCCTCGCGTCGAGCTATCCTGCGCTCGGCCGGCTCGAGAACGGCGCGGAGGACGGCCTGACCAGCAGCGATTTCTTGCAAGCGGTCGCACTGGTGCGGACATGGGAGCTCAAACAGCAAGGTGAGGCCGCGGCTGTCTCTTGTAAACGACGTGATCTGCTCGAGCTGCCCCTGGCAGACTTCGACCGGCTGGCTCCACGATTGCGAGACGCATTCGAATGGACCGGTGAATTCTTGGCCCAACAGTGCATCGTGCGCGTCTCCGACGTCCCGTACCGTACACAACTCGTTCCGCTGGCGGCAGTACGCGCGATCCTGACCGAGGCCACGGACGACCCGATGATGCTGAGCCGCATCACCCGCTGGTACTGGTGCGGTGTGCTCGGCGAGATGTATGGTGGCGCAACGGAAAGCCGATTTCCTCGAGATGTCGAGCAGCTTGTCGGCTGGACTCGCTCGGCGACCGCGATCCCCGATACGATCGCGGAGGCAGCCTTCCTCGCTGATCGACTGGACACGCTGACCACCCGAAACAGCGCAGCCTACAAGGGGATCTACGCGCTACTGATCAAACAGGGCGCCGTCGACTGGTATTACAGCGAAGCTCCCCTCAATTCCGGCACGCTGTTACAGCACGCAGTCGACCTCCGACAGGTATTTCCTAAGAATCGGGGCAGCCGGCAGCAGGGTTCTGGCCCGCGCCTGAATTCCATCGTCAACAAAACGCCGCTGTCCTATCGTGCCAGCAGAAGTCTTGTGGGATCGCCGAAGTCATACGTGCCGGTGCTGGCCAGTGAGTCCGGGATGCGAGGCGAATGGTTCGACGATGTCATTGCGACTCACCTCATCGACCCGATTGCGTTGCGCGACGCCGATTTTGCAACCTTCTACGCCGACCGCTCCCAGCAACTCTTGCAGTTGGTAGACGACGCCATGGGCAAGCGGTCGGTGCATCGAGACGCCGAGGTGCGTCGATAGTGGCCGACGCGCAGCACCCATCGATGTCGCAACTACTGGCGTTGAAGGGCACCGCGTTGCCGATGAAGGACTTGCTCGCCCTGTTCGGATTCACCGTCCGCAACTTCCAGAGCGTCCCCGCCATCGCAGACGCGCTGCGCGACGCGGGACTGACGACGTCTCCGTCCTTCGCAACGTGCGGGACCAGAACCGAACTCCTCATTCTGGAAGCCGATACCATCGAGCCTGTCGATGCACAGGAGGACGCCGACCCCGAACTCGCGCCCGGGACGCTGCCGCAGCACTCGTTCAAGGTTGGCGACCTCGCCTCGGCGACCCGCGGCATCACCTCTATCACCTCGACGAATCAGCTCAGCCTCGCCACCCATTTGATGCGCAGCAAGAACTATTCCCAGATACCGGTCATCGACGGCACATCAGACCTGAAGGGAGTCGTGACGTGGCGTTCGATCGCACGGCTCTACGAGCTGAATCTGGGGGTTGGTCTCAGCAATGCGATGGATACCAGTGCGCCGGTTGCCGAGGTACACCAAGACCTCTTTCCGCACTTGCCGAGCGTCTATGAGCACGGCTACCTGCTCGTGCGGAGTAACAGCGGTGTGTTCACCGGGATCATTACCGCCGCGGACATCACCTCACGCTTTCAAGCCACCGCCCTTCCCTTCTTTCTCGTCGGTGAGATCGAATTCCAGCTGCGGAAGTGTCTCGGCGCCAAGATCGATCCTGATGCGATCCGGACGGTTCAAAAGCGGCGAGGAGCGAAGCAGACCGGCGACATCTCAGACCTGATGTTCATGGACTACATAAAGTTGCTGAGAACGAACCCTGGCGACGCGGTACTCGGTGCGAGCGCCGACTGCAACTGGGCGGCGTTGTCGTGGAATAGTGTGGACCGCTCGATGTTTGTCCATCAACTCGATCGGGTGCGCCAAATTCGGAACACCATCGCGCATTTCGATGCCGAGCCTCTGTCGCCGGATCGCATCGATACGCTGCGCGAGTTCTCCGGACTTCTGCGCCAGCTCAACTGATTTCGCTGGGTTGGACCTGCGTTGTGCGCGTCCGCTGGCCCCTCCGCGGGGACGCGGAGGACAGCCCGGGTGCAGATCGCGGCTACGACCGTTGCGGCGCGTCTGTGCGCGTAGGCATCGCTTCGGTGTCGTCAAGGCGGGTAGTGCGGGGTGGGGGAAGTGGGGTAGTTGGCTACTCAGGACCTGGGGCGGGGGTGCTTCTACCTTTTCAGTGCAGACATCGGTGGCGGGCGTTTCGCCGACCGGAACTGGAGGCGACGACCATCGATCAGAGCAATGGTTGGCTCGTGTATTTCCTCAATGCGGGAGACATTCAGCAAACGCATCAGGGGCGTGCGATCACTGCGATGAAGAACGGTGCGAACCTGAAGGGCGGAAACATCAGCGACGCCACCATCACCGGCCGCGACGTCCGATTCACCATCCATTGGGACGACACCGGCTTCGCGCACTACTCCGGCCGGGTGGAGAACGACGGTTTCGCCCGTGGACTCGGTTCCGGCGCAGAGCCTTCCGCGGCTGCCTGGAGTTCGACTCGCCCGTTCCCCTGCCTTTCCCAGCAGAACGTCGCGACCGTCACCGAAGACGTCGATGTCTACGACGCCCCAGGAGGTGCCGGGGATGTCCTTGGCATACTGCGCCAAGGCCAACAGGTCACCCTCGTCGGAAATTGCAACAAGAACGACTGGTGCCAGGTCACCGGCCCCGCCGTCCCCGGCGGCACCGGCTGGGTCTGGGGTGCCCTACAGTTCTGAAACCTGCGGCTTGCCAATCATGGGCGTAGACGTACAGGTAAGGCGGTCAGCCCCCGGATGGAAAAGCTTGTGCGCCAGGTGGGTTCGTCGGCGGGCGAGAGTGCCAGATCGGGGTAGCGCGCCAGCAGCTGCTCCAGTCCGATGCAGCCCTGCATGCGGGCCAGGGGCGCGCCGACGCAGAAATGGATTCCGTACCCGAACGCGAGGTGCTCGGTGTTGTTGGGGCGATCGATATCGAACTGGTGTGGATCAGCGAACCGACGAGGGTCGCGCCCCGCTGCCGCCACCGATATGACGATCAGCTCCCCAGCAGGTATCTCCATGCCGCCCAGCGTGATTGGTGTCGTTGTGTAGCGAAAGGTGGTTTCGCTGGTCGGCGACCTGAATCTGAGGATCTCCTCGATGAACGCCGGAATACGCGTGGCGTCACTGCGCAGTCGCTGGCGAGAGTTGTTGTCGGACAACAGGGTGACCACCGCGTTGCCGATGAGGTTCGCGGTGGTCTCGAAGCCTGCGACCAGTAGGACGAGCACCATGCTACGCAGTTCACGTGATGTGAGACGTTCGCCGTCCGCGCCCGCTGCGATGAGTTCGGAAAGCAGGTCCGCCCCTGGTTCGGTGGTGCGTGCGGCTATGAGGTGATCTATGTAGGCGACGAACTCCGTCGCGGCCGTCATCCGATCGCGCGCTGCGTGCGCACTGGACACGATGACAGTCGACCAGCTCTGGAACCTGGCACGGTCCGGGTTGGGCACACCGAGTAGTTCACAGATCACCGACATCGACAGCGGCACGGCGTATCGGTCCAGTAGATCCACGACTTCGCCGGCGGTGGCCAGTTCGGTGAGCAGAGCGTCGGCGAGCTCGGTGACGCGCGGAGCGAGGCCGCGCACCGCGCGAGTCGAGAACGCTTTGGTGAGCAGGGAGCGCAGGCGGGTGTGCTCGGGTGGATCGTAGAAGACGAGCATGTGCTCGAAGGGACCGGCCTGGAGCTGGTGACCGGCATTGTTCGCGTCGAGCGCTGCCCGCGCGCCTGCCGAGCCCAGCCGCTTGCTGATCCCCGGATGACCGAAGGCCGCTTTCGCCTCGGCATGGCCGGTGATGAGCCATCCGGTACTGCCGTCGGGAAACGCCACTCGGTTGACCGATCCCCGAGTGCGCAATGCACCGTAGGCACCCTGCGGGTCGCGGTAGAAGTCGGGGGACAACACGAACGGGCTGGCCGGGTCAGCAGCCAATCCATCTGCCGCCGTAGCAGTTTCGCTCTCCATCTGCCGACGCTACCAGCGTCGGGTCGACGTCTGCTGGTAATCGACCCGCACCTGCGACAGCTCAACGCCATTGGATCGCAGGCGACCACCGCCAGTTGAAGAACTCCAACGAGAACGTGCCTGGTTTCGGTGGGGTCGGACAGGTGACGGTGAAGGTGCCGTTGCGCGGGATGTCCACGCGGGTCTCGCCGAGAAAGTTCGACTTCCAATTGTGCGTTGCGTCGGTCGCGTTCCAGCAGCGCACTGCCCGGGCGCCGGCGCCTGCGGCATCGACGACGGTCACGGTGACAGTTTTGCCATCTACTTGAGCGATCGTCACCGGCTCCCGAGGCGCTGACGGCGGAGCTGGTGCCGGAGCCGGCTTACCGGGAAGCTCTGCTGGAGCCGGAGCTGGAGCCGGAGGACTGGCAGCCCGCGCCGGCTGGATGAGATACCCGGCCTGAATCCCGGCCCACGTCGCGAAGTCGCTGGTCCCTTCGAAAGCAACCCGGATGTAGCGGCGGTGCATGTCCTGGTTGTCCGCCGGTTTCAGCTTGCCGTCCTGTCCGTACAGGTCTTTGCCGTCGCACACCGGGTCGCCGTACACGCAGATCGACACCACCGGATCGGTCGCCCCGAACGCCGCGCGCTGCCCGAGCGCGCCACCGATCTGCCAATGGTCTTGGTCCTGTGTCAACTTTCCCTGGTTGTAGATCGCCTCCGTTGTCCGCGGCGAGGGGCCGTTGTAAGCGGGGTCGGCGATGAGGACGACTGCCGCGACCCGTGCGCGATCGACCGGCCCGTGCCCGTGGAATACCGATTGGGCGAGATCGCCGATGATGTGCGCGCCCTGCGAATAGCCGATCAGTGCGAACTTCGATGAACGGCATTCGGCTGCTTGCTTTTTCAGCGACTCGTAGGCCCGCGAGTAGCCGGTGTCCTTACTGAGTTTGTAGGCGGAGATGTCGTAGGTGAATTTCGCGCTGACGGCGCCGCCCCACTGGACGCCGGTCGCCGGATAGTTGATCGGGGTCACCGACAGCGGGCCGAGTTTGTCGGCGATCGGTGCGATGGCGGCGGCGACTTCGGCTCCCACCTGAGCTGTCAACGCGCTCTTGTCGACACCCTCCGGCGGTTTGTGCGCGGGACCTTGGTCGGTTCCGGCGACGCCGATCACGATCGTCGGCACACAGTTGTCGCGGGCCGACGCCACACCCGGACTCACGATTACGACCAACGATGCGAGCATCGCGGCGACAACGGCGCAGCGCGGTAGCCGCGACGGTCCGATGCCGCACAGTGCCATCGGGACTCGCATCGGATCCCCTCTCCGCGACCCAGCGATCGGTCACAGTTCGACGGTCTGTCGTTCGCCCACGCGGGACTTCGGATCGGCCAGACCTTCGGCCAACTTGCTTGCACATCAACGCTATCGCCGGGACCGACGGCGCTCCATCGACCGTTCAGCCGACAAGAAACACCGTTGGGGGCGGGCGATCAGGGACCGGGAGGGCTGGGTCGGCGCCGGGTGACTAGACTCGGGTATCGCGTCGTGGTTGAAAACACAGCCGCGCATGCGCCCTGACGGCGGACTCGGGTGGACTCACCCCTGTCGCGTCCGGTGCATCGCATCGTCTTGTGCCCACGGTCGCGGCGGGATTCTGCGCCGGTCGAGGTGAGGCGTGCGTGCGACCGGGTTGGGCGCGGTGCTCGGTACTGTCAGAAAGGCCGTCTAGTGCGTCAGAAAGACCAACTGCCCGGTTTCGCGGTCGACGTTGTTTCCAAGGGCGCGGCGATCGTCGTGGTCGTCGCCGGGGAAGTCGACATCTACACCGCGCCGCGGCTGGCGCAGGCGCTGGAGCAGGCTGTCGCCCGCGCACCACGACCGCTGGTCGTCGACCTGTCCGCGGTGAAATTTTTCGACTCGTCAGGATTGAACGTGCTGCTGCGTGGCATGCAAGCGACAGCGGAATTGCGTGTGGTGGCCTCGCCGGTCGTGCGCCGGCTGGTCGAAGTCACCGGGTTGACGACAGTGTTGCGGATATTCGACCGCGTCGACGACGCGATCACCGCGACCGGTGACACCAGCGATCATCGGTGAGCGGACGAGACACGAACGAACAGACGAGGCCAGCGTTGGACGGTTTGCACCAGGGAGTTCCGTCACTCCAGCTCGAGTTCGGCGCGGTGGCCGAGGAACTCGGCCGGGTGCGCGAGGCATTGCGGTCGTGGCTGGCACAGACCGGTATCGAGCCGCACTTCGCCTACGATTTGCTGCTGGCCGTGAACGAGGCGTGCTCCAACTCGATCGAGCACGGTCACGGCGGCGACGGCGGGCCGATCTCGCTTCGGGCCACCGCGGGCACGGTGATTCGGGTGGTCGTGTCGGATACCGGGCACTGGCTGGATCGACCACCGGACCGGACGACCGACCGCGGGCGCGGTCTCGCGATGATGCGTGCGCTGGTGCCCGATACCCGCGTCACTTCCGGCGAGTCGGGTACCACGGTCGAATTCGTCGCGCCGCTCGGTGACGCATCCCTGCCGCGTGACACCGATCAGGAAGGTTTCGATCGAGCAGGCCTGCGGTAGTCCGATCGGCTCGGCTGCGTCGTCAATTCGTTGGAGGAGATTTGCTGGAGGAGTCGGTCGGCGTGGCGCATCCGGTCGGGGACCCGTTGCCCGCGCTCGAGTATCGCGCTCGATTGTCGACGGTGCCGTATCCGGCGCTGATCGCCGACCCTGCGGGGATCGTCGTGGCGACCAGCCCCGGTATGCACGATCTGCCCCTAGCCCTCGTCGCGGGTGCGCGCCTCGAGGACACCGCACTGCACTGGTTGTCGGAGACGCACAGTGCACTGGCCGCGGGGACGGCCACGTCGAGCGCAGTGGTGTCGGGGCAATTGGACGACCAGCCGGTCGAGGCGCACGCCACGCCCCTGGCCGACCGGTCGGTGGTCTGGTGGCTGGTCGAAGACGACGCCCGATCGTTGCGCCGAGCACACGCGGCGCTGCGCGAAGAACGGGAGCGGACCGCGTTCCTCGCCGAGACATCGGACATGCTGCTGGCGTCGTTGAACGTCGAACGCTGTATGGAGGCGACGGTGCGGATGGCGGCCCGACATATCGCGGACGCCGCGGTTCTGGTGGCTCCGGTCGTCGGCGCGCGACTGCCGATCACCTACTGCTGTTCCGGCGATCGGGTGAGCCACCGCACCCTCGAGGAAGATCCGGCCACCGTGGCGGGGCTCAGCGAGGCGCTGCGCGGATTCCCGCCCGTACCGTCCCGCTGGATCGACTCGGCCACGTTACCGAACTGGCTTGTGCCCGAGGGCTTTCCGGGCCCGGTCGGTTCGGTCGTGATCACCCCGCTGCCCGGCCACGGCGTGCCCGCGGGCGCGCTGGTGCTGTTGCGCCGCACCGGCGAACAGGCGTTCAGCGAGCGGGACGAGGTGTTCGCGCAGCTGTTCGCCGCGCGGGCCGGCGGCGCGCTGTCCGCGGCCCGGCTCTATGCCGAGCAGGCGAGCATCACCGGTGCACTCATGCGCGAGTTGCTACCGCCGCGACTACATCGGATGGACGGTATCGAACTGGCCGGCGGCTATCGGGCCGCGGAGAACCACGAGATCATCGGCGGGGACTTCTACGACGTGCATCCGGCGGTGACACCCGACGGGGAATCGCTCGTCGTGCTGGGCGACGTGTGCGGCAAAGGCTTGGAGGCGGCGATTCTCACCGGGAAGATCCGCAACACCCTGCACGCGTTGGTCTCCATGGCCGAGGACCACGAGCGCGTGCTGAATCTGCTCAACAGCGCGCTGTTGTCCTCCGGGCCGACCCGTTTCGCGACGTTGGTGCTGGCGTCGATGCGGCGCGACGAGGCCGGGGTGCGCCTGCGGTTGACCTGTGGCGGTCACCTGCCACCGCTGATCGTGCGACGTGACGGCACGGTGGAAAGGGTTGCGACACAAGGACAACTGGTCGGCGTGCTGCCTCGGGTCAGCGCGAGCACGGTGACCACGGTGCTGGCGCCGGAGGAGACCTGCCTGCTCTATACCGACGGTGTCACCGAGGCACGCGGCGGCCCGTTGGGCGCGGACATGTTCGGCGAGGAACGGCTCGCGGCAGCTCTGTCCGACTGCGCGGGGATGCCTGCCGATGCCGTCGTCGAGCACATTCGCATGCGCGTGGCCCACTGGGTCGGCCAGCGTCAGCACGACGACATCGCGGTGGTCGCGATCACCGCGCCACGCCATGTTCGTGCCGCCGACGGCGACCGGGTGAGCGCCGCGTGACGCTGGACCCCGCGCCGGGCACCGACCTGGCCGAACTGCGAGATCGCCTGTGGGACGCCGTTTCCGGACGAGACGAGTACGCGGCCGCGGATCTCGTGCTGGCGGCCGTCGACGCGGGCCTGAGTCCGGAGCAGGTGCTGCTGGAGGTGATCGCGCCGGTGCAGTTGCGCGTCGGGACGGAATGGGCGGCGAACCGGATCACCGTCGCGCAGGAGCACGCCGCCACCGCGATCAACGATCGCGTCATCGCGGCACTCGCGCATCATCCGGCCAGCAGGCCGACGACGTCCGCGGGTCGTGTCACGATCGCCTGCGTCGACGGGGAATGGCACGCGTTGCCCGCCCGGCTCGTCGCCGAGGTGCTGCGGCTGCGCGGCTGGCAGGTGGATTTCCTCGGCGCGCAGGTGCCCACGCACCATTTGGTCGCCCACCTGCATCAGCACAACCCGGTGGCGGTGGCGCTGTCCTCGTCGCTACCGACTCGGTTGCCCGCCGCGCACGCCGCCATCACCGCCTGTCAGGCGACCGGCGTGCCGGTGCTGGTGGGTGGGGCGGCATTCGGCCCGGATGGGCGTTACGCCCGGTTGCTCGGCGCGGACGCCTGGGCGCCGGACGCACCCGCCGCGGCCGATTGCCTAGGTCGTGGGCTGCGGCGTACCGGCAGCGGGACGGCCGTGCTGGCGCATCTGGCCGATCAGGAGTACACGATGGTCGCCCGCAGTGCGCCGCAATTGGTCGGTGCGACGGTGGCCGAACTGGAGAACCGGTTCCCGCCCATGCGGTCCTACACCGGCCTGCAACGGGACCGCACCGTCGAAGACATCGCGCACATCGTCGACTTCCTGGCCGCCGGCCTGTACACCGACGACAGCGACCTGTTCCGCGACTTCATCGTGTGGACCGCCGAAATCCTCACCGCCCGTGGTGTTCCCGCGGTATCGCTGCGGGTGACCCTCGAGGTGCTGACCGGTGCGCTGCAGGACTTTCCTCGCGCCCGGCGCCTGCTCGCCGAGGCCGGTGCGGCGCTGCCCGCCGCGACGACCAGCACCGACGAGAGGACCGCAGCCGCGCCCTCCGCCGGGGTGTGATCCTCGCCTCTTCTCCTTTGCGGAGAGGAGCTCTTTTCGTTCAGAATCGAGTTGTAAAGAGATCCCCATTTAGTAACAAGGCAACTTATCAGATCGTGTTGGGCGATTATCTGGCGCATGTCGAGATCGTCGTGCGCCGGCTCTGGTAGGGCAGTGGTCCAGGCGGGTTATCGCTGGAAGAGGCGTTTCCGCGGCGTGCCGCGGGTATCGAATCACGTTGGCTGTCTGCACGAAAACGGTCGATTCCGATTGGTTCAGTGCACGGGCGAAGTGGAGATGAGATGAGCGACAGTAATGCCCTTGGCCGCGAAATCGCATTATTCTATGCGGCGTACTCCGCGGAATACGTGGCGGCCATGACCGGTCGTCCCGAAGGGGATGAATTCTTCTACCGGAAATACTATTCGGTCCCGATGTACATCGGTGAGGCCGATCCCGCGGACGCGGGCGAGCCCAGGCCGGGCCGGAGCCGTTGGCTGCTGACCGACTCGGCGATCCGAGAATTCTTGGTCGCCAACGAAACCGAACTCGCCGCCCGTGGATACCACCACGCGAAAATCCTGGATCGCGTTGTCCGCGTGTTGAACAGCACGCGCGTCAACCTGGAGATCGTGGTGAGTCGCCTGCGCGCGGACGACGTGGAAATAGAGCGCTGGGCAGTGGGCTACGGCATCGCGAAACTTGCCGAGGGCTGGCGGATCATCGACCTCTACACCGCGGTAACGACCGCGGACACGGTCGCCGAAGCCTGGCCGCCCGCCACCGCGCTCTGACGTGTCTGTTCAGCGTTCTGGAGACCGCCTGCACCGCAGCGTGACCGAAAGAGGGGAGGCGCGATGACCATCGAACCTTTGGTGCGTCCGCGGGTCCGTGATCTGGATCGCAGCGAAAGGCTCTTCGCCGCAGGCGGTCTCTGCGTCGGGTACTCCGTCCGTGTGCGCGGCCGGCTCGATCTCGGAAATCTGTACGAGGCGTTCGCCATACTGCGAAAGACCCACCCGCTCCTGTCGTGCCGGATCGTCGATCTGGACGGCGAGCGCACCGTCTTCCGCGCTGTGGACGAAGAGCCGCTGATCGTCGTCGAGCACGGCCTGAGAAACGACGAGCCACTGCCCGATATCGAGAATCGCACTGCCGCCTTGCATGTGCAGTGTGAAGACTCCGCGACGGCGTGGGTGACGCTCCTGGTGCACCACTCGATCGCCGACGGCGGTCACGCAATGCGGCTGCTGGCGGATCTGTGGACTTTCTTCACCGACCCAGTCCTCGGTCATGCGGCGCGCCCTCGACAATATCCTCGCTCGCTGGAACAGTTGCTCGCCGAACGCGATATCGCCGCGAGCCCGGCGCCCGCGCCACCGGTATCTCCGGCTGAAGGGCTCGTGGCCCTCGATCCGGTCCCGTCGCGCGAAGCGCATCCGCGCGTCGAATTGACGACAGCGGAGACGAAAACCCTCGTCCGAATGAGCCACCGGGCGGGTGTGACAATCAACGGATTGGTCTCCGCGGTGCTGCTTCGAGCGGTCGCGGACGTAAACAACGCAGACGTCTCGGACGTGCGTTACAGCTACCCCGTGGATCTGCGTCGTCGATTGACCCCACGCGTGTCCGCCATCGAAGGAACGAACGTCATCGGCAACGCCTTCTTCACCCCACTTCCGGGGATGACCACCGGAGCGCTCGCCCGCTCGATCACCGGCAAACTCGCGATCGATCTCGCCGCGGGTGGCCTGCACCGGCACTATCTGAACACCTCGGAGTATCTGGACGCGTTGGATCGAGCCTTCTCGCACCGACCAGGCACCGTGCTGGCCACCAATTGGGGTGTGATTCCGGAACTTCCGGCTCCGGACGGAATCATCTTCGAGGACTTCCGTCCCGTCTGGCATGTCACCCGGCCGGTCGGCGTATCGGACATCCGTTCGCTGTCACCGGCGCATATGGGTGTCATCCTCACATTCGAAGGGCGCCTCATCATCGAGATAGCGAAATCCGACCCGCGTCCGGACGCGCTGACCACACGACTCCGCGAACACTTCGACACGCTCTTGACCGCCGCCCCCTCGACCTTTCCGGAGATGACATGACCACCGCAGGGGACGACGGCCTCGACGCATTTCTGGCGATGCTGAACGGCGGCGAGATCGAGAAGATGCTCGTCGGCTTCACGGCGGGTGGTGAACTGTCGTGATCACGATCGTCACCGCGGTCGACATCACTGTGCGAGCCGCGCCCGAGGCCGTGTACGACCTGGTGTCGGTGCCCGACAACTGGCCGGAGATCATCCCGTCCTCGCAGTGGGTGGAGGGCGACACGCATCGGTCCGTCGGGGTCGGTGCGCGATTCACCGACCATATACTCGACCCGATCGGTGGCACCGCAGCGGCGCTGGACTACGTGGTGCGACGTGCGGAGCGGGCGAAAGTTCTCGAGTTCGAGGCCGAGAAGCCTTTCGGCCGAACGTATTTCACGTACTCCGTCACCTATACTTTCGAACTCGTAGCCGCGGGAACCGTATTCCGGCGTACAGCTCGCACGGGGTACCCTGAGCAACATCCGCTGCCGAGACAGATCCTCAACGGCGCGCTCGATGAGCCGACCCACGGCAGGCTCTACCTGGAAAATGTGAAAAGGAAGCTGGATGGCGACCCGGTGCGGTCCCCGGCAGGCGGAGAACGCATGTGGGAATAGCCACAGAATTGCTAACATTGCCCTGAGGGTAGGCGATGATCGCGTTGTGATCGCCGATCACGGTTGACGAACCGAGGAGGATTTCCGATGAAACGTGCCGCAATGCTGCTCGCCGCCGTGGCGGGCATCTCCGTTCCCGTGGTGTCGATGGCCGGGGGAGCGACCCTGACGCCGACCGCGGCTGCCTACCCGGTCGGCCCCTGGGGCGTGGACGGCTGCAACGGCAAGGCGCCGGACCAATGCCCGTTCAGTCCGTCGGAAGACGGCCTGACCTGGGCCTGGCACGGCGACGCCTGGAATTACGACAAGACCGGCGCGTTCGTCTGCATGTCCTCACAATTCTGGTGCAACCCGGTGATGTCCGTCGTGCGCGCCTTGCCGCCGACCCCGATCGGCTCCTGGATCCACCCGTCCTGACCGACCCGGCGGCCGGGCAGCTCGCTGCTCGGCCGCGGCGGGCGATCTTTCGTGGCAGACCAACAGAAAGCGGCGGCAATGCAGTTCGGTGTCTCCATCCCCAATTACGGTGCGGCGGTCTCGGGTGCGCGACTGGCCGAATGGGGTTCGGGTTGTGAACGTCTCGGTTTCGATCTCGCGATGGTCACCGACCATCTGGCGCAACCCGCCGACGTGCGGCGGGCATATCCGGAGGACTTCTACGAAAGCTTCGCCGCACTCACCTTTCTCGCCGCGCTCACTCGAACGATCAAGGTGGGCACCTCGGTTGCGGTGCTGCCGTTGCGAAATCCGCTGCACACCGCTCGGGCCATCGCCACGATCGACCAACTCAGCGGCGGCAGAGTCGTTTTCGGTATCGGTGTCGGCGGCGCCGAACTCGAGTACCGCGCGCTCGGGGTCGACTTTCGCCGCCGCGGTGCCATCGCCGACGAATACCTGAACGTCATCACCCGGCTCTGGCGCGGTGAAATCACCGGCTTCGCAGGCGAATTCGTGACATTCGACGACGTCTTGGCAACGCCGTCGCCCGTCCAGCGCGGTGGTCCGCCCCTTTGGGTGGGCGGCAGCGCCGCACCGGCCCTCCGTCGGGCCGTGGATTACGACGGCGTATGGCATCCGACCTTTCCCACCCTGGCGAGCTTGGACAGCGGCATGCGCACCGCGAATGCGCTTGCCGCCGAGCGTGGTACACGTCCACCCGGCGTCGCTCCCCGGATCCGGCTCGCGATCCACGCCGAGCCCGTACCCGAGCCGGACCGTCCGCTGGGCGTAGGCTCGGTCGATCAAATTGTCACCGATCTGCGCGCGCTGGCCGACCGCGCGATCACCGCGGTCGTCTTCGACCCGGTGCACCACCCGTTCATGCCGAACGCGCCCGCGTCGCGCACGATCGCCGAGGACAACCGCGCCTGGGACGCGATCGAACAGCTCGCCGCCGAGATCATCGACACCCGAGCGCACAGCCTCCGCTGATCCCTCCGCACACGCTCCACCGCAACGGTTCTCGTTCTGACGAGACGGCTATGGCCGGTCGTCGACGGCATCGAGTGACGGTGGCGTCAGCGGGCGGCGCGCATCCGTTCGATCCGGTCGAGGACGGCTTCGAGCGCGTCGTCGAACTCGGCGGCGCTGTGGTCCTGGGAAAGCTTGGGCTGCAAGCGGAACAGGTTCGGGAAGCCGGTCAGGCCGTCGCCGCGGGATCGGTGCAGTTCCGTTGCCTCCGAGCCCCGTGCGGCGACCTGAAGCAGCAGCTGCCCGAGTAGGAAGGTCGTGTACGAGCGGTAGGCGTTGACCGCGGCGTCGTCGTCGAAGCCGTACGCCAGCAACGTGTTCAGGAACGTCTCCATCCACCGCAGGCTGCCCAGCGGGGGTCGCACCCACGGCGCCTGCGCCGGCGCCGTCGCCGCGAGCGGGAACAGTTCCGGATGGTCCAACGCGACCTGGCGCACCCCGTGCGCCAGCCGCACCAGAAAGTCCTGCCAGTTGTCCGACGATGCGGCGTCGATCAGGCACCTGTCGATCACCTCGCCGGTCTCGGTGGCATGCCCGTCGACGGAGCCATGACCGCACATTCGACACAATGTAGCTGGCGGCGTTTACCTTGTAAACTGTGCAGGTCAGGCGCTGTATGGACGCAGGATCGGGTGTCGTTGCCGTTGCGCAGTTGGGTAGTGGGTGGAGGGTGAAATAGTCTGACCGTTGGTCTTGCTTCAACGCGTGCAGTGAGGGGAAGTCCCGGTGGACGAACATCACGACGATCGCGTAGAGGATTTGGCGACGGTGCCGGACTCTCGCGACTCGGAGTCGAGCGAGCGCGATGAATCGCGGGCACCGTTGAGTCGTCGCCTGATCCTCGAGCTGGCCATCGACCTCGTCGATCAGGAGGGGCTGCGCAAGCTGACCATGCGCCGCCTCGGTTCGGCGTGTGGGGTCGAGGCGATGGCCCTGTATCGATACGTGCACAGCCGTGAGGACTTGCTCAGCGGGATGGTCGACCTGCTCATCGACGACCTGCACACCGACCAGCTCGCCGCCCGCAGGCAGGAAGACGGCTGGCAGGATTTCCTGGTGCGCCTCGCCCACGGGGTACGGCAGATCGCCTCGGATCATCCGGAACTGTTCCCGCTGACCGCGACCCGCCCGCCCGAGGCGCCGTGGGTGCGTCCGCCATTGCGGAGCCTGCGCTGGATGGAAACGTTCCTCGATACCTTGTTGTCGTACGGCTTCGATGACGACGCCGCTGTCGGCGCCTACCGCTCGTACACGACGTTCCTGCTCGGACAGTTGCTGCTGGAGGTCGCCGCGCGGGCGCCGATGACCGGCCCAGAGCCGGGGCGCGCCTCGGCCGGTTCGCTGGCAGAGTTCCCGCATTTGTTCCGGCTGCAGCCCAAGCTTTCCCAGGACCACAGCGCCGCGGAGTTCGAGGAGGCCCTCGAAGCGCTGCTGGACCGGCTCGAACACACGCTCACCACCGACTGACGCGGACCCGGTGCGGGCGAGGATACAATGTAAACTCACCCCGTGACCGACTACGAGCCAGGGACGCCGATGCCGGAACGAACTGCACGTCCCGCCGGGACCTGGCTGACCACAGCACGCGAAATGCACGACGGTGTGGCCGTCGTACGGGTCGGCGGCGAGATCGACGTGCTGACCGCGCCGAAGTTTGCCACCGCCATCGACGACGCGCAGACCACCGACACCGGGGACGCCCCGTACGGCTTGATCGTGGATCTGTCGGACGTGACCTTCATGGCCTCATCGGGCCTCACCGTGCTGGCGGCCGGCGCGCAACCGAACCCGCGCGGCACGCGACTGGCCGTGGTAGCGAGTCATCCCGCGACGCTGCGGCCGATGCAGCTGACCGGTTTGACCGACCTGCTGAGCGTCTACCCGACGGTCGCCGAGGCCCATGCGGCGCTGCGCACCACGCGTCCCTCCGACGATCGACACACCCAAGCCGAACAGTCCGGTTAGCGGCGAACCTGCACATCCATCTCGACGACCGTGCCCGAGTCGCCCGGTCGCATTCGCACCGAATCCATCAGCGCGCGCATCAGTGCGATGCCGTGCCCGCGAAATGATGCCGGGTCGTCCACCGGTGGTCGCCAGCGTCCGGTGTCGCGGACGGTAACCCGCAGAACGTTCGCCTCGAACCGTGCCCGAAGCCGAATGGTCGCGCCATCGCCGCGATGCCCGTGTTCGACGGCGTTGGTGCACGCCTCACCCACCGCGAGCACGACGTCCAGCTGCTGGTCCGCGGTCATCGCCGACCGTTCCAGCCAGTCCCGCAGCGTGTTCCGAACCACGGGTAGTTGCGCCGCGGCGGCACGGAAGTCGAGCTCGAGTGGACCCGGCGGAGCGCTGGTGTAAACGTTGCCGGTCGAGAACTGCGGATCCTGGGGACATGGGGAGTGGCGGGCTCGAGTCATCGTGGCTGTACGACCTCCGTCCTTTTTCGCGATAGCACTCGCTATACCCGCTTCGTGTGCGCGCAACCCGCTGCGCTGTCGCCTTTTCCGGCACATCGAAAATTCGGATCGCCGTGCATGGCCGCGGATCGAGTGGGTATGGCGGTGGCTATGACGACCAACAGGACACCCCATGCTCCGGCAGTGCGGTACCTGCCGGTGGTGGCAGCCACGTTCATCCACTGGGTGGGTTATTCGGCCATTGCGGCTGCGGGTTTGAGCGTAGCGGTGGTCCTACCCTTGGGTCTGCTGCGCTGACGGTGCCGTGCGCCGCTGCGGCGCAACCGGTTCAGGTGTGGCAGTCGACGCAGGTGATCAGAGCGTCGTCAGACAATCGAGCGAAATGCTCGGTGACGAACGCCGTCCACTCCGCCGCTCGTTCGTCGCTGATGTCGGCGCGCAAGCCGCGGTCGCCGCGTTCGTGCCAGCGGCCGTCGATGACGAGATACCTCCGCCGCCATCGCATCGCCTGCACCCCAACGCAATACGGCCGGTATGTCGTCGGGGCAGAGGCCGTCGACCGGATGCTCGCGCAGCACCTGCCGGTCGATCTCGAGGTCGGCTTCGGACACGTAGCGGCGGTACGGGGTGAGCCGCGTGCGGTCGCCGTAGAGCGCCAGTTGCCGTTCGACGTCCCCGCCGACGACCATCACCAAGAAATGCATCGGCCACCACCGCGGGATGTGGCCGCTCGGACGAGCGGCGGCGAGTCGCTTTCCGTGGCCGGTCTCATACCACCGAACCTAGTCCGATCGACCTGGCACGGTACCGCTGGGCAGCACCGATGAATCCCGGACGGCCGGGGCGTCGTTACGTCTGTACCGAAAGACATGATCAACAGAAGGGATCCCAGGCATGACGAAGCCGTTTCGATTCGGGGTCGTGGCACCGCTGATGACCGAGGTGCCGACGTGGCGAGATCGGGTGCGCCGCATCGCCGACAGCGGCTACTCGACGCTGCTGGTACCCGACTTCCCCTTGACCCAACCCGCGCCCGCCGCCATGCTCGCGACCGCCGCGGCCCTGACCGATCTGCGGGTGGGCCCCTGGGTGTACGCCTCGCCTTTCCGGCCACCGTGGCTGACCGCCTGGGAAGCGCACTCGCTGTCGGTGCTGACCGAAGGTCGTTTCGAGATGGGCATCGGCACCGGCAGGCCGGGAATCGAGGACGAGCTCCGCGACAAGGGACTGCCCGTCGTACCGCCCACCGAGCGACTGGATCAGATCCGGGAGACCGTGCGGGCGCTGCGCGAACTCGACGGCCCCGGCCTGCACACCCCGGTCGGGATGGCCGTGCTCGGTCCGAAGGCCCGGGCGCTGGCCGCCGAGATCGCCGACACGGTCACCTTCGCCCTGGGCCCGCAGTCGCGCGCAGAAGTCGAGCGGCTCGCCGGCGATGTGCGCTCCCGCGGGGACGTAGAACTCGCGCTCGCCGTGCCGGTCATCGGCGACGCCGTGGCACCGCACATGGCGCCACCGACCACCGACCCCGCCGCCCTGCGCGCCGCCGACGCACTGACCGTGCTCCCGGACGACCCGGCCGCCGCCATCGAGGAAATCCAGCGCCGCCGCGAGGAAAACGGCTTCTCCTACTTCATCTTCGGCGCCGACTTCGCCGAACGCTTCGCTCCGGTCGTCGCCGAACTCAGCGGACGGTAGACCCGGCAGCGCACCGTTCGTGCACAGCGACTGGACGGTATGCGTCCGATCCGACGATGGGGGTGCGGAGCACGCCGATCGATTCGATCTCCACCTCGACGCTGTCACCGGGTCGCAAGTACTGCGGCGGGGTCATGGCCATTCCGATGCCGGCCATCGTTCCGGTGGCGATCACGTCGCCGGGCAGCAGGGTCACCGTGTCGCTGATGTAGGCGATCAAGCGCGGAATGCTGTGCAGCAGTTCGGCTGTGTTCGCGTGCTGCCGGAGTTCACCGTTCACCCGGGTGCTGATGTCCAGCCGGTGCGGGTCGCCGATGTCGTCGGCGGTGACCAGGACCGGCCCGATCGGCCCGCTGCGGTCGGCGTTCTTGCCCAGCGTCCATTGGATGGTGTCGGTTTGCTTCCTGCGGGCGGTCAGATCGTTGAAGGCGGTGTACCCGAGAACCGATGTCAGCGCGTTGTCTTCGGTTGCGCACCAAGTGGTTCGGCCGATCACGACCGCCAGTTCGCCCTCCCAGTCGAGGCCCTCTTCGTGCGGCGGGACCGGAACCGGGTCGCCGTCGACCACCAGGGTGCTCGGCCAGCGGCCGAAGATCAGCGGCAGCGCCGGCTCGGCGACGCCCGCCCGCTCGGCCTCCTCGGCATGGCAGCGGTAATTGATGCCGGCGCAGAAGATTCGGGCTGTCTTCGGCACAGGCGGCACCGAGCGCAGTTCGGCGAGTAGGAGATCGGGCTCCGCGGTGGTGCTCGCGGCAGCCTCGGGATCGGCGTAGTAGTCGTCGATCGGGCCGAGGTCGCGCACTGCCGCGCCGCGGATTTCGCCGATCCGAGGTCCGGTGGGCGATTCGAAGGCGATGAGTTTCATGGGCGGCTTCCTTCGTGAGATAGCTTGTCGGGCTGGAACTCTCGGCCGTGTACCGGGATCAACCGGTAGGTGTCGCCGTCGCGGACGAGGTGCCCGCCGGTCGGTGTGCCGAAATGCGTTCCGAGCACGAGGGTCGGTGAGTCGGCGAACCGCTCGAGGAAGTTCCACCTGCTGCTGGCGGCGGCCGTGCTGTCGGTGTCCATCTCCACCGACCAGTCCGGGCGTGCGATCTGGAACTGGGCGTGCATCAAATCGCCGGTGATGACGGCACTTTCGCCGCCGTCCTCGATGAGGACCGACACGTGACCGGGTGTGTGCCCCGCTGTGCCGAGCAGCGAGATTCCGGGAACTACGGTCTGGCCGGGTTCGACCCAGGTGATCAGTCCTGCGTCCGCTATCGGGGCGAGGGAGTCCGCGAAGACGGCGGCGCCGTCGACCATGCTGTGGCCGAATTCCGAGTACGCCGCATGCGCCTGCGGGTCCTGCGCGAAGGCCGCCCAGTGCTCGTATTCCGCACGCACGAAGAAGTATCGGGCGTTCGGAAAGGTCGGCTGCCAATCGTCGTTCTCGCGGATCGTGTTCCAGCCGACATGGTCGATGTGCAAATGGGTCGTGAGGACCCCGTCGACTTCCTCGCGCCGCCACACCCGCTCGAATCTCGCCAGGAAGTCCGTGTCGAGATGGTCGAAGGCGGGCGCGATGCGCTGCTTGCCGTTACCGATTCCGGTGTCGACCACGATCTTGTGCGTGGGCGTTTGCACCAGCAGCGAGTGGACCATGCCGTTCATCCGGTCGCCGTCGAAGTAGGTCGGGCGTAACCAGTCGATTCGTGCTATCTCTGCCCGCGTTGCGGCCGGAAACACCTCGAGCAGGAATTCGACAGGCGTCCAGCCTTGCAGCTCTTCGATTTTCGTGATCGAGATATCGCCGACCCGCCACTGTTCGGTCGTCATGCGGCGACCGTCTCGGCGGTGGCGGTCAAAACCGCGCGACCGAGAATATGTCCCGCGATGGTGAAGCCGAGGTAGGCCGGGGTGGCGTCGGCGGGAACGCCGATGGTCTCGATATCGAGGGCGTGCACCACTACGAAGTACCGGTGCACGCCGTGTCCGGCCGGCGGTGCGGCGCCGAGGAAGCGGGCGACGCGGGCGTCGTTCGGCAACTGGAAGGCACCTTCGGGTAGGCCCGAGCCGGTGTCGTCGCCTGCGCCCTCCGGGAGTTCGGCGACGGTGGCGGGGATATCGGCCACGGCCCAGTGCCAGAAGCCGGAACCGGTCGGTGCGTCGGGGTCGTACACCGTGACGGCGTAGCTCTTCGTACCGCTCGGGGCACCGCTCCAGCGCAGGTGCGGGGAGACATCCTTGCCGCCGGGCACGCCGGCGGAGAACTGCTCGGGCGACCAGGCGTCGCCGTCGGTGACGGTGGTGCTGGTGACGGTGAAAGCCGCGGCCTCGGGGAGGCGGGCGAAGGGGTTGTTGCTGTTCATGGCGTCTTCCTGGGAGAGCGTCTACGGGCGGGAACACGATCCGCACCCGGGGCTGAAACGTCAGCCATGATCGACAATAGCACTAATAATCGATTATCTGTCCAATAGTCTATGCTCATGGCATGACGCAGACGGACGAGGCCACGGCCGCGCCGGGGAAGTTGATGCTCTCCGAGCAGGTCTACGCGCACCTGCGGGACGCGATCATGCGTGGCGAGTACGCGCCCGGGGCGGCGCTCAAGCCGCAGGATCTGGCCAAGGAACAGGGGGTGAGTCTGGCTGTCGTGCGCGAGGCCCTGGTGCGGGTGGTCGGTGACGGCCTCGCCGACCGGCTGCACAATCGCGGCTTCGCCGTACCCGCCGCGTCCGACCGGCGCTGGCAGGAGATAGCCGAGGCGCGGCGCACGATCGAACCGGTCGTGCTCCGAATGTCCATCGCGCGTGGCGATCTCGACTGGGAGGCCCGGGTGCGCGCCACCCATCACCGCTTGGCCCGCACGCCGCCGTACCCGCCGGAAGATCCCGACCACTACAGCGCCGAATGGGCCGAAGCCCATCGGCTCTTCCATCGGACGCTGCTGGAGGGCTGTGCCAATGCGGTTCTGCTGGAGACTTTCGATCGGATGTGGACCGCGAGCGAGTTGACCCGCCGTTGGTCGGCGCAACGTAACCCGGATCGGGACGGTGTGGAGGAGCACCGTCGCCTGGAGGAGGCGGCGTTGGCCCGCGATGGCGATGCCGCGGCCGAGATTCTGATCCGGCACCTCACCCTGACCGCGACCGGCTTGAACAACCCGGTGTCAGGTACTGCCCTGGGGTCGTGACCTTTTGGGCGCCGAACAGACGAAATCCCCCGCAGTGCAGGGGATTTCTGTGAGCGTTCGGCTACCGATCCTGTCCCAGGCCCAGGTTGGGGAGCAGCGTGAAGACGCCGGGGGAACCCGGCTCGACCGGTTGCGGCGCCGGTGACGACTTACCGGATCCGATGACGGTCGTGGTGAAGATCGGCGCCGGGTCCGGATAACACGACACCGGCACGTTCACCGCGAAAGGTCCCGCCTGCGCGTTGACCACCATGGTCAAACCCGGGTCGGCGTAACTGGTTCCGGCCAGCGTGGTGGTGATCGAACCGGAGTTGCCTGCCGTGACATTCACGGTGAGCGCGGGCAACGTGAACGTCGAGCCGCCGGGCAGCCGGTCGGTCACCTTGATCGCCGCCTTGCCACCGCTGGTGTCGATCGTCGCCTTGACGGTGCCGCCGGTCAGCGACGAGGACACGTAGGTGGAGTTGGTCGGGAAGGGCGCGACCAGTTTCAGGTCACGGACGTAATTGATTTTGTATCCGCCCTGATTGGCCGGAATCTGTCCCTGGCCCGCGACCAGGTTGATGGCGACCGCCGAGCTGGGCGACGCGGTAGCCGGAGCCGTGCCGGTAACCTGCATCGGCATGGTCGATTCCTGCGGCGCCCCGATCGGCGGCTTGGCCTGGCACTTGAAATTGACCGTCACCGGGTCGGCCGCAGCAGGCCCGGCCAACAGGGCCGCGGGTGCCAGCGCCAGCGATACCAGCGCCGAAATAGTGGATACACGAACAAAATTCGCCGAATATCTGTTCATCGCCGTTCCTCACGATCTTTCCGGGAGCACGGCCGACCGAGAAGCGCCGGCCGCGAGGTAACAGACCCTCATCCGAAATGTGGATGCTTCTGATTGATACAACGATTATGTGCACCATGCACAGCCCAGAAGAAGTTGTCGGACTGGGGATTTGAGTGGGGAATTGCCGGGGGCGCAAACGGGCACTACCGCACCCGGATCGGAATATGAAGTGGCAGTCGATCTTCCAGGCGACAGGTTCGACGCTCGCTTGGGGATCGAACCCGGCCGGGCTTCAACTCCGAAGCATGCGAGTGGCGATGTGATAAGTCGCCGGGCACGAACTCCTCGTTTGCTCCCCTCGGGGTCCGCTCCTGCGAAACCCGCTGTGCCGCAGCCGCAGAACGTGGCGGACCGGCTCCGTCGGGCCGCCGAGGTGGCAACTCCGCCGCGATGAACGATCTCGCTCGACTGCTTCAAGGGCGGGTCGACCGGCGGAGCCGGCCGCTGCGCTGGGTTGCGCAGCATCCGTAACCAGAACGAGCTGGACGAAGCCGAACTCTGGCTGCGCCGTGCCGCGGTCGCGGGGCACCCCGAGGCCATGGGCAGTCTCGCCGCTGTGCTGCAACGGGGTGATCAACGACCGCCGAACGCCTGATCGCTTTCGAACAACAGAAGTCCGGCCTGGTCGACAGGGCCTCCCTGATAGCCAGGGCGATCGACCGCCTGCGCGAGGACCGCCGCCGAGGCTGAGTGGTGGTCTGCGGCACCCCCTTTTCTTCCATTGCCAATGGAAACCAGGGCTTGTTCGTGACCTCGGGCGATGGTGTCGTGGACGCGGTCGGGTCCTGTGCGGCGCACCGTCTGGTTGGCGTCGAGAGAGCGAGTGTCGGTGGAACACGGTGAGCGGGTGGCGCAGCGCCGAGCGGAGTTGACGGGGGAGTTGCTGGCGTACTTCGGGTCGATGGCGGCCCGGGAGTTGGGTGCGGACGAGGACATCTTCGCGCTCGGACTGGTCAACTCGCTGCGGTCGCTGGAGATCGTGGTCCATGTGGAGCAGTCCTACGGGATCACCGTCGATGTCGAGGATCTCGAGCTCGACAACTTTCGCACGGCCGCACGTGCCGCGGCATTCGTCGAGCGCAAACTGTCCGGGAGCGGTCTCTAGTGATCGATGTCGCGGACCTGGTCGCGGCGGCCGAGACCGATGCGGCCCGCTGGGACCGGGACGGCCTGCCCGACGAGATGATCGCGCTCGCGGCCGGCCGCGGTGTGCTCGGCGCGGACCGGCCCGTGCGCTTCGGCGGCGGCGGTCTCGACGCGCACGAACTCGGCCTGCTCGCCGCCACTCTCGGTCGCGCCTGCACGAGTTTGCGTTCACTGCTCACGGTGCACGGTATGGTCGCCGCCGCGGTGGACCGGTGGGGGACGGTCGCGCAGCGCGAACTCTGGCTGCCCCGGCTCGCCACCGGGAGGACGGTGGCCGCGCTGGCCGCTACCGAAGCCGGTGCGGGCACGGACTTGTCGCACGTCGCAACAACTTTCGACGAGGACGAGGGCGACAGGCTGGTGTCCGGAACGAAGCTGTGGGTGACCTTCGGTCAGGTCGCCGACGTCTTCCTGGTGCTCGGCACCTCGGCGGGCGGTCTGTGCGCGGCCCTCGTCGACCGAGACCTTCCGGGCGTCTCCGTCCAGTCGGTCGAGGGCGGGCTCGGCCTGCGTGGCGCGCGGCAGGCGCATATTCGGTTCGACAGCGTGCGAATACCCGCCGCCCACCTGCTCGCGCCGCCGGGTTTCGGTCTCTCCCATGTCATCGGCACCGCGCTGGATCACGGACGATTCACGGTCGGGTGGGGCTGTGTCGGATTGGCTCGCGCCTGTCTGGATGACGCTGCCGCACATGCCAATACCCGCAAACAGGGTGACACCGCGCTCGCGCAGCACCAGCTGATCCGCGCGACGCTGGGCCGGTGCTCGGCGGAAGTCGAAGGCGCACAGGCGATGTGTGCCCGGGCGGCGGCGGCTCGGGCGGCCGGTTCGGCCGACGCGCTTGTCGCCACCATCGCCGCCAAGTATGTGGCCGCAGGGGCCGCGGCGTCGGTGAGCGAACGTGCCGTGCAGGTGCTCGGGGCGGCCGGGTGCGCCCCGGACAGTCGCGCCGGACGGTTCTATCGCGACGCCAAAGTCATGCAGATCATCGAGGGAGCACAGGAGGTCGCCGAAGTGGCGATGGGTGAGCACGTCTTGCGGGGCGCGCGATGAGGAACGGACCCGTACTACTCGGGCCGGTGGCGACCTGGTTTCCCGCCGCGACGGCGGCGGTATCCGGGCTGGCTGAGCTGGATGCGCTGCCGCCCCCGCGCCGGGACCACGCCCTGGCCTTGGGCATCGAGACGGTGCGGACGGCAGACGCGAGCACGGAAGTCGATCTCGCCGCCGAAGCGGCGCAGGCGGTGCTGGCCGAGGCCGGTCGCAGCGCCGACGAGATCGATGCGCTGTTGCTCGTCACAGGCCGTGCGCCGGAGTATCTGCTGGCGTCGGAGGCGACCCGGCTGCAACACCGCCTCGGCGCGCGACGCGCCTTCACCACGGGCGTCGGCGATCTCGGCTGTGTCTCGGTGTCGGCCGCGCTGTCCCTGGCCGCGGCACTGGTGCGCGCGGACTCGCACTGTCGCTCCGTGTTGGTTGTCACCGCCGCCAAAACCCCTACACCCCAGCGCTATCGGCCCCCGATGACACTGCTCGGGGACGGCGCGGCCGCCGTCCTGGTCACCGCCGCGGGCCCCGGGCGCTGGGAGTTCGTCGACCAGATCGTGCGCAGCGACGGCAAATACGCGGACCTCTTCCGAATCGATTACCGCGACATCCCATCGGACGCATGGACCGAGCAGTGCACGGACGAACCCACCTATTCGTTCCGGCTCGCGGTGGAGAGCAAGAAGCGGCTCGAGGCGATCATCACGGAACTGCTGGACCGCAACGGTATTCCCGCGGACGCGGTGGGGCCGATCATCATGCAGAACCTGTCGGCGGGCGCCTTTGCCTTCTGGGAGGAGGCGTTGGACCGCCAAGTCGACAAGGCATGCCGGAGCAATCTCGCGGCCTACGGTCACCTCGGTTCGATGGACATGCTGGTCAATCTGGAAGCCGCGGCCGCGACCCGGGCGATCGGTGAATACGCGTTGCTGGTGAACAGCAGTCCGGTCGCCGCCTGGAGCGCCGGACTGGTGCGGAGGGTGTGATGGATTCGACGGTGAAATGCCTGGTCTGGGATCTCGACGACACGGTCTGGCCGGGCGTGGTGCTCGAGTCCGATGGCGGGGCACCCAAACCTGAAGCGCTGCACGCTATCCGGACGTTGGATGAGCGCGGGATCCTGCATGCCGTCGCGAGTCGCGGCGAAACGGGCGTCACCACCGCGCATCTGCGTCTGCACGGGATCGAGGAGATGTTCACCGCCGTCGAGATCGGGTGGGGCCCGAAGTCGGCCGCGATTCGCCGGATCGCGGAGACACTGAACATCGGCCGGGACATGATCGCGTTCGTGGACAACGACCCGGTCGAGCTGGCCGAAGTGGCGGCCGCCTATCCCGAGGTGCGCTGCTATTCGGCAGACCGTATCGGCGACCTGCCCGGGTTGCCCGAGTTCACGCCGGGCACAACGACTTCCGAGGCGCGGGAGCGCCGTTCGTATTACCGCGCGGAGCGGTCTCGGGAAGTGTCCCGGTCCGAGTTCGAGGGTTCGGACGCGGCGTTCCTCGCCTCCTTGGACTTGGTGATGACGGTGCGGGAGGCCACGGAGGACGATCTGGTCCGGGCCAACGAGCTGACCGTGCGCACTCACCAACTCAATACGACGGGCACCACGTTCGATATCGATGAGCTGCGCGCACTGTGCGCCTCGCCCCAGCATGAAGTACTTGTCGCCAGTTTGACCGACCGATTCGGCGGCTACGGCACGATCGGGCTCGCGGTCACCGAGCACCGCGGCGGCGACGCGGTGCTGCTCCTGCTGCTGATGTCGTGCCGGGTGATGTCGCGCGGCGTGGGGACGGCGCTGATCGGCGAGCTGGTCCGGCGGGCCAGGGCCGCGGGGCGGCGCCCGGCGGCGGAGTTCGTCGCGACGCCGCGCAACCGGATCATGCTGGTGTCACTGCGTTTCGCCGGCTTCGAGGTGGTCGAGCACGGCGACCGCATGCTGTTGGCCTACCAGCCGCCGTCGGACACCATCAGCGGCACCAGCCATGTCGAGGTGCGGCGATGAGTACGACCGTGGACAGCCGGGCGAGCGACCTGCTGAGCGGAATCCTGTCCCAGGTCGAGCGGGTGCCCGAGCGCACCGCGCTCGTGGTCGGGTCGCGCTCGCTCACCTATCGTGAACTCGACACCGCCACAGCGTCGCTCGCGCGTCGGCTGGTGGGCGCCGGCGTGCGGCCGGGCCAGACCGTCATCGTGTACCAGCGGCAGAACCTGGACACCGTAGTGGGCATGATCGCGGCGCTGCGTGCCGCTGCCGCGTGGTGTGTGATCGAACCGGACCGCGGCGAGCAGTCGTTGCAGGCGGTGCTCGCGGCGACGGACTGCGCCGCGATGCTCATCGACGGACAAGACCCGCTGACCCCCGCAGCCGTCGCCGCTACGCGCACGGCTGCGCCGCAGGCCGGGCTCGCGGTGCTCGACATCGCCGAGGCCGCACCGGCACCCGAGCTGGAGCTGCCCGCTCAGCCGCCCATGCGGGCCCCCGCCTACGTGATCACCACCTCCGGCTCCACCGGTCTGCCGAAGGTCGTCGTCGTCTCACGCGCGAATCTCGCCACCTTGATCGGATCGCGCGATTATCCGCACACCGAAGGCGAACTCGTCACCTTCTCGGCGATGCGCCTGATCTGGGATGGGTCGCTCATGGGGTTGGCCTGGGCACTCGCCGTGGGCGGTACGAGCGTGCTGCCCGACGCCCGAATGCTGCCGGACGTCGAGGCGGTCGCCGAACTGGCTGTGCGGCAGCATGTTTCGCACCTCGTCTCGACCCCCTCGTTCTACCGGTTGCTGCTGCCGCGCCTGGCGGAGCGGAGCGCGACGCTGCGGATCGTGACGCTGGGCGGGGAGGCGGTGCCGGTACGTCTCGCGGAAGAGCACTACGCGACCTTGCCCGACACTCGGCTGCACAACGAGTACGGCCCTACCGAGGCCACGGTTACCTGTATCTGCCACGTGGTTTCGGACAGCAAGCGCCATATCGTGCCGATCGGCACGCCCACCGCGGGCACGGCGGCCTATCTCGTGGACGGCACGCTGCGACCGGTCCGTTCCGGTGCGCGGGGCGATCTGTATCTCGGCGGCGGACAGGTCACCGACGGTTACGCGGCCCGGCCGGGCCTGACCGCGAGCCGCTTCGTGGCCGATCCGTTCGCGGCCGAGCCCGGCGCCCGCATGTACCTCACCGGTGATCTCGCGCGGGTAGCTGCGAACGGCGACATCGAATTCCACGGCCGGGCCGACAGTCAGGTGAAGGTGCGCGGCGTCCGGATCGAGCGGGCCGCGGTCGAGACCGTGCTGGAGAATCACCCCGCCGTGCGCGAGGCCGTGGTGCTGGCCGAGCGCGACGCCGACGACGCGGTGTTCCTCGCCGCGTTCTGGGTGCCGGCGGACAGCGCGGCGATCCCGCCGAGCACCGGCGCGTTGACCGCCTACTGCGCTCAGCATCTGGCGCCCGAGTCGGTCCCGGAGCGGTTCGTCGCGATCGAGGTGCTGCCCATCGCGCCGGGCAGCAGCAAGCTCGACGAAGCCGCCCTGCGCGCGCTGCTGCGCGCGCCGGCGCGGCGACCGGCGCCCTCGCGCGACACCTGGACCGAGCTCGAGCGGGCGGTCGGCGCGATCTGGTCCGAGGTGCTGGTGCACGACGAATTCGACCGCGACGAACGGTTTTTGGATGTGGGCGGCAACTCACACCGGGTGGTTGCCCTGCACGTACGGCTGGAAGCCCGCTGGCCCGGCGCCATTTCGGTGGGGATGCTGTTCGATCTCGACACCGTGGCCGCGCAGGCCGGTGTTCTCGCAGCAGACCCGGTGCTGCCCGCCGACCCCGTGGACAGCGCGCCGATGACATTCGAGGTGTAGAGGAATCGTGACCGCATTCTCCCTTCGTGACGACGACATCGCGATCGTCGGGATCGGCGCCCGGTTCCCGGACGCGCCGGATCTGGCGCGGTTCCGTGCCAACCTCGCGGCCGGGCGCGACTCGATCGGCCCCATGCCGGACGCGAGAGCCGAGGCGACGGCGCTGGACCGTGGCGTGGACTACCTGCCCATGGGCCACCTCAGCGACATCCACAGCTTCGACTACGCCTTCTTCGGTCTGTCCAAACGCGAAGCCGCCCTGATGGATCCGCAGCAGCGGATCGCGGTGGAATTGGCGCACTCGGCGATCGAGGACGCGGGCTACGCGCCGGATACCCTGCGCGAAGCGACCGCCGCGGTGGTGTTCAGCGCACCGATGTCGAGCTACCACGCGATGGCGGTGGACCCGGGCGCGCTGAGCATGCTCGGCAATCTGCCGTTCGCCACCCCCGCCCGGATCGCGCACCTGCTCGGTTTGACCGGCCCGTGCTACGCCATCGAGAGCGGCTGCAATTCCTCGCTCGTCGCCGTCCATCATGCGTGCCGCGAGTTGCGCAGCGGCGAAGCGGAATACGCGCTCGCGGGCGGCGTCAGCGTGCGCGCCGGCGGCACCCCGGTATGGACCGCGCAGACGATGACCGAGATCGCCTCGCCCAGCGGTCAGGTGCGCGCGTTCGACGCCGACGCCGACGGCACGGTGCCGGGTGAGGGCGGCGCGGCCCTGCTGCTGACCACGCTGGCGCGGGCCCGCGCCGATCGCGCGCCCGTGTACGCCGTCATCCGGGGTAGCGCCGTGCTGCACAACGGCCACTCGGCGGTCACCATCAGCACGCCGAGCGCGGCCGCGCAGGCGCGGGTCATCGAGCGGGCGTGGCGCAATGCGGCGGCTGATCCCGCCGAGGCCGGATACGTCGAAGCCCACGGCTCCGCGACCCGGCTCGGCGACGCCGTGGAACTCGAAGGTCTGCGCACCGCGTTCGCCGGACGGACCGAATCGCTGCCGATCGGCTCGGTGAAGACCAATATCGGCCACCTCGACCACGCGGCCGGGGTCACGGGTCTGGTCAAGGCGGTGCTGTCCGTCGCCGGCGGGGTGTTGTTCCCGTCCCTGCATTTCCACCGTCCCACCGGGGATCTCGACCTGGCGGCGGCCGGTATCGAGGTGCTCACCCGAGGGCGGGCGTGGGCAGGCGAGCAACCGCGCTTGGCGGGGGTCAGCTCGTACAGCCTCGGCGGCTCCAACGCCCATTGCGTTGTCCAGCAGGCACCCGAACCGCCGACGCTCGAGGCCGCGCCACCACGCCCGCATCTCGTCGCGGTGTCCGCGCGGACCCCGGAAGCGCTTACCGAGCTGTGCGGCGAACTGGCAGAACACCTTCGGGCACAGCCGGTCGAATTGCCGGATGTGGCCTTCACCCTGGGCCACGGCCGTCGGCACTTCGCGCAGCGCCTCGCCGTGATCGCCGGCAGCACAGCCGAAATCGCCGAACACCTCGATTCGCGCGGTCCCGCCGTCGCGGCGGAGCGGGAACCTTTGGCCGCGCCACGTGTCGCGCTGCTGCTCTCGCCCGGTGCCCGGCCGGTGGGTCAGCAGACCGCGTCGCTGCCCGGGCAGATCCCCGCCGCCGGGGCGGTCGCCGAGGTGCTCGCAGGTCAACTCGCCGTGCACAACCGGTTGCGGGCGAGCGGTATTCGATTCGCGGCCGTGCTGAGTGGGGGAGCGTCCAAGTTCTTGTCCCGTGCACTGCTCGGCTCCACGGCACCTGTCGACCCGGGCGAATTGGCCGCGGCGGCAGCCGATCCGGCGGTGGACCGCGCGCGGCTGCTCGCCGTCGCACAGACGCTGCTGCGCGAGGGCCCGGTCGTTTTCGTGGATCCGAGCACCGACGGCATCCTCGGACGTTTCCTCGCCGCGGATCTGGCGAGCCGCTCCGACGCGCGGATCGTCTTCGGCACAGCGGAATCGGGCGTGCTCGGGTTGCTCGGCTGCCTCTACGAGCACGGCCTCGACCTCGATTGGACCGCGGTGAACGGCGACGACGGCCGCCGCGTGCGCTTGCCCGGACATCCGCTGCACGGCACCAGGTGCTGGGTCGAACTGCCGTCGTCGGCCCGGCCCACTGCGCCGGAGGTGACGACCGTCGCGCCTACCGCCCCCACGGATCCGACCCTCTGGTTGCGCGAGGTGCTGCGCGAACTGCTGCATGCCGAGTCCGAAATCGATTTGGACGACGACTATTTCGACCTCGGCGGGAACTCGATCATCGCCGTGCAATTGGTCGAACGTGTCGCCGAGAGCTACGGCTTCCGTCCTAAGCTCCTCGATGTCTACGAAAAGCCCAGGGTGGCCGACTTTGCCGAGATGCTGCGTGACCGAGCCGATCTCGCGGCAGCCGAGACCGCCACACCTGTCCGCGACGTACCGCCGATCACGCGCACCGACGAGCTGGTCATGTCGCCGGGCCAGGAGCGCATGTGGTTTCACCACCAGCTCGTGCCGGACACCACCCTGTACAACTACCCGGTGGTCAACGTCCTGCGCGGCGCGCTCGACTTCGCGGCGATCAAGGGCACTTTCGAGGACTTCGCGGCACGGCACGAACCGCTGCGCTACAACCTCGTGGAAGTCGACGGGCTGCCCGTGGTGCGGGTGCGTCCGTCGCTCGGCGAGTTCTTCCGGATCGCCGACGTCTCGGCCGCGCCCGACCCGGTGGCCGCTGGTCGCGCACTGATCCGCGAAGCCGCGACCGCACCGTTCGACCTCGCGCAGGACCCCCTCGTCCGGGTGCTGGTGGTGACGCTGGACCCGGAAACCCATGTGCTGCAGGTGACCTGCCATCACTGCGTCACCGATGGCGCCACGCCGGGCATTCTCGCCAGGGAGATCCCGCTGCTCTACGCGGCCCGGCAGGAGGGCCGGGCCGCGGCGCTGGAGCCGCTGCCGGTGCGCTATCGCGACTATGCGCGCTGGCACCGCGACCTCCTCGACTCCGGCGCCCTCGACCACGAACTGGCGTACTGGACGAGCCTGCTGCGCGACGCCCCGAAACTACAGCTGCCCACCGATTTTCCGCGCCCGAAACGCAAGACGTTCGTGGGCGACCTGGAGCCGTTCACGGTGACGGCCGCTCTGCTCGCGCAGGTCCGGGTGGTCGCCAAACGCGAATCGGTCTCGCTGTTCGTGGTCTTGCTGTCGGCGTTCTACCTGCTGCTCGCGCGGCGCAGCGGGCAGCGCGACCTCGTGGTCGGCACGCCGACGACAGGGCGCGCCCGGCGTGAGCTGGAGGGGCTGATCGGCTTCTTCAACAGCACCGTCGCGCTGCGGGCCAACCTGTCCGGGCCCGCGACGCTGGCCGACCTGCTTGCCCGGGTGCGCGCGATCGTGCTCGGCGCCTTGGAGAATCAGGAGATCCCGTTCGAGCGGGTGGTCAACGCGCTCGACGATCAGCGGGATCTGTCGCGCACGCCGCTTTTCGACGTGCTCTATGTGCATCAGGAACTCAGCGGCACCGCCAACCCGCTCGGCACCGGCGAGACGGAGTTCTTCGACCTCGATCACTCGATCCACAACGCGTTCGGCGGGCTGCCTTCCGGGACCGCCAAATTCGATCTCAGCCTGATCACCTACGACCGCAGCGACGACCAGGACATGCTGGCCTGCTTCGAATACAGCACCGAGCTGTTCACCCAGCGCACGGCCGCGGGTTTCGCGACCACCTACCTGGAGATCCTCACCGAACTCGTCGCATCGGCACCGGATCGGCCGATCGACGAACTCGCCGCTGCTCCGCTGCCGTCGGCGAGCGCGGTCATGGAACACGGTGCGCCATTGGAGATTCCGACCGACCGGCCGCGAGCCCAGACTCCCGTGCGATACACCACGGGCACGGTTCACCAACCGTTCGACGCCGACCTCGGCGACGATGTGCTGCTCGCCGCGTGGGTGGCGCTGCTGAGCTGGTACGCGGGCGCCGATCAGGTGCCGGTGGGGTTGGCGACGGGTGTGGTCCGGATCGAGCTGGCCGACGAGCCGGACGGGGGCGAGTTGATGGAGCGGACCGCGGCGGCACTGGCAGCACCGCCAGGCGGATCAGGTGACCCGGCGATCCGCTACCGGAGTGCCCGTACTGCCGTAACGGAACTGGCGCTGGATCGCGTAGCCGATGGCACCGCACTGGAATTGACTTATGCGAAGGAACTTTTCGATGAATCGACGGTACGGGAGATGGCCGCGGATCTCGTCCGGCTGGTGCGCGGACTGCTGGCGACTCCGGCGGAACCAGTGCCCGATATCGCCCTGCGCTGCGTCGCGGAAGCCGAGGTGACCCGATGAGCGAACATCGTGAGCGAATCATGTGCCGGCGCGCCGTGCGCATGGCGGAACCGAGCGCCGGCGAGATGCAGTCATGAGCGCAGTGGTCGCGGTGATCGGCGCGGGAACCATGGGGGCCGGTATCGCGCAGTGTCTGGCCCAGGCGGGCCGGGACGTCGTGGTGGTCGAGCCCGATCCGGCCGCCGTCGAGCGCGCGCGGCGCGGCCTCGGCGAATCGGTGCGATTGGCGCTGCTGCTCGGGCACGGCGACCCCGGGATCGCGCGCGAAGCCGCCCGCCGGGTCCGGTGGGCCGCGCGCATCGAGGAGCTGGGCGAGGTCGAGTTCGTCATCGAATGCGTCACCGAGCGCATCGAACTCAAGGAGCGGCTGTTCGGTGAACTCGATCGCCAGTGCCCCGCGGACGCCGTCCTCGCCTCCTGCACCTCCGCGATCCCGATCGCGCGGCTGGCCGCCGCCACCGGCCGCCCGGACCGGGTGCTCGGATTGCACTTCATGAACCCCGCGCCGCTGACCGAGGCGGTGGAAGTCGTACGCGGCGCGCAGACGTCGGCCTCGACGCTGGACCGGGCGCGAAGTCTGCTCGCCGAACTCGGCAAAACCGCCATCGTGGTCGGCGACCGGCCCGGCTTCGTGCTGAACCGTCTGCTCATGCTGAGCATCGCCGAGGCCGCCGACACACTCGGCACCGGTACCGACGCCGCGACCGTGGACGCGCTCTTCGAGCAGTGCCTCGGGCACCGGATGGGCCCGCTGCGCACCGCCGACCTGATCGGGCTCGACAACGTGGCCGACACCATCGCCGTACTGCGGCAAGAGACCGGCGCGCAACACTATCGGGTGCCGCCCGCCCTCGCGGCGCTGGTCGCCGCCGGACACTTCGGTCGCAAGACCGGGCAGGGATTCCATGACTATCGCTGAGCAGCCCCGCGCCGAGACGACCGGACCGCGGGCGCCGAGTGACGCGCAGCGTGCCGCCTTCGCGGCGCGAGCCCACCGGAACAGTCCCGAAACGAACTGCGTAGACCTGTATCTCGAACTGAGCGGGTCTGTGACCGCGGCAGCCCTGTGCTGGGCCGTCGACACCGCCGCGGCGGCATGTCCGGTGCTGCACAGCGTATTCCGGGATGACACGGGGATGGTCCAGGTGTTCGAGGCAGCGCCCGTCCCGGCCCTCGTGCAGCCCTGCGACGGAGCGGACGCCGCGCAGTTCGTCGCCGACTGGATCAGCGAAGAGCGCTCGCGCGCAATGGATATGATCGGCGCGCGGTGGTACCGCCAGGTGATCTTCCCGCTCGGTGCGGGCCGAATCGGTTGGTATCAGCGTGGTCATCGGCTGGTCGTCGACGAGCCGGGCTTGCTCGCGGTGGCGGCCAGGGTGCGCGATCTGCTCGACGGCGCCGGCTCGGTCGACGATTCCGGCGCACCGTTCGGGTCGGTCGAAGCACGTGTGGAGCACGAACGTCGCTACCGTGAGGCGGGTGCGTGGGCCGCCGACCGTGAGTACTGGACCGACAGCCTCGCCGTCGCGCTCCGGCCGGAACCCCTTCCGGTGCCCGTAGATCGGCGCGACCCGGCGACTCCTGACGCGTTGTGGGCCGAGGTGGCGGCGTCGGCGGAGTTGACCAGGATCGCCCGAATGTGTGGTGGCGGCGCTCCGGCCGTGCTGCTGGCCGCGCTGGCCGTCTACGGCACCCGGCTGGCCATGACGCGCGAGTTCGTGATCGCCCTCACGGCCGGGGAAACCACTGTGCCACTGCGGATCACGGTGGACCCGCAGGAGAGTTTCGGTGCGCTCGCCAAACAGGTCGGACGCGAACTGCGTAAAGCGCGCCGCCACCGCTACATCCCGGATATCGATGATCCGTGGGCCGAGGCCCCACTGTTCGGACAGTGGCCACTCGCAGTGCGGATGCTGCCGGGCGCGGCCATGGATCGTCTCGGCGCGGCGACCGTCACCGCCGTCGAAGGCGAGGGGGCGGTGCTCGGCCTGTGCCTCGATGACCAAGCCGCCCGTGGGTGGCGGCTCGCACTGCCCGGAACGCACCGTACGCACCGGGATCGGATCATCCGACTGCTCGAAGTACTGGCCCGCACGCCGAAGACACCGGTGGGCCTCGTCGGTCTGGCCGCTCCGAACGAGGCCGGTCCGCTCGTGGGGCAGCGTCCAAATACCGCCGCGGCGCCGCCCACCACGCTGGCCGCGTTGTTCGCCGCGCAAGCCGCCCGCGCACCGGAGGCGATCGCGCTCACCGGCCCGGAGCGCACCCTGTCCTACGCCGATCTGCACGGCGCATCGAACCGATTGGCCCGCAAGCTGGTTCGCTCGGGTGTCGGCCCGGAGCGACTGGTGGCGATCGCGCTCGAGCCCGCGGTGGAACAGATCGTCGCGCTGCACGCCGTGGTCGCGACGGGCGCGGCCTATCTGCCGCTGGACCCCGGCCAGCCACGGGAGCGGCTCGCCCACCTGCTCGATCTCGCCCAGCCGGTCTGCGTGCTCACCACCCGAGGCGCCGGATTCGTTGCACCGCCGAGTATTCCGGTGCTCCATCTCGATGAGATCGACCTCGCGGGCGAATCGCCCGCCCCGATGACCGACGCCGACCGCATCGCACCGCTGCGTCCGGAGAATCTGGCGTATGTGCTGTTCACCTCGGGCTCCACCGGACAGCCGAAAGGCGTCGGCGTCACCAACGCCGCCGTGTGCACGCACCTGGCCTGGATGCAGCACCTGCACGAGCTGGACAGCACCGACGCCGTGCTGCGCAAGACCGCGCTGTCGTTCGATGTCTCGGCGTGGGAGGTGCTGTGGCCCTTCACTACCGGCGCTCGGCTGGTACTCGATGCGGCGGCGATACAGGGCGAGCCGAGCGCGCTGGCGCATGCGATCAGCGAGAACGCCGTCACCACCGTGCAATTCACCCCCGCCACCCTCGCTGCTCATCGAATCGCGGTGGGTGTGCCGTTGAGCTCGAGCGTGCGTCGGGTCCTGCTCGCCGGTGAGGCGCTGACGCCCACGCTGGCGGCCCAGCTGCCCGCTGTCGCGCCGGGCGCGCGTTACGACAACCTCTACGGTCCGACCGAGGCGACCATCGCGGTCACCCGCCACGCCATCGGTGCCAGCCCCGGCGGCCCGGTCCCGATCGGCACACCCTCGTGGGATTCCCTTGCCTACGTGCTGGACACCTGTTTGCAGCCGGTGCCGCCCGGCGTGCCCGGCGAGCTGTATCTCGGCGGCGCGGCGCTGGCCCGCGGCTATATCCGACGGCCAGGCCAGACGGCGGCGCGTTTCGTCGCGGACCCGTTCGGGGGCGCGGGACTGCGGCTCTATCGCACCGGCGATATCGTGCGCTCGACCGATGACGGCGAGCTGGAGTTTCTCGGCCGCAGCGACTTCCAGGTGAAGGTGCGCGGGATCCGGATCGAGCTCGGCGAAGTGGAGGCGGCGCTCGCCACGCAGGATTCGGTGGCGCAGGCCGTGGCCGTGGTCCACGACGAGACAGCCTCGGGCAGTGGCCGATTGGTCGCCTACGTGACTCCGGCCACCGGACATCGGATCGATCGCGACGCATTGGACCGGCGGCTGCGCGAGACCTTGCCGCAATACCTGGTGCCCGCCGCCATCGTCGCGCTCGCCGAGCTGCCGCGGAACCGATCCGGCAAGCTGGACCGAAATGCCCTGCCCGCTCCGGCCTTCGAGCCGGTGGCCTTCCGTGCTCCGGGCACCGATACCGAACATGCGCTGGCGGCAGTGTTCGCCGAGGTGCTCGGCCGCGACGGGATCGGCGTCGACGAATCCTTCTTCGCGCTCGGCGGCGACAGCATCATGTCGATCCTGCTCGTCTCCAGGGCGCGGGCGCGGGGCATCGCGGTGACCGCGCAGCAGGTGTACGAACATCGCACGGTGGCGGGCCTGGCCGCCGTCGCCGCGACCGCGGCCGGTGCGGACCTGCGCCCGCTGCCGGAGCTGCCCGGCGGCGGTGTCGGCACGTTGCCGCTCACGCCGGTGATCCGGTTCCTGATCGAACGCGGCGGCAACTTCGACCGCTTCTGCCAGGCGATGACGCTGGAGCTGCCGGTCGGAATCGACCGGGCCGCACTGGTTTCCACGGTGACGGCGGTGATCGACCACCACGACATGCTGCGCTCGCGGCTGTTCCGGGACGATGCGGGCGAATGGCGGCTGACGGTCGCACCGCCCGGCAGCGTCGACGTCGAGTCGCTGGTGCGCCAGGTCGTGCACGAGGATCTCGCGCACGCGGACCTGCTCGCGCTGGCGACCGCCGAGTTGAACGCCGCCGTCGATCGGATCGACCCGGCCACCGGCGACGTGGTGCGGTTCGTCTGGCTCAGCCCGCGGTCTCCGGCCGCGCCGGGCCTGCTCGTCGTGGCCGCACACCACATCGCCGTCGATGGCGTGTCCTGGCGCGTGCTGTTGCCTGATTTCGTCGCCGCGTGGGCCGCCGTCGCGGCGGGCGGCACACCGCGACTGCCCGATGTCGGCACGTCGATGCGGGCCTGGTCGCACGCACTCGTCGAGACCGCGCAGACGGCGGCTACGGTCGACGAGCTGCCGATCTGGCGCGAGATCGTCGAGGGCCCCGATCCCGCGTTCGGCGACCGTCCGTTCGACCCACACCGTGATTTCGCGAATCAGGTGGCGCACACCACCGTCGAACTCGACGAGCGGGACACCGCGGCGCTCGTCACCGCCATTCCCGGCCGGTACCGCGCCCGGGTGGCGGACGCGCTGCTGACCGCGCTCGCGCTCGCGGTGACTCGCTGGCGATCCCGGCGCGGGGAACCGGAACGGTCGGTGCTGCTGCGGCTGGAAGGTCACGGCCGCGAGCAGGATGCGGTGCCCGGTGCCGAATTGTCCCGCACCGTAGGCTGGTTCACCTCGATCGTCCCCGCCCGGCTCGACCTGTCCGGCGTAGACCTCGATGACGCGTTCGCGGGCGGTCCGGCCCTCGGCGTCGCGTTGAAAGCCGTGAAAGAACAGCTGCGGGCGACCCCGCACAACGGCTTCGGCTACGGCCTGCTCCGTTTCCTCAACGCGGACACCGCCGCCCGACTGCCGCACCGGGAACCGGGTGAGATCTCGTTCAACTACTTCGGGCACATCACCGGCGTGGACGTGCCGGCGGAGCTGGCCGGCATCGGCTGGTTGCCCGCGCCCGAATACGGCCGGTTGGTGATCCGGCCCGATGCCCGCCGGGGCGCGCTGGGCGCTGTCGAAGTGGATTCCATTGTCTTCGGCGAGCGGCTGGTGACCAGCTTCGGTTACGCCCGCACGTTGTTCGCCGAGGACGCGGGCGAAGAACTGGTCGCGCTGTGGCGCGCGGCGCTCGCCGCCCTCGCCCGGCACGCGCGTGACTTGCGTACGCACGGCGGGCACACGCCGTCCGATTTCCCGCTGGTGCGGCCCGCGCAAGGCGATATCGAAGGATGGGAGCGCCGGTATCCCGCGCTGACCGACGTGTGGCCGGTCTCGCCGCTCCAGGCCGGAATGCTCTTCCACGCCGTGTTCGATCCCGGCGCGGTCGACGTGTACACGGTGCAGTTGGTGCTCAGCGTGCGCGGCGCGGTCGACGGGCCGCGGCTGCGCGCGGCCGCGGCGGCTGTACTCGCGCGACATGCGAACCTGCGCACCGCGTTCGGATTCGACGCGGCGGGTTCGCCGGTGCAATTGGTCGTCGAGGAGGTGGCGTTGCCGTGGCGGGAGGTGCAGCTGGCCGACGCGTCGGACGACGAGGCCGAGCAGGTGCTGGACGTCGAACGCGCGACACCGTTCGATCCGGCGCGACCGCCGCTGTTGCGTTCGCTGCTCCTGCGTCGCGGCACCGACCGAGCGCAGTGGGTCGTCACCTATCATCATCTGCTGCTCGACGGCTGGTCCATACCGCTGCTGGTCCGCGAGATCGTCGCCGAGTACGCCGGATTCGCCCCCGAACCGCCGCGGGCCTACCGCAACTACGTGGAATGGCTTGCCGAGCAGGATAGTTCGGCCTCGAAACAAGCCTGGGCGCAAGCACTCGCGGGGGTGACCGAGCCGACGCTGCTGGCCGGTGCCACCGACCTGTCCGCGCCTTCGGTGCTGCCGCTCGAGCACGAGTTCACCGTGGACGAACCGCAGTCCCGAGCACTCGTCGGGTTGGCGACCGAGCTGGAGGTGACGGTCAATACTGTGCTGCAAGCCGCGTGGGCGATACTGCTGGCGCGGATGACCGACCGCGCCGATATCGTCTTCGGTACCACGGTATCGGGCCGGCCCGCCGATCTGGTGGGCGTGGAATCGATGGTCGGCCTGTTCATCAATACCGTTCCGGTCCGGATCCAGTTGCTGCCGCAGGAGTCCGCGGCGGAGTTGCTGCGCCGCGTGCAGCGCGAGCAGTTCGCGCTGAGCGCCCACCATCACCTCGGCCTGCCGGATATCGCCGCCCGAGCCGAGGTCGGCGAGCGTGGCTTGTTCGACACCCTCCTGGTTGTCGAAACCTATCCCGTCGACGAAGCGGCACTGCGCGCGCAGACCGCCACCCACGCGGGACTCACGATCACCGGCCTGCGCTCGAGGGAGGCGACGCACTACCCCTTGACCCTGACGGTCCGGCAGACCGACCGGCTGCATCTGACCGCCGGATGGCGACCCGATCTGCTCGACCAGGCGAGCGTCGCACGGTTGGGCGATCGCTTGGTGCGGGTGCTGAGTGCGCTCACGGCGAATCCCGCTGCCGCCGTGGCGGATATCGATCCGGTCGGTGCCGCGGAACGCGCGCAGGTGCTCGCGCGATGGCAGCGGCCGGCCGTGCCGGTACCCGACGCCACCTTGATGGATCTCTTCCGAGCACAGGTGGCCGCGCGGCCGGATGCGGTCGCCGTCCGCGATCGCTCCCGGGCGCTGACCTATCGCGAACTGGACCACGCTGCCGCTGCCCTCGCGCGGGCGTTGTCCGCCCGCGGCATCGGTACCGAATCCCTGGTCGCCGTGGGTGTTTCGCGTTCGGTCGAGCTGATCGTCGCCCTGCTCGGCGTGCTGAAGTCGGGAGCGGGCTATGTCCCGCTGGATCTCGGCAACCCGGCACGCCGGCTCGCTTTCGTGCTCGCCGAGACGAATCCGGCCTGCGTGGTCACCACGGATGCGGACCGAGCCGACCTGCCCGCGACCGACGTCCCGTATCTCCTGCTCGGTGAGACGGATACGGCCGAGGCGGGCGCGGGGCACCGGCCTCCGCGTCCGGACGATCTCGCCTACGTGCTGTACACCTCCGGTTCCACCGGGCAGCCGAAGGGCGTCTGTGTGACGCATCGCAATGTCGTCGCGATGCTGCGCGCCGCCGCGGCGGAGATCGATACCGGCCACACCGATGTGTGGACCATGTTCCACTCGCCCGCCTTCGACTTCTCGGTATGGGAGATGTGGGGCGCGCTGGCGAGCGGCGGCACAGTGGTCGTCGTGGCCGACGAGGTGACGCGATCGCCGCGCGATTTCGCCGAACTGCTGGCGCGGGAACGTATTACGGTGCTGAGCCAGACGCCGTCGGCGTTGTATTCGCTGCTCGACTCCGGCGAGATCGCGCTGCCCGCCGTGCGGCACCTCGTGCTCGGCGGCGAGGCGCTGGACCCGCGCCGGCTGCATCCGTGGTTCGATGCCGATCCGGCGGGCCGGACCCGTGTCTCGAATCTGTACGGCATCACCGAGGCGACGGTGCACGCCACCCAGCTGACGCTGACTCACGCCGGTGCGAGCGGGACCAGCGGCATCGGCCGGGGTCTGGCGGGAATGGCGGTGCGCGTGCTGGATTCGCGCCTGCGTCCCGCGCCGGTCGGTGCGGCGGGGGAGATCTATCTCGCCGGACCTCAGGTCGCTCGCGGTTACCGGGCGCGTCCCGCGGCGACCGCGGCCCGCTATGTGGCGGACCCGTTCGGCGCGCCGGGCACGCGCGTGTATCGCACCGGTGACCGCGCCCGCTGGAACTCCGACGGCCAACTCGAATACCTGGGTCGTGCGGACGATCAAGTCAAAATTCGCGGCTACCGCATCGAGCCCGGCGAGCTCGAGGCCGCACTGCTCGAACACGAGGCGGTGGCGCGAGCGGCCGCCGTGGTCCGGACCGGCGCCGCCGGCGCGCCGCGGCTGGTCGCCTACGTCGTGCCCGTACCCGGCGCGGAGCCGGATATCGAATCGCTCGAACAGCATGTCGCCGAGCGTGTTCCGTTCTATATGCGACCGGCGGCAATCGTGCGGATGGTGACGCTTCCGCTGACTGCACACGGCAAGCTGGACCGCGCCGCGCTGCCGGACCCGGTCGTCGTGGCCCGAACTGCGCAGGCGCCACGCACCGAGGCCGAACAAGTCGTGGCCGAGATCTTCACCGAGGTGCTCGGCGTCGACGGCCCCGGCGTCGACGACTCCTTCTTCGCGCTCGGCGGGGACAGCATCATCTCGATCCAACTCGCGTCGCGAGCCAGGGCCAAGGGCTGGCATTTCACGCCGCGCGACGTCTTCGACCAGCGCACGGTGGCGGGAATCGCCGCGGCGGCAACGCCGATCGGCTCTGCCACCGTCGTGCCGCAACTGTCCGAACTGCCCGGCGGCGGCATCGGCGCATTGCCGCTTCCGCCGGTTGCGCGCTGGCTGACCGAACGCGGCGGTTTCCGTCGAGTGCATCAGGCCCTCGTGGTCGACCTGCCCGCGCACACCACTTTCGACGCGCTGATCGGCGCGGTCGCGGCAGTGCTCGACCGGCACGACATGCTGCGCAGCCGCTTGTTCCGCGACGACACAGGAGAGTGGCAGTTCGAGACGACGGAACCGGGTACGGTCGAGGCCGCGAAAGTCCTGCGCCGCAGTCACTTCGACAGAGAACCCGACGACGCCGCGGTGTCGGATCAGCTCGATGCCGCCCTCGACCGTCTCGATCCGGCCGCCGGGGTCATGATCCAGTTCGTCTGGCTGGACCGCACCGATCCGGGCCTGCCCGGCCGGTTGCTGATCTGCGCCCACCACTTGGTCGTCGACGGGGTGTCCTGGCGCATCCTGCTTCCGGATCTGCTCACCGCCCTCGCCGCGGTGTCGAACGGCCGAGCGCCGCAAGTGGATCCGCCGGGCACCTCGATGCGCCGGTGGTCGCACGCGCTGGTCGACGCCGCCTACGCACCCGACCGGATCGCCGAAGTCGGCCTGTGGCAGCGCATCTGCGCCACTCCGGATCCGTTGCTCGGTACCCGTTCGCTCGATCCCGCCGTTGATCTGGCCGGCCAGGTCGAAACGGTGGAGGTCACGGTGGACGAAACAGTCACCGAGGCCCTGGTGCGAACTGTTCCCGGCCTGTTTCACGCAGGCGTGGACGAGATCTTGCTCGCCGCGTTCGCCGCGGCACTCGCGCGGTGGCGGCTGCGTCGCGGCCAGGACGCACCGGTGTCGTTGCTGCGTCTGGAGGGCCACGGCCGTGAAGAGCAGCTTGCCGCGGGTGCGGATCTGTCTCGCACGGTCGGCTGGTTCACCTCCCTCTACCCGGTACGTCTCGACCTCGGGGACATCGATGTCGAAGCGGCGCTGGCGGGGACGGACGAGACCGGCGCAATGATCAAGTCGGTCAAGGAGCAACTGCGCGCCGTGCCCGACCACGGCATCGGCTACGGACTGCTGCGCTACCTGAATCCCGATACCGCACAGCTGTTGCCGGAATCGATGCCGGGGCAGATCGCGTTCAACTATTTGGGTCGGGTCGACGACCGGAACGCGGGCCTGTTCGCGGCATCGGGCGCCGACCCCGATCCCGACCTGGCCGCGGCGGCCGCGATCGATGTGAACGCGATCGTCGTCGGTGCTCGACTGCACGCCGGATTCGCTTATCCCAGTACCCTTCTCGATGCGGGTGCGGTGACGGAGCTGGCCGAGCTGTGGGTGGCGGCGCTCGGCGCGATCGCCGCCTACGCGCGGACCGGCCCCGCGGGTGGGCACACCCCCTCGGACTTCCCGCTCGTCCGGGTGAGCGGTGCGGACATCGCACGGTGGGAGCGCGATTATGGGCAACTCACCGATGTCTGGCCGCTCGCACCGCTACAGCCGGGCCTGTATTTCCACGCGTTGCTCGCCGGACGTGCCGATGCGGCCGTCGACGTCTACAACGTGCAGACGGTGCTGCGGCTGCGCGGGCCGGTCGATCGCGCGCGGCTACGCGACGCCGTCGGTCAGCTAGTGCGGCGCTATCCGAACCTGCGTGCCGCGTTCGTCACCGACAGCACCGCCGCGGCACGTCAGGTGATCCCGGCGGCGGTCGAAGTGCCCTGGCGCGAAGTCGATCTCGCGTCCGAAGCCGAGCTGACCGAGCTGGCCGATCTGGACCGCGCGACACGTTTCGACCCGGCCCGCCCGCCGTTGCTGCGATTCACCCTGGCGCGGGTCGCGCAATCCGAGTACGCGTTGCTCGCGACCTATCACCACATCCTGCTCGACGGCTGGTCATTGCCGCTGGTGCTGCGTGACCTGTTGGCGACGTACGCCACCGGCGAACCGCTGCCCGCCCCCGGCGGTTCCTTCCGCGACTACCTCGCCTGGCACCACGGTCGCGACACGGCCGCGTCCGCCCGAGCATGGCGGCGGGAACTCGACGGGATGAGCACGCCGACCCTGATCGCCGCCGGCGCGCGCACCCACGAGACCGCGGTGCTGCCGGGCACGTACCGGTTGACGATCGATCCCGACACGACGGCGGCACTCGGCGCTGTCGCGGCGAGCGTCGGCACGACCCTCAACACCGTCCTGCAGGTGGCCTGGGCAATCCAGTTGGGCCACCGGCTCGATCGTGCCGACGTGGTGTTCGGCGCGACCGTCTCGGGCCGTCCTGCCGCGTTGCCCGGCGTCGAATCTGTTGTCGGACTGTGCATCAACACCGTGCCGGTGCGGGTCCGACTCACCGCCGGACAGTCGGTCGCGGAGCTTTTGCGCGCGGTACAGGCCGCGCAGGCCGCGCTGATCGAACACCATCACCTGGGCCTGGCCGAAATCCACGCCGCGGCAGGCGCGCGGGATACCTTGTTCGACACCGTGCTCGCCTACGAGTCCTATCCGGTCGACACCGATCAGCTCGCGGCGGCAAGTGCGGGTCTGTTCGGGGCGGACATCGAACTCCGCGATGCCGCGCACTACCCCCTGACGCTCACGGTCGATCCGAAAGTGGAGCTGACGATCGTGTTCGGTTATCAGCAGGCGGTATTCGAGACAGCACAGGTGGTCGAGATCGCCGCGCAGACGCGTCGGCTGCTCGCCGCCATCGCCAGGGATCCACACGTGCTCGCCGAGGAACTACGGTGACCGCCCGGCTGCCGCTCACCCGGGCGCAGCAGTACGTCTGGGCCGCACAGCGACTCGATGAATCCGGACTCCGTTTTGTCGTCGGCGGCTATGTGCACATCCGCGGCAGGCTCGATGAGACGGTGTTCGAGCGAGCGCTGCGCATCGTGGTCGCCGGGGCGGAGTCGACGCGGGTGTACTTCGATGAGCAGGCCGACGGCGAGGTCACCCAGGTGCTCGCGGAGCTCGGCGATTGGCCTCTGCGCCGCAGCAGTTTTCGTGACGTCTCCGATCCGTTCGCCGAAGCGCGCGAATACATGGAGGCCGCACTGGAACGGCCATTCGATCTGTTCCGCGCACCGCTGTTCGAGCACCACCTGATCGATCTCGGCGACGAAGGCACCGTCTGGTTCCTCCGCGGCCATCACCTGGTGCTCGACGGTGCCGCGTCGGTCGCCATGATCCGGCGGGTGGCCGACGTCTATACCGCGCTGATCGAGCGGAAGCCCGTCGCGGAAACGGTCTTCGACCGAGTGGCGGACCTGGTCGAAGCGGACGAACGATACCGCGCATCGCCGAGGTTCGCCGCGGACCGGCAGTTCTGGGCGCGGCGACTGGCGGGGGCCGGGCCGGACGACGCCCCACTGTTCGCCGGGGCACCGTCGATCGCCGCGCCCGCCCGGTACCTCAGGCAATCCGGCGTCCTGGGCGCTGCGGTTTGGCAGGCGCTGCGGGCGCGCGCCGACGCGTCGGGAACCGCGTGGCCCGCCTGGGTGCTCGCGGCGATCGCGATCCTGCTGCATGCCGATTCCGGCGCGCGCACGGTCACCCTGCGCCTCGCCGTGCCCGCGAAGCGCTCCCGAACCGCGCTCGGCGTGACCTCGAATCTCCTGCCGTTGCGTATCCCGGTGGACCCGTCGGCGACGGTCGGCGAGCTGATCGGTGCACTGCGTGCCGAAATGCTCATCGTGCTGCGCCATCAGCATTTCCAATACGGGGACATGCGTGCCGATCTCGGCGCGGCCGGTGCGGATCCCGGTGTCCTCGGTCCCACCGTCAACGTGCTGCCGTTCCAGAAAGACATCCGGTTCGGCCTCGAAACCGCCACGCTGCACCATATTTCGGGCGGCAGCTCGGACGAGCTGGTCATCGGGATCCACGACGACGGCGGGCCAGAGCCAGGTCTGGCGTTGGAATCGACTACGTCGCGCTACACGGAGACCGATCTCGCGGCCCACCATCACCGGCTCGTCGGGGCGATCGCGGCGTTGGCGACGGCACCGGACGAACTCCCGCTGGGGCGACTGCGGTTCGCGGCGGACCCCGTGGGCGCGGTGGTCGCCACCGCTGCGCCCGAGACGCTTCTCGACCGGTTCGAAGCAACCGTGGCCGCCCATCCCGGCGCGACGGCTGTCGTGCACGGCGACGAGTCGCTCAGCTATGCCGAACTCGACGCGCGGGCCCGGCGGCTGGCCCGCGTCTTGGCCGGATATGGTTCGAGCCCAGGGGAGTTCGTTGGTCTCGCGCTGCCGCGCTCGGTGGATTCGGTCGTCGCGGTAGTCGCGGTGCTGTATTCGGGCGCGGCCTACGTTCCGCTGGACCCCGGCTACCCGGAGCGGCGTTTGCGGGAAATCGTCGACGATGTGGCTCCCGTGGTGGTCGTCACCGGCGACGGTGTCGCGCTGCCGGAATGCCTCGCCACCGTGCCCGTGCTGCGACTGGCCGATGTGGCCGAGGCGCCCGTCGCGACCGCGACCCGGCCCTGCGCGCGGCAGCCCGCCTATGTCATCTACACCTCCGGTACCACGGGCCCGCCGAAGGGCGTGGTCGTGACGCACGAGAATGTCGTCGCGCTGCTCGCGGCGACCGAGTCCTGGTTCGAGTTCACCCCGAACGACGTCTGGACCCTGTTCCACGCCACCGTGTTCGACTTCTCGGTATGGGAGCTGTGGGGAGCGCTGTGCCATGGCGGCACCCTCGTGGTCGTCGACGCCGACGTGGCGCGCGATCCGGATGCGTTCCTCGATCTGCTGGTGGCACAGCGCGTTACGGTGCTGAACCAGACGCCGACCGCGTTCGGCACGCTGGTCGACGCTACCGCCGCCCGTCCGACATTCGGCGAGCGGCTCGCGCTGCGCTACGTCATCTTCGGTGGTGAACCGGTGGAGCCGTGGCGGGTGACGGACTGGTGGTCGCGGTCGGACCGGCGGCAGCCCCGCCTGGTCAACATGTACGGCATCACCGAGACGACGGTCTTCAGTACCGGCATCCCGCTGACCGATCCGGTCTCCGCCCGCGACATCGGCACTGCGCTGCCGGGTACCGCGGCTTACGTCCTAGATGCGGCCTTGCGGCCCTGTGCGCCGGGCGTGCCGGGGGAGCTGTATGTGGCCGGTGCGGGCGTCGCGGCGGGCTACCTGCGTAGTCCGGGGCGCACCGCCACGCGATACGTCGCCGACCCGTTCGGGGATTCCGGCGCGCTGATGTATCGCAGCGGCGACGTCGTTCGCTGGAATGCCACGGGGACGCTGGATCACCTCGGACGGGCGGATCGGCAGCTGAAGATCCGTGGGTTCCGGCTCGAGCCAGGAGAGATCGAGGCGGCCCTGTGCGCTCGACCGGGCGTGCGTGCCGCGGTGGTGCCCGCCATGCCGGACCGGCGGCTCGTCGCCTTTGTGGCGGGCACGGATCTCGATGCGGCGGCTCTGCGGGCTCAGATCGCGAAACAACTACCCGCACATGCGATTCCTTCGTCGATTGTCGTCGTGGACGCGATACCGACCACCGTGAACGGCAAGGTCGACGAGTCGAGACTGCGTGCATTGGCCGCGCGCGGCCGCGGCGCGGGTACGCCGCCGCGCACCGCTGTCGAGGCCCGGCTGCAGGCACTGTTCGTCGCGGTACTCGGGCACGAGGGTGTCGGCGTCGACGAGGGCTTCTTCGCGTCCGGCGGTGACAGCATCCTCGCCATTCGCCTGGCGGACCGGGCGCGGGCCGCGGGCCTGTCCGTCTCGTCACGAGATGTGTTCGAGTATCAGACAATCCGTGCCCTAGCGGAGGTGGCCGAGGAGAACGGACCTGTCGTCCCGGCCGCGACAAGCCCCGCGGTCGGCGGACGGCTTCCGGTGACGCCCTTGCAATCCGGCATGCTGTTCCACTCCCTGTACGAAGGAGGTGACGGCGACGATCCCTATCTGGTCCAGGTGGAGCTGAGCCTGCGCGGCACCCTCGACGCGGAGCGGCTGCACGCCGCCGTGCGCCAACTGTGCGGGCGGCATCCGCATCTGCTGGGGCATTTCGTGCTCGACGAGAGCACGCGACCGCGATACGAGATCCGCGGCGATCTCGAACCACGCTGGCGGGTGGTCGATCTCCTCGACGCGGAGCACGGCGAGCAGGACATCGCGGTGGTCCGCGCCGCGGATGCCCGGATCGATCCGCTCGCCGCGCCGTTGTTCGCGGTGACCCTGGTGCGCACCGCGGCGAGCCGCTCGACCTTGCTGGTGACCCACCACCACGCGCTGCTCGACGGTTGGTCGCTGGGAATTCTGCTGCGCGAGTTGTTGTTCGGCTACGCGGGCGTGGAATTGCCGCCCGCAGTGAGCTTTCGCCGCTTCCTGGACTGGTCGGCGGCGCAGGATCAGGACAGTGCCCGGCGGGCCTGGGCGGTCGCGCTGGACGGCGTGGAACCGAGCAAGGTGGCGCGGCCCGACCGGGGGCGGTGGCGCCGGCCGGTCGAGCGTAGCTTCGAAATGCCTGCCGCCCTCGTCACCGCGCTGCGCGAACGGGCTGCCGAGCACGGCCTCACGCTCAACTCGCTGACACAGACCCTGTGGGCACTGACGCTGGCCACCCTCACCGGCAGCGACGATATCGTCTTCGGCATCACAGTGTCCGGCCGCGACGGCGGTGACCTGGGCGAGGCCATCGGCCTCCTGATGAACACCGTGCCGCTGCGAGCGCGCGTGAAACCCGGTGAGACGCCACTGGACCTGGCCGTGCGGATGCACCGTGCGCGGGTGGCGCTGCTGGCTCACGATCATCTCGGCCTGCCCGAGGTGCTCGCGGCGGCCGGTGCCACCGACCTGTTCGACACCTCACTGGTTTTCGAGAACTTCCCCCTCGACACCGCCCTGTTCGACCAGCCGGATGCCGATTTCGCGGTCGATGCCGTCGAAGTCCGTGGCGGCACGCACTTTCCGCTCACCGTGGTCGTCGTCCCCGGTGCCGAGCAGCTGACCTTTCGGATCGCCGCGCAGCTCGAGCGGATCGACGGTCTCACCGATCTCGACGAGCTGTGGTCGTGGATTCTCGCCGCCGCGCGTGCGTTGACCGCGGTGCCGCAACCACTGTGGGGGCGGGTCGGTTTGCTTGCGTCCGCCCGGCAGGCCGAGCTGCTTGCCGCCGGGCAGGGCCGTGCGACCGCGCTCGACGATGCGGGTATCGCAGCGTGTTTCGAGTCCCACGTGCGGGCAGCGCCGGATGCCGTCGCGGTCTGGTGGGACGGAAAAGAGTTCAGCTACACCCAGTTGAACGCCCGTGCCAATCAGTTCGCGCGATCGCTGCGCGAGCGGGGCGTAGGACCCGGCGTTCCGGTCGGCATCGCCCTGCCGCGCTCGATCGATCTGGTGGTGGCCTTTCTCGCGCTCGCCAAGCTGGGCGCGGTCTGCGTGCCGCTCAGCGAGCGCTATCCACCCGGTCATGTGGCGCGGCTGTTGCGTTTCACCGGAACCGAATTGGTGCTGCGCGAACTCGCGGACGAGTATCGCGGCGACGACAGCGACCTCGATATCGCCGTCGCTCCGGACGCGATCGCTTCGCTCATGTTCACGTCCGGTTCGACCGGGGCGTCCAAAGGCGTGGAGGTGACGCACCGGAATATCGTGACGCGGGCGCGGGATCGAGTCGGGGACGACGCGGGGCATGCGCGTGTGCTGCTGCACCTGCCCTACACCTGGGACATGGTGGTGTACGAGCTGTGGCTGCCGCTGCTGACCGGTCGTACCGTGGTGATCGCGCAACCCGGCGTGCTCGATGTGCACGATTACGTGGAGGTGCTCCGTGTTGGCCGGGTCACCTCGATGCTGTTGTCCACCGGGCTGTTTCATCTCCTGGCCGAACGGATTCCGGCGGAACTCGCCCGGCTGCCGCAGCTCGCGGTCGCCGGTGACGTGCTGTCACCGCAGGCCGTCGCGGCGGTTCGGCGCGACGTGCACCCCCCGGTAGTGACGAACCTGTACGGGCCGGTCGAGGCGACCTGTTTCGCGCTGAGCTACCCGATCGCGGCGGCCGCGTCGCCGGATCGGCCGGTCCCGATCGGTCGTCCGGCCGACAATACGCGAGTGGCGCTGCTCGATTCGGCTCTGCGGCCGGTGCCGACCGGTGTGACCGGCGAGATCTACCTGTCCGGCACGGCCGTGGCCAACGGCTACCACCGGGCGCCTGCCCAGACCGCGGCACGGTTCGTCGCCGATCCCTACGGCCGGGGTGAGCGCATGTACCGCACCGGCGATCTCGGCCGCTGGGACGCGGACGGCCTGCTGCACTTCCTCGGCCGGGCCGACCGGCAGGTGAAGGTCAACGGTTTTCGCGTCGAGCCGGGGGAGGTGGAGGCGGTGCTCCGGCGCGAACCCGGCGTGACGGCGGCGGTGGTCACGATGCGGCGGACCGGACTCGGCCAGTCGCTGATCGCGCACGTCGTCGGCCCGGGCGCGGTCGACGTCGCCGCTCTGCGCACCCGATTGGGCGCGACACTGCCGTCCTACCTGGTGCCTTCGGCGATCGTGCCGATGCGTGCCCTACCGCTGACCCCCACCGGCAAAATCGATGTCGGCGCGCTGCCGCTGCCGCGCGCGGCGGACCCGCTGCCCGCGACCACGCCTCGGCAGCAGGTCATCGCGGCGTCGTTCGCGGAGGCGCTGGGCGTGGCCGAGGTCGGCATCGCCGACGACTTCTTCACGCTCGGCGGGAATTCGCTGTCCGCGCTGCGGGTGGTCGCGGTCCTGCGGTCCGCGCTGGGTGTCGCGGTGTCGCTGCGCGATCTGTTCGAGGCCCCCACGGTGGCCACCCTGGAGCGGGTGCTGGCGAGCCGCGGGCCCGGGGAGCTCGGTCCGGCCATCGCGAGTGTGCCGCGCCCGGAACCGATCCCGCTCTCACCCGCGCAGCAACGCCTGTGGACCGTGGACTACCTTTCGGGCCACCGGCCCGACTACTTGATCGCCACCGGCCTCGAACTGCTCGGGCCGGTGGACGCGACGGCGCTCGAGGCAGCGGTCACCGATGTCGTCGTGCGGCACGAAATCCTGCGCACCGTCCTGCCGTACACGGCGGACGGCCCGGTGCAGCGAATCCTGCCGATCGAATCGATGCCACCGGACTTCCGGCTCGTCGTGCTCGGTGACGGCGAAAGCCCGGAACAGGCAATGGATTCCGAGCTGTCGCAGGGTTTCGATCCGACCGCGCGGTCACCGCTGCGGATCCGGTTGTATCGGCTGAACCCGAGACATCACCTGCTGCTCGGCGTACTGCACCACATCGCCGGAGACGGTGAATCGCTGGGCATCCTCCAGCACGATCTGCTGCTGGCCTACCGTGCGCGCACCGCCGGTCTGGAGCCTCGATGGCCCAGTGCGGCAACACAGTTCGCCGACTATGCGGTATGGCGGCGGCTGCTGCCCGCCAGCGTACTCGAGCGGCAGGCCCGGTATTGGCGCGCCGCGCTCGACGGACTACCCGAGCAGCCGGTGCTGCCCGCCGACCGCCCGCGTGCCGCGCGACGGGAGAACACCGCGGGCGCGGTACCGGTCGTCCTCGACGCGGACACCCACCGTGCGCTGGCCCGCACCGCCCGGGATCACGGGGCCAGCAGCTACATGCTGGTGCACACCGCACTGGCTCTCGCGTTGCACCGGCACGGCGCCGGCGTCGATCTGCCGATCGGAGTCGCGTTGAGCGGCAGGGATGCTCAGGAACTGCGGGACGTGGTCGGGTGCGTGATCGACACGGCCGTGGTCCGGGTCGACCTCTCGGACGAGCCAGGCCACCGGGATCTCATAGCGCAGGTCCGGGAGCGTGTGCTCGGCGCCTACGAGCACAAAGAGTTTCCCTTCGACCGCCTGGTGGAACTGCTCAATCCGCCGCGTTCGCGCACCCACCATCCGCTGTTCCAGGTGATGGTGACCTATCTGCGTGGCGTCGACGCCGTGGGCGAGCAGGACGGTTTGCGCGTCCGGCACCGTCCGGTCGCGCCGCGGCACACGGTCTTCGACCTCCTGCTGAACCTCCGGGAGGAGTACGGCGCGGACCGGGCGTGCGCCGGCATCCGAGGCGAGATGATCTACGCCGCAGAGCTGTTCGACCATGCGACGATCGAGTCGCTGGCCGCGACAATGACCACCGTGCTGACGGAGCTGTGCGCGGCTGCAGAGCCGGCGTCCTAGCGTTCCGCGTTGCGCCGGTACTGCCGCTGTCTACAGGCACGCGAGCAATACTTGCGGCGGCGGCCCCGGTCGGCTTGCGCGACCGGGGCCGCGCAGACGACGCACAGGTGCGGCCGCTCGATATTTTCGTCACGCGGTGAACCGCTTTCGTCACGGTCCGCGGGTGGCGTGGACGCGGGGATCGACTGGGCGGCCGCGACGAAATCCGGTGTGGCGAGACGTCCGCGCGGGGTGTGGCGCATCAATTCGTCGTCGAGGTCCGGGCACTGGCCGACGATGTCGTCGTCCGGGCATTGGACCAGATGCAGCAGGTACTCGTGCGTGCTCCGCAACTGCTCGATCTTCTGCGCGATGACCCCGGCGTGCTGCCGCACCGTGCGTTGCCAGCGCCGATCCCGGCTGCCCCCGGTGACGACGGCGGCCTGGTCGAGCGGCATCGCGCCGACCACGCAGCACAGGTACGCCAAGCCGATACGCCGGAGTTCGGTCTCGGTGTAGACCCGGTGGCCGTTGACCCGGGGCGGCGCGGGCAGCACCTGCTGGGTCTCCCACCAGCGCAGCGTCGAAGGCGCGAGGCCGTAGAGGGCGGCCGCCTGGCCGATCGAGACGCCGTGTGCACCGTGCATCTGTTCATTTGACATGAAGTCGGCTTCAAGTTCCACCATGTGGCGAACAGGTTAGGCAAACCTTGGCACGCGGATCTGCGCCGGTCGGCCGACCACTGACGACCCTGGGAGGAACACAGACCTATGGACACGGCAACCAACATCGGCGCGGCGCCCGCCGCTGACGGTGACCGACCACCCGGACTCGCGAAACCCGGTGCGCTGGCCCGGCTGCTGGCACCGGTGCGCCCGCATCTCATCGGCTGCGGACTCATGTCGGCGCTCGGCGCGGCGGCGGGTCTGGTGCCCTATCTCGCCGTCGCCGAGATCGCCCGCGTCATGCTCGACGACCCGGCCGACCCGCACGCGGCCGTCCGGACCTGGATCGGTGTCGGCGCCGCGGGCGCGGCGGTGTGGCTGCTGATGTTCGTGCAGTCCTCCCGGCTCGGCCACTACGCGGACGCGGCCATTCTGCACGAGCTGCGCGTGCGGATCGTGCGGCATCTGGGTGCCCTGCCGCTGGGCTGGTTTCGCGCCGTGGGCTCGGGCCGGGTCAAGCGCGCGATGACCGGTGATCTGGAAGAGATGCACGAGGTCATCGCGCACGCGCTCGGGCAGTTGACCGCCGCGGCCACGGTGACCGTGGTGGCGGCCGGCTACCTGTTCTTCGTCGATCCGGTCCTGGCGCTGATCGCGCTGGGCGTGCTCGCCGTGATGGGGATCTGCTACCGCGTGTCGATGCGGTCGATGACGACCCATGTGAACCGGCTGATCGCCGCCGAGGGACGCATCAGCGCCGCCGGCGTGGAATACGCCGACGGGATTCAAGTGGTCAAGGCGTTCGGCACCGGGGGACAGGTGCTGCGCCGCTTCGACGCCGCCGTCGAGGAGTACGCGCAGGCCTTCGCGGACTGGGTCGACGAGGTGCGCTACAGCTCGGCGGCGTCGCGCTTGCTCGGTTCGGAGATGGCGGTTCTCGCGGCGGTGGCCACCGCCGGGCTGATCTTCGTCGCCCGCGGCACGCTCCCGGTCGCGGATCTGGTGGCGTTCCTGGTCGTCGCGGTCGGCCTGCCCGCCTCGATCCTGCCCGCGGTGTCGGCTACCCAGGGGGTCCGCAAGGGCCGGATGGGAGCGGCGAATATCGAACGGCTGCTTGCTCGTTCGCCCCTGCCCGAGCCGGCCGAGCCGCGCTCGCCGGGCGGGTACAGCGTCGGATTCGACGGCGTCACCTTCTCTTACGACGGCGTGACCAACGCGGTGGAAGACGTGAGCGCCGTCTGCGCGCCCGGACGGGTGACCGCGATCGTGGGACCGTCGGGTGCGGGCAAGACGACGCTGGCGAGCCTGCTGCCGCGGTTCTACGACGTCTCGGCGGGGCTGGTCCGCATCGGTGGGGTCGATGTGCGTTCGATCCGGTCGGCCGAGCTGCTCGCCTCGATGTCGTTGGTGTTCCAGGACGTAACGCTGTTGCGCGACAGCGTGCTGGAGAACATCCGGATCGGCAGACCCGACGCCGACGACGCACAGGTGCGCCGCGCGGCGGCCGCCGCCCATGTGCACGAGGTGATCGAACGCCTGCCGCAGGGCTACGACACGCTGCTCGACGCGGGCGGCGGCGGACTGTCCGGCGGTGAGCGCCAGCGCCTGACGATCGCGCGCGCCATCCTGTCCGAGGCTCCCATCGTCGTCTTGGACGAGGCGACGGCCGCGCTCGACCCCGACAGCGAGGCCGCTGTCCAGGATGCGCTGGCCGCCTTGGCGATCGGCAAGACCGTGATCGTGATCGCGCACCGGCTGCACACCATCGCCGGCGCGGACCAGATCCTCGTACTCGACCACGGACGGCTGGTCGAGCAGGGCAGCCATGACGAATTGCTCAGGCACGGTGGACTTTACGCGCGGATGTGGGCCGCGCAGGAAGGGGTACTCGCATGATTCGCCGGTTGTACCGGTTGTGGCCGGATCCGCGGCTGCTGGCTCGGCTGTGGTTGCTCACGGCGGCGCAGGCGGTGCTCCAAGGACTGCTGCTCGGCCTGCTCGTGCCGATCCTGGCCGCCGTGGTGCGTCCCGAGCCCGATATCGCCGGGGCCACACCGTGGTTGGTGGCCGGCGCGCTCGGCATCGTTGCCTACGCCGTGTTGAGCATCGTGGCTACGCCGGTGGGTTTCGCGGCGGGCGGCGTGCTCGGCGTGCAGCTCCGAAAGCGTTTGATGCGTCACGTGAGTACCCTGCCGCTGGGCTGGTTCACCGCCGAGCACAAGGCGCGGCTCGCGCGCGGGGTCACCGCGGACGTGGGCGATGCCGCACATCTGGCCGTCACGATCGGCGGGCCTGCCATCACATCCACCCTGCTGCCCGCGACGATCGTGGCGGTGACCTTCCTGGTGGACTGGCGAATGGCGCTGCTGCTGTGCGCGATCGCGCTGGCCGCCGGATGGGCGTTGCAGCATGCGGCGCGGGTCGCCGCCGACGCCGAGACAGAGCTGGAACGGGCCTCGACCGCGGTGGCCGGCCGGGCGATCGAACTCGGTCAGGCCCAACCGGTCCTGCGCGCCGCGGGCCAGGCCGACGGCACGCCACGGATGCGGGCCGCGCTCGAGGATCATCGGGAGACCTATCGCGACGGCATGCGACGTGCCCGCCGGCCGTTCTTCGGCTACACGGCGGTGGTCGCGGCCGGATTCGTCGCGGTGCTGACGCTCGCGGCCGAACTGATGCTCAGCGGGCACAACACGGTCGCCGAGACGATCGCGCTGCTGGTGCTGGCCGCCCGGTTCTTACAACCGCTCGGCAATCTGATCGACCTCATCGGTGCGCTGCGCGCGCTCACCAACAAGATCACCCGGCTGGAAGGATTGCTGGCCACGCCTACGCTGCCGGTGCCCGACGCCCCGAAGACGACTCTCGAATCGGCCGAAATCGAGTTCGTCCGAGTCGGTTTCACCTATCCCGGCGGCGCGGCCCCGGCACTGCGTACGGCGTCGATGCGGTTCGCGCCCGGCACCATCACCGCGCTGGTCGGTCCCTCCGGCTCGGGCAAGACGACGGTGACCCGGCTCATCGCCCGGTTCTTCGACGTCGACGCGGGGCAGGTACTGGTGGGCGGAGTCGATGTCCGCGAACTGGACCCGGCCGCCCTGCTCGACGAGATCGCCATCGTCTTCCAGGACGTCTATCTGTTCGACGACACCATCGAGCACAACCTGCGTTTGGCGCATCCGGCGGCGACCTGGGACGAACTCGCCGCCGCGGCCGCCGCCGCGCGCCTGGACGAGGTGATCGAGCGCCTGCCCGACGGCTGGCAGACGCGCGTGGGGGAAGCGGGTGCGCAGCTGTCCGGCGGTGAGCGCCAGCGCGTCGCGATCGCCAGGGCGATCCTGAAGCGGGCGCGCATCGTGCTCGTCGACGAGGCCGGTTCCGCGCTCGATCCGGAGAACGAGGCCGCGATCACGCAGGCGATCGCCAACCTGGGCGCGGATCCCGACCGTACCGTGATCGTGATCGCACACCGGCCCGCCACCCTGGCCGCCGCCGATTGCGTGGTGGCGCTCGACGACGGCCGCGTGGTCGAAAGCGGCACGCCCGCAGAACTTTTGCGCACGGGCGGCGCCTTCGCGCGGCTCAGTGACCAGTACGAGCGAGCCCGGCACTGGCGCATAGCGAGCCACCGATGATGCGGCGTCGCCTCTGCGTCGTGCTGCTGCTCGCAGCGATCGTGCCGTTCGCCGCCTGCGCCACCGCGGTGCCGCCCGGGCCCGGCCCGGCGGCCGAAACGGTCACGGTGGCAACGGCGAACGGCGCAACCACCGTGCCCGTCACCGACACCGGAATCTTGGCGTTGGACTATCAGACCGCGCTCAATCTCCTGGTGCTGGGCGTGGTTCCGGTCCACGCGGGAAAATACTCGTACGCCACCGATCCTTTCGTCGCTGCCGCCTATGCGATCCTGGAACAAGCCGGGGTCCAACTGATCGAGCCCGGCAATGTGGAGCTGATCGCCGCGGCCGCCCCGGATCTCATCGTCGGCCTGCCGCGCACCGGCAGCGATGAGATCGTGCCGAAACTCGGCGCCATCGCACCTGTCGTGTTGCTACCCGAATTACCTTCGCTGGCAGACGAACTCGACACGCTGGGCGCGGTGACCGGCCGGCGGGAACACGCGCGGGCGGTGACGCGCCGCCTCGACGCGGCGGAACGGGAGCTGGCGCAGCGCATCCGGGACTCGGAGTTCGCGGGCGCGTCCGTCTCGGCCTTGTCGGCCTGCGGCGCGGACTCCTACTGCCGCTACGGCAACGCGCGCGGCTTCGGCCCGATCCTCACCGCCCTCGGTTTGACGCGCCCGCCGTCGCAAGCGTCGAAGGGCAACCAGTGGGGATACGAACGGGTTTCGCCGGAGAAACTCGACGAGCAGGCCGCGCAGATCATCATCGCGTTCGTCGGCTCGATCTCCGCCGGGGCGATCTCGCCACTGCGGAACCCGCTGCTGGACACCTCGGCCGCGGTGACCGGCGAGGTGGACTTCTCCGCCTGGTTCGGCGTCGGCCCGCTGAACCACCTGTGGGTGCTCAACGACCTCGCAGCGATCCTGTTCGGCACCGGCCACATCGCGACCGAATCCGACGGCCCCGCGCTATGGGCCCGTCTGACGCGCGACGGACCATGAACCGCGCCCCCCCACCAAACCTCCTCGCCGAGCACCTATTTCAGCATGCGGCGGATTACCGCGGCGGCGGCGTCGATATCGTCGGGCTCGCCGGTGATCAGCTCACGGAAGTAGAAGGATTCGCCGATCCGGATGACGGCGTAGGCGAGGGAGTGCGTGTCGATATCGTCGAATTCGCCGACGTCGTCGCGGATGAGTTGGGCGAAGGTGGCGACGAAGCGGCGCTGGATGACGCCATCACGCGAGGTGAGCACCCGCAGCGCGGTGTCGGTGTGCTGCGCGACGAACGTGCGCATGGCGGGGTGTCCCGCCGCGAAATGCAGGCTGCGCCGGATCATTTCGGCGATACCGTCCGCGCCCTGGCCGCTGCATTCGCGGCGGATGTCCTCGAACCCGGCGGTGGCGATCGCCCAGATGGCCTCGCCGATGATCCGGTTGCGATCACCGTAGCGCCGATACAGCGTCGAGCGGCCGATACCGGCCGCGGCGGCCAGTGCTCTGGCGTCGATCCAGCCGTCGCGCCGGAACATTTCGACCGCGACGCGAAGCACGGCATCCGACGCGGTCAACTGGGGATCTGGGGAATCTAGCGGTGTCGGCATCATCAATTCTAGTGTGGCATGGGACACCATTGATCAAGTGTCCCAGTCTGGCGGATGGCACGCCATGGCCAATTCACTCTGGATTGCACGGGAGAATTCGATGTTCAAGCAACCAGCATTCCTGTCTCTTCTGCTCGCCCTCGTCGCGGGTACCGTTGCCGCTCCGGCGGTTTCGGCTGCCCCGGACGCGGCTGCGCCCGCTTACTCGTCTTACGTTTCGCTCGGTGATTCCTATACCTCGGGATCGTTCTTGCCGGTGGCCGACGTGCGCTGCGTCAGGTCCAGCCGGAACTACCCGAATCTCGTTGCGGCAGCGGTGAAACCGAAGTCGTTCACCGATGTCAGCTGTGCCGGGGCGACCACCGGCGACATGACCGGCACGCAGCTCCCGGCGGGGAATCCACCGCAGTTCGCCGCGTTGCGGCCGGACACGACGTTGGTGACGCTCGGCCTGGGCGGTAACGATGTGCCCGGCTTCGAAATCATGTTCCGGTGCGCGGTGCGCGGCGCGTCGGTACCGCACGGTTCGCCGTGCAAGGACTACTACACCCAGGACGGCACGAATCGGATGGCCGAGCAGATCCGCGCCATCGGTCCCGAAGTCGCTGCGGTGCTGGACGGTATCCGCGCCCGGTCGCCGAAGGCGAAGGTGCTGCTGGTCGGCTATCCGGCGCTGTTGCCCGAGACCGGCCCGGGCTGCTGGCCGATCGTGCCGATCTCCGATGGTGACGTGCCGTTCTTGCGAGACGGCGCCAAGCTGCTCAACCGGGTACTCGCGGAGCAGGCGGCGAAACACAGCGCGACGTACGTGGACACCTACACCAGCAGTATCGGCCATGACATGTGCCAAGCGCCGGGCACGAAATGGCTCGAAGGTCCCGTCCCCACCGACCTGGCGGCGCCGGTGCATCCGAACGCACTCGGCGCGCAAAACCAAGCGCGCCAGGTGCTCGCCACCCTGCGCGGTTAGCCCGGGCTCGAAATAGCCGCCGAAAATGGGTGCAGCCGAATTGTGCTTTGTCAAGGCCCCTGAGCGAAAATGCAGGTCACCGCAGATGTGTTGGTGTGCATAGGGTTTCGGCCAGTGACGAATTAGCGTACGGAATTCGCGAGAGGTGACAGAGTCCGTCGCGGCTGCATTCGCCACCGCTCCGTTCTGGATATGGTTCGAGTGTTGAATTCGTAACTAGGTGAAGGGGTGGTCGTCGTGACCGAAGGTAACGCAAAACTGGCTATGGATCCGACAAAGGTCGATTTCGAGGAGGCTTACGCCACCGGGGTTCTCGGCCCGGGTGTGGTCATGGAGAAGCTGCCGTGGGAGATCGACAAGCCGCAACCGATTCTGGTCGAGCTCGAGCGTGCCGGGCACGTGCAGGGTGACGTGCTCGACGTCGGGTGCGGCCGTGGTGATACCGCGGTCTATCTGGCCGAACTGGGCTATCGCGTGACGGGCGTGGATATCTCGCCGACGGTGATCGGCAAGGCCCGCGACCTCGCGGCCGAGCGCAACGTGACGGCCACGTTCGACGTCGCGGACGTGACTGTGCTCAGCGGTTACGAGGGATCGTTCGACACGGTCGTGAGCAGCGCGCTCGTGCACTGTCTCGACGAACAGCAGCGCAAAGCGCACTGGGACGCACTGGTGCGCGTGCTGCGCCCGGGTGGCCGGTTGATCCAATTCTGCTTCGCCAAGTCTCCGGGCAGTGACACCTACGCTCCGTACACGCTCGGCGAGGAAGAATATCGGGCGGTTTTCTGCGCCCCGGCGTGGGAGATCCTCGAACTGCGGCGGGACAAGATCTCCGCACTCAAGCCGCCGCAAGCCTTCTGGGATCTGCTCGGTGAAGAACTCTTCCCGGAGTTCGAGGGCGAGGACGGGATGTTGCTGCCGGTCTGGCTGCTGGAGGTCAAGCGGGTGTAGTCCAGCGCTGAAGCGGGTTGTCACGCAGCTTGCGTGCCAACCCGTTTCGCATCGCCGCGGCGGCGGTGCTGCGGGGCTTGCGCGCGGCCTGCCGGTCGAAGCAATCGGTGAACTCGTCGGTCAGCTCCAGTCGTGGCCAGAGCGTCAAGACCTGCTCGCGCACCGGTAGCGGGATCAGTTCGGCGTCCCGCCCGGAGATATCGAGCCCGGTCGAGCGGGCGAGCAGGTGCCCTTCGGGATCCTGATCGACCTCGACGTGGTCCCACATGTGCCGGACGATGATCTCGTGCAGTCGTCGCCTGCGCCGCTCGGACCAGCCCGCGCCGGCGGCGAACACGGCGGCGACATGTCCGCCCGCATCTTCGAAATCGACCGCGTAGCTGTCGAATTCATCGACCAGCCCGATGTCGTGGAACATCGACGCCACATAGAGCAGTTCTGTGTCGACCGTGATCGATTCCGCTTGCGCGAGCAACGCCGCCCAGAGGAACGCTCGCGCAGAGTGATGGAACAACGAGGGCGAGCAGTACTGCCGTGCCACCTCGCGCGCGGCCCGCGCCGTCACCGTGTCGACGTCGGGCAACTCGATCGCGCTCATTGCTTTCCTCCTCGTATCGTCGTCATCTCACGATGCCGCGGCGCGCTACACTGCCGCCATGTCATCCGGGACACCTGAACCACAGATTCGGACATGACGCATCGGGTCGGCGTCCTCGTCTTCGACCAGGTCACCCTCCTCGACGTCACCGGGCCGGTCGAGGTCCTGCACACCGCGGGCGTGGACCACCTGTACGAATCGGTACTGATCTCCGCGCGCGGCGGACTGATCACGACCGCCGCGAACATAACTCTGGCCACCACCGCGGTCGCCGACGTGGACGCGATCGATACCCTCATCGTGCCCGGCAGCGGCTCGCTCGCCTACGCGCCCATCGACGATGAAATATTGGGCACCACAAGCCTTCTCGCCGACCTGGCGAGCCGAGTCGCCGCGGTGTGCACCGGCGCCTTCGTCCTGGCCGAACTCGGTTTTCTCGACGACCGCCGGGCCACCACGCACTGGCGGCAAGCGCCCATCCTCGCGCGCCGCTACCCGCGGATCGAGGTCGTACCGGACGCGCTGCACATCAGGGACGGCCGCTACCTCACCTCGGCGGGCGTCAGCGCCGGCATCGATATGGCGCTCGCGCTGGTAGAACACGATCACGGCCCCGACGTCGCGCGTGCGATCGCGCGGGAGCTGGTCGTGTTCATGCAAAGGCCGGGCGGGCAATCCCAATTCTCCGCGGCCTTGGATTCCCCGCGACCTCGCACCGCAACCCTGCGCGCCGCGCTGGATGCCGTCCTGGCCGACCCCGCCGCAACCCATTCCCTCGACACCCTCGCCGCGGCGACCGCGCTGAGCACCCGTCAGCTCACCCGCCTCTTCCACGCGGAACTCGGCACCACCCCGGCCCGCTGGATCGAACGGACCCGCCTCGACCGTGCCCAGCAGCTGCTCCTGGAAGGCCACACCATCACCGCCGCCGCCCGGCGCAGCGGCCTCGGCAGCGACGAAACCCTGCGCCGCGTCTTCGCCCGCCACCTCGGCATCACCCCCACCGAGTTCAAACGCCGCTTCGCCACCACCCGCGCCGAAGCGCGATAGGTGCGGGGTGCGGTCGCCTCACGCCTTCCCGGTGCCGTGCAATGTGATCTTCAGGCGTGGGGTCCCGTTCTTCTGGTTGATCTTTATCGTGGCGTCGAACTGTCCGACATCGGGCGGGTGGAACACGACCCGCAGATAGCAGTCCGTTTTCCCCTGCGGCGGTGGGCATTGGCCGTCGAGGATGGTGAAGGCTGCACCGTCCATCCCGTCGTCGAGCTGCACCACCGCCAGGTTGTCGCACTCCATGTACGCGAAGGGGATGTACTTCTTGACCGCTTTCCCGACCTGGGTGATGTCGTAGAAGACGGTCGTGTTGTACGGAGTGCACGGCGGCTTCGACGTCGTCGTGGGCGGGACAATCGGGATCGGGACGACTTTCGTTGTGACGGTGGTCGATTCGGGAAGTTCGGCGGTAGGGGTCGTGGTGGGCGGCGGCGTGCTCGGAGCCGCCGACCGCGGTTGTCCGGTGCGGGTCGGTACGGCCTCCGGTGATTGTTCGGGCTCCGCTACCGGGGCTTCCGGTGTCGGGGTGCTGGGTACTACTTTGTCGGTGGCGGCGATCTCGGTGGGCGGGGGCATGATCCGCGTGCAGGTGCCCCACAGGCCGAGCACGATGGCGACGATCACCGCGCCGATCAAGGTCCGGGGGACACGATGGCGGCCGCGACCCGAGGGCCGGTCGGGCGGGGTCCGCCACTTCTCGATGGTGTCACGTACCCGCCGGGTCTCGGGATGGTCGGCGCCGAGGCGCGCGGTGAAGTTGGGCAGCCAGGCCTCCCACAACTCGATCCGCTCGGCCCGCGACGCGGAGGGCAGCGCGTACAGCGCGCCGAAGGCGCCGACCGGATCGCCCGCACCGAGGTAGTGCCGGACGGCGGCGACTTCCCGATAGGCCGCTGCTTCGGCGGTGCCGCTCTGCACGAGCGCGGCGATGATGGCCCGGTGCGCGCGGACGCTCGACACATCCTTCCGCGGATTCGCTTTGCGCAGTGGGTCTTTCAACGCAGTGTGGGCCACACCGAGGTGTTCGCCGGTGGTGCCGGGGCGACGCCGGGCGATCAACGCGCCGAGGCCGACCGCCAGGTCGCGTACCTGCGATTCCTCGATGGCGCGAGCGCCGAGATCGTGCAACGCCCGCCGGACTATATCGATCGGCAGTACCGGTCCGGTTTCCGCGGCGATCACGACGGTGATCAGCAGCCCGACCGCCTCCGCGTGCGGTCCGGTCAGCGACCACTGCAGATGCCCGAGTCGATGCCGGACGAGGACGCCGATCGGGAGGCCCGCGGTGAAGTCGGCGTCCACCAGATACCGGTCCACCTGCAGGATCAAGCGGGCGTGCAACCAGCCGCCCACCGCGCGCCACGGGCGGTCCGGCCACGGCGCGTCGGTCACGATACCGGGATCGACGGCGGTGAGCGCGCGCGTGACCCGGGACCTCGGCCACGGGTCGCCCTGCTCGTCCCGTGCGTGCCGCAAGAGGAAGGCGCCGATATCGCTCGCACCCGGCATCGGTAGTTCGAAACGCCACATGCGAAGGGCCGGTGGCACCGGGGCGTCGGTGTCGCCGCGGGTGGTGCCGATCACCCGGACGTGCGCGAAATCGGCATGGCTGGTGAGTGTTTCGATCGCGGTCCACAGTTCGTCGCGGTGCCCGTGCTCGGTCGGCAGATCGAGGCCGTCGATGAGCAGTGTGGTGGTGCGGCCGGTATCGCCCAGTGTCCGCAGTGCGTGCGCCAATCGCGCTGCCACCTTGCGGTATTCGCCGGCGACGGGGGCGGGGGCTGGTTCGAGTTCTCCCGCGGCGACGAGCAGCGCCACCCGGCGCTCGAGCTGGACGGCCAGTTCGTCGGTCGTCGCACGCAGTGTGCTGGTGCCGGTCAAGAAGACGGCGGCGCCGATATGTGCTGCGCTGATCGCGGTTTCGAGGCCGAGCAGGTCGGGGCGCACCAGCAGGGCGACGGCGGTGGACTTGCCGCTACCGCCAGGTCCGACCAGCATCCGCAACCGCTCGTGGCCGTGCTCGGCCACGGTGTTCACCTGACCCCGTAGTGTCTTGGTGATCTGCAGGCCACGGACGAGTTCGTCGACAGTGCCCGCGTCCGGGCGGTCGCGCACCGCGTCGCGGGCCCGAGTCACGTTGGGCACCAGCCACAATCCGTGATCGGCGACGGCCGCCGGCGATCCCGCGGCGAACGAGAAGTGCTGCGGCTGCTGGTGTGCGCAGGCCTGTGCGGCGGGCGTCAGGAGGTCCGCGGACAGTAAGTTCTCGCCGCTGGTGGGTACGCCGGTGCGAAAGGTGGCGAGCACGGTCTCGGTGAAACATCCGTTGTAGGCGTTGCCGTCGTCGCTGGCGACCAGGAGATCCACGCGGCCGGATGCCTGCCGGACGAGGCTCGGCCAACTGCGTGCCCCCGCGTCCGCCACCGCCGCGGCCTCGCAGGTGTCCACCACGACCACCAGGCCGTCCAGCCTGGACGAGCCGCTGATCCGTTCCTTGAGGGTCTGCGCTAGGTGCACGGCGTACTGCGAGTCCAGAATGGGCTTGCCGTCGGCGTCGGATTCGAGTGAGTCGTGGGCGAGAAAGTAATAGTCGCCATTGGTGCTGAGGCCGTGCCCGATCAGCCACAGCAGCAACGTGGCCCGGTGCTGCGCCGCGGACTCGAATGCCGCTCGCAATGCGGCGTGTAAATTCCGGACGGTCGGATTCACCATTGTCATACCGCTGGGTATCGCTGGTTGCCACTGACCGTAATCGGTAAGTGCGGCAGCGACTTCCGGGGCGAGACGGGAAGGAAAACCGAGGTGGGGGAGCGCGGCGCATTCGGAGCCGATAATCAGCGCCAGCCTTCTCCCCACCGTTCCGATACTAATGCCGAGAACTCCGGCGCGTCCGATTACGAACCCAAATTCGCCGGGACGATGTTGACCAGATTCGGGGCGCGCACGATCATGTCGGTGATGTCCGCGCCGCGCAAGGCTGCGGTGGCCTTTGCCGAAGCGAGCGCCAGTGTGCGCAGGGCGGCGGCAGTGATGTCGACCGGTACCTCGAACCGGTCGCGTACCTTACCGGCCACCTGCACCACACAGGTCACCTTGTCGTCGGCGATCAAGGCGGGATCACAGCGCGGCCAACCGTATTCCGTCACCGAGGCCGGCCGGCCCAGCCGCTCCCAGGCCTCCTCTGCGGTGTACGGCGCGACGCACGACAGCATCCGGGCCAGGGCTTCGGCGCCTTCGCGGACCACCGGGTCGGCCGCGCCGGGCCCGCCGTCGATCGCCTTGCGCAGCGTGGCGGTCAACGTCATCATCCTGGCGATGGCCACGTTGAATCGTCGGCCGTCCATCGCGGTGGTGGTCGCGTCGATCAGCCGGTGTACTCGTCGGCGCAGGTCGGGATCGCCTGCCGCAGAGTATGTTTCGTGCAGGCCAGCGATATCGCCGCTGAGGCGCCAGACCCGGGCCAGCCACTTCGCCGCCGCCGCGGGCGCGACATCGGCCCAATCGATATCGTCCTCGGGCGGCCCCGCGAACAGCATGGTCACCCGCACCGCATCCGGCCCGTGCGCGGCGATCTGGTCCTGCAGATTCACCAGGTTGCCCAAGGTCTTGCTCATCGCCTTTCCCGCCATGAGCACCTGGCCCTGATTCGTCAGCCGGGTGAACGGCTCGACGAAGGGCACCAGTCCCATGTCGTACAGCACCTTGGTGATGAACCGCGCGTAGATCAGGTGGGCGGTGGCATGTTCGCGGCCGCCGATGTACTCGTCCACCGGCAGCCAGCGCCGCACCCCGTCGGGGTCGAACGGGCCTGCGGTGTATCGGGGATTCGGATAGCGCAGGAAAATACCACGACGAGTCGACGAAGGTGTCCATCGTGTCGGTGTCGCGTTCGGCCGGGCCGCCGCACGCCGGGCAGCGCACGGTCAGCCATTCGCGGGCGGTGGCCAGCGGTGGCACGCCATCGGCGGGGCGCAGCTGATAACCGTTGTCCGGCAATCGAACCGGCAGCTCGTCCGCGGGTACCGGCACCGCGCCGCAGTCGGTGCAGTGGATGATCGGAATCGGCGTGCCCCAGTAGCGTTGCCGCGATATCAGCCAGTCCCGCAGCCGGTAGGTCACCGCGGCCCCACCGGCATCCTGCTCGGTCGGCCCCGGTACCGTCCGGCCTTCGGTCTGTGTTCCCGTCGAGCGACCGATCCAGTTGCGCTGCATGGTCAGTACCTCGGCGGGCCACTTACCGTGCAGTTCGGCCATGTCGTCGAGCAGGCGTTCGGCGTAGGCGGTGACGCGGAAGAACCACTGGGTCAGCTCGCGCACCGTCACCGTCGTGCCGCAGCGTTCACACCGTCCGCGCACCACCTGCTCGTTGGCCAGTACGGTCCGGTCGTTCGGGCACCAGTTCACCGGGGCGGCCTTCCGATAGGCCAGGCCGCGCTCGAACAGGCGCAGGAACAGCCACTGGTTCCACCGGTAGTAGTCCGCATCCGAGGTGTGCAGGCGAGTCCGCCAGTCGAACGAGATACCCAGTTGGGCAAAGGATTCGGCTTGGACGTCGATATTGTCGTAGGTCCAGCGGCGCGGATCCCGGCCCCGTTTCACGGCGGCGTTCTCCGCGGGCAGCCCGAACGAATCCCAGCCCACCGGATGCAGCACGTTGTCGCCCCGCAGGCGTCGATAGCGGGCGATGGCGTCACCGATCGAGTACACCTCGGCGTGGCCCATGTGCAGGTCGCCCGACGGGTAGGAGTACATGCTCACCACGTAGGAGCGCGAATGATCGTCACCACTGGTCCGCCCGTCGGCGTCGAAGACGTGGCGCTGCCGCCATATCCGCGTCCACTTGTCGATGATCGCGGCCGGATCGTAGCTGTCAGGGGCGCTGTGGTCGTTCATGGTCACCTCACGGCGGAAGGTCTGGATCGACCCGCGAGCCGTCGCCGGTCGAACGCGAGCACCGCCTCCCACAGGAGGGTCCGCCGTGCTGACTGTGCCCGCTCAGAACCGGGTCAGCACGGCCCGGTAAGCGCTGTCCCCAGGAACGTCATGCGCGCATCGTAACGCGCACCGCCGCGGTGGTGCGAATGCTTTCCCCCGCCGGTCACCACGCCGATATCGGCACCGGTGCGGGACCGTCACCGACGTTTCGGGCGACACGATTGGATAACAACAATCGCGACACGTGCCGACCGGCGCGATGTTTTCGCCGGGCCTGTGCATCGAGACCTGCTGTGGCTCGGCGTAATCGCCCGGAACCTCCTACCCATCCGCGACAGGGGCCGTAACGAACTAGGAGGAACACTCGACCGCTGCCGTTGCGCCTCGCCCTGGAAGGAGAACAGTGATACGCGTCAGTTCGATAGGTCCTACCGTCCCACTGACGAAAAGTTCCCGGAGCTTTCCACGGACCGGAGTCGAGTGCGCGGGGCGCGTGTAACGAGCGGTGGTGTAGTAACTTTCGCTGTCGGTATCGGCGGCATTCGGAGGCCGATCGGCTCGGTTCGATACTTGATGCCGGGGGTGGCTTCGGCAGGCCTGAATATCGTTCGTCCAGTGTGGCTGTAGCTGACTCGGGAGGTCGATGCTCGATGAGTTACGAACAAATATCGGAACGTCCGTCGACGCTGGCGGACATCTTGGTGCGTCGTGGTGTCGAAGATCCCCACCGAGTCGGCTACACGTTTCTCGACGCAGACGGGCACCGCGAAACCGAGGATTACGGGCGGCTCTTGGATCGGGTCGTCGGCTTGGCGACGCGGTTGCAAGAAATCAGTGCGCCGGGCGACCGTGTCCTGTTGCTCTGCCCGCCGGGTCTGGACATGGTGCACGCCTACTTCGCCTGTCTGCTGATCCGCCGCGTCGCCGTACCGCTGTACGTGCCGACCGGGCAACGACATTCCGAGACCGTGGCGGCGATCGCCCGCGACAGTGGCGCGGCGGCCGTCATCGCGCCACAACCGGCCGCGGCGGTGGCCCGTGAGCTGCTGGGCTGGCCCGACGAGCGGATCCTCGACAGCACGGCGATCGGCGGCGGCGCCCGGGAGCTGCTCGACACGCCGCCACCCACCGAAGACGAGGTGGCACATCTGCAATACACCTCCGGCTCGACCGGCAGCCCGAAGGGGGTGGTGGTGCGCCATCGCAATCTGATGCACAACCTGGAATGCCAGCGGCGCGCCTTCGGGCACACCGAGCGCAGTTCGGCGGTCCACTGGCTGCCGCCGTCGCACGATATGGGCCTGGTGCTGGGCATTCTTTCGCCGCTCTTCGCCGGATACCAGGCGACGCTCATGGCGCCGCTGACCTTCCTGCGTAAGCCGCTGACCTGGCTGCGCGCGGTGGCCGAGCAGGCGAATACCACTGCGGGCGGGCCGAATCTGGCATTCGGCATCTGCGCCGAGCGGGTGTCGGCGGCCGAGGCCGAAGAACTGGATCTGTCGCGGTGGGACGTCGCGTTCGTCGGCGCGGAGCCGGTCAATCCGATCATTCTGCGCCGATTCGCCGACAAATTCGCCGTGAGCGGTTTTCGTCCGGAGAGTTTCTTCCCCGGTTATGGACTGGCCGAGGCGACGTTGTATGTGAGTGGTGGGCCGGCCGGCTCGGGTCTGCGCACGCGTTCGTTCGCGAACGACGAACTGGAAAAGGGTTTCGTCGTCGCGACGCCGAACGGGCGCGAATTGGTCGATCTGGGCCCGGTCGGGGCCGCGACGGCGGCGGTGCTCGATCCGGTGACATCGCGGCGCTCGGATCCCGGGCGGGTCGGCGAAATCTGGCTGGCCGGGGAAAGCGTCACCACCGGCTACTGGAACAAATCCGAGGAGAGTGCGCGTGCCTTTGCGGCGGAAATCGCGGGCGAGCCCGGAACCGCATATCTGCGCACCGGCGATCTCGGTTTTCTGGCCGACGGGCATCTCTTTGTCTGCGGCCGGCTCAAAGAAGTGATGATCATCAACGGGCGGAATCTGTTCCCGCAGGACATCGAGTGGAGTATCGAGTCCACCCATCCGCGATTGCGGCGCGGGGGCTGCGCCGCGTTGTCGACCGAGGTGAACGGTGAAGAGCGTTTGATCGTCGTGCAGGAGCTCGACGAGGAAATCGCGGACGACAATGTCGCCGCGCTCGAACAATCGATCAGATCCGCGGTCAGCCGGGATCACGCCGTGGCGCTGTACCGAGTGATATTCGTCGACAAGGGCAAGGTGCTGAAAACGACCAGCGGGAAGATCCGGCGCTCGCAGCTACGCCACCTGTACGCCAACGAGATCGGATCGAGGGCCATATGAGCGAGCCGCAGGGCCGCGCCGACACCACGACGTTCTTCCTCGGCTGGGCACAGCAGCGCCTGGGACTCGAGCAGATAGATCCGCGGACGCCGCTCACCGCGCTGGGCCTCGACTCGGTCAAGGCGGCCGAGCTGTTGACGATTCTCGAGGACCGATTCGGCATCGAGGTGTCCGCCGAAGACATCTACGGCGACATGTGCGTCGCCGATCTGGTCGACGAGGTGGTCAACCATGCCGGTGCCGTCGCCGGAACCGTGGCCTCGTGTGCACCGGACAGCCGGGCCGGTGCGGCCGTCGAATTCGGCCTGTTCTTCTTCGCCAGCGACGCGCAGCAGCGTAGTTCGCAGCGCTACCAGCTGCTGTTCGACAGCGCGCGTTTCGCCGACGCACACGGCTTCTCCTCGATCTGGTTGCCGGAACGGCACTTTCACAAGTTCGGCGGCCTCTACCCGAACCCCGCCGTGCTGGCGGCGGCACTGGCGCCGGTCACCGAGCGGGTGCGGATCAGGGCGGGCAGCGTGGTGCTGCCGCTGCACGATCCGGTGCGGGTCGCCGAGGACTGGTCGGTAGTCGACAATCTGTCCGACGGCCGGGTCGACGTCGCGTTCGCCACGGGGTGGAATCCCGACGACTTCGTGCTGGCGCCCGACCGCTACCGCAGCCGGGTCGAGGTGATGCGCGAGGGCATGCAGACCGTCCGGCAGCTGTGGCGCGGCGAACCGATCTCGCTGCCGAACGGCACGGGTGAAGCACGTTCGGTGCGCATCTTTCCCACCCCGATACAGCCGGACCTGGCCACCTGGGTGACCTGTAGCGGGGGCGTGCAGCGCTTCGAGATGGCGGGCGAGCTCGGCGCGAATGTGCTGACCGCCTTGCTCTTTCAGGATGTGGACGAACTGGCGGACAAGATCACCGCCTATCGCAAGGCGCGCGCCCGGCACGGCCACGACGCCGACGGCGGCCGGGTCACCGTCATGGTGCACACCTTCGTCGGTGCCGACGAGACCGCCGTGCGGCGGACGGTGCAGGGTCCGTTCAAGAGCTACCTCGCCGACTCCGTCGACCTGTGGCGGCGCGGCGCGCAAGCCCTCGACGAGTTGGACGACCGGACGCGAAACAAGGTGCTGGACTTCGCCTTCGAGCGGTACTACCGCACCAGCGGGCTGTTCGGCACGCCCGATTCGGCGCTGCCGATGGTGACGAGCCTGCATCAGGCGGGCGCCGACGAGATCGCCTGCCTCATCGACTTCGGTGTCGCCGAGCCGACCGTGCGCACGGGGCTCGAGTCGCTGGCCACCCTCGCACACCGCGCACGTTCTCTGTGAGCTTCGGATCTTCAGGAGGCGGGATGCTCGACCACGAATCACCCCTGCATGCCCAGGCCCGTCAGGCGACCGCGTATCCGCTGACCGCGGCGCAGCGCGCCATCCGGCTGTTGCAGCAGTTGGCCGGTGCCACGCCGCTGTCGAACGCGCTGTACGTGGAACTCGCGGGTGAACTCGACGCCGCGCAGCTGATCGCGTCGTTCCAGCGGGCGCTCGACGAGTTCGAGGTCAGCCGCATGCGGCTGGTCGAGGTGGACGGTGAGCCGAGGCAGGTGGTGGACGAGGTCGCCAACAGCTCGGTCCGGTATCTGGACTACGCCTCGGCCACGGATCCGGTTGCCGCGGCGTTGGATTGGATGCACAGCGACTACCGCACGCCCATCGATCTCGGTCACGGGCCGGTGGTGCTCGGGGCGCTGGTGCGGGTCGCCGAGCGGCGGTGGTTGTGGTACCTGCGCGCGCACCACATCGTGCTGGACGGTATCGCCGCGCTGAACATCCTCACGCGCAGCGCACGGCTCTACACCGCCGCGATCGAGGGCACAGAGCCTGGGGCGCAGACGATTCGGCGGCTGGGCGAGATCGTCGCGGCGGACGAGCAGTACCGTGCCTCCCAACGCTTCGACGACGATCGGGTGTTCTGGTCGAAGTATGTGGCCGAGTTGCCCGAGCCGGTCACCCTCGGCGATCGGGTGGCACTCGCCGAGGCGCATCCGCTCGCGGTGAGCGCCGTGCTGTCCACCGGTACCGACGATGCGCTGCGCGCCGCGGTCGAGACGCGCTCGGTCGGCCCGGCGGTGTTGGTCCTCGCCGCGTTCGGCTTGTATCTGGCGCGCATGACCGGCGCCGACGACGTGGTGCTGAGTTTGCCGGTGTCCGCACGGGTCACGGCGTCCATGAGCCGGTCCGGCGGGATGACCGCGAACGTCGTGCCGTTCCGGATCACCGTGACTCCCGGCCTGAGCATAGGGGCACTGCTCGCGGAGACACAGCGCACCCTGATGGACGTGCTGCGCGCGCAACGGTATCGGCACGAGGACATGCTGCAGGACTCGGAATCGGTTGCCGCCCGCCATCTTCCGCAGGCGGCCGGGCCGATGGTCGACCTGATGATCCTGGACACGAAGATCGTCCTGGGCGAGATCACCGGCCGGTTGCAGGTTTTGAGCCCCGGTTTGATCTCCGATCTGTCGGTGAACGTCTACCCGGCGGTCGGTGGCGAAAGCACCAGGGTCGACTTCTTCGCCAACCCCGGCGTGTACAGCTGCGAGCAGGTCGCCACCCATCACCGGCGCTTCCTGAGCTTCCTCGACGGCTTCTTGGCGAGCGTGCTCGCCGATCCCGAGATCGCGGTGCGCTCGGTAAGTGTGCTCGACGCCGCGGAGCTCCGGTTGGTGCGAGAATCGTCTGCCGGTGGCGCGGCGGGGGAGCAGATCACCCTGCCGCACATGCTGTCCCGGGCGGCGGCCGCGCATCCGTCGCGGATCGCCGTCCGAGCTGCGGCGCGCACTTGGACGTATCGCGAGCTCGACGAATGGTCGAATCGGTGCGCCCGGGCGTTGATCGCCTGTGGTGCCGGTCCGGAAACCACCGTGGCGGTGGCGGTTACCCGCTCGGCGGCATGGGTGCGGACGGTGTGGGCGGTCGCCAAGTCCGGTGCCGCGTTCGTGGCGCTCGATCCGGCCCATCCCCGCGAGCGGAACCGGTTCATTCTGGCCGACTGCGGCGTCACGATCCTGATGGTCAGCAGTGAAACCGACTCGGAAACAGGCGGATTGGCCGGGCACGGAATCCGGGTGATCGATATCGACCGGCTCGAACGGGGGCAGTTCGATGCGACCCCGATCGCCGAGACCGGTCGTCGCGCTCCGGTGCGGCTCGAGAACACCGCCTATATCGTGTACACCTCGGGCTCGACGGGCACGCCGAAAGGCGTGGCCGTCACCCACGCCGGGTTGTCCGGGGTTTCGGACACACTCGGCGCGCAGTATCGGCTCGACGCCGAATCGCGGGTATTGGCAGTTGCGGCACGCACTTTCGACGCGGCTGTGTTCGAGCTGCTGGCGGTCGTGTCGGTCGGGGCGGCGCTGGTCGTGGCTCCGGTCGACGCTTTCGCCGGTGCGGCCTTGACGGAGTTGATGTGTGCCGATGATGTGACTCATGCCTGTTTGACTCCAGCTGTCGCCGCCACACTCGATGCGCGGCGGCTCGACGGCCTGCACGTGCTCATGGTCGCGGGTGAGCCCTGCCCACCCGCGCTGGTGCGGCAGTGGTCGGCGAGCGATGTCGCCGGTAGGCGAAGCCTGTACAACCTGTATGGGCCGAGCGAGACCACGATCTGGGTCACCAGTGCGGCCTTGTGCCCGAATGACGAGGTGTCCCTGGGGTCGCCGATACCCGGGATCCGGGTGGCGGTGCTGGACAAGTGGCTGCGCCCCACGCCGTTCGGTGTGGCAGGGGAGTTGTATGTCGCCGGCCCCGGCGTGGCTCGTGGCTACCTCGGACGGGTCGGCCTGACCGCCGCCGCCTTCGTAGCCGATCCGCACGGCCCGGCGGGTGCGCGGATGTACCGCACCGGCGACCTGGTGCGCTGGGAACGGCGCGGGGCCGGCGGTGCCACACTGTTTTTCGTCGGCCGTACCGATACCCAGATCAAGATTCGAGGCCAGCGCCTCGAACTCGGGGAGATCGAAGCCGCGCTGACCGGATTGGACGAGGTGCGGCAGGCCATCGTCACCACCGTCGGCGGAAATCCCGGCGGGACCGAAACCGCGAGTGTGGCAGCCTATCTCACCGCTGCGCCGGGCCATGTCATCGATCCGGACACGGTCCGGCAGGCGATAGCGCGCCGGCTGCCCGCGTACATGATCCCCGAAACCCTCACGGTGCTCGACGAATTGCCGATGACCTCGAGCGGAAAGGTGGACCGTCGGGCGTTGCCCGCGCCGCGCCGGCCGATGACGGCCTACCGTGCGCCGGCCTCGCCCCTCGAAGAGATCGCCGCCGTGGCCTTCGCCGAGGCGCTCGGCGTGGACCGGGTCGGGGTCGATGACGACTTCTTCGCCCTCGGCGGGCACTCGATCTCGGCGACCCGGGTGGCGGCGCAGCTGACCGAGGTGACCGGCCGGGCGATCGGTGTGCGCGACATATTCGACGCGCCCACCGCGGTCGGTGTCGCGCGATTGCTGAGCGAACGCGAGGCCGGTGCGGGGCCGGTGCGGCCGAAGCTCGCCGTCCGGGCGCGGCCCGCGCGAATTCCGTTGTCGTTCGCGCAGTCGCGCATGTGGTTCATCAACCGATTCGAACCCCAGTCGCCGACCTACAACGTGCCACTGGTCTTCCGTCTGATCGGCTCGCTGGACACCGCGGCATTGACCGCGGCGCTCGGCGCGGTGGTCGCGCGCCACGAAGCGCTGCGGACGCGCTACCCCGACTTCGGCGGAGTGCCGTATCAGGAGGTGCTGTCGAACGCGGCGGCGGTACCGGAACTCGAGGTGGCCGCCGTAGCTCCGGCACGGTGGCGCGAGGTGGTGGCGGAGCGGGTTCGCCGCGGGTTCGACCTGCGCGTGGATCTGCCGTTGCGGGCGACGGTGCTGCGGTGCGGCCCCGCCGAGCACGTCATGGTGCTGGTGCTGCATCACATCGCTGCGGACGGTCTGTCGATGGCCCCGCTGGTACTGGACTTGTCCACGGCCTACGCGGCACTGCGCGCGGGACGCGTACCGGAGTGGGCCCCGCTGCCGGTGCAGTACCCGGATTATGCCCTGTGGCAGCACGAGCTGCTGCGCGCCGAGTCGACGGTCGAGAGTGTGCTGACGGCGCAATGTCGTTATTGGGAAACAGAATTGGCGGGGGCGCCGCAACCGCTGTCGCTGCCCGCCGACCGGCCGCGCCCACCCGTGCTGAGCAACCGCGGTGACGTAGTCGAATTCGTCATCGACGCCCCCTTGCGTGAGGAGCTGTACCGGCTCGCGCGGGAACATCGGGTCAGCGCGTCGATGGTCTTGCAGGCGGCGCTGGCGGTGTTGCTATCGCGGCTCGGTGCGGGTGCGGACGTCTCGATCGGCAGCCCGGTCGCCGGGCGCACCGATGCCGCGCTGCGGGACCTGGTCGGGTTCTTCGTCAACACCTGGGTGTTGCGGGTGGATCTGTCCGGCGATCCGTGTTTCGAGCAGGTGCTCGACCAGGTGCGTCGTAAAGCCCTGTCCGCCTACGAGAATCAGGACGCGCCGTTCGAGCGGCTGGTGGAACTGCTCAACCCCGTGCGGTCGACGGCCTATCACCCGCTGTTCCAGGTATCGCTCGAGGTGCAGAACGACGCCTTGCCCGCACTCGAACTGCCGGACCTGGCCGCCGAATTCGTGGCCTTCGGTACCGGCAGCGCCAAGAACGATCTGCATGTCGAGCTGATCGAGCGATCCGGGACGGCGGGTGCGCCCGCGGTGCTGGCGGGTCGGATCGAATACGCCACCGACCTTTTCGACCGCGGCACGGTGACCGGTATCGCCGAGCGTTTCCTGCGTGTCCTGCGGGCGGTGAGCGCGGATCCGACGACAGCGATCACCGATATCGACCTGCTGGCCGCTGCCGAACGCGAACAACTACTGGCGCAGTGGAACTCGCGCGAGGGCTCCGCGGCGACGGAAACCACGATCGTGGCGGCGTTTCGGGCACGCGTCGCGGCCGCACCGGCCGCGATCGCGCTGCGCTACGGCGACGCGGAGCTGACCTATGCGGAATTGGCTACGCGGGTGGACATTTCGGCGCGCGTACTGGCCGAGCGGGGAGTGCGCCGGGGTTCGGTGGTGGCGGTCGCGGTACCGCGCTCGATCGAACTGGTGACGTCGGTGTTGGCCGTGGTGTGCGCCGGTGGTGTGTACCTGCCGATCGATCCCGAGTATCCGGCAGACCGGCTCGAGTTCATCTTCGACGATGCCGATCCGGTGCTCGTGCTCACGACGGGCGCCGTGGCGGCCGGCCTGCCGGTGGGGGAGCGGACGGTGCTGTATGTGGATGATGTGGCAGCTGTTGCGCCGCGCGCGCTGCCGGATCTGTCGCCGGACGATGGCGCGTACGTGATCTACACGTCGGGTTCCACGGGTCGGCCGAAGGGGGTGGTGGTCGAACACCGGGGTGTGGTGAACATGGCGACGTACGGGTGGCCCGGCGGTCCGGGTAGCCGGGTCCTGTTGCACTCCTCGATGGCGTTCGACGCGTCGGCCTATGAGCTGTGGCCCGCGCTGCTGGCGGGGTCGGCGCTCGTCATCGCCCCGCCCGGCCGTTCGGATATCGCGGAACTGAGCCGGACCGTGACTCGCCACGATGTGACCGAACTGTATGTGACGACACCACTGTTCGAGCTGCTGGCGAGCGCGGGGCCGGAAACGGAACTCGGTCGGGTGGGCCGGGTGGTCACGGCCGGTGACGCGCTGCGGCCCAGCGCAGTCGCCCGGTTCCGGGACCGCTGGCCCGGCGTCGCCGTCGTCAATGCCTATGGGCCGACCGAGAACACCGTGTGCGTCTCGACCTACGAGGTCACCGATTCCCCGGAGTGGGTGGGTGGGGGCAGCGTCCCGATCGGCGTGCCCGTCGGGAATATGCGCGTGTTCGTGCTGGATTCGCGGCTGCGGCCGGTACCGGTAGGCGTCGCGGGCGAATTGTATGTGGCCGGAGTACAAGTGGCGCGCGGCTATCGGAACCGGGCGGGCTTGACCGCAGAGCGGTTCTGCGCCTGTCCGTTCGGGTCCGGTGCGCGCATGTACCGGACCGGTGACGTGGTGCGGTGGACGCGTGCGGGCGTGCTGGAATTCGTCACCCGCGCCGACGACCAGGTCAAGGTGCGCGGGTACCGGATCGAACCCGGCGAGGTCGAGAACACGCTGACCGCGCACTCCGCAGTGTCGCAGTCGGTGGTGATCGCGCGCGAGATCGGCACGGCGAGTGCGGATTCGGCGGGCGTGGACAAGCGGCTCATCGGGTACGTCGTGCTCGATCGAACTGCCGGAGCGCGCTCGGAGACCGTCGGCGCCGACGAGCTGCGGCGCTTCGTCGCGGATCGGCTGCCGGAGTACCTGGTCCCCGCCGCGATCGTCGTGCTGGACCGACTGCCGTTGACGCCCAACGGGAAGGTGGATCGACGCGCGTTGCCCGCGCCGGTCTTCGCCGTTGCGGCACACCGCCCCCCGTCGACGCCGACCGAAGAGCACATTGTCGCCGCCTTCGCCGAGGTGCTCGGCATCGACCGGATCGGGGTCGACGACGACTTCTTCGCGCTGGGTGGGCACTCGTTGTCGGCGATGCGGGTGGCCGCGCGCCTGACCGCGGTACTGGGGATCGAGGTGGGTGTCCGGGACGTGTTCGAGGCCCCCGCTCCGGCTCACCTGGCGCAGGCGCTCGCCGCACGGTGCGCTGCCACCGGTCCGGCGCGTCCGGCACTGGCGGCCCGGCCGCGGCCGGAGCGAATGCCGTTGTCCTACGCCCAGTCCCGGCTGTGGTTCATCAACCGGTTCGAACCGGACTCACCGGCGTACAACATCCCGATGGTCCTGCGTCTGCGCGGGCCACTGGATCAGGACGCGCTGGCTGCGGCGTTGACGGACGTGGTGACCCGGCACGAGAGCCTGCGCACGGTCTTCCCGGACGAGGACGGGGTGCCGTTCCAGCAGGTCCTGCCGGTCGAACTCGCCGTGACACACATTGAGACGAGTACGCCGGAGCCGGGCGAACTCGAGCAGACCGTGACGCGTCTCGTGCGGCGTGGCTTCGACGTCGCTACCTCGACCCCCTTGCGAGTATCGCTGTTGCGCAATGGTTTCGACGACCACATTCTGGTGCTGGTACTGCACCATATCGCCGCGGACGGCTGGTCGATCGCACCGTTCGTGCGGGACTTGACGACCGCGTACACCGCTCGCAGGCAGGGGCGGGCGCCGGAGTGGGCACCCCTGCCGGTGCAGTACGCGGACTTCACGCTGTGGCAGCGTGCGGCGTTGGGCGACGAGTCCGATCCGGACAGCGTGCTGGCGACCCAGTTCCATTATTGGGAGCGCGAACTGGCGGATGTTCCGCAGCCGATCACGCTGCCGGCCGACCGCCCGCGCCCGCCGATCGCCACCAATCGTGGCGACGTACTCGAATTCGCCTTCGATACCGCGCTGTGCGAGCGGCTGTACCAGTTCGCCCACGAGCGCCAGGTCACGGTGTCGATGCTGCTGCAGACGACGCTCGCGGTGCTGCTGTCGCAGGTCGGTGCGGGCGAGGACATCTGCATCGGCGGCCCGGTAGCCGGGCGCACGCACGCGGCGACGCACGATCTGATCGGCTTCTTCGTCAACACCTGGGTGCTGCGGGTGGATCTGTCCGGCGACCCCGCCTTCGCGCAGGTACTCGACCAGGTCCGCCGAAAGGCCTTGACCGCCTACGAGAATCAGGACGCGCCCTTCGAGCGGCTGGTCGAGCTGCTGCAGCCGACGCGCTCGCCGGCGTATCACTCACTGTTCCAGGTGTCTTTCGCGTTGCAGAACAACCTCTTGCCCGAGCTGCGGCTGCCCGAGTTGGCCGTCGAGATCGTGCCGGCGATCACCGGTACCGCGAAGTTCGACCTGCACGTCGACGTGGTCGAACGGATGAATTCCGTGGACATCGCCGCCGTTGCGTCGTTGTCGGGCCGGATCGAGTACGCCACTGATCTGTTCGATCGCACCACCGTGGCCGACCTCGCCGCGCGCTACCTGCGCCTGTTGCATACCGTTACCGCCGATCCCGGGATGCGCCTGGGACAGCTGGATATCCTCGCGCCCGCGGAACGTGAGCAGGTGCTGCGGGTCTGGAACGACACCGCGGCGCCATTGCCCGCGGCGGTATCGCTGCCGAGCCTGTTCGCTCGACACGTCGCGACCGCGCCGGAGGCGGTGGCTGTCGCGCACGGCGACGGCGACCTCACCTATCGCGAATTGGCCGTGCGGGTAGACGATTTGGCGCGGATGCTGGCCGCCCGGGGTGTCCGGCGTGGGTCGGTGGTGGCCGTGGCGTTGCCGCGGTCGGTGGATCTGGTGACCGCGGTACTGGCCGTGGTGGTGGCCGGGGGCGCGTATCTGCCCATCGATGTCGAGTATCCGCGTGATCGGCTCGAGTTCATCTTCGACGACGCCGATCCGGTGCTCGTGCTGACGACCGTTGCCGGGGCGGCCGTGCTGCCGTTGCGTGGGCGCGCGTCGTTGTGCGTGGACGATGTGGGCGAGGCATTCGGGGCCACGCCCGCGCTGCCTTCGTTGTCGGCCGGCGACGCTGCGTACGTGATCTACACGTCGGGCTCGACGGGGCGGCCGAAGGGCGTGGTGGTCGAGCATGGGGCCGTCATGAACATGGCGCTGTACGGATGGCCCGGCGGTCCGGGCGAGCGGGTGCTGCTGCACTCGTCGATGGCGTTCGACGCGTCGGCGTACGAGTTGTGGCCCGCGTTGCTGGCCGGGTCGGCGATCGTCATCGCGCCGCCCGACCGGCTCGATCTCACCGTGTTGCTGCGCACGGTCAACCGCCTCCGCGTCACGACGATATTCGTGACGACGGCCCTGTTCGAGTTGCTCGCGACCGCGGGGGCCGAACTCGACGCCGGTCCGGTGCGTCAGGTCGTGACGGGTGGCGACGCGCTGAGTTCGGCTGCGGTAGCGCAATTTCGGGTGCGCTGGCCGGGCGTCGACATCGCCAACGCGTACGGGCCGACCGAGAACACGGTGTGTGTATCGACCCATGAGATCCGTGCCACGCACGACTGGACCGCCGATGCGCGGGTACCGATCGGCGCTCCGGTGCCGAATGTGCGGGTGTTCATTCTCGATTCGCGACTGCGTCCGGTCCCGGTCGGTGTGGCGGGCGAATTGTACGTCGCCGGAACGCAATTGGCGCGTGGGTATGCGGGACGGCTCGGGTTGACCGCGCAGCGGTTCGTGGCCTGCCCGTTCGGTGTCGCCGAGCGGATGTACCGCACCGGCGATGTGGTGCGGTGGACCCGCCGCGGGGTGCTCGAATTCGCGGGCCGCGCCGACGACCAGGTCAAGGTGCGCGGATACCGGATCGAACCCGGCGAGGTCGAGGCGGCCTTGGTGGCGCACCCGGCGGTCGCGCGCGCCGTGGTCGTCGCGCGCGATATCGCCTCTGCCCCAGCCGCGGACACGGTCGACAAACAGCTCGTCGCCTATGTCGTGCTCGACCGCGAAACGGCGGTTTCCGACAACGACGACCGGGCCACCGAGCTGATCGATCATTGGCGACAGGTCTACGACAACCTGTACGCAGGCAAGGAAAGCTACCTCGACACCGCGGACGCGGTGGCCGAGCCGATGGCGTTGGACGCGGATTTCGGCGGCTGGAACAGCAGCTACACCGGGCAGCCGATTCCCGTGGCGCAGATGCGGGAATGGCGGGACGCGGTCGTGGCCCGGATTCTCGGCTTGCGACCGGTGCGGGTGCTGGAGATCGGCGTCGGGTCGGGTTTGCTGATGTCGCGGTTGGCGGCACAGTGCGAGGAATACTGGTGCACCGACTTCTCGGCGGCGACCATCGGCAATCTCCGCGCGCGGTTGGCCGAATCGGCGGTCGACTGGGCGGATCGGGTGCGCTTGCGGGTGCAGTCCGCCGACGACGTCGCGGACCTGCCGATGGACCGGTTCGACGTCGTGGTGGTGAATTCGGTAGCGCAGTACTTCCCGAACGCCGCGTACCTGATCGACGTGATCGAAAAGGCCATGGGTTTGCTGGTGCCCGGTGGTGCACTGTTCCTCGGCGATATCCGCAACCTGACGCTGCTGCGGCAATTCGCGACCGGCACCCAGCTGGCCCGTAGCGATGCCGCGGACACGGTGGCGGCCGTGCGCGAGCGAGCGCGGCGCGCGTTGCTGGCCGAGCAGGAATTGCTGGTGGCCCCCGAGTTCTTCCGCGCATTGCGGGACCGGATCGCCGCGGTGGCCGCGGTGGATATCGAATTGAAGTACGCACCGGTCGACAACGAGCTGACGCGATATCGCTACGACGTGGTCCTGCACAAATCCCCGGCGCAGGTGCGGTCGGTCGCCGCGGTGCCGCAGCGCGACTGGTCCGACTTCGGTGATCTGGCGGCGTTGCGCGCGCATCTGGTGGCCGAGCGTCCCGAGAGTCTGCGACTCGTCGGCATACCGCAAGCCGGTACCGCGGTGGACGACGCGATCACGCGCGTCCTCGACCGCGCGGCCGAGCACGAGCTGATCGCCGATCTGGACCTGGACAGCACCGCCACTGGTGTGCTGCCGCACGAGATCCGCACGCTCGCCGCGGAATTGGGCTTCACCGCGGCCGTCACCTGGGCGCCGGTGGCCGGCCGGATGGATGCGGTGCTGACACACGGTGCCGACGAGGCCACGGTGTTCGACGAGATCTATTCGAGCACCGAGCCGTTGGCCACGTTGGGTACCTACGTCAACGATCCGGGGATCACCGACCTGGTGGCCGAGATCCGGGAGTTCAGCGCGGATCGCCTGCCCGAGTTCATGGTGCCCGCGGCCATCGTGGTACTGGACGAGTTCCCGCTGACACCCAACGGCAAGGTGGATCGCCGTGCGCTGCCCGCGCCGCAGCTGGCCACCTCGGCCTATCGCGCGCCCGCGACACCGGACGAGGAGATTGTCGTCGCGGTCTTCGCGGAGGTGCTCGGCGCCGACCGGGTCGGTGCCGACGACGACTTCTTCGCGCTGGGCGGGCATTCGCTCTCGGCGACGCGCGTCGCGGCCCGCGTGGCGGCGGCGACGGGCCTGACGGTCGAGGTGCGCGACGTGTTCGACGCGCCGACCGCGGCCCGGTTGGCCGGCGTACTGGCCGCCCGTTGCGCCGACGCCACCGCGCAGCGGGGCCCGGCGTTGGTGCCGCAGGACCGGCCTGTCCGAATACCGTTGTCGTTCGCGCAGTCTCGGATGTGGTTCATCAACCGATTCGAACCGGATTCACCCGCGTACAACGTCGCGATGGTGTTGCGGCTGCGCGGGCAGCTGGACGCCGCGGCATTGTCGGCCGCGGTCGGTGATCTGGTGGCCCGGCACGAGAGCCTGCGCACGGTGTTCCCCGACGAACAGGGCATACCGTGCCAGCACATTCTGCCGTTCGACGGTGTCGCGGGATTGCCCACGGAGACAATTGATTCGCAGGGTCTGTCCGAGCGCATCACGAGCATCGTGCGCCAGGGCTTCGACGTCTCCGCGCGACCGCCGTGGCGAATCACGCTGCTGCGCCGTACGTCCGACGATCACACGCTGGTCGTGGTGCTGCATCACATCATCGCCGACGGGTGGTCGATCGCACCGCTGGTGCGCGACCTGTCGATGGCGTACACCGCGCGTCGCGCCGGGCGGACTCCCGAATACCCGCCATTGCCGGTGCAGTACGCCGACTACACGCTGTGGCAACGCGCGTCGCTCGGTGCGGAGTCCGACCCGGACAGCCTGGCCGCACGGCAACTCGCCTACTGGACAGCGCATTTGGCCGAGTTGCCCGAGCGGTTGGAGTTGCCTGCCGATCGGCCGCGGCCGATGGTGGCTTCGCAACGCGGCGGTAGCTATTCGTGCACCCTGGACGCCGCGACGGTAGCCGGATTGGCGGCGGTGGCGCGAGCCCATCAGGTGACGGTGTTCATGGTGGTGCACGCCGCGCTGGCAGTGCTGCTGGCGCGCCTGACGGGCAGCACCGACGTGGCGGTGGGGACGCCGATCGCGGGCCGCGGCGCGTCCGCATTGGACGGTTTGGTCGGCATGTTCGTCAACACCCTCGTCCTGCGTACCCGGGTCGATCAGGCGGGTTCGTTCACCGACCTGCTCGACCAGTGCCGGCAGGTGGACTTGGATGCGTTCGCGCACGCCGACATCCCGTTCGAGCGCGTCGTCGAGGCCCTCGACCCACCCCGCAGCCGAGCTCATCACCCGTTGTTCCAGGTGATGCTGGCCTTCCAGAACCTCGACCTGGACCCGGCCCTGGCGCGCTTGCCCGGGCTCGACGTCGAGCCCCTGTCGAGTCTCGATATCGGGGTCGAACGTTTCGATCTCACCGTCACGGTGGCCGACTTCCCGTCCGGCCCGACCGGTGACGCCGAGGGCGGTGTGCCGATCACCATCGGCTACGCGCTGGACCTGTTCGATCACTCGACCATCGCCGCCTTCGCGCGTCGCTTCCAGCGCACCATGCGTGCGGTGGCGGCTGATCCGACGGCCGATCTGCGTGCCCTGGACCTGCTCGCGGCCGACGAGCGAATGCTGTTGCGCCAGTGGTCCGATGGCGGTGCCTGCGCTGCGTCGGACACGTTGCCCGGTGTGCTCGCGCGCGCCGCGACGGAATTTCCGACGCGACCGGCGGTCGTGGACGCGGTACGGGAATGGACGTACCGGGATCTCGATGATTGGTCGAACCGGTGCGCGCGGGCGCTGATCGAGCACGGTGCCGGTCCGGAAACCGTGGTGGCCATCGCGATCCCGCGATCGGCGGACTGGATGCGCGCGGTGTGGGCGGTCGTGCGAACGGGCGCCGCCTTCGTCTCGCTCGATCCGGCGCAGCCGCGGGAGCGCAATCGCGGCATCCTGGCCGACTGTGCGGCGGTAATGGTGCTCACAAGTGGTGAAAGTGCCGCGGCGACAACCGGGGATCGGGAGCTGCCCGGAACCCCCGTGCTCGACCTGGACCGGTTGGATCTCTCGGCGCAACCTGCCACCCCGATCCGGGACGCGGATCGGGTCGCCGCGGTGCGACCGGACAACACCGCCTATGTCGTCTACACCTCGGGTTCGACGGGCACCCCCAAAGGCGTTGCGGTCACCCACGCGGGGTTGTCCGCGATCGTGGCGGCTACGCATCGGGACCATCGGATGACGACCGACTCCCGGGTAATGGCCGTCGCCGCGCGCACTTTCGACGCGGCGATCTTCGAGCTACTGCTCGCGATACCGGTCGGCGCTGCGTTGGTCATCGCACCCGACGACGTCGTCGCAGGGCCACCGTTGGCCGCATTGCTGCGCGCGCAACGCATCACCCACTGCTTCCTGTCGCCGATGGTCGCGCTCTCGATCGAGGCGGCCGGGCTGGACGATCTTCGAGTCCTGTTGACCGGGGCCGAAGCCTGCCCGCCCGCGCTGGTGCAACGCTGGTCGCGCACCGATGCCGCGGGCATCCGCAGCGTGCACAACCTGTACGGGCCCAGTGAGGCCACGGTGTGGGTGGCCGGTGCGGAATTGACTGCCGGTGATCAGGTTTCGGTAGGCGGTCCGATTCCAGGGTTCCGGGTGGCGGTTCTCGATGCCTGGCTGAACCCGGTGCCCCCGGGCGTCGTCGGCGAGCTGTACGTCGCCGGACCCGGTGTCGCCCGTGGATATCTCGACCGGGTCGGCGCGACATCGGCCGCGTTCGTGGCGGATCCCTTCGGCCCGACCGGATCGCGGATGTACCGCACCGGAGATCTGGTGCGGTGGTTGCCGAATGGCGCCGACGACGGGGTCTTGGTCGTGGTCGGTCGCGCCGACAATCAGGTCAAGCTCCGCGGTCAGCGGCTGGAACTGGGCGAAATCGAAACCGTGCTGGCCGGATTCGACGAAGTCGAACGTGCCGTGGTCACCCAGATCGAGCACGGTGGCACCGCGCGGCTGGCCGCTTACGTCACCCCCGCGACAGGGCAGCTGCCTGATCCGACCGTTCTGCGCGCGGCCGCGGCGCAGAAACTCCCGTCGTACATGGTCCCCGACGTCGTCACCGTGCTTGCCGAACTGCCGCTGACCGCGAGCGGGAAGGTCGATCGGCGCGCATTGCCGGAACCACGTTGGGCCATCACGACCTACCGGGCCCCCGCGACCGCTGCCGAAGAGATCGTGGCCGCGGTCTTCGCGCAAGTCCTCGGCGTGCAGCGGGTGGGCGCCGACGACGACTTCTTCGCCCTCGGCGGCGACAGCATCGTCTCGATCCAACTCGTAGCACGGGCGAAGGACCGCGGGGTGGTGTTCACCCCCAAGCAGGTCTTCGAGGCCCGCACGGTGGCCGCGCTGGCGCGGGTGGCCGCAGCCGTCGAGCCCGCCGCGACACTCGCCGAGTTGCCCGGCGGCGGCCTCGGTGAGCTGCCGCTGACTCCGATCGTCCGGTGGATGGTGGAACACGGCGATTTCCGGCGGTTCAACCAGACCCTGGTACTCACCGCACCGGCCGGACTGGACCGTGCCGGGCTGGTGGCGATCGTGACGGCGGTGCTCGACCGGCACGACATGTTGCGAGCCCGGCTGTGGCACGACGGGCGGGACTGGCGGCTCGAGGCTCGGCCGAGCGGGTCGGTGGACGTGGCGTCGCTGGTGCATCCGATCGTCATCCCGGACAGCGACGCGCAGCGCCGCGATCAGCACGTGCAACGTGCGGTGCAGTCCGCGCTCTCGCGGCTGGACCCGGCCAATGGTGTTGTGCTACAAGTAATTTGGGTTACGACGACAGATGTGGCGCAGCCCGGACAGCTGATCGTCGTCGCCCATCACCTCGTGGTCGACGGCGTTTCCTGGCGCATCCTGCTGCCGGACCTGATGTCGGCGTGGCAGCAGTACCGTGCCGGTACCACAGTGTCGATGCCGCCGGTGGGCACGTCGATGCGGCGTTGGTCCCATGGTTTGGCCGAGGCGGCGCGTTCGTCGCAGCGGGTTGCGGAACTGCCGCTGTGGCAACGGATCGTCGACGGTCCGGACCCGCTGCTCGGATCCGGGGCGGTCGAACCCGCAGGCGCGGTGCGCGTTCGGCGAGTGCAGGTCGCCTCCGATATCACCGAGGCGTTGCTGACCCGGGTGCCCGCCGCCTTCCACGGCGACGTCCAGGACGCGCTGGTCGCCGCACTGGCACTGGCCGTGACGCGCTGGCGGGCCGGTCGGGGCGGGTCCGAGCCGTCGACCCTGCTGCGGTTGGAGGGCCACGGCCGCGAAGAACAGGTGGTCGCGGGCGCGGATCTGACCGCGACGGTCGGTTGGTTCACGACCGTCTATCCGGTCCGGATCGATCTGGCGGGAATCGATCTCGAAGCGGCCTATGCCGGCGGGCCCGCCATCGAGACGGCGGTCAAGAGCACCAAAGAGCAGCTGCGCGCGGTCCCGGACCACGGCATCGGCTACGGGCTGCTGCGCTATCTCAACCCGGAAACCGTGGGGGCACTGCCTGCCGAGCTGCCGGCGCAGCTCGCCTTCAACTACCTCGGTCAGCTGTCGCCGAACGGATCCGCCAGCGGGACAGGGGCTGCCGAGTTCGCCGTCACCGACGAACTCGGTGCTCCGCTCGCCGACGCGGATCTGCACGCCATGTCGACGGCGACCGTCGACATCACGGCGGTCGTCACCGAGGGCCGATTGTCGGCCACCTTCGGTTACCGCGAGGCCGTGCTCGATGCTGCGGAAGTCGATGCGCTGGCCCACTTGTGGGTCGAAGCTCTGCATGCCGTCGTCGCCCGGCTGGACCGGCCGCACGCCGGTGGGCACACACCGTCGGATTTCCCGCTGATGCGGGTGACCCAATCCGATATCGCGGCCTGGGAGGCGCGGTACCCGAGCTTGGTCGATGTATGGCCGTTGTCGCCGTTGCAGACCGGCCTGCTGTTCCATGCGCAGCTGGCCGAGTCGGCGATCGACGTGTATGCGGTCCAGCTCGCGATCACCCTGTCCGGACACGTCGACGCGGCACGACTGCGCCACGCGGCCGGGTTCCTGCTGCGGCAGTATCCGAATCTCCGGGTGGCCTTCGGCACCGACACCGCCGGTGCGGGCGTGCAACTCGTCCTCGGCGACGTGCCGGTGCCGTGGCGCGAGGTCGACCTGCGCGCGATGACAGGCGCGGCGGCGGAGTCCGCCCTGGCGGCAGTGCTCGACAGGGACAAGGCCGAGCCGTTCGATCTCGGGAACGCGCCGCTGCTGCGCTGCACCCTGGTCGCGCTGGCCGGCGATCGGTACACGCTGTTGCTCTCGTACCATCACGTGCTGTTCGACGGTTGGTCGATGCCGACGCTGCTGCGCACTCTGCTGGCGGTCTACGCGGAGCCGGGCGCGGCCGTGCGCGCGGAACCGGCCGGTGTGTATCGCTCCTACCTCGACTGGCTGGGTCGCCAGGATCGGCAAGCCTCGCTGCAGGTCTGGCGAGACGCGCTCGACGGCGCCGACGCGACGCTGCTCGCCCCGCGCACCGCCGCGCAGGATACGGCGACGCGAATGGGCTCCGTCCCAGTGGAATTGGACGACCAGAGCACCGCACAGCTGCTGGCCGCGGCGTCGTCCGCCGGGGTCACGGTGAACACCGTGTTCCAGGTGGCGTGGGCGATCGTGCTGGGCTGCCTGGCCGGTCGCGCCGACGTCGTGTTCGGCACGACGGTATCCGGGCGGCCCGCGGAGCTGCCCGGCATCGAGTCCGCAGTCGGCTTGTTCATCAACACCGTTCCCGTGCGGGTCCGCAACTACCCGGGCGAACCCTTTGCTTCACTGTTGCAGCGGGTGCAGGCGGAGCAGTCGGAGCTGCTGGGGCACCATCAGGTCGGCCTGACCGATATCCATGCGGCACTGGGGGTCTCGGCGCTGTTCGACACGGTCCTGGTGTTCGAGTCCTATCCCGTCGACGAGGCCGCGCTCGCGGCACAGGCCGCGGCGATCGACGGCATGCGCGTCGAGGAGTTGCGGTCGAACGACGCCGCGCACTATCCGCTCGCGCTGGTGGTGGTCAAGGGGCAGCCGTTCCGGGCGCAATTGCAGTACCGTCCCGGTGTTTTCGAGCAGGCGCAGGTGCAGGCCTGTGCCGACCGGCTCGCGCACGTGCTGGCCGCGATCACGGCCGACACCTCGGTCTCGGCGGCGTCGATCGAGCTGTTGACCCCGGCCGAGCAGGCTCGGCTGGTGCCGGTGCGCGGCCGTCCGGCGGAGCCGGCGCGGGTGTTGGCGGACCTGCTCGGTGCGGGCGCCGCGATCGATCCCGCCGCACCGGCGGTGGTATCGGATACGACGTTGCTGAGTTTCGGTGCGTTGGACAGCCGTTCGAACCAGTTGGCACGGTTGCTGATCGGACACGGTCTCGGGCCGGGCGACGCCGTCGCGCTGGCGATGCCGCGAGGGATCGAATTCCTGGTCGGACTGTGGGCCGTGACCAAGGCCGGTGCGGCCTTCGTCCCGATCGATCCGCGCCATCCATCGGACCGGGTGGCGGGCATGACCGCCGATGCCGATGTGCGCCTTGCACTGTCGGTGACGAGCACGGTGGGCACGGTGCCGGAGACACTCGATCGGGTGCTCCTCGACGCGCCGGACCTGTCTGCGCGCCTTGCCGAATTCTCCACGACCGCCGTGACCGACGCGGACCGGGTCCGCCCGCTCCGGTCCGGTCACGCCGCCTACGTGATCTACACTTCCGGGTCCACGGGCACGCCGAAAGGCGTTGTGGTCACCCACGATGGCTTGGCGAACTTCACCGCCGAGCAGCGCGCGCGGTACCGGGTGGACACGAATGCGCGCGTGTTGGCGGTCTCGGCGCCAGGTTTCGACGCGGTCATGATGGAACTGCTGATGGCACATCCGAACGGGGCCGCGCTCGTGGTGTCGCCACCGGACGTCTTCGGCGGCGCGCAGCTCGCGGAAATCATCGCCCGGCATCGGGTTTCGCATGCCTTCGTGACGACCAGCGTGCTGGCGACCATGTCGCCGGGCGGGTTGGCGTCGCTGCGGGTACTGGTCACCGGTGGTGAACGAGTGCCGGCGGAACTGGTCTCGAGCTGGGCGCCGGACCGGCAGCTGTACATCGCGTACGGACCGACCGAGACGGTCATCGTCACAACGATCAGCGAGCCGATGGCCCCCGATGCGCCGGTGACGCTCGGCCGGCCGATCCGTGGTGTCGAGGCGGTCGTGCTGGACTCGTTGTTGCGGCCGGTGCCGGTGGGCGTGCGCGGGGAGCTGTACCTCGGCGGTGTCCAACAGGCGAGGGGATATCTGAACCGGTCGGCGCTGACGGCCGCGTCCTTCGTCGCGAATCCGTTCGATCGCAAGGGGTCTCGCCTGTACCGGACCGGCGACCTGGTCTGCTGGACCGCGCAGGGCGACCTGGAATTCCTCGGACGCAACGACTTCCAGGTCAAGGTGCGTGGGCAGCGGATCGAGCTGGGCGAGATCGAAGCCGTGCTCGCGGCGCAGCCGGGCGTGCACCGAGCCGTCGTGGTGCATCGCGCCGAATCCGACCGGCTCATCGGCTATCTCGTCGGTACCGAGCTCGAGCCGGACCGAGTGCTGGCCGCCGCCGGAGAACGGTTGCCCGCGCACATGGTGCCGGACGCGTGTGTGGTGCTGACCGAGCTGCCGCTCACGGTGAGCGGCAAACTGGATCGTGCGGCTCTGCCGGAGCCGGAGCAGGTCATCCGGGCGTACCGTGCGCCGGCGACCCCGACCGAACAACTGGTGGCGGACGTGTTCGCCGAGCTGCTCGGCGTGGACCGGGTGGGTGCGGACGACGACTTCTTCGCGCTCGGTGGGCATTCGCTGTCGGCGATGCGCGTGACGTCGCGCTTGTCCGCGACGGCCGCTGTCCGGATCGGTGTGCGCGAGGTGTTCGAGGCGCCGACGCCCGCGCGGCTGGCGCGGGTGCTGGATGCCGCGGCCCGTGGTGCGGCGCAGCCGGCTCTCGTTGCCCGGGCACGACCCGACCGGGTGCCGCTGTCGTTCGCGCAGCTGCGGATGTGGTTCATCAACCGATTCCAAGGCGCGGCAGCGGGATACACCATCCCGCTGGTGCTGCGGCTGACCGGCGATCTGGACACGGCGGCCCTGGCCGCGGCGCTCGCCGATGTGCTGGAGCGGCACGAGAGCCTGCGCACGGTGTACCCGGACGACGAAGGGACGCCGTTCCAGCGAGTGTTGCCCGCCGAAGCGGCGGCAGTGCCCGTCGAAGTGCGGCCGGTGGATTCGGCCCAGCTCGCCACTGCGATGGCCGAAGCCGTTCGCCAGGGGTTCGACCTGTCATCCGAGCTGCCGTTGCGGGTCACGTTGCTGGACTGCGGTTCCGGTGAGTACGTGCTGGCGCTGGCGATCCATCACATCGCCGCCGACGGGTGGTCGATCGCGCCGCTGGCGCGCGACCTGTCCACCGCCTATGCGGCGCGACGAGCCGGGCGGGCACCCGAGTGGGGTCCGTTGCCGGTCCAGTACGCGGACTACACCCTCTGGCAGCGCGAGATGCTGGGTTCGGAGACCGACCCCGAGTCTGCGATGGCGCGCCAGCTCGCCTATTGGACAACGCATTTGGCCGGTGTGCCGGAACGGCTGGAGCTGCCCGCCGATCGGCCGCGACCGATGGTGGCTGCGCAAGCAGGCGGCAGCTATTCGTTCGCGCTGGACGCCGAACTGTTCGCCCGGATCGGCGAACTGGCGCAGGCCCAGGAGACGACGGTGTTCATGGTGTGCCATGCGGCGCTGGCGCTGTTGCTGTCGCGATTGTCCGGCGCCGACGACATCGCGGTCGGTACGCCGATCGCGGGGCGCGGCGCGGCCGCGCTGGACGACGTGGTCGGCATGTTCGTCAACACGCTGGTGCTGCGGACGCGGATCGTCGAGGCCGACTCGTTCGCGGACCTGCTCGATCACGTGCGGCAGGTGGATCTCGACGCGTTCGCCAATGCGGACATTCCGTTCGAACGCGTGGTGGAGGCCGTCGACCTGCCCAGGTCTCAGGCCCACCATCCGCTGTTCCAAGTAATGCTCGCGTTCCAGAATCTCGACCTGGATCCGACGTCCGTGCAGTTGCCGGGTATCGCGGTCACTCCCGTGCACCTCGAAGCCGGAGTCGAACGGTTCGATCTGTCCATCACCGTCGCCGACATTCCGGACGTGAACGGTGCGGTCCCGATCACCGTCGGTTATGCGACGGACCTGTTCGACCGGTCGACGGTCGCGGACATGGCGCGGCGGCTGGAGTCGATCCTGCGTGCGGTCGTCGCCGATCCGACGCGCGTGCTGCGTGAGTTGGCCGTGCTCGAGGTACGGGAACGGGAGTCGTTGCGGGAGTGGGGCGATGGCGGACCCGGACCGGTCGCGCGGACGCTGGACGAGATGCTGGCGGGGGTGGCCGCCGAATTCCCCGATCACCTCGCGGTCGTGGACGCGCGCGATCGCCTGACGTATCGGGAACTGGATCGGTGGTCGAACCGCTGCGCACGGGCACTGATCGACCAGGGCGCCGGTCCGGAAACAGTGGTGGCGCTCGCGATCGCGCGCTCAGCGGCCTGGGTGCGGGCGGTGTGGGCGGTCGTGAAGACCGGTGCTGCCTTCGTGTCCATCGACCCCGCGCAACTGTGGGAGCGCAACCGTTTCGTCCTCGACGACGTCGCCGCGACCGTTGTGCTCGTCGACGGGGAATCCGCCGGTGCCGCAGCCGGATCGGCTATCGCGGAATTGCGTGGGGCCGGCATCGCGGTGCTCGATCCGGAGCGGCTCGCTCTCGGTGGGTACCGCGACGCACCGTTGACCGACCACGACCGGCGCGCTGCGGTGCGGCCCGGCAACAACGCCTATGTCGTATACACCTCGGGGACGACCGGTACGCCGAAGGGCGTCGCCGTCACCCACGCCGGTCTCGCCGCCGTCGCGGCCGCGCAGCGCCTGCGGTTCGATCTCAGCCCGGACTCGCGGGTATTGGCCGTGTCCGCCCGCACGTTCGATGCGGCGGTCTTCGAGTTGATGTCCGTGGTCTCGGTCGGCGCGACCCTGGTCGTTGCCGCGGGTGACGTCTTCGCCGGCGACTCGCTCACGGAATTGATCGACGCCGAAGGTGTCACGCATGCGTGCCTGACGCCGGCTGTGGCCGCCACGTTGGCAGCCGAGCGGCTCAACGGTTTACGGGTACTGATGGTGGCCGGCGAAGCGTGTCCGCCCGCACTGGTGCGGCAGTGGTCCGGTACCGACGACGCCGGTGTTCGTGCGCTGCACAACCTGTACGGCCCGAGCGAGGCCACGATCTGGGTCACCGCCGCCGAATTGCGTGCGGGCGAACCGGTGTCGTTGGGCGGGCCGATCACCGGCACCCAGGTCATGGTGTTGGACAGGTACCTGCGTCCGGTGCCGCCAGGTGTCGTGGGGGAGTTGTACACGGCCGGACCAGGTGTCGCGCGCGGGTATCTCGAGCGGAGGGGCTCGACCGCGGCGTCGTTCGTCGCAGACCCCTTCGGGCCGCCCGGATCGCGGATGTACCGCACGGGCGACTTGGTGCGGTGGGCGCGGTCGGGCGGGCAGCGGGCGTTGATGTTCGCCGGCCGCTCCGATCGTCAGGTCAAGATCCGGGCGCAGCGGCTCGAACTCGGCGAAATCGAAAGCGTGCTGGCCGGATTGGCCGAGGTGCGGCATGCGGTGGTCGTGCCGCATACCGCCGAAGACAACGCTGTCGATGCGCCGAGCGGCGCAGTGCGCTTGGCCGCCTATGTCACCGCGGCGCCCGGGCACGTGCTCGATCCCGAAGCGGTCCGGCGGTCGGTCGCGCAGCGGTTGCCGTCGTACATGGTGCCCGACTCCGTCGCGGTACTGGACGAACTGCCACTGACCTCGACCGGCAAGCTGGATCGGCGCGCGCTGCCTGCCCCGGACCGGTCGGCCGTGCCGTATCGGGCCGCCGCCACGCCGTTCGAGGAACTCGTGATCGCGGTGTACGCCGAGGTGTTGGGCATCGATCGGGTCGGTGCCGACGACGACTTCTTCGCGCTGGGCGGACACTCGTTGTCGGCGACCCGGGTGGCGGCGCGGGTGAGCGCGGTGGCGGGCACCGAGGTGAGCGTGCGGGACGTGTTCGATACCCCGACCGTCACCGGTCTGGCTCGGATACTCGGTGCGCGCTCGACCGGTGCCGCGGACCCGGCCCGGCCCCGGTTGCTGGTGCGCGCACGGCCCGAGTATCTGCCGTTGTCGTTCGCGCAGTGGCGGATGTGGTTCCTCAACCGGCTCGAACCGGACTCACCGGCCTACAACATTCCGCTCGTGCTGCGCTTGACCGGTGCGCTGGATGTCCCGGCGATGATCGCCGCCCTCGGTGATCTCGTCGCCCGCCACGAAACCTTGCGCACGGTCTTCCCGGACCGGGACGGGAATCCGTACCAGCGGATCGTGCCGGTGGCCGAGGCCGTGCTGCCGGTCGAGGTGCGGACCGTCGAGCCGGCCGAACTCGAGAATGCCGTGTTGCCGCTGGTGCGGGAAGGTTTCGAGCTGTCGAGTGCGTTCCCGTTGCGGGTTACCTTGCTGGACAGCGGTTTCGAGGAGTACGTGCTCGTGCTCGTGCTGCATCACATCGCGGCGGACGGTTGGTCCCTGGCGCCGTTGGCACAGGATCTGTCGCTGGCGTACGCGGCGCGGCGGGCGGGCCGGGAACCGGCGTGGGCGGGCCCGCTGCCGGTGCAATACGCGGATTACACACTGTGGCAGCGGGAAATGCTGGGAGCGGAGTCCGACCCGGCGAGCGTCTCGGGCCGCCAGCTCGCGTATTGGACCGAGCAGCTGGCGGGCTTGCCGGATCGGCTGGAGCTGCCCGCCGACCGGCCCCGGCCCGCCGCGGCCACGCACCGCGGTGGCACGTATTCGTTTGCGGTGGCGGCGGATACGGTGGCCGGCCTGCACCGGGTCGCACGTGCGCGGCACTCGACGACCTTCATGGTGGTGCACGCGGCTCTGGCGGCATTGCTGGCGCGGTTGTCGGGCAGCGGCGATATCGCGATCGGTACGCCGATCGCGGGACGGGGTGCCGCCGCATTGGACGGCTTGGTCGGCATGTTCGTCAACACGCTGGTGCTGCGCACTCAGGTCGATGCGTCCGCCTCGTTCGGTGATCTGCTGGATCAGTGCCGCCGCGTCGATCTCGCGGCGTTCGCACACGCGGACATCCCCTTCGAGCGAGTCGTGGAGGCCGTCGATCCGCCACGGTCGCAGTCGCACCATCCGTTGTTCCAGGTGATGCTGGCGTCCCAGCACCTCGACCTCGAACTGACCGGCGCGCAACTGCCGGGGCTCCGATGCACGCCGATGGATCTCGGTGCCGAGGTCGAACGTTTCGACCTCACCGTCACCGTGTCCGATACCCCGGACGCGGACGGCGGCCTGCTGATCGGGATGAGCTATGCCCGAGACCTTTTCGATCAGCCGACGATTGCCGCACTGGGGCGGCGCTTCGGGCGCATCATCGACGCGGTGGTCGCCGATCCCGCGGTGCGGGTGCGCGAGCTCGAGGTGCTCGACGCGAGTGAGCGAAAGGTGCTGTCGGCGTGGGGTGCCGGTGGACCGGGGCCCGAACCGATCACCTTGGCCGAGATCCTCGGTCGAGCCGCCGTCGAGCACGCGGATCGGCTCGCGGTCATCGACGCCGGGGTCGAGTGGACCTACCGCGAGCTGGACGACTGGTCGAACCGATGTGCGCGGGTCCTGATCGATGCGGGAGCGGGCCCGGAAACCGTGGTCGCGCTGGTGGTTCCGCGTTCGGCGGCGTGGTTCCGCACGGTATGGGCCGTCGCCAAGACCGGTGCTGCGTTCGTATCGATCGATCCCGCGCATCCGGCCGAACGCAATCGGGTCATCCTCGCCGATTGTGCAGCCGCGATCGTTCTCGGTGGCAGTGAAAACATCGCGCAAGCAACAGGTTCCACTGCGGATGCGGTCGAGTGGGGCACTGCTGACGCGCGGCTGATCGACCTGGACCGGCTCGACGTGTCCCGGTGCAGTGCCGCGCCGGTCACCGATCTCGACCGGGGCGCGTCGGTTCGGCCGGTCAATACTGCCTACATCGTTTACACCTCTGGTTCGACCGGCACCCCGAAGGGCGTGGCCGTAACCCATATGGGCCTGGCGGCCGTCGCGACGGTCCAGGGCTCGAGGTTCCAGGTCGACGCAGCGTCGCGGGTATTGGCTGTTGCCGCACGCACTTTCGACGCGGCGATGCTGGAAATGCTGCTGGCCGTGCCGGCCGGTGCCGCATTGGTAGTGGCTCCCGCCGATGCCTTCGCGGGAGACCCGCTGGCGCAGCTGATGCGGGCCGGCCGCGTTACGCACGCGTTCCTGTCGCCCGCGGTCGGCCTCTCGGTCGATCCGGGCGGGCTCGACGACCTGCGGGTGCTGCTGACCGGTGCCGAAGCCTGTCCGCCGGAGTTGGTGCGGCGGTGGTCGGGTACGGATGCCGCCGGGGTCCGTGCGGTGTTCAACCTGTACGGGCCGACCGAGGCGACCATCTGGGTCGCGGGCGCGCAGCTGGCGGTCGGTGCTCCGGTGTCGCTGGGCGGCCCGATTCCCGGCGTGCGGTTGACGGTGCTGGATTCGTCGCTGCGGCCGGTGCCGCCGGGTGCGGTCGGTGAGTTGTACGCGGCCGGTCCCGGTGTGGCACGCGGATATCTGAACCGGGCGGGGTTGTCCGCGTCATCGTTCGTGGCCGATCCGTTCGGGGCGGCGGGTTCGCTGATGTACCGGACCGGAGATCTGGTGCGGTGGCAGGCCGTCGGTGCGGACGATGCGGTGTTGCTGTTCGTGGGTCGCGCCGACGGTCAGGTCAAGATTCGGGGTCAGCGCCTCGAGCTCGGCGAAATCGAAGCGGCGCTGGCCGGATCGGACGAGGTACGGCACGCGGTGGTCACCGTTCACGCCGGTGACAGCGGCGATGTCCGCTTGGCGGCCTATGTCGTCGTCGCGGATCGGCGCGAGGTCGACGCGGTGAGGATCCGGCAGGCGGCGGCGCAGCGATTGCCGTCGTACATGGTCCCCGACACCGTGACCGTGCTGGATGCCTTGCCGCTCACCGGGAATGGGAAGGTGGACCGGCGTGCCCTGCCCGCACCGGAGTTCGTGGTCGCGCCGTATCGAGCCCCTGCGACCCCGCTCGAGGAGATCGTGGTCGCGGTGTTCGCCGAGGTGCTCGGCGCGGCGCGGGTGGGTGCCGACGACGACTTCTTCACCCTGGGCGGCACCTCGGTGGTCGCCATGCAGTTGGTGGCCCGCCTGCGTTCGCGCACCGGGACCGCCGTGCCGTATCGACTGATCTTCGCGGACTCGACACCTGCTTCCCTCGCGCGGTATCTGGCGCAACCGCAGTCGGAGTTGGGCGTCTCGCTCGGCGTGCTGACGCCGCTGCGGTCGGCAGGGCGTGCCACCCCGTTGTTCTGCGTCCATCCGGGCGGCGGACTCGCGTGGGTGTACGGCGCACTCGCCGGGCATCTGGATGCGGACCGACCCGTGTACGGCTTGCAGGATCCCTATATCGTCGAGGACGGTGCGCGTCTGGAATCAGTGGAGGCGTACGCCGAGCGTTACGTCGACGAGCTGTTGAAGTCGTTCCCGGACACCACGTTCCATCTGCTCGGGTGGTCGCTGGGCGGAAAGATCGCGCACGCCATGGCGGCTCGGCTGCAACAGCTGGGTCACCCGGTCGGCCTGCTCGCCCTCGTGGATACCGGTATCGCGGAGAACCTCGAGCTGTCACCCGCGTCCGAGCCCGATGACGTGCAGGGCCGCCGGGCATTGACCGAATTCCTGCGTGGCTGGCGCGATTTCCTCGGCATGACCGATGAGCAGCAGATCGACGATCCCGAAAAGCTGTTCCCGCTACTCGCGCAGCGACTCAGCAGCGAAGGCATCCTGACCACGCAACAGGTGCAGCGGGTAACGGAGAGCTTCATGGCTCCGGTGCCGCATACACCCGGGTCTTTCGACGGCGACGCCGTGCTCTTCGTCGCCGCCCGCGAGTCATACCGCGACCAGATCGCGCAAACCTGGCGCGGGCACATCACCGGGCCCATTCAGGAGATACCGATCGACGAGTGGCACACGGGAATGATGAACCCGCGAGCCGCCGGCGCGATCGGCCCGATCCTGAACGAACTGCTCCGAGCAAAGGAGTCGTGACAGCAACCTCGCGGCCCCTAGAACTCACTGCTCCCGAGGGGCGAACCCGGGCTGTTACCGTCCGAGCGGACGACGACGGACGCCACGGGGGTTGTGAATGCGAATAGGCAGGCCATGCCACATATTTCGGCAGCGGGCGGGCTCGACGTCGCGGTTGTACCGTGGCGTCGGGCTGCTGGCGGGTGCGCTGGTCGCGACGGCTTGTTCCGGTGGTGGCCCGGACGGACTGCGATACGCGACCGGATTCGCCGCGTTGCCCGCATCGTGTGCCGAGGTCGGCGCGATCGCGGCCGATGCGCTACAAGGGTTTTCCGGATCCTTGCCCGCGAGTGACGCCCAACCCTTCACCAAGCAGCGGTACACCACCGCGGTCGGGGGATCGCTCGAGTGCGAGGTGACCTTCGAAGACCCCATTCCGCGGCCCGAGCAGGTTGCCGAGCCGGTACCGCTGTCCCGCGCGGCGACCATTCATCTGTTGTTCCTGGACGCCCCGACACTCGCGGACCGAAGCGCTACGGCGACAACCTCGGCCGGGCCGGAACCCGCCACCGTGACACCGTTGCCCGGTATCGGCGACGGCGCGACGATCGGTTTCCAGCCCGCCGGCGACCGTCGGATCGCGGCAGACGTGTCGGCGCAGGTCGCCAACCTGTCGGTGGTCGTCCGCACTACGGGTCTGGACTGGTCCGGGGCGAGTGGCACCCCACCGACGGGCGACTCGCCGAAACTGCGTACGGAATTGGCCGCAGGCGCCCAGGCGATCGCCGCGGTACTCACTCGCAGCCTGTCGTCCAGCCTCCCACGCCGCACCCTGGACGGCGTCCGCGAGACCACGCAGGAGTCGGCGCCCGCTACGACAACCCCTGCGCCGCAACCTGTCTGGGATCCGTGCAGGATACCCGACGGTGACGTCACGGCTGCCGGACTGGACCCGCGGACGAGAAACGCGGCCGTGGCGAGTGACTCGCAGGGACGATGCAGTTGGTCCGCGGGCTGGTACGGCGTGGACGTGCACACCACCGACCGGCGATTCACCGACTTCGCATACGGCAGCGACCGTTTCATCCGGCCTGCGCCGATCGCCGTCGCCGATCGCCGTGCCGTGCTCGCGCGGCGCAGCGAATCCGATTCGACCTGCTCCTTGCTCTTCGATGTCCCACAGCAGACCAGCGGTGGCATCGAGACCGGCACCGTCGAACTGGCGGCCTCGGCCGACGTTGCGGGCCGCGGCGAGGAACTGTGCGGCGAACTCGCCCGGCTGGCCGTACCGCTCAGCGCGCACTTTCCGGCTGGTCGCTAGCTGCGACCACGCGGTTGTCGGTCATGGTGCGCAGGTAGGGGCAGGCTTGGGCGGGGTTGGGGTCGGGGCAGGTCAGGAGGTGTTCCAGCATTGCGCGGGCGGCCGAGAGCCGTTCCTGCTGCTGGGCTATCTCGTCGAGCCGTTCCTGGACCGCGTGCCGCCACTCGTGATTGCGCGCGGCCAGGACCGTACCGATTTCGTCGAGATTCATCAGGCCGGTTTCGCGCCACATCTGGATGAGGCCGATGCGATGCAGTTCGTCGTCGCCGTAGAGGCGCCAGCGCGACCGTCGCTGGGCCGGGCGGAGCAGCCCGCGCTTTTCCCAGTAGCGCAGCGCTGATTCTGCCAGGCCGAATCGCCTTGCGGCCGTGCCGATTCCGACCAGGCCGTGATCTCGCGGCCGAGCTGTCGCAGTGGTGTCGTCCATCTCACCTGCCGTTCTCGTCGTTGGCGGACTTGATCTCTACTCGACTTCAAATGTTTGAGTAAGGCAAGCCTAACGAACAGGGTGGAACTACGACCGTCGCGCAGCGCGGAGAGGGTGATCCGATGACCATCGAATACGCCGAAACTGTCATCATCGGTGCAGGCCAGCAGGGGTGCGGGGTGGCCGCCTCGCTACAGGAGATCGGCCACGAGGCGGTGATCGTGGAGAAGGCCGAGGTGGGTCATGCCTGGGCGCACGAACGGTGGGACAGCCTGCTGGTCGGTAGCGGCAACCGCACCATCCAGTTCCCCGGCTGGGAGTACGACGGCACCGATCCCGACGGCACCATGTCGGGCCGCGAGCTGGCGGGGCACCTGCGTCGCTACGCGGCACAGCGACAGCTCCGGGTGTGGCAGCACACCGAGGTCCGCGCGGTCGAGTGCGCGCCGGCAGCGTCGGATCGCGACGACGTCAGGTTCCGGACGTCGCTGTCGACCGGCGCCGCGCTCGAATCCCGCAACGTTGTCGCGGCGGTGGGCGGTTACGCCAAACCTCGGGTGCCCGACTTCGCGGCCGATATCGATCCGGCTGTCCGGCAGGTGCATTCGCGTGACTACCGAAATCCCGCGACCCTGCCCGAGGGGGCGGTCCTGGTGGTCGGGGCGGGCATCAGCGGCCAGCAGATCGCCGACGAACTCGCCGACACCGGCCGCCGCGTCTTTCTGTCGGTCGGTCGGCACCGGGTGTTTCCGCGCCGCTACCGGGGCCGGGGCATCCACGAGTGGATGTACATCTTCTCGCTGTACGACGATTTCGTGACCGGGGATTTCGACAGTGCCGATCCGGCCAAGCTGCCCGGTCTGCCGGTGAGCGCCGTGACGAACCGCGGTGCGGACCTGAACCTCGGCACCTTGGCCGAAAAGGGTGTCGGCCTGGTCGGTTCCGTGCGGGCGGCGCAGGGCACAGTGTTGTCGTTGGCGGACAATGTCGTAGCCGTCGCGGCGGATTCCGGCCGTTCGTTCCGCGCGATTCTGCATCGGATCGACACCGGAATTCGCCTGCGCGGCTTCGTCGCTCCGGAACAGGATCCGCCCCTCGACGTGCACATGACGCATATCACCGATTTCGGCGGCAAGCTCGACCTGGCACAGCACGACATCGCGGCGATCATCTGGTGCACGGGTTTCGGGCCGGACTACCGTTTCCTGCCCGAACAAGCCCTCGATGAGCACGGCGCGCCGCACCGGCAGAAGGGCATGCTCGGCGCGCTACCCGGCCTCTACTACGCCGGACTTCCCGACGGAAACTCGTTGCACCTCACCGGCATCCCGGCAACCGTCGAGTGCGGGCACTTCATTGCCCGCCAGATCCACATCGACGCGGTCCTGCGCTCCGGGTCCTCGGAATCCGTAGTCGTGCGGTAGGCGCAGAACCCGGGGCATTGCGGCTCCTGGGCCGACGCAGACTGCCCTACGCCGACTGCGCCTGTCCCCGCGGGGCGTGCAATGGGGTGGTGTCCCGGGCTGCGGTGACGGTGCGGTGCACGTAATCGGGGTGGGCGAGGGGGACGTCGAGCAGGACTGCCGGGACGTCCAGGAGATCGAGGACTTCGGCGTGATCTTCGGCGCACTGATCGCTCAGTTCGCTGCGTTGGGTGAACAGGCCGCGGATGCCTGGACCGTCGAGCAATCCCTCCGCGGTCAGGTGATCGGCAAGGCCCAGTAGGCAAGTCACCGCGTGCAGTAGCCGGAGGCGGTCGTCGACGGGGCCCCGGGTATGCGCCGACCATCGGCGCAGCAGTGCGGCGCTGCAACTGGCGTGCACGTGCGGCCGGCACAGTGCGCCGCGGCGAGTCTCGCGCCACCGCCGTAACAGCAACTGCGCCAACGCTTCCAGGAGCTCGATTCCCTCGTCGCAGGAGCGCAGTCCGGTGTGCGGGCGGGTGGGCGGGGTGGGCAGGGCACGGTCGGCCTCCGTGTTCTTGGCGACGATCCGGATGCTTTCGTAGCAGAGAACGTTGTTGTCGCCGCCGAAGGTGGTGTTGATCTCGCCGTCCACCCGGGCGGTGACGATCTCGTTGTGGCTGTGGAATCCGTGCCCGCCGCACAGCTCCCGCAGTTCGACGAGCGCCGTGTTGGCGGCCCACGAGGCGTGGGCTTTGGCCGCGGAGGTCAGCCCGTGCAGCGGCCGTCCGTGCAGGGTGATCGGCTCGGTCGGGTAGCGGCTGGTCCATTGCTCGATGAGGTGTTCGGTCAGGTGCTGCAGAGCGAGCGCCTCGGCGACGACCGGCAGCAGGCGTTCGCGGTAGTGCTCGAAGCTCAGCAGGGTCTTGCCCGAGGTCTCGCGGTGCGTGCTGTAGCGCAGCGTGATCGCCGAGCAGCGCCGCAGGACGGCGGCGGCTCCCGTGACCGGGAAGATGCGTTCCTGGGAGAACGTCCCGAGGCAGCGCAGATAGCGTTCGCGACTGGGGATTTCGCTTTTGTACTTGCCGGAGTCGTCGATCTGCGCCCATCCGGACAGCAGGGCGTCCAGCGAAATGCGGTACTGGTCGAAATGGAGCATCCCGGTTTGGTTCCCGGGGAGCCCGCCCTTCGGATCGGCCCGGCGAATCCGTACGCCGGCGAACGGCATCGCGCCTTCGCTCGGCCGCAGTGGCACCCGAAACCAGTGGTGCCCTTCGTCGTTGCCGTCGACCACGAGCCGGGCCAGCACCATCGCGTAGGTGGCGGAGAACAGGCTGTTACCGATCCAGTATTTCGCCGCGTCGTCGGACGGAGTCGTCAGGGTCAGCGAGCGGTCGTCGTGGCGATAGTGGGCCTGTGTTCCGGTGGTGATGAGGTTGGTGCCCCGGCCGATCTCGGTCGCGGCGAACGCGTACACCTGGGCCATCCGGTCGATTTCGTCGCGATAGGCCTCGATCTGCGCCGGGCTGCCGTGTGCGAGCAGCGCATTGCCGGCCAGCTGCTGGTTGCCGGTCGTGGCGACCAAAGAGATGTCGAAGGCACTCAACCAGCCGGCGGTGCGCACCAGATCGGGGAAGCGGTCCTGCCGGTTGCCGCCACACCACGCTTCGCTGCCCACGATTCCCTTGGCGTGCAGTAGCTTCGCGCGCTCGACGGTCAGCCGCATCAGATCGTCTACGCCCAGTTGGTAGCGGACGTGCGGATCGAAGAGCGGGTCGCTGAGCACATCGATCACCGGCGATTCGGACACTAGCGCTCCTTCCGGTGGCGGGTGGGTGCGGGCAGATCGTGGCGGGTCAGGTGCAAGGCCGACAGGGTGGGCGCGACGATGTCGCGCAGGTAGACCTGCGCGTTGATCCCGGTGGAGCGCATCAGCACCGAGCGGGCCTCGGGATCGGGCAGCAGTTGTTCGGCGGGCATGCGGAAGGTCCGCAGCACATGAGCCAGATCGGCGAGAGTGCCTGCACGGTCCTCGTCGAGCAGCAGCGCGACCATGTGCTGATAGAACTTCGTGTGCGCCATCTCGTCGCGGCCGATGATCCGGTAGATATCGGCCAGGACCGAGTGCCCGGTCCGGTCGGCCAGCGTGCGCTGCGAGCGATAGACCACGAAAGTCGTGAGTTCCTGGATCATTCCGTAGATCAGCATCTCCCGGGGGCTCGCGTACGGTCGTTCCCAGCGCTTGGCCAGGACCGTATCCGCGTAGTCGTGGAGCTGCTCTTGGGTGCGTTGGCCGCTGCGATGCAGGTATTCGCGAAGCACGAGCGCGTGTTTGGATTCCTCGTACCCCCAGTTCGCGGCGAACCAGGCCTGGGCGTAGTTGCGGCCGAACAGTTCCAGGTGGGTGTTGAGGTAGTCCGGGAGAAAAAGTTCGACACCGCAGAATGTTTCAGCGTTGGTCGCGAGCTGCGCGTCGCTCTGTGCGGTGTCGAGTCCGTCCCAGTCGATGTCGTTGAACGGATTCCAACGGCGCGTGCGCTCGGCGTTCTCGAAGAACGTCATGTACGTGCGGTGGAAGGACTCGCGCAGATCCCTGTTCATCGATCGACCCGATGCGCTAGTTCGGTCATGATGAGCCGGCACAGCCCCTCGACATCGGTGACGGTATAGAGCTTTTCGTCGGGCAGGCGGATGTCGAGCTGCTTCTCGGTCCACGTGACGAGTTCGAGCAGCTGCACCGAATCGATGCCGGGGGAGAAGAGGTCGGAGTCCGGGCGCAAGGGCGGATGCGCCGCGGAGGTGACGTCGCGCAGACCGGTGCCGAGCAGGGCCAGCAGTTCGTCCTGGGTCATAGGCGTTCCCTTCGATGCGGTTTCGTTGGGGCAGAGAGCTTTTACTCGGGATCGTCCACGCGACGCAGGCACCACTGGGACAGGGTCATGTGCCTGCGTGCGAACGAGTTGATACAGCACGTCAAATAGCGGTCGTAGGTATCGAAGAGGGCGCCGCCCCAGCGATCGCGAATTTCTTCCTCGTGTGCGCGCAACCGGCTGCGCCAGTGCGTGGTGGTGCGTTCGTAGTCTTCGCGCCGGGTGCGCAGTTGCATGACCTCCCAGTAGGGGCCGACGGCCATGACGATGTCCTCGGCCCGGGGCGTCATGCCGCCGGGAAAGATGGTCTCGCCGAGCCAGCGCAGCTCGCGCGCGTCTTCGGCACGGCGCGGGAGGCGGTCACGCAGACCCGTCTGGAGTGCGAAGTACGCGCCAGGGTTGGTCCATGTCCACGCCTTGTGGAAGTAGTCGCGGTACCGGGCCACGGCGCGTCCGGCGCGGGCGTCCTCGGGGGTGCAGACATGTTCGATCATGCAGATCGACTGCACCGCGTCGAAGGTGTGCACCGGGGTGAACTCGCGATAGTCGATGCAGGAGACGGTGACTCCCGGTAGCTCGCGGCGCAGGATGTCGTCGTACTGGGCTTGCGACAGGGTGATGCCGTGCGCTCGGGCGACGCCGCGTTCCTGGGTGAGGTAGGCGAGGTTGTTGCCCCAGCCGCAGCCGATGTCCAGCACCGTGCGGTCGGGCTTGATGTGCGCGAAGTCGTGCAGGACCGCGAGTTTGGCGAGTTGGGCGGTGTCGAGATCGTCGGTGTCGTCGAAGACGCCGCAGGTGTAGTTCATCCGGCTGTCGAGCCAGAGCCGGTAGAACTCCGGGTCGAGGTCGTAACTGACGGCGATATCAGCTTTGCTGGACATGCAGCGCCCCTTCCAGGTAACGACGGCGGGTCTCCTGCCGTCGTGGCTTTCCCGAGGTCGTCCTGGGCACGGTGCCGGGAGCCACGGTCACCACGTCGTGCACCGGAATGCCGAGGGCGGCGGCGACGGCTTCCCGCAGTGCCGCAGGTATTTCCGTCGTGTCCGCGGTCCGGCATTCCGCGACCACGACCAGTTCCTCGGAGCCCGATCCCGGCCGGGTGCAGGCGACGACGCCGCCGGCCCGCACACCGGCCACGGTCTCGGCGACCCACTCCACCCGTTGCGGATCGATGTTGCGGCCGTTGAGGATCAGCAGATCCTTGACCCGGCCGGTCACGAACAGTTCCCCGTCGGCCAGGTAGCCGAGGTCGCCGGTACGCAGCCAGCCGTCCGGCCGAAACGTATGGTGCGTCGCGGAGACCGCGCCCAGATAGGTCCGTGCGATCGAGGGACCGCGCACCCAGATCTCGCCGACGATCCGCTCGGCGACGGTTTCGCCGACGTCGTCGCGCACGACGATCTGATGACCGGCCAACGGCGGTCCACAGCTGACGATCGTCGCTGTTTCCTCGGAAACCGTAGGTGTGGAGCTATTTTCGTGCTGTGTCGGCACCTGGGCGGCGGTTTCCGGCTCGAGGGGGACGGCGCGCCCGCCGGACAATTCGCCGGCGCGGAGATGGTCCACGCGGTAGGGGCGGTCCGGCGTGGCGAGCGCGACTGCGAGCGTAGCCTCGGCGAGTCCGTAACACGGTGTCAGCGTTTCGGGTTCGAGTCCCGCGGGTGCGAAGGTGCGCAGAAAGTGGTGCAACACAGCGTGGTTGATGGGCTCCGCGCCGCACCCGAGCACGCGCACGTGGTCGAGCTTCAGCGCGGCGATCTCCTCCGGCGCGGTCCGGCGGGCGCTGAGCGCGTAGGCGAAATTGGGGGCGAAACTGATCGTCGCGCGCCGTTCCGACATGGCACGTAACCACAGCCCGGGGTGGCGGACGAAGGCGCGGGTCGGCACGAAGGAGACGGGAACGCCGATCAGCAAGGGCGCCAAGACGAATCCGACCAGCCCCATGTCGTGGTGCAGTGGCAGCCAGGACAGCCCGCGGTCCACCGCCGGATCGCCGCGCAGGCCGTCGCGCATGATGGCCATCCCGTTGGCCCGCACCGCGGCCACGCGCGCCGGGATCGCGCGCGGAGTTCCGGTGCTGCCGCTGCTGAACTGCACGTAGGCGGTCGCGTCCGGTTCGGGATGGCAGGGATCCGACGCGTCCGGTGGTGCTGCCACGACGGTATCGAGGACGATCGTCCGCTCGCTGCCCGCGGGGGCGGCCGTGCCGGCGCGCAGCGCGATCGCCCGGGTCTGCGCTGCGGCGGCCATGGCTGCCACGTGATCGTGCCAGGCGGCGCGACGTCCCTGCGGCGGCGGTGGCGGCACCGGAACCGGCACCACACCGGCCCACAGGGCGCCGAGGAAGGCCGGGACGAAGAGGTGCGGGTCGGTGGCCTCCATCGCGATCCGGTCACCGGGACGCGCACCGGCCGCGCGCCATCCCGCGGCGGCCGCGCGCACCCCGTGCAGTAGGCCGTGCCGGCTGACCACGGTCCATTCGCCGTTCTCGCCGAGGTACTCATGGGCGGGCGCGTGGTCGTTCTCGTAACCGGCCACGACATCGGTGACCCAGCTTTCGCGCACGTGTCGTTGCCCCTCTCGCACAGTCGATTTCGAAGAATCGGAGCGGTCGTGTTCCGGGTCTCAGTACACGTGACCGCGTGGCGCGAGGGCCAGGCACGGAATTGCGGCGTGCCGATCAGTTCTTGCGGTACACCGAAGGCCGGACGCCGGTGTACCGCAGGAAAGCGGTGGACAGCGCACCGGCGCTGCCGAAACCGCAACGCGGCGCGATCTGTTCGATCGGGAGCTCGGTGTCGCGCAGCAGCCGCTTCACCTCGTCGACCCGCAGCCGGAGCAGGAACTGATGCGGTGTCGTCCCGGTCTCGGTCCGGAAGACCCGGACCAGGTGGTAGACGCTGAGATGCACTTCGCCCGCGATATCCGCCAAAGTGATCGGCTCGGCGTACCGTTCGCGCATCATCGTCACCGCCGCGCGCACCCGCCGATCCTCGCGGGCCGGTGCCGTCGGCGCCGCCGCACCGGCATGCCGGACCAGCAGGTGCATGCTCAGGAAGGCGGCCGCGGACTCGGCGTAGAGATCATCCGCGCCGCTGGGCACCGCGAGCGCGCGCATCACTTCCTCGATCAGCGGATCGCCTTGCGTGAGCGCCGCGGACACCGCTTCGAAATCCACGCCCTGTTCGCCCAATTGGGCCGCGGCCGCGTCGACCGTGGGGCGCGGGATGTGCACCTGCACACTGCGCATCGGTCCGTCGCCGCGATAACTCACCGAGGTGACCTGGCCCGGCAGTTTGGCGTCGATTGTGCCGGGCAGCCAGGTGGACGGCACGCTGCGCCCGCCGTTGCGTGTCTGCAGCACCGCTTTCCCCGTCAGCGGTAACACCAGATGTAGATCCGCCGCGGCCGGCAACGGCATCTCACGCACCACGGGCGCATGCTCGAACCGCTGTACGAGCAGCGACTGCCACCCGGCATCCTCGAAGCTGCAATACGTCCGCCGAACGCAGCCGTCGAAGTCGAAACCGGCATAGGGTTGCAGATCGAACCGAGTGGAATCGAACACCATCCCCCGACCCTACTCAGCGGGGTAGTTCGCAACCGTAAGTACTCGATAATCCACGGGTCATCGTCTGCCGGAACGCGGGCCCGCGCGGCGCGAGTGGGGTCGCAACTGGGGAATGCGACCGACTTCGATTGTCCTACTATCCATTCGACGGCAGGCTCGCTCGAGCCGCCTCATAACGGGAGGGGCACGACAATGCGTTTTCGCATGACTTTCAAACAGGCCGCGGTGGCGGTCTCTGCGGTTGCCGGAGTGGTCGGAATGGGCGCGTTCGCTGCCCCCGCGCAGGCCGAAGCAGCTGGATACGACCGCTGCCCGAGCGCCCGGTTCTGTATCTTCAGCGCACCCGACGGCGGCGGGCGAATCGCCTACTTCCAGCTCGGTTCGACCGACCTCCGTCTGCAGAACATGGACGGCCAGGTCTATTCCCTCTGGAATCGCACCTCGAAACCGTGGGAGGGATACACGGAATACAACTACCGCGGCGGCATTATTTTCCATGTCACCCCGGGCTGGAAGTCCGACGTCCCGGCCGACGTCGCCGTGCAAATCCACTCGGTGCGTGGCGTCTGAATTGCGACGTCCGCGACGGGCGACGATGTGGCCGGAACTTCCGGAGCCGTCGGCGCCCGGCCAGTACCCGAGCGGCGATCGGGCGAAAGGCGAAACCAGGCGTGCTGTGCAGCCCATCCGCACCGTGACAAATTCCGTCGGCGTGCCCACAGGTCGACATCGCTGCCGCCTGAACCATCCTTGCTAACATCCGGCAACATCGCAAGAAATCAGCCGGGTCGTGGTCCACAGAAGGGATCGGTCGGGGCGTGGCGGAAACTGTGATCGGACGGCGTGCGTTGTTGACCACCGCGGCTGCGGCGGGAGCGTTGGCCGCAGGCGCGACGACCCTCGCCTGCGGTCCGCCTTCCGCTCGAACGGACTTCGCGCGGTCGATGGATCGCAGCGTGGAGTTGGCCAGGGAGATGCTGGGGGTCGACGCCGCGGGCAACGATCTGCGGCTGACCTACCTGCGCACGCTGATCGACACCGGTCTGCCCGAAACTACTGCGCCCAAACGAGTTCTGGTGATCGGCGCGGGTCCGGCCGGACTGACCGCGGCGAATCTGCTGGCCGACGCCGGGCACCGCGTGACGGTCATCGAAGCCAACGGCAGCCGAACGGGCGGGCGCGTCAAGACCTTTCGCGGCATGTTCAGCGATCCCAACCTGTATGCGGAGGCCGGGGCCATGCGGCTACCGAGCGCCCATCCCATGGTGCTCGCGCTCGCCGACAAACTGGGGCTGCGGCGGCGGCAATTCCACAACGCGGACGTCGCGCCGGAGGCACGTTCCGCGGCGGTCACGCCCGTCGTATATCGCTCCTTCACCGGCGAGCAATGGAGCAACGGTCCCGCTGTCGAGTTCCGGCCACCGCCCGCGGCGGGCCGTACGCTGATCAACACCAATGGAAGGATCCTCACGCGCGCCGAGTACGCCGGCGATCCCGCGGCGTTGCATCGTGATTTCGGTGTGGACCTCACCGCGCCGGCCAGAGTTGCGCTCGATTTGGCGTTGCACAAGGTGGGGGTGCCTGACGACTGGCCCATCGAGCGTCGAATCGATGGCTGGGCAAAGGTTTTCAATACCTACGAGGACTACTCCACGCACCGTTATCTGATGGAGCACGGCTGGAGCCTTGCGCATCTCGCTACGGTGGGCACCCTGGAGAACCTGACCTCCCGACTGCACTACGGTGTCATCTCCGCGATGGTGGACCATGCCCTCATCCGCCCGGACGCGAGCTACTGGGAACTCGAAGGCGGCACCGCGACGTTGACCGATGCGCTCACCCGCAAACTCGCGCCTGCCGTGCGTCAGGGCAGACGCATGACCCACCTGGAGCAGACCGATCGCGGTGTAAAGGTGTGGACCACCGCCGAATCCGGCAGCGAGCACACCGATGGGGCACCGATGGATCCGATCGAATCGTTCGAGGGCGACTACGCCATTCTCGCTATCCCCTTGACCGCCACCCGTTTCTGCACCTTCGACCCGCCGCTGTCCTATCCGACCCGTCGTGCCATCACCGAACTGCACCATGATGCCGCCACCAAGGTGTTGCTCGAGTTCAAGACCAGGTTCTGGGAGCAAGGCGTGCGCGGATTCCGCGGTGGTGGGTGCGTATCGGACTGTCCTAATCGATTCACCTATTTCCCCTCCCACGTGCCCGAGTCCGACGGCGGCGTCGTCCTGGCCAGCTACACCTGGTCCGACGATGCCATGCGCTGGGATTCGCTCACCGAAAGCGAGCGGGTGCATTTCGCGCTCGCTGGGATGCGTCGCATGTTCGGTCCCCGCGTCGACACCGAATTCACCGGTGTCGGTGTCTCGCAGTCCTGGCAACGTGCCCGCTATGCCCTGGGTGAAGCGGTCATTCCCACCCCCGGCCAGCTACACGAACACCACGCCGCGACCCGGACAATCGAAGGGCGAATCCATTTGGCCGGCGACCACACTACGCTCAAGCCGGCATGGATCGAAGGAGCGCTCGAGAGTGCGGTTCGCACTGCCCTGGAAGTTCACCAGAGATAAAGGGGCGGTGTCGATCGCGGTACGACCGCGGCCGAGGGGTCGGGATCACAGTAGATACTGGGCGACGATGTGACCGGAGTTTCCGGAGACGCCGGCGCCCGGCCAGGTGCCCGAGCCGAGGACGTAGAGGTTGGGGACGAACGTGCGGTGACCGGGTGCGGCCGAGGTCGGGCGAAGGGCGAAGCTTTGCGCGAGGTCTTGGGCACCGCCGTAGGGGTCGCCGGGGCCGCTGTTCGGGTTGAATGCGGAAAGAGTTGCGGGAGTGACAATTTCGCGGGCGATGATGGTTGCGCTCAAGCCCGGGACATGCCGTTCGACGACCTCGAGTACCCGGTCGGCGAAATGGTTCACCACGTCGGTGTTCCAGGTGCCGTCGGTGGTGATCGTTCCCGCCGCGTCGCCACGTGGGCGGGTGGGCACATCGGTGACCTGGATGCGCAGCACACTGATGCCCGCGGGTGCGCGCGTCGCGTCGTGCGCGGTGGGGGAGTCGACGGTCATCGTCGGCCACGCGGGCAGCAACCCGGCCCGTGCCTGCGCGACGTGCAGGGACAGCCCGTCGAGCGACTCGGTGAGGAACGGCTGCCCGATCCGTTCGAAACGCTTGTCCGTCCACGGGATCGGCGCGCTGGTCGCGAGGTGGAGCTGAAAGAGCCCGGTGCCGTACCGGTATCGGCTCGCCTGCCGCAGGATCCGTTCGGGCACTTCGGTTTCGCCGAGCAGCCACTCGTAGAGCTGGTCGGGGTTGACGGAGGCGACGACGCTGTTGCGGGCCCGATACGCGCTACCGTCGGACAGCTGCACGCCGACGGCGCGTCCGTCGGCCACCCGAATCCGGGTGACGGTGGCACCGGTCTGGAGCACACCGCCGTGGTCGGTGATGATGCCCGCGAGCGCTTCGGCGAGTTTGCCGATGCCGCCCTGGGGGATCGGATTGCCACCCGCGGTGAAACCGAGTGGGAAGATCGTCGTCCAGAACGCGCCGCCCGCGTCGTCGGGGCCGTGACTCACGTGCGCCGGCCACGAGCCGAAAAGGCTACGCATGGCGGGGGATTCGATCTCCGAGACAGCGGAACGCGCACTGTCCAGTGCGATCTCGGCGACTTCCGACCAGCCGTTCCCCTCGCGCACCAGCTGAGCGATGGTGGCGCGGGCCGCTGCTCCGGTCAGATCCTGGCCCAGCAACCCGAATATCGGGCCCACCGCGGGCCCCAGCGCCGACACGATCTCGGCGACCGCCGAGCTGTCGCCGGGGTGCAGCCGGTCCGCCTCCTCCGCGAGCGCCAGCGGGTCCCGCGGGAATACCGCCGTGGTGCCGTCTTCCAGGGACACCCCGGTCGGGAACTCGGGTTGTAAGATCTGCAGACCTTGTTTCTCCAGATCCGGCCCGAGGTCACGCCACGCGGGCCCGCTGATGAACAGGGGGATCGCGGACGAGAACGGGTCGTAGATCACCCCTGGCGTCAATTCGGCGCTGCGCACGAACCCGCCCACCCGATCATTGCGGTCGAGGACGAGTACCTCATGGCCCGCTTTGCTCAGATAGGCCGCGGCGACCAATGCATTGTGGCCGCCGCCGACGAATATGTGGTCGAAAGTCTGCATATGTTCAGTCGACCAGCACCGGCGGAGCAGGTCGATATTTCTTGTCACTCACCGGACCGGAATCTCGTTTTCGGCAGTGGGCTTGGTGGCGACCATGATGTCGAACGGTCCGGGCAGGACCGTGGCCTCTCGGAAACCGATCTCGCCGAGCAGGTCGAGATAGTCGGCCACTTCCCGCAACATGCTTGTGCAACTGTCCACGCCGATGAGGAAATACGACCAGAAGAATTGCCGGGCGAGCCGTTCGGCGTCCCGGAATTCCTCGCAGATGAGCACCCGCCCACCCGGTGGGAGGGCGCGGTAGGCCTTGGCCAGCAGCTCCCGGGCCTGCGGTCGCTGCCAGTCGTGCAGCACGCGCACGAACGACAGGATGTCGTACCCGCTCGGCAGCGGTTCGGCGAGGAAATCGCCGCCGACGAAACCCAGCCGATCACCGCAGCCCGATTGCGCCCGCGTGCGTTCCACGAGGGGCCGCAACGCGGGGAGGTTGTAGACGTCGGCCCGCAGGGCCGGTTGGTTCCGCAGCAGGTGCGCGGCCAAGGTGCCGTCGCCGCCACCGACGTCGAGCAGCCGCGAGTCGTCCCGCCACAACTCGGCGTGTATTCCGAACGCCTCGGCGATGGGGCCGATCCCGGCCGCCATGCTGTGTTCGAATCCGGCGACCTGCTCGGCGTTGTCGAGCGGCCACGCGAAAGCCGCGGACGGCATGCCACGCGTGCCGTGCAGTACCTCGGGCAGATGCCCGTACAGCGTGCGCCACGGGTAGGTGTCCCGGTCCCGTTCGAGCGAGTCCGGACCCAGCACGTCGACGGCCGCGTCGCGCGCACCGTCGATCGCGTGATATCCGGTGTCGTGCAACAGGTCCGAGGACCGTCGTCCGACCAGGCCGAGGCATTCGAGACAGTCGAGCAGCTTGTACAGGCGGATCGGTACCACCTCGAATCGATCACACAGCGCGCCGAGCGACACCGGTCCGGTGTCCAGCGCGTCGAAAAGACCCATCTCCCAAGCGGTTCGTACGACATCGATGGCCTTGTCGCCGTTGCACAGCAGGCTGAGCAGCGCGCGCGGCGAGACGACGATCCCGGTCATGCGCGCAGCCCCTTTCGCTCGGCAGCCACCGCGTCCATGAAAGCGTCCACTTCGTCCACCGTGTTGTAGATATGGGGAGCTACGCGCAGTCCCTCGCGCCAGCTGCACACCATGCCGCGTTCGACCAGCCGCCGCTTGACCAGCTCGTCACCCGGAAAGCTGAGGCAGACAACGCCGCCGCGGTACCGCGGCGCCCGCGGGGTGCGCACCGTGAGGCCCGCTGCGTCCGCCCGCTCGATGATGCGTTCGGTGCAGCGCAGCGAGTGCGCCCGGATCGCCGGCATGCCCGCCGAAGCCAGCAGGTCGAGGCCGACGCGGGACATCATGGCGGTGAGCGGAATCGGCGTGCCGCCCGCGAGCCGCCGCGCATCGGCGGCCCAGTCCTCGGCAGGCCGGAACGACAGCGGATCACGACCGGCGAACCAGCCGGTGGCGGCGGGCCGCAGCGTCGGCAGGAGTTCGCGGCGCGCGTAGAGGAACGCGGTGTGCGCCCCGCACAGCCACTTGCCCGCGCCGCCGAGTACGAAATCCGCCCCGAGCGCGGGCAGATTCAGGGGCACGACGCCGACCGTTTGGAAGGCGTCGATGATGACCAGCGCACCCATCCGATGGGCGCGCGCGACGATCCGTTCGAGATCGAGCATCGCTCCCGTGCTGTAGCTGCCATGGGCCACACACACGAGCAGGGTCTGCTCGTCGATCGCGGCTTCGATTGCCCCGGTATCGAAATCGACCATTACGCGTTCGGCGCCGTAGCGGGCGAAGCCTTGCCACAGGAACGGCACGGTGGGGAACTCGCGGTCGGTGGTGAGCACTTTGGTGCGCTCGCCACCGAAATCGAAACAGGTGGCGAGCCGGCCGAGCAGCGTGGTCAGGTTCGTGTCGGTGACGATCGTTTTCGCTGGGGCGCCGAGGAATTCGGCCAGCGCGTGGATATAGCCGTCCAGCTCGTCCAGCCATCCGCCCCAGGCGTCGTCACGCCAGTTCCGCATCGTCGCCCAGTAGCGATCGAGTACCTGCTCGACGCCGCGCGGCAGCGCCCCGGTCGAATTGCTGTTGAGGTACACACAGGTGTCCAGCACCGGGAATTGCGCACGCAGAGTGTCGATATGGCTGATGTCGTTCATCGGGCCGTCGCCGTACGGGCCGCTCCGGGCGCGTATCCGCCCTCGCGTCGCCAACTCTCGGTCAGCTCGATCCGGATCTGCCACAGCGAGCGGAACAGCGGCTTCGTCATCCGGCCGGTCAGTACCCGCGTCGGCACCCCGTCGAGGGCGTGCACCCCGTGACCGACGCCGATCGTCCTGCGCACCAACATGAAGTGGCTGATCAACCACAGCTGGAACCGTTCGTCGACATCGACCAGCAGCTCACAGATGCGTTCGAGCGCGGGCTGCGCGGCGGCGTAGACCTCTGCGAGGCCCACCCCGCGGCGGTCCAGCAGCCGATCGAGCGCCGCGTCGACGTGTTCGGCGGCGAGGAGAACCGCGTTGTAGCCGGGTGATTCCTGCCCGCTGCCATTGCCGAGACTGCGCCGGATGACCTGATAGGTGCGCGGTGTCAGCGTCTCGAGCACGCGGATCTCGCGGGCCAGACACTCGGCGATCCGGATCGTCCGATCGAGCCGCGCGGACACCCGCCACAGGTCGTCACCGTCGAGTTCGCCTACGACACCGACGAGTTCGTGCGCGATCAGTTTGAGCCAGATCTCCTGAGCCTGATGGACGATCTGGAACATCAGTTCGTCCGGATCGGTGAGCCGGTCCGCCTCGGTCTGCAAGGACAACAGTTCGGCGGTGCGCAGATACACCTCGTAGTCGGAAGTCCCGTCGCCGACCCAGGCTTTCAAGACGGTGTTGAACATCGGCTTCGACAGTGCCTCCCGCAACTGTGCCGCCGCCGATCCGTCCTCGATCGTGGACATGAGCGTTCTCCCCCCCCGGCGACATGTCGCCGCCTTGTTCGTAATACCTTCTGCCCCCGACTTCGCGACGGGCCGGCCAGGCGCATCGCGCCGGTCCACCCAGCGGATCAGTCGCCCGGAACCGTCAGGTGCGCAACCGCAACGAGGGGCCGTGACCTGCGGGTGGTCCACTGAGTCGACCGAGGCCTTTACAGGGCGGGGGTGGGGTTCGAGAGTGGTGGTTGCTCGGTGGTTGCGAAATGGGCTGTGCCACAACGCTATCTAGATGTAGGAATAATCGTCGTATGACTGCTTCGGCTCGGCTGCACATCAGCAAAGAATTCCCTGCGATGTTGGAACGGATCGATGCGCTCGCCGAATCGATAGAAGCGAATGCGGCCGCGGCCGCGGAACGCGGCAGTCTCACCGACGAGGTGGCGCGGGACCTGCTGGCCGCGGGGATCGTCCGAGCCGGTCTGCCGGAGAATCTCGGTGGCTACGAATTCTCGCCGTTGCAGTTGATCCAGACGATCGAGCGGCTCAGCTATCACGACGCCTCGGCCGGATGGACGATGATGGTGTTGCAGATGGTGACGGGCACTACTGCGGCCTACCTCGGTGCGGCCGCGGCGGCCGAGTTGTTTCCCGACGTCGCGGCGGGCAAGCACGCGTTGCTGTCCGGCCACGGTACCCGGCCAGGACGCGCCGTCCCGGTGGACGGCGGCTATCTGGTGAGCGGGCAGTGGCAGTTCGCCTCGGGCATGGCACTGGCCACGCACATCCACAGCGCGATCCAGGTGGCGGGGACGGGCGAGCCGCGGATCCTCGCGATGCCCAAATCGCAGGTGACGCTGGTGGACAACTGGGATGTGCTCGGGCTGCGCGCGACGAGCAGCATCGACTATCACTGCACGGAAGTCTTCGTGCCGCAGACGCATACCTACCCCGCGACAACCATGACGCCCGCCAACGGTGGTGCGATCTACCGCATCGGCGTGGTGAACATGTCCGCGATCGTGCACACCGGCTGGGCGCTCGGCACCGGCCGGCGACTGCTGGACGAGTTGCAGCGGTACGCCGCGAAGAAGTCCGGCACGCGCCACGCCGCCGTCGACACCGCGCAGTTCCATGCCGAATATGCCGGTGCCGAAGCGAAATTGCGGTCGGCCCGCGCGTGGGTGATGCGGGTCTGGCAGGACCACGAAGAGACGCTGGCCGACGGGGAACCGCTCAGCACCGAACAGGAGACGTTGGTCCGGTTGGCGCTCAACCACGCGACGTGGACGGCGCACGACGTCGGCCAGACCGTGCACCGCTGGGCCGCGACGACCGCGATCCGGCGCGGCACGATCGATCGGTTCCTGCGGGATCTCGAGACCGGTACTCAGCACATCACTTCGGGCCCGGTGGTGTTGCAGAACTGCGGAAAGTGGCTCAGCGGTGCACAACCCGGAGCGCACTGGGAATTCCTGGATCTGGTGGAGTGAGCGGACCCCTCAGTTCTGCAATGTGATCGGGGCGTTGACGAGTTCGGCCTCGGTGGGATCGCCGTTGGCGTCGTAGAACAGCCAGACACTGGTGAAAGTGGCGGGGCCGGGCTGGAATTCGAAGTAGCTGCCGGGCGGGAAATGAATGGTGTAGGGATGTGCGGCGCCGTCGCAGTTGCCGGGCACCGTGACCGACGGTGACGAGACACCCGCGTCATCCTGGTACAGCCCCGAATCGCCCCTGATGATGCTGCTCGGGCCACCACTGCACGTGTAGGTGCCCGTGACGTCAACGCTGCGGTCGGTGTTCAAGTGCGCAACGCTGTCCACCGTGAGACTCGGCGGCGGCGCCACGGCTACGGCGGTCGGTGCCAGCGCGACGCCGAATCCCGCTGTGGCGGCGAGTGTCAGTCCGGCGATCCGGTGCTTACCGATACGCCTTCCAATGCTTCGGGCATGGTCGAACATCGCATGACTCCTGTTGTGTAGGAGAGGAATTCGAAGACGCTTGCCCCAGCGAGCTTATCCCGTCCCAGGCCGTCCCACGATCCCCAGAAAATACGGTCCCTCACAGTCAGGTGTGGTTTGCGCGGGTGGTGTCGCAAGCCGCTTACAGCGCAGCGTATGTGGCGGCGACCAGGTTGTAAGCGCGGCGGTCGCCGGACAGCCAGTCGCGCCGTAGGTTCGGCACGAAGGCGATGGCCACCCGGTGGGTGTGGTCGCCCAGCCCGATCGCGCCGCCCGCGCCGGGATGTCCGAAGGCCCGCGCGCGGGCCGGTTCGGGCAGGATGAAGTTTTCGCAGGGCAGCATGTAGCCCAGGCCGAAAGCGCTTTCCAGCAACAGGACTGCGTCCGGGCCGCGTACTTGTTCGCGAGTCGCTTCGGCGAGCAATTCCGGCGGAAGCAGCGTTCCGTCGACGAGATCGCGATAGAACCCGGCCAAGGCGCGCGCCGTGGTGACCAGTCCGCCGGCGGGCCACCCGCCGGCCAGCACCTCCGGATTGTTGAAGGACCCAGCGGGATTGGTGGAGGCGCGCAGCGCAAGCGCATCGGGATCGCGAAAGGCCTGTGCCATTTTCGCGACCGTCGCGGTATCGATCGGGCCAGGATCGGACCAGAGCTGTTCGGCGGCAGGCGGGAACGCGACCCGTGCCGCGCGTGCGGCTACCTCGGGCGGTGCGCCGATCCACAGTTCGTCGCCGAAGTGACGGCGGACGTATTCGCCGACGGTGGCACCGGTGCGGCGGCGGACGAACTCTCCGACGAGCCACCCGAAAGTGAGTGCGTGATAGCCGTGTTCGGCACCCGGCCGCCACAGTGGGGGCTGATCGGCGAGGAGCGCGGCCATGGCGGCCGGGTCGGCGGCGTCGGCGGCGGTGACGACGCGGTCGAAGGCCGGGAGCCCGGCGCGATGTGCGAGCAGGTCCGCCAGGGTCGTCGCCGCTTTCCCCGCGGTGCCGTACTCCGGCCACCATGTCGTCACGGGTTCGTCCCAGCCGATACCCGCCGTGTGGGCCAGCGCGAGTGCGGCCGTCGCGGTGACCGCTTTCGTGCACGAGAAGGTGACGGCGGGGGTGTCGTGCTCCCAGGCCCGGTTCGTGCGCGTGTCCGCTACGCCACCCCAGAGATCGACGACGGCACGGCCATCGACGAACACCGCCACGGCGGCTCCCGTGTTCTGTCCGTCCTCGAAACTCGCCTCGAAGACCTCGCGCACTGCCTGGAAGGCGGGATCGACGTGCCCGTGCACCAGCCGGTTCATGACCAGAATTAGAACACGTTCTAGTTGCTGATGGGGGCTTTCTTCCTCGGCCAGCCCACGCGATTAGGCTCGGAGCGCGAGTCGATGGTCGGGCGGGGCGGCCCGTCCGTGACGGAGGGGTAGAAGTATGACGGGTTCTCCGCACGGAGCCGGTGGTCGGTCAGGGGCGGACGGCACACCGCTGCTGATCGTCGCCGGAGCGGTCGGGGTCGGTTTGCTGCTGGTGATCGGGATGGTGATCGGCTTCGTCGCGAGCCGGGACGGCGGCGGCGTATCGGGCACTCCGCTTCCGGTACCCGCGACATACTCGGCGGCGGCGACGACGAACGCTTGCGATCTCGTCGACCGCGCCGTGCTGACGAAATGGGCGGCGGCACCACTGCGCGAGCCCGATCACACGGAAACCCGGAATTCGGGCGACGTCGGCACGCTCAGCTGCAATCTCTTCTACGGCAACGCGCCCGGCGACAAGTTTCCGATGAACACTGCCGCCCTCCGGGTTCGAGCCGATGTCGAAGCGGGATCGGGCGCACGGACCTACGAGCACTGCAAGCGCAGCACCGCAGACCTGGCCGACGCGGGCTCCGAGGTGACCTCCGGGGAGTTCACCGGGATCGGGACCCAGGGGTACTGGCAGTTCGAAGCCGACAACTTCGGCGGCATCGTCGACGCGAAATATGTTGTGTGCGTGTGGGATGGGGGAGTCGCGGTGAAAATCGACATCGACCTCTCCCGCGAGCAGGCGGCTCCCGTGATCGGCCGGGACGAACTCGATTCGGTTGCACGCACCCAAGCCCGCAAGGTGCTGGACGGCCTGCGCATTACCGCTACATCCGCGACGTCGTCCGCCGCAGCGACGACCACGCCACCGCCGGAACCCGCGCCGGGCAACTATGCGATGAGCAAGGCCGCCAATGCGTGCGACCTCGTCGATTCCACTGTGCTGCACCAGTGGTCGTCCACGCCGGACCAGCCGCCCGCCCATCACGAAACCCAGCCGAGCGCCTACGGACCCGGCAGTCTGACCTGTCAGGTCAGCTACAAGAGTCCCGCCGGCGATGGCGTGCACTGGAATCAAGCGGCCATCGACCTGCGCGTCGAGTTCACCACGGCCGGAGCGGCGCCCGCCTACGACGAGTGGAAACGCAAGGACACCGGCACAACTGGATCCGGTCTGGATTCGGGTGACGTGCCCGGCATCGGCGCGCAAGGTTATTGGCACACGGCGGTAGCGGATTCGAGCAGCACCACCGGCATGGACTACGTCGTCGGCGTGCAGGACAGCAACGTGTCGGTGCGCGTGCGCATCCCTATCCTGCGCCAGCACGGCGAACCGCCGGTGCACCTCGACGAGGTCGGTGCGATCGCCCGAAACCAGGCTCAGCGGGCCCTGGATGCACTGCGGAAGTAGCGCGGCTTCGGGACTCTGAACCACGGTCGATCCGGCGGGTGCTGCTGTGGTGCCGGCAACACTCCCGCTTATCAAGGCTAGGGCATTAGTTGTCCTAGCTGACGCATAGCGTGGGTCCGTATTGCCGGCGCCGCTGCGGCGGCCGGTTCGCGAACCGAAAGAGGTGCAGTATGGGTGCAAACGGGAATCCCGTCGTGTCCACGACGTCAGGCCGGGTTCGGGGACACATGCGCGGTGCGGTGGCGGTCTTCGAGGGCATCCCCTATGCCGCCGCTCCGGCGGGTGAACTGCTGTTCGACGCGCCGCAGCCCGCGCCGTCCTGGGACGGAATCCGAGATTGCACGGAGCCGGGACCGTGGGTCCCGCAAGGCGTCTCGATCGGCAGCACGGAACTGCTCGACGCCTCGATGAGGGAAGACAACGAATGCCTGAATCTGACCGTGACGACGCCGGATGTGGGCGGCGCGGGGTTGCCGGTCATGGTGTGGATCCACCCGTCGGCGTGGCAGGCGGGTGGTAATTCCGAGGCGCGGTTCGCCGACACGTCGCCGTTGGCGCGCCGCGGCGCGGTCGTGGTGGCGATCAACTATCGGCTCGGGGCGCCCGGGTTCGCCGAGATCGCAGGGGCACCGAGCAATCGCGGTCTGCGCGACCAGATCGCCGCACTGACCTGGGTGCAGGAAAACATTCGTGCGTTCGGCGGTGATCCCGGCAACGTGACGATCTTCGGGAGCTCCGCGGGCGGGTTGAGCTGTGCGTTGCTGTTCGCTTCACCCGCGGCCACCGGGTTGTTCCATCGAGCGATCCCGCAGAGCCCCGGCCCGGTCGTGGTCGCCGAGCCTGACGAGGCGCATCTGTCCGCACGCAACTGGGCGACGCGCCTCGGGACCGAGCCGTCGCGCACCGCGCTGGCCGCGGTGGCACGTAAAGACATCATCGGGCGGCAACTGGCGATGACGCTGGAATCCATGCAGGACCCCGACCCGCGGTGCTGGGGCGCGTCGAACGTGCGGGCCGGCTTCGGGGCCTTTCCGTTCGTGCCCGTTCTCGACGCGGAGATCCTCCCGCTGCGGCCGGCGGAGGCGGCCGCAGGCCGGGCAGCGGCCGGAGTGTCGCTGCTGCTGGGCCAGTCGACCGACGAGGTTCAACCCATGGCGCAACTGATCGCACCGCAGCCCGCCGCGATTGATCAGGACGCGGAGCTGGCACGGTGCCTGGAGCGGATCGGCGCGGACCCCGCCGTGGTCGAGATCTTCCGCCGCAACCGCCCCGATGCCGGAACGCAGGAATTGTTCTACGCCGTGGCCGCCGAATGGCTGGTGCGCGCTCCGTACCACGAACTCGCCGAAAATTACGCCACCGCTGGTGGTCTCGTGTACCTGAACGAGTTCGCCTGGCGCACAACGACAGTGGATGCTGCCATCCATAGCGGCGAGTTGCCGTTCCTGTTCGAAACCTACGATGTGCACCGCGCGATGGGCCTGCTCGGCGACCACCCGCCGACCGCGCTCGCCGAAGAGATGCAGCAAGCCTGGATATCCTTTGCCACGCATGGCGATCCGGGTTGGGCTGCCGTCACGCCGAACCGGCTCGCCGCCGTGCAGGTCTTCGATGGCGAGACGAATCCCGTTGTGCCCACGCCGCGGCTGGATGAGTTGGACGTAGTGCGCAGGTTTTCGTAGAACCGGCCGTCAGTCGCCGTATTGGTCGTAGGCCTCGAACTCGCCGAAGCCGTCCTCGAACCAGCCCAGATCACGCCAGGAGCCCGAGCCGTCGAGCGGGCCCTCGTAGACGATTTCGAGATAGCTGCCGGACTGGTCGTCGAGTCGCACGCGGCGGCCCCGGCTGTACAGGAACAGGGACACGCTGATGTCGGGCTTTCCGTCCTCGTAGGCCATCCCGAGCACCCCCTCCCAGGCCACCTGGAGCGGCCCGGACGGAGCCGGACCTCGTAGGAGACAGGAGAACCCTTCGTCGAACTGGTTCGACTTGACCACGGTCACCTCTTCGCCGAGATGCGCGCCGAAACCGGCGACGAAGGTATCGATCGTCGCCTGCCATCGGCCGGATGGCGGGTTGTCCTGAGGGTCGTTTTCGACCGTCACTGCCAGCTGTTCCCTTCCCAGCTCTCCCGCGTGGGATACACCACTTCATGAGCGCCGTTGTTACGGGTGATTTCGACGTAATGCTCGCTCTCGGCCCATTTTTCCGGTTTGAGCGCTTTCGGCTTCTTCTCGTTCTTGTCGATCAAACCATAGGCCGTGATGACGGAGTTCTTGTTGCCTGCCTCGGTGACGACAATCGAGCCTTTGCTGTAGTAGACGTCGACGGGGCGGATGTAGGGCTCCTTGGTGACATGGTGCTTGCCGTGGTAATCCCCGCTGAAGATCCGTTGCGGGTTGTTGAGGATCGATGCTTGAACCTCAGGGGTGACACCGTGTTTCTGCAGCGCATGCCCGGTTCGGCCACCGGGGTAGGGGGCCGGTGCCCGTTGCAGCTCCTTCGGCGTGACCTGCCGGTAGAAGTTGGCGAAGCGTTCACACGCGGTCGGCGTCAAACCGAGTGGGTCGATGAACCGGAGCGGATTGCTGGTGTAGGCGTACGGGTTCGGTGCGGGGTCCAGCCCGAGCGGATCGGGTGTCAGGTACTGGCCGGTGTCCGGGTTGTAGTACCTGAACATGTTGTAGTGCAGGCCGGTTTCGGGGTCGTGGATCTGGCCGGGGAACCGTAACGGTGAGCCGGTTTGCCCGCGCCAAGTCGTCCGGCCCCATAGATCGGTGTGTGCGTCGGCCACGGTGTCGGCGGTGGCGGGGTCGACCAATTCGGCGGGGGCACCTACGAGATCGGCGACGATCGCGTAGAACTCGCGATCGACCGTGCCCTGGTCGGTCGACTGGGTGAGCGGCGTGTGTGAGCCGGGTTGGTACTGCCAGCGAACGGTCGCGGTACCGCTGGACTGTTCGATGAGCTGGGTGCCGTCCCAGAGATAGTCGACGCGCTCCAGGACAGTGCCGTCGGTAGCGCGGTGTTGTTTGGTGGTGCGGCGGCCGAGGGCGTCGTAGGTGTAATGCCACCACTGGCGATCCGGCGTCCAAGCGTCGGTCAATTGGTCGAAAGCGTTGTAGCGGTAGTGCCATACGTCCGGTTTCCGGGACAGCCGGACAGTGGTTTTGCGAATCAGCCGTCCGGCGGCATCGTAGTGGTACCGGGTGCGGCCATCCCGGACGAGGAGAGCGCCGCGGTACTCGCGACGACCGTTGTCGGGCGGAAAGTCAGGTTTGCCCCCTGTCGGTGCTGACACGGTGGCGCTGGTGACGTTGTCGAGTGCGTCGTAGGTGTAGCGCTCGGTGGGCGCGCCATCGGTCGAAACGGTGGTGACCCGACCGGCAGGGTCGAGTTGGTAATCGCGTCGCAAGGGGTTGGTCTGCGGACGGTCGATGGTGTGGGAGATGAGGTATCCGTCTGGGCGATAGGCGAATTCGTCGCGACGAAGGCGGGTCGGGTCCGGTCGAGCCGACGGCCCGGCTTCCAGTGCCAGGGAGCGTGGCGGAAAGGCGGTCACCTCTTGGTGCGTCACTCGGCCGAGGGCGGTGAGGCCACGCGTGACGGCCACTTCGCCTACTCGCCAGGTGGTCAGCCGCCCGAGCGGGTCGTAGTCGAAGGTGATGTCGTGGTCGTCGGCGTTGAGATGGTCCAGGCGGCCGGTGACATCGTGGTGCCAGGTGGCGACAGCGCCCGAAGGTGTGGTCCGGCGCGTGCGGTGGCCGCGCCTGTCCTGTTCGAAGAGCATCGGCGGGTTGGCGTCGAGTTTCTCGGACACAACGGCACCGATTGCGGTGTACGCGAATTCGAGACGATGGGTGAGATCCGCGCCGACGCCGTTCACCGCAGTCAGGACGCGGCCTGCCGGGTCGTGGGTGTAGCGGATCCACTCGTCGCCCGCGGAAATCTCGGTCAGGCGGCCGAGGACGTCGTGGTGCTGGTGACGAGTCGCGCCGGTTGCCGGGGTGATCGCGCTGACCCGCCCCGCGCGGTCGTACGCGTATCGGGTGGTCGCGCCGCTGTACGCGGTCTCGGCGACCAGCCTTCCGGCACTGTCGTATTCGTAGGTCCAGGTCTGGCCGATCGGGTTGTGCACGGCGACGAGACGGCGCTCGGTGTCCCAGGTGTAGCGAGTGGTCGAGCCGTCCGGATCGGTTCGGGAGCGCAGGAGGTCGAAATCGCCGTACCCGAGCCGGGTGACCGCGCCGGTGCGATCGGTGCGACTGCGGATGTTGCCCTCGCCGTCGTAGGTCCACGATTCGCTGCGCCCGTCGGGATCCGTTCTGCGCAGCAGCTTTCCGGCGGCAGACCAGTCGAAGCGGGTGACCTCGCCGAGGGGATCGATGATGTGGGTGGTACGGCCTGCGGCGTCGCGTCGGATATGCGTCACCGCGCCGTGCGGCTCGGTGACCTGGGTCAGCAGCCCCGCCTGATCCACCTGAAAGGTGGTGCGGGCACCGTTGGCTTCGACGACGGACGCCAGTGCGCCGTTGGGGTGATAGGTGAATTCGGTGCGGCTCCCCATGGCGTCGACCACCGCCGAGAGATTGCCGTGCTCGGACCATTCCCGGTGGGTCACCGAGCCGTCGGGGGAGGTGATGGTGAGCGGGCGGTTGCGCCAGAGATATTCGACCTCGGTCGAATGGCCGTCCGGTCGAACGACTTTCGCGCAGTCGCCCGCGCCGTTGTAGTGGTAGCGGGTGGTCGCGCCGTCCGGGCCGGTGACGGTCAGCGGTCTGCGGTCGGCGTTGTAGTCGATGTGCGTGCGGCCGCCGAGCGGGTCGACGAGATCACGCAGTTGCAGTTCGCGGTCGAAGCCGTGGGACGTGGAGGCGCCGAAAGAATCCGTGACCATAGTGAGCCGGCCGGTGCCGTCGGGGAGTTCCAGATAGTCGTAGTCGCAGTTCAATATTCCGGCGGTGCCGCGCTGGAAGACGACGCGACCGGACTCGTCGTAGGTGTTCACCATCTGGTTGCCGTTGGAGTCGGTCCACGAGGTCATCCGATGCTCGACGTCGTAGGTGTACCGGGTGGTGGCTCCGTCGGCATCGGTGATTGCAGCCAAATCTGTTCCGGCATAGGCGAACTCCAGCACCCGGGCGGCTGATTCGCCGAGCTCGGGATCGTCGCAGAGCAGCGACAGGCCGGTGATCCGCGCACCGTCCGAATCGATTCGGACCCGATATCCGCCCGAATGCGTGACCTCCACCGGCACGCCGTCGGCGTCGTAGTGGAACCGGATTCGGTTGCGGTGCCGGTCGGTGATCGCCGAGATCGCGTAGTTGCCGAACCTGGCCTCGATGCCGTCGAGCCCCAGTTCCGGCGCGAAATGCCAGAGGACCTCAGCTCGTTGATCCCACACGCGGTACCCGCCTGCTTCGGTGCGGGTCAACGACCACTGCTGTCCTTCGGTGAGCGGGTGCACCGGAACGCCGACCTCGGCATGCGGGTAGGCGAGCATCATCGCGTTCTCGCCGATGAACGTGACGCCGGCGTCCTCGACCACGATCCTTGCGTCCAAAGTACTGGACCACGACGGGCCGAACCAGCGACCGAACCCGAAATTCGAATGGTGGGCCCGCTGCAAGGTCAGCGGCAGCACACCGGGCAGGTCGAGATCTGTGTCGGGAAGCAGGAATTCGCCGGTGCTGATATCGACCGGGTCGGTGGAACAGGTCTTCTGCGCCGGTGTCCGATCGGCCTCGGGGCCCGTCTCGCGTGCGTGCTCATGCGCATTCCGGTCGGCCTCGGCGCGTCCCCGGGCGGGGTGATCGGCGTCAGGGTCGTGCGGACGGTCGTGGGTGTCCGTGCGGTCGGTGTGGCGATCGCGAGGTGTGTCGTCGTGGTCGCGGGGGCGGTCGTTGCCGTGGTCGCGGTCGGGGTGCCGGTCCCGCGGAGTGGTCTCGGAATCGTGGGGGCGGTCGCGGTTGTCGGTGCGGTCGCGGTCGTGCGGCGAATTGTCCGGCCTGTGTCGGCGGTCGTGGTCGAAGTCGCGATCGCGCGGTGTGTCGTCGTGGGTGCGGGGGCGGTCCTTCGGGTGGCGATCGCGCGGTTTGTCGTCGAGGTCGTGCTCGCGGTCACGGGTTGGTTCGCGGTCGGGGTGGCGGTCGCGCGGGTGATTTAGGTCGGGACGCCGATCGCGTGGTGCGTCTTCGGGACCGTGTGGGCGATCGTGGCGGTCGGTGCTGTCCGGGGTGCGATGTGGATCCTGATGCGGCGTAGGCCTGTTCGTGCCGTGGGAATCGGTGTGCCGAGTCGGTGTGTCCGGGTGGGTGCGGGTCGTCGGTTCAGCGTGTGCGCGCTGCGGGGCGTGATCGGGAGTGGGACGGGTGGTCGGGGACGGGTGCGGCTCGGTACGGCTGGTCGGAGTGGGGTCGCGGTGCGGGCGGGCGACTGGTTTCGGATCGGCGTAGGGACGTGTCGCGGGGTCCGGCTGTGCCCGTGCGGCAGGCGTTCGATCCGATGGGGTGCGGGTACCTGGTTCAGGGCGTGACGCAGGGGTGAGATCGGAGTAGGCGCGCGTGGGGTCGGGCTGCGCGCGGATGCCCGGCGCGGGATCCGGGCGGGTGTACGGTGCCGGAGCGTCCGGATGCGACCACGGGCTGGTCTGCCAGACGGGTGCGGGATCGGGTTGGCGTATGGGGCCCGGCTGCGGGTCGGGCGTGTGCGGGCGGACCGACGCCGGGTCGGTCTGATGGGTCGGCGCAGCCCCGGTGTCAGAGCGTACGGGCGGCGCGTGGACCGGGTCTGCGGTCGAATTGTGGCCTGGATCGGTGCGAACATGCGGTGCCGCTTGGGAATTCGCTTGGGGGGACCGCTGGGAGTCGGGGGTCGCGCGCATGTCGGAGGTCGCGTCGGAGTTCGCGCCCGGTGCTCGTGTCGTATCGGCGTGCTCGCGCGCGCCCGGTGCGGTGTCGTTGTGCGGCGTTCGCGTGGTGTCGGGGTTCGCGTGGGTGTTCGGTGTGGCGTCGGCGTGCGGCGATCGCGCCTCGGGGTTCACCTGCGGCGCATCGGAATTGGCGTGCGGCGAGGGGGAGTCGACGTCGGTGCGGGAATGGGGCGCGCGTTCGGGGTCGGCGTGCACCGTGGGGGGATTGTCGGCATGGGTCGTGGGGCGTAACGCCTCTGGCCTGGGGTCGGTGCGATGTGGCGGCGGATCGGCGTCGGGGCGTGTGGGCGGCGTCGGGTCCGCGTTCGTGTGCGGCGACGGTGCGGGGTCGGGATCGCGGTGGGCGACCGGCGAGCGGTCGGGGCCGGGATCCGCATGCTGGTTCGGTATGGGCGAGGGTTCGGTGTGCGGGGCAGGGGAGGGGTCGGTATGAGAACTCGGTGCCGGGTCCGGATCCGCGTGCCGGGTGGGTGTCGGATCGGGCGCATGGTGCGCCGGACCCGATGCCGGGGACTCCGGCCGATGCGGTTGCTCCGTCGTCGAATGGTTTGTACCGCCGACATTTTCGTGCTTCGGAGCGGGAGCCTCAGGACGGCTGTTCGCCTGCACCGGGTTCGTGTCCGTGGGCGTATGCCCGTTGTCCACGCGGGTGGGCGCGGGGTGCTGCGAGGTCTGCATCGACATGTGCGACGGCGTGCCGCTCGGTGTGTGCGTCGAATTGGGCAGGTGCCGTCCGACATCGCCGACATCGTCGGCGACACGGGCCAGCCGGCCCGCGTCCTTCATCTTGCGCAGTGCACTGACGGCGACCTTGGCACTGCCGCCACCGCCGGTGGCGGCAGTGAGCAGCGCATCACCGGTCAGCGCGCCCATGAATTCGAACGGATTCTTCCTGGCGTCGGACAGTATCGCCGAGACTGTGGCGCCCGGATCCGCCACTGCGACAACCAGTCCCGTCGCGAGATCGGAGAGGCCGGTCGCGTATTCGGCGGGGTGGGTCATGTTGTAGATATCGGTCGGGTTGACCTGGCGCACGAACTGCACGAGTCCGGTGAAGCTGGTGAGCAGGCCGGAGGTGAAGTTCAATGCCCCGTGCTCGAGGACGCCGCCCATATCCGAGATGTTGGCGATCCAGCGGTCGGTGAACGGTGGTTCCTTCGGTGCCTTGTCGGTGGCGGCGTTGAACGCGCCCACTGCGATGGAGGCTCCGTTGTCGCGCTGAGTTCGCGCTCCGCGCAGGATCTCTCGCGCTTCGTTGCGCATCGAGGTCCAGGTGTCGACGAGTGTGGTCTGCGCCTGCTGTTCGCCGGTGAGCGAGTTCCACCAGTTCTTCTGTCTGCGTTCCTCCGCGTCGGCGGCCTTCCATTTATCGATGGCGTCGGCGGCCTTGCCCTGCCCGGTCTTCACCTCGTTGTGCCAGGCCTCCATTGCCTTGGCTGCCGAGGTGAAGGCGTCGGCGCAGTCGAACCACAGTTTCGGCTGCTTGTCATAGACCGCGTTGAACGCGTCCGCGCCTTCGCCGACCCATTCGGCGGCGTCGATCTGCTTGAGCGCCTGCCCAGTCGAATCGATGGCGGTCGCCATCTTCTGCAAAGTCTGTGCGGTGGCGCTGATTTCGGTCGGCTCGCCGCGGATCAGTTCTTTCGGATCCTCGGTCTCGCCGAGTTCCTCCTCTTCGACGTCACCGCCGGTGCCGGAGGCGATGTTGTCACCGAGGTCGTCCAAGCCCTCGGCGATGCCGTCGAGGCCGATCGCCTTCGCGCCGTCGGAGAGCAGGTCCAGCGCGTCGTCGGCGACCTGTCCGACGCCCTCGACGACCGCTTCGACACCGTCCTCGATCGCCTCGCCGATGTCGTTGACAACATCCCAGAATCCCAAGGCTAGTGCCCCTCGGACTGTTTCATGATTTCGGCGGCCTTCTTCGAGGCGCCGGTGTCCCACCCGGGTGTCTGACCGGAGAGCAGGCTGCCGCTCACCGGGGATACATTCGCGATCGCCTGCGGAGCGACCGCTTCGATCACTTTGACATTCGTCATGATCTTCTGGTTCGCCTTGTCGAACGACTGCATGCTGTAGTCCGCGTTGCGAATGTGGTTGAAGGCGTTGTCGGAGAAGGTGTCTCCCCACGAACGGGCGGTGATCTGCTCGTCGGTGAGATGTGGATTGCCCGCCAGGTGGGTCCACATCTTCTTGAGCATGCCCTCGGCCTTCTCGTCCATCTCGTGGTAGCGCCCAGCCGCCAAACCGAGCGTTCTGGCGATCGAGTTGCCTGCTTGCACCAGTGCCCGGACGCCCCACGACCAGCGCTCGGTGAACTCCTCGAACGTCTTCTGCACGGTGTGCTTGCCTGCCTCCATCGTCGACAGGGTGAGCAGGGCGAAACCGCGGCCCATGTTGCCGGTTTCGCCGATGCCCATGTTCGACAGTTCGCCGATGGTGGACTGAATTCCTTTCGCGGCCTGCTGCAGCACCGCAGGATCTACCTTGACCTGCTGGGTCACGCTGCCCCCTCGATTCGTGTGTTACTCGGTTACTTCGGGTGGAAATGCCATCGGGCTCGACCCGACGATGTCTACGGCGATGCCGGTGGGTTGCTTGCACGATTCGGCATAGTCGAGCAGTCGCCAACCCGAGAGGGTGTGGTACCGGTACTCTCGGTCGGCCTCGATACCGTCTTCGGCCAGATAGCCTCGCGCCGTCATGTAGCGGGCGTATTCCTCGATGCCGGTGAACGCACACAGCCAATCGACACCACCCACGTGCGAAGTGGCGATGCGCTCGTCGTCGGTCACCGGCACGAACAGCGCTGCCTGCCGAAATGCGGCCTGCAGGGCTTCGGCCTGACCGAAACCGGCATAGAATGCGGCGATTTCACCGCGCAGAATTCCCCGGCCGTCGGCGTCGGACATCCCCCGAACCCTCCCCTGTGATTATGCATTGTCCGCTGAACGAGTTCAACAGAGTGTACGCACATCCCGCGACGAGTTGAAAAAGCTGCAAATTTGCTGGAGCGCCCCTACTTTCACCGGGGCGACCGACTTCAACTGCGCCGCAGGATGTGTCGAGGAGGGTAGCGGCAATTCGCGGGCGTCGGCTCATGCCAATAGAATTGGGGGCATCGAGTCGGCCCCGATGCGGTGACAGCTCAGGTCAGTTCGGCGGCCAATCTCTTCGCGTTCATGTGGGCGATCGCTTCGATGGAGATCATCGGGTTGACGCCGGAGGCGGTGGGGAAGCAGGAGGCGTCGGCGACGACGATGTTGGGGACGTCCCAGGTGGCGCCGTCGGGATCGGTGGCGGACAGCTGTGGGGAGCCGCCCATGCGGGCGGAGCCCATGATGTGCAGGGCGCCCATGGCGCAGCGTCCGGGCTGGTAGCCCGCGGCACGGCAGGCTGCGGCGAATTCGGCGTGCGAGCCGCGGCGCCCGGGCTCGTAGTCGACGCCGGCCTGATGGCCGGAGAAGATGCGGTGGGCGCCCGCTGCTTCGAGAATGCTTGCGGCGCCCTCGATGCCGGTGTGCAGGTGTGCCGCGTCGTAGGACGAGAGACGGTAGTTGACGATCGGTTCGCCGGATTTGTCGACGGTGACCGTGCCGGAGTCGCGGTCGCGGGTGATGATGCCGATCGGCGTGGTGCGGGCGAAATCGAGCAGGGTGCGACGGTGTGCGTCCGCCCCGCGCCAACCCATGAAGCCGAGGGCCAGACCGGGATGCACCGGCCCGGTTTCGTAGATGACGCCGTAGCCGTTGCCGTCGAGATTCGCGTGCTCACGGCAGATACGGCCTTGCAACGCGCCCTCCCAGCCCCGCAGTTCCTCCTCGAACACGCCGAACACCGCGGCGGCCGGATGCAGGCGCAGGTGGCGTCCGATGTTCTCGTTGCCCAACCCGGATCGGCGCAGCAGCGCGGGTGTCTGTACCGCGCCCGCGGCGACGACGACGGCGCGGGCCCGCACCTCGATCTGCGCCCCGGACTCGGTGAGCGCCGAAACACTCTCGGCGCGACCATGTGTCACGTGGATGCGGCGCACGTTCGCGTCGACGACCAGACGGGCACCGGCCGCGGCCGCGTCGGCGAGCCAGGTCTTGGTGACGGACTGTTTGGCGCCGACGCGGCAGCCGTAACCGCAGGAACCGCATTCTTTTCCGGCATCGCAGGCGTCGGTCACGTTGCGCGGCAGGGTTCCTACGTCCCAGCCGAGCGCCTGTGCGCCGCGTTCCAGTACGCCGTCGCGGGCCGAGAGCGGCGAACGGGTGTCGGTGACGGCCAGTCGCTCGCCCACCACCTTCAGCGCTTGCTCGAACTCGGTCTCGGCGAACTGCTTCGCGCCCAGTGCGGCCCATTCCGCACGGACGGAATCGGGAGTAGGCAATGAGGTGCTCCAGTTGACCACCGTGCCGCCACCCAGGCAGGTGCCTGCGACCAGGGTGATCTGGCCCTCCGCGGAACTCGCGCCGGGTGCGTAGAGCTGTTCCAGGGCGGAGAGTTCACCTGCGCCGAAATCCCGGTCGTCGTAATAGTTTCCGCGCTCCAACACGATCACGTCGAGGCCCGCTGCGGCCAGCACGGCCGCCGCGGTGCCGCCGCCTGCGCCCGATCCGACGATGACGACATCGCAGGTGAGCGTGGTGTTCTCGGTGTATCGCAGGGGCGTGAGCGCGGGTGCAGGGGCGGTGTCGAGCGGTCCGCTGGGTGCCGGGTAGCCGATTTCGCGCCACAGGGGGTTGGTCCCCGTCGGGCCGGGAGTCACGTTGTAGGCCAGCAGCGCTGCCTGTTTGAGCGCTTGGAAGATAGCCCGCACCGGACCCAACCGGGAATCACCGAGCCGCAGCAGGGCCTGTTCCCGTTCCTGTTGCGACAGTGTGGAAAACCGTCGCGGCCCCGCACCGAGAAGCAGGCCGGTCAGCCGGGAATCCCACCACCCCAACAGCATTGCCAGCTGCTTACGATCCGCCTCCCGCGGCGTGCGCCGCAACAGCCGAAATACGGTGTCCACCGCCCCCAGCTCGCTCGCCGACGGCAGCATCGAACCGTCGCCGGGAACAAACGTATCGCAAATCATCCGCAGCGCTGCCCGCTGCGCACCCGTCGGCTCCATCCCGATCTCCCCTTCTCACTGGCGGTCGAGTTAACCACGCCGCACGGTCATACCGCACAAATTGCTGCGAACATGCAGGTAGGAACTCTGCGGCAGCAGAATGATCATTTACTTCTCGGGGGAACGGGTCCGCTGAAAGGACCGGATCATGGTCTCGCGGGGACTTTGCTGAGACCCTGCGAAGGGACGGCACGGTTCGAGTGCCGCTTTCGGGAGGGGTGATCAGATGAAGGGGCAGTGGACAGCCTGGCATGAGGCCTGGAATCAGACTGTCAGCATTCAGTATTCGTTCGCGCCGGTGACCGCTGTCGTGCAGATGAGTCTGTCGTCCAGATTCGACTGGGACGAATGGGCGACGCCGATCGCGCGCGCCATCGCGGCATGGTTCCGGTACCGGACCGCGGACGGAGCCACGCACGAGCTACCGATCCATACGCCGACCTTCTATTCGCAGGACATCACCGAGGTCAGCGGGCTGCTGATTTCCGACAACTGCCACACCGACGTGGTGCTCAACTGGTTCATCTGGGCGTGATCCCAGCATATTTCGGAGGAGTCGAGATGGAACTTCCACTTCTGCAGGGCGCTGGAGACGTGCCCGAAGTAACCAGCGTCCGCACCGTCGCGCTCTACGAAGCCGGAACCGGTCGAATCGTGCACCAGCACGTCGCGGTCGTCTTCGCGGGCGGACGAGACATACCCGAAGCCGAAGCTATCGAGGCCGCCCGCGCCAGTGCCGCCGAAGCCGGTCATCAGCCGAAGGAACTGAAGGTCGCACTGAGCAACGACCCCCAACCCCTCCGCGGCCCCCATCGCATCGATCCCGGAACGGGCGCATTTGTTCGCGTCGCGGATCCGGAAGCCGGGCGCCGCGGCCCGTCGGTGTCCTGATCGGTCGAGGCGCGGAACGGTCTCCTGCGGAAGCTGCGTGGAGTGGACCCCGTCGGTCATGCGGTGGTTGCTTCGAGGTGCGGGCGGCGGGATAGTTGCTCAGGTCAGTATCTGAGCGAACTCTAGGATCGATATGGTGGCGCCGACTGCTGCGGACAAGTTCTCGTTCGGGTTGTGGACGGTGGGGTGGCGGGGGCGAGATTCGTTCGGGGAGGCGACGCGGCCGGAGCTGGATGCGGTGGAGGCGGTGCATCGGCTCGCGGAACTCGGTGTGTACGGTCTCAGTTTTCACGATGACGATGTGATCCCGTTCGACGCTGCGGCTGCCGAACGTACGCGCCGGGTCGAGGATCTGCGGAAGGCGTTGCGGGAGACCGGGCTCGTGGTGCCGATGGTGACCACGAACCTGTTCACTCATCCGGTGTTCAAGGACGGCGGATTCACCAGCAATGATCGCGCGGTGCGCCGGTTCGCGCTGCGCAAGGTGCTCCGAAATATCGAGCTGGCCGCCGAATTGGGGGCACGGACCTATGTGCTGTGGGGCGGTCGCGAAGGAGCGGAGTACGACAGCGCCAAGGATGTGCGTGCCGCACTGGACCGTTACCGCGAAAGCCTGGATGTGCTGACCGGATTCGTGCGTGAGCGCGGCTACGATCTGCGGTTCGCGATCGAGCCCAAACCGAACGAGCCGCGCGGCGACATTCTGTTGCCGACCGTCGGGCATGCGCTGGCGTTCATCGGTACGCTCGCGCATCCCGAGATGGTCGGCGTCAATCCCGAAGTGGGACATGAGCAGATGGCCGGATTGAACGTCGCGCACGGCGTCGCGCAGGCGCTGTGGCACGGCAAACTGTTCCACATCGACCTCAACGGCCAGCGCGGCATCAAATACGACCAGGACCTGGTTTTCGGGCACGGTGACCTGATGAATGCCTTCGCCCTGGTCGACCTGCTGGAGCACGGCGGCCCGGACAGCACACCCGCGTATACCGGGCCGCGCCATTTCGACTACAAGCCGTCACGGACCGAAGACCTGGCGGGCGTGTGGGATTCGGCCGCCGCGAATATGCGGACCTATCTGTTGTTGCGCGAGCGCGCCCGCTCCTTCCGTGCGGATCCCGAGGTGCACGAAGCTTTGGCGACCGCGGGCGTCGGTGAAGTGCGTACGCCGACACTGGCGGCGGGCGAAACCTACGCCGATTTGCTGGCCGATACCGAGTTGTCGACATTCGACGCCGATCGCGCGGGGGAGCGGGGGTACGGTTTCGTCCGGTTGAATCAGCTTGCGCTGGAACATCTCCTCGGCGCGCGGTGAGTTCAGGAACTGCGCGTGCGGCACGATGCGACGCAGCGGTTCAGCGCACCGTCTCGGCGTGGTCGAGGATGACCTGTTGCGCGACGGCCCAGGCCGGCGAGGCGGCGTCGGCGAATTCGCCGTGCCCGGTGCCCGGCAGCAGCCGCAGGTCGGCACTGTTGCCCGCGCGTCGGGCCGCGTTCACGTAGCGACGGCTCTGTTCCGGCGCCACGACGGTGTCGCCGTCGCCGTGCAGCGCGGTGATGCGCATGCCGGTCGGGAGATGGGCGATGGGGGAGGCGTATCGGTAGCGTTCGGGGACCTCGCTGGGCGAGCCGCCGAGGAGTTTCCGGACGAATCCGTCGCGCCCTTTGGTGACGGCGTATTCGGGATCGAGCACCGCGGACATGAGGGTGGCACTGCGGATGCGCAGCGCCTTCGGCTCCGGTGACCGCTGGAACCGGCCCGCCACCCACGCCGCCAAATGACCGCCCGCCGAGTGCCCCGCGACTTGAATCCGCTGTAGATCCAACGCATTTCCCGACTGCCGCTGCACGGTGGTGGCGAGCGCGAGGACCGCATCGGCGACGTCGGTGAGGGTGACCGGCCAGCCGCCCGCCCCGTTGACCCGCCGGTATTCGATGTTCCACACCGCCACCCCGTTCTCCGCCAAAGCCCTTGACTGGGCGTCGAATTGGGTGAGCGTGCGATTCTGCGACCAGCCGCCACCGTGGATCAACACCACGACCGGAAACGGGCCTTGCCCGGTGCGCGGTAGATAGAGCTCGCCGAAACAGTCCGGGGCGGTGTCGTAGGCGATGCGCAACGGCTTGTCCGGGGTGGCGGCCACGATGCCGGAGCTGACCATGGCCGGTGCGATGGGTTCCCGCGGCCCGTACGCGATCGCCAGGGTGACCAGCGCGACCAGGACGGCAACGCCCAGTCGGCGGAGTCGCCGCGATCCGATCAGCATGATGGCCGGCACCTCCTCTTCCCTGGCGCATCGCCGACACCCTACTGGCCGCCGGTGTCCGATATGGCAGCCAACGGACAGCAGGTGTCGACCGTCACTCCCCGGCGCGCACCGGCCGAGCACAGCGCATGATCGAAGGGCCGCCCGTCCGGGGCGGCGAGGACGAGGGTTCGACGAAAGCGAGGGAATGCATGGACCGGAAGATCCACCGGCTGCGTACCGTGTCGGTGGTGGCCGCCGCGGTCACGCTGGCCGGCGCGGTGGCGTACTGCGGTGCGGCGGCGGCCGAGCCGGTCGCACCGGCAGGCTGCGCGACGCCGGATTTGTGGACCGTGCCCACCCGACCGGCGGAATCTCTCACGATGATCGTCGCGTACAGCTTCGGATATCGGAGTCCGGCCGATCCGTCCAGCGGCGACCACGAGCCGGGGCCGGTGAACGAGGCGCTGGCCGACGCGGTCGTAGTCGCGCGCGGTGCGCGCGATATCCCGGTGTTCGCGCAGTCGGAGATCGCGGCGGTGCTGCGGTCCCGGTATGCGATGCACGATGTGATCAGCATCGACGGCGACGTGAATCCGGACGGTTCGCCGATCTATCTGTCCACCGAAGGCGTCGCCGCCAAGGTCGCCGCATTGCGCGCTGGCGCGCGCGACACCGATATCGCGGGTGTTGTCGCGTTCCGCGATCACCTGTGGCGCGCGACGCGAACCACGGCGGCCGCCGGTTTCGTAGCGGCGGCACCGGCCGGCGTCACGATGCCCGACCGATACGACCCGCTCTCGGCCCAGCCCTGGACAACCGGTCCCGAACGCTATCTGCCAGTCGACTACGCGGGCAGGGTGAAGTTCCTGATGTGCGGCTGACCGTGCCACCGCCAGGACTCGGGCGGTGGCACGGCGTCCGGCGCACTACGCGGAAAGTGGTTCGGCCGCAGGAGCTTCGGACATGCGCCGCAGTTCGGCGAGCGCGAGTTGCTTGCGAAATTCCCCCGCGTAGGTGGCATCACCGCCGTTGTGCATGATCTCGGTGAGTTGCACCGCGGCGGTCTGGACGTTCCAGATGTGGCGCAGGCAGGTGTCGGTGTAGGCGTCGAGCAGGCTCGAATCATTCTGGGTGACTTGGAGAATCGCGGCGCGCGCGAACACTTCGGCGTCGTGCAGCGCCAGGCTCATTCCTTTCGCGCTCATCGGTGAGACGAGATGTGCCGCGTCGCCGAGGAGATAGAGGTTGCCGTAACGCATGGGGCTGTACACGACGCTGCGCAGCGGTACCAGTTGGCGATCGGTGATCCGGCCGGGGCCGACCGGATAGCCGAAGCGGGCGCCCAGTTCGCGCCAGATCCGTTCGGCCGGCCACTCGTCGAGCGTGTCGGTGAGCGGGCATTGCAGGTAGAAGCGGCTCGCCTGCGGGCCGCGGGTGATCTGCCCGGCGAAACCGCGCGAATGCACCGCCATCACCGCGGGCGGATCCGCCGGGACGTCGGCGAGCACGGCCAGCCAGGCGTACCCGTGCTCGTGGGCGTAGCGGGTGAGGACGCCGTCCGGGATGGACGACCGGCTGACGCCCCGATCGCCGTCGCAGCCCGCGACCAGCGCGCAGCCGATGACCTGCGGGGTCCCAGCGGCATCCTGATAGCGGACCGTCGGCCGATCCTGCAGATCGGCCAAACCGATGTCTCGCGCTTCGAACCGAAGGTCGCCGCCGTCGCGCAGGAAGACCTTGATCAGATTCTGGACGAGGGCTTGCTGCGTGCAGAAGATGCCCTCGGTGTCGTCGCCGGTGGCGTTCCAGAGCCGTGTCTCGCCCTCGATCAGCAGCGGCATATAGGCGGTGTCGGCCGTCCTGGTCGAGAAACCGTCGACCACCTCGCCGAGACCCCACTCGCGAAGCATCCGTACACCGCGGCCGTCGAGCGCCCCGGCTCGTTGCCGCTGCTCGACCTGCTCCCGGCTCTCCTTCTCCAGGATGACGCAGCCGATACCGTTGCGCAGCAAGAAATTACCGAGCGTGAGCCCGGCTACACCGGCGCCGACGACGACTACGGCCGGGTGCTCAGCTGTTCTGCTCATGTTTCGAAACTCCTCTTGGGAAATAGCGCAGTAAGGGTGGCCGTTCGTGGGCCGACCACCACTCTGGTCCTGAGCGCACGTGCTGCCAACCGGTGAATGGACAGCGGATACGGCAAACTCGCCAAAGTCGTCGCGCGCTACGTTCCGTCGCGGAGATCGGCCTGGTAGCGGCCCGGTGTCTGGCCGACGACGGCGGTGAAGGCCTCGATGAAGCTCGTGGGATTGGACCAGCCGCACGCGATCGCGGTGTCGGTGACGGATCGACCGGCACCCAGCTCGACCAGCGCGTGATGGATGCGCAGGATGGTCCGCCAGCGGTGGAAACTCATCCCGAGCTCGTCGTGGAACAGGCGGGTGAGGGTGCGCCCGCTCGCTCCGACGGCGCGGCCCAGTTCCACCAGTGTCGTGGTCTGCGCGGGATCGGCCCGCAGCAGGCCGGTGACCGCGCGCAGCCGGTCGTCCCGGGGTTCGGGCAGATGCAGGGACTGTCCGGGTGCCTCGACGAGTTCGTCGATCACCACGGCGCGTAGCCGTTCGTGCGCGCCGGGACGGACTTCCGGCCGCATTGTCAGCGCCAGAATAGCCTCGCGCAGTAAGGGATTCACGGCGAACACCGCGGGCCACGGCACCAGGGCAGGACACAGCTCGGCGGGAACAACGACCAGCCGCGCGTCGGTCCCGCCGTAGAAGCGGTGCGAGTGCACGAATCCCGGTGGCGTCCACGTCACCCGGTTGGCGGGCGCGACCCAGGTGCCGCGCTCGGTCGTGGTGGCCAAGACCCCCGACGCCGCGTACACCAGTTGGCCGTCGGTATGCGAATGCGCATCCATGTGGAAGCCGTGCGCGAGCCAGCCCGCACCGTGCGGCGCCGGTTGCGGCAACGGCGCGGGAGACTCTGCGTTGTGGCGATTTTCCAGCATCGACCGCTATTTTATCGACACTTGGTCGCCCGATTCGGTCGGCCGACACCGGCCTCCGAGGTCGGCCGACGGTTCAGCGCAACGCGAGGTATTTGGTTTCGAGGTACTCCTCGATACCTTCGGTGCCCGCCTCGCGGCCCAGGCCGGATTGTTTCATGCCGCCGAAGGGGGCCGCGACGTCGGAGACGATGCCGCGATTGACGCCGACCATACCGGACTCGATCGCTTCGGCGACCCGGAGTGCTCGATCCAGATCCTTGGTGTAAAGGTAAGCGGCCAAGCCGAATTCGGTGTTGTTCGCGGCCTCGACCCCTGCGGTCTCGCCGTCGAAACCGGTGATCGCGGCGACCGGACCGAAGACCTCCTCGCGCAGGATGCGCGCGTCGGCGGGGACGTCGGCGAGGACCGTGGGCGCGTAGAAGTAGCCCTCGCCGGGCAGGCTGTGGCCGCCGGTGGTGACGACCGCTCCCTTCGTCACGGCGTCGAGTACCAAGTCGGACACCGTGTTTCGCTGTCGCTCGTTGATCAGCGGCCCCACCTGGACACCGTCGAGGTGACCGGGACCGATCTTCAGCGCGAGCATGCGGGCGGTGAGTTTCGCGGTGAATTCCGCGCGCACCGCGTTGTCGACGTGGAAGCGGTTGGCCGCGGTGCAGGCCTCGCCGATATTGCGCATCTTGGCGGCCATCGCGCCGTCCACCGCCTCGTCGAGGTCCGCATCGGCGAACACCACGAAGGGGGCGTTGCCGCCGAGCTCCATCGACGTGCGCAGCATCCGGTCGGCGGACCGGGCGAGCAGGAGCTTGCCCACGGCGGTGGAACCGGTGAAGGTGACCTTGCGCAGGCGCGGGTCGGTGAGCAGGGGGCCGGTCAGTTCGGCCGCGCGCGAGGTCGGCAGGATCGACAGCACGCCGGGCGGCAGGCCGGCTTCGGCGAACATCCGGCCGAGCAGCAGCATGGTGAGCGGCGTTTCGGGGGCGGGCTTGACCACCATGGTGCAGCCGGCGGCGAGCGCGGGTGCGATCTTGCGGGTGCCCATCGCGAGTGGAAAGTTCCACGGCGTGATCGCCAGCGTGGGGCCGACGGGCTGTTTGGTCACCAGGATCCGGCCGTTGCCCGAGGGTGAATGGGTGTAGCGGCCGTGCACGCGCACCGCTTCCTCGGCGAACCAGCGCAGGAACTCGGCGCCGTAGGTGACCTCACCGTGGCTCTCCGCCAACGGTTTTCCCATCTCCGCGGTCATCAGCAAGGCGAAGTCGTCGCGCCGCTCCAGCACCAGTTCCCAGGCCCGATACAGGATTTCGGCGCGTTCGCGGGACGGCCGCGCCGCCCAGTCGCGCTGCGCCGCCGCCGCGGCGTCGAGTGCGGCCGCGCCGTCCGCGACCGTGGCGTCGGCCACCTCGGCGAGCACCGCACCGGTGGCCGGATCATGGACCGGGAAGGTGGCGGCGTCACCGGCCGCCACCTGCCGTCCGGCGAGCCACAGCCCGGTCGGCACCTCGTCGAGCAGGGCGGTTCGGTCACGCATCGTTGTTTCTCCTCGCGGTCGAAGCGGAGTGAACACGTAACACCTCGGCGAGCACCTCGATGCCGTCGGCGAGCAGCTCGTCCTCGATGATCAGCGGCGGCAGCAGTCGGATGACGTTGCCGTAGGTGCCGCAGGCGAGCAGTAACACGCCACGCGAAAGCGCCTGGGCGACAATTTTTTTGGTCAGCACCGGGTCCGGCTCCGGACCACCCGGACGGACGATCTCGAGGGCGAGCATCGCACCCCGTCCGCGCACCTCGCCGATCACGTCGACCTCTGCGGCCAGCGCGCGCAACCGCGGCAGCACCGCGGCCTCGATGGCTCGGGCACGGGCGGGCAGGTCGAGCTCGCGCATGGTCGCCATGGTGGCCAGCGCCGCCGCGCAGGCCACCGGATTCCCGCCGTAGGTTCCGCCGAGTCCACCGGGATGCACGGCATCGAGCAGCTCGGCCCGCCCGGTGACGGCCGCGAGCGGCATACCGCCCGCGATACCTTTTGCCATGGTGACGATGTCGGGCACGACGCCTTCGTGCTCGCTGGCGAACCAGGCGCCGGTGCGGGCGAAGCCCGTCTGCACCTCGTCCGCGATGAACACGATGCCGTTGCGTGCCGCCCAATCCGACAGGGCCGCAAGAAAACCGGGGGCGGGCACGATGAAACCGCCCTCGCCCTGGATCGGTTCGATGATGAGCGCGGCCACCGCGTCGGCACCGAGCTGTACCTCGATGCGCGAGATCGCGCGCCGCGCGGCCTCGGCGCCCGACAGGCCGCCGTCGCGATAGGGATACGACATCGGCATCCGGTAGATCTCCGGCGCGAACGGACCGAAATTCGCCTTGTAGGGTTGGTTCTTCGCGGTCAGCGCCATCGTGAGGTTGGTCCGGCCGTGGTAGGCGTGATCGAAGGCGACGACCGCGCTGCGCCCGGTGGCCAAGCGCGCCACCTTGATCGCGTTCTCGACGGCCTCCGCGCCGGAGTTGAACAGCACGGAGCGCTTCTCGTGCCGTCCGGGTGTCAGTGCGGCGAGTTCCTCGGCGACCTGTACGTAACCCTCGTAGGGCGTGACCATGAAACAGGTGTGGGTGAACCGTGCGGCTTGGTCGGCGATCGCGGCGGTGACGGCGGGGTGGGCGGCACCGACGCTGGTGACCGCGATCCCGGACCCGAGGTCTATCAACGAGTTTCCGTCGACGTCGACGATGATGCCGCCATCGGCGTCGGCCGCGTAGACCGGCACCGAGGACCCCACTCCGGCGGCCACCACGGCCGAGCGGCGGGCGGCGAGCGCCGTCGATCGCGGACCCGGCAGGACCGTGACGAGATTGCGCTGCTGCGCGAGACGGTGGGCGATATCGAGCATCGAAGACTCCCTAACGGGTCGAGTAGTTCGGGGCGTGTCGAAAGAGTTCGGCCCCGTGCGGTACCGGTGGTGCTAGCGCAACTCGGCCGGAACCAAGGCGGGGACAACAGGTTCGGCGGGCACCGTTTCCGTGCGGGTGGAGACGCCGTCTCGGAAGAAGCCGGGATTCCACCAGCGCGCGACCAGCATCAGGACCGCGCCGAGGCACAGCATGCCGAAGCCCATGAAGAACACCAGCCCGATGCCGCCGATCGACGCGCCGCTGCCGTTGTCGGGGTTCATGCTTTCCCGGACCGATACCGCGAAGACCGCGAGCAGCATCAGCCCGCCGAGCAACGGGAACGCGAACTTGAACACGATATTGCGTGCGCTGCTGAACAATTCGGCGCGGAAGTGCCACACGCAGGCGAACGCCGTGATGCCGTAGTACCAGCAGATCATGATGCCCAGCGCGGCAACGGTATCCATCAGCGTGTGCTCGGAAAGCAGTGTTACCAGGGTGTAGAAGATCCCGGTGACGACACCCGCGACCATGGTGCTGAACGCGGGTACCCGGGACCGTGGGCTCACGGCGGCGAACTTCTTCGGGAACGCCCCGTAGGCGCCCATCGCCAGCATCGTGCGGGCGGCGGGCAGGAACGTCGTCTGCAGGCTGGCCACCGAGGAGGCGAGCACCGCGAGCAGGAGCAGCGGGCCGGCCCAGCCGAGCACCGGATCGGCCAGCGCGCCGAAGACGTTGTTCGCGTTCGCCGCGTTGCCCAGGCCGAGCCCGTTCTCGCCGACCCCGGCGTACATCATCACCGCCACCGCGACCAGCAGGTACGTCAGCAGAATCGACAGCACGCACAGCAGACCCGCGCGGCCCGGCACCTTGTCCGGATTCTTGGATTCCTCGCCGAGGGTCAGGCAGGTGTCCCAGCCCCAGAACGCGAAGATGGATCCGGTGACGCCGATCGCGAACGCGCTCAACGTGATTCCGGCGAAGGGATTGAGCCAGTCGAGGGCGAAGGACAAGCCGCCGGGTGCATCGCCGGTACCGACCCGGACCAGCGCGATGACCGCGAAAGCGAGCAGCACGACCATCTGGAACCCGACGAGTACGTATTGCACCCGTTCGCTGGTGGTGACGCCGCGCCCGGCGACCACCGTGGCGATCGCGATGAACAGCAACGTGGTCGCGATAGCGACGGCCTTGTTGCCCGCCAGTTCGGCGAGGGCGGCGTTGCCGGATATCCGCGCGAGGAACAGATAGAGGAATTCGACGCCGATCGAGGCCAGATTGGACAGCACGATGATCGTCGCCATCACCATGCCCCAGCCGCACATCCAGCCCACGTACGGCCCGAAGGCCTTGGTGGACCAGGTGAACGAGGCCCCGCAGTCGGGCATGCGCGAGTTCAGCTCGCGATAGGCGTAGGCGGTGAGGAACATCGGGACGAAGCCCGCGATCAGGATGGCGGGCAGTTTCAAACCCACGGCGGCCACGATCAGGCCGAGGCTCGCGGTCAGGGTGTAGCCGGGCGCGACGGTCGAAACCCCCAGGACCGCACCGGCGAACGCGCCGACCTGCCCCGAGGCGAGTCCTTTGTCGACCAACTCCGGACCCGGGGCGTTGGTTGTGCTCATCTACCTGCCGCCTAGTCGTGTGCGCTCATCACGTGCTTGACGCGCGTGTATTCCTCGACGCTGTAGGCGGACAGGTCCTTGCCGTAGCCGGAGTACTTGAAGCCGCCGTGCGGCATCTCGGCCACCAGCGGGATGTGACAGTTCACCCAGACCGCGCCGAAATCCAGTGCGCGGGTGCAGCGTTCGACTGTGGCGTGATCTTTGGTCCAGACGCTGGCGGCCAAGCCGTAGCGGACGCCGTTGGCGTATTCGATGGCCTGCGCTTCGTCGCGGAACGGTTGCACGGTCAGCACCGGGCCGAAGGTCTCGTCCTGGACGATGTCGTCGTGCTGGCGCACCTGCGTGATGATCGTCGGCTCGACGAAAAAGCCCTTCTCGCCCAGTCGATGTCCGCCGGTGACCACCTTGACGTGTGCGGGCAGCGCGGCGAGTTTGCCGAGTACCGCGGCGAAGTGGCGGGCGTTGTTGAGCGGACCATAGAACGTGTCCGGATCCTCGGGTAGGCCGGGTTTCAGCGTTTCCGCTTTCCGGACCAACGCGTCGACGAGTTGATCATGGATCGACTCGTGCACGAGCACGCGCGTCGCCGCGGTACAGTCCTGGCCCGCGTTGAAGAACGCGGCCTCGGCGATACCGGTTGCGGCCCTGTCGATATCGACGTCGCCGAAGACCACGGCGGGTGCCTTGCCGCCGAGTTCGAGGTGCGCGCGCTTGAGCTGCTGTGCGGCCGACCCGGCCACCGCGATACCCGCGCGCACCGAGCCGGTGATCGACACCAACCCGGGAGTCGGATGACCCACCAGTTCGGTGCCGGTGCTCGCATCGCCGAGCACGACGTTGAAAACCCCGTCCGGCAGAATGCCTTTCGTCAGACGCGCCAGCACCAGCGTGCTCTCCGGCGTGGTGTCACTGGGCTTGAGCACGATCGTGTTGCCCGCGGCCAGCGCGGGGCCGATCTTCCAGATCGCCATCATGAACGGGTAGTTCCAGGGCGTCACCTGCCCGACCACGCCGATCGGCTCACGCCGTACGTAGGAGGTGAAGCCCGCCATGTACTCACCGGCGGAGCGGCCCTCCAGCATTCGGGCCGCGCCCGCGAAGAACCGGATCTGATCGGCACTGACCGCGACCTCCTCGGCGGCGATCACCGCTTTCGGCTGACCGGTGTTGCGGCATTGCGCCTCGACCAGTTCGTCGGAGTGCGCCTCGATGGCGTCGGCCAGCTGCAACAGCGCGGACTGGCGCGCGCTCGGCGTTGTCTTCCCCCAGGATTCGAAGGCCCTGGCGGCCGCGGCCATGGCGGCATCGACGTCGGCGCGGTTCGAGATCGGCGCCCGGCCCACCACCGTTTCGTCCACCGGATTCACCAGATCGAGTGTCGCGGCGGCGCCGGAAGCCACGAATTCGCCGTCGATAAAGTTCTCGAGTACCGGCAATGACATTGTTCACCGTCCATCTCTCGGGGCGTGTCCTTCGGTTCGCCCTGGGATCAGTGTGCCCTGAGACACACTCCCGCGCCTCTCGACAAAATGGTGAATCAGCCGCCCACTCTTCGCCGTTCTGTACACTGCACGCGATGGCTGTACCGATTAGCTGGGTGTTGTCCCAAGCGGATCTCGCACTCCGGCTCCGGGGCGGCGCCGGTGGTGTCGGCCGCGAGGTCGATCTCGTGCTCACCACCGAACTGGAAGATCCCTTTCCCTGGCTCTCCCGCGGCGAACTTGTGCTCACCACCGGTATGCGGTTGCCGCGCAGCAGCCGGGAGCGCGCGGCCTACCTGCGCGCGTTCGACGACTGCGGGGTGGCGGCGGTCGGCTTCGGCACCGGCCTCACCTACGCCGAAGTGCCCGCGGATCTGATCGCCGCCGCCGATGCCATCGGTATCCCGCTGCTCGAGGTGCCGTTGCCGACGCCGTTCGCGGCCGTGGTCAAGAAGGTGTCCGCGCGCGTCGCCGAACTCCAGTACGACGCGCTGCTACGGGCCTCGCGCGCACAACCGCGAATGACCAAGGCGCTGCTCAAATCGGGCGCGCGGGCGATCGTCCGGGAACTGGCCGGCTCGCTGGCGGCGACGGTGCTGATCGTCGACGCGGCGGGCACGGTGACCGAATGTCATCCGGAGGCGCCCTCGGACGCACTGCTGCGCGCGGTCCGGGCCGCCCTCGCCGCCGACCCGGCCACCGCGGCCAGCAGCGTGCGGACCGATACCTCCGGAGCCTCGATCACACACCAGCGGATCGGTGTCGACCGCCGCTCGTTCGGCGAACTGGTGGTGGTCAGTCCGGCACCGCTGAGCGGTGTGGATCAGATCCTGCTGGGGCACGCGAACTCTTTGCTCGCCTTGGATTTCGCGAAACCGGTTCGGCTGCAGGCGGCGCAGCAGCAGCTCAACAGCCAGGCGCTCGCCTTGGCGCTGAGCGCGGAAACCGATCTCGCTCCCGCCTGGGCGCAGCTGCTGCCTGCCGCCGACGCGCACGGCCGGATCCGCGTGCTCGTCGCCGAATGCGATTCGGCCGCAACGACGTCCGACGTTCGTGAAGTGGTGGCGGCGGCGCTGCACGCGGCCGGGAACCCGGTGTTCCTGTTTGCGGTGGACCAGCGGGTATCGGTGGTGCTGCCCGGCTCCGAGGGTGTCTCGTTCGCGCGCCGCCTCGTGCTCGAGCTCGGCTCGGCCCGCAAGCTCACCCGGATCGGGCTGAGCGGCGGACATCGGCTGCGTGATCTCGGCGTGGCGGCGGCCAACGCGACGCGGGCCGCCTCGGTGGCCGAACGCGGCAGCGCCCCGGTGGAATTCGACGCGATGACCGGCCGCTCGCTGCTGGCGTTCGACGCGACCAGGCAGGTGCTCGACGCGATGGCCGACACCGTGCTCACCCCGCTCGTCGAGCACGACCGGAGCAACGGCACCGACTTGCTGAACGCCTTGCACACCTTTCTGGAGGCGAACGGACAGTGGGAGTCGGCCGCGGCGACGCTCGGCGTGCATCGGCACACACTGCGCAAGCGCATCGCCTTCGTCGCGGACCTGCTGGCCTGCGACCTCGACAACGCCAGGGTGCGGGCGGAGCTGTTGCTCGCCATCCTGGTGCGCCGCTCGTGACGGTGTCCGCGGCGCTCCTGCGGAAAATTCGACGGATTTCGTTGCCGAGCGGGTAACCAGGTGCCGGATCGGACCGTCGACACCACGGTCCGACGCTTGTCGGTCTCCCGGTGTTCGGGCAGGATGCCGGGCGTGAGCGACCAAGAATCGAGCCGGACGGCGCCGGTGCTGGATGACACCTCGAAGAAGATCATCGCCCAGTTGCAGGAGGACGGGCGGCGCGCCTACGCGACGATCGGCAAGGCCGTCGGGCTGTCCGAGGCCGCGGTGCGGCAGCGGGTGCAGAAGCTGTCCGACGCCGGGGTCATCCAGATCGTCGCGGTCTCGGATCCGTTGCAAGTGGGACTGTTTCGGCAGGCGATGGTCGCGATCACGGTGGACGGGCCGCTGCAACCGGTCTCCGACGCGCTCACCGCGATGGACGAGATCAGCTATGTGGTCGAATGCGCGGGCCGTTACGACGTGCTGTGCGAGGCGGTCTGTGCCGACGACGCGGCGCTGCTCGACCTGGTGTCGAATCGGCTGCGCACGCTGCCCGGTGTCCGGCACGCCGAGATCATGATCTACCTCAAGCTGCGTAAACAGACCTATCAGTGGGGGACGCGCTGATCCGTGCAACGAAATCCGTAGTTCAGATCGGCATTTTTCGCCGTATCGATCGGCGGGCGAGTATTTCGCAACGGATCTAGTTGCAGGCCACGGTGTGATGTGGGATAACCGAAAACATGACCGCTATCACCGATCTGTCCGCCGTGGGCTCCAGCGACTCGGCCCGCGTCGTCCGTGACCATCTCTGGATGCACTTCACCCAGCAATCCGAGGACGCCGATGCCGAGACGCCGGTGATCGTGCGCGGTGAAGGAGCCTACATCTGGGACGCCGCCGGCAAGCGCTACCTCGACGGGCTCGCGGGCCTGTTCGCGGTGCAGGTCGGCCACGGCAGGGCCGAGCTCGCCGAGGCCGCGGCCCGCCAGACCCGGGAACTGGCCTACTTCCCGCTGTGGGGATACGCGCATCCGAGGGCGCTCGAGCTGGCCGAGCGCCTGGCCGTGGCCGCCCCCGGCGACCTGAATCGGGTGTTCTTCACCGTCAGCGGCGGCGAATCCGTGGAAACCGCATGGAAACTCGCGCGGCAGTACTTCAAGCTCGTCGGCAAGCCGACCAAGCACAAGGTGATCAGTCGGTCGATGGCCTACCACGGCACCTCGATGGGTGCCCTGTCGATCACCGGGATCCCCGGCGCGAAAGCGGATTTCGAGCCGCTGGTGCCCAGCACCGTGCGGGTGCCGAACACCAACTTCTTCCGTGCCACCGAGCACACCGACGATTACGACGCCTACGGCCGCTGGGCCGCCGACCGCATCGAAGAAGCGATCCTGTTCGAAGGTCCCGAGACCGTCGCCGCGGTCTTCCTCGAACCGGTGCAGAACACCGGCGGCTGCTTCGTCCCGCCGCCCGGCTACTTCCAGCGGGTCCGGGAGATCTGTGACCGGCACGACGTGCTGCTCGTCTCCGACGAGGTGATCTGCGCGTTCGGCCGCCTCGGATACGATTTCGGCGCAAAGCGTTTCGGCTATCAGCCCGATATCCTCACCACCGCCAAGGGGCTCACCTCCGGGTATGCCGCACTCGGTGCGGTGCTGGTCAGTGATCGGGTGGCCGAACCGTTCCGGCACGGCGCCACGTTCATGCACGGCTCCACCTACGGCGGCCACCCGGTCGCGTGCGCGGTCGCCCTCGCCAACCTCGACCTCATCGAGCGCGACGGCATCTACGAGCATGTGCTGGCCAACGAATCCCGGTTCAAGTCGACCCTCGACAAGCTCACCGATCTGCCCATCGTCGGCGAGGTGCGCGGCGCGGGATACTTCTACGCGGTGGAGCTGGTCAAGGATCGAAATACCAAGGAGCGCTTCACTGATGAAGAAGCGACCCGCATCCTCAAGGGCTACGTGTCGAAGTCGCTGTTCGACGCGGGCCTGCACTGCCGGGCCGACGATCGTGCCGAGCCGGTCATCCAGCTGGCTCCGCCGCTGATCTGCGAGCAGGCCCAGTTCGACGAGATGGAACAGATCCTGCGCGAAACCCTCACCGGCGCATGGTCATTGCTCTGACCCGTAGCATCGGCTGGACGAAGGGGAGACCCGGATGACGAACACCGGCGACTACGCCGATCTGATCCTGCTCGCCGAACGGGTGCACACGCTCGATCCGGCGCGGCCGCACGCGCAGGCAGTCGCGATGAAGGGCGACCGCATCATCGGCGTCGGCGGCCCGGCCGATATCCGGGACTGGCGCGGAGCGCGGACCGAGGTCATCGACCTCGGCGCCGCGACCATTACGCCCGGTCTGGTGGACGGCCACGCCCATCCGCTGGTCGGCGCGGATATGACCAACGGTGTCGACCTGTCGTCGGTGTCGACCGTCGACGAGCTGATCGCGGCACTGCGCGCCGAGGGCGTCGCGCCGGTCGACGGCTGGCTTCGCGGCTGGGGGCTGGACCCGAATGTATTTGCGGACCAGCCGATTACGTTCGAGCCGCTGCTCCGGGCCGTCGCCGAGACGATCCCGGTGTACCTCGACCTGAACGACGCGCATTCGGCGCTGGTGAACCCTGCCGCGCTGCGGGCGGCGGGTGTGACCGGTCACCGCGAGTTCGATCAGGGTGCGCGCATCGTCTGCGACAGCGACGGCCGGCCGACCGGGCACCTGCTCGAACCGGCGGCGATGGACCTGGTGCTCGACGTCGCCCCGGTGGCCCCGATGCGCGTGCGCCGTGACCGCGTCGCCGAGGTGCTGCGGGGGATGGCCGCGACCGGACTCACCGCCGCGAATGTGATGGACTTCGACGGCGACAGCGAGGAATTGATCACCGGACTGGCCGAGGAACTCGCGCTGCCCGTCCAGTTGCGGTTCGCGCCACGCTGCCACCCGGGCACCGGGCGCGCCGGGCTCGAGCACATCGTCGACCTGCAGCGCCGCGGCGGCCGCCGGTGGCAGGTCGACGGGGTGAAGTTCGTCATCGACGGCACCATCGACGGTGGCACGGCATGGCTGGACGAACCCGACAGCCATGGCGAATCGACGGTGCCGTTCTGGCCGGACCCGGCACAGTATCGAGAAGCCGTGCACTACTTGGCCGCTCGTGGGGTGCCGACCGTCACCCACGCGATCGGCGACGCCGGCGTCCGGTACGCGCTGGAGACGCTCGCGGCTGCCGCGCTGCCGTCGTCCGGCGTGCGGCATCGCATCGAACACATCGAAACCATTCCCACCGAACTCGTCGCCAAATTCCGGGAATACGGGGTGGTCGCGAGCATGCAGCCGACGCACTGCAGTCACTTCACGCGCGCCGATCACACCGACAACTGGTCGGTGCGATTGGGCGACGAGCGGGCGAGCCGCGGGTTTCGCACCCGCGATCTGCGTGATTCCGGGGCCACGGTCGCGCTGGGCTCGGACTGGCCGATCGGCCCCTACGACGCTCGCGCCATTCTCGCGGACGCGCAATTGCGCCGTCCGGCAGGACGTTCGGCGGTCGAACCGGTTTCTCCGAAGCAATCGCTCACTGCGGCAATGGCTTTGGAGGGCTACACCTCGCATGCCGCGCGCGCGGCGGGACGGGAGGGCACGGCCGGGCGAGTGGCGATCGGTGGCACGGCCGATCTGACGGTGTTCTCGCTCGATCCGCTGGTTGTCCCGCCCGATGAATTGGCCGCTGCGCCGATCGCTTTGACGGTCGTCGCCGGAGCCGTGGTGCACCGCGCCGAGTTCGCTTGAAGTCGTTGTGTGACAAGGGAGTAACGAACGATGACAGTCAGCGCCACACTATTGACTGAATATTCAGTTGAGAATACCGTCACCTCATGAAAGAGCATGTGGACCCGACCAGCGATCGGGTCGGCCGGATCGAACAAGCAGGCGTCGAATATCTTCCGGAGGCGGCCCGGGATTCGTCGCCGTGGAATGTGGCCGCGGTATTCCTGGGCAGCGGATTCACCTGGACCGCGGTGATCTACGGCTGGGTGGCGATTCAACTCGGACTGTCGTTCTGGCAGGCGCTGCCCGCGCTGCTCGTCGGCGGGCTCATCGGTGCCCTCGTGGTGCTGCCGACCGCGCTCATCGGTCCGCGCACCGGGACCAACATGACCGTCGCGAGCAGTGCCGAGTTCGGCATCCGCGGGCGCTTCATCGGTTCCGGGCTGGCTTTGGCGACGGCCGTCGTCTTCGGCGCGATCACCGTGTGGACCAGCGGTGACGCCCTCGTCGCGGCCGGCGCCCGGTTGCTCGGGACGCCCGACGCCGGGTGGGTGCGCGGGCTCGCCTACGGCGTGATCGGCGCCGCGATGGTCGCGATCGCCCTGTTCGGGCACGCCACTATCGTTGCGGCACAGAAGATCATCGTCCCGGTGGTCGGGCTGCTGATGCTCGCGGGGGTCTTCGCCTTCGCGGGCCGTTTCGACGCGGACGCGGCGGCGGGGGAGTACGCCCTCGGCGGATTCGTGCAGACCTGGGTGGTGGCCGTGGTGATCTCCGCGTCCGGGCCGATCTCGTATGCGACCACGATCGGCGACTACACCCGCCGGGTATCGCATCGACGGCACAGCGACCGCCGGATCGCGGGAGCGCTCGGGCTCGGCCTGTACTTCGGCGGCATCATTCCGGCGACGTTCGGTGCGTTCACCGCGTCGACCCTCACGAGCAACACCGGCTCCTACACCACAGATCTGGTGGCCGCGGCGCCGCTGTGGTTCACCTTCGCGATCGTGGTGATCTCGATCCTCGGCGGCTTGGGCCAGGGCGTGCTGTGCATCTACGGCAGCGGGCTGGACCTGGAGGGGGTGTTCCCGCGATTGCTGCGCGTGCAGACCACGATGATGACCGCGGCTCTGGTCGTCGTGTTGCTCTACGTCGGCGTCTTCGTCTTCGACGCAGTGGATTCGGTGAGCGCGGTCGCGGTGATCCTGAACGCCGTGGTCACGCCGTGGGCGGTGATCATGGTGATCGGCGCGCTGCGCCGGCGCGTGCACGGCTATGACGTCGTGGATCTGCAAACCTTCGCGCAGGGGCGCACCGGCGGTCGATACTGGTACACCGGCGGCTGGCAGCTCGGCGCGGTGGTGGCGTGGGCCGCGGGCGCGATCGTCGGCGTGCTGGCGGTCCACACCACGGTGTACACGGGTCCGATCGCTTCGATAGCGGACGGGATCGACATCAGCATGATCGGTTCCGGACTGGTTGCCGCGGCGGTCCACCTGGTCGCCTCGCGGACTCGGACCACCTCGGCCGCATCGGTTCCGCTGCCACGGGCGGTGTCCGGGTTCAACGAAAGCATGAATTTTCGTCCCACCCATCTTGACTGAATATTCAGTTATGCATAACGAGAAGGCAGGTAGTGATGACCGAGCAGACCTTCGTGGTTACCACCGCGCCGACGCCGCCGGTGTCGCCCGCGCGCGTCGCGCCGAGCGACCGCACGCCGCTGCGCGTCGGACTTGTTCAGCACCAATGGGTTCCGGAGGCGGAGGCGTTGCGCGCGACGCTGTACGACGGCATCGGCCTGGCCGCCGCCGAGGGCGCGCGTGCGGTGTTCCTACCGGAACTGACGCTGTCGCGCTATCCCGCCGATGTGCGAGCAGCGGCGAACCCGGGCGCGGCGGCCGAGGATCTGCGGACCGGGCCGACGTTCACCTTCGCCGCTGCCGCGGCCCGCGCGCACGGCGTCGCGGTGCACGCCTCGCTGTACGAAAAGGCCCCCGGCCCAGACGGTCTCGGCTACAACACCGCGATACTGGTCTCGCCCGAAGGGGATCTGATCGGCCGGACCCGCAAGGTGCACATCCCGATCAGCGACGGCTACTACGAAGACACCTACTTCCGGCCCGGCCCGGCCGAGGACGCCTATCCGATCTACCGGCCCGCCGTGCTGGATGGTGCCGCCATCGGCCTGCCGACCTGTTGGGACCAGTGGTTTCCCGAGGCCGCCCGGATGTACTCACTCGGTGGTGCGGAAATCCTGGTGTACCCCACCGCGATCGGGTCCGAGCCGTCGTTCCCCGGCTTCGACACCCAGCCGCTGTGGCAGCAGGTCATCGTCGGAAACGCCATCACTGCAGCCACTTTCATGATCGTGCCGAATCGGTTCGGCGACGAGGGCGGTGTCACCTTCTACGGCTCTTCGTTCATCGCCGACCCGTATGGCCGGGTGCTCGCACAAGCGCCGCGGGACCGCGCCGCCGTGCTGGTCGCCGACCTGGATCTGGATCAGCGCAAGGACTGGCTCGGTCTGTTCCCGTTCCTCACCACGCGCCGGCCCGATACCTACGGCCGGCTCACCGCGCCGGTCGATCGGGACCACGCCTTCGGCGCGGATCAGGTCGGAAGCCGGGCGTCATGAGCTGGGTGATGCCGTCGGAAACGGCACCGCAGGAACGGATCTGGATGGCCTTTCCGCCGCTGGGCGCGAGCGTGTTCGCCACGGCGGAATCCGCGCACGAGGCGCGCGAGGCCTGGGCGCGGGTGGCGCACGAGATTCTCGAGTTCGAGCCCGTCACCATGGTCGTCGACCCGCGCGATCGGCAGGCGGCTCGAAAGTATCTGTCGGACATGGTCGATGTGCTCGAAGCGCCGCTCGATGATGCCTGGATGCGCGATATCGGCCCGTCCTTCGTGCTCGACGCGGGCGGCGGCGGGCTCGGTGCCGTCGACTGGACCTTCAACGGCTGGGGCAGGCAGGAGTGGGCGAACTGGGCGCGTGACAGCGAGATCGGTGCGACGGTCGCCCGCGCGGCGGGCGCCGAAACGATCGGCTCCGAGCTGGTCAACGAGGGCGGCGGCATCCAGGTCGACGGGCTCGGCACCGTACTGGTCACCGAGACAGTGCAACTCGATCCGATGCGCAATCCGGGACTCGACAAGGCCGCGGTCGAAGCCGAATTGGCGCGCACCATCGGCGCGCGGCACGTCATCTGGCTGCCGCGCGGCCTGACCCGGGACAACGAGCAGCACGGCACCCGCGGGCACGTCGATATCGTCGCCGCGATTCCCGCGCCCGCAACCCTGCTGGTGCATGCTCAGCGCGACACCGCGCACCCGGACTGGGCGGTGACCCGCGAACTGCTGGCACTGTTGCCGGACACCACCGATGCCGACGGCCGGGCTTGGGAGATCGTCGAACTCCCCGCTCCGCGGGTGCTCCGGGATCGCGAAGGCTGGGTGGATTACAGCTATGTCAACCACCTCGTCGTCAACGACGGCGTAATCGCCTGCGGCTTCGGCGATCCCAATGACGACGTGGCCCAGGGCATCCTCGCCGAGATGTATCCGGGCCGGCAGGTGCGGACGGTCGATGCCCGGGAGTTCTTCGCCCGCGGCGGCGGCATCCACTGCATCACCCAGCAGCAGCCGAGGGTGCCCGACTGAAAGTTCAGTTGGGCTATGTTGGTTCGGGAAACGGAGCCGACCGACTGGAGCACACTGCGATGGCGAGCCGACGCGAAGCGATCCTGCGGGCGAGTGCCAAGGCGATCGCCGAGCGGGGTGTGCGCGGGCTGCGCGTACACGATGTCGCCGAGGCCGCGGGCGTCTCGCCCGGCCTGCTCTACTACTACTTCAAGGATCGGGACGGCCTGCTCGCCGCCGCGCTGACCTATATCAACGACCGGGCCCGCGAATCCGGAACCGCCAGTGAGGGTTCGGATTCCCCGCTGGACCGGCTGCACGCGCACGCGCTCGCCGACATCCAGGACGAGCCCGAGGTGTTCGAGAACGCGTTGGTCTGGCACGAATTACGGGCGTCGGCGGTCTTCGAAATGCCGCTGCGGGCACCGCTCGCCACGACCTCGCGGCAGTGGGACGCGGAGATCGCCGACGCGATCCGGCTGGCGCAGGCGGCGGGCGACGTGCCGCAGTCCGTGGATCCGAAAGCCATGGGCCTCATCGTCACCGCGCTGACCGACGGCCTGTCCGCCCGCTGGCTCTCCGGCGAACTCAGCACCGAGCAGGCGCGCGCGCACCTGACGATCGCGCTGAAAGCCCTCCTCCCCGCGACGAATCGAGCGTCCGCGGACCAGGGGTGACACGACGCGACGGCCGCCGCGCCGGGAAAGCATGACACGCGGGGATTTTCGACTGAATAGGCCGAAAAGCTGACATCGGCGATGAGATCTGATAAAACATCGGCCGTACTAGAGGTTGCTCCTCCGCTTACGTCCACGCCACGCCTACCGTGCGGTAGGTAGAAGGACGGCGCGGGGGAGCTGTTCGCATGCAAGCGGGCCGCGAAGGTGCTGTACGGGCCCTGATCTCAGCACAACCCGGTGACCTCGAGGAGAGCCCGTTCGTGTCCGTATACCTCTATAAATGGGGAAAGTTCGCCTTCCGCCGCAAGTGGATCGTGCTGCCGCTATGGCTGGTCCTCCTCGGTGCGCTCGGTGCCGGCTCGCATCTGCTGAGCAAGTCGATGAGCGACGAGTTCAGCATGCCCGCGCTGCCGTCGGAACGCGCGACCGAAATCCTGGACAAGCAGTTTCCGGGCATGTCCGCGCAGTTCGGCATCGACGCCGTCAGCGGTACCTACGTGCTCGCGGCGCCCGCCGGCACGAAGCTGACCGACAAGGACAACAGTGCCGCCATCGACGCGCTGATCACCGATCTGCGGGCACTGGTGGTCGGGGACGATCGGCACCGGCTCGTCGCCGAAAAGGCCGGGGCGGCTTTGCAGAACCCGGTCGCGGCGACCCAGGCGATGGGCTGTCTGACCACCGCCGACCCCGCGACATGCGCGGGCGCCCCGCTCAACGTGCTGAGCAAGGATGCCCCGGCGACCGTCGCCGTGCTCACCGTGCCGTTCGACATCGCCTCGTCGATGGACATCACCGACGAGCAGCGCCGGCTCGCCTACGCCGTGGCCGACCCGGCCCGGGCGCGCGGAGTGGTGGTCGAACTCGGCGGGTCCATCGCCCGCGAGCAGGAACAGCCCAGCGGGCAGGCCGAACTGATCGGCATGGGGGTGGCGCTGGTCGTCATGGTGATCGCGTTCGGCGCCATCGTGGCGGCGTTCGTGCCGATCATCACCGCCATCGTCGGCCTGGGTGCCGCGATGCTGGTGATCTCGCTGGGCACCGCGGTCGTCGAGGTGCCGAGTTTCACGACGTTCCTGGCATCGATGATCGGTATCGCGCTGTCGATCGACTATGCGCTGTTCATCGTCTCCCGGTACAAGCACGAATTGCGTGTCGCGGCGAATCCCGAAGAAGCGGCCGGTATTTCGGTGGGTACGGCCGGATCGGCGGTGGTGTTCGCCGGGCTCACCGTGATCGTCGCGCTGGGCGCGCTGAGCATCGTCGGGGTGAACTTCCTGACGTTCATGGGTCTCGGCGGTGCCGTCGCCGCGTTCTTCGCGGTGCTCACCGCGATCACGCTGATGCCCGCGTTGCTCGGCGCTTTCGGCCGTTTCCTGTTCAAGCCGAAGCTGCCGCTGGTCGCGCGGCACGACCCGGAGGACGACACCTCGGTCACCAACGGCATGCGGGTCGGCCGCCTGATCGGCAAGCGGCCGTGGCTCGCGCTGATCATCGCGGTGGCCGCGTTGGCGGCACTCGCGACGCCCGCGCTCCAGTTGCAGCTGGGTCTGCCCGGTGAGGACAGCCTGCCCACCGAGTCCACGGCCCGGCAGGCCTACGACATCCGGACCAGTGGCTTCGGCGAAGGGAGCAACGGCGTTCTCACCGTGGCCGCCGACCTGGAGCAGGTGCCGGAAGCCGAGCGCAAGGCCGCGGTCACCGCGCTGCGCGACCGGCTCGCGGAGTTCCCGGAGATGGATTACGTCACCACACCGCAATTCAGCGCGAACGGGCTGGGGGCGATGCTCAGCGGGGTGCCGAAATCGGGTCCGAACGATCAACACACCAAGGATCTGGTGCGCGACGCGCGCGCCGCCGAAGGCGAACTGAGCGAGCGCTACGGCATCCGTTACGGCATCACCGGCACCACCGCCATCTATGCCGACATGGACCACGTCCTGCTCGGCAAGATCGTGCCCTACCTGGCGATCGTCGCGGGCGCGGCGTTCGTGCTGCTGATCCTGGTGTTCCGGTCCATCCTGGTCCCGCTCACCGCGGCGCTCGGCTTCCTGCTCTCGATGGCGGCCACCTTCGGCGCCACCGTCCTGATCTTCCAGGAAGGCAGCTTCGGCCTGATCGCCGATCCGCAGCCGATCGTCAGCTTCCTGCCGATCATGTTGATCGGCTTGGTATTCGGGCTCGCGATGGACTATCAGGTGTTCCTGGTGACCCGCATGCGCGAGGAATTCGTGCACGGCAAGTCGCCGCGCGACGCCATGATCGCCGGGTACCACCACGGTGCGCGCGTGGTCACCTCGGCGGCGATCATCATGATCTCGGTGTTCGGTTCCTTCCTGCTGGAAACCGACGTGACCGCGAAATCCATGGGGTTCGCGCTGGCGGCCGGCGTCGCCATCGATGCCTTCGTGGTGCGCATGGTGCTGGTGCCGGCCCTGCTGGCGATCATGGGGCGGGCGTCGTGGTGGCTGCCGAAGTGGCTCGACCGCATCCTGCCCGACATCGATGTCGAGGGCGCGAAGCTGCGGGCGTTGCCGCGCAAGCGCTCCGGTGCGGCCGAGCTCGAGCCGGGCGGGGGCGAAGCGGAGCCTGCGCTCGACGCGGCGGTGAATGCCGGTGCGGTGCAGCAACTGCCGGACGTGGAAAGCGGACAGTTCGTCGCGTCGGCCGGGCGCACGATCTTCGGGCGGGTGTGCCGCGACGACGGGTATCCGGTGCCGGACGCCGCCCTGACGCTGATCGACCAACGCGGGCACCAGGTTTCGCGGGCGGCGGCGGATGATGACGGCAACTACGCGATCGAGCCGCCCGCGCCGGGCGGCTACGTCCTGATCGTCTCCGCGAACCGGCATCAACCCGCCGCGGTGAATGTCACTGTCGCCGCGGACGGTACGCACCACGTCGACGTCACGCTGCAGGGATCCGGCGAGCTGTCCGGTGTGGTGCGCACCGCCGCCCGCGAGCCGGTGGCGGAGGCCACGATCACCGTGACCGACCTGCGTGGTGAGGTGGTCGGAGTGGCGGTCAGCGCGACGGACGGTGGTTACGCCTGCAAGGGCGTGCTGGCCGGAACCTACACGCTGGTGGCGGTCGCCGCGCGGATGCGGCCCACCGCGACGACGCTGACCGTACCCGACAGCGGCCGTTTGCGTTTCGACGTCGAACTCGCGCCGATGGCGATGCTGTGGGGTACGGTGCGCGCGAATGGCCGCGCGGTCCACGACGCCCGGATCACCGTGCTCGACTGGTCCGGCACGATTGTCGGCACCGCCCACACCGACGAGGACGGCCGCTACGCGGTGGCCGATCTGCCGGAGGGCGAATACACCGTCGAGACCCGGGGCTACCCGCTGGTGACCGGTCAGGTCACCATCACCGGCAGCCAGGTCGGCCACGACGTCCGCCTGGGCTTCGACATCGACCAACACGCGGAAATGTCCTGAGCCACCGTCGCCGCCGAGATCTCGGGTCGCTCATCGGGGTGCGGCGATCGGTGGGCGGGGAAGGGGTTCGGGCAGGGTCAGGGCGGTGTGTGCGGGGCGGCCGGTGTGCGGGGGCAAGGTGGTGAGGCTGCGGAGTCTGGCGTTGCGTTTCGCCAGAGCTTCGGCGGTGGTGGGGAAGAGGGCGGCGTCGCCCGCGCCGACCAGGGCCTGATTCTGTTCCACGAAACCACGTAGGCCGCGCTCGTAGGCGGCGAAAGCCGCGGTGTGGTCGTGGTGGGCGGCCAGGGAGTGGGCGAGCAGGTAGGCGCCGACGAGAGCAAGGCTGGAGCCTTGCCCGGTCAGGAACGACGGGGCGTGCGCGGCATCGCCGAGCAAGGCGGATCGCCCGCGGGTCCACCACGGCATGCGCACCTGACTCACCGTGTCGAAGAAGGCATCGGGCGCGTTGCGCAAAGCGGCGACCATGGCCGGGACCTCCCATCCGTCGTTCGCGAAAGTGGCTGCGACGAGCTCACTCTGCGCCGCGGGGTCGCGCAGAACCGCGTACGGCGGTATCGGGTGCGCGAAATTGAGGAAGGCGTGTAGTTCGTTGCTGTCTTCGACCGCGTAGAGCGCAGCGCCGCGTCCCGGTGTGTTCCAGATGACCGCTTCGTGCGAGAGCCCGAACGTGTTGGGCATGGTGAAGATGGCGAAGCAGTAGCCCAGGTAGCGGTGGAACTGTTCCGCCGGCCCGAACACGAGTTCCCTTATCCGCGAATGTAATCCGTCGGCACCCAGGACCAGGTCGAAACTGCGCTGGACGCCGCTGCGGAAGGTGACGTCGACGCCGTGCCCCTGGTCGGTGAGCGTGGCGACGGAGTCGTCGAAGATGAACTCCACGTCGTCACGGACCTTCGCGTACAAGGCTTTCGACAGGTCTGCGCGCGACACCTCGAGGTCACGCCCCTCGACCCCGCCGACCACCGCCTGCGGGTGCACCACCGCCGCGGTCGTCCCGTCGGCGTTGCGGAAGGTCAACCGGCGTGACTCGATATGCGCCCGCTGCAGCTGCGGCAGGATTCCCATCCGGCGCGCGACCTCCACCGCGGTGCCCCGCACGTCGATCGGGTATCCGCCGCTGCGCACGCCGGCCGACTTCTCCACCACGGTCACCGCGAACCCGTAGCGGTGCAGCCAGAACGCGACGGCGGGACCGGCGATGCTCGCCCCGGACACCAGAACCGTGGTTGTCGATGCGGTCTTACAGTTCATTGTCGAACTCCTGAATCGAGACGGTCACACGAGGCCGCGGCGGGTGTTGCGGGCGAGGACGACAGACAGCACGGCGGCGATCACGAACGCGCCGGAAGCGAGCGCGATACAGCCGAAGACGCCGGTCGCCGAATTCACCGTCGCGCCGTCGACGACCACGGTGGTCGAGTCGAGCACGGCCGCGCCCACGAAGTTCAGCACCACCGACCCGATCGAAACCATGACCATGACGAGGCTGGAGACGATGCCCTGCCGCTCGGTCGCCGCCAAGCTGCCTGCCATGTTGAACCCGGCCGTGCCGAGCGCGCCCACCGTGACGCCCAGCAAGAAGGCGAAGCACAGCGCGGCGGCCAAGTGCGAAGCGCCGAGGAACATTCCGAAGGTCACCACCGTGCCGAGCACGATGGCGCCGGCCAAGGTCGACGCCGGCCCGATGCGCGCCGCGAGCCATCCGGCACCCGGACCGCCGAGCATCACGCCGAGTCCCGGCGCCGCGAGCAGCAGCGCCACCGATCCCTGGTCGGCCAGTCCGTACCCGAGGTGCTGATCCGCCGAGACGTCACCGATGAGCGGGATGAGCTGAAGCATGCTCTGGTAGGAACCGGCGCCGAGGAAGACGACGAGCAGCGTGAGCACCAAGGGGCCGTTGAGATCCCGGATGTCGATGAGGGGATCGGGCTTTCGATTCGAGACCAGGAACCAGCGGGCCAGCGCCGCGCCGCCGCCGAAGAGCAGCGCCAGCGGGCCCGCGGCGAGCCAGCCGAGATCCGAGCCGAGGCTGATGTAGCTGAGCACCCCGGCGAGACCGCCGCCGAGCAGCAGCGCGCCACCGACGTCGATCCTGCCGGGTGTCTTGACCAGGGATTCGGGCACGATGCCGCGCACGAAGATCGCCATCGCCACCGCGACGAAAGCCGAGACGAGGAACAGGATTTGGAAGCCGTAACGCACGGCCAGTTGCTCGATGAGGAACCGGGACGCGATGTTGAGCACCGCCGACCCGGAGGTCACGATCCCGACGATGATCATTCCGATCCGGGGCGCGCAGACGCTGCGAACGATCGCGACGGAGAGGAACACCGCCGCCAGCGCCGCCCCTTGCAGCATGCGTCCGGGCACGAAGATCCAGATGGTGGGGGCTACGGCGCACACGAGCGCGCCCACGCCGCTGACCAGCAGGGTCAGCACGAGGACGGTGCGTTTGCCGTAGATATCGGCGCTCTTGCCGAGCAGCGGCGCCCACATCACGCCGGCCAGCATCGCGGTGGCGTTGAGCCACGCCGCCTGGTGGGTATCGAAATGGTCGAGCATCTCCGGCAGGACGAGCAGCGGCGCGGTGATGGCCGAATCGACCACGAAATTCACCAGGGCCAGTACCGCCACCAAGCCGATGAGCTGCGCGTTCCAGCTCGAGTGCAGTCCGGTGCCGGTACTTCCGGACACGCTCCGGTGCATCAGGGACTCCTTGGTACGGGCGCGCGTCGGAGCGACGCACAACCAGTTAAGATACGATCAGGTTTCTTAATTGCGAGAGTAGGCTACGCGATAAGAAACGTCAAAGGATCTAAGGAGTGCGGTGTTACGACGGCGCGGCGAAGCGCTCGAGGCGGCCATCCTCGAGGCGACGTGGGAGGAGCTGAGCGAGCGGGGTTACGCGAACCTGACCATCGATGCCGTCGCCCGGCGAGCCGGTACGAGCAAGCCGGTGCTGTATCGGCGCTGGGCCGACAAACGGCAGCTGGTCGAGGCGGCGGTGGTGCGCCGCAACGTGATTCAGCTGATCGTGCCGGCGGACACCGGGTCGCTGCGCGGTGATCTGCTCGCCACGCTCACCGCGGCGAGCGAGAAGCAGGGACCGTTTCTGGCCCAGCTGAGCCTGCTGCTCGCGGGCTACTTCGCGGAGACCGAGACCAGTTTCGCCGAACTGCGCGAAATGATCGTCGCGGGCCGGCGCTCGGGGCGCGACGAGATCATGCAGCGGGCGATCGAGCGGGGCGAACTCGATCCCGCCAAGCTCACGCCGCGCATCGCGGCACTACCCTTCGACCTGCTCCGCGCCGAGACGATGATGACGCTGCGACCGGTCGCGCCCGAGGTGATCGAGGAGATCGTCGACACGATCTTCCTACCGCTGGTGCGCTAGTTCGTGCGCCGACGGCGCGGACACCCAACCCCTCCCTCTTCAACATATATCGCACCCGGGGGCTTGCGGCAAGGCCCGGGTGGTGTCGCAGAATAACCGGCCGGAAGTCCTAACCTGCGGAAATGGGGTATTGCGAAGTGCGTGTGCTGTTGACGACGTGGGGATCGCGCGGGGATGTCGAACCGCTGGCAGGGCTGGCGGTCGCGTTGCGGGAACTGGGCGCGCAGGCGCGGGTGTGCGCGCCGCCGGACGACGAGTTCGTCCGATTGCTGGAGCGGGCGGGCGTGCCGCTGGTGCCGCTGGGCCCGACGGTGCACTCGATCGTCGCGAACCCGAAGCCGCCGACCGCGCAGGACGCGTTCCAGCTCGCGCCCGCGCTGGTCGCCGCCCGGTTCGAGACGCTGATGACAGCCGGCGAGGGCTGCGACGCCTTGCTGGCGACCGGGCTGATGCCCGCGGGTGCCCGCGACGTGGCCGAAAAGCTGGGCATGCCTTATGTTCTCGCGTGCTTCCATACCCTCGGCCTGCCGTCGCAGCACTTCCCGCCGGGGCGGCGGCCGGGTACGCCGTCGCCGGACGGGGAGACCGACAACCGGGTGCTGTGGCGGCAGGACGCCGAGCGGGTGAACGCCCTGTACGGGGACGCACTCAACAAGCACCGGGCAGCCATCGGCCTGCCGCCCGTCGACAACGTCCGCGATTATGTGTTCACCGACCGGCCGTGGCTCGCGGCGGACGAGACGCTGTGCCCGGCCGGCGGAAAGACCGACCTCGACGTGGTGCAGACCGGCGCGTGGATCCTGCCGGACCACCGCCCGCTCCCGGACGAGCTGGAAGCTTTCCTGAATGCCGGTGCGCCACCGGTGTATGTGGGCTTCGGCAGCATGGCGTCCTACACCGCGACGGATATCGCCCGGGTCGGTATCGAGGCGGTCCGCGCGCAGGGCCGTCGAGTCCTGCTGGCCAGCGGGTGGGCGCAGCTCGCGCCGATCGATGACGCCGCCGACTGCTTCGTCGTCGGCGACGTCAACCAGCAAGCCCTGTTCCCCCGGGTGGCGGCGGTGGTGCACCACGGCGGCGCGGGTACCACCACGACGGCGGCCCGCGCGGGTGCGCCGCAGGTGATCGTGCCGCACATCGCCGACCAGCCGTTCTGGGCGGCGCGCATAGCCGAGCTGGGAATCGGTGCGGCACACCAGGGCTCGACCCCGACCGTCGACTCCCTGTCCGCTGCCCTCGCCACCGCGCTGACACCCGGCACCCGCACCCGAGCCGAATCCGTCGCCCGAAACGTCCGCGGCGACGGTGCCACGGTAGCCGCGAAAATGCTCCTCGACCTGGCGGCCGGGAACGGTCGGTCGTAGGCCGCCGGCCTCGGCGGGCAAGGCCCGCCCTGGTTACGCTCCGTCGGGTGGCTTGTCGTATGCGACGCGTAGGTCGATCGCGCCCGAGCGGATCAGGTCGGTGACCACCGCGATCTCGGGAGCGAGGTGGCGATCGGGTCCGGGGCCGGGGACGTACTCGCGCAACAGGTCTCGGGCGGCGGCCGTGGCCGGGGCCGGGCGTAGCGGTGCGCGGTAGTCGAGAGCACGTGCGGCGGTGAGCAATTCGATGGCGAGCACCGTGGTGAGCCCGTCGACCGCGCGGCGGAGTTTGCGTGCGGCGGCCCAGCCCATCGACACGTGATCCTCCTGCATGGCGCTGGTGGGAATGGAGTCGACCGACGCCGGTGCGGCACAACGCTTCAGCTCCGACACCACGCCGGCTTGCGTGTACTGGGCGATCATATAGCCGGAGTCGACCCCGGGGTCGGCGGCCAGGAAGGCCGGGAGGCCGCGGGAGCGCTGCGGGTCGAGGAGGCGATCGGTGCGCCGCTCGGCGATGCTCGCGACGTCCGCGACCGCGATGGCCAGGAAGTCCGAGACGTAGGCGACGGGCGCGCCGTGGAAGTTTCCGTTCGACTCCACCCGTCCGTCCGCCAGGATCACGGGATTGTCGATCGCCGAACACAATTCGCGTTCGGCGACGCCTTCCGCGTGCGCCAGCGTGTCCCGCGCCGCGCCGTGCACCTGCGGCGCGCACCGCAACGAGTACGCGTCCTGCACGTACGGGCAGTCCGCGCCGCGGTGGCTCGCCACGATCTGCGACCCGGCCAGGGCGGCGTGGATGCGGCCGGCCGATACCGCCTGGCCGGGGTGTGGCCGCAGCGCTTGCAGTTCGGCCGCGAAGACGCGGTCGGTGCCGAGCAACGCCTCCACGCTCATGGCGGCGGCGAGATCGGCGAGGTCGAACAGCCGGCGCAGGTCGGTGATCGCGAGCACCAGCATGCCGAGCATGCCGTCCGTCCCGTTGGTGAGTGCGAGTCCCTCCTTCGCCTCGAGGGTGATCGGGGTGAGCCCATAATCCCTGAGCGCCTGCGACATCGGCCGTTCCCCCGCGGACCCGGGCCACGGGCCGTCGGCAGCGCCCAGCGCGGATCCCTCGCCCATCAGCGCGAGCGCAACGGCGGCCAACGGCGCGAGGTCGCCCGAGGCGCCGAGCGAACCATGTTCCGGCACAACGGGAATCAAGCCGCTGTCGAGCAGTGCGGCCAAGGCCGCCGCGGTCGTGGGACGTACGCCGGTGCGACCGGACATGAGGGTGCGCAGTCGCAGCAGCATCATCGCCCGCACCACTTCCGGCTCCACCGGTGCGCCCGCTCCCGCGGCATGCGAGCGGATCAGCGAGCGCTGCAACTCGATACGGCGCTCCGGCGGAATGTGCTGCCGCTCCAGCGCTCCGAAGCCGGTGGTGACACCGTAGACCGGCCGCGCGTTCTGTGCCAGCTCGTCGATATGCCGGCGAATCTCGGACAACCGTTGTAGCGCAGCCGATTCGAGTTCTACCGGGACGCCGTGTCGCGCGACGGCGACCACGTCGTCGAGCGTCAGTGCTGTCGTGCCTACCAGCACCTGCCGGGTTCCGATCGTCATGGGCACTATTCCAGCGGTTTCCGGCTTTCGGATCGAGGGTTATGAACCCGTCGATGTCATGAGGTGTTTCACATCGACCGACGTACCGGCTGTGTGGTATTTCGCGTGCGCGACGCGCAAATGCAACGATATCGCGGGGCCACCGGAGTGCGGGCGTCATTTTTCGATAATCGGAAACGCCGACGTGCTGAACAAAATTCAACGATCGTGGCATATGTTCGACCCGATCGGGGGGTGGCGGTGTACTCGGTGGTGTGGTGTGGATGCGATATCCATCCGGAACGGTGACTTGCCGGCTCGATTCTGGACGCGGACCGATTTCTGTGCGAGTGCAGCTGAAGCGTATTAGCGGACAGTTAGCCGCATCTGGTGCACAGGTTGGGTGACCGCGGTATGCCGCTCGAACGGCGGCGTAATAACGGTGCTGACCCGAGTTCATCATTGGGGTAGATATGAGCGGATCGGTATTGCCGGGTTGTCTGGACGGGTGCTAGCTTTCCTTGGTCCACGGGTGGGTGGCGATGGAACTACGCTCGAAACCCCTGGCCTCTCCGCCGTCTGAGCAAGGGTAGAAGCGTGGGCATTAAGCTGGGAATCGGACAATCTGTCGAGCGGCAATACGTTTGTGCGTTTCGGCTCGGTGCTGAATTCGTTAGAGCCGGCCGGGCTGATCGTCGCGCTCATCCCGCCGGCTTCGCTACTGGGGGCCGTTGACCGCCGGGATGCGCCGAATGTACTGCAGGAAGCCGCTTCTCACGGTAAGAAGGGGCGGTGGATACGCATCGTGGCTCGCTATCCAATGGTGGTTACCGTCCTGTGTGTCGGGCAGGTCGGCGTGCTCTCGCCCGCGGTCGGCGGCACGCCACGCAGCCGACTTCGCAGTTGACACAACAGCTTCGGAGATCGACCTCGAAGGCTCGCGGTTCGACCGCGCAGCCGCTGGTGCGGCACCGCCGTCGAGCCCGGTCGGGACCGAGAAATGAGGATGACCGATGGCCGACGAAGCTGAACTACGCCGCTACCTGAAGAAGGCGGCCCGGGAACTGCACGAGACCCAGCAGCAGTTGCGCGAACTGCGCGCCAGGATCAGCGAGCCGATCGCGATCGCCGGGATGTCGTGCCGGTTCCCGGGCGGTGTGTGCACCCCGGAACAGCTGTGGGACAGCGTGCTCGAGGCCAGAGATCTGGTCTCGGAGTTCCCGGCCGATCGGGGCTGGGATCTCGACGCGATCTTCGACCCGGACCCGGACAGCTTCGCCACCGCCACGGTGCGCCACGGTGGCTTCCTGGATCGTCCCGGTGACTTCGACGCCGGGTTCTTCGGTGTCAGCCCGCGCGAGGCGTTGGCGATGGACCCGCAGCAGCGGCTGGTGCTCGAGCTGGCCTGGGAGGCGGTCGAACGGGCCAGGATCGACCCGGCGTCGTTGCGCGGCAGCGATACCGGTGTCTTCGTCGGAATGACCGGTCAGGGCTACGGATTCGGCTCGGCGGCGACGCTGGACGGCGCCGAAGCGTATTTCATGAACGGCAATGTCGCGGCCATGGCCTCGGGGCGCGTCGCGTACTTTCTCGGGTTGCACGGACCCGCGGTCACCGTGGACACCGCCTGTTCGTCGTCGTTGGTGGCGTTGCACCAGGCGATCCAGGCGTTGCGGTCGGGCCAGATCTCGCTGGCCCTGGTCGGCGGCGTCACCGTGATGGCAACCCCTTTCACCTTCGCGGCATTCTCCCGGCAGCGTGCGCTCGCCGCCGACGGTCGATGCAAGGCGTTCGCGGCGGGCGCGGACGGCACCGGCTGGGGGGAGGGCATCGGCATGGTCGTCGTCGAGCGGCTCTCGGATGCCGAGCGGCACGGCCACCCGGTGCTCGCGGTGATCCGCGGGTCCGCGGTGAACTCCGACGGAGCGTCCAACGGTTTGACCGCGCCCAGCGGTGTGGCCCAGCAGAAGGTCATTCAGGCGGCCTTGGCCGACGCACAGGTGCGACCGGACCAGGTGGACCTGGTGGAGGGACACGGCACAGGCACGGTGCTCGGTGACCCGATCGAGATCGAGGCGTTGCTGGCCACCTACGGCAGGCAACGTGATCGCGACCGTCCGCTCTGGCTCGGCTCGGTGAAATCGAATGTGGCGCACACCCAATCGGCCGCGGGGGTGGTCGGGCTGATCAAGACCGTGGCGGCGCTGCGGCACGGCGTGGTGCCACCGACCCTGCACGTGGACGCGCCGAGCCCGCACGCGGACTGGTCGGCGGGCACGATCCGACTGCCCACCCACGCACGTCCGTGGCCCAGGGGCGCGGGCCCACGGCGAGCGGGCCTGTCCTCGTTCGGCATCAGCGGCACCAACGCCCACGTCGTCCTCGAGGAGTACGTCGTACCCGACCCGAGCCCGGCACTGGGCACCGAGAGCGCGGCACCGGGAGCGGCGCTGGCTTGGGTGCTGTCCGGGAAGAACGCGGACGCGCTGGAGGCGCAGGCCACCCGGCTGCACGCCGCCCTGCTGGCCGATCCGGACAGTGATCCGGTGGCAGTCGGCTATTCGCTCGCCACCACCAGGACCGTGTTCGACCACCGCGCCGTGGTGGTGGGCCGCGACCGCGCCGAATTGCTCGATCAGCTGGCGGCTTTGGCGGGCGGGTCGGCGTCGAGTTCGGTCCTGCGGACCCATCGGCGCGGCGGCAGAACCGCGATGATGTTCCCGGGCCAGGGCAGTCAGCAGGTCGGCATGGGCCGGCGGCTGTACGACGAATTCCCGGTCTACGCGGCCGCGTTCGAGGAACTGTGCCGGAGTTTCGCGCCGGTGCTCGACCGGCCGCTGGCGCGGGTCGTCTTCGATCCGGACGCGCAGCACCTGCTCGATCGCACCGAATACACCCAGCCCGCCCTGTTCGCCGTCGAGGTGGCGCTGTTCCGCCTGCTCGAATCCTGGGGTGTGCGACCGGATTTCGTGATCGGACACTCGATCGGCGAAGTGGCCGCCGCGCATGTGGCCGGGGTGTTCACGCTGCCGGACGCCGTCACGGTCGTCGCGGCGCGCGGGCGGCTGATGCAGCAGTTGCCGCCGGGCGCCATGGTGTCGCTGCGCGCCCGCTACGACGAGGTGGCCGAGTCGCTGGCGGGATTCGACGGGGACGTGGCGGTGGCGGCGTGCAACGGGCCGAACGCGACGGTGATCTCCGGCGGCGAGGCGGCGGTGCGGACGCTCGCGCGCGAGTGGCGCGAGCGCGGTCGCCGCGTGCAGCGGCTCCGGGCCGACCGGGCCTTCCACTCGCCGCATGTCGACGCGATGCTGGCCGATTTCGGGCGCGTCGTCGCGAGTGTGCGACGCGGCAGTGCGTCGATTCCGTTGCTTTCCACCGTGACCGGTGCGCCCGCGGCCGCGGCGGAGTTGAGCTCGGTCGACTACTGGCTGCGGCAGGCGCGCGAGCCGGTTCGCTTCCGCGACGCGCTGGACCATCTGCTCACCGCGGGCGTGACCACGCTGGTCGAGGTGGGGCCGGGCACGGTGCTGTCGGACATGAGCTACGAGTCCATCGGCGAAGCCCGGTGCGCCGCGGTGCCGATACTGCGCGCTGCCGACGGCGCGAGCGACGGATTCCTCAAAGCCGTTGCGGGAGCTTGGGTTCGCGGCACACCCGTGCAGTGGAGTGCCGCCTTCGCCGGGCAGACCATGCGCACGGTGGATCTGCCCACCTACGCCTTCCAACGCGGGCACTATTGGTTGCGCAGCGCCTTGATGGCCGAAACCGCCGGGGCCACAGTCGCGTTCGGTGCCGAACCGGTCCCGCAGGCACAGTCCGCGCCCCAGCTCTCGCCGGTTCGAGCGCAGCTGTCCGCACTGCCGCCCGCGCAGTGGTCGCGTCACCTGTGCACCGTGGTCGAGGCGCAACTGCGCGAGATCCTGGTGGATCTGCACGACGCCGAGATAGATATCGACGCGACGGTGCTGGACCTCGGGCTCACGTCGCTGTCGGTCTTGGAATTCCGCAGCCGGATCAACGAGGCCGCCGGCACCGCGGTGTCGGTCGAGGATCTGTTCCGTCATCCGACGCCCCGGGGTATCGCCGAATTGCTCGCTGCCGCCATCGAATTGCCGCAGCGCCACCAGACCACCGCGATAGCCGTATGAGAGCGCGCCGAGAGAGACCAGCTATGACGAAGAATCTGAGGACGGGCTCGGTCCCGTCGCGCGACGGCCTCACCTTCGAACAGACCGTGCCACGCGCGCTCGCGCACCGGCGGGCGCTCGGGGAGGTGTTCGTCACGGACACAGTGCAGGTGGGGGCCGGCGAATTCCTCGCGGCCATCCAGTTGCCGCGGGCCCATTCGCTGTGGTTCGACCGGACCGTCGACTATCACGATCCGCTGTCCACGGTCGAAGCGATCCGGCAGGCCATGCTCGTCGTCGGCCAGCGCTACGCGCAGGTGCCGCCGGATTCACCGCTGAGCCTGCAACGTCTGGTGTGCTGTGTGGAGGACCTGAGCGCGTTCCGGGACGACCGGCGAACGCCGCTCGAGGGCATCGTGCGGATTCGTTCCGAGCAGGGCAGGCCGGGAGACTATTTCGTCGACACCGCGTTCGAGGCGACCCTGACGATCGATGCCGCCTTGGCGATGACCGTCGGCGGTGGCGGCGTCGTGTTCACCCGCGACGCCTACGACGGACTGCGCGTGGTCCAGCGCGCCGAACGCGCTGCGCCGGAACCGGATATGGCCGCTGCCGGCACGCCGCTCGCGCCGGGGCTGGTCGGCCGCCGCGACCACCGCAATGTGGTGCTGGCGACGATGGCTCCCGGCGCGGACCTGGTGTTGATCGTGGACCAGAGCCACCCTTCGTTCTTCGATCACCCCTACGATCACGTGCCCGGCCCACTGCTGCTCGAAGCTTTCCGGCAGGCGGCGATACTGGCGAGCGCCGACCCGGATACCCCGGCGGCCGTCGTCGCCGCCGAGGTCGAGTTCACCGGCTTCGCCGAGCTGGACGCGCTCGTGACGTGCAGCACGGAATCGGGTGCGGGCCTGGACGGCACAGAGGTCGTCGTCGGTTTCCACCAGTGCGGCAAGCAGATCGCGCGCGGCCGGATCGAGCTGTCGCCCTATCCGGGGCCCCGCTAGGGCGCACAAACACGTTCGACAGCACAGCATCTCGTGAGCCGTGGTGTCCGTGCGTCAGCACCGCACCCGGCACGCAGGAAGGCGTACAACGATGGCAACCGAATCCGACCTCCGGCTATACCTCAAGCGGGCCGCGATCGATCTACAGCAGACACGGCAGCGCGTACGGGATCTGGAGTCCCGGGCGCAGGAGCCGATCGCGATCGTGGGCATGGGCTGCCGATTCCCCGGCGGCATCGACAATCCCGCCGATCTGTTCCGGGCGACCGTCGAAGGGCGGGACCTGATCACCGAGTTCCCCGCCGATCGCGGCTGGGACATCGAGTCGGCTTACCACCCGGACCGCGACAACAAAGGTTCGCTCTACATCCGCAGCGGCGGGTTCCTCACCGGCCCGGGCGATTTCGACGCCGCCTTCTTCGGGATCTCGCCGCGCGAGGCCAAGGCGATGGACCCGCAGCAGCGTCAGCTGCTCGAAGTCACCTGGGCGGCAATCGAACACGCGGGCATCGATCCGACGACGCTGTCCGGCACCGCGACCGGGGTGTTCGCCGGGGTCATCGCGCCCACGCATCGGCGCGAACCCGACGACATGGCCTCGCTGCACGGCATGGTGATGACCGGCAACACGTGCAGTGTCGCCACCGGGCGGATCGCGTACACCCTGGGCTCGGCGGGTCCGGCGGTCACGGTGGATACGGCGTGCTCGTCGTCACTGGTCGCCATGCATCAGGCGGTGCAGTCGTTGCGCCGTGGTGAGACCGCGCTGGCACTGGCCGGGGGTGCGACCGTGATCACCGGACTCGCCGACTACATCGAGTTCTGTGCGATGGGCGCGCTCGCGCCGGACGGCCGGTGTAAGTCGTTCGCGGACAACGCCGACGGCTTCAGCGTTGCCGAGGGTGTCGGCATCCTCGTGCTCGAGCGGCTGTCCGACGCACGCCGCAACGGACGCCGGGTGCTGGCCCTGATCCGGGGCTCTGCGGTGAACCAGGACGGCGCCAGCAACGGCCTGACCGCGCCGAGCGGGCCCGCGCAGCAGCGGGTCATCGCAGCGGCGCTGGCGGACGCGCGGCTGAGCACCCGCGACATCGACGTGCTGGAGGCGCACGGCACCGGCACCGCGCTGGGCGATCCGATCGAGGCCACGGCCCTGCTCGCCACCTACGGCCGCGATCGGGCGGGCGAACCGCTGCTGCTCGGTTCGGTGAAATCGAATATCGGGCACAGCCTGGCCGCCGCCGGCGTGGCCGGCGTCATCAAGATGGTCGAGGCCCTGCGCCACGGTGTCGTGCCGCCCACCCTGCACGCGGACACTCCGAGTTCGCATATCGATTGGGAGAGCGGCCAGGTCGAGTTGGTCGCCACCGCGCGCGAATGGCCCGCGACCGGGCAGCCACGCCGCGCCGCGGTGTCCTCGTACGGCATCAGCGGTACCAACGCGCACCTCGTGCTGGAACAGGCGCCCGTCGAGGCAGCCGGTTTGTCACCGGAACGTGTTGCGCCGCCGATGATTCCGTGGGTCGTCTCGGCGAAGAGCCGGGACGCGCTGCTCGGCCAGGCGCGCCGGCTGTCGCAGTGGGTGCGCGAGCAGCCCGACCTCGATCCGGTGGATATCGGCCTGTCTCTCGTGACCACGCGTGCCCGCCATCCGTATCGTGCGATCGTGGTGGGGCGCGGTCGGACCGAATTGGCTGCCGGACTGGCCGATCTGGCAGCCGGTACGGACGTGCCCGGTGTGCTGATGGGCGGCGGTGCGATCAAGGGCAAGACCGTGTTCGTGTGCTCCGGGCAGGGTGCGCAGCGGCACGCGATGGGGCGCGAACTCTACGATGCCTTCCCGGCCTATCGCGCGCGGTTCGACGAGATCTGTGATCTCTTCGCGCCGTTGCTGCCGCGGCCGCTGCGCGCCGTGGTGTTCGCCACTGCGGGCAGCGCCGACGCGGCGCTGCTGGACCGGACCGACTTCACGCAGGCGGGGCTGTTCGCCGTCGAGCTGTCGCTGTTCGCACTGTTGCGCTCCTGGGGCGTGGATCCCGATGTCGTGCTGGGTCATTCGATCGGGGAGATCGCCGCGGCGTGCGCGGCGGGCGTGTGGTCGCTGCCGGACGCGGTACGCCTGGTGGCCGCGCGCGGTACCTTGATGGCCGCGCTGCCCGCCGGAGGCGCGATGGTTTCGGTCACCGCGGGCGAGGAGGTCGTCGCGCCGCTGCTGTCCGGTCGAGCGGGCGAGGTGAGTATCGCCGCGGTGAATGCGCCGGATTCGGTGGTGCTTTCGGGCGTCGCGGCCGTGGTCGAGGAGATCGCCGCCGACCTGCGCGCGGGCGGTGCGAAGACCACGAGACTTCGGGTGAGTCACGCGTTCCATTCACCGTTGCTGGCGCCGATGCTCGACGACTTCGCCGCCGTCTGTGCCGAACTGACCTATCACGAACCAGCAATACCGGTGGTGTCGAACGTGACCGGGCGCCTGGTGACGTCCGGTGCGATGGGTGACCCCGGCTACTGGGTGCGGCACGTCAGCGACCCGGTGCGCTTCGCCGACGGTGTCGCGGCGGCGGCCGAATTCGCCGGGGCCGGTGCGACCTTCCTCGAACTCGGGCCGTCGGCCGCGGTCACCGGATCGGTCGCCGCCACGCTGGCGGAGGATGCCGACGCGGACGACGCGCCGGACTTCGTCGCTGTGCCCACCCTGCGCGCCGAGCGATCCGAACCCGGTGCGCTGCTGTGCGCGGTGGCCGTGGCGCACGGCCGCGGCACCCCCGTTCGCTGGGCGGAACTGTTCGCCGGAACCGGTGCGCAGATCGTCGAATTGCCCACGTACGCCTTCGACCACACGACCTATTGGGTTGTCGCGGGGACGGGGTCGAGCGACCCCGGGCGGTTCGGCGCCGGTGCGGTGGCACACCCGCTGCTGGGCATGGTGACCGGCGTTGCCGACGGCGGCGGTGTGCTGTTGTCGGGCCGGGTGTCCGCGACCTCGCACGGCTGGCTGGCCGACCACGCCGTGGGTGGCCGAATTCTGTTGCCGGGGGCGGCTTTTGTCGAGATGGCCTGGTGCGCGGCGCGGTACGTCGGCGCGGAACGGGTGGGCGAGCTGGTGTTGTTGTCGCCGTTGGTGATCGGCGACCGTGCGGTACAGGTGCAAGTGCGGGTCACCGAGGGGGAGCTGTCCGGGGAGTGGCGACTCGGGGTGTACTCGCGACCCGAGACAGCAGAGCTGGGTGCGTGGGTGTGCCACGCGACCGGCGTCCTGGATTCGGTTGTCGTGCCATCCGATCTGGGTGCGGAGCTGCGGACGTGGCCACCGGCAGGTGCGGTGGCGGTGGACACCGAGCACGTGTACGAATCGCTGGCCGCGGCGGGGTACGGCTACGGGCCGATGTTCCAGGGCGTGCGCGCGGTCTGGCGACGGGGCGACGAGCTGTTCGGCGAGGTGGTCCTGCCCGAGCCCGGGTCGGCGGACGTCGGCGGCTTCGGACTGCATCCGGCGCTGCTGGACGCGGCGCTGCACGTGTCGCTGGTGGGCGAGTTGGACTCCGGCGACGCGGATCCTCGGGTGCGGCTGCCCTTCGGGTGGGAAGGGGCGACACTGGCGGCCGAGGGTGCGTCGATGGTGCGGGTGCGGGTGGCGCGCACGGGCGACCGCATGGAGCTGACGCTGGTGGATCCGGAAGGCGGACTGGTCGCGCACGTCGAAGGGCTGACCGTGCGCGAGGTTTCGGCCGATGCGTTGATCGGGTCGGCCGCGCCGGTCACCGACGGGCTGTTCGAAGTGCACTGGGTCGCGATGCCACCGCTCGACAGCGCGGACCGTGGCGGGTGGACCGCACTGTCGGACCCGGTGGCGGCCGAACACCCGGGCGGACCATGGGAACTGGAGCGGTACCACGAGTCCGGCCGAGACGTGGTCGTGCTCACCTGTCCACCGGCGCGGCAGGACGAACCGATCGCCGACCTGCACACCTGCGTGACCGGCGTCCTGGCCCGCGTGCAATGGCTCTTGGGCGCACCGGATTTCGCGGCATCCACCCTTGTCGTCGTCACTCACGGCGGTGTCGCGATCGACGGTGGCGCGGACATCGATCCGGCGCGGGCCGCGGTCTGGGGACTGCTGCGGAGTGCGCAGAACGAGCACGAAGACCGCATCGTCCTGTTGGACTCGGCCGCCACCGCGGACCAGCGAGCGCCGGCGGCCGTCGTCGCGCAGCGGCGGTCGGCGGTGGCGGCGGTACTGGCGGCGGGTGTCCGGCAGGCAGCGGTGCGGAACGGCGTCGTCTACCAGCCGCTCTTGGAGCGGGCGGGCGCGAACACCACGAGCGGGGCGCAGTTGGCGGCAGCGGGCGCACCGTGGCGGTTGGCGGCGGCGGACAAGGGCACGCTGAACGGCGACAATCTGATCCTCGACGCGGACGACGAGGCGGCGGTGCCGGCGGCGGGTGAGGTGCGCGTCGAACTCCGCGCGGCCGGGATCAACTTTCGGGATGTGCTGATCGCGCTGGGGATGTATCCGATCGAAGGCATGCCGCTCGGTAGTGAAGGCGCGGGTGTGGTGACGGCCATCGGACCGGAGGTGACCCGGTTCGTGCCCGGTGATCAGGTGATGGGGCTGTTCCCCGGCGTCGGCTCCACGGTGCTGACCGATCAAGCGTCGCTGGTGCGGGTTCCGTCGGGTTGGGGTTTCGCGGAGGCTGCTGCGGTGCCGGTGGTGTTCGCGACGGCATATCACGCGCTGGTCGAATTGGGTGGGTTGCGAGCTGGGGAGCGGGTGTTGGTGCACGCGGGGACCGGTGGCGTCGGTTTGGCGGCGGTGCAGGTGGCGCGGTGGATCGGGGCGGAGGTGTTCGTCACCGCGTCGGTGGCCAAGTGGCCGGTGTTGCGGGAGTTGGGTTTTGGTGACGAACGGATCGGTGATTCGCGGTCGTTGGATTTCGAGGCGAAGTTCTTGGCGCAGACCGGTGGTGCCGGTATGGATGTGGTGTTGGATTCGCTGGCGGGGGAGTTCGTGGATGCGTCGTTGCGGTTGTTGCCGCGGGGTGGTCGATTTGTGGAGATGGGTTTGACCGACCTCCGAGATCCGGAGCAGATCGCTGCCACGTACCCGGGCGTGCGGTATGCGGCCTTTCTGCTGATGGATCTACCCGCCCGACACCTTCAGCACATCTTGGACGAACTGCGCACTCTCTTCGAAGCCGGTGTGCTGCAGCCACTTCCGACCACCTGCTGGGATATGCGCCGAGCTCCTGAGGCGTTCCGGTTGCTGTCGCAGGCGCGCCATATCGGTAAGAACGTGTTGACGGTCCCGCAGCCGCTGGATCCGGCCGGCACGGTGCTGATCACCGGCGGCACCGGAGGTCTGGGCGCGACGGTCGCGCGGCACCTGGTGGCGCGGCACGGGGTTCGGCATCTGGTGCTCGCGTCACGGCGCGGCATGACCGCCGACGGGGCCACGGAACTGGTGGCCGAATTGTCCGCCGCCGGTGCTGCGGTGCAAGTGGTGGCCTGCGATCTCGCCGACGGTGCCGCGGTGCGCGCGCTGGTCTCCAATCTCGGCCCCGCACTGACCGGCGTGGTGCACGCGGCGGGCGTGGTCGACGACGGCCTGTTCACCGATCTCGACGCCGACCGCGTCGTGCAGGTGCTCGCGGCGAAAGCCGTTGCGGCATGGCAGCTGCACGAAGCGGTGCAGGATCTGCCGCTGTCGATGTTCGTGCTGTTCTCCTCGATCGCGGGCACCGTGGGCGCACCCGGCCAATCGAATTACGCCGCGGCCAACGCCTTTCTGGACGCGCTCGCGTGGTACCGGCAGCGGCGCGGACTGGTCGCGACCTCGATCGCCTGGGGCCTCTGGGAGCAGGCGACCGGGATCACCGGGACATTGACCGAGCGGGATCGAAACCGGTTGCGCGCGAGCGGCTTCGTGCCGATCGCCACCGAGGACGGTCTGGCCATGCTGGACGCGGCGATCGGTTCCGGGCAGAGCTGCGTGGTGGCGTCGCGGATCGACGCCACGGCCATGCGGCAGCGGGAAACAGTGCCGGCGATCCTCGGCGGCGTCGTGCGTCAGCGGCGCAGGGCGGCGGATGCGGCGGCCGGCCAGACAGCCGGTTTGGTGGCTCGTTTGTCGGGTTTGGGTGTGGTGGAGCAGGGTCGGGTGGTTTTGGATGTGGTGCGGTCGCTGGCGGCGGCGGTGTTGGGGTTCGGGTCGGTGGCGGGGGTGGGTGCTGATGATGTGTTCCGGGATTTGGGTTTCGATTCGTTGGGTGCGGTGGAGTTCCGGAATCGGTTGCAGGGTGCGACGGGGTTGAAGTTGGCGACGACGGTGGTATTCGACTACCCGACCCCCGCCGCCCTGGCGGGCTATATCGCCACGGAGATCGCCCCGGTCGAGGACACGGTGGGCCGGATCGTCGCGCACGTGGACCTGTTGTCCGGCCTGTGCGACGGGGTGGCGCTCGAACGCGCGGACGTCGCCGTGCTCGCCGAGCGATTGACCGAAATCATCCGAAGCCTGCAGGGGGACACCGGGTCCGGCTTCGACCTGGACGACGCCGACGACGCCGAACTCTTCGAATTCATCGATCAGGCCCGCCCCACCGGCTACGTCTGATCCACCGCACCGACCGATATCGAGGATCTCATGCTACGAACCGATCTCATCCGGCCCGTCCCGGAGATGCTGCGCGACAACGCCGGTCGCTTCGGCGACCGCGAAGCGTTCACCGACGCAAGACGGTCGATCGGCTACACCGAACTCGAGCGCCGTACGGGCCGGCTCGCGGGCAATCTCGGCTGCCGCCGCGGCGACCGGGTCGCGCTGATGCTCGGCAACAGTATCGAGATGGTCGAGGGCTACCTCGCCGTGGCCCGTGCGGCGGCGGTGGGCGTGCCGATCAATCCCTATTGCTCCGATGCCGAACTGGACCACATCCTCACCGACTCCGGGGCGGATGTGCTGCTTACACAGGCGAGTTCGGCAGAGCGGCGGCGGCACGTACTGGCGCGCCATCCGGGGCTGCGCGTAGTGGTGGCAGGTGGCGAAGGGGGCGAGCACTGCTTCGAAACACTGGCCGCCGCCGAGCCGGTCGCGCCCGCGCGCGACGATCTCGGCGTCGACGACATCGGGTGGATCCTGTACACGTCGGGGACCACGGGGCAGCCGAAGGGTGTGGTCACGACGCTCACCAAGGCGTTGTGGGGCACGGTGGCGGGTTACATCCCCGGCTTCGGACTGTGCGCTGCAGATCGGCTGCTGTGGCCGATGCCGTTGTCGCACTGCCTCGGTCATCATCTGTGCGTGCTCGGCGTCACCGCCGTCGGCGCCGGCGCGCGGGTGATCGACGGGTTCGCCGCCGGACCACTGCTGGACGCACTGGCCGCGTCGCGGGCCACCATCCTGGTCGGCGTTCCCGCCATGTTCCAGCGGCTGGTCCGCGCGGACGCGGAAGCCGTTCCCGCACACAGCTTGCGGGCATGCTGGTTCGGCGGCGCGCCCGGCTCCGACGAACTGGGCCGAGCGGTCGAGGCCACACTGGGCGTGCCCTTGCTGAACACCTACGGCGCGAGCGAGGCCACGGGCGCGATCACCGTCAATCCGCCCTCCGACCGCAACAGCCCCGCCTCGGCCGGGCTGCCGATCCTCGGGGTGAGCACCCGGATCGTCGATCCTGGTTCCGGCGCGGACGTGCCGAGCGGTGCCGAAGGGGAGCTGTGGGTCGCCGGCCCCGGCGTGATGGTCGGCTACTACAACCGACCCGACCTGACCGCCGAGGTGATGCGGGGCGAGTGGCTGCGCACCGGCGACCTCGCGCGCCGGGACGAGCTGGGCTTCCTCGAAATCACGGGCCGAATCAAGGAATTGATCATTCGCGGCGGCGAGAACATGCATCCGGGCGAGATCGAGAACGTGGTCAGGCAGGTGCCGGGCGTCGCGGACGCGGCCGTCTGTGGCAAGCCGCACGACACCCTCGGCGAGGTGCCCATCGCCCTGGTGGTGCCCGAGGTCGGCGGCGTCGATGTCGGCGCGTTGTTCGCCGAATGCCGGCGGGCGCTGGCGCACACGAAGGTGCCGGTCCAGGTGTACGAGATCGACGCCGTGCCGCGGACCCCGTCGGGCAAGATCGTCCGCCGGGCGCTGCCTACGCTGCCCAGTAGGCTGCTGGGCGGCGTCGCCGCGGAAGCGGTGGAGCACGGCGACGAGTGGGCGCGGCCCGATGCCGCGGTCCGCGCGGACCTGGCGATCCGGCTCGCCGTGCTCTCGGCCGCCGACGGTATCGCCCTGCTGTGCGAAGTGATCTCGGCGGCGGTAGCCGCGATCATCGGCGGCGCGCACGGCGAGGTCGACACGACGTTCACCGATCGGGGGATCACCTCGCTCGGCGCGGTAGGGCTGCGTAACCGGCTCGTCACCGAAACCGGGCTCGATCTGCCCGCCACGGCGGTATTCGATTACCCCACACCGAAAATCCTTGCCGGGCAATTGCGCGCCGCGCTGCTCGTGGAACACCGGCCCGCGCCACCGCCCGTTGCGCGCTCCGACGATTTCACCCGGCGGCTCGACGAGATCATGACCATGGACGCGACGGAGCTGGTGCGCCGGGCGTCGGTCGGCGCGCGCACCGCGTCCGAATCCAGCGGCATCGGTGAAGGCGACGGTGGACGGTGACGACGAACGAGGAACTGGTCGCCGCGCTGCGGAACTCGCTGCTGGAGCAGGAGCGACTGCGGCAGGCCAACTCCGAGACCGCGGCCTTGCGCTCGGAGCCCATCGCGATCATCGGGATGGGCTGCCGCTATCCCGCGGATGCCCGGACACCCGAACAGCTTTGGGATCTGGTGGCGGCCGGCGCGGAGGCGGTCTCGGAATTCCCGGCCGACCGTGGCTGGCCGTTGGCCGAGCTGTTCGATACCGAACCGGGGCGGCCGGGCAAGAGCTATGTGCGCCGGGGCGGATTCCTGTACGACGCGGCCGAATTCGACGCCGGATTCTTCGGCGTCGCGCCGCGCGAGGCCGCCGTGCTGGATCCGCAGCAGCGGTTGCTGCTGGAGGTGTCGTGGGAAGCACTGGAACGAGCGGGCATCGACCCGGTGTCGCTGCGCGGCAGCGACACCGGTGTGTTCGCCGGGGTGATGCATCACGAGTACGGCTCGGATGTGGTCGGTTCGGCGGCCTCGGTCGTCTCCGGCCGCCTCGCCTACACCCTCGGCCTGGAGGGGCCCGCGATCACCGTGGACACCGCATGCTCCTCCTCGCTGGTCGCGCTGCATCAGGCCGCACACGCGCTGCGGATGCGGGAATGCGGTCTGGCCGTCGTGGGCGGCGTGACCGTGATGGCGTCGCCGAGTTCGTTCGTGGAGTTCTCCCGGCAGCGCGGGCTCGCCCCGGACGGCCGGTGCAAGGCCTTCGCCGCGGCGGCGGACGGGGTCGGCTGGTCCGAGGGCGTGGGCGTGCTGCTGCTGGAACGGCTGTCCGCGGCGCGCCGCAACGGTCACCCGGTTCTTGCGCTGATCCGCGGTTCTGCGGTGAATCAGGACGGGGCGAGCAATGGTTTGACCGCGCCCAACGGGCCCGCCCAGCAGCGGGTGATCCGGCAAGCGTTGGCCAACGCGCAGATCGCGGCGGGTGAGGTGGACCTCGTGGAGGCCCACGGTACCGGCACCGCTCTGGGTGATCCGATCGAGGCCGGTGCTGTGATCGCGACGTACGGATGCGAACGCGCCGCCGCCGACCCGCTGTGGCTCGGGTCGGTGAAATCGAATATCGGGCACACCCAGGCCGCCGCTGGTGTCGCGGGCGTGATCAAGATGGTGGAGGCGCTGCGCCGGGCGGTGATACCGCCGACCCTGCACAGCGACGCGCCGAGTCCACACGTGGACTGGGCGTCCGGTGGTGTCGCGCTGGCCACCGGGCTGCGGGCATGGCCCCGGCGCGGTCATCCGCGCCGGGCCGCGGTGTCGTCGTTCGGCATCAGCGGGACCAACGCACACGTGATCCTGGAGCAGGCGCCCGACACGGCAGCGGCCGTGTCGTCCGAACGCGTTGCGCCGCCGGTCATTCCGTGGGTGCTCTCGGCCAAGACCACGGAATCCCTGACCGGGCAGGCCCAACGGCTTCGAGATCTGGTGCGGAGCGAGCCGGGCCCGGATCCCGTCGATATCGGGTATTCGCTGCTCACCTCGCGCTCGTCCTTCGTGCAGCGGGCGGTGGTACTCGGGAACACCCGGAAAGTGTTGACCGACAGCGTCGCCGAGCTGGCTGACGGGGAAACGGCGACGAACGTGCTGCTCGGCCGCGCCGATGTGCAGGGCAAGACAGTATTTCTCTTCCCCGGGCAGGGCTCGCAGTGGGCCGGGATGGCCGCCGAACTACTCGATTCGTCACCGGTTTTCGCGGCGCAGATCGACCGGTGCGCCGCGGCGCTGGCCGAGTTCACCGACTGGTCGCTGGTGGACCTGTTGCGTGGCAACGATAGTGCGGTGGCGGACCGGCCGGATGTGGTGCAGCCCGCGTTGTTCGCGGTGATGGTCGCGCTGGCCGCGCTGTGGCGCTCGATGGGAGTCGAGCCCGCGGCGGTGATCGGGCACTCGCAGGGCGAGATCGCCGCCGCGCACGTCGCCGGCGTGCTGACGCTGCGTGCAGCGACCCGGATCGTGGTGCTCCGCAGTCGTGCGGTGTGCGCCATAGCGGGCACGGGCGGCATGGTTTCGGTGCTGCGTCCGTACGCCGAGGTCTCGGCGCTGGTGGCAGCGCGTTGGGCGAATGAGCTTTCCGTCGCCGTGGTCAATGGTCCTGCTTCGACGGTGGTCTCCGGGGCCGCGGTCGCGCTGGACGAACTGCTGGACCACTGTGCGGTCAGTGGGATCGGCGCTCGACGGGTGGCTGTCGACTATGCCGCGCATTCGGTACAGATCGAGCCGCTGCGCGCGCGGCTCCTGGATGAACTGGGCCGGGTCGACGCGCGTTCGACCGAGATCTCGGTGATCTCCGCGGTGACCGGCGAAGTGCTCGACGGGTCGGCGATGGATGCCGGCTACTGGTATCGGAATCTGCGCGACACAGTGCGTTTCGACCGCGCGGTGCACACGGCTTACGCCTTGCGCTGCCGCGGCTTCGTGGAATGCAGCCCGCATCCGGTGCTCGGCGTCGACGTGCAGGAATTCCTCGACGACACCGAGGACGCGGACCGCAGCGTGGTGGTGGAATCGCTGCGCCGGTCCGCCGGTGGCCTCGACCGGTTCCTGGCGTCCGTCGCGGCGGCGTATGTCCGCGGTGTGCCCGTGGACTGGACGCGGATCTTCGCCGGATCCAACGCCGTCCGGGTCGAACTGCCGACCTACGCCTTCGAACGCAAACGGTACTGGCTGGAGCCGAAACCGACTGTGCCGGAGCAGGAATTCGGCGCGCACCCGTTACTGGGCACGGCGATCGAGGTGGCGGGCGGCGGCTGGTTGTGGTCGGGGCGATTGGCGTCGGATGCGCATGCGTGGCTCGCTGATCACGTTGTCGGTGGCCGGGTGGTGCTGCCGGGCTCGGCATTCGTGGAGCTCGCGTGGTGTGCGGTGGGGGTGGTCGGTGCGGCGCGGGTGGGTGAGCTGGTGTTGTTGTCGCCGTTGGTGATCGGCGCGGCGGGGGTTCGACTTCAGATGCGGGTGACCGATGGCGCGGCGCCCGGGGAGTGGCGGGTGGACATGTTCGCCCGGCCCGTGGACTCCGGTCCTGACACAGGGGAGTGGGTCCGCCACGCGACCGGCGTGCTGGACTCCGTGGCCGCGCCGTCCGAAGCCGGTGCGCAGCTGCGCGTCTGGCCGCCGGCGGGCGCGGTGCCGGTCGACACCGCGCAGGCATACGACGCGCTGGTAGCCACGGGATACGAGTACGGCCCGGTGTTCCGGGGTGTGCGATCGGTGTGGCGGCGTGGGACGGAATTGTTCGGCGAGGTGTCCTTGCCGGCGGACGCGGGGGCCGGTGCGGCGGAACGGTTCGGGATGCATCCGGCCCTGTTGGATGCGGCACTACAGGTGTCGCTGGTGGGGGCGGCGGCCACCGGTGCGGTGGACGAGTTGCAGTTGCCCTTCGCGTGGGAGGGCGCGTCGTTGTCGGCAGTAGGTGCGTCGGCGGTGCGGGTACACCTGCGGCAGCACGGCGATCGGAGGGCGGTGACACTGGCCGACCCGGCCGGTGCCCTCGTCGCGCACGCCGAATCGGTGGTGCTGCGGCCGTTCGTGGTCGAGGATCTGCGCGAGCCTCTCCGCGGGCGTGCCGAGCTGTACGAGCTGAGCTGGACGGCAGTGACCGGCATCAGGATTCCCGCCGTCGACGAGCGGTGGCACCTGCTCGAGACGAACCCCGGCTGGCAGCTGGAGCAGCCGGTCACCGATCGAACGATCCTTGCGTTGAGCCGCCCGGACGGCAGGTCGCTCTCGACGGTCGAGCGCACATATGAGTTGGTGCGAACAGTGCTCGAGTCGGTCCGGACCGTGCTGTCCGACCACCGCTTCGACGCGGCGACGCTGGTGGTCGTCACCCGCGACGCGGTGGCGATCGACGGTGCCGACATCGATCCGGCCCAGGCGGCGATCTGGGGGTTGTTGCGTAGCGCGCAGAACGAGAATCCCGGTCGGATCGGGCTTCTCGATGTCGACGACATCACCGATCACCGTGCGGCCGCCTGTGCGCTCGTGCGTTCAGGTGAGCCGCAGGCCGCTGTGCGGCACGGCGTGCTCCACATCCCCCGTCTGGCCCGCGAAGGCGTGGACAGTGTGGGTAACGCGGATCTGGTCATGTCGGGAAAGCCTTGGCAGCTGGCGGATTCGGGCACCGGCACGCTGGACGGCGAGAACCTCGTGCTCGAACCGGCCGATGCGGGCACCGAATTGGCCTCCGGCGCAGTGCGAGTGCGGCTCCATGCCGTCGGGATGAACTTCCGGGATGTGCTGATCGCCCTGGACATGGTTCCGCTCGAGGGCATCGCGGTCGGTGGTGAAGGCGCGGGTGTGGTGACGGCCATCGGACCGGGGGTGAGCCGGTTCGTGCCCGGTGATCGGGTGATGGGGCTGTTTCCGCGAGTCGGTTCGGTCGCGGTGACCGAGGAGTCGTCGCTGGTGCGGGTTCCGTCGGGTTGGGGTTTCGCGGAGGCTGCTGCGGTGCCGGTGGTGTTCGCGACGGCGTATCACGCGCTGGTGGAGTTGGCTGAGTTGCGTTGTGGGGAGCGGGTGTTGGTGCATGCGGGGACGGGTGGCGTGGGTTTGGCGGCGGTGCAGGTGGCGCGGTGGTTGGGGGCGGAGGTGTTCGTGACGGCGTCGGAGACGAAGTGGCCGGTGTTGCGGGGGCTGGGTTTTGCTGACGAGCGGATCGGTGATTCGCGGTCGTTGGATTTCGAGGCGAAGTTCTTGGCGCAGACCGGTGGTGCCGGTATGGATGTGGTGTTGGATTCGCTGGCGGGGGAGTTCGTGGATGCGTCGTTGCGGTTGTTGCCGCGGGGTGGTCGATTTGTGGAGATGGGTTTGACCGACCTCCGAGATCCGGAGCAGATCGCTGCCACGTACCCGGGCGTGCGGTATGCGGCCTTCGAACTCATGGAACTGCCCGGCGCGCAGCTGCAGCGGATTTTCGGTGAACTGCTGGCTCTCTTCGAGGCCGGTGTGTTGCACCGGATTCCGGTGACGCGGTGGGACATCAGGCGGGCTCCCGAGGCGTTCCGGTTTCTCTCGCAGGCGCGCCATATCGGTAAGAACGTGTTGACGGTGCCGCAGCCGCTGGATCCGGCCGGCACGGTGCTGATCACCGGTGGCACGGGTGGTTTGGGTGCGCTGGTGGCGCGGCATCTGGTGGCACGGCACGGGGTGCGGCATCTGGTGCTCGTTTCCCGGCGCGGCGCCGCGGCCGACGGCGTCGAAGAACTGGTGGATGACCTGACCGCGGCCGGTGCCGTCGTTCGGGTGCGTGCCTGTGACGTCTCCGACGGTGCCGCGTTGCGCGCCTTGCTGTTCGATCTCGATCCGGCACATCCACTGACGGGCGTCGTCCACGCGGCGGGCGTGCTCGACGACGCCCTTTTCGCCGATCTCGGTGTCGATCAGGTAGGCAAGGTGTTCGCGCCGAAGGTGGACGCGGCGTGGCAGCTGCACGAGGCGGTGCGGGATCTGCCGCTGTCGATGTTCGTGCTGTTCTCCTCGATCGCGGGGACGGTCGGCTCGCCGGGACAGTCGAATTATGCTGCGGCGAACGTCTTCCTGGACGCGCTCGCGTGGTATCGGCAGCGGCGCGGACTGGTCGCGACCTCGATCGCTTGGGGATTGTGGGAGCAGGCCACCGGCATGACAGGGGCGCTGACGGACCTCGATCGTGGTCGATTACGGGCGGGCGGTTTCGTGCCGATCACCGCCGAGGACGGTCTGGCGATGCTGGACGCGGCACTCGGTTCCGGACGGGAAGTGGTGGTGGCGTCGCGGATCGACACGGCAGCACTGGCACAGACACCGACTCTGCCACCGGTGTTGCGTGACGTGGCGCGGCGACTCCGGAAAGCCGCGGCGGCGGGACCGCCGGCGGCGTCGGGTTTGGTGGCTCGTTTGTCGGGTTTGGGTGTGGTGGAGCAGGGTCGGGTGGTTTTGGATGTGGTGCGGTCGCTGGCGGCGGCGGTGTTGGGGTTCGGGTCGGTGGCGGGGGTGGGTGCTGATGATGTGTTCCGGGATTTGGGTTTCGATTCGTTGGGTGCGGTGGAGTTCCGGAATCGGTTGCAGGGTGCGACGGGGTTGAAGTTGGCGACGACGGTGGTATTCGACCATCCGACACCGCTCGCGCTCGCGAAATATATTGCGGCAGAGCTGGTGCCGGCCGAAGCGGTGGTAGACCGCATTGTCGCGCAGGCGGATCTGCTCTCGGGCCTGTGCAGCGGGGCGGAACTGGACCGCGCGGAGATCGCGGTGGTCGCCGAGCGGCTCAGCGCGATCGTCCGGAGCCTGCGGGGCGGCGGCACGGAGGTCGATCTGGCCGCCGCGGACGACGACGAACTCTTCGAATTCATCGACAGCGTGCCGCCCGCCCACCAGTGAGCCGCACCGACGACAAACCACTGGAGGACCGACGATGACACCCCAACAGCATTCGACCACAAAGCGATACGCGGTCGTCGGCGCCGGAATCGCCGGGCTCGCCGCCGCGCATCGGCTGCGGCGAGCCGGACACGACGTCGAGCTGATCGAACGTGACGCGGTGCTCGGCGGCCGCATGGGCCTGGATCGGCTCGGGCAGCGCCCGATCATGGTGGGTGGTAAGAACCTGGGCCGCAAGTACTCCGAGCTGCGGGCCTTCCTGGCCGACCTGGGTGACCCGGAGCTGGAGCCGTTCGGCATCAACACCTCGCGGGTCGTGCACGGGCGACTGCTGACCTTCGACAGCACTGCGAGTCCGCTGCGCAGGTTGCGCGTGCTGCTGGACGGTGGCTCGATCACCGACTTGGTGAAGTTGTTCCGGCTCGCCCTGCGGGTCCGGCGGAAGGAGGAGAACCGATTCCTCGGCGCCGCGGACTTCACCGAAATCGCCGAGCGCCGCGACGAGCGGCCGCTGAGCGCCCACTTCGGCCCGCGAAGTGTGCGAAACATTCTGCGCGCCATGACGGTTCGGATGAACGGGGCCGAGCCGGACGAGGTCTATCTCGGCACTTTCGGGACGAACCTCGGGATGCTCATGGACACCTTCGATCAGCTCAGCGAAGGGATGGACCCGGTCATCGCGGCCTTGGCGGAACAGATCTCGGTCTCGACCCGCACGGTGGCAGTGGGTCTCGTCCTGGGCGACGGCCGCGTGCGCGGCCTGCGGGTCACGCGGGACGGTGGGGCGCCGCAGGAGCAATATTACGACGGTGTGGTCGTGGCGCTGCCCGCGCCTGCCGCCGCTGAGCTGCTGGCGAGCGAGATGCCCACGCTGAGCAAGCAACTCGCCGCGGTCACTTATTTCCCGGCCGCGGTGGCGGTCGTCGAATACGACGAGCCGGTGTTCGGGATGACGACCCGTGCCATCGCGCTCGACGACGGACCGTGCAGCAACGCCGGCGTTTACGGGACCGACGACCTGCACATCGTCCGGTACACCTTCAGCGGCCGGGCGGCGCGTTCGGCGACGCCGGACGGGGTGGACGAGTGGCTCGACCAGGCGGAAGCGCGGATCGCGGGGCTGCTCGGCCGGACCCGGATGACGCGGGTGCGCACCGTCGTCCGGCGGTGGGAGGCCGCCTACTGTGCGTACGTGCCGTTCCACGGCAGGTTCCTGCGGGCGGTGCGCACCGAGACGGCCGCGGTGGCCGGTCTCGAACTGGCCGGTGACTATCTGCGTGGCGCGCCGCTCGAGGCCGCGTTCCGCTCCGGTGCCGAGGCGGCGGACCGACTGCTCGCGACGGCGCGCGTTCAGTAGATCGAGGTCGCGCCGGGGCGCATGCCCAGCCGCCCCATCGGCGGGACCATCGCCAGCCAGGCGCCGGCCAGCGGGACATAGGGTGCCAGCCGACCGGCGAGCTCGCGGGTGACGAAGGTGAGCGGATCGCGGGCCCGCATCAACCGGAGGGCGGCGGCCGCGGCGTCGCGGTTGTAGCGGCCCGCTTCGCGGCGGTCTGCCGCGCAGGCGTCGATGTGCGCCGCTGCGGCCGTGCTGTCCTCCGCCGCCAGTGCTTTCGCGATGGCGGTCGCCGCGTCGGTCGCATCGATCACGCCGGAATTCAAGCCGCGGCCGCCGCCGAACGGTGCGAACAGATGGGCCGCCTCACCCGCGAGCAGGACGCGGCGCCGCGGGTCGGTATAGGTTTCGGCGACCACCTGCTGGAAACGGTAGGTGGAGATCCAGCGGATGTGGTCGGCGTACCAGGGGTCCAGGATTTTCGGCAGCCACTCGCGCACGCCCGCCGGACTGGCCAGATGCGCGACATCGTCGCCGCGCCTGCACTGCAGATCGACGCGCATGCCGCCGCGGAAGGGCATGTGCATGACATTGCGCCCGCCGAGTTCCGGTGTGCGGTAATGGAACAACGCGGGCTTCGACGCGGTGGATCCGTCCGGCAGTTCGGTGACGTCGACGATGATGAACGGCACATCGTCGGTGTGGCCCCACATGCGTAGCCCGAGGCTCTTACGAACCGCGGAGCGGGCGCCGTCGGCGGCTATTGCATAGGGCGCGCGCACTTTCGTGCAGTTCTCCAGGGTCAGGGTGACGCCGGAGGCGTCGGTGTGCACCTCACGGACCGTTGCGTCCCAGCGGAATTCGACGCCGTGCGCCACGCATTCCGCGTACAGGATCGTCTCGGTCTCGGTCTGCGGCAGGCTCGTACCCCGGGTCATGGCGGGCAGGACGGGCGAATGGAAGTCGAAGATGCGCCGCCCGGCGTAGTAGCAGTCACCGCCGCGCACTTGAATTCCGGCTGCGCCGATCCGTTCGCCCAGACCGGGGAGCACCTCACTGAAGCGGCCCAGCGTCCACGGCATCAGGAAGATCGCCCGGCTGCCGGGCCGGGGACGGCCCTGCGCTTCGCCTTCCAATACCAGCACGTCCAGACCCAGGCGGCGCAGCGCCAGCGCGGCGGTCAAGCCGACCGGCCCCGCTCCTACGACGACGACCGGTTGTTGACGATTCTCGTGCCACATAGCCACTCCCACGCTAAGTACGGGTCCGTACTTACGGTGACATAAGTACGGGCCCGTAACAAGAGGGGACCGTGTGGCAGGTGCGACGGCTCAGCCGATGGCGCGGTGGCCCGCGGCGAGGATCTCGACCGCGTGCGCCACGAAGCGGCTCAACCGATCCGGCCCGTACTCTTCGGGATTCGTCACGGCCTGGCGCACGAAGTGTTCCCCGACGGCGAGCAGCGACTCGGCGAGTAGGTCGTCGTCCAGTCCGGTCACGCCGCCGGCGCGCGCCCGGTCCCACGCGATGAGCGCGCGCAGATTGTCCAGTGCGACCTGACGCGTCCGTGCCGCGTGGGCGCGCACCTCCGGCGGCGCGTCGTCGGCGGGCGTGAGCAGCAGCCGGACCCCGTCGGGGTACGCGGCCACCGCGTGCAGCATGTTGCGGGCTGCCGCCTCGAGGGTGGCGGCGAACTCGGATTCCTCGGTGAATTCGGGCATCGCCGCGCCGAGCGCGTCGATCGCGCGCTGCTGCTCGCGTTCGAACAAGGCGGACAACAGCGGGCCGCGTCCGGGATAGGCGGCGTAGACGCGCGGTTTGGCCAGCTCGGCGGCGCGCGCCACGGCCTCCATGGTGACCGCCGAATACCCCTGCCGGACAACCAGATCCAGCGCGGCGTCGAGTACCTGCGTGCGCCGCACCGCCAAATCCATCCGCGGTTGCCGGGGTCGCTTCGCTGCCTCGCTCATCGGCGCCCCCGCCGGGCGCACCGTCGTGCCACCGCACACCCACGACCGCCCGGCGACACCTCCATAGGCCGGTACCCTAACGTACGGCCTCGGGGAGGCCGTGGGCCCAGCTGCGCTGTTGGCCGCGCTTGACGATGCGCCAGCCGCCGGGCGTGCGCACGTATTCGTCGAGGTACCACATGCCGAGCAAGGTCACCGCGGGATCGCCTTGCGCGACCGGCAGGACCAGTGCGTTGTAGCACATGATCCGCCCGGTCGCCCGATCGCCGTCGAGGTGGATCTCCGGGTTGCCCATCAAGTGCTGCGACGCCGAGATCGGCGCCATGCTCTGGGTCAACCACTCCTTCATATCGGCCAATTTCCCTGCGATACCGCCGAACACCGTCAGATCGATGTAGGCCTCCTCGACGAACACGTCGTCGAGGGCATCGAAATTCCGGCTGTCCACCGCGGTCGCGTACGCCACCACCAATTCCTGGATCGCCAACCGATCCGAGATCTCCTGCATGTCGAGCACCGAACCTCCTAGAACCATCACTGGAATTCGGAAGTTACCGGCGCGCGCACACCGCCCCCAGCCCCCAACAGGCCGTTCGTATCCCGCCGATCGGCGGAACCGGTCGGACACAGTTCAGCCGTTGATGATCTGGGGTGCGGCGACGGCTTTGAGGCCCTCGGTGCCGAATTCGAGGCCGTAGCCGGATTTCTTGGTGCCGCCGAAGGGGACTCGGGGGTCGAGGCCGCCGTGCGAGTTGATCCAGACGGTGCCTGCGTCGAGCCGGGTGGCGATGGCGCGGGCGGCGGTGCCGTCACTGGTCCAGACGGACGCGCCCAACCCGACGTCGAGGGCGTTGGCCATCGTGATGGCTTGTTCGACGTCGTCGTAGCGGATGATCGGAAGGGCAGGGCCGAACTGTTCTTCGGACACCAGGGGGTTGTCGTTGTCGATATCGGCGACCAGGGTGAGCGGATAGAAGTTACCGGGTGCGGCGAGATCGGGGTCGCCACCGGTGAGCAGGGTCGCGCCGGACGCGCGTGCCGCGTCGACCAGACCGGCGACGATATCGAATTGCCGGCGATTCTGCAGCGGCCCCAGAACATTGGCTTCGTCCAGTCCCCGGCCCATCGGCATGGTCGCCGCGACCTCGACGAGCGCCGCGCACACCTGCTCGTAGACATCAGTGTGCACATAGAGCCGTTTCATGGCCGCACAGGTCTGGCCGGTGTTGATGAACGCGCCCCAGAACAGATCCTGGGCGATCGCGCGCGGATCCACGTCCGGCAGCACGATACCCGCGTCGTTGCCGCCCAATTCGAGGGTCAGCCGCTTCACGGTATCGGCCGAAGCCGTGATGACGGCCTGCCCGGTGCGGGTGGAGCCGGTGAACATCACCTTGTCGATCTCTGGGTGACTCGCGAGGCGGGCACCCAGCTCGCCCGCCCCCGCTACCGCGCGCAGAATGTCCTGCGGCAGTGCGCTGTTGAGCACCTCGACGAGCGCGAGCACACTCAGCGGGGTGTATTCGGAGGGCTTGACCACGGCGGTGTTGCCCATCCGCAGCGCGGGCGCGACCTGCCAGACGGTGATCATCATCGGCCAGTTCCACGGGCCGATGGCGCCTACTACCCCGAGCGGCCGATAACGCAGTTCCGCGTGGGCGGTGTCGTCGTCGATTACGGTCTCGCCGGGCAGCGGTGTGGTCGCGGCGGAGCGCAGCCACGCGGCGCAGGCGCCCACCTCGAAGCGGGCGTTGGGTCCGTTGAGCGGTTTGCCCTGCTCCCGCGAAAGCAGTTCTGCGAGTGGCTCGCTCGCCGCCTCGATGGCCTCGGCCGCGCGCAGCAGGAGTTCGGTGCGCGCCTCGTCGGTGCGCGCCGCCCAGCCGGGCTGCGCGGCGCGGGCCCGGGCGATGGCCGCGTCGAGTTCGGTGCCGGGGTGGAAGCGGACCCGGCCGACCTCCGCGCCCGTCGCGGGATCCGAGATCACCCGGCCGTCGGGGTCGGTGACGGTCGCGAGGAGGTTCTCGTAAGTGACTGTCGGAGAGGTCATTGCGCAATCCTTCGGTGTCGGTCGGGCTCGTCGCGTGGCGAGCCGATGAATCGGTGGGCCAGCGCCTCCGACCCGCGGGCGAGCAGCGCGGCGTCCGCGCCGACGAGCAGGAACCTCGCCCCGTGGTGGGCGTACACCGCGGCCTGATCCGGGTCGAACGCGTTCACGCCCACGGGTTTCCCGGTCGCCAGGACTTCGGTGAAGGCGTGGCGCACCCGGGCGGTGACATCCGGATGGGTCTGTTGACCGAGCAACCCCATCGCGGCCGCGAGATCGCTGGGGCCGACGAAAACTCCGTCGATCCCCGGGGTTTCGGCGATGGCGCGGGCATTGTCGATGCCCTCCGGCGTCTCGATCTGCACGAACACCGACACGTGATCGGCGGCCGCGGGAAGGTAGTCCTCGATGCGATTCCAGCGCGCGGATCGCGCGAGCGCGCTGCCCACCCCGCGGCGCCCGAACGGCGGGTATTGCGCCGCCGCAGCGATATTCCGCGCTTGGTCGACGGTGGACACCATCGGCACCAGAATGTTCTGCGCACCCAGATCCAAGACCTGCTTGATGACAACGGTGTCACCCACGGGTACTCGGACGACCGGCGTCACGGCGTAGCCGGACACCGCATACAGTTGCGCGAGCACGGATTCCAGTCCGTTCGGCGCGTGCTCCATGTCGACGAGCACCCAGTCGAGCCCGGACCCGGCCATGATCTCGGCGACCACCGGCGACCCGGTGGTGATCCAGCCGCCGTACAGCGGCCGATCGGTGTTTGCCAGCACCGCGCGCAGGGTCGGATTCAGGCGAAGCGGCATGTGACGTTTCCCATCGGTCCGTAGTCGGCGAGGATGGTGTCGCCCGGCTCGACCCACAGCGGCCGGGTGAACGAGCCGGCGAGCACGAGTTCGCCGGCGTCGAGCCGGTCGCCGTGTTCGGCGAGCTTGTTCGCCAGCCAGGCGACCCCCGTCGCGGGATGGTTGAGCACCGCGGCGGCCACACCCGATTCCTCGATCGTCTCGTTGCGATAGAGCAGCGCGGCCACCCAGCGCAGGTCGACCGTGTTGGGCCGCACCGGGTTTCCGCCGTAGACCAGTCCACCCATCGCCGCGTTGTCACTGATCGTGTCGACGATGGTCCGGCCCGTCAGGTCGATCCGCGAGCTCAGGATCTCCAGCGCCGGAACCACATATTCGGTGGCTCGCATGACATCGAAGATCGTGGCGCCGGGGCCGTCGATCGGCGCACCGAGCACGAAGGCGAGTTCGACCTCGATCCGCACGTTGGCGAACCGGCCGTGTTCGATGACGGCGCCGTTGTCGTAGACCATGTCATCGAAGACGGCCCCGTAGTCCGGCTCGGTGATGCCGGTGGCCGCCTGCATCACCTTGCTGGTGAGCCCGATCTTGCGGCCGACGGGTTTGCGGCCGTTCGCGATACCGCGCCGGCGCCATTCGTTCTGTACCGCATACGAATCCGCGACCGTCATCTCGGGGTAGCGAGCGGTCAGCAAGGGGATGGTGCGGCGGTCCCGCTCTGCGGCGGCCAATTCGTCGGCGATCGCGGTGATTACCTCGCTGGGCAGCATCGGTGCTCCTGTCAGAGTTGCGCGCCGAGCTTGTACTCGCCGGGCGCCCGGCCGGTATCGGTGCGGCTGTCCGGCTTTCGGGTGTAGGAGAAGCCGTCGGCGCCGATCGTGACGGCCATCTCCGAATCGTCGGTCCGCGCGGCGATCGGCTGCGGATTGCCGTCCAGGTCCAGGACCGGAGAGGCCTCGGTGTACCAGCTCGGCACCACCGCCGTACCCCACCAGTCGCGGCGCTGATTGTCGTGCACGTCCCAGGTGACCACCGGATTGTCCGGGTCGCCGGTGTAGTAGTCCTGCGTATAGATTTCGACGCGGTGCCCGTCGGGGTCCCGCAGGTACAGGTAGAAGGCGTTCGAGACGCCGTGACGGCCGGGTCCGCGCTCGATCTGGTCGGACAGTCGCAGCGCGCCGAGTCTGTCGCAGATGGCGATGATGTTGTGCTTCTCGTGCGTGGCGAACGCAACATGGTGCATCCGCGGCCCGTTGCCGCCGGTCATCGCGGTGTCGTGCACCGTGGACTTGCGGCGCAGCCACGCCGCGTACACCGTGCCCGCCGCGTCCTGGATGTCCTCGGTGACCCGGAAACCCAAGTCCTCCATGTACTTCACGGCCCGGGGCACGTCGGGCGTGACCTGGTTGAAGTGGTCGAGCCGGACCAGCGCGCCCGGGGTGTGCAGTTCGTAGTGCCAGGCCAGCCGCTCGACATGTTCGGCGGCGTAGAAGAACTCGTACGGGAAGCCGAGCGGATCCTCGACCCGTACCGAATCCCCGATGCCCTTGGTGAAGCCGGTCGCTCGCCGCTCGACGCGACAGCCCAGCTCGGTGTAGAAGGCCACGGCCCGGTCGAGTTCCTCGGGACCGCGGACACGGTAGGAGAAGGCCGCGACGGCGGCGATCGGCCCCCGGCGCAGCACGAGATTGTGGTGGATGAACTCCTCGAACGAGCGCAGGTAGACGGTGTTCTCGTCTTCCTCGGTGACCACCAGGCCGAGGACGTCGACATAGAAGTGACGCGAGCGCGCCAGGTCCGTCACGACGAGTTCCATGTAGGCGCAACGCAGTACGTCCGGCGGCGCCGCGTCCGGCGTGCGGATCGGATGGGTCGTGCGGATCGGATCTTCGGCGGTCACCACGGGTTCGGGGGAGTCGGGGCTGATGGTCACGCTGATTCCTGCTTGCCGAAGGTCGGATTGGAGGTGGGGCCGAGGGTGATGTGCACGGCCTGCTGGTCGGTGTAGAAATCGATGGAGCGGTAGCCGCCCTCGTGGCCGAGTCCGGAGGCCTTCACACCGCCGAACGGGGTGCGCAGGTCGCGGACGTTGTTGGAGTTGAGCCACACCATGCCGGCCTCGACCGCCTGGGCGAAGGTGTGCGCGCGTTGCAGATTCGTGGTCCAGACGTAGGCCGCGAGGCCGTACCGGACCCCGTTGGCGAGCGCGAGGGCCTCGGCGTCGGTGTCGAACGGCGTGATGGCGACGACCGGACCGAAGATCTCTTCTTGAAAGATCCGCGCGTCCGGCGCGACATCGGCGAACACGGTCGGCGCGACGAAGTTTCCGGAGTCGAACCCGTCCGGCCGGCCACCGCCGGCGACCAGGCGCCCCTCGGACCTGCCGATGTCGATATAACTCATCACCTTGGCGTAATGCTCCGGATGGACCAGCGCGCCGACCTCGGTGGCCGGATCGTGCGGATAGCCGACGGCCACCCGTTTCGCCTGCGCCGCATAGCGTTCGACGAACTCGTCGTAGATCGACCGCTCGACGAGGATGCGACTGCCCGCGGTGCACCGCTCGCCGTTGAGCGAGAAGACGCCGAAGATGGTCGCGTCCACGGCGGCGTCGAGGTCGGCGTCGGCGAACACGACCGCGGGACTCTTGCCGCCCAGCTCCATCGACAGCCCCTTGAGCGACGCGGCGGCGTTGCCGAAGATGATCTGGCCGGTGCGACTCTCGCCGGTGAACGAGATCAGTGGCACACCAGGGTGTTTCACGAGCGCGTCGCCCGCTTCCTCGCCGAGCCCGTTGACGAGGTTGAACACGCCGCGCGGCAGTCCGGCCTCCTCGAAGATCCCGGCCCACAGCGACGCGGACAGGGGCGTGAACTCGGCGGGCTTGAGCACCACGGTGTTTCCGGTGGCCAGCGCGGGGCCCAGCTTCCACGACTCCAGCATGAACGGGGTGTTCCACGGGGTGATCAACCCGGCGACGCCGATCGGCTTGCGGTTGACGTAGTTGAGCTGCTGCCCGGGCACCTTGTAGGTGTCGTCCACCTGGGCGACGACGAGATCGGCGAAGAAGCGGAAGTTCTCGGCCGCGCGGCGGGCTTGGCCGAGCGCCTGGGTGATGGGCAACCCCGAGTCGAACGATTCGAGTTCGGCCAGCCGCGCGTCCCGGGATTCGACGATGTCCGCGATCCGGTACAGGATGCGGGACCGCTCGCGGGGGCGCATGCGCGGCCAGGGTCCGTCACGAAAAGCGTTGGCCGCGGCGGTCACCGCGCGGTCGATATCGGCTCGCTTGCCCGCGGCCGCCCGGACGTAGACCTCGTTGGTGACCGGGTCCAGGACGCCGAAGGTGGCGCCGTCGACCGAGTCGACGAAGGCGCCGTCGATGTAATGCCGGATCCGCGTCGGCAGGTCCGCGGGCAGATGCGGGGTGGCGGCTGTGCGCACCGCGTTCGTCATGAACGACTCCAGTTCCGGGTTCAGGTGGCCGGTAGGCCGAAAGTCTCGTCGGGGTGTTCGTGGATCAGGTAGGCGTCGAGCGTGGCGGCGCGGTGGCGGCGCGCGACCTTCTCGATCTCGCCGAGCGGTGCGCCGATCTCGATGAGGCGCACGATGTTCTCGTGTTCGCGCACCGATTCGTGCGCCCGTCCGGGGACGAAGGAGAACGTCGAGGACCGCAGATGCCCCAGGCGCGCCCATTCCGCCTCGACGAGCGCGACGAGGCGGGGATTCACGCACTTGGTGAACAGGATCGAATGGAACTCGTGGTTGAGCGCGGTGAAGGCGCTCGGGTCGAAATCGCCCAGGGAATCGACCATTCGCTCGTTGACCGCTCGCGCGCGGCGCAGGTCGTCCTCGGTGAGGCGGCCCGCGGCGAGCGCCGTCGCGGCACCTTCGAGCACGCTCAGCGCCTGCATGCTGTGCCGATACTGCGAATCGTCCACCATCGAAACCTGCGCGCCGACATTGCGTTCGAAGGTGACCAGGCCTTCGGCCTCGAGCTGGCGGATGGCTTCGCGCACCGGGACCACGCTCATGTCGAGTTCCTTGGCGATGGTGCTGAGCACCAAGCGGTAACCCGGCGTGTACTCCTGCCGCGCGATCCGCTCCTTGAGCCAGTGGTACGCGACCTGTGACTTGCTCTGCGTAGCACTGGGATTCACTGGCTCTTGCGCCACTCTCGGTACCTCGCCTTCCATTCCGCATCGGGGGGAAACAGCCCGTGCACCGGATGGCCGGCGCGGACCTGCTCGGCGATCCAGCCGTCTTGGATCTCCTGTTCCAGAGCATCGTCGACGACCGCCGCGGCCAGGCTCGGGGGTAGGACGAGCACCCCGTCACCGTCGCCGACGATGATGTCGCCGGGCTGCACTGTGGCCCCGCCGCAGCAGATGGTGAGATCGGCGTCCCACGGCACGTGCCTGCGGCCGAGGACCGCGGGATGCGGGCCGGCGGTGAAGACGGGGACGCCGATCTCGGCGACTGCGTCGTGGTCGCGGATACCGCCGTCGGTCACCACACCCGCCGCCCCGCGCACCTCGGCCCGGAGTGCGAGGATATCGCCCAGCGTGCCCGATCCGGTCTCGCCGCGCGCCTCGATGACGATCACCTCGCCCGGCGCCACGGTGTCGAACACCCGCTTCTGCGCGTTGTAGCCACCGCCGTGGGCCTCGAAGAGGTCTTCTCGATTCGGCACGAACCGCAGTGTGCGCGCGATGCCGACGACCCGGACGCCGGGGCGTACCGGCCGTACGCCGTCGATGGACACGTTGTTCAAACCACGCTTGCGCAGCTGCTGCGACAACGCCGCGACCGGCACCCGGGACAGTTTGTCGCGCAACTCGTCGGGGAGCGCGGCACGGGGCGCGGGCAGCCCTGCGGCGCTACGCGATCCCCAGGCCTCGATACGCTGGGTGTCATCGATCGACGGGAGCGAGCCGAGCGCGGGGTCGAACTCGTGGCTGCCCCGCTCGACCGTGGTGACCAGTCGCCCCGAGCTGAGTGTGGCCGTCGCGCCGGGCGCGTCGACTTCCACTTCGACCACGTCGCCGGGTACGACGACCGACGATCCGGCCGGGGTGCCGGTGAGGATCACGTCGCCGGGTTCGAGCGTGAAGTGCTGCGAGAGGTCCGAAACCAGCTGGGGGAGTGCGAAGATCAGGCCTGCCGTGTGATCTTCCTGGGCGAGTTCGCCGTTGACCCAGGTGCGCACGCGCAGGGCGGCGGGGTCGACGGTCCGCGCATCGATGAGTTCCGGGCCCAGCGGCGTGAATCCGTCGCCACCCTTGGCGCGCACGTTCGAACCCTTGTCGTTCGTTCTGAGGTCGTACAGGCCGAAATCGTTGCCCGCGGTGACGAAAGCGACATGCCGCCAAGCGGATTCGATCGGCACCCGGCGGGCCGGGGCGCCGATGATCAGGGCGATCTCGCCTTCGAACGCCAGCAGTTCGGTGCCCGCGGGCCGCTCGACGACACCGCCGCTGGCCGCGACCGAACTGCTCGGCTTCAGGAAATAGGACGGGTGTGCCGGTCGGCGACCACGCTGATCCGCGCGGGAGGCGTAGCTGAGATGGACCGCGACGATCTTGCCGGGCCGGCTGGGCAGCGCGGAAAACCGTTGCGCGCCAGCGTCGTTGCCGATCTTCATAAACCTCCTCGGCCACTCTTGCATCGTATTTCAAATCGTATATCATTGGTGAATCGCGTCGCAAGTGACGCAGATCGCATTTCATCGCCGTAGAGCATGTCCGGCATCGAAGGAGTCCCAGATGAGCGCGCCACCCCGGTCTGGGATGCCGAACCTCCCGTTCGTCAGCGAAACCGACCGCCGCCGAGTGGTTTTCGCGACCGTGGTCGGCACGACGATCGAGTGGTACGACTACTTCGTCTACGCCGGGGCCGCCGGACTGGTCTTCGGCAAGCTCTTCTTCCAGCCCGCGGGAGACTCGATCGCGACCCTGCTCTCCTTTCTCACGGTGGGGATCAGTTTCCTGTTCCGCCCGCTCGGCGCGTTTCTGGCCGGTCATTTCGGGGACAAGTACGGCCGCCGCGTCATCCTGATGGTGACGCTGGTGGCCATGGGCGCCGCGACCACGCTGATCGGCCTGCTCCCGACCTACGCCACGATCGGTGTCGCCGCTCCCGTCGCGCTGATCCTGCTGCGCATCCTGCAGGGCGTCTCCGCGGGCGGGGAATGGGGCGGGGCGGTGCTCCTGGCCGTCGAACACGCACCGCCCGGTAAGCGCGGGGTGTTCGGGGCCGCGCCGCAGGTGGGCGTGCCGCTCGGGCTGCTGCTGGCCTCCGGCGTGCTGGCCCTGATGACGGTGGTCGCGCCGGGGGACGCCTTCCTCGAATGGGGCTGGCGCGTCCCGTTCCTGCTGTCGATCGTGCTCATCGTGATCGGCCATTACATCCGCAGGCGCGTCGAGGAGAGCCCGGTCTTCGTGGAACTCGCCGAGCGCAGTGAGCGGGCGACCATGCCCGTCCTCGAACTGTTCCGCAGGCACGGGCTGCTCGTCCTGGTCGCGGCGCTCGTCTTCGCGGGCAACAACGCCGTGGGGTACCTGACGACCGGCGGTTATATCCAGAACTACGCCACCGATGTCCACGGGCCGGTCGGTCTCGACCGCGGGCCGGTGCTGTGGGCGGTCGCCGGCTCGGCGGTCACCTGGTTGCTGTGCACCTGGCTCGGCGCCGCGCTCAGCGACCGGATCGGCAGGCGTACAACCTATCTCATCGGCTGGGTGCTCGTGCTCGCCGCCTTGATCCCGCTCTTCCCACTGGTGAACACCGGCAATCCCTGGCTGCTCTGCGGCGGACTCGCGCTGCTGACGGTGGGCCTCGGCTTCACCTACGGCCCGCAGGCCGCGCTCTACGCCGAACTGTTCCCGGCGTCGGTCCGATTCTCCGGTGTCGCGGTGTCGTACGCGCTCGGGGCGATCCTGGGCGGGGCGTTCGCGCCGACGATCGCCACGGCGCTCGTCCGGGCCACCGGCACGACCACCTCGGTCGTGCTCTATCTCGGCGGGTTCGTGCTGCTGAGCCTGGTGGCCACCGCGGCCCTGCGGGAGCGCAGCGCGATCCCCTTGGGGCCGGATCATGAAGCAGCACAGGCGATCAGCCCCATCAGAGGAATGACGAGGGTCTGAACAATGCAGTTCCACCATCACGGATACGTGTCCACCGATCCGCGCATCCAACCGGCCGCGGGCGTCGGCCTGGACCGCCCCGACGACCTGCCCGACGAGGTGGACGTGCTGATCGTGGGTACCGGCCCCGCCGGCATGATCACCGCCGCGCAACTGGCGCAGTTTCCCACCGTCGTCACCCGGATCATCGAACGGCGCCCGGGGCGGCTGGCCATCGGACAGGCCGACGGCATCCAGGCGCGCAGCGTGGAGACGTTCCAGGCGTTCGGCTTCGCCGAACGCCTCGTCGCCGAGGCGTTCCGCATCACCGAAATGACGTTCTGGAAACCGGATCCCGCCGATCGGACCCGGATCGTCCGCGCCGCGCGGACCCAGGACGATCCGACCGGGATCAGCGAATTCCCGCATCTGCTGGTGAACCAGGCCCGGGTGCTCGACTACTTCGCCGAGGCGATGCACAACGCCCCCACCCGGATGCGGCCCGACTACGGCTACGAGTTCCGCGACCTGGAACTCACCGGCGGCGCCTATCCGGTGGTAGTCACGCTGGCGCACTCGGCGGGCGACCGCGAAGGGCAGTTGCGGACGGTACGCGCGAAGTATGTGGTCGGCGCGGACGGGGCACACAGCCGGGTGCGTGCCCGCATCGGCTGTGTCCCGCAGGGCGATAAGGCTTTTCATGCCTGGGGCGTGATGGATGTACTGGCCGTGACGGACTTTCCGGATATCCGCACCAAATGCGCCATCCAGTCCGGTTCCGGCGGTAGCATTCTGCACATTCCGCGCGAGGGCGGCTATCTGTTCCGCATGTATGTCGACCTGGGCGAGATCCCCGCGGACGACCACGGCAAGGTGCGCGCCACCGGCATCGAGGCGATCATCGAGCAGGCCAACGCGATCCTGCATCCCTACACGCTCGACGTTCGACATGTCGCGTGGCACAGCGTCTACGAGGTCGGCCATCGGGTGACCGATCGCTTCGACGATGTGCCGCTCGACGAACTGGGCAGCCGGATGCCCCGGGTGTTCATCACCGGCGACGCCTGTCACACCCATAGCGCGAAGGCCGGGCAGGGCATGAACGTCTCGCTGCAGGACGGCTTCAACCTCGGCTGGAAACTGGGTCACGTGCTCGCGGGCCGGAGTCCCGAGGCCCTGCTGGCGACGTATTCGGCTGAGCGGCAGGTGATCGCGCGCAAGCTCATCGACTTCGACCGCGAATGGTCGAGCATGATGGCCAAGCGTCCGGAGGAGTTCGACTCACCCTCCGAGTTGGAGGACTTCTACGTCAAGACCGCGGAATTCCCCGCTGGATTCATGACGGAGTACCCGTCATCGATGATCGTCGGGGACCGGACCCGGCAGCATCTCGCTACCGGCTTTCCGATCGGAAAGCGCTTCAAATCGGCACCGGTGGTCCGGGTCGCGGACGCGAACTCGGTCCACCTCGGGCATCACCATCGCGCCGACGGCCGCTGGCGCATCTACGCTTTCGCCGCCGATCCGGGCACGGCGGGGTCCGCGCTGGCCGGATGGGCGCAGTGGCTCGCCACGTCGCCGGACTCTCCGGTGGTCGCCTACACGCCGAAGGACGCCGACGTCGACAGCGTCTTCGACGTGAAGGTGGTCTACCGGCAGCCGCACACCGACGTCGACCTCGCGGCGGTGCCGGAGACCTTCCTGCCGACGGTCGGTCCGTTCGGGGTGGTCGACTACGAGAAGGTGTACGCGACCGATCCGGAGGCGGACATTTTCGCCGAACGCGGCATCGACAGCGGCGGCGCCGTCATCGTCGTGCGCCCCGATCAGTATGTGGCGGCGGTACTTCCGCTCACGGCTACCACGGAGCTGGCCGAATTCTTCGGCCGTATCCTGCTTTCCCCGCACCGTCCCGCAGCAGCGGTCGCCGAATTCGCGAAGGACGAAGCGTGACCAGAAACAGCCCGGCGTCGAACGAGCCGGTCCGGCACGACGATCGGTTGCGCCGCGGTTCGCTCGGCGTGTTCGGCGTGACATTCTTCGTCATCTCGGCGGCCGCGCCGCTGACCGCGATGGCGGGCGGTGCGCCGGTGGCGATGCTGCTCGGTAACGGGCCGGGTGTGCCCGGCGCCTACATCCTGACCGCTGGCACGCTGCTGGTATTCGCCATCGGTTATACGGCGATGGCCCGTCACCACATCAGTACCGGGGCATTCTACTCCTACGTCACCCGCGGTCTCGGTCCGCAATGCGGTGGTGCGGCAGCCTATCTCGCCTTGCTGAGCTACAACGCCATGCAGATCGGCCTCTGGGGCCTGTTCGGCGCCGCGACCGGTGGTTTCGTGGCCGACCAGTTCGGACTCACGATCGACTGGTGGGTGTACGCGCTGCTCGGCATCGCCCTCGTCGCGGTGCTCGGATACCGGCAGATCGATCTCTCCGTCAAGATGCTGTCGGTTCTGGTGGCCGCCGAATTCCTCGTCGTCCTCGTGCTGGCCGCCGCGATCGCCTGGCGCGGTGGCACCTTCGGCAGCACCGCACTGAGCGGCGCACCGCTGACACCGAGCGCGCTGACCAGCGGCTCCCTGCCGATCGCGCTGCTGTTCTGTTTCGCGTCGTTCGTCGGCTTCGAGGCCACCGCGATCTACGGTGAAGAAACCGCGGACCCGAAGCGGACGGTGCCGCGCGCGACGTTCCTGTCCGTCCTCACCATCGGCGTCGTCTACACCGTCGTCACCTTCCTGATGATCAACGGTGCGGGCGTGGACAACACGCGCGGCTTCATCGAAAAACTCACGGACCCGACGACATTCCTGTTCGAACTCGGCGATTCCTATCTCGGATCCTGGTTCACCACCATCATGCGCCTGCTGTTCTGCACGAGCGTGTTCGCGGCCGTGCTCGCTTTCCACAACGCGGTGGCTCGCTACACCTATGCGCTCGGCCGGGAAGGACTGCTGCCGGTGCGTGCGGGCCGGACCCACGTGGTGCATCGGAGCCCGCACGTCGGGTCGGTCGCACAGTCGGTGCTGGCGTTACTGGTGGTCGCGGTTTTCGCGGTGACCGGCCAGGATCCGGTGCGCGCGCTGTTCACCTGGCTGACCAACCTCGGCACGCTGGGCGTGATCGCGCTGATGGCCGCGTGCTCGTTCGCCGTCGTAGCGTTCTTTCGCAGGAACCGCGACCTGGATCGCAATTTGGTCCGAACGCTCGTCGCGCCGGTCGTCGCGGGCTCGGCTTTGAGCACCGTACTCGGCTATGCGATAGGGAATTTCGATCTGCTGATCAGTTCCGGCGGGATCCTCGTCTGGCTACTGCCCAGTCTGCTCTTGGTCGCTGCGGTGCTCGGAATCGCTGCGGCGCTTCGGCTTCGAACCCGCGCCCCGCAGCGGTACGCGGAGATGGGACGACACTATGTCTGACAGAGGCACGATGTCTGGTCGAGGTGAGATGGCGGATTCGGCCGAACTGCACACCGACGCGACGGTGTGGACGGCCGACGAATCGATACCCCGCGCCACCTCGTTTCTGGTCCGCAACGGGATCATCGCCGCGGTGGACCCCACCACGGAGCTGCTGACCGGGCGGGAGACCGTGGTGGAACACGGTGGCGCGTTCGTTCTGCCGGGCTTCGGGGACGTGCACACCCACCATCTGGTGGCCGGGCGCGCCGACCTCTACGAGCTGTCGTTGCGCGCCACCGACTCGCTCGACGCGGTGCTCGGGGCCGTCGCGGACTGGGCGGCCGGGCTCGAACCCGACGCCTGGGTCGTCGGCGGTGGCTGGGGAAGTACGCTGGCGGAAGCGATTTCGAGGCAGGACGTGCTGCACCGGCTCGACCGGGCGGCCGGGGGACGCCCGGTGCTGCTGCGCGACGACAGTTGTCACAATCGCTGGGTCAGTTCGCGCGCCATGGAACTCGCGGGAATCGGCGCGGGCCCGGATCCCGCAGACGGCTCCGTCGTGCGCGATGCGGTGACGGGAGCGCCCGCCGGACTGCTCATCGAGTCGGCGCTCATCCCGGTGGAGCGGGCGTACGCGGCGGCGCTCGGCGACAGCACCGCCCGGGATGCGGCGGGGTGCCGCCGGGCCGTCGAGATGCTGCACGGCTACGGCATCACGCACTTTCAGGACGCGGCGGCGTCGCTGCCGATGCTGCGCGCGCTCGCCGATCTCGACCGGCGCGGTGACCTGAACGCGTGGGTCGTGACGTCGGCGCAGATCAACGACCGGATCTTCGGCACGGACCCGGTCGGCGCCGCGCTGCTCGAGGTGGCCGAGCAGTATCGAACCACCCATCACCGGCCCGATTTCGTGAAGATCTTCCTAGACGGCGTCCCGACCTCACGCACCGCGTTGTTCCTGGAGCCGTACCTGCCCGACGCCGAGCACGGGAACGCGTGGGTGGGGGAGAGCGCGATGACGTCCGCCGAACTCACCGGCTGGCTCATCGAAGTGGCCGGGCGCGGGCTCGGCGCCAAAGTGCACTGCACCGGCGACGGTGCGGTGCGCATGTTGCTCGACGCGGTGGCCGAGATCCGCGCCGCCGGGTACACGGACACGATCGTGCAACTGGCACACGGGGAATACATCGCCGACACGGATCTGCCGCGCCTCGCCGAGCTGAAGGTCGTCGCGGATCTCTCACCGCCGCTGTGGTTTCCGGGGGTCATCTTCGAGGCGCACTGCCACTGCCTGCCGCGCGAGCGCGCGAACCGGATGTGCCCCAACCGGACGCTGCTCGACTCCGGTGTGCTGCTGGCCGGTGGTTCGGACTGGCCGGTCACGCCGAGCCCGAATCCGTGGATCGGAATTCAGGGCCTGGTCACCCGTGCCGATCCCACCGGCGCGTACCCCGGCACCCTGGGCCTCGAGCAAGCGCTGACGTTGACCGAGGCACTGCGTGCGTACACGGTCGGCGTCGCCCGCGCGAGCGGGCTCGGCGCGGTCACCGGGTCGCTCACCCCGGGCAAGTCCGCCGACTTCACGGTGCTGGACCGGGATCCGTTCGAGACCGACCCGGCCGCGCTGATCGAAACGAAGTCCGTCGCCACCTGGTTCGCCGGACGTGCGGTCCATCGCGCGGCGGCGTGACCGCGAAAAGACGGCGGCGTGACCGCGAAAAGACAAGGAACGTGCATGGATAAGCCCTCGATCGATTTTCTCTACCTGTCCGAGCCGGACATGATCGCGGCGGGCGTGACCGATATGGCCGCCTGCGTCGACGCCATGCAGGAGACCTTCGTGCTGCTGCATCGGGGCGATTACCGCATGGCGGGTCCGAACAGCGACTCGCACGGCGCGATGATCACCTTTCCGGACGACTCGCCGTTCCCGGCCATGCCGGCCAATACCGCGGAGCGACGGTTCATGGCCATGCCCGCCTACCTCGGCGGCAGCTTCGGCACCGCCGGGATGAAGTGGTACGGATCGAATATCGCCAACCGCGCCAAGGGATTACCGCGGTCGATCCTGATGTTCCTGCTCAGTGACACCGACACCGGCGCGCCGCTGGCGCTGATGTCGGCGAATCTGTTGTCCGCGTACCGAACCGGTGCGGTGCCGGGCGTGGGCGCGCGGCTGCTGGCGCGCCCCGACTCGCGGGTGGTCGGGCTCGTCGGCCCCGGCGTCATGGCCCGCACCTCGCTCGCCGCGTTCGTCGCCGCGTGTCCGGACCTCGCGGTCGTCAAGATCAAAGGGCGCGGGCCGGGGAGCATCGCCGCGTTTCGCGAGTGGGTCGCCAAGGAGTATCCCCAGCTCGAGACGATCGTCGTGGACTCGAACGAGGAAGCGGTCCGCGACAGCGATATCGTCACCTACTGCACCACCGGTGTACCCGGCGATCCGGCGAATTATCCACTGATCGTGCGGGATTGGGTGCGGCCAGGGGCGTTCCTGAGCATGCCCGCGCCGTGCGATATCGATGCGGGCATGCAGGCGCCGGAGATTCGCAAGGTCGTCGACAATGTCCGGCTCTACCAGGCGTGGGCCGAGGAAGTCGGCCATCCGTCGCATCACCGGATCCCGATCATCGGCTGCAAGTTCCTGGACATGATCCAGGCGGGCGCGATGGACCGGGGCGATCTGGTCGATCTCGGTGCGATCGCGGCCGGGGCCGCGACCGGACGCCGCACCGACGACGAGATCGTGCTCCTCTCGGTCGGCGGTATGCCGGTCGAGGACGTCGCCTGGGGCACCGTGGTGTACCGCAACGCCGTGCGACGGGGGATCGGCACCACGTTGAACCTTTGGCAATCGCCCGAATTGGCATGAGAGGCCGAACCATGGATGCGGATGTGATCGTCGTCGGACTCGGCAGTGCCGGTTCGATGGCGTTGTGGCAGTTGGCCAAACGCGGACTCGACGTGATCGGTATCGAACAGTTCGGCATCGGGCACGCCCGCGGTTCGTACGCGGGCGATTCTCGCCTGTTCCGCTCGGCCGTGCACGAAGGTCCGCGGTATGTGCCCCGGCTGCGGCGTGCCCGCGAACTGTGGCTGGAGCTGGAGCGCGAGACGGGCCGGACGCTGTACGACGAATGTGGCGCGCTGCAGATCGGTGTGGCGGGTTCGGGCGGTATCGCCAAGTCGATCGCCTCGGCCGAGCAATTCGAGCTGCCGCACGAGGTGCTGGACGCGCAGGCACTGCGGGCGCGCTATCCGCAGCACCGGGTCGACGACGACACCGTCGCCGTGCTGGATCGGCACGCGGGCAGCCTCTATCCGGAGGCGAGCGTGCTGGCCGCCGTGCTGGCGGCCAGATCGCACGGTGCGCGTGTGCTGACCAACGCCGCGGTCACCGACTTCGACGAGCAGGGCGGCGGGCTGGCGGTGGTGACGCCCGATGTCCGGCTCACCTGCGCCAAGGTGGTGGTGGCCACGGGCTCCTGGACGCTTCGGCTTCGCCCCGACCTCAAGGGATTTCTGCAGATTCTGCCGCTCTCGCTCACCTGGTTCATGCCGCATCATCCCGAGATGTTCGGCGCGGACCGCTTTCCGGTGTTCATCCGGGACGCGGACGGGGTGCATCTGTACGGGACGCCCAGTCACGACTCCTACAGCGTGAAGGTGGCGACCGAACCGCTGTGGCCCGCAATCGCCTCGCCGGACGACATTCCCGTGTTCAGTCGGGAGGATCTACGCCGAATCAGTAGGTGGGCAACCGATTTCATACCTGACCTCAATCCAGAACCGGTGCGCTACTCGATGCATCACGACCTCTGCGCGCCCGGTGACCTGCCGCTGGTGGATCTCGACGAGGACACCGGAATGCTGCTGCTGACCGCGTTCTCGGGACGCGGCTTCAAATTCGCGCCGGTCTTCGGTGAGATCGCCGCCGATCTGCTCACCGGCATCCGCAACGACCTCTGGGACAGCAATTTCGCGCTGTCCACGCATCCGAGGTGAGTGCGCGTGCCGGACTATGAACTGCACGCCGACTACATCGTCGTCGGCGCGGGCACGGCAGGCTCGGTGCTGGCGCGCCGGCTGCTCGACCGCACCGACGCCACCGTCCTGGTCTTGGAAGCCGGTGGCCCCGATACCAATCCGGCCATCCGCGACCCGCTGCGGATGCACGAGCTGTGGCACGCGGCCGAGGACTGGGACTACTTCAGCGTCGCGCAGCCCTACGCGGCCGGCCGTCGTCTGCACCTGCCGCGGGGGCGGGTGCTCGGTGGCTCGCACGCCCTCAACGCGACCATCTACGTGCGCGGCAATCCGGCCGACTACGACTCCTGGGCGGCCGGGTGCGGTGCCGCCGGCTGGTCGTGGCGGGAGATCGAACCGCTGTTCCGGCGGATCGAGCGCTACGACCGCGACTCCGGCGGTAAAGGCACCGCCGGACTGCTCGATGTGCTCAGCGACTATGCGATCGACCCGATCCAGGAGGCTGTTCTCGCCGCGGCCGGGCAGGTAGGGATAGCGCCCAATCCCGACTACAACAGCGGAGTACAGGACGGCGCGGGGCGTGCGCATTTCACCCTGCGCGACGGTATGCGCCGGACGACCGCCGAGGCCTATCTCAAACCAGCGCTGGGTAATTCCCGATTGTCCGTGCGTACCGGCGCGCAGGTGCACCGCGTCTTGACGCGCCGGGGTCGCGCCTACGGTGTGGCCGGGAGTATCGACGGCCGCGAGTTCCGGGCCTCGGCGCAGGCGGAGGTGGTACTGACGGCGGGTGCGATCGATTCGGCCGCGCTGCTGCTGCGCTCGGGCCTCGGCCCGGCCGCGGAACTGCGAGCGGTCGGCATCGAGCCGATCGCGGATCTGCCCGGGGTCGGCCGGAATCTGCTGGATCACTGGCTGGTGCCGGTGCTCTTCAGCGCCGAACGCGAGATCGCGCATACGCCCGGGCTACCACACGCGCAAACCCAATTGTTCTGGCGCAGTGCGCCAGAACTGTCCGTGCCCGATGTGCAGCCGCTGCATTTCAGCGTTCCGCTGTATGAACAGTCGTGGATGTCGGGGCCGGACAACGGGTTCTCGCTCATGGCCGGGATCATCCGGCCCGACAGTGTCGGGCGGCTCACCGTGGCAGGCGCCGAAGGTCCGACGCTGATCGATCCGAAAGTGCTGTCGGCAGCCGCGGATCTGGATCGGCTGGTGGCCGCCGTGACGCTGTGCCGGCAGATCGGCGCCGCGCCCGCCCTGCGCGAGTGGGGCGCGGCCGAGCGGTACCCGGGGCCCCGGGTGCGTTCCCGCGCGGACTTGCGGGACTACATCCGGCGGACGGTGATCACCTACCACCACATGTGCGGCACCTGCGCACTGGGCACGGGCCCGGAAGCCGTGGTGGATCCGGCACTGCGGGTGCGCGCCGTGGCGGGCCTGCGGGTCGCGGACGCCTCGGTGATGCCGACCATCACGACCGGCAACACCAACGCGCCCGCCATGGTGATCGCCGAGCGGGCCGCCGACCTGATCGCGCCGGTGCGAGCGGTGCGGAGCTGATGATGGTGACCCGCATCGACTCCGCGCCCGGCGGCCGCGCCCCGGCCCGTCCGGATTCGCCACTGGACATCGTGGTCGACGACGCGGCGCATTTTCGCGGTCGCATCCGTGGGCACGTCGCGGGGGAGTTGGTGTTCGCGGAGGTCTCGGCGATCCCGCATCGGGCCGACGGCGCGGTCCGCGCGCGGGCCGAGGCGTATTACAAAGTGCTGGTGTCGGTCCGGGGATCCTGCCTGCTGAGCCAAGCCGGTCGGCAGGTGCGCCTGGGCACGAACGACGTCGCGGTGCTGGATACGGCGCAGCCGTATTCGGTGCTGTTCGATGCCGCGTGCCGGTTACAGGTCGCGGCGTTTCCGCGCCGCGTCCTGCGCCTGCCCGCGGCGGGAGTCGAGGCGAGCACCGCGACCGTGCTGGCCCGGCGGCATCCCGCGACCGCGCTGCTGTCGACACTGTTGTCCGGAATGACTGCCAGGACCGGTGAATTGGGCACGATAGAGCTGCTGCGGTTGGCCGATATCGTGGTCGATCTGGTGGCGACCGTGCTGGCCGCGCACGCCGACGAGGATCCGGCGGCGACCGCCGTCGCGCAGCAGGCGGTGCTGCCGCGGGTCAAGGCGTTCCTCGAGGACCATCTCGATGATCCGGACCTCTCCCCGGCGATGGCGGCCGAGGCCGCGCATCTTTCGGTCGGCTACCTGCACAAGCTGTTTCGCGCCGAGGGCGCCACGGTGTGCGGTTGGATCCGGCAGCGACGGCTGGAGCACTGCCGCGCCGACCTGACCGACCCCGCGCTGTACGGGCTCGCGGTCGGCGCGGTCGCCGCGCGCCGGGGATTCGTCGACGCGGCACACTTCAGCCGGCTGTTCAAGCTGACCTACGGTGTGCCGCCGCGCGAATATCGAATCCTCAACGGGAGAGGAAACTTTCCGGCCGGTTAACTCCGCATCGCGGCTTGCACGGCAGCGGTGTCGGTGAATTGCTCGAAGCGCTCTACGGTCCCGTTCGACAAGCGCCACACGTGTACGAAGCGCGCGGCCATCGCCTGTCCGGTCGCCCGGAAAGTGCCGGAGTAGGTCCCGATCCCGATGACGATGCCGTCCGCGCCGCCCGCGATCTCGTCGACGGTGGCCGTGTAGCCGTCCCATTCGGCGGCGATCCGCGCGAAGACGTTGTCGCGCACCGCGTCCGGGCCGATATAGGTGCCCGCGTACGGGAATCCCGCCATCTCGGTCCAGGCCACGTGCGCGGCCAGCGGAGCCAGCATGCCGGGCAGGTCACCACGGTCGGAGGCGGCGTAGTGGGCCTTGATCACCTCGAGGTCACGGTTCATGGCGTCGCTCACTCTCAAATCGGTTGCTCGTCTTGGGGATACTGCACGCGGCCGAGGCTGGTGATATGGGCGCCGCCCGGTGCGTTGCGCACCGCGCCGCCCTTGCCGATGCCGAAGAACTTGCCGGTGGAACGCATCGCGGCGAGATCATAGAGCCAGGTCGCCGCGACCGGGATGAGGAACTCGCGAAAGGTGAAGACGTAGAAGTCGTCCGCGAGTTTCCAGGTTGTCGCCAGATCGACGTCGCCGTGGCCGCGCTGCTCGCCGACCAGGCACTGCCAGCAATAGCGTTCGGAGCTGAGGTAGAGATGTTCGTAAAGGTGGTGCGGGCTGTATCGGTAGAGGGCCCGCCAGCCGACGAGATCGCGGGTCGCCCCGGGCACCGCACCGCTCGGGACGCGGCCGTCGCCGGGATCGACCACACCTGCCAGGAAGCGCTGCGACACTTGTGGGACACCGGGTGTCGGTTCCGTGGCGATGGTCGATTCGATCGTCACGGTCCGTGCCGTCGGCAGGTGCACCACCGTGACCTCGCTGACGTGTGGACGGTCTGCGAAGGTCTGATCGAGGAAGAACACGTCGGGGGACACCTCGATCGCCTGACACCAGTCGGCGCCGGATGCGGTGCCGCGCGTCCACTGCACCTGATCCGCAGAGCGGAAACGCAATTCGGTCCGCTCCTCGTCGGATCGGCGCAGCGACCAGGACTGGCCGGTGAGCCGGTCGGTCGGCGGTATCCGGTTGCCGTCGATCCCGGCGGCGAAATCGTCCATCCCCTTCCACCCGGCCGGGACGGCCGAATCCGTTACCGCAATGGTGTGCTCGGTCATCGTGTCTCCTCAATCGTGGGGCGCGAACGCGATCGTGGGCAGGTCGACGGCGGCGGCGCCGGCATCGGCGACCACCACCGAACCCGTCATCGCGGCGGCATCGGCGGAGAGCAGGAACGCGACGATGGTCGCGATCTCCGCGGGCTCCACCGGCCTGCCCAGCGGGGTGTCCCGGGTGACCAGCCGATACGCGGCTTCCCGATCGATACCACGTTGCGCGGCAAGCACATCCATCTGCTCGTCGGCCATCGCGGTGCGTACCCAGCCCGGGCACAGCGCGTTCACCCGGACGCCGTCGCGGCCGTAATCGCGGGCCAAGGACCGGGTGAGGCCGATCAACGCGTGTTTGGCGGTGACGTAGCCGGCCACCGCGGGTCCGGCGAACAACCCGGCCAGTGACGACACGACGACGACCGACCCGCCTTGCGCGCGCAGGTGCGGCAGCGCGGTGCGCACGGTCACGAACGCGGTGGTGACATTGGTCCGCATGCCGAGTTCCCAGTCCTGGTCGCCGATCTCGGCGACCGTGCCGAGGCCGTGCCCGCCCGCGTTGGCGACTACCAGATCGAGCCGGTCGTAGCGGGCTACGGCGGCGTCCACCATCCGCTCGACGTCGGCGGTATCGGCGGCGTCGCCCGCGACGACCAGTGCGGCGTCCCCCAATTCGGCCGCGACCGCCTCTAGCGGCTCGCGCCGCCGTCCGGCCAGCACCACCGCCGCTCCCTCGGCGACGAGCCGGCGCGCCGTGGCGGCCCCGATGCCGGTACCACCGCCGGTGACGAGGGCGACCTGGCCCGCCAAACGTTTCGTCATGTCCATGCGAAATCTCCGAATCGCTGTAGTCCGGCCGACCGTAACCAGCACCACCGCGCCGCTTCGAGGGCTGCGCGGCGCGGGTGTTCTGGCGGACAAGGACTGTGCACGCAGGGACAAGGGATCTCGTGCCCCGGTGCCGGAAGCTGGTTCGCACATTCGACGACAGGAACGCGATCGTGACCGCCAATGACACCGAAGAGCGTGAACCGGCAACCCGGCCGAGTACCGCGAAGACCGCATCGACCGGTGTGCCGCCGGCGCTGCGGCGGATGCTGCACGCCGAGTCCAACAGTGTCCTGCTGGCCACCGTCGCGCTGGTCGTGTTCATCGGCATCCTGCATCCGGACTTCTTGAGCGCGGGCCAGATTCGCGACGTCCTGCAGACGTCGGTGTACGTGGCGCTGCTGGCGGCGGGGATGGCCTTCCTGCTGGCGATGCGGGAGATCGACCTCTCGGTGGGCGCGGGCTTCGGTTTGAGTCTGATCACCGCGGCGGTGCTGATGCGCTCGGGGATCAACCCGTGGCTCGCCGCCGGCGCCGCGATCGCGTTCGGCGCGCTGCTCGGCTTGGCGAATGCGCTTGTCGTCCAGGTGATCGCGATTCCGGCGATCGTGGCGACCTTGGCGACGATGCAGGTCTATCGCGGTCTGGCGGCGGCGTGGAGCAACGGGCAGCAGGTGAACGGATTGCCGTTGCGGAGTTCGTTCTTCACGATCGTCGGCGGCAATTGGTTCGGCCTGCCCGTGAGTGTCTGGGTGTTGCTGGTGGTCACCGCGGCGCTCACCGTCGTGCTGCGCTTGACGCCGTTCGGCTATCGGGTGCGCTCCATCGGGTCGAATCCGGAAGCCGCCGCTTTCTCGGGCATCTCGACGGCCCGCACCCGCCTGGTGGTGCTGATGGGCGTCGGTGCGCTGTGCGGGCTGGCCGGCGTGCTGGGCTTGGCGTTCTTCACCTCGGGCGACCCGAATGTCGGCACGGGGTTCGAATTACAGGCCATCGCGGCCGCGGTGATCGGCGGGACACCGCTGCGCGGTGGCAGCGCGACGGTGGTCGGCGCGGTCGCGGGCGCCGTGCTGCTGAGCGTGGTGTCCAGCGGCCTCGTCTATTTCGACATCCCCGTCAACTGGAGCGCGTTCGCCAGCGGCGTCGTCGTGCTGGTCGCGGTGGCCATCGACAGCCTGCTGCGCAGCCGCCGGCGCGCCAAACGGTCCGAATTCGGGCGCTAGAGCACATTTTTCTAAGGAAGAGAGATCGTGATGGATCGATCGAACAAGTGGTTGCGCGGCGCGGTCGCGGGCTGCGCGCTGGTACTGGTGGCGTGTGGCAGTGGCGGCGGCACGGGTGACGGCCCGAAGAGCGGCACGCTGCGGATGGCCTTCGTCTACGCCACCACCTCGCAGAATCCGTTCCAGGAGATGGCCTTGGGGGCGGCGGCCGGGGCGGCCGACGCCGGGGACGTGGATCTGACCGAGACCGCGCCGCCATCGATCAACGGGCCGCAGCAGGTTTCGCAGTTCCAGGCCGCGGTGCGCACCGCGCGCGACGGCATCGCGATGGAAACACTGACCCCGGATCTGTTCGTGCGCCCGCTCCAGCAGGCCGCCGCCGCGGGGGTGCCGCTGGCCACGGTCGATACGGTGCCACCGGCCGGTGCGGACGTCGGCCTGTACGTCGGCAACGACAACACCGAACTCGGTCGCAGTCTGGCGATGGAGATCATCAAGCACATTCCGGTGGGTACCACCGGTGACGTGGTGCTCGGCAACGACATCCCCGGGCTGACCCTGCTCAGTCAGCGCCTGGACGGCATGAAAGCCGTACTGCAAGAACAGCGTCCGACTCTGACCGTGCTCGGGCCGTTCGACACCGGTTCCGAGCCCACGGACAACTACAACAAATGGAACAACACGGTGAAGGCGCATCCGGACGCGATCGCCTACCTCGGGGCCGGCGCCTCCGACGCGGTGTCGCTGTCCCTGATCCAGAAGAACACCGGTCGCCGGATGCTGGTCGGATCCTGTGATCCCGACGCGCAGGCGCTGGTCGGGGTGAAAGACGGCTATGTCGCCGCGCTCGCCTCGCCGGAGCACTGGCTCAAGGGGTACCTCGCGATCCGGTTGCTCGCCGAACACGCGCGCAGCGGGAAACCGCTGACGCAGGGCTGGTGGAATCCGGGCGGGCTGATCATCAACGCCGCGAACATCGACGAGATCATCGCGCGCCAGCAGAGCGACGCGAGCAGACGGCAGTGGTTCGCCGACGCGGCGGCGCGCCAGCTCGCCGACCCGGGCAGCTATCTGCGTCCACTGGCGGACGCGAAATGACCGGTGCGGCAATGCTCGAGGTCCGGGGCATCGGCAAGGCCTACGGCGGGGTCACCGCCCTGCGCGAGGCCGAGCTGACCGTGCGCGAGGGCACTGTGCATGCGCTGCTCGGCGAGAACGGTGCGGGGAAGTCGACGCTCATCAAAGTCGTGTCGGGTGCGGTGGCGCCCGATCAGGGCAACCTGCGTCTCGGCGGGCGGGCGGTGTCGTTCAACTCGACCGCCCAGGCCGCCCGGCACGGCGTGGCGGTGGTGTCCCAGGAATTGAATCTCTTCCCGGATCTGGATGTGCTGGCCAATCTGTATCCGATGCGCGAGCCGACCCGCGGGCCGTTCCGGCACCGGGCCGCGATGGTCGCGCGCGCCGAACCGGTGCTGGCGCAGCTGGGTCTCGACGTCGATGTCCGTCGTGCGCTCGGCACCCTGTCCCTGGCCCAGCGGCAGCTGGTGGAGATCGCCAAGGCGCTGATCGCCGAGCCGCGCGTGCTGATCCTGGACGAACCGACCTCGGCGCTGGACGAGGCGGGCACCCGCCGACTGCTGAATATCGTTCGGGTACTTCGCGAACGCCGGGTCGCGGTGGTGTTCGTCTCGCACATCCTGGAGGAGGTCATGGCACTGTGCGACGAGATCACGGTGCTGCGTGACGGCCGCACCGTGCTCTCGGCGGTGCCGCGCGCGGAGCTGGATCTGGCGCAGGTGGTGACTGCCATGCTCGGCGAGCGCGGCAGCGCCGCAACCGATGTGGCGGTGCCGCGCTCCTCCACGCCGGTGCGCGGTGCGCTGCACGTGCAGGGTGTGGACGTGCCCGGCCGGTTGCACGGTCTCGAATTCAGCGCCGCGCCAGGGGAGATCGTCGGCATCGCAGGGCTGGTCGGTTCGGGTCACACGGCGGTCATCGACGTCGTTGCGGGGCTGTGCGCACCCAGCGCGGGGCGGATCACGCTCCCGGGCGGTCGATCCGGACCCGCCGGCCTGCGGGCGGCGATCGCCGCCGGGGTCGCGCTGGTATCCGGCGACCGCCGGCGGCTCGGGCTGATGCTGGACAAGCCGGTGTGGGAGAACATGGCCCAGGTCCGATCGGTGGCGCTGGGCCGCGACGGCGCACTGCTGACCCCGGGCACGTTGCGTGCGCGCGCCCGAGAACTGGTGCGACGACTGCGGATTCGCACCGCCGACGTCGATCTGGCCTGCGGGTTGCTCTCGGGTGGGAACCAGCAGAAGGTCGTACTGGCGAAATGGCTGGCGGCCGAACCGTCGGTGCTGTTGCTCGACGACCCCACGCGCGGCGTGGATGTCGGCGGCAAGGCGGACCTGCACGCCCTGCTGCGCACCGCGGCCGCGACGACGGTGGTGCTGCTCTGCTCGACAGACCTCGATGAGCTTGCGGCACTGTGTGATCGGGTACTGGTGCTGTATCGCGGGCGCTTGTGCGCGACGCTCGAGGGCGACCGGATCGACCAGCACACCCTGCTGCACGCCATGAACACCGGTGCGGCCTGATCCCTGCGCGGTGTGAAATCGTATATGATCGTTACCTGCCGGTGCCGCATCATCGAGGAGGGCACATGTCAGTGGCGATGCCGCCGCGGTGGCCGCGGGTGGACCGATTCGACAGTTTCCGCGACGCCGTCTCCCACACCTTCGTACCCCTGCAGGTGGAACGCGTCGGACGCGAGCCGTTCGACGGCCGATTGCGCAGTGTGGCACTGGGTTCGCTGCAGGTGACCGAGATCGGCGCGACCCCGCACGTGGTGCGCCGGACCGCGGCGTTGATCGCGCGGTCCGATCCGGAATGCTACAAACTGGGCGTGCAGTTGCAGGGCGCCTGCCTGCTCACCCAGGACGATCGGGAAACCCGTTTGGCCGAGGGCGATTTCGCGATCTACGACACGAGTCGCCCGTACGCGATGGCGTTCGACGGACCCTATCGCCAGCTCGTGCTGATGCTGCCGCGGCGCTCGCTGTGCTTGCCCGAGGATCGCATCGCGGCGGTCACCGCGCGCCGGGTACCCGGGGACAACGGTGCGGGCGCGCTGCTGTCGATGCTGCTGCGTGAGCTGGCCGGCCACCTCGACGAGGTGACCGGGCCGGCCGAAACCCGGTTGGCGGACAATATCGTCGATCTGCTAGTCACCGTTCTCGGTGCCCGGCTCGATCTGCTCGCCGCGACCCGGTCCGCGGTCCGGCGCCCGCTCACCGCACAGCTCATGTCCTATATCGAAGGGCATCTCGGCGACGGAGACCTCGCACCGCAGCGCATCGCCACCGCGCATTTCATCTCGACCCGCTACCTGCACAAGCTCTTTCACGAGCAGTCGACCACCGTCGCGGGCTGGATCCGGGAGCGGCGGCTGGAACGCTGCCGGCGCGATCTGCGCGACCCGCTGCGGCGCGACCGCTCGATCGCCGCCATCGCCGCCCGCTGGGGCTTCCCCGATGCCGCGCATTTCAGCCGGACCTTCCGCGCGGCGTACGGGCTCAGTCCGCACGAGTACCGGAGCGCGCAACGCGCGCAACCGGTCTCGTCACCCGCTGGGCCTCACGATTCCTGAACGGGATCGGGCAGCTGCCAGCGGTCCGGCCGCGGCCGCAGATAGATCAGGTAGTAGGCGCAGCCGAGCAGCATCGCGGCGACCGCGACCACCATCTGCTGCCAGGACGCGTCGACGACGCTGTACCCCGCGTAGCCCATGGCGGCCACGACGACGATCGGCGGCAGCGGCCACAGCGGCATGCGGTAGCCGCCCGACGCCGGACGACTGCGCACCCGGAACGCGGCCAGCGCGACGAACAGATACACCAGGACCAGCCCGGCGCCGGTGGCGGTGATCAGCCAGGACAGCGGCAGCACGGCCGCCGCGACGGTGGCGGCCGCACCCACCGCGATGGTCGCGAGCGCGGGCGTATGCCAGCGCGGATGCACGCTGCCCAGCGCCCGATCGATCGGGTCGGGCCAGCTGCGGTCGCGCGCCGAGGCGAAGAGCAGCCGCGAGATCTGCAGGATGATCGCGATCACCGCGTTCACGATCGCGATCGCGATACCGATGCTGACCAGGGTGTTCACCGTAGTGCCGCCGCGCGCGGTGAGGAAGTGGTTCATCGGGGCCGCGCTGTTCAGCAGGTCGGTCAGCGAGGGTGCGCCGAGGACGACCGCCGCGAGCGGCACGATCTCGATGGCGACGGTCGCGGCCAGGCAGATCATGATCACCCGGCCGATGGTGCGCTGGGCGTCCTTGGTCTCCTCCGCGTAATAGACCGCCGCGCCGTAACCGTTGTAGCCGAACAGTGCGACCGGGACGAGGGCGATCAGCGCACCGACGCCGATTTGGGTCTGGGTGCCCTCGGTCAGGGTGGTCGCGTGCAGCCATTCCGACGGTCCGCGTTCGATGTTGCTGAAGCCGAGGAAGGCCAGCACCGCGATCGCCGCGATCTCGACGCACAGGAAAACGCCGGTGACCCAGGCGTTGGCCTTGATGTCGAGGATCGCGATGCCGGTCGTCACCACGATGACGCCGATGCCGACCCATTTACCGCCGAGCTGAGGTATCGCGACGCCGAGATAGTCGCCGGTGCCCAGGGCGATGACCGCGATGATCAGCACCCCGTTCACCAGCGTGAGCGCGAACAACGCGAAACCGACGGGGCGGCCGAGTAGTCGTGCGGCCCAGGTGTATTCGCCGCCGGTGATGGGGAAGGTGGTGGCCAGCTCGGCGTAACAGAGGCCGATGAACACCGATGCCACCGCCGCGATCGCCAGGGTCAGCACCGATGCGCCGCCCGCCGCCAGCAGGATCGCCGGAATGATGATGAACACGCTCGACGCGGGGGTGACCGCGGAGAGCGTGATCAGGATGTTCTCGCCCATGCCGAGCGCTCGGGACAGCTGCTGACGGTAGCGCGGTTGTCGATGGTCGTCGTCGGCGGTGTGGCCGGTGGTCTGGGTCGCCATGGCCGGTCCTTTCTTTGATGTACAGTCAAAGAATGGACTAAAGGCGCTGTGAAGGTCTGGTTTTCGATGTTTTGCATAGTTGACTGTCCATCAGTATCGGGAAACAGGAGGGGTAGATGGCACGTCGGAAGGATCAGGAGCAGGCGCGTCGGGTGATCCTCGACGCGGCGCTCACCGCGGTGTCCGACCGCGGCGTCGGCAAGCTCAAGATCCGCGAGGTCGCCGAATCCGCGGGGGTGTCACCCGCGACGGTGCACTACTACTTCGACGATCTCGACAACCTGTTGCGCGAGGTGCACCGCGATGCCAGCGACCGGTTCTTCGGGGGCAGGCTGACCATGGTCGCGAAGATCGGCGACGCGCGCGCGAAGATCGGCGCGCTGATCTGGGCGGGTCTGCCCGCCTCGGACGCCGACGAACTGGTGGTCGCGCTGTACCGGTTGGCCGCCTATCGCAGCGTCGCCGCCGAGCACGGCGACCGGATCACCGCGCTGTTCGAACAGCAGGTCGCGGTGTACCTGAGTGCATTGGAGGTGGGTATCGCGCAGGGGCACTTCACGATCGGCGCACCCCTGCTGGATGTCGCGGCGAATCTGGTCGCGCTGGAGGACGCCTACGGCCTGCACATCGTCAGCCGGAACCGGTCGATCACGAAAACTCGTGCCGCCGAACTGATCTGCTCCTACGCGCGGACCGCTACGGGCTGCGCCGACATCACGACACCCGAAGGATGAGCCGATGACCGAGCAGCACTCGTGCACCCCGGACGGACGCCCGCGGGCCCGCGCCCTCGGCATCGCCCCCGAGGGCGAACCGGGACCGTGGAACGCCATCACCGACGTGCCCGGCGTGGCGGTGGGGTATCAGACCTTGATCGCGGGCGACGGGCCGATGCGGGTGGGCTCGGGTCCGGTGCGCACCGGCGTGACGGCGGTGCTGCCGCGCGGCCGATCCGGTCTCGGACGGCCGTGCGCGGCAGGCCGCTACTCGCTCAACGGGAACGGCGAGATGACCGGCACCGCATGGATCGACGAGGTCGGGCAGCTGGCGATGCCCGTCACGATCTCCAACACCCATGCCATCGGGGCGTGCCACACCGGGGCGATCCGGTGGATCAACCAGACCGATCCGGCGCTGGGCCGGGAGTGGCTGCTGCCGGTCTGCGCCGAAACCTGGGACGGCTACCTCAACGACATCAACGGCGGCCACGTCACGCCGGAAATCGTTGTCGCCGCGCTCGATTCGGCCCGCAGCGGGCCATTGGACGAAGGCTCGGTCGGCGGCGGCACCGGCATGAACTGCTACGGGTTCAAAGGGGGCAGCGGCACCGCGTCGAGACGGGTCGAATTCGGGGCGCGGACGTACACCGTCGGCGTGTTCCTCCAGGCGAATTTCGGTGCGCGCCAAGAACTGACGATCCGGGGGCAGCGCGTCGGCACGCAACTCGACGTGCCCAACCCGATGGAGACGACGGACTGGGGTGTCGCACCCGATCAATCGCCCGCCGCGCCAGGCGGTTCGGGGTCGGTCATCGTCGTCGTCGCGACCGATGCGCCGCTGGATCCGTTGCAGTGCACCGCGATGGCCCGCCGGGTGCCGTTCGGGCTGGCCCGCACCGGTACCACCGGCAGCCTGTTCTCCGGCGACCTGTTCCTCGCCTTCTCCACGGCCGACGACCGCCCGGCGGACACGGGATTTCCGCTCGGCGAGCCGGCGACCGCCGAACTCGTCACCACCGCCAGGCTCCCCTGGAACCGCATGGACCCGGTGTATACCGCGGTGGTCCAAGCGGTCGAGGAAGCCGTCCTGAACGCGCTCGTCGTGAACAGCGCCATGACCGGGCGGGACGGTCATCAGTCGCACGCTCTCCCGCACGACCAGCTGAAAGCCCTGCTGACCAACGGTTTCCGGTGATCAGCGGCCTGCCGCGGTCAGCCGGTGGTCGGCCTCCAGGAGCATCCAGGCGCTCAGCTGGACCGAGAGGTCGCGGCTGAGGTTCGCCGGGGTGTCGGCGGGGGAGTACATGAGCTGGGGCAGGGTCTGCGGGTGCCGGGGCACCGGGACGGGACGGGCCCAGTCGACGCCGAACAAGGGCAGTCCGTCGACCTCGGCACGGTGCCGCCACGCGGACTGCGCGGAGGCGTGCACGATGTGCGCGGCGGTCGTGTCACCCAGTGCGAGTGCGGCTTCGGCGAGGTATCTGGCGAGGATGCCCATGAACAACCCGGAGTCGTCGTCGGCGGAGCCGGCGATCACCCCGGCGGTGGTGAGCCGGTCCGCGACCGCGCCGATGAGGTCGGTGGCGCGCCGCCGATGCTTCGATTCGCCGGTGCGCGTGGCCAATTCGGTTTCCAGGCCGATGGCGACGCCCTGACAGTAGGTGTGGATGGTGCGTTCCATTCGGCCACCCGGCTCGTGTACGCCGTCCAGGATCAAGCCGCTGCCGGTGTCGCGTAATCGGGTGTCCAGGAATTCGGCGAGCTGTGCGGCGCGTGACAGTTCGCCCGAGCGGGCCAGGGCGATACCGGCGGGACCGATCGCCGGAGTGTTGTAGTACTCGTCGTCGTTGCGCCACGGCAGCGCGCCGACGGCGGGATTCCAGCCTGCGATCAGATCGGCGGTCAATTCCGCCACGGCATCGTCGAAGCGGACGCCGAGCAATCGGTCCGCGCGTTCGAGAGCCAGTGCCAGCCAAGACATATCGTCGTAGTAGCGGTTGGTCCAGCCGGTGATGTTGCGGGCCCGGATGCCCCGGGCCAGGGCGACGACCCGGTCGACGCGTTCGGGCGTGCGGGCGCGCTCTGCGGCGTCCACCGCACAGTCCAGCAGGTGCGCCTGCCACCAGTAGCACCAGCGCGCGAACGACTGATCCAGCAGGGACGAGGGCCAGACGAGCGTGCCCAGACGCAGGTGCGGGTGACCCCAGAGGGTGCGCACATGCCGTTGCACGATCGCCTGTTCCGCCAGATCCGCCCGCTGGACCGGTGATTCGGGGCCGCTGGACACGTTCGCGCTGATCGCCACCGCCCGCGTCGGCGGCGTCACGGTGGTGAGTGCGATCGAGGCGCCTGCCGCCAGCAACACCCTGCGCCTGCTGATCCCCGCATGCCGGCGATCCATCCGCTCGGACTCCCTCGACAACCATCGCCGCGGCCGGCACCACCCGCCCCGCACACTCGAACTCTTCCCGACCCATGAGAACAGAGCAGAGCAGCCTGCGGGGCATGCCCAGAACGAACATTCCGCAAACAGTTTCCCGCGCCGGACCAGCCCCCAATTACCGCTGCTGGGCAGGTGGGGCGGTGTTGGGCACAATGTGGCCGGTGAACGCACCGTATATCGATCCCGCCGTAGCCGCCGCGGGTCTTGGCCGATCGCGCGTATGGGTGCCGGAGGAGGCGGGGGAGAACCGGCTGGCGCTCGCGGCGATCACGGATGGATTACTGGCCTTCTTCGTGGCTTTGGCGTTGGCGGTGCGCGTTTTTCACGCGTCCGCGGGTATCGCGGAGTTCGCGCCGGTGTTCCTGCCGTGCCTGCTCGGGGTGTCGTTCGTCAACCATGTGGTCGGCACGCTGCTGTTTCGGGGGAGTCTGGCCAAACTGCTCTTCGGCATGCGGGTGCTGCGCCGGAAGGACGGCCGTCGGCCACGCCTGTGGCAGACGCTGTTCAGGTGGTTGTTCGGTTTCGTCGTGATCGTCGCCCAGTTCTTGCTGGAGGGCGCGAGCGTGGGCCAGGCGTGTGGGTTGCGCACCGTGCGCCGGCGCGACGAGCGGCGGTGGGCGGCACCGTGAGCGGGTGCTCAGGGGAGGTCGGAGAACCGGACGTCGTGGGCGACGGCGGTGACGTGCAGGCCGTCGGCGCTCGGCTGGATGGCCGTCAGGCGGGCGCCGAGTGGTAGCCGCTGCAGCGGCACGGTGAAGGTGAGCGTGCTGCGCAGCATGGCCAGGGAGATGGTGGGACCGCCGACCGCGGACTGCACGGATACCGGGGTGACCTCGATGCCGCCGTCGGTCGGCGCCACCGTCACCACCACGGTTCCTGGTACGGGGATTCCCTCCACCGGGAAGGTTCCGGTGATGCGCAACCCGTCAGGGCTGTAGGAAATCGACTCCACACCCGACGGCGCGAACCCGCGCACGGCATCGTACGGCACCACGGCGGTGGCGGTAGCGGTCGCCGCGACGAAATTCGAAGTGCGACTGTGCAATACGTCGTTCAGCGGCGCGGCGACATCGACCAGCGTGATATCGAGGTCGTGCACCGTCAGGCCCTGTCCGCTCCAGTCGCCGACCCGGATATCGATCTCGCGGTAGGTGCCGTCGACGGCCTGGGTCAGGAAGGGAAAGCCCGTGATATCGACGTTCGGTTGTTGCGCCAGTTGATATTCCGCGGCGATCTGCCGGCCGATCTCGTGCTGCGCCATGGTCACCGCGACTCGGTCGCCGACCAGCAGCGCGATCGCCGCGACCACGATCAGTATCAGCAGTCCGCGCATGTGCTCACCCGTTCACCCATCCCACCATCATGCTGTGCCGGCGGGCATCGGTCATGGTGCGCCGTCGCGGGGATGCAGCCCGCGGGTCAGGTTGGTCACGGTCTCGTCCAGTAGCGCATCGACATCCGCAGCTCCCACCAGCCCGGATACGACGAAACTGGCCAGGCCCTGCAGGGCGATCGCGACGGTCCAGCCGATCCGCAGCGGATCGCCCTCGACGAGCTCGCCGCGGGCTGCGCGTCGGCGGTGAGGGTCACCGGTACCGCGAACGCCGCCGCGACGGCGGCGCCCATTTCGGCACCGCCCGTCGGGCTGCGCTTGCGCGCGAACATGAGCGTGAGCAGGGCCGGATTCGCGAGCGCGAAGTCGAGGTAGGCCCGCGCCGGCACGCGGAAGCGACCCTCGAACGGCAGCGGCTCGGCTTGTCCGGCGATGGCGTCGGTGCGGGGTCGATTAGGGTTCCATTAGGGGACTCTTAACGATCGCCTGCCGTGGCAATTATCTGGCTATCGTCAGGTTCATGACCGAGAAGACGCGATGGATCGCGGGAGCCGTGGCGGTGCTGATCATGGCCGGTGCGGTCTGTTATGCCCTGACGAATACTGCCGCACAAGCGGATTCGGTGGAGCCGTTGGTAGTCACCGGCGAGCTGAGCTTTCCGGGTGGGCCGCCGCCGGCGGGCTCGGTGATCACGGTCCGGTTGGTGGATGTCTCGTTGGCGGACGCGCCCGCAATCGAGCTGGCCCGCGCGGGGCTGGCGGTGGCCGAGCCTGCTCGGTTCGAGTTGCGGGCCGGTCGGGTCGATCCACGCCGGACGCTCGCGGTATCGGCGGACGTCTACGTGGACGGAAAGCTGCGGTGGATCACCGATACGCGCCACACGGTGCCCACCGAGGGGCCGGTGCCGTTCCAGCGTCTGACCTTGAAAGCCATTCCGTAGCGGCGCCCGGCGGGTCGGCCGCTGATCCGACCCTTGTGAATGTGGACGGTGACCACTAGTGTGGCCACTGTCCACATCGCAGTGTCGGAAGGAAAGCCCGTGAACGGTATCCACCCACCCGAGGCTCGAACGCTCGCCGACCGCCGCGGTGCGCCCAGGGTCACGCTGGCGACGGTGTGTATCGCCTTGTTCATGCTGTTGCTCGATGTCACGATCGTCGCCGTCGCGCTACCCGATATCCAGCGGGAGTACCGGGCCGATCTGTCTGCGCTGCAATGGATTGTCGACGCCTACACGGTGCCGATCGCCGTGCTGCTGCTGACGATCGCGGTCGCCGGCGATCGCTACGGGCGCAAGGCCTTCTTCGTGGCCGGCCTCGGCGTGTTCACCGCCGCGTCGGTGGCTTGTGCGTGCGCACCGAACATAGTGGTGCTCAACGTATTGCGGGCGGTGCAAGGGTGTGGCGCCGCCGCGATGATGGGACTCGCCTTGCCGTTGATCTCGGCGGCCTTCCCCGCGGCCGCCGGGCGGGCCAAGGCGATCGGCGTCTATGGCGCCGTCATGGGACTGGCGACGGCGTCGGGTCCGGTGGTCGGTGGCGTACTGGTCGAGTATCTGGACTGGCGCTGGATCTTCCTGATCAACCTGCCGATCGGGTCGATCGCCCTCGTCCTGGCCGCGCGGATACCGAACAGTAAAGACGTACAAGAGTTTTCGTTGGACATCGCAGGCACGGTGCTGGCGACCGTGGCGTTACTGGCGGTCGTCCTGGCGCTGGTGAACGGCAACGGGTGGGGGTGGTCCGACGCCAAGACGGTTGCCCTCTTCGGTGTCACGGTTGTGGCTGCGCTGCTGTTCGTCGGCGCCGAATTACGGGCCGCCGACCCGATGGTCGATCTGCGCCTGGTGGCCCGGCCGGACTTCGCCGCGATCTGTGTCCCGGGGTTGATCGCCTTCGCCACGGTGACCGCGGCAGGCAACTATCTGGCGCTGTACTTCGTCAATACGTTGCACATGTCGGCCATCGACACCGGCTTGGCGCTCGTTCCGATGTCGGTGACCGCGTTGATCACCGCGCCGATCGTGTCGGCGGCGCAACGATTCCTGCCGGATGTGCTCTGGTACCTGCTCGGATTGGCCGCCATTCTGGGCGGTGCCTGGTCGGCCGTGCAGGTGTCGGCCGAGGGCAGTTGGACCCAGTTCGTTCCGGTGCTGCTCTGTTCCGGCATCGCGCTCGGGATCATCGTCCCGACCACCTCGGAGGCGGCACTGCGGATTGCCGCCAATGTGCGGCCGGGGATGACCAGCGGGGTCGCCTCGACGGCGCGGCAACTCGGGACGGCGCTCGGTGTCGCGACCCTCGGGGCGGTATTCGGATCGACGGTGCGGTTGAGCGCCGAGGACGCGCTGCGCGCTTTCCCGCAGATTCCGGATCAGCTTGCTCGCGGCGCCGTCGACGTACTCGCGGCAGGCGGATCGGTGGAGGGCACGGCCGCGACGCCGAACGTGCCTCCCGCGCTGGCCGACCAGCTCGTCGCCGCGGGGCACACGGCCAGCGCGGCGGGTATCGGTGCGATCTTGGCCACCTCGGCCGCGCTGGCGGGTGGCGGGATCGTGATAGTGCTTGTGCTGGGCCTGATTTCACGCGCCGGTCACCGGCCCGCTGACGCGAACTTTCCCGGGTTCGCCGCGACCGCCCGGCGCAGGGTGGGGCGGTCGGCTCGGTAGGCGGTGAGGACCGAGGCCAGCTCGTGCGGGGCGGCGCCGTGCATGATCACCGAGTGGCAGCCCAGGTCGAATTCGCGCGAGATCTTCTGTACGCACTGCTTTGGGGAGCCGTACGCGGCTGCGGCGAGCCACTCGTCCGGGATGAGGGCGTCGAACTGTTCGAGGACCTCGACCGAGGCGGACGCGTCGATCGGGCCCGCCGCCGCGGCGTCGAGGTAGAGCTGGGTGCCGCGGATGCGCTCCCAGACCTGCGGATCCCAGCCGTTGGCGGAGATGAGCACGTCGGCGTAGGCCTGCAGGTAGGTCACCAAACGGCCGGTCCGCCTACGCAATTGGTCCGCCGGGGCGAGCGCGTCGCTCGCGGTCGCCAGACACGACCAGATCCGGACGCGGTCCGGGTCCTTGCCCGCTCGTTCCGCGCCACGGCGCACCGCCGCAACGGATTTGGTGGTGGCCTCCTCGGAGAAGAAGGTGTGCAGCACCACGAAATCGCCGATCTCGCCGGCGAGTTCGAGAGTCTTCGGGCCGACCGCGACGAAACCGATCGGCGGAGCCTCGTCGAGGCCGTTCTGGTGATAGAGGACCGGCCAGGCCCCGGCGGGCCCGTCGTGGCCGATGATGGTCTCGCCCGCCCACAGTCGGCGCAGCAGGCCGACGAAGTCCCGCAACTGGGCCTCGGTGACCGCGGGCAGGCCGATCGCTTTCCAGTTCGCCGCCATGCCGCGGCCGAAAGCCAGGGCGTAGCGGCCCCCGGTGATGGCCTGCATGGTGGAACCGATGGTGGCGGTGACCATCGGATGCCGGGTGTGGTGATTCGTGGCCGCCGCCGCGATCCCCAGATCGGTGGTGCACCCGGCGAGCCCGCCGGAGAGCACCGCGGAGTCCTTGACCGTCATCCGCTCACCGATCATGCACGAGCCCAAGCCCAATTCCTCGGCCGCGCGGGCCTCCGGGAACAAGACCCGGGCATCGGCGGGATGCCGGGTGATGCAGTAGTACGCCAGTTCATTGAGTTGTTCGATCACGAAAGTGCGCTCCCCAGCAGGATTGTCGTGCGGCGGTGCTCAGGCGCCGAGTTCGGCGAGCAGTTCTTCGACCAGCGAGCGGTGATGCAGCAGCGACTCGATGTCGTCGGGCCTGGCCAGCTCGCCGAAATGGATCTGCCGACCGCCCGACCGCAGAAAGACGACGCAGTAGTTCAGCGCGGCGAACAGCGTGTACCAGGTGAGATCGCCGAGCGGCCGGCCCGCGCACTCGGCGTAGGTCGCCACGACGTCGGCTTCGCGGAGGAAGCCCGGCATGCCGGGGAGACCGAAAGTCTGCGCGATCGTCTGAAAGACCCGGTGCGCGAACACGAGCCAGGCCACATCGAGTTCGCGGGGGCCGATCGTCGCCAGCTCCCAGTCGAGTACCGCGGCGGGCACGAAGTCCCGGTAGAGGCAGTTGCCGATGCGCGCGTCGCCCCAGGACAGCACGTCGTCGCCGGGCGCGGTTTCGGGCAGGTTCGCGGTGAGCCACACCAGGATTCGCTCGACCAGCGGCGACGGGCCGGTATCGCGTGCCGCGAACTCGTACCACGCGTGGGCGCGGTGCAGGGTGCGTTCGAGCGAGCTCGTCCCCGGCTGCGCAGGGGTGAGGAAGGCGAAGACGGTGCGCGCGTCGGGAATAGCGTGCAGCGCGGCAAGTGTCTCGATCGTGCTGTGCTGCAACCTGTGTTGCTGTTCGGCGTCGGCGTCGAACAGCCAGTTGCCGCCGAAGGTGTACGGCATGACATCCGGGGGCACCACGCCGTCCACCCGATCCATCAGAAGGAAGGGCGTACCCAGTACCGCACCGGTCGGTTCGAGGAAGCGCACCCGCGGCACCGGCACGTCGCTCGTCTCGGCGACGAGGCGCATGGCGTCGAACTGGGCTTGCAGGTCGTAGTGCGCCAGGATGGGGAAATCGCCCGGAGTGGGCACCATCCGGCCGATCAGGTCGACGGTCCGCGAGGTACCGGCTTCGGTCCAAATCGCGTTGAGCACCAAGGTTTCCGCCGACATGCCGTTGCTGTCGATGCCTGATTGCAGGGTGAGTCGCGGCCCGGCCGCCTCGGGCAGTTGGGTGGCCAGCCATTCGGTGAGGCGCGGGATCAGCGCGCTGGTGTCGCGGCTGCTGCGTTGCAGCCGCATGCCCGATTCGGGCTGGGAGGAAGACATCGACCACTCCTGACACGGTTACGAAGCTGCGGTAACCATCGGCCGCGGTGTTTCGGGGTGTCAACAGGTGTTCTCGATGAGCGGGAGTGGGTGTGGACAGCTCGCCGTGCCGGTGGTGGGGGTGAACGGCTAGTGTCGGGGCCGGGATTGGTTCTGCTCGAAAGATGGTCTGCGTGAACAGCGTTGTCAGCGTGTCGGCCCGCCGGGTCGAAAGTGCCTGCCCGAGGGGCGGTTCGGTGGAGTGCTCGGTCGGTGGCCGAGGGGGTCGGGGGTGAGTGGTATCGGCAGGCGCCGGTTCATGGTCGGCGTCTCCGGAGCCGCCGGTGTGCTGGCCGCCGGATTCGGCGTCGCCGGCACCGCCGGGTCGCGCTCGCCCGCGCAGTCCGGCGAGCATGAAGAAAAGGCCGATGCGCGTGCTGTTTCCACTTCCGAGCTGAGCACCTTCTTCGCGACGGCCATGGTGGGTAACGCCGTCGAGGTCGACAGCGAAAGCGACGGCGATCTGTGGGTGACCTGCTGGGCCGACGACGACAACCTCTATTCGGTCAACGGTGATGGCAGCGGGTTCGCGGACGGGCCGCGGCACGACATCGTGGTCAACCGGATCAGCGGAGATCCCAAGAGCGGGTTCACCGGTGAGGTGCTGGCGGTCGCCGACGAGGTCGGCGCGATCTGGGGCGATCCCGCGCACTACAACCGGAAGCCGACCGGGATCGTCTGCGTGGACGGGCGACTCTATCTCGCGATTCAGGATCTACGGCTGGGTCCGGGGGATATCGCGTTCAACGATGCGCCGGCCGCCAGTGTCTCGTGGTCGGACGACCACGGGCGGACCTGGCACAAGACGCAGCAGCCGATGTTCACCGGCGGCGTGTTCACCACCGTCTTCTTTCTCGACTTCGGGCGTGACTCCGGTTATGCCGCAACGGCATTGGGCGCGGACGCGGGCCGCTACGTCTATGCGTATGGATTGGACGGCAATTGGCGCGGATCGTTCACCGCGACGGTGGCCGACCCGTTCGACCTGTATCTCGCGCGTGCGCCGAAAGAGGCGGTCGAGCAACGCAACCGGTGGGAATTCTTCGCCGGGCTCGACGGTGACACACCGCGGTGGAGCAAACAGCTGACCGACCGGCGCGCGGTGTTGCGCGACACCCGGCGGCAGTATCCGACGCTGCGCAATTACCGGGAGTGGCCGCACAACCTCTCGGTGATCTCGCAGGGCGGGGTGGTGTACGTCGAACCGCTGAAACGGTATCTGTACACCTCCTGGACCGAGTACACCTACGAGTTCTATGAGGCGCCCACGCCGTGGGGTCCTTGGAAACTGTTCCTCACCAAGGACTTCGGCGGCTATCCGTGGTTCGGCCGGGGCCCCGGCTGCCCCGGTCCGAAGAACGGCGGCTATGCCACCACGATCCCGTCGAAGTTCATCGCGGCCGACGGGACGTCGATGTGGGTGCAGTCGAACTGGTGGGTGGGCAGCGCGGGCGGCGATACCGCCTACAGCTTCAACCTGCGCAAGATGACGTTGCTGCCGTACCGCGCGCAGACGCCGGCGAACCAGCCCGACCCGCGCGACAACCTGGCCTACACCGGCGCCGCGGTCACGCCCATCGAGAAATCCGCCCACTTCGGCCACACCGAGTACTACAACGACGGTGATTTCACCAAGAGCGAGAACAGCTTCGACCAGGAGAACAAGGACCTCGACTTCTGGGGTTTCACCTGGTCCGAGCCGTACCTGATGAATCAGGTGGTCTACACGACCGGTGAAATGTTCGACGACGGCGGCTGGTTCGCCGCAAGCCTGCGCGTTCAGGTGCGCCAGGACTTCCGCTGGATCGACGTCCAGAACACCAAGATCGAGCCCCGCTACCCGTACACCGCGTCGACCGGCGCCTTCACCACCTATACTTTCAGCTTCGCGACCACCTCCGGCGACGGCCTCCGCATCATCGGAAAACCAGGCGGCAGCGCCTATTTCACCTCGATCGCAGAACTCGAGGTCTACTACCGTTAGGGTCGGCGGGCCCGCGTCATAGGATAGGCGGCAACCACAGCGCTAACTCGGGGAGTTGCGATGGACGACAGCGGCTCGGCCGGGGCGAACGCGGCGCTGCCACGGCGCCTGGGCGTTGGCGACGCCGTGATGATCGGACTGGGGGCGATGATCGGCGCGGGCATCTTCGCTGCGCTGGGCCCGGCGGCGCGGGCCGGGGGAGCAGGGCTGCTGATCGGGCTCGCGCTCGCGGCGGTGGTCGCCTGCTGTAACGCGATTTCTTCGGCGCGGCTGGCCGTTCGGTATCCGTCTTCCGGAGGCACGTATGTGTACGGGCGGGAGCGGTTGGGGCCGTTCTGGGGTTACCTCGCGGGCTGGAGTTTCGTGGTGGGCAAGTCTGCATCCTGTGCGGCGATGGCACTGACTGCCGGAATCTACCTGTGGCCCGCGCACGCTCATGCGGTCGCGGTCGTCGCGGTGGCGACGCTGACCGCCGTCAACTATCGCGGCGTGCAGAAATCGGCATGGCTGACCCGGGTGATCGTGGTCGTGGTGCTGCTCGTGCTCGCGGTGGTGGTTGCCACAGCCTTCGGTTCGAACCGGATGGATTGGCAGCGAATGCAATTCGGCGGTGCGCTGACCGTTACGGGCGTGCTGCAAGCGGGCGGTCTGTTGTTCTTCGCCTTCGCCGGGTACGCGCGTATCGCCACGCTCGGTGAGGAGGTCCGTGACCCGGCCCGCACGATTCCGCGTGCGATAGCGCTGGCGCTCGGCGGCACGCTCGTCGTGTACGCGTCGGTAGCGGTGGCCGCGCTGGGCGTACTCGGGCCGGATCGGTTGGCGACGGCAGCGGCACCGCTCGTTGCGCTGGTGCAGGTCGCGGGGGTCGGATGGTTGGCACCGGTGGTGCGCACGGGTGCGGCGGTCGCGGCCTTGGGCGCGCTGTCGGCACTGATCCTCGGCGTCTCCCGCACCACCTTGGCGATGGCCCGCGATCGCCACCTGCCGCACAGTCTCGCCGCCGTGCACCCGCGATTCGGGGTCCCGCATCGTGCCGAGGTGGTGGTCGGCGTGCTCGTCGCGGTCACCGCCGCCACCATCGATCTGCGCGCCGTGATCGGGTTCTCCTCGTTCGGCGTGCTGCTCTACTACGCCATCGCGAATGTGTCGGCCTGGACCCTGTCCCGCGACGAAAACCGGCCGCCCCGAGTGATTCCCGCTACGGGGTTGCTCGGCTGTCTGGTCTTGGCGTTCACCTTGCCGGTCGGGTCCATCGTCACCGGTGCGGGGGTCGTCGCCGCGGGAGCAGTTCTGTACGGCGTCCGGTTGCTGAGCAACAGGTCGCTCAATCCGGGTAGAGATGGGTGATCGGGAGTCGGTGATCGGCGTGCAGGCGGGCGGCCACGAGCGCGCGATGGCAGGCCTGCGGATCGCGTTCGACGCAGAACAGTGCGGTCGTGCTGTTGTTCGGGAGGTCTTGCGCGAGGGCGGCGAGGTCGAACGGGTCGAGGATCTCCCGGGTGTAGCGCTCGGCGTACTCGGCTGCCAACCGGACGCGGCTCCGCTTGCCGACGCCTGCCAGATCGTCTGCGCGGTACTGGAGTTGGCGTAGTTCGGTCGTCGGCGCCAGCCCCTTCACGTGGCGGTACTCGATACCCGTCGCGGCGAGCGCATGCTGAAGACGTGCCGAGTTCGCCCAGGCGTACTCCGGCCCGCGGACCCCGCGGCGCTGGCGCAGGTCGAGCAGCAGTCCGACGCCCGCCGCGGTGAGCGTCGCGAGGAAGGTCTCGACGGTGCCGCCGTAGACGCCGATCGTCGTTATGTGTTTCATCGCAGCCTTTCGACAGTGATCGCTGCCTTTCGACGGTGATCGCAGCCTTTCGACGGTGGCGGTGGGCGCGGTCGATCCGGCCCACCGCCGCGGTGCCTACGGGAGCAGGGTCGGCTGGTCCACCGCCCACAACCAGGACCCGTCGGGCTGGCGGCGTGCGACCTCGGCCGCGATCTCGCCGGTGGTCAGGGTGGTCGTCGTCAGTGCCAGGTCGCCGCTCACCAGTGCCGGGTGCTGCCTACCGGGGGACAGTACCGGTGCGGCCGCCACGAACTGCTCGTAGACCTTGCGGATCGCCGCGTGTCCGGTGGCGAAGTGGCCCGGCGGGAACTCCAGCACCGCGTCCGGTTCGTAGAGCGCCACCAGTCCGTCGACATCGCCGGCGTTGGCGCGCTCGACGAAGTATCTGCCCAGGTCGTTGGGCTCGGTGGCCACTTTGTTGTTCGTCATACCGACTACACTCTCAGCAAATCACGACATCTTGTGTCGGGTATTTCTGCGAAGGTTTTTCTATGCGTGCCGATCGGCTGGTCTCCCTGGTGTTGCTGCTGCGCCGGCACGGCAGGCTGTCCGCGACCGCGCTCGCCCGCGAACTGGAGGTCTCCACCCGGACCGTGCTGCGCGATATCGATGCGCTGTCCGCGGCAGGCGTCCCCGTGTACGCCGAGCGCGGCAGGCACGGCGGGTTCGTCTTGCTGCCGGGTTTCCAGACCGAGCTGACGGGCCTGAACCACGACGAGGCGCTGGCGCTGCTGGTGGCCGGATCACGGCCTGGCGCACAGGCTTTCGGGCTCGGCTCGGCGCTCGCCTCGGCGATGCGCAAGGTGGTCGACGCGCTGCCCGAGAGCTACCGGCTGACCGCGGCGGGCGCGGCCGAACGATTGCTGATCGATCCGGACACCGATCTCCTGTCGCGGCGCACGCTCCCCGAGGCGGTGCCCGACGCGGTGGCGCGCGAGGTCCGGCGCGCGGTGCTGGCCGGGCACAAGCTGCGTATCCGCTACGCGGCGGTGGATCAGGAGCCGGCCTGGCGCACGGTGGACCCCGTCGGCTTGGTCACCGTGCGCGATCAGGCGTACTTGCTGGCCACGCGGTCCGGTGCGGACCGCACCTACCGCCTGTCGCGTATTTCGGCCGCCGAGGAACTGCCGGAACCCGCGCAGCGCCCGGACCGGGTCGATCTGGACCGGGCGTGGCAGGAACGCGGCACGCGATTTCGTACCGGCGGCGACCAAGTGGCAGTGCGTGCCCGGGTGCACCCGTCGCGGCGCGCGGAGCTGGTCGACACCGCGCTGGCGGTGCGCGCCGAGACAACCGACGCGGACGCCTGGATACGGCTGGAGGTGACCTTCCAGGACGCGAGACACGCCGAATGGGCGCTCTGGCAACTGGCCACGAACGCGGAAGTCCTTGCCCCGCAATGGCTGCGCACCGCGCTGCGCGATCGAGCCGCCGAATTGGCCGCCCACTATGACGGCTCACCGCTCGATCTCGATAAAGGTTGAGCCGTAGGCGATTTCGTCAGCCGATGCGGTTCGACGCGTCTCTTGTAAGACGTACGGCCGTACGTATAGTATTTCGTTCATGATGACGGCGGCTGTGGTGAAGAAGCAGATCTCGGAGCTGGGTGGGGCGTTCATGCTGTCCCGGGAAGTCAAGGAATTCGGCAGTGCCATCGGGGTGAGCGGGTTCCACGGCCCGTACACCCGTGGCCGCGGTGGCGTGGTCGGCGAGGTGGATGCCGACGTGGTCGCCGCGGCCTTCGGCTTCTTCGCGCCGGAGCGGGTCCGGTCGGCTTGGGAATCGACGCCGATCGCCGCCGCCGAAGCGGCACAGGCCTATTCGGCCGCCTGTCAGGATTTCGGTCGCCGCAAGCTCGCCTCGTTCGAAGCCGCGGATCGGCTGGCGGAATTGCTGGAGCGGGTGGCCGCGGCGGCGTCGCCGGCCGGACTGCCGTTGTTCGCGGGCTGGCGGGCGATGCCGCGGCCCGCGGACGGGCTCGGCCGGGCGACGCTGCTGCTGCACGTGGTGCGCGAATTGCGGGGCGGGCTGCACTTCATCGCGGTGACGGCGTGCGGGCTGACACCGCTGGAGGCGATTCTCGTCTCCGGGTCGCCGATGCTCGACGGCGGTGATCAGGCTCGCCTGCTCGGCTGGCCCGAACCGTTCGCGACGCCGACGCCCGCGCAGCGTGAGCGCTGGGAAGCGGCGGAAGCCTTGACCGACAAGCTGATTCAGCCGTACTTCGAGGTGCTCGACGAGTCCGAGCAGCAGGAACTCGGTGTGCTGCTGACCGACGCGCACCGCGCCGCGTTCACTCGCGAATCGTCTGTTCGACAGTAGGTCCCTACCCCCGTTCGGGGGTTACCACGGAGTGACCCACATCACTATGGTCCTCTCACCCCGCGCCTGGACTGGCGGCGCAGGGGATGAAATGAGGACCGCATGAAAAGACTGTCGCCACAACAGGCAACGATGACGACGACCGGCACGAGCATGCGCCGGGTGGCCGTCGCGAGCTGTATCGGCACCACCATCGAATTCTACGATTTCTTCATCTACGGGACCGCGGCGGCGCTCGTCTTTCCGAAGGTCTTCTTCCCGGCGCTCGGATCGACGGCGGGCACGGTCGCCTCGTTCGCGACGTTCGCCGTGGCGTTCATCGCACGCCCGGTGGGCGCCATGATCTTCGGGCATTTCGGCGACCGCATCGGCCGCAAGAAGACCCTCGTCTCCACGCTGTTGCTGATGGGCATCTCCACGCTGCTGATCGGCCTGCTGCCCGGCGCGGCGACCATCGGCGTCGCGGCTCCGTTGATCCTGGTGCTGCTGCGCTTCGGTCAGGGCTTCGCCGTCGGCGGCGAATGGGCGGGCGCGACCCTGCTCACCGCCGAGTACGCGCCACCGGGCAAACGCGGTCTCTACGCGATGTTCCCGCAGATCGGTCCCGCGTTCGCCTTCGCGTTGTCCAGCAGCACTTTTCTCATCACCGGCACCTTTCTCGGCGACACCGACGACGCCTTCCTCACCTGGGGCTGGCGCATCCCGTTCGTGTTCTCGATCGTCCTGGTCGGCGTCGGGCTGTATGTGCGTCTGGTGATCGAGGAAACGCCGGTCTTCCGTGCGAACGCGACCGAGCGCGCGCTCGACGCCGGGCCGGCGCGGCTGCCCTTCCTGGAGGCCTGGCGGCACCAGGCCAAGGAAATCCTGCTGTCCGCGGGCGCTTTGGCCACCTTGTTCGCCTTCTTCTACATGGGCACCGCCTTCCTCACCAGCTACGGCACCAAGACCCTGGGGTTCAGCCGCCCGTTCGTGCTGACCGTCGGCATCGGGGCGGCGGTGATATTCGGTGCGGCGACCGTGCTTTCGGCCATCTACTCCGACCGGCTGGGCCGCCGCCGGGTCATCATGGCGTCGTCCGGGGTGGCCATCGTCTGGTCGCTGGTGCTGTTCCCCTTGCTGGACAGTGGCTCTCGGCCCGCCTTCGTGCTCAGTGTGCTGACCACCCTGGCCATCTTCGGTGTCGCGTACGGGCCGTGTGGTGCGCTGCTGCCGGAGATGTTCCGGACCCGCTACCGCTATACCGGCGCGGGTCTCGGCTACAACCTGGCCGGGGTGCTCGGCGGTGCGATCCCGCCCCTGGTCGCCACGCCGCTCTCGTCGGCATACGGCAGCAATGCGATCGGAGTCATGCTGGCCGGTCTGGCGGTATTGAGTTTCGGCTGCGCCAAGGCGTTGGTGGAAACCAAGGACCAGGCGCTGTAGCCACGGCGAACACCGACGAAGACCACACCTGACCGGTTCGGGTGTGGTCTTGCGCGGTACCGCACCGTCCTTGCGGCGCTGAGCTGGTTACTTACCTGGACGTGCGCAACTCCCGGGGAAAGTGCGTACTTGTCCGCGCTGGTCGTCTGCCTCGACACTGGCGGAGCACGAGGCCCTGTGCCTGCTTGGTAGACAACGCAATTGGAGCGCAATGACGGAACAGCGAACGCCGGTGACGGTGCTCGGCACCGGGTCCATGGGTACCGCGGTCGCCGCGGCTTTCCTCGCGGCGAAACACCCCACCACCGTGTGGAACCGGAACCCGGAGCGCGCGGCGCCGCTCGTGGCCGCGGGCGCGCGGCAACGCCTGGCGATCGCCGACGCCGTGGCCGCGAGCCCGCTGATCATCTCCGCAATGACCACGTTCGAGGCGACCAGGACCGCGCTGGCGGCGGCCGAAGCCGAGCTGGCGGGCCGCGTCATCGTCACGACGAACAGCGGAATACCCTCCGAAGCAAGGGAATTCGCGAGCTGGGTGACCGGCCTGGGTGCACGTTTCCTCGGCGGCGCGATCAAGAATGTCCCGTCCGCGATCGGCGCGCCCGACACCCTGCTGTACTTCGGTGGCGCGCAGACGATCTTCGCCGAGCACGTGGAGACGCTGCGGGTACTGGGTGGTGAAGTGGTCCACCTCGGTGCCGAACCGGATCTCGCGGCGCTGTTCGAATCCGCGGTCGGCGCAACCCTGCTGCCCGCGTTGCTCGGATTCTTCGAAGGCGCGGCGCTACTGGCCGGGCGCGGTATCCCGGCACAGTCGATGGTGCCGTACTCGATCAAATGGCTACAGATGATCGCATCGATCCTGCCGGTAGTCGCCGACGAGATCGACAGCAAGGACTACACCCGGCTCGGATCGTCGATCGCGTTGTTCCACACCGCGATCGACGACGATGAGCGGCTCGGTCGGGAGGCCGGGGTGGATATGTCCTGGCATGGCCCGATGCACGAGTTGCTGCGCCGAGCGGTGGCCGATGGCCGGGGTGCGCAGAGCATCACCGCCCTGATCGAACTGCTGCGCACGGATCAGGGGCACCTGACGGTGTAGTCCCACTTGGTGCCGTTCGGGCCGGTGACTCGGACCATCACGGCGGTGGCGGTGCCCGCGGGCAGGCCGACGGTGAGGGAGCCGGTGCCTTGATTGAGATGGTCGCCGACGTAACCCGTGGTGCGCACCAGCGCGCCCTGGTAGAAGACGTCGATCTTGTCCGGGACGTCGTAGGTCTCGTAGGTCAGGACGAAGGAGAGCGGGCCGCCACGGCCGAGTTCGTGCATGGTGTCGGTGACGCCCGCGCCGCCGGATTTGGTCGACTGGTTGCAGCGCTGGGTGGGCGGTTGTGGCGTGCCGGGGCCGCTGCCGCTGCCGGCGCTACCGCTGCCGCTGCCGGTGTCCGAGCTGCCGGAGCTACCTGTGCCCGGTCCGGCGGACGCGCCGGCCGAGGCCGCGACGGTCAGGGCCGTGGCCAAGACGGTGGCCGCAGCCATGTCGCGCAGGCCTGGACGACGAATCACACTCTGGCTCAACACTTTTCCTCCACCGAAGATTGGTTTCGATTGCGCTGACCACGATGCCACCGGTGCCGTCCGGGGAATATCCGCCGTTCGGCCGACAGATCGATGTCCGCGTTCGGTAGCGCCGGCGGGCCGAACTGTGTTGCGATGGTCCGCATGACATCCGGTGCACCGGGGGTTGCCCCGGTCGACGCAGGGGAAGGTGTCGGATGGTCGTCCGTACGCGACGGATGGGGGAGGGATCGCCCGGGCCGCCGGGTCTCGATCGCGAGGCGGCGTGGTCGGCGAAGTCGTCGATTCCGCTGATCGATGATCTGTTAACAAATGTAAACCGCCCGAGAACCCGCTGTTTCCGAACAATCACATGATCGTCGTCGAAACAGGCGAACCGCCGGGTGTTTCGGCCGGTCGGCGCGCTCACGCGCAGGTCGAACGGCTGTGCGAGGGCGGGCACGGGCGGGGTGCCGTGACCGGCAGGTTGCCGTGATCTCACACCGCACAACGCGTCCGGGCGGGGTGTGAGGGAACCGTTTGGCCGCACGTCCCGTGGTCCTTACAGTCTGAGCACCAGCCCGATTTTCACAGCTCGAAGGGGGCGTCGTGGCGCACCGACCGACCGACCGATCAAACGCCGACGCCGGTGACGCACTGCTGCGGTTGGGTAAGTATTTTCACCGCGGCGAGATTTCGGCGGACCAGCGCACGCTGCACAAGACCGGCGGCCGCGCGGCCGACGAGTTCTATCGCGACCGATGGTCGCACGACAAAGTGGTGCGCTCGACCCACGGCGTCAACTGCACGGGTTCGTGCTCCTGGAAGATCTACGTCAAAGACGGTGTGATCACCTGGGAATCGCAGCAGACCGACTATCCCTCGGTCGGCTCGGACAAGCCGGAGTACGAGCCGCGCGGGTGCCCGCGCGGTGCGTCGTTCTCCTGGTACACCTACTCGCCTGCCCGCATCCGCTATCCGTATGTGCGTGGCGTGCTGCTGGAGATGTACCGCGAAGCCAAGTCTCGGCTCAAGGACCCGGTGCTGGCCTGGGGCGAAATCGTGGAGGACTCGGCGAAAGCGAAGCGCTACAAGTCCTCTCGTGGCAAGGGTGGCTTTGTGCGCGCCGAATGGTGGGAGGCCGCGGAGATCGCGGCGGCGGCGCACGTCTACACGATCAAGCAGTACGGCCCGGATCGGGTGGCGGGTTTCTCGCCGATTCCGGCGATGTCGATGGTCAGCCATGCGGTTGGGGCGCGGTTCATTTCGTTGCTGGGTGGGTCGATGCTGTCGTTTTATGACTGGTATGCGGATCTGCCGGTGGCGTCGCCGCAGGTGTTCGGTGATCAGACCGATGTGCCGGAGTCGGCGGATTGGTTCGATGCCGGGTATTTGATCATGTGGGGTTCGAATGTGCCGGTGACGCGGACGCCGGATGCGCACTATATGACCGAGGCGCGGTATCGGGGGCAGAAGGTCGTGGTGGTGTCGCCCGACTATGCCGACAATACGAAGTTCGCCGACGAGTGGGTGGCGGCGCGGCCGGGAACCGATGCGGCGCTTGCCATGTCGATGGGCCACGTGATGCTCAAGGAGTTCTTCGTCGACAAGACCACGGCCCGGTTCACCGACTATGTCAAGCGCTACACCGATCTGCCGTTCCTGATCACCCTCGACGAGCGGGACGGCGGCTACGTGCCCGGCAAGTTCCTGACCGCGGCCGACCTCGCCGCGTCCGGTTCGGTGGCGCAGGGGGCCGCCGAACCGGACGCGGGTGACGCGTTCCGTACGGTGCTGCTGGATGCCGACGCGAATCCGGTGGTGCCCAACGGATCGCTGGGCGATCGGTTCGGCGCGTCCGGCACCGGACGGTGGAACCTGGACCTGGCGGACGTCGATCCGCTGCTGACGCTGCACGGCCGCACCGATGATGCTGCGGCCGTGCGGTTTCCCCGCTTCGACACCGACGTGCCCGGTGTGCTGACCCGCGGTGTGCCGACGATGGTCGTTGCGGGCAAGCGGGTTACCACCGTGTTCGATCTGCTGCTGGCTCAGTACGGTGTCGCACGCGAGGGTCTACCCGGAAGCTGGCCGTCCGGTTACGACGATGCGTCCGAGCCGTATACGCCTGCCTGGCAGGAAGCCGTCACCGGTGTACCGGCCGTGCAGGCGACCCGGATCGCGCGCGAGTTCGCTGACAACGCAATGCGTTCGGGCGGCCGGTCGATGATTCTGATGGGTGCGGGCACCAATCACTGGTTTCACTCCGATCAGATCTATCGGGCGTTCTTCACGCTGACGCTGCTCACCGGCTGCCAGGGGGTGAACGGTGGCGGCTGGGCGCACTACGTCGGACAGGAGAAGTGCCGACCGGTAACCGGTTGGTCCACATTGGCTTTCGGCTCCGACTGGCAGCGGCCGCCGCGCCAGATGCAGGGCACGGTGTTCTGGTATCTCAGCAACGATCAGTGGCGCTATGACCCGTTCACCGCGGCGGCGTTCGCTTCGCCGCTGGGGGAGGGCCGCTTCGCGGGGCGCACGGCGGCGGACAATATCGCGTTGGCGAGCAGGCTGGGCTGGATGCCGAGTTATCCGACGTTCGACCGCAATCCGCTGGATCTGGCGGACGAGGCCGAGCGCGCGGGTAAGTCCGCGCCCGAGCACATCGTGGACGAATTGAAATCCGGTGACCTGCGTTTCGCGTGTGAGGATCCCGATGCTCCGGAGAATTTCCCGCGCTGTCTGACGGTGTGGCGGGCGAACCTGCTCGGTTCGTCGGGCAAGGGTAACGAGTACTTCCACAAGCATCTGCTGGGTGCGGATTCGAATTTGCAGACCACGGATGTGACCGGTGTGCGGCCGCAGGAGTTGGTGTGGCGGGAGCGGGCGGCGACGGGGAAGCTGGATCTGTTGCTGTCGTTGGACTTTCGGATGACGAGCACGACATTGTTCTCCGATATCGTGCTGCCCGCGGCGACTTGGTATGAGAAGCACGATCTGTCCTCGACCGATATGCATCCGTTCGTGCACGCCTTCTCTCCGGCGATTTCGCCGCCGTGGGAGGCCAAGACCGATTTCGAGGCGTTCCATCGGATCGCGCGCGGGTTCTCGTGGATGGCCGAAAAGCACCTGGGTGTCCGCAAAGATATCGTGGCGGTGCCGTTGCAGCACGATTCGCCGGATGCGTTGGCGCAGGCGGGTGGGCGGGTGCTGGATTGGAAAGCCGGTGAGTGCGAGCCGATTCCGGGTCAGACGATGCCCAAACTGGTGCTGGTGGAACGGGACTACCCCAAGATCGCGGAGAAGATGGCCGCTTTGGGGCCGTTGGTCGAGACGCTGGGCTTGACCACGAAGGGGGTGACGACCTATCCGGAGGAGGAGGTGAAATACCTCGCGGGGGTCAACGGCACCGTGGTTTCCGGTGTGGCCCAGGGGCGTCCGTCGCTGGCCAAGGATATCCATGCCGCGGAGGCGATTCTGGCGCTGTCGGGCACGACCAATGGCCGGCTCGCGGTGCAGGGTTTCGAGGCGTTGGAGCGTCGTACGGGTGCCGGGTTGGTGGATTTGGCTGCGGAGCATGCGGGGAAGCGGATTAGTTTTGCGGATACGCAGGCGCGTCCGGTGCCGGTGATCACGTCGCCGGAGTGGTCGGGGAGTGAGTCGGGTGGGCGGCGGTATTCGCCGTTCACGATCAATGTGGAGCGGTTGAAGCCGTGGCATACGTTGTCGGGGCGTCAGCATTTCTATTTGGATCATGATTGGATGATCGAGCTGGGTGAGCAGTTGCCGGTGTTCAGGCCGCCGTTGGATATGACGGGGTTGTTCAGTGAGCCCGAGGTCGGTGCGGTGGGGGTGAATGGTGTGACGGTGCGGTATTTGACGCCGCATTCGAAGTGGTCGATCCATTCGGCGTATCAGGACAATTTGCATATGTTGACGTTGTCGCGGGGTGGGCCCTCGATCTGGATGTCGGAGCGGGACGCGGCGAAGATCGGTGTGGCCGATAATGATTGGATCGAGGCGGTCAACCGTAACGGGGTGGTGGTGGCGCGGGCGATCGTGTCGCATCGGATGCCCGAGGGCACGGTGTTCATGTATCACGCGCAGGACCGGGCGGTGGGTGTGCCCCGGATCGAGGATCGTGGCGAGGTCGATGATGCGCGGGGTAAGCGGGGTGGGATCCATAACGCGTTGACCCGGATCATGATCAAGCCGTCGCATTTGATCGGCGGGTATGCCCAGCAGTCGTTTGCGTTGAACTATCACGGCCCGACCGGTAATCAGCGTGACGAGGTCACCACGATCCGGCGCCGTAGCCAGGAAGTGGAGTACTGATATGCGTGTCATGGCACAGCTGGCGATGGTGATGAACCTGGACAAATGTATCGGCTGCCACACCTGTTCGGTGACGTGTAAACAGGCGTGGACCAATCGTGGTGGCACCGAATACATGTGGTTCAACAACGTCGAAACCCGGCCCGGGCAAGGCTATCCCCGCCAATACCAGAACCAGGACCGGTGGAAAGGCGGCTGGACACTGAACCGGCGCGGCAAACTCACGTTGCGGTCGGGGTCGCGGTTCACCCGCCTGCTCAACCTTTTCGCCAACCCCGACCTGCCCACCGTCGCCGACTATTACGAGCCGTGGAGCTATGACTACGACACTCTGCTCTCGGCCCCGGCGATGGACACCACCCCGGTCGCGCGCCCGAAATCGTTGATCACCGGCGCCGATACGACGATCACGTGGGGCGCGAACTGGGACGACGACCTCGGCTCCGGACCCGACCAGGTCGGAAAAGACCCGCTGCTGGCGCGGTTGTCCGACCAGGTGAAACTCGAGTTCGAGCAAACCTTCATGTTCTACCTGCCCCGGATCTGTGAACACTGCCTCAACCCCTCGTGTGCGGCGTCGTGCCCGTCAGGGGCGATCTACAAACGCGCCGAGGACGGGATCGTGCTCGTCGATCAGGACAAATGCCGGGGCTGGCGGCAATGCGTCACCGGGTGCCCGTACAAGAAGATCTACTTCAACCACAAAACCGGCAAAGCCGAGAAATGCACCTTCTGCTACCCGAGGGTGGAAGTCGGGATCCCGACCGTGTGCTCGGAAACCTGCGTCGGACGCCTGCGCTACATCGGCGTCATGCTCTACGACGCCGACAAAGTCGGTGCCGCGGCCGCGGTCACCGACCCCGAAGATCTCTACCCCGCCCAACTCGGGGTCTTCCTCAACCCCCACGACCCCCGCGTCATCACCGAAGCCGAACACGCCGGTATCTCCCCGGAATGGATCCAAGCCGCCCAGGACTCACCGGTCTACAAACTCATCGCCGACTACCAGATCGCGCTGCCCCTGCACCCGGAATACCGCACCATGCCCATGGTCTGGTACATCCCACCCCTCTCACCCGTGGTCGACGTCCTCACCCAAACCGGCCACGACGGGGAAAACCCGCACAACCTCTTCGGCGCCATCGACACCCTGCGCATCCCCCTGCAATACCTCGCCGAACTGTTCACCGCCGGCCAGATCGGACCCGTGCGCGCCGCGTTGCAGCGACTCGCCGGGATGCGCGCGTTCATGCGCTCGATCAACCTCGGCGAAGAACCAGACCCGGCCATCGCCCCCTCGATCCGGCTCCAACCCGAAGAAATCGAAGCCCTCTACCGGCTACTCGCCATCGCCAAATACGAACACCGCTACGTCATCCCCTCCGGCGCCGGATCACAAGCCCACCAACTCGACGCACTCGCCACCGGATGCAGCCTCGACACCGACGGCGGACCCGGCATGACCGCACTCGACACCATGGTCGAAAAGTTCCACCTCACCGACACCAACGACGCTGCACCACAGGAGAAGTCGAAGCGGATCAACCTACTCGACTGGGACGGTAAGAGCACCAACGGGTTGTTGCCTTCAGCGCAGAACGGCAGCAACGGCAGGGAAGAGCACAACGCGACGAACGGAAGCGGCGCGAACGGAAACGGCACGAACGGAAACGGCGCGGCGGCGAACGGAAGCAATGGCGCTGTGCCGGAGGGCACTCCGCTCGCCGCCCCGACACCCACGGGGACACCGCAATGAACGAGAGCTCATCATGGCGCTGCTGAAAGTCCGGCGCAGGCCGGAGCCCGCGGTGCCCATGGCCGAGCGGGACCGCCGCCTGGTCTGGCGGATCGCCGCGCTGCTGCTCGACTATCCGAGCGAACAACTGCTCGCCATGACGGACGAACTGCTCGACGCCGCAACAGAATTGCCGCCACCGGTGCGGGAACCGCTGCTCGGATTCCTGGCCCATATCCGGGCCACCGCGCCACTGGAGCTCGCGGCCGAATACGTGCGCACTTTCGACATGCGCCGCCGCTCCAGCATGCACCTGACCTTCTACGCGTACGGCGATACCCGTAAGCGCGGGATGGCGCTGCTCCGCTTCAAACACGCCTACCGGCAGGCGGGTGTCGAACTCGGCGACGAGGAATTGCCCGATCACCTGGCGGTGCTGCTCGAGTTCGCCGCGACGGTCGATCCGATCGGTGGCGAACGATTGCTCGGCGAGCACGTGCCGGTGCTGGAGCTGCTCCGGCTCTCGTTGGCGGACAGCGTTTCTCCGTATGCGGCGGTGCTCACGGCCGTGGTCGCCACGCTGCCACCGCCGACCACCGCGGACCGGCGGCGCATCGCCGAATTGGCCGCGCAGGGGCCACCGGAAGAAGAAGTGGGACTCGAGCCGTTCGCCATGGATCCCACGATGTTCGCGCAAGGAGAAGGCCGCCGATGACCAGCACCCTATGGTTGACCCTGCCGTATGTGGCGTTCACCTCGTTCGTTCTCGGCCATCTGTGGCGCTATCGGAACGACCAATTCGGTTGGACCACAAGGTCTTCCCAGGTCTACGAAAGCCGTTTGCTGCGTCTGGGCAGCCCGCTGTTCCACTTCGGCATGCTCGGCGTGATCGGCGGTCACGTGCTGGGGGTGCTGATACCGGAATCGTGGACGGCCGCGGTCGGCGTCTCCGAGCACGCCTATCACCTGATCGCGGTTTCGGCGGGGTCGATCGCGGGGGTGGCCGTGCTCGCCGGTGTCGGCATCCTGCTCTATCGCCGGATCACCGTGCCCGCGGTGCGCAAGGCCACCACGGCCAACGACAAAGTGATGTACGTCCTGCTGGCCGGCGCGCTGGTCACCGGACTGCTCAACACCTGGGGCAGCAACCTCGTTTGGGGAACCTACAACTATCGCGAAACCGTTTCCCCTTGGTTCCGTAGCCTTTTCACGCCGCATCCGGAACCGGAACTGATGGTCGGCACGCCGTGGACCTTCCAGCTGCACGGTCTGATCGTGCTCGTCCTGATCGGCGTCTGGCCCTACACCCGCCTGGTGCACATGTTCAGCGCGCCCATCGGCTATCTGACCCGCCCCTATGTCGTGTACCGCCGCAAGCAGTCCAGCGCGCCCGACACTCGCCGCTACGCCCGCGCCTGGGACGCTCCGGTCACCCCTGATCGCTGGCGCTGAACCGGCGGGCGGGGAGTTCCGCCCGAGGCCTGAAAAGCCGGGTGCGCCCCGACCTTCCGAGGTCGGGGCGCACCCGGCTTTTGTGCTGCTCCAGCAGGTCAGCGGCGGCTGTGTGCGGCCGCTTCGGCTTCCAGGACGAACGCTTCCGCCTCGACCACCACGTCGGGTTCGGCGCCGGCCCGGGGACGGCGCAGGAAGACCGCCCAGACCACCAGGGCGCAGGCGACGTAGAACGCCATGAAGACCCAGAACGCGGTCGTCGCGGACTTGGTGGAGGCGTAGGAGGAGCGCAGCATCAGATTGATGCCGACACCGCCGAGCGCACCGATCGCGCCGACGAAGCCGATGAGCGCGCCGCCGGTGTTGCGGGCCCACGCGGCCTGCCCGGCACGGGGGAGATCCAGGCTCTTGGACTTGGCGTCGAACACCGACGGGATGATCTTGGTGACAGACCCGTTGCCGATGCCGGACAGAATGAACAGGGCGATGAACCCGGCGATCAGCGTCACCATCGCCGCGCCGCTCGGGACGCCGCCGTTGCGATCACCGAGCGTGCTGGCCACCACGACCAGGACCGCCGCCGCCATCATCGCCCCGAAGACGTACATGGTCACCTTGCTGCCGCCGATCCGGTCGGCCCATTTGCCGCCGTACGGGCGGGCCAGCGAACCGAGCAGCGGACCGATGAACGCGATCTGCGCGGCATGCAGCGCCGCCTGCGCGGCGGTGTCACCGCCTGCTTTGAAGCTGATCTGCAGGACCTGGCCGAACGCGAAGCTGTAGCCGATGAACGAGCCGAACGTGCCGATGTACAGGAACGCGATCGCCCAGGACTGCGGCACCTTCAGCGCCGCGAGCATGTCGGCGAGGTCGGCCTTCTGATTACGCAGATTGTCCATGTACAGCGCGGCGCCGAGCGCGGCGACCGCCACCAGGACCAGGTAGATCGCGCAGATCAGGGACGCGTAGTCGTGGCCGAGCGTCGCGATGATCAGCAGACCGAGCAGTTGGATCGCCGGCACGCCGATATTGCCGCCGCCCGCGTTCAGCCCGAGCGCCCAGCCCTTGAGTCGCTGCGGATAGAAAGCGTTGATATTCGTCATCGACGAGGCGAAGTTGCCGCCGCCGACGCCGGCGAACGCCGCCACGAGCAGAAATGTCGTGTACGAGGTGCCGGGCTGATTGATGAAATACAGCGTGAGCAGCGTCGGAATCAACAGCAGGACCGCGCTGAAGATGGTCCAATTGCGGCCGCCGAATTTCGCGGTGGCCACCGTGTACGGAATGCGCAGGATCGCGCCGACCAGCGTCGGCACCGCGACCAGAAAGAACTTGCCGGCCGGGTCGATCCCGTAGGTTTCGGCCGGCATGAACAGCACCATCACCGACCAGATCGACCACACCGAGAATCCGACATGCTCGGCGACGACCGACCAGATCAGATTTCGTCTGGCAATATCTTTTCCACCCGCTTCCCAGGCCGCGACATCCTCGGCATCCCAATTCTCGATGTCACGGTTACGCGTCAGCATGCTCAACTCAGGCCTCCCATAATCGGTTCAACCCAAGGTATGCAGCGGGTATTGCGGGCATGATGCGCGCAATGACCGGGAGATCAACGCTTGCTCACGGGGCGCAGACGCAGCGCGTGAAACAAACGGTCCAGATGGTTGTGCCCGGCGGCAGCGCTGTTCAGGGCGTGGCTCGCGCGCGACACTGTTGCGGCCATGGGGATTTCGCGCTCGGCGGGGGCATCGCCGACCTTTGTGCGCTGCATCACTCCTGCCCCGGCAAGTGGCAGAAATTACCCTTATGACTCACTGAGACATTATGGCAGATACTGCCATTGATGTTTAGCCTGGGGTTAGCCGACCTCCCCTTACCAGTGCCGTTAGGGCGGCGGTTCCGGGCTGCTCGACCCCAAGGTGAAGCCGAAGGAGACAGTGTCATGACGTCGTCGCAGCTGTTGGTTCGTCCGCTCGCCCCGAGCGAGCTCATGTATTTCCGGTTCGGGCTCTACGTGGGGTACTCCACCCGAGTGCGCGGCAGGCTCGACGCTGCGGTGCTGGCCCGTGCCTTCGAGACGTTGCGTGCCGCCTATCCGGTGCTGTCCACCCGGATGGTGCAGGACGGCGAGAGTGGGCCCGCCATCGCGGCGGTGTCGGACGTCGCGGCCGCGCTGTTCGAGGTGGCCGGTCCGGTCGAGGACCCGCTGTACGAGCTACCCGACCTGGACGGTCGCGCAGCGGCGATCCATACGGTGCGCGGTGACGACGATACGGTCGCGGTGACCTTGCTGACCCATCACGCCATCGCCGACGGTCACCATTCGTTGCACCTGCTGTCGGAACTGTGGAAGTACTACACCGCGCACGCCGAAGGCGCGCCGGCCGCACCCGCGCGCCACGCCTACCCCCATTCGCTCGAGCAGCTGCTCGCGGCGCGCGGTGTCGCGGCCGCGCCCGCCCTCGAACTGCCGGATACGGACGGGCTCGAATCGCCGGCGGACCGTTCGGCGACTCCGGCCGAGCGTGTTCGTACCCGATTGTCCGCCAACGAGACTCGGTCCTTACTGGCCACGGGTCGGCAGCACGGCACCACGATCAACGGATTGGTCTCGGCGGCGCTGCTCGCCGCGACCGCGCAGAGCCGTGGCGTCGATATCGACACACTGCACTACACCTATCCCGTCGATCTGCGCAGCAGGGTCAGCCCCCGGATCGGATACCCCGAGGGGACCAACGTGCTGAGCATCGCCTACTTCGCCGCCGATCCGCACAGCGAGCGCGACCTGCTCGCTCTCGCCCGGGCGGTCAGCGGCAGGTTGCGCGAGTCGATCGCCACCGGCGCCCTGTTCACCGGCGGTGCCGAACTCGCGTCCCTGCTGACGCCCGAAGCCTTGTCCAGCGCGCTGATCTCGACGAACTGGGGGGTGATTCCGGCGCTGCCGACCCCGGCCGATCTCACCATCGAAGACTTCCATCCCCTCATGTCGGATGCGCCGGTGCCCACACTCACACCGCATGTCATCACGACCTACGACGGTCAGCTCACGATCGACACGCGCGCGCACACCCCGGACGCGGGCCGCCGCTTCGCCGAGCACCTGCACCGTTTGGCCGCGCTCTGAACCCTGGTTCGCGAATCCGCTACTGCGGCAACATGGGGATGCTGCTCGGTTCGGCCACGGCGACCAGCACGACGACGTCGGCGTAGGGTGCGTCGCCGTGCCCGAGGCGATGAGCGAAGCGCGCCATGGGAATTCGCCACCGGTACTTCGCGGCGATCTCGGACTCGACGTAGGGGAGCAGCGTGCCCGCGGTCACCAACTGGGCCTGGCCCTGCCGCTGGTGGGAGCCGAGGGCCGGCGTGCCGCGCCGGTCGCCCGGCTGCACCAGCACGCGGCCGTCGCGGGCCAACTGCTCGGCCTCGGCGGATTTCGACGACACCCGGAACGCGAGCTGGGTATCGCCGATGGGAATGACCAACCGGGGCACGGTCGTCAGCTGCCGCGGACCGGTAATCCTGGTCACCAGTACGGTTTTGGCGTCGCGCCATTCCGTCGCGGCAGCGGAATGGCCGCTGCGCCAAGGCGATTGCCCTCGGGTATCCGGTCGCGCGACCTGTCCGCTGTCCGCCGTCAGATCGACCAGGGTGTCTGTCATCGCGTTCGTTCCCTTCCCCTGCGGAATTGCTGCTGAATCGGCGCGGGTCCCGGCGAAGCGCGCCCGCATTCATCAGCCGTACCCCGCGGATGGCCGGTCAATCGTGTTCGATCACCGTTTTCGCCGGATCGCGCCACCGGGCCCGCTGCATGGCGCCGGAAGTCGTTGCGGCCGTGACTTTCCGCCGGGGCGTGGTTGTTGCCGCCGAGGGAAGGATCGGCCCCGGCGGCAACAACACGGTGGCGCGGCCGAATGCTGTGGGGTAAGGCTCGCGCCAGGTCAGCCGGGCGAAAGCAGCTGACCCGAACCAGGCTATGCCGGGTGCGCGACGAGCGGCAGAGTCGTTCGTCCCTGTTGGGGTGGACCTTCGGGCCGAGTCCGCCGCCGAGCAGGTCCCATGCCCGGGGACGAAGGTCATCGGATGGGTCGCCGAAGGTCATTTCCTCTGCGCGGAGGGTGTTTTCGGGGGAGGCCCGGTGTTTACGGTCGGCTCGGCCGCGGGTGATGCGCGGACCGACGGCGACCTACGCCGCGGTGTGAGGAGGGTGTGGTGACAGCGGTAACTCCCAAGCCGGAACCGGAACTGGTGGCGCGGCGGCCTTATCCGGCGCGGCGGTTGCCGAAGGGTTCGGCGCTGTACCGGATGGTCACCACGACCGATCCGAAGGTGCTGGGTCAGATGTATCTGGTGACCTCGATGACGTTTTTCCTGATCGCGGGTGTCATGGGGTTGCTGATCCGTGGTGAGCTGGCCCGGCCGGGCCTGCAGTTCCTCTCGCCGGAGCAGTACAACCAGCTGTTCACCATGCACGGCACGATCATGTTGCTGTTCTATGCGACCTCGATCATCTTCGGCTTCGCGAATATCTTGGTGCCGTTGCAGATCGGGGCTCCGGATGTGGCGTTCCCGCGGTTGAACGCGTTGAGCTACTGGCTCTATCTGTTCGGCGCCTCGATGGCGACCGCCGGGTTCGTGACCCCCGGTGGCGCCGCCGATTTCGGCTGGACGGCGTATGTCCCGCTGACCGACATCATCCACTCGCCGGGCGTGGGCGCGGATCTGTGGATTCTCGGCGTGGGAGTCTCGGGGCTCGGCACGATTCTGGGCGGGGTGAACATGATCACCACGGTGGTGTGCTTGCGGGCCCCGGGTATGACGATGTTCCGGTTGCCGATCTTCACCTGGAACGTGGTCGTGGCGAGTGTGCTGATGCTGATGGTGTTTCCGCTGCTGACCGCGGCGGCGCTGGCGCTGTTCTACGACCGGCATCTCGGCGGGCACATCTACGATCCGGCGACCGGCGGGGTCATCCTGTTCCAGCATCTGTTCTGGTTCTTCGGCCATCCCGAGGTGTATGTGATCGCGTTGCCGTTCTTCGGCATCGTGTCCGAGATCTTCCCGGTGTTCGCGCGGAAGCCGATCTTCGGTTACACGGCGCTGGTGTACGCGACCCTGGGCATCGCGGCGCTGTCGGTGGCGGTGTGGGCGCATCACATGTACGCCACGGGAGCCGTTCTGCTGCCCTGGTTTTCGCTGATGACGTTCCTGATCGCGGTGCCGACCGGGGTGAAGTTCTTCAACTGGATCGGCACCATGTGGCGCGGTCAGCTGACCTTCGAGTCACCGATGCTGTTCTCGCTCGGGTTCCTGGTGACCTTCCTCTTCGGTGGCCTGTCCGGGGTGATCCTGGCCAGCCCGCCGCTGGACTTCCACATCAGCGACACGTATTTCGTGGTCGCGCACTTCCATTACACGTTGTTCGGCACCGTCGTGTTCGCCACCTTCGCCGGTATCTACTTCTGGTTCCCGAAGATCACCGGGCGCATGGCCGACGAGCGCCTCGCCAGATGGCACTTCTGGACCACCTTCTTCGGCTTCCATCTCACGTTCCTGGCTCAGCATTGGCTCGGCAACGCGGGTATGCCGCGGCGCTACGCCGATTACCTGCCCGGCGACGGATTCACCACGCTCAACACGATTTCCACGATCGGGGCGTTCGTGCTGGGCGGATCGATGATTCCGTTCCTGTGGAACGTGTTCAAGAGCTACCGCTACGGGCAGGTCGTCACCGTGGACGATCCGTGGGGGTACGGCAATTCGCTGGAGTGGGCCACCACCTGCCCGCCGCCGCGGCACAACTTCTACGAGCTGCCCCGAATCCGTTCCGAGCGACCGGCTTTCGAGCTGCACTACCCGCACGTCGTCGAGCGGATGCGGGCCGAGGCGCACGTCGGCCGGCGGCACCGTCAACCTTTGAGGTAGTCGATGGCGGTGTCGAGGGCCGCCGCCAGGTGGTCGACGGTGCCGGTGCTGAGCAGCAGGACGACGCCGCCGTGGATGCCCGCCAGCACCGCGGACGCGCTGCGATCGGGATCGACCTCGGGGCGGATATCGCCGCGGCGCCGCATTTCCGCGATGCCCGCGCGGACGAACGCATGCCACTTCGTGGTCAACTCGGCGACCACCGCGCGGGCGGCGGGGCTGGCGGGAGCCAACTGGTTCATCAGCACCCCGAGCGAGCAGTCCGCGCCGTGCCGGTCGTATTCGCCGATCAGTTGATCGCGCCAGGCCGACCAGGCCTGCCAGGTGATGAGCGGATCGACGCGTTCCTGCACGGCATTCAACACGCGCGCGGCTTCGTAACCGGCCACGGCGGTGAGCAGTTGCTCTTTGCCATCCGGGAAATAGTGGAACAGCTGGCTCTTACTGGTGCCGGTGTGGTCGCGGATGTCGTCGAGCGTGGTGTTCATGACGCCACGGTGCAGGATCACCTCCGCGGCCCCGGCGATGATCCGTTGCCGCGTCGCGGCGCCCTTCGCGGTCGGTCCCAGTGGCATCCTTCGAGGCTAGCCAAACCGGACTTGCGGGTCCATTTTGCCCGGCGAACCCTGGCGTCGGGGCCGTGACCAGCGGCGCCGGACGAGAGGAGACGAAGTGTCCGAGCAGCAGGTCTTGGTGACCGGAGCGACGGGCAATACCGGGAGCCGGGTCGCCGCGGGATTGCGTCAGCTGGGCGTGCCCGTGCGGGCCGGATCGCGAGGCGGTAGCACGCCGTTCGACTGGTACGAGCCGGCGAGCTGGCCGGCCGCCCTCGACGGCGTCGATGCCGTCTACCTCGCGACGCCGATGACCTTCGGGGTGCGCGCAGGCGAAACGGCGCGCCCGGTCGGTTTCGCGGCGGATGCGGTGGCGGACTTCGTGACGACGGCCGTGGCTCACGGCGTGACGCGGCTGGTGTTGCTCGCCGGGCGCAGTGCCCGGGCGGAGCCGGTGAATCCGTTCATGGTGGAGCTGGAACGTCCGGTCCGGGAATCGGGCGTGGAGTGGACCGTTCTGAGTCCGAGCGTGTTCGCGCAGAACTTCCGCACCGGACCGTTGCGGGACGGCATCATCGCCGGTCGGGTGGAGTTCGTGGCGGTGTCGGACCAGGTCGTGGTCGACTTCGTGGACGTCACCGATATCGCGGACGCCGCGGTGCGGGTGCTCACCACCGCCGGGCACGGCGGCCGGACCTACGAGTTGTCCGGCCCGCGGGCCCTGAGCGAGCAGGACGCCGTGGCGGTCATCGGGCGCACCCTCGACCGTGCCATCGTGGCGCACCGCATCGACCTGGACGAGGCGCTGGCGGCGAACCGTGCCGCAGGATTCACCGACGACTCGATCACCCTCATGGACCTCGCGGTGCGCGGTCGAGCGAGTCGCGCGTACTCGGTGCCGTTCGACGGAATCCAGCACCTACTGGGCCGCGCCCCGCGCTCCTTCGAAGAGTTCGCCCGTGCGGCTGCGGCATCCGGGGTCTGGGATCGCCCAGACCCTCGCCTTCGGGCGTAGGCTTCTGTATCGTTCTAGTAGAACGTTTCAGTAGACCTAGGGGAGTTGTCCGGCATGCCACCCAAAGCGACCATGAAGTCCGTTGCGGCGGCGGTGGGGGTTTCGCTGTCGACGGTCTCGAACGCCTACAACCGGCCCGAGCAGCTCTCGGTCGCGGTGCGGGAACGGATTTTCGCGGCGGCCCGGGAACTCGGCTACACCGGTCCCGACGCGGCGGCGCGGACGCTGCGCGGCCGGCGGGCGGGCGCGATCGGCCTGATCCTCACCGAAGAGTTGTCCTATGCGTTCTCCGACCCGTTCGCGGTCGGCCTGCTGGCCGGACTGAGCGAGGTGGCCGAACGCACCAGCACCGGCCTGTTGCTGATTCCGTTGCCGCGCTATGAGGTCGGCGCCGACGAGCAGGCCATCCGGGACTCCGTCGAGGCGGTGCGCAACGCCGTGGTCGACGGCGTCGCGGCCTACTGTGTGGACCCGGACCATCCCGCGCTGGACGTGGTCGCGGCCCGGGGCCTGCCGTTCGCGCATTCCGACGACGAGTTTCCGGGACGCCGCGTGGTGATCGATGAGGCGGCCGCGACCAGGGCGGTCGGCGCGCATTTGGCGAAACTCGGCCACACCAGGGTGGCCGCGGTCGTCGACTGCGGGCGCGACGCTCCGGGCGTACGCGAGATCAGCGACCTGTCGGTGCTCTACAACAACGCCCGGCTGCGGATCGGCGGCTTGCGCGCCGGCCTCGGCCCGGAGGCCGAGATCACCGTCGTCTCCGGCGGCCACAACTCGGTCGACTCCGGAATCGCCGCTGCCGAACTGGTTTTGGATCGCCGCGACCGCCCCACCGCGATCGCCGCGATGGGCGACGTGCTCGCGCTGGGTGTGCTCGAAGCCATGCGGCGGCGCGGACTGGCCCCGGGGCGCGATATCTCGGTCACCGGTTTCGACGACATCTCGGCCGCGGAAACAGCCGGCCTCACCACGATCAGGCAACCGATCCGGCGGAAGGGTCAGTTGCTCGGGCGCATGCTGCTCGATCCCGAATACACCGAGGAGCGAGTCGTGCTGCCCACCGAATTGATCGTCCGCTCCAGCACCGGACCGGTGCGCGGCTGACGATCCGGAAAGGAACGACAATGAATCCTGTCGCGGCCACCATGGCCGTCAAAGCTGTTCGTGCGCAAGCCGACTCGGCACGTCCGGACGCGCCGGTGTGGCGCGCGGAACCGGCCCGGAACTCCCCGGCGCGACGCTGGATCACCGCCTATCTGCGTGCGTCGGCGCACCGGCGGACCTCGCTGGCCGATCGCCTCGACCACAGCCGGGCGACTCGCACGGCCTCCGCCGCCCGATCGCTCGGTGGCTGCCCGGGCGGCCGCGCGTCCACCTGTACGCCCTGAGCTACAGCACGGCAAGAATGAGGGCGGCCAGCAGCGCCAGGCCGAAGGCCGCCAGGACGGCGAGCATGAGCGCGCGCAGCAACCCCGGCCCGCCGGCTCGCGCGATGAAGTAGCCCGCACCGCCGCCGAGCGCGGCGAGCCCGAATCCTTCGCCTTTGACCAGATAGAACACCGAGGCCATGGCCGCGTTGCCCGCCTCGCCGAAACCCTGCGCGTGGTCGCCGAACGGGATCGGAAACCGGTAGACCACGCCGACCAAGGCGGCCGCCACCGGGGCCGACAGCACGGCCGCGATCAGGCCCCAGGCCGCCACCGCCCACAGCGCGGGCAGGCCCAGCCGCTCTCCTTCGATCCCCATGCACGCCCTCTCTGCTCGCCAGTGTTAGTTCAGCAAGGCTCAACTCTAGGGGTGCGGTGGCGGGCACCGGACCCGCTCTCGAACCGGAGATGTAGGGGCGCGCCTGCGCGCCTGCCTAGGGTGAGGCATGGTTTCGACTCCTCAGCGGCGGCCGCGCGCCGACGCGGTTCGCAATATCGAGCGCATTCTGGGTGCCGCGCGGGCGGTGTTCGCCGAGCACGGCGCCGACGCGCAGTTGAGTGCGGTCGCGCGGCGTGCCGGAGTGGGTGAGGCGACGCTGTATCGGCATTTCGCGGGCCGGGACGAATTGATTCACGCCGTGCTCGCCCGACGCTTCGACGAGGCGATCGCGCCGGTGGCCGCCGCAGCGCTGGACACCGCGGATCCGTGGCAGGCGATGGTCGACATGCTGACCGTGGTGCTCGAGGTGGCCGCGGACGAACAGCGCACGATCGCGGCCGCGCAGTCGCCGGATATCTTCACCGGGCTGGCCGCACAGTATTTCGACGCGTTCGGTGTCGTGCTGCGGCGGGCACAGGACGCGGGGGTGGTGCGCGATGATCTCGTCGCCGCCGATCTGCCCCGGCTCACCACGATGCTGATCGGCGCGCAGCGGCTCGGCGGCGCCGCCGACGCCATGTTCCTCGGGATGGGCAGTGCGGGAAGGGGGCCGGGCGAGGGATGGCGGCGCTACCTAGCACTGATGCTGGACGCGATGCGGCCCGCCGCGGCCACCGCGCTGCCACCGTTCGATGCCGCCGCTGCCACGGAATCACCCCGCGGCCGTTGAGTTCTCGCTGATCAGCGCGGTCGGCTGCGCTTGTAACGAGAGTCGACTCTCATTTGTGCTACCTTCGGGTCAGCGACACAAGTGAGAGTCGACTCTTGCTTATCTGTCGCGATCCTGCGTGCTGAGTGAATGGGATTCGATCGATGACGCACACCGCCTCCGTACCGTTCTATCGACGACGAGAACGATTCGACCCGACCGCCGAACTCGTGCGGCGCCGAGAAACCCTGCCGGTCAGCCGAGTCGAGCTGCCGATGGGCCCGGTGGCCGTCCCGGTGTGGCTGGTCACCCGCTACCACGATGCCAGGCAGGTATTGAACGATGCTGCGCTGTACAGCAATTCGTTCGATCGCATGGCCGAGCACCTCGCCGAGCTGCTCGGTGCACAAGAGGTAGCCCGGATGGCCGACGTCGCGCCCGGACCGCTCGTCGTCGCCGATCCGCCGGAGCACACCCGCCTGCGCCGGGTGCTGACCCCGGAGTTCACGGTCGCGCGGATGCGCAGGCTGCAGCCGCGCATCGCGCAGATCGTCGCCGAACATCTGGACGCCATGGCCGCGCACGGTGGTCCGGTCGACCTGGTGCAGAGCTTCGCGCTGCCGGTGCCGTCCCTGGTGATCTGTGAGCTGCTCGGCGTGCCGTACGCCGACCGCGCCGAGTTCCAGCAGTGGGGCGCCGCGCAGCTCGATCGGTCGTCGAGTCACGTCGAACGTGCCGCGGCTGGAGCCGAATCACGCTGGTACATGGCCGAATTGGTGCGCAGGCAACGCGCCGACCCGGGCGAGGATCTGCTCGGTATGCTCGTTCGCAAGCACGGCGCCGCCCTCTCCGACGCGGACCTGATCGGTATCGGCGTGCTGCTGTTGCTCGCCGGGCACGAGACCACCGCGAGCATGCTGGCATTGAGCACCCTGCTGTTGCTCGAGCATCCGGACCAGTGGACGCTGCTGCGCGACGATCCGGGGAGTACGGATCGGGCGGTGGAGGAACTGCTGCGCTATCTCTCGATCGTGCATCACCCCGGTATGCGAACGGCGCTGCGGGACACGGTGATCGGTGACCAGCCGATCGCCGCGGGCGATATGGTGCTCTGCTCGATTCCCGGCGCGAACCGCGATCCGGACCTGGGGCCCGGCGGTGACATCTTCGATATCTCCAGGAAGCCCAGCGGCCATCTGGCTTTCGGTCACGGCATCCACCACTGCGTCGGCGCACCGCTGGCACGTCTGGAGCTGCGGATCGCGCTACCGGAACTGGCCCGCCGGTTTCCCGCGCTGCGCTTGGCCGTGGCGCCCGAAGAACTCGTGTTCCGGGCGGATTCCATCGTCTACGGCGTGCAGTCGCTGCCGGTGCGGTGGTAGTGGCGCATGCGAATTCAGGTGGATCGGAATGTGTGTGTCGGGTCGGGGAATTGCGTGCTCGCCGCGGCGGCGGTGTTCGACCAGGACGACGACACCGGGCTGGCCCGGCTCGTGGTGGAGCGGCCGGCGGCCGGGCAGCGGCTCGCGGTCGAGGACGCGGTGGCGCGCTGCCCGGCCGGTGCGATCACTGTGGTGGACGATGAGACAGCAAGTCCGGCAAAGACTTCCGGGGCACTGGTCGCCAAGACGATCGTGGTCGACGTCGGGGTGCCGTACGCCGCCTATCTGGCGCTGACGCTCGCGGGCGTCTCCGATGTCGTCGCGCTCGTCGCCGCGGGGGGCGTCTCGGCGCTGCGGGTCGGGGTGGGCTACCTGAGGCATCGACGGGTGAGTGCGCTGTCGGTTCTCGTGCTGAGCCGATTCGTACTCGGCATGCTGGCCGGACTGCTGACCGGCAACGCCACGGTCGTGCTGCTCAAAGATCCGATCATCACCGCGGTGATGGGCGCGGTGATCCTGGTGTCGCTGGCGCTGTGGCGGCCGTTGACCTATTACATCCGTAGAGATTTCGTCCCCGACGGACTCAGCTGGGACGAAGCCTGGCGGCAGTCGCGGGCCTTCCGGCGACAGCAGCGCACCGTCGCCGCGGTGTGGGGGATCGGCCTCATCGCGGAATCGCTGGTGCGGGTCGTGCTCGTGCTCACCAGCCCGGTGCAGGTGGCGGCCGTCGCGTCGCCACTGGTCGGCACCGGGTGCATCCTGCTGCTGTTCGCGTGGATGAACTGGCATGTGCGGGTCGGCGAACCGGTGAAAGGGCAAGCGCCAGTGCGTCGATGAGCTCACGACCGGCACTCCGTCACTGTCCTTGCTCGAAGTCGAACAGAGCCTGCTGGTCGAGGCCGCTACACCGCACCGAGACGAGATCCGGCTGCACGACGCGGATGCGGCGCTGGCGTTCATCGGTCGCACCATCACCGCGTCGGCGATGCACCGCGCGCTGAGCGTCGAGACGGCTCCGGACGGGATGACCTGGCAGCAGTGGCGCCTGCGGACTGTCCGCATGGCGGTCTCCTACCTGACCATCGACCAATCCCCGGTTCCAGACCGGCCATGACGGTGTCGGCGTCGACCTGGCTTCCGTTGTCGACGAACTGCACACCGCGGGCGGTGAGCTGGAGATGGTGCTCGCCGAGAATGAGGGTCCGGCGCGCTTCGGCGGGCGAGTCCGCGGATCCGGTGATCCCGCCGGATCCGGCTCGCCGAGCGTCAACCGATGCTGAAGGGCTGTCCCCATAGGGTGACCACCGAATTCACCGTGGCGGTGGCGACTTTCACGCGGACGAAGGCGCGGGCTTGGGCGTAGCCCGCACAGCCTTGCACGCCGATGGTGGAGTCGGCCCAGGTGACGCTGCCGCTCGTGCCCTTGAATTTGTTTCGGGTGCTGTGCGATTCGTTGCCGAAGTCGTCGGCTTCTTCTTGGTCGAGCAGATACAGGGACTTGGCTTGACCGGGACCGAGGGTGAGGTTGCCGCCCGCCTTGCCGCCGATCTCCGGTTTTTTGCCCTCCCAATCGGTTTTGGCGTCGACGCCGCCGTTCACGCCGCCGCCTTTGAGCGTGACCTGGCAGCCCACCACGTAGCCGGGATAGATTTTGCCGCCGACAGCGTCGGAGCTGGACAGTTCGACCTGTGCCGAGCCCGACACCCACGCGTTGCGGTGGACGGGGGTGGCGCCCATGGACGGGCTGATGGTGGCGGATTCGCCGACCAGCCGGACCGTCAGCACCGTGCCGTCCGAGAGCGTCTTGGTGAGCTCGCCGCCCGGCAGCGCGACGACGGTGTCGGCGTGGGCGGCGGTGGGGCACAGGCCGAGGGCCGCGGTCGCGGCGACGCCGGTGGCCAGGCGTGCCACAGTGCGATTGATCATCGAGAAATCCTTGGGTTGAATGCTGTTGCGCAAGTGGAGCTTCGGGGTCAGCCGATGCTGAACGGCTGGCCGTAGAGGGAGACCTTGGCGTAGTTGTCGCCGATGATCTCGGCCACCGTGTACGAACGCGCCTGCGCGTAGCCCGCACAGCCCTGGATCTGTATTTCGACATCGCGGTACTCGATCGAGTAGCTGCCGGGGCGCAGGATGTCCTTGCCCTCGATGTCGACGAAGCTCACCTGGCCGGGCCCGAGCTTCAGGCCGATCGAGCCACCCACTTTTCCGCTGGTGACGTTGACGCCGGCGGACAAGCCCGCGGAAATGGCGTTGTCGCTGATACTGACCTGGCAGCCGACGATATAGCCCGTGCTGAGCCGCGACGCTCCGTGCGTGGAGGAGTTGTTGGTGCCCGGCGCGTTCTTGGCGCCGTTGTTGGGTCCGGGTTTGCCCTGCGGGGTCGTCGTCACGTCCGCGGTCACCGTCCCGGTCAGCCACGCGACGCGTCCGGCGCCGTTGGCCGCCAGCGACGGCGAGACCAGCGCGCTTTCCTGTGTGCGACTGATCCTCACGCCGGGGCCGAGTCGTTCCCCGTCCGGTAGCGGCACAAAGGTGTCGGCGTGCGCCGCACCGGTAGCCGACAACCCGAGCGCCACAGTCGCCACGACACCGAGCCCGGCAGCTCGTACGCCGCGGTTGCCCGCGCGAAATCTATTCATGCCTACCCTCATCACCTTGCAGGAGTGCGAATTACGCACCGCGAGAACAGGTCACCGCTCCGTCCGTGCGCCGGAGCGGCAACCGCGCTGAGCGTAGGCCCGCCCCGCCACCCCCAACCACCCCCCAACCGGCCGAACCCCCCATCCACCCGGCTGGTCAGTCCGGTATTGGTTGAAGCTGCCCGCTACGGGGATAGTTCAGTACGCGGAACAATCGATGCCTCCATGGCGGGCGGCTCGGGTGCGGATGCGAGCCACTCGAGGTGCCCAGGAGCGGTATCCGCAAAGGTGCCCAGCGCCGCTTGTTCGGGCACAACGACTGTCCGGGTATCGATGCCGAGCTCTGCGCGCGCCGCCGTCGCGAACTGCGCTATCGCCTCATGGAGCTTGGCCCGGTGATGCAAACTCTTGGCGGCGTCGCCTTCGGTGAGGCTGCGGTCGAGCATCGTCACTGCCAGCCGACAGCGGTACGCCCACGCACGAACAGGCAGCGAACCGATGAGATTGATTTGCGCTCGGGCATTTTCGAGGATGTCGACCTGTTGGTCGAACAGCTCGCTGTCCCGGGAACGGCCACCGACGCGACGGTCCAGTTGCAGCTGAAGTGCCTCCGCGGAACTGGCGAAAGCGCTGTACGGCGCGAGTCTCGAAGTCTTGATGTAATGCCGGGTGTCGCCGCGCCGCCGCCACATATCGGCCAATATGGGGCTGAGCAGCGACCCGAGCAAAGTGCCGGCGATTCCTGCCACTGCCACGACTGTTGTCATCGCGCACACCCCACGTCTTCACCAGAGCTGCCTAGCTCCGCGATAGATCATGCCACGAAAAGCGCTGGGATCACACGGTGCTGGTCAGGCTTGGTGGAGGGGGTGGCCTTCGGTGGTGAGGTGGTGGTGCAGGGCGGTGCGTCCGGTGGCGAAGAGGAGCAGGGCTTTGATGGGGCCGTGGATTTCTCGGCCGGTGCCGTAGGACCAGTCGATGTCGGTGGCGCACAGGCGGATGCCGTCGAGGCGGTGCCGGGCGAAGACCGGCCAGCCGATGGTGGCGGCGCGCTGGGTGGCGACGGCGGCGGCGAATGGCGGCAGGTCGAGGGTGCGGCCGAGTGGAATCGCGATGTCCTGGCCGTGCACCATCGTGTCGAACAGGATGTTGCGGTAGTTGGTGAGTTTCGGCAGAGAACGGTCCGCCGCGTGCTCGTCGATATCCGAAATAAGCTGTGCGACAGGATATTCGGCGTAGGCGGTGGTGAGCTGGTCGATCATCCGATTGTAGTTCCCGCGCGCCCGGGCCGCGGCGGTGATCATCGCCCGGATCGAGGGGACCTGCGGGGTGAGGGCGAGATGTGCGGCGACGTCGCGAACGCGCCATCCGGCGCACAGCGAGGGGCTTTCCCATTCGCCGGGAGTCAGTTCGGTGAGCAGGGCGGCGATCGCGCGGCGCTGGGCTTCGATGGCCCGCCAGCTGCCGTCGCGGTCCAGCGTGACTTGTTCGGTCGGCATAACGCACCTCCCGCTAGCATTGGTCAGTGACTCTGACTAGTATCGTCAGTCTCTCGTACTAATGTCAAGGAGCGTGATGGCAGACGAGCAGCTCAACGTGGGTCTGCTGATGATGATCGCCTACCGATCGATGGAGAACCGGGTCTTCGCGGCGCTGGCGGAGTCCGGCTACGGCGACCTCACCGTCGCGCAGGGCCGGATCGTCGCGCAGATCGGTGCGGCGGGCACCCGGCTCACCGAACTGGCCGAGCGGGCTCAGGTGACCAAGCAGACCGCGGGCTTCCTGGTCGACCAACTGGAACGTGCCGGTTACGTGGAACGCGTCGCGGACCCCAGCGACGGCCGCGCCCGCCTCGTCCGGCTGACCGCGCGCGGGCAAGCGGGCGCGACGTACGCGAACTCGGTCGCCGAGCAGGTGCAGACGGAATGGGCCGAGCAACTCGGACCCGCGAGCATGCGCCAATTGCGCCGAACGATGACCCGGTTGCGCGAGATCACCGACCCCTACGCTTGAGTGGGCAACGCGGACAGCGGTTTTCGTTCCTTCCCGGTCGACCCCTGTCGAAAGTCCTCGGGCGCAAGTAAAATGGAGGCATTATCCGGGGGCATAAGGAGGGGCCATGTCATCTGGTCCGCGAATTTCGAAACATGGTCGGCGTAGCGTCGTTCGAGCAGCTCGGGCCGCCGTCATTGCGGCGGTGTGCACCAGCTTCGCCCTGGTTCCCGCCGAATCCGCCGCGCAACCCTATCCGATCTACGGCGCGATCCGAATCGAATACGACGCGGCCGGTGGTGTCGCCTTCTTCGGTATCGCGGTGAACCCGGAGTCCGACGCTTCCCGCGGCGGGCGCTGGCAGGCGTTCGAGAAGGACAGTTCGATCTATTGGCATCCGCTGGTATCCGACGGGCATGCCAATCAGATCGGCGGTGCGATCCGCGCCAAATGGGGCGAACTCGGGTGGGAGGACGGCGCTTTGCGATATCCGACCAGCCGGGAAATGCCCACCCGGAAACCGGGGCGTTTCAATCACTTCGAGGGCGGCACCATCCATTGGTCCCGGGCCACCGGAGCGCACAACACCTGGGGCGCGATCCGCGACAAGTGGGCGACGCTGTCCTGGGAGGACGGCCGGCTCGGGTTCCCCGCCACCGACGAATTCCGTGCCAAGAACAACGGCGCGGGCCAGCATTTCGAGGGCGGCTCGATCTACTGGTCGGCCGATACCGGCGCCCGCGTGGTGGTCGGCGCGATCCGCGAGATCTGGGCGAGCCAGAACTGGGAGAACGGCCGCTACGGGTACCCGATCAGCGACGAGTACGACTACAACAACGGCCGCGCCCAGGATTTCCAGGGCGGCCGCATCGAATGGCAGCCGCCCCGCTGACCGAGCCGGTTCACACCCACTCGGTCAATCGGACGATGAGCCCGTTCGGGTCCCGCATCTGGAAGTACCGCTCGCCGGAACTGCCTTCCCATTTCGAGAATCCGAGCGGGGTGACGATCTCGACCCCGGCCTCGGCCAACCGGGCATGCTCGGCGTCCACGTCGGTGACGACGAGAACGATGATCATTCCTTTACTCAGGGCGCCCGCCACGGATTCCGGCCGGAAGTCCGGCACGCCGACGCGCAGGAACGCCAGGTGTAAATCCGCGGCGGCCGAGAAAATCACCGCGAGTCCCTCGTCGGTGATCGTCTCGGTGAAATCCAGATGTTCGATCATGAATTTCGCCGAAGCGTCCGGATCGGGAACGTTGATCATTACCGCGCCGCCGAGGACATTCAAGCCGCCGCTCCCTTCGCCGGGTCGACACGAGGATGTGTTCGCTTTCGCGCTCGGTCGCGCCGAACGCCGGTGACGCCGCATCTCAGGGTCGGGCTCGATGACTTCGTTCAGCCCGCTGTCTGCTCATCGTATAGTCCGCAGCCCGGGCTCCCTCGGTGACTTACGCCATGCGCGTCCGCGTCGCCGGGGTCAACCACAGAGCGCGAGTTGGGTGAAAGCGTGCAGCGCGAAGTCGATGGGGTGGGGTTGCGGCTTTTGGGTGGAATCGAGTGCGTTCCACCGCTGCATGTTCACCGCCAGCGCCAGCTGCCGTTGTCCGTCGGCGCTGATCATCGCCAGCGCCCCGCTGCCCCAGGCGGAGCCGTCGTGGCCCCAGAAGACGCCGTGACCGGGCACGGTGAGCTTGTGCAGACCTAGACCGTAGGTGATGGTCTTGCCCTCGAACGAGATGACCGGTCCGGTCTGCTGCATCTGCGCCAGTGACGACGGGGTGACGATGTCACCTGCGAGCAAGAGCCGATAGAAGCGGTTCATATCCGCCACGGTCGAGACGAGCGAGGCGGACGGGCCGACCCACGACATGTCGAAGACGCTGAAATCACGCGGCGGGTCGAACATGCCGAACCATGCCTCGTAATGCAGGGCGTGCGGACCGGTGAGGTAGGGCTCGGTGGGGAGTTCGGTGTCCGGCAGTCCGGCGCGTTCGATGACGTCGCGGGTGATGCACTTCTGCGCGGACAGACCGCTCACCAACTCCAGAAGCTGGCACAGCAGAAGATAATTCGTGTTCGAGTACACGCCGGGTGTACCGCCGGGAGTGCCGACCGCGGGCGCTCCGACCCCGAGTTCGATCAGCTCGACCGGGTCAAAGCGGGTGAACCGGTTGTCCTCCAGGCTTTTCGGCGTTGTTCTGCCGACGGCGGGGAAGGCGGCGAGCGAAGGATAGGCCAGCGGCAGGTATTCGGCGAGACCGCTGGTGTGGTTGATCAGCATCCGCACGGTGATCGCTGCACCGCGGGGACCGGGAACCAGGTGCGGCAGATAGTGGCCGATCGGTGTGTCCAAAGCTATTTCGCCGTTTTCGACCTGTTGTAACACCGCGGCGGCGGTGAAGGTCTTGGTGATGCTGCCGACCCGGTGGCGCATCTCGGGGGTGACGGGCCTGCCGGTGGCCAGGTCGGCGACTCCGGCTGCGCCGCGCCAGGTTTGGTCGCCGACACGGGCCTCGGCGAAGGCGCCGGGCAACCCGGCGGTGTGGACGGCGTCCAGGGCGGTTTGCAGTGCCGCGGGATCAAAAGTGTTGTGCACGACAGCTGTCCTCTCGTTGTCGATGGGTGACGCCCCGGGCGGCGATCGGACGACCGCACCCGGGGCGAACACCACTATCGATCGAGCGAGGTCGCGCGGTATTGGAAGAATTTTCCCCAAGCCTGGTACCGGTGTCGTGCGATGGCGGGCCGATACCGGGCTTGCAACGCGCCGGGCGTATCGGCGGCGAAGATCGACACGTCGCGGCACAGGTGGGCCTGATCGGTGTAGCCGGAATCCGCCGCGACCGCGGCGGCGGGGCGCCCGGCCAGCAGGCCGTCGACCGCGTACCGGAACCGGGCCAGCATCGCCGCACGCTTGGGCGTCAGCCCGATCTGGGATTCGAACCGCGCCCACAGCCGCTTGTGACTCCAGCCGAGAGCTTCGGCGAGCGCGCCGATCCGTATCTGTCCCCGCGCGGCAAGGATGCGGTGCCAGCCCGCCAGCACCTCTGGGTCGAGCGAGTGCGATCGCCGGTCCTGTTGTGCCAGAAACGATTTCGTCAGAGCGAAACGCTCGTCCCAGTTCGGCGCGGCCGCGAGTTGTTCGCGCAACTGCCGGGCGCGCCGCCCCCACAGGTCGTCCAGGGCGACGGCGCCGCGGCCGAGTTCGGCGGGTGACACGCCGAGCAACGAATACGCCCGCAGCGGCGAGAGGCGAAGTTCGACGCATTCGGCGCGTGCGCTGTGCACCCGCATCGGGTCGAGGGGGAGCCCGGCCACGAAGCCGTCGAGGGTGCGCCGTCCGCTCGCGTCGTCGACGAGCACGTCCTGCGTCCCGAACCCGATCACCACGGTGATCGCCGTCGTCCCGGCGACGCGCAGATCCAGCCCGCTACCGTCCAGATCGCGGTAACCGATGATCGCAGCCCCCGGCGGCGCGACCGCGGCGGCGAAATCCCAGCTCGGTTCGGGCGCGCGGCCGACGTGCACAACTCCCACGCGTTCAGGTTACGCATCGCCCGACGGCCGCGTTTCGGCTCATTGATGCAGGTTATGCATATGTCGATGCGGCGGGGGTAGGCGGTAGGAGCAGTTACTTCGACGAATGGAGGCTCTGATGAACGTCGATGACAACGTTGCTGCCGACCGCGGCCCGGCCCTGCGGATACCCCGCAGTCGCGGCGCCCTCGGCGGGCTCGCGGTGCTCTTGCTGGGGATCTGGGGCGCGCTGATTCCGTTCCTCGGACCGTACTTCGATTTCGCGTTCACCCCGGACGACTCGTGGGTGTGGACCTCGGCACGTGGCTGGCTCGAGGTGCTGCCCGGCGTGGTCGCGATCGTCGGCGGATTCCTGATGTTGACCAGCCGGAATCGGCTCGTCGCCGGCTTCGGCGGTTGGCTGGCCGCGGCGGCCGGTCTGTGGTTCGTCGTCGGTCCGTTCCTGGCGGATCTGCTGAATCTGGGCGCGCTCGGCGAGCCGGTCGCGTCCTCCGATCTCAAACGCGCCCTCCTGCAACTGACCTTCTTCTACGGTCTCGGCGCACTGATCCTGTTCTTCGCCGCCACCTCGCTCGGCCGGTTGTCGGTGCGCAGCGCCCGCGATATCGCCTTCGCGCGCCGCGAGGTCGACGCTCGGACCACCCGCCCGGACGACCGTGGCGTCGTGGTCGCGCCGGAACCGGTGCGCACGACCGACCGCCCCGCCTTCGAACCCCAGCCTCGACTGCACAAGCCGGGCCTCGGCGGCGGGCACGCCTAGCCACCGATCCCTCGAAGATCCGGTCCCGGGCCCGACCCTCCTCGAGCCCGGGTCCGGCATGCGCGCGACCTGGGCAACGATTCCTTTGCGCGGTGATCGAGGTCTACACAAGCGACGGATGCGGTCCGTCGCAGGGCGGACCGCGAGGAGCCTGGAAGAAGGAGTTGGTCGCGGTGAGTGTGCCGACCATGATGCGTGCGCTGGAACAGACGTCGTTGCGCGGTCCGCGGGATATGCGTGCGATCGCCGACGTGCGGGTACCGGTGCCGGGCCCGGGGCAGGTGCTGATCCGAGTCGATGCCGCGGGCGTCAATTTCGTCGATATCTCGCGGTCCTACGGGACTTTTCGCGGTGGCCCGCAGCCGCCGTACCTGGCGGGTTTCGAGGCCGCGGGCGAAGTCGTGGCGGTGGGGCCGGACGTGACCGAGCCCGCACCGGGTGCGCACGTGTTCGGGGTGGGTGAGGCTGCCTTCGCCGAATACATGGTGCTGCCCGCGGCCGCGGCGCAGCCGGTGCCGCCCGGTTGGACCGCGGACGAGGCCCTGGGTTTGGGCGTGAACTGGCCCACCGCCATTGCCGCGCTGCGGCCGGTGGGCCGCCTGGCCGCGGGGGAGACCGTGCTGATCCAGGCCGCGGCGGGCGCGACCGGCCAGGCCGCGGTGCTCCTCGCCAAGCACTACGGCGCGACGGTCATCGCCGCCGCGGCGCCGGACAAGCACGAGACGGTGCGCTCACGCGGTGCCGACCACGTGGTGGACTCCCGCAGCGCAGATCTCGCCGCGCAGGTGCGCGCGCTGACCGGCGGTAGCGGCGTCGATCTGGTGCTCGAATCCGCGGGCGGTGCCGCGCTCGAGGCCGGTCTGGACGCGGCACGACGGGTGACGGGCCGGGTCGTGGTGTACGGCCTGGCCGGCGGGACGGCTACGCTCAGCAACTGGGATCTGGTGTACCGGAACCAAGTTCAGGTCATCGGGCTCAACATGGGCGTGCTGATCGAAGCCGCGCCGGATATTTTCGGTGCGGTGCTGGCCGAATTGTCCGGGCTCGTCGCCGCCGGTGTCTGCGCGCCCGCGCGTCCCACGGTGCACGATCTGGCCGACGGCCCGAAGGTCCTGGCGGCGTTGGAGTCCCGCGCCACCGTCGGCAAACTGGCACTGCGGCCTACACTCCCGGCATGACGACGTCGCGGACGCGGGCGGCGGACCGGGACCGGTTCGCCGCCGAGGCCGAGCGATTCCGGCGGGAACTGCTCGCGCACTGCTATCGCATGGTCGGCTCCGCCCACGACGCCGAGGATCTGGTGCAGGAGACCTATCTGCGGGCGTGGCGGGCGCGGGCCGATTTCGAGGGCCGCGCGTCGTTGCGGGTCTGGCTGTACCGGATCGCGACGAACGTGTGTCTGACCGCGGCGGCTCCGCGCGGGATCCGCGTGCTGCCCTCCGGCCTGGCAGACGCGTACACCGGCCCGCCCCGCGCGCCGAAACCCACGGCACCGGGGGAAGTTTCGTGGTTGACGCCGTTGCCGGACGCACTACTCGCCCCGGCTACCGATGACCCGGCCGCGGCCGCGATCGCCCGCGAGTCGCTGCGGCTGGCGCTGATCGCCGGGTTGCAGCATCTGCCTGCCCGCCAGCGCGCGATTCTGCTCCTGCGCGAGGTGCTGGCGTTCTCCGCGGCCGAGACCGCCGAGATCCTCGGCACCACCACCGCCGCGGTGAAGAGCGGCCTGCAACGCGCTCGGGTTCGGCTGCAGGAGGTGGCGCCCACCCGCGAGCGCCTGCTCGAGCCGACGGAACAGCGGGCGCGGGCACTGCTCGACGGCTACATCGCCGCCTTCGAACACGCGGACGCCCGGATGCTCGAGCAGGTGCTGCGCGCGGACGCCACCCTGGAGGCCACACCGTTCCGCGATTGGTATGCGGGGCGGCGGCAGTGCCTCGGCACGCTCGAAACGTATGTACTCGGCGATCCCGGTGACTGGCGGATGTTCGCGACGACGGCCAATGGCCAGCCCGCCGCCGCGGTGTATCGCAGGGACGAGCACGGCGTGATAAGGGCGAACGGCATTGTCGTGCTTTCCGTTACGGCCGCCGGGATCGCCCGGGTCGTCGCGTTCCATGATCCCGCGATGCGCGCGATTCCCGGCTTTCCCGAACTGCTGGCCCCGGGCGGCCGGTGTTGCGACGGCCGCCCGGGGTGCTCGGCTACTTGTGGCGGGTGATCACCACGGGCTTGATCTCGGTGGGAACGTTGGCGAAGGCCGAGACCGGGATGCCGAACGACGCGGCGAGGACCTCGCGGGGCAGCGAGTTCAGGGTCGCGACGATGCCGATATCGTCGTTGGGTTCCTTGGCGCTGGTGTTGAAGGTCACGAGAACATCCAAAGGCGTGTCGGCACTGGCATTTTCGAAGTAATGGAAATAGCCCTGCGGCGCGAAGACCAGATCGCCCTGGTCGGCCTCGAAGACGTCGTTGTGATAGGTCCCGTCCGGGTGTGTGCCCAGGATCGTCCACTTCGCCTTGCCGGAGATGATGTAGTTCAGTTCCCAGGCCGAGGGATGCCAGTGCGGTTCCCGAATGCCGCCACCCTCCAGGTGCACGAAGTACACCGACCCCTTCTGGCCTTGCAGCACAGGGAAATTGTCCTCGTTCGCCCCCTGCAGGTATCCGCCGTCGAAGTTCGCCCGTTCGGCCGCCCGCAGCTTGAACAGGTGGGAGGCGTTGTTGAGATTGCTGTCGAGTGCGCCGTCACTCGCGAGCGCGGGTGGGTCGGCGGGACTCGCCGCGGCCGCCCCGACCAGTCCGCCGCCCAGCGCGGCCGCGCCCACGGCGGCGACGCCGGTGCCGAGCAGCGCTCGACGGTCCATCCCGCCGTTGTTGTTGTCCTGCTTGGCATTCGAGTCTTCTGACATATCGCCATCTCCTGATGCGCAAGAACCGAGTGAATGGGAAAGCACCTCTGCGATCTAAGTTAACCGTGCAACACTTCCGTGGCCAGGTGACACGCGTCATAGTCCGGTAAGTCCCATTCGGTGCCGTCTCGGCGCAGAACCGTTGCGGGTCAAGGATTCCCGATAAGGCTGTCGGCATGACGGTCTGCCGCCTGCTCAGGAGAAGTCGTGCTCCGGCGCCTCGCTCGCGTGGGTGGCGCCGATCCAGTGCAGCAGCCGGTGGACCGTGTCGTCGGCGAGCCGGTACCGCACGATCCGCCCTTCCTTGCTGCTGGCGACCCAGCCCTGCTGGCGCAGGATGCGCAGCGCCTGGGACGCGGCGGTGGCCGACATGCCGACGGCGGCGGCGAGATCGCTGACGCTGATGTCGGGTGCGTAGTGCAGGCAGACCAGCAGGCGCAGGCGGTTGGCGTCGGAGAGCAGATCGAACCGGCCCGCCCAGTGCTCGATCGCCATGATGTCCAGACCGGACGCCGCGCGGCGGGCGTGCTCGGGATTCAACGGAGGACTTACTGCCACTCTTCTACTCTGCCACCTCGCCGACCGTCCCTCGCCGGGGATCGATCCGGCGAGCCGAATACGTACACATCTGTTCACGTGAACACATGACAGCGTATTGTCTCGCGAGGTGAGCAGTACGTTGGCAATGCATATGAGCGACGGCATCGTCGATGTCCCGACCAGTGCCCTCTTCGCCGTCATCGCCGTCGCCGGACTGGCTTTCGCGGCCTGGCGGGCGCGCGCCGAACTCGACGAGCGGGCCGCGCCGATGGCGGGATTGGTCGCGGCGTTCATCTTCGCGGTGCAGATGGTCAACTTCCCGATCCTGCCGGGCGTGAGCGGTCACCTCCTGGGCGGGGCACTGGCGGCGATCCTGGTGGGGCCCTACGTCGGTGCGCTGTGCGTGGCGATCGTGCTCGTCGTCCAGGCGCTGCTGTTCGCCGACGGCGGGTTGAGCGCGCTGGGCACGAACATCACCAACATGGCCCTCATCGGTGTCGCGGTCGGGTATGCGGTCGCGCGCCGGCTGCTGCCGGTACTTGTCGACCGCGTCCGTTCCGGCCTCGGCATCGTCGCGTTCCTCGCCGCGTTCGTCGCAACGGTCTGCGCCGCAATGGGTTTCGTGCTGGAGTACGCGATCGGCGGTGCGGCGGGCTCGACGGTCGGCGCGGTGGCCGGGTACATGCTGATCACCCATGCGCTGATCGGCGTGGGCGAAGGGATCATCACCGCGATCACCGTGGTCGCCGTCGTCAACGCGCGCCCCGATCTGGTCTATGTGCTGCGCCGGGCGCGGGGCGGCGCAGCGCCGGTGCGCGCGCGAGTGTCGATGACCGGATTCCTCTGGGCCTTCGCCGCGGTCGCGGTGCTGATCGCGGGATTGCTGTCCTACGTGGCCAGTTCGCAACCCGACGGCCTCGACGCCACCACGCAACGCGGCTGCACGGTGGTGCAGACCGAGGGTGCCGAAGAACTGCGCGGTGAATGTATCGCGCAGAACGCCGAGGAGCACCGGTTCGCGAATTCGCCGCTGGCCGACTACACGATCGACGGCGACGACGGACTCACCGGGTTGGCGGGCGTGCTCGGCGTCGCCGCCGCCTTCGCCGCCTTGTTCGCCGTGCTCCGGATGATCCGGGCGGGCCGGGCCCGAGGCCGGGATACCCACGCGCACAACGAGTCTGCAGACGAACGCGCGCAACCGGGAACGCCGTAGGTGCCCGGTACGAGCAATCGCCTTTATCTGCCCGGCGCCTCGCCCGCGCATCGCGCGCCGGTCGAGGTGAAGATCGTCTGTGCAATGCTGACCGTGTGCGCCGTCGTCGCGACGCCACGAGAGTTGTTCTGGCCCTTCGCTTGCTACGCGCTCGGGTTGATCGCACTGTGGCGGTGGATCGGTGTCCCGGTGCGCTGGATCGCGCCGCGGCTGCTGATCGAGCTGCCTTTCGTGGTGCTGGCGGTGTTGCTGCCCTTCGCGGCGGGCGAGCCGCGCACCACGGTGCTCGGGCTTTCGCTGTCCACGACGGGCCTCTACGCGGCATGGGGCATCGTGGCGAAAGGGGCGATCGGCGTCGGTGTTTCGCTGACCTTGGCGGCAACCACCGCGGTCCGGGAGCTGCCCGGTGGATTGACCCGGCTGCGTGTCCCGGGCCTGATCGTCACCATCGTGGTGCTGATGCTGCGCTACGTCGATGTGCTGGCCGACGAGGCGGCGCGCATGCGGCTGGCCCGGATCTCGCGCGGCGACGACCCCCGCACGCTGCGGCAGGCGGGCGCGACCGCGCGCGGCGTGGGCAGCCTGTTCCTGCGGTCCTATGAAAGAGGTGAACGCGTGCATCTGGCCATGCTGTCGCGGGGTTTCACCGGCGCTGTGCCGGATCTCGGTGAGCGGCCTGCCGTGCCGCGGCAATGGTTGCTCGGCTGCCTGCCTGCGGTCGTGGCCGTCGGAATCTGCCTGGGCGCCTGGGCGGTTCGGTGACCGCGGCACCGGCGCCCGCGGTGCGCCTGCTGGACCTGCGGTTCGCGTACCCGGACGGCACCGCGGCGTTGCACGGGGTAGACCTCGAGATCGCCCATGGTGAGCGCGTCGCCGTGCTCGGACCCAACGGTGCGGGGAAGTCGACGCTGATGCTGCACCTCAACGGTGTGCTCCTCGCGGCATCCGGCGAAGTGCACATCGGCGGAACACGATTGGGCCGCGAGACCGTGCGCGCCATCCGGGAGCGGGTGGGCGTGGTCTTCCAGGATCCGGACGATCAGCTGTTCATGCCGACCGTCGCGCAGGATATCGCGTTCGGACCGGCCAATTTCGGCGTGCGCGGCGCGGCGCTCGCCGAGCGGGTCCGGGACGCGCTCGCCGCGGTCGGGATGACCGACCAGGCGCAGCGCGCGCCGGCCCGGCTCTCCCTGGGCGAACGCCGCCGCGCCGCCTTGGCCACCGTCTTGGCTTGCCGGCCCGACGTTCTCGTCCTCGACGAGCCCGCCGCCAACCTGGACCCGGTCGCGCGCCGCGAACTCGCCGAGATCCTGCTGACCCTGCCCACCACGCTGCTCATGGTCACCCACGACCTGCCATACGCCCACCGCGTCTGCGACCGCGCCGTGATCCTCGACGGGGGCCGGATCGTCGCCGACGGCCCGATCGACAGCGTCCTCGCCGACGCCGAACTCCTTGCCGCCCATCGCCTCAGCTGACGCGGACACCGGCGACATCGCTGCCGCGGTCAGGCTGTCTGTGTGTCGGCGGCCCGGCGGATGTGGTCGGCGAGCGCGGTCAGGGCCGGGGAGGAGAGGTCGGCCTTACTGCCCCAGGCGATCACGTGGTGGCGGTGGGACCAGGCGTCGGACAGCTCGCACACGTCGAGGGTGGGGTCGGCGTGGATCGCATTGCGGGGCACGATGGCCAGGCCGACGCCCGCGGCGACCAGCGTGATGACGGTGGTGAGGTTGGCGACGCGGGTGCGGTAGCGGGGGAGTGGACCGCCCTGCACCCCGACGTGCTGTTCGATCCACTGCTGCAGCGACGAGCCGGTATCCAGGCCGACCAGGGGATGCTCGGCGACCTCCCGGAAGGTCAGCATCGTTCTGCCCGCGAGGATTCCGCCCGCCTGTCCGATCGCCACGAGCGAACCGTCGCAGAGCGGTTCGACCGCCAGCCCGCAATCGCCCGCCTCGTTGCCGATCACGATGCCGAGATCGGCCGCGCCGTCGGTGAGCATCCGGACCATCTGCGGGGTACGGCGTTCCGCGACAACGACATCGATGCCGGGTTGCGCACGCAGAAACGAGATCAAGGCCCGCGGCACGATCTGATGCATCGCACCGCCGCCACTCAACAGGGTGAGCCCGACTTCGGGTGAACTCGTATACCCGGCGAGCGCGCTGTCCAGCCGTGCGGTCTGCCGCAGCACCTCCCGCGCATGCCGTGCCAGCGTGCTACCCGCCGGTGTCGGGCGGACGCCGCGACGGCCACGGATCAGCAGCGCCAGACCGGCCTGATGTTCCAGCGCGCGGATCCGCGCGCTGGCCGAAGGCAGGCTCAGATGCATCCGTTGCGCGCCTGCCGTGATGGACCCTTCCGAGACCACGTCGAGGAACAGCCGTAAATCGACCAAGTCGTAGTGCACCGCTTCAGCCTAAGGCGCTGCCTGAGGCTGCATGCGTGGATTGCGCATTGTGGGTGATCGGCCCGTCGGCGACGCTAGGTATCTGGCGTGCTCATTTCACGCCGCAGACGTGGGCGAGGCGGAATCGAGGTGCCGTGGTGACTAAACCTGTCGCGAACCCTGGCGAAGTAGGCTACGCGCCGGGCGGCCCCGATGCCGACGTCGTACGGCTGCTCCGGGTCTTCGGCCGCCGTGCCTTGTTCTTGGCGGCGCTGGCACTGCTGGCCGGGCAGCAGCTGCTGGCGCTGTTGCTCTTGCTCGCCGGTCTGGCACTCCTGGTGGTACCCGGATCGGGCTGGTCGGATGGTGAGTCGCCGGACCAGTAGTCGCCCGGGCCCGGCGACTCACTTGCGATCGAACCGATCAGGCGGCGGCACCGAACCAGTGCGTCAACGCCTCGTGCAGGCTCGCTGCGGCGGTGGCGGCGGGCTCGCCCACCCCCGCGGCCCAGGCAATGTGGCCGTCCGGGCGGATCAGCAGTGCGTCGGCGAGCTGCTCGTCCGTTTTGGCGACCTGAATCTCGATGCGGTGCAGCCACTTCCGGCCGATCTCGGTGAACTCGGGCCGCTCGGACAATACGAGCAGTACCGGCCGTCCGCCGGGCATCAGTTCGGCGACGCTCGTCGCGCCGCGGTCGGTGTGCAGCGGGAGATCGGGGACGAAGGTGCCGGTCAGGACGTGGTCGCCGGGCATCGGGTAGCGAATGTCGGTGCCGCCGACCATGGCTCCGATCCGGCGCAGGGCCGGTTCGTCGCCGAGTATTTCCTGGAACACCGTGCGCAGTGCCTCCGCGGCGTCGTCATGGCCGCGGCGCAGCGCGACCTGAGCCCTGGTCTGCAACCGAGCCCGCGCTCCGGCGAAATGACGTTCCTCGTGGTAAGTGTCCAGCAGTCCGGCCGGCGCCCAGCCCTGCACGTCGGCGGCCAGTTTCCAGGCCAGGTTGACCGCGTCGATCATGCCGACGTTGAGCGCGGTGCCGGTGGCGGGCAGCAGGTGCGCCGCGTCGCCGGCCAGCAGAACGCGCCCGGCACGGTAGGTTTCGGCCTGCCGATCCTTGAAGGTGAAGCGGGACAGGCGCTTCGGATCCGACATCGGCAGCTCGACACCGAGCAACCGGCGCACGCTGTCGGCGAGTTCGGCCAGGGTCAGCGGCTCGTCGTCGTCATAGTCGGTGGTGTCGTCCTCGACGGTCTGCAGGAACAGTCCGCCCGGATTGGGTGCGAAGGCGAACATGCCGCGGTCGGTCCGGTTGAACCCGAAGGGGAGCCGGCCGAGCCCGGGGACCTCGATATCGCCGTTGTCGTGCACCGTGACCGAATCCCCTACGGACACTTGGGCAACGCGATTCACCTCGGGATAGGTGGTGCCCGGGAACGCGATACCGGCGAGCGTGCGGATGTCGCTGCGGCCGCCGTCGCAACCCACCAGGTACTGCGCGGTCAGCTCGTACGGTCCGTCCGGGCCACGCACCTCCACGGTGACTGCGGCCTCGTCCTGGCGCAGTCCGACCACTCGGTGGCCGCGACGGATCTCGGCGCCGAGTTCCGCGGCGCGCTCGGCGAGCAGGCGCTCGATCTCCCGCTGCGGCAGCGGTACCGCGCGCAGCGGTGGATCAGCCAGTTCGGTGAAGTCCAAGTGGGTTCCGCCGAAGGGGAACCGGGCGGCGATGTGCGGGTTACCGCTGGCGGCCTCGAAACGGTCGAGGATGCCGCGGTAGCGCAGCACGTCCAGGATCTGGCCGGCGATGCCGCTGGCCTTGGGGACGTCTCGGGGTGCCAGGTGCTTCTCCAGCACCAGCGGCCGGATACCGGCCAGGCTCGATTCGGCGGCCAGCGTCAGGCCGGTCGGCCCGGCGCCCACGATGATCACGTCGATGTCGGTCACGCATTACTCCCAAAAGTCCGCAGGTGATGGTCGAGCTCGGCAATTCTGCGGCACACCCCGGGTCTTGCCGCAAGGCCCCCGGTGAGCTATATGTTGAGAAGGGAAGGGATCGACCACTCGCCGTTTTCCCGCAAAATCCTCCACACGGTACGCGAGGCCGCGCTGTGTCCGGCCCTGGGCCTTGTTGTCCAATGAGTAGCTGGCGGCATCCAGTGCCCCCGCCCGGTGCCGAATCCGGGCAGTGGGTTCCGGCGTGGAACCATCGGGAAGTACCAGTGTGCGCGGTAAAAAGCTATGATCGGCGTGGATACGGTGTTGTTTGCGACGGTGACGGGCGCGCGCGCCGTCGGTGGTTTCCAACATCGGAGTAGAAGCTCATGGCCGCAGAACCGAGCCGGATCGGCGTCGATTCCAGTGTCGCCGAACGTGGTCCGACGGCTCTGCGGATCGCGGTGGGCGGTCAACTGCGCAAACTTCGCGAAGCGCGAGGCATCACGCCGCAGGTCGCGGCGGACCACATCCGTGGCTCGTACGCCAAGATCAGCCGGCTCGAGCTCGGCCGGACCGGGTTCAAAGAACGCGACATCGTCGACCTGCTGAGCCTGTACGGGGTCACCGACACCGAACAGCGTGCCAAGTTCGTCGATCTGGCGCGCAAAGCGAACCAGCCGGGCTGGTGGCACCGGTACAGCGATCTGCTGCCGCAATGGTTCGAGACCTACATCGGCCTCGAGGGCGCGGCGCGAACGATCAGAACCTTTGAGGGACAACTGGTTCCGGGTCTACTGCAAACCGAGGACTACGCCGCGGCCGTCGTCGCGGTAGGCCACCAGAACAGCGAGGCCGTGCGGCGCGCCGAACGGCGCGGCTCGGGCCAGCGCATCGATGTACAGGCGGCGCGCCGGGTGGAGCTGCGCACGAAACGCCAGGAGATCCTCGACGTGCCCGGCGGGCCGATGCTGTGGGCGGTGCTGGACGAGGCCGTGCTGCACCGCCCGGTCGGCGGCCGGCACGTGCAGCGCGCGCAGCTCGAGCACCTCATCGAGATGTCGGCCAAGCCGAGCGTGACCATCCAGGTGCTGTCCTACCGGACCGGCGCGAACGCGGCGGCGGGCAGCTCGTTCACGATGCTGCGTTTCGCCGAGCGCGAGCTGCCCGACATCGTCTATCTGGAACAGCTCACCACCGCCCTCTATCTGGATCGCCCGGACGAAGTCCGGCACTACCGCGAAGTGATGGACCGGCTCGCCGTGCAAGCCGACACCCCGGCGCGATCCCGGGACCTCATGATCGCCGCGGCGGCGGAACTCTAGTCCGGCCGGCGGTTCCGTCGCCGCGTGCGCCGCCTTGTCGGCCTCGGCGAGGAAGGCGGGCCGACCATCGGCCCCGGGAACGTCCACAACGCGCGCCGGTGACGGGTGGGTGAAATTGTGGAGACGAGGTGGGGCGGGGGGTAGTGGTGGGGGTGCGGTGTGCGTCATCGTGGACTGCGGCGGCCCGGTTGACTGCTTGTTTGTGTAGGCATGCGGTCAGATGTGCTGGGGCGCTGTGGGTTTGATGTTCGCAGCGTGGATGGGGCGGAGCGGGTCTGATGAGTCTGTATCTCCCGGAGGAACTCCGCTGGCTCGGCTGGATCGCCGGATCGAGCTGGCCCGACGGTGACGAGGACGCCATGTGGGCGATCGCCGCGGCCTGGAAGACCGCGAGCGAGGAACTGCAGGCGCAACTTTCGCAGATCGATGCGGCCGAGAAGGACACGATGCTCGCCTATCCGCAGGGTGCGGCGAGCGAGGCGATGGGGCGGCTCTTCGACGGGCTGCGCAGCGGCGACCAGTCCCTGGAGTCGCTGGCGCAACTGCTACAGCAGATTTCGGACTCGACCTTCGATCTGGGCACCCAGCTGCAGGCGACCAAGCTGACCATCATCATCTCGCTGTGCTGGCTGGCCATAGAAATCCTGTGGGCCTGGCTGTTTCCGCCGACCGCGCCCGTGGTCGAGGCCGCGGCGGTCAGTTACACCCGCTCGTTCCTGCGGGTGTTCGAGGACATGGTGCAGAACGCGATCACCAGATTGGCGCGCAAATTGGGCGCCTCCGCCGAGAAGCGGTACTTCTGGAAGTCGTTGGCGGGTGGGCGTTTCGTGCTGCCGACCGCGAAGGGCTGGGGCGTCTACACGGTGAAGGTCGGCGAAAGCGCCCTCACCTCAGGGGGACTGAACGCGGCCGTGCAACTCGGGCAGATGGCGGACGGGAAGCGGCGGCACTTCGACGGCAAGGAATTCGGCGTGTCGGTGTTCGCCTCGGTGGCGAGTACCCTGCCCTCGCGCGAGTTCGCGCGCTACCTCGGCCGGGGGATCGACAAGTTCGGTGCGCGCTCGCTGGACAACGTGTGGGGGCGCACCGGGCGGGGTGCGTTCATCGGCGCGGCGTCGGGCGTGGTGGGCTCGGCGACGGGCAATCTCGCGGTGGGGGTGGCAACCGGGGACTGGTCGTCGTTCGCGTCCCCGAACGGGTGGGTGGGCGGTATCGCGCGTGGCGGGCTCGTCGGCGGTGCGCGCGGCGCTTTCGCCAAGTCGAGCCCGATCTCGTCGTCGGATGTGCGGTACCGACTGTGGATGCACAAGCCCGGCGCGCCGCGCAGCCCGGCATCCGACGCAGCGAGTCGCGGGGGTTCGTCGGTGCACGACGGCTCGAGCCGCGGGTCCGGCGGATCGTCTATTCCGTTGCGGTCCTTGGACGGCAACGGCGGCAGCCGTGCCGGTTCGGCCACGGAGGGGTCGTCGGTGTCGGGCAGTCAAGGGACACAAGGGGGTTCGCAGCGGAACGGTACCGGAGGGAGCCACGCCACATCGGTCGCCGGTGGGTCGGTGGGCTCCGGCGGTCAAGGGACACAGGGCGGTTCGCACAGCGGTGGCTCACGTGCGGCCGGTTCGTCCGGTGACGGCGGCAGTTCGCACGGCACTGGTCCGGCGCGCTCGGTGACCGAAAGCGCCGCCGGGTCCCAGCATTCGCAGCCGTCGGTGCGCGGCTCGCAGGGCGGTCCGCCCGCGGTTCGCCCGGCCGACGGCACATCGGTGCGCGGCGAGACGAACAGTCGCGCGAGCGCGGACGGTGACGGCCGGTCCGTGCACAGCGACGGCCGCGGCACCCTCGACAGCGACGGCCGGTCCTTTCACACCGGTCACACCGGCCGGGCGACGGTCGACAGCGAAGGGCAGTCGTTCCACACCGCGCGGGATTCCTTTCATTCGGCGCGGGAGTCCCTCGGCAGTGGCGGGTCGTCCGTGCACGGGTCCAACGGCGGCGGTTCCGTGGTTTCGGGCGGCAGTGGTCAGTCGTCGGTGCATGGGTCGGCGGGTGGCGGTTCCGTGGTCTCAGGCGGTAGCGGTCAGTCGTCGGTGCATGGGTCGGCGGGTGGCGGCTCTGTGGTCTCAGGCGGTAGTGGCCAGGCGTCCGTGCACGGTTCTGCGGGTGGCAATTCCGTGGGTACGAATGGCGGCGGTTCGTCGTCGGTGCAGGGATCCAACAGCACCGCAGGGTCTTCGGGGCGCAACGGCTTCGTGCCGCCCACCTCGTGGCAGGCCTCGGTCGACGGCGGTTGGCGGCCGCCGAGCGGTTCCGGCTCGGTGGCGGACGGGATTGCTCCGGGGCGTGCCGCTACGCCGGGCACCGGGTCGCCTGCGGGCAGCCCTGTTCCGGGCGGTTCGGTGCAGGGTGGTTCGGTCGGCCAGCATTCGAACGGTTCCAGCGGCTCGTCCGGCTCGGGCTCTTCCATCACCACTGCGCCACCGCCCGGCGGAGGTGGCGCCACGCATGGCGGCGGTGGCACGAACAACCCTGGCAATCAGGGCACCAGACCGCAGGAGCCGTTCCTCGGACCCGGCAAGGACATGAAGGGCAAGACCCGGCCGAAACAGCTGCCGCATTGGGCTCCGCTGCCCAGGCCGTTCCACGGGCCCGAGGCGCCGGACAGTTCGGTGTGGGTGCTCGAACAGACCGGGCCCGACGACGCGGAACCGGGCACAGACGACGAAAAACCTTCAGTGGACGTGCCTTTCAAGCTCTGAACGAACCCGTAATCACAAGGAGAGGGATAGACGGTGGCCGACAAGGTCGAGGTCGACACGAACCAATTGCGCCGGGCCGCGGGCGACTGCGATCGGATCCACGACAGCATCTCGCGCACGCTGGGCACCCTTCGCACCACGGTGGCCGGTTCCGGCACCCCGTGGGGGAAGGACAGTTTCGGCAACAAGTTCGCCCAGGGTGAGAAGGGCTATCTCGCCGCCCGGGAGAACTTGCTCGCGGCGATCGATCAGATGTCCACCACCTTCGCCGAATACGCCACGGGCCAGCGGAACGCCGCCGACCAGATGGACGCGATGGACGCAGCGAACTCGGGCCGCTGACCGGACCGGCACACATACCGTGCGTCGGTAGGCGGTTCGCCGCGCGGACCGATGTCATTGCGGCGGTGTGGTATCCGCCTTGCGGCTAGGGTGACCTTGTGGAGCCGGACGTGCAGAGGACGCATGCCTCATCCTTCGGCGCGGCCGCGCAGGCGTACGCCGCGCACCGCCCGGACTACGCGCCCGCCGCGGTGCGCTGGGCGCTGGAACGCGCGCCCGGGCCGCGGGTGCTGGACCTCGGTGCCGGAACCGGCAAGCTGACCGGAACTTTGGCGTCCTCGGCCGCCGATGTCGTCGCGGTGGAACCCGATCCGGCGATGCTGGCCGAGTTGCGCCGTGCCCTGCCGTCCGTCCGGGCGTTGCCGGGCAGCGCCGAGTCGATACCGCTGCCGGACGCGTCCGTCGACGCGGTGCTGGCGGGTAACGCCCTGCATTGGTTCGATATGGGCGTCGCGGGCCCCGAGATAGCGAGGGTCCTCGCGCCCGGCGGCATTCTGGCCGGACTGTGGAACGTCATGGACGACCGGGTGGACTGGGTGGCCGGACTCGAAAAGGTCAGTGGCGCTGCCGCGATCGGCTCGCGGGACACCCGCACCAGTTGGCGGGCCGCCACCGCGACCTTGCATCTGCCTGCCACGGGCCTGCCCGCGCGATTCGGTGCGCCGGAGCAGGCCGAGTTTCCACACGGGCAGCGGCGCACGGCCGACGCCCTCGTTGCGACCCTCGGAACGCGCGCGGGCATGCTCGTGATGCCGGAACCCGAACGCGCGGCCGCCCTCGGCCGTATCCGCGCGTTCCTCGCGAGCACACCGGAGACGAGCGGTGGCGAATTCGTCCTTCCGCTGCTTACGGGAGTCTTACGCGTCCGGCAGTTGCGCACGTGACCGAGACCGTTCCGGAAAGCGGATCCTGAACGAGCGCAGAGCGTTTCAACCCACCAGTGCGGCGTTGCTCATATGTCGCAACACCCGGCCCAGCACCGCGGGAGCGAGGAGCGTGTCCGGGGTCGCGGTCAATTGGAGCACGCTGACGACGGCCGCCGCCACCAGGTCGTCGGTCGCGGCCGCCCGGGCCATGCGTGCGACATAGCGGTCCAGCAATCTGCTCTCGAGGGTAGGTGCGATACCCGAGGCCGGGAACCGGGAATCCATCCTGGTCGCGAACGTCCAAGCGGCCTCGACCGGGTCGGCGACCGCTCGAAAGAACTGCTGCGCCAGATCGTTCGGACCCGCTTCGAGCAGCTCACGCAGGATCACGGCCGACCTGGCGGCCATCGACATGCCTTGCCCGTGTACCGGATTGAAGCTGCACACTGCGTCGCCGAGGACCAGATATCCGGCCGGGAATTCGTCGAGTTCTTCGTAGTGGCGGCGGACACTGGTCGGGTAGCGCATCTTGACCGGCTCGCTGATCCGCGTCGCGGTGCGCAGGAAGTCCGCGAAATCGTCGGTGGGCAGCGACTGCGCGAAAGTCAGGAGGGTGTCGTCGTCCATCGGCGGTTGTGCGCCGAAGAGGCCACCGATGGTGAGGATGAACTCGTCGTTCTCCTGGGCGAGCAGGAACGTCCCGCGTGGCGACCCGGGAAACGGGCTGACAATGGTGCCGGGCCGGCCGTTCAAGTGCTGGGGCTCGCGTCGGTACGAGCGTGTGACATAGGTCGTGTCGACGGGCATCTTCGATTCCCGCGGCGGCTGGAAGCCGAGCTCTGCCAACCAGAGCGGCGACCGACCGCCCCGGCCGCTGGCGTCCACCACGAGATCGGCCGGCAGCACGGTGGGCGCGCCGCCGCGCGCCCGCGATTGCACCCGCACACCGGTCACGCGACGCCGGTCCGTCGGCGCGACCGGATTCAGTACGGCACAGTTGTCGACGATCGTCACGTTCGGCAGGGCGGCAACCCGGTCGCGCAGTATCGATTCGAGCAGGCAACGGCTCGACACCACACCACGTCCACGTTGCGGCGGCGCCTGGATGCGATATCCGTCGAGGTACCAATCGAGACCGGACCAGAACGGAACGGCGCCGGCGAGCACCATATCGTCGCCGAAGCCGGGAAAGAGGTGCTCGAGGGCGATCGCGCCCCCGGCGAGCAGGGAATGGACGTGCCTGCCCTGCGGCACGGCCCGGCGGTGCCCGGCACCGGCCGGGAGCACGTCCCGCTCCACGACGGTGACCTCCGCAAAGATTCCCGAAAGTGCCTGCGCGGCAGTCAGTCCGGCAATACTGGCGCCGATCACCACGGCGCGGTCGGTGTTCTCGATTGTTGCTGTCGCACTGCTCATTCGAGCTGGTTTCCGTTCGTCTCGGCGGCCAGTAGCCTGTCGAAAAGGGCGTCTCGGCGACGCCAGGGTTCTGATGCGGCGGGGGGTGGCCGCACAAAACCATCTGGTCGTACGCAACGGTATTGCGGGACACCGGGTTCGGTGCCCAGCTGAGCGGCTGAATGAGTCATCCGATGGGCCGGAACGACTCGTCGAGTGGTGTGCGCGCCATCGACGCAGCCGGGTGTCGGAGATGTGCGGGCAGGGTGGGGGGATGGAGCGGTCCGGGCAGCGGGGACTGTCGCGTGCGACGGGCACCGGTGCTCGGTGGGCTCCGCGCCGGCATGGCGTGGGCTAGATTCTCTCCGGGGTCGTGGCACGGATTCGGGTGTCCGGCCCGTCAGGTGTCCGGGGAGGAACGTCGTGGTTGTGCAGCCGGGGACTCGGTTCGCCGGGTTCACCATCGAGCGGGTGCTCGGTGCGGGCGGAATGGGCATCGTGTATCTGGCGCGGCACCCGCGGATGCCGCGGCGGGTGGCGCTGAAGGTGCTCACCGACAGTTTCCACACCGACCGAAAGACGCGCTCCGCCTTCGATCGGGAGGCGCGCCTGGCCGCCGGGCTGGAGCACCCCAACATCGTCTCCGTCTACGACCGCAGTGCCGCCGAAGATCCGGCGCTGTGGCTGGCGATGCGCTACATCGACGGCGGTGACGCGGCGGGATTGCTCGGCGGCCATCCGGACGGGCTTGCGCCGGAGCGGGTGGTGCGACTGCTCACCGACGCCGCGCACGCGCTGGATTACGCGCACGCGCAAGGGGTCCTGCACCGCGACGTGAAGCCGGCCAATCTGCTCATCGAGCACGATGTCCGGCACGGGGAACGCGCGGTGCTCACCGATTTCGGGATCGCGCGCACGCTCGACGACACGGTGACGCTGTCCGGTATCGCCGCCACCTTCGCCTACGCGGCACCAGAACGTTTCAGCGACGCGGTCGCCGACCATCGCGCCGACGTATACTCGTTGGGCTGCACCCTCTTTCAGCTGTTGACCGGACAGCATCCGTTCCCGCGCAAAGATCAGGCGGCCGTGATCGGCGCACACCTGGCCGCCCCACCGCCCACCCCGCGCGAGCGCCGCCCGGACCTCCCCGCCGCCCTCGACATCGTCATCGCCACGGCCATGGCCAAGTCACCCGGGGACCGCTACGACAGCTGTACCGCGCTCGCCGAAGCGACTGCCCAAGCTCTCACCCGCACCTCCCCGCCCTTGGAAACCCCACGGCCAGAGCCCTTTCCGATCCGCGCCGCACAGCCCGCCGACCTGGCGCTGCGAACCGGCGACAACGGGTCGGCTCGATCGGCCCCGACGGTCGCCAACGCCCTCGGCGGGGCGGCATCCGGTGACGGCCTGGCCCGGACAACCGCGACAGTGATCGGCAACGCGGCGCTGGTGCCGCCGCCGGACGGCGTCGATGCGCTGTCGGCAAAGCCCGTCGAGCACGGTGCTGCAGCGTCGGTGCTACCCGACAGTGAGGGTGCGGCGCGTTCGGCACCGACTGCTGCCGATGGTTCCACCCAGGCGGTACCCGCGCCGGGCGGTGAGGTGGTGGCGGTTGTTCGGCATGGGGCCGGTCGAGTGGCAGTGGGTCAGCTGCCGGAGAGGGCACGTTCCGCGACGCCCGGAGGTGCGAAATCCTGGCTGAGGGCGGGAGGTTCGGGGAAGCCGCGGCGGGTCGCGGTGGGCGCCGGGGTGCTGGTGACCGGGGTGGGTGTGGTCGTCGGGACGGTGTTCGCGGTACGCGGTGACGACGCCTCGCCTGGACAGGGGACGACGACCTCTGCTGTGCGGCAACAGACTACGTCGAACCCACCCGCGCCGACCACGACGCTCGCACCGACCACTGTCGCTGTGACATCGGCGCCGCTGCCCGCGGATGCCCCACCGCCGGACGATGTCGCGCCGCCCGGCGACACGCTGTCGCCCGCGCAGCCGGCGCCGCCCGTGCTCGCGCCGCCGGTCCAGCAGCGGCCGCAGCCGCAGCAACAGCAGGCGCCGCCGGTGGTACCGCAGACCCGAGTTCACCAGTGGCCCGGGTGAACTCGGGGCGGCGCTAGCCCGCGTTCGAGGTGCAGATGGTGTCGAGAATGAAGGCGGGTTTCACGATTTCCAGCAGCGGCGTGCCGACGTTCGGGCCGGCGAGTCGTAGCGCGTTGCCCTCCGCCTCGGCCGCCGTGCGGCCCGTGCCCGCGAAGTACATGGGCGAGGTGCCGAGCGGGGTGCGCCCGTCGACTTCGGCGACCGCGCCGCATTCGTTGTGGATCCGGGCCGCGATGTGGCACACCCCGTCACCACAGGCCGCCAGAGCCGCCTGGTCCGCCTCGTATTGGGTCGGATAGTCGGTGGCCTCACCGACTTTCATGGGCGCGACCGCGATGGCTCCGTACAGATCTCCGGCCGCGGTGGCGGTTCCCACACCGCTGCCGAGGATGGCCCAGGCGACCGCCGACACGGCCATGACCGCGGCGAATTTACTCGAGACCGTCATGCGCTCGCCCTCATCCCGCGTTCGACGTGCAGACGGTGGCCCGGATGAACGGGTCCAGGTGCATCGAACTACCCAGGGCGAGACCCATCATGGTGCCGAACGGTGTGTGCGGCACCTGCGCGAGGGCCATGCGCTCGGCGTCGGCGGCCGTGGCGCCCGTGCCGTAGTAGAACATGGTCAGCGGCCCCCACAGCCCGCGTGAATCGAATTGGGCCGCAGCGCCGCAACTGTCCTTGATCTGCAACTTGATCGAGCAGTACACGACGCCGCAGGCGTCCTTGGCGGCTTGGTCCGCGGCCGCCTGGGTCGGATAGTCGGTGACATAGCCGATCTGATGGTTGCCCACGGCGATCGCGCCGTAGAGACTCCCGGCCGCGTGCGCGGGACCGGCCGCGGCGCCGGCGATCGCGCCTGCCAGCGGAATCACCATGGCCAGCGCGGACTTTCGTATCGAAGACATGCAAACAACCCCCGAGGTCGGACAGCAAGTACCGGGCGATCATTGCGGTAATCGCGCCGACTGTCCAGCCCGAGTGCGTGAATCGAACCGCAGGCCCCGCACCGGAGCCTGCGATTCGACCGATGTCACATCGGATACACGGCGTGCTTACGCGGATTGAATTCCGGCTTGACCGTGGGCTTTTCGCGGAGCAGACGCAGTGCGTGCCGAATCTCCAAGCGGGTACGGGAAGGTTCGATGACGGCATCGATGTACCCGCGTTCGGCGGCGATCCACGGGGTCGCGATCGTCTCGTTGTAGTGGTTGACCATGAATTCGCGCGCCGCGGCCCGCTGTTCCTCCGGCACCGCCGCCAGTTGCCGCTTGCCGATGAGATCGACCGCGCTCTCCGCGCCGATCACCGCGATCCGGGCGGTCGGCCAGGCGAAGCTGATATCGGCGCCCACCTGCCGGGCCGCCATCATGCCGTAGGCCCCGCCGTAGGACTTGCGCACCACGAGATTGATGATCGGCACCGTGGCCTCGATGATCGCGCGCGGGACCCGCCCGCCGCGGATGATCACGCCGTTGGCCTCCTGCTCGAGGCCGGGCAGCACGCCGGGGGTGTCGACGACGAACACCAGCGGAATGTTGAACGCGTCGCAGAGCCGGATGAAGTAGGTCGACTTGTCCGAGCAGGCGGCATCGATCGAACCACCGAGTACCAGAGGCTGATTGGCGATCACGCCGACCGGCACGCCGTCGACGCGGGCGAACCCGGTGATCAGGTTCGGCGCGAAAGCCGCACGGATCTCGTGGAATTCGCCGTCGTCGAAGATCCGCAGCAGGATCTCGTGCATGTCGTACCCGGTCCGGTCGGAGTCGGGGATGATCGTGTCGAGCTCCCGGTCGGTGGCGGTGATCTCGGGCTCGAGACCGGGATTCACGATCAGCGGCTGTTCGAGACAACTCGTCGGCATGTAGCTCAGGTACTGCCGGGCCCATTCGTAGGCCTGCTCTTCGGTCTCGGCCACATGATGCAGGGTGCCGCGTTCGGCCTGCACCTTCGCCCCGCCGAGCGCCTCGGCGGTGATGTCCTCGCCGTTGACGGCTTTGATCACCTCTGGGCCGGTGACGAACATGTAGGAATCCTGGGTGCCGATCAGCACGTCGGTATTGATCGGCCCGTACACCGAGCCCGCCGCGCACTTGCCGAGGATGATCGAGACTTGGGGGACATAGCCGGACAGCTTCTCCAGCACCCGGGAGATGTCGCCGAACGAGGCGATCGAGCCCACCGCGTCCTGGATCCGCGCGCCGCCGGAGTCGTTGATGGTCACCACCGGGCAGGCGTTGTCGAACGCGAACTGCAACGCCCGCATGAACTTTCGTGCGGAGGTGATGCCGACCGAGCCGCCGTAGACGGTCTGATCGTGCGCGATCACCACCACCGGACGCCCGCCGATCAGCCCCCGTCCGGTGACCAATCCGTCGCCGTAGAGCGCGTCCTTCTGATCGGGCTGCCGAGCCAAAGCGCTGGTCTCGATGAACGTTCCGGGGTCGAGCAGCATGTGCACCCGCTGTCGAACGCTGGGAATACTTTTCTTCTCCCGCTTGGCGATACCGGCCTCACCCGCCGGCTCCGCAGCGATCGCCAGGATCTTGACCAACTCATCCAGCTTCGCCTGGGTATCCACCACGCTCGCCGCCACCTTCCTCACCAACTGTCGTGCTGTCGTGCAGACGCGACGTTAAGCGGTGTGGACACCCGCACGGACCATCGGCCCCCATATGCGGGACAGGTCACAGTCGCGGCCCCGTTCCTATGGCCTCGCGAACAGTCGGAACGCGGTGTTGTCGGTGGTTATGGGTAGCGTCTGGTGCTGTGGAAACTGGGGAACGTATCCAAGAGCTCGCGGACCGCATCGTGGCGCTGCGCGACGCCTATTACCAAGGTGCGCCGCTGGTCGCGGATGCCGACTACGACGCGATCGAGGACGAGTTGCGGGCGCTGATCGAGGCGCACCCCGACCTGGCCCCCGATCCGAACCCACTGGAGCAGGTCGGCGCACCGGCAGTGCTGCACGCCCCGATCCGGCATGCGCGGCCGATGCTCTCGCTGGAGAAGGCGACCAAGCCCGAACAGGTCGCGGCATTCTTCAACCGGTTCCCCGGCCAAGCGGTGGTGGTGATGCCGAAGCTCGACGGGTTGTCCCTGTCGCTGGTCTATACGGACGGGCGTCTGCAGCGTGCCGTGACCCGGGGCGACGGCACCACCGGTGACGACGTGACGATGCTGGTGCGCGCGTTGGTCGACGGCGTGCCCGAGCGGATCGAGGTGCCCGGGCGGGTGGAGGTGCGTGGCGAGGCGGTGATGCTGCGCTCGACCTTCCTCGCCTACAACACGGCGCATCCGGACAAGCCACTGATCAATCCGCGCAACGCGGCGGCGGGCACGCTGCGGGCCAAGGACCCGGCCACCGTCGCCGAACGGCGCTTGCAATTCTTCGGATTCGATCTGGACACCTCCGACGGCGGCGCCGCGGACGATCTGGGGGAGGGACTGCGCGCCCTGGGTGTCGCCGGAGCACAGATGCGCCTGTGCGCCGACGCCGAGCAGGCGCAGGCCGCGATCACCGCGATCGAGCAGGGCCGCAACGAACTGGACTACGACCTCGACGGCGCGGTGCTGCGACTGGCCGATCGCGAGGCGTACGCGGCGGCCGGTACCCGGTCCAACTCGCCGCGCGGCGCATTGGCGTTCAAGTTCGCGGCGGAGGAGAAGACCACGTTGCTGCGTGAGGTGATCTGGGACGTCGGCAAGACGGGCAAGATCGTCCCGGTCGCGTGGCTGGAGCCGGTGTTCGTCGGCGGCACCACGGTCACCAAGGCCACGCTGGCCAACCAGGAGGTGATCCGGGCCCGGGACATCAAGGTCGGTGACACCGTGCTGGTGCGGCGCGCCGGCGATGTGATCCCGTTCGTCGCGGGCGTGCTCGACGCCGCGGCACGCACGGGCGAGGAGCTCGAGATCGTGCCGCCCACCAGCTGCCCGTCCTGCGGGCAACCGGTGACCGAGCAGGGTAACAGCCGAGAATTGTTCTGCACCAACGTTTCCTGCCCCGCCCAGACGGTGCGCAGACTGATCCACTGGGCCTCGCGGGCGGCCGCCGACATCGACGCGATCGGGCAGGTGTGGATCGAACGTCTCGCCGAGGCGGGCATTCTGGAGAATCCGTCGGATTTCTACACGCTCACCAAGGAGCGGCTGCTCGAGTTCGATCGCGTCGGCGAGGTCTCGGCCCAGCGTATGATCGACTCGATCGAGACCAGCAGGCAGGTCGGCCTGCGCCGCGCGCTCATCGGGTTGGCCATCCCGATGGCCTCCGACGGCACCGCCGCGCGGTTGGCGCGCGCGGGATTCGGTTCGCTGGAAGAGGTGGCCGACGCGGGCGAGGAACGCCTCGTCGCGGTGGAGGACATCGGGCCGAAGGTTGCCGCGTCCCTGGTCGCGCACCTCACCCGGCTGCGGCCCGAACTGGAACGGTTGCGCGCGGCGGGCGTCTCCTTGGACGTGCGCGCCGAGGACCTGCCGCCGGTGATCGCGGCGGGCGCGCCGCTGGCGGGCAAGACCGTGGTGATCACCGGCGCGATCAGCGACCCGCGCTCCGGGGAGAAGGTCGCCCGGCCGACGTTCCAACGGCTGTGTGAACAGGCGGGCGCGACAGCGGCCTCCTCGGTCTCGGCGAACACGGACCTGCTCATCACGGGGGCGGGCGTCGGCGACAGCAAACTGACCAAGGCGGAGAAGCTCGGGGTCGAGGTGGTCGATCAGGGGAAGATCTGGACCCTGCTGATCGACGCCAAGATCGTCTGACGCCGTGCCCGGCGGTGCTCGTCGGGCGCGAATGTGCCATCCGGTCGGTGTCGGGGTGCAAGCCCTCGGGTGCTCGGGTTTGTAGGCTGCGAGGTAGCTCGACCACACCGGTGTCCGCGGCGTTCACGCACCGACGAATTCGACGTGCACCGCGGCACCAAAGATCGGCATCTCGCCTTCGGGCACGGTGTGCACCACTGTCTGGGGGCGCCGCTGGCCAGGTTGGCGGCGCAGGTGGCCTTGCCTGCACTGTTCGCCCGCTTCCCGGGCCTGCGCCTGACCGTCGAGCCGAGCGCATTGACGCCGGTCGGCAGCTTCATCTCCAATGGGCACGCGCGGTTACCGGTCACCCTCGGTTCGGGGGCGGACGGTTCGTTCGGCTCGAATAGCTTTGTGACACAGTCGAAGTGAGCGCTTCACTGCGGGTACTCACCGGCTCGCGCCCATACCCGGTGCTCCGGCAAGAGGGCGGTGAGCGCGTCGAAGGCCGAGTCGGTGGTCTCGGCCGCCACCACACCGGCGGACTCCTCGGCGATGCCGGCCGAGCGGATCGCGTCGGCGCCCGCCGCGGTGTAGGCGATGGCCTTCAGGTGGCGGTGTGCTTCCTGCAGCAGCAACGGCAATCGCGGATCCGCGGCGGTGCCCGCGATGAGCAGGGCGTCGAATTCGATGGACCGTGCGGTGTCCAGGGTGCGTGAAATGGGGACCTGCCGTGCACCCTTGCCGAGTTCGCCACCGTGCGGGGCGATGACCAAGGGCGTCATCGACTGGTCCGCGATCGCGGCGACCGTACCGGCGAGCGCTGCCGCATCGGTCGTGTCGTCGGCGAAGACGCCGATGATCCGTCCGTCGGTCGGCCACTTGCCGCCGAGTTGGGAGAGTGCAGGCGACACAACCACTTCGACCTTCTTGCCGGCTTTGCCGTCCAGCGGCAGGCCGAGCCCCTGCGCGACCGTTGCGGCCAGCTGCTCGTCGATCTGGCGCAGCACCGTCACGGCGCGCTGTTTGATCGCCTTCTCGTAGCATTTGCCGAGCTCGAAGGTGTACGCCTTGGCGACGTGCGCCTGTTCGATCGGGGTGAGGCTGGCGTAGAAGAGCCGGGCCGAGCTGAAGTGGTCGTCGAAGCTCCTGGGTGCCTCCCGAACCTTCTTTCCCGCAACGGCTTCGGGATACTCGATCAAGGCGGCGTCCTTGTTCCCGGCGAGGAACGGGCAGCCGCCGTCGAGACTGTTGGGCCGGTACGGTGCGACCCCGGAATGTAGTGCGGTCTGGTGCATTCCGTCGCGGAACATGTCGTTCGTGCCGACATGGGGCCGATTGATCGGCAGCTGCGCGAAATTGGGACCGCCGAGGCGGGAGATCTGGGTGTCCAGATAGGAGAACAGGCGGCCCTGGAGCAGCGGGTCGTCGGTGTGGTCGATGCCGCGCACGAGGTGGCCGGGGTGGAACGCGACCTGCTCGGTCTGTGCGAAGTAGTTGGTCGGGTTGGCGTCGAGTGTCATCGTGCCGATGATCTGCACCGGTGCCAGCTCCTCGGGCACCAGCTTGGTGGGGTCGAGCAGGTCGATGCCCTCGAAGGTCTGTTCCTCGGTGTCCGGAAACACCTGCACTCCGAGATCCCAGCTCGGGTAGGCGCCGGACTCGATGGCGTCGGCGAGATCGCGCCGGTGCATGTCCGGATCGACGCCGGCGGCGATCTGCGCTTCCTCCCAGAGCAGCGAGTGCACGCCGAGCGCGGGCTTCCAGTGGAACTTCACCAGCACCGTCTTGCCCCGCGCGTTGATGAGCCGGAACGTGTGGACGCCGAAGCCCTCCATCATCCGGTACGAGCGCGGGATGCCGCGGTCGGACATGTTCCACAGGGTGTGCGCGGTGGCTTCGGTGTGCAGGGTGACGAAGTCCCAGAACGTGTCGTGGGCGCTCTGCGCCTGCGGGATCTCCCGGTCCGGATGCGGTTTGCCCGCGTGGATGATGTCGGGGAACTTGATCCCGTCCTGGATGAAGAACACCGGGATGTTGTTGCCGACCAAGTCGAATACGCCCTCGTCGGTGTAGAACTTGGTGGCGAAACCGCGGGTGTCGCGCACCGTATCGGCCGACCCGCGCGAGCCGAGCACGGTCGAGAAGCGCACGAAAACCGGTGTCTGCTTACCTTTTTCGAACACCGACGCACAGCAGATCTTGGCCGCGGCGCCGTTGGCGGTGAACACGCCGTGCGCGGCCGCGCCGCGGGCGTGCACGACTCGCTCCGGAATCCGCTCGTGGTCGAAATGGGTGATCTTCTCGCGCAGATGGTGGTCTTGCAGGAGCACAGGTCCGCGGGGGCCCGCCTTCAGCGAATGATCGGTATCGGTGAGCCGGGCACCCTGCGCGGTGGTCAGGAAGGCGCCCTGCTGGCCTGCGGCGCGGACGGGCTCGTCGACCGCCGCTCCGGTCGGCGTGCTGGGCCGCGGCGCCGCCTGGTCGGGCTTCGGCGGGAGCGGTTCGCGGGGCTGTGTCGGTTCGGCCACCGTGGGTGCGGCACTGGCCGGCGCGCCCGGGGCGACAGGCTGCGGTTTCGGCTTCGAACGTCGGGTGGATCCGGGCATTCGTGGACACCTCCTCGGTCGGACAGGCAAGATCTCTCGCGACCGCTATGCCCGGCTGCTCAGGAAGCAAACAGTCTCGTTGCGGTGGGCAAGATCGCGCTGCTTTGTCGGTCGGCGGCGCTAACCTGGTGTCATGACCGGAATCGGCTCGATTCCGCATCCCCGCACGTGATCTCGCGGCCGAGACGGCACGGCGGACATCGATACCATCCAGGAAACGACGACATGAGCCAGTGCCATTCCACCGCGGTGATCGCCCTGCAGGCGGCGATCATCGGGTACGACACCGACCGAACTCCGACGAGCCTGCACGAGCTGAAGCGCGCGGTCGCCGGCGCCCGCGCGGCGGGCGTCAACGTGTCGGCGGTGCTGGCGGCCACGGTCACGGTGCTGTGCACCGAGGAGGAGCTGCGCCGGATCGCCGACGCGGCGTGAGCGTGACCGCGACGTCACTGACTCGGGGCCAGCGGCTGGGTCGCGGGTCCTTCCAGAACGGTTCCGTCCGGGGCGAACCGGGAGCCGTGCAGCGGGCAGTCCCAAGACTTTTCGGCGTCGTTCCACTGCACGACGCCGTACAGATGCGGGCAGATCGCCGAGACCGCGGTCGTCCTGCCGTCCACCGTGCAGGTGCCGACCGGCCGCAGACCGGCGCGGCGCACCTGGCCGTGCCCTTCGGCGGGTGTGTCGCCGTCACCGTGTAACTCCGCGCGGGCCCAGCCGCTCGCCATGGCCAGTCCGACGCCACCGTTGGCCTTCAGCGCCGTGGCCAGCCCGGTGAGTTCCCGCGGCCGCCACGCTTCGAGGGTTCGCGCCCACTCCGGCGGCCTGCCCGCCGCCCGGCCGGCGATCGCCAGCGCCGCGGCGACGCCGTTGGTCATGCCCCACTTCGAGTAACCGGTGGCCACGAGAATGTGCTCGTTGCCCGGCACCAAGGGGCCGACGTAGGGGAGACCGTCGATCGGCGAGTAATCCTGTGCCGACCAGCTGTGCGTCAATTCCGCAGCGGGCCAATAGGTTCGCGTCCATTCGGCGAGATCGTCGACGTGGGCCCGGGTCTGTTTCTCCCGCCCGACGACGTGCCCGTTACCGCCGACCAGCAGCAGTTCGCCCTCGGGCCGCGGCGCATAGCGCAGCGAACGGGTCGGTGCGTCCGCGGACAGGTACATGCCGTGCGGAATCGGTTCCGGCACCCGGAAGGCCAACGCGTAGGAGCGATTCGGTTCCAGCCGGGCGAAGAAGCCGCCGCGGTCCAGGATCGGGGTACCGGTCGCGAGAACGATTGTCCCGGCGTGGATCTCACCGTGCTCGGTCCGGACGGTGTCGCCGCTGACGGTCAGCACCCGGGTGTTCTCCACGATCACCGCGCCCTGCCGCTCGGCCGCGTCGGCCAGCCCGCGCAGCACCGCCATCGGATCGAACTGGGCTTGGTCGTCCACGCGGACCGCGCCGTAGGTAGCGAACGGCAGATCCAGTTCCTCGGCCCAGTGCGCGTCGAGTCCCGCGGTGCGGCATGCCGCGAGCTCCGCTTCGATCTGCGGGGTGTTCGCGCGGGTGCTCGCATAGGTGAAGGCGGGCGCATGCTGGGTGGCTATGCCGTGGTCGGCGCAGAAATCCAGCAGCCAGCGCTGGCCCTGCTGATTGGCCTCGACGTAGGCGCGCAGCGTGTCGGCGGGATGCTTCTTCGCGATGCCGGAGAGATGAGTGCCCTGGAGCAGACTCAGTTTGGCGGTGGTGTTGCCGGTCGCGGCCGCACCGAGCGTGCGGGCCTCCAGCAAGGCGACCGAATCACCGCCGCGCGCGAGCAGCAGTGCGGTGCTCACGCCGGTGAGACCGCCACCGACCACCACATGATCGAACCACCGTCCCGGTTCGAACGGCGAATACGTCCTGGCGGGCACGTTGTCTAGCCATAAGGAGGTCACGTCGGCCGATTGCCCGGGCCGCGCCCGTCGAAACGCCCGCCCGCGGACCGGCGTTCATGCGGTGCCGCGCAGCCGTTTACGGTGACTGGTATCGCAGAGCGGATAGTTCTTCGAGCGCTTGCAGAGACACAGCGCGACCTGGAAACGGTCGCAGTCGATGCGGGTGCCGTCGGCCGTGACGATCTCGACCGGACCCTCGATCAACGCCGGGCCGTCGTCGGTGAAAGTTATTCGCCGCCGGTTACTTTCGGGTCTTGTCGGCACGGATCACCACCAATTCCTCGTCCTGCTGTCCCGGCTGGATCATGCCCTGCTCGACGAGGTGTCCGGCGCAGCGGTGCATCACCGGTCCGAACGGGATCGTCGTGCGGGCGACCACGGCCGCCTTCAAGCCGCCGTGGCGCAGCTGGGTGATGGTCAGATCCGGGTCGGCGACCGTCGAGTGCACGATCAACGCGGTGCCGTCCAAGGCGAGTAGGTCCGGGGTGCGGGCGCAGAGCCGATCGAGGAAGGACCGTCCGTCGGTGCCCGCGTTCCAGGCTCGCGCGCGGCCGCGGACCGGCCCCTCGCATCGGGCCGGGACATACGGGGGATTGGCCAGCACCAGATCGAATTCCCGGTTCGCCAAGGCGGTTTCGAAATCGCCGCGCAGTATCTCGACGTCGATGCCGTGCAGCCGGCAGTTGAGCCAGGTGGACATGCTCGCCGCGCGGGAGATATCGATCGCGGTGACCGCGGCCGCCCCGGCCAGCCCCGCGCGGACGGCCAGCGCGCCGGTGCCGCTACAGAGGTCCACCACCCGGCCGCCCGGTGGCAGCGCGGCATCGGCCAGCGCGGTGGCGAGGAGCCAGGTATCGGTCTGTGGCCGGTAGACACCGGGGGTGCGTATCAACATCACCTGTACGCGATGCCCGCTCATCGGCGGGTCAATCATGATCAGCGCGAGGAAAGCGGCGCAAGTAGCGACGTGCGGTCCTGCCGCCACGCGCCGAGCACGTGCTCGCCGAAGCGATCCTCGAGCAAATCGGTCACCTGGATGCCGAAGACCACTGACTCCCGAAGCTCCGGTTCCTGCGCGAGCAGGTCGGTGATCGCCTCGCGCATCACCTGCTCGTGCACGGCGTCGGCTTCGACGTGTTCGTGGTAGAACAGCGCGCAGGCGGGATCGGAATCCCAGCGGCCCAGCGCCTGTGCCATGCGGCGGGCACCGGGCGGGGAGGTGATCTCGACGGTGGCGAAGTGCCCCATCAGCGCGCCACGCCAAGCGCGATGCAGGCCGAACAGCGACATCATGTCGACCAGCGCGAGCATCGGGGCGGGCACGATGTCGAGGTAGTGCAGATAGCGCGGATCGAGTCCGGCGCCGGCCAGCAGATCGGCGTAGAGCTGGGCGTGCACCCGTTCACCGCGGCCGCCGCCGAATTCGTCGAACTCCACCGCGACCAGCGACGCTTTGGCTTGACCACGCAGCCGGGGGATCGCCCAGGCGTACGGGTCGGCCTCTTTGTGGTGGTAGATCGAGCGGTGCACGAAGTATTCGCGCAGCTGCCACGGTTCGCCTTCGTCGCGCAGGAACGCGCTGACGCCGGTCTCCTCGGCCGGGACGGCCAGCAAGGTTTCCAGCTCGGCCGCCAGATCGGTGCCGCCGGGTACATCGTCACGCAGCGCCCGCAGATACCGCTGTTCCAGCGCGGCGCGCAGCGTGAGCAGCCCGGGATCCCATTCCCACCCTGTGTCGACCGAGCCGAAGCCTTGGTAGTGCAGCTCGTAGCAGGTGTGCAGGGCCAGCTGGAAGTCCTCGCCGTACGGATCGAGATCGGGCAGGGTGGGAACAGCGCTGCCCGGTTCCCGCGACAACGTCTCGATGACGCCGGCGGACAACTCGCCCCGCGGTGCGGGCAGCACGCTGACCTCGGTGACAGAAGTGGAAGTCATGCGCTGGACGTACCCAGGATCCGGTTTCCGACGCACGCAACACCCGAGCGAACCGCTTCCCGGGATCCGGTGCGCGCCGCTACCGCAGGGCCTTGCGGAGCCATTGCAGGGCGGTGTCGGCGACGGTGTGCCAGCCGCTGTCGACGACGAGGGAGTGGCCGCGGTCGTCGAAGCGCTGGTAGTCGGTGATCGCCTTGGCGTGCCGGTAGCGCTTGACGGTGGCGCGGGTGAGGACGTCGGGGATGGTGTGGTCGAGCTTGCCGGACAGCAACAGCAACGGTCCACGGGTGTCGTTGCGGACATCCACGGCGGCGGGGGAGTTCGGGACGAAATTCGCATAGGCGAGCTGGAACAACGGCCGGGCCGGGCTGGGCATGGACCACTTCTCGTGCAAGGCGTCCGACTCCGCCGGGGACACGGCGTTGCCGAAGCAGAAGCGGAACTGCTTGGCGGACAAGGAGACCGCGCGTTTGACGTTGTCCGGGTTGCCCAGTATCGGCAGCACGGCCCGGCCCTGGGTGAGGCTGACGGCTTTCACGCCGCGGATCTGGCCGGGCGAAATGGCGACCGCCGCGGCCCCCAAGCCCTGGCCCAGCAGATGCTGTACGACCCAGCCGCCCATCGAATGGCCGACGAGGACCGGCGGGCGCGGCAACCCGCGAATGACCTCGGCGTAGGCCGCGGAGATCTCGGCGACGCCGACACCGGCCTGGCGTTCGGGCACCGCGCGGGCCGCCGAGACGGTATCGGGCACACCCGGCCATTCGGGCATGATCGGGTCGAATCCGGCGTCGGCGAAGCATTGCGCCCAGTCCTGCCAGCTCGTCGCGTGCAGCCACAGCCCGTGCACGAAAACCACCGGTGTGCGCTCAGTCATCTCGTCTACCTCCGTCGAGTCGGGGTCCGGCACCATCGAGCCAATCTGGTAATCCAGATATTCTAATTACAGCAAATAATGGGTAAACCTGCCAGCGATTACGGAACCGGACGATCGATTCGAGTCCTGACGTCGGTGTGGCGTCCGGGCTAGGTCCGCTGCCGCCACCCGGCGGGCGGGTCCTCGCCGACCCGTCCGTCCACGGCTTCGCGCAGCAGATCGGCGTGGCCGGTGTGTCTGCCGTACTCCTCGATCAGGTCGCAGACGAGCCTGCGCAGGCTGGCCTGTCGTCCGTCCGGCCAGGCCAGATGGACCAGCTGATCGAGTCCGCCCGCGGCGAGCGCGGCAGCGAGGGTGGCTCGCGAACGCTCGACCGTGGCATCCCACAACGCATAGAGCTGGGCGGGGGTATCCGTCGCGGCGGAGGTGAAGTCCCAGTCGGGGTCGGCGGACCAGTCCGCGCTGCGCCAGGGCTGACCGGGCGGTGTGCCGTCGAACTTGGTCGTGCACATCTCGTCCTCGACGCGCGCGAGGTGCTTCAGCAAACCACTGAGGGTCAACGTGGATGCGCCGACGCGGGCGCGCAGTCCGTCGGCGTCGAGGTCGTCGGCCTTCCAGCGAAAGGTCGTGCGCAGGCGTTCCAGTGCGCCGAGGAGATGTTCGGCCTCGGTGCCTGCCAGGGGTGGTTCCCACGGGCAATCGTTCATGCGGGCCACCCTAGAGCCCGGGGTCGGGCGGCGCGGGTGCGTGTTTCAGGGTTGTCCCGGATGGCAGGGGTCGGCAGGAGCGACATACTCGATTAGTCGATATCGACTATATGAGTATGCGGAGACACGTCCTATGTCAGTCCGAACATCGTCGAAACCCGCGTCTGCCCAGCGACATTCGTTGCGGCCCGCGCGAAACATGCTGGTGGCCTTCCTGATCGTCGCGATCGCGGCAATGGTGTCACCCCCGGTCTTTCCCGCGACGCTGACGGCGGCGCGCGTCCCGATGTGGTGGCTGCTCATCGCGGTGGCCGGCGGTCTCGTCGTGCTGGTGATCGCCGAACGCGCCGCGCCGCGCCGGGTGCTGCTCGGCGTCGGCTGGCTGCTGGTCGTCGCCGTGGTACTGCAAGCGTTCGTCGTCGGCGACCTCGTCGCGATGTTCGCCACCTGGCTCGCGGTGCCGATCCTGGCCGCGCTGGCCGGGCCACTGCGCCCGAAACCGCGCAAAGCCCTTGTCGCGGCGCATATCGTCGCGGCGTGCTGCTGGGTCGGCATCGCGGTGACCATCTCCGCCATGGCGGTGGTCGCGATGACGACGCGCGATATCCACACCAGCCGGGTCACCTATGAACTGATGGCCGTCTTCGACCTGACCCTGCTGCCCTGGGCGAATTTCGCCACCTTTCTCACGGGCTTGGCGGTGGGTCTGACGACGAGTTGGGGCCTGTTCCGGTATTACTGGGTGGCGGCCAAACTGGCCATCGCCGTGGGAATCCTGTTCGTGGCGTTCGGGTTTCTGCACGATGCGCTGGAACACGCGGCGGCGCGCGCGGCACAGCTGGCCGGTACCGGCGGCAGCCCGGCGGACCTCGGTGCGTCCGCAATGGTGGCGGTCTGGGGATTCGGTGGTTCGACGCTCAGTCTGATTGCGGCAGTGCTGCTGTCGCTGTACAAGCCCGGGGGCAAGACCCGACGCGGGCGCCGGGTGCTGACCGGGCGCAAGCAGCCGGCAACTCCGGCGGTACTCGCCGACCGCCGCGAAATCGCCGACGGCACAATCGCGCTGACGGTAACCGGCGAGGGACAGGCACTGCCGCCGTGGGCACCGGGCGCGCACATCGATCTCGTGTTGCCGTCCGGCCGGGTCCGCCAATACTCGCTCTACGGCGATCCGGCCGATTCGGCGAGTTACCGAGTGGCCGTCTTGCGCGAGCCCGACGGGCGCGGCGGATCGGCGGAGATCCACGACCTCCCGGTGGGCGCGCACATCGGTATTCGCGGACCGCGCAACAACTTTGCGCTGATCGACGCGCCCGGGTACCTGTTCGTCGCCGGTGGTATCGGCATCACGCCGTTCCTGCCGATGATCCGGCAGCTGCACGGTGCCGACAGCGCATGGCGACTGGTCTATCGCGGACGATCACTTCCGACGATGGCGTTCGGCAACGCGCTGCTGCGCCAGTACCCGGACCGGGTGACGCTCTTGCCCGCCGATACGCACCCTCGCCCGGATCTCGACGATCTGCTCCGGCGCACACCCGCGGCCACCGCGGTCTACTGCTGTGGTCCCGAAGATCTGCTCGGCGCAATGGAATCCGCCGTCATCCGGCAGCCACACGTCACGCTGCACACCGAGCGCTTCGCCGCGAGCAAGCGCGGCGACGACCGCACGAACACGGCGTTCGAGGCCGAGCTGCGCCGCTCGGGCGTGGTGGTGCCGGTGCCCGCCGACCGCACCCTGCTCGCGGCGATCCAGGCCGTCGATCCCACCGTCGATCTGTCCTGCGCGGACGGCGTGTGCGGCAGCTGTGCGACGCGGGTACTGGCCGGTGTCCCCGACCATCGCGACGACGTCCTGCAAGCCGGTGAACGCGACCGGGTCGATATCATCTACCCCTGTGTGTCCCGCGCGCGAGGAGATCGACTCGTGCTCGACGTCTAGGAGGAGGGTCCCGTGGCTATCCGGCGGGACCCACTGCACAACCCGCTCGCGCTGGTCGTGCTCGCCTACCTGATGGAACGGCCGATGCACCCCTACGAGGTCGGCAAACTACTGAAGGGGCGCAACGCGGACCGCAGTGTCGAGTTCAAGCACGCCTCGCTGTACATGGTGTTCGACCAGCTCACCCGCGCCGGTTACCTGACGGCCGAGCACACCGAGCGGGCCGGGCAGCGCCCCGAACGCACGATCTACCGGCCCACCGAGGCCGGGCAGGAGCGCCTGCGCGCGCGGATGCGAGAGATGGTCTCGGTGCCCGCCAAGGAATTCCGGCAGTTCGAGGCGGCTTTGTCGCTGATCGTGGTGCTGCCCCCGGCCGACGTCGCCGCTCTGCTGGACCAACGGGACCGCGCGCTGGCAGAACAGGCGGAGCAGCTACGGGCGGTCTTGGCCGCGGCCGGCGATATCGACCAGGTCTTCGTGATCGAGTGCCACTACCGGCTCGAGCTGATCGACGCCGAACAGCGCTTCGTGGCCCGCTTTCGCGATCTCATCGAGCACGACCCCGCCGCGCTGGGCGAATTCTGGCCGCGGCTGCACGCACGGTAACGACATGACCGTGGCCGGGCGGCGGCTACTGTCGGGGGATGAGTCCGCAGCCGCTTGCCCTGCCGTCCGCCGAGTGGTCCGAGTGGCTCGCCGGCTATGTCGACGACGGCCTCGCGACGGTGGCACAGACGCTGACAAGCTTGAAGGACGGGGCCCCGCGTGACACCGCCGCGGTGCTCGGCTTGTGGAACGACGCGGATATCGCGTTGCGCGGCGTCGACGCGGCCGCAGGCTTGTTCGTCGAAGTCCATCCCGAGCGCGAAGTGCGCGGGCTCGCCGAGGAACTCGTGCAGCGGATCGATCGCGCCCGGACCGATCGCGGGCTGGATCGTGCGCTGTATGACGTCGTCGCGGCCACCGACGCGGCGGGACTGGACGCGGCGGCGCGCCGCATGCGCGAACACGTGCTGCGCGACTTCCGGCGCACCGGCGTGGACCGGGACGAACCGACGCGAGCCCGGCTGCGGGCCATAGCCGAGCGGCTCACCGTGCTCACGCAGGACTTCGGGCGGGCGATCCGCGACGACGTCCGCTCGATCCGGCTGGCCCCCGAGCGACTCGACGGCCTGCCCGCCGATTTCGTCGCCGCGCATCCGGTCGACGCGGATGGACTGGTCACCGTCACCACCGACTACCCGGACTACCGGCCGTTCCGGTCGTTCGCCGGCGACGCCGCCGCCCGGCGCGAGCTGACGGTCGAATTCGAAAGCCGCGGTTGGCCGGTCAACGACGAGGTGCTGCACGAGATGCTCGAGCTGCGCGACGAACAGGCCCGCCTGCTCGGCTTCGGCAGCTGGCCCGATTACGACGCCGACGTCAAGATGATCGGCACCGGAGCGGCCATCGCGGATTTCATCGAGCGGATCTCCGCGGCGGCCGCGGCCGCGGGCCGGCGCGACCTCGCGACGTTGCTCGAGCGGCGCACGCACGACGGCCCGGCGGCGACCATCGACCGGTCCGAGGTCGGCTACTACACCGAGCTGATCCGGCGCGAGCAGTACGACGTGGACGCCCGCGAGGTCCGCCGCTACTTCGATTTCACCCGGGTGCGCGACGGTCTGCTCGACGTCACCGGTCAGCTGTTCGGCCTGGAGTACCGGCCGGTCGACGTCGCGTCCTGGCATGCGGACGTCACCGCGTACGACGTCTACGCCGACGGTGCGCGCTGCGGACGGATCTACCTCGACCTGCACCCGCGCGCCGGAAAGTACAAGCACGCGGCGCAATTCGAGCTCGTCGGCGGCATCGCCGGCCGGCTGCTGCCCGAGGGCGTGCTGGTGTGCAACTTCTCCCGCGGGTTGATGGAACACCACGAGGTCGTCACGCTGTTCCACGAATTCGGGCACCTGCTGCACCATGTGCTTGCCGGACAACAGGATTGGGCACGGTTCTCCGGCGTGGCCACCGAGTGGGATTTCGTCGAGGCGCCGTCCCAGATGCTCGAGGAATGGGCTTGGGACCCGACAATTCTGGGGCGGTTCGCGGTCGACGAGGACGGGGCCGCGATCCCCGCCGAGCTGGTGCGGCGGATGCGCGCCGCGACCGATTTCGGCAAGGGCATCCAGATCCAGACCCAGGTCGGCTACACCGCGGTGTCGTATCTGCTGCACCGCGATCGGCCCGCCGACCACACCACGGCGGTACTCGATGCGATGGCACGCCACGGCCTGATCGCCGTGCTGCCCGGCACCCATTTCCAGGCGTCGTTCGGCCATCTCGCGGGTTACACGTCCGCCTACTACACCTATCTCTGGAGCCTGGTCATCGCCAAGGACCTGTTCGCCGAATTCGACCCCGCCGACCTACTCGCGCCCGCGGTGGCTCGCCGCTACCGCGACCGCGTCCTCGCCCCCGGCGGATCGAAGGACGCGGCCGATCTGATCGCCGACTTCCTCGGCCGCCCGTTCACCTTCGACGCCTTCGCGGCCTGGCTCGACCACGTCCCCGACGCGCCCGCGCCCGCCCCCTGAGTCACCTAGTCTCTGGAAGGTCGCCACCGCGGACTGAAGGTGGTGTTCAGAGCGAGTCGAGCGCGGTGGCGGGGACGCCGTAGGGCAGGAAGCGGACGCGCCGGCGTTCGTCGGTGTTGTCGCGGTGGGCCCGCAAGGCCTCGAGTTCGCTCGGGAACACCTGCTCGACCCGGGCCTCGCCCGCGTCGTTGATGCTGTAGATCACCCAGACGCCGCTGCCGGTCTCGCCGGTGGTCTCGCTCTCCGGCTTGGCCGCGCGCGGGCGCTCCGGCTGGACGAACTGGCCGAGCAGCGAGGCCAGCGTGTTCACTCCGGCGCGGTCGACGTAGGTGCCCGCCTTGCCGAGCAGATCGCGGATCTCGATCCCCGCCTCCCGCAGCGCACGTTCGAAATCTTCCGGATCGATCCCAAAAGGCCTCTCGGCTGCCATCACATCGCTCCTCGGGACGAATACGGTATTCGTCTTCAGTGTCCTCGCGTACCCGGGACTTCGCCACGTCGCCCGGCTCGACCGGGTGGATCAGGCGCTCAGCGGGGCGGCCGTGACCGCGTAGCCCAGGTTCGTCAGCACCTCGGTGGTCGCCTTGGCGAAGTTCAACGTGATGAAGTGCAGGCAGGGCGCGCCCTCGTCGATGAGGCGCTGGGCGAGTTCGGTGGCGAGTTCGATCCCGACTTCCCGGACCGCGGCACGGTTCTCCTCCGGTCCGGTGCCCGCCGCCCGGAGCAGGCGCGCCATGATCGGCGCGGGCAGCGCGCGGCCACTGAGTTCCTCCGCCCGCGCCACGGTGCGCAGCGACGTGACGGGCATCAGCTCGGGAATGATCGGCTTGGCGCCCTGCTCCGGGTCGGCGGCCGCGAGCCGGTCGCGCAGGCGCAGGTAGTGGTCGACCTCGAAGAACATCTGGGTGATCGAATAATCCGCTCCGGCACGGAGTTTCGCGGCCAGGAACGCGGTGTCGGTGTCCAGGTCGGGGGAGCGGTGGTGCATCTGCGGGAAGGAGGCGACGCCGACGTTGAAATCGCCGAGATCCCGCACGATCCGCACCAGTTCCTCGGCGTACTCGACTCCGTCGGGATGTTTGTGCCAGTCGCCGAGCGGATCACCCGGCGGGTCGCCACGCAGCACCAAGATGTTGCGGATGCCGTAGTCGGCATAGGAGCCGACCAGCGCGCGCAGTTCGGCGATGCTGTGCCCGACCGCCGTCAGATGCGCCACCGGCAGCAAGGTGGTCTCCTGCGCCAGCGCGCCGGTGATCCGCGCGGTCCGGTCCTTGGTCGAACCACCCGCGCCGTAGGTCATCGAGACGAACGCCGGATGCATGCGCTCGAATTCGCGCACCGTGCGCCACAGTCGCGCTTCGCCCGCGGCGTCGCGCGGCGGGTTGAATTCCACCGAGAACGGCACCCGCTGCCGCGAGTGCAGGCGCAGGCTCTGCACGACCGACGGCACGCCGCGCACCGCGGGTGCGATGCGAGCGGGAAAACTCTTGTGAGGGTTCAGCATTGATGAACTCCGTGGTAGCGCCCTGTGGCCACCACCCATAACGAGCGAAACGCTGACGGAGCCCTCGAAGCATCAATCCCGTGCCCGGGTCCACTCGGCGTTACGCCCGATCCACGAGGCGACGACCGCCGGATACGGCGTACCCGGCACACCCGGCAGGTCTTCGGACTCATGGGCGCGCCCATTCACCGTTGCGGGACAGTCCCGGATTCGCACCGGGTTCCCTCTCGTCCGGGCGCGCGCGAACGCGGTCCGAACTCGACGCCGGCCGGTGGATCAGGGGCTCCTCGACTCCACCTCCGGCGAACCAGTTGTGCTCGCGAATATAAGCGACGACCTGCGGGCGCGCCAAGCGCGCCCGGCCCCGCCTCCCCGATTTCCGCTTTCGCGACCGCGGTGACCTGGGAGGTCTACCGTAGAGACCAGCAATATTGATCTCTCAGGAGGCTCGTCCCATGACGAGAAAAGTAGCCGACTGCCGCAGGTTCCCCAGCGAAACGAAGTGCACGCTCACCATCGCCGGTGAGGAGGACGAAGTCGTGCGAGCCGCCAGCGAGCACGCGATCTCCGTGCATCGGCACGAAGACGGACCGGAGCTACGCGCGCAGATCCTTGCGTCGCTCGAGGACGAGAAGGTCAGCACCTAGATAGTCGGCAGCGGCGTCCGGCAGACCGCGCGCTCTCGGGGCGCGGTGACGCTGACCGGGGAGAGTTCGATGCGCAGGCCGACGGACGGCCCCTGCGTAGGGTGGATAGTGCGGACCGGGAGGCGACCGTTCGGGGGTTGATCGGATGGTGTGGCAGTGACGAGCACGAGATTCGACGGCCGGGACATACCGGCGATCGAGGAATTCCTGCGGGTGGTGACGGCCGCGGACTTCGCCGGGCCCGCCCCGGATATGGCGGCCGTCCGCCTGGTGCGTTCGGTGCTCGAGCATCAACGCAGTGTCGAGGCGTCGACCATCGCGCTGGGCTTGACCGACCACGCGGCCGAATATCTGGCGGCGTGCGTGAACGCCGTCCTGCCGGTCGCCGAACCGCCCGTCCCGGAGCCCGCGGTGTTCAGCGCGGCGGCGGATTCGGTGCGCTTGGGAGTGACATACATGCAGGCGAACCTGCGTGAGGAGCTCGTGATCGCCGATATCGCCGCCGCCGGGTTCGTATCGGTGCGTTCCATGCAACTGGCCTTCCAGCAGGAGTTGCACACCACCCCGATGGCCTATCTGCGCCGCCTGCGACTGCGCGGGGCCCATCAGGAACTCGACCGCTGCGCGCCCGCCGACGGCGCGACGGTCACCCGCATCGCGATCGGCTGGGGTTTCGCGAACTCGGGCCGCTTCGCCGCGTCCTACCGCCGGATCTACGGCCAATCCCCCCACACCACCTTGAACAACTGACAGTACTTTCGCCGTTCCTCCCGTCCGGGCTTCCGAACGTGCCCGTTCTGTGTCATCGAGGCGGTTTCGGGTGGAAAGCGCCGGGTAGATCGCTCGTGCACTGCGCCGACGGGTGCGTTCCGCGGGGAGCGTGCCGGGCGCTCGGCCGTTCACTGCTGAATGTGGCCGTCGGACCGGGTGTGGTGTGCGGAGCCGCCGTGCCCCGGAATACGAAAGAGATGGCATCACTATGACTTACAGCCAACAACCCGTCGCCCATACGGGCCCGCGGGCCCGTACGCTGGTCCAGCTCGGCTCGCTGATCGTCGGTGCGGTGTTCCTGCTCGTCGGCGTGCTCGGATTCGTGCCCGGCATCACGACCGGCTTCGACACGCTGACCTTCGCCGGACATCACACCGACGCGAAACTGCTCGGGCTGTTCCAGGTTTCGGTGTTGCACAACATCGTGCACCTGCTCTTCGGCATCGCCGGTCTCGCGGCGGCGCGAACCGCCGCCGCCTCGCGCGGGTTCCTGATCGGCGGCGGCGTGATCTATCTGGTGCTCTGGTTGTACGGCTTGATCGTCGACGAAACCAGCAGCGCGAACTTCGTTCCCGTCAACACCGCCGACAACTGGCTGCACTTCGGTCTCGGTGTCGGCATGGTCGCGCTCGGCCTGCTGCTGCCGCGGGTCGCGGCGAACCAGGCGAGCGGTTCGTTCGGCACCAGCCCGTCACTCGGGCGGCACTGAGCACTCGGCCCGCACTGAGCCGGACGGCACTGCACACGACGACGAACCCCGCGACAACTGCATGTCGCGGGGTTCGCCGCTGCGGTGACCCAGGGCTTTCAGACGTCGCGGAACTGTTCGATACGGTGCGACAGCTGCTCCGCGAAGCACTCCTCCCACACCGTCGACTCGGGCTGATCGAGCACAGGACGGGCGCGCCGGCGCGGCTCGGGACGTGTGGTGGGCGTCTGGTGCGGGTTGCCGCCGGGCCTGGATTGCAGCGCCAAAAGCTTGACGCTCCAGCGGATGTAGTCCTCGACGCTCATGCCCGCACAGTCGGCCGCTGCGCTGATGGCGCGCCACTGGCCTTTTTTCACCCGCACGGTGATCTCTCTGGTCTTCATATCCACCGTCCCGATCGTCCTTCCCACCGTAAGCCCGATTGCGCGGCGTTCAAACATGCTGTAGCCGCGACTATCTGGTGCTGCGCGCGGTCAATCGTCCTCCGGCAGTGCACTTTCGCGTAGCTGGGTGAGTGTTTTGGTGAGGATGCGCGAGATCTGCATCTGCGAGACGCCGAGCCGTTCGGCGATCTGGATCTGGGTCTGTCCGCGGAAGAACCGCAGATGCAGAACCAGGCGCTCGCGGGCCGGAAGTTCGTCCAGCAGTGGTGCGATGGCGAGCGCTTCGTCGGTCAGCTGATAGCCCGGTTCCTCTGCGCCGAGCAGGTCGGCCGCGCTCGGCGCGTAGTCGTTGTCGTTGTCGTGCGCCGAGGTGTCGAGCGGATCGCTGGTGTAGGCGTTGGCGGCGAGCATGGCCTGGGTCACCTCGAGCAGATCGACGTCGAGTTCGATGGCGATCTCGAGGGCGGTGGGCATCCGGGACAGCCGGTGACAGAGCCGTTCCACGGCGGGCGCGAGCATCAGCTGAATTTCCTTGGTGCGCCGGGGAACTCGTACCGACCAGCCGAAATCGCGGAAGTGGCGGCGGACTTCGCCCATGATCGTCGGGACGGCGAAGGCGAGGAACGGTGTCGCGCGCGCCGGGTCGTAGCGGTCCACGGCGGCGACGAGCCCGAGGCTGGCGACTTGGAACAGGTCGTCGTAATTCTCACCGCGGCCGGTGTAGCGCCTGGCGATGTGCTCGGCCAGCGGTAGGCAGCGGCGCAGGATCTCGGCGCGTAGCCGCTCGTACTCGAGCGAGTCGCCGGGCAAGTCCGCCAGCTCTGCCAGCACTGGCTCGATCCCATCGTAGGAATCATTTCCGCGACCGCGACGTGGGCGAATGCGGCGGGCGGCGGCAGGGGACTGGATGGTCATGAGGAACCTTCCGTGCGCGACGCATTCGCCGTGAGGCACTGCTCCTGGTTGAACGCCCTCATTCGACACGTCGCTCAGTTCAGCGTCGCAGTCGCCGAACGGTGGCGTCTGTCCCGATAACGAAGTCTTGCGATAACTCCAGCCGAAAAACGAAAACCGGACGCGGTGCGTTCCGTGGATCGACCGACCGAAATCAGCTCCGCAACTTCACGTAACACGTTGCTCGCCAGCGCGATTCAGTACATACAGGCGAGGGCAGGACTGTGCGATGAGGGAACTTGTACTGATCTGGTGGTGGTCGCGATCGCACCGTCGCCACGTGCAGCAGTTGGCTGCGCCGCCCAGGCTCAGGTTGGTCCGCCCGATACTGGGTGCGGGGGCGGCCCTGGCGCTGGTCTTCGGAGGGTGTCTCGCGTTCGGTTACCAGGCCGATCCGCCCCGCGACCCGGGACAGCGACAGTGGACGATCTGTATGCCCGTCGTCGTGAAGCCGTTGCCGCCGGCGACGGGACAAACCAAGCCGTGTGCCGGTGCCGGTGCGCACCCGCGGTAATTCGGTTGCCCGCGATCAATGGTCGTGGGTGAAATATCCGGCATGGTCACCCAGGTGCGCCCGGCACAGCGATCCGTCCGGATCGGCGCTCTCGTTCCCCGGACCCGGCCCGGCTGGGTCGAAGCCGGTGCGCACCTGCTCGCCGGGCTGGAGCTGGCGGTCGAGGACATCAATACCGCGGGCGGGGTCCTCGGACGACCGCTCGAACTGGTGGTTCGTGATACCGCGGCGGATCCGCAGCGGGCCGTCGCGGCTGTCGACGAATTCGCTCGCCTCGGCGTGGCGGCCCTGGCCGGGGAGTATCACAGCGTCGTCGCGCGTGCCGCGGCCGCCCGCGCCGACGCGCTCGGCCTGCCGTTCTTGTGCTCGTCCGCGGTCCTCGACGAACTCGTCGAGCAGCCGACGGACCGGGTCGCGCGGCTGGCCCCACCACAATCGCGCGGCTGGCAGACCTACGCGGACTTCCTGCTCCGCGCGGGCCGCGACCGCATCGCGGTAGCCACCCAGCCCAGCGTCTACTGGGCTGCGGGGACGCGCATCCTGCGGGAGTACTTCGCCTCGCGCGGCGGTAGCGTGCTCGAACTCGATACCCGAGTGCTCGCCCCGGCGGCGCTGTGCGACGCGCTGGTAGAGCAGGGCGCGACCGCGCTGCTCCTGTTGGTCGGCCACCCGGACCCGGCCGTGCCGCTCGTCGAAGCCGTGCGGGGTGATGCGCGGCTGGCCGAGATGCTGCTCGGTGCCCCGGCCGGGCAGCCGGAGTTCCCCGAATGGACGAAGGCCCTGGGTGACGCCGGAGCCGGAATTCCGTTCCTGCGCTACCTGCCGGAGCGGCTCAGCGTCCGCGGCGACCGAGTCGAGCGCCACTTGCGCGCGCGGTTGGGGACGGCACCCTCGTTCGTCGCGTTCGAGGGCTACGACACGATCGCCGTTCTCGCCGCGGCGCTGCGTCTGCGCGGTGCCGATATCGCCGAGTCGTGGGCACAAGTGGCCGTCGAAGGCACCCGCGGATCGATCGCCTTCGCGCGCCTACCCGGCCTGAATGTCTGGCAATGGGCGGGTGCGCCGATCCAGGTCGTCGATCGGGACCCGGCCGAACCCGAGCGGTTCCGCGTGCTGCACACCCGTCCGGCCGAGTAGCCGGGCCGACCCGAAGCAGCCGCACCCCTGCCGAGTTCCCGCACCCGCTGCGCCGCGCCGGAACGGGTGCGGGGCATCGGAAGGGGTGCGCCGAGTCAGCGGCTGGCGGCGACCTCCGTTCCGGCCTCGACGCGGGTCGGCGGCGTGGACCGGTTCAGCACCCACAGTGCCAGTGCGCAGGCGGCGCCGATGACCGTGAGGACGGCCCAGATGAGGGCCGGGCGGCCGGAGTCGGTGAACGCGTCGAAGAGGGCACCGGTGGTGAGATTGCCGAGCAGGATGCCGGTACCGACGATCGTGTTGTAGAAGCCGTAGTGGGTGGCCACGATCCGGCCGCGCGCGAGCGTGACGACAGTATCCATCTCACAAGGGAATACGGCCGCGGTCGCCAGGGCGAGGAGCGCGGCGCAGAGCAGCAGGGCGGCCACGGCGACCGGTGTGCCGCCGACTGCCCCCGTGTTCGGTGCGCACAGCAGTGGTAGGAAAGCGGCGGCCATGATCGCCATGCCGACCACCAACCCGTGACCGGAGCCGCCGCGCCGCGCGAGCCAGCTGGTCACCGGCAACTGGCAGACCAGGGCGACCACGCCGCTCACCGCGAAGATCGCCGCGATCAGCCCGGTACCGGATTGCGCTGAACCGCTGATGATTCCGGCTTGCAGCGGCAGCGCCAGATACACTTGGAAGGACAGCACGTAACAGCCGATCATGACGATCGAGAACAACAGGAACGGTCGATTGCGCAGCACCGTACGCCAATTGGCCAGTACAGAAGCACCGTCGCCCGCCCGATCGATATCACGGCTGGGCAGCCAGCGCAGCTGAACGGCGGTGAGCCCGGCGAACACGATCGCGGCCACCCCCGCGGTGGCGCGAAAATCCCACGCCGTCAACGCCAACCCCACCAGCGGCCCCGCGAGAATGCCCGCCTGATAGCAGATGTTGAACATCGCGAAGGCCGCCACCCGCCGTTCAGCCCCGGCGTCCGCGGCGAGATAGGCGCGCACGGCCGGATTGAACAGTGCACCGGCGAAGCCGGTCGCCGCCACGGCGATCAACACGGCGGGCAAGGTGTCCGCCAGCGCCAGTAGTGCGAAACTCGCGGTGCGCACAGCACATCCGGCGACGATGAGTGGCTTGTAGCCGAACCTGTCGGCGAGGGTGCCGCCCACCAGGAACATGCCCTGCTGAGCGAAATTCCGCACGCCGAGCACGAGACCGACCGTCCACGCCGCCAGCCCGAGCCCGCTCGACAGGTGCGCGGCGAGGTAGGGCATCAACATGTAGAAGCCCAGATTGATGCCGAACTGGTTGATCATCAGCACCTGACTCGGCCGGTCGAAAGCGGCCCAGCGGCGCCACCATCCGCTCATCGGGCGAGCGCCGCGGCCGGCGCGACGACGGTGGTGCAGCGCGTCCAGTGCCGCACCACCTGCGCGTGCGGATCGTCGACCAGGTCGGGCTCGGTCGGCACCGGCTGATCGAAAAGCCCGTGCTCGGCGCAATAGTCGTCGTTGTAGACGGTGTCGGTGTAGCGGTGCGGCCCGTCCGGGAACACCGCCGCGATCCGGGTACCGGCCGGTTCGGTGCGCGCCAGCCAGCCTGCGACGAGCGTCACCGCGCCGACGCTCCAGCCGCCGCTGCAATAGTGCGTCGAGGCCAATGTTCGTGCCGCCCAGACCGCTTCGTGCGGGGCGACCCAGTGCACCTCGCTGAAGGCCGGATAGTCGACATTGGCCGGATGGATGCTCGAGCCGAGCCCGCGCATCAGCCTGCTCGCGGCGGGTTGCCCGAAGATGGTCGACCCGATCGTGTCCACGCCGACCAGGCGTAGGTCCGGTTGGAAGCGGCGCAGCACCCGCGCGACCCCGGCGGAATGGCCGCCGGTGCCGACCGAGCACACCAGGACATCGATGTGCCCGAGCTGGGCGAGCAGTTCCAAGGCCAGCGACTGGTAGCCGTCGACGTTGTCGGGGTTGTTGTATTGGTCGGGGCACCACGAACCAGGTTGCGCGGCAAGCAGTCGCGCGACCCGATCGCGCCGGGCCTGCTGCCAGCCACCGACGGGGCTCGGTTCGGTGACCACGTCTACGGTGGCGCCGTAGGCGGCGAGCATGCGCCGCAGCATCGGCTCCATCCCGGGATCGGTGACCAGCGTGACCGGATGGCGATGCACGATCCCCGCCAGCGCCAGCCCCAAACCCAGGGTGCCGCTGGTCGATTCGACGATCCCGGCGCCCGGCCGCAGCGTACCGCGCGCGAGCGCGCGTTCGACCATGTGCAGGGCGGGGCGGTCCTTCATCCCGCCGGGGTTGTGGGCTTCGAGTTTGGCCCAGAATCCGTGGCCCGAGCCGGCGAACGGTTCCCCGATCCAGAGCACCGGGGTGTCCCCGACGAGGGTCGCCGGTCGGCGGCGGCTCTGCTCCTGGGGGTGAAGATGGTTGGCGGACAAGACGACACGATCGACAACGGCACTGCACATGAGCGATCTCCTAGCGTCGAAGCGGCATCCGGGATGCCGTGCTGTATCGGACGAACCCGCGGGCCGGCGCGCCGGAAATCGGCGTGCGGCGGGGGTAGCCGTCAGCAGCGATCGATACAGAGATTTCGCAGAATGCCGCGTCCGTCGGGGGCGGCGATCCGCCACGTCCCCCAACCGGCGAGCCACGGCCGGCTCGGATTCGCTTGTGCGTCAGCGTGGTCGAGGTCGACGGCGGTGGTCGTGGCGGTGGGTTCGGCGGCGCGCTGCGGGATGCTCATGAGGCAGCCCTGGTCGTGCGCGTCGGCGGGAGCTTCCGTGTGATGGGTTGTCCCGAGGGTCTTCTCCGCCGCCACCAGCGCCTGCGCGGTACCGGAGACGCCCGGCAGCCCGAGCACGCACATGAACAGCGCGTGGGCGAGCAACAGCGCGGACGCCGCGAACACGACGGCGATGCCTCGCCTGCGTGGTGCCTCGACTCGCACGGTCACAAGCGCCAACCATAGCCGAATCCGGCCCCGTGTCGGGATCCGCGGCTCCCCAGTGCCGGTCGCCGGTCTAGCCGCTGCCGCCGCGGTAGATCGTCGGCATGGAGCCGAGGTCGGCGAAGTTGAGTTTGTTCTGCCCGTCGGTGCCGAACCAGGCGACGTAGGTGACGCCGTTGACGGTCGCGACCGCGGGCGGCCAGGGGCTGGTATCGGCGAACTTCCACCGCTCGGTCTGCCCCTCGTTCAGGTTGTCGACGCCGAAGAGGAAGTAGAGGTTGGTGTTCTTGCCGGTGTAGCCCGCCACGTAGCGGCCGCCGAGGGGGAACAGGTTCGGGCCGCCGATGAGCCGGTCGCTGAAGGTGGTGCGACCGGGCGGCACATTGACGCCGATATAGCGTGCGTTCAGATTGTTCGCACTGTCCATGCCCGTCCACGCCAGCAGTACGCCTTTGTCGGGCCGGATCACCAGTCCGGGGGTGTCCACGCTCTGCTCGGCGGGTTCGGGGCTGCGCCCGTAATGGCTGAACGGTGGATTCTGTGATTGCACCGCGTTGACCCGCAGATCGCGCTGTGCGGTGTAGGTCAACCACATCGAGACGTTGTCGGACTGCATGGCGGGCCCGCCGATCGGCGGTTCCAGCCACTGCCGGCGATCGTGATAGTCGATGCCGTTGTGCGACCACGCGAGCCACATGTTGCCGTCGGTGCGGGTATAGCCGAGATACAGCAGGCCGGTCTGCGCATGGGCCGCCAAGGCCGGGCGTTGCAGACTGAAATCCGCAGGCAGAGGTTTCGCGTTGACGACTCCGTCGGCTTCCATTCCCGACGCCGCATACATGGTGCCGCTCTGCGTCGACCAGACCAGCACCAGCCGGTTGCCGAACACCGTCAAGGCAGGCGCGGCGATCGGCTGATTCGACGGCCAGAGTGTGCGTCCGGTGAACATATGCTCCCCCAATCTCTTTCGATTCCGAGCTGTTCGAGGGCGAGCGTAGGTACCGCCCGGCGGGAAGTCAGGGCTTTGTGTCGGCCAGCGGACCGGTCCCCGCGCGCTGGCGGAAATTTCACCTGGAACAAACGAAGGATCCTCGGCTACGCTCCAGCAATTGAGCTGACTCGCGCCGGGGCGGCGGCTCGCGCGCGACGACGGGAGCGACGATGGTGGTGTGGACGCGCGCCGCGGCATTGCGCGGCTACCAGGCCCTCGTCGACGATCTGGGTGGCGACGGCGCGGCACTGCTCGAACGCTTCGATATCGGCGCCGCCGCGATCGAGAGCGACGACGCCATGGTGTCGAGCGAATCGGTGGGCTGGGCGCTCGAGATCGCGGCGGCCGAACTCGGCTGCCCGGATTTCGGCTTGCGGCTGGCGGGACGGCAGCTCGACACGACCTCCGGACCGCTGGCTGTCGCGATCGCGCACGCCACGACGGTCGGGGCGGCGGTGGCGTGCGCGTCCCGTTTCCTGTTCAGCCACTCCATCGGGGTCTCGCTCGCGCTGGTCGCGGATCCGCTGGGCCAGCCGGGCACGACCGCGATCAACTACCGGGATCCGGCCGAGGCGAACGGCTTCGCCCAGAGCATCGACCTGGCCGCCGGGACGATCCACCGCACCTTGCGGCAGTTCGTCGGGGGCGACTACGGCCTGCGGTCGGTGCACCTGCCGCATCCGCCGCTGGCGCCCGCGGCCCGCTACGCCGAATTCTTCGGTGCCGAAGTGCGATTCGACGCGACCACCACCGTGCTGCGGGTGCCCGAGGAGCTGCTGACCCGGCCGACCCTGGCGGGCAACGCCACGAAGTACGCGGTGGCCGTGGACTTCCTGGCCGACACGTACTCCGAACGGGACAAGACGGCGGCCGTCCGGGTGCGTTGTGCGATCGACGGATTGATCACCCATGCCAAACCCGATATGGCGGCGGTGTCGCGGGTCCTGTCCATGCACGAGCGCACGCTGCAGCGGGCGCTCGCCGCCGAAGGCACCACGTTCACCGCGGTGCTCGACGCGGCGCGCCGCGACATCACGTACCGGCTGCTGTGCGAGACCGAGCGGCCCCTCTCGGAGATCACCGGCTTGATCGGCTTGGGCGAACAATCGGCGCTCACCCGCGCGACGCGTCGCTGGTTCGGCGCGACGCCGCTGCAGATCCGCCGGGCCGCGCAGGCCCGGCGCGGCGGACCGGCACGAGCGAGATTCGAGCGCCGCAGCGGCGTCTCGATCATCGACAAGCCGACGTGAACCCCTCGCCCGTGGTTGCGCGGGCACCGCGGCCGATTGCGCGTATCGACGCCGCGGCATACGTTCGAGAGATGCGAAAGATCCTGCCCGCCATGGAAATCCGGAAGGCGGTCGCTTGAGTCACGAGTCGGAGCCGAGTCCTGCCCGGGTGGAGTTCTATTTCGACCCGATCTGTCCCTATGCCTGGATCGCGTCCCGGTGGGTGCTGGAGGTGGAGAAACTCCGCCCGCTCGACCGGCGCTTCCGGGTGATGAGCCTTTCGGTGCTCAATGCCGATAATCCCGATCTGCCGGAGAAGTACCGGGCGCGATTGGCCGACGGGTGGCCGCCGGTGCGGGCGGTGGCGGCCCTCGCGGCGCTCGACGACCCGACCCTGGTGGACCGCTACTACACCGAGTTCGGGACGCGTTTCCACCATGCGCGCATGCGCGACCGCAAGCAGATCATCGAGGAATCGCTGACCGCCATCGGCGCCCCGCGCAGCGTCCTGGCGGCCGCCTACACCACCGAATTCGACGACGCGGTCCGCCGCAGTCACCGCCAGGCGATGGCCGCGGTGGGACCCGAGGTGGGCACGCCGATCATCGAAATCGATGGCGCGGCCGTGTTCGGGCCGGTGTTGTCGGCCGTGCCCCGGGGCCGGCGTGCCGTCGAACTGTTCGATGCCGTAGCGGTATTGGCGGCCTGCCCCGCCTTCGCCGAGTTGAAGCGCGCCCGCACCGACGAATCCGAGCTGGGCTGAGCCGCCTCGTCAGGTGATCTCGTAGATGGCGTAGGCGGCCCGCAGTACCGGCTGGGCCACATTGCGCACGCGGATCCCGCCGGGGGTGGTCCCGCGTTCGGTGCCCGCGTGGGCATGGCCGTGTAAGGCCAGGTCGGCGGCATGCGCATCGATGGCTTCGCCGAGCAGGTACGAGCCGAGGAACGGGTAGATCTCCCGCGGTTCCCCGTGCAGGGTGTCGCTGACGGGGGAGTAGTGGGTGAGCGCGACCGTGACATCGGTGTCGAGCTCGGCCAGGGCCGCGGCGAGCGAGTTGGCCAGTGCGACTGTGTGACAAGAGAAATCGCGCATCTGCCGCTCGCCGAAGATGCTCGCGCATTTTCCGGCGAAACCGCCGCCGAAGCCTTTCGTGCCCGCGACGCCGAGGGTCCGGCCGTGCACGTCGACCGTGACGGAGCTGCCCTCGAGCACGGTGATCCCGTGCTCGACCAGGAGCGTGGTGATCTCGTCTTCGGCGTCGCTGTGATAGTCGTGGTTGCCGAGCACCGCGACGACGGGTACGCCGAGTTCGGCGAATTCGGTCGCGACCACCTTGGCCTCCTCGACGGTCCCGTGGCGGGTGAGATCGCCGGCGAGCAAAAGGATATCGGCGTGCTCGGGCAACTCGCGCAGCGTCGGACGCCACAGTCCGTGTGAGTCGACGCCGAGATGTACATCGCCGACGGCGGCTATCCGCATGCGGCTCAACTCCTTCCGGTGTCGACGGAGCCCAGCGCCTCGCTGGCGCCGGGTCCGCCCGGTAGCGCGACCCGAACGTCGTTGTGGATGCGGGCCTGCGGAAGCTCTTCGCGCACTACGGTTTCCAGCTGTCGTTTGCGTTCCTCGGTGGCGACCTCGCCGTCGAGGGCCACCACGTCGCCGCGGATCGTCACGTGCACACCGAGTTCCGCGGTGCGCGGGTCCTCGGCGAGGGCGCGGCGCAGGTGCGCCACCAAATATTGCGGCTGCTCCATCTATTCCACCTTTCCGGTGTCGGTGATGCCGAGATCGTCGATCAGGCCGAGGAATGCCCGGGCGTAGGGCGAGTTTTCGGTCTGCTCGCGGGTCGCCGGCCAATCGATCTGCTCGCGCAGGTCGCGCGCGATGTGCAGGAGCGGGGCGAAATCGAGCCGGTGCGCATCGAAGACGAGCAGTTTGTCCACCATCAGATCGGTGCCGCTGACCACCGGCGCGGAGGTCGGGCCGATGCGCATGGGCGTCGCGCGGTCGAGCAGGTCGTCGGTGACGTCGCGGTAGTTCGGCCGGTGGATCACGTCGATCAGGACGTCGCCCGCGTAGACCTTCCGCAGCCAGTCCTCGGGCGGGTCGCACACCCGCAGCCCGGCTTCGGCCAGGATGCGCACCGCCTTGTCGCAGTCCTGCGGTTTGACGAAGAGGTCGACATCGTGTTGCGAGGCCGGACCGCCGCGCGCGTAGACCGCGCAACCGCCGGCCACCGCGAACTTGACCTCCGCCGCGGCCAGCGCATTGACGGCTCGGGTCAGTGCGTGCAGCAGCTCATCGATCGTGGCGACCATGGTGGGGCGATACCCGGTAGCCGGTCGACTATGCGGTCGGTCGATGTGGTTCGCCCGCTACCGCGCGGTGTCGGGTTTTCCGGCGGCGGAACGGGGTATCGCCCCGCCATGACCTCTGAAAGGGACGGCCGGGGCCGCCGCCTGGGTGTGCCGGAGGTGATCTCGGCGGCGCTGTTCGATCTCGACGGGGTCCTGACCGACACCGCGGCGGTGCACCAACGCGCCTGGCGGGAAGTGTTCGACGACTATCTCCGGCAGCGCTGTGGGCCGGATTTCGTGCCGTTCGCCACCGACGACTATCTGCGCTTCGTCGACGGCCGGCCGCGGGCCGACGGGGTGCGGGAGTTTCTGCGGTCCCGGGACATCACGTTGCCGGAGGGCGAGCCGGACGCCGAGCCGGGCACGCAGAGCGTGCACGCGCTCGGCAACCGGAAGAACAGTCTGTTGCTTTCGTTCATCGAGCGCGACGGTGTCGAGGTCTATCCCGGCTCGGTCGACTATCTGGCGGCGATCCGCGGCGCGGGGCTGCGGGTGGCCGTCGTGACGGCCTCGGCCAATGCCGCTGCGGTGCTACAGGTTACGGGGATGGCCGACAGTATCGATGTCCGGGTCGACGGCAACGATGTGGTCCGGCTCGGCCTGCACGGCAAACCCGCGCCGGACGGCTTTCTGGCGGCCGCCCGTCGTCTGGACGTGCAGCCGGCCGCGGCAGCGGTTTTCGAGGATGCGGTGGCCGGGGTGGCGGCCGGTCACGCGGGTGGTTTCGGATTCGTCGTCGGTGTCGATCGAGTCGGTGACGGCAAGCATCGGCAGGATTTGACCGCCGCGGGCGCGGACGTCGTCGTGGCCGACCTGTCGGAATTGCGGGAGCAGCGATGACGGCGGATTGTCGTGGCTTCGAGGTGGATCCATGGCAATTGCGGTGGTGCGGACTGGATCTGGGCGCGCTGAAACGCACGGAATCGATCTTCGCGCTGGCCAACGGGCACATCGGTCTACGCGGCGGCTTCGACGAGGGCGAGCCGGTCGGCGAGCCGGGCACCTATCTCAACGGCTTCTACGAGAAGCGCCGATTGCCTTATGCCGAACTGGGTTACGGCTATCCGGAGCAGGGCCAGACCGTCGTGAACGTCACCGACGGGAAGATCATCCGCCTGCTCGTCGGCGACGAGCCGATGGATCTGCGCTACGGCCACACCGAGGCCCACGAACGCGTGCTCGACTTCCGTTCCGGCACACTGCGACGCAGTACGGTGTGGACGTCGCCGACGGGCCGGTCCGTCCGGATCCGCTCGCAGCGCCTCGTCTCGTTCACCGAGCGGGCGCTCGCGGCGATCCGCTACGAGGTCGAGCCGCTCGACGAGGATCTGGACCTGGTGATCCAATCGGATCTGCTCGCCAACGAGCCACTGGCGGCGCAGCACGGCGATCCGCGGGCCGCGGCTCGGCTGGACCGTCCGCTGGTGTCCGATTTCGCCGCGGCCCGGGACTTCCAGGCGGTGCTCGCTCACCACACCGCCCGATCGGAATTGCGGATGGCGGCCGCGATGGACCACGAACTGACCGCGACGGCCACGCCACGCTGCGCGATCCACGCGGAAGCCGACCTGGCCCGGTTGACGATTGCGGTCGATGTGGCCCGGGGCGACACGGTGTGCCTGACGAAATACCTCGCGTACGGCTGGTCCGGGCAGCGCTCGACCCCCGCGTTGCGCGCGCAGGTCGAAGCGGCGCTGGCCGCCGGTATGGAGACCGGATGGGACGAACTGCTCGAGCGCCAACGCGCGTACCTGGACGACTTCTGGTCGAGCGCGGATATCGAGATCGACGGTGATCCCGAGATGCAGCAGGCGGTGCGTTTCGCGCTGTTCCACGTGCTGCAGGCGGGGGCGCGCGGCGAGACCAGAGCGATACCGTCGAAGGGGCTGACCGGGCCGGGCTACGACGGCCATTCGTTCTGGGACACCGAGACTTTCGTGCTTCCCCTGCTCATCCATACGGTGCCCGCCGCCGCCGCGGACGCGCTGCGCTGGCGGCACACCACGCTCGATCTGGCGCGGCGGCGCGCGCGGGAACTCGGGCAGCCCGGCGCGATGTTCCCGTGGCGTTCGATCAACGGCGAGGAGGGCTCCGGCTATTGGCCCACCGGGACCGCGGCGGTGCACGTCAACGCCGATATCGCGGACGCCACCATCCGGTACGTCACCGCCACCGGCGACGAGCGCTTCGAGCGGGAGTGCGGGGTGGAATTGCTGGTGGAGACCGCCCGCATGTGGACCGGTCTCGGCCACCGCGATTCGGGCGGAACCTTCCGGATCGATGGCGTCACCGGCCCGGACGAGTATTCGGCGCTGTCCGACAACAACATCTATACGAACCTGATGGCGCAGCGGAATCTGCGCGGGGCCGCCGCGGCGTGCGCGCGGCACCCCGACATCGCGCGGCGTCTCGAGGTGTCGGCGGCCGAGCTCGAGCGGTGGCGTGCCGACGCCGAGCAGCCGGCGATGCCGTACAACGACGAGCTCGGGGTCCACGAGCAGTCGGAGGGGTTCACCCGTTACCTGCGCTGGGATTTCGCCGCGACCCCGGCCGACCGCTACCCCCTGCTGCTGCACTATCCGTACTTCGACCTGAATCGCAAACAGGTGGTCAAGCAGGCGGACCTGACGCTGCCTTCACGCCGGAGCAGAAGGTACGGAACTTCGACTACTACGAGGCGCTCACCGTCCGGGATTCCTCCCTCTCGGCCTGCGCGCAATCCATCCTCGCGGCGGAGGTCGGCAATGTGTCACTGGCCTTCGACTACTTCGTCGAGTCCGCGCTCACCGACCTGCACGATCTGCACCAGAACGTGGCGAGTGGACTGCACATCGCCTCCCTCGCGGGCGCATGGAGCTGCTGCGTGGCCGGTTTCGGCGGTATGCGCGAGTGCGACGGCGAATTGCGTTTCGCGCCAAGGCTACCCGAGCAGCTGAATCGGCTCGCTTTCCGAATTCTGTGGCGTGGCAGTCGTTTGGCGGTCGAGATCACGCGGGACACCGTCACCTACCGGCTGCTGTCCGGCGAACCCTGCACCTTTTACCATCACGGCGATGCGCACACCGTGCGGCAGCAACCGCTGCTCCTGCCGATCCCGGATACGCCGAGCGAGTCCAAAGCCGAACCGCCGCAGGGGCGCGCCCCGTATCGCCGCGCCTGACCTGCCCTCGGCTACGGCAGATCCTGGAGTGCGGCGCGGATGACGTCGAGGAACCAGGTCTGGGCGGGGCTGCGGCCGGGCGGTCGACGGGTGTACGCGGCAACTTCGGCAGGGTCGATCTGCCAGGGGAGCGCGAAGGTGCGCACGGGGTGGGTCCGAGCGAGCGCGCGCGCCACCCGCTGCGGGACGATCGCGACGAGCTCGCTGTCCTGCACGACGTAGGGCAGGGTGGCGAAACGGGTTACCCGGACGGCGATTCGACGCTCCAGGCCGTGGGCGCGCAGGGCATGCCTGGGGGCGGGGTGGCCGGTGGCGCCGTCCACGACGATATGCCGTTCGGCGCGCAGTTCGGCGTCGGTCGGCGCCTGGCTCTGTAGCCGTGGATGGTCGGCCGCGACCATGCCCGCGTAGCCCTCGGTGAACAGCGGCAGTCTGCTGAGCCGGGCCGAATCCAGGATCGGGGTGGCCACGATCGCGTCCACCCGGCCGCGCGTGAGTTCGTCGGTCGCGGTGTCGATATCGAACGCGCGCACCTGCAGGCTCGCGGCGGGCGCGCGGGCGGTGAGTTCCGCCAGCACCCGCGGCAACGAATTGACCTCGCCGAGGTCGGTGAGCCCGATGGCGAAACCGATCGGCCCGGAGAGATCGAATTCCTTTGTCGCGCCGATGGTTACGTCCATCTGCTCGATAGCGGTGCGCAGCGGCGGATAGAGCCGCTCGGCCTCCGAGCTGGGGACCAGACCGCCGGGGCCGCGCACGAACAGCTCGTCGCCGAGGCGCCGGCGCAGCTTGCCCAGTCCGTAGCTGACCGTGGGCTGGGTGACGCCCAGGACGTCGGCCGCCGCGGTCACGCTGCGGGTTTCGTACAGCAGCACGAAGGTTCGGACGAGGTTGAGATCGAACTCCGCGCCCATAGATCTCCTCTATGCAAGTGGGGAAAAACATCTATTGGATTTCTGATGAGGCCGATCGTAGCGTGATGGCACTCACAACTGCACACCAGAAACGAACTCCCTATGAAGAAGTTGTTGTCCTGGCCGGCGGTGCTCTGCTGGCTGACCGTGCTGCTGGAGGGCTACGACCTCGTCGTGCTCGGCGCCGTCATTCCCACCCTCATCGACCAGCGCCATCTCGGATTCACCGCGGCGAGTACCACGTTCGCCGCCACCATCTCCCTGGTCGGCGTCGCCATCGGCGCGACGGCCTCCGGTCCGATAGCCGACCGCTATGGCAGGCGCAGAATGCTGCTCTGCTCGATCGCGGTGTTCTCGCTGTGCACCGCCGCGATACCGCTGGCCGGTTCGGTGGGTGTCTTCGCCGCATTCCGGTTGATCGCGGGCATCGGACTGGGCGCCGGCCTGCCGACCGCTTTGACGTTCATGGCCGAGCACATGCCCCCGGCGCGGCGGGCGTTCGCCAGCACGATCACCATGACCGGTTATCACACCGGCGCGGTGCTGACCGCGCTGCTCGCGCTGCGGGTGATCCCGCACTGGGAGCCGCTGTTCTACGCGGGAGGCGCGGCCGGTGTCCTGCTGCTGCCGGTGCTGTGGGCCAAGCTGCCGGAGTCGCAGGCGTACCTGGCGGCCAAGGCGGCGCCGCACCGGCCGCGACCCACCGTGCTGCTGCGTCCACCGTATGTGCTTGCGACGCTGGGGGTTTGGGTCGGGTCGTTCATGGGCCTGCTGCTCGTGTACGGCTTGAACACCTGGTTGCCCAAGCTGATGCGCGACGCCGGATACAACATGTCGACCTCGTTGACCGTGCTGCTGATGCTGAACATCGGCGCGGTCATCGGCCTGCTCGCCGCCGGGACGCTCGCCGACCGGCGCGGAATCAAACCGACGGTGCTGGTGTGGTTCGCCGCCGCGTCGCTGTTCTTGGCAGTGCTCAGCGTGCGGATCTCCAGCACCGCGCTGCTCAACACGCTGGTGCTCGTCACGGGCATCTTCGTCTTCTCCGCGCAGGTGCTCATCTACGCGTACGTCACGCAGGCCTATCCCGCCGAGATCCGCGCGACCGCAATGGGTTTCGCTGCCGGAGTGGGCAGGTTGGGGGCGATTTCCGGTCCGACGATCACCGGCTGGCTCATCGTCGCCGGCTCGGCGAACCCGTGGGGTTTCTATCTCTTCGCGGCGGTCGCGGGCCTCGGCCTGCTCGCCATGGCCGCGGTGCCGCGGACCACCGTGGACGGACTCGTCCCGGCCGAGCCCGAGCCGCAGCTCGAACGAAAAGTGCGACCGGCGTGAGGGATATCCGCACACAGGTGGCGATCGTCGGTGCGGGCCCGGCCGGTCTGCTGCTCTCGCATCTGCTGTACCGCGCCGGGATCGACAGCGTGGTCGTCGACCACCGTGGGTACGACGACATCGCGAGCACCATCCGGGCGGGGATCCTCGAGGCGGGTTCGGTTCGGCTGCTGGTGGATTCGGGAGCCTCGGACCGGGTGCGCACCGCGGGTGACCGGCACGACGGCGTCGTGCTGCGGTTCGACGGCACGAACCATCGCATCGACTTCCAGGAGTTGGTCGGTGAATCCGTGTGGCTCTATCCGCAAACCGAGGTGTTCCTGGACCTGTCGCGGCGGCGCAGCGCCGACGGCGGCGACGTGCGCTACGGCGTGACCGGCACTGCCGTCGACATCTCCGGCGCCCGTCCGACCGTCACGTTCACCGAATCGTGCGGCAGCCCGGTGCGCGTCGAGGCGGATTTGCTCGTCGGCGCGGACGGTTCGCGCTCGATCTGCCGGCCCGCTTTCCCGCCGGGCGCCCGCAAGGAGTGGTTCCGTGAATATCCCTTCGCCTGGTTCGGGGTGCTCGTCGAAGCGCCGCCCTCGCATGACGAATTGATCTACGCCCATTCGGAATTCGGCTTCGCGCTGATCAGCCGGCGCACCGCGGCGTTGCAGCGGATGTATTTCCAGTGCCCGCCCGGGACGCGGCCCGGGGAATGGGACGAGGATCGGATCTGGTCCGAGCTACGCCGCCGCGTCGACGGCAACGGGTTCGCCCTGCGGGAAGGCCCGATCGTCGCCAAGACGGTGCTGCCGTTCCGCTCGTTCGTCACCGCGCCGATGCGCCACGCGAACCTGCTGCTGGCCGGTGATGCCGCGCATACGGTGCCGCCCACCGGCGCGAAAGGACTGAACCTCGCCCTCGCCGATGTCGCGGTGCTGGCGGAGGAGATCACCGAGTGCTACGCCCGGCGTGACCCGGATGTGCTCGACCGCTACACCGAGCGCGCCCTGAGCCGGGTGTGGCGCGCCCAGCACTTCTCCTACTGGGCGACCACCATGCTGCACAGCATCGACGGCGCGTCGCCCTTCGATATCGAGCGCCAGCGCGGCGAACTCGCGCTGATCACCGGATCACGTTACGGCGCAGCATATTTCGCGGACGCATACACCGGCTGGCAGCACCGGAAACCGACCGGACAACGAAAGGAGTGAGTATGGCCAGGATTTCGACCTTGGCGGCCGCGGTGGCCGAGCTCGTGCAGGACGGCGACACCGTCGCGCTGGAGGGTTTCACGCATCTGATCCCGGTGGCCGCCGGGCAGGAGATCATCCGGCAGCGCGTGCGCGGGCTGACCCTGGTGCGGATGACCCCGGACATCGTGTACGACCAGCTGATCGGCGCGGGCTGCGCGGCGAAGCTGGTGTTCTCGTGGGGCGGCAATCCGGGTGTCGGTTCGCTGCACCGGTTCCGGGACGCGGTGGAGCACGCCTGGCCGCACGCGCTAAAGCTCGAGGAGCACAGCCACGCGGGCATGGCCAACCGCTACGTCGCGGGAGCCTCCGGTCTGCCGTTCGCGGTGCTGCGGGGCTACGTCGGCACCGATCTGCCGACGGTCACCGCGACCATCAAGCCGATCAGCTGTCCGTTCACCGGCGAACAGCTCACCGCGGTGCCCGCGCTGCGGCCGGATGTCACCGTGATCCACGCGCAGCGGGCGGACCGGGCCGGGAACGTGCAGCTGTGGGGTCTGCTCGGGGTGCAGAAGGAAGCCGTGCTGGCCGCGCGGCAGAGCCTGGTCACCGTCGAGGAGATCGTCGACGAGCTCACCCCGGTGCCCGGTGCGATCGTGCTGCCCGCGTGGGCGATCACCGCGATCGCCGCGGTGCCCGGCGGCGCGCATCCGTCCTACGCGCACGGGTATTCCGAACGCGACAACGCCTTCTACGCGGCCTGGGACCCGATCAGCCGGGACCGTGGCCGTTTCACCCAATGGCTCGACGAGCACATCTTCGCGGGGAGTGACGCATGAACCGGATTCCGGCCGAAACGGACGCCACGCCGGTGCGAGCAACCGCCGACGAGGTGATGACGGTCGCCGCCGCGCGGGCGCTCACCGGCGGCAAGCGGTGTTTCGTCGGCATCGGATTGCCCTCCACCGCAGCGAACTTGGCGCGCACGACGCATGCGCCGGACCTGGTGCTGATCTACGAGTCCGGCACACTGGGCTCCAAGCCGGGCAGGCTGCCCGCCTCGATCGGGGACGGGATCCTGGCGGCGACCGCAGACGCCGTGATCAGCGTGCCGGAGGTGTTCAACTATTGGCTGCAACCAGGACGCATCGATATCGGCTTTCTCGGTGCCGCGCAACTGGATCGGTTCGGCAATATCAATACCACGGTCATCGGTGACTATCGGCAGCCGAAGGTGCGGCTGCCGGGCGCGGGTGGCGCACCCGAGATCGCCGCGTCCTGCGGCGAGGTGTTCGTGGTGGTCCGCCAATCACGGCAATCCTTCGTCGAGCGAGTCGATTTCGTCACCTCGTTCGGCCACGGCCGCGGCGGCGGGGAGCGCGCCCGGCTCGGCCTGCGCGGGGCGGGGCCCACGCGGATCATCACCGATCTCGGGGTCCTGCGACCCGATGGCACCGGTGAACTGGCGCTGGTCGCGGTGCATCCCGGGGTGAGCGTCGAACAGGTGCGGGCCGCGACCGGCTGGGAGCTGAAAGTCGCTGCGGATCTGCAGGTTACCGCACCGCCCTCGGCCGCCGAACTCGCCGCGCTGCACGCCCTGCAGGCGGCGTCGTGAGCGGCGCGTTCCTCTACGACGGCGTGCGGACGCCGTTCGGCCGTTACGGCGGCGCCCTGGCGGGCGTGCGCCCGGACGATCTCGCCGCGCACGTGTTGCGCACCCTTGCCGAACGGACGGAATTCGACCCGGCGACGGTGGACGACGTGGTCTTCGGTGCGGCCAACCAGGCCGGTGAGGACAATCGCAACCTCGCCCGGATGGCCGTGCTGCTCGCGGGCTGGCCGACCTCGGTGCCCGGCACGACGGTGAACCGATTGTGCGGGTCGAGCCTGGACGCGACGCTGCACGCGTCCCGGATGATCGAGACCGGCGACGCGGCGCTCGTCGTGGTCGGCGGGGTCGAATCGATGAGCCGGGCCCCGTGGGTGCTGACCAAGCCGCCCAAGGGCTTTCCCGCCGGTGACGCGACGCTGCACTCGACCACGCTGGGCTGGCGCATGGTCAACCCGGCGATGCCCGCGGCCTGGACGGTCTCGTTGGGGGAGAGCACCGAAGCGCTGGCCGAACGATTCGGTATCGAGCGGGCGGAGCAGGACGAGTTCGCCGCGCGCAGTCACCGATCCGCCGCCCGGGCCTGGGCGGACGGTTTCTACGACGATCACGTTGTCGCGGTACCGGATACCGGCCTCGACCGGGACGAGCCGATCCGGCCCGGCACCACCGTGAGCACGCTGGCGGGGTTGCGGCCCGCGTTCCGGGCGAACGGGACGGTGACGGCCGGGAACGCCTCGCCGCTGAGCGATGGGGCGTGCGCGCTCCTGCTGGGCGACGAGTCCGTGGCCGAGCGGATCGGTCGCGCACCACTGGCCAGGATCGCCGGTCGCGGGGCGGCGGGTGTGGACCCCGATGTGTTCGGCGTCGGTCCGGTGCAGGCGGCTCGAATCGCGTTGGCGCGGGCCGGAATCGGATGGGGAGATATCGGCGTGGTGGAGCTGAACGAGGCGTTCGCCGCGCAATCGGTCGCGTGTCTGGCCGGATGGCCCGAGCTGGACGCCGAGATAGTCAACGTCAACGGGGGCGCGATCGCGCTCGGTCATCCGCTGGGCGCGTCCGGGGGCCGGATCGTCGTGCAGTTGGCCAGGGAAATGCGGCGGCGCGGCAGCCGATGGGGCCTTGCCGCGCTCTGCATCGGCGTCGGTCAAGGACTTGCGGTAGTTCTGGAGGCAGCATCATGAGCGCACGGCATTGCGCGACACCATCTCCGGCCGGATTCCGGCGCGACCCGGACGGCAGCCATCCGCCCCTGGACTACGCGGACTACGCGTCGACGGTGCTGCGGCATCCGCGCGAATCGCTGATCGTGTTGCCGCAGCGGCTGACCGAGCTGACCGGCCCGGTCTTCGGTTCGGATCGGGTAGGTCCCGCCGATCACGACCTGACCGCACAGCACGCAGGCGAGCCGATCGGCCAGCGGATCATCGTGCACGGGCGGCTGCTCGACGGTGACGGCACACCGATTCCGCACTCGCTCATCGAGATCTGGCAGGCGAACGCGGGCGGTCGCTACCGGCACGATCGCGACCGCTGGAACTGCGCGCTGGACCCCAACTTCGACGGCGCCGGCCGCACCTACACCGACAGCGCCGGGCGATACGAGTTCACCACGGTCAAACCCGGTGCGTACCCGTGGCGTAACCATCACAACGCGTGGCGGCCCGCGCACATCCACTTCTCGTTGTTCGGGCAGGCCTTCGCCCAGCGCCTGGTGACGCAGATGTACTTCCCCGACGATCCGCTGTTCTTCCAGGACCCGGTCTACAACTCGGTGCCCGCGCACGCGCGCGAATTGCTGGTCAGCCGTTTCGATCACGCGCGCACCGAGCCGGAGCGCGCGCTTGCCTTCGAGTTCGACATCGTGCTGCGCGGGCGGGGCGCGACCCCGTTCGAAGACGAGGAGGCCGAGGATGACTAGCCTGCCCAGCACGCCCTCCCAGACCGTCGGTCCCTACCTGCATCTCGGATTGACCTGGGCGGACGGGCAATTCGCGGTCCCGGCCGGCGCACCGGGTGCGGTGTGGCTCACCGGCCGGGTGTTCGACGGCGCGGGCACCGCCATCGACGATGCCCTGGTGGAGACCTGGCAGGTGGTCGGCGACGCGCACCGCGGCGCGCGAAACGGCTTCGCGCGCAGCGATACCCGGCGCGGCGAATACGCGCTGCACCTCCCGCTCCCGGCCGCGGTGTGTGACGGTGCGGGCGGGCTGCAAGCCCCGCACCTGGACATGTCGGTGTTCGCCCGGGGGCTGCTGCACCGTGTGGTCACCCGGGTGTATTTTCCCGAGCACGCCGACCGGCACGCGGTCGATCCGGTGCTGGCGACGGTGCCGCCGGCACGCAGGCACACACTGATCGCCGCACGCGCCGGGGACGGTTACGTTTTCGATGTCCATCTGCAAGGGGCGGACGAGACGGTGTTCTTCGATGTCTGAGCTGTTCGGTGGGGTGCTCGCGGCGGGCCCGGTCGCGGAGTCGGTCGGCGATGGGGCGTGGGTGCAGGCGATGCTCGACTTCGAGGCGGCACTCGCCCGCGCTTCGGCGGCGGCCGGTGTGGTTCCGGTAGCGGCCGCGGACGAGATCGAAAAGCACTGCCGTGCCGAGGAATACGACGCCGGTGCGCTGGGCGCGGCCGCGGTGCGGATCGGCAATCCGGCAGGACCGCTGGTACGCGCGCTGACCGCGCGGGTCGGCCCCGCGGCGGCGGCCTACGTGCACCTCGGGGCGACCAGTCAGGATGTCCTCGATACCGCCGCGATGCTGGTCACCGCCCGAGCGCTGGCCGCGCTGCGCGACGATCTGGTGGCGTGCGCCGAAATGCTCGCGCGTTCGGCCGAGGAGCATGCGGATACCGTGCTGGCCGGGCGCAGCCTGTTGCAACAGGCACCCCCGGTGACGTTCGGGCTCACGGCCGCCGGATGGCTGGGCGGCGTGGTAGCGGCGCTGCGGCAGCTCGATCGCGTTCGGGACCACCGCCTGGCGGTGCAGTTCGGCGGTGCTGTCGGGACGGCGGCGGCGCTGGGCGAGCACGGAGTTCCCGTGTTTACTGAGCTGGCGCGTCGGCTACGCCTCGCGGAGCCGACCTTGCCCTGGCACACCGAACGCAGCCGAATCGCGGAAATCGCGGGCGCTCTGGGCCAGACCTGCGGTGCGGTCGCGAAGATCGCCCGCGACGTCACCTTGCTCGCGCAGACCGAAGTCGCCGAGGTGGCCGAGCAGGGTCCGCCCGGTAGCGGCGGATCATCGACCATGCCGCACAAGCGAAATCCCGTCGCCGCGGTGCTCGCCGCCGGTGCGGCCGCGCAGGCGCCCGGTCTGGTCGCGACTGTGCTGAGTTCGGCTGCCCACGAATATCAACGAGCCGCCGGGTCGTGGCATGCGGAGTGGCGCCCGCTGGTGGAACTGCTGCGCAGCACCGGCTCGGCGGTGCACTGGCTGCGGGTTTGCCTGTCGCGCCTGCACATCGATCCCGCGCGGATGCGTGCGAATCTGGCAGGCTCCGGCGGTGTGCTCGTAGCCGAACACGTCGCCGTCGAGGTGGTGTCGGCGAGCGAGGGGGCGGTGGGTCGACAGCAGGCCGGTGATCTCGTCGCGGCCTGCTGTGCCGAGGCGGTACGGGGTGACCTTGCCGAGCTGCTCGCGGCCGATCCGGTGATCGGGAAGTATCTGGACCGCAAGCGAATCGACGAGCTGCTCGAGCCGTCCGGGTATCTGGGTGCCGCGAACGACTTCCGGCTGCGCGCGCTGGCCGAATGGGGAGGGATGACGCGATGAGTTCGGTGGCGGTGCATGCCCACGTCGACGGGCCGCCTGCGGGGGACACGGTGGTGCTGAGCGGGTCGCTCGGCAGCGATGTCCGAATGTGGGAGCCACAGGTGGCGGCACTCACCGCCGCGGGCTACCGGGTGGTGCGCTACGACCAACGGGGTCATGGGAATTCGCCGGTGCCGAGCGGACCGTATGCCCTGGCCGATCTCGGTTCCGACGTGCTCGCGCTGCTCGATCGGCTGGCTGCTCGTCGCGTGCATTTCGTGGGATTGTCCCTGGGCGGCATGGTCGGCATGTGGCTCGGTGCGCATGCCCCGCATCGGCTGCGCACGTTGACGCTGTGCTGCACCAGTGCCGAACTCGGCCCGCCCGCCGGCTGGGCCGAGCGTGCCGCCACGGTCCGGGCCGCAGGGGCCGCGGCGGTGGCGGGCGCGGTAGTGCGACGGTGGTTCACGCCGCCCTGGCGTGCTGCTCACCCGGAACGAATCCGCTTCTACGAGAACATGATCGCCGCCACGCCTGCCGAGGGCTACGCCGCGTGCTGCGCGGCGATCGAAACGATGGCCATCGCGGCGGGTCTGACCAGGATCAGCGCTCCCACGTTGGTCATCGCGGGCGCGGACGATCCCGCGACGCCGCCCGCACACGGTCACCGCATCGCCGCGGCCATTCCGCTGTCCCGGCTCGAAATCGTCGAGTCCGCGGCACATCTGGCGAACATCGAACGACCGGACGTCGTCAACCAGCTGATCCTCGGACATTTGAAGGAGAATTCGTGAACGAACGTGCCGAGCGGGGCGCTCAGGTCCGGCGCGAGGTGCTCGGCGACGCGCACGTCGACCGTGCCGAGGCCGCGACGACCGAATTCACCCGCCCGTTCCAGGAATACATCACCGAGTCGGTGTGGGGATCGATCTGGGCCCGCCCCGGTCTCGATCGCCGCACCCGCAGCTGCATCACCCTCGCCGTGCTCACCGCCCTGGGCCGCCACGACGAGATCGCGATGCACGTACGCGCGGCCCGCCGCCACGGCCTCACCCCCGCCGAGATCGCCGAGGTCCTCCTGCACACCGGCGCCTACGCAGGCGTCCCCGCCGCCAACGCCGCCTTCACAATCGGCCAGGCCGTGCTGGACGAACCCGGCGAGTCGTAGATCCCTGCTCCGGTTCGGCTCATGGGTCGAGCACCTTGCCGGGGTTGAAGAGGTTCAGTGGGTCGAGGGTGCGTTTGATCGCGAGCATCAGGTCGACTGCCGCGCCGTGTTCTTCGCGCAGGTACTTCTTCTTGGTGAGGCCGATGCCGTGCTCGCCCGTCGCGGTGCCGCCCACGGCCAGGGCATGGCGCACCAACTGGTCGGAGTACTGCTGCACCACCTCGTCGTCGTGCTCGTCGTAGGGCACGATGGTGTGCACGTTGCCGTCGCCGATGTGGCCGCAGACACTGACCGCCAGGCCGAGTTCCGCGCCGAGGCGCAGCGCGGTATCGACGGCGGCCGCGAGCCGGGAGTACGGGACGGCGGTGTCGGTCACCATGAACCGGCGTCCGGGGTGCAGCGATTTCAACGCGAAGAAGAGATTGTGCCGGTCCTCCCACAGGGCGTGGCGCTCGGTGTGGGTGCGGGCCGCGGCGAGGTCGAGGGCATTGTGGCCCAGGACGATTCGGGTGATCTCCTGTTCCTCGGCGAGCGCCGCCGGCTCCGACGACGACTCCACGTCGATGAACAGCGCCGGGGTCTCGGCATAGTCGGTGCCCCGATAGGCGTTGGTCGCGACCATGCTGACCGTGTCGACGAGTTCCAGCCTGCTCACCGGGAGTGCGGCGCCGAGCATCTCGACGGCGGCGTCTACCGCGTCCGCCACCGTCGGAAACGACACCCGCAGCGAGCGTATCCATTCCGGGATGGGGTGCAGGCGCACGGTGAGTTCGGTGATGATGCCGAGGGTCCCCGCGGAGCCGATCAGCAGATCCTTGAGGTCATAGCCGCTGGACGATTTGCGAACCGCGCGGCCGAAGCGCGCGACCGTCGCATCGGGGAGCACCGCTTGCAGCGCAAGCACATTCGCCCGCATCCCGCCGTAGCGGACGGTGGTGGTGCCGCTGGCATTGGTCGCGGCCATGCCGCCCAGCGAGGCGTCGGCCCCGGGGTCGACGGTGAACTGCACACCGTGTTCGGCCGTCGCCGCGTTCAGCTGAGTGCGGGTGACGCCCGGCTGCACCGTGGCGGTGAAATCGGTGGGGGATATATCGAGGATCGAATTCGCCTGCGACAGATCGACGATCAGTTCGTCGCGCTGAGCGAGCAGGTGTCCTTCCAGGCTCGTCCCGGCGCCGCGGGCGATGAGCGGTGTCCGCGTCGCCCGCGCCCACCGCACCAGCGCGGCCACCTCGTCGACATCGGCCGGTGCCGCGACGCCGCGCGGGCGTTGCCCCGCGCGCCCGGTCTCGTCGACCGTGAACTGGTCGAGAACCGCGGGGCGCGTGTCGATCTCGAGGGGTGGGCCGTCGAACGCGGTGGTCATCGTGCTCCTCCAGCCGGGCCCGCACTGGGTCGGCGCCCGTCCTCGCATCGTAGGTCGCGGCCTCAGCTCGCGGGCGTCAATCGCGGCACCGGCGGCAGCGGGACGACGGTGGGCGCGGCGCGGAACGCCTGCAGCATGAGCGCGGCGAAGCGCCGGGACGCCGCGACGCGTGCCGCAGGGCTGCTCGTACGCAGCCCGCCGTTGGCCATGATCATCAGGACGAGGTCGTCCACCAGGATGTCGGCGCGCAGCTGACCGCTGTCCTTGGCGCGCCGCAGCAGTTCGGCGGCGCCGATGAGCGAGGACGAACGGATCGCGGTGAAGTCCATCGAGTGCGGAAACGCGGACATGAAGGCAGCGCTGAAACCCTGGTCGCGCGCCAGCAATTCGCACAACTTCTCGACGGCGACACTGAAACCGTGCCACACGTCCGGGTCGGCCAAGCCCTCGTCCACGATGGCTCGGCACGCGTGCATGTGATCGGTGAACGCCTCGGTGACCAGCGACTCCTTGGTCGGGAAGTGCCGGTAGAGGGTGGCCGGGCCGACCTGTGCGTGCCGGGCGATCGCGCGCATCGGCACGTCCAGGCCGTCGGCGACGAACACCGCGCGCGCCGCGTCGAGGATGCGCTCGCGGTTGTCTCGCGCATCGGAACGGAGGGGCTGAGACAAACGAGTGGTCACCGCTCTCACTTTAGCTAAACGGACGGGGGCGTCCGTTACGTTCCGTGGATCGGTTCAGTTCGAAAGCGCATGGAGGCAGCAGTGAAAGCAGTGACGTTCCCGGCGTTCGGGGCGCCGGAGATCCTCGCGGTGGTCGATCTTCCCGACCCGAGTCCGGCTGCGGGCGAGGTGCTGATCGTGACCGAGGCGATCGGCGTCGGCGGTCTCGACGCGCTGATCCGCAGCGGCGCGTTGACCGCCTACGGGTCCACGCCCGGGCATGTGCTCGGCAGTGAGGTGGCGGGGACCGTCGCGGCGGTAGGGGACGGTGTCGACACCGCGTGGATCGGCCGGCGGGTCTGGGCGCACACCGGGTTGAGCGGGGGCTACGCCGAGCGCGCTGTCGCCCCGGCCGCGACGGTGGTGCCCGTCCCGGAGGCGGTGTCGGCCGCCGCGGCGGTGACCCTCGGGAGTTCGGCCATGGTGGCCCATTTCGCCTTGCGCCATGCCCATTTCGCGCCCGGTGAGTCGGTGCTCGTGCGGGGCGCGGCGGGGGGCATCGGGGTGATGGTGGTCCAGCTCGCGGCGCGGCGCGGTGCGGGATCGGTCGCGGTGACGACCTCCTCGGCCGAGCGTGGTGAACGCCTGCGCAAGCTCGGCGCCACGCACGTGCTGGACCGGCACGGCCGCGGCGGGCCGGACGCTCCCGCGGACTACGACGTGATCATCGATATCGTCGGCGGTGCGGCGGTGTCGGCGTTCCTCGGCGGGCTCGCGCCGAACGGCCGCATGGTGGTGGTCGGCGCGATGGGCGGTATGCCGCCGGCGGACTTCGCCGCGCCGATGATCGCGGCATTCCAGAAATCGCTGTCGTTCGCCACCTTCAGCGCGGATACGGTGCCCGGCCCCGAGATCAGCGCGGCGATCGCCGAACTGTTCGCCGCCGCGGGCCGCGGCGAGCTGGAAGCGGTGGTGCACAAAGAGCTTTCGTTGACCGACGCGGTTCTTGCGCATCGGCTGATCGACGCGGGCGAGGTGTTCGGCCGGGTCGTGCTCGTGCCCTGAGACATCGGTGCCGCGGTGCGGCGGCGCCGCGGTGCGGCGGTGCGGCGGTGCGTGCACCGATGAGTTCTGCTGCCCCGCCCCGTCGATACGGTGACAGATTTCGACGCGGAGGGTGCACAGATGAGAACGGCGATATCGGCGGACGGCACGCGATTGGCCTACGACGTGGTGGGCGAGGGGCCCGCGCTGGTGTATGTCACCGGGGCGACCTGTTTCCGGAAATTCCGGCCTGTCGTGGACGACGTCAAAGCGTTCTCGAAGGAATTCACCGTTTATACCTACGACCGTCGCGGCCGCGGCGACAGTACCGACACCGCGCCCTACGAGGTGCAGCGCGAAGTCGACGATATCGAGGCGCTGATCGACGCGGCCGGTGGCAATGCCTTCGTCTACGGGCATTCGTCGGGTGCGGTGCTCACCCTCGAAGCCGCGCTGCGGTTACCGCACAAGGTCGATCGGGCGGTCATCTATGACGCGTCGTACGTGCACGATGCGGCGGAACGCGATGCCTACGCCGAGTTGGCACACAAGGTCGAGCTGCTACTGCGAAAGGGCGAGAACTCGGGTGCGGTGCGGGAATTCCTGCGCGGAATCGGCATGCCGCGCCTGTTCGTCGCGCTGCTGCCGCTGTTTCCCGGCTGGTCCACCATGAAGGCCCTGGCACCCACCCTCACCTACGACATCGCGCTGACCGCGGACGTGCCACCGCTCGACCGGCTCGGCGGCATCGAAGTACCGCTGCATATCGTCGCCGGGGCGAAAAGCCCGGCCGGATTGCACGACGTCGCACAGCAACTCGCCGACACCATTCCCACCTCCACCCTTCGCATTCTCGAGGGGCAGAACCATATGGTCAGCACCACAGCGTTGCTGCCGATTCTGCGTGGCTTCCTGCGCGCGCAGTGAAGGGGTTCGGTCAGCGGACCCGTTTCGCTGGATTCGCCCCGATTCGGGTAGCGATCTACTCAGGTGCGACATCCTGACCTGCGGTGTCATGGTGTCGAAAGAATGACGTTCGTCGAAAGACGTGACCATGTGGGTAGCGAATTCAGCGATGGCGGGCAGGGCGGCAGGCCCCCTCCCGGCGTACCCGCGGACCAGGATCACCGCGGCGCATGCGGCCACTGCCGTGGAATTGCCCGGGGCCGCCGCGCAGTTGTCATTGTTCGGCGGGTTCGAATTGCGGGTGGCCGGGGCGAAAGTGGTGTTACCGGTGCACGCGCAGCGGGTGCTCGCCTATCTCGCACTGCACCGGATGACCGCGCCCGAGTGCGGACGACGGGTGCTGGCCGAGCGATTGTGGGAGAACTCGTCGCCGGATCGATCCTCGGCCAGCCTGCGCACCGCGCTGTGGCGCATCCGCCGGGCGGGGCCCGGTCTGCTCGGCGGCGACGCGGAGCGCGTGCGGTTGACCGAGCAGGTCGAGGTCGACGTGGACCGGTTCCGGCGGCGCGCCGAGGCCTTGCTGGCCGGGTGTGCAGGCCCGGCGGCGCATGCGCCCGCGCTGTGCACGGCGGCCGAACTCCTACCGGGCTGGGACGAGGACTGGCTGGTGCTGTTCCGCGAACAGCTCCGGTTGCTGCGGTTGCACACCCTGGAGGCGCTGGCCCGCAACGACTGCGCCCAGGGCCGCTATCCGCAGGCGATCGACCTGATCCTGCGGGTCGTCGCCGAGGAGCCGCTGCGCGAATCGGCGCAGGCGATTCTGATCGATGCCCACCTCGGCGAGGGCAATGCGGCCGAGGCGCGCAGGCAGTTCGACCTCTTCGCGGCGACGCTGTGGCGCGAGCTCGCGCTGCGCCCGTCGGCCGAGCTCGGGCGGCGCGCCGGCGTCCGGGCGTGCCCGGCGACTACGCGACGTTGACGCCCGCGCGTACGGCACCGGGGCATGCTGCGCGGATGCCGGCCGATTTCCGCAACGCACCACCGCCGACACCGCTCGGCCGACTGCGCGCGGTGCCGATGCACATCGAGGAACTGCGCGCGGTCGTCACGCTCGACGCCGCGACCGGTACCGGATCCGTCGAGGCGACCGTGGACTACGTGGTCGGCCCGCACACCGGCGCACCGATCTTCGACCTCCGGCAGACGGTGCGCACCGCTCGGCTCGACGGCGCCCGGCTCGACCCCGCCGAGCTGGCCGCCCACGAGGTCGGAGCAGGTGCGCACAGCTCGATCCGGGTCGTCGGCCGCACCCAGGCGGCCGGATCGGCGCATCGGCTGAGTGTGACGTACCGGCTCGATACACCGGACGCCGATCTCGGCGGGGCGTATCCACCGGTGCTGCAGTGGTCGAACGGGCGGGTGCGCTGGTCGCTCGGCATGTCCGACCTGTACGCGGGCCGGTACCTGGAGGCCTGGTTCCCGTCGAACCTGCCGTTCGATCAATTTCCGTGGACGCTCGAATTACGGGTCACCGCAACGTCGGTCGCCCATTCGCTGATCACCAACGGCGCAGTGACCGTGGTCGGTGCCAACGCCTGGACGGTGCGTTTCCCGTCCTGGTACACCACGATGTCGTCGCTGCTCGAGCTGCGACCGGCCGACTCGGTCGTGCTGCGCTCGTCGACCGTATCGCTGCCGGTGTCCGGGCGGCCGGTGGTGGTGGAAACCTGGAAACTCGTCGGCGGTCAGGAGAATCTGCCCGCGCTGCACGCCAGGGTCGGCGCATTGCTGGCGGAGTACGAGACCGCCTTCGGCGCGTTCCTCGGGGACCGTTTCGTGTGCCTGTTCCACGGCGCGGGCGGTGGCATGGAGTACGCGGGCGGCGCGACCACCGCGGCCGGTGCGCTCGGCCACGAGGTCTTCCACTCGTGGTTCGCTCGCGGCCTCAGCCCGGCGGCACAGACCGACGGGTGGTGGGACGAGGCGTACACCAGCTTCCGGGACGACGGCGACACTCGCACCGAGAGTTTCGATTTCACCCGCCCGCCGGTGCGGCTGTGCGCGCGGCAGCCGTTCCAGCGCAGCACGCCGACGGCGGCGTACGACGACGGCAGCCGATTCTTTCGCGGTGTGGCGCAACGGATCGGCGCGGCCTCGCTGCGCACGCTGATGGGAGAGCTGTACCGCGCGCGCCGCGGGACTCCGGTCAGCACAGCGGAATTGGTCGCACATCTGGTGTCCGGTTCCGGTGCCGCGGATCTCGTCGACGCCTGCCACCGATTCGTCTACGGCTTCGCGGAGTCGACGCCGGACCCGCGCCTGGTCTTCGGGCCGGCGCCGAGCATGTGGAACCGGCACGGGGACGACCGGTTCGCGGTCCACGTGCAGCCGAAAGCCGGTCAGGACAACTGGATTCACGCCCGGATAACCAACACGGCGGCAGCCGGACCGTGCCGCTGCTTCGTCGTCACCTTCGCGTTACGAGTCACCACCGGCGCACCGCCCACCTTTCCCGTCGACTTCTTCCCCGCGCAGACGGCGGCGGTGGGTTTCGAACTTGCGCCGGGCCGTTGGCGCACCGTGTCGGCCCGGCTGCCCGCGGCGCTGCTGCCCGCGCGCGGCACCAGGGTGTCGGTGCTGGCGTCGGTGCACGCGCGCCGCTCACATCCGCCGTCGGGCACCCAGGTGTGGGAGCATGCGGCGCTCGCCCAGCGCGACATGACGATCGACTGATCGGGGCGCGGGCGGCGGCGGGGCGGCCATGCCGACCCGTCCGAACAACTCCGGTGACGGCCGGATGTTCAGTTCGGTCCACAGCAGCTCGGCGAACAAACGCAGCTGCCTGCGCGCCTCGACCACGTTGCCTTCGCACAGATGCGCCTCGATGAGCGCGGTCTGTGCCGATTCGCGCAGCGGTTCCTCGGCGACCACGGCGAGCATCGCCTCGATCGCCTCGTGGTAGCGACCCCGCGCCGCGAGCTTGCGCGCGTCCGTTTCCAGGGCGTGCAATCGCATCTGCCGCAACTGTTCTCGTGCGAGCAGCAACCAGGTCTCGTCCCAGCCCGGCAGCAGCTCGTTGGTGCGGGCGAGCAGCGCGGCGCGGTCGCGCGGGCAGTCGGACTGCGCGCTCAGCATGCGTTCGGCATTGCCCCGGAACTCGTGCACGTCGACCGTCACATCGGCGCCGAGCCGCACTCGGCCGCCGGTGCCGTGCGCCAGTGCGGGGGCGGCCTGCCGGATCCGCCACAGGGCGGTGCGCAAACTCGCCCGGGACCGGTCCGCGGTGGCGTCGGGCCACAGGCGTTCGGCGAGCAGGGCGCGGTCGCAGTCGGGTTGGGCGATCTGGTCCAGCGCCAGATAGGCCAGCACACGCCGTGAATGCTGCGGCAGGGCAACGTGGTTCGCGTCCACGCGCAGCGCGAAACCGCCGAGCAGGCAAATGGCGACCGCCATCGGATCATCCCTCCGTTACCGGCCGCGACGCGGCCGAGTGCGCTCAGCGTGCCGACCCGGTGCTGCGCGTGCGTCAACGCCGCGTCAACGCCGCCCCCTCGGCATTGACGGGAGTTGGTATGGCCGCGCGCGACCGTGGTCCGGTGAGTGGACCCGAAAGCAGAACGATCGTGGTGCGGGCCTGGCGGGACCGGGGACGGCTGATCATCCGTGTCCTGGCCGGCTCGGCCGAGCCGGACTCCGCCCGGGAATGGGTGTTCGCCGATATCGACGCGTCGCTGGCGCGGGTCGCGACCTTGCTCGCCGAACTGGGCGACGACCGTGCGCCGGGGCAGACCGCACCGGGCGAGACGAAGCGTTGACGTTCGCGCACACCGTGGTCGCGCACAGTGACGCGAAACGCCCGTCGTTTGCGGAGGTGACCACAATGCGCAGTGACTCATACACCGAGTCTCGCGGTGCTACCGAGGATTATGTCTCGCCCTTTTCCGGGCTCTCGCCCTTCGGCGAGGCGGTGGACGAGGCGGCCGAGCAGCCGACGGCCGCCTCGGACGAGTCGCCGTTCGAAAGCTACTCGTTCACCGAATCACCCTTCGGGGAGCACGGTTACTCGGCGGCGGACGAGCAGTCGCAACTCGCCACCGAGTTCCTGGAGGCAATGCACGACGAAGAATTCACCGAGGCGCTCGAGCAACTGCTCGACGAAGGAGCCGCGCGGGCGCTCTCCGATGCCCAGCAGTGGTCGGTGCCGCCGTCGGCGTCCGAGTGCCGGGAGTCGTTGCAGGAGTGGCTCGCACCGCTGATCAGCGAATGGGAACGCACCATCGACCACTTCGCGAGCGGGCTGGAGAACGCCGATCTGCACGGGCTGGCCGAGCAGGAGCTCGACGAACTGCTCGACTCGCTGGAAACCCCCGCCGCGCTCGGTTCCGAGGTGTTCGAGAACTTCCTCAGCAAGATCACCCGCAAGGTGAAGTCGGTCATCAAGCAGAAGATCCGGCAGGCGGTCGGGTTCGTCCGCAACCCGGTCAAGGGCGTACTGAACGTCGCCAAGAGCGGGCTGAAGACGCTCAAGAGCGGGTTGCAGGCGGTCGGCAAGCACGTGCTCGGGCCGATCCTGCAGCGGCTCAAGAAGATCGGGCTCTCGCTGCTCAACGGCGTCGTCGCGAAACTGCTGAACCCGCTGACCCGGATCCTGCCCGCCGAGATCCGGCCGCTGGTGCCGATTCTGGCCAAGCGGCTGGGAATCGGCGAGGCCGCCGACGAGACCTCGGACGAAACCGACGAGGCTGCCGACGAATTCGGCACCGCAGCGCTGCTGGCGCAGGATTTCGACCACCAGCTCTTCGCGATGTTCACCGCCGAGGAGCACGACGAGGCCGACGCGCAGGAGTACGACGAGGCCGATGCCGAAGAGCCCGAGGCGAATACGGTCGCCGAACTGGACGACGCCCGCGCCCGGCTCGCCGCCCAGCTGAGCGCCTACACGGGCGAGGACCCGCCGATCGCCGAGATCGAGCAGTTCGTCCCGGCGGTGCTGGCGATCCGGCCGCTGCTCAAACTCGGGCTGAAAGTGACCGGGGCGCGGGCGAAGCTGATCAATCTGATCGCGCAGCCGCTGGCGAAGCTGATCAAGGGGATGGTCGGTCCCGACGCCGCGCGGACCATCGGCAAGATCGCGGGGCAGGACCCGTCGGTCCTGATCGCACGGGCGGTGGTCGGGGTCGGTTTCACCGCGCTCGGCCTGGAAGCCACCGGCCAGGAAGAAGATACGATCCCCGGCGAGGCGCTCGCCTCGGCGGTCGAGGCGACGGTGACGCGAGTGCTCGAGGAGTTGCCCGAGGCAGCGTTCACCGATCCGCTCCAGGTCAGTGCGGCGGTACAGCGCGCCTTCGCCGAGTCGGCCGCCGCGTACCTGCCCGATCGGCTGCTGCGCGCGGACCTGCCCGAGCGGGAAACCGCGGAGGAGGGCGGCTTCTGGGTGATGCTGCCCCGTTCGACCGGGCCGCGCTACCGATTCCGCAAGTACACCAGGGTTTTCGCGGTGCCGATCCCGCGACAGGTGGCGCGGGCGGTGCGCTGGAACGACGGCGGCACGCTGGAGTCCTATCTGCTCGACCGCGGCGTCGATCGGTGGCCGGTGCAGGCCGAGATCGACCTGTACGAGACCATGCCCGGCACCATGCTGGGGCATCTCACCCGAGATGAAACCCTGCCCGCGGCAGAGCAACCCGCCGCGGAGGACTATCAGCCGCTCACCGCCGAGGCGGCGGGACTGCTGCTGCGCGAACCCGCGCTCGGTCGCCGCCGCCGGGTCGGGAGTGCGCCCGGCGCCTACCGGCCCGTGCCCGGCCAACGGTACTACCGCGTGCGCGTCGCGAAACTGCCCGCGCGCAAGGGTCGCCGGCCGCGCAGGCTCACCACGGTGCGCTGGGATCCGGCCACGAAGCGGATGCGCATCGTGATCAAGCTGTCCGAGCGGCGGGCCCGGGCGATGCAGGCCCGCCTGCAACGCGCCGCGCCCGCCGGACAGCGCGATCTGCCCGCCGTGCTGTCGGCGTTGCGCGAGATCTTCCTGCCGCGCCTGCAGTATCGGATCGCGCGGCGCTTGCTGAAAGCCGAGCTGTCGACCGACCCGGTCGCGGCGGCGAAACTGGCCGGCGATCTGACCGCCGCGACCAGTACCGGTATCGCCACCTATCTCGCGCAGCGGGGTGCCCAGTTCGCCGCCGCCGTCGCCGATCCGGCGGACGGGGTGACGCTCACGGTGACTTTCACCGGCGTACCGGCGGATTCGGGCCAAGTGCCCGTCGCCGAGGTCGTCGCGACGCCGGGAACGAAGTGATGGACGCCCGATTCGCCACCGAGACCGCCGCGTTGGCCGCCGAGGCGCGGCACTGGCGGCGTGCGTGCGCGGCGCTGGGCGACCTCGAGGTCAGCGCGTCACCGGTGGCATGGCGCGAGCTGGAGTCCTATCTCGGGCTCAGCGTCCGCGCGAGCCTCACCGGCCAGGCGCGCAGACTCACCGCGCAGGCGGACCGCACGCTGTTCACGATCAAAGGTGCGACGACACCGGCGGACCTGAAAACCGCACGCGCGGAACTGCTCAGGGTGCGCCGCCGGTACAGTCGCGCGGAAGCCGTGGTCGACTTCTACTGCGACGCGGTGAACACCAGGACGAATCCGCGCACCGCGGCCGTGCTGCGCGGGCTGGACGCCCTGGCCGTGCACAGCATGGATCAGGTACTGCGGCCGCTCGGCATCGACACACCGCCGGTGCTCACCTATCTCGACAAGGGCATGGGCGCGTCGATCCTGCGCTCCGGCGCCCGGCTCTGGGACGCCTCCCTGTCACCGGCGGCCGCGATCAAGATCACTCGGCACAATCTGTGGCAGCCGACCTCGCTGGTGCACGAGACCGGCCACCAGGTGGCCCATTTGACCAGTTGGACAAAGGAATTGGCGGCGGCCCTGCATGCCGCGCTGGCGCCGCACAGCGCGCCGGCGGCCGCCGCTTGGCGCAGTTGGGCTTCCGAGGTGGCGGCCGACGTCTACGCCTTCAGCTTGCTGGGATACGCGCCGGTGCCGGCTTTGGCGACGGTCGTGGACGGACCGTCGAGCCAGGTGTACCGGATGCCGTTCGGTGACCCGCATCCGGTCTCGGCGCTGCGGGTGCAGTTCAACGCGGCGTTGTGCCGGAGCTGGTTCGGCGCCGGCCCGTGGGACGCGCTGGCCGCGCGCTGGCAGGCCAGACATCCACTCGCGCAGGCTTCTTCGGAGGTCGGCGCGATCGTGGCGGCCAGCATGCCGCTGCTGCCCACGATCGCCGAGGTGTGCACGCGCAGGCCGATGCGAGCCTTCCATGGCGTGCCGCTCTCGGCACTGGCCGACCCGCGGCGGGTATCGCCCGCCGAACTGAACCGACTGGCCGACCGCGCGGGTGCCTCGCTGTACACCTCGACCTACCTGCAGCGGGTCGAGCCGATGCGAATTCTGGCGCTGACCGTGCTGCGCGGTCTCGAATCGTCCACCGCGCCATCGGAAATGGAGACATGGCTGCGCCGGATGGGTGGCGGCGACCGCGTCGCCGCCTGAACGTAGGAGATAGGAGACCGACATGGACAACGAGCCAGGCAAGGCGGCGGTGGACATGGATCAGCTGATCCAGTTGTTCACCGGCGTGCTTCAGCAGTATCGGCAGCAGGAGAGCGCGGCGCCGAGCACGCTCGCGAACGGCAACGACTTCACGCTGTCGATCTTCTCGGAGCTGCAATACGGGTTGCAGTCACGCAACCTCTCGGCGAAGGGACCGATCGCCCAGCGATTGCCCGCCCGGGTCGACGTCGAGCACAAACTGCTCGAATTCCAGAAGGGCCTGCCGAACTACGCGGAGCGGATCGCCGTGATCCACCGCGGTGCTCGCGGCCCGGAAATCCTCTACGTCTACGACGAGATCCGCAGAGACGGCGGGAACGGGGACGGCTGCGGGTCGAAACCGACCTTCTCGATCACCTATCCCGCCGAGGCGGTCGCGGCGCAGATCCAGGACTGCGACGGGCAGGTCCGGGCCGTCACCTTCGTGACGTACGGGCCGGTCAGCTCCGGCTCCGGCGGCGGCGTCTCGCTCACGCACTCCGATTCGCCGCAGGCACTTTAAGGAAGGCAGCGCCATGTTCCGACAGTTGGCTACCAAGCTCCCCAAGCTCACCGACCCGCTGACACCCGCCGACGCGGTCTTCACCTTCCACCCGGAGCAGTTGAGCCGGTGGCTGGACGAGATCTGGGCGCAGGGCGGAATCACCGTCTGGCCCAAGGTCTTCACCGAGACCAAGGTGCCGCTCGGCGACCCGGCCGCGGTCAAGTTGACGCAGCTGCCGGACAACTTGATCAAGGAGTCGTTCAAGTCCGGCGTGCACGGGCCCACCACGGGGACACCGCCGTTCCCGCCGCCGCTCGGCTACAACCCGACCAACGATCCGCAGGTGGTGCCGCTGTGGGACCACATGTTCTACGCGTACCTGGTCGAAAGCACCGGCGCCGTAGAGATTTTCGCGGAGGTGGTGCGGCGCTACGTGGTCGGCGAGACGCTGCCCGCACCTTCGGTCGAAACCATGGCTTGGGTACGCGCCACCGAGGAATTGTTCTTCCGCGACCCGCCGCTGTTCCGGGTGGGCGGATTGACCAGCCAGCTGCGCCCCGATGCCCGGGTGAACCGGCGCAACGCCTACTGGCGCATGTTCGGACTCGATCTCCCGCATCCGGCGCCCGGCGCGGACAGCCAGGCCTGGAAGCGCGACGCGGGCGCCGCGAGCAACATCCGCTTCATCGAGATGTGGAACGAACTGCTGCGGCAGGTCTGGCTCGGCATCGAGAACGAACGCAACACCTCCGGCTCGAACCCCACCGACGCCAGCTACATCGGATACCTGTGCCAGACTCTGGCCGAGATGCTGCGGCTGCGCCGGCTCGGCGGGATGCTCTCGCGCGAAGAGTTCAGTTACGTCTGCCTGCTGAACTGGTTCCACCTCACGGTCGACTACGAGAGCGCGGTGGTCCGGGACCTCAGCGCCAACGCGGGTATCAGCGGCGGTAACCCGGCCGATCGGCTCGCGACGATCGGCAGGCGGGTCGGCGTGGCGCCCTCGCGGCAGGCGCGCGAACTCTTCGAACTCGCCACGCTGGTTTCCCCGCTGCTGTGGGCGATCGAGCTCGGGGTGTTCGACGAACAGTCGCAAGCCGAGCTGCTGTATCGCTCCACCGGCGTGCCGGGGCCCGGCCCCGCCCAGACGATGAACCGGATCATCGATCTGTGGCAGTCGGCGACCGGTGAGCGGGTCAAGGATCTGGCGGTCACCATGCGCCGCAGCACGAATCAGGTCCGATCGGCGCAACCGACGAAACTGCTGCCCGCCGGCGTGCTGTCCGGCACCACCGCACCCTCGGCACCGGCGGCGCCGGCGGCGGCCGCGACGAACGGACATCGACGAGTGGCCCCACGGCTCTGAGCCGTGGGGACGTCGAGTCGTTCGCCATCGCGCGATACCGATTGGAGCCTGATATGAGTACCGTTGCCGAATCATCGATCTTCGCTTCGCCCGAGGCGACGCCGGAGACCGGCGTGTGGCCCACGCGCGAAGACGTCTTCGCCGAGGACGTGGGTGATCTGGAATACGACGGCGAGACCGGCTGGCAGAACGAAGGTTCCGACACCGAGTTCGACGAAGCCGGGGATAACGAAGCCGGGGATACCGAGGCGGACTACGCCTACGGGACCGAGTACGACAGCGAGGACGCCGACCAGGAGGAAGCGCTCTTCGAAGTAGACAGCGAGGCAGCGACTTTCGAGGCCGCGGACTATACGGAAGCGGACCACGAGAACGCCGGTTACGCAGGCGGAGTCTACGAAGAGGGCGACTACGAGAACGACGACTACGAGGAAGCCGACTACGAGGAAGCCGACTACGAGGAAGCCGACAACGAGGACGCGGACTACGAAGACGCCGATTACGAAGACGCGGACTACGAAGACGCGGACTACGAAGACGCGGACTACGAAGACGCCCAGCCCGTCGCGGTGACACCCGGCCGGTTGCTCGTGCACCGGCATCCCCAGCTGCGTTCGCACGCGGGCACGCCACCGGATCTGCTGATCGAGTGGAACGGCATGGTCGAGCCTTCGGTGGTCGACGTGGTCGTGCATTTGCACGGCTACTCCGGTCACGGCGCGGCCATGCAGATCGTCAAGCACAAGAAACCGATCAGCGGACTGGATTTCACCGATCCGGCCAAGCCGGGAGCCGCCGGACGGACCGTCCCGACGTTGCTGATCCTGCCCCGCGGCCACCATCAGCCGAAGGGCAATCCGGCGCGCTACACGTTCCCGGCGCTCACGAAACCCGGTGCACTGCAGGCACTGATCGATGACGCGCTGGCCCGTTTCGGCGCGGCGACCGGCACGACCGTGCGGCGCAATCGGCTGATCCTGACCGCGCACTCCGGCGGTGGCGCTGCGCTGATGGCGATCCTGGGTCATACCGATCCGGACGAGGTGCACACCTTCGACGCGCTGTACAACGACCCGAAAGCGTTGCTCGACTGGGCGCGTAAGCGCATGGCGGCGGGCACCGGCGCGCTGCGGGTGCTGTACCGCCCCGGTGAGGGCACCGCGCGGGCCAGCGAGCGGGTCGCCGCGGCGCTCCGGGCGGCCGGTTCGCCGAACTTCCGGGTGGAGCGAACACGGGTGCCGCACAACGACATTCCCCGTCGATTCGGCTGGCAGCTGCTCGCCGACGCGTCGGCGAACCTGCGCGGCGGGGTCGTCAGCCGGGAAGTGGCCGAGAAGAGCGCCGACGAGCTGTGGACGCCGCAGGCGGGCGACGGCGAATACTGGGGCGAGACCGGTTGGGAGTCCGAGGATTACGCGGGGGAGTCGATCGCGCAGGAGTGCGGGTGCCGGTGCACAGCGCGCGAATCGTCGGAGGGCGAGGTGCCGCCCGCGCGCCCGCGCCGGATGCTCGGCACCTGCAAGCCGGTGCAGGACGATCTGAAGCCGGAGGCGCCTTGGAGCGTGCTGCAGCAGCGATTCCGCAAGCGCTGCAGCCTGACCAGTCATCGCCTCGACGCCAAGGCGGCGATCGATTGTGCGTGCGCGTTCGGCGATCCGCGCGATGTGGCGATCTTCTCGATGGCCCGCGTGATCGCGGCAGGCCCGCTGGCGGCCCGGCTGTTCGCGCATTTCCTCGGGGCCAGCGGTACCGAGGTCACCATCGACGTGGCGGACATGATCAAGCGGTCGGCCGGCGTGCGGGACAAGATCCGCAAGTCGATCGCGCGCGGCGGCGATATCGGAGTCACCCGGATCGAGCAGAGCGAATACCGCAACAGCGACCTGCAATTCGCTTACGGGGCGATCGACTGCGTGCAGTGGCGGGTGCTGCCGCCGGCGTCCAAGGACTGGCGGAAAAAGCCCGCCACTCGGATCGAGATCTCGATGCTGGACTACTACGAATTCCATCCCGCCCGTCCCGGCGTCAGCCAGTGCGCGCACGCCGCGTGCGTCGAGCTCGTCGCGCGGGGGCAGGCGAAGAATTTCTGGACCAGCGGCAGCACCGTCGTCACCCTCGCCGACCTCGGGGTGCGCACCGCGACGCCCGCGCGGCCGCCGCGGGAGCGCCGCCCCCTCCACCAGAGCACCTACTGAGACGTGGGGAGGCAAGTGATGAGCGTCGTCGCCGAGTGGCCTGTCCCCAGCGCCGCCGAAGAATCCGGGGCCGTCGAGCAGCACGAGTTCGACGAGAGCATCGCGGGTGCCGAGGCGGGCTTCGAAGCCGAAAGCTTCCCGTCGGGGCTGGTGCTCACCGCCCGGCCCGGTCCATCGGCCGCCGGGCAAGAGCACTGGGATCCGAACAGTACCGGTCTGCCGCTCTACGACACCGGCCCGCAGGTTCGCACGAAGAAGCTGGCGCCGAACTTCACCGTCGGTGAACTCGTCAGCAGCGGGGGACGGCCCGCGGACCGCGCCCGCATCTCACCGGCTCTGGTCCGCTGTCTGCAGGCGATCCGCGATCGGGTGGGAAAACCGGTGCAGATCACCTCGGGCTACCGGTCCTGGGCGAGCAATGTCGCCGTCTACCGGGCGCGCGGGCAAAAGCCCACGCTCAGTAGGCATTGCAGCGGACAAGCCGCCGATATAGCCATCGCCGGTCTCACCGGGTTGCAGATCGCGGAACTGGCGATCGACGCCTGCGGCAACGATATCGCGCTCGGCGTCGGCGGCAATTTCGCGCACATCGACGTGCGCGGACGACCCGACACCTGGACGTATCTGACCGGTGCGGCCAACGCGGCCGCACTCGCCCATGTGCGGCAGTATCGCCTGAACCGATCGACGCCGAAGCCGGGACCTACGCCCACGCCCACTCCGACCCGGACGCCCGATCGTGCGGCGGGCATCGTACGGCGCGGTTCGTTCACCAAGTGTGCGACGGGGGAGCAGCCCGGTGCCCGCGCCATGGCGAATCAGTGGAAGCGACTGACCGGCCGTCAGGCGGGCACCTTCAACTGCCGGGCAACCACTTTCGGCACCCCGTCGCTGCACGGGGAAGGGCGTTCGATCGACCTCTACGCGAACGCGGCCGACCCGGCGCATCGGGCTCAGGTCGACGCCTACCTTGCCTGGCTGCAATCCAACGCGGTGGAATTGCAAGTGGCGTACATCATTTGGAATCGACGGCAGTGGGGCTGGCAGTACCGGGCGCAGGGTTGGCGGGCGTACGGCGGCAGCAACCCGCACACCGACCACATTCACGTCGACCTGAGCTGGGAGGGTGCGCGATCGCCGAGTCCGCTGTTCGCCGGACCTGTTCCCGGCTTGGGCGGCGGTAACGCACCCGCGCCGACGCCGAAACCCGGGCCGCGCCCCAGCGGCCGGGTGCCCGCGCACGTCGTCGATTTCGTGCGCAAGTACCGTCCGCACGCACAGGCGAACGAAACCCGCAGCCGCATCCCGTGGTTGGTCACCCTCGGCCAGGCCGCGCTCGAAACCGGTTGGGGCGCGAAAGCTTGCGGCAACAACTTCTTCGGCATCAAGGCGGGCGCGAAAGTGCCCGAGGCGCAACGTAAGCTGTGCACGACCACGGAAGTGCACAGCACGCCGAACGTACGCGGCTACCCCGAGATCATTTCGGTGACACCACGGCCCGACGGCCGGTACAACTACGTCGTGCGCGCGTGGTTCCGGGCCTACGCCGCTCCGGCGGAGTCGTTCGACGGCCACGCACAGGTGCTGTTGCAGCCCCGGTACGCGAAAGCGTTCGCGCACACCGCCGATCCCTACGCGTTCGCCCGCGCAGTGGCGGCCGCGGGCTACGCCACCGAACCGAGCTATGCTGCGACCTTGACAGGTGTGATGAAGTTGATCGAAACCGTGCCGTAGGGGTGGCCGATGACCAAGGCGCACGAGTACGCGCTGGACGTGACCTGGACCGGTAATACCGGCTCCGGCACCAGCGGGTACCGGGATTTCGAGCGATCGCATCTCGTCAGCGCCGCGGGCAAACCGCCGATCGTCGGGACCGCGGATCCGGCGTTCCGTGGCGCGCCCGAACACTGGAATCCGGAAGAGTTGCTGGTGGCCTCGCTGTCGCAGTGCCACATGCTCTGGTATCTGGTGCTGTGCGCCCGTGCCGGAATCGTGGTCACCGAATACACCGATCATCCGTCGGGCACCATGGTCGAAGACCCTGAGGGCGGTGGCCGCTTCTCGGAGGTGGTCCTGCGCCCGCAGGCGCGGATCACCGATGCGCAGCACCACGAGCGCGCGCTGGCGCTGCACGAGCGCGCCCACGACCTCTGCTTCATCGCCAATTCCGTCAACTTCGACATTCGCTGCGAACCGCAGGTCTCCAGCGCCTAGACCCTGCCGGTCCACGACTCCTCCCGGCCTGGTGCTCGACGCGTCGGCCCGGTGTTTGCCGACCCCGTATCGCGGTAGTCGGCGGGTACATGGCGTGGTGCGACGAGAGGAGTGGCCATGGGATTTCCTGAACAGCAGCAGCCGGTTCCCGGCGTGCAGGCGCGGATGGATCCGGTGCCGGACTGCGGGGAGGACAGCTACCGGGGGTCGGGCAAGCTGACCGGTAAGGCGGCGGTGGTCACCGGCGCCGACAGCGGCATCGGGCGCGCGGTCGCGATCGCTTTCGCGCGCGAGGGCGCGGACGTGCTGCTCTCCTATTTGAGCGAGGACGACGACGCCAAGGAAGTGGCCGACCTGGTCGAGCAGGCCGGGCGCAAGGCGGTGCTGGTGCCCGGCGATCTCGCCGAGCCGGGGCAGTGCCTGACCGTCATCGATCGGACCGTGCAGGAGTTCGGGAAGATCGACGTCCTGGTGAGCAATGCGGCCTACCAGATGACGCACGAGACGCTGGAGGAGATCAGCGACGAGGAGTTCGATCACACCTTCCAGGTGAACGTCAGTGCGTACTTCCGCTTGGTCAAAGCCGCGCTGCCGCATCTGCAGCCGGGCGCGTCGATCATCGGCAGTTCGTCGGTCAACTCCGATATGCCCTCACCGACCCTCGCGCCCTATGCGGCGACGAAGGCGGCGATCGCGAACTTCTCCGCGAGCCTGGCCCAACTGCTCGGCGAGCGCGGGATCCGGGTGAACAGCGTTGCGCCGGGGCCGATCTGGACCCCGCTGATCCCGTCCACGATGCCGCCGAAGAAGGTGGCGAATTTCGGCGACGACGTGCCGCTCGGGCGCGCGGGCCAACCTGCCGAACTCGCCCCGGCCTACGTGCTGCTGGCCTCCGACGACGGCAGCTACATCTCTGGCGCGCGGATCGCCGTGACCGGCGGCAGGCCGATCCTTTGACCGCGGTGGATTGAGTCGAGCGACTCCGGGTAAGCGCCGAAGGTCAGCCGCAGTCGCAGCTCGAAAGGTGAATAACTGTGTCAGAACATGGAAGTGGCCCCCGCGAGGGCGTCGAAGGTGTTGTCGAAGACGTGAAAGGCAAGGCCAAGGAGGCCGCCGGTGTCGTCACCGGTGACGAGAACCTCAAAGGTGAGGGCAAGGCGCAGCAGGACAAGGCCGAATCCGAGCGCGAGGCAGCGCAGAAGGAAGCCGCGGCGGAGAAGGCGCGCGCGGAGGCCGATGTGAACGAGGCGCGCCAAGCCGGACATCAGCACAACTAGTCGTCGCGTCGCGTTGCCGGTCAGCGAATCGCGCTGATCGGCAACGCTGTTCGTGCGTCAGGACCAGCTGGTCAGGCGGAAGGCGTCGACGAGGTGGCGCAAGCCGGGCTGTGCGGCTCGACGTTGCCGGGCAGCGCCGGTGCCGTGGCGTTCCACGTTGCGCAACAGTCGCTTTGCCAGGGCGGTGTCGTCGGTGGCGGTGAGCGCGTCGGCGATCCAGGTGACGAGGGAACGTAGCAGCAATATCGCGGGCACCCGGATCTCCTCGATCGGATCGACGGCGGGGCCGGCCAAGCCGTAGCGCGCGGCGGCCCAAATTGCCGCTGCGCCAACCTGATCGTCGATACGCGGGCCTTCGACACCCTCGTCCAGCTTGTTCAGGGCCGTCTGCACCAAACCGCGGGTGAGCACCGCCTGCAAGATTGCGTCGTCGACGGTGGCGGCGGTGTCGGCGGCGCGCACCTCCACGGTGGGGTACACCTTCGACGGCCGCGCCAGCCAGAACGACATGTGATCGTCGACGAGCGTGCCGCACTCGAGGAGAGTGGCGATCCGCGCGTCGTAGTCGTCGGCCGAACGCGCGTACGGCGGCAGGCCGGCGCCGGGGAAGCGCGTCTGCTCGGCGATCCGCCAGGAGCCGTAGCCGGAGTCGCGGCCGTGGTGGAACGGTGAATTCACCCCGACCGCAAGCAATGTCGGCAACCACGGCCGCAGATGGTTCACGACGGCCACGGCGCGATCCGGATCGGCGACCCCGATGTGCACGTGCGCACCGCACGCGGTGTACTCGCGCAGCATGCCGCGATACCGGTCGTGGATCCGGGCATAGCGGCCCGAGTCCGGCAGGGGAGTGTCGTCGGCGATCGGATGCGGTGCGGTGCCGACCGGCAGTACCGACACGGCGCACGCGTCTCCCGCGGCGGCGAGCGTGGCTCTGGCGCTGCGCAATTCGCTCGCCAGCGCGGTCATGCTGGTGTGGATGCCGCTGATCGTCTCGATCTGCGTCAGCTGCAGTTCCGGCTTGAAGCGGGCGCTGTCGGCCGCCTCGAGTTTGTCCGTCAGCCAGCCGCAGACCGCGTCGAATTCGGGTACCGGACGGCCTTCCGCGTCGACCAGCAGAAATTCCTCTTCGAAACCTATGGTGAGTGCCTGCATTCGATCGAACTCCTCGCCGATCCGGACAGGTGCACGCCGTCCGGCGAGACCACCTCCGGTGACCGCTGTTGGCCGTGCTTTACCCGGACCGGCGCAAAAGATGCGCGAATCGGCGAAACCTGTTGTGCGACACCTTACGGAGTGCTGCGAGTATGCCGCCACCCGCCGCCGTTCCCCACTCGCCGACTGGGGTTTCACCGCGTCGGCGCACCGGCCTAATCTCCGCACAGAAGAACGACATGGCTCGCGGTGGCCGTGGTCGCCGCCCAAGACTAGGAAAGTCCATGAGCAGTTTTCGCAATATTCTTGCGTCTATCACCGTGGCGGCGGTCGGTGGATTCTCGACGCTATTCTTCAGTCCGGTGACGGCGCACGCCGCCGATGATTCCCCCTACTATTGGGATGTGCCGGTGCCGTCGCGGGCACAGGTGGAGATCATCGAGAACGCGGGGATCGAAATGGTTCCCGCCGGACCGGGCAAGGTGACCATCGCGGTCGACGAGGCCGGTGCCCAGGCGCTGCGCGCGAAGGGGCTGACCCTGACCAAGAAGGCGCCGGTCTACAAAGCGGACCCTACGGAGCGGCGGACGCCTGATGCCACCTACTACGGTGGCTATCACACCGCGGCCGATCTGCTTCGGCACGCGAGCGATACCGCCGCCAAATATCCCGGCATCGCGCAGGTGCACAATATCGGCAAATCGTGGCTGGCCGACCGGGGCCGGGGCGGGCACACGATGAACGTGATCTGCCTGACCGGCACGTCCGCGGGGACCGATGCGGAGAAAGCCGCCGCGAAAACCACGATGAAACCCGTCGGCTGCGATCTGGCGCCCACCACGCGCAAGCCGCGTTTTCTGCTGACCGCGCAGATCCACGCCCGCGAACTGGCCACCGGTGAATTGGCGTGGAAATGGATCGACTATCTCGCCACCGGCTACGGCACCGATCCCGCGGTGACCTCGATCCTGGACAACACCGAGGTCTGGGTGGTCCCGGTGACCAACCCGGACGGCGTCGACGTCACCGCCAGCGGCGGTAATCGGCCCAAGATGCAACGCAAGAATGTGAACAACAGCGCGACCCCGGCGTCGTGCTCTGTCGTCGACGGTTCCGGGCAAGGCCCCGGAGTGGATTTGAATCGCAATTTCACCGTCCGCTGGGGCGGGGATTCCCGCAACCCCTGCTCGCAGACCTATCAGGGTCCGCGCGCCGGCTCCGAACCGGAAACCCAAGCCATTCAGAAGCTCTACGCGAGCTTGTTCGCCAACCAGCGGCCCAGCGGCGGCGGTGACGTGCCGCAAACCGCGACCGGCATCGTGATCGATCTGCACGCCTACGGCAACTACGGGATCATCCCGAGCAATGCCACCAGCCGCAATGCCACCCAGCTGCGCGCATTGACCAAGAAGATCGTGCCCAGCGGATTCGTCGTCGGTACCTCCGAGGAAACCGTCGGCTACTCGACCACCGGCACGACCGACGACCAAGCCCACGGCGCATTGGGCTTGGCCGCCATCACCATCGAAATCGGCCCGAACAGCTCGGGGTCGTGCGGCGGCTTCATGCCGCGCTACTCCTGCGTGGAAAGCACCTTCTGGCCGCAGATGAAGAAGGCGTTCAGCACCGCCGCCCAACTGGCGAACGCGCCTTACCGGCAGGGCGGGCAGACGTCCTGATCGGCTCGTTGTCCCACCGGTCTGGTCGAAGGGTGACCAGGCCGGTGGGTCTTGTCGGTGTGGTCTCGAATAGTGCTGGGGGACAGCAGGGGTCTAGGGCGTGGGGGCTTGCGCCAGCTGGTGGGCGAACCATCGGGTGAGGGCGGTGTCCACTGCGCGGGCCTGGGGGGATTGGGGCGCGGGGGCGAGGCCGGGTTCGTCGGCCAGCGGGTGGGCGAGGCCGGGGATGGGCTGGAGTTCGGCGCGGGGGCCGATCGCGGCGACGAGACGGGCCGCGTCGGCGCGGAAGGCGGGGTGGTCGAGTTCGCCGCTGACGACGAGCAGGGGTGCGCGGTCGGCCAGGCGCGCGGCTTCGGTGACGAAATCCATACTGTCGGCGGCTTTTTCGGATTCGGTGTCGTAGGGATACGGGCCGGGGAACAGGTCGACCACCGAGCGCATGCGGATGGCGGCGTTCACGACCGCGGCGGCGAAGACCGGGATATCGGTCGTGGTGAGCACGTGCAACGCGACGGCGCCGCCGAGCGAACCGCCGAGCACGCCGATCGGGCCGTCGTCGACCGGCAACTGCTCGCGCAGCGCCGCGAGGGCGGCCGGGAATTCCGCGGTCGCCTGCTGGGCGAACGGGTAGAGGAACGACATCAGCGGGTCTTCGTTGAACAGGGCGACGATCGCGTCGGTGCTGCCGTCGACCATGCGCGCCCCGCACATCGGCATGCCGAGATGCACGCGCCAAGCGGGCAGGCCCGCCATCGGCAGCGCCGCGGCGAACGCGGCGTCGGTGCGGGGCGCGTCCAGCATGTGCCAGGTGACGATCATCGGTGCGACGGTGGCGTCCCCGGACGGCGGCAGAGCGGTGAACGGCACGCCCGCGGCCGTGCCGGTGATCGGTGAGGTCATGCGCCCACGCTAGATCGCTCGCGGTGGCGCGGGAATCCCTTGCGCTATAAGCGAAATCAGCGTGTCGCTGGCGCGGCCACCGGCTTGCGGGTCGCGCGGCCGCGCTGACTCGGCTTGCGTGCCGACCGGTCGCACGCCCCCCGTGCTCACAGAGGTGGAGCGCCGGGTTCCAGCAGGCGTTTGGGGTGCATGCCGTCGACCTGGCCGATGAAGGGCGGGTGGATGCTGTAGCCGAGCATGCGGCGGATGTCCTCGGAGACCGCGCGGACGGTGTCCCGGGTGGTCGAGAGGGTGAACGCTTCCTGCGGCCGCAGCCACGGTTCGCAGTATTGGGCGGTCAGGGCCAGGCGCGGCTGCGCCGAACGGTTGGCGCCGCCGCCGTGCCAGAGGGTGCCGAGAAAGAACACGCACGAGCCCGCGCGCATCACCACGGGTTCGCGCTCGGACTCCTCGGGCATGCGGTGCCCCCACCGGTGGCTGCCCGCGATGATGTCGGTGGCGCCGTTGTCGGCGGTGAAATCGTCGATCGCCCAGATCGTCGCGGCGCCGAGTGCGGCACGGGGGCGCGGCAGCGGATAGAAGCTGTCGTCGGTGTGCAGCATTTGGGCCTGCTCACCCGGCAGGATGTTGATCACCTGGAGCATCGACAGCAGATAGTTCGGCAAGAACAAGCGATCCAGCAGCGCGAGCACCCGCGGATGGTCGGCGATGCGGTCGCAGGCGCGCGTCTTGTTGAGCACGCTGTAGATCCGCTGGGTGGTATGGCCCTCGAACTTGTTGCGGCCGTGCCGATTCAGCAGCGGCGCGACCGCCGCACGGATCTCGTCGAGTTCCTGCGGGCTCAGGAGGTCGGGCAGGATGACGTAGCCGTCGCGGTCGAGGGCGGTCAGATCGGCCGCGCAGATTTCCGCCTCGATGCTCGCGCCGCTGCTCGCCGTGCGGCGGTACGTGCCGGCCAGGTCGCCGCCCAGGTCCGGCAGGGACGACACCTCGGCGCTCATGGCCGGGACTCGCGGACGGTCGGCACGACGCGCAGGATGGGTTGGTTTGGTTCCCGCATCGGAACTCCTCGAGATCAGAACATAACTGAGTTCGGTTATGATTCCGACTGTGGCACGTGCACCGATCGGTCGTCAACAACTTCTCGACGCCGCCCGCGACGAACTGGTCCGCGGCAACGGCGTGCTGGAGCTGGCCGCGCTCACCCGGCGTGCCGGGCTGAGCACCGGGGCGATGTATCACCATTTCGGCTCGAAGAGTGGGCTGCTGGCCGCGATCTACGAGACGTTCTACGAGGGCCTGCGGCACGCCATCGGTGACGCGCAGCTCCCCGCGGCCGACTGGTCGACCCGCGAGCACGAACGCACCCGCCGTTTCGTCGCCTACCACTTCGCCGATCCGCTGGCCGCCGTCCTGCTCGACCGCACCGCCCTGGACCCGCAGCTCACCGAGTTGGAGGCGGTCTACATCCAGACCATGAGCGCCAACGCCGCCGACAACATTCGCAGCGGCCAAGCGCGCGGCGAGATCCCCGCCGAGATCGACCCGGAGAGCGCGGGCGCCTTCGTCATCGGGGGACTGCGCCACGGCATCGGCCAGCAACTCCGGCTGACCCCGCCCCCGGACCCGGAGACAGCCGCCGATCGCCTATGGCGCTCGACGGCCGCCGTCCTCGGACTCGAGTGAATCGCAACGCAACTCGGTACGGAAAGGAACGCCGTGGGTTCGCCTGACCCCTCGTGCTCGCGGGAGCTTTCGGCGGAAGAAGCCGACCGGCTTTGGGCGGCGTGGACGCCGGCCGAGGTCGCGGCGCGACTGTCGGGTGTGGCGGCTCCGTGGTATGTGGCGGCCGGGTGGGCGCTCGACTTGTTCACCGGCGGTACTGCGCGGACGCACGGCGATCTCGAAATCGGGGTTCCGGCAGCGAGATTCGGCGAGATACTGGCCGCGCTGCCCGGGTTCGACTGGGATGTCGTCGGTGACGGCCGAGCCTGGCCGTATCCGGCGGAAGCGGAGAATCACTTTCAGACCTGGCTGCGCGAACCCGCGTCGGGTCGCTATCGACTCGATGTTTTTCGGGAAGCGCAGGCCGGGGATCACTGGGTCTGCCGCCGTGACCCGTCCATCGCAGTGCCGTACGCGGAATTGATTCTGCGCACCGACGACGGGATTCCCTACTCAATTCCCGAAGTCGCACTGCTGTTCAAAGCGAAAGCTCTGCGCGCAAAGGACGAGGCTGATTTCGATCGCGTGCTGCCCGCGATGAACACAACGCGGCGCGCACGACTGTTCGATTGGCTTTCCCGGGTGCATCCGGGGCACGCCTGGCTGGCGCGGCTCTGAATGCAGGCAGCGGGCTCATCTGCTCGCCGACGCTCCTACGATGGCGGCATGTCTGGTGCGCCGTTTCGGATCGGCGGAGCCGCGGTCGAGGTTGCGGTCCCGGCGCGGCCGCGGGTCGCGGGGGTCAGCATGGCCGGGTTTCGCGGGCGAGCGGCGAGAACGGTGGAACTGCCGGTGGTGCCGTATCCGGCGGTGACGATATTCCTCGACTTCGGGGACGTCCGGTTGATCGATGGCGCCGGCGAGTGCGTGCACGGTAGCAGTGTGGTCGGTTTGGCCCCCGGCAACGTGCGCGGGGGCGGACGCGAGGTCGACCTGTTGCAGATCCGATTGTCTCCGATTGTCGCGCAGGCGATTTCGGGTGCCGCGGCGGAGTCGGCCGGGGTGGTGGTCGCTTTCGAGGAGCTGTGGGGACGGGATACCGCACGGCTCGGCGCGCGACTGCGCGCCGCCCGCTCGTGGGACGAGCGGTTCGCGATCGCCGAGCTCGCGATCGCCCGGCGGCAGCAGGAAGGGGCTGCGGTGGACCCGGAGGTTGCGTACGCCTGGCGGCGAATCGTGCGGAGCCACGGGCGGATTCGGGTCGATCCGCTGGCCGGGGAGCTCGGTTGGAGCCGAAAACGACTGTGGTCCCGATTTCGGTCGCAGGTCGGGTTGACGCCGAAGCGGGCGGCGCAGCTGGTTCGGTTCGACCATGCGGCGCACCGCCTCGCGGGCGGGGTCGGCGCGGCGCGGGTATCGGCCGAATGCGGTTACGTCGACCAGTCGCATCTGCATCGGGACGCCAAAGCCTTTGCGGGGCTCACACCTACGGCCCTGGCTGCCGCGCCGTGGTTGGCGGTCGACCCCGTCGCGTGGGCCGCGCCCGGGTACGCCTGAGCGCGGCAGCAGGCGAACCGGCGTTTGAGGGTTTCGGGCGCGCCTCGCCAGTAAAGCGGCTGGAAGTGCCAACCGGCAGTTCAACGATACGGTGAAGTCTCATGGGTGCAGCCGAGGAGAACCTGACCATCGCACTGAGCATGGCCGAACTGCGCGAGGTCACGGCGTACGCCTCGGCCTGTGCCGCGCCGGTGGTGCCGATCTACGAGCGTGCGTGTCCGGGCGATCCACGGGTGCGCGCCGTACTAGCGCAGGCCCGCGAGTTCGCCGCCGGTGGCAAGCGGACGAAGGCGATTCGCGTGACCGCCATGGCGGCGCACCGCGCGGCGTGGGAAGCCGACGAGCGCGGGCGGCCGCTGGTCGCCGCCGCTGCCCATGCTGCCGGTGCTACGGGCTCGTCGGCCTACCTGCACCCCCTGGCCAAAGCCACCCAGGTCTGGCACATCCTCGGCGCGGCCGCCTACACCGCTCTGGCCCTCGAACTCGACGCGGGCGGTGATCGGGCAGTCGCCGCCGCTCACCTCGAAAAGGCGCGAAAACTGGCCAACTCCACCGTGATCGGTGTCCTGTCCCGATACCCGGCAGCGCCGGGAGGTCGTGGCAGGGCGGGCGAACTGCTGCGCCACCTCGATCGTTCGCTGCGACGCGGTGTGACTTCGGCGGCCGATCCCAGTCGTAGCTGAGTCGTGTCGGGCCAACGGGGTCGGCGGCCGATCAGTCGTCGCGCTCGGCGACCTGTCGCGGCCGGGGTCGGGGTCTCGTGGCTGGATTTGCAATCTTTGTGTCGTTGACGCCATACCGGACCGGTTGCACGATGGGTGCATGCCTGCTTCCACCCGACTCGTGCAACTGGCGGTCTTCGACCGGTTCCAGCTGCTCGACCTGGCCGGGCCTGCCGATGTCTTCAATGCGGCGGCGGTCCTGAGCGGGAAGCCGCTGTACGACGTCGAGGTGGTCGCGGCGCGGGCGGGCCGGGTGTCCGCCTCGAACGGGATCGAGGTGACGGCTCGGGCGATCGGCGACCTGTCCCGGCCGGTGGACACGTTGCTGGTGACCGGGGGAGTCGCGTTCGGTCCCGCACGCAAGGATCCAGCGCTGATCGACGGGATCCGGCAGGTGGCGCAGCGGGCCCGGCGCATCGGTTCGGTGTGTTCGGGCACGTTCCTGCTGGCCGAAGCCGGGCTGCTGCACGAGCGGACGGTGACCACGCACTGGGCGGGAAGTAGCCGCCTCACCGAGCGGTATCCCGATATCGACGTCGAGCCCGATCGGATCTACGTGCAGGACGGCCCGATCTGGACCTCGGCGGGCGTGACCGCGGGCATCGATCTCGCGATCGCGTTGCTCACCGCCGACCACGGACCGGACCTCGCCCGCGAGGTGTCGCGCTGGCTGGTGGTCTATCTGCACCGCCCTGGCGGCCAGAGTCAGTTCAGCGCGCCCGTCGCGGCCGGGCCGCCGCGCCTGGAACCGCTTCGCGCCCTTCAGGTCTGGATCGAGGAGAACCTCACCGCGGATCTGTCGCTGGAGGCGCTGGCCCAGCAGGCCGGTATGAGCACCCGCAACTTTTCCCGCGTGTTCGCCGCCGACTTGGGCACCACCCCGGCGCGCTACGTGGAGCGCGTGCGGGTCGCCGCCGCGCGAAGGCTACTGGAAACCACCGATTACCCGTTGGATCGCGTCGCCGTCGCGGTCGGATTGCGGCGCCCCGAAACGCTGTACCGCACCTTTCAACGGCTCCTCGGGGTGGCGCCCGGGGAGTACCGGGACCGCTTCGCGCGCCCCCGTTCCGCCGCCCTCGAGCGCACGGATTTCGAACTCTCCGACGCCTAGTGCCGCCTCCCGGCATCAGCACCATCGAAGACAAGGGAATATCACCATGGCCGACCAGCCGCCGCAATCAGCTTCTGCCACCGTCGAAGACGGCACCGTCGCCGAGACCGCGACACCTGCCCCGGCACCCGCCGACGTGGCAGTACCCGCCCACGACGGTAGCGGGCTGCAGATCGCGATCGTCCTCTATCCCGGCATGACCGCGCTGGACGCGATCGGGCCGTACGAGGCGCTGCGCCTGGTGCCCGGCAGCGAGATCCGTTTGGTGAGCAACGAAGTCGGCCCGATCATCACCGACAGCGGCGTGCTGGCGTTGGGCGCCACCCACACGTTCGCCGAAACCCCAACTCCCGATGTGGTTCTCGTGCCGGGCTCCGGGACCGATACCCCGACCGCCATGGCGAACAAGGAGCTGACCGGCTGGTTGGCCGCGGTCCATCCGCACACCAAGTGGACGACCTCGGTATGTTCGGGCGCGCTGATCCTGGCCGCGGCCGGGATCCTGCCGGGGCACCCGGCGACGACGCACTGGTTCGCGCAGAAACCGATGGCACTGCTCGGCGTGGAGTCCCGGCCCACGGAACGGATCGTGCGTTCGGGCAAGATCCTCACCGCCGCAGGGGTTTCCGCCGGAATCGACGCCGCACTGTGGTTGATCGGCGAGATCTACGGTACCGAGCGCGCCGAGATCATTCAGCTCTTGATCGAATACGACCCGCACCCGCCCTACGATGCCGGCCACCCGTCGAAGGCTTCGGCGAAGGTCATGCGCAAGGCCGTCGCCGAAATGACGCTGGAAAGTGCCAATGTCCGCTCCACGGTCGCCGTCGGCACCGTCGCGTGGCAACTGGCACTCACCAAGATCCGCGGCCGGAAGCGGCACTGACCCGACGGTTCAGCGCTTACCCGAGGCCGCCGATCATGAATCACGCGCTTATCACGACGGCTCTTTGCCGCGATAAGTCCTGTTGTCCGGTTCGCTCGTTGTAATCGAGCACCATTGCGGCGGAACAACTTTGTGATATCCGTCAGCTATTGACGCGGCGTTGACATCTGGGTTTGGATGCTGAATTCTTGCCGGGTGACGGGTAAGGACGAATTGATGACGCTGCCGAAACTGGCCGACCATGACATCACGCAGCTACGCGAGGTCGCGGACCGAATCGCGACCTTGATCCAGCGGAACTCGGACAGCAGCGGCGGTCTGCCTCGTTTCGTCGAGGCGCTGCGGCAGAGTGGACCGATCGCGGAGCTGCTGATCGAGTACTCGGTGCGCTGGTTCAACGACAGCAACGGCGAGTCCGTCCTGCTCAGCCCGGAGCTGTACTGGGTGCTCACCGAGACCGTGCCGCCGGAGGAGCGGGGCACCGCCGGCGAGGGTCTGGGGCAGGCCGGTATGAACTGCCATCCCGTCACCCGCACCCGGCAGATGCTGCTGATCTGTGTGCTGGAAAAGCTCTCGACCAGGCCGTGGCGCCCGGAGACGCCCGAGGAAGCCGCGGCCATGGTCAAGCGACGCTACAGCGATACCGCCCGCCCCGTGCTGCCGACCAGGGCGACCCAGCAGCCGGTCGGGGTAGAAGGCGTGATCACGACCGCGCAGTTCCCGTAGCCACCGCTCGGCACGAACGCCGGCACGGCTGGGCGACGGCGGCCCGGGGGCGTGGTGGTCAGGACCGTCGCCTCAGTACCGGACCCCGAGCGTCGCCAGCAGCACGTGCATATCCGAATTGACCCAGTATTCGGCGATTTTCGCGTTCTCGATGCGCAGGATGTCGATCCCCGTGAACCGGATCGCGGTGCCCGCGGGCGCGGTCGCGCCGGGAAAGCCGCCGCCGTAGGTGCCCACGGCGACCCAGCGGACGACGAGGTGGTCGCGGTCGGCGATCGGCCCGACCGCCACGCTGAACACGAGTTCGGTGAAGGCGGCGCGCACCTGGTCGATCCAGTCGACGAGCGCGTCGGGCCCGCGGACCGCGTCGCCCTCGCTGCCGTCCATCATCGCGGCGTGCAGCCGGAAGTCGGTGGCGATCAGATCGTCGGCGAAGGTGTAGACACCGTTCCACAGGGTGAGCCAGCCGTCCAGCAGCTGCCGGGGTTCCGCCGCGGTGTCGAGGGTGCGCTGTTCCATGATCGTTCTCGCTTTCGATGTCGTTGTGTCCGGAAGGTTTTCGGGGTTCCCCGGGGCTGTCCGTGCGGCCTGGAGCAAGTCTGCGGCCGGAGCTACCGCGTTCGCGTCGGCGATACCTACCTATCCGCGAGGTGACAGCGGGTTCCGGGCAGGCGAAGATCGGCGGGTGAACTATGTGGTCGGTCGATCGGCGGAGACGGCGCGGTTGCTCGCGCTGCTGCAACAGGCGCGGGAATCCCAGGGTGGCGCGGTGGTGCTGCTCGGGGAGCCCGGTATCGGAAAGAGTCTGCTGCTCGATCAACTGGCCCGGGCGTCGTCCGGGTTCCTGGTCATGCGGGCCACCGGCGCGGAGTTCGAGACCGAACTGCCGTATTCCGCGCTGCACCAGTTGTGCACCCCCGTCCTGGAACATCTCGACGCGCTGCCCGCGCAGCATCGCAGCGCGCTGCGGATCGCGTTCGGTTTGGACACCGGCACCCCGGACCCGTTCCTGGCCGGGGCCGCGGCGCTGGGGCTGCTGCTCGAACACGACCGCCCGCTGCTGTGCCTCATCGATGACGCGCAGTGGCTCGACCACGCGTCGGCTCGCACCCTGGCGTTCATCGCGCGCCGGATCGGCGCGGAGCGAGTCGCCCTGGTCTTCGCGGCGCGGGCGGAGGTGGCCGAGTTCGCGCAGCTGCCGCAGCTCGAGGTGCAGCAGTTGAGCGAAACCGAGGCGCGCTCGTTGCTGGCGCGCGAGTTCCACGCGTCCTTGGACGAGCGCGTGCGCGACCGCATCCTGGCCGAGGCCCGCGGTAATCCGCTGGCCTTGCTGGAACTGCCGCGCACCGCGGGCTCGGCGGGCATGGCGGGCGGTTTCGACTTACCCGCGCCGCGGGCGGCGGAGCGCAGCTTCCGGGCCCGGCTCGCCGAACTCACCCCGCAGGTGCGCCTGTTGCTCACCGTCGCGGCGGCGGAACCGATCGGTGATCCCGGCCTCTTATGGCCTGCGGCAGCACTTCTGGGCGTCGCGGACGCCGCTGCCGAGGAGGTGCCGCTGGTCGAGTTCGGCACCCGGATCCGGTTCATCCATCCGCTGGCGCGGTCCGCGGTCTACCAGGCGGCCTCGCCGGTCGAGCGGCGCCGGGCGCACGGCGCGCTCGCCGAGGTGAGCGATCCGGTCGCCGATCCCGACCGGGTCGCCTGGCACCGGGCGCTCGCCAGCGCCGGTCCGGACGAGGCGGTGGCCCTCGCATTGACCAGGTCGGCGGCGCGCGCGCAGGCGCGCGGCGGCGTGGCCGCGGCGGCGGCGTTCCTGGAGCGCGCGGCCACACTGACCCTCGATCCCGGCCTGCGGGCCGAGCGCGTGCTCGCCGCGGTCGAGGCGAAACTCTCGGTCGGGGACTTCGCCGCCGCGGCGGAGCTGCTGTCCACCCTGCCACCGGACGACCCGCGGGTCGATCTGCTGCGCGGCCGGATCTCGTTCGCCCGCTTCCGGGGCGGCGACCTGCCGACCGGCCATCTGCTGCGGGCCGCCGCGCGGCTGGCCGAGCGCGAACCGGCTCGGGCTCGGGCGTGCTACGTGGACGCGTTCGAGATGAGCATGCTGATCGGCGGGGTGGACGCGGTGGTCGAGGCCGCGCGCTGCGCGCCGAGCGCGCAGGAGCCGCGCGGCAGTGCGGACAGCATTTTGGACGGCATGGTCGCGTTGACCGTCGAAGGGCACCAGGCCGCCGCGAAGCTGCTGCGCCCGCTGGTGGCGGACCACGCCGACGACGCGTGGCTGCGGTGGCCGACGCTCGGCTATCTGCTCGCGCTGGAGCTGTGGGACCTCGCCGCGATGCGGGAGATCGCGCAGCGTGTGATCGCGTCCGGGCGCGAGCTCGGCTCGTTTCACCTGCTGCCGATCGGACTGGCCATGCTGGCGCCGGTGGTCGCGCTGGCCGGTGACTTCGGCGCCGTGACGGCGCTCATCGCCGAGCAGGAGGCGATCGCGGAGGCCACGGGCGCGGCGCCGCTGGTGTACCCGCGCATTCATCTGGTCGCGCTGCGCGGCCGGCGGGCCGAGGCCGTGGAGCTGTTCGCCGGCGTCGGGCCGGAGATGACGCTCAGCGTGCAGTACGCCACCGCCGTCCTCAACAACGGCCTGGCCGACTATCCCGCCGCGTTGCGCGCCGCCGAACAAGCCGTCGCAGCCGGTGATCTGGGCCTGTCGGGCCTGGCGTTGCCGGAATTGGTGGAGGCGGCGACGCGCTGCCGCCGACCGGATCTCGCGCAGCCAGCGCTGGCCGCGCTGGACGAGCGCGCCCGTGCGGGCGACCATCCGTGGGGGCACGGAATGGCCGCCTACGCAAGGGCTTTGGTGGAGGACGACGAGTCGGCCTACGCGGCGGCCATCGCGTTGCTGGACGCCGGCGGTCCGGCGATCGCGGGCGCACGGGCGCATCTGATCTACGGCGAATGGCTGCGCCGGGAAGGGCGGCGCCGCGAGGCCAGAACCGAACTGCGTCAGGCACACGACGCGCTGACGGCGCTCGGCGCGGAGGCGTTCGCGGCGCGGGCGGCGGGTGAGCTACGGGCCACGGGCGAGAGTGCGCGCAGTCGATCCGCACAGGTCGCCGATACGCTCACGGTGCAGGAAACGCATATCGCGCGCCTGGTCGCGGGCGGTGCGACGTCGAAAGAGGTGGCGGCCCAGCTCTTCTTGAGTCCGCGCACCGTTGATGCCCACCTGCGCAACATCTTTCGCAAGCTCGGCATCTCGTCGCGGCGGCAACTGCGGGATGTGCCCGACCTCTGACCGCAGCCCTCCCGGAATCGTGGTGAGCGCAATCATGGCCGGTGATTGTGCGCCTCGCTAACGTTCGGTGGTTGAACGCTGTCGTGGAGGAGTGTGCGGTGACCGCTGAGTCGACCCTCGATGTCTTTGCCCCGGTGCATCCGCTGGACGATCCGGTGCGCACCTCGTTGCTCGGCGCGCACCGCCGATTCGCGGGCTGGGCCGGACGGATCGGCCGGTACGACCCGGAGGTGGCCAGGTTCTTCGGCCATCCGCCGGAACTGGACGAACAGGACTGGGCCGATCTGGCCACCTTGCTCGGACCGGGTGGCGGCACCGCGTTGCGCGGCGAGGGGCACGTGCCGCCCGCGGGCTGGACCGTGCTGGACACCGTGGAAACGGTCCAGATGGAGGGCACCGCACTGCGCGTGGCGCACGACCCGGAGTTCGAGGTGCTCACCGCGGCCGCGGTCCCGGAGATGCTCGACCTGATCGCGCGGACCGAGCCGGGACCGTTCGCGTCGCGGACCATCGAGATGGGTACGTACCTGGGCCTGCGGGTGGACGGCAGGCTGGTCGCCATGGCGGGCGAGCGCATGCACCCGCCGGGCTGGACCGAGATCAGCGCCGTCTGCACCGACGCCGAGTTCCGCGGCCGCGGCATCGCCTCGCGCCTGATCCGGGCGGTCGGCGCGGGAATCCGCGACCGCGGTGAGACCCCGTTCCTGCACGCGGTCGCGCGCAACACCACGGCGATCAGCCTCTATGAAACGCTCGGGTTCACGGTGCGCAAGCGCTCGCGCCTGACGATGGTGCAGGCGCCCGCCGCCGTGGGCGATACGCCGGTTTTCGTTTAGGCGAATCGCGCGCGCGACCGGCCATTCGTAATAGCGGGGCGGTATCGCCGATAGTCCTCCTATGAAACGAGTACTCGCATGTGTAGGTATCGCCGCCACCGCCCTGCTGGTCGCGGCCCCGCTGGCGTCCGCCGATCCCGATGCGGACGCCCGGCTTGCCAACCGGCACGACTGGTCCGGTGAGTTCGCTTCACAGAACAACCTGATCCTGTCCTCGCGCATCCTGATCAGCCCGTACGGCACCACACGTCCGCTGATGTGCAGCGGCGGCGACGGGCACTATTCGCTGTTCCCGTATGACTGCACCCAGAACGACGACAACGGCGTGCCGCATCCGGTGGACCGGGTGCTGCCGCTCGGCGGCGGGGGCATCTGGGTCTACCGCTGAGGCGCAGGTTCGGCCTGCTTGCCGCGTCTGGCTGGTAGCAACAGCCGGTGCAGCAGGTAGGCCGACCCCGCGATCAGCAGGGCCGCGTCGAGATAGTGGCAGGCCATCGCGCCCGGATAGCTCGGCCCGCCCCACGCGTTCGCGGTGAAGTTCGGGTCGAGGCCGGCGAGAATCTGCACGCCGATCCGGTACGGGCTGTACACCAGGACGGCCAGCGGTATGACGGCGAGCAGTAGTCGGAGCAAGGCGGTCCGGTGGCGCGGGATCGACCGCACCGTGCGCGTCAAGCGTTGGGCCGCACCATGACTGACGGGCGCGAGCGATACGGTGGACGACAGGCCGTGTCGGCGTATCAGGTACGTGACCGATGCGACGGCCAGTACGAACAACACGAGATGTGGCCCCCACGCCGCCGTTCCCGCGACGTGGGCCTGTGGCTGCGGGGACCGATCCAGATAGATCACGCCGCCGGAAATCAGACCCGCCGCGAACGAGATCGCGGCGAGGCCGAGCAGTGGGCGCGAGAGTTCTGGCTCCGCCCGGGTGTCGTCTCTGTTCATGCCCCAACTCTGACCCGCTGACCAGGGCGATGTCGTCATCCCTGGGCCGCGAGACGTCGGCCGCCGCGAGGCCGACGTCGCTACGTGCATGCGACCTCCGAATGAGTCCGGCGCGCGACTCCGGAGCGATGTGCCTGCCCGAACCGCCGGATACTGTCGGCGCTATGGCGATCACCACCACACCGCCGACCCCGATCGCCGGACCCGCACCGTGGCTTCATCGGCGCATCGCGGTCCCGCGCCGGGTCGGCCCCGGACCGGACTGGATCGATGCCGCGATCGCGGCCGGCTGCTTCCTGCTCTTCACCCTGCCCGTGCTGGTCGGCGCGACCAGCGGGATCGGTTCGACGCCCGCCATCGCGGTGCTCGGCGTCGCCGCGGTGCTCCCGCTCGTGGTGCGGCGGCGGTGGCCGGTCGCGGTCGTCGTCGCGGTGGCGGGTGTGCTGTGCGTGGCGACTCTGCTCGGCGTCCGCTTCACGCCGTGGGTGAGCAACACCGGCCCGGCCTTCGGCGTCGCCGTGCTGACCCTCGCCGATCGGCGCCCGCGCCGCGAGTCGCTGCTCGTCACCGGCGGCGCGCTCGTCGCGCTCTACCTCGTCGGCTGGCTCGGCGCGGACCTGCATCCCGACCAGGAACAGGATTTCGTGCAACTGCTGATCGCGGTGCCCGCCTGGCTACTCGGCGATATGGTGCGCACCCGCCGGGCGTATCGGAACAGCTTGGCGGAGCAGCAGATTCGGCAGGCGCGCGAGGAAGAACGGCGGATCCGGGCCGAGGAGCGGTTACGTGTCTCGCGCGAGGTGCACGATCTGATCTCGCACACACTGAGCATGGTCGCCGTGCGTTCCGGAGTGGCCCGGCTGGTGCTGGACGAGCGGCCGGGGGAGGCGCGCGCGGCGCTCGGCGCGATCGAATCGGCCAGTCGCTCGGCGCTGCACGAGTTGCGGCGCGTGCTGGCGCAGATTCGGGAGTGTGGCCCGGACCCCGAACCGGACGATCCGGGGCTCGCCGAGATCGCGGACCTCGTCGAGGGATTACGGCACGAGGGGCTGGACGTGGCGTACGAGGTGGTCGGCACCCCGGTCGAGGTCCCGCCGCTGTTGCAGACCACCGCCTATCGGATCGTGCAGGAGGCGCTGACCAATGTCGTCAAGCACGCGCATACCGACCGGGCGTGGGTCGAAATCCGCCATGCGCCGACCGAATTGCACGTAGCGGTCACCGATGCCGGTCCGGCGGCGGCCCGCGCGGCCGAGCCCGACGGCAGCGGTTCCGGACTCGGATTGCTCGGGATGCGCGAACGGGTTTCGCTGTTCGGCGGCAGGCTCGACGCCGGCCCGCGGGCCGCGGGCGGGTTCGCCGTCCGCGCGTCCTTTCCGCTGTCGCGGGACCACGATGAGCGCTGACCGCGAACATCCGATCCGGGTGCTGATCGCCGACGACGAAGCCCTGATCCGCGCCGGGTTCCGGGTATTGGTCGAATCCGCACCGGATCTCAGCGTGCTCGGTGAGGCGGGTAACGGCGGGGAGGCGGTCCGGCTCGCCCGGCAGCTGCAACCCGACGTGGTGCTGATGGACATCCGGATGCCGATCATGGACGGCTTGGAAGCGATGCGGCACCTGGCCGCCGACGCGGACGGGCCGCGCGTCCTGATCGTCACCACCTTCGATCAGGACGAGCACGTCTTCCAGGCACTGCGCAGCGGCGCAAGCGGTTTCCTCCTCAAGGACTCCCCGCCCGAGCAGCTGCTGCACGCGATCCGCGTGGTAGCCGCCGGTGACGCCCTGCTCACCCCGAGTATCACCCGCCGGATGATCAGCGCGTTCGCCCGCAGGCCTGCCGCGCTGCCCGCGCTGCCGGACGGCCCCGCCGCGCTCACCGGCCGCGAGCGCGAAGTGCTCGAACATGTCGCGGCGGGCCGCTCCAACGCCGAGATCGCGGCGACGCTGCACCTGAGCGTGGCGACCGTGAAAACCCATGTGGGCAGGCTGCTCACCAAGCTGTCGGTGCGTGATCGCGCCCAACTGGTCGTGCTCGCGTATGAAACCGGCATCGTGATCCCGGGCAATCGCTGACCGCCGCGCGCCGGCCGATGCGGCGAAATGCCCGGAATTCATCCGCTGAATTCTGAAAGCCGTTCGGAGTAAGCCGGATTCGAGAACTGGGGATCGCGACTCCTGTTAAGCTCGCCGTGGGCATCGAGTGTGGGAGTTTTCCGACATCGGTGGCGGTGGCTACTGTGAGTTTCGCTGAGGGAATTGACGCGATGATCGTTGTCCGGAGTACGGCGGAATTGCACGAGGTTTTGGCCGAGCCGCGGGCGCGGGGCACGAGTATCGGCTATGTGCCCACCATGGGCGCCCTGCACGAGGGACATCTGGCCCTGGTCCACGAGGCACGAAAACGTGACGAGGTGGTGCTCGCCTCGATCTTCGTCAATCCCTTGCAATTCGCGCCGAACGAGGACTTCGACGCCTACCCGCGCGACGAAGAAAGGGATCTGGCGCTCTGCGAGAAAGCGGCGGCCGACATCGCATGGTTACCCACGGCGGCCGAGCTTTTCCCGCCCGGCTTCGGCTTGCACGTCGCGATTCCGCACCTTTCCGCGGTGTTGTGCGGCGCGGGCCGGCCGACCCACTTCGCCGGCGTCACCACCGAGATGTCGAAGATCCTGATCATGCTCGCGCCGACCGCGGTCTATCTGGGGGAGAAGGACTTCCAGCAACTGGTGGTACTGCGCGCGCTCGTGCGCGACCTGGGCCTGCCGGTCGAGGTGCGGGCGGTACCGACCGTGCGGGAGCCGGACGGTCTGGCCTTGTCCTCGCGCAACGCCTACCTCGGCGACGCCGAAAGACCAACGGCGGCCGCGCTGTTCCGCGTCCTGTCGGAGACGGCGACACGTCTACGGGCCGAGCACGGCCCGGTGGACGAGGCGCTCGCCGCAGGACGGCGCGCCCTGACCGAAGCCGGTATCCAGCGGATCGACTACTTCGAACTGGTCGACCCCGAAACGCTGGACCCGGTGCGCACCGGCGGACCGGGCACCAGGCTGGTGGCCGCCGGGTGGGTGGGCCCCACCCGGCTGATCGACAACATAGCGGTGTAGCACCGAGAGCCGGTGCCGCAGTGACAGATTCAGGGGGGTCGGGGCGCGGGAGGCGACGATGGACATGATGGCGGAGCTGCTGGGGGCCGTGTCGGCAGAGGTCGACGCGCGCCGATTGCCCGGCGCGGTCGTCGCGGTGACCGACAACGGAGCACTGATCCACGTGCGATCCGTCGGGCAGCTCGACCCGGAAGCCGGTCGGCCCATGCGCGACGACGCCCTCTTCCGCATCTACTCCATGACGAAGGTCTGCACCGCCTTGGCCGCCTTGGCGATGGCGGCCGAGAATCGAATTCGGCTGACCGATCCGGTCGCGGCGTGGCTGCCGAGTTTCGCCGCGAGCCGCGTGGCCGCGGGCGCCGCGCTGCGGCCACCGAAACGGCCACCGTCACTGCAGGATCTGCTGCGCCAGACCGCGGGCATCGGCGGCGGATTCCACACCTCGGCGCACCTCGCGCCGTACTACGCGACAGCGCAGGTGCGGAAATACGAGCACACCGCCGCGCGGCACACCCTCGACGAGGTGGTGGACAACCTGGCACGCCAACCGCTCGCGGCCGACCCCGGCACGGTGTGGGAGTACGGCATAGCGATGGACGTGCTGGGCCGGGTACTCGAGACCGCGGACGGCAGGCCGCTGGACGAGATCGTCGAGCAGCGGGTGTGCCGTCCACTGGGCCTGCGCGACACCGGATTCAGCGTCGCCGCCGCCGACCTGGACCGGGTCGCCCAGCCGTTCACCGACGCCGCCGCGACCCCGAAAGGCCTTGTGACCCATCAGGAGCGGCCGGTGTGGCGATCCGCCGGGTCCGGCGGCTACGCCAGCGCTGCGGATTTCGCCACGCTGCTGTGCGCGATCACGCCGGATCGCGACGGCGTGCTGTCGATCCCGGCGCTCGGACCGTTCACCCGGGAACTCTTCGTCGACCAGATCGGGCCGTTGGCCGGTACCGGCCCCGACTACATCCCGGGCAAGGGCTACGGCTTCTCCTACGGGCTGCACGTGCCGAGCAGCGATCCGGCCTGGGCCGCACTGGATCCGCGCGCGCACACCGTCGGCTGGCTGGGGCGCGCCGCGACCAGCTTCGTGTACGACATCCCCACCGGCCTCGGCGCGGTGTTGATGACCCAGTGCTACGGGCGCGCGGTGCACTACCGGGATCAGGTCCGCGAGATCGTGGCACGCCAGGCCGCGTCATGGACATGACCACCGACGAACCGATCGTCCGGGTGCGCGGCCTGCGCAAGAAGTACGGCTCGTTCCTCGCCCTGGACGACGTGGGCCTGGCGGTCGGACGCGGTGAGATCTTCGGGTTGCTCGGTCGCAACGGCGCCGGGAAATCCACTGCGCTGGACATCATCTGCGGACTGGTCAAACCGACCGCCGGGCAGGTGGAGGTCTTCGGCACCGATGTGCGCAGGCACGGACGCCGGGTCCGTCGGCGGATCGGCTATGTCCCGCAAGACAATACGGTGTACCTGCCGATGACGGTGTGGCAGAACCTGCGCTTCTCCGCGATCGTGCGGGGGATGTCGCGCGCCGCCGCCGGACGCCGGGCCGCGGAGGTGATGGAACGGCTGGGGCTCAGCCACCTCGCCGATCGGGGCGGCGCACACCTGTCGGGCGGCGAGCGCCGCCGGCTCTCGATCGGAATGGGCATCGTGCACGCGCCACCGCTGATGGTGCTGGACGAACCGAGCACCGGCGTCGACATCGATTCCCGCCAGGCCATCCACCGCCTGCTCCGGGAACTGCGCGGGGAGGGCTCGACGCTGCTGTACACGACGCACCACCTGGACGAAGCCGAAAGCCTCTGCGACCGCATCGCGGTGCTCGACACCGGACGGGTCGTCGCCACCGCGGACGTGAAAAGCTTTGTGGCCGAATACGGTAGACCGTACTGCGAGATCGTCAGCGAACAGACCGAAGCCGTCACCACCCTGTTGCGCGCGGCGTTGCCCGCGACCCGGATCACGCTGCACGGCGGACGGATTCGGGTGGGCGCGGAGCAGCCGGAACATGTCGCGACCGTGGTCCGGGTGCTCGGCACGAGCAACCTGCCCGTCAAGGACGTGCGCGCGGTGCCGGTGTCGTTGGAGAACGCCTTCCTGCACGCCGTCGAGCGCGCGCCCGGATCGGCGGCGCGATGACGCTCACCTGGGCCTTCCTCCGGAAAGAAGCGGCGACCTGGCGCCACGACCCCACGCTGTTCGTCTTCCTGTTCGCGGCGCCGCTGTTGATGCAGGCCCTGCTGAGCGACGCCTTCGCGCGCCTGACCGACGGTGCAGGCGCCGACCAGACGGTGCCGGGCTTCACCATCATGTTCGGCTTCTACGTCATGATGTTCATGGGCACCGCGCACTATCGCGAACACGCCTCCGGCGCTTGGAGTTCGGTCCGCACCAGCGGACTGTCCCGTGCGACGATGGTGCTGCAGTTGGCCGTGCCGTACTTCCTGTTGTCCGCGGCGCAGATGGCGCTGCTGATCGGCACGGGCCGGGTGCTGTTCGGCGCGACGGTGAACGGCTCGCTCGTCGCCCTCGCTGTCCTGATCCTGTCCATCGCGTGGACCGCGATCGCCCTCGGCCTGGTGCTCGTCTCGCTCACGCGCAACGTCTCGGCGATGCAGAACCTGTGCCAGCTGGTGGTGCTCGGCCTGGGCGTGCTCGGGGGCGCGGTGGTCCCGGTGCGGTTGCTGCCCGGATGGAATCAGCCGCTCGCGCCGCTGACCCCGCAGTACTGGGCGGTGGACGGGATGCGCGAAGTGCTGGCACAGCACGGGGGATTGGCGAGCATCGCGCCGCATCTGCTCGTGCTGGCCGGGTGGGCGTGCGTGTTGTCGATCGTCGCGACGCTGGCCTTCGACCCCAGTAGTCAGCGTCGCGTGGCCATTCGCTGAACGCGCGCCACAGGTAATCGGAGGTGTCAAGGAAATGGCAGAGACAACGTCACCCAGGGGCCGGGTCATCCAGTCGTGGTCGCGGCAGGGCGGGGAGGCGCCGCCGCGCATCGTCGGCGGCGACGGCTGCCGGTTCTTCGACGCCGCGGGACGGTCGTATCTCGATTTCGGCTCCCAACTGGTGAATGCCAATCTGGGACACGGCCGTACGGAGGTGCAGGAGGCGGTGCAGAAGCAGGTGGCCACCATGGCCACGCTCGGGCGCCCCTGGGACGTGGAGATCGTCGAGGAGCTGGCGAATCGGCTCGCCGAGGTCACGCCCGGGGATCTCAACTCGTTCTTCTTCGCCTGCAGCGGCACGGAGGCGAACGAGGCCGCCATCCGTCTGGCTCGGGCATATACCGGGCGCAGCAAGGTAATTGCGCGTTACCGTTCCTACCACGGCAGCACCGCGGGCGCGTTGACGCTGACCGGCGAGCCGCGCCGCTGGGCGGGCGAGCCCGGTATTCCCGGCGTGGTGCGCATGCTCGACCCCTACACCTACCGGTGCCCGGCGGGGCATCCCACGCCGTGCCCGGTGTGCTCGGGCGCGCCGCATCTGCGGGAGTTGCTCCAGTACGAAGGCGCCGAGAACGTGGCGGCGGTGATCATCGAGCCGATCACCGGTATCAACGGCGTGATCATGCCGCCCGACGGTTATCTGCAGGGCATCCGGGACGTGTGCACCGAGCACGGCATCCTGCTGATCCTCGACGAGGTGATGACCGGATTCGGGCGCACCGGAACGTGGTTCGCGTGCGACCGGTGGAATGTCGTGCCGGACATGATCACGTGCGCGAAGGGGCTGACCGCCGGGTACATACCGCTGGCGGCCGTGGCGGTGAGCGACCGGCTGTCGGGCTGGCTCCAGGACGCCACCTTCCCGTACGGGCTCACGCACAGCGCGCACCCCGTGGGCTGCGCGGCGGCCGTGGCCGTGCTGGGCGTGTACCAGAAGGAGCGGCTCATCGAGCGCTCGAATCGGCTGGGAGCCTTGATCGAAGCGGAGCTGCGCGCGCTGGCCGAGCGGCACCCGTCGATCGGGGACGTCCGGGGCACCGGCTGCTTCTGGGGGCTGGAGCTGGTGCGCGACCGGGTGACGAAAGAACCACTGGTGCCGTTCAATCCGGACGCCGCGGCCGCTGCGCCGATGACGCGGCTGACCGCCGAGGCGTTCCGGAGGGGCCTGTATCTGCTCACCCACTGGAACATCATCCTGGTGTGCCCGCCGCTGGTCATCGAGGAGTCGGAGCTGCGGGAAGGGATGGCGCTGTTGGACGAAACACTCTCGCTCGCCGACGAATACGTCACGGAGGTGTGAGCATGGACGGCACCGTCACGATCAATGAACTCGTCGAGAAGACGGCGGCGCAGCGCCCGGCCGCGTGCGCGGTGCGCGTGCGCGGGTTCTCCGCGGGCACCAGCGCCGAGATCAGTTGGCACGGGTTGGTGCAGAAGGTGCACGAGCACGCCGCGCAATACCGGCACGCGGGTCTGCGCGAAGGCGCGGTCGCGGCCGTCGCGTTGCCGTCGGGTATCGGTCATGTCGTGGCCACCCTCGCGCTCTGGGAGGCCGGCGCCACCGTCATTCCGGTGGACCACCGCTGGTCGGCCGCGACGAAAGAGCGCATCGTCGAACGCTATCCGCGCGGCTGGGTGGTCGAAGGCGACGACCTGGGCCTGGTTTCCTACCACCGGCGTGCGGTCGCGCCGCCGGGGCTGCCTGCGGACGGGTTACCTCGGTCGGTCTCGCTGTCCGGCGGGACCACCGGTGTCCCGAAACTGGTCGTCCGCAACCGCCCGTGGGCGTACGCCTCGTCGGGGCCGTTGAGCAGCAAGGAGAGCGCGCGCGGCCTGGGCTACGGACAGACCCAGCTGGTCGGCCTTCCCCTGTACCACGCGGGTTTCGGGGCGCTGTACCACGGACTCGCGCTGGGGCATCGCATCATCGTGCCCGCCAACGCCTCGCCGAAACTGTTCCTGGAATCGCTGCGTGCCGAAGGCGTGCAGGTGGTGCGGACCGTGCCCGCGCAAATGGGCACGCTGCTGGAAGCCAGTGGGCGGGAACGGCATTGGTTTTCGTCGTTGCGCCTCGTCGTGCACACCGCGGCGCGTTGCCCGGAATCGGTGAAACGGGGGTGGCTGGACCTGGTGGAGCCGAGCACGGTGTACGAGGAGTACGGCAGCGTGGAACGGATCGGCGTGCTCAGCATCCGCGGCGACGAATGGCTGGCTCATCCCGGCTCGGTCGGCCGTCCGCGGCACTGCTCGGTCCGCGTCCTGGACGAGCGACGTGAGCCGGTCGCCACCGGGACGACCGGTGAACTGTTCATGACCGACGAGAACGCCGCGCAGCCCACCTATCTCGGCGACGGACCGGGATTGGCCGAAGTGGACGGGTATTTCAGCGTCGGCGACCTCGCGTGGCAGGACGCCGAGGGCTATGTGACGCTGGTCGGCCGGCGCGACGACGCCATCGATGTCGGTGGTGTGCAGGTGTTTCCCCGCGATATCGAGCGGGTCCTGGAACGTCATGCCGCGGTCCGCGATGTCCGGGTCCGCGCGCTGCCCGATCGCCGCCTCGGTGCGGTGGTGCGGGCCGAAGTCGCCGTGCGCGGCGATGATTCGGACGAGGTGCTCGCGGAGCTGTGGCGCAGTTGCCGCGCCGAGCTGAGCAGAGCGCAGCTGCCCCGGACGATCGAGATCGTGGCCGACGTCCGGCGCAGCGCCGCGGGCAAATTGCGCCGAGCGGACCAGGAGACGTAGTGGAGCAACAGGTTTGGGCCGTGGTCGGCCGGGTGTGCGGCACCGGTTACACCGAACCGCGCGCGAACTTCTACGAACTGGGCGGCGATTCGCTGCTCGCGGGCGAGTTGATGACCGCGCTGCGCGCGGAATTCGACACCGAGGTGCCGATGCACCTGCTGTTCGAGGCGCCCGATATGGGTTCCTTCGTCCAGGAGACGATGCAGGTGCTGTGAGTCAGCAGGGCGGGTCGTAGCGGCCGTCGACGGCGGTCCAGCCGCCGTCGACGTACAGCATCGTCCCGGTGACGAAGCTCGATGCGTCGGCGGCCAGAAAGGCGACGGCCCCGGCGATTTCGCTCGGCTCGGCCCAGCGGCCGAGCGCGCTCTTGGACGCGTACGCCGCCCGCCACTGCGGTTCCGCGAAGATCGAATCGGTGAGCGGGGTGCGTACCACCCCGGGCGCGATGGCGTTCACCCGCACCCCGGCCGGGCCGAATTCCGCGGCGGCTCCGCGGATCAGCTGGACCAGCGCGGCCTTGGTCGCCGCGTACACGGCTTGCCCCGGTTCGACGGTGACCGCCCGGATCGAGGACATGCCGACGATCGAACCGCCGCCCCGGGCGACCATACCCTTGCCGAACGCCCGGATCAGATGGAAGGCGGCGCGCAGATTCAGGTCCAGCACCGCGTCGAATTCGTCTGTCGCGTAATCGAACAGGCGCTTGCGCACATTCCGCCCGGTGGTGAAGACGAGCACGTCCAGGTCGGGTAGCTCGGCGGCGGCCGCGGCGACAGCATCCGCGTCTCGCGCATCCAAGCCCAGGGCGGCGGCGGGGGAGCCCGCCAGGTGCGCCGTCTCCTCGGCGCGGGTGCGATCGATATCGGCGCACACCACCTCGGCGCCGAGCGCGGCCAGGGCGAGCGCCGACTCGCGTCCGATGCCGCTGCCCGCGCCGATGACCGCGGCGCGCTTGCCGTCGAGCCGGAAGAGCGCCTGGTAGTCGAGTGCGGCGGGGGTGAGGTCCGGGTGCGTGGTCATCGATGCGTCCTGACTCTTGATATCCGAAGGGTTTACCGCGGGTAGGGCAGGGTCACCGTCTTGACGGTGCTCATCTCGCGGATCGAGTAGGCGATGCCTTCGCGGCCGAGTCCGCTGGATTTCACGCCGCCGAACGGGAGGTGCGGGGAGTCGAAATGCGGTCCGGCGTTGAGGTTCACCGCGCCGACCCGCAGCGCCGCCGCGAGCGTGGTGAAGGCGGCGACGTCGCCGGTCACCACCCCGGCCTGCAAGCCGTACCTGGTCGAGTTGGCCACGCTGATCGCCTCGGCGGTATCGGCCACCCGGATCACCGGGGCGACCGGGCCGAAGGTCTCCTCGACCACCAGTTCGGCGTCGGCGGGCACGTGATCGAGCACCGCGGGGGTGATGAGCGAGCCTCGGCGTTCCCCGCCGATCAGCAGCTTCGCCTGCGCGGCAACGGCTTCGGCGATCCGCCGGGCCACCGTGTCCGCGGCGTCCGCGGTGATCAGCGGGCCGACCTCGGTCGCGGGATCTAGGGGGTCGCCCGCCCGTTTCCGCTGCGCCGCCTCGGCGAGCCCCGCTACGAGATCGTCGGCCACCGGGCCCACGGCGATCACGCGTTTGATGCCGCGGCAGGACTGCCCGGCGGTGGCGAACGCGCCCTGGGCCGTCAGCTGCACCGCCAGGTCGAGATCGGCATCGGGCAATACGATCAGCGGATCGTTGCCGCCCAGCTCCAGCAGCAGTTTCTTGCCCGCGGCGGCCACCGATACCGCACGGCCCGTGTGCGCCGACCCCGTGAAGGTGACCATATCGATGTCGGGGTGCCCGGCGAGCGCGGGGCCGAGCTCGCCGGGCGCACCGGTGGTGACGACGAGATGTTCCGGCGGCAGACCGGCTTCGAGCATGATCTCGGCGAAAGCGAGTGCGGTGAGCGGTGTTTTCTCCGAGGGCTTCAGCACCACCGCGCAGCCTGCCGCGACGGCGGGGGCGAGCTTCACGACCACCTGGTTGAGCGGCCGGTTGAACGGCGTGATCGCCGCGACGACGCCGATCGGCTCGAACATGGTGAGCGCCAGCCGATCGTGTCCCGACACCGGAATGCTCTCCCCGCGCAGCCGTTCGGCCTCGTCCGCCGCGACCGTGAGATTCGTTGCAGCCCGGTCGGTTTCCCGGCTGGTCTCGGCGAGGCAGACGCCGGATTCGCGCGAGATCAGCGGTGCGAGGTCGGCGGCTCGTTCGCGGGTCAGGCGGGCCGCGCTCCGCAGGATGGTGGCCCGCTGGTCCGGCCGCAGGGGTCGCCAGGCCGCGCGCAAGCCGGAGATGGCGGCGTCCAACTCGGAAACGCTGTCGCGCGCAACGGATCCGACGGTTTCCCCGGTCCACGGATTGTGCACCGGGAACTTCTCGGCGGCGGGTCGGTAGGCGCCGTCACGAAACATGATCGTCTCCTGTCACGAAGGCCTGGAATCGGCGCGCCACGTCGGACGGTCCGACGGCCGGGCGGCCCAGCCGCTCGACCGAACCCGGACGAATCCGGAGGTAGAGCAACGCCGGGCCCGGCTCGAGCTGGGCCGCCTTGACCGCGTCGGTGAACTCGGCGAGGTCCGCGCAGTCGAACACGCGGACATAGCCGCAGGCCCGCGCGACCGCGGGGAAGTCGACCTGCGCCGCGAGACTCTGCTGTCCACCCGTGGAGTCGTGCACGCCGTTGTCCAGCAGGACATGGATCAGATTGGCGGTGCCATGCGCGCCGACCGTGGCGAAGGTGCCCAACCGCATCAGTGCCGCGCCGTCCCCGTCGAGCACGACGACCGGTCTGCGGGTGTGCCGCGCGACGCCGAGTCCGACGGCACTCGCGGACCCCATCGCCCCGACCAGGTAGAAGTGCTGCGGCCGGTCGGCGAGAGTGTAGAGCTCCCGGCTGGTCTTGCCAGTGGTGGACAGCACGGCGGCGGCGTCGGGCAGGGCGCCGACGAGCGCCTCCAGTGCCGCCATGCGCGTGGGCGCGGCCCGATCGGCCCGCGTCCTGGTCACCGTCGGCAGCACCGGGGATGGCCGCGGCGGCTCCGCGAGCGGCTCGGCGGCCACTACCCCGTCACGCAGGATGAACGCGAAAGGCCTTTGCTCGCTGGCCATCTCGGCCCACCCGGTGGTCAAGCAGGCGTCGAGTCCGGCGGCGTCGGCGGGCAGCACCGCGTGCCCCACCTGTAGGAGGTCGAGCAGACCCGGCGTGATGGCCCCCATCAATTCGTGCTGCGGCTCGTCCGGGCGGCCCGGTTCCCCGCGCCAGCTGACGAGCAGCGGCACCGGAATCCGGCTCGGATGGGTGAGCGAGGTCAGCGGGTTCACCATGTTGCCCAGCCCGGAGTTCTGCGCCAGCACGCAGGCCGTGGCACCGGCCAGCCAGCACCCCGCCGCGACCGCCACGGCCTCGCCCTCGTGCGTCACCGGCAGGTATCCCGCGACCGCGCCGGACGCCGCGCGGTTGATCATCGGGGTCAGGTAGGAGCACGGCACGCCCACCACGTCGGCCACGCCGCGCGCGACGAACCCGCCGAGCAATTCGTCCGCGTCGATCATGAATCCACCCACTTCTTCGCCAGCTCGGTGTAGTGCGCCTCGTCCGCTTCCAACTCCGAATATCCCATGAGACCGAACACCTCCGGCAGCGAGGCGATATCCGGCTCGACCGCGGTGGGGCCGTCGCGCAGGAGCGATCGGCACACCTGGCGCATCGCGGCCACCGAGGCCCGCATCGACTGATTGGCCCAGATCACCGCGGCGATCCCGAGTTCGGCGAACGTCTCCCGAGGCACCGTGTGGTAGGTGGTCGGCGCGATCACGAGCGGCAGCCGGGCCGCCCACTCGGTGGTGAACTCGGCGATCTCGTCGATGGTGCGCCGGCGGGAATGGATGAAGATGGCATCGGCGCCCGCCTGCCGGTACGCCTCGGCGCGGCGCAGCGCCTCGGCCGTGCCCGCCCCGGCGATGAGCGCCTCGGTGCGGGCGACGAGCACGAAGCCGGGATCGACCTTGTCCCGGCAGGCCGCGATCTTGGCGCACATGTCGCCGACCGGCGCCAGCGGGTGCCGGTCGCCGAAATAGGAGTTCATCTTCGGAAAGACCTTGTCCTCCATGCACATTCCCGCCGCGCCGACCCGTTCGGCACGGGCGGCGAAGCGGCGTGCGGTGTTGAAATTGCCGTAGCCGGTGTCGGCGTCGACGAGCACCGGGATCGCGCCCGCATCGACGACTCTGGCCACCAGATCGAGCATTTCGCCCCAGGACACCTCGTCGCTGTCCCGCGCGCCGAGCGCGGTGGACATGCACAGACCGGACGCCCAGATCCCGGCGAAGCCGGCTTCGGCCGCGATGCGCGCGCTGAGTCCGTCGTGAGCGCCCATGAGGAACGACGGTTCGGGTCCGGCGAGCAGTTCGCGCAACCGCACACCGGCGTGACACCGTGCCGGTGCGGCCGTGGGAAGGGGGAGGTTGTCCATCACGCGCAATGCCTCTCGCACTCGGGATCGAAAATCGTTGTGGCGACCACGGATCACGTCACCCGGCCCGCGGCGGGCGGCGGACCGCCGGCCAGGACCCGGGCGACGCCCTCGGCGATCCGGCGCCGGCAACTGCGCTCGGACTCCGCCGAGAGAAACGCGCGGTGGGCCGAGACCACCACCTCCGGCCTGGGCAACAGCTTGCGCGCGGCCGGATCGTCGTTCGGGTCCTCGGGTGTGAAGACGTCCGAGGCGAAGCCACCCAGTCGGCCGCCGTCGAGCGCGTCGAGGACCGCCGCCGGGTCCACCAGGCGGCCCCTGGCCGCATTGACCAGCAGCGTGCCCGGCCGGGCCGCGGCCAGCGCGCCCGCGTCGACCAGCTGATCGGTCTCCTCGGTCAGGGCCGCGTGCAGGACGACAGCGTCTGCGGCAGCGAACAATTCGTGCAACGAAGCGACGGCGGTGACACCGTGACCCGCCATCAGATCGGCGGCGACATACGGGTCGTACGCGAGGACAGTCTTGTAGAACGCCTGGAGTTTCCGGGCGGTCGCCCGCCCGATCCGGCCGAAGCCGATGATCCCCGCGGTACACGTCGACACCCGTCGCGGTACGCCGCCCGCATGGATATTCCACTGCTGGGATTTGACGAGCCGGTCCTGGGTGCAGACCTTGCGTTCCAACGCCAGCAGCAGCGCGAGGGTGTGCGTGCTCACCTCGTCCACGCAATAGTCGGGCACGTTGAACGAGACGATCCCGGTCCCGGCCAGCAGCGGGGCGTTGAGATTGTCGATGCCGACACCGCTGCGGGCGATCACCCGGCAGTGCGGGCCGACCGCGTCCAGCAACTCGGGCGTGACTTGGCAGCGGTAGATGACCAGCGCATCCGCGCCGCGCACATGGTCATGGAACTCGGGACCGGAGATGACGTATCGGCTCTCGAAAAGCCCTAAACGCAAGTCGATTTCGTGGCCGAACGCGGTGCGTTCGATATCCGCGCGGGCGAGGTCGGGGTGTCCCCGTTCGTTCAGGGCCCAGGCCGGATCGGTATAGACGACGCGCACTCTTGCCTCCCGTGCTGACGCGGCGCGGTGTTCAGGAGTCGTAGCCCCAGCCGCGATTGTCTCGGTGCCCGCGCTGCACTGTGGCGCTCGCGGCATAGGTATTGGTCAGCTCGAACAGGTCGAGATAGTCGAGATGTCGTCCCGAGCCCAGCTTGATCAGCGCGCCCTGGCCGGACCAGCGATGCGCGACGAACGGCGCGACCCAGGCCGACCCGTCCACCTCCAACTCGGCTGCTGCTTGCTGCCCGTCGGCCCGAATCCAGTGCAGCGTCGGCGTTCCGGCGGTCACGAGGTAGTGCGTTTCGGCGGGTTCGCGCAGGTGCTCGCCCGCCGCGCCGTCGACCAGGAGATAGAGCCCGGTGAGGTCGGGCAGATGGGGGGCCGCGGCCAGCGAGGTGACCGTGTACCCGCGGAAATCCCTTGCCTCCTTGCGGCATTCGGCGATGTCCTTGAAGGTCTTGCCGACCGCGTCGTGCCGGGCGGCGGGCCGGATCAGCAGCCGGTAGTCGAAGCCGAGCGTGGTGCCCAGCTCACGCAACACCGCGAGCGTGCCGTCGTCGATCGCGGCGATCAGCGCGTCGGGCGTCAGACCCACCGTGACACCGGCTGATTCGACCGTGTGTCCCCGGCGGGCGAGCAGCAGGCGGGCCACCTGCTGCGGGTCCACGCCGCCGTCGAGCCAGGCGAGCAGTTCGCGCGCGGCCGGATCGGACCAGTCGTTGACCTCTTCCAGGAGTCCGGCCAGCGGAGATCGGCCGGTATAGGACACGATGCGGGCGGGTTCGGGACCGGCGAGCGAGTAGGTGTGCGGACAATAGGACGGCTCGACGTAGGAATCGCCGACGATCCAGCTGTCGGTGTCGGTGTTGGCGACGATCACCTGCCAGGTCGACTCGTCGAGTTCGGCGCCCCAGCGGCCGTGGATATCGCCCGGACCGAGGTTGATCGTGATCGCCGGTTCCAAGTGCCCATTGTTCAAAGCGGGCAATCGGTTCGCGGGACACAGGATATCGAGCACGACCGGCGCGACCGCGCCGGGCGGTGCCGCCATTGTGTAGTAGTTGTAGAAATGAATGCCGTCGCGCTGAATGGGACGCCGGGTGTCACGGAGTTCGCGCGCGGTGCGGACCAGGACGGTGAGATCGCGTCGTCCGCTCGCGACGAGATGTTCCGGGGTGATCTGGAGCGTGCGGGTCATGACAGCGACGATGTCGTCCGGCCATTCGCAATCACCGGAAACAGCCAGCAATTTCGTGAGTTCCGCGTGGTCGATACCGAGCGTGCCCGCAATCTGTCCGGTGGTCACTTTCCGAATGTTGAGCCAGTGCACGACCTTGTAGTTGTCAACGAGCATGATCTCTCTCCGCACTCCCGGCCAGCAAATGGGTCAGGGTCGCCGCGTCCACCCGGCGCGGGTTGTTGCCCGCGCGGTCGTAGGCGAGGGCCTCGGTGGCGATCCGGGCCGCCTCGTGGCGTAGTTCCGGTGGTGGCGGCAACGCGGGCGAGCGCACCAGCGCCGCCACCTTCCCGGCCAGGTCCTCGACGCTGTCGGCGCCCGCGGCCCGCACCACCCCCGTGATGGCGCCGCGCACCCGCTGGGCGCCGCGCGGGTCGGTGCAGTCGGCGCCGACCTGTGCGTTGTAACGCAGCACCGAGGCCAGCGTGAGGCCGCACGCGTGCCCGTGGCTCAGGCCGTGCCGCAAGGTGAGCGGGTACGACATCGCATGGCACACAGTGGTTCCCGCGATGGCGATGGCGCGACCGGCGAGATGCCCGGCGAGCAGTGCCGCGCCGCGATGGGCTGCGCTCAGGTCGGTGTGGCGCTGCTCGAGCACCTCGGCGAGCTGGGCCCAGGCGGCCGCGCCCAGCCACTCGGATCGTTCGTCGGCGCGGATCGACCACGCGCCCTCCAGGCCTTGCGCGAGGGTGTCGAGCAGGCAGCTGACGAGGTCGGCCGCGGGCAGCCCGATCAGCAGCTCCGGGTCGAGCACCGCGCTCACCGGCTGTAACGCGCTGCCGCGCAGGGACAGTTTGCGGCCGTGGTCGCGGTGCCAGATGGTGGCGAAGGGCGTGGCCTCCGCGCCGGTGCCGGGTGTGGTCGGCAAGGCGACGACGGGTGGCGCGCCTGCGTCGTCGGCCGGCGCGGCGCAGGCCAGAACCACCGCGTGCGGCGTGCGATCGGCGCTGGTCGACAGTGCCGCGGCGGCTTTGCCCGCGTCCATGACGCTGCCGCCGCCGACGGTGACGACCACCTCGGCGCGATGCGCGCGGATCTCGTCCGTCAGCCGGGCCACGGATTCGGGTGTGGGGAGCCCGGCGTGCACGACGGTGCGCAGCGCGAAACCCTGGAATGCGGCGAAGAGTGGTTCGGCCCAGACGCGGTGCCGGAAGCCGTTGCCTGCCACCAAGAGCACACGTGGCGCGCCGGTGCCGGCCGCCGCGCGCACCACGGCCGGAGCGACCTCGGCCGCGCGTTCACCCACGAGGGTGCGAGGCGAGTCCAGCAGCACGGTGCTGACCCGGAAATCGGCGGCGTGCATCGACCACCTGCCTCCAGCAAACGAAGAGATCCCAGTGACGGGAAATCCCCATCATCCCCCCGGTGTACGGACGAAGTCCTCAGGTTGAATAACACGGTACCCTAGGCTCGGTTAATATCAGAGCTCGTTTGTTTCACCAGTCGTGCACGAACTTCCCAGCGGTGCACGAACTTCCGGAGGCCGGTGCCATGGGGTCGCAGGAACATATCCGGCGCCGAACCGCGACGGGCGCGGGCTACCGCGAACAAGTTGCCTTGAACCAGTCCAGGTTCGCCGAAATTGCCCAGTCGTATGCCGGCGGGCAGGCGCGCCGGCTGGACGGCGAACTGCTGGCCGAGATGATCCGTCCGCTGGGTGTCGAGCATGTGCTCGACGTGGCCACCGGCACCGCCGCCGCGGCGGCCGTGGTCGCGAAATCGGGCGTGCGTAAACGCGTTGTCGGCCTGGACTCGTCCGCGGCGATGCTCCGGCAGGCGCGGGCCTCCGGGGTGGATTCGGTGCAACTCGTCGTCGGCCTGGTCGAGGAGTTGCCGTTCGCCGACGGCTCTTTCGATCTCGTCCTGTGCACGCGCGCCCTGCATCACATCGACCGGCCGGAGCTGGCGGTGGCCGAAATGGCGCGCGTGGTGCGGCCCGGCGGCCATATCGTGGTCGCGGACAACGTGACCGGTTATACCGGCGCGGTGCACGAGCAGGTCGAGGCGATCCAGCGGGTGCGGGATCCGGGCCATGCCTCGACCCTCGCCGAACACGAACTCGTCGGCCTGCTGCGCGCCAACCTGCTCGAGGTCGTGGAATGTCACCGCACCACCAGTTATCGGCCGCTGGCGCAGTGGCTGGCCGACGGCGGTACGGGAGCGGCGGACGCCGCCGAGATCCGGCGGCGCTTGGCCGCGCTCGGGCCGCTCCCGGAGCCGGAGTTCGGCACGAGTTTCGTCGTCGAGGACGGCGTGGTCGTCGGTCTGCGACAAGCGATGTCGTGGCTGCGGGCCGATCGGAGCAATGCGTTGTAGTACGGGGCCGCCCGGCAACGTCCTAGCATGAAACACACAGACACCTGGGGGTCCCCGTGGACATCGCCGCACTGGATGCCGCAATCGACGAGCCGGAACTCATCGAATTCACCCGAAACCTGGTTCGCACCCACTCGCTGACCGAGGCGGGCCGCGGGGAGTGCGCGGTCGCGGACTTCCTGCTCACCAAGATCAGGGAATGGGGTTGGCAGCCCGAGTTCTTCGACGCGGACGGACGTCCCAATATCGCGGTCACGCTGTCCGGCGGCGGCGGTCCCGGGCCGACCTTGGCGTTCGAGGGACATATGGATGTGGTCACCGAGGGCGATCCGGCGCAGTGGACCGTCGATCCCTACGGCGGCGAGATCCGGGACGGCAAGCTCTACGGTCGCGGCTCGGCCGATATGAAGTCCGGTGTCGCCGCGATGCTGTACGGGACCAGGGCATTGCAGCTGGCCGGGCCGTTTCCCGGCCGGATCCGCCTGCTCCTGCTGGCCGACGAGGAAGGGATGATGTCCGGGGCGAAAGCCGCGGTGGCCCAAGGGTTCGTCCAGGATGTCGACGGCGTCGTGTGCTGTGAGCCGGAGGGCGACGAGGTGTGCCCGGTGTCGAAGGGCGCGATCCGGCTCCGCGTGGATTTCACCGGGGTGATGAGCCACGGCGCGATGCCGTGGCAGGGCCGGAACACGTTGCCCGCCATGGCCCGTGCGCTGCTCGGCCTGGAGGCGCTGGAGCGCCGGCTGGTGCAGGAGGCGGGTTCGCGACCGCCGCTGGGCGCACCGTCGATCACGCCCACCGTGGTGCGGGCCGGGACGACGGATCAGCTCAACACGATTCCCGGCGTCAGTTCGATGTTCCTCGATGTACGCACGATTCCGGGCGTGGATCACGAGACGCTGCTGAAGAATATCGGCGAGTGCGTCGACAACGCGGCACGCGGTTGCGGCATCGGTTCGGCCGTCACGGTGATCGACGATCGCCCGTGGGTCGAGACCGACCCGGACACCCCGCTGGTCACGGCGCTGGTCCGCGCGCACGAGATCGTCAACGGGGTCCGCCCGGAACTCGGCGCGGTGCCCGGCACCACCGACGGCACCATTCTGACCTGTCGCGCGAACATCCCGAGCGTGGTGTACGGCCCGGGCGGCAAGTGGATCGCGCACATGGCCGACGAATTCGTCGAGGTGGCTGACCTCAAGCGCTACGCGCTGACGTATGCGGTTGCGGCACAGGACTTCCTGCGCGGCGGCGCGGTACCGTGAGCGCCCCGGCGGCAGGTGGGACCAGGCTGCCCCTGACCCCGGGGCAACATCTGCTGGACTTCCTGGAATCCATCCGGCCCGGCGGGGCGGCGGCCGCCTTCAACATCTCGTGCCGGCTCACCGTCGACGGACCCCTGGACAGGCAGCGGCTGTTCGAGGCCGTCACGCGGACGGTCGAGCGGCACGAGGCGCTGCGCACCGCGCTGGTCCGCGGTCGCGGAATGGCCGAGCAGGTCATCGGTTCCGGCGCCGCAACGGAGCACACGGTGCTCGGTCTGCCGGCGGACGCGACCGAACGCGAAGCGCTGCTGGTGGCACATAACAACGCGCCCTTCGACCTCGCCCGTCGACCGCTGCTGCGCACGCTGCTCCTCGAAGATCCGGCGCAGGACCGGCGGCTGCTCCAGGTGACGGTGCACCACAGCGTGGCCGACGCCTGGTCGCTGGAGGTGCTGAAACGCGATATCGGGCGGTTCTATTGCGCCGCCGGTGGTCTCGCGCCGGAGCCCGCGCCGCCGACGGTGCGCTACCGGCAGTTGGTGCTCGACGAATTGGCCGCGCTGGAGTCGCCCGAAGCGGCCGCGGCCCGCGACTTCTGGCCGGAATACGTCGGTGCTCTGGAGGTCTTGCAGATCGAGGCGAAACACGCGCAGGCACCGTCGGATGGTCCGGCGATCACCAGCCGCGGTGACCGCACGTCGACCGCCGCGGAAACCGCGGCGATCCGAGCCATGGCCGCCCGCCTGCGCGCAACGCCGTTCATGGTGCTGGCCGCCGCCTATGGATTCGTCCTGGGCCACCTGTGCGGGCGGGCCGAGTACTTGATGCCGACCTTCAGTCACGGCCGCCGGGACCCCCGGTTTCACGATTCGGTGGCCATGCTGTTCAACCCCTTCGTGATCAAGTTCGGCTGGTCGCCGGAGTCGACGTTCGCCGATCTGGTCGCCTCGTTCAAGCGAAACAGCCTGGCCGCGTACCGTTTCCAGTGGTACCCGTTCATCGAGGTGCTGGAACTCTGCCCGGACCTGTCCGTCTCGCTGGTCGACCCGAGCAGTGCGCTGTTTCCGGTGCAGATGCTGAACGTGCCGAAAACGCCCACCGGGACGGCACTGTTCGGACCCGACTGCGTGGTCACCGAATACGCCGTGCACCGGACAGCGGTGGGCAATGTGCTGCCGATCGACGGTCTGCTCACCATCAAGGGCGCCGACGCGGCGCTGTCGATGACTTTCAATGCGGCACAACGGTGGTGGAACGACCGCCTGGCGGCCGCGATGTGCGCGTCCGTCTTCGGCGTATGCCTCGCGGCCGCACAGGATTCCGGTATCACGTTGCGGCAGTTGACCCGCACCGTCGACCAGCATTTCGGTAGCAATGGGTGGAGCGTCTGATGGAACTGTCCAGGGTGGCCGTCGTCGACGGCGCGAACGGGTACGTCGCGAGCAACACGATCTGTGCGCTGCTCGATCGCGGCATCCGGGTCAAGGCGCTGGCACGTGGGGCACGGACCCGGGTCTTCGAGGCGCTCGCCGCGGCGACGCTCAACGAGAGCGGCGCGCCGCCGCCCGGCCTCGCGAATGTCGAGACCTACGACTGCGAATTGGCCGAGGAATATCTGGGGATCGACGATTTCACCGCCGCGGCGATCTTCTCGGAACCGTGCGATTTCTGGCATTTCGCCGCGGCGGTCGATCTCTCACCCAATCGGCCCGCATTGCTCGAAGAGGTGAATGTCCGCGGCACCGAGCGAGCGTTGCGCCTGTTCGTCGCACACAGCAGGCCGGGTTCGCGCTTCTTTCTGATCAGTACCGCCTATGTCGGTGGTATCTCGGACACGCCGACCGCGGAGAATTGGCAGCCCGTCACCGACGCCGCCCGATTCCGGACGGTCTACGAGGCCACCAAGTGCGCCGGTGAGCTGGTTTTCCGGGACTACGTGCGCGAGCACGGCGTACCGGGCGCGGTGCTGCGGCTCGGGCAGGTGGTCGGCTCGTCCAAGACCGCGCACACCACCTCGGATTTCGGCATCTACAACTTCATGTCGAACATGAAGCGGGTGGCGCGCCGTTTTCCGGGCGGCTCCGCCGCCGTGCAGGTGGCGGCGGGGGCGACGCTCAATCTCGTGCCCATCGATACCTGTGTCGAATGGCTGCTGGGGCTGGCCGAGGTCGACGACCTGCCGCAGATCGTCAACCTGACCGATCGGGTAGGTGTCTCGGCGGAGGAAACGGTTCGGATCATCGGCGCCGGACTGGGGATGACCCTGCGGCCGGTGCGCCCGGAGGACTGGGGCGACGCCGGACCGACCGTGCTGGACCGGGCCGTGGCCGCGCGAATGGCCTACACCGGAAAGTACCTGATGGAGCGGATCGAATTCGACCGGCGCAACCTGGAGTCGGCGCTCGACGTGCCGGAGTCGGCGTGCGACCTGGGACTGGTCGAGCGACTCGTCACCTGGTATCTGAAGTAGCGTCGGTGCGGTGGGGCCGGCGCGGCGGTACGGAGTGGTGTGAACGGGACGTGGGAGGCGTGGGGTGGGGTCGTGCTCACCGCGGTCGCCGCGCTGCCGGTGGCGGGTGTGCTGGCCTGGTGGCTGGCTCGATGGCGGGGTCGGCGTGCGGCGGTGTGCGAGGTCGGGCTGGTGGTCGGCACCGCACCGTGGCTGTGGATGATCTTGACGCCGAAAGGAACTGGTCGTTCGGTAAATCTGGTACCACTGCGCGACCTCGCCGAGCAATTGACCGACGATCGGGTGATCGAGCAGTTCGGCGGGAACCTGCTGGTGTGCGCCGCGCTGGGTTTGCTGCTCCCGGTGCGCTGGGCGTGGTTCGGCCGCTGGTACCGCCTCCTGCTGGCGGGCGCGGCGGTGTCGCTCGCGGTCGAGGTGCTGCAGTTCGCGCTCGCCATCGGCCGCCACTGCTCGGTGGACGACGTGCTGTTGAACGCCGCCGGAGCGGGCCTGGCGGGCCTGCTCTCCCGGCGGTGGTGGGCGGCGCGCGTGCCGGACGCCCCTACAGTGCCTTCGGATCGGCCATCATCGCCATCGCTGCGGCCCGCTGCGCCGCGGTGACCTCGCCCCGGATCAGCTCCGCCGCTCTGCGGAACTCCGCCGAGCGCGCGTCCGCGGCGCGGGTGGCGCGCGCGGCCGAGAACGTCGAGTCGATGCCCGCGACATGCTCGGCGATCCGCCGGGTCTCCGGGATGCCGAGGCCGACCGCGATCGCGAGCGCGTCCTTCCAGTGCTGGCGGGCCACGGAGAAGTGCGCCGAGCAGTAGTTCACGGTCGCGATCGCGTCGTAGGCGAGCACCTCCTCGTAGGGCGAGCCGGACGCGCACGCGATGTGCAGCGCCCGCTCGTAGTGCGCCAGCGCTTCCCGGCGATGACCACGACGGCGATGGACGTCGCCGATCCCCAGATGCGTGCAGCATTTGAGGATGAGGTCGTTGTTCCGTTCGGCGCGCGCCAGTGCCGCCCGGAAGCTGTCGAGCGCGGGCTCGTACTTCTCCAGATGGGCGTAGACGGTGCCGATCCGGATCGAAAGATAGTTGTGGAACAGGGTTTTCGAGGAGATCGCGGCCAGCGACTTCCCGGCGTCGCCCAGATAGGTCAGCGCGTCGTCGTAGCGGCCCACGCGTACCGCGGTGTCGCTGAGCCGCATCTGCGCACAGGAACGCAGATAGGGGTCACCGGTGTCCGCGGCGATCGCGACGGCCTGGTGCAGGTAGTCGAACGCGTCGTCGACGTAGCCCATCCGCTCGTGCACCTGGCCGAGGCCTTGTAGCGCATAGCCTTCCAGGAATCGGTCACCGATCAGCCGCGACAGCGACAGGCACTGGTGATAGCCCATCAGCGCGTCCCGGTAGCGCGCCATCCGGAAGTAGACCAGGCCGCTGTGGTGCATCGCCCGCGCGGCGTTCGAGTAGTCGCGCATGCCGTGCGCGAGCCGCACCGCGTCGTCGAGCACCACGAGCGCCTGCTGACAGTGCCGCATCCGCCACAGGGTGTAGCCGAGGTTCACCAGCAAGCGGCATTCCTCGGCCTGCTCGCCGTTGTTCCTGGCCACCTCGACCGCGTCGAAGTGCAGTGTGATGGCGTCGTCGGAACAGCGCAGGCCGGTAACGTAAGGCCACCACAGGATTTCGGAGAACAGCCGGGTGTAGTCCGACCAGCGGGCCCGGGTCGCCGCCCGCGCGACGGCCAGCAGGTTCAGCCGTTCGGTGTGCAGCCACGAGACGCACTCGTGATGGCTGTCCAGCCCGGGCATCGGGGTGGCCGGTTTCGGCAGGTCCGCGACGCGGCTGGTGCGATCCGGCAGGATCTTGCGGCCGACCGTCCAGGCCGCGTACCGGTAGTAGTCGAACAGCCGGGTCAGCGCGGCGCTGCCGTCGCCGGGTTCCGGCAGCGTCGCGGCGTAGTCGCGCACCAGGTTGTGGAACCGATAGCGTTCGGAGACAACCTGTTCCAGCAGATGGACATCGACCAGCGCCTCGAGAATCTGCTCCGCGGCGCAGCTGTCGATATCGGCGAGCGCGGCGGTGGCATAGGTGTCGAAGTCGCGGCCGGGATGCAGGCCGAGCAGCCGGAACACCCGCTGTTGCGCGGGCGGCAGGTCCTGGAAGCTGGCGGTGAGCGCGGCAGCCACACTGCGTGACCCCGCGGACAGGTGTTCGAGGCGGTGGCTCGGATGTCGGAGCCGTTCGGCGAGCCGGTCGACCGGCCAGACCGGCCGGGCGCGCAGCCGTCCGGCCGCGATCCGAATGGCCAGCGGCAGATAGCCGCACAGCCGCACGGTCTCCGCCACCGCGTCGGGCTCGGCCGCGACCCGCTCGTCGTCGACGATGGTGGCGAACAGCGCTGTGGCGTCCTCGGGGGAGAGCACGTCCAGCGAAAGAGTTTGCGACACCTCCAGTTCCACGAGCCTACGCCTGCTCGTGATCAGCACCAGACAACTCGGGGTACCGGGCAGCAGCGGGCGAACCTGATCGGCGTCGGCGACGTTGTCGAAGACCAGCAGCGCCGAACGGGACGCGATCTCGGTGCGCCACAGGGCCGATCGGGCGTCGAGATCCGGCGGGATGGATTCGCTCGGCACGCCCACCGCGCGCAGCAGCCGGTCCAGCGCCACCATCGGCTCGACCGGCGCGCTCTCCGCGGCATGGCCGTGCAGGTCGATGTAGAGCTGGGCGTCGGGATAGCGGCTGCCCAGCTGATGGGCCGCGTGGATCGCGAGGGTCGTCTTGCCGACGCCGGCCATGCCGTCGATCGCCTCGATCAACACCGTCGGGCGGCCCGCCTTGGGCGGCAGATCGGCGAGCAGCCGGTCCATCTCGTCGGTGCGGCCGGTGAAGTCCGCGATATCGCCGGGCAGCTGGTTGCGGCTCGGCAGCGTCTCGGGCCGCAGTTCGAGCACGGCGCCGATATCGCCCGGCCCGAGCGGACCGTCGCCGGGGGTGGCCGGGCCGGGCCGCGCCGGCTCCTGGTCGGGGTCGGTGGCCGTGGCGGGCGGTGGCTCGATCTCGTCGCGCAGGATGCGCCGATGCAGTTCGCGCAATTCCCGGCCCGGCTCGATGCCGATCTCGTCGGCGAGCCTGCGCTGCGCGTCCTGGAAGACCAGCAGCGCTTCCGCCTGCCGGCCGCTGTGGTAGAGGCCGAGCATGAGCAATGTGCGGAAGCGCTCCTGCAGCGGGTGGGCGGTGACCAGCGGGGCGAGTTCGGCGACCGCCTCGGCGTGGTGGCCGAGGGCGATCTTGATACCGGCGCGATGCTCGAGCGCGCTCAGATAGCGCTCCTGCAACCGCCGGCGTTCGCCCTCGATGATCGGCCCGGCCAAGCCGCTGAACGGTTCACCACGCCACAGCGCGAGCGCGGCGTCGGTGTGCGCGGCCGCGGCGGCCAGGTCGCTGTCGCGTCGGCAGCGCTCGGCGGTCGCCAAGAGCCGGTCGAACGCGACGTGATCCGACAGGGTGGGGTCGCCGTGCAGGACGTACCCCGTCTCGGACCACACCAGCGCAGGCTCGGCGACCTTGCGGCGCGGCGCCAGGGCGCGGCGCAGCCTGCTGACGTAGGTCTGGACACCGTTGCGCGCGTCACCGGGTGGGTGTTCACCCCACACCCCGTCGATGATCGCGTTCACCGTTACCGGCCGGTTCATCTCCAGCATCAGCGCCACGAGCACTGCCTGTTGTTTCGCTGGCCCCAACTCGATTTCACAGTCATCCCGCCATGCCGTGAACGAGCCGAGCACCCCATATCTGATCTGTGTTTGCGCCATGGACAAGCCCTCCTGAACCATGTGCTGCCAGCGCAGAGCATAGGCGGCGCGGGCCGCGCCGAGCGCGGGAACGCGGGGATAGTTACCACTTTGACCAGTCATTTACGCACTAGTACAGCGCCAGTTACGCAGGCCGGGACATCCTGATCGAGTGTGCTGCACCAGGATTCGGGGGCAACGACGTGCGAGGGGGCCGGTCGGCCGGCGACCTCGCAATCACGCATCCAGTTATGGTCGAGCGTCCACTAGGTGGATCGGCCAGGCAGTGCACCAGCTGAGCCGCCGTACCGGCGTGCCCCGACGGGGTCCGGACGAGGTTGCCGCCCACGGGGATTCGGGGTGGACGGCGCGCGCATGTCCTACGACGTGTCCCGGCTGTGTGATCGGACGTACCCGAAACGCTCACCATCGCAGACTTTCGGCCAGCAGACGATCAGTTCCGCCCGGCACAGGTGATGAGCGAGGGAGTTCGCTATGCAATCCGGTAACAAATCGCTGCTGCGCAGTTTGACTTCGATTCAGAAAGAACTGTGGATAGCGCACGAACTTTCCGATATTCCGAATAATTGCATCGTCTACATCGATATCCATACGGATCTGGAACTGGGATATTTCGCCGACGCCCTACAGCAGGTTTTCGCCGAGTCGCCGGCCCTGACGGTCAATATCGTCCGCGGGCCGAACGGGCCGATGCAGGTGGAACGGGATATCCGGGATTGGCTGCCGACCTATGTCGACTTCACCGCGGAACCGGATCCCACCGCCGCGGCGCTGGACTACATGGCCCGGGAACGAGAGCTCGGTTTCGATCTGGAGCTGGACTCGCTGTTGCGGGTCGCGCTGCTCGAGGTCGGCACCGATCACTACCTGCTCTCGATGTGCTTCCACCACATCATCATGGATGGTGTCGGCGTAGCGACTTGGGCGCAGCGGGTGCTCGACGTGTACTGCGCCATGGTGGCCGGAACACCCATCGCGCCAGCCGATTTCGTGCACATCGACGATCTCATCGAGCACGATCTCGCCTACCGCCGCCGCCGGCAGGCGATCGATCGCGCCTACTGGCGCAAGCAGATTCCCGCGGGGATCGAGCCGTTGCGGCTGCCGGGCAACGCGGCGCCGGGCACGCCACCGGGCCGCATCGGCAGTACCCACAGCTTCTCCGGCACGGAGCTGGGCGGGCTGCTGAGTGCCGCGCGCGCGGCCGGCGTGAAGCTGCCCTACCTGCTGCTGTCCGTCGCGGCCGCCGCGATCCAGCGTTACGCGTTGCGCGACGAATTCTGTTTGCAGATACCGGTGTCGAATCAGGTCGGGATCGCGCACAAGACGCCGTGCCAGCTGTCGGACACGGTACCGTTGCTGGTCGATTCGAACCGCAATCTGTCGCTGGCGGAGCTGGCCCATCGGATCTACGCGACGATCGCCGGCGCCCGCGATCATCTGCGGTACGGGCTCTCCGATATCCGGCGGGACCTGAGAATGCCGAAGACGAAAGGTAATCCGTTCGGCCCGGTCGTCAATGTCATGTCGTTCTTCGGGGCGCTGGAAATGTCGGACGGCACCGCCGATCTCCAGCTCTATTCCGCCGGTAACAGCGGCGATCTGTCCATCGTCTTCTATTACGAGCGGCGTTCGGACCGGGGCGGCTATCTGCGGATCGAGGGTGACGCGCAACGCTATACCGACGCCGACCTGCAGACCTACCTCGATTCCATCGCGCGCTTCCTGCGGCAGGCGATCGCCGATCCCGGCGTATCCCTCGGTGCGGTGGACATTCTCGGTCCCGACCGCCGCCTGGTGCTCGAGACGTGGAACGACACGGCGGTGCCGGTGGACCCGGACGCGACGTTGGTGGGACTGTTCGAAGAGCAGGTGCGCCGCGCGCCCGACGCGGTCGCGGTGGTGTCCGGCCCGGTGGAGCTGTCCTACCGGGACCTCGACCTGTGGTCGGATCGGGTTGCGCGCACACTGATTTCCCGCGGGGTGCGCCCGGACAGCGTGGTGGCGGTGGCGTTGCCGCGCTCGGTGGAGTTCATCGTCGCGATCCTGGCGGTGGTGAAGGCCGGCGGCGCCTATCTGCCCGTCGATCCGGGCTACCCGGCCGAGCGGCTGGCCTTCGTGCTCGACGATGCCGCGCCGGTGGCCGTGCTCACCGACGCGGCCACCGCGAACACGGTGTCGTGTTATCCGATTCCGGTCATCCTGGTCGGGGAGGTCGCGGGGGAACGGTCGGGCGTGGTGCGTCCGGTGCCGCTGCGACCGGGCAATCTGGCCTATCTCATCTACACGTCCGGGTCCACCGGGCGGCCGAAGGGCGTCGGGGTCACCCATCGCAACGTGGCCTCGCTGTTCCTGAGCACCGCCCCGTGGTGCGACTTCGGCCCGGCAGACGTGTGGGCGTGGTGTCATTCGCAGGCCTTCGATTTTTCGGTGTGGGAGATCTGGGGTGCGCTGCTGCACGGCGGCCGGGTCGTCGTGGTGCCGTGGGACGTGGTGCGCACCCCGGCGCAGCTGTGGGATCTGGTGGTGGACCGGGGCGTAACGGTGCTCAACCAGACGCCGTCCGCCTTCTACGCGCTGGCCGAAGCGCGCGCGGCCGGCGACCGCGCCGAATCGGCTTTGCGCATGGTGATTTTCGGCGGCGAAGCGTTGCAGCCCGGCTACCTGCGGCCGTGGTACGCGGCGGACCACGGGCCCGGCCCGGCCTTGGTGAACATGTACGGGATCACCGAAACCACCGTGCACGTCACGCGACTCGAACTGTCGGCGGCTCAGCGCGCCCGCGGTGGCAGCCCGATCGGGTCGGCCCTCGGGAACATGCGCGTGTACGTGCTGGATTCGTGGTTGCTGCCGGTGCCCGTGGGTGTCGCAGGTGAATTGTACGTAGCGGGTGCGCAATTGGCGCGCGGCTACCAGGGGCGAGCCGGACTGACCGCGGCCCGGTTCGTGGCCGATCCGTTCGATCCGGCGGGCGGCGGGCGCCTGTATCGCACCGGCGACGTGGTGCGCTGGAGCGCGGGCGGGGTACTGGAGTACGTGGGCCGGGCCGACGATCAGGTCAAGATCCGCGGCTTCCGGATCGAACCGGGCGAGGTGGAAGCCGTTCTGGCACAGCATCCGTCGGTGACCCAGGCGGTGGTGGTGGCCGCTGACACCGAAGGCGGCAAGCAGCTGATCGGATATGTGGTGGCCGAGCGCACCGATCGCCCGAACGGGCACGGCCTGGACGGGGCACAGGTGCGCCGATTCGCCGCCGAGCGGTTGCCCGAGTTCCTGGTGCCCGCCGCGGTGCTGGTGCTCGACGCGGTGCCGTTGACGCCCAACGGGAAACTCGACCGGGCCGCGTTGCCCGCCCCCGAATGGGTGTCCTCGGCGGGGTATCGAGCGCCGGGCAACGAGACCGAACGGGTCCTGGCGGGCCTGTTCGCCGAGGTACTCGGTGTGGACCGGGTCGGCGTGGACGACAGTTTCTTCGACTTGGGCGGCCACTCGCTGTCGGCCACCCGCCTGATCAGTCGGATCCGCGCCACGCTGGGCGTGGAGGTACCGATCCGGACGGTCTTCGACGCGGCGACCGTGGCGCAGTTGGTGACTCGGCTCGACGACGGCGCCCAGGTGCGTCCCACCCTCACGACTCGCGCACGGCCGGGGGTACTCCCGCTGTCGTACGCGCAGCGGCGGCTGTGGTTCATCCAGCGGCTGGAAGGGCCCTCGGCCACCTACAACGTGCCGCTGGCGGCGCGGGTGCGGGGCGCGTTCGATCCAGCGGCGTTCACCGCGGCCCTCGGCGACGTGGTAACCAGGCACGAGAGCCTGCGCACGGTCTTCACCGAGACCGACGGTGTGCCCGCGCAACAGGTGCTCGACGCGGACAGCGTGCGGATACCCGTGCTCGTCACCGACGTGGACCCCGCCGAGACGGCGGCGGCGGTGGCCGAGGCCGCGGGCTATCGCTTCGACCTGTCGACGGAGATCCCGCTGCGGGCCCACGTATTCCGCTGCGGCACCGACGATTGGGCGCTGCTCGTGCTGATCCATCACATCGCCGGTGACGGCTGGTCGGTGCCGACCCTGCTGCGGGATGTGTCACAGGCGTACACGGCTCGGCGCGCCCAGCGGGAGCCACTGTGGGCGCCGTTGCCGGTGCAGTACGCGGACTACACGCTGTGGCAGCGCGAGATGCTGGGCTCGGCGGCCGACCCGGGCAGCGTGCTCGCGCGCCAATTCGACTACTGGCGAACCGAACTCGACGAACTGCCCGAGCAGCTGCCGTTGCCACTGGATCGGCCGCGGCCGCGGGTGGCCGGCTATCGGGGCGACCGCGTCCTGTTCGAGATCGACGCCGAGACCCGGACCGCGGTGGAGCACCTCGCGGGTCGTGCGGGTGCGACGGTGTCGATGGTGTTGCAGGCCGCGCTGGCGGTGTTGCTGCACAAACTCGGTGCGGGCGAGGATATTCCGATCGGCGCGCCGATCGCGGGCCGGACCGACGAGGCGCTGGCCGAGCTGGTCGGTTGCTTCGTCAACACCTGGGTGCTGCGCGCGAGCGTCGCGCCCGCAGCGGCATTCGCCGAGATCCTGGCCGGTGTCCGGGCACAAGCGCTGGCCGCCTACGAGAACCAGGACGCACCGTTCGAACTGCTGGTCGAGCTGCTCAATCCGGTGCGTTCGGCGGCCCATCATCCGCTGTTCCAGGTGCTGCTGACGTTGCAGAACAACGCCCTTCCGGCCCTGGCCCTGCCCGGCGCCGACGTGACGCCTTTCCTGCCGCCCACCACCACCTCGCGCTTCGATCTCACCTTCGACCTCGCCGACGCCGCGGCGCCGGTGCCGGACAACGGTGCCGCGCCTGATCCGGTCGGCTGGCACGGCTACATCGAATACGCCACCGAGCTGTTCGACCGGACCACCGTCGCGGCGATGGCCGCGCGCTGGGTGCGGATCCTGCGGCAGGTGGTGGCCGACCCGGACCGTCCGGTGGGGGCGATCGACGTCCTCGACAGTGCGGAGCGCAATCTGCTGGTGCGGCAGTGGAACCGGCACGGCGCGCCGTCGGCCCGGCCCGGCACCACGCTCGAGCGGTTCGAGGCGCAGGCGGCTGCGACTCCGGACGCGACCGCGGTCGTCGGCGCGGACGCCGAGATCTCGTACCGGGAGCTCGACGAACGGGCGGGTCGACTCGCACGCGTCCTGGCCGCGCAGGGAGTGGGCCCGGAAACGATGGTGGCGGTGGCGTTGCCGCGCTCGCCGGAGCTGATCGTGGCGTTGCTCGCGGTGTGGAAGGCAGGCGGCGGGTATCTGCCGATCGATCCGGCGTATCCCTCGGACCGGCTGGCGTTCATCCTCGCCGACGCCGCACCCGTGGTGCTCGTCACCGACCGGGCCACCGCACCCACGCTGCCGGACACCGCGATCGCGCGTCTGTACCTCGACAGGCTTGAACAGCCGGACACGACCGGGGCGCCACGCGGCGGTGCCGCGCGTGCGGGCAATCTCGCGTATCTGATCTACACGTCCGGCTCGACCGGTGTTCCCAAAGGCGTTGCGGTCACGCATGACAACGTGCACAGCCTCGCGGCGCAGGCGTGGGCGGCGGGGCCGGGCGAGCGCGTGCTGGTGCATTCCTCGACCGCGTTCGACGCCTCGACCTACGAGATCTGGCCCGCGCTGATCGCGGGCGGCACCGTGGTGCTCGCCGGTGCGCCGCGGTCGGACGCGGCCGAGATCGTCGGCTTGGTCGCATCGCGGGCGGTGACCAAGATGTTCTCCACCCCGGCTCTGCTGGGAGTGCTGCTCGAACACGCGGAGACGCTGCCGGGCCGGCCGCTGCGCGGCTTGAACCAGGTGATCGTCGGCGGCGCCGAACTCGACGCGGCACTGGTGCACCGGGTGCGGACCGCCAGTGCGGGCGCACAGGTGCTCAACGGCTACGGGCCGACCGAGACCACGGTGTTCGCCACGGTGTTCGGCGCCGACGACGTGAGCGCGCACGCGGCGGCGGTGCCGATCGGATCGCCGCTCGCCGATGTCCGTGCGTTCGTGCTGGATTCGTGGCTGCGGCCGGTGCCGATCGGCGTCGCGGGGGAGTTGTACGTGGCCGGGGCCCAGGTGGCGCGGGGATATCGCGGACGGCCGGGGTTCACCGCGACACGGTTCGTGGCCGACCCCTTCGACGCGGCCGGCGCACGGTTGTATCGCACCGGTGATGTGGTGCGCTGGAACCGGTCCGGGCAGCTGGAGTTCGTCGGGCGGGTCGACGATCAGGTGAAGATCCGTGGCTTCCGGGTCGAGCCGGGTGAAGTGGAAATCGTGCTGGCCCAGCATCCTTCGGTGTCCCGCGCCGTGGTGGTGGCCCGGACCACGGGGGTGGGGGAGCAGTTGGTCGGCTACGTCGTAGCCCAGCACACCGTCGGCGCAGCGGGCACGAACGGTCATGCCGAGCTGACGGGCGCGCAGGTGCGCGCCTTCGCCGCCGAGCGGCTGCCCGAATTCATGGTGCCCGCAGCGGTTCTCGTCATCGACGCGGTGCCGTTGACGCCGAACGGCAAACTGGACCGGGCCGCGCTGCCCGCGCCCGAGTTGCGCTCCGGCGCGCGGTATCGCGCGCCGAGCACCATCCAGGAACACATGCTGGTCGAGCTGTATCGCGAGATCCTCGGCCGCGACCGGGTCGGCGTGGACGACAGCTTCTTCGAGCTGGGCGGTCATTCGCTGCTCGCCACCCGGCTGGCCAGCCGGATCCGGGTGGTGCTCGGCGTCGAGGTGCCGATCCGGACGGTGTTCGACGCGCCGAGCGTGGCACAGCTGGTGACCAGGCTCGACGCCGACGCGCAGGTGCGTCCGGCGCTGCTGAGTCAGGCTCGGCCCGAGGTGATTCCGCTGTCCTACGCGCAGCAGCGACTGTGGTTCATCCACCGACTGGAAGGTCCCTCGGCCACCTACAACATGGTGCTGGCGGTCCGGCTGCACGGGCTGGATATCGCGGCTTTCGGCGCCGCCGTGCGTGATGTGGTGGCCAGGCACGAGAGCTTGCGCACCATCTTCGTCGCCGCCGACGGCGTGCCCGCGCAGCGGGTGCTCGCGTCGGACGATATCGAGGTACCGGTGCTGGTGACCGAGGTGGCCGCCGCCGACGTGGCCGCCGCCGTCACCGGGGCCGCCCGCTACGGCTTCGACCTGTCCGCGGAGATCCCCCTGCGTACCAGCGTCTTCCGCTACGCCCCGGACGAGTGCGTCGCGGTGGTGCTGATCCATCACATCGCGGGAGACGGCTGGTCGCTGACGCCGCTGCTGCGGGATCTGTCCGCCGCGTACGACTCCCGCCTGGCGGGCCGCGCCCCGCGCTGGACCGCGCTGCCGGTGCAGTACGTGGACTACACGCTGTGGCAGCGGGACCTGCTCGGTGCGGCCGATGATCCGGACAGTGTGCTCGCGCGCCAATTCGAGTACTGGCGAAACGAATTCGACGATGTGCCCGAGCAGTTGCGGCTGCCCACTGATCGACCGCGGCCGCGGGTGGCGAGCTACCGCGGCGACGTGGTCACCTTCGAGGTCGACGCGCCGCTGCGCGCGGCGGTGGAACAGTTCGCGGCCGGCGAAGGCGCGACCGTGTCGATGGTGTGGCAAGCGGCGCTGGTCGTGCTGCTCGCCGAACTCGGTGCGGGGGAGGATATTCCGATCGGCGCGCCGATCGCGGGCCGGACCGACGAGGCCTTGGCGGATCTGGTCGGCTTCTTCGTGAACACCTGGGTGCTGCGCGCCACGGTCACGCCCGCGGCGTCGTTCGCCGAGGTGCTGGGGCAGGTCAGGGCCAAAGCGCTGGCGGCGTACGAGAATCAGGACATCCCGTTCGAACTGCTGGTGGAGTTGCTCAACCCGGTGCGCTCGGCGGCGCATCATCCGCTGTTCCAGGTGACGCTGGCCTTCCAGAACAACACGCTGCCCGCCTTGGAGCTGTCGGGGGTGCGGCTCGAACCGTACGACGCGTCCACCGCGACCTCACGCTTCGACCTGTTCTTCAATGTCTCGGAGGCACCTGCCGGTACGCCGTGGCGCGGCTTCGTCGAATACGCGACGGAATTGTTCGACCGGTCCACGGTGACGGCCATGGCGCAACGACTGGTGCGGGTGCTGCGGCAGGCGGTGTCGAACCCGGCCGCCCCGGTGGGCGCGATCGACCTGCTCGACGGTGCGGAACGCGAACTGGTGCTGACCCGCTGGAACGACACCGGGTGCGCGCTGCCGGAAACCACGCTGGCCGGGCTGTTCGAAAAGCAGGCCGCCCGCACGCCCGACGCGGTGGCCGTCGTCGGCGGGGCGACCGAACTCACCTACCGCGACCTCGACGGTCAGGCCGATCGACTCGCGCGGCATTTGCGCGCGCACGGCGTCGGGCCCGACCGCATCGTCGCGGTGGCCCTGCCCCGGTCGGCGGAGCTGGTCGTCGCGTTGCTGGCGGTGCTCAAGGCGGGTGGTGGATATCTGCCGATCGATCCGGTGTATGCCACGGATCGTTTGGCGTTCGTGCTGGACGACGCGGCGCCGGTGCTCGTGCTCACCGACGCCGCCACCGAGAACACGTTGCCGCACAACGCGATACCGCGCCTTCGGGTCGACCCGGTGGAGCTGCCGGACCTCGGCGAGCGCAGCGGTACTGCGCGACCGCAGAACCTGGCCTATGTGATCTATACCTCCGGTTCGACCGGTGTGCCCAAAGGCGTTGGCGTGACGCATCGCAACGTAGTCAATTTGGTGATGCAGGCCTGGTCGGCGGGTTCCGGCGACCGGGTGCTGGTGCACTCCTCGGTGGCGTTCGACGCGTCCACCTACGAGATCTGGCCCGCGCTCTGCGGCGGCGCAACGCTGGTGATCGCCGCGGCGGAGCGTTCGGATCCGAGCGAGATCACCCGCCTGATCGCGCGCCGGGCGGTAACGAAGCTGTTCGCGACACCGCCGCTGCTCGCGGCGCTGGTCGAGCACGCGGCGTCGGTGCCGGGCACGCCGCTGCGCAGCCTGACCCAGGTGAACACCGGAGCCGACACGCTGCCCAGCGGTTCGGTCGACGCGTTGCAAGCGGTGTGCGGCGGAGACGTCCGGGTGGACAACCTCTACGGTCCGACCGAGGCGACGGTGAACGTCACCGCCTACCGTGTGCCTGCCGGTCTGCGGGACACGATGGTGCCGATCGGTGCGCCGGTGGCGAACAGCCGTGTGTACGTGCTGGATTCGTGGCTGATGCCGGTCCCGGTGGGGGTGGCCGGTGAATTGTATGTGTCCGGTGCGCAATTGGCGCGTGGCTACCGCGGGCGGGCCGGCCTGACCGCGGCGCGGTTCGTGGCCGATCCGTTCGATCCGTCGGGCGGGCGGCTGTATCGGACCGGCGACGTGGTCCGCTGGACCGGTTCGGGCGTGCTGGAGTTCGTCGGCCGCGCCGACGATCAGGTCAAGATCCGGGGATTCCGCGTGGAACCGGCCGAGGTGGAAACCGTACTGGCGCAACATCCGTCGGTGGCGCAGGCGGTGGTGCTGGCCCGCGACACCGGCAACGAGGGTGGCAAGCAGCTGGTGGGTTACGTCGTCGCCGACCGCTCGGGGCCGATCGTGGGCGAGGACGAGTTGGTGGGGCAGTGGCGCCGGGTATACGACGACCTGTACGCCGCGGCGAGCGGGAGCGGCGCCCGATCCGACGCGCAGGCCGGGTTTGGCAACGACTTCGGTGGGTGGAACAGCAGCTACACCGGTGCGCCGATTCCGTTGGTGCAGATGCGGGAGTGGCGGGCGGCGACGGTGGATCGGATTAGGGAGTTGGGTCCGCGTCGGGTGCTGGAGATCGGTGTGGGGTCGGGTCTGTTGATGTCGCAGTTGGCCCCGGAGTGCGCCGAGTACTGGGCCACGGACTTCTCCGCCGAGACCATCGCCTCGCTGCGCCACCAGCTCGCGGAGTTGCACGAGGACTGGGTCGAGCACGTCGAGTTGAGCGTCCGCGCCGCCGACGACGGGTCCGGCTTGCCGGCCGGCCATTTCGATACGGTGATCGTGAACTCGGTGATCCAGTACTTCCCGGGGGAGCGGTACCTGCGCCGCGTGCTCGGGCACGCGCTGCGCGCGCTGGCGCCCGGCGGCGCGGTCTTTGTCGGTGACATCCGAAATCTGGCCCTGCTCACCGAGTTCACCACCGCGGCGCAGATCCGGCGCAACGGCGGTACGGATCCGGCGGCGGTCGAGGACCGCGTGCGCCGCGATATCGCCGCCGAACAGGAGCTGCTGCTCGCACCGGAGTACTTCCCGGCCTTGCGCGAGGTGCTCGAGATCGGTGCGGTGGATATCGCGCTCAAGCGCGGATATTCGGTGAACGAGTTGACCCGGTACCGATACGACGTGGTCCTGTACAAGGCGCCGGTGGCACCGGTCGCCGTCGCCGAGCTGCCGGAAGCTGTTTTCCGCGACGGCGAATGGCTGCGGACGCTGCTGCGGGAGCGTTGTGCCGGCGTCCGGATCACCGGTATCCCGCACGCCGGGCTGCTCGGGGAGGTCGCGGCCGCGCATCGGATCCGCAACGGTGCGCCGGTCGACCTGGACCGCGAAACCGGCGCCCTCGCAGTGGGTTTCGAAGGCGTACTGGGTGACCACACGACGCGCTCGCACACCGGTCTGCTGCCCGAGGACCTGCACCGGCTCGGCGTGGAACTCGGCTACCGGACCGCCGTCACATGGTCGGCGGAACCGGGCCGGATGACGGCCGCGTTCGTCGACGCCGCGACGGCGCCGGACGGACCGCTCGCCGACCTGTACCCACCGACGGCGCAGGGTGATCCGGCCCGATACGCGAACAGCCCGCACGCGGGCCTGCTGGCCGCCGAGGTACGCCGCTGGGCCACCGACCGGCTGCCCGAGTTCATGGTGCCCGCGAGCGTGCTGGTGCTCGACTCGGTGCCGTTGACCGCGACCGGCAAACTCGACCGGGCGGCCCTGCCCGACCCGGAGTTCGCCCCCGCGCGCGCCTACCGAGCACCGCGCGACGAGCGCGAGCGGGTGCTGGCCGAATTGTTCGCCGAGATCCTCGGTCTGGACCGCGTCGGCATCGATGACAGCTTCTTCGCCCTGGGCGGGCATTCGCTGCTCGCCACCCGGCTGGCCAGCCGCATCCGGGTGGTGCTCGGGGTGGAAGTGCCGATCCGGACGGTGTTCGACGCACCGACGGTGGCGCAGTTGGTGACTCGGCTCGACGCCGGGGCGATACTGCGCCCGGCCTTGGTCGCGCGGCCGCGCCCGGCTGTGGTGCCGTTGTCGTTCGCACAGCGACGGTTGTGGTTCATCCACCGCCTCGAAGGGCCCTCGGCCACCTACAACATGGCCTACGCGGTGCGGCTGCACGGGGCGGACGCCGCCGTGCTGACCACGGCGATCGGTGATGTGGTGCGCAGACACGAAAGCCTGCGCACGATCTTCGTCGACGCCGACGGCGTGCCGTCGCAACGGGTACTCGACGCGGACAGCCTCGAGATTCCGGTGCACCGCAGCACCGTCGATCCGGCCGAGGTCGACGCCGCGGTGACCGGAGCCGTGCGTTACGGCTTCGATCTGTCGAGCGAGATCCCGTTGCGCGCCGACGTTTTCCAGTGTGGCGCGGACGAATACGTGGTGGTGCTGCTGATCCACCACATCGCCGGGGACGGCTGGTCGATGACGCCGCTGCTGCGGGACCTGTCGACGGCCTACACGGCGCGCATCGGCGGCCGGGCGCCGGATCAGCCGGCGCTGCCGGTGCAGTATGTCGACTACACGCTGTGGCAGCGCGAACTGCTGGGCGCCGCCACCGATCCGGACAGTGTGCTCGCACGGCAATTCGAGTACTGGCGTCGTGAACTCGACGGCCTGCCCGACCAACTGCAACTGCCGACCGATCGGCCGCGGCCGCGGGTGGCGAGCTACCGCGGCGATATGGTGTTCTTCGAGATCGATCCCGAAACACGCGCGGCGGTCGAACGATTGGCGGCGACCGAGGGCGCGACGGTCTCGATGGTGCTGCAGGCGGCGCTGGCCGTGCTGCTGAGCAGACTCGGTGCGGGCGAGGATATTCCGATCGGGTCACCGATCGCCGGGCGCACCGACGAGGCACTGGCCGATCTGGTGGGCTTCTTCGTGAACTCCTGGGTGCTGCGCGCGAAGGTGCCGGTGGCCCTGTCGTTCCGGGAGATCCTGGCCCAGGTGCGGACGAAAGCACTGGCCGCCTACGAGAATCAGGACGTCCCGTTCGAACTGCTGGTCGAACTGCTCAATCCGGTGCGCTCGGCGGCGCATCACCCGCTGTTCCAGGTGTCGCTGGCTTTCCAGAACAACACGCTGCCGTCCCTCGAGCTGCCCGGCGTGCGGTTCGAGCCGCATATCGCGACCACGGCGACCGCACGATTCGACCTGTTCTTCAACATCACCGACGCACCGGCCGGCCGAGCCTGGAGCGGGCTGGTCGAATACGCGACCGAACTGTTCGACGGGTCGACGGTCGAGACCATGGTGCGCCGGTTCGAGCAGGTGCTGCGCCGGATCGTGGTGGAACCCGCCGCCCCCGTCGGGTCGATCGAGGTTTTGGGCGCGGACGAACGAGAGTCGGTGCTGCGCCGGTGGAACGCGGCGACGGCGGCGGTGCCGGAGACGACGCTGATCGAGGTGTTCGAGGCACAGGTGGCGCGCACGCCGGAGGCGCTCGCGGTGGTGTGTGCGGACACCGAACTCACCTATCGCGAACTCGACCTGCGCGCGGGCCGTTTGGCGCGGATGCTGACGGCCCACGGGGTCGGTGCGGAGCGGCTGGCGGCGGTGGCGTTGCCGCGCTCGCCGGAGCTGCTGGTCGCGTTGCTGGCCGTGGTGAAGGCCGGTGGCGGGTATTTGCCGATCGATCCGGCATACCCGTCGGATCGCGTCGAATACGTGCTCACCGACGCGGCTCCCGTTGTCGTGGTGACGGATTCGGTGACCGCGAAGCTGCTGCCGTCGACCTCGGCACCGCAGCTGCACCTGGACGCGCCCGAGGCGGTAGCGGCGATGGCCGGACGTGGCGAGTGCGCCCGGGTGCCGAGCAGTGCGCCCGCGCCGCAGAACCTGGCCTACGTGATCTACACGTCCGGCTCGACCGGCAGGCCGAAAGGTGTTGCGATCACCCATCGCAACGTCGTCAACCTGGTTGCGCAGGCATGGTCGGTGTCCTCGGCGGACCGGGTGCTGGTGCACTCCTCGATCGCCTTCGACGCGACGACCTACGAGATCTGGCCTGCCCTGTGCGGTGGCGCGGCGGTGGTACTGACCTGCGAGCAGCGCGCGGATCTGGCGGAGATCACCCGGCTGGTGCAACGGCGGTCGGTGACCAAGATGTTCGCCACACCGCCGCTGCTCTCGGCACTGTCCGACCATGTGGCGTCGCTGCCCGGCAGTCCGTTGCAATCGTTGCGCCGGGTGATCGTCGGCGGCGCCGAACTGACCGCCGACGTCGTGCGCAAACTGCCCGAACGCGGTGCGCGGGCGCAGATCATGAACGGCTACGGGCCCACCGAGACCACGGCGTGCGTGACCACCCACGACGCCGGGACCGAGTCCGACGGGCCGGTGCCGATCGGGGTGCCGGTGCCGAATACCCGGGTGTACGTGCTGGATTCGTGGCTGACGCCGGTGCCGGTGGGGGTGGCCGGTGAGCTTTACGTAGCGGGCGCGCAAGTGGGGCGGGGTTATCGAGGCCGGCCCGGGCTGACCGCGGCCCGGTTCGTGGCCGATCCGTTCGACACCGCCGGCGGCCGGTTGTACCGCACCGGCGACGTGGTGCGCTGGAACCGGTCGGGACAGTTGGAATTCGCGGGCCGGGTCGACGACCAGGTGAAGATCCGCGGCTTCCGGGTGGAGCCGGGCGAAGTGGAAACCGTACTGGCCCAGCATCCTTCGGTGTCCAGTGCCGTGGTCGTGGCGCGCGAGACCGAGGCGGGTGGCAAGCACCTGATCGGCTACGTGGTGCCCGATCGAACGGGCACCGCCGGTGGCGAGGACGAACTGGTCGGCCAGTGGCGCCGCGTGTACGACGACCTGTATTCCGGTGCGGGCAAGGCCGACAGCGGTTCCCGCAACGGACACGGCGGCGCGGCCGTGCCGCCCTCGGCGGCCGAGCAGGCGCCGTTCGGTGGCGACTTCGGGGGCTGGAACAGCAGTTACACCGGTGCGCCGATTCCGTTGGCGCAGATGCGGGAATGGCGGTCCGCCACCGTCGAGCGCATTCGCGGGTTGCGCCCGGGGCGCCTGCTCGAAATCGGCGTCGGGTCGGGTCTGTTGCTCTCACAACTCGCCCCGGACTGCACCGAATACCGGGCGACGGATCTGTCGGCGGCGACCGTCGACACGCTGCGACAGCAGCTCGCGCGACTCGACGCGGACTGGACGGATCGGGTCGTCCTGAGTGCCCAGGCCGCCGATGACGTGACGGGGTTGCCGCAGCACCACTTCGACACGGTGGTGCTGAACTCCGTCGTCCAATATTTCCCGAGCGAAGCGTATCTGCGCCGGGTGCTCGACCGTGTCCGCGGCCTGTTGGCCCCGGGTGGTGCCGTTTTCGTGGGCGACGTACGCAATCTCGCGCTGCTGCCCGAGTTCGCGACCGCCGTGCAGGTCACCCGCCACGGCGGCGAGGATCCGGCGACGGTCGCCGACCGTGTCCGCCGCGATATCGCGGGGGAGCAGGAGCTGCTGCTGGCCCCGGAATACTTCCTCGCGGCCGGGTTCGACGCGGTCGACATCCAGCTCAAGCGCGGGCGATCGGTCAACGAGCTGAGCCGGTTCCGCTACGACGTGGTCCTGCACCAGAGCCCGGCCACGCCGATCTCGGTGCTCGACCTGCCGAAGGTCGAATTCGACGACGGGGACCGGCTGCGCGAGCTGTTGCGGTCACGGCACCCGGAAGGCCTTCGGGTCACCGGGATCCCGCACGCCGGACTGCTCGGTCAGATCGCCGCGGCGCGGCGTATCGCCGAGGGTCTCCCGGTGTCGAGCGGTCCGCAAAGCGACCCGCGCACAGCGGGTTTCGAAGGGATGCTCGACGCTTCGAACCCGACGGAGGTCGGTTTGCTGCCAGCGGACCTGCATGTGCTGGCCGGGCAATTCGGTTACGCGGCAGCCGTCACCTGGTCGGCACGAGCGGATCGAATGGACGCGGTGTTCCTCGATGCGGCAGGTGCGCAAGGCCGTTCGCTCGACGGCGTGTATCTGCCGACGGGGGCGCTCGCGGACCGGGGACACTACGCCAACAACCCGCAGGACAGCCTGCTGCCCGCCGGCGTGCGGGCGTTCGCGGCCGAACGGCTGCCGGACTTCATGGTGCCGACGGCGGTGCTGGTGCTGGACGCGGTGCCGCTGACCGCGAACGGCAAGCTCGATCGTGCCGCCCTGCCGGATCCGGAATTCTTGTCCGCCAAGGCTTATCGGGCGCCGCGCAGCGACCTCGAGCAGACCCTGACGGGCCTGTTCAGCGAGATACTCGGGGTCGGACGGGTGGGTATCGACGACAGCTTCTTCGCGCTGGGCGGCCATTCGCTGCTGGCCACCCGGCTGGCGAGCCGGATCCGGGCGGTGCTCGGCGTCGAGGTGCCGATCCGGGTGATGTTCGAGGCCGCGACCGTCGCCGAACTGGCCGATCGATGGCCTCGGCTCGCGCCGTCGCGACGACCGGCGCTGCGCAGGATGAACCGAGAGGTGGGTCTGTGATGATTCCGTTGTCGTACGCGCAGCGGCGTTTGTGGTTCATCCATCGTCTGGAAGGACCGTCCGCCACCTACAACATGCCACTGACGGTCCGGTTGACCGGCCCGTTCGACGCGCGGGCCTTCGCGGCCGCGGTCGGTGACGTGGTCGGCAGGCACGAGAGCCTGCGTACGGTCTTCGTCGAGGTGGACGGCGTGCCGGGGCAGCGGGTGCTCGACGTGGACCAGGTGGCGGTGCCGATGACGGTCACCGAGGTGGCCGCCGCCGATCTCGATGCCGCCGTGACGGCGGCGGTGCGGCACGAATTCGATCTGGCGTCGGAGATCCCGGTGCGGGCCGATGTGTTCCGCTATGCCGACGACGCCTGCGTGGTGGTGCTGCTGATCCATCACATCGCCGGTGACGGCTGGTCCATGACACCGCTGCTGCGCGACCTGTCCGAGGCGTACGCGGCGCGGCGGCAGGGCACGGTGCCGGACTGGGAGCCGCTGCCGGTGCAGTACGTGGATTACACGCTGTGGCAACAGGAATTGCTCGGGTCGGCGACCGACCCGGACAGCGTGCTGTCCCAGCAGTTCGCCTACTGGCGCCAGGAACTGGACGGGGTGCCCGAACAATTGGCGCTGCCGACGGACCGGCCCCGGCCGCGGGTGGCGAGCCATCGCGGCGAGGTGCTGGTATACGGAATCGACGGCGAATCACGCGCCGAGGTGGAGCGCTTCGCCGCGGCGGCGGGGGCCACGGTCTCGATGGTGTGGCAGTCGGCCCTGGCGGTGCTGCTGGCCAAACTCGGTGCGGGCGAGGATATTCCGATCGGCGCGCCGATCGCCGGCCGCACCGACGACGCGCTGACCGAGCTGGTCGGGTTCTTCGTCAACACCTGGGTGCTGCGCGCTCAGGTGTCGCAGGCGAACACTTTCGCCGAAATCGTCGGTCAGGTGAAGGCAAAAGCGCTGGCCGCCTACGAGAATCAGGATCTGCCGTTCGAACTGCTGGTGGAACTGCTCAATCCGGCACGTTCGGCCGCACACCATCCGCTGTTCCAGGTACTGCTGAGCGTCCAGAACAACACGGCCCCGACCTTTTCGCTGTCCGGAGTCGGCTTCGAGCCCTATGCGTTGGCGACCACGACCTCGCGTTTCGATCTCACATTCACCGTCGCCGACGCGGCCGGTGGCTGGGACATGCACGTCGAATACGCCACCGACCTGTTCGATCGAGCCACCATCGAGGCGCTGACGGCGCGGTTCGCCCGGCTCGTCCGGGCGGCGGTGTCCGCACCGGATCGTCAGGTCGGGTCGTTCGACCTGCTCGACACCGGCGAACGCGCGCTGGTGTTGCGCCGCTGGAACGACACCACTTGCGAGCTGCCCGGCAGCACCGTCACCGAACTGTTCGACGCACAGGTCGCGCGCACGCCGGAGGCGATCGCGGTGATCTGCGGGGCGCACCGGCTGACTTATCGGGACCTCGGCGCTCGCGCGGATCGGCTGGCGCGCGTGCTGATCTCGCGAGGCGTGCGTCGGGACAGCGTCGTCGCCGTGGCCCTGCCGCGGTCGGTGGAACTGCTGGTCGCGCTGGTCGCGGTGTTGCGTGCCGGGGGCGGTTATCTGCCGATCGATCCCGGATATCCCTCGGAGCGGCTGGCTTTCGTGCTCGCCGACGCCGCGCCGGTCGTCGTGGTGACCGATCCGAGCACAGCGGAAATGTTGCCGTCCACGGACATACCGCACTTGTCTGTCGACGCCGAGGACACGGGCCGCACCGGTCCGGTCGGCGAGCCCTCGGCCGAAGACCTGGCGTATGTGATCTACACGTCCGGTTCGACCGGTGTGCCCAAAGGTGTTGGTATCACGCATCGCAACGTGGTGAGCCTGGTAACCCAGGCGTGGTCGGCCGGGCCCGCGGACCGGGTGCTGGTGCATTCGTCGATCGCGTTCGACGCGTCCACCTACGAGATCTGGCCCGCCCTGTGCGGCGGAGCGACCCTGGTGGTGGCGACCGAGCAGCGGTCGGATCCGGCGGAGATCGCACGCCTGGTCGCGCTGCACTCGGTGACGCGAATGTTCGCGACACCGGTCCTGCTCGCCGCGTTGGCCGAGTACGCAACACCGCTGCCGGACCGGCCGCTGGCCGCCCTGGCACAGGTGCACACCGGCGCCGACACGGTGACTTCGGCACTGGTCGAGGGGCTGCGGACGGTGTGCGACGGGGTCCGGGTGGACAATCTCTACGGCCCGACCGAGGCGACGGTGAACGTGACGTCGTATGCGGCACCGGATCTCGTCGCGGGCGCGACCGTGCCCATCGGCCGGCCGGTGGCCAATACCCGGGTGTACGTGCTCGATTCGCGGCTGTTGCCGGTGCCCGTGGGCGTCGACGGCGAATTGTATGCCGCCGGTGCGCAGTTGGCGCGCGGCTATCGCGGGCGGCCGGGTCTGACGGCGGCGCGGTTCGTGGCCGACCCGTTCGATCCCGCCGGTGGGCGGTTGTATCGCACCGGTGATGTGGTGCGCTGGACGGCGGCCGGGGTGCTGGAGTTCGTGGGCCGGGCCGACGATCAGGTGAAGATCCGCGGGTTCCGGGTCGAGCCCGGCGAGGTGGAAGCCGCTCTGGCACAGCATCCTTCGGTCGCGCAGGCCGTGGTCGTCGCGGTGGACACCGAATCCCGGGGCAAGCAGCTGATCGGGTACGTGGTCGCCGAGCGCGCGGCCGCCGCGGAACTGGACGGCGCCGAGGTGCGCCGGTTCGCGGGAACCCGCCTGCCCGACTTCCTGGTGCCCGCGGCGGTGCTGGTGGTGGACTCGGTGCCGCGGACCGCGAACGGCAAGCTCGACCGGGCCGCGTTGCCGGTCCCGGAGCTGCGGTCCACAGCCGAGTATCGAGCGCCGGGCACCGCGCAGGAGCAACTGCTCGCCGAATTGTTCGCCGAGGTGCTCGGCGTCGACCGGGTCGGCGCGGACGACAGCTTCTTCGAACTGGGCGGGCACTCGCTGCTGGCGACGCGGCTGGCCAGCCGGATCCGCACGGCGATGGGAGTCGAGGTCGCGATCCGCGCGATCTTCGAGGCGCCGACGGTGGCCCAGCTGGCGACCCGGCTCGAGACCGGGGCCCGGCCGCGGCCGGCGTTGGCACCACGACCGCGCCCGGACCTGCTCCCGCTGTCGTACGCGCAGCGGCGGCTGTGGTTCGTGCACCGCTTGGAAGGACCGTCGGCCACCTTCAACATCCCGTTGGTGGTGCGGTTGCGCGGGGTCGACGTGGCGGCGCTGGGCGGTGCGCTGCGCGATGTGGTGGCCCGGCACGAGAGCCTGCGCACGGTGTTCACCGAGCGCGACGGTGTACCCGCGCAACAGATCGTGGCCGCGGAGTCCGCCGATGTGCCCATCGTCGTCACCGAGCCGGAGCCGGACGAGGTGGCGGCCGCGGTGCGGGCGGCGGTGCGCTACGGCTTCGACCTGTCCACGCAGATCCCGGTCCGCGCCACCGTGTTCCGGTGTGCCGACGACGAATGCGTGGTCTTGGTGCTGCTGCATCACATCGCGGGGGACGGCTGGTCGATGACGCCGCTGCTGCGGGATCTGGCGTCGGCGTACGCCGCTCGCCTCGCGGGGCGGGCGCCGGACTGGTCGCCACTGCCGGTGCAGTACGCGGATTACACGCTGTGGCAACGCGAATTGCTCGGCGCGCGGACCGATCCGGACAGCGTGCTGTCGCAGCAGTACGAGTACTGGCGGCACGAACTCGCCGGGCTGCCCGAACAGCTGCGGCTGCCGGCGGACCGGCCACGGCCGCGGGTGGCCGGATATCGCGGCGACGTGGTGGCATTCGGGATCGACCCCGCGACGCGGGCCGCGGTGGAACGCTCGGCGGCGCGTGCGGGCGCGACCGTCTCGATGGTGCTGCAGTCGGCCTTGGCGGTGCTGCTGTTCGAACTCGGTGCGGGCGAGGATATTCCGATCGGCTCGCCGATCGCCGGGCGCACCGACGAGGCGCTGGCCGATCTGGTGGGCTTCTTCGTGAACACCTGGGTGCTGCGGACCGCTGTCACGCCCGCCGCGTCGTTCGCGGAGATCGTCGCCCAGGTTCGGGCGAAAGCCCTTGCCGCCTACGAGAATCAGGACATTCCGTTCGAATTGCTGGTGGAGCTGCTGAATCCGGTGCGCTCGGCCGCGCATCATCCGCTGTTCCAGGTGTCACTGGCGTTCCAGAACAACACGGCGCCGACATTCGAGCTGCACGGCACCGAGTTCGCGCCCTACGACGTGTCGCTGGGCGTCGCGCGCTTCGATCTGTTCTTCAACATCGCCGACGCACCCGCCGGTCAGCAGTGGAGCGGTCTGGTCGAATACGCGACCGAACTGTTCGACCGGGCCACCGTCGAGACGATGGTGGCGCGGCTGCTGCGTGTGCTGCGACAGGTGACGGCCGACCCGGACCGGCCCATCGGCCGTCTCGACGTGCTCGAACCCGGCGAACGCGAGGCGATGGTGCGCCGGTGGAACGGTGGCCACGCCGAGGTACCGCAGACCACGGTGGCGGGACTGTTCGAGGCGCAAGCCGCTCGCACGCCGGACGAGATCGCGGTCGTCTGCGCCGACGCCGAGCTGTCCTATCGCGAACTCGACGCGCGCGCCGACCGGCTCGCGCAGCTCCTGGTCGCGCACGGTGTCGGGCCGGACGCCGTGGTCGCCGTGGCCCTGCCGCGGACGGCGGAGCTGATCGTGGCGCTGCTCGGCGTGCTGAAAGCGGGCGGCGGCTACTTGCCGATCGATCCGGCGTACCCCGCGGATCGGCTGCGGTTCGTACTCGCCGACGCCGCGCCCGTCGTCGTGCTGACCGATACCGCGACCGCGCGACTGCTGCCCGACACCGCGACGCCACAACTCTGTCTGGACGGTGAGTGGGCCCCGGGCACGGTCGTCGAGCGGTTGCCGGACCCGCAGAACCTCGCGTACGTGATCTACACCTCCGGTTCCACCGGTGTGCCGAAAGGCGTTGGCGTCACGCACCGCAACGTGGTGCACCTGGTGGCCCAGGCGTGGTCGATCGAGCCCGGTGAGCGGGTGCTGGTGCACTCCTCGATCGCGTTCGACGCCTCCACCTATGAGATCTGGCCCGCGCTGTGCGGCGGCGCGACCCTCGTGCTGGCCGGTGCCGAGCGGTCCGACCCGGCGGAGCTGACCCGGCTCGTCGCGACCGGCTCGGTGGCGAAGATGTTCGCGACGCCGCCGCTGCTCGCCGCGCTGCTGGAACACGTGGAGTCGGTGCCCGGCAACCCGTTGCGGTCGCTGCGCCGGATCATCGCCGGCGGCGCCGAGCTGACCGCGGGTGTGGTGCGCAAGGCGACGGCACACGCTGCCGAGGTGCAGATCGTGAACGGCTACGGCCCCACCGAGACCACGGCGTGCGTGACCGACCACGACGCCGATCCGGACGCGGCCGGCGCGATCCCGATCGGGCGGCCGGTGCCCAATACCCGGGTTTACGTACTCGATTCGTGGCTGAACCCGGTGCCGCTGGGCGTGCCCGGTGAATTGTATGTGGCCGGTGCGCAAGTGGCGCGCGGCTACCAGGGCCGAACCGGGCTGACGGCGGGGAGGTTCGTCGCCGACCCGTTCGATCCCGCCGGTGGGCGGTTGTACCGCACCGGCGACGTCGTGCGCTGGACCGCCGCGGGCGTGCTGGAGTTCGTGGGCCGGGCCGACGATCAGGTGAAGATCCGCGGGTTCCGGGTCGAGCCCGGCGAGGTGGAAGCCGCTCTGGCACAGCATCCTTCGGTGGGTCAGGCGGTGGTGCTCGCCCGCGCGACCGAGACCGGAGGCGACCAGCTGGTGGGTTACGTGGTCGCTGCCGGTGCCGAACACGAACTCGACGGCGCCGACGTGCGCGGATTCGCCGCCGCGCGGCTGCCGGAGTTCATGGTGCCCGCGGTGGTGACGGTGCTGGACGCCCTGCCCCTGACCGCGAACGGCAAACTCGATCGCGCCGCGCTGCCGGACCCCGAGTTCGTCTCCTCGGCCCGCTATCAAGCGCCGCGGACCACGCAGGAGCAGGTGCTCGCGACCGTGTTCGCGGAGGTGCTCGGCGTCGAGAAGGTCGGGGTCGACGACAGCTTCTTCGAGTTGGGCGGCGACAGCATCCGGTCCATCCAGGTCGTCTCGCGGGCGCGGGAACGCGGGGTGCAGATCAGCCCGCGCGAGGTGTTCGAGCATCGGACGGCCGCGGGGCTGGCAGCGGTCGCGGTCGAGCGCGGCGCCGGCGGCACGGTGCTGGCGGAGTTGCCCGGCGGCGGTGTGGGATGGCTGCCGCTGTTGCCGGTGGCGCGTTTCATCCGGGAATTGGGTTCGGGTTTCGACAGTTTCACGCAATCGCTGTTGCTCGAGCTGCCGCTGGGGATCGATCGGGCGGGTCTGCTGGCGACAGTGGGTGCGGTGCTGGATCGGCATGAGGTGTTGCGGGCGCGGCTGGTGGACGACGAGCGCGGCGCGGGGCTCGAAGTGGCACCGGTCGGCGCGGTGGACGTGGGCAGTCTCCTGCACCGGGTGGACGTCACCGACCAGGACGCCGAGGAGGACGCGGCGGTGCTCGCCGCGCAGGTCGAAGCCGCGGTCGCCCGGCTCGCTCCGGCGGCCGGGGTACTGGTGCAGTTCGTCTGGTTCGACGCCGGGCCCGCGCGGCCGGGCCGCCTGTCGATCGTCGCGCAGCATCTGGTGATCGACGGCGTATCCTGGCGAATCCTGGTGCCCGACTTGGCCGCTGCCTGGTCGCAGGTGGCGACGGGTGCGGTGCCGGTGCTGCCGATGGCAGGCACGTCGCTGCGCCGCTGGGCACACGGGCTGGTCGAACAGGCGAGCAGATCCCGGTGGACCGACCAGTTGCCGTGGTGGCGCGGGGTACTCGAACGCCCCGATCCGGTGCTGGGCGCGCGGCCGCTGGATCCGGCCGTAGACGTGCTGGCGACCGTCGAGCAGGTGCGGGTCGAGCTGCCGGTGGCAGTGACCGAGTCGCTGCTGACCGCGCTGCCCGCGGCGTTCCACGGCGGCGCCGAGGACGGTCTGGTAGCGGCATTGACTGTGGCCGTGCACCATTGGCGGCACCGCCGCGGCCGGTGCGCGGAGCACGCCGGGGACGCCTGCGACGATTCGGTGCTGCTGCGGCTGGAAGGTCATGGCCGCGAGGAAGACACCGTGCCGGGGGCCGAACTGTCCAGTACCGTCGGCTGGTTCACGAGCGTGTTCCCGGTTCGGTTGCGCGCCGGGGTGACCGAGTGGGATCAGCTCTGTGCGGGCGGCCCGGCCGCGGGTGCGGCGGTGAAAGCGGTGAAGGAGCAGCTGCGCGCGGTTCCGGACAAGGGCATCGGCTACGGACTGCTGCGCTATCTCGATCCGGCGAGCGCCGCAGTGCTGCGCCAGTATTCGACCGGGCAGATCGGGTTCAACTACTTGGGCCGGTTGACCGCCGGTGATCTGCTGCCGGACCGTCGGCAGGGTGCGGGCTGGGCGCCGTCGCAGGATGGTGCCGCGGCAGCGGCGGCCCCGCATCCGGCGATGCCCGCGCTCGCCGCGCTCGACGTCACCACCATGGTCGTCGACACCCCCGAAGGCCCTGTCCTGCAAGCGGTGTTCGCGGCACCCACGGGGGTACTGCGGCGACACGAGACCGCGGAGCTGGCCGAGCTGTGGCGGCGCGCGGCCGCCGGTGTGGCGCGGTGTGCCACCGGACCGGACGCGGGCGGGCGGACGCCGTCCGATCTGCCGCTGGTGGCGCTGGACCACACCGAGATCGAAGTCCTGGAGGCGCAGTACCCGCACCTGGTGGATGTGTGGCCGACGACGCCGATGCAGTCGGGGCTGCTCTTCCATCGGGCGCTGGCCGATTCGGGGTTCGACGCCTATCACATGCAGGTGGTGTTCGAACTGGCCGGACAGGTGGATCCGGCCAGGATGCGGGCGGCCGGTCGCGCGCTGCTGGACCGTCATCCGAACCTGCGGGCGGGATATGTCGAAGGCGTGCGCCGTGAGCCGGTACAGGTCGTCGTCGATGCGGTCGACTTGCCTTGGCGCGCCGTCGATCTGCGGGATCGGGACGAAAGTGCGCGCGCTGCCACCTTGCAGCAGCTGCTGCTCGCGGACCGGCACACCCACTTCGACATGGCGCGGCCACCGCTGCTGCGATGGACGCTCGTGCAGTTGACCGACGAGCGCGCCGAGCTGGTGTTCAGCACCCACCACGTGCTGCTGGACGGCTGGTCGCTGCCGTTGCTGATCCGAGATCTGTTGCACCTCTACGGGAGCGACGGTGCAGCCGATGCATTGCCGCAGGCACCGGACTATCGGCACTTCTTGACCTGGCTGGCGCAGCGCGACGTGCCTGCGGGCGTACAGGCCTGGGCCGACGAGCTGGACGGGTTCGCGGAACCGACCCTGCTCGCCGGGCCGGGCGACGACGTCGGCGCGGCCGAGGTCGAGCAGGTCGCGGTGCCGCTGGACGCGGCGACGGCGGCCGCACTGCCGCGGCGCGCGAAGGAATTGGCCGTCACCGTGAACACCGTCGTGCAGACCGCGTGGGGCGTCCTGCTCGCCAAGACCACCGGTCGCAACGACGTCGTGGCGGGTGCCACGGTGTCGGGTCGCCCGCCGGAGATCCCGGACGTGGCTTCGATGGTCGGATTGTTCATCAACACCGTTCCGGTGCGGGTGCGGTTCGGTCCGCGTGACAGTCTCGCGGATCTGCTGGCCGACGTGCAGGCGCGCCAGGTCGCCCTGCTGGACCAGCAGCACGTCGGTTTGGCCGAGATCCACCGCGCCGTGGGTCTGAATGTCTTGTTCGACAGCCTGATCGGGTTCGAGTCCTATCCGGTCGACTACACCGGTATCGGCGCGGCCGCCGACAGCAGCGGCCTCGCCATCACCGGTCTGCGCGCCGACGCGCCGACCCACTATCCGCTGACCCTCGTCGCGGGTGCCGCCCCCGCACTGCAACTGCGCCTGGAATACCGCACGGACCTGTTCGGCCGGCCTGCCGTCGAGGCGATGGCCCGACAGCTCGCGCGCATAGTGCGCCAGGTGATGTCGGATGCGAGTGTCCCGGTGGGCTCGATCGATCTGCTCGGTGCCGACGAACGCGAACTGGTGCTGCGCCACTGGAACGACACCGCGCTCGAGGTGTCCGGCAGCACCCTGCCGGAGCTGTTCGAGGCGCAGGTCGCGCGTACGCCGGACGCGGTCGCGGTGCGCTGCGGCGACGTGGCGGTGTCCTACCGGGAGCTGGCCGCGCGGGCCGATCGCCTGGCCGCGCTGCTGATCGCCCAGGGCGTCGGGCCCGATGATGTCGTGGCGGTGGCGCTCCCGCGCTCCGTGGACCTGATCGTCACACTGCTGGGCGTCTTGCGGGCCGGCGGTGGCTATCTGCCCATCGATCCCGCGTATCCGTCGGAGCGTTCCGCGTTCGTCCTCGCCGATGCGGATCCGGTTGTCCTGGTGACGGATTCGGTGACCGGAGCAGCACTGCCCGAGACCTCGACGCCACGGCTGCAACTCGACGCACCCGCGACGACCACGCGCGGGACGGGACGAACCGGGTCGGCTCGGACGGTGACGCCGCAGCATCTCGCGTACGTGATCTATACGTCGGGATCGACCGGTGTGCCGAAAGGCGTTGCCATCACCCATGGCAACGTGGCACACCTGGTCGCCCAGGCGTGGTTCGCGGGGCCGGGGGAGCGGGTGCTGGTGCACTCGTCGATCGCGTTCGACGCGTCCACCTACGAGATCTGGCCCGCGCTGTGCGGGGGAGCGACATTGGTGCTCGCCACCGGGGAGCGGTCGGACCCGGCGGAGATCACGCAGGTGGTGCAGGACCGGTCGGTGACCAAGATGTTCGCCACGCCGCCCCTGCTGTCCGCCTTGGCCGATTACGCGAAGTCGTTGCCCGGCACGCCGTTGCGGAGCTTGATCCAGGTGAACACCGGTGCCGACACGGTGACCTCGGGGTTGGTGCAGAGCCTGCGCGCCGGTTGCGCGGGCCTGCGCGTCGACAATCTCTACGGCCCCACCGAGGCGACGGTGGACGTGACCTCCTTCGTCGTGCCCGCCCGGATCGACGGTGCGGCCGTGCCGATCGGTGCGCCGGTCGCCAATTCCCGGGTATACGTGCTCGATCCGTGGTTGACGCCGGTGCCGATCGGTACCGCAGGTGAATTGTATGTATCCGGTGCCCAACTGGCCCGCGGCTATCGGGGCCGAGCGGGGTTGACCGCGCAACGGTTCGTGGCGGATCCGTTCGGCCCGGCGGGCGGACGGTTGTATCGCACCGGTGATCTGGTGCGCTGGAACGCGGCCGGGCAACTGGAGTTCGCGGGCCGGATCGACGATCAGGTCAAGATCCGGGGTTTCCGCGTCGAGCCGGGCGAGGTGGAAACCGTCCTCGCGCAACACCCCTCCGTCGCCCAGGCGGTCGTACAGGCCCGGGCCGGTGACCGCGGCGGCAAACAACTGATCGGCTATGTGGTCGCGGAGCGAACCGACACGAGCGCAAGCGAACTCGACGGGGGTGCGGTCCGTCGTTTCGCCGCCGAGCGGTTGCCGGACTACATGGTGCCGACGGCGGTGCTGGTGCTCGAGTCGATGCCGCTGACCGCCAGCGGAAAGGTGGATCGCCGGGCGCTGCCGGAGCCGGAGCTGAGTTCCTCGGCGGCGTACCGGGCGCCGCGTACCAGCCAGGAACAGCTGCTGGCCGAGGTGTTCGCCGAGGTGCTCGGACTCGACCGGGTCGGGGTCGACGACAGCTTCTTCGAGCTGGGCGGCGACAGTATCCGGTCGATTCAAGTCGTCTCGCGGGCAAGGGAATTGGGCGTCGAGATCAGCCCGCGCGAGGTGTTCGAGCATCGGACGGCCGCGGCGCTGGCCACGGTGGCGCTCACCCGCGAGGTGGCCGCCCCCGTGCTGGCGGAGTTGCCCGGTGGCGGTGCCGGGTGGCTGCCGCTGCTGCCGGTGGCGCGCTTCGTCCGCGAATTGGGCGCCGGGTTCGACAGTTTCACGCAGTCGCTGTTGCTCGAACTGCCGGTGGGGATCGATCGGGCGGGCTTGGTCGCGACCTTGACCGCGGTGCTGGACCGCCACGATGTGTTGCGGGCGCGGCTGGTCGACGACGAGCGCGGCGCGGGACTAGAAGTCGCGCCGCCGGGCGCGGTCGACGTGGACGGCGTGCTGCACCGTGTCGAGACCGCGTCCTTCGCGGCGCATCCGGCGGACCGGGCCGAAGTGATCGTCGCGCAGGTGGCGGCGGCGGTCGGCCGGATGGCGCCCGCGGCGGGTGTGATGGTGCAGTTCGTCTGGTTCGACCGCGGTCCGCACCGGCCCGGCCTGCTCTCCTTCGTCGCGCACCACCTGGTGGTCGACGGGGTGTCGTGGCGAATCCTGCTGCCCGACTTGGCCTCCGCATGGCAGGAAGTAGCCGCGGGCGTCGCGCCGGAACTGCCGGGCACCGGCACGTCGATGCGGCGGTGGGCGCACGGTCTCGCCGCGGCGGCCACCCGTCCGGAGCGCGTGGCGGAACTGGCTTGGTGGCGTTCGGTGCTCGACGGCCCCGACCCGGCACTGGGCCGCCGCGCGCTGGACCCGCTGGTCGACGTGATGTCCACGGTCGAGCACGTCCAGGTGCGAATGCCGGTGCAGGTCACCGAGACCCTGCTGACCGCGTTGCCCGCGGTGTTCCACGGTGGCGTCGAGGACGGATTGCTCGCGGCCTTGGCCGCGGCGGTGACCCGCTGGCGGGCCGGCCGGGGCGCCGACGCGGACTCGGTGCTGATCCGGCTGGAAGGGCATGGGCGCCAGGAAGACACCGTCGCGGGTGCCGATCTGTCGCGTACCGTCGGCTGGTTCACGAGCATGTTCCCGGTGCGATTGCGTGCCGACGCCGACGCGTGGGACCAGCTCTGCGCGGGGGGCCCGGCGGCGGGCGCGTTGTTCAAGTCCGTCAAGGAACAGTTGCGCGCGGTTCCGGGCAAGGGCCTCGGGTACGGCATGCTGCGCTATCTCAATCCCGAGACCGCTGCTGTGCTGCAAGCGTTCTCGGCCGGTCAGCTCGGGTTCAACTATCTCGGGCGGTTCACCTCGGCCGATCTGCTGCCCGCGCGATTGCGCGGCGCGGGCTGGACGCCCGCGGTCGACGGCGAGCAACTGATCACGCCACTGGACCCGGCGATGTCCGAGCGTCCCGCGATCGCCGTGCTGGACGTGAACGCGATGGTGATCGACACCGCCGCCGGACCGGTGCTGCAAGCGGTGTTCGCCGCGCCCGCAGGCGTACTGCCGCAGCACGAGATCCGGGAACTGTCCGAGTTGTGGCGCGACGCGGCCACCGGCCTGGCCCGGCACGCCGAGCTCGGCGCCGGTGGACTGACACCGTCGGATCTGCCGCTGGTGACGTTGGCGCAGCACGAGATCGAAGCGTTGGAGGCGAGATACCCGCGCCTGGTCGATGTCTGGCCGCTGACCTCGATGCAGTCGGGGCTGCTGTTCCATCAGGTACTGGCGGGCGCAGGCTTCGACGCCTATCACATGCAGGTCGTCTTCGGCCTGGCCGGCGCGGTGGACCCGGAACGGATGCGCGCGGCCGGACAGGGTCTGCTCGATCGCTACCCGAACCTGCGGGTGGGCTTCGTGACGGACGGGCCCGGAGATGCCGTCCAGGCGGTGCTCGCGGGTGTCGAATTGCCCTGGCGGGTAGTGGATCTGCGGAATACCGAGGCGTCCGCGCGTGGTGCGGCGCTGGACCGGCTGCTCGACGAAGACCGGCGCACCCATTTCGACGTGACGCGGCCGCCACTGCTGCGGCTGACGCTGGTGCCGATGGCCGACGACCGTTGCGAGCTGATCCTGACCGCCCATCACGTGCTGCTGGACGGCTGGTCGCTGCCGCTGCTGCTGCGAGACCTGTTGCACCTCTACGGCTCCGGCGGCGACCATTCGACGCTGCCGCAGCCGCCCGCCTACCAGGAGTTCCTGAAGTGGTGGCACCGCAGGGATTCCCGCGCCGCCCGGCAGGCCTGGGCCGCGGAACTCGACGGGGTCACCGAACCAACCCTGCTCGCAGGCCACGACGGTGGTGCGGCCGACGGAGTGGTGCACGTCGCCGTGCCGCTGTCCGCGGCGACGGCGGCCGGGTTGAACCGGCGCGCCACCGACCTCGGCGTCACGCTGAACACCGTGGTGCAGGCGGGTTGGGGAATGCTGCTCGCCGCGACGACCGGACGCCGCGACGTGCTCACCGGTGCGACCGTCTCCGGTCGTCCGCCCGCGATTCCCGGCGTGGACGCGATGGTCGGCCTGTTCATCAACACCGTTGCGGTGCGGGTGCGATTCGGTGTGCGCGATACGATCGCCGACCTGCTGCGGGCTCTGCAGGCCCGTCAGGTGGCCCTGCTCGACCATCATCACATCGGGCTGACCGAGATCCATCAGGTGACGGGTCTGAACGTCTTGTTCGACACGCTGATCGGCTTCGAGTCCTATCCGGTCGACCAGCGCGGCATCGGCGCGGCGGCGGGCACGAGCGGTATCACCATCGCCGACCTGCACCCGTATTCGCCCTCGCACTATCCGCTGACGTTCATCGCCAACGGCGGCCCCGTACTCGACCTGCATCTCGAATACCGGACCGATGCCTTCGGCCGCTCCGAGGTCGAGGCGCTGGCCGCGCGGTTGGTGCGGATCTTCGAACAGATCGTGCGCGATCCGGAGATGCCGGTGGTGGCCATCGATCTGCTGGGCGCAGCGGAACGGGAATCGGTGCTGCGTCGCTGGAACAGTGCGCTCGCGGCGATACCGGAGGGCACGATCGCGGACCAGTTCCGGGCACGCGTGGCCGCGACCCCGGACGCGGTTGCGGTCGTCTGTGCGGATACCGAGCTGAGCTATCGCGATCTCGATCTGCGGTCGCAACGCCTTGCCCGCGTCCTGGTTTCGGCGGGCGTGTGTCCCGACTCGGTCGTGGCGGTGGCGTTGCCACGGTCGGCCGAACTGCTCGTCGCGCTGCTGGCGGTGCTGAAAGCCGGGGGTGGATACCTCCCGATCGATCCGGCGTACCCCTCGGATCGGCTGGCGTTCATCCTCGCCGATGCCGGGCCGACGGTGCTCGTCACCGACCAGGCGACCGCCGCGGCCCTGCCGCACAGCGAAACTCCCCGCCTCTACCTCGACACGCTGGATTCCGGACAGCATCTCGACGGCGGCGACCTGCCCACCACGGTGCGGCCGGACAATCTGGCCTATGTGATCTACACGTCCGGCTCGACCGGTGTGCCCAAAGGCGTTGCCATCACCCACCGCAACGTGGTGTCCTTCGCCGCCCAACCCGTATGGCAGGGCGGTGCGCACGAGGCCGTCCTGCTGCATTCCTCGATCGCCTTCGACGCGTCGACCTACGAGATCTGGGTGCCGCTGCTCGGCGGCGGCCGGGTGGTCGTCGCGCCGCCGGAGCGCACCGATATCGCGGCGCTGGGCCGGATGATGCTGGCGCACGGGGTGACCGCGGCCTTCATCACCACGCGGTTGTTCGAGCTGTTCATCGACCACTGCCCCGAGGCGCTCGGTGCGCTCCGGCAGGTGTGGGCGGGCGGCGAAGAACTGCCGGCGCAGGTGCTCACCCGCGCACTGCGCGGATGCCCCGAGACCCGGGTCGTGAACGGATATGGCCCGACCGAGACGACGACGTTCGCGACCTGTCGCGGCTTCGAGAACGCGGACGGCGGCGTGGACGCCGTGGTGCCGATCGGTGTGGCACTGGCCAATATGCGGGCCTTCGTGCTGGATCCGTGGTTGCGGCCGGTGCCGGTCGGGGCCGCCGGAGAGCTGTACCTGGCGGGCGCGCAACTGGGCCGCGGCTATCACGGCAGGCCCGGCACGACCGCCGCACAGTTCGTCGCGGATCCGTTCGATCCGGCGGGCGGGCGGCTGTACCGCACCGGGGACGTGGTGCGCTGGAACAGCACCGGAGAACTGGAGTATGTCGGCCGGGTCGACGATCAGGTGAAGATCCGTGGCTTCCGGATCGAGCCGGGCGAGGTGGAAACCGCGCTGGCGCAGCATCCTTCGGTGTCGCGCGCGGTGGTGATCGCACGCGACACCGGAATCGGCGGCAAGCAGCTGATCGGGTATGTGGTCGCCGCCGATCCGGAGGATCGGCTCGACGGCGCGCAGCTGCGCGAATTCGTGGCGGGCCGGCTGCCCGACTACATGGTGCCCGCGGCGGTGCTGGTGCTCGACCGGGTGCCGTTGACCGCCAACGGCAAACTGGACCGAGCCGCGCTGCCGGTCCCGGAACTGTTGTCCGCCATGCCTTATCGGGCTCCGGGCACCGAGCGCGAACGGGTGCTGGGCGACCTGTTCGGCGAAGTGCTCGGGCGCGAGCGGATCGGCCTGGACGACAACTTCTTCGAGTTGGGCGGCCACTCGTTGCTCGCCACCCGTCTGATCAGCCGGATCCGTGTCGAACTCGGGGTGGAGGTGCCGATCCGGGCGGTCTTCGACGCGCCGACCGTGGCGCGGCTGGCGGAGCGGCTCGATCCGGAAGCCCGCGTCCGGCCCGCGTTGACGGCGGGCGCACGACCGGACGTGGTGCCGCTGTCGTTCGCGCAGCGGCGGCTGTGGTTCATCCATCGCCTGGAAGGCCCGTCCGCTACGTACAACATTCCGCTGGCCGTCCGGTTGCGTGGCGTGGACGTCGCCGCGCTGACCGCCGCGATCGGTGACGTCGTGGCCAGGCACGAGACGCTGCGCACGGTCTTCGTCGAGACCGACGGGGTGCCCGGTCAGCGGGTGCTTGCCGCGGACGGTGTCGAGGTGCCGGTGCAATCGACCGAGGTGTCCCCGGACGAGGTGGACGCGGCGGTGACCGCGGCGGTGCGCTTCGGGTTCGACCTGTCGACGCAGATCCCTATCCGGGTGACGATATTGTGTTCGGGGCCGGGCGAATACGTGCTGGTGCTGCTGATCCATCACATCGCCGGTGACGGCTGGTCGATGACGCCGCTGCTGCGCGACCTGGCGACCGCCTACACGGCCAGGGCGGACGATCGGGCGCCCGGCTGGGAGCCGCTCCCGGTGCAGTACGTGGATTACACGCTGTGGCAGCAGGACCTGCTGGGTGCGCCGACCGATCCGGACAGCGCGCTGGCGCGGCAGTTCGACTACTGGCGGGCCGAACTCGATGGTCTGCCCGAACAATTGCGACTGCCCACCGACCGGCCGCGGCCCCGGGTCGCGAGCTACCGCGGCGATATGGTCGTCTTCGAGATCGACGCCGAGATCCGGTCGGGTGTGCAGCGCCTTGCTGCGCGCGAGGGCGCGACGGTATCCATGGTGTTGCAGTCGGCGCTGGCCGTGCTGCTGTTCGAACTCGGTGCGGGCGAGGATATTCCGATCGGCGCGCCGATCGCGGGACGGACCGACGCGGCCCTGACCGACTTGATCGGCTTCTTCGTCAACACCTGGGTGCTGCGTGCCCGGGTCGTGCCGGCGGCCCCGTTCACCGAGCTCGTCGGCGCGATCCGGGCGAAAGCGCTTGCCGCGTACGAGAATCAGGACGCGCCGTTCGAACTGCTGGTGGAAATGCTCAACCCGGTGCGCTCGGCGGCGCAGCATCCGCTGTTCCAGGTGTCGCTGGCCTTCCAGAACAACGCCCTGCCCACGCTGGAGTTCGCCGGAGTCGAGTTCGAGCCCTACCACGCGTCCACCGCGACAGCGCGGTTCGACCTGTTCTTCAACATCGCCGACACCCCGGCCGGGCAGCCGTGGGGCGCGTTCATCGAGTACGCCACCGACCTGTTCGACCACGCCACGGTCGAGGCGATCGCGGCGCGATTCGTCCGGGTCCTGCGGCAGGTGGTGGCGCACCCGAGTGCGCCGGTCGGCTCGATCGACGTGCTCGGCGACGAAGAGCGCGGCCTGGTCGTGCACGCCTGGAACGACACCGCGGTCGCGCTCGAGCCGGACCTGACCCTGGCCGAACTGTTCCGCCGCCGGGTCGAGGCGACACCGGACGCCGTCGCCGTCATCGCCGCGGGCACCGAGCTGACGTACCGCGAACTCGACGTTCGCGCGAATCAGCTTGCGCGCGTGCTCGCTTCGCGCGGGGTGGGCCCGGACAGCGTTGTCGCGGTGGCTTTGCCGCGCTCCGCGGACCTGATCGTCGCGCTGCTGGCAGTCGTGCAGGCCGGGGGCGGGTATCTGCCGATCGATCCGGGTTACCCCGCGGATCGGTTGGCGTTCATCCTCGCCGACGCGGCACCGGTGGTCGTGCTGACCGACGCGGCCACCGCCGCGGTGCTGCCGCAGACGACAACGCCGCGGGTGGAACTCGATACGGTCACCGCGTCCGGGGCAGACCACGCGGACCGGCTCGCTCCGCCGCGGCCGCAGAACCTGGCCTATGTCATCTATACCTCCGGCTCGACCGGTGTGCCGAAAGGCGTCGGCATCACGCATCGGAACGTGGTGAACCTGGTGGCACAGGCGTGGTCGGCGGACCGCGCCGATCGGGTGCTGGTGCATTCCTCGATCGCGTTCGACGCGTCGACGTACGAGATCTGGCCCGCGCTGTGCGGGGGTGCGGCCCTCGTGGTGGCGAGTGCGCAGCGCTCGGATCCGGCCGAGCTCACGCGACTGGTCCAGACGCGGGCGGTGACGAAGATGTTCGCGACGCCACCGTTGCTGTCGGCGTTGGCCGAATACGCGGAGTCGTTGCCGGACAAACCCTTCCAGAGCCTGCGGCAGGTGAACACCGGTGCCGACAGTCTGTCCACCGGACTGGTGGATGCGTTGCGGAGCAGCTGCGGCATCTCCCGTATCGATAACCTGTACGGTCCGACCGAGGCGACCGTGGATGTGACGTCCTACGTCGTGCCCGGCGCGGTGTCCGGCGCGACGGTGCCGATCGGCGCTCCGGTCGCCAATACCCGCGTATACGTGCTGGATTCGTGGTTGTCGCCGGTGCCGGTGGGAGTGGCCGGTGAGTTGTACGTCGCCGGTACGCAATTGGCCCGCGGCTATCTCGGCCGCTCGGGTCTGACCGCGGCGCGGTTCGTGGCCGACCCGTTCGATCCGGTCGGCGGGCGGCTCTATCGCACGGGGGACGTGGTGCGGTGGACCGCGGCCGGGGTACTGGAGTTCGCGGGCCGCGCCGATGATCAGGTCAAGATCCGCGGGTTCCGCGTGGAACCGGGGGAGGTGGAAACCGTGCTCGCGCACCATCCCTCGGTGGCGCAGGCGGTGGTGCTGGCCCGCGAGACCGGCACCGGCGGGAAACAGCTGGTGGGCTACGTGGTCGCGGACAAGGCCGGACCGGTGGTCGGCGAGGACGAACTGGTCGGGCAGTGGCGCCGGGTCTACGACGACCTGTATTCCGGGGTGACCGGTGGCGCGGACGCGGTGGCGGAACCCGGCGACGAACCCGCCCGCGCGGACGAACTCGCCTCGGACTTCGGTGGGTGGAACAGCAGTTACACCGGTGCGCCGATTCCGTTGGCGCAGATGCGGGAGTGGCGGGCGGCGACGGTGGATCGGATTCGGGAGTTGGGTCCGCGTCGGGTGCTGGAGATCGGTGTGGGGTCGGGTCTGTTGATGTCGCAGTTGGCCCCGGAGTGCGCCGAGTACTGGGCCACGGACCTGTCGGCGGAGACGATCGGGAAGCTGCGCGAGCAGTTGGCCCGCGTCGATGCCGGGTGGGCGGCCAACGTCTTCCTGAGCGCCCGTCCGGCCGACGATCCGGCCGGGCTGCCCGAATGTCACTTCGACACCGTGGTGTTGAACTCCGTCGTCCAGTACTTCCCGAGTCAGGCCTACCTCGGCAAGGTCCTCGAACAGGTGCTGCGAGTGCTCGCCCCGGGTGGTGCGATATTCGTCGGCGACGTGCGCAACTTCGCGTTGCTGACGGAATTCACGACCGCGGTGCAGCTCGTTCGCCATGGCGGCGCCGACGCCGCGGCGGTGCGCGATCGGGTGCGCCGCGATATCGCCGCCGAACAGGAACTGCTGCTCGCACCGGAGTACTTCACGGCGCTCGGGCGCGAATGTGGTTTCGACGCCGTCGATATCGAGCTCAAGCGCGGGCATTCGGTCAACGAACTGAACCGTTACCGCTACGACGTGGTGCTGTGGAAGGCCCCGGCGCAACCGCTTTCGGTGGCGGATCTGCCGAAAGCCGGGTACCGCGACCACGACTGGCTGTGCGCGCTGCTGCGGAACGGTCATTCGGACGGGCTGCGGATCACCGGGATTCCGCACGCCGGGCTGATCGGCGAGGTCGCCGCGGCGGAGCTGATCCGCGGCGGGCAACCCGTGCCGGAGGAACCGGAATCGGTTTCGACGGCAGTGGGTTTCGAAGGAACGCTCGATCGGACGGTGCGGCCCGACACCGGCTTGCTGCCGGAGGAACTGCACGTGCTGGGCACCGCACTGGGCTACACCACCGCCGTGACCTGGTCCGCCACACCGGGACACATGGACGCGGTGTTCCTCGACGCCGAGACGCGGGGCGGGCGGCCGCTGGCCGACGTGTACGAGCCCACGGCGAACCCCGCGGCCTGCGCGAACAACCCGCAGGCGGGGCTGCTGGCCGCGGCGGTGCGCCGCTGGGCGGCGGAGCGGTTGCCGGAATTCATGGTGCCCGCCACCGTGCTGGTGCTCGACGCGCTCCCGTTGACCGCGAACGGCAAGCTCGACCGCGTCGCACTGCCCGATCCGGAACTGTTGTCCGCCACCGAATACCGAGCTCCGCGCACCGAACGCGAGCAGGCCGTGGCCGAGCTGTTCGCCGAGATCCTCGGCGTCGGACGGGTGGGTATCGACGACGACTTCTTCGCGCTGGGCGGCCACTCGCTGCTGGCGACCCGGCTCACCAGCAGGATTCGCGCGACCCTGGGCGTGGAGGTGCCGGTGCGGGTGGTCTTCGACGCGCCGACCGTCGCCCAGCTGGTGCCGCGGCTCGACGAAGGCGCTACGGCGGGTACGGATTTCGATCCGGTGCTGCTGCTGAAGAGTTCCGGCGGGCAGCAGCCACTGTGGTGCCTGCACCCCGGCGGTGGTCTCGGCTGGTTCTACCAGCAACTCGGCGGGCACCTGTCCGACCGCCCGGTGTACGCCATCCAGTCCCGTGGCCTCGACGGCGGGCCGGTCGCCGCATCGTTCGACGCGATGGTGGCCGACTACATCGACCGGATCCTCGCCCTGCAGGAGGAGGGCCCCTACTATCTGCTGGGCTGGTCCTACGGCGGCATCGTCGCACACGCGCTGGCCTGCGAACTCACCAGGCGGGGAAGGGTAGTCGGGTTCCTCGGCATCCTCGACAGCAAGCCGCCGGTGGCCTCGGACGACGATCCCGACGTCTCGGAGGAGCAGGCCATGGCGGGCATCCGCGATTGGGCGGCCGACCGTTTCGGCGAGCAACTCGAATCCCCGGTGATCCAGCGGCTGGTGGCGCAGGCGACCAAGGTGCTGATCAACAACAGCACCCTGCTGGACGGCTTCACCTCGCCGTGCTTCGACGGCGACCTGACCGTGTTCGCCGCCGCGATCGATGCGGAAGGCCATCGCACGGCGGACCCGGCGACGGAGTTCGAGCAAGCCTGGCGGCCCCACGTCAGCGGCCGGATCGACGTGCTCGAGGTGGACTGCGCGCACGGCGATTTCGACCGGCCCGAGAACATGCACCGGGTGGGCCGCCTGCTGAACGAGCTGTTGTGATCAGTGCGCGCGACCGAGAAAGGCGAGGACCCGGGTCTGCTCGTCGGCGTCGGCGGGAGCGTCGAGGGCGGGCCCGCAAACTCCGGGCATGCGCAGCGAGTCGCCGAGCGAGCGTGCCACGCCCTCGACCCATTCGAGCTCTGTGGCGGGGATGGTGGCGTCGGTGCCCGTGGCGCGGGCGATATCCCAGCCGTGCACGACCAGGTCGAAACAGTAGAAGCGCTCGATCGTCGCGGCCAGATCGGTGCGGCCGAAGTGGCCGTCGTATTCTCGGGTGGCCCGCGCGGGATCGTCCAGAATGTCCTGCATGGCGGCACGGGTCGCGGCCCAGGCCGCGGCCGGATCGTCGTCGACGGACGGCGCGGGCGGCAGCTCGAGCCCGACCATCCGCGCGATATCGCGTTCGCTGTCGATGACATGCCGGACGACATCGCGCGCGGTCCACTCGGCGCACGGGGAGTCGGCATCCCAGCCGGAAGCCGGAACGGCCGCCACTTTTCGGGTGAACGTCTGCGCCAGCGCGCGGTAACGGTCGGCGGGAGAAAGAGTCGATTCAGCCATGCGGCAAATTCTGCGCCACCGCCGGGAGCCCGTCTTGGATATTCGCGACACCCCGTTTCGAGCGGGCCGGACCGGGTATTTGCCCCGACGTTCGGTTCGATCGAAATGAGATGAGTGCCAGCATGACTCAGACCAAGGCGGCCAGCACAGCGGAACGGATCGCCCAGCACCGCGTCTTCGAGCGCTTCGCCCGGGCGGGGTTCGTCATGACGGGCATCGTGCACCTGATCATCGGCTACATCGCCATCCGCATCGCGCTCGGCGGTTCGGGCGGCGCCGCCGACCAATCCGGGGCGATGAAGGAATTGGCGGCGGAGCCGGGCGGCCCGCTCGTGCTGTGGGTCGGCGCGGTGGCCTTCCTGATCCTGGCGCTGTGGCGGCTGGTCGAAGCGGTGCTGGGCAGCGCGTCCAAGCCGGACAAGGACAGCAAGAAGTCCGAGGCGTTGCGCCGGGTGAAGGCCCTGTCCCTCGCGGTGATCTACTTCGTCTTCGCCGTCTCCGCCTTCGGTTTCGCGCGCGGCAGCGGCAAGTCCAGCAGCGGCGAGAGCGCCGGGCTCGCGGCGCGCGTCATGCAGCACACCGCGGGCGCCATCGCCCTGGTCGTGGCCGGGCTGGTCATCATCGGGGTCGGCGGCTACCACGTGTACAAGGGCGTCACCGAGAAGTTCGTCGACGATCTGCAGGGCACGCCGAGCAAGCTGGTCCGGCGCCTCGGCATGGCCGGCTACCTGGCCAAAGGCCTAGCCGTCGGCGCCGTCGGCCTGCTGGTCATCCTCGCCGCCACCAAGTCCGAGCCCGAGAAGGCCGCGGGATTGGACGGTGCCCTGAAAATCCTCGGTGCCCAGCCCTTCGGCATGGTCCTGCTCATCGTCGCCGGCCTCGGCATCATCACCTACGGCCTCTACAGCTTCGTCATGGCCCGCTACGCGAAAATGTAAGCCCCAGCACGATTTTGCCGCCGCAGCCTGCTGATCAGGCGATCAGTTTCTGGGTTTTCAGCCAGTCGTAGGCGACGTCGGCGGGGTCTTCCCCGTCGATGTCGACACGGCCGTTCAGTTCCTGCATGAGGTCGTCGGTGAGGCGTTCGGAGAGGGTGCCGAGCAGCGGGCGCAGTTCCGGATGCCGGTCGAGCACGGCGCCGCGCACGACGGCGGTGCCGCTGTAGGGCAGGAAGAACTTGCGATCATCTTGCAGCACAACGAGATTCAAGTTCTTCACCCGGCCGTCGGTGGTGTAGATCATGCCGAAGTTGCAGGGTGCCCCCTTGGCGGTGGCGGTGTAGACCACCCCCGCGTCCATCCGGGTCACGTTGCCGGACGGGACGCCGTTCGGATCGTTGTACGGGATACCGTACTTCGCCAGCATCGGGAGGAAACCGTCCGAACGGCTGAAGAATTCGTCGTCGACGCAGAAGGTGCGGTCGGGGACCGGCAGGGTGGTCACGTCGGACAGCGATTTCACCTGCAGGCGTTCGGCGTTCGGGGTCGACGCGCCGAAGGCGTAGGTGTCGTTGAAGTTGGCCGGCGGCAACCACACCAGATCGTGGTCGCGCTGCTCCAGGTCGTGTACGCGCTGCCAGAGCTGTTGCGGGTCCGCGATCGTCTCGGTCTGGTTGTGGTAGTTCACCCATCCGGTGCCCGTGTACTCCCAGAGGATGTCGGCGTCACCGTTGAGCTGAGCCTGCCGCGACGACGCGGAACCCGGCGCCCCGGTGAGGTCGGTGACCTTCGCGCCCGCCGCGCCCAGATACGTCGCGGTGAGCTTGCCGAGCAGCACGCCCTCGGTGAAGCTCTTGGAGGTGACGACCAGCTTCACCCCGTCCAGCGGTTGCGCGCCGTCGGGCAGCCGGGCGTCGTGGAAGGTGCCGGACGAGCTGACCAGACCGCACCCGGTGAGCGCGGCGCCCGCCACCACGAGCGCGGCGAGCAGCGTCGTGAGCCGCGGCGGCCTCATGCGATGCCCCGCGGCGTCGCGGCGAGTTCGACGAGCCGGCCCAGCCAATCGATGGTCAAGGCGAGCAGGCCCACCAGGATCGCGCCGGAGACGAGCAGCTTGGGCAGGAACAGCGTGACACCCGTGGTGATCAGCGTGCCGAGGCTTGTCGCACCGATGAACGTGCTCAGCGTCGCGGTGCCGACCAGGATGACCAGCGCGGTGCGCACGCCGTTGAGGATGACCGGCACCGCGAGCGGCAACTCCACCTGGAACAGTGTCCGGCTGCCGGAGTAGCCGATACCGCGCGAGGCCTCGATGGTGCGGTGGTCCACCTGCCGCAGTCCGACGATGGTGTTCTGCAGGATCGGCAGAATCGCGTACACGACGAGACCGACTATCGCCGTGCGGAATCCGGTGCCGAGCCAGAAGGTGAACAGCACCAGCAGCCCGACCGCGGGCGCGGCCTGCCCGATATTGGCGATGTTCACCGCGAGGGGTTCGACGCGTTTCAGCGCGGGCCGGGTGAGCGCGATACCGAGCGGAATCGCGATGACGACCACGATCAATGTGGCCACGACGGTGAGTTTGATGTGCGCGAGGATCGTGGTCTGCAAGTTGTCCCAGGCCAGGGATGCTTGCTCGGTCGGGGTGAAGGTCGTGGACCGGTACCAGAGGACATAGCCGAGACCGATCACGCCGATGATGATCGGCTCGAACCATACGTCGAGCGGCACGCGCCGCAGCCTGCTCATGCCGGCTCGGCCGATCCGGGTTCGTCGTCGGCGGCGACCACCGGCGTCGGCGCGGGATCGGTGCCGTCGACATAGGTTTCGTAGGACAGGTCGGCCTCGTCCGACCGCACCTCGGCGAGTTTGGCCTGGATCGTCTCGGTCACCGTGCCGATGCTGAGCGCGCCGACCACGGCGCCGCGGCCGTCGGTGACGAGTGCGGCCCCTTGGCTGGCCGCGAGCATGGCGTCGAGTGCGTCGTTGAGGGTGGAGGAGCGCGCGACCACGGGCAGGCGCCGGTCGAGGAAGTCCGAGACCTCCGGTTTGGTCGCCAGTTCGGTGAGCGAGGGCCACGACCGCGGCCGCCCGGCCTCGTCGACGACCACGACCCAGGTGTGCCCGGCCGCCATCGCGCGCTGGATCACGCCCTGCGCGGGTTCGCCGACCCGGGCGGTGATCACCTTGTCGTATTCGACATCGCGCACCCGGGACACGGTGAGATAGGCCAGCTTCGCGCCGGAACCGACGAACTCCTCGACGAACGGCGTGGCCGGGTCGGTGAGGATCTCCTCCGGGCTCGCGTACTGCTCGACATGCCCGCCCTCGGACAGGATCAGCACCTTGTCACCGAGCTTGGTGGCCTCCTCGAAATCGTGCGTCACGATCACGATGGTCTTGCCGAGTTCGTGCTGGATCGCGATCAGGCTGTCCTGCAAGCGCACCCGGGTGATCGGATCCACCGCGCCGAACGGTTCGTCCATCAGCAGGACCGGCGGGTCCGCGGCGAGCGCGCGGGCGACGCCGACCCGCTGCTGCTGGCCGCCGGACATGTCCTTGGGCAGCCGGTCGGCGAAGGTGGCGGGATCCAGTCCGACGAGATCGAGCAGGTATTCGGTGCGTTCGGCGATCCGCTTCCGGTCCCAGCCGAGCACCCGCGGGATGGCGCCGACGTTCTTGGCGACACTCCAGTGCGGGAACAGTCCGCCGGACTGGATGACGTACCCGATCGACTGGCGCAGTTTGTCCGGGTCCTCGCGGGTGACGTCGCGGCCGCCGATGAAGATCCGGCCCTCGGTCGGTTCGATCAGCCGGTTGATCATCTTCAAGGTCGTGGTCTTGCCGCAGCCGGACGGACCGACGAACGCGACGATGTCACCCGCGTCGATCTCCAGGTCGAGCCGTTCGACCGCGGGCGCGTCCTGGCCGCGGTAGCGCTTGACGACGGCGTCGAGTTTGATGTCGGCGCCGGTCACGTTGCGCTCCGGCGCGGGCGGAGCGGGGCGGCTGGTCACTTCGGTCATGACAGTCCCTTTGCGATCGTGAGGCGGCCGAGCAGGACGAGGAGTGCGTCGAACACCAACGCGATGAGGACGATGAGAATGGTGCCGGTCAACGCCATCTCGATGGCGTTGGCGCCCCCGAGCCGGGACAGGCCGTTGAAGATCAGCGACCCGAGGCCGGGTCCGAGGACGTAGGCGACGATGGCGGCCACGCCGACGATCATCTGGGTGGAAACCCGGATGCCGGTGAGGATCACCGGCCAGGCGATCGGCAATTCAACGGTGAGCAGGATGCGCAGCCGGGAAAAGCCGATGCCTTTGGCGGACTCGATGACCGAGGGCGGCACCGCGCGCAACCCCACGATCGCGTTGCCGATCACCGGCAGTGCCGCGAAGAACGTCAGCATGAGAAATGAGGGGACCACGCCCAATCCGAACGGCACCAGCAGCAGGGCGAGCAGGGCCAGCGACGGAATGGTCAGCGCCACCCGGCTAGAGGTGAGCGAGAGCGCGGCCAGCAGCGGCAGCCGATAGACCGCGACCGCGATCAGCACCGCGACGACGGTTCCGACCAGGACGGTCTGAAATGCCAGGGAGGCATGCTGATAAGTGAGGAACGCGAGGAATTCGCCCCGCCCTCGGATATAACTCCATAAATCCACGCGATTCCCCTCGTCGGGCAAGACCGGTCGGTACCTGCGGGTGCGTAATCACCGGACGCGAGCCGTCAAAGCGTAATCGAGACTTCGTGTGCGGTTCTGGATGGCGCGCTGCGCGCGGATCGCCGGGTTGCCGATCTCGCGATTGTTTTCACCGCCGAGCCGGTGTCCAAACAATGCGAGTTCGAAGAGGACGGCTAAGCCGCCGTGCCGAGTGGATCGACCGCGGAGTAGGACTCGGCATTTCCCGCGATGACGGTGCTGGACGTGCCGTCGACGCCGACCGGGATATCGCCGGCCAGGGTGATCCGGGTGAGCCTGCGGTGCTCCGCGCCGTCGTAGTCGTCGATCGCGTAGTGCTGGGTGGCACGGTTGTCCCAGATGGCCACGTCGCCGAGCGACCAGTCCCACCGGACGGTGTGCTCGAGCCGGGTCACCCGATCCTGGAACAACCGGAACAGCGCCTGCGACTCGCTACTGGACAGGCCCACGATCTGCTTGACGAAGCAGCCCAGCAGCAGTGCCCGCTCGCCGGTCTCCGGGTGCACCCGGACCACCGGATGCTCGGTCTCGAAGTAGGTGGACTCGAATTCGCGGCGGTAGGCCCGCGCGTTCTCGTCCGGGCGGTCCTCGACGGTGGCCGCGTAGTCGTACTGGTTGGTGTGCCGCGCGCGCAGGCTCTCGGCCAGCCGCCGCAGCGGTTCCGGCAGCGAGTTGTAGGCGGCGACGGTCGAGGCCCAGGTGGTCGCGCCGCCGTAACTCGGCAGCGTGACCGCGCGCAGGATGGAGGCCTTCGGCACGCGGTCGACGAAGGTGACATCGGTGTGCCAGGTGTTGGAGCGGCCGTGGTGGGAGTCGATGGCCAGGCTCTTCACGCCCGCGGAGGTGAGCGTCGGGTGCGGTGTGGTGGGCGTGCCGAGCAGTTCGGCGAATTCGTACTGGCCGTCCTCGGTGAGGTGGTGCTGTTCCCGGAAGAAGATCACCTTGTGCTCGTTGAGCGCGGCGCGCACGGTGGCGACGGTCGCGCCGTCCAGCGCCCCGCCGAGCCGGACTCCCTCGATTCGGGCGCCGATGTGCGCACCGAGCTTGACCACCTGCACGGACATTCCACGACCTTTCGCTCCACCCGGATGATTACGGATGAGGAAACCAGGCCGGATGCGGCGTGACCAGTATTACGGTCACCGGGATCGCAATGTGCCAGCGCGCATCAACTGCCATTTTGTGCGGCCGAATCGGGCGCGCTCGAAAGTGGTTGGCGCAGGAATCTTCCCGGCCGCCGATAGAGCAGGAAAACGCAGATCGCATTGGCGGCCAGTAGCAGCAGACCTTGTTCGCCGAGCCACAGCCAAGCCCGCGCGCCGGTGGTGTGGGTGTCGAAGACGGATTGGATCACCGAATTCCACGACGCGTGCAGCACGACGGCGGGCCAGACGCTGCCGGTATCCAGCCGGACTCGCGCGAAAGCATAGGAGACCACGACGATTTGGATCACGAACAGCGGCGCGATCACCAGTACGGAACCGCCGTTGCCGCTCAGATAGTTGCCACCGATGATCAACGGCAGATGCCAAGCGGCCCAGATCAATCCGCCGATCAGGATCGGCTGCGGTAGTCCGGCGTCGATGAGCCGGGTGAGCAGATAGCCGCGCCACCCGAGTTCCTCGCCGAGCGCGAACACCAGGCCGATGGCGGTGCCGGGCACCAGGCCGATGAGCAGCTGGATCGCGAAGGCGATCCAGCCGGCGGCTTCGCCGTCGGGCGTGGTGTACTCGGCCATGCCGCTGAGCCAGCCGACGCCGTACGCCGCCCCCGCGACGACCACCGGGTAGCCGAGCGCGAACAGGCAGGCCCACCAGCCGCGGCGGCCGCCGAAGCGCAGCGAGATATCGCCGAATCCTTCGCGCAGCAGCAGCCGGGCGAGCAGCGAGGCGACGCCCGGCGCCCACATGAGCAGCAGGATGCCGATCTCGTTGCGCGCCACGACCGCGAAGATCATGGCCGGTGCGGACAGCGCGACCAGCGCGACGAGGAATAGGCCGACGCCCCGCCGGGCGAGTCGACGGCGGTCGGGTAGCGGTGGTGCGTCCGGTCGCCCTGGGGTCATGCGGGCACACTATGCAGCGGGCACGCGGTTCGTCGTCAGCCCGGAGGATGGTATCGGCCTCCGGTATTCCCCTGACTCGCCTGTGCGCGAAGGGGTTCGGAGGGTCAGAGCGTGCCCTCGCGGGCCGATCGCCACAGATCGACCGCTCCGTCGTCGTCGAGCAGAGCATCGATCTCGGCCAGTTCCTCGGCGCGGAACTCGAGCCCGTCGAGCGCGGCGACGTTCTGCTCGAGCTGGCCGGTCGTGGACGCGCCGATGACCAGCGATGTCACCCGCTCGTCGCGCAGCGCCCACGCGAGCGCGAGCTGGGCGAGCGTCTGGCCGCGTCGCTCGGCGAGGGCGTTGAGCTTGCGCAGCCGGTCGATCATCGCGGGGGTGAGCAGCTCGTTCTGGAACGACTTGTCCTGGGCGGCCCGCGATTCCTGCGGAATGCCGTCCAGATATTTCGCGGTGAGCATGCCCTGGGCCAGCGCGGTGAAGCCGATGACGCCGAAGCCCGCCTCGGCGGCGGCGTCGAGCAGTCCTTCGGTCTCGATCCAGCGGTTCAACATCGAGTACGACGGCTGGTGGATGAGCAGCGGCGTGCCCAGCTCACGCAGCATCGCCGCGATGGTGCGCGAATCCTGCGCGGTGTACGACGAGATGCCGACATAGAGCGCTTTGCCCTGCTGCACCGCGGTGTGCAGCGCCGACGCGGTCTCCTCCAGCGGGGTCGTCGGGTCGAACCGGTGCGAATAGAAGATGTCGACGTAGTCCACGCCGAGCCGGGTCAGTGACTGGTCGAGCGAGGCGAGCACATACTTTCGCGAGCCACCGCCCTGCCCGTACGGTCCGGGCCACATGTCCCAGCCCGCTTTCGTGGACAGTACGAGTTCGTCGCGATACCTGGCCAGGTCCTCCCGCAGGATGCGTCCGGCATTGATCTCGGCCGCCCCGTACGGCGGCCCGTAATTGTTCGCCAGGTCGAAATGGGTGATGCCCAGGTCGAATGCACGCAGCGCAATGTCGCGCTGGATGCCATACGGCCGGTCGTCACCGAAGTTGTGCCAGAAGCCGAGCGAGAGCATCGGCAGATCGAGCCCGGATCGACCCGATCGCCGATACCGCATCGGCCCGTCGTACCTGGTGGGTTCGGGGACGTAGGTCATCAGAGTTCTCCTCGACTGTCTCGGCGTTCGTGGTCGACGCGGCCGGTGCGCGTGGCACCCGCCGCAGCATTGCGCGTCGTGCTCAACGCAGGTCGGCGGCGACCTTGCCCAGGCCGTCGGCGATGGCTTTGCGTTGCTGCGGGGTGAGGACGTCGATCAGGAGTTCGCGGACCAGAGCGACGTGGCCGGGGGCGGCGGCTTGGAGTTTGCGGCGGCCGGCGGGAGTGAGGGTGGCGATGATGCCGCGGGGGTCGTCGGGGGCGGGGGTGCGGCGGACGAAGCCCGCCTTCTCCAACTGTCCGATCTGATAGGTGAGACCGCTCTTGGAGGTGAACAGCGCGGCGGAGAGCTCGGTCATCCGCAGCGCGTCGCCGGGCGCGTCCTCGAGTCGCACCAGCACCTCGTACTGGGTGTGCGACAGGTGCGCGTCCTCCTTGAGCTGCTGTTCGATCCGGCGGTTCAGCAGTGCCGTCGAGGCGAGGAACGCCTGCCAGGTCCGCATCTCTTCGTCGTCGAGCCAGCGGGGCTCATCCACTGTGACCACCCTCCCTATTGTTCAAACTCGAACGATAATCTACCATCGTCGACAGATGTTCAAATTTGAACTACTTGCTGGGAGGCCGAGACCGATGCGAATGCCCGTGGTGTACCTGTCGCACGGCGCCCCGCCGCTGGCCGATGATGCGCTGTGGCCGGGGCAATTGGCCGCCTGGTCCGCGGAACTGCCGAAACCCGAAGCGATCCTGATGATTTCGGCGCACTGGGAAGACGCGCCGCTCGCCGTCGGCGCGACCGCGACGGTTCCGCTGGTCTACGACTTCTGGGGCTTTCCGCAGCACTACTACGACGTGACCTACCCCGCGCCCGGGGCACCCGAACTCGCCGACGACGTGCGCGCACTGCTGCGGGCCCCCGGCCGCACGGTGCACGACGTGCCCGATCGCGGGCTCGACCACGGGGCGTACGTGCCGCTGGTGGAGATGTACCCGGCGGCCGACGTGCCGGTGCTGCAACTGTCGATGCCGACGCTCGACCCGTCCGGTCTGCTGGAACTCGGCCGCAAGCTCGCGCCGCTGCGCGACCAAGGTGTGCTGATCGTCGGCAGCGGCTTCTTCACCCACAATCTGCGCGCGCTGACCCAGGACGGCTCGGTGCATGCGGTGATGGCCGAGTTCGACGACTGGGGCCGACGGGCGCTGGCCGCCGGCGATGTCGACGCCCTGCTCGATTTCGAGAAGAAGGCTCCGGCCGCGGCGGCGGCGCACCCGCGCAGCGAACACTTCGCGCCGCTGTTCGTCGCGCTCGGCGCGGCCGACGCCGATCTGAGCACCCAGCGCAGCGTGATCGACGGCTTCTGGAACGGCCTGGCGAAACGTTCCCTCCAATTCGGCTGACCCCTGCCCCCATCGAAAGGACCATCGAATGAGTTCCACCGCAACATCCGTACCTACCGCAGCCGCGGCCCGCGTGGCACCGGACCGCGCCGCGACCCCGCACGCTTACGGCGCGGGCCTGTTCCTGCTGCGCATCGCGGTCGGGCTGACGATGGCCGCGCACGGCGCGCAGAAGCTGTTCGGCTGGTTCGGTGGCGGGGGACTGGACGGGACCGGAAAGTTCTTCTCCAGCAAGGGCTATCCCGCCGGCGAAGCCATGGCGTTCGTCGCGGGCGTGACCGAGACGTTCGGCGGCCTCGCGCTCGCCGTCGGCCTGCTCACCCCGCTGGCCGGTGCGGCCGTGGTCGGTACCCTGCTGAACGCCATCGCGGTCAAGGGCACCGGCGCCTTCTTCGCCCCGAAGGGCATCGAATACGAACTGATCCTCACCGCGGCCGCCGCCGCGCTCACCCTGACCGGCCCCGGCCGCTACGCGCTCGACCGCTTCGTCCCCGTCCTGCGCAATCATCGCCTCGTCTACGGCCTCGCCGCCATCGTCCTCGCGCTCCTCGCCGCCGGAGCGGTCCTCGTCGTGCGCACCTAGGGGCGAACCGCCGCCGCCGCCGAGTGGTGGAGGTCGGCGGTGCGGAGGAGCGAGGAACGCAGCCCGGCGGACCACTGGCCGCGGCTCCCGGCCGGGACTCCTGGTATTAGGACTGTAGGTGTCCTAAGTGACCGGCATGCTCTGACCATGAGCGAAACCGAATCGACTGCGGCACCGGCGGATCAGGCTGGGATCACCGGCTACGACGATCCGAACGCGCCGTGGAACCAGGCGTGGGACCCGGACGGCAGCATTGTCGACTGGAATGTGGACGTCATTGCCGAGTTCCGGGCGAACTCGGGCAAGGTGGGTGGCGCGTATGCGGGTGGGGATCTGATCCTGCTCACCACCACGGGCGCGAAAAGCGGCAAGCGGCATACGGTTCCGCTCGGCCCGGCATATCGCGGTGACCTCATGTACGTGAGCTCGTTCATGGAGGACAGGTACCCGGCCTGGTGGCACAACATCAAGGCGAACCCGCAGGTCACCATCGAACTGCGGGACAGAACCTACCGGGGGACCGGCAGGGTGCTCGAAGGCGCGGACTACGACGAGTTCGCGGCCTGGGTGCTGGCCGACAACCCCCTGCTGGCGGACTTCCAGTCCAAGGTGGACCGTCCGCTGCCACTGGTCGTACTGACCCTCGACGACGAGATCCCCTGCCGGACAAGCGATCAGGAGGAACTGACGTAACTGCCTACTCGACCGACGCCGCCGTCGATTCCCCCTGATCATCCGACCTACCGGCGGTTCAGGATCCGCGGAGGCCGAGGGTGCGGAGTTCGAGGGTGGCGAGGGCGCGGACGGTGGCATCGTCCCCGCGTCGCCAGGCGGTGACCACCTCGGGGTCGATACGGTCGAGCCGCCGCAGCGGCTGGTGGGTGAGGGCGCGCAGGGCGAGGAGGTCTCGTCCGCCGGGGTCCGAGCGCAACCGGGTCGCGGTGGCGGCGCGGCGGATCCAGCGCAGCCGCAGCGGCAGCCAGACGAACAGGACCAGTCCGAGCGGAACGACGGACAGGCCGAGGGCGAGGGCGAGCGCGAGATCGCCGACGAGGTCCTGCTGATCGTGGCCCGCCTCGGCGATCGAGCGGGCCGCCGTGGCGGCCCGCTCGAACGGCGAGGTCAATTCGTCGCCCACCACGGGAACCCGGCCCACCTTGTCGCCGACGGTGTCGAGGTTGTCGGCCAGGCCTGCGCCCGCGCCTTCGAGTTTGCGCCCGGGCACGGCGAGGGCCAGCACCAGGTCGTGTAGCCACAGGGCGGCGCGGATGGTGCCGTACACCCACGCCGCCACGAGGAGGTCGGTGACGAGCTGGCGCAGTGCGGTGGCCGGGCGGTCGGCGTAGATCCTCATGCCCTCAGAATCCACCGGACCGGCTGCCGATCAACGACTTTCGGCTATTGCGACCGAACCGTTCTCACTTGCCGGCGGGGATGATCGGCGGGACGTAGTCGAATGTCATGCCGAGCAGCCAGACGAGTAGCAGCACCACCGGGAGGTGGAAGATGAACTGCAGGAACGTGAATCCGACGAGATCGCGCGCCCGCAGTTTCAGTACCGCGAGCAACGGCAGCATGAAGAACGGGTTGATCAGGTTCGGCAGCGCCTCGGCCACATTGTAGATCTGCACCGTCCAGCCGAGATTCATCTGCACATCGGTCGCCGACTGCATGACGTAAGGCGCTTCGACCAACCACTTTCCGCCGCCGGACGGGACGAAGATGCCGAGCACCACGGTATAGAGGGCGATCACGACGGCGAAGCTGCCGCCGCCGCCGATGCTGGTGAAGAAGTCGGCCAGGTGTTCGGAGACGGTGATCCCGCCGCGCCCTTTCGCTTTGGTGAGGATCGCGGCCATCGCCGCGTAGAGCGGGAACTGCACCAGGATGCCCGCGGTGGCGGGCACGGCCAGGGTGACGGCTTGCAGGAATTTGCGCGGCGTCCCGTGCAGCACCAAGCCGAGCACGAGGAAGACGAGCAGGTAGCCGTTGAGGCTGCTCACCACCGTGAGCGCCGCCTTGGTGACGAACTGGGAGATCAACCAGCCCAACGTCATCAGCCCCGCGATGATCGGCAGGATGCGGCTGTATTCGAGCCATTCGCCGGGCCGCGCCCGCGGGGTGACCTCGTCGGGCTGATCGTCGAGGTCGACCTCGAGTTCTTCGGCGGTCTTGATCGCCTCGCCCTTCGGCGCCGAGAAATGGGCGATGACCACGGTGATGGCCATGATGATCGCGCACGTCAGCAGCGACTGCCAGGTGAAGATCGTCATCCCGAAGTCCAGGACGCCGGTGATCCGCAGCAGGGCGGGCGGCAAGGAACTCGCCGTCGCCTGCAACTGCGCGGCCGAGGAGGAGATGCCCAGTGCCCACACCGCACCCAGCCCCATGAAGGCCGCCGCGCCGAGCGCGCGATAGTCCACCCGCAGATCGGTGCGCCGGGCGATCGCGCGGGCCAGCAGGCCGCCGAACACCAGGCTGAGCCCCCAGTTCAGGAAGGACACCGACATGCTCAGGAACGCAACGAAACTCACTGCGCCCGCGGCGGATCGCGGTACGGCGGCGAGCCGTTCGATGAGTCGCGCGACCGGTGGGGAAGTGGCCACCACGTAGCCGGTCAGCACGACCATGGCCATCTGCAGGGTGAAAGCCGTGAGATCCCAGAAACCGTCGCCGAAGGCGGTCACCACGGTCTGCGGCGACGAGCCGTTCGCCAATGCCGCGACGGCCACGATGAACACACCGGCCAGGGCGACGACGTAGGCGTCCGGAAACCATTTCTCCGTCCATTTCGCGAGCGACTGCGCGATCCGCGCTAGTCCTTTCTCGGAGCTGGTTTCGTCGATCGTGGCCGTCATGGAGCTGTCCCTCATCTTTCTACACACCACCCCTGCGCGCGCATGTGACGCACCGCACACGGGCTCGGTTGGCCAGTATCGAGGCCCACCTGTCCGCAGACAATAAGGAATCACGCAGATCCGGTCTGCAAATACGCAGAAATCCCCCCTGGTCAGGGGGAGGGCGACCGGTTTGTCCGGGTCGCTAGCGGTCGGCTCGTTCGAGGTCGGCGCGCAGGTATTGCGCGGTCACGGACTGGTCGTCGTCGGTCAGGTCCCGGGGCGTGCCCTCGAAGAGGACCTTGCCGCCGTGCCGTCCGGCGTCGGGGCCGAGATCGATGACCCAGTCCGCGTGTTTGACGACCTCGAGGTCGTGTTCGACGACGATGACGGTGTTGCCGTCGTCAACCAGGTGATCGAAGAGGACCAGCAGGCGGTCCACGTCGGACATGTGCAGGCCGGTGGTCGGCTCGTCGAAGACGAAGACCGTCCCGGTGTCCTGCAGGCGGTGGGCGAGTTTGAGCCGCTGCCGTTCCCCGCCGGACAGGGTCGAAAGGGGTTGGCCGAGCGTGAGATAGGCGAGTCCGACCTGGTCGAGCAGAGCGAGCTTGCCGGTGACCTTCTCCTCGGTGAAGTAGTCGAGGCCCTCTTCGACGGTGAGCGCGAGCACCTCGGCGATGTTCTTGCCGCGCAAGGTCTTTTCCAGCGCCTCGGGCCGGTAGCGCAGCCCCTCGCACACCTCGCAGGTGACGGTCACCGGGTCAAGGTAGGCGAGGTCGGTCTGGATCACGCCGCGTCCCTGGCAGGCCGGGCACGCGCCGGTGGAATTGAAGCTGAACAGTCCGGGTTCGGCGTCGTTGGCCTTCGCGAACAGCGCGCGGACCGTGTCCATGATGTCGACATAGGTGGCCGGGGTCGACCGCGCGGAGATGCCGATCCCCGACTGGTCGACCATCACCGCGTCCGGATGCTGTGCGGCGAAAGCCCCTGAGATGAGCGAACTCTTGCCGGATCCGGCGACGCCGGTGACCGCGGTGAGCACCCCGGTCGGGATCCGCACCGTGACATCGCGCAGGTTGTTCAGCTTCGCTTTGCTGATGGTCAGCGCTCCGGTGGCCGTGCGGACCTGCTCCTTCAATCCGGTGTGCGCGCGGAGCCTGCGCCCGGTGAGTGTGTCGGAGGCGAGCAGCTTGCGGAAGGTCCCCTCGAACACCACCTCGCCACCGTGCGCGCCGGCGCCGGGGCCCATGTCGACGAGGCGATCGGCCACGCTCATCACATCGGGATTGTGTTCCACGACGAGCACCGTGTTGCCGTTGTCGCGGAGCCGCCCCAGTAGTTCGTTGAGCCGGTGCACATCTCGGGGATGCAGCCCGACGCTGGGCTCGTCGAAGATGAAGGTGAGATCGCTGAGGCTGCTGCCGAGATGGCGCACCGTCTTGAGCCGCTGGCCTTCGCCGCTCGACAGGGTCGAGGTCTCGCGAGCGAGGCTGAGGTAGCCCAGGCCGATGGATTCGAGTCGTTCCAGCGCCGTGACAGCGGCCTGCACAACGGGTTTCGCGACCGGATCGTCGATCTTCCCCAGCTCGACGATCAGCTCGCTCACCTCCATCTCGGCATAGTCGGCGATGTTGTTGCCCTTGATCTTCGAGGCGAGCGCCGCCTTGTTGAGCCGCGCGCCACCGCACACCTCGCAGGTGCGGGTCGTGACGACCTGCTCGACGTCCTTGCGCTCCTTGTCCTTCAGCGCGTCCAAGCCGTTGTCCAGATAGCGGCGGTTGAACCGGACGACGATGCCCTCGTAGGTGTTGGAGTGGGTGACGTCGCGGCCTGGTCGCCGCACCTTGAACCCGCCGCCGTGCAGCAGCAGGTCCCATTCCTCGGAATTGAAGTCCCGCAACGGTTTATCGGCATCGAAGAGGCCCGACTCCGCGTAGGTGGTCCACGGATAGCCGCCGACCGCGAAGAGGGGAGAGGTGATCGCGCCGTCGTTGAGCGATTTGCTCTTGTCGAGCAGCAGGTCCAGGTCGAGCCGCGCGGTGCGGCCGAGCCCTTCGCATTCGGTGCACATGCCCTGCGGCACGTTGAACGAGTACGCGGTGGATTCGCCCGCGCTGGGCTTGCCGTGCCGGGAGAACAGCACGCGCAGCATCGGATTGATCTCGGTCATCGTGCCGACGGTCGAGCGGCTGTTGCCGCCGAGCTGCCGCTGATCGACCACGATGGCGGTGGACAGGTGTGCCATGTTCTCCGCGTGGGGCCGCTCGTATTTGGGCAGCCGGTTGCGGATGAACCATGGGAAGGTCTCGTTGAGCTGCCGCTGGGACTCGACGGCGATCGTGCCGAACACCAGCGACGACTTTCCGGAACCCGACACGCCTGTGAAAACGGTCAGCTGCCCCTTCGGGATGCTCAGCGATACGTTCTTCAGGTTGTTCTGCCGGACGCCGGCCAGGGTGATGCTGTCGTTCGCTTGTCGTCCGCCTCGACCGGACATCTCCGACTCCCCTCAGCGTGACCAAACTAGTTTCCAAATGGAAACTATACCAGGACGCGCACGTCGTAAGCGGTGAGCCACTCGTCGATGCGGATCGGTGTTTCGTTGAGTAACCCTCTTTCCTGCATCGAAACAGGCTTGTCGACGGGCTGATCCAGATGCCGGTGGATCGCGTCCAGATCGAGCAGCGGCAGCGACGGTGAACTCGGCTCCGCGACGATCTTGCCGAGGACCTGCTTGATCGCCTTGTCGTACCCCGAATCCTGGGTGGACGGATAGGGCGCTTTGCGGCGTTGCACGATGGAGTCCGGCAGCAGATCCCGCGTCGCGGCGCGCAACAGACTCTTCTCCCGGCCGTCGAAGGTCTTCATCGACCACGGGGCGTTGAAGACGTACTCGACCAGGCGGTGGTCGCAGAACGGAACCCGCACCTCGATTCCGCTGGCCATGCTCAGCCGGTCCTTGCGGTCCAGCATGACCGGGAGGAACCGGGTGAGGTTCAGGTAGCTCGCGGCCCGCATCCGGCGGTCGAGCCCGGTCTCCCCGGGCAGCTCCGGGACTTCCCGCAGGGCCGTGTGATAGTGGTCCGCAATGTATTCGGTGAGGTTCAGCTGCGCCGTCAGATCGGGATCCAGGAAAGCCGTGGATTGTTCGGTGACGGAGCGCTCGCCGAGCGCGTGCCACGGGAACGTATCGGCCTGCACCGCACGCTGATCGTGGAACCAGAGGTAGCCGCCGAACACCTCGTCCGCCGATTCACCGGACAGAGCGACCGTCGATTCCTGCCGTACCGCGCGGAACAGCAGATAGAGCGATGGTCCGAGATCGCCGTCGCCGTAGGGGAGATCCCAGGCGCGCAACACCGCCGCTCGTGCGCTCGGCGACGCCAGATCCGCGTTGTCCAGCAGGATGATTCGATGATCGGTGCCGACGTGGCGGACCAGCTCCGCGGCGAACGGCGCGTCCGGCGCTTCGCGCAGTGGTTCCGGTTCGAAATTTTCCACCTGGCCGACGAAATCCACCGAGAAGCTGCGGATCCGGCCGCCGCGCCCGGCGTCGAGCGTGCGCTGGCCGAGGGCGGTCAGCGCGCTGGAATCCAACCCGCCGGACAGGAGCGTGCACAGCGGAACATCGGCGATCATCTGCCGGGAGACGATGTCCACCAACAGCTCTCGCACCTTGCCGACGCTGGTGGTCACATCGTCGGTGTGCGGCCAGGATTGCAGCTCCCAGTATTTCTCCTCGGTCCGCCGCCCGTCGCGGAACCGGAGCACATGGCCGGGCCGTACCTCGTACATGCCGCGTAGCGGTGTCCGGCCGGGGACGCGGACGAACGACAGCACGTCGCGGAGCCCGTCGAGGGATAGTTCGGCGCGGCTTTCCGGATGGGCGAGCACGGCTTTCGGCTCGGAGCCGAAGAGCAGGCCGTCGCCGGTGGGGTAGTAGAACAGCGGTTTGACGCCGAGCCGGTCGCGGTACAGCAGCAGTTCTTCGGTACGACTGTCCCAGATCGCGAAGGCGAACATGCCGTTGAGCCGCTGCACGAAGCCCGTTCCCCAGGCGAGGTAGGCGCGCAGCACGACCTCGGTATCGCTTCTGGTGCGGAAGCGATGGCCGAGTGCCAGGAGCTCGTCGCGCAGTTCGGTGAAGTTGTACACCTCGCCGCTGTAACTCAGTACGGCCAAAGGTGTTCCGTCGGAAAGGGTTTCCGGGGTGGCCATCGGCTGTTTGCCGCCTTCGAGGTCGATCACCGACAGCCGCCGGTGCCCGAGGGCGCAGCGGGGGTGCAGCCACATGCCTTCGTCGTCGGGGCCACGGGCGGCCATGGTGTCGACCATGGCCTGTACTGTCCGGCCTTCGGCGGTGAGGTCACGGTCGAGCGCGACCCAGCCGGTGATTCCGCACATCGTTGGTCCTTTCGCTGCTGTCGTCGGCTCAGGCGAGCGTCGCCCACACGGTTTTCGGCTCGAGATAGGACTCGACGCCCGCACGGCCCATCTCGCGGCCGACTCCGGAGGCCTTGACGCCGCCGAACGGGGCGGCCGGATCGCCCGGCGCCCAGGTGTTGAGATAGACCGATCCGGCGCGCAGCCGGGCGGCGAGGGTGTGTGCCCGGCCGAGGTGCTGGGTCCAGATGCCCGCGGCCAGACCGTAATCCGTGTCGTTGGCCTGCCGCACCACTTCATCGACGTGTTCGAACGGCGCGGCCACGAGCACCGGCCCGAAAATCTCCTCGCGGCAGATCCGCATCCGCGGGTCGACGTCGACGAAGAGCGCGGGCGCGACGAAATAGCCGCCCTGGGGCGAAACCGGCGGCACGGTACCGGCTTTCAGGGTCGCCCCCGCGGCGACGCCCGCTTGGAGATACCCGCGCACCCGGTGGTACTGCTCGGCCGAGACCACTGGCCCGAGTTCGGTGGCCGGGTCCAGCGCCGGACCCACCTGTGCCTTCTCGGCCCGCGTCAGCAGTCCCGCGACGACCTCGTCGAACACGCTCTCGTGGACGAAGAGCCGGGACGCGGCATTGCATGCCTGGCCGGTATTGAAATAGATCCCGTCGAAGGCGCCGGCGATCGCCGCTTCGAGGTCGGCGTCCGGCAGGATGATGTTCGGGCTCTTCCCGCCCAGTTCGAGCGTGACCGGTTTGAGCTGCGCGCCGGCCTTCGCGCCGATCTCGCGTCCCACCGCGGTGGAGCCGGTGAATACGATCTTGTCGACGCCGGGATGTTCGACCAGCGCCGCGCCGGTCGTGCCGTCGCCGGTGAGCACATTGACCGTGCCGGGCGGAAACCCGGCCTCCGCAACGAGTTCGGCGAGGCGGAGCACGGTCAGCGGTGTCTGTTCGGCCGGTTTCACCACCACGGTGCAGCCTGCCGCCAGGGCCGCGCCGATCTTCCAGGCCGCCATCAGCAGCGAGAAGTTCCACGGGATGATCTGCGCGCACACGCCGACCGGCTCTTTGCGGGTGTAGCACAGCGTGTTCGGCACCGCGACCGGGATCGTCTCGCCCTCGAGCTTGGTCGGCCACCCGGCGAAGTAGCGGAATTGCGCTGCGGCGGCGGGGATATCGAGCGCACGGGTCACGCTGATCGGTTTGCCGCCGTCCAGGGCCTCGAGCTCGGCGAGCTGGTCGGCGTTGCCCTCGATGAGGTCGGCCAGGCGAGTGAGGAGGGTGCCGCGATCCGCGGCCGACAATGCGCCCCAAGACCCTTCGAGCGCGGCGCGAGCCGCCGCGACCGCCGCGGACACATCGGCCGGGCCCGCGTGCGCGACCTGCGTGATCGCCGCGCCGGTGGACGGGTCGACGGTGCCGAAGGTCCGGCCGTCCGCGGCGGCGACGAACTCGCCGCCCAGATAGAGCAGGTGCGGCCCGGACAGGAAGTGCTGTGCCGCCGGACCCGGTGTGCTGGAAGAGGTTTCCACGGTGTCCTCCCGGTCCGCGTCAGAAGCGGTCGATGACGGTGATGCCGCTGGTGCTGAAATCGCTCATCGCGGCAAGGACATCCCCGGCCTGCTCGAGCGCGACGGTGCGCTGGACCAGGGATTGCGGTGTGAGACGGCCGGACTCGACCAGGGCGAGCAGCCGCGGGTAGCTGGTGTGCGGGTTGCCGTGCGAGCCGACGAGGGTCAGCTCGCCGAGGGTGACCGCGTCCACCGGGATGGCGATCTGCCCGGCGTCGTCGGCGCTGGTCAGCCCGACCTGCACGTGCCTGCCGCGTTTGCGCAGCGAGCGAAGGGAATTGACGACCGTGGCGCGGGTGCCGAGCGCGTCGATCGAGACGTGCGCGCCGCCGTCGGTGGCGGCCTGGACCGCCGCGGGCACGTCCGCCTCGGCGCCCGCGTCGACGGTGGCGAGCGCGCCCTGCTCCTCGGCCAGCGCGAGTTTGGCGGCATCGATGTCCACGGCCACGACGCAAGCGCCTGCGGCGGTGGCGATCTGCACGGCGGCCAGTCCGACACCGCCGACGCCGTGTACCGCGACCCATTCGCCGGGGCGTACCTGTCCCTGTCCGGTGACCGCGTGGAACGCCGTCATGAACCGGCAGCCGATCGCACTTGCCGCCACCGGGGTCAGCGTTTCGGGTACGCGCACACAGTTGAAATCCGCATCGGGGATCGGGACGAACTCGGCATAGCCACCGTCGCACCAGAAGCCGAGCACCTGCATGGCGTCGCAGATATTGGCCTGCCCGGACCGGCACTGCGCGCAGGTGCCGCAGGCCAGATGGAACGGCACCGTGACGCGGTCGCCGAGGCGCACCGTGCGCACGTCGGCACCGACTGCCACGACCTCGCCGACCAGTTCGTGCCCGAGCGTGCGCGGTAGCGCCACCTGTCCGCCCATCCAGCCCCAATCGCCCTGCCACGCATGCCAATCGCTGCGGCAGACGCCGGTGGCGCGGACCGCGAGCACCACGCCGTCCGGTTCGGGGGCGGGATCGGGCAGCTCGCGCACGACGAGCGGGGCGCCGTACTCGACCAGTTGCGCCGCCCTCACGCTGTCGCCTTGCCGGAGATGCGGATGGGCAGCCGGTCCAGTCCGCGGGTGATGTTGTTCGGTGTGCGGGTCGGCTCGCCGGTCAGCTCGAGCGTGCCCGCCCGCTTGGCCAGCGCGCCGAACAGCGCGTGCGCCTCCATCGAGGCGAGCGTGCGGCCGGGGCAGTTGTGCACCCCGAAGCCGAATCCGACGGTGTCGGCGGGGTTTCGGCGCGCGTCGAAGCGGTCCGGCTCGGGATAGTGCCGTTCGTCGCGGTTCGCGGCGGCGAAGGAGACCACGACGCGGGCGCCCGCGGGGATGGTCACGCCGTCGACATCGGTGTCACCGGTGGTGACCCGGGAGAAGGACTGGATCGGGGTCTCCAGCCGGACGCCTTCCAGGAACGCGCCGGGAATCAGTGTCGGATCCTGCCGGACGGCCGCCCACTGATCCGGGTTCCGGGCCAGCAGCCAGAGCGTGCTCGCCACGCCGGCGATGGTGGTGTCCAATCCGGCGCAGGCGTAGGCACTCATCGTCATCAGCGCCTCGTTCTCGGTGATCTCGCCGTGTGCTGCTGCCGCCCAGACGATTTGACCGAAGCTGTCCGGCAGCAGTTTGTCGGGCGTGGCGTCGGTGACGAGGTACTGCATCAGCGCCTGCACGTCGGGGAAGGTCGAGGACTGCCGTGCACCGGGCGGCCCGAAGTAGTTGAACGCGCCGAGCGCCCAGATCAGGATCTTGTCGCGATATTCGTCGCGCGGGAAACCGATGAGGTCCATGACGATGTCCACCGGCAGCTTCGCCGCGAAATCGGTGACGCCGTCGAACTCGTCGCGGCGCATCAGGTCGTCTACCAGATCGTCGGCGAGTTGCTCGATGTCACCGGCGACCTTGCGCACGTATTTGGGGCGCAACGCATCATCGAGGACCTTGCGTACCGCCCGGTGCCGCGGCGGGTCCATCGAGAGCAGGGAGCCGTCGGAAAGCTCGTTGGCGGTGGGATTCATCGCGATGCCCTGGGCGGAACTGAAACCTTCCCAATCGACGAGTGCCGCACGCACCTGGTCGTAGCGGAACAGCCCGTAGAGATCGTGCTCGCGCAGGTAGACGACCGGCCCCAGCTCGCGCAACGCACGGAACTGCGGGTAGGGGTCGAGCAGGGCTTCGGTCGAGAACGGATCGAGGTCGGTGGCGGCGGCGCGGCTCGTGGTCTCGGTCACGGCTGCTCCGCTCCGGCGACCAAGTCGTAGAAGCACATTCGCGGCCCGGCGCTCGGACGCGTGTACATCCGGCGGCAGGTCAGGGTGGACTGCTCGAACACGTCGAACCAGGCCGAGCGGTCGCGCGGCAGTCCCTGTCCGGTCAGCACGTGGATCAGGAAGAAGTCGTCGTCGTTCTCGCGCCCGTCGTAGCGGATCTCGGGTTCGCCGACGAGCAGAATCTTCAACTGCGGGAACTTGGCCGAGATGTCGTCGAGTAGATCGACGACGGCTTGTTCACCGTTGCGGAAGTGCTCGTGCAGCGCGCTCATCATGCAGAGCCCGTCGGCGGTGAAGCACTCCTGCGGCCAGGTGCCGGGGGCGAACGCGTCCCCGACGACGAACCGCACGCGATCGGCGACGCCGCTGCGGCGGGCGTGCTCGTTGGCCACCTCGACAGCGTCGGCATCGATATCGAGGCCGATACCGCTGAGCGTGGGGTCGCGCAGGCAGGCGTCCACCAGCAACTGGCCGCCGCCGCAACCGATGTCGAGGATGCGGGTCACCGCGCGCCCGCGCATGGCGTGCAGCAGGGTCGGGGTGTGGAAGGCGGAGAACAGCGTGTCGCAATGCGCGCCCAGCTTGCCGCCGTCGCGCACCACGTCCTTGCCGTACACCGCGGTGCCGGTGAGCAGATCGCCGATCCGGCTGGTGACCGCGCCGTACGCGTCCACGTAGACGCCGAGGCGGGCGAGGGAGACGTCGGTGGTGAGGAATTCGCCGAGGCGGGTGAAAAAGTATTCCGCGCCGCGGGTTTCGAGGATGCCGCGCTGCACCAGGTAGCGCAGGAAGCCGGGCCCGATCTCCGGATCGATGCCGGCGAGCAGCACCTGCGGGGTCCGCTGGGGTCCGGTGCGCAGCCGCGCCAGCAAGGGGGTGTCGGCGAGGGCGCGCACCGCGTGGCACACGTGCATCGAGCTGATCATCTCGGGCAGGTCCGACAGGGTGAACGCCTGCCATTCCCGGCGCTGCGGTGCGTCGTCGAGTTCGACGATCTCCGGCCGGTATTGCGTGCTCGTCATGACTGTCATCTCTTTCTGAATCGGTGTCGCCCAGCGCTATTCGGCCACCGCGTAGGCATGCCTGCCGCGGGGGCTGGCCGCCGCGCGGACGAACTCGTGGTCGTCGGTGAACCCGGACGCGCAGACCCGGCCGAGCGAGTACGCGGGGACGAGGTCCACCTCGTGGCCGCGGGCGCGCAACTCGGCGACGACCTCGGGCGGGCAGGTTTGTTCCGCCACCAGCACACCGGGCCGGTGCGCGTGCGGGGTGAACGAGGCGGGCACCTGATCGGTGTGGAAGGCCGTGGTCTCGGTCGCGCTCTGGAAGTCGAGCCCGAAATCGGCCACGTTGAGGAAGAACTGCATCGTCCACTGATCCTGGCGGTCGCCGCCCGGGGTGCCGAAGGCGACGAACGGACGCCCGTCCCGCAGTACCACCGAGGGGCTGAGCGTGGTCCGGGGTCGTTTGCCCGGCCCGAGCGAATTCGGGTGACCTTCGGTGAGGAACATGCACTGTCCCCGGGTGCCGAGCGGGAAACCGAGGCCGCCGATGGCCGGTGAACTCTTCAGCCACCCGCCGCTCGGGGTCGCGGCGACCATATTGCCGTGCCGGTCGACCGCGGTGACGGTGACCGTGTCGGTCTTCGCCTTCGTCGCCTGCAGGATCGTCGGTAATCCGTTCTGCAACTGGGACATCCACTCGGAGTCGGCGTCCGGATCGTCGGGCACCGGCAGGTCGGGGAGGAACGAGGTGCGTCCGCCGGGCGTGCCGGGGCGCAGCGTGTTGTCGGCCTGCGCGCCGACGAGGGCGCGGCGTTGCCGGTTGTACTCCGCGTCGAGCAGACCTGCCAGGGGCACCTCGCTGAAATCCGGGTCGCCGTACCAGGCTTCGCGATCGGCCATCGCGAGCTTGGTGCACTCGATCACGGTGTGCACGTATTCGGCACTGCCCTGGCCCATTCGGGCGAGATCGAAGCCGTCGAGCAGCGCGAGCTGCTGCAGGAAGACCGGACCCTGTGACCACGGTCCCGGTTTGAAGACCTGGTAGGGACCGTAGCTGTGGCTCGGCGCGGTCTCGACCGACGGTGTCCAGTCGGCGAGATCGTCGGCGGTGAGCAGGCCGCGGTGCCGGCGGCCGGTGGCGTCGAGCATCGGGCCGGACTCGAGGAACTCCGAGATCTCCGCCGCGACAAAGCCTTTGTAGAAGGCGTCGTGCGCGGCCCGGAACTGGGCCTCGCGCGCACCGGACGCAGACTCGGCGGCCTTGATGAGACGCTGATAGGTGTTGGCCAGCGCGGGATTCCGGAAGCGGCTGCCCGCGGCGGGGGCGTCGCCGCCCTTCAAGTAGACCTGTTCGGAGCCGTGCCATTCCGCGCGGAACAGCGGTGCCAGCGTGTCGATGGCCCGCGCCGTCTCCGGCAGCAGGGGAAAACCCTTGTCGGCGTAGCCGATCGCGGGTTCGAGCACCTCGGCGAGACGCTTGGTGCCGAACTCGGCGAGCAACCGCATCCAGCCGCCGAACGCGCCTGGTACGCAGGCGGGCAGCAGTCCCGAGCCGGGGATGCTGCGCAGTCCGAGGTCGGCGAAGGTGCCGAGGCTGATCGCGCGGGGCATCGGGCCCTGGGCGCAGAGCGCCTGGACGTCGTCACGTCCGGCCTGATGCGCGACCAGGGACAGATCGCCGCCGAGGCCGTTGAAATGCGGTTCGACGACCTGGAGCACGAATCCGGCCGCGGCGGCGGCGTCGAAGGCGTTGCCGCCGTCGGCCAGCATCCGCATCCCCGCGGCGGAGGCGAGCCAGTGCGTGCTGGCCACGGCACCGGTGGTGCCGATGAGTTCGGGCTTGGCTGGAGGCATGCGGCTACTCCCTAGAAATCGTGGTGCGAGCGCGAAGCTGCGGAATGCGAACTAATCGTCGGTGCGAATGCCTAGGCCCGGTGCGAGAATTCCGCGGGGGTCGTAACGCTTTTTCGCCGCGCTGAACGCGGGCCATCGGTCGCCGTAATGATCACGCCAATCCTGGGCCGTGCGGCGCAGCGAGCCGATGGGATAGAGCACCGCGCCGTACTGTTTGCGCGCCTCGGTCAGCAGGCGGTCGTTGCGGTCGAGCATCTCCTCGACGAATTCCGAGTGCGCACCCGGAGTTTCGGCGACCGTGTTGATATCGAGCACGAAAACCCAATCGGAACCGTCGGGTTCGGGCACTGGCGGGTAGGGCCTGGTCAGGGTCGTGCGGCGCTGTGGGTACAGCAGGCTGATCCCGAACGGACCGATATCGCGTGCGGTGAGCGAGGATTGGACCTCGTCGACATAGTCCTCCACGACCGCGCCGCCGAGCCACACGTCGTACCACGGCTTGACGAGCTCGTCCCAGTGCACCGTCTCGCGCATGCCGTCGACCAGCGTGTCGATCTTGAACACGTAGTCGAGGTAGGGGGTGTCCTCGATGACGGGATCGGTGGTCAACCCACGGACACCCACTTCATCGTCGGGTGGGTTCGCCGGGTCGTACATGACCGTCGCGTAAAGCCGGTGTGTCGGCTCGGACTGCGGCGAATACAGCTCGGCGTACACGTGATCGATGCCGGGTCGCTCGATGAGGGTGCGCAGGTCGCGGAAGAAGTCGGCGTTGCCGGTGTAGTCCAGCACGTAGCTGCGCGCGCGTTCACGCGCGGGCTCCAGCTCGATCACCGCCTTGGTGATCACCCCGCACTGGCCGAGTCCGCCGAGCACGGCCTCGAACAGATCGCGGCGCTGCGCCGGCGAGCAACGCACGAGTTCGCCGGTCCCGGTGACCACCTCGAGTTCGCGTACGTGGTCGACCTGGAGCCCGGTGCGCAACGCGCCGACGAGTCCGCCGAGTCCGCCGACCGAGAGCGTGCCGCCGACGGTCAGCGAGGTGTAGCCGGTGACGGCGGGCGGCGTGCGCCGCGGTGACTGCTCGAAGGCGGTGGTGACCAGGTCCTTCCACAGGACGCCGGCGTCGACCTCGGCCACGTCGCCGTCGATCGAATGGATGCGGTTCAGGTAGCGGTTCTCGATGACCAAGCCGTCGGACAGGCCCTGCCCGAGCGTGGTGTGCGCCTGCCCCCGGGTCGAGACGCTGATGCCGTGGGTGTGGCAGAAGCCGACCAGCGCGGCGATGTCCTGCGCCGAGCGGGGCCGCAGCACCGCCGCCGGGGTGTGGCGGGTGATGTTGCCGAGGTCGGTGGCGACCGCCCGGCGCGCGGACTCGTCGAGCAGCAGCTCGCCGTCCACCGCGGGTGCGTCGGCAAAGATTCCGGGCACGAAAACTCCTTTCGGCGTACTGGTTTCGGCCTGCATCAGCGAAATGGCTGCGGGCTGTCACCAATACGTCGAACATATCCGGGACGACCCGCCCGGCACATTCAGAGGAGTTTCAAATTACCTTCAAAACCTTGTGAAGCCGGGCGTCATTCGGCCGTCTGCAACGAGGAGTGGATGGCCTCGGCGACGCGACCGCACAGCTGCGCGAAAACGGCCTGCTCGGCCGGATCCAGCACGGACTCGGCTATTTTGGCGTTCTCTCGCCGGCATTCGGCGGCGCGGTCGAGGAATTCGCGGCCGTCCGCGGTGAGCGAGGTGGTCTGTTCGCGCCGGTCGGTCCCGAGCGCCGCCTGGCTCACCAGATGCTGATCCTTCAGCACGCGCAGGGCTTTCGACATCGTGGGACGGGAGACGCTGAGCGATTCGCTCAGCGCGGAAGGCGTCATCGGGCCACGTAGGCGCAGCATTTCGAGCACGTCGTACTGCTGCCAGGTGACCCGCTCCGGAGTGGTCCGGGTGCGGCGCGCGACGAGCACGCAGGTGAGGTGGGCGAGGGCGTTCTCGACGCCGTCCTGCCAGTCGAGGACCTGGCTGTGGCTGTCCGCGGCGGCGGGCACTGGGTCAACGGGCACGGGTCTCTCCTCGCCGTTCGGGAACTTGATTTCCGGTTGGAAACTAGTTTACGGTAGGAATCGCTACACCAACTCACAACCCTGTCACACAGGAGGAGTGGTCATGGGCGGCTTCAGCCCGCGGCCGGCGACTGTGGGGTGGTTCGATATCACCGCCAGCGATCCGGCGCACACCAAACAGTTCTACCAGGAAGTGTTCTCCTGGGAATTCACCCCGATCGGCAACGATTACTACACGATCACCGCGCCCGGCGCGGCCGCGGCCATGGGCGCGCTTCGCCGCGGCGACCGCGACGCGCTGTGGATCGATGTCGTCTGCACAGACCTCGCGACCACGATCCCGCAACTGGAATCGTTGGGCGCCAAGGTGATCGAGCCAGCCGCGGAAACCCCGGCGGGTGCGCGGGCCGCGGTCGTCGCCGACACCCGAGGCAACCGGCTCGGACTGTACGAACCGGCGAGCACCGGCGAAGCCGACACGACGCCCGCGGCCGCGGTGCCGAACGCCACCGCGTGGTTCGAGATCGGCACCCTGGATTTCGCCGTCACCCGGCAGTTCTACGAGCAGGCCTTCGGCTGGACCCACGAGCGCGACGAAGCCGCCGAAGGGGCGGTCTACTACAGCATTTCGGCACCGGGTGCCGCGGAACCGATCGGCGGCACGATGGACCTCTCGGCCCTGCCGGACGCCGCCGAGTACGCGATCCCGGGCCTGCTCGTCACCGACGTCGCCGCGTTGCTCGACCGGGTCGAGCGAGCGGGCGGACACCGCGTGACGGATCCCTTCGCCGATGCGCACGGCCTGGTCATCGCGCAGTTCACCGACCCATTCGGCAACCGGTGGACCTCCTTCGCGCAACCTGCCGCGCGCTGATCACCTGCCCCGGAAGGGGAGTCATGCCTTTCGCCGTATACGTGTTGGGGCTAGGCGTTTTCTGCCTCAACACCACCGAGATCATGGTTGCCGGACTGATTCCCGGCATGTCGAGCGACTTGGGCGTCTCGATCGCCGCCATCGGCTATTTGGTGTCGCTGTTCGCCGTCGGCATGGTCGTCGGCGGGCCCGTGTTGATCGTCGGCTTGTCCCGGGTGGCGCAGAAGAAGTCGCTGGTCCTGTTGCTCGCGGTGTTCGTCGCGGGACAGACCCTGGCCGCCCTGGCGGCCGACTACTGGGTGCTGGTCATCGCGCGCATCGTGACCGCGCTGGCCGCCTCGGCGTTCTTCGGCGCGGCCGCCGCCGTATGCGTGCGGCTCGTCGGCGCCGAACGCCGCGGTCGCGCGATGTCGGTGCTGTACGGCGGCATGATGGTGGCCCAGGTGGTCGGCCTGCCGACGGCGACGTTCATCGAACAGCATTTCGGCTGGCGGGCGAGTTTCTGGATCGTCGACCTGCTCGCCGTCGGGTGCATCGCGGCGGTGGTGCTGCTGGTGCCCGGTGGCGGCGGCGCCCAGACCTTGGATTTCCGCACCGAGATCGAGGCTTTCCGCAATCTGCGCCTGTGGGGTGCGTACGCCACCAACGCACTGGTCATCGGGGCGGTGGTGGCCGGATTCACCTACCTGTCACCGATTTTCACCGACGCCACACATTTCGCGCCCGCGACGGTGCCGGTGTTGTTCGCGGTGTACGGGATCGCCACGGTGCTGGGCAATGCGGTGGTCGGACGGTTCGCCGACCGCTACACCCGTCGCATCCTGGTCGGCGGGCTGATCGCGCTGACCCTCGTGCTGGTCGCGTTCGCGCTCTGCGTCTCGTACAAGGTGCCGACCATCGCGACGACCGTGCTGCTCGGGCTGATCGGGCTGCCGCTCAACCCGGCCATGGCGGCCAGGGTGATGTCGGTGTCCAACGAAGGAGCGCTGGTCAATACGGTCAACGGCTCGGCCATCAATATCGGGGTCGTGCTCGGCCCATGGCTGGGCGGCCTCGGGATCAGCGCCGGGCTCGGCCTGGTGGCGCCGCTGTGGATCGGCGCGGGCATGGCGCTGCTGGGGTTGTTCACGTTGCTGCCGGATCTGCGCCGGGGCGCAGGTCGGGATATGCGCCGGGGCGCAGCGCCAAATCTGCGCCGGGGCGCGCTGGACGACCGCCCGGCGTCCGTGCCCGAAGAGCGCGGGAGTATCCCGGCGGGCGATCGTTAAACCACTGGTGGGCACAGGATTTCGACAACTGCCGACAAACCTTCCCTGACACCGACTTTAGAGTTTCTCGAGCATCTTTTGATTGCCCCGGCCCGCGCGGCCGACCGACGATGGAAGCGCTGGGACGATCCCCTCCCACAGCTGCGATGAGGGGAATACCGCAAGCGTATTCGCGACGGAAGGGCATCCGATGCACGGGCTTGACATCGCGCCGAGATTCCACCACCTCGCCATCCAGACCGATGACGTGGACGCCACGATCGAGTGGTATCGGGAATTCCTCGGGGCAACGGTCGAATGGTCACTCGACAGCTTCTCGCCACTGACCCACGACCGGCTACCCGGAATCGAGAAATTGGTCGAACTGAAGCAGGGCGACCTGCGATTCCACGTCTTCGACCGGGCCGGGCACAGCAAGGACGGCCCCGACCCGCTCGGCTACCAGTATCAGCACGTCGGCATCACGGTGCGGCGCGCGCAGGATCTGGCGCGGCTGCGCGCGCGGTGGCTACAGGTGCGGGAGCAGGCCGATATCGCTTGGGCCAGAGACGATCCGCCGTCGGACATCGTGACCGACGCGGACGGCATGCAGAGCCTGTACGTGCTGGACCCGAACGGTCTCGAGCTCGAGTTCCTCTACTTTCCCGAGGCGGCATCGTGAGCGGGAATGGCCGATATAGGCCGGCGGGCCGGCAGCGCCCGCCCGCATTGCATCCGCGGCTGCTGTTCATGCCGTCGCTCGGCGAGCCGTTCGACGAGTCCGGGCCCGCGCAGGACGCCGTGCTCACGGCCCGAGATGCGCTGGAGTACCCCTTGTTCGGCACCGAACCGGTCGAGGCCGAGCGGTTGTTCTGGTACCGCTGGATCGCGGGCCACCAGATCTCTTTCCTGCTCTGGCGGGCGATGTGCGATGTGGTGTGCCAGTACCCCGACACGGTGCCGGGCGAACGGGAGCTGGACGTGCTGTCCGCCTGCATCGACGGCTACAGCGCGATGCTGCTGTATTCGTCCACGGTCCCGCGCGACCATTACCACGCCGACATCCGGCCGCGGATGGCGTTGCAGCATCCCGCGTTCAGCGGCACCTGGGCGCCGGACTACCGGCCGGTGCGCCGGCTGTTCCACGGCAGGCTGCCCTGGCAGGACGATCCGTCGTGCCGGGCACTCGACGCCGCGGTGGACCGAAACGAGTTGACGCACAGTCATATTGCCGATCATCTGGTCCCGGACGGGCGTTCGCTGCTGCAGCAGTCCGTAGGCGCTCCGGGCGTCAGCGTGTCCCGGGAGAAGGAAGACCTGTACGACAATTTCTTCCTCACCGTGCGGCGTCCGGTCAGCCATGCCGAATTCGTCGCCCAGCTCGACGCGCGGATCACCGAGCTCACCGTGGACCTGTCGCACCACGGGATGTATCCGATGGTCGCGGGCCGGCACCACCCGGTGGTCGGCGACCGGTCCGAGGCGGTGCTGCAGCCGTTGATCACCTACGCCGTCCAGATCGTGGACCGCGCGGCCCGGCTGGTATCGGAGATGCGCCTCGAGGGGGTGCGCCGATGAAGCACGGAGTCGTCCTACTGCCCGAGCACGAATGGAAGGTCGCCGCCGAACGCTGGCGCGCCGCAGAGCAACTCGGCTTCCGGCACGCCTGGACCTACGACCATCTGATGTGGCGCTGGCTCGCCGACCGCCCGTGGTACGGCGCGATCCCGACGCTCACCGCCGCGGCGACGGTCACCGAGACCATCGGTCTCGGGCTGCTCGTGGCGACCCCGAACTTCCGGCACCCGGTCGCGCTCGCCAAGGAACTCGTCACCGTGGACGATGTCGCAGGCGGCCGGCTGATCTGCGGGCTGGGTTCGGGCGCACCGGGTTTCGACGCGAGCGTGCTCGGCGGCCCCGACCTGGGCGCGCGCGAGCGGGCCGAGCGTTTCGAGACGTTCGTCGAACTGCTGGACACCGTGCTGGCCGACGGACGGGTGAACAGGGTGTCGCGCTGGTACACGGCCGCGGGGGTGGACTTCCATCCGCGCGCCGGCGCCGCCGGGCGGATGCCGTTCGCCGTGGCCGCGACCGGCCCGCGGGGTATGGCGCTGGCCGCGGGGTTCGCGCAGTACTGGGTTACGTCCGGGCCGCCCAACGACTTTCGCGGGCGGCGGCTGCGCGAGGTGGTGCCGGTGCTGCGCCGGCAGATGCACGGCATCGACGCCGCGTGCGAGCGGCTGGGCCGGGATCCGGCAACCCTGGGCCGGGTGTTCGTCGGCGATGCCGCGGTGGCGGGGATCACCGCCTCGCTCGCGGCCTACGAGGACGCCGCGGGCGAACTCGAGGAACTCGGCATCACCGACCTGGTGGTGCACTGGCCGCGCCCGGAGCAGCCGTATCAGGGCGACGAACAGGTCGTGCTCGAATTCGCCGAAAAGCATGTGCGGGCCGCATGATGCGGGTGACGACAGTGGATATGTTCGGGGCCGCGCCCGGGCGGGGCAGCGCGCTGGATGTGCTCGTTCGCACGGAGGCGAGCGCCCAGGACGCGGCGCAGACCGCCGCGGAATTCGCGCGCGGCAGCGATTCCTGTGAGACCGTCTTGGTCGACGAGTGCTCCCGGACGCGAAAGACTTTCGCCTCGCGGATCTTCAATGCCGAGGGTGAGACGCCGTTCGCGACGCACTCGCTGGCGGGCGTCGCCGCCTGTCTGGTCGGCACCGGCCGGCTCGCCCCCGGCGAGGTCGGCCGAGCTGCTGCTGCGGGCACCCAGTGGGTGTGGACCGACGGCAGCGAGGTTCGGGTGCCGTTCGACGGACCCGCCGTGCGGCAGGAGTTGGCCCACGAGGCCGCCGAGTTCGGTTGGGCCACCGGTGAATCGCATGCGGGCGGGGTCGGCCGGGCGTTCAACTTTGTCCGGGTTGCGGCGGATCCACGGGATATGCCGGTGCCCGACCTCGATCGCATGCGCGAGCTCGAGGTCACCGACCTGACCGCGTTTCGCTGGGATCCGGCGCGCCGGGAGGTGCTGGCCTGTGTGTTCGCCCCCGGTTTCGGCATACCCGAAGACGCCGGCTGCCTCCCGGCCGCCGCCGCGCTCGGGGTGGCCGCGCTGCAACTCGGTGCGCCCGATTCGGCGCCGCTGACCATCCGTCAGGTGACCCGGCACGGCACCGAGTCGGTCTTCGGCTGCGTCGGTTCGCTGCGGGACGGCGCTGCCCGCGTGCGCATCACAGGTCGGGTCTGGGTGCCCCAGGGCGACGATCAGAAAGCTTGGGAAGCATGACAATTCGCGACGATACCGATCCGCTCGCCGCGTACGCGGACGAGTTCGCCACCGACGGCGCCATCCACCTCAACGGCAATTCGCTCGGACCGCCCCGGCACAGTCTCGTGGGCGAGCTGGACCGTGTCGTGTCCGGCCAGTGGGCGGGCAGGCAGGTGCAGGGCTGGTTCCAGGACGGGTGGCTGGACCTGCCGCGCGCGATCGGGGACCGGCTCGCCCCGCTACTCGGCGCCGGGCCCGGGCAGGTCATGGTGGCGGGGGAGACGACCTCCACGACGCTGTTCAACGCGCTGGTGGCGGCCTGCCGGCTGCGCGGGGATCGGCCGGTGCTGCTGATCGAGGCGGAATCGTTCCCCACCGACCTGTATATCGCCGACTCGGTGGTCCGGCTGCTCGATCGGCAACTCGTCGTCGTGTCGCACGGGGAGTTCGATTCGTACCTGTGCGAGCACGGGGGACAGGTGGCCGCGGCGGTGACCGCGCCGGTGGACTTCCGGACCGGGGCGCGTCGCGCGATCCGGCCGATCACCACGCTGTGTCACGACGCGGGGGCGCTGTCGGTGTGGGACCTCAGCCACGCCGCCGGTGTGCTGCCGGTGGATCTGGATGCCAACGCGGTCGATCTGGCCGTGGGGTGCGGATACAAGTACCTCGGTGGTGGTCCCGGCGCACCGGCGTTCCTCTACCTGCCGACCAGACTGCAAGCGACGGTGGACTTTCCGCTGACCGGGTGGCACGGCCACGTGCGGCCGTTCGACATGTCGCCGGTGTTCGAGCCGGCCGCCGGGATCGAATGCGCCCGCACCGGTACACCGCCGCTGCTCAGCCTCGTCGGATTGCACCACGCGCTCGCGCCGCTGCTCGACGTGGGTATCGACGCACTGCACCGGCGCAGCGTGGCGCTCGGTGAGTTCTTTCTGGAATGCCTCGCGCAGCGCCGTCCGCCACTGCTGGATCGGCTGGCCTCGCCCCGGGATCCGGCGCGGCGCGGCGGGCATCTCGCGTTGCGAATTCCCGAGGCGGACAAAGTGGAACGCGCATTGGCCGAGCACCGCGTGCTCGTCGACGCCCGGCCGCCCGACCTGATCCGGTTCGCCTTCGCGCCGCTCTACGTGACGCACGAGCAGGTGTCACGCGCGGCCGAAGTGCTGTGCCACGCCACGGAAGGAGTGCTATGACCAGCGCCCCGGAATACCTCGTCCCGGAGTACGTCACCTACGCGCACATGGACGAACTGCACGCGCTGCAGCGGCCGCGCAGTGACGCGCGTGGCGAGCTGAATTTCATTCTGCTCAGCCACGTCAAGGAGCTGCTGTTCCGCGCGGTGATCGACGATCTGAGCACTGCCCGTGCCGCGCTCGAGCGCGACGACGTCGCCGACGCCTGCCTGGCCCTGTCCCGGGCGACCCGTACGCAGCGGGTGCTCGTGGCCTGCTGGGAGTCGTTGAACGGCATGTCCGTCGACGAGTACGTGGCCTTCCGCGAGGTGCTCAACGACGCATCCGGCACACAGTCCTTCGCTTACCGCGCTTTGGAATTCGTGATGGGCAACCGGCCGGCCCGGCAGGTCGAGGCGGCACACCGGGACGGGCATCCGGTGCTGCGCACGGAGCTGGCACAGCCCTCGCTCTACGACGCGGCACTGCAGCACCTTGCGCGCCGAGGCTTTGCGATCCCTGCCGCGTGCCTGTCGAAACCTGCTGCCGCACAGCACGAGCCGCTCACCGAGGTGGAGGACGTCTGGCTGGAGATCTACCGGGACCCGGTCCGGCATCGCGACGCGCACCGGCTCGCCGAGGCGCTGCTGGAGGTGGCCTACCAGTTCTCGCACTGGCGCTCCACGCACCTGCTGGTGGTCGAACGGATGCTCGGCGGCAAGAGCGGGACCGCGGGCACCGATGGCGCGCCGTGGCTGCGGGCCATCAACGAACACCGCTTCTTCCCGGAGCTGTGGACCTTTCGCACCCGGCTCTAGCGGTAATCCACGACAACGACGGTAAGGAACACGATCACGATGACGGAAACGCAGACCGAGCTCAGCAAGCCGGTCGATCTCACCTCGCTGATCCCGGTGCTGTTCGGCTTCGCCGCCTTCCAGCAACTGCGGGCGGCCTCGGAACTGCAACTGTTCGAATATCTCGACCTGAACGGTCCCGCCACGAGCGAGGATGCCGCGGCGGGCCTGGGCATCCCGCGCAAATCGGCGCGCATGCTGCTGCTCGGCACCACCTCACTCGGCCTGACCGAACGCGACGGCGACCACTACCGGCTCGGCGCGACGCCGGCCGCGGCGATGGCGGACGGCACCTGGCCGCTGCTGCGCAACATCATCGACTTCCAGCAGCGGCTGTCGTACCTGCCCGCGCAGGAGTACGCGGAATCGTTGCGCACCGGGAAGAATCTGGGCCTCAAACACCTGCCCGGCACCGGCGGCGATCTGTACTCGCGGCTGGAGCAGACCCCGGAGCTGGAGAATCTGTTCTTCCGCGGCATGCACTCCTGGTCGGAGCTGTCGAATCCGGTGCTGCTGCACCAGGTGGACTACACCGGCGTGACCAGAATCCTCGACGTCGGTGGCGGCGACGCGGTCAACGCGATCGCGATCGCCCGGGCACAGCCGGAGGTGAAGATCACGGTGTTCGACCTCGAAGGCGCGGTCGAGGTGGCCCGGGACAACATCGCGGCCGCGGACCTCGGCGACCGCATCGACGTGATCGCGGGCGATATGTTCGGCGAACCGCTGCCCGGCGGCTACGACGCCGTGCTCTTCGCGCACCAGTTCGTGATCTGGTCGCCGGAGCAGAACCGGACGCTGCTGCGGCGGGCGTACGCGGCGCTGCCGCCCGGCGGACGGGTGCTGGTGTTCAACGCGTTCGCCGACGACGACGGGCGCGGACCGCTCTACACCGCGCTGGACAACGTGTATTTCGCCACGCTGCCGTCCGAGGAATCGACGATCTACCCCTGGCGCGAACACGAAGAGTGGCTGCGCACAGCGGGATTCGCCGAACTCACCCGCATTCGCAGCGCCGGGTGGACACCGCACGGAGTGATCGAGGGGCGCAAGTCCGATGAGTGAGCGCAGCACGCTCGACCGCGAGTATTCCCCGAGCAGCGCCGCCCGCGACCCGGCGGGCACACTGCGCCGCTACCGGATGCGCAGCGACCTTGCCAGGTCCCGGCTGGACGCGCACATGGCCGTGCCGTACGGCGGCGGCCGGGGCGAACGCTGCCACGTGTTCCCGGCCGTGCCGCACGGTACGCGCGGGCCCGAAACGCCCGCCCTCGTCTTCGTGCACGGCGGTCACTGGCAGGAGTCCGGCATCGACGACGCGTGTTTCGCGGCCAGGCAGGCGCGGGCCCACGGATGTGCCTTCGTGGCAGTCGGTTACGGGCTCGCGCCCGATCGGACGCTGCCGGGCATGATCGCCTCGGTGGCCCGGGCACTGGCCTGGCTGGACGGTTCCGGCTCGCTGTTCGGGATCGACCCGGCGCGCGTGCACGTCGCGGGGAGCAGCGCGGGCGCGCATCTGCTCGCCGCGGCGCTGGCCGGCGCCGACGCGCCGCGGGTGCGCAGCGCGTGCCTGTTGAGCGGACTCTACGACCTGACCGAGATCCCGCGCACCTACGTCAACGACGCCGTGCGGCTGACACCGGAACTGGCGCACGAGTGCAGTCCGCTGCACATGCCGGCACCGCGCTGCGACTCGATCCTGCTCGCGGTCGGGCGGCACGAGACGCGGACCTACCTGCGTCAGCACGAGATGTACGCGGCTTACCTTGCCGCACAGTCGATCCCGGTGCGGGCGCAGATCGTGCCGGACCGCGATCACTTCGACCTGCCGCTGGATCTGGCGGATCCGTCGACCCCGTTCGGCCGGATCAGCCTGCGGCACTTCGGCCTCGGCGCAGGCTGTCGAGGCGCAACCACACCGGAAGGGACGGTGACATCAGCCCGATGACTCACTCGCCAACCGCAACACCGGTCGAGTCCGCCGACACGGACCGGACCGGGGCGGCAACCACCGACACCATCGTCGACGCGTTCGAGCGGGCGGCACGGGAACACGCCGCGCGCGAGGCGATCTCGGACGGCACGACCACCCTGACCTACGCCGAGCTGGACGCGCGGGCCGATCGGCTCGCGCGGGCGCTGCGTGCGCGCGGGCTCGCCCCCGGGGCGCGGGTCGGCGTCCATCTCGACCGTGGGTTGGCCACGTATCAAATATTTCTCGGGATCCTGAAGGCCGGGCTGGTGGTGGTCCCGTTCAATCCGGCCCACCCCGCGGCGCACAAGGACCGGATGTGTGCAGTCGCCACACCGGCGCTCACCGTGGTCGACGGATCGGTCGACGGCCTCCCCGAAGCCGAATGCGTGCCGGTGGACGAGCTGCTGGCCGCGGCGTCGGCGCAGCCCGGTACCCCGCTCGGGCTCGAGATCGATCCGGCGGCACCGGCTTTCGTCTTGTTCACGTCGGGCTCGACCGGCGCGCCCAAGGGCGTGGTGATCGCGCATCGGGGCATCGCCAGGGTCGCCCGGCATCTCACCGGGTTCACGCCGGGTCCGCAGGATCGGTTCCTGCAACTCGCACAGCCCGCGTTCGCGGCGTCGACCACCGATATCTGGACGTGTCTGCTGCGCGGCGGCAGGCTCAGCGTCGCGCCGCAGGAGATGCCGCCGCTCGGCGAGCTGGCCGAACTCATAGCGCGCGAACGCATCACGGTGCTCAACCTGTCCGTCGGCTTGTTCAACCTGCTCGTGGAGCACCATCCGCAGAGCCTGGCCGGGGTGCGGACGGTGATCGTCAGCGGTGACTTCCCGGCCGCGTCGCACGTCGAGCGCGCCCTGGCCGTCGTGGGCGGCGAGGTGCTCAATGCCTTCGGGTGCACCGAGAATTCGGCGCTGACCGCGGTGCACAAGATCACGCCCGCGGATCTGGCCGCGGCGCAGATCCCGGTCGGCCGACCCATGCCCACGGTCGAGCTGACGGTGCGGGACGAGGCCCTGAACGAATGCCCGCCCGGGACGATCGGCGAGCTGTGCATCGCGGGCGACGGCGTCGCGTCGGGGTATCTCGGCGACCCCGACCTCACGGCGCGAAAGTTCGTCCGGCACGACGGTATTCGGCTGTTGCGCACCGGCGATCTGGCCAAGCTGACCGAGCGCGGCGAGATCGTGCTCGCCGGTCGCACCGACCAGATGGTGAAGGTGCGGGGGTTCCGGGTGGAACCGCGCCATGTCGAACTCACCGCCGAGGAGTTTCCCGGCGTGCAGCAGGCGGTGGCACAGGCGGTGCCGAGCGGTGGCGCGGCCGGGCAACTCGCCCTGTGGTGCGTGCCCGCGCTCGACGCCGAACTGTCCGAGCTCGAGCTCACCGCCCACTTGCGCGAGCGGCTGCCCGACTACATGGTGCCGTCGACAGTGCTGACGTTGGCGGCATTTCCGCGCAACACGAACGGAAAGATCGACCGCCAGCGCTTGTCGTCGCTGCTCGCAGAGCAGACGGCGGACGGCACCGACGAGGCCGAGACCGGCGTGCCCGCGCCGGGCGAACCCCCGGATCGGATCGCCGCGGTGGTGCGCTCGGCATTGGCCGATATCACGAAAACGGCGGCACTCGAGCTGGACGCGGGCCTGCTCCAGAGTGGTGTCACGTCACTGCAATTGATCGACCTCGGGGCACGGCTCGAGGACGTGCTGGGCGTCGCGTTGGCGCCCGACGAGATGGTCGGCGCCGGCACCGTGCGCGGCATCGCCGACCTGATTCGCACCAAGCGAGCGCGAGGCTGACATGACGGCTTGCAATGAGTTCACGACGGTCGCGGCGCGGCGATTGCCCGCCTCGCCGGCCCAGCCCGGGATGTGGTTCGCCAGCGTCTACGGCGCCGATCCCACGGCCTACAGCCAGCCACTGGTGCTGCGGGTGCCGCTGCGGCTGGCGCACGGGGTGCTCGTGCGGGCGCTCGGTGTGGTCCATCGGGACCACACCGCCCTGCGCACGACCTTCGAGATGGCCGACGACGGCGATCTGCGGCAGGTGGTGCACGGCGAGCTGGCCCCGGCGGTCGACGTCCTGGACTTCCCGGGCGGCGACCCCGAGGAATGGGTGGCCGACCAGGTGGCCCAGGTAGCCGCAACCGAATTCGATCTGCGCGACGGTCCGCTCGCGCGGGTACGGCACCTGCGCCGGCGCGCCGAAGGTCGCAGTGTGCTGGTGTTCAACATCCACCACACCGTGTTCGACGGGCTGTCCTGGAAGCCGTACCTCAGCCAGTTGGAAGCCACCTATACCGCGCTGACGCAGGGTCGGGAACCGTCGCGGCGGGAACGACGGCAGTCGATCGAGTCCTACGCGGGCTGGTCCGATCTGTGCGCCGACGCAGCGGCGCTGCGGCATTGGCAGGCGAAGCTGGCGAATGCGCCCGCGGCACCGCAGCTGGGGCTACCGGGCGTGGGCGAGGCTCGGCAGGTGACGCGGCAGTTGATCCTGGACGACGACGTATCCGGGCGGGTGCGTGCGTTCTGTGCCGCCGAGGGCATCACCACCAGCATGTTCTTCATCGCCCTGTGCTTCGTGCTGCTGCATCGGCAGACCGGGCGCGACGATCTGCTCCTGGGTCTCCCGGTCTCGGTGCGCGGCGCCGGTGACGCGGAGGTGCTCGGGCATCTGACAAACACCGTGGTGCTCCGGCACCGGCTGGACCGTGCCGATACCGCCCGTGCCGTGCTCGCAGCCGTGAAAAAGGAAGTGCTGGAGGCGCTTCGGCATCGGCACACGCCGTTGGCGACGGTGCTCGGCGAGGTGCGCGCGGGCCACCAGGACGGTGCCGACGACCTGTTCAACGCGATGATCACGGTGATGCCCGCGGCCGCGCGTCGCTTGGATCTGCCCACCTGGGGCGTGCAGACCTGGGAACACGCGCCGGGCGGGGCCAAGTACGACATGGCGATGCTGGTGGACGAACTAGCGGACCGTTTCACCGTGGTCGTGGAGCACCGCACCGCCGCACCGGCGGGTGGGCAGTTCACCGAGTACCTGGCGCAGCGAGTCGCGACGCTGGTGGACAGCGTGCTGGCCGACCCGGATACCGCGGTGGCGGCGTTGCGCTGGATCGGTGCGGACGAAGAGCAGGCGATCACCGAACTGTGCGCCCGCCGCGGCGCTGCGCCCGACCTCGGCACCGAGCTGACCGCGGATCTCTTCGCGGCGAGTGCGGCTGCCGCGGCGGCGGATCCGGCGGTGCGTGCGGACGGTACGGAGATCTCGTACGCCGAATTGACCAGGCGCGCAGAGGCAGTCGCGGAGTCGCTGGTCGCCAGGGGAATTCGCGACGGGCAGCCGGTGGCGGTGCTGCTGCGTCCGGGGCCGGACCTGGTGGCCGCGATCATCGGCATTCTGCGCGCGGGCGGCAGCTACGTGACGCTCGATCCGGACCAGCCAGGGGAGCGGCTGAGCTTCGCCCTGCGCGACTGCGGCGCAACGATTCTGTTGCGGTCCGGCGACGCGGGCGCTGCGGAGTTCGAACTCCCGGCCGGCGTCGAGGTGCTCGACTACGCCGATATCGACGGCGCCGCAGCGACATTCGACGAGCCGCGCAAGACGCCGCAGGACACGGCCTACCTCGTGTACACCTCCGGTTCCACCGGCCGCCCCAAAGGCGTGCCCTTGCCGGAGATCACGCTGGCCAACCTGGTGCACAACCAAGCGCTCCGCTCGTCCGGCCGCGCGCTGCGCACATTGCAGTACATGCCGCCTGCCTTCGACGTGTTCGCCCTCGAGGTGTTCGGCACCTTGTGCGCGGGTGGCACTCTGGTCGTTCCGCCGGCGGCGGCGCGCACCGACTTCGAGGCGCTGGCCGTGCTGCTGGCGCGGGAACGGATCGAGCGGGTGTACCTGCCGTACGTGTCGCTGCGTGAGCTGGCCGCAGTGCTGCGGTCCGCGACGGTGTCGTTGCCGGAGCTGCGCGAGGTGTATGTGACCGGGGAACGGCTGGTGGTGACCGAGGACGTGCGGGCGATGTTCCGGCGGCACCCCGCGGCCCGGCTGATCAACGCGTACGGCCCGTCCGAGGCGCACCTGTGCAGCTGGGACGCATTACCCGCCGATCCCGGCGCCTGGCCTACCATCCCGTCGATCGGCCGGGTGGTCGCGGGCGTCGACGCCTACGTGCTCGACGAGTCCGGCACGACCGGCACGGCACAGCGGGTCCCGTTCGGCGTCGAGGGCGAACTGTGCGTGGCGGGACCGGTGGTTTCGCCCGGTTACCTCGGTCTGCCGGAGAAGACGCGCGCGGCCATGGTGCCGGACCCGTTCGTCGCCGGGCAGCTGATGTATCGCACCGGCGACGTGGTGATGCTGGCCCCGGACGGGCAGTTGCACTACCGCGGCCGCAAGGACGACCAGGTCAAGATTCGCGGGTATCGCGTCGAACCGGGCGAGATCGAGGCCGCCCTGGAACGCGAGTTGGCGGTGGATGCGGCCGCGGTCCTGGTCGTGCCCGCAGGTGGCGACCGCACGCTGCACGCGTTCGTGCAGAGCGCTACGGAGCCACCGCTGGACTGGCGTGCGCGGGTCGCGACGGTGCTGCCCGACTACATGATTCCGCGTCGGCTCACCAGGGTCGACGCGATGCCGGTGACGGCGAACGGCAAGACCGACCGGCGTGCACTGACGGCGCTGTGCGGTTCCGACGAGCGCGGTCCTGTCGATGCGAACGGGCCGCACTCGGCAGGGTCCGGATCGGCCGGGGCCGAGTGGACCGGTACCGAACAGGTGCTCGCGGAGCTGTGGACCGAGGTGCTCGGCGAGCGGCCCGCGCACCCGGACGCCGACTTCTTCGTGCTCGGCGGTCATTCGTTGCTCGCCGCGCGCCTGCATCGAATGGTCAAGCGGCGCTTCGACACCGACGTCGGGCTCGCGGCGCTGCTGAGCACGCCGACACCGCGCGGGATGGCGCACATCCTCGCCGACCGCACGGCGGCGGCCGGCCCGGATCTGCGCGCGGAAGCCGAACTGCGCGACTTCGTGATCGGTACCCGGCAGGAACCGGTCGATGGCACGGTATTCCTCACCGGCGCAACCGGATTCCTCGGCAGTCATCTGCTGGACGAGTTGCAGCGCACCGGGCACCACGTGCGGTGCCTGGTCCGCGCGGACAGCGTCGAGGAGGGGCGGGAACGGCTGCGGCGCGCCTTCCGGAAATTCGCGCTCGATCCGTCCGGGCTCGACGAGGTCGACCTCTGCCTCGGCGATCTCGACCAGCCGCGGTTCGGCCTGGGCAGCGGCTACGAATGGCAGGCGCGCGATATCGCGCAGGTCTATCACGCGGCGGCGCATATCAATTTCGTCGTGCCGTACCACACGGTCAAGCGCACGAACGTGGACGGACTGCGCCACCTGCTGGACTTCTGCGCGGTCAATGCCACGCCGCTGCGCCTGATCTCGACGATGGGTGTGTTCCCGCCCGATTCCGGCACCGGCCTGATCGGCGAGGAAACGGTGCCGGGCGACCCGGCCTCGCTGGGCATCGGGTACTCCCAGAGCAAGTGGGTCGGTGAGCAATTGGCGCTGCGGGCGCGCGCGGCCGGACTGCCGGTCACCGTGCACCGGGTCGGCCGCATCGCCGGGCACCGCCGGACCGGTGCGTGCCGGCACGACGACTTCTTCTGGTTGCAGATGAAGGGATTCGCGCTACTCGGCCGCTACCCGGACGATATCGTCGACGCCCCCGCGGTGGACCTGTTGCCGGTGGACTATGTGGCGCGCGCGATCATCCAACTGTCGGAGGGCAAGCCGGACAACGAGACCTGGCATCTGTACCACCCCGACGGGCTGGACTGGCCGACCATCCTGGAAACCGTGCGCGCGGAAGGGTATTCGATAGCGCCGACCAGCGGCGCCGAGTGGATGGGCGCGCTGGAACACGAGGTGGGCGACAGCGACGACCAACGGCAGGGCCTGGGCCCGCTGGTGCCGCTCATGCGCGAGGGCGTGATGCGGCTCGGCACGCACACCTTCGACAACGAAAAGTCCAGGCGCGCACTGGCCGACGTCGGTTGCCCGTATCCGCAGGCGGATACCGGCTGGATCCATCGGATGTTCGAGTACTTCCGCGCGGTCGGGGCCGTGGCGCCGCCCGACGGGCCGGATACGGGAGGAGACCACAATGACTGAACTGGAAATGCGCTCGGTGGTGATCATCGGCGCGGGCCCGGTCGGGTGCGCGCTGGCCACCCTGCTGCGCCGACAAGGCTTGCAGGTGGACGTTTTCGAGCGGGGCACCGAGTCCACGGGCACCGGGTCGGGGCACTCGTTCAATCTGACGCTCACCTCGCGCGGGCTCGACTGCCTGCCGCGCCCGGTCAAACGCCGGCTCTACCTGCAGGGCACGGTGCTGGCCAAGCGGATCATCCATCATCGCGACGGCGCGATCTCCACTCAGCCGTACGGGACGCTCTACAACCATCACCTGTTGTCCATTCCACGCGGGGTGTTGCAGGATCTGCTACGCGACCAGGCGCTGCGGGCAGGCGCGCGGATCCACTACGGCCTGGAGTGCGTCGGGGTGGACACCGGCCGGGCCGCGGCACTGCTGCGCGACCGGGACGGCAGTGCGGCGTGGGTCGAGGGCGATCTGCTGGTGGGCTGCGACGGTGCGCACAGCGCGGTGCGCGAGGCGATCGTCGCGGCGCATCCCGCGGAGATGTGGGTGACCGGCGATACCATCGCGCACGGCTACGCCGAGATCACCATGGACTACGGCGACGCCGATCCCACGGGCATGCACCTGTGGCCGCGCGGCGACCACTTCCTGCAGGCCCAGCCCAACCGCGACCAGACCTGCACCACCAGCCTGTTCAAGCCGATGACCGAAAGCGAAGGGCGCAGGCACTTTTCGGAGCTGTCCTCGGCCGCTGCGATCAGCGACTACTGCGCGACGCAGTTCCCGGACGTGTTCGGCCGGATGGCCGAGGTGGGTTCGGAGCTGGCGAGCCGCAGCCCGGGCCGGCTCCGGATCATCAGCTGCGCGCCCTATCACCACCGCCGCACGGTGCTGGTCGGCGATGCCGCGCACGCCGTGGTCCCGTTCTTCGGGCAGGGCATCAACTGCAGCTTCGAGGACGCGGCCACGCTGGCGAACCTGGTGGAGAAGTTCCAGGCGGCCGTCCGCTATGAGGGCGGCACCCTGGCGACCGTCGCCGAGGTGGTCGCCGACGAATACAGCGACGTACGGGTGAAGGCGGGCCATGCGCTCGCGGAACTCTCGCTGCGGAACCTCGAAGAGTTGTCCGACCACGTGAACAACCCGGCGTTCCTGGCACGGCGCGCATTGGAACGACGGCTCCACGAACTGCGCCCCGACCTGTTCACTCCGCTGTATCAGTTGGTGGCGTTCACGCACATGCCCTACGACGCGGCGCAACGCGCGCACCGAGAAGCGAGCGAGGTACTGGACGCGCTGTGCGACGGCCGTGATCCGCGCACCGAGCAGGACGCGATCATCGCCGAATTCCTCGGCTCGGTCCGCGGCACGTTCGGTGCGCACGAGCGGCGTACCGGCTGAGCCGGCCCGCGCGCGTCAGCCCGCGGTGCCGCCCGCATTGGCCGCCTCGACGGCCGGTGCGGGCCTGCCGCGGGTCGCTTCGTCGTTGAATCGGAAGCCGATGCCGTGCACCGTGACGATCCAGTCCGCGGAGCCGAGTTTCTTACGGATGCTGCTCAAGTGGGTGTCGATGGTGCGGCTGGCCAGCGAGGTCACCTCGGCGTCCACCTCGTCGTATCCCCAGACCCGTTGCAGCAGTTCGGCTCTGGCGAAGACCTTCTGCGGTTCGGTGGCGAGCAGGCGGAGCAGTTCGAATTCCTTGCGGGTCAGCTCGATGAGCCGATTGTCGATGCGGACCTCCCGCAGGGCCGAGTCGATCTCCAGCTGGCCGACGATCAGTGCGGGCTGCGACATCATGTGGACCCGGCGGAGCAGACCGCGCAGCCGCGCCATGAGTTCGCGGCTGTGGTAGGGCTTTACGATGCAGTCGTCGCACCCGGCTTCGAGGGCGAGGACGTGATCGAGTTCGTCGAGCGAGGAGGCGAAGGCGATGATCGGAATATCGCTGGCGGCACGGATCTCCCGGCACAGCGTGAGTCCGTCGAAATCGGTGAAGTCGAGATCGATGAGCACCACATCGAAATCGGCGTAGGTGGCGAGCGTGGCGGCTCCGGTCGAGATCGGCTCGGGCACGAACCCGTGCCGTTCGAGGTCTTTGACGGTGTCGTCGACCCCCGCGCAATCCGACACGATCAACAAGCGCGGATGAAGCAACGCGCTACTCCTTCCAGGTGTTGCCATCAAGTGAAAGACGTGAGTTCGAGCAGAACTCGGATGGACGACTCCAGCGCGTAGTTCATCGAGCCGCCGTTGGGTTCGAATGCCGTGTGCTCGCCTGCGAAATGTATTCGTCCTTCCGGTGTCCGTATGTGTGCCATCAGCTCGCCGTGTGCCAGTTCGGGCAGTACATAGGCGCCCCCGATATAGGGCTCGTTGTCCCAGGCCACGGAGGTGCCCAGTTCGAAGTGGTCCCGCGCCCCCGGCAGGATCGACTCCAGTTCGTGCAGCGCGAAATTCACCCGCTCGCCCGCGCTCATGTTCGCCGCGGCCTGCGCGGGCCAGCCGGTGAGCCAGCATTCGAGGATCTTGCGCGGGCCCGGTAGTCCGGGTGTGCCGTCGCGCACGGTGCCGAGCGGGGTGTCCGTGGACAGCATCAGCCGTTTCTCCGGCCAGAATTGGGCGCGCATCTGCAAGAAGATGCGCAGCACCGACGAGTAGCGCAGCCGGCGCATGGCCGAATGTTTCGCCGCGGAGAGTCGCGCCATAGATAGATTGATCCGGCGCAGGCTGGTGAAGGGAACAGTAACGATCACCCGGTCGGCGCAGAGCGTCTGCAGCCGGTTGTGATCGACGAAGCTCACCTGTGCCTCGTGGTCGGTCTGGCTGATCCGGACGACCGGTTTGCGGTAGTGGATGCGATCTTTGATCCGATCGGCGAGAGCGTGTGCGAGCCGGTCGGTGCCGCCCGCGACCTTGTACCAGCGGGCGTCCGCGGTGGTGAACGAGCGGGGACCGGATTCATAGCGGGCCCATGCCATGGCCGAGGCGGATTCCAGTTCGCCGCCGCGCATTTCCAGAAACATCGGTTCCATCAGATCGATGGCGGCGGCCGACGCCCCGCGATCCTCGAGTACCCGCCGCACGGAAATGCGGTCGAGTTCTTGTAGTTGCGGGGCCGGCGTCCAGCCGAGTTCCGCTATCTCGGGGCAGATGTCCGCATTGGGTTTCGTGACATATTCGGCGATCAGATCGGCGACCGTTCGATTTCTTTCGTGCGGATGCAGGCCCAATACTTCGGCGTGGTCGTCCAGATTGTCGGGGCGTATTCTGGTGCCATGGCGGTAATAACTGAAATCGGTGTCGACGAGATCACTCGGCTCCGTTTTCAGGCCCAGTGCCCGCAGATAGTGCATGGTGTAATGGCAGTGCTCGGTCACCGTCATCGCGCCCGCTTCGGTGCGCAAACCGTCGTCGAAGGGATCGCGCAGGGTGCGGGTGCGCCCGCCGGGCCGATCGCTCGCCTCGAGCACGGTGACGTGAGTTCCGTTGCGCACCAATTCATTCGCTGCGGCAAGGCCGGACAAACCGGCGCCGACGATGATGACGGAGCCGGTGTGCTCGTGGCGCGGGAGGCCTTCGTCGAACGTGCGCCTGATGTCTTCCTGGGTAAGCCTCGGCACTGCGATCCTTCCGGCGAACTGCCACTGATTTCCGCCGGGCTCGCTGACGTTATTGATGAAGCTACTTCATCGACAGGTCATAGCGTCGACGAAATCAAGCGTCCGCATCCAAGCTATAATCCTTTTGCGAATGAAATTATCGTATCAATGTGCCCGAAGTGGTGCAAACAAGTTTCAGTTGCCGCAATTTAACTCGTCGGTTGCGCTGTGCAGCTCACTGGCGGGACGTTGTTTGCTTGCCGTGTTGTGACCGTTGTCACATTCGGTGGCTGTTTGAAGCGTGACAACTCTCCGGCGAATCGGGTCCGAATCGCTGTCCTCGTCGGTGTTTTCACTGACCATCGGTGATACGCATGGTCTGTCGTCGATCTGCTGACAGGCGATGGTTGAAGCCGGGGCTAATCGGGTGCGAACGCTTGACCGTGGTGGCGGGCAGTGGTAGCCGACCGGTCAGCGTGCTGAGCGGGGTGCCGGGGAAACCGCGTTCGTGTTGCGCGATGAGGCAAGGAAATCGGGGCTTTCATCCACCAACTGCCATGGGAGTGAATGATAGCTGGCTCGATCGTGCGTCTCGGCCTGCGTTGATGCTCGGGGCGGGCAGCGGAGGAAGGGAATCGGCATGGTGGATCCCGCCGGACCGGTCGTCGTCGTGCACGCGGCGACCTGGTTGTCGTCGTTCGAGGAGCAAGTGGCGCGCCGGGCCGACACCGTCGCGGTGACATTCGACGGAATATCACTGACCTACGGTGAGTTCGCGGGACTGGCGCGGCGCTGGGCCCGGTATTTGATCGCGCAAGGCATCGGTCCGGATTCGCTGGTGGGTATCGCGATTCCGCGCTCGGTCGAACTCGTCGTCGCCGTGTACGCGATCCAACTCGCCGGCGGCGGATGTGTGCCCGTCGACCCGGAGCATCCCGTCGCGCGTAATCGTTTCGTCCTGGACACGGCCCGGGTAGCGCGGATAGTGACGCTCACGGATGCGGGATTCGGTGTCGGGCCCGGTGCGATCCCGATGGATCGTATTGATGTGTCCGGCTTTTCGCCGGAGCCGATCACCGACGCGGAACGGTTGGGCGTATTGCGTTGCGCGAATGTGGCCTACGTGATGTTCACGTCCGGCTCGACCGGTCAGCCGAAAGGGGTGGCGGTATCGCATGCGGCGCTGGTGAACCGGCTGGCCTGGATGCAGGCGGAGTACGGATTGGACGACCGGGACGCGGTACTGCACAAAACGCCCGTTTCGTTCGACGTGGCGATGTGGGAACTGTTGTGGCCGTTGCAGGCCGGCGCGCGATTGGTGCTCGCGGCGCCGGGTGGGCACCGCGACCCGGGCTATCTGACCGCACTGATCGCGCGCGAAGCGGTGACGGTCGTGCATTTCGTGCCATCCCTGCTGGAGTTGTTCCGCACCGCACCCGGTGCGGCCGAATGTCACGGGTTGCGTGCGATTTTCGCCTCCGGCGAGGCCTTGCCCGGCCCACTGGCGCAGGCGGCGGTCGCGGTCACCGGTGCACGGCTGCACAACCTGTACGGGCCGACGGAGGCGGCCATCGACGTCACGCGGCACGAGGTGCGCGGTACCGATACCGAATCGGTCCCGATCGGACGTCCCGTGCCCAATACCCGGGTGTACGTGCTGGACACGCGTTTGGCACCCGTCTCGGCCGGGGCGGTCGGGGAACTGTACCTGGCGGGGGTGCAGTTGGCGCGCGGCTACCTCGGACGCGTCGGCGCGACGGCGGATCGGTTCGTGGCCGACCCGTTCGCGGCCGGGCAGCGGATGTACCGCACCGGGGACCGGGTGCGCTGGAATGCCGAGGGCGATCTGGAGTATCTGGGGCGTACCGACTTTCAGGTCAAGGTGCACGGGGTGCGGATCGAGCCCGGGGAAATCGAGGTGGCGCTCGCCGCGCACCCGGTCGTGACGCGGGCGGTGGTCGCCGTGCGCACGGCGGCGGGTGCGGCCCGATTGTTCGGGTACGTCACAGTCGACGCCGCCCGTGCGGTGTCGGATACCGGCGACGAGGGTGCGCGGATCGAGCACTGGCATCGGCTCTACGACGAGGTCTATGCCGACGGCGCCACGGCCGAGTTCGGCGCCGACTTCGCGGGCTGGCACGACAGTTATACGGGCGCACCGATTCCGGTCGAGCAGATGCGGCAGTGGCGGGACGCGACCGTCGCCCGGATCCGCACGCTGCGGCCGAGCCGGGTGCTCGAACTCGGCGTCGGCACCGGTCTGCTGCTGTCCGAACTTGCCGCGCAGTGCGTGGAGTACCGCGCCACCGACGTGTCCGCGACGGCGATCCGGAACCTGGCGGGGCGGCTCGACGCCGACTGGGCCGGACGGGTAGTGCTGGAGCGGCGGGCGGCGCACGATCTCGCCGGACTGCCGAGCGAGTGGTTCGACACGATCATCCTGAACTCCGTTGTGCAGTACTTCCCGAGCGAGCGTTACCTGCGACGCGTGCTGGATTCGGCACTGCGCGTGCTCCGGCCGGGCGGTGCGCTGTTTCTCGGCGACATCCGCAACCTGGCCTTACACGAAACACACACCGCGGCGGTGCAACTCGCGCGGCACGGTATGGCCGATGCGGCCGTGCTGCGTACCCGGGTCGATGCGGCGCTGCGCGCCGAACCGGAACTGTTGCTGGCCCCCGACTATTTCACGGCACTGGCTCGTGAGACGGACGAGATCGGCGCGGTCGACATCGCATTGCGGCGAGGAGCGTCGAGCAACGAGCTGACGTCCTACCGGTACGACGTCGTCTTGCGTAAACACCCCACGGACGCAAGGTCTCTGGCGACCGGGCCGCAACGGCCGTTCACCGGTCGCGATGCACTGTGTGCTGCCTTGCGCGACGTGCACACCGCGACATTGCGGGTCACCGAGATCCCGCACGCGGGCGTGCACCGCGATCTCGACGCGACAGCGCAGGCGGTCGGCGCGCCGCGATCCTCCCGCGAGGGGCTGCTGCCCGAGGATCTGCACCTGCTCGCCGCGGCGAACGGCCGGACCGCCGCGGTGACGTGGTCGGCCCGGAAAGGCCATATGGACGCGATATTTCTCGTGGAAGCGCCCGACTGCCCGCTCACCGATGTGTACCTGCCCGACGGTCCGCCGCAAGCCCCGGCCCACTACGCGAACAATCCGCACACCGCATCGGTGGTCGCGGATCTGCGCGCGCACCTGCGAGAGTTGTTGCCGGACGCCATGATGCCGACGGTCGTGGTGCTCGACGAGTTCCCGCTGACCGTGCACGGCAAGGTGGACCGGAGCGCGCTGCCGGTACCGGAGGTCTTCGCGCACAACCGTTATCGGGCACCCGCGTCCGCGCGCGAGCGTGCGGTGGCGGAGCTGTTCGCCGAGACCTTGGCGGTCGGTGCGGTCGGCGCCGACGACGATTTCTTCGCGCTGGGCGGGCATTCGCTCTCGGCGACGCGGCTCGTCGGTCGCATCAGGGCGGTCCTGGGCGTCGAAGTGCCGATCCTGACGGTGTTCGACGCGCCGACCCCGGCCTTGCTGGCGGCCCGCCTCGACCACGGTGCCGCCGCCCGACCGGCGCTGGTCGCCCGCGCGCGGCCCGCACGGATTCCGGCTTCCTTCGCCCAGCAGCGGTTGTGGTTCCTGCATCGGCTGCACGGGCCTTCGGCCACGTACAACGTGGCATCGGCGGTGCGATTGACCGGGCCGCTGGACGTGTCCGCGCTGGGCGCGGCGGTCGGGGACGTGGTGCGCAGGCACGAGAGTCTGCGCACCGTGCTCGCCGAGGTGGCGGGCGAGGCGGTACAGCGAATCTGCGCGAGCGCCACGGTCGAGGTGCCGGTGACCGAGGTCGCCGACGTCGCGGCGGCGGTGCGGGACGAAGCCCGGCACCGGTTCGATCTTTCGGCGGATATACCGCTGCGGGCCAGACTGTTTCGGGTCGCCGCCGACGAGCATGTGCTGGTCCTGGTGCTGCATCACAGTGCCTGCGACGGCGGTTCGCTGCCGGTGCTGGCGCGCGATCTGTCGCTGGCGTACGCGGCTCGGCGCGCCGGCCGGCCTCCGGAACCGGCCCGGCACACGGTGCAGTACGCCGACTACACGCTGTGGCAGCGGGAAATTCTCGGCGATCCCGCGGACCCGGTGAGTGTCGCGGCGGTTCAGCTCGAGTATTGGCGAGCGGAATTGGCGGGCCTGCCGGAGCAGTCGACGCTACCGCTCGACCGGCCCCGGCCGAAGGTCGCGAGTCACCGCGGCGATACGGTCGCCTTCGCGATCGGGCCCGACATGCGTTCGGCGGTGGAAAGTCTGGCGCTCGACCGGACGGCGACCGCGTCGATGGTCCTGAAATCGGTGTTCGCCGTGGTGCTGCACAAGCTCGGCGCGGGTGCCGATCTCGCGATCGGCAGCCCGATCGCGGGCCGGACCGACGACGCGGCGGCCGAGCTGGTGGGCTTCTTCGTGAACACGTGGGTGTTGCGCGTCGCGGTCACCCACCGGTCGACGTTCGCGGACGTGCTCGCCCAGGTCCGGAGCAAGGCGTTGCACGCCTACGCGAACCAGGACCTGCCGTTCGAACATCTGACGGCACAACTGAACCCGGCGCGTTCGACGGCGGTGCACCCGCTGTTCCAGGTGATGTTCGCGTTGCAGAACAACATGTTCCACGAATTCGCTTTTCCGGGAGTGCAAGTCGAACCCGTGCCGACCGGCACGGGGACATCGCGGTTCGATCTGTTCTTCGCGCTGACGGAGGTGCCAGGCGGGGGTTACGCGGGCAGCGTCGAATACGCGACCGACCTCTTCGACCGGGAGACCGTCGAACGCCTCGCCGCGCGATTCGTGCGGATACTCGCGCTGGTCGTGCGGACGCCCTCGGCCACGGTCGGCGACATCGACCTACTCGAGCCCGCCGAGCGCGCTCAGCTGCTCGAATCCTGCCGTGGCGCCGTCCGGGCCCTCGACCGGACGGCAACGCTGGTCTCGATGTTCGAGGCGCAGGTGCGGCGGACGCCGTGCGCGCCGGCGCTGACCTACGAGGGAACGACGCTGACCTACCGCGAGTTCGCGGCACGGGTACACCGGCTGGCCCGCTACCTGGGGTCGGTAGGCGTGCGGCCGGGTGCGTTGGTGGCGATCGGTATGCGGCGCTGCGACGATCTCGTGATCTCGATATACGCGGTGCTGGCGGCGGGCGGCGGGTATCTGCCGGTCGACCCCGACCACCCGCTGGGACGCGTCGACCAGATGTTGGCGGCGGCGGAGCCGGCGCTGCTGCTCACCGCGGGTACCGACCTGGTGACCCGGCGAGTACGGCAGGTACGGGTCGATCGGCTCGACCTCTCCGAGTTCGACGCCGCGCCCCTGCCGGACGCCAGGCCGCGCGCCGAGGCGATCGCGTATGTCCTGTTCACGTCCGGTTCGACCGGCGCGCCCAAAGGCGTTGCGGTGCCGCACGTGGCGATCGTCAACCGGCTGGTCTGGATGCAGGCGGAGTACGGCCTGCGCGCGGACGACGCGGTGTTGCAGAAGACCCCCGCGACGTTCGACGTATCGGTGTGGGAGCTGTTCTGGCCCTTGCAGATCGGTGCCCGGCTGGTGGTCGCCGAACCGCACGGGCATCGGGATCCGGCCTACCTGGCGCGGATCATCACCGAACAGCAGATCAGCACCGTGCATTTCGTGCCCGCGCTGCTCGCGGTGTTCGTCGCGGAGCCGAAAGCTGCCGAATGCCACAGCCTGCGGCAGGTTTTCGCGTCCGGCGAGGCGTTGCCTGCCGCGACGGCGCAGCGCCTGCGCGCACTGACCGGCGCGCGGTTGCACAATCTGTACGGACCGACCGAGGCGGCCGTGGACGTCACCTTCCACGAGGTGAGCGCGGCGGACACGGCCTCGGTGCCGATCGGCGCGCCCGTGCACAACACCCGGATCTACGTGCTGGACAGCGGGCTGGGACTGGTCCCGGACGGGGTAGCCGGTGAGCTGTATGTGGCGGGTGCCCAGCTGGCGCACGGGTACGTAGGGCGGGCGGACCTGACCGCAGAGCGGTTCGTGGCCGATCCGTTCGTCCCGGGCGCGCGGATGTATCGCACCGGTGACCGCGGCAGGCGGACCGCCCGCCACGAACTGGAGTACCTGGGGCGCACGGACTTCCAGGTGAAGCTCCGTGGCGTCCGAGTCGAACCCGGGGAGATCGCGGCGGTGCTGACGACCCTGGCGCCGGTCGCGCAAGCCGTCGTGGTCGCGCACACCGACGAGCGCCTCGGCACTCAGCTCGTCGCCTACCTGGTCGCGGCAGCCGGTGGTGTCCTCGACCCGGAGGCCGTGCGTGCTCACCTCGTCGGTGTCCTGCCGCCGAACCTGGTGCCCGCGGCGCTGGTGGTGCTCGACGAACTGCCGTTGACCGCCAACGGCAAGCTGGACACCCGAGCGCTACCCGCGCCGGAGTTCCGGGCGCGCTCGACGTACCGGGCGCCGGAATCATTGCCGGAGTTGGTGCTCACCGAGCTGTTCGCCGAAATCCTCGGCGTCGAGCAGGTCGGCGCCGACGACGATTTCTTCGACCGGGGCGGACACTCGCTGGCGACCACGCGCCTGGTCAACCGCATCCGCGTCGTGCTCGGAGTCGAGGTGCCGGTCCTGACGGTGTTCGAGGCGCCGACCCCCGCCTTGCTCGCGACGCGCCTAGACCCGAGCCTGCCGCCGCGCCCGCCGCTGACCAGACGCGACCGTACGGAGCGGAGTGCGCTGTCGTCCGCGCAGCAGCGGATGTGGTTTCTGGACCGGCTGCGGGGACCGTCGGCGACGTACCACATTCCGGTGGCGGTGCGGCTGACCGGACCGGTCGATCTCGGCGCGCTCGCGGGCGCGGTCGGCGACGTCGTGCGCAGACACGAGAGCCTGCGGACGGTGTTTCCCGAGATCGACGGTGCGCCCGTACAAGTCGTGCGTGATCCGCAGCGGCTCACGGTGCCGTTCGAGGTGCGTGCACTGACCGCGGCGGAACTGCCCGAGGCGATGTGCGACGCGGCCCGGCGGCCTTTCGATCTCGCCACCGAGATTCCGTTGCGGGCCACCGTGTTCCAGTGCGTGGCCGACGAGCTGGTGTTCCTGCTGGTGGTGCATCACTGCGCGGCGGACGGCGGGTCGCTGGGACCGCTGGCACGCGACCTGTCGGCGGCGTACGCGGCCAGGTGCGCCGGGCGAACGCCGGAGCCGGCGGAGTTGCCGGTGCGGTACACCGACTACGCGGCGTGGCAGCGAGACCTGCTGGGGGACATCGACGATCCCGCGAGCCTGCTCTCGCGGCAGTTCGAATACTGGCGGGCCGAACTCGCGGGACTGCCGCACTTGGTGTCGCTGCCGACCGACCGGCCACGCCCGGCGACGATGAGCATGCGCGGTGCGGTCGTGGAGTTCGTGATCGACGCCGGAATGCGGGCGGCAGTCGAGGATTCGGCGCGCAGCCGGGGCGCGACCGCCTCGATGCTGTTGCAGTCGGTTTTCGCGGTGTTGTTGCAGCAGTGCGGCGCCGGATCGGATATCGCGATCGGCAGCCCGATCGCGGGTCGCACCGACGACGCGTTGAGCGAACTGGTGGGGTTGTTCGTGAACACCTGGGTCCTGCGGGTGCGCATCGGCGCGCAAACGCGGTTCGACGAGGTGCTCGACCAGGTACGCGCCAAAGCATTAGGCGCCTACGCCAATCAGGACCTGCCGTTCGAGCGGCTGGTCGAACTGTTGAATCCGGTGCGGTCGACGGCGTTCCATCCGCTGTGCCAGGTGATGTTCGCCGTGCAGAACACTGCGGTTCCCGAATTCGACCTACCCGGTGTCGCGGCCGAACCGCTCGCGGTCCATACCGGAACGGCGAGATTCGACCTGCTCTTCGTGCTCGAGGAAGCGGTGTCCGGCGGGTACAGCGGCAGCGTGGAATACGCCACCGACCTGTTCGACCGGGACACCGTCGAGGGCTTCGGCGTGGCGTTCGTGCGTTTGCTGGCGAGGGTGGTGGTCGATCCAGCGCTGACCGTCGGCAGTGGCGCGCCGAGCGCTGCCGAACCGAAGACGCTTGCGCGACAACGGGTTGCCTATCGCGCGCCGGTGACGTCGCGGGAGCGGATGCTCGCCGGGTTGTTCGCCGAGGTGCTCGGTGCGGCACGGGTCGGCGCGGACGACGACTTCTTCGAGCTCGGCGGGCATTCGCTGGCCGTCACCGGATTGGTCGGCCGGATCAGGCTGGTCTCCGGCATCGAAGTGCCGATCCTGACGGTGTTCGAGGCGCCGACCCCGGCGCTGCTGGCGACCCGGCTGGACGAGAACATGCCGGTGCGTCCGGCATTGGTGCGGCGGGCTCGTCCGACGTCGGTGCCGTTGTCCTTTGCGCAGCAACGACTGTGGTTTCTCGCCCGGCTGGAAGGGGCGTCCGCGACGTACAACATTCCGCTGGCGGTCCGGCTGACCGGGCCGGTCGATCTCGCCGCACTGCGGTCGGCGGTGACCGGTCTGGTGCGTCGGCACGAGAGTCTGCGCACCGTGTACACCGAGGTCGCGGGCGTGCCGGTGCAGCGGGTGCGGGCGGCGACGGTGGTCGACGTCCCCGTGGTCGACGTCGCGGACGTGCGTGGCGCGCTCGACGCCGTTGGGCGGTACGAGTTCGATCTGACGCGAGATATTCCGGTGCGGGCGAGCTTGTTCCGCTGTGCGGCCGACGAGCATGTGCTGCTGCTGGTGCTACACCACATCGCCTGCGACGGCGGATCGCTGCCGGTGCTGGCGCGCGATCTGTCCGAGTCGTACTCGGCCTGCCGCGCGGGCCGGGAACCGGATCGGCCGGATCCGCCGGTCCGATACACCGACTACGCGATCTGGCAGCGGGACCTGCTCGGCGATCCGGATGACCCGAAAAGCCCGGCGGCGCAACAGTTCGCGTACTGGCGCCGGGAACTAGCCGAGCTGCCCGCACAGTTGCTGCTGCCCTGGGATCGGCCGCGCCCGAAGATCGCGAGCGCACGCGGCGATATCGTCGAATTCACGGTGGGGCCGCGGCTGCGTGCCGCGGTGGAACAGGCCGGGCGCGAGCGCGGCGCGACCGCATCGATGGTGTTGCAGGCGGTGTTCGCGGTCCTGCTGCACAAACTCGGTGCGGGAGCCGATATTCCGATCGGGACGCCGATCGCCGGCCGCACCGATGCGGCGACCGCGGAGCTGGTGGGGCTGTTCGTCAACACCTGGGTGCTGCGGGTCGCGGTATCCGGGAACGCCGCGTTCTCGGCGGTGCTCGACCAAGTACGCGCAAAGGCATTGGGGGCCTACGCGAATCAGGATCTGCCGTTCGAGCGACTGATCGAACTGCTGAATCCGGTGCGGTCGACGGCGTTTGCTCCGCTGTGCCAGGTGATGTTCGCGTTGCAGAACAATACGGCGCACGAATTCGACCTGCCCGGGCTGGAGGTCACCGCGGTGCCGGTGCACACCGGCACCGCCAAACTGGACTTGTTCTTCGCCCTGGAAGAGTCGTCGGCGGGTTACCTCGGCAGCGTCGAGTACGCGACCGATCTGTTCGATCGCCCCACCGTCGTGGCGCTCGCGCGCCGTTTCGTACAGCTGCTCGAAACCGTGGTCGCCGAACCGGCAGCCCCGGTCGCGGCACTGGATATCGTGCTGCCGGAGGAACGACAGAACCTGCTGGCGACGTGGAACGACACCGCGGCGGCGCTGCCCACGGCGACGGTCCCGGACTTGATCGCCCGGCAGGTCGTCGCGACGCCGGCGCGGCCCGCGGTGATCTGCGGCCCGACCGTGCTCACCTACGCCCAGCTGGACGCTCGCGCCGAACGAGTGGCGAATTGGCTGATCGCACAGGGCGTGCGCACCGAAGACGTGGTGGCGGTGAGCTTGCCGCGCTCGGCCGACAGCGTCGTCGCCATGCTCGGTGTCCTGCAGGCCGGTGCCGCGTATCTGCCACTGGACCAGGACTATCCGGCAGCACGGCTGCGGTACATGACGACGGACGCGCGGCCCGTGCTGCGGTTGGACGGCGCGTCGATGGCCGCGGCACAGCAACATCGCGCGGGCCCGGCCCGCCGGCCGTTCCTCGCGCCGGACAACGCGGCCTATGTCATCTATACGTCGGGCTCGACCGGCGCGCCGAAGGGCGTGCTCGGTACGCACGGCGGTCTGGTGAACCGATTGACCTGGTATCAGAAGGTGCTGCCGTGGCGGGCAGGCGAGGTCGTGTGCGCGAAAACCGCGTTGAGTTTCGGTGATTCGCTGGCCGAGATCTTGGGGCCGCTGAGTTACGGCGGCACCGTGGTGGTCGCCGACGCCGACCAGATGCGCGATGTGGACGCGTTGCTCACGCTGATCGAACGCTACGCGGTGCGCCGAATCGTGGTGGTGCCCAGCTTGCTCGCGGCCATGCTGTCCGACCCACGGGTGCACCGTGGTGCGGGCTGCGCGGTGTGGGTCAGCAGTGGCGAACCGTTGCCGGTGTCGGTCGCGGACTCGTTCGGCGCGCTGTTGCCGGCCAGCGTGCTGCTGAACTTCTACGGGTCGACCGAAACCAGCGCGGACAGTACCTGGGCGGTGGCCGGGGCGCCGCGCGACACGGTCGCGGTGCCGATCGGCGGACCGGTGGACAACACGAGAGTGTATGTACTGGACCACGCGATGCAAGTGGTGCCGCCCGGCGTGGTGGGCGAATTGTATGTTGCCGGAGCCGGATTGGCGCGCGGGTACCTGCGGCGCGCCGGACTGACCGCCGGACGGTTCGTGGCCGATCCGTATGCGGTTCGACCCGGTGGACGGCTGTATCGGACCGGCGATCTGGCGCGCCGGGACCACGACGGGCAGCTGCTGCTCGCCGGGCGGGCCGACGACCAGGTGAAGATTCGCGGGTTCCGGATCGAGCCCGGCGAGGTCGAGACGGCGTTGTCCGATCACCCGTCGGTGGCGCGCGCCGTGGTCGTCGCGCGCGAAGGCCACGCGGGGAGGCAGCTCGTCGGGTATCTGGTGCCCGCCGATCCGCTTGCGGGAGTGGTGGAGTCGGCGGTGCGCGAGTTCGTCTCGGGCCGGTTGCCGGAGTACATGGTGCCCGCGGCGTTCGTGGTACTCGACGCGTTGCCTGTCGGCCCCACCGGCAAGGTGGATCGAAAAGCCTTGCCGGAGCCCGTGTTCACCAACGAGCGGTACCACGCGCCGCGCAGTCCACTGGAGGAACAGCTGTGCGCGGTGTTCGCCGAGGTGCTCGGCGTGGCACAGGTCGGGATCGACGACTCGTTCTTCGAACTCGGCGGGCATTCGCTGCTCGTGGTACGCCTGGCCGGGCGGATCGCCGAACAGATCGGTGTCACCGTAGAACTCCGGGATGTGTTCACCGAGCGGACGATTCGCAACCTGGCCGGACGCATGAACGGTGGCTGACCGAAAACGGTGTGGTTGCGCCGCGCGCCGCTGGGTACTTCCGGGGCAGCACAAGGAGGTTCACCATGATGGCCATAGCCGCCGCAGTCGCGTTCGGACTCGCGCTGCTGCTCGACCTGACCGATGCCACCCTCGGCGACACGATCACCGCGGGCACCCTGGTGACCCTCGGCTTCCTCTTGATCGCCCTGCACCTGGCGGGCGTCGGCACCGGCACCCGCTCCTTCCGCTTCCGCCGCCGCGCACGCAGGTAGCAGGCGGCCGCTCGATTCCGTCGGCACCGCCGCCGCGTTGCGCGTCCCTGCCTCCGCGCGAGGAGGTTCGGCACGGGCAGCGGGTCGTCGCAGGAGGTTTTCGCCGCTGCGGGCGCGGGATCGGTACGGTCAGTGGCTTGTCGTTGCCGCGGCGGGTGGCGTCGTCGCGGTGGGCGCGGGGTTTCGCCATCGGGCTGCGGCTCGTCGCCGATGGGATGGGCTTCGCTGCCGTGGGCGCGGGATTCGGCACCGGCGGCGAGTTCACCTGCTTGCGCTTTCGGGTCAAGGCCGCGCCAGGTCCGGAAAGGGCTCGTCGTCGCGGTGGGCGCGGGATTCGGCACCGGCGGCGACCTCGCCTGCTCGCGCTTTTCGGTTCGGGTCAAGGCCGTGGCGGGCCCGGAAAGGGCTCGTTGTCGGCCGGGCGGTGCCCGGGTGGCGGTCGTGGCCGATCGGACGCGCGAGCCTATGGCGCGGGGCGGGAACCGGGCCGGCGAACTCCTCGATCGGGCGGGGGGTGGCGCAGTACCATCGGAGTCGTTCGCAGGCTGGTCGAGTTGGATGCTCGAAGGAGCAGTGCGTGGTCCGGGTACACAGAAAATATGGTCCGATGCGGGTGACCGTGTCGAAGACCGGGTTCGGGTACAGCGCGGGTGGGGGACCGTTACGGGTGACCAAACGCGCCGACGGACGGGTGACCCGAACGGTACGAATACCTGGAACGGGGATCTCGGACACCAAAGTGGTCGGGGCGCGGCGCATCCGTGCCCGGAATACGTCGCCTCGTGCCGCACTCGCGGGTGGGTCCTCACCTCGTCTCACCGACGGGCGCGTCCTTTTGCAGGTGCTTGCCGGGATCTGCGGTGTCGTCGCACTCCTGCTGCTGGTGCAAGGGTTGATCGCCGGCGCGCTCGCGCTCGTCGTCACCGCCGCGTTCTTCATCTTCTGTGCGCGCATCGCCGGGGACCAGCACACCGCTGAGCAGACATCGCCCGCCCCGGTGTGGAATGTGCCGCCGGGCTGGTACCACCCGCCGTCAGGTGGTCGCCTGCTGTACTGGTGGGACGGGCAGGCGTGGACCGAACACACCAAACCGGCCCCCGACCCCGGCCAGGCCCGGCCCTGAGCCGTCGAACGGTTCACTGAGCAAACCGAGCCCTCGACCTCCGCACAGGTCTCGGCGACAGTGACCCGATGCCGCTCATGGATATGCCCCCGCCGCCACCCGCCGTCCACACACAGATCGAACACGCCCCCGGACTCCGATCCGGCATCAGCCCCGTGATCCTGCCGTCCTCACACACGAAACCCGCTCGCGCAGAAGGTGATCCACACGGCACGCGGCGCAACGAGGGCGACCCGCCCGGCACGCTCCGCAACGAGGGTGACGCGCTCGGCTGGCTCCGCAACGAGGGTGACGCGCTCGGCTGGCTCCGCAACGAGGGTGACGCGCTCGGCTGGCTCCGCAACGAGGGTGACGCGCTCGGCTGGCTCCGCAACGAGGGTGACGCGCTCGGCTGGCTCCGCAACGAGGGTGACGCGCTCGGCTGGCTCCGCAACGAGGGTGACGCGCTCGGCTGGCTCCGCAACGAGGCTGACGCGCCTGGCTCGGTCCGCAACGAGGGCGACCCGCCTGGACCAGCCCGCAACGAGGGCGACCCGCCTGGATCTGCTCGCGACGAGGGCGACCCGCTCGAACTTGTGCGCGACGAGCGTCAGCTGGCTGACACGGTCCGCGCCGACGGTGCGCCGCTTGGGACGGTGCGCGACGAGGGCGACCCGCCTGGACCGTTCCGCGACGAGGGCGACCCGCCGGGTTCGGTGCGGGATGAGGGTGAGCCGCCCGACACGGTCCGGGCTGCGGGCAGCCCACCTGACACGGCCCGCGACGAGGGTGTTCGGCCTCGGCAGGTCCAGGACGCGGGCGGTGCGCCTGGAACGGTCCGGGACGAAGGGGAGCCGCCGGGTTCGGCTCGCGATGAAGGCGAGCCCCCGGGTTCGGTGCGGGATGAGGGTGAGCCGCCCGACACGGTCCGGGATGAGGGTGAACCGCCCGGCTCGGCCCGCGACGAAGGGGAGCCGCCGGGGCGGTGAAAGTGCTTCGGGGTCAGGGGGATTGGGTGACGGGCAGTGGGCCGTTGCCGGGGACCTGGACTCGGCTGCCGATGTTGCCGCGCAATGGCATGAAAGTTCCTTCGCGCAAGGACTGTTCGATGTCCTCGAGCGAATGTCCCTTCGTTTCCGGGACGAAGAAGAACACGAAAACCAGTGAGAGCAGGTTGAATCCGGCGTACATGACGAACGCGGGGCCGAGGCCGAGGGTGTCGATGGTGCTCAGCGCGGTGAGCGTGAGCACCAGGTTCGAACCCCAGAGCGCCACGGCGTGCAGGCTGGTCGCGCGATCGCGGATGCTGAGCGGGTAGAGCTCGGAGCCGAGCAGCCAGCCGACCGCCTGCAGCCCGGCGGCGTTGCACGCCATGTAGGCGAGCATCAACCCGACCGTGAGATAGCGGTTCGGGTGGTCGGTGAGGACGAACATCAGCCCGAAGCAGAGCAGGAACACGGTTGAGCCGGGGATCAGCGTGAGCATCAGCCGGCGGCGGCCCACCACATCGACAAGCCGTTCGCCGACGGCGGTGAAGATCAGATAGACGGTCGCGATGCCCAAACCGGACCACACCACCATCCCGGTGCCGAAACCCGCGGCGCTGCCGAGGATGGTGTGCGAGTAGTAGATCATCATCTCCAGCCCGGACAGCTGGGTGAAGGCGGCGATGCCGAGGCCCGCGACGAGTGCGGGCCGCACCCAGCGCTGGGACAAATTGGACCAGCCGCCTCGCGCTTCCCGCTGCTCCTGCTGGGAGATCGCCCAGATCTGCAAGGTCTCGTCGACCGCGGCGGACCGATTGGGCCGCAGCCAGCGCAGCACGACGCGGGCTTTGCCGATCGTCCCGTTCTCGATCAGCCAGCGCGGGGTCTCCGGCAGTCGCAGCATCGCCGCGGCGAGCACCAGGGCGGGGATCACCGCGATGCCGATCATCCAGCGCCAATCGCCGGTGGGTTCGGCGGTGTCGCCCGCGGCCGCGAGCAGGCTGACCAGGTTCGCCAAGAAGATTCCGACGCCGATCGCGATGTTGAAGAAGGTCACCATGGCGCCGCGGCGGTGCGGCGGTGCCAACTCGGCGATGTAGGTCGGGACGATCTGCGAACAGCCGCCCACCGCGAGGCCGAGGAACAGCCGGGCGGCGGTCATCATCCACTCGTCCACCGCGAGCGAACACGCGATGACCCCGACAGCGAAGACGCAGGCGATGAGGAAGATGACCTTGCGCCGGCCCAGCGTCTTCGACAGCGATCCGCCGATCAGAGCGCCGATCACCGCGCCGGCCAGGATCGCGGCGGTCACGATCTCCTGCCGGGTGTGGTCGATACCCCATTCGGCGGACATCTTGGGCAGCGCCCCGGAGATGATGCCGGTGTCGTAGCCGTAGAGCATGCCGCCCAGTGCGGCGAACAATGCGACGACCACGACATTGCGGTCCGCAATGTGCCTTTCGTCCTGTGTCGGCCTTTCCGGCGCGGAAACAACCATTTCGTAGCCGTCGAGATTGCGGCGGCGCAGCCGCGGCAGAAACGGCCGGCGCCTGCTCATCGTCGAATTCTCGGTCGGCATCCTTCCAGTTGATAGTGTTCGTCGGCGACGCGCAAATCAACAGTGCGGCTTTGTGAACAGAATTACCCCGAGGTTTAACGAACTGATCCCTGGGAAACGTTCTCTTTTCGATTCGTTAAACGCCCGATTCGCCGGAATCCGTTGGCGGCGACCGACACCCGTTTCTGTCGCGATTTCCTGGCGGGCCGGGCGGGGGTCCGAACCGGCGACGGAATCGGCAGTGACCCAATATGATCTCGGCGTGGGAGTTGACGATATGAACGGTGGGGCATCGAATCGGCGAGCACTCATCGCCGGAGCCGCGGCCGCGGTGACCGGGATAGGTATCGGTGTCGGTGCTACGAAAATCGTTGATTCGAAGGAGGATTCGACGGAAGGTCCGTTCACGATCGTGGACCGGCGCGGTCAGCAGCGTTTCCGGTTCGACACGAGCAAAGCGCCGGTCGTCATGGGCGGCAGAACGTACCCGGCGAGCGGGCGGGGCGGTCCCGACGAAGGGTCGTATCTGGTCTTCAACGACGAGAACGGTGACGAGAAAGGCGGCATCGTCGCGCACAGTGGGGGCACCTTGATCGCGCTGGACTATCCCAACGGTGACGCCATCCATCTGCAGACCCGGACCGAGGGTGACCGGGGGCGAGCTTCGTTCTCGCTGAATCGGATGGGTGATCCGCAGAAGCCGATCGAGGAAGCCGAACATCCGGTCGGAGTAAAGCTTTTCGCGGACACCGAGGAAGGGGCCGGGCTCACGCTGCACGACGCGCAGGGGCGTCCGCGAATTCTGTTGCACGTCGCCGCCGACGGCACCCCTTCGATCGCGGTGCTCGACGAGAACGGGAACATCGTCAAACAGCTCTGAAATGCCCGACAACGCCAGGCGGGCCGACGTCGCTGCGAATTCAATTGTGGCGCTCCCGTTCCCAGGTGCCGGTGCTGCCCAGCCCGAGGGTCAGGAGAGTTCGGTCGGGAGTCGGCGTCGCCTTCGACGGCGGGTCGGCGATACCACTGCTCGGTGATACCACTGCTCGGCTTCGACGGGATCGGTCTCGTGCGGCAGCGATCACCCCGCAGGGTCCTCCGGATGTCGGCAGGCAGGTCGTTCCATCGGAGGACGCGTCGACGCCGGAGCGCGACCTACGTTGATCAGGCAGGGCGGGTCGGCGTCGGGAAAAGGGGCGCTTACCTGCTCGTTCTGTTCGACGAATCGGCGGGAGACGGAAATGTTTGATCTTGTTCGCGACAACCCGGTCGCGACGATGATCGTGGTGTCGGAGGTCGGGCTGTGGGTGCTGCTGGCCGCGGGGCTGGTGGCCCGGTATCTGCTGCGGTTGCGGGGGTTGGGTGCGGCGCTGCTGTGGGGGATTCCGCTGCTCGACGTCGCGCTGATCGTGGCGGCGGCCATCGACCTGCATCAGGGTGCGAAGCCCGGGACGATCCACGGCATCGCCGCGCTCTACCTGGGCGTGAGCGTCGCGTTCGGCCCGACCATCGTGCGCTGGGCCGATGTCCGGTTCGCGCACCGCTTCGCGGGCGGCCCGGCCCCGGTGAAACCGGCGAAGGGTTCACCGGAGAAGGCCGCGGCACTGTGGCGGGAATGGAATCGGGTGGTGCTGGCGGCCGCGATCGCCTCGCTGACGCTGGGGCTGATCATCCTCACCATCGCGCGCGGCGATCAGGCCGACGCACTCTGGTGGTGGATCGGTCGCGCCTGGGCGATCGTCGGCCTGTGGCTGGTGTTCGGTCCCCTGTGGGAGGAAGTATCGGCGCGGACCAGCGGGCCGTCTTCTGTGGCCAAAAAGTAAGCAAGAAACCGCCCCCGAGACCCCGCCGTCCGGTGTAGCCTCGCTACCGAGGCCCCCGAACAGATCCTTGTTCGGGGGCCATCGCCATTCTCGTGGGGGTCCACATCGCACCGGGGTTCAGCGGGGCCCGCGGTCGGCGACGAGCGCGGTGGTGTTGTCGGTGCCGCCCGCGTGCAGTGCGGACTGGACCAGGGTGTCGGCGGCGAGGGTGGCGGAGGCGGAGTGCGCGAGGACGGCCTTGATGGTGGCGATATCGAGCCGTTTGTGCACGCCGTCGGTGCTGAGCAGTAGCCGCCCACTGCTGGCACCGGTGCCGGCTCGGCCGATATCGGCGGGACGGACGGTGCGGGCGGAGGTGGTCACCAGGTGATTCAGGCGCGGTGGCGGTTGCTGACCGCGGATCCGCCAGAATTCGGCGACGGTGTGGTCGACGGTGATCTGATGCAGCACCCGGCCGTTCCAGCGGTAGGCCCGGCAGTCGCCGACCCAGGCGATATCGGCGGGACCGTCCCCGGCGGGCACTACCGCGACGACGAGCACGCTGTCCGCCTCGGACTGCGGGAACTCGCGGAGCAATTCCGCTTGCGCGGCAAGAATTCCCGCGCGGGCGCCGTCGGCGGTGGCGACCCGGGCGGCGACGACGGCGACCATGCGCGCGGCACGGACCGCGAGCAGATGGTTGCCGATCCCGTCGGCCACGACGAACGCGGTGCGGCCGGTGCGAGGGTCGGTGTGGGTGGCGGCCGCGTCGGCGTTGAGCGAGCGCGCGCCGCGCCTGCTCACGGATTCCCAGGTGGCGCCCGTGAGGCGGACCTCCTCGGGATCGGTGTCATCGCTGACAGGTGCCGAGCACATGGGCCGGACCTCCTCGTGCAGACCTGCTCGTGCCGATCGGCACCCTTCCAGTTGACCACCTCAGGCCGTGAACGGAGCTAACGTTTTCCGTGCTGATCCTGTGAAGTCGGTTACGGTTTGATCTCCGTACTCGTCGATGCCGACAATGGCACGGCCAGTTGCGCTTTCACGCGCTCATAGGTGGGCAGGGTCTCGTAGCGCTGGACCGATTTGTCGCCGACGAACAGTTCGTTGGAGATCCTGCGGTATTCGGCCAGATCCGCGGTGACCATGACCACCACGTAATCCCACTGCCCGACCACCGAATAGCACTGCTGCACAGCGGGTTCGGCGAGCATGCGGGCACAGAACGCGGCGTACTGTCCGGCGTCGTCCTCGGTCAGTTCGACGAGCACCACGGCGGTGAGTGTCATGCCGACCGCTTTCGGATCGACCACGGCGACCTGCGCGGTGATCACCCCGCCGGCCCGGAGCCTGCCGAGCCTGCGCTGAACGGCGCTGGGGGACAAGGCAACCCGCTCGCCGAGTTCGTGCAGGGAGCGGGTGGCGTCGGCCTGCACCAGGTCGAGCAGCTGGTGGTCGATGTCGTCCAGGGGTAGAACCGTCACGCAAGAAATTTGCGCCGGGCCGCGAAAATTGTCAATCGCGTCCCGTGCCATTACTTCTAGGGTTCTCGACATGGAGCTTGTCGATATCGGTGACCTGCGGCGACGTGCCGGTGTGAAGTGGGCACGGGTCGGGGGCGAGGTGCTGCCGGGCTGGATCGCGGATATGGATTTCCCGGTGCCCGATGCGGTGCGCGAGGCGCTGCAGCGGGCCGCCGCGGGCGATCTCGGCTATCCGGCCTGGGATGAACACCCTGAACTGAATCCGCTGCCGCACGCCTTCGCCGCCCGCATGCGGGACCGCTACGATTTCGCGATCGATCCGGCGCAGGTGCACGTGTTCACCGAGCTGATCCAGGTGGTGCAGATCGTGCTGCAGCTCACGACCCGCCCGGGTGACGCGGTGGCGGTGCACACGCCGACCTATCCGCCGTTCCTGGAGACACTGCGCGTCATGGGCCGGCGGCTGGTACCGATCCCGATGATCGAAACGGCCGACGGGTGGGGTTTCGACGCCGAGCGGATGGCCGCGGATATCCGCGAATCCGGTTGCCGCGCCCTGATCATGGTGAACCCGAACAATCCGACGGGTCACGTCTTCGACCGGGCCGAACTGACCGCGATCGCGGAGATCGCCGGTCGCCACGATCTGGTGGTGATCGCCGACGAGATCCATGCCGAACTCACCCACGACCCGCACCGGCATCTGCCGATCGGCTCGCTCGGACCCGAAATCGCCGCTCGCACAGTCACCCTGAACTCGGCGAGCAAGGCGTTCAACCTGGCCGGATTGCGCTGCTGTGTCGCGCACGTCGGCGATCGCCGCGTGCGCGAGGCGTTGGCCGCGCAACCGCCCAAGCTGTACGGCCAGGTCAGCGCGCCGAGCGTGCTGGCGACCCAGGCGGCCTGGCAGCAGGGCGAGGAGTGGCTGGCGCGTACCCGCACGGTCTTGACCGCCAACCGCGACCTGGTCGCCGCCGCGCTACCCCCGCAGCTGCGTTTTCGTCCGCCCCGGGCCGGCTATCTGGCCTGGATCGACTGTCGCGCACTGGAACTCGACCAGGACCCGGCCGCGTTCTTCCTCGATCAGGCCCGGGTCATGCTGCTGTCCGGCCCCGATTTCGGCCCCGGCGGAACGGGTTTCGCACGTCTGAATTTCGCGACGTACCCCTCGGTGCTGACCGAGATGCTGGACCGGATGCGCGAGGCCACCGTGCGCCGATTGCGATCAGCGTGATGCGGACCCCCGCGGGCACCGGGATCGGCACCGTACGCTGTGCCGTCCGGTGGCGCCGGAGGACGCGGGCGCAGGGACGCCGACGGTGCCGGGACGGGCAGGTGGTAGGAAAGGGTACGTGTCCACATCTGTCGAAGGATCGGTTCCCAACAGCGGCTCTCGTGCGGTAGACGAGGTGGTGGACCTGGTCAGCGCGCTGATCCGGTTCGACACCTCCAACACCGGCGAGCTGGCCACCACCAAGGGCGAGCGCGAGTGCGCCGAATGGGTGGCCGCGCAACTGCACGAGGCGGGGTATACGACCGAGTACGTGGAGTCCGGCGCGCCCGGCCGCGGGAACGTCTTCGCGCGGCTGGCCGGCGCCGACCCGAGCCGGGGCGCGCTGATGATGCACGGGCATCTGGACGTGGTGCCTGCGCAGGCCGCGGACTGGAGCGTGCACCCGTTCTCGGGTGCGGTGCGCGACGGCTACGTGTGGGGCCGCGGCGCCATCGACATGAAGGACATGGTCGGCATGATGCTGGCCATCGCGCGCCAGTTCAAGATCGAGGGCACGGTGCCGCCGCGCGATATCGTCTTCGCCTTCCTCGCCGACGAGGAGAACGGCGGCAAATGGGGATCGCAATGGCTGGTGGACAATCGGCCGGACCTGTTCGAAGGGGTCACCGAGGCGGTCGGTGAGGTCGGCGGGTTCTCGCTGACCGTGCCGCGTCCGGACGGCACCGAGCGCAGGCTGTATCTGGTGGAGACCGCCGAGAAGGGTCTGGGCTGGATGCGGTTGCGCGCCAAGGCCCGTGCGGGCCACGGCTCGTTCCTGCACGACGACAACGCGGTGACCATCCTCGCCGACGCGGTGGCCCGGCTCGGCAAACACACCTTCCCCCTGGTGATGTCGGATTCGGTGGCGGAGTTCCTGGCCGCCGTCGCCGAGGAGACCGGGCTCGACTTCGACCCGGACAGTCCCGATATCGAAGGTCAGCTGGCCAAGCTGGGCACCATCTCGCGGATCATCGGTGCGACACTGCGGGATACGGCGAATCCGACCATGCTGCAAGCCGGGTACAAGGCCAATGTCATCCCGCAGACCGCCGAGGCCGTGGTCGACTGCCGGGTGGTGCCGGGACGGCAGGCGGCGTTCGAGCGCGAGGTCGACGAGCTGATCGGCCCGGACGTCGAGCGGGAGTGGATCACCAAACTCGACTCGTACGAAACGACTTTCGACGGCCACCTGGTGGACGCGATGAACGACGCGATCCTCGCGCACGATCCGCAGGGCCGTACCGTGCCCTACATGCTCTCCGGCGGCACCGACGCGAAGGCCTTCGCCCGCTTGGGTATTCGTTGCTTCGGGTTCGCGCCGTTGCAGCTGCCGCCGGAACTCGACTTCACCGCGCTGTTCCACGGTGTGGACGAGCGGGTTCCGGTGCAAGCGCTCGAATTCGGCACCCGTGTGCTGGAGCATTTCCTCCTGAACAGCTGACGATCGACGAAAGGACACCACGTGCCCGATTACTCCTACAACCCCTACGACGCGCTGCCGCAGCTGCCGTCGTTCACGCTGACCTCCGAGGACGTCAGCGACGGTGCGCCGTTCGGCAACGATCAGGTCAGCGGCGTGTTCGGCGCGGGCGGCAAGGATATCTCGCCGCAGCTGTCCTGGTCCGGATTCCCCGCCGAGACAAAGAGTTTCGCGGTCACCGTGTTCGATCCGGACGCGCCGACCGCGTCCGGGTTCTGGCACTGGGCGGTGGCCGACATCCCGGTGAGCGCGACCTCGCTGCCCAGCGGCGCGGGCAGCGGTGAGGAGGGCGGCGCGCTGCCCACCGGCGCGATCTCGCTGCGTAACGACGGCGGGTTCGCCGGCTTCGTCGGCGCCGGGCCGCCGCCCGGGCACGGCTACCACCGGTACTTCATCGCGGTGCACGCGGTGGATGTGGAAAGCCTGGGCATCGACGCGAGCGCCAGCCCGGCCTACCTCGGCTTCAACCTGTTCTCGCATGCCATCGCGCGTGCGGTGATCGTGGCGACCTACGAGCAGAAGTAGGCCGGTGCACAACTGTGGCCCTGGGCTGAAACCCCAGGGCCACAGTCGTTTCCGCGTTTCTACTTGACGGAGATGACGTGCTCGGGCGGCTGCTCGGCGTAGAGCGCGGCGATCTCGGCGGCGTACTTGGCCGCGATCGGGTTGCGCTTGAGCGACATCTTCGGGGTCAGCTCGTCGCCGCCGGGCTCCCACACCGTGCCGAGAACGGTGAAGCGTTTGATCTGCTCGACCCGGGAGAGCTTGACGTTGCCGTGCAGGACCGCCGCGCGCACCTCGTCGACGATCTCCTGGCGGCGCGCCAGGGTCGGCAGGTCGGCGTCGGTCGCGCCGAGATCCTTGGCGCGCAACGCGGCCACATCGGGGTCGAGCACGATCAACGCGCCGATATAGGCCCGCGCGTCACCGATCGCGACGACCTGACCGACGAGCGAAGAGGCGGCCTTGACGGCGTTCTCGACGTTGCTGGGCGCGATGTTCTTGCCCGCCTCGTTGATGATCAGTTCCTTCTTGCGATCGATGACCCGCACGTACCCGTCGGGGTCGAGGGTGCCGACGTCGCCGGTGTGCAGCCAGCCGTCCGCGTCGATGGTGTCGGCGGTCTGCTCGGGCATGTTGCGGTAGCCGCTGGTGACCATGGGTCCGCGCACCAGGATCTCGCCGTCGGTGTCGAGCCGCAGTTCGATGCCGTCGAGCGGACGACCGACCGAGCCGGGTCGCGGTTTGTCGAGTTCGGTGAAGGTGCCGACGCCGGTGGTCTCCGACATGCCCCACACCTCGCTCACGGTGAAGCCGAGGCCGAGGAAGTATTCGAGGGTCTCCGGCGGGATCGGGGCGGCGCCGGAGGCGGCGATGTTCAGCGCGTCGAGGCCCATCGCGTGCCGCAGCTTCGCCAGCACGAGCGTTTCGGCCAGCCGGTGCTGCACCGCCAGCACCGGGCCGCGGCTCTTGCCCGCGAGATCGGCTCGGGCCGCGGCGATTCCGGTGTCGATGGCCCACAGCGCGAGGGTCTTCTTCACCTGGCTGGTCTCGGCCGCGAGCTTGGTCTCGATGCCGGCCTTGATCTTCTGCCACACCCTCGGCACGCCGAAGAAGCTCGTCGGGCGGGCATCGGGCAGCGCGGCGGCGACCTCGCGCGGGTCGGTGACGGTGGTCAGCTGGATGCCGGTGAGCAGGTTCATGGCGTGCGCGGAGATGCGGTCGGCGACATGTGCGGCGGGCAGATAGGACACGGCGCGATCGTCGAGTCCGACCGGCAGCGGTCCGGCCACCAGCCCGACCACCTGGGCGAGCACGTTGCGGTGGGTGACCTCGACACCCTTGGACGGACCGGTGGTGCCGGAGGTGTAGATCAGGGTCGCGAGATCGTCCGGTTGCACGGCCCGCCAGGTGGCCTCGAAATCGAAGTCGGCGGCCGGGTCCGCCTCCACCTCGTCCAGGGTGATCGTGCCGGTCGCGGGTCCGTCGACCAGGATGATGTGGGCGAGCTCGACCCCGGCCGCGGTCACCTTGTCGAGGAAAACCTGTTCTGTCACCACGACTTTGTTCGCGGCGTTGGTGAACAGGTGGGTGATCTGCTCGGGTGAGCTGGTGTTGTAGATCGAGAACGGGGTGGCGCCCAGATGCAGGGCGGCCGTGTCGACCAGATTGAACTCGGGCCGGTTGGTGAGCATGATGCCGACGGTGTCGCCGCGGGTGACGCCGAGCCGGGCCAGGCCCGCCGCGATCGTCCGCACGCGCTGGCCGTACTCGCGCCACGTGATCTCCTGCGTCCCGCCGACGGTCCGCAACGCGACCTGCTCGGGCCGCACGCTCATGGTCTCCTGAAACGCTTCCGGGATGGTGTAGACCGTTTTGCCCGTTTTGTGCGAATAGCCGATGTCTGTAGTCGTCATAACCCTGTTCCCGATAGCTGTGCCATGAACCGCGCCTCACGGCGTCCGCACGCGGGCGGTTCGAGACCCGATCCTGACAGAATGCGGCAGCTCTACTGTCAGTTTCTCACGAGTCGATGCGCCAGGAGTGGCGCGGCTCACTCATGGTAGCCAGATCCGCAGGTAGTGGTACGGCTTACTCGGGAAGTTATGGACGCGCGACCTACCGTGCCTCGAATCGTCGGATGACGTGCACCCAGCGGGCGCGCAGCGCCGCGATCCGGCCGCCGCGGGTGGTTGCCGCGGGGCTGCGCACGATGACCTCGAGCCCGCCCGCGCGCACGGCACGGACCTTGTCGGGGTTGTCGGTCAGCAGCCGCACCGACCGCAGTCCCAGCCGTTGCAGCGCGGCCACCGCGTGCCGATAGGACCGGGCATCCGCGGCAGGATTGCAGGGCGTGCCGATATCGTGGCGTTGCAGGGCCCGCAGTCCGCGGGCCTTGCCGACCAGTCCGGCGCCGCGGCCCTCCTGCTCCAGATAGATCAGCACGCCGGCGCCCGCCGCCTGGATCCGGTCCATCGCGTCGTCGAGTGCGCTACCGCAGCGGCAGTGGTCGGCACGCAATGCGTCACCGTAGAGGCAGCGCGAGTGGATCCGGACCAGGCAGCCGTCGGCGATCTCGCCGAACACCAGGACGTGTCCGCCGTCGCGGTCACCGGGCAGTTCGTGCACCCGGACCTGGAGGTCGCGGCCCTTGCGCAGCAACCGATGTCCGGTGTCGGCGGGTGCCGAGTCGATGATGGTCAACGACGACCTCCGGTACGCGTCATGAGCAGCACTCCGGCTGCGGGGCGACGATCACGGTGTCCACGCCTGCCGGATCGTCGGCGAGGGGCAGCGGCGGGGCGGGCAGCGGCGTCAGCTCGAGCCGGCCGGTCTCGGCGTGCCGATCGTGCCGGGTGCGCAACTCGGCGATGAGATCGCTGGAGCGCAGCGCGTAGCCGCCGAGCAGGAGCACGCCGAGCAGCGCCGCGGTCACCGCCACACTGATATGACCGAACGACACGAGCAGCACGGCCAGCACCGCGATCGGCGCCATCAGCACGACCTCGCGGCTCGGTAGCAGCGAGCGCAGCCGAGGGGCGGGCAGCGGGGGTGCGGGCGCGTGGAACGGGGCCAGGTCGACCGGCAGGGTGTGCCCGCGGTGCAGCCGTTTGGCCTCGAGGTAGGCCCGGGCTCGATCGCTGCGTACCGGCGTGATCAGCGGCGCGGCGATGACCTGCACACCGGCGGCGCGCACCGTCTCGATCTTGATGGGGTTGTTGGTGAGCAGCGTGACGGAACGCAGACCGAGCCCGGCCAGCCCCCGGGCCGTCGCCTCGAAGGTGCGCGCGTCGACGGGGTAGCCCAGCTGTGCGTAGCTGGTGAAGCTGTCGGTGCAGTGCTGCTCGCTGTGCCGGTAGCCGCGGGCCTTCGCGACCAGACCGAGCCCGCGGCCCTCCTGCTCCAGATAGACCAGGATGCCGCAGCCGGCCGCCTGGATGAGATCGAGCGCGGCGTCCAGCTCCGGACCGCAGTCGCAGTCGTCGGAGCGCAGGGTCTCGCCGTACAGGCAGCGCGAGTGGATCCGGACCAGGCATCCGTCGGTGAGCTCACCGAAGATCAGCAGATGTCCTCGTTCGGTCGCGTCGTCGAGTTCGAGCACCCTGACCGGCAGGGTGCTCTCCTTGCGCGTGAACCGGTGCTCGGTCTCGGCAAGGCCGGACAGCGACGTGGTCAATGCTCCTCCGAAGCAAGTCTGACGATGCGGTCGATATCGCTGACCGGTGGCATCGACCCGGGGACATCCCCGAACGACTGCGTTGCCACCATCGCCGCGGTCGCCCAGATGTAGTCGTTCTTCTCGGCCGGTCGGCGGGTCGAGACGAGACGGTATACCAGCGCCGCCGCGAAGGCTGCCTGAGCTCCCGGTGAATCCGCCATCGCGGCGGGAAACGGCGGAATCCGGGTGCTCACGCGGTCGGACCAGACGGTGCAGTGGAAGTCCTCGATCGCGCAGACCGAGCGGACCCCGAGCGCGCGCAGGCGCTGTGCGGTCGCGGCGGGGGAGGCGCCGGCGCCGTCGGGCACCATCGCGGCCAAGTCCTTGCTGGTGCCCGCGAGATAGTCGACGGCGCCGAGGTATTGGTAGAGATACTGCGGCACGCCGATCGACGGTGCCGGATGCACGACGAGCAGCGGACGCGGAGACAGCCGCTGCACCAACGACAGCACGCGCTCGAGCACCGGGCTCGGTTGTTCGAAGGTGAGCAGCACCGCGTCCGAGGACGCGAGCGCGGCGTTGATCATCGGGCTGCGTAAGTCCTGGGCGCTCAACCGGATCCGATCGTCGCGACAGCCGATGAAGCCCGCGGCGCCGGTGCTGGTGATCAGCACGGCGGTCACCGGCGTCGGTGCGTCGGGCACCACCTTCACCAGATCGGTGTCCACGCCCTCGTCGCGCAGATATTGCAGGACGCGGCGGCCCGCGGCGTCGTCGCCGACCGCGGAGATCAGCCGGACCTGCAGGCCGAGCCGGGCGGCGGCCACCGCGCGACTGAGCCCCTTGCCGCCGGGATGTTCCTCGAAACTGCTGCCCTGCGTCGAGGCACCCGCCACCGGGATGTGGTCGACGAAGTACAGATGGTCGATCACGGCGTCGCCGATCACCGTGACCACCCCTGGAACTGTCGGTGTGGCAGGGGTTTTCGTGGTCGGCGGGGCGCGGAAGATCGGCGTGGTGTGCGCCGCGGCCGAGGCGGCGTCGTAGACCGATTCGTTGACGAGCAGGTTCGCCAGCGCGGTGAACGCGCGGCGTTCGGGGGTGGCGCGCAGCGAGCGCACGGTGGGCGCCGGCGGGATGTCTTCGGCGGCAAGGGTTTCGTGCAGCAGGCGCCAGTGCTCGGTCAGGTACTCCCGGCGCTCGCCGAGATCGGCGGCGTAGAGCCGATCGAGATCCACTGCGGCGGCGGCGTTGTCGTCGCGGAGCAGGCCGAGGACCAGTTCGGCGTCGGCGATGAGCCGGTTCGTCGGCGGCAATTGCGCGGCCAGATCGCGGACGACGGGTAGTACCGCCTCTTCGGCGGAGATCCCGTTGCGGTGCGCGTGCTGGCGCACCGCGAGCAGATCCAGTAGCGGCGCGACATCTATCTCGGTGGTGCGCAGGCGGTCCAGGCTGAGTCCGGACCGCTTGCACAGTCGCGTGAGGATGTTGCGCACGGCAACCACTCCCGAGTCCTGCGGGACCATGGCGGGCTCGACCTCTCTCGTCGTCGTTGCTGAGGGGTATACCCGCGTCCGCCGAAAATCGGCGTTTAGCGCGCGGGCGAACTGTCAATTACCAACCTACAACGGCAATTGACGGTCCGATACGGCAAATGCCACACTGGGTTCGGCGAGGCATCGCCTCCCAGCCACCTCGGGAGGGGACCCGGAGATGAAAACAGTTCTCCTGATTCGGCACAACCGGCGGCGCAGGCCGCACCGGCACCTCGGTACCGACACCGAGCTCGAGCCGATCATGGTCGGAGCCTAGGCGGGGGCGCGACACGGTTCTCGCAGACCCTGCACACGCCGGCCACGACCGGCATTCGCATCGCTTCCGCGAGGAAGCCGCACCGGTTCGCGCGCTGTGCCGACCGGGCTCACCGACCCCGAGTGCAGCAGCACGCGCCCGTGCGACGACCCACCTGGAGGAGGCCGCCGTGACGATTTTCGAGAACAGCCGATCGATGACGAGCAGTGTCTGCGGCGAATGGGCGGAACGGGTAGCCGGACGCGCCGAACCGGCCTGGCTCGTGAGCTGGCTACCGCACCGGCTGAACCACGAGCAGGCCAGAGCCGCAATGGAATTGGGCGAGCTGCTGAGCCGCCCGGACTTCGCGTCGGACGGTCCGGCGCAGACACGGGCCGAGGCCTCGGCCGGTGTCCTCGGCATCACCGTGCGGCAGGCCCTGGAACTGCTGCACCGGCGGATGCGGGACAGACATTCGTGAACACGTTCGATTTGTTGGACCGGAGGCAGTCATGACTGTGCACATCACCTTCTGGACTATGACCAGCGATATCACCCCCGAATGGGCGTACCGCGAAGCGGACGGCACAGACCGGTGGCGGTTGAGCTGGCTGCCCGATCGCCTGCTCACCGCCGAGCAGGCGCAGCTCGGCATGGAACTCGACGAACTGCTGAGCGACCTGAGCGCGGTGCACGACCGCGCGGTGCAGGATCGGATCGATGTCTGCGCCGAGCAGATCGGGATACCGCGCGACGGCGCGTTGTTGCTGCTGGCCCGCCGGATGGCGGTGCGGCTGCATCAGGAACGGGCGGGTGCGGCCGCCCGGCCGGGACGCAACCCGCGGTCGCACCCGCTGCGCGGGCACCTCGTCGAACCGCCGTACGTCCTCGGCTGAGTCGCGCGAACCGGCTCAGGCGTTGGCGGTGTGCTCGGCGCCGACCGCGTCGGCCAGGCTCCGATATCCGTTGGCGCGCAGGCGTTCGGCGAGACCGCGATGGATCTTGCGGGTCCAGAACGGGCCGCCGTAGATGAAGCCGGTGTAGCCCTGCAGCAGGGTGGCGCCGGCCAGGATACGTTCCCAGGCCTGGTCGGCGGTTTCGATGCCGCCGACCGAGATGAGCACGAGGCGGTCGCCGACGCGGCGGTACAGGCGGCGCAGCACGTCGAGCGAGCGGTCGGCGACGGGCGCGCCGGACAGGCCGCCCGCGCCCATGGCGGTGACCTCGGCGGCGGCGGTGGCCAGGCCGTCGCGGCGGATGGTGGTGTTGGTGGCGACGATGCCCGCCAGGCCGAGTTCGACGGCGAGATCGGCGACGGCGTCGATGTCCTCGTCGGACAGGTCGGGGGCGATCTTCACCAGCACCGGTACCCGCACGCTGTCCAGCACCGCCTGCAACAGCGGGCGCAGCGATTCGACGGCCTGCAGGTCGCGCAGGCCCGGGGTGTTGGGGGAGCTGACGTTGACGACGACGAAGTCGGCGAGCGGGCCGAGCAGCGCCGCGCTGATCGCGTAATCGCCTGCGGCGTCGGCCGCTTCGACGATTTTGGTCTTGCCGATGTTCGCGCCGATCGGCACCCCGCCGCGCCGGTCGCGCAGCTGCCCGGCGGCCGCCGCGGCACCGAAGTTGTTGAACCCCATACGATTGATGAGGGCGCGATCGGCGGGCAGCCGGAACAGGCGCGGCGCGGGGTTACCCGGCTGGGCCTGGGCGGTGACGGTGCCGATCTCGGCGAAGCCGAAACCCAGTGGCGCCCAGGCGTCGACGCCGTCGGCGTTCTTGTCGAAGCCGGCGGCCAAGCCCAGCGGCGCGGGGAATTCGACGCCGAACACGGTATTGCGCAGGATCGGATCGTCGGTGACGAAGAGCTTGGTCATCAGCCAGCGGGTCGGCGCGAGCCGGCCGCACACCCGCATCGTGGCGAAGACCAGGTGGTGGATCCGCTCCGGCGGGACCAGGAACATCAGGCGTAATAACAGGGCGTACATCGGCTCACATTCCCGGTTCGGGCTGGGGTAGTGCGGTTTTTCGGCGGCGCAGCAGCACCCGGCGGCTGCCGTCGGTGTAAGCCCGCACGCGGGACAACTCCCAGCCCCCGAATTCGGCCTGGATGGCCAGCCGCATCGAGGCCGTCACCCGGGTCACCTCGGGTGGCAGCCGCAGCGGCACGTATTCGTAATCGTCACTGGTGGTCTCCCACCCGGCAGGCAGGGCGCGCGGGCGCACCGTCCGCCTGCCGGAATGATGTGCTGAGGCTGGTTCGTCCGCTGCCCGAGTCATCAGTGCCCTCTCTTCCGATCGTCCGCGCGGATCCGCTGCAGACCGTCGCCGGTCGCGGAGCCCACGAACATGTCACCGGTGCGCTGCTCGATGGTCACCGAGTTCGGCTGCCGGACGGTGGCGTACCGCCCCACCTCTTTCGGTATACCCGTCGACAGATCGAAGCCGACGACTTCGTTGGTCTGTGTGCACGTCACCCACACGGTGTCGGACCGCTGGTCGTAGGCAATCGCGTAAGGCGAAGAGTTTACCGGGAATCGCTGGTGCAGGACGAGAGGTCCGGCGCTGAAGACCAGCAGTTCGCCCCCGTCGGTGTCGGTGACCAGGACCCGGCCGAACCGATCGGAGATCATGTTGGTGGCCCCGTCACCGGCGCGAAGGGCCAGGCCGAGGGACTTTTTGCCGAGTTCGATCTCGGTCACCGAGGTCTGCTCGCGGTCCAGAACTGTGACGTGATCGTCGGTCAGCGCCAGCGCGTCGGCCGAGGCGAGTCCCGAGACGGTACGGGTGGTCTTGCCCTCCGGGGAGAGCGTGCGCACCTTGCCGTCGGCGGTGCCGACGATCAGCGTGTCGTCCGCGCGACGCTGCACCGAGCGGGCGTCGCCGTCGACCGCGACCTCGGTCAGCGCGCCGCTCGTGACGTCGACGCGCAGGATGCGCTCGGGTGCGGGGACCAGGACTTCACCCGGCTTGCCCGGCACGAGCGCGGCGCCCCGGGCGGGCAGCGAAATCGTGCGCGGGTTCGGCGTGTCGGGGTCGATGAGCAGCAGCGTGTCGCCGTTCGTGCCGAGTGCGGCGATCCGCCCGGTGGACTCCTCGGCGAGCAGTGCGCCGATCGGTGTGGTCACGCCGACGACATCGCCTGCGGGGCGGGCACTCTGGGCGGGTGCGACCGCAGCGGTGGCGGGCTCCCGGGTGGCCAGATCGTCCCCGTCGGAACTCGAGGAGCATCCGGTCAGCAGCAGCACGGCCGCCACGCCGGAGATCGCCGCCGATTCCACCCAACCGCGAGGGGGCATCCTCCGAACTCCTTCTACCGACGAATCAACCGCAACGCAACCATCTGACCATGTCGGTATACCGGCATGGCGTACCGGGGTGTCGGCGGGCGGTGAATGTCGGTGACGCGGGTTACCGTTGAGTTGAAACAGTGTCCAAGTCAGGGAGAGCCGGTTGATAGCCGACCACACGTCGGGGTTTGCCATCGATGACATCACCGTCGGTCCGTTCGCGCACGGGTTCGGGACCACCGCCGACGGCAGGCCATACGCGTTTCGCACGGTCCGCGCCACGCTCACGCTGGAGATCTACCGGGCCGACCTCGCCGACGACATGCCCGGCCCGGACGATGTCGTCGCGGTCGCGCAGGCCCGCGTCACCGATATCGACCTCGACGACGAACGCAGCGTCGTCGCCCTCGTCCGCGACACCATCCCCGCCGCCGTGCCCACCGCCGCCATCCCGGATCGGGAAATGACCACGGTGCGCGCGTTGCTGGGACGAATCAGCTCCGTCATAGATGGTATGTAGATGGTGATGCCCTACACACGATTCGCCCGCACCGCGCTGCTCGCGGCCGGCCTGCTCACCGTCGCCGCGACCGGGGCATGCAGCACCGGCCCGGACGAGGCCGCCGTCGACGCCGCCCGGTCCTCGGCCAATGCGTCCCTGTCCGCCTCGATCACCACCTCCTCGCTGGCCGCGCATCCGCCGCTGCCGAGCGCCGCGCAGTTGGACGCACAGATCAAGCGCGCGCTCGATCCGGCCCTGCCCGACAGCGAACGCACCGACCTGATCGAGGACGGCGACGCGTTCCGCACCGCGATCCCCGACATGTACAAAGCGCTGCAAGACAATCCGCGCGCGATCTACGGCGTCACCGACCCGGTGTTCGACAACCACGACGGCACGCTCACCGCGACCATGCGGCTGGACAAGGACGGCACCGGCACGGCGGTGCGCACCACCGTGGTGCATTTCGTGCTGCTCGACGGCAAATGGAAGATCTCGCGCACCGACCTGTGCGGCATCCTGCGTTCGGCCGACTACCGCACGCCGGCCTGCGGCTGACCCGGATCGTGTCGGATCTGCGCAGCGGGCGCGTCGCGGCGGGGCCACGGGCCGTGCGAGGGGAATCGAAGCTGCACAGCGGGCTGCTGCGCTGGGGGCGGTGCGTCTATCGGCATCGCTTTGTGGTGCTCGCGGTGTTCGCGTTGGCGGTGGTGCTGTCGGGGCTGTTCGGCCGTGACCTCGCGGGCCGGTTGACCCAGGAGGGCTGGTTCGACGAATCGAGCGAATCGGTCGCCGCCTCGAAGATCGCCGACGCCACCTTCGGCCGGGATACCGACAGCGACCTGATCCTGCTCTACACGGTGCCCGCGGGCACCACGGTCGACGATCCCGCGGTCCGGTCGGCCGTGACCGGCGCGCTGAACGACCTGCTGGCCCGGTTCCCCGAGCGCATTCTGAAGATCGACAGCTACTGGGACAGCCCGTTCGCCGCCAACGCCACCGACGCCTCGCGCACGCACGCGTTCGCCAGCGTCGGGTTGCGCGGTGAAGGCACCGCGACCGTGGAGAACTACGCCGCGATCAAAGATCACCTGGGCGCCGGGCGCGACGGTGGCGGTCCCGGCGGTACGACGGTTCAGCTGGCCGGCTTGCAGCCGGTGCTGGCCGGGCTGAACACCGGCATGCAGAACGACATCCACCGGGCCGAACTGATCGCGCTGCCGCTGGTGGCGATCCTGCTGTACTTCGTGTTCGGCGGTGTGGTCGGCGCGTTGCTGCCGGTACTGATCGGCGGGATGACGATCATGGGCACCGCGGGCATCATGCGGGTGCTCACCGGCTTCATCGACGTGAACGTCTTCGCGAGCACCGTGATGACGCTGGTCAGTCTCGGGCTCGCCATCGACTACGGGCTGTTCACCGTCACCCGGTTCCGGGAGGAACTCGCGGCCGGGCACACCGTCGAGGAGGCGACCGCGCGCACCGTCGCCACGGCCGGACGCACCGTGCTGTTCTCCGCGGGGATCATCGCGGTCAGCCTGGCCGCGCTGTTCATCTTCCCGAACGGCGTGCTGCGCTCGGTGCCCTACGGGGGCATCAGTTCGGTGCTGCTCGCCGCGCTGCTCTCGGTGACCGCGCTGCCCGCCGCGCTGAGCATCGCGGGCCGGCGCATCGACTTTCTGGGCTGGAAACGGTTCTCCCGCACCAAAACCGAGGCACAGATCGACGCGGGCTTCTTCTCCCGCCTCGCACAATGGTCGATGCGCAGGCCCTGGGCCGTCGCGGTGCCGATCGTGCTCGCGCTGCTGGCGCTGAGTATTCCGTTCCGGCACATCGAATTCGGCGGGATCAGTGAGAAATATCTCGGCGCGCAGAACCCCGCCCGAGTCGCCCAGGAACGATTCGACGAACTGTTCCCCAGTTTCCGCACCGAACCGCTGAAGCTGCTCGTACTCGGCGCGAATCCGCAGCAGCTCAGCGATATTCGCTACGAAGCCAGCCGGATACCGGGACTCACCGGACGATTCGAGCCGTCGGTGGCGACCAAGGACGGCATCAACGTGCTGCAAGCCGGGCTGGTGGACAAACAGGACTCCGATCGGGTGATCGACGCGCTGCGCGCGATACCGGAGCCGCCCGGCGTGCGCGTCATGGTGGCGGGCGTGCCCGCGCTCGAACGCGACAGCATCAACGGGTTGCTGCGCGGGCTGCCGGTGCTGGTGGCACTGCTCGCGGCCGCGGCACTGGCGCTGATGTACGCGGCGTTCCGGTCGATCGTGCTGGCGGTCAAAGCGGTGGCGATGAGCGCGTTGAGTCTGGTGTCCACCCTCGGCGTGCTCACCTGGGTGTTCGTCGAGGGACACGGGTCGGGGATCTTCCATTTCACCCCTGGCCCTTTGATGTTCGCGGTCCTCGCGTTGATCGTGACCGTGGTGTTCGGGCTGTCCACCGACTACGAGGTGTTCCTGCTGTCCCGGGTCGCCGAAGCCCGCGCCGGCGGTGCCGACCCGCCCGAGGCGATCCGGTACGGCATCGCGCACACCGGCGGCGTGATCACCTCTGCCGCAGCCATTCTCATCGTCGTCACCGGGGCGTTCGGCTTTTCCGACCTGGTGCTGATGAAATACATCGCCTACGGGATGATCGCCGCGCTCATCCTCGACGCCACCGTCATCCGCATGCTGCTGACGCCCGCGGTGTTGAAAATCGTCTGGCGCTGAGGGGGATTCGTGCGTGCCGTCAACCTTGTCGTGATGTTCCTGCTGGAGTTGGGAGTCATTGCGGGTGCTGCTGTCTGGGGATTTTCGGTATCCGGCGGGCTGGTGGTGCGGGTGGTCGCGGGTGTGCTGGCGCCGCTGCTGTTCATCCTCATGTGGGCGATGTTCGGTGCGGCTGCCGATGCGCGGTTCCCGCTCACCGGCCCGTGGCGGGTTGCCTTGGAACTGATCTGGTTCGGCGGTGGCGCGCTCGCCTGGTCCACCGCCGTCCATCCGCTGGCCGGAGTGCTGTTCTTCGCCGTCTGGGCCGTGAATGCCGTTATGCGCGTGCTGATCCAGGGCGGGCTGAAGGTCGACCCCGCGCCGACCGTCGGCGAGTAGCGGCTATTTCAGGAGCTCGATCACCGGGGCGAAGGCCTCCATATCCGGTTCCAGCATCGTGAAGTAGGTGATGCCGAAACGTTCGCGGATCTCCCGCACTCGGTCGGCGATCTGGTGCGGCGTGCCGACGAGAACGCTTGGGGTGGTGGCGATCCGGTCGTCGGTGAAACCGGGCTGGAATCGGCGCACCCGGTCGGGCAGGGTGTCCCGTTCGGCGGGGTCGGCGACCGCGTACACCAGCAGGTTGAGTTCCACCTGGTCGCGGCGTTCGCCGAGCAAGCCGCGCAGGTAGCCGACACGTTCGGCGAGTTCGTCCGGGAGCATGGCGTTCGGCAGGCCGTTCGCACCCATTGCCGCACCGGGTAGCGCGATCACGTCGGCGTGCTGAGCGGCCAAGGCCAGCAGGCGGTTTCCCGATCCGGCGAGCATGAGCGGCGGTCCCTCGGGCTTGGTGGGCGCCGGCTGGTATCCGGGGTCGGCGAAGAGCTTGCGCATGGTGCGGACGGTCTGCTCGAGGTGGGCGACGCGGGCGCGCGGGCTGGGCATCGGTATCCCGGCGGCATCGAACTCGTGCCGCACATACCCCGCGCCCAGACCCAGTTCCAGTCTGCCGCCGGTGAATTGGTCCAGTGCCGCGACATCACGGGCCAGCAGGACCGGATTGTAGAACGGGGTGTTCAACACGAAGGTGCCCACGGTGATCCGCTCGGTCGAATCCGCCGCCAGCGACAGACTCGGAAACGGCGCGGGCAAACCGAGATGGTCGGGTACCGAAAGCACGTCGTAACCGAGGGCTTCCGCACGCCGGGCCTTCTGCACCCACCGGTCGCGCGAACCCGGAAACCCCATGTTGATGCCGAAACGGAATTCAGTGACCATGATCGTTCTCCACAAAGTAGGCCAGGGCGGCAAGAGTCTGTTGCATCGTCTGCCGGTTGCGTGCCGACCGGCGCTGGACGCCGGTGGTCACCCACGTCAGGCTCCGGTAGAACCGACTACGCGAGTCGACCGTGCGCTCGACGACCTCGCAACCGCCTGGCCGGGTGAAGATCTCGAACTCCCACGTCGCTCCCGGTCGTCCGGCGATACCGCCGTCCTCGACGACGAAGGCGAAGCGTCTACCGGGGTCGGCCGCGATGACCGTACAGGTGGTGCTCCATCGGGCCCACGCGCGCCGATTGTGTCCGCGGAAGGTGGATCCGACGGCACCGGGCGCACCGGAAATCCACTCCGCTCCCGCCGACTCCGGACTCCACTCGCTCATCCGAGTCACATCCGCGATCAGCTCGTACACCTGCCGCGGGTCACCGGCGATCACCCGCCGCACCTCGACTGCGGTCACACCCATCCTATCCACCAGCGTCACAACGGAATCCGCGGCCCGAAGAGGCAGGCGTCCGCCCGTGCTCCACGAACGTGAGCACACGTCGAATCTAGGAGTCCAGGGCTTACGACGGAACCAGCCGACCGGACGAATAACTCGGCCGGTTGGCGGGGCGAGGAGCGCAACTCCGCGCTCGCCCACACGCTCTCCGTGCGTCGGTGCGTCGGTGCGTCGGTGCGTCGGTGCGTCGGTGCGTCGGTGCGTCGGTGCGTCGGTGCGTCGGTGCGTCGGTGCGTCGGTGCGTCCGTGCGGCGGAGCCGTGCCGACCGGGGCGGTCGAGTGGGTTCGTGCGCCGGCCGGGCGAGCGCTGTTGGCGTGTGGCGGGTGGGGTGGGTCGCGCCCGACCCGAGCTGGGTTGTGCGGAGCCGAGCTGGGTTGTGCGGAGCGGAGCTGGGTTGTGCGGAGCGGTATGGGTGGGGCGAGTACTGATTGCTGTGGGCGGCGAGATGTGGTGGAGGCCAAGGTGTCTGCGGGTGCTGGCGATCCGCGGCGTGCTGGTATTCGTGGGGCCGAGCGGTATTACCTCGCAGGTAATCGACGTGGTTGAAGTGGTGGGGGAGAGTGGGCGGGTGGATGTTGTGGAGGCAAGGGCGACGCGTGCTGTCGTGGCGGAACTGCTCGGTCGGATCGGGGCGGGTGATGCGGAGGCGATCGCCGCGCTCTACGCGACGGTGAGCGATTGGAAGTTGGATTGGCCCGAGGACGAGCACGGGCGCACGGCGACACCGTGGATCCGGTACCGTGCGACGCGCGCGGACGTCGCCGAACACTTTCGCGAGATCGCCCGCCACCACGTGCCCGAAGAAGTCGGCACCGTCGTCGAACGGATCCTCGTCGACGGCCCCGACGCGGTGATCCTCGGCGAGATCCGCCAAACGGCCCGCCCCACCCGCCGCGCCTACCGATCCCGCTTCGCCCTGCACGTCACCGTCGAGAACGGCCTCATCACAAGGCATCACGTGTACGAGGACAGCCTCGCGGTGGCCCAAGCCTTCGAGCCGTCGTCGCCCTAGGGTCGACGACGGACGGGCGACATCGGTGTCGCCGCTTGGTCTATGAGGGTGGCATCGTCCGTGCGTCCGTGCGTCCGTGCGTCCGTGCGTCCGTGCGTCCGTGCGTCCGTGCGTCCGTGCGTCCGTGCGTCCGTGCGTCCGTGCGTCCGTGCGGTGCGGTGATGCCCGAGGGTCGTGCCGGGCGGAGTTCGGATAGGGCGAATTGAACGAGGTAGGCGTGGTCCTGGTGCATGGGGGCGCTGCGCTGCCTCCTGGCGGAGGCGTTCGAGCCGCCGCTCGTTGTGGGCTACGTCGCTCGTCGCCCGCCGATAAACCCGGCGACAGCGGCTGACGCGGCTGGCGATAATGGCCGGCGTGGGAGACGTCGAGGTTGTGGTGGCGCATCATGCTTGTGCGACCTTGCGGGTCGGGGAGGTGTTCCTGAAGGTCGACGGGGATCAGGGGCGGACCGACGTCGAGGTTGCGGCGATGGCGTCGGCGCCGATTCCGACACCGGAAGTGTTGTGGCGCAAGCCGCCTGTGCTCGCGCTCGCCGCTCTTCGGGGCAGGCCGCTCGGGCGGCTCGGTCGACCTTCGACCGCGTCGCGGGCGGCTTGGACGGCGGCGGGTGCGGTGGTACGCAGACTGCACGATGCGCCGCTGCCGCCCTGGCCCGGTCGCACCGTCGAGAGCCTTGCCGCGGAATTGGATGGCGAATGCGAGTGGATCGTCGCCAACGGTGTCCTCCCGGTCGAGGTGGTCGTGCGCAATCGCCGGATCGCCGAGGCGGCGTTGCGACCGTGGACGCCGGTGTTCACGCACAGCGACCTCCAGGTTGCGCACGTGTTCGTCGACGGTGACGAGGTCACCGGGGTGCTCGACTGGACCGAGGCGGCCTGCGGCGATGCCCTGTTCGACCTCGCCACCTTGACGCTCGGGCACCCGGAACATCTCGATGACGTACTGGCCGGCTACGGCACCGAGGTCGACCGTGAGGTGATCCGTGCCTGGTGGTCCCTGCGCAGTCTGCGCGGCATCCGCTGGCTCACCGAACACGGCTTCGACCCGACCGCCCCGGGCGGCGAGATCGATATCCTGCGTCGTGCGACCCTGCCCGGCTGAGCGTCGAGTTCAGAAAGTCCGTGCGACACAACCTCTTCGGGTCTGCTCACGCCGGCCACGAACCGAGGACGTGGGCTGCAGAATCGGAATGCTCACCCCGACGAGTACGCCCTGAATGCACCCCGGATCCTGTGCGGCCGCCGCCTGAGCGCTGCTGAACGGCCACGATCCAGCGCGACGCGTACCTGCGAAGTCGGCGTGTCGCGCCGTTTCGGTGCTGGTCAGGTGATCACCAGGTAATGGTGGTGGCAGGCTCTCGGCCGATGCCGCCACCATTACCTGGTGATCGGTTGACCAGCAGGGCGAGCATGGTGGCGAGTCCACTCAAGGCGGAATGCCGTTGTGGCGCTGAGTGTTTCGGCCATAGCGTAGCCCGCATTCGCGGGCTCCTCGGGCGCGAGCGGATGGGTGCATCGGGGGAGAGGTCGCCGATGCGGGTGCGTGGGGTCGCGTGCCGATACCGGTTCCGGCGGGCCGTCGACTCCCCACGCCTGGGCTGACCGATCATGTCTCGGCGTTGGACCACCTGCGCATTCCGGTGATCGGCAGGTTCATCGCCGGTGTACAGCACGACCAGCGCCAAATGTTGTTGAAGAACGTCACCATGGCGCCGCGGCGGGGCGACTCGGCGATGTAGGCGATGCTCGGGTGGCGGCTCGCACACGAAAACCGTTCGCGCAGAAGGTGATCCACCCGTCATGCGTGTCATGCGGCACGAGCGCCGCGTGGTAGGTCGGCGGCCGTCGATCGGCTGCTCGCGTCGGCGGACTTCGCGCCCTTCTTGTCCTCTGCGGATCCGGCGAGCACGACGAGGTAGTCGGCGAGGCCGGAGTTCGTGGACGACAAACTTCGCACCGTTTCCGGCCAACCGCGCCGAAAAGGATTCAGCGGCGGACGGGCAGGACGAGTTGGGCGCCGGTTTCGGGATGGTCGAGGACTTCGACGGGGTGCTGGTAGACGCGGGTGAGGAGGTCGGTGGTGAGGACCTTGCGGGGTGGGCCGTCGGCGGCGATGCGGCCCGCCTCGAGGACGGCTACGCGGTCGGCGTAGGCGGCGGCGATGCCGAGGTCGTGCAGCACGATGACGACGGCGGCACCGGCGCGGGCGCGGGTGGTGGCCAGGTGCAGCACGGCTTCCTGGTGGCCGAGGTCGAGGGCGGCGGTGGGTTCGTCCAGCAGCAGGGTGCCGGTGTCCTGGGCGAGCACCCGGGCCAGCGCGACGCGGGCGCGTTCGCCGCCGGACAGCGTCGGAAACGACCGGGCGGCAAGATGTTCCACGTCGGCGGCGGCCAGCGCGGCGGCGATCCGCTCGTCGTCGAGTTCTCGGCGTTCGGTGCGCAGCCACGGCGCGCGGCCCATCGCGACGACCTCGCGCGCGGTGAACGGGAAACCGACGGTGTGGGTTTGGGGGAGCACGGCGCGCCGGCGCGCCATGTCCAGCGGCGACCAGTGGGTCAGCGCGTGCCCTTCGAGTTCGATCACGCCGGTGCTGGGCGTGAGTTCCCCGGCCAGCGCCGCCAGCAAGGTGGACTTGCCTGCCCCGTTCGGCCCGACCAGCGCGACGATTTCCCCGGCGACCACATCGAAGTCGACGTCCTCGAGCACCCGCCCCTGCGCACTGTGCGCCCCGCGCCGCTCCACGCTCACCCCGCGCGCCCGCAACGTCACCGCCCCCGCCTCCGGCGCGACCGGCACTTCATGCGTCCGCGCGAACACCTGCCGCACCCCACTCATCGACCACCTCGCACACCCAGCACCCATGCCCCGCAGAAACTTCGCGTCGACTGCACCTCTGGGGCAGCTACCCGGCCCGCCTGTGGGAAACAACCGTCGCTGATCGGTACAGACATCCCGCGCGCGGAGTGTCGGTCTGGGAGCCGACCCGGGACGCGCGCCGCGGCCACCACGGCGTCGGGCCGCGACTTCGCGGAACACCGAGTCGACTCGCTCCCGTTCGGTTGCTGCGCCGATCTGATGGCGCAACCTTGCCTGGCGTGCATTGAAGACGCCGCCACCGCATTGGCTGCCGAGATATCAGCTGCCACCACGGCGCCGGATCGCGACTTCGAGGAACGCCCCGTCGATCGCGTCGACTCGCACCCAATCGGCTGCTGCGCCGATCTGATCGCGCAACCCTGTCTGGCGGGCGCTGAAAACGCCGCCACCGCACTGGCTGTCGCGGTGGTGGGGTCGCCCACCGCACTGGCTGTCGCGATGGTGGGGTCGCCCACCGCACCGGCTGTCGCGATGATCGCGTCGCTCACCGCACCGCCTGCCGCGATATCCGCGGTGTCGAGCACGAAGAACGCCGGCTTGCCGACGTCCGACGCACCTCCCCACACGGCGCTCATGCCCATCCTCCGGCGCGGGCGCGGGTGCGGCGGAGCAACCAGAAGAAGAAGGGGCCGCCGATGAGGGAGGTGAGCATGCCGAGGGGGAGGTCGGCGTTGTGGACCAGGGAGCGGGCGGCGACGTCGGCGGCGAGCAGGACCACCGCGCCGAGGATGGCGCTCAACGGGATCAGCACGCGGTGCCCGGGGCCGACGAGCATGCGAACCAGATGCGGCACGATCAACCCGACGAACAGCACGATCCCGGTGAACGCGACCCCCGCGGTGGCGAGGACGGCGACGATCAGGATGACGTTGCGCCGCAACCGTTCCACGTCGACGCCGAGATGCCGCGCGGACGCCTCACCGAGCGCGAGCAGGTCCAGGCGGGGCGCGATGAGCACGGCCGCGCCGATGCCGACGGCGCTCAGGATCGCGACGATGCGCACCGAATCCCAGGTGGCGCCGTTGAGCGAACCGAGCTGCCAGAACACGATCTGATCGCGCGCGGCGGGCGAGGCGACGAACAGCAGGAACGCGATGAGCCCACCCGCGAACGCGTTGATCGCGACGCCGGTGAGCACCAGCGTGACCACCTCGGTGCGCCCGTTCGATCGAGCGAGCACATACACCAGCGCGGTGGTGGCCAGCCCGGCGACGAACGCGGCCGCGGCCACGGACCAGGCGGCGACGAACGCCCCGCCGATCACGATCACCGTGCCCGCCCCGACCGCCGCGCCCGCGGACACCCCGATCACGCCGGGCTCGGCGAGCGGGTTGGCGAACACGCCCTGCAGCAGTCCGCCCGCGGTCGCCAGCGCCGCGCCGACGAGCATCGCGAGCAGCACCCGCGGGAACCGCACCTCCCACAGCGTCACCTCACCGGCGGGATGCGCGGGCATCGGTCCCCAGTCGAGGCCGATCCGGTGCAGCACGCTGCCCGCCACTTCGGCGGGGGTGGTCGGCACCTGCCCGATCGCGGCGGAGGCGAGCGCGAGCCCGATCAGCCCGAGGATCGCGACCACGAAAATCACTGTGGTGCGCGAACGTCCACGCGATCTCGGGGCGGGCGTGACAGGCTTCGCGCCGGTGGTGGTGGTGGTGGTTTCGCTCATGACTCCACCTCGCTGGCGCTCGGTTCCGTCATGTGCGAGGCGCACTGTGCCATGGTTCGCTCTCTACGTTCGCTCACGCGGGTTTCGTGCCGTACACGGCCTCGCTGAGGGCCGTGATGACCCGGCCGGTGTTGGGGCCGAAGCTGAGCACCACGGTGTCGGCCATGTCGACGACCCGCTTGTTGCGTCCGGCGGGCGTCTGCGCGATGCCGGGCACTTTCTCCAGCCCGTCGACGCCGCCCACGGATTTCAGCCCGTCGGACATCACGATGAGCACGTCCGGCGCGGCCCCGATCATGGCCTCGCTGGTGATCGTGATGAACGGCTCGGACAGTGCGGATCCCGCGTCGTCCCCGCCGATCGCGGCGATCAACGTGTCCGCGCCCGAACCGGGGCCCGCCAGCATCGTGATGGCGGTGGAGCGCAGGTACAGGAACGCCATCTTCAGCTTCGGATCCTGCGGGGGCACCGCGGCGATGGCGGCCGCGATCTCGTCCTTGGTGCGCTGCGCGAGCGCGCGGCCGCGATCGGGCACCCCCAAGGTGGCGGCGACGGCTTCGATCTGCGGGCCGACGCCGTCCATGGTCCGTTTCGGATCGAAGAAAACCAGGTTCACCCCGGCCGCGCGCAACTGCTCACGCAACTGCGGGGTCACCGTGACGTCGTCGGTCAGGAACACCGAAGGACGAAGGGCCAGTACACCTTCCAGGTTCAAGGACCCGTTGCCACCGGCCACGATCGGCACGTTCTGGATGGCGGGGTTGGCGACGGTGCCGCGCCCGATCAGCTTGGGCCCCAAGCCCAGTGCGTACACGACCTGAGCCAGGGTGCCGTAGCGGTCGACGGCGATGATGCGGCTCGCGTCGGTGATGGTGACGTCGGTGCCGTCGAAGGAGCGCACCGTCACCGGCAGCGCCGGCGTGGGCTCGGGCCCGATCGGCACCGGATCGAGGTCGGTGAGTTTCGCGGTCGCGGGGCCGCGCCGGCCGGAGTTCGTTGCGGCACTGTCGGTACCGCACGCCGCGGTGGTCACCGCGAGAGCGAGCGCGAGCAGCACGAGCACGCACCGGGCCAGTCGGGATCGGCCACCGCCGATGCGCTGCGCCTGGACGGACGGGTCTGCCGACGTCGCATGCCTCATGAAGGTAAGCCTAAGACGTGCCGTGCGGTGGCAGGCAGGCGGCACACGCGCGGACGGCGATCATTCGGTGCGGGCGCTCACATCGTCCAGCGCGGCCGCGATCGCGCGTGGCAGTTCGAGTGCCTCGGCCGCGAGCACGCCGGTGAGCTGACCGATATCGCGCGCGCCGACGATCATGCTCGCCACGCTCGGCCGGTCCCGGATCCAGGCCAGCGCGACGGCCAGCGGCGAGGTGCCGAGCCCGTCAGCGGCGGTGACCAGCGCGTCGACCACGCGCGTCGCGCGTTCGTCGAGACTGTCGCGGATATCGGCGGCGGTCGATTCGTCCGCACCCCGCGAATCCGCGGGCACGCCGTCGCGATACTTGCCGGTGAGAATCCCGCCCGCGAGCGGCGACGAGGCGATCACCCCGACGCCGTGATGCTGTGCGGCGGGCACGAAATCGGTTTCCGCGCCCCGCGCCAGCAACGAGTACGGCGCCTGCGCGGCACTGATCGGGGCGAGCGCGGCGAGGCTGGCCAGCTGCCAGGCGTTGAACCCGCGCACACCCGCGTAGCGGACCCGCCCGGACCGGACCGCGAGTTCCAGCGTCGCGGCGACCTCGTCGAGCGGGGTCCGCGGATCCCAGACCGCGACATTCCAGATGTCGAGATAGTCGGTGCCGAATTCGAGCAGGGTCCGATCGAGCTGGCGTAGTAGTGCGCGCCGGGAGGTGTCGACGGCGGAGTGCGTCGCGTCCGGGACGGCGGGCCCGGCCGGGGCGGGCGTCACCCGCGGCGCGATGCCCGCGCACCCGCTGAGCACCAGATCGTCGCGGGAGACCAGATCGCCGAGCAGCTCGGCCAGGATCCGCTGCGCGCCGCCGCCGGTGTAGGCGGGGGAGGTGTCGACGAGCGTGCCGCCCGCTTCGACGAACGCGACCAGCTGCACCGCCGCGTCGTCGGTATCCGTGTGCGCACCCCAGGTATGGGTCGCCAATCCGATCCGGGACACCCGTAGGCCGCTGCGGCCGACCGTCCGCTGTTCCATCACCGTGCCCGCGCAATCGTCACGGCGCCAAGCCTAGAGCGTGCGCGGCCGTGCGGTCGCCCACCGCGCAGTGGGTTCGCGCGTCGCGGCCGATCCGGTGGCAGCGAGCGGCGGGCATGCCCCGTACGCGCCGACACTGTACTGTCGCTGCGGGATTGCGGCCGACCTCACGGCATCGCGACCCACCTGTTGACCAATTGCCCAGTCGGAACGGTTCTTTCGGGCAGCACGGATGGAGGCGGAATGAGTGACCGGGAGGCTGCATGACCGGCGAATCGATGACCTGGTTGCAGGCACTGGTGCTCGGACTGGTGCAGGGACTGACAGAGTTCCTGCCGATTTCCTCGTCCGCGCACCTGCGGATCGTGTCCGGGGTGTTCTTCGGTGACGACGCGGGCGCCTCGTTCACCGCGGTCACCCAGCTGGGCACCGAGGCCGCCGTGCTGGTCTATTTCGCCAAGGACATCTGGCGGATCGTGCAGGCCTGGTTCACCGTGCTCGGCCGCAAGCTGTCCGCGGTCCGCGAGACCGTCCCGATCACCGAACAGGTGACCACCCGCCTGCCCGTCGTGACGAACGCGGCGGCGGACCGCTACTTCGACGAGGAACGCCAGCGCGAACTGGACTACCGGATCGGGTGGTATGTGATCATCGCCACCATCCCGATCGGCGTGCTCGGCTACCTGTTCAAGGACGTGATCCGCACCGCGGCGCGCAACCTGTGGCTGATCTCGTTCATGCTCATCGCGTTCGCCCTGGTGATCGCCGCGGCCGAGTACTACGGACGCAAGCAGCGCCCGATCGAACGGCTGACCACCCGCGACGGCCTGGTGATGGGTTTCGCGCAGTGTCTCGCGCTGATCCCGGGTGTGTCGCGGTCGGGCGCCACCTCGTCGGCGGGTCTGTTCCTGGGCCTGACTCGCGAAGCGTCCGTGCGCTTTTCGTTTCTGCTCGCGATTCCCGCGGTGACCGCCTCGGGCCTGTTCAGCATCCCCGACGCGTTCAAACCCGCCGGTGAGGGGCTCAACGCGAGCGGACCGCAGCTGCTGGTGGCGACGATCCTGGCGTTCGCCGTCGGCTACGCGTCGGTGGCGTGGCTGCTGAAGTTCGTGGCGAAGCATTCGCTGGACTGGTTCGTCGGGTACCGCATCCTGCTCGGTCTGACTGTGATGGGGTTGCTCGCGACCGGGGTCGTGTCGGCCACATGAGTACCGCCGCGGCCGCCGGCGCCGTGGGGCATCCGGACGACGGCGGCCAGCGAGGTGGGGGCCGGTCCGGCCGCATGACTAGGCTGACTACATGACGGTGATTCTGCTGCGACACGGTGTGTCGACCTCGAACACCGCCCGCACCCTGGCCGGTCGGAGCACCGGCGTCGAGCTGACCGAGCGCGGCGAAGAGCAGGCAAGGGCCGTCGCCGAACGGCTCGCCGGACTGCCGATCGAGCGGATCGTGCACTCGCCGCTGCTGCGCTGTCAGCGCACAGTGGCCCCGCTGGCGGAGAAATTCGGGCTGGAACCGGTATTCGACGATCGGTTGATCGAGGTCGACTACGGCGACTGGACGGGGCGGCCGATCGGCGAACTGTTGGAGGAACCGCTCTGGAAGGTGGTGCAGCGGCACGCCTCCGGTGCGGTGTTCCCCGGCGGGGAAGGGCTGGCGCAGGTGCAGAGCCGTGCGGTCGCCGCATTGCGCGAGCACGATCGGGCGCTGGCCGAACAGCACGGCGGCGACGCGTTGTGGGTGGCCTGCACCCACGGCGACGTCATCAAGTCGGTGCTGGCCGACGCGCTGGGCATCCACCTGGACGGCTTCCAGCGGATCATGGTGGAGCCCGCCTCGATCAGCGTCATCCGCTACACCCCCACCTCGCCGTATGTGTGGCGGTTCAACGACACCGGCGCCGACCTCTCGGCGCTGTCGAATCAGCAACGCCCCGTTGCCGATTCGCGCTCCGCAGGCCAGCATCCTGCGGCCGACCCGGACGGCCCGGTGCCCGGCGGCGAGCTGGGCGGGGCGGGGAGTGCGGATAATGGGAATGCGGAGCGTTGAGATTCCTTGTACACGGGTAGTCGGCGGCACCGCGCCGCGGATAGTCGATCAGGGCCACGTATCAGGAGGTGCATGTGTCACGCGCAATCCATGTATTTCGCACCCCCGATCGTTTCGTCGCCGGGACCGTCGGTGAGCCGGGCGATCGCGCGTTCTATCTGCAGGCCGTTCAGGAACCGCGGGTCGTGAGCGTGCTGCTGGAAAAGCAGCAGGTGAAGGTGCTCGCCGACCGGATGGGTCTGCTGTTGGACGAGGTGGCCCGCCGCTTCGGCGCCGAGGTGCCCCCGCAGGCCGAGGACATCAGCGACAGCGCCCCGCTGGTCACCCCGGTCGACGCCGAGTTCCGGGTCGGCACGATGGGGCTGGGCTGGGACGCCGACGCGAACGCCGTGGTGGTGGAATTGCTCGCGATCACCGAAACCGAGGTGGACGAGTCGGTGGTGCTCGACGACACCGAGGAGGGGCCGGACGCGGTGCGCGTGTTCCTGACCCCGATCCAGGCGCGGGAGTTCGCGTTGCGATCGACCAGGGTGATCGCGGCGGGTCGCCCGCCGTGCCCGCTGTGCGGGGAACCGCTGTCGTCGCGGGGACACATGTGTGTGCGGACCAACGGCTACAAGCGCGGCGACATCTTCGGCGCGGCCGAGCTAGAGGAGTGAACGGTGACGCGGGCCGGGGAGCGGTTCCACAGTGGTGAGTTGACGGTGATCGGGCGGATCAGTACCGCCAGCAACGTGACCCTGGTCTGCGACATCCTCGACGAGAACGAGCCGCCCCTGCGGGTGGTGTACAAACCCGTGCGCGGCGAACGCCCGCTGTGGGACTTCCCCGACGGCACGCTCGCGGGCCGGGAGGTGGCGTCCTATCGGATCTCGGCGGCCGTCGGCTGGGGCGTGATCCCGGAGACGATCCTGCGCGACGGACCGTACGGCGTCGGCATGGTGCAGCGCTGGGTGGACGGCGTCGACAACCACACCGCGCGCGGTGACCGACTCGACCTGGTGGACCTGGTGCCGCTCGGCGCGGTGCCCGACGGGTTCCGCGAGGTGCTGCGCGCGCAGGACCCCGCCGGCAACGACGTCTCGCTCATCCACGCCGACGACCCGCGCCTGCAACGCATGGCCGTGCTGGACGTGCTGCTCAACAACGCCGACCGCAAGGGCGGGCACGCGCTGGAAGGCACCGACGGACAGGTCTACGGCGTCGATCACGGCATCTGCCTGCACAGCGAGCACAAACTGCGCACCGTGCTGTGGGGCTGGGCCGGGCAGCCCCTGAGCGACGCGCTGGTCGCCGACATCACCGCCTTCGCCAAAGAACTGCCCGGCGCGGTCGCCGACGACCTCGCCGAGCACATCACCGACGCCGAGATCGAAGCCCTCGTCGAGCGGACCCAGGAACTCGTCGACGATCCCGTGATGCCGACGCCCCGCACCTCCCGCCCGATACCCTGGCCCGCGTTCTGAGCTGATTCGGCACGGTGTGCGGGGTTGCATGGCGTGCCGAATCGGCTTGGGGGGCTTGTGTTCTGGAGTGGGCTCGGCGGTGCCCGCGCCGGGTGCGGGTGAAGCCCGAGGTGGGTCGGCGACGGCGGTCGCTCGGTGGCAGCCGACCGGCTATGGCGCGAACGGAACTCGTCCGTGCCCTCGCGTGCCCGGACAGGACAATGCCTCCTCGACGGGGCGGCGGAGTCGAGGAGGCGGGTTTCGCGGCACAATTCGAGCGGGGGACGCCGGATCGTCGGTTCCGTCCCAGCGCGAGGGCGAGCCGGCTGCCCGGTCACCTCTGGCCTTGCACGTCGAGGATCGTTGTGGTCGCCCGATCTTCGGGCGCAACCTTCAGCGTGTGCCGCCTGGCACTTGATGCGATCTTGCAGCGTGCGCTTACGCGGGGGTGCGTGACCCCCGGCATTGCCCTCGGCGGGTGCACGCGCTACCGTCGCGCGAAGCGTTCGGTGGTCCCGTCAACTCTCCGCGGACAAGGGACTCAGCGAGAGCGAAAACCTTGACATCCCATGATTTGCTGATTTCCGCAGGTCGTGAGCGGCGTATCAGAGGGGTTCGGCGGCGGATCGGCCGGGGCGGAGGGCGACGATCTCGACCCCACCTTTACCCTCGAATTATGCAGTCCTGGTCCGATATCGCCCTACCCACCATCCCCGGAGCAGGGCCGCCGTTGCGGTTGTTCGACACCGCCGACCGTCAGGTGCGTCCGGTCACACCCGGCGCCACCGCCACCATGTACGTCTGCGGGATCACCCCTTACGACGCCACCCATCTCGGGCACGCCGCCACCTATCTGACCTTCGATCTGGTCAACCGATCGCTGCGCGATTCCGGGCACGAGGTGCACTACGTACAGAACGTGACCGACGTGGACGACCCGCTGTTCGAGCGCGCCGAACGCGACGGCGTCGACTGGCGCGACCTCGGCACGCGCGAGATCGAGCTGTTCCGCGAGGACATGACCGCGCTGCGCATCGTGCCGCCGCGCGAATACGTCGGCGCCATCGAATCCGTCGACGAGGTCGTCGAATTCGTGCAGAAGCTGCTCGCGTCGGGCGCCGCGTACGTGGTCGACGACGCCGAGTACCCCGACGTGTACTTCCGGGCCGACGCGACCGAACAGTTCGGCTACGAGTCCGGCTACGACCGCGAGACCATGGAACGCCTGTTCGCCGAGCGCGGCGGCGACCCGGACCGTCCGGGCAAGCGGGACAGCATCGACGCGCTGCTGTGGCGGGCCGCCCGTCCCGGCGAACCGTCCTGGCCGGCGCCGTTCGGTGCGGGCCGTCCCGGCTGGCACATCGAATGTTCGGCGATCGCGCTGAACCGCATCGGCCCCGAGTTCGATATCCAAGGCGGCGGCAGCGATCTGATCTACCCGCATCACGAGTATTCCGCCGCGCACGCCGAATCCCTGATCGCGGGCCGCCGTTTCGCCCGGCATTACGTGCACGCCGGCCTGATCGGCTTGGACGGCGAGAAGATGTCGAAGTCCAAGGGCAACCTGGTGCTGGTCTCCACGCTGCGTCGCAGCGGCGTCGACCCTGCCGCCATCCGCCTGGGCCTGCTGGCCGGCCACTACCGGCAGGACCGCATGTGGACCGACGCCGTGCTCGACGCCGCCAAGGCCCGCCTCGACCTGTGGCGGCGCGCCACCGCCCTCCCCACCGGCCCCGACGCCAGCGACACCATCGCGCGCCTGCGCCAGCACCTCGCCGACGACCTGGACACCCCCAAAGCCCTCGACGCCGTGGACAACTGGGCCCGCCAAGCCCTCGATTACGGCGGCCCCGACCCCGCCGCCCCCGCCTCGGTGAGAACCGCCGTAGACGCCCTCCTCGGCATCACCCTCTGACCGGACTCGCGCCTCCCGTGGTGTGCGCGGGAGGTGTGGGTTCCTGACGGCAGCGTCAGATCGAGGATTCTCGCGGTCGGTAGACGTGCCGAGCGCGAGAGCGGCAATTCTCTGCACGGCGGCGTCTGAATCGCCTCGGCTGCACCCTGCAGGTAGTTGCGCCTACTGCGACTACCGCCGATCTGCGCCGGAATGTCGACCGTGTTCAGATCACGACTTTGTCTGAGGCGTGACGCTCGGAGTGCCGCAGTTTTGTGCACGTAATGCGGTGCTGCAGTAGATGCCGGTGATCGGTTCTTCGCGCAACGTGCGCGTCACGTCGACCGCTTGGTGTCGGCCGCGTGTGGTCAGTGGTGATCTGGGCACCGCGCCGGCGATTCGTGCGGTGACGTTTTCGGACTCGGCGTGGCGCAGGCACCAGATTCGGACCTCGCTCATGCCGGGATACCCATGGTTGCGAGGTATGCCGGATGCGTTTCGGCGGCGGAGAAAAAGTTCGGAAATTCTTGTCGGGGGATGTCGAGAACGCGTAGGTGGCTCCGTCCCCGGGGTACGAGCAGCCGAACGGCCCTCGCCGACATGAAGGAGCGAAGATGCACGCCGACGAGATCACCGCGATCCTGAATCAGCCGCTGAGTCAGGAACTTCTGGCTCGTGACCTGCTGCGGATGGCGTATGTCGCCAAAGACGGCAGTCCGCGCAACATTCCGGTCGCGTTCACCTGGAACGGGCAGGAGATCGTCGTGTGCACCACGAAGAATGCCGCGAAGTTGCACTCGCTGCGGCACACACCTGAGGTCGCACTGACCATCGATACCGAGGTGCACCCGCCGAAGATCCTGCTCCTGCGCGGGCGCGCGGAACTGGACGAGGTCGACGGCATCCCCGACGAGTACCTGCAGATGAACGGCAGCTACGAGATGAGCGCCGAGCAGCGCGTCGAATGGGAAGCGGAGGTCCGTTCGCTGTACGACGGCATGGTCCGCATCGTCATCAGGCCGACCTGGGTCAAACTCATCGACTTCGAGAACACCCTGCCGTCGGCGGTCGAGGAACTGATCCGTCAGCGCGCCGAGCGCCAGAACGCCTGAGCCAGAGCGAGTCACAGCCAGCTCCACAACCCCGAGCGCGAACACCGCCTCGGGTCATGAACCACCTGACACGATCGACGGGCACCGTTGGGGCCGCAACGAAAGAGGAGAAACAGCATGACGATCCGGATGGATCACGCAGGCATCGTGGTCGAGGATCTCGCGGCCGCGGTCGCCTTCTTCATCGAACTCGGTCTGGAACTGGAGGGAGAGACCGTGGTCGAGGGGCCGTGGGTGGACCAGCTGATCGGCTTGGCGGAGGTCCGGGCGGATGTCGCGTTCCTGCGCGTGCCGGACGGCAGCGGCCGCCTCGAGCTGTCGACCTTCCAGCACCCGGTGTCCACCCGCACCGCCCACCGGGAACCGGTCAACACCCCCGGCATCCCGCGTCTCACCTTCGTCGTCGAGAACACCGCCGAAGTCTTCGAACGCCTGCGCCCGCACGGCGCCGAACTCGTCGGCGACATCGCCCAGTACCAGGACATCTACCGCTACGGCTACGTCCGCGGCCCCGGCGGCGTCATCATCGGCCTCGTCCAGGAACTCGACTGACCGACACGCCGCGCCGACACGCCGCGCACAACCTGGTCACGCGATCACCAGGTAATGGTGGCGGCATCGTGCGAGAGCCCCCCGCCACCATTACCTGGTGATCAACCGACCAACAATCCGCTGGCACCCGCGCAGCGCGCCTTCGGCCGCACTCGGCGCTGTGCACGCCCAGTGCTGCCGAGATATTCGGATGCTTGTGGCGACGGGGAGGTGATACTTTCCCGCGCATGTCAACTCGCCTCAGCAATGGCGCATCCGGAGCGATTCGTCGTTTCGCCGGATGGGTGGCCCGTGGGTCGGTCGGTCATCCGATGCTCGCCGGGATCAACTATTGGGACGAGCTGAAGGATTCGCCCTCGCAGATGGAGACCTGCTTCGCCATCTTCGCCAACGTGCTCGAGCTCGACGACGAAGGCGAACCCGTCAACGAGAAGTACGCGGAACGCCGTGCCGCAGTGTGGCTCTATAGGTACTGCACGGGGGAGCTCCCGCCTGGAGAAGCAGACCTCGAGTCGTGGGAAGTCGAGCTGTTCTGATCGGGCTGTGCAACGATCCGGCGGCAGTGTGCGTGACGTGAGCGTTGAGCAATGTGCCTGCCCCGCGATGACCTTTCGCGGTTGATACCGAGGTTCGTTGAGCGCGGAGAGCCGGCCGGCGCACCGCGCACGATCGGGCACTGCGTCCATCGGTGGTGCGAGTCCGGACTCGCCGAGCGCGCCCGGGTCGCCTACGCCCGGCTGGTGCACGACACCCCGGGATTCGTCGACTCGTGCCCGCACGACCGCCGAGCGTGATCCAGTAGCCGCCCCCGACCCGAAGATCGGCGGGCGGCGTCGGGTTACCCGTTGACCTTGGCGATCACGTGCTCGGCGAAGCGGGAGAGGTTGGTGATCTTGGTGTCGAGGGGTTCGGTGTCTTGGTCGAGGGTGTAGGGGAGGCGGAAACCGACGATGACGTCGGTGACGCCTTTGTCCTCGAGTCGTTTGATGCCGTCGACGGTGAAGCCGTCGAGGGAGATGACGTGGATCTCGAAGTCTTTGCGGGTGCCGTATTCGGCCCGTAGCGCGTCCAATTCGACCAGGAGACGGTCGAGTTCGTCGCCGTCGCCGCCGGCGTGCATCCAGCCGTCGCCGCGTTGCGCGGCCCGCCGCAGTGCGGGTTTGCTGTGCCCGCCGATGAGGATCGGGACGGGTTCGGTGGGCACCGGACTGATCTTGATCGGCGGGATGTCGTAGAACTCGCCGTGGAATTCGAAGTAGCCGCCCGCGGTGAGCCCGCGCACGATGTCGATGCACTCGTCCATCCGCGCGCCACGCTTCTCGAACGGCACGTCCATGATCTCGAAATCGTCGGGCCACGGGCTGATCCCGACGCCGAGCCCGAACCGGTTGCCGCTCAACGCCGCGATCGACGCGGTCTGCTTGGCGACCAGTACCGGCGGCCGGATCGGCAGCTTCAGCACGAACGGCGTGAACCGCAGCGTGGTGGTCGCGGCCGCCATCGCCGCGCTGAGCACGAACGCCTCGATGAACGGTTTGTCCTCCAGGAACTCTCGATTCCCGTCCGGTGTGTAGGGGTACTTGGCGTCGGAGTCGCGTGGGTAGGCGATGCTGTCCGCGACCGCCATCGACGTGTACCCGGCCGCCTCGGCGGCGCGGGCCAGTGGGACGTAGTAGGCCGGGTCGGTCATCGTCTCGGCATAGGTGAAGCGCATATCAGTCGCCTTCCTGGCGCCGCGAGTGCAGCGCCGCGTGCGCCCCGGCGCGGCGCCCGAAGAACGAGCCCTCCCCGAGACAGGTTCCACTCGAATAGCCGTCGCAGTCCTGCGCCAGGTTGGACGCGCAGGCCCCGGCGGCGTACAGCCCCCCGATCGGTGAGTCGTCGGCCCGCAGCACCTGTCCGTCGACGGAGGTGCGCAGTCCGCCCAGGGTGAACCCGACGTAGGTCGCGATACCGGGCGTCAGATCGAAGGCGCCCCAGGGTCCTTCGGTCAGCGGCGTCACCCAGTCCGGATGCTTGTCGAATTCGGGGTCGTGCTCGTCGGCCGCGGCGACGTTGTAGTTCGCGAGCGTCTCCTGCAGCGCCCCGACGGGCATGTCCAGCGCCGCCTCCATTTTCGCGACCGTGTCCCACCCGTCGACGAACTTCGCCATCGGCAGTTCCGGCCACACCAGGTGTTTGCTGTCCACGATCAGGTACGCGGTCGAATCCGGTTGCGCGACAACCGCGCCCGCGGTGCGCCCGTGGTAGGAGTCCTCGGCGACGAACCGGCGGCCCGCCTTGTTCACGATGATCCCGTGCAGCAGTTGCGCGGGCGGATAGAACGAGGCGGTGAGGAACGCGCCGTGCATGTGCGCGGTCGCCGCGCCCGCGGACTGGCCGAGCCGGATGCCGAGCCCGTCGTCGGTGGGCACCCCCAACGGCAGGAAATGCCGTGCGAGCGGGGTGAAGGCGGCGAGCATGCCGGGGTTGGCGACGAACCCGCCCGCGGCGAGCACCACCGCACCCGTCGCGGCACCATCGGGCCAGCGCACGCCGACGACCCGGTTGCCGTCGAGCACCAACTGATCGACTCGCGTCTCGTAGCGCACCCGGATGCCGAGCGCGTGCACCCGCGCGGTGAGCACCCGCATGATCTCGGCGCCACCGCGTTCGGCGGGCACGTTCACCTTGTGCCCGCGCGGTGCGGGGGCGATCTGGTCTCGGTGCGGCGCGACGTTCTCGTTGCCCGTCCACATCAGACCTTCGGTGCCGGGCTGCACCACGGCCTTGCCCGAGTAGTACGAACGCTCGAAGCCCAGCCCTTGCGCTTCCAGCCACGCGAAATGCGCGACGCTGCCCGCGCAGTAGGCCTCGATCTTGCGATGGTCGGGGTCGGGGCTGACCGCGACCAGATAGTCGCGCATCGCGGCGACGCTGTCCTGGTGATCGGTGGCGTGCTGCACGGGTGTGCCGCCGCCGAGGTAGAAGTGCCCGGCCGCGAGCGCGGAGGCACCGCCCGCGGCACCGGTGCGTTCGAGGATCAGCACCCGCGCACCGGCCTCGGCCGCGCTGATCGCCGCGCACGCACCGGCGATGCCGAAACCGACGACCACCACATCGGCGGTCTCGTCCCAGTCCGCCGGTGGGACGGCCACGTCGGGGAGTTCGGTTCCTACTGCCATGGGTTGGTGCAGCCTTCCGGGATCAGTGCGTCGAACATCGCCCGCATCTCGCCGGACAGACGCATGAGTTCGATAGGCGATCCGAGCGGTCCTCCGTCGAGGTACGCGAACTCCATTCCGACACCCTGGAATTTTCCGCGAGCGACGATCTCGATGCCCGTGGCCCGCGCTTCCTCCAGCGCGCCGTCGTAGTCCTCCGGCACCCACGCCACATGATGCAACCCCGCGCCGGCCCGCTCGAGGTGCTCGGCGTACAAGCTCGCCCCACCCCGCGGCTCGATCAACTCCAGCTGCTGCCCACCCGCGTACCCGAGCGCGACCGAGATCGTGTAATCGGCCGGCGCGCCCCGTAATTCACACAGTTCCGGCCCGAAGTGCACGTCCGGGATCGAGAACCATTCTGCCACCCCGTACCGCTCGGTGAACTGCCGTCGGGCTGCCACGATATCCGGCACCACCCAGCCCAGCTGAAAGATCGGGCCGCGCGCGATCACCGGCCGACCGCCGCGCGGCCTCGCCGCATCGGACCCGGACACGTCGGCCCACGGCCGGACGCTGCTCGGCACTGAACCCCGCAACCCACCTCCTCAACTAAACACGTGTGCTTAACTCAGTCAAGGTGAGTGTTTAGTACAGTCTCGCTATGTTCATCGCCGATTCGCGCGCGGCACTGCTCGACGCGGGGGAGCGGCTCATCGCCGAACGCGGGGTCGACGTCCCGCTGCGCGATATCGCCGCGGCCGCGGGCAACCGCAACAACTCCGCCGTGCACTACTACTTCGACTCCCGCACCGGCCTGATCGAAGCCATCGTCGACCGCAGAATGAACTGGCTCGAAGACCGCCGCATGCAGTTGCTCGCCCGCTACGAGGCCGAAGGCACCGCACACGATCTCGACACCCTCGTCACGATGCTCGCCGCACCGATCCTCGAACTCAGCGCCGCCGACGGCGTCACCCACTACGGCCGCTTCCTGGAGGTCGTGCGCGCCCACCCGGTGATCGCCGATCCGCGCCGCCTGGCGGGCACCGACCGCGCCGCCGTCCGGATCATCGCGACCCGGCTCACCGCCGCCCTGCCGCACCTGGCCGCACGCAAACGCAGGCAACGCCTGGAAACCATGGCCACCGTCATGTTCGCGCTCATCGCCGACTACGAACGCACCCTCGAAGCGGGCATCCGCAAAGCCCAGCCCGGCGACGCCGCCGAAATCATCGCCATGATCGTCGCCATGCTCACCGTGTGAACACCGCACTGGACGCTCCCGCATGCACCGGCGCGTCTCGCGCATGGTGCTTCGCGCGCCCGGCTGATGTCGTTGAACCATGCGAAAAGACAACCCCGGAGCACAGGAGCGGCACGGCCCGGACCGGTGGCTGACATGGGCGGCAGCACTGGCCACGGCCGTCAACGGCGGCGTGTTCTTCGACTTCTCCTTCGTCGTCATGCCCGGCCTGCGCGAGCTGCCCCCGGCCCAAGGGATCACCGCCATGCAGGCCCTTGACCGAACCGCCGTCACACCGCCGCTGATGCTGGCCATGTACGGCACCACCGCGCTGTGCCTCGTCCTGATCGTGCGCGCGGTCCTGCGGTGGCGTACCCCTGCGGCACCGTGGATGCTCGCCGCCGCCGTCACCTTCCTGTTCGCCACGGTCGTGCTCACCGGAGCGGGCAACGTGCCCGTCAGCGCGTCGGTGGATGCGCTCGACCCCGCCGATCCCGGCGCGGCGACCCGATGGGACGAGCTGTACACGCAATGGGTCTGGTGGAACCACGCCCGCGTGGTGACCGCGCTCGCCGCCGCATCGGGATTCCTGATCGCCGCGACGCGGCCGTGGCGGCACCCGATGTGATCCACCCGCGACCCGAACAGGGGCCTACCGGGAACGACCGCACCCCTGAGATACGGTCGCGGAGTGGAACTCCTAGGCATTCACCACGTGGCGATCATCGCGTCCGACTATGTCCGCTCCAAGCGGTTCTACACCGAGACACTCGGGCTCGCCGTGATCGCCGAGCAGTACCGGGCCGAACGCCGCTCCTACAAACTCGACCTCGCCATCCCCGGCGGTAGCAGGATCGAACTGTTCTCCTTCCCCGAACCGCCGAACCGCGCGAGTTGGCCCGAGGCCGCGGGGCTGCGCCACCTCGCGTTCGCGGTCCGCGACGTCGCCGCCACCCTGGACCGGCTCGCCGCCAAAGGTGTACGCACCGAAGAACTGCGCGTCGACGAGGTCACCGGAAAACGGATGGCGTTCTTCTTCGACCCCGACGACCTGCCGCTCGAACTCTACGAAGTCTGATTCATACCACGCGAGCGCCGCGCCAATTCGACTGTCGCCGCGCGCAACTCGTCGATCGAACCGATCGGCTCGGCATAGCCCACCCGGGTCCGCGCCACCCCGCGCGGCGTCACCACCCGTAGATCCAGCCCATACCGGTCCGCGCGCTCACAGCTCGCCTCCGTCGCATCCGGATACCCGCCGAGCGCCTGCGCCATCGCCAGCAGTGCCGGAGCATGATCGTCGTTCAGATGCGCGATCGCCCCCGCCGCCACCGGCACGATCGGATCCGCCGATGTCGCCGCGTACTGTTCCGCACTCGCCGAATCCATCCGTCCGTACCCGCCGACCCAGCGGACCCGCCGCACCCGCAACACCCACACCGAGAAATCGCTGTAATCGATGTAGTGCTTCGCCGCGGGCACCGCCGCCAGATGTGCCGCCCGCGCCGCCTCGGCCTCCGCACCCACCGGCTGCTCCACCACACCCGCGAGCGTGATCCTGGTCCCCGCCAACGGATCCGCGGGCATATCCGGCGCCACGATCGCCACACTGGCCCGCGCGTCGGCCGCCAGATTCCGGCCGTGCTCGGCCAACCGGGACACACACAGCACCGGCTGCCCGTCCAGCAGCCCATACGTCACGAACGACGCCCACGGTGTGCCGTCCTCGCTGAGACTGGCCAGCGTCGCGGTATTCGTCGCGGCGGCAACCGTTCTCGCCTCCTCCGCGGCCGAAGGCCGAGCCGAGTTCACCACCGGGCCCGTGGGCTGCGGAATCGACGGCGCGTCGCCGGGGTCACCATGGTCGAGAGTCATGCCGTTCATCCTCTCCTGCCCGCCCGACACGCGGACGCCGGGTCTGTCTCCGAGCTGCCATCTTTCAGCGTGCCACGTCGAATCGCCCTGCGCGGCGGAGTCGATGCACGGGATTGGGCGCGCGGATCGCGCGCGAATAGACCAGACTTGCCGGGTGACCCGATACGCATTCGACGCCGACCGCAACGTACTAGTCGCCACCTGGGCGACCGGACGCGGCGATCTCGCGCAGACGGTAGCCGTGCTGTCCAACCAGGTGACCCACGATCAGGCAACCAATCTGGCGTCGAACCTGACCACGCTGTCCCGGTTCCACTGGCGCACCTACACCCACCCGGCCAGCGCCGCGGGCGATCCCGACATCCCCAACAGCGAAGCCTGGCGTCGCGCCGAGGAACGCCGCAACTTCAAAGAGGTCGAAGCCGGCCTGCGCACCCCCAACCTGCCCTCCGAAGAAGGACTCGTCGTCTCCTACAGCGGTGTCGTCGAATCCGCGCACCGCGTCGGACGCACCCTGCACGACATCGACGACCCCGTCCTGCGCGACACCATCATCGCCGAGGTGAGCGCCGAACAAGCGGCCATCGAATCCGCCGAACGCGGCGACCTGTCCGCCCGCGCCCGCCAAGCCGTCGAACTGTCCCGCCCCGACGTCTCCCCGGCCCAGGTACAAGCCGCCGACGACCTGCTGCGCGCCGACCCGCTCGGCTCCATCGAACTGTTCACCGAACTCGACCCCGCCTCCGCCGCCGTGGCCGCCGCACACTGGCTGCTCGCCGCCGCCGAAGTCGCCGGCGAGATGGCCGGCGTGCCCGCCACCGACGTCGTCGTGGAAGCCGACGACATCGAAGCCCTGCAGGTCGAGACCCCCACCCTGGTGCTCGAACGCCTCGACGCGGGGGAGAGTCCCACCGAGGTCGTCGTCGACCTGATCGCCGAAGCCATGGCCGTGCACGAAGGCCGGGTGCCCGCCCCGTGGGCCGTGGTCGGCCGCGTCGCCGAAATCGAGGAACAGGCCCGCACCTTCGAGGTCGACGCCGAAACCCGCGAAGCCATGCTCGCGAGCTTCCGGATCAGCCGGCTCGACCCCGCCCGCCCCGCCCTCGACCTGCTCGAAGACCTGCTCGACGGCATCCGCGGCTGCCTGCTGCTCTACGCCGCCCACACCGATGACGACGACGTCGAAGCCCTCTTCACCGCCGACGTCCGCATCGAAGCCGACTCCGACCCCGAACACCTGCTGTAGACAACGCGGGTCCGGCGGCGATCTGCGCGTCGTGCACGTTTGCGCGTCGTGCAGATCAGATCGCAGCGGGCTCGCACCGACGGGGTCGGCTGCGTCGCGGGCAGCCAGCAGTGGCGCACCGCGGTGCGGCTACCTGCCGCTGATCATCCGAATCGCGGCCACGCGGCGATGTGCGCGGCGCGGACAGCAGTACCTGTCACGACTCGGTGACCGCGCTCGCCTCCTCGACGGCCCGCTCCGGCGCGGTACTCAACCAGCGCACCAGGCTCTCGTAGACCGCGTAGTGGTTGAGAAGGGTGAAGTGGTTGGCGGCGGGGACGTGCAGCCCGTTGGCGTCGTCGAAGCCGATGCGGCGAGCCCGGTTCCGGCCCGACGCGCTGGTGGTGAGCACCAGACCGTCACCGATGATCCGCCCGAGCGGATGGCGGGGACTGCGCGTGACGCACGCGGTCACGAAATAGTGCGCCACCCCGTCCAAGAGCGGGACCTCACGAATGACCCTGCGCCGCAGCGTATCCGTGTCGATATCGCGCCAATCTTCATCGACCAGCGAACCCTGCCGCAGATCGCGGATCCCCGCGCTACGCCGCCGCAGCAACCGGCCGAACGGGCGCGTCTCCGGCACCCGAACCAACGCCGCGGACGCGAAATGCACGAGCTGCTCCAGCGGCGCACCCAGATGCGGCGAACCGAGACAGACGAGATGCCGCACCCGGCGCACCCACGCCGACCCGGACTCGCTCGCCTCGAAACAAGCCCCACGCGCGATCAACCCGCCCATCGAATGACCGACCAGCGACAGCTGCTCGACCTCCACGGGCCAGTGCTCCACCACTCGCTGCAACAGCTCGCTCAACTGGTGGGCGTTCTCCGAGATGTGCAGGCCGCTGTTGTAGCGGATCTGCAGCGTGCTGTAGCCGAGGTCCTGCTCGAGCCCCTCCGCATAGCTCGTCCGTCCACCCAGCCGCCAGGCATGCTCGGTCTCCACCAGCCCGTGCAGAAACACCACCACACTCGAACTCGGCTCCGCCACGTACTGCCCGATCTGCTCGGGCGCGACCGGCTCCCCGTCCACCCGCAACGTCATCGGCCCGGCGAGGATCGGCCGCGCCTGCTCCAGATCGTCGCCGATGAAACCCTGGAGCGCGCCGAGGAACCCGGCTCCGAACACCGTGCGCGAAGGCGGCTGCGCGCCGGGCAGATCCGCGGTCCGCTCGGCCAGCTTGCCCACCGCCACGGCCGACTCGCTCACGATCCGGTACACCCCGTCGGCGATCGCGTCGTGCACCACCTCGACCGGCGTCGCAGCCGGACCAACTCCCAACCGCACGGCCGCGAACACCCGGCCCGCGATCGCCCGATGCACCGCCGCGATCCCGTCCACCGCGCCACCGAGCTCGTCGCCCGCCAATCTGGCGAGGGCGCGTACCTCCGCCTGCCGCTGCGCCTGCTCAATCATCATTTCAGTGTACAACCGTGCACTGAAATCGTCCGGGCGGGCGAATGTCCTCGTCCTCGCACCCGGTGGGGGAACAACGTTGTCAGTGAACGCGGCGGGGCGCGCCGTCGACCGGCCCGGTAGAGCGCACCTTCGGCCTGTAGTCGGTGTGGATCAGGGAGTGGGTCCATTCCATCCCAGCCCGAGCGCGGTTATCGCCAATCCCCGAGCGGGGACGGCGTTCCACCCGCGACGAACCGCTACTTCCGCCGCTGCTGTACGCCGCGGCCCGGCGCACCTTCGCGCAGAACTGGAGCGCGATCGCGTTGCAGGCGGTCGGCTTTGTCGTCGTCACCGCCGCGGTGGTGGCGGTGACCGTGCACCTGTGGCATCCGGCCGTGCCGCTGGCCGCGGCGTTCGTACGCGGCATTCCGCGGAGGCGCGGGCAGCGGCAGGTATTGGTCGGTTGATCACCAGGTAATGGTGGCGGGAGCTTCTCGGCCGATGCCGCCACCATTACCTGGTGATCGGTTGACCAGGTGCAGACCGGCGTGTTGTCGGTGGGCGCGCCGCCCGTATGGGGCGGCTGAAGGCCGCCGTGCATGGCGCGCAGGCAGGCCTCCACGCGTCTGCCCACCGCATCGTGCGCAGGCGCCCTGGCGCGACCCTGGTGCTGCTGGACCTGCCAACCATGCCGCCCGAACAAGCTGACGACCGCACTGCCAACATTGCACCCGAATGAGGCGGCGACGCCACCGCCAACAATGGCATTTGGGTGATGCGGTGGCCGGACTGCTAGCCGTGCCGCCCAGAGCCGACGACCGCACTGCCAAACATTGGGCCCGAATGAGGCGGCGACGCCACCGCCAACAATGGCACTTGGATAATGCGGTGGCCGGACCGCTAGCCGTGCCGCCCGGAGCCGACTACCGCACTGCCGAATATTGCGTCCGAATGAGGCGGCGACCGCACCGTCCAAGTCGGCACGTAACCCATCTACGTTGAGCCGAGGCGTCCGGCGAGGGACGTGCTGCACCAAGGGCCGGACGTCCGGTGACCGACTTCTCGCGACCCATCGGCGGACTACGGAACGCGCGTCACTCCGATCGCGGACTCGGTGAGACTGCCCAGGTACAGCGTGCCCTCGTGCTCGACGACGCCGGTGACCATCGCGAAATTCGTGCCCTCGGTCTGCAGGTCGTGCACTACGTTGCCGTCGAAGTCGACCGCCATCACCCAGATCGTCTTCGCCGGCTTCGGCTGCACCCAGTCCGGCAGCGCCCACACGATGCGGCGCAAAATCCCGGGCAGGGGAAGCAGCCGATCCAGGATCGGGTTGCGCGCGCTGGGCAGGGTGATCCAGATCAGCCCGTCGCTGCCGAGACCCAGATTGTCCGGGAAACCGGGCAGGTTCTCGATGAGCAGGTCCCGGGTGCCTGCCTTCGGGCCGGTCAGCCAGTGCCGGGTCAGTCGGTAACCAGCGGTTTCGGCGACCACCACGCACGAACGATCCGGCGCGAGCACCACACCGTTCGCGAATTGCAGCCCGTCGAGCAGCACTTCGACCTTTCCCGACGGGTCGCGCCGGAACAGCCTGCCCGTCCCGGAATGCTCCAGCAGGTCGCCCATGTACTGGTCCAGCGGATACCGGCTGGTCGACGAGGAGAAATAGACGGTCCCGTCCGTGTCGCGAACCACGTTGCTGGCGAAGGGGAGTCGCGCGCCGTCGAACTCGTCGACGAGCACCTCGAGGGTGCCGTCCGGTCGCAATTCGAGCAGGCCACGCTCGAAGTCGCAGATCAGCACGGTGCCGTCCGGGTCGGCGTGCAAGCCCAGCGGTCGCCCGCCGGTGTTCACCAGCAAACGCACCTCGCCGGTCGCCGGGTCGATGCTGTGAATCGCACCGTCACCGGTCCCGGCGAGCAGGCGTCCGTCCGGCGTGCGCACCACATCCTCGGGCCCGGCCGCGGGCAACTCCACTCGCGTCAGCGCGGGAAGAGGTGGGGTGCTGCGTGATTCGCGCGCACGCCGCGAAGCGGGGGGAGGGGTCCAGCGTTGCGGATTCATCGTCGATGCGAGCACGTCTCAGCGTAACGCCGGGGTAGGGAGGTGCTGGCGGAATCGGATCCAAGAGGGGTGTGTGCGGGAGGTAAGTGTGAATACGTGCTGCGCCCAGGGTTTTCGGCAGCCCCGGGGTCGGTCCACCCAACTAACATGGTCATACGTAGATATGCGCATCGACCTATGTATGCGCTCTTTGATCAATCCTGCGGTAGGGAAGTGCGCACGATCAAAAACCGCCTAGACGGGGAGGGCGCCACCCTTCCTGCGGCGACCGCTACGCCCACCGGCGCGATTGCGGGCAACGGCCACGCCCACCGTGCTCACGGCCCGGTCGCGAGCACGGTCGCGTCGTAGCGGTCGCGGCAGATGTCCAGGGACGCACTTGGCCCGAACAGCGGCCCGGCCGCGCGCGGTCGCGCCCGCGGCACCGGTGCGGCGTAGCGGTCGCTGTAGATGTCCGGGGTGCACTCGCCGCGAGCAGTTCGCTGCGGCACCGGCCTACGGCTGGTGGGTGATCGCGTACCAGAGCACGGCGAGGGTGCCGATTACGAAGAGCGGGGACAGGATCCATGTTTCGACCTTGTTCCCGGTGCGCTCGATGATGGGCAGGCTGGTGCGGAGTTCGAACGGCCAGAACAGTCGGCAGCCGCGGTCGGTGAGACAGTCGCCGAGCAGATGGGTCAGGGCGCCGAGGCCGACGCAGAACGGCAACCAGACGGGCTTGTCGGCGATCCAATGGTCCATGGCGAACGTCCCGGCGACGGCGAGGACGACGACGGTGCCCCAGGCCGAGAAGCCGTCGCCCGGCGGGCACAGATGCAGGGCGCGCACGGCCAGGGCGAGCAGGAAGAAGACGAGTCCGAGGGTGAACCAGCGGCCGATCCAGTGCTCGCCGGCCCACGTTCCGTACGTCACGGCGGCCACGAAGGCCAAGGAGTGCGTGGCATGTCGATGTCCGCCGGACACCCACGAAATGATCTTGCAGAGCGTGTAGGAGAGCGGACCGAGCACATGCGCGATGGTCCCGTTGGGGTGATCGGCGTCCGGCAGCAACGCGGCTCCGGCCGTGAGGAAGGTTCCCAGCAGCAGATCGACGGGTCCGAGATGTCCGGCGGCGCCTTGAATCGTGGGGTAGGTCAAGATCGTGACGGGCAGCGTCGCTGCCGCCGCCGACCAGGCCAAAGCGCCACTGGTCGCATGTGAATGTCCAAGCACCGATTGAACGTTAGTTCACCTCACGACTATTCGGCGAATCCCGATTCAGTGATCTTGGTAGACAAGAACATCCAGCTAGGGGAGTCGGGTTGGCCTCGGGCACAAGGGAGTCGAGGGCACACTGCCGCGCGCCTGATGTCAGCTGACCGACATGCGCGCGGGACGACGAGAGGTGCGCGGGAGGGGAGAGGTGGCGTCTGTCGCCCGAGGTCGCGCGGGGGACTACCGCGGCAGCCGTGGGAAAGGCCTAGGGGTCCTGCTGTATCGCCAGATCGCCGTTAGTGACTTCGACCGTATGGACGTCCGAAGTCACTAACGATAGAACAACATGTCGTTACGTCCCTGTGCGCATATCTGCATATAATGCTCTACTCGGCAGCGCAGTAAGAAACCAACAGCCAAAAACGCACAGACAGGAGGGGATCGCCTCTCACGGCCGAGCGTGTGGATCCACGATCCGGTGTAGTGCATGCAGGTCCGATTCGAGTGTGTAGAACACCCGTAGCGCACCGACGAACGCGAACAGCCCGCACACGCACAGCGCCACGATGGAGGCGATGACCGTCTGCTGCTGGGTCGGGTCCAGGAACGCAACGCCCGCCGCGACCCCGAACAACGGCACGGAAGCGGCGATGCCGAGGTAGATCCGGCTGCGTCGAGCGAGCCGGTGCAGCTGTACGGCTTCGCCGGGGGAGCTGTGTCCCGCGGCGACCAATCCGGGGTAGTACCAACGGAGTACGAAGAAGGTCACGGGGAAGTAGGTGTAGACGACCGCGACGGCCGCGGCGACGAGATGCGAAGCGATCAGGTTGATCAGCAGCCCGGGGGAGAGATCGCCGATGTAGTGCAGTTTGACCAGGAAGACGCTGAGCGCGAGTACCCACCCGGTGAACGCGACGGTCGCGATGCGGTCACTGCAGGCGAGGGTGTCCGCGCGGGCTTTGGCGAGGGTCTGGTCGTCGTAGCGTCGGCCGCGCCGCAGCCCCTCGGGAACCAGGAACACCAACCGGCACCAGTACAGCAGCAGCCCGATACCGATCGGGTATCCGATGGCGGCCGTGAGCAGCGCGAGTCGGGTGAGCTCCGCGCGTCCGTCGACGCTGAGTTCGAGGTCGAGCAGCCTGGTGTTGTGTCCTGCCAGGTACATGCCGCCGAGGAGTTGCCCGAGCGCGCTGGACAGCGTGACGACGGGCATCGGCCGCATCCGCAGCCGCCCGCGCAGGCTGTGCGCGGGCGGGTCGATGAGGTCGCGTGCGGTGCGATCCAGCGCGAGGTTCAGTTGTTCGGCGAGTTCGGCGCCGGTGCGGTAGCGGTCGTCGCGGTCGGGGGACAGGCAGGTGAGCAGGGCGTGCCGGAGAATCTGCGGGCAGTCGGCGGGGGCGCTGCTGCGGCGTTCGTCGATGGGACGCCTGCGCAGTTCGATCATCCGGGTGAGTGAGGTGTCGGATTCGCCGATGCCGATCTCGTCGGCGAACGGGAGGCGTCCGGTCAGCAGTTCCCATAGGACAACCGCGAGGGCGTAGAGGTCGCTGCGGGTGTCCAGGTCGGCGGCGGTGGTGGGGATCGCGGGGTGACAGGCCTCGAGTTGTTCGGGCGACATGTACGCCAGCGACCCACCGAAGTACGCCACGGGACTCGCGCCCGGGATGTGCGTGCTGAAGCTGATGTTGAAGTCGGCGAGTTTGGGTTGTCCGTCGACGGTGAGCAGTACGTTGGCGGGTTTGATGTCGCGGTGCAGGACCCCGGCGCGGTTGGCGTAGTCCAGCGCGGTGGCGAGTCGGCTGCCCAGCCAGGCCACGGCCTCGGGCCAGGTCAGGTTCGCGAGTTCGGTTCGGGTGGTGGATGGTTGGGGCGTGAGCACGCCGCCCGAGGTGACCGCGGTGTCGACGGCATCGAGCAGCAGCTGTCCGGTGCGCTGGTCGATCGGGGTGGTGCGGAGCAGGCGCAGGACGCCGAGCAGGGTGCCGCCCGGCACGTACTGCATGTACATCAGCTTGAGGTGTTGTTCCTCGATCTGGCGCTGGTCGAAGACGCGCACGATGTGTTCGTGGTCGAGCTGGGCGAGGGTCTGCGGTTCGCTGCCGCGGTCGCGGGAGATCTTCACGGCGACAAGGCGTTGCATCGATCGTTGCCGGGCGAGGAAGACGCGGGCGAACGCGCCTTGACCGAGTCGGATGAGCAGGTCGAAGTCGTCGATGGTGGCGCCGGGCGCGATGGTGTCGAGTGCGTTGGACGCGGTGGCGTCGGCGAGCAGGGTGGTGCGGAAGTTCTCGCCGGTGTCGAGGCGTTCGGCGATCTGCGCCATCTGGGTGGCGAACTCGTGCTCGTATTCGGTGAGGTCGAGATCGTCGCCGCCGCGGCTGCGCGCGGTGATCTCCTCGTAGATGAGGTCCGGTGGCAGTGGGGCAGTGTCGAGTTCGGGGAATTGGGCCCGGTAGTCGGCGAGTCGTTTGCCGTTGCCGGTTGCTCGCCAGCGGTGTTGGAGGTCGACCTTGATCAGTTCGATCAGGGCGGATCGGCGCAGTCCGGCCTCGGTCGGCAGATGCGCGGCCAAGTCCGGGGGTGCGGCCGCGCCCTCCCAAGCGCTGTCGAATCCAGCGACCAGTTGCGTCAACGCGCTTTGCGTCGCCGTCACCCGGTCGGCACCATAGTGCGTTTCCATGTGGCCCACCCGATCAGAAATGGCTTCCCGAGCCCCCAACAGAGCTTAAACGATCACTCTAATTGGGACCTTCGAATTATCCGGCACTGAAGGTTTCCGGCCATCGGGTCGCCCTGTTACGCAACAAAGTGTTGCGCATTGCGGGGGCTCCCGCTAGTCTCACGTGCAACACAATGTTGCACATCGGAAGGCTCGGACATGGAGTACGGACGTATCGAACGGTCCCTGTACATCGAGGCCACCCCGGAGGTGGTCTACGAGGTCATCAGCAGTCCCGAACATCTGCGCGAGTGGTGGCCCGACGAGGCGTCGCTCGATCCGGTGCCCGGCGCGGTCGGCGAACTCGTGTGGGGGGACCGGAACGCACCGGACGCCTCCGTCGCCCTGCTGACCGTCGTCGACGCGCTACCGCCCAAGCTGTTCTCGTTCCGCTGGGGACACCCGGCAGACCAGGCCGCCGACGCCGGGAACTCGCTGTTCGTCACCTTCGACCTCAGCCCGTCCGGGACAGGCACCACCGTGCACATGACCGAGGTCGGGTTCCGCGAAAGGGGTTGGGAGATCGCGGTACTGGAACGCGAATACAACTCCCACGTCGAAGGCTGGGAGCTGTTCCTGCCACGCCTCGTGACGTACGCCGCGAAGGTCGGTGCGGGCCGATGAGCACCGCCGTCGACGACGATCTGTGGTCCGCGATAGGGGATCCGACCCGGCGTCGCCTGCTCGATCTGCTGCTCGCCGAGGGCGGCGGCACCGCGACCTCGCTCAGTGCGCAGCTGACCGTGACGCGCCAGGCCGTAGCACGCCACCTCGGCGTTCTGGACCGGGTCGGTCTGGTGCACGGCACACCGTCCGGTCGTGAACACCGCTACCACGTCGACGACGCCCAACTAGCCCGCGCGGTCGCCCAACTCGACGCGGTCGGCTCCGCGTGGGATGCCCGGCTGCAGCGCATCAAGAAGATCGCCGAGGCGATTCAACGCACCAAAGAGAAGAAGTGAGAGAGGAACTCCGAAATGGTCGACATTCTGCATCGGGTCGGGATCGAATCACCCCTCGACGACGTCTACACGGCACTGACGACGATCGACGGACTCGCCAACTGGTGGACCACCAACACCCACGGCGACGAAAACGCCGGGGGAGTAATCCGGTTCCGCTTCGGCCCCGAACGCAAGGAAGGGTTCGATATGAAGGTCACCGACCTACAGCCCGCCGAGCGGGTGCAGTGGGAGGTCGTCGACGGCCCCGAGGAGTGGGTGGGCACCGAGGTGTCGTTCACCCTGAAACGCGAAGGTGACTACGCGATCGTGCTGTTCCAGCACCGAGGCTGGCGCGAACCCGTCGAGTTCATGCACCATTGCAGCACCAAATGGGCGCTGTTCCTGATGAGCCTGAAGAGCTACGTCGAAACCGGAACGGGCGCACCGGATCCGCGCGATGTGCGGATCGACAACTGGAACTAGAAGCTACTGGTCCACCGTGAAGATCACAGGCCGTCGGTGCTGCGCGGCCCGGGCGAAGAAGGCGCTGATGTCGACGAGGTTCGACCAGGTGTAGGTGAAGTCGGCTGCGTCGCAGGCCCCGTCGTAGTCGTCGCCGGCATCGAGGCGGGTGCCGCCGAGCACGGCATGGGAGAGTGGGTAGGCGCCGTAGCTGGCCGTGGGAGAGTGCGGTCAGTGACTTGCTACGGGTCGGCTGGATCCGTATTACTTGACATAATGTTGATTATCGGCGCAGAAACGGACGTGCTGGAAGAGGTCCTCCGTTGGGCGTATGTCGTTGGCGTCGACGGTGTTTCATGCACCGACCCCGATCGTCCGGGCTTCCCGGGTCTGGCCCCTGGCGTCATGCGCGACGTCGGTTAGGTCGGCGTTCCCCCGGATTCGCCTAGGGTCGATGTAAATATTCCTGCCGTTTGGCGATTTGGCCGTAAAGTCGCTCGACGATTGTCTCGCCTGCGATTTGGGCCTTGAAGTCCTGAGGCGCTGCAGCCGGGATTGGGATATTCGAGCTTCTCCCCTGAGTCCACTCACCTACCTTTAAAACGTCACTGTGACGTTTTAAAGGTAGGTGAGTGGACGTATCTTGTTGTGCGGCATGCACTCTGACGGCTTCGGGCTCTCATCGCCACGGCATCACTCGGCCCGGTGTGCGGCTCGGCCATACTGCAACGCGCAGGTGTATGCGGGTATCAGAGCTGATGGTGTGGCCGTAAAGTCCTGAGGCGGGCTCTGGCGGGACGACTCCCGTTTGCTGCGGCCATAGGCCGAGGGTCCGCCGCCGCACTGCCTCGTGATCAACAATCCGACGCCGAAGGCGCAACGCGGTGACCGGGAACTGAACCGCGCGGGTGGGCAGCTGCTCACCAAGTCGGCGGCTCGGCTGCGGTGTGCCGTCATTGCGTGGTGGTCAACTGGCCGGTACGGCGCGCCGAGGACTCTCGCCCGAAAAGCGCCCGCTCTATGCAATTTTCGACACTCGGTACCCAGTCGTCATAGTTCCGGCCGTGTGTTCTATCGCGGTGCGCTGCGGATGATTGGTCTTCTGTGGGCAGTCCATCAGTTCGTGACTGGCTCTGTTTTGGGTGGCCAGTTGTCGGCGATGCTGGGTCGGTGTTGATTCGGCGGTTGGTTGCGTTGTATGTCGGGCTGTGGCTGTACGGGTTCTCGATGGCGGTGATGGTGCGGGCCGGGCTCGGGCTGGATCCGTGGGATGTGTTCCATCAGGGTGTGGCGGGTCATGTGCCGCTCAGTTTCGGTGCGGTGACGGCGATTACCGGTATTGCGGTGCTGCTGGCTTGGATTCCGTTGCGGCAGCGGCCCGGCCTGGGCACGGTGAGCAATGTGGTGGTGATCGCCGTGTCGGTGGATGTGGGCCTGTGGCTGCTGCCGGCGTGGGAGGCGATTCCGGCGCGGGTGGTGGCGATGGGTGCCGCGGTAGTGCTGAACGCGATCGCGACGGTGCTCTACATCGGCGCGGGCATGGGGCCTGGACCGCGTGATGGCTTGATGACTGGACTGGTCCGCCGGACGGGCGTTTCGGTCTGGGTGGTGCGGACTTCCATCGAGGTGACGGTGCTGTCGATCGGCTGGATTCTGGGCGGCAGTGTCGGGATCGGCACGGTGGTGTACGCGTTCGGTATCGGCCCGCTGATCCAACTGATGATTCCGACCGCGAACCGTTTCCTGCCCGGGTTCGAACCCCAGCCCGCCGCCGAACCCGCACCGGTTGTTCCGGCTTGAACCGTTTCGCTTGAGAGTCGTGCCGGGTCACTTTTGGCCGTCGACGATGACGCTCGCCCGAGTCGTTGATCATGTTCCGTGCGCGTGTCTCCGCGAGCGGTCGACTCCCCTGCCGTCTTTTCCGCAACCCTCTAAACCGATCGAGAAACGTCACTGTGACGATAACTGGAGTCAGGCTGCCCTGGTCGGAGACGCAACGACTCCGTGTTGTGCACCCGGCGGAGGGGTCGTGTGCGCGGAACCGAGTTGTCCTACCGCGAACTCGACCGGACTTCGGCCCACCGATTCTCGGCCGCTAGTCCCACAGCATCCACCCGGCGGAGCGCCAGTCGTGTCCACTCGCCCCCTCAACTGGCCAACGGATCGTCCTGCACCACGTCTCGCGACGGCCGCCACCGCAACAACCGAATAATGCCGACCAGCGCGATCACGAGGAGGCTGTGCAGCACCCACAGTGCGATCCATGGCCGCAGGAAGCCGACTTCGGTGTACTGTCCTCGCTCGCCGACGCAGTACATCGAATAGTTCGTGCTCTGTCCTTCGGAGTCGTGGTAGGTGTCGGAGACGACGATCGGTTCGGTGAACGGTTCGGCGCAGAACAGCGGCGCGGTGAGTTCTGCTTCGCCGGGCCAGATGGCAATGGGCAGAACGCATCCCAGTATCGCGGTGCCGGTGAGGATGGCGGCGAGGGTGGCGAGGATTTTCGGGGCGCGTCGTGGGATGTGGTCTTCGGGGTGTGCGTCGCTCATGCCTGTCGCATTCGTAGCATGTTTCCGGCCTGGTCGAATTGGGCGATCATGGTGGTGCGGGCCGAGGCGACGTTGACGGTCATGATGATCTCGGTGCCGATGCGGTTGACCACGATGGCCGAGACGTAGCCGCCGTCGACCTGGGTTCGGGTGACCGCGGTGTCGATGATCTGCTCGAGGGCGCGCAGGCCGGAAACGTCTCGGACGGCGAAGGATTCGGCGTCGAGGTCGTCGAGGGCGGAGACGTGCACGGGGTCGGGTCCGTGCAGGGCGCCGTTGGCGTAGGTGTAGTCGTCCTGCTGGTCGGGGTGGCCGGGGACGCGGATGCGTAAGCGCACGGCGGTGTCTTGGCCCGCGAGGTTGTGGTGGTCGTTGAAGTAGCGGCTGACCTGGGGTGGTTGGTCGATTGTGGTGAGCCGGAATTGGCTGGAGTCGGGGGTGGTGAACAGGATGACGGAGGCTTGGAGGTCGTCGACGCCGAGGCGTCGGTGCAGGGCGTCGAAGGCGGCGGCGGGCAGGGCCGAGACGAGTCCGCCGCCGCGGGTGCGCAGGGTGCGTTCGAAGTCGGCGCGGTCGACGGCGCCGATGCAGCCGGTGGTGGTGGCGGCGATCAGGAGCGCTCCGAGTGCGGCCGGCAGGCGGGAGCGGCGCGTTGGCATGGTCTGCATCGTATAGCGCTGGGGTTGCTCGGGATTGATGTTAGGTTGCAGCTGGGCTGGACGACCGTCCAGCACGGTGTGATTCGGGTCGGGGCGGTCTGGAGGCGTGGTGCGCGGTACAGCGCGGAGGGTATTGGCGTGTGCGGCTGTGGGAATGGTCGTGCCGCTCGGTAGCGGGCCGGTCGCGTCGGCGACGCCGGCGTTCGGAGAGTATGTGGCGTTGGGTGATTCGTGGGCGGCGGACGCGTCGTTGAGTCAGCCGACCGACGAGTTCGTGCCGCTGGGTTGCGGGCAGAGTCGGCGCAGTTATGCCAAGCAGGTGGCGGCTGCGTTGTCGGTGCCGGTGTTCCGGGACGCGACGTGTGGCGCGGCCAAGACGACGAATATGACGGCGGCGCAGAGTGTTCCGCTGGGCGTCAATCCCCCGCAGTTCGATCGGCTGAGCGCGTCGACGGATCTGGTGACGCTCGGCATCGGCGGCAACGACGCGGGTTTGGCGGCGACGGTGCAGAACTGTCTGACCTCCGATCCGGCGGTGTCGCCGTGCCTGGATTCGCTGGTCTCCGGCGGGGTGGACGAGATGTCGGTGAACATCGAGGCGGCTGAGCGAGCCGTGACGGGTGCGGTGGAAGGAATCCGGGCGCGTGCGCCGCGGGCGCGGATTCTGCTGCTGGACTACTTCGCGGGCGTGCGGACCGGTGCGGGGTGTTTTCCGCTGGTGCCGATCTCGGATGGGGATGCGGATTGGCTGGGCCGCAAGCTGATCGAGTTGAATGCGATGCTGGCGCGGGTGGCGCGGGCGACGAAGGTCGAGTTGGTGGACACCTACAGCACCAGTGCCGGCCACGATGCGTGCCAGCCGCCCGGTACCCGCTGGGTGGAGGGGCTGATCCCGCTCTCGACCGATCCGCCGGGGCTCGCGGTGCCGTTCCATCCCAATCAGCTCGGCGCCGATCATCAGGCGCGCAGCGTGCTCGCGGCCTTGGTCGATTGATCACCAGGTAATGGTGGCGGCATCGGCCGAGAGCCCGCCGCCACCATTACCTGGTGATCGCCTGTCCAGGATCCTCCCGCAGAACGTAGAGCCGCCTACGGTTGGTTGATAGCCTGTGGGGAACCGGCAGAAGGTGAAAACCGATGGGTGCTACCACGATCGCGCGGCAGTGCACGCTGTGCGAGGCGCATTGCGGAATTCTGGTCACCACCGAGAACGAGCGGGTGATCCGGATCGAGGGCAATCCCGACGATGTGCTGTCCCAGGGGTATATCTGCCCGAAGGCCACCGCGATGGGCGGGCTGCATCACGACCCCGATCGGCTGCGGACGCCGGTGAAACGGGTGGGTTCGCGTTTCGAGCCGATCGGGTGGGACGAGGCGTTCCGCGAGATCGGGCAGCGATTGCGCGCGGTGCGGCACGAGTACGGGCCCAGCGCGATCGGTATGTACCTGGGTAATCCGGCCGCGCACAGTTCCTCGGTGATCTACGGCGCGCTGCTGCGTGCGGTGCTGCTGACCAGGAATTTCTATTCGGCGTCCTCGATCGACCAGTTCCCGCAGGAGTTCGTGGCGTGGCGGATGTTCGGGTCGAATGTGCTGATGCCCGTGGTCGATATCGATCGGACGGATCGGCTGGTCATCCTCGGGGCCAATCCCGCTGTGTCCAACGGGTCGATCACCACCATGCCCAACGCGAAGCAGCGGATCAGGGACGTGCGCCGGCGCGGGGGTCAGGTGGTGGTCATCGATCCGCGGCGAACCGAGACCGCGCGCCTGGCCGACCAGCACGTGCCGATCAGTCCCGGCGGGGACGTGTACCTGCTGCTGGCGATGCTGCACGTGCTGGTGACCGAGAACCTGTGCGACGAGCAGGCGATTCGCGCCCAGTGCACCGGATGGGACGAGTTGCGTGCGCTGGTCGGCGCGGCGTCGCCGGAGCTGCTGGCACCGCACGCCGGGGTGGACGCCGACGTCATCCGTGAACTGGCGCGTGCGCACGCGGCCGCGAGTTCGGCGGTGCTGTACGCGCGGATCGGGGTCTGTCAGCAGGTGACGGGCACGCTCACGCACTGGCTGGTGAACGCGATCAACGCGGTGACCGGGAACCTGGACCGGGCAGGTGGGCAGATGTTCGCCAAGCCGCCGATCGATGCGGCGCGGTTCGCGAAGTATCTGCCGATGGGTTACGGGGCGTGGACCGACCGCTCCGGCACCTACAAGTCGTTCCGCACGGAGTTGCCCGTCGCGGCGCTGGCCGACGAAATCCTCACCGAGGGCCGCGGGCGGATTCGCGCGATGATCACCTACGCGGGCAATCCGGTGCTGTCGACGCCGCAGCGCGGCCGGTTGGGTGCGGCGCTGGATTCGCTGGATTTCTATGTCGCCGTGGACATGTACGTGACCGAGACGACCAAGCACGCCGACATCATCCTGCCGCCGATCTCGCCGCTGGAACGTGAGGACGTCAACATCCTGTTTCCGGTGTTCAGTGTGCGCAACAACCTGCGTTACGACGCGCGGGTGTTCGAGCCGCCCGCCGCGGGGTTGGAAGATTGGCAGATCTTGGCGCGGATGATCACCGAGTTGGTGCCCTTGCCCGCGCGCCGGTTCACGGGGCGGGTGCTCAACGGTGTACTGGGGCAGGTCAGTCCGTTGCGGATCGCGACCGTCGGAGTCGCGACGGGACCGTACGGGGTGGTGCGGCGCGGGCGCAAAGGGTTGAGCGTCGCGAAGGCGCGGGCGGCGGCAGGCGGGATCGATCTGGGTCCGTTGACGCCGCGGTTGCGTACGTTGATCGGGACCAAGGATCGCAAGGTGCGGTTGGCGCCCACCGATTTCGTCGCCGCGGCACAAAAGGTGCTGATCAACGCGCAACGTGGCCACTCGCTCACCACTCCCGCCGACGGCTACGACCTCAAGCTGATCGGGCGCAGGCATCTGCGCAGCAACAACTCCTGGCTGCACAACGTCCCCGCGATGGTGAAGGGCCGCGACCGCTGCACCGCGCTCATGCACCCCGACGACGCGACCGCCCGCGGGCTCACCGACGGCGCGCCGGTCACCGTCAGCTCACCCACCGGTTCGATCGTGGTCCCGCTCGAGGTCAGCGACGATATCCGCGCCGGCACGATCGCCATCCCGCACGGCTGGGGGCACGGTGAACCCGGCGTCGGCTGGACGGTAGCGGCGTCCTCCCCCGGCGCCAACGTGAACCTCCTGCACGACCCCACCCTCACCGACCCCTTCTCCGGAACCTCCGCCGTCAACAACACCTGGGTCACCGTCACCGCCGCAACCCCGTCCCCGGTCGCCGCCGCATCGGTGGACGTCGCGTCGACTGTGTGATCCGGGTCAGGGTTGCCACAGTAACCGGCATCGGTGTCTCGATTCTGGGCCGGGCTCTCGGTGGCGCTCGTTCGCGGCGGGCGGGACCGCCTGGCTCTACCGGCACCCCGCGACCTGAAGCGGGGCCGACGGCACCGCGAACGAGATGGTCGACAGGCACTCGACCTCTTGCGATTGTTGCTCCCTGTGACCTCGACTCGATACTCGTGCCGTCGCTCGTCAACGGCCTGTAAAGCAGCCGAGCAGTGCGCGTTCGGGTTCTTTGCCAAACCTGTTGGCGAACCACAGCGGCCACTGTTACCTTTCCGGAGGCCGTGCAAGAGACCGAGGAGGTGGTACCAGTGAACGCAGTATCGACACGGGTGCTCCCCTTGTGGGTCATGGTCGGGCGGTAGGCCGCCCGGGAGCGCCGTTCCCCAGCACTCCCGAAAGGCACTATCGTGCAATTCAATTCCGAAAACCGCTGCGGCGACGACAACGTTCTCGAGCGCGATGTCAGTGCCGGTGACGTCTCCGGCCGTCGGTCGCCGTCCCCCGACACCGATCGCACGCCCCCCTCGTTCGACGTGATCATCGCCGGATGCGGACCAACTGGTGCGATGCTGGCCGCCGAACTGCGTCTACACGGTGTGCGGGTACTCGTTCTGGAGAAGGAAACCGAGCCTGCGTCGTTCGTGCGCATAGTCAGCCTGCACATGCGCAGTCTCGAGCTGATGGCGATGCGCGGTCTGCTGGATCGCATTCTCGAACACGGAAGGCGGCGTCCGGTCGGCGGCATCTTCGCCGCGATTCCCAAGCCTGCGCCCGACGGCCTGGATTCCGCGTACGCGTATCTGCTGGGCATCCAGCAGCCGGTCATCGTTCGCCTGCTCGAAGAACACGCGATCACGCTGGGCGCGCAGGTCCGGCGCGGTTGCGCGGTGGCCGGTTTCGAGCAGGACGATGACGGCGTGACCGTCGAGCCGGCCGACGGTGTGCCGCTGCGTGCGCGTTACCTCGTCGGCTGTGACGGCGCGCGCAGCGCGGTGCGCAAACTGCTAGGCGTCGGCTTCCCCGGCGAGCCCGCACAGAACGACACGCTGATGGGCGAGATGGAAGTGGATGTGCCGCAGCAGGAGATCGCCGCCAGGGCAGCCGAGATCTACCGAACCAACAAGCGATTCAGTCTCCGGCCCGTGGGCGATCGGACCTACAGCGTTGTCGTCCCCGCTGCGGGCGTCAGTGATCCCGCGGAACCGCCCACCCTCGAGGACTTCAAACAACAGCTGCGCGCCATCGCCGGAACCGATTTCGGCGTGCACTCCCCGCGCGGGTTGTCCCGCTTCGGCGATGCCACTCGGCTGGCCGAGAGCTATCGGGTCGGGCGTGTGCTGCTGGCCGGCGATGCTGCGCACATCCATCCGCCTGCCGGTGGTCAGGGCCTGAACCTGGGCATTCAGGACGCGTTCAACCTGGGCTGGAAACTGGCCGCACAGATCCGCGGCTGGGCGCCGGAAACACTGCTGGACACCTACCATGCTGAACGTCATCCGGTCGCCGAGGACGTGCTGGACAACACTCGCGCCCAGATGGAACTGCACGCCACAGAACCAGGCCCGCAGGCGGTGCGCAGGCTGCTCACCGAATTGATGGACTTCGATGAGGTGAACCGCTATCTGATCGAGAAGATCACCGCGACCGGCATACGCTACGACTTCGGCGAGGGCCCCGACCTGCTCGGCCGCCGCCTGGCCGACATCGACCTGAAACAGGGCAGCCTCTACAGTCTGCTGCACCGCGGCCGCGGCCTGCTGCTGGACCGCACCGAACGCCTGACCGTCGGCGGTTGGTCGAACCGGGTCGACTACCTCGCAGATCCCGTTGCGGCACTGGATGTTCCGTGCATCCTGCTACGCCCCGACGGCCATGTCGCCTGGTTCGGAGACGATCAGCAGGAGCTGGACGACTGTCTGTCGCGCTGGTTCGGCGAACCTGCCACTGAGTTCACATCCGGGCAGCCGACTGCCCGCGAGGAGGATCGAACGGGCGGGTAGGAACTGACCATCGGAAGGCAGCCGGCCGGCTCGGCCGCTCCCGTGAGCGCCTGGTCGAGCTGTCCGACGCGCTGTAGGCGCGCGGCGTGGATCTGGTGGTCCTCGACCAGGGAATCGGCACTTCCACCGCAGTCGACGGCAAGCACCGCTACACCTTCGACTGCTGCGCCCGCGCGTGAAAGGCGCTGTGGGGCAGTTCAATTGACGGTCAGGACCGTTACTCGGTAGCCGAGGCGGATTTCGCGGCCGATGTGGGCGGCGCCGCTGAGGTAGAGCCAGCGGTCGGTGCCGCCGCGGGGGTCGGGGGCGTAGGCGGCTTGGACGTATTCGACGCCGAACGGGAAGTTGCCGGAGGTGGAGGTGGCGATGCCGGTCATCAGGTGCGCTTCGGCGAGCAGTCGCGGTTCCGGGGTGCCCTCGGATAGGGCGGTCGCGGTCGGGACGAAGAAGCCGAACTGTTCGGGCGGCGCACCGGAGCCCTGCACGAGCATGCCGGTGACGAACAATCGCGCTATTCCGGTGTGTACCAGGCATTCCGGGGTCAACGGCAAGGGTGGAGTCGGCCGCAGCTCGAGTTGGAACGCCATGCGCCGAACTCTACGGTCACCACCGTTCCCTGTCCCCGCGACGACATCACCGTCACATCGCGATCAGCACACGAAGAAACAACCGCACCACTTCCCGGGATCCCTCAGGGCTACGTCAAGTCCGACGCGCGCGTGTTGGTCTATTGATCAGGAGGCAATGGTGGCGTTGCCCTCTAGGCCGATGCCGCCACCAATTCCTCCTGATCACCTGACCACGCGCTATGCTGCGCTGCCTGCCCGGATGCAGGACTTTGCGACCGCCTGAACGGGCACGGCGCGCGGGTAACCGAGCATGGCGAAATGGGCAGCCGTTGGAATGGCGCGATAAACCGCACGCGGGGTGCTGGCCGCGGTCCGATGCCAGGCGGGCCGCACCGACCGTAGGTGTGGCGCGCCTGGCATCAGCTGTGGGGGCGGGCCGCGACGACTGCGGCCGTCGTCAACTACGGGGGCGGGCCGCGACGAGTAGGTCGTGTAGTTCCTGGACGATGTCGTCGAGGGGGGTCAGGGTGCGGCGGGCTCGGCTCAGGGCGATCGCGCCTTCGAACGAGGTGACGGTGAGGGTGGCGAGGCGGGCGGCGCGCGCCGGCGCGATGCCGTCGCGGACGAGCATGCCGGCCAGGGCGCGTTGCCAGCGGTCGAAGGAGTCGGCGGCGGCGCGCGCGAATTCGGGGGCTTCGTCGTTGGTTTCGACGGCGACCGCGAACACCGGGCAGCCGGCCCGGAAGTCGCTGTCGAGCAGGGTGCGCCGCCACATGTCGGCGAACTGTTCGAGGGCGGAGGTGGGATCGTGTTCGAGGGTGAGGCGTTCGATGTACTCGGACATGAACGTGCCCGCCGCCACCACCGCGTCGTTGATCAGCTCGGTGCGTCCGCCGGGAAAATGGTGATACACCGATCCGCGCGGCGCGCCCGTGCTGGCGAGCACCCGATCCACACTCGTCGCGCTGGCCCCGCGTACCCGCAGCGAGTCGATCGCCCCTTCGACCATCCGGCGTCGTGCATCCCCCGGACGCGGACGGACGGAACCTTCACCTCGAGCTCGGCGTGTCGCTGCCATACCGCCATGTTATGGGATGTGCCATAAACCCGGCACATCCCCAGCCCCCAGACACATGCACAGCGCGTTCCGCTGGACGCACGAGGTGTGCTCCGCAGCGAGCCCCGATCAGCCACAGGTGCTGAGGTCGGCAGTGCGGCCCGCCCCGACGGCACTGCCTGCGCCGCTACCTCCAGTGGCCGGCGCTGCGGGCCCGCGTGTCATACCGGCACCTCGGGCCCGTGCCACACTGTCGTGCCCCGGTGCGTAGCGGGGCGGACCTGTGGCGAGACACTGCCTCGATCAGGCGGGACGTTGTGCGGGACAAGAAGTGCTCGCCCGCGACCCTGAATCAGGCGTGGTAGGCGCGTCGGCTGCAGTGGTGATCGTCGCGCGGCGACTGCGCCTCGGCCAGGGCTGCAAGTGCTCCGCCGGACACACGGGTCTGCCTTCACACAGAACAGCTCTGACAGGCACTGCCTGCCGCATTGCATCCAGTGCTCGACGCGTGGGTACGACTGACACCGCGCCCGCCGGCCAGGGATCGCGCTGCCGGAACATCCCGGCGCCCGCTTGCATACGCGTCGGCGAATCCCGCCCGGATCGCCTACTTCGTGGCGTGGGTGTGGAAGTCGAGGAAGGCGTTGAGGGTGTCGGTGGGGGCTTCCAGTTGCGGGTAGTGGCCGACCTCGAGTTCGACGATGTCGGGGTTGGGGATGAGTTCGCGATAGCGGCGCGCCATGTGGGCGCCGGAGACGGGGTCGAGCAGGCCGTCGATGAGCCGGATCGGGGCCTGGGTGTCGCGCAGTGCGCCGACCCAGCGCTCCCGGTACTTGCGCCGCTCGCCCATGTAGCGGATCAGCTTGTGCCCGTTGCGTTTACCGTGCCGGCTACACCACAGCAGCCAGAACTGGTTCATTTCTTCTTCGCTGGGCCGGGTGTCGGGGCCGAACACCGCGGCCAGGCTGGCGGTGAAGACGCGTTCGGTGCCGAAGATCCCGGCCAGCGGTCCGAGTGGTCCGGCGAGCAGGCGTTGCGCCGGACGGGCCCGGTGCGTTTCGGGGAACAGTCCACCGTTGAGCAGGCACACCGAGGCGATGACCAGTGATTCGTCGCCGGCGGCGCGGCGTTCGGCATCGCGGGCCAGCAACTCCTGGGTGACGGTGTCGCCGTAGTCGTGGGCCAGGATGTGAAAGCGGTCGATCCCCTGCTCCCGGAGCAGGGCTTCGTGCAGATCGGCCTGGTCGGCGATCGTGTAGGTGTACTTGAGCGGTTTGGCCGACCAGCCGAAGCCGATCATGTCCGGTGCGAGCACCCGGGTGAACCGGTCGCACAGTCCAGGCCAGAGCCGATGCCAGTCCCAGGACGCGGTCGGGAAACCGTGGATGCAGAGCAGTGTGCCGTCGGCTCCCGAGCCGCCGTCGCGATAGAAGATCTGGTGGCCGCGGTGGGTGAACCGTCGGCCGTTGGCCCGCCAGAACGCGAATTCCTCCATGCCTACCTCCCTGTCGCCGACAAGCATGGACCCTCGACCGGCCCGGCACAGGAAATCCGTCGACACCGGACACGTCATCTACCGCGGGCGAGGTTGCCGCACATGCGCTCTGCGAGAATGCGACGGTGCATGTCGCGATCGGCTTGGTGGTTCTGGTGGCGTCGGCGGCGGCGCTGGCGGCGCTGGCGCGCCGGTTCGGCTTGTCCGAACCGCTGGTGCTGACGCTGGCCGGGGTGGCGGCGTCGTATCTGCCGTTCGTGCCCGAGATCCATCCCGATCCGGAGATCATCCTGCTGGGTCTGCTGCCGCCGCTGCTGTACACCGCCGCGATCCGGACCTCGCTGGTGGATTTCCGCGCGAACGTGCGGGCGATCGTGTCGCTGTCGGTGGGGCTGGTGCTGTTCACGACGTTCGCGGTCGCGGCGGTGGTGTGGTGGCTGCTGCCGGTGCCGTTCGCGGTGGCGGTGGCCGTCGGTGCGGTGGTCGCGCCGCCGGACGCGGTGGCCGCGACCGCGGTGGCCCGCCGGATCGGGATGCCGCGCCAGATCGTCACCATCCTCGAATCGGAATCGCTGTTCAACGACGCGACCGCGCTGGTCGCGTTGCGGACCGCGATCGCGGCATCGGCGGGCGCGGTCTCGGTGTGGACCGCGGGCGGTGACTTCCTGCTCGCAGCCGGCGGGGGCGCCGCGGTGGGGGTGGCGGTCGCGTATCTGCTCGCGCTGCTGCGCCGCCGGATCAGCGACCCGGTGCTGGACACGACGCTGTCGTTCCTCGCACCCTTCGCCGCCTACCTGCCCGCCGAGGGCATCCACGCCTCCGGGGTGATCGCGGTGGTCACCTGCGGGATGATCCTCGGTCACGGCGCGCCGGTGTGGCAGAGCGCAGCGTCGCGGATCGCCGAGCGCACCAATTGGCGCACCATCCAGTTCATTCTGGAGAGCTCGGTGTTCGTCATCATCGGATTGCAGGTGCGCGCGATCCTGGAAGGGGCGTGGAGCAGCGGGCTCGATCACCGCACCCTGGTGCTCACCGCGGTGGCCGTGCTGATGACGGTGATGCTGGCGCGGCCGCTGTGGATCTTCCCGTGGTCGCTGCTCGTGCGCCGGCTCGGGCGTTCGGGCACTGTGCCGCTGGAACATTCGACGGTCGTGTCCTGGGCGGGCATGCGCGGTGTGGTCACCCTGGCCGCGGTACTGTTGCTGCCCGAGGACACCCCGCAACTGCCGGTGCTGAAGTTGCTGGCCCTGGTGGTCGTCGCGGGCACCCTGCTGATGCAAGGTACTTCGCTGCCATGGCTGGTGCGCCTGATCCGGCTGCGCGGGCCCAGCCGCGCCGAGGACGCGCTGCGCAAGGCGAGCCTGCTCCAGCAAGCCACCTCCGCGGGACTGGCCGCCCTCGACACCGCGATCACCCCCGACACACCGCCGGGGGTCGTGCAGCAACTGCGGGACCGGGTGGCATGGAAGGCCAACGCCGCGTGGGAGCGGCTGGGGCGCGCGGAATCCGAATCGGTCACCCCCACCGCCGAATATCGCCGGCTGCGGTTGGCGATGCTCGCCGCGGAACGCGAAACCGTGCTGCGCGTCCGAGATTCGGGCGGCCTCGACTACGAGATCCTGCAACACGTGCTGGCCCGGCTCGACCTCGAGGAATCGATGATCGACCGCTACGACGAAGCCGACGACGACCGCGTCGAACCCCTCGCCGTCCCGATGGCGGACGGCTGCGCGCATCTACAGGCCGCGCCGCTGGTCATGAACCCCGACGAGCCCGACGAATGCGCCGAATGTCTCGCCGAAGGCCTCAGCTGGGTACATCTGCGAATGTGCCTGGCGTGCGGGCACATCGCGTGCTGCGACTCCTCGGAGGGCAACCACGCGACCAAGCACTACGCCGGCAGCGGACATCCGGTGATGCGCAGCGTGGAACCCGGTGAGGCGTGGCGCTGGTGCTACGTCGACGAGCTGCTGGGTTAGGTGTCAGCGGCGCGCGTGCGAATAGATCAGGCGCGCGTACTCGGTGAGCAGCTTGTCCAGCGAGACGTCCTCGCCGCCCGCGGCGATCTGCTGGTAGCCGATCAGCATCGACATGCCGAGCGAGGTGACGGTGGCGGCGGTCTCCTCGTCACCGACCACACCCATGATCGCCTTGTGTACGGTGCGCCTGCGGGATTCGTCGACCCGCTTGAGCGCCAGATTCACCGATTCGTCGTTGGCGGCCCAGGCGCGGATCGCGGCCTCCGCGGCGTGGTGCAGGCCCGCGGCCAGATCCGACATGGCGCGGATGTCGTCGTCGGGATTGCCCTGGTTGAACTTCAGCGTGCGCAGGATCAGCACCTGCCGGTTCTCCCAGTGCTCGAGCAGCGCGTCCACGAAACCCTGCCAGCTGCCGAAATGGTGGTAGAACGATCCGCTGGTGACACCGAGCCGACGGCACAGCACACCGATGTTGAGACCCTTGAACCCCAGTTCGGCGAGCACCTCCAGAGCGCTGTCGAAGTACTGCTCCTTGGTGACCACACGTGACATGCCAGGCGCCGTTCTGTTCGTTCGGGCAAGGGTGGGAGGACCGAACAGTACCCCATGGCCGGGTCGGCGCGTACGCGGATATCCGAACGACGGAACAGGTCATTTCAGCGACCCGCGGTAGCTGTTACCGTGCGAAATATGTAGTGCGCGTAGGCAATCGGCACATGCAGTCGGATCACGGGACCGCCGAGCACATAACAGAGCGAATGCTCTGTTATGATGAGCGCATGCCCCGCCCCCGGATCCACGACCCCGACGCCGTGCTCGACGCCACGGAGTCGCTGGTGGTGCGCTCGGGTCCGGCCGCGGTCACCACCCGTGCGGTCGCGGCGGCCACCGGGATGTCCAACGGCGCGATCTATCACACCTTCGGTTCGCGCGCGGAACTGCTCGCGCGCACCTGGTTACGCGCCGCGCACCGATTCCAGACCTTGCAAACCGGCCTGGTCGACGCGGCGCTCGACAGCGCGACGCCCGATGCCGCCGAAGCGGTCCTGGCCGCCGCCGAAGCGCCGCTGGTCTTCGCCGGACAGTTCCCGACCTCGGCGCGACTGCTGCTGATCGTCCCCCGCGACGAACTGCTCGGCGACGCCCCCGAAACCGTCGGCGCCGAGCTCGCCGCCACCGACAAGGCGCTGGTGGACCTGCTGATCCGGTTGACCCGTCAGCTTTGGGACCGCCGTGACCGGCACGCCGTCGACGTGCTCACCCTGTGCCTGGTCGACCTGCCCAGCGCGATCCTGCTGCGCCGCGACCGGCTCACCAATCCCATTGCCCGCGAACAACTTCGAGCGGCGGTCCGGGCTGTGCTCGCGATCGGCCCGCCGCCGTCCAGTGCCACCGACCATCCGGTAACCCGCAACAGTTAGGAACCCTCGATGCCGAGCCTGAGCTATCACGACAAGATCGCCGTCCTCGATCTGGGCGACAACGAGAACCGTTTCTCCCCGGAGTTTCTCGACGAGGTGAACGCCCACCTCGACGCCGCCCTCGACGCCGACGCACAAGGGCTGGTCACCACGGCCGGTGGGAAGTTCTACTCCAACGGCCTCGACCTGGACTGGTTGGGCGCCAACAGCGATCGCGGCGACTGGTACGTGGCCCAGGTGCAGGCGCTGTTCACCCGCGTGCTCACCCTGCCCGTGCCGACCGCGGCCGCGCTGCCCGGGCACGCCTTCGGCGCCGGCGCCATGCTCGCCATCGCCCATGACTACCGCGCCATGCGCGCCGACCGCGGCTACTTCTGCTTCCCCGAAGCCGATATCCGCATCCCGTTCACCCCGGGTATGGCCGCGCTCATCCAGGCCAAGCTCACCCCCAAGGCCGCGATCGCCTCGATGACCACCGGCCGCCGCTTCGGCGGCACCGACGCACTCGCCTATGACATCGTCGATGCCACCGCCGCCGAGGGCGCGGTCACCGACGCCGCCCTGGCCATGCTCGCTCCCCTGGGCGGCAAAGATCGCGGCACCCTCACCGCCATCAAGACCACCATGTTCGGCCCCGCCATCACCGCCCTCGCCGCAGGCCGCGCCTGAGCCCGGCACCGGTTCGAGGGTCTCGCGCCCTCGAACCGGATCGGACAGCACGACAACGCCGCCGCGATGAGCCCGCTTGTCCGGTGTGGAACCTCCTGTGCACCACCAGGGCTCGGTACGAACTGGCTGGGTGTGTTGTCGACGGAATCGAGTGCGCACCACGCCGATCTGGGTCACCCCGTCGCCGAAGCTCGAAATCGTTGCCGCCGACCACAATCGGGCGAATCCCGACACGGCGCGCATCGGCACCACGTCAGCCGGGGTTACTCGGGGGCGGGCTGGGCCTCGTCGGCGGATTCGGAGGGTGCGGTGGTGACCACGTCGATCTGCTCACCGATGTAGCGGACCACGACGGCGACGATCGCGGCGACCGGTACGGCAAGGAACGCGCCGACGATCCCGTACAGCGACCCGCCCGCCGTCACCGCGAGCAGCACCACCACCGCATGCAACTGCATGCTGCGACTCTGCAACACCGGTTGCAGCACATTGCCTTCCAGCTGCTGCACCGCGAGCACGATGGCCAGCACGATCAACGCCGTGGTCAACCCGTTGCCGACCAGCGCGACCAGCACGGCCAGCGCACCCGCGACGAACGCGCCCACGATCGGCACGAACCCGCCGATGAACGTGATCACCGCCAGCACCAAAGCCAGCGGCACCCCCAGGATCACCAGACCGGCGCCGATGAACACCGCGTCGATCAAGCTGACCAGCGCCTGCGTGCGAATGAATCCGCCGAGGGTCACCCACACCCGGTTCAGTACCTCTTCGACGTGGCGTCCGCTGCGGCTGCCGAGCACGGCATGCAACCAGGGCAGCAGGCGCGGCCCGTCCTTGACGAAGAAGAACGCCAGCACCAGCACCAGGAACAGCGTGATCAGCGCCGAGGTCGCGGTGCTCACACCGGTGAACACCCCGGTCGCGATCTGCTCGGCGCTCGACTGCAACCGGGACACGATCGCATCGACCGCCGAACTGAGCTGTTCGTCGCGGATGCGCAGCGGCGGGCCCTGCAACCAGTCACGCACCTTGTTCACGCCCGCGGTGGATTTGTCGGCCAGCTCCGGCGCCTGATCCACCACCGAGGGCACGATCAGCGCGACCACACCGGCCAGGGCGGCGATGAAACCGACCACGGTGATCGTGGCCGCCAAGCCGGGCTTCAAACCGTGCTCGACCAGCCAGCGCGTCGGCGGCCACAGCACCGTGGCGACCACGATCGCCAACGCGACCGGCAGGATGACCACCCACAGTTTCCCGATCAGATACAGCAGCACCCAGCTGCCCGCCGCGATCGCGACGATGCACAGCGCCCACTTCGCGAGCCACAGCAGACCCGACCCGATCACCTCACCGCGATCCCTGCCCGGACGCCGACCACGGTCCGCGGGGATCTCCTCCGCCGTTTCCTTCGGCTCACTCATGTCTGCGCCTCACTGCTCCTCGACTCCAGCACCGGTGCGCCTCTGCTCGACGCTCCCCGTCATGCGGCCACCGACCCCGCCGGACGTTGCCGCCCGAACAGTGCCGACGCTCGATCACGGCCACAGTCTCGCACGGCACCACACGTCCGACGCCTCCACAACGCGCCGGAAACCGGTAGGAGCCCGTCACACTCGGCGGTGCTGTGCACGATCGCCGCGCCCGCGGACTCGCCGAAGCGCAGCAGGGCGCCTCGAACTGGTCAAGTGATCACGAGGAACTGGTGGTGGGAGCCTCTCGGCCGATGCCGCCACCAGTTCCTCGTGATCATCTGACCAGCACGCGTGGCACGTCCCCCGCGACGAAACTAGGGCCCGCTCATCGGGATCCGGGGCGGTCGAGGTGGATGCGCCCGGTAGGTTCGGGTGATCGACTTCGAAGGAGGGCCCTTGTCCGCCGCCGCCACCCTGGAACGCCGGGGCCATATCGCCGTCATCACGTTGAATCGTCCCGAGGCGATGAACGCGGTGAACGCCGCGCTGTCCAGCGCCGTCGGCGCCGCACTCGAGGAGCTGGCCACCGACGCGCACCTGCGGGTCGGGGTGATCACCGGCGCCGGACGCGCCTTCTGCGCCGGCGCCGATCTCAAGGAGATCGCGCGCGGCAACGCCATCCACGATCCCGAGCATCCCGAATACGGATTCGCCGGATTGGTCCAGCATTTCGTGGACAAGCCGCTCATCGCCGCCGTCAACGGGTTCGCCCTCGGCGGCGGCACCGAGATCGTGCTGGCCAGCGATCTCGCGGTGATGAGCGAAGACGCCTCGCTCGGGCTTCCCGAGGTGACCCGCGGCTTGATCGCCGCGGCCGGTGGTGTGCTGCGGCTGCCGCGCGCCATCCCGCCCAAGATCGCGCTCGAAATCGCACTCACCGGCAGTCCGGTCGACGCCGCGACCGCCGCGCACTGGGGCCTGGTCAACCGGGTCGTGCCCGCCGGTCAAGTACTGCCCGCCGCACTCGCCCTCGCCGAGACCATCGCCGCCAACGCCCCGCTCTCGGTCCAGGCGACGAAGCGAATCATGCACCGCGTCAACGACTTCGGCTCCGACTGGGACGACCCCATCTGGCAGATGAGCGCCGCCGAAGCCGCCCCGATCTTCACCAGCAAGGACTTCCTCGAAGGGCCCCGCGCTTTCGCCGAGAAGCGGGCTCCCCGATGGACAGGCGAATAGTCCGCGCTCACTGCGCGCGGGGTGCGCTCGTTGCACGTGACCCACGCTCGCCGGGCGCGAGTACGGCGACGGCGGGACTGGCGCGCCGCAGACCGGCGTATCGGCCTTCGCGCTGAACGGTTTTCACCGCCGCCGCTGCGTTCCCTCGCACCAGGACGGACAACGGTCAGATCAGGGTCATCCGCACCGAGCAAGGCTTCCGACAGCGCGGGAAGCAAGCCAGAAAGGTGTCTCGAGGTCGAGGTCGGTCGACACGGCCCCGCAACGATCGGGTCGGCGTTACCCCCGCTGGCGCAGGACCGGTCAGCCGCGCGGGTCCGGTGCGCAACTCATCCGTTGACCCTACGAGGATTCGGCGACCGGGGGTTTGTCGGCGGACAGGTGGGTGTCGAAGAAGGCGAAGATGCGCTGCCAGGCGTCGCGGGAGGCGTCCTCGTTGTAGCCCAGGCCGGTGACGCGCAGGAGCGGGTCGGCCGCGGTCAGATTGGCGAAGGCGTGGGTGACCCCCGGATAGACCTTGATGTCGTGCTCGACACCGAACTCGGTCAGGGTCTGTTCCAGCTTGGCGGGTTTACCGATCAACATCGGATCGCGTTGCCCGAAGCTGGCCACCACCGGGCAGGCGCCGTCGAGCACGGACCGGTAGTCGGCGAACAGCGACGGATAGAACGGCGCCGACGCATCGAACCCCTTGGGCGCCACCAGCAACGCGAACCCGCCGCCCATGCAGAATCCGACGACGGCGGTGCGCCCGGTGCAGTCGGGTTGGGCGACGAGGTGGTCGCGCGCGGCCAGCACGTCGCGCACGGCCGGTCCGTCGCCGGTGGACACCAGCGCGCGGTAGATCGAGCGCACACACCGCACCCGGCCGCGGGAGAACAGATTCGGCGCGACCGCCAGATATCCGTAGTCGGCGAGCATGCGCATCGTCCGCCGCAGATCGGCGCTGAACCCCACCGCATCGTGGATCACCACGACCCCGGGCCACGGGCCCTGTCCCGACGGCCGCGCGATCATCGCCTCCAGCCGTCCATCGGGGGTGGTGAGTTCAATCGTGTCCATGACCACCGAATCTAGGCCAGTGTCTCAGACATGTACAGGGCGGTCTGTCTGTGCACAGGATGGCCAAGTGATCGCCAGGGCGTGGCGGCGTCTATCACGAGCAATGACTTCAGGCGCAAGGGAGTC
>NZ_BDCI01000001.1 GCF_001613425.1 Nocardia vulneris | reverse complement strand
GTGCGCGGCAGTGCGCAGTCGGTGGCGGCGGCGCGTATCTCGGCCGGTGCCGCTCACCACCAGCTGGTGCTGCGGGCGCAGCGGCGCACTGACGACCGAGGACGTCCCGGTGGTCGGGTGCGCCGGCCGACGGCGTGGGTACCGCCGCTGCACGTCACCGCCCGCACGGTCGCGGTTGATCAGTGGTGGGCAGGGTGCTCGTCCGCTGCGGGGGCGGCATCGGTGGGGCGCTGTCCCGGCAGCCGAAGTCGCTTTAGCGACACCGCGTTCAACGCCACGATGATGCTGGAACCCGACATCGACATGGCGGCGATCTCGGGCCGCAGCGTGAACCCGAACGCCGGAACGAACACGCCCGCCGCGATCGGCAGCGCGATCGTGTTGTAGCCGACCGCCCACGCCAGATTCTGGTGCATCTTGCGTAAGGTGCCGCGCCCGATGCGCAGGGCGGTCGGCACATCCAGCGGGTCCGAACGCATCAGCACCAGATCGGCGGTCTCGATCGCGACGTCGGTGCCCGCGCCGATCGCGATCCCCAGATCGGCCCCCGCCAGCGCGGGCGCGTCGTTCACACCGTCGCCGACCATCGCGACCTTGCGGCCCCCGCGTTGCAGCTCGGCGATCTTCGCCGCCTTGTCGCCGGGCAACACCTCCGCGATCACCGTGTCGATGCCGAGCCCGGCCGCGATCCGTGCCGCGGTGGCGCGGTTGTCGCCGGTCAACATCACCACCTCGACACCGAGGTCGTGCAGTTCCGCGACCGCGGCCGCCGAGGACTCCCGCGGCGCGTCCGCCAGTCCGATCGCCGCCGCCGCGACCCCGTCGATCGCGACCAGCACCGCGGTGTGCCCCGAGTCGGCGAGCCGATCCCGGTGCGCGCCAAGAGAACCCAGCTCGATGCCGTCCCGCTCGAACAAACGCCGGTTCCCGACGGCGACCCGGTGCCCGTCGACCTCGGCGACCGCGCCGTGGCCCGGCACGTTCTCGAACTTGTTCGCCGACAACCGGACCCCGCCCTCGGCGTGCCGCACGATCGCGGCGGCCAGCGGATGCTCGGATTCCCGCTCCACCGCCGCGACCAGGGGCAGCACCTGGTCGGCGGTGAAACCGTCGGCGGTACGCACCTCGGTGACCTCGGGTTCGCCCTTGGTCAGCGTGCCGGTCTTGTCGAACACCACCGTCTGGATTCGCGCGGCCGCCTCGAGCGCGAGCGCGTTCTTGAACAGCACACCGCGTTTCGCGCCCAAACCGGTGCCGACCATGATCGCGGTCGGCGTCGCCAAACCCAGCGCGTCCGGGCAGGTGATCACCACGACCGTGATCGCGAACAGCATCGCCTTCGCGAACGACGCGCCGGCCAGCAGCCACACCGTCAACGTCAACGCGCCGCCGGCCAACGCGACGAGCACCAGCCAGAACGCCGCCCGGTCCGCCAGCTTCTGGCCCGGCGCCTTCGAATTCTGCGCCTGCTGAACGAGTTCCACGATCTGCGCCAGCGCCGTCTCCGCGCCGACCTTCGTGGCCGCCACCCGCAGCGTGCCGTTGGTGTTCAACGACCCGCCGATGACGGAGGCGCCCGGCTCCTTGTGCACCGGCAGACTCTCCCCGGTCACCATCGACTCGTCGACATCGCTGTCGCCCTCGCGCACCATCCCGTCCACTGCGATCTTCGCGCCCGGCCGCACCAGCAGCAGATCACCCACCACCACATCGGCGGTCGGCACCTCCACCGGCACGCCGTCCCGGATCACCTCCGCCTTGGGCGGGGCCAGATCCAGCAATGTCCGGACCGCGTCGTTGGCGCCGCCGCGGGCCCGCATCTCGAACCAATGTCCCAGCAGCACAAAGGTCGCCAGCATCGTCGACGCCTCGTAGAACACCTCACCGCCGCCGGTCAGCGTGATCGCCAGCGAATACAGCCAGCCCGCCCCGATGCCCACCGCGACCAGCACCATCATGTCCAATGTGCGCGCCCGCAACGCCGCCACCGCGCCGGTGAAGAAGATCGCCGACGCGTAGAAGATCACCGGCGCACTCAGCACCAGCGCCCACACGTCCTGCCGCAGCCCGAACGGCACCGGCAGATGCACCCCGAACATGTCGGTGGCCATCGGCGACCACAACATCACCAACACCGAGAACACCGCCGCCACCACGAACCGATTCCGCATATCGGCCGCCATATCCGCCATGGACATCCCCGCATGCCCGGCATGCCCACCGTGCCGGCCGTGCGCGGCGTGACCAGCATGCTCGTCATGACCGCCCGGCTCGTCGTGGCCACCATGGCCACCTTGCGCAGCCGGCCCGGCCTGCTTGCCGTGACCGGCGTGCTCGCCGTGGCCACCCTGTGCAGTCCGCCCGGCATGCTCGCCATGACCTGCGCGCTCGCCGTGGCCTCCCTGCGCGGTCCGCCCGGCGTGCTCGTCGTGGGCCGCGGGCGGGTCGGCCGGTTCGAGGAGGGGGTCGCAGAGGTGGGTGGGGACCGAGCGGCCTGCGCAGTGGTAGCCGCACTCGCGGATCCACCCGGCCAGTTCGGGGACCGAGGTGTGTGCCGGGTCGTAGGTGACCGTGGCGGTGTGGGCGGCCGGGTTGGCGGCGACATCGAGCACGCCGGGCCTGCGTCGCAGCACGGCGGTGACGACATTGGCTTGACTGGCCCAGCGCACCTCGCGCACATCCAGCACCGCCGTGCGGTGTCGCGTTGCCCCCCGCTGCAGGTCGTCGTTCACGTAGCTCACTCCTCGTGTCGGCCCAGGCCGGATCGCCCCACCGACCATATACCCCTACGGGGTAGGTGTCTAACCGCCGCGCCCGCCGTCGCGGCGATTTCGTCCCGGGGCGCGATCATCAGCCGCCGCGCCGAGGTCCGGGCCGATGCCGAACCCGTACACTGCCGTGCCGTCATGGAGTGGGCCATACGAGCCGCGAACACCCCTCCGCCGCACCGCAAGTCGCGCAACTGTCGTCACCCGGGCGACCGCTCGCCAGGCGGGTGTACGACTCCAGGGCGACTACGACTCGAGGGCGACTACGACGCCCACAAGTCCGGGCCGGAACTCCACAGGCAGACGCCGAACCGCAGCCGGCGCGCCCTGACGGTAGGCCACACGGGCGGGCCGGGCCTGTTCCGGCGGATCGGCGAGCAACCGTGGCGGGGGTGCCCCACGGCCGGACCGGGGAGGGCACGTCCGTCGCTGAGGTAGGGCCCGCCGTCTCGGCAACCTCGGTGGCGCTGAATTCCTTTGCCCTGGAGCCTGAATCGGGCGAAACGGTCCGGAGGTGATGCGCGGGGACCTACCGTCTCAGGTAGTTCTTTTGCAGCGAGCGGGGTTGTGTGATGGATGAACCTACAACGTCTTGTGCAGCGTTCCAGCGGGTGGCGGCGATCGACCCCGACGCGGTCGCGGTCCGGTCGATCGGGGGCGCGCAGAGTCTGACGTGGCGCGAGTATGCCGCGCAGGTGCGTGAGATCGCCGCGGGGCTCAGCGCGCTCGGCGTCGGGCGCGGCGACACCATCGCGCTGATGATGGCCAATCGGGTGGAGTTCTATCCGCTCGAGGTGGGCGCCCAGCACACCGGAGCGACCTCGTTCTCCGTGTACAACACCCTGGTGCCCGAACAGTTGAACTACGTGTTCGGCAACGCGGGCAACCGGGTGGTGATCTGCGAGGCCCACTACGTGGACCGCATCCGCGCCTGCGGCATTCCCATCGAACACCTCGTCTGCCTCGACGGTGCACCCGCGGGCACGATCAGTGTCGAGGATCTGAAAGCCTTGGGCCGCAACGACTTCGATTTCGAGGCGAGCTGGCGCGCGGTGCGTCCCGACGACGTGCTCACCCTGTGCTACACGTCGGGCACCACCGGCAACCCCAAAGGTGTCGAACTCACCCACGCCAACCTGCTGTTCGACGCGTACGCCTTCGACACGGTGCTGTCGGTCGAATTCGGCGACCGCCAAACCTCGTACCTGCCGACCGCGCACATGGCCGACCGGTTCACCGCGCTGTACCTGCAGGAGGTGTTCGGCACCCAGATCACCGTCGTGCCCGACCGCACCCAGCTGCCGGCCGCGTTGCTCGACGCCCGCCCGACCATCTGGGGCGGCGTGCCGCGGGTGTGGGAAAAGTTCAAGGCCGCAATCGAATTCGCGGTCGCCAACGAACCCGACGACACCACCCGCGAGGGCCTGCGCTGGGCACTAGGGGTCGCTGCGCGCAAGGCCGACGCACAGCTGGCGGGCAAACCGATCGACGACCTCCTGGCCGCCGAATGGGCACAGGCCGACGCCGCCGTGCTGTCCAAGCTGCGCGCCAAACTCGGCCTGGACCAAGTGAAATGGGCAATGTCGGGCGCCGCGCCGATCCCCGCGGAAACACTCGGGTTCTTCTTCGGCCTGGGTATCCCGATCTCCGAGGTCTGGGGCATGTCCGAGGTGACCTGCATCGCCAGCGTCGCCGCACCCGAGGAGGCCCGGCTCGGCACCGTCGGGCGGCTACTGCCCGGCCTGGAAAGCCGGATCGCCGACGACGGCGAGTTCCTCATCCGTGGCCCCTCGATCATGCGCGCCTACCGTGACGAACCGGCCAAGACCGCCGAGGCGCTCGACGCTGACGGCTGGCTGCACACCGGCGATATCCTCACCCAGGACGCCGACGGATACCTGCGCGTGGTGGACCGCAAGAAAGAACTCATCATCAATTCCGCCGGAAAGAACATGTCCCCGGCCAACATCGAGAACGCCATCAAAGCCGCCACCCCGTTGATCGGCTCCATCGCCACCATCGGTGACCGCCGCCCGTTCAACACCGCGCTCATCGTGATCGACGCCGAAACCGCCGGACCCTATGCGGCACAACATGATCTGCCCGACGCGTCCGCGGCGGGCCTGGCCGCCCATCCCGCGGTGATCGCCGAGATCGCGCGCGGCGTCGCGGCGGGCAACACGAAACTGTCCCGCGTCGAACAGATCAAACGCTTCACCGTCCTGCCGACCTTCTGGGAACCCGGCGGCGACGAGATCACCCTCACCATGAAGCTGCGCCGCAAACCCATCGCCGCCAAATACGCCCACCACATCGACCGCCTCTACACCCCCGAATGCTCGCCCGAGGTCCACGAACCCGTACTGGACGGATGATCACGAGGAACTGGTGGCGGCATCGGCCGAGAGCCCGCCGCCACCAGTTCCTCCTGATCGCCTGACCAGCAACACGCCGACGCGACGCACCGGGCCGCCGACGGTCCGGCGGGCTTACCTGGAGCGGATTTCGTGCGGGCCGAGCTCGGCGGCCGACCCCGGGCGACCTCGGCGGTGTAGCGCTCGCCTGTCACCTGGTCGCTCAGGGGGTCCAGCGCCTCGGCATCCAGGTGAGTGCCGATGCGGTCGCGTTCTGCTCCAGCCGGATCCGCCGATGCGGCGAAGACCGGAATGGCCGCCACCCCGAGCCGCGTGGCCTGGGCGTACACCCAGGACAGCGCCACCCGATCCGCGCTGTTCTATCGGCCCGTCCTCACAGCGTGAAGGTGAGTAATTCCGGGCGGACGTAGTCGGCGGGGTCGTGCAGGGAGCGGAGTTCGGGGCGGGCCGCGGCGGGGATGCGGTCCAGTTCGGCGAGCAGGGGCGGATCGTAGCTGGCGGCGCTCGCGGTGACGCCCGGCAACCAGTTGTCGTGATGCGACGGCACGAACACCCTGGGCGCCAGCGCTTCGATGTAGCGGCGTGGGTCGCGCAATCCGTTGGTGAGCTGGTTGAACCCTTGGATCGCGCCGATGTGCAGGTCGGTCGGGGGCAGGCTCGCGAACAGGTCGAACACGTGCGGCGCCTGCTCGGTGAGTGGCCCGGTCGAGTCGTGCCATACCAGTGCGAACCCGGGCACCCGGAACTGATAGAACAGCGACCCGCCTTCTTCGTCGCTCGACCGCGGCATGTTCTGCAACAGACCGGCCACCGTGGGTGGATGTTGTACCAGCGCACACAGTTCCGGCATCGGGAAGAACGGCGCCGAACCGCCGGGACGTTCGGGCGCGGTCGGCGCGGAATGCAGATGCCGGATGGCGGTCACCTGTACGGCGCCGACCGTGAAATCGTGACGCTCCCCCGGCCGCGATTCCGCACCACCCAGGGCGACCGTCTCGAACCCCGGGTCGCTGACCTGCGCGCGGATGCTCACGCCGTGATCGGCGGTGCCGTACACCACCGCGCCGCAAGCCTGCGCGATCCGGCCCGCGTCACCGGCGTGATCGAAGTGCCCGTGCCCGATGAAGATCGCCTCCGGCGCCAGGTCGGCCAGATCCTGCGGTGTCGCCGGCACATACCCGGGGTTGGTGAGCCGGGGCACCCACGCGTCGAGCAGGAACACCGACCCGCCCATCGCCAGCGCATACGTCGTGCATCCCACCCACGCCAGCACCACCCGGTCGGCGCGCACCGCACCGGTCGCGGCGTCGACGGTGTCGGCACCGAAGAACCGCTGCCGCGCCGCCACCGTCCGCGGGTCCCCGGGATCTGCCGACGCCGTCAATCGTCCCGCCGCCAGCAGCACCCCCGCGCCGAGCACCCCACCCAGCATCGTCCGCCGCCCGATCGACCGCCCCGCAAAGTTGCACATCGCTGTACCCCACCACGGAACACGAACCAGGGCAACCATTTCCCCGATGCGCCGAGACCTCGATGCGGACGCCGGCGACTTCACGTCAGGTTGTGTCGGACATCGTGGCCGACCGACGGCAGCTCACCGAGTCGGTCGCGCCGGCGATCCCACACCGGTCGGATGCGCAGCCTTGTGCGGGTGCTCAGTGAAAAGACTTCCTGCCCGTTTGCCGCCGGCCAGGCGCGGACATCTCCACTGACGTTGTGGCACTTAATTTTTCGCGGCTTCATCCGGTGTGCGCAGTGGAACGCCGACGTGGTGCAGGTGGGTGAGGGCTTCGCGGTACGAACGGATCAGGCCGGTTTCGTGGTAGGGCACCCCGATCTCGGCGCAGTAGTCGCGCACGATCACCTGGGCGCGGCGCAGGTGCGGGGTGGGCATACTCGGGAACAGGTGGTGTTCGATCTGGTAGTTGAGCCCACCGAGGGCAAGGTCGGTGCACAGCCCGCCGCGGACGTTGCGGGAGGTCAGCACTTGGCGGCGCAGATAGTCGGGACGATCGTCACCGGTCAAGGTCGGCATGCCCTTGTGGTTCGGGGCGAAGATGCAGCCCATGTACAGGCCGAAAAGTCCCTGGTGCACCGCGAAGAACACCAGCGCTTTGTCCACCGGCAGCACCGCGAACAACGCGACCGCATACGCGGCGAAATGGCCGAACAGCAGCGCAGCCTCCCAGCCGCGATGTTTCATCGACCGGTTCTTCAGCGCCCGCACGCCGGCCACGTGCAGGTTCAGGCCCTCCAACAGCAGCAGCGGGAAGAACAGATACGCCTGCGCCCGCCCGACGAGCCTGGGCAGACCGCGACTCGACCGCGCCTGCCGCTGCGACCAGACCAGGATGTCGGGCGCGACATCTGGATCGAGGTCCTCGTGGTTCGGGTTGGCGTGATGGCGGGTGTGCTTGTCCTGCCACCAGCCGTAACCCAGCCCGATCCCCGCGTTGCCGACCATCCGCCCCGCCAATTCGGTCGGTCGCCGCAACCGGAAGACCTGCCGGTGCGCGACATCGTGCATGACCAGCGCGATCTGGGCGAACGTCACCGCCAGGAAGGCCGCGACCAGCAGCGTCCACCACGAATCGCCGACCAGCACGAACGCTGTCCACCCGCCGGCGAACGCGATCCCGACGAGGCCGAACCGGATCGCGTAGTAGCCGGGACGCCGCTGCATCAACCCCGCCTCGGTGATCCGGCGCAGCAGCCGGGCGTAATCGCCGTCGGCGCCGCGGCGCGGTCTCGACTCGGGGGCCAGGGCAGATGTCGTCATGCCCGCCGACGCTATCGGCCGGATTCTCGTCGCCGGTAATCCCTTGGTATGACCGGGAATCGGACTACGGAGTGATATTCAGCGCAGGTGACCGGCCTCGACCAGATCGTCGAACAGCAGTTGGTCGACCGGCGGAACCAGCGCGCGGTCGGCGTACCCGAACCACGCCATCTCCTCGATCTCGCTGCTGACGGCCAGGGTGCCGCGATAGTCGGCGGTATAGCAGCTCATCCGTACAACCAGACCCGCCTCGGGTCCGTGCACCGCCTCGTAGGTGCCCACGTGCGCGACCGTCTCCGGCAGCAACGCCACCGTCAGCTCCTCTTCGATCTCGCGCAGCAGCGTCTGCAGGTCGGTCTCGCCGCCTTCGCGTTTCCCGCCCGGGATGTAGAAGACATCCTTGCCCCGCGGCCGGGCACACAGGATCCTCCCGTCCTCGATCCGCACCCATGCCACCGTATCGATCAGCCGCTCGTCGGTCACCCACGCACCCTAACCACCCGGCCGTGGTCCGCGGCATCGGGCCGCACGAAGACGAGCGTCGCACCGACTGCGCAAACCCGGTGCGACACCCACATCAGGCGAACCGCGAACTCGCCGCCGCAACACCACCCTGATGAGCACCCGCCGCAGCACCCCATCCGCAGCGCATGCTGTTCGATCCAGAAATCCCCGCCGCCGACAGGGTCGGCACCACAGGCTCGACCGCCTGGAAAGCTAGCTGGCACAACGGAATACGGTATAGGAACAGTCGCCAGCCGACGCCGGGCGCGGCGGGCCGGAAAATGTGACGGCCGTCGCACCTCGCGCGAAGTCTTTACTCTTGCTTTACCATGGGCATGCAGGCAGATTACATCGATCGAAGGATGCTCCAATGAACGATCTGATCAAGACCCTCGCGCAGGATGCCAACTGGGACAAGTGGGTAGCCGTCAACTCCGAATCCGGAGCCAAGGACGGGTGCATCTCCAAGGCAGGTTGTATTTCCAAGGCGGGCTGCATCTCCTAGTCGCGGTCCCGGGGCCGAGCCCGGCTCGGCCCCGTCCGCCAGGACCCCCATGACCGACACCGCACTCACCCGCCCCCTGCCGAGCGCGTTCGTCGACGCGACCCGCGACATCCCGTTCTATCGGGAATCCGCTGCGGCCAACGCCTTTCCGATCATCACCAAAGCCGAACTCGCGGCATCTTTCCCGGAGTCGTTCCTCACGCCACAGGTCAGCGCGGCGCTGGAAGCCGGTGCCGCGCAATATGTCTGGTCCACCGGCACCAATCACGCCCGGATGCCGCTCATCCGGCCGCCGCTGTTCCTGCTGAAGACCTATTACGCGGTGTGGCGCGATCATCCGCAGATCGGCGACACCTTCGCCGCCGGCGTGCCCCGGGTCTCGCTCACCACCCGGCTGGCGACCGAGCACGTCGCGCGGGTCAACGAGGCCAAAGGTGGTGCGCCCGAGGATCTGGCGCGGCGCTGGCTCGACGAACGCACCGTCTACGTCAACCAGGACCTCGATCCCGCGACCTGGTCGGCCGCCGCGGTCGAGCGCATGCTCGCCGAGATCGATCACGTCCGCTCCGAAACCGGCGGCGGCCGTTATCATCTCGACTGCTCCTCCTATCACGCCGCGCACCTGCTGCTGGCCGCCGGGGACCGGTTCGCCCGCCCGGTGAGCGCGATCCACGGCTACGAGTTCACCCCGCGCAACGTGCGCCGGTTCCTCACCGAACGACTCGACTGCCCGGTCGTCGAGCTGTTCGGCAGCACCGAGCTCGGCTACCTGTACTACGGCGACACCCGGGGTCGCTACCATCCGCACCTGGTCGACATGGACGTCGAACTCCAACCGATTCCCGGCAGTCGCGGCATCCACAGCCTGGTCGTGTCGAGCATTCGCAACCCGTTCATGCCGTTGCTGCGCTACAACACCGGCGACTGCGTGCACACCGCCGACGGGTCGGCCGATCCGGCCCGGATCGTGCGGTTCTGCGGCCGCGAGAAGGAATTGCTCGTCACCGACACCGCGATCACCTCGCAGGCCGAACTCGACGACGTCATCGCCGCGACCAGCCCGCGGATCTTCGTCTACCAGTTGTCGGTCCCGCAGGCCGAACTCACCTACACCACCTTCGACGGTGCCGCGCTCGAACCGCCCGTCGAGGCCGAACTGGCCGCCGCGACAACAGCATTGACCGGCGCACCGGTGACGGTCGCGCACCGCACCCATATCCCGATCGGCAAGTCCGGCAAATACGCCTGGCTGGCCCGGTGAAGGAGCAGGCGATGAGCGAACAGGACATCCTCGGCGAGCTCTACCAGGAGACCGTCGACTACACCCGCGAGCACAACGGCGTCGACGAAGCGACCGCCCGCATCCAGGTCCGCGAGGCCGTGCGCTACCTGACGCTGGTCTCCGCGCATCGCGACGAACTCAGCGGCTTGTTCCTCCCGGTCGAGCAGGTGATCGATGAGGTGTGGCATTACCTCATCCTGCAGACCCGCGAGTACGCCGAACTGTGCGAGAAGCGTTTGCCCGGCGGCTATTTCATCCACCACCGGTCCATCTCCTACGGCGACTACGGGCAGCGTCAGCCCTCGCGGGAGGCGATGATCGAACAGTTCCTGCGCTGGATTCCGCTGTACTGCCGTCGATTCGGCGGTTTCGACGCCGAGGGCGGGCGCTGGTGGACGATGGTGCGGTTCCTGCACGAGGAGATGGGCCACAGCCTCGCCGAGATCTCGGCGCTAGCGCCCGCCGACGCGCCGAGCTGAGCGCAGGGCGGCGGCGATCACCAGCGCCGCCAGCCCGATCTGCACCACCAGCACCGTCACCATCGCGCTCTGCTGGCCCGCGGACCGCACCACCACACCGAACACCGTGCCCAGTATCGCCGCACCGGTGGCGATCGAGACCTGCTGCGCGGTGAGCAGCACGCCCCCACCCATCCCGGCCAGCGCGGCCGGGACCAGCGACAGCATGTGCGCGTTCATGGTCCCGAGCGTGATGCCCTGCCCGGTACCGATCAGCAGCATCGCCACACAGATCAACGGCACGCTCGCGCCACTCACCCCCACCGCCATCCCCGCCAAGCCGAGGCCCTGCACCGTCGCGCCCAACGCGATCGCGCCGACCCCGAGCCGCCCGCGCAGACGCGGCACCGCGAACGAGGACACCAGGAATCCCGCCGCCATCGGCGCGGTCAACAGCCCGGCGATCAGCGGCGCATGCCCGAGCCCCTCCTGCAAGGTTTGCGGCAGCGCGTAGAGGAACCCGCCCGCGCCCGCGAAGAACGGCAGCATCAACGCCAGCGCCCAGCGCAGTTGCGGGCTGTCGAACATTCCCGCGGGCACCACCACCGGGCGGCCCGCGGCGACCCCGCGCCGCTGATGCGCCAGCCACACGCCGCCGAGCACCACCGTGAGCACCGCGGGCACGACGGTCAGCGGGCCCAGTGTGCTCGACAGCGCCGCGGTCAGCAGAAACGACAGCACCGTCAGCGACAGCAGCGCACCGCCACGTCCGTCGATCTGCTGGGCGGTGTTCGGTGCGGTGTCGGGCACCATGCGCGGCAACAGGATCACCGCGACGAGGCCCAGCGGAATGTTGATCAAGAACAGCCAGCGCCACGCACCGCTGCCGCCCACCAGATCGAGCAGCGCGCTGCCACCGATCAGCCCGACCAGCGCCGACACCCCGCTCATCGAGGAGTACCAGCTGATCGCACGGTCCCGGCGGTCGCCGGCATGTGCGGTGACCAGGCCGAGCACCTGCGGCATCACGAATCCCGCGGCGATCCCCTGCATGATCCGCCCACCCACGAGTACCTCGAAACTCGGTGCCACCCCGCAGATCAGCGACGCGAGCAGAAACCCCGCGGCGGCCACCCACAGCACCCGTCGGCGCCCGAACCGGTCACCGACGCGCCCGCCGACGATCAGCAGCGAACCGAACCCGGCCAGATAGCCGACCAGCACCAGGCTCAGCAGCGCCGAGCCCTCGGCGAGCCCGAAATCGCGGCGGATGCCCGGCAGCGCGACTCCCGCGATGAACGCGTCCATCATCGGCACGAACGCGCAGGCGAGCACCAAAACGATGCCGGGCGTGCGCAATACGCGGTTCTCGGTCAGCGAACCCCCGTGTTTGTTCATCGATTACCCGGCACGCACCGGCAAGGTGTCGCGCCCGAGCGCTGCCGCGAGCCGCTCGAGGGCCGCGTCGAGTCCGCGTTTCGGCACCGGCTCGTCGTCGAACATCGAGAGCACCACCGCGTCCTCGGCCAACTCCCAGGTCCCCACGATGCGACCGCCCGCCACCACGATCGGCGAGATCCAGCCCGCCGTGCGGCTCACCTTCGCGCGATGGTCCCCGGGCAGCAGCACCGAATCGCCGGTGCCGGGGCCGAGCACGTACTGGTCGAAGCCGCCCAGCAGATGCACCGACGTGCCCGGGCGGGTGGCGGCGAGCTGTTCGAGGTCTCCGGTGCGGACATACCCGGTTCTGCCCTCCACTTCGACCTCGGTGAGCGCCGCGCCCAGCTCCGAGAACCACCGGCGCAGTACGGTTTTGCGCAAGCTGCCGCGACTGAGCCACGCGTCGAACGTCTCCGGCGTCGCGGGACCGTAGGCGCCGAGATAGGCCAGGATCGCTTGCGGGGCCGCGTCATCGGGCTCGGGCAGCCCGGGCCAGTCCTTGATCGACTGCGCCGGATCGGTGAACGTGATCTTGTTGCCCTGGGCCGGTCCGTGACAGATCGCGCCTTGCCAGGCCAGGGGTTTGAGCAGTGCGCCCCATCCCGAACGCAATTGTTCGCCCAGCCGCTCGAAGCCGGGATCGGCCACGATCGCCGCGACCAGTTCCTCCCGGGTCAGTGTCTTGCCGTCCAGCACCCTGCGCACCTCGTCGGTCAGCGCCGCGACCTCGGCCGGTGACGCGCCGAAGTTGCGCTCCCACACCGGTTTCTCCCAGGTGCGGGCCGAGGCGATCAGGGAAAGGCAGGCCGCGGCCAGTGCCGGGGTGAGCGCGTGCAGCGTGCCGCGCATCGCCCACGTCTTGACCAGGGCGCCCTCGTTCAGTTCGTGTACCAGCGCACCGGGCGCGGGCGTCGAACTACGCAGGGCGACCGCTGTTTCCGCGGACGAGGTGACCTGTGCCTGCACCCCCGCCAGCCGCTCGACCACCTCGGACACCGTGCCGGCCGGGGCGGTGACGAACTGCCGCTCCAGCCGCCACGCGAATACCTGATCCCAGGTCAGTCGCATGGTTCTCCTTCGAAAAACTCAGCCTAGAACGGCGCTACAGAAAGCCACCGTAGCGGCCACGAAGCCGAAACCGGTGACCGTCGCGGCGATCACGCCGAGCAGCGCCGTGCGGGTGGTCGCCCGCTGGATCGCGCTCACCGGATCGACCAGGCGTTCGGCGCGGGCCAGCACCGCGGTCCCCGCCGCGGCCAGCGCGCCCGACGGGACCGGCTCGGTGACGCCGAGGATGGCGAGCAGACCGCCGAGCAGCGGTTCGGAGCCGTACTTGCCCGCGGCCTTGTCGTCGGCGCACATCTCGAGCAGCCGGCCGATCTCGGTCGCGCCCACGGTGACCAGGCGCAGGCCGGGCAGCGTCGTCGCGATCCCGCGCAGCACCGCGGTCAACGGCGCGTGCCGGCCGGCCAGGTGCGCGTGTTCGTGCGCGAGCACCGCGTCGAGCTGATCGGGGGTCAACGCGTCGAGCGCGCCGCTGGTCACCACGATGGTGTCGGGTTTGCCCGGCACGCAATAGGCTTGGCGCTCGGGCGAATCCAGCACCAGCGCGCCGACCCCGGGCACCCGCCGCCCGACCAGCCGCAGCGCCTTTGCGTGCGCGCTCGTGCGCCGGCGCATGTCCTTGACCACCGACACCGCCCGCGCCACCACCGCCATCGTGCAGGCGGCGACCAGCGCGCCCACCGCGAACGTCGCGGCCTTCGTCGCGCCGCTGCCGTCCTCGTGCAACGGGGTCCACATGATCGCGAAGCAGGCCTGCAACGCGTCGTGCGGATGTCCCCAGTAGGTGGCGAACTCGACGGTGAGCATGGTCGCCGCCGCGGCCCACGCGCCGAGCGTGCCGGTGATCGCCACGAGCCACGCGACGATGCCCAGGCGCGGCGCGTTGCCGCGGCGGGTCAACCGGATCAGCACCGGCGGGCCGAGCACGGCCACCACGATGCCGTAGAGCATCAGAGCTACGGCCAGGGTCATGGGGCGGCGCCTTCGGCGCCCGGCGGAGCGTCCGGGGTCTTGCGGGCGGTGAGCCTGCGTAGCGCGGCCCGCAGGCCCGCCGATTCCTCGGCGGTGATCCGGTCCACGAAATGGCTCAGCACCAGATCGGAGCGGCCGCCCGCGCCCAGCGCCTCGAGCATCAGCCGAGCGCTGTGTTCCTCACGGGTCAACGTCGGCCAGTACTTGTAGGCCTTGCCGGAACGCTCGCGCGCGAGCCAGCCCTTGCGATGCAGGTTGTCCATCGTGGACATGACGGTGGTGTACGCGATGTCGCGCTGTGCGGACAATTCGTCGAATATCTCGCGAACCGTGGTGTCCTCTGCGTCCCGATCCCAGATGCGGTCCATGATCACCGCCTCCAGGTCTCCAAATCCGCGCACTGTACCGACTCCCTCATCCAAAAGTGCCCTACTGTCGGGCCAGAATACCGGTTCCGGCGCATTGCTACGTAGTTGAATCGTAGATTCGCCGGGTGCGCGGACGCGCACGGGGTTCCGGATGTCGGTGGGCTATGCGAACATATGTTCGTGTCCGACGTCCCTGCCTCCCGCCCGCGGATCGCCGCGCGGGCCGAAGCGTCGATCCTGCACGCCGATCTCGACTCCTTCTACGCCTCGGTCGAACAGCGTGACAATCCGCGTCTGCGCGGCAAGCCGGTGATCGTCGGCGGCGGGGTCGTGCTCGCGGCCAGCTACGAGGCCAAGGCGTTCGGGGTGCGTACGCCGATGAACGGCGGGCAGGCGCGGCGGCTGTGCCCGCACGCCATCGTGGTGCCGCCGCGCATGGCGGCCTACGCCGAGGCGAGCCGAGCCGTGTTCGAGGTCTTCCACGACACCACCCCGGTGGTCGAGGGCATCTCCATCGACGAGGCGTTCCTCGACGTCGGCGGGTTGCGGCGGATCGCAGGCGCACCGATCGGCATCGCCGAACGGCTGCGCGCGCGGGTGCGCGAACAGGTCGGGCTGCCGATCTCGGTGGGTATCGCGCGCACCAAATTCCTGGCCAAGGTCGCCAGTGCCGTCGCCAAACCCGACGGCCTGCGCTGTGTGCCCCCGGACGGCGAACTCGACTTCCTGCATCCGCTGCCGGTCGAAAGACTGTGGGGCGTCGGTGATGTCACCGCGCGCACGTTGCACGAGCACGGCATCACCCGGGTCGGCCAGCTCGCCGACCTCGGCGAGAGCCCGCTGCGCGCCATCCTCGGCCCCGGTGCGGCCCGGCACCTGTACGCGCTGGCGTGGGCGCGGGACCCGCGCCGGGTCGAGACCGGGGTGCGCCGCCGGTCCCTCGGGGCGCAGCGCGCGCTCGGGCGCGTCCCGCATCCGCCCGAGGAGATCGAGGCCTACGTGCACGGTCTCGCCGACCGGCTCGGCCGCCGCCTGCGCGCCGCCGACCGCATCGCCCGAACCGTGGTGCTGCGCATGCGTTTCGACGATTTCACCCGCGCCACCCGCTCGCACACCCTCGCCGAAGCCACCGACCACACCGGCACTCTGCTCGGCGCGGCCCGCACCCTGCTCGGTGCGGCAGGCCCGATGATCCAGGAGCGCGGCCTCACCCTCATCGGCCTGGCCTTCACCAACCTCGAGCACGCCGACCCCTACCAACTCCCCCTCCCCTTCGACCACCGCCCCGACAACACCCTCGACGCCACCCTCGACAGCCTGCGCCACCGCTTCGGCTCCACCGCCGTCACCCGCGCCGCCCTCCTGCACCGCGGCGAAGGCCTCTCGGTCCCCCTCCTCCCGGACTGACGGCGGTTCGAGCGCCGTGTCGGGCTACGGCGCGGGTTGGGTTCGGGTGGCGGCGAGGGCTTCTTCTTGGATGCGGGGGAATTGGGCGGCCATGGCCTCGGAGATGGCTTGGGCGGCGGAGAGGGGGCGGACCATGACGGTGAGGGCGTCGATCTTGCCGGACTCGTCGTAGTGCAGGAAGTCGCAGCCGTTGACGGTCTTGCCGTTGACGGTGGCCTCGAAGACGAGGGCGTGATCACGGCCGCCGGCGTCGGCGATCTCGCGGACGTAGCGGAAGTCCTCGAAGACTCGCAGCACGCCGCGCAGGATCGCGGTGGTGATCGCCTTGCCGGGGTAGGGCTTGAAGGCGACCGGACTGGTGAAGACGACGTCGTCGGCGAACAGGGCTTCGAGCGCCGCGGTGTCCCGCGCTTCGACGGCCTCGCGGAACGTGGTCATATCCCACCTCGCATATGCAACTCGTTGAATAGGGTCCGATCGACAGTAGCCCAGGACCGCGCTTCTCCACCAGAGGTGCATCCGATGCACACCGGCACCGGGTGCCGGATCAGCGGGAACGCTTGGGCCGCTTGTCCATCAACCGCAGGATCAACGGCGTGAAGATCAGCTGCATGGCCAGCTCCATCTTGCCGCCGGGCACGACGATGCAGTTCGGCCGCGACATGAACGAGTCGTGCAGCATCGAGAGCAGATACGGGAAGTCGATCACCTTCGGGTCGGCGAAGCGGATCACCACGAAGCTCTCGTCCGCGGTAGGGATGCTGCGGGCGATGAACGGATTGGAGGTGTCCACGGTCGGCACCCGCTGGAAGTTGACGTAGGTGTGCGAGAACTGCGGGCAGATGTACTTCACGTAGTCCGGCATCCGGCGCAGGATCGTGTCGATCACCGCCTCACTGGAGTAGCCGCGTTCGGTCTTGTCCCGGATGACCTTCTGAATCCATTCCAGGTTCACGATCGGCACCACCCCGACCAGCAGATCCGCGTACTGCGCGACGTTCACGCTGTCGGTGACCGCGGCCCCGTGCAGTCCCTCGTAGAACAGCAGATCGCTGCCGGGCGTCAGGTCTTCCCACGGCGTGAACGTGCCCGCCGGTTGCCCGTACGGTTCGGCCTCGCGCTCGTCGTGCAGATACTTGCGCACCTGCCCGACCCCGGTCTCGCCGTAGTCGCGGAACAACCGCTCGAGTTCCTTCAGCAGATTGGCCTCCTCGCCGAAATGCGAGAACGTGACGTTGCGGCTCTGCTCGGCCTCGGCCATCGCCTGCTTCATCTCGCTGCGGTCGTAGCGATGGAACGAATCACCCTCCACCACCACCGCGTTGATCCCTTCGCGGCGGAAGATCTCCTGGAAGGTCCGCGTGACGCTGGTGGTGCCCGCACCGGAGGACCCGGTGATGGCGACGACGGGATGTTTGACCGACATGGCACTCCTCGATGGCCGGCGGACAGAACTCAGTGCGGCGCGGGCCGGAACAGCGAGCGCGACCCGAACAGCGAACTGTCGAAGCTCGGTCCTTCGTCGGGCTCGGCGTGATACCGCTCGATCCGCGCCACCTCGTTGCGGGAGCCGAAGATCAGCGGCACCTGATGGTGCACCCCGCGCGGCGGCACCTCGAGCACGCGTTCCCCGCCGGTGGTCGCCCAGCCGCCCGCCTGTTCGACGATGAACGCGATCGGATTGGCGCCGTAGAGCAGCGCGACCCGGCCGGGCCGCACCGGCGGCCGATCGTCGTGCGGATACAGGTAGACCCCGCCGCGGGTCAGGATGTGAAAGGTGTCCGCCACCAGCGACGCGACCCAGCGCATGTTGAAATCGCGCCCGCGCGGGCCCTCCACCCCGTCGAGGCATTCGTGCACGTACCGGCGCACCGGGCGCTCCCAGAACCGCTCGTTGGCGGCATTGATCGCGAACCCGGAGGTGTCCTCGGGGATACGCATGCGCGGGTGGGTCAGCACGAACGCGCCGATCTCGCGGTCCAGGGTGAACCCGTCCACACCCCGGCCGGTGGTGAGCACCAGCATCGTCGCCGGGCCGTACAGGGTGAAGCCCGCACACACCTGATGCACCCCGGATTGCAGGAAATCGCTTGCCGCCGGGCCGTTCTCGCCCGGTTCCGGGGCGCGCAGCACACTGAAGATGGTGCCGACGGGCAGGTTCACGTCGATGTTGGAGGAACCGTCGAGCGGATCGAACGCCAGCAGATATTTGCCGCGCCGATGCGCGTCGGGCACCGGATGAACGGCCGACATCTGTTCGGAGAGCAGCGCCGCCAGATGTCCCGTCCACTGGGTCTCGGCGACCATGATGTCATTGGCGATCGCGTCGAGCTTGCGGTGCACCGTCGGCGGCAGATTGTCGGGCTCCGCGGCGCCCAGCGAGCCGACGATGGCACCCCGGGTCACCTGGTTGGCGATGATCTTCGTCGCCGTCGCGACCACATTGACCAGGGCCGAGAATTCACCGGACGAGCCGGGATGCCGATGCTCCTCCTCGATCGTGTACCGGGTGAGCGTCTTGAGTCCTTCTGGCATGGGCGCCTCGCTCTCCTCACACCGGAGCCCGCGCGCCCGGCCCGTCCGGCGGCGCGGTGGTGCTCCGGTCGTGCTCGAACACGCTGCTGCCGTAGACATCCCGGTCGGTCAGCGTGATCAGATCGGACTTGCCGAGCGGCCGGTGCAGCTCCACCAGCCTTTTCGCCTGCCGCAGCCGGCAGCGGTCCAGCGCGTTACGCACGCTGCGCGCGTTGGAGAACCGGGGCCGGGCCATCCGCACCGTCAGGTACTCGGCGAACGCGGTGTGCGCGGCCGGATCGAACCGGAAGTTCTCCCGCGCCACCATCAATTCGGCGATACCGAGCAACTCCGCGTGCGTGTAGTCGGCGAATTCCAGATGATGGGCGACCCGCGAGGACAGGCCCGGATTGGCGGAGAAGAAGCGCTCCATCCGATCCGGATAGCCGGCGAAGATCACCACCAGGCTGTCGCGTTCGCTTTCCATCTCCTGCAACAGGATCTCGATCACCTCCTGCCCGTAATCGCGCTCGTTCTCCGGGCGGAACAGGTAGTAGGCCTCGTCGACGAACAGCACCCCGCCCGCCGCCTTGGCCAGCGCCTCCTTGGTCTTGGGCGCCGTGTGGCCGATGAACTGGCCGACCAGATCGTCACGGGTGACGGTGTGCACCTTCGGTTTACGGATATAGCCCAGCGCGTGCAGCATCTCGGCCATGCGCAGCGCGACAGTGGTCTTGCCGGTGCCCGGGCCGCCGGTGAAGCTCATGTGCATGGTGGGCCGCGACGAACTCAACCCGAACCGCTGCCGGGCCCGGTCGATCAGCAGCAGTGCCGCGATCTCCCGGACCCGGCCCTTCACATTCGCCAGCCCGACCAGTTCGGCGTCGAGCCTGCGCAGCGTCTCCTCGACGTCGTTGCCCGCGATATCGGTCGAAAGATCCAGCAGCGCATCGTCGTCCAGCGGCGGCGGCCCGGCCTCGGCGGCAGGCTCGGCGCGCACCGGCCTGCCGTCGCCGGTGCCGGGACGGTGCAGCCGGAAACCGTTGTGTTCAGCCGCCATACCGCTGCCCCTGGCGATCGTCGGTGGCATAGGAACGGAAGCCGTAGCGCTGCTGTCGATCCGGGCCCTCGGCACGGGTCAGCACGAAACCCGGCTCGTCGCCCGGACGCTGCACCAGGAAACTCAGCGCCGTCGTCTGCCTGCCGTAGCGGGCGTCATAGGCCAGCACCCGCACATAATGGTGCGGGAATGTCGCACGGCAGGCGTTGATCTCGGCGAGCACGCCGTCGGGCTCGTCCAGGTCGAACAGCGGCAGGCCCCACATCTCCCAGTAGGCGTTGCGCGGATGCGGGTCGTCGGTGTATTCGATCGACACCGGCCAGCTGTTGAGCAGGGCGTAACGCACCTGCGCGGCGATCTCGGCATCGGTGAATTCCGGCAGATAGGAAAAGGTTCCGTGACGCAGATACATGAGTGGCTCCTGGACGGTCAGCGGGTCGCCGTCGGCACCGCGTCGGGTGCGTCGGTGGCGGCGTAGTCGAAGGTGACATCGCCCCAGGTCGCCAACGCGACCTCGAGCGGGCGGCAGCTCTCGGCCGCCTTGCGCAGCACGTCGGGTCCTTCCTTCAGCAGATCGCGACCTTCGTTGCGCGCCTTGACCACTGCCTCGAGCCCCACCCGGTTCGCCTCGGCGCCCGCCGCGATGCCCAGCGGATGGCCGATGGTGCCGCCGCCGAACTGCAGGATCACATCGTCACCGAACAGATCGAGCAGCTGATGCATCTGGCCGGCGTGAATGCCGCCGGAGGCGACCGGCATCACCCCGGGCAGGCTCGCCCACTGCTGATCGAAGAAGATGCCGTTGCCGGGATTGGTGGGAATGTGGTTGTCCCGCAACGTGTCATAGAACCCCTTGGTCGTCGCCGGATCGCCCTCCAACTTGCCGACGACGGTGCCCGCGTGCAGATGATCGACACCGATCAACCGGCACCACTTGGCCAGCACCCGGAAACTCACCCCGTGCGTCTTCTGCCGGGTGAAGGTGGAATGCCCGGCCCGGTGCAGATGCAGCAGCACCCCGTTGCGCCGCGCCCAATGCGACATCGACTGCATCGCCGTGTAACCGACGGTCAGGTCCATCATGATCACGACGCTGCCCAGTTCCTTCGCGAACTCGGCGCGTTCGTACATGTCCTCCATCGTCGCGGCGGTGACATTGAGGTAATGGCCCTTGAGCTCGCCGGTCTCGGCGATCGCGCGGTTCACGCCCTCCATCGCGTACAGGTAGCGATCTCGCCAGCGCATGAACGGCTGGGAATTGATGTTCTCGTCGTCCTTGGTGAAATCCAGGCCGCCCTTGCACGCCTCGTACACCACGCGGCCGTAATTGCGTGCCGACAGACCCAGTTTCGGTTTCACTGTCGCGCCGAGCAGCGGCCTGCCGTATTTGTTCAGGTATTCGCGCTCCATCACGGTGCCGTGCGGCGGGCCCTGGAACGTCTTCACGTATGCCACCGGAATGCGCATGTCCTCCAGCCGCAGGGCCAGCAAAGGTTTGAAGCCGAACACATTACCGATCACCGAGGAGGTCAGATTGGTGATCGAACCTTCTTCGAAAAGGTCGAGATCGTAGGCGATATAAGCGAAATACTCGCCCGCCCGGCCGGGCACCTCGTCGATCCGATAGCACTTGGCCTGATACTTGGTGTGCGCGGTGAGCCGGTCGGTCCACACCACCGTCCATGTCGCCGTGGACGATTCGCCCGCCACCGCGGCCGCCGCCTCGATCGGATCGACGCCGGGCTGCGGCGTCACCCGGAACACGGCCAGCACATCGGTATCGGAGGGCTGATAGTCCGGCGCGTAATACCCCATCGACGCATACGACTGGACACCCGGATCCCACCGGTCCCGCTCGGTTGCTTCGGCCATCGTTCCTCCTGGCGGTCGGTGATCGGCAGGCGCGTCCGGCGATTCGGGTTGTGCGCCTTGCGAATTCCAGGATGACGGCAGCGCGGACAACAAACAATTTGATTGTTCCTGCGTAAGCTCAACCAAAAAGTAAGGTTTCGGCGGGCCCGTATTCGGGAAAAGGGCGGCAAGGCGTGCTGGAAAACTTCCGGAATCGCTACGAACACCCCGGAGCGCGCACCACTCCGGGGTGTTCGAGCACGGCGCGGAAGGGGAGTCACGCGCCGCCGTCGGGTTGACCCTGACAGATCCGATGTTTCCACAGATCACCACCCGCGCGCCGCTCCCGCGACGCCATCAATTCCTATGGCACCAGAGTCACCGTCGAAGTCTGCTACCGTCGGCGGATGGCAGCGGTCAGTGCCGCCAGGATGGAAACTTTCCTGGTCGTGGCCAGGGTGAGCAGCATCCGGCGCGCCGCCGCCCAGCTGCACATCACCGAGGCCGCCGTCTCCGCGGCGGTCGCGCACATCGAGAAACAGTTGGGCGCCGAGCTGATCGCCAAGTCCGGGCGCGGCATCGTGCTCACCGAGGCCGGCCGCGTCTACGCCGGGTACTGCCGCAGCATCCTCGGATTGATGAACGAAGCACACGCCGCCGTCCAGCAGGCCGAAACCGGGCGACTACGCATCGGCGTCGTCGCCACCGCGGGCGAATACGTGCTGCTGCGCCCGCTCGCCTCGTTTCGTCACCGCTTCCCCGATATCGAACTCAGCCTCTCGGTGCACCCGCGCGACGTACTGTTCCTCGAATTACAGCACCACGAAACAGATCTCGTCATCGCCGGCCGCCCGCCTCGCAACACCGGACTCGTGATTCGCGCGCGCCGACCGAGCCGCCTGGTCGTCGTCGGCACGGCAGGCCAGCGCCCGCTGCACGCCACGTGGCTGTTGCGCGGGCGCGGGTCCGGCACCCGCGACGCCACCCTCGGACTGCTCGAGCAACTCGACCTCGCGCCGCCCACCCTGACCCTCGGCAGTCACGGTGCCGTCCTCGCCGCGGCCCGAGAAGGTCTCGGCGTCACATTGATTCACAGCGACGCCGTCTCCCAGGACCTCGAAACCGCTGCGCTGCAGATCCTTCCGGTCACCGGCACCCCCATGGACCGACCCTGGCACGCCATCACCACCCGCACCCCCACCCCCACCACCCGCCTGTTCCTCAACCACCTCTGTGACACTGCCGAAGTGGGCGGCGATGCTTTCCACCCAGCGTGAGGAGGGAGCCGCCCGCGCCGGCGCGAATGAGGCGGTGGGAGACGCCGACCGGTGATGCCCCGCGCCGGTCGGGAATACCTGGCCACGTGCGGCGCTGCCCGGCCCCTGGAACGGCACATTCGCCATGCCGGTGAGCACGGAAAGTGCGAAGCGGGTGCATGATTCGCGATCGACGGTCGGCCGCCGCGTCACTTGCTCGACCGGCGGGCGGTGATCGCGGCGCAGAACTCGGCGGCGGCGTCGACGCTGAAGACCGCCGAGCATGCACGTACCCGGCGGAATCCTTGCATACGCGCGGGCACCTCTTCGGTGAACTCGACGCGGACCAATTCCGAAGCGGGCGAACGGATCAGCGAGACGGTGGCGGATTCTTCCGCGAAATCCAGACCCGTCTGCGCGGGATGGCGGACGCTCGGCCGGTGGGGCTCGGCGGTGCGGACGATCCCCAGCGGCACGTCGAGAGCCGCGAGCCAGCCGAACCGCAGCCGCAACCGCTCGGCGTCCACCCGCTGCACACTCCACAGCGGTGAAGCCATCGCCACCAGCAAGGCCAGCGTCGGCACACCGAACAGCACGTCGAGCACAGCGGTCACCACCCGCGGGGCATAGGCCCCGACCACGAAATGCAGCACCGCGACCTCGAGCACACCGAGCACCCCGACGCCCGCGAGCAGCCCCGCCCACGCACCCCGCTTCCCCAACCCCATCCGCATCGGCCGCACGGCACCACGTTACTGTGCCGCCCACGCGTCCAGGCCGAGCCGCGCGGGCTTGGCAACGATCAGCCGGCGGACCGCTCGCAACAGCCGGGGCGCGGTTCGGTTGCGGCAGCCGGGTCAGCCAAAACAGCGGGTCCGGAGAGCAACCGCTGTCGCCGAGTCCCGGTTCGACCGGCGCGCTCGGTGGCGGTCACTGCAGGAAACGCTGTAGTTGCGCGGTGACGAACTCGGGGTTTTCCTCGACCAGCCAGTGGCCCGCGTGCGGGACGTCGGCCGCTTGCACGATGTTGGTCATTCGGGGGGCGGCGGTGGCGCGGACCGGGTCGAGTTGCCCCTGGGCGGTCAGCAGGAGGGTGGGCACGGTGGTCGGTGTCGCGGCCACGGTGTCGCGGACGTCCTGGTCGAGGGCTCGATAGAGTTCGAAACCACCGGAGAGGGCCTCGGGCTTGCGGTAAGTCCGTGCGAATTCGTCGATTTCGGCATCGGTGAACGGCGAGCGGTCCGAGGTGCCGCCGAAAGCCGTCCCGCCGAACGAGACCTGCGGGTAGAACAGGGCGAGATAGTCGCGCACATCGTCGCGCACCACCGCCTCGGGGACGCGGCGCTGTGCGTGGAAGGCGATATGCCAGCTCAGCGACCGGTAGGTGGGGCCGTCGATCGCGGGCCCGGGCAGCGGCAGGTCGAGATAGCCGAGACGTGCGGTGTCGGAGGGGAATCGGCTGGCGTACTGGAAGGCCACCGCGGCACCGAAGTCATGCCCGATCACCTGGGCATCGCGCACCCCGAGCCGATCCGCGATCAGCGTGTGTACATACTCGGCCAGCGTCGCTTTGTCGTAACCGCTCGGCGAACCCGTACTGTCACCCAGCCCGGGCAGATCGACGGCGTACACGGTGTGGTTCTCGGCGAGGGCGGGCATGATCGGCCACCAGCCGAACCAGGTCTGCGGCCAGCCGTGGATCAACACCACCGGCGAACCACTGCCGCCCTTCACGTAATGCATACGGACACCGTCGACATCCGCGAACTCGTGCCGGAAGGTATTCTCGAACTTCGGATCACCTTGCGTAGCAACGGCATACGGCGGCACCGCATCAGCCGCCGTCGTGGTGCACGCCGCAGTACCGATCGTGAGTGTCAGAGCGAAAACAAGTGCTCCCATCGAGCGCGCGAAACTGTTCGGCATCGGCCGCGATTCGGTTTTCATAGCTTCCTTTCAAAGGTGAATGGTGTCCGGCGAATCCGCCCACCCGGCCCGGTTCAGGTCCTACGGCCTGGTAACGAGCCGCCTTGTCGGTCAGCAGCCCGTCCGCGCCGCTCGGCCAGGAATTCGGTTCAGCGTCCGGTGGTTCCGTCGATGAGTTCGCGCAGGATGTCGGCGTGGCCTGCGTGGCGCCCGGTCTCTTCGATCATGTGCGCCAGGGCCCAGCGGACACTGGGGGCCGGACGGCCCGGCCGCGGGATGGGTGCGGTGAGATCTGTACAGCCGTCGAGGATTTCGTTCGCTCGTGCGACTGCTGCCCGGTAGCGGGCGACGACCTCGGCGACGGTGTCCGCCGGGTCGGCGTGGAAGGTCGCCTGCCAGTCGGTGACGTTGTCACCCAGGAACATCGAGCGTTCGACGGCGGTCAGGTGGGTGAGCAGGCCGAGCAGATTCGTCCCCGACGCCACCGCGGCGGTGCGGACCTGTGGTTCGGGCGCACCGTCGACCTTCGCGGCGATCGAATCGCGCAGGTAGTCGAGAAACCCGCGCAGGGTTGCGGCTTCGCTGCTTCCGGTGCGCGGCGGGGGCGCGTCCTTACGACGCTTGGTGGTCGGCACGAGGGAGCTCCTTTCAGGTGATGCGGCGAATGAGCAGAATGTGGTCGACGACCTCGGCGGTGCGCCCGTCCGGGCCGCGCGCGTTCCGGGGGGCCGCGACCGCCCGGTCGATCGTCCACGCCGCCGGATCCAATGCCAGGTCGGCCGCGACCTCGAGCGGACTCGGATACCGGAGATCGGGATCCTGCTGCCACGACCACGGCGCGGTCGACCCGTGATCGACGACCAGCAACAGCCCGCTCACCCGCAGCGCATGCGCGGCCCGCCGCAATAACGCAGCCCGGTCCAGATCGAACGGCGTGTGCAGGTAGTGGGCGGTGACCAGTTCGAACTGCCCCGGCGGGAAGGACTCCCGCATATCGTGCTGTTCCGGCTGGACCCGCGCACCCAGTCCGTGCGCGGCGGCGAGTTCCGCGAGCCGCGCAACGGCGACCGCGGAGATGTCTACCGCGGTCACCCGCCATCCGCGCCGCGCCAGCCACAGCGCGTCTCCGCCATTGCCGCAGCCGAGATCCAGCGCGGCACCGGGCGGCAGGTCGGTGACCGTTTCCACGAGTCGATCATTCGGCGTCGGATCGGTCGCGGCCGGACGGTTCGCATAGACGCCGTCCCAGAACGTGACCGCATCGGTGGTGCTCATCGGGGCTCCTAACTTGTCGTGACGCGCCCAGTCTCGCCAGCCCCATCACCATCTGGCACGCAAACTTGCGGTTCCGGCAAGATGGGCGGCATGGACCGCGAAACCGAAGACGTGCTCGACGTGGTCGGCCCCCGCCTGCGCGCCTTGCGCCGCGAGCGTGGCCTCACCCTCGCCGACCTCGCCGCCCGCACCGGCGTCTCCGAGAGCACCCTGTCCCGGCTCGAAAGCGGGCAACGACGCGCGACCCTCGAACTGCTGCTGCCGCTGGCCCGCACCTACGACGTCCCGCTGGACGACCTGGTCGGCGCGCCCCGCACCGGCGATCCGCGCATCCACCTCAAACCGATCCGCCGCTACGGCATGGTCTTCGTGCCGCTGTCCCGGCGGCCGGGTGGGATCCAAGCGTTCAAGATGATCATCCCTGCCCGCCCGGAACCGCTCGAACCCACACCGCAGACGCACGAAGGCTTCGAATGGCTCTACGTGCTCAACGGCCACCTGCGCCTGGTGCTCGGTGACCGGGACTTCACCCTCCCGCCCGGCGAGGCCGCCGAATTCGACACCGCCGTCCCCCACTGGCTGGGTAGCGCTGACGGCGGCGCCGTCGAACTCCTCATCCTGTTCGGCCCCCAAGGAATGCGCGCCCACGTCCACGCCGACCCGTCGTCCGCGCCGAAAGAGCGCTGAACGCTTCAGTTCCCGACGCAGAACCTGCGCCCGCTGGAGCTGGACGATCGATCAGGAGGAACTGGTGGCGGCAGGCTCTCGGCCGATGCCGCCACCAATTCCTCCTGATCAACCGACCAACGGAACCTCGGCGTGTCGCCCGAGGGCGCGCCGGTGCCCGGATCGGCGTGGCCGGCACATTGGCCCCTGTCGGCCCCATGCTGAGCAAGTGATCGCCCGGTCATCGGGATCGTGTGCGTGGGCTGCGAAGTCGCTTGGACGTAGTGGTTCGACGCTCCCCGATGGCACCTAGAGTTGGCCGTGCTGGGAGTCGAAAGTTACTACGCGGCTGCCTAATTGGACTTGGGCGCCGGGGATCAGTTTGACCGGGTGGCCGGGGATGGCGCGGGACCAATCCTGGTGGCCGGGCTGGCGGATGTGGGTGCCGTTGGTGGAGCCGCCGTCGACGACGGTGACATCCCAGTCGACCAAACGGATCTCGGCGTGCGCGCGGGACATGCCGCCGGAGCGGTCCTCCAGGCGGACCGGGCGGGCACCGCGCGAGACCGCCTCGGCGTGTTCGGGTTCGCGGCCGAGGACGCAGTCGGCGTCGAGGACGAAGGAGGTGCCGTCGTCGAGCAGTAGCAAGCCCAAGGGTGGGCGCACGCCGTCGGTCAGCACGCAGGTGAGCTGATCCATCCGAATACCGCACACCGCGCAGAACGACACCCGCGGATCATTGAGATGGTCACGGGCACACTTGAACCCCTTGATCACCACCCCCGGATCACTCGACGCCACCTCGGGTACGTGCGGAGTCCGCGCCGAGGTCGGCACCACGGTCTCCTGCATATCGATCTCCGAACCGCCGTAATGCACCGGCCCGGAACCCTGGTCGTGCACCACCCGCTCCTGCGGGCCCGTGTTCGACAGCGGTGCACCCACATTCGACGGCTTCACCAGACGCGGCGGGGTAACACCCGCCGGCGGCATATACGACGTCGGCCGCTCATCGGCCACCCCGGAGTCCTGCACAGCGTCACCCGGGACGCTCGACGCTGCACTGTCGGCGTCACCGCCAGCTTCCGCCTCACGTTTCCCTGCCCCGCTGCCACCGCCGCGACCGACGTCGGTGCCGCGCGTCCCGCCCGCCCCGCTATCCGCCAATGCAACGTACTCGGTCGGGGCGTCACCGCCCTCCGCCGAACCACGCTCCGCCGCAACGTATCCCGACGGCGAAATTCCGTCGCCTGTCTCGCTGCCCCGGGCCGCTCGCTCGCTGCGAATCGCACGGCCCAGGGCGGACTCCACGGCTCCACTGTCCACGAATTCCGTCGGCGCATCATCCCCTGAACGCGGCATATCCTTCGAAGGCCGCTGATCACCCCGAGGCACCACACTTCCCGCGAACGCGGACAACCCACCATCGGCAGCCGCGACATACTCTGTCGGCGCGTCACCACGCCCGGCCACCACACCACCACGATCCGTACTACGCTCCGCCCGTACTCCACCGGGCGCACCGCTTTCACTCCCCGCAGGCGGCATGAACGTCGTCGGCCGCTCATCGTCGCCGGCCTCACCGCCACCCATATCGGCGGGCGCCCCGCTCTCAGCCGACGCAGCGCGATCGGTGCCCGCAGGCGGCATGTACTCGGTGGGACGATCGTCTGCACCCACCGCCTCGTGCGCCGAACCTACACTGCGCGGCACGAGGCCGGACGAGCTCGCGCCTGACGCCGAACTCCGTGGAGCAGCACTGAATCCAGCGGACGGCCCCCTGCCCGGATCGGACTCGCCGGCAGCGCCTGCCGGATCGCCGCCCACAGCCGTGCCCCGAATTCCCGCGCCCGGGGATGCACCGACACCGGACGGACCATCGCCTGCCCCGTGATCGCGCCCTGGATCGGTGGCGGCCGCACTGTATGGCTTGCTGCCGGCACGTCCTTGCATGTCACTCGTGGCCGACCCATGAACGACTGCCGCAGCCGTCGGGAGCCCGGCCACTCCGGGATCACGCGCCGGAGCGGTGCCGCTTTCGTCGTGTGGTTCACGCGCGGTATGGCCGTGGTCATCATCTTCAGAGGCGACGACGTGGCGCGCACCCTTGCCAGGACGGTCTCGTTCATCACCCTCGGGCGACTGCGAAACCCCTTGTGCGCCACCGGGGGTGCGGTGCGAACCGGGCTGGGCGGGGGCGGGTTCGGGGTGTTTGCGGAGGTTCGTGGCGCTGGACCCGGCAACTGGTGGTGCGGTGTCGGGCCGGACGTCGGTGGGCGGGTGGCTGATTCCGGGCGGGGCGGGTGGCGGCTGGGTTGTGGCTGCCGGTGCGTTTCCGGGTACGGGCGGCGGAGCGATGTGCCGTGCCGCAGCGGATCCCGCCGCACCTTCCGCGGGCGGGATACCCCCGAGCGCCGCCTCGTTCGCGCCGAACCACAGGACGGCTCCCGCCCCGGGTGTCGTCCCCCCGGTCAACGTGAAAACCCCACGGGTCGGCAAGGTTTCGATGTCGAGGCCGACTTCGTCGACGAACAGTCCGGCACCGACGGACGGCGCCGGTAGCACCACCCGGTCGACGGTGAATCCGGCTTCGCGGCCGCGCAGTATCTCAGTGCGCGGACCTGCGTCCAGGATCGCGCTCACCCCGCCGTGCAGGAAGACGGCGAGGCCGGTGTCGGTCGGCGTGAGTACCCCGAATTCGACGTCGTCCTCGTCGCCGTTTTCCAGGCTCATCAGCCAGTTCGTGGCCAGCCGCGCGACGGTTCGCCCGCTGCGGCGGGGTTCGTCGGCGGCGACCCGCCGGACGATCCCGAGCAGCGCCGTCATGGTGCGGCCCGCGATCGATGCCGGGGTCACCGGCGTCACCGACCGGTGGGCGACGACAACGACCACGCCACCGGCGCTCGCCACCAGGTGCGCGCCGGGAAGGACCTCGATCTGCCTGTTCACAGGAACCTGCCACCTTGGAATCGCCAACGATGGAACGGCACCCGCAGCGGCCCGTTCACGATGAGCCAGAACACCATCCAGGTGAGGACGAACTGGATGAGGAACGCGGTGAGCGAGGGGTGCAGGTGCTCGGGGAGCACGATGGTGGTGTGGTCTACGAGCACCCACATGAGTGCCCCCTCGTTGATCACGGTCAGGAAGCCGAACAGCGTCGGCCAGTCCTTTTCCCAGCGGAACTGTTGCAAGAAATGGTAGAGCAACTCCCACAGCACGCCGACCAGAACGGTGGCGAGCAGCACCGACAGCGTCACCCGATAGGCCTGGCCCAGGCTCAGCGAACCGGTCGGCAGCAGTGGCGTGATGAGCAGGGCGACGAAGGCGCCGATCACACTCAGCGCGAGCACACGGGTCTGGATTCGCCCGTTCAAGGTTGGCAGCATCAGCTCAGATCTTCTTGTTCGTAACCCATGACCACCACTGGCTCGTCGAGCGCAGCGGACCCATCCGGCGGCAGAACCCCAGCGCCGCAAGATCGTCGGCGATCTCCTGTGCGGCGATCTGCAACCCGAGGAACGTGTCGACGCCGATGAACGGCCCGCCCAGTGTCGCGCTACCGGATGCATAGATGCGTCCGGTGCCACTTCGGGTGCCGATCAACTCGAAGGTGGTGTCGACGTCCAACCGCCCGACCGGATTCCGCCCGGCCCCGGTGTGCTCGAGCAGATCGGCGAGCAGGCGATGTTCCCGGATATCCGCTTCGAGCCCGGTGCAGTCGATGATGTAATCGACCGTCGTGTCGAACGGTTGGGTCGGCGGCGGCACTGGCAATTCGGCAGTCACGTCCGGCAGGATCGTCGCGACCACACCCTGACGTCCCTCCGCGGGCCGCGGGGCGCGCATGGTCCCGGCCATCACCTGATACCACCCTTCGGCCCGGCCGCGCCGCAACTGTTTCTGCCACGAATTCCGGATCGGGGTGTTGGTTCCCGAGATCTCCTTGTAGGCCTCGGCCCGCTGTTCGCCTTGCAGGTTGCGGATATTCTGTTTGAGCTGCCCGCCCCACACCGATTTCGGATAGTTGAACCCCTGATATGCCCAGCCGTGCGAGCCGGGGCGCCGGTTGAACACATTCTTGCCGTGCGCTTTGGCGACGTAGGTCCGGAACAGATGCAGGATCTGCGTGTTCAGGTTCAGCCGGTCGCGATCGTCGATGAGCCGCTGCAGCACCCGGCTCGCGACGATCCCGCTACCGCGGATCAGCACCGTCCCCGGTCGGCGCTGCAACGCCTGGTAGACGTGCTCGTGCGGCTCGTAGGCGTTGACCACGCGGGTGGGATCGCGATGGGTCTCGCGATATTCCTGGAGATCGGGCAGCAGCTTGAGCCCGGGATATCCCACGGCCACATGCACATAGGTGCTGCGGAACGCGATCCGTTTGGTCGGCGTGGAATCCGCGGGCGGGGTGAGGATCGTGAAATAGCCGCCGCCGTGCCGTTTGCGCACCATGCGAACATGCCCGCGATGCAACGAACTCGCGTACCCGATGCGATGGAATTCGCGTTCCATCCCCACGAACGCCTGCCCGGCCCGCGGCGTGTAATAGTTCGCGAAGATGGGCTCCACGAACACATTCCACAGCGGCTTGATCGACTTGTCCGCGATCGCCTCACGCACCGCGTACGAGGGAAAGCCCCACATGTTGTCCGGCTCGGACGCGGAGTCGCTACGCAGTCGCTCGCCGCGCGGGATCTGCGAGACCCGGGTGAGGTATTCATAGGAGGACCACGGATGCTGCTGCGGGCCGAGCACGGCCATCGCCTGGGCGGGTACGCCGAAGATGCGCAACGTGTCGTAGGTGACGAACGAGCCGATCCCACTGCCGATCGTCACGAACGGCACATCGATCACCGGTATCCCGGCACTGTTCAGCATGTCATCGGTCCACACGTCGGTATCGACGAGGACCTGTGTGAGATCGCCCCGCATTGCGGGGATGCTACCGGCCGATTCTTATGGACAACTTGCGATTACCCTGCGGGCGCAAGCACTCCCGGCGACGCGCGGCGCGGGCCGTACGACGCGCGAGAAACCCCGGATCTGATCGAAGATGCCACGGGGGTGGGCTCGGCGGAAGTAGCATGCGGTCGTGGCCGACTCACTGCGGGTCCTCGTGTACAGCAACGACGCCGATACGCGGCGCCAGGTGATCCTGGCGTTGGGTAAACGGCCGCATCCCGAGCTACCGGTGTTGGACTACCTCGAAGTGGCCACCGGCCCCGTGGTGATCCAGCACATGGACGCCGGCGGCATCGATCTCGTCATCCTCGACGGCGAGTCCACCCCGACCGGCGGGCTGGGCATCGCCAAGCAACTCAAGGACGAAATCGAGCACTGCCCACCGGTGCTCGTGCTCACCGGTCGGCCCGACGATGCCTGGCTGGCCAATTGGTCGCGCGCCGAGGCGGCGGTCTCGCATCCGATCGACCCGATCCGGCTGACCGAGGCCGTGGTCGGACTGCTGCGCAACCGTTCGGCAGCCTGAGCGGTTCCGCCGTACCACTTTCAGCGCAGGCATTGATGCACAGCCTGCATTAATCGAAATTCGGTCTGCCGCTACGTAAGACGACTTCCGGTTGCGGACTTATCGCTGACGTCGCTTATCGGCCTCCCGTTCAAGTCCGGCGGAGCGATGGATATTGCGGTGAGGCTCACCTAAGAGCAAAGCCCTGGCCATCACCCGAAACCTGCTCCGAGGAGCGGTTTTTCACGACACCGACTGACCGGTCGACCAACGTCACGTGACAGCCCTTGCGATTACCACCGTTTCAGTCATAAATCCGCGTCACGAATTAGATCAAACGCAGCAGTCAAAGCTGCGGCACCCAGACATATCGGTTGTAGGCTGTGCCCTAGCTCACAGGTGCGCGGGCACAGCCATCACCCCGCGCCGAGCAGGCCATGGGGCGAGTCTGGCCGAGGCGGACAACGACGTCAGCCCGCCTCGGAAGCTGCCGTCCGGCTAACGGGCGGCCCACCCGCAGGCTCCAGCCCACCAGGAAGGGGCCGGCTCACACCAAGGGAGAGGGCAGTCGTGAATATCGAAATGCCGACTCTTGTACTAGGCGCGGTCGCTGCGGCGTTCGCGGTGTTCACCATCATCATGGCGGCCCTCGTCGGCCCGAAGCGGTACAACCGGGCCAAACTCGAGGCCTACGAGTGCGGTATCGAACCGACCCCGCACGCCGTGGCCGGTGGCCCGGGAAACGTTACAGGTCAACGCTTTCCGGTGAAGTACTACCTCACCGCCATGCTGTTCATCATCTTCGACATCGAGATCGTGTTCCTCTACCCGTGGGCAGTCCACTTCGATGCACTCGGTCTCTTCGGTCTCGCCGCGATGGCGCTGTTCATCTTCAACGTGTCCGTGGCCTACGCCTACGAATGGCGACGCGGCGGGCTCAGTTGGGACTGACTGCCGCACAGCGTGTTCGGGCGACGAGTGGAAGTGAAGGTTAGTCGGATATGGGTCTCGAGGAAAAACTGCCCAGCGGCTTTCTGCTGAGCACGGTCGAAGATTTCGCCGGATATCTGCGTAAGGGCTCGCTGTGGCCCGCCACCTTCGGTCTGGCCTGCTGTGCCATCGAGATGATGGCCACGGGCGCAGGCCGTTTCGACATTGCCCGCTTCGGCATGGAGGCGTTCCGCGCCTCGCCGCGGCAGGCCGATCTGATGATCGTCGCGGGCCGGGTCAGCAACAAGATGGCGCCGGTGCTGCGACAGGTCTACGACCAGATGACCGAGCCGAAATGGGTTCTTGCCATGGGTGTTTGCGCGTCGTCGGGCGGGATGTTCAACAACTACGCCATCGTGCAGGGCGTCGATCACGTGGTACCGGTCGACATCTACCTGCCCGGCTGCCCGCCGCGGCCGGAGATGCTGTTGAACGCGATCCTGACGCTGCACGCCAAGATCCAGGAGATGCCGCTCGGGGTCAACCGGGAAGAGGCCGTGCGCGCCGCCGAGCAGGCGGCCTTGGCCTCGACGCCCACCATTCGGATGGAGGGGCTGCTGCGATGACTTTCGACTCCCCCGACAACAACAACACCACCACCGCCGCGCACGACGAGATCGATGCCGCGGCGACGGCGGGCCCGGAAGGCACGCGACCGATCCCGGAACAACCCGACGAGGTGATCGGCACCCGGCACGGCATGTTCGGCGTGCGCGGTACCGGCGACACCTCCGGCTACGGCGGGCTCGTCCGCCCGGTCAGCCTGCCGGGCAGTTCGCCCCAGCCCTACGGCGGCTACTTCGACGAGATCGTCGACGCGCTGCGCACCGTGCTCGACCAGGGCGGCCTGCGGTTGGAGACGGCGCTGGAGAAGATCGTCGTCTTCCGCGGCGAACTCACCCTGCACGTGCGGCGCGAACATCTCGTTGTCGTCGCGCGCGCGTTACGCGACACGGCCACACTGCGTTTCGAGCTGTGCCTCGGCGTCAGCGGGGTGCACTATCCCGAAGACGCCGACCGCGAACTGCACGCCGTGTACCCGCTCATGTCGATCACGCACAACCGGCGCCTGCGCGTGGAAGTGGCCGCGCCCGACGCCGACCCGCACATCCCGTCGCTGTACGAGGCGTATCCGACCACCGACTGGCACGAGCGGGAAACCTACGACTTCTTCGGCATCCTCTTCGACGGGCACCCCTCGCTCACTCGAATTCTGATGCCCGACGACTGGCGCGGTCACCCCCAGCGCAAGGACTACCCGCTCGGCGGGATCCCGGTCGAGTACAAGGGCGCGCGGATACCGCCGCCCGACGAGCGGAGGGCGTACAACTGATGACTGCATCGCACAACGATTCCGTGCGCAGTAGCGGCCAGGTGACGGAGGGGGCGCACGAGACCGAGCTCGATCCCCGTGACGCCGGGCCCGAACCCACCGTCGTCACCGTCGCCGGACAGGACTGGGAAGAGGTCGCCGACTCGCTGCGCGGCGCCGGCGAGGAACGCATCGTCGTCAACATGGGCCCGCAGCACCCGTCCACGCACGGCGTGCTGCGTTTGATCCTGGAGATCGAGGGCGAGACCGTCACCGAGGCCCGCTGCGGCATCGGCTATCTGCACACCGGCATCGAGAAGAACCTGGAATTCCGCAACTGGACCCAGGGCGTCACCTTCGTCACCCGGATGGACTACCTGTCCCCGTTCTTCAACGAGACCGCGTACTGCCTCGGGGTGGAGAAGCTGCTCGACATCACCGACGCGATCCCGGAGCGGGTCAACATCATTCGCGTCATGCTGATGGAACTGAACCGCATCTCCTCGCACCTGGTGGCGCTGGCCACCGGCGGCATGGAACTGGGCGCGCTGACCCCGATGCTGTTCGGTTTCCGGGAACGCGAACTGATCCTCGACGTCTTCGAGACGATCACCGGCCTGCGGATGAACCACGCCTACATCCGGCCCGGCGGCCTGGCCCAGGATCTGCCCGACGACGGTGTGACCAAGGTCCGGGAACTGCTGGCGCTCATGCCGAAACGGTTGCGCGACATGGAGCAGCTGCTCACCGCCAACCCGATCTGGAAGGCCCGCACCCAGGACATCGGCTACCTCGACCTGCAGGGCTGCATGGCGCTGGGGATCACCGGTCCGGTGCTGCGCGCCACCGGCCTGCCGCACGACCTGCGCAAGGCCCAGCCCTACTGCGGCTACGAGAACTACGAATTCGACATCCCCACCACCACGGGCTGTGACTGCTACGGCCGCTACGTGATCCGGGTGGACGAGATGAAGGAGTCACTCAAGATCGTCGAGCAGTGCCTGGACAAGCTGCGGCCCGGCCCGGTGATGGTGGACGACAAGAAGATCGCCTGGCCGGCCGATCTGCAGATCGGCCCGGACGGACTCGGCAATTCGCCCAAGCACATCAGCAAGATCATGGGCAGCTCGATGGAGGGCCTGATCCACCATTTCAAGCTGGTCACCGAGGGCATCCGGGTGCCGGCGGGTCAGGTGTACACCGCCGTCGAATCGCCGCGCGGCGAACTCGGCGTGCACATGGTCAGCGACGGCGGCACCCGGCCGTTCCGGGTGCACTACCGCGATCCCTCGTTCACCAATCTGCAAGCGGTGGCGGCGACGTGTGAGGGCGGCATGGTCGCCGACGTCATCGCGTCGGTCGCCAGCATCGACCCCGTGATGGGCGGAGTAGACCGATGACGGAAATTCTGTTGAAGCTCAGCACGCGGCCCGAACCGTTCCAGCCGTTCATTCGCGAGCGGCTCGAACTCGACGCCAAACAGATCATCGCCCGCTATCCGGAGCCGCGCTCGGCCCTGCTGCCGCTGCTGCATCTGGTGCAGGCCGAGGAAGGCTGCGTCACCGGCACCGGCATCGACTTCTGTGCCGACCAGCTGGGTCTGACCGGCGCCGAGGTCACCGCCGTCGCCACCTTCTATTCGATGTACCGGCGCACCCCGACCGGCGACTACCACGTCGGCGTGTGCACGAACACGCTGTGCGCGGTGATGGGCGGCGACGCTATTCTCGCCGCGCTCGAACGGCATCTCGGTATCGCGCACGGCGACACCACCGCGGACGGCAAGATCACCCTCGAGCACGTCGAGTGCAACGCGGCCTGCGATTTCGCCCCGGTGATCATGATCAACTGGGAGTTCTTCGACAACCAGACCCCCGAATCGGCGCAGGCCCTCGTCGACGCGTTGCGCGCGGGTCAGCAGGTGACGCCGACCCGGGGCGCGCCGCTGTGCACGTTCAAGGAGACCGCGCGCATCCTCGCCGGCTTCCCGGACGAGCGGCCCGGCGTGCTCGACGGCGCGGCGGGCCCGGCCACCCTGGCCGGACTGGAAGTCGCGCGCGAGCAGCGCATGGCCGCCCCCGATCCCGCGCAAACCTCGGTACTGCAACAGGATTCGGAGGCCTGACATGACGTTGACCCCCGTACTCACCCGGTACTGGGACGACCCGCAGTCCTGGACGATGGACACCTATCGCCGCCACGACGGCTACCAGGCGCTGCGCAAGGCGCTGGCGATGCAGCCGGACAACGTCATCCAGACCGTCAAGGACGCCGGGCTGCGCGGCCGCGGCGGCGCGGGCTTTCCCACCGGCATGAAGTGGAGCTTCATCCCGCAGGGCCCGGGCCCCGACGGCGTCACCAAACCGCACTACCTGGTGGTCAACGCCGACGAGTCGGAACCCGGTACGTGCAAAGACATTCCGCTGATGCTGTCGAGTCCGCACGCGCTGATCGAGGGCGTCGTCATCGCCGCCTACGCCATCCGCGCCGCGCACGCGTTCATCTATGTGCGCGGCGAAGTGGTGCCGGTGCTGCGCCGCCTGCAGGCCGCCGTCGCACAGGCCTATGAGGCAGGTTTTCTCGGCAACGACATCCTCGGCTCCGGCTACGACCTCGAACTCATCGTGCACGCGGGCGCGGGTGCCTACATCTGCGGTGAGGAAACCGCACTGCTCGATTCGCTCGAAGGCCGCCGCGGCCAGCCCCGATTGCGGCCGCCGTTCCCCGCCGTCGCCGGGCTGTACGCCTGCCCGACCGTGGTGAACAACGTCGAATCCATTGCCAGCGTGCCCGCGATCATCCTGCACGGCACGGAATGGTTCCGCGCGATGGGCACCGAGAAGTCGCCCGGCTTCACGCTCTACTCGCTGTCGGGTCACGTGCATCGGCCCGGGCAGTACGAAGCGCCGCTGGGCATCACGCTGCGTGAACTGCTCGGCTACGCCGGTGGTGTGCGCCACGGCCACGAGGTGAAGTTCTGGACGCCGGGTGGGTCGTCCACGCCGCTGTTCACCGCGGCGCACCTCGACGTGCCACTGGATTACGAGGGTGTCGCCACGGCCGGATCCATGTTGGGCACCAAGGCCTTACAGATCTTCGACGAAACCACCTGCGTGGTGCGCGCGGTGCTGCGCTGGACCGAGTTCTACGCGCACGAGTCCTGCGGCAAATGCACCCCCTGCCGCGAGGGCACCTACTGGCTGGTGCAACTGCTCGAACGCATCGAACAGGGCCGCGGCACCGAGGCCGACCTGGACAAGCTGCTCGACATCAGCGACACCATCAACGGCAAGTCGTTCTGTGCGCTCGGTGACGGCGCGGCCAGCCCGATCATCTCGTCGCTGAAGTACTTCCGCGACGAATACGTCGACCATCTGCGGCTCGGCGGTTGCCCGTTCGACCCGGCGCGGTCCACGGCGTGGGCAAAGGAGGCAAAATGACTGCATCACAGAGTGATTCGATGAGGGGTGGTGGCCGGGCGGCGGGTGGGCCGGCATCACAAAGTGATTCGATGAGGGGTGGCGGCCGGACGACGGCTGCGCCCGCAGCCGAGGTCAAGAGTGCACCCGCAGCCGTACCCGCGGACCTGGTGTCGGTCACCATCGATGACACAACGGTGAGCGTGCCTGCGGGCACCCTGGTGATCCGGGCCGCCGAGCTGATCGGCATCCAGATCCCGCGCTTCTGCGATCACCCGCTGCTCGATCCGGTCGGCGCCTGCCGCCAATGCATCGTCGAGGTCGAGGGCCAGCGCAAACCGGTCGCCTCCTGCACCATGACCGTCACCGACGGCATGGTGGTGCGCACCCAGCTCACCTCGCCGGTCGCGGACAAGGCGCAGGAGGGCGTGATGGAGCTGCTGCTCATCAACCATCCGCTCGATTGCCCCGTCTGCGACAAGGGCGGTGAGTGCCCGCTGCAGAACCAGGCGATGTCCACCGGCCGCGCCGAGAGCCGGTTCGAGGGCGAGAAGCGCACGTATCCCAAGCCGATTCCGCTGTCCAGCGCGGTGCTGCTGGATCGGGAACGCTGCGTGCTGTGCGCGCGCTGCACCCGGTTCTCCCAGCAGGTGGCCGGCGACCCGTTCATCGAACTGCTGGAACGCGGTGCGCTGCAACAGGTCGGCACCGCGCAGGCCGAACCGCTGGACTCCTACTTCTCCGGCAACACCGTGCAGATCTGCCCGGTCGGCGCGCTCACCGGTACCAGCTACCGGTTCCGGGCCCGGCCCTTCGATCTGGTGTCGAGTCCGAATGTGTGCGAGCACTGCGCCTCCGGCTGCGCCCAGCGCACCGACCACCGGCGCGGCAAGGTGCTGCGCCGCCTGGCCGGGGACGACCCGCAGGTCAACGAGGAATGGAATTGCGACAAGGGGCGCTGGGCCTTCGCCTACGCCACCGAACGCGACCGCCTCACCACCCCGCTGGTCCGCGGTTGGGACGGCAACCTGGCCCCCGCCTCATGGTCCGAGGCGCTGGCCGCGGCCGCGGAAGGCTTGGCCGCGGCGCACGGCAGCGCGGGTGTGCTGGTCGGCGGCCGGGTCACCCAGGAGGACGCCTACGCCTACGCCAAGTTCGCCCGAATCGCGCTGGGCACCAACGATATCGACTTCCGGGCCCGGGCGCACTCGGCGGAGGAGGCGGACTTCCTCGCCGCCCGCGTCGCCGGGCAGGGCCTGACGGTCACCTACGACGACCTCGAGACCGCGCCGGTCGTGCTGCTCGTCGGCTTCGAGCCCGAGGAAGAGTCGCCGATCGTCTATCTGCGGTTGCGCAAGGCCGCGCGGCGGCGCCGCCTGCCGATCTATTCGCTGGCCCCGTTCGCCTCCCGCGGCCTGGAGCGGATGGCGGGCAAGCTGGTGCGCGCCATGCCCGGCGCCGAACCCCATCTGCTCGACGCCATCCGCGGCGGCGAAAACGGCACGCCGGGAATCGATCCCGGCCAGCTCGCGGATCTCGCCCGGCTGCTGCGCGCACCCGGCGCGGTGATCATGGTCGGCGAGCGGATGGCGGGCATCGCCGGGGCGCTCTCGGCCGCGGTTCGGCTCGCCGACGAGATCGGGGCCGCGCTGGCCTGGGTGCCGCGGCGGGCCGGTGAACGCGGCGCGGTGGCGGCGGGCGCGCTGCCCGGCCTGCTGCCCGGCGGCCGCCCCGTTGTCGATCCGCTTGCCCGGCAACAGGTTCGGACCGTCTGGAACGTCACCGACCTGCCGGCCACGCCCGGCCGGGACACCGCGGCGATCCTGGAGGCCGCGCCCGGTCTCGGCGCGCTGGTGATCGGCGGCGTCGACGTGACCGACCTGCCGGACCCGGCCGGGGCCCTCGCCGCCATCGACGCAGCCCGGTTCGTGGTCAGCCTGGAACAGCGGCACAGCTCGGTGACCGAGCGCGCCGACGTGGTCTTCCCGGTGGCCACCGCGATGGAGAAGGCCGGCACCTTCCTCACCTGGGAGGGCAGAGCGCGGCCGTTCGCGGCGGCACTCGGCGACGACATGGTGCGCCGCCAGTCCGCGCCGCTGTCGGATCAGCGGGTGCTGCAGGCCATCGCGGAGGAGATGAAGGTCGGGCTCGACCTGCCCGACACCGACGCCGCGCGTGCCGAACTCGCCGAACTCGGCGGCTGGGACGGCGCACCGGTCGCCGCGCCCGCGCATCGGCCACACCCGCTCACCCAGCCGGCGCCGGGCACCGCGGTACTGGCCAGCTGGCGGATGCTGCTCGACGACGGCCGGATGCAGGACGGCGAACCCAACCTCGCCGGCATCGCCCGCCCGGCGGTGGCCCGGCTCTCCGCCACCACGGCGGCCGAAATCGGCGCGGTCACCGACGATCTGGTGACCGTCGCCAGCGCCCACGGCAGCATCACGCTGCCCCTGATGATCAGCGACCTGCCCGACCGGGTGGTCTGGGTGCCGCAACACTCACCCGGCAGCGCGATCGCCGAACAGTTGGCCACCCACCCCGGCGGCATCGTCACCCTGCGACGCGCCGACGAGCGGATGAAGGAGCACAGGCATGAGTGATCTGAGTCTTTTCGGCCACGATCCGCTGTGGCTGGTGATCGCGAAGTCCCTCGCCATCTTCGTCTTCCTGCTGCTCACCCCGATGATCGCGGTGGTCGCGGAACGAAAGATCGTGGCGCGCATGCAGATGCGCATCGGCCCGAACCGGATCGGCCCGTACGGGATGTTGCAGAGCATCGCCGACGGCGTGAAGATGGCGCTCAAGGAAGACATCATTCCTGCCATCGTGGACAAGCCGATCTACATTCTGGCGCCGGTCATTTCGCTGATCCCGTCGGTGATGGCGTTCGCGGTGATCCCGTTCGGGCCCGAGGTGTCGGTGCTCGGGCATCGCACCGCCCTGCAGCTGACCGACCTGCCGGTGGCGGTGCTCTACATCCTGGCGATCACCTCGATCGGGGTGTACGGGATCGTGCTCGCCGGCTGGTCGTCGGGCTCCACCTATCCGCTGCTCGGCGGGCTGCGCTCGACCGCGCAGGTGATCTCCTACGAGATCGCGATGGCGCTGTGCTTCGCCACCGTGTTCCTGCTCGGCGGCACCATGGCGACCTCCGGCATCGTGGAGGCGCAGGAGGGCACCTGGTATGTCTTCCTGCTGCTGCCCTCGTTCCTCATCTACTGCGTCTCCATGGTCGGCGAGACCAACCGGGCGCCGTTCGACCTGCCCGAGGCCGAAGGCGAACTCGTCGGCGGCTTCCACACCGAGTACTCCTCGCTGAAGTTCGCCATGTTCATGATGGCCGAATACATCAACATGGCAACGGTTTCCGCGCTCGCCACCACCCTGTTCCTGGGTGGCTGGCACGCGCCGTGGCCGCTGAACATGTGGGACGGCGCGAACAGCGGCTGGTGGCCGGTGCTGTGGTTCACCGCCAAGGTGTGGATGTTCCTGTTCGTGTTCATCTGGCTGCGCGGCACCCTGCCCCGCCTGCGCTACGACCAGTTCATGAACCTGGGCTGGAAGCTGCTGATCCCGACCTCGCTGCTGTGGGTGATGCTGGTCGCCACCGCCCGCGTGCTGCAGGCCGAGGGCTACGCGGTGCAGACGCCGTTCCTGGTGATCGGCGGTCTGCTGATCTCCGGGCTGATGATCGGCCTGTTCCTGCGGGCCGGCCGCCGCGGCGGGGCGGCGCCCCCGGCCGAGCCGGAACCCGCTGTGCCCGCGCCGGATTCGGCAGTGTTCCTGGGTTTCCCGACACCGCCGCTGCCCGAGCGTCCACGGGAACCCGCCAAGGCGGGCCTGCTCGATCCGCTGGCCGGGTTCGCGGTCACCGCGGCGACCATGTTCAAAAAGCCCAACACCGAGTTCTATCCGGAACAGAAGGTGCCGACGGCGCCGCGCTATCACGGGCGCCACCAGCTCAACCGGCACCCGGACGGGCTGGAGAAGTGCATCGGCTGCGAGCTGTGCGCCTGGGCCTGTCCCGCCGACGCGATCTTCGTCGAGGGCGCGGACAACACCGAGACAGCCCGCTTCTCCCCCGGCGAACGGTACGGGCAGGTCTATCAGATCAACTACCTGCGTTGCATCGGCTGCGGGCTGTGCATCGAGGCGTGCCCCACCCGCGCGTTGACCATGACCAACGACTACGAGATGACCGACGACAACCGCGCCGACCTCATCTACGAGAAGGACCGCCTGCTTGCGCCGCTGCAGCCCGGCATGACCGCGCCGCCGCACGCGATGTACCCGGGCACCGACGAGGGCGACTACTACCGGGGCAACGTGCCGGGCAACGCGTCGGAAACCAATGGGGCGCACGCGGTAAACGGCTCCGACAGTCCGAAGCAGCCCGCCGTCGCGGGCGTGGAAGGAGGGGCGCGGTGAACGAATTCATCCTTGCCGCAGAGCCGCTCACCCGCACCTCCACCGGCGAGGCGGTGAACTTCTGGGTGCTCGCCCCGCTGGCCACCGTCGGCGCGCTGGGCATGGTGTTCGCCCGCAAGGCGGTGCACTCCGCGATCTGCCTCGCCGCGGCCATGGTGATCCTGGCCGTGTTCTACATGGCGCAGGACGCGCTGTTCCTCGGCGTGGTGCAGATCGTGGTGTACACCGGCGCGGTCATGATGCTGTTCCTGTTCGTGCTCATGCTGGTCGGCGTCGACTCCGCGGAATCGCTGAAGGAGAACCTGCGCGGCCAGCAGCTCGCGGCGGCCGCGGTGGGGCTCGGCTTCGGGCTGCTGTTGATCAGCGGTATCGCCCGCGGTATCCGCGATTCCGGAATCACCTTCCCGGCCACCGGTTTCGCGGGGCGCGATGTGATCGGCGAGCTGGCCGAGCTGATCTTCGTCCGGTACGTGTGGGCGTTCGAGCTCACCGGCGCGCTGCTCATCACCGCCACCATCGGCGCGATGGTGCTGGCGCACCGCGAACAGTTCGGGCCGCGGATCGGGCAGCGGGAGATGTCGATCCGCCGCTTCCGCGAAGCCGGGCACCGGGCCACCCCGCTGCCCACCCCCGGCGTGTACGCCCGGCACAACGCGGTCGACATCCCGGCCCGGCTGCCCGACGGCTCCTTCGAGGAACTCTCGGTCAGCACCATCCTGCGGCATCGCCGCACCCGGGCGTTGACCGAGGCGGCCGTCATCTCGGTCGGCACCGAGACCCCGAGCGACGAGGAAGGCAAGCGGTGAATCCGGAGAACTATCTGTTCCTGTCGGCCCTGCTGTTCACCATCGGCGCGGCGGGAGTGCTGTTGCGGCGCAACGCCATCGTGGTGTTCATGTGCATCGAGCTGATGCTCAACGCGGTGAACCTCGCGTTCGTCACCTTCGCCCGGTTGCACGCGAACCTGGACGGGCAGGTGTTCGCGTTCTTCACCATGGTGGTCGCGGCGGCCGAGGTCGTGGTCGGCCTGGCCATCATCATGACCATCTTCCGTGCCCGCCGCTCGACCTCGGTCGACGACGCCAACCTGCTGAAGTTCTGACATGGACACGACAGCACTCTGGCTGCTGCCAGCACTGCCGCTCACCGGCGCCGTAATCCTGCTGCTGAGTGGACGTTTCAGCGACAAATGGGGTCACCTGCTCGGCACCGTGATGGCGCTCGGGTCGTTCGTGGTCGCGGGCATCGCGTTCTTCGGCATGCTCGGTCGCGACGGCGACCAGCGCGCGGTGCACACCGAGCTGTTCCAGTGGGCGCCGGTCGCGGGGTTGCAGGTCGACTTCGGCTTGCAGCTCGATCAGTTGTCGATGTGTTTCGCGTTGCTGATCACCGGCGTCGGCTCGCTGATCCACATCTACTCCATCGGCTACATGGCCGACGATCCAGGGCGACGCCGGTTCTTCGCCTACCTCAACCTGTTCCTCGCCGCCATGCTGCTGCTGGTGCTCGCGAACAACTACCTGGTGCTCTATCTCGGCTGGGAGGGCGTCGGCCTGGCGTCCTACCTGCTGATCGGGTTCTGGTATGAAAAGCCTTCGGCGGCAACGGCGGCCAAGAAGGCGTTCGTCGTCAACCGGGTCGGCGACATGGGGTTGGCGATCGCCATGTTCGTCATGTTCGCGACCTTCGGCTCGATCGACTTCGGCACCGTGTTCGCCGGGGCGCCACAGGCCGGAGAAGGCACACTCACCGCGATCGGGTTGTTGCTGCTGCTCGCCGCGTGCGGTAAGTCCGCGCAGGTACCGCTGCAGTCCTGGCTCGGCGACGCGATGGAGGGCCCGACGCCGGTGTCGGCGCTCATCCACGCGGCGACCATGGTGACAGCCGGTGTCTACCTGATCACCCGTTCCGGCCCGATCTTCGACCTGTCGCCGGACGCGCGCCTCGGCGTAGTCCTCGTCGGCGCGGTGACCCTGCTGTTCGGTGCGATCATCGGCTGCGCCAAGGACGACATCAAAAAGGCCCTCGCCGCGTCCACCATGAGCCAGATCGGCTACATGATGCTGGCCGCGGGACTCGGGCCGGCCGGATACGCGTTCGCCATCATGCACCTGCTCACGCACGGCTTCTTCAAGGCCGGGCTGTTCCTCGGCGCCGGGTCGGTGATGCACGCGATGGACGACGAAACCGATATGCGCCGCTACGGCGGGCTGCGCACGCTGCTGCCGGTCACCTACATCACCTTCGGGCTCGGCTATCTGGCGATCATCGGAGTGCCGCCGTTCGCCGGATTCTTCTCCAAGGACAAGATCATCGAGGTGGCGTTCAATCAGGGCGGCACCAGCGGTGTCGTGCTCGGCACGGTGACGCTGCTCGGTGCGGGCCTCACCGCGTTCTACATGACGCGGGTGATGCTGATGACGTTCTTCGGCGAACGGCGCTGGAAACCCGACACCCATCCGCACGAATCACCCGCCGTCATGACGGGACCGATGGTGCTGCTGGCCTTCGGCTCGGTCGCCGCCGGCGCGCTGTTCGTGTTCGGTTCCGCGCTGCAGAACTGGCTCGAACCGGTGGTGGGCGCCCATCACGGCGAAGAGACCGTCCCGGCGGCCGTCGTCACCGCACTCGCGCTCGTCGTGGTCGCGGCAGGCGTGGGCTTCGCCTACTACCAGTACGCGCAGCGCAGGATCCCCGAGACCGCGCCGCAGGCCGTGTCCGCGCTGACCGTCGCGGCGCGCAAAGACCTCTACGGTGACGCGCTCAACGAGGCCGCCTTCATGCGGCCGGGCGGCTACCTGACCCGTGCGCTGGTCTTCCTCGACAACCGGGGCATCGACGGAATCGTCAACGGCACAGCGGCTTTGATCGGCGGACTGTCCGCCCGCATCCGCCGGGTGCAGTCCGGGTTCGTGCGCTCGTATGCCCTTTCCATGTTCACCGGCGCGGCCCTGGTGGCTGCCGCCCTGCTGGCGGTGAGGTTGTGGTGACGGACTTTCCCTGGTTGACCATCCTGTGGTTGGCGCCCGTACTCGGCGCGGTGGTGGTGCTGGTGCTGCCCGCCGGGCAGCGGCTGCTCGCGCGGATCCTCGCGTTGAGTGTGTCGCTGGCGGTGCTGATCCTCGCGGTGGTGCTCGCCGTGCGCTTCGATCCCGGTGGGGCGCAATACCAGTTCGTCGAGGACCACGAGTGGATCCCGGCGTTCGGCGCGGGCTACACCGTCGGGCTCGACGGGATCGCCCTGGCGCTCGTGCTGCTCACCACGGCCCTGGTGCCGCTGTTGATTCTGGCGGGCTGGCGCGACGACCGCGAGGTCGGCAGCGGCCGCCGGGTCGCGCACACCTACGTCGCGCTCACCCTGCTGGTCGAGGCGATGGTGCTGATTTCCTTTGTCTCGCTGGACATTCTGCTGTTCTACGTGTTCTTCGAGGCGATGCTCATCCCGATGTACTTCCTGATCGGCGGCTTCGGGCCCCGGTCGGCGGACGCGCAGCTGCGGCAGCAGCGCTCGCGCGCCGCGGTGAAGTTCCTGCTGTACAACCTGTTCGGCGGCCTGATCATGCTGGCCGCGGTGATCGGGTTGTATGTGGTCACCGCGCGGGACGGGCTCGGCGAGGGCGGCTCGGGCACCTTCGACTTCCGCGTCGTGGTGGCCGCCGCGAACTCCGGCCAGCTCGGCGCGGCGCCGGCGGTGCTCAACGCGCTGTTCCTCGGGTTCATGTTCGCGTTCGCGGTGAAGGCGCCGCTGTGGCCGCTGCACACCTGGCTGCCCGACGCCGCGGTCGCCGCGACACCGTCGAGCGCGGTGCTGATGATGGCGGTGGTCGACAAGGTCGGCACCTTCGGCATGCTGCGCTACTGCCTGATGCTGTTCCCCGGCGCCTCGGACACCTATGCGCCACTGGTGATCACGCTCGCGGTGATCGGCATCATCTACGGTGCGCTGCTCGCGATCGGCCAGACCGACGTGATGCGGTTGATCGCCTACACCTCGATCTCGCACTTCGGTTTCATCATCCTCGGCATCTTCGCGATGACCAGCCAGGGCCAGACCGGGGCGACGCTCTACATGGTCAACCACGGCATCTCCACCGCGGCGCTGTTCCTGATCGCCGGATTCCTGGTGTCGCGCAAGGGCACCCGGCTCATCGCCGACTTCGGCGGCGTGCAGAAGGTGGCACCGGTGCTGGCGGGCACGTTCCTCATCGCGGGCCTGGCCACCCTCTCGCTGCCCGGGCTGGCGCCGTTCGTCAGTGAATTCCTGGTGCTGGTCGGCACCTTCAGCCGCTACCAGTTCGCGGCCGTCGTCGCGACCGGTGCGCTGGTGCTGGCCGCGGTGTATGTGCTCTGGCTCTATCAGCGCATGATGACCGGGCCGGTCAAGGAGGGCAACGAGCGCCTCTACGACCTGGTGCCGCGCGAACTCGCGGTGGTGGTGCCGCTCATCGCGGCGCTGCTGTTCCTGGGCGTCTATCCGAAACCGGTGCTGAACTTCATCAATCCCGCGGTGAGCCAGACGTTGACGACCATCGGCAAACACGACCCCGCGCCGACCATCCCCGAAGCGGGCAAAGCCGATCAGCCCGGAGGTGCCCACAAATGAGTCAGCTGACCTCCCACGGAACCTCGCTCGCCGCCGCCATACCGGCGCCGAGCATCGAGTACGGCTACCTGTCACCGATGCTGATCGTCTTCGGTGCCGCCGTGCTCAGCGTGCTGGTCGAGGCGTTCGCCGGGCGGCGCTTCCGGTTCGGCGGACAGGCGCTGCTGAGCCTGGCCGGGCTGATCGTCGCGTTGGTCGCGGTGATACTGCTGGCCGGCACGAACGCCACCGCCATCGGCGGTGCCGTCGCGGTCGACGGGGTGACCCTGTTCCTGCAGGGCACCATCCTCGTGGTCGCGATCCTCGGTGTGCTGTTCATGGCCGAGCGCGGTGCCGACCGACCGGCGGCCCCGGTGCGCAGCGGGCCGGGCACGTGGAGTGCGGCCGCGGCCACCCTCGGGCGGGGCGTGGACGCGTTCACGCCGCAGGCTTCGTCGGTGCCGGGCAGCGCGAGCGAAAAGGTCGCGCTGCGAGCGGGTATCGCGACCACCGAGGTGTTCCCGCTGACCCTGCTCGCGGTCGGCGGCCTGCTGTTGTTCCCGGCCGCCAACGACCTGCTCACCATGTTCGTCGCGCTCGAGGTGCTCTCGCTGCCGCTGTATCTGCTGTGCGGGCTCGCGCGACGCAAGCGGTTGCTCTCCCAGGAAGCGGCGCTGAAGTACTTCCTGCTCGGCGCGTTCTCCTCGGCGTTCTTCCTCTACGGTGTCGCGCTGCTGTACGGGCAGGCCGGGACCGTGAAACTGGCCGGGATCGCCGATGCCATCGCGGCGCACCCGGACAACGCGCTGCTCGCGCTGCTCGGCGTCGCACTGCTGGCGGTCGGGCTGCTGTTCAAGATCGGCACCGTGCCGTTCCAGTCCTGGGTGCCTGACGTGTACCAGGGCGCGCCGACACCGGTGACCGCGTTCATGGCGGCCGCGACCAAGATCGCCGCAGTCGGTGCGTTGTTGCGCGTGCTGCATATCGCGGTGCCCGGGCTGCGCGACGATTGGCGGCCGGTGCTCGGCGCCATCGCCATCGCCACCATGGCGGTCGGCGCGGTCATGGCCATCACCCAGACCGACGTGAAACGGATGCTCGCGTATTCCGCTGTCGCGCATGCCGGTTTCATCCTCACCGGGTTGGTCGCCGCCAACACCAAGGGCGTCGCCGCCGTGCTGTTCTATCTGGTGGCCTACGGTCTCGGCACGCTCGGCGCGTTCGCGCTCGTCAGTCTGGTGCGCGATGCCTCGGGCGAGGAAGCGACCGCACTCAGTCAGTGGGCCGGGCTCGGGCGGCGCTCCCCCTGGCTGGCCAGTGTGTTCGCACTGTTCCTGCTCTCCTTCGCGGGACTGCCCCTCACCAGTGGATTCGTCAGCAAGTTCGCGGTGTTCGAAGCCGCGGCCGCCGGGGATTCGACCCCGCTGGTGATCGTCGGCGTCATCTGCAGTGCGATCGCCGCGTTCTTCTACGTGCGCGTGATCGTCCTGATGTTCTTCACCGACCCGCCCACCGACGCCCCCCTCGTGGTGACGCCGTTCCTCACCACCGCCGTCGTCTCCTTCGGCGCCGGCGCCACCGTCGTCCTCGGCATCTTCCCCCAGGTACTCCTGGACCTCGCCGACCGCGCCGCCACCTTCGCCCGCTGATCGTCCTATCCGAGCCGCACACCCGCATCAGGTGTGCGGCTCGGTCGTTACTGCCCTGGCGGCTAGGTGACTTCGCGCTCCATCTCCGTCGAGAACGGTGTTCCCATGACGGCACGGCGTACGTCTTCCTCGACCAGGTCGATGTTCATCATCGCCGCGGTAAGCCCGCCCTGCGCAGCCGCGTCGATTACCTGTGCGCGGTGGCCGCGAACGTTTCCTGCCGCCCAAACTCCCGGAACGGCGGTCTTCCCCACCTGGGTGTCGGCATTCAGGGTCGCGCCGATGACCTGACCATCCATCTCCTTCCGCTCGGCCTCCAGCCCCAACTCGGCTAACAGGTCGTCCACCTTCGCCACCGAAACCGGGAAAACGACCGCAGCCTGAACAGCGATGACCTCGTCACCGACCCGGATGCCGCCGAGCTCGTCGTCGGTGACCTCGATGCCAGTGACCCGGCCAGGAACCACGGTGATCTGGCGCGCCGCGAATTCGGCCCGCTGGGGCTCGGTCAGTTCGACCGCCTCGTTCGTGAACAAGGTGACCTTGTCGCTCCACTGGCGCCACAACTGCGCTTGGTGAAGTGAGGCGACCCCACTGGCGATGAGGCCGATGGCTTTGTCTCGCACCTCGTATCCGTGGCAGTACGCGCAGTGCAGCACGTCGCGGCCCCAGCGGTCGGCCAGCTGAGGAATGTCGGGTAGTTCATCGACGACGCCGGTGGCGATGAGCACCCTCCTGGCGTCGAGGGTCGTGTTGTCCGAAAGGGTGATCTTCAGGGTGGATTCACTGACTCGTTTCACGCCCACCGCGGTTCCGCTGCGCACGACGCCGCCATACTGCTCGACCTCTGAGCGGCCGATCGCCAGCAGCTCGCGTGGGTCGATGCCCTCATGGCCGAGGTAGCTGTGGACCGCGGTGGCGGCCGCGTTACGAGGCGAGCCTGCGTCGACGACCAGGACCTTCCGTCGGGCACGGCTCAGGGTCACGGCTGCCGCGAGCCCTGCAGCACCACCCCCGATAACGACAACATCGAATTCACGCATGCGGCGATGCTGCGCGTTCTCGGACACATTCGGCAAGGAAACTTGCCGAAATAGCAAATCTTGGTGTCCAAGGAACGCAGCCACAGCGCGAACTCAGGTCGGTTCCCGCGGAAAAGGCTGCACGCACGCTCCACGCCCACGCCGGCATGATCCGCGCCGACGAGGCGGACGAGGCCCTCGATCGCGCGGCTCTGTTTCTCGCCCAACGCATTCGCGCCGGGCAACAGTAGTTCAGGCTGCTATCCGCCGGACTCTGGCTCGCGGCGCAGTTGGAGCAGCAAGTTCCAGGGAACGTCCGCTACGACGTCGGCTATCCGCGCTTCCGAGTCGTCGGGCTCGGGTTGTGACCGGACTCGAATTTCGGTGAGGGTGCCGCGGACGACGGGCAATTCGGCACCTTCGGCGCCGAAGGTGCCCGCCCACGCCGCTTCCTCTGCGAACGATGCGTCGCCCGCCAACTCCGCTGCGGCGAGATGCGCGGGTACGGCGTCGAGTTCGCGCAGCCGACGCCACTGCCGCAGGTTCGCCACCAGGACGCGCAGGTTCGCCAGTTCGGCGATGATTTCCGGATCGGCGATGTCGATCTCGGAGATGTCCAGTCGCTGCAGGTTTTTCAGCGCAGCCAGCGGTGCGATGCGCACCGGATGCTGCGCTCCGGCCAGGTGCACGTCCCACAGCACGGGGTGGCCCGACAGTGGCGCGAGGTCGAGGCGCGGGGCGCTCGCCCACAGTGATTCGAGCGGGATATCGTGCGGTACTGCAAGGTTCGCCGACCCCGCGCTGTCGAGCCGCAACTGGCGCAGCATCGGCAGGGCCGCGAGTTCGGCGGCGTCGAAGGAGTCGCGGGAGCCGACGTCGAGTTTCTGCACGGTGAACTTGTCGGGCAGATCTTCGATCGTCTCCGTCGGGTCGTGCAGTCGACGAGCGTGGGTGGGTTGCGCTGTGCCGTAAAGACTCTCGAAGTTCTCCGGGGCGCGCTGCGATTCGATCGACATCTGCAGTGCCTCGGTCACGGATTCGGCCCAGCGCGTGGCCGAATCGTATTCGAGGCCGACTTCGATCAACTGCCCGCGGCGACCAGCCGGACCGGGCTCCAGGTCGACCGCGTGCGCGTGGCGATCGCTGGTGCCGATGAAGATCCACCCCGCACTGCGCGAGACGCGTTGAATCGTGCTGTGCGGCCAGCCTTCCGGCACCACCCGATCGCCGGCGAACAGCGAGTCCTCCCCCACGGATCGACTGTCCGCCGACAACCCCATCGCCGTCGGACTGTCGGACCGATGACTCGTGGCGACGTCGCTGAGCGGCGACAGCCGGGTGATACCGAGCACGCCGCGGTCGTCGTGGTCGTAGCCGACCAGCCGGTACAGGGCCCGCAGGTCTTCCGGCAGCCGTCGGCCGATCCGCGCCTCCGCCGCGGCGATCTCGGCCTCGGCCGTGCCCGCGGCCAGCTCGGGTGCACGCGAGTGGGCCGCCGTGTAGGCGTCGATGTACTCGCGTACCAGCTCACGCACTGTCGCCAGGATCGCCGGGTCGGTGGGACGGTCGTCGGGCACCGTGTCGGCCGCCGCGATCGGTTGCCGATGCCCCGGATATCGATAGTCGGGGTCGAGGACCAGCCGTCGCACAGCGTCCCAATAGTGCTCGGTCGAGCCGGGGGTGCACTGGTACTGGAACTCGTAGTTGCCGTCGGCCAGCCGAAGCCGCATCTCTACTACGCCGTCCATATCGACGCCGAGTTCGGCGCGCACCGCGTGGGCCAGTTCGCGTCTGCCGGTCACCTGGTGCACCCGATCGGTGCCGACCACGTACGACGGATCGATTCCGTTGCTCCACTGGCCGTGGTGCATGCGCAATATCCCACTGGTCGCTCCGGATTCCGCGAACTCTTGCGCGAGGCGTGCGACCCTTTCGGCCAGCTCGGTCATGTCCTCGACACTATGCGATGCGCCGGTCGAGTTCCCGGTGTTGGGAAAGGCGCCGTCGGAGCGACGCACACGATGTCCGACCCGCCGGACGGCTCCTGCCGTCTGGGTCGCAACGCCGGTGCGGGGACGAAAGTTGTTGGAATGCACTAGGTGGGCGGGCTTCTCCTGACAAATGCACCAGTGACGTGGGACACGGTGGGTGGCAACGTGACTAACCGTGGCAAGAGCGACACGGCGTCTCGGACGGCCGAAACAGCAGGGGCGGGGGCGCGGCGGGCGCCGAAACGGTTGGGCGGCAACGGTAGCGATCACGGTGGTCGCCGCCGGACTGCTACCGCCGGGCTCGGCGGCAGCGGAGGATCCGCCCGCCTCGGCGGCCACGGACCGGCAGGAGCAGCAGATCGCGACCCGCGACGGCATCGCGGTCTCCTACGTGAGCTTTCTGCTCCCGCTACCGGCAAGCGCCGCACCGCATCCTGGGTCGTGCGAGCGCACCGGATATCTGCGTTACCGCGCGGTGGGCAGTCCGCAGGACGCGCGGGACGCGGACGCAGTGGTGGTGCAGCAGGGCGGAATGATCGGCGGCGCAATCAATTCCGACGGCGTCGCGGCGAACACGGTGCGTTCGGCGAAATCGCTCGGTCGCAACGTCGAATTCTGGGCGCTGGCCCGGCGCGGCTCCTGCTTGGATGAGACAGTCGGCTTCGACTACGCACTGCAGTCGGGCAACTATCTCGACGCGGTCGACTACTACTTCAACGGCAAGCCGCTCGAGGGCCGCACCTTCGCCGGGTTCAAGGCCTCGGCGGACCTGCCGATCCTGGATGCCTTCGGCTTGGAGCGCGTGGTACGTGACCAGTACGAGATCATGCTGCACGAGCTGCCGGATCAGGCTGAGCGGCAACGGAAATACGTCTGCACCGGTATCTCGATGGGCGGTCTGGTCACCGGGTTCTTCTCGGACTGGGATTTCGACGGCAACCCGGGCACCCAGGCCGATGCCGGCTACAACCAGTGCGCTGCCTTCGCCGCGCAGGACTCCATGGTGTCCTCGGACCCGGCCGCGATCCAGAACACGCCGTTCTTCCGCGATGTCACCGAAGCCATCACCGGCCCCACCAACGGGGTGCTCAAGGCCGGATTCGACAGCGGCGTGCTGCCGATGCGCACGCTCGGCCCGATGCCGGTGATCGGCACCAAAGCCATGATGCTCTACCGGTTGGCCGGGCTCGCCGCGCATCTGGAGCCGGACGCGGAAAGCCAACTGCTCGCGCACATCCACGATCCAGATATCGAGGCGACACTCACCACCCTGTTCAGCCCGAGCTGGGCGGCCGCGGTCACGGGCGGCGCGAATGGTGAGGGCACCATCCGCGACTATCGGTTCACCAATGCGGCGTTGCTCGGCACGTTCATCGACAACAACTCCGGCAATTTCGCGCTGCTCCAGCAAGGTGTCGGCGCGTTGGCGGGCGGCCCGGTGGCCGAGAAGACGTTCCCGAATCACGGTGGGCTGACCCAGGTTCCGGTGCTGGGCAACTATCTGCGGATGAGCGCCGGACCGCAGACCCGGGTGGGCCCCACCGACCGCACGGCGCTGTATTCGTGGCGCAACTACAACGACGTCGTCGGCGTCCCGTGGACGGCGCCGAACCGGGAGATCGCCGATATCCACGAGGTGGCACGGCAATTGGGCACCGGCTGGCCGACGGCGTACTGGGAGACCTACTTCCCGCTGCGCATGATCATCGATATCGGCGCCGGTTTCGGCGGCGCGCGCACCGGCGACATGGTGAACCTGCGCTACCACAACATGAGTCGCACGAAGCCGAATTTCATCGCGTACGCCGGGGACAGCGTCGTCCAATACGGCGTCGGCACTTGGCTTCCCGCGCCGCCGACCGCACAGGTGGAGCAGCTGCCCGGCTACACCCACGTGGACACGATCGGGGCCGCCGCGGTGCAGAACAACGGAAAGCCGGACTACAGCGGGCAATATCTCGCCGAGTTCATCCGGGGCTTGACCCCATAGTCGTTGGTGACCGACGCGCCGGACCGCGCGGTCACCAACGCCGGGCGCCTTCGTCTCGGGCCGCCCGGTGCTCGTCCTGGGCGGCGGCGAGGGCAGCGCCGCCGCCCAGGTGCCCGGTTCAGCCGAACTGCGGCCCGGTCTCACAGCGCACCTCCGACCATCGCCTGTTGCGTAACCTAATATGATTAGGTTATAAACTAGGCGACCTAGCTACGAGGAGGTGTGCCCGTGATGGCGCGAGCGGGTTTGAGCGCGGAACGGATCACGCGCGCGGCCGCCGATCTCGCGGACGCGATCGGTTTCGACGGCGTCACCATGTCGGCGTTGGCCAAGCAGTTCGGTGTCAAGGACGCCAGTCTCTATTCGCACGTCAAGAACCTGCAGGAGCTGCGGGCGCGGGTGAGCGTGCTGGCCGCGGCGGAGAAGACCGAGCTGATCGCGGCCGCCGTCGCGGGCCGCGCGGGTCGCGACGCCCTCGCGGCATACGCGCACACCTGGCGCGACTACGCCCTGCGCCACCCCGGTCGCTACGCCGCGACCCAATCGCCGGTGCCGCCCGGCCTGGTCGACGCCGGTCCCGGGGCGGCGCGGGCCGTCGAACTCACCTACGGCATGTTGCGCGCCTACGGGTTGACAGAACCGGACCTCACCGACGCGGTTCGCCTGTTGCGCAGCACCTTTCACGGCTACGCCGCGCTGGAGGCCGGCGGCGGCTTCCAGCACTCCCGCGATACCGCCGCCTCCTGGGAACGCATCATCGATGCCCTGCACGTCGCGCTCGAGCGGTGGCCGTCACCCGAGAAGAAGGATGAATCATGAAGTCCGGCACGCTGAAAGTCCCCGGCGCGACGCTGTTCTACGAAGAGCGCGGCAGCGGGCCGCTGCTCGTGCTGCTGCCCGGCAGCGGCGCGGACGCGGCGATGTTCGATCACCTCGCGGAACTGCTGATGCCGCATTTCACGGTACTGGCCGCCGATCCCCGCGGCTATTCCCGCAGCCCGCTCGACGGTCCGCCGGTGGATCAACAGGTCGAGGTGATGAGCGAGGACATTCACCGCCTCATCGAAGATCGCGCTCCCGCAGGCGAATCGGTGTATGTCTTCGGCGCCAGCGGCGGTGCGGTCGTCGCGCTCGACCTGCTCGCCCGGCACCCCGATCGACTCGCCCTGGTCGTCGCCCACGAACCGCCCTCCTTCGGCCTGCTGCCCGACGCCGCCGACCATCGCGCGTTCGTCGACGAGGTCTACGAGCTGTTCCATCGGGAAGGCGCGGCGGTCGCCGGTGCGCACTTCGCCGCCGGTGTCGGCGCACAGCTACGCGGCCTGCCGGACCCGGCGACGCTGCCCCCACGCGCCGCCGACATGGTCGCCCGCGTCATGGCGAACCTGCCGATCATGCTGGAACACGAACTGCGCCAGATCACTTCGCACCTCCCCGACGAAACGGCACTGGCCGCCGTCGCCGACCGTCTCGTCCTCGCCGTCGGCGCGGAATCCCCCGGCACCCTGCCGTACCGCTCGGCCGCGACCCTGGCCGACCGCCTCGGCACCCCGCTCATCGAATTCCCCGGCGGTCACGGCGGACTCAACCAGCACCCGGAAGCCTTCGGCCGCAAGCTCCTCGACGTTCTGCAGTCCACCCGCATGAGGGCCGGCGCTATCGACTGAACCCGCCCGCGCGCACCGCTCAGCGGAGGTTGGTGTGCGCCTGCGCTATCCCGCAACGTTGTTCCGAACGCGGTGCCGGTCGGACGGCTTGACCTGGAGTGCACTCCAAGTCGTAGCGTCAAAGCGTTTTTGAGGTTTCGAGGTGCGCAGACCGTGCGCGAGGTGGCCGACCGGCTGCGTGCCACCCCGGCCCAGGTGGCGCTGGCCTGGGTGTACGCCCAAGCCGGGCGACTCGGGGTGGCGGTGGCGGCCATTTCGGGCACCCGCAGCCCGGCCCGGCTGGAACAGAACGCGGCCGCGCTGCAACTCACCCTGGACGCCGAAGCGCTGGCTACGCTGGACCCGCTGAGCGACCAGGTCACAGGCGAGCGCTACTCTTCAGCGCACACCGCCGAGGTCGCTCGGAGTTAGGCTCTGTCTCGAAGTCCCTTGCGCGCCAGCCCAGTTCGGTATACCTACTGCGGGAGTTGCAGGGATAGTGCTGAGCACGTCGTGTGCCGTACCCGGCTTTAGGCGCATGTCAGGTGCGCGGGGTGAGGTTCCGGCGTGGTCATCTGGCTGTGGTTGCGTCTCGAGCGGTTTGGGAAAGAGAGGGCGGTTGGATAGCGGACCGGTTGGTCTGGACCAAGCGACAGATAGGTTGGGGATCGCAGAGGTTTCCTACTGCTCACAGGGGCTGTAGCTGCTGTGAACCGTACGGAAGGTCTGTGCCCCCGCGACTCGCCCAGCGAAACACGCCGAGCCACAACCCCACCCACCCGAAACCGCTGACACCTCCTCAAGGAACTCTCGAAAACAGCGCCACAGCCAGACGACCACGCCGGAACCCAGCTTCACGCACCTGACATGCCCCTAAAGCCGGGAACCCCACCCGACGCGCCCAGCACCATCCACGTAACTCCCGCGGCAGGCACACCAATCTGGGCAAGTCAGACTTCGGCAGCCAGCCAACAAGCCCAAACGCAAGTAAACCAAGCGACAGTTAGCCCCGTGTCGACACGCGAAAGCCACACACCTGCACCACTTCTCGGGATCCACACCCGTTCTGGCCGCCCAGAAAGGGTGTGAATCCCGAGAAGTGGTGCAGATGCCGATGGGCGCGGTTAGGCACTGCCAGGTACCAGGCCGCGATCCCTATCGCCGCCATCAACCAAGGGATTCGGCACGGGAGAGGCCGGGTCACAGGCCCACCTCACCACTCCGAGACAGAATCAAGCCGGTCGAGCGTTGCGCCCGGCATCGAGGACGCCACGCTCGACTCCTGGGCACGAGTGATCGTGGTAGACCAGACCGACCCGCTGACAGTTGCCACCGCAGGACCGGTGCGAAATCTCAGCGCGCCAACGCGTATTCGAGTGCCGCCGCCACTCGGTCGATCGGCTCGGTAGTCCCCTCGGCGCGACAGAGCACCAGCGCCCCTTCCATGCCCGCGATCAAGAGGGTCGCGAGGTTCTTCGCATCGCTCTCGTCGAAATCGTTGCGCTGCAAGCATTCCTGGAATGGCTGCTGCCAGCGCCGGAAGATGGCGCGGGTGGCCTCGTGCAGGGAGTGATCGTCGGGCCCGGCGCCCAGGGTGACGGCGGCGACCGCGCAGCCGGGCGGTTGGTCGCCGCCTGCCATCACCATTTTGGCCCCGGCCAGGATCGCGTGCATGGCCGGTACGGGTTGCTGTTCGGCGCAGACCGCGGCGATGAGCGGGCTGACGGTCGCGTCGAGGTAGGCGAGCACCTCTTCGGCGAGTTCGGTCTTGCCCCGCGGGAAGTGATGGTAGGTCACCCCGCGATGGGTACCGGCCGCGGCGGTGACCTCGCGTAATCCGGTTCCGGCGTAGCCCTGGCCGCGGAACAGCAGCGTCGCCTTCCGGATCATCCGTGCGCGGGTATCGCCTGCCACCTGCGGTCCACCTTTCCCGGCCTTGACTAAGCCGATCGGCTTAAATCATACTCACCGTACTTTCTAAGCCGATCGGCTTAGAACCTGACGAGAGGCCGGTCCCGATGCTCGCCACCGCCCGCGGCGCCCTGCTGCGTTACCTCGCCGACGTCCGGCGCACTCCTGGCCAGTTGCTGTTGCTGCTGCTGTCGCTGTGGTTCGTCAGCAACGGTCCGGTCGCGTTCGCGATGTGCTCGAGTTTCTCGTTCGGTGCGCACATGCAGTCGTGCACGGTGATGGTGTTCGGATTCATTCCGGTCACCGTCAACGGCTGGCACGCGCTGTTCCATCTCGTCACCGGTGTCGCCGGGCTGTTCCTGGTCCGTACGCCGCGTAGGGCGTTCGCGTACGGAATCGGTTGCGGCTGGTTCTATCTCGTCATCGCCGGTTTCGGATTCTTCGGCGGGGACAACGTCCTGCGCTTCATGGCGGTCGACACCTTCGGCAATTACGTGCACGCGGTGGAGGGCGGTTTGGCGCTGACCATCGCCGCGCTCATTGCCTTCGGCACGCAGCTGCGCACCCAGCCCGCCGCGACGGCGATGCGCTGAGACCGACCTTCAGACGCGCCGCGCGCCGGCGACGTGGACGGCCGGGAACCGCCCGGTGACGCACGTTCCGCTCATGCGGTCCCCCTCGGTGGTCATGGCGAAGGCGAGGTCGAGGCGCATCAGGCGGCGGGTGAGGGTCTGCCGCCAACTCAGCAGTTCACCGTCGAACTCGAGGTCGTCGAGCGGCCGCTTCTTTCCGGAGGCGCGCGCGGTACCGGTGAGCACACCGTCGTCCTGCTGGAGTTCCAGGACGACTTTGATGTCACCGAGACGGGTGGCGATGGTCAGGTCCCAGATCCCTGCTACAGACATGCTTCGCTCGTCCTTCCGATGGACCGGTACCGCGGCCACGCTATCCGGTGGCTGATCGTGAACGCTAGCGCTTCCCGGTACCGTCCGGCTGTCGTGCGAGTCTTTCCTGGTGTGCCGGAAAGGATTCCGGGGCCCGTCGCCACGCCGGGATCGAGAGGTAGGTGGCGGCTCGGAGCAACCATTCCACCGGGCCGTAGCGGTGACCCCGCAACCACCAGTGACTCAGCAGCACCTGCACGACGTAGGTGAGCAGCGCGATGCCGATGACACCGGCAGGCGGCACCTTGTCGACGAGCGCGAACCCGTAGCCGGTGTAGACGACCATGAGCACGATCGACTGGAAGATGTAGTTCGACGCCGCCATACGCCCGGCCGGCGCGAGCCAGCCGATCCACGGCGCGGTGCGCGCCCACCGGGTCAGGCAGATGATGCCCGCGACGTAGGCGAAGGTCATCAACGGATTGACCAGTTCCTGGATCCCGGCCCAGTAGAAGGGCGGCACGAACCAGTTCTGCGCCGCGGCGAAGGTCACCGCCGAGACCGGCAGGCCGACCGCGAGTCCGCCGATCAGCACGCGAGGCGCCCAGCGCCGCAAGGTATCCGGATCGTCGAACAGTTGCCGTTTGCCCGCCGCCATACCGATCAGGAACATGCCGAGACTGGTCGCGCCCTGGGTGAACCAGATCAGGCCGATGAAGATCGGCGCGATCCACATCTGGTTGGCGAAGGTGTCGCCGAACGATCCGGTGTATCCGTCGTGCATCCGCTGCAGGTCGAAGAAGATGTCGAGCGCGGACAGGTCGTCACCCTCGCTGCCCGGGATGAACATCCACCCGCACCACACGATGTAGAGCACCGCGCCGGTGATCACCGCCGTGCGTGGCTTCAGCTTCTTCAACGTGATGAGGATCAGGCACAGGAACGCGTACAGGGTGAGGATGTCGCCGATCCACAGCAAGAACACGTGCGCTAGCCCGACGATCAGCAGTGCCGCACAGCGCCGCAGCAGTCGCGCGTTGGCCGACACCCCGGCGCGCTGTGCCGCCGCGATCTGCAAGGTGAACGAGTAGCCGAACAGGAACGCGAACAGCAGATAGAACCGGCCGGTGAAGAAGGCGTCGACCAGACCGCTCACGACGTGGTCGATCGGCCCGTCCCAGCCCGCTCGCGGGTCGTCGGCGGGCCCGGTGAACGACCACAGCGTGGTCGCGACGATCACATTGGTGATGAGGATGCCGAACAGCGCGAAGCCGCGCAGGATATCGACCTCGGCGATCCGTCGATTCGAGGTCCCGGCGGGGGCAACCGATTCGGACATACTGTGAAAGTAGACGTCCGTACCGGTCCGCGCGTCCACCGCCGGATCGACCGGGGTGCTGAACCGGACATAACGCATCCGCGACTTCTGGCGTATTGACATCCGCCATTGGTCGGTCACACCAGGTCGCCGACCTCCAGATAGATCTGGCGACGGACCGCGATCTCGGCCAGGAAGCCTTGTGCGCCACCGGGAAACGCCGCGACGGCCAGTTCGCCCGCCCGCAGCCGCGCGCCGGTGAATTCGCGCCGGCCGAGCAGGATCGGCTGAGCGTGTTCGAAGCCGCGGCGCGCGACGTCGTCGGCGAGCGGGACGCCGAGCATGTCCGTCACGGTGCCGGGCACCAGTTCGGCCGCGACGATCTGATCGAAGCTGGGACGCCGGATGATCCGGTGCGCCAGATACATCCGGTCCGGCCGACCGAAGCACAGGTGCGTCAAGGTACCGCAGTCGCCGCCCCGTTCGAGCGCCGCGAAATGCAGGACCCGGCCGACGGCGACCCGCACGTCGTCGGCGATCGCGATGCCGCCGCGTTCACCGCGTCCCCGGATCAGCGTGCCGCGGAAGGACCTGCGCGGGTCGCCGCGGTCCGGATCGAGCTCGGCGATCGGAAAGTCCTGCGGGTCGAAGGTGTGGATGTCGGTGTACCCGACCCGTCGGTCCGCGCCGAGCGCGCGGCGGCCGCGCTCGTCGAATTCGATCGCGAGCAGCACCTGGAAGTTGTAGGGGGCATCGAACGTGGGCCGGTAGGAGAGGTAGCAGTCGAGTCCGGTACCGAAAACCACCATGCCGTGCATGCCTGCGCCGCCTGCCAATTCGGGCCGATGGTGTGGTCCCGGCGCACGCAGGTGTGCGATCTTCACGACGCCACCTCGCGCGTGCGCGGTCCGGTCTCGGCCGTGTCGTAGGTTCGCTCGAACATCTCGGGCTCCTTTCTCGCCACTGCCTACAGTGACCAGAACAGAGCTCGATGCCACGAGTGCCCGGCTACTCGAATCCCGCCGGACCGGCTACTCGATCTTTCTCGGTGCGGCTCAGGGGTCGAGGCGTACCGCGCGCGGCCGCGCCAGCCCGGACAGATCGAGCACGCCCTGCCGGACGGCGGCGACGCTGAGCACCTCCATCGTCGCGATCACGATCAACAGCAGGCCGACGACCAGCCCCAGCACGTCCAGCGAGTCGAACGGCAGCACGCCGACCACGAGGCCGAGCAGCAGGGTGACCAGGCCGAACACCTCCTGCCTGCCGCTGCCGCGCAACGCGGGTGTCCACACCGCGACGGTCGCGTGACAGATGCCGCGCACCGACCAGGCCAGGCCGACCCAGAACGACAGCAGCAGTGCCGAATTGCCGCCGCTGAAACACAGCACTGCGAGCAATGTCGAGATCAGACCGCTGACGAAGACGAGCACCCGCAGGGCGGGCGCCATCCGCGCGCTGAGCGCGATGATCACCTGCAACCCGGCATTGACCAGCAAATACGCGCCGAGCAGCAGTTCCGCGGTCGGCAGCGTCTTGTGTGGCCATACCGCTATGACCACACCCAAGATCATCGAGCAGGCACCGGACACCAGGATCGCCTGCCGGGCTGTCCCGGCCAGTGGGTCCGCACGCCCTTCGAGCTCGTCTTCGGGCATAGCTCCATGATATGAGCGCACACCGCAGTTAGCCGCGTGTTTGCTTTCACTCGGTGCGGCGAGCAGGCATGGCCGAACGGCAGTTGCCGTCTACACCGCCGACAGCACCACGCTACGAACCGACGTCCCGTCCGCGGCTTGCCACGGCGCGCTGACCTGTCCGGCGCTCGGCGTGCCCGCCGGCGCCAGCACGCGATGCACCCGCAGCACTCCCCCGATCTCGGTGTGCGCGCTCGCGTCCACCGCCGTCGCCGCCGCGGGCAGTGCGAGTTCGGCGGGCGTGACCTGGATCGACGGATCGGGTGTACCGCTTTCGTGCTGCGCCTGGGGCTCGGCGGTACCGGCGAGCAACGCCACGAGTTGCGCCACGACCACCGGGTCGCGGGTGCCGTCGTAGAGCCAGCGCTCACCGAGGACGCCGTGCATCGATGTACCGACGAGCGCCTCTTCGGCGCCGTCGAGCGGTGCCCCGCGGTAGGCGAACGGCACCAGATACGCGACGGGCTCGGCGGAACTGTCCACGAGCATCATGAACTCGATCCCGACCGCACCGGCGGGGTCGTCCAGGCGGAACCCGCCCGCGCGCCGCAGCACCGGCCGCCCCGTGCCCTGATACCACGCGCGGGTGGGCAACCAGGCGGTCAGCAACTCCAGTTTCGTCGGCACCATCGTCGTCTCGTGGATGACAGCCATCCGTGCGCCCTCCTTCGCCGCCCCGCTCGAACCGCCGGACGCTCCGCTCGAGCATAAGCGAGCACACTCGATGAACTATCGTGCGCCCATTGCCTTTCCACTTCTCCCGTAAGGTCGTGACGTGCTGGGTTCGGGGAGTGGAGTGTTGTCACGGCCGGTGGTCGCCGGGATGACCGCGCAGCGAGGTGTCGACGACGGACCGCGCGACACCGCGCGCGGCTGGTGGGTGACGATCTTTCTCACGCTGGTGGCCGCGGTGCTGCGGTTCGCGGGTCTCGGCACGGTGACCGAGGGCGGCACACCGGTCTTCGACGAGAAGTACTACGCCGTGCAGGCGTGGGAACTGTTGAACAACGGGATGGGCATCGAGGACAATCCCGGCTTCCCCGTCATCGTGCATCCCCCGTTCGGCAAGATGCTGATCGCGATGGGCGAGGCGCTGTTCGGCTTCACTCCGCTGGGGTGGCGCTTCGCCGCGGCGCTGGCGGGCACGGTACTGGTGCTGCTGGTCGTGCGGATCGTGCGCAGGCTGGCCCGCTCGACGCTGATCGGCGCGATCGCCGGGGTCCTGCTGATCGCCGACGGCGTCAGCTTCGTCTCGTCCCGGATCGGCATGCTCGACATCTTCCTGACCGTGCTGGTCACCGGCGCGTTCGGCTGTTTGATCGTCGACCGTGACGAGGTACGGGCGCGGCTGGCGCGGGCCGCGGCGACCGGTACACCGTGGGGCCCGCGACTGGGCGTGCGGTGGTGGCGGTTCGGGGCGGGCGTCCTGCTCGGACTGGCCTGCGCGACGAAGTGGTCCGGGTTGTATTTCGTGGTGGCTTTCGCGATTCTGTCGCTCGGTTTCGATGTCACCGCGCGCCGCGCGTACGGCGTGCCCCGACCATTCGTCGGCACGCTGGTCCGGGACGCGGTACCGGCCGCGTTCGCGCTGCCGTTCGTGGCGCTCGGGGTCTATCTGGCGTCGTACGCGGGCTGGTTCGCCAGCGAGTCCGGGGTGAACCGGCACGCGGTCGGCATCCAGGTGGGACCGGGCGGCTACTTCTCGTTCGTGCCGGACGCGTTGCGGGCGTTGTGGTTCAACCATTCCCGAGTCCTGGACTTCCACACCCACCTCACCAACTCGGCGGGCAACCACCACGCCTGGGAATCCAAGCCGTGGACATGGCCGATGGGCCTGCGCCCGATGCTGTACTACTACCCCGAAAACGCCCACGGCTGCGGGCAATCCGAGTGCGTGCGGGCGATCATGCTGATCGGCACCCCGGCCCTCTGGTGGTTGGCGTTCCCGGTGCTGGGCTGGGCGCTGTGGCAGACGGCGACGCGGCGCGACTGGCGCTACCTCGCCGTGCTCACCGCGTACGGCGCCGCGTGGCTGCCGTGGTTCGGGGCGCTGGACCGCCAGATGTACTTCTTCTACGCGACCGTCATGGCGCCGTTCCTGGTCATGCTGCTGGCGCTGGCCCTCGGCCAGATCCTCGGGCGCGCAGCGGAATCCAGGGAACGCCGCGGCACCGGACTGCTCGCGGTATGCCTGTATCTGGGCTTGGTGGTGGCCAACTTCATCTGGCTCTATCCGATTCTGACCGGCCTGCCGATCACACCGGCGAGCTGGCAGCACCATCTCTGGTTGCCGAGTTGGCGGTGAGCGAGTAGTTCAGTCAGCGAGTAGTTCAGTCGAGGCAGAATTCGTTGCCCTCGATGTCCTGCATCACCAGGCAGGATTCGTTCTCGTCGTCGGCGGGCAGCAGTTCCAGCCGGGTCGCGCCGAGCGGGAGCAGCCGGGCGCATTCGGCTTCCAGCGCGGCCACCCGTTCCTCGCCCGCCAGTCCCGTGCCGACCCGCACATCGAGGTGCACGCGGTTCTTCACGACCTTGCCCTCGGGTACGCGCTGGAAGTACAGGCGCGGACCCACCCCCGCGGGATCCATGGCAGCGGCTCCCGCGTTCCGGCGTTCCGGCGGCAACGTGCTGTTGTATTCGTCCCAGTCGGCGAAGCCCTCCGGCGCCGGTGGCAAGACGTACCCCAGCACCTCGCACCAGAACCGGGCGACGCGCTCGGGATCCGCGCAGTCGAAGGTGACTTGAACCGTTCTCACCGATGCCATCGGCTCACCATAGAGGCGCGGCCGGTCGTCGCGCACATAGTTTTCGGTGCGAGCCGGACGTATGTCGATGGCTGCGTGGGCATTCGAGGCCTGCTCGCAGGATCGGTATACCCGCGACGTCGGTAGGGTCGCGGGCATGGAGCGGAGCTTTCATTCGGCGGAACAACTTCTGGCCGCCCTGCGTGCGGGTGCGGTGACCTCGGTCGAGCTGACCGAGGAGGCGATCGCCCGGATCGAGCGGGACGACAAAGCGATCAACGCCATCTGTGTGCCGGACTTCGACCGGGCGCGGGCGGCCGCGATCCGAGCCGACGAGGCGCGGGCACGCGGCGAGGACCGTCCGCTGCTCGGTGTCCCGGTGACGGTGAAGGAGTCCTACGACATCGCTGGCCTGCCCACGACCTGGGGTGTGCCGGCGTACCGCGACTACGTGCCCGCCGAGAACGCGGTGCAGGTATCGCGGATCGAAGCGGCCGGTGCGGTGATCCTCGGAAAGACCAACGTGCCGTTCATGTTGCAGGACATCCAGAGCTACAACGACATCTACGGCACCACCAGCAATCCGTGGGATCACGGTCGCACCCCGGGCGGGTCTTCCGGCGGGTCGGCCGCCGCCTTGGCCGCCGGGTTCGGTGCGCTCTCGCTCGGTTCCGATATCGCCGGATCGCTGCGCACGCCCGCGCATTTCTGCGGCGTCTACGCACACAAGCCGACTCTGGGGCTGGTGGCCAGTCGCGGCATGGTCGCGCCACCAGGGCCCGCGCTGCCCGCCGAGCGTGATCTCCCGGTGGTCGGCCCGATGGCCCGCACCGCCCGCGACCTGGCCCTGCTGCTGGATGTGATGGCGGGTCCCGATCCGCTCACGCACGGCATCGCCTATCGGCTGGCGCTGCCGCCCGCTCGGCACGAGCGGCTCGCCGACTTCCGAGTGCTGGTCCTCGACGAGCATCCGAATATCCCGACCGGCTCGGCGGTGCGCGCCGGACTGCACCGGGTCGCCGAAGCGTTGGTCGCTGCCGGTGCGCACGTGGCGCGGCAGAGTCCATTGCTGCCCGACCTCGCCGAGGCCGCGACGCTCTACACCCAGCTGCTGGTGTCCGATCTCGCCGCGCGTTTTCCCGCGGACAGGTACGAATTGCTGCGCGCCGCCGCGGCCGGACTGGATCCGCAGGACGACAGCTATCAAGCCGTGTGGCAGCGCAGTGCGGTGTTCAGCCACCGCGAGTGGATCGAAGCGAACAACCGCCGCGAACTACATCGTCACGGGTGGCGGCAACTGTTCGCCGAGTTCGACGCGGTCGTGTGCCCGATCACGCCGACACCCGCGTTCCCGCACGACCATACGAGTCTCGGTGCGCGGCGCATCGCCATCGACGGCGTCGACTACCCCTTCAACGACCAGTTCGTCTGGGCGGGTCTGGCCACTATGCCGGGTCTGCCCGCCACCGCTATCCCCGCGGACCGCACCGCCGACGGACTGCCGGTCGGCGTGCAGCTCATCGGCCCGATGTTCGAAGACCGCACCCCGCTGCGCATGGCCGAGCTGCTCGAGCAGGAGATCGGCGGCTTCCACGCACCGTAACGAGCGAGCGCGGGCTTCGCCGCCGGGCAGCCGTTCGGTCGCATCAAGATCATCCGTTGCGCCGGTGAATGGCATGATCGCGGGGTGAGTTTACGATTCGGTATTCAGTGGGCGCCGACGGCGACCGAACTGCCGCGGCTGCGCGCGCTGGCGCAGGTGGCAGATCGGGAAGGTCTTGATCTGCTCGGCATCCAGGACCACCCGTACGCCGGCGGGCTGGCCGACACCTTCGCGGTGATCGCCACCGTGTTGGCGGAAACCGAACGGCTGCGGGTGTTTCCGGACGTGGCGAGTCTGCCGCTGCGCGGGCCCGCCATGCTCGGCAAGCAGGCGGCGACCCTGGACCTGCTCAGCGGCGGACGCTTCGAACTCGCGTTGGGCGCCGGCGCATTCTGGCCCGCCATCCGCGCCATGGGCGGCCCGACGCGATCGAATCCCGAAGCGTTGCAAGCGCTCGAAGAAGCGACCGCCGTCATCCGTGCCATGTGGCAGCCCGGGACGAAAGCGAAAGTCGACGGCACGCACTACACCGTGCACGGTGTGCAGTCCGGCCCCGCGCCCGCCCATCCGGTCGGGATCTGGTTCGGCAGTGTCGGCCCGAAGGCGAACGCGCTCACCGGGCGCATTGCCGACGGCTGGGCCGCACCCATTCCGCACTACCTGCCCTACGAGAAATGGCAAGCGACGCAAGACATCATCTCGGCCGCAGCGGTCGACGCGGGCCGCGCGCCGACCGACATCACCCGGATGGCGCAACTGGTCGGCACCATCACCGACGCGCCCGGCCCGGTAACCCTGCGCGGTGAGGAAAAGATCCGCACCGACGCCGCCGGCTGGGCCCGCATTCTGGCCGACCTCGCCACCGAAACCGGCTTCGACACGTTCGTGTACTGGCCGGAGTCCGAGGACGAAACCCAACTCCGCCGCTGGATCGGCGACGTCGTCCCGGCTGTCCGGGCCTTGTGCGGCGAGTAGGTGGCGCGACGAGCGCTCTTTCGAAATCATGCTGACGCGGTGCCGGTGACCCCTGTGCGTAGTCACCGGCGCCCCGGCTAGGAAGCCCCGCACGGGTGGTCACCGACATCGCGGCTACTAAGTGCCCACAAAGGTGGTCACCGGCACCGCGGCTACGAGGCACCCGCTCGTGCTGGGCGGTCGGTAACCGGGCGACGGGCTTCGGCGAGTAGTTCGTCCAGTTGCGCCTCGGCGCGTTCGGCGCGAGCAAGTGTTTGCGCGCGAGCCTCGTCGAGCGCGTCGATTCGCTGGGCAGCTTCGGTGCGGACCTTCTCTACTGCGGCACTGGATTCTGCGCGGGCGGCCGCGATGTCGGCGGCAGCGGTGCGTCGGGTGTCGGCGAGTTCGGTGCGGGTGCTGTCGAGTTCGACGCGGACCCGGCGCCATTCTTCGCGCGCCTCGTTGGCGGCTTCGATCCGTTCCATCGCCGCCTGCTCCGCGCGTTCGGTCGCCCGTTCGGCGTCGGCGGCGCGCTGCACGGCGAGGTCGCGCTCGGAGTGCGCGGCGCCGACCTTGGCCGCCGCTTCGCGTTCCGCGTGCGCGATGTCGGTGGCGGCCCGCCGTTCGGCGCGCTCGACCTGTTCGGCCGCTTCCTGTCGGATCCGTGCGATCTCCTCCGCGGCTTCGCGGCGCGCGGTGCGGACCTCGGCCTCGGCCTCGCTACGCGCGGCGAACACATCGTCGGCGGCCTGACGGGTGGTGCGTTCGACCTCGCGTAGCGCGTCGTCGCGGGTGCTGTGCGCGTCGGCGATCGCGGCTTCCGCCCGTTCGGCCGCGCCGGCGGCGTCATCGGCCGCGGCTTCGGCCAGCGCTCGCGCTTCCTCGGCTTCGCGGCGCGCCTGTTCGGCCGCGACAGTAGCCATTTCGGCCTCCGCGATCCGGCGCGCCGCATCGGCTTGCACCGCCTGGACCTGCGCCTCGGCCACCGAGGGATCGCCGAGCGTGGACAGTTCGGCGACGGCGGCGTTCAGCGTATTGCCCAGTTGATCTGCGAGACCACGGAATTGAGTGAGCAGCTCATCCGCACGTAACCGGGCCACGGTCACCGGCCCCTGCTGCGTCACAGTGACGGAAGCGTCGACTACCTCCGACTCCTGTTGTAGCCGTTGCCGTTCCCGCCACGCGCGCCATCTCGTGTGATCCGGGTGATCACAGTATTCCGACGGACGGCCGGGGCCCCCGCCGCGCGTGATGGGTCGAGCACAGCCCGGGTAGTTGCAGACGTTGGACACTCGAAAATCGTAGCGTTGGTTTCGTCAATAGTGACGTATTCACACGAAACGAAATCTGTCGTGTCGCAGGAGGACTCATTGCTCAACCCTCAGTTCTGACCGCCGATAAGTGAACATTATCGGCGGTCAGGACTCGGAGCGGTCGCCCAACTCCCCTGTCGTTATTACGTTTACGTTTGGTTGGCGCATACGAAACGAAACTGCGACTGAACCTGTCGAAAACTGTGCACCCCTGTACGCCGGTACCAATTCGGTGTTCCCGTTCGAACCGTCCGAGTGACGAGCCCGGCCCCAGTGGGAAGCGGGCGGTAGCCCTCTCCCGGCTCATGATGGAATCGGTGTATGGACGAGATCATCTTTCGGTCCGCGACGATCGAGGACCTTCCGGCGCTGGTGCGGATGCTCGCCGATGACACGTTGGGTAGCGCCCGCGAGTCGGTGGACGATCTGGGCCCGTATCGCGCGGCCTTCGCCGTGATCGATGCCGACCCGCGCCAGGAACTGCTGGTAGCCGAACACCACGGTGCCGTGGTCGGCACCGCGCAACTCAGCTTCCTGCCGGGTCTTGCCCACAAGGGTGCGGTGCGGGCGCAGATCGAGGCGGTGCGCGTGGATCGACCGCTGCGTGGCAACGGTCTGGGCGGACAGCTCATCGAAGAGTGCGTGCGGCGGGCAAGGGCGCACGGGTGTGCGCTGGTGCAATTGACCTCGCACGGTAGCCGCACGGACGCACACCGCTTCTACGGCAAACTCGGTTTCGAAGCCAGCCACGTGGGTTTCAAACTGTCACTGGCCGAACATCATCCGCTGCCGACCGCGCTCCCGAAACCGGGGTATTGAGCGCCGCGATCGCCCGTGAAAGGTTCACGACATTCCGGCAGCGGCGGTATCCGTTTGTCGTCGGCCGCCCGTCACAGTGACACCATGAATCGAGTGATACCGTCAGCCGCTGCACATCGCCGACCCAGACCCGCAGCGTGACCCAGCAGCGAGTGGTGGATCGTCACCAGGATCTGTTGAGGGCCTTCGCCCGACCGTTCGCGGTGTGGGTTTCGAGCTTCATGTGCGGTAGAGCTCGGTGAGCAGCTCGAGCACGGTGCGGGTGGCGGGGTGGGGGTCGTCGCGCCACCAGACCAGTTGTACGGCTACGGGTTCGGCGTCGCGTACCGGCAGGTAGGCGACGCCGGGGCGAGGATATTGGTCGACGACGGATTCCGCGGTGACTCCCACGCAGCGGCCGGTGGCGATGACGGTGAGCCAGTCGTCGATGTCGCGGCTCTCCTGTTCTGCGGGGCGCGCGTGCGCGGGCCACAGATCCGTGGTGGTCGTTCCGGTGCGCCGGTCGACGAGCAGGACGCGGTTGCTGAGATCGGCCAGACGTACGGAGCGGCGTCGCGCCAGGGGGTCGGCGGCGGCGAGCGCGCACCAGCGTGCTTCCAGACCGACGATGGCGCTCTCGAAGCGGCGGTCCGTCAACGGCTTGCGAATGACTCCGAGGTCGGCGGTACCCTCGGCCAGCCCGGCGCTCGGGGAGTTGATGCGGAGCAGGTGCAGTTGCGTTTCCGGGTGTGCTGCCTGCCAGCGGTGCTGAAAGGCGAGTGTGCGTCGGCCGAGTGCCGACCAGGAGTGACCGATACGCAGTTCGACGTGGCCCGATGTAGCTTCCTGGACCAGGTTTTCGACTTCGCTCAGCACGCGCCGGGCGTGCGCCACAACGCGTAGTCCGATCGTGGTCGGCGCGGTTTCGCGCGACGTGCGCCGCAGTAGCCGGACGCCGAGGCGCTGCTCGAGCGCCGAGAGGGTGCGCGAGACGGCTGCCTGTGAGACGCCGAGAGCGATTGCGGCATCGGTGAACGTGCCTTCGTCGACGATCGCGACGAGGCAACGCAACTGACGCAGCTCGATATCCATAACCAGATCGTATAGTTGGTGTGCGCCATGCATTTTGCGAATGTGCGGCGGCGGCACAGGATCGGTGGGTGCAAGCAGACCCCACCCGCCCGGCAGAGCTTGCCGTCCTGCCCGCGAAACCCGGTGCCGTGCCGATTGCCGGAGTCTGCACGATGCTCGCCAGCGGCCTTTCGAACCAGCTCGGCGCCGCGATCGGGTCGTTGGCCTTCCCGGTGCTCGGCCCGGTCGGCGTCGTCGCGGTCCGTCAGTGCGTCGCGGCGGCGGTGCTGCTCGCGGTCGGCCGGCCGCGCTTTCGGTCCTTCACGCGACGCCAGTGGGGGCCGGTGCTGCTGCTCGCGATCGTCTTCGGTGTGGTGAACCTGTCGCTCTATACCGCGATCGACCGGATCGGTCTCGGCTTGGCGGTGACCCTGGAGTTCCTCGGTCCCCTCACGATCGCGCTGGCCGGCTCGCGCCGACGCGTGGACCTGGGCTGTGCCGTGCTCGCCGTCGCGGGGGTCGTCGTGCTGATGCGCCCGCGCCCCACCGCCGACTATCTCGGCATGGGGCTTGCGCTGCTCGCCGCTGCCTGCTGGGCAGGCTACATCCTGCTCAACCGTTCCCTCGGACAGCGCTTTTCCGGGGCGCAAGGCACAGCGGCCGCCGCAGGGCTGTCTGCCCTGATATACCTGCCGCTCGGTGTGGGTGTCGTGGTGCATCACCCACCTTCGATCGGTGCGGTCGGTGCGGCTGTCGCGTGCGGCATCCTCGCCTCCGCTGTGCCGTTCCTGGCGGATCTGTTCACGCTGCGTCGCGTTCCCGCTGCGGCGTTCGGGTTGTTCATGAGCGTCAACCCGGTGCTCGCCGCGGTCGTCGGTGCGCTCGTGCTGGGTCAGCGGCTCGACGTGGCCGCTTGGTCGAGCATCGCGGCGATCATCGCGGCCAATGCCATCAGCATCGGCACGAAGCCGAGTTCGACGCGGCGACAATGCTCGACGTAAGCCGAAACAACGCCCGTACCAAGATAACTCGTTGCCGCAAAGGAGCTTTCCATGCACGGTGTAACGCTGACCGACCACCACTTTTCCGTCCCCCTCGACCATGATCAGCCCGATGGCGAGCACCTCGACATCTACGCTCGCGAGGTCGTGGCCACCGGACGCGAACGCGAGCAGCTGCCCTGGCTGCTGTTTCTGCAAGGTGGCCCCGGCATGGTGCCGCCGCGTCCGATCGGCCGGGATTCCTGGCTGGACCGTGCACTCGACGACTACCGCGTCCTACTGCTCGACCAGCGCGGCACGGGCCGCTCCAGCCCGATCACCCGGCAAACGCTCCCCGCCCGTGGCGCGTCGGCCGCCCAAGCCGACTATCTCACCCATTTCCGTGCCGACGCGATTGTCCGCGACGCCGAACTGATCCGGCGAACACTGATCGGCGAACCATGGTCGGTGCTCGGCCAGAGCTTCGGCGGCATGTGCACCGTCACCTACCTCTCGTTCGCGCCCGAGGGTCTGCGCGAAGCAATAATCACCGGCGGTCTTCCCGGTTTGCGCGCCACCGCCGACGAGGTCTACCGCGCCACCTATCCGCGCGTGCACCACAAGAACACCGCGTACTACCGCCGGTACCCGCAGGACGCCGCCGCGGTCCGGCGCATCGCCGCGCACCTGATCGAGCGCCCGGCGCCGCTGCCCGACGGATCCTTGCTCACCGTCGAGGCATTCCAGTCGCTCGGACTGATGCTCGGCACCCGCGACGGCGCGGAAGTGCTGCACTACCTTCTCGAAACCCCTTGGGCTGGAACAGAATTGTCCGACAGCCTGCTCGCCCGCATCGCGGGTTTCCTCAGCTACGCCCAACTGCCGCTGAACCCGCTCATGCATGAACTCACCTACGCCCAGCGCGGCACCGGCGCCACCAACTGGGCGGCGCAGCGCATACGCGGCGAGTTCCCCCAGTTCGACGCGCGCACTGCGCTGGCCGGGGACGATCCGGTGTTGTTCACCGGTGAGATGACCTACCCGTGCCACTTCGACCAACCCTGTCTCGTGCCCCTGCGCGCGACCGCCGAGCTGCTGTTCGCCCGCGCGGACTGGCCCGACCTCTACGACCCGCAACGCCTGGCCGCGAACGAGGTCCCCGTGGCCGCCGCCGTCTACCTCGACGACATGTACGTCGATGCCACATACTCGCTGCAGACCGCCGAGACCATCAAAGGTCTACGGCTGTGGGCGACCAACGAACACGAGCACGACGGACTGCGGGTCAGTAGCGGACGCGTCCTCGACCACCTGCTGCGCATGCTGCGCGGCCAGATCTGAACCGGAGCGCCCTCGTGTCCCGCCTATGAATTCTGTTGCCTGCGTCGATATTCGGCTGCGCGGGCATGGTAGTTCGCCGACGCCGGGCTGCCCGAAGGCGATCCCGCCGCGCAGGCGCTGGCCCACTTCGCCCTCGAAGCCGTCAGTCTCGTCCACGGACGAGACGACCCGGACGCGGCGCTCGACCGGATCTTCGCCCTCCTCGACGCCGGATGGACAGCCACGGCGGAAGAGTCCACACGACGTGGCAGCGACTGACCGCACGGCCGAGTTGCGCTACAGATCGCGGCAATCACGAAAGTGACTGTGCGAAAACGGTGATGGCAGTGCAGAGCAAGGGGGCACACACAGTACCTGTATCGCCAGGGTCTCCCGGACATCCGAAATGCCTGTCAGCCTTGTCGAGTCGGTTACAGCTCCCTCGACAAGCCGCCGACGACATTCCATGGACACGCACTGCAGCTGCCCCCGAATGCGCGATCGTGTCCGCGCATTCTGCCCCGGCAGCAAGGACGGAGACCAATGACAGGCAACCAATTCGCCACGCACGCAGAACTTTTCGATCTGAGCGGGAAGTACGCTCTGGTCACCGGCGGCACCGGTGGCATCGGGCTGATGATAGCGCGCGGTCTGCTCCAGGCGGGCGCACGCGTCGTAGTCAGCTCGCGTAAGCCGGACACGTGCGAGCGGGCACAGCGTCTACTGTCCGAATTCGGCGACGTTCGAGCGATCCCCGCCGATCTGTCCAGGCACGACGAATGCCGTCGCCTCGCCGATCTGGTCGAGGCCGACTCGCCACGCCTGGACATCCTCGTCAACAACGCGGGCGCGATGTGGCGCGAGCCGCTGGCGACGTTCCCGGACGAGGCCTGGGACACAGTGCTCGACCTCAATCTCAAGACGCCGTTCTGGCTGGTGCAGGCGCTGCTTCCCGCACTCCGCAAGGCGGGCGTCGCCGACGATCCCGCCCGCGTCATCAACATCGGCAGCATCGCCGCCATCCACGTCGCCGAATCACCCAACTACTCCTACGCCAGCAGCAAAGCGGCACTGCATCAACTCACCAGGGTGCTCGCCAGAGAGCTGGGCCCCGAGCACGTCACGGTGAACGCGGTCGCGCCTGGCCCGTTTCCGTCGCAGATGATGGCGTCCACGCTCGATGCCGTCGGAGACACGATCGCGGCAAAGGCCCCGCTGCGCCGGCTCGGCCGCGACGACGATATGGCCGGTGTCGCCGTGTTCCTCGCCAGCCGGGCCGGGGCCTACCTCACGGGTGCCGTCATCCCGGTCGACGGCGGTATCGCGACGACTGCGACGGGTACGTAGGTACCTGCGCGAAGCCTTCCGTCCAACGAGCACCACCGGATGCTGCCGAGCGCCATATCCCTGGTGAGATGGTGCGTTCAGCGAGGAGGTCGATTGCGGCAGTCTCGCGGATGGCGCCCAGCACCGGAAAGGTCTGGGCGCGGCGCCGACGACGCGCCCCCGAATCCCGGTCGCAACGCGGTCGTCGGGGGTACCCGCAGTGCCTCCCTCGAACTGCGGGACGGGCCTACGGTGAAAGGATGGCCACGATGGATCTACGCACCGACATCCGGGAGTTCCTCAGCTCGCGTCGCGCCCGCATCACACCCGAGCAGGCGGGCCTGCCCGCTTACGGCGGCAATCGTCGGGTCAAGGGTCTGCGTCGCGAGGAGGTAGCGCTGCTGGCGGGGGTTTCGGTCGATTACTACGTGCGTATGGAACGCGGGAGTCTCGCCGGGGCCTCCGATGGCGTGCTCGGTGCGGTGGCCGCTGCTTTGCAACTCGACGAGGCCGAGCGCGACCACCTGTTCCACCTCGCGCGCCGATCCGGGACGCCCAGCGGTCCCCGCCGGCGCAAACCTGCTGTGCCGGTGCGCTCGACGCTGCAGCAGGTGCTCGACGCCGTCTCCGCGGCCCCGGCCTGGATCTGTAACGGCCGCTATGACGTGCTCGCCACGAATGAGCTTGCCCGCGCGCTGTTTTCACCGGTGCTGGCCGACCCGCGACGGCCCGCGAACACCGCACGGTTCGTCTATCTGGCTCCCGAGGCAGCCAGAGATTTCTTCGTCGACTACGACCGAATCGCCGGCGACGTCGCCGCGAAGCTACGCATGGAAGCCGGCCGCGACCCGCACGACGAGGACCTGATCGCCCTGGTCGGTGAATTGTCGACGTGCAGCGAACTGTTCCGGCAACGGTGGGCATCCCGAGACGTGCGCCTGCGCCGATCCGGGCGCAAGCGGCTACACCATCCGATCGTCGGCCGCCTCGACTTGGACGTCGAATCCCTCGAACTCCCCGCCGAACCCGGCCTCCACCTCACCATCTACACCGCACCCCCGGACACGCCCACCGCCGACAATCTAGCGCTCCTGGCGTCGTGGGCCGCCACCCAGCAGACCACCGAACTCGAAGAACACAACGGCTAGCCCACCCCTTATCCGGTCTCGCGCCCCGGCTATCCCAGCCCTATCGAAGGCGGCCCCGCATCAACGATTCCGAGAGAACTGCGGGGTCGGTGAAGGGCGGTAAGTACACGCCGGTGCGAACGTGGTTGTGGTTCAACGAATTCCCCTGACTGGTCGATCGTCGCGACAGCGATCTTAGGGCCCGTATAGGAACTACCTATGGCTTCTGCTGTTTATTCGTCTTTGCCGGTGGCTGTTTCGGCGACATACGGTGAAACAGCTCGACGCGGTGCGCTCCGAAAGCCTTCGTGAATGCGCTTCGATTCTTGTTCGCCGAGTGAATACCCCTGTGGCCGAAAGGGCAAGTGGCGGGATGACTCCTGCCCCGGAGCCGAAGTTTCGACGGCCGGTCCGATGACGATATGAAGGAGAACCGACGTGTACGAAGGTAAGACCGCGGTGATCACCGGTGGCAGCACCGGTATGGGGTTCGCGATGGCGAAGCTGCTGGTGGACGGCGGTGCGCGGGTGGTGATCACGGGACGTTCGCAAGCGACCCTCGATACCGCGCGGCAACAGCTCGGCGAGAATGCGATCGCCGTGCGCGGCGATGTCGCCGCACTGACAGATCTGGACGCGCTCGCCGATCGCGTGCGGAGTGAATTCGGCACGCTCGACGCGCTTTTCGTCAACGCGGGCATCGCGAAGGCCATGCCGTTCGAGTCGACGACCGAGGAGTTCTACGACGAGTTGTTCGCGATCAACGTCAAGGGTGTCTTCTTCACCGTGCAGAAGTTGTCCCCGCTGCTGAGCCCGACGGCGGGCGTCGTGCTCACCACCTCGAACGCGAACGTCATGGGCATGCCCACGGCCGGCGTCTACTCGGCGGGCAAAGCGGCAGTACGTTCCATGGCCCGCAGCCTGGCCGGTGAGCTGCTTCCCCGCGGCATTCGGGTGAACGCGGTGAGTCCTGGCCCGATCGATACCGGAATCCTGGGCAGCGCGATGACCGCGGAGGCCGCCGCGGAATTCAAGGCAGCGCGGATCGCCGAGAATCCGATGCGCCGTTTCGGCACTCCGGACGAGATCGCGAGGGCCGCAGTCTTTCTCGCCTTCGACGCCACCTACACCACGGGTGCCGAGCTGGTCGTGGACGGCGGCGCTACCCAGCTCTGAGTTCGTCCGTTCGCACCGGCGCGAACGACGCGGACTTGTGCCACGTTTCTCGACGCAGCAGCTCGAGCAGCGCCGTTTCGGCCGGGCCGGCGTTGTGCCGGACAGCGGCGAGAATAGGTTGCGACACGACAGGGAACACCGGCCGGGCCAGGTGCTCGTAACCCTGCGGTACCGCGGAGGCCGGGACCAGCGTCACCCCGAGTCCGTGTGAGGCCCAGCGCACCGCCGTCGCCGCCTGGGTTACCCGGGCGGCCGTGCTGGGCGTGAGTCCGTTGTCCCGCAACACCTCTCGCAGCACTGCATCCAGGGCGCTGTCCCGGTCGAATCGCACCCACGGCTCGTCCGCCAGGTCGGGCAACTCGACCCGGTCCGCCGCGAGCAGCCGGTGTCCGGCGGCCAGCACCACGACGAATTCCTCGTCGCCGAGGTGATGGGCGTCGGCCGAGGTCTCCTCGCACGGTGCGGTCACCAGGACGAGATCCAGCACGCCGCGCCGGCCCATCCGTTCCAGCTCGGCCGGATTCGGCTCCTCGAAGACGGTGACTTCGAGCCGCGGGTAGCGGCGGCGCAGTGCGGCCAGAGCACTCGGCAATTGCCTTGTGCCCAGACCCAGCTGCGCCGCCACCAGCAGTTCACCTTCGAGTTCGTCGGCACCGGCCCGGGCGGTCGCCCGTGCCCGGCGCGCCGCGTTCACCGCGACCTGGGCCTCGCGCAGGAACGCGCGACCGACGACGGTGGGCACCAGCCCGGTCGGTGTGCGGGCGAACAGCGTCACGCCGAGTTCGCGTTCCAGGGCGCGAATCTGCTGGGACATCGAGGGCTGTGCCACGTGCAGCAGTTCGGCCGCCGCCGTCACCGAGCCCACCTCGGCGACGGCCAGGGCGTACTCGTATTGCCGTAACGTCATCGACGCCCGTCCTTCCTGCCGTGGACCGCGGTCCACATCGCGGCACTCGTGTCGATCCTAGGCGTGTCCGCCGCGGGCCGGTTCGCGCGCCTGGTCGATCTGTTCACGCAGGATGTCGCCGTGACCTGCGTGCCTGGCGAATTCCTCGATCATCGCGAGCAGGGTCCAGCGCATGCTGACCTTGCCTTCGCGGGGATTGTCCTTGGTGTCGTCGAGGTCGAAACGGGCGGCGATCTCGCGGGAGCGCCCGCTGGCCCGCTCGAATTCGGCGATGACGTCGGCCAGCGACTCGTCCTCGGCGACGGCGAAGGTGCCTTCGTCGCGACGCGAGTAGCCGTCGCAGTCGGCTTCGTCGAGTCCCGCCCAGAACCGTTGGAACCAGATCCGTTCCGCGCCGGCGGCGTGCTTGATCAACGAGATCGGCGTCGTCAACGAGGAGACCAGCCTGCGGCGCGCGTCCGCCTCGGACAGACCGCGCACGGTCTCGATCAGTGCCGCGCGGTTGCGATCGAGCATGTTCTCGATGATCGCGCGCTCGCCACCATCGGTTATCCGGTTGATACTCATAGGTTTTCACTCCTTTGCTGGGCGTGCTCGAGGCACGTGGGCGCGGCACACGGCCGCGAGTCGAGGGGTACGCGAAACGTCCGGTGTCAGGAGACAAACCGGGGAAAGAGAGGCTCTCGCCGCGAAGAAGGCGGACCGAGCGTGGTGCGGGCCTACCGCACCGCAGAGCCATCGAAGACCTGCTGCCGATAACAGTACTCGATGCCGAGCGGTCCGTCTCGACGATGCGCGGTTCCGGCGAGGTCCTCGACGTCGCGGTGTATTTCGCCGCGCGCATCCCCGTCCGACCCGTTCGGCTGATCGCGCAGGGTTGCGGACTGCCACGACCCGAGGTCGAGCGGCTGCTCAGCGAAGGACGGCTGGTCTCGGCAATTCGGTTGAGCGACAAAGTCTCCGGCGATTTCACCTTCACCTTGCAACGCTGAACCCTGGCCGGTGGTGCGGTCCTGTCCGGCGGGCAGGACCACATACGACACCTGACTTCCGGTCGCAGCGGTTTCAATGTCGCTGCGGGCCAACATTTCTAGAGGTGCTGACCGAGGCGAGTGCACGTCTGGTACGTATGTACAGCGCGAACTAGCAGAGGATGGGCAGCCGTTCCCCTCGCGGTTCCGTACCAACACGGCCGTCGCTGGTGTCCTGACAGCTGTTCGATTCGTCGTCCGCCCCTGGTCTGACCACCTTGTCCTGCTCGGTGACGACGACGCCGTCTCGATCGACCAGCGCCACCCGGACCTGCACAGCCTGATCCGCCGACAATCGCGTCCCCGCCAGCTCGACCAGCGCGTGCCGGGCCTGTCCATCACAGATGAGTTCCTTCTGCGTGCCGCTGCCCGACGGGTTGTTCGCGTTGGGCTCGCCCACCGTCACCTTGATCCCGGCAACTTGGCCCTAGCCTTCGCAGCTGTACTGAACGCGCACATGATCCGAATCGACGTCCTCGACCGTGATCGCGGTCGACGCAAGGGCCGGGCCGGCGATCACCGTAGCGGCCACCACGCCTCCGACCACAGCCATCACACGGCCGACCCGTCGATAGTGCCAAGTCACCATAGCGGTCAGTCCTCCCTGAACACGCGCAAAGTATGGCTGCGGCCTCAACCGGCAATCATCGAACTTCTGTCGGCATCGCCCAACGGCCGCGACACCCAGCGGCACCGGTCGCCGCGGCAACCGAGTTCACCGCACATCTTGGCAACCCATCGGGCGAGCAACGCCGCGGCACACCGCCTGTTACCAAGATGATGCCGACTGCAGCGGACACGTCGACAGCACTACCTCTGTGGGGGTAGAAGGTTCAGCTGGTGCGCAGTTCTTCGAGCGTGGAAGGGACTGCGCCGGACCACCATTGCGGGTCGGCGGTGCTGTCGGTGGTGCGGCCGTCGCGGTGGACGTAATGGCGTACGTCGCGGCCGGTTTCGGCGAATTCGCCGGCGAGGGCGCGTTCGAGCCATTCGGCGCCGAAACGGAACACCTCGGCCGCGACGCCGCCGAGGGGGTGGAATTCGCCCTCGTAGACGCGAATCTCTTTGGGCGCCTGGACCAGTTCGTAGTTGGCCAGCGCCTGCTCCAGCGGGGTCAGCTCGTCGAATTCGCCGATGCCGAACAGCACGGGGCAGGTGATGTCGCCGACCAACCCGCCGAGCGGCATACGGGAGACCAGTTCACGGTCGAACGCCTCCTCGTCCTGGTAGCCGGCCATGTACATGAAGTTGTTCTTGAAGGTCGGCTGGGCGCGCTCGAAGATGGTGCGGAAATCGCCGGTGGGCGCCTCGAATGCGGCGAGTGCGGCCAGCCGCCGGTCCACGGCGGCCGCGCGCGAACCCCAGTAACCGCTCATGCTGATCCCGAACATGCCGATCCGCTGCGGATCCACTTGCGGCAGCTCGGTCAGGTAGTCGAGGTAACGGCCAACGGCGCGTTCGTAATTGGTGAGGTCGACGGTCAGCCCGTCGGCCCGGGACTCCCCTTGCCCCGGCCCCTCGATGGACAGCGCGACGATCCCGCGTGCGGTGTAGTAGCGCTCGGCCGCGTAGATGTAGTCCTCTTTGATCAAGTCCATACCGGGGCCGAGGATCACTGCGGGCGCCTGGCGCACGTCCCCTTCGGGCAAGTGCAGCAGCGCGTAGATCTGCTTGCCCTCGAAGTCGAGGACCACCCGCCGGACCAGCCCGCCGCGTAGGGACCCGAGCCGCTCGACGCAGTGATCGGCACGCGTGCGGAAGGCGCGTTTGCGCGGGTCGGCGGCCTCGAAGGTCGAGTACTGCGCCCGGCCCCACATCACCGCCGCTCGGTTGTAGAGGTCGGCGGCGGTGCGTGCGAAACCGTGCCGCTCGTGGTGGGCGGCGCGCTCCTCGGCCTGCGCGGCGACGGTCGCCCACGCTTTCGGCAACATCGCCGCGCTCTGCACCTGGTCGAAGACCTTGTCGAAGTCGGTGTGGTCGTGGCCGAGCTGTTCCATGGTGCCCTTGGCTGCCGGATGCAGCGCATCGAAGCCGCCCTGGGCCAGGGCGATGTCGAGGGCCCAGCTCTGCCCGATCGAACGTGCGGTCATGTCCTGCCGTCCCTGACAAGCTCGCTCGCGCCGCCTATCGCCTCAGCGCGGCGGACTCCCGGCTCCGCGGCCGCGCCACCCGCAGCCCGGACGCCCTCTCCCTCACCCATGCTCGCGCGCTGCGCGTACTCGCCGATCAAGGCCCGCTCACCATCGGCCAGCTGGCGGCCGGCGCCGAAACCACCGGCGCCGCAACGACCCAGCTCGTCGACGGCCTGGTCGCCGCGGGCTACGTCACCAAACAGCGCTCACCCCAGGACAAACGCTCGGTGCTGGTCACCCTTGCCGAAGCGGGCCGGACCCGCTGCGGCGAACGCATGGCCGCCATGCACGCGGCACTGCAGGAGGAACTGGCCGATCAAGACACCGCCGCACTACATTCCGCGACCGAGATACTGCACCGCCTGGTCGCGATCTACGACCGACTCTGACCCGACTTGCGGCACTTGATCATCGCCCCGAAGCGGCCGACAACACCGAAGCAACCCACGGGATTCCCAGTCGCACATGCCAGGATGGGCTGATGACTTCGGTTCCGCACGATCGCTCAACTCCCGCTCGCGCGAGCGCATACGACAGTTTCGCCGAGGGATACACGGCAGAGAGCGAAACCGGCCTGCTGACTGCGTATTACAATCGGCCCGCGCTGCTGGAGCTGGCCGGGGAGGTGCGTGGGCGCCGGATTCTCGATGCCGGGTGCGGCTCGGGCCCGCTCTTCGATGAACTGCGGGCGCGGGGTGCCACGGTAACCGGGATCGACGCGAGCGCAGGCGTGCTGGAGCTGGCCCGCGAGCGACTCGGTGCCGACGCCGACCTGCGAGTGGCTGACCTCGCGGATCCACTGCCCTTCCCCGACAACACTTTCGATGATGTCGTCGCGTCACTGGTGCTGCATTACCTCCGCGACTGGGGCCCGACACTGGCCGAATTGCACCGGGTGCTGGTCCCTGGCGGGCGGCTCATCGCTTCGGTCGAGCATCCGTTCGCGAATTTCCTGGCTCAGCGCATGGCCGGAGACGAGACGAACTACTTCCAGACCCGCAACCGGACCGAGGCATGGACCATGGGCGGCCAGACCGCCCACCTGAGCTTCTGGGACCGCCCGCTGCACGCGATGACCGAGGCCTTTACCACGGCAGGGTTCCGCCTCACCGTCATCAGCGAACCGCCTGCCGTGCCTGCCGCCCGCGACCTGGCCCCTGATGTCTTCGACGAGAGCACCGGCACCAGGTTCCTCTGCTTCCTGTTCTTCGTCCTGCACGCCGACGGAACCGCAGCGAATGACTGGGGGTGAGCGGGTAGAGGTTCGCACGGCTTCGGGGGTGGTGCGGGGCGAGTGGGTGCGCGGCGTTGCGGTGTTCCGGGGTATTCCCTATGCACGACCGCCGGTCGGTCCGCGACGTTTCGCCGCGCCGGTGCCGGTGCTGCCGTGGGACGGGGTGCGGGACGCGTCGGAGTTCGGTCCGTCGGTACCGCAAAAGGGTTGGGCGGGTGCGGATTCCGGTGACTGCCTGACGTTGAACGTGTGGTCACCGGAACTCGGTGCCGTGCGGCTGCCGGTGCTGGTGTGGATTCACGGGGGCGCGTATCTGGAGGGCGAATCCAGCAACCCGCACCACGACGGTGCACTGCTCGCCGCGGCGGGCGCGGTGGTGGTGAGCATGAACTACCGCACGGGAGTGGAGGGTTTCGCGCACATCACCGGCGCACCGGACAACCGCGGGCTGCTCGACCAGGCAGCCGCGTTGCGGTGGGTGCAGGACAGTGTGGCCGCGTTCGGCGGGGACCCGGGCAGGGTGACGGTGTCCGGGCAGTCCGCGGGCGCGGGTTCGGTTGCGGCGCTTCTGGTTATGCCGAGCGCGGCCGGGTTGTTTCAGCGGGCGATCGCCCAGAGTGTTCCCGGCACCTATTTCGCCCCGCGACTGGCCGCCGCGATCTCCGCGTCCATCGCGGCGGAAGTCGGAGCAGCAGCCACCACCGACGAACTGTCCGCAATCACCCCGCGCGCGTTGATCGATGCGACGGGCGCGGTGATCGCGAAAATGCCGGACGCAGTGGAATCGTGGGGCCCGGTGGCGCTCACCCCGACCCCGTTCTCTCCGGTCGTCGACGGTGACGTGCTGCCTTGTGCGCCGTGGCAGGCCCTCGCCGACGGCGCGGCCGGCGGTGTCGACGTGCTGGTCGGACATACCCGAGACGAGTTCCGGCTGTTCAATCCGCACCGTGGCACGGTGACCGATGCGGAACTGACGGCGACGCTGCACCGCCTGGCCCCCGGAATCGACTACCGCACCGCTTATCCCGACGCCACGAACGCCGAGCTGTACGAAACAGTCAACGCGGACTGGCTGTTCCGCATGCCGAGCCTGCATCTCGCCGCCGCCCAGCACGCCGGTCGCGGCCGCGCCTGGCTCTACGAACTGTGCTGGAGCTTCAACCGGGACGAGGGCGCCTCGCACAGTCTCGACGCCCTGCTCGTCTTCGGCACCCTCGGCGCCGACGAGGTCCGCGAGCATCCCACCGCGCACCCGAACGCCGCCGCAGAAGTGTCCGGCGTCGGTCACGCCATGCGCACCGACTGGCTGCGCTTCGCCACCACCGGCGACCCCGGTTGGCCCCCTTACGATCCGCGCGCCCGGCCGACCCGCGTCTACGCGGCGACGCCCGGCACGCAGTGCTATCCCGAGGAGACTTCCCGGCGCCTCTGGTCTACGCACCGATTCGTGCCGCTGGACCTGTTGGGCGAGTAGCTGATCCGCTAGCGAGGTGGGGGCGGTGGTTCCGGGGTGCGGCCCGGTGGCGCCGGGACCGGCTCCTTCTCCTCCGGCGGGGGCGGTGGCGAATAGGGTTCCACCACTACAACTTTCGGCGGGTTGTCGACCGGGCCGGCGACCGTCGGATAGTACGGTGGCAGATGTTTCGGGCTGCTGTCGGTCGGCTGGGCCGGATACGACGACATCGGGGTGGGTTCGACGGTTCCGACCTTGACGGTCGGCGCGGGCAGATCCGTGGCCGCCGCCCATTCGTCGGTGGACGCGCGCCGGTCGACCAGCTGGGTCGTCGACCCGTCGGACCGGTACTGATACGCCTCGGTGCTCGGGTACTGGGTGACCTGTCCCCCGGCGACGACATCGCCGCCGCGATGGGTGATCGTCACGTCACCGTTCACTGTCGCAACGGGTTTGGCGATTTCCGGGGCAAAGGGGTCCACCGCGGAATAGTGCACCTTCAGTGAGCCGTCGGAGCCCTGCGCCACCCGGACGTCGGGAACGCCCGCACCGGCTTGCCTGCCGTCGACCGAGACCGTCGGATTCTGCCGGGCGATCAGGATGCCGTTCTCCATGTCGACATAGAGCGAAACTCGTGACGATTCCGCCGAGGCGTCGGCGGAAGGACCGCGATTGTCTCCGCGCATCGGATAGACGAGCCGGCCCTCGAGCCAGTCGTTGATGTTGAGCGCGATATTGTTGACCTGGTCCACCGGAATGTACATGTTCTGCCGGTACAGTCCCGCTCCGGTGACCGGGTCGAACCGCACCGCCACGATATTGGCGTCGACGCCTTGATATTTCGGGTCGTAGGTGTGCGGGTCGAGCGCTTCGGCCATCCGCCAGTCGTTCTCGGACACCGGATCACGGTGATACACGGCGCGAAACGCGGCGATCTGGTTGGCGCGCTTCTGATCGGCGGTGCTCTGAATCGGCGCGACGCCGGCGAACTCGGTATTGAGCGCGGCACGAATGCGCGAGAGTTCTTGCTGGATACGGGTATCCGCGGCGGCGACGGCATCGGCGGCTTCGACGATCCGCCGCTCCCACACGCCGCGGGCGCCCTCGCGCTCGAGCGTGGGAACGGTGCCCGGCGGATGGGTCACGGACACGGGCTTGGCGACGAACATACCGGTGAAACCGCCCGGCACCACGAAACCGTCGCGTTCGGCGGAAGCGATGAGACTGCGCGCGGAGCTCAACGGCGCATGAATGTCCCAGTAGCCCTGCTCGAGTCGCCCCGCCGCTCCTTCCAAGGCATCCACCAGAGCGAAGGCCTTCTTACGGTCGCTCACGGCGCGATCGTGTGCCGCCTCGGCAGCCTTGCCCCGCCACTCGTCATCGGTGACGACGGTGACGTAGCGTTCGAACAGGCCCTCTATCTTCGTGCCGCAGTCCCGCAGCCCGCCCGCGATGGTGAGCAGGGGCTGCGGGTCGTAGTCGTCGAGCTGGCGTCTGGACGGTGTGCCGGTCACCTCGGCGCCCCCCATTCGCCGGAGTCCTTGGTATAGGTCGCCGCCAAGATCTCCGCCGCGTTGTCCGCCTCGGCTTCCCGGAACTTGATCGTGGCCTGATGCATGAGGCCGCCGATCTCGCGTAACCGGCCCGTCACCGCGGTGATCAAACGGTCTTCGACGTCGCCGGCCAGCCCCTTCGCCTCATCGACCGCGCGCAGTTTCTCGCCCCAGGAAAGCAGCGGAAGCATTCCGTCTGCTACTTCCAGTCGTGCCGCCTCGTCCCCCAACCCGTACATCTGATTGGATTTGACGCCCAGCTTTTCCAGATCGGCCTGCAATGTCATCGACAACCCCGCTTCGCCCTCGGGGACGTGACGCTCAGCTGCCCCCAGCTGAATAGTGAACAAGCCGAACAGTATTCATGACGGCGTTCAGCTTGGCCGCAATGCTAACCATCCGCGGGACACTCTGCCGAAATATTGTGCGGATATGTCAAATTCGGCGCTCAGGCCCCCGAATTCTACGGTCTTGTTTCCGCGCCCCCGCCGCTACGGCAAGTGAGCAGATCATGTCCTCGGCGGGATAGCTTGCGGCGCAGCCGGTCCCACGTACCGCGCGGACGGACGGATGATCTTCCCGGATTCGGCTTGTTCGAGCATGTTCGCCGTCCAGCCGACCACTCGGCTCGTCGCGAAAGTGGGCGTGAACATGGTGCGCGGAATACCGCACAGTTCCATCACGACTCCGGCATAGAACTCGACATTGGCGTACAGGTGGCGTCCCGGTTTGAGTTCGGCGAGCAGTTCGGTCACCCGCCGCTCCACGGCTGTCGCGAATTCGACCAGCTCCCCGCCCATTTCGGTGGCGATCGACCGAAGGAGCACCGAGCGTGGATCTTCGGTGCGATAGACGGCGTGCCCGAAGCCCATGATGCGATCACCCGCGCCGATCTTGCCGCGCACCCAGCTGTCGATGCGCTCGACACTGCCGATCTCGTCCAACCCGTCGAGCGCTCGATCGGGTGCCCCGCCGTGCAACGGTCCGCAGAACGCCCCGATGGCGGCGAGGACGGCCGAGACGAGGTCGGCCCCGGTCGCGGCGACGACCCGTCCCGCGAAGGTCGAGGCGTTGAATCCGTGGTCGATGGTGGCGATCAAGTACTGTTCGATCGCCCGCGCCGCTGGTGCCTGCGGCACCTCGCCGGTCAGCAGATACAGCCAGTTCGCGGCCGTGGACAGGTCCGCGCGCGGGGTGAGCGGCGCGAGCCCGCGATGCAGCCGGTGCAGTGCCGCCAGAATGGTCGGCGTGACCGCGCAGATCAGCAGCGCGTCCGTCTTGCGCCGGGCGGGCGTGCTGTCCCACATCGGCGGCAGATCGCGAAGTCCCGCCAGCAAGGACAACGCCGTACGCAACCCGGCCATGGGCCGCAACGGTGTTCCGGCCGCGGCGATCGGCGACAACAACGGCAACAGTTCCGCGGGCAGGGTGCGCAGTCGCGCGGTCTCGGCGGTGAACGCCGCCAGTTCCGTCGCATCGGGCAGCCGGCCCTGGAACAGCAGGAACCACACCTCTTCGAAGGTGCACGTGGTCGCCAGGTCGATCGCGGAGTACTGGCGGTAGTGGTAGAAGCCCTCGCGTCCGCGCACGTCGCCGAGCCGGGTCTCGGCCGCGACCACGTGCCGTAAACCGGCAGGTACCTCGATCAACTCGTCGGTGTCGTTCAGTTCAGCAGCGTTGCTCGTCATCTGCAGACCTCCTCTTGACTGAACTGTGCGAGCACGCTCAACTAGAGTCAATATTGATCAAGTCAACATGAGCACGGAGGGGCAGGTCGTGGCCGAGAAAAGTGACGCACGTTACCTGAGCACCGCCGAGGTGGCGGACCGTCTCGAGATCAAGCCCACGACGGTGTACGCCTATGTGAGCCGCGGGTTGCTGACCAAGGTCGCGGCGGCGGACCGGCGCGGCAGCCTGTTCCGCGAGGACGAGGTGTCGCGTCTGGCCCGCGGCCGCCGCCGCGGCACCGGTCACCGCAGCACCATCGACGACGTCACCACCGCGATCTCGACCATCGACGAGGACCGGCTCTACTATCGGGGCCGCGATGTCGCTGAGCTGGTGGCCACACATCCGGTCGAATCCGTCGCCGGGCTGCTGTGGACCGGGGAGGCGGTAGCGCAGGAGTTCCACGCGCCCGCAACGCTTCTCGCGACCACGCGCGCTGCGGTGGACGCGCTCGACCCCTCGGTGCGGCTGACCGATCGCCTGCGGGTCGCGGTGACGGTGGCCGGCGCGAGCGACCCGCTGCGCTTCGATCTGTCCACGCCCGGCGTACTGCGCACCGCGCGCATACTTCTCGCCGTCGAGGCGGCGGGGCTCGGTGCGGCTCAGCATGATTCGGCAACGCTCGTCGAACGGATCACGCCGAGCCTGACCGAGGCCGCCGTGCCGCCCGAGTTGCTCGACACGACGCTGACCTTGCTGGCCGATCACGGGCTCGCGGTCTCCACGGTGGCGGCGCGGGTCGCGGCGAGCGCGCGCGTGCATCCGTACGCCGTGGTCTCGGCGGGGCTCGGCGCTCTCGACAGCCAATATCATGGCACCGCAAGCACTCTCGCCTACCGGTTCCTGGCCGAAGCGATCGCCGACCCGCTGGGCGCGGCGTCCGAACGGCTCCGCCTGGGTGCCGGGCTGCCCGGTTTCGGGCACCTCGTCTACCGCGCCACCGATCCGCGCGCCGAAATCCTGCTGGACCGGCTCCGCGCGATACCGGCGGCGGCCCCGGCCCTGGCCGCCGTCGACACCATCACCGAGCAGCTCGGCGCACCGCACACCACCGTCGCGAACATCGACCTGGCGCTGGCCGTCCTGATGCACGCCTACCGGATGCGTCCCGACGCGGGCGAGGTCTTGTTCGCCCTCGCCCGCACCATCGGCTGGATCGCGCACACGCTGGAGGAATACACCGAACCCCCGCTGCGCTTCCGCCCCACCCGAACTCCCCCGCCGCAGCCGGCCCGGAACTACGACGAGACCGGCAGCATCGCCACCACGTAGGCGACGGGGCGACCGTCCTGGATGCAGGAATGTTCGGCACACTCGGCGAACCCCAACTGACGGACCAGCTGTCGACTGCGGGCATTCCACGCCTGGATGACCGCGCGGACGGGCGTCGACGGGTGGTCGCGGCGCAGTTCGGTCAGCACCGCGCTGCCGAACTGCTTGCCGTGCCCCTTGCCGACCCAGCGCGGGTCCATGCCGACACCGAGGTCGAGGATGCCCGGATCCGCGGCGATGCCGGGCACCCGTGCTTCGGGACCGGTGCAGAAGAAACCGACGAGACGACCGCTGCCCGCGTCGGCCACCGCCATGTATCCGTCGGCGGCGCTGGGTAGCTCCTCGTCTGCGGTCAGGTTGTAGATCTGCCACGGTCCGCCGTACTGCCAGCCGACCACCTGGCGGGCATCGTCGACGGTCAAGGGACGCACCACCAGGTGATCGGACCATCCATCACTCATTCGATGATCGTCTCGCAAACTTGCGGCGTGTTCGATGCGTTTTCCGTTTCCGGCAGACTCGACCCATGCCCGTTCCACCGCTCGTCGCGCAAACCATCGACTCGTACCTGGCCTCGGCGGACGCCGAAGCGCCGGGGCTGATCGAGGGCCTGTACTTGGAAGGCTCTGTCGCACTGGACGATTACCGTCCCGGCGCGAGCGATATCGATTTCGTCGCCGTCACCGCCGCGCCGCCCGACCGCGCCGCGGTGGCCGCGCTCGAACGGGTCCACGCCCGGCTCCGGCACCAGCGACCTCGTCCGTTCTTCGACGGCAGCTATCTCACCTGGGCGGACCTCGCCGCAGGTCCGGACGCCGCGGCCGGGCGACCGAGCACCCTCCAAGGAAAATTCCAGCCACGCGGCACACACCAGACCCCGGTCACCTGGCACACGCTCGCCGGGCACGGCGTCACCCTGCGCGGGCCGGACCGCACCGAACTCGACCTCTGGACCGACGCCGCGGCGCTGGCCGCCTGGCAGAACACCAACCTCGACGACTACTGGGCACGCGGATTGGCCGCGGGTGCCCGGCTGGCGAGCAAACCCGGCCTCGGCCTGCTGACCGACTACGGCACCGTCTGGACCGTCACCGGTATCGCACGCCTGCACTACACCATCGCCACCGGCGACATCACCTCCAAGGACGGCGCGGGCCGACACGCCCGCCAGTACTTCCCGGACCGCTGGCACCGCGTCATCGACGAAGCACTACGCCTGCGCCGCAACGACTCTGGACCGTCGCTCTACCGGAGCCCGTTCGCCCGCCGCCGCGACATCCTCGACTTCGGGCACACGATGATCGCCGAGGCACACGCCGTGTATGGAGAGCGGTGGAGCCTGGGTGAATGATCAAGGGGACCGGGCTGCTCTCACTCGTAGACGACGCATTGCACCTGCGCCGCAACAACTCTCATGTGTCGCCCCAATCGGAATTCGTTCACCCGCCGCCGTGGCGTCGTCGACTTCGGGCGCACGATGATCGTCGGCGCGCACGCCACGTATGGGCGCACGATGATCGCTGACGCGCACGCCACGTATGGGCGGCGGTGGGCCTGAGCGGATACTCACGAGCAAGGGCCACTCCTCCACCTAGACGGCCGCTGTACTTGCGCCGCAACGGCTCTCGCGCGTCGCTCTGCCGGAGTCCGCCCGGCCGCCGCTGCGACGCCCTCGCCCTCGGCGCACGCCGATCGCCGGCGCGCCCACCGCCGGTGACCCCCGCATCGCACGACGTGGGGTCCGCGGTGGGAACTGGCCATTTGATCACCAGGTAATGGTGGCGGCATCGCCCGAGAGCCCACCGCCACCATTACCTGGTGATCAATCGACCAGCAGCGCTCAGGCCGTCGGAGGCGGGCTGGTTGGTCGGGAACTGCTGGTGGAGGTGGCCCAGGGCGCACCCTGCGCAGGGTTTTCGGGGTGCAGGTCGCCTCTGCGGCTGGCGACTTGCGCGGGCGGACGCTCGTGCCAGGAACGAGCGGATCTCAGGGGGCGATCGGCGCGTCCTCCGGGTCCGGGCGGGCGGCCTGGGTGCCGAATTGTGTTGCCAGCCGAGCCTGTTCGGGCTCCAGAGCATGCCAGTTGTGCAGGTAGCCGGGGTGGTCGGTCACCTCGAGCAGGACCGCGTTACCGAAGGCCGGGTGGGTTTGCGCGGCGCGGACCGTGGTGTGGCCGCCGCGCAGGTTGGCCTGTCCGCGCAGGACGAACAGGTGGGAGTCGACGTGCAGTTCGGTGCCGGGAGCCGGTGCGGGCGCCGGAACCCAGCCCTCGGACAGCTGGCGGGCGGCCCGTCCGCCGTCGTCGCGCACGCGGAAGCGGACCTCCAGACCGCGCCCGCCCTCGGGCACCGACCAGCAAACGTTCAAGCCCGCACCGGACGGGTCCTCGTGCAGGTCCGCCACCCCGACGGCGATCAGCACGTGTCCTTGCCCGGTCAGTTCCGCGCACGCCTGCGCGACATCCTCGACGTAGGTGTCGCCGGGAAAGGTGAATTCGTAGTGGTGCATGTCGTTGATGGTGGACAGCACCGCCTCGACCGGAACACCTTTCGCGACCTCCCGCTCGACCAGCCGCTGCATATCGCCGACGCCGATGAGGGAGTCCGGTGCGTCGGCGGGCTCCTCGAAAAGCCGGTCGGTGTCACCGCGCGCGATCATCACCGACTTCGCCAGGAACCGGGCCGCGCGGGAGCTGACCTGATACACCGCCTGCGCCGGGTCGGGATCGTCACCGCGGCCGAAGGTTTCGGCGATCGCCTGGCACAGTTCGTCCTCGATCGGTACGCAGCGTGCGGCGATCTCATGGGTCTGGTCCTGCAGTGCCCGCGCGTCACCGCTGTCGGGTACCTGTGTCTCGGCGAGAAACAATTCCAGCACGCGGTCGAGAATCATCAGCCCCTCGGCACCCTGAATCGGGATGTCGAGCACATACGCCAACCGATACGCCCGAGCCGCCGCGTCCTGCTCACCCAGCACCGCCGCACTCGAATAGCCCAACACCGCCGCGACCACACCCGCGTTGTCCATACCCACCTCTGCTCCTCGCGATCCCGATCGCCGCGAACCCCGACACCGTATCCGGCCGATACACCCACCGCGGTCCCGCAGGCAAAAGCCCTTGTCCGCACGGCGATCGCGGTGCCCAGGCAGTCCGGTGGCGATGCACACCGCGCGTGAAGGCCCTGGGTCGCCGCGAATTCAACCGCCGCCCGCTCGCGCGCCATCGAATCTGCGGACTACACCCGGGTATTACCGCCGCGCGGTACAGCCCGACGCGCGGGGCCTGCCCTACCGTGAATTCATCTGGGGCGGCGGCAGAATGGGGGCGGTCGACGAACAGGGAGTTGATCGATGGAAGAGCGGTCTGCCGTGGTCGCCGTGCCGGAGTCGGTGCGTCACGAATTGCGTCGTGGTGTGCGCAGCGTTCTGGTGGACACGGCGGCGTTGCGGTTGGTGCGGGAACGGTTCGATGAGGTGCAGGCGGGGTCGCTGCGCCGCTACCTCGAGGCCTCGCAGTCGGCGAATACGTTGCGCGCCTATCGAACCGACTGGATCGCGTGGTCGGCGTGGTGCCTGGCCGAGAGCAGGCAGGCGATGCCCGCCGATCCGCTGGACGTCGCGGTGTATCTCGCCGCCGCGGCCGACGCCCGCCGCGACACGGGCGGCTGGGCGTTCAGCGCGGCCACCCTCGAACGGAAGTCGGCCGCGATCGCCGCCGTGCACGCGGCCAACGGACTGCCCTCGCCGACGCGTTCCGATGTCGTCCGCCTGACCCTGCGCGGTATCCGGCGCACCCGGCGCACCCAGCCCACCCGCAAACGCCCGGTCCTGCTGCACACCCTCGACCAGTTGCTGGCCGGGTTGCCCGAACCCGGCTGGCCGAACGAACCTGCCCGCCGCCGTGACGCACTCATGCTGCTGGTCGGGTTCGCGGGGGCGCTGCGGCGGAGCGAGTTGGCGGGTCTGCGGATCGCCGATGTGGAGGTGCGCGTCGATCACACCACGGGCGAGCCGGTGCTGCTGGTGCGGTTGCCGACGACGAAGACCGACCCCACCGGCGTCGCCGAACAGCGCGTCGCGCTGCCGCGGGGCCAACGCCCGCATACCTGCCCGGTGTGCGCGTTCACCGATTGGGTGCGACTGCTCGAAATACTCGCCGCGGAGGGCACTTCGGGCTTGCGGGCGTGGCTCGCCGACGGCGACGACACCGATCCGGCCATCCACCGCTGCCACGGTTTCACGGGTACCGCGCTCGCCGCCGATCCGGATCTTCCGTTGTGCCCCACCATCAATCGGCACGGCACGGTCGGCGCCGACCCGATGTCCGGCCGGGCCGTCGCCGAACTGGTCAAACGGTACGCGGCCCGCGCGGGACTGGACCCCGACCTCTTCTCCGGGCACTCCTTGCGCGCCGGCTTCGCCACCCAGGCAGCCCTCGGCGGCGCTAGCGACCGCGAGATCATGCGGCAGGGCCGTTGGTCCAATCCGCGCACCGTGCACGGCTACATCCGCACCGCGAACCCGTTGGAGGACAACGCGGTAACCAAACTCGGTCTCTGAACGGCGCGCGCCACTGTGACGGTGCGGTGCCTGTGGTCGACGCTCGGTGTCGGTACCTGCCCTCGATGTCCGAGCAGCCTCGGCGCGTGCCTTCGTGATGATGCAGTGCCTATGGTCGGGGCGCGACATCCGCCGGGGTGGCGCGGAATCCTCCGTCGGCGCGGCGGATCGGCCGGGTAGCGCCGATCCGCCGCGGCATGACGGTTATGTTCTGTACCGGAACAGGATTCGACCGCGGGTGAGGTCATAGGGGCTGATCTCCACCAGCACTCGGTCCTGCGGGAGGATCTTGATGTAGTTCTTTCGGATCTTCCCGCTGATGTGCGCGAGGACGGTGTGCCCGTTCGGGAGTTCCACCTTGAAGGTGGCGTTGCGCAGGCACTCCACTACCGTGCCTTCGATCTCGATGCCCTTGCCGAGCTTTCGGGTGTTCGTCATCGTCGCACCAACTCCAGGTTGCTGCCCGTGCGACGTGCCCCGCCGAGGATGTCGAACAGTGCGATTGCCGCGGTGGCGGTTTCGTCGACGAACGCGGAGACCGAGTCGCTTCCGGACCGGTGCAGCGCGTCGAGTACCTGGGCGAGCAGTGCACGGGCGATGCCGTGCCTGCGGTGCTCGGCGCGCACGGCGAGCAGTTCGATCCGTGCGTGTCTGCGGCGTGTGGCCACTCGCAGCAAACCGACATATTCCTGATCGGAGACGGCGACGGCGAAGTGCCCGCAGTCGAGCGGGCGGTCGATGATCTCGGCGGGCATGGTGTCCCACCCCACCGTGGCCTCGATCTCCCCGCGCATCGCGGTATACGCCGTGAGCAGCGGAACCTGTTGTGCCGCGCCGAACGGCAGCAACGCCACCCCTTCGGGAACCGGTGCCGAACCGGTGTCTTGCGGATTCGCGGGTATCAGATACTCCCACTCGCGGCGGCGGGTGGTGAAACCGGCGTGTTCCCACTGCGACCGCAGGTCCGTCTCGAGCTCGTCGACCACCGTGTGCAGTGGCGCCGGCAGATCGTTCAGCATGGCGGCGGCGAGCCGGTCGAAGACGGTGCCGTCCCAGGAGTCGATGCTCACGAAGGTCCGGCCGTCGGGGCGCTGTGCGGCGTCGGCGTGGCCGAGCACTCGACCGTCCGCGACCGCCTGCCATCGGGTGGGGGAAAGCCGCGTGATCTCGGGGTCACCCGGGTGCGCGGCGGGATGTATTGCAGTCATTGTACGTCGCCTTTCGGAATTGCCTTGTGACACAGGCACTCCCGGCGACGGCTACAGTGTTCGCCCAACCATGACGGCGAGCGGGAGGCCCCACGTCGATACAGTGTTCACGGGTCTCACCTCCTCGGCTTGTGTCACGGTCTGCGCGAGACTAACAGTTCGAACCCGCTCGCGCCCAACCCTTTTTCCTCGCATCGCCGCAGCCTCCCGCGCCCGGGTTCAGGCCACGCAGAATTCGTTGCCTTCGGGGTCGGCCATGGTCACCCACTCGAAGGGCCCCTGCCGGCCCTCGTGCAGGACCTTCGCGCCCATTCCGGTGAGCCGTTCTACCTCGGCAGCGCGTTGCGCGGAATCGACGCGGATATCGAGGTGCATCCGGTTCTTCACCGTTTTGGCCTCGGGCACCAACTGGAACAGCACGCGCGGGCGGTCGGCGTGGCGGATGGCGGTGCCGATCTTCCATTTCAGTTTGCCGTGATGGGTCGTGGTCTCCTCGTCGGTGGCGTGGCCCTGGGCGACCATGCTGCGGATGAAGTCCTCGTCCTGCGGCTCGACCTCCCACTGCAACGCCTCGGCCCACCAGTCCGCGAGCGTATGCGGGTCGGCACTGTCGACGACGATCTGAAATTCGTATCCCATGCCCAGGACCCTAGCCACGAGGTACGACAAGCCGCCGGACATTCGAACCACTATCGATAACTGGTAGATCACCAAACCGCCGCGTCTCGGCGGAATCTTGCAATCTATGCACGTCGGATCGGTTTCGATGCCGATGCTGCGGATATGCTGATCGTGTGCAGTCAGCGCCGGCGCCGATGCTGGCCGTCTCCGGACGGCCACCGGTGGATATCGGCCGCTGGGCGATCGAAATGAAATGGGACGGGATCCGCGCGGTCACCGTCGCGCGGGATCGGCAATGCCGTTTCTACAGCCGCAACAATCGCGATATCAGCGCGTCTTTCCCGGAGCTCACCGCCGCGTGCACCGAATTGCTCGGCGACCGCGAACTCGTCCTCGACGGTGAGATCGTCGCGCCGGAACCGAGTACCGGGGCACCCTCGTTCCGTCGGTTACAGCGACGCATGCACGTGCTGAACCCGGGCGCCGAATTGCTGCGCGAGGTTCCCGTGCAGTACCTGATATTCGATCTGCTCGACGACGGGACCGCGATCACGTCGCTGCCGTATGTCGAGCGTCGCGCGCGCCTCGACGAATTGGCACTCGACGCGAAATTGATCCGTACGCCGCCCTATTACACCGATGTCGACGCCGACACCATGCTCGGTATCGCGCGCGAACACGGCCTCGAAGGCATTGTCGCGAAACGCCTCGACTCCAGCTATCAGCCCGGACGACGAGCGCCGGTGTGGATCAAGACCCCGCTGCGGCGCACCACGGAGATCGTCGTGGCGGGGTGGCTGCCCGGCAGCGGGCGTTTCACCGGGATCTTCGGTTCGATCGTGATGGGGGCCTACGACGACGCGGACCGCCTCGTCCACGTCGGGAACGTCGGCACCGGCTGGACCCTGCGCGACCGCCGGGCCCTGCAAGCCCGGCTGACCGAAATCGCGCGCCCGGACCCGCCTTTCGACGTCCCGCCACCGCGGCAGGTGGCGAACGCGGCGCACTGGGTCGAACCCGAACTGGTCGCCGACATCGAGTTCCGGGAGGTCAGCTCCGATGGGCTGCGCCATCCCAGCTGGCGTGGGTTGCGGCCCGACCGGAACCCACGCGAAGCCAAGGTGCCTGCGCCGGACTGACCGGTACCGGCTGAGGGTGGGCACTCGGCAGAAGAGTGCCGTCCCGGCTGAATGGTCCGCAGCGAGGTGCGCGTTCGCGGGTGCCGCCGGTTTTGGTGGCTTTCGCCCGTTCTGCATAAGGTGTGCGCTCAGGGGTCGCGACCAGCGTGGTCGCGGATCTACCTGCTGACACCGTGAGGGAACGTTGTACAAGATCTTTTCTGCCGCTCTGCTGACTGCCGCGACCGTCGGCTCGCTGGTTCTCGTGCCCGCCGCTACGGCGCACGCGAAGTCGCCGGTCTGCGACACCGCCATCGCCTGGATCAACGCGGCCATCGACATGTCCCCGGACGGCAATCTCGACGCGGCCACCCTGCAGTCGCTGTCCGCGCGACTGTCGGGGCTCCCGGCCGTGGGCGCGGAGAAGGCGGCGATCGACGCGTACGCGGCCGCCCTGCTCGACGACAGCGCCGACATGGACGCTGCCACCGACGCATTCAACGCCGTCTGCGCGAGCTGACCGGTCGCCGCAGAGCGGGACACAGTTCCGCTCTGCGGCCCGTCGCCCGCTTCGTGAACGCCTGCCGCACCGGCGAATTCCGGCCACCGGCGGTCGACAGGTCAGTAGCGGAATTCACCGGTGTAGTCGTCGGGCCGGACGACGTGCGGCCCTTCCTCGGCCGCCATGTCGCGCCGCGCGATCACCGCCTGCTCCAATAGGTTGCGTTCTCCGAGAAGCTTTTCGGTTTCCGCGACGACCATGGCCCACTGGCTCGGCCGGACGATGCCGAACACATTCATCGTCTCGTACCCGATATCGTTGCCGTCGATCACGCCGATATCCGCACGCGCCAACGCTGTTTCGAGTGCGACTTCCAATTCCTGCAAGACGTCGATGTCGTCCACGGCCCCTGTTCTGGGGAGCTGCACGATCAGCTGCCAGCTCTGTGCTTCTTCGAACTCGTCCACGCCACGGATTGTGCACGTCCGGTCTGCTGCGGCCAAGGGCCACCGGGACCCAACTGGCCGCCTTATCGGGGTGCATAGAACTCGTTGAGCCGCAACAGTTCTGGGCCGTGCGCAGGACTCCGCCAGACCAATGACGGTTTGATGTGACGCCAAGGAAGCTCTCCGGGGCGCACATCCGAGTAGACCGTTGACGACGGCGGCGCGGGCTTCCCCTCCAGATCGAGAGCCCCGGGCGACTTCAATTGCGCGGCTAGCGGGTTCAGCGCCCACCGACGTCGAGGTACAGCACCGGGCGATACGGTGCAGTCCCCCGCAGATCCGGCAGCAAGTGACCGAAGAGCGACCAGCTCTCGGTCACAACCATTCTGCGGAGCGGTCAAGCCTCACGTCCGACGACATCGACGTAACGCTGCAGGTACAGCGGCCAGCCCGCGTCGTTGCCGACGCCCGCGCGGACCGCGTCACCGGTGTCGCCGTGCCGGTCGAGGTGCCGGTGTTCGAGATCGACGCGGGTGCGGTCGGGGGTTTCGGCGGTGAAGCGGACTTCGACCTCGGAGGTCTTGTCCGGGTCGGTCTCGATTTCCCAGCGGCCGTTGATATCCCAGCTGAACACCACCCGATTCGGCGGCTCGTACGCGAGTACCCGCGCCCACCGGCATTCGCTGCCGTCTTCGCCGCGGTCATAGATGTGCCCGCCGACCCGCGGTTCGAAGACGGTCTCGGCGATCGGCACCGCCAGCAGGTTGTGTTCGCGCGGTTTGATCGCATCGAATCGGGTGGTGAACAGCGTGAACGCGCGCTCGAGCGGCGCGTCGACCACGATCTGCAATCGCACGGGTTCGGTTCGGGTGTGGGTCATGACTTCTCCTGAATCTTGTTCGACCAGCTCCTGATACGTGGCGAGGGCGCGTCCCCAGAACCGGTCGAGCTGGGCGCGCAACGCACCCATCCCGTCCGGATTCAACTGGTAGATCCGGCGTGTCCCGACCGCGCGGTCCAGCACCAGCCCCGCCTCCTTGAGCACCTTCAGGTGTTGCGACACCGCCGGTCGGCTGATCGGCAACGCTTGCGCGAGTTCACCGACCGCCTGCGGTTTCTCCGCCAGGCGCTCCAGAATCGTGCGCCGCATCCGATCGGCGAGCGCACCCCATTCGTCTCCTGCTCGGTAAGTATCTACGAACCGTAAGTCTCCACTTACCAATAGGTCATGTCAATGCCGTACTTCGCCGAAATCGAGACCGTGCCCTGCACCCGCAGACCAGAACCTGCGCTCAACGGCTGGCATCGCGTCACCTGGTCGGACGGCTCGACTGAGTGTGCCGGCGGGGCAGGCGGCTGGGCCTCGGTCCGACAACCATGAAGCGCGCTGCCGCCGTACTCGTCGCCGCCTTCGTGCCGATCGTGACCGCGATCGTCGGCCTCGGTGCGGCCACCTCCCTGATCATGCTCGGCACCTCGGCGATGGAGATCCCGAACTTCACCACCTTCCTCCCACTCCGTGTAGGGGCGGGCGCGCGAGCCAGTTCATGTTGCCCTGGCGCTTTGTTCAACCACGCCCATGCGATGGGGTGCGGCGGCGTCGAGACCACGGCGCGTGGCACTTCGGCTCGGCAACCGCGGCGCTGGACTCTTTCGCGACTGCCGGCCGGAGGGATTCGTGTTGCGTGGACTCGATGGGGTCGGTGCACACATACTGCTCGGGTGAGTGAGCTTGTGGTGCGGGCGAGCGGGGCTGGGCCGGTTGTGGCGTTGGTGCATGGTGGCGCCGGGCCGAAATCGACTTGGGCGGGGTTGGATTCGCTCGCCGAGCGGTGGACGGTGCTGCACGTGTATCGGCGGGGATACGATCCGAGTCCTGCGCCCCTCGACGGACGGCAAGATTTCCTGGTGGACGCGATCGACCTCGGCGAGATCTTCCGAGCCCACCGCCCCCACGTGGTCGCCCACTCCTATGGAACGCTGGGATCGATTCTGGCCGCGGCAGCCGATCCGCACACCGTCCGTTCCCTCACCCTGATCGAACCGCCGCTGTACGTCGTCGCCCCCGACGATCCCGAAGTACGCCACTTGAAACGCCTCGGCGACGCGGTCCTCACCAACGGTCTCGACGCGGACCCCGAAGTACTGCGCGAATTCCTGGTTCTCTCCGGCGCACCCGGCGTCGACGCGGGCCAACTCCCCCAAGCGGCCGTCGCCTCTGTCCGCCGCGCACTCGGCGGCCGTCTCCCCGGCGAAGCCCACCCCGATTGGGAAGCCTTGCGCACCGCCAAGATCCCGGCCTTGGTCGCCTCCGGCGGCCACACCCTCGCCCTCGAACGAATCTGCGACGCCCTAGCCGACCTACTGCACGCCCAACGCGTCATCGCCCCCGGCGCAGGCCATTTCGTCGCCGCCGCCCCAGGTTTCGCCCACCAACTCACCCAATTCCTGGCCACCCACGACACGAGGTGAACGGCGGGGGAACCCCGATCACAGACCGCAAGCCGGAGCACCAGGTTCACCGATTCGTCGTTCGCGGCCCACAGCACCTGCTGCAAGCCGGGAGTTCGAGATCGCCGCGCTCCGAGACTGCTCAACCCGGAAGGCGCGGAGCGCCGCGCCACGATGCAGGCCCGCAGCCAGGTCGGACAAACCGCGCATGCCGTCGTCGAATTCACCGTCGATAGTGCGACGCGGGCCGCGGCCAACCGACACCTCCGGGCACGAACGACGCCCGCCCATGCTGGTCACTCGATCAGGAGGACATGGTGGCGGCATCGGCCGAGAAGCCCCCGCCACCATGTCCTCCTGATCAGGTGACCAGTGCCCCGAGCGAGTGTCGCACGGCGTGTCGGAGACTTCGCGCCACACCGAACACGCTCACCAGTGACGTCGCTCCCAGGCGTAGGGCGGGCCATTCGCGCCGGCGCGACCGGCGTGGATCGGATGTCCGCACCCACAGTTGTGTCGAGCCGCCCGCCCTGCAGCACCGATTGCCGAGATCAACATCGGCGGCACCGAACGAGTGCTGGAGATCAGTCAGCCGAGTGCACCGGTACCACCTGGTGACGGGGTAGCTTCGGCGGTAACGCGTCAACTGCTCCTGAGCCGACTGGCACCAATCTTCCGTCCCCGCGCACTTTTTGTCGTCCCGCGCGCGTGTCGGTCGACCGACACGCGCGCGGGAGAACAAAAAGTGCGCGGCATACCACCTGCCGACTCGCTTGCGCACATAGGGCGGATCGATGAAAGCCGCGGTGCTAGGTGAGCAGACTCTCGACGACCGAAACCCGCAACGGGGCGAAAGATCATCATGACCGTCAACGTCGCCTCGGCCCGCACCACCATGATCGCCCAATTCAGGTCGACGGCGGCTACGTCTCGGCCATCGTGGCCGACCTGCGGGACGAGACGCCGGAGTTGCGGCCCGCCGGTCATGGACATCGGGAAATCGGTGTGCGAACGCCCACACGGCCACGCATGAAACCGCGAGGCTCTACGCGGCCTTGAGCAGCCCCCGGCAAATCCCCCAGCACTCACCCCGCCCGAATCCCCTTGCGTACCAACACTTCACGCACGTACAACACACCAGCACTGCAACGAGAAGAGGGATTCTGAGTCCACCAAGGACCGGAAGCGAAAGAGATTCTTCTCTTTCCGCTATCTATTTTATATCGCACCCCCGGTCTTGCGGCAAGGCCGGGGGGATGCCGCACAATCGTCGGCCTGAGCTGTTGTCCATCGAATCGGGGGTAGGAATTTGCGGGTGTTGTTGTCGAGTTTCGGGTCGCGTGGCGATGTCGAGCCGATGGTGGGTCTGGCTGTGCAGTTGCGGGCGCAGGGTGCGCAGGTGCGGGTGTGCGCGCCGCCGGATTTCGCGGGGTTGCTGGATGAGGTGGGTGTGTCGTTCGTGCCTGCCGGTCCGTCGGTGCGCCGGATCACGGCGGGGCCCGATCGGTGGCAATCCGCCGATATCAGGCAGCGCGCGAAGGATTTGCTCGCGATGCAATACGACACGGTGTGCACCGCGGCCGCGGACTGCGACGTGGTGGTGGCGACCGGTCTGTTCCCGGCGACGGCGGCGGCGCGGGCAGTGTCCGAGAAACTGGGCCTCGGCTATGTCTTCGTGAGTTTCTTCGCGACCTTGTTGCCGTCGCCGCATCATCGGCCGCACCCGTGGCCGGGACGTCCCGTGCCGCCGGAGGTGACCGACAACGACACGCTGTGGGAAATGAACGCGCAGCACATGACCGAGTTGTTCGGCGAGGTGGTCAACGAGCACCGCGCGACGGTAGGTCTGCCCGTGGTCGGCAACGTGCGCGATCACGTGTACACCGACCGCCCCTGGCTGGCGGCGGATCCGGTCCTGGGGCCGTGGCCGCACAGCGCGGATCGGACGGTGGTGCAGACCGGTGCGTGGCTCCGCCCCGATGACCGCCCACTGCCTGCCGAGTTGCTGGCGTTCCTGGCGGCAGGGCCGCCGCCGGTGTATGTGGGTTTCGGCAGTATGCCGATGCTCGCGTCGGCCGATGTCGCCGCGGTGGCGATCGAGGCGGTGCGCGCACGAGGACGCCGTGTCGTCCTGTCACGTGGCTGGGCCGATCTGTCGCTGGTCGATGACCGCGACGATTGTTTCGCGGTCGGTGAGGTCAATCAGCAGGCACTGTTCGCCCGGGTGGCCGCGGTGGTGCATCACGGGGGCGCGGGCACGACGACGACCGCCGCCCGCGCGGGTGCACCGCAGGTGCTGGTACCGCAACTCGTGGACCAGCCGTATTGGGCCGAACGGGTGGCGGATCTCGGCATCGGCGCGGCCTTGGCCGGCCCGGTACCGACGGTGGCTTCGCTCTCGGCCGCACTGGCGACAGCGTTGGCGCCCGAGACCCGGGACCGGGCCGCGGCGGTGGCGCACACGATCCGCGCGGACGGTGCCGCCGTCGCCGCACACCGGCTCATCACCATCTACAGCCGGGACATGCCGCCGGTATCGGCATGACGCACGCCATTCGAAACAGTAAGGGGCACATGTCAACTCAGGATTACGACGCGGAACTGGCAGCCGAGCGCGGCTATGTGGCCGAACTCTACGCGCGGCTCGACGCCGAGCGCGCCCGGGTCAAGGGCCAGTACGGTGCGGCGCTGCGGGGCCGGGAGGTGACCGCGATGGAGCGCGAGGATCAGGTGCGTGCGCTGGCGAAATCGGTGCAGCGCTACGACGTGGCCGACAACGGCTTGTGCTTCGGCCGGCTCGACACCTTGACCGGTGATCGCTCCTATATCGGTCGTATCGGGCTGTTCGACGAGGCGAACGAGTTCGAGCCGCTGCTGCTGGATTGGCGGGCACCCGCCGCGCGCGCGTTCTATGTGGCCACGGCCGCGAATCCGGAGAACATGCGCCGGCGCCGCCAGTTCCACACGCGCGGTAGACAAGTCGTCGATTTCACTGACGAGGTGCTGGGCCGCCCGGAGGGCGCCGAACGTGGCGACGCGGCGTTGCTGGCGGCGGTGAACGCACCGCGCGGGCCGGGGATGCGCGACATCGTGGCGACGATTCAGGCCGAACAGGACGAGATCATCCGCCACGAGCACCAGGGCGTGCTGGTGATCGAGGGCGGTCCGGGCACCGGTAAGACCGTGGTGGCCCTGCACCGGGTCGCCTACCTGCTCTACACCCAGCGGGAACGGATGGAACGTCAGGGTGTGCTCGTGGTCGGGCCGAATCCGGCGTTCCTCGACCACATCGCGCATGTGCTGCCCTCGCTGGGCGAGACCAACGTGGTGTTCACGACCACCGGCGATCTCGTGCCCGGGCTGCGCGTCACCGCCGAGGACGGCCCGGAAGCCGCGCGGCTCAAGGGATCACTGAAGATCCTGGATGTGCTCGCCGCCGCGGTGGCCGATTGCCAGCGGCTCCCCCGGGATCCGGTGCCGATCGAGCTGGCCGACGCGACGGTCCGCATCGACGCCGAGACCGCGGAGTGGGCCAGGGAGGAGGCGCGCGCGAGCGGGCTGCCGCACAACGAGGCGCGGAAGGTGTTCCAGGAGATCGTTTCGTGGGTCCTCACCGAACGAGCGATCGCTCGGATCGGCAAGGGCTGGCTGACCCGTTCGGACAAGCAAGCCTGGGAGCAGTTGCGCGAGGACCTGCTCGAGGAACTCGCCACGCATGACACGTTCACCGCGACGCTGGACGAACTCTGGCCGATCATGACACCGGAATCGTTACTGGCGCAGTTGTATTCGTCGCACGACCGGCTCCGCGCGGCGGGTGCCGACGCGGCGCTGTGGCGGGCCGACGGTGCGGCGTGGACGGTGTCGGATGTGCCGTTGCTCGACGAGTTGTTCGATCTGCTGGGCCCCGACCAGCCCGCCGACGACAGCGCCGAGCGGGAACGGCGGCAAGAGGCCGAATATGCCGCGGGCGTCCTGGATGTCATGGTCAGCCGCGAGGACATGATGGACGACGAGGATCATCTGTTCGCCCAGGACCTGCTCTACGCCGAGGATCTCGCGGACCGGTTCCTCGAACGCGATACCCGCGATCTGGCCGAACGCGCTGCGGCGGACCGGGATTGGACCTACCGCCATGTCGTGGTCGACGAGGCCCAGGAGTTGTCCGAGATGGATTGGCGGGTGCTGATGCGGCGCTGTCCGGGCAAATCCTTCACGGTGGTCGGCGATCTCGCGCAACGGCGTTCGGCGGCGGGGGCGAGTTCGTGGGCGAGCATGCTGGAGCCGTATGTGCCCGGACGCTGGGTCTACCGGTCGCTGACCGTCAATTACCGCACCCCGGCCGAGATCATGGCGGTCGCGGCCGCGCTGCTCGCCGAGTTCGCCCCTGAGGTCCAGGCCCCGGAGTCGGTGCGGGCGTGCGGCGTGCCACCGTGGTCCAGGCTCGTCACCGACGACGAATTGCCTGCTGCCATCGAGGCATTCGTGCGTGAGGAAGCCGACCGGGAAGGAACCAGCGTGGTGATCGGGCCGCCGGGCGTACCGGGCGCGGTGCCCGCCTCGGAGACGAAAGGTCTGGAGTACGACGCGGTGCTCGTCGTGGCGCCGGAGCAGATCCTCGCCGACGGTCCGCGCGGGGCCGCCGAACTCTACGTCGCGCTCACCCGCGCGACGCAGCGCTTGGGCGTCCTGCATCAGGGCCCGCTACCGCAGGCTCTGTCCGGACTCGTCGAGACCGGTACGCCGGTGGGGAATCGCCTGCCCGCCTAGCGGTCCCGTTCGACGCGGTGCACGAGGCCCGCGATGTGCTCGGCCAGGGTGGGCCACAGTTCGCGAGACATGCTGTGGCCCATCCCTTCCACGACGACCAGTTCGGCGCCGGGGATGGCCTCGGCGGTGGCCCGGCCGCCGCTGAGGTCGAAGGCGCGATCCTCGGTGCCGTGGATCACCACGGTGGGCACGTGGACCGATTTCAGTTGCGCGGTGCGGTCTCCGGAGGCCAGGACCGCGACGAACTGGCGCATCATCGCCTCGGCGGAGAACCCGCGGTCGAAGCCGCGTCCGGCGCGCTCGATCGCGGCGTCCTCGTCGAAGGCGAAAGCGGATGCGCCCACCGCCCGATTGGCGGCGACCCGCCAGGCGATGTAGTCGGCCCGTTCGGTGGGCGGCGCACCGGCCCGGCCGAAGGCGGCGGGATCACTGTGGCCGACCTCGGGATTGCCGGTGGTCGACATCATCGACGTCAACGACCTTGCCCGGCTGGGGAATTCGATCGCGATGGTCTGGGCGATCATCGCGCCCTGGGAGGCGCCGACGAGGTGGGCGCTGTCGAGGCCGAGCACGTCGAGCAGGCCGACGGTGTCGGCGGCCATATCGGAGAGGGTGTAGGCGGCCGAGGACACGTCACCGGACATGGCGGCCGCGATATCGGGGGCGGGGCCGCCGGCGATGTAGGAGGAACGGCCGGTGTCGCGGCTGTCGAACCGGATGACGTGCAGCCCGCGCTCGACCAGTTCCGCGCACAGACCGTCCGGCCAGTCGATCAGCTGGCCCGCGGCACCCATCATCAACAGCACCGGCGGCCGCCTCGGGTCGCCGAGCCGCTCGAAGGCTACGTCGATCTGCGACGGGCCCACCTTCGACGCCAGTTCCTCTGCCATTGCCCACTCCGTTCCGCTCGTCCGGCACAGCCCGTCCCCGGGCTTGCCCGAGCGGCCCAGGAAACCGCTCAGACCAGCGATTATGCGGCATAGTCGGGCCCTTGCCACAAGCCCACCCGCGCGGTGTATGTTCCAATGGGGAGGAATTCAACCGGCTCGCCGCACCCACTCCTCGGCGGCGGAGTTCGCGTTCTGGCGGGCGAACGGCCGACGGTTCACCCACTGCGGCCATCAGATCTCTATCGCGACGGCGGCTCGGGAGCCGACGGCACACTGCTCTGCATCCACGGTTTCCGACCGCGACCCAGGACCTGCATCACCACCCGGAGGTCAGCGGCTCTTCGCGACCTCGGCCAGCGGTACGGCCCCGGTGGCGACGGCGGTCGCGGTGTCCAGATCGAGGTGCAGTGCGCGGCCGGGTTCGGTGGCCGGACCGTCGTGGTGCGAGACGCGTCCCGCGTCATCGACGGTGACGTGAAAAACCGTGTCGCCGATGAAAACAGTGACCGTCTCGTCCGGGAAGTGTTGCGCGACAGCACGTCCCAAGGGCAGCGCGAACCAGTGCGCGCGGACCGCGTCGGTGGCGCGGCGTTCGCCGAGCAACGGTGTCCCCCACACCGACAGCGCGTCCAGGACCGGGCGTAGTGCGCTGCCGGTGGCGGTGAGTTCGTAGACCGCGGTGCTCGCACGCGGGCCCACCCGCTGCCGGGTGAGGATGCCGTCGCGTTCGAGGTCTTTGAGCCGGGCCGCGAGGATATCGGTGCTGATGCCGGGCAGGTCGGCGAACAGATCGCTGTAACGGCGTGGGCCCGAGGACAATTCGCGCACCAGCAGCAGGCTCCAGCGGTCGCCGACGACGTCGAGGGCGCGGCCGACGCCGCAGTAGTGGTCGTAGCTTCGGTGTGGCACGCCACCCACTGTAGCTTGCTACTTGGAAAATCCAAGTGCAGACTTGGAATTTCCAAGTACAGTGGGTCGGAGTCGCCGCGAGAAGGGAAGTTCATGCAGGTCAAGCAGTCCAGCAAACTGTCAGGGGTGTCCTACGAGATCCGCGGACCGGTGGCCGAGCAGGCGGCGCGACTGGAGGCCGAGGGGCACCACGTGGTGAAACTCAACACCGGCAATCCGCTGCTGTTCGGGTTCGAGGCGCCCCCGGAGATCTTGCAGGACATCGTGCGCACGCTGCCCGCCTCCAGCGGCTACTCCAGCTCCAAGGGCCTGCTGCCCGCCCGGCGTGCGGTGGTGCAGTACTACCAGACCCTCGGGCTCACCGAGGTCGACGTCGAGGAGGTGTTCCTCGGCAACGGCGTCTCCGAACTGGTGATGATGGCGATGACCGCGCTGATCGAGAACGGTGACGAAGTCCTCGTTCCCGCACCGGATTTCCCACTGTGGACCGCCGCGACGACGCTCAACGGCGGCCGCGCCGTGCACTACCTCTGCGACGAGGGCGCCGACTGGTATCCCGACCTGGCCGATATCGAAGCCAAGATCACCGACCGCACCCGCGCCCTGGTGATCATCAACCCGAACAACCCGACCGGGGCGGTGTATCCGCCGGAAGTGTTGCGCGAGCTGCTCGAGATCGCGCGCAGGCATCAGCTGATCGTCTTCGCCGACGAGGTCTACGACAAGATCCGCTACGACGGTTCCACCCACACCGCGGCCGCCGCACTCGCTCCCGACCTGTTGTGCCTGACCTTCTCCGGACTCTCGAAGTCCTACCGCTGCGCGGGATTTCGTTCCGGGTGGCTCGTCGTCTCCGGGCCCACCCAGCACGCGGGCAGCTACCTGGAGGGACTGACCATGCTGGCCGGAATGCGACTGTGCGCGAATGTCCCTGCGCAGCAAGCGATTCAGGCCGCGCTCGGTGGACACCAGAGCATTTTCGATCTCACCATGCCCACCGGGCGGCTGCGCGAACAGCGCGACCGGGCCTGGGAGGCGCTCAACGCGATCCCCGGCATCAGCTGCGTCAAGCCCCAGGGTGCGATCTACGCGTTCCCGCGCATCGACCTGGACATGTATCGGATCAAGGACGACGAGCAGTTCGTGCTGGATCTGCTGCTACAGGAGAAGATTCACATCGTGCAGGGCACCGGCTTCAACTGGCCGCACCCTGACCACTTCCGCATCCTCACCCTCCCGCACGCCGACGACCTGGAGGCGATCATCGAACGTATCGGACGCTTCCTGGCCGGTTATCGGCAGTACTGAAAGGCCCGATCGCTCAGAGCTCCTTGCGCATGCCGCCGTCGATGACGAGGTCGGCGCCGTTGATGTTGGGTGCCGATCCGCCTGCCAGAAACACCACCAGGGCGGCGATTTCGGCCGGTTCGGTGATACGGCCGGTCGACATGCCGAGGGTCGCGGGCAGGACGTCGAGGAATTCTTCGCGGGACAGGCCGGCGCGGGCGGCCAGTGCGTCGCCGGTACTGCCGGGCTCGGTCCACACCGAGGTCCGCACCGGCCCCGGTGAGATCGTGTTGACCCGCACCCCGCGCGGACCGAATTCCTCGGCGAGCGCTTTGCCGAGCGCGGCCAGCGCGGCTTTGGCGGCGGCGATATCCACCAGGTGCGGCGCCGGGCGGCGCGCGTTGATCGAGCCGATGTTGATGATCTGACCGCCGCGCTCGAGCAGGCTGGGCAGCGCGGCCCGGCTCGCGCGTACGGTGCTGAGCAGGGTCAGGTCCAGGGCGTGACGCCAGTCGTCGTCGGTGACGGACAGGAATCCGCCCGGATGCGGGCCCGTGGTACCCGCGACGTTGTTGACCAGCAGGTCGATGCCGCCGAGTTCGGCGAGTGCCGCATCGATGAACCGGCCGGGACCGTCGGGGGTGCCCAGGTCGGCCGCGACGGCGAGCGAGGCGATGCCGGCGAGTTCGGCGTTGACCGACCGCGCGCAGGCCACCACCTGATAGCCCTGGTCGCGCAGCGCGGTGGTCACGGCCAGTCCGATGCCCTTGCTCGCGCCGGTGACGACCGCGTTCTTACCCTCAGGCATTGCTGCCCCTTCCCGGGAGATGCCGATTCCCCGTGCCGATAGATACATCAGCCGTCACTGATGTGTTCGGAAATGTATCATTGGCCACTGATGGATGACAATGACCCGGACGATCGACTGTTCGCGCTCGGTCGCGCGCTGAGTTGCCGTGTGCGCCTTGCGGTTCTGCAAAACCTGGCACGCGGCGACGCCTCCGTGAGCGAGCTGGTCGAGCACACCGGGGCCACGCAGTCCAACATGTCGAATCACCTGGCCGTGCTGCGCACCGCCGGGCTGGTCACCGCCGAACGCGAAGGGCGGGTGGTGCGCTACCGGCTCGCCTCGGCCGCGGCCGCGGAACTGGTGCGCAGCTTGACCGTGCTCGCCGACCGCTGAACCCTACGTTCCAGCGAAAACCCTTACGCCACCGAGGGTTTGCGCGAGCGCGGGCAGCGCTTCGGACAACCCGGCATCGAGGGTGCAGGTCGCCAGTTCGTCACCGCGGGTGGCGCCGCGGTTGATGATCACGACGGGTTTGCCGTGCCTGGCCGCGTGCCGCACGAACCGCAGTCCCGACATGACGGTCAGCGACGAGCCCGCGACCAGCAGCGCGTCCGCGGCGTCGACGAAATCGAACGCGGCAGCCACGCGATCCTTCGGGACGTTCTCACCGAAGTACACGATGTCGGGCTTCAGCATGCCGCCGCAGCGCGCGCAATCGACCATCCGGAAACCCGCGGTATCGGCGACCACCGCGTCCGCGTCCGGCGCGACCTCTACCCCGTCGGTCGTGACACCGTCGGCGAACCCGGGATTGGCCGCCTCCAGCTGCTCGGCCAACGCCATCCGCGAGATCCTGGCCGCACAACCGAGGCACCGGACCTGCGCGTAGGTGCCGTGCAGGTCGATGACCCGGCGCTGCCCCGCCTTGGTGTGCAGCAGGTCGACGTTCTGGGTGATCAATCCGGTCACCACACCCATGCGCTCCAACTCGGCCAGCGCGCGGTGCCCGGGGTTGGGCCGTGACGCGTCCATCCGCCGCCAGCCGACGTGGTTACGCGCCCAATACCGCTGCCGGAACACCGGATCGCCGACGAACTGCTGGTAGGTCATCGGGTTGCGCGGCGGCGAGGCCGGACCGCGATAGTCGGGGATACCGCTGTCGGTGGACAACCCGGCCCCGGTGAGCACGGCGATCCGGCGGCCGGCCAACACCTCGGCCGACCGTCCGACATCCGCGCGAAGTGACGTGCTGTCGGGCATGCAGTTCAGGGTACGTCGGGTGCTCAGACCCGCCGCATCACCGAGACCACCTTGCCCAGCACAACCGCCTCGTCACCATCGATGACCTGGTAGGCAGGGTTGCGCGGTTCGAGGTAGACGTGCCCGTTGCGCCGCCGGTACACCTTCACCGTGGCTTCGCCCTCGATCATCGCGGCGACGATCTCCCCCGAATGCGCCTCGTTCTGTTTGCGCACCACGACGATATCGCCGTCGCAGATCGCCGCATCGATCATCGAATCGCCGCGCACCCGCAGCCCGAACACGGTGCCGCGGCCGACGAGCTGACGCGACATGGTCACCATGTCGTCGGAATGTTCTTCGGCCAGGATCGGCGTGCCCGCCGCGATATCGCCGACCACCGGCACCGCCACCGAGTCCTCGTTCGTTTCCCGCGGCGCGCTCGCCTGCAGGAACATCCGCACATCGATCGGGCGCGACATCGTCTCGCTGCGCCGCAGGAACCCTTGCTCCTCGAGGCTGTTCAGATGTTTCGACACCGACGACGAAGACCGCAGCCCCACCGCGTCCCCGATCTGCCGGGAGTTCGGCGCGTACCCGTGGCGCACCACCCAATCCCGGATCGTGGCGAGGATCCGCTGCTGCCGCTCCGGCAGCCTGGACGTGTCGAGATGCTCGAGGTCGTCGTAGGTCACGCGGGAATCCTAGAGGTCACCGCCGATCCGTCCGCCGCACAGGCCGATTCAGGGAGTGTCGCCCCCGCCACGGTCAGGCCGTGCCGCCACGTTCGGATGTGCTTCGCTCGACACAGAATTCGTTGCCCTCGGGGTCGAGCAGAGTAACCCAGCCCAGACCGTCCGCGGTGCGGTGATCCTCGTAGAGCGTCGCGCCGAGGGCGAGCAGCCGGTCCACTTCCTCGTCGCGGGTGCGCTCGTCCGGCAGCCAATCGAAGTGGACGCGGTTCTTCACCGTCTTGCCCTCCGGCACCCGAATGAACAGCAATCCCGGTACCGGAGCAGGCGCTTCGATCAGGACTTCGTCGTCACCCGCCTGGTCCGCGTCGGACACCGGCCACCCGGTGGCACCCGCCCAGAACGTCGCAAGCTGGTACGGGTCGGCGCAGTCGATGCTCACATGCCGCAGGATCATGCGCGCGAGCCTAACGGTGCACCGAGTGCCATTGCAGCCCAATAATCTTCACCCGGTAGGCGTGCAACTGCGGCACCACAACCTCAACGGTCATATCACCGAACGCAACACGGCACCTGCTGCAAGCTATGGGTTCGAGATCGCCGCGCTCGGAGTCTGCTCAACCCGGCTCTTCGAACCCAGCAGCGGGCGAATCCTGCACGGCGAAGCGTCGTTCGGATTGCTCCCCACTCGACGCTCTCCAGTCAAGTCCACTGTCGCGGAACACCATCTTCCTGGTCCCATTGGACTTGACCGACGTAGGCAAAAACGGGAGGGGCCATGGTCTTTGCTTGCAGAACGAACGTCAGAAAACGGCGCGATCAGCACCGCTACACTCGAATTGCGGCCATCCTGACGACGATCACAGCACTCGTTGCCGGTATGGCAGCTGTCGGCGCGAGTCCTGCGTTCGCCGACCCCCGGTGCCCGAACGACGACCCCTGGTACGGCCATTGCGTCGGAGGGGCCATACTCGCCGAGTTTCGCGCTGCCGGAGATTTTCCGTTCTTCGGTAACGCGACCAATCCCGAGTCCGACGCCGCGCGCGGGGGACGGTGGCAAGCGTTCGAAAGAGGCAGTTCGATCTACTGGCACCCGCGCGTCTCAGATGGGCGAGCAAACCAGATCGGTGGCGCCATTCGCGATAAATGGGGCGAACTCGGCTGGGAGAACGGAGCGCTCAGGTATCCGACAACACGCGAACTGCCAACCCGTAAGCCTGGGCGCTTCAACAATTTCGAAGGCGGCTCGATCCACTGGTCCGGCCCGACCGGTGTGCACCCCACGTGGGGCCTGATTCGAGACAAGTGGGCGCAGGCGGATTGGGAGAACGGAGTGATGGGCTTCCCCAAGTCTGACGAGTACGTAACGAAAAATGACGGCCGTGGCCAAGGGTTCGAGGGCGGTCCGATCTATTGGCATCCAACGACCGGTGCTCGCATCGTCCGCACCCCGATCGCCGAGTATTGGGCACGGGCCGACTGGGAAAACGGTGCATACGGCTACCCGATCGAGGACACTCGGCAGCCGGGCTGTGGTCAGTACGCGCAGAGATTCCAGGGCGGCATCCTGGTCACCGGCATCGAGGGATACCAACTGCCTTACAACTCGGTTGACGGACGGGAGATCGCGTATTCCGCCGCGTTCACCGATGAGAGATCGATCGTTGCATGGCGCGGCGCCGTCGCTGAGTGGAACACCATGAGCGCGATCAACGTCAAGCAGTCCGGCGCAGTGGGATATGACCTGACCGTCAACGAGGTGAACCTTCCGGATGAGACCTATTCTGGGCAGTACCAGAACTTCGGAGCGCTACCCGACCAGATCAAACTCAACCGCGCGTACACAGATCGATACAGCGATACCCAGCGTCGGGTGGTACTGATCCACGAGCTGGGACATGCACTGGGACTGGATCATTCGTGTGATTCGCAAATCATGGGGCCATCGGACGGCACCAGGCAGGTCAGCACGCTGCAGGGGCTCGACAAGGCTGTATACCGCTACAAGTGGGGGTGGTGAAGTGATCGGAAAAAGTGGTCGGCGTTCGGCGGGGCGGGTGTCACTCGGAGTGCTCGCGGTCTTGGGAATGGCGGTGGCCTGTTCGCCGGAGGAAGGGCCGCCTCTTGTCCCGGGTGTGTCTCCGCCGTCCACCTCGTACCTCCAATCCAGCAGCGTGATCGACCGTGATGATCCGGCGGCGGTTGCGGGAGCGGCAACCGACATCTTCTTCGGGCGGGTGGTCGAGTCGATCGGGTCGACCGAACGCCGGGGGCAGCTCGAGTCGCAGTTCTCGCTCGAGGTGAGCGAGCGACTCAAAGGTGACGTCGCCGGCCGTGTGACGGTCAATCAGCGTGGTGGTCTGAAGGATCGGACGATCGTGGTGGAAAAAGGAGACGAACTGCTGGTGCTGGGGCAGTCCTATTTGATCGCGGCACGCTACAGCAAAGAAGAAGACTGGTACACGCTCATTCCGGTCGCCGGGGACATCCCCGTCACCGGAGACAGCACGCCACGTTCCGCCCTGCATCGGCCACCTGAGGATCGGGACGCGGTGCGCTCCCGGATGAAGGACGCGATCGCACACCAGATTCCGTTCGGATCGACGAATAGTTCCCGGCCGCCCATGCCGTCGCGCGGGCCGACACCGAGTTCCCCGGAACACTCGAGCACCGTCGCGCCGACGACGTCGCAGACCCCTGGCGGCCGACCGCCGAGTTGACCCCGTGGGCGAACGGGTTCGGTGAAAAGTCAGCGGGTGGCGGCCAGGACTGCGGCGAGGCCTTGCTGTAGGTCCTTGACGAAGAAGTCGGGGACTTCCAGGGAGGGGAAATGGCCGCCGGAGTCGGGGGTTCGCCAGCGGACGATCTGGCGGTATCGCTGCTGGGCCCAGGGGCGGGGGCATTTTTCGATGTCGCGGGGATAGATGGTGATGGCCGCGGGGACGTCGACGCGGAGGTCGGGGTCGAGCGAGTGGTGGCTTTCGTAGTAGATGCGCGCCGCCGACGCACCGGTGCGGGTCAGCCAGTACAGGGTGACGTCGTCGAGAATCCGGTCCCTCGACATCGTCTCGAACGGGCTGTCGTGGGTGTCGGTCCATTCGGCGAATTTGTCGAGGATCCAGGCGAGCAGCCCGACCGGCGAATCGACGAGCGCGTAGCCGATGGTCTGCGGGCGGGTCGCCTGCTGCTTCGCGTATGCCGCGCGATGAACCCAGAAATCGCGGGTCTGTTCGGTCCATGCCAGCTCGGTCGCTGTCAGCCCGTCGATGGTCGCCCCCGGCGGTGCCTGTGCGAGGGTGGTGTGGATGCCGAGGACGCGGTCGGGGAACCGCCCGGCGAGGACGGTGGTGATCACGCCGCCCCAATCGCCGCCGTGCGCAACGAATTCGGGGTAGCCGAGCCGGTTCATCAGCTGCACCCAGGTGGCCGCGATCTTTTCGATGCCCCACCCGGTGTCGGCGGGCTTGTCGCTGTACCCGAAGCCGGGCAGCGACGGGGCCACGACGTGGAAGGCCGGCGTGCCGGGGTCGGCGGGATCCGCGAGTTCGTCTATCACATCGATGAATTCGGCGATGCTGCCCGGCCAGCCGTGGGTCATGATCAAGGGCGTGGCATCCTCGCGTGCCGAACGCCGGTGCAGGAAGTGGATGCCCAGATCATCGATGGTCGTACGGAACTGGCCGATCCGATCGAGGCGCGTTTCGAACGTCCGCCAGTCGTAGTCGGTGCGCCAGTAATCCACTAGCTCGGTGAGGTCGGTGAGCGGTACGCCCTGGTCCCAGCGGCCGGGGCCGGGCGCGGCGCGTTGGACGGTCTCGGGTTCCGGCAGCCGGGCGGCCGCGAGTCGGGCGCGCAGCTCATCGAGGTCGGCCTCGGTGGCGTGCGCTTCGAACGCGTGCACGTCGCTGGTTCGACGGTTCATGCGACCACCTCTGCGACGTGAGCTGCCGGGCCGCCGACGCCGGGTGCAGGGTCGAGCGCGAAACGATATGCGGGCATGAGACCTCCTCCTAGAACCGTCTTAGCTAGTTCGTGAACCATCTACGACGGTTCTAACATGCGTCGAACGGGCTCCGCAACCGTCTATGGTGGTTCCATGAGCGCTCGGTTCCCCGAATTCCGTCTCGGTAGCGTGCTGGCAACCAGCTTCACGGGGACACTGTCGGAACGCCGCGGCGAACCCCTGGAACGCATCCCCACTCCGCGCCGACTCGTCGACTGGCTGGTGGTGAACGACCTCCCCGTGGAGTCCTGCACCCCCGACCAGTTCGAACTCGCCCGCGAACTGCGCGAAGCGATACACGCCGCCGCGACCGCGGCCGCCCTGCACGAGCCCCTCCCCGCGACCGCCCTCCGGGTCATCAACGAGCGCAGCACGCAGGGCCGGGCCACGGCCGTCTTGACCCCCGAGGGCACGCGGCAATGGCGACTCAGCTCCCCCACGTGCGTCACCGACGCCCTGGGCGTGATCGCCGCCGACGCGATCAGCATCATCGCCGGGACACGCGACGGCAGGCTGGCCCTGTGCGCGTCACCGACCTGCCGCGCCGCCTTCTTCGACACCAGCCGCAGCCGCACCCGCAGATGGTGCGAGATGAACACGTGCGGGAACCGCGAGAAGAAGGCGCGTTTCAACGCCAACGAACGCAAATCGCCGCAGCGGCAGAACAGCAGCGAATAGCCACAACACAGACCTGGGCGCTCGGCCGCGCCGCCACACGAAACCTGTTGCGCCGCTTACCGAACGATGGCAGGCGCCTGCGTGACGGTCAGCGGCGGAAGTTCGCCTGCATACCGTTCGACCTCCACCAGAGACAACTGGCCGGTGCAGCCTTGGGACAGCGTCGAGGAGGGCCGGTCCGGCGTCAAAGCATTCGGATTGCCGTGCCGGCAGAAGGTCGGATCGGCGGGGTCGGGGTCGTACCACGCACCGGTCGACAGCTGCGCGACACCGGGACGGACCGCATCGTCGACCACGAGCCCCGCCAGACAGCTGCCACGTCGGCTGACGAGGCGCACCACGTCGCCCGAGCGCAGACCACGCGCGGCCGCGTCCTCCGGATGCAACCGAACCGGTTCGCGCCCACCGACTTTCGTGGACCGACTGAACTCACCGACGTCGAGTTGACTGTGCAGCTTCGACCGCGGCTGATTCGCGACCAACTGCAACGGGAACTCCGCGGCGTCCGGCGCCCCCAACCATTCCTCGGGCTCGAGCCACACCGGATGCCCGGGGCAGTCGGAATAGCCGAAACCGGCGATGGTCTCGGAGTAGATCTCGATCTTGCCGGTGGGCGTGCCCAACGGGAACCGCTCCGGATCGGCCCGGAACTGCGCCCCGAGCACCTGGTCCGGGTCCGGGATCGGCAACTCCAATTGCCCACTCGCCCAAAAAGTGTCGAAATCGGGTAGCGCATGGTCGGTGAACCGCAGCCGCCACTGCTCGTACAGGTGCCGCAACCACTCCTCGACCGTGCGCCCTTCGCCGAACTCCTTGCCGACCCCGAGCCGCTCGGCCAGGTCGACGAAAACGGCGTAGTCGTCGCGCGCCTGACCGTGCGGCCGGGTGAGCGCCTTCATCGCGAAGAACACCCGGTCGTTCTCGCCCGCGCCGTAATCGTCGCGCTCGATCGACATGGTCGAGGGCAGCACGATATCGGCGTGCCGGGCGGTCGCCGACCAGAACGGATCGTGCACCACCACCGTCTCCGGCCGCGTGAACGCCTCGCGCAACCGAGCCAGATCCTGGTGGTGGTGAAAGGGATTCCCGCCGCACCAGTACACCAGCCGGATATCGGGATAGACCAGACGCTGACCGTTGTAATCGAACGGCCGACCGGGCTCGAGCAGCATATCGGCGATCCTGGCCACCGGGATGAATGTCGTCACCGGGTTGAGCCCCTGCGGCAGCCGCGGCGGCGAGAACGCCCGCGCCGGCTCCCCCAGACTCGCCGCCGAACCATACCCGTGCCCGAAACCACCACCGGGTAAGCCGATTTGGCCCAGCATCGCGGCCAGCACCACACCCAACCACAACGGCTGCTCACCGTATTGCGCTCGTTGCAGCGACCAGCTGACCGTCACCAGGGTCCGCGCCGCCGCCATCTCCCGCGCCAGCGACCGGATCCGCTCGGCCGCCAACCCCGTGATCGGCGCGGCCCACTCCGGCGACTTCACGATCCCGTCCGCGTCCCCGCGCACGTAGCCGAGGAAGCGGTCGTAGCCGACGGTGTATTTGTCCAGGAACTCTCGATCCGCCGACCCGTCCGCGTCCAGCACCTGCGCCAGCGCCAACATCAGCGCCGCGTCGCTACCGGGCCGGGCCGCGATCCACTCCGCCTGCGCCTCGGCGGGAATATCGTCACGCAACGGTGAGACGGACGCGAAGCGGCAGCCGCGCGCCCGCGCGGCCGCGATCCAGCCCTTCGTATTGTGCCGAGACACCCCGCCCGGCGAGACCGCGGCGTTCTTCGGCGACAACCCGCCGAACGCCACCACCAGCTCCGTGTGTTCGGCCAGCACCGATTTCGAGGTCGCCTGCTGCATCACCCAGCCGAGATCGCCGATCACGTACGGCAGCAGCACCTGCGACACACCCAGGCTGTAGCTGTTGACGTGATACACGTACCCGCCGAGGCAGTTGAGGAACCGGTGCACCTGACTCTGCGCATGATGGAACCGTCCCGCGCTCGCCCACCCGTAGGACCCGCCGTACACCGACTCCGCCCCGTGCTCGCGATACACCCGGCGCAGTTCGCCGGACAACAGCTCGAGCGCGGTCTCCCAGGACACCGGCACGAACGGCTCCGCGCCCCGCCCCGGCGCGCCCGGCCCGTGCTCGAGCCACCCCTGCCGTACATACGGTTGATCGATCCGCGTCGGATGATGTTGTGCGGAAGCCACATTGTCGATCAACGACATCGGCTCCGGATCCTCGCGCCACGGCCGCACCGCCGTCAGCCGCTCGCCGTCGCTGTCCGCCTCGAAGGCTCCCCAGTGCGTCAGATGCGTGGTCACCAACTCACCGTAACCGGGCCCGCCGACAAACGGGGTGCCACCGAATCCACCGTTGCGACGCGAATCAGCGCCGACGCAACAAGAACATCCGGAACTGCCGGCCACCGGACAGCTCGTACTCCATCTCGTACCCGGGCCAGAACTCCACCGCCAGATCCCACGCGGGTTTACGCTCGACGCCGGTGAGCTCGGTGACCGTCACCTCGAACTGCGCGCCGCCGTGCCGGACCGTGGCCGTCGTCGCGGCCCGCAGATTCGCCGACCAGGCCGGATGTTTCGCACTGCCCCAGTTCGAGCCGATGACCAGGAAGTCCTCGCCCCGCGGCACATACAGCAGCGACGTCGTGCGCGGGGTGCCGGTCTTGCGTCCCGCGACGGTGATCTCGATCGACGGCAGCCCGGCCAGATCCAGCACACCCTTGCGTCCGCCGGTCCAGCGCCGAATCGTCCGCTCCACCGGCAGCACGACCGGCGCGCCCCGCATCACCCAGCGTTGGCGGGCCAGCTGTCGAGCGAACGACGGCAACGGATTCGACACCATCCTCGAATCCTGACACGTCTTCGTCCGCCACCGGCCCCGCCAGGCCGGGACGAGGGCGATCTCACATCAGCCCAGGCCGCAAAGTCGTTGACGGACAACACCACACACCGATCGCCGAATCCGGCCCGAATCCCCGGCCCGGAGCGGACGATGGAAACCATGGACGACTCCGCCACCGGTCCCGCCGCGGCGGACAGCGCGCGCCGCCACGACATCCGGCGCGCCGCGACGGCCGAAGCCGGCAAGCACACCGTGCTCATCCGCACCCAGCGCTCGGGCCGCATCCTCAGCGCCCTGATGATGCCGTGGTTCCGGCTGCGCCCGCCGCGGGGCTACGGCGTCCTCACCCCCACCGATTACGGCGAATGCGCCGTGCACCGGCGCGGCCTGCCCTCCCGCGCCAAAATCCAAGAGCTGCACCGATACTGGTTCGACACCGGCAACCCGCTCGTCATCGAACTGCACCCCTGAGCCGCCGGCGCGCAAGCTCATGGTCAGATCAGGGCGATCGCGGCGGTCAGACCGGCCAGAGCGATGGCTTGCAGCGCGACCCGCGCGTGGATGACGCTGTCCCACTTGTCTTGCAGCGCACGCGCATTCGGCGGGGTGATACCGGCTTGCGCCGCCGCGGTCTGCACCGTGTTGACCGGCTTGGCGACGCGCACGTAGATGAGCAACCAGATCACCAAGGCGGCCACCGCGATTCCCGCCGCGACCGCCGCCGCGACCTGGCCGCCGAGCGCCGCCAGCACGACCGTGAGCACCGCGGTGAGCACACCGGTCACACCGAACACCGGCATCCGGCGGTCACCGTAGTAGTGCCCCCATCCCGCCGACTCGGTCAGGGTGCTGTCGTCCAGCCGCGCGTACACCGCACGCGTGACGAGGGCATAACACGCGTCGGTGCCGTAGATGACCGCGTTCGCGAGCACCGCGACGATGGCGGCGACCTGAGCGACTGTGCTGAACATGAGGGACTCCATCCGTAGATCTAGCGTTGCTACTCAATCTAGCATTACTAGATATACAAGGCGCAACCCCGAATCGAAGGCAACAAGGAAAGCCGCAGAGCTATTACCCGGCAACCACTTTCCGGCGAGCAGTCCCGCACCGCCGGTACTTTGGAGAGCGCGCACATCGGGCGCGACCCACCGGAAAGGACCCAGACACTTGACGATCGGTGCCTCGAGGCCGCACACCACCCACCCGTCCGGCCGGCACCGCCGGAGGGGCTGCTGATGTTCGCACGCTGGGGGGACCTCGTCCATCGATTCCGGTTCATCGTCATCGCCGTCGTCGGCGCCGGCATGCTCGCCCTCGGTGGCTACGGCTACGACCTCGGGAATCATCTCGGCGCCAGTGGCTTCGACGACCCGACCTCGGAATCCGCGCACGCCGCCCGCACCGCCGACGCCGCATTCGGCCGCGACCACAGCGCCGACGTCATCGTGCTCTACACCGCGCCACCCGGCGTGCCACTCGACGATCCGGACTTCAGTAGCAAGATCATCGACAACCTCAACCGGCTCCCCCGCGAACATCCGCAGATCGACCGGATCAACGGCGCCTACTGGCAAACCGAGAACGCCCCCGCCCAGCCGAGCTTCTTCGGCAAGCCCGAAAAGAACCGCGCCTTCGCCTCCATCGCCGTCAAAGGCGACAACGACACCGACATCGTCAACAACTTCCGCGCCGTCAAAGACGCCTTCTACATCCCCGGCGTCGACGTCCAGGTCGCCGGACTGCAACCGGTCGCGGGCGCGCTCACCGACACCCTCGCCGACGACCTGCACCGCATGGAACTGCTCGCCCTGCCCGCCGTCGCGATCCTGCTCTTCTTCGTCTTCGGCGGCCTCGTCGCCGCCGCGCTGCCACTGGTCCTGGGCGGCCTCACCATCATCAGCGCCAACGGCATCGTCCGCTTCATCACCGAATTCACCCAGGTCAACTCGTTCGTCTCCAGCGTCGTCACGATGATCGGCCTCGGCCTGGCCATCGACTACGGCCTGTTCATCGTCAGCCGCTTCCGCGAAGAGATCGCCGAAGGCTACGACACCCCCACCGCCGTCCGCCGCACCGTCATGACCGCGGGCCGCACCGTCGTCTTCTCCGCCACCATGATCGTCACCAGCCTCGGCGGCATGCTCTTCTTCCCCCAAGGCTTCCTGCGCTCGCTCGCCTACGGCTCCATCGCGACGGTCTCCCTCGCCGCGCTCTCCGCGATCACCATCCTGCCCGCGATCCTCAGCATCCTCGGCCCGCGCGTCGACCTGCTCGGCGTCAAACGCTTCAGCCGCAGCAAAACCGCCGACGAAGTCGAGAACGGACTCTGGGGCCGCACCACCCGCTGGGTCATGCAGCACCCGACCAAGATCGCCATCCCGATCAGCATCGGCCTGCTCATCCTGATCATCCCGGTCAAGAACATCGCCTTCGGCACCTTCAGCGAAACCTACCTACCGCCCGACCACACCACCCGCATCGCCCAGCACGACTTCGACACCACCTTCCCGCTGCGCAAATCCGACCCCGTACAACTCGTCTTCGTCACCGAGGAGACCGACGAGAACCGTCAAGCACACCGCAACGCCATCGGCGCGGTGATCAAACAGGCGAACCAGGCACCCGGCCTCGCCGAGCAAAAACCAGGTGTGCCAGGCCAATTCGCCACACCGAAAGCCTCGACCAGCCAACCCGGCGTATACCGCAGCGAAGCCACCCTGGCCGACTCCACCGACACCGACGCGGCCAACGCCACCATCGACTACCTGCGCTCGATGGACGTACCCGACGACATCACCGTGCTCGTCGGCGGCCAGCCCGCGATCAAGAAGGACACCATCGACGGCATGCTCGGCCGCATCCCGTTCATGGTCGTCGTGGTGCTGCTGCTCACCACCCTGCTCATGTTCCTGACCTTCGGCTCCCTGGTGCTGCCGATCAAGGCCGCACTCATGAGCGTGCTCGGCCTCGGCTCCACCCTCGGCATCCTCACCCTCATCTTCATCGACGGCCACGGTGCGAGCCTGCTCAATTTCACCCCGCAGCCGATCCAAGCCAACGTGCTCATCCTGATCATCGCGATCATCTACGGGCTCTCCACCGACTACGAGGTATTTTTGTTGTCCCGCATGGTCGAAGCGCGCGCGAAGGGCGCCACGACCACCGAGGCCATCCGGATCGGCACCGCACACACCGGCGGCATCATCACTGCCGCCGCACTCATCCTGCTCGTCGTCACCGGCGCCTTCGCCTTCTCCGACCTGGTGATGATGCAGTACATCGCCTACGGCATGATCGCCGCGCTCTTCATCGACGCCACCATCCTGCGCATGCTCCTCGTGCCCGCGGTCATGAAACTGCTCGGCGACGACTGCTGGTGGGCACCGGCCTGGATGAAACGCCTCCAGCAACGCGTCGGCCTCGGCGAACCCGTCCTCGACGACGAACATCCCACCACCCGCGGCATGGCCGACCTGGTCGAGACCACACCGGTCACCGACCCGGTCACGGTCCGGCTCCCTGTCGTCGAGGCCGACCAGGTCCGCCGCTGACGACCTGAATCTGCTGTCAGCAGACCAACGTTCGGTTCGCGCGCCCGACGAATTAGCGTGGGCACCCTTCGAAATGGGAGGTCGAATATGCCCACACCGATCAAGTTCGCCATGGCTGCCGACGTGATCAGCCTCGGCTCGCTGCCGGACTTCGCCCGCGGCTGCGAAGCCGACGGTTTCGACGCGCTGATGGTCCCCGACCATCCCGGTGCGTTCGCCGCACCGTTCGTCGCACTCGCCGCCGCAGCGACCGCCACCTCGACGATCAAGCTCGGTACCAATGTCGTCAACGCGGGCATGTGGGAACCGTTCCTGCTGGCCGGCGAGCTCGCCACGCTCGACCTCGTCTCCGGTGGGCGCGCGGTGTTCGGGATCGGCGCCGGGCACACCCCGGCGGAATGGACCATGCAAGGCCGCGAACACCCTTCGGCCGCAGCGCGAGTCGCGCGCATGATCGAGGTCGGCGACACGACCCGCCGGTTGCTCGCCGGTGAAACCGTCACCTTCGCCGGGGACCACGTGCGGCTCCAGGACGCGGTGCTCGACCGGCCGCGCCCGATCCAGACGCCGATCCCGGTCCTCGTCGGCGGCAACGGAGACCGCGTCCTGCGCTACGCCGCCGAAATCGCCGATATCGTCGGCTTCTCCGGGCTCGGCCGCACCCTGCCCGACGGACACCGCCACGAAACCCGCTGGAGCCGAGCCGAGATCGACGCCCAGGTCGCGAAGGTGCACGAGACCACAATCACGAACGGGCGCACACCCGCCCTCGAAGCCCTCGTGCAACACGTCGAGATCACCGACGATGCCGAGGCCGCCTGCGCGCGCTTGGCCGCCGAGATACCGACCACGACGGCCGCCGAACTGCTGAGTGCCCCGTACGTGCTCATCGGCACGGTGGACGAGCTGGTCACTGAGCTTCGTGGTCACCAACAGCATTGGGGTTTCGATCGATTCGTGATGCGAGCGCCCGCACGAGCGGCGGGTGCACAGCTGCTGCAGGCGCTCGCCGCGACGGAGGCATAGCAGGCGGCCGCACCTCTCTCCTCAGTGCTGGTGAGTTGTGTGGGAGGTGCGGTGCCGTTGTTGGGTGATGTGTGGTGGTTGGTCCGAACAAGAGCTTTATATAGTTGAATGCGCATATCTACGTAAGTAGATGTTTTTTTGTTCCCATAACCCGATGTGCTCGCTTACCCAAACTGATCTCCGCTACCGACGCGGTCTTCCGCCCAAACGACACTCGCGCTCCTCCAGCCCGCCGACCGGCCCGACCACTGCCCTCGCTCCCCTACTACGGCTTACGACGGCGATCACCCCGAAACGGACATTCGACCAGTTACGCTGTCCCCCAAGGTTCCCAGCGCCCCATCGCGGTGAACAGGAGTTCTGATGCGAGCACAGCGTCGTCACTACTCGGCCGGCCTGATCGTCGCCGCCGTCGCCCTGCTCGTCGCGGGCACGGCCACCGCGGGCGCCCGGCCGGAACCACCCGCATGGATCGCTCCGCTTGGCGCCGAGTTCCTGTGGGGCGTCGCCGCTTCCGGCTACCAGGCGGAAGGCCATGCACCGGACAGCAATTGGTCCCGCTACGTCGCGGAGGGCAAAACCGCTGACCCATACGGTGATTCGATCGACTTCTACACCCGGTATCGGTCGGATATCGCGTTGGCGGCCCAGCTCGGTGTCAAGGTGTATCGGATCGGCCTCGAGTGGGCGCGCGTACAACCGCGGCCCGGCACTTGGGATCCCGCGGGTCTGCGCTTCTACGACGAGGTCGTGGCCGCCATCGTCCAGGCCGGTATGCGGCCGATGCTGACGATCGATCACTGGGTGTATCCGGGGTGGGCGGTCGATCGCGGCGGCTGGCGCAATGCCGGCATCGTCGAGGACTGGCTGACCAACGCGCGCGCCCTGGTCGATCGCTACGCGGCGCGCGACCCGCTGTGGGTCACCTTCAACGAGCCGACCTTCTATATCGTCAACGAGCTACGCAAAGGCGGTTTGCCGCCCCTCGACGTGCCCGCGATGCACGATCGGATCGCGCAGGCGCACAACGGTATCTACGACTACATCCATCAGGTGCAGCCGGGCGCGCTGGTCACCAGCAACGTCGCGTACATCCCCACCGGCGAGGACCTGATCAACAAGCCGCTCATCGACCGCATCGGCGCACGCCTGGACTACATCGGCATCGACTACTACTACGGCCTGTCCCCGGAATCGCTGCTGGCGGGCCCACCTGACTTCGAACGACTGTGGACACAGCCGCTGCAGCCGGAGGGCATCTACTACGCCTTGCAGCACTACGCGCGGCAGTTCCCGGGAAAGCCGCTCTACATCGTCGAGAACGGCATGCCGACCGAGAACGGCGCCCCGCGCGCCGACGGGTACACCCGGGCCGACAATCTCCGCGACACCGCCTACTGGCTGCAACGCGCGAAAGCCGACGGCATGAATCTCCTCGGCTACAACTACTGGAGCCTCACCGACAACTACGAATGGGGCTCCTACACACCGCGATTCGGCCTCTACACGGTCGATGTCCGCACCGACCCCACGCTCACGCGCAAGCCGACCGACGCGGTCGCCGCCTATACCGCCATTACCGAGGAGGGCGGCGTACCACCGGATTACCGGCCCACCCGAGCGCCCGAGCCCTGCTCGTTCGTCGACGCTCTGGCCAGCTGCACCGACCCGGTCACCCTCCCCCGATGACCGAAACCCCGGATCCCACTTCGATGCTGCGCCGCTGGGCAGATTCCGGCGCGATCTGGCGGGTACTCGCGCGCACCACCACACGGGTGACCGTCGGCCTGTTCGAGTGCACCGGTGGCCAAGAAGTCGACCGCATCACCTCCACCGATCCTGCCCTGCTGCGTTTCCTCGGCGATCGTTGGAGCAGCGAGGACTGACCGTGTTCAGCGCCGGTGGCCGAGCATGTCCAGCAGCGCGTCCACCTGCTGGTCGAACAGGTCGGTGCGGTCGGTGAAGGTGTCCGTGCCGTACATGTCGAAGACGTCGGCGCTCACGGCACCGAAGAGGCTCGCCCAGAAGGTGATGCCACGGGCGAACAGCCAATCCGGCAGGGGCAGTTCGAATTCACCGCGGATCCGGTCGAAATCGGCTGCGAGGGTGGCCGATACGGCGGACTCGGGCTGCGGGGTGGTCAGCTGACCGGCCAGGTAGGCGCGGGCGAACAGACCCTGCAAGGTGGTGATCACCCGGGTGCCGGGCGTCATCGTCTGCTCGGCGGGCGCGTCGTAGCCGGGCACGGGCGTGCCGAAGAGCAGCCCGTAGCGGGCGGGTTCGGCCTGCGCCCAGCGGCGCACCGAGTGGCACAGGGTGCGGATCTGTGCGATCGGGTCGTCGGGCGCCGTCGCCAGATCGGCGTCCACGGCGTCGCCGAGCGCGTTGTAGCCGTCGATCACCAGCAGCGTGAGCAGTTCGTCGCGGCTGCGCACGTAGCGGTAGACCGCCGAGGACACCACACCCAGATCACGCGCGACGGCCCGCAATGACAAGGCCGCGGCCCCTTCCGAAGCGAGATGCTCGCGGCCGATGCGGACTATGTCGTTCATGGTCTGCGCTCTGGCGCGCGCACGCGGGGTCGTCGGCATACCCCACCGTGCATTATTCAGAGAGCACTGTCAACAATAGCGAGCGCCGCTCTGTGACATACCGGGCGCGGAAACGAATCGGCCGGAGCCGCCCTGGTTCGGCGCACAAGCTACTCGGTAGTAGTGTTAGCCGAGTCACTGGCGACACTATCGAGGAGTTCACCATGGACCAGCGGACGACGGATTTCGACGTCCTCATCGTCGGCTCCGGCTTCGGTGGCAGCGTCACCGCACTGCGGCTGGTCGAGAAGGGCTACAAGGTCGGCGTACTGGAGGCGGGCCAGCGGTTCGCCGACGACGAACTGCCCAAGACCAGCTGGGAACTGAAGAAGTTCCTCTGGGCGCCCAAGCTCGGCTGCTACGGCATCCAGCGCATCCACCTGCTGCGCGATGTGCTGATCCTCGGCGGTGCGGGCGTCGGCGGCGGCTCGCTGAACTACGCCAACACGCTCTACGTGCCGCCGGCGCCGTTCTTCCAGGACGCGCAGTGGCGCGAGATCACCGACTGGCAGGCCGAGCTCGCGCCGTACTACGAGCAGGCACAGAAGATGCTCGGCGTGGTGCGCAACCCGCACATGACACCGGCCGACGAGGTGTTCAAGCAGGTCGCCGAGGACCTCGGGGTCGGCGATACCTTCGTGCAGACGCCGGTCGGGGTGTTCTTCGGTGAAGCTGGAAAGACCGTCGCCGACCCGTATTTCGGCGGCGTCGGGCCCGAGCGCACCGGCTGCATCGAATGCGGCGACTGCATGGTCGGCTGCAAGTACGGCGCCAAGAACACCCTCGTGAAGAACTACCTCTACCTCGCGGAAAAGGCGGGCGCACAGGTCATTCCGATGACCACGGTGACCGATCTGCGGCCGCATCCGGACGGCACCTGGGATGTCTCCACCGCCCGCACCGGCGCCTGGCTGCGCAAGCAGCCCAAGACCTACACCGCCGCCAACGTGGTGCTCGCCGCGGGCACGCGGGGCACGCAGAAGCTGCTGTTCGAGATGCAGGACAAGGGCGCGCTCACCGAGCTGTCGCCGCGCCTCGGCCAGCTCACCCGCACCAACTCCGAATCCATCGTCGGTGCCGCGACCAAAAAGGTCACGCCCGGTGTCGATTTCACCAAGGGCGTGGCGATCACCTCGTCCATCCATCCCACGCCGGACACCCATATCGAGCCGGTCCGCTACGGCAAGGGCTCCAACGCCATGGGCCTGTTGCAGACGCTGATGGTCGATGGCGGCGGCCGGATTCCGCGCTGGCTGCGCTTCCTGGGCCTGGTGCTGCGGCATCCGATGAACCTGCTGAGCTTCCTGAGCACCAAGAACTGGAGCGAGCGGACCATCATCTCGCTCGTCATGCAGCACCTGGACAATTCGATCACGACCTACACCAAGCGCGGGTTGTTCGGCCGCAAGATGACCAGCAAGCAGGGCCATGGCGAACCGAATCCGACGTGGATTCCGATGGGCAACAACGTGACCCGGCGGGTGGCCGAGAAGATCGGCGGCATCGCGGGCGGCAGCTGGGGCGAGATCTTCAATATCCCGCTCACCGCACACTTCCTGGGCGGCGCGGTGATCGGCGCCGACGCCGAGCACGGCGTGATCGACGGCTACCACCGCGTCTACGGCTACCCGACCCTGAGCGTCGTCGACGGCGCGGCGGTATCGGCGAACCTCGGCGTCAACCCGTCGCTCACCATCACCGCCCAGGCCGAACGCGCCGCCGCCTACTGGCCGAACAAGGGCGAGCTCGACACCAGGCCGCCGCTCGGCGCCGGCTACCAGCAGATCCCGCCGGTCGCCCCCGCCAAGCCGGTCGTGCCCGCGAACGCCCCTGCCGCACTGGTACTTCCGATCGTGCAGATCAGGGAGACACCGGCCGCGGGCTGAGGTTCCCCCGGACGCGCCGTCCGGATGCCTGATTCCACCGTGGATCTCGGCATCCGGACAGCGTGGCCCGTCAGCGCTAGTGCGCGAGCCGAGGCGCGATCACTTCCCGCCGTCCATGTCGTCCATCTTGGTCGCGGCGTCGCGCATGCCCTTGCTGAACTTCTTCGCGGAGTCGGCCATGTTGTCGCCGCCGGTCAGCAGGTTCTTCGAGGATGTGCCGTAACCCTTGTCGCCCTTGACGAATTTGTCGCCGTAGTCGTCGCTGCCCCACGGTTCGCCTTGGGCGTTCAGATTGTTCCGCAGGGTGGCGATGATGTCGCCGGTCTTGCCGCCGACCCCGTCCATTTTGGTTGCGGCCTGCCGTAACAGCGCGGTGTCCACGCGGATTCTGCGATTCTCGGTCATGATGCTCTCCTGCCCTACTGCTCCGAACTCAGTATCGGTCCTCGGGACGTCCTGTTTCCCAATGTGATTCGACACGTTCCATCAGGTTGTCGATGTCCTGCTGGATCCGCCACGCCAGTAGCCGTCGGCTGATGGCGCGCGCGACCGGGTTCTCGTCCAGCGACATCACGTACCGCCCGTCGCCGGCCACGTCGCGCCACATCAACGTCGTCTCTTGAATTCCGCGCGGACCGTACTTCGAACGGCCCTGCGCCACTGTGATCACACCGGTCAGGTCGGCCCGCTGTTCGAAGAATTGCTGGGTGCGGTACACCGGCCGATCCTCGATATCGTCCTGCACGAAGCTGCGCCCCCAGCTCGGTGCGATGTGCTCCTGCGGGTCGGTGATGATCGGAATGTCCGGCAGGCGACCGGCTTCCACGTTCGGCAGGGAACGCACCACCGCGACCCCCAACGATTGCGGATCACACTCGGTGACCACGACCATCGGCGAGTCGTAGGTGAGATCACCCAACGCCTGTTCGAACACGAACCCGTGCAGACCTGCCCGTCCGGCATGCACGCGCAACGCCTTGCTCGTGTCGTTGGCGTCGTGCTCGTCCCAACTACGCGCCAGCACATACAGTTCGGGCGCGCTCAGCACCTGGACCACACCGTTGAACGAGCCGTCCAAACGACGCTGCAGCTCTTGCCACACCACGCGTTTACGGCGCTCCAACTCGTCGGTCATCATCGTCTCGTCGCTCTGGAAAAGCAGCGGCCGCGGCATCGACCCACCGCGATACTGGTCGCACAGCACCAGGAATTCGAGCGCGGTGAACTTCCACTGCTGCGTCACGGCTCGATCACCGGCTTCGACCGTGCGATGTCCGGCCCGAGGGCGTCATCCATGTTGTTCACCGAATCGAGGAACTTGCCCCGCTTGTACTCCCCGCCCGCGCCCTGACCGCCGGGCCCAGGCCCAGGGCCCATGGGCATGCCCGCAGAGGAGGCACCGGGTCCGGGCGCGGATTGCGCCATGTTCACGCTGGGGTTGATCGCCGCCCGCGGGAACAACTTCGACGAATCGGCCGGGTTGGCTTGGGTGTGCGCGTTGAGCGGCGTATTGATGTCGCCACCGGGGCCGGGCCCCGGGCCGCCACCGCCGGCGAGTCCGGCACCGTTCTTCAGCAAGGTCGACAGATCGCTCGGGACCGCGTCGCTGTAGGACGCCATACTCATCGGCTGCAGTTCGCCGAGACCCGGGATGCCGAGCATGCCGTTGGACGCCAGTCCGGCGATCATCTCGGTGCCGGTCTTCACAACATCGCCGATCGTCTTCGTGATCCCGCTCAATCCGTCGGCCAGCGCCTTGATCAGGTCCGCGCCGCCCGGCGTCTGCGGCAGCACCCGGCCGAGATCGCGCAACGTTTCCGGGCTCAGGTTCCGCAAGGTCTCCGGATCCAGGTTCTTCAAGGTTTCCGGGTTCAGGTGCTTCAAGCCCTCGGGGCTGAGACCGTTCATGATGTCGGCCCCGAACCGCTTGAGGTCCTCCGGACTCATCCCCTTCAGCAGATCGGAACCCAGCTTCTGCAAGCCCTCCGGCGTCATCTGCTTGAGCAGTTCCGGGCTCAGGCCACCGAGCAGCCCCGCGCCGATCTTCTGCAACGCCTCCGGACTCAGATCCTTCAGCGGATTCTCGCCCCGGAGCAGCTTGTTCAGCAGGTCCTCGGGCGAGCCCTTGGGCGGCTGGCCACCGTTCGGCTGCTTCGTCGGCGGATAGTCGGGCTTTCGTTGTTCCGGGACCTTCTGCTGCGGCTCCGGGATATTCGGGATGTTGTGGTTCGTGGGTCCGGGTCCGCTGCTGCCGCTCTGGCCCGAATTGCCGCTGCCACCGGAATTGTTGCCCGAGCTGTCCTTGCTGCCATCGCCGCCACCGTAACCGGAGGGGTTGACCTTCTTGTTCTCCGGACCCGGCCCGCTCGACCCGCCGCTGTTCTGGCCCGCGCTGTCGCCTAGCCCCTGCTTGTGACCGTCTTCGTAGCCGCCCTTGTAGTTGGGGCTGTTCTTGTCGATGTTGCCGGGGCCACCGCTACCACCGCTGTTGCCGCTACCCCCGCTGTTTCCACTGCCGCCGCTGTTGCCACTGCCACTGCCGTTGCCGTTCCCATTGGCCTTGGCTTTGGCATCCTCCAGCCCCTGCTTGTAACCGTCCTGGTAGCCGGCCTTGTACTCGGGGCTGTTCTTGTCGATATTTCCGTTGTTGTTTCCGCCGCCGTTGTTGTTGCCGCTGCCGTTGTTGTTGCCGCTGCCGTTATTGTTGCCGTTCCCGTTGTTGTTGCCGTTGTTGTTCCCGTTACCGCCACCGTCGTTCTTCTTCTCATCCGGCTTCTTCTCCTCCGGCGGCGGCTCCTTGACCTTGCCGACCCCGACCACCGGCGGCATCGCCTTCACCGCACCTTCGATGCCCGGCCGGTAGACGGCGGCGTACGTTGCGCGATAGCCGTCGAGCCAGCCCTCGCGCTTGCATTCCGGGTTGGTGTACTCCCACTTCTGACCGGGAGTGTCGTTGTACATGGCGTAGATCCACTTCGAGCAATACACCAGATTCGTGCTCAGATTCGTCATCGTGTCGACCAGAGCCTTGGAACCTTCGGTGAAACGCGTCACCGCCTTCATAGCGAGGTCGGCACCGTCACCGGTCCACATCTCAGCCTTGACCTGCTTCAGATAGCCGTTCAGCTCCTCCAGGTCACCGCCTAGTTTCTCCGCCAGCCAGCTATACCGGAAACCGGCGTTGTATGCCGTATGGTCACTGCCTTCCAGCGCTTGCCGAAAATCGTAGAAGCGATTCCAACTCCAGCCTTCACCCGCTTCGATCGCAATCGGAGTGCCGCTGTCCGCGCTCGGCGGTGGCGGTGGCGCAGTGGGATGCTCGCCGCGTCCGGGAGGGCTCAGATTGCTCGGCGGGTCCGCCTTCGGCGCGATCTTATCGACCTTCTGCAGGTCACCGATCTTGTCGAACCCGGCCTTGTTGGTGTCCTCGGTCGACAAGTAGAACTTGCACGAACGGATGAACGTGTCACCCATGTCCTCCATGGTCCATTTCATGAGATCCATGGCTTCGATGACATCGGTGGCCTTCTGTTCGAAACGTCGCGTCAGCGACTTACCACCGGTTTCATCGGAAAAGTCCCGCATCTTGTCCATGTACGAGTCATGGATGTACTGCTTGTACCAGTCGAGCTTGCCGATCATGTCGTGGCAGGCCTGCGCGCACAGGGCGAAGACTTTGGGATCGAGCCCCACCGTGTTGGCCTTCAACCCGCCCGCGTCCGCCTTCGCGCGCAAGTCCTTCCAGTCCTGACGACTCGTCTTGCTGTTGTCGTCGATCGTCGAGCCCTTTTTCTCGTCAGCCATCTGTGGTGCTCCTTGTGGTCTTCGTCGTCGTTCGCGTGTCGATCACCGGTTCGGTTACCGCGGCCGAAGCCCCCAAAGTGAAGGGGACATCGGCGGTTTCGTCGGGTCCGGCACGCTGCTCGGGTGCCTCGAATGGCGAGGGCAGCAGAAACGGTTTCGGTGCTTTGCGCTGTTTGTCCTTCTTGCGCGGCCGGCGGGACTGTTTCGGCGGCGATCCGGCGGCATTGCCGGAAGATGCCGAGCCGGGCGACGTCGCCCCCGGTGGCGTCATGCCGGGCGACGCCATGCCCGGAGACGCCGGAGTCCCGGTGGGCGAAGACGATCCCGACTGCGCATGACCGTCTTGCAGCGGGGACGCGGGCGGGCGCAGCGGTGTCGTCCCGTGCGTTCCGTCCCGCTCCGATGCGGACTCTCCGTGCTGCTCCGGAATTTTCGAATGCTCGGGTCCAGACGTTTGATCCGAGTTCCGCGCCTCGCCCGCATCGGTTCCGTGCGCGCCCGATCGCTCACCGGAGCCCGGTGCGTTCGACTGATCGCCGCTACCGGTGTGCCCGGACGAGTCCGCGCCATCCTTCGTGGTGGTGCGATTGTCGGCCCCGGAGGCGTCCGCGTTGTCGCCGACACCGGGGTGCTTGCCGGGCGCATTCGAATTGCTCTCGCCACCAGTGTTTCTCGAATCACCGGGCTGTTGCCGATCCGAACCATGCTGCGCACCGGTGCGATCCGAGGTCTTGCCGCCGTCGGTCGTGCCCGATCGCTCCGACGCACCCGTTCGGTCGGCACCGGTCGAATCGTGCTGTTGGCCTGAGTTGTTTCCCGTGCCGGGGCGGCTCGAATAGCCGGACTGGTCCGAGCCTCGCTGCTGACCTGTCCCGCCGGTACCCGTGCCGCCCGTACCCGTCACGCCGGCACCCGCGCCGCGGAGTCGGTCGAGGGCATCCCGCAGCGCGGACACGTCAGGCCGGTTCGTGCCGCCTGCGGATGACGAGCCCGAATTGCCTTGGGGGCCACCGAATGGCGACTGCATACCGGTCCCGGAGCCCAACCGCCAGAAGTCCGGCGACGGCCCGTCCGGGTCCGTCGCCTCGCCCGATCCGGTCTGCTCCGACGGCCCGAGCGAGCCCTCCCCGCCCGGCGGCAGCATCCCGTCCGCGCCGTGCAGGTTCTGCAGCATCCGCGACAACATCTCCGGGTCCAGTTGCGGAGGTTGCTGCTCCTCCGGCGGCGTCTGGTCGCTGCCCGACGAGTCGCGATCGGCACCGGCGGCGCCATCGTCGCCGGATACCTCGCCGTCACCGGAATCGCGCGGGCCGTCGGCGCTGGAACCGCCTCCATCGCCCGACCCGCCGGAACCACCGCCATCCCCCGACTGCCGACGGTCGTCGTTCCGGCCCGGTCCAGAACTCCGAACGTGCTCCTCCGGACCAGGATTCACCGCTCCGTCGGCACCCGACGGCCCCTGCACCTCCGTGTTCGGCGGCCCCGACTGATCCCGATCCTGCGGCCCCCAGTAGTACTCGTCCGACGGACCCCAATAGTCCTGATCCGGCGAACCCCAGTAGAACTGCTGCGCCGGATCCCAAGGCAGGTCGTCCGGCGGCACCTGCATGCCCTTGTACTTCAGCTCGTCCTTGTATTCCTGCGGAATCCAGTCTTCGGTGTCCGGCGCGGTCGGCGCGTTATAGGGATCGGGCATCGGATCGTTCTCGGTGATGCGAGGCGGTCGTGGTTTGGCAGTGAGGTCCTGGCCCTGGACGTAACCGCTCTGCGGATCGGCCGGTGGCGCGACGGCGCCGTCCGGGTCGGCGACGTGCACCTTGTTCTTGTCGTCGACCGTCCAGGTGGTCCCATCCGGCCTGCTGCCCCACGCGGTCTGATCTTCGGCGGTGACCCGAACAGCCCCGTCGCCGCGGATCTCGCGCATCTCGGTGCCGTCGACGAAAGCCGTTCCGTCCCTGAGAATCCCACGCACGGTGCCGTCGCCATCGGTAACACTGACGCCACGCGGCCCGATCTCGGAGACCGACCCGTCTTCGTGCACGACCCGCAGACCCTGCGGCGTGCGTTCCAACTGCGCGCCGTTGGACAGTTCGATCGGCTTGTTCAACTGTCGCGACTCGGTCTGCCCGTTCGGCGCGGTTACGCGCACCGAGCCGCGCGGTCCACGCTCGTACACGGTGCCGTCGCTGTCGAACACCTTGGTGCCCCTGGGTGAAGACTCGAAGCCGGTGCCGTCGGGCCGATCCATCTGGATGGTGCCCTGCTTGCGTGGACCGTCCTGATCGAACCCGCCGAGCCGATCACGCAGCCCGATGTTCAGGGTGTCGTTGTGGTCGTAGTGGAGCACGGTCCCGTCGGGATGCTCGGTGCGCCCGCCGCCCTCCACGTCCCTACCGTCGAACACCACATGTTTGGTGTTGTCGGGCAGTTCGACCGTGACGGCGCCATTGGGTTCGACGGTCTGCTTGGTCCCGTCCGGGCCGGTGATCACGGTGGGCCTGCCGGGCCCGGACTCGACCACGGTGCCGTCCACCTTGTGCACGGTCTTCGCACCGGTGGGCGAGAGGAATTCCGTTGTACCGTCCGGCTTCACGGTTGTGGTCCAGCCGTCCGGCGTCTTCGTCCGCACCGAGCCGTCCTCGAACACGGTGTGCGAGACCTGATCCGGCCGGGTGAAGGTCGGCGACTGGATGCCGCCGCGCTCCCCTGCCTTGCCGCCGGTGCGGTCCGCCGGGCCGGTGCCGTCCGGGCCGACGAACACGATCCCGTACTCGGCACCGATCTTCATCAGCTGCGGATCGTCGGGGCGCCCCACCAGGATCGACCCGTCCTCGCCGATGACATGCCGGGTGCCGTCCGGCGACGTGACGACGACGTTGCCGTCCCCGTCGCGTTCCCGACCGGCCTGGTCGTTCGGCACGACGTACACCGTGTCGTCTGGCTTGGTGACCACGGTCGGGCCGTCCGGGCGGGTCTGCACGCTGGTGCCGTCCGGATCGATCCGGGTCCGGTCGTCCCACGGCGAACGGAACTCCGCGCTCCCGTCGCGGTTGACGGTCGTCGTCGACCCGTCCGGTGCGGTCGTGCGCACCGAGCCGTCGGGCAGCACCGTGTGCTGGGTGCCGTCGCCGCGGCCGAAACCGAACTCGCTGCGGGACGGCCCCTTCGGCGCATCGGATCGCGGACCAGGTTCTGCCACAGTGTGATTGCCGTTGTTGGGCACGAACTCGACCGAGTTGTCCGGCCCGATCTTGACCAGGGTCGGGTCGTCGGGGCGCCCGATGACGATGTTCCCCTGTGCGTCGACCCGATGTTCGGTGCCGTCGGGCGAGGTGATCCGCACCTCGTCCCCTTCGCGCACCCAATTGGGGTGTTCCCCATCGCCTTCGAAGACCCGGTCGCCGCGGCCATCCGGGACATCGGTGTCGTGCCCGCGCGGTCCACCCGGGTCCGAAAGCTGGTCCGGTCGAACGGAGGGCCGCGGTGCGGGCCGATCGCCCTCGGGTGCCGGAGTCGGGCGCTCGCTCGGCCGCTGCGCCGAACCGCTCGCCGACGAATCGGCATCATGCGATCGAGGCGGCACACCCGCGCTCACGTTCGGCTCCGGACGCCGCACGGCGGGCGACTGATCGCCGTGGCCGGGCTGTGGCATGCCGGGACGCGGCTGTTTCGGAACGTTCGCATTCGGCTCCGCGGGCGGACGATGCTGCTGGCCCTCGGCGTTCACGCCGACAGTGCGCCGCTGCGGCTGGTCCGAGCCGCTCGAATTCTCCGACCCAGCGGACGTCCGTGGCGACTGACCCTGAGCACTCGAACCCGATTCCGCGGCAACGGGTGAACGTGGCGGCGCGTGGGTCGAACCCGCTTCCGCAGCGACAGACGACCGCGGCGGCTGACCCGACCCGCCCGAACTCGCATCCGATCCAGCAGACGAGCGCGGCGACTGTCCGGTGCCGCTCGAACCGACCTCCGTCCCAGCGGACGTCCGCGGTGACTGGCCTGAACCGCTCGAACCCGCCTCAGACGCCGACGCCGGCGGACGAAGTGGTTGTCCCGATCCGCTCGAACTCACATCCGACGCGCGCGGCGACTGTCCCGAGCCGACCGAACTCACGTCCGACACCGCGGACGACCGCGGCGACTGACCCGAACCCACCGAACTCACGTCCGACACCGAAGCGGGCGGACGCGGCGGTTGTCCCGAAACACTGCCCGTTTGCGAGGACGCCCCCGACGACGGGTGGCTGCCGTCCGTCGACGGCAGACGTTGCCACTGCGCCGAACCATCGCCACCGAGCACCGGACGTGCACCGAATTGGCCACCGCCACTGTTTCCGGAACTGCCCACCGACCGTTCGCTCGGCGGGCCGATCACCGACGAATTGCGGCTGTCGCCGGACAACGAGCCCGACGAGGACGAACCCGAGGGCGACGAGCCGTTCGAGACGGATGAATTACCGTTGTGCAACAACGGAGTCGAGGATGCGGGGAACGCACCGCGGCCGTCGCCGGAGCCGAACGACCGGTTCGTCGACGAACCCGACGACTGCGTGTCACCGTTGCGGCCGCCCTGGGATCCGTTGCCGGAGGACGTCGAGCCGTTCCGACCGGAATCGCCGAAACCACCCGGCTGGCTGCCGTTGTGGGTGTTCGCCGGGTATCCCTGCCCGTTGGTCGAGTTGCCGTTCGAGTCCCTGCGCTGGCCACCGTCGGGAGACGGATCCAGCGATCCCCCGGCCCGGTTGTCGGTCGACCCCGCGGGGAAGGTCGCGGGCGGCTCGTCGTAGCGCGATCCGTTCCCGCCGGGCGGCGGCTGGGACGAGGTACCGTCGCCGCCGAAACCATCACGGACACCGTTGTTTTCGAACCTGCCGTGGTCGAACGAGGAACCGTCTCGCCCGGGTACGTGATTCGTCCCGCCCGGGGACTTCCAGTCGATCTCGAAGCTCCGGTTGTCGAGCCGGTTGATGCCGACGAAACCCTTGAAGCCGCCCGTGATCCCGCCGCGGGCGGCGCCGCCGACCCAGCCGGCCGGGTTGCCGAGCGTCCCGGCCCAATCACCGGTGACCACCGCGGCACCGATACTGCCGAAACCGTATTCCACGGTGCCGGAACCGATTCCCACGACCGCGCCGTTCAAGCCCCGCACCCACGGGTTACCGATCTTGTCCCCCGCGAACTTGATCGTGTATTTGTTGATGCCGTTGGCTGCGATCCGGCCGAACGGCGCACCGGCGCCGCCGGAGACCACGGCCGCGCCGAACTGCTCCCAGCCGAAATGCTTGCGATGCCCGGCGGCCATCTGACCGAGTTGCACGGCGGCGTCCATCCCGCCGGAGATCAGCATGGCCTCGAGGATCTTCAGGATCCAGTTCTTGCTGAGACCGGCGAACTTCTCGCCGAAGACCGACAGCACCTTCGCCAGAATTCGATTCTGCAACTGCGTCCGCATGCGGCGCAGGGCGGTTTGGGTGGCCACTTGCGCGGCCGCCTCCTCGATGGGTGCGGTCGGCGGAAACTTCCACGCCCAAGCGATTTCGATGGCCAACGCGATCAACGAGATGATCGTGGTGAGCTTCGCGGCTTCGATCTGCGTGCCGAAATCGAAGGTGGCGTCGGAGATTTGATCCATGAACTTCGCCAGCGACTCCATCGACTGATCACCGACGAGCATCTGGTCGAACATCGCGGCGATCTTCTCCCCGCCCGCGCCTTCGGGGTAGGCGGCGACCGCGGTACGTTTGGCGTCTTCGATATCCGGGATCACCGTCCGCAGCGCGGTGGCGGCGTCCTTGTAGGCGTCCGAGACCGCCCAGACCTTGTCCTCGTCACCCTCGGGCCACGCACCACCGGCGATCCAACCCAACCAACTCAACTCTGGCGGCAGATACAGACTCATCCCGCAACGACCTCAATCGTCGAGATCACTGACCACCGACCGGCGCCCGCGCGGCTGCACGTCACCGAACACCGTGCTCTCGTCGTCGTACCGGCGTTCCGGGGAATTCGGCGGTGCGGTCGACACCACCGGTGGGGTCGGAATCATCGACCTGGTATCCGGGACGCCCTCGATCAGGTCCGACAGGTGCGGCAACCTGGCCTTGCGCTCGCGCAACGGCTCCATCAGCAGTCGGCCCTGCTCGTGCACCTTCTTGGCGGCGGCCTGCACGGCCTCGGTCATCGCCCCGGCGATCTCGCTGTGGGTCAGGTCGCCGATATCGTCGGCGAACTTGGTTTCGATCAGAATGCCATCGGCATTGACGGTCACCGTGATCCGCTTGTCGCACGCGGTCACGGTCGCGGTGAGCCGGGCACGGTCGCGATGCAGCTTCGCCAGACCCTGCATCTGTTCCGACATCGCCTCCATCATCATCGCGGCATCGGCCCGCAACCGCTCATTCGCCACCAGAAGCCTTTCGATCGTTTCGGATCACGTCCGCCTAGCCGCGTTCCATTCGATCGGGCTGCGTCTGCCGCATGAGCGAGACCATTCGTTTGGCTCGCGGCCGCAGGTTGTCGGCCATTTCCTGCTCGTTCTCCTCATACAGTTTCGCCGAATCCCGCAGATTCTTCGCGTTCGCTTCGAAAACCTCGGCGACCTTGGCGATGGATTCGAAAATGCTGTCGCGGTTCTTCTTGTATCCCTTTTCGCCGTCGGCGAATTTTTTACCGCTCTTGTCGTTACCCCACGCCTCGCCCTTGCTGCCGGTGGTCGACTTCAGCGTGTCCAGCAGGTGCTTCGTCTTGTCGGCGACGTCCTCGAATTTCGCAGCGGAAGCGCGCAGCCCGGTTACCTCGATCTTGACGGGTTTGGTCATCATGCTCCTTTGGTTGCGACGTCGTCGTGGGTCTGGCCTTCTGTCAGCTCATGAGAGCCAGGCCCGTCCTCGTCTGCCGCTCCATGAAGCGTTGTTCGAACCCTTCGGAGTAGACCGACGGTGGCATCGAGGAGGACGACTGTTCGATCACTCCGTCGTCGGCGATGTAGAAGAGGGCGCGGCCGATGGCGATCTCGTCCGGTTCGGTGGGCACGAAGACCATCCAGCCGACCTCGAGGCGCTCCGCGGTGAGCTGATCTAGCGGATAGCCGGTGGGATCGACACCGAGGCCGAGGATGTGCGCCCGCACCAGCGAGATCGCCCGGTCCTGCGGCAATCGCTCGATCACCGTCGCGGTGAGGCCGGCCAGCGACAGCTGGTACATGGCGCCGTCGATATTGTCGCCGAACCCATCGAACAGGGCGGTGAGGGTATCCCGGGTCACCACACCGGCTTCGGCGGCCGCGACGAGGGTGATCGCCGCCTGCCGCTGCTGCTCGGTCGGCTCGTCGACCGCCACGCCGCACACGATGTCGGCCACGGTCTGCGTCGTCCACACGCCCGGCACGGCGGCGCTGATCTGCTCGGCATCCGGTGAATCCGCGCGGTGCCAGCTGCCATTGGACCACCAGTAGCAAAACGACAGCATGCCTTGCGCCGCACGGGCATTGAGCACCTGATTGGCCACCCAGTCCGGCGCGCCCGCATACAGGTCGGGCAGTTCCGCGCCGTCGTTGTACGCCGCGTCGAGTTCGGGCGCGTTCCACACCCCGCCGGAGAGCACCGCCCGCCCGCCGGGCAGCACGAACAGGGTGGATCCACTGCGCGCGGCGCCTTCGAAGATGCCGAGCGACGGGCGAATTCGCGGGCCGAGCCCGGAGCCGACGGCGACGAAGGCCGCGGCGATCGTCGCCCAGCGGGCCCACAGCACCGGCAGCGGCGGCAGGTCGTCCCGCGAGAGTACAGCGGCGATGTTCGCGTCCCGGTCGGCGCGGGCCTGCGCGGCGGCCTGCTCGGGCGAACGCCACTGGCGCTCGTCATGGTAGACGTAGGCGGCCAGCCACACCGGGATTCGCTCGCGCGGAAACGCGGCGAGGTCGGCCTGATACGCCTCGGCGGTCAGCAGTTGATCGTCGGGGAACGGGTCGTCGCCATAGTCATAGTCGACCTCGACCTCGCCGGTGGCCTCGAGCTGGACCACCATCCGCCACCAGGGCCCGTCACCGAGCTGCGCGGAGACATCACGATGCAGCAGAACGAGTTCGGTGACCGCGGCAGGCGGCTCGGCGCGGGACACTTGCTCGTCGTCGTCGTAATACAGCACGTAGGCCACGCCACCGGCGACCGTGAGCGCGAAGACCGCTTCCAGCGAGCGCCACCCTTCCGGGCCCGCCACGCCGAGTTCGCGCGCGATGCGGTGCGCCAGTTCGACCGCTTGCTCCTCGACGGCTCGCTCCGCGAGCGCCGCCGATTCGGTGGCCTGCTCTTCTTCGGCCGACCGCGCAGCCGCCGGCTGCGTCGCGTCGCCCGGGTCCGGTTCGGGTACGTCGGAGTCGGCGGGCGGCTCATGCCCGTCGGCCTTTGGTACGACGGGATTATCGGCCGCCCGCGCGCTGGGCGGGACAGCCCCGCCCAGCCGGAAGCCGACGTCGACAGCGTCGCCTTCCCCGGCCTGGTTCTGCTGCTGGGGATCGTTCATGTGCTGAATTCTTTCTCCGCAACGCCGCGTCGAGCATGTGCCACTGTTGGGATTCAACACCATGAAGGTCAGTCCGGAATAATATCCGCGTAACAGCGCACAGCCAGGGCATAACTATTACCTCATAAGGACATAATGGCGGTATTTCCGACAACACGTCGTGATAGGTTCACGCAGTAATCGATGCGTACCCACGTATCGCGGACTCACATTTCTTCGCGGCAGGAGGAACTCGACGTGCACAACGAGCGAATCAAGGGCGACGTCACCGACCTGCTCGATACGGTCAATCAACACATTCGCTCGATCGCCGAGGTGCAGCAGAAGCGCGTCGAACTCACCGCCACCGCCACGGCGGGCAAGGGCCGGGTACGGATCACCGTCAACGCCGACGGCGTCGTCATCGACACCGAGTTCAGCGACGACATCGACGATTTGGACTATGACGAGATCGCCGACGCGGTCACCGAGGCCACCCAGGATGCCGCCGCCGAGGTCGCCCGCAAGGCCGAGGAGCTGATCGCGCCGATCCGCGATACCCGTTCCCGGCTGCCGAGCTTGTCGTCACTGGTGGAAGGCCTGCCCGACGTCCGGACGAAAACGCCGGAGCTGCAACGGGCGTCGTTCGAATCGCTCGCCGCGCGGCAGGAGCGTGCGGCCGAGCCGCAGGCCGGGCCGTGGTCGGTCACCGACCACGACTGAGAGTGGCCGGTTGTCGTCCATGACCGCGCGCACACGCGGCGCCGAAAGCGCTGATCGATGAGCATCGAGATGCCGGCTGAGCTGCAATGGCTCAGCTACCTGGCGGGTGCCGCGTGGCCGGAAGGCGACGAGGACAAGATGTTCGCCCTCAACGACGACTACAAGTCGGCGGCGGACACCCTCGACGCCGCCCTCGACCTCTTGCGCTCCGCGTGCGACACCGCGACCGCCAGTTATTCCGGCGACGGCGCGGACAAGATGAAAAGCCAGTTCGACCAATTCTTCGCCGGAGAACAGTCGATCCCGAAGCTCATCGACATGATGCGCCAGGTCGGCAAGTCGTGCCGCGCGATGGGCGCCGAGATCGAGCACACCAAGTTGCAGGTCATCATCACCCTGGCGATCCTGGCCGCCGAGATCGCGTACGCGCTGACCACCTGGTTCGGTGCGGTGGTGATCCCGGCCCTGCAAGCCGAGACCGCCGGGATCATGGCGGTGATCGGTCGCACGCTGGCCACCCGGCTGGAATTCCTGGTCAACCATGCCGCCAAGATCGCGGCGATGCCGATGTGGAAGCTGGCCGCCATCAGCGGCGGGGTGCAAGGTGTGATCGGCCTGGGCACCGAGTTCGCGGTGGAGGCAATCCAGAAGAGCAAGGGGCACATCGACGACTTCGACCTGAAGCGGATTTTCGTCGCGGGCGCCGTGGGTGCGGTGTCCGGTGCGGTAGCGGCGCCGGTCGCCAGCGTCATCGGTAAAGGGCTGGCCAACTGGGTCGGCAAGGAATCGATGACGTGGTGGAAGTCCGGTGGCATCGCGATCGGCGCCGGCATCCCTGGTGGATTGGTCGGCGCGGGTGCGGGTTTCGTCACCGGTGGCGCGCTCACCGGACAGTGGGAATTCGACCCGGCCATGCTCGCCGGCGCGGTGGGTGGTGGCATCCTCGGTGGTCTGCACGGTTCGATCGGTCATGCGCGGGCCGGGGCGATGGTGAACGTCAAGGCAGTGACCGCCAAATCCGACCTGTCGCTTTCCGACGGTAGCTCCATTTACTCGGCGTCGGAGAAGGACGGCGGGGGCGCAGGCGCGCCGCGCGGTTCCGGCGACCGCACGGACAACGGGCAGCAGACCCGGGCGATGTCACACACGGGCGACACGGGCAACGGCAACGGCCGGTCCACGACCACGGGATCCGTAGGTGCGGAAGGCAATTCGCGTGCCGCATCGGTGCACGGCAACGGAAATGGCAGCGCGAATACCAACGGCAACGGCAACCGCGGCGCCAACGGCAACGCCAACGGATCGACTCGATCGGCTTCTGTGCGCACCGGCAGCATTTCGGCGGCAAGCGTGCTACGGCCGCGCACGGACTCGATCAGTTCGAGTGCCAGCGACGGGTCTGTGTCGCGCGCGTCGTCTGTGTCGGGCGGGTCCTCGCACACCTCGATGACATCGTTCTCGGATGCCAAGAGCGGCGACGCGGCGCCGCGGACTGCCCATACGTTCGACGGCGCGTCGGAATCGGCCTCCGGTCCGGTATCGCGCGCGTCTTCACCGGAACCGCAGGGTATGCACAACCTCCGGACCGATGGGCTGCCGCAGGAGAAGATTTCGGCTGGACCCGAGAGCCTTTCGGGTGCATCCGTTTCCGGGAACTCGAGTCGCGAATCGGCGCAGCTCTCGGCAGGCCCGGACGCGCGGACGGTCTCGGATCAAGCGTCGAGGATCTCGGCGACCGACATCGGTAGCTCGACGAATCTGCGCGACGTCCGTCCCGTGACGGGAGCGTCAGGCGGCGAGAGTCGAAGCGGCAGCGAAACACCGTCGCGGTCGGGCACGCCCGATCCCGAGGCACGCGGCCGCTCGGCGGCGCCGAGTACTTCCTCGTCGGTGGGCGGCGGGTCACAGACCCGTATCTCCGCGGGGCCCAACGAGTCCGGGCCGCCAGGACCGCGCACAGTGACTGGGCGAGAAGATCAGTCGGTGTCGGGCTCGTCGTCACGGGCGGCCTCGCCGGAGCGCCCCCCCACTCCCCCGGCTGCGCGGTCCGAAAACCTGGCAGCGCACGATGGATCCAGCCCGGACGGTCTCGCTCGGTCGAAATCCGGCGACGACAGCGGTCCACATCCGGAAACCACCGGGCCGGAGCGCAAGAACGGCCAGGACGAAACCGGCGACCAGTCGATTCGGCGGCCCCGAGCGCACCTGACCGAAAACCCGGACACTCCAGCGCTTCCGGAACAACCCGGACGACGCGCGGCCGAAGAGCCGACCGACACCCGGGTGACGGAGTTGCGAAACCGCTTGCGGGACAGCGACGAGGTCCAGGACCACCGCGACGTGACCTCGACCAGGGAGCGACTGAAGACCGCCGAGGCGGAGTTCGAGGACACTCGCCGCCTGGTAGAGCACGACCAGTCGCCCAAGGAAGGCGCGTCCGCGCTCGCGCTGCGCGAAATGCATGACGACGCCGCGACACAGCTGGAGCAAGCGCGCACGGCACACGATGCCGCGATCGATCGGGCGGTCGACGAGCGGTACGCGCAGTTGCAGGCCGAGGCCGACCAGGCCATCCTGACCGCGGACCGGGAAGCCGACACCGTACACACCGACACCGCGCGGCGGCTGCAAGAGGCGCAAGACAGCTTCCGGGACGCGCGGCAGCGGTGGGAGAACAGCCGCGACGAATACAACGCCGCGGCGGCCAACCACGAGGCGCGCGCGGACGGCGAACTGGTCAAGAGCATCACGGAGGCGCACAACCGGGTTCGCGAGGCGAATCAGGGGTTGGTGCAGGCCCGGCGGGAATACAACGCCGAAGCCCGCGCGTCCGAACCACGCGCGCAACGCCTGTCCTGGCTGCGAAACGACATCGAAGCGCGCACCCAAGGATTGCGCACCGAGCTGGTCGAGCGGGAAGCGTTGCTGCGTGCCGCCGCGAAGCACAATGCCGCGCTGAACGACGCCCGGGCAGAGCGGTGGGCGTTGGACCCCCACGAAAAGTCGAGCGTGGCAACGAGATTGCTGAACTGGCTGCAGTCGGGGTCGGGCGAGGGTGTCCGGACCGGGAAGGTGATCGGTGATCCGCGCCAGTTCGAGGCCGACGTCAGGACCCGGGCGCGCTCGCTGCAGGACGAGTTCGACAGCAAGGACTCGGCCGCGCGGGCCGATTCGTCCTTGGCGGAACTGAAACAACAGTTGGCGGACAGCACCGCTTCGTATCAAACTGCGCGCGATCACCTTTCGGAGGTCGGTCTGCAGGCCATCGGCGACCGGACGGTGGTGCTGCGCAATGCCGGACTAGCGGACAAGGCGGCGTTCGATGGCGGGCTGGCCGAACGAGGTCCGGCCTTCGAGGCGATCGTGCGCAAGCAGATGGCCGCGGCCCGCGATGTGCTGGATGCGATTTCGGCCTACGACCACCAGCTGTTGTCCAAGGGACGCCCGGACGATCCGGTGACGGTGCCGCTGTCGGGTGAGCAACTGCGCAAGGTGATCGCCGAAGGAACGCCCGAAGAACGGCTGGCGCACCTGCGTGCGTTCGTGAAGATGACGCATCCCGAGGGCTTCGAGCCGCGGGAGAATCAGATGCTGGGGTATCTGCTGCGCGTCGGCAATCTGGGTACCGGTCAGGGCAAAGAGATGCTGATGGCGATGCGGTTGTTCACCGACGCCGTCGAGCAGGGCACCGCCTACGGGACCACGAGTAGCGACAACCTGGTGTCCTCGATGGTGGATCTGGTCAAGGCGTTCACCAACTCTCGGTACGGGGACCTGCCGATCTCGGTGTCGCGGATGACCGATGAGGGGCCGATGCCCACCGGCGGTGTGATCATCGGGACCAAAGAGGACTTCGTATTCGCGGCATTGCGGAAGGCCCAGGCGGTGCTGGATCGGATCGGCGCGGCGGGGGCGCCGGTGAAAGAGGTGAACGAGCTCCGGGATTGGCTCAACAACGAACGCCCGAAGCTCGATGAGATGAAGCAGCGGCTGGACGCGGTGCTGGACAAATACAAGATCGGCGAGAAGTTCGAGCCGTTTCCGAAGGGGCCCTACACCGGCGACGAGTTCGACGCCGCGATGTTCGACGGGCAGGAGGGGGTGCTCACCCCCGGTGGGCAGCACGACGAGTTGCCGGCGGAGGCGCGCAGGATCGAGCAGGAGATGTATCGGGTCCTGGCGGCGGAGAAGCTGCACGGTTTGACGGCCAAGGACTTCGGCAGACCGGAGTTCACCAGGGGGATGTGGCGTGCGGAGCTGAGCGAGACCGCGATCGAGAAACTCAATCGGGTCCCCGGCGAACCGGTGACACCCCAGCAGGCCGAGTCGTATAAGAATGCGGCACTTGCGCATTGGGGTAAGCGACGCAACACCGACTGGCTCAAATCGTTCGACCCCGACAATTCCAGCGATCCAGGCCGCACCGGTCTGCTCGCCTCCGACACCAACGACAAACTGATGGTCGACCGCACCAAAGGCAGCGCCAACGTCCGCGAGAACCGCCTCCAAGGCGTCGGGCAGTACCTCGACGTCCTGGCCGGCGTGCCGGTGCGGGCCAACCACCCTGAGGGCACGCTGTACATGAGTTTCGACCAACTCGTCGGCAGCAGCTACCTGCACTCACCATCCGGGGTCTCCGGGACATTGAAGCAGGTCGAGAACGCACTCTACGACCGCCACGGCATCGGCCCGGTACCCGAGATTCCGAACTTCTACAAAGACAAGATCAAAGATATCCCCGACGCGGAATTCAAGACTCGCGAGGGAAAACTCGAGGCTATGGCGTGGTCGATCTTCGACGACCTGGTCAAGCCCGACGGCAAGATCGAACTCATCGTCAAGGACGGTACGGTCGTCGGTGCGGAACAGCGCGGGCGCCCGCACTGGGTGGTGATGACTGACAACCGCGATATCGCCGGTGATGATGTGCGCATCGTACGCGGCGACGACGGACGCGTCGTCGAGGAAATTCCCCTGAACTCTTGGAAAGACAAGAACCCCGAAGAATACGGAGTCGCCGACTGGATCAACAAGATCACCGAAGAAGAGATCCACGCCGAGGCTGCGGCTGCCGGACTGCCGGTGGCCGAAAAGATAAAACTCGACTACACCATGCGCGACGCGCGGTGGTACGAACTCCACGGCAACGGCGTGAAGGCCGAAGTACTCGCCAACGAGCAAACCAAGCAATGGGGCGCACCCGGCAGTTTGCACATCGGACACAAGGCCGACGGACGCGGCGCAAGCCCGAAACCCACCCCGGAATCGGTCGAAATCGGTGGCACCGCAGTCAAATCCAGCGGCGGTCCGGCCTACGGAGAACGCAACCACATTCAGGTCCGCGGCCGGGCACAGCGCGGCGGCGTCGGCGAAGACCACGAGAACGGCGGCTTCCCCGGCACCTTCCAGCGGTTCTTGTCCGAGGAAGACTATTACGGTGCGGTGGCCGATCACGGTGTGCGCGAACAGGTCGTCCGATTCCACCGAGCGGTCGAGGAACACGAACAGGCGATTGCCGATCATCGGGCCGACGACACCCCCGAGACCCGCGCCCGCCTCGACGAAACCGACCAAGCCGTACAGCAAGCCGTACAGACCCTACGCGAGCAGACGGCTCCCGCTGTCGAACGTGCGGCAGAGCAACAACTGCTCTCGTCCGGGCGGCATGGCGGCTACCGAGCCAACGCGCCCCCGGTGCTCGACACCGGGCACGTCCCGCCGGGCATGGACTTCACCACCCCACCGCCCGCGGTGCAAACGCCCGAGGTGGAAGCCGTCACGCTGCCGCAGGATGCTGCCGACAGCCGCCAGGACACGGATACGCACGATGATCCGGATCGGCAGGACGACAGCACGCCGAAGCGCACTCCGGGGGTACCGTCACTGCCGCCGCGGTTGGACGGCTCGGCGGATACGCTGTCGCCCAACCGCCCCGACGCGTCGGGGCGTACCACGGCGAAGTTCGCGCCGCAGGTCGGCCCGGACAAGATCTTCGATGCGGCTGACTCGTACTCGGCGGCGCCCTCCGAGGGTCGAGCGATCCGTCATTCCGAGGGCAACGATCGCTATCCGGGCTTCGTCGAGACGTTCGAAGACGCCGAGCCGCGGCTCGGCCTCGGCCCCGACGACAACCGGGTCGATCCCAACGCGCTCCTCGAAAACCTCGTGGCCGAGAAGGTTTCGGAGGTGGGACCGGAGGCTCCGGTCGATGTGTTCGATTGGAGCACGTTCCGGGACAAGTTCTCCACGGTCGACTTCCCGGTGGGGACACAATTCGAATTCATCGACGGTGCCGGCGGAGTCGATTACGTGGCGTCGGTAGAACCTTCGGCAGATGGCACGCAGGTGCGGCTGATCGGTGCCGGCGATGTCGAGAATACGGGCGGACATGTGGTGGTCGGCGCCGAAGCCTTCCGCGAAGGCTTGCGTTCCGGATTGCCAGAACTGGGCCGCGGCAGTGTAGTCCGAGTCGTACAGCCCAGCCCGGAGCCAGGCACACACCACGTGTGGGAGACGGCTCGATTCCTGTTCGCACTGGATGAGGGGGACCTCGGTGCGGGTACGCAGGTTTCGTGGCGCGAGCCCTCGGAGAACGGCGAGCAAGTGGCGTCGGCGGTGTTGCGCCCTGACGGCGGATTCGCTGTCCCTGCGAATGGTTCGACCGTGTCGGTGCCGGAATTGTCGGAACGACTGCGGGGTGTGGGGGCAGTAGAAGTGGTGACGACCCAATCCGGGGCGGTGCGGACGAGCACCTCGTCAAGGAATACGGGCTATGTATATTTCGGCCGAGAACCGAACACCGGTAAACCAGCTTTGTTCACTCCGAGCGAGATGGACCTGCTGACCCGGATTTCGCGACTCGGCCCCGGCCAAGGGCCGAAAGACCGCAAGGATATTGCCAAAGAATTGCGCGCAGCCGGTGACTCGCATGCGGATGGAAAGAAGGTGCAACAGCGGATCAACTCGCTGTGTGACAGGTTGTGGACGCTCGACCGTAGCCTGATCGAATTGGCACGAGCAGCTCGCCTATGGGGTTTGACGGCTAGGCAGCCGGAGTTCGGCGACGTGGATTATAAACTTTTCGGCTGGAATCCATCTGGCGAGCCGGTCCAGTTCTCGCTCGCTCAGGTGGATCTTCTGCAGCGATATGCACAGCGCAAACCGAACATGCAGCGAAAACAGGCAACCGATATCATCGCTGAACTCGAATCGATCGGCTACCTACGAGCCAACACAGTTTTGGCGCTCAAAGGGCGCCTCGTGCAACTTTACGATACATTACGGCTCGTCGGCGACGACCGTAACATTGTCGGCGCGGTTCGAGCGGCCCGTGCGTGGGGAATTCTGTCACCCCTGCCTGTGCCAGGTGATCTAGATTTCGAGCATCAAGGATTCGACCCGGTAACGAAGGCCCGTGTGTCTCTCACCGATGATTACATGAGTTTGCTCATCCGGCTTGTACGACCGCGACCGCGCGATGCGCCAACGATAGAAACAGAACTCGGCATATCCCGCCCAACCGTCGACAAGCGCATCACGGCCTTGTTCGCCGAATTTAATGTGGCGGAAAGTGCCGGTGTCGCCGAGTTGCGCCGGGTGGCACGGAAATTCGGGTTGCTGCCCCCGACGACCGACAAGGGTCGACTGAGCCTCGGTCTCGAAAAAACAGACACCTCGGTGGACGACGCCCGGGTCTACCGCCATACCGAGGAATTCTTCGACGCACTCACCCGCCACATCCACGCCCAGCAAACGGGAGCATTCCGCACCTACCTGCCCGGCACCCGCATCGACATCATCGACAGCCACGGACGACTTCGGCTGAACATCAACAACGACAACACATTCGCCCCCCAGTACCGCAGCGACCAAGACCCCGACAACGTCCTCCCGGGGCCACCCGTCAACGGCAACGACATCCTCACATTCCTCCGCCACCACATCGGCTACCACACCGTTACCTCGATCGTCGAACACCGCCCACATCCCGACACCTCCGGCCCTGCTACACACACCACTCCTGAAATTCAACTCCAGCACGCCACCGGATCACAAACCTTCGCCCGCACCGAATTCCGAGGGGCCGCAGCCACGGCAGCGCAGGTTCAGCTCCCGGCCGCCGCCGAGCTGGGCCCGGAGGCACTCCCACGAACCACCTTGACAACCACGCAGAAGGATGTGCTACACCGCGTCATTGCACGCTACAAAAATCAACAAATCGTCACTGATCTCAATCTCACTTACGCGGCGCTCGAACTAGTCTTGATTACCGCCGCCCACGATCTCGGACTCGGCGCGACTACACACCCCTTCGCCCGCCGTACCGACATAGCGAATACAGCCCTGCAGAAAGGCCGACTCGACCAAAACGCCATCAATTCTCTCGCGCCACCCACACTGCCCGAACGCCGTCCAGTCAAACTGGGCGATGATGCGGTTGAAGTAATACATTCCATTGCCGCAGGTTTCTTGACACCCTCTGACATAGCGAAGCATCGACCGAGGCCGGGAAATGATATCCCTAATGGAGGATCCTGGGCAGCGGTTGCTACCCAAAGAATCTACACCAAATTAGGTATCGCCGCCGGAAGGGGTATCAGCGACTTTTCGGCTGTCGTTGCACTCGCGTACGACTTGGATCTGCTCACACCTGACGCTGTCGCCGCGCGCGCAGAGTACGTACCTCGCCCGCAACTCACCCAATCTCAAGTGACCCTCCAGCTCGTTGCGGCTGATATTACGGAGCCTCTTCATATCTGGGTCAATCTCAAGGAAATCTGGCCAAAAGCCTCTCAGAATTGGGTTTCATACCTAGCACGGCAGCTCTTCGAACTCCTTCCCGAGCACACCGCACCCGTTGTCGGCAAGGAAAAATGGCTGGTCGCCGAATTACATGAACAGGCACGGCGAGGTCAACTCGACAAGCACACCTTCCTCGCACTCATCACACCTTTTTCCGCGCCACAAACCCGCCCCACCACCGACGGCAGCACCGCCTACCAGCCACCGCTCAGCCCTCGAGCCGGACCCTCCGGACTCGGCCTCATCCAAGGCGCAACCGCCGCGGACGGAAGCAACGACTGCGTCCGCCTCGCGTGCGTCGAAACCCTCAGCGACGGCGACACCACCGATACCCCCGTCACGATCCCCGACACACCAGCAACTCTGGCCGGACGCAGCGACGCCGAACTCGAACACCACGCCGGAGCACAACTGCAACCCCAACGAAACCACGACGAAATCCGCGACCGACTCCTCCGACTCGGCCACGGACACAAAGCAATCGTCGTCGACAACTATGCAGGCGAGCCCGATGGCCACGGCATCGGCGGACACGTCTACGTCCTGCGAAACGTCCACGGCACCATCCAGGTCGCCGACCGAGCACGACGACGCTACCACCCCTACCCACCCGTACCCCTCCGCGAACTCTCGCACATCCGAGCCATCTACTTCACCCCCGACAACCAACCCATCCCACCCACCACACACACCACGCCCCGCCCCGGCAAACCAAGCAAACAACTCGGCCTCGGCACCCCAGAGGCCGAGGACGCGATGGAGGACGACACCTACGCCCCGAACCACGACGCCGAGAATCAAGGCCGGCTCGTCAACGGTGTGCGCGTATTCGACACCGACGCCGCAGGAGCGAGCTTCGGCTTCCACCAGTTGCGCAATTGGGATGAGCTGTCCGACAGCCAACATCAATCGCTCTTCGCGTACGAGGAATCAGTCATCGTCAACTTCGCGATGCGGTTCTACCCTGATCAAAACGAGCGATCCAGCTGGTTGACGCAGATCGAGCACAATGCCGCACGCGAAAATGCCGTGGCCGAGGCCAATGGCCCTGAAGCAGATATCGCGACACTCACCGATCGCTTCTACAGCGTGCAGGCCAGGGGCATTCAGAACGCGGCGGAGGCCCTGGAAATGCAGGTGCTCAACAACATTCTGAGCAGTGACGATCCGGACGACCTGTGGGAGGAGATCCAATTCGACGGCCGTCACTATCGCTCACTGGAACACCTGGCCGAGGAGTACTTCCACAACCAATTGACCCCACGCCAGGTCCTCGAGCATATGATCGAGGACCTGCGCCGCGCGACCGCGCGACCGCTGCGGCTGACCGAGCCGATCCAAGTCCGCCGTTCGCTCCAAGGCATCGAATTCATGCTCGATCGAGACGGCCACCCGCTCGGCGAGCGCACTGATCTGAGCGTGCTGTCGGACGCTCAGCAAATTGACCTCGGATGCATGTCGACCTCCCTCACCGCCGAGACCGTCGACTTGAACGGCGAAGATCCCTACCTGCTGGTCCTCTCGGTCATGCCCGGCGCCCACGGCGCCTACATCGGCCACGACGCCACGTTCCCCTGGCAGAACGAACTCATCCTGGCCGCAGGCACCGCCTACGTGATCACCAGCTACGACCAGGTCGACGGCATCACTAGACTCTTCGGTCACGTCGTGGTCGCCCCCGAACCGCGACTCGGCCTCGAAGAGGGGACCGACCCGCCCGGCTACCCCACCACCGGCGCCGCCGCCCTCGGCGGTGTCAACATCGGTGCGGGCAGCCAAATCGAGGACGCCCGCGGACCCGCATCCGCACAGCCCGAATCCGCCATGGACACGACCGTGGATGCGCTGTCGTTCGGGGATCCGCATTCATCCGCTCTCCCCGATGAGCAAGTGCGTACTGATGGTCTTGGCGATACGGACGCGATGGATGGTGTGGTGTTCGCGGATTCGAACGTCGCTCAGGTCGTTCGAGTCACGGATGATCTCTCGGGTGGGGGGCTGTCGGCTCGGCAGCCAGAACCTGGCGATGTGGATTCTGGTGTGCAGCTTTTGGACCATGAGGTGGATTTGCTGCGACGGTTCTCTCGGCGCAAGCCCAACATGGAGAGAAAGAGTTACAAAGATATCTTGGCCGAACTGACCTCGGAAGGCACCCAGCTCACGAAAGAAATAGTCGGCCACCGTGTCAATCGCATCACCGACCAGCTACAACTTGTCGGGGATAACCGCAATGTTCTCGGTGCGGTGCGGGCGGCTCGCAGACGGGGGATACTTGCTCCCAACCCCGAGCCAGGTGATCTGGACTTCGAATACCACGGATCCGACCGGGTTTCGGGTGCTAGCGTCTCGTTCTTTGATGATCAGATGAGTGTGCTCGTCCGGCTCAACCGGCAACCGCCACTGGACAGAACTGCGATCGCTATAGAACTTGGCATTAGCCGCAAAGCTGTCAAGAACCGCATCGACACAATGCGTGCCGCGTTGCGATTGCCGGCAAGCGCGAGCATGACCGACCTGGTGGCGGAGGCACGGCGCTGGGAACTGCCGTTTCCGGCGCCCGGTGACCAATCACGCGACATCCACGCTCGCGAAGTACCCACGACTGGGGTTGAAGGTCGCATCCACGCCTTCCACGAGGAAGCAGAGGGGGGCGTTCGGGTTGATCCTGGTGTGCGGCTGAGGACTGTGCTGGATGAGAAGCGTCGAGAGGTCGGTGCGCAGGTTCGGGTCGATGTGTGGGGTCGGGGGGTGTTTCGAGACAAGTTCTCGGCGGTTGATTTCCCAGTGGGAACTCGATTCGAGTTCATCGATGGTGGCGGCGGGGTGAGTTATTCCGCGGTGGTGGAGGTTGCGGTGTTCCGAGAGACTTTGCGCGCGGCGTCACCGCAGTTGAGTGCTGGCGGTTGGGTGCGGGTTGTGCAGCCTGGTCCGGAGCAAGGGGCTTATCAGGTGTGGGATGTGGCTCGGTTCTTGTTCGCCTTGAACGCGGATGCCTTCGGGGCTGGAACACGGGTGTCGTGGCGTGAGCCTACTGACCACGCCTGGCGCGTGGTATCGGCGGGCTCCGATGGCATGTTCATCGATGAGGGTGGCGCGACGTTGTCGAAGTCAGGGCTGCTGGACCTTCTGCGCGATGTAGGCGCAGTAGGGGTCGGAACTGTCGGGCCGCGGTCGGAGATGTCGCAACTGGAACTGTTGCCCGGGAGCGCGGACTATTACGGTCGGCATCCGGGGACCGGTTTGCTGGTGGCGTTCGAGCCCGATGAAATGGATATCCTTTACCGGGCGTCGCGGTACGGGCCCGGCCTGATGCCTAAAAGGCATGGGGATATCGCCGAGGAATTGCGCGCGGCCGGTGACGAGCGCACTGACGCGAATTGGATGACAGCCCGGTTTTGGTCGATGGCCAAAAAGCTGGGGGTAAGGTCTCATCTCGACCTGCTCGGGGTCGTACGAGCGGCTCGGGATTGGGGGTTGTTGGCTCGGCAGCCAGAAGCCGGCGATGTGGATCATGGATATTCCTTCAAGAATCCCGGATCTGATGTGCTTGTGCAGTTTTTGGACTATGAGGTGGATTTGCTGCAACGGCTCTCTCGGCGCAAGCCCACTATGGAGAAAAAGGTTTTCAAGGATATCTTGGCCGAACTGAAATCTGCCAGTGACACCGAAATCACGGAAAGAGCAACCAGCAAGCATGTAAACAACATCTACACGAAGCTACAACTTGTCGGGGATAACCGTAATCCTCTCGATACGGTGCGGGCGGCGCGCCTCTGGGGGATACTTGCTCCCAACACCGAGCGAGGTGATCTGGACTTCGAATACCACGGATCCGATCCGGACTCGGATGCTCGCGTCACATTCTTCGACGATCAGATGAGTGTGCTCTTCCGGCTCAACCAGCAACCGCTACGGAGCCTGAATTCGATCGCTACAGAACTCGGCATTGCCCCCCTAACTGTCACGACCCGCATCAAGGCAATGCGTGCCGCGTTGCGATTGCCGGCAAGCGCGAGCATGACCGACCTGGTGGCGGAGGCGCGGCGCTGGGAACTGCCGCTTCCGGCGCCCGAGGACCAATCACGCGACACCCATGCTCCCGAAGCGACAACGACCACGGTCGAAGACCACACCCACACTTTCCCTAACCCCGGCTTGTCTTCAGCTGCCCACGAGAGTGAGCAAGGTTCTGATCTCGTCGTCGACGATATGGTTGGTCTGGTGTTCGCGGATCCTACGGACGCCGCGGTTGTTTCCGTGGCGGATGATTTCTCGGTGGATGGTGTGCGGTCTGTCGGCAGTTTGGAGCAATTATTCTCTCAGGTCGAAATTGATGTGCTGCTTGTTGAGGCGGGTGAGACGCAGACGCTGCGGGTGGGTAGTGTGGTCCGTATTCATGGCGAGGCGGGAATGCTGGAGCTCATCGTTGCGGGTGACCTCGATTTCACTATATTTTATGTCGAAGGAAGTAATGTTTCTGGGGTGGGGGAACCCGTTACCTTCGGTAGCGCCCGAGGGCGGGTGGAACATTTTTTCGGTGCAATGCCTGATGTTTCGTCGATAAAAGTGTGGCATGGTCCGGGTTCGTTGCAAGGGCGGGGTGAGGATTATCGCCTGGTAGGGGCGTTGGATTCGCAGTTGCCCGGTGCGCGTTCGGTGGGGACGGGTTTGCCTGGATTCCCGGGAGGCACCGAGATTTCTCTGGTCGATAATAACGGTGGGACTCTGCGGCTGCTGGTTACGGATGCAGGCGGTTTGTTTCCGCAGTATTCTGCTGCTGCTTCCAGGGATAGCCTTGACGGGCCCGTGTTCGAGGGCATGCAGGCGCGGAATTTGGTAATCAACCATATCTCGAATTCGGCGCGAATGATTACTGGCGTGTCGGTGGATCGCCCTGTGTCCGGCCGCCCATACGAAAGTCGGGGTGGTGCTGCGGCTCTGGACTCGCGGGGTGCTGGAGCCGGGAATGATCGGTCGCCTTTCGGTCGGCTGAACGAGGATCAGAAGGAGTTGTTCACTTACCTCGCTTCCGGTTTCGGTTGGCATCGCGCACTGGTAGCTCTGGGGAGAACCACCGCAGCTGCAACTAGAATCGTTGAGCGCATGTATAGACGGCTCGGGGTCGGAGGGCTTCCTAGTGGGGAGAGGTTGTCGGCAGCGTTGGCGCTGGTGAGCTCTGCCCCTGAGTTTATGAAGATGATGTTGGAGGTTAAGTATCCGTCGAAAATTTGGACAGATGATGAGAGGCAGACCTTTTGGTTGGCAGTACGAGGCTACTCACCTGCACTGATAGGCGAATACCTGGGTTTCGAAACTATCACGGCTAATACACATCTCGCCTCTATCAGGAAACTATTCGGTATCGAAGTCGACGTCGATGACCGGCGGTTCGGTTCGGTGTTGAAGAAGTATGCTGTGGCGCGCGGGGCATTGACCAATGCTGATTTGGCAGCGGTACAGGAAATCGCGCCATCGCCCCTGTTCACGAAAAAAGAAAGAACTATTCTTCTGACTCTCCGGGCGAATCCCGCCATGACGATGAAAGATGTATCCGAGTTACACGACGGGACTACACGGGATGTAGGATCCCGGCAATTTGTTGGCAGGACGGTGCGGCGGATCGCTCGCCGTTACGGCGTTGAAATAGGCGACGGAGAGCGTATCAGTGAAGAAAAGGTCCGTCTGATTTTGGCTGCTGTCGCAAATGATTTGGCGGCGAGTGAGGCTGAGGCGCAGGCGTGGGGGGATGGTAGTGCTGCGGTCCCCGAGACTCCTCGTGGCGGGTCGGAGCGGACGAGGCCGGTCGTCGCCGAGCCTGGACCGCGCGCCAATGATTGCGCGCAACGGGCGCTGCGGCGCATCGCGGTCGGGACCTTCAACCGCGAGCTCGTCAACTCGGCGCATCGAATCACCCCGCCCGAGGAACCGGTCGGCTTGGCAGGTATGAGCACTCATGCCTTCGAGGAGGCGGCCGGTGGGCGGCTGCAGCAGTTCGATTACTACATCGAGATCGCCCGTTTGCTACGCGCTTACGGTCCCGGATACTTCGCTGGTGTGGTCTACGGTGTTGCAAGCATCGACATCGAGCACAATATCGGCGCGCACACCGTCGTGTTCTATACGAAGCCGGTACGTTCCGAAGACCCATCGGTAGGTCCTAACGATAAGGCTGCCGGAGTGCAGGTCAGGGCTTACAACCCGGCGACCGAGGACGACCTGCCGATCGAAAGCAGCGACCGTGAGCAGTTCCCGACCTACTACCATCCTGCCGACGCCCATTCGCTCACCGCCATATTCTTCGCCCCGCCCACATCCGACGCTCACGGCATCGCATTCACCGCCCCCGGCTACCCCACCACCGGCGCCGCCGCCCTCGGCAATGTCAACATCGGCGCGGGCAGCCAAACCGACGAGAACCGCGGACCCGCATCCGCGCAGCCCGAATCCGCCATGGACACGACCGCGGATGCGCTGTCGTCCAGGGATCCGGCAAGTGTTCCGTTCATTTCCGCAACGGACGATCTCTCGGCGGGTGCGCCCGGAAGGGCCGCACACGTGGCGACCGGGTCGAACACCGAGAGAGCATTCTTCGGCCTCGGCCCTGATGATCCGGCTGGCATAGGCCCGGCTGATCATGAGTGGCGTGGAGGGGACGGTCTACCTGGTACGAACATCTTTACAGACGGCGACAGTTCGGTCGGCCCGGTCAAGGCAATCGATAATCTCGATTTATTGCTTGCCGACCTGGACTTCGACGTGACTTTTGCCGGTGGCGGGGCACTCCCGACATATTTGCCGGGTTCGATTATCAGTATCACTGATGCGACAGGGGGCGCGCTCGGGCTCGTTTACCCTGGTGGCAGCGAATTTGTTGCCTATTACCGCGGTGGCGGCGGTGCTGATTCGCGTGATAGGGATGCCATCGATGTCTCCCGCATCCGTGCCTATGTGGAAAACCATGTCCATGACGGGAATCGTTCTGTAACCGGAATTTTGGTCCGCAAGGGCCTGGGCTGGGCGGAACTGGATCAGCTTGTGGCGGCGGTAGAGTACGCCGGGACCGGGGCGGAGGAAGGGCTGCCCGGCTTCCCTGCTGGTACCGAGATATCTATTGTCGACGGCGATGGCGGAGTGCTGGAGGTGTGGGTCACCGATCGGGGTGGTCTGTTCCCGCAATACCGGTTCCCGCAGTACCGTGCGGAGAGCGCCTCGAACGCCAGCTTCGATGGACCTGTCTTCACGGAGAACGACGCGCGGCGACTCATCGTCGATCATTTGACGAATCCGCAGCGGGCCATCACAGAAGTATTCGTCGAACGTGCCGCTCTCGCCGTCTCGCACACGCCCGCGCGGGAACCGGCCTTGTTCGGCAGCCTGATCTTTGAGATGCAGCGGGCGCTGGTTCACGCCGCTTCGGGCTATAACTCGATACAAGCGAAGCTCGCCACGGACGACAGGTACGACTATTGGCTGAGGACCGCCTATGCGCGGCTCGGTGTCGATTCGCTCGAGCAGGCGCTCGAGAAAGTTGGTTCCGACGACGCTTTCAAGGGCATGAAGCGTAGCGTACGGCACCCGGTCAACTATTTTTCGGATATTCAGAAGAAAATCTTTCGTCACGCGGTCAGAGGCTACTGGCCAGGGTATATCAGCGAAGTCCTGAAAATAGATATGAGACGCAGCGGGCCATTTGTGTTCCGCTTGAGAGATTTGTTCGGCATCGATGTTGACGTAGATGATTGGAATAATTTCAGCCGTGCCCTGAAGAAGCGTGCTGTGGTGTCGGGTGCGCTGAGCAACGAAGACATAGTGGAGATACAGAAGATAGCGCCACCAGAGCTGTTGTCCCCTGAAGAACAAACGATCGTGCAGCACTACGCCGCAGGGTACAGCACCCTGGCCATAGGCCGTCTGATAGGCGTGTCCGGCCCGACCGTTGCGGGGCGTGTCAAAAATATCGCAGCACGCTTGGGCGTCGCGGTGGGCCGGGAGATCACCGCAGCGGTAGCCGACCAAATCGTGGCGGCAGCCGGGCCTGCGTTGGTGCCCGAAGCAATCGAGCGGTTGCGGGCGCAGCGTGTCGCCGCAGGCCGATCGGCACCGGACGTTTCCGGCTACGAGTCACGGCTGGCACCGTCCGAACCATCGGTGCCCGAGGGCGACGCCGGCGCCCCGGTACAGCACCTAGGCGACGATGCCCCCGAAGCCGAGTCCGTAGGCGTCTCCGCGATCGAAATCGAAGCGGCAGAATCACTTTCCCTCAGTGAGCAGGAAGAGGCAGCGGACTACTTCGCCGGTCCCGACCCAGAGGCCGCGGCCATCGCGGCGCAGTCTCGGCGCCTGGCCGCAGCTGAGCTGGCACTCCCACGAACCACCTTGACAACCATGCAGATGGACGTACTGCACCGCGTCAGCGCAGGCTACAACAATCAACAAATCGTCACTGCTCTCGATATCACTTACGCGGCGCTCGAACTAATCTTGATTACCGCCGCCCACGATCTCGGACTCGGCGCGACCGCTCACCCCTTCGCCCGTCGTGCCGAGATTGCGAAAATGGCCCTGCAGAAAGGGCGCCTCGACCAGAACGTCATCGGTTCCCTCGCACCACCACCCGTACTTCCCGAACGCCGTCCATTCGAACTGAGCGACGACGCATTTGAAGTGCTGCATTCCGTTGCCGCAGGCTACTCGACGCCCGCTGAAATAGCGAAGCATCGACCGAGGCCGGGAATGACAAAGGCTACCGGGACGACGTGGGTACAGAGGGCTGTCAGGGAAATCTACGCTGCATTGGATATCGAAGCCGGAAGAAGTGTAGGCAATTTTCCGGCGTTCGTCGCACTTGCGTACGACTTGAATCTGATCGCACCTGATTCTGTCGTCACTCGCGCAGAAGGCGTGCCTCGCCCGCAACTCAGCCAATCGCAAGTGGCCCTCCAGCTCTTTGCGGCGAATATTACGGAGCCCGGTGATATCCTGGTGAAGCTCAGGGAAACCTGGCCAGGTGTCACTGCGGCGAGCGTTTCAGAATTGTCCCGGCGGCTCTTCAAAAACTATCTCGAGCACAGAGTGCCCGTTGTCGGCAAGGAAACATGGCTGGTTGCCGAATCACACGAACTGGCACGGCAAGGACAACTCGACAAGCACACCTTCCTCGCACTCATCACACCTCTTTCCGCACCACAAACCCGCCCCACCGCCGACGGCAGCGCCGCCCATCAGCCGCCGCTCAGCCCTCGAGCCGGACCCTCCGGACTCGGCCTCGCCCAAGGCGAGATCGAGCGGTTGCGGGAACAGCGTGGGGGCGTAGGCCGATCGGCACCGGACGTTTCCGGCTACGGGTCACGGCTGGCACCGTCCGAATCGTCGGCGCCCGAGGGTTACGTCGGCGTCGCTGCACCGCACCTCGGCGATGGTGCCACCGAAACCGTGCCCGAGGCCGAAACCGAAGCGGCGGAATCACTTCCCGGCCCGGCGCACCCAGATGACAACGGCAAGGTCGATTCTGGCGAACAGCCCAAGTTGTCCTCGGTGCCGCCGCCGGATCTGGGTGTGCAGGGTGTGGGTGTGATCGGAAACACCGGGAACACGGTGCTGATCACCCGGAATGGTCGAGATGCCGTGGTGGTCGGGCCGGGCGACAGTATCGAGTTGGACAGAATCAGCCGGGACAACGCGCAGATCAGGGTGAGTTCAGACCCGCAGGTGACATACCGGGTGCATCCCGAACTGCTCGGACGCGACTTCTGGGACTGGACTGAGGATCCCGCGGGCACGTGGGTGGGCACGCCACGGCGCGTGGATAACCAGCAGCGGACGCAGCTGTTGTTCTACCACGAGAATGCAGTCGTCGAGGTGGGTGCAGGCGAGCTATTGGGGATCCAGCCGAAAGCCGACGGTGCGGTATCCGTCAAGAACCTGAGTTGGCGGGTCACGCTGGCGTCGAACGCTGTGCACGCGTTGGGTTTGGACGCCCCCGCCGCGTCGATGGTCGCGCATACCGGCCCGGTGTTCGCGACGCGGAATTCGCAGCCGGTGCCTTCGGATGCTCGGGAGGGGACTCGGGCGGATTATGCGGTGCTGATGAACAACCTGGGCAGGGAGGCCGAGCGGGACCCGCGGGCCTTGGTGGAAATGTTCCATGAGTTCCCCGACCAGACGGTCGCGGTGCGGTTCTTCATCGACGGTCAGCCGGAGTGGGTACGGGTCGATCGGACTCTGCCGCACGAGACGTCGCAGTCGTCCGGAGAGCCGATGTATGCCGGGCATACCGATGGTGAGCCGATGTGGGCGGCTTTGGCGCAGAAGGCATTCGCGTTACTGCGGCCTGATATCAATGGCAGTGCCACGGTATCGATCCGCCCGTTCGGCGCGCCCGCCCATCCGTCGCCGATCGCCCCGATGCCGGGCTCATCGATCACCGCACCGGCGGGCCGGTTGAGCATCGTCGATCAGAATGGTGAGCTGCTCAGTGTCCGGCCTGGTGACGAGCTGCACGGCACGGTCGATCCAGCGAGCCCGGATCTGCTCACGGTGTGGATCGGTGACGAACCGACGGCCGCGCGGCACTCGGTGCACCGGAACCTGCTCGGTGAGCTGACGGTGTTTCCCCCCGCGAGCGACGGCATCTACCACTGGACGACGCCGACTACGCCGGCAGTCGAAGTCACCGGACTGCGCTGGCTGTCGCCGAGCAACGCTGCACGCCATGCGCCGGTCGGCAGGCCGGTGTCGCTGCGGGTCGGCAGCTGGGGTGATCTTCTGCTGGACGGGAACACCCGGGTTTCCCCGCCGGCGCTACAACAGCTCGGGCGCTCGATAGCGCGCGCGTCCGGTCCTGTCTTCGGTAGCGCGGGCCCCGTGCCCGCCGACGCGACCCAAGGCCAGGCCGGGGACTGCTATCTGATCGCGCCGCTGATGGATATCGCCGAGAACAACCCGCAAGCCATCAGGGACATGATCGTCGAATATCCCGACGGCACCGTTGCCGTGCGCTTCTTCACCGCACTCGGCGTACCACAGTGGGTACGGGTCACCAGAGACTTCTACACCGACGCACAGGGCCGGATGATCTACGCGGCCAACGACGCGCGTAACCCGTTGTGGCCCGCCTTGATCGAAAAGGCCTACGCGATCTGGCGCGGCGGGGACTACGCCATGATCAAGGGCGGATTCGCTGCGCACGTGATGGACCAGTTGCTACCGCCCTACGAGCTGAACGCGACCGGAACCGCTCATCAACCCGTCCGCGGCCTCGACCTGGCCACCTTCCTGCACCCGATGCGGTTCGGTGTGGACACGATCTATGACCTGATCATGGAACAGCTCGGTGCGAATGCCGATGCGGATACGGTATTCGCGTTCGCGCAACGACTCGGCCAACTCGAGCCGGTCTGGGACCGAGCCGACGTCGCCAGAAAGCTCGACATCGAACACTTCCGGGATTTCCTGGGCTACCACCTGCAATCGGAGGAGCAGGCGCAATGGCAGCCCGAGATCACCGCCGTGCTCGCCTATCTCCGCCAGATCAACGATCCTGAGCGACCCATGACCAGTTCTGTTGTCCAGCAACACTTCTCCGACCTGGTCCGATTCCTGCGCGGTCGCGGCGATCAGATTCTGCTGAACACTCTCGGCTTCGGCGCGGGCGCGGAGAACATAACCAAGTATCCAGGGCTGGTGGGCACCCACACCTATGACGTGGTGGATGTGCGTTCCGCCGCGACCGGCCACATCGAGATCGTGTTGCGAAACCCGTGGGCCGACAACCCGGCGGTGCCGCAGACGATCGATGGATTGACCTACGGCCCGGACCGCACCGTCATCCTGGATGCCACACATTTGACCAAATTCTCGCGTCTGTCCAGCCGCGGTACTGGCACACGCTTCGCATTCGGAAACACCACCGAACTACCGCCGACCAACGAGCCCGCTCCCGAGGCCAGCGCCGGACCACAGACCACCCCCGATCTCGACACCTCCCAGCATAACGATCTGCCGCTCCGATCATCTCGAGGTCCACGACCTAGCGATTCGGGTTACATATTCGAGCCGGAGAACGGCGATACCTACTTCGGCCATGACCTGGCAGCAGAAATGAAAAAGGGAAGCGACGGCCGCACCGAGATCCGCCGAAAGCAATTCGGCCAGAAGGGACTCGAACATCCCACGCTGCCCGAGAGTCAGCGCCTGATGGACCTCACGCCCCAGGGGGATACGCGACTTCTCACACTTCAGGAGGAAGAGCGACTGTTGCCGGTCCTCGGCGTCAATGCCGAACTCCCACGCCCCACGCTCTGGAACGGCAACGTTCTCACCCTCGTCGCCGACGGCAAGCGGATTTTCCTCCCTCTTGCCGCCACGGTACAAGTGTGGATCCCACCGAACCAGTCCGACCACTACGTCATTACCGAATCGGGCTGGCCCCGCGAACGTATTCCCACTGCCCTGTCGACCGACCTCGACTTCACTTTCGTGCTCCACTCATCCAGTTTCGTTCCCCATCACTCCGGAGGCTACTTCGGCACACTCAGCTGGAAATTTTCGAGCGGTCGAGTACGGTTCCTCGCCTACGACGAGGCCGGAGATCCGCAACCACTGACACTTCCCTATGAATACCGTTTCGCGGCGAAACCTGGGCAAGGTCAGTGGCGGTGGGTCAAAGATACCAATGATCCGAGGTGGTTCCGTGTGGATGCACCCACCACTGTTCTTCCTGAGTTGCCGAAACTCGAAAATCGGTTCCGGGACGAGCTGTACGGGCCGCACGGGCCGCAGGCGCGAGACGCACGCCAGGGCCAGGCTCCGAACTGCTTTCTCATCGCGCCGCTCAAAGACTTGGCCGAACACAATCCGTCGGCAATCAAAGACATGCTGTTCGACAACGGCGATGGCACTGTTTTCGTCCGCTTCTTCGTCGACAAGGCACCGGTATGGGTGCGCGTCGCCAAACGCATCTATGTCAAGCCGGGAACCAATTCCGGGTACTTCGCCAGTCACGAACCCGGCGAACCCCTGTGGCCGGCGATCATCGAGGCTGCTTGGGCGGTCCTGTTCGGTCGCGGTAACGGCTATGTAGGTTTCGAGGGGCCAGGGTTCGCGTACCTTGCGGCCGAACGTCTCGGTAAAGGCTTTTACCGAGCGGTTGGCGCAGTGCTCGTCCCTGATGAAGACGGAAACATCGTTCTCGGGACCGGGGAAGTCGGGCTGCGCCAACCCGTTCGTAGTGTGGGTGGTGCGGGCTTCTTGCACCCGCTCAAATTCGACGTCAACACACTGCACGATCTGGTAGGTGGTGACCTCGAATTCTCGCGCCGAGTCGCCGACACCAGCGATCAACTAAACGACAAAGACGTCTCCCTGTGGAATGCAACGCGTCACCGCCTCGACACCATATATAAAGACGACCCTGGTGCCAGAAAGTCCGTCTGGCAAAAGTTTACCGCTTATCTATGGTCGCCGCGCAGGCTGCGCGCCCACCTGGACGAGGAGTACCCGAACAAATGGGAGCAGGAGAAGGACAAGCTCACAGAGTATTACCGTACAACGGTCGAAGGGAAGGTCGGAGATCGGATATTGTCCGAACCCTACTCGACCATTGTCGGCCGGGCCATCAGTGGTCAGATCGAGTATGCACTGAAACGTAATACCGTAGTGCTTTTCGTGACCCCTGAACTCGATCCAGGTGTCGCGGGTTTGGTTGAAAAGCACACCTACTCGGCCCTCGGCATCGAACGGGACGAAAACGGCACGCGTATTCTGATGTTGAACCCGTGGGACCACCACGGCGACTATTCCGTTCCGCTGGACGACAGCATCGAATACCGCTTCGACCCGCTACCTCGCGGTACCGTCGAATACACTACAGATTCCGATGGAGGCATATACCGCGAAACTCCTGACGGCACCATTTACGGCATCTATAAAAACAAGACAAAATACCGAAAGGATCCGAATCCGGACGGTGCCGGCTACACGGAATATGGCATCGACGCCAGCGGGCGCACCTACTGCAAGACCCTGGATGGCACGCATCATATCAGGCTGCCCAGCGGCCACCGGTACCGGAAAACTTCCGACGGCACCGAATACCGAGCATATCCAGACGGCACAAGACTGCGAAAAGGCCCGAGCGATACGGATTGGTCGAATGACCCCACCCCCGACGTGCCGTGGGACATCAGCATCCCCCGGCAAGGCGGCGTTGTCGCGGTCGATGTCAAGCACTTGCCGAAGTTCACAGACATGACCATGAGCGGCCCCGGTGCACTCGGCGTGCACGGACGCGAGCGCCGCGCCACACCGGCATTCGAACCCCGGTACGACGAAACCACCTACTTCGGTGACGATCTGTTCAAGCAACTGGAAACCGAGCTTCCCAACATCCCGCAACCGCCTTCAGGCCGGCCCGGTCCCACTTACGCCATGCCGTCAGGCCCGAGCCCCGCTGGAAGCCGACCCGCGCTTGTAGGCGGTCCGAATGGTGCGAGCGGACCTTACGATCTTGGTCCCGGGGATGAATTAGCCGCACCGCATACCGGCGCGGGTCCCGGCCACGACAACGGCATATCCGACGAAACGAACAACGAGCCCGCTCCCGAAACCAGCCCACTCGCCACACCCGACCAGCCCGCCGCTCAACCAGCGGACAGTCCGGCCGACCACCAGGCGACGTCGTCCGCCGACGAAACCGCACCCGTACCGCGCCCCGGAAACGAGCAGCCCGAATCCGCCGCACCGCCCGTGGCCGCCCTCGCGCCGCCGGAGATCGACACAAACACCGAAACTGCCCCTGCGGCGCAGAGTTCGACATCCACGGCGCTGATCCAGACCACTTCGGCGAGCACCGGGCAGGTGAATCACATTGTCCGGGATCTGGGTTCGCAGCGCGACGGCCTGAAGGAAATCGTCGAGATCATCCCGGTGCCGGAAACGACCGCCCAGTGGCTGCGCGAGCAGCTGTACCGGCAGGTGGTCGGAATCAACGGCGAGGACAAGAAGTTCCGGGCCGAGCTGGGCCGGGTACTCACCCCCCGTCTGATCAGCAGCGAGTGGTCGCGGCTGCTCACCAAGTCGGGCTTGCCGCTGCGCGTGACCTACCGTGGCCGCCTCTTTCCCGTTTCGATCCGCCTGCGTCTGCGCAACGCGCGGCCGGCCGCGGAGCAGCTCCCGCCGGTCGGCGACCGCGACGCCCCGGGCAACGGTCCGCCGGTCGTGCTGTGGCATTACGCGCGTGGGTGGAGCTCGATCAGCAACAGCGCCAGTGAGCACGATCTGCGATCCCTCTCGGGTTCCTACGGTGCGAAATGGCCGATGTACGAACGGGGCTTGCGCAGTCTCGATGGCACACCGCAAGCTTCGGTCATCCTGAACCAGTACGCCACGCGCATCGAGGCCGGCGCGACGGTCGAGTCGACGGTCAAGAAGTTGAGCAAGGGCCCGACCATTCCGCACACCTACGAACAGGAATGGCAGTTCAGCCTGAACCAGGGTATCGACGATATCCTGCCGACCGATAGCACAGCGAGAGTGTGGCATGATATCGCCGGGGCGGCGCCCGACCTACTGTTGATCTGGATTCCGAAATTCCTGGTCGACAATACCGAACTGCCACGCGTCGATCCTGATAATTTGGAAACGGTTCCGGCGGTCTTCCATTCCGAGCAAACCCAAGAAACAGCGCCATCGTTATCGAAGTTCCCTTTCTACTCGACACTCAGCATGCCGAACCACGACGAACTGCTTATCGACGTATTCCAGGGTTTCCGCGAACGACTCGTAGGCATCTCCGACAATTCCCTCGGCGACCTGATGGATTTCTTCAAGGAAGAGAACATTCTGGGCAATATTCCATTGATGCTGGACGGGTGGCTGCCTTCCCCCTCCTGGCTGGACTCGGAGAACAAATCGCTCGGCTTCTTCTTGATGCAGGTCGATTTCGAAGGCGGCACCGAACTCACCGGACCTACCCATGAGAAATTCGGCCTGGAAGTCTATACTCTCCGCGAGCTGGGCGTTACGGGCAAGTCGACGATCAGCAACGAGTCCGGTACGCACCCGGCATTCACCACGACCCTCGGTGCGGGGCCTTCCTTCCCTGAGACCAAATACCCCAGGCGCGGCGGCCAGATCACTTTCCCCCGAGGTGGCGTAGCCGACCACTCCAGTCATTCCCTCAGCTACGGCAGGAAGGCGCACACCTCTCGTTCGCTGCGTCTGCACGACGATATGCTGCACACGACGCCCCACATGCGCGTCCATCTCGTTCTGGTCCGGGACGGCAAGCGTTTCGGGCCCACTGCGGGAACACCACTGGCCAACGGGAAAACGTACCCGACCAACATGCTGGTGCCGTCGAAGGGAGCTCTGGGCACGAAGCCGACCGCGACGCCGCCTCCGCCCTCGAAGGAACCTCCGGCCGAGCAACCGACCGGAACCCGCTCTCCGGAACCAGAGGAAACCCCGGACAAAAAGCCGCCGCCCATTCGGTACCTGTCACCGAAGCTGTTGCATTTGCGTCAACTGAGCCTCGACACCACCCCGTTCAGGGTCACCGGCACCGCTCCCCTGTTCGCCGGTGCCGAAAAGTTCCTGTCCGAGACCGGCTTTTTCTCGAGCGAACACGATGACCCGGGTGTGCTGGACCTGGTCGAACAGAAGGCACTCGCGACCGCCCGCGAAAGCAATATCGCCGCATTCGAGCGGATGAAGGCACAGTCCGACCTGGACGCCGTTTTCCCGGAGATGATCGACGGCGAAGTAGACGAAACGAATCTCACGCTCGACGGCGGTGTCATCCAATGGTTCAAGAAGCCCGGCCGATTCGGCACGGAGAGCATTTCGATCAGGATTGTCACGAAGCGTTACTACGCTTCCCCGGACCGTCCGAACGACGGCGTCAGCCATGACCTGACGCTGCCCAAATTCCAGACACAGAACCGGGCAGGGATCAACCTGCCCGGCAGCACGCAGTCCGACGCCACCTCGCTGCAGGCGAATTGGAACGGCGGCGGAAATGTGGCGATCACCAACCCGTTCGATGTGCCGAGCAATCAAATCCTTGCCAGCGTGACGCCGAGCTATGTCCACGCGTACCACTCCTCCGCGGGTGCGACATATGGCTTCGACACCGGCGCCACGAATATGATCATCAGCCCCGCCGACGACGGCACACAAAACTTCACCGTACCTGTCGTGCATTGGATGGAGATCTCCTACAGCGATGGCGAGGACCCGGACTTGATGCGCAGCGCGGGCGTGGTCCACCTCAATGTGCCCACCTATCGCACGGAGGACCAAGAGCCGGCCGACCCGTCCCCGCCTCCGGTCGCGACCATTCGCAAGATCACGGACGAGGACATCGACCACCTCGCTGCACCGACCCGGGGCCTTCCCGAGCAGGCGGTCGTCCTCGACGCCGGCTCCAGCACGAAAATCCGCCAGGCCGTTTTCGCTCTCATCAACGGAACGAGGCTCGATACCGAGCAGGTCGAGCAGACCGTATCGGGAGCATTCCCAGTCGATCCCGAAGAGGATGCGGTCCTTCCGCGGTGGAATCCGCAACCGGCCGCCGAGCCCGAGCAGACCAACCCTCCGACCTCCGACCTCCCGTCCTCGGAAATCCCCACGGTTGTCGTCACCGATCCATCCGGCGCGCTGCACACCGTTCTCCCGGTACCCGATACCGAGACCGCGCCTCCGCCCACACAGATACCCGGTGCATTCCCCGTCGAGTCACCCGAGCAGACCACGCCTCGCCGGACCGACACGCTGCCATCCGACGTGCCGGCGATCATCGTCACCGATCCCGCGGGCGCGCTGCACGATGCGTCGCGGGCGCTCAGCGACCCCGAATCGGAACCCGACGTACGCCCAGGCTGGGTCGAATGGGGGATCAACAAGATCGCCGTCGGCGGTAACTGGGTCTGGGAACAAACTTTCGGCGGACGCACCGCCAACCCGGAGTCAGCGCCGTACCAAATCATTCACACCGCCTTCTCTCCGCAAGCTCAGCTGGCATCGCTGGTGCAGACCTCACATGGCTCCGACGAGATCGAGGGCATCGGCACCGCGGGCGTCGTCGCGGGCACCGACTACATCGTTCGACTCGAGTCGTACCTCACCGACATTGTGGTGCTGCCGAAGTCGGCGAAGATCAACACCGAGAACTGGTCGCCATCCCAAGACCATGCGGACGAGAAGTCGCAAACTGTGCACAGCGACCAGTTCGGCCTCAGCGAGACACAGCGCTTCGGCGCCGAAGCCGACCACAGCACCATTCCCGGCGGAACCTACCAGCACGCGTTCTCCCGCCCGCGGCATGCCACGGCCGCCGAATCCATCGGCACCAATCGGATAACGACGATCGCCGCCAACGCGGCCGGAACGAACCCGGCGGGACCGCGCGGCGAGGCCTATCGGTTCACCGCGCGGGTCGTGCACGTGGTCACCGTCGAGACCGGTACCCGCAACCTCATCACAGGTACTGGGAAAGATCTCGCCGCCATGGTGCACCGCCGCTCCAAAGTGGCGAGATATCTGACCGACATGGCGCGAATCCTCGTTGGAGCAGCGGAGCCCACGGCCTACGGCGACAACACCCTCGTCGTCGACGACCCCGGCGGGACCGAATTCCTGTTGTACGACAAGGATCTACACCTGCATCCGCACCTCGCCCGCCTGGTCCGGGAGAGCGGCGTGCACAAGATCGTCAAGCAGCAGCGGGCCGATCTGTTCCTGCCGATCGGCTACGTCCTGAGCAACGGCGCCCTCACCTACGGCAACGTCGTCAAAGCGAACATCGAAGGCGGACACGACGACTTCAAAGCGGCTACCAAGAAATTGGTGGAGTCGGTGGCGCCGGGTGTGCTCGATCCCAGCTCGGCCAATCACTTCCGCGGCGTGGTAGCGCAAATCAACAAGCACACCTCGATTTTCGGCACCCGCACCCTCGCCAACGGACCGGGCACCAAGTCGTTCGCGTTCGTCGACCGCAGCTACCCGTTCGTGCCGCGCCTGGTCGAGGTGGCCTTCGAAGCGCGGCCACATCCCAAAGCCGATCTCGACCGGATCCGCGGTCGGCGCCTGCCCAATGGCGTTGCGCTGGAGACCAATTTCCTGCACACGACCGCCAACGGCAACGCGCTGGGCGGCAAGGATACGGCGGTCGGCGCCGGCCGAAGCGGTGACGATCAGTGGAGCCTCAACCCCAGCTTCCAAGTGGAAGGCGGCGTACGCCCCACCTTCAGCTTCGCCGTCAAAGGCACCGGAAGCGCCAGTGGCACCAGGGATTCCAGCCGAGTGCTGAGTACGTGGCTGCGCGGCGACCACACCGCGCGATTCCCGGTGCCCTACGTGTACACGGTCACGGTCAGATGGTGGCTCCTCGAAGGTGCGCATGCGACCTACCTGACGCGCCTCGCCGCGTCGACGGCGGGAATCCTGCTGGGACTGGATACCTCGCAATGGGGCCGACCGAACAGCTCCGTGTCGAAGTCCGTCAATTCCGTCAACCACATCCAGTTCCATGTCGACGACGCGAGAACCGCCGGCGACAGCGACACCGTCCTGCGCCGCGTCAGGCCCGACATCTACAAAGCCGATCCGTTGGTCCCCCGCCCTACCCCGCCCGCGGGAAGTGTGGCGATCGAGATGGAGCGGCCGGCCGGGCTCGGCCCCTTGCTCGCGCAGCCGTGGGTGCCGAGCAGACCGATCCAGGTCTACTGGTTCGACGCGATCGATCAGCTCGACCGAGCGCTGCGTGCCGTTGCCCCCTCGGTCGAGGCCAACCACCGGACCCGGTCCGTCGAAAGCGCGCTCCAGGTCTTGAACACGCTCGCCTGGACCGGTCTGCCGACCGTGCTCGGCCCCGGGTCCATCGCCGCATTCCTGGACAATGTCGACGCATCGGACCGAATTCTGCCGATCCCGACGGCACACCCCCGTGGTCGGCGGGTCACCGACATCACCGCCGAGGTGACGCTCTACTCGCCAGAGATCGACCGAACCAGCGGGACAATCACGCTCGACGGCATGGAGGTCACGGCGGAGAGTTTCGAGTCCGAGGCAAGCCAGACCAATACCTTCATGCCCACCATCGGTGTGAGCGTCCCCGCCACCGCGGATGCGAGCAACCGCGGCGCCCCCGCGGGCTTGCCCCTGGGTGGCGGCGCCAAAGGCCACGGCATGTCCAGAAAGGTCGGCAACCAACGTCGCACACTCACCCGCATCGGCACCGCGGCACTGAACGCCGACGGGCTCGGCTCGGACAACCATCGCGCATGGACCATCCTGCTGATCAAGCTCATCGGCCCCAAGGGCACCCTGTGGGTCATCGGCAACGCCGTCACCCGCACCACCGGTGCGTTGCGCACACCCTTAGAGCCGGCTCCGGCCCCCGCCATCTCCGAGCAGTCCACCGCCCCGGAAACTGCGAAACAACCGGATCAGAGCATCGAGCCCACCGATTCTGCTGTGCCACTTGATCATTCGGTCGACTCGACGGGTCGGCCGGCAACTCCGGATGCGCCCATCGCCGAGCAGGAAACCACGGAGCCCGATCCCGCACCGAAGCTCGAAGCCAAGTCGGCGCAGTCCACCGACACCCACGAATCTGCGAAGCAGTCCGCGCAGAGCACCGATCCTGCTGTGGCACCGGACTCGACCGAGCCGACGGATCGCCCGGTGGTGCCGGATACTCCCGTCGCCGCGCAGCACACCACGGAGAAAGAACGCGGTGCGGCACCCATCAATGACGTCACGTCCTCCCCCGACGTCCGGTGGCGCGGACCGCGATCGGCCGTGGTGAACGGCATCCGTGCACCTGCCGGGCACGTCTGGGAATCCATGCGCGACGACGGCGATTGCCTGCCGCTGCTGCTCGAGCGGATGGTCTACCCGAACGACCCGCCGTCGACACAGAAGATCATGGACCAGCGGCTCGCTGCGTTGCGCGCGGAGATCGCCACTGAGATCGAGACGAACGCAGACGACTACTTCGAGCAGTTCGTCGCCCTTGTCGACGCGGCCTCAGTAGCCCCACCCGAGGCGCCACTGCTCCGCGCCGAAGAAGTGGCTGCGCTGCAAACCGCACGAGACAACAACCGGCTCCGCGCCGAGTTCGACCGGCAAGTACAGGCGATCAGGACACCGCGGGTCTGGCGAAACGCGGCCAGCCATTTGACTTCTCGGGCCGCGGGCACAATGTTGCAGCGGCGCGGACTCTTCCTGGCGTTGTACAACGATGAATACAGAACTCGCCCTGTGATACTCGGCGTGGAAACCACCGAGGCGGCTTCAGCCACCGCTCTGAACTACCGCAATCACTTCTACCTCGCGGTACCGCGCGCACCCGACTCTTCGCTTCCGTCGCGCACACCCTTGTCGCCTGCTGCGCCACAACAGCGGGCGTCGGACGACAGTGCGAAGACGCCCAGCGACGAGACAGGACTCGAGCGCACCGAGGCGGACCGGTCGGACGTCGAAACCCCTGCGGCAGTACCGATCATCGTCGTTTCGCCGCCACAGGACGAAGCGCAGGTGACCCCGGACCGTCCGAACACGCCACCCACCATCACGATTTCCACTCCCGAAGGCACCACACGGTCCGCCGTCACTGTCGAGGACGTAGCGCCGACCGAGTCCGAAACACCCATTCCCGCAATCGAATCGGTGCCGGAGCCCACGCAGACACTGTCCGCGCCGCCGAGCCCACCGGTGCAACCGATCGCGCGCCGGTCGGAGTCGGTATTGTCGCGCGCCGCCGCGGAATTCGAGGGCATCTTCGACCGCCCGCGTACGTTGGCGGAGTTGTACCGCACGCTGCTGCCCGAGTGGCCGGATCTGTCGTTCGAGGACCTGGCAGAGCTGCGAACACACAGCTACGCCCACAACGGACAGCAAGCCCCCACCGTGTCGCGGGAAAATCTGGACGAGTTCCTGCATGCCATCTGGGATGAGCGTGAGTCGATCGCGACCGCGAATCACATCTACAACGCGTATCTGAGTCGGGGCGCCGGAGATCGACCCGAGAACCCCCGCGCGTTCAGAAACGACATCGCGTGGGTCCTCACCCAGCGCACCCCCGGACCGGCGCAGCAGGGTTTCCTGGCGGAGGCCGGTGTGCTCACGCCGGACAATGCGGACCGCTGGGCGCCCGAAAACATCCCGGTCGTGCACTTCGACCGGCAGAACCGGCCGGACCTGCCCGCCGACGACAACGGCTTCAAGATCTACTTGAATGCCACGGGCGCCGCACGTTCCGACGTGGTGGCGCGTGTGGTGCACAAGGTGCTCGACAACCCCGAGCGCTTCCCCGGGGTCGGCGAGGTAAAGGTCTTCGGCCCGCTGGAGCGCCGAGCGGACGGGATCGTGGTCTACGTCAGCGATTTGGACACGGTGCAGCGGGTCGTCGCGTGGTTGCGGGAGTTCCAGGACGAGCACGCCGAAATGTTCCATTGGGACGTGCCCGCCGGATCTGAACAGGTCTTGGCCGGTGTGGGCTTCGGCGCGGAAATCAAGCCAGGAGGTTTCGGCGCGAACCGCGCCTTCGCGCTGTTCGACGCGCTGAACCTGCACCGCCACAACACGTTCGACGATTTCGCCGCCGAGGTGCGTGCGCAATTCCGCAGCCGCGGCATCGATCCCGAACAGGTACACCTCAACCTGCCCGCGCTCCGAACAGACGACCAGCAGGCAGACCCCGCACCGGCTACCGAACAACAAATCCTGGAAGAGCCGGAACCGGCCGAGCAATCCCGGCTGCACGACGAGCAGCCCGTCGACCAGACGGCCCCATGGCAGCAGGAGATGCTCGACGCGCTCGTACGCGACCAACTCAGCGCGACAGCGCAGACGGACACCGGAGACCGAGGGGACTCGACCGAGGCGCCGCGGGGTCCGCCGTCGGAGATCACCCGCCCCTCTTCGCCCACCGGCTCTGTCGAATCCACCGGCTCTGTCGAATCCACCGGCACCGTTCGGTTCGCACCGCTGCTCGACCAGGAGCCGCCGCACCACATCGACGCCGACGAGACGGACTCCGATACGGCGTCCCGGCCCGGCTCACCGGCCGACAATGCGTCGATCTACAGCACCGACGCCGATCACCCTGCACGGTCCCAGGACTCCCCTGCCCACCAGCCGATCACAGACGAGCAGACGAGCCCGGTGATGCCGATCAGCTCGGCGAACATCCGCCCCGCATTGCGCTGGGACGACGACGAATCCGTGCACAGCACCGACGAGCCGGACCGTGCGCCCGTTGCGTCCGAAACCATCGGCCAGAACAGGCTTCCCCGCACGTTCACGGTCGACCTTCCGGGCAGGCGTGTCTCCGAGCCGCGGGAACAGCAGGACGAGCCCGCCGGGCGGAAGCGGTTGTCGTCCGGATCGCGAGTGCGGACCGCAATGCCCGACACCTTCGACCTGTCCGGTGCTGGATGGGACGCGCACACCCTGGGCCGCTCGAAGAGCGACCCCGGCATCCGCACGCACGACCAGGGCGGCGAAACATCGAGGCCGACTCCGCAATTGGGTCCGGACAAGATGACACGCCCCGTCGAGATGACACACATGACCCGACCGCCGGGGCAGTTCGAGGACGTCGCCGATCTCGTCCACGACGCGCCCGAGCTCGAACCGGCGGCACGCACCGACCAGGTTGTCGCCACCCCGCACACCGGTGACGCTGCCCAGTCACAAGACAGCACAACAACGTCCGCCTCCGAGCGGCGAAACTCATACGCTGGAACCGACGGCAGCACATCCGCCCATCCCCAGGCCGAGCGAGCTTCTCGCAGGTCCCAAGCGCTGCAACGGATGCGGGGCTTCGTCTCGCGCCTCCGTGAGCACGGCGATCCGCGCGACGCTACGACAGCGCCGCGCACAACGTCGACCGAAGGCAGCACAGCCCGTCAGCTCCGCACGGTCTTCCACCGGCTCGTGCGCCGATCGGCCAGCAGTGCAACGACTTCGGCCAGCCGTGCTACCGGGAGCGCTATCGCCGGCGACGGCACGGCTGCCCACACGGTTGCTTCCGACGCACCAGCCATCGCCGCCCACAGTTCCGAGCCTGACTTCGACTGCCTCACCACCGCACTCACCGACATCCAGCACGACAACAACAGTCGCGCGATCCGGCCGGATTACCGGTCGACCGCACTGCCTTTCCGCTCGAAGCGACGCTTGCCAGGCCGCTCCCGGCGCGAAGCCGAGAAGGCCGCGGGCGGCAAACTGCGCGGCTACGCCGACGAACACCGGATCGCCAAGCAACTGCAAATTCTCGGCCCCGGCGCCCAAGCCCTGGTCGTCGGCGTGCATCCGGCCGTCAACGCGAACGGCATAGGCGCACACGCCTATCGGATGGTCAACGACCGCGGCGTCATCGTCGTCCGTGACGCCGCCGATCCGGCGCACCGCCTCCCTGGACAGGGCAGCGCCGCCCGCGTCTTCGCCGTCCTCTACTCCCCCACCAGCAACCAGATCCGGCCCCTTCGGCTGCGTGGCGAAGCGATCCCTGAATTCCCCCGGGACATCCGCATCGGCGCACCCTACGAGGCGACCGGCACCCGGCGACCCGGCAGCCCAATGGCCGGTCCCAGCCGCGCCGCCGACACGACACCGCACCCGGCCGGGCTCGGCACCCCGAACACCGACGGCAGCACATCCGCCCACACCGGCGACGCGTCGCGCGCGCAACCCGCGCGTGGATCACACCCGCCAGGCCGTCTGCGACGCTTCGTCTCTCGCCTCCGCGGTCGCGACGCACCCGATGGTGGGACCGCATCGATCGCGACGCAACAGGCCCCGGAGCCGCAGCGCACGACATTCCGCCGTATCCGCACACTCTTCCGGCCGCCCTTGCCCACACCCAGCGGTGCGCGCACAGTGCACGCGCCCACGGTGCATGCTCCGCGCGGGTCTGCTGGCGACGCCGTTGCGGATCCGCTGGGGAAATGGAACGAACTGCCGGCTGAGTCGCAAGGGGCCGTGCTGGCCATGGCTGCCAATCCGGCAGCCGTCGACCAGTTCCTCAGCGATCCCGAGTCGATGGCCGAGATCATGGCGGAGATGCATCGGAACTACGCCGCGGTGAACACGTTGCGCGCTGCCGACGGGGAGGTGCCTGACATCAGGATGCTGTCCCGACTACTCGAAGAGCTGCGGATCGCGGAGTCCAAAGGTGCGCTGGCGCAGCGGCAGGCCGAGCAGTTCGAGATTCTCGACGAAATGTTCTCGCACCCCGTTGTGGCGCCGGCTGAGCAGTGGGCGGTCGCAGTGGGCCACCACACGGCGATCAACGAGATGAGCGCTCATTTCCCGCATCTGGACGGACCGTTCGACGGCGACGCGCTGCGCGAGCAGGTCGAGACACTGAACGAGCTGGCCGACCAGCCGCTGTCGCTCACCGAGCCGATGCGTGTCGTGCAAGATCTCGATGACATCGACTTCCTGGACTTGCCTTGGAATCCAGCTAACCACGCCGATGTGATCGGCACCACGGTCACACCGGACGTCTTTCTCGTCACGACAGCGAAACGCGCAGCGCCACAGCAAGAGACCGAGCACCGACTGATTTTGACCGTGCACCCCGGGGTCGACGGCTTGGTGTTCGGCGACGCCGCGCAGCCACGGCTCCTGTTGAAGCCCGATACGCCGTTGCGCATCACCGGCGTACGGCCGCACGGCGACGGATACCGGATCGAAGCCGAAGTAGGCTCCAGCGCAACCGGTTCCGCGCCCGAACGCCGGTCGACGGACACCGACGACACAGACCACATCGAGGACGGCACCCGCGAGTTCGACACCGACAGTATCGTTTCGGCAGATTCCGACGCCTCGGCAGCGTGGCCCGGCCCGATCCGCGAAACGCGAACTTTCGACGGCGATACCGCCGACGAAGGCCGTATCGATGACGACGGGGTGCGCGTATTCGATACGGACACAGCGGGTGACCGGTTCGGAACGAACCATCTCCGGGCCCTTTCGTGGGACGAACATGCCGAATCCGCGCGCAAAGCGCTTGTCGCCCATGGCCAGAACTCGGTGCTCAACAACATTGTGCGGAGCATGTCGGATATCGACCTCGACCAGCTCTGCGCGCGAATCGAACACAATCTCGCCCTCTATCGCGCGATCGTCGCGGAGTACGGCACCGAATTCGCCTTCGGAGCGCTGCGCACCACCCGCGACGAACTGGCGGGCCGAGCCGGCCTCGACGAACGTCAAACGAAGCTGCTGGGCGCTCTCACCGAGATCCTGGGCAGTGAAAACCCGTTCCGCCGTTGGCAAGACATCACCGCCGATGCCTACATCCGCCAGGACGCCTCCGGTCTCTATCGCCGTACCTACGGTGCCGAGTTCGGCCCCGAGGTCGTTCGAGAGCACAGAGATTCGCTCGACCGGGCGACCGGCCGCCCGCTGCCCTCGACCGAACCGTTCCGCGTCCTGCGCACGCTCGAAAGCGTCGATTTCCTGCTTGCCCAGGACGGCGCACCGCTGAACGGGCGCAATGTCGCCCTCGCGGTCGGTGTTTCGCACCGAGACCCCGGTTACCTGTCGACGTCACTGACCGCCAACCCGATCCAGGTGTCGCGGTTCAACAGCAATTTCGTCCTCGAACTCGAGGTGCCGCCAGGGGCTCGCGGCATCTATGTCGGCAGCGACGGCGGTCTCCGGCAGAACGAACTGCTGTTCGCCCGCAATACCCGCTACCGGATCACCGGGATCGGCCCGACCATCCACGGCGTCACCATCCTGCGCGGTCGCATCGAGCCCGACGAAACAGCCGCCCGCCACCCGGACTGCGCGCCGCTGGCTTTGCGCTACGTCGCCGACCAGAACCCCCGTGCGCCGATCACCGCGCCGGCGCAGCACTCCGTCGGGCTCGACGGGATGAGCGCCGAACAGTTCAACCGCCATGCCGGAGGCGAACTGCGCACCTTCACCAGCCATGCCGAGATCGAGGACGAACTCCGGCAACTCGGCGCGGGAGCGTTAGCCCTCGTCGTCGACGCCTATCACGGTCCGGTGGACGAGCACGGAATCGGCGCGCACACAGTGGTTTTCGAGAACGACCAGATGATTGTCCACGGGTACGACCCGATCACCGAGGACTACTACCCGATCGACCGCCACCCGACCGCCAACGTTCGCGCGATCACCGCCATCGTCTACCGCCCGGACGGAACCGTGTACACCGCCGATCGGGAAGCCGACGGCGCGGCAGTCCTCGGCGAGACCCGCATCGGCGCGCCGGACCGAGGTGCGGTGGCTGCCGACAATCGTGCGACGGAGCCGATGGCTCCCACAGAGAAGCGCAACCACTTCGACATAGCAGCCTTCCTCGGAAGTTTCGGCGGCGCGGCTTATTCACCCGGCACGAAGCTGAGTTTCCACGCCACCAACCGCACCATGCACGCCGAGTTCGGTGCCACCGGAGTCACCGTGTCCTGGACGGGCACCCGCGCGACGCCTGCACCATCCGAGCATCCCCTCGGCGAATTCTGGCATCTGCTCCGGACCGGTTACGAGCCGCTGGGATTCACTGCGGTGTGGGTGGCTCAGCCGCCGTTCCACGCCGCCGCCACCGCTCGGATACTCAGCACCCCCGAATTGCGAAATGTGCTGACCGCCAACGGTTTCGACACCGAGACCGAGATATATTTCCAGGACGGTGCCGACCATCGTGTCGCGGTGGTGCGGCGAGACGGGAACCTCGCGGTACGTGATCCGCACACCGCGGGCGATCTGCCACCCGACCCGCGGGCGATCATCAGCCGAGCGGAATTCCTGCGCCGACTCGGCGAGCGCGGAACACCGCATGTCCGGGTCGCTGTTTCGACGCCACTGGAGTGGCATCGCGTACCGTCCATCGGGCCCGACAACCTTTATCCGACACTGGCGCGGATTCTCACAGTAGATGCCGAAGTGATACGGCAAAAGACCGAGCGGAGGATGGCAGCGGCGAACATCGGCTCCGCACTCGAGGCGGCAGCCCAGGAATACGCCCTCAATATCGTCTTCGAACGTCCGGGCGAACCTCGCATCACCCTCGTGAACAGTCCGCAGCTGCCGAAATTCTTCCTGCGCCAGACCCTTACCAGCTACGAAATCGGCATCACCGCCACCGGCCATTACGCCACCGTCGTCACACCGGACCTCGCCGCCGCACAGGTCGGCGTGCCGCGCGAGCAGATCCCGGCACCGCGGACCACGATGCTGGCCGGCGGGCCGGAACCACCGCTGGAAGGCGCGGCGGTGCGCCGGAACTACATCCCGGAACGGGGGCCGGTCTCCGCGCGAGCCCCGGAGCCCGCAGTAGTCAAGAAATCCCGGCGGAAGCGGACGACCTGGATCCGGCACCGCACCGTCCCCGCCGCCAAACTCGCAGGACGCAACGTTCAGTCCGCGCATCTGCCTCGGCCGACCTTCACCGACCCCACACCGGTGCACTACATGGACGAGGTGGAGCGCGAAGCCCACCGGCTCTACGTGGACAAAACCGGCCGACTCCGGCACGCCCGCGACGGGTCGCTGTTCCAAGCGGAACGGAACGAGGATTACCTCGGCGATCGCAAGTACATCTTCGTCATGGACGAATTCGGCAATCTGTATGCGGGCGAGAAGATCAAAGGCCTGATCCAGCATTCGTCGTTTCTCGGCGGCCGGATCGTCACCGCGGCCGGGGCCATCTCGGCCAAGGACGGCATTGTCACCAGGATCGTGGACAGCAGTGGGCATTACGCGCCCGACGAGCAGACCAACGACTACGCACTGGCGTTCCTGGAAGCACAGGGTCTGCGCTTCTCCGATGATTTCCAGCGAGTCTATTATTCGAACAACGATCAGTTCCTGCTGCGAGCGCCGGTGGTCCAAGAACGCGTCCGCGCGGCCGCACTCGCGCGGGTACAGCGCATCCTGAACGAGGGGCCGACTTTCACCGCACCCTTCAAGGTCTATCGCGCGGAAACAACGCAGAGGTACCTCTCCTGGCGTGATTTCCCACCCGGAACGACAATCGCTTTCCAGGACGCGCTTTTCGACACCACGGCCACGGTCACCGAGGACCTGACCTTCCGAGTGTTCGCCCGCAGTATCGATGGTTCGCAACCCGACCGTGCGCACGAACTGGACGGCGAGGCGTTGCGGGAGCTGGTGTTCCGGCTCGACGTGGGGTCCGTCCGGGTCGAGCGACCGGAAGTTCCGGTCTACACCTATTACGGCGAGGACCTGCTGCACCGAATGGCGCAGGGCGAAGCAGACTTCCACGCCGACAACACCATCCCGACGCCTGGTGATCAGCGAGCGCCACCGTCCCACCATGACCGACCAGTGGTGGACCGGACGATGCCGTCCCGCTGGGAGCCGGTACAGGTCCCCGGTGATCCAGGATTCGCCGCGATCGCGCAACTATTCGGGATATCCGAGGTCGCTCGAGTCCGCAGGCGCATCCTCGATCACCTCCGCGAAGAAGCGACGATCGAGCACGAACGCCGCGAGGAGGTCGACGACAGCCGGGTGGCCGGCGACATCGACGACACGGAGTGGGGGGACGAGCTGCGGGACCGGCACGAATTCGACCGCTGGCGTTCGACCGCGTACTGGGACCTGGTCGATCCCACCGCGGTGTGGCAGACACCGGATTTCGATGCCGGAGATCGCCTGCTCCGGCTGGTGGCGGCCGCCTACGAGGTGAACGTCGTCAGCGTGCACCCGGACGGTCAGGTGCGCGAAATCATCCATTCCGCCGACCGGTTGACGGTGTTCCTGCGTCGCACCGCGGCGGGGCATTTCGAGATCGGTGCCACCGCGACCGGCACACCGTTGGTGGAATGGCCGCAGCAGCGAGTGTGGGACGCACTCGCCACGCCCGACGGACGGGTGCCCAGGAACCAGATCCCCGAACCCCTGCGGCTCGAATTGACCAAGCCGCACATTCCACTGCTCTCCGCCGCCGTGCCCAGCAAATTCTCCGAGGAGGGGTCCGCGCGACCCGTCCATTACATGGATGCCGACGAATTGGAGTCGCATCGGCTGTTCCTCGGCCCGGACGGCCGACTGCACCGGGCCTCCGACGGGTCGCGGTTCGACACGACCAAGCTCCTCGATTGGCCGGGCTCCAGCCGCATCATGCTGTTCGTGATGGACGAGTTCGGCAACCTCTACGCCGCCGCCACCGAACCGAGCGGCCGAATCCAGCACGCTTCGTTCTTGGGCGAGGGTGCGGTGACCGCCGCAGGCGAAATCGGGGCGGTCGACGGCATGCTCGAGGAGTGGTCCGACAGCGAACGCCAAGGCCCGCCGCACCCTGAGCACAATGATTTCGCGCTGGATTGGCTGCGCCGCCGCGGTCTCGCGTTGGACTCCGGCTTCCGCAGGACGGACGCCGATGCCGGTTCCCGTGATCGGGTCGGCGAGCCTATGCGCCAACGCACCCAACTCACGTACCGCCGGATACTCGCCGACGCCACCGACAAAGCGTTGCACCGCATCGAAAACGCGCCGGCGCAGAGCCCGGCGGCGCGCGCGGTGGCGCAGGTCGCCCGCGAGCAGCTCGCCACCGAACAGCGACAGCTGCGCCGCTGGCAGCAACTGTTCCACGTGCGCCGAATCTCCAAGACCGAGCAGATCAACTCGTTCGCCCATCCCCTACCCGTGGGCGCGAACGATCGTCTCGTGCCGCCCGGGTCGATCGATGCCCTGCGAAACGCCGAAGGGGCCGCCGGCGCACGCGCGGCCTGGTGGGTACAGCACGGACGCGCGTGGTGGGCGGCGCTACAGTTCGCGGACCTGGCACCGGACTATCAGGAGCGCCTGCTCGCCGATTTCCCCGGTCTGCGCAATGGTGACGGAATTCCCGCCGAGGTACGAAACACCCTGAACCGCAGGTACATTCTGCTCGAGAGTGCCCGCCTGAAGCAGGCTGCTGAAGCCGACGTTCAGATGCCCTCCCAGCAACGTCGATCGCACAACCTCGAGACCACACTGGTCGCCTTGCACGGCGCGGAACTCGAAGCCGCCATAGCGGCACAACGATCCGGGGGCGCGGTGGCCGAGGTGCGGTTGCTGTCGTTCCACCAGGACCTGCAAGGCCGCGCCGCCAAGGTGGCCATCGCGTTCGGTCCGGTGGACACCGCGGCGACCATCGACCGGCAGCAAACCGACGATGCCTCCTTCAGGTCACTGCTTCCGGCCGTACCCCGCGTTGTGCGAGTCCACCAGCAAAACGCCGGTACCAGAACGGATCACGCGACAGTTCTCACCCTCGGCCAAGACGAAGGCGGCACCACCGGTCCCCGAACACGCCGCGGCACAACAGCTGTCGCCACCGACGGGTCCGCCACCCTGCCGACGCGTGCTCCGAGCACCGCCACGCACGCGTCCGCCGCCGGAGAGTTCGGCGCTGCACGGTCCGCTGCACTGCGTCACCTGTTCGGCAAGTCCGCGCGGCCCACAACGGGATTCGAGCCCCAAGGTGACGAGACCTACTTCGGCGCACTGCTCGAATCGTTCCGATACGAACTCGACGGGCCCGCTCAGCATCCACAGACCAGCCCCGCGGATGAGCCCAGACCACACGCTGGAACCAGGCCGGTCGGTGGCACCATCCGCACCACGTGGTCGTTCGAGCCCGAGGGGGACGACACCTACTTCGGCGCCGATTTGCTGGCCTCGCTGCAGTCGGACCCGTACGAACGCTACGGCCTGACGCCGCGCACGCGACTCGACACCGGCGATCTGCGACCGCCGACCCTTGCGGAACACCGGGAATACCTCAAAACGCATGAATTTCCGACGATCCCGCTTCCGATCGCTACCAAGCGCATTGTCGATTCCGATGGCAAAGCCGCTCTCGTCCTGGTGAACGGTGACGGCGAGGTCGTCACGCTGTCGGCTTCCGGTCGTGCGGAAGCGGATCTGGTCGTCGCCGCGGATGGGGCTGCTCCTTACTACGACTTGACCATGCCGGACGGCAAGCACGTCACGGTTCCCGAGGCGCTGGCTCATGGTTTCGAATACCAGCCCGGCACTGCTACGACCCGCGGCACGGTGGCCTGGGATACCACCGGCGAAATCCGCATACTCGGTAATGACGGCCACGGCGACGAGGGGGTCATCACAGTGGCCGGCGGAAACGACCTCATCGTTTTTCCGACGTCGGATGGTTCGCGGGTTATCGGAAATCCGGAAAAGCTCATGTGGTGGCTGGCCGAAGTGCCGCACAACGTACTGCCCGAGACGCCGGAACTCGCCGACCGCAGCGCGGAGAAGTTGTTCGGACCATATGGACCGCAACCCCAAGACGCGCAGCAAGGAGAGGCCGGCTATTGCTCATTGATCGCGCCCTTACAGCGGATCGCCCAGCGTGACCCGCAGTTGATCGAAGAGATGCTGCACGACAACGATGACGGCACTGTCTATGTGCGGCTCCGCATAAACGGCCGCATCCATTGGGAACTGGTCAGCAAGGACATCGACGTCACGCCCGGCACCGACATCGGGCACTACGTCTATCATGTGCCCGGACAACCGTTGTGGCCCGCCATCATCGGAAAAGCGTTCGCACAATGCTTCGGCGGGATTCTCGGTTACTACGCGAGTCGCACCTCGGTCATGAGCGCGATGGACGTTCACACCTACCTGGACAAGCGGTACTACCGTTCCGGCGACGGCGCGTTGGCGCAACCCTCGCGCGTTGTGACGGATGCCTTCTACCCGGTCCATCTCGACTCGGAGACGCTCGGGAGCATCATCGGTGGCGACCCTGACTTCACCGCCCTCGCCGCCGAGGTCCTCGATGACCTCGAATCCGCTTGGCGGACAGTGCACGATGAGGCGCGGAATACGATCATGGCGGCTCATCCCGACAACCCAGCCGACGATCCGGACGTCCGTGCCCGCAGTGACGCCGCACGCGCGGCGGCGTGGGACCAGTTCGAACGCACCGAGGATCTGCGGTCGCCCGCGGGTTTCCGCCGTTATCTCGATAGTCGGTTCCCCGGTCGGTGGGAAACCGAGAAAACGGCTCTGGCAAGCTATTTCACCGCGATATATGGCGGACCGGCCGAACGCAGGCTGCTTCCCGCCCGCTACAGATTCGTCGCTGAAACCATCGCCGCCCGCATCGCCTGGGCGCTGCGGCGCGGTGTGGTCACCATCGGCACCTCCCATTTCGGGCAGGGCCGCGAAAACGCGACGGCTGTACCGGGTCTGGAGGGCGGTCACGCATACGGGGTCCTGGACGTCCTGCGCGACGAGCACGGCATACCGACCGGGCTCTTGCTCAGCAATCCCTGGGGATACAACGGTGACTACCCCACCCCTGTGTCGGGTGTCGAGTACCGTTTGCCCCCGACCGGATCCCGCTACACCACCCGCTCCGACGGCACCCGCGTCCGCGAGGATCAGGACGGCGGCCAGGAGCGGTTCTCCAAAGACTCCGGCAGATACTGGCGCGACGCGGACGGCGAGCAGCGCTGGACTTCCAAGGCCGGCATCAAGATGCGCAAACCCGCGGGCAGCACCAGTTGGCAGTATGACTGGAACCGCAAGGATCCGCCCGATGGCACGATTCCCGACTACGGCATCATCGCAGTCGATCTCATACACATACCGAAATTCGACACTCTCGCAATAGGCGGCCCCGCCGCCTACGGCCTCTTCGGGGCCGAAAAACCCACCAGCACAAAGGATGCCGCCCCGGCCCCGACGGACGGGCACGCTGCGTCACCCCCGGCGGGGAGACCCACACGGTTCGGTCCTGGCGGTGTGCCATCGGAATACACCTCGGCACCCGGGCACTTCATATCAGCACCCGTGCCAGGCGATGGATCTTCGCAGCCGTACCGCGAATCGAATCCCGGTGATCGCGGCCGGGATCCGCAGCAGCCACCGAACAGTGACGTCGGAAGGCGTCACGTCGCTGCCGACAAGGAATACTGGATCATTCATGGTATCGCCAAAGGCTATACAGATTGGGATATTCTGGAACATCTCAATCGCAACGGATTTCCCGATCTGAACATCGCGGAAGTCAGCTTCCTCGTTAATTCTTCCTACGCTTCGGCGGGAATCGAGCGCACGGCAAGTGTTGCCCGTGATCCGGGAACGGTACTCGAAGCGCTCATGGCGAGTTTCGGGGGGCAGATCGATCAAGAAACGCTCGACGCGCTTCCGCTGCGGTTGAGTCCACTGGAAAAGGCCGTATTCAAATACATTTACGACCATTCGGACGACGATGCATCCAGCGTGGATTTCTTTGATGAGGTCGGCACAGCTGTCGAGGGTCAACGCATAGACGGTAAAACGCTCGCCCGGGTATCCAAAGACACGGCGAAGACCGCGGGCAGGTCGATACTGACCAGGGCTGGGATTTTCCGGAGTGAGTGGAAGCGCGACAGTCGTGGGCGGCATAACCTGAGGGAGACTGTCGTGGCGCTCGCGCACAGTCTCGGGGGGCGGATCGATGCCGAGACGGTCGCCGCGTTCCGCAGGGCCGGTGGGGCTCGGCAATGGCGGGCACCGCCTGGGCCGCGTCCGGCGCGCGTGGTTGGCGGACGGAATATCGACGGCAGTAGCGTTCATCCCGGTGGTATTGCGGGCTCGCGGCCGGTCGGTCCGGTGGTCTCTGGTTCGGGTTCCGGTGTCGGTGGTCCGATCCGGCCGTCGCCAGGGGGTTGCGGAGTGCGGGCCCTCGAGTATGCCGCCGGGTTGAATCCCGCTGCTGGGATTCGGTCACCGGGGGTGTCGGTCGGGTTGTCCGGTATGACTGGCCCCCAGTTCGAGTTCGGTGCCGGTGCGCGACTGCAACCGTTCAGTACTCTCGTTCCGGCCGTCGGCCGGCTTCGTATGCTCGGTCCTGGTTCGTTGAGTCTTGTGGTGGGTGCGCATTTCGGTGTCGATGCGCGGGGATTCGGTGCCCATGTCATCGTGATGCACAATCGCGGCGGGGCTCTGTGGGTTTACGATCCAGAAACTCGGATCGATCAACCTTTGGAACAGCATGTCTTCGCCGAGGCTCGGGCATGGCTCGTGATCGTGTACGGCCCGGGCAGCGGCCCGCAGCCCATCGCGGGTCATCCCGACGACGGTGCCCTCGTTCTCGGTGACGCTCTAATCGGCGCGCCATTCGGTGCCGCAGCACCCCAACCAGGGATCGGTGCTCCAGATCTCCACACCACCTCGGCCCCCGCTGCGGGCAGCCCCCGCGGACCGATGGATTTCGCGATGGTGCCTCACCAGCCTATCGGCAGCCAGTTGCGTGAATGGGAGGAACTACCGGTCGAGCAGCAGGATGCGGTGCGTACGCACGTTGCGGAATATGATGTGGTGCAACGGGTTCTGGCCGAGCGAGGCGTGGCGGCGGAACAGCTGGAAGATCTGAACGCCGAGGGCCTTCGCGCCGAACTGGACGCGCACTTCCACGACCGGTTCGGGCGGCCATTCGATCTCGACGCGTTCCGGCGACGTGCCCAGATGGTGAGTGCGTTGATAGACAAACCACTATCGATCACGAAGCAGTTGTACATAGTGCACGATCTGGATACTCTCGATCTCCTGCCGTCGGATCCACTTCTTCATTCCGCAGCGATCGGTACCACGGTCCGGCGGCCGGCCCTCACCGTCGGCGCTCTCGCGGATTCGGCGCCCCCACAACAGACTCGGCACCGGCTCGAGCTGACCGTGCGCCCCGGGGCCCGCGGCCTGCTTTTCTCCGATTCCGATGATGCACAGACATTGTTCTCCGCCGTCGCCGGGCAGCCGCAGATCATGCTGTTCGGCGACGCCACCCATCCGAAGATGCTGCTGCCGCACGACTCGCCGCTGCACATCACCGGCATTTACCCGGACGGTGCCGGCTTCCGGGTGCAGGCCGAGGTGGGGCCGGATACGGAGAACCAAGGCCGTATCGACGAAAACGGCGTACGCATATTCGACACCGACGAGGCCGGCGCCAACTTCGGCTCCCACCAACTGCGCCGCTGGGACGACCTGCCGCGCGAGCAGCAGGTCGCGCGCTTGACCGCGGCGCAGGCGCGGCCGGTCGAGCGGCCGTCGGGCGGGGAGCCGGACGTCGAGTTGCTCACTGACACACCGGCGTTGCTGCGTATCGAGGACCCGTCGGAAGTCGGTGCCTACGCCGCGGCGGTGTGGGACGCTCCGTCCCCACAGGCCGCGCTGGCTATGGTCGCACGGTTGGACCCGCGCACGGTGGCGGCGGTGCGCGCCGCGTATCCGGGCAAGGACTTGGTCGCGGACCTTCATACCGGGCTGCCGGACGAAGCCGACAACATCGACCACGTATTCGCCGCTGCGCCGGACGAATCCGCGGCACCGCCGATGGAGCGGGAGCGTGGTGCCTCTGTTGCGGACGGGTCTGCAGCGTATGTCTCGGAGTCCGGCACGTCGGATGTTCGCGGAAACTGTGGGCCATCGGCTCTCCGGTACGCCGCGAACAAGAATCCCGACACACAGATTCGGCCGTCAGAGGTGAGTGTCGGGTTGTCCGGTATGCGTGGTGAGGATTTTGTAGACGCCGCTGCCGCACCGTTGCAACCGGTCGGCTCGCTGGCGCGCGTGGTCGCCGAACTTCGTGTTCTCGGACCTCGCGCTTTGAGTCTTGTCGTCGATGTCTATGGCGATCCGGCTGCTCGCCGCATCGGTGCGCATGCCGTGGTGCTCTACAAGCAGGACGAAGAGCTGTGGGTGCATGATCCGAAGACCGGCGACCACGCTTTGGCGGACCATCCCATCGCGCGTAGTCGTTCGCTGCTTGCGATCGTGTACAACGATGACGGGCTTGTGCGAACTCTGGCGCGTTTCTCGGACGACGGTGTGCGCGTCCTCAACGAGGCGCTGATCGGTGCGCCACCTACCGAGGACGGTATGGTTTACTCGGCGGGCTTCGAATCGGGCAGTTATCCGGAGGCGGACGGGCAAAGCGGGCCGCACGTCGAAGTATTCCACGGCAGCCCTGCGGAGTTTCCGAATAATTTCCGATTCGACGCTGAATTCGGTATATATTCGCCCGGCACTCTCGTTCATATCACCGACGATGCCGGAACTCTGCTGCTCACTGTTACTGGGAACGGCTTGGTCACCGCGAATTATGGAGACGGCGGTAATTCGGGGCAATGGGTGCAAACGTTCGAGGGCGACATTCAAAACGCTGCGGAATATTTGATCGGGTACCTGTCGGAGGTTCCGCCCACGCGAATCGAGATCCATCACCCGACCCCGCTGCCCGCAGCCGCAACAGGGGCGTCCGCCGAGGAGTACGACACGGCTGGGTCCTTTGCCCACAGCGGGGCGCCACCCGGTGGGGACCACACCGAGGTGCCGCCTGCCGGCACTCGCGCCGATCTGGAAAGCTGGGTAGCCCACTGCATCGTCCGGGGTTACACGAATCAGGACATACTGGATCACCTCAAGGAAAACGGATTTCCCGATCTGAGAAAGACACAGGTGGACGCCTGCGTGCAGGCCGCGTACGCATCAGCGCGAGTCGAGTTTCGGCTCGTAAGGGGTACAAGCAAAGGAATGCAGATAGAAATTTTCGCCAGGAATTATCCGGGTTACATCGACCAAGGCAGGCTGGATATCCTACCTCTGCGTGCGAGGCGCCTGGAGCGGGCAGTGTTCGCACATTTTCGGGACCACCCGAACATTGCGACGCCGAATAAAGAATATTATAAAGAAGTTGCCATCGCCCTGACTGGCGCAGAAGTGGACGGCGAAGTCCTCGGGAGCATATCCTCGGATATGGTCGCCATAGCTGTCTTCGAGCTACTGGCGAGAGCTGGGATCCCCAGGTCCCACTGGGTCAAGGATCCTGTACGCGATAATCCGGACCCGAGGGCTACACTCGCCGCGTTGGCGTATCGGCTGCGGGGTCAGGGGCGGCTCGACCGGGTCGCTATCGCCGAGTTCATGACGTCTGGTGGTCCCGCACAGTGGTCGAATCGGATGGGGCGGGCCCGCCCGAATCTCGCGAAGGATATTTTCGAGTACCTTTACGAGAATCGCAATAATCACTTTAATGTCGGATATGAGAATATCAGCGCCCATCTAGCGAACAAGGGCCTCGGGAGCCTGTCCAGGTCGGCGGTGCACAACGCCATTTTCGACATACTGAACAAGATCGACGTGCCTTCCGGAGCCACGGAGTTCGTCGCCGCCGGGTGGCCGGCCGACAGGTTCTTGGAAATCGCTGCCCGGTGGCCTGCTGCCGTCGAGGCGTACCGAGCGTCGCGTGGACAGCCGTCGACTACCGGACGTTTCGACGGCAGTAGCGCGCATCGTGGTGGCAGCGCGTAGCCAGCCCGACCCGACTATGTCCTGCCTCGTATCCCGGAGGCCCTGCGCCGACAAAGGAATCCGCTATCGCTACATCGGAGCAAGCATGACCGGAACCCCGTCCGCCTACAGTCGCTGGACCCGCCGCGCCGTCACCTACGTGCCCGTGCATCGGCAGGGCAGGCTGATCGGCTATCTGTGGGCCTCGGTCGACCATTACGCCGCAGGCTTCGAACGCCATCTCGCCACGGCCGCTGACGATCTGGACTGTCTGCTCGTCTGGGAGCGGCGGCTCGACGACGCGGCCCGGCGCGACCGCACACCGCAGGAGGCGGTCCAGGAGTGGGTCGGTGCACCCGAAGACGCGGTCGCCGGTGCGATTCCCCCCGGCGTCAAACACGACGGCGCATCGGATCTGGCCGAACTGTGGGACCGGCTCAACCCCGACGGGCCACCCCTTGGTGACGGACCGCTCGTCCAGGACGGCGCCTATCCCGACGGCACCCCGGCGGACCGGCGGGACGGCTGGGGACCGTTGCACAGCGTTCCGTTGCGAACGTATGTCGACGACACCGATGCCCGCATCCGCTATCTCCCGGTCCGGATCGACGCCGCCGTGGTCGGCTATCTGTGGGCCGCCGCCACCGGAGAGGCCGGCGGCTACCTGCCACGAGCCGACGCGGGGCGGACCGGACAGATCGCTGCCGGACTGTGGCAATCGCGTTTCAGCGACGCCTATCTCGCCGGGCAACCCGCCACGACCGCACTGGCCCGCTGCCGCGATTTCCCCGCCGATCGGCTCTCCGGGGTCGTCGAGGCCGGCGACACCGAGCGGCAGGCACACGCCCTCGCCGAACTGCAACGCCTGGCCGCGGGAGCCGTCGACGACTCGCTTTGACGGGTTGGTACGACATCCGCAGCACCGGCGTGTATCCGGACGGCGAGAATGTCCGGTTCACCGCCGAAACACGGCCGGTCAGCACCGATTCCGAGCCCGACCGCGCTCAGCTCCGCATCTCGGACGAGCCGCGGGACGGCGATACGGGCGGATCACCGTAGTATCGGCCGGAACTCAGCCGGCCGCGGCGGGGGCATGGTAACGCTCGCGGTGCTCGATCCACGGCCGCTGCTGTTCCTCTTTGCTCATCGCGAGCAGCGCGTGCAGTTGCGCCCACTGGGTTTCGTCGGTCGGTGTGTAGATCTGCACCCACGCGCCCTGCACGGCGGGCAACGACATGCTGGTGATGAACATTTCCAGGTCGCCCACCGCGAGATGCCGGATCTGTTTGATCCGCTTGTTCGGCACCGCGACGTCGTTGCGCGCCCACAGGGTCGCGAAATCGGCGCTCTCGGTGCACATTTCTTCGATGAACTGCTGCCAGCTCGGATCGTCGAGGTTCTTCGCGTACGCCCCGCGCAGGTAGGCGACCATGCGGCGCAGGTCGTCCCAGCTGTGCCGGTAGGTATTGCAGCATTGCGGCGTCATGAACACCCGGCGGGCCACGTTGCGCTCCCCCACCAGGAATCCGGGACACAGTGATTCGTAGGCGGCGTTGTAGGCCAGCAGGTCGTATCGCGCGCTGAGCAGCGCTGCGGGCAGCGGCACCAGATGGTCGAGGATGGTCTGCATCTCTTCGGGCAGTGCGCTGTTCGCGTGTGCGCTCGGCACCGTCGGCACCTCGGCCAGCCGGTACAGGTGGGCCCGCTCGGCGTCGTCGAGGGCCAGCGTGCGCGCGACCGCGTCCAGCACCTGCACACTGACGTTGATCTGCCTGCCCTGTTCGAGCCAGGTGTACCAGGTGACCCCGATGCCGGACAGTTGCGCCACTTCCTCGCGGCGCAGGCCGGGTGTGCGGCGCCGCGGCCCCGGGGGCAGCCCGACCTCGTCCGGCGAGATCTTGGCCCGGCGCGATTTCAGGAACGTTCCCAGCTCCGCGCGACGCGCTTTGCGCACCGCCCGAACATCCAGCACATCGGTCATCGTTCGATCGTGCCCTATGCGGCTAACCGTATCCAGGTGCTGCTGGTACCCGTTTCAGCGGGCCGCGCGCGAGGATTCGAGCCCGCTCGACGACCGATCCACGCCCCGGCATGTCGCCCGAAAAATTGCGGCTACCAGCGGCGATTCACACTGACACCGGCCCCCGACAGTTCGGGTCATGCTCTGCGCGGACTTATTCTGTAAGTTACTCGCTTGTGCGCAAATCCCGGCAGCTGGACTTTCCACGCTCGGGCCCAACGCTTTTCATACTGACCGCAAGCGCGGTCCTAGCGGTGATCCTGCTGTTCACCACGGTCGATCCGTGGCTCGATCGGGCGGGCATCCTGGCCGGTGGGCTCGATGTACATGTGTATAGGGATGGCGCGTGGCGCATCCTGCACGGTCTTCCGCTCTACACGGAACCGACGGTGGCAGGGCTGCTCTATACCTACACGCCCTTCTCCACCCTCGCCTTCATTCCCATCGTGCTGGTGCCGTGGGCGGCGGTCAACTACACCGGCATGGTCTTCAACCTGCTGGTGCTGTTCGGCTGCGTGCTGTTGAGCCTCCGGCTGCTCGGGTACCGCAGCACAGCACGGTCGGCCCTGATCAGCGCACTGCTGGCATTGACCTGCGCGTTCCTCGAACCGGTGCGGACCACGCTGTTCTACGGGCAGATCAATCTGCTGTTGATGCTGCTCGTCCTGTGGGATTTCGCGCGGGCCGATCGCAGCCGGCTGCGCGGTATCGGCGTCGGCCTGGCCGCGGGCATCAAGCTGGTCCCGATCTATTTCATCGCGCAGTTCGTGGTGCTGCGACAGTGGCGCGCGGCCGTGACGGCGGGCGCGGCGTTCGCCGCCACCATCGCCGTTGCCTGGATCGTGCTGCCGACCGATTCGCGCGAGTACTGGACCTCCACCTTCTTCCAGTCCAATCGCATCGCCGACGATATGCATCCGTCCAATCAGTCCGTGCGGGGTGTGATCGCGCATCTGACCCACCATCCGGCACCCATGTGGCTGTGGCTGCTCATCGCCGTCCCACTCGCCCTGGTGAGCCTCGTGCTCGTCGCCGGACTGTACGAGCACGGTGAGCACCTGCTCGCCGTCACGCTCGCCGGGCTCACGGCCTGCGCGGTGTCGCCGTTCTCCTGGGACCATCACTGGGTCTGGTACGTCCCGCTGCTCGTCTATCTGGTGCATCGTGCGCAGACGCGACCGGTCTGGTGGCTGGCCGCGGCCGCGCTCTTCGTCTCGGTGGGCGCGTGGACCTGGGAGTACGACCCGAATTACGTTGTGGTCGGCCTGTTCCTGTTTCCGCCGTGGTGGCCACTGGCCCAGGTGCTGATCAATAGCTTCGTCGTGGTGTACGCCGTCGTGCTGCTCGGCACCGGCCTGCTGCTGCTCCGCCTGCGCCGCACCGGATCCCGGCACACCGACCCGGAGCCCGCCGTCCGGTGAGCGCCGCGCGGCGACCTCCTCGGCCGAGGTCTCAGATCAGGCCGAGGTGGCGCAGGTCGGTGACGTACTTGTCGATCAACTGCGGGGAAAGATGCGGGATGTCCTGATCGGGGCCGATCCGCGCGGACTGCACCGCCGCCTGGAAGTTCTTGGCGGGCAACAGCGAACCGCGCACCGCGCGCAGTGGCCGCCGGTGTGCGTCCAGCAGCGGTAGCAGCGAAGCGTCGCGCTGCTTTTCGGGCAGCGCGCGGATCGCGGTCTCGAAACGCCGGAACCATTCGTCGTAGTCGTCGATCCGCTGCATCGGCACGCCGAAATCGCTGAGCCAGTCGACGAATTCGTCCAGCGAGATGCCGTCGTCGTACGGGTTCCACACGTCGTAGGTATGGAACCCCGAGTCGGCTCGCGCGCCGAGGGTCGTGATCGACTCGGCGACGAAATCGGCGGGCAGGCCGTCGTAGTGGGCGCGCCGGCGCTGCCCGTCGCTGTCGGTCCCATAGAACGAGTACGGTGCGATGCCGGTGAGCACCAGGCTCAGGATGAGCCGGGTGAACACATCGGGGACGTTGAGCTGACCGACGTATGTGCTGTGGGCCAGGATCATGTCCGAGCGGAACACGGCCACCGGCAGACCGCACAGATCATGCGCTTCGCGAAGTAGCACCTCGCCGGCCCATTTGCTGTTGCCGTAGCCGTTCGCGTACCCGGCGTCGATGGTCCGCACCGCGCTCATCTCCCGGATATCGCGCTCCTCGTCGAAGACGGCGGGATCGACCTGAGCGGCCACCGCGACGGTCGACAGGTACGTCACGGGCTTACGGCGCTCGGTGATGGCCAGCCGGATGATCTCGGCGGTGCCGACCACATTCGGCCCGAACAGCTGGCTGTACGGCAGCACATGGTTGACGAGGGCGGCCGGGTGCACGATCAGGTCGACCGTTGCGGCGAGCCGTTGCCAAGTCGCCTCGTCCAGACCGAGATTCGGGTCGCCGATATCGCCCGCGAGCACCTCCAGGTGGTCGGCGGCCAGCTTCCGGTAGCGGTCGAGCAGCTCGGGATCGCCGCTGTCGAACACCGCGTCCAACCGCTTACGCGCGGCGGCCGCGTCGGTGCCGCGCACGATACAGATCAGCGTGCCGCCGGTCTTGTCCAGTCGCTGCAGCCATTCCAGGCACAGGAAGCGGCCGAGATAGCCGTTCGCCCCGGTGAGCAGGACGGTCTGTGCCTGGGCCGGGGCCGCCGGAACCGCTTTCGCGGCAGCGAGAGTGCGCTCGTCGATGAACTTGTCCAGGGTCAGGTCGGCGGCACGAACCTCGGTGCCGGGACCGTGCACCGAGACCAGGCTCGGCCGGCGCGCCCCCGAATGCCGTTCGGCCTCGATGTATTTCGCCAGATCGGCGAGCGAGTTGGCGGGGCTCACGATGACACCCACCGGGACCTCGACGTCGAGCATGTCCTGCAGCAGGGTCGAAAACGACAGTGCGGACAGGGAATCACCGCCGAGATCGGTGAAATGCGCGTCCGGCCGCAACTCCGACGCGGCCAGACCGAGCATCGAACGTGCTGCCCGCGTAACGGTTTCGAGCACCGGCAGCTCGGCCGCGGTGCGCCGCAGCTCGATCAGCTCGTCGTTGCGGTTCGCCTCCATGTCGCGGTACAGCTGCTCCAGTCGCTCGCCATAATGCTCCTTGAGCTTGGGCCGCAACAGTTTCGCGATACCCGAGAGCAGCCCGTTCGCCACGGTGAACGGTTCGGTCTCGACCAGGAACTCACGCGGCAGCTCATAGGATTGCAGCCCAGCTTCTTTCGCGAGCTGCTGCAAGGACTCGGTCAGCGCCGTGTTCAGCGCGTCGGTGACACCGCCGGCCAGCGCGTCCGCGGTGGGCACGATCACCGCGAGCAGGAACGAGCGCTCGCTGTTGCCGTAGATGTAGATCTGCCGGATCAGCGGACTGGTCGCGAACACCGCTTCCAGATGGGCGACCGTGACGAACTCGCCCTGGGCCAGTTTCAGCACATTGTTGCGGCGATCCAGGTAGATCAGCCGATCCGGTTCGAGTTCGGCGACGATGTCCCCGGTCTTGTAGAAACCGTCCTCGTCGAAGATCTCCGCCGTCACCTCGGGACGCCGGTAATAGCCCGGAATCATCCCTTCGGTCTTCAACAGCAACTCACCGCGGGGATGCGGCTGATCTGTCCGGAAGTAGCCCAATTCCGGCACGTCGACGAGCTTGTAATCGATGACCGGCGGACGCTGGACGACATTGTCCTGCAGCACGCCGATACCCGCCTCGGTCGAGCCGTAGCCGTCGTGCAGTTCCAGATCCAGCAGCGACTCCATGAACTCCCGCATCTCGGCCGACAGCGGTGCGCTGCCCGCGATCGCCCCGAGTAAGCGGTCCCCGACCGCGGACAAGCGCAGTTCGGTCTTCAGTTCCTGTTCGAGTTCCGGGCTCGCGTCCGCGGCGGGCGCGCGCCGCGACAGTTCGGCCTGATAGCGCTGGAAGATCATGTCGCACACCCGCGGGACGAAGAACATCTCGGTCGGCCGCACCAGGGCCAGATCCTCGAACAGCGTCGACATATCGCTGCGTGCGGTGAAGTACGCCGTGCCGCCGCGGGCCAGCACACCGCTGAAGGTGGCCCGCCCGGCGACATGACTCATCGGCATGTAGCAGAGCGTGAGGCCGACGCCTTTCGCCCCGTTCAGCCACGTCGTGCGGTTCAACCCCTCGGTGTACATGGCACCCTTCGGCGTGCCGGTACTGCCGGAGGTGTAGATGAGCAGGGCCAGCGGATCCTCGTCCGCGGCGGGAACGAACAGCGGCGCGGCCGGCAGTTCGCCGCCGCGCGCGCGTACCGCGTCGAGCGTTTCGACGACCACCGCACTGCCCGCGTCGCTCAACCGCCTGCGCGCGGACTCCAACGCCGCCCGGTGATCATCGTCCGCGGGGCGGTAGTCGAACACCACCAGCCGTTCCGGCGAGGCGCCCCCGGTCAGCAATTCCACGGCGACGTCGAGGTGGTCGGGTGTCGCGGCCAGCACCCGCGGCGTGGTCTCGGCCAGGATCGCGGCCAGCTGCGGGGCCGCAGCGCCGGACTGCAGCGGCACGGTGACGAGGCCGAGATGGATGTTCGCGAGATCGAGGGTGCCGTAGTCGATGCTGGTGAAGCCGAGCAGAGCGACGAAATCCCCCGCCCGCAAAGGCCTTTCGGGATCTCCATGCCACGCTGCGGCCACCGCGCGGACCCGCGCCCACAGCTCGCGGTAGGTCAGGGTCTCGAATTCCGGGAGCAGCCGGAAAGTGGTGCGACCGCTCTCGGTGACCGGCTCGCTCGCCCGCTGCCCCACCGCGGGGCGGTCCGCATAACGCTCCATCACGGTCGCCATGATCTGCGCCAGGCGCAGGCCCGGCGCCCGGATCGCCTCGACCACCTCCGGGTCCGGCACCGCGGCTTTCACCTGCTCGTCTTCGGCGAACAACTGTGCAATTCGACGCCGTAGCCGATCGCTTCGCGAATCAGTCGCCATGTCGCAAGTCTCCCTCGTTCGCAAGTAGGAAAGCCCTGTATCCGCAAAACACGTTAGCCTATCTAAGTATTCCGCCGAACCCCGTCCACCACCGATAACTCCAGTGGCATTTCCCACAGCGACCGGAATAATGTAGCGAAATTCGGACTATACGGACCGATCGGTTATCCAGGTGTTGCCGATACCAGTGTCAACGGGCTCCTGTTACCCGTGCCGCCGGGACCGCAAGATCGAAACCATGACCCAGATCCTGTCGCCGGATGCGGCAGCGGCACCCGCTGTCGCTTCGCCTCCGGCCGTCCCACCTGCCGCGTACGGTGCGCGGCGCACCCTCGCCATCCTCGCCGTGATCCTGACCGGGCAGTTCATGGCAGTGCTCGACGCCTCCATCGTCAATGTCGCGATTCCGTCCATCCGCAGTTCGCTGCACACCTCCGGCGCCGCGCTGCAATTGATCGTCGCCGGGTATGTCATCGCCTACGCCGTGCTGCTGGTGACCGGGGCCCGCCTCGGCGACCGGTTCAGCCAGCGCCGCATGTTCATCGCCGGGCTGGCGGTGTTCACCCTCGCCTCGCTCGTCTGCGGGCTGGCCTGGAACGAGGTGTCGCTCATCGTCTTCCGGTTCGCGCAGGGCGTGGGCGCGGCGGCGATGGTGCCGCAGATCATGACGCTCATCCAGCGCAACTTCACCGGCAACGCCCGGGCCAAGGCGCTCAGCGTGTACTCCGCGATCATCTCCGGCGGCATGGTCGCCGGCCAGGTGCTCGGCGGGCTCATCGTGAATGCCGATGTGCTGGGCAGTAGTTGGCGCGGCGTGTTCCTGGTGAACGTGCCCATCGGTGTGGTGCTGCTGGTGGTGGCGCCGCGCATCCTGCCCACCGTGACCGAGCGTTTCGACCGCAAGCTCGACCTGGCCGGACTCGGCATGCTCACCGCCGCGGTACTCGCGCTGGTGTTGCCGCTGGTGCTCGGCCGGGAGCTGGACTGGCCGCTGTGGTCCTGGATTTCACTGGGCGCCTGCGTGTTCGGCTTCGCGGCGTTCGTCGGCATCGAGCGGGCCGTCGCGCGCCGCGGCGCGGAACCCCTGTTCTCACACCGGGTGCTCGCCGCGCCGGGTCTGCTGCTGGCCGCCGCGACCTTGTTCGTCATCATGGCGACCTTCGGCGGGTGGATGTTCGTCATGGCCATCCACCTGCAGAGCACACTCGGCTACAGCGCATTGCACGCCGGCCTGCTGTTCATTCCCATGGGCGTGACGTTCGCGATCACCGGTCTCAACTGGGAACGCATCCCGCATCGCTGGCACCCGGCGATGATTCCGGCCGGTCTCGTGCTCGCCGCCGCGAGCATGGTCACGGTGGGCGCGCTGCTGCGCGACGGCGCCGACGTCGGGGCGCTCGTGCTGGTGCTGCTCGGGGTGTGCGGCGTCGGCAACGGGCTCGCGTTCAGCCCGCTGATGACCAAGACCCTGGCGAAAGTCCCGATGCGGCTGGCCGCGGATGCCAGCGGCATCCTGGTGACCAACGTGCAGCTCGGCATCGTAGTCGGCATCGCCACGTTCGGCACCCTGTTCCTCGGGCTGGCCGGTTCCAGCACGCTGTCCGCAGCGCACGCGCTCGGTGGCACCGCGATCGCGGAGGGCGTCACGGTGCTCGTCGCCGCGGCGCTGTCGGTCCGCGCGGCCCGATAGGAGCGGGTGCGAATCCCTGGATCCGCACGGCGGACCCGGGATTCGCGGGATTCGTGCGGTCATCCTTCGAATCAGGGCGAGGCAAACCATCGCGCCCGGCGGGCGGCGGCAGCAAGCTCGAGAGGGCTGCTTCGCCCCGGCCACGGGGCGGCCGCGGAATTCTCGAAGATGGAAGTAGGTGCCGGATGGGCGTTTTCGCGCTCGGCGTGGAACTCGACGGCGAAGGTTTCCATCCCGAGGCGTGGCGGCGCGCCGCGCATACGCCGGATCGGCTGCTCGCCGGCGACACGGTCCGCGAGCGGGTCGCCGTCGCCGAGAACGCGGGCTTCACCTTGGCGACCTTCGCGGATTCCATTCTGCCGCCCACGGATGTCCCGGGCCGGATCGACGCGGTCACCCGCGCGTCGTTCGTGGCGGCGACCACCAGCACGATCGGCCTGGTGCCCACCGTCGCCACCACCTATGCCGAACCGTTCCACACCTCGTCGCAGATCGCCACGCTCGATTACGCCTCCCGCGGCCGGGCGGGCTGGATCGCCGAACGCGTCGACGACCCCCGCGCCGCACGCGCGTGGGGGCGCGCTCAGGTAACCGACGCCGCCGAACTGGCCAGGGAGCAAAAGGATTCCATCGAGGTCGTCCGACGACTCTGGGACTCCTGGGAGGACGACGCGGTGATCCGCGACTACCCGAACGGCCGCTTCCTGGACCGGAACAGGCTGCACTACATCGACTTCCGCGGCGAGACCTTCGCGGTGAAGGGTCCGGCGATCGTGCCGCGACCGCCGCAGGGACAACCGGTCGTCTTCGGCGCGGACGGCGAGGTGGACGTGCGGCTGGTCGCCGCCGATTCCGTCGCGGCCGCGATCGATGCGGCGCAGCGGTCCCGATCGGCGGGCACGCCGCTGACCTTCGCCGAGATCGACGTCACCCTGGACACCCCTACCGCGACGGCCGAGCAGCGCTTCGGCGCGGCACCGTCCAGTTCCCCTGCCCGACTGGCCTTTTCCGGTTCCGCGGCGGCGCTGGTCGATCTGCTCACCCATCTCAGCGGCCACCTGGACGGCGTGCGCCTGCATCCGGCGGTCATCGACGAAGACCTGCCGGTGCTCGCCCGGCAGGTGCTGCCCGCGCTGCTGCGCACGGGTGTCGCGCATCGGCCGGTCCCCGGCTCGACCCTGCGCGCCAATCTCGGACTGGGTCGCCCCGCCAACCGCTACGCCGCGACGAACTAGACAGGAATCAACGAGATGACAGTCCCGCCGCGCCCGGACGCCCAGGTCCACTTCGGGGTGTTCTTCCAGGGCGTCAACCACACCACCATCTGGTCCGATCCGGCAAGCGGTTCCCAGATCGATTTCGAGACCTTCCGCCGAGTCGCGCAGACCGCCGAGCGCGGGCTGTTCGACGCGTTCTTCCTCGGCGAGGGCCTGCGCCTGCGCGAACAGGACGGCCGGATCCTGGAACTCGATATCGCGGGCCGGCCGGACGCGATCGCGCAGCTGGCCGCGCTGGCGGGTGTCACCCGGCATATCGGCTTGGTCGCCACCCAGAACACCACCTACAACGAACCCGCCGATCTCGCGCGACGGCTGAGCGGACTGGACCTGATCTCCGGCGGGCGTGCCGGATGGAACGCGGTCACCACCGACAACGCCTGGACCGGTGAAAACTTCCGGCGCGGCGGCTATCTCGACCACGCACTGCGCTACGAGCGGGCGGGTGAGTTCCTCGCCACCGCCCGGGCGATCTGGGATTCCTGGCGCGACGGCGCGATCGCGACGTCACCGCAGAGTCCCGGCTGGGCGGAAGCGGACGCGGTGCGCCCGGTCGAACGGTCCACCGATCATTTCCGCGTCGCGATCACTCCTACCTTGCCGCGCAGCCCGCAGGGGCATCCCGTCATCTTCCAGGCAGGCGATTCCGCGACCGGGCGGGACTTCGCCACCGCCCACGCCGACGTCATCTTCTCCAGGCACGGCACCCATTTCGACGACGCGCTCGCCTTCGCGAACGATATCCGCGCCCGGCTGCGCGCCGCGGGCAGGCCGGCGGACGACATCAAGATCCTGCCCGGCACCCAGATCGTGCTGGCGGAGAAGGAATCCGAGGTCGAGGAGAAGGTCCGCTGGGTCAAGGCCGGCCAGTACACCGGGCAGACCGCACTGTCGCTGGCCGGTCAGGTGTGGGGCCGGGACCTGTCGCACCTGGACCCGGACGGCCCACTGCCGGAGGAAGATCCGGAGCCACGCCCCATCTCGGAGACCCGCGGCGCGCCCCGGCACGGCCAGGACCCGCAGAGCATCGCGCGCGAATGGCGTGCTCGCGCGGAAGCCGAAAACCTTTCGCTGCGAGCGGTGGTCATCGCGTCCACGGAGCGTTCGGGTTTCGCGGGCACGCCCACCCAGGTGGCCGACGAACTGGCGCACTGGGTCCGGCAGGGCGCCGTCGACGGCTTCAACATCTCGCCCTACCTGGTCCCGGGCGGGCTCGACGAGATCATCGACTGGCTGGTGCCGGAACTGCAGGAACGGGGCGTCTATCGCACCGAATACACGGGTACCACGCTGCGCCACCACCTCGGCCTGCGCGCTCCCCTCACCCGTCGCGGTTGACGCACGGCCTTGTCGACACCCGTCGGGCGTAGTACTGTCCAGACAGGTGTCCATATGATCTGCGGGCCGTGCGCTTCGGAGGGTTCCCATGAGTCTCATTACTCCGCAACGGGTCTCGGGTGGACTGGGCGAACACGGTCATCTCGACGAATTCCGGACCGATCCGATCGGTTTGATGCGGCGGGTGCGCGCCGAGTGCGGCGACGTCGGGGTGTTCGACCTGGCCGGGCGCCGGGTGATCCTGCTGTCGGGGGCACAGGCCAACGAGTTCTTCTTCCGGGCCGGCGACGACGAACTCGACCAGGCCGCGGCCTATCCGTTCATGAAGCCGATCTTCGGCGAAGGCGTCGTGTTCGACGCGCCGCCGGAACGCCGCAAGGAAATGCTGCACAATCAGGCCCTGCGGGGCGAGCAGATGCGCGGGCACGCCGCCACCATCGCACGGGAAGTGTCCCGAATGCTCACGGGCTGGGGCGAATCCGGCGAGATCGACCTGCTCGACTTCTTCGCCGAACTGACCATCTACACCTCCTCGGCGTGCCTGATCGGCCCCAAGTTCCGCGACGAACTCGACGAGCGATTCGCCCGGCTCTACCACGATCTCGAACGCGGCACCGACGCGCTGGCCTACGTGGATCCGTACGCGCCGATCGAGAGTTTCCGGCGGCGCGATGCGGCGCGCGTCGAACTGGTGGCGCTGGTGCAGCAGATCATGGACCGCCGCAACGCGAATCCGCCTGCGGGCAAGGATGATCGCGACATGCTCGACGTGCTGATCTCGATCAGGGACGAACACGGCGCGCCCCGCTTCGGCGCCGGGGAGATCACCGGCATGTTCATCTCGATGATGTTCGCGGGCCACCACACCACCTCGGGCACCGCCGCGTGGACGGTGATCGAGCTGCTGCGTCACCCCGACTGGCTGCGCCGGGTGGTCACCGAACTCGACGAGCTGTACGCCGACGGCGCCGATATCAGTTTCGGTGCGCTGCGCCGTATTCCGCAGCTCGAGGCCGTCGTCAAGGAGGCGTTGCGCCTGCACCCGCCGCTCATCGTGCTGATGCGGGTGGCCCGCGCGGACTTCGACGTGTGCGGGCATCGCATCGCCCCCGGCGATCTGGTGGCCGCCACACCCGCGGTGTCCAACCGCATCGCGGCCGACTTCCCGCAGCCGGACCTGTTCGATCCGGCCCGCTATCTGGATCCCAAGCAGGAGGACATCGTCAATAGGTGGACCTGGATTCCGTTCGGAGCCGGGCGGCATCGCTGTGTCGGCGCGGCGTTCGCGCTCATGCAGCTGAAGGCCATCTTCTCGATCCTGCTGCGGGACTGGGAGTTCGAGATGGCGCAGCCCGCGCACAGCTATCGCAACGACCACAGCAAGATGGTCGTGCAGCTGCTGCAACCTTGCACCGTGCGCTATCGGCGCCGCTCGCGCTGAAACCACCGCCCCCGAACATGATTCGAGGCCCGGTCGCGCGGCGTGCGCAGCCGGGCCTCGAACAATGCACTCAGAGCAAGGATTCGATGCCCGCGACGAGCGCGGGCGCATCCGGGGTGACGGTCGGCCGGAACCGGCCCGCCACCTTGCCGTCCCGATCGATCAGGAACTTCTCGAAGTTCCACTGCACCTCGCCCGCCGCGCCCTCGGCGTCGGCGGTCTGCACCAGCGTCTCGTAGAGCGGGTGCTGCTGCTCGCCTTTCACGTCGGCCTTGGCCAGCAGCGGGAAGTCGACCCCATAGGTGGTCGAGCAGAATTCCTGGATTTCCGCGGCCGTACCGGGCTCCTGACCCATGAACTGATTACACGGCACGCCGACCACGGTGAAACCGCGCGGCGCATAGGTCTGCTGCAACTCGACCAGCCCGGAATACTGCGGGGTCAGCCCGCATTTGGATGCCACGTTGACCAGCAGCACCACCTTGTCCCCGGCCAGTTCGGCCAGTGTGGTCGCCTCGCCGTTCAGCGTCTGCAACGGTACGTCTCGAAGAGTCATTCGTATCGGACCTGCCAATTCTTGATTCCGTTGATCCACCCCGACCGCAACCGTACCGGATCGGCGACCTGGGTGATCTCGGGCATCGCGTCGGCGATGGCGTTGAACATCAGGTCGATTTCCAGCCGGGCCAGGTTGGCGCCCACGCAATAGTGCGCGCCGGTGCCGCCGAAGCCGACATGCGGATTCGGATCCCGCAGCACGTCGAAGGTGAACGGGTCGGTGAACGCCGCCTCGTCGAAGTTGGCCGAGCCGTAGAACAGCCCGAGTCGTTCACCGCGCCGGATCGCCTGGCCACCGATCTCGGTGTCCGCCGTCGCGGTGCGCTGGAACGAGCTGACGGGGGTGGCCCAGCGCACGATCTCGTCGGGTGCGGTACGCGGCCGCTGCTGCCGATACAGCTCCCATTGCTCCGGATTGTCCACAAAAGCTTTCATCCCGTGCGTAATCGCATTACGTGTCGTTTCATTGCCTGCCACCGACAGCAGGATGACGAAGAAGCCGAATTCGTCGGAGCCCAGTCCGGCGCCGTCGACATCGGCGTGCACGAGTTCGGACACGATATCCCCCGCCGGATTCGCCCGCCGCTGCTCGGCCAGGTGCCATGCGTACCCCAGAATTTCGGCGGAGGCGAGCGCGGGATCACCGTAATCGGGGTCGTCGTAGCTGAGCATCTGATTGGACCAGTCGAAGAGTTTGCGCCGGTCGGCCTGCGGCACTCCGAGCAATTCGGCGATGGCCTGCAACGGCAGTTCGCAGGCGACCTGTTCGACGAAGTCGCCGCCGCCGGTTTTCCGCGCCTCGTGCACGATGGCATGCGCGCGTTCGGTCAGCGCCGCGCGCAGGCCCTCGACCGCGCGCGGGGTGAAGCCCTTCGTGATGATCTTGCGGAATTTCGAATGCTTCGGCGGATCCATGTTGATCAGCAGCACACCATTGGCGGCCTGCTGTTCCGAGGTGATGTCGTCGCGTAGCCGGATGATCGAGCCGTTGCGTTCGGAGGAGAACAGCTCCGAATTGCGGGAGATCTCTTTGACGTCGGGCAGGGTGCTCACCACCCAGTAGCCGCCGTCACGGAACCCGCCGGACTGTTCGTCCGGTTGCGAATTCCACCACACCGGCGCCGTCCGGCGCAGCAGCGCGAATTCCTCGACGGGTCTTCGCCGCTCCCACAGCCCGGGATCGGTGAAGTCGAATCCGGCGGGCAACGAAGGCGTCACCATGGGTACCTCCTCAACGGCCGACCGCGCCGCGGCCGAATCCGGGCCCGGCCGAACGCATCTGCCCTCGACCGCGCCGGATCCGGCTCAGCGCAGCCTGGTTCGGCGCATCAGCCGCAGCGACATCAGCGTCGTCTTCACTTGCTTCTCGTAGGGCTGCCCCGCACGCGCGGCGAGCACCTGACGTTTGAGCACCCCGACATTCACCGTGTCGGTGTATTTGAGCAGCCCCTGATCACCGTGCCGGGTGCCGACACCGGACTGCTTGAGCCCGCCCGACGGCGTCGCCTTGGCCGCGTAGGTCGCCACGAAACCGTCGTTGATGTTGATATTGCCCGCTTGCAGTTGCGCGGCGATCCGGTTGGCGCGGGCCAGGTCCCGGCTCCACACGCTGGCGTTCAAGCCGTAGTCGGTGGCATTGGCGAGCCGGATGGCGTCGCGTTCGTCGTCGAACGGGTAGACGCTGACGACCGGACCGAATGTCTCCTGCGTCGCGTGCGCCATCTCGGGCGTGACGCCGGTGAGCACGGTCGCCTCGTAGAACGCCGGGCCGACGTCCGGGCGCGCCTTGCCGCCGACCAGGACGGTCGCGCCCTTCGCGCGGGCTTCCTCGACGTGCGCGGCCACCCGGTCGCGATGCTGGGGCGATACCAGCGAGCCGAATTCGGGTGTGTAGTCGTAGGCGGCGCCGATCTTCGTGTTCAACGCCGCGGCGGCGGCGACCAGGCCGCGCACGAAATCGTCGTACCGGCTGCGGTGCACGTAGATCCGCTCGATATGCATGCAGGCCTGGCCGGAGTTGGCGAACACCGCGAAGGTCGCGCCGGCGATCGCCTCGTCCAGGTTCGCGTCCTCGAGCACCAGCATCGGATTCTTGCCGCCCAGTTCCAGACTGCACCCGATGAGGTTGCGTCCGGCGCGCTCGCCCACCACCCGGCCGGTCGCGGTCGAACCGGTGAACATCACGAAATCCACGGCATCGATCAGGCTCGGCCCGATATCCGGCCCCTCCCCGCAGACCACCTGGACCAGCCCACGCGGCAGTCCCGCCCGCTGCAGCAGCTCCACGCCGAACAGCACGCAGAGCGCGGTCTTGTTGTCCGGCTTGAGGATGACGCCGTTGCCCGCGATCAGCGCGGGCATCGCGTCGGAGAGCGCGATGGCGAAGGGAAAGTTCCACGGCGCGATGACCGCCACCAACCCCTTGGGGCGATGCTCCTCGGTCGAGGTCGTGAGCAGCGGCAGGGCGCCACCGCGCCGCTTCGGCCGCAGCACCCGGCGCGCGGTCTTCAGGTAGTGGCTGATGACCATCGGCACGTCACAGGATTCCTCGACCGCCATCCGGCGGGTCTTGCCGCAGCCGATCTGGATCAGATCGGCGATGGTCTCGACCTCGCTCAGGATCAGTTCGTGCGCCCGCTCGAACACCCGCAGCCGATCCCGCAGCGGCAGCGCGGCCCATTCCCGTTGCGCGGCACGGGCACTCACCCCGGCGACGCGGACATCGTCGGGCGTGGACTGCGGCAGCTCGCCCAGCGCCGCACCGGTGTAGACCTCCGTCATCGGATACGGCGCGGCGGTGCCGTCGGCGGCGATCGCGCCGGTGAGGCGCTCGATCAACGCGGCGGTGATCCGGGCGGGCAACGCCGCCGCCGGGGTATGGGTGGTCTCAGTGGTCATCGGGGCTTCTTCTCCATGACGTGCGTAAGCGCCGCAGTAGTCCGGCCGGGTGCGATCCTCGAATTAGAACACGTTCTTGTCTGGTGCCGTGGCGGTTCGGGGCACACGATTCAGTCCGCCCGATGGTCGGGCGCATGGTCCTCGGTGTGGCGCAACGCCCAGCGGTAGTCGGGTTTGCCGCTCGGCGTCCGGCCGACCATATCGACCAACCAGAGCTGCTTGGGCACCTTGTAGCCCGCCAGATGGCGGCGCACATGCGCGTCCAGCGCCGCGAAATCCAGCGGTCCCGTCACCGACAGCACGGCCGCGACCTGCCGCCCCCAGCGCTGGTGCGGTACACCGACGACCACCGCGTCATAGATCCCGTCGTAGGCTTTCAGCACACCTTCGACCTCTTCGACGAACACCTTCTCCCCACCGGTGTTGACCACCATGTTGCCGCGCCCGAGCAGCGTGACCGTCCCGTCGGGCTCGACCCGCGCCCGGTCGTCGGTGACCACGATCCGCGCGCCGTCGACCGTCTTGAACAGCTTCGCGGACTTCACCGGATCCTTGTAGTAGCCCAGCGGCACCGAGCCGGATTTCGCCAGCCACCCCTGCTCGCCCGGCCGCACCGGTCGCCCGTCGTCGTCGACCACGAGTGAGCCGCGCCCGGTACGCACCCGCGGCCCCTGACCCGGGTTGTCGTCCTTCTGCGCGAAACCGATACCGCCGAAACCGGTTTCGGAGGAGCCGATCGAATCCGTCACAACCAGCGACGGAAACAGCTCCAGCATGGCGTTTTTCACCGGTTGCGAGAGCAACGCCGCGCCGGAACCGACCGCGAGCAGGCTCGACGCGTCGACCGGAGCCGCCCGATACGCGTCGAGCAAGGGCCGAGCCATCGCGTCGCCGGTGATCACCATGACCTGCGGACGGTCCCGGACCACTGTCTGCCACACCCGATTCGGATCGAAACGCGGTTCGAATACCACCGCGTTGCCCGACCACAGCGCCGTGAACGTCGGCATCATGGCAGCCGCGTGGATCAGCGGCGGCAGTACGAGCCACCGGCTCTGCTCCCCCTGCGCCCCGGCCCTGGACTGTGCGTACTCGTCGGCGACCGGGACGCCGGTATAGAAATCGATGCCGCCGCCGAGCACCCGCCACATGTCCTCTTGGCGCCACATCACGCCTTTCGGCAAGCCGGTGGTGCCGCCGGTGTACATCATGAACAGGTCGTCGGCGCTGCGCTCCAAGTCGACCCGGGCGGGTGCGCCCGCGGCCACCGCGTCCGCGTAGTGCACGGCGTCCACGGGCGGGTCGGCGTCCGCGCTACCGTCCGGGACCACGATCCGATGGCGCAGCAAGGGAATCCGGGCCGCCGCGTGCTGCACGGCCTGCGCGTAGCCCGCGTGATAGACCAAGGCCTGCAGGTCCGCGTTCCGGTAGACATAGCGCAGCTCCTCGACGCCGTAGCGGTAGTTGATGTTGATCGGCACGGCCCGGATCTTGAAGCAGGCCAGCAGCGTTTCCATGGTCTCGATACCGTTGTGCATCTGGAAACCGACGTGGGTGCCCCGCCCGATATCCACGGACGTCAGGAATGCGGCCAGCTGATTCGCGCGGGCGTCCAGCTCGGCGAAGGTGCGGCTGCGCCCGCCTTCGAGCAGGGCCACGCGCTCGGGCATCGCGTCGACGGCGTGCTCGAACAGGTCGGCGAAGTTACGGGCCACGGCAATTCACTCTCTCGATACGGGTGACACCACCGTCAGCGGCAGGGGTGTGCCGCGCTCGGCGAAGACGAAAGCCGCGCCGGTGCTGATCCGGGTCACCGCGACCTCGGTCGACTCCCGGAACGGGTGCTCGGCGCGGGAGAACTCGACGACCAGCGCGTCCGCCGTCGAATCGGCCGCGCGCGCGACATATCGAGGGTTCACCCCGCGCGCGATTGCCTCGACGGCCGCGAGGTGCTCGGCGTCGATCAGGGCGGGCCACGCGCCGTCGGACACCGCGGCGCTGGAGCGGGGAAGCACAAGACGCACACCGGATTCGGTGTGCGCGACGCGCACACCGGTGTAGGCCAACGGATTCCAGGCCGGGTGCAGGCGCAACACGGCGGCGAGCGCGGCGTCGTCGTCGCCCAGATCGAGCGCTAGGCGTAGTCGTTCGGCGGTGAGCCCGGCGATCCCCGCGAACTGCTTGCAGCACAGTGCCGTCGCCGCGGCCGGATCGAGCCGGGAGCGCACGGCGATCATGAATCCGAGGGTCAGCAGGTGATGTTGCAGGCACACTTCCTCGGCCAGCCGCACCAGGGCGGACTTCGAGAAGTCGGCGAAGCGCAGATCGCTCAGCAGCGGTCCCGCGTAGTCCGAGCGTCCCTGCTCGTCCGGGTCGATCTCGGCCAGCGCGAGCCGAGCGGCGGCCGAGCCCGCCACCAGCTCCGCGTGCGGCGGTATCGGCGGCGGGGTGTGCGCGGTGTCGATGGTGACCGTCCACGCACACATCGGTTTCCGGTCCGCGGGCCGGCGCGGCGGGCGATGGATCGGTCGCACCCGGGCGTGCGGGTTGGTGGCCAGCGCGGTCGCGTCGAAGGTCGGGTCCTCGATGTCGTGACACATCGCGACCACGAAATCGGGGCCCAGCGGCTCGACGTCCATCAGTGCACCGCAGTGGTCGAGCCAGAACTCCCCGTGCGCGCCGTCCGCGACGCGGAACCGGAAGTCCATGAATTGCGGCGGCGCGCCGATATCCAGTTGCAGCCCTTTGAAGATCGTCGGCACATCGTCGCCGACGAAGCCCAGTGCGCGTTGCATCCGTCGCGTGTAGACGGGGCTGGCCAACTGCCATTCTTCGATGGCGACGGCGGTCATCCCGTCCTTGCCGAAGGCCGCGATGGTGTGTGCCATGCCCGATCGATCGATGAGGTGCCCGCACAGCAGTAACTCGGGCACCAGCACGGCGAGCTGCGCCCGGGTCAGCTGCGCGAAGTTGCTCGCTGTCATCGCATTCACCACAGGGACGCGGGCGCTTCGCCGATGCGATACCAGCCGGGCAGCGGTCCCGCGACCGACCGCTGGATCCGCTGCTGCATGCCCTCGGTGAGCGCGTTGTCGCCGATCATCGCCAGGAACATCTGCGAGACGTTGCCGTAGTCGAAGAAGTCACGCTGCCAAGACCATTGGAAGTCCCCGCCGTAGCGAAACCAGCTGCCGCCGATGCCTTCGGGTGAATAAGGCCGTCCATCGGGCCGTTTCGCCTCCGACACCTGCTTCCAGAAGCCGATGACGGTCCCGCTACGGTCGTCGATGACGAATTCCTGGTACGGATAGGTCCAGCCGTCGAGGCCCTGCATCTCCTGCCCCAGGGCGAGTTCGCGGATCTCGGCCCGGCCGACCGCCATGAATTCCTGTGCGGGGCCGTAGTTCCAACCGTAGGTCGCGTCCTCGGTGTACATCTCGGCCAGCGGCCGCCAATCGCCCAGTTCCTCGCAGCGCCGGTTCTCCAGCAGCCAGCGGCGGACCATCTCGTCCAGCTCCGCCCGATCGAATCCGGCCATCACCGCTCCCCTTTCGTCGATTCGATGGACAGCGCCCGGGTCGGGCAATATCGCACAGCGCGCTCCACCTCGGCGCGATCGGCCGCGGCCAGGTGGTCCGTCAGGATCTCCACCTTGCCGCGTTTGGGCACCCGGAACGCTTCCGGCGCTTCGTCCTGACACACCGCGTGGCCCTGGCACAGATCCAGGTCGGCGACGACTCTCACTGTCGTTCCTCGTCTCTCGGGCGCACCGGAGCTTCCGGCTGCACCTCGACGAGCACCAGGTGCGCGCCGCGCGGCGCCGAGACCACCGCCGTCACTGCCGCGGCGAGATGCTGGGGACGCAGCATGTTCGCGTGCCGGGCGAAACCCCAGTCCTTCCAGGACTCCAGCAACGGGCCGACCACCTCCGGTGTCGAATCCATCCCCATGCCGGTGAGGGTCGGTCCCGGACGCACCAGGGACGCGCGAACCCCCGTGCCTTCCAATTCCATTCGCAGCTGGGTGACCATCGCCTCCAGGCCCGCCTTGGCCGCGCTGTACGCGCCGGTGCGCGGGCGCGGTTCGGGAGCGCAATCCGAGCTGATCACGACGATGTCGCCACGGCGACGCGCCAGCATCCCCGGCAGCATCCGATGTGCCAGCCGGTGCGCACCACCCAGATGCACCTGTACCTGCCGCAGGAACCGCTCCGGATCCATCTCGTGCACCGGCGAGAACTCGATATCGCCCGCACTGGAGACCAGGATCTCGATGGGGCCCAGGGCCTTTTCCGCGGCCTGCACGAATTCGTCGACCGAGGCGGCGTCGGTGACGTCGAGCGGGTGCGCGAACGCCTCCCCGCCCTCGGCCCGGATCTTGTCCGCCAGTTCCGCGCACCGATCGGCGCGACGCGCACCGAGCGCCACCGGATGCCCGAGCTCGGCCAGCGCGACGGCGGTGGCCGCACCGATCCCCGAGGATGCTCCGGCCACGAGCGCCGGGCGCCGGGCCGGATGTGCTTCGAAACGAGCCACTACTGCACCTCCACCGCGATCGGCAGCTGGGCGAACCCGCGCACGTTCGACGAGTGCACCCGCACCGCATTGCCCTCGTCCACCGTGTACGACCGCACCCGGGACGCGAACTCGCGCAACGCGACTGCCGCCTCAAGCCGGGCCAGGTGCGCGCCGAGGCAGTAGTGCACGCCCGCACCGAAACTCGCCAGCCCGCCCTTGTCCGTGCGATCGATGCGGTAGCTGTCGCCCTCGGCGAACACCGCGGGATCGCGGTTGGCCGAGCCGATCAGCAGCAGCACTTTGGCACCGGCGGGTACGGTCGCGCCGTGATAGTCGAGGTCGGCGGTGGCGGTACGAGCGATCACCTGACTGGAGGTGTCGTAGCGCAGGGTCTCCTCCACCCAGTCCGTGACATGGGCCGGTTCCGCCGCGACCTTCGCGTACTCCCCCGGGTTTCGCGCGCCCCAATACAGCGCGTTGCCGAGCAGTTTCGTCGTCGTCTCGTTGCCCGCCACCACCATCAGGAACAGGAAGCCGATGATCTCGGCGTCCGACAGTGTGTCGCCGTCGATTTCGGCATCCAACAGCGCCGAGGTGAGATCGGCGGTGGGCTTGCGCCTGCGCTCGGCGACCATCTCGGTGTAATAGGTGAGCAGCTTGATCGAGGCCTCGATCGAGGCTTGCGGGATGTCGAGCACGCCGTCTTCGCGATGCACCACCAGATCGGCGAGTCCGCGGATATCGGCGCGGTCGATCTCCGGCACGCCCATCAGTTCGGAGATCACGTCCATCGGCAGCTTGCCCGCGACCTCGTCGATCCAGTCGAACGCACCCTCGGCCAGCGCCGGCTCTAGATAGGAAAGCGTCAATTCCTCGATGCGGCCCTGCATTTCGGCCACCCGCTTCGGCGTGAAGCCTTTGTACACCAGCCTGCGCATGCGCAGGTGCCGCGGATCGTCCATGGCCAGGAACGACATCACCCGGTGCGCGTGCGGACCCCAGGCGGCCGGGTCGAGAGAGACCCCGTTGGCACTGGAAAGCCTTGCGCTGTCCCGGAATCCGGCGGTGACGTCGGCGTGCCGGGACAGTGCCCAGAAGTCCAGGTCGGCGTTGTAGTAGAGCGGCGCTTCGGTCCGCAGCCGCCGATAGGTCGGGTACGGGTCCTCGTGGAAGCGGTAATCGTACGGGTCGAACGTCAAGGGTTCCAGGGCGGCTGTCATCGCGACCGCCGCAGATTCGAGAACAAGTTCCCCCGGCTGGAACAGCCCGATACAGCCGCAGGCAACACATAACTGGACATGTGTCTGGACAGTACCATCGGCACCTACCTCCGACAACGGTTCCGCTGGATTACCACCACCATTGCGCACCGGGACGCCGACGCGCCCGAGAACGGCGCAGATTTCGCGACACGGCCGTACCGCAGCGCGCAGAATGGTCGAAATAGAACGGGTTCTTGCCCATGATCGACGGTTCAGCTTATATTCCGTACACCTGTCCAGACAGCATCGGAGCAATGCATGAACAGCCTTATGCCCGGGGCCGGGACACGGCAGCTGATCGGCGGCAAGCTGGTCCCGGGCGGTAACGGGGTCTTCAGCACGGTGAACCCGGCGACCGAACAGGTCCTCGGGCAGGCCGCCAACGCGAACGCCGCCGACCTGGACGCCGCCGTCGCCGCGGCCCGCACCGCCTTCGACGAGACCGACTGGTCCCGCGAGCACGGATTTCGCGCGCACTGCCTCGAACAGCTGCGCACCGCACTGCAATCCAGAATCGAAGACCTGCGCGAACTCACCATCGCCGAGGCCGGAGCGCCCGCGATGTTCACCCGGGGACCACAGTTGGAAGGGCCGATCGCGGACCTGACCTACTCGGCGACCATGGCCGAAACCTATTCGTGGGAAACCGATCTCGGCGTCGCCGCGCCGATGGGCATCAAGACCCGCAGGGTCCTGCGACGTGAGCCGGTCGGCGTGGTCGGCGCGATCACCCCCTGGAACTTCCCGCACCAGATCGTCTTCGCCAAACTCGGCCCGGCCCTCGCCGCCGGAAACACGGTGGTGCTCAAGCCCGCTCCCGATACCCCGTGGTGCGCCGCGGCGGTCGGCGCGATCATCGCGGAGCAGACCGATATCCCGGCCGGCGTGGTGAACATCGTGACGTCGGCGGATCATGGTCTCGGCGCGCGACTCACCGAACACCCGCTGGTGGACCTGATCAGCTTCACCGGCTCCACCCAGACCGGCCGGGCCGTCGTGCACGGCGCCGCGGCGACGCTGAAGAAGACCTTTCTGGAGCTGGGCGGCAAGTCGGCGTTCATCGTGCTCGACGACGCGGATATCGCGGCAGCCTGTGCGGTGGCGGCGTTCTCGGTGTGCGTGCACGCCGGACAAGGCTGCGCCCTCACCACCCGGTTGCTGGTGCCGCGCGCGGCCTACGCCGACGCGGTGGACGCCGCCGCCGCGACGCTCGCCGGAATCAAGCCCGGTGATCCGGCCGATCCGCGCACCGTCTGCGGTCCGCTCATTTCCGACCGACAGCGGGCGCGCGTGAAGCACTACCTGGAGATCGCGCGCGCCGAGGGCGGCCGCGTGGTGGTCGGCGGCGGCAGGCCGGAAGACCGCGGACGCGGCTTCTATTTCGAGCCGACGCTCGTTGCGGACGTGCCGAATTCGGCCACCGTCGCGCAGGAGGAGATCTTCGGCCCGGTCCTGGTGGTGCTGCCCTACGACGGCGACGAGGACGCCGTCCGGATCGCGAACGACTCCCCCTACGGCTTGTCCGGCTCGGTGTGGGGCACCGACCCCGAGCGGATCCGCCGCGTCACCGAGGGGGTGCGGACCGGGACCCTGAGCGTGAACGGCGGCGTCTGGTATTCCGCCGACGCACCGTTCGGTGGCTACAAGCAGTCCGGCATCGGCCGCGAGATGGGCGTGGCCGGGTTCGAGGAGTACCTGGAGACCAAGCTCATCGCGACCGCCGGATAAAGGAGCACAGTCATGACCCGATTCACGGGAAGGTCCGTCATCGTCACCGGCGCGGCCCAGGGCATCGGCGCGGCCTACGCCGCGGCGCTCGCCGCCGAGGGGGCGAAAGTCGTTGTCGCCGACAAGAATGCCGAGGCGGGCCGGGCCACGGCGGAAAAGATCGCGGCCGACGGCGGCACCGCGGTCTTCGGTCAGGTCGATGTCGCCGATCCCGAATCCGCCGCGGCGCTGGCGGAATTCACCGTCGCCGAGTTCGGCGGCATCGACCACCTGGTCAACAACGCGGCGATCTACGGCGAGATGAAGGTCAACCTCCTGCTGACCGTGCCGTGGGACTACTACAAGACCTTCATGAGCGTGAACATGGACGGGGCGCTGACCATGACCAGAGCCGTCTGGCCGCATATGCGCAAGAAGGGCGGCTCGATCGTCAACCAATCGTCTACCGCCGCATGGATGTACTCGAGCTTCTACGGGCTGGCCAAGGTCGGCGTCAACGGTCTCACCCAGCAGCTCGCGTTCGAGCTCGGCGGTTCGAAGATCCGGATCAACGCCATCGCGCCCGGACCGATCGACACCGCGGCGACGAAGGCCGTCACGCCGGAGCCGATCGTGTCGGAGATGGTCAAGCGGTTGCCGATCCAGCGCATGGGCACACCCGCCGATCTGGTCGGCGCGTGCCTGTTCCTGCTCTCCGACGAGGCGGGCTGGATCACCGGGCAGATCTTCAATGTCGATGGCGGGCAGGTGTTCCGGTCATGAACCACCATCGGATCGGCTTCATCGGGCTCGGCGCCATGGGCGGGCCGATGGCGCGGCGACTGCTCGCCTGGCCGGGTGGATTGACGGTCTGCGACGTGCGTCCGGCGGCGGTACAGCAGTACGTCGAGGCCGGTGCCGCCGTGGCCGGGACCGCGGCCGAACTCGCCGAACAGGCCGCCGTGATCTCGGTGGCAGTCCTGGACGACGACCAGGTACGCGAGGTGCTCACCGGCACCGACGGGGTGCTGCGCACCGCCGCGCCGGGCACCGTGGTGGCTGTGCACTCCACGATCAGCGATCGGACGGCCGAGCAGCTCGCCGCCGAATGCGCCACGCACGGTGTCGAATTCGTCGACGCGCCGGTCAGCGGCGGCGCGCCCGGCGCGGCGAAGGGCAGGCTCGCGGTGCTCGTCGGCGGCAGCGAGACGGCCTTCGCCGCGGTGCGAGAGCCGTTCGGCTGCTTCGCCGATCTGATCGTGCATGCCGGGACGGCGGGCGCCGGAACGCGAATGAAGCTGGCGCGCAACATCCTCCATTTCGTCGCCTTCACCGCCGCCACCGAGGCACAGCGGCTCGCCGAGGCAGCGGGCCTCGACCTCACCACGCTGAGCAAGGTGGTGCGTCACTCCGACGCCGTCACCGGCGGACCCGGCGCCATCATGCTCCGCGACCGCACCGCCCCGATCGCCGAGGGCGACTTCTGGTTACCCATCCTGCGGCACGTGCGCGATCTCGGCGAGAAGGACCTCGGGCTCGCGCTCGACCTCGGTGCCCGCCTCGATGTGGCGCTGCCGCTGACCGAACTCGCCCGCGCCCACCTGGGGACCGGCCTCGGCGTCGGCGCTTCGACCTCCGAAAGGGAATCCGCATGACCGACAACGGTTCCGCCGAGACCACCCGCCGGCGCGGCCTGGCCAAGATGGCCGAGGTCTACGGCACCGAATTCCAGGACTACGCCGGCAGTCACTTCGCCGTCACCGCCGACCATCTCTTCGCCGACATCTGGTCGCGCACCGCGCTGTCGATCCGGGACCGCAGGCTGTTGCTGCTCGGCGCGCTCACCGCGCAGGGCGCCATCGACACGGCGGGCATCCAGATCGGCGCCGCGCTGCGCAACGACGAACTCACCGAGGAGCAACTGCACGAGATCGCGGTGTTCCTCTGCCACTACGTCGGGTGGCCGAACGGCACCAAACTCGACCTGCTGGTGGGCAAGATTGTGGCGCAGCAGCAGAAGGCCGCCCGCGCCGAGCACGACGACCGCACCGAGTGAAGGAACGAAACATGACCGATGCCAATGCCCTTCGCCCCCTGCGCGCGAGCGCGGTCACCGAGTGGGACCTGCGGGCCGACGTCGTCGTCGCCGGATACGGCATCGCCGGGGTCTGCGCGGCGATCGAGGCGGCACGCGCGGGCGCCGAGGTGCTGATCCTGGAGCGGACCGGCGGCTGGGGCGGCGCGGCGGCGATGGCGGGCGGGTTCATCTACCTCGGCGGCGGCACGCCCCTACAGCAGGCGCTCGGCTTCGAGGACACGCCGGAGAACATGGAGACCTTCCTGCTCGCGGCGCTGGGCCCCGGCGTGGACCAGGCCAAAATCGCCGACTACTGCCGGGGCAGCGTCGAGCACTACAACTGGCTGGTGGCCAACGGAGTGCCGTTCCGCGAAGCCTTCTGGGGCGAGCCGGGCTGGGAACCGCCGCACGACGAGGGGCTGATGTATTCCGGCGGCGAGAACGCCGCGCCGTTCAATGCCCTCGCCAAACCCGCACCGCGCGGCCATGTTCCGCAGATGGCGGACAAGAAGATCGGCCGCAAGAGCGGTGGCTACATGCTGATGAAGCCGCTCGCGGAAACCGCCGAATCCCTCGGTGTCCGAGTCGAATACGACCTGCGCATCGGCCGGTTGGTGGTGGACGACGACGATCGGGTGGTCGGGGTGATCGCCCGGCGTTACGGCAAGGAGGTGGCGATCCGCGCCGAGCGCGGACTCGTCCTCGCCACCGGTAGTTTCGCCTATCACCAGCAGATGATCGAGGGCTACGCGCCGCGGCTGATCGGCCGGCCGGCCGCCGCCATCGAGGAGCACGACGGCATCGGTATCCGGGTCGCCCAGGCGCTCGGCGCGGAGCTGGCGCACATGGACGCGACCGAGGTGGCGTTCTTCGGCGACCCGCAGTTGCTCGCGCGCGGCATCCTGGTCAACGGCCGTGGGCAGCGGTTCATCGCCGAGGACACCTATCCCGGCCGGATCGGGCAGGCGACGCTGATCCAGCAGGAGAACCAGGCGTTCCTCGTCATCGACGAGACCGCCTACGAGGCCGGGCTCGCGACCGAGACCTCGACCCCGTTCTTCCGGCAACCACCGACCTGGGCGGCGGAGACGGTCGCGGAGCTCGAGGCCGACATGGGTCTGCCCGAACTCGCCTTGCAGGCGACCGTCGACTGCTACAACCTGCACGCCGCCGCGGGCAAGGACCCGCTGCTCGGGAAGAAGCCGGAATGGGTACGGCCGCTGCGCGGTTCGCTGGCGGCATTCGACATGCGGGGGTTCACCGCGGGTTTCACGCTCGGCGGGCTGCGCACCGACCTGGATTCGCGGGTGCTGCACGTCTCCGGCGCGCCGATCCCCGGGCTCTACGCCGCGGGGCGGTGCACCTCGGGGCTCTGCGCGGGCGGGTACGTGAGCGGCGCGTCGCTGGGTGACGGCAGTTTCTACGGCCGCAGGGCGGGTCTCGCCGCGGCCAAGAACTGACCGGCCGTAGTAGGATCCGGTCACATGTCCGAACCCGAGTCCATCACGCTCGAGGCGACCCGGCGCAGGTTGTCCGGAAAGCAGGCCGACACCGTCGACAAGCTCACCAGGTCGGCGGTGGAAGTGCTTGCCCGCGAAGGATTTGCGGGCATGACCATCCGGATGGTCGCGGCCGCCGCAGGAGTCGGCGCCGCGACCGCCTACACCTACTTCTCCTCCAAAGAGCACCTCGTCGCCGAGATCTTCTGGCGGCGTTTGATGTCCGCGCCCTCACCCGCGAGCGAGGACCCGGACGCGACCGTCCGGGTCGTGGCCGAACTGCGCAACATCGCCATGCTGGTCGCCGACGAGCAGGAGCTGTCCGGGGCGGTCACCAGCGCGTTGCTCGGCCGGGACCCCGATGTCGAGCACCTGCGCGGCCGCATCGGCGCCGAGATCCGCACCCGGATCATCCGCGCACTCGGCCCGGACCCGGACCCCGATGTCGTGGAATCCCTGGAACTGCTGTACGCGGGCGCGCTGGTGCGTGCGGGCATGGGGTACGGCTCCTACTCCGAGATCGCCGACCGGATCGAGAAATCGGCGCTGCTCATCCTGCGATAGGACCGGCACGGTTCGACGCATACCGGCGGCCGCACCGGTGTGACTTGGCTCCGGTTATAGCGAAATCGAACCCCATATCCCGTGTTGCTCGTATCTTGCTCATAGGCAGCGCGGATCGGAGTGGGACAGTGCAACCAGGTGGGCTTACTGCGGATTACGTGATCGTCGGTTCCGGATCCGCGGGGGCGGTGCTGGCGAACCGGCTCAGCGCCGACCCGGGCGTCTCGGTGGTGCTGCTGGAAGCGGGTCCGCGGGACAAGAACAAATTCGCGCACATCCCGGCCGGATTCGCGAAGCTGTTTCGATCCGAGGTGGATTGGGACTACCTCACCGAGCCGCAGCCGGAGCTGAAGAACCGGCAGATCTACTGGCCGCGCGGCAAGATGTTCGGCGGCTCGTCGTCGATGAACGCGATGATGTGGGTGCGGGGATTCCGCGCCGACTACGACGAGTGGGCCTTGCTGGCCGGCGAGGAGTGGGGCTTCGCGGCCGCGGTCGATCAGTTCCGGCGGATCGAAAAGGTCGAGGACGCACAGTATCCCGACGAGGGCGCCGACGGTTTGATCCACGTGTCACGCCAGCGCAGCCCGCGCGCTTCCACCGCGGCGTATCTGGCCGCGGTGCAGGAGGCCGGATTCGGGGTCGAACCGGCGAATCGGCCGGAGCCGGAAGGCTTCACCCAGACCATGGTCACCCAGCGCGGCGGCCGGCGCTGGAGCACCGCCGACGGTTACCTGCGGCCCGCGCTGCGCAGGCCCAACCTCACCGTGCGCTCCGAAGCGCTCGCCACCCGGGTGCTGTTCGACGGAACCCGCGCGATCGGCGTCGAATATCACCAGGGCGGCGGGCCGCACACGGTGACCGCGCGCCGCGAAGTGGTGCTCTGCGGGGGCGCGATCAACAGCCCGCAGCTGCTCATGCTTTCGGGCATCGGCGACCGGGACGAGTTGGCGCGCCAGGGTATTCGCACGCTGCACCACGCTCCGGAGGTCGGCGCCAACCTGCAGGACCATCTCGTCGCGGGCATCGGTTACGGTGCCGCGGACGATACCTTGTTCGGGGCGGAGAAGCCGCGTCAGCTGCTCGACTACTTCCTGCGGCACCGCGGCATGCTCACCTCGAATGTCGCCGAGGCGTACGGCTTCGTCCGCAGCACACCGGATCTCGACATCCCCGACCTGGAGCTGCTCTACGCGCCCGCGCCCTTCTATCACGAAGGTCTCGTCGACCCGACCGAGCACGGCGTCATCCTGGCGACCGTGCTGCTGCGCCCGCACAGCCGGGGCCGCATCACCCTCTCGGCGCCGGATCCGGCCGCCAAACCGGTGATCGACCCGCGCTATCTCTCCGACAGCGCGGGCGCCGACCGCGCCGCGATCATGGCGGGGCTGCGCATCTGCGCCGATATCGCCGCAACCCCGGCGATGCGGGCGGTGCTCGGCCCGCTGATCTATCCGCCCCAGGCGCCGAGCGACCTCGAGGCCACCCTCGAACTGACGCTGAACGGCTACTCGCACACCCTGTATCACCCGGTCGGCACCTGCCGGATGGGCACCGACGCCGCCAGCGTCGTCACGCCGCACCTGGAAGTGCGTGGCGTGCAAGGACTTCGCGTGGCGGACGCCTCGGTCATGCCGATGCTGATCCGCGGGCACACGCACGCGCCCGCCGTTTTCATCGGCGAGCAAGCGGCGCGGTTCATCCGCAACGGCTGAGCGGCAGGTCAGGTCAGCGCGTACAACGCGACCGAACCGGCGGCCAGCGCGAGATAAGGCAGCGGGTAGCCGAGGTCGGCGTACGCGCGGGCGCGCAGCACGGTCGCGAATGCGGCGAGGAAGTAGAGCACGAGGCAGATCCCCGCGGCCAAGCCCAGCGGCCGGAACACGAACCCGGCCAGCAGGCCCAGCGCACCGGCCACCTTGATCGCGGCCAAGGGGTAGAGCGTCCACTCCTGCAGGCCGTAGCTCTTCATGTTCGCGCGCACCCACTCCGCGCGGAACACGTCGATCCCGCCGGCGAGCAGCATGGCGGCCGCGGCGGCCACGGTGACGAGGACGTAGGCAGTGGACATGGTCGGACCCTCCTGTTTTCGGTGCGGGATCGGTCTGCGATCGTGGATCCCTCGACCATGTGACGAGTGCCGGAACGGAAAGGTGACCGATGCCGAACCAGGACGTGCTGGCCCGGCGCTTCGAGTCGCACCGCGCCCGGCTCGGCGCGATCGCCTATCGCATGCTCGGCTCGGCCGCCGAAGCCGAGGACGCGGTGCAGGAGACCTGGCTGCGCCTGACCAAGGACGACGCGGTCCAGCCCGACAATCTGATCGGCTGGCTTACCACGGTGCTGTCCCGGATCTGCCTGGACATGCTGCGCGCCCGCACCACCCGCCGCGAGGACCCGCTGGAATCGCGCGCCGAGCTGAGCGACACCGCCTACGACGCCGATCCCGAACAGGAAGCCCTGCTGATCGATGCGGTGGGCCGGGCCCTGCTGGTGGTGCTGGATACGCTGCACCCGGACGAGCGGGTGGCGTTCGTGCTGCACGATCTGTTCGCCGTGCCGTTCGAGCAGATCGCGCCGATCGTGGGCCGCACGCCCGCGACGACGAAGAAGCTGGCCAGCCGGGCCCGGCAACGCACCCGCGGGGAGAACCGGCCGACGACAACCGAACTCGCCGAGCAGCGCCGGGTGGTCGAGGCCTTCCTCGCCGCCGCGCGCGAGGGTGACCTGGCCGCGCTGCTCGCCGTGCTCGCCCCGGACGTGGTGCGCGTGGCCGACCCCGCCGCGTTGCCCGCGGGCATGGCGGCGATCGTGCGCGGCGCGCAAGCGGTGGCGCGGGAAACCGTACTGCTGCAACGCCGTTCCCGGGTGGCGGCGCTCGCGCTGGTGGACGGCGCCGTGGGCCTCGTGGTCGCGCCGCGCGGCAAGCTGCTGCTCGCGCTCGTCGTGACGGTGCGCGCCGAACGGGTCGCGGGTTTCGAGGTGATCGCCGATCCGGCGCGCCTGCGCGCGCTCGACTTGGGCGTATTGCCCGCTTGTGACCCGTCACAACCACCGACCGACCAGTCTCTGTGAGACGTAGAGAAGACCGCGATTCGTTCCGCTACCAGCATCGAACGATTAGTGTGAATGCGCCGCACAGCTATATCCGGGGGCGGAAGGAGTCGTCAATGTCGATCGACAGTTCGGCCCGGCAGAGCCTTACGCTCGCCGGGAAGCCGATGTCGTCCCCACTCAAGGACGTTCGCGCGTTATCCCGTCAAATGGTCGGCCACTTCGTGGCCAACGTCATCCCCTGTGGCACGTTACCCTCCGACGCCATCTCCGGCGACGTCACGACCATCACCCGGGTCTGCCTGGAATTCGCGGTCAGCATGCTCGACGGCCAGGACATCCCGGAGAAACTGCAGCGCATCCAGGACGCCGCGGCGGGCTGGGCGCGCGAGGGCGTGCCGATCGACACAATCCACCACTCCATCCACGAGGGCTTCAAGATGGGCCTGGACCTGGTGGTCTCCGACGCCTCGATCAAGGACTACGACAGCCTGGTCGACGGCGCCAAGATGGTCCTGGAAATCCTCGACATGATCAGCTCGGCGATCTCGGTCGCCTACATCAGGGAACTGCGTTCGGTGGTCAGCGAGCACCACACCGCGGTGCACACCCTGACCTCCGCGCTGCTCGGCGGGCACAGCACCTCCACCATGGCGCGCGAATGCGGAATCGCCATCGCGCCCTCGTACGCCGTACTCGCCGTGGCGATTCCGCCGCACCGCGAGGAACAGAACCCGATGATCGACAACCAGGTGGTGGCCCGCCGCAAACTGCGCCGGGTGCAGGCCGAACTCGCGACCCGCTGTGGCGAGAGCGCGCTGTCGCTGCTCAGCGTCGACGGCGGCACCGTGCTGATCCCCTCGGCCACCTTCGACAACGAAGGCTACGACACCCTGGTCAACCAGCTGACCCACGCGGCGCAGGTCGGCATCACCGCCACCATGGTCGAGGCCACGCCCGAGCAGATCCCGAACGCCGCCGACCAGGCCCACGAACTGCTCGACATGGTGCAGCGGCTCGAAGCGGTGGCCGGGCTGTACCGGTTCGACGAACTCGCGCTCGAATACCAGCTCACCCGCCCCGGGCCCGGTCGTGAATACCTCGGGCAACTGCTCGACCCGCTCGACGAACATCCCGAACTGCTGGAGACGCTGCAGCGCCACATCGGCAACAACCTCAACCGGCAACGCACGGCGCGGGTGCTGCACGTGCACACCAACACCGTCGACTACCGGCTCAAACGGATCGGACAGCTCACCGGCTTCGACCCGTCCCAACCCTCCGGCCTGTGGTACCTGCGCTCGGCGCTGGTGGCGCGCAGTTACCGGACGACCTGAGGCAGTGCCTCACTGATATCCGGTACTCCCCTCTACCGGATGGGTGGTGCTGATCAGCTTGGCGTAGCAGTGGTCGCGGTCGAATCCGTGGCCGGCACACCAGCTGATCGCACCACCCGCAGTCGGGAAGCCGATGCCGATGACGGTGATCCAGAAGTCCGGGTAGCTGAAGGTCGACCAGCCGCCCGACCACAGCAGCCGTGCCATCGGATAGCGGGCGCGCAATTCCTCGTGCTCGCGCAGGATTTCGGCGTGCCGCCAGGTAATGCCTTCGGCCACCAGCCCGTATCGCTTCGAGCTCACCTGCGGCACCCACCGCTCGCCGAGTTCGCGGGCAACAACCGGCTGGTCCGCCGCCGCCCGCGCCTGTAATCCGTTCAGCCCCGCCGTTTCCGGATCGACGTTGCCCGTGGTGGTCGTCCCCGCCCGCACCCCCGCCACCACCGACGGGGCGGCTACCTCGGAGCCCGCCGTCCTGTCCCCCCGCCCCTGATCCCGCAACAACAACACCACCGGCACCGCCAACATGAGCGCCGCAACCATCAACCCGACCAGCAGCCCAGAAGGTCTGCGCCGCAAATCCGTTCGAGGAGCGAACGTCAACCGCGGCCCCGTCGGCACCACCACAGGCGCATCGATACGCCCACCCTCCGGAAACGCCCCACGGGGCGGGGACGTAGCCGCATAGTCGACACCACGCTGCGGAAACGCTCCAGACGACTCACGTGGCGCGGGGGTGGTGGCACTCGCGCGTGCGGGGAATGGTGCCGATTCAGGGGCGGGCGGGGTTTTGTGCAGGGTGACGGGTGGGCGGGGTGGGGTCGACGGGTCGCTGGAATGGTGCATGCGTTCCCCTCGGGTGCGCGCACGGGCCGGGTGTTCGGCGGCCGCGCTTTCATGTCTCGATGCTATGGGGTGCGCGCGGGCGCCGGTGTCGGTCGATCGCCGGACAGAGTGGTGCCGAAATGCCCTGGTCGGCAGCGTTGTCCGCTGTTCAGCGGACAGCCAGCGGGGGTGCCGCCACCCGATAATCGGCAAGAACAACTAGGTGGTGTCCGCGGATCCGGACGCGCGCAGAAGGAGTCACGATGCAGCTGGCGAAGGGACAGAACACGCCGCTGCACGGCACGGCCGTCGATCTGCGGCTCAGCAGCGAGTCCGGCACGCCCGCACTGTATGTCGCGATGCTCGGTGCCGACGACCGCGTCGCCACCCCCACCGACTTCCGCCACCGAGGTTCCCCCGGCCCCGGGCCGGTGTCTTTCGCCGAATCGGCCGTGCACCTCGACCTCCTCGCGGTGTCGAACACGGTGCAGCGCATCGTGGTTCTGGCAACAGTCGCCGACACCCCCTTGCCCGCCCTCGAACTCACCGTGACCGGCCCCGCCGGCGCCACCGCCGCAACCTTCACCATGCCCCCCGCCACCGCGGAAACCGCGACCATCGTCTGCGAGGTCTACCGCCGCAACGGACAGTGGAAACTCCGCGCCGTCGGCCAGGGCTACGAATCCGGATTACCCGGCGCAGCAGCCGATTTCGGCTTCGACGCGACCGTCTCCCCGCCCACCACAGCAGCAGACCGAACACAGGCAGTCGACGGCACGCCACAGACCCGCCCCGCACCCACAGCCACCGCTCCCCCGTCTCCATCCGGGGTGCCACCGACCGCGCCACCGGCAGCCCGCGCAATGCCCACCACGAAAGACCGTCGCGATCGCAGTAGCCGCGGGCTGCGCGCGCCCGAGCGCCACGCCGCCACTGAGGTTTCCGCGGCGGGCGCGGCAACACCCCAGGTGCATGCCTCAGCCTCCGCTGCTGCGTCGTCGCCGTCCGACGCGCCCCCGCGAACGCCGTCACCGCGCACAGGGGTGTATGTCTCGGGGTCGGCGTGGCAGGGGAACACCTCGGTGGGTGAAACCTTTGATGGGGCAAGGGTTCCCGTGCTGGCTCGGCGCACCGAGCTTGCGCCGGTGGCGGATCGGGTCAAGGGGGAGGCTACGGCTTCGATCGCGCGGTTGCTGCGCACCGTTGTCACGAATGCGGTGTCGAGTATGCCGTCGACGAGCGACGGGGTGCAGCGGATTCAGCACGAGCTGGCGCAGGATCGCGAATTGCTGTGGAATGCCTACGAAACCGTGCGAGGCGACGTGCTGCACAAGTATCGCACGCAGGCGTTCACCAATCTGCTTCCGGCGAACTGGTATGAGCGCGAGCCGGCGCCGCGGCCCGGCTATTCCGGCAGCAACCCGGAGGTCAAGGCCGAGCACTGGCTGATCGATGCGGCCGCGGCGACCGAGGCGGTGCGCGGCGCGGGGATCCGGGTGACCTCGAACGGCCGTGCGCAGCAACGCCGGGAGCTGATCGACACCGCCGCGACCGTGCTCGGCCGCTACGACGCCGCGGTCCGCGACGCCGAACTGACCGCGCAGCACAAGACCGCCAAGCTGTTCACCGACGTCTTCGCCCAGTTCCGCAGGCAGATGAGCGTCGCGATCACGCGCATGACCGATCAGTATGTCGCCGTCGAGCTCGGCGCGATCACCCCGTGCCCCGCCGAGGCCACGCCCGTCTGGCAGGCGGTCGCGGACGCGACCACCATCGCGCCGTCCCCGCCGACCCGAATGGTCTTCCCGCTCGGCCTGATTCGGCTGACTCAGGCGCGTATCCACACCGAGCTGACGGTCCCGGCACCGCCGGGCGGCAACCACGAGCACACGTTCACCCTTCCGCTGGAGGACTCGACTCCCCCGATCCCGGTGCTGCTCGATCTGGACGACACCGGCGGGATCGTCACGGATTCGACCGCGGTCGTGGAGAACCTGACCTTGGACATGCTCGCGACACTGCCCGCGGGCCGGTTGAAGATCGATGTGGTCGACCCGATGAAGGTCGGCGCGTCGATGAACTTCCTCTACGGTGTCGGCGAGGCGGGCGAAAAGATCTACGGCCAAAAGGTTTGGGGCTCACACAATGTCAACGAGTTGCTCACCGAGCTGGAGAACCACGTCGCGTTCGTCACGCAGAAGTACCTGCAGGGCACGCACGAAACCCTGACCGCCTACAACCGGGCCGCGGGCGAGGTCGCCGAGCCTTACCGGTTGCTGCTGCTGTTCGATCATCCGCACGCGTTCACCCGCGACGGGCGGATGTACGACGACGAGTCACTCAAACGCCTCGAACGCCTGGCGACCGTCGGCCGCCGCGCGGGGGTCTTGATCGCCGCCACCACGGATTCCGCCACCACCTCGCTCGATTCGCTCGCGACCGCGTTCACCGGACGCCAGGACACCGGGCTGGTGGCGCGGCTGCAACTGCCCACGGGGGTGCGACCGGCCCAGTACGTCACCCGCGGCGAACTCGACTGGCGACTGCGCCCGTATCCGCTGCCGTCGGATCAGGTCCGGGCCGAGGTGCTGGCGCATATCGAACGCAGCCTCGCGACCTCGGGTGACACCCAGGTCGCGCCGAAACGCGTGCACGAACTCGCCGTGCAGGCGATGGAACGCGCGGTGGCCAGGGGCACCCAGGCACCGGAGATCATCGCCGATCCGCACGACCCGGCGACCTGGTGGCAGTCGAGCGTCGACGATCGGGTCGTCGCGCGCTTCGGCCGGATGGGCGCCACGGACGTCGCCGAGCTACGCCTGGACTCCGGCGCACTGTCGAGCGCGTTGATCGGCGGGCGGACCGGCTCGGGCAAATCGGTGCTGCTGCACTCGATCATCCTCGGGATCGCGCTGCAGTACTCGCCGGCCGAGGTCGAGTTCTACCTGATCGATTTCAAGGAGGGCGTCGAGTTCAAGCCGTATGCGACGCCGGGTCTGCCGCACGCCAAAGTCGTTGCGATCGAGACGAACCGGGATTTCGGCATCAGCGTGCTGGAGAGCCTGGACAGCGAGATCGCCCGGCGCGCCGCGTTGTTCAAGAACGCCGGGCAGGGACAGATGGAGATCGGGCGCTACCGGCAGAGCACCGGCGAGCGGATGCCGCGCATTGTGCTGATCATCGACGAGTTCCACATGCTGCTCGAGCAGGACGACGCCACCGCCACCCGGGGCGCGGGGCTGCTCGATCGAATCATCCGGCAGGGCCGCGCCTTCGGGGTGCACACGCTGCTGGCGTCGCAGTCGGTGTCCGGTGGCGGGCAGAAGATCCGCACGGCGCTCAACCAGATTCCGAACCGGCTGGTGCTGGCCAGTTCCGTCCAGGATTCCGAACAGCTGCTCGCGGAGGGTAATGCCGACGCGCAACTGCTGTCCAAACCGGGCGAAGGCATCATCAACGATCACGCGGGTCAGGCCGAGGCGAACAACCGCTTCCAATGCGCGTACTGGCCCGCCGAGCTGCGCGCGACCCTGATCGCGCAGTTGCGCGAGCAAGCCGACGTACACGGTTTCACCGCTCGCCCCGCGGTTTTCGAGGGCGATATCGCGGTCGCGCCGCAGGATTACCCGCTGGAGATCTTCACCCGATCCGACCGCCGCGCCGCGCTGGTGCTGCCGATGGGCGCGCCCATGTCGCTGGATCCGCCGCTGGCCCTGCGGCTCGGCCGCGAACCCGGCAACAACCTGCTCGTGGTCGATCCGAACGCACTGCCGACCCTCGCATTGCAGATCGCGGTGCTGCGCGCGGCCGACATCCGGGTGGAGTACGTCGATTTCGCCGCGATCGAGCAGCACAGCGAAGCGCTGTTCGCCCGGCTCACCACCGCGGGCGCGGTGGCCTGCCACCGGCGCAAACTCGGCGATGTGCTCGACTCACTGCTCAGCGAGCTTGCCGAGCGCACCGAACTCGACGAATACCACGGGCCCGCGCGCGTCCTGTTCCTCGTCGGGCTGCACCGCGCCCGGGAGCTGAACCCGGACGCCTTCGACGAGGACAGCGAGAGCGCCAAACTCGCCCGCCTGCTCCGGCACGGACCGGAGGTCGGGCTGCACGTGGTCGGCTGGGCCGACCGGTACGCCTCGCTGCAGCGCCGTATCGATCCGGATGGTTTGCGCCAGTTCGGGTTCAAGGTGCTCGGACCGGCCAGCGAGGACGACTCCCGGGTGCTGATCGACTCCGAGGTGGCGGCGAACCTGACCGCGAACCAGTTCGCGGTGGACGATTACGACAACGCCCGCACCGATATCGTCCGGCGCTTCGCCGATCCCGGACCCGAATGGCTCGACCTGCTGCTGCGAACCGAGTGCGGCCACGATGGCTGATACCGCCCGCAACGATCCGCAGGTCGTGCGGCAGCTCGCTCGCGACCTCGACAAGTATCTGCGCGATGTCGAATCCAGCGAGCGCACCGCCGGTTACGCACAGCGCCGGGTCGAACAGGAACTCGCGCAGGAGAACCGCGCACGCGAGCGCAAGCTGCGCGAGGCGCAGGCCGCCTACGACGCCTGCTGCCGGAGCGAAGACGCGGACTGCTCCGCACCCCGCAGGGCGCTCGAGCGCGCCGAGCGCGCCCTGGCCGCGGCGCACCGGGCAGAGCGCATGTACACGGCCGCCACCGCCGAATACTCCGCGGCCGCAGGACGATTCGCACGAGTACGGGTCGCGCTGAGCCTCGAGACGACGCAGTTGCTCGGCCTCATCGCCAAGGACCTGGACGCCTACAACCGCGCCTCGTCCGCCGTGGGCACGGTGCCCGCCGGTCACGGGCCCGCGGTCTCGGCCCCCGGCGGCGGTCCGGCCGCCCCGTCGGGGGCGACCGAACGCGTCGCGCTCGATACACCCGCGGGCTTCCCGGTCGGCTACGCGATGATCCCGCTGTCCGCGCTCGACACCGCCGAGACCGGGGGCACCGAACCACTGCCCGCCGACGTGTCGAAGTCCGATCTCGAGTGGGCGCTCAACGCCTTCCACACCGTGATCGTCCCGGCGCTGCGCCTCGGCAAGGACCTCGAATACTTCCGCGCCCGCGATCAGGACGAGCGGCGTTGCGGCGCGCGCAGCTACGGGGATACCTATACATGGTTCCTCGGCAGCGACGAAGCCCTGCAGGTCGGCCGGCGGCCCGACGGCGGCTTCACGGTACACAACGGTTTCCACCGGATCGCCATCGCGCGCGAGCTCGGCCTGGCGAGCATTCCGGCCAGGGTGGTGGACGCATGAGCCGATTACGCCGGGCCAGAGATGAATTCGACGCGAACCGGCGCGCCAGGACGGCGGCCGAGCAGCGCGCGGGCCAGGTATGGCACGACACGGTGCTGCGCAGGCTGACCGAGCGCAAACTGCAACCCCTGGCCGACGAGGAACGCCGGTTCGTACAGGCGCTCACCGCCTACGACATGGCCATCGACTTCGTGCTGACCGAGCTCTCCAACTACTGAGAACCCGACAAGGAGAAACGATGAGTTCCATTCAGGCGAACCCGGATTCGCTCAAGAAGCTCAAGGGCGATATCGATCGATCGCAGCGGGAGATCAATCAGGCGATCACCCGGGTGCGCTCCTCGCTGCGTGGCGCCGAGTGGCGCGACAGCGTGAAGGACCAGTTCGAGCGTGATCTCGAACAGGTGCTGCGCTCGGTTGCCACGTTCGACAACAACGCGAATGTGTTGAAGCGCTACTTGGACAAGAAGATCCAGATCCTACAGAGCTACCAGGGGCGATGAGCGATGGCACTGTTCGGACACCGGCCGCGGACCGCACACCCGAGCACCGGACCGGGGCGGGTCGCGCTGCTCGATCCCCGCGACGAGGGCAATCCCAAGCAGGCCACCTTCATCGGGCTCGATCAGGCCGGGCTCAGCCTGCTGATCTATGGCCCCGGTGATATCCGCCGCTGCTTCACCGCACTGGCCGACGCGGCCCCGGCCTTCCACACCACCCGGCTCGCCTCGGAATCGCCGTATGTCGGCTGCTTTCCGGGCCGCAGTGCGATCATGTGGATGGCCTTGGACGGGCCCGACGGATCAGCGGTCGCCGTCCACTGCTTCCCGCACTGCGACACCGATTTCACCACCACGCAGATCGCGAAGCGGGTGAGCGGGCCGCAAGGCGCCCTGCGACCGCCGTGGCAGTTCGGTATCGGCACGGTCGGCGCGCGGGTGCCGGTGGGTTTCGCCGATGTCTTCGTTGCCGCCCAAGCGATCCCGCTCGGCACGCTGCCCGGCCTGGAGCGGTTGCCGACGCCGGTCGCCGAGGGGCGCGGTCCCCGATAACCCGAGCGGCGGTGTCGGACATTCGACCGACAGACAACGTTGCCGAATCGTGACAACGTCAAGTGTTAGCGGACGAAACGGAACGGGCATCCGGCGAGGACCGCACCGTCGTTGCAGACCAACGGCGCCCAAGGAATTCCCAGGGCATTGTTTATTCTGAACTCGGTCGCCGGGCCACTATCAACGCGACCGCAGGCGGAAGGTTTGGGCACCGAGGTGAACCGTCGACAAACGTATGAGGTGGCAGTTGCCGCCGCGGCGCTGAGCGAGCTCATCCTCGCGGTGCACGCCGCCGCCGGCCAGGCGGGCGGGCAGGCGGGGCGCCGATGGCACTACGGCAACGTCGTCGGGATCAGTACGCCGCGGGTCCGGGATCTCACCTTGGCGAAGGTGCACGCCAAACATGTGATCGGCCGCCGGGCGATCGCCGCGATCACGGTCGCCGCGCAGCGCGAGGTGGCCGTCGACGTGGTCTTCGGACTGGACGACAAGGTGGCCTCGGCTCAGTTCTTCTGTGCGACAACGCAGTCCGAGGCCTTCGTGGAGCAGGAGAGCTCCTGGGCCGAATATCTCGCCGCGTGCACGTCGGCGACACTCACCGCGACCGATATCGCCGCGACGATGTCGGCGCAGTGCGCGACGATCACCGAGTGAAAGACGAGGTGCTCACAGATCATCGATAGCGATGAGGCCGTCCTGCAGCGCGCGGGCCACCAGCGCCGCTTTGGTCGGCGCGGGCCGGCCTGCCGCCGCGTACTTGTCCCTGATCCGGGACAGGTGCGTGTTCACCGTGCCGAGCGCGATGAACAGCTGCGTCGCAACGACATTCTTGGAGTCCGCGTGGAACCACGCGAGCAGTACCTGGGTTTCGCGACTACTCAGCAACGGAGTGGTCTCGGCCGCGGCACGCTGCGGTTCGTTCTCGTTTCCGGCCACGGTACGCATCGCTCGTTCCTTCGCTTCACTATCCGAAATCCCCCGGTACACAACGAATCCAAGGGGGCACCGCCTATGTAACCGCGCAATGATCCGCACGTCACTGCCAGCGCGCGGACCGATCGCCGTCACTCGAGAGCGATCACTCTCAGATGCGGCGTAACGGCTCGCCGGTGTGTCCGGATCAACCCTCTGACATCTCCGCGTCTCGCGACCGCGGGACAGCCAGTCAGGAGCAAACTCATTCCCGTCGATGACCGTGCGGCCACCGAACTCGTCCGGGCCGGCTTGCAGGTGCTGCTCGAGCAGCCCGCCAAGCTAGTGGACGGCGGCCTGCGCATCGAGGAGGTGATCGACCGGGCGAACTCCTCGAACGCCACCTTCTACCGCAAGTTCGCCACCAAATCCCGGTTCCTGGTCCGGGTGCTCGACCAACTGATCGACGACGCCAGGGTGCGCACGGCCGATGTCTGCGAGTGTGCGCGACAGGCGCTCGACGCCGCGGACGGCGACCGCATCCGCGCGGTCCGCGCACTGGTGGTCACCCACTTCGACGCCGCCTGTTCGGACCAGGGTGCGACGACCAGGCTGCTCGCCCACACGCTCGCGCCGACCGCACCGCGCGGCGGTGTGCAGGCGACCTACCGGCACACCGATCAGCTGATCCTGGCGATCTTCGAGGTGCTGTTCGCCAAATCCGGTGCGACACTGCGCAAACCGCTCACCAAGGAGAGCTTCTGCGTGGTGTTGTCCGCGCTGCTGGAGGGCTTTCTCCTCCGGCATCGGGTCGAGCCGGCGGCGGTACCCGCCGAACTCGTCGCCGCGGCGGTGCTCGGCGTGCTGAACGTCGCGGTGGACACCGAGCAGCGGCACGAGCACATCGAGGACGCGCTCACCGCGCTGGCCGCCGCACCCGCCCTGCCGACCGCCCTGCCGAGCGAACCGCGCGCGGCATTGCTGAGCGCCGCCCGGACCGAATTCACCAAGCGCGGCTATTTCCTGACCGGGATCGAGGCGATCGCGACCGAGGCGCGGGTCCCGCTGGACAAGGCCAAACGGATCTTCCCGACCAAGACGCAGCTCATCCTGGACGCGCTGAAACCCGCGTACGCCTCGCTGCGACTCGATATCGCCGACGATGCGGCGATCGGCTACGACGCGGTCGCTATCGTGCGCCGCCACTTCGTCCGCTGCGCCCGCCTGGTCGCCACCGAGCGTGCGTTCATGGACGCGCTGATGGCGGCGGTCGCGCACGACACCTACGCCGAGGAGGACGGGTTGATCTCGATCCGGCGCGAGCTCGATTTTCCCGGCCTCCTCGTCCCGATCCTCACCGAGGCCCAGGGCGCGGGCGTGTTCGCCGACGATCAGTCCCCGCAGGACCTCGCCGCGCTGCTCACCAACACCCTGCTGCTGCGCTGTTTCACCCGCCGGTCGGTGGACCCCGACGAGAACGCCGAATTCGTCAGCACGCTGGTGCTGGACGGACTGCGGCGCCGATAGCGGGCTGTCCCGCCCCGAGGTGGGCGGTCAGCCAGCGCAGGGCCGTATCCAACCACTCCACGAAATGCGCTGGGGCACAGTGGTCGTCCCCCGGATACAGACGCAAGGTCGCGCTCGGCACCGCGGCCGCGAGTTCCCGCGCGTCCCGAACGTCGACCACCTGGTCGCGGTCACCGCCGAGGACCAGCAGCGGTATCCCGATGTCGGCATACCATCGGCGCAGCGACAGCGTGGCGAGTTCGGCCCCGATCCGGCGCAGGGTCCGCGCGCCGAGCGCGCCGCCCATGGCGCGCAACACGGGCTCCGGCACGCCGAGCGCGCCGGCCGGGCCGAACGCGCGGTGTGCGGGTGCGCCGCAGCACACCGCACACCGCACCCTGGCGTCGACTGCGGCCGTCCGCACGGCCCAGTAACCACCGAAACTCATGCCGAACATCGCGATTCGGTCGGCGGCCACGCGACGGTGCGCGCTGAGATAGTCGAGCACCGCGCGGTAGACCTCGGGCGCCGCTACCGGATCCGGCCGCGCACCGCCATAACTGCCCGGCAGCTCCATGAGCAACAGGCCCAGCCCGGTGTGCCGGTATTTCAGCAGCGGGAATGCCAGCTCCGCCGCGGTACCGTCCAGCCCGTTCGTCACGAGCGCCACCGGGCAGCGCTGCGTGCCGCGCGGGAAAATCGTGACGGCACGGACGATTTCGCTCCCGGCCGCTATCTCGACCACGGCGATATCCAGCCCGAGCGCGGGCCCCAGAGCCGTGAGCACCAGTTCGGCGAGCAACCGTGCCCGCCGATACGCCCGCAGCCGCGCCGGTGTCCCGCCGGGCCAGGCGGCGACGATCTGATAGGCGATGGCCTGTAACAGGCTGTCCAGCACAGCAATTCGCGCCGCATCCAGCGGCGTGGCCGCGCGCAGTGCCCGGTCGATCTCGTCGCGCCGTGGCACCGGCCCGCGATCGCCGGCGACTTCCGCGACCGGCCCCAGCAGCCTGCCGAGTTGCTCCGCGCTGCGCGCGGCCCCGTGCCCGAACAGCAAGTGCGCATCCGGCAGCCGCTCCCCCTGCCCGGCCGCCACCGTCGCCAGACCTCGGTACGCCGCCGCGAGCCGCTCGTCCGCGAGTCGCTGCCAGTACGCGGTCCACTGCTCGTCGTCGAAGGACCGGACCGCCGTGAGCTGCGCGGTGAACACCGCGGCGTCGAAACCGCCCAGCGCCGCGAACCGCGGGATCAGCACCTCGGGCAGGAACCAGCGCGCACCCGTGTGCCCGACCAGCAGCTCCGTGGTCCGGGTGAGCGCGCAGGCGGAGATCACCGCGCGTCGCAGCGCGTTCATCCCCGCACCCCGCGCTGCGACCGTTGCGGACAATTGCCTCGACGCGACCGCCCGGACTGCACTAGTTTGTCGACATGACGTCGAATGCCCGGCGTACCGAGGACCTGCTCGACCGCGCGGAACTGCACGATCTCGTCACGGCGGTCACGCAGTGCCTGGATACCAGGAACTTCGACGGCCTGGCCGAGGTGTACACCGCCGACGCGACGCTCGAGACGCCCGCGGGCCGGTCGAGCGGCGCCGCCGCGATCATCGAGCTCGCCCGCGGTAACCACGAGATATACGCGGCCACCCAGCATTTCGTCTCCGGACTGGTGATCGCCGCGGACGGCGCCGCGGCGACGGTCACCGCCGACGTGCTCGCGGTGTTCGTGCCCGTGGGCGAGCGGCCCGACGAGCACCGAATGCTGGGCAGCCGATACATCTTTCGAGCCGAGCGCGGCGAGCACGGGTGGCGGTTCAGCCGACACACCATCACGCCCATCTGGATTCACGGGCACGCCGGCACGATGCCGCCGGTCGATGCCGAAGGCTGAACGCGCACAACGCCACTCGGTCACGGCCGCGCACCTCCGCGCGCCATCGCGGCCCGGAACGCGGGCTCGCTCAGTTCGTTCCAGCTCCCGGCCGCCTCGGCGGCGCTGCCGAGCAGCGCCCGGTCGAGGTCGATCCGGTAGCGCCCCGACGGTAGCGGGTGCCCCGTGGCCACCAGCCGCGCCGCGTACGCGGCCGCCGCACCCGCGACCGCCGCGGCCGTGCCGAGCTGCGGCCAGGAGTGCAGCGACCGGCCCACCTCGGTGAGCGAGAAGCGGGTGCGCGGCGTGAGTTCGGTGCCCACGATGCGCTGCGCCACCCGCGCCCGGGTGGCCGGGTCCGTGAGTTCGGCAGCGGTGAGATCGTCGAGGTCGCCGACCCGGCCGTGGAAGATCGGGTACCGCGGTTCCAGATCGAATCGCTCGACGTCGAGGATCGCGTTGTCCCCGTTGTCGGTGGCCATGACGACCGGGATGCCCGCGGCCCTGGCGCGCCGGCGGATATCGATCTTCGCCGGGAGATCGTCCATTTCCTCCACCAGCACGGTGAGCGGTTCCGCGCCCGGCGCGGTACCGAGGAATTGCGCGGCCGCCGCCGGGGTGTAACCGTCCGGAAAAGCGGAAACCTCACTGTACGGGTCGATTTCGAGCACCCGCCGGTGCGCGATGGTCAGCTTCGGCACCCCGAGATCGCACACCGACGCGGGCAGCCGGTTCAGGTTGGTGAGCGACAGCCGATCGTGCTCGGCCAGCCGGAATCGCCGGGCACCGGTCAGCGCGCAGACCGACAGGGCCGACCAGCCGACGCTCAGGCCCGCGACGCCGACCAGCGCGGCCGACCAGGCGCGCTGCTCGGGTTCGTCGAGCAGATACCGATTGCGCGCGGTACGCAGCCGCCAGAACGCCTCGGATTCGGGCAGGCGCACGATCGTGCGCCGCCACGGGTAGACGACGAACCGGGTGGTGAGCGCCGCCGCGGCGGGGTCGATCGCGGCGAGCTCGGCCGCGGCCGCCGCGTGCGCGTCCACCAGGTGGTAGCGCGCGGCGGGCCGCAGCAGATGTGCGATCCGCGCGGTATCGGCGAAGGGGTCCAGGATCTCGATCATCGGTTCTGCTCCAGGTACTTGTGCTTGGCGGTGTACCGGAAGGCGGTGCCGCCGAAGGGCTCGAGGGTGAGCACGGGCTCGGCGGCCGCCCCGAGAACGGCACGCAGCCTGCGGTATTCGCTGTTGCTGCGTGCCAGTTCCGCGGTGACGAGTTGCCGGAGCCGGGCGGTGAAATCGGCACCGGCTTCGGCCGCCGCCCGCAGCTCGACCCGCAGGGTCAGCGTCTGTTCGAAGGCGGCGCCGGTCACGGTGGCCAGCACGAACTTTCCGGTCACCTGCGCGGCGACCTCGGGCTGCTCCAGTGCCGCGCGGACGTTTTCCGGGTACAGCTTCACGGCATAGAAGCTCGCGGCGACGTCCCGGCGCCGGTGCAGCGCGAGGAAGCCCGCACCGATGGTGTTGGTGTGCACCGGAATCCGGTGCCCGCAGCGGCGCAGCGCCGCGGCGACCTGCCACGGGGTCAGGATCGACCCTTCGTCGTTGATCCGGTACCGCACCAGCGGCAGGGCGCCGTCGACAGTGAACAGGAACCGGCCCTGCGCATCGGTTTCGGTGTAGCGCAGGTGTGGGTCGTACTCGACGAAGGTGGGCAACGCGGGATCGTCGTCGCCGAAAAGCGCCGCGCGCAAACGGGCATCGGTGCGGGCCAGCCGGCGGATGGCGATGGTGGTCGGTGTCTCGTGCCCCATCACACCCGCGTCGGCGGTGCCGTAGATCGCACAGGTGCGCTCCGGCCGATCCGGTTGCCCCGTACGGGCGAGCACGTGATCGCGCCAGGCTTCGGTGATGTTCTCCCCCGCCAGCAGCAGCGCGGGTTTCAGCGCGCGCACCTCGGCCGGCGCGTGGTCCAGCACGTCCTGGGCGAACGGCGGGTACGCGGCGAGCACCACCTGGTCGTAGTGCGGGCCGAGATCGGCCATGGTGGCGAGGACCGCGTCCACATCGATGCCGGGCGTGGCCACCGAGACCCGGTGCCCCCGGCGGCGCGCTTCGAGCACGCCGTGGTGGGTGTAGGTGCCGCCGATCCACGTGCCCATCGCGAAAGCGTTGACCAGCAACGTCGTCCGGCCCGGAACGTCGAACGCGCGCAGGATGCGGTCGTAGTACTCGCGGCTGTGTTGCAGCGACAACAGTTCTCGCGGCCAGTAGGTCGGCTTCCCGGTGGAGCCCGAACTGCTGGACCAGGTGCCCGCCTCGCTGATGTCGCCGTGCGGCATCAGCTCCGCGAGCGCGTGCGCCTTCAGGTAGTTGTCCTTGGTGACCACCGGCAGCTCGGCGAAATCCGCCGGCGTGCGGATCGTTTCGGGGTCGACGCCGTGGCGGGCCAGATGCGCCGGGTAGGCCCGCACGTGCCGGACCGTGCGGTGAAAAGTCGCCAGTGCCCCGCCGAATCCGGGCGGGCCGTCCGGGACGAGCGACAGTGGTGCGGTCATGGTGTGCTTCTCCTTCGTGAGCGGCGGACCGGAGTCCTGTGCTCGGAGAAGCGATCCCCCGGCGGGTGGGGTCAGAGGCCGCCGCCACCGCCGATCAACCACGGGTTGAAGGTGCAGACGAGATCGGGGTGCCCGGCGGGATCGAGCGCGCGCAACACGATCGAGAGCGCACGCGGCGAATACATGAGCGTCTGGTGATCGGAGAGATCCTGCTCGCAGCCGTCCTGCAGGGTGATGTCGGCGACAGACGCGCCCGCGCCCGGGCGCAGAAAGGTCGACTGATATGGCGTGACGATCTCGTCGTAGCGGGTGCCGACCACGGTGTAGTCGATGCCGGGCACCGTGTCGCCGTCCGCGTTCAGCCGTCCGACGAAGTTCGAACCGACCGTCTGCTGGATCGCGGCGTCGCCCACCACGACACCGGCCGCGCCGATCACGTTCAGGCCGATGTTGTTGATCATCCGGCCGAGCAGGCCGATGCCGTCGAGGGTGGTCCCGTGGTGGGTGCCGCCGAAGCTGACCAGCTGCCCCACCTTGTCCGCGCCACCCTCGAACCTGGTGTACCAGTTCGCCATCGCCGCGCCCTGCGAGTAGCCGACGAGATCGACCTGCGCCGCGCCGGTGGCCGCGCGCACCCGGTCCACGAAACCGGCCAGCTGCCGAGCCGAATCCGCGATGTCACCGGTGCCCATCACGCCGGGCAGCAGCGGCGGCACGCCTCCGCCCTGGATCGGTCCGGAACGGCCGTAGTTGAAGGCGAAGGTGCACAGGCCCGCGTCCTGTAGCGGCCCGCTCATGTACGCGAAGCTGTTGTACGCGTTCATCCAGGTGCCGTGCAGCAGCACGACCGGACGCGGATGTGCCGCGGTCGGCCGGCAATTCCAGTCGTTGCTGCCCGGCGGCGCCGCGTCCGGATGGAACAGGCCGTAACCGAAAGCGGCCAGGAACGAACGCTGTGGCGGACCGTAGCCGACGGTGTCACTGGCGAATCCGCCGGACAGGCCCGAGATGCTGTCGGACGCCGCGATCGCCGCGGGCCGCCCGTCCACCCCGATCAGCTCGGCGAGTCGCGCCGCCACCGACGGATCGGACGGTGCGGCGCTCGCGGCCGGGGCCGCCACCCCGAGCACGAGCATCGCGACACCGACCAACACCGCGGCGATCGGCCACCTACCGGCTGACCTTCGTCTCATCACACGCCTTCCGCTTCGCACACCTTGCCGAGAACTGCCGCACAACAACGCGATCCGGTGCGGGCGGGCCCGGATCCCCTGCACGTGGTCCCGGACCTGCCCGCACCGGATCGGCGCGACTTCGAGCAAAACAGCGCTCGATGGAGACGATGCGACAGCGCGGCCAATGGGCGGTGAATCTCGTTCAGGTGCCCCTACAACGAGTACAGATGCCGCCACAACGAGTACAGACCGAGCGGCGCGTGCGATCGCCGCTCGGTCTCTCACCCGTGCGTTGCTACAGCGATCCGCCGCCGCCGACCACCCACGGGTTGAATGTGCACTCCAGGTTCGGATGACCGACCGGGTCGAGCGCGCGCAGCGCGATGGAGAGGGAGCGCGGCGAATACATCATCGTCAGATGGTCCGAAAGGTCCTGTTCGCAGCCGTCCTGCAGGGTGATGTTCTGCACCGTGGCGCCCGGCCCGGGCTGCAGGAACGTCAGCGGGTACGGGTTGGTGACCTCGTCGTAGCGGGTGCCGACGATCGTGTAGTCGACGCCGGGCACGGTGTCGCCGTTGGCATTGAGCTGGTTGACGAAGTCCGAGCCGATCGTCTGCTGGATACCCGCGTGCCCCACGAAGATCTCGATGAAGCCGAGGATATCGATGCCGAGGTTGTTGATCGCCCGGCCGAGCGCGCCGATGCCGTCGAGCGAGGTGCCGTGGTGGGTGGCGCCGTAGGTGATCAGATTCTTCGTCTTCTCGGCTCCGCCTTCGAACTTGGTGTACCAGTTCGCCATCGAGCCGCCCTGCGAGTGCGCCACGATGTCGACCTCGCCGGCGCCGGTCGCCGCGAGCACCCGGTCGACGAAGACGGCGAGTTGCTTGGCGGAATCCTGGATGTAGCCGGTGCCCATCACGCCGGGCAGCACCGCGCCGAGCCCGCCGCCCTGGATCACACTGGAGCGGCCGTAGTTGAACGTGAAGGTGCAGAAACCCGCGTCCTTGATCGGCTGGCCCATGTACGCGTAGCCGTTGTAGGCGTTCATCCAGGTGCCGTGCAGCAGCACGACCGGTCGCGGATGCGCGGCGGTCGGCTTGCAGTTCCAGTCGTTGGCGCCGGGCGGCGCGGCGTCGGGATTGGCCAGGCCGTAGCCGAAGGCCGCCAGCCAGGAGGTCATCGGCGGTCCATAACCGACGGTGTCACTGGCGTATCCACCCGAGAGCCCCGAACTGCTCCCCGATCCGCCGTAGCAGTTGCCGGAGCCGTTGCCCGACCCCGCGCCACTGCCGGAGTTGCACGCGGAACCGGACGAACTGCCCGAGTCCGCGACCGGCGCGGCCTTGCGGCCCGCCGCGATGTAATCGGCCAGCTCTTGTTCGGTCGGTTGCGCTGTGGGTTCGGCGTTCGCGCCGACACCTCCGACGCCGAGCACGAGCACCGAAACACCCAGCATCACCGCCGCCGCGAACGACGAACGGCCTGAGGTACTTCGCTTCATTGCATACCTTCCTATTTCGAGCAGAAGAGTTCGGACGCGCTGCCGAATTCCGCTCGACAGCGTGGAAACTGCGCCAACGCTAAATCCGCCGGAAAGTGCGACCTAGCTCACGACGGGGTATCTGGACAGCTCACCAATGTCGTTGTCGGGCTTAGGTAAACGGCACAGTTCGCCCGCTCCGGAGCTTTTCCCAAACACAGCGGCCCGCGGATCGTGAATTCTCCAGAAAAGCTGCCGACCAGCAGCTGTCGACCGCGCACGGACCGAGTATGGGCCGATGACCGAGGTGAACACGTGGACGCCGGCCGACCGGCGGTGCCGGGCGACGGCGCCCTATCTGGTCGATGCCGCCCGGATTCGCGAATTCGCCCGGGCCGTCCAGGATTTTCATCCGGCGCACTGGAGTGCCGATGCCGCCGCCGAGCTCGGATTCACCGGCCTGGTCGCCCCCGCGACATTCGCCGGCGCAATTCTCGGTGATGTCCAGAGCGAATTATTGGATGCGGTGCTCGCCGACTATCGGCCGACCCGAATTCTGCACGCGGACCAAGTGTTCGACGCCACGCGGCCACTGGTCGCGGGCGATCGGCTGACCGGCGACCACACCGTCGAATCATTTCGCCAGTTCGCCGATTACGACGTCCTGACGATCAAGAGTGTGCTCACCGACCAATACGGCACACCGGTGCAGACCGGCACCACCTCACTGCTCGCGCATACCGGGGCGAGCGGGCCGCGCCGCGCCGAGCCGGTCCGCGCGATCGGGACGCGTGGGCCGTCCTCATCGCACCCCCGGCACACCGAGCATCGAGCACTCGCACGGCGCGGGGCCACGCCATTTCCACTGCGCCACACTGCGTTCCGTACCTTGACCATCGGCACCGTGCTGCCCGCACAGACGGTTCGGCTCTCCCGTGACGACCTCTTGGACTTCGCCGCGATCGTCGGCGACCGGGCCCCCGACACCCCCGGCACCGCCTCGGCCACGGAGTACACGCTGCCCGCGACCACCGCACCGAGCATGCTGAAACTCGGCCTGGCCGCGGCCTTCGTCAGCTCGCGCCTCGGCCACCCGGCCGCAATCACCCGGCTGCGCGCCCAGTTCGCGCACTACACGCACTATCTGCGGATCGGACCGGCGGCGACCTGCGAGATCGAATTCACCGGCCGGGTCACTGCGGTGGACGCGCGGCGCCGCCGTGCCACCATCGCCATCGACGCCCGATCCCGCGGCCGCACGGTATTCGGCTATGCGGCCGCCGAAGTCGCCTTGCCCCCGCAGGATTGAGCTTTCAGGCGGCCGATTCCGTTCGCGCGGTGGTCAATCCGGCCACCCGCGCCAGCCGCCGGTGCGATTCCAGGCGCGCCGCGCGGTCGAAGGTGCTGGTGTGCACCAGGATCTCGTCGGCGCCGGTGGCGCTCACCCAGTGCTCGAGTTGCTCGGCGACCTCGTCTTCGGTGCCGTGCACGTGCCCGGCCAGCGATTCCTCGAAGATCCGCCGTTCCCGCTCGGTCATGCTCATCGCCTCGATCTCCGCGGGCGGGATCAGAGCCGGAAACTCGCCGCGCGTGCGCGAGTACGCGGCCGACCACGCCTCCGGCAGCAGCAGCCGCCGCGCCTGCGCGGTGGTATCGGCGATCACGACCGAGCCCGAGACCATGACGTACGGCTCGGCGCCCCACGCCGTGGCCTGGAAACCGTCGCGGTACCGGGCGATCGCCTCGATCATCCGATCCGGCCCGCCGACCGCCGCGATCACCAACGGCAACCCGAAACGGGCTGCCCGCTCCGCGCCCGAGCCGGTGGCCAGCAGGAACGCCGGGACCCGCAGACCCTCGGCCGGCCAGCCGTGTACGCCGTCGCGGCCGTGGGTGAAATAGTCCAGCACTTCGGTCAGCTGCGCGTCGAAGTCCTCGGCGTCGCGTTTGTCGTGCCCGAGCGCGCGCCGGACCCCGTCGGTGAAGCCGACCGAGCGGCCCAGACCCATATCGATCCGCCCCGGATACAGCGATTCCAGCACGCCGAACTGTTCGGCGACGATCAACGGCTGATGGTTGGGCAGCATGACCCCGCCGGTGCCGATCCGGATGCGCGCGGTCGCCGCCGCGGCGGCCGCGGCCAGCACCGTCGGCGCCGAGCCGGCGACGCCGGGCACGCCGTGGTGCTCCGATACCCAGAATCGGTGGTAGCCCCATTCCTCCGCGAGCCGCGCGAACTCGATCGTGTCGCGCAGCGCCGCGGGATGGCTCTGGCCGCGCCGGACGCGGGAGCGGTCCAGGATGGAGAACCGGACGGAGGGAAGTGCCGAGGTCATACCTGTCTCAACGCGCGCACCGAGCGGTGATTCCCCGTCACTTCGGCGACGGCAGTTCCAACGCCTCGGCCAATACCCGCCACGCCCGCGGCAGCTGGGCTTCGAAATCAGGCCAGGTGTGCATGCCCTCGGGCGCGTACTCGACGACGGCGGGGATCTTCAGCTCGTGCAGCCGCTCCGCGAAACGTTCGGTGCAGGTGCGCGCCCCCGCTTCCAGCGCGGCGCCACCGCCGGCCAGCCGCAACGCGTCGACGATCGACGGTGACTGCGCGATCGACACCAGGTCGGCGCCGGTCGGCGTGCCGGTGGCGGCCGACAGATAGATCGCGGTGCCGCGCAGCGCCGGCGCGCCGAGCAGACTGTCGTGCGCCGCCCACTCCGGGGAAGTCGGTGGCCCCCAGAGGTTTTCGACATTACCGCCGCGCGAGGCCACGGTGATCGTGGTGACCGCGTGACCGAGCGGGTCGGCGGTGGAATAGCAGCCGCTCATGCCCGCGACGGCGCGGTAGCGGCCCGGATGGCGCTGCGCCAGCATCATCGCCGCCTGCGCCCCCATGGACACGCCCGCGATGGCCCGGCGTCCGTCGGCCTTCAGCAGCGATTCCACGATCGGCGGCAGTTCCTCGGTCAGGAAGGTCTCCCACCGATTGAGTCCGAGCGCGGTGTCGTGGCGGACCCAGTCGCTGTACATGCTGCCGGTACCGCCGCTGGTCAGCACCACGTCCACCGGCTTGTCCGCGAAGAACTGCGCCGCGCCGCCCTTGCTGAGCCAGCCCGAGGTGGTCTCGCCGTCGACGCCGTCGAGCAGGTACAGCGTCGGGCGCGGTGCCGGGCCGGTGCCGCGCAACACGTCCACCTCGATCACCCGGCGCATGGCCGCGGACGCGATCTTCAGGTGGTCCCGCTGCGGTCCGGCGCTCTCGATGGACAGCAGTCCGGTCCGGGTCATCGCGGGATCGATCGCGGGCGGCGGTGCGCTCGGCACGCCGGGCACGTCGTCCGCCTGCGCGGGCACACCGGCCAGCACGGCGATGGCTACCATCGCCGCCGCGGTGATCGGCCCTCGGGTACTCATTGCGCCGCGGCGGCTCGTTCTGCCTGTCTGGCCGCTACTCGATCGCGTTGCTCCTCGAATCGCGTTGCCTGCTGCGCTAATTCGTCGAGGTAGGCCGCCAGCTCGTCGCGTGCCCGTTCACCGTCGCCGGACAGATCGGTGCGTTCGAACACCCGCCACGCCCGTAGCACCGGCTGTACCACGGTGTCCAGGTGCTGGCGGAGGTCGTAGATGCCGTGCTTCGCCAGCACGACCGCGTTGCGGCGGAAGTTCGGCTGGGTCAGGCCCGGCATCTGGAAGCGTGTGACGATATCCGTGACGGCACGCAGCATCTCGTTCGGCAGCAGGTCGAGTGCCGCGGCGCTGATGTTGCGATAAAAGATCATGTGCAGGTTTTCATCGGCGGCAATACGTTGCAGCATACGCTCGGCGACGGGTTCATTGCACGCGATCCCGGTGTTCCGATGGCTGATTCTGGTGGCTAATTCCTGCAGTGTCACATAAGCGACAGAACGTAGAAACTGCGGCCCTTTAACGGGTTTCGCGATTCCCGTCGTCATGTGCGCCATCCTGGCCTGCTCCAGCGCCACCGGGTCCACCGCGCGGGTGACCACCAAATAGTCGCGCATGACTATCGCGTGCCGGTTCTCCTCAGCGGTCCAGCGCCCCACCCAGGTGCCCCAAACGCCGTCGAGCGAGAACGATTCCGAGATCTCCCGGTGATAGGAGGGCAGATTGTCCTCGGTGAGCAGGTTGGTCACCATCGCGATCCGGGCCACCTCGGTGAGCTGCGATTGCTCGGGCGCCCAATCGATTCCGCCGAGCGCGGCGAAATTCCGCCCATCATCCCAGGGCACGTAATCGTGCGGGTGCCACGCCTTCGTTTTGCGCAGATGATCATCGAGCAGGCGCTCGGCGACGGGTTCCAGTTCGCGGAGAATATCCGTATCGGTCAACGCGGTGGTCACTGGCACTCCTCTGCTCGGCGCGGTGCGCACGCCGATTTCGACGATAACGCGGAAATATCAGGCGGAACGGCCTATTTCGTGATCATTGGTGGAGGTGACGACCGGTACCCGGCCCGGCTGTTCGGCATCACAATCCGGCGCGTTCACCGGTTCGCAGACCCGATAGAGACCCGGCGGCCGGCCCGCCGCTCGCATGCGGTCCAGCAGATCGTGGGTATGCGCGGCCAGTTCGGGGATGCACGCGGTCTCGCCCGTGGCCACCACCGCGGTCAGCGACACCTCTGCGGCCTCGCCGAGCAGGGTGAGCACGTCGGCCGTCAGCGCGGGTGCACCGACCCGGGCGTGCGGGGCGTCGACCGGGACCAGGATCGTGCCACCCGCCGCCGAGAGCAGCGGCAAGGCCCGGGAGCCGAGCGGATCGGCCAGCGCCGCCTGCAGCCTGCGCAGTTTGCGCCGCGCGGCCACGGTTCCGGCACCCGGTCTTCGCTCGTCCGGGTGCGCCGGGATGTGCAGCGCCACCACCTGATACCGCGCGGCGATCGCGATCCCGGTCTGCGCCGCCAACTCCCCCAGCGCGTGCCCGCCGAGCAGCGCGGCGACCAAAGTCTGTGCGGCGGTCTGATGTTCGCGGGCAACCAGCCGATGTTCGTCCACGTAGGCGGTCGAGGCGGTGAGCGTGACCATTTCCAGTACCTGCAAGATCAATTGCGCGCCCGCGACCAGCTCGTCGTTCTCGGCGCCGGCCGCGACGAATTCGAGGCCGGAACGGATTTCGTCGTGGTAGGCGCCGAGCACCGTTTCCAGTGCGACACCCTCGCGCGCCGATCGCGTTGCGATGCCCGCGATTTCGGGTGGTTCACCCAGCGCCGCCTGCCACCGTGGCGTCCGCCGCTCCACTGCCGCCACCACACAGCTGCGCGTGGTTCGCGCGACGTCGCCGTGCAGACCACCACCCGTGTGCTGCGCCAAGTAGTCCAGCAGTTTCGACGCGAGACTCTCGGTGCCCGAACTCATCCGCATAGCCGTCATGACTGACAAAGGCTAGCGACGAATCGTGATCGAATCGGGATACGCCGGTGGAATCAGGTAAGTCATCAGCCTCGGCCGCTCGCATTGGGCGAAATCACAAGCCTGCGAGTGATTTTCGACATATTGGTTGCCTCGGTGCGGATTTCTTCTGTTGACCGGCAACACAATACGTTCGCCTCGATATCCGGACGATGCTCGATCCCCCGCGGCACCAGGGTATGACGCAGCGCCGACCGCGCATTCCGGCGCTGCGTCGAGCCCACCCTAGAACCTGGCGCACACCCTGCAAAAGGTGAAGCCACGGCTGTCATGAACACTCATCGCAACCTGCGGCAGCGACTGGTAGTTCGCACAACTCGCGCCGCGCACACAGGTCGCACCGGGACCGGTCGGGCCGGAGCGGGAGCCGGGTAAACCTGTGAACTGTCCCATCGGTAACGACCGACAGGTGTGCAGCGACACGGTCCACGGATACCATCGAGCGCTGCGCCCCCGTCCGGCGACGCGGCAGAGTTTTCGAAGGGCTACACCACATATGAGCGGTACGCGAGACAAGCTGGAAGAGCTGCGGGGGATCCTGGAGCTGGCCGAGGAACCCGCGGGCGAGACCGGCATCGCGAAACGCAAGGCGAAAGGCATACCCAGCGCCCGCGAGCGGGTGCGCGCGCTGCTCGACAAGGGCAGTTTCGTGGAGATGGGCAAGCTGGTCCGGCAGCCGGGCGCGAACAACGCGATGTACGGCGACGGCGTGGTCACCGGTCGCGGCACCATCGACGGACGACCCGTCGTGGTGATCGCGCACGACCAGACCGTGCACGGCGGCTCGGTCGGTGAGATGTTCGGCCGCAAGGTCGCGGCCGCGATGGAGTTCGCCTACGAGAAGGCCTGCCCTGTGGTCGCGATCAACGACTCCGGCGGCGCCCGCATCCAGGACGCCGTGACCTCGCTGGCCTGGTACGCGCTGATGTGCCGGCGCCAGGAGGAGCTGTCCGGGTACGTGCCGATGGTGGCGATCATGCTCGGCAAATGCGCGGCGGGTTCGGTGTACGGCCCGGTCAACATGGACGTGCTGGTGGCCACCGAGAAGTCGTACATGTTCGTCACCGGGCCCGAGGTGATCAAGGCGGTCACCGGCGAGGTGGTCAGCGCCGAGGAACTCGGTGGCGCGGCCGTCCAGGCCGTGAACGGCACGCTGCACCACGTCGCGCCTGATGAGCAGGCCGCGTTCGATTGGGTGCGCAACTATCTGAGCTATCTGCCCACCAGCTGCCTGGAACAGCCGCCGCTGGTGAACCCGGGCCTGGAGCCCGAACTCACCGCGCACGACCTCGAGCTGAACTCGATCATTCCGGACTCGGACAAGGTCGGCTACGACATGCACGAGGTTCTGCTGCGGATGTTCGACGACGGCGAGTTCCACGAGATGGCCGCGGGCACCGCACAGAACCTGATCACCGGCTTCGCCAGGGTCGACGGCCGCAGCGTCGGCGTGATCGCCAACCAGCCGCAGGTGCTCGGCGGCGCGCTGGACGCGCAGTGCTCGGACAAGGCCACCCATTTCATCCGGCTGTGCGACGCCTTCGGGCTGCCGCTGGTGTTCGTCGTCGACACCCCGGGCGTGCTGCCCGGGGTCGAGGAGGAACGCAACGGTGTCATCAAGCGCGGCGGACGGTTCTTCCGCGCGGTGATCGAGGCGACCGTGCCGATCGTGACGGTGGTGACGCGCAAGGCCTACGGCGGCGGCTACGCCGTGATGGGTTGCAAGCAACTCGGCGCCGATATCAGTCTCGCCTGGCCGACGGCGCGGATCGCGGTGATGGGTGCGGAGAGCATGGTCGGCATCATCGGCCGCAAGCAGCTCGAGGCGACCCCGGTCGCGCAGCGCGCCGCCGCGCGCGAGCAGATGATCGACTTCTACAACGCGACCATCGCAACGCCCTGGATCGCCGCCGAGCGCGGGTACGTGGACGCGGTCATCGAACCGGCGCAGACGCGCCTGGAGATTCGCAAGGCGCTGCGGTTGCTGCGGGAGAAGGACACGGCGAAGCCGAATCCGCGCAAGCACAGCCTGATGCCGGTGTGAGTTGACGTGCCCGGTTGTGTTGTCTCACAACACAACCGGGCCTTCCTTGGTCAGATTTCCGGGGATGGTTCGCACGGATTCCGGGGCGGCTGATCACCCTTTAGTGTCTTTCCCGTGCCCGGTCGTCGTTCGCCGCGATGGAACCCGGTACGGCAGCGTGTCCGTCGCCTGCACCCTACCCTCGTCGGCGGGCGCGCTGCACTCTCTTCAGCTGTGGCTACCCCAGCGCAGATCGGCTGTGGCCCATTCCATTTCCCACATCCGCAGGCGCTTGCGATCGAGGCGGTGGCGCAGCCCGAAGTAGCAACCCGCGAGCACCGTCACCGCGCCGAAGAGGGCGCCGCCGGTGAGCAGCACCGCTTTGCTGAGGGCCTGGGTTTCCGACGGCGGCTCGACGATGCGGCCCGCGCCGTTGAGCCAAATGGTCACGTTCTGACCGGGTTCCACGACCGTGGTGGACTGATAGTCCTCGGTGTGCGCGGTCCCGTCGGGGTCGGTCCAGGCCACCTTTGCGGGCATGATCGGCGCGTACAGCGGCGCCTTACCGGTCGCGGTCACCACCGCCTCGACCCGGTGCAGTTCGGCGATTTCCGCTTGCACCGCAGCGGTTTCGGTGCGGTAGACGGTGGCCCCCACGGTCAGCACCAGCAGCGGCACGAGCAGCACGAACAACAGCAGCAATCCGGCGGCGACCCAGGTTTGCACGCGATCTTCTCTGCGGCGCATCGGGTTTCGATCCAGCCCGACGCGGCGGCAGGTCCTGCGGTACATATTCACCGACCCTGTGGTCATGACGGTGACTCCTCGTTCCGGAATTCGGTGGTGAGTGCGACCAGGGTGTCGAAGTACCCGTCGATCAGGTCGGGCAAACGATCCGGATCGTCGCCGGCGGCCCAGGTCTGCAATGCCGCCATCAACAAGCCCGCGCCCGCGGCGACCGCGGCGGCCGGACGCAGGTCGAGCACCGGGTCGACACCGAGCCGTCCGGCGATGATCCGCACCGATTCTCGCTGACCCTCGACCCGGATTCGCTGATATCCGGCAAACAATTCGGGCTCGTCTTCGAATCGCTGGAATAACGTCCACCGCCTGGCCAGCCGGACCGACCGCGCGCCGCCGTATTCGGCGTCGAACCAGTCGTGCACGGCGTTGCGATAGGCGGCCAACGGCGACTCGCCGAGCGGCCGACGGCAGAGCGCCTCGTTGAACATGTGCACGTCTTGGTCGACCTCGCCCAGCACCGCCTCGGTGATGGAGGCGAAATGCCGGCTGAAGGTGCGCCGGGTGACACCCGCCCGTACCGCGATGTCCTCGACGGCGACCGCGTCCAGACCCCGCTCGGTCAACAGGTCGAACGCGGCGCGCGTCAGCGCTTCCCGGCTGCGCCGGGTACGCAGCCTACGGCCATCGAGATCGACACCGGTGTCGCTCATACCCGCAGCTTACCACCTTATTGTCCCGCCGAGACAATACTTCGCGGTCGATTGCGGATCAGGCCGGACCGGCGGGCTGATCGAGAATCCGCGGCTGCCGCCTGCGCAGCGCCTCCAGCAGGCCGACGGTGTACTCCGGCGGCGCGGCATGCACCGAAAGTTGGTTCGCCACAGCGCGATACGCGTCCAGGTCGACCTGCTTCTCCAGATACAGCGCGCTGGTGAGCTGCTGCAGATAGACGATGTCGGGCAGATCCGATTCGGCGAAGCGCAGCATGGTGAACGCGCCCTCGGCGAGCGCCGGGCCGCCGACATGGTCGGCCAGCACCTGCAGGGTGACATTCGGCCGGGTCACCGCGCGCAGCAGGTGCTCGATCTGGGCGTTCCACACCGCGGAACCGCCGATCGGGCGGCGCAGCGCCGCCTCCTCCACGACCACCCAGAGCTGCGGCGGGTGCTTGCGATCCAAGATCTCCTGCCGGCCCATGCGCAGCGCGACCCGTCGTTCGATCGCGGCCTGCGGCTCGCCCGAATGCGCCAGCGAGAGCAGCGCACGCGCGTATTCCGGTGTCTGCAACAGTTCCGGCACGGCCCGCGGTTCGTACGAACGGACCAGTGTCGCCGCCTGTTCCAAACCCAGGTAGGTGTCGTACCACTTGGGCAGCCAGTCACTGTCGCGATGCCACCAGCCCGACGCGTTCGCCTGCCGCGCGAGTTCCAGGTATTCATCGATTTCCGTCGGATCGGTGACCTGGTAGAGGTTCAGCAGATCGATCAGATCCCGTTCCCGGAAGCCGGTGCGGCCGAGTTCGAGCCTGCTGATCTTCGAATGCGAACCGCGGATCGCCTCGCCCGCGTCCTCCCGGCTGATGCCGGCCGTCTCGCGGAGTTTGCGCAGCCGACCGCCGAGCACCATGCGCAAAACGGTCGGTCCGCCCGCCGGCGTCGCGCCGGCGCGCGACGTCTCGGTCGACTGTCGTACCTCCGCAGCACGCATTCACCGAGTCTGCCATGTGAAGCTTGTCAGTTTCTACTGACCGAAGACCCTGGCGCTACTACGGCGAGTCGTGCTCGATGTGCGACGGATACGCTGCGTCCGATCCGACCGCGGTCCGATCCGGTCGCGCGCGCTCAGCGTAGCGCGACGTCGGCTGTCGCACGACCGAACAGCTTCCGGCCGTCACACGTGGCGGTGAGCGCGACGGTTGCCGTGCGCTGTGCGGCGTCGAGATCTTTGATCTTGCCGCGGAATTCGAGCACACTCGCCTTGGTCGCCGCGACGGGCGCGAACCCCGCGAACCGCACGCCGTATCCGGTGACGGCGGCCGGGTCGCCCAGCCACGAGGTGAGGTATCCGGCGCCGAGTCCCATCGTCAGCAGGCCGTGCGCCACCACGTCGGGCAGCCCCGCGCTGCGCGCGACCTCGTCGCTGAAGTGGATCGGATTCGAATCACCGGACACGCCTGCGTAATTCACCAGATCGCCGCGCGAGAGCAGCACCGCCCGGGGCGGCAGTGCCATGCCCACCGCGAGGTCCTCGAAGCGGGGCACGGTGTGCGGGGTCCTGGCGCGATCGCGCGGATCGGCCACGGGCGGTTCGTCGAAGCATTCGACGATGCCGGATTCCTCGCCCAGGCTCGCCCGCCGCGCGGCCGCGTCCAGTCGATCGGCCCCGGACTGGCCGGTCATGATGACGCCGTCGACGGCGGAGCGCAGCTCGGTGGCGATCGCTACGCCGGTCTGCGCCACGGCGGTCGAGGTCGCGGTCTGCAGCAGTTCCTTGTGCTGGTTGGTGAGCACGTTCTTGGTCACCATGAAGTCTTTGTCGCCGAACTGCCGGAACGACTCGATATACGACACGCACTCGAGCCGGTCACCCGCCAGCACCGGCCGATGCACCTGGATCGCCTGCTCGGTCTGCAGTACCTGGCCGATGTCGTAGGCGGTCAGGACGGACTCGAACATCTTGCGCTGCATCAACATCAGCATGATCGAGGTGAAGGTCATCGGCGCGAGCAGGCCGTCGTAGCCGAGTTCGGCGGCGGCCTCCTCGTGCCAGTGCGCCGGATGCTGTTCCTGGACCGCCCGCGCGAACTCGCGGATCTTCTCGCGCCCCACCTCGTAGTGCTCGGTCATCCGGTAGTGGCGGCCCACCAGGGCCTGTGCCTGTTCCGACGCGGTGATCGTGATGTCGTTCATGTGCCTCTTTCGCGAATCCGAAGCGTCTAGCTCGCCCGGACCGGCCAACACTACCGAAACCGCGGCCGAGTCGCACAGCGCGGGCGGTGGGTCCGAGCGCCACCCGATCGCCCTCGTGGGATGTGAGTCGTCCGTCATACATCGCGGCCGCGGCCGTGATCTGTAACAAAACCGTTCAGGGGGCTGGACAGCCCACCATTACCGCGGCAAACGCTCAGCACTCGTTCGGGGCGTCGACACCTTGGAGCCGTTGATCCAGCCAGTGCATCGCCTCCGGGTAGCCGAGCCCGGCCGCGATGATGTGTTCGCCCGGCACGCTCCGATACACCGCGGGCACGCCGAGCGCGCACTGCTCGCGGTAGAGATTGCGCGCTCCCTCGGCGGGGATCCAGAACTCTTGTTCCCCGTTGTAGATGTAGAGCGGTGTCGCCGAAGGCATCCCGGGCATCCTCGTCACCTGGTAGATCTCGGTCGCCAGCGCGGAATGCAACGGATCGGGGATGTTCGCGGCGATGTCGATCGGCAGCATCAGCACACCGATCGCCCCGTACGTGCTGCCGCAGGCGTTCTTCAGCGGCGAGGTCGCCACCCATTGCGCCAGGTTGTTCATCCTGGTCAGGATTTCCGGTCGTTCCCGGCCGATCCCGAACACCGCGGCCATGAACACCGCCGAAGCGAGATTGCCGTTCATGCTGCGCGCGAGGATCTCATAATCGGCGGGCACCCCGCCGAGTGCCGCGCCGACGATGCGGCCGGTCAGCTCCGGCGCGTACTGCGCGATCAGCTTCACCGCGCCGTGTGTCGCGATGGCGCCGCCCGAATAGCCGGTCAGGCCGAACCGGCTGGCGCCGAACTCGTCCGGCAGCAGCGCACGCACCGCGCGGATCGCGTCCAGCACGGCATGGCCCGCGGTGACCGGCTCGGCGTAGGCCATCCACGGACCCTCGTGATCCGGGATGAGCACCGCGTAGCCGCGCAGCGCTGCGACGTGGGTGGTGGGCGGAATGAAATCGGTGACGCTGGTTTCCGAGTTCAGGCCATGGGCCAGCGTGTATCCGGGCGTGCAGACCCGGCCCAGCGCGTCGATCGGCAGGTTGTTCACCACCACGGGCCGCGGGCCCGGACCGGGCCACGCCGCCGCGGGCACCACGAGGGTCGCGGTCGCGAAGGAGGGATGGCCGTTGGCGTCGGTGGTCCGGTACTTCAGCAGCTGCGCGCGCTGGATCGGCAGCACCAGCAGGGGTGCGGTGGTCGCGGTGACATCCCTGGCCTCGATGACCTCGCCGAGCGCGAGGTCCGCCAGGTTCGCCGGCCATGCGTCGAAGATCGGGTCGCCCACGTTCTCCGGCCGCACCGCGGCCCGCAACGCGAGCACCGGTGCCGGCGCACCGGTCGCCTCCCACACCGGCGACGGTTCGATCGGCGCGGCCGCGATCGGCGGCGGCGGAATCACCTGATCGATCAATTCGTGCAGGGGCGCAGGCGCGTTCGGCGGTGGCACGTCGGGCAGCGGCACGTCCAGAAGCTGCGGGAAGAGTTCGGGCAGGGAGGGCAACTGCGGCAACGCGGGCAGACCGGGTGGGGCAGGCGGCGGCTCGGCGGCCGCCTGCCCCGTCATGGCCGGATACATCAGCAGCAGTGCCACGGCAATGGCAGAAAAGCATCTCATGGCACACGCCTTCGGGTGCGAACATCGGGTTACCCTGGCGCCCGGAGATGCGACCTGCGGCCCTCGGAAAGTCCCCTTTGCTACCGAGGCCAGATGGTCAGGCTAACCCGCCCGGTCGGCGCGGTTCCCGCAATGCGGCCGAGTCGTAGGAGACACGTGGCCGAACCGCAACAACCGAGCCGAAGACCCGTTCCGGCACGGGCGTTCGGCTCGGTCGCGGTCGTTCGTTCAGCAGTTGCTCGGGGCCCGCTCCCCGCGGAAGCGCGCGTCCAGCCAGCCCAGTGCCGCCGGGATGCCGAGCACCGCCGCGGTCAGGTGATCGGGCACCGGAATCTGCTCGGACTGCACGGTGGCACCCGCTGCACACCAGCGCCGGTCGGTGTTCACCACCGCGTCCACCGGGATCAGGCCGTCGATCGGCGAATGCCACTCGAACACCGGCGTTTTCGGCACGCCGTCGTAGAGTTCCAGGCTGTTCTCCTCGACCACGCCGCGCGCGGTGCTGTCGTTGATCATCGAGGTGGTCTTCGCGAAATCGAGCGCGCCGCGACCGGCACCCGCTGCCAAGATGTCGTTGGTGCAACTGTTCGCGATCTGCGCGCGAGCGGCGAGGCCCCGTTCGTTCAGCTGGTCACTGAGCGGAAAGCGGTCCGGGTATTCGCGTTCCAACCCCAGCCCCGCCGCCAGTGCCAGGCCGAACACCGGATGCGAACTGAGCCCGAGCGCTTCGAGCATCTTGACCAGATTCATCGGCACGCCGCCCATCGCGGCGCCGGCCAACTCGAGCTCCGGCGCGTACTTCGGCGCCAGCGCGGCCGCCCACGCGGTGGCCATGCCACCGCCGGAATAACCGACCAGCGCGGTCCTGCTGTGCCGCACACCGAGTTCGGCGACCTGTTTGACGGCACGGATGCCGTCCAGGGTGATCTGCCCACCGAGTTTCGCGGCGCCGTAGGCGAAGTTCGGACCGAGATGGTCCGGCAGCGCGACGGTCCAGCCGCGCTGCAGCAGCACATTCCAGCCCGGCGCCTCCCGCACGACCAGGTTCGGGTCCCCGGTGTAGAGGACCTTCGACACCGAGCACTCGGCGCCGAGCCCGTTGATGATGTGCTGGAACGACAGCAGCGGGCCGTCCGGTACGTGGGCACGCGGCGTGAGCACGGTGGTGGTCGCGGCGATGGGCTTGCCCTCGGAACTGGTGGAACGGAACCGCACCAGGGTCACCGTGGTGTCGGGGAAGATCGGCAGCGGCGGCATCGGCTTGGTGGCGAGCACCTCGCCCGGCTGCCGGTCCGCGATATCCGCCGGTGTCGCGTAGAAGGGATCGGGATCGGGGGCGGGATAGAGCGGCGCGCTGTGGCCCGCGCCCGCCATGGTCGCCACCAACATCACACCGGCCGCCATGGCGCCGAATGCGCGGCCGAGTCGAGTGCGGGACGCTCCCCCCGCAGAACGTGGGGCCTGGCTCATCGATCGGTACCTCTCGAATGGTCCAACGTTGCGATCATCCTCGACAATTTCTCCGGCGAGCGGCACCGGCTGCGGAGATCGTGTTGATAATTCACAAGTGTGGAGCGACCGGTCTGTGACGTGGCGGCGCATTCGCTCGTGACGAAGCCTCACCGACCCCTACCGGCCCTGTGACATGTCCAGCCAATAAGACGGAACATGTTCTAAGCCATGGTGTCCCCTTACCTTCACACGTACCGGTGCGGTTACGCGGCCGGCGGGAAAGGAGACGGTGGCATGGACGGCACTGCACACAGACTCGCTTACGACACGCACGCCGAGGAGGCGCCGACTCGGCGGGTCACCGTCTACTTCGACGGACCGACCCCCGACGACGCGCTGATTCTCGAATACGCCGCGAGCAACACCGAAGCCTGGGAGTTCACCTCGGCCGCCCTGCATGCCGGACTCACCGTCACCGTGGACGGCAAGGTCCGTCCCGGATTACGCCGACTGCCCTGCCGATCCCTGTGGCACTGAATATCTTCCGCTCCGAAACGGCCGGAAATTCGCCATTCTCAACATATTCTGCGCATTAGCACGGCGTGCATCGGTGCATCGCGCGCACTTATTCCTCACATTTCCGTGAATTCCGAACATCGAAACACGCTCCGACCGCGCTCGAGTTCGAGTTCGAGCGCGGTTGTTGCCTACGGTGCGGATCGTCAGGCCGGATCGAGGACGCGATGCAGGAACGCCAGCGAATCGGGCAGCGAAGTCCGGGCCGCGCCGAGATGGTCGCCGGGATAGACGTGGGTCTCCAGGTCGGTGCCGGACAGCGCCAGCTCGGCGATCAGCTTCGCGGTCAGCGGCGCGGGCACCTCCATATCGGTCAGCCCCTGGCCGATGAAGAGCGGGACGGTGTAGCCCGAGGTCGGGATCTGCAACATGGCCCGGGCCGCGGACCACAGCGCCGGATCGTCGAGCGTTTTGGCCAGCATCGCGCCGATCGGCACCTCGGCCAGCCGTGCGTTGGCGTCGGTGATGCATTCGGTCTCCACCACCCGCAAAGCCGCCAGACCGGTCGGTGTCAGATAGCTGTCGACATCGAGTTCCGGTGCGCTGGCGCGCAATCCGGCCAGCAGCATCGCCACATAGGCGGGCGTCTTCTCCAACGGCAGGCGCGGAATCCACGGTCCCGCGATCGCGATCGCCAGCTCGAGATTCGACGGCGGCCCGGTGGCCGCGGCACCGCGCAGCTGCAGTTCCGGCGCGTCGGCCGGCGCGAGCGCGGCGGTGAACAGCGCCGCCTGCGCACCCTGCGATTGGCCGAGCGTCGCCCATTTGGTGCCGAGCTCGGGCCGGATCGATTTCGCGGCGTGGACCGCATCGATCACGCTGCGCGCCTGCGACGGTCCGTCCAAGTAGGGATGCGTGCCAGGCGTACCGAGCCCGACATAGTCCGTGATCACTACCGCGTAGCCGGCACGCAGCAGCTCGGGGTACAACGTGTCGAGATAGTAGGGCCGGGGTTCCAGGGTGAACGCGCACTGGTCGGCGATACCCGTGGTGCCGTGCGCGTAGGCGACGATCGGCCAACCGCCCGGCGGCGGCGGTCCCGGTGGCAGGTAGACCACCCCGGTGCTCTCCATCGGTCCGCGCGGCCCGCGCGACCAGTAGGTCAACCGTTGCGCGGTCGCCGCGCCGTCCACTCGAAATCGCCCGGTGAGTTCCGTCAGCGTCGTCACCGTTCCCGGTGCCTCGCCTGCCCCCGCCGTCGCCGGCGTTGCCAGCGCGACCGCCACCGAGACCACGACTCCAACCGCCCCAGCCATGATCCGTGTACACATCATCGACCGACTATCCCCACCCGGCCGAGCGACGGCAAGCCACCACAATCAGTGGCCTGAGCGGGGCCTCGAGCTCGGCGACTGTCGAAGGTACCGGGTGGTCGCTAGGCTCAGGTGGTCAGATCCACGGACGCGACGGCACTCGGCGCCGCCGCGGAAGGAGCCCGAATGGAGTGCCCGGACCGGTCGGTTCGCGTCCACCGGCACAGCGACCCGGCACGTCGGGCCCGTGCCCTCGCGCTCGTCTGCGGCGCACTGCTGCCGGTCCTCGCAGGCTGCGGCTCCGACAGCCCGGCGTCGATATCGCTTACCGCCACAACGACTCCCTCGGCCCGCACGCCGAGCCCGCCCCGCACGGCCGCCGCGACGCCGACCATCGATCCCTATGCCGGGCTGCCGCTGATCGACCGCCTCCTGTGGACCGACACCATCGACGGCGCCCGGCTGCTCGTCTTTCCCACCGACGCCGGACGCAAGACCACCGCCACCGACGCCGAGGCCCGGGCCTGGCAGGAGGTGCTTGCCCGCTCGCCCGAAGCGGGTACTCCCGGAATGGACGACCAGTTCCGCTGCCATTGGATCTGGGCCCGCCTGATCCAGCCGGACAAGCCCAGCTGGAATTTGGAACCGTGGCGCCCGGCGGTCGGCTACCAGGCCACCGTGGACGCCCAGTGCAACCCGGGCGGCCCCGAACGCTGAGGCGGACCGCTCGCTACCGAAAGGACGCAGGCATGCGCGTTGTCATCGCAGGGGGACACGGCAAGATCGCCCTGTTGCTCGCCCGGCTGCTCACCAGCCGAGGCGACGAGGTCGCGGCCCTGATCCGCAAGCCGGACCAGGCCGACGACATCATCGCGACCGGCGCCGAACCCGTCCTGCTCGACCTGGAGCGGGCCGCGCCCGACGATCTGCTGGCCGTCGTGAATGGTTCGGACGCAGCGGTTTTCGCGGCGGGCGCCGGGCCGGGCAGCGGCGCGGCGCGCAAGTACGCGGTGGACCGGGACGGCTCGGTCCGGCTCGCCGAGACCGCCGAACGCGCCGGCACCCGGCGGTTCGTGCAGATCTCCAGCATGGGTGCCGGCCAACCACCGGCGGCCGGCACCGACGACGTCTGGGCGGCCTATATCGACGCGAAGACACAGGCCGAGGACGACCTGCGCGGGCGCGAGCTGGAGTGGACGATCCTGCGCCCGGGCCGCCTCGTCGACACGGCCGGTAACGGATTGGTCACGCTGGCCGGACCGCCGGTTCCCCGCGCCGATATCCCCAGAGCCGATGTCGCGCAGGTCATCGCCGCGTTACTGCCCGCGACGCACACCGCGGGCGCGACGCTCGAACTCGTCGCGGGCAACACGCCAGTTGACCGCGCGGTGGCCGCACTCGCCGGCGGCGCGAACGGTGGTGCCGCCCTTACCGATTGACGTTGCAGTCGACGTTCTCGATAGGAGAGGAACTGTGTTCAGCCGCATCGTGTCCATGAAGATCCGGGAGGGCGCACGCGCCGACTTCCTCGACGCCATCTCGCGCAGTGCCGTGTCGTCGGTCCGCGACGAGCCGGGCTGCCTGCGCTTCGATGTCTGCGCCGACCGCCTCGACCCGCACCGCTTCTTCCTCTACCAGCTCTACACCGACGACGAAGCCGCCGAAGCGCACCGTTTCACCGAGCATTTCCTGGCCATGCGCGCCGCGGCCGATCGTTTCGTGGAGCCCGGTACGCAGATCGACTACAGCACCGATGTCGTTTTCGGCGCGAGCTGATCAATTCCGCGTAACCGCCGCTTCAGCAAACTTTCAGACGCCAATCATGCACGTGCGCTTGCAAATCGATCGTGCAGATGTACTTGCATATGAAAGGTACAGCGACCTAAACTCAGTCCCGCAACGCTTTACAGGGGACAACCAGGGGAGGCCGCATGGGCGAGCCGAAGGCCGAAGTCGCCGTGGGTCCGCTGCCGCCAAACGTCAGGGGCGTTCGAATGAACCAACCACTTTCCGGCGTCCGGTTCGGCATAGCCGATGTCGCACTGGTCGACCAGCCAGCGAACGGTACAGAAATGATGAGCACACCGTCGGCCCGGAGCGGCCACAGGAACAGCGCATACTCCCGGGAGACCGCCGTCGCGTTCGTCATCGACGCCGTCGAGTCCACCGGCGCGGCCACCCGGCACGATTTCGATATCGACCGGATCGTCACCACCGCGCACGATGTCGTCGACGACTGGGATTTCCACACCATGCAGCCCGCGACGTTCTGGCGGATCGCGTCCAGCTTCATCCGGCAGTAGCTCCACCGGGCGGCTCGGCGCGTCACGCCTGCCGAAATGCCTTGTCCCGCAAGCCCTGAGCCATCTTGCTCCACTGGCGATGATTCACCCTCGGGCACAGGGCTTGCGGCGCAAGGCCTTGCGGTAGCCAGTGCCGCCGAGCCGACCGACCCAGTTCGGATCGAGTAGCCCCTCGCTCGTGCCGAACCACGTACCGGCGCTCGCACCGACACCCTCGGTGCGGGCGCTGCGTCGTTCGGCGCGCGCGCCGAATCTTGTGGCACCCGAGCCGAACTGCGGGGTCCGACCGCGATCGGATGCGTCGGCCATAGATCGTCACGTGACAACACTCGCGCCGTGCTCGGCACCCGTCCAGCACCGCGACCAAGGCCCTGAAAACCGGAAAACCACGCCCGTCCTCGTGGCGGTGCGTGGCGTTCTGGAAACCCCGGCGCGGGGTGGCTCATAGTTCGGCGGCGTAACCGGCGAGGATCTCCATCGACTTCTCCGGCCGCTCGGCCTGCACGCTCAGCCGGTCCATCACCGACAGATACAGCGCCAGATCCTGCCTGCGGTCCAGGTACAGCGCGCTGGTCAGATGCTCCAGGTACACGATGTCCGGCAGTTCGGCCTCGGCGAAGCGCAGAATGCTGAACGAGCTACCCGCGGCGGCGTGTTCGCCCGCCGAATAGGGCAGCACCTGGACGGTGACATTGGGCAGCTGGGCCAGTTCGATCAGGTGCTCGAGCTGCTCGCGTTGCACGCGCGGCCCACCGACGGGCCGATGCAGCGCCGCCTCATCGATCACCGCCCACACGACCGGCGGATCGGTCCGGTGCAGAATTTCCTGCCTGCGTTGCCGAACCTGAACCCGCCGATCGGTGTCGGCGTCCTCATACCCGAGCGCCACCACTGCCCTGGCGTATTCGGGGGTTTGCAGGAGTCCCGGAACAAGATGCGCTTCATACGTGCGGATCTTGCTCGCGGCTTGTTCGAGACCCAGGTACGTGCCGAACCACTGGGGCAGCAGGTCGCTGTAGCGATGCCACCACCCGGGCTCGTTCGCCTGCCTGGCCAACTCGAGGAAACGCTGGCGCTCCTCGGCGTCGGTGACACCGTAGAGGGTCAGCAGATCCCGGATATCGCGTTCCTTGAAACCGGTGCGGCCCAACTCGAGACGGCTGATCTTCGCGTGCGAGCCGCGGATCGCATCGCCGGCGGCCTCGCGGGTGATGTTCTTGCTCTCCCGGAGCTTGCGCAGCTGACCACCCAGCGCGATGCGTAGCACCGTCGGGCCTCGTTCTGCGACAACGGCATCGACCTGACCATCGTCATTGGGTTCAGCGATCATTGAGTTCGTCTCCGATACTCGAGGTTGCCCACAGTGTGTCACAACCACCTGTCGCGAAACACACCGCACCGATCGCTAATGCTACCGCTCAGCTCGTCAAATAGTCGAACTCCCCCGCCTTCGCGCCGCGCACGAACGCGTCGATCTCCGGACGGGTGTAGAAGAGCGTACCGCTCTCCGGATCACGCGAGTTACGCACTGCGACCTGGCCGTTGGTCGCCTCGGCGACCTCGACGCAGTTACCGCTGGGGTTGCTGAACGAGCTCTTACGCCAGGTTCCGATGACCTTGTTCATGGCTGTATCCGACATGTTCCCCACTCCTCAGTATCGCCAGTTGTTGCAAATCGGTTCGTGCATCTGCACTCTCAAACGTTCTTGCATTTGCACCAACAGTTTGGACGATAGCACGATGTTCGCCGCCGCGCCTCTACTAATTCGGACCACTCGGTCCGAGATCTGAGGCAAGCCTGTTTCGACCCGGAGGTACGGACCGCGCGGCCTGGCTCACAACCGCTTGACCTGCATGAATCCCTAACGGCCGCACCACGGGTGGGCCCGGTGGGACATGCACGCCAGGGGCGCGAATCGACCATTCCGAGGTGCCGCCAGGCGCGTGCCAGACCGCTGCACCCGTCCGCCGGAGCCATCATCGGCCCACTACCCGCACTGCGGGCGCCGGCGGTCCGGGGCACATCCGGAGCTACCGAACGCCCGGCGAAGACCGTTCCGTGATCGACCGTGTCACGGTGCGGCGATGACCGGTCCGAGGCGTCGCCCTATATAGAGGACGACCCGATCGAGCGACCCCATCCCCCGCAAAGTCCCGCGTCAGGTCCACCATCGACCGGCCGCGCCGGGTCGACGACCCGGAGACAGCCGGAACAACCGACGACACCTGGGCCCCCCGCGCGTCCGCCCGCCGGTGCCATCGAACAGCTATCGCCACGGCCTATTCGCCCGATATGCCCCCGAGGTTCGCGACAGTTCGTCGCGAAGGCGTTTCCCGTCCCGTTCCCCCATGTTCATCGGTGGCGTCCGTGCAGATGTACTTGCATCTGTAAGCGACGGCGGCCTAGACTCGGTGCCATATCGGGGAGGTACGCAGGGAGTTCGAGCCGGCGGCGCCTACACAGCAACCTCCCCACACGCCACACGCGAGGGGCGGTCGAATGAGCCAGCCATTCCGGACTCCCCGCCGGGTCGCCGTCATCGGCGGCACCGGCGTCGAGCTGCCGCGGCAATGTCCTGCACCGGAGTTCCCGGTGTCCGACTGCGGTGTCGAACCGCCGGGCCTCACCTATCGACTGGCGCGTGACATATTGTCGGCCCACGAAGTCCACGGCCCGCAATGCCGGCAGTGGCTCGCTGCCGCCGCGTACCTTTCCGCCGGCCTGGACGACGAGTAGCAGCCCGATTTATTTCCGCCAGAGTAGCGTCGTGACTGCCAAATGTCTTGTGCACTGTGCCAGGTCATGACCAGACGGCTCAATAATGTCGTAGGCTCCCAATAGATCTCATCGATAAGCCACCACGCGCAGCACCCTTTCGTATAGTGAGCCGAACGATTCGGGCACCGTTCTTTTCCGCCCGACGTGGCAATGGAGCGACCCGAATGACCTTCTCCGCGCTGGATCTTTCCGCTGATTCGTCCGACACAGCGCTCGAAATCGGCGGCCGGCCGGCCTCGATGCCGCTACAAAATACCGACCGGGTTGCTTCGCGAATGGTGGGATATTTCGCCACCTGCATGGCACCGTGCCGCACCCTGCCCGGCGAGCAATTACGCGGGGACGTCACGAAACTCACCCGCAGCTGCCTGGGCCTGGTCGCGGAAATGTTCGATCGCCGGGCCGTGCCCGGCGACGAACGGCTCGGCGAGGTCCGTGAGGCGGCCACGCAGTGGGCCCGGGAAGGCGTGCCGCTCAGCACCATTCTGCGCGGCTACCACGAGGGCGTGCGCATCGCGTTCGGTCTGGTCACCGCGCCCGCGAAGGCCGACGACGTGCGCGAACTGCTCGTCGCCAGCGATCTCATGCTGGAACTGCTCGAGGCGGTCACCGCCGCGGTCGCCGACGCCTACGTCGAGGAACAGCATCTCGTCGCCAAGGAGCACCAGACCGCCACGCAGACGCTGGCCTCCGCGCTGCTCAGCGGCCGCGGCAGCTCCGCGCTCGCCCGGCAGGCCGGCATCCCGATCGCGGACGCGTATCAGGTTGTCGCGCTGTCGCTTTCGGAACACGCCGACGAGCGCGACCCGCGGGTCGACGCGCATGTCGCGGCCCGGCGCAAGCTACGCAGGCTGCAATCCGCGCTCGCGACCGTGTTCGCCTCGCGCGCGCTGGCGCTGCTCAGCACCAAGGGCGGCACCATGCTGGTTCCGATCGGCGAGGACGGCGAAACCACCATGACCGCAGAGACATTGGCGCGGCTGGCCGAGGCGGCCGAGGTGCCGCTCACCGCGACCGTCGTCGCCAGCGATACCGACGAGGTGCCCGAATCCGCCGACCAGGCCCACGAATTGCTCAATCTGGTGCGGGTCGGTGGTAAGCCCCCTGGCCTCTATCAAATGGCCGACCTCGCGGTGGAGTACCAGCTCACCCGCGGCGGTCCGGCCACCCGGCGCATCGCCACCGTGCTCGCGCCGCTCGACGCCCACCCCGAGCTGTTCGAGACCATGCGCGCCTACCTCGGCAACGATATGAACCGGCAGCTCACCGCACGTCAGCTGTACGTGCACCCGAATACCGTCGACTACCGGCTGCGCCGGATCGCCCAGCTCACCTCGATCGATCTGGCCACCTCCGCGGGGATTTCGCAGGCCGCGATCGCCCTGCTCGCCCGCGATCTGGATCGCAGCGTCACCCGTCGCCTGTGACCCCGGCGTGACCCGTGACGGATTCGTGCTGGCCACCGGGACCTCGACTTTGGGATCCTGGAACTGCCGCGCGGACGTCTGGATGGTGAAGCATGCGAATAGCCGAGATCTTGCGTAGAAAAGGATGCGACGTGGCCACGGTCGCACCCGATACGACGGTACGGAGCCTGCTGGCCACGCTGGCCGAGCACAATATCGGCGCGGTGGTGGTGACGCCCGACGGTGACGGGATCGTCGGCATCGTCTCCGAACGCGACGTGGTGCGCACCCTGCACGCGCGCGGCGCCGAGCTGCTGGACACGTCGGTCGCCGACATCATGACCACCGACGTGCGCACCTGCGGTCCCGACGACGAGGTGGACAGCCTGCGAAACACCATGACCGAGCACCGGATTCGGCATCTGCCGGTGGTCGGCGAGGGCAGGCTGGTCGGCATCGTCAGCATCGGCGACGTGGTGAAGAGCGCGATCTCCGAGCTGGCCACCGAGCGCCAGCACCTCGTCGAGTACCTGCAGGGCAAGTACTGACCCGAGGGCGCTAGATGCTGCCGAGGTCCTTGGACAGCCAGTGCTCGGGGCGCAGGTAGACCACGACCTGTTCACCGAAGTCCGCGGCCTGCTTCAGGTACGCGTCGACCGCGTCGCCGCTCAGATAGCGCTCGACCATCTCGTGATGCAGCGCGTCGGTGATCGGGGTGATCTTCGAGACCGGCCCCTCCACCGTCACGTAGCGCACGCTCGGCTCGGTGCGCTGCACCATCAGGGTGAACCGCCCGGCCGCGTCGATGGCGCTCATCTTCTGCGAATCCGCTCCGGTGAGCAGCCACGGCTCACCGCCGGGTGTGTACTGATACCAGACCGGCACGGTCAACGGGCCGCGATCGGGGCCCGCGGCCACCGACAACGCCGCGATATGCGGCTGGGCGAGGAACTCTTGACGCTCTTTCAAGGTCAAAGCCATGACCCCCAGACTAGCCGGAAACCGGTGGTGTGAAAGGCATTGCCCACGAGAAACCTTCGAGACCTCAGGAAAAGTGCGTATCGTTGGGGGCGTCCCAGCGCATCCGGCTCAGCGCTTTTTCGGAGGGAGCGTCACGTTGCGATCCCACGCCTCGCGGTCGCATGTCGTGCGACCACCGGCTGAGCGGTCCTCCGCTGCGCCCGCGCAGGCCGCGGTCCGCAAGCTCTTCCCGGCGCTGGCCGAATCCACCGAGGTGTACCTGGACAGCGCGGCCACCACGCAGAAGCCGCGGCCGGTCATCGACGTGATCAACCACTATCACAGCTCGCGCACCGCCAATGCCGGTCGCGGCACTTATCCGTGGGCCACCAGCCTGAGCGGGCGGATCACCCGCATCCGGCAGCGCGCGGCCGCCTTCATCGGCGCCGCGCACGCCGACGAGGTGGTCTTCACCGGCGGGGCGACGGCCGCGCTGAACGCCGTGGCGCTCTCCTGGGGTCTGGCGGTGCTCGAGGACGGCGACGAAATCCTCTACAGCCCACATGATCACGCGTCCAATGTGCATCCGTGGCATCACCTGCGCGGCCTGCTCGCCCGGTTCGGGCGGCGGCTGGAGCTGGTGCCGTACCGGGTGACCGCGACGGGCGCGGCAGACACCACCGACATCCTGACCAAGGTCGGTCCGCGCACCCGGTTGATCACCACCAGCCACCTGCATCACGTGTACGGCGGGCTGACCACCCTGGAGGAACTGCGCGGCCGGCTCGACCCCGAGATCCTGCTGTGCTTCGACTGCAGCCAGAGCGGCGGGCATCTGCCGGTGGACGTGACCGAGCTCGGCGCGGATTTCGCGATCTTCGCCGCGCACAAGATGTTCGGTACACCGGGCACCGGAATCCTCTACTGCCGCAGGCGGGTTCACGATCGGCTCGTGCCGTTCCTGCCCGGTGGCAATTCCGGGGTGCGGGTGAGCGCGGCCGGCCTGGTGCCCGCGGCGATGCCCGCACTACTCGAGGGCGGCACGCACAACATTCCCGGCATCCTCGCGCTCGGCAGCGCGCTCGAGGTGCTCGAATCGTTCGACGTCGCCGCCATCGCCGCGCACAACCGCATGCTGACGTTGCGTCTCATCGCCGGGCTGCGACCGATCCGCGGGCTGGAGTTCCGCCCGGGCCCCGCCTACGCGGCCGACCCGGTCGGTTACGGCATCGTCTCGTTCACGCTGGACGGGATCTCGGCGGCGGACCTCGGGTTCGTGCTGAGCGAGTTGGGTTTCCTGGTCCGGACCGGTCTGCACTGCACCGTCACGCCCGAGGAGCACCCCGCGGGCCACGACGACTCGGTCCGGGTCAGCACGCACATCTACAACACCGCCGACGAGATCGACCGGTTCACCAAGTGCGTCATGACGATTGCCGAGGAGGTCACATGACCATGGACACCCCGCGCTACGACCGCAGGGCCGCGTCCCGGGTGCTGGCGGGTCTGGCCCAGCCCGGGCTGTTCAGCACGCCGGTATCGCTGCCCGATCCCCGCCGCTTCGAATACACCTGCACCGCACTGCATACCGAGCCGAACAGTCACCTCACCTACTCCCAGCGGCTGTACCTCGAGCGGTTCATGCGCCCGTGCCGTCCCTACCAGGTGACCAGCGCGACGCACCGGATCACCTGGACCGACAGCGACGGCATTCCCAACACCGGCCACTTCCGCGCGGACGGCCTCGGCCCGCTGGTGCCGATCGCCATGCGCGAGACCGTGCTCGCGCTGTGGCACGCGTTCGAGGCGAATAGCGCCTTCGCCGACCGTGTCTCGGCGCTGGGCCCGCGCGAGCACGCGGTGCTCGACGCGACCACCACCGACCACGAACCGACCGATATCTTCCGGGTCGGCATCGAGGCGGCGGGCCGCGCGCTCGCCCAGCACGCGCTGCTGGCCAGGCAGACCCCGTATCGCAGTGCCGCCGAATTCGCCAGGGGCATACATGAATCCGGCCTGTTCGCCGCGGTCGCGACCCGATGGTATTGGGAACTGCAGGCTTCCACGTACCGGCGCGGCATGATCCCGGTGACACTGATCGCCCAGCCCGACGGCACGGTCCGGTACTCCGCGGAGACCGTGGCGACACTGCGGGCGATGAAGGACGCCACCATCTCCGATGCGCACACGGTGATGCGGCGCGCCACCCACGTCGAGGGCCTGTCCATTCCCGAGGCGATCGCCAAGTACCACGACGATCTCGACCTCATCTCCCGTCAGTACGCCCTGCTGCCCGCGGGCACCCGGCCCGCCTGCCTGGCCGCGATGCCGCACCATCTCGGCGGCGGGCACTACAGCATCCTGCCGGTGGTGGTCGACCGCTTCGTCGCGGTGTTCGAGCAGTTGGTCGCCCGCTGCGAGCTGGTCGAGGTGAGCGCCGAGCTGAGCGAGGCGACGGCCGACCGGGCGGCGACCGCCGAGGATCAGGTGTTCTACGTCCCGGACATGACCTGCAAGCACTGCGTGCGCACGATCGGCGGCGTGCTCGAGTCGATGGATATCCGGGTGGTGGAGATCGATCTGATCAGCAAGCGCGTGGTGGCCGAGTTCCGCAGCCCGCGCAACCGGGCGCGGGCGTTCGAGGCGATCCGCGACGGCGGTTACAACCCGGTCGCCGAGCAGCCGCAGACCCCGGCCGAAGACGCGGTCGCCGCTCAGCCGTCGGAATCCGCGGTATGACGGCAGCGCCACCGGCGCTACCCGCGAAGATCCATCCGCTGGTACGCGCCTATCTCGACACTCCCGGTACGGTCGCCGAGGTCGTACGCCGGTTCGGTTCGCCGGTGCATCTGCTGTTTCCGCAGGTGTTCGCGGAGAACCTGGGGCGGTTCCGCGCGCTGCTCGAACAGCGGCTGCCCGGCCATCGAATCTGCTACGCGCACAAGGTCAATCAGTCGCAGGCGTTCGTCCGCACCGCCGAGCTGGCTGGGATCGCCATCGATGTCGCCTCGCCGCAGGAGCTGGCGAGCGCGGCCGGTGCCGGCTTCGGGCCGATGCGGATCGAGGTCACCGGGCCGAAAGGCGAAGCGTTCCTACGTGATCTGATCGCCCGCGGCGTGACGATCAACGTGGACAATCTGTGGGAGTTGCGGCGGATCGTCGAACTCACCGAGCCGCAGGCCGCCGTCCCGGTGCTGCTGCGCGTTTCCGGATTCCACGACGCACAGGTGAGCCGGTTCGGCGTGCCGCTGTCCGCGGTCGCGGCCGCTTTCGACCTGCTCTGTGCGCATCAGGATCGAATCACCTTCCTCGGCTTCGCTTTTCACCTCGACTCCGGGGACGCGGGAGAACGCGTCCGCGCGATCGACGCCTGCCTGTCGCTGATCGAGGAAAGCTATGCGCGGGGCCTCACGCCCTCGGTGGTCGATATCGGGGGTGGGTTCCGGCAGGTCTTCACCGCCGACGCCGATCGTTTCGACGAGTACGTCCAGGCGCTACGCGATGCACTGCTCGGCCTGCGGGCGCCGATGAGCTGGGGCAGCAACACCTTCGGGTATCACGTGGCCAACGGCGCGGTGCACGGGATCCCGGTATTCCACAAGTACGCCAACACGATTCCGGCGACCGCGCTGCTCGAGGACGTGCTCGGCGCCGCACTGGAGCGCCACGGCGGACGCACCGTCGCCGAGGTGCTCTCGGACAATCTGCTGGACATGTGGCTGGAGCCGGGAAAGGCGCTGGCCGATCACGCGGGGGCGACGGTGGCCGAGGTCGAGTTCGTCAAGGAGATCGCCGACGGCAGCGTGCTGGTGCACCTCGATCTCAGCCGGGACTGTGTGACGCCGGCGGACCAGGAGGTGATGGTCGATCCCGTCATCCTGCCCGGCGCCGGCCGGACCGTCGCGGACAGTGCCCCGGTGGGTGTGTATTTCGCCGGCCGCCTCTGTCTGGAGCGCGATCTGATCACCAATCATCAAGTGTGGCTTGCCGATCGGCCGCAGCCCGGTGATCTGGTGGTGTTCCCGAACACCGCCGCCTACCACATGGATCTGTCCGCGGCGACCGCGTCCATGCGCCCACGCCCGAACAAGCTCGTCGTGACCCACGACGACAGCGGTTTCCGAGTGTGCCCCGACGCGGAGTACCGCCCGGCCCCCGCCCACACCCCACCACGCGCGTCCCGGCCGCCGTCGGCCCCGCGCCAGAGCACCGAGGCGCGCTGATGCGCTACGACCACATCACCGAACTCATCGGCAACACTCCCCTGCTGCGCCTCGATCCGGCGGTGCACGGTCTGCGCAATGTCGAGTTGTACGCGAAACTGGAGTCGCACAACCCCTTCGGCTCGGTCAAGGATCGGGTCGCGTGGGGCATGATCCGCGACGAGCTCGACGATATCGTGGCGCGCGGCCAGAGCTTCATCGAGGCGTCGAGCGGCAATACCGCCAAGGCGTTGCGCATCCTGGGCGCGGTGCACGGCATCGGACTGCGCGCGGTCACCAATCGAATGAAGGTCGCCGAGGTGCGCGAGCTGCTCCAGCTGTTCGGCACCGAGATCGTCGAGCTGCCAGGGCTTTCCGAGTGCCCCGATCCGACGACGCCGAACGACGTCTACGCGGTGATCGAGGCGACCATGGCGCAGCGGCCCGGCGCGTACCACCATGCCTCGCAGTACACCAACGAGAAGAACATCGAGGCACATCACCACGGCACCGGCCGGGAGATCCACGAGGACCTCGCCGCCGACGGGATCACCCGGGTCGACTACCTCATCGGCGGACTCGGCACCACCGGCTCGACCAGGGGCACCGCCACCTACCTGCGCAAGCACAACCCTGAATTGCGCACTGTCGCCGTCGTTTCCGAACGCGCCGACTTCATCCCCGGTATCCGCTCGGAGAGCGAGATGTGGGAGGTGGGCCTGTTCCAGCCCGATTTCTACGACAGCATCGTGACCGTCGAGGCCGCCCGCGCGGTCGACGCCACGCTGCGCCTGGCCACCGGCTACGGCATCCTGGCCGGGCCGACCAGCGGCGCGAGCTACGTGGCCGCATTGGATACCCTTGCCGCCGAATCGGATTCGGCGCGCCCAGCGGACGACCCGATCGTCGCGGTGTTCATCGTCTGCGACCGGCTGGAACCGTACCTGTCCTATATCAAGAAGCGCAGGCCCGACCTGTTCTCGCCCGCCGCACGCGCCACCGCGCCGACCTCGGCCGAACTGACCGCGACCCCGACCGTGTCCCCGGACGAACTCGCCGAACTGGACCGCACCGGCAAGCCGACCATCGTCGACACCCGCGGCGCCATGGCCTATCGGATCGGGCATGTACCCGGCGCGCTCAATATCCGCGACGATCAGCTCGATGACATGTTCGCCCAGGGCATTCCGTTCCCGCGGTCGCGGCCGCTGGTGTTCGTGTGCCCGGTCGGCGAGCTCTCGCTGCGGTTCGCGGCGCGCGCGCAGCAGGCCGGGTACGACGCCACCAGTCTGGCGGGCGGGGTCGCCGCGTGGCGGGCCGCGGGCCTGCCGCTCGAGCGCGGCTGATCCATCGCTCGATTCCGGGCGTGTCCCGGGGCCATCGCAGGCAAACTACCGGTGAGCGCAGCACCGTGCTGCAGTTTCTCTGCCAATGCCCGAAAGAGATGGTTCATCATGTTCCGCTCGAACAAATCCATCGCCGCCGCGTTGACCTCGTTCGGCGCCGTGTCCGCGGCCCTGGTGGTCGCCGCACCGGCCGCGCCCGCGACGGTCAACGCCGTCGGTGTGGCGCCCGGACTGAGCTTCGGCAGCTCCACCGCCTTCGGCACGAGTTGCACCTACATCGCCACGGCCACCGCGACACCCGGCGACGTCGTCGGCTTCTTCGATCCCACCGGCACCTTCGATCCCGGCGGCTGGATCACGGTCCCCAGCTCCGGCACCGTGACCGCGAAGTGGACGCCGCTGGTCCCCGGCAATCACACCGTCTACGCGGTGCGCAACGAGGGCGAGTTCGTCTCGACCCAGGCGACCGTCGGCACCGGTGTCAACCTGGGCTTCGCGTGCCTGGTGTTGCCCTGATCGCATCGAGCGAGTCGCAAGCCCGGTGACGACCGGCCCGCCGATACCGGTGGGCCGGTCGTCCGGCCGCGTCGCGGGTCGCCGTTGCCGGGGGCGACCAGGCACTAATGTGGTGCCGTGCAATCAGGCCAGGAATCAGACGACGACGCGGGCCCACGGATCTGGGGCGGCACGACCCTCACCGAACGCCGGGAGGCGCGCCGCGGCGCGCTACTCGAGGCCGCGCTCGATCTGATCGGCGAGGCGGGCGCCAGCGGGGTGACGATGCGCGCGGTCTGTCGCCGAGCCAATCTCACCGACCGCTATTTCTACGAAAGCTTCAGCAGCCGAGACGAACTGCTCGACGTGCTCTACCGCCAAGTCGCCGAGGAATTCCTGCAGCCGATGACCGCGTTCGCCGCGGCCGACGAGCCGTCCCGGGATCGCGAGCTGGCCCAGATCCTGGTCGACAAGGTGCTCGCCGATCCCCGCAAATCCCGGCTGTTCCTGGTCGAGCCGTACTCCAGCACCGGCCTCGGGCAGACCACCATCTCGGTGATGCCCGAATTCACCCGGTTGATGCAGGACCACCTGTTCGCCCACATCGACGACCCGGTCAAACGCAGGCTCGCCGCGGTCACCATGGCCAGCGGCAACGCGGGCATGTTCTCCGCCTGGCTGAACGGCTCGCTGCGCGCCACCCGCGACGAGATCGTCGACCACTGCGTCGCGGTGCTCACCGCGTACCGCGCGATGTACCGCGCCTGATTCGCCGCGTGCGCGGCTCAGGCACAACAGGATTGGGCACTGCGACCGCGATCACATCGGGTTGCCAACGTTTCCATTCGGGTGTTTACTGGCCACCGCAAGGTGCCGATCGTTCGCTGAGGCTCCTTCACGGAAACAGGCCAGCGACCCCGAACGTCGAGAGACGCCCCGGGTCAGGACAGATCTCCCCGGCTTAAGGGGTGATCCCGATTGGCTCCCGGTCCGCCGGGTTCACGCCGTGAAGTGCCAAAGGTCTTACGAGGAGGGGTGCCCACCGGCGTTTTTGCCGGGTTCCCCTGCTGTGCTCTGCAACGATCAAGTCATGACGCTCGGTGGATGCCGTGTGCCGAGAGGCGAGGGAGGTGAGCCGGATGCCCGGCGGTAACAGTCCGAATACCAGTTTGCCCATTATTCACCCAGCGACCACCCCGCCAGCGTTCCGAAGGCGGCCACCGCGGCATACCCTCGCGGCAACCCCGTGACCTAGCCGAGCATCGGCTCGGCGCGGCCACGGGCGGGCGGCGCTGATTGTTCAGGAGTGCGGTCATGACAACAGTGGAAATGATCCTCCGGCTGCTCACCGGCGTCGGTCTGGGCGCGGCCATCGGCTTCGAACGGCAATACCGCGCCCGGATGGCGGGCCTGCGCACCAACGCGCTGGTCGCCGCCGGGGCCACCCTGTTCGTGCTGCTCTCGGCGCACGGCTTCGCGGGCGGCACCGCCGACCCGACCCGGGTCGCCGCGCAGATCGTGTCCGGCATCGGCTTCCTCGGCGCGGGTGTCATCATCCGCGACGGGCTCAACGTGCGCGGCCTCAACACCGCGGCGACGCTGTGGTGCGCGGCCGCCGTCGGCGCGCTCGCCGGCGCCGGAATGTACAGCACGGCCGCGGCGGGCACCGTGGCGGTGGTCGTGGTCAACATCGCGCTGCGCGCCGCCGGACGCGCCGTCGACCGGCAGCCCGAGGCGGGCGGCGAACAGCCCGCGTCCTACGCGTTCGCCGCCGTCACCAACGACGACAACGAGGCGCACGTCCGGGCCCTGCTCGTACAAGCGTTGACGCGCACCGACTTTCAGCTCGTCTCGATCTCCAGTGCGAACACCGGCACGCCGGGCCGGGTCGAGGTGCGCGCCGAACTGTTCGGCGATCAGCGCGACGATCGGCAGATGGAATCCGCCGTCAGCAGGCTGAGCCTGGAGCCGTCGGTGACCAGCGTCGGCTGGCACATCGCGGGCACCGCCGAAGCGAAGGGAACGCAGGCATGACGCTGTTGCGCTCCTACCCCGCCGGGGCCGCGCTCGACCGGCCCCGCAACCGGTACGCCGATGTCGTCGTCTTCGTCGGCGCGGCGGTCCTGGTCTGGCTGATCGTGCGGGTCTCCGCGAGCGCGAACGTGCCGTTCGACCAGGCCGCGGCGCCCGCCACGGTGTCCACCGATCCGGATCAACTCCCCTACTACGCGGCCCGGTCGCTGCTGCGCATGTTCGCCGCACTCGGGCTCTCGATCCTGTTCACCTTCGTCTACGCGACCGCGGCCGCCCGGCTGCGGCGGGCCCGCGCGGTGCTGCTGCCGCTGCTGGACATCCTGCAGTCGGTGCCGATCCTCGGCTTTCTCTCGATCACCGTGGCCGGGTTCATCGCGCTGTTCCCCGGCTCGCAGCTCGGTCTCGAAAGCGCTTCCATCTTCGCCATTTTCACCTCGCAGGCATGGAACATGGCGTTCGCGTTCTACCACAGCCTGGCCGCGCAGCCGCGCGAGCTGGACGAGGCGTCGCGCAACCTGAGACTGTCACGCTGGCAACGGTTCTGGCGGGTCGACGCGCCCAGCGGCATGATCCCGCTGGTCTGGAACGGCATGATGAGCTTCGGCGGCGGCTGGTTCTTCCTGGTCGCGTCCGAGGCGATCAGCGTCAACAACCACGAGTACGCGTTGCCCGGTATCGGCTCCTATGTCGCCACGGCGACCGCGGACGGCGATCTCGGCAAGGTGTTCATCGCGATCGGCGTGATGGTCCTGATGGTGGTCGGGGTGAACTTCCTGTTCTGGCGACCGCTCACCGCCTGGGCCGAGCGCTTCCGGGTCGAGGACACCGGCGCGGCCGACGCACCGCGCAGCATCGTGCTGAACCTGTTGCGGCGCTCGCACATTCCACTGCTGCTCGGCAAGGTGTTCGGCCCGTTGGTCGCACCGCTGGATCGGATGATGAGCGTGTTCGGGCTCGCCGAATACCCGCTGCACAGCTCGCCGCTGCGGCGTCGGGCCGGCGATCTGGTGTTCGCCGCGGTGATCGCGGTCGCCGTGGCCTACGGGGCCTACCGGGTGGTCGGCTACATCGACTCGACCGCCGGATTCGGCGAAGTCGGGCACGCGTTCGGGCTCGGCTTCCTGACCCTGCTCCGGGTGGTGGTGCTGCTGGTGCTCGCGACCGTGGTGTGGGTGCCCGTCGGGGTGTGGATCGGGTTGAACCCCAAAGTTTCCCGGCTCGCCCAGCCGGTCGTGCAGGTACTGGCCAGCTTCCCCGCCAACTTCCTGTTCCCGTTCATCACCGCCGTGCTCGTCTGGAGCGGAGCCAGCCTGAACTGGGCGGGCACCCTCCTGATGGCGCTCGGGGCGCAGTGGTACATCCTGTTCAACGTCATCGCCGGGGCCAGCGCGGTGCCGACCGATCTGCGCGAGGCCGCCGCCAACCTGCAACTCCCGCGAAAACTGTGGTGGCGCAGGCTGATTCTGCCCGCCATCTTCCCCAGCTATGTGACCGGCGGGATCACCGCGGCCGGCGGTGCGTGGAACGCGTCCATCGTCTCCGAGGTCGTCGACTACGGCTCGACCACCCTGGTCGCCGCCGGACTCGGTTCCTACATCCACGAGGCGACCACCGTCGGTGACTCACCGCGGATCCTGATCGGAGTGCTGGTCATGAGCATCTACGTGGTCGGCATCAACCGGCTGTTCTGGCGGCGGCTCTACGCACTGGCGCAGCGGAGGTACTCGCTGTGAGCACCGCACGGACGCTTGCTCTTTCACCGGTCCATCCGCGAAATGATCTGGGCCGGTTCGCTCTTCGCTCGACAGGAGGTCGCTCATGACCACGTCCACCCCCACTGCCGAAGTCCTGCTCGACATCGCCGCGGTCGGCAAGCGGTTCACCGGCGCCGCGGGCGACGAGCTGCGGGTGCTGGACGGCATCGATCTGCAACTGCGCAGCGGCGAAATCGTGGCGCTGCTGGGGCGTTCGGGTTCAGGCAAGTCCACGCTGCTGCGCATCATCGCCGGACTCATCGCACCGTCCGACGGCGAGGTCCGATACCGGGGCACCCCGCTGAACGGCAGCAACCCCGGTGCGGCGCTGGTTTTTCAGTCCTTCGCGCTGATGCCGTGGCTCACCGTGCAGGACAACGTCGAGCTCGGACTCGCGGCACGGAATGTGGCACCCGCCGAACGTAAGCAGCGCGCGCTCGCCGCCATCGACATGATCGGTCTCGACGGCTTCGAATCCGCCTATCCCAAGGAGCTTTCCGGCGGTATGCGCCAGCGGGTCGGGTTCGCCCGGGCGCTGGTGCTCGAACCGGATCTGCTGCTGATGGACGAACCGTTCTCCGCGCTCGACGTGCTGACCGCGGAGAACCTGCGCACCGAGCTCGTAAATCTCTGGGCCACCGACGATTTCCCCACCAAGGCGATCTGCGTCGTCACGCACAACATCGAAGAGGCGGTGCAGTTGGCCGACCGGGTGCTCGTGCTCGGCGCCAATCCGGGACGGATCATCGCCGAGATCGCGGTATCGCACCCGCGTCCGCGCGATCGGCGGGCGCCGTGGTTCGAGGCCATGGTCGATCAGATCTACGGTCTGCTGACCGGGCGGGATACCGAGCCGGTCGTCACCGGACCGGACAAGGCCACACCCACCGCCCAACCGCTGCCCGACGCCTCGGTCGGCGGGCTCGCCGGCCTGGTCGAACTGGTCTACGCCGGCGGCGGGCGGGCCGATCTGCCCGATATCGCCGACGAACTCAACTTCGAGATCGACGATCTGCTCCCCCTGGTCGACGCCGCCGAGCTGCTCGGCTTCAGCACCGTCGAGGACGGCGATGTCCTGCTCACCGAGATCGGCACGGCGTTCACCAGCGCCGACATCCAGGAGAGCAAGCGCATCTTCGCCGAGCAGGCCCGCCATCGCGCCCCGCTGGTCCGCACCATCTGCAAGGGCCTGGCGGGCAGCTCCGACGGCAGCCTGCGCGCCGGCTTCTTCCTCGACCTGCTGCGCCGCGGCTTCGGCCCCGAGGACGCCCGCCGCCAACTCGACATCGCCATCGACTGGGGCCGCTACGCCGAGCTCTACGACTACGACACCGACTCCGACAAGATCACCGCCGACCCCGCCGCCAAGGTCTTCGCCGGCGTCCGCGGCCGCTGGACCGCCTAGGGTCGGGCGGGTCGATTACCTCAGGGGTAATCGACCCGGTGGGGTGCGCCGGGGCAGGCTCGGGGTATGGGAATTACTAGTGCGCTGCGCGGTCTCGCGGTGGGCCGGATCGTCCTCGGGGTCGCGGCGCTGGCCGTCCCCGGGCCGTTCGCGAAGGCGTTCGGAATTCGGCCCACGCCGGAACTGACCTATATGACAAGGATTTTCGGTGCACGGGCACTCGCGCTGGGGCTGGGGTATCTCGGCGCGACGGGTCCGGAGCAGACGCGGTGGCAGCGGCTGGCGTTGCTGGTCGACCTCATCGACACGACGCACGGCGCCGCACACAGCGTGCGCGGCGACCTCCCGCGACCGGTCGCACTCGCCATGACCGCCCTGACCGGAAGCTACTTCCTGGTCGGCGCCACCAAACTGGCCCACGATCTGCGCTGATGTCCGTGGTCAGGGGGCGGGTCGGGACAGCCAGTGGGTGAGGTTTTCCCGGGTGCGGACGGTGTCGGGGTGGTCGGGGCCGAGGATGCGCTCGCGGTCGCCGAGGAGGGCGGTCAGTTCGGCGACCGCGCCGGGCACGTCCCCATTTCTGGCGCGGTAGGCGGCGAGGTTGTTGCGGGTCAGCAGGGTTTGCGGATGCTCGGGGCCGAGGACGCGCAGTTGATCCGCGAGCAACGCACGGCTTTCCGCCTCCGCGGCCACCACCTGCCCGGTCTTGGCTCGGAAGGCCGCGAGATTGCCGCGGGTGACGAAGGTGTCCGGGTGGTCGCTGCCCAGGACCCGCACCTGGTCGTCCAGTACCAGCCGCGCCTCGCGCAGTCCGCTGTGCAGGTCGCCGTTCTTCGCCCGCAGATAAGCGAGATTGCCTCTGGTGTAGAGGATTTCACGGTGATCAGGCCCCAGCACCTTGATCCGCTCGGTCAGTGCGCTGTACAGCTCCTCGATCGCCGCGTCCAGGTCCCCGCCGCGCGCCCGATAGCCGGCCAGATCGGCCCGAGTGCGCAAGGTGACGGGATCCTCGGGACCGAGCACGCGCACCTGATCGGCCAGCAGCACCTCGCCCGCGGCGATCGCTCCGGCGGTATCGCCGCCACGGGCTCGCGCAGTGGCGAGTTTGGCCCGGGTGAGCAGTACGCGCGGGTCATCGGACGCCAGCACCCCCAGCTGCTCAGCCAGCAAACTCTGTAGCTCGTCGACGGTAGTCGCCGAATCACCGCCCATGACGCGATATCCGGCCAGATTGCCCCGGGTCGCCAAGGTCTCGGGGTGCGCCGGACCGAGCACACGACGCCGAATCGCCAGCAGCTCTTCGGTTTCGGCGATCGCACCGGCCAGATCGCCCTGTACCGCACGCAACGACGCCAGCTTGCCGCGGGTACGCAGGGTATCCGGGTCGTCCGCGCCGAGGACGCGGCGCTGGTCCGCGAGCACGTCTTCCAGTTCCGCCGCGGCGCCCGCCGGATCGCGGATCTCCCCGCGCGCGGCCGCGAGCCGATAGCGGGTCGAGAGGGTGTTGCGATGCTCGGCGCCGAAGATCGCGATCTCGTCGGCGAGCACCCGCTCGTAGTCGGCGACCGCACCGCGGAAGTCACCGCTGTCCGCGCGCCGGATCGCGAGATACTCCCTGGCGCGCAATGTATCCGGATGCCGATCGCCGATCACGGCCGCGATCGAGGGCACCCACGCCGCCCACATGTCCCGGTTGTCGGCGGCGCGGGCGGTTTCGAGTTCGACGAGGTGCTCGACCGCCCGGCGGCCGTCGCCGCCGGCGAGGTAGTGCCGCGCACCCGCGGCACGGGCGTATTCCTCGCTCCGTTCGCCGTCGCGCGTCCGGATCGCCAGCAGTATCGCGGTGTGCGCGTCCTCGATGCTCGCCTGCAGCGCACCGCAGGCTTGCGCCAGACCCGCGAGCAGCACATCGTGCGCGATGCCGAGCGCTTCGTCCGCCGTCCCGGGACGGCTGCGGGTGAGCAGGGCGCCGAGTCCGGCTGCGGCGTCCCGGATTCCGGCGGTGCGCAGCGGTCGCTGCCATTCGGCCAGCGCGGTTTCCAGCACCTCGATGGGCAGCACCGGGCCCACGCCCGCCGCGACGAGGATCGCCACCATCGGGCCGATGGCGTTCGCGACCTCGGGTGCCGCCGACTCCGCGGCGAGCCGGAGACGTTGGGCGGCAAGGGTATCGATGTCGGCGCGCGAGGACAGCCGGTCCCGCGCGCTCGGATGTAGTTCGCGCAGCAGCTTGGCCAGCAGCCAACCGGCCGGAACCCGTGCACCCGTACTGGGTCCGAGATCGCCGCCCATGTAGTCGATGCCCTGGTACCCGGTGTCGGCGGAGTGCGGCGGCCGATCGCCGCGCTGCACCTCGGCAGCGATCTCACCGACCCCGGGCCCGGTGATCGCGATCGAATGCATGTGCCCGAGCCGAGGATCGGCCTGCGCCGCCGCGCCGGCCCGCACGCCGACGATGACGCGGACGTGCGGCAGCTCGGGCCGCTCGGTCAGCTCGGCGACGGCGTCGATCAGCAGATCCCGGCTCCCCGGCTCCGGTAGATCGAGTCCGTCGAACACGAGCGTGATCCGCTGCCCCGCCCGGCGCAATCGGGCCAGCGGGGCGGCCAGCTCGAGTTCGAAGATGTCCGGCTCGCCCGCCCCGGCCCAGGGCACGCGGGCGGCGCGGGTATACCCGGGCAGCCGATCCGCCAGCTGCTCCGCCAGCTCCCCGACCGCGGTCTCGAGCGAGCTGCTCGCGGTGAGAAACACTGCCGCGGTGACGTATTCGGGCGCGATCGGCAGCCCCTCGGCCACGCTCGGCCGGATCAGCAGTGCCAGCAGCGTCGATTTGCCGGACCCGACCGGCCCGACCACCGCGCGCAGGCGCCGCCCGCCCGATTCGACGAGATCGATCAGGCTTTCGCGCAGCGCGTCGGTCACCACCACGTCTCGCGTGAGCTGATCCAGCAGACCGGCCGCGGGCCGCCCGGTCAGCGCGTCGCGCCGCCGAGCGGCGTTGGGCACCAACCACAATCCGGGATCGCCGCCCGCCGTGCCGGTCACCGTGCCCGCGGTGAAGGACAGGTGCTGTGGTTCCTGGCGCAGGCAGCTGCGCGCGATCGGGTCCACCAGATCGTGCGCGAGCAGGGTCTCACCGCGCAGCGGCAGGCCGGTGTCGAACGTCGCCAGCACCGTGCGCGTGAAACAGCCGGAGTACGCGGGCCCGGCCCCCGAGGCGACCAGTAGCTCCATCCGGCCCGCGGCGTCGGCGAGCAGATCGGTCCATCGGGTGGCCGCACCGCGGAGGCCCTGTTCGGTCTCGCAGGCGTCGATCAGCACGATCAGTCCGTCCAGCGTCGACTCGTTCAATCGTTCCCGGATACCCTGGGCGAGGTGAAAGGCGTTGTGCGAGCGCGGCACCGCCGGAGAATCGTGCGCGAGCAGGAAGAAGTCGCCGGCACCGGTCGCGACCCCGTGGCCGATGAACGCGACGAGCAAGGTCGCCCGCTGCTCGGACGCGACCCGGAACGCCTCGTCCATCACCGACACCAGCTCGGCGGCAGTGGGATTCAGCACCGGCCCGGCCGTGCCGGTCGCCGCCGCCCATCCCCCGGACCGGCACAGGCCGCCGTACAGGTCACCGGCCAGCGCCGCGGTGAACCCCAACTCCCCCAGCGCGACGCACTCCGACCCCACCACCAGCGCGAGCCGTCCTCCCATGCAAGCAAGATACCCGCCGGCCGGACCGCGCTATCCCGCGAGACGGGCGCGCCAGTGCGCGAGCGTGGTCTGCGTGCGGATCGTCGCGGCGTGGGTCGGCCCCAGGGCGCGGAGTTCGGCCACCAGCAGGACTTCCAGTTCGGCGATCGCTTTGCGGAGGTCGCCGTGTTCTGCCTGCCGGGACGCCAGGTCGTTGCGGGTGGCGAAGGTGTCGGGATGATCGGGACCGAGCACCCGCAGGCGATCGGCCAGCAGCTGTTCGAGTTCGGCGATGGCGCAGGGCAGCTCACCCGCGTCGGCGCGATACGAGGCCAGCGTGCTCCGGGTGGTGAGCGTGTCGGGATGATCCGCGCCGAGCACCCGGACCCGGTCGTCGAGCAGGTGCGTGAATTCGGCGCGCGCACCGGCGATATCACCGCTGCGCGCGCGAAACGCCGCGAGATTGTTGCGAGCGTTGAGGGTGGCCGGATGGTCCGGGCCGAAGATGCGCAGGCAGTCGGTGAGCAGTTGCTCGAATTCGTGCAGCGCCGCGGTGACGTCGCCGTGTTCGCCGTGCCAGTAGGCGAGGCTGTTGCGGGTGCGCAGGGTTTGCGGGTCGTCGGGACCGAGGATGCGGGCACGGTCGGCACGCAGGGCCTCGAAATCGATGATCGCACCGACCAGGTCGCCCTGGTCGGCACGATTGGACGCCAGGTCGTTGCGGGTGCGCAGGGTATCGGGATGGTCGGGACCGAGTAGCCGGATCTGATCGGCGAGCAGGCGCTGGTAATCCGCCCGAGCACCGGGATAGTCGCCGCACCGGGCGCGGTAGGTGGCCAGATTGGTGCGCGTACCAAGGGTTTTCGGGTGATCGGGGCCCAGCACCCGGAGCCGGTCGACGAGCAGCTGCTCGAAAGCCGTGATGGCACCGAGGTAGTCACCGCTCTCGGCCCGGTGATAGGCCTCGCGGCTGCGGGTCGTCAGGGTGTCCGGATGGTCGGGGCCGAGGGTTTCGACGAACGCGGGTACCCAGGCCGCCCACAGGTCCCGGTTGTCGGCGGCGCGCGCGGTCTGCAACATCTCCAGGAAGTGCAGCGCGCTGGTGGAATCCCGGTAGGCCAGGCAGTGCCGCACCGCCGAACCGCGGGCGTAGTCGGCGGCGCGATCGCTCTGACTGTGTTTGATGGCGGCGATGATGGCCCGGTGCGCGTCCTCGATCTCCACGCCGAGCTGCTTGCATTCCGCGCGCAGGCCGGGCAGCAACGCGCCGTGCGTCACGCCGATCGATTCCCGCAGCGTGCCGGGGTGACTGCGGGTGACGAGCGCGCCGAGCGCCACCGTGATATCGCGGATCCGGGCGATGTGCAGATCGATGCCGAGCGAGGTCAGCGCCGCGTCGGCGAGTTCGATCGGCAGCACCGGCCCGACGCCCGCGGCGATGAGCACGCCGAGGTAGGTGCCTGCGGCGTGCACGGTGTCGGGCTGCATGCCGCGCAGCGCCGCGTCGACGCGCAGGGTGACGATCCGGTCCAGGCCGATCCCGGCGGCCACCGCGCCGTCGGTGATGCTCGGCGCCACCTCGAGCAGCATGCGTGCCAGCAGCCAGCCGCCGGAGACCACGTGCGTGTCGTCCTCGACGGCCGTTGGTGTTTCGGACAGCAGGCCCTGGATCCACTGCACCCAATCGGCGGGATCGGCCGGCGCACCGGTGCCGCGCGCCGATCCCACGACGGTGGCGATATCGTCGGCGGCGGGCTCGCCGACCTCGATCCGGTGCATGTGCGCCAGGGTGGGCTCGTCTTCCACGCCGGTACCGTCGCGCACCCCGGCGATCACCCGGACATGGCGCAGGTCTTCGCGTTTCGTGAGATCGCAGATGGCGGCGCAGAGCAGCCGCCGGGTGCCCGGCTGGGGCTGGTTGAGCCCGTCGAACACCAGCGTCACCCGGCGGCCCGCGGTGGACAGCCGCGCCAGCGGATGACGCACCGCGATGTCGAAGATGTCGAACTCGTCGCGCGATCGGTGCGCGCGCACGGACCGCGCGGCATCGGCGAAACCGGGCAGGCGCGCGCTCAATTGGGCGGCGAGCTCGGCCGCGACCGCCTCGATCGAGCTCGCGGCGGTGAGAAACACTGCCGCGGTGATGTATTCGGGAGTCACCGCCAAGCCCTCGACCAGGCTCGGCCGAATCAGCATGGCCAGCAACGTCGATTTGCCCGCACCGGTCGGTCCGATCACCACGCGCAGGCGATGCGACCCGGCGTCGACGATGGCGTCCAGGTGCTCGCGCACGTCGGGGGTCACCAGCAGCCCGCGGGTGAGCTGGTCGACGAATCCCGCTGCGGAGCGCCCGCTCACGGCGTCGCGGTGCCGGGCGGTGTTGGGCACCAACCAGAGTCCCGGGTCGGCGCCGTGTTCCACCGACACCGCGCCGGAGGTGAACGAAAGGTACTGCGGCTGTTGATGAACGCACTCGCCCGCGATCGGATCGACCAGATCGGCGGGCAACAGGTTCTCGCCGCGCAGCGGCAACCCGGCGCCGAAGGTGGACAGCATGGTCCTGGTGAAGCATCCGGAGAACGCCGGGCCGTCGCTCGCCGCGACCAGCATCTCCATCCGCCCCGCCGACTGCGCGAGCAGATCGGTCCACCGGCGCGCGGCACCGAGCACGCCCTGCCCGGTCTCGCAGGCGTCGACCAGCACCACCAGCCCGTCCAGCGCCGCCTGGTTCAGCCGCTCCCTGATCTCCTGCGTCAGATGAAAGGCATTGTGCGAGTTCGGGTTCGCGGGCGAGTCATGACCGAGCAGATAGAAATCCTCGGCATTGGTCGCCACGCCGTGGCCGATGAAAGCGAGCAGCAATGTCGCCTGCCGCTGCGCGGCCGCCGCGAACGCCTCGTCCACCGCCGTGACCAGTTGCGCCGCTGTCGGATTCAGTACCGGACCGTCCTCGTCCGTCGCCGCGCGCCACCCACCGGCCTCGGTCAAACTCCCATACAAACCCGTTGCGAGTTCGCCGGTGAATCCCAGCTCCCCCAGCGCCACACATTCGGACCCGACCACCAACGCGAGCCGTCCTCCCATGCAAGCAACATACCCGCGCACATCTCGGCATACTGAGACACCCGCAACCTGGTCGTTCACCCCCTACGCCCGCGCGCGGAGCAACTCCCGTGGTCACGAACCGGATTCACCCGGCCCTGTCGCCTGGGAAACCCACTGTCCGGGACGTAGTGTGACCACTCGGACTGTCAGTGGGAGGAGATCGGTGCGATGAGCGACCCCGTGGTCGGTTTGACGGGTACGCTCACCTCGCCCATCCGGGGTGCGGGCATGTTAGGGGAGGTCTTGGTGGCGATTCGCGGGGGCACAGAGCTGTACATCGCCCGTGCGGCCGAAGCGATTCCGGCAGGCACCGCGGTGCTGGTCATCGAGGTCCATCCCGGACGCATCGTCGATGTGGTGCCCTGGATTCCGCTGACGCCGGATCCGGCCGAAGGAATTTGAAACAGTAAGGGAGACAACCGTGCTGGGTTACCACGTACCCGACCCGGACGAGGCGATGCTGATCAGCGGCGCCAAGAGCAAAGACAACACGCCGTTCAAGGTGGTGATCGGCCGCGGCAGCTGGGTGGTGCCGCTGTTCCGTAAGGTGCGCTACCTCTCGCTGGCCATGTTCGAGGCCGAGATCAAGGAGCGCTGCGTCACCAAGCAGGCGATCCAGCTCGAAGTGCGCGCGGTGATCGCGTTCAAGGTCGCCAACGACACCCAGTCGATCGTCAATGCGGCGCAACGCTTCCTGTCCGAACAGGAAAAGGAGATGTCGGTGCTCACCGGCCGCATCTTCTCCGGTCACCTGCGCTCGATCGTCGGCTCGATGACGGTCGAGGAGATCATCCGGGAACGCCAGAAGCTGGCCGACGAGGTCCTGGTCGCGTCCAAAGTGGAGATGGGCAATATCGGCCTCTGGGTCGATTCGTTCCAGATCCAGTCCATCGACGACGGAAATCTCGGCTACATTCAGGCGCTGGCCGCACCGCACAATGCCAGCGTGCAGCGCGACGCGCAGATCGCCCAGTCCCAGGCGGCGCAGCTCGCGGCGCAGGCCGAACAGGAGTCGCTGCGCAGGCAGGCCGAGTACCAGCGCGAGACCGCGATCCTGCGCGCGCAGTACCAGCGCGATATCGACAAGGCGAATGCCGAAGCGGCACAGGCAGGTCCGCTCGCCGAGGCGATGGCCTTGCAGGAGGTGCTCACAGCGCAGGCCGAGCAGGCGCGCAAGGAGGCCGAGCTGCGCGAGCAGCAGTTGCAGACCGAAGTCGTGAAACCCGCTCAGGCGGAAGCGGATCGGGTGCGCATCCTGGCCGAGGCCGAGGCCGACCGCACCCGGATCCAGGCCGCCGCGGCCGCGTCGAACAACCGGATCGCGTTGGACCAGTTGTTGATCGAGCAGCTGCCCGAAATCGTGAAGCAGGCCTCGAACGGGCTGGCGAACGCCAATCTCACCGTGCTCAACGGGCCGGACGGAGTCGGCGAACTGGTGAACGGAATGGTCGGTCAAGGACTCACGGTTTTCAATTCATTACAAAAGGCGCTTTCGTCCAACGACGAGGATAAGGCGGGCTAAGGTGACCGGGTAGTGACCGCGTGGCGAGGAGTGGGTGTTGGTGTCCATCGGGAAATTGGTCTCGTTCGACAGCTCTCGGGGATTCGGTTTCATTCGACCGGAGGACGGCGGTCCGGACGTATTCGTGCACGTCAACGACATCGGACTGGATGAGGACGAGTTACGCCAGGGCCGGGTATTCGAATTCGACATGACCGAGGGCGATCGGGGGCCGAAGGCGGTGAACCTGACCGTCGTCGGCGGTCAGCCGAACCCGCCGGTGCTACCGCACAAATCGAAACACCGGTCGAACTCCGGGCACCTCACGGTCGCCGAACACAAACGCCTCATCACCGAGCTGCTGCTGGACGCCAGTCCCGCCTTGACCGCCGGGGAGATCCTCACCATCCGCGACCGGCTCACCGCCTTCGCCGAGCAACACGGCTGGCTGGACAACTGATACGGGTTTCGCCGCAGCCGCCAATTCCCGATCTTGTCGGCTGCGGCGCTTACGATCATCGGCAAGTGCCGATGAATTCTGCTCGAACATGCCGTCTGCATCGGTAAGGAACACGAACCGAGGAGGGTAGTTCGCGTGGACTTACCGGTGATGCCACCTGTCCGGCCGATGCTCGCCAAAACCGCGCCGGGCGTGCCCCGTGAACCCGGGCTCAGCTACGAGCCGAAATGGGACGGCTTCCGCTGCATCGTCTTCCGCGACGGGGCCGAGGTGGAGCTCGGCTCCCGCAACGACCGCCCGTTGACCAGGTATTTCCCCGAGGTCGCCGAGTTGTTGCAGCAGGCGCTGCCGGACCGGTGCGTGGTCGACGGCGAGATCGTCGTGGTGACCGATCAGGGCCTGGACTTCGACACGCTGCAGAACCGGCTGCATCCGGCCGCGTCCCGGGTCAACAAGCTGGCGGTGGAGACGCCGGCCAGTTTCGTCGCGTTCGATCTGCTCGCCCTCGGCGACCGCGACCTCACCGAGGAGCCGTTCGCCGAACGCAGGCGACTGCTCGAGACCATCCTCGACACCGAACCCGCACGAGTGCACCTGACTCCCATCACCCAGGACCCCGACGTCGCCGAGGACTGGTTCACCCGGTTCGAGGGCGCGGGCTTCGACGGTGTCATGGTCAAGGCCGACGGGCTGGCCTACCTGCAGGACAAGCGCGTGATGCTGAAGGTCAAGCACGAACGCACCGCCGACTGCGTGGTCGCCGGGTTCCGCTGGCACAAGGACGGGGAAGGCGTCGGCTCGCTGCTGCTCGGGCTCTTCGACGACGAGGGCAACCTGCACCACGTCGGCGTGGCGAGCAGCTTCACCGCGGCCCGGCGCAAAGAACTGGTCGACGAGCTCGCGCCGCTGCGGGAGAACGCGCTGGAAAACCATCCGTGGCGTGAATGGGCCGACGCCGCGGCGCAAGCCAGGGCCGACGGCAAGATGCCCGGCGGGGTGAGCCGCTGGACCGGCGGCAAGGACCTCTCCTGGGAGGCGTTGCGCACCGAACTGGTCGCCGAGGTCCGCTACGAACACGTGCAGTCCGGCCGGCTCCGGCACGGCGGCAGACTGGTCCGGTTCCGCACCGACCGCACCCCCGAATCATGCACCTACGCACAGCTGGACGAGGCGCCGCCCGCGGAGCTGAGTGAGATCTTCAGCGAGGTGCAGTCGTGAGCGAACGTAGTGAGCGAACCATGTCACAGCGCGCCTCGCGCATGACGGAACCGAGCGCCAGCGAGGTGGAGTCGTGAGCGAACGTAGTGAGCGAACCATGTCACAGCGCGCCTCGCGCATGACGGAACCGAGCGCCAGCGAGGTGGAGTCATGAGCGAACGTAGTGAGCGAACCATGTCACAGCGTGCCTCGCGCATGACGGAACCGAGCGCCAGCGAGGTGCAGGCATGAGTGAATCGGTCGATATCGAGGTCGACGGCCGGACCGTCACCATCAGCAATCCCGGCAAGGTCTACTTCACCAAGCGTGGCGAGACGAAGCTGGACCTGGTCCGCTACTACCAGGCGGTGGCCGAGCCGTTCCTGAGTGTCGTCGGCGGGCGGCCGCTGCTGTTGGAGCGGTATCCCGATGGTGCGTCCGGGAAGTCGTGGTTCCAGAAGCGGGTGCCCAAGTCGGCGCCGGACTGGTTGCACACCGTGGAGGTGTCCACACCGAACGGCACCACCAGCGACGCGCTCGTCGCGCACGACCTCGCGCACATCCTGTGGGCGGTGAACCAGGGCTGTCTCGGTTTCCACGTGTGGCCGAACCGGGCGGACAATCTGCAGATCGCCGACGAACTGCGGATCGACCTCGATCCGTCGCCCGGCATCACGTTCGACGATCTCAGACGGGCGGCCGGGCTCACCCGCGACCTGTTCACCGAGCTGGGCATCGAGTCGCGGATCAAGACCTCCGGCTCACGCGGTCTGCACATCTACGTTGCGCTGGCACCGAATTGGGACGGCTACCAGGTGCGCGCGGCCGCCGTCGCGCTGGCCAGGGAACTGGAGCGCAGGCATCCGGACGAGATCACCGCGCAGTGGTGGAAGGAAGAGCGCGGCAATCGGGTATTCGTCGACTTCAATCAGAACGCGCCGCACAAAACGGTTTTCGGTGCGTGGTGCGTGCGCCCGAAGGTCGGCGCGCAGGTGTCCACGCCGATCACCTGGGACGCGTTGGCCGACGTCGTGCCCGACGAACTCACCATCGCCACCGTGCCCGCGCGGCTGACCGAGTTCGGCGATCCGTGGGCCGACCGTACGCCGCAGTCCATCGCGCCGCTGTTGGAGATGTCGGAGCGGGATATGGCCTCGGGTCTGCTCGACGCGCCGTGGCCGCCGCAGTATCCGAAGATGCCGAACGAACCGCCGCGGGTGCAGCCGAGCCGGGCCAAGAAGGAAGAGTAGACCGGGCCGGTTATTCGGTGGTCCAGGTTATTCGGTGGTCCACAGCGCCCAGGTGCCGTTGCGTCCGGGGTTCTCGCAGATCAGCGCGCGGCCGTCGGCGGTGCGGGCCGTCTTGCCCGTGGTGCCATCGCATTTCGTGCCCGGCTGCTGGGTCGTCGTGGACACGTTGACCGGGCCGGACCACTGGTAGCTGCTCGCGCTTTGCAGGCAGAGCAGCGTCGTGCCGTCCGCCCCGGTGCCGATCTGGCCGGCCTGCGATTCGGTGCAGGCCGAGCCCTTCTTCAGGTTGCTCTGGCTCGCCGAGGTGGCGGTCACGCTCGGGGCCGCGGACGGCGGGACCACGGTGGTGATCACCGGCGGCGCCGGGCGCTCCGTCGTCGCCTGCGCCGACAGGTTCATCGTCGGCTTGTTCGCCCGGGTCACGCTGTCGGGCAACACGTTTCCGGCCAGCACGACGAAACCCACCAGCGCCGTCACCTCGGCCACGCCGATCAGCAGCGCGAACAGCGCCATCACCCGGCCCCGCGGATGGGAGAAGGCGATGAAGCCGAACACGATGGCGACCGGGAACAACCCGAGCAACGCCGCCACCAGCGCGACGATCGCGTAGGGGTTGACGATGGGCGGGATCTCCACCCGCAGCCGGCCGGTGCGGCGGCGGCTCGGCACGGGCTCCTGCCACCGCTCGTCCGGGTCGGCTTCGCCCCAGCGCTCTTCCTCCGCCGCCTCCGGCCACCGATCGTCCTGCTGCGCTGCCGCAGGCCAGCGTTCCGTTTCACGGCGTTCTGCCCGTGCCATGCCAGGTTCCCTCTCCACACCACACACCGCGCAGGAACCTCGGACACTCCGGACCCGCCCCGATATCCCGACCCACAATAGGGGTCCGACGGCGGCCGGATCATCCGAAAGGTCGAAATACGGTGATGCAACCGTAATAACGAACCGACAACGTTGCGCGCCGTTTCGTGCGACGACAGTTCATGCTGAGCACACCGTGCGGTCTCGCACGCGCTCCGTGTCACTGATCTTGCGCTGACTCTCAGGAGGAACCATGTTCGGTAGCACCGATCCCGACGGCCGCGACGATCGGCCGTGGCATGCGCAGGCCGGCGATCTGCTCGGCGACAACTACAACGTGCCCGGCTTGATCCTGTGCGCACTCGGCATCGTGGCGATGGCGTGCACGCTCACCGCGGCCGGGTACGGCTTCAGCGACTGGGTCCAGATCGGCGCGATCGCGACCGCGACGCTGTGGATCCTCGGCGTCGGTGCGCTGGTGGTCGAGCACCGGCGGGAGGAAGTCATCGAGCTGAAGTACGGGCGGCAGGGGCACGCGCCGGGCACTCGGCGGCCGGTGCGCTACAGCGCGGCGCCGGCGGCCGCCGAGGTGGCGCCCGAAACCGGCAACTGACCCGGGCGACCGCGGGCACGCTCAGTGCCTGCGGTCCACCCGCGGCAGCGATTCGGTGACCAGGGTCGTCAGCATGTCGGCGAGCAGGTCGTGCACCTGCGGCCGGGTCAGCGTGGCGCGGGTGATCCATTCGCGCCCCGCCACTTTCACCAGCCCGCCGTAGGCGCGGACCATCGCGCGCAATGCCGCACTGCGTGCCGAATCGGCGAGGCCGATCATGAGCAGCAGGCGTTCGGCCGCGGCGTCGTCGGCCTGATCGAGGATCTGCTGCACCTCGGGGTCGTCGCCGACGCCCTCGTGGCTGGTCACCTTCACCCAGGTGCTGCCGTGCTCGGCGATGGTGTCCAGCAGCCAGTGCACACTTGCGTCGACTCGCTCGCGCTCGGTGCCGGTGGGCACGATCATGTCGTCCAGCTTGGGCAGCGTCACCATCCGGCGCACGACCGCGAGATACAGATCGCGCTTGTTGCCGAAGTAGTGGTTGATCAGACCGCGCGCGACACCGGCTCGCTGCGCCAGCTCGGCGGTCGAGACCGCGGCGTAGGGCCGCTCGCCGAACATGTCGATCGCGCACGCGAGGATCTGCGCGCGCCGCTCGTCGGGTTCGAGCCTGCGGCGGCGCGGCGACGCAGCACCGTCCGCGGTCTCACTCGTGGTATCAGAGAGACCGGGCAATGAGATCCTTCATCACCTCGTTGCTACCCGCCAGGATGCGCAGGACGCGGGCGCCGGTGTAAAGCTGCGAAATCGGATACTCCGTCATGTAGCCGTAGCCGCCGAACAGTTGCAGGCAGCGGTCAACCACGATACCCAGCTGATCGGTGAGCCAGTACTTCGACATCGCCGCGGTGGGGATGTCCAGCTCGCCGCGCAGGTGTTTCCCGATGCAGTCGTCCAGGAAGGTACGGCTGATCTTCGCGAGGGTGGCGCACTCGGCGAGTTCGAACTTGGTGTTCTGCATCGCGAACAGCGGCTTGCCGAACGCCTCGCGGCCCTTCGTGTAATCGATCGTGAGTTGCACGGCCTGCTCCATCATCGCGACCGCGATAATGCCGGTGACCAGGCGTTCCTGCGCGAGCATCTGCATCATCTGATAGAAGCCGAGGCCCTCGGACTCGCCGAGCAGATTCGTCGCGGGCACCCGCAGGCCGTCGAAGAACAGCTCGGCGGTGTCCTGCGCCTTGCCGCCGATCTTGTTCAGGATGCGGCCACGCTTGAACCCCGGAGTGTCGTCGGACACGTCGGCGTAGATCAGCGAGACCCCGGCCGCGCCCTTGGTCGGGTCGGTCTTGGCGGCGATGACGATGCCGTCGCAGAGCCAGCCGTTGGTGATGAAGATCTTCGAGCCGGTGATGACGTACTCGTCGCCCTCGCGCACCGCGCGGGTCTTGATGTTCTGCAGGTCGGAGCCGGTGCTCGGCTCGGTCATGCCGATGGAGAGCACGATCTCGCCCGCGGCCGCCTTGGGTAGCACGCGGCGCTTGAGTTCCTCGGTCCCGAATTCCTTGATGTAGGGGGCGATGATCGAGGTGTGCACCGGCATCCCCAAGGCGCCGTCGCCCGCCCGGGTCTGCTCCTCGATGATCGCCGCCTCGTGCGCGAAAGTGCCGCCGCCACCACCGTATTCGGCCGGGATGGCGGTGCACAGCAAGCCCAGCTCGCCGGCGCGGTTGTACAGCGCGCGATCCGGATGGCCCTGCGCGACGAACTTCTCCTCGTGCGGGACCACCTCCTTTTCGAAGAACGCCTTCGCCAGGTCGCGAACCGCCTCGACCTCGTCGTCACTCCACGCGGCGCGTGCCATCTCAGATCCTTTGCTCGCTCGGTGCTTCCGCATCAGATTCGCGCACTATTGGCACTCTGTCAACAAGGCTGGCACAAGAGTGCGCCGCGGGCAGCGAAAGCGCTGATGAGCGGTCAGCCCGTGGGCCGCTGCGCCTGATTGACGGCGGTGAGCGAGGCGAGTATCGGGGTGTCGGGATCCGCGGAGATGCCCTGCCTGCGCAGGAAACCGTCGATCAGGCCCCACACGAATTCGGTGGCCTGGTCGACGAATTCCGCGGTGCGCGTCGACGGCGCCGGATCGGCCAGCCAGAGATCGGTGATCGAGACGACCACGCCGACCACCGCGCGCGACAGATAGTCGATGCCCGCGGTCTGGATCGGAATGGACTCGGCGATCTCGCGCGCCTGCCGGGCGAAACGGTCCGAGGCGGCACGGCCGAGGTCGAATTGCAGCACGGTGCCGTCGGACTGCTGGGTCACCTGAGCCTGGCCGAGGAAGCGAAAGACATTGGGATGCTGCAGAATACTGTCGGCGTAACCCGTCAGCACCCGGCGCAGCGCGGCGCGCGGGGGCTGCAGCATGAGCGTCAGATCGTTACCCGCGGCCGCCGCGGCGGACTTCGCCATCCGGTTGCCGATCTCGGTGTAGAGGTCGGCTTTGTCGGCGAACTGCCGGTACAGCCGCGGCTTCGTCATCGCGGCTTCGCGGGCGATGTCGTCCATGCTCGGCCGCGGCCCGGCCCGGTCGATCACCCGGATCGCGGCATCGACGATCTCCGCACGGGAGGTCGCCGACGGACGGGAGCTGGGACGGGGCACGACCGCAGCATACACGTACCGTCAGTACGGTTATCGACGTGAGGTACGCCATAGTCTGGGCGTACCCCTCGCCTTGCCCGGGTTTACTTCGTACTGTCGGTATCGGAAAACGTACTGGCGGTACGGCCCTGGTGACCGGCCGGCAGCTCGCCCCCGAACGAGGCTGACAACATGACCAACCTGATCGACACCGATACGCCGCGCCCGGACCGGCAGTGGACGGTGACCGCCGACGGCGCCGATCTCGCCGTTTTCGAATGGGGCGACCCCGCGGCCGAACCCTTGGTTCTCGTGCACGGCCTCACCGACACCCATCGCGTGTGGGCCACCGTCGCCGCCCTGCTGAGCGACGGCTTCCGGGTGATCACCTACGACGTGCGCGGGCACGGCAGATCAGCCACTCCGGCCCTGCTCGCGGACTTCCGCCTGGACCGGCTGGCCGCCGACTTCTTCGCGGTGATCGACGCGGCGAGCCCGAAACAGCCGGTGCACACCTGCGGCCACGGCTGGGGCGCGGTGCAACTGTGGGAGGCGGTGTGCGATCCGCGGGCGAACACCCGGATCGCCTCGTTCACCGCCATTTCCGGTCCCAACCTCGATCATCTGGGGTTGTGGCTGCGCGCGGTCGCGCCGCACGCCAAAGGCATGCTCGGCGATCTCGGCTGGTGGCTGCACGGCGCGCGCTGGACCCTGCGGCCGATCCCCGTCGCGCGACGGCTGTACCCGCCGCGGGTGCGGACGTTGCTGGTCGAGCGGCTCGGCGGGCTCTCGCCGATCCCGGCCCGGATCGCCCGCACCTGGCGCACCGACCTCGTCTCGGGCGGGCGGATCGCGCAGGCCAACCTGCTGCATCATCTGCGCCGCCCGCGGCTGCGGCGCACCGCGGTACCGGTGCAACTGCTGGTGGACTCCACCGACCCGTTCGTGCCCGCCGCCATCTACGACACCTCGATCCGCTGGGTGGACCGGCTCTGGCGCTGTGCCGTGCCGGCGGACCACTGGCTGCCGGTCACCGAACCGCTGCTGGTCGCCGAGGCGATCGCCAACTTCGTCGACGACCTGCGCGCCGACCGGGCCGCGATCACCCCGCGCCGCAGCTGACCCGCGCGGCCGCCGGAACACGGCCGCGCGCAACACAATTCGACACCGATACGGAGATGCCATGCCGGACCCGGCGCACCCGCTGACCCAGACCCTCGGCGCACCGCTGCCCGACGAGTTCGGCCGGCTCACCGAGGCCGACCTCGCCGAACTCGACCGCCTGCTGCGCACCGCCGTCAGCGCCCGCGGCGAACGCCTCGGCGCGGCGGTGGAATCCTCGCTGCAGCTGATCCCCCGGCTGATGCGGCCGGCCGTGAAGAAGGCGCTCGGCTTATGAGCGCACAACTCATGGTGCGCGCGGAAACGACGAAACTCGCGCGCCTGCTGGATATCGCCGACCCGGCGGATCTCGCGTTCCTGCACAGCCTTTCGCCCGAGGCGATCCGGGCGTTCCGGGAACGCGCCACCGACCTGCTCTTCGATCGCGACGCCGCGCGGATGCGGCGGGTCGCGGCGGCGACGAAGTTGGTGCCGACCGTGATCAGTGCCAAGGCCGCCGAACGCGCGTTCGGGCCGGTGCTGTGCGCGGCCGTCGCCGGATCGGTCGAACCGGCCCGCGCGATCGATATCGCGAAGGCGCTGCCCGCTCGCTTTCTCGCCGAGACCGCGGCCCAGCTGGACCCGCGGCGCACCGCCGACATCATCGCGTCGGTACCCACCCGGCTGGTCGCCGACGTGGCCCGGGAACTGCTGCGGCGCGACGACCACGTGACCATGAGCCGGTTCGTCGGCGTCGTACCGGAGGAATCGATGCGCGCCGCGGCACCGGTGCTCGGCGATGCCGATCTGTTGCGCGTCGGTTTTCTCATGGAGGACAAGTCCGCACTGGACCGGCTGATGGGTCTGTTCACCGACCGGCTCGCCGGGGTGATCCGGACCGCACACGAACAAGGCCTGTGGGCAGAGGGTCTCGACCTGCTCGACAGCGTCGGTCCCGAAAACCGGGCCGCGCTCGGCGATCTCGCGGCCGGACTCGGCGGCGAGGTACTGGACGGCCTGATCGAGGCGGTCCGGGCGCTGGACGCCTGGGCTTCGCTGCTGCCGGTGACCAGCGCGATGAGCCCGGACAGCTTGCGGGCTTTCGCCGAAAGACCTGCGGTACAGGAGGAATCGGTGCTCGCCTCGATCATGAACGCCGCGTTGCAGCAGGGCTTCTGGCTGGATCTGCTACCGCTGGCGGTGCACCTGCAACCGGATCAGCTGGCCATCCTGGCCGCGCGTCTGGCCGACAAGCCGGACGACGAACTCGGCGAGCTGGTCACCCAGGCCGATGCGGCGGGTCTGTGGAGCGCGATGCTGCCCATCGCCCTGGCGATGACCGATACCGACCGCAGACGCATGGCGGGCCTGCCGATCATGCAGGACCCGGACGTGCTGCGCGCGGTGATCGGCACCACCGCCGAACACGAACTCTGGTCCCAGGCTTTGCCTTTGGTCGACGCGCTGCCGGCGACCGCGACCCCGATCCTGGCGTCCTGCATCGGCGATCTGAGCCGCGCACAGCTCTTGGCCGCCGTGCTCGTCGCGGCGCGCAGCGACAACATCGACACGCTCGTCCAGATCGCGCTCGCGCAGGAGGCCGACGGCCGGGCCAGGGTGCTCGAACTCATCGACGGTATGGACGATCTCGACGAGTTCCTCGCCGCGCTCACCGCGGATACCCCGAAAGTGGTGTGGGACGGGCTGATCGAGGTCCGTGCGGAGATCCCGGCACCGTTGCTCGCGCGCCTCGCCGAACGCGCGGACCAGCTCGGCCGCACCGCCGCTGCGGAAGAACTGCGCGCCGGCCGACCCTGATCGGAACCCCCGCGGGACGTCGGATGAGGTGATATTTTCGGGGCGATGACGGGATCGGGGGGTTCGGGGCCCTCGCGCCCCGACTACACGGGCTGGCTGGACCAGCCGCTGACTCCGGCGGCACCTCCGCGGCCCTATCCGGACGGCACGGTGCCGCCGCGACGCGCGCTGACCTGGAGCGGGTCCACGCACGGCAAGAGTTGGCCGTGGGCGCTGGGCGCAGCAGCCGCGGTGTCGGCGCTCTGGGTCGTCGGCTCGCTCACCACCTCCGCCACCGACCGAGCCGCCGCCGCGCCCGACCTGCGGGGCTATCACCACGTGGACAACCTCTGCGCGATCACCGACACCGCGCCCTATCTGCGCGCCGGGTTCGCCCTCGCGCCCACGAGTGCGGCGGGCCCGAAATACCCCCTGCACCAAAGCCTGCTGCACCCGGCCGTCGACACGATGACGTGCACGATTCGGCTCAGCACGCCCGGCGCGCTCGATCGTGGCGACGACAGCACCGTGAAGGTGCGGGCCGTGGTGCACAAGCAGACCGACCCCGGTCCCGAATTCACCGCCCGGTTCCAGACCTGGACCCAGGCCCCGCTGTCGGAGAACGACGAGATCACCGCGCTGCCCGGCCTCGGCGACGAGGCGTATCTCGTCCAACGCAAGAGCCCGGGCGGCACCCGGCCCACCAGCATCACCCTCGCCGTCCGCCACGGCTGGACCACCTACGAGATCAGCTGGCTGCGCCTGTCCTCGGTCACCGCCACCCCCACCAGCAGGCCGCCGACCACCGCCGAAGCGATCGAGCTGCTGCGCGGGACCGCGGACACGACGCTGCGGCTGCTGCGCGCGTAACCGCCCGAGCAGGCAACCGGGCGGCAACCCGGTTCGCGCGTTTGCGACAATGAGCGGGTCGATTTCCCAGCTCAGCAAAAGGATGCCTGTACCACCGATGGCCGAAAGCATGATTGATCCGGACGAGCTCGCGACCTGTCTGCGCGTACTGGACGAGGCCGGGCGACTGGAAAAGGACCATCCCGACTCGGTGGCGGTGCAGCGCGCGGTCGGCCACATGTTCAAGAAGCTCAAGCAGCGGCGGCGCACCGAGGCCAGGGCGGCGGTGTCGGCCGCCGATCGCGAGGTCGTCGCCGCGACCGCGACCGGCTCGCCGCAGCGGATCGACGACGAGACCGCGGGCATCCCGCTGGCCTCGAGCGCGGCGGGCGCCAGCGCGGGCACGCTGATCCGGCCGCGGCCCTGCTATATCTGCAAGCAGAAGTACACGCAGGTCGACGCGTTCTATCACCAGCTGTGCCCGGAATGCGCCGCGCGCAGCCACGGCAAGCGGGACGCGCGGGCCGATCTGACCGGTCGCCGCGCCCTGCTCACCGGCGGCCGGGCCAAGATCGGCATGTACATCGCGCTGCGGTTGCTGCGCGACGGCGCGCACACCACGATCACCACCCGGTTCCCCAACGACGCGGTCCGCCGCTTCGCCGCGATGGAGGACAGCGCCGACTGGCTGCACCGGTTGCGCGTGGTCGGCATCGACCTGCGTGATCCCGCCCAGGTCGTCGCGCTCGCCGACGACGTGGCGGCGCAAGGCCCGCTGGACATCCTGATCAACAACGCCGCCCAGACCGTGCGCCGCTCCCCCGGCGCCTACAGCGCGCTGGTCGACGCCGAATCCGGACCGCTGCCTGCGGGCCTGCTGCCCGAACTGGTCACCTTCGGCAAGACGATGCAGGCGCACCCCACCGCGCTCACCGCCTCGCTCACTCCGACGCTGTCCGCCGCCGACATCGCCGAACTCGCGCTGGTCGCGGGATCGGCCACCCCCGAACGTATTTCGCGGGGCGTCGCGATCGACGCGGGCGGTCTGGTGCCCGACCTCGCGCACACCAACAGCTGGGTGCAGACCGTCGCCGAGGTCGATCCCACCGAGCTGCTCGAGGTACAGCTGTGCAATTCGGTCGCGCCGTTCATCCTGGTGTCGCGGCTGCGGCCGGCCATGGCCGCGGCCGCCGCGCGGCGCAAGTACATCGTCAACGTGTCGGCGATGGAAGGCCAGTTCGCCCGGGCCTACAAGGGCCCCGGCCATCCGCACACCAATATGGCCAAGGCGGCGCTGAACATGTTGACCCGCACCAGCGCTCGCGAAATGCTCGAGGCCGACGGCATCCTGATGACCGCGGTCGACACCGGGTGGATCACCGACGAGCGCCCGCACTACACGAAGATGCGCCTGGCCGAAGAGGGCTTCCACGCTCCGCTGGACCTGGTCGACGGCGCCGCCCGGGTCTACGACCCGATCGTGCAGGGCGAGCAGGGCACCGACCTCTACGGCTGCTTCCTGAAGGACTTCCAGCCTTCGCCGTGGTGAGGCGGAATCGCTAAGCTGGTCGTGTGCTGTATCGGCTACTCGCCGATGCCACCGCCGCCGCGCATTTCGCGTTCGTGGCGTACGTGGTGGTCGGTGGATACCTGGCGTGGCGCCTGCCGCGCACCCTCTGGCCGCACCTGCTCGCGGTCGGCTGGGGATTCAGCACGGTGCTGTTCGGCATCGACTGCCCGCTCACGCATCTGGAGAATTGGGCGCGCCATCGAGCGGGCGAGGCCGGACTGCCGCCGAGCGGTTTCATCGACCACTACATCACCGGGGTGATCTATCCGGAAAGCGCGCTCGGCGCGGTCCGGGTGCTCGTCGCGGTGGTCGTCGTGCTCTCCTGGGTGGGCTACGCCGTACTGCGGCGACGGGCGGCCGGACCGGCCACCCGCCTCCCGGCGGCCCGTTAGTTCCGTTCGCGGCAATACTTCTCGGCTATCACGCGGTGCACGCTACTGGCCCAGCCGGGCCGCGACGACTTTCGCCACCGCCGCGGGATCTTCGTCCACGAAGAAGTGCCCGCCGGGAAAGGTTGTGCGCTCGAAGGTTCCGCTGGTGAACTCGCGCCACTCGTCGGCCTGCTCCGGTCGCATGGTGGGATCGCCGGTGCTGACGAGCGCGGCGATATCGACGGCCAGTGGGTCACCCGGCGGGTACCGATAGGTTTCCACGGCCTGGTAGTCGCCGCGCACGGCGGGCAGCACCAGTTCCGCGAGACTCGGTTCGTCCCGCAGCATCTGGATCGGCGCCGGGTCGGCGGCCAGGCGTTCGAGATCCTTGATCAGGTCCTCGTCCGACCCGAGGTGCAACCGCTGCGTCTCCACGAAACCCGGTGCGGGACGGCCGGACACGAACAGCGCCGTGAGCGCCTGGCCGCCGCGCTCGAGCCGCCGCGCCGTCTCGAACGCGACCGTCGCGCCCATGCTGTGACCGAACAGCGCGAGCCCGTCGAGGTTTCCGTGCCGCAGCACCTCTCGAGCTATCTGGTCCGCGAGCGCACACAGATCGGTGATCGGCGCCTCGCCGAGCCGGTCCTGCCTACCCGGATACTGCACCGCCAGCACCGCGGTGCCCGCGCCGAAACATTGTGCGAATTCACGATATGCGGTGGCGGGACCGCCGCCCGGCGGCAAACACAGCAGGTAGCGGCGGGGAGCCGGGTCGGCCCGCAGCACCCGCAGCCACTCGCCCGACTCGATCTTCATGCCCACGGAGATCTCCTTCTCAGCTGGAACTATTACGCTCGTTCGCGTGAACGCGCACACACGGCTGGTCCACGACTACGAAGCCGGAATCGGTGTCACCCCCTCCGCCATTACGCCTGCCCCCGACCCCGGCAGCAATCTCGCTGCGACACTACCGGTCTGGGCACTGGCCGCCGGATCGGTCGCCGCGCTCACCGCCGCGGCCAATCGCCTGCGCACGATCCGCGGCCTCGACCCGGTGGCGCACCGCATCGACCCCGTCCGGATCACCGCCGCGTTCTCCAGCGAACGGCTGCTGCGCTTCCACGGTGCGCCCGCGACCATGTTCGCCGACCTCTCCGGGTTCTTCCCCACCTATGACGGATGGGTCCGCACGCACGCCAACTATCCGCACCACCGCGACCGGTTGCTCACCGCGCTCGGGCTGCCGATCGACGCGCCCGTGGACCTCGCGGTCGCGCAGATGGCGATGAGCCGGGCCGCCGATATCGAAGACCACGCCGCCGCGCACGGCGCGATCGCGGTGCGGGTGCGCACCGAACAAGAGTGGGCGCAGAGCCCCGCGGGCCGCTCCGCCGCCGCCGGGCCGATCGTCGCCATCGAACGCCGCCCCGACCGTGGCGAACCCGGATTGCCCCTGGGCGCAGCACCTTTCCAGCCACTGCGCGGCCTGCGCGTGCTCGACCTGACCCGGGTGATCGCCGGACCCGTCGCGACCAGGACCCTCGCATTGCTGGGCGCGGAGGTGCTGCGGGTCGATCCGCCGCACCTGCCCGAGATCCCGTGGCAGTACGCCGATACCGGGCAGGGCAAGCGGTCCACGCTGCTGGATCTGCGCGATCGGTTGCCCCAGTTCAACGACCTGCTCACCGCCGCGGACGTGCTGGTCACCGGCTATCGGCCCGGCGCGCTCGCGCACGCGGGAGTCACCGCCGCCAGGCGCCCCGGGCTCATCCACGGGCGGGTCTCGGCGTGGGGCGAATTCGGGCCATGGGGTGGTCGACGCGGCTTCGACAGCATCGTGCAGGCGGCCTCCGGCATAGCGATCGCCGAAGGCGCGCCCGCGGTGCCCGGCACGCTGCCCGCCCAGGCGCTCGATCACGCGTCCGGCTACCTGCTCGCGGCGGGCGTGATCGACGCGCTCACCGCGCGCGCCACCGACGGGATCGGACGCGACGTGCGAGTCTCGCTGGCGCGCACCGCTTCCTGGCTGCTCAACGCCCCGGATCGGACGCCACGCCACCCGCAGGCGGCGGCGCCCGATCCCGCGACGGCGGTGTATCACGGGGAGGCGTGCACCGCCGCACCGGCGATCGCGGAGTACCCCGCGTATACGTGGCCTGCCCCGGCCTATGGCAACGATCGGCCGGCCTGGCCGTTGCGGACGCATTAGCCGCTGCGGGCTGCGGGCTGCGGGCTGCGGGCTGCGGGCTGCGGAAAATCGTTTGCGGTTTCCGGGCGGTGACCGATGAGATGGAACTGCCCGTTTCGTCAGTACGGGCATGACTCTCCTGGACATCGCAGCAGAAGGACCCGGCCCCGTGGACAGCACCCTCGACCGCACCCCGGGCGCGGCGCCGCCCCGCGCCGGGCGACGCGAGTGGATCGGGCTCGGCGTGCTCGCCCTCGCCTGTCTCGTCTACGCGATGGACCTCACGGTGCTGCACCTGGCCGTGCCGATGATCAGCGCCGACCTGCACCCCACCAGCTCGCAGCTGCTGTGGATCATCGACATCTACGGCTTCATGGTGGCCGGGCTGCTGATCACGATGGGTACGCTCGGCGACCGCATCGGACGCCGCCGGTTGCTGCTCGCCGGCGCCGCGGCCTTCGCGGTGGTCTCGGTGATCGCCGCCTTCGCGCCTACCGCCGAGACCCTGATTCTGTGCCGGGCGCTGCTCGGCGTCGCGGGCGCGACCCTGGCGCCGTCCACGTTGTCGTTGATTTTCAACATGTTTCGCGATATGCGGCAGCGTTCGGTCGCGGTCGGTGTGTGGATCGGCGCGTTCTCCGCGGGCGGCGCGGTGGGCCCGCTGTTCGGCGGCGTGCTGCTCGAATACTTCTGGTGGGGTTCGGTTTTCCTGCTCGCGGTGCCGGTGATGGCCCTGCTGCTGGTGATCGGGCCGAAGGTGCTGCCGGAGTTCCGTGACGATGCCGCCGCCACACTCGATCCGGTGAGCGCGGCGCTGTGTGTCGCGACCATGATCGCGCTGGTGTTCGGCATGAAGAAGATCGCGCAGGACGGCATCGGCGGCACCGCGCTGCTCGCGCTGGCAGCAGGCGTCGCGGCGGGAATCGTGTTCGTGCGCAGGCAGTTGCACCGGCCCGACCCGATGCTCGACCTGCGGCTGTTCCGGCTCGGCACGTTCCGGATCGCGTTACTGATCAACGTGGTCGGCATCTTCGTCGCCTTCGGCTACTTCCTGTTCGTCGCGCAGTACTTCCAACTGGTGCTCGGGCTTTCCCCGCTCGGCACCGGCATCGCGATGGCGCCCTCGGGCCTGGGCTTCATCGTCGGCTCCCAGCTCGCGCCGCGCATCGTGCGAGTGGTGCGGCCCGCGTACGTGATCGGCGTCGGCATGGCCGCGACCGCGGTCGGCATGGTGATGATGACGCAGCTCGCCGTCACGGGCGGCCTCGCGCTCGCGGTCGCCGCGTCGATCGTCAGTTCGCTCGGGATGGCGCCGGTGTTCGGCATCACCACCGAGCTGATCGTCGGCTCCGCACCGCCGCAGCAGGCCGGAGCGGCCTCGGGCGTATCCGAGACCGGCGCGGAACTCGGCGGCGCACTGGGCATTTCGATCCTCGGCAGCATCAGCATCGCGCTGTACCGCAGCGACCTGGCCGAGACCTTGCCCGCCGGATTGCCCGCCGAGGCCGGCCGTTCGGTGCGCGACACCCTGGGTGCCGCGGTGGAAACGAGCGCGGGGCTGCCCGGCGAACTCGGCGAGGCGGTACTGCTGGCGGCACGGGCGGCGTTCCTGCACGGCGTGCACGTCACGGCGGCGATCACCGCGGTCGCGGCCGTCGCCCTCGCGGTGATCGCGGTACTGCGGCTACGGCACGTCCCGGCGGGCGTGCTGAACGAAGAGCTCTGAGCGGCAACGGTTCCGGCCGGTCATTCGCCTCCGGCGCGGTCGCCCGCGATCGCCGTCAGGGCCTCCGCCAGCCGGTTCCCGTCCGGCAGTGCGCCGTTCGGTGCGATGACCCAGAGCACACCGAGTCCTTGCGCCAGCACGAAATACAGCTGGGCGATCGACTCGGCCTGCTCCTCGGTGAGGTTCGGGTGGGCGGTCCGCAGCGCCGCGCCCATCTCGCGGTAGATCGTCGGCAGGCTCTCGGCGTAGAAGTCCTTCGCCTCGCTCGACCGCGCGACCCGCACGATGTTCTCCATGCTGGCGACCATGCTGTCCCGGTTCTGCGCGAACACCTCCGGCATACCGTTCCACAGCTGCGCGAATCCGGCGAGCAGCGCGACGCCGCTGGTCTCGCGGATCATCGACTCCATGTTGTCGCCGATCGCCGTGCCGAGCGCGTCGGCGAGCGCCTCGGTGATCAACTGTTCCTTGGACCCGAAGTGGTAACCGATCGCGGCCAGGCTCACGCCCGCGGCGGCCGCGATATCCCTGGCCGTGGTCTTGGCGACGCCGCGCTCGACGATGGCTTTGCGCGCACCCGCCAGCAGATCTTCCCGGTTTCCCATCCGGCCAGGTTACAACGTGATCAGACATTTGTGCCAGACGCCCGTGCCACACCGGTCCCGGGCGGCGAGCGCGCGGCGCACCGCGGCTAGTCTCGTGGAGTGCGGCAGAAGATCATCATGGACGTCGATACCGGGGTCGACGATTCCCTCGCGCTGCTCTACCTGCTCGCCTCCCCCGAGGCGCAGCTCATCGGCATCGCGTCGACCGCGGGCAACGTGCCCGCGCCGCAGGTCGCGGCCAACAACCTCGCCTGGCTGGACGTGTGCGGCGCACCCGAGATCGAGGTCGCCCTCGGCGCGCTGACACCGCTCGCGATCCCGCTGCGCACCACCGAGGACACCCACGGCCCGCACGGTGTCGGCTATGCCGAACTGCCCGCGTCGGATCGCCCACTGTCACCGCGCAGCGCCGCGCAGATGTGGGTCGATCTGGTGCGCGCCCACCCCGGCGAGATCGTCGGGCTGTGCACCGGGCCGCTCACCAACCTGGCGCTCGCGCTGCGGCTGGAGCCCGACCTGCCGATCTTGCTGCACCGCCTGGTGATCATGGGCGGCGCGTTCAATCACCCCGGCAACACCACGCCCACCAACGAATGGAACGTGCACGTCGACCCCGAGGCCGCCAAGGAGGTGTTCGACGCGTTCTCCGCCGCCCCGCCCGCCCGCAGGCCGATCGTGTGCGCGCTGGACATCACCGAAACCATCGAGATGCGCCCGAAGCATCTGGCGTTGCTCGCCGAACGCGCGGGCAGCCTTCCGGTCGAAACGGTGTCGCCGGCCGACCCGGTCGAGGCCAGGTCGGCGGCGAGCAATCCGATCATCCGGCACGTCACGGACGCGGTGCGGTTCTACTTCGACTTCCACCAGCTCTACGACCTCGGCTATCTCGCGCACATGCACGACCCGTTCGCGGCGGCGGTCGCGCTCGACCCGGCCTCGGCGGTCACCCGGCCCGCGACCGTCGACGTCGAATTGGCCGGAACGCTGACCCGCGCGACGACGGTGGCCGACTGGGCGGGCATGTGGGGCCGCGAACCCAACGCGGACATCGTGATCGGCACCGACCAGGACTTGTTCTTCGATCGCCTGATCAGCCGGATCGGCGATTTCGCGCGGGCCGTCCACCCGCCCGCGCCCGATCAGCGACAGGAGTGACCGTGAGCGGCGACCAGGACGACACCGCGTATCTCGCCGAGTTCCGCGCCCGGCTCGCCCTGCCCGGAATCATCGACGTGCACACCCATTTCATGCCCGAACCGGTGATGCAGAAGGTGTGGGCCTACTTCGACGCCGCCGGTCCGCTCACCGCCCGCGCCTGGCCCATCGCCTACCGAGACGACGAGCAGGTGCGGTTGAAGACGTTGCGCGGCTTCGGCGTTCGCGCGTTCAGCGCGCTGGTCTACCCGCACAAACCGGAGATGGCGGCCTGGCTCAACGAGTGGACCGCCGAATTCGCCGAGCGCACACCGGATTGCCTGCACACCGCGACGTTCTATCCGGAGCCCGGCGCCGAGGTCTACGTGCGCACGGCACTGGAGCGGGGGGCGCGACTGTTCAAGGTGCACATCCAGGTCGGCCGCTTCCATCCCGGCGATCCGTTGCTCGATCCCGTGTGGGCGTTGCTGCAGGAGTCCGCGACACCGGTGCTGATCCATTGCGGATCCGGGCCCGTCCCCGGCGAATTCACCGGGCCCGCGCCCATTGCCGCACTGCTGCGCCGCTTTCCGCGACTGCGGCTCATCATCGCGCACATGGGCGCGCCGGAGTACACCGAATTCTTCGATCTGGCCGAGGAATACCCGCAGCTCCGGCTGGACACGACCATGACGTTCACCGATTTCTTCGAAGAGGTAGATCCGTTTCCCGACGCCGAACGCGGCCGGATGCAAGCCCTCGGCGACCGCATTCTTTTCGGCAGCGATTTCCCGAACATTCCCTACACCTACGACCACGCCGTGTACGCGCTGGAACGACTGAATATGGGCGATGCTTGGCTGCGCCGAGTCTGCTACCGCAACGCCGCCGAACTGTTCGATCTCGAATAGCGGTCACACGACCGAGACGATGAACCGGGCGCATCCGACGCACCACGGTATCCACCCGCCCCCGGGGTCGATGCAAGGTCGACAGCGGCTCGAAATTCTGTCTAGACTGTCTAGATGCAGCTACTGACGATGGAAGCGGGAGACACCACCATGCAATGGCAAGTTCAGGAGGCGAAGCAGCGGTTCTCCGAGGTGCTACGCGCCGCGGAGACCGAGCCGCAGACCATTACGCGGCACGGGGACGCGGTGGCCGTGGTCGTCGACATCAACGAGTACCGCAGGCTCACCCGGCCCGACATCAGCTTCGTCGACCATTTGCTGGTCACCTTCGCAGGCCTCGGCGACGAGGTCGCCGATGTACTCGACGAGGTCGCAGCCGACCGGCAGCACAGCAAGCCCCGCGAGGTGGACCTGTTCGACCCACCCTCCCCCGACTCCGCGGCCGGGTGATCGCCGCATGACCTACTTGCTCGACACCAACGTGCTGTCCGAATTGATGCGCCCGAAACCCGCTCCCGCAGTACTCGACTGGTTCCGTGCGACGCGACAAGCCGACCAGTGGCTCAGCGTGATCACCCTCGGCGAACTACGCCGCGGCGCCGCCCTCTTGCGCCGTCGCGGCGACAATGCGCGCGCAGACAAATTCGACGCCGCCATCTCCGATATCGAATCCCGCTACAGCGACCGCATCCTCCCCGTCACCGCCGACATCGCCCGCACCTGGTCCCGCCTCAGCGCCCCCTCGATCGACATGGCCGATGGCCTCATCGCCGCCACCGCCCTGACCCACGGCCTCACCGTGGTAACCCGCAACGTCAAAGATTTCGAAGACACTGCGGCAATCATTGTCAACCCGTTCGCAATACGGTCAGCGGGTGTCGAAGGCGCGCAGGAGCTGTTCGGCGGCTAGGGCGGCGGTGAGGGTGCCTTCGCGGACTTGGGATTCTATGTCGGTGCGGATGGCTTTTACGTGGGGGTTGTCGGCCAGGCGGCGCAGGAGTTGGTCGTGGACCATGGTCCAGGTCCAGTCGATCTGCTGGCGGCGGCGTTTCTCGTCGAATTCGCCCGCGTCGGTGAGGACGCGGCGGTGCTGCAGGACGGTGTCCCAGAACTTGTCCAGGCCAACGCCTTCCAGGCCGCTCATGGTGAGTACCGGTGGGCGCCAGAGCGCGTCGTGCGGGTGGATGAGGCGCAGGGCACCGGTCAGTTCGCGGGCGGCGGCTTTCGCCTCCATCTCGTGTTTGCCGTCGGCCTTGTTCACCGCCACCAGATCGGCCAGCTCCAGCACACCCTTCTTGATGCCCTGCAACTGATCTCCGGTGCGGGCCAGGGTGAGGAAGCAGAACACGTCGACCATGTTGGCGACGGTCACCTCGGACTGGCCGACGCCGACCGTCTCGACCAGGATGACGTCGTAACCGGCGGCCTCGAGCAGCACGATGGTTTCGCGGGTCGCCTTCGCCACCCCACCGAGCGTGCCCGCGGTGGGCGAGGGCCGGATATAGGCGTTGCGCTCCACCGACAATCGGGCCATCCGGGTCTTGTCGCCGAGGATGGAGCCGCCGGTGCGGGTGGAGGACGGATCGACCGCGAGCACCGCGACGCGGTGCCCCTTGCCGATCAGGTCCATGCCGAGCGCGTCGATGAAGGTCGACTTGCCGACCCCCGGAACACCGGTGATACCAACCCGATTCGACACGTTCGCGGTCGCCGAACTGTGCGCGTCCGGCGTCAGCCGCAGCAGCAGCTGCTGGGCCAGGTCGCGGTGATCCGAGCGGGTCGACTCGACCAGGGTGATCGCCCGCGCCAGCGCGGCCCGCTCGCCGGCCTGGATCGACTTCGCCAACGCGTCGACGTCGATCGCCCGGCCGCGCGCCGGGCGGCGACCTTCGGGGGGCGAATCCGCCCGAAGGTCGCCAGCGGTCGCGGGAGTGTCCCGACCGGTCATTCGGTGGCGGCGGATTCGCCGGCGCCGCTGCCGATTTCGTGGCCGAGCTCGTGCGCGAGCTTCTTCAGCAGATCGATCGCGGCATCGGCGATGACGGTGCCCGGCGGGAAGATCGCCGCCGCGCCCGCCTCGTACAGCGCGGCGAAATCGTCCGGCGGGATCACGCCGCCGACGATCACCATGATGTCGGGTCGCCCCGCCTCGGCCAGTGCCTGCCGCAAAGCGGGCACCAGCGTGAGGTGGCCGGCCGCCAGCGACGACACACCGACGACGTGCACGTCGTTGTCGGCCGCCTGCTGCGCCACCTCTTCGGGGGTCTGGAACAGCGGGCCCACGTCGACGTCGAAGCCGAGGTCGGCGAAGGCGGTGGCGATCACCTTCTGTCCGCGGTCGTGGCCGTCCTGTCCCATTTTCGCGACCAGGATGCGCGGGCGACGCCCCTCCGCCTCGGCGAACTCCTCGACCAGACCGCTCGCGGTGGTGATGTTGGTGACCTTGCCGGCCTCGTCGCGGTACACACCGGACAGCGTACGGATCTCCGCCTGGTGCCTGCCGTACACCTGCTCCAGCGCGTCGGAGATCTCACCGACCGTGGCCTTGGCGCGGGCGGCATCAATGGCCAGGGCGAGCAGGTTGTTCGCCATGCCGCCTTCGGAAGACGCCGCGGCCCTGGTCAATTCGGCGAGCGCCCGTTCGACCTCGCCCGAATCCCGTTCGGCGCGCAGCCGGCGCAGCTTCTCGATCTGCTCGGCGCGCACCCGCGAGTTCTCCACCTTGAGGACCTCGACCTGCTGGTCCTCTTCGGCCTGATACTTGTTGACCCCGATCACCGGCTGCTGACCGGTGTCGATCCGGGCCTGGGTGCGGGCCGCGGCCTCTTCGATGCGCAGCTTCGGGATGCCCTCGCCGATCGCCTGGGCCATGCCGCCGTGCGCTTCCACCTCTTCGATGTGCGCGCGGGCCCGGTTGGCCAGCTGATGGGTCAGCCATTCGACGTAATACGAACCGCCCCACGGGTCCACCGGACGGGTGGTGTTGGACTCCTGCTGGATCAGCAGCTGGGTGTTGCGCGCGATGCGGGCGGAGAAGTCCGTCGGCAGGGCCAGCGCCTCGTCCAGCGCGTTGGTGTGCAGCGACTGGGTGTGTCCCTGGGTCGCGGCCATCGCCTCGATGCAGGTGCGGGCCACGTTGTTGTAGGCGTCCTGCGCGGTGAGCGACCAGCCCGAGGTCTGCGAATGCGTGCGCAGCGACAGCGATTTCGCGCTCTTCGGCTCGAATTTCGCGACGAGTTCGCTCCACAGCAGCCGTCCGGCGCGCAGCTTGGCGACCTCCATGAAGAAGTTCATGCCGATCGCCCAGAAGAACGAGAGCCGCGGCGCGAACTTGTCCACCGCCATGCCCGCGTCGATCCCCGCCCGGATGTACTCCACACCGTCGGCGAGGGTGTAGGCCAGCTCCAGATCGGCGGTCGCGCCCGCTTCCTGAATGTGGTAGCCGGAGATGGAGATCGAGTTGAACTTCGGCATCTTGGCGCTGGTGTAGGCGAAGATGTCGGAGATGATCCGCATCGAGGGTTTGGGCGGATAGATGTAGGTGTTGCGGACCATGAACTCTTTCAGAATGTCGTTCTGAATGGTTCCGGCCAGCTGCTCGGGCGCGACGCCTTGCTCTTCTGCCGCAACGACATACAGCGCGAGGATGGGCAGCACCGCGCCGTTCATCGTCATCGACACGCTGACCTGATCGAGCGGGATGTGGTCGAAGAGCTGACGCATGTCGAGAATCGAGTCGATGGCGACACCGGCCATGCCGACGTCACCCTGCACGCGCGGGTGATCGGAGTCGTAACCGCGGTGCGTCGCCAGGTCGAACGCGACCGAGAGGCCCTTCTGCCCGGCCTGCAGGTTGCGGCGGTAGAAGGCATTCGAGTCCGCGGCGGTGGAGAAGCCGGCGTACTGGCGGATGGTCCACGGCTGATTGACGTACATCGTCGGGTACGGCCCGCGCACGAACGGCGCGACGCCCGGCACGGTGTCGAGCGGATACCCCTCGGCCACAACGGCATCCCGGTCGGCCCTGGTGAACACCGGTGGCACGTCGATACCTTCGGGCGTCGACCAGGTCAACTGCTCGGGCGCATAGTGGTTCGCCGTGGCGGCCTCGCGCACGTAGGCGTCGACCTGCGCGGCGTCGACCGCCGCGGGTGCGGCGGCCGGGTCCGTCAACGGGACCTCGGCGAAACTGCCTACCACGTGTTTGATTTCCCTGGTCGTCATCAGGCTCCCACCTTCTCCAACAGGCCGGACAGCGCCGCGACCGCATCGATCTTTGCCGCGAGGAATCCGTCAGGTCGTTGCGCGTCGCTCAACTCGGCGACCGCTTTCGCAGCACCGGCCAGCAACACCGTTTCCACCCCGGCGGCGCGCAATTGCGCCACCGCCGCACCGGCTTCGGTGCCGTAGCGCTTGTCGGCACCGCAGAGCACCGCGATCGGCGCACCGGCTTCGGTTGCGGCGGCGGCGATTCCGTCGATCGCCAGCGGGCCCGGATTGATCGATTCGATCCCGCCGGAGGCCAGCAGGTTCGCGATGAAGGTCACCCGCACGTTGTGCTCGGCGACCGAGCCCAGCGGCACCAGTAACGCTTTCGGCCGGGCGCCGTGCGCAGCCAGGTAGGCGTCGGAGCGATTGCGCAACTCCTCGAACGCCGCGCCGTAGCGAGCGACGCGACCGGCCTGCCGGGCGGCTTCGGACAGTGGCTTTTCGGCCAGGTTCGGAAATTCGTTGACGCCGGTGACGGCCGTTTTCCGGTGTGCGACATCCCCGGCGCGGGCCGCCTTGGTGGCGGCGATGCGCTCGGCCAGCAGACCGGAGTCCAGCGCGGCGAGATAGCCGCCGGCGGCCTCGATCTCCTGCAGGAACTCCCACGCCTTCGCGGCGAGTTCGCTCGTGTAGTCCTCGACGTACCAGGAGCCCGCCCCCGGGTCCTGCACGAAACCGAGCCGCGACTCCTCGAGCAGCAGCAGCTGGGTATTGCGCGCCATGCGGTCCGCGAACGACTTCGAGACGCCGAGTTCCCCGGCGGGCAACGCCGAATCGAACGGCAGCACGGTCACCGAGTCCGCGCCGCCGACTCCGGCACCGAAGGCCGCCAGGGTGGTGCGCAGCAGGTTCACCCACGGGTCGCGCTGGGTCATCATGGCCGCGGAGGTCACCGCGTGCTGCGGCGCGCCACCGAAATCGGGCGCACCGCACACGTGCGCGACCCGGGCCCAGAGTTGCCGCGCGGCACGGAACTTCACGATCGTGGCGAACTGGTCGTCGGTGGCCGCGAACCGGAAGGCCAACTGCTCCAGCGCATCCGCGATGTCCAGGCGCTCGGTGAGCGCACGCAGATACGCCAGGCCCGCAGCGACGGCGGCACCCAGTTCCTGCGCGTCCGAAGCGCCCGCGTCGTGGAAGGCGGTGCCGTCCACGGTGATCGCGCGCACCGTCTCCGCACGGCCGGCCGCGGTCTCGGCCAGCGTGATCGTCTCGGTCAGGCCGAGATCGCCGCGCTCGGCGAAGCGACTGGTCAGCGGTGCGGCGCCGAGCGAGACGCTGATGTCCGCGCGGTCGGTCGCGTCGTAGCCGTCCAGTGCCGCGAACACCTGCGCGGCCGCCTCGGCCGTGACCTCGCCCGCGTCCAGGGTGAGCGGCGCGAGATCGAACAGCACGCCGGCGAGGGCGGCGGGCAGGTCCGCGACCGCGACGCCGCGTTCGCCCACGCCGAGCCACAGCGCGCTGATCCCGCTCTCCAACCCGGCCATGATCTCGCGATTGACCGCTGCCGCGTCGGCGCCGCCGAAGTAGGCGCTCACATGCCAGCCGCGGTGCACGTCGCGGGTGGCGTCGCCGCCCCGCACGAACGGGAACGTGCCCGGCAGCGGCTGCTCCGGCCGTTCGTTCCGGCGCGTGTACAACGGCGCTATCGTCAGCCCGTCATAGGTGGTTTCGTCGAGGAGCTGTTCGGGCTCCTCGGGCAGATCGGCGATGTCGACGCGCCGGACCTTCGCCAGCACCCCCGCCACACCCTTGCGCCACGCGGCATACTCGGGCACCGGTTCCGTCCCGGGCTCTGAAGCAATCGGCATAGCTTGCTGTTCCTCTTCCACTCGACTGCAGGCGCACCCGTGGTTTGTGCCGAAAACCTCCGCATTCGCCCTGTTCAGCGACCACTTTGGTTAACGAGCATTCGTCCCGTTTCTTCTGATGCTAGCGGCACCCGCCGCACGCGTTGCTCCCTAGTACCACTACCACCCGGTAATCTGGCCCCGGTGACCAGGCTGATCCGTGACCCGCGAGTGCTCGCGCTGCTCGTCGGCGTGGCGGCGATTTTCGTGGCGGCGCTGCTGGTTCCGCTGCCGAGTCCGCAGCAGATCCAGGACTGGGCAGGCTCGGTCGGACCGGTCTTTGCGCTGCTGTTCTTCGTGGTGCACGCGCTGGTGACGGTCGCGCCGATTCCGCGCACCGTGTTCACGGTCAGCGCCGGGCTGCTGTTCGGTCCGGTGCTCGGCATCGCGCTCGCGGTCGGCGCGACCACGGTCAGTGCCGCACTGGCCATCCTGCTGGTGCGGGCGCTGGACCGCGAACAGGTCGCGTCCCGGCTCACCCATCCGGCGGTCCGTGCCGTCGACGAGCGGCTGCGGCGGCGGGGCTGGCTGGCGGTCGGCTCGCTGCGGCTCATCGCGGCCGTGCCGTTCTCGGTGATCAACTACTGCGCCGGATTGTCCTCGATCCGCTTCTGGCCGTACATGATCGCCACCCTGCTCGGCGTGCTGCCCGGTACGGTCGGCACGGTGATCCTCGGCGACGCGCTCACCGGCAATACCCACCCGGCGATGATCGTGTTCTCCTGCGTCCTGATCGCGATCGGTATCGCGGGCCTGATCGTCGACGCCCGGCTGACCACCGAGCCCACGCCGGAACCGGAACCGGTCGCTGCCGCCGCCGACTGACGCACCCCTTCTGCGTTCCCGCACCCGCTCCGGCAGGCCGGCAGGCGTGCGGGAAGACAGAATCGGTGCGTCAGTCGACGGTGAGTTCGATGGGGACCGCGATCACGTCGACCATCGCGCCGTTGCGCAGCACCGTGACGGGGAGCTTGGTGCCGATCGCGTCGGCGAACAACTGACGTTGAATGCCTTGCGCGTCACGGACTTCCGCGCGCGCCACACTGAGCACCAGATCGCCGCGGCGCAGGCCCGCGGCGTCGGCGGGGCCACCGCGCACCACCTCCATGATGCGCACCCCGGCGGCCTGGCCGGTCCGTTCCGCCACCGGCGCGGGCAGCGGTGCAGGCATGCCGACGAGCCCGAGATAGGCGCGGCGCACCCGGCCTTCGGTGTGCAGAGTGCCGATGATGCGGCGGGTGGTCGCGTTGATCGGAATGGCAAGGCCCAGACCGATACCGGCGACCGCGGTGTTGATGCCGACCACGCGCCCCGCCGAATCGGACAGCGCCCCACCGGAATTGCCGGGATTGAGCGCGGCGTCGGTCTGGATGACGTCTTCGATCACCCGTCCGGCGCGCCGGGACGCCACCGGTACGGCCCGTCCGAGCGCGCTCACCACACCCGCGGTGACCGACCCCGCCAGGCCGAGCGGGCTGCCCACGGCGACCACCAGCTGCCCGACGACGAGTTCGTCCGCGTCACCGAGTTGCACCGCGCCCGGCGCGCCGCTGCGCGAGCGCAGCACAGCGAGGTCCGAGAGCGGATCGATGCCGACCACCTCGAATTTCGCCTCCACACCGTCGGCGAAGACCACATCACCACCGGCGGCCGAACCGATCACGTGCGCGTTGGTCAGCATGAAGCCGTCGTCGGTGAACACCACCGCCGATCCACTCCCCCGACGCGTCCGCACGCTCGCCACATGGGGCGTGACCGACGCGGCCACCGAGATCACTGTGCGTGAATAGGCATCCATCGCGGCATCGTCGTCCACGGCAGCCACCACCCCTGTTCAGGTCTGCATCAACCCTTACAGGATGCCCGCAGATCGCCGCGGCCGCACCGACTTCGGGCGCGATCCTAGGCGCGCGGAGCTACCGTCGCGCCTTCGAAGAACTCGGCCTGGCTGATGGCGAGGCGGTTGGTCACCAGCTCGAGCGCCAGCTCCAGGACCTCATGGGCGGTGGGCGCGACCACCTGGGACTGTTCGAGGCGGCTCGTTCCGCATTCGACCCGGACCCGGCAGCGCCAGCCCGCCCCGGCGGGATAGGGCTGCGGCCGGCCGATCGTCACGCCGAAGCGCACGCCGTCGCGTAGGAATTCATTCGTGGCCAGCAGGTCGTCCTGCGGCGTGATCATCATGGTCATGCGGTTCACGCCCTGCCATGGAGCAATGTTGCAGCTAAAAGTCGGTTCCTCATCAGATGCTCCCGGGACTTCTCGAAAAGCTAGGGCACTTACGACTATCCGTCCTGGACGAACGTAACCCGTTTTCCAGAAGTCTGCAACCTCTCAGCAAACATTCACCCGCGGCCGCACCGCTCGGCGATTCCGGGCGGCGGACAGCCGTTCCCGAACGCCTCTTGCCCAAACCGTCTGAGACGGTATCGTACTAGTAGTACCGCATACTGACGGTACCGAGCTCAATGAGGTGCGAAATGACCGAGCAACGGGTGCGCACAGCGCAGCGCACAGGCAGCGGCTATCCGAAAGCGCGGCGGATCAGATTCCGCTTCGGCGAGCCGGTACCGATGGCCAAGTACTACGCGGGCGGCGACATGGTGTTCAGCCATTTCATCGCCGGGCTCTCCGCGGGCTTCCCGCCCGGCGAGGAGTCGTTCATCCGCTCGGTCCGGCGGTTCGCCGACCAGATCACCGATCCGGTGCTCAAGGAGCGGGTGTCCGGATTCATCGGACAGGAGGCGACCCACGGCCGCGAACATCGCCGGCTCAACGACCGGCTCGTCGAAATGGGTTATCCCATCGAATGGCTCGACGCCCCGAGCGTCGTCGAACGGCAGAAGCGCTTCGAACAGCGCATCCCCGCGCACCTGCACCTGGCCGCCACCGCGGCGGCCGAGCACTACACCGCGGTGCTTGCCGAACGGGTGCTGTCCAGCCCGGAGATCCAGGCCCTGGCCGGGGACGAAGAAGTGCGAAACCTGTTGAACTGGCACGCCTTCGAAGAACTGGAGCACAAGTCGGTCGCCTTCGACGTCTACCGCGCGGTGGGCGGCACCGAGACCATGCGCATCCTCACCATGGCCACCCTGGTCGCGCTCACCGTCCCGTTCACCGCGGTCAGCCTGACCATGTCGCTCAGTCGCGACCCGGACGCCCGGCGGTATCCGCTGAGCCTGGTCAAAGAGGCCTTCACGCTGTTCCGCGGCCCGGTGTTCCGTGGCCTCGGCCGGGAACTGGTGCTGTACCTGCGGCCCGGTTTCCACCCCGACGACATCGACTCGCGCGAGCTCTTGCAGCGCTGGCAGCAGGAACTGTTCGGCGCCGAAGGCTCCCTCGTCGGGCACCTCCGATGAGCGCGGGCGGTCCCGACCACGAGGTGATCGTGGTCGGCGCGGGATTCGGCGGCATCGGCGCCGGTATCGCTCTGCAGCGCAAGGGCATTCACGACTTCGTCATCGTGGACAAGTGGGATCGGGTCGGTGGCACCTGGCACGCCAACACCTATCCGGGTGTCGCGGTGGACATCCCCTCGTTCATCTACAGCTTCTCCTATGAGCAGCGCGGCGACTGGTCGCGAATCTTCGCGCCCGGCAGCGAGTTACGCGACTACGCCGACGGCATGGTGGACAAGTACGGGCTGCGGCCCAAGTTGCGGCTGAACACCACCGTCGTGTCCGCGGTGTACGACGAGGGCGAGCGCCTGTGGTTGCTCGGCACCGACAGCGGGCGCACGCTCACCGCCCGCCACGTGGTGATGGCGATCGGCGGGCTGGAACGCCCGAAGCTGCCGGATATCCCGGGCCTGCACGAGTTCGGCGGCACGCTGATGCACACCGCGCTGTGGGACGACGACGTGGCGTTGGCGGGCAAGCGGGTGGCCGTGATCGGCACCGGCGCGACCGCCCTGCAACTGGTGCCCGCGATCGCCGACGAGGTAGCCCATTTGAGCGTGTTCCAGCGCACGCCGATCTGGGTCTTCCCGAAAACCGATGCGGCGGTGGGCCCACTCGGTCGTGCGATCCTCGGGCGGCCGTGGCTGCGCTCGGGCATCCGCCTGCTCGGCACGGTCGCCACCGAGGTGGGCATGGGCGGGATGGTCGTCGGCCCCACCTGGCTCTCGGACGCGGGACGCCGGCTGGCCGAGATTCCGGCCCGCCGCTGGATGCGCGCCCAGGTGCACGATCCGATAGTCCGGGAGAAGCTGATTCCGGCCTACGGCCTGGGCTGCAAACGCCCATCCATGTCGAACGAGTACCTCGCCACGTTCAACCGCCCCGACGTCAGCCTGATCACCGAGCCGATCGGCTTCATCGGCGAGCGCGGCATCACCACCGTCGACGGCAACGAGCACGCGATCGATGTGCTGATCTGCGCCACGGGATTCAAACTGTGGGAAAAGGATTCGGTCCCGCCCTTCCCGGTGACCGGCCGCGACGGGCGTGATCTCGGCGAATTCTGGGACCGGCACCGGTTCCAGGCCTACCAGGGCGTGTCGGTACCCGGGTTCCCGAACATGTTCACCATCACCGGCCCCTACGGTTTCGTGCTCGGTTCCTACATCTGGATGATCGAGGCCACCGCGGCGCACCTGAGCCGCGCCATCGCCGAGACCAAACGGCGCGGCGCGACCGAGTGCGAGATCAGTCAGCAGGCCCACGACGCGTACTTCGCCAAATGCCTGCAACGACAGGAGAAGAACTTCCTGTTCACCTCGGCGTGCGCAGGGTCGAACACCTATTACATCAACAGTCACGGCGATTCGCCGTTCCGTCCGTCCACGCACGGCGAGATGTACTGGCACAACCGGCATTTCGATCTCGACAACTACCACTACCGGCGACCCGCCCCGGCCCGTCGCACGGGCGTGATCCTCGAGGAATCTGCATGAGACGCACCAATATCCGGCCCGAACTGGTCGTGGTGACCGGCGCGGGCAGCGGCATCGGCCGGGCGATCGCGCTTCGTTTCGCCGAGGCGGGCGCCCACGTCGTGGTCTGCGACCTCGATCCCGATTCGGCGCACGCCACCGCGGCCATGATCCACGCGCGGGGCAGGCGAGCCAGTGCGGCCGAACTGGACGTGACCGATCCGGACGCGTGGGAAATCTTCGCCCGCAACGTTCTGGCCGATCACGGCGTGCCCGATGTGCTGGTCAACAATGCGGGCATGCTGGTCAGCGGCGCGTTCGTGGACCTGTCCCCCGCCGACTGGGAGCGCCAGCTGAGCGTGAACCTGTTCGGCGTGGTGTACGGCTGCCGGGTGTTCGGCAAGCAGATGATCGACAACGGCACCCGCGGCCACATCGTGAACATCGCCTCGGCGGCCGCGTTCACGCCGACACCGGTGATGTCGGCCTACTCGGTGTCCAAGGCCGGGGTGAAGATGCTCACCGAATGCCTGCGACTCGAGTTCGGGCCCAAGGGCATCGGCGTGAGTGCGATCTGCCCCGGGGTGATCAACACCAATATCGGCGAACACGCCGTGACGGTCGGCGTCGATCAGGAACTCGTCACGCGCGGAAAGGAACTGGCCAGGCAGGTCCAGGAGGTGGTCGCGAAACTACCCTTCTCGCCGCTGAGTCCGGATCTGGTGGCGCGGGCGGCGCAGCGGGCGGTGCGCTACGACCTCGCGGTCGTACCGGTCCGGGCCGAGGCGTGGCTGGGTTACTTCCTGCTGCGCATCGCACCGGGCGTGAATCGGCGGATCGCCCAGCCGCTGGATCTCGCGCGGATGGAACGGCTCGGCCGGCGGGCATTGCGCTTGCTCGACCCGGGGCGCCCGATTCCGACTGCCCCGCAGCAGGTTTCGGCACAGGTCGAGGTGTCGTGACTCACTCCGTCCGGAACGCGAGGTGTACCGGCTGATCGACGTCGATCGGCAGGTTGTTCAACCGGGCGACGCCGTCGAGCATGCCCTCGGCGATGATGCTGACATGCTCGGCGAACCGCTCGGTGGACATCACCTCGGTACGGGCCCGGTTCGCGCCGAGCCACCAGTCGGTGGCCGAGCCGACCGCGCCGAAGATGGCGTACGCGGTCAGCTCCAGGCTGCCGGTGTCGACGTCCTGCCCGGCCAGGCGCTCCTCGATCAGCTGAGCGGCCAGCAGGGCCGAGCGCTGCGCCACCTCGATCGCGCGCTCGGGCTGCTCGGCCTGCTGAGCCATCCTGCTGTGCACCAGGAAACGGAACACGTCGGGCTGTTCCTCGACCACCGCGACGTACTCGGCGATAGCGGTGTGCAGCAGATGGGCGAGGGTATCGGTGGTCAGGCTGATCCGGGCCAGCACGCGCTCCCACAGCGTGCTCTGCACCCGTTCGAGGATCGCCAGGTACAGATCCGTCTTGTCCGCGAAATGCCGGTACAGCTTGGGTTTGGCACAGCCGGCCGCCCGCGCGATGTCGTCCATGCTCACATCGGGCCCGTGCTCGGCGAGCGCCCGGAACGCGGCATCGACGAACTCGCCGCGCACCTGCTCCCGGTGCGCACGCCAGCGTTCGGTCCGGGCGTCCCGGCGCGGTGCCGCGGGCGAGCTGCTACCGGCGGCCGTCATGCTTGTTATGATATGGAACGACGCGCCGGACCACGGCATTCAGACCGGGAGCCGCGCTCAGCGCAGCCAGCCTTTGCGTTTGATGTAGGCCAGCGGGATCACGGCCGCCACCAAGGTCATCAGCGTGGTCGCGAGGAAGCCGTGCTGCCACTCCAGCTCCGGCATCCAGGTGAAATTCATGCCGTAGAAGGTGGCGATCAGCGTCGGCGGCAGGAAGACCGCGGTGATGATGGTGAACACCTTCACGATCTGGTTCTGTTTGACGTCGAGCCAGGTCAGCACCGACTGCTGTAGATAACGCACCTTGTCGTGTTCGAAGCCGGCATGCTGCTTCACGCCGTCGATATCGGCGATCAGGATGGCGATCAGGCTCTCCAGCTCTGCGCTGTGCACGGCGATATCGGCCATCAGATGCCGTGCCGCACGGGCCAATTGGAGTTGAGTCTCCTGCGTGCGCGAGACGATCTCCTCGGCGGCGTTCATCCGGGACATGGTGCCGCGCATGTCGGCGACGCCGATCTCGCGGCCGCGCTGATCGTAACCGTTGGTGGCCATTTCGATCTCGTCGTTCATCGCCTCCAACGCGTCGCTGGCGTAGTAGATGACCCGCTCGGACGCCTCGTTGAGCGCCCACAGCAACGCATACATGACACCGTGCGCGGAACCGGTGAGCGCCGGATTGCGCCGCATCTTCGCGATGGCCTTGTCGAACGGCACGAAATGCTCGTCCGGTTGCAGGGTCACCAGGAACTCGGCGCCGAGCGCGAACACGATCGTCTCGCGTTCGATCGCATCGCCGCGTTTGTAGTTGGCCACCACCGGCAGATAGAGGAAGTTGTCGGTTTCCCAGACCCGCTGGCGCGCGGCGGCGAAATCTACGCCGAGCCGCTCGCGCAGCACCGCGGCGGTCTCCGCATCGGCGGCCGCCAGCGGAATCCAATGTTGTTGCAGAACTTCGGTATCGAAACGGTCGGCGGCCGCGACGCCGCTGGTGGGCCGCATCGGTCAGCGTCCGTAGGAGGAGTGGGCGGGCGAGACCGACGACGAACCGACCGGCCCCTGCGGGTGCGCGTAGTGCATGGTCAGCAGTCCGACGCTGATCAGCAGATAGAGCCCGATCGTGAACCAGATCGCCTGACGCTCCAGATTCGGTGCGCGGTGCGGTGTTTCGGCCCTCTTGAACATGATCGCCATGGCGAACTCCAATACTTCGTGACGTCTGGTGAGGCTGCGGCCCGCTGCACGCGAGTCCGGCGCCCGCGCGCACGCGGCATCGAGTCGCGCCCGGGCCTCGGCGCGACCGCCGGAGACGGACGCGCCTACTGCACAGGCCCGCGCCTCGTGCGCCGACCTGTCGGTCGAAGAATGTCGAAATCCGGTGCCGCGTCGGGCGATCGGCGGGCCGCTACCGGACCGGATCGCGCGGGCAGATCAACGACGAACCGGCACAACCCGTTTCGCCGAGGCGGACCGGCTGGAGACGTCGATACTGTCAACCGGCATCAGCCGCTCACCCCGCTTCGTTGGTTGCTCATCCACGCAGAATTGCGCACCCATAATTAGAAACCCGGTGACCGGTGTTCGTCAATCAGTTGCGCAAGTATTCGACTCCGTGCCACGCTACGGTCAGGTTGGAGGCGGACGTGACCGAACACGGCGAGCCGGACCTCATCCCGGCGGCGGAACTACAGGACGCGGCAGCGGTTTTCGGCATGCTCGCGGCTACCGCCCGGCTGCAGATCCTGTGGCTGCTGAGCCAGGGCGACCGCGATGTCGGCACCCTCGCCACCGAGATCGGTCAAACCGTACCCGCGGTCAGTCAGCATCTCGCAAAACTCCGACTGGCCGGTTTGGTGAATATGCGTAAAGCGGGCAGACGCAATGTCTATTCGATCGCCGATTCCGGTATCGCCGATATCGTGCGCCTCGCGTTCCGGCACCACCGGCTGCGCGGTGGTGCGCTGCCGGGCCCCGCGACCGAAGGCTGACCGCCTGGAGTGAGCAAGATCGCCCCTGCTCAGGTGGCCTCGTTCGGCGTGTCTCGGTACCGTCACCTGGTCTGACCCGAGATCGATCCAGAAAAGGGGCGGTGATGAAGCCGTTCGCTGCCCGCATCGCCGGATTCGCCGCGTTCGCCGGCCTCCTGGCCGCATGCGGAACTCCCCCGCCCGACGCCGCCCCTGCCGTCGCCGCCCACCCTTACGCCGACTGTGCCCCGGTGACCACGGATCAGATCCGCGACGCCGTGCGGGCCACCGCGCTGCTCGCGCACCACACGCCGCAGGCCTGCCTCTGGGACGCCCAGATCGGCGACGGCGACGCCGGGGTCAGCTTCACCTTCTCGACCCGCGACTCGCTTCAGCAGATCTGGGACCGCGCCCGCGCCGACGGCTTCGAGACCGAGCACATGGTGATCACCAAGCACGTGCTCGGTACGGTGACCGCCACCGCCTTCTACATCCGCAATCCGCACGACCCCGGTGACTGCGCCGTCGCCGCAGCGGCCAACGGCTCGATCGTCTGGCGCATCCAGAACCGCACCCAGGCCACGCAACTGAACCCCTGCGCCGCCGCCCTCCAACTCGCCACCCTCATGGTCGACCTCTCCCCCTAGCCGAACGATCGGTCGTCACGGACGAAGGTGGCTCAGCAGTTCGTCCGTCGCCGGGTAGGGCCGCTCCTGCGGCAACAGCCGGGCGGCAGAGTCGAATTCGCCTGCGCTGACCAGCGTGTGGATCTCGTGGGCGAGCGGCGTCACATCATCGATGGCGACCGTCCACTCGTCCGCGTAGCGCCGTGCGGCCTCCCCGCTGAGCCCGAGTTGCAGCGACCGATGCGGAAGGGGCCGCAGGGAGAGATCCCGCTCAGGATCCCACTGGACCCGGGCAGGAGCGCGTTTCAGCCGACTTCGCCAGGTATCGAGGTCGGGATATCGGCCGGGCTGATAGCTCGACAGGCACGCGTGCCGTAACGCCCATTCGAAGCCGCTGCGCGAGATCTCCACGGCGAGCACGGTTTCCTGATCCGGTTTGGTGCCCCAGCCGCAGCGGTACATCATCCACAGAAACGACGGCTTGATCCATGTCATCCGATCCCGCTGCCACGCTGCGGGGAAGCGCCCGTCGCGGGCGGCTGGACCACCGATCACCGGCGAGTACGCCTGATAGACGGTGATGGTGGATTCCGTATGCAGAGCGCGGATCTCGCGCTGTGGTACTTCCATCCGTAGAGCGTGCCGCTGGACGACTCGCACCGCGAGCGATTTTCGGCGGGTGCGCTCAGAACAGGAAATAGCGTTGGGCCATGGGAAGTTCGGTGGCGGGTTGTTCGGTCCAGACTTCGCCGTCGATGCGGACGGTGAAGGTGTCGGGGTCCACCTCGATGCGGGGCATGGCGTCGTTGTGCGGCATGTCGGCCTTGGTGCGGGCGCGAACATTCTTGACGGGGGCCAGTTTTCGGTGCACGCGCAGGCGGTCGGCGAGGCCGTCCTCGATCGCCTGCTCGGAAACGAAATGCAGGGAGGTGGCGGCGGCGGCCAGCGGGGCGGCGCCGAACATGGGGCGCGGCAGCACCGGTTGCGGGGTCGGGATGGACGCGTTCGCGTCACCCATCGCGGCCCAGGCGATCGCCCCGCCCTTGAGCACGGCGTGCGGGCGCACCCCGAAGAAGGCGGGCTCCCACAGCACCAGATCGGCCAGCTTGCCGACCTCGACCGAACCGATCTCGTGGTCCAGGCCGTGCGCGACGGCCGGGCAGATGGTGTATTTCGCGATGTAGCGCTGTACCCGGGCATTGTCGGCGGCGCCGTCGCCGGGCAGCGCGCCGCGGCGGCGTTTCATCACGTGCGCGGTCTGCCAGGTACGCAGCACCACCTCGCCGATGCGGCCCATCGCCTGGGAATCACTGCCGATCATGGAGATCGCGCCGAGATCGTGCAGCAGGTCTTCGGCGGCGATGGTGGACGGCCGGATCCGGCTCTCCGCGAACGCCAGATCCTCGGGGATGGACGCGCTGAGATGGTGGCACACCATGAGCATGTCGAGATGCTCGTCGAGGGTGTTGACCGTGTGCGGGCGGGTCGGATTGGTCGAGCTGGGCAGCACGTTGAGATGCGCTGCGACCGTGATGATGTCGGGTGCGTGCCCGCCGCCCGCGCCCTCGGTGTGATAGGCGTGGATGCCGCGGCCGGCGATCGCGCCGAGGGTGTCCTCGACAAAACCCGCCTCGTTCAACGTGTCCGAGTGCAGCGCCACCTGCACCCCCGTGGCGTCGGCGACCCGCAGGCAGGCATCGATCGCGGCCGGGGTGGAGCCCCAGTCCTCGTGCAGCTTGAAACCTGCCGCGCCGGCGCGCAATTGCTCCCACATGGCGTCGGCGCTGACCGTGTTTCCCTTGCCGAGCAGCACGATGTTCAGCGGCCAGCCGTCGGTGGCCTCCAGCATGCGGGCCAGATGCCACGCGCCGGGCGTCACGGTGGTCGCCTTGCTGCCTTCGGCCGGGCCGGTGCCGCCGCCGATCAGGGTGGTGATGCCGCCGCCGAGCGCCTCGTCCATCAGCTGCGGGCAGATGAAATGCACATGGCAGTCGATCGCGCCCGCGGTGAGGATGCGGCCGTTACCGGAGATGATCTCGGTGGACGGGCCGACGACGAGGTCGGGATGCACACCGCTCATCGTGTCGGGATTGCCCGCCTTGCCGATGCCGCAGATGCGTCCGTCGCGAATGCCGATGTCGGCCTTGATGATGCCCCAGTGGTCGATGATCACCGCACCGGTGATCACGGTGTCCGGCGCGCCGTCGGCGCGGGTGGCGCGCGACTGCCCCATCGACTCGCGCAGCACCTTGCCACCGCCGAACACGGCCTCCTCACCCGCGAGACCCGGTCCGCCGCTGCGGTCTTCGGTGATCTCGATCAGCAGATCGGTGTCGGCCAACCGGATTCGGTCGCCGGTGGTCGGCCCGAAGAGCTCCGCGTAGCGGGCCCGGCTCAATTCGGTCACGATGCCTCCCCGGTCCGGCGCGCACGCGAGTCGACAGGCGAATCCCGGTGCGGCACAGCTTCGATGTCGTTGCTCACTGGGCGTCCAACCGGCCCGGCGGATTCGCGCTGATGCCGTGCACCTCGCGGGTGCCGCCCAGCGGCACCAGCGAAACACGCTGCCCGAGACCGGGTTCGAAGCGCACCGCGGTACCCGCCGGGATATCGAGGCGGTGGCCGTGCGCCGCCGTCCGGTCGAAGCGCAGCGCGGCGTTCGCCTGCGGGAAATGCACGTGGCTACCGACCTGCACCGGCCGGTCGCCGGTGTTGACCACGTCGAGTTCGATCCGCGCCGCACCCGCGTTCAACGCGATAGTCCCCGCCGCGCAGAGGTATTCACCGGGAATCATGCTGCGCGTCCTTCTAGGCGATCGGGTGGTGAACGGTGACGAGCTTGGTGCCGTCCGGGAAGGTGGCCTCGACCTGGACGTCGTGGATCATCTCCGGCACACCGTCCATCACGTCGGCGCGCGCGAGCACCGTGCGCCCGGAGGACATCAGTTCGGCGACCGAGCGACCGTCGCGCGCGCCCTCGAGCACATGATCGGTGATCAGCGCGACGGCTTCGGGATGGTTGAGCTTGAGTCCACGCGCCTGCCTGCGCCGGGCCAGTTCGGCCGCGTAGCTCAGCAGCAGCCGTTCCTGCTCGTGCGGGGACAGGCGCATCCGGGCTCCTCACCGGGTCGGGTTGTTAGGGTGACGGTCATTCTGGCACGCCCGTTCCGGCGGCGCGGCGCGAGCGCCCGCTCAGCGCTCGGCGGGCAGGTTCTGCAATCGCACCTGGCCCCGGGCCACCACCCGCTGCTGATCGTCGGTGATCACCACGACCCAGAGCTGTTGCAGCCGGCCGCGATGGATCGGCGTCGCCTCGCCGTAGAGGACGCCCTCGCGCACCGCACGCAGGAAGTCGGTGTTGTTGTTCACGCCGACGACGGTGCCGCGCCCGCCGTACCAGATGCCGCCGCCGACGCTGGCGAGCGTTTCGATGACCGTGCAGTACACGCCGCCGTTCTGGATGCCGGCGGGCTGGAAGAGCCGCGGCGCGACGGACCATTCGCCACGCACCCGATCCGGGGTGGTCTCGGTGTAGCGCAGGCCGATCAGGTCGGTGAAGGTCCCCTCGCTCACCTTCGTCATCAGCTCGGGGGTGATGTCCGCCATGAACTCGCCCATGGTGGTCTGCTGCTCTGTCATGACGTCCACTTTTGCACAGCGGTTGCCGAGGATCTCCGCTGGCTCAATTGCCTGCCAGCGTGATCGCCCGGCCGTACCGCGGCTGTGTCGGACGGTTGCTGTGCGCGAACAACGTCCGATAGCGATCGACACCGGCGGACCCCACCGCGACCGGATGCTCGAGCACGGTCCAGGAGACCCCTTCGCTACAGGGCGGCGTGGTGAGCGAGCCGCGATACCGGAACTGGTCCAGGTCGACGGGCAGCAGGGCACGCAGGTCGAGACCGGCGGCCGCGGCCGGGACGCCCGGCGCCGCCGGTGCGGCCGCGAGGATCGGATCGAGGGGCGACGGTACGGCCGCGGCCTGCAACAGCACGCCGAGCACCGCCAGGGCGCCCGCACCGTTCTTGTGCACGAGGTGCAACTCCATCGCGGTGCCCGCGCCGTCGACGGTGTGCTCGCTCGGCAGGTGGAAGTGGAACTGGGCCAGTTCGAATTCGGCGCCCCCGATGACGAGCCGATTCCCGTTGCCCGCGGGGAGATTCGCCTGCACGGTGTGCCCGTTGTTGACCAGTTCGAGCGCGGGCACCGTCGCGTAGTCGATGTCGATGGGCTCGTCCGGTTCGAGCCGGGTGTGGCTCGGCAGGTCGATCGGCGACTGTTCGTGGCCGTTCTGACAGGTCAGGTAGGCGTGGTCGAGGTCGGCCCAGTGGTCGGGGCCTTCGGCGTCGTAATCCCAGTGCGGGGCGCCGGCCGCGCCGCTCGGTGCCGCCACGTGACTGCGCAGTTGCGGATCGTGGCCACCGCACGCGGATACGAGCAGTAGCGCCGCCGTGGCGGTGAGGCCCGCGAGGCAACGACGATGCGAGAATTTTCGGACGAGCACCCGGCACACTCCTCGGCACGCGATGAGTAGCCGAGAAGGTTTGCGGGACAGCGCAAACGGACGGTCGGCGACTCGAAATCGGACGAATCCCCCAGGGGTTCAGGAGAATTCACGTCCGCGACGGCGTCCGACATTAGACCCGAGAATTCGCGCCACGCCAGAGGCGAACCGAGCGACATGGGTCACAGCAGACAGAGCTGAGGGCCCCACCCGGAGGTGAGGCCCTCAGCGGCAATGGATCGGGGGTCACCGCAGCCCTCGGGACTCTCGCTCAATCCTTACGCCGGTTATGAGTATAGGTCAGGCTTACCTAAGTAAGCAAGCCCGTCGTGCGACGCACCGGCAATCCCCGGCGCTCCAGCGCCGCCAACAGGCCCTGACCACGCCGGGTGCCGACCACCGCGTCGGTCCGCGCCAGGTCCGGCACGTAAGTCGAAGCGCCCGCGATGGATTCGCCGACGAGCTGCCAGAAGCGCCGCGGGCTCAGACCCGAGTACCGCGCCATGCTCGACTGGATGAGCGTCAGCGAGGGTTCGCACCGATGCGCGAGCCAGACGTACATCGCACCCTCACACGGCAGCGCCACCACACCCGGCTCACGCGCCAGCGCATCGCCGTCGACCACGCGAATCGTGGTGTCGCCCAGACCCGCCCAATCGATGCCGCCGTCGTTGTCGGTGTGGATCCACAGGTTCTCCAACCCCGGATCCCAGGCCCGCCCCTCCGACACCAGCAGTGCGGTCACCCGGCCGACCACCGCGTGGATGAGCGCGGTGGCCACCACCTCCGCCGCCACGTCGGCGCGGATCATCTCGGCCGCGTGCCGCCGGTACATCAACTCGATGCGCCCCTCCCGCACACCGTCGGCCAGTCGCCACCAGCGCCGCTTGCCCTGCTCAGCCATCGCCGCCACCGCGTACACGCGCGGATGTTCAGGTTGCAACGCGCGCAACCTGGCACAGGCGTGATCGAACGCCATGGTCGTATGGCGTGGCGGGCAGGTGGTCATGAGCTCGGGCATTGCGCGAACCTCCTGAGGGGTTGGCCGTCGCGGTGGGTACAGCAAGATAGGTTAGGCTTACCAGACCAATCAGTACTGTGCCAGACCGAATCAGGAGTAGTTCGTCACCGTGACCACGCTTGGGACCGCACGGCGGCGGCGACTGACCGGGCTTCTCGTCCTGACCGCGCTGCTCCTGCTCACCATGATCGCGAGCGTCGCGATCGGGACCAGGTCGCTCTCGCCCGGCACCGTCTACGACGCCGTGCAGCACGCCCTCACCTGCGCGGGTGGCCCGTTCACCTGCCCCGCCGGATCCACCGCCGAGGAAATCGTCCGGGGACTCCGGTTGCCACGCACCGCACTGGCCCTCGCCACCGGCGTGGCGCTCGGCATGGCGGGCGCGCTCATCCAGGGCTACACCCGCAACCCGCTCGCCGACGCCGGCCTGCTCGGATTGAACGCGGGCGCAGGCTTTTTCGCCGCCCTCAGCATCTATCTCTTCGGCTTCACCACGCCCAACCAGTACATCTGGTTCGCGTTCGTCGGGGCGCTGCTCGCGGGGGTCGTCGTGTTCGGCGCCTCCGCCGTCGGCGGCGGCAAGGCCAGCCCGCTGAGCCTGGTCCTGGCCGGCGCGGCCGTCACCGCCTTCCTGCAAGCCATGACCCAGGCCGTGGTGCTGCTCGACGCCACCGCGCTGGACACCTACCGCTTCTGGGTGGTCGGCACCATCGCGGGCCGCGACGCCACGGTGCTGTGGCAGGTGCTGCCGTTCCTCGCGTTCGGCGTCCTGCTCGCCGTGATCGCCTCGCCCGGCTTGAACCTGCTGAGCCTCGGCGACGAGGTGGCGCGCGGGCTAGGCGTGAACATCGGCCGCAGCCGCGCCCTCGGGCTGGCCGCGGTGGTGCTGCTGTCCGGCGCGGCCACCGCGGCGGTCGGGCCGATCGCCTTTCTCGGTTTGATCGTGCCGCATATCGCGCGCGTCGTGACCGGACCCGATTTCCGCTGGATGATTCCCTATTCCGGCTTGATCGGCGCGATCCTGCTGATGCTCGCCGATATCGTCGGGCGGGTGGTCGCCCGGCCCGGTGAACTCCAGGTCGGCGTCATGCTCGCCGTGATCGGCGCGCCCTGCTTCATCGCGTTCGTGCGCCGTCGAAAGCTGGTGAGCCTGTGACCGTCTCGTTGAAAACCCGCGGCGCGCGCCCGGCCCTGCGCGTCGGTCCGGTCTCGCTCGTGCTGCGCCCGGCCATGGTGCTGATCGTCGTCGCGCTGGCCGCGGCGATGCTGCTGCTGTTCTGCCTCGACATCGCCACCGGCGACTCGCACATCCCGCTCGGCCGGGTGCTCGACGTGCTGTCCGGCGGCGGCACCCGGTCGCAGCGCTTCATCGTCCTGGATTCACGCCTGCCCCGGGCGCTGACCGCCCTGGTCGTCGGTGCGGCCCTTGGTCTTTCGGGCGCGATCACGCAGTCGATCCTGCACAATCCGCTGGCCGCGCCGGACATGCTCGGTATCACCACGGGCGCCAGCCTCGGCGCGGTGACGGTGATCGTCGGCGCGGGCGGCACCGGCCTGGCCGCGACCATCGGCGCGCCACTGGCCGCGCTCACCGGTGGCCTGCTCACCGCCGCGGCCATCTACCTGCTGGCCTGGGGACGCAGCCCGACCGGCGATCAAGGCGTCACCGGCCTGCGGCTCGTCCTGGTCGGCGTCGGCATCAACGCCGTGCTGCTGGCGGGCATCAGCTGGTTGATCACCCGGGCCACGCTGCAGGACGCCCAGCTGGTGCAGTTGTGGCTCAACGGATCTCTCAACAACGCCGATCGATCTCGTTTGCTCCCAGCGGCATTGGCGCTCGCCGTGGTGGTGCTGGTCGCGCTCGGCTCGGCCCGCACGCTGGCGGCGCTGCGGCTCGGCACCGACACGACCCGCTCGCTCGGCGTGCGCATCCAGACCCAGCAGGCGATCCTGATCGGCGCGGCGGTGGTCAGCTCCTCGGTGGCGACCGCGGCGGTCGGGCCGGTGGCCTTCGTCGCGCTGGCCGCCCCGCAGATCGCCCGCCGACTGCTGCGCACCCCCGGCGAACCGCTGATCGGGTCGGCGCTCGTCGGTGCCATCCTGGTGGTCGGCGCGGATATCGCGTCCCGCTCGGTGTTCCCCGCCGACCTCCCGGTCGGCATCGTCACCGCCGGGCTGGGCGGCCCGTTCCTGCTCTACCTGCTCGTGCGAATGAATCGGAAGGCGACGCTGTCATGACCACAGATGCCGCGGACGGCAGGCAGCCGGCGCCGACTCGGCTCGCCGCCGTCGACGTCAGCCTCGGCTACGGCGACCGGGTGATCGTCGACGGCCTCACCCTCGACATCGCCCCCGGCGTGATCACCACCGTGATCGGCCCGAACGGGTGCGGCAAGTCGACCCTGCTGCGTTCGCTCGGCCGGCTGCTGCGCCCGCAGCAGGGCCGAGTGCTGTTGGACGGCAAGGCCATTTCGACGATGAAGACCAAGGACGTGGCCCGGGTGATCGGCATGCTGCCGCAGTCGCCGGTCGCGCCGGAGGGCCTCACCGTCGCCGATCTCGTCGCGCGCGGCCGGCATCCGCACCAGTCCTGGTTCCGGCAGTGGTCGGTGGACGACGAGGCCGAGGTGCTGACCGCGCTGGAGCAGACCGGCATCGCCGATCTCGCCGATCGCGCGCTCGACGAGTTGTCCGGCGGCCAGCGCCAGCGCGCCTGGATCTCGATGGCGCTCGCGCAGGGCACCGACATCCTGCTGCTCGACGAGCCGACCACCTACCTCGACCTCGCACACGCGGTGGACGTGCTCGACCTGGTCGACCGGCTGCACGCCGAGCTGGGCCGCACGGTGGTGATGGTGCTGCACGATCTGAACCTGGCGATCCGCTACAGCGACGAGCTGATCGTCATGCGCGACGGCCGGATCGTCGCGCAGGGCCGTCCCGCCGACATCATCGACGTGCAGTTGCTGCGCGAGGTCTTCGATCTGGATGCCTCGGTGCTGCAGGATCCGGTGTCCGGGCGACCCATGATCGTGCCGATCGGCACCCGGCACGTGGTGGGTAAAGCAGGTGGCCCTGCTATGTCCAAATCCGCCGCATATGACAAATGACACACCAGCTATTCCATAGTTACGACACCGTGTAGTACGCATCGGCGTCGTTGAGTCCCTAAAATTGTGGGATGGCAGGACTTGGTGAACTCGAGAAAGCGGTCATGGACCAATTGTGGTCAACCGACGAACCGCAGACCGTCCGGCAGGTGCACGAGGCATTGGCCGCACGCCGCGAGCTCGCGTACACCACGGTGATGACAGTGCTGCAGCGACTCGCGAAGAAGAACCTCGTGGTCCAGCAGCGCGACGACCGCGCGCACCGGTACGCGCCGGTGCACACCCGCGACGAGCTCGTGGCCAGTTTGATGGTCGACGCGCTCCAGCAGGCCGACGCCGCGGGCAGCCGCGCCGCGGCCCTGGTGCACTTCGTCGAACAGGTCGGCAAGGATGAGGCTGCCGCGCTGCGGGAGGCACTCGCTAAGCTCGAAGCATCCGAGGACACACCGCCACCGCAGTAGACTCCTCGCGACCTTGCCCCCAACGCAGTGAGCTGAGTCGATGAACGCAACCGCGCCGGTATTCGCCGGTCTCGCATTGCTTCTCGCGGGGCCTGCCCCGGCCCTGCTCAGCCGGGCGACCTGGACATACCGGACGCCCCGCGCAGCAGTCGTGCTCTGGCAGGCGATCGCGCTGGCCGCCGTGCTCAGCGCGTTCGGCTCCGGACTGGCCATTGCGGCCGAACTGCTCGTGCCGGGTTCGGACGGCCGGCCCACCACCTCCCCCACCCGGGAGATCGACGCGCTCGGTCTACCGCTGTGGCTCGCCTACGTTTTCGTGTTCATGCTCACACTGCTGGTCGGCGCGCGGCTCATCTACGCGATCGTCCGGGTCGGCGTGCACACGCGTCGGCGTCGCGCGCGGCATCGGATGCTCGTCGACCTGCTCGACCAGAGCGGCCCGCACCGGCGCGCCGCCGATATCCGCGTGCTGGCCGCCACCGAGCCGATCGCCTACTGCCTGCCCGGCCTGCGTCAGCGCGTGGTGATCAGCGAGGGCACGCTGACCAACCTGGACGACGCCGAGATCACCGCGATCGTCAGCCACGAGCGTTCGCACCTGCGCGCCCGGCACGACCTGGTGCTCGAGGCGTTCACCGCGGTACACGAGGCGTTTCCGCGGGTGGTCCGGAGCAAAGCCGCGCTCGGTTCGGTGAAACTGCTGATCGAACTGCTCGCCGACGATTCCGCGGTGAAAGTGACCGGCCCCAAACCGCTGGCCCGCGCCCTCGTCGCCTGTTCCAAGTCGACCGCGCCGCAGGGCGCGCTCGCCGCGGGCGGACCCACCACACTCATCCGCATCCAGCGGCTCACCGGGCGGATCGGGGACGTGCGCGTCGCCAGCGCCGCCTACCTCGGTTCCGCGGCCATTCTGGTCGTGCCCACCATGGCCGTCGCGGTACCTTGGCTGGTCGAATTGAGTCGGCTGTTCCGCGGCTGAACTCATAGGACGTATCCTGGACACTTGGCCTACCGAACGGTCGGCCGCATCGCCCCTTCGCGCTGCACCCCGAAACCCTCTGTCCGCAGCGCGCGCTGCACCGTAGCGTGCACCGCCACGACCCACTCTGCACAGCGTGTTCTGCCCTGCGAACACGCCGTCTTACGAAAGGCACACACCACTCGTGACCCCCTCGACCACCGTCGCCGCGGCGCCCACCGTGTCATTTACGGATCTGGGCCTGCCCGCCGTGCTCGTACAGGCACTGCGGCGCGACGGCATCGAGGCACCGTTCCCCATTCAGGCCGCAACGGTGCCGGACGCCCTGGCGGGCAAGGATGTGCTCGGCCGCGGCCCGACCGGATCCGGCAAGACCCTCGCCTTCGGACTGCCCATGCTGGCCCGCCTCGCCGGCGCCGCGTCCCAGCCGGGCCGCCCGCGCGGTCTGGTGCTGGTGCCCACCCGGGAGCTCGCCGCACAGATCGAACGTTCGCTGGACGCACCGGCGCTAGCGCTCGGCCTGCGGGTCGCCTCGGTTGTCGGCGGCGCGCCGATCAAGCGGCAGGCCGACCGCCTCGCCCGCGGCGTCGATCTGCTGATCGCCACCCCGGGCCGGCTCGCCGATCTGGTGATGCAGCGCTCCGCCTCGCTCGCCGACGTGCGGATCACCGCGCTCGACGAGGCCGATCACATGGCCGACATGGGCTTCCTGCCGCAGGTCACCAAGCTGCTCGACCAGACCCCGAAAGACGGTCAGCGCCTGCTGTTCTCGGCGACGCTGGACGGCGAGGTGGACAAGCTCGTCAAGCGCTACCTGCGTTCTCCCGTCACGCATTCGACCGCGCCGCCCGCCGCGTCGGTCGCGACGATGACCCACCATCTGCTCTTCGTGCGCGACAAGCTCGTCAAGCGCGCCGTCGCGTCCGAGATCGCCGCCCGCGAGGGTCTGACCATCATGTTCGTCCGCACCAAGCACGGCGCGGACCGGCTGGCCAAGCAACTGCGCGGGGTCGGCATCCCGGCCGGTGCGCTGCACGGCGGCAAGGCACAGAACAACCGGACCCGCACGCTCGCGGCCTTCGCCGACGGCTCGGTGCCGGTGCTGGTCACCACCGACGTCGCCGCGCGCGGCATCCACGTCGACGGCATTTCCCTTGTGGTGCATGTCGATCCGCCCGCCGAGTCGAAGGCCTACCTGCATCGCGCGGGCCGGACCGCGCGGGCCGGTGAGGACGGCGTGGTCGTCACGCTGGTGATGGACGAGGAGCGGCGCGACGTCGAATCGATGACCCGCAAAGCCGGCGTCGACGTCAAGGGCATCGCGGTGCGCCCCGGCGACCGCACCCTGATCGAGATCACCGGCGCGCGCCAGCCCTCCGGCGTTCCGGTCGCCGCGCCCACGCCGCCGAAGCAGGCGGCGGCCGAAGGTGGTTCGGCCACCGGACGACGCCGTTCCGGCGCCACAGGCCGCCGTTCCGGCGCCGGCGACCCCGCAGGCCGTCCGGCGCGTGCCGGGCGCTCTGGCGCCGGCGCAGGACGCAGCACGGGCGGTCGGAGTGCCGGTGCCGCCAAGGGTTTCGGCGACGACGCGGCATCCGGACGGACGAACAACAGCCGGGGCGAAGGCTCCGGCAAGGGCTTCGCGCGACGTGACGACGGCCCGGCCCGCTCCGGCGCGGGTGCCACCGGGCGGGGCGGGTCCACCGGTCGTGGCGCGGCCTCGACCAAGATCGGCGCAGGCCGCGGTGCCGCACCGGCGAGCGCGGGCCGCACTACCGCGGGCGCGGCCGGATTCGCGGGTACCGGTGCCCGGTCCGGCGGGAACAGCGCTGGCGACACGCCCGGCAGGGCACGGCGACGCGCCGTGCGCCCGGAGCGTGCGCCGAGCACCCGCAACCGCGGGGCAAACTAGCGGTCGTGACCGGCCATCCGGTGGGCGCCGTCGCCTGCGCACTGCTCGCCGCGCTGTTCTTCGCCGTGGCAGCGGTGGCGCAGCAGCGGGCGGCCGCGGCGGTGCCCGACGAGGTGCCGCTCGTCCGTGCGCTGCTGAGCAATCCGCGATGGTGGGCCGGTGTGGTCGGCGACCTCGGCGGCTACGCGATGCAGGTGGCCGCGCTCGCGCTGGGCGCGGTCCTGCTCGTACAACCGATCCTGGTGAGCGCCTTGGTCTTCGCGCTACCACTGGCCGCGCGGCTGAACGAGCGCCGAATCTCGGCCCGCACCTGGGCGATTGCGCTCGCACTGGTGGCCGCGCTGGTCGTCTTCCTGCTCGTCGGCAACCCGTCCGAGGGGAATACCACTGCGCCGCTGCGTGATTGGCTGATCCCGCTGATCGCTCTGGTGGCCCTGACCGGTATCGCGGTCGCGGTCGGCCTCCGCTCCGCCGACACCGGCCGGCGCGCACTGTTGCTCGGCGCCGCGAGTGGTGCGCTCTACGGCTTGGCCGCCGCGCTCACCTCGTACGTCACGGACCTGTTCGAGCACGGCCTGCTCGAGGTGCTGACCAGCTGGCAGACCTGGGCGCTGGTCGCCGCCGGGATCGCCGGGGTCTATTTGCAGCAGAGGGCATTCCAGGCCGGTTCGCTCGCGGCGTCGCTGCCCGCGGTCACCATCGCCGAGCCGCTCGCGGCGGCCTTCGTCGGCGTCACCGTGCTCGACGAACGCTTCCGCACCAATGGTTTCGGGTTGCTGGTCACCGCGCTGGCCGTGCTCGTCATGTGCGCCGCGACGATCAGCCTGTCGCGCTCGCAGGCCGCGACCTGACTCCGCACAGCTCACGCCGCCCGGGCGCACCGCGACACGCCCGAGCCGCAGGCTGTGAGGTTCGTCTCCGCCGAATGCCGGCGGATTGCGCACCACCGCCCGGACTTGGTTATCATCGGTTAAGTGCAGTTTCTCCCTGGCCATCAGCCGCCGTATGACCTGACCTACGACGACATCTTCCTCGTCCCCAATCGGACGGATGTCGCCTCCAGGTTCGATGTCGACCTCTCCACCGTCGACGGCACCGGCACCACCATTCCCATCGTCGTGGCCAATATGACCGCGGTCGCGGGACGCCGCATGGCCGAGACCGTCGCCCGTCGCGGCGGCATCGTCGTGTTGCCGCAGGATCTGCCGATCAGTGCGGCCGCCGACACCATCGCCTTCGTCAAGAGCCGCTCGCTCACCGCCGACACCCCGGTCACCCTCGACCCGGAACGCTCGGTGTCCGAGGCCGTCGCCCTGATGCACAAGCGCGCCCACGGCGCCGTCGTCGTGGTCGACGCGGGCCGCCCGGTCGGCGTCGTCACCGAGGCCTCGTGCACCGATGTCGACCGCTTCGCCCGGCTGCGCGACGTCGCGATCACCGATTTCGTCCAGGCCCCGGTCAGCACCTCGCCGCGCGACATCTTCGAACTGCTCGAGGCGAAGCACGCCCAGCTCGCGGTGCTCACCGCCGCGGACGGCACCCTGGCCGGCGTGATGACCCGCACCGGTTCCGTACGCGCCGGGATCTATCAGCCCGCCGTCGACGACCGCAACCAGCTGCGCGTCGCCGCCGCGGTCGGCATCAACGGCGACGTGGTCGCCAAGGCCAAGGCCCTCGTCGACGCCGGCGCCGACGTGCTGGTGATGGACACCGCGCACGGCCACCAGGCCAAGATGCTCGAATCCCTCAGCGCCGTGCGCGATCTCGCCCTCGGCGTGCCGCTGGTGGCGGGCAACGTGGTCTCCGCGCAGGGCACCCGCGACCTGGCCGCCGCGGGCGCCGACATCATCAAGGTCGGCGTCGGCCCCGGCGCCATGTGCACCACCCGCATGATGACCGGCGTCGGTCGCCCGCAGTTCTCCGCGGTGGCCGAATGCGCCGCCGCCGCACAGGAACTCGGCGTACACATCTGGGCCGACGGCGGCGTGCGGCACCCGCGCGACGTCGCCCTCGCGCTGGCCGCGGGCGCGTCCAACGTGATGATCGGCTCCTGGTTCGCCGGCACCTACGAGTCCCCGGGCGACCTGCGCGTCGACCGCGACGGCAACGCGTACAAGGAGAGCTTCGGCATGGCCTCCAAGCGCGCCGTCGCCGCGCGTACCGCCTCCGACAGCGGCTTCGATCGGGCCCGTAAGGCGCTGTTCGAGGAGGGCATCTCCAGCTCGCGCATGCGACTGGACCCCGAACGCCCTGGCGTCGAGGACCTCATCGACCACATCTGCTCCGGCGTGCGCAGCGCGTGCACCTACGCGGGTGCCCGCAGTCTCGCGGAACTGCACGACAAGGCGGTACTCGGTGTGCAGTCGGCCGCCGGATTCGCCGAGGGCCGGCCGCTGCCCAGCGGTTGGTGAGCACCGTTCCCTGAAACACCCGCCCGGCACGGCGCGTCCGACACGCCCGTGCCGGGACACCGACCGGCCCACGCGTTCCACGACGTGGGCCGGTAACATGGGGGTTGCCGGCCTCCGGCCGCACATCACCGGCTTCGCGAAAGGATCCAGTTGTCACCCGCGTCCAAGGGCGCAGCACAGGAGGGCTCCTCTACCGAGCCGGGTGACAAACCCGGCGTCCTCCTACTCCCCCGCGTCCTCCGAGTCCGAGCTCCATTCCCGATCGGCGGGTCTCCGGCCATCAGGTGGTGCCGACGATGACCGTCGCGCTCACCGTGCTCAGTTTGCTCGGATTCATCGCTCTCACGGCAGGCACCGCGCTTTTCGTCGCCGCCGAATTCTCCCTCACCGCCCTGGAACGCAGCACCGTCGAGGCGCACGCGCGCGAGGGTGACGTCCGGGCCCGCATGGTCCGCCAAGCCCATCGCACGCTCTCGTTCCAGTTGTCCGGCGCCCAGCTCGGCATCACGATCACCACGCTGATCACCGGTTATATCGCCGAACCGGTACTCGCCCGGCTGCTCGATCCGCTGTTCAGCGGCCTCGGGCTCAGCGACGGCGCGGCCCGCGGCCTCTCGCTCGCGCTGGCGCTCGTGCTGGCCACCTCGCTGTCGATGATCTACGGCGAGCTGGTGCCCAAGAACATCGCCATCTCCAAACCGCTGGCCACCGCGCGCGTCACCGCCGCGCCGATGGTCGCGTTCTCGGTGGTGTTCAAATGGCTGATCCACTTCCTCAACAACACCGCCAACTGGGTGGTACGCCGCTTCGGTGTCGAACCCGCCGAGGAATTGCGTTCCGCGCGTTCCCCGCAGGAGCTCGGTTCGCTGGTCCGCACGTCCGCGTTGCGCGGCGCGCTGGACTCCCGCACCGCGCAGGTCATCGACCGCTCACTGCAATTCGGTGAGCGCAGCGCGGAGGAACTGATGACGCCGCGGGTGAAGATCGAATCGCTGGACAAGCTCGACACCATCGCCGATCTCATCGAGGCGGCCGGCCGCACGGGCTACTCGCGGTTCCCGGTGATCGACGGCGATCTGGACAACACCCTCGGCGTGGTGCACGTCAAACAGGCGTTCACCCATCCGGCGGCGGTCCGGCGGACCGTCCCGCTGCAGATGCTGGCCCATCCCGTGCCGATCGTGCCCGCGAGCCTGGACGGCGACGAGGTGCTCGAACGCATCCGCGCCGACGGTATGCAGGTCGCGCTGGTGGTCGACGAATACGGCGGCACCGCGGGCATCGTCACCATGGAGGACATCATCGAGGAGATCCTCGGCGACGTCCGCGACGAGCACGACGAGGAAGAACTCGACGTGCGCCGCGTCTCCGACGGGTGGGACTGCTCGGGTCTGCTGCGCATCGACGAGGTGTCCCGGGCCACCGGATACGACGCGCCCGAAGGCGAATACGAAACACTCGGCGGCCTGGTGCTCACCCGCCTCGGCCGCATCCCGGAGCCGGGCGACGAGGTGCTGTTGCCCAATCCCCGTTCCCAGCAATGGTCTTCGGAGGATTCCCCGGCTTCCGGTGGCTGGATCGCCCGGGTCGAACGCATGGACGGCCGCCGCATCGACCGGGTCCGGTTGATCCCGGTCGCCCCGGACGAACTCGCGCTGCGGCGCTTCCAGCACGAGGAGACCGCGCCGGCCGAGTCCGGCACGGCGGCCGATCGCGAACAGGAGCACAGTCATGGGTGACCTGTTCGGCGTGCTGCTCACCGTGGTGCTGCTCGCCAGTAACGCCTTCTTCGTCGCCGCCGAATTCGCCTTGATCTCGGCCCGCCGGGATCGCCTCGAGGCATTGGCGGCGCAGGGAAAGCGCAACGCCAACACGGTGATTCGGGCAGGCGAGAACCTGTCGATGATGCTCGCCGCGGCACAGCTCGGCATCACCATCTGCTCGATCCTGCTCGGCCGGGTCGGCGAACCGGCGGTGGCGCACCTGCTGGAGGGTCCGTTCGAGTTCCTCGGCTTGCCCGAACAGCTGTTGCACCCGGTGGCTTTCGCGATCGCGCTCGCCATCGTGGTGATCCTGCACATCCTGTTCGGCGAGATGATTCCGAAGAACATCGCGCTGGCGGGCCCGGAACGCAGTGCGCTGCTGCTGGTTCCGGTGCACCTGATGTGGTTGCGTTTGGCGCGTCCGCTCATCGCGGTCTACAACCTGGCCGCGAACCTGACGCTGCGCATGTTCCGCATCGAGCCCAAGGACGAGCTGGAGGCGACCGTCTCCTCCGTCGAACTCGCCGAGATGATCGGCGAATCCCGCTCGGAGGGCCTGCTCGACGAGGAGGAGCACCGCCGGCTCACCCAGGCGCTCGGCACCAGTGACCGCGTGGTCGCCGATGTGATGGTGTCGCTGGCGACCACCCGCACGGTGCCGTTGCGGGGCAGCGGAACCACGCTCGGCGATATCGAATCCGCCGTCGCCGAAACCGGTTTCTCCCGCTATCCGGTCCAGGCGAGCGACGGTTCGCTGGTCGGCTACCTGCACGTCAAGGACGTGCTGGACAAGGTCGCCGACGAGACGGCGGGGCCGGACACGCCGATTCCCCGCACCGATATCCGGCCGTTGCCGACCGTCAGCATGCACACGCCGCTGTACGAGGCGCTGGCCCGGTTGCGGCGCACCAACAGTCACCTGGGGCGCGTCGTGGACACCCGCGGCAACACCACCGGCATCGTGGCGTTGGAGGATCTGGTGGAGGAGTTCGTCGGCACGGTCCGCGACGGGACGCACCGGATCATCGAATGAGTTCGCGGTACCGCATTTTCGGGGTTCGGCGATGAGCACGGGCGCGACGACGGTGCGCACCGAGCACGAGTGGCGCGCGGCGGCGGCCGCGCACCTCGACCGGCTCGATGCGCTCGTCGGCCCGTATCTCGAACGGCGCGCATCGGGTTCGACGCATCCGGTGATCGATTTCCTGTTCACCTACTACGGGCACAAACCCGCGCAGTTGCGACGCTGGCATCCCGGCTTCGGCGTCGCGCTGGCGGGTGCCCGCGAGTACGACGGCGCCCGCGGCTACCACCGGGCCGGCGCGGCGTACACCGCCGACCCGGCGTACCTCACGCGCCGCCGCGACACCCTCGAGTTCGTCGCGACGTTGTTGCGCGCCACCGCGGCTCGTCCCGCGCAGCTGTCCTGCTTCGGGCTGCACGAGTGGGCGATGGTCTACCGCACCGACGACATCCGGCACCAGCAGGTGCCGCTGCGGCTCGGCCGCGCGGGCACCGATGCCGTCGTGGAGTCGATGTCGTTGCGCTGCACCCATTTCGACGCGTTCCGCTTCTTCACCCCGGCGGCGGTGGGACGCAACGCCGAACCGCTCACCCGCGCCGATCAGCTGCACCGGGAGCAGCCCGGCTGCCTGCACGCGAACATGGACCTCTACAAGTGGAGTTTCAAACTGGCTCCGCTGGTCTCCTCCCAGCTGATGCTGGACTGCTTCGAGCTGGCCTGCGCCGCGCGCGAACTCGATATGCGGGCCAGCCCCTACGATCTGTCTGAGTACGGCTACACGCCGGTGCGGATCGAGACGCCGGCCGGGCGCGCGGAGTACGCCAGGGCACAGTCGGCGCTGGCCGAGCGTTCGGCCGAGTTACGCGGCATTCTGCTCGACGTCTGCGATGCGCTGCTGACCCAGGAAACCCAGCTCACCAGCAGTTGAACGCCCGTACCAGATCCCACGTTTCGAGATGGCACGCCGCGCGCCCTGCCAATTTCCGCGAAACCCTTCCCATAAGTTAACGGTAGTTACTACCATTCAGTCAGTTCGGTCGGCTGTCCCAGTCAGTTTGGGCGACCACGTATCAACTTGCTGAAGGTTGGGGAGTTCGACGATGCGCTCACTGACACGCCTGCGCGGCACCAAACCGCTGGTCCTCGTCATGGTCGGGCTCGCGGCCGCACTCATGGTGCCGAGCAGTGCGTCCGCAGATCTGCAGTCCGATATCCAGACCGCCGTGCAGGAGTTCCTCGACGTCGGCCGCACCGCGGTCCCGCGCGCCGACTGCGGCGCGGGCTCGGCGCCGGAGAACGGCATGCAGGGCGACGTGACCGCGGCCGACCGGGACAGCGGACGCAGCACGCAGGGCTATCGCTGCAATATGTCGTTCGTCGGCGGTTTCGCGGGCCGCGGCGCGGGCATCACCTCGACCAGCTTCGAGCACTGCGCCTATATGGGCTCGTTCTTCCCCGGCGACCTGATCAGCGAGGGGCGCGGTGTCCAGGTGCTCGACGTGTCCGACCCGGCGCACCCGCGCCCGACCGTCACCCTCACCGAACCGGCCATGCTCGCGGGCACCTGGGAGAGCCTGAAGGTCAACACCGCCCGAAAGCTGCTGGTGGGCACCGGCGTTCCGGTGGGCACCGGCGTCGGCTACCTCTCGGTCTACGATATCTCCGACTGCGCGCATCCGCGCCTGCTCAACCCGGGCGCCGGCACGAATATGCTGATGCCGCTGCCGATCACCACGCACGAGGGCGGCTTCTCCCCGGACGGCAACACCTATTGGGCCTCGGGCATCGTCCCCGGTTTCGTCAGCGCGGTCGACCTCACCGATCCGGCGAATCCGCGCGTCGTCTGGCAGGGGCTCACCGGTATCGAAGCGCACGGCTTCGGGATCAGCGCCGACGGTAACCGGATGTATCTGTCCGCGCTCGGCGGCTTCACCGTGCTCGATATCAGCGCGGTGCAGCGCCGCGATCCGAACCCGCAGGTGCACCACATCGGCCGGGTGTTCTGGACCGACGGCTGGGCCACCCAGCACAGCATTCCGGTGACCTATGGCGGCAAGCCGTATCTGTACACGGTCGACGAAGGCGGTTCCGGCGGTGTGAAACTCATCGATATCGCCGACGACACCGCGCCCAAGGTCGCCGCGAAGATCAAACTGGAGATCAACCTGCCGCAAAACATCGATGCCAATATCGGGTCGTCCATGGGCGGTTCGGCGTTCGCCTACGAATCGCACTACTGCACCGCCGATCGCCGCGACGATCCGACGGCGCTGGCGTGCGGGTGGATCTCCTCGGGCATCAGGGTTTTCGATATCCGGAATCCGCGCGACATCCGCGAGATCGCCTACTACAACCCGCCCGCCCGCACCGGGCAGAACCTCAGCCTGTGGAACTCGCCGCACGCGCTGGCGTCGATCATCGGTGTGCCGCTGATGAGTACCCCGCCCGCCCTGCGCGCCGTGCTGGAGGGCCAATTCAATCCGCTCGACGCGCTCACCCCGCGCACCGGCAGGCTGGCCTTCGGCGACGTGTCCACCGACTGGTGCCTCTCGCCGCCGGAATGGCGTGGCTCGCAACTGTATGTGACCTGCTCCGACAACGGGTTCATGGTGTTGCAGCTCGACAACGACGTGTATTCGCCACCGGCGGACCAAGAGTCGATCGTCGGGTCCTAGCCGTGCCGCGCTGGATCCGGGGTGCCGCGTTCGTCTCCGCCGCTTTCGCCCTGCTCGTGCTCGGTGCCGCGTTGCGGCCCCTGGTGCTGCCGGAGCAGCACACGGCGACACCGATTCTCAGCGCGGTGGAGATCGGCTTCGCCCAGGACATGACCGCCCACCACCAGCAGGCGCTCATCATGGTGCAGCGGCTCGACCCCGGCGTCGATTCGACTGTCCTGCGCCTGGCCCAGCAGCTCGACAGCACCCAGCGACTCGAGATCGGCACGATGCTCGGCTGGCTGCGGCTGGCGAACGCCGCACCCATGTCGGCCCGTCCGATGGCGTGGATGCACGCGGACGAGGCTGCTGCACAGCACCATTCGCAGCCGGTGGCACAGACCGAACCGAAAGCGCCGCCAGGCACCGGGATGCCGGGAATGGCGACCACCACCGAATTGGACGCGCTCGCCGGGGCGCGCGGGCGCGACGCCGAAATCCTGTTCCTGCAGTTGATGTATCGCCATCACCGCGGCGGCATCGCGATGGCGCAGGCAGCCGACCAGCTGCTCACCGGCGGCCCGGTGAAAGAAACCGCGCGCTCGATGATCCACGGACAGGCGCAGGAGACCGGACTGATGGGCATGCTGCTCGCCGCGCGTGGAGCCGCTCCCCTGCCCTGAGCGGTGCATCACGGCAGAGTCAGGCCACGGCGTGAACCAGCCGGCGGCGCAGGTCATTGCGCGGTGTGCAGCTCGAATCCGCTGGCCCCGTTCGGCTCCCGCCCCGGCTCGAGCCGCAGACTGCGGTCGTAGTCCCCGCCGCCCTGCGGCCGAAAGCAGATCGGCTCGATCGTCGGCAACTCCGACATACGGGCGCGCAGATCCGCGGCGACAGCGTCGAAACGCGCCGAATCGAGCCGAATAGTGCCGTGCACCAAGAACGGTGGGAGCACATCCATCCCCGGGTAGTAGAGAATGCCGTGCTGGATCGGGAACAACAGATCCTCGACGGGGCCGTTGATGCCGCGATCGGAGTACGACGGCTCCTTGCCGCCGATCGACACCACGAGCATCGCGCGGCGTCCCGCAAGCACGCCCGCACCGTACCGCGGTAGCGCCGTGCCTCCGGCCCCATAGGCGAAGCCGCAGGTGAAGACCCGATCCACCCACCCTTTCAGGATCGCGGGCATGCTGAACCACCACAGCGGAAAGTGCAGCACAACGGCGTCGGCCCAGAGCAGTTTCTGCTGCTCGGCCTGGATATCGGCACTCAATGTGCCCTGCTGATACGCCGCACCCGAGGCGAGCATGAAATTGGTTTCGGACACCGCGCCGAAATCCTCGGTGTCGGCGTGTGCTTTCCAGCCCATCGCGTAGAGATCGCTGATCCGGACCTCGTGCCCGTCCGCCCGTAACTGGTCGACGGCCACGTCTTTCAGCGCGCCCGTCAGTGAGTCCGGCTTCGGGTGCGCGTACACGACGAGTACGTTCATTCCTGCTTTCGTCACGTTCCGTGGCAACACATCGGCATCCGGGGTAATTCCGGTGCACCACTGCGGCGCAGCTCACGACGGGTACGCGAGGTGAATCGACGCGACGCCGGTATCGTTTACCCGGCAGCGCGACCGAGGGGTGGAGATCGCATGATTCGAACGGACACGATCGTCGTGCCGGAGCACGTGCACGGGTATCCCGGCGTCGCGTTCGGCGGATATGTCGCCGGTTTGCTCGCGGCGCAGTCCGGCGCGCCCGCGGTACGGGTCGACTTCCGCCGCCGCGTCCCGGTCGAGACGCCGGTGACCATGCGACGCAACGACTCCGACGGATTGGTCTTGACCGATCTCGAAGGCCTGCCCCTCGTCGAAGCCGTGCCCGCCACCCTGACACTCACCGCGCCGCCCGCACCGACCTGGGACGAGGCGCTCGCCGTCACCGAGTCCTCCGCCCCGCTGCGGCACGAATCCGACTGCTACGGCTGCGGTTCGCTGTGCGGGCCGGGACAGGGCCTGCGCCTGTTCCCGTGGCCGGAACGCGAGCGCAATCGCGTCGTCGCCGCCTGGACACCGGACGAAAGCCTCGCCGCCGACACCGGCGACCTACCGACCGAACAGGTTTGGGCCGCCCTGGACTGCCCCGGCGGGTGGGTGGCGATGGCGCTGCACACGCTGCGCCACGGCACCGTCACCGCCGCGCTCACCGCCACCCAGCTCGCGCCGGTGCGCGCGGGCGAAGACTACGTCTCCTACGCCTGGCCGATCGCCGAGGCGGGCCGCAAATCCACGGTGGGCGTGGCTCTCGCCACCCGCGAGGGCGCGGTCTGCGCCCTCGCCGAAGCCCTGTGGATCCATCCGAAACCCGCACCCGGCCACCGCGATTGACGTTCGGCTCAGCGACCCTGTAGCGATTTGACGTTGTCGCCGAAGGTCCAGCCGCGCGATCCGTCCCAGTTGAGAGACCACGTCATCAAGCCCTTCAAGCTGTTCGCCGCACCGGTGCCGTAGTGCTTCCACGCCTGGGACACCAGGCTCGGTGACATGTACCCGCCACCGGCACCGGGCTGCGCGGGCAGGCCGGGCACCTGCTTGTCGTAGGGCACGGTGATCGTGGTGCCCTGGATGGTCAAACCCTTTGCCAAGCAATCGGTTTGCGCGGTGAAGCCCTGCACGGTCCCGGCCTGGTACGAGTCGCCGGCGCAGCCGTACATGCTGCCGTTGTAGTACTGCATGTTCAGCCACCACAGGCGGCCGTTGTCCGCGTACTTCTTGATGATCGGCAGGTAAGCGCCCCAGATGGAGCCGTACGTGACGCTGCCACCAGTGACGTAGGCGGTCTCGGGCGCCATGGTCAAGCCGAAACCGGCCGGCATCTGCGCGAGTACACCGTCGATGATCCGGATCAGGTTGGACTGCGAGGCGGACAGGGTCTTGATGTTGCCCGAGCCGGTGAGTCCGGTCTCCAGGTCGATGTCGATGCCGTCGAAGTTGTACTGCTTCAGGATCGGCACGATGGTCGCGACGAAACGGTCGGCGACCGCGCTCGAACTCAGATCGATACCCGCCGCCGCGCCGCCGATCGACATCAAGATGGTCGCCCCCGCGGCCTTGGCCTGGCACATCTCGGCCGGGGTGGCGACCTTCACGGTCCGATCCATGCCGTCCTCCCAGCGGGCGGTACCGTTCGACTCGATCACCGGGAACGCCGCGTTGATCACGTTGTGGCCGTGCGCCGCGATGCGCGGATCGGTGATCGGGATCCACCCCATCCCCGGATGCACCCCGTTCGACGCGCCGTCCCAGTTCTCCCAATACCCTTGCAGCACTTTGCCGGTCGGCTTCGGCTTGGTCGCACACGTGTCCGCCGCGGGGGCGGCGTGCGCCGCCGGGCCGACCCCCACCGCCAGCGCGCCCACCACCCCCACCACAGCCAGCAAACTCCCCACCACTACCGACCGACGCCCCCCACCTGAGCCATTTGTCCATTTCATAACCAAGTAGAACCACACCTACGAGATCGAACTCGACCACCGACAACTGGGGACGCAACCCGCCCACCTTGAACAGCCCCACCCCACACCGATGGGGAGATCGACCGCACCCGAAACCACGGCACACCACAGCAACACCGCTCATCTTTCACGGCGACACTCCGGCGCGAAAACGCCGCCCACCCCGCTCCCGGTTACCCATTGGAACCCTCCGGTCAGCACCTTCTGGAACCTGCCCGATTTTCCCACCACTTTCCATAGCCGTTCCATATGAATCCCCCTCCGACATCGGTAACGTCGCGCCCATGCCCTCCTCGGAGCACGAAGCACTCATCGAATTGTTAAGGCGCAGACCTGAATTCGTCACAGAACTACTCATCGACGTGATCGACACCCCACTCCCGGAGTTCGATGAAGCACGCCTGGATTCCGGCGACCTACCCGATATCCAACCCACCGAATACCGAGCCGATCTCGTGGTCACACTGACTGCCGCGACCGCCCCGGTCCTCGGCATCGTTATCGAGGTACAACTCCGGCACGACCGAGACAAACACTGGAGTTGGCCCGTCTATCTGACGACATTGCGCGCCCGACTCCGATGCACGGTTCTCTTGGTCGTGCTATGCCCGAACGAGCGCGCCTCGAACCGTTGCCGCATGCCGATCACCGTCTCCCCTGGATTCGTCCTCGTACCCCTTGTGCTCAGCCCAGCCAACGTTCCCGTGGTCACCGATGTCCACACCGCCGAAACCAACCCCGATTTGGCCATCCTGTCCGCCATCGCCCACCGCGGGCATCCCGACCACGCCTCGATCCTCAACACCGTCGCCGAGACGATGCATCTGCTTCCTGCCACCGGCGAGTACATTGACCTCATCACGTCCGCACTCCCCAAGAGTGCGACCCGGCACTTCTTGGAGATGCTGAAAATGACGAAAACCGGCCCCTACATGAGCGACTACTTCAACGACATGCACTTCAAGGCCGAGGCTGAGGGCCGTGCCAAAGGCGAGGCGGAGGGCCGCGCCAAAGGCGAAGCCGAGGGCAAAGCCGAGGGCAAAGCCGAAGCGCTGCTCACAGTGCTGGGCGCCAAGCGCCTAGCAGTGACTCCCGCGCTCGAGGCAAGAGTCGTCAACTGCACGGACGTGGATCAATTGGATACCTGGATCGTTCGCGCCGCGAAGTACGACTCGATCGAGGAGGTTTTCGCGGACTGAGCTGCGGCGCGCCACACCGAGGCCTGCCCGGTCCAGCAGGCGTGGTCGGGCCTCGGTGGTAATCAGTCGACCTCGATGGCGGGGGGTTCGATGCGGCCGGTCAGCCGGCGGCTGAAGGTTGGGTCTTCGGCGCATGTGACGGTGAGGTCGTACCACCCGTCGTCGGTCGGCCAATCGACGGATTTCGTGGTGCCGGGCAGCAGGGTCGCTTCGTGCCGGGTCGTGGTGAAGCGGCGGGACGAGAGAGTCACCGTAACCTCGCCTCCCCCGCCGTTGGCCAGGTCGACCGATAAGCTACCGCGGCGGATCAGTTGGCGGACAACGATATCGGCGGCTGCGCCCGAGGTGTTCCCGCGCAGTTCGTGCCAGAAACGGTTCGGCCCTTGTACGGCGATATCGTATTCCCCTGCGACAGTCACGATTTCGGTGGCCTCGTACGCGACATCGAGGTGGACCGGGAAGCTGGGCTCGCCCGCATAGCTGTAGACGGTGAAGTGCGCGGGTCGCGCACCACTGTTGCGCAGGGTCACGGCGAGCCGGGTAGGCGAACGCAGCACTGCTGACACCGTCGGCTGATAGGGCAACGCCCGGGCCGGCCGGCGGCCGGGTTCTTGTTCCGGAACCGATTGCGCGGGTGGCGGATTCGGCATCCACCGGGTGACGGGCGCGGGCACCGGTCCGGGACGGTGCAGCGTCGGCGGCCTGCCGGGATCCGTGAAGTCGAAGGCTGAGGTCAGGTCGCCGCAGGCGGTGCGCCGCCACGTACTGATGTTCGGTTCGGCGACCCCGGTCCAGGTTTCCAGGAAACGCAGCACCGAGGTGTGGTCGAACACCTCGGAGTCGACGAAACCGCCGATGGTCCACGGCGAGACCACCACCATCGGCACCCGCGGTCCGAGCCCGATCGCCTGTCCCTGATACCAGTCGTCGCCCTCGCCGTCCGCGGGTCGCGGAGGCACGGGCGGCGGCACGTGGTCGAAGAAGCCGTCGTTCTCGTCGAAGTTGAGGAACAGCGCGGTCTTCGACCAGGTTCCGGGGTCCGATGCGAGGATGTCGAGCAGGTCGTAGATCAGGTTCGCGCTGGCCACCGGCGTCGAACCGGACGGATGTTCGCTCAGCGCCTGGGGCGGCACCAGCCAGGTCACCGCGGGCAGGGTTCCTGCCGTGACGTCGGCGCGGAAGCGTTGCAGCAGCGTTCCCGGCGCGCTGCGGTACATGGCACGGTCGAACAGGCTGCGCTGCTGCGCCGTCAGTCCGCCGAGTGCCGCGTCGAGCTGACCGAGCAGCCGCTGCCGGTCGGCTTCGGGCAGGGTCAGCAGCGCGGTGTACAACTGTTCGGTGGTCCGGTATCCCCCGTCGACTTCGGCCAGCAGTCGGGTGCCGATGCGTTTGAACGGCAGGAAGTACTCGACCGGGTTGTCGGTGAAGTTGTCCCACTCCTGATAGATCTGCCAGGACACGCCCGCCGCTTCCAGCCGCTCCGGATACGTCGTCCACGCATAGCCGGGATGATCGATCTCGTAGGCATCGTTGGCGACGGCCCGTTTCCGGGTGCCGGGCTCGAATCCGGTGGTGCCGGTGAAGAAGTAGTTCCGGTTCGGGTTGGTCCCGCCGAACAGGGAGCAGTGGTAGGCGTCGCAGAGGGTGAACGTCTCGGCCAGCTCGTACTGCAGCGGAATGTCGCGGCGCTCGTAATAGGTCATCGTGGCAGGTGTTTTGGCCGGAATCCAGCCGTCGTACCACCCCTGCGCCCACGCCGCGGTACTGCCGTACCACTCGTGGTTCAGCGCGTCGAGATACTGGATGTCGCTGTCCGGGCGACCGGCCCTGGCCGCCGCGGCACGCAGCGAGAACGGCAGCACCTCCGCGGCCGGTGCGGGGAGCTGTCCGGGCGGGGCCGGCTGCGGTTGATGGAACACCGAACGCCCGGTGCGCAGCCGCAACGGGGACTCGTCGCCGAATCCACGCACCCCGCGCAGCGTCCCGTAGTAGTGGTCGAACGAACGGTTCTCCTGCATCAACAGCACCACGTGCTCGATTTCCGCGAGCCCGCCGCGGCGCATGGGCGCGGCCATGGCGCGGTGCAGCGAAAGCGGCAGCAGCGACGCCGCCGCAGCCGTCGCCAGGGAACCGAACAGGTGTCGACGGGACATCGGGACCATCTCGGGGATGCTAGTGACCGCGGTTTGCCGGAGCATGAACAGAGCAAACGCTACCGCGACGCCGGGTCACTCGGTCCAGGGCCGCAGCTTGTCCGGATTCCGGATCACCCAGATCCGGGTGATCCGCCGATCCGCAATGTCGAAGGCGTACACCGAAACGATGGTGCCGGCGACGAGCGCCACCAGCCCGGGCTGCCCGTTCACCGTGCGTTCGATCAGCGTCACCTCGGGCGCCCGGGCGGCGATCTCGAGCCACGCGGCGGCGATCCGCGCACCGCCGGCGATCGGCCGCCGGAAGGCCGGGGCCAGGCCGCCGCTGTCGGCGGTCGCGATCGCCTGGGGGTCCAGCAGGCCGATCAACGCCTCGATATCGCTAGTTTCCCAAGCCTTTTTGAAATCCTTCACGACCTCGGCACGTTCGGTGAGGGTGACGTCGCGGGAGGTCCGGATCCGGCGACGTGCGGAGGACGCCAGCTGCCGGCAGGCCGCCGGGGTGCGCCCGACCACGTCGGCGACCTCGGCGAAGGAGTAGCGGAACACGTCGTGCAGGACGAACGCCACCCGCTCGGCCGGGGTCATGGATTCCAGGACCACGAGAAACGCCATGCTGATCGACTCGTCCAGGGTGATCCGGTCGGCGGGATCCGCGGGCATCGGCCCGCCTAGCCATTCGGCGCGGCCCGGCACCGGTTCCGGAATCCATTCGCCCACATACCGTTCCCGCCGCGCACGGGCCGAACCGAGCAGATCCAGGCAGATGCGCCCGGCGACGGTAGTCAGCCAGGCACCCGGCTCGGCCACGGCCGCGCGTTGCGCGTCGGACATCGCGTACCAGCGCGCGTACGCCTCCTGCACCACGTCCTCGGCCTCGGCCAGCGAGCCGAGCAGCCGGTAGGCCAGGTTGATCAGCTGACGACGTTCGCTGAGCACCGGCCACGGTTGCGGGTCGGTCATAGTGGTCGGCTCCTTCGGTCGATACGTTCCTTACCCAGACTGACGAAACAGCGATCCGGAATGTGAGCCGGCCTGACATTTCGCCCGGGTGCGTCGTCGGTAGGGCATGACAATCAGAATCGGCATCATCCTCGGCAGCACCCGCCCGAACCGGAACGGCCTGCAGGTCGCGCAATGGGTGCTGGACACGGCGGCGGGTCGCGCCGACGCCGAGTTCGACCTGATCGACCTGCGCGCGCACCCGCTGCCCCACCTCGACGAGCCGGTGGCGCCCATGTTCGGCCCGTCGGTGCACGCGCACACCCGCGCCTGGGCCGAGCGGATCGCCCCGTTCGACGGCTTCGTCATCGTGACGCCCGAGTACAACCACGGCGCACCCGGTGTGCTGAAGAACGCCATCGACCACCTGTTCGCGCAGTGGACCGACAAGGCGGTCGGCTTCGTGTCCTACGGGGCCGGGGGCGGTGTGCTCGCGGTGGAGCAGCTGCGTCAGGTGTGCAGCGCGCTGGGCATGGCCGACGTGAGCCCGCAAGTCACCGTCTCGGTACTCGCCGATTTCGAGAACTACACCGCTTTCCGACCCACCGAACGGCACACCGCCGCCCTGGGCAAACTGCTGGACAAGGTCGTCGCATGGAGCACCGCGCTCGCCCCGCTGCGCCAGTCCGCCCTGGTCACCTCCTGAGGAGTCGAACATGCTGATACCGAACGACTTCCGGGCCCTCGCCGACCGCATCGAGATCGCGGCGCTCGGTGCGGCGTTCAGCGACGCCGTGATGATGCGCGACCCGGATCGCCTGCTCACGCTGTTCACCGACGACGCGGTGCTCCGCATCCCGGACGCACAGATCGAACTCACCGGTCGCGCCGAGTTGCAGCACGCGCTCCCGCGCATGCAGGCCGCCTGGGAATACTTCATCCAGCACACCCATACCGGTGTCATCGAGCTCGACGGCGACACCGCCGCCGGCCGTGCCCACATCCTCGAACTCGGCCGATTGGCAAGCGGCAGTTCGCATACCAACTACGCGATCTACCACGACCGCTACCGCCGCACGCCGGACGGGTGGAAGTTCACCGAAAGGGTCTACGAGATCCGCTATCTCGACAACTCGCCGCTGCCGGGTGCGCCGCCCGGCGAGCACGGGCTGGGTGTCGATGTCTCGGCGGCGCGCCTGCAGGGTTGAGGGAGCTGCGGCACTCTACCGCTGCCCGCGTTCGCCTCCCGGCGCGGCCGGTCGGGTCCCGGCGCGTGCCGCCGCTACCCGGGTGAGCCGACGGTTCGCCTGCTGAAACCGCAAGCACCCCAGCAGCACTCAGTTGCGTCCTGCGTTGCGCGCCGTCCCGCGATGGGCGGGCACGGTGGTGGGATCCTCCGGCCAAGCATGTTTGGGATAGCGCCCGCGCAAGTCCGCGCGCACCTGTAACCAACCGGCTCGCCAGAACGAGGCCAGGTCCGCGGTGACCGCCACCGGGCGCTGCGCGGGTGAGAGCAGGTGCAGGACGATCGGGACGCGCCCGCCGGCCAGGCGCGGCGCGTCCGCCCAACCGAAAACCTCCTGCACCTTGACCGCGAGCACGGGCGGGTCCGCCGAGTAGTCGAGGCGGGGACGACTACCCGACGGGACCGTCAGCCGTTCCGGTGCCAATTCGTCCAGCTGGGCGGCCTCCGGCCAAGGCAGTAGCCGACGCAATGCCGTTCCGGCATCGATGCGGGCGAGGTCCGCGCGAGTGCGGGCGACGGCGAGTTCCGGGCCGAGCCAGAGTTCGGCGTCGGCGAGCAACGCTGCGTCGTCGACCGCGGGCCACGGCGCGCCGAGGGTGCGGTGCAGGAAGTCGAGGCGGTGCCGCAGCGAGACCGCCTCGGCATCCCAGCGCAGCACTTCGAGGCCGCGCTCCTGCAGGCCGCGACGCACTGCGGCACTGAGCAATTCACGGTCGGGATCGCGAATCGGCCGCTCCGACAGCACGATCGCCCCCAGGCGTTCGACCCGACGGGCCACCACGTCGCCGTCCACCCAGTCGACCTCGTCCACGGTGCGCAGCAGGCTCGCCGCCGCGCGGCGCGCCAGCTGTTCGTCGGCGACTGCCGCCAGCCGGATCTGTCCATCGGAACGCCCTGGATCGCGCGTCGCCACCCCGACCGCCAACCACTCCGCATCGCCCATTCCGGAACCCGGCGGCAACGTGACCGCGGTGCCACCGGCCATGAGGTAGCTGGCCGAGCCCTGCGCACGTCGCCGCGCGAGCCGTTCCGGATAGGCCAGTGCCACCACGAAAGCCGGATCGTCGCGACCGTCCGGCGCAGCCACCGCGCGGGCCAGCCGGGCGACTTCACGCTGCCAGCGGCCGGGACGCGCACGCCGCAGCGCGCGCAGACCGGCCACGAGATCGACGCCGGAGAGCAGGGTGTCGTCGTCTAGCACGGTCACCACCTCCGCTGCCGCTCGCGCGCCCACCTCCGCCGCGCCGTCGAGCAACGCGCGCGCCATCCGGGGATGCAGACCGATCCCGGCGATGCGCCGCCCACGGTCGGTGACCGTACCGTCGTCGTGCACAGCGCCCAACGCGCGCAACACTTCCCGGCCCGCCGCCAGCCCGCCCGGCGGCGGTGCGTCCCACCAGGCCAAGCCATGGCCGTCGGCCGTGCCCCAGCATGCCAATTCCAATGCCAGCCGCGTGAGATCCGCCGTCCGGATCTCCGGCTCCGGATACGCGGGCAGGGTGGCGTGCTCGTATTCCGGCCAGCACCGCCACACGTGGCCGGGGGCCTCGCGCCCGGCGCGGCCCGCGCGCTGTTCGGCGACCGCCGCCGAAACCCGCACTGTCGCAAGCCCGGACAGACCGCGCCCCCGATCGATACGGGGCACCCGGGCCAGCCCCGAATCCACCACGGCCCGTACGCCGGGCACCGTCAGGCTCGATTCCGCCACGGCCGTGGCCAGCACGACGCGCCGCCGAACGCCGGGGCGCAGCGCCGTATCCTGATCTGCCGCGGAGAGCCTGCCGTGCAACGGAACGATATCGACCTCACTCAGATCGGCGAGAAGCGCTGTCGTCCGGCGGATCTCGGCGGCGCCGGGCAGAAAGACCAGGACATCGCCGTCGGTGCCGGCGAGCGCGGCCCGGGTCGCCCGCGCGACCTGAGCTTCCACCCGCTCCCGGGGCACCTGCGGCACATACGTCGTCCGCACCGGGTACGCCCGCCCCTCGACCTGCACCACCGGCGCACCGCCGTCGGCGTCGAGCAGTTCCGAAAGTCGTTCGGCCGCAACGGTTGCCGAGGTAGCGAGCACTCGCAGGTCCGGTCGCAGGCCCGCCCTGGCGTCGAGCAGCAAGGCCAGCAGCAGATCCGCGTCGAGGTGCCGCTCATGACACTCGTCGAGCATCACCACATCTACCCCCGCCAGTTCGGGGTCGCCTTGCAACCGTCGCACCAGCAGTCCGGAGGTGACCACCTCGATCCGGGTACCCGGCCCGACGCGCCGGTCTCCGCGCACCGAGTACCCGACGGTCTCCCCCACCGGCTCGCCGAGCAAGGCCGCCATCCGCGCCGCCGCGGCCCGCGCGGCCAGCCGCCGCGGCTCGGCCACCAGCACCCGCCCGGTGCTCGCCGCTGCCAAGGCCAGCGGCACCAGCGTCGTCTTCCCTGTCCCCGGCGGTGCGACCAGCACAGCGGTCGCCCGCTCGGCCACCGTCTCGACGAGACCATCGAGGGCGGGGCGGACCGGTAGCTCGGGCAGTTCGGGCAGTTTCATCGGCAACCAGTCTGCCGTCGCCGCGCCTCGGCGTGCGCAACCCCCCACCCGGCCGGGCCCGTGCGCGACGGTTCAGGGTTCGATCAGCCCGGCCCGGATGGCGTAGCGGGTCAACGCGAGCCGGTCCCGCAGACCCAGCTTCTGCATGACGTTGGCCCGGTGCCGGTCGACGGTCTTCACGCTGATGAACAGGTCCCCGGCGATCTCCCGCGAGGAGAACCCCTCGGCGACGAGTTTGACCACCTCCTCCTCACGCGGCGTGAGGATGCTGCGCGGCAACGCCTCGCCGTCGCGCGCGCGGTGCAGCCAGTCGCGGATCAGCGAATTGACCGCGCCCGGATACAGATACGACTCGCCGCGCAGGGTGGCCCGGCAGGCTTCCAGCAGGTCACGATCGGCCACGGATTTCAAGACATACCCGGAGGCGCCGACCCGCAGGGATTCGAAGAAGTACTGCTCGTTGTCGTACATCGAGAGCATGAGAATCCGCACCTGCGGGTTGCTGCCCGCGATCTCGCGGGCGGCCTGGATCCCGGTCAACCGCGGCATCGCGATATCGAGGATCGCCAGATCGACCGGTGTGGCCGCGATCTGCTGGATCGCGTCGTAGCCGTTGGCCGCCTCGGCGACCACGGTGAGATCGGGTTCGGCGTCGAGGATCAGCCGCAGACCCGATCGCACCAGGGCGTGGTCGTCGGCGAGCAGGATGCGGGCCGGTGCCGCGGTCGTCACGAGCTACCTCCTGAATGGTGCTGCGGGATGGTCACGCACACCTCGGTGCCGTGTCCGGGCGCCGACTCGATCACCAGCGTGGCGTCCACCAGCAAAGCCCGCTCGCGCATGCCACGGATACCCGCACCGTCCTCGACCACGCCGCCGCGTCCGTTGTCGCGCACCCGCAGCACCAACGTGTCGTCGCGCGCGGACAGGCTCAGGCGCACCGCGGTGGCCTGCGCGTGCCTGGCGATATTGGTCAAGCTCTCCTGCGCGATGCGATAGCAGACCAGCTCGACCTCTTCCGCGAGCCGCGGCAGATCGCGATCCACCGTGCGCGCCACCGTGATTCCCGCCGTGGTGGCGAATTCGCCGCACAGCGCGGCGAGCGCGCTCGCCAGCCCCAGATCGTCGAGCACGTCCGGGCGCAGCCGCCGGGCGATGTTGCGGACCTCGTCGAGACACCCGCGCACGGTCTCCTGCGCGCCGTGTAACACCTCGGCCACGTCGGCGGGCGAACGATCGGCGGCCCGTTTCATCGAAAGCAGTGCGACGGTGAGACTTTGGCCGATCTCGTCGTGCAGTTCACGGGCGATCCGGCGCCGTTCGCCCTCCTGCGCGGCCAGCGCCGACGCGCTCGCCGCGGTGCGTTCGGTCGCCAGCCGATCGACCATCGCGTTGAACGTATCGATCAGGCGGGACAGATCACCGTTGCCGCGGTCGTCGAACCGGCCGCTGCGGCGCAGCGGATCCACTCGATCCATCGAGGCGATCAATCCGTCCAGCGGCGCCAGGCTCGTCCGCAGCAGCAGCGCGTTCGCGGCCAGGATGACCGCGAGGCCGATCAGCAACACCGGGACCTCGGTCAGCCGCACCCGGGCCGACACCGTCGCCGGGGACAGCGCCAGCACCAAGGTGCCGAGCGTGAAGACCGCGCCGTTGATCAGGAAGATCCGCCGGTACAGGGCCTGCGCCGGCGTGCGCGGCCGCCGCCGGAACACGCTGGCGGCACTGTCCGGTCGGTCCATCCTCCCAGTCTGTCCGCCGGTGCACGCCGGTGTCCATGGGGTCTGACACCCATTCTGCGACCGCCCGACTACATAGCCGCCACCTGCGGAGATGAGTAACAGCACCGATGGTCGGCGGGCCCGGTCCGGACCGAGACTGAGATCGGAAACCACGGGACCGCAGGAGGAGTATCCGGCATGGATGTCGATCGCACGACGGTGCCGGGACGAGGCACCGTGCACCATTTCCTGGCCCGCGGCGGCGCGCGTTTCGCCCTGCTCACCGCCGCCGACGGCGACAAGCACGTGCTCGTCTACGACGACACCGGCGACGAACCGGTGCAGATCGTCGCGCTCGAACCCGACGAAGCCGACCAGTTCGCCGCACTCCTGCACAGCGCCCCGCTCCCCGATCGGGTGGCCCGCCTCGAACGGCTGCTCGACACTCTCGCCGACGATCGGAACCGGTGATGCCCACCTTTCCCCCGCACGCGCAACGGGACCTAGCCATGCAAGCACGTGAGATCGCGATCCAGTTGCCCACCGTCCGGGTGGCCGACCCCGTCGCCAAGGCCATGCGGCTGATGGTGGTCAATCGACTGCCCGGAATGATCGTCGTCGACGACGCGGACCGGCCGATCGCCGTGTTGCCCGGCACCCAGGTGCTGCGGCTGGCCATCCCGAGCTCGTATCAGAACGACCCGGCTCTGGTCCGCACGATCGACGAGCTGCACGCCGAACTCTTCTGGCAGGAACCCGGCCGTTGGACGGTCGGCGACTGCCTGCCCGAGACGATCGCCAAACCCGCCACCGTCCGCCCCGACGCCACCCTGCTCGAGGTCGCGGCGCTGATGGCGCAGAAGCACAGCCCGCTGGTCGCGGTCGTCGACCGGGATCGCACGCTGCTCGGCGCGGTGACGCTGGAGCGGCTGCTGCTGAGCCTGGCCATCGCCGGACCCGAGGACTGAGCCCGCCGGGGCCGCACGAGGTGATCGGCGTGACTCAGCTACTGGCCCTCACCATTTTCGTCGGCGCCTTCTGGTGCATCGCCACCGAGCGCGCCGACAAGGTCAAGATCGTGCTCGTCGCGGCGGGCCTGATGACGGTGCTCGGGTTGGTGCCGGGCGAGCAGGTGTTCTACTCCGCGCACAACGGCATCGACTGGAACGTCATCTTCCTGTTGCTCGGCATGATGATCATCGTCGGCGTCGTCAAACACACCGGACTGTTCGACTTCCTGGCGATCTGGGCGGCAAAACGCTCCCGCGGCAAGCCTTTCCGGCTCATGGTGATGCTGATGGTGATCACCGCCGTCGCCTCGCCGCTGCTCGACAACGTCACCATCATCATGCTCGTCGCGCCGGTGACGATCGTCGTGTGCGATCGGCTGCGGCTACCCGCGCAACCCTTTCTCATCGCCGAGATCCTCGCCGCCAACATCGGCGGTGCGGCGACCCTGGTCGGCGATCCGCCCAACATCATCATCGGCAGCCGGGCCGGGCTGAGCTTCAACGATTTCCTGGTGCACATGGCGCCGGCCGTCGCCGTCATCTTCGTGCTGTTCGTGCTGTTCACCCGCTGGTTGTTCCGCAGGCATCTGCGCCACGATTCCGCGCACATCGAAGTGGTGATGGCGCTGCACGAGCGCCGCGCCATCACCGACCCCAGGCTGCTCGCCCGCTCCATGCTGGTGCTCGCCGCCGTCGTCCTCGGTTTCGGGTTGCACTCGGTGTTCCATATCGCGCCCTCGATCATCGCGCTGCTCGGTGCCGGTGCGATGGTGCTGATCTCCGATCTCGACGTGGGCGATATTCTCCGCGAAGTCGAATGGGGCACACTGGTTTTCTTCATGGGACTGTTCGTCATGGTGGCCGGTCTGGTGCACACCGGCGTGATCGACCGCATCGGCGACGCCGCCGTCACCGCGTTCGGCGACAACCCGCTACTGGCCTCTGCCACACTGGTTTTCGGTTCCGCCGTGGTCGCCGCGTTCATCGACAACATCCCCTACACGACCACCATGGCGCCCGTCGTCGAAGGCTTGGTCGCCGAGACGCCGAACCCGGTGCACGGGCAAGCACTCTGGTGGTCGTTCGCGTTCGGCGCCGACTTCAGCGGCAACGGCACCGCGGTCGCCGCCAGCGCCAACGTCGTCGCCCTCGACATCGCCCGCCGCGCCGGCCACGCCATCAGCTTCTGGACCTTCACCAAATACGGCATCCTCGTCACCGCCCTCAGCACCACCCTCGCCTGGATCTACCTCTGGGCGCGCTATTTCTGAACGCCACCATAATCGCCCGGATCCGACCGCCGCGCGCATTTCCCGCGAACTAACGTCGTTGCAGACAGCGCTTAAATGCGTTGTGTCGAGACCATTTTCGCGTGTTTAGCTGCGGCTTATAGTTTGCGCATCGGCGCGTTTCTACCAGTACTGTCGACGCCGCCGGGCCGCGTGCTGGGGCCCGTTCGCCGATACTCGGAGGTTTTCTGGTCATGCCTGATTCGGGCAGTCGTCGTCATTATCGAGGGAAGCATCGGGTTGCGCAGACGCCGGGACCGGGGCGGCCGCGGTTGTTCGCCACATTGCTGGCCGGAGCGCTGCTCACACCCGCGGCGTTGAGTCTGAGCGCGACGACCGCCGGGGTTGCGCAGGCGGCGAGTTTCGACTTTCGAGCGAAGATTCAGGGGTACGACAAAGATGGCCGGGCGATCATTCACTACAACAACAAGATTCATGATCCCGGGATAGAGAACGCGGTCAAGCATCTGAACGCGACACCGGGTTTGAACATCGTGCTCGAACCGGGAACGGGTAATGGCGCGATCGATATCAGCAACGAACACTTCCAGGGCGACGTCGCGGGCCTGGGCGGCTGGGACAACGGTCCGTTCGTCAAGCTCGACCCCAAGAACAGCAGCTTCGACCCCGCCGACCGCACCGAGATCGCCGGACACGAACTGCTGCACGCCATCGGCCTCGATCACAACGACAGCGGGTGCAGCATCATGGCCAGCGTCGTCAACCGGTGCGGTGACGGACCCAGCCCACTGGGTAAAAGCGAAGTCGGCGAACTCAACAAGATGTATCAGCGCGGAAAGCCGAACAACTCGGCGTCGCCCTCCGACAGCACCCCGCAGAAGGGCGACCCCGACGATCGGCCGACCCGTCCCGGCGCACCCCGGCCGAAACCGGAGAAGCCGAGCGTCGACGATCAGCAAACCGCGCCCGGGAACGGGTCGGATCAGTTCGGCGACGACCAGAGCGGCGATACGGCACAGCCTGGTGATCCGTTCGGCGGCGATTTCTTCGGCGACGATTCCTTCGGCGACGATTCCTTCGACGGCGACGACCCGTTCAGCGGCGACTACACCGACCTCTTCGGCGACGGCAGCGATGCACCGAGCCCGGACGATGCGGGCGACGGATTCGACTGGCTCGGCGACGGTCGAGACGACGCCTCCGGTGACCCGTTCGGCGATCTGTTCGGCACCGATACCGGCGACCCGTTCAGCAGCGACAACAGCTTCGATTGGTTCGGCGACAGCGGCTGGGACAACGCCTCCGATGGCACCGACATCTTCGGCGGCGACAGCGGCCAGTCCTTCGATTGGTTCGGCGACAGCGGCACCCGCATGTTCGACATCGGCGACACGCTCGACACCGTCGATCGGTCCGGCGGCGACCAGTTCATCGACTTCGCCGGTGCCGATCTGTTCTGACACCGGCAGTGGACACAAGTCACATCCGTCGATGTTTGACCCTCGCGCAACAGGGAATCGCACCAATACACCACGCCCGATTACCGGAGGTCGATCTCATGGCAGTATCGCGCACCGATCGCAACGAACCGGCCCTCATCGACAATGTGCCCGGGATGCTGTTGGCGCTGCTGCTGATGGCGGTGATCGCCGCGATCGGGTTGAGTTACTCGCTCACCGCGGCGATCCCGGCATAACGCGCGCGGCTCGTCCGGCTACAGTAGTTCGGCCGCCGCCGACTCGACGTCCGCGGCCGCAGACACCGCCCGAGTCGTCGTGTACCGGTAGTGGTCGAGCGGGAAATGCCGGTTGCTCCAATACATTCCGAGCTGGGTGGTCGCCCGGAAGGCCGGTCCGTCACCCTGGTAGTTGATGTAGTACGTGCGGGACTCTGCACAGCCCTGCTTGAACAGGTAGGTGTTCTTGTTGCGGGCGGACATGCGGGCGAAGTATTCCTCGTGCGGCTCCCGGCGGATCTCGGCCCGGGTGGCACCGCGCCGCAACGCCTCGGCGATGACCCGGCTGCTGTGTGCGGCGGTGGCCTCGATGAGCGGGATCACCGAACCCGGCGCATAGCCGTAGGGCCCGAAGATGTGGAACATGTTGGGGAACCCGGGCACCGACACACCCTCGTAGGCCTGGAATCGGTGGGTGTCCCAGTACTCCCCCAATTCGGTGCCACCGCAACCGTATACGGGATACGGCGGCGTAGCGCCCTTGTCCATCACCTGGAATCCGGTGGCGGTCACCACCATGTCGAACGCCCGGTGGGTGCCGTCCACGGTAACGATGCCCTGTTCGGTGCAGCGGTCGATCGCCGTGGTGACCAGGTCGACGTGCGGCCGGGTGTAGGTCTTGAAATAGTTGTTGGAAATCGAGGGGCGTTTGCACCCCAGCCGATAGGTCGGTGTGAGGGCGCGGCGCAGGGCACTATCCCGCACCTGGGTGAACAGGTAGGCCTTCAGCGCCGCTTCACCCGCGCCGAGCACCGCCGAGGTCAGGCGCGGATAGTCCGACAGCGCCAAGCCGATCCCGAGGAACGCGTTCACGGCGACATTGCCGACCAGCCGGACCACCTGCTGGGCCGGCGGGAAGTCCAGTGCCCGATGACCGGCCCGGCCCAGTGCGAAGTCTGGTTTGGGTGCTACCCAGATGGCGGTCCGCTGGAACACCGTCAGCTGCTCGACCTGCTCGGCCAGTTGCGGAATCACCTGCAGCGCAGTCGCTCCGGTACCGATCACCGCGACGCGTTTGCCGCGGTAGTCGTAGGAGTGGTCCCAGCGCGCGGTGTGCATGAGCATGCCCGTGTATCGATCGAGTCCCGCAATGGCCGGCGGCTTCGGCTGTTCCAGGACGCCGACGGCGCTCACCAGGAAGCGGGCGGTGATCTCGTCCCCGTCGGTGGTCAGTACCCGCCACTGATCGGCGGACTCGTCGAACCGCGCCCGCACCGCCCCGCAACCGAGCCGCAGTTTGTCGCGCAGGCCCTGCCGATCCGCCACTTCCTCGGCGTAACGCTGGATCTCGGCGCCGGGCGCGAAGAACCGGGACCACCCCGAGCGCTGCTGGAACGAGAAGTTGTAGATCGGCGACGGAACGTCCACGGCCACACCGGGATAGGTGTTGGCGTTCCAGGTGCCGCCGACGCGCTGCCATTTGTCGATGATCAGGAAATTGTCGACGCCGGCTCGGCGCAGTGCCGCGCCGGTGCCGAGGCCGCCGAAACCCGCGCCGATGACCAGCACGTCGTAGTCGGGTGTGCTGATGGAACGCATGAGAACCTGCCCGTGGTCGTGCGGTCGTGTCATGCCGAAACTCCGGCCGGGATCTCGTACCGGTAGTCGTCGAGCGGGAACCGGCGGTTGCCACGCCGGGCCTCGAAGAACCCCGAGGGCCGGACATAGGTGGTGTCGCCCTGCGAATTCCGATAGTAGGTCGGCACATGGCCGTTGAGTTCGGCCAGGTAGTAGCGCAGCGACTCACCGCGCCGGTGCACCGTCCGGTGATACGCGTCCGCGGCCTCCTTACGCACCTCGCACCAGAGCGCACCCCGTCTGCGCGTCTCCGCGATCGCCCGCACGGCGTGGTCGGCGGTCATCTCCACGAACGCATGCCAGCCCGAACCGGTCCAGGAGTACGGGCCGACCAGCGTCCACCGGTTCGGCAGACCGTGCACCGACACGCTCTGATAGGCCTGCAAGCCTTCTGCACGGTAGAACTTGGCCAAGTCGAATCCGTTGCGGCCCAGTATGGTTCCCGGCCGATACGTCTCCGGGTCGGAGAAGACCTCGTAACCGGTGGCCAGAATGAGGGCGTCCAACCGATGCAGCGCCTTGTCGCCGGTACGAACTCCGGTCCGCGTGATCTTCTCGATCGGCGCCGTCACCAAGGTCACGTTGTCCCGGTTGTAGGCCCGCAGGTAGCTGTTCGACAGGGTGGGCCGCTTCGCCACCGGGCCGAAGTCCGGCGTCAACGCCGCGCGGGTCGGTGCGTCGGTCACCACGCGCGCCAGATAGCGCCGGTACAGCGCCAGACAGGCGGCGTCGAAACGGTCCATCGCCGGGTGCACCACTGCCCCAGGCAACCCGACCACCGCACGCAACGCGAGATCGACCACCACCAGCGCACCGCCGTGCAGCACGGGCTGGATTCCCGGAACTGCCAGGACCCGTTGCAGCGCAACCGGAATACGAAAATCCGGCTTCGGCAACGACCAGACCGGCGTGCGCTGGAAGACCGTCAGCTTGCCGACCCGCGGCGCGATGGACGGAATGATCTGCACCGCACTGGCACCGGTGCCGATGATGCCCACCGTCTTGCCCGACAGGTCGTAGTCGTGATCCCAGCTGCTCGGGCGCAGGACCTTCCCTTGGAAGGCGCGAACACCGGCAATGCCCACCTCGGTCTTCGGCCGGACGAACGCGCCCACCGCGCTGATCACGAATCGTGCGCTGACGGTGGACCCGTCGGTCAGGACCAACCTCCAGCAGCCTGCTTCCTCGTCCCACTCCTCCCGCTCGACCTCGGCGCCGAACCGCACTCGAGCCCGCACGCCGAAGCGCCGCGCCACGTCGATGTGATACTGCTCGACCTCCGAGCCACGCGGAAAGACCCTGCTCCAGTTCGCTTTTCGGGCGAAAGAATACTGGTAGGCCAGCGCCGGAATATCGACACCGAGCCCCGGGTAGTGGTTCTCGTGCCAGCTGCCGCCGACCTCGTCGGAGCGCTCCAGTACGAGAAAGTCCTCGATGCCCGCTTGGCGCAGTTTGACACCCGCAGCGATACCGCCAGGGCCCGCTCCGATCACGGCGACCTCGTACAGCGGCGCTGCTGTCTCGTTCATGTCTTGTCTCACTTCGCGATTCGGTGAAGCAGGGGCTGCCATCGGGACAGCAGCCGGTCGGCGAGCGCGTCGGCCGCCGCGGGCGGACGGCCGCCATCGACGTCGGCGACGAGCAAGTCACGCGACACTCAGCGAACCGCAAGCGACGTGCGCACCCTCAAGATAGACTGTCTCAGACACAGACGCAAGGTATGGCGCACCGACCACGCGGCCGCCGTCGAAAACCGAACCCTCCCGCGCCGGCCGCCACCCGGCTGTGTCATTCGATCGGACTACAGAATTCGCTTGTGCGCCAACATGTCCCATATTCAGCCGATACCGGAGCGGCGGTCCGGATGACACCGTGGTGCGCATGGACGCAACTCTCATCGGCATCATCCTCGGCCTCACCTACATCACCGCCGGGATCATCGTCTGCAAGATCTACTACCGCAAACGGCACGGGGTGCCGCTGAAGGTGATCAACGGCGGCCCCGCGCTGTTCTTCACGCCCGCTTACTATTTGGCGTGGGTCTGGCCGCTGGCCTTCGTGCTGCCCAATCTGAAAGACCCGACCCCGTGCACCCATGTCGCGCATATCGAGGCCCGTGCCCGGATCAATGCCGCGGCCGAGATGTACGAGGCACAACGACGCCGCCGGTGACCCGGCGCGGCCCGGAACCGCACAGCCCTACTTCAAACGCATAACTTTTCGGGTCTTGCCGGGTATACCCGGGTTGCCGATAGTGTCAGGACGCCGACACCAGAAGTGGTGTGGCACAGGGGGAGGATCCTCCCCGTCTCGCTGCGACGAACGATCTGATTCCGCGCGAAGACCATCCGGCACATATCGCCGCATTCGAAAACCTTGAAGGAGTTGTTGTGCAGAGAAGTAGACTCGTGCTCATCTTGGCCGCCATCGCGGCGTTGCTCGCGGTGTCGGCGCCGACCGGTTCGGCACAGGCACCCGCGGGACCGGACGCGCTGGGCGGCGGCATCCCACCCGAGTTCACCATGATCAGTCAGGGCGCACCCAATGGCCCGGCCTGCATCTATTACAACGAGGCGGCGGCCGGGCGCGGTGCCGCCGAGAGCGAAACGACCTGTCGCGCAGACCAACCACACATCTTCACCAGGCTCACGCAGTCCTCCGGCTGGGTGCGCTTCGAACTGCTCGACTTCTTCGCCAAGTGCCTCATCGGCGACACCTCGACCAGTCCCGGCGTCCTCATCGTCGGGTCCTGCGACGATCCGCGCGCCGATTGGGGTGGTGGCGGCACCATCGACCCGCCGGTATGGCACCTGTACCCGCGCTCGAACCCGAGCATGTACCTGCGCGACACCGGAATCGCGATCGTGCTGCAGAACACCCCGGAACCATGGAACACGCCCGGATACTCCTGGCGACTGCTGTAATCCGGTGACGGACCTCGTTACGCGGGTTCGGGCGGCTCGAGCTGCGCCCACGGCTGGGCCGTCTCGAGCTGCGCGGCCAGTTGCAGCAGCAAGAACTCACCGCCGAGAGCGCCGACGAACTGACTGCCGAGCGGTAGACCGTCGGCCGTGCGATGCAGCGGCACGCTCATCGCCGGCCGGCCGGTGACGTTGGCCAGCGGCGTGAACGGTACCGGGGTCAGGTTGGCCCGCACGATCTTGCGGTAGACCGGGCTGCGCGTGATTGCCGGGCCCGCACCGACTTCCAGCAGCGCCCCGAGGATCTTCGCCAGCGGCGCAGGCGGTTTGGTCTGGCCGATGCGCAGCGGCGGCGCGGCGATCGTCGGCGTGAGCCACAGGTCGTAGCTGTCGTGGAACGCGGCCAGGGCTCGCCCGTGGGTATTCCAGCCCTCGTGCGCTTCGAGCAGAGCCGTCACGGTCTGCGCGCGCCCGGCCGCCGCCGCGGCCCGGGTGGTGATATCGAACGCGGAGTCCGGCGCACCGCTGATCCGGCGAGCCTTCGCCAGTTTCGTCGCGAGATTGGCGGTCCACACGGCCATGAAATCGTGGGCCAACTGCTCGCCATCGATCCGCGGCGCGGCGGGCTCCACATGATGGCCCAGCTGCTCCAGCAGTGCTGCGGTGTGCTCTACTGCCCGCACGGCTTCGGCGTGCACCGTTGTGCCCAAAGGGGATTCGGAACTGAACCCGATGCGCAACCGTCGCGGTGAGGTGTGCACCGCCGTGGCGTAGGGCTGCTCGGCGCGCGCAGACAGGTAGGGACCGCCCGGATCGGGCGCACTGAGCACATCGAGCATGACCGCCGTGTCGCGGACACTGCGCGACAGCACGCCGCTGGTGGAGGCGCCGAAGATGTTCTCGGCCGCGTCCGGACCGGCCGGCACCATCCCGCGCCCCGGCTTCAGGCCGAACAATCCGGTACAGGCCGCGGGAACCCGGATCGAGCCGCCGCCGTCGCTGGCGCCGGCCATCGGCACGATCCCCGCCGCCACCGCGGCCGCCGCGCCACCGGACGACCCGCCCGGCGACCGGTCGAGGTCCCAGGGATTCCTGGTCGCGCCGAAGGTTCCGGTCTCGGTGACCGCTACGGCCCCGAACTCGGGCGTGGTGGTCTTGCCGAAAACGACCAGGCCGGCGTCGATCCACCGCTGCACCACAATGCTGTGGTGGGTGGCGTCGATCTTGCGCAACGGACCGGTGCCCGCGGAGGTCGGATACCCCGCGAAATCCTGGCCCAGATCCTTCAGCAGGAAAGGCACCCCGGCGAACGGCCCCGTCGACGGCGCGGCCGCTGCCGCCCGCCCGGCCTCGGCCATCAACAGGCTCACCGCGTTGATACCGGGATCGACCTGCGCGCAACGGTCCAACGCGACGTGCAACAGTTCGGCCGGTTGCACTTCGCCCTTGGCCACCAGTTCCGCCAGACCGACCGCGTCATATGTCCGATATTCGTTGTACCGCATGGGTTTTCCCTTCTGCCGTGCACTCCATCGGTGGCAGGACAATAACGCGCCCGGCTACCTCATGCCGCGTCGAGGTGAGCGAGCGCGGCAATGAGACGTTCGGCGATGTCCGCGGGCCACGGAAACGACGGCGCGACCACCCGCTGATGCGCGAGCCCGTGCAGTCCGAGCCACAACGCCACCGCGTCCGCGGCCGGATCGGTACTGCCGGACACTCCGGCGGTGACACAGTCGGCGAGCGCCGCGGCGAGCAGGTGCAGGCTCTCGTCCCCGAGCATCGCCATCTCGCTCTCCGACACCGAACTGTCGCCGAGATCGGGCACCCAGACCCCGCCGAACATGGTGCGATAAGGCCCGGGTCGCGCCTGCGCGAAGTCCAGATACCCCTGACAGACCGCCGCGAGCCGCGCCCTGGGCGACTCGCCCGCAGCGTCGAACGCGGCACGCAGCTGTCGCGCCATCTCGCCGAAGGCGTCCTGCACCACGGCCAGCATGATCGCCGGCTGGTCCGGGAAGTGCCGGTAGATCGAGGGCGCCGCGATGCCCGCGCGACGCGCCACCGAGCGCAGGGTGATGGCGCTCGCGTCACCGGTTTCGTCGAGCAGCGCGCCCGCCGCCGCCACGATCTCGTCCCGCAGTCGTGCGCCCGCACCGCGCGGGTTGCGGGCTCGGACCGGTGCCGAAGTCTCGTTCTTGCCCATACAGCTCACCTTACAACACAAAACTTACATGCGTTAGCCCTTGCCTTCGGTTAACTAACCACCGTAGCCTTACGATCGTTAACTAGAGGTTGTGGCAAAGGATGGATCGCATGAGCAAGGTGTGGTTGCCGATGCCCTACGGGATCAGCACCAGTTTGCCCGGCGCGTGTCCGGCGGGCCCGGCCTTGTGCGCCTGCGCCGCTTCCGCGAGGGGATAGACACGGTCGATCAGAATTTCCAAATCGACTGCGCGTGCGGCCAGTTCGGCCCGGGCGGCGTTGCGGAACTCGGTGCCCGCATCCTGGCCCGGTCCATAGCCGAGCACCTTGATTCCGGCGGCGACATGACGATCCCCGCCCGCGATCGAGACGATGCGCTGCCGATCGGCGACGACCGTCAGCGACGTGTCGAACGCCTCGTCGCTGCCCGCGCAGTCGATCGCCGCGGTGACGGCACCGGGCGCGGTGGCCCGCACCCGGTCGAGCAGTCCCGTGCCGTAGGTCACCGGAATCGCGCCGAGCCGTTGCAGCAGTGCGTGATTGCGGGCGCCGGCGGTGGCGATCACCGTCGCGCCCGCCGCCACGGCCAGCTGCACGACCAGCAGCCCGACCCCGCCCGAACCGCCGTGGACGAGCAGCGTGTCACCGTCGTGCACACCCGCGGCGTGCAACGCATGCGTCGCGGTCAGGCCGGCCAGCATCAAGGACCCGGCCGCCGGCCAGTCCAGTCCGGCGGGCTTCGGGATCAGCGAACTCACCGGCGCCGTAACGTAATCGGCGTAGGCGCCGGTGACCGGGTACACGATGACCTCCGCGCCGACCGCCACCTCCGTCACGGCCGAACCGACCGCGGTCACGACACCGGCGCATTCGAGGCCGAGCCGGGGCAGGTTCTCGGCGAGCCCGGCCGCGTCCTTCTCGTTGTCGTCGACCTCATGGAAGGAACCGCTGTAGACCTTCCAATCGATGGGGTTCACCCCGGCCGCCCGCACCCGCACCACGACACCGTCGGCATCCGGTTGCGGGACTTGCGTTTCGACGACCTCTAGGACCTCCGGTGATCCGTACTTGCTCGGCCGCACGATCCTGCCCACGGCCACCGATTCCTGATTGCAGTTCATGAACCCAGTCTCGAGGCCGCCCGGATTGATGTCTACTGCAATCTCCGCAATCAATACTTGCGCTCAGCGCACAGGAAAAGCTGGATTCACGCGACACTCGGGTCTTCGTCCGGCGACAGTGCGGCATCCAGGGTGTCGAACACCGTGAGGACCTGATCGAGTCCCGTCACCTCGATGGGTCGGCGCACCTGCGGCGACGCGACGACGCGCAGTTCACGCCGCGGCACGGAATCCAGTGCGAACAACAGTGCGCTGAGTCCCGCGGAACCGAAGAACCCGACGTCGGACAGGTCCACGACGAGCACGTCCGGCCCGGCGTCGAGCGCCTCCTCGATCCCGGCACGTAACAGCGGCACGGACGCGGCGTCGACTTCACCACCGACGGTCAGTACCGCCGTCGCCGCGTCCTGTTCCAGATGCGTTCGCAATACTCGCGATTCGGTACTCATCGAGTAACCGCCGGTGCGGCGCCACCGCACAACTCGGCAGTGCGCATGGTCATGAGAAACCTCCTCGCACAGAATGTTCTGACTATCGTCGGGGTGGGCGGACCCGGGCTGCCGGGCCCGCCCACGGGAAGGGTGTTGCGCCGGACGGTCAGGCGTCGATCGCCTGCCGCCGCTCGCCGTGGTCGATCTCGATCTTGCGCGGCTTGGCCTTCTCCGCGACCGGAATCGCCAGGCGCAGGACACCATCGGTGTAATCGGCCCGGATGTGGTCGGTATCGAGACCTTCGCCGAGGAACAGCTGACGGCTGAACACGCCGCGCGGACGTTCGGCGGCGATCATCGACCGCCCTGAATCCAGTTCCGGCCGTGCCGCTTTCACGGTCACCACATTGCGTTCGATGTCAAGATCCAGCGACTTCGGGTCGATCCCCGGCAGGTCGAACTCCACCAGGAACTCGTCACCGTCGCGCCAGGCGTCCATCGGCATCACCGCGGGTCGCGCCGCCGTGCCGAACACCTGCTGCGTGAATCGGTCCAGATCACGGAACGGATCGGTACGCATCAGCATGGTCGCCACCTCCAACACACTCCATTCTTCCTCGGCGTTTCAGATAACCTGTGTCATCTGACATAGATTTGTTTTAGCACTCTCTACAGATGAGTGCAAGTGGTTAGAATAGAAAACCTCGAGAGCACCAAGAGATCAGGAGCGCGATGCCACAGGAGCCCCAGCAGGAATTTCACCTACCCCCGTCGGGCCAGGCCGTATACGGAATCTCGGTGGCCGCCGACCTGGCCGGGATCGGGGTGCAGACACTGCGGCTCTACGAACGCCACGGTCTGCTGACGCCCGCCCGCAGCGAGGGCGGCACCCGCCGCTACAGCGGTGACGACATCGCCCGCCTGCAGCGCATCACCACCCTCGCTGCCGCGGGCGTGAATCTGGCGGGCATCGGCCGCATCCTCGACCTGGAAGACGCCAACGCCACCCTGCACACCGACAACGACCGTCTCCGCGACGACAACACCGCGTTGCGCGAGTCCGGTCGGCGTGACACCGAGGCCGCGGGCTAGCCATTCGGCGGGGTACCATCCGCCACTCGGCCGAATAGACCGGTCCCCCAACGCATATCACCGCAAGCACCCCTAGGCTGGGGTCCGGGCCTGGTTAGTCGACGCGTGGTGAGGATGCATGGTGCTGGATTACGGCTTCGACATGTCCGAGGTCGAGCTCGACCTCGCGCGGACCGACCTGATCGCCGAAGGCGAAACGCTCGACGCCCTGGTCTCGGCGGCACCCGACTGGTCCGCGCCCACCCCGGCGACCGGCTGGACGATCGCCCACCAGATCGCGCATCTCGCGGCCGCCGACGCGAACGTGCTCACCGCCCTTCGCACGCCGGAGTCGTTCGACGACGTACTCCGGCAGACCGAGGCGGCGGGCGGCCGACAAGCCGACCTCGACGCCGCCGCCGGTGCGGCCCAGCCCCGTTCGACCCTGCTGCGGCAATGGCGCACCGGCCGCCACGAACTCGCGACCGCGCTCGGTGACCTGCCGCCGGATCGCCCGTTCCCCTGGTTCGGGTCCGATGTGACCGCGGCCCTCATGGTGCCACTCCGACTGCTCGAAACGTGGGCGCACGGACAGGACGTCTTCGACGCCCTCGGTGTCGCCCATCCGCCGACGAACCGGCTCCGCTATGTGGCATTCCTCGGCGTGCTGGGACGCGAGCTGTCCTTCTATGCGGCCGGATCACCCACTCCCACCGACTCTTTCCGCGTCGAGCTGACCGGACCCGACGGCGACGAATGGGCATGGGGCCCGGCCGACGCCGCGCAGCGCATCCGCGGCACCGCCGTCGACTTCTGCCTGCGCGCCACTCAGCGCCGCCCCCTGGCCGAAACCGGCCTCACCGCAGTCGGTCCGGACGCGCAGCGGTGGTTGGAGATAGCGCGCGCTTTCCTCTGATTCAACCGATCTCGACCACGCGGGCCCAGTCCGGCGGGGTGTCCGGGACGTAGTCGGCATCGTGTTCGAGGTAGGACCTACCGTAGCCGCGACGGAACATCCCGACGACCGTCCGGCACGGCGGACGGCTTGCAGGCCACGGGGTTTGACCGTCGGTGAGCACTACGACGACATCGGGGCGCGGTCTGCTGCGCAAGGCGGTGGTGAAGCCGGTGCGCAGGTCGGTACCGCCGCCGCCGAGCAGCGGGATCTGTTCGGCGGCGCAGAGCGGATGCACGATGGTGGCGGCGGCATCGCAGGGCACCACACTGACCAGGTCGCGCCGGCCGCCCAAGGCGCGGCCGATGGCGGCGACTTCGAGTAGCGCACTGCCCAATTCGGTGTCGCTGACCGAAGCCGACGTGTCGATGAGCACCGCGACTCGCGGTGGGGTACGACGCAGGCTGGGCAGCACGATGCCGGGCAGCGCGGCGGCACGTCGCGCCGGTCGGCCGTAGGTGTAGTCCTCGCCGACGCCCGGCGCACGGACCGCGCTCCGCACCGCCGCGCCCAGCAGATCGCGCCAGGGCTGTGGCGGGTGCAACGCCTCCTCGGCCCAGCGCCGCCATGCTCTGGACACGTTGCCCGGCCGCCCGATGATGCCCTGGGCCACCTTGAATCGGATTGCGTCCCTTTCTTGTTCGCTCAGCCCGTCCGCACCGTCGGGTCCGAGGTCCCACGCGCGCTCCGCCCCGTCCGCGCCGCTGCCGCAGTCGAGCCACGCGATGCCGTCGGTGTGCGGCCCGAGCCGGAACTTGCCCAGATAGTCCTCCATGAGTTCGCCCGCGGGCAGCTCCAAAGTCGCGGGCAGTACCGCGCCTTCGGGCTGGATCAGACCGTCGCCGAACGCGTCGTCGTTGATCTCGCAGTCCGCGGCGATGTTCATCCGCAACCGTTCGCCCGGCCCGGTGAGTTCGTGCAGCCGGGCGTATCGGTCGCTGCGCCCGTGGTGATCGCGCAGCAGATGCGACACCTCGTGCACCCATACGGCGGCCAATTCCGCGGTGTGCGTCTGGTCCACGAAGCGTGGTGAAACGTAGCAACGCCAGTACCGATCGACCGCCATCGTCTGCACGTCGGCGGATTCCACTACGTGCAACGCGAACAACGCGGTGGCGAGGTAGGGCCGCGCCCGCGCGGCATGCAGTCGAGCGGCGAAGAGCTTCTCCCGGTCCAACGGTACGGTCATCGTCGCGCCGCCGCGGCATGATCCGCGCGCTGGGATACCGCGACCACGCCGGCCAGCTCCTCGATCGCGGCCGGCACCGTCCAGTCGCCCTGCCGCAGCGTGGCCAACGTGGTCGCGGGCACGACGACGAGATCGGGCGCACCGGTTTCCAAGGCGCGCACCAGGATTGCCCACGCGGCCGCCCACCGTGCCTGCTCGGGCCGCTTACGCACCGCCGCCACCACTGCGTCGAGCACCGCCTGCCGTAGATCGCCGCGTTCGGGCAGCACGGCACCCGCCGGGTCGGCGAGCAGCGTCTCCGGGTCCGGCAGGTCCATCCGGTCCAGACTCGCCAGCAGTTCGAAGCCCGGCCCGTCACCGACCGTGCCGCGCACGAGCTGGGAGAGCACATCGCGGGACGAACCCGCCGCGGTGGCAAAGGCGATGAGCCGCACCGTCATCTCCCAACTGCGCGGCGACGGCCACGGCCCGCCCCGGCGCGTTTCGCTGCTGGGCAGTTGATGCACCAGGGCGGGCCGCGCCGCCAGCAGCACGCACACCGCGCGGCGGGCGAAGGCGACGGCCTCGCTCAGCCGCTCCGGCGCCAAGCTGGGCAATACCGCGTGCGGCCAGACGCCGCCGAGACCGCGCACGACGACGTCGTGGTCGTGCGTCCATTGCAGGTGCACGAACCGATTCGCCAGGGGCGGACCGAGTTCCCAGCCATCGGCCGCGGAGGAACGAGGATTGGCCGCCGCGACGATCCGCACGCCGGGCGGCAACTGCAGGGCGCCGATGCGCCGCTCCAGCACCAACCGGAGCAACGCGGCCTGCACCGCCGGAGGCGCAGTGGACAATTCATCCAGGAACAGCAGCCCGCGCCCGGCCCGGACCAGCCGCACGGCCCAGTCCGGCGGCGCCATCGGCACGCCGTCCACCGCTGGGTCGGCGCCGATGACGGGCAGACCCGAGAAGTCCGACGGCTCGTGCACACTCGCGATCACCGTGGTCAGCGGGAGGTCCAGATCGGCGGCGAGCTGGGTCAGCGCCGCGGTCTTGCCGATCCCCGGCTCGCCCCAGAGCAGCACCGGTAGGTCGGCGGCCACCGCCAAAGCCAGTGCCGCCAACTGATTGTCGGCACGCGGTTCAGTGGTCGCTTCACGGAGCAGGGTCAGCAGATCCTCGGCGACGTCGAGTTGAGCGAGTGGGCGAGAAGTAAGCATGGGTGATCACCTCGGGGAATCGGTGTGGCCGGAAGGAAAGTTGTCGAATCAGTGCCGAGTCGCGTTGCGCGGATGCGCCCGACGGTCGCGGCGCCGGGCACGCCCGGTGGGGACGCGCTCCGATCCGGCTTCGGACAGGCCGGATCGGAAGAGCCCGTAGGTGATCCGCCGCCGCGCGGCGGCTTCGAGTTCGTCACGCAGCGCGCCGTCGCGCAGCAGCGCGCCGGGACCGAGCAGTCCCTCGACCAACGCCAGCGCGCCCGCGATATCGCCGTGGTGCAATCGTTCCCGGATGCCCGCCAGGCAGTCCGGTGCACGGTGTGCCACATCGATGGCCTGCAAGCAGGGCAACGGCGTTCCCGACAGCGCGGCCAGCAGTTCCTCCCGCCGGAGTTCCACGGGGTCGTGGTCGAGCGCGGACAGGACGCCGTCGACGAACCCGATGCGGTGCTGTTCGCCGCGGCAGGTCACAAGGCGCGATCCGGCCGTGGCGTAGGGCTGCTGCACCGCGGAAGCGCCGCCGGGTACCAATGCCGCCGCGACCAGCGGGTGCAACCGATCGGCCGTGATCACACCGGCACGCAGCAGCGCCAGGTCGGGCAGCGTCCAGGTCGCGGCGTCGGGCAGTACCGGCAACGCGGAGACGCGGCCCGCCGGATAGCCCGGCTCGATTCGCACGGTGGGCGGTCCCCCGCCGTCGTCGGCGACCCGCAGCACCAATCGTCGCCGACCACCCAGCCGTACTACGAACGCACTGCCGCAACACTTCTCGGCGTCCGATAGCAGCCGCGCCTCGACCGCCCAGGTCTCGACCGCACACCCACCGGACGAGGGCAACAATGCGAGGAGTTCGGGATCGGGCCGGGCAAGTGGTTCCCCGGCCCCGCAGCGTGTCCACAACTCGTCGGCGCTGCGCGCGTCCCAGAGGTGGCGGTGCAGATCCAGGCGATATCGGCGGTCCGGTCGAGGATGCGGATGCAGTCCTGGCGCAGCGGTTTTGGCAGACCCGTCGAATAACGCCAGACTGATCCGCTGGCCCGCGTCCGCCCAGGCGGGCGCGGTGCGAACCACGAGTTCGAGGCCCGGCGGGCTGCCGCGTTCTTGACCTGCGGGCGCGTAGCGCGCGAGGGTGCTGGTCGACCCGGGTCGCAGCAGTCCGTCCGGTGCGATCCGCGGCAGGTGCCAGCGCAGCAGGTCCGGTGCCAGATGCCGCAGGTCGGACCGGATCCGCGTGGCGAGTTCGCGTCCGTGGGTCCGCGCCGTCGAGCGCAGATCGAGATCGATATCGAAGCCTGCCGCGGCGCACGCGCCCGCCCAATCACCCTGCAGGCGACGAGCGGTGGCAGTCTCGATCATTCCTGGCGGCACGGCGAATTCACGTACGCGCGACCAGAAGGAGAGGCGGGAAAGGTCCCCATTCGCAGTGTCGGTGGGCATCAGCGCTCACCGTGCACGAATGGAACCCCCAATCTTTCGACAGAATGAGTAGTCATCTCGACGAGCATATCCCCCGGCGCCCACACCGGCCACCCGAGGGCTCGCTGTTCTCCGAACACCTTGCCTCACACTGCTTTTCACCTGGGTAAACGAACACCACTCACGGAGCGGTCAGGTGCGCGAGGGTGCTGACGAGGCGTTCGACGATCTCGGCGGGCCAGGGGAACGACGGCGCGACCGCACGCTGATGCGCGAGGCCGTGCAGCCCGAGCCACAGCGCTACCGCATCCACGGCCGGGTCCGCGCTCCGAGCCTGGCCCGCGGCAACACAATCGGCGAGGGCAGCCGCGAGCAGTCGCAGGCTCGACTGCCCCAGGACCGCCATGTCGCCCTCGGAAACAGCGCCGTCGTCGCGGTCGGGCACCCAGCCGCCGCCGAACATGGTGCGGTAGCGCCCCGGACGCGCACGGGCGAACTCCAGATAGCCGAAACACACTGCGGCCAAACGATCCCGGGGCGAGTCCCCCGCGGCCCGCTCGGCCGCCCGTAACTGCGCGTCCAACTGCGCGAAGGCGTCGTGCACGACCGCGGGCATGATCGCCGATCGGTGCGGAAAATGCCGATAGATCGAGGGCGCCGCGATCCCGGCCCGCCGCGCCACCGACCGCAGCGTCAGGGCACTGCCGTCGCCGGTTTCGTCGAGCAGCGCGACGGCCGCCGCCACGATCTCGTCCCGCAGCCGCGCGCCCGCGCCCCGCGGATTGCGCACGCGGGTGTGCGTCGCCCGCTCGTTCTCGTTCATGACCAAAACCTTACAGACCAAAACTTACAGCTGTTAGCCCTTGCGCAAACTCGACTAACACCCGTAGCCTTACGTCCGTTAGCTCAACCGGATCGGATCGGACACACCATGAACAACAGCACCGCCACCATCACGGCGATCGTCCTGCCGGACAGGGTCGAGCCCGATGGCCTGCAGGTCACCACGCGCGATCTGCCGACGCCCGCCGCCGGTCAGGTCGTCCTGGGCATGGAGGCGACCGGCGTCTCGTTCGCCGAACAGCAGATGCGCCGCGGCAAGTACTTCGACCAACCGCCGTTCCCCTTCGTGCCGGGCTACGACGTGGTCGGCACGGTCACCGCGACCGGCCCGGGTGTCGACACCGGCTTGATCGGCTGCCGCTTCGCCGCCGTCACCAAGGTCGGCGCCTGGTCGAGCGCCCTCGTCCTGGACGCCGCGGATCTGGTCCCCGTGCCGGACGGGGTGACCCCGGCCGCCGCCGAAACGGTGGTCGTCAACGGACTGACGGCCTGGCAGCTGCTGCACCGGACCGCCCAGGTCCGCACCGGCGCAACGATTGTCGTGCTCGGCGCGAACGGCGGCGTCGGCTCCACGCTCGTGCAGTTGGCCCGGCAGGCCGGGATCACCGTGATCGGCACCGCCGCCCCGCGCCACCACGCCGCGCTGCGCGAGCAGGGCGTGCACCCGGTCGACTACCGCGACCCGGACATGTACCGCCGGATCAGGGAGAGGGCGCCGGACGGCGTCGACGCGGTCTTCGATCACGTCGGCGGGGCCACCGTGGTCGATTCGTGGCGGCTGCTGCGCCGCGGCGGCACGCTCGTCTCCTACGGCACCGCGGCGACGAAGAACGACGGCGGGAACCCGAAACTGCCTGTGCTGAAGCTGTTTCCGCGGATACTGCTGTGGAACCTGTTGCCCAACGGCAAGAGCGCGCGCTTCTACAACCTCTGGGCGGGCCAGCGTCGCCTCGACATCTTCCGCAGGCAACTGCGCGAGGACCTCACCCAGGTGTTCCGCCTGCTGGCCGAAGGCGCGCTGACCCCGCAGATCGCCGCGGAGTTCCCGCTGTCCGAGGCGGCCGCGGCGCTGACCCTCGCCGAATCACACACCGTCGCAGGCAAAGTCGTCATCGTGCCGGATGCGCACCGCTGACCACCGCACTGCTCTCCTACCCCGTTCCACACCCTTATCTCGGAGGCTCCTGTCATGACCACCGCACAACTCGCCGCCCCGCTCGTCCCCGCGCCCGCCCTCTCCCGCAGCGGCGACGTCGACAATCGGTCCACCTACGTCAGTTTCGGACTCGCCTACATCCTGGGACACGGTGCCGCCGCGCTCTCCCGGGGCGACGACCCGCTGCTGGCCCTGCCCGCTTGGCTGCCACTCGCCCTGTTGGGCATGGGTTTCGCGGTCGGCACCGTCTGCGCCACCCGTGCCGCGCTACGCGCCCAGCGGGGCGCCGCCAAACCCGACGTACTGACCGGACAACTCCTCGGACTGTCCTGGGCGGTGGGCTTCGGGGCCTTGTTCGTGGCCATCACCGGTCTCACCACCACCGCGGGCCTGCCCGAGCTGCAATCGGTCCTGTGGCCGGCCGGTTCCGGGCTCGTCGTCGGCCTGCTGTACCTCGGCGAGGGCGCCGCACGCCGCAACGTGCTGCACTACGGCCTCGGCGCCTGGCTCGCCCTGGTCTCGACCGCCGCGCTCTTCGTCGGCATGCCGGGCTTCTTCGCCATCCTCGCGCTCGCCGGGGGCGGCGGTTACGCGGTGGCCACTCTCCTCGAGTACCGCCGCCTCGGCCTGCGCTGAACGACGAAAGCCGCTCGCCCGCTACCGAATACGATCGGTGGCGGGCGTTGTCGTGCGCCACCGGCTCAGGTCCACGGGCACGAGGCCCGCGCGTTCCGCGATCAGCGCGGCCCGCACCCGGGTGCGCACCTGACGACCTCGATATCGTCCGTGGCGCCGAGGATCCCACGGGCTCGAGTAGCCTGGCGGGGAACGGCTCACCACCCCGGCACCACCCACCGCGACGGAGAGGATGCGCCCATGACCGTGCTCGTCGCCGGATCGACCGGCTTCGTCGGGCAGCGACTGTGCCCCGAACTGGCGGCGACCGGACGGTCCGTCCGCGCCATGACCCGGCATCCGGAGTCCTACCGCGGCAGCGGCACACCGATCGGCGGCGATGTCGCCGACCCCGATTCCTTACGCGCGGCGCTGCGCGACTGTGACGCCGCGTACTACCTGGTCCACTCGCTGGCCGAAGCCGACTTCCGCCGCCGCGATGCCGCGGCCGCCCGCAACTTCGGTCGCGCCGCCGCCGACGCCGGGGTGCGCCGGATCATCTATCTCGGCGGCCTCGGCGACGATACCGACGACTTGTCCGCGCATCTGCGCAGCCGCCGCGAGGTCGAGGGACTGCTCGGCGCGGCGGGCGTGCCGGTGACCACGCTGCGCGCGGGAATCATTGTCGGACACGGCGGTATCTCCTGGGAGATCACCCGGCAACTGGTCGAGCACCTGCCCGCGATGGTCACGCCGCGCTGGGTACGCACCCGGACGCAGCCGATCGCCGTCGACGACGTGGTGCGCTACCTGGTCGGGGTCTTGGACAACCCCGAGACGACCGGACGCACCTTCGATATCGGCGGCCCCGACGTCCTCGAATATCTCGACATGCTGCGCCGGGTCGCCAAGATCGAAGGCCGGCCCCTGCTCGTGGTGCCGGTGCCGCTGCTCTCGCCGCGGATGTCCTCGCTGTGGCTGTCGCTGGTCACCGATGTCGACACCACCACGGGCCGCGCCCTGGTCGACTCGATGACCAACGAGGTGGTGGTGCGGGACAACAGCATTCGCGCACTGGTGCCGTTCGACCCGCTCGACTACGACGCCGCCGTCCTGCGCGCGCTCGGGGAACGCGCGAAAGCGGCACGCGCCGCATGAGTTCCGCCGGTCTGCTCGCCCGCCGTCGCCGGGTCGCGGTCGTCGCCCTCGCGGGCACCGGCCTGCTCGGCGCCTCGTTCGCCGCCGAGCCCGATTCCGCGCGGTTCTACCGGCTCACCCTCGCCACCGCGGCGACCTGGACACTGGGCGGTCGCCCACCACGCGAAGGCGAGCCGCCCGCGCCCGTACTCGTCCCCATCGCGCTCGGGGCCGCCACGTTCGCCGTCTTCTACGGCTGCGGCTTGGTCGCCCGGCGAATTCCCTTCCTGCGCAAGGCGATCACCGGCGTGCTGCGCTACGCCGAACGCGGGCCCACGCCGCGGGTGCTGCTGATCACGCTGGCCAACGGCGCCGCCGAGGAGATCTTCTTCCGCGGTGCCGTCTACTCCGTCGCCGGGCGCCATCCCGTCCTCGTCTCCACCGGCGTCTACGCCTGCACCACCGCCGCCACCCGCAATCCGGCCCTGGTGCTGGCCTCGGTCCTGATGGGCACGCTGTTCGGTCTGCAACGCCGCGCCACCGGCGGCATCCAGGCGCCCGTGCTCACCCATCTCACCTGGTCCACCCTCATGGTGCAGTACCTCCCGCGCCTGTTCCGGTGACGCGTCGCGCGAATCAGACACTGACGCAGCGGTTCCCGACCCTCAGACCAGTTGCCCCGGTTCCTCGGCGCGCGCGCTGCGCGGCGAGCGAGCGGTGGCGCGCATCCGCAGTCGCCGCGGTTCGGGGACCACGGCGAGCGTCGGCCGGATATCGGTGCCGCGCAGGCTGCGCAATCGCCAGCGGGTGGCGATGGTGGCCAGCGCCAGGGTGGCCTCGGTCAGCGCGTACCGATCCCCGATGCATTTGCGCGCGCCCGCCGCGAAGGCCAACTGCGCGTCGCGCGGCGGCTCGGGCCGAGCCGGATCGAAACGATCGGGATCGAATCGCTCGGGGTCCGGATAGAGGTCGGGGCGGTGCTGGATCAGGTACGAGCTGAAGATCACCGTGCTGCCCGCGGGCAGCGGGTGACCGCCGAGCTCGGTGTCCTCGGTCACCGTGCGGGTCGACAACCAGGCCGGCGGCCGTAAGCGCAGGGTTTCGGCGATGACCTGACCGGTGAACGGCAGCCGTGGCAGATCCCCGTGCCGCGCGGCGGCCCCCGCCAGGACGGCGTCGACCTCGGCGTGCAGCCGGGCGGCGACCTCCGGGTGCCGGTCGAGCTGGATCAACGCCCAGGCCAGCGCCGTCGCGGTGGTGTCGGTGCCCGCGAAGAAGAAGGTGAGCACCTGATCGACGATCTCGGCGTCGCTCAACTGCCCGCCGTCGTTGTCGCGGGCCATGACCAGTGCCGAACAGAGATCGCCGTGGTCGACCCCTTCGGCGCGCCGGGCGGCGACCAGCTCACCGAGGATGGCGCGCGCCTCCTCGGCGGCGCGCAGGCAGGCGCGATTGCCCAGCACCGGCCAGCGGCGCACCCACTCCGGCATCATCGCCTGCCGGATCACGCCGGCGAAGACCACTTCCACGTCGTGCAACAGCCGCTGCTGGTCCGATTCCGGCATCGCCTGCCCGAACAGCGTCGCCGCGGTCACCTTGGCGGCGAGGGTGTGCAGTTGCGCTTTGACGTCGATCACCTCGCCGTCGTGCCAGGAATCGACCATCTCGGTGATCTGATAGGTCATCATCGGCGCGTATCCGGTGATCCGATCGGCGTGGAAGGCGGGCTGCAACAGCCGCCGTTGCCGCCGGTGCATCGCGTACGGACAGGTGGCCAGTCCGTGGCCCACCAGTTCCCGGCCGCGGTCGAACTGCGGGCCGCCCTTGTCGAAGATGCGGTCCTGCCGCAGCATCTGCTGGGTCAGGTCGGGGTCGCACACGACCACGGCGGTGACCGGCCCGAGACCGATCCGGACCAGATCACCGTGCGCGGGCAGCGACGCCATGAAGCCCAGCGGATCCCGCCGCAGCGACAGCAGGTGCCCCAGCACCGGCAATCGATGCGGCGCCGTCGCGACCCGCACGGTCGCGCCCTGCTCACCCATGACGTGTCTCCCTCCCGTACGAGAACGACATGTCTACAGTGTCCGCCAACCCGGAGGCGGCCACAGCCACTTCGGCCAGACCGGGAGCACGAGATGCCATGTCCCACAGCGGAACATCACACGGCAGCCACCTTCGTGATCACCTCCAAGAGCTCGTGCAGCGTCTGCCGGTCGGTGGTCGGGGACATGAGCGAGGCCCGCAGGTACGGACGACCGCCCAGTTGGAAGGACGACAGGTAGAACCGGCCGTCCTGGATCAGCCGCGCCCGCAGCTCGAGCTGCCGGTCGCCACACGGTTCGTAGCGGAAGCAGAGGATGTTGCTCTGCGGCTGATACGGCGCTGTGAAATCGGACCGTTCCTGAATGAGCTCCCACAGCTCGGTGGCCAGACCGTACTGCCGCTCGACGTAGGAGCGCAACGACGCCTCACCGCGATAGGCCAGGGTGAGCAGGATCTTCAGACCGAGCGGCGCCTTGGAGGTCTCGAAGGTGTACTGGCCCGGATCGACGTCTTCGGCTTCGGGTCGGTAGAGATAGCTCGCGTCCTGTTTGAACATCGTGTCGAGATAACGCTTTTCGCGGAACAGCACCCCGGTGCACAGGGCCGAGGTGCGCAGCATCTTGTGCCCGTCCCACACCGTGGAGTCCGCGCGTTCGAGGCCGGCGAGCAGGCCGCGCAGCCGCGGCGAGAGCAGCGCGGCCGCACCGTGCGCGCCGTCCATGTGCAGCCACAGTCCGTTGGCCTCGCAGAACTGTGCCACCTCCGCGATCGGGTCGTACAGGCCCGTCCCGGTGGCACAGCCGTTGGCCACCACCGCGACGGGCCGCAGGCCCTGGGCCCGCACGTCGGCCAGCGCCGGGGCCAGGCCCGCCGGATCGATGCGGCCCAGCGCGTCGGTGCGCAGCGGGTAGACGCCGTTCACCCCCAACCCCATGACAGCGGCCGCTTTTCGCACGGAGTAGTGACTCGTGGCGGGCGCCATGATGACCAGATCGCCCGGCGTTCCGCGCTGCCACGCGGTCGCGTCGGCATGCGAGCGCGCCGCGAGCAGCGCGGTCAGATTGCCCAGCGTGCCGCCGTTGGTGATGGCGCCGAGGCCGGTCTCGCCCCAGCCGACGTGGTCGAGCATCCAGCGGCACACCGATCGATCCACCGCCGCGGCGGCCGGTGCCAGCTCGTACACCAGAGGAATGTTGTTGGTCACCGCTTGTAGCAGGTCGGCGACCACCCCCGGGGTATCCGAGGGCGCGATCTGGTGCCCCATGTATCCCGGATGGTGATGGCTGGCCGAGATATCGCTGTAGGTGGTGACGAAGGAGAGCAGTTCGGGCAGGGTCATTCCCCCCTCCTCGACCCACCGGCGCAGCTCGAGCCGCTTGGACACCGTGTCGATATCGGCCGCCGAGACGACCTCACCCGATCCGGCCCGGACGGATTCGACATGCGCGACAAGGGCTTCCAGGACCGCCGTCCCGACCTCTCGTACATCGTCGACCAGGTCGACATGGGACATGATGGATCCTCTCTTGGCTGGCGTCAGCGCGCGGCCGTGCCCACCGGGTCGTGGTCCCCGTCGATGTCGCGCATCATGATGCGGTCGATGTCGACCTCGGGCACCTGGAAGTCGTGGATCAGGAACTCCTCCATCAGCAGCACGCTGAGCAGGTGCACATAGGCGTCGCCGAACGGATACGGCACCCGGGGCGACCGCGATCCGGTCACCCGGTCGACGAGCCGGTCCACCGCCTCGGGTACCAGGAATCCGACCCGCTTGATCGTGGCCGGGCTCAGCACCGCGGCCACCCAGTCGTCGCCGTCGGGCAGCAGCGCCTCCGCGCCGGGCAGTCGCATCCCGAACTTCGGCCGATTGACGATGCCGTGCGGCAACCGATCGGAATAGGCTTCGCGCAGAATATGTTTCGCCCGCGCACCGTTCAGTTTCCACTCGACCGGCAGCGCCGCCGCGTACTCCACCACGTGCGAGTCCATGAACGGATAGCGGCCCTCGACGCCGTAACCCGTACCGGCCCGGTCGCCCAGGCAGGTCATCCCGTAGCCGATCAGGAACGTGTGCATGTCCACGAGCATCGATCGGTCGATCGCGGGTCGCTGATCGAAGTCGGGGAACTCGGAGCGCAACCGGCGCAGCAGCACGGCGTGGTCGTCGTAGACATCCCCGGTCGCGGCGATCAGCTGGTCGACCGGTTCGGTTTCGAAGCGGCGCAGGTGGGCGCCGAGGGTGAAGTCACGGTCCGCGCGGTCGGCGTAGAAGCGAAGGATCGCGGCGGCATTGGTGGCATCGCTGTAGCGCATATCGTTCAGCGCCAGCTCCAGTTCCTCCGCCGCGCCCGCGAAAGACCCACCGCGCAAACACCGTTCGAGGATCGTCGCCTCTTTGGCCACGTCGTAACCGGCGAACAGTTCGTCGGCGCCCTCGCCGCCGAGAATGATGCGCACCCCGGCCAGCCCTACGTGCTCGGCCATCACGCCGTAGGCCACCGGCGCGGTGAAATGCAACGGTTGCTCGCACTGCCGCACGACATGCGGGAACCGTTCCCGGACCTGTGCGCGCGACACCGGTATCCGGGTGTGCTTGCTGCCCAGCCGGTCCACCATGGCCTGCTGGTACGGCGACTCGTCCACCGGACTGTCGGCCGCGTCGATGGAGAAGGTGGTGAGCGGCTCCCCGATCAGTTCGCTCATCACCGTGGAGATGACGGCCGAGTCGATGCCGCCGCTGATGTAGGTGCCCAGCGGATAGTCGCCGCGCAGCCGCAGCCGCACCGAGTCCCGGATCACCTCGCGCAGCCCGCTTTTCGCCTCCTCGAAGGACTTCGGCGGCGCCACGGCATCCTGGCGCGCGATGCCGTGATAGTACTTCGACAGCTCCGCCTGCCCGTCCCGGACGGTGAGGATGTGTCCCGGCGGGATCGCGTCGATGCCGGTGAAACAGGTCTCCCCCGGGACCGGGCTCCAGTACCGCATCGCGCGCCGCACCTTGTCCGCGGCCAGCTCGCGCGGCACCCGCGGAAACGCGAACAGCCCCTTGATCTCGGACGCGAAATAGAAGGTGCCGTCCTGCTCGGTGTAGAACATCGGACGCTCACCGAAGCGGTCCCGGCCCAGGATCAAGGTCCGTTCCCACTTGTCGTAGAACACGAAGCCGTATTGGCCGTTCAATCGGGAAAGCGCGTCGAGGCCCCAATAGGCGAAGGAATGCAGCAGCACCTCGGTATCGGAGTTCGTCCGGAAACGAACGCCGTAATCCTCCAGTTCGCTGCGCAGTTCGAGATAGTTGAACACCTCGCCGTTGAATCCGGCGATGTATCGCCGGTCCGGCGTGACCATGGGCTGCTGGCCGAGCCTGGGGTCGATGACCGAGAGCCGGACGGTGCCGAGGGTGAAATCGGCGCTGTCGTAGAGGCCCACTTCGTCCGGACCGCGATGGGCGATCGCACGGATCCCCCGCCGCACCAGGTCCAGCCGCTGGTCTTTCCGTAATCCGCTGTCAATGAATCCGACCACACCACACACGGGTATCTCCTACTTCCTGACGATCGAAAAGTTCGCCAGCGCCGTCGCCTATACCGAGTCCAGATACCGCGCGCGCTCCCATTCGGTCACTTCTCGCTGGCCCGCCGTGGCCTCGCTGCGCGCTACCTGGCACAAGTTCTGCACGGTCCCCGCGCCGAGGGCCCGCCGGGCGAATTCGCTCTCGCCGAAAAGCGTTGCCGCCGCCCAGATATTCGTCGGCAGCGGCGGGTATTCGGCCGACACATAGGAGTTCGCGGCGGGCGCGGCCGGTGTCAGCCCTGCGGTGACGCCGGCCGCGCCCGCCGCGAGCTGGGCTGCGGCGAGGAGATAGGGATTGGCGTCGGCGGCGGCGATCCGCGTCTCCACCCGGGTGCCCTTGGCGTCGCGGATCAGCACCCGCACGGCGGCGCAGCGGTTGTCGAAGCCCCAGGACAGGTTCGTCGGTGCGAACGAATGGTCCGTCACGCGCTTGTAGCCGTTGGGCGTCGGCACCGCGACGAGTTGCAGCTCGGCCGCGTACTTCAGCAGTCCCGCAACATAATTGCCGCCGACCGTGCTCAACCCGCCGGTCCGCGCGTCCCAGAACGCGTTGCTCTTGTCCTTGCCCCACATGCTCTGATGGATGTGCAACCCGCTGCCGGAGAGATCGCCGAACGGCTTCGCCATGAACGTGGCGCGATACCCGTGCCGCGGTGCGAGTTGCTTGACGGCATAACGGAAGAACAGCAGGCTGTCGGCCGCGGTGACGGGATCGGAGGGGGTCAGGTTGATCTCGACCTGACCCGGCGCGTACTCGGCGCCACACGCCTCGACCTCGACGTCGGCGCTCAGCAGCATGGCGCAGATCTCGTCGAGAAACGGCTCCAGGTAGTGGTTGTCGTGCAGGCTGTAGACCGGGTTGCGATCTCCGTGCGCGCGCAGCGACTCGCCGTCGAGCGCGTAGAACTCGGACTCCATCGCGATATACGGTGCGAGACCGGCATTTTCGAGATCGGCGACCACGCGGCGCAGCACGTCGCGCGGCGCGATCGCGGCGAGCTCGCCGGCGGCGTCCACCACGTCACAGAAGACCAGCGCCGTCTTCGGCTTCCACGGCACCAGCCGCAACGTCGCCACGTCGGGCCGCAGGAAGATATCGGGATATCCGTTCGACCAGCTGTAGTCGGCGGTCTCGATGACCTCCATCCGGTAATCCCAGGCCAATACCGCCGACGAAAGCCCGACCCCGTCCGACATTCCGTTGGCCAGAAAGGATTCGACCGGGATTCTCTTTCCGCGAAGGGCGCCGGTCATATCCGGGGTGGCGAGCTCGACCATCGTGATCGAATTCTCTTTCAGGAATTGCTCTACCGCTTCCATCTGGATCCTCTCACTCCCCCACGGACCGTCTCACTGCGCCGCCCATGCGGGTGCGCGACCTGTTCCGAAAGGCAGGCTTCGACAGTCGTTGTCGCCCATCGGGCCAGTCTGGCAGAGCAACTCGTGGTCCGGGATGCCCCGGATGGGGGGTTGAAATTCGGGCGAACACCCCTGATCTTGGACGAACAACACCGAGGCAAATCTCCCCAAAAGCATTACGGGAAGCGACGACCGTGACCGAAGCCCCACCGCTCATCGATACCGCGGCCGAACCGGCCCGCGCGCCCGGGCCGACGGGCCTGGACGCGTTCCGGGTAATGACCGAAATCCGCCGAGATCCGTGCTCGGCATTCCAGGAACTCGTCGAGCGTTACGGCAACGTCGTCCGAATAGACGCGTCCGGGCAGCAGTTCTTCCTCGTGAACGATCCCGATCTCGTCGAAGCCGTCTTCGTCGCGCGGCAGAGCAACTACGGCAAGACGCTCAATGCCAAGGTCGCGGCGATGGCGCTGGGCAACGGGCTGCTGACCAACGAGGGCGAGTCCTGGACCAGGCAGCGCCGGATCATGCAGCCGCTGTTCGCCCGCAGGCAGCTGGACCGGTTCGCCGAGGCCATGATCGACGCCGCAGAACGCACCCTGGCCCGCTGGGAGACCCGTCCCGACGGCGACCGGCTCGATGTCTCCGTCGCGATGAACGCGTTGACCCTCGACGTCACCGGCCCCGCGCTGTTCGGCGGCGACCTGTCCGACGACGCGGCCCGCGTCCACGAGGCGCTCGTCGAGATCCTGCGCTGCGTCGGCAAGGCGATGACCTCGCTGCTGACCTGGCTGCCGCTGCGTATCCCGGGCGTCACACCCGATTCGGCATTGCGGTTGCAGGCGCCGCGCTGGCGCAAGCTGGACGCGGCGGTCGGGGTGCTCGACGACGTGGTCACCCGGCTGATCCGGGAACGACAGGACAACCGTCACGACGATCGGCACGATCTGCTCGGTCTGCTGCTCGACGCACGGGACGAGGCAGGGGCGGCGGCGATGAGCCCGCGCCAGGTCCGCGACGAACTGAAGACCTTCCTGCTGGTCGGGCACGACACCACGGCCTACTCGCTGGCCTGGACCCTGCTGCTGCTGTCGAATCACCCCGAGGCGCGCGAGCGCCTGATCGCCGAGGTCGACACCGTGCTCGGCGGCCGCCGCCCCACGCCCGCCGACCTCGACCAGCTGCCGTGGACCTCGGCCGTGCTCGAGGAGGCGATGCGCTTGTATCCGCCGTCCTGGTTGATCGAGCGGCAGGCCGTCGCCGACGATGTGCTCGGCGGCTACCACGTACCGGCGGGCGCGACCGTGTACGTGGCACCGTATCTCCTGCACCACGATCCGCGGTCCTGGCCCAATCCCGAAGGTTTCGATCCGCGCCGATTCCTGCCCGAGCACCGGCAGTTCGTCTTCCCCGCGACCGGGGCCACCGCGAATCCTCTTGCCCGCCCTCGCTTTTCGTATCTCCCCTTCGGCGCGGGCCACCGCCAGTGCATCGGCTTGGGGTTCGCCCGCGTCCAGGCCAGACTCATCCTCGCCATGCTCACCCAGCGCTACACCTTCGACCTCGCCGCCGGCGCCCGCGTCCTCCCCGAACACACCCTGACCCTGCGCCCCCGCGACGGTCTTCCCATGGTCCTGCGCCGCCGAGCCGCGACCGACGACGCGGCGGCTCCCCTAGGCTGAGGGGTATGGCTGCTTCTACGAGCAACGAGATCCAGTTCGATCGTGCGCGGCAGGTTATTCCGGGCGGGGTGAATTCGCCGGTGCGCGCTTTCCGGTCGGTCGGAGGCGCGCCCCGGTTCATCGTGGCTGCGGCAGGGCCGTATGTCACCGATGTGACGGGGCGCGAGTACGTCGACCTCGTGGCGTCCTGGGGGCCCGCCGTTCTCGGTCACGCGCATCCGGAAGTCGTTGCGGCCGTGCAGGATGCGGCGGCGCGCGGCTTGTCGTTCGGTGCCAGCACACCGGCCGAGACCGAGCTGGCCGAACTCGTCGTGGCCCGCCTCGGCGGCCCACGCGCCGAGGGCGGGCTGATCGACGAACTCCGGCTCGTGTCCACCGGCACCGAGGCGACGATGACCGCGATCCGGCTGGCCCGCGGGTTCACCGGAAAACCGTTGGTGGTCAAGTTCGCCGGCCACTATCACGGTCATTCCGACGGCCTGCTGGCCGCCGCGGGCTCCGGCGTGGCCACCTTCGGACTGCCCGCCTCGGCCGGGGTGCCCGAGCCGATCGCGGCGCAGACGATCGTGTTGCCGTACAACGACATCGCCGCGGTCCGGGCCGCTTTCGCCGCACATCCGGGCCGGATCGCGGCCGTCATCGTCGAAGCCGCCGCCGCGAACATGGGTGTCCTCGCCCCTGACGACGGCTACAACGCCGCACTGGCCGCGCTCGCGCACGAGCACGACGCGCTGCTGATCCTGGACGAGGTGCTCACCGGGTTCCGGGTCGCGTCCGACGGCTACTGGGGCCTCGAAAGGTCGCGCTCGACCGCGCAGTACGACGCCGACCTGGTGGCGTTCGGCAAGGTGATCGGCGGCGGCATGCCGCTGGCGGCGGTCGGTGGCCGCCACGACGTCATGGCGTGCCTCGCGCCGGACGGACCGGTGTATCAGGCGGGCACGCTGTCCGGGAATCCGCTCGCCGTCGCCGCGGGCCTGGCCACGCTGCGCCTCGCGGACCAGAAGACCTACGACCTGCTGGATCAGACCAGCACGACGATTCAGGACGCCACCACCGCCGCCCTCACCGAAGCCGGTGTCGCGCATACCATTCAGTCGGCGGGCAACCTGTTCTCGGTACTGTTCGCCCCCACCCCGGCCCGCGACTACGCGGACGTGCAGGCGCAGGACACCTTCCGGTTCCCGCCGTTCTTCCACACCATGCTCGAACACGGTGTGGCGCTGCCGCCGAGTGTCTACGAGGCCTGGTTCGTCACGGCCGCGCACGACGATCGCGCGCTCAGCACGATCCTCGACGCGCTCCCGCACGCCGCCCGGGCGGCCGCGGCGGCGCGCCCCGAATGATGCTCCGGCACAATCGAAGAGCGCACTACCGGCCGGGGTTGTAGTCGCGTCGATACTTCGTCGGCGACAGACCGAGTTCGCGGGCGAAGTGGGCGCGCAGGTTGGGCGCGGTGCCCAGGCCGCTGTGCGCGGCGACGAGATCGACCGGCAGGCCGGTGCGTTCGAGCAGTTCGCGGGCGCGGGCGAGGCGCTGCCCGAGCAGCCAGCGGCTCGGCGTGGTGCCGAGTTCGGCATGAAACCGGCGGATCAGGGTGCGCACGGACACACCCGCCGCGGCCGCGAGGTCGCCTACCCCGGTCGGCTGATCCAGCCGCGCCATCGCCCACTCCAGCACCTCGCCGAGACCGGAGCCACCGTCCGGGGCGGGCACGGGTGACGCCATGTACTGCGCCTGACCGCCCGCGCGATGCGGCGGGACGATCATCCGGCGCGCCACCGCGTTGGCGGCGCGGGTGCCCAGATCCGCGCGAATCACGTGCAGGCACAGGTCGATTCCGGCCATCAGCCCGGCACTCGTGAGCACGTCCGGTTCGTCGGTGTAGAGAATGTTCGGATCCACCCGCACGGCCGGGAACCGGCTCGCCAGCAGTGCGGCGTGCGCCCAGTGGCTGGTGGCCGTTCTGCCGTCGAGCACCCCGGCCGCGGCCAGCACGAACGCGCCGGAGCACAGCGAGACCATCCTGGCGCCGCGCGCCCGCGCCGCCCGGATCGCGGCCAGCGCCGCCGCGGGCGGATCCGTGTGCACGTCACCGGTTCCGGGGACGAGCACCGTATCCGCGGTCACCAGATCGTCGAGCCCGTGGGTAGCGCACATGCCGAACGACCCGGCAGGACCCGCGTGACCGAACCAGGCCCGCAGGCCGACGTGCGCACCCGCGCCGTCGACCCCGCACAACCGCAGGTCGTACCAGTCGCCCGCGTGGTCGTGCGGCGGCGTACCGAAGGCCTGACACGCGAGCGCGACCTCGATGGCGGCCTGCTGCGGGAGCAGCAGCACCGCGAGAGTGCCTGGGACACTGGGCATGTCACAAAGCTATCGAATGATGGCAAACACGGCACTCGTGGCCGCCGCAACGGCTCTGTACGGTGACCTGACGTGACAGCCCACACCCCGGACAACCCTGCCGTTTTACCGGTCGACAGCCGGCGGTGGCCGATTCTGGCGGTCGCCTCCGCCGCCCAATTCCTCGCCATCCTCGACCTGTTCGCGGTCAATGTCGCGTTCCCCGCGCTGGAGCAAACGTTCCACGGCAGCACCCTGGCTCAGGTGTCGTGGGTGCTCAACGCGTACACCATCGTGCTCGCCGCCATGCTGGTGCCCGCGGGGCGGATGGCCGACGACATCGGCCGCAAGGCCGCGTTCCTGGTGGGTATGACGTTGTTCGGGGTGGCGTCGCTGGGCTGCGCCCTCGCTCCGACGCTCGGCGTGCTGGTGGCGGCGCGGGTGGTGCAGGCCGTCGCGGGCGCGATCCTGATCCCGACCTCGCTCGGCCTCGCCCTGCCCGCCTTCCCGCCGCGCGAACACGCCAAGGTGATGGGCATCTGGACCGCCGTCGCCGCGGCCGGCGCAGGCAGCGGTCCGGTGGCAGGCGGTCTGCTGCTGGCCGCCGGCTGGCGGTGGATCTTCCTGATCAACATTCCGGTCGTCGCGGTGGCGGTGCTGGCCGGGCGCCGGGTGCTGCCCGCCTCGGTGCGCGGTCCCCGCAAACGCCTGGATCTGCTCGGCGCCACCTTGGTGTTGCTCACCGCGGCCGGGTTGACGACCGTCTTCGTGCAGGCCCCGGAATGGGGCTACGCCTCCAAGGCGATTCTCGGCTGCACGCTGGCGACCGTGCTGCTCGCGGCGCTGACCGTGCGTCATCTGCGCCGGGCGCCCGACCCGGTGGTCAGCTTCGCGCTCTTCCGGCACCGGCTGTTCACGGTCGCGGTCGGCGGGTTGTTCCTGTACTACCTGGCTTTCGCCGCGATGATCCTGGCGGCCACGCTGTTCCTCACCGGCCGCTGGCACTATTCGGTCGTGACCGCGGCGCTCAGCATCGCGCCCATGCCGCTGAGCACCATGACGACGGCGCTGCTGTACGGCCGGATCGTAGCCCGGGTCGGCGCGCGGATCGCCACCATGCTCGGCGGTGTGGCGCTCGCGGCCGGCTGCGGCTGGTGGGCGCTCACCGCGACGGACCGGCCGCAGTATCTCGCAGTGTTCCTGCCCGGCGCCATCCTGGCAGGCATCAGCACCGCGCTGTTGCAGCCCGCGCTGTTCGGGTCGGCGGCCACCCTGCCGTCGGAGCAGACCTCCCTGGCCAGCGCGGTGCTCATGATGTCGCGCCAGCTCTCCTCCGCGCTCGGGGTCGCGATCCTCACCGCGCTCCTCGGCCAGCAAGCGTTGCGCGAGTTCCGCATCGCCTGGTTCGCGATGGCCGCCGCCGCACTGGCCGCCGCCGTCGTCGGCCTGCGCTTCCGCGACAATTACGCGGTGCGGGAACCGGTTCGGTGACCGGCGCGGCTCAGCGCAGTCCGCGGAACGTGGTCCTGACCTCGTCGACGAAGACGGCGGGCTGCTCGAGGGCGGCGAAATGCCCGCCCCGGTCGAGTTCGTTCCAGTGCCGCAGATCCGCGAACTGCGGCTCGGCCAGTCGGCGCGTCGGCCGGTAGATGTCGGCAGGAAACACCGAACACCCCGTGGGCACCGTGATGCGGCTGTCGTCGCCGGTCGCGGTGGCGAAACTTTCCCAGTACAGCCGTGCCGCCGAGGCGCCGGTGGCGGGCAGCCAGTACATCAGGAGGTTGTCGAGCAGTTCGTCCTCGGTGAAGACGGTGCCGGGATCGCCGGCGCAATCGCTCCAGGCCTGGAACTTGTCGATGATCCAACCGGCCAGCGCCGCAGGCGAATCCGTCAGGCCGTAACCGATGCTCTGCGGCCGAGTCGCCTGGATGGCCGCGTAGGCCGAGCCCTGGGCGCGATGTGTGGCGAGCGCGGACACTGCGCGACGGTCCGCCTCGGTGAGGTCCTCGGCGCCCACCGGCGCACGGAACGGCACCATGTTCAGGTGGATGCCGAGCACCTCTTGCGGATGCCGTCTGGCCAGCGCCATGGTGATCCGCGCACCCCAGTCGCCGCCCTGGGCGGCGTAGTGGGCGTAACCGAGCCGGCGCATCAGCTGGTCCCAGGCGTCGGCGATCCGTTCCGCGCCCCACCCGGTCCGCTCCGGCTTACCGCTGAAACCGAACCCCGGCAGCGACGGGCACACGACATGGAACGCGTCGGATGCGTTGCCGCCGAACGCGACCGGATCGGTCAGCGGTGCGACGACCTTGTGGAATTCGGTGACCGAACCGGGCCAGCCGTGCGTGATCAGCAGCGCGATCGCGCTGGGATACGGCGACCGGGCATGCACGAAATGCACTGGTAATCCGTCGATCTCGGTGGTGAACTGCGGAAATCGATTCAGCCGCCGCTGCGCGGCGCGCCAGTCGTACTCGTCCAGCCAGTACCGGCACAGCCCGCGCAGATAGGCCGCGGGTGTGCCCTGGGACCAATCGCCGACCGTCTCGGGCTCAGGCCATCTGGTGCGGCGCAGGCGCTCCCGCGCATCCGCCACCACGGATTCCGGGATCTCGACTTCGAACGGCACGATGGCCGCGGACTGTCCGGGCATGGGCACACTGCCTTCCGGTTATGGCTCGCATTGTCCGAGGCTCAAAATACTTGATGCACTTACCCTTTGCGAGTCGAAATCAAGCGGTTGAGTCAGGAATGTCCGAATTGTCCTGAGGCCCAATCGGAGATGACACATTCTTTCCGAACAGAAGTGACAAATCAGACTTCCGACAAACCGGAAGGACTTCGAATCAAGTTGTCTACCTGCTGTTTTCATCTCCCATTCACCGTTCCGTCAGGTCACTCGGAGCGTGGACATCGCGCGGAATATCCCCCTATAGTCGGGAAAATGCGGACAGCGAGACTTCATGGAATCGCGGACCTGCGGGTGGGGAACGAACCACCGCCGGCGCCGGCTGCGGGCGAAACCCTGGTACGGGTCACCGCGGTCGGCATCTGCGGATCGGATCTGCACTGGTATGAAGACGGCGCGATCGGCGACGCGAAACTCGGGCAGCCGTTGATACCCGGCCACGAGGGCGCGGGTGAGATCGCCACCGGGCCGCGGCGCGGCGAACGGGTCGCGATCGATCCGGCGATCCCGTGCGAGACCTGCCGCGCCTGCCGGGACGGGTTTCGAAATCTGTGCTACCACGTGCGATTCGCCGGACACGGCGTGACCGACGGGATGCTGCGGGAAACCCTGCCATGGCCGTCGCATCGATTACATCCGTTGCCGGACAACGTATCCGACGCAGCGGGCGCACTGCTCGAGCCGCTGGCGGTGGCCCTGTGGGCGCTGGATCTCGGCCAGGTACCGTTCGGCGGCACCGCGGCGGTCGTGGGCTGCGGACCGGTCGGACTGCTGCTGATCCAGGTGCTGCGTGCCGCCGGGATATCCCGCGTGCTCGCGGTCGAACCGCTGGCACACCGGCGCGACGCCGCCGCGAAATGGGGCGCCGACGAAATTCTCGATCCCTACCCCGCCGCCGACCCACCCGACTTCGCCGCGCACGGCGTCGATGTCGCCTTCGAAATGGCCGGAAACGACGACGCGGTGCACATCGCCATGGCGGCCACGCGACCGGGCGGACGGGTAGTGCTGGGCGGCATCCCTGGCTCGGACAGCACGACCTTCCGTGCCTCGCTCGCCCGCGGCAAAGAGCTGACGATCGCAATGGTGCGGCGCAGCAACGAAACTCACCCGCGCGCAATCGATCTGGCGGCGCGTGGGGTCATCGCCCTCGACCCGCTCGTCTCGTCGCGGGTCCCGCTCACCGAGGCACCCGCCGCGTTCGCCGACGCGCAGCGGCGCACCGGGCTGAAAGTCATCATCACGCCGTAACGGCACGGCACCGACTCGACGAATTCGACACCGCGATCTACCCGGCCGCCGCCGCGGCCACCTTTGGCGAGGGGGATTATGTCCGCGTTCAGGACACACGAAACGGCAGCGGAACCGATCGCCATCATCGGTATGGCCTGCCGGTATCCCGGCAATTCGAGTTCCCCGCAAGCATTCTGGGACTTCCTGTCCACCGGTGCGACGGCCGTCACCGATTTCCCGGCCGATCGCGGCTGGGATCTCGACCGCCTTCGCGCCGATCCCGCCCGCGCGGGGGCCAGTGCGGTGCATCGCGGCGGCTTCCTCGATGCCGCCGCGTTCGACGCCGCCTTCTTCGGCATCTCCCCGCGCGAGGCGGCCGCGATGCATCCCGAGCAGCGGCTCCTGCTCGAAGTCGCTTGGGAGGCTTGCGAACACGCCATGCTCGACCCGCACTCGCTGCGCGATACCGATACCGGCGTGTACGCGGCGCAGCTGTCCACCGCGTACGGACCGCCGCTGCACCTGGCGCCGGAGGGCGCGGCCGGGCTGATGTTGACCGGGAACATAGCCGCCGCGATCAGTGGCCGGATCGCCTACACGCTCGGGGTCACCGGTCCCGCGATCTCGATCGATACCGCCTCGTCCGGTTCACTCGTCGCCATTCACCTTGCGGTACAGGCACTTCGCGCCCGGGAGTGTGCCCGCGCGCTGGCCGGCGGCGTCTCTGTCATGCCGACACCGGGGTTCTTCACCGAATTCACCAGGCAGCAGGGACTCGCACCGGACGGCAGGGCGAAACCGTTCGCCGCCGACGCGGACGGCACGGTCTGGTCCGAAGGGGCGGGCATGATCCTGCTGGCGCGACTGTCGGACGCGCAGGCGAACGGGCACCGGGTGCTGGCGGTGATCCGCGGCTCCGCGGTCAATTCCGACGGCGCGAGCGCCGGTCTCACCGCGCCGAGCGCCACGGCCCAGCAGCAGTTGATCACGCGGGCGCTGGCCGACGCCGGACTGTCCGCGGCCGACGTGGCTGCCGTCGAGGCGCACGGCTCCGGCACCAGAGCCGGTGACCGGGCCGAGGCCACCGCCTTGGTCGCGACCTACGGTGTCGATCGGGCACGGGACCGGCCGTTGCGGGTCGGCAGCGTGAAATCCAATATCGGCCATGCGCAAGCCGCCGCAGGCGTGGCCGGGCTGATCAAGTCCGTCCTGGCACTGCAGCACGAAAAGCTGCCCGCCCTGGTACGTTTCGGCACCCCGTCGCCGGAGGTGGACTGGGCGGCGGCCGCGGTGCTGCCACTCGCCGAGACCGCGCCGTGGCCGCGCGGAGACCGCCCGCGACGCTGCGGGGTGTCCTCCTTCGGCGTGGCCGGCACCAACGCGCACGTGATCGTCGAGGAGGCACCGGAATTCGACGCGGCCGACCCCGTCGAGGCCGCACCGGCGGACGTGCTGGCGTGGGTGATCTCGGCCCGCAGCGCGACAGCCCTGCGCGCGCAGGCAGCGCGACTGCTGGCAACCGCGGAAACCGAGCGGCCCGCGGACATCGGGTACTCGCTGGCCGTCACGCGGTCCCGCTTCGATCATCGGGCAGTGATCGTCGGTACCGACCGGGCGGAGCTGGTGTCGGGCCTCGAAGCGGTGGTACACGGCGCGCCCGCGCCGCAGGTGGTGCGCGGCACGGCGTGGTCCGCACCACGACCGGTCTTCGTCTTTCCGGGGCAGGGTGGACAGTGGCCGGGAATGGCGACCGCACTGGCGAAATCGTCACCGGAGTTCGCCGGGCACCTGGCCGATTGCGCCGCGGCGCTGCGGCCCTATCTGCCTTGGTCGCTCTCGGATGTCCTCGACGGCGTCGCGGGCGCGCCGAGCCTCGAGCGCGTCGACGTCGTACAGCCGGTGCTGTGGGCGGTGATGGTCGCCCTGGCCCGGACGTGGCAGGGCTACGGTGTGGAACCCGCTGCGGTGGTGGGACATTCGCAAGGCGAGATCGCCGCTGCCTGCGTCGCGGGTGCGCTCTCCCTCGACGACGGGGCCCGGGTGGTCGCGCGCCGCAGTCAGGTGGTGCTGGCGCTGTCCGGGACCGGCGCGATGCTCTCGCTCGGGCTCGGGGCCGAGGCAGCACGAAAGCGGATGGCACGGTGGGGAACCCGGCTCGACATCGCCGCGATCAACGGTCCGGGCGCGGTGGTGGTGTGCGGTGAACCCGCGGCGATCGCGCAATTACAAGCCGAATGCGAACGCGACGACATCCGCGCCCGCCCGATCAACGCGGACTACGCCTCGCACAGCAGCCACGTCGACCCCGTCGAGCACGAACTGCGCGAAACACTCGCGCCGGTGCGGCCGCGCACGGGAGCGGTGCCCCTGTATTCGACGGTCACCGGCGCGCCGATCCGGCACGATGCGCTCGACGCCGGGTATTGGTGGCAAAACCTGCGCAGGCCGGTTCAGTTCGAGGCCGCCACCCGTAGTCTGCTCGACGCGGGGCACCACGTGTTCATCGAGATCAGCCCGCACCCGGTCCTCGCCTTCGGCCTCGAAGGCACCATCGAGGCCGCCGGAGCCGACGCCGCGGTGCTCGCGACGCTGCGCCGCGACGACGGCGGACCGGACCGCCTGACCATGTCGCTGGCCCAAGCCGAGGCCCACGGCGTCGCCGTCGACTGGCACACGTATTTCGCGCCGGTCCAGCCGCGCCGAATCCCTTTGCCCACCTATGCGTTCCAGCGTCGGCGCTATTGGCTCGACGCACCCGGAGTTCCGGCCGCCGACGCTGCGCCGGTAGCGCTCACCGATCCGGAGCCGGCCGCGCCGGCCACCACCCCGCACGATATCCGGGCGCTGGTGGCGCGCGAAATCGCCGCGGTGCTCGGCCTGGACACCGCCGCCGAGGTGAACACCGACTTGTCGTTCAAGGCGCTCGGCTTCGAGTCCATGACCAGCGTGGAGTTGCGCAACCGGCTGAGCGTCGCGCTGGGGCGACGCCTGCCGACCACCCTCATCTACGACTACCCCGCGCCGCGTGCGCTCGCCGACCACCTCGCCGGACTCGGCGACGACCCGAGCGCCGCCCCGGATCGCGACGTCGCCCCGGCGCCCACCACCCGCGGTCCGCGCGGATTCGACGATATGGACGGCGCCGAGCTGGTGCGGCTGGCGCTCGGTAAGGAGGCACGGTGAACACATCGGTTGACGAACTCGTCGAGGCGCTGCGCGAGTCGCTGAAGGAGAACGAGCGGCTGAAAGCGCGGATCAGCGAGCCGATCGCGATCATCGGCATGGCGTGCCGCTTTCCCGGCGGCGTGCGCTCGCCGGAGGATCTCTGGGATCTGCTCGCCGCCGACGGTGACGCGATCGCGCCCTTTCCCACGGACCGCGGTTGGGACACCGACACCCTTTACCACCCCGATCCGGAGCACCCCGGCACAACCTACGTGCGCGAGGGCGGATTCCTGCGGGACGCAGCACTTTTCGACGCCGGGTTCTTCGGGATCACACCGCGCGAGGCCGCCGCGATCAATCCGCAGCAGCGGCTGCTGCTCGAATGCGCCTGGGAATCCCTCGAACGCGCCGCCATCGATCCGGCCACGTTGACCGGCAGCCGCACCGGCGTCTTCGCCGGGGTGATCTACCAGGACTACAGCGTGCCGCTACAGGCACCGCCGAACGACACCGAAGGCTATCTGCTCACCGGCGAACTCGGCAGCGTCGCGTCCGGCCGGATCGCCTACACGCTGGGTTTACAGGGCCCCGCGGTCACCATCGACACGGCGTGCTCGTCGTCGCTGGTCGCGCTGCACGCGGCCGCCGCTTCGCTGCGTCGGGGCGAATGCTCGCTCGCGCTGGCGGGCGGCGCGACGGTGATGTGCCATCCACGGGTGATCACCGAGATGTCCCGGCAGGGCGGACTGGCTCCGGACGGACGTTCGAAACCGTTCTCCGACAACGCCGACGGGGCCGGCTGGGGCGAAGGCGTCGGCATGCTGGTGCTGGAGCGACTGTCCGACGCCCGCGCCAACGGGCACGAGATACTCGCGGTGCTGCGCGGCTCGGCGATCAACTCCGACGGCGCGAGCAACGGTCTCACCGCGCCGAACGGGCCCGCCCAGCAACGGGTGATCCGCGACGCGCTGCACGCCTGCGACCTCTCGCCGGCCGAGGTGGACGCCGTCGAGGCGCACGGGACGGGCACCTCGCTCGGCGACCCGATCGAGGCAGGCGCGCTCATCGCGGCCTACGGCACGGGCCGCCCGGCGCAGCACCCGCTGTGGGTCGGCAGTGTGAAGTCGAACATCGGTCATCCGCAGGCGGCCGCCGGCGTGGCCGGGGTGATCAAGATGGTGCTGGCAATGCGGCACGAAACATTGCCCGCGCTGGTGCATTTCACGACGCCGTCGCGGCATGTGGACTGGGCGGAGGCCGGTGTGCGGCCGCTCGCCGAAGCGGTGCCGTGGCCGCGTGGCGAGCGGGTACGGCGGTGCGGGGTGTCCTCGTTCGGCATCAGTGGCACGAACGCACACGTGATCCTCGAGGAAGCTCCGGTGCCGCCACTCGACACGGTGCCGAGTGGCCCACCGGCCGAGGTGACGCCGTGGGTGGTCACCGCCCGCAGTGCCGCGGCCCTGCCCGGGCAGGCCGCGGCGCTGCTCACCGCGGCGGCGACCGAACGCCCCGAGGACATCGGATTCTCCCTGGCGCTGCACCGCTCTCGGTTCGACCACCGGGCCGTAGTGGTCGGCGCCGACCGCGACGAACTGCTGACCGGTCTCACGGCGCTGTCGCGCGACGAGGCCGCGCCGCACGTGGTGCGCGGGACCGCCTGGCCGGACCCGCGTCCGGTCTTCGTGTTCCCCGGACAGGGCGGGCAGTGGCCGGAAATGGCGGCGGCGCTGCGGAAGTCGTCGCCGGTGTTCGCGCAGAGCTTGGCCGAGTGCGCTGACGCGCTGGCCCGGTACGTCCCGTGGTCGTTGCACGATGTACTCGACAATGCCGCGGGCGCACCGAGTCTCGATCGGGTCGATGTCGTGCAGCCGGTGCTGTGGGCCGTGATGGTCGCCCTGGCCCGGGTGTGGCAAGCCCACGGCGTCGAACCCGCTGCGGTAGTAGGACATTCCCAGGGCGAGATCGCCGCCGCCTGCGTCGCGGGTGCACTGTCGCTGGACGACGGCGCGCTCATCGTGACGCGACGCAGCCGGGCGGTCTTACCGTTGTCGGGGACCGGCGCGATGCTCTCGCTCGGCCTGGGCGCGGCCGCGGCACGAGAACGCATGGCACGGTTCGGCACTCGGTTGTCCGTCGCCGCGGCGAACGGGCCCGAGTCGACGGTGGTCTGCGGCGAACCGGACGCGATCGCGGAACTCCAGGCCGAATGTGCGGCCGCGGGCGTGCACACCCGGACCATCAACGCGGACTACGCCTCGCACAGCAGTCACGTGGACCCGCTCGAACCCGAGCTGCTCGACGCGCTCGCCCGGGTGCGGCCGCGCGCCGGATCGGTGCCGATGATCTCCACGGTGACCGGCGCGCCGATCGAGCACACCGCGCTCGACGCGAACTACTGGTGGCAGAATCTGCGCAGGCCGGTCGAATTCGAGAACGCCACGCGCCGGCTGCTGACCGCCGGACATCACGTCTTCCTCGAGATCAGCCCGCACCCGGTGCTCGCCTTCGGTATCGAAAGCACCATCGAGGCGACCGGGGCCGACGCGGCCGTCGTCGCCACCCTGCGCCGCGACGACGGCGGTCTCGATCGCATGACCGCCGCCCTCGCGCAAGCGCACGCGTACGGCGTGCCCGTCGACTGGGACGCCTATTTCGCGCCGACTCGAGCGCGCCGAATCCCGCTGCCCACCTATGCTTTCCAGCGTCAGCGCTACTGGCTCACCGAAGCGCCGCGCACCGGTCCGGCCGACCTCACCGCGGCCGGGCTCGAACGGCCGGCCCACCCGTTGATCGGTGCGGGCGTGCAACTCGCCGACACCGCGGGGCACCTGTTCACCGCGAGCCTGTCCCTGGACAGCCAGCCCTGGCTGGCGGACCACACGGTCGGCGGCGCGGCGATCCTGCCGGGTACCGCGATGGTCGAACTCGCGTTGCGGGCAGGCGAACAGGTGGGCGCCGAATGGGTCGACGAGCTGGTGCTCGAGGCTCCGCTGGAGCTGCCCGGCGACGACACGGTCCAGGTCCAGCTCGCCGTCGGCGCGGTGGACGACACCGGCGGACGGCAGGTCAGCCTGTACTCCCGGCGCGGCGGCCTCGGCGCGTGGACCCGGCACGCGCACGGCACGGTGTCCCCCACGTGGGAGCCACCGGCCGACGGGTTCGCCGAGTGGCCGCCCACCGACGCCGCACCGATGGACGTGGACGCCGTCTACGACCGTGCGGCACAGGCGGGAATGGCGTACGGGCCCGCCTTCCGCGGCCTGGACCGACTGTGGCGGCGCGGCGACGAGTACTACCTCGAATCGCGCCTGCCGGACGAAATAACCTCGGACGCCGGGCAATACGGTCTGCACCCCGCCTTGACCGACGCGGTGCTACACGGCTGCCTCGCCGCCATGGCCGACCGGAACGCGCTCACGCACGCGGCGGTCCTGCCGTTCACGTGGACGGGGGTCGGCCTGTACACGCTCGGCGCGGCAGCGGTCCGAGCCCGCATCACTCCCCTCGGCGACACCGAGTTCCGCGTCGACCTCGCCGACGACGCGGGCGAGGCCGTCGGCCAGATCGCGACGCTGAGTTTCCGGCCCGCCGGTTCCCTGCTTCAAAGTGCGACCCAGGCGCTGTCCACGGTCCGCTGGACCTCGCTGGCCGCACCCGCCGATACCGGAACAAGTGACGAGCTGTGGGTGCTGGGCGACGCCCTCGGCGACCAACTCGCCGACGCCGGAATCGCATTCGGCCGCTGTGCCGATGTCACCGCCGCGGGTGAGTCGGGCCCGGTGCTGCTCGACGTCGCACCCGCCGCCACCCCCGACGGCGTGGCCCGCGCGGCGCTCGACAGCGTGCGGCAGGTGCTGTCCGATATCCGGGCGTGGCTCGCGGCCACCGGCGGCACGGCGGCACGGCTCGCGGTGATCACCCATCGTGCGGTTGCGACCACCCCCGACGAAGACGTCACCGATCTGGCGAGCGCCGCGGTCTGGGGACTGATCCGCACGGCGCAGGCCGAATACCCCGGCCGGTTCGTCCTGGTGGATCTAGATGACGAACCTGCCTCCGCGCGTGTGCTGCCCTCGGCGTTGCGCACCGCCGAGGAGCAGATCGCGATTCGCGACGGTCACCTGAGCACACCCCGGATCGGCCCGTTGCGCACCGAAGCCACCGCGCCACCCTTGGCGGATCCGGACCAGACCGTGCTGATCACCGGCGGCACCGGTGGACTCGGCGGACTGCTCGCGCGCCACCTCGTGACCGCGCATCACGTCCGGCACCTGCTCCTGGTCAGCCGGCGCGGCGAAACATCGCCCGGCGCAGCCGAACTCGTCGCGGAACTGAACGCACTCGGTGCCGCGGTCCGGGTGGCGGCATGCGATATCGCCGACTACGCGGCCACCGCCGACCTGCTGCGTTCACTGCCCGCCGATCGGCCGCTCGGGGCGGTGATCCACGCGGCCGGGGTGCTCGACGACGGTACCATCGAGACGCTCACCGACGCCCAGATCGAGCGCGTCCTGCGCGCCAAGGTGGACGGCGCGGTGAACCTGCATCTGCTCACCGAGGACCTCGGGCTGTCCGGCTTCCTGACCTACTCCTCGGTGGCGGGCGTGCTCGGCACGCCGGGGCAGGCCAATTACGCGGCGGGCAACGCCTTCCTGGACGCGCTCGTGCAGCACCGCCGCGCGCACGGACTGCCGGGTATCTCGCTGGCGTGGGGTCCGTGGGCGAGCGACGCGGGCATGACCGAGGGCCTGTCCGAGGTGGACCACGCCCGCCTGAGCCGGTGGGGGCTGCTGCCGCTGGACGCCGCGGACGGCTGCGCGCTCTTCGACGCGGCCCGCGCCGCGGATCGGCCGCTCGCCATTCCCTGCCGCATCCAGTTGACCAGATCCGGTGACGCCCAGCTCATTCCGGCGATGCTGCGCGATATGCTCCGGGCCGCGCCCCGGCCCCGCCAGGCCACGAGCGCACCCAAGGCGGATGACACCGCACGCGAACGCGAGCGGCTGCGTGACCATCTGATCGGCTTGCCCGCGGCACAACGCCGAGAAGAGCTGGTCCGGATCGTCACCCGGCACGCCGCCGAGGTCGCGAACCTGGCCTCGGCCGACGAGGTCGCCGCCGATCTGCCGCTGATGTCGCTGGGTTTCGATTCGCTCGCCTCGCTCGAATTGCGAAATCGACTGGTGCATCAGCTCGGGCTGACCGGGCACCTGTCCGCGAACGCCGTCTTCCAGACGCCGACGCCGACCGGGCTCGCCGCGCGGATCGCCACGATCCTGACCGGTGACGACGAGTCCATCGCGGTCGAACCACCGGCACCGGACCAGGTACGGCTGCCCGCCGATATCGTGCCCGCAGCAACCTCCGGCCCGCTCGCCCTGGCTGCCGCCGCACACCTCTTCGTCACGGGCGCAAGCGGATTCGTCGGCAGCTTCCTGGTCCGTGAACTGCTCGACCGGACCTCGGCGACCGTGCACTGCCTCGTCGAGTCGCCGAACGCGGCGCAGGGCCTGGCCCAGCTGCGGGACACGATGCGCGGGTACCGGCTGTGGGACGACGCGCCGGCCGCACGCCTGATCGCGGTGCCCGGCAAGCTCACCGATGCCCATCTCGGCTTGACCGAGGCGGAGTTCGACACGCTGGCCCGCACCGTGGACGGCGTCTTCCATTGCGCCACAGTCGTGGACGAATCCGAGCCGACGGAAGGGGTGGCGGCCGTCCTGCGCCTGGCCGCCCGCCACCGGACGGTCCCGGTGCATCAGCTGTCCACGTTCGCCGTCTTCGGACCGCAGGACACCGAGGGGGCCGCACTGACCGAGGACGCACCTACCGGCCCGTCGGACGCACTGAAGGGCGAGCACGCACAGTCCGGATGGATCGCGGAGGAAATGGTCTCGCGCGCACGCGAACGCGGGCTACCTGTCTCGATCTACCGGTTGCCCAGAGTGTTCGGTCACCAGCAGACCGGAGCGTGCTCGCCGACGGACCTGCTCTGGCGTGTCGTACAGGGTTGCGTCCAAGCGGGCGTCGCGCCCGCGACCGAACTCACGGGCGACATCATCCCGGTCGACTACGCGGCGAAAGCCGTTGCCGCCCTGGCCTGCGACGGCAGAGCAGCCGGTGCGATCTTCCACCTGTCCAATCCGGAACCGGTGCCGTTCGCATCGATCATCGCCGCTCTCGTCGCCCGCGGATATCCGCTGGCCGAACTCCCCGCCGGACTGTGGGCGGACATGATCGGCAGCGATCCCGACAATGCCGCCCATCCGGTGCTGCAAGCCTTCTCGGAGATCGCCTTCGAGCAGCCCGGCCCCGGCCGGTCGTCGTTCGAGTCCACCGCGACCCGGGCGGCGCTCACAGCGGTCGGCGTATCCGATCCACCCGCGAGCGCCGCGACACTTGCCGCGACCATCGACTATTTCATCGAGACGGGCCACCTGCCCGCCGCACAGGAGGCCTCGACACGATGAGTGGTGAATATCATCTCGCGCAGGCGAACATCCTTTACGCCGTCGACTCGCTGAAGTCCGAGACGCTCGCCGACTTCCACGAGCTCGCGTTGAAGATCGACGCGATGGCCCGCGCGGCACCGGGTTTCGTCTTCCGGCTCGAGTCGCTGTTCGATCTCCCCGAAGACCCCTACATGCTGAACATTTCGGTATGGGAGGACATGGCGACGTTGCGGGAGTTCACCTATCGGGGCGAGCACGCCGGTTCCCTGCGCATCCGCCGGAAGTGGTTCAAGCCGCCGCGCGGTGCTCCGTCGGTGCTGTGGTGGCTGCCCGTCGGCAGCCTGCCCGATGTCGGCGAAAGCATGGCCAGGCTGGACCTGCTGAACGCGAAAGGTCCGACGCAGGAGGCATTTACGTTCCGTCGCGCGTTCCCGCCACCCGTATCCGGAAAGGACTGATCGGTGCATCCTGACGACCCGCCGCCGTCACCGGCAGCAGCGCTGCAAGCCGTCCGCGAGTTCGCGCGGACCACGTTGCTCGGCCACGACGCCGAATTCGATTCCGGCGCGGAACCGCCCCTCGCACTGTACGAACCTCTGCACAAGAGGGGACTGCTGAACTGGTGGCTGCCCACCGAATACGGTGGCGCCGGCCTCGGCCTCGCCGACAGCATCGACCTCGTCTCCGAGCTCGCCTACGCCGACGCGGGCTCGGCCTTCACCCTGCTGATCTCCATCCTCAGCAGCTCGATGGTTTCGCTCTACGGCGCACCGGAACTCAAAGAGCGGTTCCTCACGGCGATGACCCGCGAGGGCGGGTACTCGGCCGCGCTGGGCAGCGAGCAGGCGGCGGGCAGCGAGCTGATCAATCTCGCCACCACGCTCACCCGGCGCGGCGACGACGTGGTGCTCAACGGCGAGAAGATGTTCTCCACCAATTCCGGCTTCGCCGATTACCTCGTCGTGTTCGCCAGGTCCGTCGGAGACAAGAAGGGCGCCGCCTATCACGCGGTGCTCGTGCCTCGGGACACGCCGGGTGCGCAGGTGGTCAAACGCTGGGACATGATCGGTCTCCGGTCGGCGGGCACCTATCAGGTGTCGTTCACCGACTGCGTCGTGCCGAGCGGCAACGTGCTGCACGGGCCGGGACTCAAGATCATCGAGGTCGGCCTGAACTCGAGCCGGATCCTGATCGGGACCATCGCGCTCGGCGTGGCCAGGCGGATCCGCGATATCTGCCTGGATTACGCGATGACCAAACCGCTGGGCGGGCGCACCCTCATCGAGAATGCGGTGTTCGCAAGCAAACTCGGGCAGATGGAAATGCAGATCGACGTCATGCGCAATCAATGCCTGGCCGCGGCAACCGAATACGACACCATCATGGCGACCGAGGACCCCGCCGCGGAATTCCTCCAGCGTGGTGCGCTGCGGTCGGCCCTGACCACCAAGATGTTCTGCGGCCAGACCGGCTGGCAGGTGGCCACGGTCGGCTCGGAGATGTTCGGCGGCCTCGGCTATACCACCGAACTGCCCATCGCCAAGTACCTGCGCGATATCCGGGCGGTGACCATCGTCGAAGCCGGCGACGACGTGCTTCGTGAACTCGTATTCCGGCGGTTCGTGCTGCCGGCCAATCGCAGGATCTGAGGTAACCGAGCATGAGTCAGCGCACACTGAAGCAGCCGTCGCCCTGGCTGCAGCATGTCGTGTCCGATGCCCGGCCGGGCACCGCCTGCCTGGTGTGCGTGCCGCCCGCCGGGGGCGCCGCCGGCGCGTATTGGACTTGGACACAATGGCTGCCACCGCAGATCGATCTGCTGCTGGTACAGCCGCCGGGGCGGGAAGACCGCTACGCGGACCCGCCCGAGTGGACCCTCGACGAGGTTCGCGAGCAGTTCACGCACGCGCTCGCCGCGCTGCCCGAGGTGCCGTATCACGTGCTCGGCCACAGCATGGGCAGCCTGATCGGCACGCACATCGCGACCTGGCTGGCCCCGCACCGCGAGGTGCGCCGGCTGATCGTCAGTTCGTACCGGCCGGACCCCAGCGAGAGTCGCTTCTCCCGGGTGTTCCCGAGCGGCCGGATCGACGACCTCGACCTCGCTCAGCTGGCCGCGCTCAGCGGTCTGGAAGTGGCCGATTGGCACGCACTCCCCGCAGAGTTCCGGGAGGGCCTGACCCGGCGCTGGTATGCGGATCTGGCATTGTCCGCGGAACTGCCCGTCCCCACCGAACCGGTGCTCGACTGCCCGATCACCGCGTGGCTCGGCGACCACGACCTCATGTCCGCGGGCGCGCTCACGGCCTGGTCGAAACTCACCACCCGCACCTGCACGGTCGAAACCTGGCCCGGCGGCCACGATTACCTCTTCGCCCGCCCCACCCCGGTCCGCGAGCGCCTGCTCGAACTCATGGAAACCGATCGGCCGCCGGCCTGATCGGCACAACCATGCGGGGTGGGACACGAGCGCCCACATGGGTCCGAATGCGCGACAGTGCGGGGCCGGTCCGCGGCAGTGCAGCGAAGACGTCACCGGCCGAACGGCGCGAGTCCGCAGAACGCGTTGCGGGTCAGGGTAGTTCGGCGCGGCGGAGGGCGGTGGCGCGGAAGCCGAGGACCGCGCCGAGGGCGACCACGGCGGCGCTGACGACGAATACCGGACGGGTGCCCCACGCCGCGATGGCCGCGCCGACCACCGGATAGATGAGGGGTGCGAGGCCGAGGGTGACCAGGCTGACCGCTGCGGTCACCCGGCCGAGATAGGCTGGGACGGTAGTTGTTTGGATGAGTGCCGCGCACAATGCGCCGCTGAGTCCCGCGGTGAGTCCGATGGCGATGCCGAGCCCCGCCGCCACCGGCAGGGCCGGTGCGTAGGCCAGCGCGCCGATCGCGACCGCGCCGAGCGCCAGGCACACCGGCTGCACCAGTCCGGCCCGCGGTACCCGGCCGCCGACGGCGAGCACCAGCGACGCGATGGCTGCGCCCACACCGAAGCCGCCGATGATCCAGCCGAGCCCCGTTGCCCCCCAACCCCGTTCATCGGCGAGCAGGGTGACGCCGATATTCAGCGGACCGGTGAAACCCAACTCACCCACAGCGACGACGACAACCAGCGGTGCCAGCACCGGGTCGCGGCGGATGTAGCGCACACCTTCGACCAGATCCGCCCACGCGGTGCCGTGCTGTCCGACCGCACCGTTATCGGGCAGCGGCGCGATCCGGACGGCGATCAGCAGCGGCACCGACACCGCGAACAACAGTGCGGCAGTGCCGAAAGCGAGCGACGGACCGCCGGTCGCCAGCGCCAGTCCACCGAGCGGAGAGCCGCCGATCAGCGCGGCGCGCGACGCCAGCCCGCGCAGGCCCTGCACCCGCGCCAGCTGGTCCGGCTTAGTGATGCGCGGCGGCAGCGCGCCGACCGCGGGCAGGAACAGCGCATCGATCACGCCGAACACCAGCGCGATCAAGGCGAGCAACCAGACTCCGGGTGTCGTCATTGCGAGCACGCCCGCTGCGCCCAGGATCACCAGGCAGCGCGTCAGGTCGCTGCCGATCAACACCTTTCGCGGCCCGAACCGGTCGGCGAGCACTCCCCCGCCGAGCATCAGCAGCACCCTGGGCACCGCCGCCACCGCCAGGATCAACCCGGCCTGCGTCGGCGTGCCGACCTGAATCGCCGCCCAGGACAGTGCGAGAAAATACACACTGTCCCCCAGCAGCGAACAGACGAACGCGCCGAGCCAGCGCAACACATTCGCATCGCGATACGCCGGCGGCACCTGCGCTTCCGCCCGAACGGCTCCGGTACTCACGGCCGGGACGGAAACCCGTACAGCTGCACCGCGACGTGCTCGCGGCCTTCGATCTCGCCCGCCGCGACCGCCGCCTCGCCGCGCTCCCGCCAGCGGCGGACCACGGTGGTGAGCTCCGCCTCCAGCTCGGCCAGTTCGGCCGAGGTCAGCCGCGGCGTGTACTCGGCGCTGAACGCCGCGTCGGTCCAGACCTTCGGCCATGCCGACTGCTGATCGAGGTAGGCGCGGTACCGTTCGCTGCGGTCGGCCAGCAGCTGCCGGGTGACCTGCCCGACGACCATCGCGCCCTCGGGATCCGCGAGAAAGTCCGAGCTACGGAAACTCCAGCCCTTGTCCGACACCGTTTTCCACCAGCGCTCGCGGCCGTCGGTCCCCAATTCCGGTGCCGCTACGACGAATCCGTGCGCCGCGAGCTTCCGCAGGTGGTAACTGACGAGCGAGACCGCCTCGTCCACCTGCTCGGCCAGCTGCGACGCGGTCGCGGACCCGGCGGTGTGCAGCGCGCGATACAGCGCGATCCGCAACGGATGCGTGAAGACCTTCAGCGCATCGAGATCGGTGATGGTCGGCGGCACGGCGTCGGGCATGCCACCCAGGCTAGATACGAAAGGAAATTTGCGCAATTATTCTTTCGTATCTCTGTCCCCCGGTCAGTCGTCGATCGTTGCGAGAAGCCGGGTTCCATGCGCCGTGACGCACCGGAAATCATCGGTGGTGTGTCACCGCACCGCCCAGGTCGGGCGCCAGGCGTCCGCGGGGGCCGGGGGCAGAGTGCCGACGTGGTCGATGACGCCGCGCAGTCCCGGATGCGGATTCGCGGCGGCGAAGATGAGCGACAGCGGGTAGGCGAGGGCCGGATTCGCGAGCGGGATGCGGCGCAGGTCGTAGTGCGCGGGCCAGAGGTAGCGGTCCCGCGCGCCGACGAGGGTCGCCACGTCCGCCGAATCCGCCAGAATGTCGAGCAGTACCTCGTTGCCGAAATTCGGCCCCGCGGCATCGATGCGCAGATCGAAGTGCGTGGCGAGCTGATCGTAGAAGTCCGCCCATTCGCTGCGCGCCGCGATGCCCGGCACCCAGATCCGGTGCTTGCGCAACTGGGCCGGGGTCAGCGTGCGTGCGGCGCCCAGCGGATGCCGCGGTCCCGCAAGCAGTTCCAGCGGCGAATCGAAGGCGTGGATCATCCGCACGTCGTCCGGCAGCGTCGCGGGATCGGTGACCGAACGGAACGCGGCATCGATCTCGCCCGCCCGCACGGCGGCCACCGCGACGCGCGGGTCGTCCACCTTGAGCGTCACCACGTCCAAGGCGATCTCGGGATGTGCGCGCCAATAGTCGTGCAGGACAACGGCTTGTGCCGAGCGCAGACCGAGCACGTCGATCCGCAGTGCGCGCGACCCCGGCTCGATCGCGGCCACCGCCCGGTCCACGCTCGTGACGATGGTGCGCGCGTGCGGGAGGAAGGCCTGACCGTCGAGGGTCAGCTCGACGCCGCGCGCGGTCCGGGTGAACAACCGGACGTCGAGTGCACGCTCCAGCGCGGCGATGCGCTTGGACACGGCCTGCTGCGTCACGCCGAGTTCCTCGGCCGCCTGCTGCAGTTGGCCCAGTTCGGCCGCGCGGACGAACGATCGGACCGCCTCGGTATCCATGGACCCACCCTAAGTGCACACAACTGTCGGTTGTGGCTCGCCGAAGCGCCGGTTGTTTGATCTGCCGCCGCCCCGGCTGCTGTGATCCCAGACCCGAGGGCCGGTTGTCGAGGGAGTGAGATGCACACACGGTTGGGACGCGATTTCGGTTGGCTGTGGTCGGCCTACGCGGTCAGCACCTACGGCACCTGGCTGGCGTTCGGCGCTTTTCCGCTGCTCGCGGTGCGGGTGCTGGACTCCTCGGCGTTCGCGGTTGCACTGCTGGAGGCGGCCGGGCTCGCCGTCGCGGCGATCGTCGCGTTCGGGCTCGGGCCCTGGGTCGAGCACCGGAACAAGCGGCCGGTGCTGATCGCGATGGACCTGGTCCGGTTCGGCGCGCTGGCCAGTGTGCCGGTCGCGTATGTCCTCGGCGCGCTGACCTATGGACAACTGCTGGTCGTATCGGTGGTCTCCGGCACCGCGGGCCTCGCCTTCGCCGCCGCCTCGGGGGCGTATCTGAAGCACCTGATGCGCAGCGAGGAATTACTCGTTGCCAGTGGCAGATTCGAAGGGACGAGCTGGGTGGCGACCGCGGTCGGGCCGCCGCTGGGTGGTGCGCTGATCGGCCTGTTCGGCCCGGTCGTCACGATCACCGCCGACGCCGTCAGTTTTCTGCTGTCCGCGGGCGCCGTGCGCCGGATCCGCGGCGACGATATCGCCACGCCGCGCGCCGAGCCCGCCGCGCCACCCGGAACCGGTCTGCTCGCCGGCTGGCGCTACATCCGACAGGACCGAGTCCTCGTACGCCTGTTCCTCAACTCGATCCTGGTCAGCGGCTTGATCATGGCGGGCGTGCCACTGCTGTCGGTCCTGTTGCTCGGCGAATACCGTTTCCCGGCTTGGCAATACGGTCTCGCCTTCGGGATTCCGGCGCTCGGCGGTTTCCTCGGCGCGCGCCTTTCGGCCCGCCTCGTGCTCCGCTACGGCGGGCACCGGGTGATGCTCGTCTCCGGCTGGTTGCGGTCGGTCTTTCCGCTCGGCCTGACCTTCGTCCAGCCGGGAATTCCCGGACTGCTCACCGTGATCGGCGTCGAGGCCCTCCTGATCGCGTGCATGGGTGTCTTCAATCCGGTCTACGCCACCGCCCGCCTGCGGCGCACCTCCCGGGACCACGCGGCCCGGGTGCTCAGCACCTGGAATGCCTGCGCGAAATTGCTGCAGGCAACCCTGATGGTGCTCTGGGGCGTGCTCGCCACCTGCACCGGCCCGCACACCGCGATCACGATCTCCGGTGTGCTGCTGCTCGCCACCCCCTTGCTGCTGCCTTGCGCCGCCGACTACCGGAGCAAGGCGCCGAGCGCGAGGAACCCACAGATCAGCACGCCCAAGAGCCCGAGCAGCGGGGCCACGAACCGCACATAGCGGTCGTAGCGCACCTTCGCCAGGGCGAGACCACCGGTCACCACCGCTGTCGTCGGGGTGACCAGATTGGCCCAGCCCGACGCCGACTGCCACGCCGTGACCACAAGGGAGCGTGGCACATTCGCGAAATCGGCGAGCGGCGCCATGATCGGCATGACCAGCGTGGCATGACCGGAGCTGGAGGGAATCAGGAAGCCCAGCGGGACATTCACCAGAAACACCGTGACCGCGAACGCCATCGATGAGGTGCCGGTTACCAGACCTTCCAGGGAATGCAATGCGGTGCTGGTGATTTCGGTGTTGTTCATGATGACGGTCACGCCGCGCGCCAGCACGATCACCAGCCCCGCGCCGACGAAATCGGCGAAACCCTTGCCGATGGCCTCGGACACCCTGTTCTCCCCCAGCCCGCCGACCAGTCCCACCACCACCGCGCCCAGCAGGAACAGCGCGGTGAGTTCCGGGAAGTACCAACCCAATTGCCAGCGGTAGCGCTCGGCGCCGGGCCCGTCGATCACCTCGGCCCACGGGATGATCGCGAAGATCATGAACGCGAAAGTCGCTGCCACCACCCAGAGCACCGCCTGCTGACGCCGGGTCATCGGGTCGGGGCGATGATCGTCGGCCGATATCTCGCGATCGCCGGGTTGCCAACCGGACCAGGACTTCGCCGGATCACGTTTCACCCGCTCCGCGTACCGGAGCACGTAGCCGACGGTGACGGCGGTGAGCACCACCAGCATCGCGAGCCGGAGCCCGATCCCCTCCCCGAGGGGCACGCCGGCCGCCGCGGACGCCGTACCGGTGGCGAACGGATTCACCGTCGAACACAGCATGCCGACGCCGGCCCCGCCGATGATCGCGCCCACCGCCGTCATCCGGTCGTAGCCGAGCGCCAGCAGCAACGGCACCAGCAGTGCGTAGCAGCCGAGCGTTTCCTCCGCGAAGCCCTCGACCGTGCCCGCGATCGCGAAGACGAGCATGACACCGGCGATCAGCAGCGCGGACCGGTCACGCAACCGATGGGCCAGTCGCCCGATCCCGCTGTCGAGGGCGCCGGTCGCGAAGGCGACCGTGATGAACGCACCGACCGCCAGCACGAACAGGAAGACCGCCGCCGCACCGTAGAGGTGACCGGTCAGGTCCGGACCGACCTGGCCCGACCTGTCGTCCTGCACCCCGTATAGACCGTTGACCGGCGCGAGGAACAGATCCCGCAACCGCTCGCCGAACCCTTTGGCATCGACGACGCGGTGATAGGTCCCCGCGATCGGACGCCCGCGCGCATCGGTGTCGTAGGCCCCCGGCGGAATCACGAACGCCGCGAGCCACACCAGCACCGCGACACCGGCGAGGATCGTGTAGGTCGAGGGAAAGAACCAGGTCTTCTGTGCCCGGTCGGCACGCACCGCTGGGTCCATGGCCGACATGGAACCACCCGCCACGCCTGCGCCGAGGAAGCCGCGCCGCAAGCGTCGCTCGGGCGGGCCGACCCGCGACTGATAGTGTGAGCACGTGCTCATCGAGGTCGACAGACGCTAGCCGCCCGGTCGAAGGCGGCGCCCTGATACACGTGCTCGTTTCGAGTACGGCCGCGCCCTTCGCCGGCAGCCACAGGAATCTGTTCTCACCTCGCTGCCGCTCGTTCGCGAGCAGGAAGAGCCACTGACGCATGTCCATCACCTCGACAATCGCCCTGCACCAACTGACCTTCGAATGGCCGGACGGCTCCGTCGCCCTGGCGGGCGTCGACGGCGCCTTCACCACCGGTCGCACCGGTGTGGTCGGCCGTAACGGCGCAGGCAAGTCGACCCTGCTGCGCCTGATCGCCGGACAACTCACCCCGACGTCCGGACGCATCGAAACCACCGGCGACGTCGGGTACCTACCGCAGACCCTCACCCTCGGACGCGACGCCACCATCGCCCAACTGCTCGGCATCGCGGACAAGCTGGCCGCACTGCGCGCCATCGAGTCGGGCGACAGCGACGCCGCGCATTTCGAGATCATCGGCGACGATTGGGACATCGAGGCCCGGGCTGACGAGGCACTACACGAAATAGGTTTCGGCGCAGCCGATCTCGATCGCACCGTCGGCGCGATCTCCGGCGGCCAGGCGGTCCTCGTCGCGATCACCGGCCTGCGCGTCCAGCGCAAGCCGATCACGCTGCTCGACGAGCCGACCAACAACCTCGATCGCGAAACCCGCGCCCAGCTCACCGCGTTCGTCGACACGTGGCCGGGCACGCTCGTGGTGGTCAGTCACGATCTCGAACTGCTCGAGCACATGGACGCCACCGCCGAATTGCACGGCGCGACACTGGAAGTGTTCGGCGGCCCCTACAGCGCGTGGCGCGCACACGTCGAGCAACAGCAGGCGGCCGCGACCCAGGCGGCCCGGACCGCCGAGCAGGCGCTGAAAGTCGAGAAACGCCAACGCATCGAGGCCGAGACCAAATTGGCCCGGCGCGAACGCACCGGCCGCGCGACGCAGCAGCACGGCGGTATCCCGCGCATCCTGGCGGGCAATCGCGCCAGCAAGGCGCAGGCCTCCGCCGGTGCCATGCGCACCACCCTGGACGCCAAAGTGCGTGCGGCCCAAGAGGTGCTGGACGCCGCGGCGGCGCGGGTCCGCTCCGACGAACACATCCACTTGGACCTGCCCGATCCCGACGTGCCCCGCAGCAGGCGCATCGCGGAGCTGCGCGACGGCGATCGCGGCGTCACGATCCAGGGGCCGGAGCGGGTCGCCGTGATCGGCCCCAACGGTGCGGGCAAATCCACGCTCATCGAGGATCTCGTGCACGGTCGCCGACCGGAGCGCGGCACCCTGTACACCGATCGCGTCGGATATCTCCCGCAACGCCTCGACGGCTTGGCCGAGCAGGCCAGCGCGGTCGAGAACGTGCACGCGGTGGCCGTCACCACCCCGCCGGGCACCATTCGCAATCAGCTGGCCCGGCTGCTGCTGCGCGGTGCCGCGGCCGAACGCCCGGTGTCGAGCCTGTCCGGCGGTGAACGGTTCCGAGTCTCGTTGGCGCGCTTGCTGCTCGCCGACCCGCCGGTCCAGTTGCTGATCCTCGACGAGCCGACCAACAACCTCGACATCGCCTCCGTCGACCAGCTCGTCGAGGCCCTGGCCGACTATCGCGGCGCGCTCTTGGTGGTCAGCCACGACTATCCGTTCCTGCGGCGGATCGGCATCGACACCGTCGTCGCACTCGACGCGGACGGCCGTTTCCAGCCGCACGCCGCGCTGTAACGTTCGGTGACCGGCGGTCTCGCGACCGAGCCCGCCGGTCCCGTGGACTCAGAGTCGGTCGGCGTCGATGATCGCCTGCGCGAAGGGCTGTGGCGCCTCCTGCGGGACGTTGTGCCCGATGCCGTCCAGCACCCGGTGTTCGTGCTTGCCGATGAACTTGTCGCGGTAGGGTTTTCCGTCCTTGGCGGCACCGTCGAAGTCGCTGCCGAGGGTGATGGCCGGGACCGTGATCATCGGGCCGGTCGCGAGTTGTTGTTCGTACTCGTCGTATCGGGCCTCGCCGGGGGCCAGGCTCAACCGCCAGCGGTAGTTGTGGATCACGATCTCGGCGTGGTCGGGATTGTCGAACGCGGCGGCGCTGCGGTCGAAGGTGGCGTCGTCGAAGTTCCACCGCGGGGAGGCCCGCCGCCAGATCAGCTTGTTGAACTCGTGGCGATTGCGGGTGTACCCGACGCGGCCGCGCTCGGTCGCGAAGTAGTACTGATACCACCAGCCCAGTTCGGCTTCCGGCGCCAGCGGCTGCTGCTGAGCCGCCTGCTGGGTGATGAGGTAACCGCTCACCGCGACGATCGCCTTGCACCGCTGCGGCCACAGCGCGGCGATGATGTCGACCGTCCTTGCGCCCCAATCGAATCCGCCCAGCACCGCCTGGTCGATCCGCAACGCGTCCAGGAAGTCGACGATGTCGCGCGCGATCGCCGACTGCTGCCCGTTGCGCACCGCCTCCGGTGACCGGAATGTCGTCGGGCCGTAGCCCCGCAGGAACGGGACCAGCACCCGATATCCGGACGCGGCCAGCAGCGGTCCGACATCGGCGAAGCTGTACGGGTCGTAGGGCCACCCGTGCAGCAGGACGACGGGTCGACCGGTGCTCGGCCCGAACTCGGCGTAGGCGATGTTCAGGGCGCCTGCTTCGATCTGCTTGATCGGGCCGAGCGTGGTGTGGGCGCCCGAGCCCGCCCGCAGATCCGCGCCGGGCGACGGCGGCGCGGGGGCCGGGTTCGTGGCCGGGTCGGTGGCGCAGGCGCTCAACGTGGCCACGGCCAGGCTCGTCGCGCCCGCGGCCAGCGCCCCACCGAAGAATCGTCTGCTGATATCCATCTGAGCTCCTCGTCCCTGGTCCGGTACGCGGTCGGGACCAGGGCCTACACCCGGGCGCCGTCCGCATCGCCGACGTTAGGCAGGGCGTCGGTGCGGCGGCGAGCGCCAGATGACGTAATCGATGTCGGTCACCGCAGGCGGGGCGTCGTGTCGTTCAGGGCCGGGAGCAGTGCGGCGAGATCACCGCGTGCGCTGATGCCGAGCTTCGGGAAGATGCGATGCAGATGCGTGCTGACCGTGCGATGCGAGAGGAACAGCCGCTGCCCGATCTCCCGGTTGGTCAGCCCCTGCGCCGCCAATTGGGCGATGCTCAGCTCGTGTGGCGTCAGCCGTTCCCGGGCCGCCGGACTGCGGTCCGGACTCGCTTCACCGGCGCCGCGCAGTTCCACCCGCGCCCGTTCGCTCCACGCGGCGAAGCCCAGCGCGTCGAAAATGTCACGGGCCGTCCGCAACTGGGTGCGCGACTCGACGATCCGGCGCTGCCGCCGCAGCCATTCGCCGAACGCCAGATGCACCCGGCCCCGCTCGGCCGGCCAGCCGGTGAGATCCGCCGACAGCGCCGCCGCGAACCGCTCCTCGACCGCCGCGGTGGCGAATACCGCTTGCGCGTAACGCATTCCGATCGCCAACGCAGGCGAGGGCGTCATCGCCGCAACCGGTGCCAGCTCGCGGGTCAGTGCGTGCACCACCTCGGCTTGCCCCGCCCGCACCGCCGCCTCGGCCAGCTCGGTCAGGAAGTACGCGCGCAGGAACGGCGCGTGCGCCGGGTCGCGCGGGTCGTGCAGCCGGAGCAGGTCGGCGCACGCGTCGTCGAATCGGCCCGTGCCGAAAGCGATGAGCCCGCGGGTGAGCTGCACGGTGGCCAGCACGGGACGCGCGCCCGCGGCGAGCCCGATCCGCTCCGCGTCCGCCACCAGTGCCGCCGCCTGCGGATAATCCCCACGCAGGGCGGCGATCTCGGCCTGCACCGCGGTGGCCAGGCCGTGCATGAACGGCTGGCCGGTTTCCCGCGCCAGCTCCACGGCCTCCGCGGCGACCGGGGCCGCCGCCGCGAGATCACCCAGCCGGGTCAGGCTCCAGGACTGCACGGTCAGCGCGCGCGGGAGCAGACCCAACTGCCCCGCGTCCCGCAGGCCGGGTGCGGCGGCCGCCGCGAACCGGGCGGCCAGGTCGAACGCGCCCACCTGCAGCGCGGCACTACCGAGAAACCGGTCCACCTCCGGATCCCGGCCCGCCTGCGCGGCCAGCCGCCGCAGCCGCTCGATGACCGCTGCGCCGCGATCGAACGGCGCCACGTACGCGTTGATCGCGACCATGCGCGGATCCTCGTCCGGAATCGGCAGCGCATCCGCGACCGCGAGCAAGGCGCGGCGGGTCTCGGGGCCCGGCTCGACCCAGAAGCACCGCATCGCCGCGCCCCACAGAATCCGCAAGGCGGCATCGGTGTACCCGTCAGCGGCGACAGCAGCGGCGAGTGCCGCCAATTCGCCGATACGCGCGGGACTTTCGCGTACCCCGTCGTCGAAGCCGCTGAGCAGCCAGGTGGCCGTGACCTGATGGCGCGGCGTCAGCGGCAGCGTGCGGGCCGCCGCGACCAGTCGTTCGGCGGTATCGCGGCGACCGGCATCGACCGCCGCTTCGGCGGCCCGCAACAGCCGGTCCGCCCGCCCTTCGGGGGTATCGCTCAGTGCCGCGGCACGTTCCAGCGCGGCGACCGCGCCGGCGCGGTGCCGGGCCTGCTCGGCGGCGGTCTCCAGCTCGACGGCGAGGCGCTCGTCGGGGCCGAGCGTGCCCGCCGCTCGATGCCATATCCGCCGGTCCGGCGCGGCGTCGAGCACCTCGGCCAGGGCCAGGTGGGCACGGCGGCGTTCCTGCGCCGATGCCCCGGCGGCAACCGCCGACCGTTGCAGCGGATGCCGGAACGTCACCGTGCCGGAATCCATGTCGATGAGTCCGGCGGTCTGCGCGGGCGCGAGGATATCGGGGTCGGCCGGGGCCCCCGCCAGAATGCTTACCGCGGCCAGTATTTCGGCGATCGAGTCGCTGTCGTTGAGCGCCGCGACGAGCAACGCGGACCTGCTCTCGGGCGGCAGCACGGCACTTCGTGCCGAGAACGCCCGCCCGAGGCGTTCCGTCACGGGCATAGGTCCCGTGAGATCCACTGTCGCCGTGGCCAGTTCGCTCAGCGCGAGCGGATTACCCTGTGCCGCGGCCAGGACTCGGCGGCGGACCGGCGCGGCCAGGTCCGGTGCGGCGGTGTCCAGCAGTGCCGCGGCGTCGTCGTCGGCCAAACCACCGAGCCGCAGCGCAGTCAGCCCCGCGTCGGCGAGCGGGGTGCGGCCCTCGCGCGAGGTCACGACGAGGGCGAGCGGCTCGGCCTCGATCCGGCGCGCGAGGAACGCGAGCACCTCGGCGCTGGCCGGATCGAGCCAGTGCACGTCCTCGGCGATGATCAGCAGCGGACGATCGGCGGCCGCATCCGCCAGCAGCGTCAACGCGGCCAGCCCGACCAGATAGCCGTTCGGCGCATCCGCGGCATCCGACATCCCGAGCGCGCTCGCCAGCGCCGCGGACTGCGGTGCCGGTAGTTCACCGAAGCCGCTGCGCAGGGGGTACAGCAGACGTTGCAGCCCGGCGTACGCCGAGTTCACCTCGGCTTCGGCTCCTGCGGTGCGCAGCACCCGCAGCCCCGCCACGGCCGCGGCGGCGACCGCCGCCTCGACCAGGGCCGACTTCCCGATGCCGGGCTCCCCCTCGACCAGGACGCCGGACTGTTCACCGGGCCCGTCCACGAGTGCGCGCAGCGCCTTCAGCTCGGTGTCCCGGCCGAACATCGGCATGCCGCGGTACCCCTTTCGCCAGGTCCGCGTCGATCTACGGCCCGCCCGCGACCTTACCGAACCGGAATTACGTCACCGGCAGCGTCACCCGGCCGATTCGGCGCCACCGCCGCGACAGCCACCGTCGAAGCATGGCTATCGTCCGTTTCCACCGCCTGCCCATCCTCGCGACCGTTTTCACGGGACCGGTCGCCGCGTGGCTCTGGGCCGAGACCGCCCTCTACCACGGCGTGCCGCACCACAGCACCTGGTGACTCGCTGCCGTGCGCCCGGAAAGTACCCATAACCGGCGGCGTAGCGTCTACGCCTATGGCAGCACCCAAGCACACCGGTCCGACGCCGGGCATCCGGCGACTGGCGGCGGTGTGCCGGACCGAGGTTCCGGTGCTGACCCGGCGGCTGATGGCGGCGATCTTCACCGATATCCCCGAATGGACGGATTACTCGCCCGTCAGCCGCGAGGATCTGCGTAATGGCTGCCGCAGCTATCTCACCCGGGTGCTGGACCTGCTCGCCGGCGACGTCACCGTGCCGGACCGCGACGACGTCGCCGCCGCCATCGGCCGCAACCGCGCGGCGCAAGGCGTGCCGCTCGAGGTGATGCTGCGGACGTTCCGGCTCGGCGGCCAGATCGTCTGGGAGGCGCTGCTCGACCGCGCCGGCGACCTGGCGCCGGGCGAGTTCCGCGAGATCGGCGCGGCGACCTGGTCGGTGATCGACGGCATGTCCTCGGCGCTGGTCACCTCCTACCGCAATACCGAACTCGAGCAGGTACGCCGGGACGAGCGCCGCAGGCACGGGCTGATCGAGGATCTGCTGGCCGGGCGCGCGCACGACGCGACCTTCGCCGCGCGCGCCGCCCGCGAACTGAACCTGCCCGCGCACGGCGCGTTTCTTGTGGTGGCGGTGCGCGGCACCCGCCCGGCCGTCCGGCTCGGCACCGAGACTGCGTTGGCGGCGTTGGGTATTCGCTCGGTGTGGCACGATCGAGTGGACGCCACGGTCGGCCTGGTTTCACTCGAACGGCACGACAGTTCCGCTGTGCTGCAACAGATCCGGCCGCGGGTCCGCGGCGGGGCCGCGGCCTCGCCACCGGTGCCGGGGTTAGCCCAGATCGATACCGCGCACGCGCTGGCAATGCTCGCGTTGGAGACATTGCCTACGGACGCAGAAGGTTTGGTACTGCTCGAGGAGCGCTATCCCGAGGCGCTGCTGCTGCGTTCCCCGGACCTCACCGAACTGCTGGTCACGCGCACCCTCGGGCCGGTGCTCGCCCTCCCCGAGCGCGAACGCGCGGTCCTGCTGGAGACCCTGACCACCTGGCTGGCCGAGAACTGTTCCGCCGCCAATGCCGCGCCGCTGCTGCACTGCCACCGCAACACCGTCATCAACCGGCTGCACCGCATCGCCACGCTGCTGGGCCGCCCGCTCGAGGGCCGGCGCGCCTACCTGGAGCTGTCGCTCGCGCTGGCCGCCGTCGAGCTGGGTGCGGCCGGAGCGGACTGAGCGCCCGCGCCGATTGTGCGCAGCGCCCATTTTCACGGCCTGATTTCTGGGCTTGCGGCAAATTGCTTGGGCAATCGCGGCCCACAAGACTCGACAGAACGACCCACGCCACAACCCGGCCGGGTCGCTAATCGTCGAGATGAGGAGCACCACGAGTGCCGGAATTCGATCTACTGGTGATCGGCGGCGGACCGGGCGGCTACGTGGCCGCCATCCGGGGCGCGCAGCGCGGACTCCGGGTCGGCTTGGTGGAGAAGGAACGCCCGGGCGGCGTCTGCCTGAACTGGGGTTGCATCCCGACCAAGGCGATGCTGCGCTCCGCCGAGGTCTTCCACACCCTTACCGCCGCAGCGGAATTCGGCGTCTACGCCGACAATGTGCGCTTCGACTTCGCCGCCGTGCGGCAGCGCAAGGACGGGGTCGTCAAGGAACTCACCGACGGCGTCGCCGGCCTGCTGAAGGCCAACGGCGTCACGGTGATCGAGGGTCACGCCCGGTTCGTCGGGCCGACCACGGTCGAGGTGCACGAGACCGGCGCGTCGCCCATCTTCGAGGGCGGCCCCCGCTACGCCGCCGCGCCGGGTGCGCCGGTACGGCAGGTCAGCGCGCAGGACGTGATCGTCGCGACCGGTTCGGTGCCCGCGCTGCTACCGATTCCCGGCGCCGACCTGCCCGGTGTCGTCACCTCCGACGGCGCGTTCGGGCTCACCGAGGTGCCGCGGCGCCTGGTGGTGATCGGCGGCAGTGCGGTCGGCGCGGAATGGGCCAGCCTGTTCGCCACGTTCGGCAGCCAGGTCACCGTGGTGGAACTGCAGGATCGCCTGGTTCCGTTGGAGGACAAGGAGATCGGCGACGCGCTCGGCCGCTCCTTCCGCAAACGCGGCATCACCGTGCTGACCGGGGCCACCGTCACCGCCATCGCCCAGGACGACGGCCTGCTGGTCTCGGTCGCCGGACCCAAGCCCCAGGACATCCCCGCCGACGTCGTGCTGGTCGGGGTCGGCCGCCGGCCCAACACCGCGGAGCTGGGGCTGGACGTGGCCGGAATCGGCACGGACGCCCGGGGTTTCATCGAGGTCGACGATCAGCTGCGGACCGGGGTCGAGCACGTCTACGCCATCGGCGATGTCACCGGCCGGGCACTGCTCGCCCATGTCGCCTCGCATCAGGGCCTCACCGCGGCCGACGTGATCGCCGGACACGACGCGCACATCGACTACACGGTGATCCCGGCCGCGACCTTCACCCATCCGGAGATCGCGAGCGTCGGGCTGACCGAGGCGGCCGCGCGGGCGGCCGGTCACGAGGTGATCACCGCCAAGTTCCCGTTCGCGGCGCTGGGCCGGGCGAAGACCTTCGGCGAGACCGAGGGCATCATGAAGATCGTTGCCGGGCAACAACATCGGGAAGTGCTCGGCGTGCACATCATCGGCCCGTCGGCCAGCGACCTGATCACCGAGGGCGCGCTGGCCATCTACCTGGAGGCGACGCTCGACGAGCTGGCCGACACCATTCACGCCCACCCCACCCTCGGCGAGATCGGCATGGAGACGGCGCTGGCCGGGCTCGGACTGCCGGTGCACATCGCGCCGCGTAAGCGTTAGGAGCCGCAGATGACCACCACGAGCGCTCCGCGCAAGACCACCCGGCGGGCCACCAAGCCCGCACCGGTCACCGCCGAATCCCCTTTCGCCACCGAGGATCCCGCGGTTCTGCGCGGCCTGTTCCGCGACATGCTGTTCGTGCGGCGCTTCGAAGAGCGCACCGCACAGAGCTACCAGCAAGCCAAGATCGGCGGCTACTGCCACCTGAACCTCGGCGAGGAAGCCACCGTGGTCGGCCTCGGCGCCGCGATGCGGCCCACCGACTACCTGTTCACCAACTATCGCGAGCACGGCTACGCGCTGGCCAAAGGCATCGAGCCGGGCCGGGTGATGGCCGAGCTGTACGGCCGCGCCACCGGCACCTCCAAAGGCTGGGGCGGCTCGATGCACATGTACGACACCGCGACCCGGCTGCTGGGCGGCTACGCCATTGTGGGCGGCCAGGTTCCGCTCGCCATCGGCGCGGCACTGGCCATCGATTACCGCGGCGGGGACGACGTGGTGGTGTGCCAGATGGGTGAGGGCACCACCAATATCGGCGCGTTCCACGAATCGCTGAATATCGCCGCCCTGTGGCGGCTCCCGGTGGTCTTCCTGGTGATCAACAACCAGACCGGCATGGGCACCACGGTCGAGAACTCCTCGGCCGAGCCGGATCTGTGGAAGCGGGCCGCCGCCTACCGCATGCGCGGCGAGCGAGTGGACGGCACCGACGTGCTCGCCGTGCGCGATATGGCGAGCGAACTCATCGAAGCCGCACGGCGCGAAGGGAAACCGGCGCTGCTCGAGGCGGTCAGCTACCGGCTCAAGGGCCACTCGGTGGTCGACCCGGCCAAATACCGCAGCACCGAAGCGGTGGCCACGGCGCGCGAGCACGATCCGATCGCGCTGTGGCAGCACCGATTGCTCGCCGCCGACGTGCTCACGGATCAGTCGCTGGCCGAGATCGAACGGGAGGTGACCGAAAGCGTGGTCGCCGCCGTGGAATTCGCCGACGCCAGCCCGCACCCGGACCCGTCGAGCCTGTTCGACTACAACTACGCCACGCCGGTCCCGAGCGACTCCCGCCGTCTGCCCGCCGACCCGCTCTTCACCGCCTGAGGACCAACTGTGTCTACCCACCCCGCCGGCTCCGCAAGCACCGCCGGCAACCATCCCCCAGCGCCTGTCATGACCTATCGCGAAGCGCTGCGCGAAACCCTGCGTGAGGAGATGCGCCGCGACGACGACGTCTTCCTGATCGGGGAAGAGATCGGCGTCTTCGAAGGCTCCTACAAGATCACCGCCGGACTGCTCGCCGAATTCGGCGAGAAGCGAGTACGCGACACTCCGATCGCCGAGGAAGGTTTCGTCGGCGCCGCGATCGGCGCCGCCATGCTGGGCCTGCGCCCGGTGGTGGAGATCATGACGATCAACTTCTCGCTGCTCGCGCTGGACCAGATCGTCAACCACGCCGCCAAGATCTACGGCATGTTCGGCGGGCAGACCAGCGTGCCGATGGTCATCCGCACGCCGGGCGGCGGCGGCCAGCAGCTCGGCGCGACGCATTCGCAGAACATCGAGCTGTACTACGCCTTCGTGCCCGGCTTGAAAGTGGTGGCGCCCAGCACGCCCGCCGATGCCCGCGCACTGCTCAAGGCCGCGATCGAGGACGACGATCCGGTCCTGTTCCTGGAGAACCTGTCGCTCTACAACACCAAGGGCGAAGTGCCGGTGGACCTCCCGGCCGCGCAGATCGGCAAGGCCGCGATCACCCGGGCAGGCACCGACATCACGCTCATCGGCTACTCCCGGATGGCCACCGTCGCCACCCAGGTCGCCGAACGCCTTGCCGCCGAGGGAGTTTCCGCCGAAGTGATCGACCTGCGCAGCCTGCGCCCGCTGGACCGCGAGACGCTGATCGCGTCCGTGCGCAAGACCGGCTGCGCGGTCGTCGGCGAGGACGACTGGCTCACCTACGGTATCGGCGCCGAGATCGCGGCCTCGATCTCCGACGGCGCGTTCGACTACCTCGATGCCCCGGTTCGTCGCGTCGCGATGGCCGAAGTTCCGCTCCCCTACGCGAAACCGCTGGAGAAGCTCGCCCTGCCGTCCGCGGATTCGCTCTACACCGCCGCGGTGGAAACCCTTGCGGCCGTTGGCCGGAGGTCCTGACCATGCCCGAAATCACCATGCCCCGGCTCTCCGACACGATGGAGGACGGCGTCGTCTCCGCCTGGCTCAAGCAGGTCGGCGAGCCGATCACCCGCGGCGAGGTCGTCGCGGAGATCGAAACCGACAAGGCGCTCATGGAGCTCGAGGCGTACGAGGACGGCGTGCTCGAGCAGATCCTCGCCGCGCCCGGCGTGCGCGTGCCGATCGGCGAGCCCATCGCGATCGTCGGCGACGGGAGCGGCACTACGGCAACCGCTGCGCCAGCGGCGAATTCGGCGGCCGTGGCACCACCGGCGGATTCGGCTGCGGCGGCACAACCAGCCGAGACCGCCGCGGCGCAAACCGGTCCGGCCGACCCGGTCCAGGAAAAGCCTGCGGCGCAGAGTGATCCCGCGGCCGGCCCGGACGAGCGCAAGAAATCCTCTCCCCTGGCTCGCAAGATCGCGCGGGAACTGGGGGTCGATCTCGCCGCGGTCGTCGGCACCGGCCCCGGCGGCCGAGTCACCCGTCAGGACGTCGAAGCCGCGCACCGCCAGATCGCCGCAGCCGGCACCACCGCGGCGCCCAGCCCTGCCGCCGCGCCCAGTCCGGCCGCCGCGCCCAGCCCAGCGGCCGAGGCACCCGCCGCACCGGCCTCTGCCGCATCCGCACCGAGTGTCGTTGCCGCACAGCCCGTCCCGGCGACGGACTACGAAGAGATCCCGCTCACCACCATCCAGCGGGTCTCCGCGGTCCGGCTCGCCGAGAGCAAGCAGCAGGCCCCGCACATCTATCTGACCAGCGCGATCGACGTGACCGACCTGCTCGCGTTCCGCACGCAGCTCAACACGACGCTGGCGGCCGCGGGCGAGGGCAAGGTCAGCCTCAACGACCTGCTGGTCAAGGCGGTCGCCACCACACTGCGCAAGGATCCCGCGGTCAATGTCAGCTTCGCGGGCGACAAGCTGCTGCGCCACAAGGGGATTCATCTCGGTGTCGCGGTGGCGACGCCGGCCGGCCTGCTCGTGCCGGTGCTGCGCGACGCGGATCGCAAGAGCGTCTCCGAGCTGGCGGCCGAAACCCGGGACAAGGCCGTCCGGGCACGCGAGCGCAAGCTCCGCGCGGACGAGATGTCCGGTGGCACGTTCACCATCTCCAATCTCGGCATGTTCGGGATCGAGCAGTTCACCGCCGTCATCAATCCGCCGGAGTCCGCGATCCTCGCGGTCGGCGCGGCGGCCGACGAAGTGCGCCTCGCCGACGCAGCGGTGGTGACCCGCAAGATCCTGCGCGTCACCCTGTCCGCCGATCACCGCGCCATCGACGGCGCGGTCGCCGCCCAGTTCCTCGCCCACCTGAAGGACCTGCTCGAGCAGCCGCTCCGCATCATCGCCTGACGTCCGAACCGCCCGCATCCCGCGCCGACCAACCGGCCGGCACGGGATGCGGGCGTTTTCGTGTCCGGATACTTCTTGCCTCTGGCAACTGTTGCAGTATGCGTCTATCGTTGGTTTGGACGGACGCCCAAGGCGATCGACCAAACAGGATGGGAGCCGAGCTGTGGTCACTGCGGCGGAGCAGGGACAGGAAACCCGCGCCAAGCTCATGACGGCGGCGGTCGAGCTGATCGCCGAGCACGGCTGGGGCGCGGTGACCACCCGGATGGTGGCCGAGCGCGCCGCGGTGCGGCCCGGGTTGGTCCACTACCACTTCCGCTCGCTGACCGACCTGCTGATCGACGCGTCGCTCCAGTTGGCGCGCACGCAATACGACACGGTCATGGCCGGGGTGCTGGCCATGCCCGGCATCGCCGCGATGACCCGGATGCTCAGCGTGATCGGCTCCTACACCGTGGCGGACCAGTCGACGGTCGCCATGAGCGAGATGATGCTGGCCGCGACCCGGCTGCCCCGACTGCGGGCCGGAATCGGCGCCTTGCTCGCCGAAGCACGCGCCGCGACCACCGCGTGGTTCGCCCGGGAGGGCACCGCCGACCCCGAGGCCACCGCGGCCATCGTGCTCGCCCTGGTCGACGGCCTCATCCTGCATCGCATGATCGACCCCGATATGGCCGCCGTGCCACTGACCGGCCCGCTGCTGCGCGCGGCGGGTCTGCCCCAAAATTCCGAGAGCGAAAGACCTTCCGATGATCGAACACAGGAACTCGAACGCAACGGAGAATAACGCCGCACGCGGCGGTGTCCGACTGCGCGGGGTGCGCAAGACCTACGGCAGCGGCGAGGCCGCAGTGCACGCGCTCACCGCTGTCGACCTGGACATCGCACCCGGCGAACTGGTCGCGATACTCGGGGCCAGCGGCTCGGGCAAGACCACGCTGCTCAATATCATCGGCGGCATCGAGTCTGCCGACGACGGATCGATAGTCGTTGCCGAACAAGATATCTCGACCGAGAAGCCGGCCGCTCTCGGCGCGTTCCGGCGCGATCACATCGGGTTCGTCTTCCAGTTCTTCAATCTCGTCGCCGGCCTCACCGCCCGGGAGAATGTCGAGGTCATCGTGGAGTTGACCGGTCGCGGCGATCGCAAAAAGGTGCTGGAACTGCTGTCCGCGGTCGGATTGTCCGATCGCGCAGACCATTTCCCCGCGCAGCTGTCCGGTGGTCAGCAGCAACGGGTGTCCATCGCGCGGGCACTGGCCACCGACCCGGATCTGCTGCTGGCCGACGAGCCCACCGGCGCACTGGATGTCGCCACCGGTCGCGGCGTCCTCGAACTACTGCAACGCACCAGCCGAGCGGGGCGCGGCGTCATCATGGTGACGCACAACGAGGTCGCCGCCGAGATCGCCGATCGGGTGATCCGGATGCGCGACGGCGAGATCGTTTCGGCCGAGGTCAACACGCGACCGGCCGACGCCTCGACGATCAGGTGGTGAGGGCCGTGTTCATCACACCGAACCGGGTGCTGCCCAAGAAGACTCTGCGCGATATGCGCAGGCGCACCGCGCAGGTGGCCGCGATCGCGGCCACAGTCCTACTCGGAGTGCTGCTGTTCATCGCCAGCTACGACTCGTTCCGCAATCTCGAGACGTCGTACCAGAGCACCTACCAGCGCCTGCATTTCGCCGATTTCACCGCTACCGGAGGCGATCCCGCACACCTCGCGGCCGCCGTCGCGGGAGCTCCGGGCGTCGCCCGGGTCGGCACGCGCACCCAGGCCGACGTGCCGTTCTCGATCGGCGACACCAAACTGCTCGGCCGGATCGTCGGGCTGCCGCAGCCGACCACCCCGAGTGTCAACGAGATCCAGCTGACCGCGGGCACCGCACCGGACCCCGCGCGGGCGGACGATATCGTGGTGGAGCAGCACGCCGCCGAGACGTTCGGACTGCGGCCCGGTAGCAGGTTCCAGATCTTCGACGGCAGCACCTGGCAGAGCGTCACCGTGTCCGGCGTCGCCCGCTCCGCCGAATACCTGTGGCCCGCGCGCGATCGGCAAGAGGTGCTGAGCGATCCGCACGCCTTCGCCGTCGCCTTCGCGGCCCAACCTGTCGCCGCGGCGCTGGCCGGACAGCCACGGCCGAACCAGACACTCGTCGAAATGGCCGGCACGGCAACGCAGTCCGACCGCGACGCAGTGGCGGACGCGTTACGTGCCGCGGGGGCGGTGGATCTCGTGCCGCAGGCCGAACAACCGTCCGACGCGACGCTGCACGAGGATCTCGACGGCTTCGCCGACCTCGCGGTGGGCTTTCCCGCGCTCTTCCTCGCGGCCGCCGCGGTGGCCGAGTACGTCTTGATCACGCGGCTGGTGCAGACGGAACGACCGATCATCGGCACGCTGCTGGCCATGGGCGCGCGGCGGCGCACCGTCGTCGGTCACTACGTGAGCTACGGCGTGGGCATCGCCGCGCTCGGCGCCGCGCTCGGTGTGCTCGGCGGTTTCGTCGCCACGTCGGCGGTCACCACCGTGTACACCTCGGCCATCGGTATCCCCGATACCGTGGTCGAGCACCGAATTCCCACTGCCCTGGTCGGATTCGCACTCGGAATACTCACCGGGCTCGTCGCCGGACTGGCACCGGCCGTTGCCGCCGCACGTATCGCACCCGCCGCGGCCATGCGTGGCGACGGCCTGCACCCGGGCACCGCGGGCCCGTTCAGCCGGTGGTCGGCCCGCCGGCATCGACTGCCGGTGGTCGCGCGCATGGCCCTGCGCGCACTGGCACGCGGCAGGCGGCGCACCCTCGCGACCATGACCGGCACGGTGCTGTCACTGGTCCTGATCCTGGCTTCGGTCGGCATGCTCACCAGCATGCGCACCGTACTCGACATCCAGTTCGAGCAGATCGAACGCGCCGACGCCACGGTGTATCTCGCTCCCGGCACTGCCGATCCGGCCGCACACCTGCGCGCGCTGCCCGGCGTCGCCGCCGCCGAGCCGACGACCGCCACACCGGTCACGGTCACCGCGGGCGACCGTTCCTACGCGACGACCCTGACCGGGCTGGCCCCGGACACCACCATGCGCGGCCTGCGCACCCCGGACGGCGGCACCCGGTCCCTGCCCGGCGACGGCGTGCTTGCGGGCGCGCCACTGGCGGACCGACTCGGCGTCGGGGTCGGCGACACCATCACCATCACCGCGGCACTGGGCACCCCGCACCCGCAACGGATCGCGGGCTTCGTCGACGAACCGCTGGGCACCTTCCTCTACGCCGACAATGCCGTAGCGGCACAGATCGGCGGAATCGGCCTGCACGGCTATCTGATTCGGTTCGGCCCCACGGCCGACCGGGATGCCTTGCGCGCCGAAATCACCTCGTTGCCCGGTGTGGTCACCTACACCGACACTGCTGCCCTGCAACACCAGGTCGACAAGTTCCTCGGTCTGTTCTGGGTCTTCGTCCTCGTGATGCTCGTGCTCGGGGCCGTGCTCGCGTGCACGGTCATCTACGTGACGATGACGGTGAACCTCGCCGAGCGCACCACCGAACTGGCCACCCTGCGGGCCGCGGGGGTACCGGTGCGCCGGCTCACCGCGGCGCTGGCGACGGAGAACCTGGCCGCGACACTGCTCGCGGTGCCCCTGGGGCTGCTCGCGGGAGTCTTTGCGGCGTGGGCGTTTCTGCGTTCGTTCAACAGCGACATGTTCAACCTGCGGCTATCGCTGGGGCCGGCGCCGCTGCTGCTCGCCGTCGCCGCGGTGCTGACCGCTGCCGTGCTCTCCCAGCTGCCCGCCGCCCGGCTCGTCGAGCGGATCGATATCGCGCGGGTGGTCCGGGAACGCGCGCGCTGAGCGGTCGGCGGGCACCGAGCCGGAAGCCTTGCCGCCGTGACCCCTTTCGCGCCCTGGCGCATCGGCGTCATATCCGCGCGCTCTCATTTCGCCTGCCAGGGCAAGGCGGTTTCGGTGACGTCTCAACAATAGACCGCATTGCCGGGCAATCGATTTCGGGTATCCGGCGGGAAAGTTCGGTGTACCGTTCCACGGACGTCCTACCATTTCCCCGGGGGAAGCTCGACGGACGATACGGTGGCGGCTCGCCGATGTTTTACTGTTTGTTTGGCAAGGAATTCCGATGGCGGATAATGAGATAGACCATTCGGCATCGACCCGGCAATTGCCGGGCGCATGGATAGCTACCGATTCGCGGCTGGCACTGGACGGCGGTATTCCCGTCCGCTCGGCGCCCTGGCCGACCTATGACCGAGGCGCCGTGTGCGTCTATCCCGAAGACGAGGCGGCGGCGCTGCGCGCCATTCGCAGCCACCTCTACTTCCGCTACGACTACCGGCCCGCGCACGAAACCGAGTGCGCCGGATTCGAAGCCGAACTCTGCCGCTATTTCGGCTGCAAGCACGCACTGGCCACCGCCAGCGGCACCACCGCGCTGGCCCTGGCGATCATGGCCGCGGGCATCCCGCCCGGCAGCCTGATCGCCTGTCCCGGATTCACTTTCGCGGCGACGCCGAGCGCCATTCTGCTCGCCGGATGCACGCCGTTCCTCGTCGATGTCGACGAGAATCTGCACCTGGACGTCGCCGATCTGCGGCGCCGGTGGACCCCGCAGGTGCGCGCGATCATGGTGGTGCACATGCGCGGTTTCGCCGGCGACATGGCGGCCCTGCTCGAATTCGCCGACGAAATGGGCGTGCCTGTGTTCGAGGACGCCGTGCCGGCGCTCGGCGCGGAATTGGCGGGCCGTAAGCTCGGCACCTTCGGTCTGGCGGGCGCGTTCAGCACCCAATCGGACAAGTCGCTCAACAGCGGCGAGGGCGGCTTTCTCGTCACCGACGACAGCGCGCTGTTCGCCCGCGCCACGGTGCTTTCCGGCGCCTACGAAGGTCGATTGCGCCGGCATTTCCCGGACGGCGAGCCACCGATCGCCACCGATTTGGACCTGCCGCTGCTCAGTTTCCGGATGGACGAGATCCGCGCCGCGCTGCTGCGGGCCGAGCTGGCGCGATTGCCGATACGACTGGCCGCGTTCCGGCGCAATTACGATCATGTCGCCGCGGCGCTGGCCGACGTCGACGGAATTCGGATCCGGCAACCGGTCGCGCCGGGCGCGTATCTCGGCGAGGCCTTCATCTTCCAGGTGCCGAGCGGGCGCGCGCAGTGGTTCGCGCGGGCGCTCTGCCACGAGGGCATCGAGGCGCGCAATCTCGGTTCCGACGCCGATCACAACATCCGGGCCTTCTGGAATTGGCGATTCCTGTTCCGCGGCATGACGACTGCCGCCATCCAAGCACTGCTGCCCGCGGCGACCCGCTATCTACAAGGGGCCGTTGATGTTCCGTTGTCCTCGACGCTGACGCCCGCGGATTGCGACGAACTCGTCACGGCGGTGCGCAAAGTCGCCGCCGCCGAACTCGGCACCGAAGAGGGCGCGGGCTCCGCGGCGGCCGGGCAGCGATGAGCGCCGAGGCGGGCGCGCTACCCCGGCTCGCCCTGGCCGGCGTGTTCGGCGGTCTGTTCTGCGGCTATCTCGGCCTGTCCGCGGCGATCCCGGTGCTGCCCGCGCACGTGCGGGATCAGTTCGGGGCGGGCGATCTCGCGGTGGGTCTCGCGGTCACCGCGACCGCGCTCACCGCGCTGCTCACCCGGCCGATCTTCGGTGGACTCGCTGATCGATACGGACATCGGTCCGTCATGCGCTGCGGCGCGCTCGCGATCGCGACGGGCGGCCTGCTGTACTTCCTCCCGGTCGGCCTTGCGGGCCTGATCGTGGTCCGGCTGCTGCTCGGCATCGGCGAGGCCGCCCTGTTCACCGCGGGCGCGGTCTGGACCGTGACGCTCGCCCCGCACCACCGCCGCGGCCAGGTGATCGGCCTGTACGGCATCGCCATGTGGGGCGGCATCTCGCTGGGCACCGCGCTCGGCGCGGTCTTGCGGCACTTCGGCATCGACGCGGTGTGGGCGTTCTGTGCCGCCGCACCGCTGCTCGGCGTGGTCCTGATCAGCACCGTCGCACCGCAGCCGCACGTCGCGGCGTCCAGTGGCCGCGGGCTGCTGCTGCGGCCCGCGGTGCTGCCCGGACTCGGCCTGGCATTGGGCGCCGCGGGTTATGTCGGCCTGGCCGCGTTCGTGATCAGCGGTCTGCAGGAACGCGGCATCGACGCGGGCGTCGTCGTGCTGAGCACCTTCAGCGCCGTGTACGCGGGCACCCGGTTGTTCATCGGGCATCTGCCGGATCAGCTGGGGCCGCGCCGGGTCGCATCCTGGTGTGGCGCAGGCGAAGCCGCGGGGCTGCTGATCATCGCGTGGGCGCCGAACCTGCCGGTCGCGGTGCTCGGCGCCGTGGTGATGGGCGTCGGATTCTCGCTCCTGCACCCCTCTTTGGCGCTGATGGTCATGAACAACACCGACAACACCAAGCAGGGCGCGGCACTCGGCGCCTACACCTCGTTCTGGGATCTGGGCCTGTTCGTCTGGGGGCCGGCGACCGGGGCCGTCGCGACCGGGTTCGGCTATCCCGCCGTCTTCGTGGTCGGCGCGGCCTGCGCGCTCGCGGCCTCGGTCCTGGCCATGACGATCCGGCAAGCGGTCACCACGGAGAAGGCAGTCGGCAGATGACGAACCATACCCCGCTGAAGGTCCTGTGCATCACCGGTTGGTGCCGTAACGGCAGCACCATCATCGGCAACATCCTGAACGAGATCCCCGGCTGCTTTCACGTCGGCGAACTGGCTTTCCTCTGGAAGAACGCAGCCGGGCGCGGCGTGAACCAGGAGTGCGGCTGCGGGCTCGAGCTCGTCGACTGCCCGATCTGGTCCACCGTCCTGCCGATCGGTCAGCCCGCCGATACGCCGTTCGCCGCGCACGCCGACACGGTCATCCGGCGTCAGCTCGGCAGCGTCCGGACCCGGCACACCTGGCAGGTCCTGGGCCGCGGCCTGCGCAGCGCGCCGCTGCGCGCCCACGCCACGCTGATGACCGAGGTCTATCACGCTGTCGCGGCCCGCACGAACGCCCGGGTGATCGTCGATACCAGCAAGATTCCCGGCGAGGCCGCCCTGCTGCCGTATCTCGACGGCATCACGCCGTACTACATCCATCTGGTGCGCGACCCGCGTGCGGTGGCCCAATCCTGGAGCAAGCCGAAGGAATACGTATACGCGATGTCGCCGGGCAAGAGCACCGGCTACTGGACCGGATTCAATCTCGCCACGCACGCGATCACCCGGCGCCATCCACAACGGTCCCTGTTCCTGCGCTACGAGGACTTCATCGCCGCGCCCGAACGGTCGATCGCCACGATGCTGGCGCACTGTGCGTGCGATCCCGCGGCGAACCCGGTCACCGATCGCACGGTCGAGTTGCACACCAATCACACGGTGACCGGGAACCCGGACCGCTTCCGCACCGGGGCCACCGTCATCCGTCCGTCCGACGATTCCTGGCGGTCCGGGTTGCCGAAGTCGGCCCAGCGCACCGTCGCCGCACTGTCCTGGCCGCTCGCGCGCCGCTACGGCTACGAGCTCGGCACCACGAAAGCGAAGGGGTAGTCATGGATCTCGGGCTCGAGCACAAGGTAGCGCTGGTCGCGGGCGGGTCGAGCGGTATCGGGCTGGCCATCGCGCGGGAACTGGCCGCCGAGGGCGCGCACGTCGCCATCGGCGCGCGCGACACCGCCCGGCTGGCCGCGGCGGAGCGAGCGATCAAGGAGGTTTCCCGGGCCCGGGTGCACGCCACCAGCGTGGACATCACCGACAGCGCGGCCACCCACCGCTGGATCGACGAGGTCGCCGCCGAATTCGGTGGGGTGCACGTCGTGGTGGTCAGCGGCGGCAGCCCGCCGACCGGGAACGCGGCGCGCTTCGCGCCGGCGGACTACCGTGCGGCGATCGACGGCGTGCTGATGCCCGCCGTGGACGTGGCACTCGCCGCCCTGCCGTATCTGCGCGACGCCCGTTGGGGCCGCGTGATTTTCGTGACCTCGGAGACCGCGAGCGTGCCGATCGGCGATCTGGCGCTGTCCGGTGTGACCAGGACGGCCATCGCCCGCTTCGCCCAGTCCCTGGCCGTCGAGGTGGGCCGCGACGGCGTGACGGTCAACGTACTGGCACCCAGCGCGACCCGCACGCCCCTGCTGGAACGCGTGGTGGCGCAACGCACCGACCGGATCGAAGCGGAGTTCGACACCCTCGGCAGGCACACCGCGATCGGGCGGATCGCCCTACCGGACGAAATGGCCGCCGTCGCCGCCTTTCTGGCGAGCACGCGGTCGTCCTATCTGACCGGCACGGTCCAACTCGTCGACGGTGGCGCGAGCCTGCTCGGCCCGAGTTGGTCGCACGCCGCCGAATCAGCGTGACCGGCACTGTCGCCGGCGACACCGAAGGAAGTAAGACATGCTGCACACAGATGGCGTGAAATCGACCCTGGCGCAGGTCGTCCGGGATCGCGCGCAGGAACTCTCCCCCGGACGGATGTTCGTGGAGTGCTGCGCCGAGCGGGGTCTGGACGCCGCGGTCGAATACGACGTGACGATCACCGACTCGCTGACCAGCTCGCGGCGCAAGCCGCGCCACCCCGCCCGCAATATGCTCAAAGCCATTGATCTGTCGCGTGATCCACGGCAGTACTACTGGCACGAAAGTCCGCCGGGCGCGGACGACGCCCCGATCGACGGCGCCGACGTCCGCCGGGAGCTGGCCAGCAGGTTCCACAAGTCACCGATCCCGGAACTGCTCCCCACCACCGCCTGGGTCCAGGTGCCGCCGCAGCTGTGGGAGGACCCCGACACGTTCGAATCCTTCATCAACTATCGCCTGATCGTGCGGCTGTGCACAGCGGAGAACTACACGATCATCGCGGGCGCGGGTGGCCTGCTCAACATTGCGGGCATCGAGCGGATGACCTCGGCCGGACCGTTCAGCTCGACGATCCTGCGCGCCTGCAACGAGATCGAGCAGATGGGCGGCACCGCGGACGGCATGATCATCAACCCGGTCGACTACTACCGCGCCATGGGCACCGGGACCCTGATGACCGTTCTGGAACAGAACGGCGTGTTCATCGTGCGCACCCGCTTGGTCGAGCCGGGCAGTGCCCTCGTCGGCGACTTCGGCCACGGCGCACAGCTTTTCGATGCCGGACGCTCGGTGATCCGGTTCGCCGAACCGCCACCGGGCACGTTCACCGAGCCCGGCGCGGCGGTGATGGCGCAGATCTATGAGCGGGTCGTGGTGAATCTGCCGACCAATTTCTTCCTCGTCACCGTGTAGGCGGCGTCGGTGTCCGAAGAGCAAACGCCGCCCGTGCGCGACGACCCGGACGTCGTGGTCGTCGGCGGCGGGGTCGCCGGATTGTTCTGCGCCTATCACCTGCGTCGCGCCGGTGCGGCGGTCACCGTGCTGGAACGCGGCGCGCTCGGCGGCCAGCAGTCGTGTTCCAGCGGCAACACGGGGTTCGTCGGCACGCACGGCGCCGCGCCCTTGGCGGAGCCGGGCATGCGCTCGTGGCGCTCGCTCGCCATGCTGCACCCGGACGCGCCGTTCCACGTGCGTCCGCGGGCGGACCGCGAATTGCTGCGCTGGCTCGGTCATTTCGGGCGAGCCTGCACACCGTCGGCCGCGGCGGCGGGATTTCGGATCCTGGCTGCGATGAAGCGCCGCAGCCTCGAAATCCTGCTCGAACTCTGCGAGTCCGACAGGATCGCAGACACGTTCGCCATGCCCGGCATCGTCTTGACTTACCGTAGCGCCCAGGGCTTTTCCGCCGCGCGGGCGGCCGTAGCCCGCACGGTGGCCAACGGGATCCCGTTGCGCGTCCTCGAACCGGGCGAGCTGGATGAACTGGAGCCGAAGACCCGGTTCACCGTCCGCGGTGCGCTGTACAACCCGGAGGGCGCGTACCTGCGGGTGCCGGAATTCGTGCTCGAGTTCGCTCGCCTGCTGCGCGCGCTCGGCGTCGAGATCCGCGAATACTCCGAGCTCACCGGCTGCACGATCACCGCGGGAAAGATCAGTCGGCTCAGCACAACTCACGGTGACCTCCGTCCCGGTGCGGTGGTCCTCACCGCGGGCGCCTGGTCGACCGAATGCGCGCGAATGGCCGGGGTCGAGCTGCCGCTGCAACCGATCAAGGGCTACAGCGTCACCGTGGACATGCCGCCGAGCGGGCCGAGCCGTCCCGTCCTGTTGAGCGAAGCGCGCGTAGCGCTGGTCCCGCTGGGCGATCGCCTGCGCATCGGCGGCACCCTCGAGCTGACCGGCATGCGCAACACCATCTCCGACCGCCGGGTGGCGCGCATGGTGCGCACCGTTCGCGACTACTTGCCCGACCTCGAACAGACGCACACCCACGAGACCTGGAGTGGTTTGCGCCCCAGCACACCCGACGGCGTGCCGGTCATCGGCCGGGCCGGGCCGGGCAACCTGATCATCGCCGCCGGATACGGCCATATCGGCATGGGGCTCGCGCCGGCCGGTGGTGAGCTGGTCGGGCACCTGCTCGCGGGCGAGACACCGGTCACCGATCCGGTTCCCGTGCGCCCGAGTCGTTTCGGCGGGCGCGATCGGCGGCCGACATGACCGCACACCCGAACACCAAGCGCGACATCACGATCGGCGTGCTGTGCCTCGACACCGCGTTCACCAAACTCCCCGGCCACATCCGCAATCCGTCGACTTTCGATTTCCCCGTCGTCTACCAGGTCGTGCACGGCGCGACACCGCAGCGGGTGGTGGCCGAGGCGGACCCCACGTTGCTCGCGCCGTTCGTCACCGCCGCAAAGGAACTCGAAGCCCGCGGCGTGGCCGCGATCACCAGCGGCTGCGGCTTTCTCGTCCTGTTCCAGCAACAGCTGGCCGATGCCGTGCGCGTCCCCCTGTACAGCTCGAGCCTCATCCAAGTGCCGATGGTGCGTCGCATGATCGCCGCGGACCGCGAGATCGGCGTCCTCGTCGCCAAACGGGACGCGCTGACCTGGCGGCATCTGCGCGCGATCGGCGCCGAGACGCTGCCGATCCGCGTCGCCGGAATGGACGCGCACCCCGAGTTCCGCGAGGTCGTGCTCGAGGGCCGCCGGACCGCGCTCGACGCCGACCGGCTCGGGCGTGAGGTGCTCGACGAGGTCGACCGCCTGGCCGCGGCGCATCCGGCGCTCGGCGCGCTGGTGATCGAATGCACCGACCTGGTGCCGTACGGGCACGCGATCCAGCGTCGTCTCGGCATCCCGGTGTTCGACATCGTCACACTCACCGAAATGGTGCATCGCAGCCTGTGCCACCGTCCTTTTCGCACCGGCCGGTAGTGGCCGGGCGCAGTCGTCGGCAGCGGGCTCAGCCGAGGGTACCCAGCCAGTCGACCACGGCTTCCTGGTGCGCGCGGGCCCCGCGCGCGATCACCAGCGCATGGCCCGCGTCCGGTAGCACGTAGGTCCGAAGTCGCGCCGCGGGTGCGAAATACGGCGCCTCGGCCGCGTACAGCGCCGCCGTGTCGGCACATACCGAACACAGCTTGTCCTCGCTGCCGTTGACGATCATCACCGGCACACCGATCCGGCGAGTCATCGGACCGACGGTGGTGACGAGGCCGGTGACCATCTCGGCGAGGGTGAACGTGTCCTTCACCTCCGCCTCATCGGCGGCCAGGACCGCCGGATCGGTGCCGGGGACCGCGAAACTCGCCGGCCGGGTGCCCGGGGCGGTGGTCAGATAGCCGGGATCGTGGCCGGCGAAGCGCGGGTCCGGGTCGGTGGCCACCGATCGGAACGTGAGCGCGGCGGCCATGGTGCCCAACGGATTCACCGAGTGCGAGTAGCCGGTCAGCAGCAGACCGTCCAGCTCTGCCCCGCCGACCGCCGCGAGCACCCCGATCCCGGAACTCAACGAGACGCCGCCGAACACCACCTTCCGAAACGGCGCGTGTCCCGCCATGCCGTCGCGGCGCAATCCCGCGATGATCCCGGTCACCGCGTCGGCCTCCCGGGGCGAGGTGACGCTGCCGCTCGGCGGGCGCGAGCTCCGGCCGGTGCCGAATCGGTCCACCGAGACGACCGCGTAGCCCGCGGCGTTCAGGGCGCGCCGGAAGCTGTATTTCTCGCCGGCCGCGGGCCAATCCCAGTACCGGGCATTGGTCGCCGCGCCGGGCAGCAAGACCAGCACGGTGTCGGTGGCTTGCGCCGGCAGGCACATTCGGGCACCCAGTTCCCCGTCGGGCACCCGCAGCAGCAAGTCCTGGCAGCGGCCCGGATCGGCCGGTGCAGCCTGTGCGATACCGGTCGAGGCCAGCACGGCGGCCACCGCTATCGCGACGGTTCCTCGCACGAAATTCATACTCGCGCACGCTATCCCACACCTCGGTCGCAGGGAAGCGGAAGAGTCGTCGTAATGACGCGAATGTCCTTGTCACGCCACCACTTTCCGTACTGGAACCGGTGACGGGTCAACTTTGGAACCCGGATATGGTTCCGAATTCCTTTGTCCGATAAAGCCACTCGCAGAGTTCCACCGGGACCACAACTAGCGGGCGATCTCGGCCACCAGGCGCCGCGCCCGCTCGGCCGCGTGCTGCTCGTTCGCGTAGAGCAGTCCGTAGGTGAAGCCGTTCTCACCGCCGGTCGTGCCCGCCGCCGTCGCGAGGCGCCACAGCAGTCCGGCCGAGACCACGCCGTCGTTGTGGTCGCCGAGCACGCGTTGGAGCTTCTTGTAGTACTTGATGTTCGACTTCGCGGCGGCGCGCCGATGCACCGGTGCGTGCACCTCGGCGGCATACCGAGCGCGCTTGGCGGCCTTGCGCGCCCGGTGCAGCGATTCGTCGCGCTGGTCGTCCAGCGCCACCGCGAGCCGCTGGTCGGCTTTGCGTGCTGCCCGGCCCGCGCGCCGCACCAGTTCGCCCTTGCGCACCCGAACCGCGAACGGCGGCTGCGACTTCCACGCCTGCAGCGCCGAGAGCAGCGCCAGATAGCGCGGGGAATCCAACGCCGCCGCGAGGGCGGCCCGGCGGGTCAGCTGCCGTTCGAGCAGGGTGGCATCGATCCGGCCGGCCACCGGGCCGAGCACGAGTTCCGGTGGCAGCTCCTCGATCTCGGCGGCCAGACGGGCCCGTTGCACCTGGCAGTCCCGCACCTCGCCGAGCAGTCCGGCATACCACTTCAATTCGTCGGCGATACCCTCGATCACCGGGCGGTTCAGCAGCTTTCCGAAGACGCGCAGCGTGCTACGCAGGCGCCGGGTCGCGACGCGGGTGTCGTGGATCGGATCGTCGCCACGGCGCAGCGCGAGGTCTCCGGCGAAGACGACATCGATCTGAGCGTTCAGGTACTCGTGGATCGCTCGCTCCGCTTTCGAACGTGCCCCGGTGGGTTCGTCCCGAGGTGGCACCACACGCGACAGTTTGGACGGATACTTCGACCGCGACGCGCCCGCCGCGGCCAGCCGGTCCAGCAGTGCGGCGGGCGCGGCGGCGGTACGCGGGCCGAGTTCGACCTCGATCTCCCGCCAGGCCAGGGCAGCCGCGGACCCGTCGCCCGGTGCGGTCCGCACGGTGTCGTCATCGACCTCGACGACGAGGTCGCCGTCCGGCCCGAACACCCGGTGCCGGTTGCGCAGAGTGTGAATCGTGGTGACCTCGTGCAGCCGCCGGCCGAGGGCGGCGCCGGTCACCACGTCGGCGAGTTCGTCCGGCAGCTCGTCGGACCACGCGGCGACCAGCTCCAGCCTGCCATCGTCGCGCGGGATCTTCAGTTGCCAGCCGGATTCGTCGGTGCCGGCCCGGCGCCGCAGCACCAGATCGTGGGCGAGCAGATCGCGGGCAGTGGTGTCGAAATAGGTACTGGTGAGCTCCACCGCCGTCGACTCGACCCGCCCGCCGGGCACCAGATCGTCGAGCGGTGGAAGGGCGAAGGCCCGGTCGACCTCCCATTTCGTTTCACGTTCGAGAGAGTCCTTCATCCTTGTGGCGTTCCCGGCGCACTGCGCGCCAAACGGACATCCGGCTCTGCGTGGGCGCCCTGTTTGTCTCCCTCCTCCCGGGGAACGTCCAGCTAGCCACCCATGACGGACGACCGAGGAGGTGCGCGGACATGCGGCTGCGACGCAGCACGCCGTACGGCCCCGGCATGCGCCGAGTGGCGCGCGGCCGTGGTTTCTCCTACGTGAGCACCGAGGGCGCCCGGGTCGTGGACGAGGCGGCACTGGAGCGCATTCGTGGCCTGGTCATACCGCCCGCCTGGCGCAAGGTGTGGATCTGCGCGCACGACAACGGGCACATCCAGGCGGTCGGGGTCGACGCCGCGGGCCGACGCCAGTACCTCTATCACGAGCAGTGGCGCAAGGAACGTGACGAAGAGAAGTTCGATCGCGTCCTCGACCTCGCCGCCGGACTACCGGAACTCCGCAGGCGCATCCACGCCGAACTGACCGAGCCGGGCCTGGGGCTGCGACGGGTGGCCGCGCTCGCGGTGACGCTGGTGGATCAGGGCGTATTCCGGGTCGGCGGTGAGGAATACGCGCAGGAGCACGGGACACGCGGGGTCGCGACCCTGCTGCGTGCGCAGGTTCGGCTCTCCGGTGCCGAGATGTCGTTCGACTATCCGGCGAAGGGCGGTATCCAGCGCCGGGTGCGGATTCGCGACGCCGACTCCGCGCGCGTCGTGCGATCGCTGCGCCGCTGCCGGCACGACTCGCCACGGCTGCTCGTCTACCGGAAAGGGTCGCGGTACTGCGAGCTGCATGCCGACGATATCAATGACCTGTTCCGGGAGTGGTCCGAAAGCGACTGCAGCGTAAAGGATCTGCGCACGTGGCACGGCACGGTACTGGCCGCGGCGGGCTTCGGCGCGGTCGAGCGGCCGGACTCGCAGCGCCGACGCAAAGCGGTGGAGCGCACGGTGATCGCCGATGTCGCTGCGGCGCTGGGCAATACCCCGGCCGTCGCCCGGGCGTCCTATGTGGATCCCCGCGTGCTGACCGCCTTCGAGCGCGGCGCGACGATCTCGGCCGCCTTACGCCGCGCGGCCCGCGGCGGTTCCGATGAGCAACGCCAGAACACGGTCGAGCGCGCGGTGATCCGCCTGCTGCGCACCACGAACTGAGGAGCTGGAATGCTGGACGCAACCACGATCACCGTCGGTGTCGAGGAGGAGTTCCTGCTCGTCGACCCGGTTACCGGTGCCCCCGTCGCGAAGAACACCGAGGTGGCCGCCGCGGCCGAGCAACGCGGCGTCGACCTGCAACTCGAACTGACCTCGTGCCAGGTCGAGACCAGCACCGGCGTGCACAGCGAAACACCCGCGCTGCTGGGCGAACTCGCCGAGTTGCGCCGCAAGGTCGCCGAATGCGCGGAACAGGCGGGCACCCGTCTGCTGGCCGTCGCGGTGCCGCCGACCGTGCCCGAGCGGTTCCCGGTCACCGACACCGAGCGCTATCAGCGCATCGCCGACACGTTCGGGATGATCGCGCACGAGCAGGGCCTGTGCGGTTGTCACGTGCACGTCGCGGTGCCCGATCGCGAGACGGCGATCCAGGTGAGCAATTATCTGCGGCCGTGGCTACCGGTGTATCTGGCGCTCACCGCGAACTCGTCGATCTATCGCGCGGCCGAGACCGGCTACGCGAGCTGGCGCAGCATCCTGTGGCGGCGCTGGCCGAGCGCCGGTCCGCCGCCCTATTTCGACTCCGCCGCCGACTACGCGGCGATGGTGGAGATGATGATCGCCGGCGGCAACATTCTCGATACCAAGATGGTCTATTGGGACGTCCGGCCTTCCGAATCGTTTCCCACCGTCGAGGTCCGGGTCAGCGACGTGCCCGCCACCGTCACCGAGACCGCCCTGCTGGCCACGCTGGTGCGCGCCACCGCGATGATGGCGCGGGCGGCGCTGGAGCGCGGCGAACGCGCGCCGCAAGTCCCCGGCGAGGTGCTGCGCGCGGCCTATTGGAACGCCGCCCGCTTCGGACTCGACGGCAACGGTCTCGATCCGGTGTCCCGGCGCGTCGAGCCGGCCCCGGCACGACTGTCCGCGCTGCTCGAGCATGTCGCGCCCGCCCTCGACGAACTGGGGGATCGCGCCTTTGTGACGGATGCGGTGGCGACGGTGCTGGAGCGCGGCAACGGCGCCCGGCGGCAGCTCGCGGCCTTCCGGAACAACGGTCGAGTGACCGACGTGGTGGCAGAACTCGCCGACGCCACGTTGGAGAAGTGCCGCTAGCCGGGCGCAGTGCCGCTGGCCGGGCGGCTCAGCGCGCGTCCGCGCGGATCTGCTCGGCGAATTCGTCGTCCAGTGCGACGCGGACGAGCGCCGCGGCCAACGCGCCGACTCGGCCGTCCGGCGCGAGCGCGGCGAGTTGACCGGAATCGGTCGGCAGGTCGACCCGCTGCGCGCCCTTCTTGGCGCGTTCGTCGAAATACGGCCGCGCCCACGTCCATACGTCCTGGACCTCACGCAGGAAGATATCGCTGCCGGTGGGCCCGATCCCCTGGAACTCCTGGAGCAGCTGCGCCGCACGTGCCCGGTCCTGTTCGGCGGCCTCAGCCAGTTTGCGTAGATCACCGCCGTACTTGTCGAGCACCATGTTCGCGTTCGCACCGAGGCGCGTCGCGGTGCTCTCGTCGTAGCGCCGGTAGTGCCCGCGGCCCAGCGCGTCCACGAGTTCTTGCCATTGCGCGTCCGCGATCCGTTGCGGGGTGCGGTATCCGGTGGAGATCAGCTCCTTCGCCGCGGCGACCGCGATATCCGCCGAGATCCGGGCGCTCAGCAGCTCGGCGAGCACGAGCAGTTGGAACAGTGGCGCGGGTTTGTCGGCCAGGTCGATACCGGCCTGCGCCGCGTAGCCGTCGCCCGCTCGCTCGAGCAACGCGTGCACGACATTTCGCTTGCGCATGGCGCCTCCTCCTATTTCGATGCCGGTTGCGTCTTCGGAATCCCTTCGCTGCCACCGAAACTGGCTTCCTCCGGGCTGACCAGGCCGAGCAGGGCCAGCGGGCGTGGCGTCACCGCGTCGGTGGCATACGCCAACGAGATCGCCCACCGATTCACGCCTCTGGGCACCGCATAGGTGTGATAGGCCCGGGTCACGACCTTGGCGAGCCGCCCCGACAGGTGGATACCCAGCGGGTTGGCGACGGCGAAGCCCGGACCCAGATCGACGACCAAGCCCATGTCGCGGTGCTTGTACGGTGCGGCGGTGCTGAGGCCGAGGCTCGCGGCCACATTGCGCGCCAAGGTTTTTCCCTGACGCGTCGCATGCTGCGCGGTCGGCGGGGTGATCTCGCCGGGTTTGGTCAGGTCCGGGACCGCCGCCGCATCGCCGCCCGCGAACACGTCGGGATGACCGGGCACGCCCAGCTTCGAGTCGACCACCAGGCGGCCGCGTTCCAGGGGCAGATCCAGGGTGCGCAACAGCGGTGCACCGGTCACGCCGGTCACCCAGGCCACGGTGTGGGTCGGGATCACGCTGTCGTCGGTGAGCACGACGTGGCCTTCGGTCAGCTCACGCAGCGAGGTCTGCAATCGGATGTCGATTCCCCTCCCCCGCAACACCGCCAGGACCTTGTCCCCGAGTCGTTGGCCCACTTCGGGCATCACCCGGTCGGCCATGTCCAGCAGCACGAAACGCACCTCGGCGGGATCGAAACCGCGGCGGTGGGCGTAGGCGTCGGCGAGCGCGCGCAACTGTGCGATCAGTTCGGTGCCCGCGTACGAAGCGCCGACCACCACCACGGTGCGGCGGGCCCGCCGTAGCTCGGGATCGTCTTCGTGGTCGGCCAATTCGAGTTGGCGGAGCAGTTGCTCCCGCAGATACAGGGCCTCGGCAATGGTTTTCAGGCCGCGCCCGTGCTCGGCCAGACCCGGCACATCGAAGAGCCGGGTCACCGAGCCGGGCGTGAGCACCAGCCGATCCCACGAGAGTTCCCGCGGCGGGTAGTACTCGCTGCGCACGGTGATCGACTTGCGTTGCAGGTCAACGGATTCGGCTTTGCCGACGACGAGCCGCACCCGCGGCAGCGCGTCGGCGAGCGAGATCACCACGAATCGGGGATCGATCAGTCCGCCCGCCACGTCCGGCAGCAACGGCGTATAGAGCATGTAGTCGTCGGGCGTGACGAGCACGACCTCGATGTCGCTGCCCGCCTTCGCCAGTCGGTGGCACAGTTTCGCGGCACAGGTGAAGCCGGCGAAGCCGCTGCCGACGATCACCACCCGCTGCGGGCTCTCGGTCTCGGCTACCGGCACCACCGGCTACCTCCTCTGTCTCTGGTCGGGCCTCGAACGGCGATCAGGCGTCGGGACGCTCGATATCCCCGCGCCACGCGCCGGTCTCGTGCTGCCTGCTCTCGATGAACTTCTTGAACCGCTGCATATCGCCGTTCACCCGGTGCTTCAGCACGCCGAGCCGGTCGGCGGCCGTCTCCACGAAGCCGTCCGGGTCGACGTCCATCTGCGCGGTGATCCGGGTGTGCGTGTCGTCGAGCCGGTGGAAGGTGATCACCCCCGCGTGCTGAGGGCCGGAATCGGACTTCCACGCCACCCGTTCGTCCGGGTGCTGCTCGGTGATGGTGGCATCGAACTCACGGGTCGAGGGCCCGACGTGGATGCGCCAGTGGGTGTGCCGGTCGTCGAGCTGCTGCACCGCCTCCACACCCTCCATGAACTCGGGGAACGACTCGAACTGCGTCCACTGGTTGTAGGCGGTGCGGACCGGTACCTCGACATCCACGGTGGCGGCCAACGTACTCATGTGAACCCCTTTCGTTGCTGTCGCGTTGCGCGACTCGGTCAGGGGCGGCATACCCGGGCAACCGGAGCAGAAACAGGCTCAGCCGGGCCGGAAACCGGCTTGCCTGGCAATGATTCCGAGATCGTCGACGAACGCCCGGTAGGCCGCGGTCCGGTCCGGCGCGCGCAGCACCGCGGCGGGGTGCACGGTGGTGATCACGTCGTAGTCGCCGTGCGCGATCACCTCGCCGCGACGCTCGCTGACCTTGAAAGCGTTGCCCAGCAACGCTTTGGCGGCGATCGCGCCCAACCCCACCACCAGCTTCGGGCGCACGAGGGACAGCTCCGCGCCGAGCCACGCGGAGCAGGCGACGATCTCGGTGCGACCGGGCTGTCGGTGAATTCGCCGCTTCCCGCGCTCGGTGAACTTGAAATGCTTCACCGCGTTGGTGAGGTAGACCTGATCGCGCGGTATGCCCGCCTCGGCCAGCGCACGGTCCAGCAGACCACCCGCCGGGCCGACGAAGGGATGCCCCTGCACGTCCTCTTGGTCGCCGGGCTGCTCCCCCACCATCACAAGGGCGGCCGCGGCCGGTCCCTCGCCGAACACCGTCTGAGTGGCATCCCGGTACAGATCACAACCGTGACACCCTTGCGCGGCCGCCCGCAGGGTACGCAGCGAGGGCCGCCCGCTCGGGACGAATTCGGCGGCTCCTGGTGCTGCATCACGACCGGGCACAACGACTTCCGTTCACTCGGTGACCACGCGGATGGTATGGAGTTCGGGATCGGCGGGATCGGGCACGTTCATGCCGGAATCCAGCCCCGTGCGCAGGTATTCGACGACCGCCTCGTCGATCCGCTCACCGGGGACGATGACCGGAATACCCGGCGGGTACGGCGTGACCTGTTCGGCCGCGATCCGTCCCGGCGCCTCCGCCAGCGGCACCGCCTGCCCCCGGCCGAAGAAGGCATCGCGCGGCAGCATGACGGTCTCCAGTTCCAGCTCCTCCGGGGACAGCAGCCGGATATGGTGCGGCGCAGGCTCTTTCAACTGCTCCCGCCAAGCGGTGAGCGCCGCGACGAGCCGGTCCGCGGTCTCGTCGTCGTCGGCGAAGGACAGCGTGGCCAGAACGCGTCGATGGTCGCTGAGCCCGATGTCGACGTGCCGTTCCGCACGCAACCAGTCGGCGACCTCGTAACCCGTTGCCCCCGTACCGGATACGTCCATCAGCACCTGCATTCGATCCAAGTCGTGCGACGCTTCGACGCCGAGCAGCTCCTTCTCCATCACCTGAATGCCCGGTATCCGCGCCAGCTCGGTGCGCAGCCGATCCGACAAACCCAACGCGGCACCGAGCAACCGGTGACCGTCCTGCACCATCTGGCGGCGCCAACCGTCGATCGCGGCGTATATCAAGACGTTCGGGCTGGTGGTCATCAGCAGGTCGGCGCACGCGCTCAACCGCGCCCGATCGATCAGATCGCCTTGCACGTGGAAGACCGAGCCTTGCTCGAACCCGGCGCCCATCTTGTGCACGCTCACCACGCAGACATCGGCGCCCGCGTCCATCGCCCAGGTCGGCAGCTCCTCGTGGAACGGCAGATGCGCGCCCCACGCCTCGTCGACGATCAGCGGCTTGCCGCGGCGGTGGCACACCGCGGCGATGCCGGCGATATCCGCGCAGGTCCCGTACGGGCTCGGACTGACGATCAACGCACCAGAGGCGTCCGGATGGCGCTGCCACGCGTCCTCGATCTGCTCGACCGAGGGCGGATGGGAGAAATGCCGCTCGGCGTCCCAGCGCGGGGTCACCCAGCGGGGCAGCAGGCCGGCGAAGATCAGTCCGGCGACGATCGATTTGTGGCTGTCCCGCCCGAGGATCAGCCCGCCGTCGCCACCACCCGCCACGGCGAGCATCGCGGCCTTCACCGACAGCGAGCTGCCGCAGGTGGAGAAGAACGCCATCTCGGCGCCGACGGCATCGGCCATCAGCTCTTCGGCGTCCGACAGGTACTCGTTTCGGGTGCGCCGATCATCGAGCCCGCCGGCGGCGAGCACGTCGCTACGGAAAGCGTCGCCGAGTACCTGCCGTACCCGGTCGTCCACGCCGCGTCCCTGGCGATGGCCGGGCGGCGTGAAGCCGTACCGGCCACGCCGCCGGTAGTCGTCCAGTGCGTCCAGAATCGGTGCTCGTAGTTGGTCCATCCATGATCGGCTACCCACCGGCACGCGGATCATGCACCAGCGTGTCGTCCGAGGTCAGCAGCTTGTTCAGGCTTGCTCAGGCTTGCGAGAATGCGTCCAGCGCGCTGCCCAAGCGGGGATAGCACCTGATCCAGGCGGCCGCGCCGGACAGGTCGAACGCCCGCTGGGTGGGCCGCGACGACACCACCGCAGCGAATTTCCGGTCGCCGCCTTCGGCCCGTTCGGCGGCGAGGATGAGCACGTCCACTCCGGCGAGGCCGAGGAAGGCGATCCGGCTGGTATCCACCACCGTCGCGGGGAAGTGCTCACCGGCCCGCACGACCTCGTGCAGCAGGGGTGCGGTGGCGAGATCGAGGTCGCCGACGACGGCCAGCACCCGGATCCCGGGCAGGGCGTCCACCCGGATGCGCAACTTGCCGCGCGCGTAATCGCGCGTTCTGGAATGCTGCGGGTGCGACAACAGTCGACGAGACATGCGGGGTTGGCGCGGACTTACCTGATTGGTCATGCTCAACGCTCCGGTTCACCGCCGAACGGACATATCGCCCAGCTTGATTCGGTGATAGGCCGGGCCGAATGCGGCGACACCGAAGGGAGCCGTCTCGAGCGGGGACTACCGTCGGCTCCTGTCTGAACCTCCTCGAAACCTACTCCACCCCGGCGAGCAGCGCCATTCCCCCTGCTCGCCACGGCGCGGCGACCGGCGCCGGCGTCGGTACCGGCGCACAACAAGGACCACCGCGCGGTTGTGCAAGTTCGCAATTTCGGCTGCGAGCGCCCACCTGTCCGCGCGGGCACCGAACTCGACTACCGGATCTGGTTCGACACGGCGTTCCCGCTGCCGAGCGCGCCTGCTCGCCCGGGCACTCGATCTGATCTGGCACCGGTGGCGTTCGCCTCGGCTGATCGCCCGATGCGAGCGCTACGACATTGCGCGCTAGCGCACGCGGGGACGGAACGAGTCCGGGTCGGCGGCGGCCCAGTCCGCGGCCCAGGCGGGTGGCGGTTCACCGGTCAGTTGGCCCGGCGCCAGCCAGTCGTAGAGTTCGGCGTAGGACAGCTGCTCGGTGGTCGAGATGCGCTTGCGCAGCAGGTGGGGCGTGAGCTGGGCCGGGTGGTCCACCCCGAGGGACGCCATGATCTGCACGGCCTGCGCGACCGTGGCCTCCTGATAGCGCCGGACCCGCTCGGTCTTGTCGGCCACGTCGAGCGCGCGAGCGCGCCGCGGATCCTGGGTGGCCACGCCGACCGGGCAGTGGTTGGTGTGGCAGCGCTGCGCCTGGATACAGCCGATGGCCATCATCATGGCGCGCGCCGCGTTGGTGTAGTCGGCCCCTTGGATCAGCCGTTTGACGATGTCGTTGCCGACGGCCACCTTGCCGCTCGCCCCGATCTTGATCCGGTCGCGCAGTCCGGTGCCGACGAGCGCGTTGTGCACGGTGATCAGCCCGTCGGTCAGCGGCAGCCCGACGTGGTCCTCGTACTCCAAAGGTGCTGCGGCCGTGCCGCCTTCGGCCCCGTCGACCAGGATGAAATCGGGCGTGAGGCGCTCGGCCAGCATCGCTTTGCAGATCGCGAGGAACTCGCTGCGGGAACCGAGACAGAGCTTGAATCCGATCGGTTTACCGTCCGAAAGTTCGCGCAGCCGGGCGAGGAACGCCACCAGTTCGCGCGGGGTCCGGAACGCGGAATGCGCTGCCGGACTGACACATTTCTCGTGCGCGGGCACGCCGCGGAACTCGGCGATCTCCGCGCTCACCTTCGCGGCGGGCAGCACACCGCCCAGGCCCGGCTTGGCGCCCTGGCTGAGTTTGATCGAGATCGCTTTGATCTGCTCGTGCGCGGCCTGCTCGGCGAACCGGGCCGGATCGAACGCTCCGTCGCGGGTGCGGGTGCCGAAGTAGCCCGAGCCGATCTCCCACACCAGGTCGCCGCCGCCGTCGAGGTGGTACGGCGTGAGCCCGCCCTCACCGGTGTCGTGCGCGAAACCGCCTAGCGCCGCACCGCGATTCAGCGCCCGCAGCGCGTTCGCCGACAGCGCGCCGAAGCTCATCGACGACACGTTGAACAGCGACATCGAGTACGGCCGGGTGCAGTCCGGGCCGCCGATCAGTACCCGCGGCGCGCTGGCGGGCTCGGGCACCGGCGCGTTCGAGTGGACCAGGTACTCGTAACCCACGCTCTCGATGTCCCGCTCGGTACCGAACGACAGTTCGCCGTGAATGCCTTTGGCACGCTCGTAGATCATCGTCCGGATATCGCGGTCGTACGGGCGCCCGTCGACGTTGCGTTCGATGAAATACTGCTGCAATTCCGGTCGCAGGCTTTCCAGCAGGTACCGCATGTGCCCGAGGATCGGATAGTTGCGCAGCACGGCGTGGCGCCGCTGCGCCAGATCGTAGCTACCGACCCCGAGCAGCGCGGCCAGGGCCACGGCCAGTACCCACCACGCCCACGAGCCGATCGAGGCGGCGACACCCACCGCGATCGTCGCGGCGAGCAGGAACCCGACGACGAAGAACCGGAGCATAGGCCGCTTTACCCTCCTCGCACGCTCACTCTCGGCCGGGAGTCAACACCACCTTCACCATACCGTCGGACTTCTGCTGGAACTGCGCATAGGCCTCCGGCGCGCCGGACAGCGGGAGGTGATGCGTCGCAAAGGAATCCACGCCCAGCGGGTCGCCATCGTGCAGCAGCGGGAGGATATCGTCCACCCACCGCTTCACGTTGGCCTGGCCCATCCGCAGCTGGATCTGCTTGTCGAACAGCACCCGCATGGGCAGCGGATCCACCATGCCGCCGTACACGCCGACCAGCGAGATGGTGCCGCCGCGGCGCACGAGGTCGATCGCGCTGTACAGGGCCGCCAGCCGATCGACGCCCGCGGTGTCGTTGACCTTCTCGGCGACCGCGTCCGGCAGCAGCGCGGCGACCTTCTGCGCCATCGAGGTGACCGGCGACCCGTGCGCTTCCATGCCGACGGCGTCGATCACCGAATCGGTGCCGCGCCCCGCGGTCTTCTCGCGCACCATATCGGCGAGGTGCCGCCCGGCCACCTGGAGATCGATGGTCTCGATGCCACGCCGCGCGACCCGATCCAGGCGCTCCGGCACCAGCTCGACGCCGATCACCCGGAATCCGCGTTGCGCCGCGATCCGGCAGGCCATGTCGCCGATCGGGCCCAGCCCGAGCACGGTCACCGACCCGCCCGCCGGGATCGCGGCGTACTCGACCGCCTGCCAGGCGGTCGGCAGCACATCCGACAGGTACAGGAAGCGATCGTCGGCCGGGCCGATCGGGACCTTGACGTGGGTGAAGTCGGCGTGCGGCACCCGCAGGTACTCGGCCTGCCCGCCGGGCACCTGACCGTACAGCTTCGAATAGCCGAAAAGCGCGGCGCCGCTGCCACGTTCACGCACCTGGGTGGTCTCGCACTGGGTCGTCAAGCCTTGGTCGCACATGAAGCAGTGGCCGCAGCTGATCTGGAACGGCACCACCACGCGGTCGCCCTTCGCCAGGTTCGTGACCGCCGCGCCGGTCTCCTCCACGATGCCGATCGGCTCGTGCCCCAGCACATCTCCCGCACTCATGTACGCGCCGAGGACTTCATAGAGGTGCAGGTCCGAGCCGCAGATCCCGGACGATGTCACCCGGATGATCGCGTCGGTCGGTTGCTCGATCCGCGGGTCGGGTACCTCCTCCACCCCGACCTTGCGCTTGCCCTGCCACGTCACTGCCTTCATCACTGCTCCTTCATCGAGTGCTCGCCCGCACCAGCACTACTCGCGATATCCCGTCGAAACTTGAACCGTCGCAGCGCCTTCGGGGCACGAGCGCTGACCTATTCGTATGCCGGGTAGCGCTCGGCGTTCAGCACCCGCGCGAGGTGGGCAGCGTTGCGCGCCATGGCTTTCGTGGCCGAGGCGGTCGAGTCCGGGACGCCGTCGAGATCTTGATAGTCGGTGCCGCCCATGGCTTCGCCGTTCCAGTACGTGCAACCCTGCGCCGGGACGGAGAAGCCGATGTCGTTGAGCCCCTGGAACAGATCGGCCACGATCTTGTGCGCGCCGTCCTCGTTGCCCACCACGGCGGCGACGGCGACCTTGCCCACCATGGACGGCCGTCCGGCATCGTCGGTTTCGGACAGTTCCGCGTCCAGGCGCTCGAGCACGCGCTGCGCGACCGAGGACATGTGGCCCACCCACGTCGGTGTCGAAACCAGCAGGATGTCCGCCGCCGCGATGCGGGCGCGGATCGTCGGCCACTGATCGCCGGATCCTTCGTCGGCACGCACACCGGGATGCACGTCGTAATCCACCACCCGCAGGATCTCGCCTTTGACGTCGTGCTCGGCCAGCGCGTCGAGCGCGTGCCGGGCGATGAGTTCGCTGCTGGACTCGGCGGGCGATTTCTGCAACGTGCAGACCAAGGCGACGGCGGTGGGTGCGGTCATGATGTTCGTCCTCCTGTGCGGGTCGGGAATCCTGTGCGGGTCGGGAATCGAACTGCCGGGACGGCGGGCGGCGCACGGACGCCTGTGCACCGCATACCCGAGGACGACGGCGCAAACATCGCCGAACTCTGCGGTCCGGCCGCGTCCGCGAACGACCGCCGCCGCACGGGAGACTGGTATGAAGAAGCGATGGGTATCAGCAACCTCGCCGAGCAGATCGCCGCGGCGGCGCAGCGGACCGGCCGCACCGTCGCGGTTGCGGAATCGCTGACCGCCGGTCGCCTCGCCGCGGCGCTGGGTGCGGCTCCCGACGCGGGCAGTTGGTTCCAGGGCGGTGTGGTCGCGTACTCGCGCTTCGTCAAGCACCGCGTGCTCGATGTGCCCGAGGGACCGGTGGTGTCGCAGGTCGCCGCCGAGTCGATGGCACGCACGGTGCGCAAACTGACCGGCGCGACGATCGCCTGTGCGGTCACCGGCGCGGGCGGGCCCGACCCGCAGGACGACCAACCCCCGGGCACGGTCTGGTTCGCCGTCTCGACCGAGGATTCGACCGCGACCGAGCGCCGGCATTTTCCGGGCGATCCCGCCGCGGTGCTCGAACAGACGATCTCGCACGCCCTCGAACTCGTGCTCGACGCGCTACCCGCGCGGTAGCCGTCCTACTTCCGCAGCTGGGCCAGATAGTCGTTGTAGGCCTGCAGCTCGGTGTCCGCACTGCGGTTCGCGCGCTCCCGCGCGGCCGCCGAGCGTTCCTCGTCGCGCCGCCAGCGGATCGCGAACACCACGACGATCAGGAAGGCGACAGGTTCGCCATAGGACCAGGCCAAGGCCCCGGCGAGCTGCTGGTCCGACATCGGGTCCACCCGCCACGACTCGGGTGGATGCGCGAACCGCTCGATCATCGGCGTGGTCGCCATCATGATGATCACGCCGAAGAAGGCGTGCAGCGGCATCTCCAGAAAGAGGTCGAAGAAGCGGCCGATGTTCGTCTGCCGCACCGGCAACGGGCCGACGGACAGCACCGGCACGATGAACAGGATGCCCGACGCGAGGAAGAACACCTCGAGTCCCAGATGCCCCGCCGTCGTCCCGCCGACGGTGTCGACCAGGGAAGTCAGGTACACGCCGTAGTAGCTGAACAGGAACAACGCGATCGTGCACGCGTGGCTGAGCAGAATGCGCGCGGCCCGGCTGCGCAGACCGGCGAGCGCCACCCGCACGACGATCCGGCCGATGCCGTGGTGCGGGGTCGCGCGCAACAGCAACACACCGGGCGAGCCGAGCACGAGCAGCGGCGGGATCGCGATCGAGAGCGTGAGGTGCTGGAACATCCATGCGCTGAACAGCCGATATCCGTACCCTTCCACCGCGAGTCCGGTCACGCCGAGCAGCAGCACGCAGCCGCCGACGAAGCACGCCGTCCGCCACCACGGCCAAGCCCGGCCGATCCGGCGGAGCTGCCGCACGCCGAGCAGATAGACCACCGCGGCCAGGACGGCGACCGCGGGCAACAGCGGTACCGGCTGCGGCGCCCACCCCAGCATGGCGCCGATCGACGGCGGCGCCTCGGGCACATTCGCCACGAAACTCATTGCTGCCCGGAGCGTCTCGTACCCACCATCGGACCGGCGACCATGCAGTGCGCTTCACATTCACACATAGGCATCAGACGATATATAACGGGGCGCTGCCATGGCAGCCCCACCGTCGCCGATAGTGACGTGGATCGCATCGGAGCCCGGCGACATGTGCCGATTCTCCGGCGGGCATCACGCGCGGTCGGACTCGCGGGCCGGAAGTGGCTTCAGGACCCGGGGGCGCGAGTACGGGATATCGAGTTCGGCCAACGAAACGAAATAGGCGTCGATTTCGCGTGCATAGTCGCCGATGCCGTCCTGGCCGTCACAGAAAAAGCCGCCGCCCGGCGTCAGAGATCCGTCGGCGGCCAATCGGCTTATCCGAATTCGTATCTCGTGCAGCAGGGCCGCGGTATCCGGTCCGATCTCGCGCTCGAACAGGGAATGCTCGACACGGGGCGGCGGCCGGTCGAACCGGGCCAGTAATCTTCGCAGGCCAGAGGTAAGACCCGACCGAAACGGCCGTCGTCGTGCATCCATCGGTACCTCACGCGTCCCGGCACCGACCCGGCTGAGGAACTTTCGCCGAGTCGGGCTGGAACTCACCGTAACCGCACGAGCCCTGCCCGGAATATCGGTTGATCGATGGACTCGGATCAACCAATTTAGTTCGGCGAGCGAAGAATACGAGTGGGGCGCGGCCGCCGACCGCACCGCACTCGCGCTTCTTGTCGCTCGGTCAGAGCAGGCCGAGGTGCTCCAGGTTGGTGATGTATTTCAGAATGGTCGAGTCGGTCAGGTGCGGGATGTCTTTGTCCGGGCCGATATTCGCGTCCTGCACCGCGGTGCGGAAGCGGTCGGCCGGGGCGACGCTGCCCTCGACCGGCGGCTGCGGATGCGCGTAGCTGTGCAGCAGCGGCAGCAAGGAATGCTTGCGCTGTTGTTCGGGTAGCGCACGCAGTTTCGTGCCGAACTGCTCGAGCCACGTCTGATAATCCGCGACCCGGGCGATCGGATAGCCGGCCGCGACCAGCCAGTCGACGAATTCGTCGAGCCCGATGCCGTCATGGTGCGGGTTCATCACGTGGTAGGTCGAGAAGCCCTCGTGCACACCGAGTTCGGTGACCGCCTCGGCGATGAAATCGACCGGTAGCCCGTCGTAGTGCGCGCGCCGGCGCTGCCCGGCCGCATCGGTCTGGTAGAACGAGGCGGGCGCGACGCCGGTGGCCACCAGGCTGAGCATCAAACGGGTGAACATGTCGGGCACGTTCAACTGGCCGACATAGCTGCCGTCCACCATGATCATGTCGCACCGGAACACACTGACCGGCAGCCCGTAGCGCTCGTTGGCCTCGCGCAGCAACACCTCCCCCGCCCACTTGCTGTTGCCGTAGCCGTTGGCGTAACGCTCGTCGACCGAGCGGGTCGCGCTGATCGTGCGGATATCGGCGTCCTCGACGAACTGCCCGGCCGCGATCTGATCGCCGACGCCGACGGTGGAGATGTAGTCGAAGATCTTCTGTTTTCCGGTGAGCGCCAACCGGATCAGCTCGGCCGTGCCCACCACGTTCGGACCGAACAGCTGACTGTAGGGCAGCACGTGGTTGACCAGCGCGGCGCAGTCCACGATCAGGTCCACGCGCTCGGCCAGCTGCTGCCAGGTGGCGCGGTCCAGCCCGAGATCGAGGTCGCCCTTGTCACCCGCCACCACCTCCAGGTGCCGCTCGGCCAGCCGCCGGTAGTGCGTCAGCAACTCCGGGTCCCCGCTGTCGAACACCTCGTCCAGGCGCTGCCGGGCGGCCGCGTCGTCGGTCGCGCGGACCAGGCAGATCAGCGTGCCGTCCACCGGACCGAGCCGTTCCAGCAAGGCCAGCGCGAGGAATCGGCCGAGGAAGCCGGTGGCGCCGGTGAGCAGCACGGTGCGCACGACATAGTTCGGCGCGGGCAGAGCGGCGGCTCCGTCGAGCGTGGCCGCGTCCAAGAACCGCTCCAGGGTGAGGTCGGCGGCACGCACCTCGGTGGCATCCGGTCCGTGCACACTCGCGAACGTCGGCCGCGTCGCCTGCGCGCCGGACTCCAGGAAGGCGGCCAGGGCGCGCAGATCGGTGGCCGGACTGACGATCACGCCGACCGGCACCTCGACGCCGAGGATGTCGTGCAGTGCGTTGCCGAAGGTCAACGCGGACAACGAGTCTCCGCCGAGCTCGGTGAAATGCGCCGCCGGGTGCACGTCGGCGGCGGCGATACCGAGCAGCGCGGCGGCCACCCGGCTGACGGTCTCGAGCACCGGCCGGTCGGCCGCGCCCGCACGCAGCGCGCGCAACTCCTCGGCCTGTCCATCGGACAACCGCTGATACAGCTGCTCGAGCAACTCGCCGTAGCGTTGCCGCAGCTTCGGCCGCGCGAGTTTGCGGATGCCGGTGAGCAGGCCGTTCTCGACAGTGAACGGCGTTGTCTCGACCAGGAAGTCGCGCGGGATCTCGTACGACTGCAAACCGGCATCGGCGGCGACCGCCCGCAGGGCCTCGGTGAGCAGCGGGCCGACCGCACCGACGTCACCGGAAACCCGTTCCAGTACTGCGTCGTCCGGGACGATCACCGCCAAAAGGTAAGGGCGGGCGCTGTTGCCGTAGATGTAGATCTGCTGGATCAGCGGACTGGCCCCGAAGGCCGCCTCCAGCTTCGACACCGTGACGAATTCGCCCTGCGACAGTTTGAGCACATTGTTGCGGCGGTCGAGATAGCGCAACTCGTCGGGCTGTACCTCGGCGACGATATCGCCGGTCCGGTAGTAGCCGTCCGGGTCGAACACCTCCGCCGTCACCTCGGGCCGGCGGTAGTAGCCGGGAAAGATGTTCTGGGTCTTCACGAGCAGCTCACCGCGCGGGTGGGGGCGGTCGGTGCGGTAGTAGCCGAGTTCGGGCACGTCGGCCAGCTTGTAGTCGAGCACCGGCGGACGCACCACCTTGCCGTCGACCGTGATACCACCGGCCTCGGTGGAGCCGTACCCGTCCGGTAGGTGGAAACCCAGTAGGGCGTCCACGAATTCGCGCACCTCGACCGAGATCGGCGCAGACCCGGTCACCGCGCCGAGCGCGCGCCCGCCGAGCAGATCCCGCCGCAGCTCCGCGAGCAGTTCGGGGGCCCGCTCGGACCGCTCGGCGGGACCGACGCCGTCGAGGGCCCGCTGGTATTCCTGGTAGAGCAGATCCCACACCCGCGGCACGAATTGCAGCTGCGTCGGCCGGACCAGCGAGAGATCCTCCAGGAAGGTCGAAAGGTCGCTGCTGGCAGTGAAATACGCGATACCGCCACGGGCCAGCGTGCCGTACAGCGTGTACCGGCCCATGAGATGGCTCATCGGCATGAAGTTCAGCGTGATCCACGGTCCGGCCGCGTGCGGGCCCTCCCCCAGACCGAATTTGCCCTGCCACAGGTTGGCGACCAACCGCTCCGAATACATGGCGCCCTTGGGCGTTCCGGTGCTGCCCGAGGTATAGATCAGCAACACGATTCGCTCGCTGTCCGCCGCTGCCAGCGCAACCTCGCCGGCTTTGCCGCTATCGGCAAGTTCCGCAAGCGTTTTCAGTGCCACGCCGGTCCCGGCGAGACGCGCGGCGGCCGCCTCGTACGCTTCGCGATGGGCGTCCACCTCCGCCCGGTGGTCCAGCACCACGATCAGCCCCGGCCGATGCTCGCCGTCCGCGAGATCGAGCGCCTCAGCGAGCTGGTCGACACCCGCCGCGAGGACGCGCGGCTGCGTCTCGGCCAGGATCGGGCGCAGTTGCGCCGCAGGCGCATTCGACTGCATCGGCACGGCGACCACACCCGCCAGCGTCGAGGCGAGGTCGAACACGGTGTATTCGACACTGGTGAAACCGAGCATCGCCACGTGCTCGCCGGGGCGCACCCAGCCGCCGTCCGCCGCGCCGCGCAATCCGGCGGCCACGGCGGCCACCTGCTGCCCGAGTGCGGCGTAGGTCATCGTTTCGTATTCCGGCAGCACATGCAGCGTCGTGCGGCCGGTCACCGGATCGGCGACCAGCCGGGTGGCGCGGGCGCCGACGGCCGGGCGGTCACCATAGGCGGCGAACACGATGCGGATCAGTTCCGCGAGCCCTACCGCAGGATCTTGAATTCGAGCGTTGACTGCCGGATCGGGCAGTGCACCCGCGAGCACCTCGTCCGTGGCGGACAGGTCGTTGATTCGTCGAGCTACCTCTACATCTGTCATCACATGTCTCCCTGACCAGCGGTTTGGCAAAGCAGCAATGTCTTTAGTTCTGGTAACTATCTACCTGGGACAGGTTACTCCCCCGCTGCCCAACTGAGAAGACGCTCGTCGCGCCGTGTGCGACTGCTCGCACCGCGAACGCACCTCCGACCGAATCGATCAAGGGTTGAACTCGAGCAGCGCCGAAGTTGTTCGCGCCGGAATTTCTGCCGGAGCCCGGGAGTTGCATGCGGGCATGCAGATTGGGATCATCACTTTTCTCACCGACGAAGGCATCAGTGGTAAGGCACTAGGTCCCGCGCTGGAGGATCGCGGCTTCGAATCGCTGTTCCTGGCCGAGCATTCGCACATCCCGGCGAGCAGAAAGTCGCCGTATCCGATGGGCGGCGACCTGCCCCGCCGCTACTACCGCACGCTCGATCCGTTCGTCGCGCTCAGCGCCGTCGCCGCGGTGACCGAGCGATTGATCCTGGGCACCAGCGTCACCCTGCTGATCCAGCGCGACGTCATCCACACGGCCAAAGAGGTGGCGAGCCTGGACCTGATCTCCGGCGGGCGCGTCGTATTCGGCGTCGGCGTCGGCTGGAATCGCGAGGAGATGGCCGACCACGGCACCGACCCGCGCACCCGCGGCGCATTGCTGGACGAGCAACTCGAGGCGATCCGCGTGATCTGGACCGAGGAACTCGCCGAATACCACGGCCGTTTCCTCGATTTCGATCCGATGTACTCGTGGCCCAAGCCCGTGCAGCGGCCGCACCCGCCGATCTTCGTCGGCGGCGAGACGGCCGCGATCAAACGCGCCATCCGGCACGGCGTGGGCTGGGTGCCCAATGGCGCGGCCACGGCGGCCGAGGTCCCGGCGCAGCTGGCGCCGTTCGCCGGCAACGACCTGCCCGTGATGGTCGCGCCGGTGCTCCCCGACCCGGCGATCCTCGATGCCTACGCCGAGGCCGGGGTGCAACGGGTGGCGCTGTCGCTGGCGCCGCTGCCGGAAGCGGACGCGCTACGCAAACTGGACACCCTGGTCCCGTTGGTCGAGCGCTATCACGCCTGACCCGCCGTTCAGGGCTTGCGCGCCACCGCGCCGTACGCGGAAATGGGCCGGGTTTCGCCGACCTGCGTATCGCCGGAGCGCCATTCGGTGATCGAGACGAAACCCGGCTCGACCAGCTCCAGATCGTCGAAGACCGCGCGGATCTGGGCTTGCGGCCGAGGCACGTAGGGCACGCCGCCGCTGTTGGTGTAGTTCTCGCACAGCGTGACATAGGCCTTGCTGTCGTCGGTCCCGTCCCACAGGATCAGGTAGCTGCCCGACGGGACCGCGTCCACCACGGTGCGCACGATGCGCAGCATGTCCTCGTAGGTCTTGGCATGGCCGAGCACACCCATGAACATGACGCCGATCGGCTTGTCGAAATTCAGCACGTTGCGGGCGTCGGCGATGATCTGCTCGGGGTCGTGGTAATCGCAGTCGACGTAGGTGGTGACACCCTCGTTGGTGGTGCTGTTGAGCAACGCCCTGGCATAGGTCAGCACCAGTGGATCGTTGTCCACGTACACGATTTTCGATTCGGGGGCGATCCCCTGCGCCACCTCGTGGGTGTTCTGCATCGTCGGCAGGCCGGTGCCGATATCGAGGAACTGACGCACCCCCGCTTCCTGCGCGAGATAGGTCACCGCGCGAATCAGGAACTGGCGCGACTGCACCGCCATGGTGCTGATGTCCGGATCGACCTGCAGGCTGGCTTCACCCACGACTCTGTCGACTTCGTAATTGTCCTTGCCGCCCATCCAGTAGTTCCAGATGCGCGCGGAATGCGGGATGTCGGTCCGGATCTGCGGGGTAAGGTTCTCGGACATGGTTTTTCGGCTCCTCAGCGAACGCGAACAGCGGGGCACCGCCGGCCAGCGACGGTAGGGTATTGACAGGTTGCATCCGATCTGCCTGTGACAGTACAAGCTTCAACCTCGCCAAGGGCCAAGTTAGCGAAGAGCTGTCCGAGATCGTAACCGGCCGTCCATATACGGCGTACGGTCGCACTGATCCCGCGCACCCGGCCAAGTCGTCCGACCGTCAGGTTTGTCCGGGATGTCGGGAAAGAAACTCCCCGACAAGGGTATTCACCGCATCGGGGACTTCGGCGGCAGCCAGGTGCGCGGCGTTGTCGAGGACGACCAGTTCGGCGGCCGGGATCGCGCGAGCCATGGTCTCGAGCTCGGCAAGTGGAAAGGTGTTGTCTTCCCGGCCGGCCACGACAAGCGCGGGACAGGCGATGGCAGCGAACAGTTTTCGCTGATCAGGCCTGCGTAGCACCACCGAACGGACCGCATACGAAGCGGCGGCCACATCGTTGTCCTGGGCGGTGTCGAGCACCTGCCGCACCACATCGGGTCGCGTCGCGCGGCTCGTCGGACCGAGGAAGGCGCGTAGCACCCCGCGGGTCAGCGGCGGCCTGATCCCCCGCAGCAGTCGCGCGAGCACCAGCAGCGCACTGAATTCCAGCCGCTGCCGCAGCGGCGCCACGGAGGCGGTGCCGTTCATCAATACGACGCTGTGCACCCGATCGGGATAGATCGCGGAGAATGTGCCGCCGACCATCGCACCCCACGAATTCCCGACGAAATGCGCCCGCGCCACACCGAGCCGGTCGAGCACCGCCACCACGCACCGCGCACATTCGTCGAAGGTGAACACCCGAGTCAACGGCGCCGACCGCCCGTGCCCCGGCGGATCGATCGCAATGGTCCGATACTCCGCAGCGAAATGCGCGACCTGCGGCTCCCACAACGTCGCGTCCATCAACAGACTCGGCCAGAACACAATCCCCTCCCCCTCCCCCGCAACCGAAACATGCAGCTCCCCCAACGCGGTGGGCACGAAGACATGAGTGGGGTCCACGAAATTCACCGTATCGACGGCGTACCCGATGTACGCCATTCGAAGGACACCGGCCGGACTCGAACCTCGGTACGGTCGGGCAAAGCAGCGACGGTCCCGGCGGGGCCACCTCGCCTGGGCCACTGCCGGAGGGCGCGTACATGGCAGATTCTGTTGAACATCAATTCCTTTCCCAGCGGGTGGTCGACGTGCTGAGCGACATGGCAAAATCCCGCCTCTATTCCTACACCGAGGCCGAACGACGCAAGTTCGACTTCGCCTGCGAGCTCCAACGGGATTGGTCCCGCCCGACTTCGATGCCGACTCAGGCGACGCTGAAAGGCCGGGTCTTTCTCGACCTGTGCGCCCAACTCTGGCGGCAGCATCAGACCGGCACTCTGAATGCCGAGATGACGCACATCCTCCGGCTGCTCGACCTGCGGTACGACCCCGAGGCGATCGAAGAATCAGCGCGCACACTGCATTTGGCCGGCCCGCTGCTCACCGAGGTCCCGAAGATGGCCGCCGGCCGGCTGATCGCCACGATCGCGGCGGCGGTCGCGCGCTGGGGCATCGACTTCGAAACGATCGAACACGTGGTGCCGCAGCACAGTGTGAAGTTGCCCGCGTGGTGGCCGGACAATCCGGCCGAATAACCCGTCAGCCGTTGAGGTTTGCGGTGATTTCGGCTGCGGCGGCGAGGACGGCGACGGCCAGGTCGGGGACGCGGGTGTCGGGGACGCGGGTGGAGAGGGCGGCGATGCTCACCGCGGCGACGACGTCGCCGTCGGCGCCGTGCACGGGGGCGGCGATACCGAGCACGTCGGGGTCCAGTTCGCCGCGGCTCACGGCGTAGCCCTGCTCGCGGGTCTGTTGCAGGCGGGCCAGCAGCGCGCGCTTGGTCACCGGGGTGCGCGCGGTGAAGCCTTCCAGGTGGGTGGTGTCGAGAATGTCGTCGACCGCGGCGTCGGAAAGCCAGCTCAGCAGGCTGAACGCGGACGCTCCCGCATTGATGGGCAGGATCTCGCCGCGCTCGTAGGTGATCCGCACGGCCCGGCTACCACTGTCTTCGCGTTCCAGGCAGATGACCCGATCGCCGGTGAGCCGGGTGAGCAGCACGGTTTCCCCCACGGTGGTCGCGAGGCGGCGCATGATCGGCCGGGCGATCTCGGAGAGGCCGAAACCGCGGCGAGCCAGCCGCGCCAGCTCCATCACCCGCGCCCCTAGCCGGTAGCCGCTGCCGTCGGCGTCCTCCAGGAACCCGGTCTGGGTGAGGCTCTGCAGATACCGGTAGGCGGTGGAGCGTCCCACCGCGAGATGGGCGGCCACCTCGGCCGCGGTCAGCACCAGATGTCGCTCGTCGAACATCAGCAGGATGTCGAGCGCGCGGTCCGCGGTGGTATTGCGTTCGCGGTACCCACTGTTCGGTCCAGAAATATGTCCTGCCATGTAGGACATTCTAGGGTTCCAGTCTGGAACCTTGGCCAATTTCGTCCCGTTTATCAGGACTTCGGTCCCTATATCCGGGACGCGCACTTAGAGTGGACTCGAGCAGCCTTCCGGAAGGAGCGTTCGAGTGCAGGGTGGGGTGATCGAAAGCGATGTCGTGATCGTCGGCGCGGGCCCGGTGGGCATGACCGCGGCGGCACTGCTCGCGGCCCGCGGCGTACGGGTACAGGTGCTCGAGCGGAACACCGAGACCAGTGACGAGCCGAAGGCGATCAGCATCGACGACGAGGCGTTGCGCGCCTACCAGTGGGCCGGCCTGGCCGAGCGACTGCTGCGAATCATGGTGCCCGGCACCGGCACTCGCTATTACGACAGCCAGGGCAGCCCGCTGTTCCACGCCCGCGCCGAGCAACCCCGCCGCTTCGGCTACCCGTTCAAGAATCCGTTCGCCCAGCCCGACCTGGAACGCGAACTGGCACAGCACCTGCGACAGCAACCGACCGTGCGGCTGCGCATGGGCACCGAGCTGACCGACCTGGTGCCGGACGACGACGGCGTCACGATCCGTTGCGGCACACTGCGACTGCGGGCCCGCTACGTCCTCGGCTGCGACGGCGGCCGCTCGACGGTGCGCGACCGGCTCGGCATCGGCATGCGCGGTCACAGCCATCCGGAGACCTGGCTGGTCGCCGATGTGCTCGGCGATCGGCACGACCAGCGGTACGGGATGCATCACGCCGATCCCGCGCGCCCGCACGTGATCATCCCGGGCAGCGGCGGGCGCTGCCGGTACGAATTCCTGCTGCACCCCGGCGAAGGCGAACTGCCGGAGCTGGAACTGGTGCACCGCCTGCTCGCACCGTATCGCGAGATCACCGACGACCAGGTGGAGCGCGTGGTGACCTACCGGTTCCACAGCCTGGTCGCGGAGCGGTGGCGCACCGGGCGGGTGTTCCTGCTCGGCGACGCCGCGCACATGATGCCGCCGTTCGCGGGCCAGGGCTTGAATTCGGGCATCCGGGACGCGGCGAATCTCACCTGGAAGATCGCCGATGTGCTGGCCGGCCGGCTGACCGACGCCGCGCTGGATTCCTATGAGAGCGAACGGAAACCGCACGCCCTCGCCACCGTCGCCCTTTCGGAGCGGATGCGGCGGGTGGTGATGACGACCGATGCCAGGCTGGCCCGGCGGCGCGACGACTACCTGCGCCGGGCGGTCTCGACACCGCATGGCAAAGCGTATTTCGAAGGGATGCGGTACCGGCCCGCCCAGGTCTATTCGACCGGGTTGATCGCGACCGCGACCGCGCCCGTCGGCATCGCGATCGGGCAGCCGGTGGTCTTCGAGGCGGGCACCGGCCGGATGCGGCTGCTCGACGAAATCCTCGGTCTCGGTTGGGCGTTGCTCGGCGTCGGCGGCGACGCGGCGGTCCTCGCGGCCGAGCTGCGCCACGCACAATCGTTCGCGCCGGTGGTGCTGCACGTCCCGATCGATGACCGGATGCCTTCGTGCGCACCGGGTATCGGCTCGATCATCGACCTCGACGGCCGGCTCGCCGCCGACCTGGCCGCGTACCGGGGGCACAGTGTGCTGTTGCGCCCGGACCGGTTCGTCGCCGCCGCCTGGCAGCCGGGCCACGCCCCCGCCCTCACCACGGCGCTGTGCGCCGCCGACCCCGTTCCCGCATGAGTACGGAAGTGAAGGACCGCATGGACTCCCCGCAGCCGTTGTTGCACAACGCGTCTCGGCACAGCGGTGCGCTACGCCGTACCGCGGCGTCCCACCTCGGGTTGCGAGTTCCCGAGGTCGGCCCGGTGGCCGAGTTCTACGGGCGCGTATTCGGTTTGGTGCCGCACAGCGAACTGTCCGGCGGCGGGCTGCGGCTGGGCTGGGGCCGCGGCCATCACGTGCTGGATCTGCTGCCCGGCGCGCCCGCGCTGGACCATCTGGGTTTCGAGGTGGCCGACCCCGATGGACTCGGCCTGCTGGACAAGCGACTGCGGGCGGCGGGCTACTCGGTCGACGCGCTGGACGAGCGGTTCCTGGACGAATCGGTCGGCACCGCAACCGGTCTGGGCACCACCGACCCTGAAGGCAATATCGTGCATTTCCACGCACCGGTGCACCGCACCGGGGAGCGCGGCGCCGATACCGGGCAGCGGCCGATCCGCTTCCAGCATCTCGCCCTGGGCAGCACCGATGTCCCGCAGATGATCGACTTCTATTGCCATACAGTCGGTTTCCAGATCTCTGATCAGTTGTCCGACGGCTCCTTCGCCTGGTTGCGCAGCAACCGCGATCATCACACCCTCGCGCTCGTCGCCGCCGAGCGGGCCTGCCTGGACCACTACTCGTTCGACCTCGCCGAATGGAACGATTTCAAGCGCTGGTGCGACCGCCTCACCGAGCAGGAGGTGGATGTCGTCTGGGGTCCGGGCCGGCACGGACCCGGCAACAACCTGTTCGTCTTCGCGGACGATCCCGCGGGCAACCATGTCGAACTGTCTGCGGAGATGGAGAAGTTCCACGACGATCGCGCCACCTACACCCCACGGCGCTGGGATCCGGTGCCGCGCAGCGTGAATCTGTGGGGCGGGCAGCTCGCGAGCTGGCGGCGCACCGGGGAAGGGAGCTGAGATCGTGCGGAAAGCAGCCGTGACCGCGCACAGCGCGGCCGCCCGCGACCGTCTCCCGGCGACCGGCGTCATCGGGCTGTGTGCGCTCATCGTCATCGCCGAGGGCTACGACCTCATCATGTACGGCGCGATGCTGCCCGCGCTGCTCGACGAAACCGGTTGGGGGATGACCAAATCCACCGCGGGCACGGTCGGCAGCATGGTCTACGTCGGGATGACCGCCGGGGCGCTGACCGGCGGCCGGCTGGCCGATCGGTTCGGGCGGCGGCGCCCCCTGCTGGTCGCCGTCGGCTGGTTCACCGGTTGGACCGCGGCCTGCGCGCTGGCCGGCTCCGCGGCGCAGTTGGGCGCGTTCCGCCTGCTGGCCGGGATCGGTATGGGTGCCGCGGCCGCCGTCGCGTTGGCGCTGGCCAAGGAGTACACCGCGCCCGGCCGCACCAGCCTGACCGTCACCGTGCTCATGGCCGGTATCCCGATCGGCGGCATCACCTCCGCCCTCGCCGGCTTGGTCCTGCTGTCCGAGCACGGCTGGCGGCCGCTGTGCTGGATCGGCGCGATCGGCTCCGCGCTGGTCCTGCTCGTCGCGATCGTGTTGCTGCCCGAGTCCAGGGAATTCGCACGCACCCGCAGCCCGAGCCGGGTACGCGAACTGTTCGCCGCGCCCCGCGGATCGATGACGATCCTGTTCGCGGTGGCGGCCTTCGCCGAATTGCTCACCTGGTACGGGCTGAACACCTGGATCACCACGCTGATGCGGGAGCTGCGCTATCCGATGACCTCGGCTCTGCAGTTCTCGCTGACCCTCAACAGCGGTGCGGTCATCGGATCGTTCGCACTCGCCGCGGCGGCCGTGCGGTGGGGCGCGCGTCCCGTGGCGAGCGTGAGCGCGTGCATCGCCGCGACCATGATCGTGGCCTGTGCCACGGGGCTGTCGGATCGGCTGCTGCTGCTCGCCGTCATCGCGGTGCTCGGCGCGGCCGCGCATTCCACCTTGAATCTCATCAATGCCGCTGTGGCGGACGCCTATCCGGCCGACCTGCGCGGTAGCGCGCTCGGTTGGTCCAACGGCGTCGGCAGGCTCGGCGCGGTGGCCGCGCCCACCCTCGGTGGCTGGGTATTGGCGGCGACCGGTCCGCTGCAGGTCTTCCAGACCTTCATCCTGACCTCGGTCTGCGCCGCCCTTGTGCTGGCGGCGCTGACCCGCACCGGCCGCGCGGGCCGACCGGCCCCGGTCGATCGAACGCGGGTGGCCGGATGAACACGACACCGCATCCCGGGTGGGTCGGACCGCGGAGGGGGCGGCCCGACCTGCACTCCCAGCGCGCCCCACCGCTCACGCGTCGCCGGCTCCGTCGCCGCATCGAGGGGTTGCGGTGCGAGTGGCCGGCACCGAGCCGGCGTCGGGCGACCGGCGGCGCGCGGACAGCGGAGGGAGGACCGCTGCCGCCCCGCCCGGCTCGACGTCCCAACCAGCCGACATCCCTTGCCCAGCAGGGGATGTCGGTGTGTAGTCGACCGGCTCAGGACAGCGGGGACAGCGCGTTGTCGCGGTATTGCTCGCGGACCGCGTAGCGGCGGACTTTGCCGCTCGAGGTGAGCGGGATGGAGCCGGGGGTGATCAGGACCACGTCGGTCAGGCGCAGGCCGTGGTGCTCGCCGATCGCGGTGCGCACGGCGGTGGCTATCTCGGCTCTGGTGGCGGCGTCGGCCGGGTGATCGCGGTTCAGTTCGGCCACCAGCACCAGCTCGGGGTCGTCGTGATCGAGCACCTGGAAGGCGGCACAGCGGTCGGGCCGCAGGGCCGGGTGGCTGTCCATCGCGGTGGCTTCGAGGTCGGAGGGGTAGTGGTTGTAGCCATCGATGATGATGAGGTCCTTACGACGACCGGTGACGTAGAGCTGTCCCTCGTGCACGAACCCGAGATCGCCGGTGCGCAGGAAGTTTCCGGCGTGGCCGGGGACGCGCGCACCGAAGGTCTCGGCCGAGGCTTGCGGCGCGTCCCAGTACCGGGCGCCGACACTGTCTCCGCGCAAACAGATTTCGCCGACCTGCCCGGCCGGTAGCGGGGTGAGCGTCTCGGGGTCGGCGAGCACGAACTCGTAGGCGTCGTTGAGTTCACCGCTGGCCACCAACCTGCGGCCACCGCTCGGCACCGGTTCCACCCGCCCCTTGGCCAGCGCGGTCGGGTCGACCTCGACGGTGGTGAGGCCGCTGCCGCGCGGGCCGCCGGTCACCAGCAGAGTCGCCTCGGCGAGGCCGTAGCACGGGAACAGGCTGGCGGCGTCGAAACCCGCGTCGCCGAAATGCTCGGCGAAGGCGAGCATCGTGTCCACCCGGACGGGTTCCGCGCCGCAGAGCGCCACCCGCAGGGGCGACAGGTCGTACTTCCCGACCTGCGGGGCGGCTACCCGTCGCACGGCGAGCGCGAAGGAGAAATTGGGGGCGACCGTGTGGGTGGCGCCGAAACGCGACATCGCCGCGATCCAGCGCGCCGGGCGTTGCACGAATGCCAAGGGGGACATGCTGATCACGGAGGAGTCGCTGTACACCGGGTAGGTCACCATGCTGAGCAGACCCATGTCGTGAAAGGTCGGCAGCCACGCCACGCCTACTCCGGCACCGATCTTCCCGGTGACCAGTCGCAGATTGGCGAGCACGTTGCCGTGGGTGAGCACGACACCTTTGGGTTCCCCGGTCGAACCGGACGAATACTGCAGGTGCGCAATGGTTTCGGCGGTGATGCCCGGATCGCGGTACCGCTCGGCCGTCGCCGGGTCGACCTGATCGGTGACCACGGTGCGCAGCTGGGTGAATCCCTTGCTGTGCGCCAGCACCGGTGTCAGCAGCGGTTCGATATCGGCACTGGTGAGCAGCAGCCGCGCCCCGGAGTTGGCGGTGATGGACGCCAGCCGCGCCAGCGAGTCGGCCAGCTTGTTCGGCTGCGGCGGCGCCACCGGCACCGCGACCACACCGGCATACAGGCAGCCGTAGAAGGCGACGACGAATTCCAGCCCGGGCGCGTAGAGCAGCAGCGCTCGCTCCCCCGGCCGGGTGACCTCGGCCAGCCGCACGGCCACCGCGCGGGCCGCCCGGTCCAGATCCGCGAAAGTCATTGCAGCACTGACTTCGTCACCGTCGCCGAGATGCCGGAACCGCACCTCGTCGGGTCTGGCGGCGGCCCGCATGGTCAGCATCTGCACGAGGGTGACCGGCTCTATCGGGAAGAAGGTTGTCATGCTTGCACTCCTGCGCTACGACGACCGAAATGTGTTCTTGCCCCGGCTGATTCAGCGGGACGCAGGGGAAAGCGCCGGGCAGGCCGGTGACTGACGAAGGCGCCGACGTGGCGCGGGCTCAGCCCGAAGCGATGGACGTACCCGACGGGCAGAGCCACGCCGTCGACGCCCGTGACCACTGTGCGCCCGGACGCGTCCGCCCCGAGCTCGAGGGTGTCGGGGGCGATCGTCAGCCCGCTGCCCAGCCATTTCAGGTAGCTCTCCTTGGCCACCCAGTGGTGCAGGAACCGGCGGCGGTCGGCCCGGACCAGGTCCGCCTCGCCGGGGGTGAGCACTCGGGTGGCGAGCGCCACCTGGTCGAAGTCGGTGTCCAGCGATTCGATATCGACGCCGACCGCGCCGGATCCGGCTATCGCGATGACAGCGCAGTCGGTCGTGTGCGTGAGATTGAATGGCAGTGCGTGGCCGGGCAATTCCAGCTTGCCGTGCACACCCGCGGTGAATTCCACTGCTTCGGGGGCGATTCCGACATACGCGGCGAGCACGCGCCGCAACGTGGCCCGGGTCCGGATGAAGTCGTTCGCGAACCCCGCCGTGCCGAAGCGGCTGCTGCGGCCGAGTTCCGCGGCGGAGAGCACGCGGCGATCTTCCGGCGCGCACTCCCCCGTCAGCGCCGTCCACCACAGATCGACGTCGTCCGGCGCGATCGTCCGGCGCGGGGCCGTGCCGCCGATCACGGTGACCCCATCAGGCACTCGCGAACCCGCCGCAGCACGGCGTCGCGGTGGGTCACCGGGAAGAAATGCCCACCGGGCACGAGCCGGATATCGACTCCGGCCGAACCACATTCGGCCCACGGCTCGAGTTCGGCCATGGTGACGTGCGAATCGGCGCTCCCGCTCAGCACGGTGATCGGCACGTCGAGCCGCGGGTGCGGCCGATAGTGGTAGGTCTGATCCACCCCCAGATCGGCGCGCATCAGCGCGAGCACCTGGGCGCGCATCTGCTCGTCCGCGAGTACCTCGTCGGGGGTGCCGCCGAGCCGGTACACGATCTCGAGCAACGTCGCGTCGGAGGCCATGCGAACCCAGGGCAACCGCGAAGGATGGTGTGGCGCACGACGTCCGGACACGATCAGGTGCGCAGGCCGCGGCCCCGCCCCCGCGGCGAGCCGACGGGCCAACTCGTAGGCGACGAGCGCGCCCAGGCTGTGCCCGAACAGCGCGAACGGCTCCTGCCACGCGCCGTCCATTACCGCGAGCAGATCGTCGAGCAGCGCCCCGAGGTCCTCGAACGGCCGGTCCCGCATCCGCAGTTCCCGGCCGGGCGGCTGCAACGGGACCACATCGACCTCCGGACGCAACTGCTTGCGCCACGGCAGGTAGGTCGAGGCGCCCGCGCCCGCGTGCGGCAGGCAGTACAGCGTGGCGGCCGCGCCACCGGCCCCGGGATACGGCATCCATTTGCCCGCGGCGATCGTCGGCGCACTCATGACTGCACCTCGCTCGCGCTCGGTTCCGTCACGCGCGAGGCACGCTGTGGCACAGTACGTTCGCTCACCGGCGGGCCCCCGCTTCGGGCGTCTCGACCGTGAGGTACGCCGGTGGCGGCGGGGGCGGCTCGGCCGGCGCGGCGAGCAGCGTGACACCGTCGTGTTCGCCCGCCTCGGTGAAACCGGCGAATCGATAGGTGATGTACATGATGCGATTCCGTTCCGTGGCAACGTATTCGGCGAGCAGTCGGGCACCGTGGTGCTGCGCGAGCCGGAGCACATGGTGCAGCAGCACCGTGCCGACACCGCGGGAGATCACGCGACACGACATCAGCAGCAGTTTCAGCCGCCAGTCCCGGTCTCCTCGTTCCACCAGCGCGAGACCGACCTGTCCATAGCTGCCGTAGCGGTCCTCCAGCTCGGCCATCAGCAGCAGATACTGGTCGGAGGCGGCACAGGCGGCGAGTTCCGCGGCGGAGTACATGATTCCGGTGGAGTTCAGCTGATTGGTCCGCACGACGAGTTCCTCGGCCCGGCCGAGGTCCGCGGCGGCGGCCGGGCTGATCCGGAACCGCATGCCGAGGGTGGCGAGGAATTCCTCGTTGGTGCCGGGGAAGCGCTGTTCGGCCGCACTGCGTTCGATGCTCGCCCGGTACATGTGCCGCCGTGCGCGCGCGTCCGCGGTCACGTGCCGCGGCCGGAACTCCGGCCGATCCGCCAGGGACGCACTCTCTTCGGCGTCGAGACAGAGCACCTCGGGGTGGGCGAACGCGACCTCGTCGCGTTCCATCGCCTGGTCGTCGACGAAGGCGAGGGTATCGATCCCGATATCGAGCCGCTGAGCGATGGCGGCCACCGACGCCGACTTGTCGGCCCAGCCGATCTGCGGGTGCAGGAAGTAGTCGGCGATCCCGAGTTCGGCGAGTTTCGCGAGCGCGAGTTCGGGATCGTTGCGACTGGCGATCGAATGCAGTATTCCGCGTTCGTCCAGCGTGCTGATGGTCTCCCGGATGCCGGGCTTGAGGTCGGTGACGGTGGCCTGCTCGAGCAGTACGCCGTCCCAGAGTGTGTGGTCGAGATCCCAGACCACACATTTGATCTGACGGGGGCGCTGGCGCACCTCGGCGTTCATCGAATTCCCCTTCCCGCTGCGCAGATCCGGCCGGCATCAATCAATGGCGACGACTCGCGCCCGATTCAGGCACGCGTCGGTGGCGATCAGGACGTGTTGCAGCTGGGTGCTGCCTTCGATGATCTCCATGACCTTGGCGTCGCGCAGGTACCGCGCGACGGGATACTCGTCGCTGCAGCCACGCGCGCCGTGCAGCTGCACCGCGTCGTTGGCGGCCGCCACCGCCGCGGTCGCGGCGAACTGCTTGGCCATGCAGGTCGCCATGATGGTGTCGGGGCTGCCCGCGTCCTTCAGCCGGGCGGCCTGCCACACCAGCAACCGCGCCGCCCTGGTGTTGGTGGCGATGGTGGAGATCATCTGTTGCACCAGTTGGTGTTCGCGCAACAGCACGCCGCCCTGACGGCGGGTGCTCGCGTAGCGCACGCAGGCCTCCAGGCAGGCCTGCAGGAGACCGACACAGCCGGCGGCCACACTGAACCGGCCGATATCGAGGACACCGGTGGCGATGGCGAGCCCCATCCCCTCGGGTCCGATCATCGCGTCCGGCCCCACCCGGCACTGCTCGAAGACGATCTCGGCGACCTGACTGCCGCGCGTCCCGGTGACGTGCTCGACCGGACTGCGCCGCACGCCGGGTTCTGCGGCGTCCACCAGGAAAGCCGCCGGGCCTTTCGCGGTGCGGGCGAAAACGAGCAGCACATCGGCGAGTTTGCCGCCGGTGACCCAGAGCTTGTGCCCGTTCAGCACCCACTCGTCACCCGCGCGCACGGCCGTGGCTTGCAGCGCGGCGAAGTCGCTGCCCGCGGCCGGTTCGGTGAGACAGAATGCGCCGAGCGCGGCCCCCGCCACCAGATCGGCCCGCCATCGGCGCCGCATCGTCTCGCTGCCCCAGCGATCCAGTGCGTAGAGCACCATCGAGTGCACGGTCAGCAGGCTGCGCATGGCCGCGCAGCCGCGCCCGATCTCCTCGTGCAGTTCGGCCAGCGCCGTCATGCCCGCACCGGTGCCCCCGTCGGCTTCCGGCAACACCGCGCCCCACAGACCACGAGCGGCGAACTCCCCCACCATCTTCCCGTCGATCCGGCCCGCGCGATCGAACTCGGCGGCCCGCGGCGCCACCACCTCGTCGACGAAAGCCGTGATCTCCGCCCGCGGCCTCATCACGCCACCTCGGTCGCCGCATCCCGGCCGCCGAGCCGGCCGACCAGCGCCAGCATCCGGTCCACCGTGCGGAAATTGTCCAGCATCAGTTCGTCGTTCGGAATCCGTTCGCCCAGTTGCTGTTCGATGAACATGACCAGCTCCATCGCGAACAGCGAGTTGACGAAGCCGCTTTCGAAGATGTCGCGGTCGTCCTGGAGTTCACCGGCCGGAAAGCGCTTGGCGACGAATGCACGGAGTTCGGAACGGGCATCGGAGAACATGTCTGCGGTCCTGTCGGTTGCGGGGGCAAGGAGTCGGAGGCTGCGCTCAGGAGTACGAGAAGAAGCCCTGACCGGTTTTACGGCCGTGCAGTCCGGCGTCGACCATCTTCTTCAGCAGCGGACAGGGCCGATACTTGCTGTCGCCGTAGAACTCTTGGAGTCCTTCGATGCTGTAGAGGATGGTGTCGAGCCCGATGAGGTCCGCGGTCTCCAGCGGACCCGAGGCGTGCCCGAAGCAGGAGCGGAAGATCTCGTCGACCTCGGCCGCGCCCGCCACGCCGTCCTGCACCAGGAAGATCGCCTCGTTGACCATCAGCATCAACACCCGATTGGACACGAAACCCGGCATGTCGTTCACGACGATGCCGCGCTTGCCGAGACCGGCGAGCAGGTCCTGCGCCGTGGCGATGGTGGATTCCGAGGTGTGCCAGCCGCGGATCACCTCCACCGTGGACTTCATCGGCACGGGATTCATGAAGTGCATGCCCAGCACCCGGTCGGGCCGGGTGGTCGCCGCGGCGATCTTGGTGATCGGAATGCACGAGGTATTCGCCGCGAACACCGTTTCGGGCGGGCAGATCCGGTCCAACCGCGGATAGATCTCCGACTTCAACGCCCAGTTCTCGGTGATGTTCTCGATGATGAACTCCGCCGCCCCGACATCGGCGAGATCGGTCGTGTAGGTCACCCGTTGGGTCAGGTCACCGTACTTCTCGGTGTCGTGGCCGAACAGGCGGCCGGTGCGGTAATACCGCAGCACCTCCGCCGCCGCACGGTCGAGCTGTTCCGCCGACCGATCCACGAGCACTACCGAAAAGCCGTGTGCCGCAAGGTCTTGCGCGAGGCCACTGCCCATCACGCCCGCACCGATGACTCCGAGCGATTTCATGTCCGTGACTTCCTTTCCGGCGCGGTCGCGGTGAGCAGATAGTCGGCCATCTCGGCGACCGTGGGGGCCTCGAACAACGCGACCGTCGGGACGACGACGCGGAATTGCTTCTTGATCGCGTTGATCAATTGCAGGCCGACCAGCGAATTGCCCCCGGATTCGAAGAAGTTCTCGTACAGGCCCACGTGGTCGACCCCGAGTGCCGCCTGCCACAACCCGGCGAGTTCGCGTCGATAGTCCTCGACCGTGTGGTCCGGTGCCGCCGCCGGCCCAACGCCGCTGTCGAACGGATCGCCCGCACGCACCCACGCCTCGAGGCGTTCGTGCAGGCTTCCCGCGGCGACGACCGCGCGCCGCGGTCCGCCCGCGATCAGCCGGTCGAACACCGCGAGCGCGTCCGCGGGGGTGAACGAATAGGTGTCCAACGATGCTGCGACGCCGGGCCTTTCACCGTGCCGCACGGTCGCCTGCCAGGTGTCCCAGCACGCGGTGCGCCAGGCGGACCCGCCCGGCAGGCCGCGCAGCGCGACGAACTGATCCTGGAAGGCGTTGGCCGCCGCGTAGGCGGTGAAGCCGATGCCGCCGAGCACCGCCGACATCGAGGACAGCAGGACGACGAAGTCGGGCCGCTCGTCGCGCAGCGCGTGGGCCAGCGCGAGCGTGCCGTCCACCTTGGCCCGGAAATGCGCTGCGGTGAGTTCCGGGGTCGTCTCCTCGATGGTGGTGAAGGCGTCGGGCGTCAGCACGCCCGCGGCGTGGATCACGCCGTCGATCGGACCGAACCGCTTGCGGGCGTGCGCGATCGCGGCGGCCGCCGCCGCGCGGTCGCCGATATCGCAGGGCTGCACCAGTACTTGCGCGCCCGCGCGAACCAGCTCGCGCACCGCGACGGCACGCTCGTGTGCCGTCGCACTCGCCTGCGCGCGCGACGCCGGGTCGTCGAGATCCGGCAGCGGAGTCCGGGCGAGCAGCACGAATTTGAGCCCGGACCCCGCCGTCGCCAGATGGGCGGCCATCTGGAGACCGATACTTCCCGTTCCACCCGTGATCACGTAGACCCCGCCGTCGCGTAGGTATGGCTCGGGCTCGCCGAGCGTGCGCGGGTGGAAACGTTGCACGAGCCGGCGCCGCCCCCGCCGGGCCACGACCGCGGCCGAGCCGCGCCAATCCAGCTCGGCGACCACCGATTCCGCGAGTTCGCTCCAGGCGGCGGACACGTCCTCGACCGGGGTGAGGACGTCGAACGTGCGCACCGCCAAGCCGGGATACTCCTGTCCCACCGTGAGCGCGGGTCCGACGAGGGTGGTCTTGCCCGGATACAGCTCGTCGTCGGGGTCGCAGGTCTGCGCGTGGTCGGTGACGACCAGGATCCGGCAGCCGTCCACACAGTGCCGGCTCAGGTGCCCGGCCAGCGCCAGCAGGCTGTCGAAGCCGAGCCGCCGATGGGCACCGACACCGGCGGCGGACATCGGATCGTCCTGCGGCCCCTGCACCGACCACAGGTGAACCACCGTGCGGGGTAGCAGGTTCCGGTCGGCCAGCGCGGTCGTCAACTGGGCGTAGTCGCCGGATGCACCGGGCCGGAGCTGATATCCGCCCGCCGTGGTCGTCGCGAATTCCGTTCCGGGAGAAACGGTTACCACGTCGGCCCCGCCCAGGGCTTTGACCAGGTGCCGGGCCAGTTCGGCGCTGCACGTCTCGGGATCGGTGAAGACCAGGTAGGGGCCGCTGCGCTCGTTCACACCGTCGGCGACTCGGGTAGCGACCCACTGCGGTTCGAGCACCTCGATGGTCCCGGTGCTCGCCGGGCCGGCTTCGCGCACCGGGCGGGCCGCGCGCGCGTCCGGCCAGAACTGCTGATGCTGGAAGGAATACGTCGGCAACGAGACCGACGTACCCGCCGATCCGACCTTGGACCAGTCCACGTCCACCCCGGCCGCCCACAACCGGCCCAGGGTACGGGCGACCACCCGATCGTCCGGGTCACGCAGCGCTGCGGCGCGCAGCGTCGGCACGGTCAGCGCGCCGTCCGAGTGCACCAGGCTCTGCGCGGCCAAGCTGACGAGCTGGCCCGCCCCGAGATCGACGAGCACGCACGATTCCGAGCCCGCGAGTGTCTGCACGCCCTCATCGAAAACCACGGTCGCGCAGAGATGTTCGGCCCAGTAATGCGGGTCGCGCGCCTGCTCGTCGCTGATCCACGTGCCGGTCACGTTGGACACGAACGGAATTCGCGGAGCGCGCAACTCGATGCCGTCGAACAGCTCGAGCAGTGCCGCGCGCAGCGGCTCCAGCAGGTGCGAATGCATGGCTCGGGTGGTCGGCACGCGCAGCGCCGCGATCTCGTCGGCCGCGAGGCGTTGCGCGAGCGCGTCAACGGCGGCCTCGGTACCGGCCACGACGACCGTGTTCGGACTGTTGACCGCGGCGCAGGACAGATCCGGCCCGAGGTAGTCCGCGAGCCGGTGCGCGCCCATGGCCACGGTCAGCATGGCACCGGGCGCGGCGGCCGCGACGAGCTGCGCGCGCCGCACCACCAGCGGCAACGCGACTTCCACATCGAACACCCCGGCCAGGCAGGCGGCGGTGTACTCGCCCAGGCTGTAGCCGAGCAGACCGGTGGGCTCGACGCCGCGATCGCGCCAGAGCTGCGCGGCGGCGAAGCTCAACGCGAACACCGCCGCGTGCGCAAGATCGGTTCGGGACACCAGCTCGTCGGCCGGGGGCGTGGTCGCGCCCCGGTTACGCAGGGCGGCAAAGGGATCCGCCGGCGCGGGTGCCGAGTCCGGATACAGGACCGTGCGCAGATCCAGGCCGAGGGGCACGGCCGCGATCTCGGCGCAGTGGTCGAGTGCCGCGCGGAAGACGGGATCTGCCCGGTAGAGGTCGCGTCCCATCCCGGCGAATTGATCGCCGGTACCGGGCAAGACGAAGCGCACCGTCGGCGCCTGCCTGTGCGGTACCGCCGTCACCGGCACCCGTCGTCCGACCTCGTCGAGCGCCTCGGCTGCCTCGAGCAGCGTTTCGAACGGGATTGCAGCCCGATGCGGCATCGCCGAGCGACCCGTCTGGAAGGTGGCCGCCACGTCGGCCGGGTGCAGGCGCGGATGGCTGCGCAGGTGCTCGGCGAGCGCATGCGCGGTGGCGGTCACGGCCTGCGGCGAGCGCCCCGACAGCGCCAGTATGTGCCTGCGCGCTTCGTCGGCCGCGCGCACCGGCGTGGGTGGTGCGGACACGACGACGTGGGCGTTGGTGCCCGACCATCCGAACGAGCTGACCCCGGCGGTCGGGGTGTGCGCGTGCGCGTCCGGCCACGGAATGTTCTCGTGCGGCAGGCAAGCCGGGCTCGCCGCCCAGTCGATCGCCGGATTCGGTTCGCGCAGATGCAGGTTGCGCGGGATGGTCCGGCGGCGCAGTGCGAGCACGGTTTTGATCAGCCCCGCCATTCCGGCCGCGCCGGTCAGGTGGCCGACGGCGGTCTTCACCGCGCCGACGTACAGCGGCCGTTCGCTCGCCCGCGCGGTGCCGAAAACCTCGGTCAGCGCGGCGATCTCGATCGCGTCGCCGAGCTGGGTGCCCGAGCCGTGCGCTTCGACGTAGTCCACGCTGTCGGCGTCGATGCCGGCGGCGCGGTGCGCGGCCCGGATCACCGCGACCTGTGCCGCTCGGTTCGGCGCGGTCAATCCGTTGCTGGTGCCGTCCTGGTTCACGGCCGACCCGCGCACCACCGCGAGGGCCTGGTGCCGGCGTGCCCGGACGTCGGACAGCCGCTCGACGACGACCGCCCCGCAGCCTTCACCGAGCAGGAAACCGTCCGCTCGGGCGTCGAACGTCTTGCAGCGCCCGTCCGCGGCGAGCATTCGCATCTTGCACGCCTGCAGATAGGTGTCGGGGTGCACGATCGCGCTGACCCCGGCGACCACGGCGCGATCGCATTCGCCGGTGCGAATGCTGTTGATCGCCAAGTGCAACGCGACCAGCGAGGACGAACACGCGGTGTCCACCACCATGCTCGGGCCGCGCAGGTCGAGCAGATACGACAGCCGCCCCGCCACCACACTGGTGGCGCTGCCCAGCCCCACGTACGGGTCGTCGAGTTCGCCGTGACCGCCGCGGTCCACCAGCAGGTGCGCGTAGCGACTGTCGGCCATCATGCCGACGAAGACACCGGTCCGGCTCGCCCGGAGCCGGTCCGCGGGGATCGCAGCGTCTTCGAGTGCCGCCCAGGCGATTTCCAGCAGCATCCGCTGTTGCGGATCCATGCGCAGGGCCTCACGCGGCGAGATACCGAAGAACTGCGCGTCGAATCCGGCGAGGTCGTCGACGAACGCGCCGCGGGTGGTGTACGCCGTCCCTGGCGCGTACGGGTCCGGATCGAAGTATCGCCGGGCGTCCCAGCGGGCGGGCGGCACGTCCGTGGCGGCGTCGACGCCGTCGGCGAGATTGCGCCAGAACAGCTGTGGCGTGTTCGCCCCGGCCGGGAACCGGCAGGCCATCCCGGCGATGCAGATCGCGTCCTGCTCGTCGGGTGGTCCACCGGCAGCGAAGGCGGCAGCCGGTCGTTCGGGTGTGCTCGCGACGGCGGAACCCGTATCCGCAAGCGCCGCACCGAGTTGCGCCACCGTCGGATGCTCGTAGAGCAGGGTTTCCGGCAGCTTGCGGTCGAGCCACTCCTCCAATTCACCGGACAGGCCCACCGCATCCGAGGATGTCAACCCGTACGCGGCGAAGGTGGTGGTCCGATCGATCGTCGCCGGATCCGCGCCGACGATCTCCCCTATTTTTCCGGACAGCCATTCTTCGATCGCCGCTCGATCGACGGCACCGGACCCCACCCGATTCGTCTCCACCAATACCGCCCTTCAACCACCGGGGTCATGGCCCGGCCCGCGCCGCGTCGGTTACCGGTCGAATTTGTCACAAGCTTTCGCCGGACACCCGAATCAGGGAAAGCTCAGCCCCCGTCGGCCCGAATCTAGCACCGACACACCCACCTCGCAACGCTGCCGGGCGCATACTCCTACAAGCGCGGTGTTGAATGAGAGGCGTTGCGACAGAAGTTATTACACGCACGGGCGGGCTGGCATTCTCGCCATTTCGGCGACAACGGCAACCCCCCGATCAGGGGGTTTTCAGCACTCTCGCGAGCGAGGCATGCTACAGGTTGTCCATCTTGAGAGCGGGGGGTTTCTATGCATTCGACCTGATTCATAGGGGTATACACACCGCTCGGGCCGCAGCACAGATAGCCGCAAGGTTACTCATCTGCCCGGACACCACGTCAACGGTAGTTATCCGGGTTGCAGGCTAAGGAAATCCATTGGAAACTCAGCAGCTCACCTGCTCGACCGACAGTATTTCGACGGCGCGCGCGGCGACCGATCGCACGCCATTTGCAAAGACCCTGGACGGACTGCGCACCAATCCGGAACTGAAATTGTTCTGGGACTGCATCTGGACCCCGCCGGCGACCAGAGATCAGTTCTTCGAGTACGCCGGACAACTGCGCCGATTCGCGACCTACAGCGGTGGACTGCTCGGCCGCAGCCCCGATTTTCTGGCCGGTATCGTCTCCGCGTGGGCCACCAATGCCACCCATTTCGGCGAAAACGCCGAACGCGTGCAGGAGTTCCATCGCGGGTGCCGTGCGGCCAATTCGATCCTCACCCATGCGATTTCCGACATCTCCGAACGCGGGCGCATTTCCGAACACCATCTGCTGCGGGTCGTGGCACGAGATTCGGACGGCATCTATCTGAGCGGTTTCAAGCAGCTGGCCACCCTCGCGCCGTACGCCGACGTGCTGCTGATCTACCCCTACCGCATGCTGTCGCAGGCCGAGGCGTCCACCGCGCTGTGCGTCGCCATCGAGCCGGGCAGCGACGGCGTCAAGGTGCACGCACGTCCGGGTTTCCGTGGGGCACACGAGATTCCGGACGAATCCATCGACGTGCTCGACGAGCAGGACGCGATCATCGAGCTCGACCACGCCTTCGTGCCCAACGCCAACGTGTTCATCGACGGCTCGGTCGAGCAGTGCAATACGTTCCGGGCCCGCACCGGCATGACGCACCCCGCCTGGGTGCAGGCGCTGGCGCGGATGTCGGCGAAGGCGCAGCTGTATCTCGAACTCGCACAGCGGGTCCTGGACGGCGGCCCGACCTCGGCCAAGGAGCCCGCGGTGCTGCTGGCGAAGCTGCGCCGGTTCGCCACGAGCACCGAGCGGGATTTCGCCGCCGCCCTCGAATCCGCCACTTTCGATGAGCGCTACGGCTTCTGGGCCGCCGATCGCACCACGCTGCTGCAGGGCATCGGTAACTTCACCGAGCGCATCGAGGGCGCGGCGACGCTGCTGTCCCAGATCGCCGGATTGGACCTCATCTGCCCGAAACCCGGTCGGACCAGCCGGCAGGGCCTGTTGCCCGTCGCGCCGCAGCTCTCCGATTGGACGCTGTTCACCAACCTGTCCTCGGGGGCCTACGGATACCGGCAGAACAAATACGAGCTCGCATTCGTCGGTGATCCCGATCGGCTCGCCGCTGGCTGACCCGCGCAGTACTACCGCAAGAGAGGTATGAACCACATGCTCACCCGGAATCGCCTGATCGAAGCGCTGGAACCGTTCAGCGGATTCGTGCAGTCGGCTGTGCTGTACAACCTGATCGAGCACGGCATTCTCGAACAGATCGTCGTGAACGGCGTCCCGGCCCGCAAAGCGCTGGAGTCGGTCGTGACGACACCGGAACGGGTCGAGGCGCTGCAACTGTTCCTGCGCACCGCGGGATACACCGAGAACGACCGCGCCACCGACAAGCTGGTACAGATCTGGGAGGCCCGCGGCTGGTATCAGATGATGATCGGCGGCTACGGGCGAACCTTCCTCGAGATCGGCCAGGGCTTCACCGATCCGGCGGCGGTGCCCCGGGACGGCCGGATGGTCGGGGTCGGCAGCTGCGCGATCAGCGTGCACGACGCGATCCCGCTGATGTACCGGGTGCTCGATCAGCGCGGGAAGACCTACCGCAGCGGCATCGATCTGGGTTGTGGCAGCGGGATCTTCCTGACCACGCTGGCCGAGAAGTATCCGGACATGCGGCTCACCGGCATCGAGCCGAGTCCCGAAGGCGCCGCGGCCGCGGTGGAATTCGTCGCGGGCTCGCTGCACGCGGATCGGATCGGCATCGTGAACGCGGACGCGATCGGCCATCTCGAGCACACCGACTCGCACTACGACTTCGGCATCATCAGCTTCGTCATCCACGAGATCCTCGGACAGGAAGGCGAAGCGGGCGTACGGAAGTTCCTGCGGACCCTCTTCGACAACAATCCCGGGCTGGAACTGCTCGTCATCGACATCGACTACTGCTGGGACAACGCGGAGTCGATGAAGGACCCGCATCGCACGAACTACTACAACCACTATTTCCTGCTGCACCCGTTCACCGACCAGCGCCTGGCGACCAAGCAGTACTGGCTCGGCCTGTTCGACAGCGAAGGGCTCGAGGTGGTGGCCGCGGACGTGGACACGCCCGGCCTCGACGAAACCGGGATCGTGACGGCAATCCTGTTGCGGTCCAAGGAATCCAACGATGACTGACTACACCGACAGCCAGGCCGTCTCCCGGTTGAGCTCGGGCCCGCGCACCTTCTTCCGGCTCCCCTATCGGCCTGTGCGCGAGCTCACCGCCGGCGACGGTGTCGACGCCGTCATCCTCGGGGTGCCGATCGACGGCGCGACGGGCTATCGCAGCGGCGCCCGATTCGGGCCGGAGGCGGTGCGCGCCGCGAGCACGCTCGCCCGGTTGGGCAGCCGGGAACGCGATCTGGTGATCACCGACCTGCTCTCCGTCGTCGACGGCGGCGACGTGCACATCATCCCGGGGTATCACCTGCAGACGCTCGAGCTGATCGAGCACGGCGTCGACGCCGTGCACGCGATCGGCGCGCTGCCGATCCTGGTGGGCGGCGACCACAGCCTGGCGATCGCCGAACTCCGCACCGCGGCACGGCATCACGGTCCGCTCTCGCTGGTCCAGCTGGATGCCCACCGGGATGTGCTGGACAACTACTTCGGCGTCGAGCATTTCCACGGCACGGTCTATCGCCGGGCGGTCGACGAAGGCCTGATCGATCCGACGACCAGCGTGCAGATCGGCATGCGCGGCAGCGTGCCCCGCGAGGACCTGGCCCCGGATGACATGGGGTTCACCGTGATCCACAGCGACGAGGCGCTCGCGCTCGGCTGCCGGGAACTCGGCCGGATCGTGCGGGACAAGGTCGGCGCCAACCCGGTCGCGCTCACCTTCGACATCGACTTCGTCGATCCGTCGTGCGCGCCCGGCACCGGCACCCCCGAGGTGGGCGGCCCATTGTCGGCCTTCGCGCTGCAACTGTTGCGCGAACTCGAGCTGCCGAACATCCGGACCGTCTCGCTGGTCGAGATCTCGCCGCCCTACGACTCCGCCGATATCACCGCGCATCTCGGCGTCGCGGTGATCTTCGAGATCATGGCGCTCGCCGCGGCCGCCCGGCGGACCCGGATACAACAGGATGGTCGTCTGCATGCCTGACAACATCACCGAGCTCGAGGTCAGGGCGCTCGTCGACGGCGTCAACCTGTCCGACGGGCACCCTCGAATGTCGCTGTCCACCAGTCAATCCGAGATCGTCGCCGCGTTCCCGGAGGTCTTCGCGCATACCCGCAAGCTGCCGGTGGACGTGGTCGAGAAGAGCGCGCGGGCCGCGTTCCTGTCCTCCCTCGGGCAGCACAGCGCGCTCGACGAGCAGATCAGCTTTCGCAGCTGTTACTCCTCCTCCACCGCCATCGACATGATCGGCAAGGCGGTGCGCCTCGCCGGTCGCCCGGTGGCCATGGTCGAGCCGACCTTCGACAACCTGCACGACCTGCTGGCCGGCCACGGCCTGCGCATCCGCTCGGTGGCCGAAAACGCTTTGGCCAGTGGCCCGCTCGACGACATCCCGCCACCGGGCGGGGTGCTGTTCATCGTCTCGCCGAACAACCCGACCGGCACCGTGCTCGCGGCGGACCGGCTGCGCGAGATCGCGGCCGCGTGCGCCGAGCGCGGCACCGTGCTCGTCATCGATTCGTGCTTCCGGGCCCAGGATCTGCGCGCGCAGTACGACATGTACGCCGTGCTCGGCCGCTTCGCGCTCGACTGGGTGATCATCGAGGACACCGGAAAGCTCTGGCCCCTGCAAGAACTCAAGGCCGGATTCCTGAATTGGAACGCGGGCAACCCGCTGCCGCTGGCGCGGATGTACTCCGACCACATGCTCTCGGCCTCGCCGTTCATTTTACGGGTGATCGAGCTGTTCGCCGAAGACGGCAGGCACGGCGGCTACGACCAGCTGCGCGACGGCATCCAGCGCAACCGCGCCCTGGCCCGGGAGAACATCAATCTGCCGCCCGCCTATCCGGATTCGCGGATCTCGGTCGACACGTTCCGGCTGCCCGCCGGCGTCGCCGCCAACGCGCTGTATACCGACCTGGGCGAGGTCGGGGTACACGTGCTGCCCGGCGAGCTGTTCTACTGGGAGCAGCCGAATCTCGGCACCGACCTGATCCGTATATCGCTGGCACGCGATCCGGAAGCCGTCGTCACGGGCTGCCAGCGCGTCGACCAGCACCTAGAGGCATGGAGGCGTGTTGTCATCAGGTGAGCGCGCGACGGTGGTCCTGTTGCAGGCGAAGCAGTCGCTCGGCAGCGAAGGGCTCGCCGACTTCGGAGCGGCCGTAGCGGCGACGGGCGCCCGGCTACGAATCCTGCGAACCGGCGAGGTGCCGCTGGTCCGCGATGCCGAGGTGACCCTGGACGACCTCGGCGAGCAGCGCATCGCCCCGATCGACGAATGGCGGTCGCTGCTTCCCGCCGGGACGAGCGCCGTCGTGACCAACGACGAGTATCTGCTGGGCCTCGCGGCTCAGCTGTGCGGCGAGCGCGGCCTGCCGACACCGGTGCCCGGCTCGCTGGAGAACTACCGGCACAAGGGGCGGATGCGACGCGCCCTGGAAGCGGCCGCCATCCCGGTGCCCGAGTCACTGATCGTGGCGGCGGGCACCGTCGAGACGACCGCCGGATTCACCGGGTTCGGCGACGACGAGCTCGTCATCGTCAAACCGGCCGCGGAGGCCAACCTGCGCGGCATCCGGATCGAGCCGTTCGGCGCGGTCGATCCGGTCGCGCTCGGCGACGGGCTGATCGAACGGTTGCTCGCCGGGCCGCAATATCATTCGGAAGTGCTCGTGGTGAACGGCACTGTGACGCACCTGTTCTCGGGGCTCTACATCCGCTCGCTGCTGGACCTGACCACGGGCGGGCCCTCCGGCTCGGCCCGGGTCGCACCCGAGCTCGAGGCCCGGCTCGCCGATCTCGCGATCCGCACCTGCACCGCGCTGGGACTCGACGGGACGTTCACCGCGCACGTCGAATATCTCTCCAGCGGAACGGAATTCGCCGATGTCGTGGTCAGCGAGGTGTGCGCGCGGGCGTCCGGCGGCGAGGTGCCGTTCCAATCCCGGATCATCACCGGTATCGATCTCGAGCTGCTGAATCTGCGGATCCAGGCCGGGCTCGACTGGTCCGAGCCGAAGGTGGACGCCGACGCTTCGGGCGGCTGGTTGTGGCGCGTCGGCAGGCCGATCGAGGGCGCCGACCGCATCGACGAGCTGCCCGTCGACGCGATGTTCGATCACATCCGCCTCGGCGGCCGGGCCCGGCTCAGCGGCCGCACCGACGCCGTCCTGACCGCACTCGAACTGCTGGCGGTCGCGAATGAGGGGTGAGCAGTGCCAAGCAGGCGACAACCCATAGATCGGTCCCGGCGGCGCGGGAAACCGCTGACCGACTTCGCCTTCCAGGAGTGGAAGGTACCGACGCTGCCGCCGCCGTGGGAGCTGACCCCGGTCACGCCGGACACCGCCGCGGAGATCGATCAGGTGGTCGAGTGGATGGCCCGCCCGCACGTGCAGTTCGCCATGCACAAGGACTGGGATCGGGACGGCTGGCAGGCCGAGATCGAATTCCAGTTCTCCGACAACAAGACTCGGCCGTTCCTCGTCGGACAGCACGGACAGCGCGGCGGCTACGTCGAGCTCTACCGGGCGGCGCTGGACGTGGTCGCCGACTATTACGACACCCCGGACCTCGATATGGGTATGCACGGATGCATCGGCGAGCCGGACTATTTCGGGTACGCGCTGCCGTTCTGGGTCGCGCTCATCGCCGGTGTCTTCGACACCTATCCGGAGTGCACCGGGGTGATCTCCGACCCGTCCGCCGCCAACCAACTCGTGCGTGCACTGGACCGCAGCGTCTGCACCGTGGTGGACGGCCACGAACTCGGCGAGGTGGACCTGCCGCACAAGCAAGCCGCGCTGTTCCGCTTCGAACGCGAAAACTTTTATGCCGCAATGCAACGACAAGGGGGTGTCGACGTTGTCCTCCGTGAGCTCGGTGGTCACTGATCCGATTCGCTGGTTCCTGCTGCACGGCCCACTGCGGTTGCTGCCCGATTCGATGCTCGGTGACGGCAACGACGTGGGCCGGCTCTTCCTGCGCCCGCCGGAGAAGGGCGATCCGTATCGGGCGATCCTCACCGAGATCGGCGCGGACGCCGGCGTGCACGACAGCGCCGCGGGCCTGGTGGTCACCGGATACGAAGAGAGCGAGGAGATCCTGCGCAGCAACGACTGGTCCGCCGACCAGCCGGTGGCGATACCGCCCGCGGCGTGGCTCTATCGCTGGCTGACCCGGCGTTCCGTGCCGATCGCGCTCGACGCTCCCGCCCTCGTCTTCATGGACCCGCCCGAGCACACCCGGTTGCGCAAACTGGTGTTCCCGATGTTCACCCATCGCGCCGTGACGGCATCCATCGACGTGATCACCGGTCACACCGCAGCTGTGCTCGCCGAACTCGAAGGCCGCGAAGAGATCGACCTGGTCGCGGATTTCGCCCGCAAGATCCCGATCCGGGTGATCTCGGATTTCCTGGGCATCCCGGACCTGGGCGCGGACATGCTCGACGCGCTGGGCGGGCACGGGGCCAAACTGCTCGATGTCGGGATCACCTATCCGGATTACCGGCGCGGGATGACGGTGGCCCGCAAGTTCACCGACTTCGTGCTCGATTGCCGCACCGACCCCGACCAGCTCCGCGACGGGTTCCTCAAGGACTGCGTGCACATGCACCTCGCCGGCGAGCTGACTTTCCCGGAGTTGTTGACCCTCGTCGGTTTCGTGTTCGCGGCGGGGTTCGAGACCACGGTCAGCTTCATCGCCAATTCCATCGTCACCGTGCTCGAACACGGCCTCGGCGGCGAGGTGCTCGACGACGGCCGTTTGACCGACCCCTGGTTCGAGGAGCTGTTGCGCTACGACTCCCCCATCCAGCTGACGCATCGCACCGCGCGGGTCGAAACCAAGGTCGGAGACCGGGTCGTCGCACCCGGCACCGGCGCGTTGATCTGGGTCGGCGCAGTCAATTACGACACTCGCGCCTACCCGAACCCGGGCCGGCTCGACGTCGCCAATGTGGCGGCGCGCACCAGCATGAGCTTCTCCACCGGCGTACATCGTTGTCTCGGTGCGTCCTTGGCGAAGGTGCAGGGACAGGTGGCGGTCGGCAGCTTCCTCTCCGCCTACCCCGAGGCCCGGCTGCTGCCGGGCCGTCAATGGCGCGATTCTGTGGTACTGCACGGCCATATCCGCGTTCCACTGGCGTTGACCGCCGGACGCTGATGCGGCCCGTCACGGTGGATCGGTCGACGCTCTACTGTCTGGGCGCGTCGACCGATCCCGCCACGATCGCGGGCCCGCTGCGCGATGCGCAGGTGCGCGTCGAAGCGGTGCCGCCCGGAACTCCGCTCTCCCGCACCATGGTCGCGCTCGCGGCCCACGACCTCACCGCCGCGGAGCTGGCCGAAACCGCCGCCGCGACAAAGGATTGCTGGGTACACCTGGTCTCCTCCGCGCCCACCTACCCGCACGTTCCGGCGCTCGCGCGCGACAACCTCGTGACGCGCAGCGCCAGAGCGTATGCACCCGCCCTGACGGAATATGTGGTCACCCAGCAGGTATTGCACTGTGCCACCACTGTTTTCGAAGACATGCCCAAGCCGTTCCACCGGCGCGCGGCGCTCGTGGTGGGATACGGCGCATTCGGGCGCACCGTCGCGCAGACTTTGGCCGGACTCGGCGCCGCGGTGACGGTGATCCGTCCGCGATCCGGTGCCGCGCATCCGCTCGAGACCGGCGCGGCCGTGCCGCTCGACCGGTTGCCGGGCCGCTTCGCGCACCTGATGATCGTTGCGCTGCCCGGACTTCCCGAACTGGTCGACTACATCGGCGACACCCTGTTCGGCCTGCTGCGCCACGACGGGCATCTGATCAATCCCGCCCGCTCCGCGCCCGTCGACGCAGGCGCGCTGCTGCGCTGGCTGGCGGCCGGCACCGGACGGCTCACCAGCGACGTCGAATCCGAGGAGCGCACCGAGCTGTTGCGGCCGTGGATCGACCAGGGCCGCGTCACGCTCACACCGCATATCGCCTGGCGGCCCTGGGACGGTGATCCGCTGTATCACCGGGACTGGTCGGCGATCTTCGCCACGGGAACCCGCGATCGATCGACAATGGGCGAACGGTCGCTGCGCCTGGACCCGGACACGATCGCCACGGACTTTCTCATCCCCTGACCACCCGCCATTGGAGGCCCGATGCCGTTCTGGTTGATAGCGATCACCTTCGCCGTATTCGTCTTCTACACCGACGACTACATGATCGCCGGCGTGCTACCCGAGCTGGCCGTCGACCTCGGCATCTCGGAATCCGCGGCGGGACAGCTCGTTTCGATCTATTCGCTGGTGCTGGTGATCGGTGCGCCGCTGATCGCGTTCGCCTCGGCCCGACGCAGCCGTTTCGGCGTCTTCGTCGCCGCCGCGGCCGTATTCGTCATCGCGAATCTGCTGGCCGCCCTGGTCGATTCGTTCTGGCAACTGATGCTGCTGCGGGTGCTCGCCGCGGGTGCGGCCGCCGCCTGCCTGCCCGCGATGTTCGCCCTCGCACCCATGCTCGCGCCGCCGGAGAAGCGCAGCTCCTACATCGGCATCGTGTCCACCGGCATCGTCGGCGCGCTGGCGGTCGGCGTGCCCTTCGGCACGTTGTGTGCCAGCGTGTTCGGCTGGCGCGGCAATTTCGTCGTGTTCGCCGGGTTGAGCGTGCTGTCGACGGCGCTGCTGTTCGGGGTCCGCGCGCAGCTCGACAAGCCCGGCGAATTGGCTTCGGCGCGAACGCATCTGCAGGCGCTGTCCAGTCGTCCGGTGGTCACCGTACTACTGGCCAACACCATCCTGCTCGGCGGCGCACTGATGATGTTCACCTATTTCGGTCCGTTCGCCGCCGACTTCTCGAATTCGTCGCTGCGCCAACGCGGTCTGCTGTTCGCGGTGGCCGGTGTCGCGGGGCTGCTCGGTTCGGTCGCGGGCGGCATCTACGTGGACAAGAAGGGGCCCTCGGCCGCGCTGCGGATCGGCTTCGGATTGTTCCTCGGCACCATGGTCGTGTTCTCCGTGCTCACCGCGTTCGCCCCCATCCCGCTGCCGGTGCTCGTGCTGCTGACGCTGGTGTGGTCGCTGTCGCTCTACTGGAACGCGCCGGCCATGCAGACCATGCTGCTCGATTCCGCGCCCGATTCGGCGACCCAGGTGCTGGCGCTCAACTCGTCGTCGACCTACCTGGGCGTCACCCTCGGCAGCATCGCCGGCGGCGTCACCCTCTCGTTGTTCAGTCCCTTCGCCCTGCCGATCGCCGCCGCGGCGCTCAGCGCGGTCGCCTTCGTCGTCATCGAGGGTTACGCGCGGCGCGCGGGCGCGGCGGGGCGGCCTCAGCCCGACTCGGCGGAAAGGACCACCTGATGACCGGCGCATACCCACCGGCACCCCGACTACCTCGACTAGTCCAGACGGTGTTGCACACCAAGCGGCACGCCCAATTCCTCGGCGCGCAGGCGCGCCGCTTCGGCGATGTCTTCACCGTGCGGCTGCTGCCGCCCTATCCGGACCGGATCGTGGTGTTCTCCCGGGCCGACCATATCAAGGAGATCTTCGCCGCCGCACCGGCGGATCTGCATGCGGGCGAGGCATATCGGGAGCTCGCGATGATCATGGGCGAGCATTCCGTGCTGCTGACCGACGGCCGCGAACACGCCCGCGCCCGCCGGTTGCTGATGCCCGCCTTCAGCGGTGCGGCCCTCAACGGCTATCGCGCCCTGGTCGAGGACATCACCAAAACCCAGGTGGAACGGTGGACCGCCGGAAGTACCGAGCACCTCCTCGCGCGCATGGAAGACCTGACGCTGGACGTGATCACCCAGGTGGTCTTCGGCGTCGCCGACGAGCGCCGCCGCGCCGAGCTGACACCGCAGCTGCGCCGCGTCACCGCGATCAGCCCCGTCGTGCTGCTCGGCTGGAAATGGCCGTGGCTGCGGCGTTTCGGGCCGTGGCGCCGCTTCGCCGAGACGCTCACCGCGATCGATGACCTGCTCTACGCCGAGATCGCCCGCCGCAGAACCCAACCCGACATCGACCAGTACGCCGATGTGCTGTCGAGGCTGCTCGCGGTGGGTTCCGGGGACGATCCCGCCACCGCGCCGCTCAGCGACGCGGAACTGCGCGACCAGCTCGTCACGCTGCTGCTCGCCGGCCACGAGACCACCGCGTCCGCACTGTCCTGGGCCTGCCACGAATTGGCCGCCGCGCCCGCGGTGCAGGACCGGGCGCGTCAGGCGAGCCGCGACGGCGACGACAAATACCTCGAAGCGGTGATGAAAGAGGCGCTGCGCCACCGCATGGTGATCGGCCGGGTACAACGCCAGCTCACCCGCGACCTCACCATCGGCGGTATCGCCCTGCCGCGCGGCACCAGGGTGTCGACCTCGATCGTCCTGGCCCACCAGAACCCCGCCAATCACCCTGAGCCACACCACTTCCGACCGGAGCGCTTCCTCGACGGCGACGTCACCCCGCAGACCTGGCTGCCGTTCGGCGGCGGCGTACGCCGCTGCCTCGGCGCAGGTTTCGCCCTGATGGAAGGCGCGGTAGTGCTCCGCGCCGTCCTCACCCGCTACCAACTGACCCTCCCCGGCCCCCCAGAACCCGGCCGCGTCCGCAACATCACCAACGTCCCCGCCCGCGGCGCCCGCCTGGTAGTAACCGCCCTCCCCGACCGCTAGCAGCCGCCTCCCGCGCCCCTTTCAGCGTCCCGCGCGCGTGTCAGCCGAATGACACGCGCGCGGGACACCAACAGGTGCGCGGCAGGTCGCTGCCGCGTCAGTTGCGGGCGGCGAGGATTTGGGTGAGGTAGTCGGGGGTGCCTTCGATGCGTTGCAGGTGGGGGAAGCGGAGGCCGTCGTGGTAGTTCAGTTCGATGGTGCGGGTTTGGTCGAAGTCCTTCACCTGCAGGCGGATCGGGGCCGGGTTCGTCTTGGCCGCCTCGATCGCGGCTTCCATCGTGGCTTGGGAATAGGGGGCGTCGTTGACCGAAACCACCGTCATCCCGGTGCCGACTTTCGCCTTGAACGCGGGTCCGTCCCAGCGCACATCGGTGACCTTGCCCGCGCCGGACACGTTCAGACCGATCGAGTAGGTGTAGTTGACGGCCCCTTCAGCCGTTTTCATCTGCGCCGTGAGGAGGGCGCCCGGATTGTTGTCGTAGACCAACTTCCAGCCCGTCTTCTCGACGCTCGAGGCGAACGGTTCCTTCCCGTCGAGACGATCGCGCAGGTATTTCGACCAATCGTCGGCGACCACGCCATTCAGCGTCGAGACGACGTCGTCGAAATCGTAGGTGTTCTGGGACTCCCACTTGCTTTCGTCGACACCGAAGAACGCGCGCGCGAAATCATCGAGCGACTTCGTGTTCCCGGACAGTTCGCGGATCCGCGCGTCCACGCCCAGCCATACCAGTTGCCCGCCCTGGTAGTAATCCTCACTGAGCTGCCATGACCGATAAGGCTTCGTACGCCGCTGCGCGATGATCGGATCGTTGGTGGTGTCCTGCACATTGCGCCAGGAGAGTCCTGGCCGGTTGTCGGTGTACGCGGCGACTACCGAGGCCAACGCGTCACGCGAGACTTCCACGGGCCGCAAACCGGCTCGGCCGGTGAGCACGTTGCCCCAATACTGCGTCTGTCCCTCGTAGACCCACAGCAAACTGTCTTGCATCGGGACGTTGTAGTTGGGTGTCCACAGGTCGGCCGGACGCCGGAATTTGCCGTTCCAGGAATGGGTGTACTCGTGCCCGAGCAGATCGGCGCTGCCGACCGCCGGATTCCACCCGGTGAAATAGTCCGTCGGTTGACCGTTTTCGCTGGAACGCTGGTGTTCCAAGCCGTTGGAGCTGAGCTGATCCGACAACGACAGCAGGAAGTCGTAGTGGTCGTAATGTTGCGAGCCGTACAGTTTCACGGCCTGTTGCACGAGCGCCTTGTGCAGCTCGATGTGCTCGGGCTTGGCTTCGAGCTGCTCCGGCGCGTCGGCGAATACTTGCAGCCGCACCGGGGGTTTCGCGCCGGGAGCCAGGTCGAACTCCTTGTGATAGCGCCCCGCGTACACGGGCGAATCGACGAGGATGTCCAACGGAACAGTCTTGTAGTTCACGGTGTCGCCGTCCTTGCCGGCGACATCGAGCGCGGTTCCGGCTTCGAATCCCGGCGGGTAGGTGACACTCGCGGTGAAGGGGATTTCGCTGGCGGGCGGGCCGGCCGGATAGAGGACCACCGCATTCCACTGCAGATTCAGCATATTCGGGGTCATCACCACGCGCCCCTGCGAGGAGTCGGTGGGGGTCAGGTACTGGAACCTGGCGTCGATCGAGTCCACGCCGTCGGGCACCGCGACCTTGAACGCATACACGTTCTTCGGATCACGCTTCCACTCCAGCTTGTTCCCGGCGTTGGTGAAGGTGATGCCGCCGATCTTGTCGATCGGGCCGGACGGCGAGTGGTTACCGGGCAGCCACTGCGGAAACAGCAATTCCACTTCGCCCGACTGCACGGGGATCGTCTGTTTCACCTGGATCACGCGCTGCGGCAGATTGGTCACATCGACCGCGACCGAAATTGCTTTCTGCTTCGCCGGCGCGTCATCGGACTTGTCGCGCAAGCCGAAGTACAGCGAGCCGGCCAGAATAAGAACAACGACGACGCCGACAGCGCCGAGAATACGAACCTTCGACAACGACACTCCCCGAGTCACACAAACAATCCTCGGCGGATGGGTGTTCGTCGGCCAAGGATGGGACCTACCGATTTCACATACAGTGCGACCGCCTGCCCCATCCCCTCCTCCCACATCAAGCTTCGAACAGGCCGTCCGCCTCGGCGAACGCCCCTTTGCTGGCTGAGCTGATTGTCGATACTACGAGGGTTGGTATCACAGCGTGTGATGAGCGAGTGTGGGCTACGTCATACCTACCGTCCGCTGCACCGGCCATCCGGGTTCGGGGTGGTCCGGATCAGGTGGGTCACGTGGGCGGCGGTGACGAGTTGGTTTTCGCCGATCAGGCGGGCAAGGTGGAGCAGGGCGGAATCGTGCATCCGTTGCGCCGAGTGGCGAGTTGCGTTGGACGCCACCGCGTCTCGGACGATCCACGGGACGTAACCGCATTCGAACGCGTCCAAGGCGGTTTTGAGCACGCAGGCGTCGGTGGCGATGCCGCAGATGATCAGGTCGGTGACGCCCAGTGCGCCGATCAGCTGCGACCCCTCGGCCGTGAGGGCGGTGTACACCGTTTTGTCGAGCAGGTGCGACTTCGGGTGCGCGGTGTAGGGAGCCAGCTCGTCGATGAGGTCGGTTTCCGGTGGTCCCTGCAGCGCGTGCCAGCCGAGCAGTCGCTCCCAGGGCGAGTTCGGGTAGTTCCGGTATCGGGTGAAGACGGTCGGCCGGTCGCCGGCGGACCAGCCGGCCACCAAATCGACGATCACGGGCACTGCCGACGCCGAGCCCTCGTTCACGAACCCGTTCTGTACGTCGATCACCAGAAGGGCAGCCGCGTCCAGGTCGATGGTTGAATGCATAAGCTCCCGCTCCCCACTTGAACTTATATCCGACCCGGGGGCTTGCCGCAAGACCTGGGTGATACCGCAGAATGGCCGCTCGTTGCCGATTCCACCCGAGAAGGAGCGTCTGTGACCGATTTGAAGTCCTTCGCCGACCTGGTGCCCGTCGATTCCGGGCTGTGTGTGGCCGTCACCCTGCGCGCGGACGGCACACCGCAGGCCACCGTCGTCACCGCGGCGGTGCTGCCACACCCGGCCACCGGGGCCGACACGGTGGTATTCGTATCCCCCGGTGCCACTGTGAAACTCGCGAACTTGCGCGCCGATCCGACCATCACGCTCACCATCCGGGCCGGCTGGCAGTGGACCACCGTCGAAGGGACAGCGCAGCTGGTCGGCCCCGACGACCCCCACACCGGCATCGACGCCGAGCGACAACGCCTGGTGATTCGCGACATTTTCGCCGCGGCAGGCGTCACCCAGGACTGGGACGCCTACGACCAGGCGATGCAGGACAAACGCGGCACCCTCGTTTTCGTCACGCCGCACCGCACCTACACGAATGCCGCCACACCGTGAACCGTCTATCGGGTACGCCTGACATAGGTCAGCGATAGGCGATGCGCGCAGGTTTATCCAAGCGCACGAAGGGATTTCGGGCCCGCGGGTGACAGGGATCGGGTGAGCGGGGAACCGCGGGGGTGGCGGGCACCGTCGGCACCGCCCTCGATTCCCACCACGGGCGAAACGAGCCGGGACGGTGCACCATCGCGGTGTCCGAGCCCGGCGCGGTGTGTGTGCGGACGGCAGCGGAACTTGTTGTGGTCATTGCGTTTTCCGGTCTAGTGGAGCGGCGTCGAGCCAAGTCGCCCGCCCGGGACTCGGCCCCGTCGGCGGGCGGATCAATAGGCGAGGCAGTAGTAGTCATCGTCGAAGGGGGCGGGGGTGATCCAGTTCTGGTCGATACGGTCGGTGAGGTCGGCGGCATCGAACGCGGCGCGGATGCGTTCGGCCACCGGGTGCACGGCGGCGGTGTCGAGGCCGAGGTCGCGGTCGCGCTCATCGGCAAAGGCGTGCTGTCCGGCGCGGTCGACGTCGCCGCCGGCGGGAACGAAGGTGGTCATCGCGATCTCCTTTCTCGTGCCGAGAGTTTCGCACCGTCTCGCCGGGGCGCCGGCGAGGAGCGAAGGACCGGTGGGCCCGAGAGCAGTGCCCATGCGGGCCCACCGGTCGGAGGAAGAGATTTCGAAAACGTGATGGTCTTGCTCAACAGTTCGGTGGGGGCCGGGTATCGCAGCGCCTGCTGCCATACAAGGTGGCCGAGCACCTGTCGGTGCAGGCCCGGGGCGACATGGCCGCGCCCCCAACCGAGAAACCAGTGGTTGCATATTTGACAGGCATCACCTCGCTTTCACCAGTTGCCAACCGGGCGAACACGGTTGGGCAGTCCACGCTCGTACGCGCGTGCCGGCCCGGGACGACGTCCGGCACCTCGCGCCCGATTCAGGCGTTGATGGCCTGACGGTCGGCGGTTTCGCTGCGGATGACCTCGATCTTGCGCGGCTTGGCCTTTTCCGCGACGGGCACGGTCAAGCGCAGCACCCCGTCGCGGTAGTCCGCGCGGATCGCGTCGGTGTCGAGGTTCTCGCCCAGGAACAGCTGGCGGGAGAACACGCCGCGGCTGCGTTCCGCGGCGATCATCGACCGGCTCTGATCCAGTTGCGGGCGGCTGGCTTTCACGGTCACCACATTGCGTTCGACGTCGAGGTCGAGGGAGTCCGGGTCGATACCGGGCAGGTCGAATTCGACGAAGAACTCATCGCCGTCCCGCCAGGCGTCCATCGGCATGGCCGCCGGTCGCGCAGGTGTACCGAAGACCTGCTGCGTCAGGCGATCCAGGTCACGGAAGGGATCGGTACGCATCAGCATGGTCGCCACCGCCAACTCACTCCAATCTCGATCAGTAGGAACTCAGATAACCTCTGTCATCTGACATAGATAATATTTAGCACTCGACACAGGAGAGTGCAAGTGGGGTCCAGAGAAAATGTTCAGCAACCGGAAGGAGGCGATACCCCCTCCGCTGAGTACTCAGAACGGCAGCATCGGCACGGCGTCCAGGAGCGCCCGGGTGTACGGGTGCTCGGGGTGGGCGAGAACCGTTTCCGCGGCGCCGCGTTCGACGATCTCCCCGTCTTTCAGCACGAGGAGTTGATCGCACAGCTGCTGGACCACGCCGACGTCGTGGGAGACCAGGATCAGGGAGAGACCGAACTTTTCCACGAGATCGCGGAGCAGTTCGATGATCTGGGCGCGAGTGGGGGCGTCGAGGGCCGAGAACGGTTCGTCGCCGACGAGCACCTTCGGGTTCGGCGCGAGGGCGCGGGCGATTGCGATGCGCTGACGCTGCCCGCCGGAGAACTCGTGCGGATAGCGTGCTGCCGCATCGGGTTCCAGGCCCACCGCGACGAGCAGTTCCGCTACGCGATAATCGTGGTTGCCCGGGATCCGCAGGCACTCCAGGGGTTCGGCGATCGAGTCGCCGACGATCATCCGCGGATCCAGCGAACTCAGCGGATCTTGCAGCACCACTTGGACTTCCCGGCGAAACCAGGTCAGATCGCGGCCGCGGACCGGCTTTCCCTGATAGCGAACCGCACCGCGATCGGGACGATCGAGAGCCAACAGCAGGCGCAGCAAAGTCGACTTCCCGGAACCGGATTCGCCCACGATACCGAGGTGGCTGCCCTCCGCCAGCGTCAAACTCACCGCACGCACCGCATCCCGGCGCGGGGCATGGCCGAGCAGCCTGGTGCGGGGCAAGCGGAACGAGCGGCTGAGGTCGTCGGCCTCCAACAGGATCACGAAACCACCTCCGCCGAACCGCTGCTCACCTTCGCCGTACCGCGCCGGAACGACGACGCCCGTGCGAGTTCCAGTAACGTCCGCAGATACGGATGCTTCGACTCGCGCAGGGTCTGCGCCAGATCGCCGTCCGCCAGCACGCGCCCCTCCCCCAGCACCAGCACCCGCTGCGTCACCTGCGCGAGCACCGCCAGATCGTGCGTGACGAACAGCAGCGCCGAACCTTCCTCGGACACCAAATCCGCCAGCAGGGCCAAGATTTCGGCCTGCACGGTGACATCGAGCGCCGTCGTCGGCTCGTCGGCGATCAACAGCGCGGGCTTCGCGGCGAGCGCCATCGCGATGCCGACCCGCTGCCGCTGCCCGCCGGAGAGCTGATGCGGGAACGCGCGCACGATATGCGCCGGGTCCGGCAGGCCGACGCGGGCCGCCAACTCGATGGTCGCGGCGGCGGCGGCACGCCGGCTCAGCTTCTGGTGCAGCCGTAGCGGTTCCGCGATCTGCTTGCCGACGCGCATCAGCGGATTCAACGCCGACAGCGGTTCCTGGAACACCATCGCCATCCGGCTGCCGCGAATCTTCGACAGCTGACGGTCGCCCCGCCCGAGCAGCTCCATACCGTCGAGCGTGATGCTGCCGCGCACCCGCGCCTCCTCCGGCAGCAACCCCATGATCGCCAGGGCGAGGAGCGATTTCCCGGATCCGGACACACCGATCAGGCCGAGCCGACCGCCCGCGTCCATCCCGAAGTCGACGTCGTCGAGCAGCACCCGGTCGCCGATCTCGACCGTCAGTCCGGTCACCTTCAGCAGTGTCATCGAGTCGGCACCCCTTTGCGCAGCCGCGGGTCGGTGACGCTGCGCAGCGCGTCACCCAGCAGATTGAAGCCGAGCACCGTCAGCGCCACCGCCAGGCCCGGCCACACCACCAGCAGCGGCCGCACCTTGATGTAGTCCTGTTGCGCGCGCAGGATGCCGCCCCAGGACGGCGCCGAGGGCGAACTGCCATAACCCAGGTAGGTCAGCGCCGCCTCGGCGAGCACGGCCAGCGCCATCACCCAGGACAGCTGCACGATGAGCGTGGGCGCGATGGCGGGCAGCAAGTGTTTGACCACGATCCGGCCCGTCGACGCCCCGGCGGCCCGGGCCGCGAGGACGAAATCGCTGGTCAGCACGCGCGCCACTTCGGCACGCGCCACCCGCGCGACCGCGACGCCCGAGCTGATGCCGATGGCCACCGCCACCGTCAGCATCGACCCGCCGTACACCGCGGCCAGCACCATCGCGAGCAACAGCGCCGGGAACGCGATCATGATGTCGATCAGCTGCACCACCACCGAGCCGACCGGACGTGGCGACAGTTGCGCGGCCATCGCCAGCAGCAGGCCGAGTGTGCCGGCGATCGCGGCGACCACCAGCGCCACCGCGAGCGTCTGCCACGCGCCGGCCAGCACCTGGCTGAACACGTCGTGCCCGACTCGATCGGTGCCGAGCAGGTGGCCCTCGCGCAGCGGCAGCAGCCAGGCCCGGCCCGGATCGGTGGCCTGCGGATCGTAGGGCGTCCACCACAGCGACAGCACACTCGCCACGACCAGCGTGCCGACCATGGCCAGTCCGAAAGCGCCACTGGGCTTTCGGACCAGGGCGGCGAGCACGACCTGTATCGCACGGCGCCTGCGCCGCCACTTCGGCCGCTCGACGGCTCGGATCACAGCGTCGCCTCCACCCGTGGATCGATGAGCCGGTGCAGGATGTCGACCGCGAAACCGATCACCAATACCGCGCTGACGATCAGCAACACCTCGCCCTGCACCTTCACCAGATCGCGGTTCGCCACATCGGAGAGCAGCATGCTGCCCACGCCCGGCAGGGTGAACACCCGCTCGATCACCACCGCACCCACGATCAACACCGCGAACTGCAGGCCGAGGATCGAGACCACCGGCGGCGCCGCATTGCGAAACCCATGCCGTACCAACGCCTGCGTGCGGGTCAGTCCCTTGGCCCGCGCGGTGCGCAGGTACTCCGAATACAGCACGCCCAGGATCGCCGAGCGCACGAACCGGAACAGCACCGCGCCCTCGGACAACCCGAGGGTCACGCACGGCAGGATCAGACTGCGCACCGCATCGCCCGGTTCGGCCCAGCGATCGGCCGGAAATCCCTGTGCGGGCAGCACTTTCAGCTCCACCGCGAACACCAGGATCAGCAGCATCGCCAGCCACAGGCCTGGCACCGCGATCCCGAGCTGCGACAAGGCGTTCGCTGCCTCACCGGTCCGGCTGCGATGCCGGATCGCCGCCCAGGTGCCCAGCGATACCGCCAAACACAGTGCGATCAGCAGGGATCCGACGATCAGCGGGCCGGTGACCGCCAGTTTCTGCTGCAACTCGGGCCCCACGGAGGTCCCGTTGAGCTGGGAATGACCGAAGTCACCGTGGAACACCCCACCGATCCAGGACAGGTACTGCTCCGGCAGCGACCGATCCAGTCCGAGATCGGTGCGGATGGCGGCGATCTGCTCCGGTGTCGCCTGGAGCCCGGCGACGGTCGCCGCGACGTCGCCGGGCAGCAAGCGCAGCAGCGCGAAGACGAGCACGCTCGCCACCGCCAGGGATACCAGGAGCAGCCCGACTCGCTGGATCACATACCAGAGCAAAAGACCTCCGTCACTTGGCGACCGCCAGCTTCGTCAGCGGAAACCGGTTGTTGGTCTCGTGCTGCGGCACACCGTAAACCCCCTTGCGCACCACCGTGTTCAGCTCGACGAGGAACAACCAGTCACACGGCGCGTCCTCGGCGATCTGCCGGGTCATCTTGCGCAGCAGGGCATTACGCGCGTCCTCACTGTCCGCGGTGCGCGCTTCCCGATACCACTGCTGGACCTGTTTGTTGTCGTAGCCGAAGTAGTAGTCGGCGCGCGCGTAGTTGTTCACGTCCCGCGCCTCGGCGTGATTGACCACGCTCAACTCGTAGTCGTGGTTCTTGTACACCTTCGACAACCAGGTCTGGAACTCCACCACCCGGACGTTGAGCGTGATGCCGACGTCCTTGAGATTGGAGACCAGGATGTCGCTCAGCGCGGTGACGTAGTGGTTCGGATATTCCACCGACAGCGTCAGCCCGTTGCCGTATCCGGCCTTGGCGAGCAGCTTCTTCGCGTTCTCCGGGTTGTATTCGTCCAGCGCGGTGAGGTCCTCGTACCAAGGATCCTGCGGCGGCACGGGGCTACCGATCTGGATCCCCGCACCCACCGCCTTGATGATCGCCTTCTTGTCCAGTGCTTGCCGGATGGCATGGCGCACATCCGGATTCGCCAGAATGGGATTGGCTTCGTTGAAGGCGAGGGTGTACTCGTCGGTGCTCGTCCCGCGCAGCACGCTGAACTTGTCGCTGTCGGTGAACGGTTGCAGCAGGGTCGGATCGGTCGCGGTCTGAACGTCGAGCTGCCCGGTCAGTTCGGCATTGTTCGCGGTGTTGGCGTCGATGATGTAGTGGAACACCACCTTTGCGACCTTCGGCTTCGGCCCCCAGTAGTCGTCCCACCGCGTCAGGGTGAGGGTCGAGCCGCGGTTCCACTGCGCCAGCCGGAACGGACCGGAACCGTTCTCCGCACCGTCGAGCGCGGCGAAATCGGTGCCGGTCTTGTAGACGATGCCGCCGCGCTGGGTCAGGTTCCACAGCAGGTTGGTGTCGCGCTGTTTCAGCTGGATCGTCACGGTGGCCGGGTCGGCGGCGGACACCGACGCGATGGACGCGAGCTCGGCCGCGCGCAGCGACTTGGAGCCCGGGGCGATCTGCTGCTGCAACGACCACACGACATCGGCGGAGGTCAGCGGCGAGCCGTCGTGGAACTTCGCGTTCGGCACCAGGTGGAAGGTGTAGCTCAACCCGTCCGGCGACTGCTCCCATGAGGTCGCCAGGCCGGGCACGATCTTGTCCTGGGCACCGGCGTCCACCGTGACCAGGCCCTGATACACGTTGTCGAGCAACGCCTGATCGAGCGCGACGCCCGCGGTGGTGAAGGTGTTCAGGCTGACCGGCTCCAGCGCGAACCGAACGTTCGCCGTCGCATCGAGGTTCAGCTGATCGTCCGGGGGTGTCGCGGCCTGGGTGGCCTTGCTCGGGTCCCCACCGGGCACCACGTCACCGCCGGTGCCGCAGGCCACGCCGGTCAGCCAGACCGCGAAGGCGAGCGCGACGACGGCAACGGGACGACCGCGCCTCAACGGATGCCCCCGCGGGTGCGCACCGTCATTCTCCGAGACTGCAATTCAGCACTCCTGACTTCGTTTCGACGCCGATCGAGCCAGACACCGATGACACGATATCTCCGATCAGCGAATTTGTTTCAGTGGCATACCTTCACGGAACGCCGCGTGTCCGGGCGGCGGCGTCGGTGCACCGAACGGGTTGAGCCAGAGCCGAAGTAGCTCACGGGCGATCTGATCGGTGTCGATGAATGCGGTGCGGGCGTGCACGATCACATTGTTGTTGAGGAACTGGATGTCGCCGGGCCGAATCCGCATGGTGATCTTGTTCTCCGGCCGGGCGGCGATCGCCTCGAAGGTATCGAGCGCGTACCGCTCCACCGGGGACAGGTCCAGATCGAATCGATCGTGCGCGGATTCGACGAATTGCCGCAGGTAGTACCGGCAGCTGAGCCGGCCTTCGTGCCAGGCGTAGACGGAATTGCGGTAGTACGGCCGCTCGCCGTCGACCTCTTCGTCGCGCCGGTCGTAATAGAAACCGGCGTAGTACAGGCCGAGCAGTTCCCGGTGCTCCCGGAGCAGTTCGTTGTGGATGGTCACCGAACTGGTGAGGCTGCTGTAGCCGCCCTCGCCGGCGGAGTGCAGGCAGAGCAGTCCGACGATATCGGAACTGTCGGTGTGGAACGGAAGAGCCTCGTTGGTCTGGTAGCCGCGGGTCGCCGCGTTCAACAGACCGCCGTTGCCATAGTTCTTGACCGGCACCAGGAGGTCGCCGCGGGCGTTCTGCGTCACCGCGGGCCCCAGGTGCGCGCTCAGCCCCCAATACATGAGTTCGATATCGGAGCGCGGAATGTCGGCCGTGATCGGAAAGCCGCTGAGCACGGCGAAACCGCGCCCGGAGACCAACGTGTCCGATACCGCGGCGAGCTTGCGCGCCAGGCCGTCCAGCGGAAAGTCTGCGCGGGTGATGTCACCGAGATCCTTGCCGGTCCGTCGGCAGTGCTGCAGCGCGGCGAACAACTCGCCGACATCATCGGTGGTCAGTGGTGTCGTCCACTGGTCGGGATCGGTGTAATCGCTACTGCGCCACGCGGCGGGGCCGGTGAGCGTCTGGGTGCAGAGGGGAAGAGTTGCGTGAGTCATTTCGTTCGCTCATTCCTGTCACAAACGGAGATTGGTCACGAGTGGACGTTTATCGATGCCCGCGGGCATGGTGAGATCCGCGCCGGCACCGTAGTCGCAGGTGACCAGCAGTTCCAGGGCGAGGTCGCGCTGCACCATGCTGCCGCCGACGCCCACCACCGCGGGCAGCACGGAAATCAAACGCCGCACGGCCTGTTCGGGATTCGACTGGCAGTAATAACGGAAACTCTCCGCCACACCGACCGCGGTGCGCCGGGTGCCGATCAGATGCGCGGCGGTATCCGTTGCCTCCGCCCCGAGTTCGTTGGCCAACTGCTCGGCGAGTTCGTGCCGGTCGGCCCCGATGATCGCCAGCAGGACGTGCAGATCGACGAATGCCGAATTCGAGGCCGCCCGAATGTCCGGCGCCTTGTCCGCGACCGCCGTGAAATCGTCCGGTCCGGCCCGGCCTGCCAGCCGCAATCGCCACAGCAGCGATACCGCATCGCAGAATTGCATGGCCGAACATTCGGTGCCGAGTACGCCGGTGACCTCACCGGTGAGCCCGACCAGCGCGTCGTGGTCGGAGCCCGCCATCGAGTTCAACGCGTGATGCCAGCTCAGATGCGTACGCAGCAGGCACCTTTCGGCGTTCCAACGGGATCGGGTGGCGGACAACAGGTCCGCGACCCCACCGTGGTCCCTGGTTTCGAACAGGGCGTGCGCGCACGCGTGCACCGCCCACGGATTGTCGTCGGGGGCGAGCTCCAGCGCCCGGCTGCCTGCCGCGTGCGCCTCGGCGAATCGATGGTTCTCCCCGAGCGCGAAAGCCAGCATTGCCAGCAGGTACGGATACGCCTCGGTCGCGCCCTCGGTCAGCAGCGGACTCGCGGACAAGCGGGCGAGCAACGTCTCGGTGGCACCGGTCAGGAAGTCGACCTGATGCCCGGCGGCCAGCGCCAGTTCGTCCGCGGGGAACTGCCGCGATATCTCCAGCAGCGTGGTACCGGCCGTGCCGAAATCGCCGCGCAGCAACTGCCGGATCGCGTCGAGGTGCGCCGATTCCAGCGCGGTGATCGCACCCTGGTCGATATTCCTGAGGGCGGCAACGACTTCCACCGGTGGCCGGACCCCGCCCAGCAGATACAGGTAGGCGCGCAGCATCACGATGACCGGTTGCGCGTCGTCGTCGGGCTCCAGCGCGTCCAACGACGTGACCATGGAGCGGTCGAATCTGAGCAGCCCGTTCAGGGAGCCGGACACCGCGGCCGAGACCCGGTCGTCATATGCGGACAGATCAATCGGATTCATCTGCACCTACCTCTGGCGATGCGGGCAGTCCGCCGAGGTACAGCTCACGAATCCCCGGCCGGGCCCGGCGGGCCCAGGCCACCGCGCGGGCCACTTTGTCCATGTCGATATCGAAGTAGGGCTGGGACATGTCGGTCAATCCGAAGGACGGCGGCACGAAATCGACCTCCGCGAACAACTTTCGGAATTCCGACACCGCGGTGTCGCGGCTGGTCTCCCGGCTCCAGTAGGCCGTCATGATCTGGTCCGACTTCCGATAGAAGGCGTCGATGAAGCCATCGAGCCCGGTGCCGGGCGCCGCATCGGCCTGCTGCGTCGGTTCCTTCCCGGCGGCACGCGCGGCCGCGAGCGCGGTGACGTGCCGCAACCGATTCTCGGTGCGCATGGTGCCCGTCACCTGATTCACCTGCCAGACCCGGAACCACGCGTTCCAGAGTTCATAGTCGGTGAACGAGCGGAATGCGTTGCCGACCAGGAAGTCGTTCTCCTCGATCAGGCTGGACTGCATTTGTTCGATGTCGTCGAAGGTCTCCGGCGTGAAACCGCCCCGGAATCGGTCGATCAGCCGTTCCGCCAGCCGATCCACCACGACCGCCGTGTTCTGCATGCCACGGGAGAACAGCGGGTCGATGAACCCGGCCGCGTTGGAGGTGAGACACCAGCGATCGCCGACGGTTCGGGTGGCCGAGTATTGCAGCCGGCCCGCGCTGATCCACGAGCGCGCGTTCTGCGCGTGCTCGAACTGCTTGCCGATCTCCGGGTAGGTCGCCAGGAAGTCGGCGAAGGCCTGCTCCGGGTTCGGCAGCGGCGCCTCGTCGCCGTCGTCGATGCGCCAGACGACGCCCACGCTGCACAGCGGATTGGACGATTTCTCGTTGTTGTCGAACGGGATCACCCACATCCAGCCGCCGTCGAAGACGTGATGCAGTGTCCCCGTGTGCCATTCGCGCGGACCGTGCACGGTGGTGATCTCGTCGAACGGGGTCACGCCCGTCATATGGGTGAACACGGACTTCGAGGTGGTGCGCAGACCTTCGGTGGTACGCAGGCCCAGCGCGGCCGCGACGGGCGAGCCGCGTCCACCCGCGTCGACCACGTATTCCGCCGAAATCCGGGTTCCCTCATCACCTTCGAACAGCACGCCGGCCTCGGTGATGTCGAGCCGGCTGGCGCCCACGCCCTCCAGCAGGACGGCGCCGTAGTCGCGGGCGCGCAGCGCCAGCCAGTGATCGACATCGGCCCGGAACAGATGCGACTCGGTTTCCACGATCTCCGACAGCGGGAACTGATGGGCGCGCCGGGCCGTGGTACCCGGCTCGTGGTAGATGAAGCCGAAGTTGTTCTTCATGCCGCAGGTGCCGACCGACCCGATGAGGTTGTCGAACGACGACAGCGCGGCCAGTTCCGGCACACCGTATTTGATGCTCATCAACTTGTAGAGCTTCGAGGTGTTCGGGATCGTCGATTCCCCGATGGCGAAGCGAGGATGCGTTTTCGGGTCGACCATGCAGGTCCGCAACCCGGACGCCTGCAGACACAGCGACAATGTGCTTCCGGAAAGGCCGGAACCCAATATCAGAACGTCATAATCGGTACTCACCGCGAAACTCCCTCGGCCGATCCTCTGCGCAACGGAGTCTGCTGATGATATTGCATGAGCCAGCGATTGTCGCGACGTATATACACCGTAGAAATTGCGGCATAGATACCATCGAGCCCGACCCGCTTCTGATACATCTCGTAAAACACGATATGCGCGTCCGGACCCAGGGAACGCTCGTGGAACTCGAGTATCTGATAGGCCTCGATCGGCGGTGCCGTACCGACCGCGTTCAACATGATCCGCCGGGACAGCGAAGCATGCGGAGAAGGCACCGCGAACACCGCATCGGCCGCCGTGGCGTGGTCATAGAATTTCGCACCGTCACCCGCGCTCAGCGCACGCCACTGCAAAAACTCTATTTCGGTCGGACTCGGATCGGCCGGATTCCCGTCAACCGGGTTACCGGTGTTTTCTGACGCATGCATGACCATTGAGTACCCGTCTGATTCCCAAGCGGAGAATGCCAGGTCGCCGGCACCCTCCCCAGGGCCGTCGATAATTTATGTTCCGGAAGGAACAATATCACGGTGCGCACACCGGCGGCAACGTTTCGGCGGAGGGATCCGCGAAACCAACACGCTTGATCTACAACGGATCTCGATTACGTCAACAGCTGCGTCGGCGACCGCGTTCCGGTACCGTCGAAGTGATCTATCAACACGCCCGTTGCCGCTGCCGAAAGCGCGTTCGGAGCGCACCGGAGGGGAGAATCATTGAAGCCACCGGATGTCACCAATTATGCACAGGGAACATTGACCGTCCAGGAAGCTCCGGCGGCAATCTCGCACATTTCCGCGGAACTGCGGGCGCAGGGTCGCGAGGTCACGTTCGTGCCCACCATGGGCGCCTTACACGACGGTCATCTCGCATTGGTCGAAGCGGCCCGGAAAAACGAGGCCGAGTGCATTGTCTCGATCTTTGTCAACCCATTACAGTTCGGGGCTTCGGAGGATCTCGACCGTTATCCGCGAACATTGGCGGCCGATCTCGATCGGCTGCGCGCCGCGGGCGTGCGGCTGGTGTTCACGCCGACCCTCACGGGGATGTATCCGACCGGCCCCCGGACCACCGTCACGCCAGGCCCGCTCGGCGCCGAACTCTGCGGTGCGACAAGGCCGGTGCTCTTCGGCGGCATGCTCACCGTGGTCGCCAAACTGCTGCAGATCACCCGGCCGCATGCCGCCTTTTTCGGCGAAAAGGACTATCAGCAGCTGGTTTTGATTCAGCAGATGGTGCACGACCTGAACTTCGACATCCGGATCGTCGGCGTCGCGACCGTGCGCGAGCCGGACGGCCTGGCCCTGTCCTCACGTAACCGCTACCTCGATGCGACCGAGCGGATTTCGGCCACGGCGCTGCCCACGGCGTTGCAGGCGGGTGCGCGCGTGCGCGACCGGGGCCCCACCGCGGTACTCGACGCGGCCCGCGCGGTACTCGACGCCGCCGCGGGTGTCGAGGTCGAATATCTCGAATTGCGGGATCCCGATCTCGGTCCCACCCCTTCGTCGGGCCCGGCCCGGCTGCTGGTCGCCGCACACGTCGGCAGCACCAGGCTGATCGACAACATCTCGTTGACCCTGACCGACCTTCGGGAAATGTGAAACGGAAACACCATGTGCACCTGTATGTTTTTCCTGGACAGCGCCGATGGGCGCTTCGTCGCCATCGAATCCCGCGACCATTCGATTTATCGGCCGCATGGTTTCGAAGCCGCCCGTGCGCTCGGGCTGGCCCAGCCGTTCTCGTATGGTCCACACTGGCAGGACAATCCGGATCTCCGTAAAAAGGCGTGGACCGTGCAGGCGGCGGACAGCCCCGAATTGGCCGACGTGGTGAGCGGTCTGGATATCGACGGCGGCTCGTGGCTGGCCTTCCATCGGCGCACCGGTGTCTATTGCCGCATCTTCACGCCGGAATGGGATGAGCACACTCGGTCGGACACGGCCGGGAATTCCACCGCGGCGGAATTGATCGCGCCGGGCGGGCTGAGCCTGGATTGCGCGACCGCCACGTCCGCGGAGCACGCGGTCGAACTCCTGCGCACGCGACTGGTGCCCGCTTTGGGCGATTCCGGCACATTGTTCGCCTTTCACCTGGTGATCGCCGATCCACAGCATGCTTTCGTGGTAGCGTTCGACGGTCGCGAGACCGTGACGGTTACCCCGATGGCCGCCGGTCGCCCGCAGGTACTGACCACCGCGGGTCCGGCGGGCGACGAATTCGGCCGCGGCCTCCAGCAGCGCGCGGAAACCGCCGAAGCGCCCGGTGCGAAATTGACCTCGTGGGCGCCGTGGTTGTCCGTTTTCGCCGGTATCGAAACCGGTGCGCCGGATTACTCGGAGGCGGGTTGGACCGCCGACCGGTATTCGGCCATCCGGCCGCCCTATCGCGAGAGCACCGACGCAGACCGGTACAAGAATGTCACACTTTTCCCGGTGACCGATCCGCGCCATATAGCGTGGACGAAGAGTGTCTCGATATACTCTGCCGGACAGACGGGGGCGGAGTTGTTCGCATACAACGAGCGGCAATTGTTCGAGTACCAACCGGTGCCGGCCGATGTGCGGCGTATGGGCTTCCCCACGACCCCGGATGACTTCTTCGTCGTGATAGCGAATACGAATTCTTGAGCTGAGGTGGGTATGACGATAAACATTCCCGGCGTGCGGGTCGGGCACTGGTCCGATCCGCACGGGGAAACCGGATGTACGGTGCTGATCCTGCCGGAGGGCACCGTCGCCTCCTGTGAGGTGCGCGGCGGTGCGCCGGCCAGCCGCGAGTTGGACGTGCTGGCGCCGGACAAGACCGTGCCGTTCATCGACGCGGTGGTGCTGACCGGCGGCTCCGCGTTCGGCCTCGCCGCCGCGGATGGCGTCATGCGCTATCTCGAGGAGCACGATCGCGGCGTGCCGACGCCCGGCGGCAAGGTGCCGATCGTGCCCGCCCTCGCCCTGTTCGATTTGAGCGCAGGCGATCCCAAGGCGCGTCCGACCGCCGAGCGCGGGTACGCCGCGGCGCACGCGACCACCGGCGAGCAGGTGCTCGCCGGGCGTGTGGGGGCGGGCACCGGCGCCTACACCGGGCACTGGCGCGGGCCCGGCGCCCGCCGGGCGGGCGGACTCGCCTACGTCGAACGGCGCTGGAACGATCTCGTGGTCGGCGCGCTCTGTGTGGTCAACGCGTTCGGCGACATCGACGACGGCGCCTCGGAGATCGCGTTGGACTCGGTCACGCAATTGGATCTGGTCATCTCCGCCGCGTCCGCGGCGCGGATGCACACCACCATCGGCACCGTGATCACCAATGCCAAGCTGGACAAGGTCGGCTGCCATATCGTCGCGCAGGGCGCGCACGACGGCCTCTCGCGCGCCCTCACGCCGCCGCACGGTCGCTTCGACGGCGACGGATTCATCGCCGCCGCAACGGGTTCCGTGGATGCCGACGTCGATCTGGTGCGCCTCATGGCGTTGGCGACGGTGACCGACGCCATTCGCTCGGTCGCCGCGGCGCCGCAGTAGGGCACACAGCCACCGGCTACCAATCGCCACTGTCGTACTCCGCGCGGACCGCGGCCACCGCGGCCTCGATCCGGCTGGTCACCTCGAGCTTCGCGAGAATACGACTGACGTACTCCTTCACCGTGTCCGGGCTGATGAACAACCGAGAGCCGACCTCTCGGTTGGACAGCCCGTCCACGACCAGCCGCAGAATCTCCCGCTCCCGCTTGGTCAGCGTGGAAAGGCGTTGGCGCGCCTTGTAATCCATCGCCAACCCGCTGTGCATCCGGCTCGGCTGCGGCGCCATCGCCAGCACCGCGCCCGAGATCAGCACCTCGAGCACCTCCAGTACCGCCAGCACGCCGCGGTCCTTGGCCACCACCGCGTCGACCTGTTCGATATCCGCCTTGGCGGCACCGTGTTCCACCAGCAGCGTGATCATCGGCGGGTGGTCCGAATCCCGCAGCCGTGCCACGGTCGCGGCCAACCCGCCGAGCCGGGCCACCGAGGCGTCCAGCACGATCACGTCGGGACGCAACCGCGCGGACCGATCCACCACCTCACGCCAGGAGCACGTGCCCGCCAGGGCGAAGCCGTCGTGCACGGCCACCGCGTTCTCGAAATCCGTTCGGGCGAACGGGAAATCGGACGCGACGAGCAGACTGCGCCGCGGCACGACAGTGGAACTGCACCATTCGACCGGGCGGCGGCGACCGGTGCGCACCTGGCTCTCCTGATCCGATCCGAATCCGACGGTCATGGCGGGCCGTCGGCCGCGTCGACCCGCTGGTGCCGCATCGCCTGCTCGGGTATTCGGGCCGGTTCCGGTATTCGCGTCTGGTGTGACTCGCGGCTCTCCTCACCCGACGGACCGAACACGACGCCGTGCTTCCATCCACTGCGTTCGAACATCCGCATCACCGGGGTGGCGACGAAGGTCGTGACGATCGTCATCAGCGCCAGGATGGTGTAGAGCTGCCCCGAGATCAGGCCCGCGGTGAGACCGATGTTCAGCAGGATCAGCTCCATCAGGCCGCGGGCGTTGGCGAGCGCCCCCATCGCGCCCGCCTCCCGCCAGCTCATCCCCTGCCACCGGGCCACCAGGCCGATCGCGCCGAACTTGCTGGCGAACGACACGATCATCACGATGACCGCGACCAGCAGCACCTTCGGCTCGAAGATCAGGCTGAGCTTGGTGTTGAGACCCGAGTAGATGAAGAACGCGGGCAGCAGCAGATACGCCACCAGCGGTTCGAACCGGTCCCGGATGACGTCGAGCAGCTTGCCGCGCGGCATCACCGTGCCCGCGACGAACGCGCCGAACACCGAGTAGATGCCGACGTAGTCGGTGAACCAGCTCGCCAGCAGCACGACCAGCAGCACGACCGTGAGCGGCACGATGGGAATACCACCGCTGCGTTCGGTGTCCCCGCTGCTCGGGGTCCACCCTTCGAGCCGTTTCAACGCGGGACGCGCCACGACGACCATGAACGCCAGATAGCCCAGACCACCGCCGACCGCGAGCACCGCGCCGGACATGCTGTCTTTCGTCGTCGCGACCACCGTCGCCAGCAGTACCCAGGCGCAGGCGTCGTCCACCGCGGCACACGACAGCGACATGGTGCCGAGCCGGGTGTTCAGCAGACCGGACGCGTAGATGATCCAGGCCAGCATCGGAAATGCCGTGATGGCCACCGCCGAAGCCACGAACAACCCGCCCTGCCAGGTGCCGACCTTCTCGGTGAAGTAGTCGCCCTGGCTCACCATCCAGACACCGACCAGTCCGCCCAGCACCAGGGGCACCGAGATACCGGCCAGCGAGGTGGCGCCGGCCTTGCCCAGATGCGACCGGAGGATGTCGAGCTTGAACGAGGCGCCGACCAAGAACATGTACAGCACCAGCCCGAGCTGGCCGACGACGTAGATGGCCGTGAGATTCGGGTGCGTGATCGACGAGCCGCCCACGTCCAGCGTCGTGGGGAACAGCCACTCCTGCCCCGTCGGCCAGATCAGACCGAAAACCGATGGCCCCAAAACGAAGCCGGCGGCCATGATCGCCACCACCTGGACCTGACCGAGCCGCTGGAACAGCGGCCAGAGCAGGCGGCAGGTCACGAGAATGATCGCGAGCTGCAAAAAGAAATGTGTTGTGACTTCGAGCAATGAGGGCATCGCAAACCTCGCTGAGAAAGATGTCCACCTTCGCCGTGGCGAAGGTGGACCGTCGACTACGGAGTCGGCATCGACAGAACTTGAACCGTGGACACCGCTGTCGCCACCAGCTTCCCGTCCTCGCTATGTGCTTCCGCGGCAAGGTAGATCGCCGTGCGCCCCGCCTTGCGCACCACGGCGGTCAACCGCAGCCGCTGCCCGGGAAACGTCTGGCGCATGAAGTGCGTCGTCAGTTCCAGGGTCGTCGTCGGGCCGCGCGCGGTCAGGTAACTGAGCGGTCCGATGAGGTTGTCGAACATGGCGGAAAGGAACCCGCCCTGCACGATGCCGACGGCGTTCGCATAGCTCGGCGGCGCCGCCACCGTCGCGGTCAACGAGGTGCCCGGCACGTACTCCTCGAACTGCATGTCCATTTCCTTCGCCGAGGGCGGCGGCAGCTGGAGGGTAACGCCGGGCGGGGTGAAGCTGCGAAAGAGCTCGACCGTGTACTCGAGCACCTTCTCATGGCCGTGAATCGTTGCGTCATCACTCATTTGGTGCCTCCTCGTCCGTTGCCGCGGCTCTGTTCCGCGGCTGTCAGAAATGTTTCCAGCATCGTGTTGAATCCGGGGGCATGTTGGACGGCATGACCCGCACCGGGCAGCTGGACCCGTTGCGCGTCGAGGTGGTCGGCGAGCGCATCGCAGACCCGTTCGAGTGCGGGGTTGTGCTTGCCGGAGCACACCAGCACCGGCACGCCCGCCTCGGCGATCGTTTCGAACCGGGGCTCGGCCTCCCGCGGTGAACGCAGTTTGCGTCCGAATTCCAGCGCGTGCCGGACCTCGTCGCCCACATCGGCGAGCATCGCGGGATCCACACCGGCCACCGCGAAGAACTTTCTCTCGGCCTCCGCGTCGTCCGGGTTCTGCGCGTATTGATCGGACAGGTCGGCCAGCTCGCGGACGTACTCGTCCTCGGCCGCGGCGTTCCACAGCGGCGCCTCGATCACGGTCAGCGACCGCACCAGGTGCGGCAACCGCTCGGCCACCAGCAGCGCGCCGATACCGCCGTACGAAAACCCGATGAGGTGCACTCCCCCAGGCACTTCCGTGATGAGGTCCACCAAATCGTCTGCGTCGGCGCGGAAGTCCTGCCATTGCGCGGCCGGGCTCGGCGGAAATCCGCGCCGGCTCGGCACGATCAGCGACCAGCGCTGCGCGAGCTCCTGCTGGGCGGCCCAGGTCATCGGCGCGGGCATCCCGCCGTGCACCAGCACGACCGGCGGGCCGATACCAGAACGCGCGATGGCCAGCGGGGCGTCGGCCCGATCGTAGGTTTCTTCGAGTGTCATTGGCCCTCAGTTCTTTCCAAGGTCACCGACGCCCGCTCGTCGCGCATGATCGCCGCGTAGCGTTGCGGTGTCAGCTCCTGGTAGGCGGCGTCCCCCGCATCGCGGATATAGATGGGCTCCCCGTCCCGTGGCGTGAAACCTTCCCGTTGTAGTGCGAGTTTGGCCAGCTTCAGCGTCGCGGTGGTTTCCAGCGACGGGCACACACGAATGAAAATCGGCCGGGCGTAAGGGGGCAGCACCGCGTCGAGGTACGACGCGAGTTCGACACCGTCGAAGCGGGAGCCACGGGCCAGCACGATGGCCGCCATGCCGGCCCGGCCCTCGCGTCCGGGCACCTGCACGCCGTAGACGTTGGCTGCGGCGATGCCGGGCCAGCGCACCAGTTGTTCCTGCACCTCGGTGGTCGACACGTTCTCGCCCTTGTAGCGGAAGGTGTCGCCGAGCCGGTCGACGAAGAACAGATTCTTCTCGGCGTCGATCCGGAACATGTCGCCGGTGTTGAACAGCGCGTCGCCATCACGGAAGGCATCGGTGACGACCTTTGCGCGCGTGGCGTGTTCGTCGCGGTAGCCGCCGAACGGGGTGCGCTTGCGAATCGGCCCGAGCAGCACGCCGACCTCACCGGGCCGGCAATCGACCAAACGCGCGCCGTCGCGGGCGAAATCGTCGCGATCGAAATCCCACTTCGCCAGCCTGCCGCCGAGGCGGAGCTTGCCGACGGAGCCGACCGCTCCGGACAGATTGAGCGTCGCGATATTGCCCTCGGTCGAGGCGTACAGTTCGACGATCCGGGGTATCTCGAACCGCGCCTGCAGCGTCGCCCATACGTCGGCTTGCAGCCCCTGCCCGACGATCACCCGAACCCGGTGGCCGACATCGTATTCCGTCGGGGCGGTGTTGATCAGGTAGCGGCACATCTCACCGATGTAGTTGAACCCGGTCGCCTCGAAGCGATGCATGTCGTGCCAGAACGCACTCGCGGAGAACTTGCGCCCCAGTGCGAGTGTGCAGCCGTGCGCGATCACGCTCGACAGCGCGATCACCAACGCGTTGGTGTGGAAGAGCGGAAGACAGTTGTAGATCACGTCTCCCGGCTCCAGGCGCCACGCCAACGCGCCGGTGACCCGGCCCACCGAGGTCAACCGCTGATAGCTCATCACCGCGGCCTTGGGTAAGCCGGTCGTACCACTGGTGAAGATGTAGGCGCCGGTGTCGGCGAGCGAATGCAGCGCCGTCTCGGGCGGATCGGTGCTGATCTCGCTCGGCACGAACCGCACCAGCCCCGCGACGTCGCCTGCGGCCGAGGCCTTTTCGTCCTTGTCCACCCGGCAGCGGTCGACCAGCTCGGCCGGCACCCGGTCGCGCACGGCGAGAAACGCGGGCAGACATTCCGAACCGACGGTCAACTGCTTGGCGCCACACGCCGAAAGCGCGTGCACCAACCCGTCGCCGCGGGTCTGCGTGTTGATGAACGCCACGACGACCCCGAGCTTGCCCGCCGCCAGATAGTGCCAGATGAACTCCGGCCGATTCTCCATCAGCAGGGCGAGCACGTCACCCTTGCTCAGGCCTTCTTCGCGATACGCGTGCGCGATCCGGTTGACCCGGCGATTGGCCTCCGCGTAGTCGAACCGCTCGTCGGCGTACAGCAGAAAGGGTTGCGCCGCATGCTCGGCGCGCCCGCTTCGCCGCTCGAACTCGAGCGCCAGCGTTCGATTCGAGCCCGCACCTTCGAGCATGCCCCGTGCGAGAACCCCGTACGACCGGATGCGTTGGGTCAACGACACGGTTACGCGCCTCCCGACAGTTTCGCCGCGGCGGCCGGATCGGCGGCGAGCACGGCGGCGAAGTACTGCTGCCGCGCTTCGTCGGCGAGCCGGTCCCAGCGCTCCCACGTCATCGGCGTCGGCTCGTGGTCGGGCACCATCCGGTAGCGCGACAGATCGTCGATGCCCTTGAACCGGGCCAGGATCTCGTCGTCCACCAGCGCGTTGCCGGTGAACTTCGCCGGATCCTGTTCCAGCACAGCCAGAATGGCGTCCACGACGATGTCCTCGGTGCGCCAGTCCGCGGGACTGCCGAGGCCGAGGTTCTGCGTCGCCAGCGTGCCGATGAGGGTGCGCGTCCAGATCGCATTGCACGCGATCCCCGTGCCCGCCAGCTCCTGGGCCAAGCCGAACGCGAGCAGCGTCGCGTTCAGCTTGGACGCCATGTAGGCGACTTTCCCGCCGACATGGTCGAGCACGTCGGGGTCCAGTGGCGGACTCAGGTTGATGATGTGTCCCCAATTGCCCTTGCGCATATGCGGAATGCAATAGTTCGCCAGCAGGAACGGCGCGCGGGAGTTGATGCTCATCACGAGGTCGTACCGCTTCTGCGGCGTGGCCTCGACCGCCTGGATCCACATCGCGCCCGCGTTGTTCACGAGAAAGTCGACTCGACCGAATTCGGCCACCGTCCGCTCGACGACGTTCTGCAGATCCGCGTCGTCGCGCACATCGCAGCGCAGGCCGAGCGCACGCGCACCGAGCGCCTCGATCTCGCGCACGGTGTCCGGCACGCTACCGGGTAGTCTGCCACCGCTTTCCATCGTCTTCGCCGCGATGACGACCGCGGTGCCCCGGCGCGCCAGCGCCAGGGCCAGGGCCTTGCCGATACCGCGACTGCCGCCGGTGATGATCGCTACCCGGCCTTCGAATTCGGTCAAGTTCGCCACTCTCCTCGCTACTGCGCCGTCGCCTGCAGCGCCGACTCCGCCGGATCCCGCTGCGGCAGGTCGATCCTGGTGGCGATTTCCTGTTCGAACGAATCCGCCCACGCCTCCAAGCGATCGACATTGCGTCGCATATCCGCGAAGGTCTGCGTGGCGGTCTTGTCGGTCAGCAGGTCCAGATGCAGCTGCGCGCAGATCGGCACCTTGCTGTATTCGACGAACAGGTACTTCTCCGGTTGCGGCGCCTGCGCCGCGAAGGCCCGCAGGTTCGCCTGCATGCGCGACTGGATGCCGAAGAACCGCGACGCGATCGGATGGAACTCCGCCGCCGCGTCCGGGCTGGTGAGCAAGCCGCGGAACAGCATCTGCGAGGGCAGCGCCCAGTAGAACGAGGTATCCCACATCACCTTGGTGAACATGGCGGGTGCGTGGCCGAAGATGCTGTAGTTGTCGTGGTACATCTGCAGGTAGTTCGGCCACAGATCCTCGAGCAGCAACCGGTTGTAGGACTGCGCGACGTCCTCGGTCAGCCTGCCCTTGCGGTCGAGCTCGATGAGCCGGGTCGTGATCGTGTTGGTGTAGGCGATGTAGTCCGAGCCCGGGCTGTAGAACGCGTCCAGGAACACCGCCGCCTCACCGACACAGGCCCACCGGTTGTGCGAAAACGCTTGCGTGGAGCTGTAGCTCGCGTTGCGCAGCACCAGGAAGTCGAGCAGCTCGGCCTGTTCGGTGAATTTCGCCAGCGTCGGCTCGTGCTCGGCGATCCACTGCCGCGCTTTGGTTTCCGTCGAGTACGTGCGGAACGGGTGGTAGCGCTCGTCGGTGACGATGCCGATGCTGGTGTTCCCGGATGAGAGCGGGATCATCCACACCCAGTAACCGGTGCCCATCAGGTGGTTGGTCGAGAACCACCGGCGCTCTTGGGTTTTCGGCCGCCAGGTGGGGCTGGTCGGCCCCGCCATCTCCTCCACGTCGTACTCGCCGCGCAACCGCCACCAGGCCGCGTTGATCTTGTGCGGGCTCGGCGCGCCGAGACCCAGCTTGCGCTGGATCAGCTTGCCGCGCCCGGAGGCGTCGGCGACGAAGCGCGCCCGGACCGAGCGCTCCGCCCCGCCGGCCACCTCGTAGGTGATGACGTGATCGTCGTCGCCCTGCGCCAGATCCACGTCGACGACCTTGGCCTGCTCGATCAGGTCGATGCCGAGATCCTTTGCGCCACGGCGCAGATCGCGCTCGAAGATGCCGCGGTCGATCTGATACGACGGCACCCGGGCGAACCGGCGCGCGCCGATCTCCGGCCGTGCCTCGAAGGGACCGTGCTGGTCGCCGAAGAACAGGCGCAGTCCGAGCTTGTGCAGGTGGTGCTTGTTGAAATAGCCGGTGAGGCCGAGCTGTTCGGTGAAGTAGTGCGCGCCGCCTTCGACGGTCGCCTCCCCCACCTTGTACGCGCCGTCGGGGATATCGCCGCCGGTGCGCTCCAGCACCAGCACCGAGAGTTCGGGCATGGTCCGCTTGAGCTGCCTGGACAGGGTGAGCCCCGCCAGCCCGCCGCCACAGATCACGACGTCGTATCGGTCAATCGGTTTCATAGCATTCTCCGTTCGAGCAGCTGCTCAGTGCCCATCCATGAGACTGGTGAAGCTCGGGTAGTGGTCCTCGGCGGACAGTTCGTCGGCGATCGTCCGCATCACCTGCGCGCTGGGGTTCTGGATGAACAGGTGCCCGCCCGGGACCGTGGTGAGCGAGAACCGGCCGCTGGTCAGCTTTTCCCAGCCCTGCAGTTGGTCGGCCTCGAACAGGGGGTCCTCGGCACCGCGCAGCACCGTGATCGGGGCCCGCAGCACCACACCGTGTTCGAATCGGTAGTCGCCGAGCATCTTCAGGTCCGCCCGCACCGCGGGCATCATCGGCTTCACCGAGGCCTCGTCCTCGACCGGGATGTTCAGCAGATCGTTGTCGCGCAACACTTCCAGCACCCGGCTGTCGGTTTCGCGGTCCATGTCGAAGCCGTCGCGAATGTGCTTGAGGTTTCGCACATAGCTTTCGACCAGCGCCGGCGACGGCCACCCGCCGATGATAAGTTTCAGCGGCACTTCGGCGTACTGCTGTTCCAGATATTTGGTGAGCTCGTAGGCCAGCAGGCTACCCATGCTGTGCCCGTAGATCGCGAAGGTCCGATCCAGGTGCGGCAGCATCGCATCGGCCAGTTCCTCGATGAAGGCGGGCATGGAGTCGAACGGGACCTCGTTCACCCGGTCCTCGCGGCCCGGATACTGAATGCCCACCACTTCCACCGTGTCCGGCAGGAAGTTCGGCCACGGCGTGAACACCGAGGCGCCGCCGCCGACGAACGGCATCGCGAACACCCGCAGCGACGCGGTACTCGACCGCCCCTTCACCGTGTGGATCCAGCGTTGTGTGCCCGCGCTCTCCGACGCGACCGGCAGCACGCCGTTGGCCTCGCCGAAGACCTGGGCGAGCACCTCGTCGGTGAGCTCGACCAGCGTCGGGCCACGCATCAGACCCATCGTCGGGAAGTCGATGTCGAGATGCTTGGCCAGCGCGTTGCGGATCTGCCCGGCCATCAGCGAGTCCATGCCGAGGTCGGTCAGGGCCACGTCGTGGGCGAGCCGGTCGATCGGCATGTCGAAGATCCGCGAGATCTGTTGCGAGAGCGCCTCGATCAGCCGCGGCTGGCGTGCGGACTCTTCCAGCTCGAGCAGTTCGGCGCGCAGCCCCTCGGTGCCACCGCTCGCGGTGACGCCCGCGCTTTCGGCGAGCGCGAGATGGGCCAACCGCGGCGAGCTCCGGATGATCGGCATGACCTGATTCATCTTCGACCAGTTGACGCCGAAAACGCTGGTACTCGTGACACCTTGGGCCAGGCACCGCCCGATGAAGTCCAGGGCGTGGTCCGGGATGATCGGTGTCCACCCGAGCCGGGCCAGGGTGTCGAGCTTGGTGCGCGCGACGAAGCCGACCTCGGCGAGCGCACCCCAGTTGACGGTCAGGGCGGGCAGGCCGTGCGCGCGCCGATGCTTGGCGAGCGCTTCCAGGAACCCGTTGGCCGCAGCGTAATTCGCTTGGCCGGGGGTGCCCACGTTCCAGCTCATCGACGAGTACATGACGAACGCGTCGAGTTCCAGCTCGCGGGTGTGGTTGTGCAGGTGCCAGGCGCCGTCCACCTTGGGCTGCACGGTCCGCAGGAACTGTTCCTCGGTCATGCCGGCCAGCGGACCGTCCGCGAGCACCATCGCGGCGTGGTAGATCCCGCGCAGCGGCGGCAGTTCCGCGATCCGTTCCAGCAGTGCGACCACATCGGCCTCGATCGACACGTCGGCGCGCTCGAGCACCACGTTCACGCCCTGGGCCCGCATCTGTTCGATCGGGCCCTCGTTCTCCTCGTCGATCTGGGCCCGGCGGCCGACCAGCACCACCGTGCGCGCGCCGTTCTCGACCAGCCACTGTGCGGTGCGCAGACCGAAACCGGAGTAGCCGCCGGTGATCAGGTAGGCGCCCTCGGCGTCGAAGGCATGATCGCCGGTCACCGTCGGATGCACGAGCACTTCGGTGTCCGCGTCGAATTCGACGACGACCTTGCCGATCTGCTTGGCCGAGGCCATGAACCGGAACGCCGAGGCCACCTCGACCGCGCCGAAGGCGGTGTGCGGCAGCGCGGGCAGCGTATCGGCGGCGATGCGCTGCAACACCTCCACCATCGCCTCGCGGCACAGTTCGGGATCTTCCAGCAGCAGCCGGTCGATATCGATCGCCGCGTAGCTCAGGTTGTTGCCGAACGGCTTCAGGCCGAGCTTGTAGTTGTCGTAGATGTCCTTCTTGCCGATCTCGAGGAACCGGCCGCGCGGCCGCAGCAACTCGAGGCTCTTCGGAATCGTCTCGCCCTGCAGGGAATTCAGCACCACGTCGATACCGTCGTAACGCTCCCGGATCTCGTCCGCGAAGGCGAGCGAGCGCGAGTCGAAGACCGCCTCGATACCCAAGGCCCGCAGGTATTCCCGCTTCTCCTCGCTGCCTGCGGTGGCCAGCACGGTCGCCCCCAGCGAGCGGGCGATGTGCACCGCCGCGAGGCCGACACCGCCGGCGGCGGCGTGCACGAGCACCCGCTGCCCCTTGCGCAGCCTGCCCACCTCGACCAGCGCGTACCACGCCGTCAGGTAGGCCATCGGCAGCGTCGCGGCCTCGGCGTCGGACAGCCGCGACGGCGCCTGGTAGACCCGCCGGACATCGGCGACCACCAGCGAACCGAAACAGCCACGGGCGAAGGCGATCACCCGGTCGCCGGGTGCGAACCCGTCCACCCCGGGCCCGACCTCGGTGATCACACCGGCGCACTCGACGCCGAGGTTCTTCTCGTAGAAGCCACCGAAAGTCGCACCGTCGGAAAGCATGCCGAGCGAGAGCATGATGTCGCGGAAGTTCAGGCCGGTGGCCAGCGGCCGGATGGCCACCTCACCGGCGCCGAGCACCGGCACCGCCTGCCGTTCGTAGCGCAGCTGTTCGATCTCGGGATCGGCGGGCACCGACAGGGCGAACGGGGTCGGGTCCGAGACCCGGGCCGGCGTCGCGACCGAGGCCTCGAATTCGGCGAGCGACACATGTTCGAGCCGGTCGATGAACCGGGTCTCGCCGCGGAAGGCGATCTCCTCGTCCGCCGCGTCCACGTGCAGCAGCTCCTGGAAGAGCTGCGCGGCACGCTGCGGCGCCGCGGCCGCCGGGTCGAAGTCGAAGATCTTCGCCCGCAGGCTGCTGTGCTCGCTCAACAGCACCCGCAGGATGCCCCAGCTGGGCACCTGGGTGAGCGCGACGTGTTCGGCGCGCTCCAGTACCTGCGCACCGGAGGTCGCCACCCACAACCGCGGCGCCTGCTCCCAGTCCAATTCCTCGACCGCCTGCGCCAGCGCGATCACGCTGTAGGCGCCTTCGGTCTCGACGGCGGGCAGCAACTCGGTGGTCAGTTCGGCGCCCGCATGATCCAGGTTCCACAGGTGCAGCACGCCGGCGATCTCACCCGCCTGCGCCCGCACCTGCTCGAGCACCCGCTGCAGGTCTTCGCTGCTGTTCGGCCGCACCCGGAAGGTGTTGGCGTCGAGCTCCTCGAATTCCGCGCCGCGGGTGACCACGACGCCGGCCGCACCGCCCTCGGTGAGCAGCGCGATGTAGCGATCGCCGACCCCGGCTTCGTCCGCGAGCACGACCCAGGAGCCCTGCTCGATCCGCGGCTGATGCGGTTCGAGGTCGATCGCGGGGTTGCGCGCCAGGATCACCGAATTGCCGGTCTGCTCCGGTGTCGCCATATCGGAGAAGATCTGCACGTTCTCGAAACCGATGCTGGGCAGGAACTCCCGCCACTTCGACTCCGCCATCAGCGGGTAGTCGGGCCGGACGTCGTGATCGCTGAACGCCCACCAGCCCTCGGTCATGCCGAAGGTCAGGTCGACCCAGTGCGGCGGCACCGTCGCCTCCACCACCAGCAGCATGCCCTGCGCGGTCAGCAGGCGCTGCACGTTGGCGAGCGTGGCGCTCAGACTCGCGGTGGCGTGCACCACATTCGAGGCCACGACGATGTCGTAGTAGTGCGCGTCGAAGCCCTGGGCCTCGATATCGTGCTCGATGTCGAGCACTCGATAATCGACGAACTCGAATTCGGCGAAGCGATGCCGCGCCTTGCCCAGGAACAGCTGCGTGACATCGGAATACACGTATTCGGCCCGGTCCGCGGGCAGCTCCGGCAGGACGTAGCCGGTGGTGCCGCCGGTGCCCGCACCGATCTCCAGCACCCGGATCGGCCGGTCGCTGGGCAGGGCGCGCACGCATTCACCGACGATCTTGCTGACGATCCGATTGGCCTTGCCGAACGAGAACGAGGGGCCGTAAAGATCTGCGACCGACTGGAATTCGTCCTCGGGGAAGATCAGCTCGATGGGGTTCACGTCGTCGCGCAGCACCGCGGCCTGCTCGGTGCCACAGCGGCCGAGCACCGCCAGTTCGGGCTCGCATTCGGGATGCAGTTCCTGCAGCCTGGCCAGTTCCGCGCGGGTGTCGACCCGCTCGGGAACCGTCAGCAGCCGCCACGCGTCGCCGTCCTTCTCGGTGATCCCATGCCGCGCAAGCAGTTCCAGCAGCCGGGCGAGGTAGCGCCGGTGCTTGTCGTGCACCCGCATCTCGGCGGCGAGCTCGTCGAGAGTGACCGTGCGGCCCACCGAGAACTCCAGGCCCAACTGATGGAAGGCCTCGGTCACGAACGCGATGCACAGCGCGTCCATCACCGTTTCGGTGCTCGCGTGGTACTCGCGGTTGACCGACCAGTTCTGCAACTCGTCGACCAGCGGCGCCACCGCCGCGTCGAGCGTGGCCGGCGCGGCCAGCGCGGCGGGCATGCGGGTCTTCGTGCGCACCGGCGCCTCGTGCCAGCGGAACTCGTAGAGCCACTGCAACAGCGCGTCGCTGTCCTCGGCGGTCGTGGTGATCGACTTGCCCCGGAAGCCTTCGAGTTCGGCGACGAGCGTGCCGTCCTCGTTGACGATCCAGAGATCGCCGAAGCAGTAGTTGATGTCCTCGCTGATCTGCGCCCGGCCGTAGCAGTAGACCCGACCGCTCGCCTTCGCGTAGAAGCTGAGCCGCTTCACCTCGACGGGGAGATAGAGCGTCTTGTCCTCGTTGTTCGGATCGTTGCCCATCGAGATGGACAGCGACTGGAAGCAGGAGTCCAGCACCGCCGGATGGATCGCGTGGCGCGGCGCCTCGTCCGCGAGCGCGGCCGGGGTGTCGATCCGGCCGAGCGACTTCAGATCGGCGTAGCCGAGTTTGGTGATCGCCTTGAACGTCGGGCCCAGCATCAGACCGTTGTTGCGGAGTTTGGCGAAGACCTTGGCGGGCTCGATCTCGAGCGGGCATTCGGCGTCGAGTTCGGCGAACGGCACCGGCAATTCGGTGTCGGGCGCGCCGCGGCGCAGCGTCCCGACCGAGTGCAGGGTCCAGTCCTTGTCACCGTCCTGCCTGCTGTACACGGAGTAGTCCAGCGACGGCGTCAACACCACCTGGACGACGGGCGCGGGACGATCGTCGAAGACGAACAGCGCACGCCGGAACTCGACGTTCTCCAGCGAGTACCGGCCGGCGCCGAACGCGTCCTCGGCACAGCCGAGCACCATGTCCAGATATGCCGCACCGGGGAAGACGATGGGACCTTGCACCCGATGGTCGTCGAGCCAGGGGAAGCGATCCGGATCGAGCACGATCTCCCAGACGTGCTTGTCCGGTTCGTCCGCGACCCGGCCGACCTCGCCCACCAGCGGATGATGCAGCGCCGGGAAGCGCCGGTCGCGCGCGGAAGGCGTTTCCAGCCAATAGGTTTCACGCTGCCACGGGTAGAACGGCACCTGTACCCGGGCCGATACCCCGTCGAACAGGGCCGCCCACGACGGCTCGAAACCGGCCGTGTAGAGCGCGGCGAGCGAGGACAGCAGGGTGGCCCGGTCGCTCTGCTTGCGATGCAGCGACGGAACCGCGATCCCCTCGGCGTGCCGCTGTTCGAGCAGCTCGCCGATGGCCGTCGCGTGGATCGGGTGCGGGCCCAGCTCCACGAACGCCAGGTGCTGATCCTCGATGAGGCGGTCGATGGTGGGCGCGAACCGCACTGGCTCGCGCACGTTCTGCCACCAGTACTCGGCGTCGAGCCCACCGGTCGGCACGGTCTCGGACGTCACCGTGGAATACATCGGCACCGTCGCCGGACCCGAGGTGAGCCCCTCGAGCGAGGACAGCAACTCGTCGTGCAGCGGATCCATGTGGTGGCTGTGGAAGGCCACGCTGACCTGGAGCATCCTGGCGAAGATCTTCTCCGCGCCGAGCTCGCGCTCGATCTCCTCGAGCGCGTCGGGATCGCCGGCCAGCGCCACCGATTGCGGCCCGTTGAGCGCGGCGATGGCGACCCGGCCGCGATATCCGGCGACCCGCTGCTCCACCTCGCTCAGCGGCAGACCGACGGCGAGCATCTTGCCCTTGCCCGACGCCTGCTGCTGAACCCGGCTGCGGTGGAAGATGACTCGCACCGCGTCCTCGAACGACAGCCCGCCCGAGACGTAGGCGGCAGCGACCTCACCGATGCTGTGGCCGACCACGGCGGCGGGCACGATGCCCCAGCTCTGCCACACGGCTGCCAGGCCGACCTGCACCGCGAACACCGCGGGCTGGGCGATGAACGTCTCGCCGATCCGGCTGTCGGCCTCATCGCGCCCGAGTTCCTCGGAGACGGTCCAGTCGGCGTATTTGCTCAGTTCCGCGTCGACGCGCTGCACGGTCTGCCGGAACACCTCGTTCTGCGCCAGCAGCTCCCGCGCCATGCCCCACCACTGCGGGCCCTGACCGGAGAACACGAACGCAATCTGCTGTGCGGCAGGCGCTTTCACGCCGGTGCGCACGGATTCCGGGGTCGCGCCGCGGGCGACTTCACGCAGCGCGTCGCGCAGTTCGTCGGTCGAGGCGCACACCACGGCGAGCCGATGGTCGTAGTGCGCGCGGGTCTGCGCCTGGGTAGCCGCGATGGCCGGCAGGCTCGCCGCGGCGGGCGGCTCCTCCAGGAATTCCGCGTAGCTCTCGGCGTAGGCCCGCAGCGCGTCCTTCGTCTTCGCGCTGAGCGCGAACACCACCGGTTCCTGCGTCTCGACCGCGGTCACGTGCCCGTTCGCCTTGTCCGGCAACGCGGTTCCCGCGGCCTCCGGCGGGCCCTCGAGGATCACATGGGCATTCGAGCCACCGAACCCGAAGGAGTTCACACCGGCCAGTCGCGGCCGGTCACCCGGCCACGGCTGGCGGGACTGCGCCAGTTGCAGGCCCAGCTCGTCGAAGGGGATGGTCGAATTCGGCACCTCGGCATGCAGATTCGCGGGGATCTCACCGTTGGTGAGCACCAGGCACGCCTTGATGACGCCGGCGATGCCCGCCGCCGACTCCAGGTGGCCCAGGTTCGATTTCACCGCGCCGACGATGCACGGGCCGTGCCCGTTGCGCCCCTGCGCCAGCGCCTTTCCGAGGGCGCGCGCCTCGATCGGGTCGCCGACGGAGGTGCCGGTCCCGTGCGCTTCGACGTAGCCGATATCGGCCGGCGCCACGCCCGCGTCGCGACAGGCGTCCGCGATCATCTGCGCCTGGGCTTCCTCGCTCGGCACGGAGATGCCGTTGGTGCGGCCGTCCTGGTTCGTCGCACTGCCCCGGATCACCGCGTAGACGCGGTCACCGTCGGCGAGCGCCGCGGACAGCGGCTTGAGGATGATGGTGCCCGAACCCTCGCTGCGCACATAGCCGTCGGCCGATTCGCTGAAGGATTTCGATCGCCCCTCCGGCGAGAGGAAGGTGCCCTGGCTGAAGCCGATGGTCGCCTCGGGAATGAGCAGCGTGCTGACGCCGCCGACGATCGCCATCGACGCCTCGCCCGAGCGGATGCTGCGGCACGCGAGGTGGATCGCGATCAACGAGGACGAGCACGCGGTATCGACCGTCATACTCGGGCCGCGCAGGTCGAGCAGGTACGAAACACGGTTCGCCACAATGCAGTTCGTGACGCCGGTCATCGTGTGACCACCGATGAGGTAGCGGTTCTCCGGGTTGAGCTGGATGATGCCGTAGTCGTGCCCCGAAACACCTGCGTACACAGCGGTTTTCGTGCCCGCGATACTTTCCGGCACGATGCCCGCGTCCTGCAACGCCTCCCAGGTCGTCTCCAGGAAGAGGCGCTGCTGCGGGTCGATTCGCGCCGCCTCGTGCGGCGTGATGCCGAAGAAGTGCGCATCGAAGGACGTGACGTCCTCGAGGTAGCCGCCCGCCCTGGTGCGCAGGTGGCCCGGCCGCGCCGCATCCCGATCGTAGAACGCCGCGCCGGACCAGCGGTTCTCCGGAACCTCACGGACGGCGTCCTGCTCACCGAGCAGCAGTTGCCAGAAATCACCCACGTCGGAAACCCGTCCGGGGAACCGGCAACCGATTCCCACGACGGCTATGCCCTCGTGAGCGGTCGACTCGGTCTCGATCGATGAGCTGTGCACAGAATCCATCGCATTACCTTCGTTTTGTAACCACACGTCTATCGACCGGGCGAGACAACCGCTCAGTTGGTGTCGCCCAGTCGATCAGGATCCGTATCGACCATTTGCGCTTCGCCTGCGCGAAACGCCCCACCACGCCTTCGATTCCAGGTACGCGGTGGCATCGAGCAGGCTGATTTGATCGTCGAGTTTCCGACCGTCACTTGCCGAAATCGAGCCGGCGGTCATGTTCCCCCCTCGAGGACCATGACCGCCGATGCGAAATGTCCACCCGCCGAGCGCTTTTCGGTGGACCGCCGGACGGCATGGAGCTCCCGGCCGGTGCCTACTCCCCCCGAACGAGACCTCGGCGGTCGGACCGAGTCGTTCGGACGCCGGACAGCCGGCGATACATCGACACTGAGGCGGTTGAGCTGGGTGGCACAGGGCGGCACATCATCAGGGGTCGTGCTGATCGTGCTGAACGTCCACATGATTTGTGCCCACCTCACGCCCGGTGCCCAGATCCGCACCCATGGTCAGAATTTATCGACCACGAGCAGTCATGTCAACACATCGGTGTGCATTCGTGTGCATCCAAGATCCCTGCCATGCGCACGCTCGTGCAGTCTAACCCGACCCCGCGCGTGACGTCGGGTAATGATCTTGCTAAGGTGCTCGTTCGCGACCGGACATGAGAGGACATGCACGCGCATGATGACCAGCTCTGCACAGTCAAGTGGTATGGTGCTTGCCATGGGCGACGAGTTGGGCGCCAGCGAGACCGTGAACCGTGCGAGAGTCGAGTCGGCTGGACAGCGGTTCGGACGGCAGCTGAAGGCGTTCCGGCAGCGAAATCTTCCCGATGAGCTGATCACGCACCAGCACATCCATGACCTCGGGGGTCCTACACGAAATGTTCAGTCCCGAATCGAGAGCGGGCAAGTCGACACGATAAGCGCCACCACGGAGGCGAAGTACAACCGCGCGCTCGAAGCACTCGGGCTGGCGGCCGGAAGCGCAACCGCCGCACTGCATCACGGCGGCACCCTCGGGGCGTCCCCGGTGGACGAACCCGTCGAGACCGGCGTGCCCGACGATGTCGAGAGCGGCGTGGACGCGTTGCAGAACCTGGCCCGCAAGCACCGGTCGGTCGTGGACCTCGTGACCGAGCTCGACCGGCTCGGCATCGAGTTGAAACGCGCACGCAGCCACACCGAGGGCTATCAGCTGGTCTTCCCGAAGACCGCGATCGATCGCCTGCTACAGGCGCTACAGAACACGGCCGAACCCGCACAGCCTGGGCGCGAGTCCGACCGAGACGACCATCCGCAGACCTAGCCTCCGAAGCAACGGGTCATGGACGTACGCACCCTCGAGACATGCCGGACGACCCGAGGATGCGGATCGGGGACGGCCCCTGCGGGTCGCGCGACGCGACAGAGGTTGAAACACAAAGTATTTCAGCGAACCACGGGCGCGAGCGCCCGGTATCGCGCACGCCCGGAACGGTTCCGGCGGCCGCCGGACCGCGCGTCTGCCCGGCTCCGGCCGCCCCCGCTGAAATCCGGTCGGCATCGCGATGTTTCGCGGTCCGGCGAAAACTCCCTCGTACCCTGCCCCTCCGCCCGCGGTCGAGCCACCGTCGGCCGTGCCACCAGGACCGATCGCGTCCCTCCGACGGCGCCGATGCCGAATCTTGCGTTACTGTTCACCCATATCGGCCCAGGTCAAAGTGACAATCTGCAACTTCTGACCAAGGAATTACAGCTACGCGAAGCCCGGGTGACAGGTAGGGTATATGCCAGCCCGGCAAGTCGACGATGGTGAGTCGATGTGTGTCGACATGCCGGTCCGCTGAAGGCATCCGGGACGATGGACGACGTCGCACTCCCGTCGAAACGGACGACTTCGACGAACAATATCGCGCCGGTGGCAACGATGCCGCTGTGGTGCGCGATAACAAGGTGGGATCTCCAGGTGCTCGGGGGAGGAAATCGTGAACGCATACGATCTGCATTCCACCGGCCTCGACGCAGCAGCTCTTACCAGCGGTTATGCCGACGGGTCGGACCTCACTGACGCGGATCGCCTCACTCGAACGAGGAGGCAAGTGACATGTTGAAACTGTTCCGGCGCAAGGCCTCCACTCTCTCGTGGAAGCCCACTCGCGGCAAGACCTCCACGCGGGCTCGCCTGCAAGCGCTGGTCGACAGTCTCGAGTTGCCGACGGACTGGACCATCGAGGAGTTCATCGCGTGCGTCGAACGCACGCGGGGGCGGCGCATCGTGCGGTTGCTGCTGCCGCCCACCGCACCGGTTGGGCTGTGCGGACTGTGGCTGGCCTGCAAGGACTACGACGTGATCTTCCTCAGGCAGTCCTCGGACCCGGCGGTCGAATTGCACGTGGCCCTGCACGAGGTCAGCCACATGCTGCTCGGCCACGGCCAGGACACCTCACTGTCCTCGGTCGAATGGAAAACGCTGACCAGCGAGGTCGCGTTGAACGACGCCATCGACCTGTCCATGGTCCGCGCCGCTCGCGGCGCGTCGAGCTACGCCTCGGTCGAAGAATACGAAGCCGAGCTGCTGGCGACCCTGATCAGCTTCCGCGCGCGGACCGTCGGACCGCGCCGCGACCCGATGTTGAGAGAGTTGTGACGCATGTGGCCGAACACCCAGCTGTCGCCCTGGATCACCATCTCGGCAACGGTGTTCATCGTCGCCATCACCCTGATCCGGCTGGCGTCGACCCTGCACACGACGCTGTTCGGCCGCTTGATCAACACCCTGCTCGGCTTCGACGCCGCGGCGGCGCTGCTGCGTGAACCGGTCATCGCGCGGCAGGCGGCGAAAATCGTCCCCGGCGGCCTGCCCACGGTGTTCGACGCCTGGCACTGGCTGACGGTCACCGCCTGGGCCTTCGGGCTCGGGATGGCGCTGCTGCACGAGAACGGCCCGGTCCGCTACCGCACCCAGTTCAAGGTCGTACTGGGCCTTTCCGCCGCGATCGGCCTGATATTCCTCGCGCTCAGCGCGCCCGCCCGGGCCCACGGCCTGACGTCCATCGCCGAATACGGCGGCTGGCGCTTCGGCATCTACATCGGACTGTATTCGGCCCTGCCCGTGATCGTTTCCGGGTACTACTACGTGTTGAAGGTCCGCGGCACGGTGTGGCGGACGAACACGCTGTGGGAACGGTTCACCGTCGCCGCTCTCGTCTGCTTCGGTGTCGCCAGCTCGCTGCCCGTCTTCCTGATGGCGGTCGCCGCGGCGGCGGATGCCATCGGCGTGGGCAATGCGTTCACGCGCAGCATCTTCGAGCTCGTCGCCGACGGTTTCACCTCGGGCGAGCCCGGGCTGTTCGTGTTCGCCGCCCTGGTCATGGTGTATGTACCGTCCTCGGCGCAAGCGATCGTGCAGTTGCTGCGGCTCGATCGGGAATCGCGCGCCGCACGCCGGGTGTATCCGATCTGGCGCGACCTCACCGCCGCCGCGCCCCAGGTGGTCTTCCGGCTCAAACGCGCGGACAGTTGGAATGTGTCGCCGCAGGAACGATTGCACCGCAGGCGAATGGAAATCCACGACGCGGCCGAAATTGTCGCCAGATACGTCCTGCCGCTGCCGACTCCGGTCGACGAATTGATCGAGAACACCGTCGTCGAAGACGAACAGGAACATATCCGAATGGTCGCCGAATTGGTGCTGGCCGCGCGCCGGCTCGCCGACGGTACCGAGGCGGCGGGCGAGCCGACCACGCGCGGGACCGACGTCCCGGACGAGCAGACCCTGGTCCGGCTGTGGCAGCACGCGAAATCCCTGCTGCACGCGACCGATCTCACCACGACGATCCGAACACCAATCAGCACACCATGATTCGCGACGGTGGGCGCCGCACGCAGGCCGCGGCATCGCGCGCGCGATTCGGCATGCGGCCAGCGGTGCGCTGTGGTGTAATCGGTCGATTCCCGCAGCCGAATCATTCGCCGGCAGTGCGCATTCCGAGGGTCGGCACGAGGGTCGGCACACCGTCGGAAAGTCGACCGCGCAGGTCCCCCACCCGGACGCGCCTCTCAGTCAAGCAAAGGTGAACCATGGCATCGAACGATCAGGTGAGCACGGCGTCTCCGAATGTTCTCATCATCGGCACCGGATTCGCCGGTGTCGCGATGGCGATCAAACTGCTGGAGGCGGGCGAGCGTGATTTCGTCATCCTCGAGAAGGCCGACGGCGTGGGCGGGGTATGGCGCGAGAACACCTATCCGGGCTGCGGTTGCGACATCATGTCGATGATGTACTCGTATTCCTTTGCGCCGCATACCGGGTGGAGCCGGATGTATGCTCCGCAGCCGGAAATCCTCGACTACATCAAACGAGTCGTCAAAGACTACGGGATCGAGCCCTATATCCGCTTCCGATCCGAGGCGGTGTCCTATGAATTCGACGCCGCCGCGGACCGGTGGGTGGTCCGCACCGCCGACGGCGAAGAGTATCGGCCCCGCGCCGTGGTCGCCGCGCACGGCGCGCTGCACGTGCCGAACATCCCGGAATTCGCAGGGCGAGAAAACTTCACCGGCCCGGTCTTCCATTCCGCGCAGTGGGATCACTCGGTGGACCTGACCGGCAAGCGGGTCGCGGTGATCGGCACCGGCTCCAGCGGTGTGCAGCTGGCGCCCCAGATCGCCGGTACCGCAGCGCATGTCGAGGTGTTCCAGCGGTCCGCGCACTGGGTGATGCCGAAGATGGACCGCCCGGTCAGCAGCGTGGAACAGCGCATGTTCAAGGCCTTCCCCGGCCTGATGAAGATCTACCGCAACTTCGCCTTCTGGCTGCACGAGGCACCGGTCTACGGCTACTTCCACCCCCGCTGGAACTTCCTGCTGAAGTTCGTGGCGCTGCACCATCTGAAGAAGCAGGTCCCCGACCCCGAACTGCGCGCCCGGCTCACGCCGACGCATACCTTCGGCTGCAAGCGAATCCTGTTCTCCAGCGACTTCTTTCCGGCCCTGCAACGACCCGATGTCAGCCTGGTGACCGCAGGCATCGAGGAATTCACCGCGACCGGGATCCGCACCACCGATGGCGTGCTGCACGAGGCGGATGTGATCGTGCTCGGCACCGGGTTCGCCACCGACAACCGGTGCGCGACCGAACACATCGTCGGTCGCGACGGGCTCACCATTCAGGACGCCTGGCGCGACGGCATGCAGGCCTACCTCGGCATGACCGTGGCGGGCTTCCCGAACTTCTTCATGATCATGGGCCCGAATTCCGGTGGTGGCGCCCAGTCGATCGTGTTCCTCATCGAGGCGCAGGTCCGCTACATCGTGCAGTGCCTGCGGCTGATGCAGAGCCGGGGTGCCACCCGGATCGAAGTGAGCGGCGCGAAGCAGGACGAGTTCAACACCTGGCTGCACGGCAAACTCGACCGGTCCGTGTGGGTGTCCGGCGGTTGCCACAGCTGGTTTCTCGACCACACCGGCCACAATCGCCAGTCCTGGGCGGGCACCGGCACGAGCTACTGGCGTGCGACGCGCAAACCCGAACCCGCGGCCTTCGAGTTCGCCGCCGCGACGCGCGCCGATCTGGGCACGCCCGCGGCCGGATAGCGAATACGTCTGGGCTCCCGGGGGTTTCGTCCCCGGGAGCCCACGGCGCGCCTGCGCTCAGGGATTGCGCGTGGTACCCATGCGGGTATGCGCTTCCTCCGGGCTGGCGACATGCGATCCGCCACGGGGGCGTGCCGCGGCCGCGCTGCCCGCCGCCACCGGCGTGCCCCGGCCCCGCCCGGACGCGCTGTGGTTCGATCCGCCGCGGCCCACCATCGCCGCGAGCGCACCCGCGATGGCCGCGATCACCAGACCGATCGGCAGCGCCCACCACTTCGCGTTCGAACTCGAGCCCGAATCGGAGTCGGACTCGGCTTCGGTCGCGGGTTCCGGATTACCGCCGGACACCACCGAACCGGGAGCCGCACCGGGCGCGGACACATCCAGTCCGCTCAACTGACCCGCGATCTCCGGCGGCACGGTGCTGAAACCATCGGCCTTGCTCCAGCGGATCTGCACCGGATTGCCGTTCTGGCCGCTGAAGGTCTGGGTGTAGACGCCGTCGGCCACCGTGGTGTCGGAAGTCGGGCTACCCAGGGGACCGTCGGTCGCCTTCAGATGTGACCACGCGGTGCGGATCGGACCGCGCACCAACCACGCGCCGTTCTGCGGGCTCCACTGGATGGTCGCGCCATCCGCGGCTGAGAACTCGCTGTACCGCGCGGTACCCGCGACCGGCGCGTCGGACTCGTCGTTCACCGGGTAGCCGATATCGGTGCTCGCACCGCCGAGCGCCAGATACTTGTCCAGGATCGCGCCGTACATCACCTTCGCGCCGGTCTCCGGCGAGTAGACGATCTTTCCGCCGCGATAATCCTGTGCGGCCCCGTCCGGCCCGAAAGCGTAGACGGCGCCGACCTTTTCCCCGAGCGGCGTGGACGCGCCGCCCTTCTCGTCGTAGTGCGCGGTGATCGCGGCGTCCGCGTCGGCCGGTTGCGCACCGGCGCTCGGGCTCAGCAGCACACCGGCGCCGAACGTCGCGATCAATCCGCCGGCGAACGCGACGGCGGATAGAGATTTCTTCAAGCTCTTCATCGAAAGACTCCTCACAAGGGGCGACAGGGCTAGCACTTGCAGGCAATCTCGAAGCTGTCGGTCAGCGAACTTCGCCGGCCTTCGGTTTGGTGGCCACTCCGATGATCGCGGACAGCACGGCACCCACCACGCCGCCGCCGGCGACCTGGGCGAGGATCTGCCCGAAGTCCAGCCCGCTACCCGTCGCGGCCTGGATGATCCCGCCGGTGATGCCACCACCGACCGCACCCGCCGCACCGTTCACCACGGGGCCGAGCGGGTTCTTCGAACCACCGATCCCGCCACCGACCACCCCGCCCAGTAATCCCAGAAGCCATTCCATGGGTTTCCTCCTTCGCAATGCCACGGATGTTGCGTACAGCGAGACAAACAGCTGTTGTGGAAATCATCGAGTCTGGCGTCAAGACCCCATAGTGCCCCTTCGATCTACCCGGCATGATCGATTTCAATCCCACTCGGGTATTTACGCGGAAAATGCCGCAGTATGCGGCGGGAATGCGTGGCGGCCGGTGGCCGAACGAGGAACCCGCAGGTAGGGCCACATCGATCGGCCACCGTTACGGATGATCCCGGTGGTGCCCGAGGACAGTGTCGGTGGCACTTAACTCGTTTACAGAAACGCTAACATTTCTGGTCCGAATCGATTGCGCGCCATAAACTCTCAGACCCGACGGGTATTCGAGGGAAAGCAGCCGATGGGTAGACACCGCGCACCACGAAAGTCCGAAGTCACGATGCAGTTCGCCGTGGTCTCGACCGCCGCCGTACTCACCGCGCTGGTCTGCACCCACCGCGACGGACCGCCGGCCGGTCGCTCCGCGTCGAGCCAGGACCACACGACCTCGGGCCTGTCCGGCCGGCCCCTGGTGCCACCGCCGGTCAGCGGGCCGGAAGCCGTGCCGGAGCCGCCGATCTACCAGGCCCCGCCCGCACCCGTCGAACCGCCCGTCTCCCCCTGGACCCCGCCCGCGTCGGCCCCGCAGCCGGCCGAACCCGAGGCCCCGGCCCCGCGCGACGTCGTCGGCGGTATGACGGCGGCCTGGGTCTCCGGCACCCAGCAGGGCTACGACTGTCTCACCAGGATCGAACAGCACATCGCCGCGCACGTGCGTTCGGTCATGGACCAGCGCCCCGTGTGATACTCCAGTTCGAGGTGCCGTAGTACTGCGGTGCAATGTGGCTGCGGGCCTTGGGTTTCTACGGTCGGGCCATGTGGTTTCGAGCTCTCGCCCTCCCGATCTGCACTGTGTCGGTGCTGCTGTCCGCCTGTACGACGGCCACGGTCGCGCCGACCGCCGCGCCCGCACTCGCCGGCACCGGCGCGGACCGTGTGCGCGACGACCTCGACGCGCTGATCGGCTCCGGCGCGGTCGGCTCCGTGGCCACGCTCACCGCCAACGACGTCAGCACCGTCGTCACAGCCGGTGTCGCGGACATCGCCGCGAAGACTGCGATCAGCACCGATCGTCCGCAATACGTCCGGGTCGGCAGCATCACCAAGACGTTCACCGCCGCCATCGTGTTGCAACTCGTCGCCGAACACCGCGTCGACCTCGATCAGCCGATCGAGACATATCTGCCGGGATTGCTCGCCGGGGCCGGCATCGATGGTCGCGCCATAACCGTCCGCCAAGTCCTCGGCCATCGCAGCGGACTGCCGCAGCCGGCCGAATCCCCCGACATCAACGAGTACACGGTGGCACGCGACGGCCGCACCTTCACTCCTGTGCAACAGATCACCCTGGCCTTGGCCCATCCCGCGCGGTTCGCACCGGGCACCCGATTCGAATACACCAACACCAATTACATCGTCGCCGGAATGCTGATCGAAGCGGTGACCGGGCACCGCTACGCCGACGAACTGCGCGACCGGGTCCTGACGCCGCTGGGCATGTCGGATACGTATATGCCTGCGACCGGCGAAACCGGTTTGCGCGCGCCACATCCGAACGGCTACGCCACGATCGACGGCGTCGTCACCGACACCACCCGGGTGGAACCGTCGGCACTGTGGACGTCGGGCGCGCTGGTCAGCACCGGCGCCGACCTGAACCGTTTCTACACCGCGCTGCTGACCGGAGCGGTGGTGCCACCGGCACTGCTGCCGCAGATGCTCGACGGCACGGACATGGGGTCCGGCGACGGCATGTCCTACGGTCTCGGCGCCGGCTACACCCAACTCCCCTGCGGCACACAGTATGTGGGCCACATCGGCGGCATAGCGGGCTTCTCGACCGTCGCCGGCGCCACCACCGCCCGCGCGGTCACCATCGCCTACACCGGCACCCCCACCCCCGTCGATATCCGTGCGCTGCTCACCGATGCGCTGTGCGGTTGAACGGCCGGCCG